>CAWCNI010000007.1:0-74639 GCA_963796915.1 Vicinamibacteria bacterium | reverse complement strand
GGGTCGCACCTCGAAGAGCATCCCTTCGAGCAGACGACCCATCGCAAACGCCCCGACGATTCCGATGGCGGCGCCGATAGACGCCGTCCGAAGCGCCTGGCCCACGATCAGCCGCAGCACGCGTCCGGGCGCGGCGCCGAGCGCCATCCGGATCGCCAGCTCGCCCCGACGCTCGGCCACCACGGCCGACGTCACAGCGTAGATGCCCAGCGCGGCAAGCACAAGCGCGACGGCGGCAAACGCGGCAAGCAGGGTCATCATCAGCCGGCGCGTCGCCAGCGTCTGCCGGATGACATCGTCGAGCGGGCGCGCCGTGCCGGCCGGCACACCGGCATCGACAGCGCGGACGACGCGCGTCATCTCCGCCCCGATCCCCGTGAGCGGCTGCCCTGATTTGACGACCAGCGTCATGAAGTCGTTCGCGAAGCGTGTATGCGGCAGGTAGGTCATCGGCTTGAGGGGCGCCTCCAGGTTGTCGTGCCGCACGTTGCCGACAACACCGACGATACGGTCCGGCAGGTCCGAGTCCCAGCTGATGTGCAGCTCCCGGCCCAGCGGATCCTCGTGGGCGAAGAGCGCGTCAGCCAGCGCTTGATTGATGACGACGACGTGGGCGCGCTGGCCGCTGTCGCCGTCCTCGAACAATCGCCCTTTCACGAGCGGGATGCCCATGGCCCGGAAGTAGTCGCCAGAGACGATTCTGACGTCGGCGACAGGCTCCGCGCCGGCGGCCGGCGCAGGCCTGCCGATGACAGTGAACGTCGTGGCCGAGGCCAGGCCGGTCATGGGCAGGAAGCTCACGGCACCGGCAGCATCGACACCGGGCAGCGCGGCGGTGCGGGCGATGACCTCACGATAGAACGCCGTGCGCGACTCGGGCGTCGCGTAGGACGACTCCGAGAGCGCAATCGGCAGTGTCGTGACCCCTTGCGACGTGAAGCCAGGCTTGACGTCCAGTACCTTGTGCCAGGCTCCTGACGAGAAGGCCCGCCCCGGCGACGAGGATCACGGCCAGCGCCACCTGTCCGGCCACGAGCGCCGGACGCAGGCGCGTGCCGGCAAGCGTCGTCGAGCCGCGGACGCCGTCCTTGAGCGCCTCGACCAGCGCAAGCCGCGTCGCGGCGATCGCCGGCAGCGAGCCTGCAAGGACGGCCGTGGCCAGGCTTGCCGCGATGGCAAAGAGCGCGACGCCTGGATCGAGCGAGACGTCCGCGAGTCGCGGGATCGTCGAGCTGTCGGTCACACCACTCTGCAACAGGCGCAGGCCCGCCATGGCCAGGAGCCAGCCGCCCACACCGGCCACGCCGGACAGCAACAGGCTTTCAGCGAGCAGTTGGCGAACCAGGCGTGCGCGGCCCGCACCAAGGGCGGCGCGGACTGCGAGCTCGCGCCGTCGCGCGGTGCTGCGGGCGAGCAGCAGGTTGGCGACGTTGGCACACGCGATCAGGAGCACGCAGCCGACAGCGCCCGACAGGATCAGCAGCGCCGGCCGCACCTTGCCTGTCACCTGACGGTGCAGTGGGACGACGCGCGTGCCCCAGCCGGTGTCGAAGGCGGGAAACTTCTTCGTCAGCTCCGCCGCGACGCTGGACATGTCCGCCTGCGCGGCCGCGATCGTCACGCCCGGCTTCAGCCGGCCGACGGTGAAGAGATACCGCCCGTGCGGGATCCGGTCTTCCTCGCCAAAGCCGGTGGGCACCCAGAGATCGACCTCAGGATCCAGCACCGAGAAGCCCGCGGGCATGATCCCGATGACAGTTTTCGGGTTGCCGTTGATGCTGACTGCCCGTCCGATCGCCGAGCGCGCGCCACCAAGCCGCGTCTGCCAGTAGCGGTGGCTCACCACGACAACGGGCGTCCCGTCGCGATCCTCCGCGACAGTGAAGGTCCGCCCCGCCGCGGGAGCAACGCCAAGCATTGGAAACAGCGGCGCGCTCGCCATCTGGAGCGCCACCATCTCGGGCGCCTGGCCCTGGACGGCCGTGGGCACGCGGAAGGTCATCGCGACGGAGGCCAGCTCCTCGAACGAGCGCGCGCGGTCGCGCCAGTACAGGAAGTTCGCCGGCGCCACTGTGTTTTCCAGGCTGCCGTGCCGGACGTTGGTCTCCCACACGACCACGAGGCGATCGGCGTCCCGATACGACATCGGCCGGAGCAGGACCCCCTGCACGACGGAGAACACCAGCGTGCATGTCCCGATGGCGAGCGTCAGGGCGCCAAGGGCGGCGGCTGTCGAAAACGGGTTGCGCGCGGCCAGTCGAAGAGCATGTCGCATGTCACGGACCTCACTCAACCGCGAGCCTACCACGGTGGTGCTAAAAAGTCAGCATAGCGGTCCCGGGAGCATCGCGCCGCTCCGTCAGCGACCACATACAGTTGAGTCGCGATAGGCTGTCGTCCGATGCCTTCGTCAGACGACCATTCCGCAGCGCCGACACTGCTCCGTGCTGTCGGCACGCGATCGCTGTCCGCCAGCATCTTCAACACCA
This sequence comes from Vicinamibacteria bacterium, assembly GCA_963796915.1. Lineage (GTDB taxonomy): Bacteria > Acidobacteriota > Vicinamibacteria > Vicinamibacterales > JAENWD01 > JAENWD01. The sequence goes on along the minus strand of CAWCNI010000007.1, from coordinate 72,150 downwards.
TCGTCGGCGCCGGCATTTTCGTGCTGCCGGCGACTGTCGCCGGACTGGTCGGCGCGGGTGCGCCGGTGGCGTATCTCGCCTGCGCCGTCGCGATCCTGTTCGTGACGCTGTGTTTTGCGGTGGCGGGCAGCCGGGTGCCCGAAGCGGGCGGCAGTTACGCCTACATCGGCGCCGCGTTTGGTCCGCTGGCCGGCTTCCTGGGCGGCGTGATGGTGTTGCTGAGCGACATGCTCGCGACAGCCAGCGTCGCAACGGCACTTGCCGCCGGCGTGGCCGGGTACGCGCAGTGGGCCGGGACATCGGGCGGACGCTTCGTGGTCCTCGCCGCTGTCCTGGGCGGCCTGGCCGCGCTGAACCGGCGCGGCGTCGGGCAGGGCGCGCGGTTCGTCGAGGCCATCACTGTCGCCAAGCTGGCGCCGCTCGTCCTGTTCATCGTCGTTGGCCTGACGATTCGATGGCACGAGGTGCCCGCCCCCACGTGGCCAGGCGCCGATGCGCTGGGGCGCGCGACGCTGATCCTGATGTTTGCGTTCTCCGGCGCCGAGACGGCGATGGCACTCTCGGGAGAGGTGACGAGTCCGTCGCGCACCATTCCGAGAGCGCTGCTCATCGCGCTGAGCCTGGTGACGTGTCTGTACGGCGCCGTGCAGCTGGTCGCGGCAGCGTCGCTCGGATCGTCGCTGGTGATGTCCACGACAGCGCCGTTGGCTGACGCCGCGGGCGTGTTCTGGGGCCCGTCGTTCCGCGCATTCATGCTGGCTGCGACGCTGATCTCGATGTTCGGCTATCTGAGCGCCGTCGCCCTGGCCACGCCGCGCACGCTGTACGCGATCGGCACCGGCGGCGTCCTGCCGGCTGCACTCGGTCGAATCCACCCGCGCTATCGGACGCCGCACGTGGCCATCGCGGTGCACTTCGTCCTGACGCTCGTCATCGCGACCACCGGCAGCTTCCAGAGCCTCGTGCCGGCGGCCAGCGTCGCGGTGCTCGTCCTCTACCTGACGGTGTGCCTGGCCGCCTGGCAGCTCGCGCGGGCGGGGACGCGTGTCGAAGGCGAGCCGTTTGCGGTGCCGGCGATCGTTCCGTTCGTCGGCGCGGCGTTGTGCCTGTGGCTGCTCGCCCATGCGAGCTGGTTGGAACTCGGCACGGAAGGCGCGGTGCTCGCAGTGGCGATCGTGGCGTATGCGGTGCGCAGGAGCCTTGCCAGACGCTGAGTAGCAGGCAGCAGGCGGCAGGCAGCGGGCAGCGGGCAGTGGGCGGCAGGCGGTGGCAACGAGCAGTCTTCTGCCGGCTGCCTGCTGCTTGCCGCCTGCTACTTGACCGTCGACACGATCCTGAACGAGATGTCGACCTCGTCGAGCCGGCCCCAGGGCAGCGACAACTTGAAGTCCTCGAGGTCGGTCAGCGTCAAGGTGTACTTGGGTCGCGGCGTGCGCGGGCGGTCGCCGAATTCGCCGACCAGGTTGTCGGCGAGCGGCTGCACTTCGCCCTTCAGATAATCCCGCACGCGGAGCATCTGGTCGGTGTCGAGGTGATCGGGGTCCATGTTGTGCGGCTTCAGGTAGTCCTCGACAGCCTGCGGCCGGATGACGGATTGATAGACGAAGTCCACGGTCAAGCGGTGCAGCTGCGCATAGGCGTGGGCCCCGGCCAGACGCGACGCGATCGCCGGCGATCGATGAGCGACCACCTCCACGCCGATCGTCCTCAGCACGCCCTGCGCGATTGCGGAGGCGATCGTCGTCGACGGATCGCCTCCCGCGGCGTAGCCCGCGAGCTTGAGGAACAGGTGGCGGTTGCGGATGTTTTCCACCAGCGGCAGCGACGCCCCCGGGCTGCCGTCCGGTGACACGTCAGCGACTGTCACGGCCGCCCCGGCGGGCGTCAGCAGCGCGGCTGCCCGCTCGGCAGCCTTTGCAGCGTCCGGTGCGGCATCGCGGCCGGCGAACTGCAGCAGCGTGAGCGTCCGCGATCCTGCAGCCGGGGCCGTCGCCACGCCGAGGATGGCTCGATAGGCGTCGATGACGGGACTGTAGTCGGGAGCCGATGCCGGAGTGCGCTCGACGGCGATCGCCGATCCTGATCCGAACCTGGCGATGGCGGCGCGGGCCAACAACAGCGCGGCGATGCCGTCGGTGCCCGGCGCGGCGGCGACGCGGGCGCGTGAGGGACCGGTGACCTTCGCGAGCACGGCGTCGCGCTCGGCAGCGGCAAGGCCCCGGACCGTCGGATCCTGGGCGCCGACGACGAGCGCGTCCAGGTCGCCACGAGTCACCGCATCGGCGGCGGCAAGGGTCACGGCGAGGTTTCGTCCGCGAAGCGTCCGATAAGCGTCGAGCATCGTCGGCGGGATGCTCGCTTCGAGCGCCCGTGCCTCACCGGCCCCCTGGGCATCCGCGGTCGCGCCACCGCCGAGCGTTGCCCAGTGCTCCAGGGCGTCGATCCACTGGCCCTTGTGCCCCTCATCGGGAGGCTTGAGCCGCAGCAGCGACGAGAACGCGTAGATGGGAAGGTCGCGCCGGCGCGCCTTGAGCCGGCTCAGCGCTGCGAAGCGGCCGAGGGCCCGATCCTGTGTCAGGCCTGCCTTCTTCGAGCCCGCCAAACCGCCGTAGACGAGCATATCCGTCGAGACGATCACGGCGTCCAGCGTCGTCACGTCGAGTCCGTCCAGCCATTCGACGATGCCGTCGGCGTCGCCTTCGTGATCCGCGCGGCCGAGCCGGGACGGCGGCGGACCGATGACGTCGATGTCCGATACGAGCCCGAGGATACGGACGTCCTGAAAGCAGACGGGCCTGTCATCCTGGGGCACCAGCGCCACGCGCATGGCCGGCGCGGGGCTGGCGGCGGGCGTCGCGGCGACCGGAGGAGCGGTTGGCTTCGCCTGTCCGGGCGCCCCCGGCGGCCAGGCCAGGCCCTCGAGAACCAGCAGCGTCACCAGGAAGCCCGACAGCATGCGTCAATTCTAGTGGCCTGTGGCTGCCCTTGAACGCGGTCGGGCAGCGCGATTACAGTCGGAGGATGCAAACATCCACTTGGCTGTCGTGCCTCCTCAGCACGTTGATGGGCGCCCACCTGGCGGCCCAGGCCCCGCAAGGCCAGGCACCGCCGGCGCAGCCGGCACCCGCAGCCCAGCCCGCGCCGAAGCCGGCGCCAGTGCACCGGCGGCCGCCGACGTCGCTGGCCCCGATCACGATGACGATCACCGTGACCGACAAGACCGGCAGCCCGGTTCCGGACATGAAGATCACGGCATCAGGCGACGTGCAGCGCGAGGCGACGACAACGGCCGGCGGCATCGGCCGGTTCCTCACGGTGAAACCCGGCGACTACCGGCTGCGGTTCGAGCACGAGGGTTTTGTCACGCTGGAACGCGATATCACTGTCAAAGGCGGAGCGCCGCTCGATCTGGAAGTGGCGGTATCGCCCGCGCCGCCGCCACCCAAGCCCCCGCCGCCACCGCCGACGGCGTCCACGGCGCCTCCCGGGGACTCGCGGTCGCTGGTCATCGCGGATTTCGCGGACAGCAATCGCCTGGGCAGTCACGATCCGATGAAGTCCGATCAGCTGGGATGCACGGCGAGCGCAAAGACGTCGCTCGTCCAGATCAAGGACGCCGTGCCCGAGCGCGCGCTGGCGGATGCCGATGAAGTGATCTACGTCGTGGCGGGCGCGGGGACGCTGCGCCTCGGCAACAAGGACGTGCCGCTCGAGGCGTCGACAATCGCGATCGTTCCGCGCGGCACCGTCCGCGGCCTGTCGCGTTCCGGCAACAAGCCGCTCATTCTGCTGTCTGTCGTTTCGGGACCGCCGTGCACGGTCAAGTAGCGCCGGAGCAAGGCAGGAACAAGCCAAGGGCCAGGTTGTGCGCCGTGCCTGGCTCTGATGGCCGACCTGAAGATCGGCCCTACAGGAAATGATCGGCAGGGCTGTTAGTAGGGCCAGTCTTCGGATTGGCAGGCCGCTGATGGCCGATCTGAAGATCGGCCCTACAGGAATGATCGGCGCGGCTGTCGGTAGGGCCAATCTTTAGATTGGCCGCCGCCCCGCCCTGGCCTGCCTTTGCCTTGCCCTTTCAGGCCCCCTCGGCGCCCTTGGCTTCGATTCGCGCCCAGCTGTCCTTGAGCGTCACAGTGCGGTTGAACACCAGGCTGCCAGGCGTCGTATCAGGGTCCACGGCGAAATATCCGAGGCGCTCGAACTGGAACCGCGCGGCGACTGGCGCCGAGGCCAGTGACGGCTCCAGCTTGCACCCGGTCAGCACGTCGAGGCTGGCCGGGTTGATGCTCTTCAGCCAGTCTCCCCCATCACCCGCCGCCGGATCGACGACAGAGAAGAGCCTGTCGTAGAGCCGCACCTCGGCGTCCACGGCGGTCTCCGCGGCCACCCAGTGCAGGGTCGCCTTCACCTTGCGTCCGTCGGGCGCGTCGCCGCCGCGGGTTGCCGGATCGTAGGTGCAGCGCAGTTCCACCACGTCACCGGTCTGCGGATCGACGATCGCCTCGCGGCACGTGACGAGATAGGCGTTGCGCAGGCGGACCTCGCGCCCGGGCGACAGCCTGAAGAACTTCTTCGGCGGGTCGAGCCGGAAGTCGTCCTGCTCGACGTACACCACGCGTGAGAACGGGACCTGGCGCGTGCCGCCGGACGGATCGTCGGGATGGTTGGCCACCTCCATCATCTCGACCTGGCCGTCCGGATAGTTCTCGATCACCACGCGGAGCGGTCGAAGCACCGCCATCGCGCGCGGGGCGCGGCGATTGAGGTCCTCGCGGACGCAGTACTCGAGGAGCGCGACGTCGATGACGTTTTCCTTCTTGGCAATCCCGATGCGCTCGCAGAAGTCGCGAATGGCCTCGGGCGTGTAGCCGCGGCGCCGCAGCCCGCTGATCGTCGGCATCCGCGGGTCGTCCCAGCCGCGGACGCGGTTCTCCTCGACCAGTTGCAGCAGCTTCCGCTTGCTCATGACCGTGTAGGTCAGGTTGAGGCGGGCGAATTCGATCTGCTGCGGCGCGTCGGCGAGGTTCAGCGAGTCGATGACCCAGTCGTAGAAGGGACGGTGATCCTCGAACTCGAGAGTGCACAGCGAATGCGTGATGCCCTCGATGGCGTCCTCGATCGGATGCGCGTAGTCGTACATCGGGTAGATCTGCCAGGCATCGCCGGTGCGGTGATGGCTGGCATGCCGGATCCGGTACAGCGCCGGGTCGCGCATGTTGATGTTTGGCGACGCCATGTCGATCTTCGCGCGCAGCACTCGCGAGCCGTCGGGAAACTCCCCCGCGCGCATGCGCCGGAACAGATCGAGGTTCTCCTCGACGCTGCGCGTGCGATACGGGCTCTCGCGGCCCGGCTCGCTCAACGTGCCGCGGTACTCGCGAATCTGATCCGCTGTCAGGTCGTCCACGTAGGCGCGCCCCGCCAGAATCAGCCGTTCCGCCGCCTCGTACATCTGCTGAAAGTAGTCGGCCGCAAACAGCACGCCGCCATGCCACGTGAAGCCGAGCCACTGGACGTCACGTTCGATCGATTCGACGTACTCGACGTCCTCTTTGGTCGGGTTCGTGTCGTCCATCCGCAGGTTGCACAGGCCGCCGAATTCCAGCGCGATGCCGAAGTTCAGGCAGATGGCCTTGGCGTGGCCGATGTGCAGGTAGCCATTCGGCTCTGGCGGAAACCGCGTGTGGACACGGCCGCCGTGCCTGCCGGCCGCGCGGTCGGCGACGACGATTTCGCGGATGAAGTCGAGTGAGGCGCTGCCGGCCGGAGAGGATGGGGGGCTGGTGTCCATGTCGAAACCCCAATTGTAGCCGGTCGGCCCGCCGATCGACGCCATGGCGGCTCGCGCGCCGGTCCTCGCGTTAGACTGGGCCCGCAATGCCGCTGGCGTTCCCCTTCGCTCGCCTGCCCGGGCCCACGACGCTCGACGGCCGCTACGCGACCCTCGTGCCGCTTGACGCCGCCGTTCACACGGCGCCGCTCTTCCCGTCGATCAGCGGCCCTGCCAACGATCACCTGTGGCGCTACCTGTTCGACGGGCCCTTCGAGGACGCGGCGGACTTCCGTGACAACCTCGCGCGCAAGGCTGCCGCGACCGACGCCGTGTTTCTTGCGATCGTCGACAAGGCTCGACACGCCGCGGCCGGCTACGCCTCCTACATGCGCATCGATCCGTCGCATGGCGTGATCGAGGTCGGAAACGTCCTGTTCACGCCCACGCTGCAAGGCACGACCGCCGCGACAGACGCCATGTACCTGATGGCGCGCCACGCATTCGAAGACCTCGGCTACCGCCGCTACGAGTGGAAGTGCAACGCCCTCAACGCGCCGTCACGCGCCGCGGCCCTGCGTCTGGGATTCACCTTCGAGGGCATCTTCCGTCAGCACATGATCGTCAAGGGAGAGAGCCGGGACACGGCCTGGTTCTCCATGCTCGACAGCGAGTGGCCCGGGAGAAAAGCCGCGTTCGAACGCTGGCTCGACCCGGCCAACTTCGACGCCAACGGCCGCCAGCGCGCCACGCTGGCCAGCTTCAGAGGATGATGCGATGTCACAGGCACAGTCACGTCGGCAGTTGTTGAAGACCCTGATGAGCGGCGCGGCACTGTCGTCGCTGCCGTCCTCGGCCGCCCTGGCCTCCTCGGCGCCGTTGCCCTCCCTGACTCGCCAGGCCCCCTCTGCTCCCCCGGCTCCCACGGCCGATCTCCCGTTGCAACGCTACGAGCCGCGCAGCATGCTGCGGGTGACCGAGACACCGGTCGACAAGGCGCGCTTCCCCGTCATCGACATGCACACGCACGTCACACGCCGCGCGCGTGCCAGTGCCGGCGTCTCGCTCGGCGAAGAAATCAAGCTGAACGCGCCGGTCGCCGACGTGCTGGCGCTGATGGACGCGCGCAACGTCCGCACCATGGTGAACCTGACGGGCGGATATGGCAGCGGCCTGGTGGAGTCGGTGCGGGTTCTTCAGCAGCCGCACCCTGACCGATTCGTGGTGTTCACCGAGCCGGCATGGGATCGAGCCGCGGAGCCGGGCTACGCGCAGTGGCAGGCCGACGAGCTCGCGCGCGCCAAAGCCGCGGGTGCGAAGGGCGTCAAGGTGCTGAAGACGCTGGGGCTCTACCTGCGCGAGCAGGTCACGACTGGGCCGCTCGTCGCCATCGACGACAAGCGGTTCGATCCGATGTGGGACGCCTGCGGAGCGCTTGGCCTGCCGGTCGCCATCCACATCGCCGATCCGGTCGCGTTTTTCGATCCGGTTGATCGCTTCAACGAGCGCTACGAGGAGTTGCACGCGCATCCCGCCTGGTCGTTTCACGGACGGGACTTTCCGACGTTCGCCGCGCTGCTCGAAGCGAGGAACCGGATGTTCGCGCGGCACCCGAAGACCACGTTCGTCGGCCTGCACGTCGCACATCACTCCGAAGATCTCGCTGACGTCAGCGCGACCCTCGATCGGTTCCCCAATCTCGTCGTCGAAACGGCCGCACGGATCGCGGAGCTCGGGCGCCAGCCGCGCGCGAGCCGGAAGTTCTTCGACAAGTACCAGGACCGCATCCTGTTCGGCACCGACACCGACCCCGGACCGAGATCCAGCGCAGACGGGTACACCGACACGATGTACCGGATCTACTTCCGCTTCCTGGAAACTGACGACGAGTACTTCGACTACGCGCCCTCCGCGATCCCCGGACAGGGCCGCTGGCGCATTTCAGGATTGAACCTGACAGACGACGTCTTGAAGAAGGTTTACCACCAGAACGCGCAGCGCATCCTGGGCCTCGCGGGATAGTCTCGAGCGTCACATGGCGAAAGGCTGAAGTGCCGCGCCGCACCGCAGCACTTCAGCACTTCTGCACTCCAGCACCGCACTGCCGCACCGCAGCACTACGGCACCACAGCACCTCGCAGGCTTCCTCGCCTATACGGGATTTCGCCCTTGAATGAGGCGGATCAGCACCACCGCGATGGCGAGCAGCAGCAGCAGGTGAATGAACCCACCCAGCGTGTATGAGCTGACGACGCCCAATAGCCACAGCACCAGCAGCAGCACGAAAATCGTCCACAACATCGGATTTGCCTCCGTGTTGTGCAGAGGCAGAGTCGGTGCCAAGTCACCCGGCTCTGCCATTAGGCGGCAACAGCCTGACTCTTATCGCCTTACTCAGAATGCAAACTGGATGAGGATCTCGCGCTTACGTCAGGGAGAGTAATTTCTGCCCCCTGCCTGGAGCCGACCAGTCCAGCTGCAAGACACCTGGCGATCTCTAGTGGCGGCGATATCCGGGCCCGCGCACTGGCAGTCCAGGCCGCGCCGCCGTCATCTTGCCGTCCGCCAGCACGATCTGGCCGTTGACGACGACGGTGCGGACGCCGACCGAATAGTGGTTGGGATCTTCGAATGTCGCGACGTCGTGGATGGTGGCGGGATCGAAGACCGCGATGTCCGCGGCCATTCCCGGCCGGAGCAGGCCGCGATCGTAGAGGCCGACGCGATGGGCCGGCAGCGATGTCATCTTGCGAATCGCCTCCTCGAGCGACATCAGCTTCTCGTCGCGCACGTACTTGCCGAGGATGCGGGCGAAACTTCCCCACCCGCGCGGGTGGCCCTTGGTGCCGGCCAGCGGCCCGTCCTCGGCCTTGGCGCCGGAGTCGGTGCCAATCGAGACCAGGCGATGCACCAGCGCCGCGCGCACGTCGTCTTCCCGCATGATGGCGATGATGCACTGCGTGTTGCCGCGATCGGCGATGACGATGTCCATCAGCGCGTCGCGCGGGTCCTTGCTCTCGTCCTTGCCGATCTCTGTGAGCGTCTTGCCTTCGTACTTGTGCAGGCTCTGATTGAGCACTTCGGACACCATGACGCCATCACCGCCGCCAGACCCGAACCACTGGTTCTCCCAGGTGGATTTCGGATCGTCCATTTCGCGCTTGATGCGGTCGCGAAGTGCCGGGTCCTTCAGGCGCGCGAGCGTCTTCTCGGTCCCGCCCTCGCGCACCCACAACGGCAGGCAGGCGTCGAGGCCGTTGCTGGCGCGCGTGTAGGGGTAGATGTTCGCCGACACGTCGAGGCCGTCAGCGCGCGCGGCCTCGAGGCGCGCGAGCGCGGCGGGCATCCGGCCCCAGTTGGCGCGATACGACGTCTTGAAGTGCCAGATCTCGGCCGGGATCGCCGCTTCACGCGCGATCCGGAACACCTCGTCCATCGACGAGTCGAGCGCCTCGCTCTCCGAGCGCTGGTGCGTGATGTAGATCCCGCCGTAGCGTTTCGCGACTTTTGCCAGCTCGATCAGGTCCGCGGTGGAGTTGAAGCGATCGGGCACGTACTGCAGTGAGGTGCTCAAGCCGAGCGCGCCCTCTTCCATCGCCTGGGCGACCAGCGTCTTCATGCTCTCGAGCTCGGCGGGCGTCGACGGGCGATCGTCCATCCCGATCACGTAGTCGCGCAGGCCGCCGGCGCCGACAAACGACGCCATGTTGATGGCGGGCCTGTCCCGTGTCTCCAGGCGCTGAAAATATCCGCCGAGCGTCCTGAAGTCCTGCGTCAGCTTGTAGTGATCCCAGGTGTCCTTCCCCTGCGCAATCATCCGATCGTTCACCGGCGCAATCGACTGCCCCTCGCCAGTCACCTCGGTCGTCACGCCCATCGTCACCTTGGACGCGGCGCGCGAGTCGACCAGGACGCTGAACTCCGACTGACCGAGCATGTCCACGAAGCCCGGCGACACGACGAGGCCCGCCGCGTCGATGCGAGTCGCCGCCGTGCGGCCGTCGAGGCGTCCGATGGCGACGATGCGATCGCCCTTGATGCCGATATCTCCGCTGAACCACGGAGCGCCGGTGCCGTCGACGATCCGGCCATTGGCAATCAGCAGATCGAACTCGGGGGTCTGGGCGCGGACGGCAACGAGTCCCGCGGCGATCACCACGCCGATGACGAGCGTTCGGGCACGACGCAACTGGCGGTTCGGCATGGCCCGGATAGTAGCAACTGCGATATCCTCCGCGCCATGAAAACCCGTCGCCTGTTCAACCGGCTCGCCCTGACAGCGACGCTGTCCGCGAGCCTCGTGTTGACCAACTCCGCCCGGGCGCAGAAGGCGCCGGCGGCCTCGCCAGAGACAGAGGGGTTCTCCGCCGATCGCCTGTCGCGGCTGTCAGCGGTCATGCAGTCCTACATCGACGCCCAGCGCGACGCCGGCATCGTGACGATCGTCGTGAGGCACGGCGCGGTGGTGCAGTTGAAGGCGTACGGAAAGCGTGACATCGAGCAGAACGCGCCGATGCAGACTGACACGATCTTCAGGATCGCCTCGATGTCCAAGGCGATCACCAGCGTCGCCGCGATGATGCTGGTGGAGGACGGCAAGCTGCTCCTGAATGACCCGGTGTCGAAGTTCATTCCGGCATTCGAGAACACCACCGTGATGGTGCCGCCGCCCGAGGGCGCGGTAGCGGGCACGCCGGTGTCGGCGGTCCCCGCGAAGCGGAAGATCACGATCCACGACCTGCTCACGCATACCTCCGGCATGAGCTATGGATCGGGGCCGGCGGAAGCGCAGTACAAGGCGGCGAAGGTCCTCGGCTTCTACTGCGCAGACAAAGCCGAGCCCATTGGCGCGCTGATCACGAGACTGGCCGGATTGCCGTTCGAGGCGCAACCCGGCGACAAATTCGTCTACGGCTTCAGCACGGACACGCTCGGCGCCGTGATCGAGAAGGCGTCAGGCGTGCCGCTCGACGAGTTTTTCCGGACGCACATCTTCGCGCCGCTGAAGATGCACGACAGCTCCTTCTATCTGCCACCGGAGAAACGGGACCGCCTGGCGACCGTCTACTCGCTCGTCGACGGCAAGCTGTCCCGCGCACCTGAAGAGGGTCTCGGCCAGGGCGCATACGTGGATGGCCCGCGCCAGTGTTTCTCTGGCGGCGCCGGCGTGCTCTCGACGGCCTCCGACTACGCGCGCTTCCTTCAGATGATGGTCAATGGCGGCGAACTGGATGGCGTGCGGATTCTGTCGCCGAAGACCGTGGAGCTGATGACGTCGAACCATGTCGGCACACTCATGAACGAGGGCCGCACCGGCTTCGGACTCGGCTTCGAGATTCTCGACGACCCGGGCAAGGCTGGCGTCGTCGGCTCGCCCGGCGTGTTCTCGTGGGGCGGCGCGTATCACACCAGCTACTGGGCCGACCCGAAGGAGAAGATGGTCGCCGTTCTCATGACCCAGCTGCTGCCGTCAACCGGCAGCGACCTGCTCGATAAGTTCAGGGTGATGGTGTATCAGGCGCTCGTGTCGCCTGAAGGCGGCCAGATCGCTACGGCGCCGAAGAAGTAGCCGCCTAGGCCATTTGAGTAATCCGGCCTAGTCGATTCAGGCCCTCCTGAACCGACGGCCACGATGCTACCGTCGTCGTCCTGCGGAGGACGAGGATGGGTTACTGCAAATCATTTATCGCGACGGCGGCGGTTGTGGCTGCTGGTGTCATCGGGGCGCCACGGACGGCGAGGGCGCAGGGCTGCGTCCTCATCCGGCAGAACGGGCCACTGCTCGGGCAGGGCATGAGTCCCGATCTGCAGCCCGGTCAGTACCAGTTCAACTTCTCGATTCGCGATTCCACGGCCACGAAACACTACAGCGGCGATGTCGAGCAGGTGCAGCGCGAGACGCTCGGCACTTACGTGAAGAACACGCAGCAGGCGTACGACTTCGCGCTGCGGTATCAGGCGACCAGCCGGATCGGCTTCTCGGCGAGCATTCCGCTCATCAACGCGTCGTGGGCGCTGCCCTACCCGCTGGCGCCGACGCCGGGCCCGCGCGTGCCGCAGGAGGGCCTGGGATTCGGCGACCTCACCTTTGCCGGCCGCTACTGGATTTTCGACCCGCTGAAGCACGCGCGTGGCAACGTCGCCGTCGGCGCGGGGCTCAAACTGCCGACAGGATCGGCGGACGACACCGCCTTCTACCCGACCGTCACCGGCGTGTGGAGTCAGAAGGCGATCGACCAGTCTGCGCAGCCCGGCGATGGCGGCGTCGGCATCCTGATGGACGCGCAGGGCTATTGGCGATTCGGGAAGAGCATGGTCTACAGCACCCTGTCGTACCTGGCGAACCCGAAGAACACCAACGACACGCCGTCGATCATCGCGGGGCTGGGGATCAGCGGCCCGGCGTATGCGAACAAGATGGTGAACTCGGTAGCGGACCAGTACCTGTTCAGGGTCGGCGGGGCAACCCAGATCCCTGGCACGCATCACCTCTCCGGGTCGCTGGCCTTCCGCGCCGAGGGCCTGCGGCGATACGACATCTTCGGCCGATCGGACGGCTTCCGCCGGCCGGGATACGAGCTCTATCTGGAGCCGGGATTCGCGTATACCTACAAAGGACAGGCGTTCTCGTTCAACTTCCCGATCGGGCTGTATCGCAACCGGCTGCCCGATCCGTACACCGGGCGCCGCAGGTGACGCGACGTTCCCGGATTACGTCTTCCTTGGCAGCTACTCGATCCGCTTCGGGCGCGGGCATCAGCAAGCTGCATGGCCCACAGCCCAAACCGGGAATTCCGGCACAGCCGGTGGGAAACAACAACTAGACCAGTAGGCCCATGGGCCAGGGCGACTCCCCTGTGCCCATGGACTCTCTCGGCTTTCTCGGCCCTCTCGGCCTTCTGGGCCCTCTCGCCTTACTTCTTCCCCTTCGCCTTCTTTGGCTCTGGTTTCTCCGCGATCACAAAAGTCCCGGCCTTCTCGGCATCGCGGAAAAAGCGCGTGACGTCATCGACGGACACCGGCCCGAACTCCGCCGCCAGCGCGTTGCGGACGTCGAGGATCGACCTCGTGCCGTCGGCGAAGTTTCGCGCCTCCATGGCGTAGTACCCGGCCAATGGCGGCGGTGGAGCGCCAGGAACTCGCGGCGGCCCGAACGCCGGCGCTTCGACGCCGGGCTTCTTCGACGGCACGAGCTTCGCCGCCGCCTGATCGGCGTCCGACAGCGCCGGCACCTCGACGACAGGCACCTTCAAGCGCCCGGACGCGAGCCGATAGCCGATCTTCACGCGCGCCGTGTCCAGCGCCTCGGACTCGCCGAGCGACGTCACGAACGACGCGATGGCCGCGGCCGCGTCCTTGTCCCCGGCGGCCAGCGTCGTCGCCGACCCCACTTCGAGCCGCTCGCGGACGTAGGCCTGGCGGACGATGTTCAGCGCCTCGCCGTAGTTGGTGGCGAGTGTCGCGGCGTCACTCGTGGATAGCAGCACGAGCGCGTTGCCGAGATCGGTCGCGATGCGCTGCTGCGCGTAGCCGAGCGCGACCTGGCTGATGGCCACCGCGTCGCCGGCTCCCGCGTTCGCGAACGTCGCGCCGACGGTGATCATGATGAACGCCGAGCGCTTCATCTGCGTCGGGTCCTGGTTCGCCGGCGAGTCGTCGCTCGAGTGGTAGACGGCATCCGGCCAGTTGCCGTACTGGACGGCCGGAATCCGCGGATCCCAGTCGAGATGGACCTGGTGGTCGCTCGATCCGTAGAACTTCTCCACGTGATACCAGAACGGATCGTGCGTGCCGGCCGGATCGACGATCGGATTCGAGAAGGCATACGCGATGCGCCTGTTGTGCAGCTTCTCGCGGTTCGTCTCGCCCACGTACTCGAAGAACTGACGCGACACGTCGTTGATGACGCTCGGAATCGAGTACATGGTCTGATTGAGATGCAGCGAGTTGTGGTTGATGGACTGGTTCGCGCCCACCATGTCCGTCGAGATCGAGGCCACGGCCTTCGCCGCCAGATCGGGATGTGCCTTCAGGTAGGCGCGCGTGCCGGAAATCTCCGGCACCCACAGGAAGCGCACCGTCCGCTTCGGCTTCGGCAGCAGCCCTTCGTGAATCATCGCGATCCACGCGCGCCCGGCCTCGAGCTGCGTGGCCGGGCCGCCGCAGTTGTCGTTTGCCCCCTGCTTGGCGATGCCCTCGAAGAGGTGCGCCGTGTAGTGGAACTCCTCGCTGGTGCTGCCGTCGCCTGGAATCGTCGCGACGACGACCTGCATCGGCGCGTCGTACTCGGTGGCCTCGACCACGGCGTGGACCTTGACGTGCTGGTGCTTTTCCAGCCGCGCCAGCAGGTCCAGGCCCATTCGCAGCGACAGGATGAACCCCCACGTCGTCCTCGGCGGCGTCGTGTTGGCGCCAGCCGCCCCTGCCGCGGCGCCCGGGCCGCCGCCAATGCCGCTCCAGCCGATCTGGTCGGGCCGATCGACGGGCTTGCCGGTGGCGTTGAAGAAGCTGACGACGCCTTCCGCGCCGAACTGGCGCACTGCCAGGTTGTGCGCCGCGCCGACGGGACCGGAGCAGAGGACGATCTTGCCCTTCACGTCCTTGTCCTTGTAGTCGTCGGCGGTATCGCCGCGTCCGACGTAGACGAGCTCCGCCGTGACGTCGCCGCTCTTGCTGCCGGTGGCGAGCGTCGCGGTGATATCCCGGAAGCTGGTGATCAGCTGCGGGGTGCCGGGCTCGGTCACCCACAGCTCCGCGCGCTGGCCGGCCCATTGCTTCGTGCCGAGCGGGAACCGCTCGATGTGGACGTCGCTGAAGCCGTACTCCTTCGCCTTCGCCTCGGCGTACGCAGCCTCGCGGTACGTGCCGGTGTACTCCTCCGGCGGACGGTTACGTTCGTACGGGCACATCTCCATGACGTTGTGCAGCGCCTGCGCACCGGAGATGTGCTGCGCGATAGCGTTGAGCGTGGCCTGCGGGATGAGCGTGCGGGGATCGGGCTGTTCCTGGGCGACAGCTGGCGTCACGGCCAGCGCCAGGAGGGCAAGGATGGACAAGGATCGGAACATGCACAGCTCCAGAATGAGACGATGATTCGAGCGAAAAATCCTATCACGCCGTCGGCGGCGATCTACCGCGTGGCGGCAGCGAGGCGCGTGCGCGAGGCGCGCATCGACGTCCACAGGATGGCGCCGAGCGCCATGATGGCCAGGAGCATCCACGCCTGACTGAGGCTGCGGGTGGTAATCAGCCAGATGCTGAATGCGATGCCGGTGGCGGCGATGGCGGGCCCCCACGGCAGGACGAATCGCGACGGCAGATCGGCGCGGCGGCGGAGGCGCAGCAACGCGCCGCAGGTGCTGGCAAAGATGCCGAGACGGGCGACGGCAGCCATCGTGGCGGCATCCGCAAAGCCGCTGCCCAGGCCGAGGCCGAGCGCAACCAGAGAGTTCACGACAATCGCGACGTGCGGAGTACGGAAGCGCCCATGGATCGATCCGAGTGCCCCCGGCAACTCGCATCGCCGCGCCATCGCCATCAGGACGCGCGGCGTCATCTGGGCGAAGCCGACCAGCCACCCGTAGGTCGAGGCGACAGCGGCCAGGCTGCCGACAACAACACCAGTGGCGCCCAGCATGCGCTCGAGAGCCGACGCGACGGGAGCCGCGTGAGTCGCGGCGTGCGGCAGCACCCCGACAATCGCCACTTGCACCAGGCAGTAGACAGCGGTGATGACCAGCACGCCGACGATCAGGGCAAATGCAGTGTCCCGCTTTGGATCACGCGTCTCGCTGGCCGCGACGACAGCAGACTCGAAGCCGCCGTATGAGAACACCAGGAGAAGAATCGCGTCGGTCCAGTGCGGGCGTTCGACAGCCTGCGTAGGCAGCAGGTCGGCGCTGAAAAAGAACGCCGCAGCCACCACCAGCAACCCGAGGGGTAGCAGCTTGGCCACGGTGAAGACGTTGACGGTCCATGCGGCCTGCCGTACGCCGAGGACGTTGATCGCGGTGACGAGGGCCACGGCCAGCGTCATGGCGACGGTTCGGCCGGTCGGAGTCGCGACGATCGGCAGCAGCAGCGCCAGGTAGGCGACGAAGACGTTGAGGACGGCAGCGCCCGACAACAACCGGGCCCAGATGTGTAGCCAGCCGACCTGGAATCCGACCGCCGGCCCGAAGGCCTCGCGGGCGTAGAGGTACGGGCCGCCCTCGACGTCGAAGCGGCTGCCGACCTCCGCGAAGCACAAGACGACGATGAAGACGCTGGCGCCGGCCGCGAGCACCGCCAACGGGCTCCACGGACCGACCAGGCCGGCAATCACCGACGGCATCCCGAAGATGCTGCTGCCGACCACCGAGTTGATGACAGTAGCGGTGAGGCTCCAGCGGCCGATCGCGCGGACAAGCGCCGGCTGGCTCATTCCATCTCGAGACGCTCGAAGGCCAGCTCCAGCGTCTCGATGAGCGCCTGGGTGCCGCCGAGCGCCAGCAGCGGCGCGAAGCGGTGGCTGACGGGACGCGCGCGGAGGAACTTCCACGACAGCACGATCGTCGCGCGCTCCTCGTCCAGCAGTCGCACCAGCACCGTCCGCCGGCCGTCCTGGTCGCCGTTGCGGACCTGGTCCCACCAGGCGTGCCAGTTGAGCGATCCGATGGCGCCGCGTTTCAGGATCAGATTCGTGTATTCGGTCGTGGTCGTGATCTTCTGAGGCGCCGGGTTCTTGTCGTTCCCGTTGCGGTACTCCACCACGTGCACCCGCGCGTCGGGCAGGATCACCTCGGCCAGGCCGGCTTCAGGCCCTTCGACGGTGCCGTCTCCGAGATCGACGACGAAGTTCATCGACGGATAAGGATGGTCGCGCAACACCGCCATGCAGGCCTCCTGTCAAAAGCGTCGCGGTCAGGCGGCAGGCCGACCGAGTCGGCGGCCGATTCCGACGACGGCGTCCACCAGCCGTTCCAGATCGGCGCGGCTCGTCCTGAAGTTGACGATGCACGCGCGAAGCGCGAACCGGCCGTCGACGACAGCATTGGACACGTAGGCCTCGCCGCCGCGCTGCAGCTCCTCGAGCAGGGCTTCGTTCAGCCGATCCAGCGCCTTCTGATCGGCGCCGCCGTCGGTTCCAGGCGGGACGTAGCGGAACGTCGTGATGCTGAGCCGGCAGGAGATCGCCTGGAGCTCAGGGTGCGCGTCGACCAGCGAGTGGAGGTAGTGCGCGAGCTCGATGTCGTCGGCGATCATCCGGGCGTAGCCGTCGCGGCCCGCGGACTTTCAGGCCCATCCACACCTTCAGCGCACGGAACCCCCGCGAGTTCTGCGGGCCCAGCTCGTAGTAGTTCGGCGGCGGATCGGCTTCGTGGCTGTCGAAGTGGTAGTAGACCGGGTGATAGCTGAAGGCCGCTCGCAGCGTCGCGGGATCGCGGACCAGCGTGCAGCCGACCTCGAGCGGCGCGTAGAGCCACTTGTGCGGGTCCACGGCGACGGAGTCGGCCTCGGACATCGCGCGCAGATCGTCGGGCGCCCCCGGCACGATCGCCGCCGGCGCGCCGTATGCGCCGTCGACGTGAAACCACAGCTTTCCGGCGCGGCAGATGGCGGCGATCTCCTCGAGCGGATCCACGGCGCCGTGCTCACAGTGCCCGCAGTGCCGACGACGAGAAACGGCTGGCAGCCGGCGGCCCGATCCGCGGCAATCCGGGCGGCCAGTTCAGTCGTCTGCATCCGCTGTCCGGCGTCCACCGGGATCCAACGGATCGCGTCAGTGCCAAGGCCGGAGAGGTCGGCGGCTTTCTGAATCCACGTGTGGGTTTCCGTCGAACAGTAAGCGGTGAGCCGGGAGCCGGCGGTGCCGTGGCTCTGAGCACGCCCCACCGGCAGCTGCCCTGGCGGCCCAGAACGCCACCATGTTGGCCATGTTGCCGCCGCTGACGAGCAGGCCGCCGGCGCCGGCCGGCAACCCCACCATCTCCGCAATCCACTGCACGGCCTGCGCCTCGATCAGCGTTCCCATCGGCGACAGGCCGAACGACCCGCAGTTCGGGTTAACGGATGCGGCCAGCAAATCCGCCAGCGCGCCAAGCGGCGCCGCCGACGACGTGATGTACCCCATGAAACGGGGATGGCCGTTGAAGAGCGAGTGCTCGATCACCAGGTCCGCGGCCTGTTCGAGCACGCGAGCGGGGTCCGCGCCTGCCTCTGGCATCGACGACTGGCCCAGCGCCGCGCGGAGCACAGCCGCGTCTTCAGCGCGGGTGACCGGCCCGGATGGCATGGCCGTCATCCATTCGGCGAGCCGGTCCACCAGGTGATGCCCGAGACGGCGGAACGTCTCGGGGTCGAGCTCGAGCGGACGAACGCGGTCGACGCCGTGAGCCAGCGTCGGGTCGACCGGTGTCGTCATTGCTTCACAGCGTCCTTGGCCTCAGTCGGCGACTGCGGCGCGTAGGTGGTGCTTGCCGGCTTGAGGTGCGCGTCGAACCAGCCGACCCACCGCTCCAGGCGATCCCGCTGATAGCTCGGCGTCGAGATGCCGTGATGCTGGCCCGGATAGATGACCAGCTGAGACTCGATGCCGTTGCTCTTGAGCGCCTGATACATCTGCTCGGCGCCCACCAGCGGCACGTTGAAGTCCTTGTCGCCGCCCATGTACAGCGTCGGCGTCTTGATCCGATCCGCGTGGAAGAACGGGTAGCTGACTTTCAGCCACACGTCCTGATGCTTCCACGGCTGGCCCATCTCGCTGTCGGACTGGACGATGTACTGGTCGACGCCGTACATCGTGAGCTGCAGCGCGGAGCTGGCGCCGGAGATCGCCGCCTTGAACCGCGTGTCCGACGCGATCGTGTAGTCGGTCAGGATGCCGCCGTAACTCCACCCGCAGATGCCGAGGCGATTCGGGTCGGCGACGCCGGACTTGATCACGCCGTCCACGCCGGCCAGCAGGTCCACGACTTCGAGGTTGCCCCAGTCGGCGTAGATCGCCTTCTGGAAGATCGAGCCCCGGCCGGAGCTGCCACGGTAGTTGATCTGCAGCACCGCGTAGCCATTCGCCGCGAGGATCTCTCGGGTGCCGTCGAACCCGTAGTCGTCCTGCCCGTTCGGCCCGCCGTGAATGTAAAGGATCGTCGGCAGCTTCCCCGCCGCCGGCTTGGCCGGCTTCGCCAGCAGGCCATTGACGACGTTGCCGTCCTTCGCGGTGAACGTCACATCCTCGACGCTCGAGAACGCGACGTCGGCGGTCCAGGGATTCTGTGCCGACAACTTGCGCAGTTGCCCGCCGTCCAGCGCGTAGACCTCCTCCGGCGCATCCGGCGTCGACACCATCACGGCGCCGTTGCCGTCAATCCCGAGCGACAGGCTGTTGACGATGCGGTGCCCCGTGGTGAGACGCTCGACCTTGCCGCCGTCGACCGGCACGCGGCCGATGTAGTCGGCGCGGTCGTCCTCGACGGCGACGTAGATCGACGCGCCGTCCTTCGAGAACACCGGCGACCGCACGGCGCGATCGAGCGACGCGGTGAGGATCTTCGGCGTGCCACCGGTGGACGGGATCACCGCGAGCTTGGACAGGTTGTAGGCGTAGTAGCGGACCTCGTCGCCCTGCAGGTACGCGATCCACTTGCCATCCGGGCTCCACGTTGGCTCGCCGTCGTCGGGGCCGGGGAACGTGGTGAGTTGCAGCGGCGTTGCGCCGGCCTTGGCGTCGATGACCCAGATGTCGGGATTGTTCGTCCGATCCGGGTCGGTGCCACGCTCGCTGACAAACGCGATCCTGGTGCCGTCGGGTGACCAGGACGGGCTGCGCTCGTCGAAGAGCCCGGGCGTCAGCACGTCGGCCTTCTTGCTCGCCACGTCGAAGACGTAGAGATGCGACCGTTGCTTGCCCAGGTACCCGGCGGCGTCTGTCTTGAACGCGTAGCGGTCGATGACGATTGGCGGCGCCGTCTTGCGCTTCCAGCCGTCCTTCTTTTCGGGCTCGTCGTCAGGATCGACGTCGCTGACGATGAGCGCGAGGCGCTTGCTGTCGGGTGACCACTCGTAGTCGTCGACGCCGCCCTTGATGTCGGTGAGCTGGAGGGCCTCTCCGCCCGACCGGTTGAGCAGCCAGACCTGGGCGCCCTTCTTCTTCTCGTCCTCGTCACCGCGCGACGCGACAAAGGCGAGGTACTTCCCGTCCGGGCTCCAGCGCGGGCGCGATTCGTTGTCTTTGCTCGACGTCAGCTGGACCTGCTCCTTGCCGTCCCAGCTCACCATCCAGATGTCGCGATTGTGCTTGTCCTTCTCGACGTCGGTCGTGCTGACCGTGTAGGCGACCCACTTGCCGTCAGGCGAGCGCTGCGGGTCGGACACGGCGCGGTAGTGCGCCAGATCGTCGAGTGAGAACGAACGCTTCGTCTGGGCGGCTGCGGGCCCCGCGACGGCGACTGTCAGGACGCCGACCAGCAGGTATGGCTTCGTCATGGATGTGCCTCTGCTCAAGAGAAATACGGCAAACGGAGAGGTTACTTCACGGGCGGCGGAATGAGAAGCCGGCCGTCCCGGCAAAACCGCAGATGCGCTCAGCGTGAAAACAGGACGCAGACAGGGCTGCCGACGGGGACGATGTCGCCCTGCGGGGTCAGCACGCCGGTCGCGGGATTGACCTTGAATACCGCCAGCGAGCCGGAGTCCTGGTTCGCGGCAACGAGCCAGGCGCCCGTCGGATCGATGGCGAAGTGCCGGGGCGTCTTCCCCCGCGTCGACGTGTGGCCGACCAGCGTGAGCGCGCCGGACGGCGTTACCTTGAAGGTGGCGATGCTGTCGTGGCCGCGGTTGGAGCCGTAGAGAAAGCGGCCGGTCTGGTCGAGCGCAAGTTCGGCGGTGGTGTTGGAGCCCGTGAAGCCGGCCGGCAGTGTCGACACTGGCGCGCCGGCGGTGAGGACGCCGGCCGTGGCGTTCCAGATCAGCGGCGTGATGGTGGAGGCCATCTCGTTGATGGCGTAGGCGCGCCTGCCGTCCGGGTGAAAGGCGAAGTGACGCGGGCCTGATCCCGGGACGACATGGAGCGCCGGCGGATCGACTGGCGACAACTTGCCGGTGGCGGCGTCGAAGCGATAGACGAGCAGCTGGTCGGTGCCGAGATCGACGGCAACCAGGTGCCGGTTCGCGTGATCGAAGACCACGGCGTGCGCGTGAGGGCCTTCCTGCCGGTCCTTGTCGGGACCCGAGCCTTCGTCGGCGCGGACGCCGACGGCGTCGCCGAGCCTGCCGTCAGGAGCGATGGGAAAGACGGCGTCGGTGCCGCTGCTGTAGTTGGCGACGACAAGGAAGCGGCCGGTCGCGTCGATGGCGAGATGGCACGGGTCGGCGCCGTGCGAGGCCTGGGTGTTGAGGAGCGTCAGTTTCCCGCTGGCCGCATCGATGGCGAACGCGCTGACGGAGCCGGCCTTTCCGGGGCCGTCATGCGTTTCGTTGACCGCGTACAGATAGCGGCCGTTGGGATGCAGCGCGAGAAAGCTCGGGCTCGGCGTGCGCGCCGCGAGGCCGAGCGGCGTGAGGGCGCCGGTCGCCGGATCGAAGCGAAACGCGTAGATGCCGTCGCTCGCCGGGCCGGTGTAGGTGCCGATCCAGACCAGGCGCGGTGCGCCGATGGCGGGCTGGGCAATGCTGAGCGCCAGCAGGGCGGCTGCCGCGAAAAGCCACGTGAGGCGGTACGCGGTCATCGTCTGATCTCCTGAACAGCAGTCATGCCGGGTAGAAGGCGGCCGTGCACGACGTCAGCGCCTGGTGAGGTCGCGGATGTAGATGTCCTTGAACTTCATGTTGCCGCGGCCGCCTGCGTGCAGCTGCAGGGCGATGCTGCCGTCGAAGGACTTCGGTGACGGGTCGGTGAAGTCCAGCATGGGCACGCCGTTCAGGCGCGCCACATAGTGGTTGCCCTCCACCTTCAGCAGGTATTCGTTCCACTCACCGAGGCGGACGACGGTCTCGTTCTCGGGAGAGGGCCAGACAATCCACTGGCGCCCGTCGCCGTAGATGCCCGCGGTGTGCTTGTTGATCGCGCAGTCGACTTCAAACTGCAGGCCCTGGGACACGTCGGCAGTGCCTGGCGTGAACTCGGTGTGGAAGAACACGCCGCTGTTGCCGTCGCCCTCGCAGAGGAACTTCACCGCGAGATGGAAGTCTTTGTACGCCTTGGCGGTCTTCAGGTAGCCGTACTCGCTGGTGACGGCCTGGCCGTGGATGACGCCGCCCTCGACGGTCCACTTCTCCTTGCCGACTTCGACCCATCCGGCCAGGTCCTTGCCGTTGAACAGCGACACCCAGTCCTCGCCCGGCGGCGGCGCGGCTGGCGCCTGCGCGACAAGCGACACCGATGCGAGCGTAAGAACGGCGACAAGGGCAACCCGTCTCAGCATGGCGGCGAGTATAACGCGCGGTCCCCAGCCCGTGGTCCGTAGCCCGTAGCCCGTAGCCCGTAGCCCGTAGCCCGTAGCCCGTAGCCCGCCTTACGCCAGCTTCAGGAGCAGCCGCGACACCGACGCCTTCGGCAGCGTCAGCGTGAGCTGGCCGCCCTTCCAGTCCGGGACCATGTCCGGCGGCAGGGTCACGGCATTCGGCGCGTCGAACGAGTTGTGGGAGTCGAGCGCGGGCGCTGTCAGCGTCCGTATCGCATAGCTCGAAATGGTGGCGCCGCGCACGGTGATGTCTGTCACGCGCGCATCGGTGGCGCTCGGGTTGACCACAGTGACAACCACGGTCTTGTCCTTGCGCGAGGCCGATCCGGCCAGCCCCCAGAACGTGGCCGGCTGCCCGTTCCGCTGATACGACACCCTCGGCGCCGAGAACTCCGCGCGCACGGACTGACCGCCCATGTGGTCCATGTACATCTCGAACACGTGGTAGTTCGGCGTCACGATGAACTTGTCCTCGTGCGCGACGAACAGCGACTGCAGGCAGTTCACCAGCTGCGCGATATTCGCCATGCCGACCTTGTCGGCGTGACGCTGGAACGTGTCGAGCGTCAGCCCGGCCAGCAGCGCGTCCCGCAGCGTCGACGTCTGTCCGAGGGTATGGGACGGATCGGCTTCGGTCCCCGGCTTGTGCCACGCGCCCCACTCGTCCACGACCAGCTTGACCTTGCGGTCGCGGTCGAACTCGCCCATCACCTGCCAGTGCGCGTTGATGAAGGCGTCCATCTTGTCGCCGTCGCGCAGCAGCTCGTAGGTACTGCTCGGTCGAGAAGCCGACGGCCGGGCCCTTGCCTTCGTTCCAGTCGGTGGTGCGCCCGGCGCTCACGTTCCACGCGTAATGGTGGAACGAGAAGCCCCAGAGGCGGCGCGCCATGCCAGGGTTGCCCTGCGTCAGCTTGGCGAAGAAGCGTCGCGTCCAGTCCACGTCGCCGCTGTTGGCGCCGGCGGCGATGTAGCGCAGGGCCAGGTCGTAGGACGGCACCCACGCCGTGTAGCGCTTCAACTCGACCGCGTAGTCCTCGGGGCTGAAGTCGCCGCCGCAGCCCCACGGCTCGTTGCCGACACCCCAATAGACCACGTTGAAGGGATCGCGCTCGCCTTCGGCTTCGCGAACGCCGGCCAGCGTGGTCGTGCCCGCCGGCGAGTTGCAGAACTCGATCCACTGATACAAATCACGCGCGGGCAGCGATCGGATGTCGGCGGCGATGTACGGCTGCGCGCCGGACAAGCGGCAGAAGCGCGCGAACTCCACGGTACCGAAGTGGTTCGGATCGTATTGCGAGGCCGAGGGCGGAACCTTGGTGTTCACCCAGAAGTTCGTGCGCGTCGCGCGCTTGTCCACCGGGCCGATGCCGTCGCGCCAGTCGTAGCTGTCGGCAAAGCAGCCGCCAGGCCAGCGCACGACCGGGGCCTTGATCTGCTTGAGGCGCTGGGTCAGCTCACGACGAATCCCGAAGTCGTTGGCGATCTTCGAGCCCTCGCCTACCCAGATGCCGTCGTAGACAACGCCGCCGAGGTGCTCGGCGAAGTGCCCGTAGAGCTCCGGCGCGACGGTGCCGATCGGCTCGTCGAGCATGACCTCGATGTGCGCGTCGGCCGCACGCGCGGAGCGCGGCGCCAGGGCCACGGCTGCGCCAGTAGCGGCGAGAGTCTGGAGGAACGTGCGGCGACTGGGTGACATGGGGGCAGCATAGCGGCGCAGGGGCGGGAGGTCTAGGGGGCGGGAATGAAGAATGGAGAATGAAGAGTGAAGAATGAAGAATGAAGAATGAAGAATGGGAGCGGGAGATCGAGGGGTTGCCATTTCATCTACTTTGTAGTAGTAATCAGAGGTGGCCGACGTTCAGCTTGGCGAGTTCGAGCAGCTCGTGCTCATGACGCTGCTGCGCCTGGGAGACGACGCGTATGGCGCGGCGGTGCAGGCGGAGATCGCGGATCGGACTGGCCGTGACGTGGCGCTGGGCGCCGTCTACACAACGCTCGACAGGCTCGAGACCAAGCGGCTCGTGCGCTCACGCATTGGCGAGCCGTCCGCGAAGCGCGGCGGCCGGCGCAAGCGGCACTTCGTGATGACGGCCGCTGGCGAAGCGGCGCTGCAGGCGGCGTGGAAGCGGATCAAGCTCGCTGCCGAGGGACTCGAGCCGCTGCTCGAGTCCTGACGAGAGATGGCCGATCGCCTACGTCCTGCCCCACCGCCGCCGTGGACCGCACGGGCGCTGCTGCGGCTCTCCGTGCCGCGGCGGCAATACGAGTTCATCGCCGGCGACCTCGAAGAAGGCTACCGCGATCTTTTCGAGCGCGAAGGCGTCCGGCGCGCGCGGGACTGGTACCGCCGCCAGGTACGCGCCGCCCGCGGACTGGCGGGGCCGACGCGCGCGGATGTCGTCGCCGGCTGGAAGGGACAACCGATGATCGCTGGTCTTGGCGCCGATGTTCGTGCCGCCGTGCAGTCCCTGCGGCGCACGCCGCTGTTCACCCTCGTCGCCGTCGTCATGCTGGCCCTCGGGATCGGCGCCAACACCACGACGTTCTCGTGGGTGAACGCCGTGCTGATCACCCCGCTCCCGGGCACCCACGAGCCCGGTGACCTGGTGCACTTCGCGTCGTTCCTCCATGGCGCGCCCGATACCGGCTTCTTGTACCCGGACTATCGCGACCTGCGCTCGCTCACCAGCGTCACGGGGCTGGCCGCGCACTCGGCGCGGGCAACGACGCTGACCTTCGAGGGCCAGCCACGCCGCGCGTGGTGCGAGCTGGTGACTGACAACTTCTTCGCGGTGATCGGCACGCCGCCCGCGCTCGGCCGCACGTTTGTCGCCGCCGATGTCCGCGGCCCTGAAGACGCGCCGGTCGTCGTGATCAGCGACGCCCTCTGGCATTCGCGCTTCGGCGGCGCGCAGAGCGTCATCGGGCAACTGCTGCCCCTCAACGGCCACGCCGCCACGATCGTCGGCGTGACGCCACCGGCGTTCCAGGGCGGGCAGGCCGGCCTGGCGATGGACTTCTGGATGCCCATCACGCAGCACGCGCTCGTGATGCCGGGCAAGGATCGCCTGACGCAGCCGGGATGGGGGTGGATGGAGCTGCTCGGGCGACTCCGCCCCGGTGTCTCGCCCGCTCGCGCCGGCGCCGAGTTCGACACGGCGTTCAAGCGACTGGTGACGGCGCGCGGCGCGAAGGACTACGAGGGCGCCGTCGCATTCCGGCTGCGCGACGCCGCGGGCGGCAGCATCGGGCTTCTGCGGCCAGTGCTGCTCGTCTTGTCAGCGGTCTCCGCGCTCGTGCTGTTGATCACCTGCGCCAACCTCGCCAATCTCCTGCTCACCCGCGCGGCCTCGCGACGCCGCGAGCTGGCCATCCGCAGCTCGCTCGGCGCCGGGCGCATGGCGCTGGTGCGCCAACTGCTCGTCGAGAGCCTGTTGCTGGCCGCGGCCGGCACCGTCGGTGCGCTGGCAGTCGCGCACTGGTTCGGCGATCTGCTCACCGCGTTCGCGCCGCCGAGCGACCTGCCCGTCGCGCTTCACGCGACGCTCGACTGGCGGGTGCTGCTCTTTGCTGTCGCGTGCACGGTGCTCACCACCCTTCTCTTCGGGACCGCGCCGGCGCTCGTCGCCGCCTCGGGCGATCTCGTCGCCGCGTTGAAGGACGGGATGCCGACAGTGACAGGACGCGGCCGCACGCGTGCGGCGCTCGTCGTGGCGCAGGTCATGCTCGCCATCCTCCTGCTCGTGCCCGCCGGACTGCTGGTGAGAAGCCTGGCACAGGCGCGCGCCTTCGACCCCGGCTTCGACCCGAGCGGCGTGCTCCTCGCGTCGGTGGACCTGTACCCGCGGGCGTCCACACCGGATCGGGCACGCGAGGTCTATCGGCTGCTCCTCGCCAAGGTTGGCGCCGCGCCCGGCGTCACGTCGGTCACGCTCGGCGACAACGTGCCGCTCGGCTTCGACGGAGGCGCGTGGACGACGGCGACAGTAGACGGCTATCCGGCGGCGCCGAATGAACGGGTCGGCGGCGGCTACAACCTGGTCGGGCCGGACTACTTCCGGACGCTCCGCACACCGGTGCTGCGCGGGCGAGACTTCACGATGGCCGACGACGACCATGGCGAGCGCGTCGTGATCATCAACAAGGCGATGGCCGCGCGCTACTGGAACGGACGCGACGCGCTTGGCGGCCGCGTGCGCTTCTGGGACGACCAATGGATGCGCGTCGTCGGCATCGTCGCCGACAGCCGCCAGGAGACAGTGAACGAGGCGCCGGCGCCGTTCTTCTGGGTGCCGTTGCTGCAGTTTCCGAGCTCGCAGTTGAGCCTTCACGTGCGGACGGCCGGCGATCCGGTGTCGATGGTCGGCGTGGTGCGGGAAGCTGTGCGTGCCGTGGATCCGGGACTGCCGATCTACAACATCCGCACGCTCGCGGAGCACACGAAGGCGGCGACGTTCCGTCAGCGGCTCGCAGGCACTCTGCTGTCAGTCGTTGCGGGCCTGGCGCTGGCGCTGGCGATGATCGGGCTCTACGCCGTGCTGTCGTACATGGTGGCGCAGAGAACGCGCGAAATCGGTGTCCGGCTGGCACTCGGCGCGACTGCGGGAGACCTGGTGCGCCTGATGGGTCGAGAAGCGCTGGGCCTGCTGGGGCCAGGCGTCGTGCTCGGCGTGGCGGCCGCGCTGCTCCTGGTTCACTTCCTGACGTCGCTGCTGATCGGCATCGGGCCGCGCGATCCGGTCACGTTTGCCGGTGCCGTCGTCGTGGTCTCGATCGCGAGCGCGGCAGCATGGCTCCTGCCCACCCGCCGCGCGATGCGCGTCAATCCGCTCACCGCGCTCCGCCAGGACTAAGCGGTCGCTTGCAGCAGGCGGCTGGCAGCTCACTCGCGGTGAGCCCGGCACGATTGTCTGTTCGAGTGCTGTCCGCCGCCTGCCGCCTGCCGCCTGCTGCCCGCCGCCTGCTGCCTGCTGCCTGCTGCCTGCCGGTCGTGTCACTCCACCTGTTCGCTGACGACGATACCGTTGATGACGACGGCGGTGACGTGCGAGGCGAACTCGAACGGATCGCCGTCGAACAGCGCGACGTCGCCGTCCTTGCCTGCCTCGAGCGACCCGACCCGCTTGTCGACGCCGAGAATCCTGGCAGCGTCGATGGTGACCAGCGCCAGCGCCTCCTCGAACGTCAGGCCGTTGGCCGCGGCCTCTGCGGCCTCGAACAGCACCACGCGCGTCTTCGGCACGTAGGTCTCGTAGCCGCTCTGCAGCGCGACGGGGATGCCGGCCTTCTTCAGCGTCGCCGGCGTCTCGAACGAGAGGTTCTCGGTCTCCTCCCCCGCCCGGAACATCGTCGGATGCACGATCACCGGCACTTTCGCGGCCTTGATCTGATCGAGAACGAGATATGACTCGGCAGCGCCGTCGAGGATGATGCGGATGTCGAACTCCTTCGCAATCCGCAGGGCGTCCATGATGTCGACCACGCGCTGCGCGGTGACGAGGAGCGGGATCTCCTTCGTGACGACCTTCCCGAGTGCTTCGAGCCGAAGGTCGCGCGCCGGCCGCTTGTCTTCGGGGCCGGCGAGCTTCGCGACGTAGTCCTTCGCTTTCAGCAACTCCGCGCGGAGCATCGCGACGGCCTTGGCGCGCGTGCCTGGCGCCTTGCCCTTCTCTGCCAGGCCGTCGATGCCCAGGGTACAGGCCACGGCAGCCACCGGAACGATGACGGCGTCTTCCACTTCGTCGCCGACTGTCTTGACGATCATCGTCTGGCCGGAGATGAGCGCCCCCGGCGCGTGCCCGGTCTGCACTGTCGTGACGCCGTGCACGCGAAGCCATTCCACCAGCGTCTCGCGGGCGTTGTAGGCGTCGATGGCGCGCAGCTCCGGCTGGATGGCCGCGGACAGCTCCAGTTGCATCTGGTCGTGCGGCTGGTTCATCGCGCCGGCGAGCCCGACGACGGAGTGCGCGTCGACCAGGCCCGGCGTGACGACCTTCGCCGTCAAGGTACGGTAGCCGGCGGGAATCGCGACATCAGCGGCGCGCCCCACTTTTTCGATCTTGCCGTCCTTGCCGATGAGCACGACGCCGTCGGTGATTGGGGCGCCGGCCATCGTGTGAATTTCAGCGGCGTGAACAGCCACCTGCGCCACAGCGCGCTGCGGGATCGCGAGGAGGGCGACGCCCATCGTCAACCCGAGACCGAGCGCCGCCGCCGAGTGGCGGGCCGTCCCCAACACGCACGTCAGGCTTCTCGTCAGTCGCGTCACTGCCTGCCCCCCGCGTCTTCGTCAGCCTCATCGTCGAGGTGCAGCAGGACTCCGCGCCCCGCGCCGTAGCCGCCGACGGCGAACAGGTGATCCTCCGGAACGGCCCGATCGAACACCTTGCGGCCTTCGACCCAGGTCTGCTCGATGTGCGTGTAGACGCTCAGCGGATCGCCGGACAAGACGACGAAGTCGGCGTCCTTGCCGGGTTCGAGCGAGCCGATGCGCGACTCGAGCCCCAGCATGCGTGCACCCGCCATGGTCATGCCGTACAGCGCCTTGGCCGGCGACAATCCGGCCCGCACTGCCAGGCCGGCCGAGCGAAGAAAGATCCGCGAGTCGGTGATCGGGTCGTCGGTGTTGAACCCGACGAGCACGCCGGCCTTGTCGAGGACCTCGGCGGTCTTGAACGCCACGTCCATCGTCTCCAGCTTGCCCCCCGGAGAGTCGACCAGGGTCAGCGAGGTGGCCAGTCCGGCCGTCGCGATCTCGGGAGCCACTTTCCAGCCTTCCGAGACATGGTGCAGCACCGGCTTGAAGCCGAACTCCTGCGACAGCCGGATGACGGTGACGATGTCGTCGTGGCGGTGGGTGTGAAAGTGCACAGTGCGCTTGCCGTCGAGGACCTCGACAAGTGCCTCCATCGCCAGGTCCCGTGTCGGCAACTTGCTGGCGTCACCGCCCGCCTTCCGGACCTTGTCGCGATATTCGACGGCCTTGATGAACTGCTCCCGGACCAGCGCCGCAGACTTGGCGCGCGTGCCTGGAAACGGACCGGACCCGTTCGGACGGATCGAGTTGGTGCCGTTGGCCATCTTCAGCCCGCCGGCGATCCGGCCGTCGGGCAGCAGAATCGTCAGGTCGTCGATGGTGTTCCCGCGCCGGAGTTTCAGGTAGACGGTCTGGCCGCTGAGAAGATGGCCCGAGCCAGGCATCACGTTGGCCGTGGTGACGCCGCCAGCCTGCGCGCGCCGGATGCTCGTGGCGCGCACGTCCACCGCGTCGAGCACCCGGACGTCCGGCTGAATCGGCGCGGAGCCATCGCCACCCGCGGGGCTGCCGATGTGGCTGTGCGAGTCCACGATGCCGGGCATGACGGTCTTGCCGGCGAGGTCGGTGGTGCTCGCGCCGGCAGGGACCTTGACCGCGGCGGAGGCGCCCACCGCGACGATCTTGCCGCCGTCGACGACCAGCGTACCGTTCTCGATCGGCGGACCGGTGACAGGAAGAATGCGGGCGTTGACGAACGCCTGTGCGGGGCTTGAAGCGTCGCGGGCATGAATGCCGGCAGCGGCCGTCACCAGGACTGCCGCAAGGACCAGCGTGCGATTGGGCATGGGCCGGCACTGTATTTCGTCTGACGGAGAAGACGCAACCGGGATGAACCAGTACACTCATCTCATGACGTCGCGCCTCGGCGTGCTCCTTCTCGTCGGACTCGCTGTTGCCGGTTTGGGAGCGGCCGCCGGTTCGGCGACGCGGCTCCACGGCGCAGGACGACTCGACCCGCCCGGCGCTGACTCACCGCATCGCGTGGATCGCGAGCGACTGCTTCGTGACATCACCACGCTGGCGTCCGACGACTTCGAGGGCCGACGAGCGGGCACCGCCGGCGGCGTGAAGGCGCGCGCCTGGATCGTCAACGAGATGAAGGAGGCCGGCCTGACGCCCGGCGTCGGCAAGGGGTTCGTCGAGCCGTTCACCTTCGTCTATATGCCCGGCCGCGGCACGAGCTTCCCGGCCCTGTCCAGGAGTGAGATCGAAGGGTCGGCCAACGTGGTCGGGCGCGTCGAGAGCACGTCACGTGGGAAGTGGATTGTCGTCAGCGCCCACTACGACCACCTGGGGACCCTCGACGATCGCATCTACCACGGCGCCGACGACAACGCGTCCGGGGTGGCGGCGCTGCTCGCCGCGGCACGGTGGCTGCACGCGCATCCGCCCCGGCACCCGATGCTGTTCATCGCGTTCGATGCCGAAGAGTTCGGCTCGCATGGGGCCAAGGCCTTTCTCAAGGCCAACATCCTGAAGAAGGACGAGATCGCCATCGACGTCAACCTGGACATGGTCTCGCGCAACGACAAGGGCGAGCTGTTCGCGGCGGGCACGTATCAGTCGCCGTGGCTGCTGCCAATCCTCAGCGCGGTGCAGCAACGCGCCGCTGTGCACCTGAAGTTCGGCCACGACCGCCCGGAGGCCACCAGTCATGGCCTCGACGACTGGACGCACGACTCCGACCAGGGGCCGTTTGCCGACGCCGGCGTGCCGTTTGTCTACTTCGGCGTCGAGGATCACGCGGACTACCACAAGCCGACAGACACCGTCGACCGCATCCAGCCGACGTTCTTCGGCGACGCTGCCGACACGGCGCTGGACGCGGTGATTGCACTGGATCAAACGCTGCCGTAGAGGACGACGGACCTCTGAGGTCGTCCGTCGCCCGTCGCCCGTAGCCCGTAGCCCGCCGTCCTACAGCAACTCCGATATCGGGTTCAGGTCCCCTTCGGCAAATCGCTCCGGCCGGAGTGGTCGCGCGTCGATCGTCGTCGCTTTGCCGTCGAGCATGATCTCCGCGAGCAGGTGCCCGAGCGCCGGCGCGTGCATGACGCCGTGCCCCGACGAGCCGTTCACCAGGTAAAAGTTCTCGCAGCCGGGCGCCGCGCCAACGATCGCGTGTTTGTCGGGCGACATCTCGTACAAGCCGCCCCAGGATGCCTCCCGGTCCACCGGGACGTCGCGCAGCACCGGCAGTCGCGCCCTGGCCATGGCG
Source organism: Vicinamibacteria bacterium (assembly GCA_963796915.1). GTDB lineage: Bacteria > Acidobacteriota > Vicinamibacteria > Vicinamibacterales > JAENWD01 > JAENWD01. The sequence continues at coordinate 40,906 of CAWCNI010000007.1, read as the reverse complement.
GCGACCTGATCGATCCACGCCGGATCGACGGTGGCGTCAAACGGGCGCCCTGGCGCGCCGGGCGTCGGCCACAGCAGCAGCACACGCCCGTCCCGGACGCGCGTGTGAAAGCCGTCTGCAGTGAAGATCGTCATCGGCATCGATGACGGCAGGACGTGGGTGCGGACTGTCCGCGCCACCTGACGACGGAGCGGCGTCACCGGCTCGTCGACACCGCACCTGCAGGAGAAGTCGCCGGCCCACGCGCCGGCGGCGTTGACGACAGCGCCTGCGGGAATCCTGTCGTGGGCCGTGAGCACCGCCGTCACACGGCCCGACGGCTCGCGCTCGAGACCCACGGCCTCCACGCCCCACTCAATCCGCACGCCGAGGCGCGAGGCGGCCGACAGATAGCCTTCCAGGATGCCGAGCGGATGAATGAATCCGTCGGTCGGGCAAAACGCGCCGCCGACCACATCGTCGAGAAGCAGGGCCGGGTTCAGACGCGTGATGTCGTCGCACGACACCGCCACGGCCTCGTGCAGCCCCTCGGCGTGCTGGAGAGCACGCGCCTCCGCCAGCACCGCAAGTTCCTTGTCGCTCGAGGCCACCCAGAGGTAGCCGGCCGGCTCGTAGCCGGCCTCACCGCCGGTCTCGTCACGAAATCGCAGCAGCTTTTCGCGCCCCAGCAGCGACAGCCTGATGTTGATCGCCGTGGCGTACTGCGCGCGGAATCCGCCGGTCGCGCGGCTCGTGCTTCCGCCTCCTGGGGCGTCGGCGCGATCGACGACGAGGATGTCGCGGGCGCCTCGCGCGGCCAGATGATAGGCAACGCTCGCGCCCATCACACCGCCGCCGAGAATCACGATGGCTGGAGCTGCCATGAGGCGGCGGATTATGGCACAGCCCGCACGTGTCCTCTGCCGCAAGGAAATGAGACAATCGACACTGTTGTCCGGCGGAAAAGGCTGTAGACTGGCCGTCTCCGGACTACCGTCAATCTGGCAGGCTGCTTGCACAGTTAAGGTGTGCAGGGCCCGTGCAACCGATCAGGTTGTCGGGCAGCGTGGGAGACCCATCATGAGGCTCAGTCGATATCTCGTTCCGGGAACATTCGCCCTCGGGCTCGCCCTGGCGGTTCCAGGTACGGCCGCAGCGCAGCACTCGCGCGGCGGTGGCCACGGAGGTGGCGGCGGTGCGCCACAAGGCGCGCGGCAGTCCGCGCCGAGGCAGGCTGCTGTACCTCGACAGGCGCCCGCCCCGCGCTCAGTGACGGTGAACGCGCCGGTTGTCGTGAATCGGTCGGTCGCGGTTCCGCGCGGCGGCGCGGTCTACGGACGAGGGCCCGTCTATAACGGCCGCGGTCCGGTCTACGCCGGTCGCGGGCCGGTCTACGCAGGTCGCGGGCCGGTCTACGCAACGCCGCGCGGTTCGGTCTACGCCAGTCACGGCCCGGTCTACGCAGGTCACGGACCGGTCTACGCCACCAGAGGCCCGGTCTACGGCCATGGTTACGGTTATGCCGTGCCGCGGGTGGCGCACCCGTACGGCTACTACCACCCGAGCTGGTACTACCACGGCTCCTATTACCGGCCGTACACGTACTACCAGCCGTGGTACTCGTTCCACGCGCACTTCAACCTCGGCTTCGGGATCTACGTCGGCTACCCGGTGGCGTTCCCCTACGGCTACGGCTATCCGGTCCCGTACCCGGTTCCGTACCCGGCCTACTCGTATCCGCAGGCGTATCCGCAGCCGTACCCGCCGGCGTACTCGAACCCGAACGCGTACCCGCCGGACTACAACGCCTATCCGCAGAGCGGCGACCCGAACGGGTATCCGCAGAGTGGCGATCCGAACGGGTATCCGCAGAACAACTACCAGGCGCAAGGTAGTTCTGTGAGGGTGGACCAGAACACCGGAGGCGGAATCAGCTTCAACATCCAGCCGTCGAACGCGCAGGTGTTCATCGACGGCCAGTACATCGGCGATGTGGGCACGTTCTCGCCGAACCAGGCGCCGCTCACGGTGCCGGCGGGCCGTCACCACGTCGAGATTCGCGCCGACGGCTACCGCGCCTCCTCGTTCGACGTCGACATCGTCGTCGGGCAGGTCATCCCCTACCAGGGAGCTCTGCAGAGCAACTAGGCGGCCGCCCCCGGTTCTCACGTTCAGCGAGCCTCCCTCGGGGGCTCGCAGCCTTTCACCCGGTCGGATACCATCGCCCCATGCGGTATCCGATCGGGTTTTCCACGTTAGGCTGCCCGAAGTGGCCCTGGGCCAGCATCCTCCAACGCGCGTCTTCCCTCGGCTACGCGGGCATCGAGATCCGCGGCATCGAAGGCGAGATGGATCTGAGCAAGCGGCCGGAGTTCTCGCCGCTGCAGATCGCGACGACGCGGCGGCAACTCGCCGACCAGAACCTGGTCGTGACTGACTTGGGCGCGTCGAGCCGCCTGCACGAGCGCGACCGCGCGATTCGCGAGGCGCAGCTCGACGAAGCGCGCCGCTTCATCGACATCGCGCACCGCCTCGGCGCGCGCTACATCCGCGTCTTTCCCAACGGCTACCTGAAGGACGAACCACACGACGTCACGCTGGCGCGGATCGGCGCGACGCTGCGCGACCTCGGCGCGTTCGCCCAGGGCAGCGGCGTGGGCGTGCTGGTGGAATCGCACGGCGACCTGACGGACTCGGCGAGTCTCGTCGCAGTGATGCGCCACGCCGGCACGGGATTCGACACCGGCCTGGTCTGGGACACGCACCACACCGTGGTCCTGGGCAAGGAAGCACCCGCGGACACGTGGGCCGCGATCGGGTCGTGGGTGCGCCACACGCACATCAAGGACTCGGTGGCGAGTGGAGACGATCGGCGGTATGTGCTGCTCGGTCAGGGGACCGTCGGCGTCAAGGCGATCGTGCAGGCGCTGGTGTCTGGCGGCTATCGCGGCCTGTACAACTTCGAGTGGGAAAAGGTCTGGCACCCGGACATCGACGAGCCGGAAGTGGCGTTTCCCCAGTACGCCCAGACGATGAGCGGGTGGCTGGCGGAGGCTGGCGTCAAGCCGACGTAGCGTTCGGCGCCCTGCGTGCCCTTCGCGTGTGCGTCAGGCCGCGCGACGAGACCGCGTGAGGAGCGACGGAATCGACGTCACCATCGCCGCCGCTGCCGTGACGTCCGCGCGCACGCAGTCCACGCTGCGCCTGGCGATGGCGCCGAGATCCAGGGGCCTGCGGGCGCGTTCGATGAGCGGGACGTCGAGCAGCATCGCGCCGATCGTCCGGCCGGCGACCCCGCCCATCAGCACGAGATACAGCGCCGTGATCAGGCCAAGCACCGTGCACACTTCCAGCGGCGCGATGCCGAGCAGCTCGCGCACGCTGACGGCGCACGTGATCGCCGTCAGGTCGAGCACGGTGAGGTAGATCGCGCACAGCAACAGGCCATCGAAGGTCGCGGCGAGGACGCGCCGCTCGCCGCGCCCTGTCGCGCCGGCCACCGCCAGCGCTGTGTCCGCCTGAGCCTGCGTCGACGCCTGCACCGGCGGGTGCGTCTGCGCCTCGCGGGCCACGCTTTCGTTGTGCCGGTTCAGCAGTTGCCGCAGCACCTGCATGCGCGCGTCGGGAATCAAGGTCGCCGCGTCAGCCCATGGCAGCGCCTGCTGCGCGCGCGAGGTCGGATGCGGCGCGTCGGCCGCTTGTGCCGCGGGCAGACGATCCGCGAGCCCGCCGAGGACCATGTCGGGGTCAACGCCAATGGCATCGGCGTAGGCCCGGATGAAGGCCCGCGCGTAGAAGCCGGGCGGGAGCGCGTTGAGGTCGCCCTCCTCGATGTGACGCAGGTGAGCCACCCCGATTCGGGTCGTACGGCTGATCTCGGTCAAGCTCAGCCCCTGCGCCATTCTGGTCTTGCGAAGCTCCGCGATGGTCATCCTGACACTCCCACTTCGGGGTGTATCGGACGACATGTGCCAGAACATTACCCCGCGGGCAGTCGTGTGCTATTTCCAGCGGTAATTACGTGCAGAATTGAGCGTCCGCCATGACGTTTTCTCAGCTGGTCGCTACCTCGGCCGCGGTGGCCGCCGTGCGCGGCAGGAAGGAAAAGACCGCCAGGCTCGCCGCCCTCCTGTCGAGCCTGGATCCGTCTGAGATCGGCGCCGCCGTCGCCTTTCTCTCGGGGTCCACCAGGCAGGGCAGGCTCGGCGTCGGCACAGCGGCGATCCGGCAGGCGCACGACGTTCCGCCGGCGCCAGCCGCCACGCTCACGGTGTCGGACGTCGACGGCGCATTCGCAGAAATCGCGGGGATGTCAGGCACGGGCTCGACGGGCGCGCGCCTTGCGCGGCTTCGAGCGCTGTTCGCCGCAGGCATCGCCGCCGAGCAGGAGTTTCTTGTCCGCCTGCTCTTTGGCGAGCTGCGCCAGGGCGCGCAGGAAGGCGTGCTGATCGACGCCGTCGCCGAATCGGCGCATATCGCCGCCGCGAAAGTGCGCCGCGCCACCATGCTGGCCGGCGACCTGAGCATCGTCGCTCACGCGGCACGCATTGGGGGCGAGGCCGCGCTCTCCCAGTTCGCCGTCAAGGTTTTCACGCCGGTGCAGCCGATGCTCGCCGACTCGTCCGAGAGCGTGGCCGAAGCCGTGGCCGCACTCGACGACGCGTCGCTGGAGTTCAAGCTGGATGGCGCGCGCGTGCAGGTGCACAAGGCGGGCGATCTGGTGAAGGTCTACTCGCGCGCGCTGCGCGAGGTTACGCCAGCGGTTCCGGAAGTCGTGGAGCTGGTCCGCGCGCTCCCCGCAGAGTCGATCATCCTCGACGGCGAGGTCCTGGCATTGCGGCCCGACGGCGCGCCACTCCCCTTCCAGGACACGATGCGACGCTTCGGCCGGCGTCTGGACGTGGAGGCGCTCAGGGCGCAGCTGCCGCTGACGCCCTTCTTCTTCGATCTTCTCTCGATCGACGGCAGCGACACGCTCGACGAGCCGCAAGCCGATCGCTTCAAGACGCTGCAGGCTGTCCTGCCTGCGTCTGCCGTCATCCCGCACGCGTCGCATGTCACTGCCGCAGCGGCACAGACGTTCCTGGACGACGCGCTCGCGCGCGGTCACGAGGGCGTGATGGCGAAGCTGCCGACGGCGCCGTATGCAGCCGGCAGCCGAGGGTCGGCGTGGCTGAAGGTAAAGGCCGTGCGGACGCTGGACCTCGTGGTCCTCGCTGTCGAATGGGGCAGCGGACGGCGGCGCGGGTGGCTGAGTAACCTGCACCTCGGGGCACGCGATCCCGTGACGGGGGGTTTCGTGATGCTCGGCAAGACGTTCAAGGGCCTGACCGACGAACTGCTGGCGTGGCAAACGCGCGAGCTGCTGGCGCGCGAGGTCGCACGCGACGACTACGTCGTGCACGTCAAGCCGGAGATGGTGGTCGAGATCGCGTTCAACGACATCCAGGCCAGCCCGCACTATCCGGGCGGCATGGCCCTGAGGTTTGCCCGCGTCCGGCGCTATCGCACCGACAAGACTGCGGCAGAGGCGGACACCATCGACGCCGTGCGCGCTATCTACAGGGCGGCAACGGGCCGGGACCCGCGCTGACAGCGCAGGCGCGCCCGATCGCCCTATACTGATCGCCTCCCTCTCCCCGGAGCCGTTTTTCGGGAGGCGTCATGCGCCACCTGTCCGTGCTGGCCATCCTGGCGTGCTGTGCGGCGGCTGCCACGCCGGCGGCGCAGACGCAGTCCGCCCCGACGCCCGCGCGCTCCGCGACGCCGATTTTCCGGCTGTCGGTGTCCCTCGTGCAGCTGGATGCCGTGGTCAGCGACCGCAAGGGCAACCCCGTCACCACGCTCGGCACCGACGACTTCGTGGTCCTGCAGGATGGCAGGCCCCAGAAGGTCACGGCGGCATCGTATGTCGACATGGGCGAGTCGTGGGTGGACAGCTCGGGACTCCCACCGTTGCCTCCGGAATCGCTCAAGCCCGCCGATGCCAGGCGCATCGTCGCCATCGTCGTGGACGACTCGCGGATGTCGATGGAAAGCGTGAATGCCGCGAAGATCGGCCTGCTGAAATACACCGACCGGGAATTTCATTCCGGCGATCTGGCGATGCTGATCACGACGAGCGGCAACTACCGGCATGCGCCGGAACTGACGTTCAGCCGTCCGGTCCTGCGGTCGTCGATCAACAGGCTCCGCTACACGCTGGGCGCCGTGCGTCCGGGCAGCGCGTTCGATCCGGTCACGAGCATTTCTGATTTCTCGAATTCCTACGACAGCTTCCAGGAGCGCAACTTCGCCGTGAGCGCGCTGGAGCGCGTGTCCGCAGCGATCGAGATGCTGCGTCCGCTGCCGGGCCGCAAGTCCGTGGTGCTGGTGTCTGAAGGATTCTCGATCTTCGGCTTCGGCATGGACACCTCGATTGTCCGCGACGCCATGCAGCAGTTAGTGGACCACTCCAACCGCGCGGGCGTCGTCATCTACGCACTCGACCCGCGCGGGCTGGTGGTCACCGGCCTCACGGCTGCCGATTCCGCGGCGCCGGGCATCAACGGCGGCGCCTCGGTTCCTGACAAGCGGCTGGCGGCCTTGCGGGACTCGCAGGACGGCCTGCGCTACATGGCCGACGAGACCGGCGGATTCGCCGTCATCAACGACAACGATCTGTCGCGCGGCCTCGGGCGCATCATGGCCGACCAGCGCGGCTACTACCTGATCGGCTATCAGCCAGAAGCCGGCACGCTCGCCGCCGATTCCAGCGGTCGATTCCGCCACGTGAAGATCAAGGTGAAGCAGAAAGGCCTGCGCGTGCGCACGCGCAGCGGGTTCTACGCGGTGGCGAGCGAGTAGCTAGGGATTCGCCGGCGGACCTGCCACCGCTTTGAAGCTGAACTTGTCGATCCCCAGCTTCCGGATCCTGAATTCGAGCGTCGATGCAGGAAGGCCGAGGCGCGCGGCGGCGCCGCGCGGGCCCGAGATGCGGCCACGGGCGATCGCGAGGGCCGACTCGATCGCCGATCGCTCGCTCTGCTGCACGGTGTCGGCGAGCGGGACACCGCCCGAGCCGCCTTCGGGCCACAAGCCGCGTTCAATCCGCAGCGTCTCGCCGCGTGACACGATCACGGCGCGTTCGATCACGTTTTCCAGCTCGCGCACGTTGCCGGGCCACGGGTAATCGGTGAGTTGCCGAAGCGTTCGCGCGCTGACGTGAGTCACTGCCCGTCCGAACCTCGTGCCGTAGCGGGCGGTGAAATGCCCGACGAGCGGCGCGATGTCCTCCGGACGTTCGCGCAAGGGCGGCACGTCAATGGGAAACACGTTCAGCCGGTAGTAGAGATCCGCGCGGAATCGCCCGCTGCGAACGTCCTCGGCCAGGTCACGATTGGTCGCGGCGATCACACGGACATCGACGCGAATGGTATTGGCGCCGCCGAGGCGCTCGAACTCGCGCTCCTGCAGCACGCGCAGCAGCGCCACCTGCATGTCGGGCTTGAGCTCGCCGATTTCGTCGAGGAAGATCGTGCCGCCGTCGGCCAGCTCGAAGCGGCCGCGACGACGTTCGTGGGCCCCGGTGAAGGCGCCGCGCTCGTGGCCGAAGAGCTCGGAGGCGATGAGCGTTTCGGGAATCGCCGCGCAGTTCACCTTGACGAGCGGCGCACGGGCGCGGGCGGACCGGCGATGGATGGCGCGCGCGACCAGCTCCTTGCCGGTGCCGGTCTCGCCGGTGATCAGCACCGTGGCCGGCGTCGGCGCGACCTGGTCGATGCGTTCGGCCACGCCGCGCATGGCGCTGGAACTGCCCACGAGATCGTCGATGCGGCCGGACTGATCGAGCTCGGTACGCAGCTCCAGGTTTTCTGCCTCCAGGGCGTCGCGCAGCCGCTTGATCTCGTCGTAGGCGATGGCGTTGGAGACCGCCACCGCCAGCGCGCGGGCGACGGCCTTCAGCGTGAACAGCTCGGACGCCGAGAAGGGATTCGGTTCGAGGCGCGTAAAGGCCGCGGTGCCGATGAGCGCGCTGCGGACCATGAGCGGGACCGAGGCATAAGCGCGGATGCCACCCGCAGCCATCTGGAACTCGTGCTCGTACCAGGCGTCTTTCGCCAGAAGGTCGGCGCAGACGTAGGGCTCGCCGGCGAACGCGCGCGCGACGACAGACTCGTCGGTACTGGACGACCGGCCGCTGCGGCACTGTCGCGGGTCTGCGAACCAGTTCGGGACGTCCGAGGTACTCGCGGGCCGTCTCGCCGTCGCGATGTTTGTGCCCACGGACATGTGCGCCAAGCAGGTGATCGCCGTCGGGGCCCAGCGAAACCAGCGCGACGCCGTCGAAGGGGACGACCGGCGCCAGGACCTCGGAGACCGCAGTCAGGACGCCCTGAAGCGATCGCTCGGTGCTGACAGCCTCCCAGGCCCGGAGGACGAGCGTGTGCGGCACAATGAACGGCGGCGCGGCGGATATCACTTGATCACAAATAATACCATCAATTGCGTATTCGCAATTTATTGCTATTTTCACCGCGAATCACCGTGCCATCAGATCGGCTAAGTCACGCTAGTACAGTCATTTGACAACTTGTACTCGACGGCACCATTAGTGCTTCCATATCCAGACGCATGAACACACCAGCCACTCCTCCATCCGCCCGGCCTGCCCTGGCCATCGAAGTCCAGGCCCTCGTCAAGACTTATGGGCGCGACGTTCGCGCGCTCGACGGCCTCACGTTCGCTGTGCCCTCGGGCACGATCTTCGGCCTGCTCGGACCCAACGGCGCCGGCAAGTCGACGACAGTCAAGATTCTCAACACGCTGTCCAAGCCCGACTCGGGCATCGCGCGGGTGGCGGGGCTCGACGTCGTGGCCCAACCCGATGCCGTGCGCCGCGCTGTCGGGTGCGTCGCGCAGAAATCCGGTGTCGACGTCAACGCGACGGGCCGCGAGAACCTCACGCTCCAGGCGCAGTTCTACGGCTTGACGGGAAGCCGCCTGAAGCAGCGGGTCTCGGATCTGCTCGATCGGTTTGCGCTGACAACGGCCGCCGACCGCGACGCGCGCGGTTACTCCGGCGGCATGAAGCGGAAACTCGACATCGCGATGGGGCTCGTGCACACGCCTCGCGTGCTGTTCCTCGACGAGCCGACCACGGGGCTCGACCCCGAGGCACGCGCCGATCTCTGGAAGGAGATCACGCGGTTGTCACGCGAAGACGGCATCACCGTGCTCCTGACGACTCACTACCTCGAGGAGGCCGATCAGCTCGCCGGTCAGATCGCGATCGTGGACCGCGGGCGGGTCGTCGCCGAAGGCACGCCGGAGGGGCTCAAGGGCGAGTTGTCCGGCGACGCCATCCACGTCGATCTGCTCGAGACGATAGCGGGCGCGCGGATCGCGGCGGCACTGGCGCCGCTCGGCGCGATTCGCGAAGTCGCTGTCGAGGGATCGACAGTGCGCGCCCGCGCCGACAACGGCGCGACGGCGCTGCCGGCCATGTTCACCGCCCTCGAAGCCGTCGGCGCGCACGTCCAGAGCGTCCGCGTCACGCGGCCGTCCCTCGACGATGTCTACTTGCGGCATACGGGACGGACGTTCACCGAAGCCGACAAGGGAGGTGCGCGATGACCGCGCTGCGGCACTCGTGGTTCATGGCCGTGCGCCACATGAGGTCGCTCCTGCGCCAGCCGTGGTGGATCGCGATTTCGCTGGCGACGCCGATCACCTATCTGGTGCTCTACGGCCAGCTGTTCAAGCGGGTGGTGGAGCTCCCCGGATTCCAGGCCACCAGCTACATCACCTACGTCACGCCTGGCGTCGTGATCATGATGGCGCTGTTCGGCGGCGGCTGGAACGGGATGGGCATCATCTACGAGATCGACAGCGGCGTCATGGATCGCTTCCTCGTCTCGCCGGTCAGCCGGTTCGCCATCATCGCGGGCCGGCTGATTCAGATGAGCGTGCTGACGGTCATCCAGGCATCGATCCTCCTGGTGCTCGGCGTGCTCATGGGCGCCCGCTTCGAGGGCGGCATCGTCGGCATGCTGGTACTGCTGACCGCCGGCGTGCTGGTCGGCGTCCCCTTTGGCGCGCTGTCCAATGCCATGGCGCTGGTCGTGCGGCGCACCGAGTCCGTGATTGGCGCGTCGAACTTCGTCCTGCTGCCGATGACGTTCCTGTCGCCGGTGTTCATGGCGAGCAACCTGATGCCGGGATGGATCCGCGTGGTGTCGCGCGGCAACCCGGTGGCGTGGGGCGTGGAGGCCGCCAGAAGCGCGATGTCGGCGTCGCCCGACTGGCCGGGCATTCTCTGGAGACTCGGCGCGCTGGTGTTGCTGTCGATCGCGAGCGGCTGGGTGGCCACGCAGGCATTCCGGTCGTATCGGAAGTCGGCGTAGGGCGCATCGGCGCACGCTGAACCGGGCACGCCCCGAGTGACCAGTAGGGCCAATCTTCAGATTGGCCATGACGATCGGCAGCAGGCCGATCTGAAGATCGGCCCTACCGGCCCGGAGCCCGGAGCCCGTAGCCCGTAGCCCGATTGAGTGTGGCAGTATATCGACCCATGCGCCTTGCGTTCCTGTCGCTCGCCGTCGCCGCTCTGTTCGTGCCGTCCGCATCCGCCGATCCGCTCGCGGACAAGATCGCGGCGCTCACGAAGGACTTCAAGGGCACTGTCGTTCTCTACGCGAAGAACCTGACGACAGGCCGCGACTTCGGTGTCGGCGCGGAGACCCGCGTGAAGACTGCCAGCACGATCAAGCTGCCGATCCTGTGCACGCTCGAGTCGCTGGTCGCACAGGGCAAGGTGCGCTGGGACGAGCGGATCGTGCTGAAGCCGGAGGACAAGGTCACCGGGTCCGGGGTGCTCGGCAGCCTCGCCGACGGCACCGACCTCACCGTGCGGAACCTTGCCATCCTGATGATCATCGTCAGCGACAACACGGCGACCAACCTGATCATCGATCGCATTTCCGCTGACGCCGTGAACGACTACCTCGACTCCATCGGCATTCACCAGACGCGGTCGAACCGCAAGGTGCGAGGCGACGGCTCGAAGCTGAAGGAGCCAACCGGCTGGAGCAAGGCCGGCATGATCGAGGAGAACAAGAAATACGGCCTCGGCGTGAGCACGCCGAAGGACATGGTCACGATTCTCGAGATGCTCCAGCAGGGGAAAATCGTCAGCCCCGCGGCCTCGAAGGACATCCTCGACATCATGAAGATGCAGCAGGTCCGCGACGGCATCGCGCGCCACGCTCCGGAAGACCTCGAGATCGCCAGCAAGAGCGGCTCCCTCGACGCCCTCCGCAGCGACGTCGGGATCGTCTACGAGAAGGGCGGTCCGATCGCCATCGCCATTACCGTGGACGACATGGCCACCGACGACTCGGTCGACAACGCCGGCAACAAGCTGATGTGGGAACTGGCGAGCGTCCTCCGAGCCGAGCTGGCAAAGCCGTAGGCGGACGGCGATGGACTACGGGCTCCGGGCTCCGGGCTTCGGGCCTGGTCGCGTCCCTCGGTCCACCGACGCTGCCCGTAGCGCGTAGCCCGTAGTCCGTAGCCTATCCGTAGCCCGTAGCCCGTAGCCCGTAGTCCGTAGCCCGTTGTAGTCCCCATGCACGACCTTCCCCTCCTCGCCACTCTGGCCGGCGGCCTCGGCGCGGCCCTGGTGTTCGGCTACCTGACCCAGCGCCTCGGCCTGTCGCCGATCGTCGGCTACCTGCTCGCCGGCGTGCTCGTCGGGCCCCACACTCCCGGGTTCGTCGCCGATCCGCACCTCGCCGAGCAGCTGGCGGAGATCGGCGTCATCCTCCTGATGTTCGGCGTCGGCCTGCAGTTCCACCTGGAGGAGCTGCTCGCCGTCCGCCGCGTCGCCATCCCCGGCGCGCTGGTGCAGAGCGTGGTCGCCACTGGCGTCGGCGCTGTCGTCGCGCACTGGTTCGGCTGGGACTGGCGTGCCGCGATCGTGCTCGGCATCGCATTGGCGGTGGCGAGCACTGTCGTTCTGGTGCGCGTGCTGTCGGACAACCGCCAGCTGCACACGCCCACCGGCCACATCGCCGTCGGATGGCTGGTCGTCGAAGACGTGCTGACAGTCATCGTGCTGGTGCTGCTGCCAGGGCTCTTCAGCGCCGCAGGCAGCCCCTCGTCGATCGGCGTGACGCTCGCCGTCACTGTCGCCAAGGTCGGAGGGCTGGTCGCCTTTGCCGTCGTGGTCGGCGCACGCGTCATCCCGTGGCTGCTGGACCGCGTCTCGGCCACGAAGTCGCGCGAGCTGTTCACGCTCACGGTGCTCGTGATGGCGCTCGGCATCGCGGTGGGATCGAGCGCGGTCTTTGGCGTGTCGATGGCGCTCGGCGCATTCCTGGCCGGCATGGTCGTCGGCCGGTCGGATTACAGCCTGAGGGCGGCATCGGAAGCGCTGCCCATGCGCGACGCCTTCGCCGTGTTGTTTTTCGTGTCGGTGGGCATGCTCCTCGACCCGCACTACGTCGTCGAGGCGCCCGCCTTCATCGCAGCCATTCTCGCGGTGGTGGTGATCGGGAAGCCGCTCGCGGCCATCGCGGTTGTCGGCGTGATGGGATACCCGATGCGCGTCGCCCTGAGCGTCGGCGTGGCGCTGGCCCAGATCGGCGAGTTCTCGTTCATCGTCGCCGCGCTCGGCCGGCAACTGGACATCCTGCCGGTGGCGGCGATGCACGTGGTGGTGGCGGTGGCGATTGCCTCGATCGTGCTGAACCCGGTGCTCTACAAGCTGATGGCACGACTGCCGATGACTGGTGCCGCCGTGGAGGCGGCAACGCCGCACGGCGGCCGGCAGGCATCCGCAGCCCATCTCGCCGTCATCATCGGCTACGGCCCGACCGGGCAGACGCTGGCGCGGCTGCTCGCGGACAACGGCGTCGTGCCGACGATCGTCGAGCTGAACATCGCGACAGTCCGCACGCTGCGTGACGCCGGTGTCGCAGCGGTGTACGGCGAGGCGGGGCGCGGAGACGTGCTGGAGGCGGCGGGCGTGGGGCGCGCGGGCAGCTTGATCCTGACGGCGGACACCCCGGAGGCCGCCGAGATTATCCGCATCGCCAGAGAGGTGAACCCCGCCGTCTACATCCTGGCCAGGACGGCGCATCTGCGCGAGGCGGACGCGCTCAGGAAAGCCGGCGCGCAATCGGTGTTCTCAGGTGAAGGCGAAGTGGCGATTGCGCTGACCGCCGCGGTGCTGGGCCGCCTCGGCGCGACGCCGGATCAGATCGACAGCGAACGAGAGCGCGTGCGCGGCATGCTCGCCGGCGACGGCACGGCCGACGCCTAGCGCGAGCGTGCGGGACGGCGGCCGACGCCGGCGGCGTAGAGCGCCACTTCCTGCACGCCATCGACGCCGAGATCAGTCTCGATCGCCGAGTCGGCGAGCGCCATCGAGCAGAACGGCGCCAGGTCGAGCGCCGTGGCCACCAGGCAGCACGTCTGACACAGGTGTCCGGCATCGAGCAGCATGGCGCGATAGGCGCGCGGCGTCGTGTACTTCCAGCGCTCGCGCGCGACGACTGCCGTCATGAAGAACATCGCGGCGGCGCCGCGGTACCACGGCTGATGCGGCAGATAGCGAGCGGGGGTCATGCGCGGGCTGGGGCGGCGCACGCGGCTCAAGGCATGACGCGCGGCGTCGTAGTGATAGAGGCCGCGTGACAATCCCTCCACGTTGAACGCTGCCACATAGACCTCGACCGGGTGCATCGCGCCGCCGGACGGCGACGTCTTGAGGACCATCGCCGCGCCGTTGTCATCGCGCAGCGCGTGCTGCACGCCCCAGGTCAGACCGAGCACGGTCGCCAGATCGTCGAGGCCAAGAGGACGGCGGCCGAATTGCCGCCAGGTGCGACGCGCGCGCAGGACGACGTCGAGATCGACGTGAAGCGGGCGCGGCGATTCGAGCGCGAGGCGCTCCCGTCCCACGTAGCTCTTGGTCGGCGGCGGGGGAGCCTCGCGTTTCGCACGCGCGCGCTCGGCCAGCGCGGCGGCGCGCGGGGCCAGGTACGGCTCGTCCCTGGTGCCGAAGTGGAGAAGCCCGGCGTGCGGCAGCCACGGCGCCCAGAGCGGCAACGCCTTGCTCACGGCGCTGCCGGGCGCACGCTCCAGCAGTGTCGAGGCGCAGAGCACCTCGATCAGGCGCCGCGCAAGGGCGGGCGTTGCCAGTTCCGCCGATCGGCCCAGCCGATCGACAGTCTGCCACTCCGTCGCCGCGTCGAGGACGGCGAGCAGTCCCCGGCTGGCAGGGACACGCGTGCCCGACGCGTAGTTCTCCACGACGAGCCGGCCGTCCCGCCAGTAGGTGACCAGCGTGGGAGACCGGCGGACCTTCAAGCGCTAGGACCTTCGAGTGGGCTTGGCTGCGGCCAGGGCGAACTTGCGCGCCCAGGCGCTGCCGCTGCAGTTGGTCTGCGCGGCCATCGTCAGGTTGTGGATGTTGCCGATCAGTTCGTCGAGGTCGGCGTGCTCGTGGGGGGCGGCCTTCCGTCTGAGCGCCACGGCTTCCTTCCTGAGATCCGCGAGCGGCTTGCGCAGGTGCTTGTGGATGTTCACGGTGCCATGGGTTGCGGCACGGGCGGTCGTGCGAGACGTCTTGCGCGCGGTCTTCCTGGCGGACTTTGCCATCAGCTCCCTCCTGTGTCAGATGCCAACGCGTTCGACGAGCCGTGCGAAGCGCGGATCAGATCTCACGGCATCGAACCTCGGATCGACCTTGATCCAGAGCGCGCCCGGCAATCGCGCGGCGACCGCGCGATCGAGCAGCTCGAAGCCCCTGTCCTTGTCGCCGAGCGCGAAATGCACGAAGGCCAGCGAGTCGGGCGACGTCTCGGCCTCGGGCCGCGGCTCGAGGGCCTCGAGCAGCGCGCGCGCCTCGCGCCGGCGACCCGCCTGGGCGAGAATTCGCGCGCGTTCGGCCTCGATGCGGAACGTCGGTTTCCACGCCGCTGTCGGCGCGAGCTGCGCCAGGGCTTCATCGGGCATGCCCTTGGCCGCGTAGACGCGGGCGAACTGGACCCGTAACCAGCCCGGATCCTTGCTCAGCGCCAGCGCCTCGTTCAGCGTCTGCAGCGCGTCCTGCTGGCGGCCCAGGTAATACAGCATCGCGGCCAGCGCCGAGCGCCGGGTGTGGAGCAACGGGTCGAGCACGCAGCCGCGCTGCATCTCCCGGAGCGCTTCGTCGAGACGTCCGCGCGATGCGAGGTACCAGCCGGTACTGCTCGTGCGCATCGGCGTCGTTCGGATCGAGGTCGAGCGCGCGATGGAACGACGCCTCCGCGGCGGGGAAGTCCCATTCGTATGTGAACTGGAGCTTGCCGAGGGTGTAGTACGCAGTGGCGACGGTGTCGTCGAGCTCGAGCGCCTTCAGGGCGGCGGTACGAGCCCTCGTATAGGCATCGAGCTGGGACAGCTGGCCGAAGTTCAGGTTCAAGCTCCAGTACGCCTGCGCCACGCTTGAATAGGCGTCGGCGTACGACGGGTCCAGCTTGATCGCGTTCTCGAAGTGGACGATGGCCTGTTGGGCGCCTTCGACTGTGGCCGGCTCCGCCGCGGCCCAGCCGCGCAGGTACTCGTCCCGCGCCTGATCGTTGGCGGTGCCGTGCGCGGCGGAGAGCTTCTGCTGGTCCTGGGGCGTGAGCCGGAGGTTGATGCTCCGCGCGATGTCCTGAGCCACCTTGCTCTGGAGCGCGAAGGCGTCGTGGACGTCGCCCTCGTAGACGTCGGCCCAGAGCGAGGTCTGATCGCGACCCGACACCAGGCTCGCGGTGACGCGAAGGTGATCGCCGTCCCTGAGCACCGAGCCCTGGATCAGGGCATCGACGTGCAGCGCATCGGCGACCTCCCGAGGCGAGGTCGTGCCGTCCTTGTACTTCATCACCGAGCCGCGCGCGATCACCTGCAGGTCGCGCAGCTTCGACAGGTTGGCTGTCAGCAGCTCGGTCATCCCGGCGCTGAAGTAATCCTGCGAGACGCCGGAGAGATTCTCGAGCGGCAGCACGGCAAGGCTCCGCACCTGCGACGCCTTGAGCGGCGGGATCGCGTTGCGTCCGGGCATCAGTCCCGACGCCCAGAAGCTGCCGAGCACCGCGAGAATCAGTCCTGTGGCCATCACCAGCCACCGCCAGTTGCGCCAGAAGCCCGCGGCTTGCTGGCGTTCACGAGCGGGATCCAGATGCAGCTCCAGCGAAGCGGCCAATTCCGCTTCGAGGGCGCCGGCCGTGGCCGGTCGGGCTGCCGGATCGGGCGAGAGAGCCCGATCAACCACACGTACAAACGCCGCAGGGAGGTCCGGTCGAACATCCCGCACTGTCCGCCGCGTGCCGGACGCGTGCGCGCGCTTGATGACGTCCAGCGTCGCGCCCGCCACCGGGAACTCGTTGGAAACAAGGTAGAAAAGCAGAACGCCGAGGCTGTAGATGTCGGTGCGGGGGCTCGGGGCCGAGCCCGTGAACAGTTCCGGCGCCATGTACAAGGGCGTCCCGGCCAGGCGGGCGCGCTGCCCTGTCTCCGACCCGGTGCCGAAGTCCATGAGCACCGTGCGGCCGCCGGCCTCGCGCATCACGTTCTGGGCCTTCACATCACGATGCACGAGCCCTGCGGCGTGGACCGCGGCAAGCGCCCGGCACAGCTCGATGCCGATGAGCGTCGCTTCCCGTGAGTTCAACGCGCCCTGGGTGTCCAGCCATTGCTTGAGCGTCTGGCCTTCCAGGAATTCCATCCAGAAGCCGACCCGCTCGCCGTGCGAGTCGGCGCCGTAAACGGCAATGACGTTCTGGTGCCGCACGCGGGCCAGGCGCCGGCCTTCCGCGACCACTGATTGCTGGAAGACGGGGTCTGTGGCCCGATCGTCGTTGAGCAGCTTCAGCGCGACTTCTCTCGCCAGCTGCGGATCCCAGGCTCGATAGACCGTCCCGTAGCCGCCGCTGCCGACCAGCTCGCGGATCTCGAGCGGCCCCCACGCCGTCGGCTCGTCGCCGTCGGACAGCGCCTCGCTGCTGGCCCCGTCATCGTCGGCGAGTGTCGCCTCGCCGGTGCGATGCACGTCGGCGAGCGAGGCCAGCAGGCGCAACTGCTGCACGACGGCGCGCTCGGCTTCGTCTCCTGAGGTCGTCTCGGCCTGGCGCCAGTCGACCGGGAGGCCGTCGGCGACGGCGGCCGCCAGCTGGCGGATCTTGCGTTCGTCTGCGGTCATGGAACCATCAGCTGGGCCAGTCGAGCGAGCGCCCGGTTGACGGCCATGCGCGCCGCTTCGGCGCTGGGCCGACCGAGCGCTGCGGCAATTTCCGCATAGGTCTGGCCCATCTCGATCCGCGCGATCACCGCCTGCCGCTCGCCGGTGCTGAGTCGCGCGAGTCCGGCCTCGTACCGCGTCAGCGCTTCCTGCCCGATGACCTGGTCAAGCGGGGAGTCGGACGCACACAGAAATCGTTCGTCGTCGAGCGTCTCTGCCGGGCCGCGACGGCTGTGCCGCCGGAGCTCGTCACGAATGCGGTTGAGCACGGCACGGCGCAGATAAGCCTGCAGGGCGCCCTCGCCACGAATCTCGAGATGGTCCAGGTGGCGCAAGGTGCTGATGATGGTGTCCTGCACCAGGTCGTCGGTGTCGGACAGATCGCGGGCGCCGTGCGGCAGGCGTCCCCGGGCCCAGCGGGACAGCAGGGGGCGGTAGCGGCCGAGCAGGCGCTCGAGCGCTGACTGGTCCCCGCCACGGATCTGCTCCAGCAGGTAAACCGTGGATTCCGACGAATCCATCGACACGAAGGTGTGCGCTCCGAAGGGAAGATGATACCCGCAGAGCGCCGCCGCCGGTCCCCAGTCAGACAAACAGTGCGAAGGCTTTACAATCCCAGCCGTGATGAGCGGCGCTGTTGTCCGGTTGGCCCCCGTCGGCGTGTCGATCGTGGCGGTTCTGATGGGATTTGGCTCGGCATCACGGGTGAGCCCCGACGCGCCTGCGCCCTATCTGGACACGTCGCTAGCGGCTGAGGTTCGGGCCCGCGATCTCGTGAGCCGGATGACCCCGGACGAGAAGGTCGCCCAGCTGATGAACGACGCCCCGGCCATCCCGCGGCTCGGCGTCCCGTCGTACGAGTGGTGGAACGAGTGCCTGCACGGGGTGGCCCGCGCCGGCGCCGCCACTGTGTTTCCCCAGGCCATCGGGATGGCGGCGTCCTTCGACGCGCCCCTGCTGCACGAGGTCGCCACGGCCGTCAGCGACGAGGCGCGCGCGAAGCATCACGAGTTCCAACGGCGGGGTCTCCGGGCGCGCTACCAGGGCCTGACCTTCTGGTCGCCCAACATCAACATCTTCCGGGATCCCCGCTGGGGGCGCGGGCAGGAAACCTACGGCGAAGATCCGTACCTGACATCGCGGATGGGCGTCGCCTTCGTCACCGGCCTGCAGGGCGACGACCCGCACTACTTGAAGGTGGTGGCGACCGCCAAGCACTTCGCCGTGCACAGCGGTCCTGAAGCCGATCGCCATCGCTTCGACGTGCACCCGAGCGAGCGCGACCTGTTCGAGACGTACTTGCCGGCGTTCCACGCCCTTGTCGAGGAGGGAAAAGTGGAATCGGTGATGAGCGCGTACAACCGCGTCAACGGCGAGTCGGCATCGGCAAGCGAACGGCTGCTCGAGCAGGTGCTGCGTCGCCAGTGGGGTTTCAGCGGCTACGTCGTCTCGGACTGCGGCGCGATTGACGACATCTACCGCTTCCACCATATCGTCGAGACCGCCGAGCAGGCGTCGGCGCTCGGGTTGCGTCGTGGGGTGGACCTGGAATGCGGCGCCGCGTACCGGTCGTTGAAGGACGCGCTGGCGCACGGTCTGATCGCGGAGTCCGATCTCGACACGGCGCTGGTCCGATTGATGCGCGCGCGATTCAGGCTCGGGATGTTCGACCCGCCGGCTCAGGTCCCGTACGCGCAGATTCCTTACAGCGTCAACGAATCGCCGGAACACGATCGGCTGTCGCGCCGGATGGCGCAGGAGTCGATTGTCCTGCTCAAGAACGAGGGCGTGCTGCCTCTCTCGAAGTCGCTCAAGACGCTGGCGGTGGTGGGCCCCAACGCCGACGAGCTGATGTCACTGCTCGGCAACTACTACGGCACGCCGTCACGGCCGGTGACCGCGCTGGCCGGGATCCGCGAGGCCGTCGGCCAGCACACGACGGTCCTCTACGCGCGCGGCGTGGACCTGATCGAGGGACGTCAGGACCCGCGTGCAGTGCCCGTTCTTGACGCGTCGTATCTCTCGCCTGCCGCCGGCTCGCCCGATCACGGCCTGCGCGCGGAGTATTTCCGCGGTCGTGACCTCGCCGGCCCTGCGGTGCTGTCACGCGTGGATTCCGTCGTGGACTTCAAGTGGTACCGCGGCGCGCCGACCAGCGACGCGGTGGCGCGCGGTGAAGTGCCCGTCGAGAAGGCGCTCGACAACGACAACTACTCGGCCCGGTGGACGGGTCTCCTCACGCCGCCGGCCACGGGCGACTACGAGCTGACCGTGAGCGGTGACGACGGCTTCCGGCTGTTCGTTGACGACAAGGCCGTCATCGACCTGTGGACCACGGCGCCTCGCGCGCGCGCCGGGTCTGCGACGGTGCGATTCGAGGCCGGGAAGACCTACGCGATACGTCTGGAGTACTTCGAGGCCGAGCGCGACGCCGAAATCCGGCTGGCCTGGCGGATGCCAGGCGCGAAGCCGCCGTTTGAGACAGCGCTGGATGCGGCGCACGCGGCCGATGCAGTCGTGTTCGTGGGTGGCCTGACCGGCGACGTGGAAGGCGAGGAGATGCAGGTCTCGTATCCGGGATTTGCCGGCGGCGATCGGACCGACATCGTCCTGCCATCGCCGCAGGAGCGGCTGCTCGAGGCGATCCAGGCGACGGGAAAGCCTGTGGTGCTGGTGCTGATGACGGGATCGGCACTGTCGTTCGAGTGGGCGAAGGCGCACATTCCCGCCATCGTGGTCGCCTGGTATCCCGGTCAGCGCGGCGGAAGCGCCATCGCCGACGTGCTGTTCGGCGACGCCAATCCAGCCGGCCGGCTGCCGGTCACATTCTACAAGGCCGTCAGCCAGCTCCCGCCGTTTGCCGACTACGACATGCACGGGCGCACCTACCGTTATTTCACCGGCGAGCCTCTCTATCCGTTCGGCCATGGCCTGTCGTACACGACGTTCGGATACGAAGACCTGCAGGTCGATCGCACCGAGGTCGGCGCGTCCGATCCGATCCGGATATCGCTGACAGTGCGGAACACCGGCGCGCGATCCGGTGAGGACGTGCCGCAGCTCTACGTGCGCGGGCCGGGTGCAGGCAGCGCCACGGCCCTCATGTCACTGCGCGGCTTCGCGCGCGTGACGGCCGCTGCCGGCGCACGCAGTCACGTGGAGTTCGTCGTGACGCCGTCGAAGGACTTCGCCCGCTACGACGAGGCGCAGAAAGCGTTCGTTGTCGATCCGGGAACCTACGACGTGCAGATCGGCGCATCCAGCGCGGACATCAGACTGAAGGCGCAGGTGCGGGTCCGCTAACGAACTCTGGACTACGGGCTGCGGGCTCCGGGCTACGGGCTACGGGCTACGGGCTACGGGCTACGGGCAGCAAGCTGCGAGCCATCTGCAAACTTTGCTTGCATTCTCCGGTGCTCGCGCACTACAAAGCCTTCACATGAACCCACAATCCCCCAACCTGACGATGACGCGCCGCGAGGCGCTGAAGATGGCTTCGGTGGCCCTGCTTCCCGGCATGCTGCCCCTTCGCGCCGGAGGCAAGCGAATCGTCGTCGCTGGCGGCGGGATCGGCGGCCTCTGTTGCGGCTACGAGCTGATGCGCCGCGGCCACGACGTCACGGTGCTCGAAGCGTCGAATCGCACCGGCGGCCATGTCTTCACGTTTCGTGAGGGACTCGACGACGGGCTGTACGCGGATGGGGGAGCCGAGCACTTCACCAACCCCGGCTACGAGCGCTATCGCGCGTACGTCGAGGAGTTCAAGCTTCCGTTTGTCTACTACCCGCGGCGTGAGCACATCGTCAGGAACATCAAGGGCAAGCTCTACACGCCGGAGATGCTGATGGATCCGGCTGTGCTCACGGGCTTTGGCTTGAATGCGCGCGAGATCGCCTGGGTGAAGGAGAACACGTTCCCGGAGCTGGCCACGCTCTACTACAAGCCGTACATGGACGCGTTCAAGGACGAGTACAAGCCGTTCGACGCCGGCCTCAATCAACTCGACACGATGACGACGACAGCGCTGTTCAAGAAGGACGGCGCGTCGGCCGGAGCGCTGCAGTTCATCGGCGGCGGCGGATCGGCGCTCCAGTCGGTGTGGCACGCGGCCATCCTCAAGATTCGCGGCGTCGACAACTTCCCGAAGAAGGTCTATCGCCTTGTCGGCGGCAACCAGAAGCTGCCGGACGCCTTTGCCGAGCGCCTCGGCAATCGCGTGCGCCTGGAATCGCCGGTCACCGCGATCGAGCACAGCCCTTCCGGGGTCAAGGTGACGTGCAAGACGCCGAAAGGGACGACGACAGTCGAGGGCGACTATCTCGTCTGCGCGATGTCGGCCTGGATGCTGCGGCAGATCCCGGTGACGCCTGGCTGGCCCGACGCGAAGAACTACGCCATCCAGAACGTGCCGTACTACTCGGACACGCGCATCATCTTCCAGTCGAAGTCGAAGTTCTGGGAGAAGGATCAGGCGAGCCCGAACATGGAGTTCGGCGACCCGTCGCTCAACCACGCCTGGGCGACCGGCGCGGAGGTCCAGACCTCACGCGGCCTGGTCGTCGGCACTGCGTCAGGCCCCGGCACTGGCGAGCGCGCGCTGCAGGTCTTCCGCAAGCGGTACCCCGGCAAGTCCGAGGACATCGAGAAGGCGCTTGCCGTCGTGTGGGCCACCGACCCGTGGCGATCGGCGTGCGAGCGCACCGACTACGCGCCTGGCGATCTGTCGAAGTTCTGGCCCGGCCTGATCGAGCCGCACGGGCGCATTCATTTCGTCGGCGCCTATGCCGACAACCTGAACTGGGGCCAGGAAGCGGCTACGCGCTCCGCCAATCGCGTCGCGACGGCAATCGACGCACTTTAACTGCGAACAGCACTTCCAGCACTTTGTAAGTGCTGAAGTGCCAGGGTGCAGCGGTGCGGGAGTGCGGTGCTGAGGTGCTGAAGTGCTGGGGTGCCGAAGTGCGCGCCAAGGCACGTGAGCACGGAACTGCCGCACCGCAGCACCGCTGCACTTCAGCACCTGCAAGTGCTCTCGCCAGCAGCTGTTATTGCCCCTTCGAGCTTGGCGGCACCATCCCCTTGATGCGGAAGTAAGTGACGAGGTTGCCGTAGTGCTCGTTCACGTGCCCGACGTTGATCAGCAGCGGCTCCTGCCGCGCGCCCTTGCCCATGTTGAAGGGCAGGTCGATCGTCTCGGCGGCAGTCTTGTCGGTCATGCCGGCAATGACAGCGTCGCAGTAGGCGAGTGAGTCGCCGAGCGCTTTGACGATCTCCGCCTTCGTCTTCGCTGATTTTTCGACATCGTCTTCGTTCCGCTTCGTCGTGTCGCCTTTCGCTGGCGCGCAGAAGACGTAGTTGACGCCGGCCACGTGGGCCAGGATCTGGCCGAACGTGCGCACGCCGTCGACCGGCTTGAATGCGTAGCCGTCTTCCGGCATCTGGTCGGCGGAGTCGCGGATGTTCTTCTCGGCGTTCTTCCACGCCGTCTGCAGCGACGCGCTGAGGGGATTGGCGCTCGTGGCGCTCTGGGCATAAACGGGCGCAGCCAGCCCGCACATCACGACGATCGGCAGTATCCGCATCACAGACCTCCTGGTCATTCCCAGCGAAAGACACGCGACGAGAGAAACGCGCACACGGCGCACCATATCGCAAGTGCCGCGAGGTCGCCAGCGTGCGACCACAGCGGGTCGCCGTGCAGCGTGCCCCGGAGCAGCGAGACGGCGTAGCCAAGGGGCAGCACGCGACCGAGCACCTGGAGTGCCGGCGGCAGCGACGAGATCGGGACGAACAGTCCCGAGACGCCGAGCATCGGGTAGAGCAGCGCGCTGGCAATCGGCTGCGCGAATCGGGCTGTCGGCACCATGCTGGCGATGAGAAACCCGATCGACTGGAGGCCGGCCGTCGCAATCATGAGGGCGGCGGCGAACGACGCCCACGGCACCTTCAGCCCCGCCGGAAGCAGGCGCTGACCGACCAGCGCCATCAGGACCAGCGTCACGAACGTGAACAGCAGCTTGACCAGGACTTGCGCGAGCAGGATGGTCGTCGGGCGCAGCGGCGTCGCCCGGAGCCGCTTCAGGATGCCGCCCTCCCGGTAGATCGAGATGATCGTCACGAGCGACAACACGGCGCTCAGCGAAATCAGGACCGCCGCGAGCACGGGCACGTCGAACGAGGCGCCGGTGCCGGCCGGCGCCGCGGCCGTCGGAACTTTCGGCCCCATCAGGCGGGTCAGGAGCGCGAAGACCGCGACCGGCACGCCGACGGTGCCGATGACGCCCATGGGCTCGCGCACGAAGATCTTCACTTCCAGCCAGGTGAGCTGCCACAGGCCGGTGAAGACGCCGAGCGGGTTGGGAAGCTTCATCGGATCAGTCGCGGATGGAATGGCCGGTGAGGCCGAGGAACACGTCCTCGAGCGTCGGCCGGTCGGTGGTGAAGTCGCGGACTCTGATGCGATGCTCCGACACGCAGTCGATCACCGCCGTCACCATGTCCTCGCCGCTGCCGCGAAGCACCAGCCGCGATCCCTGATGCTCCACGACCTGCACGCCTGGCACCGCCGCTAGCCTGGCCCTGGCGTCGGGGTCGTCGGCCACGATCGCGATGGTGCGCTCGGGGCAGTGTCGCGCGACGAGCTCGGCCGGCGACCCGATGTCGACGATCCGCCCCCTGTCGATGATCGCCACGCGATCGCAGAGACGTTCGGCTTCCTCCATCAGGTGCGTCGTCAGCAACACGGTCTTGCCGCGATCGCGTATTCCGCGGACGAGGTCCCAGATGGCGCGCCGGGCCTGCGGGTCGAGGCCGGTGGTCAGCTCGTCGAGGAAGATCACTTCCGGGTCGTTCACCAGCGCGAGGGCGATGAAAAGCCGCTGCTTCTGCCCGCCGGACAGCGTCATGAACCAGGCATCGCGCTTTTCCGCCAGGCCGAGCTGATCGAGCAGGGCGGCGGTGTCTACCTGATGGCCGTAGAGCGAGGCCCAGAGGTGGACCGCCTCGTGCACCGTGATGCGCTTCTGCAGTTGTGCAGACTGAAGCTGGACGCCGATTCTCGGCTGAAGGTCGTAGACGTCCCGAACCGGATCGAGGTCGAGGACGGACACCGACCCGGCGTCTGGCGCGCGCAGTCCCTCGATGCACTCCATCGTGGTCGTCTTGCCGGCGCCGTTAGGCCCGATCAGCCCGAAGATCTCGCCGCGGCGTACGTCGAACGTGACGTCACGCACAGCGGGAGTTGCGCCGTACGACTTCCGGATCCCTTCGACGACGATGACGCTGTCGGGCATGGCGGACGTTCAGTACAGGACGCGCAAGCGGCCCTGCTTCGCGACGAGGCCGTCGAAAAGCGCGACCAGCGCGTCGCGCCGCGCCATTACCGCCTCGACTTCAGCGGGAGGCAGGTACGGCGCCGTCGCCCGCGTGACGTCGGCAGCGGTCAGCGTCCGCAGGTGGCCGAGCAGGTGGGCGTCGATGCGCGTCAGGTCGAGATGCGGCAGCAGCTCGTGCGAGCGCCGGAAGGCACGCGTGAAGTCGATCATCCAGATCTTCCAGTCGGCGTCGATCAGGATGTTGCCCGCGTTGCGATCGGTGTCGTTGACGAGCGCGGTGAACACGTGCATGCGATGCATCTGCCGCGCCCAGGAGTCGGCGTCAGGCGGAGGGATCTTGCGCTTCAGCCGGTCGCCCTCGTCCATCTTCACGTCGAGCCACCACGCAAATGCCCCCGGATGCCTGTCGTAGGCTCGCGGGACAGTCACCGGCATCATCGTGTCGAGCCCCACCAGCCCGGCGATGGCGTAGGCGGCCAGCGTGTAGCGATAGGAATCGACGAAGTTCAGCTCCGAGTGTCCGTCGGCGAAACGCATGATGGGCAGCTGTTCTTCAACCGACGTGAAGGCGGCATCGTGCGTCAGCACCCCGTCGGTCAGCGTCAGGCGCAGCGGTGCGGTGACGCCCTTGCTGACGGAGTGCGTCTTGACGACACGGGCGGTGAGGAGGAAGTGCGCCATCTGCTCGCGCGTGAGCGCGGGGGCGGGCGCCTGGCTCGTCAGGGCGGCAACCATGACGAAAACCAGCATCGTGGGCATAGTCGGTCTCTCCGGCGTGAAGGTCGTGGGCGTCCCTGCCGGACGCCGCGCGGCTGACGATACGGGATGTTCGGGATTTCCGCCAGCAACCCCCGGACCCGGGGGGCGTGCGGAATCCTCCCGCCGCAGAGTGACTTCCGCTATGATGAAGGCCGTTCCACCTCATCCTCAGCCATGCGCCTGGTGACACTACTCCTAGCCGTCGCGTTGCTCCAGCTGCCGCAGGCGGCACCGCCGCCGACCGATCAGCTTTACGCCCGGTTCTCGGCGTACCTCGACGCGCTTCGGATTCAAAGTCACATGCCCGGCCTGGCCGCCGCCATCATCGGCGACACAGACATCCTGTGGGAAGGCGCTTACGGTCAGAGCCACGTCGAGCAGTCGACGGCGATGGCCTCCGACACGCCATTCCACTTCGACGGGCTGACGCAGGTCTTCACGGCCGCGATGACGCTCCGCTGCGTCGAGGAAGGCAAGCTCTCGCTCGAGGACCCTGTCTCGAAGTTCGAACAGGATGTCCCGGACGGCAACGCGACAATTCGGCAGGTGCTGTCCCACACGTCTGGCGTGCCGGGTCAGCTGATCTACGCGTACCGCCCCGAACGATTCGATCCCCTGAAGTCCGCCATCCGATCCTGCACCGGCGATTCGTTCCGCGAGACGCTGTCGAACCTGCTCGATCGGCTGGCGATGATCGATTCGGTCCCTGGCCTGGACGTCGTGACGCTGGTGCCGCCCGCGGAAGGCGTTCCCACGCCTGAAACGGCAGCGCGCTACCTGGGAGTGCTGAGCCGGCTCACGGGCTCGTACCAGACGACTGCCGATGGCGGCGTGACCCGCACGGTCCATCCCGACAGCACGTTGACGCCGACCAACGGGCTGATCTCGACAGCGCGGGACTACGCCAAATTCGACGTCGCGCTGAAGGGCGGCTTCATCCTGCTGCCGGAGACGCTCGCCGCCGCGTGGCAGGCGCCGCTCGGCGCGACCGGCCTGCCTCTGCCGCACGGCCTTGGCTGGTTCGTTCAGTCCTACAATGGTGAGCCGGTTGTCTGGCAGTTCGGTATGAGCGAGAACGCGTCGTCGTCGCTCGTGATCATGCTGCCGCTGCGGCGCTTGACGCTGGTGTTGCTGGCCAACGGCGACGGCCTGGTGAAGCCGTATGACTTGACCGCCGGCGACGTGACGACGTCGCCGTTCGCGCGTGTGTTTCTGGGCCTGTTGATTCCGTAGATGCGGGCCGGCCTGCTCGCGTGCGTCCTGGTCCTGTTTCTCCCGACGGCGGCCCTGGCTGAATGGCAGCTCAAGCCGTTTCTCGGTGTCACGTTCGCGGGCGGCACGACGTTCGTCGATCTGGAGCACGCCGCTGGAAAGCCCAACGTGGCGTTCGGCGGCGCCGCGACGCTGCTGGGCGGCATCTTCGGGGTCGAGGGCGAGCTCTCGTATGGGCCCGGGTTTTTCCAGGCCAGCCATCAGAAGCTGGTCGTGGACAGCGGCGTGACGACGTTCATGGGGAACGTCGTGATTTCGATGCCGCGGCGCTGGACGCAATACACGCTTCGTCCCTATGTGGTCGGCGGGGCAGGAGTCATGCACGTGCAGAGCGACGACGTCCTCGGGCTACTGACGACGAACAAGTCTGTCGGCGCATTTGACGTCGGGGGTGGCGTGACAGGGTTCCTGACACCCAACTTCGGGCTCAACTGGGATCTCCGCTACTTCCACAGCCTCGGGGGCGAGACGACCGGCGTCAGTCTGGGCGCGCAGAAACTCTCCTATTGGCGCGCCACCATGGGCTTCACGTTCGTGCCAGGGCACAGGACGCACAAGCGATGAGAACGCGCCTCTCGCTGGCAGCGGTGCTCGCCCTGGTGACGGCAGTCACTCTGATGGCGGCTGAGAATCTCAGGATCGTCCCGCTGGTCCACGACCCCCAGGTGCTCGTCTCGGTCGAGATGAGCGACGCGTACACCGACGAGGTCAAGGACACGATCGCCAGCGGGCTGCGCGTGACGTTCACCTACGACGTGCAGCTTCGGATGGTGGTCGCCGGCTGGGTGGATCGCACCGTCGCGGCTGTCGTCGTGAACGTCAGCGACCAGTACCGACAACCTCACCCGTCGTCACAGCCTGTCGCGCACGATCGACGGCCGCACAGACGACGCCGCCGTCACCGAGGATGAAGCTGTCGTGAAGCAGTGGCTGACGACGCTGACGCGGCTGCCGGTGTGCGAGACGCTGGAGCTCGAGCGGAATCGGGACTATTACGTCAGGGTGAGCGCCCGCAAGCGGCCGCAGCAGACGTTCCCGTTCGGGTGGGCCAACTCCGTCACCAGCCAGGCGAAGTTCACGTTCGTCCCGTAAGGCCCCGCCTCAGCTCCGCATCTTCTTCCAGTTCGCCAGGCACTTCTCGGCTCGCAGGAGCTGTTCTTCCTCGGGCCCGCGTTCCTGCTCGATCAGGTAGGTACTCGATCCCGCCCGTAGATTCTGCGGCCGGGAAAATCTTCGACCACGGCGCCACGCCCTCGCCAAACAGCGCGCCGTACCCGACCTCGCCTGGCGCCCAGTCCTTGCAGTGCATGCTCTTGATGCGCCCCGGGTTCGCGTTGATCCAGGCGACAGGGTCGACGCCCGCCTCGACCGCCGTGCCGATGTCGAACTGCAGGACGACGTCCTTCGACGTGTTCGCCGCGAGGATGTCCATCGGCCGCTGGCCGTCGACCGCATGCCACTCGAGGCCGTGATTGTGGTACCCGCACGCCATGCCGAGGGGGCGCAGCGTTTCGGCCGCGGCGTTCAGGCGATCCGCGATCGCCTTCCAGCCGTCGGCGCCGGTGACCTGGCCGGGGCTGGCCATGATGATGTAGCGGCTGCCAATCGCCTTGTTCAGGTCGATGGCTTTCTGCAGGCCCTCGGGCTTCAGCGCCGAGTTGTCGTTGTGCGTGGAGTGGCACGCGATGCCGAGGTCGTCGAGCGCCTTGCGCACGTCCGCGGCGCCCTGCGGCGTCCACTGGTAGTACGGCGAGTAGAACTCCACGACCTGGTAGCCCATTCCCGCGACGGCGCGAACGGTGCCAATCAGATCCTTGGTCAGCGCGTCGCGGACGGTATACAGCTCCAGGCCCACCGGCACCGGGGCTGCCGCGGCGCGAAGGCGCGTGGCCAGGGGCAGCGCGCCGGCCAGCGCAAGGAAGGTGCGACGAGACAGCGTGCGCTCAGTCATGAGCGGCACGCTATCACAACTGCGCGACCGCGATCAGGCAGGGACCGCGCCACGCGACTGCTGCGCCGCCGCCAGGGCCTCGAGGATTGGCTCTGTCTGCGCCAGCGAGATGCAGGCATCGGTGATGCTCTGCCCGAAAACCGCGGGGTGGCCCGGTGCGTAGTCCTGCCGGCCTTCGACCAGATGGCTCTCGAGCATGGCGCCGAGAATCCGCCACGAGCCGGCGGCCACCTGCTCGCCAATCGACGTCGCCACTATCGCCTGCCGCCGGTAGTCCTTCTGGCTGTTGCCGTGCGAGCAGTCGATCATGACCGACTCGCGGAGTCCTCGTGCTGCGAGCTGCGCGCAGACCTCCGCGACCTTGTCGGCTTCGTAGTTCGGACCTGTGCGCGAGCCGCCGCGCAGGATCACGTGGCACGTCGCGTTGCCCGTGGTCTCGAAGATCGCCGAGACGCCCTGCTTGGTGACCGACGGGAACAGATGCGGCGAGCGCGCTGAGAGCACGGCGTCCACCGCCGTCTGCGTGCTGCCGTCGGTGCCGTTCTTGAAGCCCACCGGCATCGACAGGCCGGAGGCCAGCTCCCGGTGTACCTGGCTCTCCGTCGTGCGGGCGCCGATCGCGACCCATGACGTCAGGTCGGCGATGTGCTGCGGAATCTGGGTATCGAGAAACTCTGACGCCGTCGGGATGCCGAGGTTGTTGACGTCGAGCAGGAGCCGCCGCGCGAGGCGCAATCCTTTGTTGATGTGGAAGCTCTCGTCGAGGTCGGGGTCGTTGATCAGCCCTTTCCACCCGACCGACGTCCGTGGCTTCTCGAAGTACGTGCGCATCACCACGATCAGCTGACCCGCGTAGCGCTGTTGCAGCGGCAGGAGCCCTTCCGCGTAGTCCAGCGCCGCCCGCGGGTCGTGAATGGAGCACGGACCGACGACGACGACCAGGCGAGGGTCGCGGCGCTCGACGACGGCGGCAATGGCGTCGCGCGCGCCCGCGACGACGTTGGAGGCCTCCTCGCTGAGCGGGATCTCCTCGAGCAGGATCGCCGGCGGAATGAGGGGGCGGACCTGGGTAATCCGCAGGTCGTCGGTCTGCTTGAACATGTCCGGCTCAAGATTACCTTGAACGCGAGGAGGGGGTGAGGTCCAGGCTGTCCGACCACTCGAAGCGCCCGCTTCGTGCCCGTGACATGCCTACGGTAGGATGACGTCTTCCCCATATGAACGCCATCCGCGGAGGCATTGTCGGCGTCGTGCTCGGCGGGCTCGGGACCGTCCTGGCGTCCTGTCGCGGATCGGACAAGCCTGCGGCGATCGAGTTCGTGACCATCCCGACGGCCTCCGAGGGCGGCACTGCCACGGGTGAGCCGATCACGGGCAGGATCAGCGGCGTACGGGCGGGACAACGGATTGTGCTCTACGCGAAGAGCGGGCAGTGGTGGGTGCAACCGCTGGCGAGCGCTCCGTTCACCGAGATCCATCCTGACGCCACGTGGAGCGCCACGACGCATCTCGGAACCGACTACGCGGCGCTGCTGGTCGATCCCGGCTATCAGCCAATGGCCCGGATGGACGCGCTGCCGCCCCAGGGCGGCGGCGTGGCGGCAGTGTCGGTCACACCAGGCAGACCCGCGGCGGCGCCTCCGGCCAGGACGCTGCAATTCAGCGGCTACGACTGGACCGTTCGACAGATCCCGAGCGACCGTGGCGGCGGTCCCGCCTACTACAGCCCCGACAACGCGTGGACAGACGATGCCGGCAGCCTGCACCTGCGAATCTCGCCAAAGGGAGACGGGTGGGCATCGGCCGAGATCATGATGCGGCGAAGCCTCGGCTACGGCACGTATCGCTTCGTCGTGCAGGACATCTCGCAGCTCGATCCGGCCGCGGTGCTCGGGATGTTCACCTGGGACGAGCTCGGGTCCGACCAGAACCATCGCGAGATGGACATCGAAGTGTCGCGCTGGGGCGAACCGGGGAGCGAGAACGCGCAATTCGTGCTGCAGCCGTATTACGTGCCGGCCAACGTCGCGCGCTTCACGGCGCCCGCCGGCCGAGTCGCGTTCGCGCTGCGTTGGGAGCACGGGCGCGCGGCCTTTACGGCGATGCGTGGCGGGCCCGACGGTCCTGTCGCCTCGACGCACGTCTTCACGTCGGGTGTGCCGGAGCCTGGCGCCGAAACCGTGCGCCTCAACCTGTACGTCTACCGGTTCGGTCGAACGACGCTCCAAGCGGGATCCGAGGTCGTCGTTGAGAAGTTCGACTACCTCCCGTAACCGCCCGGGTGCGAGAAGCGGCATCGTCCTGATGCTGATGCTCGCGGCGGGCAGCGCCGGCGCGCAGCCGCCCTCATCGCCGCAATTCGCTCGCGATCGGTGGGGACAGGAGGAGGGCTTGCCGGCTGGCGCCGTCAATGCCATCGCGCAGACTCCGGACGGATATCTGTGGATCGGCACGGATGCCGGCCTGGTGCGATTCGACGGCGTCAATTTTCACCAGATGACGCTGCCGCCCGGGATGCAGCCGGCCGCGGCTCGCGTGCTCGGCCTGGTCGTGGACGGCGGTGGGTCCCTGTGGATCCGTCTTGCCGGCTCCCGCCTTCTCAAGTACCGCGAACGCCAGTTCGACGAAGTGCTGTCAGTGGTGGAACGCTCCGACGCCGTGGTGACGGCCATGGCGACGGGGCGCGACGGCAGCGTCCTGGCCGACCGGCTGGCTGACGGCGCGCAGCGCTTCCGCGGTGCAACGGTCGAGCAGATCGCCAGCCCGCGGCTGCTGCCGAATGCGCTGGTGATCTCAATTGCCGAGACCGGTGACGGCCGCATCTGGCTCGGCACTCGCGACGCCGGGCTCTTCGTCGTCGAGCAGGGCCGCGTGACGCCGGTGTCCGAAGGACTTCCGGACAAGAAGATCAATTGTCTGCTGCCGGCCGGCGATCGCGAACTGTGGATCGGCACCGACAACGGCGTCGTGCTGTGGGACGGCACCGCGGTGCGGCACCCGATCGCGTGGCCCGATCACCTGCAGGCGCTCGCGATGGCTGCAGACCGCGCCGGCAATCTGCACGTGGCGTCGGTCGCGCATGGCGTGCTGATAGCGCAGCCAGATGGGCGCATCAGCGGCGTGAGCGGCGCCGCTGCGACGAGTGGCACGCTCAACGCGATCTTCGAGGACCGCGAGGGCGACCTCTGGGTCGGTGGCGAGCGCGGGCTCGAGCGGCTGCGGAACGCGGCCTTCGTCAACTACTCCGAGCGCGAGGGCCTGCCTCCGGGCAGCGCCGGCGCCATTCACCCGGGCCTTGACGGCGACATCTGGGTGGCCCCTGTCCGCGGTGGACTCTTCCGGCTTCGGGATGGGCAGGCGACACCCGTGCATGCCGCATCACTCGACAGCGACGTCGTCTACTCCATCGCGGCAGCAGGCCGGGAGCTCTGGCTCGGCCGCCAGAGGGACGGGCTCACGCGGCTGCCTGTCGACGCAGACCCGGGTCGCGTGGAGACATACCGGGGTGTCAACGGGCTCGCCCAGGACAGCGTCTACACGGTGTTCACCGACAGTGCGGGCGCCGTCTGGGCCGGCACGCTCACCGGCGGCGTGAGCCGCTGGCAGGACGGCCGCTTCACCACGTACGCGACAGACAGCGGCCTGGCGTCGAATACGGTGACTGCCATTGCCGAGACTGGAGACGTGCTCTGGCTGGGCACGCCTGCCGGCTTGTCGTCGTTGACCAACGGGCAGTGGCGCACGTATCACGCAGCAGACGGCCTGCCGTCGGACGCCGTGACGTGCCTCTTCGCCGACACCCGCGGCGTCCTGTGGGTCGGCACCGGCGCGGGGCCGGGTGTCGTGACGTCGCGCCGCGTGACGCCGCTCGGGCACCTGCCGGCGCTTCTCCGGCAGCCGATTCTCGGAATCGCTGAAGACAAGGTCGGCGGGCTCTGGATCTCGACGCCGACGCGCGTCACCCGCGTGCCCCGCGACCTGCTGCTCGCCGGGAAGGTCACCGACGAGGACGTCCGCGCGTTCGACGCGTCTGACGGCCTCGGCAGCAGCGAAGGAGTGAAGCGCGATCGTTCGCTGATCGCGGACACCGCCGGACGCATCTGGGTGTCGACCAGTCAGGGCCTGTCCGTTGTCGATCCTCGTCGCCTCGCGCCTGGTGACGTCCCCGCCGGCGTCGACGTGCAGGCGCTGACGGCCGATGGCGAGCCCGTCGAACTGCAGGAGTTCCCCCACGTCTCCGCCGGCCGTCAGCGTCTGACAGTCACCTATGCCGGCCTGAGCTTCCGCGCACCCGAGCGGACACGCTATCGCTATCGCCTCGACGGGTTCGACCGTGACTGGAGCGATCCGGTCGCTGCGCGCGAAGCGGTCTACACCAATCTTGGTCCGGGGACGTACCGGTTTCGCGTCGTCGCCAGCAACGCAGCAGGCCGATGGAACGGCTCTGAGGCCACGTTGTCGTTTGCGATCGACCCGCGGTGGTGGCAGACCTGGTGGTTTCGCGTCGCCATGGTGATCGGCGTCGCCGGACTTGCGGCCGCGCTTTATCGATACCGGATGCTGCAGGTGGCGCGACAACTCGGTCTGCGTTACGAAGAGCGCCTGGCGGAGCGCACACGAATCGCGCAGGAGCTGCATGATACGCTTCTCCAGGGATTCCTCAGCGCGTCGATGCAGTTGCACGTGGCCGCCGATCGCCTGCCGGCAGACTCGCCGGCGAAGCCGTCGCTCGCGCGCGTCCTGCAGCTGATGAGCCATGTGATCGAGGAAGGCCGGAACGCC
Organism: Vicinamibacteria bacterium; assembly: GCA_963796915.1. Lineage (GTDB taxonomy): Bacteria > Acidobacteriota > Vicinamibacteria > Vicinamibacterales > JAENWD01 > JAENWD01. Next base: position 7,578 of record CAWCNI010000007.1, on the reverse strand, counting down.
GTTCGCGGCCTTCGCGCGTCATCTCCCGAGGGCGACAATCTCGAGCACGCGTTCCGGGCGGTGCCGCAGGAGATGGCGGTGCCGGATCAGACCGAGTTCCGCGTCATCGTCGACGGCCGTCCCCGCCCGCTGCATCCCGTCATTCGCGACGAGATCTACCGAATCGGCAGGGAGGCGCTCGGCAACGCCTTCAGGCACGCGTCCGCCGCGCTGGTGGAAGTCGAGATCGAGTACACCGCGCGGCAGCTTCGTCTTCTGGTGCGCGACGACGGGGTGGGCATGGATGAACGCGTGGTGCGTTCTGGCCGCGACGGGCACTGGGGTCTTTCCGGCATGCGCGAACGCACCGATCGGATCGGCGGGCAATTCAAGGTCTGGAGTCGCCCCGGCGCCGGCACAGAGGTGGTGGTGACACTGCCGGGACATCTCGCCTTTGCGCCGGAGGCGCGTCCTTGAGCCGGGTCGCGCGCGTCAGGAGTGAGTCGTGAGCGAAGCCGCTGTCATCCGCGTGTTCACCGTCGACGATCACCCGCTGCTCCGGGAGGGCCTCGCGGCGATCATCAACAACCAGGCCGACATGCGCGTGGTCGCACAGGCTGCCAACGGCCGCGACGCCGTGCAGCAGTACCGAGGCTGTTGCGCCGGACGTGACGCTGATGGATCTCCGGCTCCCCGACATGAGCGGCATCGACGCGATGATCGCGATTCGATCGCGCCAGCGCGATGCGCGGATCATCGTGCTGACGACATTCGAGGGCGACGTCGAGATCCAGCGCGCGCTTGCCGCCGGCGCCAGGGCCTACATGCTGAAGAGCACGCCGCCGCAGGAGCTCATCGAGGCCGTCCGGCACGTCCATGCCGGCAAGCGCCGCATCCCGGCTGACGTCGCGGCCCACCTCGCCGAGCACATGGGGGATGAGACGCTGACAGATCGCGAGACAGAAGTGCTGAACCTCGTCGCGCGCGGAAACCGGAACCGTGACGTCGCCGAGGCGCTCAGGATTTCCGAGGAGACCGTCAAGGTCCACGTCAAGCACATCATGGACAAGCTCGCGGCGAGCGATCGCACCCAGGCTGTGGCCATCGCGGTCCGTCGCGGCATCATTCAGCTGTGATGCGCGTCCGCCATGTTGCCGCCTGACATCGTCGGCCCTCGCCTGCACTTTCAGCGGCTCCTGAAGCCGCGCTTCCGATCGGCTGGCGAGGCCGTCTCGTGGTTTGGCGCGGTCCAGTCGCAGGACTACGACGGCGCACGATGGGCAATTGGCATGCGGGCGCCGCGCCTTGCGGCGGCGGACGTGGACGGGGCGTTCAATCGCGGCGAGATCCTGCGAACGCACGTCATGCGGCCGACGTGGCACTTCGTCGCGCCGGACGACATCCGCGCGCTGCTCCTGCTGACCGGTCACCGCGTTCAGGCGTTCAACGCGTCCTACTACAGGAAGGTGGGACTCGACCGGGCGGTGGTGTCGCGCGCGTACAAGGTGATCACGCGCGTCCTCCGCGACGGGCAGATGAAGACGCGCGCCGAGGTGTCCGCGGCGCTGCGGGACGACGGCATCGAAGCCGCCGGCATTCGGCTTGCGTTCGTGATGATGAGCGCCGAGCTCGACGGACTGGTGTGCAGCGGTGCCCGGCGCGGCAGCCAGTTCACCTACGCCATACTCGACGAACGGGTGCCACAGCGGCGCGTAGTAACCCGCGACGAGGCGCTGGCGGCCTTCGCGACACGCTACTTCACGAGTCATGGGCCGGCGACCATTCGCGACTTCGCGTGGTGGTCCGGCCTGACGATGCGGGACGGCAAGGAAGGCATCGCGTTGGCGGGAGACGCGCTGGTCGAGCGGGCGCTCGATGGCCGCGCTCACTGGCAGGGCGTCACAGCTGCACCACGGCAGCCGCCGGGCGTCTCCCTCTATCTGCTGCCAAACTACGACGAGTGCCTGATTGCCTACCGCGATCGCGGCACGAGTGTGGCTCCGCGTACGGCGGCATCGGTCGGCGCCTTTCCTCATCAGTTGGTGATTGACGGGCACTGGGCGGGCGGCTGGCGCCGTACGCGTCTGCCCGACAGCGTGCACGTCGAGGTCAAGCCTTTCACCCGCCTGACGCGCGCGCTGCGTGAGGCACTGGACGTGCAATTGGCACGCTACGCGCAGTTCCACGGCCTGCCGGCCACGCTGAAGGTGCACTGACGATGAAGGTCCTGATACTCGGCGCAACGGGCATGGTGGGGCAGGGCGTGGTGCGCGAATGCCTGCGCGACCCGCGAATCACGTCTGTGGTCACGCTCGGCAGGCGGCCCAGCGGCAACCACGACCCGAAGATCGCCGATCTCGTGTTGCCGGACGTGACGGATCTGAGCGCCGTCGCCGGTCGGTTGAAGGGGGTGGACGCCTGCTTCTTCTGCCTGGGTGTGTCGTCAGTTGGAATGTCGGAGATCGACTACACGCGAGTGACCTACGACCTGACGATCGCCGTCGCGCACAAGCTCCTCGACACGAGCCCGGGGATGACATTCATCTACGTCTCCGGTACGGGGACTGACAGCACTGGCGAAGGCCGCCTGATGTGGGCGCGCGTGAAGGGCCGCACGGAGAACGCGCTGCTCGCCATGCCGTTCAAGGCCGCCTACATGTTCCGGCCCGGTGTGATCCAGCCGCTCCACGGCATCAGGTCGAGCACCACCTGGACACGAATCTTCTACGTCGTCACCGGCCCGCTGCTGACGGTGCTGCGCGCGGCGCTGCCGCGGCTGATCATCACGACCGAGCAGATTGGCCGCGCGATGATCGTCGCCGCGACCAGCGGCGCACCGGTGACACGCCTCGAGAACCGCGATATTGCCGCTTTGGCGGAGGCATAGCAGGCAGCAGGCGCGGCCGACTTAACGCAGCCGACTGCCGCTGCCGCCTGCCGGCTGCGCTACCTCACTCATAGCGCAGAGCGAGAATCGGATCGATCTGCCCCGCGCGCCGCGCCGGAATCAGGCCCGCGGCGGCAGACACGCTGGCGAGCACGAGGACGGCGGCAATGGCAATCGTCGCGTCGTAGGGCTCGATGCCATACAGCTGCGTGGACACGAATCGGCCCGCGGCCAGGGCCGACGGCACGCCGATCGCCAGGCCGATAGCGAGCAGCAGGAGCACTTCCTTCATCACCATCCAGACGACCATCTTCGGCTCCGCGCCAAGCGCCAGCCGGATGCCCAGCTCCTTGCGGCGCCTGGCGACGACAAAGGCCATCACGCCGTAGAGGCCGATCGACGCGAGCAGCGTGGCCAGCAGGCCGAAGCCGGCAGACAGCAGCGCAATCAGGCGGTCGGTGAGCAGGATCTCGTCGAGCTGCGCCTCGAGCGTCTTCATCTCGTACACCGGCATCGCGGTGTCGAGGCGCTTCACTTCGCTGCGGATCAGGCTGTAGGCGCCGGCCGACGATGTGGCGGTGCGAACGTAAATGGCGGCGGTGTTCTTGCCCCAGTTGGGGATGAAGACCTGGCGATGGATGCCCTCGCGCGGGCCCTCGTAGAGCGCGTCGGCCGCGACGCCCACAATCTCCATGTCCAGCTTCGTGCCCGGGCCGTCACCAAAGCCGATATGCCTGCCGATCGCGCTCTTGCCGGGGAAGAAATGCTCCGCGAACCGGTGGTTGACGATGGCGACCTTCGAGTCTTCCTTGATGTCCGCCCGCGTGAAGTCCCGGCCCTCGAGGATGGGGATCTTCATCGTGGTGAAGTAATTTGGCGAGAGCGCGTTCATGAACGCCGCGAGATCTTCGCCGTCGGTCGCCTTGTGGCCCTCGACAGACATCGTGCTGTCCCATTCGTCGCCGCTCAGGATGGAGACCGCTGCCAGGCCGACGGACTTGACGCCGGGGGCCGCGCCGAGATTGTCGAGCAGCTGCTGGTAGAAGATGGCGCCACGCGGGTTGTCGTAGCCGCTCAGCGACGGCGAGAGTTGAAACGTGACCAGGTTGTCGAGCTCAACGCCAGTCTGTGTGGTCTTCAGGTTCTGCAGGCTGCGGACGAACAAGCCGGCGCCGAAGAGCAGCAGGAAGCTGAGCGCCACCTGCGCGGCGACGAGCCCCTTCCTGAGAAACAGCGACCCGCCGGTTCCCGCAATCGAGCCCATCGTGTCCTTCAGCGTGGACCAGGGATCGGGCCGGCTGGCGCGCAGCGCCGGCAGGAGGCCGAACACGGTGCCCGTGATGAACGTCAGCACGAGGGTGAAGCCGAGGATTCGGAAGTCTGGCGAGGCCTTGATCAGGAGCGGCGATCCGCTGCTCGGCATCAGGGCCAGCAGGCCCTTCGTGAGCGCGAAGGACACCGCGAGTCCCATCACGCCGCCGGCCGCGGACAACACCAGGCTCTCGACGAGCAGCTGACGCACCAGGCGTCCGCGGGATGCGCCGAGCGACAGGCGCACGGCAATCTCACGCTGACGCATGAAGCCGCGGGCGATGAGCAGGTTGGCGACGTTGGCGCAGGCGATGAGGAGGACGAGCCCGACCATGGACATCAACACGATCAACGCCTTCGAGAAGTCGTTCCGCACCTGCGAGTAGCCGATGTCGGCCTTGTCCAGCAGCATCTTGCCCTGCATGAACTGCTGACGCGAATAGGCCGACCAGTCCTTGGCCGCCGGCAACGTCATCTCGTAGGTGCGAATCTGCGTGAACAGCCCCTGCACGGGCGCCGCGGCCGAGTGGACGGTCTCACCCGGCTTGAGCCGTGCGAAGACCTGCACCCAGCGGCATCGGCGGTCGTCGGCGCTGAACCAGGTCCATTCGGGCGCCAGGGCGCGCTTCATCAGCACTGGCACGCGGATCTGCGGCGACGCGGCCGGGTCGATTCCCGCAAACCCCTGCGCCGAGACGCCGACGATCGTCATCGGGTAGTTGTTCACGAGAATCTTCTTGCCGATCACGCCGCGGTCGCTGGCGAACCGGCTGACCCAGTAGTCGTAGGCCAGCACCACGACGGGATGACCCGCGTACTGCTGATCGTCCTCCTGTGAGCTGAATACGCGGCCGAGGGCCGGCTGCACCCCCAGCATGGTGAAGAAATTGCCCGAGACCATCTCCGCCGTCAGCCGCTCGGTCCGGTTGTCCACGGCGACTGACGCGGGAATCAGCCGCCGGCAGATCACCTCCGAGAAGGGCGCCGCCCGCTTCTGCAGGTCCTGGTACATCGGATAGGAGTTCATCCGGGGGCCCATGTTGCTGCCCATGTGCGCGCCCTGCTGGTAGACCATGACCAGCTGCTCGGGGGCCCTCACCGGGAGCTTTCGCAGCAGGATCTGGTCCAGCAGCGTGAAGATCGCGGTGTTGGCGCCGATCCCGAGGGCCAGCGAAAGGATGGCCACAGTGGCGAACAACGGGCTGCGTCGGAGCCCCCGGATGGCGAAGCGAAGGTCGTTGAACAGAGAGGTCATCGGGAACTTAGACGAGCGCTGGGTCACTGACGTTTGCCAGCGGGCACCGCCATTTCCACCATTGGCCTGACCTCGATGGTGCCGAAGCGCGCGCCGGGGATGCGGCCGGCAATCTCCACAGCCTCATCCAGGTTCGCCGCCTCGACCAGGTAGTAGCCGCCAAGCTGCTCGCGGGTCTCGGCAAACGGCCCGTCGGTCAGCAGGCGCTTGCCGTCACGGACCCTCACCGTCGTGGCCGACGACACCGGCTGGAGCTGCGAGCCGGAGACGTAGTGGCCGCTCTGCTTGATCTGGTCGCCAAACTGGCGGAATTCGCCGTAAATGGCCTGGCGTTGCTGTTCGGTCAAGCGGTCCCACTCCTGCTCGTTGTTGTAAATCAGCAGCATGTACTTCATGTGTGCCTCCGTCAGGTGAATCGAACGGGACCAGGCGAGATCGACACCTTGCCGGAAAAAAATGTCTACGATCGACCAGTGACCGACATCGAGGGCGCCGTTGACGGCCTCTACCGCGCCGAGTGGGGTCGAATCGTCGCCACCCTCATCAGGCTGCTGGGCGACTTCGACGTCGCGGAAGAGGCCGCACAGGACGCCTTTGCCGCGGCGCTGGTCCAGTGGCCCCTGACCGGGGTCCCCGAGTTCCCTCGCGCCTGGATCGTGCAGACCGCCCGGCACAAGGGGATCGACAGCCTGCGCCGCCGTGTCCGGCACGAGCAGGCGATCGGCTCGTACGCCGCCGACGCCTCGGCGCAGTCCCTCCCGGACGTGCCGGATTATGACGCCGCCGACATTCCGGACGATCGGCTGCGGCTGATCTTCACCTGCTGCCATCCCGCGCTCGGGCTCGACGCGCAGGTGGCGCTCACGCTGCGGACGCTTGGCGGCCTCGAGACCGACGAGATCGCGCGCGCCTTCCTGGTCGCGCCGGTGACGATGTCGCAGCGGCTGGTGCGGGCCAGGCGCAAGATTCGCGACGCGCAGATCCCGTACGTCGTGCCGGGCGCCGACGAACTGCCATCCCGGCTCGATGCGGTCCTGACAGTGCTGTATCTGGTGTTCAACGAGGGATACGCCGCGACACGGGGAACGGCGCTCGTCAGGGCCGATCTCTGCGCGGAGGCGATTCGGCTGGCCCGCCTGGTGCGGACCCTGCTGTCGCCGGCGCCCCCGTCCGAGGCGACGGCACTGGTGGCGCTGATGCTGCTCCATCATGCGCGACGCGAGGCGCGCCTCGACGAATCGGGCGACGTGGTGGTCCTCGGCGACCAGGATCGCAGCCGCTGGGATCGAGCCATGATCGCCGAGGCGCTGCCACTCGTGGACGAGGCGGTGGCCGCTCGCGGCGGCCCGTTCGCGCTCCAGGCAGCAATCGCGGCGCTTCATTGCCAGGCACGATGCGCCGCCGACACGGACTGGCGTCAGATCGCCGCGCTCTACGGCGTCCTCGAGCAGGTTCAGCCCTCGCCCGTCGTGTCGCTCAATCGCGCCGTGGCCGTGGCGATGTCCGAAGGCGCCGAGCAGGGCCTGATGCTGATGGACGCGCTCACCGCCGACGGCGCGCTCGACGGCTACCACCTCCTGCATGCCGCGCGGGCGGATCTGCTGGCGCGTCTCGACAGGCGCGCCGACGCCGCCGCCTGCTATGCGAGAGCGCTCGACCTCGCGGGCAACCCGAGCGAGCGGCGGTTCCTCGAGCGACGTCTTCGCGAATTGAATACGTAGTCCCATCCGGCCGCGCACCACGTGCGTGAGCGGCGCCGGCCGGCGGTCACATCTTCGCGGAGGCGCTGATCAGGTGACGCACCGCGGGCTCGGTGCGGGCCGCGCGGCGCAGGCGGTCTTCGAGCTCGCTGTCGGCACGGGTGGCGCGCTCGTGTTGCCGCAGGTGCTCGGCCCAGGAGCTGACGGTAAACGTCTCCAGGTAGACACCTGCGCGCTCCACGTCGCGGAACACTCCCCAGTCCGATGCGCCGTCCCGGCGCCGCGCATGCTCGTAGGCGTGAATAGCCTCGAGGAATTCAGTGACCCGCGCGGGATCGACCAGGTACTCGACAGTCACGAGGACGGGCCCTTCGTCGAGCGCCGGGCCGAGGTCCTTGACGATCGCCGGCATCCGCCAGTGGTTCCACGGGCTGACGTCCTCGACG
>CAWCNI010000006.1:0-20867 GCA_963796915.1 Vicinamibacteria bacterium | reverse complement strand
GAACAACCAACGCAGACGGCATTCGCCGCCGCCGGCTTCGTCGTCGGTCTCGCGGCGTCCAGCAAGTACAACGGCCTGGTGGCCATCGCCTTTCCGCTGATCGCCGCATGGAGCCAGCGCGCAAGCCCGGTCGTTCTCCTGCAGCGGACGCTGGTGGTCGGCGCGATGATCGCGGCGGGGTTTCTGCTCGGCACGCCGTACGCGATCGCGGATCTGCCGAAGTTTCTCAGCGACTACTCACGGCTGGCTTACATTTTTGCGTCGCAGCGGACCGGCGAGCCGGGCTGGTCGCTGTACCCAGTACCTGCGGCAGTCGTTCGGCTGGGTGGGGTCGGTCGGGGCGCTGGTGGGCCTTCTCGTGTGCGCGCTGAGAGTCGTGCGCGGGCCCCAGCGTGCGCTGGGTCTGCTGCTGACGATTTTCCCGCTCCTGTACTTCGTGGTGATCGCCAGGGTGTACCAGATCTACGCGCGCTACACGATGCCGCTGCTGCCGGTCCTGGCACTGGTGACGGCCATTGGCGCGGTCGCGCTCTGGACCGCGGTCAGGGTGCGCGTGCCCGAGCGCGCGCGGTTGGCGGCGGTGGCGGTGGCGCTGCTCCTGCTGCTGGCAGAGCCGCTGCACCGCGTCGTGATGTTCGACTGGCTGCGCACACGGACGACTGCGGTCGACGTCGCGTACCCGTGGATCGATCAGAACGTCCCGCGCGGCGCCCTCATCGTCACGGAGGTGTACCCGACGCTGCTCCGATCGCCGCGCTATCGCTTTCGCTGCATCTGGCCGTTGAAGGGACAGACGTATGGCGACTACGTCGCCCAGGGCGTGGACTACGTGCTGATCTCGTCGCTCGGCTACGATCCGGCGTTCAAGTCCCCCGGCGACTACCCCGCCGCGTATGCCGGTTATCGCTCCCTGCTCGCGCAGGCCCAGGAAGTGGCGACATTCCCTTCGCCGACCGACGGCCCGGAACTGAAGCTGTACCGTCTGAAGGACCGCGGCGGGATCGCCAGGCCGAACTGAATAACGCTCTGGCCGATCTCACCGCCCTGCGCCAGGGCTTCGGCAGTCCGCCATAGCTTCAGCGAAGGCGGAAGATCGGCCCTGCGGAGTCACGCGTGATCCCGGCAGGGCGCAACTTCAGTTGCGCCGTCAGACGCTAGACCGTGACTCCCAGCCGCGCCACCAACTGCTCGACCTCGTTTCGCAGGAACGCGAACGACGGGATGACGAACAGGAGCTCCTGCATCCGCGACGGGTCGTAGTCGGTCGCGATCACCTCGTCGGTCACGAACGGCCGGTGCTCGACCTGTGACGACAGCGAGAACGGGATCTCGCCGATCGACGACAGAATGCCGGCGCCGAAAACCTTGGCCGCTCCAGCTTCCTCGATCAGCCCGAACTCGATCGAGAACCAGCTGAGTCGCTTCAGCGCAAGCACCTGATCGCCGGTGCGCGCCGCGGACGGCGGCTTTGCCGATCAGGTGAGCAGCGCCGCGTAGTCGTGGTTCATGAGCGGCGGGACATGGCCAAGGCAGTCGTGAATCATGTCCGGCTCGGGCGTGAACTCCGGCCGTGCGCCGTGGCGGATGAACTGCGTGACCGGGAACCCGCGCTCCGCGATGTAGGAGTAGAACGTCCGGTACGGCATGGGGCCCTCGGCCGGCACGAGGTGCATGCCGCTTTCCTCCTCGATCCGGGTCGCTCAGGTGCCGCAGTTGCGGGATGTCGTCCGCGCTGATGCCGAGCCGCCGTTTGGCGTCGAGGTAGATGCCGCTGGCGTGCTGCGACGTGGAGCCGTCGAGCTTCGGGCGACACCTCGCGCCAGATGCGCGTCTCCTCGTCAGTGTAGGCAATCAGCGGCGGGCCGAGATTCTCCAGCCGGTGTTCGCCGGCACAGCGCAAACAGCTCCTGGCGGCGGGCGATATACGCCGCGTCGCCGAGGCCGGGATGGCCGGGCTCGAGGTCCAGCGTGGTCACGTCAGGCGGGTTGGCGTAGATGTCGTTGTCGGAGGGCACTGGCTGCACACTCACGTCATTCATCGGGAATCCCCGGGCATCACGCCCGCTGATGGAATCAGAAGAATTGCTAATCGTTACGATAAGCATAGCAGGCAGAAACCTGAGGTCAAGGCCCTGTCAGGAGGTATAAGATGCGCCAGATGTCACTGGTCTGACCTGAGCTTCGGCGCTCGCAATCCTCGTCCAACTCGCCATCGGTTCCGGCGCGCGCGACGCGCAGGAGCGGAGGATATTCGCCATGAAGGCCTACGACACAGGCAGCATCCGCAATGTCGCTGTAGTTGGCCACAGCGGCGCGGGCAAGACCCAGTTGGTCGCTGCCCTCCTGTTCGCCGCAGGTGCCACGCCCCGGCTCGGCCGGGTGGACGACGGCACGACCATCACTGACTACGACGACGAAGAAATCGCCCGCAAGCACACCCTCGCCGCCTCCCTCGCCTGGGCGGAGTGGAACAAATCCAAGATCAACTTCATCGACACGCCGGGGATGGGCAACTTCCTCTCCGATGCCCGCGCCGGCCTGCGCGTCGCTGACGCGGCGCTCCTCGTCGTGGACGCGGTCGCCGGCGTCGAAGTGCAGACCGAGAAGGTCTGGGCCGAGGCCGCGACGCTCGAACTGCCCCGCCTTGTCGTCGTCAATCGCCTGGACAGAGAGCGCGCCAGCCTGGAGCGCACACTGGGTTCGATTCGCGAGTTCTGCAGCCGCGCGGTGGTGCCGATTCAGTTGCCGCTCGGCGAAGAGCGACAGTTCACCGGCGTCGTCGACCTCGTGTCGATGCGGGCATGGCGCACCGGCGCGGACGGCAAGAGCACCGACGGCCCCGTGCCGCCGGAGCTGTACGACGCCGCCGAGGCCGGGCGTGACGCGCTCATCGAGATGGTCGCCGAGGCCGACGACGCGCTCATGGAGCGGTTCTTCGAGTCGGGCACTCTCTCACAGGAGGAGTTGGTCGCCGGCCTTCATGCGGGACCGCTGGCGGGCAGGATCTTCCCGCTGGTCTGCGCGTCCGGGCTGACAGGGGCCGGAGCGCAGGCGCTGCTCGAGGCGATCGTCGGCTACGCGCCGTCGCCGCTCGAACGACCCGTCACCGCGATTCCAGACAAGGGCGGTGACCCGGTGTTCTCCGTTCCGGATGCCGCGGCGCCGTACGCGGCGTTTGTCTGGAAGACGATTGCGGATCCGTTCGCCGGCCGCATCACGCTGTTTCGCGTGATGAGCGGCACGCTCAAGGCGGACACCACCGTCCACAACCTGACGCGAGAGTCGAGCGAGCGCCTCGGCCATCTCAACGCCATCCAGGGCAAGACGATGACGGGCGTGGCCGAGATCAAGGCCGGCGACCTCGGTGCCGTAGCCAAGCTGAAAGACACGCTGACCAACGACACCCTGACAGAGAAGGGCGGCCTGAAGTTCAGTCCGATTGCCTTCCCGGAGCCGGTACTCTCCTACGCGATCGAGCCGAAGAGCCGCGGCGACGAAGACAAGATCAGCACGGCGATGCACCGGCTCGAGGAAGAGGACCAGACCATCCGCTACGCGCGGGATCCCCAGACCAAGGAGCTGCTGCTCGCTGGTCAGGGGCAGGTGCACATCGAGGTCACCGTCGCGAAGTTGAAGCGCCGCTTCGGCGTCGAGGTGATCCTCAAGCCGCCACGGATTCCCTACCGCGAGACCATCACAGCGTCAGCGGAGGCGCACGGGCGCCACAAGAAACAGACCGGCGGACACGGCCAGTTCGGCGACTGCAAGATCCGGATGGAGCCGACGCCGCGCGGGTCCGACTTCGCCTTCGAGGACGACATCTTCGGCGGCTCGATCCCGCGGCAGTACGTGCCGGCGGTGGAAAAAGGCATCCAGGAATCGCGGCTGCGCGGCTACCTGGCCGGATACCCCGTCGTGGACTTCAAGGTCACTGTCTTCGACGGCTCGTATCACGCCGTCGACAGCAACGAGCTGTCGTTCAAGATGGCAGGGTCGCTGGCGTTCAAGGACGGCATGAGTCGCGCGCGGCCCACGATTCTCGAGCCCGTGATGCAGGTGGAGATTCACGCGCCGAGCGACTACGCCGGCGACCTGATGGGCGATCTGAACGGCCGGCGCGGGCGAATCAGCGGTATGGACACGCGCGGCATCATGACCCTGATCCGCGCGCAGGTGCCGATGGCGGAGATGCTGACCTACGAGCAGCACCTGACGTCGGTCACGAGCGGCCGCGGGTCGTATCACATGGAGTACTCGCACTACGAGGAAGTGCCCAGCCACCTGCAGCAGAAGATCATCGCGGCGGCACGGGCGGAACGGGGATTAGAGGTCGAGGAAGTGTAGAGCTGTCGTTGACGATTGCGACGGAGCACGGCGAGCAGCCCGTAGCCCGGAGCCCGGAGCCCGGGTCCGTAGTCCTCAGGATTGCGTGGCCGGCTTCGTCGCCGTGACGTATCTCACCGGCGGGAAAATCCGGAACTGACGATCGGAGACGCTGTCGACTTTCAGGCCATGGGCCTGGAGGCCGGCAGCGTAGTCGGTCACGTGGCGCATGTCCTGAATCAGCACCTTCCCTCCAGGCTTCAACACCCGCGCGATTTCGGCAATCGACCTGGACCGGCCATCGGCGCCAGGCACGTTGTGTACGGCCATGCTCGACACGACGAGATCGACGCTTTCCGTCGCCAGCGGGATCGCGCGCATGTCGCCGGTCACCACCTCGACGCGGTCTCTGACACCTGCCAGCGAGGCATTCTCGAGCGTCGCGGAGTGGCGGTTGCCGGCAAGATCGGCCGCCTGCCAGAGGTCGATGCCGATAGCCCTGGCGCCGGGCGCCAGCCGCGTCGCGGCGCCGACGAGCAGCAGCCCGCGGCCACAGCCCACGTCGAGCACGCGTTCCACCTTCGACCAGTCGATCAGGGCAAACAGTCGCTCGCGCTGCTGAATCTTGCCGACGCGGCTGGCCCAGAGCATGTAGACCACTTCCGCGGCGAACACGGCGCCGGTCGAGACGACGGTGTAGCGCAAGTACCAGGGAATGAACGGCGTGATGGCCGCGCACGCGAGCGCGCCAAGCGCGAGGTTGCGGATCACCGGCGGCGCGTCGATGCCGTAGTCAGGACGTGAGCTCACAGACGGCCTTCCGATCGCGATGAGGCACGCAGTCGCTGGAAGAGCACGGCGTGCGTGGCGAAGATGATGGGAACCAGGAACAGCGGCGCGACGACGAGCGGCAACCGGAGCAGGGCGGCCATCGACGCCGGATCCCGAAGCCCCGCGCGAGCCGCGCTGACAACGACCATCACGATGTCGGCGAGGCCCAGCACGTTCCACGCGAGAAACGCGCCGCGCGCTCGCTCTGTCGCGGGCCGCCGCGCCGCTATCAGCCCCGCAGCGGCGACGCCAACGATCACGTCGCCGACGGCCGCCCGGATCGCGAACTGAAACGGCAGCAGACCTCGCTCATAAGCGATCACAAACGCCACGCCCGCGGCGATACGGCCCAGGTGTGGCACGACGAAGACGCGCGGGTCCACGAACATCGTCCAGGCTCTGACGCGGGCCGGCCTCGTGAGCGCCACCCAGGTCAGGAGCGACAGGACCAGGATCAGGACTTGGGGCGCCGGCGGCCGCAACTGCGCCGGCCAGCCTGTCGCGCCGACGACGACGGCCAGCATCAGCCATGCCGCGGTGACTGCCGCGACCCGTCCGGTTGTCATGATGCGGTGGCCGGGAGGTACAGACCCGGCTTGACGATCTCCATGTGGCTGTCCGGGCGCGACAGCGGCTGAACCCGTACTTCCGTACAGGCCGTGCGCGTCGCGAGTGGCCAGGCTGAAGCGGCGGAGACCCTGGAGATGGGGATGACTCATCACCGCGCTCATGAGCCATTCGCCGAGTCCGCGGCCCCGGTGCGCTTCGAGGACATACACGTCGCAGAGGTACGCGAAAGTGGCGCGGTCAGTGACGACGCGCGCCAGGCCGACTTGTTCCGTGTCGTGAAACAGCCCGAAGCAGAGCGAGTTGGCCAGCGCCTGCCTGACTGTGCCGAGTGGAATCCCCTCCGCCCAGTAGGACCGCACGAGGTACGCATGAACGGCGACAGCGTCCATGCGGGCGGTATCCGTCGAGATGACATACCCCTCGCGCGTGCCGCCGCCATCCGTCGTGCTCATGAAGACCTCAGGCTAGCCCGCCAGACCGGCGAGTGCCGCGAGAATGCCGGCGATCCCGACCAGCGTGCAGATTGCCCAGCCGACTCCGGCGAACCGGATCCACGAGCCGTATGGAAGCCCGGCGGCTACGAGGACGGCCATCATTCCGCCGTTGGTCGGCGTCAGCAACTCCATCAGGCCGCTCCCGGTCTGGTACGCCAGCACGGGCACCTGATGTGAGAGGCCGAGGAGATCGGCCAGCGGCACCAGCACGGGCATCGTCAGCACCGCCTGCCCGCTGACAGAGGGCACGGGCACGTGCACCAACGCGTGGAACGGAATCATCAGGAACGCAGAGACTGTCGCGGGAACGTGCCCGAGCGGCGACGCCAGGCCGTAGAGCAGCGAATCGATGATGTGCCCATCGCCGAGGACGATCGAGATGCTCCTGGCGACGCCAATGAGGAGCGCCGCCGGCAGGAGGCTCTGCATGCCCTCGACAAACGCCGTGGCAGTGCCCGTGACGCCCATGCCGCCAATGAGGCCGGCGATGCAGCCGCCCGCGAAGAACGCGCCGGAGAGCTCGTTGAACCCCCAGCCCCAGGCGAGCGTGCCGTAGACGTACGCGGCCATCGGCAAGAGCGCCGCGACGAGGACGAGCAGGTCGCGCGCAGTCAGTGGCGGCGGCGCGGCGACGTCGACAGTGACCTGCGCCGGGAGCCTGTGCCGGCTGGCGTAGAACATCGTCCAGGCGACCCAGAGAGCGACACCCGCCACGAACATTGCCATGCGGAGTCCGCCGCCGGACAGCGGCGGGAGCTGCGCGAGTTTCAGGGCGATGCCGGCCTGGAAGGGGTTAATTGGGCTGAACGCGCTGCCGACGGCCGCGGCGCCTGCGCTCCATCGAGACGACCGTCGCGGCGTCCACGCCGACACTCCTGCCAAGCAGGAGCAATACCGGGACGAGCGCGACGATCTCCTCCTGCATGTTCTCGAGGCCGCCGAGCACGGCGAAGATGAGCGACACGACCGGGATCAGGAGCAGGCCCTGGCGCCGGAACCGCCACGCCGCCCGGCCTACCGCGCGCGTGAGCGTGCCGAGGCGGTCGAGAATCACCCACGCGCCGCCCACGAGCAGGACGACGACGATGACATCGGCAGCGTCGACGAAGCCGCGGGGAATAGCCACTGCTGCGCCGAATGGGCCGACGGGACTGGCGGCGACCGCGTGGTAGGTGCCCGCGACCACCACCCGTCGACCGGTGGCGGTATCGTCCCGGCGGGCGTATTCGCCGGCCGGGACGATCCATGTCGCGAGCGCGGCAATCGCCACCGCTCCGAGGAGCAGCACGAACGGTGGCGGGAGCCGGAGGCGCACCTACTTCTCGAACACGATGTTGTCGACGATGACCATCCCCTGCTTGTTCGCCTCGCAGTGGTTCTCACAGAAGGGAATGATGTGGACCGAGGTCAGACCCTTTAGTACCTCCTTGGGATTCGACACGCTCGTCCTTCACCCACTCCGGCTGACTGAACGCTTTGAGCGGGATCTTGTAGGTGTTCAATCCGTTCTTGACCTTGAAGGTGTATTCCGGCGGCTGCGTCGCGTTATACGCGCCATGTCCCTTGTCCAGAATCTGCACGCGGATGATCGCCACACCGGTCACGTAGCAGTCCAGCGAGAGCGTCTTGTACCCGCTGACATCGTCAGGAACCGGGTTGCCGTCGACGTCAGGCCGGCCGCGGACTTCGAGTGTCACACCAGTCCATTCCGCGCCGGCGAACAACGCGTAGTCGAATTTGAGCAGGTGGTTGGGGTCGTCCTTTTTCACGTGAACGAGTTCGGGACCTTGAGCTGTGGCTTCCCTGCTGCCTTGCGACTGATAGGGATTGAGGCTGATATCGCCCCCGCGGGCGCTGACCGGCTTCTTGCTGTCATCGGCCTTCTCGAAGTCGGCATAGACGAGATGCTTGTCGTCGTTGACCGGCTGCTGGGCGGCCGGGGGGGCGCCCTGCGGCGCCGCGTCCTCGCGCGCCTGCGCCTGAACACGCGACGGTGCGCTGACCAGCAGCGCAGCGAACAAGAAGAATGTGATGATGCGGCTCACGGCCCTGACCCTCCTGCAATATCAGCCGTTCCAGTCGGCTGACGTTCAATTATCGCGGCGAATCCTAGCACGGGCGAGGACGGGGCGCGAGGAGCAGCGGCGGCGGGATGAATCAGGGCTGCGGGCGGAGCTGGCGCGCGCCGGCCTCGAGCGCGGCTTGCAGCTGGGGGTCGGGGAGGACATCGGGAAGAAGGCGCGGCGGTGACGGCGGCTCTCCGGGTTCGTGCAGCAGCCGCTCGAGCCAGAGGACGTCGTGCCACTGTCCCATCTTCCAGCCGATTCCCCGGTAGGTGCCGACGCGCGTGAAGCCAACCGCCTCGTGCAGCCCGACGCTGGCGGGATTGGGCAGCGTAATGCCGGCGTAGGCGTTGCGGTAGCCCAGGAGCGACAGGATCGCGAACAGCGACGTGTAGAGCGCCCGTCCGATGCCGCGACGGTGGGCGGAGTCGTCGACGTAGGCCGACACTTCCACCGACCATTGATAGGCCGCCCGGTCGCGATGCCGGCCGGCATACGCGTATCCGACGACGCGGCCATCGTCCTCGCCGACGAGCCAGGGCAGCCGCTCGAGTGTCGCGCCGATTCGGCGGGCCATCTCGCTCGCGTCCGGCGCCTCGACTTCGAACGACGTCGCACGGCTCGAAACCGCGGGACTGTAGATGTGCGCGATAGGCGCGGCGTCAGCGATCGTGGCCAGCCGGATACGAGTCATTCGAGAGGCGGTGCCCACATCGTGCGGTCCCGATCACACGCCCCAGAAGGCGAAGTCGGGCTTGCTGGCCGCGAGCTTCCGTGCCTGCCAGGTGTCGTTGTCCTTGAGCCCGTTGAAGGTTTGTGGGTCTCCGACAGGTAGACGCGCCACACGTAATGCGAGAAGGCGCCGAGAATATTCACCGCGTAGGACTCCGCCAGCGCCTTGTCGCCCTTGACGATGATGAAGTTCTCGTCGTTGGAGGAACTGGCGCTGGTCGAGAAGTTGTGGCTGCCGGTCACCACTGTCGGGTCGTCCGAGAACGGGTCGATGACGAGCACCTTGCTGTGGATGATCGCATAGCCGATGTGGGCGAGGAACTGCTTGTGAGTGACCTCCGCCGCGAACCAGGCCATCGCGTTTTCGATGCCCTCGGGCTGCAGGATGTCGAAGTGAGCGCCGACATGGTTCCCCCCGGTCACGAGGCTGATGTCCACGGCGCTCTCGTCGGTTCCGCCGTTGGGCAGCTCACTGACGACTCCCCGCACGTAGAAGCCGGGCTCGGCGGCGCGCGCGACCACGGCGGGAAACAGGCCCGTCGATCCCGGCATGAACATCAGGAACAGGATGCCCTGCTGCGCGCGCTGCACCTCGGCCTCCAGTGCCGCCAGGTCCGCGCGCTGTTTCGTCCTGGTGAACCACGTCACCGACCGCACGCTCCCCGGAACATCTGCGCCTACGGGTTTCGGCGTTGCATTTGCCGTCGTCAGGGCCGGTGGAAACTCGTTGCCTGCCTCACGCAGCCGATGCCACTGATCGAGATACAGCGCGGCCACGTCGCGATCCTGAACGAGCAGGCCGTTGTTGACCTGCGTGCACAGGCCGGTCGGCGTCCAGTTGGTGCTGCCCGTCCAGACCGTCAACGGGTTGCCGGTCGAGCCGGTCCGCACGAGGAACTTGTTGTGGCCAAGCGGCCCGGGTGAGATGAAGCGGTGATCCGCCTCCACGTCGACGCCGGCGGCGATGAGCGCAGCGCGCGCCGTCTTGTTTTCATCGCGCTTGCGCGCGTCGGCGAGCGTCTCGGTCTTGGCCTTGGTGATCGAGCCGTTGGCGAGCACGACATGCGCGCGCGACCCGAGCCCGGCAAGCGCCTCGAGCAGCTCCTGATCCCCCAGCTCGAACAGCGCCGCGTAGACCTCGCCGTGCTCGGTCTTGGCCAGCTGCACCTCTCGCAACAGCGCGAGTCGAAGGTCGCCGGAGAGGAAGCGGCGAATCGTCGTGTCGTCCTTGTGGCTGATCGTGTCCTTGAACTGCTCCAGCGTCATCTGCCGCTGGGCCAGGTAGCGCGCGATGAACTGCGAGATCACGAAGCCGCGGTTGAAAAACGGCTTGAAGTCGCCGATGGCATCGGCGCCGAGCGTTTGCGGCAGGCTCCACTCGCTCGACTCCGCGTCGACCTGGACGAGATCCGTGCCCTGCCGGATGACCGGCACCACGCGATACGACACGGTGTCGCCGGTGTCGGCATCGTGGTCGGTCCAGGAGAATCGCTGGAAGGGCCATTCGGTCGACGGCTTCAACGGCGGCGAGTCGCCATCTGGCGGCGGCACGGCCTCGTTTTCGAAGCCGATGCGGTTCGGCAGGAACGTCTGACTGGCGACGCCGGCCGTATCGGTCAGCGCGCGTTCGATCGCGAACCCGCGACACGCGGCAATCGGTGCGGCGATGCTCCAATACAGCAGCGCATCGTCTTCGTTGACGTAGACCTTGAGCTTGACCGGCATGTCACACCTCGCGATCGAGCGGTGGGCGGGCGACGATCATACGCCCGCGGCCGGCGTGGTGTATCGCTGTTGCGGCTACGGTTGTGGTGGCTTTTCCCGATAGAACGCGATCAGGTCGAGCGGCTTCGGTGGCGGTGCCCCGAGTTGCCGCAGCATCGTGACGATCTGGCCGCGGTGGTAGCTCCCGTGGTTCACGACGTGCTGCAGCATCTGCCAGAACGCCGACGACCCCGGCGTGCCATTCAACAGGCGGTAATCGGTGACACGCTCGATGCCGGCCTGATCGAGGGCCTCGACGTGGCGACGGGTCAGGGCCTCCAGTTCCGTCCATGCGGCTCGCACGCTGGCGACGTCGTGAAACGGCTCGGCCGACAGCAACCCGGTCGGCGACTCGCCATGCCAGCGCCGATACCAGATCCAGTCGGCAGAGTAGATGTGCACCAGCGTGTCGCGCACCGACGGGAAGCTGCTGACAACCACGCGCGTGAACTGATCGGGCGACAGCCGCTCGCTGGCCTCCAGCACGCGGTCGCGAGCCCAGTAGTGGTAGTCGAGCATCAGTCCCAGATCGGTGCGGTCCACAGGCGAGGTCTCCCCTCTTGAAACTCCAGCGCGACACCGTGAGTGGCTGGGCCATCGATTCGCGTCATCGTCATTCGTTACGTGCGCTTTGTCCTGCAACACCGCACTGCGGCACTGCAGCACATCTGCACTTCAGCACCGCACTGCAGCACGGCAGCACCGCAGCACCGCAGCACCGTCGTCATTCCGTCGCCTTCTGGCTACGGCGCCACAACTCGTCCATCAGATCGATCCGTTCGGCGAGAGGGTTCGGCGCCCGCTCGCGGCACTTGTCGTAGTAGCGGCCGGACGCGCCGGCCAGTTCCGGCGCCGTCGCGCAGTAGAACGACGTGCGCGCGCCGGCTTCCTCCGAGATGGTGAAGAGCTTGATCGCCCATTGCAGCGGACGTGGCAACGCGCGCCAGATCTCGGTGGCCACTGCACCAGGGTGCAGCGAATACGTCGTCACGCGCGTGCCTTCGAGGCGACGCGCCAGGGCCTTTGCATGCAGGACGTTCATCAACTTGGTCGCCGCATAGGCGCCAAATCCGTTGCGCACCGCCGATGGCCGCGGCTCGAGCCACGACCAGTCGATCGCCTTCACCGAGAAGTTGGCCGCGCTGGCCACGTTGACGATGCGTGCCGCCGGTGACTCGGTGAGCCGCGGCAGCAGCAGGTTCGTGAAGAGAAACGGGCCGAGATGGTTGGTGGCGTAGGTCAGGTCGTAGCCACCGGGGTTGAGCGCTGTCGTGCCGGCGACGCCGGCGTTGTTCACCAGCACGTCGAGTCGCTGGCCGCTCGCCAGGAACTCGCCCGCCGCTCGACGCACCGACGCGAAATCAGAGAGGTCGATCTGCAGGAAGCGGCAGTCGGCTGACGGATGCCGGTCGCGGAGCCATTGCATCACCGGGCGCGTGCGCTCCTCGGAGCGGGCCGCCAGGACGACAGCTCCCCCATCGGCGGCAAGCGCGTCGACCAGCGTCCGCCCAATCCCGGAGTTGGCGCCAGTCACCAGAAACGTCCGGCCCGCGCTGGCGCCTGGCGAGGTCTGGTCTGCGGTCATGACGGCCTCCCGGCGACCGCCGGCCGCGTCGTGACTGGCGGCGCGCGGTGGCCCGCAAGCCACAGCTCGCGAATCATCGAGACCGCCAGTGCCAGCAGCGCAATCGCGCACGCCCGGTAGGTCAGGCGGGCCCAGCGGACGCCCAGCCGTCTGACGACCCTGTCGACGAGCACGGACAACGCAAACGCCCACACGACAGAAGAGGCCATGAAGCCGCCAAAGAACACCGCATAGTGGGCTGTCGTCGGCGCCACCACCCCGACGGTGCCAAGCGCGCTGCCGATCGCCGCCCAGTACGCCAGGTGTTGCGGATTGGTGAGCGAGAGCAGCAGCCCGGCACGCAGGGCGCGCTGATGATCGATGCGAACGACGTCTGCCGTGAGGGCGAACTCGCGGCGGGCGCTTCGCCAGGCGTCCCACGCCAGCCACAGGAGGTAGGCGATGCCGGCGATGCCGATCGGCATTCGAAGCGGTTCGAGCCGCAGCAGCAGGCCGACACCCGAGAGCCCGGCGAGCGCCCAGACCGCGTCGCCGACGATCGAGCCAAGCTGCACGGCCAGGGCCAGCCGGAAGCCGCCGCGGGTGCCTTGACGAACGGTTTCGGCAAATACGGGCCCCGGCGCTGCGTTGAGCACGAGGCCAAGGCCGAAGGCCAGGACGAAAAGGTTCAGCATGTCAGGCACGCCGGCGGATGACGCGGACAAACCCGACGAGACTCACGATGGCCCACGTGCCTTCGAGCAGGATGAACCCGTACTGGCTCTCGATGACAGCAACAGTGGCCAGCAGGCTGGAGCCGGCCAGATTCATCGCCTGATACGCCACGCTCTCGGTGGCGAGCTTCTGCAGCTGGCTGCCGGCAAACGGCAGCAGACATAGCAGGGCGCCCAGGACGGAAATGCCCTGAATCATGACGTGGTCCTTTCCGTTCCTCTGGCTCTGGTGTGCCAGGCGTGCCACAGGCCGATGCTCACCAGGCCCACGACGATGCCGAGCATGCCGCCCACGGACCCGAGCGCGGCGGCTTGTCCGATTCCGTCGTCCCAGCCGCGCGCCCCACTGAGCAGCGTGCCGACGGCGGCGGGAGCGATCGTGACGCCAACCGCCCCGACCGCCCTGGCTCGTCCCTCGGGCGTGAATCGTCTGGCCTCAGCGGGAGTCGCGCGAACCCACTGGATCACGACGATCAGCAGCACCGCCAGACCAACCACGGTGCTCACGTGCTGCAGCAGTTTGTACCAGGCCAGGCCCGGCAGCAATCGCGGCGCTGCCGCCGTACGCAGGAGCGGCCAGTGCTCCACTGTCCAGTCGTGGGCGTGCGTGAAGCTGTCCCAGACGAGGTGGGTGAAAGCGCCCAGCGCAACTCCGATCGCCGCGAGGCCGATCGAGGTCGATGCCGGCGGAAGGGCGCGCGCCAGGCCCTCTGGCATCAGGTCGACAAGCGCGGGCCTGACGAGACGGGTGAAGCCGGCCCACACGAGCATGCCCACCGGCACGCAGAACAGCACGATGCCGGCGAGCGAGTGCGCCAGTCGCCCTGCCGGCGCCAACCGAAGGAAATACTCGTAGTCGGGCGACATGGTGCCGATGATGACCGCCGAGAACGGCAGACGAGGCAGCAGGCGCCTGATCGGCAGGGCGGCAGCGGCATGGGCCGGCGTGAAGGGCATGGAGAGCTGGGACTCAGGAGCCGCCGCAGCTGCCGTGGCGCGTCAGGTGTCGAATCGCGGCCGTCATATGAGTCGCTTGCCCTGCCTGCATCCCTCGATGAGACGTGTCAGCCGCGTCAGTTTCGTCTCCGGCCTTTTCGCGCTGGCGATCCAGTGGAGCATCGTGTGGCGGTAGGACCGCGGCTGTGCCTGAAAGAACGCCCACGCCGTCTCGTCGCGCTCGAGCGCAGCCTGATGCCCGGGCTCGAGTGTGGCGTCATAGCGCTGTTCGTACGCGTAGATGCGCGACTTCTCGCTGAGCCGTCGTTCGAACGCGTCGAGGCCAGCCTTCCGCATCCGCCCTGTGGCCTGGAGTTCGGCGACCCGCGCGATATTGACGGCGCTCCAGTTGCTGCCGCGGCGGCGTGGCGTGAACCGGATCGTGTACCGCTCGTCGTCGACGCGCTTGCGCACGCCGTCGATCCAGCCGACGCAGAGCGCTTCGTCGACCGACTCAGGCCACGTGATTGACGGCGTGCCGCACCCCTTCTTGTGAAAGCCAACCAGCAGCTCTTTCTCAGTCTTGTGATGCTTTGCCAGCCATGCACGGAAAGCCCTCGGCGTCGCGAAGTAGGTCGCGGACGCCGGTTTGGGTGTCATGAGGCCTGGTTGAGCGCGCGTGTCCGCGCGCCCGCCGCGCGTGCCAGGGCAATCGACAGCACCAGCGCCGGGATGCCGAGCAGGCCGCAACCGATGAAGAACAGCGCGTAGCCCTCGAGCAGCGTTCGGCCCGCCGCAAGGTGCTCGACGAGGACGCCTGAGAATCCCTTCGAGAACTTGCCGACGTAGGTGTAGGCCGAGCTCAGGAGCGCGTACTGCGTCGCGGTGTAGCCGATGCTCGTGAGGCTCGACATGTAGGTGACGAGCGCCACCCCTGCGAAGCCGACGCCGAAGTTGTCGGCCGCCATCACGGCGCCGAACAGGCGGACGTCCGACCCGTAGTACGCCAGCAGCGCGAACCCGGAAATCACGACGCTCTGCAGGATCACTCCGACGATCAAGGTGCGGAAGTACCCGAGGCGCAAGGCGCTGAACCCGCCGGCCGCGATTCCGGCAAGCGATGCGATCAGCCCGATCGACGCGCGCACGGCGCCCACGGTGTCCTTCGACAAGCCGAGGTCGTGGTAGTAGGGGTTGGCCATCGGGCCCATCATGAATTCCGGCAGGCGGTAGAGGCTGATCATCGCGAGCATCAGCAGCGCCAGCCACCCGTAGACACGGAAGAACTCCGCGAACGGGCCGACGACAGCGTCGATGAGCCCGCGAACGCTCGTGAGCGGCGCCGTCCTGGCGGCCGACGCGGCATCGAGAGCGGGCCGTGACGGCTCGAGCGCTGCGAAGCTCGCGGCGATGCCCACTCCCATCAGGACCGCCATGGCCACATAGGAGATCGGCCAGCCGAGATGGCTCGCTGAGATGAGAATCAGCGCATCAGTGACCAGCAACGCGCCGCGATAACCAAGCTGGTACGCCGCGGACAACAGGCCCAGCTCGTCGGAGTCGGCGGCGGCCTCGATACGCCAGGCATCGACGACGATGTCCTGCGTCGAGGAGGCAAACGCCACGACGAGCGCAATCGCTCCGAGCGTCGCGAGGCCGGCCTTCAGCCCGACGACGGCGAGCGCCAACAGGCCAAGTGCGACGAGAAGCTGGCTGAGCACCATCCAGCCGCGACGGCGGCCCAGGCGGCCGACAAGCGGCGCGTCGGTCCTGTCGACGATGGGCGCCCAGAGGAATTTGAGCGAGTACGCCAGTCCCACCCAGGACAGAAATCCGATCGCGGCGAGCGTCGTGCCCTGATCGCGCAGCCAGTAGCCGAGGGTGTTGCCGGTGAGCAGAAATGGAAGGCCGGAAGAGAAGCCGAGCGCCAGCATGACGGCGACCTTCGGCTGGCGCAGCGACGTAATGACGTCGCGCTTGGCCCTGGGGGGCTTCGCGTCAGGCATGTGGTTGGGATGCTAGCACGGCGGTCGCAGCGTGCAGGTGCGGGCCCAGGTGCACGGTGCCGCTTTCAGAAATAACTGATCCACCAATCTGTGCGACGGGCCTTGAGCGCGGCGAACCAGCGGCAGAGCGGGTAGAGACTGACGACGACTGCCATCCAGACGGCGTAGACAACCGGCAGCGAGAAGCCCCAGCCGGGCGGACGCGTGAAGGGAAACTGATCGAGTCGCGCGGACTGGAACATCCAATGCGCATCGCCATAGATGGCGTAGCAGACAAAGACTGCCAGCAGGTGAATCAACGGGAAGTGCAGCAGGAAGTAGAAGAGCGGCACACGGCCGAACGTCAGCGCCGGGTGAAGCCACCACGGCGTGCCGCGGTCGAGCGCGCTCAGCAGCAGCAGCGCCGGGCCCAGCGTCATCAGCAGGTAGAGGAGCGAGGGCGGATACTTGGTCGCGTTCAGGAACGACAGCATCGTGCGCACCGGCGACGCCTGCGCAGACCACTGCACCGGGTCGCCATAGATGTTGATCCCCCGCAGTACCAAGAAACCCGCCGCAAAGCCGAGGCCGAGTTTGAGCAGCATCGCCCGCCGCTGCGCTGCCGGCCAGGCGAATAGCTGTCCGAGGCCGTAGCCCACCGCCGTGACGCCAATCCACGGCACGAGCGGATACGCGACCAGGACGACGTGATCGGGGCCGGAGTAGACGAACCCGGGCGCGTGCAGGATGGACCACAACGGCGCCAGCGGGCCAAACGACTGCGCCGCGACAGGATCGAACAGGTTGTGGACGACGATCAGCGTCGCGCCGACGATCGTGACCGTACGCGGCGTGAAGCGCACCAGCCCGCCGAGGACGATCATCGACCAGCCCAGCGCCCACAGGATCAGCAGCACCGTCACGCGGTAGTCGACGTTGAACTGGTAGCCGATGCAGCGGACGACAGTGAGCTCGAGGACGATGAGCCAGAGCCCGCGCGTGACGAGGAAGCGTGACAAGTCTGCCGTCGTTCGGCGTCCGCGGGCCAGGTACGCGCCGGTTCCGGTCAGCAGAAAGAACGTCGGCGCGCAGAGGTGCGTGACCCAGCGCGTGAAGAACAGCGCCGCGCTGGCGGTGGCCGGGTTGGCCGGGTTGTCGGCCGTCCCGAAGAAATCGCGCGTGTGGTCGAGGGCCATCAGGATCATGACGATCCCGCGAAGCACGTCGACTGATTCGATTCTCGCGCGAGGGAGGGGCATCTGGGGCGATCAGGTTGGATCGGGTTGGATCAGGTTAGATCAGGTCGTGGCGGACGGGCCATGACTCGGTCCGTCTGACGATCGGTGCCGAGCATGAACGCGTGAGAGCCGACATCGATGAACCCGCACTTGCTGTAGAACGCCTGCGCCCTGAAGTTGCGTTCCCACACTCCCAGCCAGAGCGTCCGCGCGCCGCGTGCCCTCGCCTCGTCGTCGACGGCCCGCATCAATTGCTGGGCGAGGCCGCGGCCATGCCAGCGCTGGTCGACGTAGAAGCGCCAGAGTTCAACCGGGTCAGGCCCGGTCACACACGGCGGCACGTCGTGGTCGCGGACCTGGGCAAAACCCGCGAGGCCCTCTCCGCCTTCCGCCAGCAGCGTCGCGATTGACTGATCGGCAAGCTCCGCTCGCTGGAGATCGTGCCCGTAGGTCTCGGCCAGGTACGCGTCCATGTCGTCGACGGTGGTGTAGGCGCCGAATGTCTCACGAAACGTCCGCGCGGCAAACTCCGCCAGCCGCGCCGCATCGACGGTTGTCCCGCGCCGGATTGTGATGGTCAGCTCTGACACCTTCCGTCCCCTTCGACTGCTTCGCCAGCTCGCGGTGCCGCGTGCAACAGTGCGCCGCTGCGCGTTCTTCGCTGCTGCGCCTACCCGAGTCCCGATAAAACACCGTCGTGCTGCACGGCTCGCCGTCGGGCATCAACGCGTACCGCGGAATGACCCCGACCCGCTGCCAGCCGAGACGGGCGTAGAGGCGCTCCGCATCAGCCCCAGTCACGGTGTCGAGCACCAGCAGCGTGCGCCCGCAGTCCCGCGCCATGTCTTCAGCAGCCCGCATCAAGGCGGCGCCCAACCCCTGGCGGCGTGCGCGACGATGGACGAGCATCTTGGCGACATCGGCCCGATGCGGTTGATTTTCCGGCAGGTCCAGCGCCAGATGCACGGTGCCGCACATGCCCCTGGCGTCCTCCGCGACGAGAATCGCCCGGCGGCCAGCCGCCACGTCGGCCGCCACGCCCTGCCAGAACTGCGCGGCGCGCTCGCGCGACAGCGGCAGCATGAAGCTGACCGACGCGCCGCCCTCGACACAGTCGATCAGCAGGTCCACCAGTCCGGCGACCTGCGTCTCGGTCATCTCCTGCAGGCGCCGAATCGACCAGGCGGGCGAGTTCGTGCTCATCGTCGTGCGAGGGACTCCGACGAAATCACGACGGCGTACCGCGCCGGCTTTCGCGTCGGGTTGTGAAACATCGTCGGGCGATCGAGCTGCATCGCCAGGCAGTCCCCTGCGCGCAGGCGGTGCCGATCGGTGCCGAGGGTGATGTCGATCGAGCCGTCCAGAATCCAGACCTGCTGGCTGATCCGGACATCGCGCGCCGCTGTTTCGAAAGCCACGCGACCGCCGGCCGGGAACTCCACCTCGACGATCTGCATCGGCTGCGGCACGCCCGGAGGGGACACGATTCGGCGAATGTAGCCGGAGCCGGGATCCTGCCATTCGAGTTGGTCGGCGCGCCGCGACACCGGCCCCGTCTCCCTCGGATTCGCGACGGCAACAGGGGCGAACAGGGAGGCCAGCGTCACGCTCAGTCCGGTGGCGAGCCTGTCGAGAACAACCGCGGTAGGGCTGCTCTCACCTCGTTCGATCAGGGAAATCATCGAGCGGCTGACGCCACTCCTGGCGGCCAGGGCGTCCAGCGACAGCCCGCCCGCCGCACGCAATTCCCTGACCCGCTCAGCGATGCGCTCATTGACCACTGACGCTGCCGTATCCATGATGGTAGACACAATGTCCACCATAGAGGAAGCGCGGTCAAGACCTTTCGCGTCAGGCGCTCTGCGGTGTCAGTGCAGGCCGTCGACGATGTAGAGCTCGCCGAGCGTGCGGGTGTACCAGTAGGCGTACGACTTCTCGTCGGCGCCGAGGATCAAGCGGCTCAGGCTCTGCACTCCGGCGACATCGCCGGGGACAATCGACCTCCACGCGACACGCGCACCGGAGGCGAGGTTCAGCCGGCTCACAGTCGTCGAGGCGCCGTGGCGCTCGCCGACAAACAGCGACTGGCCGTCAGCGGACCAGGCGACAAGGCTGTCGCGCGCTGTCAGCCCTTGAACCGGCTCAGGTGAGCCGCCATCGACGCTGAGCATCACCACGGTGTGGTTGAACCGCACGATCAGGTGTCGCCCGTCTGGCGCCACGACTGGACGGCCAAAGAGACCTTCCGGCGAGATGGCATGTGGCTCGCCGTCAGTCTTTTGAATGTAGACCCGCGGGTCGTGCCCACGTTCCATGGCCACGACGGCGATGCGGCCGTCGGGCAGCCACTGCGCCACTTCGTAGCGGTCGAATTTGCCAGGGACGGTCTGGGCGTTCCCGATCCTGACCGGCAACAGTCGAAGCTGCTGCTCGGATCGCGTCAGCGTGAGCGCGTATTTGCCATCGGGCGAGAGGCCGAACGTCGTCCCGGCACCCAACTTCACCGCTGGCGATCCGTCGGTGTTGCGAATGTAAACGGCCCCGTCAGGGCCACCCGCCTCGCCCACTTCCTCGAACAGCAGCCAGTGGCCGTCGCTCGAGAGCCCGGCGGCCTGCGACCCGTCCAGCCAGGACAACTCCTTCTCCTGCTCGGCTCCTGCGGCCAGGTAGTGGATGCCGGTCTGCGACGTCCGCCGGCATACCAGTGCATGGCCACCGGCCAGGTCCTCGAGGCTGATGGGTCCGGCGAACCTGAGAATCAGTCGGCGAGCTCCGGACAGCGTGACGGCGTACAGGCCCCAGCCCTTGCTGTCGCCTTCGTCACCGGCGAACCAGACTTCCCTGCCGTCCGCGGACCAGGCCAGGCCGTTCACGGCCGGCCACCCTTCTGCAAGTGTCTTCTTCTGCTTCTTCGTGTCGATCACGGCGACGGAGAACTTTCCCTGAGCGGCTTCCCAGAAGGCGACCGACCCGCCGTCCGGCGACACGCGGATCTGGTGAATCGGTCCCGGCTTCTCGTAGAGCATCGTCCCGATGGGATACTCGAGGCGATCGCCGACGCCAGTATCGAGCGTCACCGCCATCGAGCCGTTCGGCCCCCAGTCGGCGTACTCCACGTTGTCCATGACCTCGCGCGGCGCCGCGCCGGCGAGGATCGGCGCGCGCGCCAGCGTGGCCGCCTGCGGAGGCAGTATGCCGCCCGGACGCAGGGAGAGCGCGAGCTCGCTCGCCGGTGAGATGGCGAAGATGTCGCTGCCGGGCACGCCGATCGATCGCGATTCGGGGCTGTCGGTCGTCACGAGGAACGTCTCGACCGGCGTGCCATCCCACGAGGCGCCGTAGACGACGGTCTTCTGGTCCGGCGCGAAGCGCGCGGTGGCGACAGTGCCGCGGCGGAACGTCAGTCGCCGGAACGTCGGCTGCTCCTCTGGCGCGGCGCGGTGCGCCCACCAGCCTGCGGCCGCCGCTGCGGCAAGCGCAATTACCAAGGCAGAGGCCAGGGCCACTCGCGGAAGCTTCGCCGGCGCAGGCGGGAGGCCCTGAATCCCGCTGGTCACCGTTGAGGCCCCGGAGAGCGACGTGAGCTCGGACAGATCGAACTTCAGGTCACGCGCGGTCTGGAAGCGCTCGTAC
>CAWCNI010000005.1:0-66574 GCA_963796915.1 Vicinamibacteria bacterium | reverse complement strand
AGCGACCCCGCCGCGATGCTGGCGGCCGTGCTGGCGTTGGTGGCTGTGGCGCTGCTGGCGGGCTTCGTGCCGGGACGCGCGGCGGCCAATGTCGATCCGATGGAGTCCCTGAAGGCGGATTAACTGCCTCGGGAGTTGAGGGTGACGATGCGCTACGCGATTCGACGTCTGGTCTCGCAACCGGGATTCTCGCTCGTCGTCGTCCTCACCCTCGCGCTCGGCATCGGCGCCAACACGGCGATTTTCTCGCTGGTCAACGGCGTGCTGCTCACGCCGCTGCCGTTTGGCCAGCCAGACCGGCTGGTGACGCTCAATCACTTCTATCCGGATCTGAACAACCTCGAGGCCGGGTTCGCGGTGCCGTCGTACGGCGACGTGCGGAACCAGCTGAAGATCTTCGACGCCTTCGCGGTCGCGGGGCGCTGGACCGCGAACCTCACCACGTCGGAAGAGCCGGAGCGGCTGGCTGGTGCCGTGGTGACCGCCGACTTCTTCAAGGTCTTCGGCGTGCGCCCGGCGCTCGGACGCACGTTCCTTCCCGGGGAAGACTCGCTCGGCCGCCAGCACGTCGTCGTGCTCAGCCACGGGCTGTGGGAGCGGCGCTTCGGCGCGGACCCGGCGATGGTTGGCCGGACGATCCTGCTCGGCGGCGAACCGTTCGAAGTGGTCGGCGTGATGCCGGCCGGCTTCTATCATTTCTTCAACCGCAAGGTGGACGTGTGGGCGCCGGCCATCTTCAACCCGGAGCAGTACCGGCGAGGGGCATCGGACCAACGAGTTCCTGTCGTCGGTGGGCCGGCTGCGGGCCGGGATGAGCGTCGATCAGGCGGGCCGCGACGTCGCCGCGTTTGCCGAGCGCCTCAAGCACGATCACCCGTCGTCGTACGACGCGAACTGGACGATCAAGACACGGACGCTGCAGGACGTCGCGACGGGCAAGGTCCGCATTGCCCTCCTCGTGCTGCTCGGCGCCGTCGGCTTCGTGCTGCTCATCGCCTGTGCGAACATCGCGAACCTGTTGCTGGCCCGGTCGGCCGCGCGGGCCCGGGAGATGGCCGTGCGGGCGGCGATCGGCGCCACGCGTGGCGATCTCATCCGCCAGTTACTGACAGAAAGCGTGCTGTTGTCGCTCGTCGGAGCCGTCGCGGGACTGGCGCTCGCGTTCGGGGCCGTTCGCGCGCTCGTCGCGCTCGCGCCGCTCGACCTGGGACAGCCGGCGGCCATCCAGATCGATTCGACGGTGCTGCTCTACACGCTTGCCATCGCGCTCGGGACGGGCCTGCTCTTCGGCTTCGCGCCGGCGCTTCATGCGTCGCGCGCGGATCTGCAGCATGCCCTCAAAGACGGCGCGCGGACTGTCGGCGAGCGCCAGGGCGCCTGGCTGCGGCGCGCGCTTGTCGTCGGCGAGATGGCAATCGCTCTGACGTTGCTCGTCGGGGCGGGCCTGCTGCTCGAAAGTTTCGCGCGGCTTCAGGGTGTGAGTCCGGGCTTCGATCCCACGCATCTGCAGACGTTCACAGTGTCGCTGCCACGGGTGAAGTACAAGGACGACGCCGTGCGCAGCGCGTTCTTCGTCGCGGCGCGCCAGAAGATCCAGGCGCTGCCGGGCGTGGTCTCCGCCGGGGCGACGACCAACATGCCGTTCGGCGGCAACTGGTCGACCGGCACCTTCGCTGTCGAAGGCTATCAGCCGCCGAAGGGGCAGCCGAACCCCTGGGGCGATGTCCGGGTCGTGACGCCCGGCTTCTTCGAGGCACTGAAGATTCGCGTCCTGCGCGGCCGGACGTTCACCGACGCGGATCGCGTCGACGCGCTGCCGGCCGCCGTCGTCGACGCTGAAGCCGTCCGCAGGTTCTGGCCCAACTCGGATCCGATCGGCAAGCGCCTGACCTTCGACGATCCGAGCCAGGCGAATGCGAAGTGGGTGACGATCGTCGGCGTCGTCGATCACACGGCGCACGAAGGCCTGGACGCCGAGCATCGGGTACAGGTGTATTTCACGAACGCGCAGCAGCCGATGTACCAGATGACGTTCGCGGTTCGCACCGCCGGCGATCCTGCCGGCATCGTCAGCGTGGCACGCGCGGCGATCCGCGACGTCGATCCCGATCAGCCGATCGCCGACGTCAGCACCATGGACGAGATGATGAACAAGGCGGTCGGCCAGCGCCGATTGTCGATGAGCCTGCTGGCGACCTTTGCTGCGCTGGCCGTTGTGCTGGCAGCGCTCGGCATCTACGGCGTGATGGCGTTCGACGTCACGCGCCGCTCGCAGGAGATCGGCCTGCGCATGGCGCTCGGCGCCGAGCGCGGTCGTGTGCTGGGCCTGGTCCTGAAGCAGGGCCTGGCGATGGCGGCCGCCGGCGTCGGCATCGGCCTGATTCTCGCGGTGGCCGTCACGCGGGTGCTCCAGGCCCAGTTATTCGGGATTGCCGCCACAGATCCGATGACATTCGTTACGGTCGCTCTCGGGCTGCTCGCAGTGGCGACGCTGGCGACGCTCCTCCCGGCGCTGCGCGCCACGCGCGTGAGTCCGGTCGTGGCGCTGCGCTACGAATAGCCGGAACCAGGCGAACACGCGAACAAGCGAGCGGGCGAACAGGTGTACAACGCGCGACTCGTGGCCGTCATCGCCGGACTCGCCATGTTGGGCGGGCTGTCGCTGGCTGCGCGAGATGGGCAGAGCGAGGCGGAGCGCGTCGCGAGCTGGCGCCAGCAGCGGCTCGCCGAGCTGACGGCTGACGATGGATGGCTGACGCTGGTGGCGCTGGCGTGGATGCACGAGGGGATCAATCGGGCGGGGTCCGCTGAGGGCATGGACCTCGAGCTGCCGGCCGGGGCGCCATCGTCACTCGGAGTATTCCAGTGGCATGGCGACGCCATCACGTTCGAGCCGACGCCCGATGTCGCCGTCATCGTGGGCGGGCAGCGATTCGCCGGCGGGCCACTCGACTTCGACAAGACCGTGCTCGAAGCAGGCACGCTCCGGATGGTGGTCATCAAGCGTGGGGCCCGCGTCGGCTTGCGCGTGCGTGACGTCGCCAGCCCATCGCGGAAGGCCTTCACCGGCGTCGATTCGTTCGCCGTGGATGAACGCTGGCGCGTCCCGGCGCGGTTCGAGCCCGTGTCGCCGCCGCGGGCGGTGCCCATCATCAATGTGCTGGGCGACGCCTCGGACTATCAAAGCCCGGGACGGCTCGTCTTCGCGCTCGACGGCGTCAGCTATGCGCTCGACGCGCTGCTCGAGGAGCCGGGCGCGAAAGACCTGTTCGTGATTTTCAAGGACCGCACGAACGGAGCTGCGACATATCCCGCCGGCCGCTATCTCCACGTGCCGCTGGCCGTTGACGGGGCCACAGTCGTCGACTTCAACGAGGCCTACAACCCGCCGTGCGCGTTCACGACGTTTGCCACCTGCCCGCTGCCGCCGCGACAGAACTGGCTGAAGATTCCCATCGAAGCCGGCGAGCGCGCGTATCATCACGCCGATCGCTGACAACGGCCTCAGTCCAGGCCGGCGTCCTCCGCGACGGCCTGCGCGAGCGCGGACCAGTCCAGATCGCCCTTGCCCCGTCCCAGCGCCGCGAGCAACCGATCGTGCAGCAGGCTGCCGATGGGCATCGGCACGCCGGCGGCGTCGGCGGCCTGCAGCACCAGCCGCATGTCCTTCAACCCGAGCGGCAACGCGAAACCGGCCGGCGAATAGCGCTGCTCGGCGATCAACGTGCCGTAGGTCTCGTAGACCGCGGACTTGAATAGCCCGCCGTTGACGACGTCCAGAAATACCTTCGGGTCCACGTCGTGCCGCCGGACGAGCGCCATCGCCTCGCCGAGCGACTCGATCATCGACGCGATGAGGAAGTTGCCGGCCAGCTTCAACGCATTGGCCTGATGTGGCGCGGTGCCCAGTACCACGAGCTGACGGCCGATGGCTTCGAGCACCGGCCGCGCTTTCGCGACGTGCTCGTCATGCCCGGCGGCGACGACCAGCAACTGTCCCGCGGTCGCGGCGGCGGGCCGGCCGAAGACCGGCGCCGACACGTAGCCTTGCCCCGCCGACATGTGGGCGGTGGCGAGCTTGCGCGCCAGCGCGACGCTGATCGTGCTGAGCGACACATGGACGGCGTTGCGGCCCATCGCGCCGAGCAGCCCGTGACTGCCTTCCACCACCGCTGTCACCGCGGCATCGTCAGCCAGGATGGAGAGGACGACGTCCGCGCCGGCCACCGCTTCGTCGACCGAGGCGGCGACGCGCGCGCCCGCTTCGGCGAGCGGCCTGGCGCGGCTCGTGGTGCGGTTCCAGACGGCCAGCGCGTGCCCGCGCCCGAGCAGCGTGCGGGCGATCCCTTCGCCCATCCGTCCGAGCCCGAGCAGTGCCGTGGTCATTGCAGGGTCCTCCGCACCAAGTCCGCCTCACCATATCCCATGGGAACCGGGATTCGTCACCGGCGGTTTGCGTTCGGGCGCCGCCATGGCTCGTTCTGTCAATTGCAAGAAGCTCATCAACAGGCGTATCGTTTGCCCATGCGAACACTCTCGAGACGGGAAGTGCTGCAACGCTGTGCGGCAGCCGGTGTGTTATTGGGCACGTCGCTGTCCGGCACAGGGCTGGTCGAGGCCGTGCTGCAGGCCGAGCAGGGCAGCCGGCCCCCGACGCCGCCCAACGCGCTCGGGCCCTTCTATCGACGCGGCGCTTCGACATCGACGATGCGCGCCGCTGGCGATCCCGGGATGCCGCTGATGATTTCCGGGGCGGTGTACGACACGAGCGGCCAGGTCCGGACCGACGCGACGATCGAGATCTGGCAGGCCGACCACCACGGCCACTACGACATCGAGGGCTACAAGTACCGGGCCGTGCTGTCCCCGGACGTGAAGGGCGGCTACAAGGTCGAGACGGTGATGCCCGGTCACTACCCGGACCGCGTCGCGCAGCACGTCCACTACATGGTCAAGGCGCCCGGCTGCACGCCGCTGGTGACGCAGTTGTACTTCGCGACCGATCCAGTCTTCCGTGGCGATCCCGATCACACCTTCTCGGTCGACCCGCTCGTGCAGAGCCGCGAGCTGGTGCGGCCGGTGCTGATTGGCGGGGATGGTGATCCCGTTGCGCAGGTGACCTTCGAAATCTGCCTGGAGCGCGCCTGACATGACGCGTCCGATACTGGTCGTCGCCCTGGTCGTGGCGTGTGCGGGCGTGGTCGCCGGCGGACACCCGGCCGAGTCGCGATCGCGCGCGATTGCCGGCGACCTCGCGATCCGCTCTTTCGCGTTTTGTCCCGACGGCCGCACGATTGCTGCCTGGGACGGCAAGGCGGGCTGGACGATCGATTGGCCCGCCGGCACCGTCCGGCCGCCACAGGACGTCGCCGCCTCCGCCAAGCGCCCACAGTGCGCCGCGCCGGGGTTCGGCGCGTCGCCGGACGGCAAGTCATGGGCGCTCGCGCAGGAGTCCGGCCCCATCAGGGTGGAGGAGCTTTCGTCGGGCGCGCTCATACGGATGCTGACGGGACATGTCGGCGGGGTCGCGGCCGTGGCATTCTCGCCAGACGGCGCGTGGCTCGCATCTGCCGGTGCGGACAACGACGTGCGCGTGTGGAACGCGCGAACCTGGGAGCCCGCGACTGCGATTACCGATCAGACGCACACCGCGTTTGCCCTGGTCTGGACCCCTGACGGAAGACAGCTCATCGCTGGCGGGGCCTCACGCGATGTCACCGCGTGGCAGGCTGGGTCCTGGACGCACACGAGCACGTCGCCGTCGCTGAAGATGGTCGTCGGCGCGCTGGCGATCAGTCATGACGGCCGGCGGCTTGCGGCCGGCCTCTACGATGGCGACGACAGCCGCCGGCCAGGCGCGATCGTCATGCTCGATCCGGCGACGCTCGAAGTTCGTGCGACGATTGCAACGGCGGGCGGCGTCCACGGCCTCGAATTCGCGCCCGACAACGACACGCTGGTCGGAGCGCTGCGAGATGCCAGAGGCCTGGTCGTGTGGCCGATGGGACGATAGCGATGTCTGAAGACCGCAAGTACCGTCAACGCGGATATCAGGACCAGCCCCGGGAGCCGCGCGGTCCGAGGGCCAAGCCAGAGCCGACCCCGCGTGAATTCCGCACGCCGAACATGCCCGGCTTCAGCCAGGTGATCAGGTGCCGGCGATGCGGAAACACCGTCGGCACCGAGATCGGCTTCGAGAGCCGATGCAACCGGTGCGGCGCCGACCTGCGAGCGTGCGCGCAGTGCCAGTCCTTCGAT
Source organism: Vicinamibacteria bacterium (assembly GCA_963796915.1). Lineage (GTDB taxonomy): Bacteria > Acidobacteriota > Vicinamibacteria > Vicinamibacterales > JAENWD01 > JAENWD01. The sequence goes on along the minus strand of CAWCNI010000005.1, from coordinate 60,316 downwards.
CCCGGCGCGCGGTTCGAGTGCATGCAGTCGATTCCAGCGCGCGTGTCGCCGAAGGACGTGCGGAACACGTGCGAGCTGTATCACCCGACAGTGACAGTCGAGCGCGACACCGGTTCCCCCGCCCCAGTCTCTGCGCGGAAAGCGTTCGACGATCTGTTCAAGTAGATCGGGCTACGGGCTACGGGTTACGGGCTGCGGGCTTACGGGCTCCGGGCTCCGGACTTCGGCACTGCAGCACCTCAGCACTTCAGCTTTTCAGCACCGCACTGCAGCACCGCTGCACTTCAGCACCGCAGCACTTTGCAGTTCAGGCCTTTCCCAGTCCGAGCGTCGCCTTGCAGTACTTGATGCTGCGCTCGATTTCCCCGCGCTCGTAGGCCTGCTCGGCAGTCTTCGGGTCGGTGCCCGCCGCAGCTTTGAACGGCTCCACGGCCTTGCCCCTGGCGGCGATCGCCAGGAAGTGCGCGAACGCCTCGGCCGGCATGTGTGGCCACGCCTTCCAGAACTCCGGCTTCAGGAACGGGAACTCGCGGTTGAAGCCGGAAATCGTCTCGATGTGCACGGGGACGCCGGGACACAGCTGGTCGAACAGCGCGAAGTACTGCGTCAGGTCGATCTGCCCCTCGCCCATCGCCGTCCAGGCCACGGCGGCCCCGTCCGGCGTCATCCACACGGCGGAGTCACGCAGGCTCGTCGTGACGACGTACTTGCCGAGATTGCGGAGGTTGTCGAGCGGATCCTCGAGCGTCCAGAGCGCATTGCCGGAGTCGAGGTTGACGCCGACGTAGTCAGTCCCCGCGGTCTCGACCAGCTTCGCCAGCTCTGTCGAGTGCATGTCGCCGGCGTGGTTCTCGATGGCGATCTTGACGCCGGCGTCGAGCGCCTGCGAACGCGCCCGGCCCAGCACCCCGAGCAGGCTTTCGATATGGCGATCGATGCCGCCATCGGTGAGCCGATCCTCCCACGTGCCGAGGACGACGCGAATCACCGGCGAGCCGAGCGACTTCGCCGTGCGGATCCCGAGCGCCAGATGCTCGTCGGCGGTGCCGCGATTCGTCTTGAACGCCTTTGACGTCGGGCAGACGCTCCACGTCCCCACCTGCACGCGGACGCCCCTGGCCTCGGCGCGTTGCCGAATCCCACGCAGATATGCGTCATCGAGCGACTCGAACGCGTCGAGGTCGGTGACGAACAGCGCGTCGCAGCCGATCGACGCGGCGTAATCCACCAGCTGCGGCGCCTTCCAGCCGAAGCCGCGGACCGCGAAGTTGTCGAGGCCAAGCCGGTGACGCTCTTCAGCAGCCGCGAGACGCGTCGGCGAAACAGTCGGTGATGCGGCCAGTGCCACCGCAGTCGCCGCGGTACGGGCAATGAAATCACGACGAGAAAGAGAGGACATGGCGGGAAAGCTTAGCCTATTCGCCCGGCGAAAATGTCGCCATCACCGGCGCGTGATCGCTGGTGCCGATATCCGCCAGCACCGGACAGGTCGTGGCGCGCGACGCCAGCGACGGCGTCGCCAGCACGTAGTCGATGCGCCAGCCGATGTTGCGCTTGCGCATGTCCCGCCACGGCGCCCACCAGCTGAACATCGTCTCGTCATCTGGCGCGAGGGCGCGGCCGACGTCGACCAGTCCGTCCCCGAGCAGCCGATCGAACAGCGCGCGCTCGTCGGGCCGCTGACCGATCACGCCTGGCTTGCGCTCTTTCGGGTGCAGGTCGCGGTCCGTGTGCGCGACGTTGAGGTCACCGCACAGCACCAGGGGCACGCCGTCCTTCTGCACTTCCTTGCCCCAGGCCGCCAGCGCCGCGAGGAACTCCATCTTGCCGGCGAAGTCCTTGCCGCCATTGGGCACGTAGACCGACGCCACGCGCAGCCCAGCGACATCCACAGTCACGATGCGTGACTCGAAGTCGAACGCCGGATGCGCGAAGGCCGGCGGCTCGGCGGCGATGGCCTTGCTGACGAAGATCGCGACGCCCGAGTAGCCGCCGTGCCCGTGCCAGCGGCACCAGTAGCCCTCGGGCTCGAACAGCATGGCCGGAAGCTGATCCGGCCGCGCCTTGATCTCCTGCAGGCAGACGACGTCGGGCGAGTCGCGCGCGATCCAGTCGAGCACCTGGCCCGAGCGTGCGCGGATGCCGTTGACGTTCCAGGTGGCGATGCGAAGAGGCGTAGTCACGCGGAGGCGCACGCCTGGCGATATTTCCGCAGCAACTCGTAGAGGACGACCCCGCCCGCCGTGGCGACGTTGAGCGAGTGCTTGCGCCCGAGCATCGGGATGCGGACGTGCACGGTGGCGCGCTCGAGCAGCGGCCCCGTGACGCCTTCGACTTCGTGACCGAACACCACGCACACCGGGAACGCCGGCTGCCAGTCGAACAGGTCCACGGCGACGGCAGATGTCTCGACGGCCGCGATGGCGACGCCCTCGTCACGCAGCGCATCTAGTCTCGCTGCCGGATCGTCGACGCGCTCCCAGCGGACCGTCGTCTCAGCGCCGAGCGCTGTCTTCGCCACCCCGCGATGGCCTGGCGCCGCACTGATCCCCGACAACAGCATCCGGTCGCCGCCGACGGCCTCGAGTGTGCGGAAGAACGCCCCGACGTTGTACGCGCTGCGCACGTTGTCGAGCAGCACGGAGACTGGGAGCCCGATCAGCCCGTCGTAAGGCGCGGCCATCGCGGTCGCGCGGTAGGGGAGGGCGGTGTCGCTCACCGGAACATTCTACTGGCGGCGCCGGCGTTCGTGCGGAGGGCAGCACGTGCGAATCGACCGCGGTCACGGCAGGTCTGGGGAGTGCCCTGCCGCGAACGCGAACACCGTCAGCCGCGGTCAGACGACGCTGATTCTGCCGTTGAGACCGTTGGGGAAGAATGCGCCGGCGCGCGTCCCGGAGGCGTTGTTGCCGTAGACAATCGCGAGCACCTGGCTCGTGGTGCGGACCGTGCTCAGGCCCGTGCCGTCCACCTGGAATAGCCGGCCCGCCGGCGATCCGAGAGGCGGCACGTCATTGGCGTCCACCATCGGCTGCGGGAGATTCAGATCGAACGCCACCAGGCGCAACACGCCTGCGTGCTGGGCCTCGGTCAACCCGATGCGCGCGGCCGTCGCGAGAACCTGCGAGCTCTTGATGAGCGGCGCCGCGCCGCCGTAGGCGCTCACGCCGGTGTCCTCGAAGGCCCGCGCCAGAATGGCGAACTCGGTGTAGCTGCCGAAGCCGAGGCCCAGGGCCTCGAGGTTGATCGCCGGCTTGGCGACGGCCTTGTCGCCGAGCGCGCCGCGCAGCAACTGGACGTGCTCGACCTCGTCGAGCGTGATCTGGGCGGCGATGGTTGCGTAGCGTGCGTCGAAGGACACCGCCGCGCCACCTACCGTCGGTCCAGGCTGGCCCACGCCGCCAAGCTCCACGCCAAGCTCGCTCAGGCGCTTGCCACTCGACGCCACCGAGTAGAACTCAGCTTCCAGGTACTCGAGGTTGAGCGCGAAGTTGAGGATGTCTTCATCGGTGAGGCTGTCAGCCGCCACCTCTGCGGGCAGTCCCACGGCGGCCGCGACGCCCGCCAGCAGTCCGCCGGCGATGGCCGTGCGCGCGAACGCGCGCCGGCTGACGCCGCTCTCAATCAGGCTCTTCACAGTTTCCGTATCACTCATCTCGCCCTCCCCATCGTTCCGTGAACGCGGGCCCTGCGAACCAGCAGCAGGAACCCTGTCCAGAAACAACGGAGCCGCGACCCTCATGGATTTCGTCTAAGCGTTCGGACCGCAGGCGACGTCCGCCCCCGGCGATTCGTCACGAGCGTTCGCGGCTCGCCACAGGCGTCTTCACCCGTGCCCGCGGCAAGGGGCAAAATGTGCTAGAAATCTAGCATCATGGAAATCGGGCATCCCTGGAGGCTGACGTGAATCTGTCGCACGACATTCGTCTTGGCGCGCGCGCGCTGCGCCGGCAGCCCGGCTTCACGACCGTCGCGGTCCTGACGCTCGCGCTCGGGCTTGGCGCCACCACCGCCATCTTCAGCGTCGTCCGCGCCGCGCTCCTGGCGCCGCTGCCGTGGAGCGACCCCGACCATCGCGTGATGATCTGGAGCCGGTGGGTTGGCTTCGACAAGACATGGGTGTCGTCGGCGGAGGTCCGCGACTACCGGCGCGCGAGAGCCTTCAGTGCCGTCGCGGCCTGGGGCACCGGCCAGGTGAACCTCACCGGCGCCGGCAGTCCCGAGCGGGTCGGCGCCGGCCAGGTCACAGCCAACGTGTTCGAGGTGCTCGGGGCTGCGCCGCTTTACGGCCGAGGCTTTCGCCAGGGCGAGGATGTGAGCGGCACCGGTGCGCCAGTGGTCGTCATCTCGCACTCGCTGTGGAAGCGCCGCTACGGCAGCGACCCGCGCATTCTCGGCCAGTCGATTCGCATCGACGACGCGAGCTACCAGGTGATTGGCGTGATGCCCGACGGGTTCCGGCTGCCGACAGATTTCGGTGAGGATTTTCAGGAGCCGACCGAGCTCTGGATGCCGCTGGTGCTGGACTCCGATCCCAACGCCCGCGGCAATCATTCGTTTTACGCCGCCGGCGCGCTGGCGCCCGGGGCTACAGTCGCGCAAGCCGACGCGGAGATCTCGGGGATGGCCCACGCGTGGACGGCGCAGGGGCTGTACTCGCCGCAGATGCGTTTCGAGCCGTTCGCGATCAGCCTTACCGACGAGGTCCTCGCGTCGGCTCGCTTCGAGCTCCGACTGCTCTCCGCCGCGACACTGCTCCTGCTGCTGATTGCCTGCGCCAACGTCGCCAACCTGCTGCTGGCGCGACTCGAAAGCCGCCGCCGCGAGCTCGCGGTCCGTGTGGCGCTCGGCGCGGGGCGATGGCGGCTCGTCCGGCAGCTGGCGATCGAGACCGGGCTGCTGGCCACTGCCGGCGGCGTCCTCGGTCTCGCGCTGGCGTGGGCCGGCGCGCGAGCGGTGGCAGCATCGGGCCTGGCCGGGATCCCGAGAGCGTCTGACGTCCACATCGACGGGACGGTGCTGGCGTTCGCCGCGCTGGCGTCGGCCGCGACCGCCCTGATCTGCGCGCTGCTCCCGGTCCTTCGGCCGGCGGCGGCCAACCTCACCGATGCCCTCAAGGACGGCGCCCAGAACGCGACTGCCGGAGCGGGACGTCAACGGCTCCGGAGCGGGCTGGTCGTCGGCGAAATGGCGTTGGCTGTCGTCCTGCTCGTGCTCGCCGGGCTCGCCTTGCGAAGCCTCTGGGCGCTCCAGCACGTGCGCCTCGGCTTCGAGCCGGCCGGTGTGCTGACGATGAGAGTCGCGCTGCCGGATGTGCGCTACGACAGCCCGGAGAAAGTGGAGCAGTTCTACCAGCAGCTCCTGGTTCGCGTCCGCGGCCTTCCCGGGGTGACTGCTGCCGGCGCCGTGCGGGCCCTGCCGCTCGCCAACGTGATCGGGGATTGGGGCGTGACCGTAGAGGGCTTTGCGGGCTCCCCGGGCAACATGCCCAAGGGCGACTGGCAGGTGGCCACCGACGGATCCTTCGAGGCGCTCGGCGAGCATCTCGTGGCCGGCCGCTGGTTCACGGCGGCGGATCGCGCGGACTCGCAGCAGGTGGCGGTCGTGAACGAGACCATGGCGAAGCGCTACTGGACGGATGGCAATCCGGTTGGGCGCCGCATCCGGATGGGACGCGATCCCGATGCGCCGTGGATCGCGGTCGTCGGTGTGGTGAGCGATCAGCAGCACAACGGCCTGGCGTCGATGGTGAAGGAGAAGTTCTACCGGCCGCACGCGCAGTTCGCGCACGCGGGTGGGTTTCCCGTGCGCTACATGACGCTCGTCGTGCGAACGGCCGGCGAACCGATGTCGCTGGCCGCACCGGTCGCTCACGAGGTTGCGCTCATGGACCGCGATCTGCCGGTTGCCGCAGTCCGGCCGATGGCCGAAGTCGTCGCCGCCGCTGCGTCCACGCCGCGATTCCGCGGCACCCTGCTCGGGTTGTTTGCGGTGCTTGCGCTGACGCTGGCGGCGATCGGCATCTACGGTGTGCTGGCGTATGTCGTCGGCCAGCGCACGCGTGAGATTGGCATTCGAATGGCGATTGGCGCGCGTCCCGGCGCCGTCCTCGGGCTGGTCGTGAGCCGTGGATTGTGGTGGGCGCTGGCGGGTGTGATGATAGGGCTGGTGTTGGCTGTCATTGCCGGACGTCTCATGGCGGGCCTGCTCTACCACGTCGGCCCGGCCGATCCGGTGACCTTCATCGGGGTGCCGATCGTGCTGACGCTGGTCGCGCTCGTTGCCTGCGTGGTGCCGGCTGTGCGCGCCATGCGCGTCAACCCGATTACCGCCCTGCGAACCGAGTAGGCCCTGGCATACGTCCTCGCGTTTCACGCGCCGTACCGCTGCCGTCACTCGGGAGTGTGCTGCACGTCGCGCTGGGCGATCCCGGTCGAGGCGCCGCTGCACCAGTCGCTCGAGCGGGCGATCGAGTGGGGACAGTTGCGCCTCGACGACCACGCTGGCGGGGAGCGGCTGTTCGAGCCGGCCGACGGCCTGCCGGCCGCGGAGCCGTTCGTCCTTGGCCGGCGCGCCAGCGGCGAGTGTCTCTTCTTCGAGCCGTCACGCGGCAACCTGTGCGCGATCCAGCGGCAGATGGACCACGCGCACCTGCCGTCGGCCTGCCGGCACTTTCCCCGGGTGGTGACCATCGATCCCCGCGGTGTGTTCGTGTCGATGTCGCACGTCTGTCCGACCGCGGCCGGCCTGCTGTTTGCTGACGGGCCGGCGAGTGTCGTGACGTCGGGGCCGGCGATCGACGACCGCGGGGTGTGGGAAGGCCTCGACGCGCGCGATGCGCTGCCGCCGCAGCTGAGCGCGCACGTCCTGTGGGATTGGGACTGCTGGGATCAGTGGGAACGCGCCGCCGTCCAGCTGTTGGCCGGCGACGGCCGCTCGCCGGAGTCCGCGCTGAGCCTCCTCGCGGCGGCCGTTGCGAGGACCGAGGCGTGGCGTCCCGAGCACGGCCCTCTGGAGGAGCTCGTCGGCGAGGCGCTGGACCACGGAACAGGCGATGTCGCACCGGCAGACCTGTCCGATGCCGCCCTCGGCGCATTGTGTACGATGGTGTGGCGCAGCGTCCCCGACGCGCTTGGCCACCCGCCAGAGCGCCAGACATTCGGCGTGTCCGGCTGGGCGGAGTGGTCGCCGGTTGTGGGGCGATTTCTTGCCGCCCGCGCCTTTGCCAATTGGGTGGGGTACTACGGCCGGCGGCTCACGACCTGGTATTTGTCAGTGCTGTCGGCCTACGCGGTGTTGCGCGCGGCGGCATCCAATGAAGTGAACGGCGCCGGCAGGCCTCTGGACGAGGCGATGCTGTTGCGGGCGCTCAAACAGGCAGACGAGCTGCTGGTCCACAAGTCGTCGGCGCGCGATCTCGCGGCGGCGCTGGATCAGGTGAAGGAGTGGCGATGAGCGGATTGGCGATGGATCAGCAGGGCGTACTGACCGCGTGCCCGGGATGCGGCAAGACGAACCGGCAGGCGTTTGCCCATGTGGGTCAGGCGGCGCGCTGCGGTCAGTGCCAGGCGGAGCTGTCAGCGCCGGCCCAACCGGTCACCGTGGCCGACGAGGCGGGGTTCAACCATCTCGTCGCGGAATCGCGCGTCCCGGTGCTGGTCGATTTCTGGGCGCCGTGGTGCGGTCCCTGCCGGGCGGTGGCGCCGGAGCTGGAGAAGGTCGCCAAATCACTGGCCGGCAAGATCCTGATCGCCAAGGTCAACACCGACGTCGTCGACACGCTGGCTGCGCGCTTTCAGATCCGATCGATCCCGACGTTCCTGCTGTTTGAAGACGGACAGCCTGTCCATCGCAAGAGCGGCGGGATGAGCGCGGCGGACATCGTGAGCTTCGTGGGCGACCGCCTCGCAGCGACCCCGCAGGCGTAGCGCGTTCGGTAGCCCGGAGCCCGGAGCCCGGACGCCGTAGCCCGCTGACCTACCAGCGATTCCCGGCAGGTACCAGCTGTGCCGCCGGCGCGTCCTTGTCTTTCTTCGACGCCTTTGGCACAGGCTGAGGAACAGGCGCAGGCGCCTGGGGCAGGGACGTCTCGTCCACCGCCAGCTCGACCCGGGCTTCAAATGCGATCGCCGATCGGTACTGCAGGCTTCCGCCGCCGCCGATCGCCGACACCTGGCAGCGCACGATGCGCCCCTTGACGGCGGGCGGTGCCGTCGGTCCCTCGAAGATCACCGACACGCGGGTGCCCGGCACGAATCGGGTCTTGCCTTCGACGAGCACGCCGCTCGCGGACATGTTCACCAGCCGCACCGCGTCGCCCGGCGACAGCCGCATCGACGTGATGCCGGACAGCACGCCGGCGGGGTAGCGCGGATCGGCCCGGTTGTGGCCGTCGGCGTCCTTGTCGATCTTCTCCGCCTTCTCCGCCATTACTCGGTCCCTCGCGCCGACTCACGCGGCAGGTACAGCTCGAACACCACCGCCGATGGGCCTTCGTTGGCCAGCCACAGGAAGCCGCCCACGCTGCGGGCAGTCTCGTGCGCCAGCGACAGCCCCGGCTCTGCCTGCTCCCAGATCGCGGGATCCGCGGCCTCGAACAACATCCCGGGCAGGCCCTCGTTGGCGCCGTCGCCTGTCACGTGCATCGCGATGAGCGCGTAGTCTCCCGGCGTCATGCCGCCGCGGCCGCGCGCCGCGTCCACGTCCACCGTGACTTCGGCGATCTCGACAGTCATCTGCCCGGAACGCATGGCCGCGCCGCGGTTCACCGCCAGCGCCACGACCACGTGCTCGATCCGATCCATGGGCGCCGTGACCGCGGTGTCGGGCGCGGCGACGAGGACTGCCAGCGCCACCTCGCGGCCCAGCACGTCGCCGAGCGGCCGCTCGAGGTGCGCGGCGATCTCAGACGCCGTCACGGTGGCGGCCGGTGCGGCGACCGTCGCGAGGTCGTGCACCTCGCCGGCAATCCGGCGAGCAATGCCGGCCAGCGCTTCGAGGCGTGACGATGACTCGCGCTCGGCGACACGGCTGGCCGCGAGCGCGGTTTCGAGAGCGGACAAGCGGCTGAGGAATTCGGCCTCGGCCTCCTGCTTGGCCTTGTCGATGGCGTCCACTGCTTCGCGCGCCGTGGCCCACTGCGCTTCGAGGTCTGCAATCGTCGCGCTCGCCGACTGCTGCGCCTCCGCCAGCGCGCGTTCCAGGTCGGACGCGCGCGAGTCGGACGTGCGAGCGGTGGCTTCGTGCGACGAGATGGTGTCGGACAGGCGACCTTGCTCGACCATCGCTTCGTCGAGCGCAGTGCGGAGCGCGGTGATGTCGGCTTCCATCTGGGAGGCCGCTTCGCGGTGAGACTGCTGGAGCTCGGCGACAGCGCGGTCCCGTTCCTGCTGCGCCTGCTGGGCATCGTGCAGGGCCTGCTGCAGCTCCTGACGTGCCTGCTCGGCCTGCTTCGCTGTCTCGTCGAGCTGTGCCTGCGCCTGCGCGGCCGCCTGCTGGGCGGCGAGCGACGCCTGGCGCGCCTGCTCGACCTCCTGCTGTGACTGGCCGGCCAGTTCGCGTGCCTGCTCGGCCTCCTGCTGCGCCTGCTGGGCGAGCTGACGCGCCTGCTCCAGTTCCTGGCGCGCCTGTTCCACTTCACGGAGGGCCGCTGCCGCCTGCGCGCCTGCCTGCTCCGACGCGGCCGCGGTGCGGTCGGACTCGGCGCGCACGTCGTTCAGCAGTGTCTGAAGCTTTTCGCGCTCGAGCTCCGTGGCGCCAGCCGACTCCTGGAGCCGCTCGAATTCCTCGCGGACAGCCTCGGCCTCCATCTCGGCGGCCTTCAACCGGCCCGAGACGTCGGCGAGCGATTCCGACAGCCGCGATTCGCTGGAGGCGTTGCTGGTGAGGCGCCCGGCCTGCTCCTCGATGATGCGGGAGCGCTCTTCGAGGGCTTCCTTGAGCCCCTCCATCTCGGCGCCGTGGCCGCGCGTCATCTCGACGCGGTTCGCGTCAGCTTCCTGGAGCCGGCGCTCGAGGTCGGCGAGCTGCGCCGCGTACTCCGCTCCGGTCGTCTGCCCCTGACGGGCCTCTTCGAGCTGGCTGATGAGTCGTGAGCGCTCGGCTTCGTGCGCGGCTTCCTGTTCGGACTGCCGCTGCATGGCGTCGACGAGGGACTGCTCGAGCCGCCGCGCCTCGGTGACGTCGCGCAGGGTCGCCAGCACCGAGGCCGTCCCGTCGGGGGCGCCCGGGTGGGGCGCCGCATGCACCTGCATCGTGTGCCGGGTGCCGGTCAGCGCGGTGAGATCGACCTCGATGGATCCGCGATGACCGCTGACGACGCGTTCAAGGAAGGCGGTGAGGCTGGCCCGCTCCTCGGCGGGAAGCAGCGCCGCAATGGAGCTGCCAAGCAGCTGATCGAGCCGCTCGGCGCCCAGCGCCGCGAGGCCCGATTCGTTGACGGCGAGAAACACCCCATCCTTGGCGAGGCGTAGAAGAACGACCGGTTGCGTCTCGAGAATCGGACGCAGGTGTGCCTCCGCCCCGTTGTCGGACTGGACCCCGACTGCAGGGTGACCAGAAGATCTGCTCACGCCACGGATATCGGCAGGAAGCCCTGCCAGGATTACTCACCGTGCGCCGTGAGGTGCACCTACGACCGGGTCGAGCGTGGACGTGGCGACGGAGTGATAGAGCGGCCTTGCACGGAAATACACATTACGGGCACGCGCACGGCCCCAGTCGCTCGCCATCAGGTCCTTGTAGAGGGGGACCAGAAATTTCCGGCGGCCCTGAGACGTCAGGAACCGATCGAGGCTCGGCATCGCCGGCTCGTAGCGCCGGCCGACCGCGATGCGCAGCCATGTGAAGAGCACTTCGCTGTTGCCCGATCGGTCGAGATCGAACGCCCGGTCCAGATCGGCCAGCTGGTGCTGGCTCAGATCCGCGGGAAGCGACGCCAGGAAGTGCTGCCACTCCTGGGTGGTCCACCCGGACGTGTGAAGAGCGGCGGCCGGCGTGCCGGCCTTGAAGCGGCCGGCCTCGACCTCTACTTTCGCGAACGCGACCGACGTCTCCACCGGCGCGTTGGACGGCAGCCCTGGCTGGTCGAGCCACTCGGCGAGCTTCAACTGCTGCTCGAGGTCGCTGTCGCCCTGCAGGAGATATCGGCGGAAGTCCTCGAGGAATTGCGCGGTCGTGAGCGAGGTGAAGGCGTGGCGATCGAAATAGCCGCGCAGCCATGCGTCGAAGCGCGGGCGGCCGACCGCCAATTCCACCGCGCGCAGAAAGGCGGCCCCTTTGTCGTACGCCACGACAGTCGCCCCATCGTCGGGATCGCGTCCGGTGAGTGAGAGGTGCAGCACCTGATCGCCGGGCGTGTCCTTGAGCTCGTCGAACTTGTCCTGCAACTCGCGGCGGCCGAGCACGCGGAGCATCGCGGCGCGATCCGGCCCGTAGAGCGCCTCCATGATCCGGTTCTCGAAGTATGTCGTGAACCCTTCGTTCAGCCAGAAGTCGCGCCAGGTCGCGTTGGTGACGAGGTTGCCGGACCACGAATGCGCCAGTTCGTGCGCGACGAGAGACGTCAGCGACCGGTCGCCGGCGAGCACCGTCGGCGTCGCAAACGTCAGGCGCGGGTTTTCCATGCCGCCGAACGGGAATGACGGCGGCAGGACCAGAATGTCGTAGCGGCCCCAGCGGTACGGCCCGCCGATCGACTCTGCCGCCTCGATCATCTTCTCGACGTCGGCGAACTCCCACGCCGCCTTGTCCACCACCGACGGCTCGGCGTAGATGCCCGACCGCGGCCCCACCGGCTTGAATGCCAGCTCGCCGATCGCGATCGCAATCAGGTACGGCGCGACAGGCTGTGCGAGCCGGAATGTGAACTCGCGGGTTGCGCCGCCTGCGAGCGGCACGCCTTGCGGCGTGAGCTGCTCGGCGCTCATGACGACTGTCAACGGCGCCGGCGCGACGATCCGAGCAGTGTAGGTCTGGCGGACGCCGGGGCTGTCCTGCGTCGGAATCCACGACCGGGTCAGGATCGATTCGCCCTGCGAGAACAGGTACGGATGCTTGCCGCCGGCGGTCTGGGACGGCCCGAGCCACTGGAGCGCGGATGCCTGCGGGCTCGTTCGGTACTTGATGACGACGGTGCGGCGGTCAGCCGGAAGGTCGATGCGCAGCGCCCGCCCCAGGAACTTGTCCTCCGGGCCGAGGTCATGCCGGAGCGGCGCGCCGTCGGCGCTCGTGACGCCCTCGATGGTCAGATCCTTCGTGTCGACGATGACCGCCGTCGCTGCGGGCATGGCTTCGAGGCTCAGTGTCGCGGTGCCGGCCAGGACGTGCGCGGCGAAGTCCGCAGTCAGGTCGAGCGCGACGTGCTTGACGCGCACGTCGGCCGGGTTGGCGTGACTGTGCTCGTCGCGTTCTGGAGAGGGCATGGCGTCTGACCCGGTGGGTGCGGAAGAGACAGGCGGCGCGGAGGAGGACTGGCGAACCGGCTCGGAAGACTGGCGGCACGCCGCCAGCGCTCCCGGCATCAGGCACACGAACAGCGCGGCGGCTGCCGGACGCATCGACGTGATCGGCGGCGTGTCAGCGCGACGCGTAGACGCGCGAGCCGCCGGTCGCGTCGAAGGCCATCACGTTGTAATGGGAGGTCGTGCCGTCGCTGCTCTCCATGCCCGGCGATCCCATGGGCATGCCGGCCACCGCGAGTCCCTTGACCCCCGCCGGCCGCTCCGCGAGCAGCCGGCGCACGACATCGGCGGGCACGTGCCCTTCGATGACGTAACCGTCCACGAGTGCCGTGTGGCACGACGCGAGATCGCCCGGCACGTGGTTGGCGGCCTTGACGTCGCCGACGTTCGGCACGTCGTTGACCTGGAGGTCGAATCCGGCCTTCTTCATGTGCTCGACCCAGTTGCGGCAGCAGCCGCACGTCGGAGACTTGAAGACTGTCATCCGGGGTCCGGCAGGGGCCTGGGCGCCGGCCGGCGCGACGGCCAGCGCGGCGACGAGCGCGACCGAGAGACTCAGCGTTCGCATCATGAACTGATTCTATCCCCGGCTCACTCCGAGCGCAGCGACTCGACGGGATTGAGGGAGGTCGCACGGGCAGCCGGGCCGTAGCTGGCGAGGGCCGCTGCGGCCACCAGTCCCAGAGACACGGCCACGTACGTCAGCGGATCGAGGGGACTGGTGTCGTAGAGCAGCGAGCCCAGCAGCCGCGTACACAACACCGAGGCGACGAGGCCGAACGCGATGCCGATGGCCGCCAGCGTGAAGCCGTAGCGGACGAACATGCCGCGAACGTCGTTGGCGCGTGCGCCGAGCGCCATCCGGATCCCGATCTCTCGCGTCCGCTGCGAGACCGAGTAGGAGATGACGCCGTAGATACCGGCCACGCCGAGCAGCAGGGCCATGCCACCGGCGATGGCCAGCATGACCAGCGTGAACGACGTCGTGGCGAGCGACCGGTCGTAGATCTCCTGGAGCGTGCGGACAGCGGCGAGTGGCAGGTTCGGGTTGATCGACCAGACGGCTTTGCCGATCTCGCTCGTCAACGCGCTCGTTCCGGCGCGGTGCGTGCGGATCACGTAGGACATCGACCGCCGCACGGACGTCTCGTCGCCGGTGAATTCGGCCGTGAGGATCGGCCAGAGCACGGTCGTGGGCGCCTTCTGGTTCACGCCGTCGGTGCGCTCGTCCCCGACAACGCCGACGACTTCCCGCCACGGCGCCCTGGGGTTTTCGCGGATGCGTTTGCCAATCGCCGCCTCGGGTGTCTGCCACAACTCGCGGGCGAGATTCTCGGACACCATGCCCACCTTCCGTCGCTCGTAGGCGTCGGTCCAGGTGAAGTCGCGGCCCGCGATAATCCGGCTGCCCATCGTCCTGGTGAATCCCGGCGAGACGAACTTGAAGACGCGCAGGGGCGGGATCTGCGACTCGGTGTAGACCTTGTCTTCCGCGAAGATCGGGTCGTGCCAGCCACCGCCGTCCATCGGCAGGATGCTCGTGAGCGCCACCGACTCGACGCCGGGGACCGCGGCAATCCGGTTCAGGATCTGCTCCTCGGCCTGCGCGACCGCGAGCGGCTCCTTGATCTGCGACTGCGGGATGAAGATGCGCAGCGTCTGGAGGTGCGCGGCGTCAGTGAATCCCGGCTGCACCTGGCGCAGGGCCTGGAACGTGCGGATCATCAGGCCCGAGCTCACCAGCAGGACGAGCGCGAGCGCCACCTGCACGACGACCAGCACGCTGCGGGCGCGACGACGTTCCCGGCTCTCGCTGAGCGCGCGTCCTCCGGCCCTGAGCGCGGTGGCCAGCGACAGCCCGGCGTGCCGGAACGCCGGAATGACGCCGAACAGCAGGCCCGATCCGACTGAGATCGCCAGCGCGAAGATCAGCACGGTGCCGTCGATGCCGATCTGCTCCACGCGCGGCAGGTTGGCCGGTGCGAGAGCCGTCAGGATGCGTAGCGCGCCGTACGCGAGACCGACGCCCAGCAGCCCGCCGACGACTCCCAGCATGACGCTCTCAGTCAGCAGCTCGCCGACGATGCGTCCGCGGCTGGCGCCGAGGGCGGACCGCACGGCCAGTTCCTGCTGTCGCGCGTCGGCGCGCACCAGCATGAGGTTGGCGACGTTGGCGCACGCGATGAGCAGGACCACGCCAACGGTTCCCATGAGGACCCAGAGCACCGTGGTGATGTCGCCAGTCTCGCGGACGGCGAGCGGCTGGAGCACCGGCGCGAGCCGCGCTTCCTCGAACATCTTCGCGTTGTAGCCCGGGAACGGCGGAAAGCGCGTGAGGGACACCGGCACCAGGCGCGTGACGTCGGCCGTCGCCTGCGCCAGCGTCACTCCCGGCTTCAGCCTGGCGATGCCCGAGTAGTTGAACTGTCCGAGATGGGTGTCCTTGCGATCGAGGCGCATCGGGGCGACGATCGAGGGCTTCTGGTCGAGGAACCGGAAGTCAGCCGGCAACACGCCGATGATGTCCCGCGGCACGCCGTCCATGACGATCCGGCGCCCTGCGACCGCGCGATCCCCGCCGAACCGGCTTTGCCAGTACTGATAGGTGAGGACGACAGTCTCGGGGCTGCCCGGTGAGTCGTCCTGCCGCGTGAACAGCCGGCCGACGGCCGGCTGGATGCCCAGCATCGGCAGCACGGCGTCAGTCACCACCAGCCCGCGCACTTCCTCCGGCTCGCCGATACCGGTCACGCTGAAGGTATCGACCCCCCACATGCCGACGTCCTGGAAGCTCTTGGCGTCCTCGCGGTAGGTGAAGTAGAGAAACGCTGCCGACCCGGCGTGCTCGAGGTTGACGCCGGGGGCCCGGTGATCGACGTCCACCAGCTGCTCGGGGTCGTGGAAGGGCAGCGGCTTGAGGAGGACGGCCTGAATCACGCTGAAAATGGCCGTATTGGCGGCGATGCCGAGGGCCAGCGTCACGACCACCAGGCCAGTGAACGCCGGCACCCGGAGCAGTCCCCGCAAGCTGTGGGAAAGGCGCATGTCGAAGAATACGGAAAGGGCAGTTCGAAGTTCGAGCGTCGCTGCAAGAACCTTCCCTTCCTTCGTTCTACCGACATGCCGCCCCGTTTCGACCCGCGTCTCTATCAGATCGCCGTCCTTGCCGGTCTGCTCGGATACGGATGGGCGGCCCTTGGATTCGACATCACGCCCGCCCGCGCCGCCTTGATCGTCGGCGTGTGCCTCGGCATGCAGCTGGCCTGCACCAGGCTCTGGCGGCTGCCGGCGTTCGACGCCAGAAGCCCGCTCATCTCCGGTCTGTCCCTCTGCCTGCTGTTCCGGACGGCCGACCCGTGGCTGGCCGCGGCGGCTGCCGCGATTGCAGTCAGCAGCAAATTCGTCATCCGGCTCCGCGGCAAGCACGTCTTCAACCCGACCAACATCGCCGTCGTCGCGCTGCTGATCGCCAGCGACAGGGCCTGGGTGTCGCCGGGCCAGTGGGGAAGCGTCGGATGGTTTGCGTTCCTGATGGCGTGCCTGGGCAGCCTGGTGGTCACGCGGGCCTCGCGGGCCGACGTCACGATTGCCTTCCTTGCCTCGTATGCCGCGCTGCTGGCAGGCCGTGCGTGGTGGCTGGGTGACGCGCGTGGCATCCCGCTCCATCAACTGCAGGGCGGGGCCTTGCTGCTGTTCGCGTTCTTCATGATCTCCGACCCGAAGTCCACGCCCGACTCTCGCGCCGGGCGCGTGTTGTTTGCCGCGCTCGTCGCGGCCGGCGCCTGGTACGTCCAGTTCCGGCTGTTTCACACCAATGGCCCGCTCTGGGCATTGGCGGCCTGTTCGCCGCTCGTGCCCGTCATCGATTCCCTGCTGCCCGGTGCGCGCTACGCGTGGCCCGCCCGGTCGCACCAGCTTCTGGAGGAACAGTCCCATGCGCCGCTTGCTGCTCACGATCGCCTGCACGACCGCCCTGCTGTTGCTGTGGCGCGCTGATGCCGTCCGCGCCTTCTGCGGCTTCTATGTCGCCAAGGCCGACACGAAGATCTTCAACCGGTCATCGCAGGTCGTGCTGGTGCGCGACGGCGATCGCACAGTCCTCACGATGGCCAACGACTTCAAAGGCGACCCGAAGGAGTTCGCTGTCGTCATTCCGGTGCCCACGTTCCTCGAGAAGGGGCAGATTCACGTGGCGGATCGTGCGCTCGTCGATCATCTCGACGCGTTCACGGCGCCGCGGCTCGTCGAGTACTTCGACGACAACCCCTGCCTCGAACGCCGCTACGAGGCGTTGAAGTCTGCGGCCGCGCCGATGGCCGCCGGCCGCATGAGCGACGAGAAGGATCGGCGGGCCCGCGCGCTCGGCGTGGCCGTCGAAGCGCAATACACCGTCGGCGAATACGACATCGTCATCCTCTCGGCGAAGGAGAGCGCGGGGTTGTCGACGTGGCTGACGGAGAACGGCTACAAGATTCCAGCCGGTGCGAATGCGGTGCTCGGCAGCTACATCCGCCAGAACATGCGCTTCTTCGTCGCCCGCGTGAACCTTGGCGAGCAGAGCCGGCTTGGCTACTCCAGCCTGCGTCCGCTGCAGGTCGCCTACAACTCCCCGAAGTTCATGCTGCCGATCCGCCTGGGGATGGTGAACGCCGACGGCGCGCAGGATCTGTTCGTCTTCGCCCTGACGCGTACAGGACGCGTGGAGACGACGAACTATCGCACTGTCAAGCTGCCCTCGGGCATGGCGATCCCGACGCACATCAAGAACGACTTCTCGCATTTCTACCGCGCGATGTTCAGCGAGCAGGTGCGGCGCGAGGACATGCAGGCGGTGTTCCTCGAGTACGCGTGGGACACGGCCTGGTGCGACCCGTGCGCCGCCGACCCGCTCTCGAATCAGGAATTGCAGTCGCTCGGGGTGTTCTGGCAAGACGACGGCGGCGCGCCGCCGTCGCCGCGACCGCTGCTGCGCCCATCATCCGGCGGAGGTGACGTGTTCGTCACGCGGCTGCACGTCAGGTACGACGCCGCGCACTTCCCGGAGGATCTGGTGTTCCAGCAGACCGGTGACCGCGAGAACTTCCAGGGCCGCTACGTGCTGCAGCACCCGTGGACCGGCGAGGCCACGTGCGCTGCGGCGACCGACTACCGGCGTCAGCTCGTCGAGCGCCAGGAGCGCGAAGTGCAGACGCTCGCGACGCTTACCGGGTGGCGGCCCGACGAGATCAGGAAGCGCGCGGCGCTTCCGGCGCCGGAGGCGTCGGACGCCTCGTGGTGGCAGCGACTCTGGAAGTAGGGACGCGGTGCGAAGCGGGCCGTCGATGACTACGCGCGGATCCAGCGCCACAGCTCGGCGAAGCTCGCGCCCTTGCCCTGCATCAGCAGGCCGACGCGCACCACGCGGCCGGCGGCCCAGAGGACGGCCGACACTGTCACCAGGCACAGACCGATCCCGAGCGCCAGCTGCCACGCCGGCGGGCGCTCGGGGAGCGACAGGCGGAGGAACATGAGGAACGGCGTCGCCAGCGGAAAGAGCGACGCCCCGATGGCGAACCCGCTTTGCGGCGCGCGCAGGACGGCGGTCCAGGTGAAGGCCGGCAGCATCATCAGCATCATGGCCGGCGTCATCAGGCTCTGCGCGTCGCGCAGGTCGCTGCACGCCGACCCCAGCGCGATGAAGATCGAGCCGAACGTCAGCACCGACAACAGCAGGAAGCCGATGAACCAGGCGACCAGCCGCGGCTCGATCGCGTCGAGATAGCCCCAGCGCTGCGCGGTGACCGCGGCGCCGGCCAGGTAGACGAGCGACAGCGTCACTGACACCGCGGTGCTCGACAGGAGCTTGCCTGCCATCAGCTCGAACGGCGTCACCGAGCCGAGCAGCACTTCGCTGATGCGGCTCATCTTCTCCTCGAGCACGCTGTTGAGCAGCGGAGGCGCCGTCATCACGACGATCAGGAACAGCAGGAACATCAGGGCGACGGGAATGCCCTCGGTCCGAACGCGATCGATCGTCTGCGCGGCGCGGACCGATCCGTCCGGGGCGCGATCGAGGAGGCCGAGCTCCTCGGTGGCAATCGGCTTCAGCAGCGCCGCGACGACGAGCGGGCTGACCTTGGCCTGCTCGAACCGGCGGACGACCACCTCCTTGAGCACCGTCCGCTGCAGCCAGTCGGGAAGGTCGCGGTAGGCCGGCGCGGCCGAGTAGTAGCGGATCTTCACGTCGCTGCCGGCGCCCAGCAGGCCCGCCGGCAGCTCCACGAACGCGAAGATCGAGCCGGCGCGCACGCGCTCCGAGAGCTGCAGCTCCTGGTCGGCCTGGCGCAGCGCCCCGTCCGGGACGCGCTCGAGCGCGAACCGCGGGCCGTCGACCACCTTCTTCCCGCCGTCCCGGTTGCCCTGGTTCCAGATGGCCGCGGCACGTTCGAGCGGCTCGAAAAGCTGGCCGGTCCCGTCGATGACGGCGACACGCCGCTCGATGCCGTTGCTCTGACGATCGACGACGTGCTGGACGAGAATGGTGCCGCCGAACAGCACCGGCATCAGCAGGATGCCCACCAGGAAGCCCTTGGCGCGGACCGCGGTCAGGAATTCCGATCGCGCGATGATGAGAATCCTACGCACCGCTGCCCTCCCCGATGTCCGTCGCGGCGGGCCGCGCGATGCGCACGAAGATGTCGTGCAGCGACGGCCGCGTCACCTCGAAGTGGGTGACCTGCGTCCGCGCGATCATGGCCGCCAGCAGCGCCTGGGGGTCGCCGGCGAAGCGGAGCTCCTGCAGCTGCCCGTAGTCCGCGACGCTCGACACGCCCGGCAGTGACGCCAGCAGATCCGGCGAGCCGTCGATGCGCACCCGCACGGTGTCGGCGCCGTAGGCCGACTGGATGTCGCCCAGCGTCCCGTCGAGCACCTTGCGGCCCTTGAAGATCATGAAAATCCTGTCGCACATCTTCCCGGCCACGCCCATGTCGTGGGTGCTGAAGACGATCGTCGTGCCCTGCTTCCGCACGGCAAGGACGGCTTCCCGCAGGACGTCGGCATTGACCGGGTCGAGGCCGGAAAACGGCTCGTCGAGAATCAGCAGCTCGGGCCTGGAGATCACGGCGGCGAGGAACTGGACCTTCTGGGCCATGCCCTTGGAGAGCGACTCGACGGGCTCGTCCAGCCATTGCTCCAAGCCGATTAGGTCAATCCACCGACTTATCTCGCCATCGATGAATTCCTGTGACTTTCCCTTGAGCTGTCCGTAGTAGCGCAGGAGGCGGCGCACGCGCATCTTCTTGTAGAGGCCGCGTTCTTCTGGCAGATAACCTATTTTGTCGCGCAGCCCGGCGATGCTCGTGCCACCGAGCACCTGAATCTGCCCGGAATCGGGCCGGATGATGTCCAGGATCATCCGCAGCGTCGTGGTCTTGCCCGAGCCGTTCGGGCCGATGAAGCCGTAGATGCTTCCCGTCGGCACGACCAGGGACACGTCGGCTACCGCCTGGTGGCTGCCAAATCGCTTGTTCACCTGATCGAGCTGAATGGCGTTGGTCACAAACGTCAGTCCTCACGGGTGCGACTAGAATCCGGCATGCCTGTTCCTGTCGCGCTGGCCGCCGCCCTGATTATCGTCGCTCAGGCGCCGAACCCGCCGAGGCCGATGTCGTTTGTCGACGTCCTGTCGGTGCCCGGCCTCTCGGATCCGCACCTCTCGCCCGACGGAAAGACGATAGCTTTCGTCGAGGATCGGCCCGAGTGGACCGAGAACAAGCGTATCGGTCACATCTTCAGCGTTCCGACGGCTGGTGGGCCCGCGGCGCAGCTGACGCGCGGCACTCGCGGCGAGTCGAGCCCGCGCTGGTCTCCGGACGGGCAGACGCTGGCGTTTCTGGCCCGACGCGCCGAGGAAGACGACACCCAGATCCATCTGCTCCCGACCGCCGGCGGTGAGGCGCGCGCGCTGACGACACACGCGTCGGCAGTCTCGGCCATCGCATGGTCGCCCGACGGCGCCAGGATCTATTTCCTGGCGGACGACCCCAAGACCATCGACGAACGCGCCAGAAACACGCAAAAAGACGACGTGTTCCGCTTCGACGAGAACTACAAGCCGCGCCACCTGTGGTACGTGACGGTGGCCACCGGGCGCGAGACGCGTATCACGAGCGGCGAGTTCTCGATCCTCTCGTTCCGCCTGTCGCGCGACGGCGGCCAGATTGTCGCCGAGCGGGCCCCGACGCCGCTGCTGGGGGACGCGGAGCTGGGCGAGGTCGTGGTGATGAGCGCCGACGGCGCCGACGCGCGCGCGCTGACGGCCAATGGCGTTGCGGAGCAGGGCGCGACGTTTTCGCCCGACGGGCGCACGGTGCTGTTCCTTGCCGGCGCCAACGACAAGTTCGAGGGGTACTACCAGTCCGCCCTGTTCACGGTGCCGGTCGGAGGTGGCTCGGCTCGTCTCGTCGCGCCGGACTTTCCGTACGAAGTGGAGGACGCCGAATGGGTGAGCCCGACGCGACTGCTCGCGCTGGCCAACATGGGCGTGCACAGCGAGCTGTTCGAGTTCGACCTGGCCAGCCCGGCCCGTCCCCGTCAGATCACCGAGGGCGAGCATTCGATCGCCGGCTGGTCGTACGAGGCCGGCCTGCGCCGCAGCGTCTTCCTGATCGAGGAGCCGGCCAGGCCGGGCGACATCTGGACGCTCGCGGACACAGAGAGCAAACCAATGCGCGCATCTGACGAACTAGGCTATTTGACCAAACAGTTCCAGATTGCCCGGCAGGAGCGCGTCGAGTGGACCGCCCCGGACGGTCAGAAGATCGACGGGCTGCTCTTCTACCCGACCTCCTACACGGCTGGCCAGCGGGTGCCGCTGGTCGTGCAGACGCATGGCGGGCCTGCCTCCTCTGACCAGTTCGGCTGGGGCGGCCGAATGAGCTACGCCCAGGTCCTCGCCGGCAAGGGTTATGCGGTTTTACGGCCGAATTACCGGGGAAGCACCGGCTACGGCAACGCGTTCCTGCGCGACATGGTCGGCGCGTATTTCAGGCACGCGCACCTCGACGTGCTGGCCGGCGTCGACGCGCTCGTGAGCCGCGGCATCGCCGATCCGGAGCGTCTCATCGCGATGGGCTGGAGTGCCGGGGGTCATATGACCAATAAACTGGTGACCTTCACCGACCGGTTCAAGGCGGCCTCGTCGGGCGCCGGTGCCGCGGACTGGGTGTCGATGTACGCCCAGAGCGACATCAGGACCTACCGCACGCCCTGGTTCGGCGGCACCCCGTGGCAGGCCAACGCGCCGATCGACGTCTACTGGGAGCAGTCGCCGCTCAAATACGTCTCCGCGGTGAAGACGCCGACGCTGTTCTTCGTCGGGCAGGACGATCCCCGTGTCCCGATGCCGCAGTCGGTGGAGATGTTCCGCGCGCTCAAGAGCCTCCACGTGCCGACGCGCCTCTATGTCGCGCCGCGCGAAGGTCACGGCTGGTCGGAGCTCCGACATCAGCTGGCCAAGTACAACGCCGAGATGTGGTGGTTCGAGCACTACGTGCGCGCGACGGATTTCATCGCAGAAACTGTGCCCGGAACCGGGAAATCCGACCAGCCTCGACCTTGACACTTCTCTTTGCAGTTTGATACTTCTGACGGGCGTTTCGGAGCCGCAAGTCGCCGCAGATTCGATCCGACCTCAGGATCGGTGCGTGCGGCGGCCGTCGATCTCGACTGGCCCCCGGCGATACCCCCGTCACGCACTTCTCGCCTCTCGGCGGCCTGGATCCGGCCGGCGGCGAATCCATGAAGACGACTGACGATGTCGCAGATTTTCCCGCCGAGTGCCAATAGCTATGCCCGTGGGAGCATCATTGGCCTGGTGATCCTGCTGGGGGTCCTGGGGCTCACGCTCGACCGCTTGAGCCGCTCCCCCTACGCCACGCGCGCGGAAACCGTGCGCGAGCAGCCCGTGCAGTTCAGCCATCAGCACCACGCGGGTGGGCTCGGCATCGACTGCCGGTTCTGTCACACGTCGGTCGAGACCGGTCCGTCGGCTGGCATTCCGCCGACCAAGACCTGCATGAACTGCCACTCGCAGATCTGGCTGACGAGCCCGTACCTCGAGATCGTCCGCGCCAGCTTCCGCGACGACAAGCCGCTGCACTGGACGCGGGTGCACGACCTGCCGGACTTCGTGTACTTCAACCACAGCGTCCACGTGAAAAAGGGCGTCGGGTGCGCGACGTGCCACGGCAGGGTCGACAAGATGCCGTTGCTGTACCAGCAGTCGAGCCTGCAGATGGGATGGTGTCTCGACTGCCACCGCAACCCCGCAAAGTACGTGCGGCCGCGCGAGGCGGTGACGAGGATGGACTATCAGGCGCCGCCGGATCAGATGGAGCTCGGCGCCCGGCTCGTGAAGGAATACCAGATTCAGTCGCTGACCTCGTGCTCGACGTGCCATCGCTAGGCGGCGTCGGGAAGAGTTCTTGGAACAACGCCGCGGCCGACCGCGGCGGACGGTGACGGCAGCAGCGGGCACGACATCCACATGAGCGCAGACAAGCAGTTCGACCTCGCCGCCATCCGCGCCCGCCTTCAGGGCGCGTCGGGACGGCAGTACTGGCAGACGCTCGACGAGCTGGCCCAGACCGACACCTTCCGCGACTTCGTGAAGCGGGAGTTTCCGTCACAGGCCTCCGAGTGGCTGGATCCGGTCGGTCGCCGCGGCTTCCTGAAACTGATGGGCGCCTCGATGGCGCTCGCCGGCGCGACGGCCTGCACCCGCCAGCCCGACGAAGCCATCGTCCCCTACGTCCGCCAGCCCGAGGACCTCGTTCCCGGCAAGCCCCTCTACTTCGCGACGACAGCGACGCTGGCCGGGATCGGCACCGGCCTGCTGGCCGAGAGCCACGAAGGGCGGCCCACCAAGCTCGAAGGCAACCCGGATCACCCGTCGAGTGTCGGCGCCACCGATCTGTTCGGCCAGGCGACGATCCTCACGATGTACGACCCGGATCGCACGCAGGCCATCACCTATCTCGGCGCGATCCGGCCGTGGGGCAGCTTCACGCAGTCGATGCGGAGCCAGCTCGCGGAGCTGCAGGCCGCCGGCGGGGCCGGGCTGCACTTCCTGAGCGGCACCATCGGCTCGCCCACGCTCGGCGCGCAGGTGAAGGAGATTCTCGCCACGCTGCCGCAGGCGAAGTGGCATCAGTACGAGCCGGTCTCACGCGAGAACGTCTACGCTGGCGGCGCCCTCGCCTTCGGCGCGCCCGTCGACGTGCACTATCGCTTCGATCTCGCCGACGTCATCGTCTCGCTCGACGCCGACCTGTTTGGCGCCGGCGGGGCGGGCAACGTGCGCTACGCGCGTGATTTCGCCAACGGCCGCCGCGTGCGCAAGGCGAAGGCCGAGATGAACCGGCTGTACGTCGCCGAGCCGGCCCCCTCGCCGACAGGATCGATTGCCGACCACCGGCTGCCGCTCAAGGCGAGCCAGATGGAGAGCGCCGCCCGCGCGATCCTCGCCGCCCTGCATGGCGGAAGCGCGGCGTCGCTCGGCAACGAAGAGGCCGACAAGTTCCTGGCGTCGGCCATCAAGGATCTGTCGGCCGCCCGCGGCAAGGGTGTCGTGGTCGTCGGCGACAGGCAGCCGCCGGCCGTGCATGCCGTGGCGCTCGCCATCAACCAGGTGCTGAGCAACCTCGGCACGACTGTGGTCGTGACCGACCCGATTGTCGCCGACCCGTCGCCGCAGCTGGCCTCGCTCGGCGCGCTCGTCCAGGAGATGAATGCCGGCAGCGTCAAGCTGCTGGTCATCCTCGACAGCAACCCGATCTTCACGGCGCCGGCGGACCTGGACTTCGCGGCCGCGTTGAAGAAAGTGGCCACCCGCGTCCACGTCGGCCTGTTCGAAGACGAGACGGCGGCCCAGTGCCATTGGCACGTGCCGTCGACGCACTTCCTCGAGGAGTGGAGCGACGCGCGCGCGCACGACGGCACCGCGTCGATCGTCCAGCCGCTCATCGCGCCGCTTTACCAGGGCCGGTCGCTGCACGAGGTCGTGGCAGTCTTCAGCCCGAAGCCGGAGCGGACAGGCGTCGATCTCGTCAAGGAGTACTGGAAGGCGCAGCCGCAGGCCGCCGGACAGGACTTCGAGAAGTTCTGGCGGCGCTCGTTGCACGACGGCGTGATCGCGGGCACGGCGCTGCCGGCGCGATCGGTCACCCAGGTGGCGGTGCCGCCGCCCTCGTCGGCCGACGCTCCCGGCCGCGGCTACGAGATCGCCTTTGCCGCCGACACCACGGTGTACGACGGACGGTTTGCCAACAACGGCTGGCTGCAGGAGCTGCCCAAGCCGCTGACCAAGATCACGTGGGACACCGCGGTGCTGGTGTCGCCGTCGACAGCCAACGCCCTCGGCGTCAAGGACGGCGACGCCGTCGAAATCGGCATCAAGGGCCGCTCGCTGCTGGCGCCGGTCTGGGTGCAGCCGGGCCACGTCGGCGGCGCCGTGACCGTGTATTACGGCCAGGGCCGCCTGCGCGCCGGCAGGGTCGGGACCGGGATCGGTTACAACGGCTACGTCATCCGCACCTCCGACGCGCCGGCGTTCGTTCCGGGCGCCGAGATCCGCCGCACCGGCGAGACCGTGCTGATCGCCTCGACGCAGGGGCACCACTCGATGGAAGGCCGGGCGATCGTTCGCGCCGCCACGCTCGAGGAGTTCCACAAGGAGCCCGGCTTTGTCGAGCACATGGGCGACGAGGCGCCGCCCAAGACGCTGACCCTCTACGCCGATCATCCCAACCCCGGTTACGCGTGGGGGATGGCGATCGACCAGACTGTCTGCACCGGCTGCACCAGCTGCGTGGCCGCCTGCGTCGCCGAGAACAACATCCCGGTGATCGGGAAAGAGCAGGTGCTGCGCGGCCGCGAGATGCACTGGATCCGCATCGACCGCTACTTCGAAGGCGATCCGGACAACCCGGCGATCTATCACCAGCCGGTGCTCTGCCAGCAGTGCGAGAACGCGCCGTGCGAGGTCGTCTGCCCGGTCGCGGCGACAGTGCACAGCAGCGAAGGCCTGAACGACATGGTCTACAACCGCTGCGTCGGCACGCGCTACTGCTCCAACAACTGCCCCTACAAGGT
This sequence comes from Vicinamibacteria bacterium, assembly GCA_963796915.1. Classification (GTDB taxonomy): domain Bacteria; phylum Acidobacteriota; class Vicinamibacteria; order Vicinamibacterales; family JAENWD01; genus JAENWD01. Next base: position 34,721 of record CAWCNI010000005.1, on the reverse strand, counting down.
TCGCCGCTTCAATTTCCTGCTCTACTCCGACTGGGACACGCCGAGCTTCAAGCTGCAGCGCAACCCGAACGTCACGGTGCGCAGCCGCGGCGTCATGGAGAAGTGCACCTACTGCGTGCAGCGCATCAACAAGGCGCGGCAGGAGTCGAAGGTCGAAGATCGCACCATCGCCGACGGCGAGGTGAAGACGGCGTGTCAGCAGGCATGCCCGACCGACGCCATCGTGTTCGGCAACATCAACGACCCGAACAGCCGCGTGACGCAGCTGAAGGCGGAGTCGCACAACTACGGCCTGCTGGCGGATCTCAACACGCGGCCGCGGACGACGTATCTGGCGTCGATCAAGAACCCGAACCCGGCGCTCGAGACGTCGCTGCCCGGTCAGGAACCCGAAGGGCCGCACGCCTTCCCGAAGGTGCCCAGGCCCGGGATGTCCGAGACCAACAGCATGACGCACGCTCCGAGGTAAGTGCGAGTTGACTATGCCTGATCGTCAACCACCGATGGAATCGCACAGCGCGCCGGCGCCGGCCGGCATGGCGCGCCCGCGTTCCTCCGACGTCATGGGGCCGGGCCACTCGTTCGGCTCGGTCACCGACAAGATCGCCTCGGCCATCCTCCGGCCCGGATTCCTGCCCGGCTGGCTGGTGGGGTTCGTGATCGCCTTCGGCGTCATGAACATGTTCCTGCTGGCAGTCACCTGGCTGCTGGTCAAGGGCACCGGCATCTGGGGCGTGAACATCCCGGTCGGCTGGGGCTTCGCGATCGTCAACTTCGTCTGGTGGATCGGCATCGGCCACGCCGGCACGCTCATCTCGGCCATCCTGCTGCTGTTCCGGCAGAAGTGGCGCATGTCGATCAGCCGCTTCGCCGAGGCGATGACGATCTTCGCGGTCATGTGCGCGGCGGTGTTTCCGGTGTTCCATACCGGGCGGCCGTGGCTGGCAGCCTACTGGCTGTTCCCGTATCCGAACACGATGACCATCTGGCCGAACTTCCGCAGTCCCCTGATCTGGGACGTCTTCGCGGTGTCGACCTATGCGACGGTCTCGATCCTGTTCTGGTACGTCGGCCTGATCCCGGACCTGGCGACGATGCGCGATCGCGCGCAGCCGCTGTGGGTGAAGCGGATCTACGGCATCTTCGCGCTCGGCTGGCGCGGCTCGGCGATGCACTGGCAGCGCTACGAGACGGCGTCGCTGCTGCTGGCGGGCCTTGCGACTCCGCTCGTGCTCTCGGTGCACACGGTCGTGAGCTTCGACTTCGCGGTGAGCGTCATGCCGGGCTGGCACGCGACGATCTTCCCGCCGTACTTCGTCGCCGGCGCCATCTACTCCGGCTTCGCGATGGTGCTGACGCTGGCGATTCCCATCCGCGCCTACTACGGCATGGAGTCGTTCATCACGCTGCGCCACATCCAGAACATGGCGAAGATCATGCTGGTCACCGGCCTGATCGTGCTCTACGGCTACTCGGTCGAAGCGTTCATGGGGTGGTTCAGCGGCAACGACCATGAAGGCTTCATGATCGCGAACCGGCGTTACCGGCAACTACTGGTACATGTACTGGTTCCTCATCTTCTGCAACGGCATCATGCCGCAGTCGTTGTGGTTCAAGAAGGTGCGGACCAACGTCCCGCTGCTGTTCGCCATCTCGCTGGTGGTCAACGTCGGCATGTGGCTCGAGCGCTTCGTCATCGTCGTCACCAGCCTGAGCCGCGACTTCCTGCCGTCGTCGTGGGGCATGTATGCCGGCACGCGGTGGGACTGGATGACGTATGTCGGCACGCTCGGCCTGTTTACGTGGCTGATGTTCCTGTTCCTGCGCTTCGTCCCGATGATCTCGATGTTCGAGATGCGGACGATCATGCCGGGCGCGAAGGTGAAAGGGGACGGCGCTCACTAGGCGCGGACTCTATGCATCACGTGGACGAGACGCCCGCCGTGTATGGCCTGATGGCCGAGTTCGACTCGGCCACGGCCATCGTGTCGGCGGCACGCAAGGCGAAGGACGCCGGCTACGTGAAGGTGGACGCCTTCACGCCGTTCCCGATCCACGAGCTGGACGCCGCGCTGCGGCTGCCGCGCACGAAGCTGCCGTGGCTGGTGCTGCTCGGCGGCATCGCCGGCATGCTTGGCGGCTTCGCGCTCGAGTACTGGATTTCGGTGATCGACTACCCGCTGAATATCGGCGGGCGGCCGTTCGCGAGCTGGCCGGCCTTCGTGATTCCGGCGTACGAGACCACGATCCTGCTGGCCTCGATCACCGCCGTGGTCGGGATGATCGCGCTCAACGGCCTGCCGCTGCCGTATCACCCGGTGTTCAACGCGCCGAACTTCTCGAATGCGACCGGCGACCGCTTCTTCCTCTGCATCGAGGCGGCGGACGGGAAGTTCGACCTGGCGGCCACGCGGGCGTTTCTCGAGAGCCTGCACCCCCTCGGAGTGAACGACGTTGCGCAGTAACGCCTGGTATTCGCCGCGTGCGGCGCTCGGCGTCGTGCTGGTGTCGGCCGCGCTTGGCGCCGGCTGCCGGCAGGACATGCACAACGCGCCGCGCGTCGACCCGTACGAAGAGACCGATGCGTTTGCCGACGGCCGCGGGATGCGGCCGCTGGTCGAGGGCACCGTCGCCCGCGGACACCTCAACGACGACGAGCTGATGTTTGCCGGCAAGGTGAACGGCCAGCTCGCCGACCAATTTCCGTTTCCTGTCACCCGGGCGGTGCTCGAGCGCGGGCACGAGCGCTTCAACATCTACTGCTCGCCCTGTCATGGGCGGACGGCGTACGGCAACGGGATGATCGTGCAGCGCGGCCTGCGGCCGCCGCCCTCGTTCCACGACGACAAGGTGCGCAACCAGCCCGTCGGCTACTACTTCGACGTGATGACCAACGGGTTCGGCGCGATGCAGGACTACAAGGCGCAGGTGCCCGTCAAGGACCGCTGGGCCATCGCCGCGTATATTCGCGCGCTGCAGTACAGCCAGCGCGCGCCGCTGGCCGACGTGCCGCAGGATCGCCGCGGCGAGCTCGACGCGCCCGAGTCTGTCGAGAAGCCCGCCGCGTCGCATGGCGCCGCCGGAGAGAAGTGAAGCGATGAGCGAAGCCACCTACTCCGCGCCGTCGCGCGCTGGCAGCATGCAGCGAGTCGCCCTGGTCGTGGGCGTGATCGGGCTGGGACTCTGCGCGGTTGGCTACTCGGCGAGCCACGAGCAGTTCTTCCGGGCCTGGCTCATCGCGTACCTGTTCTGGCTGGGGGTGTCGCTCGGCTCGATGGCCTGGATGATGGTCCACCATCTGTCGGGCGGCCAGTGGGGCGTCGTCACGCGGCGGATTTTCGAGGCCTCGAGCCGGACGCTGCCGCTGATGGCGCTGGCCTTTCTGCCGATCGCCTTCGGCGTGTCGTACCTCTATCCGTGGGCCCGCCCGGACCTGGTGGCGACGGACAAGATCCTGCAGCACCGGGCGCCGTACCTGAACGTCTCGTTCTTCTACATCCGCGCCGCCTTCTACTTCGCGCTGTGGATCGGCCTGACCTACACGCTCACCGGCTGGTCGCGCCGGCAGGACACGGCGCCCGACGACAAGCTCGCCCTGAAGATGCAGCGGCTGAGCGGCGGCGGGCTCCTGCTCTATGGCATCACGTTGTTCTTCGCCTCGGTCGACTGGCTGATGTCGGTGGACCCGCACTGGACCTCGTCGATCTACGGGATCCTGATGCTCGGCGGACAGGGCCTCGGCTCGATGGCCTTCACCATCGTCGTCATCATCTGGCTGGCGAAGTCCGAGCCGATGTCGAGGGTGTTTGCCGCGGACCATTTGCACGACCTGGGCAAGCTGATGCTCGCCTTCGTCATGCTGTGGGCCTACTTCCAGTTCTCGCAGTTCCTGATCATCTGGTCGGCGAACCTGCCCGAGGAAATCGGCTTCTACCTGACGCGCATCGAAGGCGCCTGGGTCTACGTGAGCGCGCTGCTCATCGTCGGCCACTTCGTGCTGCCGTACCTGCTGCTGCTCAATCGCGACCTGAAGCGCAGCCACGCGCTGGCGCTGGTCGCGGTCTACATCCTGGCGATGCGGTTCGTGGATCTGTTCTGGCTGCTCGGGCCCTATGAGCGGCACGCGACCCACGCGCTCGGATGGATCAACTTCGTGACGCCGCTGGCGGTTGGCGGCATCTGGGTCGCGGTGTTCCTGTGGCATCTCGGATCGCGTCCGCTGCTCCCTCTCGGCGATGCGGGCCTCCCCGAGGTGCTCGAACGGGCGCCCGGTCACTGAATCGTCGTGGATAGCCGGAACGGTGAGTTGAGACTGGACTGATGAGCGAGCACAACGCAGAACTTGTCGGGCACGAGACGACAGACGCCGAGATCGCGCCGCTGGTGCGGTTCGCGGTGTTCCTGACGCTGGTGACTGTCGCGTGCGCCCTCGTTGTCGTGGGCCTCTACAAGTACCTGGATGCGCGCGAAGTCGCCGAGAAGGTCGGGTCGTACCCGCTGGCAGTCGGCGTGACGCGTCCGCTGCCGCCGGCGCCGCGCCTGCAGACCTACCCCTTCGACGACATCAAGGGCCTCCGTCGCGACGAGGCGCGGATTCTCGACAACTACGCCTGGGTGGACAAAAACGCCGGCGTCGTGCGGATTCCAGTCGAGCGCGCGATCGACATCCTGGCGGAGAAGGGCCTGCCGTACCGGACCGAGGCGCCCGCCACGGGTGCCGCCGTGACTGCGCCCGCGGCGGCCACGCCAGCCGCGATGACCAGAACCGCGCCGCCGGCGAAGCCGGCCGCGCCGGTGAAGCACTGAGGAACGCGGGACACGTGTGATGCGACTTGCCGTGACGGTGTTGATCGGGGGACTGATGCTCGGCGCGCAGGCAGCCGTGGCGCAGGATCTCGGTCCGGCGCCGGGCGAGCGGCCGGGCGCAGGCGTGCCGCCGGCGCAGGCGGTGCCGGAGTTGCTGCAGGAAGTGGGCCTCGACCAGAAGCTGAACACGCAATTGCCGCTCGACCTGACGTTCAAGGACGAGAGCGGCCGTTCTGTGAAGCTCGGCGACTACTTCGGGCAGCGGCCGGTGATCCTGACGCTGAACTACTTCGAGTGCCCGATGCTGTGCACCGAGGTGCTCAACGGGCTGGTCAGCTCGATCGGCGTGTTGAACTTCTCGATCGGGAAGGAGTTCGAGGTCGTCACCGTGAGTTTCGACCCGAAGGACACGCCCGAGCTGGCGCGCCAGAAGAAGGCGGCGTATCTCGGCCGCTACAAGCGCGCGGGCGCCGAGAACGGCTGGCACTTCCTGACCGGGAGCCCGCGTGAGATCGGCGCGCTGACGCGCGCGGTCGGGTTCCGCTACGCCTACAACGCGTCGGTCGGCCAGTTCGCCCACGCCAGCGGCATCATGGTGGCGACGCCGGAGGGCCGGCTGTCACATTACTTCTACGGCATCGAGTACGGCCCGCGGGACCTGCGTCTGGCGCTGGTCGAAGCGGGGAACCACAAGATCGGCAGCCCCGTCGACCAGGTGCTGCTCGCGTGCTTCCACTACGACCCGTCAACGGGCAGGTACAGCCTGGCGGTGATGAACCTCGTACGGATCGCTGGCGTAGCCACAGTGCTCCTGATTGTCGGGGGCATCGTTCTTTTGCGGCGTCGGGAGCGGCAGAGGGGGCTCCTCCAGCGCGGCGCGCACGCCTGAGGCGAGCGACACGATCGACGGACTCTACGAGAGCACATGCAACCTCCCATCCCGCTGTTCCCCGAGCAGGCATCCACGCTGGCCTCCCGCGTGGACAACCTCTATTTCTTCCTGGTGGCGTCCAGCGCGTTCTTCGCCGTGCTGGTGACGGTGCTCGTCATCGCGTTCGCGATCCGGTTCCGCCGCCGATCGCCCGATGAAGTCGGCGAGCCGATTCACGGGTCGCTGGTGCTCGAGCTGATCTGGACCGGCATTCCGTTCGTGCTCGCGATGGTCATGTTCGTGTGGGGCGCCAGCGTCTACTTCGCCCTGGTGCGCGTGCCCGACGAGGCGATGGACATCTACGCCGTCGGCAAGCAGTGGATGTGGAAGTTCCAGCATCCCGAAGGACAGCGCGAGATCAACGAGCTGCACGTGCCGGTCAACACGCCGGTGCGCGTGCTGATGACCTCCGAGGACGTCCTGCACGATCTCTACTTCCCGTCGTTCCGCACCAAGATGGACGCGATCCCGGGCCGCTACACGCAGCTCTGGTTCACGGCGACGCAGGTCGGCACCTACCACATCTTCTGCGCCGAGTATTGCGGCACGCGGCATTCGGGCATGATCGGCAGGGTCATCGTGATGCCGCAGGAGGAGTACCAGTCGTGGCTGGGCGGCGGCGGCGCGGAAGGCACGCTGGCGCAGCGCGGTGAGAAGCTGTTCACCTCGCTCGCCTGCATCACCTGTCACCGGGGCGACTCGCAGGGGCGCGGACCGGTGTTGAACGGCGTGTTCGGCAGCACCGTCCAGCTTGCCAACGGCAACACCGTCGTGGCGGATGCCGGCTATGTCCGCGAGTCGATTCTGAACCCCACTGCCAAGGTCGTGGCGGGCTTCGCGCCCATCATGCCGACGTTCCAGGGGCAGGTGAGCGAGGAACAGCTGCTCGCGCTGACCGAATACATCAAGTCGCTGCAGGCGATCCGCGGCGCGGCGCCAGCGACAGCGGCGGCCGCGGCTCCGGCCCCGGCCAAGTAGAGACGGACGCGAAGGCCATGATTACATCTCCCACGGCATCGGCGGCGGTGATGCCAGCCCGCCACTACCTGAACGAACAGCAAGGCGTCAAAAGCTGGCTGCTGACGACCGATCACAAGCGGATCGCGCTGCTCTACCTGTTCTCGGTGACGGCCTTCTTCTTCCTCGGCGGGTTCTTCGCGCTGTTGATCCGGCTGCAGCTGCTGAGCCCGGCCGGATCGCTGATGACGTCGGATGTCTACAACCGTGTGTTCACGATGCACGGCGTCATCATGGTGTTCTTCTTCCTGATCCCGTCGATCCCGGCGACGCTCGGCAACTTCCTGGTGCCGATCATGATCGGCGCCAAGGATCTGGCGTTCCCGAAGATCAACCTCCTGAGCTGGTACATCTACATTCTCGGCGGGCTGTTCGCGCTGGCGGCGCTCGTCGGCGGCGGCGTGGACACGGGCTGGACGTTCTACACGCCCTACAGCTCGATGTCGAGCAACAGCCGCGTGCTGACGGCCGGCCTCGGCGTGTTCATCACCGGCTTCTCCTCGATCCTCACCGGGCTCAACTTCATCGTCACGATCCACCGGATGCGCGCGCCGGGCCTGACGTGGTTCCGGCTGCCGCTGTTCATCTGGGCGCACTACGCGACCAGCCTGATCATGGTGCTCGGCACGCCGGTCATCGCGATCACCGTGCTGCTGATGGCGTTCGAGCGCAGCCTGCGCGTCGGCATCTTCGACCCGACCATCGGCGGCGACCCGGTCCTCTTCCAGCACCTGTTCTGGTTCTACTCGCACCCGGCCGTCTACATCATGGTGTTGCCGGGCATGGGGGTCATGTCGGAGCTCGTCGCGTCGGGATGCCGCAAGAACGTCTTCGGCTACTCGTTCGTCGCGTTCTCGAGCCTGGCCATCGCGATCATCGGCTTCCTGGTCTGGGGCCACCACATGTTCGTCGCCGGCCAGACGTCGTATGCCGGCCTGGTGTTCTCGATCATCACGTATCTGGTGGCGGTGCCGTCGGCGGTCAAGACGTTCAACTGGACGGCGACGCTCTACAAGGGCTCGATCTCCTACGACACGCCGACGCTCTACTCGTTCGGCTTCATCGGCCTGTTCCTGATTGGCGGCCTGACCGGGCTGTTCCTCGCGGCGATGGGCCTCGACATCCACCTGACCGACACCTACTTCGTCGTCGCGCACTTCCACTACATCATGGTGGGCGGCACGCTGATGGCGTATCTGGGCGGCCTGCATTTCTGGTGGCCCAAGATCACCGGGCGGCTGTATCCCGAGGGCTGGGCGAAGTTGAGCGCGCTGACCGTGTTCATCGGCTTCAACCTGACGTTCTTCCCGCAGTTCATCGTCGGCTACCTGGGGATGCCGCGCCGCTATGCGATGTATCCCCCGGAGTTCCAGCTGTTCAACGTGCTGTCGTCGGCCGGCGCGACGGTCCTTGGCGTTGGCTACCTGCTGCCGATGGTCTACCTGACCTGGTCGTGGTTCTACGGCAAGCCGGCGGGGAACAACCCGTGGGGCGCCAAGGGCCTGGAGTGGGAGACCACCTCGCCGCCGCCGACATTCAACTTCGACCGCACACCGGTCGTGACAGAGGCCACGCACGCGTACGGCCATCCGGAGGAGGTCAAGGTTGCCTGAAGCGGCTCTGACGCACGGAGAGCTGCACGCGTCGCCGCGCCTGCAGCATCACTTCGACTCGATGGCGCAGCAGAAGGAGACTGCGACCCTCGGGATGTGGGTGTTCCTGGTCACTGAAATCATGTTCTTCGGCGGGATGTTTGCCGCCTACATGATCTTCAGGATGTGGTACTTCCCTGGATTTGCGGCGGCCAGCGAAGAGCTCGACATCACGCTCGGCGGCATCAACACCGTCGTGCTGATCGGCTCGTCGCTGACGGTGGCGCTGGCGGTGCACGCCGCGCAGATGGGGAAGAAGAATCAGACGATCGGGCTGCTGGTCGTCACCGGCATCCTGGGTTTGGTCTTCCTGGTCATCAAGTTCTTCGAATACAAGGTGAAGATCCTCGGTCATCACCTGCCGGACGGGACGACGATCACGCTGTTCCCGGCAGTCGGCTTCTTCGACGTGTCGCAGAGCGCCGAGCTGCAGCCGATTGCGTCGCAGGTCCGGATCTTCATGTTCCTGTATTTCGCGCTGACCGGGATGCACGCGATCCACATGATCATCGGCATCGGCATCCTGGCCGTGCTCCTCAGGATGGCTATCCGCGGCGACTTCACGAAGGAATGGCACATCCCGGTCGAGCTGTTCGGGCTCTACTGGCACTTCGTCGACATCGTCTGGATCTTCCTGTTCCCGCTCCTGTATCTCGTCCATCGCCACGGGTAATCGACACATGACCGGTCACGACGACAACAATCACGTCCTGCCACTGAGCATGTATTTCGGGATCTTCGGGACCCTGATGGTCCTGACGGTCCTGACAGTCGGGGCGGCGTTTGTCGATCTCGGGAACATGAACATCGTCGTCGCGATCGCCATTGCCATCGTGAAGGCGACGCTCGTCATCCTGTTCTTCATGCACCTGAAGTACAGCGACAGGCTGAACTGGATCGTGGTCGGCGCAGGCCTGTTCTGGTTTGTGATCCTGCTCGGGATGCTGATGCTCGACTACAGCAGCCGCGGCTGGATGAACGTCCCGCAGATCGTCCATCCGGTCTAACGCACGGGCGCAAGGGCGTCTTTACGCCAGCTCCGCTCTCTCCAGAAATCGCGGCGCCTTGCGGTGCTTCGTGGCCTGCTCGTAGGCGTAGGCGAGCTTGAACAGCGTCGGCTCGCTCCAGGCCCTGCCGATGAAACTGATGCCCACTGGCAGGCCGAACGCGAAGCCTGCGGGGACCGTGATGTGCGGGTAGCCGGCAACGGCAGGCGCCGTCGAACTTCCCCCGGAGTCGTGGTCGCCGTTGACCAGGTCCGTCAACGAGGCGGGCGCGCCGGTCGGGCACACCAGCGCGTCGAGCTGGTGGGCGTTCATCACGGCGTCGATGCCCTGCGTGCGCGACAGCTGGCGGCATTTCTCGAGCGCCTGCAGATACGCCGGTGACGTCAACGGCCCCTTCTTTTGCGCCTGCTCGAAGATCTCCTGAGCGAAGTACGGCATCTCGCGCGCCGACTCCTTGCTGTTGAAGGCGATGGCTTCCGCAAGGGTGCGGACGGTCGCGTCCGGCCCGAGGCCGGCGAGGTACTTGTTCAGGTCTGCCTTGAACTCGTAGAGCAACACCTCGAACTCCGGTTTGCTCAGGGCGTTGAGCGTCGTGATGTCCGCCGGGTCGACGATCACCGCGCCGTGGTCCTTCATCACCGCAATCGCGGCTTCGGCAATCTTGTCAGCCCACGGGTTATAGCCGAACAGCTGCTTGCGCGAGACGCCGATGCGCGCGCCCTTGAGGCCGCCGGGATCGAGTGACGCGGTGTAGTCGCGGGCCGCGTACGCCTTCGACCGGGCGCTGGCCGAGTCGCTGCTGTCGACGCCCGCCATCCCGGCGAGCATGAGCGCGGCGTCGCGAACGGTCCGTGTCATCGGGCCCGGCGTGTCCTGCGTGTGTGAAATCGGAATGATCCCGGAGCGGCTCAGGAGGCCGACCGTCGGTTTCACCCCGACCAGGCCGCAGTTGGTCGACGGCGACACGATCGAGCCGTCGGTCTCGGTGCCGATCCCGATCGATGCGAAGTTGCTGGCGATCGCGCTGCCAGTGCCGGAGCTGGAGCCGGACGGATTGCGGTCGAGCGCGTACGGGTTGCGGCACTGACCGCCGCGGCCGGACCAGCCGCTTGTCGAGCGCGACGACCTGAAATTCGCCCACTCGCTCAGGTTGGTCTTGCCAAGGATGACGGCGCCGGCCTTGCGAAGTTGTGCGACCACGAACGCGTCCGCCGCTGCGGGCCGGCCCGCCAGCGCCCACGATCCCGCTGTCGTGAGCATCTTGTCGCCGGTGGCCAGGTTGTCCTTGATCAGGACAGGAATCCCGTGCAGCGGGCCGCGAACGGTGCCAGCCTTGCGTTCGGCATCGAGGCCGGCGGCGATGGCCTGGACTTCCGGATTGGTCTCGAGGACCGAGTGCAGGCTCGGGCCGTCACGATCGAGCGCCTCGATCCGCGCGAGATACTTCGCGCACAGCGACGCCGCGGAATCCTGGCCGCTCGTCATCCGCCGCTGCAGCTCCACGATGTCCAGTTCGGCGAGCTCGAATTCAGGGTTCTGAACCGGGCTCGCTGCCGCTGGCACGGCTCCAGGTGCGTCGCGATGGCGCGACGGCGACGCCGACGCTGGAGACGGCCTGGCGGACAGGGCGCCGGCGGCGACGCCGGCACGCAGGAAGCTTCTGCGATTCATCATGCGCGTGGTCTCAGTGGGCCTGCTGCGCGGCGACGCTCCCCTGGACCGCCGCCGGCGCGGGCAGTATCGCACGGGCCGGACTCATGAGCCATCCGACCACAGCCCCGAAGACGAAGTTCGACGAGACGACCTCGACGAAGTGAGCCCAGCGGACGGCCTCCGTGAAAAACGCGTTGGGGACGATGAGCGGCACGACGCCGCCAATCATCGACATCGCGACCGCGGCGACCAGCGCGCGCCGCAGCCGCGGCGCCGGCGTATTCAGGACGATGGCCGCGATCGCGATCACGAACATCGGCCCGCGAATCAGGAGCTCGACACCGAGGACCATTCCAGGCGCGGGCATCAACCCCTTGGCCTCGTAGAAAGACTTGACGTACGGGAGGACCAGCAGGCCGGCGGCGAAGTAGCACACGAGGTAAAACACAGTCCCGAGCGCGCCGAGTCCCAGCAGCCGCCCCCAGGGCAGGGGCGGAGCGGGTGCCGGCACCGCCGGCGCGTGCCACGTTCGTGTCACCCAGACAATGAACAGCGTGAGGAGGCATGCCGGGATGAGCGTGTTGGGCACGATGCTGAGGACTGCTGACAGCGTCATCACCTTGAAGAACACCGCCTCGATGAGCGAGGAGGCCTCACCGATGAAGAGCGTCGCGACCAGCAGCAGCAGCGCGAGCCGGATGCCGTGCAGCCGCGACCCGCGGGCGATCCACGAGAGGACGCCGGCCATCAGGACGTTCGCCAGCACCAGCCAGGGCAGCATGTTCGGCGGTTGCGGTGGCAGGCCCGCAGGCGGAAATGTCAGCCCGACGATCATCTGCAGCAGGGTGAACACGAGTCCGCCGGCGATGGCGCCAGTCAGCAGTGCAGCCATGTCCTTACTTCCTCCGTGATGGCCGCCGTCCGGCGGCCGGTTGTCTCAGAGCGCGATGCGCCAGGCGGGCCCATCGGAGCCGCCCGGCAACGTCCTCGATTCCGGCTCGCAGTCCCAGCGCCCCCGTCAACGGCATGTGGCTGGCGTTCGCCCGGTGAAACGCCCGCAGGTGGGCGAGGGTCCGCGTCAGCTCGTGCTCGAGCTCTTCGAGAAACCGTGCCGTCGCGGGAAGCCCGATGCTGGCGGGCATGAACACAAAACGCAGCAGGACCAGGTCGAAGCCTTCGGCCGGCAGTACCCGTGACACCGGCTCCGAGAGCCACGTCCTGAGGCGGGCCACTCCGTCCGCGGTCAGATGGAACACCTGTCGCGGCCTGAGCGACTTTGCGTTCTCGACAGTGCCGGCGATGAGGCCGTCGTGAGCCAGCCGCTTGAGGGCGGGGTAGATCGACCCCGGGCTGTCGCTGAAGTTCCCCATCGGCGTCGTCGCGAACAGCTTCCGCAACTCGTAGCCCGACTGCGGCTTGTCCTGCAGCAGGCCCAGGAGGGCGCCGGTGAGCGGCGACAGGGTCCTTCCGGTCATGATACGCAAGATATTAATACGAAACGTACTATTGGGGCGTTCCCGGGGCCGAGAAAGCCGAGGAAGCCCAGGGGGCGAGGAAGCCGAAGGGGGGAGGGGCGAGGAAGGCGAGAGTCCTCGGCTCCCTCGGCTCCCTTGCTTCCTCGAGCCCCTTGCCCGCTAGGCCTTCCGGCCTTTCCCCGATCGCCCCTGCTTCAGGCCGCGGACCTTCATCGGCAGGCCGAACAGGTCGATGAACCCGCGCGCGGCGGTGACGTCGTAGCCCTGCATCGCGAAGCTGGCCAGCTTGGTGTCGTACAGCGACGTCGGCGAGGTGGCGCTGACTGCCGTCGCCCGGCCCTTGTACAGCTTCACGCGCACCTTGCCGCTGACGACCTCGCTGGCCTGATCGACGAATGCCTGCATCGCCTCGCGCAGCGGGTGGAACCACTGGCCGTAGTAGACGAGCTCGCCGTATTTCAGGGCGAGCTGCTGCTTGTAGTGATAGAGGTCGCGCTCGAGGCAGATCTGTTCCAGCGCCTTGTGCGCTTCGTAGAGGATTGTGCCGCCCGGCGTCTCGTAGACGCCGCGGCTCTTCATGCCGACCAGGCGGTTCTCGACCAGCGTCACCTGGCCGACGGCGTGCTTGCCGCCGAGCTCGTTGAGCCGCGCGATGAGCTCGTGGCCCGCGCCGGCGTAGCGCTTCGCCGTCGACCGCGACCGGCATGCCCGCCTTGAACTCCACCTCGACGTACTCGGGCCGTGATCGGCGCCTTCGAGACGGCACGGTGATCGTGTAGACCTGCTCGAGCGGCTCGCGCGCCGGGTCTTCGATCTCGGCGCCCTCGTGCGAGATGTGCCACAGGTTGCGATCCTGCGAGTAGATCTTCTTCTTCGTCTGCGTGATCGGGATGCCGTGCCGCTCGGCGTACTCGATCGCGGTCTCGCGATCGTTCAGGCCGTCGGCGAGGAAGCTGCGGGATCCTTCCACGGCGAGATGATCGCCAGCGTCGGGTCGAGCGCCATCGCCGTCAGCTCGAAGCGGACCTGATCGTTGCCCTTGCCTGTCGCGCCGTGCGCGACGGCGTCGGCGCCGGTCTGGTGCGCGACCTCCACCTGCGCCTTCGCGATCAGCGGGCGCGCGATCGAGGTGCCCGAGCAGGTAGTCGCGCCTCGTAAGTCGCGTGCGCGCGCAGCATCGGGAAGCAGTATCCGCTCGGCGAACTCTTTGCCGCAGATCCTTGACGACCACCTCGTCGGCGCCGCTCTTGTATGCCTTGCGTTCGATGCCCTTGAGCTCGCTGCCCTGGCCGAGCTCCGCGGCGAACGCCACCAGCGAGACGCCGGGATAGCGCTCCTTGAGCCAGGGCAGGATGACTGAGGTGTCCAGCCCGCCGGAGTAGGCGAGCACGATCTTCTTCGGAGCCGACATTCTGCAGGTACCTTTCGTCTTGGTGAAGCAGTTGTACGGCCGATCCTCAGATCGGCCAGATCCGTCACCCTTCCAAGGGAGCGTCGAGGCCGAGCGCCGTGCGAACGAAGATCGGTTCGGGCTGCGCACCCAGCATCTCGATCTCGCCGTTGACGACAATCTTGGGCACGCCGGTGACGCGGAACTGGCGTGCCAGCTCGAAGAACTCGGTGGCCTGGACCGTCGTGGCGGAGATGTTCGGGTTCGCCGCGGCCATGCGGACTGCCAGGGCAACCGCGCGCGGGCAGTAGACACAGGTCGGCGTGACGAAGACCTGGATGTGCGTCGGCGCCGTGACCTCGGCGATCAGCGCGAGGCTCTCCGCGGACAGCGCCATGTCGCTTGCCCCGGACACCGCAAGGATCGAATCGACCAGGGCCATGAAGTCGTAGCCCGCCGGCGCGCCCAGGAAACGGATTCGCGTGTCGATGCCGTTGGCGAGGATCGCGATCCCGGGCGCACGATCGACACCGAAGCCGGCCGCGCGCTCCTTGTCGAGCACCAGGTTCACTTCCTCGACAGTGATCTGGTCTGTCAGGTCCCGCAGTTCCGACAGGATGCGTTTGGTGTCGTCACAGGTCTCGCAGCCGAAGGATTGCGTGAAGAACACGAGCGTGACCGGCACGGTCATGTCAGCGAACATGCCGCGCAGCGTCTGTTGGTCGTCGGGGGAGAGCAGCGCCATCCGACGATTATCCCACGTGATAGCATCCGGCACAGGTGGAGGTGTGGATGACGGGGCGGTGGTTGTGGAAAAACGCGGGCGCCGTGGCGCGTCTCGCAGCACTGACGTGGCTCGTGACGGCGCGCGCAGCGGCCGCCCAGCAGGACATCGAGTACAGGCTCTCGTTTCCCGAGCCGGAGCATCACTGGCTGCAGGTTGAGGCGACGTTCTCGCACGTGCCGGCAGGCGCTGCGCAGCTGCACATGAGCCGCAGTTCGCCAGGTCGCTACGCCCTTCACGAATTTGCGAAGAACCTCTACGACCTCCAGGTGACCGACGCCGCCGGCCGCGCGATCGCTGTCACGCAATCGACGCCCTCCACCTGGGACGTACAAGCGACGACCGGCCCGATCCACGTGCGCTACCGGCTCTTCGGAAACAGGGTCGACGGCACCTACGACGCCATCGACACGACGCACGCGCACCTGAACATGCCGGCCACCCTCATCTGGATGCCCGGGACGGAGCACCAATCCGTGCGCGTCGTCTTTACCCGGCCAAAGGGACACGAAGACTGGGCCGTCGCCACACAGCTCTACCCGACCGACGATCCCCTGGCGTTCACCTCGCCCAACCTGCAGTTCCTGATGGACAGCCCCGCGGAGTTCAGCGCCATGACGTGGCGCTCCTTCCCGGCGCCCGTGCCCACCGGCGCGCCCAGCACGCCCGCGACGATTCGAATCTCGCTGCACCACACCGGCACCGATCAGGAAGCGACGGAGTTTGCCGACGGCGTGAAACGGATCGTCGCCGCAGAGGCGAGGGTCTTCGGTGAGTTTCCGCCCTACGAGAACTCGACCTACACGTTTCTCGCCGACTACCTGCCCTGGGCCGACGGCGACGGGATGGAGCATCGAAACAGCACGGTCCTGACCAGCCGCCGGGCGCTGGCCAGCGCGAAGACCGGCATGCTCAACACCGTGGCGCACGAGTTCTTCCATTGCTGGAACGTCGAGCGCATCCGCCCGAAGACCCTCGAGCCCTTCGACTTCGATCGCGCGAACATGTCCGGCGAGCTCTGGCTGGCCGAGGGCGTGACCAGTTACTACGACGGCCTGATCATGGCGCGTACGGGCCTGTTCAGCGTCGACGATTTCATGCACGACCTGACCGGCATCGTCAACGCCGTGGTCACCACGCCGGCGACGCGGTTTCGCTCCGCCGAGGACATGAGCCGGCTGGCGCCGTTTGTCGACGCGGCGTCGTGGATCGATCGCACCAACTGGAACAACACCTTCGTCTCCTACTACACCTTCGGTGCGGCACTCGGCGTCGGTCTCGATCTCGCCATCCGCGAGCATACCGTCGGCCATGCGACGCTCGACGACTTCATGCGGGCGATGTGGCGCGCGCACGGGAAACCCGGCGGCGAGGAGCGTGGCTACGTGGACCGTCCCTACACTGCGAAGGATATCCGCGACCATCTCGCCGAGGTCACCGATCCCGCGTTTGCAGACGACGTGATGAACCGGTACGTGCACGGCCACGAAGTGATGGACTACGGGCGGTTGGTGCAGCAGGCAGGCCTCGTGCTTCGGAAGCGTCACGCCGGCGCGGCGTCGCTCGGCGACATCCGCCTCGAGGCCTCTGGCAACCTGCTGCGCATCTCGGCGCCTACCATCATCGGCTCGTCGGCGTACACCGCTGGCCTCGATGAAGGCGATGAGATCAAGAAACTCGGCGGCGATGCCGTGAGCAGTCCCGAGCAGCTCGAGGCGCTGGTCGGCCGCCACCATCCCGGCGATCACGTGGACGTTGTGTTTCTCCGCCACGGCGTGGAAACGACAGCCGATGCCGTCCTCGATGAGGATCAGAGGGTCGAGGTGGTCACCGCCGAGTCGACGGGCGCCACCCTGAGCCCTGCCCAGCAGGCATTTCGGGACGCCTGGCTCAAATGAGCAGGCGGTTTCCGGCAGTCCTCGCGCTCTCACTTGCCGGCGTCGGCGTTGCCGCTCGATCGCAGGCGCCTGCCGCCTTGCCCGAGTACGCACGCCCGGCGCTGGCCGCCCTGGCAAAGCCCAGCCCGCCGACGGCCTTTCCGTTCGAAGTGAACCCCGTCGCGCTGCCGACGTCCACCCGCCCCCGGCTGGTCGCGTTGTATCTCCGGCTGCCGGGCGACTCCCTGATGTCGGCGGGCAACATGAAGACCGGCACCTTCACCGCCGGCGCCGCCATTGTGGCGCGGTTCCTCGACGCGTCGGGCACCGTGGTGCACCAGGAGACACAGGAGCTCCCGCTGCACGGACTGCAGGCCGACGCGAGGACGATGCTGTCGAAGCCGATGGAGACGTCGTGGCAGTTCGATCTTCCGGCCGGGAAGTACACGCTGCAGGTGGCCGTTTACGACGAAGGCGGCAAGAACGCCAGCGTTGTGACCCGGCCTTTCGAGGCGCCCGGCGCCGAGCGCCCGATCGTCGGTGACCTGATCGTCGTGGACTACGCGCGCAAGCTCTCCGACGGTGAGCCCGAGGACGCGTCGGACCCGTTGATCAAGAACCACCTGCGCCTGCACCCGGCCTTCGATCCGTCAGTGAACCGCGGGCTGAAGAGCGACGTGAACTTCGCCGTGGCCATGCTGCTCGAGCCCGGCGCGCCCGCGCCGGCATCGACACTCGCCCTGCTGGCCGATACCGGGGCGCCGTTGGCGGCCGTAGATCTTCCGCTCGGCTCGCCCGACGCCAATGGGGGACTGGTGGCGCTCGGCCGCATTCCGCTCGCCCGCGTGCCGCCAGGCAAGTACCAGTTGCAAGTGACGATCGGCGTCAGCCCGCATGCTCGCGTGCGCACGAGCACGCTGACTGTGGTGGATTGAACGGGCTACGGGCTACGGGCTGCGGACTACGGACCACACCTACGACGGACGGCTTGCACGCACACGTCCGCTGGACTATCGTGCCAGTTGCCAGTCTGCCCGATTCGCTCTGCAGGGCCGATCGTCCGCCTTCGCTGAAGCTACGGCGGACCGCCGAAGCCTTGGCCGAGGCGGTTAAATCGGCCAGGTCTGTCCAGCCTATGCGCGCACGGTTTCGTCTCGTCATCGGCATTGCCGTCGCGCTCGGCGTGACAGTCTCGGCCCGGCAATCCGCGCAGACGCCTCCGGCACAACCTGCGCCCAGCTTCGGCACGCGCACCGAAGCCGTCGTCGTCGACGTCACGGTCACCGACCGCAAGGGGCGGCCCGTCACTACGCTGACGCAATCTGACTTCGACGTCCTCGAAGACAACACTCCGCAAAAGATCCTGACGTTCGAGCGGCGTAGTCCCGAGCCGGGGGCTCGAGCCGATGCCGCGGCCGCCGCAGCCGGCGTCGTCGGCGCCGGCAAGCCGGGGAGTGCCGCCGGAGCGCTCGGGCCGTCGGTGACGGCGCTCGCGTTCGATCACCTGTCCCCGGAAGCGCGCAACCTTGCCTTCCAGGCCGCCGAGCACTTCGTGCAGCACAAGCAGGCCGACGAGCTCGCCGGCGTCTTCATCGTCGATCAGCACCTGGCCATCGTCGCCGGATACACCACCGACGCGAGTGTCCTCGAGGGCGCAGTGAAGAAGGTGGCAGTCACCGCGACGACAGAGCTCGGTCGCGAGCGCAACGGCTTCTTCGAGCAGATTCACGTGCCGACCGACACGCCCGCCGTGGCCAGCGCTGAGGAGCAGGGCAGAGCCGACGGCGATCATCCGTACGTCGACCCGGCAGCCAAGGCCGAAGCAGCCGGCGACCACGCCCGGGTTGCCGAGATTAACGCCATGATCCGCATGGAGCGCAGCTACCAGGACATGCTGACCGAGGTCCAGGGCCACGCCTCGATGGACGCGCTGCTGGCACTGGTCGACTCGCTGGCCGCGGTGCCCGGTCGCAAGGCGGTGTTGTACTTCTGTGAAGGCTTGACCATCCCGTCATCGCTCGAGGCACGGTTCCGCTCGATCATCTTGACGGCAAACCGGTCGAACGTGACCGTCTACACCATCGACGCTGCTGGTCTCCGCGTGCACAGCGACCAGGCCGCGACGGCGCAGGCCGTGCAGGAGTACGGCGCGATGGGCGTCGGGGACATCGAGCGCCGCGACAAGTTCATGAACGAGCTCGAAGACAACGAGCGCGCGCTGACGAAGGATCCCGCCGTCTCGCTCGGCATCCTCGCCGACCAGACTGGCGGTCTTCTCGTCAACAACACGAACGATCTCCAAAGCGGCGTCGATCGCATCAACCAGGATCGGCGGAACTACTACCTCCTGAGCTACTCGTCGACGAACCCGGCGTTCGACGGGACCTTTCACCGCATCAGGGTGAACGTGAAGAAGTCCGGGCTGGACGTCCGCGCACGCAGCGGATACGTCGCGGCGCCGATGACCACCGTGGCGCCCGTCGCCGACTACGAAATCCCGGCGCTCCGGGCGCTGACCATCACCCCTGCGCCGGCGTCGTTTCCGTTTCAGATCGTCGCCGCCAGCGTGCCGGTGCCTGGCCGGCCCGGTCTCGCCGTGATCTCGGCGACGATTCCCGGCACCAGCCTGCTGCTGATGGGCAATCAGGCCAGCGGCCAGTACGCCGGCGGCGCCGTCATCGTCGCGCGCGTGGTGGACGGGAAGGGCGAGGTGCTGCGCAAGCTCAGTCAGCAGTACCGGCTGCACGGCGCGCTGGCGGAGGTCGAGGCCATCAAGGGCAAAACGCTGACGTTCACGCGATTCCCGGATCTCGATCCCGGCCGCTATCGCGTTGAGGTCGCGGTGTATGACACCGCGGGCGAGCGGGCGAGCGTGCAGAGCCAGCCGCTCGTGATCCCGCCGGGCGGCGCGCCCGTCGTCGGGGACCTGCTGATCGTCGACCATGCCGAGCGGCTGCCCGCCGATCAGTCGTCCAGCCAGGGCAATCCGCTCGTCGTCGATGGGTTGCTGCTCAAGCCGGTCGTCAACCCGGTCGTGCACGGCAAGATTGCGACCGACGTGAACTTCGCCGTGCCGCTGGCTCTGGTGCCCGGCGCTGCGCTGCCCACTGTCTCGCTGGCCCTGCTGTCGAAAGGGGGAAAGTCCCTCGCCAGCGTGTCGCTCGTGCTCGGCCAGCCGGACCCGGCGGGCCGGCTCCTGGCGGTCGGCCGCATCCCCCTATCTGGCGTGCCGCCAGGTGACTACGATTTGCGCGTCACTGTCGGCGCCGGCGCCGACGCGCAGACGCGCACGGCCGCGATCACGATCGCCGACTGAGGCGCCACGAAGTCCCTTGCGCGAGCCTGCGCGCTGGACTAAGGTGCAACTGCCAGCCCTGCCCGATGACCTGTCGGGCTTATGCGCGAACGTCTCCTCGCCGTCGTCCTGACGACCTTCGCGGTCACGCTCCAGGCCCGCCAATCGGGTCCGCCGTCGTCGTCCACTCAGACCTCGCCGCGCTTCGAGATGCGCACCGAGGCCGTCGTCGTCGATGTGTCGGTGACGGATCGGAAGGGCCGCCCGGTCACGACGCTCTCCCAGTCCGACTTCGAAGTCTTCGAGGACGACACGCCGCAGACTGTGCTGACCTTCGAGCGTCACGCCGCGGATCCGGGCGCGGCCGTGGCCAACGCCGCGAGCGCGGCGGGGCTGACCGGCGGCAGTCATGCGCCCGGACGACACACTGGCCCGCTCGGGCCGTCGCTGACAGCACTGGCCTTCGATCGGCTGTCACCAGAAGGCCGCGAGCTGGCCTATCGCGCGGCGAAGCGGTTCGTCGAGAACAAGCAGGCCGACGAGCTCGCCGGCGTGTTCATCGTCGATCAGACGCTGCGGACATTCGCACCGTACACGACGGACGCGCGCCTCCTCATGGAGGCCGTCACGCGCGCTGCGAACACGGCGACGAGCCAACTCAAGGCCGAGGACAGCATCACTCGTCGGGCACTTGTGCCCGCCGACACGCCCATGGTGTCCGGCGCCGAGGAGGTAGGCCGTGCCGGTCCAGATGCCCACCGCCCTGGCATCGATCCTGCGCTGCGGATGGCGCAGAGCAATTCCGCGCTTGCAGTGTTCGCGGAGATGCTCATTCGCATGGAGCGCAGCTACACCGACATGCTCTACGAGATGCAGGGGCACGCGTCGCTGGACTCCCTGCTGGCGTTGGTCGACTCACTGAGTGCGGTGCCCGGCCGCAAGGCTGTCATCTATTTCTGCGAAGGCCTGACCGTTCCTGCGTCGCTTGAAGCAAAGTACCGCGCCATCATCCACACCGCCAACCGATCCAACGTCACCGTGTACACGGTGGACGCCGCCGGCCTCCGCGTTCACAGCGATCAAGCCG
This sequence comes from Vicinamibacteria bacterium, assembly GCA_963796915.1. GTDB lineage: Bacteria > Acidobacteriota > Vicinamibacteria > Vicinamibacterales > JAENWD01 > JAENWD01. Next base: position 13,747 of record CAWCNI010000005.1, on the reverse strand, counting down.
CGACGGCCCAACTCGTGCAGGAGTACGGCGCGATGGGTGTCGGCGATGTGCAGCGCCGAGGCAAATATCTCGACGCGCTCGAGGACAACGCGCGCACGCTGACCAGGGATCCGGCGGTGTCGCTCGGCATCCTCGCCACTCAAACCGGCGGGCTGCTGATCAACAACACCAACGACCTCGAGACCGGCATCGGCCAGATCGACCACGACCGCCGCAACTATTACCTGCTGGGTACTCACCGACGAAACCCGCACTCGACGGCAGCTTCCGTAAGATCGCTGTGAGAGTGAAGACACCGGGATTGCAGGTTCGCGCGCGTAGTGGCTATGTCGCGGCGCCGGATACTTCTGTTGCGCCGGTGTTCGACTACGAGCTGCCGGCGCTCCGCGCCTTTGACGAGGCGCCCCATCCCCGCGCCTTTCCATTTCAGCTGGTCTCCGCGAGCGTGCCGATGCCGGGCCGGCCCGGCATGGCGGCAGTGTCGGTCACCCTGCCCGGCAGCAGCCTGTCGCTGCTCGGTGACCAGAAGACCAACGAGTACACCGGTGGTGCAGTGGTGGTGGCGCGCGTCCGCGACGCGGATGGCGCGGTCATCCGCAAGCTCAGTCAGCAGTACCGGCTCCGCGGCGCGATGATCAACGCGCAAGGTCTGAAGGACAAGACGCTGACGTTCTCGCGCTTCCCCGATCTGGACCCAGGCAGCTATCAGGTCGATGTCGCGATCTACGACTCGGCCGGCGATCGCGCGAGCGTGGCCACTCTGCCGCTGACGATTCCTGGCGTCGACGTGCCCGTCGTGGGCGACCTGCTGATCGTCGATCATGCCGAACGCGTGCCTGCCGACGCGCCGGCTACCGGCGGGAATCCGCTGGTGCTCAACGGCCTCCTGCTCAAGCCGGTGATCGGGCCGACGATTCGCGGCGGGACGACGTCCGAGGTGCACTTTGCCTTGCCGTTGTCGCTCGTTCCCGGCACTGCGTGTCCGCCGGTGGCGTTGTCGTTGTTCTCCCACGACGGAGAGGTGCTCGCCTCGGTGTCCCTCGTCCCCGGGCAGCCCGAGCCGTCCGGACGGCTGCTGGCGGTTGGCCGCGTGCCGCTCTCGGCGATCCCGCCGGGCCGCTACGACCTCCGGGTGACTGTCGGCACGGGCCAAGGCGCCAGGACTCGCAAAGCGGCGCTGACCGTCATAGAGTGAACGTCTTGGCTTCTGTCTCTGCTCGCTACCTTGCCCTGCTGGGTGCGTTCTTCCTGACCGCACTCCACCAACCCGTTGCCGGGCAGGCCGCTCCGGCCCAGAAAGCCGCGGACCGCCCGCGATTCGGCACCTCCACCGCCGCTGTCCTCGTCGACGTCGTCGTCCGCGACAAGAAGGGCGTGCCCGTCACCGGCCTGAGCGCTGGCGACTTCGAGGTCTTCGAAGATGGCGTTCGCCAGACGCTGATTAGCTGCGACGCCGTCGGCGGCGCCGCTCCAGCGATGGCAGCAGCCGCACCGGCGGCCCCGGCCTCGCCGGGCGCAATCGCGCCGCAGCTGGCGTCGACAGCGCGGGCTGCCGCGCCCGAAGCGCCCGCCGTCGGCCAGACCGTCGTCGCGCTGGTCTTCGACTGGCTCTCAGAGCAGCCGCGCGCCGAGGCATGGAAGGCGGCGCGCACGCTGATCGACGACATGAAGCCCGGCGACTACGCCGGCGTGTTCTCGATCGATCGATCGTTGCACCGGATCGTGCCGTTCACGCGCGACACCGTCGCGCTGAGCGGCGGATTTCAGCGCGCGCTCGAGCGGCCGCGCCCCGGGTCGGCTCGCCCTCAGGGCGCCATGGCCAACCAGCTCCTGACGCGGCCCGAGACCTCGCCCACCGCCGGCGCGGCGGATGGCGGTGTGCCCGCAGGTGCGGGCGGCGGCGCGACGTCGCCGACGCCGGGCCAGTCCGACGGCGGTGCGTCGGCTTCCGCCGCCGCCGATGCGCTTTTTGCCGCGGAGCTCCAGAGCATCGACGACTTCGATCGCTACGCCGACAAGGAGACGCAGGCGAGCGCCGCCTCGGACTCGCTGCGCGGCCTCGTGCAGATGCTGGCGCCGCTCCCGGGCCGTAAGACCGTCGTCCTGTTTTCCGAAGGCCTGTCGATCACCAACGCGACAGTGGAGCGCTGGCAGCGCCTGCAGGACGAGGCCAACCGGCAGAACGTCACCTTCTACACCTTCGACGCTGTCGGCCTGCGCGTGCAGAGCCAGCAGGCCGAGATGGGCCGCATCATCGGGCCCGAGAACGGCACGCGCTTCTCGCGCGGCCTGTATGGCGACGGCATGGAGCGCCGGACCGAGGCCCTGCTCGGCGGCCCGAGCCACGGCCTCGCCGAGCTCGCGCTGTCGACTGGCGGGCAATACATCAGCAACTCCAACAACCTGGCCGGTGCCTTCGCGCGTGTCAACGAAGATCGCCGCTTCTACTACATGCTGTCCTACTCGTCGAGCAAGCCCACGCTCGACGGGTCGTACCGATCGATCAGCGTCAAGGTCAATCGCCCAGGGGTCAACGTGCGCGCGCGTCGCGGCTACGTGGCCTCGCCCTCGATCGAGCGCGTCGACACCCGCGAGTACGAAGCGCCGGCGGTCGCGGCGTTGTCAAAATCGCCGCAGCCGTCGGCGTTCCCGTTCCGGCTGCAGGCGTTGAGCACGCCGATGCCGGGGCAGCCAGGCATGGTCGCGCTCGTCGCGGCTATCGACGGGGCCGCGCTGACCTTCGAGCAGGACGCGGCGACGGCCCGCTACACCAGCCAGGCGACGGTACTCACACGCGTCAAGTCAGCGGGCGGAGAGATCGTCTCGACGCGCAGCCAGCACTACGACCTGTCGGGTGATCTGGCGCAGCTGGCCAAGGCGAAGGGCTCACGGATTCTGTATTTCGCGACACCCGATCTGCCGGCGGGCCCGCACACAGTCGAGTGGGTCGTGCGAGACGACGAGGGCGACCGGGCCAGCGTGGCGCGATCGAGCCTGGACGTGCCCGATGGCGCCCGGCCGATCGTCGGCGACCTGATCGTGATCGCGCGCAGCGAGAAGGCACCAGACGATGGCAAGGCGGCGAAGAACCCGCTCGCCTGGAAGGACCTGCTGCTCTATCCGAGCTTCGGCGAGCCCGTGAGCCAGTCCACGCAGCACGACGTGTCGTTCGCCCTGCCGATGGTCGTCGACGCGAAAGGCGTGATGCCGACCGCCGCGCTGCGACTGCTCTCAGGTACTCGTCTCATTGCGGAGCTGCCATTCGATCTTGGCACGCCATCGAAGAGCGGCCGCCTCATGGCGCTGGGACATTTGCCCATCTCTTCGCTGCCGCCAGGCAGCTACAACTTGCAGGTTACCGTCGCCGAGGGCGATCGGCGAGCGATCAGATCGGCTGAATTCACGGTCATCAGGTAGATCTTTTTCCGGAGGACATCATGCATCGTCGTCAGCGTCTCGCTCTCGGGCTCGCGGTCGTCGCCGCCAGCGCCGGGGTTTTCGCCGAGCAGCAGCCAGCCGGCTCCCAGGACCAGCCGGGCCCGAAGTTCGGCGCCTCCACGTCGGGCGTGCTGGTGGACGTCGTCGTGCGGGACAAGAAGGGGCCGGTCATGGACCTGACGGCCGACGACTTCACGCTGCTCGAGGACGGCAAGCCGCAGCAGATCGTCAGCTTCGACAAGCGCACGGTGCAGGGCCAGGTCACCTCCGGTGACGCGGCCGCGGCCGCCGGGCTGGCCAAGCCCGCCGGAACGCCCGCGGGACCCGGGCCGTCGGTGGTGGCTGTGGCCTTCGATCGCCTCAGCCCGGAGGGCCGTGCGACCGCCTACAAGGCGGCGGCGGCGCTGCTCAAGGATTGCCGGCCCGACGAGATTGTCGGCCTCTTCATCGTGGACCAGTCGCTGCGCACGGTGCAGTCCTACACCACCGACCCCGCCAAGCTGCAGGCGGGCGTCGAGAAGGCCGCCGGCTCGGTGACCGCGCCGGCCAATGCCAACACGAAGCAGGAAGAGCGCCTCGGGCTCAACAGCTCGAAGTCGCCGACGGCGAGCGCCGAGTTCAACGGCGCCCCTCCCGGCACGGCGACTGTCGGTCCGGCGGCTGGATCCGGCGGGCAGGACTCTCAAGCCAACGGCGCGGCCGGTCAGCAACAGGCCGAAGCCGACATGCTCGAGCGCATGGATCGCAACTACCGCGACCTGCTGACAGAGACCGAAGGCCACGCGTCGATGGACGCGCTGCTGGCGCTGGTCGACTCGCTCGGCACGCTGCCGGGACGAAAGACAGTCGTCTACTTGTGCGAGGGCCTGACCATCCCACCCTCTGTCGAGTCGCGATTCAGGTCGGTCATCGACACCGCCAACCGGCGCAACGTCAGCTTGTACGCCATGGACGCTGCCGGTCTCCGCGCGCACAGCACGTCGGCCGACACCAAGACCCAGCTCGACACGCTCACCAAGTCGGCGGTCACTGGCGTCGAACGATCGAACAACGGCAAGTGGAGCGAGGACCTCGAGCAGAACGAGACCCTGCTGAAGTCCGATCCGGCGGCGGCGCTGGGCATCCTGACCTCCCAGACCGGCGGCATCCTCATCCAGAACACCAACGACGCCGAGAAGGGCATCCAGCGCATCGACGAAGATCGCCGCTTCCACTACCTGCTCGGCTACACCTCGAGCAACCCGTCGCTCGACGGCTCCTACCGGCACATCGAGGTCAAGTTGAAGCGCGGCGGCCTCGAGGTCCACGCGCGCCCCGGCTATCTGGCAGTGCCTGCCGATACCGGCGCGCCGATCATCGCCTACGAGGTGCCGGCCATCGCGGCACTCGCCGCGACGCCGAAGCCGACGGCGTTCCCGATCCAGCAGCGAGCGATCAGCGTGCCGATGCCTGGACATCCCGGACTGACAGCGTTGATGGTCGGCGTCTCGGCCTCGTCGCTGACATTCGCGGAGGACGCCAAGACCGGGACTTACTCCGGCGACGTCGTCGTGCTGGCGAGCCTGGCAAATGCCAGTGGCGGCGCGGTGCGCAAGCAGAGCCAGAACTACCGGCTCGGCGGCAAGCTTGACCAGCTCCCCGCGGCGAAGAGCGGCGCGCTCCTGTTCTTCAGGACGCCCGACCTGGCGCCAGGCAAGTACGCGCTGAATGCCGTCGTCTACGACGCCAAGGCGACCCATGCGAGCGTCGGCACCTCGACGTTCGAAGTGCCGCCCATCGACACCACCGTCGTCGGCGACTTCTTCGTCGTCTCACGTGTTGAGCGCCTGCCGGCGAACGACCCGTCGATGGCGAATCATCCGCTGGCGACTGCCGGCGTCCTGCTGTATCCCGCCTTCGACGAGCCGATCAGCAAGGCCAAGCAGGAGCAGCTGACGTTTGCGCTGCCGATGGTCGTGGCTCCTTCCGGCCCGGCGCCGACAGCCTCCCTGCAGATTCTCCAGGGCGGGCAGAAGCTGGCCGACATCCCGCTGCCCATCGACAAGCCGGGGGCGGATGGACGCCTGATGCAGGTATCCCGGCTCCCGTCCGCGGCCATTCCGGCGGGCAAATACGACTTCAAGGTCGTCGTCACTGCCGGCACGACGCGGTTCGAGCGAACGACGCCCGTCACGCTGGTTCCCTGACCGGCGAGACCACGCGGGGCCCGGCGCCTGCCGGGCTCCGCGGTTCCGGTTCACGCCGGAGCCAGTATCATGGAGGCCGATGCGCGCCGTCGGCCTCCTTCTCTTTTTGTTGACCATGTCCAAGTCGTTCGACGCCAGAGCGGAGCAGGCCACCCCTCTCCCGCACACGCTGGCTCCGGCCATCAGGTACACGGTTCGCTTCCCACATCCTGCGACGCACGTGGTCGAGGTGGAGGCGGAAGTGCCGACGGCCGGGCAGGCGGCGATTGACCTCGACATGGCCGTGTGGACCCCCGGGTCGTATCTGGTCCGCGAGGTACTCGCGCAACGTCGAGCGCGTCGAGGCGTTCGCCGCTGGCAAGTCGCTGGCTGTCACCAAGACGTCGAAGAATCGCTGGCACGTCACCACTGGCGGGGCCGCGACTGTCGTCGTGAAGTACCGCGTCTACGGCCGCGAGATGACCGTCCGCAACAATTACATCGACACTGACTTTGCGTTGATCAACGGCGCGGCCACGTTCCTGACGCTCGCCGGCGACGCCGGGCCCCGGCCGCATGAAGTGACAGTCGAGCCCGCCGACGGGTGGAAGACTGTCGTCACGCCGCTGCAGGATGTGCCCGGCGGCCCGTCGCGTCACTTCACCGCGCGGGACTTCGACACGCTGGTGGACTCGCCGATCGTCGCGGGCAATCCCGCCATCTACCCGTTCACCGTGCAGGGCGTCCCGCACTATCTCGTGAACCTCGGAGAAGGCGGCGTCTGGGACGGTCAGCGCACGATGGCAGACGTCCAGCGGATCGTCGAAGAGACGGCACGATTCTGGGGCACGATTCCGTACGACAAATACGTGTTCTTCAACCTGATCACGCAGGCGAACGGCGGCCTCGAGCACAAGAACGCCTGCACGCTGATGACCAGCCGATGGAGCGTTCGCACGCGTCGCGGCTACGTGGACTGGCTCACGCTCGTCACGCATGAGTTCTTCCACGCGTGGAACGTCAAGCGGCTGCGGCCGGTGGAGCTGGGGCCCTTCGACTACCTGCACGAGAACCCGACGCGCATGCTCTGGGTCGCCGAGGGCTTCACTGACTACTACGGCGACCTGCTCGCCGCGCGGGCCGGCGTGATCACGACCGACGAGTTCCTGGCGGACATCTCTGGCTCGCTGACTGAATTGAACAGCACGCCGGGACGGCAGGTCATGCCGGTGGAGCAGGCCTCACAGGACGCGTGGATTCGCTACTACCGTCCTGACGAGAACTCCCCCAACGTCGCCATCAGCTACTACACCAAGGGCGCGCTCATCGGATTGGTCCTGGACGCGGAGATTCGGCGCGTCACCAACGGCGGCCGGTCGCTGGACGACGTGATGCGGCTGGCGTGGCAGCGCTACTCGGGCGCACGGGGCTACACCTCCGCCGAGTTCCGCGCGCTGGTCTCTGAAGTCGCCGGCCACGATCTCTCGGCCTGGCTTGCGCGGGCAGCGGACAGCACGGAGGAGCTCGACTACACGAGCCTTGGCTGGTACGGCCTGCGCGTCCGTGCCGACGCGCCGTCGCCGCCTCGCGCGTGGATCGGGCTCGGCCTTGGCGGCGGCGGCGGCGCGACACTCAGGAACGACGCCGGACGTCTCGTCGTCGCGCAGGTTCGCCGGGGAAGCCCGGCGGAGACTGCCGGCGTCAGCGTCGAGGACGAAGTCATCGCCATCGGCGGCTACCGTGTCCGGCCGGAGCAGTGGGAGTCGCGACTCGAGGCCTGGAAGCCTGGCGACACCGTGCCCTTGCTTGTCGCGCGGCGGGAGGAGCTGGTGACGCTGCAGGTGACGTTCGCCGCAGAGCCCGCGTTGGCCATGAAGCTCGAACCCGACCCGTCAGCCGCCGCGGAGACACGGGATCGGCTGGCGGCCTGGCTCAAGCCCTGACATCAGTTGCACATGCCGGGCGGAAATCCTTCAGCGGCGAACGACGCTCGGCTGATCGACGCCGTGGCCCGGCGCGATCAGCGTGCGCTCGCCGAGCTCTACGATCGTCACTGCCGCCTGGTCTTCAGCCTCGCCCTCCGCATCCTGAAGGACCGCGGCGAAGCCGAGGACGTCCTTCAGGATGTCTTCGTCCGCGTGTGGGACCGCGCCGACAAGTACGACGCGTCGCTCGGCACTCCCTCGGCGTGGCTGGCCCGCATCGGGCGAAACCGCGCGATCGACAGGCTGCGGTCGCGCGCCGTGCGCGCGCCGCTCTCGTTGCCGGAGATGGACGCGCCGTCGGCGGCTGTCGATGCAGGACCTGCGACGGATCCCGAAGGGCTCGCGGTCACCGGCGAGCAGCGTGCCGCGATTGTCCGCGCCTTGTCGAGCCTGCCGGACAATCAACGCGCCCTGATCGAGAGCGCCTATTTCGAAGGCTACACGCAGTCCGAGCTCGCCGAACGCTTCAACCTGCCGCTCGGCACTGTGAAGACCCGCATTCGCGCCGGCATGCAGGCGCTGCGGGCGGCGCTGCAAGGGGAAGTCTGAAGCAGTCCCTCATTTAGGCCCCAATCCATCCTTCTCGTGATAGTTCGGGTACGGCGGCCGCTGATATGTCTGCGGCGGATGTTCCTTCAGCAGTTGCATCACGACGTCGATCGCCTTCTCGAGCTGACTGTCCCGTCCCTGTCGATACACCGCCGGATCGAGATCGACTTCGACGTCTGGTGGCACGCCGTGGTTCTCGACTTCCCATTCGCCATTCAGTCCATAGATGGCCGCGCGCGGCGCCGTCACGCTGCCGCCGTCGAGCAGCTCAGGGTAACCGCCGATCCCGACCAGTCCGCCCCATGTCCTCGTCCCGACGAGCGGCCCGATGCTCGTCTTGCGGAAATACCACGGCAGCGCGTCGCCGCCTGACCCCGACATCTCGTTGATGATCATCACCTTCGGACCGTAGATCGCCTCCGACGGGCTCGACCAGTCGTTGCCCTCGCGAGTCACTACCTTGCTGAGCAGCGGCCGCCGCAGGTAGTCGACGATGTAGTCGGCAAGCTGGCCGCCCTCGTTGAACCGCTCGTCGATGATCGCCGCCTGCTTGCCGATCTGAGAGAAGAAGTAGCGATTGAAGCTCGTGTAGCCGCCGCCGCCGGTGTTCGGCACGTAGACGTACGCGACGCGGCCGCCGGTCGCCTCGTCCACGCGCCGCCGGTTGCCCTCGATCCAGGCGAGGTGGCGCAGGTTCTCTTCGCTGTCCACCGGCACGACAGTGACGTCGCGCGCGCCGCTGCCGTCGGCGTTCGCGCCGACTCTGACGACCACTTGCTTGCCGGCGGTGCTTTCGAAGAAGGCGTAGATGTTGTCGCTGTCGCGCAGCTCGCGACCGTTGACGGCCAGAATGTAGTCGCCAGCCTTCACGTTCACACCGGGCTGCGTCAGCGGCGCCTGCAGCCCTGGATTCCAGTTCTCGCCGTCGTAGACCTTCGCGATGCGGTAGCGGCCGTTCTCGAGCACGAAGTCAGCGCCCAGCAGGCCACCCGCGACCCGCTTCGGCTCCGGCCGCTCGCCGCCGCCGACGAACATGTGCCCGACTGTCAGCTCGCCGAGACATTCTTCGAACAGGTACGTCAGCTCCTGCCGCGAGGCGATGCCGTCGAGATACGGGGCGTACTTCTTCTTCGCCTTGTCGATGTCCAGGCCGTGGTGGCCGGGGTCGTAGAAGAAGTCACGCTCGATGCGCCAGGTCTCGTCGTAGATCTGCCGCCACATGGCGCGCGGATCCACGAAGACCTCCATGGCGTCGAGCTTCAGCGGACCGAAGCCGGGCTTGGGATCGCCTCCCGGCGGATCCTCTGTGCCCGCCGCGATGAACTGGTCGCCCTTGCGATAGAGAAGCTTGCTGCCATCGGCGGAGATGGCGATGTCGTTGACCTCGTCGATGAACTTGTCCGCCTTGCGTTTCGCGAGATCGAACTTGTGGATGATCTGGGCGACGTTGGGCGAGTCGCTTTCGGTGACCACCGCCGGCGCCTCGTCGAGGAAGAGCACGCCAGTCTTGCCGGCGAGAAGCGCCACGTAATTGCGCGGCGGAACCGGCAACGACAGGATGCGCTGCCCGATGCCGTCCAGGTCGATCTTGACGGTCACCGGCTCCTCGGCCTTCTCGCCCTGCCCGGCCTTCTTGTCTCCCTTGCCTTCCTGGCCCTTCTTGCCTTCCTTGCCTTCCTCGGCCTTCTTGCCCTCTTCGTCGCTTTCAGGCGCAAGCGGCGATTTGTCGTCCTTGTTCAGCACGACGACGTAGATGCTGCGCGAGACGGGGTGCTCGTCGCTCGACATGTCGAGGCCGGCAGAGGAAAGGCCGGTGTTGGTCGATGCCGCGAAGTACAGATACTTCCCGTTCGCGTCGAAGCGCGGGAACAGCGCGTCGCTCATCCCGTCGGTGATCTGCGTCGTCTTGCCCGAGTCGAGGGAGTAGAGGAACACGGCGTGGAGCGAGCTCCGAAGCTGGCGGGTGTAGGCGATCCATTTGCCGTCGGGAGACCACGTCTGATCGAACTGGCTCGGGCCGAATCCGCCGAAGTAGTCCGAGTCGATCTCTTTCGGCGCGCCGCCGGCCAGATCCACGTACCACAGCTTCAGGCGCTTGTCGGTGTACGCGATCCGCTTGCTGTCGGGCGACCAGCGCGGCCCGTAGAAGAATGACGGAGGCGTGCCGAGGCTGATGTGCCGGACCTCGCCGAGTCCGTTCTGGTCGCGAATGGCGAGCGCGTACTCGCCAGACTCGTCGGAGAAATACGCCACCGACTTGCCGTCCGGCGACCACGACGGATCGCGGTCCGCCACCGCGGGGCTCCGTGTCAGGTTGCGGATGTCGCCCTTGTCGGTCGGGACCGTGAAGATCTCACCCCAGGCCTCGAACACGGCGCGAGTGCCTGACGGCGACAGGCTGAAGTTCTGCAGCCGCTTCGGATCGACCTTCGTGAAGTGCGGCCGCACGGCGTCGAGATCGCCTCTGACCTGGATCGACACGGCCTTCGCCGTGTGCGTGGCCAGATCGAACAGCTTGATCGCGCCGAACTGCTCGATGACGATGGCGCCGGGCCCGAGCGAGGCAGTCTTGAAGTCGAGGCCGTCGTTGGCGAGCGCCACCGTCACCTGAGCGGACTTCGTGTCGTACGCGAACAGGCTGACGGGCCCGTTGCGGTCCGACAGAAAGTAGACAGTGTCGCCCGACCACATCGGGTTGTGATCGTTCGAGTTGTCGCGCGGCACTTTCGTGATGCTGGAATCACTGAGGTTCGCCACCCACACCGGCGTCGTCTGGCCGCCGCGATAGCGTTTCCATGCCGCCTGCCACTGGTCGTGCGGCACGTACGCGAGCCTCGCCCCGTCGGGCGAATATGACGCCTGCGCGGCGATCGGAATCGGCAGCCGGGTGGGCAGTCCGCCGGCGACCGGCACCGTGTACAGTTGGCTCTCGAAATGCAGGAAGCTGTTGGCCCACGACGAGAAGAGGACCGACTTGCCGTCTGGCGTCCAGCCGAGCACGAGGTCGTCGCCAGGGTGGTACGTCAGCCGCCTGGGAACCCCTCCGGCGGAGGGCACGACGAAGACGTCCTGATTGCCGTCGTACTCGCCAGTGAACGCCACCTGGGTGCCATCCGGCGAGAAGGCGGGGAAGGTCTCGACCCCGGTTCCCGAGGTGAGCCGGCGGGCCTGGCCCCCCTCGCGGCCGACAATCCACAGGTCGCCGGCGTAGTTGAAGACGATCTCCGTCCTGCTGACGGCAGGAAATCGGAGCAATAGGGGCGGTTCGCTTTGAGCCTGCGCAGCGTTTGATGCAAGCAGGCACAGTCCGAACACTCCCAGCACATGTCGCATTTCTGTCTACTCCCGTCGTCCGTGAGCCGCGAATCTAGTGCACGGCGCATATGGGGTCAACCTGCCGGGTGTTCGGCAGTCGGGGCACGCGACCTGTTTCGTCCAGAGTCGTGCCGTACGCCGTATTCGTTCAGGAGCCGCCACCTCAGTTGATCGAAGGGAAGTCGCAATGCAGCTCTTCCGTAGCGCCCGCGCCGTCGCAGCCGTCGTCATGGCCTGTGGCCTGACAGTCGCCCTGTCCGCCCAGACACCCGCTCCCGCGCACCCGAAAAAGAAGCCGCTGCCAAAGGCGCCGGCCGCGCCGGCCCAGGCCGCGCCGAAGGCCCCTGAGCCGCCGCCGGCGACCGACGTCCGGCTTCACACGCGGATGACCACGGGCGCGCAGGTGTCGGAGAACACGACGCTGATCCAGGGCGAGCGCCAGCGCGTCGAATTTCCGGGCATCACCGCCATCGCGCAATGCGACCTGCACCGGACCCTGCAGATCAACGATCAGTCAAAGCACTACATGGTGGTCGCCCACGCCGCCGAGGCTCCCCCGGCGACCGGCGACGCTGCTCAGGCCCAGCAGCAGGCCGCACAGCAGCAGACCCTCAATCAGATGGGCCTCGGGCCCAAGCAGGCTCCGGCCAAAGGCGGCGTGATCGTCTACACGACGACGGCGACTGACACCGGCGAGCGGAAGGACTTCTTCGGCCGCCAGGCCCGCCACGTCAAGACCGTGATGGCGTCAGAAGCGAGCGAGGCCGCGTGCAACAAGACAAAGCAGCACGTCGAAGTCGACGCCTGGTACCTGGACGTGCCGCCGACGATGGCCGGCTGCACGCCGAAGGCGGAGTCGAAAGCGCCGGAAGCGGCCGCCGGGCAGTGTATCGATCGCGTGGAAACGCGCGTCGTCGGCGACGTGAAGCTCGGGTTCCCCGTTCTGTCCACCACAACGACGACTGTTGGCGATGGTCCAGACGCGGAAGTCTCGTCGGTCAAGATCGAGGTGGACAAGTTCGAAGTGACCAGGCTGGAGCACGCCCTGTTCGACGTGCCCGACGGCTACACGGAGGTCGCCACCTATCAGGACCTGCTGCCTTCGGTGGCTTCTGGAGGCACGCTGGCGGACGCGTTGCTGGGTTCAGTGGCCGACGGCACGCGACAGGTGGGCGAGAAGGACGCCGGCGCCATCCGGATCGGCGTGCCGGAACCCGTCAACAAGTCCGGGCGCGATCTCTCGGCTCGTCAGCTGCAGGACGAGCTGGTCGGCAACTTCACGAAGTGGCCGTACCAGGCGGTGCCGCTCTACGGGAGCACGACGGAAGAGCTCCAGAAGGACGCCCAGGCCAAGGAGTGCGACCACATCCTGGTCTCGACGGTGCTTGAAGCGAAGACGTCGCACCCGAGCAAGGCGGGTGGTTTCCTGAAAGCCGTCACCAATGACGGCGGTCCATCGAAGGACAACCACGACATCAAGATGGACTACAAGCTCGTCGACGTGGCCACACCCGACAAAGTGGAGTCCACCGCCACGCAGAAGACGTCGAGTGGCGGCGGATTCGGCCTCAAGTCCGCGCTCAAGCTCGCGGCCTTCGCGGGCCAGATGTACATGGGGTTCGGGATGAACCGCATGATGATGGGGCAGTTCGGCGGCGCGCTCGGCGCCACTAACATGCTCGGCGGGGGCGCCATGGGCATGTTCAATCCCAGCATGGGCGCGATGAACATGGTGATGTCCGGCGCGAGCTCGATGGCCATGACCGCCATGGCCGGCGGCGCAGGCAAAGACGCGTCGCAGATGCAGAGCGATCAGGCATTCCGTCAGACGATGTCGAAGGCGCTCGACAACGTGAGCGCAGCAGTCACCGCGACGCTGAACAAGGACAGCACCGTCGCCAAGCGCTGATCGCCTGGTTCGGCACCGATCGAACGCCGCCCGGCTGCACGACGACGTCGTTGCCTCGAGCGTCCACGCGCGTCGCGCAGCCCGGTCGCGTTCCTCACGCATTGTGAGTGCGTAAGGTATCCTGCCGCCCTGAAGGGCAACCCACCGGCCATCGTCCGCGCCATGTTCGCCCGGCGCGCGGCTCGCCATTACCTGATCGCCGCGGCGCTCGCGGTGTTCCTGCTCGAGCTCATCCGTACCGCGTGGGTCTGCGACGACGCGTACATCACGTTCAGGACGGTGGACAACTTCGTCCACGGTTACGGGCTTCGCTGGAACATCGACGAGCGCGTGCAGGGCTTCACGCATCCGCTCTGGATGCTCGTCGTCTCACTCGCCTACGTCGT
>CAWCNI010000004.1:0-3150968 GCA_963796915.1 Vicinamibacteria bacterium | reverse complement strand
TTACCGCCATCGAACCCGTGGCGATGCACGTGGTCCGGCTGACTGAGTCTCTCGCGCTCAACGGGTTTACTGAAACAGTCACGGTGGTGCGGGCCGCCGCTGGCGACCAGCACGGCCGCCGTGAGCTCATCGTGAGTGCGCCAGGGCTGGCGTCCTGCAACGCCTGGCTGCGGCCCGAAGGCTTCGCCGAGCCTGATGTGGGAACGGAGCAGGTCGACGTCGTGCGCGTGGACGATCTCGCGCTGCCGCGTCCGCTGTCGTTCATCAAGCTCGATGCGGAAGGCGCCGAAGGATTGATTCTCGATGGCGCGCGAGTCCTGCTGGCCCGGGACCGTCCGGTATTGCTGGTCGACCTGCATCCCCATCTGCTCCCGCTGGTATCCGCCACAACGCCCCGGCGGCTGATCGACGAGATGGCGGCGCTCGCGTACACCTGTCATCTGCTTGGTGCAGGCGTTGCGGGCGCAGTCATCGACGACCTGCCCTCGTCAGCTGTGACCCCGCTGATTTTCCGCCCGGAATAACAAGCCGGACGTTGTCTGCACTTGGCCGCCGGGTGTACTCTGGCAGACGGCCTCATGACTCCCGCGCTGGCCTGCACGCGATGACGACGATGACGAACCCCAAGGGATACGCACATCCTGAACTGCTCGTGACGCCAGATGAACTCGCGCGTGAGCTGGGCGGCCCCGTGCCCCCGCTGCTCATCGATCTGCGTCCGGCAGAGCAGTTCGCCGCCGGCCATTTGCAGGGAGCGGTACATCTCGATCTGTTCGGCCTCAGCCTCACCGACACCGACCCGGCGCCGATGACGTCGTTCCTGTGGATCATCGAGCACCTGCTGGCGTCTCGTGGGGTCACTGGCGACCGGCCGGTGGTGCTCTACGAGGCCAATTCCGGCATGCTGTCCGCGCGTGCGTTCTGGTTCCTCGAATATTTCGGCCACACGAATGTACGCGTCCTCGACGGCGGCACTGGCGCCTGGACCCGCGCGGGCCAGCCGCTCACGACAGCCGCAGAAGCGCCGAAGACGTCGAACTGGACAGGCACGCGGCGCCCCGAGATCGCCGCCAGCTGGCGTGAGGTGGCCGACCGCCTCCATCACGCGGACGTCGCCGTCCTCGACACGCGGACTGACGGCGAATACTGCGGGACCACGGTCCGCGCCGCTCGAGGAGGCGCCATTCCTGGCGCCATTCATGTGGAGTGGACGCGCGCGATCGGTCCGGACGGGGCATTCAAGCCCGCCGGTGAGTTGCGCGCCATGTACGAGTCAGCCGGCGTGACGCCCGACCGCGAAGTGATCGCGTACTGCCAGGGCGGGTACCGCGCCGCGCACGCGTATCTGACGCTGCGCCTGCTCGGCTATCCGCGCCTGCGTAATTATCTGGGCTCGTGGCGCGAGTGGGGCGACCGCACCGACCTGCCCATTGAACATCCCGCCAATCCGTAGCTTGCGAGGAACGATGTCCGAGACGAACAAGGTAGTCGATTTCATCAACCTGCACCGGGATCGCTCGCTCGACGAGCTGACGGAATACCTGGCCATCCCAAGCATCAGCGCCCTGCCGGCGCACCACGCCGACGTGGTGCGTTGCGCGGAGTGGACCGCCGCGCACCTGAAGAAGATCGGCCTCAACGGCGTCCGCCTGATCGACACGCCGGGCAACCCGGTGGTCTACGGCGAGTGGCTCGGGGCGGCAGGCGCCCCGACCATCCTGTTCTACGGGCACTACGACGTGCAGCCCGTGGATCCGCTGGAGAAGTGGACCTCGCCGCCCTTCGAGGCGACGATCCGCGACGGCGAGATCTTCGCGCGCGGTTCGGCCGACGACAAGGGCCAGGTGTTCATGCACCTGAAAGCCATCGAGGCCTGGCTGTCGCAGACCGGCGCCCTGCCGATCAACATCAAGGTGTTCATCGAGGGCGAGGAAGAAGTCGGCTCGACGCACCTCGATCGGTTCGTCAGCGACAACCGCGACCTGCTCAAGTCCGATGTCGTCGTGATCTCGGACTCGCCGATGTTCGATCGCGGCGTGCCGTCGATCTGTTATGGCCTCCGTGGGCTCGCCTATTTCCAGATCGACGTCCGCGGCACCAACTCGGATCTGCACTCCGGCTCCTTTGGCGGCGCTGTGGCGAACCCGGCGTTCGTGCTCGGCCAGATCCTCGCGCAGATGAAAGACAAGGGCGGCCGCATCAAGATCCCTGGGTTCTATGACGATGTCCGGCCGCTGCTCGACGAAGAGCGCGCGCAATGGAAGCGCCTGCCGTTCAACGAGACGCGCTACCGGAAGGATCTCGGCGCGCCGCGCCTCTTCGGCGAGACCGGGTACACGACGCTGGAACGGGTGTGGGCGCGGCCGACATTCGAGGTCAACGGCCTGCTCGCAGGCTTTACCGGCGATGGCGCCAAGACGGTGATTCCGTCGACGGCCATGGCCAAGGTCAGCATGCGCCTTGTCCCCGACCAGCTGCCTGACAAGGTCGCGGGTCTGTTCGAGGCCTACCTGAAGAAGGTCGCCCCGAAGACCGTCGACGTCACCCTCACCAGGATGCACGGCGGGAAGCCGTGGATGGCGGCCTTCGACAACCCGTTCGTGCAGGCGGCCGGGCGGGCGATCGAGCGGGGGTTCGGCAAGTCGCCGGTGTTCAATCGCGAAGGCGGCTCCATTCCGGTCGTGTCGACCTTCCAGGAGACGCTGGGCGTCCCGTCGGTGCTCTTTGGCATCGGTCTTCCCGACGAGAACGCCCACGCGCCGAACGAGAAGCTGGACCTTCTGAATTTTCACAACGGGGTGATCGCCTCGGCGTACCTTTACGAGGAGATCGGCAAGCTGCGGTGAACGCGCTCATCGGGCGTCTGTCGGCGTTCTACGGCCCGCTGCCGCACCCGCCGCCGGACGCATTCGGCGTCTACCTGTGGGAAGTGCTCGGGCTCAGGACCACCAGCAGCCGTCGCGAAGCGGCGCTCGCGGCCCTGAGGCGCGTGCCAGCGCTCACCCCGGACTCGCTGCACAAGCTCGGTCGCGGGCGCCTCGAGGCGATTGTCGGGCTGTGCGGTCCGCTGGCAGACGAGCGCCTCCGCGCCATCGAAACCGGCATCGACGTCTTCCGCCGTCGCCGCAACATCGCCGACCAGTTCCAGGAGCCGCTCGCCCGCGCGTGGATCGCGGCCCGCGACCTCCCGAATCTTGGCGAGGGCGGTGCTGCCAGGCTGCTGTTGTACGCCTCGCCACATGGGCTCGTGCCGGTGGACGAGGGTCTGGCGCGCCTGTCGATTCGGCTGGGGCTGGTGCCGGCAGTGCCGCGACAGCGGCGGCTCGTTCGCCTGGTCAGGCGGACACTGGGCGCGCGGCTGCCCGAGGATCTGGCGGAGCGCCGGCTCGCCGTGCTGTATCTGACGCACCACGCACAGCATCTCTGCGTTGAAGCGGAGCCCCACTGCGGCATCTGTCCGCTCAACCAGGACTGTCCCGAAGGCGCCCGGCGCCGGGCGGCTAGTTGAGCGAGGCGAGCCGGCGACGCAGCAGCTTCACGTGGTCCCACACTTCCTTCACGTCGCTTGAGGTCTCGTCGCTGTCGCTGGCGAGCCGCAGCCATGCTTCGAGATCGCGCAGCGCCGCGCCGTAGTCCTGCAGATGAGACGCCAGCAGGCCGCGGTCCCGTAGCTCGGTGAGCGCAGACGGGTCGAGGGCGACGAGCAGCTCCGTCACTTCGCGCGCATGCCCGAACGAACGCAGGCGCACGTACGATCGCTTGAGGTTCAGCAGCATCCTGACGACGATCGCGCGCTTGCTGGCGGGCTCGAGCAGCCCGGGTGCCAGCTCCGCGCCGGCGCCGGCGTGCGTGCGCAGCAGCCGCAGGCAGTCGCCGTCGTCCAGCAGCACGCCGCCGTGGAAGGGATCGACGATGAGGACGGAGTTGTCTGAGGCGTCGGCCGGATCTGGCGGGCAGCGCACGAGGAAGTGCCCGGGAAAATTGACGCCTTCGATCATCAGGCCGGCGCGGCGGGCCACTTCGATGAACGCGATGGCGAGAGAGATCGGGATGCCTGTCCGGCGCGCGAGGACGTCGTTGAGGAAGCTGTTGCGCGGGTCCTCGTAGTGCTCCCTGTTGCCGACGAACCCGAGCTGCCCGAAAAAGAATTCCGACACCACCCGCAGCCGCGCGCGTCGGGCCGGATTACCGCCCGGCGCCGAGCTCGAGGTGCTGTCGCGCCGTCTGCCCGAGCGTGTCGAGCTCGCGAAGCCAGCGTTCGAGGTCGAGCGTGGGATACGCGATCCGCGCGACAGCGAGAGCGGCGACCGCCAGGCCATCGTCCTGGCCGTCCACCGCGCGGAGGAACTCGGCGACGTTCTCGAGTCGCATGTCAGGCCTCTACCTGAGGAGATGACACGAGCAGTGCGAGGCGTTCGACGGTGACGCTCCTGATGTCCGGAAGCGTCGTGTCGGCGTGCGTCAGCGCCTCAGCCGGATAACTCGTCGCGAGGCCGAGCGTGCGCAGGCCGGCGGCGCGCGCCGAGACGAGCCCCCACTGCGAGTCCTCGATGGCGATCGATCGCGCCGGCGCGAGCGGGCGCTGAGACCGGGACTCCAGCAGGGCCAACGCCTTGACGTAAGGGTCGGGCGCTGGCTTGCCGTTCGGTGTCTCCCCCGCGGCGACGATCACCGGAAACGCATCCGACAGGCCTGCGCCGTCGAGAATCAGCTCGATCTCGTGGCGCAGCGCACCGGAAGCGATGGCGACGGGGCACACCGCCGCGACGGCGCGGACGCAGGCCTCGGCGCCCGAAAACAGCACGGACCCTCCGGCAATAATCGCCTGGAAGATCGACGTCTTCCGCTCGATCAGCTCCGCGAGACGACCGTTGCCGATCTCGAGCCCCTTGTCGCGCGCCAGTGCCTCGAACACTCCCACATCGTCAAAACCAAGGTATCGGTCGTAGTACTCCGGCGCCGTGAAGACGATGCCTTCAGCGGCCAGCAGTTCCTGGTAGACCCGCAGGTGAAGCGGCTCGCTGTTGGCGAGGACGCCGTCGAAGTCGAAAATCACGGCGTCTGGCGTCATCTCGCTGGCGCTCCGGGCGATGTGCCCTCTTTCATCCGTTCGCCGGCCCGGACCGGAATCGTCAGCCTGTTTTCGCGCGGCGGGTACGGACAGTCGTAGGTGGCGTTGTAGTAGCAGTACGGGTTGTAGGCCCGATTGAAATCCACGATGTAGATGCCGGTCGGCGTCCTGTCGAGATCGAGGTACCGCCCTGCCGGATACGTCTCGCTGCCGCTCGTGAGGTCGGTGAACGGAACGAAGAGCCGGTCCATGCCGGACGATCCAGCTTCGACGAAGGCGCCGAGCGACAGCGACTGGCCTTTGAGCGAGAACTCCAGCCGGCCGACGCGCTGCATCATCCGCTTCTGTCCCGTCGAGGTGAGCATTTCGATCGGCGGCGTGCTCGTGTCAACTCGAAGGGCGGCCGGGACCTTGTAAGCAAGCGCCGGGGGGAAATAGGCGAGAGGCAGCACCGAAGGCTGTTTCACCGGAGGCACCGGGCTGTCCGATTGCGTGAACGACTGGTCCTTCGCCGCGCGAAACGCGTCGGTTGTTCGCGCAAAGCCGGCCTCGTCTTCGAGCGGCGCCGGCTCGCACGCGGAGACCAGAAGCAGCAGGGCAAGCACGAGAAAACCCGGGACGCTGCGCGGCACGCTGATCGTCAGAATAGCAGAAGCGTCGCGGACGCGTGCTCAGTCGAACACGTAGCCGCCCCGTGCCACCGCGGCATCCGCGAGCGCACGCCTCAGCGGGACGATGGGACGCACTGACGGTTTCAGCAGGCGCCGCAGCGACGCCAGGTGCGTGCGCAGTGTGTCACCGTCGGCGAGGGCGCCCAGCGCCCGGCGCGCGGACGCCTCGACAGCAAGCGCGGCTTCACTGACGACCGTCGCCGCCGCCGCCACGTGCAGATCGGCCAGGCGGTGAGCCGCCGCGACGGCGGCACTGGCTCGCAGCATGGCGCTCTCCGCAGCGTAGGTGTCGATGATGAGGTCCGCCAGCCACAACAACACCTCCTGCTCGTCGGCCATCGCGGCGCCGAAGCGCTGCATCGCGGCCCCGACCGCAAGAATCGCCACTTTCTTGAATGCGTCGACAGCGAGCCGCTCTCCAGCGAGCGGGCTCGCGCCGCTGCCAGGCGTCGCGGACGGCGGCGCTGTCAACTCGTCGAGCAGGCGGCGCACCGACGGCATCAACTCGAAGTCGCCTTTGGCAGCGCGTCGGGCGAGCATGCCGGGGATGAGCAGCCGGTTGATTTCGTTGGTGCCCTCGAAGATCCGGTTCACACGCGCGTCGCGATAGTACCGCTCCGCCGGATAGTCGCGCACGAACCCGTTGCCGCCATGGATCTGGACGTTCTCGTCGAGCACGAAGTCGAGCGTCTCGCTGCCGGCCACCTTCGCAATCGAGGCTTCGATGGCGAACTCCTCGAGGGCGGCGGCCAGCGCCGCGCCCTCTGAAGCGGCCTCGGTGCCAGCTCGTTCATCAATCAAGTGCCCGGTTCGATAGACGATGGCCTCCAGCGCGTACGCTCGCGCGGTCATCTCGCCAAGCTTGTGCTTGATGGCGCCGAAGCTCGCGATTGGCTGCCCGAATTGCCGGCGTGCGCCGGCGTAGCGAGCGGCGTCGGCAATCGCGTAGCGGCAGCCGCCCAGGCACATCGCGGCGAGCTTCAGCCGTCCGCCATTCAGCACCGTGAAGGCCACTTTGTGGCCGCGGCCCTCCGCCCCGAGTAGATTCGCCGCGGGAACCGGCACGGCGTCCAGCACCAACGGGGTCGTCGACGAGCCCTCCAGGCCCATCTTGCGTTCTTCTCTGGGGCTCGACACGCCGCCAAACGCGCGCTCGACGATGAAGGCGGAGAAGTGCTCGCCTGCGATCTTGGCAAAGACCACCATCACGTCGGCGAAGCCGCCGTTGGTGGTCCACATCTTCTCGCCAGAGAGCCGGAAGCTGCCATCGGGCTGACGCTCCGCGCGGGCCCTGATGCTGAGCGCGTCGGATCCGGATCCGGCCTCGCTGAGCGCATACGCGCCGACCTGCTCACCTGAAATGAGCCCGGGGAGATAGCGGGCTTTCTGATCGTCGCTGCCGAACATCGCGATCGGCATGACCGCGAGGTTGGCCTGCGCGCCGAAGGCCGTGGCGAACGACGCCGAGCGTGCGATTCGATCAGAGACGATGAGCGAGCTGACGCTGTCGAGCCCGACGCCGCCGTAGGTGTCTGGCACGTGAATGCCGAAAAAGCCAAGCTCGCCGCAGCGGCGAAAGAGCGCGCGCGCGACGCCCCACTCCTTCCGTTCAAGCGAGTCGAGCGCTGGCAACACCTCGGATTCCGCGAAGCGCGCCGCCGTCTGCCCGATCAAGCGATGCTCGTCGGTGGCCTGCTCCGGTGTGAATATCGCCGTCGGCGCCTCGAGAAGCCAGGCCGCACCCGCCTGGCGTGACCTCAGCGTCACGAGACCCTCAACAGCTCGAACAACGCCGCTGCCCCCATTCCGCCGCCGACACACATCGTCACGATCCCAAAGCGCGTCTGGCGTCGTGCCATCTCGTGCAGGAGCGTTGTCGTGAGCCTGGCGCCGGTGCAGCCGAGCGGATGGCCGAGCGCGATGGCGCCGCCGTTCACGTTGAGCCTGGCCGGATCGACGGGCATCGCCTGAAGGCACGCGAGCACCTGCGCGGCGAAGGCTTCGTTGAGCTCGACGAGCCCGATGTCGTCCAGCGTGAGGCCAGTTCGTGCCAGCAGCTTTCGCACTGCCGGCACGGGGCCGAGGCCGAAGCGCTCGGGCTCGATGCCGGCCGTCGCATACGCGACAAATTTGGCCAGGGGCGACAGTCCGAGCGCGCGGGCCCGCTCGTGGCTCATGACCAGGACCGCGGCCGCGCCGTCGCTCATCTGCGACGAGTTGCCGGCGGTGACCGACCCGCTGACGTGGAATGCCGGTCGCAAGCCGGCGAGCGCCTCCAGGGAAGAGTCACGTCGCGGCCCTTCGTCCACCTGGAACGCCGAGACTGCCGCTGTTCCGACGCCGACCTGCGCGCGACTCACGGCAAGCGGCACGATCTCATCGGCGAATCGCCCCGAGTCGATCGCCGCCACGGCGCGGCGATGGCTCTCGAGGGCGAACCGATCCTGCGCCTCGCGGGGAATGCCGGCGTCGCGTGCGTGGTTCTCCGCGACGAGCCCCGTCGTGAGGTACGTGTCCGGGTAGGTCTCGACCAGGTGCGGATTGGGCGACGGCTTGTGGCCGCCAATCGGCACCAGGCTCATCGACTCGGTGCCGCCGGCGAGCACCGACGTGACGTAGCCGGCCGCGACGCGCTCGGCCGCACGCGCGATGGCGTCGAGGCCCGAGGCGCAGAAGCGATTGACGGTGATCGCCGAGGCCGTCACGGGAAGGCCGGCGCGCAGGCTGGCAATGCGCGCGACGTTGAGGCCCTGCTCGGCCTCGGGCATCGCGCAGCCGAGAATCACGTCGTCGATCTCCGCCGGATCGAGACCCGGCGCCCGCTTCACGGCTTCGGCCAGGACCGCCGCCGCCATCTCGTCGGGCCGGACGAACCGCAGCGAGCCGGCCGGCGCCTTG
Organism: Vicinamibacteria bacterium; assembly: GCA_963796915.1. Classification (GTDB taxonomy): domain Bacteria; phylum Acidobacteriota; class Vicinamibacteria; order Vicinamibacterales; family JAENWD01; genus JAENWD01. The sequence goes on along the minus strand of CAWCNI010000004.1, from coordinate 3,142,328 downwards.
CCGACAGCGGTGCGCACGGCGGAGACGATGACCGCCTCTGGCATGGTCAGTGAGCAGGCGTCTTGTAGTCGCCGAGCAGGTCTTCGACGGCGTCGCCGACTTCGAGGACTTTGCCGTCGAACAGATGGTTGGCGGAGTCGATCACCACCAACTCCTTCGGCTCTGGCAGCTGCGCGTAGAACTCGTACAGCCGCTTCAACGGGCAGATCTCGTCCATCTCGCCCTGAATGAAGAACTTTGGTTTTGTGCTGGCGCGAACGGCAGAGAAGTCGTAACGGTCGATCGGCGGAGCGATGCCGAGCAGCAGTCGCACGCGGGGGTCTGCCGCGCCCACAGTCAACGCGATATACGACCCGAAGGAAAAACCAGCTGCCCAGAGCTCGGTGTCGGGGTACCTGGCTGCCATGGCGTCGAGGGCAGCCCGGAAGTCTGCCAGCTCGCCGGCGCCCTCGTCCCACACGCCTTCGCTGGTACCCGCGCCGCGAAAGTTGAAACGCAGCACCGCGCAGCCGATCCGCGCCAGGGCCTTGGTGGCCCTGAACACGACCTTGGTGTGCATCGTCCCGCCGTCGGTCGGCAACGGATGTCCGAACACGACGGCAGCACGGGGGCTCTGTCCAGGCTCGAGCACGGGGGGCTCGAGCAACGCCTCGAGACGCCCGGCAGGTCCCTGAATTTCACGAAGCGGCGCGTGCTGCATCTCCTCCACCATTCGCAAGGCCGCGTTCGCCGGCCAGCGGTTCATGTCGAGCGCGGAATTCCGCGACGAGGCGCGCAAAGACGTCGGCGCGCGTCAGTATCCCATTGTGACCGGTTCGCTCCAGCGTGGCGCGCTCGGCTCGCGGGAGGAGCGCGAGGTAGCGCTCGGTCAGCGCGACGGGCACGACCTTGTCCAGATCGGCGTCGCCAGTCACCACCAGCACGGGCATCGCTGGCGCCGGAGTCGCGGACAGGTTTGCGCCCGGCAGCAGCGCCAGCCGGTGGCACATGCGCGCCGGCGAGGCCGGCGCCTGCACCGCATACCAGCCTGCCGTTGCCGCGAATCGCAGGCGGTCGGTTCTGCGGGGCATCGTCGCACGCAGCTCGACACGGGCGCGCCGCATGGCGCCGAGCATGAACACCGGCGCGAGAAGGTGCGGCGCGCGCGCGTAGAAATCCAGGCGGTCGTCCGGGGAGTAGTCCGGCGGGAGCGCAGAGGCGAGGACCAGCTGTCGAACCCTGCCAGGCCGGACAGACGCGTAGCGGTACGCGATGAGGCCGCCGAACGAGACGCCGCAGAGAGTCGCCGACGCGACGTCAGTTGAGTCGAGGACGGAATCGATCTGCGTGATGAAGCTGTCGAAGCCAGCTGCGGGGTCGAGCCTGGCGTGGCTTGTTGGCTCGCCCGCCAGCGAGAACGTCAGCACCCTGAAACGCTCGGCCAGGGCATCCACAGCGTGACGCATCCACTCCCAGCGCCCCTGAATGCCCGGGACCAGGACGAGCGGCGGGCCGGAGCCACGATCGACGATGCCTTCAACGCGACGCATGTCTCACCTAGTTGCGCAACGGCTTGCCAGTCTTCAGGGTATGCGCGATTCGCGCCAGCGTCTTCGGCTCGCCGCACAGGCTGACAAAACTCTCGCGCTCGAGTTCCAGCAGCCGATCCTCGGAGACAAGAGACGCATGAGGCAGGTGGCCACCCGAGAGGACCCTGGCGAGTGCGCGCCCGACGATGGCGTCGTGATCGCTCAGCCGCCCCGCACGCCAGCCCAGGTGCACGCCGAGCGCCAGCGCGGCATAGGCGGATGCTCCGCCGACCCGTATTGCGGTGCGGGGCAGCGGACGGCAATAGCCCTGCGCGACCCGCTCGAGCGCCGTGCGCTTCGCGTCAGCGATCACGCGGTCGCGATTCATCGTGATGCCGTCCACGTCTCGCAGGTAGCCAAGCGCACGGGCGTCGAGCGCACTCGTGGACGCTCTGGCAAAGCCGATGGTCTCGAAGACGCGCCGCACCGCGGGCAGCGCGTCGTCTCCAGCTGCCAGCGGCTCCATGGCACGGGCCAGCATTTCCTTCGTGCCGCCGCCGGCCGGGATCAAGCCAACGCCGGTCTCCACGAGGCCGATGTAGCTCTCGGCCGCCGCCTGCACGCGATCGCAGTGAAGGGCGACCTCGCAGGCTCCGCCGAGCGCCAGGCCTGCCGGCGCCACCACCGCCGGAACTCTCGCGTAGCGAAGCGCAGCGGTCGCGCCCTGGAACGAGCGAACCATCAGGTCGATCTCGTCCCAGTTGCCTTCCTGCGCTTCGAGCAACAGCAGCATCAGGTTGGCGCCCGCCGAGAAGTGGACGGCCTCGTTGCCCACGACCAGGGCCCGAAAATTCTGCTCCGCCTCGGCAACTCCGGCGTGGATCATCTCGAGGGCATCGCCGCCGATCGCGTTCATCTTGGAGTGGAACTCCACCGCCAGCACGCCGTCGCCGATGTCGATCAGGCTTGCGCCGGGATTGCGGCGAACGACCGGCGTCCGATCGCGGGCCTGACGGAGTATCAACAGGCCCGGAGTGTCGGCGCTCTCGTCTCGATCGCGAATGCGGCCGTTGGGGCTGTCGATTGCCCCGGCAAGCAGCGGCGGAACATCCGCGTCGAGCCCGGCGCCGGCACGCCAGGCCTCGACTACGGCGGCGGCGCCGATCGCGTCGATGGTTGCAAATGGTCCGAGCTCCCATCCGAAGCCCCACCGCAGCGCCCGGTCGACGTCGTCGATGCTGTTGGCGATCGACGGCGCGACAGCCGCGGCGTAGACCAGCGCCGGCGCGAGGGTTGCCCGGAGAAAGGCCCCGACCCGATCCGTGCCGTTGAACAGGGTGCGGATCCGCATCGCGGTGGAGTCGATCCCCTTCACTGCATCGAGAGGCGGCAACGTCACCGGCTGCGGCGGCGCGTAGGTCAGCGTGACGGGATCGAGTGACTGAATTTCGGTGCCGCCTCCGGGCAGCGTGGCGCGGCGATAAAAGCCGCGGCCGGATTTCTCGCCAAGCAAGCCGTGCGCGATCATGCGCTCGAACAACGCAGGCACCGCAAACCGTTCGCCGTCGGGCGGCGGCAGCCGGTCGCGCAGGTTTCCGAGCACCAGCGCCATCACGTCGAGGCCCGCGATATCGATCGTCCGGAGCGTGGCACTCTTCGGCCGTCCGATCGCCGGCCCGGTGATCGCATCGATCTCTTCGACGCTGAACGCACCGGCTTCGAGCGCCGCGACGACCTGCAGGACCGCGTACAGCGCGACGTGATTGGCGATGAAGTTGGGCGTGTCCCTGGCGATGACGACGCCCTTGCCGAGCCGGTGATCGGCAAAAGCCCGTACCGCTTCGACTACCTCGGCGTCGGTATCGGGAGTCGGGACGACCTCGACGAGGTGCAGGTACCGGGGAGGATTGAAGAAATGCGTCCCGAGCCAATGGCGACGGAAGTCGATGGACCGTCCCTCCGCCAGTGCGGCGATGGAGATGCCCGATGTGTTCGAGCTGACGATGCTGCCGGGGCGCCGGACGGCGTCGACACGCGCGAGGAGCGACTGCTTGAGATCGAGCCGCTCGACCACCGCCTCGAGGATCCAGTCGGCCTCGGCCAGACGCGACACGTCGGTGTCGAAGCCGCCACACGTGATGCGCGACGCGATCCCGTCGCTGAAGAGCGGCGCCGGCTTCAGCTTTCGCGCGCGTTCGAGCCCGGCACGTGCTGTCTGCGTGTCGAGATCGAGCAGCAGCACGGAGACGCCGGCGTTGGCGAAATGCGCGGCGATCTGCGCGCCCATGGTGCCGGCGCCAAGAACGGCCACAGACGTGACGTGACGGACAGGCATGGGAACTACGTCCGCCTCGTGACCATCATCGAACCCGGGCCGCCGCCGGTGGGAGCATGAACGCGATCGCCGCCGCTACCAGCCCCACCGCAACGGGAGGCCAACCGGCGACGTTTCCGCCTGGCGCCGCCAGCGTCACCGTCATCGTCGTCGCCACGCCGAAGAACATGGACGTCAGCGCAGCCCGCTCGTCGGGTCGACGCCAGAGCAGGCCGCCGATCACCGGCACCGCGAGTGCCACTGTCAGCAGGCTGTAGAAGATCTTGAGCGCGTCGACGACTGTCGGGATGGTCATCGCCATCGCCAGGCCCGCCACTGTCGCGACTGCCGCACTCGCACGGGCCACGGCCAGCACACGCGTGTCGTCAGCGCCAGGCGAGAGGAACCGCCGGTAGATGTCCTGGGACAACGACGTGGAGAGCATGAAGAGCACCGCGTCCGCGGCGCTGATTTCTGCCCCGAACACGCCAGCCAGCGTCAGCGCCCCGACCCACGCCGGAAGGTTCTGCGCCAGCAGCGTCGGCAAGGCCTGATCGGCCGACGGCAGGTGCGGATGGAGCACGCGCGCCGCCATGCCGAGGCCGACAGGAACGATGGCGAAGAGGATCAGGACCACGGCGCTCGCACCGACGCCGACGCGAACGGCCCGGTCGCTCGCGGCGCCATAGGCCTTCTGGACGAGGCCAGGCGACACGATGAATGCCGGCGCAAGCAACGGCAGCAGCCAGAGCGCCGAACCGCCGCTGCCGACAGGCGACATGAAGGACGGAGGCACCGCGGTAGCCAGGCGGATGCCGCTCCACCCGCCCGCCGCGGCGAGCGCCAGAGGAAAGGCGATCGTGAAGCCTGCCAGCTTGACGGCGAGCTGCACCACGTTGACCCACGCCGAGGTCAGCAGCCCGCCAGCCACGAAATAGAGCGCGACGACAGTCGACGCGATCACGGCGCCGGCCCAGGGCGGCAACCCCGCGACGACCTGCAGGATGGACGAGGCGCCGAGCAGCTGGCCCGCGAGAATCGACATGGAGATCGTCCAGATGACCACGCTCGACACCGCTCGTGCCGTCCGGCCGTAGCGCCACTCCAGGAAGTCGCCGAGCGTGAGAAATCCGCGGTCCTTTGCAATCCGCCACAGGATGGGACCGGCCCACAGCGCAAAGACGATCGACCCAAGGCCGGCTGACGCGTTCCACCACCATCCGCCGAGGCCGATGGTGTAGCCGAGGCTCGCGGCCCCTATCGTGGAGCCCGCGCCGATATTGGCGGCAAGAAACGTGGCGAAGACCAGTGGCGCCGGGAGTCGCCGGCCGGCGACGAAGAAATCAGCGGCCGCGTGAACACGGCGCGCGACCCACACGCCGACGCCGATCTGGACCGCGACAAACAGCGCCAGCAGCGTCAGCACCGCCGATCTCGCTCAGCGCGGCAGGTCACGTGCCGCCGGCAGGTTCGGCAGCGACGTCGCCGACCGCGCCGCGTCCACGATGGCCCTGGCCGTGACGTCGGCGGCCAGCGAGCCGATGACGAGCAGATCGGCGCGCCGCCCGAGGGCGCCGGTCGCGATCACAAACGCGGTGTCGCCGTCGGCCGGCGTGTGCACGGGCGCAATGGCCCTGGCAAATCCATCGTGCGCCATTTGCGCGACCTTCGTCGCCTCCGTCTTTGTCAGCACGGCATTGGTGGACACAACCGCCAGCGTGGTGTGGCCGCCGGGCGCGGCGGCGCCAATCTTTCCCTCTCGTAGCAACACGCGCGCGTCGGCCAGGGACCCGTCGTCGGCACGCACGCCCGCGATGACGTGCCCGTTGGAGGGATCGACGATGTCGCCAAGGGCGTTTACGGCGACCAGCGCCGCGACGATGAGGCCGTCGGGCAGCCGCACCGCTGCCGATCCGATTCCAGCCTTCATCGCGTGCGCCATGCCCCTGGTCTTGCCAACAGTGGCGCCGGCGCCGGCGCCGACATTGCCGCGGACAACCGGGTCTGACGTCGCTGCTGCCGCGGCGCGGTAGCCGCAGTCGCGGTCGGGCCGGATATGCGCGTCGCCGACACCGAGATCGAAGAGAATCGCCGCCGGCACGATCGGGACCCGCGCGACGCCCACGTCGAATCCGCGATGCCGTTCCTCGAGCCAGTTGACGACGCCGGTGGCCGCGTCGAGGCCGAAGGCGCTGCCGCCGGCGAGGACGATCGCATTGACGCGATCGACGGTGTTGACGGGATTCAGCAGGTCTGTCTCGCGCGTCCCTGGAGCGGCGCCCCGCACATCCACGGCGGCAACCGCGGCCGGCTCCGCGAGCACGACAGTGCAGCCGGTTGGACGCGTCGAGAGGGTGAAGTGTCCGACAGCGATGCCGGGGACCGCCGTCAGCGTGTCATTGACAGTCTGCGCCGCCAGGCTCGTCACCAGAGCCGACACGCCGACGAGGAGGGATGCTGCTGCCAGCGGACGTGGCACGGCTCAATTCACCAGCGTGCCGTCTTCGGGCAGCGGCGGGGTGAGAAACGGCACCGGTGACGCGTGGTGCACGACCAGGCGCCAGACGCCGTCGTGCATCACGAAGACGTTGGTCGCGTGCGCCACCGACGACACCATGCGCCCGTCGTTCCTCGTGGCGATCCGCTCCTCGCAGCCCACCCACGCCACCTCGCCAAGCAGATGCACGTGGACGTCAGTGGCCGCCACCATGAGGGTGCCCGCGGCGCCAAACAGCATCGCCATGCTGTCGCGCACGGCGTCCCAACCTCGCACCGCCCCCGTGCCAGGGTGCACGCACTCCACCCAGTCCGCCGGGAACCACACGCGCTCCATGGCGCTCATGTCGCGGTTGGTGAGCGCCTCGTAAAACGCCGCATTGGCGTCGACGACGCGCTGATGATCGGCCGAGGGAGCCATGGCCGGATCCTAGCATTTACGGTGAAAATTCGTAGCATCCCGGGGTGACCAGCAAGCGGCGATCGCCGGTGAACGCAAGGCTGCGCGGCGCGATCACACCGGCGCCCCTGAACTGAACTGTCCGCCGCTTCTCGCCGCGATCGTCGAAGACGTACGTGAAAGGCACCGACAGGCTCACCCACAGGTTGCCCGTGCGATCCATGGCAGCCGCGCGCACTGCCAGCGACACGAGCGGCAGGGTTCCTGTGTCGCGGCCACGGACGGTGTCCCAGACCTCTGGTTGCTTCTGCATCCAGTCATCGAGCTCCATTCCCTGGATGACGCGTTCGTAGAGCAGACGGCCCGACACGTCGTATCGTCTGAAGCGCGGCTCGCCGGTCTGAAACACGAAGATGAAGCCGCCGCCGGGTACTGCGAGCGCGATGCCGCTGTTCAGCGCCCAATGAAGCTGCGGTTCTGCCTCGTGCCCGGTCCGTCGCAGCGCGCCGAACGACCGGCGCGGGGTGCCGTCGTAGTCGTACTCGGTGACGAGTGCGCCGCTCTGTGGCTGATTGACCAGTACGGTGCCGTTCGGACTCGCCCGCAGCGAACTGATGCCGTTGAGTACGACGCCGTCCACATCGAGGCGCGGCCCGGGGCGCCTGGGGAGCGAGAAGCCCGAAACTCGCGACCCCGACGCCGTGAAGACCTGCACTCGCTCCACGCCGTCGGGGGCGTCGCCGACGACGAGGCGCCCCTCCGGGTCCACGTCGAACCCGAACGGCTGAAGGACCCGTCCTGCCTCGAACCCGATCTGGACGATGGGCCGGGCCGCGCTCCAGTCCGGCGCCAGCGCCAGCAGCATGTGGCCGCGACGGTCGAAGACAACGTATTGGCCTGCAGCCACTTGGACAAATCCGGCGGGCTGGGCGAAGCCGGCGGTCACGTCCGGGGGCACCGCCCGCACCGCGCTGAGGACCTCGACATTCGGGCCGGCGGCGCGCGTCAGCAGCCGATCGGGCAGGACGGCGAGCAGGACCGCAATCGCGATCGTGTAAAATTGCAAGCTGGGCATTTCGGTGCCAATCCGACGCGGCTCCCCAGCCCCCGCTCCCAGCAGGGTCAGGTGATGTCGCCGCGTGGGCCAGTCGGCAGCATCAGCATCGCATGACACTGTACGGACGGGGACTAAAGACGCGACAGCTGCGCCGGGCCGTCGTCTGTGTCGCACTCGCTGCCACCGCCGCCTGTGGCGGGCACGGAGGGCCGACCGTCGTCCCGCCCCCTCCCGGCGCGCCGACAGTCGCCTGTCCCGCCAACATCACCGCTCCGGCGCACAACGGCGTTCCGCCTGAAGTCACGTTCGACTCCCCGGCGGCGCAGGGCGGCCAGGCCCCCGTCACCGTTGCCTGCTCACCGGCGTCAGGCACCCAGTTCCAGGTTGGCGACACGCCGGTTGTCTGCACGGCCTCGGACTCGATAGGCCAGACAGGCAACTGCACGTTCTCGGTGACAGTGAACGTCGTGCCGCAGCTCGCGCTGACGAAGTTCATGGCCTTCGGAGACAGCCTCACCTCGGGCACGACGTCGCCGGCGCCGGGCATCCTCATGATCGACGAGCCCGACTCTTACCCCTCGAAGCTGTTGGCGATCTTGAGTGCCCGCTACCTCGATCAGACCATCACCATGGTGAACGAGGGCTACCCCGGCAAGAAGGCAGTGGACGACTTCCCGCGGTTCCAGGACGCCATGCGCGCGAACGCGCCGCAGGTCGTGCTGCTTATGCACGGCGCCAACGACCTCAACAGCGACGGCCGCGATGCCATCCACGGGATTCTCGGCGCGCTTGAAAAGATGATCGACGACGCGAGGAGCCGCGGTGCGAAGGTCTATCTGGCCACGTTGCCGCCGCAAGACCCGAACGGCCAGCGCGGACACGGAGCGCCGTATCTGCCCGAGCTGAATCGCGGGATCATCGCGACCGCGAACGACGAAGGCGCGACCGTGGTCGACCTCTTCGGCCAGCTTGGCGGCAATCCGGCCGGTATCGTCGGCGTCGACGGACTGCACCCGACACCGGAGGGGTATCAGAAGATTGCCGAGATCTGGCGGGATTCGATCGAGTCGTCGCTGGAGCTCCCGCCTGCGGCGCCGCCGCCAACGCCAACGCTGATGACCCGCCGGGCACCCACCCCCGCGAAACATTGACCGATGGTCGTCTGACGAGCCCGTGGCCCGTAGCCCGCGGTCCGTAGCCTGTAGCCCGCCGTCAGTATCGACAGACTTCCCGGATTGCCCTGAGCACGTCTTCCGACTGCGGCAGGATTTCCTCTTCGAGGTCCGGCGCGTACGCAACGGGGCAGTCGAGCGCGGCGACGCGCCTGATCGGCGCATCGAGGTGATGAAACAACTCGTCGGCGATTCGTGCCGCGATTTCGGCGCCGAAGCCGCAGGTGAGCTGGTCTTCGTGCGCGACGATGACGCGGTTGGTCTTCTGCACCAGCGCGCTGATGCCGGCCCAGTCGTACGGGATGATCGTCCGGAGGTCGAAGACCGCCGCGCTGAGGCCCTCGCGCTCGGCCTGCTGCGCGGCGACGATGGCGCGCTGCACCAGCGCGCCCCAGGTCAACACGACCACGTCGGTCCCTTCCCGGCGCAGCATGCCCTTGCCCATCGGGATCATGTAGTCGCTGCCGGGGTACTCGCCCTTGTTGTAAGTCTGGCGGTACAGGTGCTTGTGCTCGAGGAACAGCACCGGATCGTCGCACCGGATGGATGTGCGGAGTAATCCTGCCGCGTCCTGCGCCGTCGACGGGTAGACCACCCGGATACCCGGGCAGTGCGCGAAGATGCTCTCGCCGGACTGGCTGTGGTACGGCGCGCCGCCGCGGAGATAGCCGCCGATTGGCGTCCGGATCACCATCGGGCACGAGTAGGTGTTGCCCGACCGGTAGCGCAGCATCGTGATCTCGTCGCGGATCTGCATCATCGCCGGCCAGATGTAGTCGAAGAACTGAATCTCGACGACCGGCTTGATGCCGCGGACGGCCATGCCGAACGCGCGCCCGACGATGTTGGCTTCCGCCAGCGGCGAGTTGAACACGCGCGTGCTGCCGAACTTGCGCTGCAGGCCGTGCGTGACCTTGAAGACGCCGCCCTTGCCCGAGATCTCCGCGAGGTGGTCCTCACGGCTGCAGTCCGCCACGTCCTCGCCAAAGATGACGATGCGCGGGTTGTGCGCCATCTCGTCGCGCAGCGTGCGGTTGATGGCGGCCACCATCGTGTCGGCCTTGCCATGCGCCTCGAGCGGCGTGTCGAACGCCGCCGACGACGGGTCCACGTCGGGGGAAAACACCCAGTCGGCGGCAGTTGACCGCTCCGGCTTCTCGGCAGCCATCGCCCTGTCGGTCGCGGTGGCGATCTCGGCGTCGACTTCGGCGGCCATCTGATCGAGGTCGGCCTCTGTCGCCAGCCCTTCCGCCAGAAGGAAGTCGCGCATCTTGCGCACCGGGTCGCGCTCCGCTTCGGTCGCGCGCTCCTTCGCTGTCTTGTACAGGCGCTCGTCGTCTGACAGCGAGTGCGAGTACGGGCGCACGACCGACGCGTGGACCAGCGCGGGGCCGTGGCGCTCTCTCGCCCACTGCACGGCTTCCTGGAGTGCCGCGAAGCTCGCCATGAAGTCGCAGCCGTCGACGCGGAGCACCTTCAGATGCGGAAAGCGCTCGACCAGGTTCGAGATCGAGCCGCCAGGCGTCTGGGCTTCGACCGGCACCGAGATGGCGTAGCCGTTGTCCTCGACGACGTAAACCACTGGCAGCTGGCGCATCGACGCGGTGTTCAGCGATTCCCAGAACTCACCTTCGCTGGTCGCGCCGTCGCCGAGGGAGCAGTAGACGATCTCGTCGGCGTGGAACTTCGTCTCGCGATCGGGAATCGACTCGACCTGCTCGTAAATCAGGCCGGCCTCCGCGACGCCAATCGCGTGAAGACACTGTGTGCCGGTGGGGCTGCCCTGCGAGACGATCTTCAGCTCGCGGCTGCTCCAGTGCGACGGCATCTGCCGGCCGTGCGATGCCGGGTCATCTTTCGCGCCGGCTGCCTGCAGCAGCATGTCGTAGGGAGTGACGCCAAGGGTTAGCGCGAGGGCACGGTCGCGGTAGTACGCGCACACCCAGTCCACGCCGGGACGAAGGACCAGGCCCGAGGCGACCAGGATGGCTTCATGACCGGCGCCGCTGATCTGGAAAAAAATCTGGCTCTGGTTCTTGAGCTGGATTTCCTTGTCGTCCAGGCGCCGCGACGTGAGCATCAGCCGATAGGCGTGACGCAGATCGTCAGCGCCGAGATCGGTGGCTGCCGGCGTGTGGATCGAATCGTCTGGATGGGAGTGGGCAGGAGCGCGGCGCGTGGCCGAAACCTTCATCAGGCAGCCTCGACGGAGGTCACGATCATCAGACGACCGCTTGGAATTATAGCACCGCGCCCGGCGCGGCAGGCCGCTGGCGTCATTCTGGATCGAAGTCTGGTAGAGTCAACCGCATCAACAGTTTGCAGATTCTCGCGGCGGCGCCCCGACCGTAAGGTGTCGGCAGCCGCCGGTGCCGGAGGTCCGATGTCTGACGGCGTCCGCCTGTATCGCTGGGACGAGATCGCGCTCGAAAAGGTCACCGAGGTGATCTCGCGCAAGATTGTCACCGGCGAGCGCGAAATGCTCACGCAGATTTACCTGAAGCGCGGCGCGCTGGTCCCGATGCACAAGCACGAGGCCGAGCAGATGACCTACGTGCTGCAGGGCGCGCTGAAGTTTCTGGTGGACGGCGAAGAGGTGGTCGTCCGCGAGGGCGAGGTGCTGCTGATCCCGTCGTGGATCGAGCACCAGGCCGAGGCGCTGGACGACACGCTCACGCTCGACATCTTCAGCCCCATCCGGCACGACTGGCTGAACGGCACCGACGACTACTTCCGCCGCGGTCAGAACTGAAAGTAGATGAACTGCGACCCGCCGAACTCGCCGAAGAGCACTGTCAAGTACGCGAGCGCGACGTAGACGCTGTAGCGGAGGACGACAGGGAGCCGCGGAACCGCGAGCATGTCGTCTTTCATCGCTTCCCACCCGTGCAGGACGAGCACGGGAAGCGCGTAGAACGCCAGCCTGCTCGCCAGGTCGGGAAGCTCAGGACTGGTCTGCCCCCACCCCGACACCAGCGCGCTCGTCATGGCTCCCACCTGGGCCGCCGATCGCGAGCGGAACAACAGCCATCCGTAGCAGGTGAGGTGGAACATCGCCAGCGTCGCGAAGACTCTCACCGCCGGCCGATCGAGCCGCGCCAGCGATCGGGCGCTCAGGCGCGCGCCGAAGAAGCGAAAGACCACGAGCAGCGCCCCCTGGTAACAGCCCCAGAGCACGAACGGCCACGCCGCGCCGTGCCACAGGCCGCCGAGGACCATCGTGATCATCAGGTTGATGTAGGTGCGGACCGGCGACTTCCTGTTGCCGCCGAGCGGGATGTACAGATAGTCGCGCAGCCAGGTCGACAGGCTGATGTGCCAGTGCCGCCAGAACTCCTGCGGCGAGCGCGTGAAGTAGGGGAACCTGAAGTTCAGGTTCAGCTCGATGCCCATCCACTTCGAGATGCCGCGCGCGATGTCGGTGTACCCGGAGAAGTCGCCGTAGATCTGAAACGCGAACGCGTAGACGCCGACAGCGGCCTCCAGCGCGCCGGGCGAGTGTCCCTGCGCGAAGACTGTGTTGGCGACTGCGGCGAGGTTGTCGGCGACGAAGACCTTCTTGAACAGGCCCCATCCGACGAGCCACGCGCCTTCCGCCATCTGCGCGCGGCTGATGTGACGGGGCGAGGCAATCTGCGGGAGAAGCGCCGGCGCGCGCAGGATCGGCCCCGCGACCAGGTGCGGGAAGTACGCCACGAACACCGCGAAGTCGATCGGGTGCCGCGTCGCCGGAATCTCGCGGCGATACACGTCGATGACATAGCTCATCGTCATGAACGTGTAGAACGAGATGCCGATCGGGAGCACGACGTGCAGGATCGGCAGCGACACGCCGACGCCGAAGGACGCGAGCAGCGCCTGCAGGTTGACGGCGAAGAACCCCCAGTACTTGAAGAAGCCGAGGACGCCGAGGTTGAAGGCGAGGCTGATCCACAGCACCCGGCGACGCCGGCGCTGGTCCTCCTGTGCATCGAGATATCGCGCGACGAGGTAGTCGACGACGGTCGACGCGATCAGGAGGAGAAGAAAACGCGGGCTCCACGCGGCGTAGAACCAGTAGCTGGCGCCAAGCAGCAGCCAGTTCTGCGCGCGATGCGGCAGCAGCCGGTAGACGCCGTAAACGACGGCGAAAAAGACGACGAATTGAATGGAGTTGAAGACCATCGACGTCAGGGCGCCAGATGCCGGTCGTCGAGAAACCTGCGGATCGCCGCGGCGGCCACGCGGTGGCCCTCCGGCGTCAGGTGCGCCGTGGACGCGAAGAACAGGCGTCGCAGGCTGATCGACGCCGCGAAATGCCGGGAGCAGGTCGAGCGTGGGAAGGCCGAGCGGCGCGAGGGCATCCGCGAAGCGTGCTGTCGCGGCGTCCGGCTGCATTTTGTAACCCGCGCGCTCGACGGTGGCTGCCATCCGATCGAACTCCTCCGGGTCGATCTGCAGGCGCGCGGGCATCAGCACGACGACAGTAGGTGCCTTCATGGCTGCCGCGTCCGATGCCAGCCGCGCGATCGCGTCGCGTGACACCTCGAGCCCGTGCCGGATGTCGTCCGGCATCGGCGTCGCGTAGGTCAGCAGGCGCCTGTCCGGCTTCGGCGGACCGGCCGGCCGCAGGCGCTCACGCAGCTGGCTGACTCGTTGCCCCACGATCTGCAGGACCGCGCTGCGGCGTACGAGTCGCCGGAGGCCGTCGCTTGCCTGCTCGTGGACCGCCTTCGACGGCAGCGTCGATCCGCTCAGGCGGAACGCGCGGTCGTTGGCCTCGACGGCGTCGTTGGCGACAAACGTCACCACCACGACCAGGTCCGGCTCCAGCTTCGAGACGACGCGCTCGAAGAACAGCGCCTCTTCGACCGGTCCGTAGCCTTGCACGCCGGCGTTGATCACGCGGTAGCGCGCGCCGGCGGCGCGTGCGTTGAGGCTGGCCTGCAGCTGTTTGCAGAACGTCTGCTCGAGCGGCACCTGCACCGACAGCACGAGCGAGTCGCCGAGGACGACGATACGGCGTTCACCGGCCGGCTTCGGCCCGATCTCGTCGTCTCGCACGCCCTCCGCGTTGATCGCGATGGCCGTCGAGAACTCCGACGTCGTGTAGCGGATGGACGTGGAAGGGCGGAGCCTGTAGCCGATCGCCGAATCGGGCGTGAAGAGCTGCCGGAATGCCGGCGTGGCCTCAGAACCACCGGCCAGCCGGAGCCCCCACTCAAACAGGCCGAACTGGACGAGGACAATGAGGGCCAGCAGGGCCAGGCGCCGACGGCGTGTCGCCGTCGGTGTCAGTGGATGCGTCGGTTCCAATCGTCGCTGCGGCCGCCAGGATGCACGTCAAACCGCCGCCGCATCCGCCCCAGCTTCCACTTCGTGTATCGATACTTGATCTCGGCGATGGGGCTGAAGCGCCGAGGGCTCTTGGCTTTCAGATACACGTACCCGACCACCAGGCCGCCGAGGTGCGCGACGTGCGCCAGGTTGCCGCCCGACTCGTTCAGCGACGAGAACAGCGCGATGGCGCCGATGATCATCACGAAATACTTGGCCGGCACCTGGAACAGGAAATAGAGATAGATGGGGCGGTTCGGAAAATACAACCCGTACGCGAGGAGCAGCCCGTAGATCGCGCCCGACGCGCCCATCGTCATCGCGTCGAACATCGCGGCGGTGGCGGGGAACGGCAGGAACGACGCCGCCACGGTGACGACGCCGGCGCCGATGCCGGTCACGAAGTAGTAGCGCGTGAAAAACGGTGTGCCCCACATCCGTTCGAGCTCCACGCCGAACATCCACAGCGTGAGCATGTTGAACAGGATGTGAAAGATCCCTGAGTGCAGGAACAGGTAGGTCGCCAGCTGCCAGACGGCGCCGTGCCGGACCACTTCGCTCGGCGTCAGCGCCAGCGGAGCCACCAGCGCGGGCACCAGCTGCGTCCCGACGAACATCGCGACGTTGGCGACGAGCAGGACCTTGACGGCGGGCGTGACCGGACCCGGACCGAACTGGGTCATGGTCGGCTGCGGGTACCTCGGCATTGCGTGTGAATCGTACCACACGGGGACCCGGCGCCGGCCGCGCCAGAGAGAGACGAAAAGCGGGCGCGTCTAGGTCTTTGCGCCGGGGCGCAGGCGTCGCGCGACTGCCGTCGCGGCCTCGTTCAACTCCGTGATGCCGAGCGCTCGCGACAGCACCGCGAGCATCACCAACCCGGTGCCGATTGCGCCGCCGACGCGCAATGCCTGTACGGCCACGCCGTGACCCGGCAGCAGCGCCGCCAGTCCGCGCTCGACCGCCCAGGCCGTCAGTCCCATCGCGGCGCCCGCTGCGACTGTTCGTCCCACGAGTCCCGCCAGCCTGGCGCCCTCGAGCCCGCCCAGCCGCCGTCGCAACAGCCAGAGCAGCGTGCCTGCGTTGGCCAGCGCCGCCATCGACGTCCCGAACGCCAGCCCCTGGAACCCGAACCGCCTGACCAGCATGCTGTTCACGATCGCGTTGGCCAGCACGGTGCCCGCCGACACCGCCACCGGCGTGCGGCTCTCGCCGAGCGCGTAGAACGTGGGTGTCGCCACCTTGATGATCGAATAGCCCGCCAGGCCAATTGCATAGCAGGAGAGCGCCGCGGCTGTCGCGGCCGTATCAGAGGGCAGGAAGTGCCCGCGTTCGAACAGCAGGGCGACGATAGGCCGCGCGAGGAGGACCAGGCCAAAGGATGCCGGAATCGTCAGCGCCAGCATCAGCGCCACGCCCGAGCAGACGGTGTGGCGCACGCCGTCCACATCGCCCGCTGCCGCGCGTCGGGCAATCGCGGGCACGGACACCGTCGCGACAGAGACGCCGAACAACCCGAGCGGCAGGTACATCAGGCGAAACGCGTAGTTCAGCCACGAGACGGCGCCGGTGCCAACCCCGGTCGCCAGCCACGTGTTCACGAAGATGTTGATCTGTGTCGCCGCAAGCCCCAGGATGCCGGGCCCGATCAGGATCAGCACCTGGCGCAGCGCCGGGTCGTGGACATCGAGGCGCGGCTCGTAGCGAAAACCCTCGCGGCGCAGCAGCGGCCACTGAATCGCCACCTGCCCGCACCCGCCGATCAGCACGCCGATGGCCATCGCCAGAATCGGGGCGATGCCGAAATGCGACAGCACAGGAATCAGGAGCACCGTGGTGACGATGCTGCAGACGTTGAAGACAGCGGGCGCCAGCGCAGGGACGAAGAACCGGTTGAGCGAGTTCAGCATCCCCATCGATGCCGCTGCCAGGGACACGAAGATGAGAAACGGCAGCATCACGCGCGTGAGCGTGACTGTCAGCTCCAGCTTTCCCGGAATCGCGGCGTAGTCGCCGGCGAAGGCCGTCAGCAGCGGGTGCGCGAAGAGCATGCCGAGGACTACCAGCGCCCCGGTCGTGACCAGCAGGGCGTTGACCACCTGACTGCCAAGGCGCCACGCGGCGGCACGGCCGCCATCGGCAAGGACTCGCGTGAAGGTCGGCACGAAGGCGGCGCTCATCGCCCCCTCGGCGAACAGGTCGCGCACGAGGTTCGGGATGCGGAAGGCGACGTTGAAGGCGTCGGTGGCGTTGCCGGCGCCGAACAGGTACGCCATCACCTGCTCGCGCACCAGCCCGAGGATGCGGCTCGCGAGCGTCGTGGCGCCGATCAGGCTGGCTGAGTGGGCGAGGCCCTGCCCGGCCGGCGACGGTTCTGGCGATGGCGGCACCAGCCCATCCGCGGGGGTTCGATCGTTCATCGCCTGAGGGCAGGGTACCACGGCCGAAAGTTCAGGCCGAGCTGGAGAGTCGAGAGGTTTGGGCAAAAAAAAGGGATCGGCGGTGGCCCGTCGACCCCAAGAGGAGGATGGGAAGTGGGTACTCCCATCCAAGTAGACGGAGCGATGTCCCGGAAAGTTTGCTGGCTATCCCAGGCGTCTTTTTACGGCCTCGCTGACGGCTTTGCCGTCTACAGTCTTGCCGGCCAGCTCAGCCATCGCAGCTTTCATAACCTTGCCAAAATCCTTCGCGGACGTGGCGCCAGTCGATGTCACGGCAGCGTCAACGGCCGCGTCGACGTCGCCCTGGCTGACTGGCGGCGGCTGGAACTGCTCGAGAATCTTGATCTCGGCAGCTTCGCGGTCGGCGAGCTCGGGACGGTTGCCGCGCGTGAACTGCTCGATTGAGTCGCGCCGCTGCTTGACCAGGCTGGACACCACCTGCTGTTCCTCGGCTGGTTCGAGCCCGCGTCCCTTCTCGATCTCCTTCATCGTCAGGGCCGACTTCAGCATGCGGAACGTGCCGAGTGTGCCCTGGTCGCGAGACTTCATGGCCTTCGTGATGCCATGGCTGACGTCGTCCATCATCGACATGCTGACCTCCGGGCCTTTCGTGCGGCGTGTTGCGTCACTGCGGGCTCAGAACAAGGGCGTGCCGAGCACCCTGAGCCAGTTGTTCACTCCCATGAGGGCACCGCCTCCCGCGAGAATGCCTGCCGCGGCGCGCGAGGAGGGGCCGTAGCGCCAGAGCCAGACGAGACCGCGTGCGGCCAGGAGCGCCACCACCGGCATCGCCGCATAGTAGTACCTGAAATCGACCGGCGTCAGGACGCCGAGCACGAGGAATGCCAGACACGCGCCGAGCCAGCCGGCGACCACGAGCAGGAAGGGATCGCTGCGCGAACGCCAGCCGACAGCCAACCCTCCGACGGCAAGCAGCAGGAACGGCAGGGTGAAGTCCCGGGAGGCCATCAACGGCGCCGCTGCGGCGCGAGACAGCACGGACGCGCCCCCGGGTTGATAGAGCTGCGACGAGGACGGCACGACGGCCTCCGGGCTGCCCGCAACCTCACCACGAATCCGATCGTATTGCGCGCGATAGACGGGGCCGAACCGGCTGTAGTAGCCGCCCACGGCGAGGCTCGCGGCGACGAGCAGCATCACCGCCACCCTGACACCAGAGCGTCGCACCGCCGTTGTTCCGAGCACGATCAGCAACAGCGAAGTCAACGCGAGCATGCCGACGAGCGTGGCAAACGTGCTGGTGTGAGAGAGCATCGCCACCAGCGTCGCGATGCCTGCGCCGGCCAGCACCGGCCACGAGCCGGCGGGCGAGACCACCACGATGGTCACGAGCGACATCGCGATGAGCGCCATGGCCTGGCCGAAGACGTTGGTCAGATTGGCGGCAGCCAGCACGCCGAACCCGAGCGGCATCAGCTGGACCACCGCGACGGCGACGGCGGCCTCAAGACGATCGCCGGATCCGCGCACGATCATCCAGTAGAAAAAGAGCGCCGAGATCGCCTCCACGCCCGCTGCGACAAGGCGCAGCAGCAGGATGTGGTCGGTCATGATCCACGCCAGCGGCTCGGCGGTGACGTAGAGGGCGACCGGGTAGGGAAAGATGTAGCCGCCTGGCGCGATGGAGGTGAACACGTAGCTGCCAGCCATCACCGCGTCGAGGCGATGCGCGTGAAACATGGCGTCGATCAGCCACTTGTCCGGGTGGAGAAGCACGAGCAATTTCAGGTAGAGCACGGACCCGCTGAACATCATCGCGAAACGCGCGGTGTTGCGCAGGCGCTCGCCGCGCCAGCGCTCGATGACGAAGGTCAGCGCGAGGAGTGCCAGGCCGATGCCCGCGGCCAGCCTGTCCACGGTGCCCAGCCAGGACGAGAACGGGCCGAGGCCCGTCCGCAGTACGACGGCCTGAGCCGCCGCCAGCACCGTCGCAGCGCCGATCGCCGTCGTCGCCGTCGCGCCCAGCAGGCCGAACACGGCGCCGAAGGCCGCCGCGGCGATGGCGGCCACTGCGACCGCGCGTCGCGGCGGAAACGCGCCGAGACGCACCGGCGTCAGCGTGATGCGGTCGACCTGCACGCCCAGCTGCCGCGGGTCGCCCGGTCCAGGAACGAAGGTGTTGGAGCTGAGGATTGACATGGTCATGCCGCGGACGCGGCCAGGGCGCTCCGGCAACGTGACGGTGACGTCCTCGAAGTCGTTCGACGTCTGATGCGATGCCAGGGCCACGCCGTCGGCGAGGATCGTCACGATCGGCAGCGTCGCCGGATTCTGCCGCGCGCCGCGCAGCCGCACCGTTGCCACCCAGCCGACGTTGCGATCGAGGCCGGCCAGCGGCAGCTCGCCGCGGGCGCCGCTCCAGGCGAATGTAAGTTCGCCATCGCGCTCGCCTTTATAGAACCCCTGCAGCACGCCAGGCCTGTCCTGCGACATCTCGACGACCAGCGTGGGGAAGAGTGCATAGAACAGGATGATCGCGGCAGCTCCGGCCAGCGCGCCGAACAACGCGCAACCGGCGGCCAGGCCCGCGACGCGGCCGCTCATGAGGCAGCGGCCTCCTGCCCGAGCACCGAGCGGTAGATCTCCTGGAACTGCCGATCGACGGCCGGCGGACGAAACTCCTGGGCGATGATGCGCGAGGTGGCGTCGCGCACTCGCCGCTTCCCGTCGAGCATCGCGACGATGGCGCCGGCGAGCGCGGATGGGCTCTCCTTCGGCACGACGGTGACGTCGTAGCCGAAGATGTCGCCAAGCTCCAGACCGCCTGGATTGTCTGCGGTGATGACTGGCGTGCCGGTCGCCAACGCTTCGAGGGCGACGGTGGGACAGGCCTCGAGCAGCGACGGCAGGACGAAGGCGTCGGCGGCGGCGTCGAACCGGGCGATCGTCTCGTTGTCCACCAGGCCCGCAAAGGTCACGTGTCCCTCGACGCCGTTGGATCGCGCCACGTCCTTCAACTCCGCCAGCAGTGGCCCGGTGCCGCAGATGATCAGCCGCGTGTCCGGGTGCGTGCGCACGACCTCACCCAGAGCCTCGAGGAGATAGCGCTGGCCGGCCAGCGGATGCAGGCGCTTCACATTGACCAGGACGTGCCGCTGCCGGAGACCCAGGGCCTGACGCGCCGCAAGCTGCGCCCCCGCGTCGTGAAAGGTGAACTCGTCAGCCACCGGAGGGTACACCACCGAGGTCTGGTGCCGCGCCAGCCCCAGCTTGACGGCGTGCGACTGCAGCCCATGGCTGTAGAACGTGACATGTGACGCGCCCCGGTAGGCCCTGGTGAACAGATCGAGCCCCCGCTTGGGGTGATAGTGCCAGATTTCAGTGCCGTATAGCGTCAGCACGTAGGGCTTGCCGGCGCGCTGGGCCAGCCACGCCCCCATCTCGGCGAGCAGGCCGTTGCTGTGGACGTGCACGACATCGGCGGCCTCGATCAGCGAGCGGGCGCGGCGAATGATGAGAGAGGCCGTCGACAGGCTCGAGAGGCGGACCAGTCTCGCCAGCCAGTTCCCGCGGTGCGGTGGAATCCAGACGACGGGCCCTGGCAGACGCGCAGCCGCTCGGTCCAGGTCGGTGGCCGCTCGCGGCGGGTGCGCGACAAACGACACTTCGTCGCCGCGCTCGTGTGCCCAGCACGCGAGGTGATACGGCAGCAGCGCGTTTGCTGCCTGATCGGGCGGCAGATGTGGCGAAACGTGGCAGACGCGCACGGCCGGCTCAGACCCGCACGGCTTCGACAGGCTTCACGGGCGGCGCCACGAACTGCGTGTGGAACTCCCTGAAGGTTGCCGGTGTCGCGTGAAGTTCGGTCACCGCCATGTGAAGAAAACGGTCGAGGCGGTCGAGGAAGCCATCGAGCTCGGCCTGGGTGCGATTGTAGGGGCTCCCGCCCACGATGGCTTCGCTCGAGTGAAACAGCATGTTCAATACTGGCACGCCGTCTTCGCTGAGCCTGCGCGCGAGGCCGCACATGGCGTCGAGCGACGAGTACGACGGACGGAGCCAGTCCATGCGGGCCACGTTGAGCTTTCGCAGCACCCGCCTGGTCATGTACTGCCACGGCACCCGCGCGTAGGCGTGGGCCACGGCCGGCGGGAAACGGCGATGGAGCGCCGCGGAGATACGGAATCTCGAGCACCCGACTGGTCCCGGGGCGCACTGCCGAATCGTACGAGAGAAAGTACGGCGCAAGCGGCGCTGTCGCGAAGTCGGGCCCGCCCTTGTGCCTCTCGTTGAAGAGCGGCGCGACGCTGGATTCGACCAGATAGCCGCAGCGCTCGAGTGCCGCCACGTGGGACGCGTCGAACCCGAACCTGCCCGACCGATAGGAGACGGGAGGCACGCCGGTCGCCCGCGCGATGGCCGCCGTCAGCTCGGCCAGCTGCGCCTCGAATTGTTCCAGCGGCAGCGACAGCGCGTACGGATGGCGCTCCACGTCCTCCGGCGTGCACGGGGGCGTCTCCCACGCATGGTGGTGGGCGCCCACTTCGCAGTCGCCGCGCAACAGCAGGTAACGCAGCGTCTCCTGCGACCGCTCGTCGGTCGCGACCGGCCAGGTGACCACGTATGTCGGGCGCACGCCATGGCGCTGGAACAGCGCGTGCAGCTGCGGCAGCGCGTAGATGTTGTCGAAGCGCTGTTGCGCCCGGGCGCGCGCATCCCACTGGTTGTCGCCTTCGGTGTCGATTCCGACGAGGAGGTACGGCCTCACCTCACCTCACCGATCCCGATCCGAGTCGCCCAGCGTGACGTGCCACTGGTCGGTCTCGGCGTAGAAGCCAGCCGGCAGGTCTGCGTGATTGACCTTGGCGGTGAAGTCCATCGTCGACTTCACCACGAAATATCCCGATCGCCGCAGCACGCGCCGGAAGCCGGCATGCAGGCAGAACGTCCGGATCTTGTCCGAGTCCGCGGCCATGGCCTCGCGATCCACCCAGCGCAGCAGCGTCTTGAGCCCTGCCACGTCGTCGGGGTCGACCAGGAAGTCCACGAGACTCGTGGCGCGCCCGCGCGGCTCCTGCGAATGACGGTAGACGACGTAGCCGTGGAGCGTGCCGCTGCGGCGGAGCGCCGCGAGCGAGTAGCGGACGTGCGGCGCCTCCACGTACTTCCAGTTCAGATACGCGGCGTCGCGGCGCACCGCAAACTCGAAGCGCGGCGCGAGGCGATCCCACAACTCGGAGAACTCCGGCGGAAAGCGTGAGAGCGACTGCACCTCGGCCCGCAATGGACGGGATCGAGCGACCAGGCGAACGAAGGGGAGTGTCACCGCCGACACGACGTCGTTGAGCGCGTCGGGCCACTGCGGCTGCTTCAGCGCGCGGCGGCTGAGCGGCTTCACCAGACAGGGCACCAGGCGCGGCTCCGGCCATTGCAGCTTCTTGAAGAGCCGTTGCGAGGAGTCCGACAGGCCGAGGCCGAGGGAGGCGCCCACGCTGCGGTCCCAGGTCCGAAACAGCCCCTCGCCCACGCCTTGCCGCTGGCGTTCCGGCGCCACCATCACGTCCATGCCCCAGGATCCGTCCAGTTCCTGCCCGTGCACCTGCAGCCGCACGGGCATCGTCGCGTACTGGCCGATGACGGTGGGCCCTTCGCGCGCAATCCAGATGACCGGCGTGCCGCCGGGATTGTTGGGGTTCCTGCGGGTACTGCCATTCCCAGCGGAGACGGCTGGCATCGGCGGCATCGGGACCGAAGACACGCCGGTAGAGCGCCTCCACGGCGCGTCGATCTTCGTGGCGGTAGCGGTCGATTTCGGCCATCGAGCTCGAAGGGGACGCTGCAATTCTACACGCGCGTTACGGCGGCGGTGGCTGCAGGACGCGCGGAGCCACCTCGGGCCGGCTCCAGGGTGTGCGATACACGATCAGGTGCGTCGAGCCTGCCGCGGTCTGCTTGGCGTGGATGCGATAGACCTCGTGGAAGAGATCGGTGCGGTCGACAATCTCGGGATACCACTCCGGAAAAATCACCAGCAGGTCCGGGCGCACGCTCTCGAGGTACGGCACGAACTGCCGCATGCGCTTTGGGTGGATCGCCTCAGGGGTGACGAGGCCCTCGGTGTCGATGATGAAGCGATTGCCGAAATAGGCGATGGCGCCGATGTCGTTGGTCGCGATGCGCGCGTCTGGCGTGGTCTCGGCCAGCAGCCAGCGGGCCATGCCGATCTGCATGTCGTTGATGTTTTTCACCTTCGATGCATACCACGGCGCTTTGTACTGGAGCATGCCGACCAGCCGGGCCACCGCGATCGCGGCAAAGATCGGGATCACCCAGCGGCGATTCAGCCAGCGTTGAATCTCGACGAGCCCCACGGCGGCGACGACGACGAACATCGCGAGGAGGTGGAACAGATAGCGGCCTTCGTGCACGAGAAAATACGGCTGCGGCGCAGCCAGGCCCTTGAGCGCCGGCGCAAGCAGCAGCATGGCGACAAGGACGTAGCCGCCCCGCTGTTCGAGCCGGTTCCGCGTCAGGCCCATCAGCGCGAGCGCGCCGACGCCCGCGCCGAACGTCAGGTCCGGATACTCGGTCTCACAGAAGCCCGCGAGCAGATACACGAACCGGTGCGGGTAGAACAGCGCGTCTTTCCAGGCATCGTGCCAGCGGCCCTCCATGATGGAGGCAAGGGTCCCCATCCCATACGACTTGGCATAGAACGTCAGCGGCAAGGGATGGCCGCTTCCCCACATGTTCAACGCGACGAAGGCGCCGGCTGGAAGGAGGAACGCGGCGAGCGGGCCCGCCCAGCAGGCCGGTCCGCGACGAGGCAGGCGCCCGGCCATGGCGCGCGCGGTCCAGTCGACGGCCAGGATCGGGAAGAGCACGAAGACCTCGGGCCGCGCCGCGCCGGCAAGTCCTGCCAGCACGCCCCACCAGGGCGAGCCGGAGTAGAGCGCGCGCAGGTACGCCAGCAACGTCCAGAGCGCCAGCGCCGTGTAGAGGCTGACCTCCATCCCCGAGAGGCTGCCCCACGCGAATCGCGGGCCGAGCGCGATCGCCAGGCCGGCCAGCAGCGCCGCCAGCCGTGAGCGGGTCAGGTGGACCGTCAGGGCACTGGCCAGCCACGCCGAGGCGATCGTCAGCGCGAGGCCGATCAGTTTCGTGGCCGGCACTGGAGACAGACCCAGAGCGGCGGGCAGCGCGAGGACCAGCGTCCAGAGGGGCGCCGTCGATCCTGCGACTGGGACGCCCGGGTTGTACGAGAAGCCGTGTCCGGTGGCGACGTTGCGCGCGAACTGCAGATGAATCCACGCATCGTCGAGCGGAAAGCCCCAGTAGGTGACGCGAAACTCGGCGCGCGTGTAGTACCACGCGGCGCCGGTTGCCGCGACTGTCAGGAGCACCAGCTCCAGGAGGCGCCATGACCGTGCGAAGGCCGGGGGCCGGGCGCTCCCCTGCGAGGGAGGGCTGGACGTTGAGACGGGTGTGGTCACGGTTTCTCGATCAGAACTGCGCGATTGGCGCCGCTGCTGGTCTCGGCGACGTCGAACTCGTGAAGAATCCGCCAGCCCGGATGGGCGGCGAGGACGTCGAGGATGACCGGGCCCTCGTAGCCCAGTCTCGGTGACGTGTAGGTCAGGATGTACCTGATGTCCGGCCGGCGTGCCCGGTCATCGTAGTTGCCGAAGCCGCGGCCGACGAACACCGGCCTGATGGCGTTTTCGAGCGCGAGGCCGTTGGCGAGCTTGCCGTGCACGAGCGTGCCGGGCGGAAGCCAGTCGCCGACCAGCCGCGACGCCGTGATGTTCTTGTAGGTCCTGAGCGCTGCCCATTGCGCGAACTGCACGAGGTCGCCGACGACTACGACTGCCACGAGGACGCCCGCTGCCGCCGTCGTCCACGAGCGTGTGGTGAGGCGCGGCCCGATCGCCGGCCAGAACAGCACGAGCGCGACGAGCAGCGGAATCGCGACCGCCGCCGACCAGTGCACGCCCGGAGCCACACGATAGAGGAACGGCAGCCGCACCACGGCGCCGACGATGATGTAGACGACAAGCGCGACCGCCGGCATCGCGTACAGCAGCCGCCGGCGATCGACAGTCGAGGCTGCGTCTGTCAGCAGTCGCCGGTCGCGATACAGCGCCAGGGCGGCCAGCGCCGCCATCGCGGGAATGAGAAAAATGAACCGGCGCTCGTTGCCGACGTCGTGCGCGATCAGCTCGGCAAACCCAAGCCCGATCCACAGCCCCAGCAGACGCTCGGCCGGCCGCGCCGTGCGCCATCGCGCCAGCAGGCCGAGGCATGCCGTCAGCGCGAGCACTGTCACCAGCCACTGCCTGGTGAAGAAGTCGTGAATGATTGGAATCCAGGAGACGCGGTCCAGGATCGCCTTCACCGAGTACGACGGTTTCCGGGTCACCGACATCTGCCAGTTGTAGAAGCGGAACTCGGTCCAGTACGGGATGACGAACACCGCCAGCGCGACGATCCCGGCGGCCATGAGCCCACCCAGGGTCCACAGCGCTGCTCGGCGCTCCCGCGCCTCGTCACTGCCGCTTCCGGCTTCCCGAGCCAGCCACAGCGTCACCAACGCGTCGAGGCCCAGCCCAGCGACGAAAAATGCCGCGGCGGCCTTGGTGAAGAATGCCAGCAGCGCTGCGACGGCGGCGACAGTGCCCAGCGCCGGCCTTCGCGGCGCAAGCGCGTACGCCGCCCACGCCACCACCATGAACGCCGTCATCGTGGCTTCCATCAGCGCCGCCCGGTCCCACATCACGTAGATGTAGTTGGTGGCCAGCAGCAGCGCCGCCGCGATCCCCGCCCGCCGCGTGCCGAGCGCGGCGACGCCAAGGGCAAGGCACGCCACCGAGAACGTGCCCATCACCTCGGAGACGAGGCGCGCCTGCCAGGTGCCGACGCCCAGCGTGGCGAACGACGCGTACTCGAGCCCGGCGAATACCGGCGCCAGATACATCGGGTTCCACTGGTCCAGGCTCCACTGCCCGAACAGCGCCCGATTGCGGGCGTTGTGCACCCACGGCCCCTCGTCGTGCCACGTGACGCCAACCGGCGTGTGCCAGGGCGGGTCGGCGGTCGGGTAGACAGTCCTCAAGGTGCAGGCCAGGCACACGACTGCAAGCAGCAGCCAGGCGAAGCGCCGTGCCGAGATGTCGGGGGCGTCGATCACTGCCGGATCCGCGTCCAGATCTGGAAGTTGTGCAGCCTGTCGGTCTGCTGGTAACCGCGTCGGAGCCAGGGGCTGAGGACCGGATCGGCGAGGAAGAAATCGGCCGAGTTGGTCACATCCGGGTCCCAGTCGCGTTCTTGGAGGACGACGAGCTTCGGGTCCTGCCGCGTCACCTCGTCGAGCACGCCCTGGCTGCCGTAGCCAGCCCGGCCCTGCTCGAACCCGATGATCACCGGGCGGCTCCAGAAAAACCGCGATGCGCTGACGCGATTGGATCCGACATACGCCCAGGGAGAGAACCCGAACACCAGTACACGATCGGCCGGGTTCGTACGCGTGGCCACCAGCGACGCCAGTTCGGCCACCGCCAGCGCGGAGTACTTGTCGCCCGAGTCGGCGTTGCCGAATCGCGAGAGATACGCCGATCGCGTCATCCGGCCGCGCATGTAGTCGAAATCGTAGCGCGTGCTCTCGAGCAGCTTGGGAAAGCTCGCCACCCTGACGACGGCGACTGCCAGCAGCGCTGCGACGAGCAACCGCGGGGCCCATCGCATCCGGCCCCAGGCCCAGCTCGCCGCCAGCCCCGCGGCGAGGGCCAGCGCCGGACCGGCCTGGACGAAGTATTGCGGCAGCCCGCGGCTGCCGTTGATGGCGATCGCCGCGCACGCCGCCGCGATCCAGGCAGGTGCGACGAGGTTGTGCAGCACGTGCTCGTTACGAGCGCCGCCTTCAGCGCGCGCCAGGACGGCGCGGCCCACCATCACGACTGCGCCCAGCCCACCGACGAACCACAGCGGGTCCACCCGTGCGTACGCGACGGGGAACGTCACCAGGTAGCGCAGCATGTGGAGCCGGCCGCCATACGTCTCGCCGGAGTACCGCACGTTGTAGAGGATCGTCGCCCGATAGAGGTCGTCGAGTGCGCCTGCGCCGCCCAGCCATGCCAGCATCAGCACCACCGGGAGCGTCGCGCCAACCGCAATCCACCCCGCTCTCGCAGCGATCGTCCGGAGTCCAGGACGCGAGTCCGCAGCCGGCGAGCCCGCGACCATCACCAGCAGCGGGAGGGCGTACGCGACCGCGTTGTACTTGAACACCACCGCGACGCCCAGCAGCGCGCCGGAGATCAGCAGCCATCCCCGATTCGCCGGCTGACTGCGAATGGCTCGCCACACCGCCAGCAGCGCCGCCGCGACGGCGAGCGCCAGGAACACCTCGCACTGCGCGCGCACCCGCAGGCCGCCGAGACGTCCCATCGCCGGATTTCCGAGCAGCAGAAAGGCCGCTGCCGCGACCTCGCCCGCCCCCGATGACGACGAGAGCCTGCGCCCGAGGGCGATGAGCGCCAACGCTGTCAGCGCGGCGACAGCAAGGTCAGCGCCTGCCACGACAGACTCGTGAGGCCACAGCGCGACCAGCCCCGCATACGCGAGGTGGACGCCGGGAGGTTTCTGGTCCCACGCGTCGCGGTAGGGCACGCCCCCTGCGAGAATTCGCTGCCCGATGTAGGTGTACAGCGCCTGATCGGCGCCGGCCGGCTGGACCAGCGACGGCAATCGAAACGCGATCAGTCCCGCCAGCAACACCCAGGCGACGAGCGATAGCCGGTTGGAGGCGGTGGGCAAGATGGCACAGAATCGTACTACAGGCGCAGCCGCCGACCGACCTCAGGTGCCCAGCATCCCTCGCAACGACGTCATCGCCCCCGCGCTCTCGATCGTCGTGCCGACTTACAACGAACGCACGCGGATTGCGGAGCTGACGCGCGCCGTCTTCGACGTCTTCCGGTCGCAGCACCTCGATGGCGAGCTGGTCATCGTCGACGACAACTCGCCCGATGGCACCGGCGCTGTCATCGACGAACTGGTGTCCGAGATCGGGCCCCGGCTGATTGCCGTCCATCGGGCGGGCAAGCTCGGACTCGGGACCGCGGTGATGGAGGGCTTCCGGGCGGCCCATGCACCCGTCGTCGGCGTCATGGACGCCGATTTCAGCCACCCGCCGTCACAGCTGCCGCGGTTGTATGCGGTCCTGCAGGAGGCGGGGGTCGATGCGGTCGTGGGCAGCCGCTACATTCCTGGCGGCCGCGCTGAAAACTGGCCCGCCGCCCGCCTGCTCATGTCGCGGCTGGCCTGCCTTGCGGCAGGGCCGCTGACCCCGGTGCGCGACGCGACGTCGGGATTCTTCCTGATTCGGCGTGAAGTGGTGTCGGGCGCCGCCATCGCCGCCGGGGGATTCAAGATCTGCCTGGAACTGCTGCTGCGCAGCCCGGTGCGATCGGTCGCGGAAGTTCCCTATGTCTTCGTGGACAGAACAACCGGCGAGAGCAAGATGACGTTTCGTGAGGCGCGCGGCTACCTCACGCAGCTGCGTCAGCTCTATCGGCTCAAGTTTCTGGAAGGCCCGCGACGCGCGATGGCCTACACCCGATACGGGTCCTGAGCGGGGATCGCCGGGGCGCTGGACGCCGTGACGACCTTCTGGTTGAACAGGATTCGTGACGCCATGTGCGTGACGATGGACGGCTTGGTCCAGGCCAGTCGCGCCACGTCCTTGAGATGGCGGCCAAGGTAGCGGGGCCTCAGAAAGAAGCGGCGCTTCGCCTTGTTGATCGCCGACATCACCACCTGCTCGTCGAGCCCGTCGCCCTCGAGCAGGTAGTACCAGGTACTCCATCTTCGTCCAGTCCTCGGTCTTCAGCCGGCCCTCGCGGCGCACCTTCTCGTAGAGCGCGGTCCCGGGGTACGGCACTGCCGGGTAGAAGTTCGCGAAGTCCGGTGACAGGTCGATCGCGTACTCGGTCGTGAGTGCCATCGACTCGGGAGTGTCGCCCGGGTAGCCGAAGATGAAGAAGGCGAACGACTTGATGCCGGCGTCGCGCAGGTTCTCGAACGCGGTCCGGATCTTCGCTTCCTCGAGCCGCTTGACCATGTCCTTGCGGATTTCAGGCGACGACGACTCGATGCCCATGGCCAGCATCCAGCACCCCGAGCGGCGCAGGCGGTGCACGAACGCCGGGTCCGTCAGGTTGTCCGCACGCGCGTTGCCAAACCACTGGATGTTCAGATCACGCGCGATCAGCTCTTCGCAGAAGGCGCCGAAGGTCTTCTGGTTGAGCGTGACGGTGTCGCCCCACAGGTAGAAGTAACGGACGCCGAGCTCCCGCTTCGCGCGCTCGATTTCGTCGACCAGCGTCTTCGGATCGCGCTCCCTGAACTTGTGGCCCTGATGAATCGGCGCGACGCAGAAGTCGCACGAGTACGGGCACCCCCGGCTCGTCTCGACGATGATGTACGGCTCGCTGACCATCGGGAGGCGATAGTTGGCGAGCGGCAGCAGGTCCCACGCCGGAAACGGCATGTCCTTGAATTCTGCGAAGGCGCCGTGGCCCTGCGGGGGCTTGACGTGGCCGTCGGCGTCGCGCCAGACAATTCCGGGGACGTCGTCGAAGCTGTCGAGCGACTCGCGGGTGGCCAGGGCGATGGCGGCGTCTTCGGGTTCGCCGATGAGCATCGCGTCGACAATCGGCGCCTGAGCCATGGACTCGGCTGGCACCGTCGACGCGTGCGGGCCGAAGCAGACCAGCCGGGCGCCGAAGGCGTTCTTGAAGGCTGCCATCGCGGCGACGTCGGCATGCAGCGTCGGCGTGGTGGACGGGAAGAACACCAGATCGGGAGTGAAGCCGTCCCGGCGCAGGTCGTCGACGAGTGCCGCTGCCGTCCGGCCTTCGGCCGTCAGATCGGCCAGGCGGAACGGCACGCCCTTTTCACGAAGCAGCGCGGCGATCACCAGGAGCGAGTAGGGCGGCTTGGTGGTGCCGAGCACCTCCTCGCGTTCCTGACAACGGCCCTGCCGCGTGAACGCGACGCCGCCGACGAGTGGGGGATTGACGAGCAGAATCCGACGATTGGCCATGAGCGCTGTCATCGCACCACAGTCAGCGGAATCGCGCGCGGCGTTCGCACTGCTGCGTTCTGTTCCTGGGCCACCGGGGCCGGCGAGAGCTCGACCTTGCAGCATCGGCGGCACACAGGGAACAGCTGCGCGTCGAGCAGCCGCTTCCGCAGGCCGACGTAGGTGTCGCTGTTCCACACTTCGGCCATCGTCTGCTTCGTGAGGTCGCCCACTTCGACCCTGATGAACGGGCAGAAGTACACCTTGCCGCTGAAGGAGACGCGAGCCCAGTTGAACGGGTACAGGCACCGGCCCTCGAGCCGCGCGCCGGGCTGATAGTAGTTCTGCACCAGGTCCGGTACGACCTTCGGTCGCATGTCGAAGCGGATCCCCTTGGCACGGCACTTCCGGCGAAGCGCTGTCACCTGCTGCTGCACGCGGGCGGCATCGACCATCGGATCGGGCGTCACAAACGTCGCGATGACCGAGGCGTCGTCCGTGCCGAGAAGGCCGAGCGTCTCCTCGACCTCCTGCGGCGTGCTGAACATCAGGTGATTGAGCCCGATCGCCTCGATGCCGAGGTCGTCAGCGACGTCCACCATCTGGTCCAGCGTCTCGAGGCTTTCGTGCGCGACAGTGGTGTTGATGCTGATGCGCAGCGGCGCGCCATTGCGGCGCGCAGCTTCCTGCAGGCGACGCAGCCCTTCGGCGGTGCGGTCGAAGGTGCCCTTCTGGCCGCGGGCGACGTCGTGCAGATCGCGGGGGCCGTCGATCGAGACCGAGATGTGCTTGAGGAAGCCCTTGAGCGCCAACCCTGCGAGCGCCTCGGCCCGCTCCTCGGTGATGATCGTGCCGTTGGTCGTCAGGCAGCCGCAGTCGTAGCCTTTTTCCTCGAACAGCGCGAGGACCGACAGGATGTCCTTGCGCATGAAGATCTCGCCGCCGGTCAGGTTGACCTGCAACCCGTCCTGCTCGGGAAAGGCCTTCCGCAGCGCGTCAATCGAGAGCTCCTCCCGCCATTGCCCTTCGATGTTCAGAAGGTCGCCGACGTAGCAGAACTCGCAGTGCAGGTTGCACCGCATCGTCGCCTCGTAGACCACGCCCTGGGGGAGCGCGTCGGCGCGGCCGGACCCGTCCTGGAGAAATCGCGAGACGTGCGCGTCGTAGCGCCGTTTGCGCAAACGTGCCCAGGCGTGTTGCGCCAGCGGCATGGCGCGGACACGGGCGCGCAGCGATTCACGAAGTCGGCGAAGGCGCTTCACGGCAGTTGCCAGATCTCGATGACAGGCCCCGGGCGTGCGAGCGCGGGGTCGATACGGGCGTCGGTGTTGTGCAGAAACGGCGCGACTGTCGCGGCCTCTCCGGGCACCAGGTACGGCGAGAAGACGGCAACCCGCCGTGCCTCGCGGCCGAGCGCCTCAACGAGGGGCGCCATAGCTGCGGACTCATCATTGTAACGTTTCAGGACGAGGTACTGCACCTGCAGCCGTCGCAGCGCCGAAAGTCCTGCAGAACCCCCGAGCTCGGTGTAGTCCACGTAGACCTTGTCGACGTCGAGGCCGCCGTGGCCAAGATACAGCACACGATACGCCGGCTCGGGCCAGTGCGGCAGCGCCAATCGAAGCCTGAATTTCGTCGATGCGCGGGAGGGATCGCCCAGATGGGCGCGCAGCGCGGCCTCGACGCTCTCGCGGGACTCCGGCAGCGGCACCGAGTACCGGCTGCACCAGCACCACGGTGCCAGCCGGCAGATGCGTCGTCACGTAGTCCAGCGCCAGGGTCCGGGTATCGGTCTGCTGGAAGAACGTGCCGGTGTGCCAGCTGGCAGCCACCGCAGGCATCGCCGCCAGGAGCGAGACGGCGATCGCCGCTGCCGCGGCGGAGGCGGGCCGCAGACGACGGGCGACGCCCGCGACGGCGACCCCGGCGAGGACGGCGACAAAGGGGAGCATGGGGTTCAGGTACCGCGTCGCCGCCACGGTGTTGCTGATGAAGAAGAAGAACGGGACCGGAAACGCCACGAGCAGGACCAGTGCCGTCCACCTCTGGCGAGCGAGCACGACAACGCCGCTCAGAGCCAGCAGAGCGACCGGCCACCCGGTGGCATCGGTCCAGAGCATCCGCGCGTAGGCCGGCAGGCTGGCGAAGGCGACGTGACTGGTCTGGAGCGCGCGGTCGATGACGATCTGCCGGTTCGCCTGGATGTCGCGCAGCGCTGTCAGCGGCTCCGCCGCGAGAAACGGCGACCCCGCCAGGAAGGCCACGGCCGACAGCGCCGCAGCGGCGGCGAGGGCGCGCACCCGCGCGGCGACAGGCTGCTCACCCCAGGCGAGACAGACAGCCCATGCCAGCGGCAGGCAGACGAACACGGCGTAGTAATGCATCGACGTGGCCACGCCCGCGAGGAGGGCTGCGACCAGCAGCCAGCGCCTGCGTTGAGCCGGTGGCGCGTCTGACAGGTGGAACGCCGCCAGGACGGCCAGCACGACGGCCAGAGTGGTCGGCACGTCGTGCTTCACGTAGTGGGCGTCCCGCACGGCAAATGGCGCGACCGCCAGGAACCACGCCGAGACAACCCCCGCGATGTTGCCCGCCGCGCGCGCGCCGAGCCGCCAGGTCGCCAGCACAGACCCGACGCCACACGCGACGCCCAGCATCCGGCCGGCGAGGAAGATGCCTGACGGATCGACGAAAAACGACTGCTGAAACGCCGCGCGCGACGGGATCAGGCCGATCAGCCAGCCCCCGGCGAAGTCCACGCCTTCCCAGAGGAAAAGCAGGTAGAAGTAGAGCGTCGGGTAGAGGAAGTTGTGCGGGTTCAGGTCGCCGGTCGCAAACGCGAGAGCCCGCGACATGATGGCGATTTCGTCAGGGTTGTAGACGGCCGGGAGCCCGAACGCCAGGCCACGCACCCGCAGCCAGGTTGCGATCAGGACCACGGCGCCAATCGCGACGACGACGGCCGGATGAACGCGTGCGAGCCGTTCACCAGACGCTGTCATCGGCGCACGCTCTCGTCACCAGAGGGCTCGAACTCTTCGGCCATGTCGGCGGCCGGCGTCGTGACGATCTCGCCGGCCAGCTCGGTGATCTCGGCGGGAGGATCGATCACGCGCCTCCGCCGCACGCGCTGCAGCAGTCTCGAAACCTCGGCCACTTCGTGCGGGATGAAGAATCGCGTGACCACGAGCACCGCGAAGAATACGACGACGACAGTGCTCCCGTGCGCCAGGAACGACGGCACGGGCCGCATCGCCGGAATGCCGAGCCGCGCGATCGTCAGCGCCAGCGCGCCGGCGCCGATGACGCGGGCCAGGCGGCCGGTCTCGTAGGTGATCGGGTAGAAACGCTGGGAAAATGTCGCGGCGACAAAGGCGAGGACGGCGTAGGCCGTGACATTGGCCCACGCGGCGCCGATGATGCCGAACGTCGGGATGAGCAGCAGGTTGGCGCCGATACTCGTGCCGGCGGCAATCGCCGTGGCAATCGGGTAGTACTCGGTGCGTTTCGTGATGTTGAGACCGATTGACGTCAGCAGGTAGACGCCCTGCAGCGCGACGCCGAGGCCGACCCAGGGGACGACTCGCGCGGCGGGCTGAAACGTCGGCGGCATCAGCACGGCGATCAGGTCCGACGCGCACGCCGCCAGGCCGGCCACGAGCAGCCCGAGCACCAGGACGCCGTAGGTCGTGACGCGGGCAAACGTTTCCCTGGCGTCTGGCTCGCGCATCACGCCGTAGTAAAACGGCGCCCACGCCTGCTCGAACGAGCTGAGAAACAGCTTCAGCCCCTGCCCGAAGCTGCTGCCCGTCGAGTAGAGCCCCACTTCGTGCAGCGACACGAACCGCCGGAGCAGGGGCCTGTCCACGGTGCCAATCACCTGCTGGGCCACGCCGTGCGGCAATCGTGGCAGCCCGAATCGCAGCGACTCGCGGAGGATCTGGCGCGAGAACACCGGTCGAATCAGCGGCGCGAACCACCGCGCGAGGACCAGCGTGAAGACCGCCGACACGGCGATGTCCGACAGGACGACCCCGTGGACGCCCAGCTGGAGCGAGATCACCAGCAGCAGCCTCATGAGAATCGTCGCCAGCGATCGCGAGAAGCCGAGCGTGACGAATGTCGGCGTCCGGCCTTCCATGCGCATGACGTGGAAGGGCAGGTAGTAGAAGCCGACGACGAACGTATTGATCAGGACGAGGCGCAGCGTCCAGTCGTATTGGTGGGTGTCGAACAGATAGGGGCCGAGCCAGCGCGCGCCGAAGAGTCCAAGCGACAGCAACGTGCCGTTGGCGGCCAGCAGAAAGTAGAACTGCGTGCTGGCGAGGCGCTGCCGGTCCGCACGGTCACGGCATTCGTAGTAGAGCCGCATGAAGGCGCCGTCGATCCCCCAGCGGAAGATCACCTTCGTCACGACTTCCACGGTCAGCAGCAGCGCAAGGACACCGTAGTCGGTGGTGGAGAGGTAGCGCGCGTAGATCGGCAGCAGGATGACGCTGATGATCTGCGTGGCCGTGTCGCCGAGGCCGTAGACGACCAGGTTGCCGAACAGCTGCTTGAGGCGTTGGAACACGATCAGGCGATGGGACGGGCGCGGAATCGCAGGACGGCCAGGAAGCACCAGCCGGGGACCGGGATCGCCCGGGTGAGCAGCCGATGCAGCCACGCACGGGCGCGCGGCTTCCGCCGGATCCATGGGGTGACCACGGGCAGCGTGGGGAAGATGCCCGAGCGCTGCACCAGCTCCAGGCCGGCGTTCGCGGCCATCCGCACGTAGTCGGCCAGCGGCCTGTCTCCGGGGTGCTTGACCTCGCTCGCCGTCCGAATGAGCCGGCCCGCGATCAGGAAGTTGATCCTGGACTGCAGATGCGCCAGGTTCGGCACCGAGACCACCAGCTCGCCCTGCGGCGCCATCACGCGTCGCAGCTCGCGCAGCGCCCGCGGCTGGTCGGCGAAGGTCAGGTGCTCGAGGACGTCCAGGCACAGCACCACGTCGAAGGTGGCGTCGGCGTACGGCAATGCGAGC
The DNA here is from genome assembly GCA_963796915.1 of Vicinamibacteria bacterium. Lineage (GTDB taxonomy): Bacteria > Acidobacteriota > Vicinamibacteria > Vicinamibacterales > JAENWD01 > JAENWD01. The sequence continues at coordinate 3,107,556 of CAWCNI010000004.1, read as the reverse complement.
AGCGATCCCCTGCGGACGTGCGCCGAGCTGTAGTTGTCGTCGATGCCCTCGATCCGGAGCCGCGAGGCGTACTCCTCGACGAGGATCCCCTCACCGCACCCGGCGTCGAGCACGCGTGCGGCAGGGGGAAGGCCGTTCAGATACCGGCGCATCCACGCCAGCTTGGCCACGTAGGTCGGGTAGTAGTCCCAGTCGGGATCGGGTGCCCGATGGTAATCCCCGCGCGTCGCGTACTCGCCGGTCGGAGCGTGCGGGTCCACCGCGCCGCCCGTCACGGCTTGGGTTGCGGGGGCTGCGCGGGCCCCGGCAGGACGCCGGGCAGCGGCGCCACGAACTGTCCCGCGCCCGGCGTCGTCGCGGGCGTCGGCGTGGTCGTGGTGTTCGTCGGCGGCCCTTCACCGGGCACCACCGAGGGCGGGAGGCCATTCTGGAACTGCGCCGGGAGCTGCGGCATCTGGCCGGGCGTGACGACCGGGGGATTGCCGTCGCTGCCAGGGAAGACCGGCGTGCCCGCGATGTCCACCGGCTCCTCGTTGGCGAGGCCCGTGGGGTCCGGCGCCGACTCGAACACCGGCATCTGCCCGCCCTGCGCCTGTCGCATCGGCATCGCCATCGGCGCGGCGCTGGCAATGCTGGCGGGCATGATCATGATCCGATCGTAGAGAGACGCGCCAGGCACGCCCATCGGGCGCGGCGCCGCGATGTAACCGGCAGCGGCACGGAGCACGATGGCGAGGGCTTTTGCTTCGGGCACGTCACGCAGCTCGAACGTGTCCGGGCCGCCGGGCACCCTGTCGAGATTGACGATGCGGGTCTGACCGAGCCGCGCCCATTCCACGAGGATCTGGCGCGGCGTGGCTCCGCGCGCCACGATCGTGACCTTGCCGTTCGCCATCGTCATCGCGACGTCGGCAAAGGCAGCCACCGGCCCCCAGAGCAGGAGCGACGCGGCGAGCGGAAGAATCCGGCGTACGGGCAGGGGGGCACGCACGCCCCAAGTATACCGCCGGGACTGCGGCGGCGGGGGCGGACGGCGCTCAGGCTACAAGAGCTTTTGAATCCAGAGAGGCGAGTCTTTCTTGGGCAAATCGCACGTCCGGCAGATGTCCGGACCGCCGCTCTCGAGGTGTTCGCGTCGCAGCGCGCGGTAACCCTCGGAGTTCCAGATCTCGCTGATGGTCTGCGTCCGCAGGTCGCCGAGGATGGTGCGGCCGTCAAAATCCGCGCAGCAGAGGGAGACGCGGCCGTCCCAGAGGGCGGTGAACGTCAGCCAGGGCCGGTAGCACGGGTAGTTGACCTCTGAATGCTTGTTCAGGGTGCCGGCCCAGTTGTGCAGGTCGGTGATGTGGATCTTGTCGGCACGCTGGCGCCAGTGCTCGATGAACGCGTGCTCGTCGTCGGAGTTGTTCTGGCGGACGAAGGAGAGAATCAGCTTCGGACGGTTCGTCCCGGCCTCGTCGCGCAGGGCAAGGAGGCGCTCCACGTTGCTGATGACCTTGTCGTACTTCAGGCCGACGCGCGTGCGCTCGAAGGTTTCCTTGCCCGAGGCATCGACGCTGATGTTGATGGCGTCCAGGCCCGCGTCGATCATCCCGCGCGCCGCCGCTTCGGTGATGAGCGACCCGTTGCTGATCATCCCGACCTGCGGAATGCCGCGCTGCTTGGCGTAGCGCACCTTCTCGACGAGCGCGCGATCCACGAACGGCTCGCCGTAGTTGTGCATCCTGACGTGCCCGATGCCGAGCTCGACGCACTCGTCGACGACCTTCTTGAACAGGGCCATGTCCATGATCCCCTGCTTGCGCTCCATGTCGTCGCGGGGGCAGAACACGCACTTCGCGTTGCAGATGTTCGTGCTTTCGATCTGGACGATTTCAGGCAGCGGCGCGCGGTCGCGCCCCGTCGCGAGGAGGGCGCGCTTCACCAGGCGGGCGTTGCGGCGCAGCGCCGCTTCAGTGCCCGATCGCGCGGCGCGCCGAAGGCTCCTCAACACGTGCTCAGTGCCTCTGGAAGTCGTCGATGACGTCGCGAAGGATGCCATCGAGATCGAACGTGGGGCGGTAGCCGATGAGCGCGCGGATCTTCGTCAGGTCCGGCACCCGCCGCGGCATGTCCTCGAAGCCCGACTCGTAGGCCTGATCGTACGGGATGGTGACGATCGGCGAGCGCTTGCCGGTGAGATCGCGAACCCGCTCCGCGAGGCCGAGAATCGTCACTTCCTGCTCGTTGCCGATGTTGAAGACCTCGCCGACAGCGCGCGGCTCGCCGATCAGCCGGACGACAGCCGAGACGACGTCGCGCACGTGACAGAAGCTGCGGGTCTGCGTGCCGTCGCCATGGACGGTGATTGGCGTGCCCGACAACCCCTGGCGCACGAAGTTCGGGATGACCATGCCGTAGCGTCCGGTCTGGCGCGGACCCACGGTGTTGAAGAAGCGCACGATCGTAACCGGGAGCTTGCGTTCCTTCCAGTACGCCAGAGCCAGGAACTCGTCGATGGCCTTGCTGCACGCGTATGCCCAGCGGTGCTTGGTCGTCGGCCCCATGACCAGGTCGGCGTCTTCGTTGAAGGGCACCGACGTGCTCTTGCCGTAGACCTCGGAGGTGGACGCGAGCACCACCAGCTTCTTCTTCTTGTTCGCGTGGCGCAGGACGACTTCCGTGCCGTGCACGTTGGTCTCGATCGTATGCACCGGCGCTTCGACAATGAGCTTCACGCCGACCGCGGCCGCCAGATGCACGACGACGTCGCAGTCGTCGATGAGCTCCGCCAGCAGCGGCTCGTTGGTGACGTCGTCCACCGTGTAGCGGAAGCCGGGCCGGCCCTTCAGGTGATCGATGTTCTGGATGGATCCGGTCGACAGGTTGTCGAGGACCGACACCTGGTGCCCGTCAGACAACAAGGCCTCTGCCAGGTGCGACCCGATGAAGCCCGCGCCGCCGGTGATGAATACGCGCACGTCGTTTTGTATTTTCAGCGTCCGATGAACCCGACGATCAGATCGGCGGCCCGTGACGCTGCGCCGCCGTCGGCCCTGATGCGGTAGCGGGCCGTGAATTCTCGCCGGGCGGCGGCCAACTCGCCGCGCATCTTCCGATCATACAGTAGACCCCGCAGAGCTGGCCCGATGGCGGCCGTCGACCCGGCCCCGGCCATGACGCCAGCCTCCACGAACGGACTCAGGTTATTCGGCAGCGCCAGCACCAGCGCCGGAACGTCCAGGGGCATGGCTTCGAGCGCCGCCGTGGAGTTCACCGTCACCAGCACCGAGGCCACCGCCAGCAACGCCCCGAGGTCCGCCGGTGGCGCAATCCTGACGTTCGCCACACCCGCGGCATCCTGCTGGTACGGCACCGGCCCCTCGGCGGGATGCGGCCTGACGACGAGGACGACGTCGGGAAGCTCCCGCACTGCGGCGACCAGCGCGGGGAAGGCCGACGCGATCTGCGAGTGCTTGGCGGCGACGAGCACGATCTGCGAGTCCCGCGCCGCGCCACACGCCTGCCGGAGCGCCGCCCTGGCATCGCCGTCGACCGAGCGCGCCGATGCGACGAGCCCGTCGAGCCTCGGACTGCCGGTGACAGCCAGATGGGAGGAAGGAAATCGCCCTTCGCGTTCGAGGTGCTCGCGCGCCAGATCGTCGAACAGCAGCGTTCGATCGGGAATGGGGAAGCCGCGATCCGACGGATCGTGAGTCGACGGCCTCATCTCGTCGGGCTCATGCTGATAGTTCAGCCAGTGCCGGTAGATGAATCCGTGCTGCAACGCGACGACGGGTATCTTCCGGCGGCGAGCCTCGAGGACCAGCGCACGCCCCCAGCCGCCCGCTTCCGCGTAGGTCACGGCGACGTCGGGCGCCAGGCGATCGAGCGCCGCGCCGGCTTCGTCCATCGCGCGGACCGACCAGGGGAACTGCAACGCAGCGATGCCGTCGAACTCCGGCGCCAGGATCGGCCACACGTCGTACCCGGCGACATGCGCCAGGTCGCGGATGGCCTCGCTCGAGGCAAGCGCGCGTTTCGCCTCGGATCGCCGCCGCCACTGCGCGTTGGAGGCGCCCAGGTCGCGCCAGCCGGCAAAGCTGTCGACCGGCGTCAACCGCAGATCGCGCGCCGCCGGATCCGAAAACTCGCGCAGGCGATCGCGCCAGCGGCGGATGCGGAAGTTGGTGCGCGGCCCCAACCCGACCAGCCTCAGGGCGTCGGGCCCCAGACGCCGTTCAATCTCGCCCAGGACTGGGCCCACATACGATTCGTCCACGGCGTTGCCGCGCGCGAAGGCGCTGTGAACGAACGCGACCACCCCACCCGAAGACGAGGCAGTAGCAGCAGACCCCGGGCGCAGCCGATCGGCGAGCGCCGTCGACGTGTGAAAGAGCGCCTTCAGCGACTGCGAGATCCGGTTGTTGCCGTCGACGCGCGGGCCGGGCCCGTCGCAGGGAATGCCGTGCCTGGCCGCTACTGCCGCGGCGATCCGGCCCCCGACGCGGTCTGCCGTGCGCGCGTCCCATCTCGCGTGTCGACGGCCCGCGGCGAGCGCCTCGAGCGCGTAGACGGCGCGGAAGACGCGCGTGACGATCCGGCGCTTGTGCAGGTACAGCTCGGCGAACCACCACAGAGAATCGCCGCGTACGTTGAAGCGCTCGCGAAACGGAACGCCATCCACTTCAGCGTGCCGCAGTTGCTTGATCCAGCGGTTTGCTTCGGCTTCCGCCCGCTCTGCCATGTCCGGTGTGACGAAGCGATCGACACCTCCCGACTCCGGACCCAGATCGAGCCGCGATTCCGCATCCGGCGACACTGTCTGCGCGCTCATCGGCCGGCGAGCGCGGGGCGGGCCCCGAGCATCGACCTTGCGGCGAGAACCACGGCGTCGGTCGTGACACCAGCGAGGCAATCAGGGACGTGGCCGACGCAACGATCGGGCGGCTGCCGAATCCGGTTGCACGGGCTGCACGGCAGGTCCACCCGAACGATTCGATGATCGGCGGTGAGGGGCGCGTATCGCCAGGGCATCGACGGACCAAACACCGCCACCACCGGAGTGCCGACGGCTGCCGCCATGTGCATGGGACCGGTGTCGCCCGTCAGCAGGAGCCGGCACTGCGACAGGACGCCCGCCAGCACCACCAGATCGACGTTGCCCTGCACGCGAATCGTCCGGACACCACGGGCCTTCAGCGCCGACTCGATCTCGTCCACCTGCGCGGTATCGTCGGGCGCGCCGGTCAGGACGATCGCGGCATCTGCATCGCCGGCGACCTGGGCTGCCGCTTCGGCGAAACGGGCAACCGGCCATTGCTTGATCTGTCGTCCTCCCGCCGCGTGGACGGCAATCAACGTCGACGGCAGCGGAGCACCGGATGCCTGTTGCAGGCAGGCGGTGGCTGCGCCGCGCACGCGATCCGGAAGGGGCAGCCTGCACGAGCGGAGGGCGTCAGGGGCCGGCGGCGCCGGGAGTGTGCCGGCAGCCAGGTCGAAGGCCCGCTCCACCAGGGCCAGGCTGTTGGCCGCCACATGACGTGAGGCGTCGTGAGGCACGACGTCGGTCAACAGAGGGGCGCCGCCAGCCATGCCGAAGCCCACGCGCCGCGTCGCGCCACTCAGCCAGGCCAGGCCATGCGATCTGATGTCGCCTTCGAAGTTGATGCAGAGGTCGTAGCGACGCCTCCGCCACGCCCAGCCACGCGCCGCGAGTTGACGACCGGAGCTCCCGGCGGCTCCGCGGACAAGCCAGGGGGCGTCGACGACCTCGATCGCGTGCATGCCGGGCAGCAGCCTGGCGATCGGCTCGTTCCAGCTGCCCACCACCAGATCGATCTCGGCGGCCGCCGCGAGTTGCCTGACCGCGGCGATGGCGCCAAGCGACATCAGCAGATCGCCAATCCGCTCGAGGCGGAGCAGGAGGATTCGCTCCGGAGCGCGAGCCGGACGGCGCCTGACGACCCTGGCAGGCAGCGTCGCGACGCCAAGCGCGAGATCGGCGGCGCCTACGAGCCAGCGCTCACGGCGGTTCGGGATGTCGAGGTCGTCGAACATGCGGATCAGGGGACGCCGGCGCGCGGCGGATCTCCACTCGGTCCACCATAACACCCAAGTCGCGGTCGTCGTTCGCGCCGGTCAGTGCGTGCGGATTCCACGTCGTGCTCAGCAGGCGGACCGTCGTCGCGTCTTCGTCGCGTGAGAGCTCGGCGGCAAGATCCGCAGGAATCGGGTACTCGTAGGAACGCCGTTCAGGCCCCACGGCAAACTTTCCGAGCGAGCGGTCGCCGAGAAGCACTTCGACCTCGGCGGGTGGGGCCTTCGACGATCGCCCGCCATTCTCCATCCAGATCACCAGCCCTCGCGCGTCGGCCGGGACGCCGACCAGCGACAGGTACGACTGCGCGCCGGTCCAGCGGAACGTGCCGTGCGCGTCGCGTTCCTTGGCGTGGAATCGCACCACGTACAGGTCGTCCATCGCCCCGATGTCGAACGCGAGGGCCGGCGGGCGCGCCGCAGGGTCGACGAAGCGATAGATCCCGAAGTCGAATTCCTTCCGCCGCACGTGCGTCGGATAGGCGTTGCGCAGGGACTCGTACTCCGGCACCTGAAAGTGCTCGCTCGTCACCGGCTCCACCGCAACCTGACGCGACAGGAGATCGGTGCCGCCGCCGCCGAGAAAGTAGACGTTCGAGTACTTCGCCCGCGCCCAGCTCAAAAACGTGGTGAAGCGCAGGCTGTCCGGCTTGGGATTGGCCAGCACCAGCACGTTCTTCGCATAGATGTACGCGAGCGGCAGCGCGATCACGTGCAGGTCGGAGGCGTCGCGGGACTCGACGACCAGCAGGTCGTGCTCCCCGAAGCGCGCGGCCAGCTTCTCCACTTGCGGAATCACTCCCGCATATTCCACGTGGCTCAGAATCGGCCGCGTGGCGGACCAGAAGCTTGCCGCCACCAGCGCAAGCAGGCAGAGACGCACCAGTTGGCGGACGATCGTCGACGTCCCGGTACTGCGGACGCCTGCGGGTCCCGTCACCGGCGCCAGCGCCGCCGCAATTGCCAGCACCACGCCCGGCAGGATCAACATCACGAACCGCCGCGCCGCCCAGAAGTGATCGGGGACGATGTGAAGGCGGTTGAAGACGAAGAACGACACGCCGAGGAACGCCACGAAAAACGACGGGTCGCGCCAGAACCGTCCCAGCATGAGCAGCGCGAGGCCAATCGCCGCGAGCGCAATGGCCGGGGGCGCCACATACCATCCGAAGGTGCGAAAGGCGAAGGCATCGTGCGCGGCAAGCGCGCCGCCGGGCTGCCTGAGAAACCACGCGTAGGCCGCGAGCGCGAGCGCGATCGTCAGAAGCACACGCGGCGTCCATGTGACGATCACCGCGCGCACGCGGAGGTCGTGTCGCAGGCGCGCCGCAACCGCCAGGCCGACCGCAGCAGCCAGCCCGCCGAGCGCGAGGGACGTGCGGTGCACGTCCAGCCAGATGCGGGGGAGCGCGGCGTACGGCGTCAGCCAGCCGACCAGGTAGAGGGCAAACGCGGCGCCTCCGGCGCAGAGCGGGATCAGGAACCACGCGCGAAGCCGGCCACCTGCGACCCAGTGCAGCGCCACACCCGCCGTCGCCAGGCCGGCGAGCAGCACCGCGTCGAAGCGGACGAAGGGGAGCAGCCCGAGCAGCACGCCCGCCACCGGCGCGAAGTATGGGTCGTCGTCCACATGCGCGCGCGCCGTAGCGAGCAGGGCGGCGAGCCCCAGCGCCTGCGCCATCATCTCGGAGTTGGGGTAGCGGGCGTACCACACCTCGAGGATGTTGATCGCGAGAAGCGCACCGGCGGCCGCGCCCGCGGTGCGGCCGGCGAGCCTGGTGCCGAGGAAGTACAACGCCACCACACCAAGCGCGGCCGCCAGCAGGCCCACATACAGCGCCCCCGTCAGCCCGTCCACGCCATACCCGATGGCAATGCCGGCCGGGTAGAGCTGCGGAAACTGATCGACGACGGTGCCGCGCGCCGGATCGAGCAGGAAGAAGCCCATGAACCGCGGGCTGTAGTACGGCTGGTTGAGCGTACTGCGGAAAAAACAAGGGCCGCGCGTCGTCGGGGACCGCTTTGGCAGTCTCGTCGATCGCCACCAGGCGACCGCGTTGCGCGATCTGGATACCGGCGTTGATGTAGACGCCAGGATCCTTCCCGCCGAGGATGTACTCCGCAGGTGGGGGGTACAAGGCCGCACAGAGTCCCAGCAGTGCCACTGGGACGATGGCGGACAACGAGACGCGAGCGGCCGCGACGTATCGCAACCGGTCGCGCCACACCGCCGCGACTGCCAGCACGACGAGGCCGTTCGCCAGGAGCAGGTTGGTCAGGCTGTAGCGATGCAGCGCCGCGAGCGCGAACGCGATGGCCAGCGACCAGGCGACGCTGATGACGACGGCCCAGAACACGCGCTCCTCGGCGTCGAGGCGTTCACGCCGCGGACGATCGCCGAGCGGGATACGGATGGCCGCAGCGCCGGGCAGGTACCCGACGAGCAGGAGCGTGAGGGCAGCCGTGATCATCGGTCCCGCCGCGGGACCGCGTCGGTCGCGAACGCGTGAATGGCCCGCGCCACTTCGCGCACATCGCCATCGGACAGGCCCGGATGCAGTGGCAGCGACAGCACCTCAGCGCACAGGCGTTCGGCCTGCGGGCATGGCCCGTGATGGGCGTCGCGAAACGCGTCCTGTTGATGCAGCGGGATCGGGTAGTGCACGAGGGTGCCGATGCCAGCCTGTGCCAGGTGCGCCTGGAGGGCTGCTCGATCGGCGGTGCGAACGACGAACAGGTGGTAGACGTGCCCGTCGTCGTATTCAGGAAGCGGGGCGACAAGGCTGCCCGCAAGCGTGTCGCGATACAGCGCGGCGATTGCGCGACGCCGCGAGGTCCATCCAGCCAGCAGTGGCAGCCGCGCCCGGAGAATCGCGGCCTGCATCTCGTCGAGACGCGAGTTCACGCCGGGCTCGACGTGCTGGTACCGACTGGCCTGGCCGCCGTTGCGCAGGCGGCGCAGGCGGGCAGCGAGCGCGCTGTCGTTCGTGACGACGGCACCGCCGTCGCCAAGCGCGCCGAGATTCTTGGTCGGGTAGAAACTGAACGCACCGGCCACGCCAATGGTGCCGACCGGCCGGCCGCCTGCGGTTGCCAGATGCGCCTGCGCGCAGTCTTCCACCAGCGCCAGCCCCCGGTCGCGCGCCAGTGTCTCGAGTGGCGTCATGTCCGCGGCCTGGCCGTACAGGTGCACCGGCAGCACGGCACGAGTACGAGGCGAAATGACGGACTCGACGGCGGCGGGATCAAGCGTGCCGCGCTCGCGGTCCACGTCGGCAAATACCGGCCGCGCCCCGGTCATGCTGATGGCAAGCGCCGTGAACGCCGCTGTCAGCGGCGGGGCGATCACTTCGTCGCCAGGACCGATGTCGAGCGCGCGCAGGATTAGCGCGATCGCATCGGTCCCGCTGTTGACAGCGACAGCATGGCGGGCGCCGCATGCTCGCGCGAACTCGTCCTCGAACGATTCCACTTCGGGCCCGAGGATGAACCATCCGCTCGCCACGACTCGCCGGATGGCGGCCTCGATGACGGCGGCGTCCTCGGCGAGACCGAGCGCCAGGAAGGGGACCGGCATGCTCAGGCCTGACCGTCTGCGGCAGGCACGTACTGATTGAGGTGTTCGCGATAAAAGCTCACCGTCCGCGACAGGCCTTCGCGAAGGCCGGTTTCGGCCTGCCACCCCGTGACGCGGCTGAACTTTTCAGAGGAGCAGTAGAAGCTGCCGATGTCGATCGCGCGCTTCTCTGGCGGCCAGTCGACGAAGGTGACGCGCCCTCCGCCGGCCACGTCGAGCAGCAGCGTAGCCAACTCGCGCAGGCTGATCGGATCGCCACCGCTCACGTTGTAGACCTCGCCGTTGCAGAGGTCGCTCGCGCCGGCACGCAGAAACGCCTCCGTCGCGTCATCGACGAAGACGAAGTCCCGAAGCTGAGAGCCGTCGCCGAAGATTCTGATCTCGTCGTGCTGCACGGCCCGCCGGATGAACCAGCCGATGAAGCCCTGCCGGTCGTGCTTGATCAACTGACGTGGCCCGTAGACGTTGGTCAGCCGCAGCGAGCAGGCGCGGATGCCGAACACGTTGTTGTAGACCAGATGGTAGTACTCACCGGCGGCTTTGTTGATGCCGTTCACGTCGGTCGGCCGCACCAGGTGCGTTTCAGTCACTGGCAGGAAGTCGGGACGGCCGTAGATCTGACGCGTGCCGGCGAACACGACCTTGGCCTTCGTGTTGAAATGACGGCACGCTTCGAGCAGCGTGAGCTGACTCCGGCAGTTGATCTCCAGGTCCGTGTGCGGGTCCTGCATGCTGTCGATGTGGCTGACCTGCCCTGCAAGGTTGAAGATCACCTCCTGATCGCGCACCAGGTAGTTCATGGTGGTGGCGGTCCGGATGTCCGAGATGTTCACCCGCACGCGATCGGCGATGCCGTCGATGTTGAACAGGTTGCCGCCGTAGTCGTCGATGAGCGAATCGACCAGGATGACCTGTGCCCCGAGCGTCACGAGCCGGCGGGCCAGGTTGCTGCCGATGAAGCCGAGGCCCCCGGTGATCATCACCCGACGGCCGCGGTAGAACTCGAGGTGAGACCCGGTCACGGGCGGGTCTCGCCTGGCGCGACCGGCGCTGGCGCCTCGCGCAGATGCCGCCGCGCCACCACCAGCTCGACCCAGAGCTTCATCACATCGACCGCGGTGCGGGCAATTCTCGGGAAGTTGAAGAACTGCGACTTGCCGTAGGCGCGATGGTAGTGATGCACCGGCACCTCCGCCACCCGGAAGCCGGCGTCCTGAAACTTCTTCATCATCTCGAGGCAGATGACGCCGCTGGCCTTCTCGAGCTTGACGCGGTCGAAGATCGATCGCCGCATCAGCCTGAAGTCGCAGTCGACGTCGCGCACCTTGAGACCGAACAGCAGCTTGACCATGTGATGATAGATGCGGCCGATCACGATGCGGTGCATCGGATCCGATCGGCTGATCTTGTAGCCGTTGACCCAGTCGACATCCGGCCCCATGCGCTCCCACAGCGTCCGCATCTCTGTCGGGTCGTACTGCGCGTCGCCGTCGGTGTAGAACACGAACTCCCGCGTCGCCGTCGCGAAGCCGGTGCGCAGCGCGCCGCCATAGCCGCGATTCCGCTCGTGATGGACCGGGCGCACCCTCGGGTAGAGACGGGCGAGCTCCTCCAGAATCTCGGCGGTCCCATCGGCGCTGCCGTCGTTGACGACGATGACCTCGTAGTCCGGTGTCAGCGCGCTCGCCGTGAGCACGGCGCGAATCACCATGCTGGCGATGGTGCCGCTGTCGTTGTAGGCCGGGAAGAAGACGCTCAGCCCGCCGTGCTTGGGTGCCTGTGGGCCGGTCATGGCAAACGTCTATCTCTAGCATGCCCGCCCAGGTCGGGCAAGTCACGCACCGCCTCGTCGTACGCGGCTTCGAACTGCGACGCCACCCGCGACCAACTGCCCTCTGTTTCCGTCCAGTGCCGCGCCGCGCGTCCAAGCGACAGCGACAGTGACGGGTCATCGAGCAGCCTGGCAATCGCCGCCGCCAGGCGACGCGCGTCACGCTCCGGTACGAGCAGCCCGGTTTCGCCGTCGCGGACCACCCTGGCGATGCCGCCGGCAGGCGTCGCGACCAGCGGCGTCGCAGACGCCAGTGCTTCCATCACCACGTTGGGCAGGCCATCGACGTTGCCGGCGTCGTCTTTGACTGAGGGCACGACGACGACGTCCGCGGCGGCGAGGCCCGCGGCGACGCCATCCTGCGTCAGCACTCCCGGCATCACGACGCGCGTGATGCCCGCGGCAGCGACGCGGTCTTTCAGCTCTGTGGCGAGGTCACCGCCGCCTGCCAGCACCAGCCATAGGCGGGGTCGAGCCGCGGAGAGCGCGGCGACGGCGTCGATGAGGAACTCGAACCCCTTTTTGCGGACGAGCCGTCCGGCGGCGAACACGACCTCTGCCTCCGCCGGCACGCCCCACTGCAACCGTGTCGTCGATCGCGTTGGCGGGTCGGGATGGAAGCGGCTGGTGTCCACGCCGTACGGGATGGTCACCGTTCGTGACGCGTCGGCGCCGAGCGCCGCGGCGCGCGTGGAGAGGTCGTCGCTGCAGGCGGTGACGACGGCCGCGCGTCGCAGGGCCCATCCGGCCACCTGCCGGACGCCGGTGTGGCGTTCGGCCAGGTAGACGTCCGATCCGTGGAGGCTGATGACGAGCGGCAGCGACGGCGCGGCGGCTGCCGCGATGGCACCGCCGGGCACCACCCAGTGCCCGTGCATCAGCGTCGCGCCAATGCGCCGGGCGACGGCTCGTGCCGCGCGCCATCCGCTGACGAGCGCGAGCGGGGCGGCGGCGACCGCAGCACCACGCAGCGACACGTCTGCACGCAGCGCGCCGGCATAGCCGAACACGTTGAGGGCCGGCGTCGGCGCGTATCGGAACAAGTGGTAGGTGACGCCGTTCTCGGCCTCGGGACGGGACCATTGCGGGTGCCAGGGCAGCACCATGTGAATGTCGTGCCCGCGCGCCGCCAGCCCCCGGGCGATGGGCTCCATGAAGGTGCCGATGGTGTCGCCGGGGAAGCGCGGGTACGACGTGGCCACCATCACGACGCGCTGTGGCGTCACGCAGGGCTCCGCCAGAGCGATCGCAGGCGAAGCTTCCATGGCGTCAGGCCGGACTCGAGCAGCACGTTGCCCGAGAGCTTGGAGACTCCCATCTTGCGCTCGACGAAGATGATGGGCACTTCGCCGATCCGTGCGCTGCGCCTGTGCGCCTCGTAGAGGAGCTCGACGAGAAACGCGTAGCCGTCGGACACCACGGTGTCCAGGGGCAGCTGCGCCAGCGCCGCGCGACGCCAGCAGCGGTAGCCGCTCGTGCAGTCGCGGGCGCGCAGGCCGGTGATGGCCCGGATGTAGCGATTGGCGAAGGCACTCAGGATGATCCTGCGCAGCGGCCAGTTCACCACCGAGACGCCATGCAGGTAGCGCGATCCGATCACGACGTCGTGATTGGCACACGCCGAGGCGATGGCCGGCAGGTACTTCGGGTCGTGCGACCAGTCCGCGTCCATCTGGCAGATCAGATCGGCCGGTCCGTTCAGTGCCCGCTTCAGTCCGTCCACGTAGGATCGCCCCAGGCCGCGCGGGCCGGTACGGTGCACGACCTCGATGCGGCCCGGGAATTCCGCGGCCAGGCCATCGGCCAGCTGGCCTGTCCCGTCCGGTGACTGATCGTCCACGACCATCACGTTCGTGTCTGGCAGCGCCAGGAGCTCACGGACCAGCCCGGGCAGGTTGTCGCGTTCGTTGTAGGTTGGAATGACGACGAGAAGCATCGGCGTAATTTTGTCAGGGAGCGGGGGCATCAGGCCAGTGACCCGCGGGAATTCGGCTGTGCCTGCTGAACCAGAGGGCCAGGCAGTAGGCGGTGCCGACGATCAGGCCCGGATCGATCGCCGGGATCCGGAACCGTTCCTGCGGCAGAAAGATGAGGCAGGCCAGCACGACCGACGCCATCAGCAGCCACAACGTCCGCGTCGCCCGCCGGTCGGCCCACAGGAGGCCCGCCAGGCCCGGAATGACGATCAGCCCGTACGACGCCCACGTGGCGACTCGATACAGTCGCGAGTGCAGCATGTAGGACGGGCCAATCGGCACTGCGAGATAGAACAGCTTTTTCGCCTCGAGCGCGAGCCACCAGCCGGGCCGCGCAGCAATGGCGTCGAACGCCTCGTGGTAGTACACCTGCTCGAGCTCTTCAGGCGACAGGCCAGGGTGTGCCGATCGCACCCGGCGGTTGTCCAGCTTTATGGCGGGGTTGGCCGCCATGTCGCCCTCCCCGATCGCCAGCGGGTGGTTGCCGGTCCAGAACGTGACGCCGCCCTCCGACGCGATGAGCACCGGGCGCCCGTACACCGCGTAGTTGCGTGCCGTCCACGGCGCCACCACCAGCAGCGCGCCAACCGCGACGACGACAGCCCACAGAGGCCGCCGCGTGTAGAGCAGCCAGAGCCCGACGAGCAGCAGAAAGAACACATGCGCGGGTCGTGTCAGAGCCGCCAGCCCGCCAACCAGACCTGCAACGAGCCATCGCAGCGTCGCTCGGGCGGTCACCCGCGGGGTCGCGGCGGGGCCGTCGATCAGCGTGCCGAGCAACAGGACGTTGCCGAGGGCCAGGACTGAGTACAGCGTCTCGGACCAGATGAACCCGGTTGTCCAGATGAGCGGCGGATAGACTGCCGCGATCCAGGCTGCGGGCACCGCCGCTGCCGATCCCCCGAGCCGGCCCGCAAGGACCGCAATCAGCAGCACGGCGAACGTGCCCAGAAACGCCTGCGCGATCTTCACCGCCGTGACTACGGCCGCAGCGTCGGCGCGATGTGCGAGCGCGGACACGAACAGCGGGTAGAGCGGCGCGCGCCCGAACCGTTCAGGCGTGTCACCGGCGCTGGCCGGCTCGTCGTATGCGAATCCCCGGCCCGCCGCCAGGCTGCCGCCCGAGGCCCAGGTACTCCTGCTCGTCGTGCGTCAGCGGCTGGCCCACCCAGTAGACCAGCGAGAACAGCAGCCGCAGCGCCAGCGCCACTGCCAGCGGCGCCGGCAGCGACCGGGTCAGGCGCGTCGGGATGGCTGCCGCCACGTCACTGGCGACGCTCGAACCGGAGCGCCGAGATCTGTTCCGACACCAGGCCGACCAGAAAGATCACGACCGAGAGGACGATGAGCAGGACCGACGAGTTGGTGACGTGCGACTGCGTCCAGATCGTCCACACCGCGTAGAGGGAGCCAAGCGCGAAGGTGACCGCGCTGACCGGCACGAAGATCTTCAGCGGGCTGAAAATCGTGACGATCTTCAGCAGGATCAGAAAGAACTTCGCGCCGTCGCGCGCCAGCTTGATCTTCGATTTCCCGACGCGCTGCTCGGCGTCGATGGGCTCGAAGCGCACGCTGTACCCCGCCTTGATGAACGCCAGCGTCGTCGTTGTCGGCGTCGAGAAGCCATTGGGCAGGAGATGCAGGAACTCGAGCAGGCACTCGCGCCGCGCCGCCCTGAACCCGGACGTCAGATCGGGGATGTCGCGCTCCGTCAGGTAGCTGGCCAGGCGGTTCAGCAGGCCGTTGCCGACGCGACGCATCGAGGTGGCTTGCGTCGCCGCCGATCGCGCGCCGACGACCAGGTCGTACTCGCCGATGTAACCCACGATGCGCGCGGCGTCGGAGGGCCGATGCTGGCCGTCGCCGTCGACGACCAGGACGACGTCGCCGGTCGCGCGCCGGATCCCGGATTTCACCGAGGCGCCGTTGCCCTTGTTGTAGGGGTGCCTGACGACAGTCGCGCCTGCCTCGCGTGCGCGCTCGCCAGTCCCGTCAGTGGACCCGTCGTCCACGATGATGATCTCGTGCCAGGGCGCGGCGGCGCGCAAGGCGGCGATCACGGCGCCGATCGCGTCGGCCTCGTTCAGGGCCGGGATGACGATGCTCGTGACGGAGGGGTCGGCCAACGGCTACTCCCGCTCCAGCGCGTCAGCGGCGCCGCGCTGCCTGCGCTCGCGTTCCCGTTCGCGTTCGTTGATGGAGAGCTCGAGCGTCCGGACCCGGTAGACCAGGTCCTCCAGCAGCTTCCTGCTTCCGGAAATCATGTCAGACACCAGGCCGATCAGCAGGACCTGGAACCCCACGATCATCAGCACCGCCGACAGGATCAGCGACTGCACGTGGCCGCGCCCGGTGCCGATGGCGTAGTAGTAGAGGAAGCGCAGCGTCAGCGCGAAGCCGAGCGCGAAGACAGAGCCGCCGATGTACGAGAACACTTTCAGTGGCTCGTACATCGCGTAGATCCGGACGATGGTGGCCGCTGACGCCTTGACGTACGAGAAGATGCTGTCGAACAGCCGTGACGGGCGGACGCGCGGGTTGGTCCGGACCGGCACGTGCGCGATGGCCATCTTCTGCTTGCCGGCCTGGATGATCGACTCCAGCGTGTAGGAGAACTCCGACACGATGGTCATCCGGAGCGCGGCCTCGCGCGTGTAGGCCCTGAAGCCGCTGGTCGTGTCCGGCACGGCGGTACCCGACACCTGGCGGACGACCCAGCTGCCAAGGCGCTGCAGGCGTTTCTTCTGCGCGCTCATCTCGGCGATCGCCTCGATGTTGCGGTCGCCGATGACGATGTCGGCCTCGCCGCGCACGAGCGGCTCGATCAGCTTCGCGATGTCGGCGCCGAAGTACTGGTTGTCGGCGTCAGTGTTGACGATGAAATCCGCGCCGAGCTTCACCGACGCGTCGATGCCGGCCTTGAACGCGGCCGCCAGGCCCTTGCGGCGCCGGAAGCGCACCACGTGCTCGACGCCATGGGCTTTCGCGACCGCTGCCGTGTCATCGCGCGAGCCGTCGTCGACCACCAGCCACTCGATGGCGTCGATGCCCGGCAACTGCCGCGGCAGGTCCGCCAGCGTGCCCGGCAGGGTCTCCGCCTCGTTGAGGCACGGAATCTGGATGATCAGCTTCGCCACTGGTTACGTTCCGACGAGCCGCTCGATAACGCCGTCCCAGGTGACGCTGGACGCACGGACGCGGCCTGCCTCTCCGTGAGCGGCGGCGAGGCGTCGATTGGCGGCGTAGCGATTGATGGCCACGGCCACCGCCTCCGGCGCCGGGTCCACCACGGCGCCGTTCAGGTCGTCGGCGACGAACTCGAGCGTCCCGCCCGAGTCACGCGCGGTAATCACCGGCTTGCCGGCGAGAAAACCTTCGAGCGTCACGTAGCCAAAGTCCTCGTCGAACGGAATGTAGACCACCGCCAGGGCGCCTGCGTAGAGATCGATCAGCGCCTGATCCCCGACGGCGCCAAGGAACCGTACCCGATCCGCCACGCCAAGGCGCGCGGCGAGCGCTTCCAGATTCTCGCGCTGCGTGCCTTCGCCCGCGAGGTACAGCGCGATCGGCCTGTCCACCGACGCCATGGCTTCGATGGCCAGTTGCGGCCGCTTGACTGTCTCGAGGCGTCCAACAGCCAGCACGTAGTCGCCGAACGGACCCGCCGTCAGTCGATCGGCCAGATGGGGCGGATGATACAGCGGCTCGGCCGCCAGGCCATTGAATCTCGTGAGCCGCCCGGCAGTGTTGGCCGCGTTGGCGAAAATGCGCCGGCACTCGCCGAGCATCCTGGTGTCGAGGTCGAGCAGCGTCGCGCGCAGGCCCACGTCGCCCTCGGTGTGATCGAAGTCGCTGTACTCCGTGCCGCACAGCTCGTACGCGGCGCGGTACTGGTGGATCAACCAGGCCACCTTGTTGGGATGGCGAGCGAAGTACGACGGGAATTTCGTGCCGATGACGAGGTCGATCGGCCGGCCGTTGCTTTCAGACAGGTCGATCAGGCGCCAGGCGGCGGCGTGGGCGAGGATCTCTTCCTTCGGATACCACTTGAACGGCAGCGCGACGCGCTCGACCAGATAGCCGCGCGCGCGCAGCTGAGCGACGAGGCTGCGAACGTGGATTTCGGCGCCGCCCTCCACAAAGGGCACCTGCGCCTCGCAGACGACGACCGTGCGGATGCTCATCGCGGCGTGCGGGGCATCAGGTCGCGTGGCGGAAGTTGATGACGTCGCCGTCGGCGACGATGTACTCCTTGCCTTCGAGGCGCATCTCGCCGTGATCGCGGCATGCGGCCAGCGATCCCCGTGCGATCAGCGCGTCGTAGGCCACCACTTCCGCGCGGATGAAGCCCCTGGCGATATCCGAGTGAATCTCGCCGGCGGCCATCTGGGCGATGGTGCCGCGCGGAATCGACCAGGCGCGGCACTCGTCCTCACCCACGGTGAAAAACGACATGTAGCCGAGCAGGTCGTAGGTGGTCCGGATCACGCGATCGAGACCCGACTCGTGCAGGCCGAGGTCGGCGAGGAACGCCGCGGCATCGGCCGCGTCGAGCTGGCCGATTTCCAGCTCGATCTTGCCGCACACGGCCACCGCGCCGGTGGCCGCGCGAGAGAGAAACGAGGTCAGGCCGGCCTGCGCTGCGGCGTCTTCAATGCGTCCGCCGGCGGCCGCCACGTCGTGCTCATCGAGGTTGATGGCGATGAGCAGCGGCTTGGCTGAGAGCAGCTGGAATCCCCGCAACCGCTTCACTTCGTCGCCGGCCAGCTGCAGGGCCCGGAGCGGCGTCCCGTTCTCGAGCGCCTCGCGGCACCGGACCATCAGGGCGCGCTCCAGATCCAGGTCGGCGGTCTTGGACTTCTTCAGGTCCTTGTCGATGCGCTCCAGGCGCCGTTCGGTGACGCCGAGATCGGCGAGGATCAGCTCGTCTTCCATGCCCTGGGCGTCGCGCGCGGGGTCGACCTTGCCAGAGGCGTGCGGCACCGACTCGTCGCGGAAGGCGCGCACGACGTGCACGAGCGCATCGGCGTTCTTGTAGGCCACCACGTCGACCAGGGCCTGAGCGCCCGCCGCGCCGCCAGCGATATCGGCAAACTCCACGGTGGCCGGGACCCGCTTGCGCGGGTTGAACATCGCCGTCAGCCGATCCAGGCGGGGATCGGGGACTTTCGACACGCCGATCTGGACCTCTCCCCGCCCGTGCGCCGCGCGGCCCGTTTCCCGGACCGCGGTCATCAACTGGAACAGCGTGGTCTTGCCTGTGGCGGGGTATCCGATGAGTGCAGCGCGGAGCATTGGACCTCGTTCGGCGCGCCTGACCGCCGGCTTGGAGCCGGACGGAAGCGCCGAAACGACCCATGCTAGCACGCAGGTTCGCTTCGACCATCCGCCCAAACGCTACCAGTTGTGGGTCGCGATGGAGGCCACCCAGCAACTCAGGCGAAAATTAGGCGTAAGTCACTGAGTCTACACAATTTCCGGTTGACAACCCATGGCCTGATCCCTACCATCGCGGTGGACCAGAATGGACCAAAATGGAGCTACAAGCTGTTCTTCGGGGCAATGCCCCGGCGAAAATCGATGATAAGGGACGACTCAAGGTCCCGAACAGCTTTCGCGCGCTGGTCCAGCAGACGTACGGCCGCGAGGTCTTCGTGACCAGCCTGTCCGGCGAGAGCGCCCGCATCTATCCCATGCCGGTCTGGCAGGGCATCGAGCAGAAGCTCGGCGCCATGCCGTCGACTCATCCTGCCCGGCTGCGATTCCTCGATCGCGTCAATTACTACGGGCAGATGGGCGAGCTCGACGTGCAGGGCCGCGTGCTCATCCACCCGCGTCTTCGTGACGCCGCGTCGATGATCGGCGAGGTCGACGTCCTCGGGCAAATCGACTACCTGGAAGTCTGGAATCACGAGCGCTTCACCGCGAAGCTGCACCGCGAGCCGTTCAGCGATGACGACGCGCGGGCGTTGTCCGAGTTTGGCATCTAGGTGTGCGCGGATGACCAGCACGGCGGGGAACCGGAGCCTGTGCGCCCGGTACACGAGCCGGTCCTGCTCGCCGAGGCGATGGCGTACCTCGCCCCGGCGCGCGGCGGAATTTTCGTCGACGCGACGCTCGGGCTCGGCGGCCATACGCGGGCGCTGCTCGACAGCGGTGCAGGTCGCGTGATCGGCATCGACCGCGATCGCGACGCGCTGGCGCGTGCCGATGAGCGCCTCGCCGACGCGGGCGATCGCGTGGAACGGGTGCACGCGGACTATCGCGCGCTCGACCAGGTACTCGACGCGCGCGGCATTGCCGCCGTGGACGGCATTCTCGCCGACCTCGGCGTCTCGTCGCTGCAGTTCGACGGTGAGGGCCGCGGGTTCAGCTTCCGGCGCGACGAGCCGCTCGACATGCGGATGGACCGTTCGACGGGACCGACCGCAGCCGACCTGGTGAATCGCGCGAGCGAGACGGAGCTGGCCGACGTGATCTTCCGTTTCGGCGAGGAGCGCCGCTCGCGCCGTGTCGCCCGGCTGATCGTGGCCAACCGGCCGCTGCAGACGACGGGCGAGCTGGCGGCGATCGTGCGGCGCGGCGTGGCGAGTCACGGGTGGCAGCGCATCGACCCGGCGACGCGCACGTTTCAGGCACTGCGGATCTGGGTGAACGGCGAGCTCGACGGCCTCGACACCTTCGTGCGGCAGGCCACCGAACGCCTGTTGCCTGACGGCCGGCTCGTGGTGATCACGTTTCACTCGCTCGAGGATCGCATCGTGAAGCACACGATGCGCGGCCTGGCGCAGGAGGGGCGCGGCCTGCGCCTGCTGACGAAGAAGCCCGTCGTCGCGCAGCCGACGGAGCTCGAACGCAATCCGCGCGCACGCAGCGCGAAACTGCGGGCCATCGCCCGCGACGTTGCGGCCTGACGGGAGGGGAGACCATGGACGCCTTCGAGTACGCGATCAAGAAGGACATCCGGAACAACCCCATCGTCCGGGAAGTGGACGAGACGCGACTCCGCGACATGTGGCGCTGGGCGACGGTGGGAGCCCTGCTCGTCGTGGTGCTCCTGTCCTCCGCGTGGCAGCACTTCGAGCTGATTCGCTACGGCTACCGGATCGAGCAGGTCGATCAGCAGCGTGCCGCTGAGATGCAGGCCTACCGCCACCTGCGGCTGACAGTTCAGACCCTGAGCCGGCCCGACCGCATCGAGCAGCTTGCGACGACGCAGCTCAAGATGCACGCGCCTGGCAAGGACGACACCGTCATTCTCGAGCGCGTGACGCCGGGCGCGGCGCCTGCGCGTTCCGTCGTCGCCCAGCGTTAGCGAGGAGGCGTTTCATGGCCGACTCTCCGAACCCCGATGCCTGGCGCGGCACCATCCGGCGCCGTCTCGCTGTCGTCGTCGCGCTGTTTCTGACCTGGGCGACCGGGATCGAGGGGCGGCTCGCCTACCTGCAGCTGTACCGGCACGACGACTACGTCGCGAAGGCGGATCGGCAGTACAAGCGGACGCTGCCCCTGCCGGCGATCCGCGGCGACATCGTCGACCGGAACAACCGCGTCCTCGCGACGAGCGCCGACGTGGAGACGATCTACGCGGTCCCGACCGACATCGATGACGCCGCGCAGACGGCCAAGGCGCTGTGCTCCGCCCTCGAGGACTGCACGCCCGACTTCAGGGCGACGCTGACAGAGCGGCTCGGCAAGTCGCGGCCGTTTCAGTACGTGAAGCGCCATGTCACGCCGCACGAGGCCGAGGCGGTTCGCGCCTTGAAGCTCGATGGCATCGGTTTCATGACCGAAAGCCACCGCTTCTATCCGAACCGCGATCTGCTCGGGCCGACGCTCGGCTACGTGGGCTTCGACAACAAGGGGCTCGGCGGTCTCGAGCAGCAGTACGACACGACGATCCGTGGTTCGGACGGACGCGTCGTGGTCGTGACCGACGCGAGAAAGCACGCCTTCGATCGCATCGAGCGTCCGCCGTCTGCGGGCGCGTCCATCGAGCTGACGATCGACAGCGTCCTGCAGCACGAGGTCGAGCGCGAGCTGGCCGAAGGGATCCGCGCCAATCGCGCCCAGGGCGGCGTGGCGATCGTGATGGACCCATGGAGCGGCGAGATCCTGGCGATGGCCAGCGAGCCGGACTTCAACCCCAACATCGCGAGCCGTGTGGAAGAGAAACTGCGCCACAACCGCGCCATCGAAGAGATCTACGAGCCGGGCTCGACGTTCAAGACGGTGACGGCGTCGGCCGCGCTCGATGAAAACGTCCTGACGCCGGATACCCTCATCGACTGCGCGCCGGGCTATATCGACATCGGGCCGCGCAGGGTGAGGGACGTGCACCCGAACGGCACCATCTCGTTCACCGACGTGATCGTGAAGTCGAGCAACGTCGGCGCCATCCGTACCGGCTTCAAGGTCGGCGCGGAGCGGCTCGAGCGCTACGTGCGGCGCTTCGGGTTCGGGACCAAGCTCCTGCCGGATCTGCCCGCCGAGGCGCCGGGGATCGTCTGGACGACGATGACCGACAGCGCGCTCGCGTCGGTCTCGATGGGCTACCAGGTCGGCGTGACGCCGCTGCAGATGGCAACCGCTGTCAGCTCCATCGCCAACGGCGGAGTCCTGATGCGCCCGCACCTGGTTCGCGCGATTGTGCGGGACGGTGTGCGGCAGGTCGTCGCGCCGCTGGCGCTGCGACGCACTGTCAGCGCCGACACCGCGGCGACGCTGACCGGCATCATGGAAGGCGTCGTCGACCGTGGCACGGGCAAGGCCGCGCGCATGGACGGCTACCTGGTGGCGGCCAAGAGCGGCACGGCCGCCAAGCTGGTCGACCACGTCTACTCCAAGTCCGAGTACATGGCGTCGTTTGTCGGCTTCCTGCCGTCGCGCAAGCCGCAGATGACGATTCTCGTGGTGATCGACACGCCGCGTGCCGGACCGTACTTCGGCGGCCTGGTGGCCGCGCCCATTTTCAAGCGCATCGCCGACATCGCCGTTCGAGAGTTCGGCGTGCCGCGCACCGTCAATCCCGAGACGCCGGTTGTCGTCACGCCGGCAGTGACCGGGCAGACGATGCCGGTCCTCTGGGAGCCGCTCCGTCAAGAGCGCGCGGCGCAGGGCCCGGACGGGCTGATGCCCGACCTCCGGGGCCTGAGCGCCCGGCAGGCGGTCAGGACCCTCGGCCGCCTCGGCGTCACGCCGCGTCTGACGGGCACCGGCTTTGTGACCGACCAGCGTCCCGAAGCGGGCACCGCGCTCGACGCCGGCGGCACCGTCGATCTGCGTCTGGCGCGTGAGTTGCCGGCAGCCGAGGGAGATACGGCGCGTCCATGACGCTGTCGGTCCTCCTCGGCGCGCTCGTCGGTCCCGGGCTGCTCTCGGTCGCGCCGGTCATTTCCGGTCCGGCCGAAGTGGCGTCGGTGACGTCGGTCGCGTACGACTCCCGTCGCGCCGGCCCTGGCGCTGTGTTCGTCGCCCTTCGCGGCCAGAAAGCCGATGGCGCGCAGTTCGCCGCGCAGGCCGTGGCGCGGGGCGCGCTGGCTGTCGTGGCTGAAACGCCGGCGCCGGATCAGATCAGCGTGCCGTGGGTCGTCGTGCCGGATGCGAGGCTCGCGCTCGCAGTGCTCGCGGACCAGGTGTCGGGACATCCCAGCCGATCGCTTCGCGTGGTCGGTATCACTGGAACCAACGGCAAGACGACTACCGGCTATCTGCTCCGATCGATCTTCGAATCGGCGGGCATCCGCTGTGGCCTGCTCGGAACCGTCGTCTACAGCCTCGGCGACGAGGATCACGAGGCCACGCGGACGACGCCGGAAGCGCCCGACGTGCAGAAGATGCTGCGGCAGATGCTCGACAACGGCTGCGGCGCGGCGGTGATGGAAGTGTCGTCGCACGCGCTGGCGCTCAAGCGGGTGGACGCGATCCACTTCGCCGCCGGCGTCTTCAGCAACCTGACGCGGGATCACCTCGACTTCCACGGCGACATGGAGACCTACTTCGCCGCCAAGCGTCGCCTGTTCGAGCTGCTGCCGCCTGGTGCGCCAGGCATCATCAACCTGGACGATCCTCGCGGCGCCACGCTGATGGGCATCGCATCGCGCAACGTGAGTTATTCCGTGCGCCACGACGCCGACGTCACGCCCGCGCCCTTCGAGCTGTCGCTCGAC
Source organism: Vicinamibacteria bacterium (assembly GCA_963796915.1). Lineage (GTDB taxonomy): Bacteria > Acidobacteriota > Vicinamibacteria > Vicinamibacterales > JAENWD01 > JAENWD01. The sequence goes on along the minus strand of CAWCNI010000004.1, from coordinate 3,083,925 downwards.
GGCCTGCACTTCACCGCGCGGACCCCGAAGGGCGACGTGCACGTGCAGTCCACGCTTGTCGGCCGTCCGAATCTCTACAACCTGCTCGCTGCCGTTGCCACCGCTGTGGCTCTGGATCTGCCAGTCGCGGCGATCGAGGGTGGCTTGAGAGATCTGAAAGGCGTGCCCGGCCGCTTCCAGGTGGTCTCTTCGCCCGACGACGACGTCACCGTGGTCGTGGACTACGCGCACACCGACGACGCGCTGAAGAACCTGCTCGAGACGGCGCGCGCGCTGGCGACGGGACGCATGCTGACGGTCTTCGGCTGCGGCGGCGATCGGGACAAGACCAAGCGGCCGCTGATGGGAGCCGTCGCCGGACGCCTGAGCGATGTCGTGATCGTCACGTCGGACAACCCGCGCAGCGAAGACCCGGCCGGCATCATCGAAGAAGTCCAGCGTGGCATCCCCGGCGCCGATCGTGCGCGCGCCGGCGGAAAGCCGTCGGGCCGCGGGCCGGAAGTTCTCGCCATCGTGGATCGCGGCGAGGCCGTCGCGCGGGCCATCGACCTGGCCCGGCCTGGCGACCTGGTGATTGTCGCGGGCAAGGGACACGAGCAGACGCAGGTGATCGGCGACCGCGAGATCCCGTTCAGCGACGTTGCCGTCGCCCAGGCGTCGCTGGCAAGGCGCCGGGTGCGGCAGCGGGCCGGGTGAGGTGGCAGACGCGAAGAGCCCCATCGTCCTGACCGCGGCGTCGGTGGCGCAGGCTGCGCAGGGCCAGCTGCGATCCGGCCGGCCCGACATGGTCGTCGACGGCTTCACGACAGACTCGCGTCGAGTCGTGAGGGGCGAGATGTTCATCGCGCTGCGCGGAGAGCGATTCGACGGCGCGCAGTTCGCCGACGCCAGCCTGGAACGAGGCGCGTCGGGAGTAATGGTGCCGACGGGCACGGCAGTGACGTCGGGGCGTGATGGCGCGGTGATCGAGGCTGACGACACGCTGCTCGCGCTGCAGCGCCTCGGGCAGCACGTGCGCCGGCTGTCGGGCGCGAAGGTCGTGGCGATTACGGGCAGCGCGGGCAAGACCTCGACGAAGGAAGCAACGGCAGCGTTCCTGGAGGAGAGATACACGGTGTATCGAACGGCCGGGAACTTGAACAACCACATCGGGCTCCCGCTCTCGCTGCTCGAGTTGCGGTCGCGGCCTGACGTGGCGGTGGTCGAACTGGGCATGAACCACGCGGGCGAGATTCAGTCGCCTCGTCGAACTGGCTGAGCCCGACGTCCGCGTCTGGACCAACGTCGGCGACGCGCACATCGGCCATTTCGCCTCGGCCGATGCGATTGCCGACGCGAAGGCGGAAATCCTCGAGAGCGCCAGCCCGTCGACGCGTCTGGTGGCCAATGCCGACGACGCGCGCGTGATGTCCAGGGTGGCGAACTTCGTGGGCCGGACGACGACGTTCGGACTTGCCGCCAACGCGGACGTCCGCGCGACCGACGTGCGTGACCTGGGCGTTTCCGGCACGACGGCCCGGCTCGAGACACCGGCCGGTACGGCATCGGTGTCGATTCGGCTGCCCGGTCGTGGCCCGTTGATGAACGTATTGGCCGCCGCCGCCGTGGCCCTCGAGTTCGACGTGCCGCTCGACGCGATTGTGACCAGGGCGGCCACGCTCGGCGCGGCGCCACGCCGCGGAGAGGTCACTGCGCTTGCGCGCGGCGTCACCGTAGTGGACGACTCGTACAACTCGAGCCCCGCGGCCCTCGCGCTCGCCCTCGACGCGCTCGGCACCGAGCGTCCTGCCGGGCGCCGTATCGCCGTGCTCGGCGAGATGCGAGAGCTTGGAGATTTCGCCGCGGCGCTGCACGCGGAGTCGGGCCGTCGCGCCGCATCCGTCGGCATCGACGTCCTGGTGGCCGTCGGCGGGGCACCGGCTCGCGCCATGGCCGACGCCGCACTGGCGGCGGGCATGCCCGGCACTGCCGTGTCCTGGTTCGAGACCTCCGCCGACGCGGCCCCCGCGGTCGCGAAGCTCCTTGCTCCCGGCGACGTCGTGCTGGTGAAGGGCTCGCGCGGCACGCGCACCGATCTCATCGTCGACAGCGTGAAGGAGGCGTGGGGCTGATGCTCTACCACCTCCTCTACCCGTTGCACACGACTGTACTCGGTGTTCAACGTCACCAGGTACATCACGTTCCGGACGGCAGCGGCCAGCCTGACGGCCCTGGCGATCAGCCTGCTCATGGGGCCATGGCTGATCCGGACGCTGCGCGAATTCCAGATCGGCCAGGTCATTCGTCACGAGGGACCGGCCACGCATCGAACCAAGGCCGGCACGCCCACGATGGGCGGCCTGCTCATTCTGACGGCCGCGCTCGTGCCGACGCTGCTCTGGGCGGATCTGACGAATATCTACATCTGGATCGCCGTTCTCGCGACGGCGTCGTACGGGGCCGTCGGCTTTGCCGACGACTACCTGAAGGTCACGCGACGGTCGCACCACGGCCTGATCCCTCGCTACAAGATGGGCGCGCAGGTCGTCGTGGCGATCATCGTCGGACTGGTGCTCATGGGGCTGGCCAGCAACGGCCTCTACAGCACCCGCCTGATCTTTCCGTTCTTCAAGTGGCTGATACCGGATCTGGGCTGGTTCTACGTCCCGTTCACGGTGCTGGTGCTCGTCGGTTCGAGCAATGCCGTCAACCTGACCGACGGCCTCGACGGCCTGGCCATCAGCACGTTTGCGATTGTCGCCGCCGCGTTCACGGCGCTGGCCTACGTCACCGGGCATCGCATCCTGGCGGAGTATCTGCTCCTCGTGCGGTTTGCGCCGGCGGGCGAGTTGACGATCTTCTGCGGCGCGCTGGTCGGCGCGAGCCTCGGCTTCCTCTGGTACAACTCGTACCCCGCCGAAATCTTCATGGGCGACGTCGGCTCGCTCGCCCTCGGGGGCGCCCTCGGCACCGTCGCCATTCTGATCAAGCAGGAGCTCCTGCTGCTGGTGGTCGGCGGCGTGTTCGTGGCCGAAGCGCTCTCCGTGATCATCCAGGTCGCCTCGTTCCGTCTGACCGGCCAGCGCGTGTTCCGGATGGCGCCGCTCCACCACCACTTCGAGCTGGCGGGATGGAGCGAACCGAAGGTCATCACGCGCTTCGTGATCGTGGGAATCATCTTCGCGTTGCTCAGCCTGACGACGCTGAAGCTCAGGTGACTCCCGGAGGACGCATGTGGCGAGCGGAGCGGATTTTTCGGTGTCGGGCAGGCGGGTCGTGGTCGTTGGCGCCGCGCGCAGCGGCGTCGCGGCGGCCCGGCTGCTGGCGCGTCGAGGCGCACAGGTGACTGTGACGGATCAGAAGACCGACATCGCGGCAGCGGGCGTCCTGGCGGAGCAGGGCGTGACGCTCGAGCTCGGCGGGCACGACGCCCGCACGCTGCAGTCTGCCGATCTGGTCGTGGTCAGCCCGGGCGTCAAACTCGATCAGCCGGCGCTGGCTGCGGCGAGAGAAGCCGGCGTGCCGGTCATTGGCGAGCTGGAATTGGCGTATCGCTGGCTGCGTGGCCGCGTCATCGCGATCACCGGCACGAAGGGGAAGTCCACGACGACGACGCTGACCGGCAGGATGCTCGAAGCGTCGGGTTTCCGTGTCGCCGTCGGCGGCAACATCGGCGTCCCGCTCAGCGAGCAGGTGGACGACTCGTCGGCCAGGACGCTTCACGTGGTGGAGGCGAGCAGCTTCCAGCTCGAAGCGACGACCACGTTCCGGCCGTGGATCGCGGCGTTGCTGAACTTCTCGCCCGATCATCTCGACCAGCATCCGTCGGTTGAGGCATACGCCGCCGCCAAACAGCAGATCTTCGCGCGGCAGACCGCCGACGACTGGACGGTGGTCAACGCCGACGACGGCGAGGCGATGAGGTTGGCGAAGGACACACACGCGCAGCGCGTGGTCTACGGGCTGGAGCTGTCGGGCGACGGCGTCACTGTGGTCGGCGACGTCATCGCAGAGCGAAAAGCTGGCAGCGTCCACCCACTCGTGCCTGTCGGCGCGGTGCGGGTTCCGGGACGCCACATTTTGAGCGACGTCGTCGCAGCCACCGCGATCTGTCGGATTGCGGGCGCGGACCCTGTCGCGATGACGTCGGCGGTGGCCGCGTTTCAGGGACTCGAGCACGCGATGGAAGTGGTGGGCACGATCGACGGCGTGCGGTTCGTCAACGACTCGAAGGCGACCAACGTGGAGTCAGCGCGCCGATCGATCGAAAGCGTGGCCTCCGGGCTCGTGGCGATCATCGGCGGCAAATACAAGGGCGGCGACTTCGGCGCGCTGGCCGGGCCGCTCCGCGAGCGTCAGGCGACGGTGGTGGCGATCGGCGAGGCGGCGCCGCTGGTGGAGCAGGCGCTGACCGGCCAGGTCGATGTGCGCCGGGCGCGTTCGATGGCTGAAGCCGTGGCGCTGGCGTTCACGTCCGCGCCACCGGGAGGCACTGTGCTCCTGGCGCCGGCGTGTTCGAGCTTCGACATGTTCCGCGATTACGCGGAGCGGGGACGGCGGTTCAAAGAGGAGGTGCGACAGCTGGCCGAGCAACGACGGCCGGCACGTGAACAGTGAGCAGTCGTCAGTCAGCTTGCGGCGATCGGGAGCGTGCCGCTGGGAACACAGGCTGCCCCGGTCTGTGAGGTGTGTGTCCCGACCCCTGGCTGACTGATGACTGCTGACTGCTCACGAGCCGCCGCTGGGTGCTCCAGCAGGCTGCCGCGACGGGCGCGCTCCAGATACCGGAGTCGCGACCGCCAGTTGTTTCGGACCCGGAGGCGGAAACCTTTAGGCCTGGCAGGAAGTTCCTGCACGGGCCGTCCGATCCGGGGGAGGAAGTATGGCGCGAAAGCTGAAGTCGGACAAGGTGCTGTTCCTGGCGACTCTCTTGCTCGTTCTGGCGAGCATCGTCATGGTCTACAGCGCTTCGGCAATGGTGGCGCTCGAGCGCTATCACAGGCCCTACCTCTTCCTTATCAAGCAGGGAATGTGGGTGACGCTCGGCCTGGCGATGCTCGGCGTCGTGATGCGGGTGGACTACCGCACCTGGAAGCAGCCGACGCTGATCTGGGTGGCGCTCGGCGTGGTGGGGATCGCGCTCGTCGCGGTGCTCTTCAGCGGAAAGATCAACGGCACCCGCCGCTGGTTCGGCGTCGGCGGCTTCGGCGTCCAGCCATCGGAGCTGGCCAAGCTCGCTGTCATCTTCTTCACGGCGGCGCTGCTCGACCGGCGCATGGCGCGCATCGACGAAGTCCGCTACTCGCTCCTGCCGGTGGCGCTGGTCGTCGGCACGATCACGATGCTCGTGGTCGTGGAGCCCGATTACGGGACGGCGACCTCGATTGCCGCCGTCGCCGCGCTGATGGTCTTTGCCGCGGGCCTGAACTACCGCTACCTGCTGGGCTCTGCCCTGCTGGTGATCCCGCCGGCCATCTGGCTTCTCGTCAGCGCCGAGTATCGCTTGAAGCGGCTCACCTCGTTCATGTGCCCCGAATGCGATCCGACGGGCGCCGGCTTCCAGCTGCTCCAATCGCTCATCGCCGTCGGCACGGGCGGGCTGTCCGGCAAGGGGCTGATGGCTGGCGTGCAGAAGCTGTTCTATCTGCCAGAGCCGCACACCGACTTCATCTTCGCGGTGATCGGGGAAGAGCTCGGGCTGATCGGCGCGACGCTGACGCTCGTGGCGTTCCTGGTGATCACGTGGCGCGGGCTGCAGATCGCCGGCCGCGCACCGGATCGGTTCGGTGCGTTCCTGGCGCTCGGGCTCACAGGGATGGTCGCCGTCCAGGCCTTCATCAATCTCAGCATGGTGCTGGGGCTGATGCCGACCAAGGGCATCCCGCTGCCGTTTGTCAGCGCCGGCGGCTCGTCGCTCCTCATCAACCTGGTGGGCATGGGGATTCTGCTGAACGTGTCGCAGCACGCGTCGGCGGTGCATGAGGCCTAGGCAGTGGCCCTCGGCGTGCAGGACGCGCGCGAGAGCGCGCGGCAATGAGCGACGCGCTTGCCATCGTGATCGCCGGTGGCGGAACGGGCGGACATCTCTATCCGGGCATCGCGGTGGCCCGGGAGATTCAGCAGCGGCGACCCGGGACCGTGGTGACGTTTGCGGGCACGGCGCGCGGCATCGAGTCGCGGGTCGTGCCGCGCGAGGGGTTCGAACTGGACGTGATTCGCAGCGCGGGGCTGAAGGGCAAATCGATCGCCGTCAGGCTGAAAGGCGTGGCGCTGATACCCCTGTCTGCGCTGGACGCGTGGCGGCTGCTCTCGCGGCGGCGGCCGCGCCTGGTGATTGGCGTCGGCGGCTACAGCTCGGGCCCCGTCGTCGCCATCGCGGCGCTGCGTGGAATTCCCACGCTGCTCCTCGAGCAGAACGCAGTCCCGGGCCTGACCAATCGGCTGCTCGCACGGCTGGTGCGTGCCGCTGCGGTGACCTATGAATCGACGCTGCCGTTCTTCATGGGAAAAGGGTTTGTCGCCGGCAATCCGGTTCGCGCCGAGTTCCTGCGAGCCCCGGCGGAGCCGGGTCAATCAGCGCCGACGTGCGGCGCTGGGGGTGCTGATCTTTGGCGGCTCTCAGGGCGCGCACGCGATCAACATGGCCTGTGTGGAGGCAGCGACGAAGCTGGCGGCCTCTCCCACACCACTCGTCGTCACCCACCAGACAGGCGAGCGAGACGTGGCGGTGGTTCGAGAGGGCTATGCACGGGCCGGGCTGGCCGCTCGCGTCGAACCGTTCCTGTTCGAGATGGACCGGGAGATGAAGGCGGCGGATCTGCTGATCTGCCGCGCGGGAGCGACGACCCTGGCGGAGATCACGGCGGCGGGAAAGCCGTCGATTCTCGTTCCGCTGCCGACGGCGACCGACGACCATCAGCGCCGCAATGCCGAGGTGCTGGCAAAGGCGGGCGCCGCCGAGGTGATCGACCAGGCCGAACTGAGCGGCAATCGACTGGCGGTGAGGATTTTTGCGCTGGCTGCCGACGCGGAAGGACGAAAGCGGATGGGTGAGGCGGCGCGACGTCTGGCGAAGCCGGAGGCCGCGGCCCACATCGCGACGCGTGCGCTGACGCTGGCGGGAGCGTAGGCGTGGCCGGGCGGCTGCGCGCCGTGCACTTCATCGGTGTCGGCGGCAGCGGCATGAGCCCGCTGGCGGAAATCCTGCTCCGGCAGGGCGTGACGGTGAGCGGCTCCGATCTGCGCGCGACGTCGGTGACCGCGCACCTCGTTGGCCTGGGACTCGAGTTCCACGAGGGGCACGCCGCGGCCAACGTCGGCAGCGTCGACGCCGTCGTGCGGTCGTCGGCGGTGAAGCCGGACAACCCGGAGTGGCGGGAGGCCGACCGCCGGGCCATCCCGGTGTTGCTGCGGGGACAGCTGCTGGCGGATCTGATGGCGCCGCGCAGGGGAGTTGCCGTGGCCGGCGCGCACGGCAAGACGACGACGACGGCGATGGTGGGGTTGGTGCTGACGCGCGCCGGGCTGGACCCGACGGTCGTCATCGGCGGACGGTTCGCGCAGTTCGGCAGTCATGCGCGCGTGGGTGAGAGCGAGATTCTGGTGGCGGAAGCAGACGAGAGCGATCGGTCGTTCCTCCTGCTTCGGCCGCATGTGGCGATAGTGACGAACATCGATCACGAGCATATGGAGAGCTACCGCGGCTTCGACGATCTCGTCGGCGCCTTCGGTCACTTCGCCTCGTCGGTGCCTGCCGACGGCGCGGCGGTGCTCTGCATTGACGATCCGCACGTCGCCACGCTCGCCGGCACGATCACTTCGCGTGTCGTCTCCTACGGCATCGACAATCCGGAGGCGGCGCTCAGGGCCGAGGATGTCGAGGTCGCAGGGTTTGGCGCGCGAGCGTCTGTCGTGATGCGAACCGCTGGCGGCGGTCACGAGCGACTTGGAGCGCTGGTGCTGCAGGTGCCGGGCCGGCACAACGTGCTCAACGCGCTGGCGGCGACCGGCGTGGCCCTCGAGCTCGGTGTGCCATACCCGGTCATCGCCGAGGCGCTTGGCGAGTTCCGCGGCGCCGAGCGGCGTTTTGAGCGCAAGGGCGAAGTCGGCGGCGTGCTGGTGGTGGACGACTACGGCCACCACCCCACCGAGGTGGCGGCAGTGCTGCGCGCGGCCCGCCAGACCGGGCGCTCACGGATCCTGTGCGTGTTTCAGCCTCACCGCTACACCCGGACCAGGCAACTGCTCGAGCAGTTCGGCCCCGCGCTCGCGCTCGCCGACGAGGTGATTCTCACCGACATCTATCCCGCGGGTGAGGACCCGATTCCGGGTATCACCATCGACGCACTGGCGGAGGCCGTGGCGCAGCAGGCCCCGGGGCGCGTCCACGTGGTGAAGCAGCTGGCCGACCTGCCGCAGGCGGTCGCGCGGCTGGCGCGTCCCGGAGATCTCGTGATCACGCTTGGCGCCGGCTCGATCGGCAGCGTCGCGCCGAGGATTGTGCAGGAGCTGACAGCGTGCCTGTAACTGCTCCGGCCGATCGGCGATTCCGTCGCGCGCACGTGAAGCCGGCTCGCCCGCGGCGCGCATGGCTGCCGCGGGTCATCACCGGGCTGCGCGTGTTCACGGCGGTCGCCCTGGTCGGCGGGGTCACGCTCGGCGCCGCGCACGTGCTGGGCCAGACGCAGGCGCTGACGATCGGCATCATTCGCGTCCGCGGGAATCACCGTCTCGCGCAGGGCGAAGTCCTGGCGCTGCTCGAAGGCCTGCGCGGTCAGCACATCCTGATGACCGACCTCGACACCTGGCGCCGACGCCTGCTCGGCTCGCCCTGGATCGAGGACGCGGCGTTGCGCCGTGTCCTGCCGTCCACCGTCGAGGTCGTGATTCGGGAGCGGCAGCCGATGGCGCTCGCGCGCCTGCACAGCACGCTCTATCTGGTCGACGAGCAGGGCCTCGTCATCGACGAGTACGGGCCGAACTACGCGCAACTCGACCTGCCGATCGTCGACGGCCTGGGCGCCGAGGTTGCCGCGGGCGGCGCCACCGTCGATCCCGATCGGGCGGCGCTCGCCGCCCGGGTGATCGCCGGGATCGGCGTCCAGCCCGCCGTCTTGCAGCACGTCTCGCAGATCGACGTGTCCAACCCGAACGACGCCGTGCTCACGCTGGACTCGGACACGGCGCTCGTGCATGTCGGCACCGACCAGTTTCTGGAACGGGTGCAGGCATACCAGGGTCTGGCGGCAGCCCTGCACGCGCGCGTGCCGGATATCGAGTACGTCGACTTGCGATTTGCCGACCGCGTTTACGTGCGGCCGGCGTCCGGCACGGCGCGACGGGAGGCCAGTGAGCCTCCGTCGGGGCCGATCGGCCACTGAGGAGGGGATGTGGGACGGAAGGACCGGTATCTCGTAGGCCTCGACGTCGGGACGTCGAAGGTGTGCGCGATTGTGGGCGAGACGATGGACGACGGCAGCCTCGACATCGTCGGGATCGGCGTGGCGGAGTCGCGCGGCATCAGGCGCGGCGTCATCGTCAACCTGGAAGCGGCTGTCGAGTCGATCAAGAAGGCGATCGAGGAGGCCGAGCTGATGGCGGGCGTCGAGATCGACGCCGTCCACCTCTCGATGGCCGGGCCTCACATCAAGGGCTTCAACTCGCGCGGGGTGATTGCCGTGGCCGGCAAGAGCCGTGAGATCACCCGCGACGACGTGCGGCGGGCGATCGAGGCGGCCAAGGCGGTGTCACTGCCGGCCGGACGCGACATCCTGCACGTGCTCCCGCAGGACTTCGTCGTCGACGAGCAGGACGGCATCGGCGCCCCCGTCGGCATGACCGGCGCCCGGCTCGAGGTCAACGTCCACATCGTCACCAGCAGCACGACGGCGACGCAGAACATGGTGTCGTGCGTGAATCGCGCCGGCGTTCACGTCATCGACACGGTGATCGAGCAGATCGCCGCGTCGGAGTCGGTGCTGACGCCGGACGAGAAGGAACTGGGTGTCGCGCTGGTCGACATCGGCGGCGGCACGACGGACATCGCGATCTTCGAGCGCGGCAGCCTCTGGCATACAGCGGTCATCGGCGTCGGCGGCGACCACTTCACCAGCGATATCGCGGTCGGCCTGCGGATGCCGATTCCCGACGCGGAGAAGCTGAAACGCAAATGCGGCTGCGCGCTCTCGGCGATGGTGGACGAAGACGAGACGATGGACGTGGCGAGCGTGGGCGGGCGGCGCCCTCGCGTCATGGCCCGGCGCATCCTGTCGGAGATTCTCCAGCCCAGGGCGGAAGAGATCTTTCACCTGGTGTGGGACGAGATCCGGCGCGCCGGCTACGAGAAGGCACTCAATTCGGGGATCGTCCTCACCGGAGGCGGTGCGATCCTCGAAGGCATGCCGGAGATCGCCGAGCAGATCTTCGACCTGCCGATCAGGCGCGGTGCGCCGGCGGGAGTGGGCGGACTGGCGGATCACGTCGGAAGTCCGTCATTTGCCACGCCGGTAGGACTCGTGCTTTACGGCCAGCGGAATCTGGTGGTTGAAACAGGGCGGACGACCGGAGTCGGGGCGTTCAGCCGCGTCGCCGGTCGCTTGAAGGGGTTGTTTCGTGAGTTCTTCTAAGCGGGAGGACATGGGAATGTCGCAGGAGTTCAACACGTCGCCGATGTTCAAGGACATCGATCCGCGCGAGCTGCGGCTGCGGCTCGACGAGGACCGCCGGGCAGGCGCACGCATCAAGGTCGTAGGCGTCGGCGGCGGCGGCAGCAACGCCGTTGCGCGCATGGTGCAGAGCGGCTTCGAGGGCGTGGAGTTCATCGTCGCCAACACGGACCTGCAGGCGCTGCAGGTGAACCCGGCGCCGGTCAAGATCCAGATCGGCGGCAAGCTCACCAAGGGGCTCGGCGCCGGCGCCGACCCGGACGTCGGCCGGCAGGCCGCGCTCGAGGACACCGACAAGCTCATTCAAGCGCTGGACGGCGCCGACATGGTGTTTGTCACGACGGGACTTGGCGGCGGCACCGGCACTGGCGCAGCACCGGTCATCGCCAGCCTCGCGTCGGAACTGGGCGCGCTGACGATCGCTGTCGTCACCAAGCCGTTCAAGTTCGAGGGCAAGCGCCGGCAGGTGCAGGCGGCCGAGGGCCTCAGCGCGCTTCAGGACTGCGTCGACACCGTCATCACCATCCCGAACGAGCGTCTGCTCTCGATCATCGAGCGCCAGACGACGCTGAACGACGCGTTCATGACCGCCGATGACGTGCTGCGGCAGGCGATCCAGGGCATCTCCGATCTGATCCTGGTGCCGGGGCTGATCAACCTCGATTTCGCCGACGTGAAGACGATCATGGCGGGCATGGGCATCGCGATGATGGGGACTGGCATCGGCCAGGGCGACACGCGCTCGATGGACGCCGCGCGCCGGGCGATTTCCAGCCCGCTGCTCGAAGGGGCATCGGTGCAGGGCGCACGCGGCGTGATCATCAACGTCACCGGCGGCCCCGACCTGTCGCTGCTGGAAGTGAGCGACGCGTCCCTGATCATCCAGGAGGCCGCCCACGAGGAGGCGAACATCATCTTCGGCGCGGTGATCGATCCGACGCTGGTGGGGAAGGTGAAGATCACCGTCATCGCGACGGGCTTCGACAGGGCCGGTACCAGCCGCGTCCCGGCATCCACTTCGACGTCAACGCCGGTGGACCTCGCGCACTACAACACGCGGCCGAAGTCGGAGCCGGCGGCGGGCCTTGCGGTGTCGCGCGTCATCACCCGGCGCGCATCGATCGACATGCCGATGCCGCTGGCGATGGCGGCCGGGGGCGAGGATCAGGTCCTCGAGGGGATGGACGAGCCGTCGCCGCTTGACGTGCCGGCGTTTCTTCGACGCCAGCACGAGGGCTGAGTGCGACCGGCGGCCGAGATCGTGTGAACGACGAATCGACGCCGGTCCCTGAACACCAGGTAGCAGCCGGCGGCGCGCCAGCGTCGCCGTCGCAGCCTCGGTTCGATGACCAGGCCCGGGCAGGCTGGGCTCCAGGCCGCCGGGAGCCCCGCATCATCCTCGCGCGGGTCCTCGCCACTGCGGGCGTCGTGTCCCTGGCACTTGCCGCGGTCATCTGGACGACGGGCGGCTTCTCCTTCGGCGTCGGGCCGATCCAGGTTTCCGCGCATCAGGTACTTCCGCCGTGCGTGACGGCCGCCATGCTGTTCATGGTGGCGGCGGCGTCCGCCCCGCGCTCTCGAAGGGGCGAGGCGTTTCGCTGGCTTGCCAGTCGGCAGGGGTCCGGCGGTGTCTTGTTGGCCATCGTCGGCGTCACGGTGCTCGGCACACTGTTCTCGGCCCGGGTGCGCGTCGCGGGTGGGGCAGACGCGTTCGGGTACGTCTTCCAGGCAGTTCGTTGGACACAAGGCGCACCTCGTGTCGTCGAAGCGCTGGCGGGACGGATTCCCGAGGTGACGGTTGGCACCATGGCGCCTCTCGGGTATCGCGCCGCGCTCGACAACCAGACGATGGTGCCGACCTACCCACCGGGCCTGCCATGGTTGATGACGCCGTTTCTGGTGGCATTCGGCCTCCCGGGCGCGATGGTCGTCGCGCCGGTCTGCGCCACCCTGGCAGTGCTCACGGCGGCGTGGATTGCACGCAGGCTGGATGGCCCACGAGCCGGGCTTGGCGCAGCCGTGCTTCTCGCAACAAATCCAGTCCTGCTGTTCCAGGGCCTCCAGCCGATGAGCGACGTGCCCGCCTGCGCCGCATGGCTTCTCGCGGCGGCGGCAGGGCTGGCGTCGAGGCCCGCGATCGCGGGACTCTTCACTGGCATTGCGCTGCTCGTGCGTCCCAATCTTGTCGCGCTGACACTACCCGTCTGGCTGCTCGTGACGTTTGCCCCGGCGCCAGAAAAGGGGCCGGTAACCGCGCGGCCCTCCGCCGTGCGGAGAGCGGTGTGGTTCATCTCGACGCTGGTGGCGCCGGTCTGCGCCCTGGCCCTGATCAACACCTTGTGGTACGGCGCGCCCTGGCGATCCGGCTACGGCGCCGCTGGCGACCTGTTCGATGCGGGACGCGCCGCCACGAACCTGTCGAGATACGCCGCGTGGACGTTGCAGACGCGTGGTCTGACGATCTGGGTGGCTGTGCTGCTCGCGCCGATCATCTTGCCAGCGGGCTGGAGACGCCGTGCGGCGTGGCTCCTGTCGGCGATGGCGCTGCTGAATCTCGCCGCCTACCTGCCCTACATCGTGTTCGACCACTGGACATACCTGCGCTTTCTGCTGCCCGCCATCGGGGTCGGGAGCGTGCTTGCGGCCTGCGGCCTTGCGCGCATCGCCCGATGGTCCGGTGCGATCGGGCGGGTGGCCGTGGTGTGCGTCGTCGCTGCCCAGGCGATCGTCGGACTGTCCGTGGCGCGTGCGCAGGGCGCGTTCGACTCTGCAGGGAGCGCCAGGCGGTATGCCTTGACCGGCGACTGGGTCCGCGCCCACACGCCGGCAGGGTCCGTTGTCGCAGCCATGCAGGAGAGCGGCTCCATCTGGCTGTACGGCAACCGCTCGATCCTGCGGTGGGACAGCATCTCCCCCTCCCGCTTCGACGTCGTCGTCTCCGCGATCGAACAGCAGGGCCACCCGGTGTGGCTCGTGCTGGAAGCGTGGGAGGTCGACGGGTTTCGGCAGCGCCTGGTCCGCGACAGCCGGTATGGCGATCTCGACTGGCCCCCGGCCGCGAAGATTCACGCCGCCATGCCGGTGACTGTCTACGCTCTTGCCGATCGCGCCCGCTACCACCGCGGTGAGCACGTCGATGTCGCGCACGTCTACGATGCGCGATGACGACTGGCGCAGGGTGCCGGACTTATCGGCAGCGCTGCTCGCAAGTCACGTCGCGACGGCCTGCTCGGCCTCGAACTCCGCGTACGCCTGAAGAACCAGATCGCGAACGCGATCCTGGGACGTGGCGTCCGTCATGGGACGCAACAAGGCGAAGCTTCGACGCTCGCCGTTGACCGAGTACGTTCGCGCTGGAAACGTGACGTTGCGGCCCGTGCCGGTGCGTCGCTCCCACACCGCAAAGCCCACCAGCTTCAGCCCATCCAGCGGCCCGCTGGAAAAGTGGAGCTCGGCATCGGCGAGCTTTCCCGGGGGGTTTCCCTTCTCGTTCGGCAGGATTTTGACGACCACGACTTCGCTCCTGGTGAGAGCCCCCATCCGTGAGGTGCTCGAGGAGACGTGAATCATGACGCGTGCCGCCGTGGGCCGGATGGCGATCGTCAGCAGAACGTATTGCGAATACGAGGGTTGGAGACGCGGTCACGGCGGCGGCGCGCTGCGCGCGCCGGGCCGCTCGGTTCAGACTGCTAACGGCGGTTGTCGGGCTCTCCGATCAGGATCACGTGCGCGAGGGCGAGCTGGTCGGTGTGCGTGATGGTCAACAGGGCCTTTTGCGCCCCGAGCCGCGCGAAATGCGCGGCGGCGGCGTTGTGAAACAGCAGTTGCGGGGGACCGCCGGCGCGAGCGACTTCCAGATCGCGCCACAACACGCCATAGGCGTGGCCGGTGCCGATGGCTTTCATCCCCGCTTCCTTCGCCGCGAAGCGGCCTGCCAGATGAGGCGCCGGATGTTTCCGTCCCATGCAGTAGGCGATTTCCCGCTCGGTAAACACCCGTCGCAGAAACCGCTCTCCGTACCGCTCCAGTGATTGCGCGATGCGATCGACCTCAGTCGCGTCCATGCCGAGCCCGACGATGGTCATGAGGCGTACTCTACAATGCTCCCGCCTGCCATGACGCCGCCGCCGCCGGCACCCGGCTTCTCCTGGATGCCCGCTCCCTGGGGGCTGCAATTGTCCGCCGACGCCTTGCAGCCGTTCGTACACGGCTGGACGACCCGTCAACTGCCGTTGCGCATCTCATCGACTGAACCGTCGGAGCGCTGGGATCTGGTAGCCGAGGCTGCCGGTGTCGTGGCGGAGTCGGTGATCCGGCTGAAGCAGGTTCACGGCGCGACGCTTCATCGCGCCAGCAAGGCGGACGCGGGGGGCGCTCTCGCTGAAGCCGATCTCGTATTCGCAGAGGACTCGGCCCTGGTCATCGCGGTGCAGGCCGCCGACTGCGTGCCGTTGCTCCTGGGCGACGCTGGATCCGGCCGCGTGATCGCGGCCCATGCCGGCTGGCGGGGGACCGCAGCTGATGTCGCGGGCGTGGCGGCGTCCGCGCTGGTGGACGCGCAGGCCTCGGCGGACCGCCTCACCGCCGCTATTGGGCCGAGTATCGGGCCCTGCTGTTATCGCGTCGGCCCGGAGCTCGTCGAGCGGTTTCGCGAGAGCGGCTGGTCCACAGGAGAAACCGACGCCTGGTTCATCCAGCGATCAGGTGACTGGTACCTGGACCTGTGGCAGGCCAACGCCGATCAGCTCGCGCGGCGCGGCGTGCCGCGCGATGCGATTCATGCCAGCCGCCTGTGCACGTCGTGCCAGGCGGCGTGGTTTCCGTCCTACCGGCGTGACGGCCCGTCCGCCGGGCGGCTGGCGGGCTACATCAGACCCGCCGCGTAACACCAGCCGGCGTCGCCGAAAAGTCCGCTGAGGTATTCGGCGATTACGACGGTGGCGCCGCGTCGGCCGCGGGCGGCGCGACGTAGTAGAGGATGCGCTGGCAGCTGTCGCACTGCAGCAGCGTGTTGTTGCGCCGGACCTCGGCGTAGACCATCGGCCGGAGCCGCACCTGGCATTCGACGCAGCGTTCGGCGCGCGCCTCGGCCACCGCGATGCCCTTGCGCGCCTTGGCCAGCTGCTCGTAGAGCGCCAGCACCTTGGGAGCGAGCTGCGGCACGAGCAGGTTGCGCTCCGCGAGCAGCGCGTCGAGCGTCGATGTCGATTCGGCGAGCTGCTTGTCGAGGTCCGCTCGTTCGCGCGTGATCTGCTGCTCGGCGGTCTTCACGCCGGTTTCGGCGTCCTTGAGCGCGCTGGCCAGGTCGTCGCCCGTGACCATCTGTTCCAGGATCAGGTCTTCGATCCGCTTCACCTCCGCTTGCGCAGTCTCGATTTCGTGCTGCATCGCGTGGTATTCGCGGTTCGTCTTCACTTCCATCAACTGGTCTTTGTAGCGGGAGAGGCGGGTCTGGACGGCGGCAACGTCTTTGTCGAGGGCGCGGCGGTCGGTCTGGTTCGCGGCCAGCCTGTCTTTGGCCGCCGCCACCGCGGCCCTCGCAGTCTCCATTTTCTGGTCGAGGGCGCGTTGCGTTTCGGGGATGCTCGTCTGAAGCCGGCGCGCGTCGGCGGCCTTCAGGTCGAGCGCCTGCAGCTGGATCAGGCGTTCAATATCGGGGTGCACTGTCGAAAACGATAGCACACCGCCCGTAACCGTCGGCGATCGCTGCCGGCCGCACGGCGAAATCCGGTGCGCCCGGCGCGCGACGTGGTCGCCTACGACGCCGCGCTTTCGTGCTCGAAGATCTGCTCGATCGTCAGCGAGAACAGGTCCGCGATCGCGAATGCGAGGGGCAGGCTGGGGTCGTAGCGGCCGGTTTCGATGAAGTTCACCGTCTGCCGGCTGACGTGGAGCCTGGCGGCCAGGTCGGCCTGCGACCAGCTCCGTTCAGCGCGCAGCACCCGAAGCCGGTTCTTCACTGTGATTCCGGACGCCTCGTCAGCTTCCGCCAGGCGCCGTCTGCCCCCAGGTTCATCAACGCGATCATCGTCAGCAGGAAGTACATGCCGTCGAGCGGCGGAAGCAGGCCGGAGATCTGGAGCAGCCAGTAGGCCACGAAGCAGAGGAAGGTGCCGGCGAAGGCGGAGGCCAGCGACTCGAGCTGGATGCGTTGATGGAGTTCGTCCAGTCGCCGGTAGATCGCGACGCGACGGACCGCCAGCGCGACGAAGGTGGCAATTGTCGCGAGGGCGATCGCCACGCGTGGGAGAGAGGCCGAGCCGAGGCCGCTCGCGAGGACGTTGGCCAGCACCAGCACGCCGAACATGACCAGGAACGAGATCCAGTGCGGGACGAGACTCTTGCAGGGGTTGCGCATGTCGAGCTCCAGCGGTGAATGTATAACGACATTAACACAATGTCAAATTGATTTAACATTTGTTTCACGATGTCTCCCCGGTCTCTTGTGCCTTCCAGCTCGACTGTGGCAATCTGACTCATCCATTTAGCGCGCCCGCCGGTTGCGCGGGTCCCACCTGACTGTCTTTGTGCCCGCGGAGGAACTCTGATGAGAAGAAGTGTGCTCGCGATTCTCTTGTGCCTGAGCGCCGCCGGTTGCGGCGGCTCGTCGTCCAGCCCGACACCGACGCCGACACCTACTCCAACTCCCACGCCGCAGAATCACGCGCCGACGATCAGCTCGATGTCGGTGTCTCCCGGCTCCGGCGTCTCGCAGGTGAGCGCCTTCACCTTCCAGGCCGCCGCGACCGATCCCGACGGCGACGCAGTCACGCTGAAGTGGGACTTCGGCGACGGCACCACAGCAACGGGCGCCTCACAGTCAAAAACGATGACCGGTGACGGCCCGGTCACAGTGAAGGTGACCGCAACCGATCCGAGTGGCGCCAGCGGTTCGGACACTCGTGTCGTTACTGTCGGGACGATGGCGGGCAGCTGGCACGTGGACATCCCGTCGTTTGTGCCGCTTCAACTCACGCTGCAGCAGAGCGGTGGCACCGTGACGGGCAGCTTCGAGCAGCTCGAAGAGCTCTTCGTCACCCCGAAGGGCACCATCGGCAAAACCGATCCCGCAGAACCGGGAACTATCGACGCCAACGGCAAGTTCTCCATCCGCTTCAAGGTGGCCTTCTTTCTCGACTTCTACCTTCGCGGTCAGCTCGACTCGACCGGCCATCGCTTCACCGGCGGCATCTTCAACTCCGGGTTCAGCGGCGAGGAAATCACCGGCGTGAAGCAGTAGCATCCGCCCGCCGAAGCGTGGCGCACCGAGTGGTGAAGCGAGCGAAGCGATGCGCCTGGGTGAGGATTCGTGCCCGCTCGCGTCGCGCGAAAGCGCGCGAGGGAGCCGTGAGGCGCCCAAGCGGGCGCACCGAGTGGTGAAGCGAGCGAAGCGATGCGCGCTGGGTGAGGATTCGTGCCCGCTCGCGTCGCGCGGAAGCGCGCGAGGGAGCCTGTGAGGCGCCCAGGCGGGCGCACCGAGTGGTGAAGCGAGCGAAGCGATGCGCTGGGTGAGGATTCGTGCCCGCTCGCGTCGCGCGAAAGCGCGTGAGGGGCCCGTGCGGCGCCCAGGCGGGCGCACCGAGTGGTGAAGCGAGCGAAGCGATGCGCGCTGGGTGAGGATTCGTGCCCGCTCGCGTCGCGCGAAAGCGCGCGACGCGGCGTGCCTGAAGCCTGGAGGGCCTGACTTCGACCGAACGGAGTGAGGAAGAAGTGGGCCCTCCAGGATTCGAACCTGGGACGAGCCGGTTATGAGCCGGCGGCTCTGACCGCTGAGCTAAGGGCCCGCAGGAGTGGAGAATGCTGAATGAAGAATGAAGAATGAAGAATGAAGAATGAAAAAAGTGGACGAACGAAGAATCTTCATTCTTCATTCGCCCATTCTTCATTCCTTCTACGTCCGCCCTTCCAGGAACGCGCGAAGCTTCCTGCTGCGGGACGGGTGACGAAGCTTCCTGAGCGCCTTGGCTTCGATCTGCCGGATGCGCTCGCGGGTGACCGCGAAGTTCTGGCCGACCTCTTCGAGCGTGTGCTCGCTGCCGTCGCCGACGCCGAAGCGCAGCTTGATGACCTTTTCCTCGCGAGGCGTCAGCGTCTTCAGGACCGCGTCAGTCTGCTCCTTGAGGTTCAGGTTGATCACCGCGTCGGCGGGCGAGACGATGCCGCGGTCCTCGATGAAGTCGCCAAGATGCGAATCCTCCTCCTCGCCGATGGGAGTCTCGAGCGAGATGGGTTCCTGCGCGATCTTGAGCACCTTGCGGACCTTGCTGACCGGGATGTCCATCCGCTGCGCGATCTCTTCCGAGGTCGGCTCGCGGCCAAGCTCCTGCACCAGCGCGCGGCTCGTGCGAATGAGCTTGTTGATGGTCTCGATCATGTGGACCGGGATGCGGATCGTCCGCGCCTGGTCCGCGATCGCACGCGTGATGGCCTGACGGATCCACCACGTCGCGTAGGTCGAGAACTTGTAGCCGCGCCGGTACTCGAACTTGTCCACCGCCTTCATCAGGCCGATGTTGCCTTCCTGAATCAGATCGAGGAACTGTAGCCCGCGGTTGGTGTACTTCTTGGCGATCGACACGACCAGTCGGAGGTTGGCCTCGACCAGTTCTTTCTTGGCCAGCTCCGCCTGCCACTCGCCCTTGGTGATCGTGTCGAGCGTGCGGCGCAGCCGCTCTGGCGTCTCCTGCAGCTCGTCGGCCTGCGCCTTGAGCTGCGTGCGGAGATCCTTCACGCGCTTCTGAAACAGCTTGCGATCCTCTTCGCGGAGCTTGATCGGCCGCCGGCCCTTGGGCGGCTCGAGCTGCCGTTCCACGTGCAGGATCTCGCGCTCGAAGCGCTGGACCGACTCGACCTGATCCTTGATCTCCTCGATCATCCGGCGCTTGACCAGTTCGGTGAACTCGATCTCGCGGATGCGCTTGGAGAGCTCCACCCGCGCGCGCAGCATCTTCCAGCGCGCACGGCGGTATTTCTTCTTGTCCTTCTTCAGGATCGGCTCGAGCTTCTCTTCAGTCTTCTGGACCTGCGCGCGCGCCTTCCTCACGGCGTCGATCTGCCGGAGTACTTCGCGCTTGCGGTCCTCGATCTTGTCTTCGGTCAGCTCCTCATCCGAGAACGTCACCAGCTCCCGGATCGTGCGCTGATCGTTTTTCAGATCGTCGCCCAGCTGAATCACCTTCTTGGTGACCATCGGCGTGCGCGAGATCGACTTGATGACCGAGAGCTTCCCCCGCTCGATGCGCTTGGCGATCGCCACCTCGCCCTCGCGGGTGAGCAGCGGCACCGTGCCCATCTCACGGAGGTACATCCGGACCGGGTCGTTGGTCTTGTCGAGCGCGCCCGGCGTCAGGTCGAGTTCGATTTCCTCGCTGCCCTCCGCCGTACGGTCGAACCCGCCCTTCTCGTCCCGGAACGTCTTGTCCGAGTCGAGCACCTCGATACCGGCGCTGCCGAACTGGTTGAACAGGTCATCCAGTTCTTCAGACGAGGTGATTTCTGCCGGAAGCAGCTCATTGACTTCGTCGTAGAGAAGGTAGCCCTTCTCCTTGCCCATGTTGATGAGCTGCCTTACCTCGTCATACTTGTCTTCGATCGACAAGGGTTCCTCCTCGCAAAACTGGCCGGGCGCGCTTCTGCGCCGAGCCCTCTATAATGACGCTTTTCGCCTGAAAATGCGACGTCAGGCTGTGGGTCGTGCCCAGTCGGGCCTCAATTGGCCGACAACGCCTCTATCCGCCGCTTCAAATCCACTTTCCTGTCGTAGAGCTCTTCGATCCGGGTCGCCGTCGCCGCCGACCCGTCATCTCTGATTTCGTCGATTTCCCGCTGAAGGGCCGCCCGCTCCCGGTCGTATCGCAGCAATTTCAGCGCCCGGACGCATTCCACCGGGGGCGCCGGGGCTGCGGATTCGGCGGCCGCCGCCGCCACCTGCTGCGCCAACCCAGTACTTAGACGCTCCAGAAGGGCGGATGGGAATATGGCATCCGCAACTTTTTCCAGGTCGCGCGCGGCTTCAATCGCCGGCGACACCGTAAGATATTTAAAATCATCGAGTTCCAGCTCATTTACCAGCGGTCGGACGGCCTCGGGTTCGTGCACCAGACCCCAGAGAAGCCCCCGTTCCGCCGCCTTGAGCGGCCCCGACGGGACAAACGCCCGATCCGGTAGCTCCGTCCGCTTCGCGGCAGCCGCCTTGCGGATTTCGGCCCGCACGACGTCTTCGGTGATCCGGGCCTTGTGCGCCAGGCGGTCGGCAAACTGGTCGCGCGCCGCCGCGTCGGGGATTCTCGCGGCGATCTCCAGCATGGCGTGCAGGAATTTTCGCCGGCCCTCGTCGCTGGTCAGGTCGTGCAGGCCCGCGTGCCGATCGAGCAGGAATTGCAAATACGGCACCGACGCTTTCAACCGTTCCTGGTAGGCGTCGCGCCCGGAGCGCTGCACGAATGTGTCAGGATCGGCGCCCGGCGGCAGCACCGCCACATTCACTTCGAACCCTTCCGCCACCAGCATCTCGCACGACCGCACCGCCGCTCCCTGGCCGGCAGCGTCCGGGTCGAAGCTCAAGACGACTCTGGACGCGAACCGCCGCAGCAGCTGCGCCTGCGAGGATGTCAGCGCCGTCCCGCACGACGCCACCACCGGTTCGATGCCGGCCTGGATCAACTGGCCGAAGTCGAAGTAGCCCTCCACCAGCACCGCGAAGTTCAGCCGCCGGACTGCGGCCTTCGACAGATGCAGTCCGTAGAGCATCCGGCCCTTCGAGTAGATCGGCGTCTCCGGTGAATTCAGGTACTTCGGCTGCTGGTCGCTCTCGATTGCCCGTCCGCCGAACGCGACGATCGAGCCCGCGTCGCGGCAGATCGGAATCATCAGCCGGTTGCGGAACCGGTCCACCACCTCGCCGCTGTCGCGCTGCACCACCAGGCCGCTGCGCAGCAGCACCTGCCGCTCCACGCCGAGCGTCGTCAGGTGCGCGAGTAGCCCCTCACGCGTGGACGGCGCGAACCCGAGGCCCATCTGGGTGGCTGTTGCTGCGGTGATACCGCGTGCCGTCAGCTGCTGCCGCACCCGTGTGCCTGCAGGGGAGGCCAGCTGCTGCCGGAACCACTCGGCGGCCTGCTCGTGGACCTTGAGCAGCGACTCGCGCTCCGCGGCGCTGATCTCGCGGCGCCCCTCATCCGGCGCCTCGGGGATGGTCATGCCGAACTTGCCGGCCAGCAGGCGGACAGCTTCCGGGAAGCTCACCTTTTCCTGCAGCTCGACGAACTTGATGACGTCGCCGCCGACCCCGCAGCCGAAGCAGTGAAAGAAGGCCTTCTCGCGATTGACGTGAAATGACGGCGTCTTCTCACCGTGAAACGGGCACAGCCCCTTCCACGTGTTCCCCGCCTTGCGCAAGGACACGACCTCGCCGATCACCTGCACGATATCGGCATGCAGGTGCAGGTCGTCGATGAACGCTTGAGGAAAGAGTGCCATTACTCTTTCAAGTCCACTACGGTGACGCCGCCGCCGCCCTGCTCGGGTGGCGCGGCGCGAAACGCCGCCACGAGCGGATGCGCCTTCAGGAAGCCGGCGAGGGCGCGCTGCAGTTTGCCAGTGCCGTGCCCGTGGATCAACCGCACCGTCCGCTGCTCGGTCACCAGCGTCTCGTCGAGGAATCGCTCGGCGCGATCGAGCGCTTCGTCAACCGTGCACCCGATGACGTTGAGGTCCGACAACGATCCCTCGCGCTCTGTCAGGGCCACGTTGACCCGCACTGTCGGCGCTGCGGCGGTCGCCGCCGAGCCCACGACGGTGACGCCTTTCACTGGCGCCCGCAGACGCTTGCCGTTGACGTCCACTTCAGCCTGCCCGTCGACGATCGCCTTGACGACGCCTTCGAGACCGAACGGGGGGACAACCACTCTGTCGCCGATCCGGGCGGGTCGCCGGAGTTCAGGCTCCGGGCTTCGGGCTCCCGGCTCCTGAGCACCGGGCTCCACGGCGCGCGCGGCGGCGGCCTCGACGGCTGCGCGGGCGTGGGCCTTCAACGAGCCGTGATCGCCTGTCGACAGCCGGGGCTGGCCGGTCTCGCGCGTCGCGAGCGCCGACGTCTGGCGCTTGAGCGCCTGCACGACGGTGTCGATCTCGCGCGTCGCAGTACGCACACGCTCGTCGATCCGATCGTTCAGCTTGCGCTTGAAGGCGGCCTCGCGCTCCCGTAGATCCTGCTCGCGCTGCTCGACGCGCGCGCGTGTCTCTTCAGCAGTGCGACGCTCGTCTTCAACAGCCCGCTGCCGGGCCTGGAGCGTCGACAGCTGCTCGTCGACGAGATTGAGCTGGCTGGCGAGCTGCGCCTCGCGCGTGCCGAGATTCTCGCGCGCCCGTTCGACGATCGATCCGGCCAGCCCCAGTCGCGTCGCCATCTCGAGCGCGAGGCTGCGTCCTGGAGATCCGTAGACCAGCCGATAGGTCGGCGCAAAGTTCACCGGGTCGAACGCGAACGCGGCGTTGGCGACACCCGCCGTCGTCGCGGCGTATGTCTTCAGCGCGTCGTAGTGCGTCGTCCCGACCACGATCGCGCCCCGGGTGCGGAAATTGTCGACGATGGCGACACCAAGGGCGCCGCCTTCGAGCGGATCGGTGCCTGCGCCGATCTCGTCGAGCAGGACCAGTGCCGGCAGTCGCAGATCGCGGTCCATCGACGCGACGTTGCGGATGTGCCATCCGAACGTGCTGAGACTCGACGCGATGGACTGCTCGTCGCCGATGTCCGCGAAGATCGAGTGGAAGATCGGCAAGCTCGATCCTGGCTCGGCGGGAACGTGAAGGCCGGCCTGCGCCATCAGCGCGAGCAGCCCCGCGGTCTTCAGCGCCACCGTCTTGCCGCCGGTGTTCGGCCCGGTGATGAGAAGAGCCGTGTGGGGCGGCACGACTTTGATGTCCACCGGGGTCGGATGCTCCGGCAGCCCCGACACGTCATCGCTGTAGCGCGAGACCACGCCGCGCATCAGGAGCGGATGCCGTGCGGCGAGCAGTTCGAGCCTGCCGTCCCTGGCGATTGCGGGCGGCGCGGCGGAGGTGATCTCGGCGAATCGCGCCTTTGCCTGGAGCACGTCCAGCGACGTCGCGACACGCTCGCAGGCGGCGACGTCTTCGCCGCGCCCACGGAACCGGTCTGTGAGCTCGAGCAGGATCCGCTGCACCTCCTCGGCTTCCTGCGATTCGAGCTCCACCAGCTCGTTGTTGATCTCCACCGTCGCCATCGGCTCGAGGTAGAGCGTGGCGCCGCTGGCGGAGCTGCCGTGGACAAGCCCGGGGAGGTTCACCCGGTGCTCGGCCTTGACGAGCAGCACGAAGCGCCCGTTGCGCTCGGTGACGATCTGGTCCTGGAGGTACTTCGCCGTGTCCTTGCCGCGGAGGTACGACTCGAGCGTCCCGCGCAGGCGCGTCCGCTGCTTGCGAAGCCTGTCGCGCAGCGACGCGAGCAGCGGGCTCGCGTGATCCTGCACCTCGCCCGGCGGCGCGATGCGCCTCCTGACATCAGCAATCTCGTCCTTGAACGACGCGGCCCCGCCGACGATGGCAAGCAGCCGGGGAAACTCGCCACGCGCGCGGCGAACCGCCGACGCGGAGGTCTCGACCGACTCGAGGTAGTCGGCCAGCGACAGCAGGCGCGCGGCTTCGAGCGCGCGGCCGTCCACGTCGAGCAGGGCGAGCAGTTCCTCGAGGTCTTCGGGCGCCCGGAGAGGGAAGACCGGGTTGTCTTTCAGGTACCTGACGGCTTCGGTCGTCGCCTCGAGTGCGCTGCGTACGACCACCTCGTCCCCATCGGGCGCGAGCACGGCAAGCCGCGCCTCGCCCGTCGGCGTCAGGGCAAAGCTGCGCACGGCGGCGACAATCCTGTCGAACTCGAGGGCCTTCAAGGCGCCGGCATTCATACTGGGTAAGCGAGGTGGAGGAGGCGAACCTCTGATTATAGCAAAATCTGGCGGCGACCGCACTGACTGCAGGGCCGATCTTCAGATCGGCCTGTCGCCGATGGCCAATCTAAAGATTGGCCCTACACCAGTGCGCCGTCGATGAACCCGCGTTCGGCATTCGTCACCGTGTCGTCTGTAGGGCCGATCTTCAGATCAGCCAGTTGCCGCCGGCCAATCTAAAGATTGGCCCTACGCCAATGCGAGGTCGATGACCGCGTTTGGCGTTCGTCACCTGTCGTCTGCAGGGCCGATCTTCAGATCGGCCATCAGCCGCGGCCGGCCACTCTGAAGATTGGCCCTACAGATGCCGGAAGCCGCCGACGGCCAATCTGACGATTGGCCTCATACCCTTGCGAAGTCGATGAACCCGCGTTCGGCGTCGGTGGAGATCAGCTTGACGCGGATGCGGTCGCCGACGTCCAGCCCCTCCGCGCCGCGCTCGATTTTTCCCTCGACGCGTGGCCGCGTGATCCGTGCCCACGTCCCCTTCGACGACGCGCCGGTGACGACGGCGTCGAACACTTCGCCGATGCGCGTGGACAGCAGGAGCGCGGCGGCTGCCTTCTGCACCAGCCGCTCCACCTTGTTGGCGGCGTCCTCCTGCGTCGTGCAGTGCGAGGCCAGTCCCTTCAGTTCGCCTGGCGCATACGGCGCGCCGCCGCCGGCGAAGACTGCCTTCAGCAGGCGCTGCATGATCAGATCGGGGAAGCGGCGATTTGGCGCTGTCGAGTGTGAGTAGCTCGGCACCGCGAGCGCGAAGTGCCCCAGAAGCTCGTTGGCCGTCGCGACCGCATACTCTCCGCGCCCGAGCAGCTTGATCACGCTCAGCGACAGATCGTCGAACGTATCCGGCGAACGCTTCCGCTCGGCGTTGAGAAATCCTTCGAGCGCCTTCGCGTCGGGGACGTCCGGCAGCTTCGTCCCGCGCTCGGCGGCCAGGCTGACGATGCGCGGCCACCGTTCCGGCGTCTTGACGACCCGGCGCAGCGACGGCGATCCTTTCGCTGACAGGAACCGCGTCGTCGCGCCGTTGGCGGCGATCATGAAGTCCTCGATGAGGTCGCGCGCCCGGCCCCCGACGACAGCCTGCAGGTCGGCGATCCGATCGCCGTCCATCACCGGCCGCAGCTCGGCACGGTCGAAATCCAGCGCGCCCAGCGCCTGACGCTGGTGGCGCATCAGCTGCGCAAGCCGATCCTGCTCACGGACCTGGTCCTCGAGTCCTGTCACCGCCGCCAGGTCCGCCGGCGCCGGTCCACGGTTCTCGAGCCACGCGCCGACGCCGTCATACGTGAGCTTGGCGTGATTGCGAACGCGCGCGGGGTAGACGTCGGACTGCTGGACGACGCCGTCGCCGTCGATATCGAGCTGGATGACGATGGCCGCGCGATCCACGCCGGGGAGCAGCGATGTCTTGTCCGTCGAGAGCGCTTCCGGCAGCATCGCAAAAATTCGCGCTGCCGTGTAGACCGACGTCGTATTGGTGCTGGCGTGCTTGTCGACGGCACTCGCCTTGGGCACCAGCGCGTCCACATCGGCGATGGCGACGAGCACGCGCGACAGTCCGTCCGGTGCCTTGTCGCACACCTCGAGCTGATCCAGATCGCGAGAGTCGTCGTTGTCGATCGACGACCAGAGCAGTCCGCGCAGGTCGCGCAGCCCGTTGCCGGCGCCCTGCGCCGCGCTCGCCGCCTGGGTCAGCGCCGCCTGCGGAAAGTCGGGCTCGAGCCCGAACTGCTGCATCGCCCGCCGCGCGATGGACTCGAGCATCTGCCGCTGTGTTGGTTCCGTCACGCATCACCTCAGAATTTACGGGCTACGGGCTACGGGCTACGGGCTACGGGCTACGGGCTACGGGCTACGGCGCGCCAGTGCGCCCATAAACCTGTCGACTACAGGTGATTTATGAGACTGGCAATGCAGCCAGCGCCGAACCCGTTGTCGATGTTCACGACCGACACGCCGTTCGCGCAGCTGTTCAACATCCCGAGCAGGGCGGCGAGCCCGCCGAAGCTGGCGCCGTAGCCGATGCTCGTCGGCACGGCGACGACCGGCACGCTCACCAGGCCCGAGACGACGCTGGGCAGCGCGCCCTCCATGCCGGCCACGACGACGATCACGCGGGCGGCGGCCAGCCGCTGATGTTCCCGCAGGAGGCGGTGCAGGCCGGCGACGCCGACGTCGTACAGCCGATCGACGGTGTTGCCCATCACCTCGGCGGTGACGGCGGCCTCTTCAGCGACGGGCAGGTCCGAGGTCCCGGCCGCCGCGATCAGCACCGTCCCTACCCCGGGCGTCACGTCGTTCTGGCGGAGAGTGATGGCCCTGGCCGCCTCGTGGTAGGTGGCGCCGGGCACCACCGTCTTGACGGCCTCGAACATCGGCCGGTCCGCCCGGGTCACCAGCAGGGAATGCCCATGGCCGACGATGCGGCTGGCGATGGCGGCCACCTGGTCTGACGTCTTGCCCATGCCAAGGATGACCTCCGGGAAGCCCTGCCGTGAGGCGCGATGGTGGTCCACCCGGGCAAACCCAAGATCCTCGAAGGGTTGTTCGCGGTACCGGCTCGCCAGTTCCGAAACGGCAGCGTCGGTGGTCACTTCACCGCGCGTCACGCGGTCGATCAGAAGGCGAATTTCCTGTGGGGTCATGGGGGGCTCTGGATCGGTTCAGATCCTTGATTTCTTTGACTTTAGCGACCCTGAAAGTATAATTGCTGAATAATTTTTCTGCGAGGAACCTGCCCCGCCGATGTCTCCCTCCGAAACCCTCATCCTCGCCACGTATTTCTTCATCCTGATCATCCTGGCCGGCTACGGGTGGCACAGGTACTACCTGGTGTACGCCTACATGAAGTACCGGGACAAAGTGCCGGTGCCGGACCGCCAGTTTGAGTTCGAGGAACTGCCGGTTGTCACCGTGCAGCTGCCCATCTACAACGAGATGTACGTCGTCGACCGCCTGATCGACGCGGTGGCGCAGATGGACTACCCGCGCGACCGCTTCGAGATCCAGGTCCTGGACGACTCCACTGACGAGACGCGGTCCATTGCCCAGCAGGCTGTGCGCCGGGCCGTGGCGCAGGGCGTGGACATCAGCTACATCCACCGCACCGATCGCACCGGGTTCAAGGCCGGGGCCCTCGAGGCCGGGATGAAGGTCGCGCGCGGCGAGTTCATCGCCATCTTCGACGCCGACTTCCTGCCGTCCGCCGATTTCCTGCATCGCACGATTCATCACTTCACCGACGCCAAGGTCGGGGTGGTGCAGGCGCGGTGGGGCCACATCAACGCCGACTACTCGCTGCTCACCAAGATTCAGTCGATTCTGCTCGACGCCCACTTTGTGCTCGAGCACGGTGCCCGGAATCGCGCCGGCCACTTCTTCAACTTCAACGGCACCGCGGGAATCTGGCGCCGCGCGGCGATCGAGGACGGCGGCGGCTGGCAGCACGACACGCTGACAGAAGACCTGGACCTCAGCTACCGGACCCAGCTGCGCGGCTGGAAGTTCCACTTCCTCCCCGACGTCGTCGTCCCGGCGGAGTTGCCGGTCGAGATGAACGCGTTCAAGTCGCAGCAGCACCGCTGGGCCAAGGGCTCCATCCAGACCTGCCGGAAGCTCCTGCCGCGGATCCTGCAGTCGGATCAGCCGCTGGCGGTGAAGGCCGAGGCGTTCTTCCATCTCACGGCGAACTTCAACTACGTGCTGATGGTCCTGCTGTCGGTGCTGATGTTCCCGTCCATGGTCATCCGCTACAACATGGGCTGGTACGAGATGCTGCTGATCGACGTGCCGCTGTTCTTCGCGGCGACGGCGTCGGTGGCCAACTTCTACATCGTCTGCCAGCGCGAGGTGTATCCGGATGAGTGGATCGCCCGGCTGAAGTACCTGCCGCTGTTGATGTCGATCGGGATCGGCCTGGCCATCAACAACACGCGCGCGGTCTTCGAGGCGATGATGGGCAAGGAAACCGAGTTCGCGCGCACGCCCAAGTACCGGATCGAAGACAGCGGCGACGAGTGGATCGGCAAGCGTTACCGTCAGGCCAACATCGTCCAGCCGATCATCGAGTTGTCGCTCGGCCTGTATTTCACGTTCACGGTGTTCTACGCGCTGTCGAACCGGATCTACGGCACGCTGCCGTTTCTCGTCCTGTTCCAGGTGGGCTTCCTCTACACGGGCCTTCTCTCGATCGTCCAGCAGTTCGCCGACGACAGCGTGGCGCTGAAGACGCAGGTGGCGGGCGGGGATTAAGACAGCTGCGTCGGGCGCGCCCGGCGCGACAGGCGCGTGAGGTGATCATGACGACGTCGCGGCGGTCCTTCCTTCAACTGGTCGGCGCGAACGGCCTTGTCGCGGCGGTGGCCAGGCCCTCGGCCGCCGGCCTGATCCAGCAGCGCGACACCTCGAAAATCGCGACAGACATTCCCGGCGGCATCCGCCTCAGCGCCAACGAGAACTCGAACGGCCCCGGCCAGAAGGTCATGGACGCCGTGCAGGGCGCGTTCGGGCGCATGAACCGGTATCCGTTTCAGGGCGCCGGCCATCTCCAGGAAAGCCTCGCGGCGAAGCTCGGCGTCGACGCCAGGCAGCTCACGATGGGCTGCGGCTCGAGCGAGATTCTGGACGCGTCGGTCCTCGCCTTCACGACGCCCGATCGCGGCGTCGTCACGGCGCTTCCGACCTTCGAGCTGGTTGGCGACCTGGCAAGGCACCTGTCGCATCCGGTGATCGAGGTCCCTGTCACCTCGTCGCTCGAGCTCGACCTCGGGCAGATGGCGGACAAGGCAGCGGGCGCCGGGCTGATCTACATCTGCAATCCGAACAACCCGACCGGGACGCTTCACGGGGCGAAGGCCATCGAGGACTTCGTGGCCGCCGCGCTCAAGCGCGAGCCGAACGTCACGATCCTCATCGACGAGGCGTACCACGAGTACGTGGAGCGCGATGACTACAAGAGCGCGATTCCCATCGCCATCTCCGAATCCTCGCGTCGTCGTCTCGCGGACGTTCTCGAAGATCTACGGCCTTGCCGGTATGCGGTGCGGGTATGCCGTCGGCCATCCGGACACGATCCGTCAGGTGAGCAAGTGGCTGGACCCGCTGCGTCTGAGCTGTCTGACCAGCGTCGCGGCGCTCACGGCGCTTGGCGACCCGGAACGTGTGCCGACGCAGTCCCGGATGAACCACGAGAACCGCACGTTCACCGAGGCCGTCTTCCGCGACGCCGGGTTCGCGCCGGTGCCGTCGCAGGCCAACTTCCTGATGGTCAACGTGAAGCGCGACATCCGGCAGTTTCAGGCGGCGTGCCGCGACCGTGGCGTCGAGATCGCGCGGCCGTTTCCGCCGCTGCTCACATACGCGCGCATCACGATCGGGACGATGGACGAGATGAAGCGCGCGGCGCCTGCGTTCAAGGAAGCGCTGGCAACAGTGCCGACGAGCGCTGCCGTTCTGCCGGCGCCGCCGCTGCGAGGGTATCCGCGCCTCGACACGTGGGAGTGCTGACCAGGATCCCTCCCTTGCGTCGCCGGCTGCCGGGGAGACGCTGAGCGATGCCCCTGGCGGTCGTCCCGCCCGCCGGACTCTGCGGCACCTGCACCAACGCGAAGGTCCTGCTGTCCGACCGCGGGAGCCGGTTCTACCGCTGCGGGCTGAGCGACACCGACCCTCGCTATGCGCGCTATCCGGCGCTGCCGGTCATCCACTGTCAAGGCTACGCCCCCAAAGTCGCCCCGCCCGCTGCCGACAGCCAGACGTAGAGACACGGCGCCTCCGCCCCTTGTCGCCTGCCGGCGATTGCCACGCGCGGTTCGACCTGACATGATCGCCCCGTGACCACTGACGCGAAGCCCAAGGGCGGACTGGAGGACGTCGTCGCGACGACGTCGGGGATCTGTTTCATCGACGGCGACCGCGGGATCCTCGCGTATCGCGGCTACGACATCCACGACCTCGCGCCGCACGCGAGTTTCGAGGAGGTCTGCTACCTGCTGTGGCATGGGCGGCTGCCGAACCGCGCGGAGCTCGGCGAGCTGCAGTCGCAGTTTGCGGCCGAGCGGCGGCTGCCGGACGGCGTGGTGCGGCTGATGCGTCAGCTGCCGGCGTCCGACGCCATGGACACGCTGCGGACGCTGGCCTCGGCGCTGTCGCACTACGACAAGGACGTCGCCGACATGTCGCCGTCGGCGAACTACAAGAAGGCCGTTCGCCTGACCGCGCAGATGGGCAGCCTGGTCGCGGCGATCGGCCGCGTCGAGCAGAACCTCGCGCCGATCGATCCGGATCCCGTCCTCGGCTTCGCGGCGAACTTCCTCTACATGCTCACCGGCACGCGGCCGGATGCGCTGGCTGTGCGCGCGTTCGACTGCGCCCTGGTCCTGCATGCCGACCACGAGCTGAACGCCTCGACGTTTGCCGCCAGGGTGGCTGCCGCCACGCTCACGGACATCTACTCGGCGATCGTCGCCGGCATCGGCGCGCTGAAGGGGCCGCTGCATGGCGGCGCCAACGCCGAAGTGATGAAGATGCTGCTGGAGTTCGGCCTGAACGCGGCGCCGGAGAAGGTCGAGGCGACAATCCGCGAGAAGCTGGCGCGGAAGGAGAAGATCCCCGGCTTCGGCCACCGCGTGTATCACACGATGGATCCGCGGGCCGTGCACCTGCGCGAGTTGTCCACGGAGCTGGGCAAGCGGTCCGGCCAGCCGCAATGGGTGGAGATGTCGCAGCGCATCGAGGCTGTCGTCAAGGCGGAGAAGAAGCTGAACCCGAACGTCGACTTCTACTCGGCGTCGATGTACTACGCGCTCGGCATCCCGGTGGCGCTCTACACGCCGATCTTCGCCGTCAGCCGGACATCGGGCTGGACGGCGCATGTCCTCGAGCAGTACGCCAACAACCGCCTGATTCGCCCGCGCGCCGATTACACCGGGCCGCCGGTGCCGCAGCCGTGGGTGGCGATAGAAAACAGATAGGGCGGGCTCGCGGACGGTGTCGCTTCCCGACCGCCAATCTGACTCGCGATGGCGGTAGGGCCGATCTTCAGATCGGCCAGCAGAGCACCGGCACGTCAGCAGGGAGCGGTCGATCAGGCGGACGGATCCATCGCGGCCGGCCGTGGCTCGTCGCGCGAACGGTCGCTCACTCAGGAGCGAATCGATGAAACTGAATCCCTACCTGGCCTTCGACGGCCGATGCCGCGAGGCGTTCGAGTTCTACGCCAAGACCCTGGGCGGAAAGATCGCCTTCATCCAGACGATGGGCGAGACGCCGATGGCGTCGAGCCTGCCGCCCGAATCGCACCATCGCGTCATGCACGTGACGCTGCAGGTCGGCGATCAGGTCCTGCAGGGCGCGGATGCGCCGGTCACCCAGTTCACGAAGCCGGCCGGATTCTGCGTCGCCATGCACTTTGACGACGTCGCCGAAGGCGAACGGGTGTTCACCGCCCTGGGCGAGGGCGGCACCGTGCAGATGCCGTTTCAGGCGACCTACTGGGCGAAGGGGTTCGGCATGGCCATCGACAGGTTCGGCATCCCGTGGATCGTCAACGCGGGGCAGATGGTAGGGAACTGACGCGCTCGTGAACGTCCGTTGAGATCGGCCGTCGGCGACATTAGGGCGCATCCTTTGTTGGGCCGGACGGCCGATTCCCTTGGATGCGCGCTGTGGGCCCGCGACCAGGACAGTGGGGACGAGGTCTGAGGCGCGAAGGGCCGGTCCCTTGGCAACCCCACCAGACCTGAGGCATTCTCCGGTTCGTGCCGGAATACCAGACGCTATTTGACGGCCCGAATGCCATCGCCCTTGGCGACAGCGACTTCACGCCCGGAGAGATCGCCGGCATGCGCACCGCCGGCGTCGTCCTGTTAGCAGACGGCATTGCCTCTCTTGCGGTGTCCGTGCTCACACGAGAACCGCAATGGTTCGGTCTGGTTGACTGCTTTCTCGGCGTGCAGTTGTTGAGAAGTCACCACAGCTGGCGCTCATGGGCAATTCTCAGGGCTGGGCTCGGCGCTCTGGGCGCTGCCATTGGCTTGGCCTCAGGCCTTGTGTCGGGAATCGCTCCGGGAACACTACTGGCCCTGCTCGCCGTCCTCCTGTATTGCGGGTCTCTATTGCTGTGGTTGTATGGAAGCCCGAGTCGACGGCGGGTCATGGTGGGATGGATCCTGATCCCATTGTGGGTTTTGCTTTTCCTGGGATCGGTGGTCGTGACTGCGGCGCTCCACGCCAGGCCTGTCGCGGTCTCAGCCTGTTTCGGGACGAATTGCCGTGGCGACGGGCGTGCGGCCGCGGAGCGAGCACCCACCAAGGGAACCGTTGGATTCGTTGGTCCATTACCGTGGTAATACATTGTCATGGCACTCGCCCGGTCCAGGCTGACAGCGCAAGGCCAGATCTCGGTCCCCGCCGAAGTCCGTAAGCGGCTGGGTGTCGGTCCCGGTGCAGGTACTCGAATGGAACGACGACGGGGAGCGGGTGACCGTGCGGCGCGCAGGACGGTTCAGTTCGGAGGACGTCCACCAGTCGCTGTTCGCTACGCCCCCGCAGTCGCGAACCCTGCGCGAACTGAAGGACGGCATTCGCAAGCACGTGAAGAGCCGTCGTGCGCGCGGTTGATACCAATGTCCTCGTCCGGCTGCTGACTCGCGACGATGAGAAGCAGGTGGCGCCAGAGGTCATCGCCGCCGCCCCTGCCGATTTTCGTGCCAGGCCGAGCCTGGGCTTTTCCGACTGCCTGATGCTGGCGGTGGCTCGAAAGGCCGGCCACCTGCCGCATGG
Source organism: Vicinamibacteria bacterium (assembly GCA_963796915.1). Taxonomy (GTDB): domain Bacteria; phylum Acidobacteriota; class Vicinamibacteria; order Vicinamibacterales; family JAENWD01; genus JAENWD01. The sequence goes on along the minus strand of CAWCNI010000004.1, from coordinate 3,050,531 downwards.
CACTTTCGATCGGGCTTTCGCGAAGCTCGAAGGCGCCGTCAAGGTGTAGAGATCGCGGACGTGAAGGACGTCGCAAACGCCAGATTCACCCTCTAGACGTGGCACGAGAAACCCTATGGCGAAGGCGAGGGCCCGCCCAGGGTGCCGCCGTACGCGTCCGACTAGACGAGGCTGATCCTTGATGGCCTGGCTCTCACAGATCCTTCCTGTCGCGACCGTCCTCGCCGCTGCCGCCCTCGTCGTCGGACAGTGCCGGAAGCCTCGCGGCTGGGTGGGCCGGCTCCATATCTGGCTCATGAACCGCCGCCACGCCGGCCTCACCGCGTGGGGGCTTGGACACGTTCGTATCGAGCCGGCCTTTGCCATCCTCGACGTCGGATGCGGCGGCGGCAAGGCTGTCGAGCGTCTGGCCGCGCTGGCCAGCCAGGGGCGTGTCTACGGCGTGGACTATTCAGCCGCGAGTGTAGCCGCGGCGAGCGGTGCCAACGCGGGTGCCATTGCCGGCGGACGGGTCGAGATCCGCCAGGCGTCGGTCTCCTCGCTGCCGTTCGACGACAACACGTTTGATCTCGTCACCGCTGTCGAGACTCACTACTACTGGCCCGACCCAATCGCCGATCTCCGCGAGATTCGTCGGGTGCTGAAGCCGGGCGGTCACCTGGCGATCATCGCCGAGACCTACCGTGAACCACAGGCATCTGGCGCGCTGACGACGATGGCGATGGCGCTTCTCGGGGCGCGCCACCTCAGCGTCGACGAGCACGCACGTCTGCAGGCATCGGCCGGCTTCACCGCCGTCGCCGTGAATACGGATGTGCGCAGGGGATGGATCTGCATCGTCGGCAGGAACCCTGACGGGAGTGGCGACGACTCGAGCCGGCGCCTGTCGAATCGAAGGGGAGCATGCCGGGAAAGCTGAACACGAAGTGGCACGAGTCACATCGGATGCCGCCGCGAGCGACGCTCGATCAGCGCGTGAGATGGCACCTCGCACACGCGAAGGCGTGTGCCTGTCGCGACATGCCGGCGGGCATCGTCGCCGAGCTGAAGCGCCGCGATCACGCGAGAGCTGAAGACGTCGCGTCGCGAGGAACGATCATGCGACGTGCTGTACCGGTCAAGACGCACGGCCTGACGCACGTCGCGCTGGCGGTGCGGGATCCGCAGCAATCGCTGCGCTTCTACCAGGCCGTTCTTGGGGTCATCCCCGTCTTCGACCGGGATGACCTGGTTCAGGCCCAGACGCCAGGCAGCCGCGACGTGCTGGTCTTTGAGCGCAAGTCGCGCCGGGCCGGGAAGGCCGGTGGGGTCCTTCACTTCGGCTTTCGTCTGCGTCGCGCGCGTGACATCGCGAAAGCACTAGCCGCAATTCGCGCCGCCGGTGGCAAGGTGCGCGACCACGGAGAGTTCGTCCCAGGCGAGCCCTATGTGTTCTTCACCGACCCCGACGGGTACGAGGTGGAGATCTGGTATGAGCTGCCGACACCGGTTGACCCACCGAGCCGCGCGCGCTCATGACCGATCGATTTGAGGAGATCGATTGCGTCCCATAGCAAACATTCGAACCGTCGTCGCCAGTGTGATCATTGGACTGTACGGCGCCATAGGCGTCGGACTCCTCGTGTCGTCGATGTCCGACCGGTTGCCCTGGTTCAAGGCAGCCACTGGATTCGTAGTGCTCGGTTACGGTTCGTATTGGCTGGCACAGCCCAAGGCCTTGGCAGGCATTCGTCAGCGCTGGTCCCTTTCCGGGATCTTGACTCTGCGCGCGGCCTGTCTCGCATTTGGGGTGGCCGGTATCCTGGTAGCCGTGGGGGCGGTGATGGCTCTGGAGCGAGGCCCGGGCCGTGTCGTCGCGGTCGCCGCTCTCGGTTGGAGTGCCGTCTGTGCCTGGGTCCTGTGGCGCTCTCGCGGCTGGGTCGACCCGGCCGTTGTCGAGCACAGGATCCGCGCGTCGATGACGTTCGACCTGCACCTCGCCGAGATCGGCCTCGGGAGGCTGCACACTTCCGACCTCTCCGGCATCGCAATGCAGGCGTCGGAAGAAGGCTACCAGTCTCCTGCACTTGCCGCACTCGCCGGGACCCTAGGTGGAGAGCGTTCGCCGTTCGAAATTGACGAGCTGTGGATGCGGGCGCTCAGAGAAGTCGACAAGAAGGTGCCTGGTCGTATCGAGGCCGGGCATCGTCTGAAACGCCACCTTGCGGGCCTGGTCGCGTCCGGACGAGTGCCGCCTCGCACTGGAGCGAGGGAGATCGTGCGCCTCCATGATGACTTGAATCTGCCGTTCCACGCCCATTACGGGGACGGATTCGGCATCGCCGAGCTCATTGGCCACTACTACGTGTACGGCGATGAGGCGCCGAGGAAAAAGCGCCTGCGCCGGAAGCTCGACGCGCTGCTGAAGGCCGATTGCGAGAGGCTCTCACGAGAACAGGCATGACGGCAAGACGCGGCGCTCTGCCGTCGCCTCGAGGCGTCCAGGCTGGAAGATGATCAAGGCCTGAATGTGATGCATGGGATGTACGAATCCTGGTGGCGACTGGCGGTAGACGTGAGCTCCGCGCGGGCGCTCGTGTGGGTCGTCAGCCTTGGCCGTGAAGTGGAACTCACGAAAGACGCCCACCTCTATTTTGCCGACCGATACCTGCGACTCAGCGATGTTCATCGGGCTCATCACCGGTTCGCCAGGGCCGATCGGCTCGAGCGGAAAGCGGAGGAGCACCTCGGCGCGACAGGTTGGGACGGCCCGCCTCGCGCCGTGGCTATGGCTATGCCGAGGCCGGCTCCTCTTCTGATGACGCACGCAGTAAGCGATCGGCGGCTCGATGGTCCAGACGACGCCGCCTAGGTGAATCGGTGGTCACGTCCGGCGTCTGCTTACCGATCGGCAACCGCTGATTCGTCCTGGAGTGACAGGCAGGAGTGCGAGATGTCCATGCCACCCTGCGGAACATTCGACTACGTTGGCATCGTCCCGCAAGGCGTCGGGGATGGCGGGTTCGAGTGTCGCCTGAAACAACGCGAACCGATCGCCATCACCGGCAGACATCAGCATGACTCGAGGCTGACCGGCATTGTGCCCATGATGAAGATCGTAGATGCCGGCTTGACGCCGGATCCTGGCCTGGATCGCCCGCGGGTACTACGGAGTCGCATCTCGCTGGTCGCCGAGGGAAAAGGGCAGGCAACGGTCGCCGAGGCGTCGATGCACGTCGACAAGTCTCTGATCTCCTGCTGCCGCCCTGGAGATTCGATTCACCTCGTCAGAACTGAATGTGGCGGCCTCGGGATCTCGATTATTCGCCACGGTGAATTGGTCGTAGCGGTCGGCGCTATCACCGCCGTGCCGCTGGGTCCTGACGCGAGGTCGAGCACTCCTGTGGACCTGGTGGCGGCGGCGCAGGCCGTTTTTCGGAAGCGCGATTCGGACTTCGAGTTTCAGGAGTATCCGCTGGAGATAAGTGTGGGCCGTTCGTGCTTCCTGCTCCTTGGCGGACGCCGAATTTCCGCCCTGTACGAACTCTTCGTGAAGCACGGATTTCAACCGGGCGAGCCTGGTACGGCTGAGTGCGGGGTGATCTGTCGGAAACCCTGGTGCCCAATCGAAGGGGCCATCCCCTCTGCATTTCTGCTGGAGGGCCCAGGCGCGCTGACGATGACTCGGTGGTAGCCACGACGCTGAACGAGACAACGTGAAACTCATCGAGCGTCCAAGATCGAAGTCGAGGTTACGTTTCGCGCACCAGAAGAGGGTGGTCGACCGACGTTGCCCTCCTCGATGGTTGGCTATCGGCCGCCCTTCGTGGTCAGCGATCCGAGCCAGTCGATCGTTCGGAAAGGCGAAATTGTCGAGACTGACTGGCTCGGAGTGCAGTTCGGGCGCACACCCGATCCCTGGCGCGCTGGAGTCGCACAGCGCGTCGTTGTTCGGCGTCTACTATCCGGCGGTCAACTACGGTCGCCTCGTGCCGGGCGCGACATTCGAAGTTGTTGAAGGGCCTAAGGTGGTCGGCGTCGGCCACGTCTTGTCAACCCAAGCTTGACAGGCCATCGACCCAACCCATAATTGGCGGCGTGAAGCCGACAAGCGGACGAACACACGCACGCCGCAGGAGAGTGGGTGGGCAAGGCCTCTGGGCCATCATGAGAGGGCCCCTGAAGGCCGCGCTGCAACGCCTGTTTGCGTCTGACGACGAATTCGATCGCGTCATCGAAGTGTTGCGCCAAAATCGGGATGACGCGCTCCCTATCCTGACCGCTCTTCTCAAAGATCCCGATCCCGGGTGGCAAGCCAGAGCCGCAACCGTGCTCGGGAGAATGCGTGAAGTTCCACCCCGAGCGTTGCCTCAGCTGCTCAAACTCTTACGCAGCAAGGACGTTCGAGCGAATGTCTCTGCGCGCTCGGCCATTGAATGGCTCCCCGCCGGCACTCGTGACAAGGCGATTCCTGAGGTCATCCGCCTATTGAGGTCTCAACCGGTTGACACGCCGCCGTTCACGAAAGTCAGGGCCCACGTGCCAAGAATGATCGCGGCTCACTTTCTGGGTCTGCACGGCGGTCAACGCGGCCTCCTGGCGTTGCGAGAGGCGTCGCAGCGCCGCAGCGATCCAGTCAAGACTCACATCGACGCTGCATTGAAGGAGGAGGCAGGAGGCGGCACGGCGAGCCAGACATCAGGCATTGGCGGCGAGGGTTGCCCGGCTGAAAGCCGATGGCGACTCGTCCAGCTAGACGTAAAGCCGAACAGGATATGGACGGAACAGCGGTAAGCCGCTCGATTCGAGCCGTTGCCAGACCGATTCTCCAGGATCACGGCTTCGAGATCTTCACGACGCGATCCGCCTGGCGGTATCGAGCGCGAATGATTGATGTCGTCAACTTTCAGTCGTTCAATCGATATAACGCCGATGTGATGGGCTGCACGACCTTTTCGTTTGCTCTGAACCTGGGCGTCTACCTCACTGATGTGCTCTCCGACTATCCTTTGCCGCTTCGGAAAGGTGAACCGCGCCCAGAGGAATATCACTGTCACATCCGTCGCCGGTTGTATCCGCCCCGTCCGATACTGTCGCGCGCCGAGGATATCTGGGCGATCGACGAGGCCGGTGGCAACCTGGAAGAGATCGTACAAGGGGCGGCTTTCGAACTCGCAGGCACCGCCATTCCCTGGTTCATGGCGTTCCCCGATTCATCGACCGTTCTGTCGATGCTTCTGGACGAGATCTCGACGCCAGACCGAACGACCCGGCTGCCGGGAAGAACAGGCGCGCCGGCCAGGAACATCGCGATTGGCTACCTTGGGCGCGCGCTCGGCAACAAGCCAATGGCTCGCGACTACCTTGGCCGAGCGCTCGAGCAGCTACGGGCAATTGACGCCAGGGGGCAGGGAAAGCGCTACAAGTTGAACAAGATGGTCCCGCGGCATCTCGAGGAGACCATCGCCGCGCTGGATCGTCCCGGGGCGTGAAACACCGCCGCGCGGCAGGACCGGTTGCCCAGGCGCCAGGATGCTTGACACGCCGTGGACCCAACCCATAATTGGCGGCGTGATACCGACAACCAAAGCACAAACATCCCATCCGCTCGCGGCGTCCCGCTTCTTCCTCTGTTCCTTCGCCGTCCTGCTGCTCACGATCGTCTCGCCAGCCCCGCACTGGCGCAGACAGACGCGCTCTACCAGCTCGGGCCGGACTCCGCGCCGCAGCCCGGTGTGCCGCAGGGCACAGTCGACGCCGTGGGAGAAGCTGCCCAGCCAGGCCTATCCGGGGACGCTCCACGATTTCTGCGTCTACGTCCCGGCCCAGTACGACCAGGCGACGCCGGCGGCGGTGATGATCTTTCAGGATGGCCAGGCGTGGCTGCGGCTCACCGGCGACTACCGCGTGCCGTACGTCTTCGACAATCTGATCTACCGTCGCGAGATGCCGGTCACGATTGCGGTCTTCATCAATCCCGGCCGCACGCCCGAACAGCCCGAGGCCAGCGCTTCCGACTGGGGCGACAAGTCCACCAACCGCCCGCAGGAATACAACGCGCTCGACGACAAATACGCGCACGTCATCACCGACGAGCTGATGCCGGTGCTGAGCAAGCGCTACAACATCTCGACCAATCCCGACGACCACGCGATCGGCGGCGCCAGCTCCGGCGCCATCGCCGCCTTCACCGTCGCGTGGCACCGGCCCGATCAGTTCAGCAAGGTGCTCAGCACCATCGGCAGCTTCACCAACATCCGCGGCGGCCACGTCTATCCCGACCTGATTCGCAGCAGCGAGAAGAAGCCGCTCCGGATCTACCTGCAGGACGGGCTGAACGACAACCGCGGCGTGCGCGGCGAAGGCACCGACGCTGTCTACACGGCGGATCGCGACTGGCACGCGCAGAACATCAAGATGGTCGCCGCGCTCACTGAAAAGGGCTACGACTTCAACTACACGTGGGGGATCGGGACCCATTCCAACAAGCAGGGCGGAGCCATCCTGCCCGACATGCTGCGCTGGCTCTGGCGAGACTTTGTCCGGCCTCCCGATGACCCGCGTGACGCCACCAACCGCACCACCCTGGTTCCGCCGGGTTTCGCGCCAGCCGCGCAGCCGGCCGTCGGGCCACCCGCGCCGGCGCGCGAGTGGTCGCCCGCACAGTTGAAGCGCGTGTCCTACCAGAGCGCCGCCACTGGCCAGGAGCGCGACTACTACGTCTATCTGCCCGAGGGGTTCGCGGAGAAGGATCGCTGGCCGATCCTGATGACGCTGAGCGGCAACGGCGAGCGCGGCGACGGCAAAGGCGATCTCGATTACGTGCTCGCCAACGGCCCGCTGTTTGAGGCGTGGTCGCAGCGGCGCCGCCTGCCGTTTGTGATCATCGCGCCGCAGCTGCCGATGTTTCACCAGGGCGGCGAGGGGTTCATCACCGGCCGCACACGCGCGAAGATCAGGTATCCGCGCGCCGAGGGCCCATACCCACCCGGGCCGAACTACACCGGCAAGGACAAGATGGACGGCGTGGCGGCCGATCCGCAGATGCCGTTCGGCCTCGATGGCACCGCCGAGGGTTGGAGCCTGATCGACAGCGAGCTGCTCGCGATGATCGACCAGACGCTCAAGGACTTCAAAGGCGATCCGGCCCGCGTCTACCTCACCGGCCTGAGCACCGGCGGCTTTGGCACCTGGTACATGGCGGGCAAGCACCCGGAGCGGTTCGCCGCCATCGCGCCGGTCGCGGCGTTTTGCCATCCCGACCTGGCCGAGCCGATAGCCAAGGCCAAGCTGCCGCTCTGGGTCTTCACCGGCGGCCGCGATCCGTACTTCAAGCAGCAGTTCTTCTATCCCGCGACTCAACAAGCTGGAGGAGCTCGGGCACCCCGAGGTGCGGTTCACGATCGAAGCCGACATGGGCCACAACTCCTGGAACCGCGTCTACGCCGCACAGGATCTCTACGACTGGTTCCTCACTCACCAGCGGACGAGCGTCAAGTAGGAGTTGGAAAGCGTGGACGTGCACATCCGGCCCTGTCGCCTTGATGATGCCGAGGCTGTGGCCGAAGCGGTGCACGAGTCGAGGGCCAGATTGGAAGCGTGGACGCCGTGGTGTCGTCCCGGTTATTCGCTTACTGATGCACGTGCCTTTCTCGAGCTCCAGGTGCCGGCGTTCGACCACCGCACCGAGTTCACCTTTGCCATCGTCGACCGTAACGGGCGTTTTCTGGGCGCCTGCGGGCTCAATCAGATCGACCAGGCGAACCATCGGGCGAATCTGGGTTACTGGGTCCGCACCAGCGCCACACGACAGGGTGTGGCCACGACCGCGGTCCGCCAACTCCGGGACTGGGCGTTTCAGAACACCGAACTGGTCCGTCTAGAAATTGTCGTAGCCGTTGGCAATGTGCCGAGCCATCGCGTCGCTGAGAAGGCCGGAGCCGTGCGGGAAGGCACGCTGCGGCAGCGACTGTTCCTGCATGGGACTGCCAGGGACGCGACTGTATTTTCGCTGATACGTCTCCAGACATTTGGGTTGAGACGCGCGACACCGGGCGACGAACCGCTCCTGCGCGAAGTGCGGCTCAAGGCGATGGCCGAGGATCCCGAGGCGTTCGGGTCCACCTACGAGCGCGAGTTGGCCCGCACTGTCGCCGACTGGCAACGCTGGATGTCGCCGGGCGTCACCTTCATCCTCGACCACCCGGATGGAGCCAATGGCCTCGTCGCAGGCGCACGTGACGCGGCCGATCCGTCGGTGGTCCATCTGATGGCGATGTGGGTCCACCCCGCACTGCGCGGAGCGGGCGCCGCGGATGCGCTCGTGCAGGCCGTCGCTGCCTGGGCCGAGTCGGAAGGCGCCACCATGGTGCGGCTGGACGTCATCGAGAGCAACGATCGCGCGCGTCGTTTCTACCAGCGGCTTGGCTTCCATGCGACAGGTCATCGTGCGATTCGCGAGCGCGACGGCCTGATCGAGCTCCGCATGGAATGTCCCGTCGGCCGCAGCACGCAGGAGCGCGGCTGAAAGGACCCGGCATGGCCAAGAAGCTCGTACCCGGTCGGGCAATCATCGCCGCCTGGCGGACGACCAATCGGGCGACGATCTACCTCGTCGAACGGCTCCCGCCGGCGGCCTGGTCGAGCCCGGTTCCCGGGATTCCGCGCCAGACCATCGGAACGATCGCCGCTCACATTCACAACAGCCGCTGCCACTGGATCAAGAGCATCGGCGCCAAGCACGGCGTGGCAGTGCCGCGCCTGGTCGATCTGCGCCGCGTCCGCCAGCCAGCGCTGGTGAGAGCGCTGTCGCGCAGCAGCAAGGGGATGATCGACCTCATCGAGCTCGGCATTGCGCGTGGCGGCCGCATCCCGGCGGCGGCCTGGCAGAACTTCCCGACGGATCTGGAGCACTTCCTCAGCTACTTCGCCGCACACGAGGGGCACCACCGCGGCCAGTTGCTCATGATCTGCCGGCAGCTGGGTCACCGGCTCCCGCCAGCGGTCGCGGCCGGAATCTGGCAGTGGACGACGTTTGCGCGAGAATAGTGAAGTCACATGCGGACGTTCTCCTTCTGGTTCTACGTCCTGCTCGCCACCTGCGTCGTCGCGCCTTATGTCCTTGGCGTGCGACCGCGGACGCGCCGAGACTGGCTCGCGCTGACCATCGCGATTGCCTTTCTGATCTGGCTGCTTCCGGGCCTCGACGCGCCGGCACGCTCGCGATAGAGCATGGCGGATGAGATCGCCCGCGTCGTGGCGCTGGGTGCCAGCAACCTGACGCGGGGCTTTCAGACCGTCGTGTCGACGGCACGCTCCGCGTGGGGGCCGGGCGTCGAAGTCCTGGCCGCGCTCGGCCACGGACGCTCGTATGGCGCCCACAGCACACTGCTGGTTCGCACGCTGCCCGGCATTCTCGAATCCGGGCTGTGGCCGCAGCTGGAGCGCGCTCCGCGTGTGGCGACGCGCGCCCTGGTGACCGATGTCGGCAACGACATCTTGTATGGCTACTCCGCGGATCAGACGCTCGAGTGGATCGACCGGGCGCTCGTTCGGCTCAGCGGGATCACCGATGACGTCGTCCTGACGGATCTCCCTCTAGCCAGCATTCGGCGGCTGTCGAACGTGAAGTTCCTGGCCTTTCGCTCGGTGCTGGCGCCGTCGTGCCGGCTCTCGCTCGCCCAGGTCGTGGAGACCACAGAGCGCGTGAACGCCGGCCTCGCCAACCTGGCGGGGATCCACCGCGCCAAATTCTTTCAACTTGATCCGTCCTGGTACGGACTCGATCCCATCCACGTGCGCCCGTCGCTGTGGCGCCCGGCGTGGCAGCAGATTCTTGGCGCGTCGACCGCGATCGGTCGCTCTCGCGGTGCCGCGGCCGAAGGCCTGAGGCTGTACCGGATGCGCCCCGAACGCCGCTGGATATTCGGGGTCGAGCAGCGGACGCCGCAGCCCGGCGTCCTGCTGCGATCCGGCGCCCGCGTCCGGCTGTATTGAGGTGGCGTGTCAACGCCGCCGAGAGCTCATCGCTCGCGGGCCGGCGTGACAGCAATCAACCCGTGCTCGACGAGCACCGGCGGCTTTCGCGGGTGCGTTGCCTCCTCCCACCCGTGCGCGACATTCAGCAGGTCGGCGTCTGTCCACGGCCGCGCCGAAAACTCGAGCCCGAAGGGCAGGCCGCTCGGATAGAAACCTGCCGGGACGACGACGGCAGGCACGCCAATCATGTTGACCCAGCTCGTCGCCGAATGCGGCCCTCCGCTCAGCGCGCCATCCTGCGCCATCGTCTCGTCGGGCGGCGGCATCTGAATCGCCGGGTAGACGTAGCCATCGAGTTTCAGACGATCGAGCGTGTCGAGATACGTCGCCAGCATCGCCTTCCGCGGCGCGCGATACATGACGCTCGGCATCACGGTCGCTGTCGAGCAGCCGTTGATCGATCCGGACGCCGCCGAGGTTCCTGAAGCTATCCTCCGCGCCGATGGACGACGTGAAGAGCGGCGCGCCGACGGCCTTCAGATAGTCCGCGGCCGAGTGGTACTCGGCGGGTCCGAATGCCGCGAGGAAGCGATTCGTCCCGTCCTGCATGTAGGCGTAGGTCGCGACATGGCTTGCCATCCTCGCGAAGCTCACCGGCAGGATGCCGTCGTCGAACACCACCTCGGCGCCGGCGGCGCGCAGGGCGTCGACAGCTTTCATGAACATCGCGCGCGTCTCGGGCTTGAGTGGAGTGTTCGCAGCCGTTCGCAGCTTCTCGGCGGCCGCCTCCGGCACGCTCAGCGGGATGCCATGAAACGGCACGCCGTCCCCGGCGAGAACGAACGCCGGCACACCGAACCGCTTGCCCTTGAGCGCCCCGTCGTTGAGATAGCGAAGCGCCAGCGGCGCTCGCGGCGCGACGCCAGGCGCGGCCGTCGTTGCGCGGGTCGAGCGGATCTTCTCCGGCCATGACGGCCAGGGCGATCGCGGCGTCAGCGACAGTGCGTGCGATGGGACCGGTGTTGTCGAGCAGCCAGTCGAGCGGCGCGATGCCGGCGATGCTGACGAGGCCGCGCGTCGGGAACACGCCGACCAGCGCGCTGGTCGCGGCAGGCATGCGAATCGAGTTGCCGGTGTCGGTGCCGTTGCCCAGCACCGCCATGTTCGCGGCAATCGCCGTGACGATGCCGCCAGAGGAGCCGCCCGGCGAGAAGCGAACGTCGTAGGCGTTGCCGGTGCGGCCGAACGAGCTGCTGCGGTTGGTGTCGCTGTTCGCCAGGTCGGGCATATTCGCGATCCCGACGATGATGGCCCCCGCGGCCTTGAACTTCGCGACGATGGTGGCGTCCCGGGGCGCGACGAGCTCGTGGCCTTTCGCTGGTGAAGCCCTCCCACCCCGCCGTCGTGACGTGGCCCTTGATGCTGGTATTCGCCTTGATGACAATCGGCACGCCCCAGAGCGGCCCGTGTACGCACGTCACGCACGGCCTCGCGCGTCCTCACGCGCGGCGTCAGCCAGCGCCTCCTGCCGGAATACCGTTTCGATGGCGCCGTAGACGCCGTTGTAGCGATCGATGCGGGCAAGATGCCACTGCACGACCTGCGTGACGGTATACGTGCCTGCCGCGTACATCTTGTGCAGCACCGGGACGGTGACATCCAGCAAGTCGCTGTCGATCGTAGCGCCTGGTACGGGCTTGCCGGGTGGTGTGCCGCAGGCGATGACCAGAAACAGTCCCACGGACGTGGCAAACCCGAACAGATGTCGACGTGTCATCGGCAGAGCATACCCTCCAACGGCGCAGTCGGCGGAGACCCGACGCGAGTGGTCCGTCCTCATGGGGCAGCTATACTACGTCGCCTATGGCTAGCCGCAACCGAGCCGTCGTCAGAGAGTTCGTGATTGCCGGGATCGCCATCGTCCTGGCGGTCGTCGGAGGGCTCGACCGGATTGGCAAGCCGCTCCGCGCCGTGGAGCTGGTGGCCCTCATCGGCTTGAGCATGACGGCAGGAGTGTCGTGGGCCCGCGCCGTGTGGGTGTATCGAAACAAGTGACCACGCCGCTTCTCCAGTTCATTCGCGCCGTCATCGACGGCGAGGTCGCCGACGTGTCCCGGCGTCTGGCCGACACACCCGAACTGGCGACGATGGCCTCGGATGAGGGCGCGTCTCGGGAACAGGACTCGACGTTCTTCTTCTCCGAGATCTCGCACTACCTCTATGCCGGCGACACCGCGCTGCACATGGCCGCCGCGGCATTCCGGCGACGCATGGCGGAGATCCTCATCAGGCACGGCGCCGAGTGCGGGGCGAGGAATCGCCGCGGTGCCGAGCCGCTGCACTATGCGGCGGACGCCAACCACTGGGATCCCGCGGCGCAGGCTGACACCATCACGTACCTGATCGGAGTGGGCGCGGATCCCAACGCCGTGGATGGCTCCGGAGTGGCGCCGCTGCACCGGGCTGTGCGGACGCGCTCGATGGCAGCGGCGCGCGCGCTGCTGGACGGCGGCGCAAACGTCGGGCAGCGCAACAAGAGCGGATCCACGCCGTTGCACCTGGCCGTGCAGACGACAGGGCGAGGCGGAAGCGGCGCTCCGCAGGCGCGCGACGAGCAGGACGCCATCGTCAGGCTGTTGCTGGAGCGCGGCGCCCAACTCACGGACCGGGACGGACACGGCAAGACTGTCGACCAGGTCGCGACCACCGAGCGGGTGAGAGCGATGCTCAGGAAACCGGAACGCTAGGAAGCTGAGCGGCGTGGCCAATCTGAAGATTGGCCTACCGGTTCCCGGCTTCGGGCTTCGGGCTACGGGCTACGGGCTACGGGTCACGGGCCGACTGCGCCTGGGACCCGACGGCGTCAGCCCTACGAGGACCCGACTGCGAAGCCCCCGAGCCCCCGACACCGTTAGTAGTGCGACCCCTTGACCTTCTACACGTCGCTGACGTATATGTAGAAGCTCAAGGTATATGTCACCCGCCAAACCCGACCTGCCGCAAGGCACCCTCGACCTGCTCATCCTGAAGACGCTGGCGCTCGGGCCGCTCCATGGCTACGCCATCGCGCAGCGCCTTCAACAGACCTCACGCGACGTCGTCATCGTCCAGCAGGGCACCCTGTATCCGGCGTTGCACCGCCTGGAGAAACGCGGGGCGCTCGCCGCCGAATGGAAGGCTTCGGACACTGGACGCGACGCGAAGTTCTACAAGCTGACGCGGCGCGGCCACGCCATGCTTCAGAGCGAAGAGGCCAGCTGGCACCGACTGGCGGAAGCCGTCGGGCTCATCCTGCAAGGTGAGGGCGAGCTGCCGTGAGCTGGTGGCGCAGCATTGGCCGGCGCCGCGATCGGGATCGCGAGCTCGACGCCGAGCTGCGCGATCACGTCGATCGACTGACCGCTGAATACCAGCGGCAAGGCGTGCCGGACGCCGAGGCGCGCCGCAGAGCCGCGGTGAACTTCGGCGGCCTCGAGGCGATCAAGGACTACTGCCGCGACTTGCACCCCGCCTCATGGCTCCGGGATCTGATTCGAGACGTGCAGTACGGCATTCGCGTCCTGTCCCACCACAAGGCGTTCACGAGCGTCGCCGTCCTGTCCCTTGCCCTGGGCATCGGCGCGACGACGGCAATCTTCTCGCTCGTGGATGCGGTGCTCCTGAAGTCATTGCCCGTGCGCGCGCCCGGTGAGCTGGTGCTGCTCGGAGAGCAGATCAACGGACGGCTCGGCAACTCGTTTACGACGCCCGAGTACCCGATCCTTCGCGGAGAGCACGACTCTTTCCGGACTCTGCGCGTTTCGGCCGTGGCCGGGGTTCCGCGTTCGGACCAGCGGCGATGCCGAGCTCGCGATGGGACAGCTCGTCTCGGGCAATTGCTTCGGCGTCCTGGGCGTGCGGCCGTACCTGGGCCGGCTCCTGGAACCCGGTGACGACGGCGGCACGAGCGGCGCGCCCGTCGCGGTAGTGAGCTATCAGTTCTGGCAGACGAAGCTCGGCGCTGCACCGGACGTCGTCGGCCGTGAGCTGGCGCTGATGGGAAAGCCTTTCATGATCGTCGGGGTGACGCCGCCAGAGTTCTACGGCCTCGAGCCAGGGCGCGCCATCGAGATCACGGTCCCACTCGCGAGCCAGCCGGCTCTCCTGCCGGGAACGCCGCTCCTGACGTCGCCGGATGCCCGATGGCTCAGGCTGATTGGCCGGCGCGCCAGGTCACAACCCATCGAACAGGTCGTCGGCGACTTGTCGCGACGTCTGACACTGTTGTCGCCCTCGACTGCGAGTACGGGCACCCATCGGCCGATTCTGTCCGTGCTCTCCGGCGCGCAAGGGCTGAACGATCTGCGCCGGTCCTACTCGACGCCGCTCCGGATTCTCCTGGCGGCCGTGTGCGGGCTACTCCTGATCGCGTGTGTGAATCTCGCCGCGCTGCTGCTCGCACGCGCGAAGGCACGCGAGCACGAAATCACGCTCCGCATCGCGCTGGGAGCGAGCCGAGGGCGGGTGATCCGCCAGTTGCTCGCCGAGGCACTCCTGCTCTCGATCGCCGGCTCGGTCGCCGGCGTCGTCCTCTCCTTGTGGGCGCGCTCGACGCTGCTCGCGATGTTGTCGCGTGGCCGCCAGGCCATCACTCTCGACTCCGGGTTCGACCTTCGGCTCCTCGCCTTCTCGGGGCTCGTCCTGGCGGTGACAACGCTGCTGTTCGGGCTGTGGCCGTCGCTGCACGCGAGCCGGCGGGCGGTTCGCACGGCGACGGTGGTCCACGGATCGTCGCGGCAGGTCGCGATGCTGGTCGCGGCGCAGACGGCGGTCGCCCTCGTGCTGGTCGTCACTGGCGCGTTGTTCTTCCGCAGTTTGTCCGCGCTTCACCACGTGGACGCCGGCTTTCGCCGCGACAGCATCGTGCTCGCCAGCGTCAGACCGGCAGTGGGTGGCATCGACGCCGAAGGCAACAAGCGCGTCTACGGCGACATCTATCGCCGCCTGCTCTCGCTTCCTCAGGTGCGGTCCGCGACGATCGCGATGGATACACCGCTCGGCGGCCGGTCAATGACCATCGGCGTGACGACTGCCGACGGCGCGCAATCGGCCCCCCAGGTTCAGCTCGACATCGTCGGCCCGCGATTCCTCGAGACGATGGGCATCGCGCTCGTGGACGGTCGTGACGTCCGTGTCGAAGACGACGAGCGCACGCCCGCGGTTGTGGTCATCAGCGCGTCGCTGGCCTCGCGCCTGTTCGGCAACCACCACGCCGTCGGCGAGACCATCGTGCAGGACGGACAGCGGCTCCAGGTTGTCGGCGTTGCGGGCGACGTTCGCTACGACGGGCTCAAGGCGGCGGCCGGCGACACGATCTATCGGCCCTACACGCAGATGGACAGCGAGTGGCAGGAGGAGCTGACCTTTGCAGTCAGGACCGAGGGATCTCCCGACGCGCTCGTCCCGGCGCTGCGACGGACGGTCCACGCGGTCTCGGCGGATCTGCCGATCTACAAGACCTCGACGCTGGACGCCCAGTACGACGCGGCGCTGACGTCCGAGCGTCTGCTGGCCATGTTGTCGGGATACGTCGGCGGCTTCTCGCTGCTGCTGGTGGGCGTCGGCGTCTACGGCACGCTGGCGTACGCGACTGCCCGACGGTCGCGCGAGCTCGGCGTGCGGCTCGCGCTCGGCGCGGCACGCGCCGACATCCTGACTTTGCTCCTGCGCGGCGCAGTCACGCCCGTCGCCGCCGGCGTCGTCATCGGCTGGCCGATCGCGCTGCTGGCGGGCCGGGCGCTCGGAGCGGTGCTCTTCGGCGTCTCGGGCGGCGACGTGGCAAGCCATCTGGCCGCCGGCGGCCTGCTGCTTTCCACCGGTGTTCTGGCGGCCCTGATTCCGTCACGGTGCGCGGCGATGACCGACCCGGTGACGGCCCTGCGAGACCAATGAGATGAACATGACTGTCTTCCGACGTCTGTTCGGCCGCAACCGGCGCGACGCCGAACGCGAGCTCGAGGCCGAGTTGCGCGATCACGTCGACAGGCTGACTGCCGACTACCTTGAGCGCGGCATGCCGGAGGCTGAAGCTCGCCGGCTGGCCGCCGCCAGTTTCGGCGGGCTGCAGCAGGCCAGGGAATATTGTCGTGACGTCCGCCCCGGCGCGTGGATCCGTGACGTGTGGGTCGACCTGCGCTACGGCGTGCGGATGCTCGCGCACCAGCGGATGTTCACGGCCGTCACCGTGTTGTCGCTGGCCCTCGGCATCGGCGCCAACGCCGCCATCTTCACCCTGGTCAACAGCCTGCTGCTGCGGTCGTTGCCGGTGCGCGAACCGGATCGGCTCGTCCTGCTCGACAAAGGATCGTGGACGAATCCCATCTGGGAGCAGATCCGGGAGCGTCAGCACGACTTGTTCAGCGGCGCCGCGGCGTGGGGCGGCCGCTCCTTCGATCTGGAATCGAACGGCCGCGCCGAGCCGGTGGATGGGCTCCTCGTGAGTGGCGACTTTTTCGCCGTCCTCGGAGTGCCGATGACGCTCGGCCGGCCGATCCTTCCGGCCAACGACGATCGCCATGGCAGCCCGCATGCGATGGTCGCCGTCGTCAGCTACGACTTCTGGCAGCGCCATTTTGGCGGCGACCCGGCGGCCATCGGCCGCAGCGTGGTGCTCAACCACCAGGCCTTCACGATCATCGGCATCGCGGCCCCGCGATTCATGGGCCCGATTGTTGGCGGCGCCTTCGACGTCGCCCTTCCACTCGCAGCGACGGACCTGCTGGTCAAAGGAGATGAGAGTCAGCTCGATGGCCGCTCGACCTGGTGGCTCGAGATCGTCGCCCGCCTGCGGCCGGGCCAGACATTCGACGCCGCGACCGCTGCGATGCGCGGGGTGCAGCGACAGATCCGAGCCGCGACGCTGCCCGACTGGGCGCCCGACACCCTCGAGGAGTACCTTCGCGACGGTCTCACCCTCGTGCCCGCGGCGCAGGGACCGGGCTACGTTCGCGATCGTTACCAGCAACCCCTGACGATCATCATGGCCGTCGTCGGGCTCGTGTTGCTCATCGCCTGCGCCAACATCGCCAACCTGATGCTCGCCCGCGCCAACGCGCGCCGCCACGAGCTGACCATGCGACTGGCCCTCGGCGCATCGGGCGGCCGGCTGACGCGTCAGCTGCTGACCGAGAGCCTGCTATTGGCGTCGATGGGCGCCGCGGGCGGCTTCGCCTTCGCGCAGTGGGGGAGCCACGCGCTGCTGGCGCAGTTTGCCAGCCAGTCCGAAACGCTGGCGCTCGACCTGTCGCCGGACTGGCGCGTCCTGGGCTTCACGACAGTGGTCTCCCTGCTGACCGCGGTCATGTTCGGCACGGTGCCAGCACTCCGCGCCCGCAATCTCGCCCCCATCGAGGCACTGAAAGAGCAGGGCCGCGGCCTTGCTGGTGGAGGCCGGCACTTGCTGGCCACTCCGCTGGTGGTCCTGCAGATTGCGCTGTCGCTGGTCCTGGTGGTGGGCGCCGGCCTGTTCATGCGCTCGTTTGTCGCCCTGTCGGGCCGCGATCTCGGCTTCCAGCCTGATCCGGTCGTGCTCGTCAACGTCAATGTCAGCGGCAGCCGCGTGCCGCGCGATCAGTGGGCGCCGCTGTTCGAACGGCTACGCCAGGCCGCCGCGCTGGTGCCCGGCGTGGAACACGCGGCCTTCTCGGCGCTGACGCCGGTCAGCGGGCAGGGGTGGAGAAACGGGTTCGAGTTCCCCGACCACCCGGAGCTCTCGGAGCGCGATCGCGGCGTCTTTCGCAACGCCGTGACGCCCGGCTGGTTCGGGATTTACGGCGCGGCACTGCACGCCGGCCGCGATTTTTCTGACAGCGACCGGGCCGACAGCCCCGCCGTCGCCATCGTCAACGACGCGTTCGTGCGCAAGTACTTTGCCGGGGAGAACGTCCTCGGTCGCCTGCTGCGTGAGGCGACCCGACCGGGAGAATCCGCCACGCCGCTCGAAATCGTCGGCGTCGTCAACGACATGGCCTACCGCTCCGTCCGCGACGCGGCGACGCCGACTGTCTTCATTCCCGTCGCGCAGCTGCCGCGTCGTGATGGCGGCGCCTGGCCGTCCGGCGCGATCAGCGTCCGGGCTGCGACCGGCGCCCCCGACGCGCTGGTGCGCAGCCTGGCGGCGGCCCTCGCCGCTGTGGATCCTGATGTGTCAATCCGCTTCCGACTCCTCTCCGATCAGGTCGGCGCCGGGATGGTGCGCGAGCGCGTGCTGGCGATGTTGTCGGCCTTCTTCGGCGGGCTCGCGCTCCTGCTTGCGGCAGTGGGTCTCTACGGCGTCACTGCCTACGCGGTGAGCACGCGCCGTACCGAGATCGGGTTGCGCATGGCGCTCGGTGCCGGCGCCTCGAGCGTCGTTCACATGGTCATGCGCCGGGTCGCGTTGCTCGTGACTGTCGGTGTAGCCCTTGGCGCCGGCCTCAGCCTGTGGTTCGCCCGCTTCGTTGCCGGTCTCTTGTTTGGCCTCGAGCCGCGCGACTGGTCGACGCTGGTGATTGGCGCAGTGCTCCTGGTCGGTGTCGGCATAGTCGCCGCGTGGATCCCGGCGTCCCGCGCCGCGCGCATCGATCCGATTGAAGTGCTTCGCGAAGGGTAGGGGACATGCGCTGGTCAACATGGTTCCGCCGCCGCGACGCGGAACGCGAGCTCGATGCGGAGTTGCGGGATCACCTCGGCCGCCTGACCGCCGACTTTGCGGCGCAGGGGCTGCCAGACGCCGAGGCGCGCCGCAGGGCGGCGGCCAGTTTCGGCGGCGTTCAGCAGGCGAAGGAGTACTGCCGCGACGTTCGGCGCGCGTCATTGACCCGCGATCTGGTCACCGATCTGCGCTACGGAATCCGGATGCTCGCGCGCCAGCGGGTGTTCACGCTGGTTGCTGTGTTGTCCCTGGCCCTGGGCATCGGGGCGAACACGACGATCTTCACGCTGGTAGACAGCCTGTTGCTGCGCACGCTGCCCGTGCGGGATCCGGAGCGGCTGGTGCTCCTCGAGAACGGATCGTGGACGAACCCGATCTGGGAGCAGATTCGCGATCGCCAACGGCAGATGTTCGACGGCGCAGCCGCCTGGAGCGACGAATCGCTCGACCTCGCCCGCGGCGGACAGGCCGAGCCCGTCAACGGGCTTTTAGTGAGCGGCGGGTTCTTTGACCTCCTCGGTGTGCCGATGGCGCTGGGCCGCTCGATCTCCGCGGCCAACGACAGGCGCGGCGGCGCGGAGAACGACGTGGCCGTCATCAGCCACGACTTCTGGCAACGGCGCTTCGGCAGCGATCCCGGCGTCATCGGCAGGTTGCTTCTCGTCAACCGCGTGCCGATGACGGTGATCGGCGTCACGGGCCCCGCGTTTCGCGGGCCGCAGATTGGCAAGGACTACGACATCGCGGTGCCCATTGCTACCGTCGGCGAGCTCAGGGGGCCCGCCGATCAGCGCCTCGACGGCCGTTCGACCTGGTGGCTGCAGATCGTCGCGCGGCTCAGGCCTGGCCAGACGATGCAGGATGCGACCAACACGCTGCGGGCGGTGCAGCCGCAGATCCGCGACGCGACGCGCCCCGAGCACTGGCCGCAACAAGAACTGGAGCACTACCTCCGCGACGGGTTCACGTTTTCGCCGGCCGCCCGCGGGCCGGGCTTCTTTCGCGATCGATACCGCACGCCGCTCGTGACGCTGATGGCGGTCGTCGCCTTCGTGTTGCTCATCGCCTGCGCCAACATCGCGAACCTCATGCTGGCGCGTGCCAACGGTCGGCGCCACGAACTGACAATGCGCCTGGCGTTGGGCGCATCGGGCCTGCGCGTGGCGCGCCAGCTCCTCACGGAGAGCGTGCTGATTGCGGCGCTCGGCGCAGCTGCCGGCCTGCTCTTCGCCCGGTGGGGAAGCGGCCTGCTCGTTGCCCAGCTCTCCATCGACGAGTTGCCGGTGGCCCTCGATCTGGCGCCGGACTGGCGCGTCCTCCTGTTCACGACCGCGCTTGCCCTGGTCACGGCGCTCATCTTCGGCACGGTGCCAGCCTGGCGCGCGCGCAGCCTCGCCCCCATCGAGGCGTTGAAGGAGCAGGGCCGCGGCATGGGCCGCACGGGACGGGGGTTCATGGGCAGCCCGCTGGTCGTGCTCCAGATCGCCCTGTCCCTTGTTCTCGTCGTCGGCGCCGCGCTGTTCGTCCGCACGTTCTCGACGCTGGCCGATCGCCCCCTCGGGTTCGACCGCAACTCTGTTCTGATCGTCACCCTCGATGTCGGCCGCAGCGCACGACCGAAGGCGCAGTGGGCGCAGCTGTTCGACAGCCTGTGCGAGGCGGCCAGAACCGTGCCGGGTGTCGAGAGCGCTGCACAATCACCCATCACGCCGGTCAGTGGCTGGATGTGGAACGAGTCGTTCGAGTTCCCGGACCGGCCGCAATTGGCCGAGCAGGAGCGGCTGGCCATGCTCAACGCCGTGACACCAGGCTGGTTCGCGACGTATGGCGCTCACCTTGCTGCCGGCCGTGACTTCACCAGCCACGACAGCGCCGGCGGACAGGCGGTCGCCATCGTCAATCAGGCATTCGTTCGGAAGTTCCTGAAGGCGGCGAGTCCGATCGGACACCGGATTCAGCAGTCGGGCCGTCCAGACTTCACGCCCAGGCCGATGGAGATCGTCGGCGTCGTCCAGGACATCAACTATCAGTCAGTGCGCGAAGACGTCCCGCCGACGGTCTTCAAGCCCATGTCCCAGCTTGGCGACGACGTGTTCCCGTTCGGAAACATCGCGGTTCGAAGCGCAGGGGTTGCTCCGGCGACGTTGAGCCGGAGCCTCGCCGCGGCGCTCTCGGCTGTCGATCCCGACGTCTCACTTCGATTCAGGCCGCTCGCGGAGCAGGTGAACACGTCGCTGGCTCGCGAACGGCTGCTGGCGATGATCTCGGGCTTCTTTGGCGTCCTGGCATTGCTGCTGGCGGCCGTCGGCCTCTACGGCGTGACCTCGTACGCCGTCAGCCAGCGGCGGATGGAGATTGGCCTCCGCATGGCGCTTGGCGCGGATGCGCCGCGTGTGCTGGCGTTCGTGATCCGGCGCGTCGCGGTGCTGGTGTTCCTCGGGATCGCCATTGGCGTGGTCTTGAGCGCGTGGGCCGGGCGCTTCATCGCGAGCCTGCTGTTCGGCCTCGAGCCTCACGACCCCACGACGATTGCCTCGGCCGCCGCCGTTCTGATTGCTGTCGCGGCGATCGCGGCATGGATTCCCGCCTGGCGGGCGACGCGAATCGATCCGATTGTCGTGTTGAGAGAGGGATAGTGACACGGGGGGCAAGTGCTGCGGTGCTGCGGTGCTGTAGTGCTGCAGTGCGGTGCTCAGGTGCTGGGGTGCTGAAGTGCTAGAGTGCGCTGCGCGCCGCCCGCTGCCTGCTGCCAGCTTCTGAGAGGATGCCCGCCGACAAGCCTTCGGTCCTGGCGATCAACCGATCCCAGAGCGACTCTGGGTGCGCGTCGAAGATCAGGTCGGCGGTGCCGGGCAACACGTACCACGCGCCCTGAATCGTTTCCTGTTCCAACTGCCCCGACGCCCAGCCCGAGTACCCGAGATACACCCGGCAGCGCTGCGGGTCGGCGCCAGCAGCGATCTGGTGCTCGAGAGGCTCGCGCTCGGACACGAGATACACCTCGCCGAACACGTGGCGCGTGTCGCTGCTCGATCCCTCTGCGGCACGGAGCAGCGCCACAACACCGTCGGTCTGGACGGGGCCGCCCAGGAAGAAGGTCGGCGCGGGCCCGGCCCCCGGCTTCACCCTCTTGAAGACACTCGCCAGCGCGACCTCCGACTGCCTGTTGATGATCAGTCCCATCGTCTCGCGGTCGTCGTGCTCGACGATGAGGACGACGGTCTTGGCAAAGTTCGGATCGGGCAGCTCACGGGAGGCGACGAGCATCTTGCCGGGCGCCAGCGCCTTCACAGCGCCGGGCAGCAGCTGCGCGGCCGGCGCGTTGCCGGCGCGGACCGGCACCACACGCTGAGAGCCCGCGACGAGTGCCGTTGTCAGCACCAAGGCGATCCCGATAGCGAGCGACGTCGGAGCAGCCATCGCCTCTCTCCCTGGCCCGCGGGCAGCCTGCGAGCCATGATCCCACGGAAAGCGCCGTAAACAGGCGCAAGTGCGGCTCGAGAGCCGCCTGGCCCCGGCGTGTCATAATGCTCGGGTCGGTTCCGCATCGGGGCCCGAGTCGAGTCCTTGGATCAGCAACACATCCGCAACTTTTCAGTCATCGCGCACATCGACCATGGCAAGTCGACGCTGGCCGATCGTTTCCTCGAACTCACCGGCGCGCTGCAGGCGCGGGAGATGGAAGCGCAGGTCCTCGACACTATGGACCTCGAGCGCGAGCGCGGCATCACGATCAAGGCTCACCCCGTCCGCCTGAACTACGCGGCGAAGGACGGGCAGCAGTACGTCCTGAACCTGATCGACACGCCGGGCCACGTCGACTTCTCCTACGAGGTCACGCGCTCTCTCGCCGCGTGCGAAGGCGCGCTGCTCCTGGTGGATGCGTCACAAGGCGTCGAGGCGCAGACGCTGGCCAACGCCTATCTCGCGGTCGACAACAACCTCGAGATCATTCCGGTCATCAACAAGATCGACCTGCCGGGCGCGCAACCAGAAGAGGCGCGAAGGCAAATCGCGGAGATCATCGGCCTGCCCGCCGAAGGCGCCATCCTGACCAGCGCGAAGGAAGGCACCGGCGTCGAGGAGGTGCTCGAGGCCATTGTCGCCCGGCTGCCCGCGCCGACCGGAGATCTCGACGCGCCACTCAAGGCGCTCATCTTCGATTCCTGGTACGACTCCTATCGTGGCGTCATCATCGTCGTCCGGATGATTGACGGCACCTTGAGGCCGGGAATGAAGGTGCGCTTCATGGCGACGGCGCAGGACTACCCGATCGAGTCGATTGGCGTCTTTTCGCCGAAACCCATTCCTGTCGACCAGCTCGCGGCAGGTGAAGTCGGCTTTCTGACCGCCAACATCAAGAACGTCCGGGACGCGCAAATCGGCGACACGGTGACCGAAACTGCGCGACAGACCGTGACGCCGTTTCCAGGCTTCAAGGAACTGAAGCCGATGGTGTTCGCCGGCCTGTACCCGGTCGAAGGCCACCAGTACCCCGAGCTGCGCGAGGCGCTGGAGAAGCTGCGGCTGAACGACTCGTCGCTGTTCTACGAGCCAGAGACGTCGGTCGCGCTCGGCTTCGGCTTCCGCTGTGGATTCCTCGGCCTGCTGCACATGGAGATCGTGCAGGAGCGCCTCGAGCGCGAGTACGACATGGATCTGGTGACGACGGCGCCGGGCGTGCTGTATCGCGTGACGACGACCGACGGCGTGGTGCACGAGATCGACAGCCCCGCCAAGCTGCCGGACCCTGGCCGCATCACCAAGCTGGAAGAGCCGGTGATCACGGCGATGATCCTGACGCCCTCGGATTTTGTCGGCGGCATCCTGCAGCTCTGTCAGGACAAGCGTGGCGTGCAGAAAGGCCTCGAATACCTGGCGTCGAACCGCGTGCTCGTCACCTACGAGCTGCCGTTCGCGGAGGTCGTGCTCGACTTCTACGACAAGCTCAAGACGCTGTCGAAAGGCTACGCGTCGCTCGACTACCACGTCACCGGGTTCTGGGAGTCGCCGCTCGTCAAGATGGACATCCTGGTCAACGGCGATGCGGTTGATGCGCTTTCGTTGATCCTGCACCGGGACACTTCCTACGAGCGCGGCAAGGCGCTGGTCTCGAAGATGCGGGAGCTGATTCCGCGGCAGATGTTCGACGTGGCGATTCAGGCGGCCATCGGCACGCGGATCATCGCCCGCGAAAGCGTCAAGGCGCTGCGGAAGAACGTCCTGGCCAAGTGCTACGGCGGCGACATCTCGCGCAAGCGCAAGCTGCTCGAGAAGCAGAAGGAAGGCAAGAAGCGCATGAAGCGCGTCGGCCAGGTGGACATTCCGCAGGAAGCGTTCCTGGCAGTCCTCAAGGTGGGCGAGTAAAACATCTGTAGGGCCGATCTTCAGATCGGCCATTTCATATGAACACGACACACCCCAAATCAACCCTGCGCGAATATTTCGAGTCGATCGTCATTGCCGTGATCCTGGCGCTCTTCATCCGCACGTTCGTCGTGCAGGCGTTCAAGATTCCGACAGGGTCGATGGAGAACAACCTGCTCGTTGGCGACCACCTGCTCGTCAACAAGTTCGTGTTCGGCCCGGCGACCGGCCCCTTCGAGCTGGCGCTGATGCCCGAGCGGGCGATCACGCGCGGCGACGTCGTCGTCTTCAAGTTCCCGCACGAGCCGGAGCGCGACTTCATCAAGCGCGTCATCGGGCTGCCTGGGGACACGCTGGAGCTCCGGGAAAAGAAGGTCTACATCAACGGCAAGGCCCTCGACGAGCCGTACGTCCACTACCTGCTGCCGCCGCGGACGCACGATCAGGAGTTTGCCTCGCCGGATGTCCGCGACCAGTACGGCCCGGTGACCGTCCCGGACAACCAGTATTTCGTGATGGGCGACAACCGGGACAACTCGGAGGACAGCCGCTACTGGGGCTATTTGCCCCGCGACTACGTGAAGGGAAAGGCGCTCATGGTCTACTGGTCCTACGAATCGGACCGAGAAGACTATGAACGGGAGGGATTGGGTGCGACTGTGTCAGGGCTTGCATCCGTGGTAACCCACTTCTTCTCGCGCACGCGCTGGGATCGGCTCCTTCACCAGATCCACTGACGCGTGCGACGGCTTCTGAAGGGGGCCGAGCCATGATTCGCACCGTCATCAAGCTGGTGATTGCCGCACTCGTCCTGAACGCGCTCTACCACCTGGGTGGGGCCTACTGGGAGCACTACCAGTTCGTGGATTCCGTCGAGCAGCTGGCGCAGTTCTCCGAGCAGGCGCGGCCCGACGACGTGAAGTCAAAAGTCATGGAACTGGCCACCGCCAAGGCCATTCCGATGGCCCCCGACGACCTCACGGTGCTGCGAAGCCCGCGCCATTTCGAGATCGACGGCATCTATTTCCGCGACATCACGCTGTTTCCCACCTATACGCCCCACTGGGAGTTCAAGCTCCACGTGAGCGTCATCACGTTGAACTGACAGCTCCCCGCGCCGCCGCGGCGAGCGAGTCTGACGAGGCCTGCAGGCTTCCGATCTCGGCACTGACAGCAGACACGTAGCCGGCGTCGGCCAGCCCGTTGATGTTGACGCCGACGTTCAGCGCCGCGCCGTGCAGTGCTGCCATGAGCAGCTCCACGGCGACGCCGACGTCTGTCGACGCCGACGGGTTCCCGGCGCGCGCCACGTCCACCGCGGCGACCAGGCCGGCTCGGCACGTCCGCATCACTTCCAGCGGCACCTCCGCGGCGCCACGCAACGCTGCGTCGATGGCGGCACGGCGATGCGTCTTCTCGTCCTCCGTCGTCCTCGGCTGGCGGTACGCCGCCACGACGGCGTCATAGGCATCCGCGTCGTCGTCCACCAGCGTCACGGCGTGCTGGCCGAGGTGCTCGACGGCAGCAGCCGCGGCGTCGAGCGCCGTGCGGTCCTCCGGCGTGCCGTTTCTGGTTCGCGGCATTCGCGCGACCATCGCGAGGAGCGACAGGCCGATCGACGCCGCGAGCGCCGACGCGGAGCCGCCGCCCGGCGTGGGTGCAGCACTGGCGAAGGCGGCAAGCGCCTCGCGGACGGGTTTATCTGTCAGCTTCGACACGAGGAGTCTCCGATCGATCGTGGGGCAGTGCCGAGCCGCGCCCGTCGCGCAGGGCCGCGAAGTGCGGCGACATGATCTCGACGCCGGCGGCGGCGAATGCGTCCTGGATGGCCTGGTGCAAGAGCGAATACGTGGCCGCCATCGACGATGCCTGGCGGACGCCGACGTTCAGCTCGTAGGTGACGTAGAAGTCGTTCAGGCTGCGCTGCAGCACAAAGGGAGACGGCGTCGGCGCCAGGCCCTCGGTGCGCGCAGCGGCCTCGAGCAGCAGGCCGTGAATCGTCCGCCACGGCGTGTCGTAGCCGATGGTCACCTCGGTGTGCAGGATCAGCCCGTCTCTCTGGGCCAGCTTCGAGAAGTTCACGATCTGACCGCCGAGCACCAGCCCGTTGGGAATCGACACCACGACGTTCTTGATCGTGCGCACCTGGGTGACCAGCAGCGACGTGTGGACGACATTGCCTTCCGCATCGCCGATGCGGACGAAATCGCCCACCTTGAACGCATTGGTGTAGGTGAGGATCGTCCCGGCAATCACGTTGGCAATCGCGGAGCTCGAAGACAGCGACACCAGCAGGCCGAGGAAGAGCGACACCCCCTGAAATGCCGGTGACTGCGATCCCGGGATGTACGGGAACGCCGCCACGAAAGCGAGCGCGACGACCAGCACGCGAACGATGTTGTAGGTGGGGGTGGCCCACTCTGCGGGGAAGTGCTCGAGCGCGATGGTGCCCCGGCCGATCTCGGCGAACAGCAGGCGGATGGCGGCCAGCAGTGCATAGGTGACCGCGATGATGGCCAGCAGGAACGCGAGACTCGGCAGATACCCGATGAAACTCTCCCACAGCGAGTGCAGCGGCGCCGCGACGTACGCGGTGACCTGGTACGCGTACGGCCGGGTCCAGGGCAGGAGGCCCAGGACGGCCTGGAGCCACGCCAGGATGATGGCGACGAGCACGATCGCGCGCCCCACGCGGAGACCGCTCACGAGCAGCGACGACAGTCGTCCCGCGACGGCGCTGTGCTTGACATCGACGCCGCCGACGCGATCGATCCGCCGCGCCTGAATGCGGCGGAGCACGAGGCGAGTGGCCCTGAACAGCAACAGGCCAAGCACCACGGCGACGACAGTCACGCCGAGGGCCGAGACCAGGCTGAGAATCTTCTGGCGGGGCTCGAACTCGCGGCGGGTCTCCGTGATGACCTGGCGCAAGACCATGGCGTGGCGTTCGACCATCGCCTGCCGCGATTCGCCCGCCGCTGCCGCGTCTTCGTCAGACACCACTGCGATCACACGCCCGGCCCCGAGCAGGCGGCTCTCGCCGGCGCCGTGATCGACGGTCACCTGCCCGGGCTGCAAGCCGAGATCGAAGATTTCGTGATCGAGCCGCCGCTCTACGGCCCGCGCCCGCTCCTCGGCGGTGAAGGCGCCGTTGGCGCGGAAGACACGAGCCACTTCGCGGCCGCGGAACATGACCGGGACGCCCACTGGCGCCATGTCCGGGTCGCCGGCCGGCTGGGCATGGGCGGCGCGTGTCGACTCCGCCGGCGTCTGAGCGACCACCGAAGAGGCAGCGACCCAGACCTGGGCGATCGCGATCAGCCAGAGTGCGCGCGCAAGCCGGGGATGTACTCGTCGCATGGGAGAACTCGGAGAAACTATCCTAGCCGCTCGCGGACGCGTCGACGACCACCCGGCCGCGCTTGACGACCTGGCGGACACCGTCGCTGCCAACCCGCAGCAGGCTCTCGGCCGCGCCCTTCACCACCACCAGATCGCACTGCTTGCCCGTCTCGAGGCTGCCGATCCTGTCGGCGCGGTTGAGCCCGAACGCCGCGTTCAGCGTGGACGCCACCAGCGCCTCGTCGAACGTCAGCCCCATCGCGAAGCACCCCAGCGTCATCACGAAGGGCATCGACGGCGAGAGTCCTCCACCGGGATTCACGTCCGAGGCGAGGGCCACCGCGACGCCGCGATCGATCAGGCGGCGCGCGGGAGCGAATCGACCGAGCTTGAGATAGAAGGCGGCTGCGGGCAGCAGCGTCGCGACCACCCCCGCATCGGCGAGGGCATCCGCGTCTTCGTCGTCCACGAACACCAGGTGATCGGCGGATCTGGCACCGACGCGCGCCGCGACGGCCACGCCGCCGGACCGTCCGAGCTCGTGGGCATGAATGCGAGGGGACAGGCCGGCATGACGTCCAGCGTCGAGCACTGCGGTCGCCTCACCCGGCGTGAAGACGCCATCCTCGCAGAACACGTCACACCATTCGGCGAGGCCCTCGCGCGCCACAGCCGGAATCATCGTCGAGACGAGCAGGTCGACGAACTCTCCGCGGCGATCGCGGTACTCGACCGGGATCTCGTGTGCGCCCATGAAGGTCGGCACCAGCTCGATCGGCTGGCGGCTGCCCAGCGCGCGAATCGCGCGCAGCATCGTCAGCTCGCTTTCGGTCGTGAGTCCGTAGCCGCTTTTGACCTCGGCCGTGGTCGTGCCGCTGGCGAGCATGTCGGACAGGCGGGGCAGCGTTGCCGCCGCCAGGGTCTCCATGTCGGCCGCCCGCGTGGCGGAGACTGTTGAGAGGATGCCGCCCCCGCGCGCCGCGATCTCCGCGTAGGTCGCGCCTGCGAGCCGCTCGCGCAATTCGCCCTGCCGGTCGCCCGCGAACAGGACGTGCGTGTGCGAGTCGACGAAGCCGGGGACGACGGCGCAGCCGGCGGCGTCGATGACGGCAGCGCCAGGCAGAAGCTCCACCTGACCAACGCAGTCAGCGGCCGGGCCGACAAAGACAATCCGTCCTTCGTGCGCCGCGACGGAGGCCATTGGCAGCCGGCCCGCATCGCGCATCGCCACGCCTGTGCGAGGCGCCGGACCGGCGCAGGTCAGGACCTCATCAGCGTCTCGGACAAGGAGGTCGGCGAGCACGCCGAAGCATACAACGCGGGACTTGGAGCGCCGAGGGAGGGCACGGGGCCGAGGGAGGCAAGGAGACGAGAGAGGCAAGGGGGCCCAGGGAGGCAAGGGGGCAGGGGAGGCAAGGGGGGCCAGGCAAGAGGGCAGGGCGTCACCTGGCGAGGCGGTGAAGATGTGGTGCGTGTTCAGCTGAGGTTCAGTCGCTGGTGGATGTCGTCGCCGGTGAGCCCGTCGATCTCGACGTGCTTGACGCGGCTGCGCGCGCCGGAGGCGATCCGGATGGCGCTCTTCGGGACGTGAAGCTGGTCGCTGAGGAATGCGATGAGAGCGCTGTTGGCGGCGCCCTCGACGGGCGCCGCTGCGAGCTTGATGTGAATGGTCCCGTCGCGCAGGCCGGCGACTGCGGTGCGGCCGGCCCTGGGCGTCACGCGGACCGTGACAGTGGCCAACGGGCGCTAGGCTTCGGCGACCTTCGCTTCTTCGACGACGCGGAAGTTCTGCGGAAGGGGAGGCGCCTCGGTGCTGCGCGGCCGGTGGAGGAGCACTTTCTCTTCGCGCTCCTTCTGATCCTGCTCGCGGACGAACTCGAGCGTGTTACGCAGGGCGGAGATCGTCGCTTCGATCGAGTTCTCGACGTCGCGGCGCTTCAGGCGCAGCCCGTCGATCTCGCGCTGGATTTCCTCGAGGCGCCCTTGCGTCTTCTGGAAGAGCAACTCGGCCCGGCCCTCGGCTTCGCGCACGATCCGCTTCGCTTCGCCGTCGGCGCTCGCCTTGATCTCGTCGGCCAGCTTCTGCGCCGTCAGCAGCGTGTTGCGCAGGTTCCGCTCGCCCTCGCGGTGCTCGTCCAGCGACGTCTGGATGCGCGCGATGTCGTCGCGCTGCCGTTCGGCGTCGCGCAGCGCCGTCTCGTAGTCATCGGCTGCCTCGGCCAGGAATGATTCGACCTCGGCCCGATCGTAGCCACGCATGACGGTCTTGAACTTCTGCTGCCGCAAGTCGAGAGGAGTGACCTTCATCAGGGATTCTCCGTGCCGGCTGTCGCCGGACGCTCACCAAATATCGCCGTGCCGACCCGCACGATCGTCGCGCCCTCTGCGATGGCCACGTGGAAATCGTGGCTCATGCCCATTGAGAGCTCTTGAAGAGTGTCGGGCGATACGCCCTCCCGGACTAGGGCGTCCCGCAGTTCGCGGAGCCGCCGGAACCAGGGCCGGGCGCTTTCCGGGTCGTCGCTGTAGGGCGGCAGCACCATCAGCCCGGCCAGCCGCGCCGAGCGAAGCCGCCCGGCTGCCGCGAAAATCGCCGGCAATTCCGCTTCGGGCGCCCCGAATTTGGTGGTCTCGCCAGCCAGATCGACCTGGACCAGCAGCGTCGGGCGCTGCCCGAGCTCGCTGGCGGCCTCGTCCACCCGTCGCAGCAAATCGACGCTGTCAATGGAGTGGATGAAGGCAAAGGCCTGCGCGGCCCGCTTCGCCTTGTTGGACTGCAGGTGCCCGATCAGGTGCCACCTGATCTGATGATCGGCGGTTGCACGGATCTTCTGTAGGCCTTCCTGGACGCGGTTCTCGGCGAAATCGACCTGGCCGGCAGCAGCGGCGGCGACAACGGCCTCGGCGGGGAACGTCTTGCAGACGGCCACCAGGCGAACGGTGGCCGGGTCCCGGCCGGCGGTGCGCGCCGCCTGTTCGAGGCGGGCGCGCACCGCGGCCAGATTACCGGCGATGTGGTGCACTTCCAGTACCGACGAGCTACTTCTTCATCGCGGCGATGAACCCTTTGACTTCCGCGGCATGAGGTCCGTCCGGCGCGACCTTGAGGTAGCCCTCGAACGCGGTGACCGCGCCGGGCATGTCGCCCAGATTCACGTTGGCCATGCCCAGGCGATAGAACGCGTCGGCGTTGGTCGGGTCGGCCTTGGTCGCGGCGTCGAATTTCTCCTTGGCCTCCGCGAACTTCTGGCCGTTCCACAGAATGACGCCCTGGTTGTAGAGGGCGCCCGCGCTGCCGGCGTTTGCGGCGCCTGCCGCGGCGGTGCCGGTGCCTGCCGCCTGCGCCGCCTTGTTGCTGGCCTCGATGGCGAGGTCCATCTTCTTCTCCGCGTTGTAGACCGCTGCCAGGCCGTTCCACGCTTCGACGTAGTCGGGCTTCAGCTCGGTGGCCTTCTTGAACGCGGTTTCCGCGGCCTCCCATTCCTTCTTCTGGGTGTGGGCAAAGCCGATGTTGTAGTAGCAATCCTGGCAGTTGGGCGCGACGGCAATCGCCTCGTTGAACTTGGCGATGGACTCGTCGTAGTTGCCCGCCTTGCTCGCCGCGACGCCGTCGTCAAACGCCTTCTGGAGGGTCGCGACGCGGTTCTTCTCCTCGGCGGATGGACCGGCGGCGGCCAGGTGGAGATCGATGGGCGGGTTGTCGCCGAGGCCGATCGGGATCTCGACGGGCGCCGCCTTCAGCTCGTCCTTCTGGGCCGACACGATGTAGGTGCCGGGGAAGATGCCAAGCTGGATGAACTCGCCCTTCTTGTTGGTCACCAGCTCGCGGGCTCCCGCCTTGGCG
Organism: Vicinamibacteria bacterium; assembly: GCA_963796915.1. Lineage (GTDB taxonomy): Bacteria > Acidobacteriota > Vicinamibacteria > Vicinamibacterales > JAENWD01 > JAENWD01. The sequence continues at coordinate 3,019,350 of CAWCNI010000004.1, read as the reverse complement.
CCCTTCTGGATAATCGAGACCTTCGCGCCCACGACAGGCTTGCCCTGGGCGTCAGTGACATTGCCCCTGACAGTTCCGGTCTGCGCCGCGGCCACAGCCGCAAACGCGAGCACGGTAGCCGCCGCGAAGGCGCCCGTCACGTACCGGCTCCATGTGTTCCCAACCATTGGCGTTATCCTCCGAGGCTAGTCTACCCCCAAAGCCCCGCTGGACCTCGACGCCGGCGCCGGCTTTCGCACCAGCCCCGGCAACGCGTCGAGGGCGCGCCGCGTGTCAGGGTCCAGCGCGTCGAGCAGGCCGCGAGTCGCCAGGTCGTGCGCCGCCCTCGTGTGCAGCGTCCAGGCTCCTGCTCCGGCCCGCCGCGCCCCGAGTACCGAGTCGCGAAACTCGTCGATGCCGCGGCCGTGCGGTTCGGGATCGGGTTCACCGGCATACACGGGCACGGAGATGTGCGCCCTGGCCAGCGCATCGAGAAACTTCACGACCTGCGCCGCGGTCCTCTTGCCCCAGCCCGGGCCGCGGGGCCAGTCGTGAAAGTTCAGGTACGAAAGACGGAGGTTGGCCACCAGCTTCGCCTGCTTGTCGGCGTCCGGCTCGAAGCGCGAGACCGACAGGAGCCGGTCGGGATCTGCCGCGCGAACTGCCGCGGCAAGCACCGCGATGTCGTCGTCGCGCGCGCCGTTGAGCCGATGCCCGGCCTCGTTCTGCAGGTCGAACATCACGTGCAGGTAGGCGGGGCTTCGCAACGCGCCGGCTACCTGCGCCACGGCGCGGGAATATTCAGCCCACTGGACGCGGTTCACAAAATCGGCCGGAGGGCAGACGTGGCCGGTCGCGTCCGCGCGCAACGTCGAGAGGCCCTCGACTGGCTCGGCCGCAAATGTCAGGTCCACGAGCAGGCCGCGCGCACGTGCCGCATCGAGGACGCCCTTCAACTTCGCCAGCCGCTCTGGACGCACTGTTGCCCTGCCGTCGGTCGCGGTAATCACAGTGCCGGGAGAGAATTTCAGTCGGCAGGCGTTCGACGAATCGTAGTCCCACCAGTTCGCGAAGATCCGGACGCCGTCGACGCGCGCGGCGAGGTAGTCGAGATCGGCGTCCAGTGACCTGGCGTCGAGGGCATCGAAGTAGCTGGCGAACGTGAGGAAGCGCGCCGTGCCGTCGACTGTGAACGCGCGTCCGGACGTGCCGAGTCGCAGCGGCGGGGCGTCTGGCGCGAGGCGCGGCGACGACGTGGCGGCTGGCAGGGCCAGGGCGGCGGCGAGAAGAACCGTCAGCAAGCGCATCGGCAGAGCAGAACCCTGCCTCTTAGGACGTCACGACTCGAAGAATCGCTTCACCACGTCCAGATCGTGCGTGACAGGCGCCGGCGGCATGGACGCGAGAAATCGCCGTCCGTAGCCCATCGTGCGCAGCCGCGGATCGAGCACTGCGAGCACGCCCCGGTCGCGTCGGTGGCGGATGAGCCGCCCCAGCCCCTGCAGCAGCGCCAGGATGGCCAGCGGCACCTGGTAATCGCCAAACGCGTCGCCGCCTTCAGCCGTGAGCGCTTCCATTCGCGCAGCGGTGACCGGATCGCCCGGCGAGGCAAACGGCAACTTGTCGATGATCACGCAGCTGAGCGCGTCGCCGACCACGTCCACGCCCTGCCAGAAGCTCGACGTCGCCAGGAGCACTGCGTGCGGCGTCGCGCGGAATTCGTCGAGCAGGGCCGAGCGCGGCGCGCGGCCCTGAACGAGCAGGGGATAGTTGAGCGAGGTCGCCAGCACGGCTTCAACCGATCGCAGCATCGCGTAGCTGGTGAAGAGGACGAAGGCACGTCCCCTGCTGCTGCCGAGCAGCGCCAGGCACTCGCGCGCGACGGCATCGGCGTACGCGGGGTCTTTCGGCAACGGCATCCGGCGCGGCAGGTAGAGCAGGGCCTGCGAGCGGAAGTCGAACTCCGATGGCAGCCGGGTTTCCACCGCTCGACGGATGCCGAGCCGCCCGCGGAGGTAGTCGAACGACCCGTCCACAGTCAGGGTCGCCGACGTCAGCACCGACGACGGGAACCGGTCGAGCACGTGCTCCTTCACGATGCGCGAGACATCGATCGGCGCGGCACGCAGAAACGTGCCGCGGCCACGGACCTCGAGAAAGAACACGTAGTCGGGGTCGGAGGCCTTGAGCAGCATCGCCAGCTCGCTCGACACCGCCGCGGCACGGCCCGCGAGTGACACCACGTCGTTGACGGCGCCTGGCAGCACGCCTTCCGGTGCCGTGTCCTTGAGCAATTCCAGCGCCGCGGCGAGCCCTTCGAGCACGCCGACGAGCGCGCGGCCAGTCTCCTGCACGTCCGCGAGCGCGTCCGCCGTCACGCGGACACGCTCTTCAGTGCGCTGACGCCTGGTGGGCTCGAGGTGCTGGAAGAACTGGCGCCCGCGCTCCTCGACGCGATCGGCCAGCCGCAGCGCTCCCTCGCGGCGGTCCGCGTCGGGCCAGGATCCGGCCACGCGCACCACGTCGCGCACGAGGTCTTCGATGCGGTAGTTGCTGACGATGACGCCGAAATATTGCGTCGCGACGTCTTCGAGCTGGTGCGCCTCGTCGAGGACGACGGCCTGGCAGTCGGGGATGACTTCGCCAAATGCGCTCTGCCGGACGGCGGCGTCGGCAAAGAGCAGGTGATGATTGACGATCACCAGATCGGATTCCGACGCCCGCTGGCGCATCTGCGTGACGAAGCACTCGGTGTGCCGCGGGCACTCGTTGCCCAGACAGTTTTCGGCGGAGGCCGAGATGTCGTTCCAGAGCGGCCAGTCTTCCGGCAACGAATCGAGCTCGGCGCGATCGCCCGTCGCGGTCTGGAGCGCCCACCCTTCGAGAATGGGCAGCAGGATCCGCTCGTCCACTTCGTTGCCGCGCCCGCCCAGGCCGCCAAGGCGCTGCTGGCGCGGCAGGTCACCGGTGCGCAGCGCCTGAAAGCGGTGCAGGCACAGGTAATTCGCGCGGCCCTTCATCACGGTGGCCGTGAACGGATGGTCGAGTGCCTCCGCCAGCACCGGAAGGTCCTTCCGGACGATCTGCTCCTGCAGGTTCTTGGTGCCAGTCGACACCAGCACCCGGCGACCGCTGAGGATGGCCGGGACGAGATAGGCGAGCGTCTTGCCCGTGCCGGTCCCGGCTTCGGCGAGCAGCGCGCCGCCGTTCTGCAGTGCCTCCGCGACGGCGCGGGCCATCTGACGCTGCGCGGGGCGCGGCTCGAAATCCGCGACCGCCGACGACAGTGGGCCATCTGACGCGAAGACTGCGGCGACTTCGTCGATTAGATCCGGAGGCGAGTCCTCTGGAGCGGCAGGCAGGGATGACACAACTCGAGTGTACCGCGGCGCGGGCTCGGTGGGCCGAGGGAGGCGAGAAAGCGGAGGGCGCCGAGAGAGGCGAGGGGGCCGAGGGAGGCGAGAGGGGCAAGAGGGGCGAGGGGGCCGAGGGAGCCGAGGGGCCGAGAGAGGCGAGAGGGCGAGAGGGCGAGAAGGCCAGGCCCCACAGGGCCGAGGACGGGGCGATGGCCCGAAGCGCGCTGCTAGTAGAGCGGGAACTTCGCGGCGAGCGCTTCGACGTCGGTCTTCACCGCGTGCAGCGACGCCGTGTCGTCGGGCGCTGCGAGCGCGCGCAGGATCAGCTCGGCGATGCGCGCCATCTCCGGCTCGCGCATGCCGCGCGTCGTGACCGCGGGCGTGCCCACGCGGATGCCGCTGGCGACCATCGGCGGGTTCTTGTCGAACGGGATCGCGTTCTTGTTGACGGTGATGCCGGCCTTGCCGAGCGCGGCCTCCGCGACCTTGCCGGTCAGGCCCTTCGAGAAGACGTCGACGAGCATCAGGTGGTTGTCGGTGCCGCCGCTCACGATGCGATATCCACCGGCGGCGATGGCGCCGGCCAGCACCGACGCGTTCAAGGCTACCTGGCGCTGGTAGGCGGCAAACTCCGGCGTCGCGGCATCCTTCAGGCAGACTGCCTTGGCGGCAATCACGTGGACGAGCGGGCCGCCCTGCACGCCCGGAAACACCGCGCGATCGAGATCCTTGGCGTAGGCCGCCCGGCACAGCACGAGCCCGGCCCGCGGACCGCGCAATGTCTTGTGCGTGGTCGTCGTGACGAAGTCGGAATGCGGCACGGGACTGGGGTGCACGCCCGCGGCGACCAGGCCCGCGATGTGGGCCATGTCGGTCATCATCAGCGCGCCCACTTCGTCCGCCACCGTGCGGATGCGCGCGAAATCGATGACGCGGGGATAGGCGCTGGCGCCGACCACGATCATCTTCGGCTTGTGCTCGCGGGCAAGCGCTTCGAGCTGTTCGTAGTCGAGACGCTCGTCCTGCTGGCGGACGCCGTACGGCACCACATTGAAGTACTTCCCGGAGAAGTTCAGCGGGTGGCCGTGGGTCAGGTGGCCGCCGTGGGCCAGGTTCATGCCGAGGATCGTGTCGCCCGGCTTCAGCACGGCGAGAAAGACCGCCATGTTCGCCTGCGCGCCGGAATGCGGCTGCACGTTGGCGTGCTCGGCGCCAAACAGGCTCTTTGCCCGGTCGATGGCCAGCGACTCGACGACGTCGACGAACTCGCAGCCGCCGTAGTAGCGGCGGCCGGGATAGCCCTCCGCGTACTTGTTCGTGAAAATCGATCCGGTGGCCTCGAGGATGGCCTGGCTGACGAAATTCTCCGACGCGATCAACTCCAGTCCCGTCTGCTGACGCGCCGTTTCGTTCGCGATTGCTGCGGCGATGTCGGGATCCGTGTCGGCGAGCGTGCGGGACGAAGACATGGAGGCCGTCGTGGACATGGCGCCCGGGATTGTACTATAGGGCTGCCGCCGGCGCTCCCGCCTGCGGCTGGAACCCATGCCTCCCTCACCGCCCACCGTCGACATCTCGAGCCGCGGCGAAGACCGCATCCGTCACGGTCACCCCTGGGTGTACCGAAGCGACGTGCTGGCCTCTCAGGCAACAGCCGGCGATCTCGTCACGGTCCGCGGGCCCCGCGACCGGCGCCTCGGCGAGGCGCTCTGGAGCGACCGGTCCCAGATCGCGATTCGCATGATCGCCGTCGGCGATCGAGCCTCCGGCCCAGGCCTCTGGAAGGAACGTCTGGCAGCGGCGATCGATTTCCGGAAGTCGCTCGCCATAGACGGGACCGCGTGCCGGCTGGTGCACGGCGAGGCCGACGGCATGCCGGGACTGGTCGTCGATCGCTATGGCGACGTCCTGGTGATGCAGGCGCTCTCGCAGGGGATGGACCGGCGGACACCCGAACTGGTCGAGGCGCTCGTGGAGCTGCTGGCCCCCAAGGGGATCCTGGCACGCAACGATCCGAAGGTCCGCCTGCTGGAAGGTCTCGAGCAGCGCGTGGACGTCGTCTACGGCGAGGTGCCGGACCTGATCGAAGTACGCGAAGGCCCGGTGCTCTACGACGTCGACGTTCGTCATGGCCAGAAGACCGGCCTGTTCCTGGACCAGCGCGAGAACCGCACCGCGGCGGCGCAGTACACGCACGGCCGGCTGCTCGACTGTTTCAGCTACAACGGCGGGTTTGCGCTCTATCTGGCCGGCCACGCCACGCACGTGCACGCGCTCGACGCGTCGGCAGACGCGGTCGCGCGGATCGAGGCGAACGCGAAACGCAACGGCCTCGCGCATGTGACTGCGGCGGTCGCGAACGTGTTCGACGAGCTGCGTCACTACGAGCGAACCGGCGAGCGCTTCGACACCATCGTGCTGGACCCGCCGGCGTTCGCGAAGAACAAGGCCTCTGTCGAGAAGGCCATTGCGGGCTACAAGGACATCAACCTGAGGGCCCTTCGGCTGCTGCCACCTGGCGGGGTGCTCGTGACGTGCAGCTGCTCGTACAACGTCGACGAGCCGCTGTTCCTGCAGATCCTCTCCGAGGCTGCCGCCGATGCCCGCGCACACGTGACGATTCTGGAAAAGCGCATGCAGTCGCGCGATCACCCCGTGCTGCTCACGGTGCCGGAGACCTACTACCTGAAGTGCGTCATCCTTCGGAAGCACTGAGACGGACGCCGCCATGGGCCAGTCGAGCACCTGCACCGCCACCTGGAAACGCCGGCAATCGCCTGGCCGCGCAGAGCTCGAGACCGACTACGTCCTCTTTCGCGGCGACTTCCGCGTGAAGCTGCCGCTCGCGTCGGTCACCGCGGTGTCCGTGAAAAGCGGCGTGCTGTCACTCGCGGGGCCTGACGGCACGCTGACGCTGGCTGTGGGTGAGAAGGCGGCCCGGTGGGCGGCACAGATCGGCTCGCCGAAGTCGCGGCTCGAGAAGATCGGCATCAAACCGGGAGACCGCGTCTCGGTGCTTGGCGTGGACGACGCCACAGTCGTCGACGAGCTGAAAGCTGCCGGCGCCGACGTATCCACGCGCGCGCGCAACGACTCCGACGTCATCTTCTTCGGCGTCGAAACGGGCGCAGATCTCGCGCGCTTTGCCGCGTGCGCGGACGCCATCAAGGCCGATGGCGCCGTCTGGGCGATCAGGCGCAAGGGCCAGGCGGCGGCGTCGGAGGCCATGACGATGGCCGCCGGTAAGGCTGCCGGCCTGGTCGACGTGAAGGTCGTGCGCTTTTCCGAGACGCACACCGCGGAGAAGTTCGTGATCCCGAAATCGCGTCGTTAGGCCACTAGCGCCTGTCGCCTCTCGTCACCAGCCGGCTGTCGAATCCGGCCGCGACCAGCGCCTGAAACGCGTCCCACACGTCGTCTGGTATCGCCTGCCGGATCTGAAAACCGCGCTGCGGATACACGCGAATGCGCTGGAGGTCGCCGACCATGATGCTGACGATGTCCTGCGCGCTCAGCGGCCCGGCGGCGTGCCGCGCCAGATACTCGTCGAATGACAGCTCCGGCGATGTGACGACGACGTCGACGTCGGGCCAGACCTGGCGGATGGTCGCAAAGCTGCGCCGCTCCATGTAGGGCTTCTGCACCACGATGAGGGAGCGCGGCGTCAGGCCTTTCGACTCCAGGAGCGCCCTCGTCAACGTGATGTTCTCGCCCGTGTTGGTTGACGCCGATTCCGTCAGGATGCTGTCCGCCGGCACGCCGCACTCGCGGGCGATCCGGGCAAAGACCTCCGCCTCCGGCTCGGTCCAGAGGCGCCGGGTGATGGCGCCGTGACCGCCGGAGAAGATCAGCAGCGGCGCCCAGCCGGCCAGGTAAATCTCCGCGGCTCGCTCCGCCACGATCGTGTCGTGGCTGCACAGCACCAGAATGGCGTCCGCCTTCACGAGCGCGTGGCCCATGTGGTGGTAGTTCCAGATCCTGAGCGCGTGGGCGCGCACGTCGGGCGACAGCGTGCCGTCGCCGGTGTCCGGTGTCACAGCGCCGGCTGCATCAGAAGCCGCCGGATCTGCCAGCCGCCCGTCGGCTGCCGCACCCATTGCGCGACGAATCGCCCGTGCAGGTCGATGGCGGGCTTGTCGGGCAGCGCCGCCCGCTCGGTGTACTGGCCCCACTGGATCGCCGACGCGCCGAACACGTCAATCGCGTCTGTCGTCATCGTCGCCGACTCCACGCGCACGTTCTTGAAGGACTCGAGAAACGTGCGGACTGATTCCGGGCCGCTCAGCGCGCTCATGCCGGGCTCGAGCAGCTCGCCATTGGCGGCGAAGAACCGCGAAACGCCCACGGCGTCGTTGGCTTTGATGAGCCCGGCGTAGCGCTGGATGGCGCTCTCGATGGCGGCCCGGTCCTTCGTGCCGGTAGGCGGCGCGGCGAGCGCCGCCGTGGTGATGCCGAGAGTCACAAACGCCGCGACCAACGTCGCGGCACGCGCAGCCGTGCTGATCATGAAGTCCTCCTGGGCGTCGCCGCTGCCGGCGCGCCAGAGCCTGTGGGATGTTCGAGATCCGGGAGGTTGCCGTCGACGTGCTCTTCGTCGCGTTCGGCGGCGCGGCCTTCGACCACGATCTCGACGGCCTTCCGCTTGTCCTCGTGAAGGAAATCGTACATCGAGCCGATGGCTGCCGGTCCGGGCCCGCCGCGGCGCGGACGGCCGACGCTGGCCAGCAGCAGGACCACGACGCCGATGCCGACGATCCAGATCAGGGCATCAGTCATCGCGCGCCGTGCGGGAGGCTACTCGACGTTCTCTGAGCGCGACGGCCAGCTGCGGGGCGATGAACACGAGCAGCCAGGCCCGCCAGGCGAGCCCTATCACCAGGACCTGCCACCGCACTCTGGAGCCGGCCAGGAAGAACATCGCCAGCAGCAGCGGAATCGCCGCCACCGCCACCCGCGCGAGGCGCATGCTCTCCTGCCAGTCGCCGGCCGTTGAGGCGGGCGAGGTCCGCAGCGTCAGCGTCAGGGCCACGATCACGACGATCGTCGCGACGACGACGTCCAGCACGCCGATCCAGAGCGGCAGCGCGCCCGCCTCGGTCAGGCTCGCGACGATCGGAAACAGCGTCGAGCCGCCAAGCAGCCAAAGACACGTCCGGGCAAGCATTCGGCGCCCTAGGATACCTTTCCCGGCCGCGTATTAGAATCCGCGCATGCCGGACAGCGCTCCCCGCGGCGACCGCCTGTTCCTCGTCGCGGCGATCCTCCTGCCGCTGCTGGTAGTCGCCCTGTTCCTTCTGGCGACCGCCATCCCGCGCTGGACCGTGGCGCCGCCGGCGTACGACCTGATTCTTCGGACCACGCGCGCGTACGACCGGAGCCGCCCGCGTGTCGCGGTTGACATCGTCGTGAAGGACGGCAAGGTGGAAGGCGCGGCGCGGCTCCTCCCGACCGATGCCTACGCCGAGGCGCCGGTCCTGTTTCTGTTCGACCACGCGACCCAGATCGTGCGCGAGATCCCCGTGACGGTTCCCGAGCCGCCACCGGAAGGCGCCAGCCCGCGTCCGTTCGCGATCGAAGTGGCTCCTGGCCGCCGAGTGGTCAGCCAGGACAGGGCGCCCGACGGCTACGCGATCGGCACTCGCGAGTCGCGCGGCCCGGGGATCATCGGCGACATCTTCGGCATGAACCACTACGACGCCGGCGTCATGCTGGTCAACCGCGGACGCACGTTCCCGGTGCGGCTGCCCGCCCCCTACGACACCACCTATGCCGTCTATCCCGTGGGCTGGGTCATGAACGAGGGGCAATAGCGTGGAGACGCGCCAGCAGGCACTCGAAGAAATCGCGGCGCTCGCTCGCCGCCACGGACTGACCGCCGTCGAGATCGCGGATGCCCTGTCCGTCACGTCGGCGCCTGCAGCCGAAACCCGTCACGGCGGAGCGCTGGTGCGGGTCCTGGCGTTTCTCGGCGGGACGTTCGTGTTTGCCGGCATCGGCGTGTTCATCGCGCTCCAGTGGGACGACCTGAATTCCCTGGCGCGAGTGGTCATCACGCTCGGCCCCGGCGTGGCCGCCTTCGTCCTGGGGGTGCTGGCCAACCGGGACTCTCGCGTCGAGAAAGTGACAGCGCCGCTCCTGCTCGTCGCGGCGGTGCTCGAGCCGGTCGGCATGCTCGTGGCCTTCAAGGAGTTCGGCTCTGGTGGCGACTGGCGGTGGGCGGGCCTCATCACCTGCGCCGTCGTGGCGCTGCAGTTTGCGGCGATCACCGCAGTGACCGGCCGGACGGTAGCGGTCTTTGTGACCATGACCTTTGCCACGCTGTGCTTGTGGACGTCACTGGACCTGCTCGACGTGCGCGACAGGGTCATCGCCCTCGTCGTCGGCGCCACCATGATCACGGCGGGCGTCGGAGCGGGCCGCTCACGTCATCGCGACATCACGCCGCTCTGGTACCTGATTGGCACGACGGCCTTCCTTGCGGGGCTGTTCGAAGTCGTGAAGCGCACGCCACTTGAAATCGTGTTTCTTGGCACCGCCGCCGCCTTCGTCTATCTGAGCGTCGTCGTTCACAGCCGGACCCTCCTGGTGACGGCGACGCTCGCGATCCTGGTCTACACCGGCTGGTTCACCGGGGAGCACTTCCTCGACTCCGTCGGCTGGCCGCTGGCGCTCATCGCCTTCGGCGTCGCGATGATCGGCCTGAGCGCGCTGGCCTTCCGGATCGACAGAAACTACGTCAGCAAGGCGGCCCGGTAGACGGGCCAGCTCACTCCGGGCTGAATCTATCCGTTGACAATCTATCCAATGTGGATATAGTTGGCGGATGACGTCTTCCGCCGACGAGATCAATGCGCTGCTTCCCCTGCCGCCGGCCACCTTTCACATCCTGCTTGCTGTCGCGCAGCAGGACCGCCATGGCTACGCCATCATCCAGGACGTCGAGGAGCGAACGGGCGGGGAACTGCGGCTGAGCGCCGGCACGCTCTACCGTTCGATTCAACGGATGCTCGAGCAGGGCCTGATCGAGGAGACGCGCGAGCGTCCGGCGCCAGACCTCGACGATGAGCGGCGGCGTTACTACCGGATGACGACATTCGGCGAGGCCGTCGCGAGGGCCGAGCTCCGGCGCATCGAAGGCCTGGTCAGGATTGCCCGCAAGCAGGGGCTGACGGCGGAGCGGGCGTGATGCGGCTCTATCGCGTGCTCCTTCATCTTTACCCGGCCTCCTTCCGCCGCGAGTACGGGTCCGAGCTGATCGCCGATTTCTCTCGTCGCGCAGGCGCGGCGTCGGGGATCGCGAAGGCCGGACTGTGGCTTGCCGTGACGGCTGACGTCATCGGCAACGCCGTGAGGCTGCACCTCGACTTGATCAGGCAGGATGTCGGTTACGCCATCCGTACGTTGTCGCGGACGCCGGGCTTCGCGTTGACGGCGATCCTGGTCACCGCGCTCGGCATTGGCGCCAACACCGCCGCTTTTTCAGTCACGAACTTCGTCTTCCTGCGTCCGCTGCCGTACGCGAATCCGGATCGCCTGGTGACTGTCTGGGAGCGTACGCCGGACTACGGCCAGCTCGAGATGTCGCCGCCGAACTACCGTGACACCCGGGCCATGACGACGTCGTTCGAGGCGATGGGCGCCTATCACGGCCTCGAAGCCAACGTCGTCGCCGGCTCGGAGCCGGCGCGGTTATCGGGCGTCGCGGTGACTGCCGACCTGCTCCCGGTGCTGGGCGTGCAGCCGGCGATCGGACGGCTCTTCACCCGCGACGAGGAGGAACACGACGCGGGCGCACGGATTCTGCTCAGCCACGGTCTGTGGGAGCGTTCGTTTGGATCGAGCCCTGGCGTGATCGGCCAGACCGTGCTGCTCGACGGCACACCGCACGTCGTGCTCGGCGTGATGCCTCCGACCTTCAGCTTTCCGACCCGCGAGGTGGCGTTCTGGACGCTGATGCCGCCTGGCGAACGCCTCAATGAAGAACGCGACAACTACTGGTTCTACGTGCTCGCGCGGCTCAAGCCGGGTGTGACCCTCGAGCAGGCACGCGCCGATGTGTCGATGGCCGCGTCGCGGCTGGAGCGAAGCTATCCCGATGTGAATAAGAAGATCGGCGGCTCGGCGTTCTTCCTCCGCGAGGAGTACTCGGAGCGGTCGCGGGCGATGCTCATGGCGCTGTGCGGGGCCTCGCTCTCAGTGCTGCTCATCGCTTGCGCGAACCTTGCCAACCTGTTGATTGCCCGTTCGTTCACCAGGCGTCGCGAGCTCGAGCTCCGCGCCGCGCTCGGAGCCGGGCGCGAGCGGCTGGTCCGTCAGCTGGTCACCGAGAGCCTGCTCATCGCCTTCGCCGGCGGGATTTGCGGGGTCCTGGTCGCCGTCGCGGCAGTGCCCGTCCTCGCGCGCTTGATCCCCGCGACCCTGCCGATTCCCGCCACGCCGTCCGTGGACCTCCAGGCCCTCGCCGTTGCCGGCGTGCTCACGCTGCTCACCGGCGTTGGGTTTGGCGTGATTCCAGCCCTGCGGTCGTCGGCAACCGGGAGCTTCGAGGCGTTGCGCGAAGGGGTGCGCGGGGGCGGCCTGCGCGGACTCCGCATGCGATCGGCGCTGGTCGTGATCGAGGTCGCCGCCTCTGTCGTGCTGCTCGTCTGGGCCGGCCTGCTGATGCGCTCGCTCAATCAGATCGGCGCCACCGATCCCGGCTTCCGTATCGAGAACGTCCTGACGGCGCGCACTGCGCTGCCGCGGCCCAAGTACACCCTCGCCGTCAGGCGCCACCAGTCCTACACGCAGGTGCTGGAACAGCTCCGCGCGATTCCCGGCGTCAGCCACGCCGGCTTCGTCTCGTTTCTGCCGATGACGATGGGCGGGGGCATTTTCCCCGTGGCGATGCCTGGCGAGAAGGCGGAGATGCAGAGCGGCCGGGTGGCGAGCATGCGGTACGCCACGCCGGACTACCTCGCGGCGATGGGGATTCCCCTTCGCCGGGGACGCGATCTGCGCGAGAGCGATGACATGACGCAGCCGATGGTTGCCGTGGTCAGCCAGTCGTTCGTCGATCGCCACCTGCCGGCCACCGATCCGATCGGCAAGCACTTCACCTTCGCCTACCAGGAACGCACGATCGTCGGCGTCGTCGGCGACGTGCGCGTGCGCGGCCTCGAGCGAGTCGCGGAGCCGCAGGTCTATCTGCCCTACCAGCAGGTGGACGACGAGTCGTTTCCGTTCTTCACGCCAAAGGATGTGGCGATACGGGCGACGCTGCCGTCTGACGCGTTGATCCCGGCGTTGCGACGGATCGTCCACGACGCCGATCCCGAGCAGCCGGTCTCCAACGTCTCGTCGATGGACGCCATCGTCACGCGCCAGACGGCGTCACGCACGGTGCAGGTGCGGGTGCTCATCGCCTTTGCTGTCGTCGCGCTCGTGCTCGCGGCGGTCGGCATCCACGGCCTGCTCGCCTTCAGCGTGTCGCAGCGCCGTCACGAGATCGGCGTCCGCATGGCGCTTGGCGCCGAGCCTGGCCGGATCGCCCGGGGCATTGTCAGGCACAGCGCGCTGCTCGGCGTGGCAGGCGTCATTCCGGGCGTCGCCATCGGCTACGCCGGCGCGCGGGCGATGGAGTCCCTGCTGTTCGGCGTGACGCCGGGGGACGTCACCACTTTTGCGATTGCGGCGGTGCTGTGCGCGCTCACGACCATCGTCGGCAGCCTGCTGCCCGCGGTGCGCGCGGTCAGCGTGCCGCCCGCGCTGGCCTTCCGCGCCGACTAGGCACCCGACAGCGGAGCCGCGAGAGGAGCCGACAGCGACGTCCCCTGAGCACCCGACAGCGAAGCCCCCCAATAGTTGCTATAGTCGTCATAGCCGCCAGGGGCACCTCCGACGCGCGCGAGTCGCGCGGCTGGAGGTTGAGATCGCACCCTTGGAACCTGATTCCACCTTCGCGCGAAGCGCTGCGGTGGACCCACCATAGTCTCGGCGACGGTGGGCCGGTTCACACCGGCGGAGGGAGCGCGGCTATCCCCACCCGCCGGCGTCCTTCGCCGTGGCGGCCTCGTCCCGGCGTGAAGGGTTCGAGGCTGACATGTCTGGCACTGACTACGGCGTCGCGTTTCCCAATTCCAGCAAGGTCTACGTAGAAGGTCGCGCCGGTGACGTCGAGGTCTCGGCGCCGATGCGTGAGATCGCGCTCGGCGGCGCCGAGTCCCCGCTTCGCGTATACGACACGAGCGGGCCGCGGCAGGTGGACGTCCGTGAGGGGCTGCCACTGGTGCGCCACGAGTGGATTGCCGGGCGCGGCGACGTCGCGGAGGGGCCGCGACAGTTCGTCCAGACCACCTGGCGTCGCGAGATGCCGGACGCGCTCGTGCCGCGTACCCGCGTCGCGCTGCGCGCGGCCGGCGGCCGGACGCCGACACAGCTGCACTACGCCCGTCGCGGGACCGTGACGCCGGAGATGGAATACGTCGCGCTGCGCGAAGGTCTGGACGCCGAGTTCGTGCGCAGCGAAGTGGCGCGTGGCCGCGCCATCATCCCGGCCAACATCAACCATCCAGAGCTCGAGCCGATGATCATCGGCCGGAACTTCCTGGTCAAGATCAACGCGAACATCGGCAACTCCGCGGTGACGTCGTCGATCGAGGAGGAAGTCGAGAAGTTGCGCTGGGCCACGCTCTGGGGCGCGGATACGGTGATGGACCTCTCGACCGGGAGGGACATCCACGAGACGCGCGAGTGGATCATGCGCAACTCGCACGTGCCGATCGGGACGGTTCCGATCTATCAGGCGCTCGAGAAGGTCGGGGGACGTCCCGAGAACCTGACGTGGGAGGTCTACCGCGACACGCTCATCGAGCAGGCGGAGCAGGGCGTGGACTACTTCACCGTGCACGCGGGCGTCCTGCTGCGCTACATCCCGATGACGGCGCGACGGGTCACCGGCATCGTCTCGCGCGGCGGCTCGATCATGGCCAAGTGGTGTCTCGCGCATCACAAGGAGAGCTTTCTCTACACGCACTTCCGCGAGATCTGCGAGATCATGCGCGCCTACGACGTCAGCTTCTCGCTTGGCGACGGCCTCAGGCCGGGCTCGATCGCCGACGCCAACGACGAGGCGCAGTTCGCCGAGCTCAAGACACAAGGCGAGCTGACGCAGATTGCGTGGGAGTACGACGTTCAGGTGATGAACGAAGGCCCCGGCCACGTGCCGATGCACCTGATCCGCGACAACATGGAGAAGCAGCTCGAGTGGTGCGCCGAGGCGCCGTTCTACACGCTCGGGCCGCTGACCACCGACATTGCCCCCGGCTACGACCACATCACCTCGGCGATCGGCGCGGCCATGATCGGCTGGTACGGCACCGCCATGCTCTGCTACGTCACCCCCAAGGAACACCTCGGGCTGCCGAACCGCGACGACGTGAAGGCCGGCGTGATTGCCTACAAGATCGCCGCGCACGCCGCAGACCTGGCGAAGGGCCACCCGCGCGCGCAGGCCTGGGACGATGCCCTGTCGCGGGCGCGGTTCGAGTTCCGCTGGAACGACCAGTTCAACCTCGCGCTCGACCCGGTGACGGCGCGCGCCTATCACGACGAGACGCTGCCCGCCGAAGGCGCGAAGGTGGCCCACTTCTGCTCGATGTGCGGCCCGAAGTTCTGCTCGATGGAGATCACGAGCCAGATCCGCGAGTACGCCGCCAGTCAGGGCGTCAGCCCCGACGCTGCCGTGGAATCTGGAATGGCCGGAAAGGCGGAAGAGTTCCGGAAGACGCGCGAGATCTACATCGCGCGGCCGTCGGACTGACGTGCCGCGGCTGAGAGCAACTACCGGGCCGGACCCGGCGGCACTATCTGGATGATGGTCGGATACCGCTGTGGGTTGGCGCCCGGCGCCGGGTTGAGGTAGCCGCCGCTGCCATCGGTGCTGTAGTCCTTGATGGTGACGCTCGGCGGGAACGCCATCGCGTTCTCGTCGGTACTTCCCAATCTCGAAGATGTAGACGGCCGGCGCCTCGAAGATGGGCGAGCCCTTCTGCTTGAGGAGCGTGCGGTAGGTACGCGACGAGATCGGTGTAGCTTGTCGTCGAGCCGTACAGGTAATAGCGCTGGCCACGCCCCGCGTCGAAGGACGCGAGGAACTTCGCCGTGGGGTAGACCGTCACGCCCAGCGACTCGTCTGACGGCGGCGGCTCCTCAGGAAAAAGCGCCGGCGTCGCGGCAGTGACCGGCGGTGCCGGGCGGACAACTGGCGCCGGAGGCCGGGCGGGTGCGGACGGGGTCTGTCCGCGCTCGGCGGCGAGTGCCAGAATGACGAGGGCCAGCACCAACATGGCCCCCATTATAGGCCGCAGCTTTATGCGGCGGCCGGGAGTCCGGATGCTGGATCTGCTGGCGGCGGCCGAGCGTCACCGCGAAGAAACCATCGCCCTCATCGAAGCACTGGCCGCTATCGAATCGCCCTCCACCGACAAGTCCGCGCTCGATCGTTGCGGCGCGGAAATCGTCCGGCGCCTGACCGCGCTCGGGGGCCGCGTCACCAGGCTGCCGCAGGCTACCGCAGGCGATCACGTCCGGGCGGAGTTTGGCGACGGCCCCACGCAGGTCCTGCTGCTCGGACACTTCGACACCGTCTGGCCCGTCGGTCAGTTGGCGCGGATGCCGATCGCCCGCACGTCCACGACGCTGGCGGGGCCCGGCGTCTTCGACATGAAGGCTGGCATCGCACAGGCGATGCTGGCCGTGCGTGCGCTCGCCGACCTCGGACGCCTGTCCGCCACCCGCGTCGTGATGCTGTGGACGAGCGACGAAGAGGTCGGCAGCACCTCGTCGCGCACGGCGCTGGAGGACGAAGCCAGGCGGAGCCGCGCCGTATTCGTGCTGGAACCGGCGCTCGCCGGCGGCGCTGTCAAGACCGCGCGCAAAGGGGTCGGTGATTTCCGGGTGACGGCGCGAGGCATCTCCGCCCACGCGGGTGTCGAGCCCGGCCGCGGCGCCAGTGCCGTGCACGAGATCGCTCGACAGGCGGAGCGTGTGCTGGCGCTCGCCGACGCGACGCGCGGGCTGACTGTCAACGTCGGGCGGATCTCCGGCGGCACCCGGGCAAACGTGGTGGCGGAGTCCGCGACGATGGAGGTGGACGTCCGGATTGCGACGCTCGCCGATGCCGGGCGGGTGGCAGCGGCAATGGCCGGACTCGTCTCGACCGACGACCGGGTGACCCTCTCTGTCGAGGGCGGCATCGAGCGTCCGCCGATGGAGCGGACGCCCGGCACCGCGGCCTTGTTCGAGCGCGCACGGCAGATCGCGCGGAGCCTGGGCCGCGAGCTGACGGAAGGCGCCACCGGCGGCGGATCGGATGGCAACTTCACGTCCGCGATTGGCGTCCCCACGCTCGACGGCCTCGGCCCCGAGGGCGCCGGTGCGCACGCCCTCGACGAACACGTCCTCCTCGAGCCGCTCGCGTTCCGGGCGGCCCTGCTTGCCGGGCTCATCGAAAATCAGGAGGGCTGACGGTCGCCGTCACCCGGCGAGGCCGGAAACCCTCCGTCGTCGACGGTCCCACACCGAAAATTCGACGAGGTGCACGTTCTAACCCACGTCGTCCCAAAGGCTTCCAATCTTTCTTGCGATCTTGCTCTCGCGCAACGCGCCAGTGGACCCGATATTGCTCTACTACAGGGCAGGAGGCTCGGTTCCGGTGGAAGACTTCGACATCGCCCCAGGCAAGATTGGTGACTCGGGACAGCGGCTGGCCGATCGCGCTGTCGAGGAAGCCCGGCGACGAGAGCACGCCGTGGTCGGCAACGAGCATCTGCTCGTCGCGTTCGCCCAATCCGAGTGGGATCTGTTTGCCCAGGTGATGCGGGACTTCGACCTCAACCCGCACGCCGTGCTCCACGCCACCGAAGCGGAGCTCGCGCGCCTGCCGCGCGTGCCGGCGCGGGACCTGCGCGTGTCGCCGGCCTCCAAGCTGGTGTTCAAGCTGGCCTATCACCACGCCACGCGGGCGGGCCGTCAGACGCTCGAGGCGTCAGACCTGTTCGCCGCGCTCTTCGAGGACAGCCAGGGCGTGCCGGCTGCCGTCATGCGGCGCGCGGGCATCGAGCCCGAGTCGCTCGTGTCCCGCATCACCTCGCGCGTGCGCGACATCGAGCGCTCCGAGGAGCGGCTGCGCAAGCAGTTCGAGCTGCCGCCGTTTCTCAAGCACTTCGCCACGAACCTGAACCTGCTCGCGCGTCAGGACCGGCTCCCGCCAGTCTTCGGGCGCGACAGCGAGATCCAGCAGACCGTGGAGGTGCTGAGCCACCGCGAGCGCGCCAACTCCGTGATGCTCATCGGCGAGCCCGGCGTCGGCAAGACCGCGATCGCTGAAGGCCTCGCCCGGCGGATCGAGTTCCAGCCCGACTCCATCCCGGTGCGGCTGCGCGACTGCCAGATCGCCAGCCTCCAGTTGAACAGCCTGGTCGCCGGAACGATGCTGCGCGGCATGTTCGAAGACCGCATCCAGAACGTCCTGCGCGAGCTGAAGGAACGCCCGAACCTGATCCTGTTCATCGACGAGGCGCACACCATCATCGGCGCCGGCTCGGCGCTCGGCGCCCCGGCAGACGCGGCGAACGTGCTGAAGGGCGTGCTCGCCCGCGGCGAGGTGCGCGTCATCGGCGCGACGACGCTCAGCGAGTACAAGGAGTTCATCCAGGAAGACGAGGCGCTCGCGCGGCGATTCCGGACTGTGTTCGTCGCCGAGCCCACCATCGACGAGACGCGCCACATCCTGCACCACGTCCGCCCGAGACTCGAGCGAAACTACGGCGTGCGCATCGACGACGACGCCATCGAGACGGCGCTCGAGATGTCGCCGCGCTACATGCGGCAGCTGCGCCTGCCGGACAAGGCGATCGGCTGGCTCGACACGGCCTCGGTGCGCGCTGAGATCGATCACCGCCCCGACGTGCGCGGGCGCGACGTCGTCGCTGTCGTGTCACAGACTGCCCGGATTCCGGAAGACATGGTGTTCCGCGACGTCTCGGATCGCTTCAAGGACATCGAGCAGCGTCTCGGCGAGCGCATCGTCGGTCAGCACGAAGCTGTCAAGGCGGTGACGGAGCGGCTCATCCTGAACAAGGGCCCGCTCAAGGACGGCTTCGACAGGCCGGATGGCGTGCTGCTGTTCCTGGGGCCGACAGGCGTTGGCAAGACGGAGCTGGCAAAGGCCGTCGCCGAGTACCTGTTCGGCGACGAGAAGAAGATGATCCGCATCGACATGTCCGAATATCAGGACGGGTCGGTGGCGGTGGACAAACTGATCGGCATGCCGCGCGGGGTCGTCGGCTCGGAACGCGGCGGCATCCTCACCAACCAGCTGCGCGACAATCCGTACTCGGTCGTGCTGCTCGACGAAGTGGAGAAAGCCAGCCCGTCGCTGCTCAACGTGTTCCTGCAGGCCTTCGACGAAGGCTGGATGACCGACGGCCGCGGCAAGCGCGTCCACCTGAGCGACGCCGTGATCATCATGACGTCGAACATCGGCGCCGAGCACTTCCGCAAGCTGGCCAGTCCGTTCGGCTTCCGTGCCGCACAGACGCACGTGAAGGACGTCGAGAGCGAAGTGATGCGCGAGATGGAGCGGCGCTTCTCGCCCGAGTTCCGCAACCGCATCGACCAGGTCGTGCTGTTCTCGCCGCTGACCCGCGATGAGGTCCGGCGGATCGCGCAGCAGCACATCGCCCGGATCGAGAAGACGCTGCTCGGGCGGCGCAAGACGATGACGATGGAGCCGGAGGCGCTCGAGGCGCTGGTCGAGGAAGGCCACAGCCTCGCCTATGGCGCCCGCTTCCTGAAGCGGATCATCGAAGAGCGCATCAAGCTGCCCGTCAGCAAGCGATGGAACGAGACGGCCCACTTCCACTTCCGGGCCGAAAACGGCAAGGTCGTGCTCGAAACCAGCGGACCGCACCTGG
This sequence comes from Vicinamibacteria bacterium, assembly GCA_963796915.1. Classification (GTDB taxonomy): domain Bacteria; phylum Acidobacteriota; class Vicinamibacteria; order Vicinamibacterales; family JAENWD01; genus JAENWD01. Next base: position 3,000,059 of record CAWCNI010000004.1, on the reverse strand, counting down.
TGAGCACCTTGGCTTACGGCACCTAGCGCGCCAGTCGCGCGAGGTGTCCGTCGCGGGTCACGAGCTCCAGCGGCCGGCCGATGTCCGGCGCCGCCTCGTGGCCCGTGCTTAATCCCCGCCTTCCGGGCGCTCGCGTTCTCCCAGCCCGAGAATTTCCCGCAACTCCGTCACCGTGGCGTGCACGGCCTGTGAGTAGGCTTTGGGCACCCGCTTCGAGCCGTGCGCGTAGAGGCGCTCGTAGCCCGCCGTCAGGGCGGGATATTCCCGGCCGATGAAGCCGAGAAAGTGATCCCGAGTGCCGCCCTCGAGGTGCAGGACGTTGGCGCCGACGAAGGCGGCGTCGTGCCGCGCGATGGCGGACAGCGTCGCTTCGAGCAGCCGCCGACTGGTCGTGATGCCGGGGACCACGGGCGCCATGAGCACGCCCGCCCGGATGCCGGCGCGAGTCAGCGTCTGCACGGCGCGCAGCCGCTGGAGCGGATGCGCGGTGCCAGGCTCGAGGCGGCGCCACGCGTCTTCGTCCACTGTCGGGACACTGACGCACACCGTGCACTTCGACGCCCGTGCGACATCGGTCAGCACGTCCACGTCCCGCACGACCATCGGCCCTTTCGTGATCAGCCCGACGGGCGTGCGCGATGCGGCGAGCTCCACCAGCGCGCCGCGCGTGAGCTTGTATTGGCCTTCAATCGGCTGGTACGGATCCGTTGCGGTCCCGAGCGCGATGTTCTCGCGCGCCCACGCCGGTCGCGCCAGCTCTCTGGCCAGCACCTCCACGACGTTCACCTTGACCAGGATCACGCGGGCGAACTGGTCGTCGGCGTCCATCTCGAACTGCTTGTGATAGCGGCGCGCGAAGCAGTAGTGACAGCCGTGCGTGCAGCCCCGGTATGGGTTCAGGGTCCAGCGGAAGGGCATGCCTTCGACCTTGTTCAGGGCCGAGCGGCACTGCACCTCCTGATAGGTCGCGTCGTCGGCGCGGCGCACGCCGCCTGGAAGCGCGTCGGTGCCGCCATCGCGGACGGCGAGCGCGATTTGCCTCGTGGTCGGTCGAGGAGTGAGCTGAAACAGGCTGTCTTGAGGCATGTTTCGATGTTTCTTCGCCAATCATGGCGTAGGCGGATCCCGCTGTCAACCCAAGTAGGTTGAAGCGCCAGCGCGGACCGCCGGCCAATCTGAAGATTGGCCCTACCGACATCGACTACTACGCGGGTAGCGAAGGCTGGGCCGACGTTCAGATCAGCCGGAGTCTGACAGGCCGATGGCGTCTGTAGGGCCGATCTTCAGATCGGCCGGAGTCTGACAGGCCGATGGCGTCTGTAGGGCCGATCGTCTTCAGATCGGCCGGAGTCTGCCAGGCCGATGGTGTCTGTAGGGCCGATCTTCAGATCGGCCGGAGTCTGCCAGGCCGATGGCGTCTGTAGGGCCGATCTTCAGATCGGCCGGAGTCTGCCAGGCCAATGGTGTCTGTAGGGCCGATCTTCAGATCGGCCGGAGCCTGCCAGGCCAATGGTGTCTGTAGGGCCGATCTTTAGATCGGCCAATGTCTGCTAGGCGCTGACAGCGTGCCGCCAGTACGACAGCAAATCGTCGATCGTCTGGTCGAAGGGAATCTGCGGCGTCCAGCCCGTATCGCGGGTGAGTCGTGCGGCGGACCCGAGCACGACGGGCACGTCCGACGCGCGGAGCCTGGCGGGGTCAACGGCGATGTCGACGGGAATGCGCGCGCGGGCGATCAACTCCGCGACCAGCGCTCGAATCGGCCGGGCCTCGCCGCGGCAGACGTTGTAGACGATTCCCGGCCTGCCGCGCTCGGCGAGCAGCCGGTAGGCGCGCACCATGTCGCGCACGTCGGTCAGGTCGCGCGCCGCGTCGAGGTTCCCGATCTTCAGCACCGGTTCTGCCGCGCCGATCTCCATCAGCGCCAGTTGCCGCGCGACGCTCGCCGCGACGAACGCCGGCGCCTGCCTCGGCCCGATGTGATTGAAGGACCTCGAGACGATCACATCGAGACCGTCGATCTCCGCGGCCCGCAGCGCGACCATCTCCTGCGCGAGCTTGCTGACACCGTAGGGGCTCGACGGGCCGAGTGGCGCAAACTCGTCGAGCGCCTCAGTGGACGAACGATAGACGAGTGCCGATCCGGTGACGACGACGCGCGCCGCGCGCGCGTGCCGCGCCACTGCCTGCAGCAGGTGAATCGTCCCGTGGACGTTGACGTCGAACGTCGCGCCGACGCGCTCTCGTGTCTGGTTGGACTGCGGGTCGCCGGCGCAGTGGTAGACAACGGCAGGCCGGGTTGCGGCGACGGCGCGATCGACCTGGCCGGCGTCGCCGACATCTACCGCGTGCCAGGTCACGCCGCCGACGGCGTCGTGCGGCGCGCCACGCCGGGACCAGGCCACGACAGTGGCGCCTTCGGATCGGAGGAGATCGAGCAGGTGGCTGCCGGCGAAGCCGGACGCGCCCGTCACCAGGACCGGAGCGCTCATGCTGTCAGCGCCGCTCTCCGGTACTGGACCTTGAGATAGGCCTGAAACGACGGATCGTGGTCCTTGATCGGGCGCCACCACCATTGGTTGGCGCGGTACCACTCGACGGTGTCGGCGAGGCCCTGCTCGAAGGACACCTGCGGCGTCCATCCGAGCCGACGCAGCTTCGCCGTGGCCAGCGCGTAGCGGCGGTCGTGGCCCGGCCTGTCCTTGACCGGCGTGATGAGCGAGAGCGGCCGATCGGCGAGCGCCAGGATCCGGTGCGTCAGATCGACGTTGCGGATTTCGTTGCCGCCGCCGACGTTGTAGACCTCGCCGCTGGTCCCCTGGTGGATCAGCAGGTCGAGCGCGCGACAGTGGTCCGAGACGTGCAGCCAGTCGCGGACGTTGCCGCCATCGCCGTAGAGCGGCAGCGGCTGGTGGTCGAGCGCGTTGGTCACGAACAGCGGGATGATCTTCTCGGGAAACTGGAACGGACCGTAGTTGTTCGACGCCCGCGTGATGATCACCGGCACGTCGTAGGTGGCGAAGTAACTGTAGGCCAGTCGATCCGCCGCGGCCTTGCTGGCCGAATAGGGATTGCGCGGCTTGATCTCGTCGCGTCTCGCCGCTCTCGCCGGTTTCGACGCTGCCGTACACCTCGTCTGTCGAAATCTGCACGAAGCGCCGCAGCGCCGGCGCGCGGCGCGCGGCTTCGAGCAGCACGAAGGTGCCGAGCACGTCGGTGCGGATGAAGCGGTCGGCGTCGGCAATCGACCGATCGACGTGGGTTTCGGCGGCGAAGTGCACCACGATGTGCGAGCGCTCGACCAGGGCGCCGGCGACGACGTGGTCGGCGACGTCACCACGGACGAAGTGATGGCGCGGATGGTCCATGACGTCGCGCAGCGTCTCGGCGCGTCCCGCGTAGGTGAGCAGGTCCAGCGTGGTGATCCGCCAGTCGGGGTGCTCGGCGAGCGCGTGCCGGACGAAGTTGCTGCCGATGAAGCCGGCGCCGCCGGTGACGAGCACCTCGATCATTGGAGACCTCGCAGTGACAGGCCGTCAGTAATGCGCGGCGCCGGCGCCGCTGCCGCTGGTCCCGCCAAACGCGCCGAAGAAGTTCGAGAACGTGCCGAGCCCGGCCAGCGTCACGGTGAAGTTCAGGCGGTGATCCTGCGGCACCGGGCTGCTGGTCAGGCCGGTGAAATTGTACGACTGGTATTCAACGGCAAAGCCGCAGCACTGCGCGTTGTAGTAGCCCATCAGGCGCTGCTGCAGGAAATACTTGTGAAAGATGTCGTAGTTGAAGTTGTAGATGCTGCCGATCTTGTTGTCGAGCGCCTTCCATTGCGTGCGGGCGTTCAGGTAGTGATCGAGCCGCGTCGGATCGTCGAACCCGACGAGGCCGTCGATGAACCGCCGCTGGCTCCAGCCGGCCGTCGCCTGCAGCCAGTCGCCCACCGACACCGTCCCGTCCGCCGACATCGTCCTGATCGCCTTGAACTTCGTGTTGTACTCGGCGCGGAACTGCGCCGTGATGTGATCGGTCGGCGTCGAACGCACCTGCAGGGACAACGGCGACAGGTGGCTCGGCGCGCTGCCGTACGACGTCTGGTAGTTCTGGTCGTAGAGCGCCGCTGTCGCGTCGGTGTAGTACGTCTGGCCAATCGACGCGGTGAGCAGTTCCAGCGAGCGGCCGCCGCCGCCAGGCTTGCGGAAGAACCGGTTCGTGAGCCCGTATCCCAGGCGCGTCACGCGCCCGACCACCGTGTCGGTGCCATCCAGCTGCACGTACTGCGCGAAGTCGTCAATCGCGGAGACCCGCTCGATGTTGAAGTACGGCTCGATGGTGTGCTTCAGTTTTTCGGCGTACCGTACTGCCGGGGTGCGTCCAGATCCTGCTGAACGTCGGCCCGGTGACCTGCGCGGAGAGGTCGAAGTAATTCCGGTTGATGGACTGCTGCAGGTTCAGGCCAGTGACCGGGTTGCGCTGCTCGGTCCAGAACGTCTCGCGGTAGGCGGCGCTCGTCGAGATGGTGAGGAACTGCCACTTCGTAAACGGGTACCTGATGCGGGGGAAGATGTCGAAGCGCGACAGCCCCTGATCGATCTTGACGTTGGACGTGATGCGCTGCGCCGTCAACGCGGCCGCCTCGCCGCTGAGCGAGAAGTAGATCGGGCTGCCGAACAGCGGCTTCTCCGCGCGCTGGAACGTCACGCGCGGCGTGCCGCCGCGGACAGTGGACTGCGTCGTGCCGTAGAAGTACTCGCTCCTGTCGTAGCTGCCGGTGAGGCTGAAGCTGCTGACGACGCCGGTCACCGAGCCGCTGATGACGCGCTGGTGGTTCGAGGCGACGTAGACGTTCTGGCTGTATGTCTGCTGGACGCTGATGTCGGAGAAGTAGTCGACGCGGCCCCTGGCGCGGAACGTGCGCGACAGCTTCTGCGACAGCGTCCCGTTGACCTGATAGCTGGTGCGCGCCGGGGTCGTCGTGACCGTTCCCGTCGAGTCCTCGTACTCCGCCTGGTGCTCGTCGAGATTGTAGAACCGGATCTGGCCGTCTGATCCGGGCGCTGCCGAGTAACGGTATTCCCCGCCGTAGCCTTGTCCCGTCTTCGAGAACCAGTCGTAGAGGATCGTCGCGTCCTGGCTGCGACTGATGGCCCAGAAGAAGCCGTTGCTGAGCGTGTGGCCCTTGATCGTGGACGTCCCATACAAGGGCAGCAGGAACCCGGTCGCGCGATCCTCCTTGTTGATGGGGAAGTAGAGGACCGGCAGGTACAGCACGGGGACGTCCTTGACCCGGAACAGCGAGTTGGTCAGGTAGGCGTAGTGATCGAGGTTCAGAATGACGGTGCCCGACGTGAGATGCCAGCGCGGTGTCGGCTGGACGCAGGTCGTGAACCCGCCGCGGGTGATCCGGTACTTCTCGTGGCCAATCTTGGCGATCTTCTGCCCGTAAAAGTACACGTCGGGCTCGCTGGTGCCGAACATCGACTTCTGCGGCACGGGCTGCCCGGGACGGCGCTTCTTCTCCTCGTGGAGCGTCGCCGTGCCGGTCGCGTTGTAGAAGACGCCGGTCCTCGTCTTGGTGTTGTACTCGAGGCGATCGGCGGCGATCCGGTTCTCGGTGCTGGTAAACACCACGCTGCCCGTCGCAATCATGGTGTTGGTCTCGTTGAAGATCTCCACCTGGTCGGCGGACAGCGCGTCATCACCGCAGTCGATTTCGACCTGGCCGGTCAGCTTGATGTGATCCTTCTCGACCTGCTCGAGAATCTCCTGCCGCGACGCCCGGCATCCGCCGGTGTTCTGGGCAGCGGCCGGCCGCGCGCTGCCGAGGATCACCGACGCCAGGACCAGCGCGCCGGTTGCGACAATTCGGATCGGATGGAGGGCAGACCACATCGGCGTCAAACGATCCCGCGGGCAGGCAGGATGTGCCGGCAGGCGTGGCACGGGCAACGTGCCGCCACGATACCACGCCGCTTCATCGAGCGGCAACGCGTCAAACCGCCTCACTGAGGCGCGTGGCCGACGATCGCGAGGACCGCGCCGGCGAGATAGAGCGAGCCGGCCACGGCCACCGTGGCGCCGTGGCGCCACGCGAGCTCGAGCGCGGCCTCGATGTCGCTTTCGACGAGGATCGGCGCGGCGCCGATGACGTCGCTGGCGAGCGCCGCAAGATCGGCGGCGGCCGCGGCGCGCGGTCCCGGCGCCGTCGTCACGATCAACGGACGCGCAGAGGACGCGATCGCCTCAATCATCGGCACGACGTCCTTGTCGGCCATCACCCCGAGCACGAGCGGCAGGCCCGCCGGATAGACTTCGCGCAGGTACGCCGCCAGCGCACGGGCCCCGGCGGGATTGTGCGCGCCGTCAACGAGCAGGCGACGAGGTCCAAGCGTGATCAGATCGAGGCGCGCGGGCCAGCGCGCGTCCCGCAGGCCGGCCTCGACACCTTCCGCTGTCACGTGAAATCCGGCGCTGCCCAGCGCCTCGAGCGCCAGGACCGCCACGGCCGCATTGTCCACCTGGTGCCGCCCGCGCAAGCCGAGCGTCACCGGACCGTAGGTTGCCCGCGAGGTCTGAAATCGTGCGACGTACGCCCCGTCGGAGCCGGGATGTGCCACGACCTCGCAAGCGGAGTCCACCGACGTGACCGGTGCCTCGGCAGTGCGCGCCGCCGCGTCAACCACCGCGACCGCCGCCGGCGGCAGGCTGCCGGTGACGACAGGCACGCCGCGTTTGATGATGCCCGCCTTCTCTCCAGCGATGGCCGCGAGCGTGGTGCCGAGATAGGCCTGATGGTCGAAGTCGATCGAGGTGATGACCGACAGGACTGGCGAGACGATGTTGGTGGCGTCGTGGCGGCCGCCGAGGCCCACTTCGACGATCGCGATGTCAACCGCGCTGGCGAGGAACAACTCGAAGGCGACGGCGGTTGTGACCTCGAAGTAGGTGGGCGGGGCCTGGCCGGCGCGGCGCCGTTCGACCACCGATCGGACGCGCGCCAGCGCGCGATCGAACTGCTCGGCAGCGACCACCCGGTTGTCGATGGCGACCCGCTCTTCCAGGCGAACGAGGTGGGGCGAGGTATAGCGACCGGTGCGATAGCCAGCGGCTGTCAGCGCCGTCGACAGCATCGCCGCGACAGAGCCCTTGCCGTTGGTGCCGGCCACGTGAACGACCGGGCAGGCCCGTTCCGGGTGTCCGAGATTGGCGGCCAGCGCCGCCATGGCGTCGAGGCCCAGCTTGATCCCGAACCACTCCAGGTCCGCCAGCCACTCGCGGTCCGTCATGGGTGCCAGGTGCGGGACGATCAGGCCGGTGTTTCTGAAGGTTCCGCGACCTTGTCGGCGACGCGGGGCGCGACCGGCGGCGCGGGCATCATGAAGGTCAGGGCGCGCGAGATCGTCGACTTCAGCTCGCGGCGATCGACGACGAGGTCCACGAAGCCGTGCTCGAGCAGGAACTCACTGCGCTGGAAGCCCTCGGGCAGCGTCTGGCGGATCGTCTGCTCGATGACCCGTGGCCCGGCGAACCCGATGAGCGCCTTCGGTTCCGCGATGTTCAGGTCGCCCAGCATCGCGAAGCTCGCCGTCACGCCGCCGGTCGTGGGATCGGTCAGCACCGACAGGTATGGCAGGCGCTCGCGATCGAGCCGGGCCAGCGCCGCGCTGACCTTGGCCATCTGCATGAGCGACAGCGCGCCTTCCATCATGCGCGCGCCGCCCGAGCACGAGACCACGACGACGCCGATCCGCTCGTCGATGGCGCGTTCGATGGCCCGCGTGATCGTCTCGCCCATGACCACACCCATGCTGCCGCCGATGAAGCCGTACTCCATCGCGCACACGGCCGTGCGCCGGCCGTCGATGTTGCCCGTCGCCGGACAGGATGGCGTCCATCTGCCCGGTCTTCTCGCGACCTTCTTTCAGTCGCGCCGCGTACGGCTTCTTGTCGTTGAACTGCAGCGGGTCCATGGAGAACAGCCCCTCGTCATGCAGCTCGAACGCGCCATCGTCGAACAGCATCCGGAGGCGTTCGAGGGCCGAGAGGCGGAAGTGGTGACCGCACTTGGGGCAGACCTGCAGGTTGGCGACGAGGTCCTTGTTGTAGATGGCCTGCGCGCAGCTGTCGCACTTGACCCAGAGGCCCTCCGGAATCTTGCTCGACTTCTCCTGAGGCGCCTCGATCCGCTTGCGGCTTTTCTTGAACCAGGCCATAAGGGAAAAAGGGTACTACAGAAGCGCCGGGTCCTCGGGGGACTTACGCTGTCGGGTCCTCGAGGGGACTGGCGCGGTCGGGTGCTCGGGGACTCACGCTGTCGGGTGCAGTCGCGCCGAAATGGCGGGCGGTGTGGCAGTTACAGGCCCGATCTGTCGTCGACCGTGGCTCGTCAGCTTCGCGGCACGTAGTACCTCGTGCCGCGGCCCATTCCTTCCACCTGGCGAATCAGATCGTCCACTTCGTCGTCGGTGGGATGGCCCTCGAAGCCCGAGGTCTCCACGACGAGCAGTGGCGTCGCCGAGTAGTGAAAGAAGAAATGGTGGTACGCCTCGTTGAGCTCCTGGAGGTAGGCGGGGTCGGGCAGCAGCACTCCCTCTTCCGCGGCGCGGCTCTTTTCTTTCAGCCGCCGCAGCAGCACGTCGGTCGGGGCCTGCAGGTAGATCACCAGGTCCGGCGGCGGCACGTCGCGCGTGAGCAGATCGAACAGGCGCTGGTAGATGAACAGCTCGTTGTCATCGAGGTTCAGGTACGCGTAGATCTTGTCGCGCTCGAACATGTAGTCGGCGACGGTGATCTGGCTGAACAGATCCGACTGCCGGAGCGTGGATTGCTGGCGGTGCCGGCCCAGCATGTAGAACAGCTGCGCCTGCAGGGCCGCGCCCGGGCGGTCCGCGTAGAAGTCCGCGAGAAACGGGTTGTCGGGGTCTTCGAGGACGAGTGTCGCGTCGAGCCGGGCAGCGAGGCGTTCGGCCAGCACCGACTTGCCGACGCCAATCGGGCCCTCGAGAGCGATGTGGCGAAAGTCCAACGTGCCGCTTAGTGTAACAGGCGGGCTTTGGACTGCAGGCTACCGGACTCCGGACTCCGGACTACGGACTCCGGCTCGACTACGGGCTACGGGCTCCGGGCCGGTAGGGCCGATCTTTAGATCGGCCGTGCACGTGGGGTCGATCGGCGGATGGTCGATCTGAAGATCGGCCCTACAGTCCGGGCCGTAGCCCGTAGCCCGTAGCCCGTAGCCCGTAGCCCGTAGCCCGTAGTCCGAAGTCTGATCTGCTACTATCTCTCGACGCTTGCTGCGGCGCCAATCGCAGGCCGCGCCCGCCCCCTGCTCGTGACCATCGACAGACTCGAAATCCGGCTGTTGCGCCTTCCGCTGGTCCGCTTCTTCGAGACCAGCTTCGCCCGGTCCTACGATCGCTCCTTCCTGCTCGTCACCGTCCACGGCGACGGCGCGACAGGATGGTCCGAGGCCGTTGCGGAGCACGATCCGTACTACAGCAGCGAGACGACGGAGACTGTCTGGCACGTGCTGTCGGAGTTCCTGGCGCCGTCGGTGCTCGGCGTGCCGTTCGCCCATCCGCGGGACCTGTGGCCCGCGATGGCGCGAGTACGCGGGCACAACATGGCCAAGGCCGCGATAGAGATGGCGGCCTGGGACCTCCACGCAAAACAGCTCGGCATTCCCTTGTGGCAGGCGCTCGGCGGAAGCGGGCGGCCCGTCGCTGCCGGGGTCTCCATCGGCATCCAGGACTCGCTCGAGCAACTCGAGGAACGGGTCGCCGCGGAGCTGGCTGATCACTACCAGCGCATCAAGATCAAGATCAAGCCGGGCTGGGATGTCGCGGCCGTCGAGCGCCTCCGCCAGCGGTTCGGCGCCATCCCCCTGATGGTCGACGCCAACGCGGCGTACACACTCGACGACGCCGATCACCTGTCGGCGCTGGACCAGTTCGACCTCATGATGGTCGAGCAGCCGCTCGACTACGACGACGTGGCGGATCATGCGAGGCTGCAGGCGCGGCTGAAGACGGCGATCTGTCTGGACGAGTCCATTACCTCGCCGAAGATGGCGCAACTGGCGATCGACATGGGCGCCTGCCGCATCGTGAACATCAAGCCGGGCAGGATTGGCGGACACCTGGAGTCGATTCGCGTGCACGACGTGTGCATGGCGGCGGGCGTGCCAGTCTGGCATGGCGGCATGCTCGAGTCGGGGATCGGCAGGGCACACAACCTGCACCTGTCGACGCTGCCGAACTTCCGGCTGCCGGGGGATCTGGCGGCCAGCCGCCGGTATTACGATCCGGATCTGATCGATCCGCCCATTGACGTGTCGTCCGAGGGCACCGTCGCGGTGCCGGCCAATGGACCGGGAATCGGCGTTCGGATTGCAGACGATCGCGTCGCCCGCGCGACGCTGAGGCACACGGAGATCAGGTCCTCGTGACGAAACTTTCCCGATTGCGTGCAGCGCTCCTGCTGGCGGCCGGCTCCGGCTGCGTCAGTGTGCCGACGGCGCCGGTGGTGACCGGCCCGACATTCGAGCAGAAGATGGCCTGGACGCTGCGGCTCGAGGATCAACGTGTGCTGCGCGATCCCGCGCCGCCGCCCGCACCGGTGGTCGTGCCGCAGAAGGGCAAGCACGCGGCGCCTCCGCCTCCGCCGCAGGTGGCCGATCTCGCCGTGCTGCTCACGGACGGCGACGCCAGGATTCGTCGTCGCGCGGCGCTTGCCGCGGGCCGGGTCCATCTTTCGGCCGGCATCGCGCCCCTCAGCGGGCTCCTGAGCTCCGATCCAGAGCCGGAAGTGCGGCAGATGGCCGCGTTTGCCCTTGGCCTCATCGGCGATGTGGCGGCGGCGCCGGCCCTTCGTACCGCGCTCGGCGATGCGTCGCCTCTCGTGCGCGGGCGCGCAGCAGAAGCCCTCGGGCTGGCCGGTGACACTGCTGGCGGCCAGGCCGTCGGCACGATGGTCGGGGCTTACATCAAGGCCGGCGCGCTTCAATCGGTCACTCCGGATCAGACGGCGACGCTGACGCCGGAAGCGGAGGCCGTACGGCTCGGCCTGGTGGCGCTCGCGCGCCTCAAGGCCTACGAGCCGCTCGCCGGCGCCGTGCTCGATGGCAGCGGCGCGCCGGTGTCCCGCTGGTGGCCGATCGCGTTTGCGCTTGGCCGCGCCGGCGACCCGCGTGCGGCGCCAGCGCTCCGGCAGCTGGTCAAGGGCGAGGCCGGCTACACGCAGGCGTTCGCGGCGCGCGGACTCGGCGCCATCAAGGATCCGGACGCGGTGGAGTTGCTGCGTCCGCTGGTCGCGGCCGTCGGCAAGTCGCCGGCGCCGGCAGTGCAGGCGGTGCGTGCGCTTGGCGAGATCGGCGACCGCCGGGCGCTTGGCACCCTGATCGACCTGCTCAAGGTCAAGGACGTGCACACCGGCATTCGCGCCGATGCCGTCGTGGCCATTGGCAAGCTGAAGGCGCCGGAAAGCGTCGACGTGCTGCTCGACGCGTGGACCGATCGCGCGCCGGTCGTGCGCGCGGCGGCCATCGGCGCGCTGGCGGCGACAGATCCCGATCGCTTCGTCGTCGCCCTGTCGAGCCTGGACGTCGACCGGCAGTGGACTGTCCGTGCCGCGCTTGCCACGGCCCTGGGCACACTGCCTGTCGCCAAAGCGGCCCCGCTGCTCGAGCCCATGGCCGGCGACCAGGATCAGCGCGTCCTGCCGGCCGTGCTCGAAGCGCTCGCCAAGGTGAAAGCCCCGTCAGCGGCCGCGATCGCCGCCGACAAGCTGAAGGCGGCCGATCCTGTCGTTCGCGCAGCGGCAGCGCGGGCGATCGCCGAGTTGAAGCCCGCCGGGGCCGTCGAGGCGCTGAGCGCAGCCGCTCAGTACGCCGAGCGCGACTCGACCTACGTCGCACGCGCGGCAGCGCTGGAAGCGCTCACGAAATTCGGACGCGAGGCGGCACAGGGACCGCTAGTGGCGGCGCTGGCCGACAAGGACTGGGCGCTCCGGCTGCGTGCGGCAAGCCTGCTGCACACACTCGATCCGGCGCGGGACGATCAGGCGGCGATCCGGCCGGCGCCGACACGCCTTGACGCCGCGGCCTACGCGGCGCCGGACCTGATCGCGCCGAAGGTGTCGACAGAGCTCTACATCGACACCGACAAAGGCACGATTCAGGTGGAGTTGGCCGTGCTCGACGCGCCGCTGACGGCACGGACCATCATCGACCTGGCACGGCAGGGCTACTTCGGCGGCGTCGCCATCCACCGCGTCGTGCCCGACTTCGTGATGCAGGACGGCGATCCGCGAGGCGATGGCGAGGGCGGGCCCGGGTTCACGATTCGCGACGAGCTCAACGAGCGGCCGTTCGTGCGCGGCACCGTCGGCATGGCGCTCGACTGGGCCGACACCGGCGGCAGTCAGTTCTTCATCATGCACTCGCCGCAGCCGCACCTCGACGCGAGGTACACGGTGTTCGGCGAGGTCGTCTCCGGCATGGACGTCGTGGACAAGCTGGCGCAGGGCGATCTCATTCGCGGCGTGCGCGTGTGGGACGGGACCACGCCGCACTGACGCCTCGAACCTTCACCAGCGATCTGCCGACGCGCTCGCGGGCAAAAAAAAGGGGCTCCTGAAGAGGAGCCCCTTTGTCTTGCAGAAGGCCGAAGCGCTTAGCGCTTCTTGGCCGCCTTCTTGGCTGTTTTCTTGGCTGCTTTCTTTGCCATGGCTGCTGATCCCCCCTTTCCGGGTATAGGGTGCGCGTCAGACCTCACTGCGTCGAGTCCCGATCCACGGCCGCCTGGCCCCGATCGCCCGTCCTGCAGTGTCTTCCGCCTCGCGTCCACCAGGTGCGCCGTCACGGCACGCGTAGTGGAAATACTGGTGAGGCCGTGTTGCTAGAAAGTGGCCTGAGAGAAGTTGGGGGTGACCGATGGGCCACCCCCGCGCGGCAAACGTGCTTACCGCTTCTTCGCAGCCTTCTTCTTGGCCGCCTTCTTTGCAGTCTTCTTCGCCATTCTTCCTCCTAAGGAGTGTGTCCCGGCTCCGGCAGTAGCAATCAGTGATTACTACGTATGGCCTGAGTGAGCCACCCTCATACAAGATGTAGATTATGGATGAGAAAAGTCCGATGTCAAGCACAAACTTTCTCGGAGTGTCAAGACTTGACACTGCACGAGCGCAACACCATGCGCACGTCTCGCGTGCGCCTCTGTTGTTGCGGTGCGTGACGATCGCGACGCGGCACTCGCTGCTCGTGGCGCGCCGCGTACATGCATGCGCGCCCTCATCCATCGACGTGCCGTACTGTGTTCTGTCGGTCAAAGACGGGAAGAACTGTAGCGAAGTGCGCGCAGCGCGGGCGCGCCCCTTACTTGCCGAGTCGATCGAGCGCGCGCGCCGCCTCTCTGCTGATGCGTGAGTCGCCGCCGAAGACGTGCGTGGCGGCGCGATAGCGCGTGCGCGCACCTTCGAGATCGCCCCGTGCCTCGAGCGCGGCGGCGCTCCAGGCGTACGCTGGCGCGAGCGCGAGCGGTGGCGCCGGGCGGGCCGCGATGATCGCGTCGTAGGCCGTCATCGCCGCCGCGACCTCGCCGCGCGCCTGCCGCACGCGCGCCAGGCGCACGGCAATCAGCTGATCGCGCGGCGACAGCGTGGCGGCCTGCCCCAGCGCGGTGACCGCCTCGTCAAGCGCGCCCCGCTCGAAGGCCCGCCATCCGGCCAGACTGGTGCGGTACGCCTCAGCGCTGCGCGGATCCGGCGGCGACTGACGCTGACTCGCTTTCACCTTGTCGCCGATCTCATCCGGGTCGCCGTCGGGCAGGCTGCCAAGCGCCGCCTGATACGCCGCCGCCGCGCCCCGGCGATCGCCGAGGCGATCGAGCAGCGTGCCGCGCTGCCATTGCGCCCGCGCCACGGCGCCATACGGCCGCGCCGGACGCATCGCAATCACGCGCTGCACCTCCTGCATCGCGCGATCGGACTCGGCCAGCACATCCAGCATCGCGGCCGCGCCGAGGCGGCCTGAGGCTTCGGCCAATGTCGCGTCGCCCGTCCGCGCGGCGCCATCCGCCAACTCGTGCCACACCGCCAGGCTGGCCGCCGCATCGTGAAAGTAGTCGTTCTCGATCTCCGCGACACGCGTCGCGAAGTGGATGTTGCCGGGATAGCGCTCGTGAAGATCGCGGATGAGCGCCAGCGCCCGGCGTGGCTGGTTCTCGTACCAGAGGTAGATCCAGTGCAGCTGGTAGTCGGCCTCGCCCTTGAGCAGGGAGCCGCGCTCGTGCACGGCCTCCATGTCGCGAAGGCCCTCGACGCGATTGCCGCCCGGCAGCTGGAGCAGGAAGCGGACCACCTTGGCGGCCGCCGGGACGATGTCTGCGTAGTACTTGTAGAGGCCGATACCAAACCGCGCATCGTCGAGGCCGGGCTCGAGGACCAACGCGTGCTCGAGCGCTTCCTTGATGTGCCTGCCGTCGCGCGCCGCCGCCAGGTGCTCCCCGCGCTGGACGCGGAACGACACCCGCGCGCCATAGGCACCGCCGAGATAGAACCACGCGTCCGCCCGCGAGGGCTCGCGGGCCGTCCACCGTTCGGCCGCCGCAATCGCCTGATCCGCCCGCGCGCTGAACGCCTCGTCGAGGCTCGTGTCGTTCGGGTTCTGCAGGATGCGCCACCACGAGCTCGTCGCCAGCAGCACCTGGCACGCTTCGGCGGAGGCGGCGCAGCTGTCAGTCAGCGTTCGCTCGACCTGATCGAAGCGGGTATTCAGGATGTCGTCGTAGGCAGGCGCGAGCGCGGCAATCGATGACGGGGGAGCGGATCGGGCGGGCAGAGATGGCGCGAGAATCGCCAGTCCCGTCACCAGCGTCAACAGACACCGCCCGAGGGGCGGAGCACTCACAGCGCGCTCGTCTTGAGCCGCTGCTTCTCCCCGTGGCGCTCGAGCGCGAGACCGATCAGGCGGTCGAGCAGGGCCGGGTAGTCCACGCCGGTGGCGGCCCACAGCTTCGAATACATGCTGATCGTGGTGAAGCCAGGGATCGTGTTCACTTCGTTGACGTACAACGCGCCGGTGTCGCGAGAGAGCAGGAAGTCCACGCGCGCCATGCCCTCGCAGTCCACCGCCTTGAACGCTTCGACGGCCAGCCGGCGGATTTCAGTGGTCTGGGCTTCGTCCAGGTCGGCGGGGATGTGCGGCGCCGAGCCGGCGTCGAGGTATTTGGCTTCGTAGTCGTAGAACTCGCGGCCGGGCGCCGGCACGATCTCGCCGGCGACAGAAGCCTCCGGCACGTGGTTGCCGAGGACGCCGACCTCGATCTCCCGCGCTGACGGCACCGCCGCCTCGACGACCACCTTGCGGTCGTAGGTAAACGCCAGGTCGATGGCCTTGCCGAGATCACGGCGGGACTTTGCCTTGGAGATCCCGACACTGGACCCGAGGTTCGCGGGCTTGACGAACAGCGGGTAGCCGAGCGCCGCGACGAGATCCAGCTGCGCGTCCCGGTTCTCGCGCCATTGATGGGACAAGACGACGCGGTAGTCCGCGATCGGGAGACCGTGCGCGGCGAACGCCATCTTCATGAACGCCTTGTCCATCCCGACCGCCGACGCCAGGACGCCGGCGCCCACGTACGGCACGCTCGCCAGTTCGAGCAGGCCCTGGACGGTGCCGTCCTCGCCGTGCGGTCCGTGCAGCACGGGGAACACCACATCGAGACCCAGGCCCGTAACGCGGGCCCCCTCATCGCCGTCGCCGCGCCGGCGATCGATGGTCAGCACCGTGTCTTCGGCGGGGTAGGCCACGAGATGCGCCTCGCGACCGGGACGCACCGAATGCGCCACCGCCAGTCGCCCCTGCTCGATGACCTCGGCGGCCGCCAGCGCCGTTGGCGGCCGATCCGGCAGGCTCCAGCGGCCGTCCTTGTCGATGCGAATGGCGACCGGCTCGTAGCGGCCGCGATCGAGATGCTTGAAAACGGCAGCCGCCGACGCGATCGAGACCTCGTGCTCGCCCGATCGACCGCCGTAGATGACGCCAACGCGGAGCTTTTTCACGGGATTCCTGGGGAACTGCCGTCCGTCCCGGCAGGGCCGGTCGGGCGGCGTACTGATATAGCCTAGCGGTCCCTGGCGCGAGTTCATGGACCCCGCACCCATGGACTTCCACTTCGAGCTGCTCTCCACCGACGGCGCCGCCAGGCGCGGGCGCCTCCACACGCCGCACGGCGTCCTCGAGACGCCGGTGTTCATGCCGGTCGGGACTCAGGGCGCGATCAAGGCGCTGACGCATCGCGACGTGCGCGAGGCAGGGGCCGGCATCATCCTCGGCAACACCTATCACCTGATGCTCAGGCCGGGAGCGGCGCTCATTGCCCGGCGCGGCGGGCTGCACCGGTTCATCGGGTGGGACCGCGCGATTCTGACGGACAGCGGCGGGTACCAGGTGTTCAGCCTGGCCCACCGCCGGAAACTGTCGGAAGCCGGCGTGCAGTTCAAGTCGCACCTCGACGGCAGCGCTCATTTCCTGTCGCCGGAAGGCGCGGTGGACGTGCAGGCCGCGCTCGGGTCCGACATCGCGATGGTGCTCGACGAATGCCTGTCGTGGCCGGCACCGGAAGAGGATGTGCGCGCTTCGTTGGAACGGACCGGACGATGGGCGCGCCGTGCCCGGGAGCGCATGCTGGCTCTCCGTCAGGGTGACGCCTCCCAGGGCCCCGATGGCCAGCAGCTCGCGGCAGTCCCGCTGATGACCCCCGCCCAGGCCCAGTTCGGCATCGTCCAGGGCGGCACCTATCCGTCGCTCAGGACGGCGTCGGTCGAGGCGACGCTGGCGGTGGGCTTCGAAGCCTACGCCATCGGCGGCCTGAGTGTCGGCGAGCCGTCCGACATCTTGTACTCCGTGGTCGAGCACACGACGCGGTTGCTGCCGGCAGGCCGTCCCCGCTATTTGATGGGCGTCGGGACGCCCGCCGACCTGGTGGAGGCCGTGGCGCGAGGAGTCGACATGTTCGACTGCGTCCTGCCGACCCGCAACGCGCGCAACGGCCAGCTGTTCACGCGGCAGGGTCGAATCAACATCAAGAACGCGGCCTGGGCCGAGGACGATCGGCCGCTCGACGATGCCTGCAAGTGCTACACCTGTCGGACCTTTTCGCGCGCCTACCTCCGTCACCTGTTCGTGGCCGGAGAGATGACGGCGGCGACGCTCAACACCCTCCACAACGTCCAGGTCCTACCTTGACACCATGGAGGCAATCAGGGAGGCTATTAGTTTCGGTCGCTTCGCAGCCTTCAGACAGGATTTCCACCGGGCCCGCGACCAGTCCGCGCTCGACACATGATTCCGACGTCCGCAGTTTCCGGTGTTCTCGTACTCGCGATGACTTCACCTCCCGATGGCGGGACGGTGAGCCCGTGGGTGCAGCTCATTCCCTTTGCCCTTGTCCTGGGCATCTTCTACTTTGTCATCCTGATGCCGATGCGCCGGCGTCAGAAGAAGGTCGACGAGTTCATCGGCGGCCTGAAAGTGGGCGACAAAGTCGTGACCTCGGGTGGCCTCTACGGCAGCGTCACCCGAATCGGGGACAACTCCCTTCAATTGCAGATCGCCGACAAGGTTCGCGTCGAGATCTCGCGCAACGCCGTTGTTGGTTACCAGGGGCAGGCCCCGGTGGCCTCCCCGGAGGGCGCCGCGCAGTAACCCGCCTCGTGAGGCGCAGGTCCGCACCGAATCATGAACAAGAATCTTCGCTGGAAGCTGCTCGCAATTCTGGGCGTGATCGTGCTGTGCGTCTGGACGATCTACCCGCCGTCGCAGACCGTGCGTCTCGGCCTCGACCTGAAGGGCGGTGTCCACCTGGTGCTCAAGGTGCAAACCGACGACGCGCTGCGGCTCGAAACCCAGACGGCGGCGGAGCAGATCCGCGAGGACCTCGTGAAGAACGGGGTGCCTGCCGTCGCGGCCGCCATCGCCAACGTCACTGACTTCCAGATCACCGGTGTCCCGGCCGATCGCGACGCGCAGCTGCGGACGGCGGCCAGCCTGATCGAATCCACCTTCAACCGCGAATCCGGCGTCGGCGGCACGTACACGTTCCGGATGAAGCCGAATATCGCCAACCAGCTCCGTCAGGAAACCGTGGAGCAGGCGATTCGGACCATCGAGCGCCGCGTCAACGAGCTGGGCGTTGCCGAGCCGATCGTCGCGCGCCAGGGTTCGCTCGATCAGATCATCGTGCAGCTGCCCGGCGTCACTGACGTGGCGCGGGCCAAGGACATCATCCGCTCCACATCGCTCCTCGAGCTGAAACTGGTCGAACAGGGGCCGGCAAGCACGAAAGAGCAGTTGATGACTGGCGGCGCCGTGCCGCCCGACGCCGAGATCCTCCCGGGCATCGCCGGCCGGGGCGCCGACGCCGGCGGGCTGGTCTACTTCCTGGTCCGCAAAGTCCCCGTCGTCAGCGGCCGCGACCTCAAAACCGCGAAGCCGAGTCTCGACGAAAACAACCGGCCCGCGGTCAGCTTCAGCCTGAAGCCGGACGGCGCCACGAAGTTCGGCAACTTCACCGCCGCCAACATCAATCGCAACCTGGCGATCGTCCTTGACGGCCGCGTGGAGTCTGCGCCGGTCATCGAAGGCCGGATTTCAGACGACGGCCGGATTGCCGGCAACTTCACCCAGCAGGAGGCGTCGGACCTGGCGCTGAAGCTCCGGTCGGGCGCCCTGCCGGCGTCGCTGACGTATCTCGAGGAACGGACTATCGGTCCCTCGCTTGGTGCCGACTCGATCCGTGCGGGCGTGATCGCCTCGGGCGTCGGCCTCGGCCTCGTCGTCCTCTTCATGCTCGCGTTCTACAAGCTCTCCGGTATCAACGCGATTGTCGCGATGACAGTCAACCTGCTCGTGCTGATGGCGCTGATGGTCTACTTTCACGCCACCATGACCCTGCCGGGCATCGCCGGCTTCATTCTGACGATCGGCATGGGCGTGGACAGCAACGTCCTGATCTTCGAGCGCATCAAGGAAGAACTGCTCGCCGGCAAGGGCGTCCGCGCGGCGGTCAGCGCCGGGTTCGAACGCGTCTTCTGGACCATCTTCGACACGCACGTCGCCTCGCTGATCGCCGCCGCGTTCCTGTTCCAGTTCGGCACCGGGCCGATCCGCGGGTTCGCGACGACGCTGTCGATCGGCCTGCTCACCAACGTCTTCACCTCTGTCTTCGTGTCGAGAACGATCTTCGAGCTGGTACTTGGCGGCACCCGAGCCAACAAACTCAGCATCTAGGGACCGAGAGACCAGTCATGCAGATCCTCCACAACACGAACTACGACTTCATCCGGTGGCGGTGGCACGCGCTGATTCTTTCGTCCGTGCTCATCATCAGCGGCTTCGTCTACGCGCTCGCCCGGCACGGCGTCCCGCTCGGCATCGACTTCTCGGGCGGCACGCTGGTCGTGCTGCAATTCGATCAGACGGTGCACGAGGACCAGGTGCGCCAGGCGCTCGACGTGCTGCCGGGCGACAAGGTCGTCCAGAAGTATGGCGACGATGCGGCCCATCAGATCATGATCCGGCTGCCCGAGGTGACCGACGCCGAGAAGGGCTTCAGCCTGGAACAGGGCGCCCAGGGCGCCATCGCCGCGATTCAGAAGGCTGGCCTGCCGAAGTTCAAGGTGATCAGCACCGAGGTTGTCGGGCCGATTGTCGGCGCCGATCTGCAGAAGAAGGGCATCTACGCGACGTTGCTGTCGATCTTTTTCCTGACGGTGTACATCGCGTTTCGCTTCCGATTTATTTTCGGCGTCGGGGCGATCGTCGCGACGTTCCACGACGTCTTCATCGTGTTCACGATGCTCGCAATCTTCAAGTACGAGCTGTCATTGAATATCGTGGCCGCAGTGCTGACAATCATCGGCTACTCAGTCAACGACACCATCGTCGTCTTCGACCGCGTCCGCGAGAATGCGCGCCTCCTACGCCGCGAGCCGCTCGACAAGGTCGTGAACCTCAGCGTCAACCAGACACTGGGCCGCACGATCATCACCTCCGGCGTGACGTTCCTGTCGGTCGTCGCGCTCTACCTGTTCGGCGGCGAGGTGCTGCGCGGCTTCGCCTTCGCGATGATCGTCGGCATCATCAGCGGCACGTACTCGACGGTCTTCATCGCGGCGACGATTGCGATCATCCTCAGCGGCCGCAAGGCGGCTGCGGGCCGCACGGCCGTGCCCGTCGAAGAGGCCGTCGAGCGTCCGCGCAAGGGCGGCCGCAACGTGCGGGTGTCGTAAGCAGGCACCCGCATCGTGCTCCTTCTCCAGGCGGCCCTGCTTGGTGTCCTGCAGGGGCTGACCGAGTTCCTTCCAGTCTCGAGCTCGGCCCACCTGCTGCTCGCCCGCGCGTTCTTCGGCTGGGACGCGGAGCAATTCGGCCGGCCATTCGACGTCGCCTGCCACGTCGGCACGCTGACCGCCATCCTCATCTACTTCCGGAAAGACCTGGCGGCGATGGCCGCTGCCATCCCGCGCCTGGTGGCGCCTGGCGCCGACGGACCTGCCCGGCTGCTGCGGCTCGTGATCGTCGGCACGATTCCACTCGTGCCGATTGGCCTGCTGCTGGCCGACCGCGAAGACGCGCTGCGGACGCCTGCAGTCATCGCGGTCACGCTGGCGCTGGTCGGCGCGCTGATGCTGCTTGCGGAGCGCTTCGGCCGCCAGACGAAAGCCGCAGAGCAGCTCGGCGCGGGCGAGTCGTTCATCCTCGGCATCGCCCAGGCGCTGGCGCTGATTCCCGGCGTCTCACGATCGGGCGCGACGATCACCACCGGCCTGGCTTTCGGCCTCACGCCGGGAAGCGGCAGCCCGCTTCTCGTTCCTGCTCGGCGTCCCCGCGATGATCGCCGCCGCGGCACACGAAGGCCATCGCCTGATGGGGCACCCGATGGATCACGAGACGCGGCTGGTCTTCGCCGTCGGCATGGTGACCTCTGGTGTCGTCGGCTACCTGACAGTCGCGTATTTCATGAAGTTCCTCGCCAACCACAAGCTCGCGGTGTTCGGCTGGTACCGCCTCGCCCTCGCGCTGGTGACGGTGATCTGGCTGTACGCCTGATCGGATTCGTGATCGCCCCATGATGCCGTGGCTTCGGCGCCGGTTCATCGCCGGCTTCTTCGTGGCCGTCCCGGTCGTGGCCAGCGCCGCGGCGCTCGTCTGGATTTTCAAGGTGGTGGATGGCGTCACCGCGCCGATCTACGCGCGCCTCCTGGGCCGTCCCGTGCCGGGACTCGGGCTGCTCTCGACGGCCCTCGCCGTGCTGCTGGTCGGCGTGGTCGCGACCAACGTCATCGGCCGCCGCCTGCTGCAGCGCGTGGAGCACTGGCTCATGCTGGTGCCCCTGTTTCGCACGATTTACGCCCCGGTCAAGCAGCTGGTCCTCGCGTTTTCGCCGGACAACGAATACGGCTTCAAGCAGGTCGTTCTGATCGCCGACGACGAGGGCGGCTACGCCATGGGCTTCCTGACACGGGAATTCACCATGCACGCTGCCGGCGGCGGCGCCGCCGAGCCCCTGGTCGCGGTCTACGTGCCCACGAACCACCTGTATCTCGGCAACGTGCACATCTATCCCAGGAGTCGCGTGCGGTTCCCGGAAATGAGCGTCGAAGAGGCCGTCCGGATATTCCTGACCGGCGGCATGGCGCTGCCCGGAAGGCTCGAAGGCCATGGCCCGCAGACCCCGTCGCCGGGGGTCTGAGGTCGAACCAATTTGGTATAATCGCGCGTTTGTGCCGGGTCGCGGTCGACTGGCAGTGGTGAGGACGACGACATGAGAGTGAATGTGATCAGGGGGCTGCTCGGGGCGCTGGTGCCGGCTGCCATGATGCTCGGCACCTCGACGCTGCTGGCGGCGCAGCCGGACCTGCCCGGCACCCATCAGGGAGGCGAGGCCAACCTGGTGCTGCCCGACCTGAGCACGGTGCCGTTTCTCGGCACCGACGGTCACACGCTGCTGCTCGGCGGCCTGATTGTCTGCGCGCTGGGCCTGGTGTTCGGCCTGGTCATCTACTCGCAGCTGAAGCACCTGCCAGTGCACTCGTCGATGCTCGAGATCTCAGAGCTGATCTACGAGACCTGCAAGACGTATCTGCTGCAGCAGGGCAAGTTCCTCCTGATCCTCGAAGCGTTCATCGGGGTGATCATCGCCTTCTACTTCGGCGTCCTGCAGCATTTCCCCGCTTTCAAGGTCGTCATCATCCTGCTCTTCAGTTTGATTGGCATCGGCGGCAGCTACGGCGTCGCGTGGTTCGGCATCCGCGTCAACACCTTCGCGAACTCGCGGACGGCCTTCGCCAGCCTCCGTGGCAAGCCCTATCCCTGCTACGCCATTCCGCTGAAGGCGGGCATGAGCATCGGCATGATGCTGATCAGCGTCGAGCTGCTGCTGATGCTGGTGATCCTGCTGTTCATCCCGGGCGACTACGCCGGCCCGTGCTTCATCGGCTTCGCCATCGGCGAATCGCTCGGCGCGGCGGCCCTGCGCATCGCCGGCGGCATCTTCACGAAGATCGCCGACATCGGCGCCGACCTGATGAAGATCGTCTTCAAGATCAAGGAAGACGACGCGCGCAACCCCGGCGTCATCGCGGACTGCACCGGCGACAACGCTGGCGATTCGGTCGGACCTTCGGCTGACGGCTTCGAGACCTACGGCGTCACCGGCGTGGCGCTGATCTCGTTCATCCTGCTGGCGGTGTCCGACCCGACGGTCCAGATTCAGCTGCTGGTCTGGATCTTCGTGATGCGCATCGTGATGGTCGTGGCCTCAGGGTTCTCGTACCTCCTCAACGAGGCCGTCACCAAGGCGCAGTACGCCGAGGCCGACACGATGAACTACGAGGCGCCGCTCACGCGTCTCGTGTGGCTGACGTCGTTTGTCTCGATCGCGCTGACCTACGGCGCGTCCTATCTGCTGATTCCTCACCTCGGCGACGGCTCGCTGTGGTGGAAGCTGTCGACGGTGATCACCTGCGGCACGTTCGCCGGGGCGGTGATTCCGGAACTGGTCAAGGTCTTCACGTCGACGTCCTCCTCGCACGTGCGCGAGGTGGTGACGTCGTCTGACGCGGGCGGCGCGTCGCTGAACATCCTCTCGGGCCTGGTGGCGGGCAACTTCTCGGCCTACTGGCTCGGCATGAGCATCATGGCGCTGATGGCCATCGCCTATCAGGTGAGCACCTGGGGCTTTGCGGATCTCGGCATGATGGCGCCCGCCGTGTTCGCATTCGGCCTGGTGGCGTTCGGGTTCCTCGGCATGGGTCCGGTGACCATTGCCGTGGACTCCTACGGTCCGGTCACCGACAACGCGCAATCGGTCTACGAGCTCTCGCAGATCGAGCAGATTCCGGGGATCGAGGCCGAGCTCAAGAAGTCCTTCGGCTTCACCGTGAACTTCGAAAAGGCGAAGGACAATCTCGAGGAGAACGACGGCGCCGGCAACACGTTCAAGGCC
Organism: Vicinamibacteria bacterium; assembly: GCA_963796915.1. Taxonomy (GTDB): domain Bacteria; phylum Acidobacteriota; class Vicinamibacteria; order Vicinamibacterales; family JAENWD01; genus JAENWD01. The sequence goes on along the minus strand of CAWCNI010000004.1, from coordinate 2,976,564 downwards.
ACGGCCAAGCCGGTGTTGATCGGCACTGCCGTCGTCGGCGCGACGACCATGATCTTCTCGATCATCGTCGGGCTGACCGATCACCTGAAGCCGGAGCTGGTGGCCAACCTCTCGCTCCTGCACCCACCGTTTCTGCTCGGGCTCATCACCGGCGGCTCGATGATCTACTGGTTCACCGGCGCCTCGATCCAGGCGGTCACGACCGGCGCCTACCGCGCGGTGGAGTTCATCAAGGCCAACATCCGGCTCGAGGACTCGACCAAGGCGTCGGTGAGCGACAGCAAGAAGGTGGTGGCCATCTGCACGCAGTACGCGCAGAAGGGGATGTTCAACATCTTCCTGAGCGTGTTCTTCGGCACGCTGGCGTTCGCGTTCATCGAGCCGTTCTTCTTCATCGGCTACCTGGTCTCGATTGCGCTCTTCGGTCTCTATCAGGCGATCTTCATGGCCAACGCCGGCGGCGCCTGGGACAACGCGAAGAAGATCGTCGAGACCGAGTTGAAGAAGAAGGGCACGCCGCTGCACGACGCGACGGTGGTCGGCGACACCGTCGGCGATCCCTTCAAGGACACCTCTTCGGTCGCGATGAACCCGGTGATCAAATTCACGACACTGTTCGGACTGCTGGCGGTGGAGCTCGCCGTCAGCCTGACGAGACAGCAGGGGCCGCACTTCACGACGGCGCTCGCTGCCGTGTTCTTCCTTATCTCCGCGACGTTTGTGTGGCGCTCGTTCTACGCGATGCGAATCGAGCAGGGGGATTAGCGAACAAAAGTCGTTGATGTTGTTGACTTGCTGCGGATCCGGCCGCTAGAATGCCGGGGTTTTCGCCCGCTCGTGGCGGTGCACCAAATGCTGTGACGGCTCAGCTGACTTTCCCAGGTTGGCTCAGGTGTTGCACAGTGACGAATGCCGGTGCCTGACTGAGCGGGTCGCCTGGAACCCCGAGGGCTGACTTAGCCGCTGCGTCACTCGATCTGGAGAGCCGCTGACCCTCGTGCGGGCGGCTTCACATACAGCGTTTGACGGTCGCGCGTCCCGGTGCGCGGCCGGCCAGCCGGACAGGCCGGAGAGGTCTGTCGGCAAGCCGTGGTCGGGGATGGAGCCGATTCCCCGCCGGTGGTGTCTAAGCCGGTACGAAGCAGTGGGCCCTGCCGGTCCCTGCACTGCTGTCGGTCACACCGTCTGAGGTTGCCACCCGATCGGTGGTGAGGCGGTCTGAAGGAGGAGACGTTCGTGCCACGTGATATGTTCGGCGATGTCGTCGATCCGTCGATCAAGGTGGGCGGTCAGAAGTGGTACACCGTTCCGCTCTCGATCCTCGTGCACACGGCGATGCTCCTGGCGGTCATCATCATCCCGCTGCTGGCGGCCGACGCGCTGCCTGAAGTGCCCTCGATGATGGCCTTCGTCGCGGCGCCGCCGCCGCCGCCTCCGCCCCCGCCGCCGCCTCCGCCGCCCTCGGCTCCGCAGCCGACGCCGGTGACTCCGACCAACGTGAACCCGAACGCCGCTCCGGTCGAGGCGCCCAAAGAGATCAAGAAGGAAGCCAGCATCGACGCCGGCTTCGAAGGCGTGACCGGTGGCGTTGAAGGCGGTGTGGCCGGTGGCGTCCCCGGCGGCATCGTCGGCGGGCTGCCCGAGGCGCCGCCCCCGCCGCCGCCCCCGGCGGCTCCGGTTCGCGTCGGCGGCAATATCAGGCCGCCCAACAAGACGCGCAACGTCGCACCTGTCTATCCGCCCATTGCTCAGTCAGCCCGCGTGCAAGGTATCGTCATCATCGAGGCGACGATCGGGCCCAACGGCAAGGTGCAGGAGGCGAAGGTCCTGCGGTCCATCCCGCTGCTCGACCAGGCGGCCCTCGACGCCGTCAAACAATGGGAGTTCACGCCGACACTGCTCAACGGCGTGCCGGTGCCGGTCATCATGACAGTGACCGTGCAGTTCACGTTGCAGTAGCTTCGTTTACTCGGCAATCGCCGTTCACAGTCACGTATACATTTTTTGCGGAGGATCGAACGATGGGCGAAGGTGGTTTGAATCTGATCGAGATGTGGGGCCAGATGACCTGGGTGGCTAAAGGCGTCGCCTTCATCCTGATCATCATGTCCATGTGGTCCTTCGGCGTGGCCATTGAACGCATCTACACGTTTACCCAGGCCCGGAACCAGTCCAAGGCCTACGCACCTCAGGTTGCCAAGCACCTGAAGGACAACCGGCTCAAGGACGCGATCGCGCTTTCCGCGTCCAAGAACTTCCGCTATAGCCATCTCGCCAAGGTCGTGCTCGCAGGCCTCCAGGAATTCCAGTTCCAGCAGGAAACCAGTCACGACGCCGCCGCCGGCAGCAGCCTCAGTCGCGAGGACCTCGTCGACAGCGTGCGCCGTTCAATCCAGCGCGCCACGGCGCTGACGCAGTCGGACCTGAAGAAGGGCGTCAACACGCTGGCCACCATCGGCACGACGGCCCCGTTCGTCGGACTGCTCGGCACGGTCGTCGGCGTCATCAACGCGTTCGTCGGCATCGCGGCCACCGGCTCGGGCGGTATCGGCGCGGTGTCGGCAGGTATCGCTGAAGCGCTGGTCGAGACCGCGCTGGGCCTCGTCGTCGCCATCCCGGCGGTCTGGTTCTACAACTACCTGACTGGCCGGCTGGACTACTTCAACGTCGAGATGGACAACTCGTCGTCGGAGCTGGTCGATTACTTCATCAAGCGGACGGCGTAAGACCGCCGGCTGAGCGCCGGCGGGCCGGGTTCACGCCCGTCCGCCGGACCGCTCGCACGACGCAGAGGACATACAGCCATGGCAATGAACCTGGGCGGCAAAGGCGGCGTCAAGTCTGACATCAACGTCACGCCCCTCGTCGACGTCATGCTGGTGCTGCTCATCATCATGATGATCATCGCCCCGATGCTGCAGAAGGGCGTGGACGTCAAGCTGCCGACGGCGACCAACACGACAGACAAGCCGGAGACGCAGGATCAGACGGTCGTGGCCGTGTCGGCCGACGGCCGCATGTTCCTGAACGCCGTCGAGGTGCCGGAAAATGACCTCGCGCGGCGCGTCACCGACGTGCTCGAATCGAAGAAGGCCAAGATCGTCCTGATCAAGGCCGACGAGGACGCGCCCTACGGCCGGGTGATGGCCGCCATGGACTCGCTGCGCAAGGCGCAGGTCGAAGACATGGGGCTCGTCACCGAGCGCAAGGTGAAGCCCGGCCAGCAGGGAGGCAACTAATGAAGCACGCCCACAAGCACTTCGGGGCGGACGACGTCGTCGTCGGAGAGAAGCCGCACGTCTCGGCGGACATGAACGTCACGCCGCTGATCGACGTGCTGCTCGTGCTCCTGGTCATCTTCATGGCCGCCCTGCCGCTGACGCAGAAGGGCCTCGACATCAACCTGCCCGCGCAGGCCGAGGCCAAGCCGGACACCTCGCAGGATCAGATCGTCCTGGAGTTCACCGCCGACCGTCGCATGTCCGTCAACAAGCAGGACACGACCATGGCGGATCTCGAGAGCAAGCTCCGCACGATCTTCGAGCAGCGCAAGGACAAGACGATGTTCATCGCCGGCGCGCCGACGCTGCGCTACGGCGAAATCGTCCAGGTCATCGACGCCGCCAAGGGCGCGGGCATCGAGAAGGTCGGCATCATCACCGAGGGCATGAAGAAGGAAGCGGGCGCCACGCCGGCAGCCAAGAGCGACTAGCCCGACGCCAGTCGCGTCGAACACCGATGGCCACCCGCCGAGAGGCGCGGTGGCCATTCTCTTGTACGGCCGCCAGTGGCCTCGAACGGCGCGCTCTGCCCCTGCGGTGCCCCCCGCGCTTGGCCGATCCAACCGCCTCCGCTACGGCTACGGCGAGTCCGCCGAAGCGCTCCGCGCGAAGGCGGAAGATCGGCCCTACAGGCGTCTTTGCCGTGGCCCGCGCCTTGCCCGTGCCCCGCCTTGCCCTTGCCTGGCCGTGCCTTGCCCTTGCCTTGCCCTGCCTTGCCCTTGCCTTGCCCGTACAGACGAAGGGCCCACCGGCTCTCACCAGTGGGCCCTGAACGTTGTTCGCAGTGGTTCTGACTAGTTGCCCGCGCCCTGGGTCTTGGTCTTCTGCAGCGACTTGGCGCGATCGCGGAGGGCGTCGGCTTCCTTCAGCAGATCGAGCTGCTTGGCTCGATCCTTCTCCAGCGTGGCCTGCAGCCGCAGGAGGAGGCCCTTGTAGACGATGGCCTCGAGGTAGTCCTGCTTGATGGAGATGGCCTTGTCGGCCGCCTCGAGACCCTTCCCGATGTAGTCCTTCTTCTCGCCGTCGCTGAGCGACTTGTCGCGGAAGGTCTTGTCCCAGTAGTACGTGGCGATTGTGTAATAGCCCTCGGGGTTGGTCGGGTCGGTCGCCGCGCGCTGGTTCAGGGCGTCCATCGTCTTGTCGAAGTGGCCCTGGCGATTGTAGAAGGCCGCCATCTGCATGTAGACGGCTGGATCCTTCGGACGCGCATCGCGGGCCTTGAGCAGCGACGCCTCGGCCTGGTCGTAGTTGCCGGCGTCCTCGTAGATCTTGGCCAGGGCGAAGTAGCTGGTCGAGTCTGTCGGGTCCATCTGAATCATCTTCTGGACGATCGGCTCCGCCTGCGACGGGTCGTTCAGCTTGTCGCTGCCGTAGGCGGCGAGCAGGTACTCGTAGGACAGCTTTTTCAGCTTCGGCTCGCTGATCGTCTCGGCGGCCTTCTTGTAGTTCTCGACGGCCTTGGCCAGGTTGGCGTCGTTTTCAGGCTGCCCCTTCTTGGCCGGCTTGTACAGATTGTCGTAGCTGTTGGCCAGATAGAAGTAGGCGGCAGAGAGTTCGGGATTGAGCGCCAGCGCCTGCTGGTACTTCTCGATGGCCTTCTTGTAGTCGTTGGACTGATACGCCGCGTTGGCGTCCTTCCAGGCCATCTGCCCCTTCAGCATGTTGATCTTGCCGCAGGCCGAGGCGCTGAAGCCCGCAACCACGAGAACGGCAGCCAGCAACGCTGCCCGGGAACGCGTTCGCATTCGATCTCCCCCTACACTGGTGCCTTATCAAGCCGAACATCAGGACGTGGCGTTTGGCGATACGCCTGCCACCGGCCGGGCCTGCACTGCGGGTCCGTCGGAAACTGCCGAAACCGGGTCAGTATAGTGAACCGAAAAAACCAGCGTCAAGCAAGCATTCCAAGCCGGATCCCCGCCGCCTCGCCCCTGCCGGAGTCCGCCTGTTATCATGGGCTTGCCGGGACTCTTCTTTTTAGACACCAATCCTGATGATTCGCTTCGAGGACCTGCTCGAGAAGGTGCGGGGGTATAACCCCGACGCCGATCTCGAACTGCTCAGGCGGGCCTATGTGTTTTCGGCCTTCGAACACAAGGGCCAGGTCCGGCATTCCGGTGAGCCTTACATGGTTCACCCGCTCGAGGTGGCCGACTTCCTCGCCGAGATGCGCCTCGACGTGGTGGCCATCGCCTCGGGGCTGCTCCACGACGTCGTCGAAGACACCCTGACGACCATCGAGCGCATCGAGGAGCTGTTCGGCAAGGAAGTGGCCCACGTCGTCGAGGGCGTCACCAAGATCAGCACCATCCCCTTCTCGTCGAGCGAGGAGCGGCAGGCGGAGAACTTCCGCAAGATGCTGCTGGCGATGGTGGATGACATCCGCGTCATCCTGGTCAAGCTGGCCGATCGCCTGCACAACATGCGGACGCTGCACCACCTCCCCGAGGAGCGGCGCCTCAAGATCGCCCAGGAGACGCTCGACATCTACGCGCCGATCGCGAACCGGCTCGGGATGAGCAAGGTGAAGAACGAGCTCGAGGAGCTCTGCTTCAAGTACCTCGAGTCGAAGGCCTATGAGTCGCTCCGCGGCCGGGTCGAGGCGCGGCGCCGGACCGCCGAGGGGCTGATTGACGACCTCAAGACCACGCTCGCGGCGAAGCTGACCGAAGCGCAGGTGCCGTACCTCGAGATCGACGGCCGCATCAAGCGTCTCTACAGCATCTGGCAGAAGCTGAATCGCCAGAAGATCGAACTGGACCAGGTCTACGACTTCGTCGCGCTGCGCATCCTCACCCAGTCGGTGAAGGACTGCTACGCGACGCTCGGCATCATCCATAACACCTGGTCGCCCGTGCCGGGGCGCATCAAGGACTTCATCGCGATGCCGCGGCCCAACGGCTACCAGTCGCTCCACACGTCGGTGATCAGCGAGAAGGGCACGCCGTTCGAGGTCCAGATCCGCACCGAGGACATGCACCAGCAGGCGGAGGAAGGCATCGCCGCGCACTGGAAATACAAGGAAGGCCGCGTCGGCGATCAGCGCGACGAGCGCTACTTCCAGTGGATGCGCCAGCTGCTCGAATGGCAGCAGGAGGTGCGCGATCCGCAGGAGTTCATCAACAACCTGAAGATCGACCTTTACCCGGAGGAGGTCTACATCTTCACGCCGAAAGGCGAGGTCAAGGCGCTCCCCCGTGGCGCGACGCCGCTCGACTTCGCCTATGCCATCCACACCGACGTCGGCCACCGCTGCGTTGGCGCGCGTGTCAACGGCAAGATGGTGCCGCTGCGCACGCGGATGAAGAACGGCGACATCGTCGAGATCATCACGCAGGCGGGGCACACGCCCAGCCGCGACTGGCTGAACTTCGTCGTCACCTCGCGCGCCCGCCAGAAGATCCGGCACTTCGTGCAGCTCGAGGAAAAGGCCCGCAGCATCGAGCTTGGACGGAAGCTGTTCGACAAGGACGCGCGGCGCTTCAATCTCAACCCGAAGACGCTCGTCGACAGCGACGCGTTCAACAAGTTCGCCGAGGAATACGGCAGCGGCAAGGGCGACGACGTGATGGCGGCGATCGGCTACGGGCGCCTGGCGCCGCGCACGGTGCTGGCCAAGCTCGTGCCCGCCGAACAGCTCCAGGAGCGGCCGCCAGAAAACCGCGTGGTGTCGGTCGTCAAGCGGGTCCTGCGGCCCGGCGAGGACCGCATCAAGGTCAACGGCATCGACGACCTGCTGGTCTACCGCGCCCGTTGCTGCAACCCGATTCGCGGCGAGAAGATCGTCGGCTACATCAGCCGCGGCAAGGGCGTCGCGGTGCACTCCGCCAACTGCCCCAACGTCGTCAACCTGCAGTACGACCCGGAACGCCGCATCGAGGTGGAGTGGGAGAAAGACGACACGCGCGCCGCCCGCTACGTGGTGCGGCTGACCATGCAGGTCGAGGACCGGAAGGGGATTCTCGCCGACGTCAGCGCGAAGGTGTCCGACATCAACACGAACATCACCAGCGTCGAGGCCACGACAGACAAGGACCGCCGCGGCGAGATCAACATGACCGTGGAGATCGACGACCTGAAACACCTCGAGAAGGTGATCAAGTCGCTGAAGTCGGTGGCCGGCGTCCTCGAAGTGGAACGCGCCGTCCGGTGAGCCGGCGCTACAGTGCCGCGATCACTTCGATTTCGATGCGGGCGTTCTTGGGCAGGCCGGCGGCCTGCACCGTCGAGCGGGCGGGCGCGGGATCGGCGAAAAACGTCGCGTAGACGGCGTTCATCGCGGCGAAGTCGTTCATGTCGGCGAGGAAGACCGTGGTCTTGACGACGCGATCGAAGCTCGTGCCGGCAGCCTCGAGGATGGCACCGACGTTGGCGAAGACCCGGCGGGTCTGCGCGGCGATGTCGCCTTCGACGAGGGCTCCGGTCTCTGGATCGAGCGGGATCTGCCCGGAGCAGAACAGCAGCGACCCGGCCTTGATGGCCTGCGAGTACGGCCCGATGGCTTGCGGGGCCTTCCCGGTCGCAATCGCCTGTCGCACGGGGACGAACCGGGGCTAGGCGGCCTTGACGACCTTGCCGGACCGCAGGCAGCGCGTGCATACGCGCAGGCGGCGCACACCGCCGTTGACCAGTGCCTTCACGGTCTGGAGGTTCGGCTCGAACCGGCGGGGGCCGACGTTGTGAGCGTGGCTCACGGTGCGGCCCACAACCGGGCCCTTGTCACAAATTTCGCAGCGCTTGGCCATGACGGACGTTCTCTCTTCTGAAAGGCTGGCCGACGGCAGGTCTCATCGCCGACGGGACAAACACGGAATTATAGCTGAATCTGGCCTGAGGGGCCAAGACAGGCCAGAGAGCCAAGGGGGCCGAGGGGGCCAAGGGCAGGGACACGGCAAGGCAGGGGCAAGGCAGGGCAAGGGCAGGGGCAGGGCAGGGCAGGGCGGGGCGGGGCAAGGGCGCTCGCTGCTAGGGAATTATCAGCGACGACGGCGGAGACGGCGCGCCGTCGACTCGGCGGCCTTCGGGCCCGGCTTCAGGACGCGGCGCGCCAACTCCAGGAATCCCTGACGCTCGTCCCCCGCCAGCGGGCCCACGCGCCGTGCGGCCTCGGCGAGCGCGGCCAGCGCGCGGGCGGCGTCGCGTTCGAGCGGCGAGCGCGGGCCTTCGAGTTGCGCGGTGACTTCGTCATACGCGCGATGCAGCGCAGCGGCCAGCGCCTGCGCCGGCAGTGACTGCGGCGCCTGCTCGTAGATCAGGCCACGCGCCGCGGTCTCCAGCGAGCGGCCGACGCTGGCAGCGGCGTCAGCGACGTCGGCGTCGATCACCGGCCGCAGCGGGTCCGACGGGTGGCGCGCGACGATCGACTGAAACAGGAAGAAGAACCGCGACTGCCGATCCGTCAATTCGGCGACCGCCGGCATCATCAGCATCACGTCCTGTTCGTGCTGCCGCCGTTCCACCGCGGGCGGGTTCTGCCGCGACGCCGCGAGGTAGCCGCAATCGGGTGGACAGCGGATCTCGACGAGGCGTTTGGTGCCGCAGCAGACGGCGCAGATGGTCTGACCAACACCCGGGCAGCGGCGTTTCGCCGGACGAGACTGACACAAGGGGCATCGCATGGCGCGGCCTGATCTTCACATGTTAGCGCGGTGTGCCGCCGGAAACCGTCAGCTGGCGCTGGCGTTTTCTTGCGGTCCACAGGAATTCCCCTTATAATCTCGCCAAAATTCGGGCAATCGATCGGAACGGCCGTTGCACAGCCAGGAAAGTGAAACGGAACCTGGCCGGAGGCGCATCTCACGGGAGGCGTTCATGGCGGACGATCTGTTGTGTCGCGAGTCGCCGATGGAGTTCTTCAAGGCGCAGGTGGAAGACGCTCTCGAGCGTCAGCGCATCAAGACATCGGAGTGGACCGCTTACTACGTCGTGAACCTGCTGACGACGTTCCTGGAGGCGCGGCACCCGGCGGCGCGTGCCGTCGAAGAGCCGCTGGGCACACGCCTGATGCGCGCCCTTCACGGGGACGGTCCCGAACAGCGCGAAGAGCTGCGGCGCGTCGGCGACGCATCGCTGTTTCTGGTGGGCTTTTTCTCCGACCGTGTCCGCGCGCGGCTCGCCGACGTCGACTACTACATTTCGCTGGGCGGCTCCGCCTACGGCAGGCTCGCCGCGAATGACGACGAGGCGTTCGCGGAGGTGTTCGGAGAAATGGCGGAGAAGTTCGTGCCGCTGACCGACGTCCTCGCCGACATCAGCGAACGCGGCACGGTCACGCCCAACCGCGATCTGCTCCGAATCTACGACCGGTGGCAGCGGAGCGGGAGCCAGCGCGACGAAGGCTTGTTGATGGCGCGCGGCCTCGTACCCGCGCGTGGTAGCAACCGGCTGCAGTAAGAAGTGCAGGAATTACACGCCATCCGCCTCAGCAGTAGGCAGTTCGTGCTATACTCCCCGCCTCCGGTTCTGATGGCAGTCCTGCCACGGGGCCTTCGGGCGTTCCGCCTCCCTGTAACTGTCCTCTGCAGTTGACACCAGGCAAGATCGATCCGAGGCCGAACCGGATATCGGAGCCCGGCGTCTAACGAAGTAACCGACGCGGGCCCGATGTAGTCGACCGGTTCGGTTTGCTCGCAACCTGTCTTTTATTAATAGGTTAGAGCAGTTCGAGGACCGTCCATCCCCAGGAGTGGCTTCAGGCATCTGCCGGCCGGCCTGTGGGGCGGCGCCCCGGACAATACCGGCTTCAGCAGCCGGTCGCAGGCGCGGTTGAGGCGCTTCCAGTACGGCAGCACCTTTGCAGCGCTCTCGGCATCATACATACGTCGTAGGAAGGGGCGTCATCATGAAGAAGAAGGTAGCAGCGACCACAACCCGGAATCGTCGGTACGACGACCTCAAGAAAATCCTCGAGGGTCGGCGGCAGGAGATTTTGAACCAGGTGCAGGGCAAGATTCGGGACGTCCGCGCCGAAGGGAATCAGAGCAAGTCCAACGAGGTGTTCGACGCGGGCGAAAGCTCGGAGGCGGACATCCAGGAAGACATCGAGTTTGCCCTGATCCAGATGAAGGCCGAGACCCTCAACAAGATCAACGAAGCGCTCGCGCGCCTCGAAGAGGGGATGTACGGCAACTGCTTCGAGTGCGGTGAGGAAATCAGCGAAGCTCGTCTGCGTGCGCTGCCCTTTGCGGTCCGCTGCAAGGACTGCGAGGAAGCGCGCGAAGTCGCAGCCGAGCGCGAGCGTATCTGGCAGCAGCGCAGGGGCGGGGCCTCGCTTTTCATGGACATGTCCAGCTAGACTGGGCCCGCTTCCGGCCGCAGGCTCCGCCGGGCGGGGAGCCTGCGCGCGCCGGCCCTGGTCCTGCGGCGCACTCGAAGTGAGTCGTTTGGGCTTGGGCGATCGAGGGTCAGGCACCGTCGTCGCCAGATTTCGGGCGACGCCGTCCTGGCCCTTTTTCTTTTCTCGACCACTGTTCCATACCGGAGGATCGCCATGAGCGATCAGCCCGAGCAGACACCGGAGATCTTGTCGGCAGACGCCGAGAGCGCGTCGACGAGTATCCCGCCAGAACTGCCCGTGCTCCCTCTGCGGGACACGGTGCTCTTCCCTAATTCGTTCATGCCGCTCGCCGTCGCGCGCGAGAGCTCCGTGCGCCTGATCGACGAGGCGATCGCGAGCGGCAAGCTGATCGGCGTCTTTGCGCAGCGCGATCCCGCGCTCGACGAGCCGCTCCAGGCCGACCTGTACCCCGTCGGCACCGCGACGCACATCCACAAGATGTTCAGGCTTCCGGACGGGAGCTTGCGGCTCATCGTCCAGGGCATGTCGCGCATTCAACTGGACGAGGTCGTCGCCATCAAGCCGTACCTGCGCGCGAAAGTCTCGAGCATCGGCGACGTGCTGAAGGACGAGGACCACCTCGAGATCGACGCCCTGCTCCGAAACGTGAAGAGCAACTTCCAGAAAGTGGTGTCGCTGTCGCCGCTGCTCTCGGACGACCTGCAGACGCTGGCGATGAACATCGAGGACGCGGCCCGCCTCGCCGACTTCATCGCCTCGAGCCTCAGCACCATCAGCACCGGGACCAAGCAGGAAGTGCTCGAGACTGTCGACGTGCGCGCGCGGATGGACAGCCTGAACCGCATCCTCACGAAGGAGCTCGAGGTGCTCGAGCTCGGTTCGAAGATCCAGTCGCAGGTGCAGTCGGAAGTCGGCCGCAACCAGCGCGAATATTTCCTGCGCGAGCAGCTCAAGGCCATTCAGAAGGAGCTCGGGGAAGACGACGATCAGCAGAAGGAAATCGACGAGCTGCGCGAGAAGATCGAGGCAGTGGGGATGCCCGAGGCTGTCCTCAAGGAGGCCAATCGCGAGCTCGATCGCCTGTCACGGATGCCGGTGGCGGCCGCCGAATACACGGTGTCGCGGACGTATATCGACTGGCTGATCGCGCTGCCATGGAACGCGCGGACCGACGAAGTCATCGACCTGGCGAAGACGAGCCGCATCCTCAACGAGGAGCACTCGGGCCTGGACAAAGCCAAGGATCGGATCCTCGAGTACCTGGCCGTCCGCAAGCTGAACCCGACGATGAAGGGGCCGATTCTCTGCTTCGTCGGCCCGCCCGGCGTCGGCAAGACGTCGATGGCGAAGTCGGTCGCGACGGCGCTTGGCCGCAAGTTCGTGCGCGTGTCGCTGGGCGGCATGCGCGACGAAGCGGAGATCCGCGGCCATCGCCGCACCTACATCGGAGCACTGCCCGGTCAGATCATCCAGGGGCTGCGCCGCGCGGAGTCGAAGAACCCGGTGTTCATCCTGGACGAAGTGGACAAGCTCGGCGCCGATTTCCGGGGCGACCCGAGCGCTGCGCTGCTCGAAGTGCTGGACCCGGAACAGAACGACACCTTCCGCGACCACTACCTCGACGTCCCCTTCGATCTGTCGGAGGTGTTGTTCATCACGACGGCCAACGTGCTCGATCCGATTCCTGCCGCGCTGCGCGATCGGATGGAAGTGCTCGAAGTGCCCGGCTACACCGAAGAGGAGAAGCTGCAGATCGCCCGCGAGCACCTCGTCGACAAGCAGGTGAAGAACCACGGCCTGACCGGTGAGATGGTGACGTTCACCGAAGACGCGATTCGCGCCGTGATTCGCGGCTACACGCGCGAAGCCGGCGTCAGGAACCTCGAACGCGAGATTGGATCCATCTGCCGGAAGGTGGCACGCCGTCGCGCCGAGGGCAACGAAGAGCCCATCGCCATCACCCGCGAGACAGTCGTCGGCATGCTCGGGGCGCCGAGATTCCTCGACGAGGAGATGGAGGAGCGCACCAAGAATCCCGGGGTCGCCATCGGGCTCGCGTGGACGCCCGTCGGCGGTGACGTGCTGTTCATCGAGGCCTCGCGGATGACCGGCGCCGGGGCGCTGACGCTCACCGGATCGCTCGGCGACGTCATGAAGGAGTCGGCGCGCGCGGCGCTCTCCTGGACGAGAGCGCATGCGGCGGAACTGGGCATCGACCCGGACTTCTACAAGGCCGCGGAGATCCACCTCCACGTGCCCTCCGGCGCGATCCCGAAGGACGGGCCGTCGGCCGGCGTGACCATGGCCACGGCACTGGTCTCCGAGCTCACGGGCCGCCCGGTCCGCGGCGATGTCGCGATGACTGGCGAAATCACGCTCTCCGGCAAGGTTCTGCCGGTCGGCGGCATCAAGGAGAAGGTGCTCGCCGCGCGGCGCCTGGGGATCCGCGAGCTGATCCTGCCGAAGCAGAACGAGAAGAACGTGAACGAAGATTTGAGCCCGGAGCTGCGATCAGAGCTGACGGTGCACTTCGTCACCGCGGTGGACGAAGTCCTGGCACTGGCACTGACGTCGCCGTTGCCGGCCACGACGCCTGAAGCCCCCGAACTGCAGACGACGCGCTGACACGGTCGCGGGTCCTGCCTGCGCGCAGAGGCCAGGCCGCTATCGCCAGATCAAGTACGGATCGAGCGCCGTGCCCTGCCACCAATGTTTCTCGGGGCCGAGCTTGAAGATCGCAAAGTGGAGATGCGGGGTGTTGGGCGGCGCGTTGCCCGTCGTCCCGACGTAGCCGACCACTTGTCCACGGCTGACTGTCTGGCCCTCCGCAAGTCCCTCGGCGTAGCGATCGAGATGGGCGTAGTAGTAGCAGTACACGCCGCCCGGATCGAACAGATACACAGTCAGTCCGCCGCGCTGGCTCGTGAAGAGCTTGGCGACGGTGCCGTCTTCGACAGCCGTGGCCGGCGTCCCCCGGGGCGCGAGGATGTCAAGGGCTTCGTGCTCGCCCTGCGAGCGTGACTGATGAAACGTCGGCACGAGCATCACCGCCGTGACGCCCTGCACCGGAATCGGCAGCTGCCGTCGGCGGAGCTCCGCGATGTCGGCGTCGGGCAGGCCCAGCGGCGGCACGCCGGACGCGACCGTCGATGATGCCTCGTTGGGTATGGTGCTCTCGGGGATGGCCGCTGAAGGCGCCGGCGTCGGCACGGTGGTCGGAGAGAGGGCTGGCGGCGTCGCCGGGGCGGGTGCCACCGCCACCGTGTCTCTGGCTGGTGCCGCGCGCGGCGATGACGCGAATGGCGACTCGGTTGATTGCCGCACGTATGACGGCTGCTCGTGCCGGAATGCCTCCCACGCGATCGTGAAGATCGTCAGCGACAGGAGCCACGGCACTGCCGCTGAAATGACCGATGAGCGCCGGCGGACGTACGTCATCGCAGGTGGACCTCGGTGCCGGCATCGACCAACTGCGCGAGGCGCAGCGCATCCCAGTTCGTCAGCCGGACGCAGCCATGCGATTCAGTCCTGCCGACTCGCGAGGGCTCCGGCGTGCCGTGGAACCCGAAGTGCTCCTTGTTCACCTGGATCCAGACCAGGCCGACGGGATTGTTCGGCCCCGCGGCAATCCGCGCTTTTGCCTTGGTGGCGTCAGCATCCCAGAACAGCTCCGGGTTGTAGTTGAAGATTGGCAGCTCGAACACCCCGACGATTTTCCAGTCCCCGACTGGCAGCGGGTCCTGCTCGCTGCCGACAGTCACCGGCGCGTACATCAACACCGCGCCATCGGCTCCCCGCACCTCCAGCGCCCCTGTCGCCTTCGTGAGCTCGACCGAGGTGCCGCGCGGCGCGTTACTGTCTTTGGCAGTTCGCTCGCCCTGATGCGCCGGCAGCTGCATCGGCTCAACGGCCGGGACATGAAGCGAGGTCCCGGCGGCGATCCGGACGCCCGGGTTCAGTCGCGTCAACAGGGCCGGGCTGACGTGAAATCGCTCCGCCAGCAATTCGAGCGGCGAGGCGTATCCGAGCGCTGGCAGCTTTGCCTTCTCCGTCATGTCCTCCGGGATCGCCGGCTCGAACGGGCCGGCCATGTCGGCGTCAGTCACGACGTATTCGACCAGCGGATGCTCGTAGGCCGAACCCAGGGCTTTCACAGTCTCCGTGTCCGTCGCGGCGCCGCCTGACAGGCCGCGAGCCTCCTTGAACGCTGACAGGGCGCCCGTCGTGAAGCCGCCGGGGCGCGCGTCGATTTCGCCGGGTGAAAACCCGAGCCGATCGAGCGCGACCTGCAACGCCAACGCACGATGCTGCGCCGGCGTCAGCCCGGCACCGGGCTTTGCCGTGGCGCGACTCGCAGTAGGCGCCGAAGGCGCGAGGGCCAGTGCATACGTCAATACGGTGACCACGAGAGGTTGGAAGGGAGAAGGGAATGCTGCCACATCAGCTGAACCTTCAAAAGCCGTTCCGGTCCAGCTGAACCGTGAAGCCTCCAGAATGTGGGCGATTCCGCGCGAGACGTCAGGCTCCTCCGGAGGGCTCGGCCCCCGGGATCCCGATTGTGCCCTGTACGTCCACGGTCAAGACCATCGTCCGCGACGAGGGCCGCGGTCAGCTGGCGCGAGCCGCCAGCCAGAGCCCGCCGACTGTCTTGAGGTCCGCGATCTCTCCAGCGGCGATCATCGCCGTCGTCTCCGCGACCGTGAAGCGGCCGACCTCGATCGACTCGTCGTCGTCCTGGTGCGCGGCCGCGTCATTCGGGCCGGGCGTGCGCAGGTCACTCGCGCGATAAAACGTCATCACCTCGGTGCAGAAGCCTGGGGTCGGCCAGAGCGTCGCGAGGCGGACGAGCGTTCCCGGGATCAGGCCGAGCTCCTCCTGACACTCGCGGCGTGCGGCACTGTCCGGATCCTCGCCGGTCTCGAGGCTCCCTGCCGGAAGCTCCCAGAGGAATCGGCCCGCGGCGTGACGGTACTGGCGAACGAGCAGCAGCTTGCCGTCGGCGTCAAACGGCAGCAGGACGATCGAGCCGTCGTGGCGGACGATCTCGAGCGTCGCCTCGCGTCCCTGCGGCAGGCGAACGCGATCGACAGTGACGTCGAAGATTCGACCTTCGTAGACGACGCGGCTCGAGAGGACGGGGGCAGGCTCGCTCATGGGGACACTGTAGCAGGACGGGCTACGGGCTACGGACTGCGGGCTACGGGCTACGACTGAGCCAGAGCCTGGGAGCCCAGAGGCCGAAACCTGAAGCCCGCCGCCCGCCGCCTGCTGCTATTGATCGTCCGGCTGCAGGACTTCGATCTCGTCCAGGACGCGTTGCAGGTCCGGGGCGAGCGGTGCGGTGAACTCCATGCGCCGCTGGTCTGTGGGATGCGTGAAGACGAGTCGGCAGGCGTGGAGAAAGGGGCGCTCGAGCGTCAATACCGGGCGCAGGTCTGCGGGCACGCGGGCCCGTTGGCCGCCGTATGTCGAGTCGCCGACGATCGGGTGCCCGATGGCGCTCAGGTGCACGCGGATCTGATGCGTGCGGCCGGTGGCGATGCCGACCTGGCAGTAGGTGACGCCGCGGAGGTAGTGCGCCCGCAGGATCCGCGTGACAGCAGCCCGCGACCGGCGCGAGCGCGCCGACATCTTCTGCCTGTCGTTCGGGTCGCGGCCGATCGGCAGATCGATGCGACGCCCGGGCTGAACGACGCCCCAGACGAGCGCGAGGTATTCCTTCTCGACCTCGCGGTCGTGAAACTGACGCGACAACGAATCGTGAGCCGCGTCGTTCTTCGCCACCACCATCAGGCCCGACGTGCCCTTGTCGAGGCGGTGCACGATGCCCGGCCGCAGCTCGCCGCCGATGCCGCTCAGATCGGTCACGTGATGCAGCAGCGCGTTCACCAGCGTGCCTGACGCGTGGCCCGCGCCGGGATGGACCACCATCCCCGCGGGCTTGTTCACCACGATCAGGTCCGGGTCCTGGTAGATGATCGGGAGCGGAATCTCCTCGGCAGCCGGCGAGGCCGGCAACGGATCCGGAATGGTGACGGTGATGCGGTCGCCGGTCTTGATGGCCAGGTTCGCCCGCGCGGTGCGTCCTTCGACGACGACCTGCCCCTGTTCGATCAGGCGCTGCACCTGCGAGCGCGACTGGCCCGGCAGCTCCGCCGCCAGGAAGCGATCCAGTCGCTCACCGGCCTGCTCCGGCCCGACCTCCAGCAGATGTGCCATTGAGGCCGATCAGGATGCGCGGCGGACGGCGCGCGCGCCGACAGGAAGCGGCGCCGAGGTCTGGCGCGACAGGTAGATCAGCATCGCGATCGCCGCGGGCACCAGCAGCAGCGAGATGAACTGCGACGTCGAGATCGTCCCGAACACCACGCCGCGGTCGTCGCCCCTGAAGAACTCGATGACGAAGCGGGAGATCCCGTAGAGGATCATGTAGCTCCAGAACGTCCGTCCCTCGAACCGCTTGCCCCTCTTCTCGGTCACGAGCAGCAACACGAGGATCAGCAGCTCCGCGCCGCTCTCATAGAGCTGCGTTGGATGGAGCGGCACACCGAGCGGGGTGCCGACGTTGGCCGCGGCTTCAGGATTGGTGAACGTGATCGCCCACGGGACAGAGGTTGGCCGGCCGTAGCAGCAGCCAGCCATCAGGCAACCGAGGCGGCCCACCGAGTGACCGAGCGCGATGCCTGGCGCGAACACGTCGCACGTCGTCCACAGCGGCATCCGGTGTCGGCGCATGTACCAGAAGGCCACCGCCACGGCCGCGATCAGCCCGCCGTAGAACACGCCGCCGGCGCGGACGATCGAGAAGACCTCTCCCGGGTTCGCGCGAAAGCGGTCGAAGTCGACGATGACGAGCAGCAGCTTCGCGCCGACGAGCGCCGACACGATGATCGCGATGCCGAGGTCGAGTGCCCGGTTCGGGTCGAGCCCGCGGGTTTTCGCGCGGCTCATGGCGAGGCGCAGGCCGAGCAGGTAGGCCGCGGCCAGCAGCACGCCGTAGGTGTAGACGGTGATGGGACCGAGCTTGAACAGTTCCGGGTACACGTCTGTCTCCCTGTCAGGCGGCGGGCGCCGGCCGTGGCGGCACCAGCAGATCGAGAATCAGCACTGTCACGCCGACGGTAATCGCGGCGTCGGCGACGTTGAAGGCCCAGAAGTGCCAGCCGCGCCAGTACGCATCCACGAAGTCCACGACGAAGCCCTGGCGGGCGCGATCGAGCAGGTTGCCCGCGGCGCCCCCCAGAATCAGCGCCAGCCCGACGCGTGATCGCCAGTGGTCCAGCGGCAACTGCGCGGCGTAGAGGCCCACGCCGACCAGGGCGGCCAGCGCGAAGACCGCCATCAGCAGGGGCTTGAACGCGAAATCGACAGAGTTCATGAAGCCGAACGCCACGCCGGAGTTGCGGACGTGAGTCAGATTCAGAACCCCCGGAATCACAGTCACCGACTGGAGCAGCGCCAGGTCGGCCACGACGAGCGCTTTGGTGATCTGATCCGCGAGCACGACACCGATGGCCACGAACAATTCGAGGCGGCGCGTCACGATTCGACCGGCTCCGCCAGCGCCTCCACGCACCGATCGCACAAGCCCTCGCGCCCCGATCCGCCGGAGACGCCGGGCACGATACGCCAGCAGCGCTCGCATTTCACGCCGTCGGCGCGGCCGACATTCAAGGTCAACGGCGATCCCGCCGGCGCCTCTTCGAGTTGGACGCTCGAGACGATGAAAAGAGTCGGCAGCGAGGCTTCGTAGCGGCGGAGCAGGGCCAGCTCATCGCCACCGGCGGCGATCGTCACCGCCGCTCCGAGCGAGGTGCCGAACAGCTTCTCCTTGCGGCGCAGCTCGATCTCGGCGTTGATGGCGCCGCGCAGCGCGAGGAGCCGCTCCCAGTCCGCCGTGCAGACCGGATCGGCCAGCGGCTCGAGGACTGCGGTAGCGGGGAAGTCGGCCATGTGCACCGATGCCTCGCGCGTGCCCGGGAGCGCGGCCCACAGCTGATCTGCGGTCACTGGCAGGATCGGCGCGATGAGCCGGGCCAGTCCGTCCACCATCAGGTACATCGCGGTCTGCGCGGAGCGACGGCTCGGCGACTGCGCGCCAAACGTGTACAGCCGGTCCTTCGAGACATCGACGTAGAAGGCGCTGAGATCGACTGTCGCGAACGCGCCCAGCCCGTGGACGACGCGCTGGAAGTCGAAGGCGTCGTAGCTTGCCAGGGCGTCACGCGCGACGGTGGAATAGCGCGACAGGATGTAGCGGTCCACTGGCTCGAGGGCGTCGACCGCCACTTGATCGAGCGCCGGGTCGAAGTCGAAGAGGTTCGCCGCGAGGATACGGCACGTGTTGCGCAGCTTCCTGTATGCCTCGACCACGCGCGCGAGGATCTCGTTGCCGACGCGGATGTCCTCGCGATAGTCCACCATCGCGATCCACAAACGGAGGATCTCCGCGCCGCTCTTCGCGATGACCTCCTGCGGCTCGATCGTGTTGCCGATCGACTTGGACATCTTCCGCCCTTCTTCGTCCACGACGAAGCCGTGCGTCAGGCAGGCGCGGAACGGCGGCGCGCCGCGCGTGCCGAGGGCGACGAGCAGGGAGCTCTGGAACCAGCCGCGGTGCTGGTCGCCTCCTTCGAGATAAAAATCCGCCGGCCAGCGCAAGTCGGGCCAGAAGGGCAGCACCGCTTCGTGGCTCGACCCCGAGTCGAACCAGACGTCGAGGATGTTGGTCTCGCGCTCGAAGCTGGTGCCGCCACAGCCGGCGCAGGTCAGCCCCTTCGGGACGAACTCCTCGAGGGGCCGCTCGTACCAGGCGTCGGCGCCGTATTGGTCGAACACGCTCGCCGCCTGCTCGACGATGGCCGCAGTCAGCACCGCCTCGCCGCACGCCGCGCAGTCCAGCGCCGGGATCGGCACGCCCCACGCCCGCTGCCGCGAAATGCACCAGTCGGGGCGGTGCGCGACCATGTTGTAGATGCGGTCGTGTCCCCAGGTGGGAACCCACGTCACCTGCTCGTCGATCGCCCGCAGCGCCGCGTCGCGCAGGGTCCGCGGCGACGAGCCATCCGGCGTGACCGTCGGCTCGCCGTCCATGCGCACGAACCACTGCGCGGTCGCCAGGAAGATGACCGGGTTGTGGCAGCGCCAGCAGTGCGGATACGTGTGCTCGTACGGCTCGTAGTGCCAGAGCCGCCCGCGCTCCGTCAGCGCCTCGATCACCTGCGGGTTCGCTTCGAAAACCTGCTCGCCGGCGAACAGGCCGACCGTGTCGAGGAACCGGCCGTCGGGCCCGACCGGGGCGTAGATCTCGAGCCCATATTTCACGCCGGTGGCAAAGTCGTCGGCGCCATGACCCGGCGCAGTGTGGACGATGCCGGTGCCCTGCTCGAGCGTCACGTAGCCGGCGAGCACCGCAAGAGAATCGCGCTCGTAGAGCGGATGCCGGAACTTCAGGCCTTCAAGGCGCTCTCCGGGCACGAGCGCCAACGGCTCGCCGAGCGTGCGCTTGGTGGCGGCCGCAACCCGGGCGGACATCGACTCCGCGATCAGGACCACCGCGCCATCCACCTCGTACGCGCCGTAGACGTACTCCGGGTGGAAGGCCACCGCCATGTTGGACGGGATGGTCCACGGGGTCGTCGTCCAGATCAGCACCTCGACATTGCGGCCCGCCAGCGCAGGTACGCGGCTGGCGAGCTCCGATCGGCTCGCCTCGGCGATCGGGAAGGTCACGTAGATCGAGGGCGAGATGTGCTCTTCGTGTTCGACTTCCGCCTCCGCCAGCGCGGTCCGGCAGTGGAGACACCAGTGCACCGGCTTCTTGCCCTTGTAGACCAGGCCACGCGCGACGCACTTCCCGAGCGCGCGAGCGATCGCCGCCTGGTAACGAAAGTCCATCGTCAGGTACGGGTGGTCCCATTCGCCGAAGATCCCGAGGCGCTGGAACTCGTCGGTCATGACCCCGATGAAGCGCTCGGCGTACCCGCGACACGCGCGCCGGAAGTCGGCGACAGACATGTCGCGCTTCTTCGATCCCAGCTCGCGGTCCACCTTCAGCTCGATCGGCAGCCCGTGGCAGTCGTAGCCCGGCACGTACGGCGCGTCGTAGCCCGCCATCGAGCGCGCCTTGACGACCAGATCCTTGAGGATCTTGTTCAGGGCGGTGCCGAGATGAATCTGGCCGTTGGCGTAGGGCGGGCCGTCGTGCAGCACGTAACGCGGTGCGCCGGCACGACGCGCGCGAATGAGCCGGTAGAGGCCCATCTCGCGCCATCGCGCCATCATTTCCGGTTCGGCCGTCTGAAGGTTGGCCTTCATCGGGAACCCGGTCCGGGGCAGATTCAGCGTGTCTTTCCAGTCGGGCATAGGAACAGTCAATTGTACCGCACGGCTGCGGTGCGGCCCAGAGCCACGCGTTCCCATATACTTCGGGCTGCCATGCCACGAACATTGCCGGCCGCCGCTGCTCTCGCCGTGTCGTTCACCGCCGTCCTGCTCGCTGCGCCGAAGTTCACGTCCACCTGGAAGTCGATGGATGCGTACGGCGTCAGCTTCAAGGGCCAGAAGGTCGCGGCACTGGTCATCACCAACGACGACTCGCTGCGCGTCTCGGGCGAAGAGGCCTTGAGCCGCGAATTGACCGCCCGCGGCATGGAAGGACTCGCCACCTACCGGATCGCGCCGAAGGAGGAGTTGAAGGACGCCGACCACGCCAAGCCGTGGTTCGAGCGCAAGGGCGTCCAGGGCGTGATCGCGATGCGGCCTGTCAGCGCCGACAAGGTGCGCACCTACAACCCCGGCACCTGGCTCAACCCGTATTACGGGTCGTTCTGGGGCTACTACGGCTACGGGTGGGGCAACACCTACATCCCCGGCTCGGTGAGTGAAGACACCGTGGTCGTCGTGGAGACGCTGATCTTCAGCGTGCCGAAGGACAAGCTGCTCTGGGCCGCCGTGAGCGAGACGAAGAACCCGAAGACGCTGCAGAAGTTCGTTGAGGATCTCGTGAAGGAAGCTGCGAAGGTGATGAAAAAGCAGGGGCTGGTCAAGGGCAGCTGACGTCTGCTCGCGGCTCCCGGCCGCACGACTCGACGGAGAGATCCGGCGAGTGCCGGACCTCTCCACCGTCGAACGTCTCAGCGACGACGATTGTTGTTGCCGAACACCTGGACGTTTACGCCAAAGGCTCCCGCGTTGTCGCCCAACCCGTCGTCGTTGACCATCAGGTACAGCATGCCGGTTCCCGGCGCCGGGAAGCTGGTCTGGTTGCCGATGCCAAACGGCGGTCCGTTGCCAACTCGCCCGATGAGCGCGCCAGCCAGCGCCTGCGGCAGCGGCGCGTTTTGCGCATAGCGCCCCTTGGTCGAACCGGCGGGGGTCGCGGTATCGCTCGGGTCGGTGCTCAGTTGCACCTCGCCGGTCGTCTGCAGGGTAATCGACTGCCCCTGAACGACGTTGACGCCGGTCGACACCCAGGACGCGTTGCCGGCGACGCGAATCCGGCCTTGGGCCGGCTTGAGGTCGCTGCTTCCAGTCCCGGTATTGCCGGTGTTGCTCGTGCCCGGCGGCCGCGAGAAGTAGATCCGTGCGACGTCGTTGGACGAGTAGTCAGAGCCGCTGAAGGTGATCCGCAGCGGGCTCTTGCCGCCGACATCGTCGAGATGTCCGCCGAGGACCTGTCCACTTCGGAGGGCGAGGACATGACCCGAGCCTGCCTTGTCCACCTCGCCGGAAGGGAGGTTGTTGCCCCCGCCGACGAAGTCGATGACGGCCACCTCACCCACACTGAAGTTCCGCTGCGACCCGTTCACGGTCATGACGACACCGCTGGCGTTCAGATCGATCAGCTGACCGCCGACCCTCTGCCCACTGGTCAGCACCAGCGTCGCGCCGACTTGCGCCGACGCCGGCGCCGCCAGCATCAGTCCCAGGGCGATGACGCCCGCCACCCCTGTAAGCTTGTTCATTCCAGTCTCCTCAGGTGCCGGTGGAGCCGGCAACCTCAGCCATTCGTCAACTCGTCGCCATCATACACACCGCTTTCCGCGGCGCTGCTGGCACACTGAGCAATAGCAAGGTTCGGGCCGTCAATTTCGCCCGATATAATGTGGGGATGGCCTCACCGGCCCCCGCCCTGCCGTCCGAAATCCCTGTCCGGCGCGTCGAGCTCGACAACGGGCTCACCGTCCTCGTACAGGAAGTGCACACCGCACCCCTGGCATCTGTCTGGTGTTGGTACAAGGTCGGCTCGAAGGACGAAGGCCCCGGCCAGACCGGGGTCTCGCACTGGGTCGAGCACATGAACTTCAAGGGCACGACCAACATCCCGCGCGACCAGGTGAAGGGCATCATCGAGCAGTTCGGCGGCAGCTGGAACGGCTACACCTGGGTGGACCAGACGACCTACATGGAGACCGCGTCCACCGACGCCCTGGACCGCATGCTGTTCATCGAGGCCGAGCGCATGGCGTCGGGTCTGTATCACCCCGACGACTGTGAGTCCGAGCGCACGGTGATCCTGTCGGAGCTCGATGGCGGCGACAACGATCCGGAGCAGCTGCTCGACACTGAAGTGACGGCGGCGGCTTTCAAGGCGCATGGTTACCACCACCCCACCATCGGCTGGGCGAGCGATCTTCGCTCGATGTCGCGCGACGACCTGTACGGCTACTACAAGCGCTGGTATGCGCCCAACAACGCCGCGCTGGTGATCGTCGGCGACATCGACACCGAGGACGTGCTCCGGCGGGTGGACACGCATTTCCGCTCGATTCGCGCGGCGAGCCTGCCCCGCAGGCTGGTCACCCACGAGCCCGCCCAGCTCGGGGAGCGTCGCGTGTCAGTCGAGCGCCCCGGAACCACCGCCTACCTGAAGCTCGCCTGGCGAGCGCCCGAGGTGACGTCGGACGACTTCGCGCCGATGCTGGTGCTCGACGCGGCGCTGACCGGCGCCAAGGGCGTCAACATCTGGGCGTCGTTCCGCAACCCGCCGCAGCGCAGCACGCGGCTCTACCGCGCGCTCGTCGAAACCGGCCTGGCCGCGTCGGTGTTTGGCGCGATCCTGCCGACCGAGCACCCGTTCCTCTACTCGGTGTCGTGCACAGTCACCGACGGCATCGCGACCGCCACGCTCGAGGCCGCGCTGCTGGAGGCGCTTGCCCGCGTCACCCGCGACGGCCTGCCGCCGGAGGAAGTGGCGCGCGCGAAACATCAGCTGCGGGCGCGCGTTGTCTTCGAGGCCGACAGCATCACCAACATCGCCCACCAGCTTGGCTACTTTCACACAGTGGCGTCTCTCGACGTCCTGACCACGATGCCCACCCGCATTGCCGCCGTCACACCCGACGATGTGGCACGAGTGGCGGTGAAGTACCTTCGCGGGACGTCCTGCACTGTCGGGACCTTCAAGCCGATCGCCGGCGCCGGCCGGTCATGATGTCAGCTGCGGCTCGCGGCCTGGCGCCGGTCCGCCGGCAACTCGACAACGGCGCCGTGGTGATCGCCCGGCAGACCAGCACCCATCCGGCAGTGACGTTCTACGCCACGCTCGAGGCCGGGAGCGGCTTCGACCCGGACTCCGCGCTCGGGCTCGCGCACTTCGTCTCGCGGGTGATCGACAGGGGCACGACCAGCCGCTCCGCCGACGACATCGCCGACGCGCTCGACGGTCGCGGCGTCTCGCTCTCGACCGGGGTCACGCGTCACTCGCTCTGGTTCTCGTGCGCCTGCCTGACCGAGGACGTCGAGCCAGTGCTCGAACTGCTGGCGGACGTGATTCGGCGGCCCTCTTTTCCGTCGATCAGGTCGAGCGGCGCCGCGGCACGATCGTCACGGGCATCCGGCAGGACGAAGACAACCCGGCAGCGGTCGCAACGGAAGGCCTGATGGCCTTGATCTACCCTGACGGCCACCCATACGGGCGCCTGGCGCGGGGGACCGTGGCGTCGGTCGAGTCGATCTCGCGCGACGCGCTCGTTGAGTTCCACGGCGACCACGCCGGGCCGTCGGGCCTGCGACTCGTCGTCGTCGGTGACTGCGAGGCGTCCCGCGTCCACGATCTCGCGGAGCAGGCGTTCGGCGACTGGACGCCAACGCTCGTCGCGCCGCTGGAACCTCCGCACGCGCCGCCGCCGGCCTCGAGACACTACGTCCACCGTCCGATGCCCGGCAAGCCGCAGGCAGACATCGCCTACGGCTACCCGACCATCGTGCGTGCCGATCCGCGGTACTACGCGCTGACGTTGATGAACAACGTCCTCGGCCAGTACGCGATGGGCGGCCGCCTTGGCGACAACATCCGCGAGCGGCAGGGCATGGCGTACTACGTGTTCAGCTCCTTCGACGCGAACGTCGCCGAGGGGCCGCTGGTCATTCGCGCAGGCGTCAGCCCCGAGAACGTCGACCGCACCGTGGCGGCCATCGACGAGGAAGTGGGCAGGATGGGACGCGACGGCATCACGGAAGCCGAGCTGTCGGATTCACGGCGATATCTCGTGGGCTCCATGCCGCGGGTGTTGGAAACCAACGGCGGCATCGCGGCCTTCCTGCACGGCGCCGAGTACCTCGGTCTCGGTCTCGATTTCGCCGACAGGCTGCCTCAACTGCTCGCCGACGTCACGCTCGAGCAGGTCAGCGAGGTCGCCCATCGCTTCCTCTCGCCGGACCACGCGTCCATCGTCGTGGCGGGCCCGTGACGGCGGCTGTTTTCTTCGACGTCGATTTCACGCTCATCTACCCGGGCCCGACGTTTCGCGGCGAAGGCTACCGGCGCTTTGGCGAGCGTCACGGGATGGCGCTCGACGAGTCGCGGTTCGAAGGCGCCGTGCGCCTGGCGGCGCCAGTGCTCGATGCCGCGCAAGGCGACATCTACGATCCCGCGATCTTCCACCGTTACACCGCGCTCATCATCGAGGGCATGGGCGGCGCTGGTGCCGGCGTCGAGCCCTGCGCCGTCGAGATCTACGACGAGTGGGCGTCGAACCATCATTTCGAGATGTACGAGGACGTGCCGGCGGCGCTGAAGGCGATTGCGGCGCGCGGGATCCGCATCGGGCTCATCTCCAACAGCCACCGCTGCCTCGCCTCGTTCCAGAACCACTTCGAGCTCGAGGGCCTGATCAGCGTCGCGTTGTCGTCGTCGTCGCACGGCTACCTGAAGCCGCACCCGAGCATCTTCATGGCGGCATTGCAGCTGATGGGCGTCCCGGCGGCCGACGCGGTGATGGTCGGCGACAGTCTGGGCCAGGACATCGCGGGCGCCCTTGGCGTGGGAATGCGCGCGGTGCTCGTGCGGCGCGGGGTGGGGGACCAGCCGCTCTCCGCGGCAGGCGAGCAGACCCCGGTTCCCGTGATCCACACGCTCGCCGATCTGATGCCGCTCCTCTAGACCATGCGCCTGGCCGATCTGACGACGCTCGACGAGTTTCAGCAGGTCGAACGTCTCGAAGCTGAAATCTGGGGACCGATCGACCTGGTGCCAGTGCCCATCCTGGCGGTCTCCGTCCATCGCGGGGCGGTGCTCGTCGGCGCGTGGGACGCGGCGCGGCTGGTCGGCTTTGTCTATTCCTTTGTCGCGCTGAAGCCTGGCGAAGACAAGCCGTCGCACTGGTCGCACATGCTCGGCGTGCATCCCGACCATCGCCGTTCCGGCCTGGGCCGCGACCTGAAGCTGGCGCAACGCGAGCGCGTGCTCGCGTTGGGGCTCGATTTGATCGAGTGGACCGTGGACCCGCTGCAGGCCGCCAACGCCCATCTCAACGTCACCCGCCTGGGCGTGGTCGTCGAGGAGTACGTCGAGAACGTCTACGGCGAGTCGACCAGCCCGCTGCATGGCGGCCTGCCCACCGACAGGTTCATCTGCCAGTGGCGGATTCGCACGCCGCACGTCGAGCGCCGGGTCCGCCCAGCCGCGCTGACCGCGACGGCGCACGCGGTGGCTGCAGCGCCTGTGGTCAATCGCACGGGCGCCGCCGGTCGATGGATCGAGCCGCAGGGCTTCGACGGCGATCTGGACGACCCGCGACTGCACGTGGAGATTCCCACGGAGTACACGGCGATGCTGTCCGCCGACCCCGCCCTCGCGCGCGCCTGGCGCCTCGAATCGAGAGCGATCTTCCAGCGCTATTTCTCCCGCGGCTATCGCGTCGTCGATTTCGCGCTGGACCCAACGCACGCGCGCGGGCGCTATCTGCTGACGACGATTCGGAATTCGTAGCTGACCGAGTTTTCGGTAGGGCCGATCTTCAGATCGGCCTTGAGCCTCGATGGGTTGGCCAGTCGAGAGTTCGTGGCCAATCTAAAGATTGGCCCTACCGATACGGTGTCGCCGGCCGACGTGCGCCTGTAGGGTCAATCTTCAGATTGGCCACGCGATCGACGACCCAGGCCGACCTGAAGATCGGCCGTACCGATGCAGGTGTAGTCGGCGACGTGTGTCTGTAGGGCCAATCTTCAGATTGGCCACGCGATCGACGACCCAGGCCGACCTGAAGATCGGCCGTACCGGCGCAGGTGTAGTCGGCGACGTGTGTCTGTAGGGCCAGTCTTCAGATTGCCACGCGATCGACGACCAAGGCCGACCTGAAGATCGGCCGTACCGGTGCAGGTGTAGTCGGCGACGTGTGTCTGTAGGGCCAATCTTCAGATTGGCCGGCTGAGCACCTGAGCACTTCAGCACCGCACTCCCGCACTTCGCACCCCTGCACCTCAGCACCTATATAATTCGCCGATGCCCTGCCTGTTCTGCCGAATCGTCGCCGGCGAGATTCCCGCATCGAAGGTGTACGAAGACGATGACGTCGTTGCGTTCAACGACATCAACCCGCAGGCGCCGTTACACGTGCTGGTGATTCCGAAACGGCACATCGCGACCACCAACGACCTCACGGCCGAAGACGATGGCCTTGTCGGGATGCTGGTCCGGCGGGCGGCCGCTATCGCGGCGGAGAAGGGCTACGCAGCCCGCGGCTATCGGACGGTGCTGAACTGCAACGCCGAGGCGGGCCAGACTGTCTTCCATATCCACCTGCACCTGCTGGCGGGACGCGTGATGGGATGGCCACCGGGGTAGGACACTTGCGGTGGAGATTGACGATTGGAAGCACTCCGCACGTCGACACTTCAGCACTTCAGCACTTCAGCACTTCAGCACCGCACCTCCGCACCCCGGCACTTCAGCACGTCAGCACTCAAGCCGAGCCCCTCGTCGCGCGAGAAGCGTCCGTTCATGCCCCTGCAGATCGCGCAGGACCCTGTCCAGGCGCAGGCCCGGCGCGGATTGCAGGGCGTCGCGGACCGCGTCGCCCTGTCCGAATCCAAACTCCATGAGGAGCACGCCGTCCTGCGCCAGGCGCGAGCCGGCCTGCGCCAGCAGCGCGCGGATTTCGTCGAGGCCGTCCCCGCCGTGGCCGAACAGCGCGGCCTCCGGCTCGTGGTCCTTCACATCCGGAGAGAGTGACGCTCGCGCGGCCGCCGGCACATATGGCGGGTTGGCGACGATGAGGTCGAATGGACCGGAGAGGCCATCGAGCAGCGACGTCTGCACGAACCTGATGCGACTGGAGACGCCATGGCGCTGCGCGTTGCCGCTCGCGACGTCGAGCGCGGCGCCTGAGATGTCGCTGGCTACCACCGTCGCCGCGGGCCGCTCGTGCGCCAGCGCCACGGCAAGGCAGCCGCTGCCGGTGCCGACGTCGGCGATGGCCCACGCGCGGTCCTTCTTGGCCAGCACGTCCAGGGCGGTTTCGACGATGAGCTCTGTTTCGGGGCGTGGGATGAGCACGGCAGGGGAGACGGTGAAATCGAGGCCCCAGAATTTCGCGGACGCCGATGATGTACGCGACCGGCTCGCGCAGTTCACGCCGCGCCACCCACGACTCGAGCCGTGCCGTCACGTCGGGATCGCCGTCCTCGTCGCGATGGGCGAGCCAGGTCGCGCGATCCCACCCGGCGGCACGCCGCGCGAGCACGTCGGCGTCGATGGCGGCCTGATCCGGCGGGATGCCGGCGGTGACCAGGCGCTGCCGGGCGGCAAGGGCAAGCCGGTGAAGCGACATCGGCCTCGCCGCGGCCCGCGTCAGCTCCGGCCCGTCTTGCCGGCGTCAGAACCGACGGCGTCCTTGAGCCGCTCCGCCGTGTAGTACGACGTGACAGCCTCGATGAGCTCGTCGAGATCGCCGTTCAGCACGCCGACCAGCTGGTGAGTCGTGAAGTTGATGCGGTGGTCGGTGATGCGGCTCTGCGGGACGTTGTAGGTGCGGATCTTCTCGGAGCGCTCGCCGGTCCCGACCTGGCTGCGGCGGTCCTTGGCGATGGCTTCCTGCTGCTTGCGCATTTCGATTTCGTACAGCCGCGCGCGCAGGACCTTCATCGCCTTCGCGCGATTCTTGATCTGCGACTTCTCGTCCTGCTGCGAGACGACGAGTCCGGTCGGAATGTGCGTGATGCGGACCGCGGAGTACGTCGTGTTCACGCTCTGACCGCCGGGGCCGCTCGAACAGAACGTGTCCACCCGGATGTCCTTTTCCTGGACCTGGATGTCCACTTCCTCGGCTTCGGGCAGCACGGCGACAGTGGCGGTAGACGTGTGGATGCGGCCGCTGCCCTCGGTGGCCGGCACGCGCTGCACGCGATGCACGCCGCTCTCGTAGCGCAGCTGGCTGTAAACGCGCTTGCCCTCGATGGACGCGATCGCTTCCTTGATGCCGCCGATGCCGGTCTCGCTGAGCGACATGACGTCCATCTTCCAGCCCTGGCGCTCGGCGAACCGCGAGTACATCCGGAACAGCTCTCCGGCAAACAGCGCCGCCTCGTCGCCCCCGGTCCCGGCGCGAATCTCGAGCAGGACGTTCTTCTCGTCGTTGGGGTCCTTGGGCAGGAGCAGGACCTTCAGCTCGTCGAGCATCGTGTCGATGCGCGGCCGCAGCTCGTTCAGTTCCTCTTTGGCGAGCGCCGCCATCTCGGCATCGCCGCCTTTGACGAGCTCGTCGGCGCCGTGCGCCTGCTCAGCGGCGCGTTTGTACTCCCGGTACTTGTCCACGAGCGGCTCGAGCTCGGCGAGCGCCTTTGCGTGCTCGCGATACTTCGACGCGTCGCTCTGGACAGACGGGTCCGCGAGGAGCGACGCGAGCTCGCTGTAACGGGTTTCAACGGCATTCAGCTTGTCGAACATGTATCGGGTCTTATCGGCTTCGAATCGGGTTTGATCGGGTTCGATCCGGTTGGATCGGGTTCGATCGGGTTGTTGTCATCAGCCGCCGGACACCGGCGGCAGGAACGCCACTTCGTCGCCGTCGTGGACGTGTGCATCGCGGCGGGCGTAGTCGGCGTTGACCGCGCCAGACACCGACGCGCGATACGCGCTGAAGGCCGGGAACTCGCCCGCCAGCACGTCCCACACGGTGCCAAGCGTCGCGTTGTCGGGCACGTCCCGATCCAGTTCGCCGGCGCCGGCAATCTCACGCAGCCGGGCGAACAGCCGCACCTTCACGCGCATGCCAGCCGCCGTGCGGCTTCCCTCGCCGCTTCGTCGTCGGGGTCGGCGGTCGCGCCCTCGATCCACGCATCGCCATCCACGAAGTGCTCGTGCTTCCAGATCGGCACGATCTGCTTCACTCGCTCGATGACGTACCGGCAGGCGGCAAACGCCGCGGCACGGTGCGGCGAGCTGACGACGATCGCGATGCTGGCGTCGCCGACGTCCACCCGTCCGGTGCGGTGATGCACGCCGATCGTGACCGACGGCCAGCAGCCCGCGGCTTCTTCCTCGATGCGAGCGAACGCTTTCAACACGAGCGGCTCGTAGGCCTCGTATTCGAGAAAACGCACTTCCCGCCCGAGGTTCTGTCCGCGGACCAGGCCGACGAAGCTCGAAATGGCGCCGGTCGATGCCCCCGCGGCGGCCGTCACGGCGCCGGTCAGCGCCTCGAGCGACAGAGGCGAGGACGAGACGTCGAACCGCCGGGCGGGCATAACGTTCAAGTATAGCCTCGCTCAGTCGGGCAGCCGGAACGTCCAGAAGTGATCGAGCGGGCCGTGGCCGTGGCCGATCGCCAGGCCGTGGCGGATGGCACCGGCCACGTAGTCTGCGGCGTCGCTGACGGCGACCTCGAGGCTCGCGCCTCGCGCCAGCCGACCGGCAATGGCGGCGGCAAACGTGCAGCCGGTGCCATGCGTGTTTCGTGTCTGCTGTCGCGGGTGCCGGTACTCGTGCAACGTCGTCCCGTCGTACAGCACGTCGACCACATCGACTCCGTCGAAGTGCCCGCCCTTGACGACCGCCGCGCGCGGACCGAGA
Organism: Vicinamibacteria bacterium; assembly: GCA_963796915.1. Taxonomy (GTDB): domain Bacteria; phylum Acidobacteriota; class Vicinamibacteria; order Vicinamibacterales; family JAENWD01; genus JAENWD01. The sequence goes on along the minus strand of CAWCNI010000004.1, from coordinate 2,945,693 downwards.
TCGGCGAGGCGCTTCGCCGCGTCCCTGGCGTCGTCGAGAGTACGGAGCGTCCGCCCGAGCAGCACTTCGGCCTCCATGCGGTTGGGCGTCACGACGGCCGCCCGAGGCAGGAGGGTCCGGCGGACGGTGTCGATAGCGGCCTCTGCCAGCAGTTGGTCGCCGCTTTTGGCCACCATGACGGGATCCACCACCACGTTGGGGAGGCTCCAGCGGACCAGTGCCTCGGCCACGGCCTCGACCACGTCCGGCGTGGCGAGCATGCCCGTCTTCACGGCGTCGATCCTGATGTCCCTGGCAACGGCGTCGATCTGGAGGGCCACAAACGCAGGCGGCACGGCATGCACGCCTTCGACGCCGACGGTGTTCTGGGCGGTCAGGGCCGCGATGGCGCTCGTCCCGTAGACGCCGAGGGCGGCGAAGGTCTTCAGATCGGCCTGAATCCCGGCGCCGCCGCCAGAATCGCTGCCTGCAATTGTCAGGGCTGTGGCCATACGTTAGAATTCCGCCCGCATGTTGCCATCCCGCCGCGCGCCCGTGTTCATGGAGGCCGCGCTGGCCTCGGCCGACGCCCACAGCATCGAGGTGCCTCTCAAGCTTGCCGCGACGCTGTTCATGACAGTCCTGACGGCGGCGGCGTCGCAGATCAGCATTCCGCTGCCGTTCACGCCGGTGCCGTTCACGTTCCAGCCGATGGTCGTGCTGCTCAGCGGCGTGGTACTCGGCCCGGAACTGGGGCTGCTCAGTCAGGTCTGTTATCTGGCGGCAGGACTGGCCGGCCTTCCGGTCTTTGCCGCGTCGCCTGAGCTGCCGCAGGGAGCGCTGCGCCTGATCGGCCCGACTGCCGGATACCTTCTGAGTTATCCGCTGGCCGCCTGGGTTGCGGGCACTCTCGCCCGTCGCGGTCTGGACCGACGATATCTCACATCAGTCGCCGCCATGATCGCCGGGCTGGCAGTGGTCTTCGCCGGCGGCGTCAGCTGGCTGGCGGCATTTGCGCCAGGCGCCGATCATCGCTCGCTGGCCGCAGCCCTGGCCGTCGGCCTGTATCCGTTCGTCGTCGCCGACCTGATCAAGGTGTGCCTCGCCGCGACGATCATGCCGATGGCGTGGCGGCTCCTCGGATCGATCGACTAGAACCGTTTCAAGATACCAGTTCAGTCCCGCGACAGAATCAGCAGGTACTGGAAGTCGAGGAAGGTCTCGCGGCTCACGAGCCGGAGGCCAGCCTGCGCGGCCTCGTCGATCACTTTCTGCGCGTCCACGCGTTCAGACAGCGGCGGTCCCGGTCCGCCCCCTTCCAGCGTGAAGTTCACGATGCCGATGCGGCCGCCTGCCCGGAGCGACGCGCCGAGGCGCTGCAGCAGCATCACCGGGCTGCGGAACTCGTGATACGAATCGACGATCAAGACCGCGTCCAGCGCCCCCGCCGGGAGCCGCGGGTCGTCTGCCTCGCCCCGGACGTACAGCACGTTGCGGAAGCCTTCACGATCGACGCGAGGCTTGATGGCCTCGAGCATCTCCGGCTGCACGTCCTGCGCGTAGACCTGGCCGTTAGGCCCCACGCGTCGGGCAAGGCGCACCGTGAACCAGCCGCTGCCCGCGCCGAGATCGGCGACGACGGACCCTTCGCCGATGCGGAGCGCGTCCATCACCAGGTCCGGCTTCTGCCACGCGTCACGATCGGGTCCTTCGAGCACGCCGAGCTCGTCGGGCCGGAACAGCCGCCGGCCGCGATCCTGCTGCGCGACCACGCCGTCTGCCGCGACCAGCGCACCGCCGATCACAAGCAGCGCGGCGAGCGCGACCGACCTCACGATCGCCCTCCGACGACGCCCGGCGAGGTCATGGCGGCGGGCGAGAGAATCGCGTCCAGCTCCGCCGGCGCCATCCAGCCGCGCGCCAGCACGACGTCGCGAATCGATCGGCCACTGGCGACGGCGTCCTTCGCGACTTCGGCAGTGCGGGCGTATCCGAGATACGGGCTCAGCGCCGTCGCGACGGCAGTGCTGCGATCGAGCAGCTCGCGGCAGCGATCGGCGTCGGCCTCGAGCCCTTCCACTGTCCGCGTCGCGAGGATGGCCAGCGCTCGCCCGAGAATGCCGGCGGCGTGCAGGGCGTTCCACGCGATCACCGGCATCATGACGTTCAGCTCCAGCTGACCCGCATCGACAGCCGCGGCGACGGTCGCGTCGCAGCCGTACACCTGGTAGCAGACCTGATTCACCATCTCCGGCACCGACGGGTTCACCTTCCCCGGCATGATCGACGAGCCGGGCTGCACTGCCGGCAGCCGGATCTCCTCGAGGCCGGCGCGCGGGCCGCTCGCCAGCAGGCGCAGGTCGCTGGCGAGGCGATTCGCTTCGACAGCCAGCCGGCGCACGGCGCCAGAGACGGCGAGCACGTCGCCCATGCTCTGCGTCACGCGGAACCGGTTGGCCGCTGGCACGACGGGATACGACGTCTCGCGTGCGAGCGCCGCGATGGCCAGCCGGGTGTAGTCGTCGCCCGCGTTGAGGCCCGTCCCGACCGCCGTCGCGCCGAGATTCAGCTCTAACAACTGCTCGCGCGCGCGCTCCACATCGTCAGCCCCGCGCGCCACGCTGGCAGCGTAGCCGCTGAAGACCTGACCGAAGGTGATGGGGACGGCGTCCTGGAGGTGTGTCCGGCCCACCTTGAGGACAGGCGCGAGCGCGGACGCCTTTCGTTCGAGCGCGGCGACCAGTGCGCGCGCGGCCTGCGTCAGCCCCGCCGTCTCCTTCAGCAGCGCCAGCCGCGTCGACGTCGGAAAGACGTCATTGGTGGACTGGCTCATGTTGACGTGATCGTTCGGGTGGACGCGATCGTACGACCCGCGGGCTCCGCCAAGCCGCTCGGCGGCCAGGTTGGCGAGCACCTCGTTCACGTTCATGTTGTGCGACGTGCCGGCGCCGGCCTGGTAGATGTCCACGACGAACTGATCGGCCAGCGCGCCGGCGAGCACCTCGTCGGCAGCGGCGACGATCGCCTGCGCCACGTCAGCGTCGAGGCGGCCCAGCGCGAGGTTCGCTTCAGCCGCGCATTTCTTCACGAGGACGGTGGCGTAGACGAGCGAGGGATGCGGGCGGATTCCGCTGACAGGAAAGTTCTCGAGCGCCCGCACCGTCTGGACGCCGTAGTAGGCCTCCTCCGGTACCGGCTTGTCGCCCAGCGAGTCGCGCTCGATGCGAAACGGCATGCAGTCCCCGATGAAATTATACTGCTCTCATGACGTCCGCCTTCTTCGACTCGGTGCTCACGCTCATCGTCAAGACCTCGACCGATCTGCCGCCGGACGTGCGTGCGGCGATGGGGCACGCGATGGCCGAGGAGCCGGCGGAGACGCGGTCCGCGCAGGCGCTGACCATCATCGCGCAGAACATCGATCTGGCGGCCAATGGCGAGGGCGCGATCTGCCAGGACACCGGCATGCCGACCTTCGAGATCAAGACGCCGGTCGGGGCGAACCAGATCACGATGGCGGCCCAGGTGCGGGAGGCGGTGGCCGAGGCGACGCGTCGCGGCAAGCTTCGGCCGAACTCCGTCGATTCCCTCACCGGCGCCAATTCGGGCGACAACCTCGGGCCGGGCACGCCGATTCTCCACTTCGAGCAGTGGGAACAAGACGATGAGATCGAGGTGCGCCTGATTCTGAAGGGCGGCGGCTGCGAGAACATGAACGCGCAGTACTCGCTGCCGGCGGAACTGGCGCACCTGGGCCGCGCCGACCGCACGCTCGACGGCGTGCGCAAGTGCATCCTGCACGCGGTGTGGCAGGCGCAGGGCAAGGGCTGCGCGCCGGGCGCGCTCGGCGTCGCGATTGGCGGCGACCGCACGTCGGGCTACCTCGAGGCCAAGCAGCAGCTGTTCCGTCCCCTCGACGACGTGAACGCCGACGGCCGGTTGGCAGACCTCGAAGCCGAGATCATGAGGACGGTGAACACGCTGGGCGTCGGCACGATGGGGTTTGGCGGCGGCGTGTCGCTCATCGGCTGCAAGGTCGGCGCGCTCAACCGGCTGCCCGCGAGCTTCTTCGTGTCGGTCGCCTACGACTGCTGGGCGTTTCGCCGTCTTGGCGTCATCCTCGACGCGCGGACGGGCGTGATCAAGCGATGGCTCTATCGCGACCCGTCCATGCCGGTCATCCCGATGATCGACCAGGAAGGATTCCGGCGAAGTGGCAGAGAGGTGGCACTGCAGACACCGCTCGATGAAGCCGCGATTCGATCGCTGAAGGTCGGCGACGTCGTGTTGATCTCGGGGGCGATGCACACGGGGCGTGACGCGGTGCACGCCCACCTGATGAAGCACGAGCCTCCGGTCGATCTCCGCGGCTCGGCGCTCTATCACTGCGGTCCAGTAGTGCGCAAAGAGGGCGACACGTGGACTGTCACCGCGGCGGGACCGACGACGAGCATCCGGGAAGAGCCGTATCAGGCCGACATCATCAGCAGCTACGGCGTGCGCGCTGTCATCGGCAAGGGCGGGATGGGCGGCAAGACGCTGGCGGCCCTGAAGTCGTCAGGCGCGGTGTACCTGAACGCCGTCGGCGGCGCGGCCCAGTTCTACGCGCGGACGATCGACAGTGTGGACGGCGTGTCGTTGATGGAGTTCGGCACTCCGGAAGCGATGTGGCACCTGCACGTCACGAACTTTCCCGCGATCGTCACGATGGACGCACACGGGAACAGCCTGCACAAAGACCTGGAGCAGACCTCCGGCGAGGCGCTCGAGAAGCTGGCCGCGCGATAGGGTCGCCCAGCAGCCGCGCCGGCCAATCTAAAGATTGGCCCTACCGAGGACGATGTGGTCGCCACCCGCTGAGACGATGGATCCCGGTAGGGCCGACGCCTGAGATCGGCCGCCCCGCCATTGGGCGATCTGAAGAAACCCCGGTAGGGCCGATCTTTAGATCGGCCACTCACCGCAGCGGATCTGAAAACGGCCCCGCCGAAATTGGTTGGCACTCTGCTTGCGACCTGTCAGGCATGCGCCCGCGACGGCTGACGGCCTTCGACTACTCCGGATTCCACTGCGTACTCGTTGACGTTCTGCACGTTCGAACGTCGCCCTATCTTTTCGGCCGCCATCGTCGTTGAACGCGTGACGGGGGAAATCCTGCGTACCGCAACCGAGCAGGCGTTTCAGCTTCTGCTGTACTGCTTCATGCCGGACCACGTGCACCTGCTCGTCGCCGGCACATCACCTGGCTCGGACCTGCTTTCATTCGCTCGCGTCTGTCGCGCGCGGGCGTCCCTGGTGTTCCGGCGGCTGAGCGCCGCCGCGTTGTGGCAACGCGGCTATTTCGAGCACGTCGTCCGAGACGACGACCGGCTCGAGGTGGTCGCCGCGTACATCGCGAACAATCCCGTCCGCGCGGGCCTGGTGCGGACCAGCGCGGAGTGGCCGTTCACCGGTGGGACGTTGTTTCGCGAGCGACATCTCTGACATCGGCCGAGTCGATCATCAGCGCCGATGGCCAATCTAAAGATTGGCCCTACCGATCAGGAATCCTACCGATGACGGTGCGATTATTCCCTGTAGGGCCGATCTTTAGATCGGCCGATCGGCCAACATCCGCCGATGGCCAATCTGAAGATTGGCCCTACCGATCAGGAACCCTACCGATGACGGTGCGATTATTCCCTGTAGGGCCGATCTTTAGATCGGCCGATCGGCCAACATCCGCCGATGGCCAATCTGAAGATTGGCCCTACCGATCTGGAACCCTACCGATGACGGTGCGATTATTCCCTGTAGGGCCGATCTTTAGATCGGCCGATCGGCCAACATCCGCCGATGGCCAATCTGAAGATTGGCCCTACCGATCAGGAACCCTACCGATGACGGTGCGATTATTCCCTGTAGGGCCGATCTTTAGATCGGCCGATCGGCCAACATCCGCCGATGGCCAATCTGAAGATTGGCCCTACCGATCAGGAACCCTACCGATGACGGTGCGATTATTCCCTGTAGGGCCGATCTTTAGATCGGCCGATCGGCCAACATCCGCCGATGGCCAATCTCAAGATTGGCCCTATCGATGACCAACAGGACTACGGGTGAGGTTTCAACAATGGCAGGGCGAGTCGTTTGAAGCCGTGGTGAAGGGCTGCCTGGTCCAGATCGGAGCTGGCCAGGTCTTCGATCGCGACCAGCGGGAACGGCGTGACGAGATCGACGTCCAGTGTCTTGAGGAACCCGCCGCACGCGCGGCACGCCTCGAGACGCCGGCCCGGGCGGTCCTTGTCGATGACAATCGTCCGGAACTCCTCGCCGTCCGCCGCGCAGTACGCGCAGCGGCCGGCTTCGAGCCGCCAGGTCGCGGCGCAGAAGGCACAGCGCAGCAGCCGCTCGCCGAAGAAGAACTCTGCCAGCGCGGGCCACGAGCCGCAGGCGGGGCAGTAGCCCTGCCCCCATCGCTCCAGCGCCTCGCGCACCGGTGAGTCGACGCTGCCTTCGCGCAGCGCCGCGACCTGCTCCAGATACACCACCGGCGCTGTGACGAGATCGCCCACCAGCCAGAGGAGATCGACGACCAGGTGATGGTCGGCGGCCATCTGGCGCACCGCGTCCTGGTCTCGCTGGTAGACGTGCGCCAGCAGCGCGGCGCGATCGACGGTGGCGCTGGCGATGGCCTCGCCGACGCGCGACGCGGCGGCATATCCGCTGACCGTCGCGATGTCCTGAGCCAGCTCGACCATGACGGGCGCCAGGCTGTCGATTGGCAGCGGGAATATGCGGCCGCGGAGCACCGGAAAGCCGCCGGCGAGCGCGTGGAGCACCGCGGCTTCAGCCGGGGGCGGCACCGCCGCGACGATGGGGCCGACAATCCCCAGGAGCTCGAGCTGGCGCTCCACCAGGCGCCGCTGGAGGTCGAGGGCGCGCCCAAGGGCGGGCCGCTCAGCGGCAATTGACTGCCAGCGGGCTGCCGCCCGACGACGGCGTTCGCCGACATCGTCTGGTAACTGACTGAGCTGCAATTGGTTGACCGTCTCGTCGCGGCGCCGGGGAGGTCGCCTTCCAGCTTGAGGCTGGACGGCGCGGCCGCTATAATTGAGCTGATAGGAGAGCTTACCAGATGATCAACGTGACCTCGACAGCAGCCTCCAAGATTTCAGAGCTGCTCGCGGAGGAACAGAAGGACGGCAGCGGGCTGCGCGTGTTCGTGCAGGGCGGCGGCTGCTCGGGCTTCCAGTACGGGCTGATGATCGACGAAGGCAACACCGGCGGCGATCAGGTGTTCGAGAGCAACGGCGTCAAGCTGTACGTCGATCCGATCAGCGTCCGCTACCTGCAGGGCGCCGAAGTGGATTTCGTCGATACCGTCACCGGCGGCGGCTTCACCATCAAGAACCCCAACGCCGTGTCCACCTGCGGGTGCGGCTCGTCGTTCAGCGTCTGACGCGTCGGGGCCTGACCCTGCGGGAGCCTGTGCCGACTGCGATGAGCGCGACACCGCCAGATCTCGATCGGCTGCGCCCAGCGGGCGGCAAGCGCTCGGACAAGCGCGATCTGATCGTCAACGCCTTCCTGCGCCAGGAAGGGCACCTGAGCGCCGATGACCTGGTCGATCTGATCAGGCGCGAGGATCAGCGCATCAGCCGCGCCACTGTCTACCGCACGCTGCAGTGGATGGTGGACGCGGGCATTGCCCGCAAGGTCGACTTCGGCGAGGGCCGGTTCCGCTTCGAGCACTCGTACCGCCATCCGCGCCATTTCCATCTGATCTGCAAGACCTGCAACCAGTCCTCGGAGTTCCTGAGCTCCGACATCGAGGCGCTCATCGAGGAGATCGCGACGGCGCGCAATTTCACGGCGCGGCAGAGCGTGCTCCAGATTTACGGCGAGTGCGAGGACTGCCGCACGGGCCGGCACGGCGCGCCGATCAACGGCGCCACCACCGAGCTGCTGTTCGCCCGCGACGCGCTGCGCATCGCAATCGCGACCGAACGCAGCGGCCTCGAGTTCTACACGCGGGCCTCGGCGATCACCAAGGACGCGCGCGGCCGCAGCGTGTTTCAGAAGCTGGCCGAGGAAGAGAAAGAACACCTGGGCACGCTCGAGGCCCGCTACAAGAAGCTGCTCGAGCGCGATCCGCAGCTCGAGTCGCGGCCCACGTTCCTGTTCTTCAAGGGCGCGGCCAACGGCCTGTTCTCCGAGGGCGCCGAACGGCTCACGCAGGGCGTCAACGACCAGCAGGCCTACCTGATCGGTATCCGCTGCGAGCGTGGCTCGCACCGCTTCTTCAAGCGCTACGGCGAGCGCTTTGAAGACTCGGAAGGCAAGCAGATCTTCCTGGAGTTCGCGGCGGAGGAACGTGTCCACCTCGAGTTGCTCATCCGCGAGTACAAGGCATTGCTGAAGCGCCAGGGCCGGACCCGCCGTCCGGCGGCCCGACGCCCCGCCGGCCGCAGCGGCGGCGCGCGTGCCGCGGCCAGATGACCACCCGTTCGCGGTGATCGACCTTCACACGCACACAGACGCGTCAGACGGGCGTCTGCCGGCCGCGGATCTGGTGCGCCACGCCTGGATGGCCGGCATCCGTGTGCTGGCGGTCACCGATCACGACACCATGGGCGCCGTGCGGCAGGCCACCGAGGCGGCACGCGCCTTCGGCCTGCGACTGGTTCCGGGCGTCGAAGTGACGGCGATCGAAAGCGGCGCCGATATCCACGTGCTTGCCTACTTCATCGATCCGGACGAGCCGACCTTCGCGTCGTTCCTGGCCGCGCAGCGTCGTGCCCGCATCGACAGGCTCCGCGAGATCGGCGTCAGGCTGGCGGCGCTGGGCGTCGCCATCGACACCGACGCGCTGCTGGCGACCCGCGACGGGAAGGAAGACGCGATCGGCCGGCCGGCGATTGCCGCGGCGCTGGTGGCGGCAGGGCACGCCCGCTCGACCGCCGATGCCTTCGATCGCTATCTCGCCAGGAAGGGCGCGGCCTTCGTGCCCCGGCCCGGTCCGTCGGTGCCCGAAGTGATCGAGTGCGTCCACACCGCTGGCGGGCTGGCCGTGATCGCGCACCCGGGCGTCAACGGCCGGGACGATCGGATCCCGGTCTGGGCGGAGGCGGGGCTCGACGGCCTCGAAGTGCACCACAGCGATCACGACCAGGTCGCCGTCGCGCGCTATCGCGCCATGGCCTCGGATCTGGGCCTCGCCATCACCGGCGGCTCCGACTATCACGGCGACGAGCGGGCGGAACGTGCCCGTCTTGGTCGCATCAGCCTCCCTCCCGAGCATTTCGCGGCGCTGGAACAGCGCGCGGCCAGGGCCGTCCGCGCTCACGCCGAAGCGCCTGCCGACACGCCGCAGGCCTGACGACGGTGGGAATGCCTCTTGTACGGCTCGAACAGGTCGTGAAGGCCTACGGCGGGATCCGTCCGTTGCGTGTGAGCGCGTTCACGCTGGCGGAGCAGGAGCGCGTCGCGCTGGCTGGCTTCGACCAGGGATCCGCCGAGATGTTCGTCGGGCTGGTCACCGGCGCGGCATTGCCGGAGCACGGCACCGTGACCATCTTCGGCCGCCGCACAGCAGACATCGTCGACAGCGAGGACTGGCTGACCACTGTCGATCGATTCGGGATCGTGAGCGAACGTGTGGTGCTGCTCGATCAGGTACTCGGTGGCGCAGAACATCGCCATCTCGCTCACGCTCGACCTGGACCCGATGCCACCCGACATCGCCGCCGCGGCGGAAGCGCTGGGCGTCGAGATGGGCCTGACCGTCGGGGAGTTGGCCAAGCCCGTCCACGCCACGAGCGTGGCGACCCGCCACCGCGTACGACTCGCACGCGCCGTCGCGGCGTCGCCCGAGGTGCTCCTCGTGGAGCATCCCCTTGCCGGCCTCGCGGCCGACGAGGTGCGGCCGCTGGCAGAGGATCTCCTGCGTGTCGCGCGGGCGCGGAATCTCGGGATGATTGTGCTCGCGGCCGACGCCGCCGCGTCGCGTCCGTTCGCCGATCGCGTGCTGGTGCTGAACGGGGGCACCGGCGACCTCACCGAGGCCCGCGAGGGCCTGCTGTCGCGATGGTTCGCGCGATGAGGTCGCCGCGCCGGGCGCTACATCTTCGCCTTGATGACCCCGCAGGCCACCCGCGGCCCGCCAGAGACGCCGGACTTCGGCTCGCCGGTGATGCCCTGATCGGGGTTGCCGTGAATGATGATTGCCGAGCCGTCCGTGTCGAGCAGCGACAGCGGTCCGTCGGAAATCGTCACGCGGGTGGTGGTCGCCTCGAGTTCGCCCTTCCCGTCGGCGCCCACCTTGAGGTTCGGCAGGTCGCCCATGTGGAACGGATGGTTGGCATCGGGGTCGGTGTTGCCGGCCGGGCCCGGATCGAAATGCCCGCCCGCACTGACGTAGTTCGGCGGTCCCGTCTCGCACTTTCCAACCGCATGCAGGTGCACGCCGTGCAACCCGGGCTTGAGGCCGGACACCGACAGGTGGACGTGCACGATCCGGCTGTCGCCGTGCTGATACTCGGCCAGCGTGGCCGTGCCGGTCACGCCCTCGCCGGCGATGTCGGCGGTGGCCTCCGCGACAGGCTTCATCTTCGACATGTCGTGACCGGCCTGCTGCCGCGCATCGAGCGTCGCGCCAGCGCCGGCAATGACGATGGCCGCCGCGAGACCTTTCCACTGCACCATGTGCTGCCTCCTCGTGCTCGCAGAGGCGAGCTATCGCCGATTGTAGATCGGCCGGAGACCTTCGTTCTGTCATGAACCAACTCATCCTGTTCGACATCGACGGCACGCTCGTCGTCACCGGCGGCGCCGGACAACGCGCCATGAACCATGCGTTCGAGGACGTGTTCGGCATCAGCGGCGCCTTCACCGGGCTGGAGCTGGCGGGCCGGACCGACACCAGCATCCTGGCCGACGCCTTCGGCCGCCTCGACATGACGGCCGACGCCGACAACACCCGCGCCTTTCGCGCGCGCTATCTCGAACGCCTGCGCGAGGAGGTGCCACGGTCCGGGCCCGGCAAACGGGTGCTTCCGGGGATCACGCCGCTGCTCGATGCGCTCGGCGCCGATCGAAGCGCGTTCCTCGCGCTGCTGACCGGCAACTTCGCCGACGCCGCGGAGGTCAAGCTCGCGCACTTCGACCTGTGGCGCCACTTCCGCTGCGGCGCGTTCGGCGAGGACGCGCACGACCGGAACCACCTGGTGCCGGTCGCGCTCGAACGCGCACGCGCGCAGGGCCTGCGCCCGCAGGTCGAAGCGGCACACGTGCTGGTGATCGGCGACACGCCGCGCGACGTCGCCTGCGCCCACGCGCACGGCGCCGCCGTCGTGGCAGTGGCAACCGGCGAGTACACCACGGACGCCTTGCGTGCCGCAGGCGCGGACGTCGTGTTCGACGATTTGTCGAAGACGACCGAGGTGCTTCAGGCAATAGGACGCCTCACCACAAGCCCCTCCAAAAGCTAGCCGCGCGCCGGCTTTCACTTTCTTCCAACTCACGGATTTGCGGTGGGCGAGCCGGAGGGCCTCGTCGGCCCTCCGTTCAAGAGGAGGAGGATGCCGGCTGCCGGAACGGCGCCGGGCGAATGATGCCGACCTCTAGAGCAAATGGTTTGCCATCTCGCGAAGCGCGCCTCAATGCCCTGAAGTCTCGCCAAGTCGCGCGAAGCGCGGATTGTCGGGCGGTGGGCTGAGCTGTCGAGGGGGTAGCGAAAGGCTACAAGCGTGTTCCGATCTGGTCCGCGAGACGTCAGGCGCGGATGTAAAGCGCGTGCCCTCGCGCTTCTTCTGTCGCTGAGGCTGGCACTGGAATTGATGAACACACTGGCAGGCCAATCGACGCTGCGGCAGCTTCGCCGCTCCACTCGATCGGCAGCAGGTGTCGCCATGAACAAGGACGAGCTCAAGGGCAAGGCCAACGTCGTCAAGGGGCGCATGAAGCAGGCGGCGGGCGATCTGACCAACGATCCCAATCTCCACGACGAAGGCGTTGTCGATGAAGCTGCCGGCCAGGCGCAGGACGCCGTCGGACGGACCAAGCGCAAGGTCGGTCAGGCCGTCGAGGACCTGGGCAAGAAGATCAAGAAGTAGCGGGATGACGTCGGTGGCCCATCGGCGCCGCGCGCGATGGGCACGCCGGCGTGGCATGGCGTTCTGGCGGTGTGCGTGGCGGAAGCGACTCGGAGTCGAACCGAGCCTCTCCGCAAGCGGAGAGCTGCCGGTTTTGAAGACCGTGAGGGCCACCGGGCCCCATTCGCTTCCGGGATGGTGATCTGACGGCGCGTGAGTCGCCCTGCGACAGGCTCAGGACAAAGGGCTCACGATAAGCGGCTCAGGACGGACGGCAAGGGAGTGGCGAAGTGCGGGGCCGCCGTCCCGGCCCTGTCACCAGGGCCGGGGACTGCCGACGACGATCAGTTCTCGATGAGGCGAATGTCGCCCGCCCTGGGGCCTTTACCCGACTCCTCGGGCACGAACTCCACCCGCTGCCCTTCGCGCAGCAACTCGAACACTGCGCCGCGGACCGCGCTGCGGTGGAAGAAGTGTTCGACCCCGCTCTCGTCGCGGATGAACCCGAAACCCTTGTCGATCAGGAGCCGTGCAATTGTGCCGGTCGGCATACCCGTGTCCTCCGATAGACGTGTCCGTCAGGATCTCTACGGGAGGGCAGGATCGAGGAGTCCCGCCACGCGACGGCGCCAGGCGTTGAGCCGGACGGAGACGACGCTGTCAGGCCTCTTGCGTCGCCGCTGCGGCGACTGCCTGCTGTTGCGGGAACCCGGTCCTGTCGACCACGGAAATCCCACGGCACTATAGGCCCATTCCCGGGGCGAGTCAACGATTGCACGGCCTGATTTCGGGCTTTTTGGCGCGCGCAGCCGCGTCGCGTAACTTCTGCTCGCCTTCCCGCCGAACTGACGTGATCGTCAAGCCTGGGAGGCTCGTGATGGCCGCCGTAGACGTCGATTTCGGTGTCCTGGCGATCTGCGGGCAGCCAGCGTCCGCGTTGCGGCCGAAGGACGACGCTCAGCGCGAGCTGCCGCCGACGCGTTCGAGCGTCACGTAGAGCGGGGCGACGCCAAAGAGGAACAGCATGAAGTAGAGGCTGGCCGGCGCGCGGTTGATGCAGGTGAACTGCACCTCCGCGCCGGGCTCGGCGTCAAACGCCACCGTCTTCCAGACCAGGGTGTTGTTCGCGCGCAGCGAATGGCGACCGGGCGGGATCTCTCGCGTCAGGCTGTGTCCGTAGAGCAGTGTCCCGATCTTCGCGCCGTCGAGGCTCAGCACGACCTGACGATCCTTCACGTCCTCTGGCGAGGTGCGATGGACCGTCAGGGTCGTCGGGCGCAGCAGCGGCCACCCGTCCGCGTCCAGGCGATCGGCGGTGCCGGGCGCCGGTGGAGAGATGACCGCTACGGGCATCGCCGAAACTAGAAGTTGTCGGCGGCGACGTAGGCCTCGATCAGTTTGGCTTCGCCTTCCTTGCCGGGCATCGACGCGCCATGTTCCATGCCCAGGACGAAGTCCTTGTTCTCGGCCTGCGCCCGCTCGGCGATGTGCTTGAAGATGTTGCGATAGTTCATCTCGCCGCTGCCGGGCTCCTTGCGCCCGGGGACGTCGCCGATCTGGAAGTAGCCGATCTCGTCCCACGCCCAGTCGATGTGCTCGATCATCCGGCCCTGGTTCCGCTGCACGTGGTACATGTCGCACAGGATCTTGCACGACGGGCTCTTGATCGCGCGGCAGAAGGCGTAGCCTTCGTCGGGCGTGCGCAGGAACAGGTCCGGGTTGTCGCTGAGCGGCTCGAGCACCATCACGAGTCCGGCCGGCTCCAGTACCTCCATCGCCTTGCGCAGGACGTCGATGACGTGTCCCGTCTGGATGCCCATCGGCAGGTTGCGCTCGAAGTAGCCGGGCACCCACGTCGCCCACTTCGCGTTGACGCGCTTGGCCGTCACGAGCGCGTCCTGGCACGTCTTCACCAGCCTGTCGGTGAACTCCTGCTTGCCCGTCGTGTAGGACACCTTCCAGTTGTCGCCGCCGTCGATGACGAACACGCCCATCGTCATGCCGCGTTTCGCGAGGAGGTCGCCGATCTGCTGCTGCAGCTCCGGCGTGCGCCCCATGAGGCCGTTGTCCTCGAAGGCGCGGAAGCCGGCGTCGGCCATGAAATTGATCTGGTCGAGCGGGTCCTTGCCGGCGGAGTTCTCGAACATCCCGATGTGTGGCGCGTACTTCAACTTGAACGTTCGCTTGGCCGGCGCAGACGGCGTCTGCGCGGATATTGAATTCGCGCCGGCCGCGCCAAACACTGTGGCGGCTGCCGCGGTTCGTGTCAGAAATTCACGTCGCCTCATCCCATCCTCCTACGGCTTGAACACCATCAGCGCCACGATGGCGATGACGATGACGCCCAGCACGATGCCCAGCAAGGTGCCGCGCTTCGACAGTCGAACAAACTCCGGATCCGCCGCGCCACGCGCGTCGAGCGCCTCGATCTGCCGCCGCAGCGTCGGCGTGTAGAGCGCCAGGCCAACGACAAAGGCCACGAAGAGCAAGGCCAGCGACCCGTGCAGCCACGGCTGCGACCACGAGTAGCCGCCCACGTGGACCATCGCGCCGCCCGTGATCAGCAGCAGAACGTAGCATGGATTGGCGACGTAGTCGTCCATCACCTTCACGGTCCGCAGGGCGAACTTCAACTCGCGGGCGTCGCCGGCGCCGCTGCGTGCCCGGCCGATCAGCAGGCCGTACGACGCGTTGAAGCCGATCGCGATCATCGCGAGCAGGACGTGCACGAACTTCAGGACGACATACAACATGGGCGCCGCCTCACGGTTTGGCGATCATCATCCACAGGATGGCGAGCGTGATCAGGCCGAGCAGTCCGCCAACCATCGCCGCGCGCTTCGAAAGCGCCACGAACTCGGGATCGGCAGGCCCCCTGGTCTCCAGGATGGCCAGCCGTCGCTTGAACAGGCCCGGCATGACGAAACTGCCGATGAGGAACGCGATCACGAACAGCGCCAGCGAGCCGTGAATCCAGATCGGACGGTAGCCGAAGCCGGCCATCTGCACCATCGCCACGCCAATCAGCGTCACGACCAGGAAGAGTATGTGCGAGATGCGGCCCATGAGGTTGGTGGTCTGCAGCGCGAACTTCATCTCGCGCCCGTCCGCGCCGCCGGCGCGCGCACGGCCGAGGATCAGCCCGAACGACGACGTGAAACCGACAGCGATGATCGCCAGGAGGATGTGAAAAAACTTGAGTGTGAGGTACATGGTCTCCGTTACCGGAAGAAGAGGGAGCTGACGTCGACGACGATCCCGCCGCTCCACAGGGCCTTGTCATCGGCATGGTATACGCCCGGGCCCTTGTAGTTGAAGTCGCCCTGGTCGAAGGAGCCGACGAAGAGATCGACGTTGATGTTGTACGAGAACATCGCCAGCACTTTCCGCGTCGTCCCGTGCAGTTTCCCCGAAAAGAGCTCGCTCGGCGTGATCTTGAACCGAAGGGGCATTGCTGTCCGTGTGAACGGGCCCGACGCGGTAGCCGGCTGGCCGGTGGACGTGCCGATGGACGAGGTCGCGTCGCCAGCGAAGTGATACCACGCGATGCCGGCGCCGATATCAAGCGCATTGAGCGGCGAGGTGTGCGGCGTCTTGTTGCTGCACAGCTCGGCGCGGTGCAGGAAGCCGGCGGGGTGCAGGTACAGGATCGCGCTGTAGGTGGTCAGGTCTGTCCGATCGAACCGGTCGTCGGCATCGGACTTGTACTGAGAGATGGTGAACGCCGGCGCCAGCAGCTTGTCGTCGAGTGTCTGGGGCGCCGAGTTCGGACACCTCGGCGTGATGCCCCAGTACGGCACGTCGAAGCCAGGGAGCCGGCGTTCGAAGGGGCCGGGCCCGCTCAGTTTCTGGAGCCATCCCCAGGGGCTGGACGCCTCGACGGGGACGCCCACCAGCAACAGGATCAGTGCCAGCGCGATGTGGCGGTTTCGGTACGGCATCGAGAGACCTCCGTGGGTCCGGCAATCGTTACTGCGGGCGACGTGCCTGCAGTGCCTCATACGAGTCGAACAACTGGCCGCGCTCCGGCGTCCGGCGAAGGCGCGGGTCGCTCGTCGGCACGTCGAAGCTGCGGTTCAAATCGGTTGACGGGCAATGCAACAGCTCGCTGTCGACGGTTTCGGCGATCACGAGGCACGACCGGTCCCCGAACAGGACGCGGCGAAACTCCACCAGGTTCAACAGCCGCCACGGAATGACCAGCAGCACCAGCGCCGCCAGCAGCACCGCCGCGGGCGGAGCCAGCAGCGACCAGGGCGATCGGCCCTCCGCGCGCGCGCTGCGCCGGATGTAGATCAGACCCGCGCCGAGCACCGCGAGAATCGCGTCGAGCGCGAGGACGTAGCGCATCTGCTGCCCCTCGTTGCCTTCGCTCAACAGCACCAGCGTGCTCACCGGCGCCTCGTTCACTGGCGTGATCACCGCGTGCAGCAGATCGAAGTGTGCCCAGACCGTCGCCGCCAGCGCCACGGCGCCGACGGAGGTGAGCAGTTGCGACAAGGGGCCTGGCTGGGCCAACCCGGTCCTGGCAATCCAGCCCGCGGCGCGAGCCTGGCCCCGCGCCGTTGCGCCATCGAGTCGCGGCACCGCATGCCGCACCAGGCGAAGGATTGCGGCGGCGACGTTGAAGACGATGATCGCGAACAGGATGATGAGCACTGACGGCACCACCGTCCGCACGCCGAGCAATGGGTAGGTCCACAGGCTCTCCTCGGCATAGCGGCCGGTCCGGACCAGCGTGGCGTTGTACGCCATGCTCGTCAGAAACCCGAAGGCGGAGAGCAGAGCGAACAGCGTCAGGCCGCCAAGAACGACGGGCTGCCACGAAACGGCGTTCTGCACCGTAGTGGTTGGTCCCGACGGCAGCGGCAGGACCACCGGGGTCGGTGTCGCCAGCGGGTCCTTGCGTCCGTCGCGCCGCCTCCGTGCCGATCGCGACGAGACATGCGGCATCGCGTCGGTGAGCACGCGCTTGAACGCCACCGCGCTCGACGGACGGCTGGCGGGATCCGGCGCGAGGGCGCGCTCCACGGACTTCACAAACGGCAGCGGCAGCTCGGGTCGGCGCTCGGACAGCGGGAAGCGATCGTCGGCGAGGTGCGCCAGACGCAACTGGTCGATCCCGCGGCCGCCCACCGGATATTCGCCGGTGACGAGGTTGTAGAGCAGGACGCCCAGGCTGTAGACATCGGACTGCGGCGTACCGCGGGAGCCCAGCAGCATTTCCGGCGGCATGTAGACCGGCGTCCCCAGGATCTGTCGCCGGCCGTCCTGCGCCGTGCCCATCTCACGCCCTGCGCCGAAGTCCATCAGGATGATGTGCCCGCCATGCTGTCGCATGACGTTGCTGGCCTTGAGGTCGCGGTGCACCAGCCCCAGCCTGTGTACCGCGGCCAGCGCGTCGCAGAGCGCCAGCCCCACCAGGGTCGCTTCGTCGGCACTGAGCGGCCCGTCCTCCGCTACCAGCGCCGCCAGTGTCCGGCCCCGGATGTACTCCATCGCCAGGCCGACCTCGCTGCCGATTTGCTGCGAGCTGAACACGGTGATGACGTTGGGATGGCGCACGCGCGCCATCATCTGGCCCTCGAGCAGCACGGCCTCGACGCTGATGCCACGCAGCCGCGTGACGTCGATGATCTTCAGCGCGACGTCCCGCTTGAGCGCGCTATCCCACGCCCGATAGACGACGCCGAAGCCGCCGCGGCCCAGCTCCTCGAGCAGCAGGAACCCGCCCCAGGTCGTCGGGGCAGCGGGGACGCCGACTTTCGAGTCGGGAGCCGGAACCGGGGCCGTGTCGGGAGAAAACGTGGTCGGCGACGAGATTGGCGACTGCGGCGGACTGGACGCGTGCCCATGCTCGTCGTAGACGGCGAGCAGCCCGATGATGTCGCGCAGCAGGTCGGGGTTGCCGCGACAGGCCCTCGCCACCGCCTCGTGGCGCTCAGCCTGCGGCAGGCGGAGCGCATGTTCGAGGATTTCGCGGACGCGATCCAGCTTTTCGGGGGCCATTGGGCTGGAGTTGATGGGCTCAGCTTAGCTCAACGAAGGATCGACGGGGACCGTACAGCCGGCGGCCGCTGATGCCCGCGCGGCTTCGATGAGCTCGATGACCGCGACCGCGTCGGCTGGCGCGACAGGCACCGGCGCGCCATCGCGGACAGCGGCGACGACCCCCTCATAGAATCGCCGGTAGTCGCCCGGCTCGGTTGGGAACGGCGCCGCGCTGCCGTCGATGCCCAACAGGCCCCAGTGCTCTGCGGGCTCGATGCCCCACCCCGGACCGGGGCGCTGGCCCGCACGGAGGGCGGCCTCCTGCACGTCGAGCCCCCGCTTCGTGTAGGCGCCCAGGCTGCCGAGCACCCGCATCCGCGGCCCGCCTTGAGCCGAGACGCTGCTCATCCAGAGGTGCGATCGCACCCCGGATTCATGACTCAGCGCCACAAACCCGTCGTCATCGACCTCCGAACCGGGGCGCCGACGATCGAGCTCCGCGTACACGGATCGGACCGGGCCGAACAGCACCAGCGCCTGATCGATCAGATGGCTGCCGAGATCGAACAGCAGGCCGCCGCCCTCGCCCGCCGCGCCGTGTTCACGCCAGTTCTGGCGCGTCTCGGGACGCCAGCGTTCGAATCGCGACTCGAATCGCGCCACCGCGCCGAGGCGTCCCGCGGCCAACAGCCGCTGGAGTGTCAGGAAGTCGCCGTCCCATCGGCGGTTGTGAAACACCGTCAGCGGCAGACCGCGGCGCCCCGCGTCGGCAATTACGCGTCTCGCCTCGGTGACCGTAGGCGCAAATGGCTTGTCCACGACCACTGCAAGTCCCACATCGAGAGCGGCGAGCGCCAGCGGCACGTGGGTGACATTGGGCGTCGTGACGACAGCCACGTCGAGATCCGCGGCAGCGGCCCAGAGCTCGTCCGCGTGTGCGTAGACCGTGACGCCAGGGTAGTCATGCAGCGCCTGCGCCCGACGCGTCTCGTTGGAGGTCACGATCGCCGCGAGGGCCATGCCCGGCGTCGTCGAGACGATCGGCGCGTGGAACGCGGCGCCGCCGAGGCCGTAGCCAATGAGGCCGACGCGGACGGGCCGCGGGGTGGGATGGGAGGAGGCCATGCTTCACGGGTCGCCGACTGGCCGCCGGCCGGCGTCACGCACATCTTACCGGCGAATCGCGCAGGCACTGGTGAACGGCGTGGCTATTCGGCCCTGAGCACCTGGACCGGGTCAACGCCCAGTGCCCGGAGTGCCGGGACGAGCGTGGCGGCGAGGGCCGCGACGGCGAGCACGAGCGGCGTGGCCGCAAACGTCACCAGATCGGTGGCCGGCAGCCCGTAGAGGAACGACCCGATCAGCGGGGCAGTTGCGTACGCGATACCGAGGCCAAGCGCGAGACCCATGGCGACAAGGGCCATGCCCCTGCCGACGATGCCGCCGAGGATCGAGGGCCGGCCCTGGCCGAGCGCCATGCGGATGCCGATCTCGCGCCGCGTCTGATCGACGTGGAACGCCATCACGCCGTAAGTCCCCACGGCGGCCAGCGCCAGGCCGAGCACGCCGAAGAACCCAAGCAGGGCCGCGGCGGCGCGCGGGGCCCACAAGGACTCTGTCACAAGGTCGGAGACCACGCCGACGTTGTAGAGCGGCAGGTTCGGATCGAGAGCCTGTACGACGCGCCTCACCTCGCCGACCATCGTGTGCGGGTCGCCAGCTGTTCGCACGTACAGCGTGATCTCTCCGGCGCCATAGGCCTGCGCGAAGGGGTAGTACAGGTAGTCGGGTGTCTGCTCGCCGATCGACGCGTAGACGGCGTCGCCAACCACGCCGACGATCTCGAACGCCGTCGGCACGTCGACGAACCGCATGTGGCGGCCGACGGGGCTCTCGCCGCGCGCGAAGTAGCGGTCTCGAAGCGCCTGGTTGATCACGATGGAGGGCGTCGAGGTTTCGGTGTCGGCGTCGGTGAACGTCCGTCCCTCCTTCAGGGCAATACCGACGGTCCTGAAGTACGCAGGATCGGCGGCATTGGTCGCGATGGGCGCGCCATCGGCGGGCGACGGGACGTTCTTGCCTTCGAGGTAGAAGAGCGCGGAGATTGCCGGCGTCAGGGGCCGGTTGAATGCGAAGGAGGCGGCTCGCACGCCGGGCACTGCGCCAAGCACGTCAATTGTCCGGTGGAACAGCGCCAGCGCGCGCGGCCGATCGTAGCCGATGCTGTCCGGGTTCATGTTGAGCGCGATCAGCTCGTGAGCGGCGACGCCAGGGTCCGCGCCTTGTGCACGACCGAGGCTGCGCAGGATGAGGCCGGTGCCGATGAGCAGAATCAGCGACAACGCCACCTGTCCGATCACGAGCGCGTGCTTGAACGGAAGCACGCGGTCCCGGCGACCGCGTACGCCCTTGAGCGCCGGCACCAGATCTGCGCGCGAGCCCTGCAGCGCGGGCACGAGGCCGAAGACCAGCCCGGTGACGAGCGTGACCCCGATGGTGAAGAGCAGCACGCGGCTGTCGAACGGCACGTCCAGCGTCTCGGGCACCGTCGGTGGCTTGAAGGACCAGAGGACGCGACGTCCCCACGTAGCGAGCAGGAGGCCGGCCATCCCGCCCGCGGCCGAGAGCAGCAGGCTCTCTGCGAGCAGCTGCCTGACAATCCGGGCGCGACTGGCGCCGCTTGCGATCCTCACGGCGATCTCGCGCTCCCGGCCAAGCGCCCGAAGCAGAAGGAGATTCGCCACGTTGGTACACGCCAGCGCCAGCACCAGGCCGACGATCACCGACAGGAACCAGCCCATACGCACGATTTGACCGCGCTGGTTCGGGTTGAGCGCCGCCTCGTCGAACGGCAGCACGACCACCGCACGCGCGTGATTCTGTTGCGGGTACGCACGAGCGAGGCGGTCCGACACGAGCGCCATCGCCGTCCGCGCTTGTGTGATGTCCGCCCCGCGCGCGAGACGGCCGTAGACCGCGCACATCGCTGCCTGGCGGGCGTCGAACCACCGATCGAGGAAGCCGACGATGCCGCGGCGCTGGCCGATGGGCACCCACGCGTCGTACCGCGACAGCAGCTGCGGTCCACGGAACCCGTCAGCCGCCACGCCGACGACGACGTAGGGCTGGCCGTTGACGAGAACCGTGCGACCGGCAATTCCGGGATCGGCGCCGAATCGCCGCCGCCACAGGTTGGCCGACAGCACGACGACCGGATGCGCGTCGAGTGGCGCATCCTCGCCATGCGCGAACAGCCGCCCGACGCGCGCGCCGACGCCGAGCACGTCGAAGTAGTTGGCGGACACCGACGCCGCCGAGACATGTTCCGGCGGGCTGCCGGCGGTGCCGACGTTCAGGTCGACGCGTACTTCCGCGGCCAGATCCGTCAGGACATGGCTGTCGCGATAGTCCACGAAATTCGGATAGGAGACCGGGAGCAGCCGGCCCTGGTAAGTCGTGTCCGCCGTGAACAGCGCGACGATCTCGTGCGGGTCACGGACTGGCAGCGGCCGCAGGAACACGGCGTTGACGAAGCTGAAGATCGTCGCATTGGCGCCGATGCCGAGCCCGAGCGTCAGCACGGTGAGCGCTGTGAACATCGGCTGCCGGCGCGCAAACCGGACCGCCCCGGCCAGGTCGCGCGCGTACGTCTTCGAGTCGAAGGGAGGTCATGGTGGACGTATCTCACAGTCGCATCGACGCGCCGGGGCTGATGGGACGGCTGACGTAGCGCGGGGACGAACCGTTGTCCACTCGGGACTTGTAAACCTCCAGCTGAGCGGCGCACGGCCTGCTCGGCGGGGCCGATATGGCAACAAGTCTGCAATCCCGATCGATGGAGGTCGATATGATCCGCAAGCTCAAGACCGGCGAGTACCGGCTCTATTCGCGGAAGCAGGACCCGAAGACCGGACGGCGGCGGAACCTCGGAACGTTCCGCTCGCGCGCGGCGGCCGAAAAGCACGAGCGCGCGGTGCAATACTTCAAGCACAGCTGATTTCTGTCGCGTGTCGCGACGCTGACACTCGTGCAGAACACACACAGTTCAACAGTCAATCCTGGAGTCCGCCTTGGCTCGATCGATCTGGAACGGCGTGCTGTCCTTTGGCCTCGTGCAGATCCCGGTGGGCGTCTATCCCGCAGTCCGGGATAGTCGCCCCCGCTTCCGCATGCTGCACGCGAAGGACAAGTCGCCCATCAGCATGGAGCGCGTGTGCCAGAAAGACGGCAAACCCGTCCCCTGGAGCGAGCTCGTCAAGGGCTACGAGTACGAGAAGGGCCGCTTCGTCGTCTTGACGAAAGAAGACATCGCGGCCGCGGCGCTCGAGAAGACGCGGCGCATCGACATCCTGGACTTCGTCGAGGCGGGTTCCATCGACGACAGGTTCTTCGACACCCCGTATTACCTCACCCCGGGCAAGGGCGGAGACAAAGCCTACGCGCTGCTGCGCGAGGCTATTCGCGGATCGAACCGGATCGGCATCGGCAAGTTTCTCCTTCGTGAGGTCCAGCACCTCGCGGCCGTCGAAGCCATCGAGGACGCGCTGGTCATCACGACACTGCGATTTTCCGAGGAGCTGGTCGACGAGAGCACGCTCACCTTCCCCAAGGCTGGAGCCATCGGCAAGAAGGAACTGGATCTCGCGAAGATGCTGGTCGAAAGCCTGGCCGCCGAGTGGGCGCCCGAGAAGTACAAGGACGACTACCGCGAAAACCTGATGCGCGTGATCAAGTCGAAGATGAAGGGCACGAAGGCGAAGCTGGTGGCGGAGGTTCCCGAGCGCGACTCCAACGTCGTCGACCTGATGGAGCGCCTGCGCCGCAGCCTCGAGGGCGCAGGCAGTGGCCGCACCGGCGCCAGCAAAGGTCGCGACGCCGGCAAGACGTCACGGGCCCGACCGCGCCGCCCCCGCCGCGCCGCCTGACGAGCCACGGCCGCCGGCGAGGCCTGACGGGTCGCCGCTATTGCGCCGAGAACCGCCGGCGAAACGCCCGCGCCCCGTGTGTCGTGAACGTCACGACGCGGCTGCCGGACTCGCGCTCTGCCCATCCGAGGGCCAGCAGGCGGCCGAAGATGGCCGCGCCCAGCGCGCCGCCCAGATGGTCGCGTCGCTCACTCCAGTCGAGACAGGCGCGGGCCGTCACGCGCCGCGATTTCCCGATCGTGTCGAGGTCGAGGCCGAGTTGGGCGAAGAACACCTCGCCCGCAGCAGAGATGCCGCACCCGTCGCGCCCGGTGAGCAATGCCCGTGCACGGAGCTGCGCCAGCAGCCAGACGCCACGTTCGCCGGCCAGATGGTCGTAGCACACCCGCGCGATCCGCAAGGCGGGCTCCGCCGGGCCGGTCCGCACGACGACGTCACGCTCCGCCGCCACGCCCATCAGGGCTTCTACAATCGTCGCAATCTGCTCGTCGTACAAGCGGAAATAGCGATGCCGGCCCTGGCGGGCGACCCGGAGCACTCGACCTTCAGTCAGTCGCGCAAGGTGGGCGCTGCACGTCGACGGCGCGATGCCCGCCTCCATCGCCAGCTCCGTTGCGGTCAGCGCGACGCCGCCCATCAGCGCGGTCAGGATGCGCGCGCGCGCCGGCTCGCCGAGCAGTGCCGCCACGCCGGCAAGATCAGGGGCGTGCGGCACGCGTCGCCCACTCCACGGACACTGCCTGTCCACGCGGCAGATCGTCGACGACCAGAATCAGGTGGCCGTCGTGATCGCTGTACTGGACTTCGATGTTCACGCCGCACTCGGCCATCATCCGCGCCACGGAGCCGAGCTGGCCCGGCTCGTCCTGCCTCAGGGTGAGCATCACGACCTCATTGTCGCCCAGGACGCACAGGCCGGTGCCTGCGAGCGCGGCGCGTGCGGCGGCGGCATCACGAACCAGAAAATGCGCAACCGCCGAATCCGCCGTCGCGAAGACGCCGCCGCCTTCGATGCTGATGCTCGCCCGGCCGAACGCCTCGCCGAGTTCAGCCAGCGCGCCGGGTCGGTGGGGAAGCGCGATCGCCACGTCTCTCATGCCCTCACCTCCGGGCGCAACTCGATCGCGACATTGCAGGAGCTGGCGACGAAGCAGTCGCGATGGGCGGCGTCATGTAGCGCGCGCGCCGATTCGAGATGGTCGGCGCTGGCCACCCGCACGACCGGCGAAAGGACGATCTCTTCGAAGCGCCCGCCGCCTGCTTCCAGGCGCATGACGCCAGACGGCGCGTCCTCGTAAGCCAGGACGGCGATGCCGCGGCGGGCGCACAAGGCAAGGTAGGTGAGCATGTGACACGCGGCAATTGCGGTGAGGAAGAGATCTTCCGGGTTCAGCAGGGCGGCGTCCCCGCGGAACGCCGGATCTGCGGAGCCGACGAGGCTTGGTTTGCCAACGACAGTGGCGCGGAATGTCCGCTGGTACCCCTGGTAGCTGGCAGTGCCGTGGCCGACATTGCCTTCCCACGTGAGATGCGCGCGATAGCGGTGCTCGACGATGGCCATGAACGCCATCGTAGGCGTCGCCGAACCGGCACGCTTCGTCGCGCGACGAAGCGTGCCTGGCGGTGCGTGGCAGCTATTTGACGGCGACCACCGGCAGGGAAATGAAGCTGGCGGCAGTTCCGGAGTGGTAGACCCGCTCTGTCGCCTTCCGGTAGTCCTCCGGCTTGGCAAAGAAGATGTTCGGCACGAACGTCTGCGGGTTCCTGTCGTACAGCGGGAACCAGGTGGACTGCACCTGCACCATGATCCGGTGCCCGGGCAGAAAGACGTGGTTCGCCGTTGGCAGGCCGAACGTGTACGTGAGCGGCACGTTGGCGGCAATGGCCTTCGGCGTCTCGAAGCTTTCGCGATAGCGGCCGCGGAAGATGTCCATCGAGATGCCCAACTCGTAGCCGCTCAGGTCGGGCTGGCTCGGCACTTCGTCGGGGTAAACGTCGATCAGCTTGACGACCCAGTCGGCGTCGCTGCCGCTGGTGGCTGCCGTCAAGTGGACCACCGGCGCCCCGCTGATGCGCACCGGCTCGGCGAGCGCTGGCGTGACGTAGGTGAGCACGTCGGGACGTCCGTCGACGAAGCGCTGGTCGGTCACGAGCCAGCGCGGCCAGGCGCTGTTATCCGGCCGCACCGGGCGCGGCAGGTACGGCACCGGCTTGGCGGGATCGGAGACGAACTCGTCGTAGGAGGCCGCGTCGCTGCCGGGGGCGCCGGGGGCGGTGAACGACAGCCCCATGCCGCTGGTCAGGTAGAGCGGGGTCGCCTTCGTCGTGCAGGTGTCGCAGGCGAGCGGCCATGACTTCAGGCGGTCCCAGTGGTTCTCGCCGGTGTTGTAAATGAAGACCGGCGGCGTGTCCGCCTTTGGCGCGCCGTCCTTCAGGTACTGATCGAAGAACGGCTTGAGCACGTCGCGCCGGAACTCGAGGGCGGTATCCCCCTGCAAATGCAACGGGCCCATCGTCGAGCCCTCGTAGTTGACGCCGCTGTGGCGCCACGGGCCCATCACGAGGTAGTTCATCGTGTTGGTGTGGTCCAGCGGCTCGGTGGCCATGTAGCAGTGGATGGCGCCCCACATGTCTTCCTGATCCCACAGCCCCTGGATCCACATCGTGGGCACGGTCATGGGCTGCGCCGCCATCACTTTGTCGAGCGCCTGGTTGCTCCAGAAGCTGTCGTAGGCGGGATGCTCGCTGATCTTCTTCCAGAAGGGGAACTGGTCGAGCCCGGCAGCCGTCGCAAACGCGCCAGCCGATCCAGCCCGGAGGAAGTTGTCGTAGTCGTCGGCGCCCGCGCGAGGGATCGATTCGCCTTCGGCGCGGGCTGCTGTCTGCCCGGCGATGTAGTCGAAGTTCGTCTGACGGAAGGCGCCGTAGTGGAACCAGTCGTCGCCCATCCAGCCGTCGACCATCGGGCTCATCGGCGCGGCGACCTTCAGTGCCGGGTGCGGGTGGACCAGCGCGGTGACGACGGTGAAGCCCTCGTAGGAGCTGCCGAGCATGCCCACCTTGCCGTTGGATTCAGGGACGTTCTTCACCAGCCAGTCGATCGTGTCGAATGCGTCGGTGGAGTGGTCGACCTCGCTCGCGTTCAACGGCCCCTTGAGCGGGCGCGTCATCACGTAGTCGCCCTCGGACTTGTACTTGCCGCGGATGTCCTGGAAGACGCGGATGTAGCCATCCGAGACGAAGACTTCGTCGCCCTGCGGCAGCGTGGCCAGCATGCGCGTCGAATGGCCGCGCGTGGCGCGGCCGGTGGCGTTGTACGGCGTGCGGGTGAGGAGTATCGGCGCGTGCTGTGCGCCCTTTGGCACGACGATGACCGTGAACAGCTTGACGCCATCGCGCATCGGGATCATCACCGTGCGCTTGACGTAGTCGTTGGCGTCCACCGGCGCCTGGAACTTCGCGGGGACGTCCGGCGTCAGGGGCGGCGTCTGAGCCGACGCGACTGCTGCCAGGGCGCACATTGTGAGGAATGAAGCTGCTCGAAAGAAACGCTGACCGTACATCAGGGCACCTGTGATTGGATCGCGCCGTCCCACATCTCGCGAGACCATGCGGTCCGGGCTAATGTGCGGGATGATAGCGCGACAAGCGGGATGGCCATAGCTGCGGTGACAGGTGGAGCGACCATGACGACGTCGGCAAACAGCGCTCAGGGCAGAGTCCACGCGAGCGCGTACGGCTGCATTACAGTCCCGTTTCTGCTCATCGCCCTGGTCACGCTGCTCTGGGGTGCGCGCACGCATTGGGCAAAGGGCGAGCTGCTGCGCGGCGGTCGGGCAGTCTCCGGCCGGGTGACTGAGCTGCGCTACGTAGCGAGCAACCCGTCGGTTGCCGAGAACGTGCGGGGCGGCAAGGGCAGCGGCCAATCGCCGGTGGTGGCGTTCACGACGCAGAGCGGAGAAGCGCGATCGATGGTGGGCAGCGTGAACCGTCACCCCGCGCCATGGACTGTCGGGCAGGTGGTGGACGTGGTCTACGACCCGGCAGATCCCGGCCGCGCCGACGTGAGGACCGAGCTCGAGGGATGGAGTCTCTGGTTCGGGTTCTGGTGCGCGGTCGCCGCGATACCCGCGGTGATCGCCTTGCTCCCTATCGCGTTTCGGCTCCGCGAACGGCGCGCCTGAGGGAAGGCGATGGCTAGCCAGCGGGCTCTCGGTAGTTGAACTAGAGCTGATTGCCGTCGGGGTCGTCATCACCAGGACCCGATAGCCGGGCAAACCAGTCAGTCATCGTGGTGTTCCGCGGCAGTTCGCAAGCCTCATCGGACGCGGCATGCGCCGGCAATCGAGGGCACTTCGCACGGGTCGTGAGTCACGCGCTCTGCGATGTGAGGGTGTCGGCGGCGGGCAGCGGCACATCGACCTCGATTGTGGTGCCGCCTTGTGGCTTTGAAATGATCGAAATCTCGCCATCCACGAAACGCACTCTCTCTCGCATGCTGACCAGCCCGAGACCGTCGCCGCCCAGGACCTTCTCGACATCGAAGCCGACGCCTTCATCGCGGATGCTCAGGCGAATGCCGCCACGCAGGGACCCCAGGTGAACGTCAAAAGACTTGACGCCGCTGTGCTTCAAGGCGTTGACCAGTGCCGCCTGCGCCACGCGGAACAGGCACAGCGAGATCTCCGCCGGCAGGCCCTCGGGGATCGGCTCGTGTGAGAACGTGACGTCGACGCGGTGCTGTTCGGAGAACTCGCGGCAGAAGCCCCGCAATGCGGCAACCAGGCCCAGGTATTCCAGTTTTGACGAGTGCAGACGGTGGGAAAGATTCTGCACGCTCCGCGAAATCTCGGCGGCCTGGATTTCGACAGCTTCGAGCCTGCCCGGGATCGCCGCAATCGAGTCCGGAGGATTCTGGCTGAGTTCGTCGAGCGACACCGAGAGGAACGCGAGTTGCTGGTTGATGTCGTCGTGCAGCTCCCGCGCAATGCGCGCGCGCTCCTGTTCCTGCGCCGCGATCAACTTGCCGCCGAGACTGGCCAGAGCCTCTTCGGCCAGTTTGCGTTCCGTGATGTCCAGGCAGGAGCCGATGTAGCCGGCGAAGGAGCCGTCGGCGGCGAACCGTGGCACGCCGATGTCGAAGACCCAGCGGAATTCTCCGTCGTGCCGGCGAAGCCGATATTGCAGCCGGAATGGCGCCTGAACGTCGAACGCGCGCGCCTGTGCCTCCAGATGTGCATCGCGATCCTCCGGGTGTATCCCTTGCGCCCAGCCGTTGCCCAGCTCGGCGTCGATCGGCCGCCCGGTGAAATCCAGCCACGGCTGGTTGACATAGCTGAACGATCGATCCGGATCGGCCATCCAGATCATGACTGGCGCCGTATTGGTGACCAGACGAAAGCGTTGCTCGCTCTCGCGTATGAGAGCCTCCGCCTTCTGTCTTCGCCTGCGTTGCCACAGGAGTCCGACGATCAACAGCGATTGAATGGCGACGACGGCGCTTATGGCGATGATGTATTGCCAGTAGCGCTGCCACAGGGTGGGTTCGCGGTGGAGAACCAGAGTGCCGGCCGGCAGCGCTGACTCCGGAATGTTCCAGCGCCGAAGCTGCCGCCAATCCACTGACACCAGCACCTTGGAGTTCTGCACGACGGGAATGTCGTCAGGCCGCTCACCGGCCAACAGACGTGCGGCCAGCTGGCCCGCCAACACCGCATCGTTGGTGGCGTCGTCGCTTGCCACACCAACGGCGCCGCGGTCCATATAGGTCAGGATGGAATATACGGGCCGGTGCTGTGCCACGACATCCAGGACGTCCAGGGCGCCGAACGCCGGTTGATCGGAGTCGAGCGGAGCCAACTGGAACAGCACCACGGTATGGGGTGGGAGTGCAGCCACCTTCCGGAGCAGTTCGGGGCTGGGAGGTCCGATGATGTCGATCTCCCTGACCTTGTCGCGATGACGACGCAGTTCTTCGCCCTCCGCGGCCAGCCAGTCGTTGCTGATTGCGGCACCATCCGTGATCACGGCGATCGCTTCGGTATCGGGATGCAGCCGGAGCGCCAGCTCGATGATTTCCCGCACTCCCAGCGCGGACTGAACGCCCGTCACGCCGGGCCACAACTTCGGAGGCAGCGACGTGTTGACGGACATGAAGGTGATCGGCACGCCCGGAAAGACCCGGTCGCGGTATCGCACTGCAAATTCGAGCGACGTCCCGCCGACGGCGACAACGAGATCCTGCCTGTCGCTGGCGTATCCGCTGCGCAGCGCTTCGGCCAGGTGGTCCTGATACGCGTCCTGTTCGAACCGCGGGTTCTCCAAGTCGATGATGGAAAGGTTGACGGGCCCTGGATAACGCGCCCGCAGCGCGGACTGCATCTGGTTGATCGAGACCCGGCCGCGTCCACCGGACAGCACCAGGACGTTTTTGGCTGCGGTCTTATCCGCGGCGGCGCATGGAGCGAGAGCGAGGACGACGACGACGGCGGCGAGAATGGGCGTGTGCCACGAGAAGCCAGTGGCGGCAAACAACCCGGTGCTGGCGGGTCGCTGTCCCGCGAATGCGGTCATCGGACGTTTGGCGCGATAACTCGGAAAAAGCGGTCGCGCACCACGACATCTATCATGTTCCCGCAGTCTGCGGATTCGATGCGGGCAAGTCAACGGCGGTTGCAGCGAGACCGGGTTTCGTGCGCGGATTGGCCAGCGCTGCGAAGGCGGCGAAGAACACCTCGTCAGGAAACAGCTCCGGAGTCAGTATTCTCTGCAGCACAAGTCCCTCGATCAGCGCGTGAATGACGCGCACCAGATGCTCCGGCGCCATGGGTAGCTCTCGCTCATCCCACAAGGTCCGGAGCCATTCCTCGCCAAGCGCGTAGCTGCCGGCAGTGACCTCGTGAACTCGGGTCCGCAGGCCCGGGCTGGTCAGCGCGTGAGCCATCCCCGTCAAGCGTCCGACCGCCGCCGTGCTGCGCTCCGGGATTGCGTCGAGCGTCGCCCTGGCCATTGCGTGCATCGCCTCGGCGAACGTCGCGCCAGGCTTGATGCGGGGTTTCACCGGCGCCCAGTAGGCCTGGCCGAGCGCGATGAAGAGCTCGTCGCGGTTCTTGAAGTTCCCGTAGATGGCACCTGTCGTCATGCCGGCGCGTCGCGCGACAGCTTCGAGCGTGGTGCGTGCGTGGCCCTTTTCCCGAACGACGGCTCGTGCCGCTTCGAGCAGCGTGGCGCGCGTCCGGTCGCGCTTGTCGCCCTTGGGTACACGCCGAGACCCGATGTTCTTCGCTGTCATCGGATAAAAAATAGTTGATCTATTTAATAATGTCAATATTATATGGCTATGACTAAGGGAAATTCGATTGAAGCCGCTCTCCGAGCCTATGTCGACGCCGGAGCCCTCGCCGGCGCCGCGACTCTCATGTGGCGGGACGGACGCGTCGTCCACACGACCGCCCTGGGCCGTCGGGATCTGGTGACGAACCTGCCCGTCGAGCGGGGCACGATCTTTCGAATCGCGTCGATGACCAAGCCGGTGACGACGGTGGCCGCGCTGACGCTGTACGACGAAGGCCGCTTCGCACTGGACGAGCCAATCACGCGCCTCGCGCCGGAGCTCGCGCACCTCCGCGTCCTGCGCGATTCGAATGGACCGCTGGACCAGACTGACGCGGCGCAACGGCCGATCACGTTCGGCGATCTCCTGACGCACCGCTCGGGCCTCACCTACGGCGACTTTCATCGTGGCCCGATCGGTCGCGTCTACACGGAAACCCTCGGACCGGCGATCGACAACCCCCTCACGCCGGATGAGTGGATCGCCGCACTCGGCACGCTGCCTCTGATCGATCAGCCGGGGGCTGGCTTTCACTACGGCGTGTCGAACGATCTGCTCGGCTTCCTCATCGCTCGTCTCGACGACGCTCCTCTCGGCGCTGTCCTCGAGCGGCGTGTCTTCAGGCCGCTGGGCATGCACGACACGGGCTTCGTCGTCCCTCGAGAGAAACGAACCCGTCGTGCGGGCCTGTGCGGGTTCAACGCCGAGGGGAAGTTGACGGCCTTGACGGAGGCGCCTGGCGGGAACGCGCTCGCGGAGCGGCCCGACCACATGACCTTCGAGTCTGGGGGCCAGGGTCTCTTGACGACGCTGGACGACTACCTTGCCTTCGCCCGAATCTTTCTCGGCGGTGGAGAGGTGGACGGTGTGCGGCTGCTGCGCCCGGAAACGTGCGCCCTGATGGCGTCGAACCAGCTCACGTCAGGCCAGCGGATGACGGCTCGATTGCTGGGCAGGTCGCTGTTCGCCGTCGGTCACGGCTATGGGATGGGCGTTGCGGTGGTCACGGAACCGGACAAGGCCGATCCCTTGACCTGTCGCGGCGGTGTCGGGACTGTCGGATGGGCCGGCGCGTATGGCGGCTGGTGGCAGGCGGACCCGACCAACCACTCTGTCCTGATCTTTCTGACGCACAACATGGTGGAGCTGCACCAGATGGCAAGTGGCATCGGCCTGGGCGCGTGGAGCGCCATCGCGAAGTTCCACGAGCTGGCGACCGCATGAGCGGCGGCCTCCGAACTCGGCGTTGTGTTATTGCAGCGCAATCAGGGCCGCGCGCAGTTCCTGGATGTGCACGGCCTTGATGACAGTCTGCTGCGGGGTGAGCGTCGTGTCGGTGTAGGTGGGCACCGGCTTCAGGGCAGCGACGTACGCGCCGTTCAGCGCCGTCCGCAATTCGAGCACGTGCGCGGCTTTGACGTCGACACCCGCCAGGATGCCGTCAGTGAAGATGAAGAGCGGCAGCCCGAACCGGATCCGCTGGGCGGTGATGCACGAGCGGAGCTCGGTGATGTGCGCCGCCTTGATGAATGTCGTGCCCGCGGTCAACGGATCGTCGGTGAACTGACACGACAACGAATTGGTCGTGCACGTCCCGTTGACGCAGCTCTGGTTCGTCCCGCAGCACACGGCTCCGCAGACCAGCTGCGACGGACAGCACTGGCCGGCGATGCACAGGTAACCCGCGGGACAGCACGGTTCCGTGCCGCAGGCAACGGGGTTGGGCCCGCAGTCCTCGCAGAACGCCGCCTCCATCGGAGGATTGAGCATGCGGCAGGCCTGCGTCGGTCCACAGCAGGTCACTGATGCGAACGATCCGCCTTCGGGCGTGAAGAACTTGCAGCACCGGTCGGTGGACTTGCAGCAGGTGTTGATCGAGGCGTTCGGGTTCGTCGGGAAGTCGATGCAGCACAGGTCCGGCGTTGCCGGGGTACACGTCGTGGCGGCACAACTGAGCGCGCTCGCCTCCCGCGGGAACCACAGCGTCACGACGGCTCCGACGATGGCTCTGCCCATCAGGCGCAGCGCGCGGGCGCGGGACATCGGCGTGGCCGACAGTCGCGCGAGGTCGTCGAAAAGCGACCGGTTCATGGGCGGCCGAACAACGTCGCCCGTGTCTGCCAGTAGTCCATGACGGGCGGCGACGCGTGTGAAGGGTAAGCGGTTGTGTCCGCGCGGTCAACCCGATCGTGCGTCGTCCGATCAACCCGCACCAGTCACGGCCAGGATGCCCGGCAGAACAGCGTCAGCACACTCGTGGAGGAGGGCCGAACTGGAGGCTCGACACCTCTCGCGGCGCACAATATTATGCGCACGTCGTCGGATGTTTCCGGGTCCAGGAGGCTCCATGACTGCAGCGTCACGGTTACGGGCAGGCGCGGGCGGGCTCGTCGCACTCGCCTGGATGTCGTGCCTTTCAGGCGTTTCCGCCCAGCAGACCGCGCCGGGACCGGCGGCCCTGTGGCCAGTGCCACACGTCGTGTGGTTCAACGGCACTTTTCGTCCAGCCGACGGACAACCCATCGCGCCGGTCGAGACCGTGACTCTCGCCATCTATCGCGACCAGCAGACCAGCGAGCCGCTGTGGGAAGAGACGCAGCGAGTGGCAGTGGAGCGCGACGGCCACTACCGCCTGTTGCTCGGCGCGGGGACCGCGGACGGACTGCCGCCTGATCTCTTCACTGCCGGCGAGCCACGATGGCTGGGCGTCCGCTTCCTTCGTGCCGGCGAAACCGAACAGCCGCGCCTGCTGCTCGCCAGCGTGCCCTACGCCCTCAAGGCGGCGGATGCGGACACGCTCGGCGGAAGACCGGCGTCTGCCTATCGCCTCGCCCCGACGCTGTCGGCCGCGGATGCGGCCCGTGCGGCAACGGCGGCGCCGGCCGGCCTGCCAGCTCCGCAGCCGAACACGTTGGGGACGACCGGGCGCATCGGCAAGTTCGTCGATGCGTCGAACCTCGGCGACTCTGCCATGTTCCAGAGCGGCACCTCCATCGGGCTGGGGACGACGACGCCGCTGGAGGCATTCCACGTTTCCTTCACTGACGCCAATGGCGCGCATACCGGCTACGCCGTGCAGAACAAGAGCGGAGCGGCGGCGGCCTTCTCCGGCATGCTGTTCTACGACCAGAACGGCGCGCTCGTGCAGTTCCAGGGGTTCAACAACGCGACGCACGAGTACCGCATCAACAACATCGCGGCGGGCGGCTCGTACAACTTCATGATCGGGAGCAGCTCGAAGTTCTTCGTCGCGAACAACGGCAACATCGGGATCGGGACGTCGACGCCGACTGCCAAGCTGCAGGTCGCGGGGAACGTGACTGTCAGCGGCAACATCGCCGCGAAGTATCAGGACGTCGCCGAATGGGTCGAGGCGTCGTCGCCGATCGAGGCCGGTACGGTGGTGATCGTCGATCCGGCGCAGCCCAACCGGGTCGTGCCGTCGCCCAGGGCCTACGACACGCGCGTTGCGGGCGCCGTGTCCCGGCAGCCGGGACTCGTCCTCGGCGAGCGCAGCGACACCAAGGTCATCGTGGCGCAGAGCGGGCGCGTCCTCGTCAAGGCGGACGCGACGTACGGGGCGATCAGAATCGGCGATCTGCTCTCGACGAGCCCGACGCCCGGCTACGCGATGCGATCGCGGCCCGTGCGGGTGGGCGAGCAGTCGATGCACCGGCCAGGGACGTTGCTTGGCAAGGCGCTCGAGGCCCTGCCGGCGGGAAAGGGCGAGATTCTCGTCCTTCTGACCCTTCAGTAAAGCGCGGACGCGAGCCCGCGCCTACGACGGCACCTTCACCGTCCCACATACGCTCTGGGCCGCGAGGAGTATTCATGATGACCGTCGTCGCGATGGGCGCGGCAATGATCGCGCTGTTCGTGATCGGAGTCATCGCCGCGAGAAACGAGATCGCCGCGGCTCGAGGCCTGGAGCGGATCGTCGCGCTCAGTCATCTGTGTTTCGCGATTCCGCTGGCAGCCTTCGGCGCACTGCATCTTTTCGGCCCCCAATTCGTCGCGCCGCTCGTGCCGCCGTACATGCCCTGGCGCGCGTTCTGGGTCTATTTCGTCGGCTGTGCCCTGATCGCGGCGTCGTTGAGCATCGCCACCAGGACCGCGGTCCGCTGGTCCGGACTGCTGGTCGGGATCATGATGTTTTCGTTTGTCGCGATGATCCATCTCCCAGGAGCGCTGGGCGGTCCGCCAGACAGAATCATCTGGACCATCGTCTTCCGTGAGTTGTCGTTCGGCGGTGGCGGCTGGCTTCTCGCGGGAGCGGCGCCGGACGGGTGGCGCGAGCCAGCCAGGAGCGTGCTGATAAATGTCGGCCGCGTACTGGTCGCGATCACCGTCTGTATTTTTTGGAGTCGAACACTTTCTCCACGCGACGGCACTTCCTGGAGTCCCGCTCCTGAAGGAAATGCCGACGTGGATTCCGGGCCGGGTGCTCATCGACTATGTGACGGGTGTCGCTCTTCTCGTCACCGGCGCAAGCGTTCTGCTGTCCAGGAACACGCGTCTCGTCGCGGCCTGTGTTGGCGGTTGGATCTTGCTGCTGATCCTCGTCGTCTATGGCCCTGTTCTGGTGCTGGCGCTATCCCAACCCGCGATCGCCACCCAACTGGAAGGGGTGAACTACTTTGCCGACACGCTGCTCTTTGCGGGAACCATTCTCGCCCTGGCGAGCGCGTCGCCTCGATCCGGCTGAACACCCCTCCACTGCAGACAGGAGCCGCTGCGCGCCACCCTCCGCTCAGCAGAGCACGACGGACAGGGCGAGACCAGCCTCGCTGGTTTCCTTGTACTTGCTGTTCATGTCTTTCGCGGTCTGGGCCAGCGCCATCACTGTGGCGTCGAAATCGACGCGGTGTCGGGACGCGATCTCGTTGCTGGCGATCGCGTAGGCAGTCCACGCCTTGACAGCGCCGAAGGCGCAGCGCTCGATGCACGGCACCTGCACGTAGCCGGCGACGGGGTCGCAGGTCATGCCGAGGTGGTGCTCCAACGCCGATTCGGCGGCATTTTCGACGATGCGCGACTCTGCGTCGTAGGCCGTTGCCACCAGGGCCGCCGCCATTGACGAAGCCACGCCGATCTCGGCCTGGCAGCCGCCCTCGGCCGCGGACAACGTCGCATGGTGCTTGCACAGGTAGCCGATCGCCGCCGCCGCGAGCATGCCTTCACGAACCTTCTGCGGATCGACTCTTCGGACCTCGACGAGCCCGTAGACCAGCGCCGGCATGACGCCGGCGGAACCGCCGGTCGGCGCCGTGATCACGAGATGGCCGCGCCCGTTTTCCTCGGAGGCCGCCAGCGCGAAGGCCGACAGCGCGCCGATACCGCGGTCCGCCTCGAACTTGTCGTCCATGGCGCGCCGGTAAACGGTCGCCGCCTTGCTGTGCAGCTTGATCGGGCCAGGCAGGACGTCGTCTTCCGGCATCGACAGCCCCGACTTCACCGTTGCGACCATCGCGCTGATGATCTTGTCGACGAAGGCATAGACCTCGTCTTCGGTCCGGCCGGCGATCGACATCTCGTTCGCCAGCATGATCTTGGCGATGGTGGTCTTGTTGTCGTCGGCGTGAGTCCGCAGCTCCTTCATCGTGGCGAACGGGTACTTCGGCGGGTTCTTCTTCGGCGGCGTGTACCCCTTCCACTCGATGAAGCCACCGCCCACGGAGTAGTACTCCTGCTCCAGTAACACGGTGGTGCCGGCGAGGAGCTTGCACGTCATCGTGTTGGGGTGTTTGAAGTCGCCCTTGGTGGCGTCGTAGATGATGTCCTTCAGGCTCACGTCGATCGACTTGTCGCCGAGCGTCACCGGGAACACCTGGTCGGGCTTGTCGCGCAAGCCGTCCAGGAATTTCGGGTCGACAGTGGCCGGTTCCTTCCCGACCAGCCCCGCGAGCGCGGCGCGTTCAGTGCCGTGGCCCCTGCCTGTCGCGCTGAGGCTTCCAAACAGGTTCACCTGCAGCTTCGTCGCCGTGGCGAGCTTGGCGGCCGGCAGCTTCGTGCACCGCTGATAGAAGTCGTAGGTGATCCGCATCGGACCAATCGTGTGCGAGCTGGAAGGGCCGGGGCCCACCTTGTAGAACTCGTCGACTGTCGTCAGTACCGGCCCCTTTTCCTTCTTCACGACGTCCAGGTCGGCAGAAAGCGGCGGCGCCGATCCCTTCGTCTGCGGCGGCACCGTCGCGACGGCCATCGCTGTTCGCTCTTCCGCCGACACCGCGCGACCCATCATGACGGCGGCAGCGCCGCCCACCGCGCTTCGGATCAGAAAACCGCGGCGGTCGACGCCGGATGGAATCTCCTGTGCGACCAACGGGCGCACATCCGCGAGCGGATCGACTTGATGAGCCTCAGGAGTCTCGGTAGAGCGAAGTGCGCGAACGGGGGTCCCGTCGTCTTGGTGTGACATGGTGCACACTCCCTCATCGTTGGTACGAATCAGCTCGCTGCGCCCGGACCGTCACCGAAACGACAGTCTAGTCTCTTGTTTCCGGGCTTGGCACACTAATTCGACGGGAGGTGGATTTCGAAACCGCTGTCGAAGAGGAAGCGTGCGAAGGGGCGTGACGCGAGCGGGCAACGCCCGCTCGCGCCAGATGACTGTGACCTACTTGATCGCGAGGATGAACACGTCCACGGGTTTTCCGCCCGTGTTCTTCGACTCATGCTTCTGGCCGCGGCCGATGAACATCGCGTCGCCGGCCTTCCAGCTTGTCTTCGCATTCCCTTCCACGTTCAATGAGATCGCGGAAGGAGCGAGCGCGATGACCACCTGATCGAACGCGTGCGTCGTGCCTGCCGGCTCGTGAAACGCGGGCTGCATCGTGGCCTTGATTCCCTGCGCTCTGGGATTGTCGAAAGCCACTGCCATCGTCGTATCGGCTCGACTGGTCGGCAGCGTTGCTGTCGGCGCGTTGTTCCCCTTGAGCTCGACGATGATGGCCTCAATGGGTTCGGTCCCGATGTTCTCGCCGAAGTGCTTCCCGGCTGGACTCCACATGGACTCGCCCGCCTTCATCGCGACGTCCTGCGACTTCCCGGCGTCGTCGGTGAACTTGATCTTGCCGTCCCTGAGTACGACGACGGCATTGTCCGGGTGCTCGTGGAGGATTGTCTTTCCGCCGGGCGGCACAGTGACGTGCAGCACGCGGACTGTCGCGTTCTCGAAAACCAGGTGATAGACCTTCGGATTGGACTTGATGGGGTCCTGCGCCGCGGCACGTGCCGCCACACCTAACCCGATCGTGAGCGCGAAGACGAACAGCAACCTGCGCATATGCCTCCAGTTGAGTCTAGCTCGACCATACGTGGAGGCACAGTCTACACTCATCGCGGGTCGATGATCGCTGTTCGTTGCGTGGCCCGCTGATAGTGCTCCTCAAAGCCCGGTATGAACTCGTCGATGTACTCCTTGATTCTGGCGCTCGCCAGGCCGACCAGCGCTCCCTGAACGTTGTTCCAGAAGTCCCGCGCCTGCGCCCGTACCGGGCTGCTGCCCCGCACTGCCGATGAAGAGGCCATCGCTGCCAGCGCGCGGCCGGCGGATCTCGGCCTGAGGACGCCCGCAAGGACGACACCGCCGACGAACGCCGCGCCGAGAAACACATGCGGCCGGTCTCGATAGTGCTCACGCCAGTCGGTCGCAGCGTCGACCTTGTCTTCGAGCTCCCGCAGATTCGATCCCAGGCGCTCGCGCGTTCTGTCGATGCGCGCGGCTATTTCGTTGGCTGTTTCATCCATTCCAGGTTCTCCTTCACCGATTCCAGGGTGCGTTCAGGAAGCGGCTGAATATCTTTGACCCTCCGAAGGCCACTCATGATCAGCACCGCGGCGGCGGTCGCCATCACGGCGGAGACGAGCAGGGTGGCGGCCCACATCGGCATGCGGGTCGCCAGCCCGTAGGCCAGTGTCCAGAGCAGGAAGATCCACGCGCTCACAGCGCCCACAGCCCCGGCGGCAATCCAGACGCCCGAGGCGACCGCGCGTCGACCCTCCTCGCGCAATTCCACCTTGGCCAGGCGGATCTCGGAGCGGACCATGTCCTGCAAGTTGTG
The DNA here is from genome assembly GCA_963796915.1 of Vicinamibacteria bacterium. Lineage (GTDB taxonomy): Bacteria > Acidobacteriota > Vicinamibacteria > Vicinamibacterales > JAENWD01 > JAENWD01. The sequence continues at coordinate 2,907,328 of CAWCNI010000004.1, read as the reverse complement.
CAGGATGTCCTGCACGACGTCCGATACCGATCGCTGTTCAGGCACGAGTCAGCTCCCTTTCTGGACGTCGCTCAATCCCGGGACAACGCTCGGCCGAGAAGAAAGCCGAACGCGGCGGCGACGGCGAGCGCGGGACCGGGATTGCCCTTCACGAAGGTGCCGACATCGGCCATCATCCGCCCGGTATCGTGACTCCGGACGTAGTCGGCGGTGGTGCTGAGACGATCGGCGGTCGTGCGCGCGAACTGTCGGACGCTCTCGCCACCAGGCAGGTCATCGGCCCTGTCCTGCAGTGCGGACGCCGCAGTGTCGAGGCCGTCGGCGGCCGTTGAGCGCCCGTCATCGACGGCGGCGGCCGCATCGTTCGCGGCGTCGCGCACTGACGCGCCTGCGTTTCGCGCGCGCTGAGACAGATCGCTCATCAAGCTGTTCACGTCATCGCCAGTCGAATCGCCCACTGATCGGATCTTGTTCGTCATCGGTTCTGCTCCTCCTGATTCAGACGATGATCGACAAGAGCATCTTGCGTACCAGCGCCGAATGATTCGCCCGCTCAGGTGCCGCGTGAAGTTGATCGTGCGGATTCGCGTTATGTTTCGCCACGACGCTGTTCCCGGCGAGGCGCCGGGAACAGGCGCGCGCCACATACCAACTCCTGCCTGTTCGGACGGGTTGCAGCGATCGACTACAGGTAGCCCTGGTTTGAACGTCGCGGTGGGCGGGTCGCCGGGATCGGGCTCCGCCAACTCGTCTCGGCGGCGACTACGATCGAGCCCTGTAGACGGAGGAGATTTTCTTCGCGACCTCGACGTCGCGGTCGGTGACCTTGCCCCCGACGTCGTAGCGCGTCAGCTCGAAGGTCACCTCGCCGTACGCGATGCAGATGTCGGGGTGGTGGTCCATGGTCTCGAAATACGCGACCAGGCTGTTGACGAAGCTGAGCGACTGCACGAAATCCTGAAATTCAAAAGTCCGCGAGAGCTTGTTGTGAGCGAGCTTCCAACCTGAGAGGCGCGGCATGATGACGCGTAGCTCTTTCGCTGTGAGGATCGTCGGCTTCTGCATACCGTGCTCATTTACTGAATCGGCCGCCTGATGCGGGCTGACCCGTCGTGACGGAAAACCCGCGACTCAGCCAGCGCGAGAAGCCGACTGAGGTGGTCGACGATCGCGCCCTCGGCGGCGGGAAGCCAGCTGGAGCCGTGTGGCGGCCAGCCACAAAGGCCCAGCGCCGCGGGCGGGCGCTACGGTGTGTCTCGCTTCGGCTTCCGGTCGTCCTCAGCCGCTCCGCCGTCGTCTTCGTCGCCGACGGCCTCGCTTCGCTTCATGGGCAGTGCCACCGCTGCGCCCGTGTCGTCGCCGTTGACGATCGGATCGGGATCGGGCTCCAGCGTGTTGTCATGGTTCGCGACTTCGTCGTCGGTCACAACTCTGGTCATTCTTTTCGCTCCTGGATGGTCGTGCACAAGGTGACGGCCTCAGCGCGGCCGCGCCTTCTCCCCATGAGATGCACGTTGAGACGCTGTGCAAGTTCGCTGCCTGCCGACCTGTGGGGTCGGGGCGCCCGTTGATCGGAACTTGATGCTGTTGTCTGCGCGCATTCAGGACCCGGCGCTGGGTGACGCGGCCCATCGCTGTCAGAGGAGACCTGTAGCCTTTTTTGTACCTTATTGTCGGTTTCCGCAGGGGCTGGGTCTTGACGCCCGACGTCATCATTCATTCATGTGCGTGTGGCAAGATCCGCAAACTCAGATCGGGACTGAAAGTCAGAGGCTCCAGGACCGGAATGACGGCCACCCGCCCTGACGAAACCGGCGGTCGGCAGCACGCTCACGGAGGCAGCAGATGGCGAGTAGGGCAACACGCAAACGGTCGGTCATCCGCGGCGTCATCGTAGTCGCGTGTGGAATCCTGACCACAGCGGCCGCCGCACAGAACGCGACGCCGACCCATTACACAGTCCAGACGCTGCCACTGCCGGACAACGGCACGGGCGACGTCTCCATGGACTACATCGCCTTCGACCCGGCCACCGGCAGCGTGTGGGTGCCGGGCGGGAATACGGGGGCCGTGAACGTCGTCGACGTCGCGACCGGCAAGGTTCGACAGATTCAAAATCTCCCGACCGCGGAGGTCCAGACTCGAGGCGGCACGCGCGTCCTGGGCCCGTCCGGTGTCAGCATCGGCGAAGGCGTCGTCTACGTCGGCAATCGGGGCGGGTCGGACGTGTGTGCGTTCAACTCCCGCACGCTCGCGCGTGTGGCGTGTCAGCATCTCGACTCGAGGCCGGACGGCGTCGCTTATGTCGCACCGACCGGGGAAGTCTGGGTGACCACCCCCCGCGAACAAGGCATTCGGATCCTGGACGCGACCACTCTGGTGCAAAAGGCGAAGCTCACATTTCCTGGCGACACGGAAGGTTTCGCAGTGGATGCCAAACGCGGTCGTTTCTACACGAACCTCGAAGACAAAGATCGCACCATCGCCATCGATCTCAAGACTCACGAGACCGTTGCAACGTGGCTTCCCGCGTGTGGCGGCGGTGGTCCGCACGGCCTGAGCCTGGACGTCGCGGCTGGCCACTTGTTCATCGGCTGTGACGCCGCCGCCGAGGTGATGAACGTAGCCGGAGATGGCGCGGTCCTCTCAAAGGTGGACACCGGCGATGGCGTCGACGACATCCACTACGACTCTGCGACACACCTTCTGTACGTCGGCGCGGCCCGTGCGGCCAGGTTGACAGTCGCCAGCGCGGACAGCCGCGGCACATTGACGATGGTCACGCAAGTGCCGACGCAGAACGGGGCCCGCAATGCCGTCGTCGCGAACGACGGGACTGTCTATCTGGCCCACGGCGGCGGCGTGAAGCTGCCTGCACTCGTCGTTGTCTCGCCGGCGAGGTAGCCCATCCGGTTCTCGATGTCAGTGGCGACCGGGATCCCACTGGACGCCGACGGCGAACGACGGCTTGTAGAACTCGCGCTGCAGGACGTACTCGGGGCTGCCGTTGTAAAAGCCGAAGACCTCGTTGGTGAGGTTCAGCCCGTAGGCCACGATGGACACCGTGGACGCGACGTGCACGGTCCCCTGCACGTCGAACTGGAGGTGCGGATAGAGGTAGATATCTCCGCCTGGACCCTTCACCCCACCCGCCGACAGATCGCCCGGGTCGATCGGCGTCCCATCGCTGTTCAGGCTCTGGTACTGATAGGCGAAGACGTTCGCGCCGTTGTAGCTGATACCCGCCCGTATCGAATACTTCTGGCGATCGTACGTGGGACTGATGTTCCACGTGTTCGGCGCCTGACGCAGAAGCGTCGGCGAATCGGCACGCAACGGCAGCCCATGCGCGGTGGAGGTCGTGTAGCTGTAGTTCGCCGAGAGCCCGAACCCCTGAAGCGCGCCGGGCAGGAACGCCATGTGCTGCTGATAGGCGATCTCGAAGCCCTGCAGGGTGGCCGTGCCAGCGTTGCCCGGCTGTGACACGAGGAACCCGGCGTACGGGCCGGATGTCGGCCGTGTTTCCGTCGCGATAATCGGATCGGTCAGGTACTTGTAGAAATAGCCGGCCGAAATCATGCCGAGCGGCTTCAGGTACTTCTCGAGCAACACGTCGAAGTTCTGCGCGTGTTCGGCAACCAGGTTGGGATTGCCGAGGCTGACGGTCGGCGGATTCTGCGTGTCGTCGATCGGGCCGACGGCCTGCGCAAGGTTCTGCGGATCCGGCCGCGAGAGCGCGCGGCTGTAGACCACGCGAATCGCCGTGTCCTCCGTGACCGCGAACTTGACGGCGGCGCTCGGGAGGACGTCGGTGTAGTTGCCGCCCGCGACGAAGTCCATGAGGCCCGTGTTGTCGTTGAAGCTCAATGTGTGGACGTGCGTTGACTCAACGCGCAGACCCGCGACGAGGCGCGCCCGCGACGACAGGTCGATCGTGTTCATCACGTATCCGGCGCCGACGCGTTCCGTGAGGTCGAAGTTCGCCTCGTTGACTCCCGGCCCGCCATCGACCACGAACTGCGCCGGATGCCCCTCGACGTAGCGCTGCACCTTCGTGTAGTCGACGCTCTGCAGGGGCCACGGGTACGAGCCCTCGTAGTAGTTCGGGTCCGTGAAGGACCCGGCGAACTGCGCGACCGGAATCACCACGCCCTTCGCCACGTTGTACGTCGTGCTGTACCAGTTGTCGTACTTGTGGCCGTCGCGATACTTGCCGCCGAACTCGAGCGTCCCGAAGCGATCGCCCCAGTGGTACGCCTTGCCGAAGGAGGCTGCCGCCTGGAGGTTTCGCTGCGCCGACTCGCCGACCGACGCCGGCGACCAGTTGGTGAGCCGATAGTTGTTGACGTCCTGGACGTCGGTCGAGCCCGGCGTGTAGCACGAGGCGCTGAACTGCGGGACGTAGGGGTCCGTGGTCGCCTGTGAATCGTAGAAGCAGTTGGTGTCGTCGCTGTTCCACTTGAACTTCGACCCGCCGTTGCCGCCCGACTGCAGCATCCGCGAGCGGGCGAAGGAGGCATCCCAGTTCAGCCAGTTGTCGCCGAATGTGTGACGGCCGCTGCCGACGAGGTTCCCGACCGCATAGTCCGGGCGGCGCCAGTCGATGCTCGCGCCGGGCACGTCGTTGTCGTTCAGGCCATAGACCCACTTCTGGCCCCAGTTCCTGAACGTCGAGTAGAGGCCCCGGAGTGCGAGCGCCGTCCCGTTGTTGACCTTGTAGTCAGTGCTGCCCGTGAAGCCCCATCGCGTGCGGTAGTACCTGATAGTCACGCAGGTCGATGCTGTCGTAGTGCGGGCTCAGGCTCGAGACCGTCGGAGATGGCTCGATGTCGTTGATGCCCCGTCCGTTCCAGTCGTACGTGCCGCCGACCAGCACGCCCAGGTGCTTGTCGGCGCCGAAACGCTGGCCGACGGTCCCATTGAACTGGCTGACGCCGCGGCCGCCGATGATCGGCGTATACCCGCCGAGCGCCGACACCATGGCCATGGGTTGGTCCGCAGCCGTCTTCGTGCGGATGTTGACGCTGCCGCCGATGCCGTCTCCGTCCATGTTCGCCTGCAGCGTCTTGTTGATTTCGACCGACTCGACGAGGTCGGAGGCGATCGTGTCCATCTTGATTTGGCGAACGCCGCTCTCCGGAGACGGCACGTTGACGCCGTCGATCGTCAGGTTGCTGAGCCGCGGCTCGGTGCCGCGAATCTGGACGTACTTGCCTTCGCCTTCGTCACGCTCGAGCGTGACGCTCGGGAGCCGCCCGACTGCATCGGCGATGTTGGCATTCGGCAGGCTCGTGATGACCTCGGACGACAACACCTGGACGATGTTGTCCGCGGTGCGCTCGCGGTTGATCTCGCCAGCTTCGCCACGTGACCGTCCGGCGGTCACCAGGATCGCCTCGCTCGGTCCGGCCACGTCGAGTTTCGGATCGACGTGAACCGACTGGCCGGCCTCGACGTGAACCGCAGTGGTGTAAGTCTTGAAGCCGAGAAATGCGACAGTTTCCGTGTAGTCGCCCGGGGCCATTCCCGGCAGGGCGTATCCGCCGTGTGTGTCGGTGACCGCTCGAATGCCGCCGGGCGCGAGGCTGACGATGGCGCCGGGGAGGACGGCACCGGACGAATCGGTGACGCGCCCTTCGATTTCGCCCCTGGCCGCCTGGCTGTACGCCACTCCGGATACTGAGAGACATAGCACGAGCACGATCAGGACGAACTGCAGCCGCGGTGTTCTTGCCATGAGACTCCTCGTGTTGGAGAAAGAGGACGACATGGCCAGAGTGGACCTGCGGCGTGATCGCGATGCGTCAACAGAGCGACGTCAGCGTAACGTTCACGCTGTTTCCGCCTGTCGCGTCACCTGCGTGAGCGCTGATGCCGTGGTGTCGTTGAGCCGCGAGATGTTAATGGAACGTTCATGTTGTTTGTGCCGCCTCCAGCTGCAGCATCGAAGGCGAAGCGCGGGTGTCACAAACAACCAGGCGGACCCTCTCGGCGGCGTGGCACCGCTCGACGGACCCGCACTCAGGCGAGTCGGCGCCTGGCGATGCGCTTGCGTACGACCATCGCCACAAACGTCACTGATGCGCCGACCAGCATCGCCGTCCAGACGGCGTTGACCCGAAGGGTCCGGATGTTCGGGGAGTCATCGACGAGGTCGAGGACGAACAACGACACGGCGATGGCCAGGATGCCGTTGAACTCGCGTTCGAGCGCCTGCCGCCAACTGAACTTCTGCGTAGTGGGCACGTACCGGCTGATCCGCGGCACGACGGCCGGGACTCGCCTCGACCACCGCCGAAAGTCCTCGCCGAAGCGGCTTTCCAGAAATGACTCCTCATGAATCGCGATGCGTTCGTAGTACAGGACACTGGCAATGATCACGATCACCGGCAGGTACCAGAGCCCTGGAAACAGCGAGAGCCCCACCATCGTCAGAGTGTTGGCCACATAGAGCGGGTGGCGGACCAGGGAATACGCGCCAGTCGTGCTCAGGGACTCGGCACGTGCCGACGTCGTCGATCGTTCGGACGTGCCCGGGGCGACTCGTCCGGCGACGAGAAAGCGCAGTACCTCGCCGCTGATCGCGACACCGCCGGCCAGTAACTCCCAGGCGAGCGGCAGTTCGCCAGTGCGCGACATCCGGAATGGAATGATGAGAAGCGGCACCAGGACGAGCGGGATGAAACTTCGCCCTCGGAACAGGACCCGTCCCGACTGAGTCATGTGATCGACGAGCCTCACCCGGATCCCTCCTGCGCCCGCAATGGACGGCCGGATCCTACGGATGGGACGATGAATCGTCGATGACCTCGGGAAACGTCGATGCCAACAGCCTGGCGGCGCCCGGCAGGGCGACCCGAAACGTCGTCCCGCTCGGGCTACTGGACTCGACCGTCAGCGAGCCACCGTGAGCCTTGGCAATCCACTGTGCGATGGTCAGGCCGAGCCCCGCCCCGTCGGACCGGCGCGACGGATCCAGCTGCACGAAGCGATCGAAAGCCCGTTCGAGGTCGGCGGCAGGGATCCCGCTGCCGGTGTCGGCGACGCGGATGCAGACATCCGCTCCCGTGACGCCGACGTCGACGGAAACCGTGCCGCCCGGCGGCGTGTGCTGCACGGCGTTCTGCTGAAGGTTGACCAGCAATCGGCGCATCAGCTCCTGATCCGCGCGGATCGGCACGTCAGAGGCGCCTGTTGACCTCACCGTGACTGATCGGTCTTCAGCCAGGACGCCGACTGCCCGTGAGCACTCATCCACCACATCATCCAGAAAGAACTCGGTGAGCCTGAGCGGGTACGCGCCGGCGTCGGCGCGAGCGAGCACCAGCATGTCGTCGACGAGAATGCCCAGATGGCGGGCCTGGGCGCCGGTGATCGCCAGAGCCTCGCGATAGTCCGACTCCTCACGATGGTCGCGGCTGAGTGCGACCTCAGACGCCGTCCGGATGACCGAGACTGGAGTGCGGAGCTCGTGTGACGCGTCCGCCATGAATTGCTGTTGTGTGGACACCGCCGACCGCAGCCGGGCGACCAGCGCGTTGAATGCCTGCGTCAGCTGCCCGAGCTCGTCGTCACGCACTGGCGGGCCGAGGTCGTCGACGCCAGTCGGGGGCAGGCTGATCGCCCGCCGGGCCATGGTGGTGATCGGCCGCAAACCCACCGACGCCAGCCAGAGCCCGCCGACGGCTGAGAGGACCAGAGCCACGGGGATGCCCAGCCAGATGGCCTCGCGCAACTCCTGCTTGTCGCGGGCCAGGTCAGTCATCGGGCTGGCAACGACGATCGACCAGTGGCGTTCGCCCAGCGTCTCACGCCGAACCTGGACGCGCCATTCACCGCTGGACGTCGTGACCGTTCGAACCCCGGCTCCCGCGCGCGCGGCTGGAAGGACAACTGCGAGATCCGCCGGGCGAAAGCTGCTGGCGAGCACCTGATCGTCGCTGTCCAGGATCGCCACCGGACGGCTCGCCGACGCGATGGCATCGCGCGACTCTTCTGCCGCGAGCTTCGGCGGATCGAGCTCGCGTAATTCCTCGCGCAGCACGTGCGTCAACTGCAGGCGCGTGGCATCGAGCTCGCCATCGAGGCGCCGCAGGCCAATCCGGTTCTGGCTGACGAGCACGTCGACCGCAAAGATCGCCAGGACGGCGATCACCACGAGCACACACCAGATGGTGAGCCGCGATCGCAGCGACAGGGTGGTCACGGCTCGCCGGCGTCCACGAACTGGTAGCCTTCGCCGCGACGTGTCCGGATCATCGACGTCTGACCCGGCAGGTCGAGTTTCTGGCGGAGCCGCTTCACGTAGACATCGACGACGTTTGAGAACGGGTCGTAGTGCTCATCCCAGACGTGCTCGGCGATGTCGCTGCGGCTGACCACGTCACCGACTCGCCTGGCCAGGTACTCCAGGAGGGCGTATTCCTTGGCTCTCAGCAGCACGTCCTGATCGCGAACTCTCACCAGGCGGCTTCGCGTGTCGATGGTCAGGACGCCGACCACCAGGCGCTCGGCAAGCACCGGCTGATGGCCTCGCCGGATCAGCGCGCGCAGCCGCGCCGTGAGCTCGCGGAAGTCGTACGGCTTGACGAGGTAGTCGTCAGCGCCGGCGTCGAGGCCTTCGACGCGCGCCTCGACGGCGTCGCGCGCCGTCAGCATCAGGATCGGCACGATGCTCCCGGACTTCCGGATCGTCCGGCAGACGCTGATGCCGCCGACGACAGGCAACATCACGTCCAGGATGATGCCGTCGTAGTCGTTGGTGCCGGCCTGAAACAGGGCCGCCTCTCCGTTGGTGACTACGTCAACGGCATAGGACTGTTCGCGCAGGCCCCTCGCCAGCACGTGTGCCGCATCGGGTTCGTCTTCGACCACAAGCAGACGCATCGCCAGATATCGACGACATGATAGTCCGGCCCCGCTGAGCCGTCACGGATGGCTCTCTGGGGCCGGGCTGAAGTCATCGTGAGGTCATGCGCCGGCCCTCATCATTCAGGACGAATGGAGTGGTCTGCCTCAACGGGACGGCTGGTCCGATGCGCCCTCGCCGCCTTGCTCGCGCTGGGGCTCAAGCCGCTGCCCTTGTCCGCGCAGTCCGCGCCCACGAGCCCGCTCACCCTCGAGGCGGCGATCGACCGCGCGCTGGCGGCCAATCCCACCATTGCCGCGGCCCGTCTGGCGGGTGCCGTGAACGCGGCCGCGCTGGAGGTTGCCGGGGAGCGTCCGAACCCGGAGGCCACTGTCGAGTTCGAAAAGGAAGCACCGAAGCAGGCGTTCGGGTTCGCGCTGCCCGTGGAGCTCGGCGGCAAGCGCGGCAAGCGTCTCGCTGTCAGTCAGGCGGCTATTCGCGCTGGCGACGCCGAGCTCGCGGCGACCATCACCCAGGTTCGCAACGACGTGCGGCGCGCCTATTTCGAAGGAGTGATTGCCGAAGCACGCCTGGAGATTTTTCGAGAGCTGCGTGACCTCTCGCAGCGGGCACGCGACTCGGCGCAGGCACGATTCGAAAGTGGCGATGCGCCGAGGCTGGAGACGATGCAGGCCGAGCTCGCCTTGAGCGCCGCACAGAACGACGCAGCCTCTGCGGAGGGTGCCGTCGTCGCGGCGCAGTCGCGCCTCAACGCCCTGCTCGGCTTTTCCCTCGACACGCGGCCACTGCTGTCAACGGCGATCGACCAGGGAGGCCCGGTGACCACCGCGGCGCTTCTTGATCGTGCGCATGGTGCCAGCGCGGAGCTGGTCGTCCTCGATCGGCGCATCGAGGAGCAGCGCGCGAAGGTCGATCTTGCCCGAGCTCTTCGTGTCCCCGACATCGTGCCGACGGCCACGCTCACCCACGACGCCGAGCCGGAGTTCACCTACGGCTGGCGGGCAGGCGTCACGGTCACGCTGCCGGTGTTCACGACGCACAAGGCGGGCGTGCTGGTCGAGGAGACTACGTTGGCCCTTCTCACCGCACAACGGCAAGCCGCCCAACTCCGCATCGACGGCGACGTCACGGCCGCGGCTGCCATCGCGGAGACCCAGCGCCAGGCGTACGCGCGCTATCGGGACGTCATCCTGCCGCAGGCGCAGCAGGTGGAGCAGTTGGCCCAGGACTCCTACCAGCTTGGCCAGACGGGCATCGCCGCCCTGCTGCAGGCGCTGCAGGCATCCCGGGACGCGCGGCTCCGATCGCTCGACGCCGTGTCGCAGTTTCAGGCCGCCCTCGCCGATCTCGAACGAGCCATCGGGACATCACTGCCATGACCTCCACGCCCCGCCACGCCCTCGTCGCGGCCGTGCTGTCTGCCGTGTTCACGATGCTGCCCGGCTGCCGTGGTACGGCTCCCGAGGAGGTCGACAGCGAAGCCGCCGTCTCCGTGAAGGCCCAGCCTGCGGCGCTCGGTCAGATCCGCGGCGTGGTTCGCGCGACGGGGACGGTGAATCCCGCACCCGGCGCGGACCTCGTGATCACGGCGCCCGAGCCCGCGCGCATTGCGGCGGTCGGCTTTGCCATAGGGGATCGCGTGCGGCGTGGCGACGTGCTGGTGCGCTTCGAAATTCCTACGGTGGCCGCTGACGTCCAGCGCCAGCAGGCCGAGGTCACGCGTGCCGAGGTCAGCCTCGCCAACGCCAAGGTCACCCTGAAGCGGTCCACTGAACTGGTCGAGCGAGGTGTTGCCGCTCGCAAGGACATCGAAGACGCCAACCGGACCCTGGCCGACGCCGAGGCGGCCGTCGAGCAGGCGCGAGCGTCGTTGGCGTCGTCTCGCACCCTGGCCGAGCGATCCACGGTGCGTGCCACCTTTGACGGCCTGGTCGCCGCACGCCTGCACAACCCCGGCGATCTCGTCGCGGCGGCGGGGGATACGGTCCTCCGGGTCATCGATCCGCGGCGATTCGAGGTCCTTGCCAACGTGCCGCTCGCTGATGCGCCCCGCGTTCGAATCGGGGCAGCGGCGCGTGTGCCTGCTGACCAGGCGACTCCGGAAATCGGCCTCAAGGTGATCTCGCGCCCGGCCGCCGTCGAGGCTGGCACTGCCACCGTCCCGGTTCGGCTCGCGCTCTCTGCGCCGACCAATATCCCCGCCGGGTCACCGGTGCTCGTCGAGATCGACACCGACGAACACGAGAACGTCATCGTCATTCCCGTTGCGGCGATTGTCCGCGAGGGCGAGGACGTAGCCGTGTTCATCGTGAACGCCGGCAAGGCCCAGCGGCGGGAAGTCCAGACCGGGCTCACCAACGGCGCCGCCGTGGAAATCGTCTCCGGGCTCAAGGCCGGCGAGATCGTGATCGTCGATGGTCAGGCCGGCTTGCCCGACGGCGCGCCGGTTGCCATCGCAGCCGATGCCGGCAAGGACAAGGCCGCACCGGCCAGCGGCGGCGAGGACGACGCCAAGTGAACGTCGCGGCGCTGGCGTTGCGACATTCGCGACTCATCGGACTGCTGGCGGCAGCGTTGGTGGTGGGCGGGGTGATGGCCGCCTTCGTGTTGCCGAGCGGCATCTATCCTCCCCTGCAATTCCCCCGCATCGTCATCGTGGCGCACGCCGGGACGTTGCCGCCGCAGTCGATGTCGCTCATCGTGACCCGCCCGATCGAGCAGGTCATCATGGCCGTGCCCGGTGTCCGCCGGGTCCGATCGAAGAGCATCAGGGGCGCCGCGGAGATCTCGGCGCAGTTCGATCCGACGACCGACATGGTGGTCGCGCTGCAGATGGCGCAGAACCGGATCGCCGAGATCACCGGCGACCTGCCCGCCGGCACCGAACTGCAGATCGAGCGCATGACGCCGGAGATCTTCCCGGTCTTCATCTTGAGCTTCACCGGGCCGCTGGCGGTGCCTGACCTCTACGACTACGCCAGCTTCGTCGTGAAGCCGGAGATGGCGCGCCTGCCCGGGGCCGGGATGATTGAGGTGCAGGCCACCGACACCAGGGAAATCGAGGTCATTCTGGACCCGGCCAAGCTCGCCGCGGCAGAACTGACAGTGGTGGACGTTGCTGACGCGTTGAAAATCCAGAACACCATCGTGCCGGTCGGACGATTCGAGGAGTCGGGCCAGCAGCACCTGACCCTCGCGTCGACGCTCTGGCACAGCGTCGATCAGATCGCGCAGTCTCCGGTTCACGTCAAAAACGGCACTGTGATTCGCGTCTCTGATGTCGGCGCTGTGACGCGCGGCGCCCCGGATCGGACGCTGCTGGTGACCGGCAATGGGCGCGACGCGGTGGTGATGACCATCGCGCAGCAGATCGGCGCCAACATCCTCGACCTCAAGGCCGGGCTCGACGGCTTGCTGGGCCGCCTGGCAAAGGTCCTGCCCGCGGGGATCCGCGTCAACCTGGTGTACGACCTTGCCGAGTTCGTCCAGGAGTCGATCGCCAGTGTACGCGACGCCATCCTGATTGGCGGCTTCCTGGCCATCGTCGTCCTGCTTGTCTTTCTCCGCGACTGGCGCCTCACCATGATCGCGGCGGTGACGCTGCCGCTGGCAGTGGTCCCGACGTTTGCCTTCATGTGGCTCTTCGGCGGGACGATCAACCTGATGTCGATGGGCGGCCTGGCCGTGGCCATTGGCCTCGTGGTGGATGACGCCGTCGTGGTCGTCGAGAACATCCACCGCCGCGCCGGCGAGGCCGGCAATACGGTGGTCGACGCCGTCCAGCAGCTCCTGGCCCCACTCGTCAGCTCCACCCTGACGACGGTGGTCGTCTTCGCGCCGCTCGGCCTGCTGTCCGGAGTGCCCGGGCAGTTCTTCCGCGCGCTGTCCCTCAGCCTCTCGGTGGCGGTGGTCATCTCCCTGTTGCTCTCGATCAGCATCGTGCCGCTGATGGGCCGGTGGGCGGCGTCGCACCACCGGCTGGAAGACCAGGGACAGGGTCGGCTGGATCGGGCCTATGGCCGCCTCCTCGAGGTGATGGTCGGCCGTCCGTTGGCTGCCGTGGCGATCGCAGTGCTCCTCGCAATGCTGAGTGCGGCGCTCTTCTATCGCGTGGGCACGGGGTTCTTTCCAGCCGCCGACGAGGGCGGCTTCGTGCTCGACTACCTGACGCCGGCGGGAAGCGCGCTCACGGAGACGGACCGTCAGGTGCGAGTCATCGAGAAGATCGTCTCGGCTACGCCAGAAGTCGCGGCGTACTCGCGACGCACCGGATCCGAGCTCGGCCTGTTTGCCACCGCACAGAACTCCGGCGACATCCTGGTGCGGCTCAAGCCGCGTGCCCAACGCAGTCGATCCGCCGAGGAGGTCATCAGCGAGGTTCGCCAGCGAGTTCGTGTTGCCGCTCCGTTGGTCGACGTCGAATTCGTCCAGCTTCTCCAGGACATGCTGGGTGACCTCGAAGGCAATCCAGAGCCTATCGAGGTGAAGATCTTCGGCGACGATCCCGACCGCCTCGCGGCGCTTGCCGAGCCGGTGGAAGCGATGCTGAGCAAGGTCGATGGCGTCGTCGATGTCGTCGGGGTGCAGCGCGGTAGCCCCGAAGTGACATGGACGATCGACCCCGTCCTGGCCGGCCGCTATGGCCTGACCGTCGATCAGGTGTCTGGTCAGATGGCCGGCAACTGGCTCGGCGAGGTCGCCACTGACCTACGGTTGCCCGATCGGACAGTCCCCGTGCGGGTGCGGCTTCCCGACGCGGTGCGCTTCGATCCGAACCGGTTCTCGAGCACTCTCCTCAGGACGCCGGACGGAAAGGCATTGCCGCTTTCTGAAGTCGCCACGATGCAGCATGCCAACGGCCAGGCAGAACTGCGTCGCGAGAATCTGCGACCGATGGCGGTCGTGAGCGGACGCCTGGAAGGCCGCGACCTCGGGAGCGCGGTCGCCGACATTCAATCGCGGCTCGCCGGGCTGGCCTTGCCGATTGGCTACACCTACGAGATTGGCGGCCAGTTCCAGGCGCAGAGGCAGGCCTTTCGAGAGCTGCTCATGGTGTTCGGCCTCGCGGTCGTGCTCGTCTTCATGATTCTGGTCAGCCAGTTTCGTGCCTGGACTCCGGCGATTCTGATCCTGGTCGCCGCGCCCCTGTCGCTCGGCGGCGCGCTCTTGCTCCTGTGGATCACCGGCACTGACCTGAATATCTCGTCGGCGATGGGTCTCATTCTCCTCGTTGGCCTGGTCGTCAAGAACGGCATCATGCTGCTCGACTTCTCCGAGAAGCTGCACGCCGGCGGCGAGTCGTTCGCCGTGGCCATCGCGCACGCCGGCCGAATCCGGCTGAGGCCGATCCTGATGACGACCTTCTGCACGCTGTTCGGGCTTGCCCCACTCGCTGTCGGTCTTGGCGCCGGCGCGGAGTTGCAGAAGCCGCTGGCCCTGGCGGTCATCGGCGGCCTCGCGCTCTCCACTCCCGTCACGTTGCTTGTCGTTCCCGGGCTGTACGCGGCGCTCACGCGCCGCCGGTGACTCATAGATCTCAATGCGCAGAGACGATCACGTCTCAGAAGGAATGGCTGGAATGCGAAAGCTGATGGCAATGGCGGGCGTGCTGGCGGCCGGCACGATGCTCGGCGCGGCGGGCGATACCTATCGACTCGTCAAGGAGATCCAGATCGGCGGTGAGGGGGGCTGGGACTACCTGATTGTCGATTCGGCCACGCACCGTGCCTATGTGTCGCACGGGACGAAGATCGTCGTCGCCGATACCGAAAGCGGCCAGATCGTCGGCGAGATTCCCGATACGCCCGGCGTCCACGGCTTCGCCATTGCCTCGGATCTCGGGCGCGGCTTCACCAGCAACGGGCGCGCGAGCACGTCGACGATTGTCGATCTGAAGACGCTCAAGCCACTCGGGACCGTGCCGACCGGGACCAATCCAGACAGCATCCGCTATCTGCAGGACCGGAAGGAGGTCTGGACGTTCAACCACACGGCGGGCTCGATTACTGTCTTCGATCCGATGACCGGCGCCGTGGGCGCCACCATCGACGTCGGGGGCCGGCTCGAAGAGGCTGTTGAAGACCCGGCCACGAATCGTGTCTACGTCAACGTCGAAGACAAGAGCGCCATCGCCGTCGTGGATACTGTGAAGCACGCTGTCGTCGCGAACTGGCCTGTCGCCGGCTGCGAGGGGCCGACCGGGCTGGCCTTCGACGCCAAACATCACCAGCTCCTGGCAGCGTGTGACGGCAAGATGGCGGTGGTCGACGCGGCAACGGGTGCGGCGGTGTCCAGCTTTCCCATCGGCGACCGCGTCGACGGCAACGGATTCGACCCGGCGACAGAGCTCGCGTTTGCGTCGAGCGGCACCGGCGTGCTGACAGTGGCCCACGAGGACGCGCCCGGCAAGTTTACTGTCGTCCAGACCGTGACGACTCAGGCGTCGGGACGGACCATGTGGCTGGATGCCGCGACGCATCGTGTCTACATCCCGGTGGCGATGACGACGCCGGTGCCGAACGGGCGGCCGCAGGTCACGCCGAACACGATGAAAGTGCTTGTTTTCGGGATGGGGCAGTAACCGGGATGGAGGCTTTGTGATCGTACCTGTCATGCGTCAACGCCAGGCCGTCGTGCTCGCGGCGCTGCTGGTATTCAGCGGCTTCATCGCCCGTCCCGGCGCAACGCCGCAGGCGCCAGGTGCTGGTCGCGTCGTAGCCACCATGTCCCTCGAGTCGCTACGCATCCCTGCTGTCACCGTCGAGCTGCTGAACATGGATACCAACGTCGTCGTCGGCCGCTCGACCAGCGACGGCGTCGGACAGGTCACGTTCCCGGATGTGCCCGCGGGTCGTTATGCGGTGCGCGCCAAACGCGACGGGTTCGCCGACGTCACGTCTTCGCCTTTCACCGTGCACGCGAACACCACCGAGCAGGTGCTCGTCGAGATGCGGCTGGTCTTCGTTCGTGAGAGCGTCAATGTCGTGGCGCCCGGCAACTCGCCGACGCAGAGCATTCAGCCGGTGGCTGTCAGCGACGTGTTGTCGGGTGCCAAGATGGATGTGCAACCGCTCGCGGGCGACGACTACCAATCGCTGCTCACGGTCCTGCCGAGCATCATCCGGGGACCCGAGGGCCGGCTCCGCATCAAGGGCGGCTCGCCCACGACCGGCGCGCTGCAATTGAGCAGCGCGAGCCTGAACGATCCGTCCACCGGAGACTTCGATCTCGAGCTGCCCAGCGGCGCCGTCGAATCCGTGGAAGTCCTGTCGAACCCGTTCGCTGCCGAATATGGCCGCTTCTCGACCAGCGTCACGCAGGTCAGGACCAAGCGCGGCACCAACCAGTGGCTGATCAAGCCAGACAATCTGATGCCCGGCATTGGCGGCAAGTTCGTGGACAAGTTCGAGCCGCGGCTGTCGATCTCGGGCCCGATCAAGAAGGACAGGTTTCTGTTCGGCGAATACCTGCAGTACCGGTATGTCCGGACCGAGGTGAAGAGCCTGCCCGACAAGCCGACCCTCGGGCTGGACAGCTTCGACTCCTTCACGCGTCTCGACGGCGTGTTCTCGTCCCGGCATTCCATCACCGGCGGCGTCATCTACTTCCCACGGAAAATTACGAACGCGACGATGACCACCTTCCGGCCGCCGGAGACGACGCCGGACTTCACGCAATCAGGCTTTGCGGCGGGATTCGCGGATCGCTACATCCTGACCGCCAATGCCGTGCTGGAGACGACCTTTGCCAGTCGCGTATTCGAGGTCGACCAGAAAACACAAGGCACGCTGCCCATGGTCTACGCGCCGCAGACGCAGAGCGGGAACTACTTCGGGCGGCAGGAGCGCAACATTCACAGTCTCCAGCTCGTGGAGGCGCTCACCGCCTCTCGCGAACACTGGGCGGGCCAGCACGTCTTCAAGGTCGGCGTCGATGTCCAGCGCTCGGGCTACGACGGCGACGCCTACAGCCAGCCGGTCGAAGTGCGGCGGCTCGACGGCTCGCTCGCCGAGCTGACCACGTATGCGCCGGCGCTGACACACCCGGATGTGAGCGGCACCGAGCTGGGATTGTTTGCGCAGGATCGCTGGCGCCTCACCGACCGACTCATGTTCGAGTTGGGACTTCGCGTCGATCGCGACGACGTCGTGGAACGGGTCAACTACTCACCACGCGGCGGTGTGTCGTTCAGCGTGCTGCCGGACGGCAGGGGAATTCTGCGCGGCGGCGTTGGCAAGTTCAACCAGCGAACCCCGCTGAACGTCGGCGGGTTCACGCAACTGGAAACCGCAACGGTGACCCGCTACAACCCTGACGGCAGCGTTCAGGCGTTGCCGATCACTTATGCTCACGTGATTGACGGGCCCTTGAAGACCCCGGAGAGCCTGGTTGAGACGCTGGCCTGGGACCAGCGCGTCGGCCGCAAGGTCTTCTTCAAGGCTGCCTACCTCCATCGCGCCGGCTCCACCGAGGCCATCGTCGATCCCGATCCGGCGCGTGGCGTGCTGGCGCTGTCGTCCAACGGCGCGTCGAAGTACTGGGAGCTGGAGACGACGGGCCGCTACGTGGCGAGCGAGTACCGCGACGTCACCGTGTCGTACGTGCACGCCAACGGCACCATCAACCTGAATGACTACGATCAGTTCTTCGGCAACTTCAGGAATCCGATCATCCGCGCCGACGAGAACTCACTGAGCCCGACCGATGTGCCGCACCGGATCATCGTTCGCGGCACCTGGGGTCTGCCCGGGCAATGGGTGTTCTCGCCGCTCTACGAGTGGCGCACGGGGTTTCCGTATTCGGCGGTGGATGAATACCAGGACTTCGTCGGGGAGCGGAATCGAGCCGGCCGCCTGCCGAACGTGTCGACGCTGGACTTCTCGCTGGTCCGGCCGTGGCATTTCCGGAAGTACCGCTTCAGCGGCGGCTTGAAGGTCTACAACATCTTCAACAACAAGGGCTATCGGGACGTGCAGAACAACGTCACGTCGCCGGACTACGGGACTTTCTACAACCAGCTGCGGCGTTCGATCGGGTTCGCCTTTGGCTCGACCAAGCCCTAGGCGCCGAAATGCTGAAGACCCTTCGCAGCCGCGGCGTGGGTGTGGCGCGCAACGGCCTCTCCAGGCCCGGTTATGCGGATCTGGATCTGCGGCTGTCTCACAACTTTGCCCTGCTGCATCACATCAATTTCACCAGCTACGTCGCGACAGTGGCCTCGCCGCTGTTTGGCCAGGCTACAGCGGCGCTCCCGCCGCGCCGGATACAGCTTTCGCTGCGGACCAAGTTCTGACGTCGGGAACGCCAGCGTCAACAACCAGGAAGGACCATCCAATGCCGACACGACTCTCGCTCATGGCCGCCGCCCTGGTCACTGCTCTCGCCGTCGCCGTGGCGACAGCCGAAGAGAAGGCGATTCCCGTGAAGCAACTGCCCGCGCCGGTGAGGAAGGCCGCGGATGCCAACCTGCAGGGCGGCGTCATCAAGTCCGCGTCGATGGAAGTGGAGAAGGGTGAGACAGTCTACGAGGTCGAAACGACCCGTGCCGGACACGGACGGGACCTGCTGTTCAGCGCAGACGGCACGCTCATCGAGGTCGAAGAGGAGATGGCGCTGGACGATGTCCCGCCGGCGGTGCAGGCGGCGTTGGCCGCCCACGGGCGGATCA
The DNA here is from genome assembly GCA_963796915.1 of Vicinamibacteria bacterium. Taxonomy (GTDB): domain Bacteria; phylum Acidobacteriota; class Vicinamibacteria; order Vicinamibacterales; family JAENWD01; genus JAENWD01. The sequence goes on along the minus strand of CAWCNI010000004.1, from coordinate 2,888,792 downwards.
TCAAGGTCGAGTCAGTGGTCAAGGGTGCGGCCGTCAGCTATGAGGGCCTGGTCGAACGCGGTGGGAAGCGATCCGAAGTCGTTGTCGGCGCGGACGGCAAACCCGTTGTTCCGTGACGCGCATCAGTTCGCGGCCATGTGGAGGACGACGATTGCCAACATGCCCCCGGCTGTTGCTGTCGTCGCGGCGACGAGCAGGAGAGCCGGGTGAGTGCGGATGGCGGCCAGCGTCTGCCAGGCGGCGCGCCGGAATTCGTCGTCGTCCCTCCAGCTCCACAGGAGTGTGGAGCATCCGGTGACGAGCGCGGCGAATGGCAGGCCGAGCAGGAGTACCCACAGCGTCCACATCCGTCCTGAGTACCAGGTCACGATCGCCGCAGCGACCGTTGCCGGCCCGAACGCGCTCCGCATGACGAGCGAGGTCATGAACAGCAGTGCCGGCAGGACGAGCACCAACTCCGCGATCGCTATCGCACGTCTGGTAGTCATCGTCTAACTGTAGCGCCAAGCGCGTCGTGCGTCGCAAGGAACGCGATCGAGAGATCTCGGCCGCACCTGGCGATCCAGCCCTGTGGTTAGTTCAGGCGCGGAGCGTGTGGCTGCGGCTGGCGAACGCGCAGGAGTTGCACGATCGTCACGATTGTGGAGACAGCCACCAGTGACATCGATATGGGCGTCGCCGCGTCGATGGGCAGCGCCAGCCACGCCATGGCGAATCCAAGACCGCAGAGCGCCCACGTCCAACCAGCAAACCGCTGAAACGCCTGGACTCGGGAGGCGGCGCACGCCATTGACGACGCCGGCGGAAGCATCCTCGGCATGGCGTTTCCGGTCATGGCCAAGTACGCACCGATCATGACCATGGTCGTACGTCGCATCCCGCTGTCTGGATCGTCCACGACGCCATACGCGTGCGCGAGTGTCAGCGCCAGCGGAATGATCATCATCAATGCGCCGAACACGACCGCGCCGTTAACCAAGGCGACGCTCCGAGCCGACGCCGCATCTCTCGACGATCGGCTCAATGCGAGCTGCGAGAGGCGCTGCACCACGACCATGACGATGGAAATCACGATGACTGCCGCCCACGCCCACGCCGCGGCGGGTTTGGCGTTCCAGTTAGCGAGCGCCAGCCCGATAGCAATGAGGGGAAAGACCGGTCCGATCCGGGACGAAATCCAGTTGAGTGCCATGTCAGACTGCTCCTTTGGCGGGCCGCTTCGCCAACTTGTGGTGCGTGACGCGAGTCGCCCGCTTCGATTCCAGACCCCACCCGAAGGTCTGGGCAAAGCCGAGCAGCGCTTCCTCCAGGACCGACATCACCAGCCGATAGATGATCGTGCGGCCGGACTTCTCCGCGTCGATGAGCCCCGCCTCCTGCAGTACAGCGAAATGGGCCGACATGGTCGGCTTCGACACCGCGAAGTGATCGGACAGTTCTCCCGCTGACATCGGCCGCTCCCGAAGCAACTGCAGCACGCGACGGCGCGTCGGATCCGACAGCGCTTTGAACACCTTGTTCACAATAGATATTTAGCTAACAATCTAAATATTGTCAAGCGCGAGCCGTTTATGCTGTCGCCGCGGCTCGCCCCGTCGAGGTTAGCGGCAGAAAATTCCTTCAGGGAAGCAGGCGTTCGTGCAAAACCCGCTCGGCCGCCATGCCATTGGCGATCGCGACAGGCTGAAGACGGCGGCCGATGGATCGGTGACGATCTACGTCCAGCATGATTCGCCCGGCAAGCCACTCGAATCGAACTGGCTGCCGGCGCCGCCCGATTCGTTCAACGTGTTCATGCGCCTATATTGGCCAGGCGACGCGATCCTCAATGGCACCTGGAAGATGCCGGCCGTGGAGCGCGTCCCGTAATTCGGCCGTCGTGAACAGCGGCTTGGGCTGCGAGGCGGTTTGCTCGCGGATCAGTCCCGGCGCGTCGTCGGGCGATCCAGCGCGGTATCGGCCCCCATCGTGGGTGCCCTGCAACGTCGTGGCTAGACCATCACGGACGACCGGATGGTCTTCGGACGTTTGACGACGGGTTTGCGTACAGCGCTTCGCCGGACTCACCGCGGCCTTGGCGGCGGTCAGTTCGGCCAGTTCCATCTTCAACGTTGTGCCCAAACCCGGTGCAGGGTCCGTTGCGCGGCCTCACCTGCTCTGCTAGGGTTGCGCCGTGCTCACGCGCCTCGTCCGATCTGTCCTGGCGGTCAACCTGCTGTGGGCCGCTCTCCCAGCTGTCGTCCTCGCCGAACCGCATCCCGAGCGGGTGTGTGGCATCGTCGCCTTCGTTCCGTGCCAGGACGCAAGCACTCTTACGGTGATGACGCTGCTTGTGAGGCCAGGTATTGCCGTGGATGTCCAGGCGGCGACGGACGCCGACGTCGAGACGCTGCGATCGACGGCCGAGGGTCTATTCTTCCGGCAGGCCTGCGTCAGCGGCAGGACGATTGTGAAGCAGGACGGGAAGGGGCCCGGAGTATCGCATTGGACGCCGGCGCCGGAATATTGGCGAATGGCCCTGCCCCTGACGATTGGCAGGCCACTGACCTGCACATGGGGTGCGAAGCGGATGTAGTCGGAGCGAAGGTTAAGGGTCACGGCGTGCAGTCCAACGTCGGCGAAGCGGCCGTGCACGGGGTCCAAGGGAACGCGCTCTTCCAGGTCATCGTCGCCGCGGACGGCTCAGTCGAGAAGCTGCGTCTTCTGAAATCGCTCGACGCGAAGCACGGAGCGGACCGTGCAGCGGAGAAAATGATTCGCGCCACCACGTTCGAGCCGGCAACCAAGGCCGGCCTGCCAGTGCGCTTCATGATGCTGTACGTCTTTCAGCTTCTGCCGCCGTGATGAGCGCGACCCCAGGCGCTTGCGGAACGCGGCTTTCCTGATCCTCGTCGCATTTCCGGCGATCGCTTCCGCCGGCAAGAAGCCGCAGCAGATCTGCGGGCCCGGCTGGCGCCTTCGACGTGACGCTCACCGCAGGTGCCGCTTCGCGAAGGCGACGCCGGAGCCGGACTTCAGATAGCGCTCGAACGCCAGAGCACGCGATTCGTCAGCGAACTCAATCAGGACGTCCAGGACCCAGGGCCGGCCCTTTTGTGTGTGCGGCGAGCGACCGGCGTTGTGGGCGGCCAGGCGTGATCGCGGATCACTTGTGACGCCGGTGTAGTAGCGGTCGCGATCAGCGACGCTGCGCAGGATGTAGACGTAGTGTTTCGGCCCGGGCATGGCCGCGCAGTGGGTTCAAATCGCGGGCCAGCCGGAATGCTGCGGAAATCAGCGCACGACGTCAGACGGATCGCAGAACTCGCGTTGGGCCGAACGACTCGGATTGCAGATTGTGCGATGGCGGGGTCCACCTTCGCTCCTTCGGAGCTACGGTGGACAACCTTCGCTAGCCTCGCCTGACGCGGCTTGCCAACCGTAGCCGCGAGCGCAGCGAGCGTTTGGCGAAGGTTGGTGGACCTGACCGGGATCGAACCGGTGACCTCCTGAATGCCATTCAGGCGCGCTCCCAGCTGCGCCACAGGCCCACACGGAAGGTGCTTTGCAACCTCCGATTGTAGCACGGCGCCGTCAGCCGACCCGCTCTGCCCAGCCTCACCCTTGCCCCGCCCCCGCTCCCGCCCCTGCCTTGCCCGTTACGACCGCCCAATCCCGGGGTCAGCGGAACGACTGCACCACAGTCACCTCGTCGCCATGGACGTAGATCCCGCAGCCCAGCTCCTTGAACGGCCCCGCGAGATTCTTGTAGTGCCCGCCGCTCGCGCCCTCGGCCCACATCATCTCGATGCCGGTCCGGATCAGCCGTCCGATCGTCGCGTTGTTCGACAGCGACCACCACGGCAGCTCGTTCTCCGCCATCGACGGGCGATGGCCGCGCATGCGCTTGAAATACTGATGAACGCCGTGCGCGGTGCCGTCGTTCTTCGCCGCCGCATCGGCGTACTCTTCGAGCGCCGGCGAACGGGTGAGCGGCGGCAGCGAGGCCTTCTGCCGAAAGGCGTTCGTGATGTCGACGCAGGACTGACGTTCCGCGTCGTACGCGGGCGCTCCGATCGGCGGTGTCCCATCGCCTGTCGCGGCTACGCGTGCTGCGCCGAGTGCCAGCGCGATGACGACACACCACACCAGCCGAACGGCAGCGCGGGTGATGTCGCAGCCACGAGTCACCCTTCCATGGTAACGGCGCCGCACGCCGCGCGGGCACGCTTTATGGAAAGGATGAGATTCGAGCGAACTCTCGTGGCGCTCTCAGCGGACGCCGCGCACGGCGGCCTGCGCCGCCTTCGTTTGCTCCACGCTGCGCTCGTGCCGCGCCCACAGGCACGACGCGACCAGCACGACGACGACGCCAATCGCGAGCAGGATGTCCCGGCGGTACGTCTCGCTGTTCGGATAGTCCGCAGGCCGGAGCGCCCGCTCCACCGCCGGCGCGATCCCCACGCCTATCGCGAAGAGCAGCATCACCGTCCACGACCGGTAGAACGCAGACTGCGCTGCAGCGTCGGCCGGCAGGAGCGAATTCGGCGGCTCCGGCTCCGGCGTGTCGATGACTGCGGCAACCCCGTTCAGGTCCGGCACGTGCCTTTCCGATGCCGGATTGAAGGCAGGCACCGTTGGCGCCTTCGGCCTGGCGCCGGGGTGTTCGTGTTCGTACTTGGTTTCGGCCTCGATCCAGAAGCTGGCCGGCACGTCCGGCGATTCCTTGATGTCGCTGGCCATCGCCCGGAGCAGCATCGCGAGGTTCGACAAGGGGCCGAGCTTTTCGTAGGGCGCTCGCATCGGCAGAAAGTTGATCAGATACGTCGCGATGAATACCGCGCCAATGGCCAGCAGCGGATCGGCCAGGCGCTGCGAGAGCGGCTCGTCGCGCGCGAGGATTCGCACCGCCACGCCGACAAATCCCCACCAGGCGAACAGCGACGCCCAGGGCACCTCGCCGAAGCCGATCGACCACAACAGGCCGGTGACGATGGCAATCGACGCGCCGATCAGCAGGCCGCCCGCCAGCGTCATCAGCGCGTTGCTCTCGCCCCGTCGTCCGCGATTCATCGTCCAGCCGATGATCAAACCCGCCGGAAGCAGTGTCGCCAGGCTCGCCAGGAACGGCACCAGGAACTGCGCCGCCATGTGCGCCACGAGATCTTCAGAGACGAGGCCGAGAAACGCGAAGCCCGTGGCCCATGTCAGCGCGACCCAGGTGCGAGAACGATGGTCGCTGCCAGCAGGTTCGTGCGCCACTTCGCCGCGCCGCTCGCGGCGGGCGACGTGGACGTAGTGCGCGATCCAATGCAGGGCGATGCCGAGCAGCGCCCCGAACAGCACGGTGACGACAAGCTCCTTGTTGCCGACTTTGGAGACAAGCCAGCCGAGCCAGCCGAGGGTTGCGCCGACACTGCCGAGAATTCCAGATGCCAGCGCCACCCGCGCGGCGGTGAAGCCGATCTCGGATTCGGTGAACTGGTCACGTGACGCAGGCATGGCTCAGGCGAGCTCCAGGGTTCCGGTCCTGCCGCCGATCCGCGCGGTCAGCCCGGGCGTACCGGATTGGACCACCAGATCGAGGCCCAGACGCCGGCACAGCGACGACAGCGCCGACGGATTGGGATCGAGAGCGGCGAAGTGCTCGAGCGTGCAGCCCGGCGGCGCGTCGACTGACGGGTGCACCGATCCCGTGCTCCACTCGATGAAGAAGGGCAGCACGCCGTCGCGGTCGTCGGCGAGCCCCAGCGTCTTCCACCGGAGCAGGCGACCGTCAGGACGCTGGCGCGAACCGGCATTCGGCCCGTCAACGGCGATGCCCTGCGCTCCGAGTGACTTCGCCAGCGCGTCGATGTCGGCCACGTGCGCCGCCCATCCGACAAGACGAGGCGCGCGAAGCGACCGCAACTGGTCCAGGCGGCCGGAGGAGGGCGCGGAGACACTGGCCTGCGCCGGATCGGGCGCGATGATTTCCAGATAGTGGCGGACGCCCAGTGACAGCAGCGCGTTATGCGTGCCCATGCCTGGATGGACGCCGCCGATCGCGGCGCGGACGCCGGTGTGCTCCTCGACGAAGGCGATGCCGTCCGCAAGGTCGCTGCAACCGAGAAGAAGGTGATCGAGCATGTCCGGAACCCCTGCGCCAGCGAATGTGATCCGCGGCGCCAGCGCCGCGGCCGCGGCACTCCCGAGAAACGCGCGTCGTGACAGCATCAGCGGGACCTCGCACCGCAGATTATGGCCAAATGGGACCGACGAAGGGGATTGAAGATGGGCTCGATTCGACACACCATCGACCGGAGCACGTGCTGATGACGAGAACAACCCCGCGCGCCTGGTCCTGGTGGCCGCTCGTGCTGCTGCTGGCAGGCGCAGGATGCCGCGGCACCGAGCCTGCCGCTCCGGCGGCTCCCGGCAGCGCGCCGCGCAAGACGGACCAGCCCGCGCAGACGATTGCGCCTGCGACCGCCGACCCTGACGTCGCGGCCACGGTGGACAGCGTCCTGTCGTCGGCCAGTCACCCGCAGCTTCAGTGGGGCCACATTCCAGACGTGGCGCGGCTCCTCAAGCCTGTCTACGACGCCGAACCGGATCGCCTCTTCTGGTTCGAGGGTGGGCGACCTGTCGCACGCCTCGAGGAGACCGTCGCGACGCTGGCGCACGCCGGCGAGCACGGCCTCTCGGCGGCTGACTACGACGCCGCCACACTGGCCGAGCGCTGGGCGTCGCTCAAGGCCGGACGCGGAGCCGCGGCCGACCGCGCCCTGTTCGATCTCGCCCTCAGCACCGCAGTCGCACGCATCGTCAAGGCTGTGAGCATCGGACGGGTCGATCCGGCGACGCTGTATTGGGGCTACGGCATCGCCGCGAGGAAGATCGACGTGACCTCGCTCCTGCACGCCGTCCGCGACGGCGCCGGCCTTGCGGCCACGCTCGACGCCGTGTCTCCGGCGTTGAGCCACTACCAGCGCGCGCGCCGGACGCTGGCCATCGTCAGGGCGCACGCCGATGCCGGCGAGCCGCCGCGGGTACCGGATCTGCCGAAAGGGCAGCCGAAGCTTCTGCCAGGCAAGACCTGGGACGGCATTCCCGCCGTCGCGGCGCGCCTCCGCGCGTTCGGCGACCTGCAGGGCGATGCCGAGACGAGCTCGGCGATGTACTCCCACTCGATCGTCGAGGCGGTGAAGCGCTTCCAATGGCGGCACGGCCTGGAGCGCGACGGGACCCTCGGCGCCGGCACGATCCACGCGCTGAATGTCACGATCGCGCAGCGCGTCCGGCAGATTGAGCTGGCAATGGAGCGCATGCGCTGGCTGCCCGAAGCTCGACGAGCAGCCCAACGTCTTCGTCAACGTGCCGCTGTTCCGGCTCTGGGCGACAGACCCGCCGAGCGGCGACGAGCCGCTGCGCATGAACGTCGTCGTCGGCAAGTCGCTCGATCACCAGACGCCGATCTTCATCGAGAAGATGCAGTACGTCATCTTCCGGCCGTACTGGAATCCGCCGCAGTCGATCCTCGTCAACGAGATCGTCCCGCACGCGCGACGCGACGCGAGCTACTTCGCGAACGAGGATCTGGAAATCGTCGCCAGCGGCGACGACGATGCGCCGACGCTGCCGCCGACGCCGGAGAACCTTACACAGGTGATCGCCGGACGGCTGCACGTTCGCCAGCGGCCCGGACCGCACAACTCGCTCGGCCTCGCGAAGTTCATCTTCCCGAACGACGAGGACGTCTACATGCACGGCACGCCGTCGTCGCAGCTGTTCGCGCGTGCGCGCCGCGATTTCAGCCACGGCTGCATCCGCCTCGAAGACCCCGCCCGATTCGCCGAATGGGTGCTCCGCGATCAGCCCGATTGGACGCGCGAGCGCATCGACGCGGCCATGCAGGGCGACCGGCCGACGCGCGTGAACCTCAAGCAGCCGCTCACAGTCGTGTTGTTCTACGACACCGTGCACGTGAACTCGGAGGGCATCGTGTTCTTCGTCGACGACATCTACGGCCACGACCAAACGCTGGACGCAGCTCTGCTGAAGGGCTACCCCTACCCTGTAAAGAACTGATTCTTCACACGATTACTTACCTCGGCCGTGTGGGTATCGCGGGCCTGTGACGTTCCTGCTATTCTGGAACCAAGCCATGGTTGTGAAGAGCGTGAAGGCGTTCGTTTTCGGCGCCGTGCTGCTTGCCGGCGGGTCGACTGGTGTCGCGGCGAACGCGACGCCCGCCGCCACCGGCAGCGCCGTCCTGTCGCAGCGTCTCGGCGTGCTCTCAGACGGTCCGAGCCGGGCCGCCCTCGACGCGGCGCTCGCGGCGTACGCAAGTGCGACGACGCTGCATGAAGTCGCGCGCCAGGGCCTGCTGACAGTCATCGACTACACGCTCCCGTCGACCCAGCCGCGGCTGTGGGTGCTCGATCTCGATCGCGGCCGCGTCCTCTATCGCGAGCTCGTCGCTCACGGGCGCCGCAGCGGCGAAAATGTCACGCGTGCGTTCTCGAACGCGCCGGGATCGTTGATGACGAGCCTGGGCCTGTTCGTGACCGATTCGCCGTACGTCGGGCACAACGGGTATTCGCTGCGCCTGCGCGGCCTGCAGCCGGGCATCAACGACAGGGCCTACGAGCGCGCGATCGTTTTTCACGGCGCGCCGTACGTGAATCAGGCCACTGCCGAAAAGGCCGGGCGCCTCGGCCGCAGCTGGGGCTGTCCCGCCGTCCGTCCGGAGATCGCGCGCACCTTGATCGACACAATCAAGGGCGGCACCGTCGTCTACGCCTACGGCGGCAGCGCGTCGTAGCGCGGCAGTTCGTCCCTCCACCTCTTCCGCGGAAGCCGTCAATTTTCTCGGCAGCGCAACTGACGCTCGTCGGGCCCCTGTAGGACGCATCTTCAGATGCGCCGGCTGGCCGATCTGAAGATCGGCCCTACAGACACGATCTGCTCTGCCGTCACGACGGCGCGCTTCCGGAGAGTCTTCGTAGCTTGACATATTCCGTAGTAGGAATATGATTGTCTCATGCCTCGGGCATCCACCACCGCCGACCCGTTCAACGCCATCGCCGAAGCGCGGCGGCGCGACATCCTGATCTTCCTCGCCGGCGCCGAACGGCCGGTGGGCGAGATTGTGGACGCGCTGGAGATGGCGCAACCCTCGGTGTCGAAGCACCTGAAGGTCCTCAGGGAAGTCGGCCTCGTGAACGTGCGCCGTGACGGACGGCAGATGTTCTATCGGACCAATGCGGAGGCGATCAGGCCCCTGCACGAGTGGACCCAGACGTTCGCGCAGTACTGGCGGCATCAGCTGGCGCAGGTCAAGGAACGCGCCGAGCGCAAGGGGAACGCCAGCCCCGAGTCCAGCCATCGTTCTAACAAGGGAGAGACGTCGTGATCGTGACAACCCCCGGTACTCGACAACGTGACGCTGAACATCCAGGAAGACATCCACGTGAACGCGCCGCTTGCGGCCACGTTCGAGGCGCTGCTCGAGCAACTCGGGCCGTCCAACGTGAGGCCCGACGGCACGCCGCTGCAGACCAGGCTCGAAGCGTGGCCGGGCGGCCGCTGGTACCGCGACCTCGGCGAGGGCATCGGCCACTTCTGGGGGCACGTCCAGGCCATCAAGCCGCCGACGCTGCTGGAAATCACCGGCCCGTTGTTCATGTCGGCGCCGGTGATCTCCAACGTGCAGTACCGCCTCACCGAGGTGGACGGCGGCACGCTCATCGCGTTCCGGCACTCGGCGTTCGGCTTCGTGCCGGACGAATTCCGCGGCCGCATCGGCGAGGGCTGGCGCTTCAATCACGAGCAGATCCGGCGCCGCGCTGAACAGAAGTCCGCTCACTGACAGGGAGGTCGTCATGTCCGCAATCGAGATGCTGTTGCAGGAACTTGATCAGGAGGCGCGCCTGACGAGGCGCGTCCTCGAGCGTGTGCCGGACGATCGACTCGCCTGGCGCCCGCACGACAAGTCGTGGTCGATGGGACAGCTCGCCCTGCACGTGGCGACGCTGCCGGGCGCGATCGCGACGATCGCGCAGCGGTCCCCGATGACAGTTCCCGAGTTCAAGCAGGCCAGCGCCGCCACCGCCGGCGAGTTGGTCCCGACACTGGATCGGAGCGTCGACACGGCGCGCGACACGCTGCGATCGATGGGCGACGCGGCGCTCGCCGGCACCTGGCGCATGGTCGATGGCGATCGCGAAGTGACGCAGATGCCGGTCGGCGTGCTTCTGCGCACGCTGATGCTGAATCACTGGTACCACCATCGCGGCCAGCTGACCGTGTACCTTCGCCAGGTCGGTGTCCCGGTGCCGTCGATCTACGGCCCGAGCGCCGACGAGAACCCCTTCGCACAGCCCCGCACCGCAGCGGTCGCGGTCTAGAACCCGCACCACCCAGGCTGGCAGGCCTCACGGATTCGGTCGGAACCGGATTCGCGAGGCCTCGCCCGCCGACACCCCCCGGTTGAACCTCGAGGCGTGCTCGTTCGACAGTAGTGTCGGATGGACAGCGATACGCGAACGCGCGACGCCTGGATCGCCCTGCGGTGCCAGTCCGGCGACCTGGCGGCGTTCGACGATCTCGTCAAGACGATGGAAGGGCCGCTCCGGGTACTACGCCGCAAAACTGGCGGGCCCGGCCGACGCCCTCGACGTCCTGCAGGAAGCGTGGGTCACGGCGTTCCGGGGCCTCAGGCGACTGAAGAACCCGGAGGCGCTCAGGCCGTGGCTCTACCGGGTGGTGCACGGCATTGCCGTGGACCGCGTCAGGCGGGATATCGCCCGCGAGCGCGCGGAGGACGCACACCTCGAAGGCCTCCCGGAGGCGACACCGCCGTCATTTGACACCGGCGACGCGCCCGCGATTCATCGTGCGCTCGACGAGCTGTCCCCCAGCCATCGCGAAGTGCTGGTCCTGCACTTCCTCGAAGACTTCTCGCTGGCCGAGATTGCCGGCATCGTGCAGTGCCCGGAAGGCACCGTGAAGTCGCGGCTGCATCACGCGAAAAAAGCCATGAGAGCGCTGCTCACGCAAGGAGGCGTATGACGAATCACGACGACAACCTGAGAGACGGGCTGCTGGCGCAGTTGCCGCAACCAGATGACCTGCCGCGCTATCGACGGGAGGTGGAGGCGATGCTGGCGCAGAACCGCCAGTGGTTCGCGCGCGAACGCCGTGTCGTCCAGGCCGGCTGGGTTCTCTGCATCGTCATCGCCGTGGGCTTTCTGTGGTTCGACGGCAGCTCGCCGCCTGTCGCCAAGGGCCCATGGCTGGCGTGCTTCACGTTCCTGCTCGGCATGATGGAGATGCTGAAACTCGTGATCAACAGATGCAGAATCGACGTGCTCAAGGAGGTGAAGCAGGTCGAACTGCAGGTGATGGAACTGCGCGATGCCGTGCGGCGGCAGGCGTCGTGACGCGACCCGCTTGGTCCTCGCGGAAGACGCGCTCGAGGTCGGCGCCGTCCAGGCCCTGCGAGATCGCCAGCATCAGCAGGATCCTGGCCTTGAGCGGCGCCAGATCACCGGCAGCGATGAGGCCGCGCGGATGCTGGACGTCTTCGAGCGTGACGTGTCCGTCCTCGACCCTGGATGCCAGGACGACCGGGATGCCGTCGCCCATCGCGTGCTCCACGGCATCCAGCTCGCCCAGCGAGATCGCGCCCGCGCCGGCAGCTGAAATGACCAGCCCGCGTGCGCCGTTGCGCAGCGCCGCGGTGACCAGGTCGCCCGGCGCCTGCTGGTAGGTGAGCAGGACGTCCACTCGCGCCAGCTGAGAGATGGTGCCGACATCGAACTCGCTGCCGCGCGCATGCCGATGGGCCTCGGGTTCTCCCAGGCGCACCTCGCCGGCCGACACGCGACCGACCGGGCCCAGCACCGCGCTGCCGAACGCCGCGGTTCTCACCGTCGACGTCTTCACAGCGTCCCGCGCCGAGAAGATCGACCCGTGAAAGACGACAAGTGTGCCGCGCCCACGTGCTGACGGGCTGGCGGCCACGCGCACGGCGTCCGCGAGGTTGTCCGGGCCGTCGGCCTCCGGATTGCCCGGCTTCCTGATGGCGCCGGTCACCACCACCGGCACATCCGATCGGACGGTAAGGTCGAGAAACCAGGCGAGCTCCTCGAGCGTGTCAGTCCCGCTCGTGACGACGATGCCCGACAGATCGGGCTCGGCGGCGACCTCGCCGATGCGGCGCGAGAGGCGCAGCCAGTCGTCGAGCGTGAGGGCCAGGCTGGGCGCCCGCGCGAAGGTCTCGGGCTCGACCCGGGCGATGGCTGTCAGCGTCGGCACCGACCCGACCAGCGTCTCGGCAGTCCACCGGCCGTCGCGGGCGTTGGCAATCGTGCCGCCGGTCGCGATCAGGCGTACGCGCGGCTGCGTGGCCGCCGGAGCGGCCAGAGCGAAGAGCAAGACGGCGGCAACGACGAGCGTCGAAACAGTGCGAGTGTGCAGGTCAGGCTCCGGGCGTGCCGCGCGCGGTCCGATGCGCCAGCGCCAGCCAGTCACTCAGCAGGCGCGCGGCGGCATCAGGCGTCGCGCCATAGAACGGCATCATAGCCGTCGGCACGCCCGGTGTCCGGACGATGTGGGCCCGCCAGCGATCCTGGTCTACCCGGGAAAGTTCGATGTGGTACGTCTTCCCGTCGATGACTTCGTCGATGTGCACTAGTGTGGCGCCCGCAATGGAGGCAGAGAGTCAGCGAGGTCCGCCGACAGGTGGCAGATCTTAAGCGCTTCAGCGCGGCAAACAAGCGAAAGTAGTCACGAAGCTCCTGTCCACAGCAGGCAATGGCGCCGAACGGGCCGATCCAGCGGGTAAATTTCTTTTTCCCGACACGGCATGCACAGTCAATCCACGTTTCTTCCACATGATTTCCACAGGCACGTTTCTGCACGATCGCAGGTCTGCCGCGATTGAAGGCCCGTGCTACGCTCAACAACGTGGATCCGCTCGCGGTGGCCGCAACGATGCGGCGGACTCGCCGGTGGGGTCGCGTCCGGCGTCTGCTCCTCCTCCTGCTGTGCCTGGCGGCCAGTTCGTCGCCGGCCTCCGCCGACACGCCGGCGTACTTCCGGCTCTTTCTCGCCAACGGCACCGTCGTTGCCTGCCTGGGCGAGTTCGCCCGCGTTGACGACCGCGTCGTCTTTTCGCTGCCTCTCGGCAGTGACGGCGCCTCGCGCCTGATGTCGCTGCCCGCCTCCTCAGTGGACTGGCCGAAAACCGACGAATACGCCGAGTCTCTGCGGTCGTCGCGCTACGCCGACACTCGTGGCGAGACCGATTTTTCGGTGCTGGCTGGGCAGGTGGCCGAAGCCCTGAACGAGATGGCGTTCACGAAGGACCCGGCGCGGAAGATGCAGCTGGCCCTCAACGCGAAGCACCAGCTCGAGAAGTGGCCCGCGGACCATTACTACTACCGCGCCAACGACGTGCGCCAGATCGTGCAGATGGTGGACGAGGCGATCTCGGAGATGCGAGCCGCCGCCGGGGAGCAGCAGTTCGACCTGAGCCTGGTCGCCAACGTCGTGCCGACGCCCTTCACGGCGCTGGCGCCGCCGACGGCGGCGGACTCACTGACTGCGGCGGCCGCCGTCGCGGAGCTGGCCGACGATCCCGCCGAGAAGTTGTCGCTGCTCGAGTCGCTCGCCGACGCGGTGGACAAGGCAACCGCGGCGCTCTCGCCGACGGTGGCGACGCACCTTCGGGCACTGGTGCACGCGCGTCTCGAGGGCGAGCGGACCGTCGAGGCGTCGTATTCGAAGCTTGCCGCCACCGCCGAGACTGACGCGAAATCGCGGGCGGCCCGGGCCGATGTGCGTGGCGTCGAGCACGTCATCTCCGGCATCGATCAGCAGGACGAGCGCCTGGGCCGGAAACGGCCGGCGCGCGTCGCGGCGCTGCTGTCGGCTGTCAGGGAGCAGCTCGACGCCGCCCGCCGTTTGCGGCTGGCGCGCGACCAGTGGTCGGTGAAGGTGGGCTCCTTCAGGAGCTACCGCCGCGCCGTCGCGGCGCCGCTCAACGAGCTGGACCTGATGCGCGGGGCGCTCGACGACATCAAGCGGCTCGCCGGCCCGGACGCGTCGACCTTGCCCGGCCTGCAGACGCGACTCTCAACCATGCTCCGCACGCTGGACACGATCGTCGCGCCGCCAGACCTCGCGCCCGCGCACACGCTGGTCGAAAGTGCCGCGCGGCTGGCCGCTCAGGCAGTCTCGGTCCGCCAGTCGGCCGTCAGCAGCGGCGCAATGGACCAGGCATGGCAGGCGTCCTCCGCGGCCGCCGGCGCGCTGATGCTGCTGGCGCGCGCCCGGCACGACCTCGACGCCGCGCTCGCTCCGCCCGGAGTGCAGTGATTACCGAACGCCGCACCCGGTTGCACCGGGCGCCGACACTGCCGGCCTTTCGCGCCGCGCTCGCAAGACTCGTCCCGATCACGCTCGACGCTGCCCGCGCGACGGCAGTCATCCTTCCCAGCCGATCCGCCGCGGCGCTGTTCGCTCGCGGCCTGGAGCGCGGGCTGGCGGACGGCGGCGCTCTGGTCCTGCCCGACCTGGTCTCCCGGCGGGACTTCTACGACCGCCTGCACGCGCGAACGCCGGCACTGCCTCGCCAGCTCACCGAGTACGAGCGCGACGTCCTGGTCGAAGCCGCGGCGCACGAGGCGATCACCGAGGGCGACACGCCGCCGTTTCACCTGCGGCCGGCGCTCGTCGAGGAGATGCTCGCGCTCTACGACGGGTTGAAACGCCGCCAGATCGGGCCGCATCGATTCGAGGAACAGCTGATCGCGCTGTTCGAGGAGGCCGCTGACTACGATCGGGGCGCCGAACGCCTGTTGCGTCAGACCCGCTTCCTGGCGCGGACCTTTCACGGCTACCAGCGGCGCGTCGCCGCGCTCGGGGTGCTCGACGAGCACGTCCTCCGCGAACGATTGCTGGAGGAAGCTTCACCCCGCCCGTACCGCAACGTCGTCGTCGCCGTCGGCGACGAGGAGCACGAGGCCGGGGGCCTGGCGCGGGCCGACTTCGACCTGCTGACACGGCTGCCGGGCCTCGAGGCGATCGATCTCGTGGCCACCGAGGATCAACTCGAAACCGGCCTGTGGGAACGGCTCCACGATCTGCTGCCTGGACTGGAAGACATCCGCGTGCCGCCGCCGGAGACGCCGCTGGATTCGCCGGTGCTCCTCGTCCCTGACACCGCCGCGCGGTCGTACTCGTTTTCCAGCCGCGATCGCGAAGAGGAGCTGGCGGATCTCGTGCGCCGCATCCGCGCGCTCCACCGCGAGCAGCCCGACGTACCGCTCGATCGGATCGGGGTCGTCGTCGGACGGCCGCTGCCGTACGTCTACCTGGCCCGGGGGATCTTCGCCGCCGGGGGCGTGCCCTTTCAGTCGCGCGATGCGCTGCCGCTGGCGGCCGAACCGGCGGCCGCGGCGTTGGACCTCGTTTTTTCAGTCCTCTCCACTGAGTTTGCCGCGGGCCCGTTGTGCGCCTTGCTGAGGTCGCCCTACTTCTCGTTCGCCAGCGACCACGTTCCGCTGGCCGTCGCCGACGTCGCGGCACTCGAGGTCGGGCTCTCGGCGGTCGATCGCGCGGGCGACGCTGAGAGTCTCGAGTCGCTTGCGACAGCGTGGGACGACCAGTCACTGGCGCCGCCGCGCGACCCCCGCTGGTCGGCCCGCGGCGCGGCGCGCGCCGCCCGGGCCGGCGCGCGGGCGCTCCGGGCGCTGAAGGCGCTGGCCCCTGCGCAGCCGGCGGGCGACGCCCTGACCCTGCTGCTGGATTTTCTGGCGCAGCACCTCGTGCCGGTTGCAGACGACGATCCGCTGGCCGATCGGGACCTCCGGGCGCGGCAGGCGATCCTGACGATTCTGGCGGGCCTGCGCGACGCCCACCGCATCCACCACGACCTGCGCTGGACCGTGGACGATGTGGCGGCCACCTCGCGGCGGTGGATTGAAGGCGAGACGTTCACGCCGGCTGCCGGCACATCAGGCGTCATGCTGATCGACCGCGCGGCGGCGCCCTTCGGCGACTTCGCCGACCTCCATCTGGCAGGGCTCGTGGACGGCGAGTGGCCGGCCAGGACGCGGCGCAACATCTTCTACTCGCAGCGCGTGCTGGCCACGATCGGCTGGACCGGCGATCCCGATCGGACGGCCGCGGCCCGCGCCTCGTTCGTCGATCTCCTTCAATCGCCGCAGTCCCACGTCTCGCTCTCGGGATTTGCCCTGGAAGACGACGCCCTGGTTGACGCGTCGCCGCTGCTGGCCGACGTCCCGCGCGCCGGCCTGACGACCGTCACGCTGACGATGGCCGACACGATCGTCTTCACCGGAGAAGCGATGATGGTCCGGCCGATTCCGCCAACCCTCGCGTCTCGCGTGAGCGAGGAGACGACGGCCTGGCTTGCCCTCAGGTCGGAGCGGCCCGACTTCACGGCCAGCGAATTTCACGGCCGCGCGATGCCCCAGCCGCCGAGGCCGTGGTCCGTCAGCGCGCTCGATCTGTACGGGCAGTGCCCGTTCAAGTTCTTCGCGCGCTACGTCCTGAAGCTCGGCGAGGAGCGGCCAGACGACGACGGCCTGTCGCCGCTCGAGCGCGGGCGCCTCATTCACGAGGTCTTCGAGTCCTTCTATCGTGCCTGGCAGCAACGCGGCCGGACGACGATCGGGCCCGATCGCCTGGACGAGGCCGCGGCTCTCGCGGCGGAGATCCTCGAGCAACGCCTCAAGGGCCTGCCGCCCTCTGACGCCGCCATCGAGCGCACCCGCTTCCTCGGATCTCCCGTTGCCCCCGGCCTGATCGACGTCGTCCTCCGGATGGAAGCGGAGCGGGAGGGCGACGTGATCGAGCGATGGCTCGAGCATCGACTGGACGGCAACGTCGTGTTCCGCGGCGAGGACGGCCCGGAGACGATTGCCATTCGCGGCGTCGCCGACCGCGTCGACCTGCTGGCCGACGGCACGTTCAGAGTCGTCGACTACAAGTCGTCGCGCGCAAGCGGCCCGCTGCAACTGGCGACCTATGCGACGGCCCTCACGCAGCAGCTGGCAGGGCATCGCGGACGAAACTGGATGCTGGCCGAAGCCGCCTACGTGGCGTTTCGCGAGGACCCGCCCGTGCGGCCGCTCGCCCGCAACGCCGCCGAACTGGACGGCATCCTGGCCCGTGAGGAAGCGCGCGTCGTACGACATGTCGCCGCTATCAGCCGCGGCGAGTTTCCGCCGAGGCCGGTACTCCGCAGCCTGTGCGCCAGCTGCGCCTGGGCCAATGTCTGTCGCAAGGACTATGTCGAAGCCGTCGACCCCGCGCCTGCCGTTTGACGAGGCCGCGCCGGTCGAACCGGCCGGGCCCGTGGCGCACGCCACGCCCGGTGCGCCGTCGGTTGACGCGCACGATCGCGCGGCGGCTGTCGATCCGCGGCTGAACGTCGTGCTCGAGGCGTCGGCCGGGACGGGGAAGACCAGCGTCCTCGTGAATCGCTACATCAACCTGATTCGCGCCGGCGTCGATCCGCGCAACATCCTGGCCATCACCTTTACGCGCAAGGCCGCCGCCGAGATGCGGGAACGCATCCTCGCCAGCCTCGTCCGCGCCGCCGAACAGGGCGGCATCGACGAGGCGCGCTGGCGGGCGCTCAGCGCGCGACTGGGGGAGATTGCCATCAGCACGATCGACGCGTTCTGCCTGTCGCTGCTGCGCGAGTTTCCGCTCGAGGCCGACCTGGATCCCGGGTTCGGCATGGCCGACGAGACAGAGGCCGCGCGGCTGCTGGACGAATCGCTCGACAAGAGCATGCGCGTCAGCCGGGCGCTGGCCGCCGACGACCGGGCAGTCGCGCTCGTGCTCGGGAGCCTCGGCGACCTGCAGGTGCGGCGAGGACTGTCGGCGCTGCTCGACCGCCGTCTCGTGGCAGCAAGCGCGCTCACTCGCGCCATGCGCCTCGTGCCGGAAGACCTGACCGCCGCCGGCGCTGCGCAGCGCCTGCTCGACCGCGTGCGCGAGTCGTTCAGCTACTCCGAAGGCGGCCTGAGCGGGTTCGTGCGCACGGGGCCGGTGCGAAGCGCTCGCTTCAAGCTTCTGGCCGCAGACCTGACCCGGCTGAGCGGCGACACCACGGCGTCAGACGACGCCGCCTTCCGCGAAGTGCGGCGGCTGGTGGACGGCCTGCGCGCGTACTTCTTCACCCGCGAGAACGCGCCACGCAAGAAGAGCGCGTACGCCAAAGACGCCTTCATCAGCGACGACGCGCGCAGGCGTCATCAGGCGCTGATCGAGCGGCTGGCGCCATCGCTGGCCGAGGACGTCAACGCGTTCCGGCGCGATCTCAATGCCGTGCTGACACGCGGCGTGTGGCGGCTGTTTCACATCGCTCTCACGCAGTACCGCGCGACGCTCGAGGCGCATGCCGTCGTCGACTTTCCCGACGCGCTTCACCGGACGCTCGAGCTCCTCGGCGAGATGGACGAGTTCACTCAGAGCCGGTTCCAGCTCGAGTCGCGGTTCCATCACCTCCTGGTGGACGAGTTCCAGGACACCAGCGACGCGCAGTGGCGCCTGGTGTGGCAGCTGGTGCAGTCGTGGCGCGAGGGCCTGGGGATCGCCCAGGATCTCCCGCTCCAGCCCACGATCTTCGTCGTCGGCGACCGCAAGCAGTCGATCTACGGGTTTCGCGATGCCGACGTCGGCGTGCTGCGACGCGCCTCGAGCCGGATCGCCGAGTTGCGCCCCGACGGGCTGCCGGTGCGGCGCGCGATCCGTCACAGCTTCCGCGCGGTCCCGGCGCTCCTGGCGTTCACCAACGCGCTCTGCGACGAGATCGACAAGGCGCCGGAGCGGGCCGACGCGTTTGCCTACGAGGAGAGCGATCGCTTTCCCGTCGATCCCGGCAACGGCGGCGAGCCGGCGCTCGGCCTGATTGCGACCACGGATCTGGCATCGGCGGCAACGGCCGTCGCCGCAGAGGTTGCGCGGCTGCTGGCGTCGGGCATCGTGCGGGACCGTCACACCGGCGCCCGGCGGCCTGCGCGCCCCGGCGACATCGCGATCCTCTTCCGATCCCGCGACGGGCATCAGGCGTTCGAAACTGCGCTCGGCGCGATGGGCGTGCCCAGCTACGTCTACAAGGGCCTCGGCTTCTTCGAGACCGACGAGGTCAAGGACGTCGTCGCCCTGCTGCGCCTGTTGGCGGATCCGTCCTCCGATCTGCGAGCGGCGGCGTTCCTGCGTTCGCGCATCGCCAGAATCTCGGATCGCGCCCTGTCGGCGCTGGCGCCAGGTGCGGCGATGGCGCTCGTCGGGCCGCACCCGGGGGACGCGGCGCTGTCGCCCGACGATCGCGCCGTGATGGCAAGGGTCCGCGCCAGCGTGCCGCGCTGGCTGTCCCTGGCGGATCGCCTGCCGCCGGCGGAATTGCTCGACAGCGTGCTGGCCGAGTGCGCCTACGACTTCCTGATCGCCGGCCCCCGCGCCGTGCAGGCACGCGAGAACCTGAAGAAGGTACGGGCGATCCTTCGCCGCATTCAGAACCGCGGATACACCACGCTGGCCCGCGTCACGGAGCATCTCGATCGCCTGTCCGCCGGAGACGAGTCTGGCGCCGTCATCGACGCCGCAAACGCGGTGAACCTGATGACCATCCACGCCGCCAAGGGGCTGGAGTTCCCCGTGGTGTTCCTCGTCAACCTGGGACGCGGCGCCGGAGGCGGCCGGGACCCGATCCGGATTGCCGGCACGACTGAAGACGAAGTGCCCAGTGTCGCCATCGGCGATTTCAGATCCGAGGCCGACGACGACGCGACGGCGCGCGAGCGTGAGGAGTCGAAACGGCTGCTCTACGTCGCCGTCACGAGGGCGCGCGATCGCCTGTACCTGGGAAGTATCGTCGGCGAGGACGGCACGTTTCTCGCCGCTCGCGGCGGCCTGGGCGACGTGCTGCCCAGTGGCCTCCGGCAGGCATTTACCGACGCGGTGGTTCCTGGCGTCGATGTCGTCGAGTGGGTCGCGGCCAGCAGGCACCGCTTCACCGTCTGCCGCACGCCGGAAGTTGTCGCAGCCACGCCGACGCCGTTGACGGCGTCGGGCTTCCCGCGGAACCCGGCCGTCGACTTCGCCGAGCTCGGACCCTCGGGCGATGTGCCAGCGCTGGCGATGGCGGGCGAGGTGCCGGATGTCGCCGCGCGCGGCGGCTCGCCCAGACCTGACGCGCGGCTCGTGGGATCGCTCGTCCACCGCCTGATCGACCGCTGGGGGCTGGCGCCGCTCCCGCGTACGGAACTGGAGCGAAGCCTGTCGTCATTGGGCGGGCAGTTGTCGTCAGGGGACAGCAGCAGCGGGGACGCGACGGCCGGCGCCATTGACGTCTATTCAGAGCTTGTGGCCCGTAAGGATCTGCGTGCGCTCGTCGATGGGGCCGATGTCTGGCACGAAGTCCCTGTCATCGTCCGTGACGGGGGCCGGGTGCTGCGCGGGACCATCGACCTGGTGGTGCGGGCGCAGGACGGGGCGCTGACGGTGCTGGAGTTCAAAACCGGGCGGCCCAGTCCGCAGCACCAGGTCCAGCTCGACCATTACGTCCAGGCTGTCCGGCTGCTGTTTCCCGGCGCCGCGGTCGAGGGCCGGGTTGTCTATGCCCTGGCGGGCGAAAAGCCTCGGGAAAAGCCCGATTGAGACCGGGCGCGGCGGTCCGCGGCCGCTGCACGAATTCGCATCAATTCCATCGAAAACGCTTCTCGCGGAGGCATGTTTCTTGTTTACCTTGCGCGGCGCTATCCCCTACAATCTGCCGTAGATGCCTGTTACGCCAGAGACCGGCGAGAGGAGCTTGCGAGTGGCCCTGACCTGCCCGAACTGCGGGAATGACAAGAATTTTCTGGTGAAATCACTGCAGATGCATGTGGTTCACCTCGAGGACGCCCGCGTGGAGGTGTCAGAAGAGAGCCGTCCGGCAGTGCTGGAAGTGTTGTGCGACGAGTGTGATAGCGCCCTCAAGCTCGAGGACCTGGACGACACCGTCCGGCGCGAGGTGCTGCTGACAATCGGCGCGCGCTGACGCTCCATCCGGGTTAGTCCTTTTTGCCCTCCTCGTCCTTTTCCTCGAAGTAGTCGCACTCCGGGCAGACCCATTCAAAGAATCGGGTCTCCTTCGACGCGGTCGAGCCCGGCACGCGGTCGACAGTCGTGCGCTCGACCAGCCGCATGACTTCGGCGCACATCGGACACTCGCGAGCGGCGGCTTCCGTCATGCCAGGGCCTGCGCCTCGCCCGATGGGCGATCGGCGTGACGGGCTTCGGTGTAGCCGCAAATCAGGCACTGATACATCGCGACTGGCGCGGCGGTCGCTGCGCGCGCCGCGTCGGCGCTGATCAGGGGCTCCTGGCCGACGCCGTGCAGGATCCCGCCGCAGTCCGGGCAGGTCAGGGGACCGGGGGTTGGCTCGTCGGACATGGTGTGTACTCCTCTGCGACGGAAGCGCATCGTACTACCGCGCTTCCAGCCTTGACAAGGCGCGATGCCGGTTTCAAAGTACGGGCCGAGGCTGAAGGGAATTCCATTTCGTGAATGACACGCCCCGACCGTTTCGTGATGACGCGGCGCCGCTGACGCAGGGCCACGCCACGCTCAGCCTGGCGCGCTGCTTCGCCGACGAGATCGCGATCGACTTCCCGTCGATCGGTCCCGCGGTGGATCGGGTTCGCGAGACCTTCGCGGCCAGCGACGACCACGTCGCGGCGGTCACGACGGCCATCACGCTCACCTACAGGCAGGCGGTGTCGGGCGCCATCGTCCCGATCGAGCTCGGGCTGCGGAACCTGTGTGCCGGGTGCGGCGGCCGCGGCGAATCGTGGGCCGAGCCCTGCGGGCGCTGCGAGGGCACCGGCGAATACGCGCGCCCGCACCACTTCCGCCTGGCCCTGCCGCCGGGCGTCGCCGACGGCTCGCGCTTCCGGTTCGTCGTCGCGCCGCCCGCGGTCCGCGCCACACGCGTCGAGGTCACCGTCTCGGTGGCCTAGTGCCGCCACGCGGCACAACTCTGAGCAATAGTGACGCGCCACATCGAGTTTCTCACCCGCCTGTTCGACTTCTGGAGCGCGTTCAACGCCATCGTCGGCGTCGCGGTGCTGGCGTTTGCCGCAGCGGCGGCCGAACTGGCGCTGTCGAGCGGCGCCGACCGGGCAGGCACCGAGGTGGCGGCGGGCGTCACCGCAGCGACGCTGGTCGTTGTGGCCCTGGCCGCCCTGGTCTGGGCGGTTGCGCACTTCTACTGCGCCCGCGCCATGCGGCGGCGCCGGCCCTGGGGCAGGTTCCTGGGCCTCGCGCTCGGGCTGTTCAACCTTCCGCTTCTCCCGCTCGGCACGGCCCTCGGCGGCTACGCGATCTGGACGCTGCTCCACGAAGAGTCGCGGCGCCTGTTCGGCGGATCGTAGGTCCGCGAGCAGCGCTCGCGTTGCGACTACCGCGGCTCGTCGACAGTGCCCATCGGCGTCCACGGGCCGCAGCGCAGAATCCTCCGCGCCGCCATCCATGAGCCCGCAATGGCGCCGTGCCTGGCGATGACGGCTTCCCCGTAGCGACTGCAGCTCGGCGTGAAGCGACAGCGCACACCGGTCGCCGCAAGGACTGGCGACAGCGTGTGCTGGTAGACGTGAATGCCGGTGCGGAGGACGACGACTGACAGCTGTCGATCTGCTGGTCGTGACAGATCGGCGGCGAGGAGCACCAGCGCAAGAACCGCGAAGAGGAGAGCGAGGCGGCGTGTCAACGCGCGCGTCCTGGAACCACGCCAGCGCCCTGGCGAACCGGCCCGCGCCAGGGATTCGACGCCGCCTCTCGGCGCGCCGAATCCCCGGAGCAGGTGGAAGCGATCGGACTAGAACTTGTTCGCGTACTCGCTGACGCCGGGGATCAGCAGGCGCTGACCGTTGATGCCCTTCATGATGCACATCACGTGGAGGATGAGAATGCCCACCCAGACCACGAGGTGCACGATGCTGAAGAGGCAACCGATGACCGGCAGCGCCATCGCGATCACTGTCGACGCGATGAACAGCGCAATCCAGAGGATCAGCTCAGCGACCATCAGGACAATGCCGTGCTTGGCATGCCACTGGACTTCCTTGTCGTTTTTTTCCACCAGCAGCGGCACCAGCGCCA
The DNA here is from genome assembly GCA_963796915.1 of Vicinamibacteria bacterium. Classification (GTDB taxonomy): domain Bacteria; phylum Acidobacteriota; class Vicinamibacteria; order Vicinamibacterales; family JAENWD01; genus JAENWD01. Next base: position 2,865,640 of record CAWCNI010000004.1, on the reverse strand, counting down.
GCAGCCAGAGATAGGCGAGCACAATCATCAGGCTCCGGTTGCTCGAGGGAGCTCCGGGCGTGGTCGCATCACTCATGCGCGATGACTCCTTGCCACCGGACCAATCCTGAGGTGGTGGCGCGGAGTCTACCGGAACTGTCGCCCGATTTCCAGCGGCCGGGCTGCAAACCCCCGAGTTGATGGACCTTCCCCTTTCCTGTCCCCGGCGCCGCGACGTGCGGTAAGCTGGGTTATCGCATGTCCACGCCAGTGAGCCAGGCGGCAGTGCTCGAGGCACTGCGCGTCGTCGTCGACCCCGATCTGGGCAAAGACATCGTCAGCCTCGGTTTTGTGAAGCAGCTTGCTGTTGACGGCGGCGCCGTCCGCTTCACCATCGAGCTGACCACGCCGGCCTGCCCGGTGAAGGACCGCCTGCAGGCGCAGGCGGATGCGGCTGTGCGTCAGCTTCCGGGCGTGACCTCGGTGACAGTGGAGATGACAGCTGCCGTGCGGGCGGCCGCCGTGGCCGATGGCGGGCGTGCGCCGGTGCCCGGCGTGAAGAACGTCATCGCCGTCGGCGCTGGCAAAGGCGGCGTCGGCAAGACCACCGTGGCGGTGAACCTCGCCATCTCCCTTGCGCGCCTCGGCACGCGGGTAGGCATCATCGACGGCGACATCTACGGGCCGAACGTGCCGATCATGCTCGGGCTCAACACGGAGCTGGTGGCCGACGAGCAGGGCCGCATCATCCCGGCCGAGCGTTACGGCGTCCACGTCGTGTCGATGGGGTTCCTCACGCAGGAAGACTCCGCGGTGATCTGGCGCGGGCCGATGCTGCACGGCGCGATCCAGCAGTTCTTCCGGCAGGTGGCCTGGGACGATCTGGACTATCTCGTCGTCGACATGCCGCCCGGGACGGGCGACGTGGCGCTCAGCCTGAGTCAGTCAGTGCCGGTCGCCGGCGCCATCGTGGTGACGACGCCGCAGCAGGTGTCGCTGGCCGACACGCGCCGCGCTATCCGGATGTATCAGAAGCTCAACATCCGGACGCTCGGGCTGATCGAGAACATGAGCCACTTCGAGTGTCCGCAGTGCGGGCACGAGTCCGACATTTTCGGACACGGCGCCGGCGAAGCGCTGGCGGTGCAGATGGAAGTGCCGTTCCTGGGCCGCCTGCCCATCTACCAGCCGATTCGCGAAGGCGGCGACACCGGCCGGCCGATCGTGCTTTCGGAGCCGGCCTCGGCTGCCGCCCGCGCCTTCGAGCGGGTGGCGGAACAGGCTGCCGCGCAGATCTCGATTGCCAGTTACTCGCGGGTCATCCCGCTGACGCCGGTCCGCTAGGCGGGGCCGGCCCGAGGAGCAAACGATGCGACAGACTCTACGCGTTGCGCTGCTTGCCGCCGTGATGGCCGCGACGGCCGTCGTGGCCCGCGCCGACCAGTCGGTGTCGGCGATGCTGGATCCGTACTTCCGCATCCAGGAAGCCCTGGTCGCGGACAAGACAGACACCGTCAAGGCGGACGCCGAGACGATGGCGAAGGCCGCGGGGGAGATGGGTGCCGACGGCACCTCCATCAAGGAGGCGGCCGCGGAGCTGCAGGCCACCTCGAACCTGGCCGACGCGCGCCTCGCGTTCGGGAAGCTCAGTGCCGCTGTCATCGAGTACTCGGAGCGCACGAAGGTCAGCCCGGGCGGCGACGTCGTCACGATGTATTGCCCGATGGTGAAGAAGTCGTGGCTCCAGAAGGGCGAAGCCGTGAAGAACCCCTACTTCGGCAAGGCCATGCCGGGCTGCGGCGAGAAGAAGAAGGTCGGCTAGCGCACTTGGCTGGGGACAGGATGGAAATCCGCTGCGAACGGCGGGTGCTCGGCAACGGCATGTCCGTGCTGGTGCACGAAGATCACACGTGCCCCATCGTGGCGGTGAACGTCTGGTACCACGTCGGATCGAAAGACGAGGTACCGGGCAGGACAGGCCTCGCGCACCTGTTCGAGCACCTGATGTTCGAGGGATCGGCGCATCACGACTCCGGGTACTTCCAGCCGCTCCAGGCGGCCGGTGCGCTGCTGAACGGATCCACCAACGTCGACCGTACGAACTACTGGGAAGTCGTGCCGACCGGCGCCGTGGAACTGGCGCTGTGGCTCGAGTCCGACCGCATGGGGTTCCTGCTGCCGGCGCTCACCGAGGCGCGCTTTACCAACCAGCGCGACGTGGTGCTCAACGAGCGGCGCCAGAACTACGAGAACCGCCCGTACGGCCTGTCGGCGATGGCCACCGTCGCCGCGCTCTACCCTCCGGATCACCCCTATCACTGGGTGACGATTGGATCGGCAGACGATCTGCGCGCGACATCACTCGATGAGGTGCGCACGTTCTTCGCGACGCACTACCACCCGGGCAACGCGTCTCTGGCCATTGCCGGCGCGATCGAGCCGGCCCGCGCCTTCGATCTCGCGGAACACTACTTCGGCGATCTGGAACCCGGTCCGGCGCCACGGCGTCCGGTGCTGAACGCGCCGGTCCTCGATCGGGAGCGGCGCCTGTTCCTCGAGGATCGTATCGAGATGCCGCGCCTGTACCTGTCGTGGCACTCACCGGGCATGTTCGAGCCCGGTGACGCAGAGCTCGATCTCGTGGCCGATCTGCTGACGAGCGGCAAGACGTCGCGGCTGTACCGCCGGCTGGTCTACGACACCCGCATCGCGACGGAAGTGGCCGCCTACCAGCAGTCGCGGGAGGCCTCGAGCTTTTTCCAGGTGGTCGCCACCGCGGCGCCCGGTCACTCGCTCGACGAACTGGACCAGGCCATCACCGAGGAGGTCCGGCGATTTGCCGGCGAGGGCCCGAGCGTCTCCGAGCGTGAGCGCGTGCTGGCACAGGCGGAGGCGCAATTCGTCTACCGCGTGCAGACCGTCGGCGGGTTCGGCGGGAAGAGCGATCAGCTGAACGCCTACAACGTCTTTCTCGGCGACCCCGACTACTTCGCGCGGGATCTCGGGCGCTACCTGGCGGCGACCCCACAGTCGCTCGCCGACTACTCGCGCCAATTCCTGATCGACGCGGAGCGCGTGGCGGTCAGCGTGGTGCCGCGCGGCCAGGAGTCGGCAGCCCTGCGAGACTCGTTGCCGGCCCGGGTGAATTGACGATGGTCGATCGCACCCGACTGCCGCCGCTCGGCGCCGACGCGCCATTCACCTTTCCCGCTGTCCGCAAGACGCGCCTGCCCAACGGCCTGGCGCTCTGGACCGCTCAACATCGCGACATCCCCGTCCAGACGATGGTGCTGCTGATCCGGGTCGGCTCGTCTGCCGATCCCCGGCGCTGTCCCGGCCTCGCGTCGCTCACCGGCGACATGCTGGATGAAGGCGCTGGCGATCACGGCGCGCTCGAGCTGAACGAAGCGCTCGCCCGCATCGGCGCGCAGTTCGATACCGAGGTCGGGCCGGACGCGACGTTCCTGACGCTGACCTCGCTCTCGCGCTTCAGGGACCGTGCCTTCTCCCTGCTGGCGGACATCGCGACACGCCCGCGCTTCTCGGCGGACGAATTCGATCGCGTCCGCCGGCTGCGATCCAACAGGCTCCGGCAACTCGTCACCGTGCCGTCCGCTGTCGCGGATCGGGCCTTCACGACGGCGCTGTACGGCCAGCACCCGTACGGCCACCTGGCCATCGGGACGATGGACGCGCTCGAGTCGATGTCGGTGGAGCAGGTGGAGCAGTTCCATCGCCAGTGGTTCCTGCCGTCGCGCGCGGTCCTGGTCGTCGTCGGCAACGAGGCGCCCGACGTCGTCGAGGCGTCGGCGATCGCGGCGTTTGGCGGTTGGGGCGAAAGTGGCGGCGACGCCGATCTGACCGGGGCCGGGGCCGCGCTGGCCGAGCCGGAGGAGCCCGAGCAGCGGCTGCTGCTCGTCGATCGACCCGGGTCCGCGCAGTCGGAACTTCGCATCGGGCACGTGGCAGTCTCCAGGCGGACGCCCGACTACCACGCGTTGCTGCTCCTGAATCTGGTGCTGGGCGGGCAGTTCGTCAGCCGGTTGAACATGAACCTGCGCGAGCACAAGGGCTACACCTACGGCGCGAGGTCGTGGTTCGAGTTCCGCCTCGGCCGGGGCCCGTTTCAGATGTCGGCCAGCGTGCAGACGGACGTCACCGCCGACGCCATCCGTGAAGCGCTTGGCGAGGTGGCGGCCATGCGCAGCGACAAGCCGGTGACGGCCGCCGAGCTCGACCTTGCGCGCGCCGCCCTGACGCGCGGTTACCCGCGCAACTTCGAGACCGCGGATCAGGTCGCGCGCAGCGTCGCCCACCTGGCGCTCTACGACCTGGCCGACGACTACTTCGCCACCTTCGTCCCGCGCGTCGAAGCGATGGTCCTCGAGCAGGTCCACGACGCCGCGGTCCGTCACCTGCATCCAGACCGCCTGGTGACGCTCGTCGTCGGCGACAAGTCCCGGGTCGAGTCGACCCTGGGCGGCCTGTCGCTTGGCGACCCCGCGCTCATCGCCGTCAGCTAGCCCGGCCCGCGAGCGGCCCTGCCGTAGATTGTCCAACCTCAGGTTGGCCACGCCAGAGCCCTGTCGTCCGACGAACTGAATCAAGATCGCCGCCTGGCCCGTATGAGGGATCCGGCGTAGGTTTTACCGGCGCGGCCTGTGTAGGGATCGGCCCTACCGTAGATGGGAACGGCCGGCCCCCGGGACCGTCCAAATGATCGTTTCGTGTGTCTAACCCCGGTGACACCGGAGTGGTAGGCTTACCTCGACGATGCAGCTGGTCAAGCTGAGCGCGAGCCTGTTTGGCACGATTGCGGTGCTGGCGATCCTCATCGCCGGCGCCACGATCTGGCTGCTGCTCACCGATCCGGTCACGGTGGCCGAATCGGTCAATCAGGGCCAGGTGTCGCCGCTCGTCCAGCAACTGGCCGGGGTCCTCTACTCTGCACTGCAGGGGCTGCTCAAGTATCTCTAAGGGCTACGGGCTACGGGCTACGGGCTACGGGCTACGGGCTACGGGCTCCGGGCTACGGTCTCGGGCTCCGGGCTCCGGACTCCCGACTCCGGACCGCGGCGGTAGGGCCAATCTTTAGATTGGCCATCGTCGATTGGCCGATCTGACCAGCCTCCGCCAAGGCTTCGGCGGTCCGCCGTAGCTTCAGCGAAGGCGGAAGATCGGCCCTACGGTTAAACAGCGGCCCGACCACGTCTTGGCGCCGAAGCCTCGACCGAAAACGTCCTGCCTACAAGCTTCCGTGTAAGAACCTGGTGAGGATCACGCCGTCCATGTACTTGAACGGCGCGGACCCCGTGCTGTAATGCCCGCACGGCAGGACCGCCAGCTGGTATGGAATGTTGTGCCCGCGGAAGTCGTTGACCAGGGCACGCGACAGATCGACAGGGAACGTCAGATCGTAGCGCGCGTAGACCAGGAGCGTGCTGACGGACCGCTTCTGGAGCCGATCGAGATAGTGCTGCGGGCTGATCGGCATCCACAGCCCCCGAAGCGTCTCGAGATCGATGTGGTGTTCCAACCCCTCGCGCACGTGCCTGGTGGACAGCCCGCGCCAGACGACGTCGGCGAAGTACGGCGAGATGTGATTGAGCGCCTGCGCGCTGATCAGCGGTTCATGACAGGCCGTCAGCATGGCCAGGCACGACCCGAGGCTGGTGCCCAGGATCCCGATCCGCTCGTAGCCCTCGCGCGCGAGCCACGCAATCGCCCGGCGCGCGTCGAGCACGGCCTGCCTGCACACCTCCAGCGTCCGCACCACGTTTGAGCTGACGATGTAGTCGGCACGCGCCAGTTCGGGCGGCATCCGGCGGTCGTGATACGGCAGGCTGAGTCGAAGTGCGCTCATGCCGAATCGCGCGAGCAGCTGGCACAGCCCGACGTGGCCGTCGTTGTCGGAGTTCCACTGCGGCAGCACGAGCACGGCGCGTTTCGGCCCGCTGCGGCCCGCCTCCGCGCGCGCCGGGAAGAACCTGGTGATCACGGTGTCGTTCTCGCGATGCGGCGTCGGCCGGGCGGTCGGGAACGTCACGAGCGACGTCCCATCGTCGAGCCTCGATTGCGAGTAGGCGTCGGTGGGCGGCGGCGTGAACCAGCGATCGGTGTCGGCAAGCACCGTGCGTACGTATTCCTGGATGACCGCAAGCTCCTCGCCGTCGGACGCGACGCGGCCTTTCGGCGGAATCCAGTCGAGCCCCCACTGGAAGGGCCGGACCACCCGATCCTTCGAGATGCTGGCGAGTCGGCGCTCCCAGCTGTGAAAGAACAGAGACAGCATCAGCTGGCTACGAGCTCATCGCTGGTCGCTCGACTGTCGGCCGTCGCTCGCCGGGTGCATTCCGAGAGCTTTCACCAGGAATGCATACATGTCGGCGCGCTCGTCGATGATCTTCGTCGTCGGCTTGCCGGCGCCGTGACCGGCCTTGGTCTCGATGCGGATCAGCACCGGCGCGGCGCCGGCCTGCGCCGCCTGCAGCGCGGCGGCGAACTTGAAGCTGTGCGCCGGCACCACGCGATCGTCGTGATCGGCGGTCGTGACCAGCGTCGGCGGGTACGACGTCCCGGGCTTGATGTTGTGAAGTGGCGAGTACTTCAGCAGCGTCTCGAAGTCGTCCTTGTCCTCCGGGTCGCCGTAGTCTGACGTCCACGCCCAGCCGATGGTGAACTTGTGGAAGCGCAGCATGTCCATCACGCCGACCGCGGGCAGCGCCGCGCCGAAGAGGTCCGGCCGCTGCGTCAGGCAGGCGCCGACGAGCAGGCCGCCGTTGCTGCCGCCGGCGATCGCCAGCTTTGGCGTCGACGTGTAGTGCTCGGCGATCAGGTACTCCGCCGCCGCGATGAAGTCGTCGAAGACGTTCTGCTTGTGCTTCAGCCGGCCGGCGTCGTGCCAGTCCTTGCCGTACTCGCCGCCGCCGCGCAGGTTGGGCAGCGCGAAGACGCCGCCCATCTCCATCCACGCGATGAGGGCCGGCGAGAACGCCGGAGGCAGCGAGATGTTGAAGCCGCCGTAGCCGTACAGGTAGGTCGGGTTGGCGCCGTCTTGCTTCAGGCCCTTCCTGTAGGTGAGGAACATCGGGATCTTCGTGCCGTCCTTCGACGGGTAGAAGACCTGCACGGTCTCGAAATCCGATGGCTGGAACGCCACTTTCGGCTGCTTGAACACCGTGCTCGTGCCGCTCTTGAAGTCGTATCGGTAGACGACGCCCGGGTACGCGAATGAGGAGAACCCGTAAAAGCCTTCGCTGTCCTTCCGTTTGCCCGTGAACCCGCCGACCGAGCCAATCGCCGGGAGCGTGACGTCACGATCCAGCCGGCCGTCGAGCCCGAAGATCTTCACCACTTCGTGCGCGTCGGTCATCCACTGGGTGACGAACTGGTTGTTGACCATGCCAGTCGCTGTCAGGACGTCGCGACCCGAGGCTTCGGGCACGACTGTCTTCCACGAGGCTTCGTCGGGCGCGGCCAGGCTGATCGCCACCAGTCGCCGGCGCGACGCATTCTTGTCGGTCTGCACGTAGAAGGTGTCGCCGTCGTTGCCGACCACGCCGTATTCGGCGTCGAACTTGTCGAGGAAGGGCCGGATCTCGCCGGCGGGCTTCGACAGAATCCTTCACGAACACCCGGTTCTCGGGCCTGGTGCCCTCGCTCTGATAGATGATCAGGAACCGCCCGTCGTCGGTGACGTCCGCGCTGAAGCCCCAGTCAGGCTGGTCCTTCTTCTCGAACACCAGTGTGTCGTGATCCTGCGTGGTCCCGAGCGCGTGGAAATAGATCTTCTGGAACTTGTTCACCGCGGTGAGGGCTTCGCCCTCTTTCGGCTGGTCGAAGCGCCCGTAGAAGAAGCCCGATCCGTCCTTGAGCCACGCCGCGCCGGTGAACTTCGCCCACTTGATGACGTCCGGCAGATCCTTCGACGTGGCCACCTCGCGCACGTGCCATTCGAGCCAGTCAGAGCCGCTCGCCTGCAGCGAATAGGCCATGTACTTCCCGTCGTCGGTGAAGTGCGTGCTGCCGAGGGCCACAGTGCCGTCGGACGACAGGGTGTTGGGGTCGATGAGGACGTCTGGCGCGGCGTCGGGCGACTTCGTCTTGTAGATGACGGCCTGATTCTGCAGGCCGTTGTTCCTGGCAAAGATGTACCACGGGCCCTCTTTCGAGGGCGGCGAGTAACGCTCGTAGTTCCAGAGCGCCGTCAGTCGCTCGTGGATTTTGGCCCGCTCAGGAATCTGCGCGAGATAGCCCGACGTCAGTGTGTTTTCCGCTTCGACCCAGGCCTTGGTGTCCGCGCTGTTGGGGTCTTCGAGCCACCGGTACGGATCCGCCACCTGGTGGCCGAAGTGGTCCTCGACCACGGGGCCTTTTGCGGCAACTGGATACTTGAACGGGCCGGAGCCCTGCGCGGACAGCAATGTGGGAATCATGATCAATGCGACAGTCAGGCGGACGGTCATGGGGTCTCCCCTGGGCGAAGCTCGGCATTGTCCTTCGCCAGGAGACGCTCAACTCCGGCGGCGATGTCGAGGAGCTGCGACGTGCCGTGGTGAGGGGCGACCAGTTGCAGACTGACTGGGAGGCCCTCGGGCGTAAGGCCGCATGGCAGCACGATGGCGGGGTGGCCCGTGAGGTTGAACGGCTGCGTCAGCCGAAGCATCTGGGCGCGGACCGGTAGCGGAACTCCATCGACCATCACCGTGTCGGCGTCGAGGGCCGGCGCTGCGATCGCACAGCCTGGCAGCACCAGCGCATCGACCTCCGCCAGCGCGCGATCGACTTCACGGCGGAGCACCGCACACCCAGCCAGCGCGCGCAGGTAGTCCTCGGCCAGGATGTAGCGGCCCTGTTCGAGCCGCATCCTGGTCGCGGGCCGGTAGCGCTCCGGGCACGCCTCCAGCGTGCGCGCGTGATACGCCGCGCCTTCCGGCAGGCAGACGTGCAGGTAAATCGCCGGGATGTCTTCCGCATGCGGCAACACGGCGTCCGAGATCGTCGCGCCACTTCGCGCCAGTTGCTCGATCGCGGCCTCGTAACTGGCGCGCACGCCCGGCTCGAGCGTCGCCTCCATGTAGCCTGTCAGGCGCGCGAGGCGCAGGCCGCTGACGTCGCGCGGCACCGGCGTTCGCGGCGTCAGCCGGGCCAGCACCTGGTAGAGCGCCGCCGCGGCGTCCACCGTTCGCGCCAGCGGGCCGACGTGGTCGAACGTGCCGCTCAACGGCACGATGCCGTCGCGCGGAACCTCGCCGAACGCCGGCTTCAGGCCGACGAGGCCGCAGACGGCGGACGGAATGCGGATGGAACCGCCAGTGTCGGTGCCGACAGACGCGATCGACATGCCCGTCCGCACGGCGACCGCCGAGCCGCCGCTCGAGCCCCCCGCCGACCGCGTCACGTCGTCAGGATGGTGGACGACGCCGAAGGCCGAGTCGGTGCTGGTGGTGCCGAGTGCGAACTCGTGAAGGTTGGTCTTGCCGATCAGCACCGCACCGGCCGCGCGAAGCCGCGAGGTGACGACGGCGTCGGTCACCGCGGGGGTGCCATTCGGCACCGCCGATCCTGCCGTGGTCGGCACGCCTGCCTGGTCGATCAGGTCCTTCAGCGAAATCGGGATGCCATGCAGCGGCCCGCGGTCGCGACTGGCGAGCAGCTCGCGGTCTGCCGCCGACGCGTCTTCGAGCGCGCTGGCAGCGGTGACGGTGATGAACGCGCCGAGCGCGCTGTTCCGTGCCTCGATGCGGGCCAGGCACGCTTCGGTCAACGCACGGGAGGACAGCGTTCCCGCCCGCAACTGGCGGCCGGCGGCAATCAGCCCGAGATTGGCGGGATCGTCAGCGGGCGCCATCGGTGTCTCCGCGACGCGCCGTGGGACTGCGGGCGTCGTCGTTCCAGTCGGCAGCGCGCAGCCTCGCGGTGGCGTGTGCCATCTGCGAGAGGGCATCGCGAAGCCCCTCGACGCCGCGGCTCGCCGCGTCATCCAGTACGCGTTGCCGCCAGTGGTCCAGCGGACTCTCGTTCGGCATGATCACGCCTCCGCGAGCTTCACCGAAAGCGCGACGCCGTCGCCCATCGGCAGGAAGGTGGTGAGCAGACGCGGCTCGGCCGCGAGGCGACGGTTGTACTCGCGCAGCGCGAGCGCCGAGGCCGCATCGCGGGCCGGCTTGTCGACAAAGCCCTCGATGACTTCGCCGTCCCACAGCACGTTGTCCGAGACCAGCACGCCTCCGGGCCGCAGGTGCCCGATGAGCGTGTCCAGCATCGGCGTGTACAGGCGCTTGTCGCCATCCTGGAAGATGACGTCGAACGGCCCCGCCACCTTGTGAAGGAAACGCGTCGCGTCGCCCACGATGACGTTCACGCGATCCGACAAGCTGGCCCGCGCGATGTTCGTGCGGGCGGTCGTCGCGCGTTCCGGATCCACCTCCATCGATATCAGCATGCCGGCCGGCGGCAGCGCCTGCGCCATCCACAGCGCCGAATAGCCGATGGCGGTGCCGATCTCGAGGACTTTCGTCGCTTTCGTGGCCAGCACCAGGCCGCGCAGGAGCCGGGCGGTGTCCGCCTCGACCAGCGGCAGCCCGGCGGCCAGCCCTTCCGCGCGGATCGTCTCGAGGAGCGGGTCGACGGGCGGGTGCAGTCCCTCGAGGTAGGCGGCAATCGCCGAGTGGACGACTTGGCGCATCGTGGAGTCCGATTGTAAGCTGTGCCCCCATGCGTCACACGAGGATCGTCGCGACTGTCGGCCCGTCCTGCGACTCACCGGACTCGCTCGACGCGTTGATCCGGGCCGGCGTGGACGTGTTCCGGCTCAACTTTTCGCACGGCACCCACGAGACCCACAAGGCGACCTTCGACAGGATTCGCGCGGCGGCGCAGCGCACCGATCGAATCGTCGCCGTCCTGCAGGACCTGGCGGGCCCCAAGATTCGCACCGGCCGAATCGCGGGCGGCGGCCCGCTGCCCATCAAGCCCGGTGACCCTCTCCGCATCGTCACTGGCGATGGCGACGGCGGCCCTGGCGTTGTCTACACCACGTATGCGCCGCTGGCGCAGAGCGTGCGGGCGGGCCAGGAACTGCTCCTCGACGACGGGCGCATCGTCTTGAAGGTGGAGCAGAGCAGCGGGACTGAAATTCAGACGACGGTCGTGCACGGCAGCCAGCTTGGCGAGCACAAGGGCATCAACGCGCCAGGCGTCGCGCTGCCGTCAGCGGGACTGACCTCGAAAGACGCCGCCGACCTGCGATTCGGGCTCTCGCTCGGCGTGGACATGGTCGCGCTCTCCTTCGTCCAGAGCGCCGACGACGTGGTGGCGGCCCGCCGCCAGATTGACGCCGCCGGCGCCACTGGCACGCCTGTCGTCGCGAAGCTGGAGCGCCCGGAAGGCATCGCGCACCTCGACGCCATCCTGGCCCAGGCCGACGCCGTGATGGTCGCCCGCGGCGACCTTGGCCTGGAGGTGCCGCTCGAGCGTGTGCCGCGGATGCAGAAGGAGATCACGCGTCGGGCTCGCGCGCTCGGGCGCCCGGTGATCGTGGCGACGCAAGTGCTCGAGTCGATGCGGCACGAGCCGCGGCCGACGCGGGCGGAAGTCAGCGATGCCGCCAACGCCGTGGATGACGGCGTCGACGCGATCATGCTGGCGGGCGAGACGGCGTCAGGCGAGTACCCGTGCGGGCGGTGGAAGTGCTCGACGCCATCATCCGCGACGCGGAGATTCTGCCGCCGCTGGCGGTTGCGTCGATGGCCAGCCTGATGCACGCGGAGCATGGCCGCGCGCTGTGCGAGGCGGCGGTGACGCTGGCCGACCGCGGTCAGGCGCACGCGATCGTGGCCGTCACGCGCGAAGGCAACACTGCGCGCATGCTCGCGGCTCTTCGTCCGGGCGCGTTGATCCTGGCCGCCACGAATCGGCCCGACGTCGCCCGGCGGCTGATGCTCTATCGCGGGGTTGTCCCCATCGTGATGACGCTGGCTGAAAGCGTGGACGCGACCGGCGCGGCCATCGCCAAGCAACTGGTGGCGCGGGGCCTGGTGAAGTCCGGCGACGAGGTCGTCCTGGTGAGCGTCCATGGAGACCTGCAGCAGCCGGCCGCCAATTTTCTCAAGCTGCAGCGTATCGTCTAGACCGTACGGCGTATCTCCAGATGCGCGGGGATGGCTTCAGATACGGCGGATGGCCGATCTGAAGATCGGCCCTACAACCCGCGATCTGAACTGGCGCATCTCATGTTCCGGCAGGGCGCATCTTTAGATGCGCCGGATGGCCGATCGGCCCTGCAGCCCCGATTCGGACTGGCGCGTCTTTCACTCTGCGCGACGGCGCCCGCCGTACCAGTACAGGGCCAGCCCCACACCCATGACGAGGACGCCCTGGCCGATCAGGTTGATCTCGTAGTTCAGCACGTTGGTCGTGCCCGGCGGCGGGATGAAGACCAGCGCCAGTGAGATCGCGGTGGCCGAGAAGCCGGCGGCCGCGACCGCCCAGAGACCAGTCCTGCCACCGGGCACGCGCCAGACGCCGGCGTCCCCGGCCGCGGCTCCGCCCATCGTGCGCATGCGGACGAGCGCCGCGAAGAGATACAGGTACGGCACGAAGTACACCAGGATGGTCAGGTTGACCATGATGTCGTAGGCCTCCTGGATGCTCGTCTGTCCGCCAGCGACGGACACGAACACGCTGACCAGGAAGATCGCCATCGACGCGACGCCCTGGACCAGGATGGCTGTTGTCGGCGTGCCGCGTTTCGGGTCGAGCCTGGCGAACACCGGCGGCAGCGCACGATCGACGCCGGCCGCGAACGGCACGCGTGCCGCGCCGCCGAACCACGACTGCGTGCCGGCCAGCGCACCGAGGGCAATCAGGCCGCCGGTGATCGCGCCGAGGCCGGACAGGCCGAGCCGACTGCCGCTCATCGCGACGGCGTCGGCGATGCCGCTGCGCTCCTGCAGCGCCGACGAGGGCAGCGCGACCAGCACCGAGGCCGATCCGGCAATGTAGATCACTGTCACGATCACACCGGCGAAAAGCACGGCGAGCGGCAGCGTCCGCCGCGGGTTCTTCACTTCCTGCCCTACGAACGCGCCCACCTCGAAGCCCGAGAACGCGAAGCACATCGCCGACCAGAGGCTGATGGTGTCCCAGGTGTCGTCGCGCGGCAGGATCGTCTGCGCATTGAAGGTCGTCGCGGAGCCGACGGTCACCAGCGCGGCAACGGCGGCGACGATCAGCAGCAGTGCGGGCAGCCAGTTGCCGATCGTCCCCAGGCTCGTCAGCCATCGGCCGGCCTGCAGGCCGCGCAACGTGAGAACGACGCAGAGCGTCAGGCCGCCGAGGACGAACAGCGTGGAGTAGGTGCGGCTGTCCGCGAGGTGAGATGCGCCAGGGCCGAACAGCAGCAGGACGTTGGCCGCCACGAACAGCAGGAGCGACGGAAAGTAGAACAGGTTGTTGACCCAGACGCACCAACCGCAGATGAACCCGTGCAGCGGGCCGAACGCGCGGCGGGTCCACGCGTAAAGGCCGCCCTGATCCGGATGGCGGCTGGACAATTCCACGACGGCGGCCGCCATCGGCAGGAAGAAGACCACCCACGCCAGCATCCACAGCGTGATCGCGGGCGCGCCGATGCGCGCGGTGCGCGCGATCCACCGCATGCCGATGACAGCGACGACGTTCATCGCGACGATGTCCCAGAGGCCGAGGACGCGGCGGAGCTGCGGCGTGTCAGACATGAAGGCGGGGCATGGGTTGGGGCGGCATGATAGCAGGTGGTAGAGTGCTTGCCGTATGAATCAGCCGCTGGCCTACATGGATCAGGAGTTTCTCGAGAGCGGCGACGCGCGCCCGCTGCGCGTGATGGCGGAGTACCTCGAGCCGCACCGGCGATTTCGCAAGCAGGGCATCCGCGACACCGTGGTCTTCTTCGGATCGGCGAGAACGCGCAGCCGCGAAGCCGCCGAGCGCGAGTTGGACGCCGTGCGCCGGGGCGAGATGCTGAACGGGAGAACCCGCGAAGTGGCCGAGGCCGCGGCACTGCGCAGCGTCGAGTGGTCGCGGTACTACGAGGACGCGCGCGAGCTCGCGCATCGCCTGTCGACCTGGACGCTGACTTTGCCGGGGCCTTGCAGCCGATTCGTCGTCTGCTCGGGCGGCGGCCCGGGAATCATGGAAGCGGCCAACCGCGGTGCGTTCGAGGCGGGCGCGAAAAGCGTGGGCCTCAACATCCGGCTGCCGTTCGAGCAGGGTGCCAATCCCTATATCAGCGACGGCCTGCACTTCGAGTTCCACTATTTCTTCATGCGGAAGTTCTGGTTTGCCTACCTGGCCAAGGCGCTGGTGGTGTTTCCGGGCGGCTTCGGGACGCTCGACGAGTTGTTCGAGGTGCTGACGCTCGAGCAGACGCGCAAGCTGCGCGGCAAGACGACGATCCTGCTCTACGGCACCGAGTACTGGGACAAAGTGCTCGACGTGCAGCCGCTCGTCGAGTGGGGCGCGATTGGCCCGGACGATCCCGCGCTGTTCACACGCGTGAACTCGGTAGACGAGGCGCTGGCCGTGCTCAAGACCAACCTGGACGAGGTGCTCGCGTCGGAGAGCGAAACGGACAAGGCGCCGGCGCTGGCGGTGACACGGCCGTGACTGAAGAATGAAGAATGAAGAATGAAGAATGAAGAATGAAGAATGCAAAATGAAGAATGCAAAATGAAGAATGAAGAAGGGCGATGACGATGGGGGGCGCGATGGACCTGGAGACGCGGCGGCGGCTGATTGCGGAGTACAAGGCGGGGTACCAGCAGGTGGTGGATGCGCTGCAGGGGGCGACCGAGCATCAGCTCGATGCCAGGCCGGCGCCGGGGAAGTGGTCGGCGCGCGAGATCGTCCATCACCTTGCTGACAGCGAGATGACGTCGGCGATCCGGCTGCGGCGGTTGCTGGCCGAGGATGTCCCGACGATCGTGGCCTACGACCAGGAGGAATACGCGCGGCGGCTGCACTATGACCGCCCGATTGCGCCGTCGCTGCTCGCGTTCAAGGGCGCGCGCGAGAGTTCGGGCCAGCTGCTCGACGAGCTCACCGATGCCGAGTGGACGCGCTCGGGGACGCACACCGAGTCGGGCACGTACAGCGTGCTGCAGTGGCTGGAGATCTACGCCGAGCACGCGGCCAAGCATGCCGGGCAGATCACGAGGGCGATACAGAGCTCGCGGGGTTAACTCGCGGCATCGGTAGGGCCGATCTTTAGCTCGGCCAATCGTTCGGATGTCGCGGATGGCCGATCTGAAGATCGGCCCTACAGGCAGTGCTGCGGTGCAGGGGTGCCGCAGTGCTGCAGTGCCGTGCCGAAGTGCCACGGTGCTGTAGTGCTGTAGTGCGATGCTGCAGGGCGACGGTTCCGTGCCGCCTGCCGCGTGCTGCCGGCTACCCGCTGCCCGCTGCCGCTGCCTGCTGCCCGCTGCCTATCGCGCCACGCGCGCGGTGCCGCCTTTCATGACGCGCTCGACTTCGGCCAGCGTCGCCATGCTCGTGTCGCCGGGCGTGGTCATCGCCAGCGCGCCGTGGGCGGCGCCGCACTCGACGGCGTACTGCGGCCCCTTGCCGGCGAGAAACCCGTAGGCCAGCCCCGAGGCGAACGAGTCGCCGCCGCCGACGCGGTCCCAGATTTCGAGTCGCTCCCGGTTGGGCGCCGTGTAGAACGCGC
The DNA here is from genome assembly GCA_963796915.1 of Vicinamibacteria bacterium. GTDB lineage: Bacteria > Acidobacteriota > Vicinamibacteria > Vicinamibacterales > JAENWD01 > JAENWD01. The sequence continues at coordinate 2,849,955 of CAWCNI010000004.1, read as the reverse complement.
CGTCAGCCCACGCGATGGCGCCCCAGTCGTTGACAGTCGCCGTGGTCGCGTTACGCAGCGTCGTCGCGACGACCCTCAGGTTCGGATACGTCTTCACGACGGTCTCGATCATCGTCTTTGAAGTGCGCGGGGTCGAGTTCGCTGAGTTGCTCGTTGACGCCCGCCACCTCGAAGCCGAGCGCCGCCGAGAAGTCTTCTTCGTTGCCGAGCATCACGTCGATGTACGGCGCCAGCCGCCGGTTCACCTCGCGCGCCTTCGCCTGACCGCCAATCGATTTCCAGAGCGAGTCGCGGTAGTTGAGGTCGTAGGAAATCACAGTGCCATGCGCGCGGGCGGCGCGCATCGCCTCCTCGGCGACAAGCGGCGTCGTCTCCGAGAGCGCGCAGAAGATGCCGCCTGTGTGGAGCCACCTGGCCCCCAGCGTGCCGAAGATCTCGTCCCAGTCGACGGCGCCGGGCGCCAGTTGGGAGATGGCGGTGTGGCCGCGGTCGGAGCACCCGAGCGCCGCGCGTACCCCGAAGCCCCGCTCGGTGAAATTCAGGCCGTTGCGGACCGTGCGTCCGACGCCGTCGTACTTGACCCACGTGACGCGCTGCTCGACGCCGCCCTGGAACATCAGGTCCTCGACCAGGCGTCCGACGGGATTGTCGGCCAGCGCGGTGACGACCGCCGTGTTGAGGCCGAAACAGCGTTTCAGGCCGCGGGCGACGTTGTATTCGCCGCCGCCTTCCCAGACGTCGAACGATCGAGTGGTATGAACCCGGCCGTTGCCCGGATCGAGGCGCAGCATCACCTCGCCGAGCGCCACGCAATCCCATCGGCACTGAGCCCGTTCACGCAGCGTCAAACCCGCCATGTCGCCTCGCACGCAATGACTTGCCGGAACCGGGCCGCCGGCCCGACGGCCGGAGGCAACAAAGCGGGGCGTCAGCCGCCGCGCTGCGCTAGACTAGATCGAGTCGGGACCTGTCGCGCGGCGCACCGCGGCCCGGACCCTGTGCAAGGTCAGCCTACGAACCGCGTCAGGGCCGGAAGGCAGCAGCGCTAAGTAGACCCTGCCCTGTGCCGCAGGTCTCCCGGGTCGCGGTGGGCCGCACGCCGGCACTCGTCATTCTTCACTTTTCATTCGTCATTCGTCATTCGTCATTCGTCATTTTTCAAGGTGGCCTACCAAGTCCTCGCCCGGAAGTGGCGCCCGCAGCGTTTCGAGGACGTTGTCGGCCAGCAGGCCGTGACGACGACCCTGCGCAACGCACTGAGCAGCCGTCGGCTGGCGCAGGCGTTCATCTTCGCCGGCGCGCGCGGCGTCGGCAAGACGACCACCGCCCGGATCCTGGCCAGGGCGCTCAATTGCGTGAACGGCCCGACGCCCGACCCGTGCGGCGTCTGCGACGCCTGCGTCGAGATCGCGCAGGGCCGCGACCTCGACGTGCTGGAGATCGACGCGGCCACCAACACCAAGATCGATGACACCCGCGAAGTCATCATCGCGAACCTGTCGATTGCGCCAGCCCGCGACCGCTACAAGGTCTTCATCATCGACGAAGTGCACCAGCTCTCGAACCACTCGTTCAACGCGCTGCTGAAGTCAGTCGAAGAGCCGCCGCCGCACGTGGTCTTCATCATGGCCACGACGGAACTGAACAAGATTCCAGACACCATCCAGTCGCGCTCGCAGGTCTACGAGTTCCGGACCATCGCCACGGCGGCCATCGCCGCGCAGCTGCGCGCGATTGCCACGGCCGAGACGCTGGAGGTCAGCGAGGACGCGCTGGCGCTCATCGCCCGTTCGGCCGAAGGCAGCATGCGCGACGCGCAGAGCGCCTTCGACCAGGTGATCGCATTTGCCGGCACGACGATCACCGCCGGCGACGTCGCGACAGTGCTCGGGCTGGTCAGCCGCGACCTGCTCTTCGCCGTGCTGACGGCCGTAGCCGACGAAGACGCCGCCGCAGCGTTCGCGCTGGCCGGCAGCGCGGTCGAGTCCGGGTACGATTTGCGGATTCTCTGCCGGGAGCTGGCAGCGGCCGTGCGCGCCATGATGCTCGTCTCAATCGACCCGGCCCGGATCGGCGACCCCGAGCTGGTCTTCGAGTCGGACCGCGAGACTGTCTCGGCACTGGCAGCGCGATTCTCCCGCGAAGACCTCCTGCGGTCGTTCGACCTGCTGGCCAAGGCGGAGCAGGACGTGCGCGCGGCCTCACAGCCGCGCTACGCGCTGGAAATGGCGCTCGTGAAGTGGATTCACCTGCGCAAGCTGGTGCCGATCGCGGATCTGCTGGCCGGCCTCGAGAAGGGCAGCCTGTCGGCGTCACCGCCGTCGCGCAGCGGCCCGGTCGCACCGCCGTCCCGGCCCGCGTTCGGCGCTCGTCCGCCCACCGGTGGTCCCCAGCCGCCGCGCGCGCCGATGGCCTCGGCCCTGCGCCCGCCTGTTGCGGCGACATCCTCGCCAGCGCCGCCAGCGTCGACGCCGCCCGACGCCGGCACCGCCGACGAGGCCAGCCGCCACGCCGGCCGGCGCGGCACGACCTCAAGGAGCGATTCCTCGCCGAGGTCCAGCGCAGCAATCGCACGTTCTTCTCGCTGCACGTGGCCCAGGCGCAGCGCATCGACGTCGACGGCGACCGCATCGTCTTTGTCTTCGGGCCGGTGCACGAGACGATGCGCCAGCAGATCGAGCAGCGACGGACGTGGCTGGAGTCGCTTGCGGAGGCCGTGGCAGGCAGGAAGCTGACTGTGACCACCGCCAGAGGGACGGCGCAGGACCCGGATGTGAAACGGCCGGCGGAGTCAGTGCCGGCACCGGCCGCGGCGCCTGCTCCCGATGCCGGCCAACCGCCCGCCGGCACCGACCTGCGGGCCCGCGCGCTCGCCGACGGCGGCGTGCAGGCCATGCTCGACGTCTTCCCCGCGGAGATCCGCGAGGTCGAGGAGATCAGGTAGATGGATATTCGCGCGATGATGAAGCAGGCGCAGAAGATGCAGGAGCAGCTGCAGAAGCAGATGCAGGAGCTCCGCGTCGAAGCGACCGCAGGCGGCGGCATGGTCACCGTCGCCGTCAACGGCACCAAGCAGCTGCTGTCGATCAAGATCGATCCTGAAGTCGTCTCCAAAGACGACGTGGAGATGCTGCAGGACCTGATTCTGGCCGCCGTCAACGACGCCTGCCGGAAGGCCGACGAGGAACTGCAGTCGCGCATGGGCGGCATGATGGGCGGCAAGATGCCCGGCATGTTCTGACCTCCACAACGCCGCCGCCGTGTCACAACCAGAACCGCTGGCTCGACTCATCGAGCGCTTCCAGAAGCTGCCCGGCATTGGCGCCAAGGGCGCGCAGCGCCTGGCCTACCACGTGCTGCGGACGCCCCGCCAGGACGCCGATTTGCTGTGCGCGGCGATCCAGGACGTCAAGGAGCGCGTGACCTACTGCTCGGTCTGCAACAACATCACCGACATCGACCCGTGCGTCTACTGCACGGACGAGGGTCGCGACCGTCACGCGATTTGTGTGGTTGAAGAACCGCAGAATGTGGCGGCGATCGAAAGGACGCGGGAGTTTCGCGGCCTGTATCACGTGCTGATGGGAGCGCTGTCCCCGCTCCAGGGGGTCGGGCCCGACGATCTGAAGATCAAGGGACTGCTGACCCGGGTGGGCGACGGCGCTGTCACCGAGGTGGTCCTGGCGACCAATCCCAACGTCGAAGGCGAGGCCACCGCGCTGTACCTGGCGCGCCTGCTGAAGCCGCTGGGCATTCGGGTGAGCCGGATTGCCACTGGCATTCCGGTCGGCAGCGACATCGAATACGCGGATGAGATTACGATGTCGAAAGCATTTTCCGGCCGGCGCGACGTGTAGTGTCTCGTTTTACAAGTGCGAAGCGGGCTGCAGGCGGTCGGCAGCTGGCAATGTCGTTCCTTGGTCGCGAATGACGGGCAGTTGCCCGCTGCCTGCCGTCCGCTGCCAGCTACGAGGATCACGTAGTCGTCAGACATCCGGTCACGTATGGTGCCATCGCCCTTTCTGATTCCGGCGGCCGCGCTTCTGTTCGGCGGCGGGCTCGTCGCCTGCTTCGCCGGCTATCGGCTGTTCCGAATCGTTCTCAGCATCTACGGGTTCATCCTCGGCGCGCTCGTCGCCACCTCCATTGCCGGCACCAGCAACAACGCCACGCTGCTGCTGGCAGGGCTCGGCGGCGGCCTGGCCGGTGCGCTGATCCTGAACCTCGCGTACTTCCTGGGGGTCGTGCTGGTCGGCGCGGCCATCGGCGCCATGATCGTGACGGCCATCTGGGGCCGCACCGGCAGCGATCCGCACGTGGTGGTCGTGATGCTGTTTGCCGTGGCCGGCGCTGTCGCGGCGATGGTGGCGCAGCGCTACGTCATCATCACCGGGACCGCGTTCGGCGGCGCGTGGACCGCCATCGTCGGCGGACTTGCGCTGATGGGCGACCGCGCGGCGGCAGCGGCGGCGACGGCCAATAACGTCTGGGTGGTCTACCCGCTCGACCCCGCGCCGGGACGCCAGTGGGTCATGCTGCTCTGGCTCGGCCTGGGCCTCGCCGGCCTCGTCGTGCAACTCGCCGGCGGCGGCGGACGATCGAAAGCAAAGTCGCGACGGAAATAGTCGTCGAATCCGTCGGGCCGCGAATCTGTAGGGCCGATCTTCAGATCGGCCGCGCGGTCGCAGCCAATCGATGGCCGATCTAAAGATCGGCCCTACAGCTCCGTAGCCCGTAGCCCGTAGCCCGTAGCCCGTAGCCCGCTTCTTACCTCGCGCCCAGCAGCACTTCCACCGTCAGCTGATCGAGCTTCTCGTAGGGCAGCAGCCTTCGCCGCAAGCACCGTGCGGTTGAACGTGTGCGCCAGCAGTCCCGCGCCGCCCGAGGCCGAGTATTTGCCGCCGGCCGGAATCGGCTCGCTCGGCTTCTCGATCTCCTTCAGAATCGCCTGGATCTCCGCGTCCTCGTTCCAGCGCGCGGCCTTCTCCTTCAGGATCAGGTACGTCCGCATGCAGCCGCGGGCGAACTCCTTCACGCCGTCGTAGTCCTCGGTGCGATAGGCGTGCGCGTCGAAGTGCCGCGGGCCCGTTGTAGCCGACGTCCTCGAGGAACTTGACGAGGAAGAACGCGCGCCTTGAGGTTCGCCGCGCCGAAGCGGAAGTCCTGGTCGTAGCGGCCCGATCGCCTGATCGTTCAGGTCGATGTGGAACAGCTTGCCCGCTTCCCACGCCTGCGCCACGGCGTGCATGAAGTTCAGGCCGGCCATCTGTCTCGTGCGCGACTTCGGGGTTCACGCCCACCATCTCCGGATGCGCGAGCGTCGGGATCAGGCCGAGATAGTTGCCGGTCGTCGCCATGTAGATGTCGCCGCGCGGCTCGTTCGGCTTGGCTTCGAACGCGAACCGGTAGCCGTACTTCTGGTCGATGCGAGTACTCGCACAGGAAGTTGATCGCCTCGCGCAGGCGCTTGACCGCCTCGTCGGGCCGGCGGCAGGCGTCGGTTTCCGTCCCTTCGCGGCCGCCCCACAGCACGAAGATCTTCGCGCCGAGCTCGGCGCCGAGATCCATCGCGCGCATCGTCTTCTGGATCGCGTAAGCGCGGACGGCCGGGTCGTTGGCCGTGAACGCGCCGTCGCGGAACACCGGATCGGAGAACAGGTTCACCGTCGCCATCGGCACGACGAGGCCGTGGTCGTCGCAGGCCTTCTTGAACTCGCGCACGATCCGGTCGCGCTCGGCCGGCGTGGCGTCGATCGGCACCAGGTCGTTGTCGTGCAGGTTCACGCCCCAGGCGCCGACGTCGGCCGAGCATGCGCCACGGCGTCGTTCGGCGGCAGCGCGCGGCCGGACTTCCGAGCCGAACGGATCGCGGCCGCGGTTGCCGACCGTCCAGAGGCCGAAGGAGAACTTGTCGGCGGGTCGTCGGACGTACGCGTCTGCGCTCATTTCGGAAATCCTCGTGTAACGAATGAGACAGTGCACGTCTCGGCAGCGAATGGCTTTGAGCGCGGGATAGACGCGCGCGGATATGCCTGGTACTGCCCGGCCATCGTGGCCTGATCGGCGGCGGTGTGGCATCGGAGGCGGTGTCGCCACGTCTGACCACGGCGTCGCAGGCGGCGTCGACGGTGGGCCAGACGCCGCCGCCGACGCCAGCCAGCAGCGCCGCGCCGTAGGCGGCGCCTTCTTCGGCTTCGACGATCTCGACAGGGTAGCCGTAGACGTCGGCCTGGATCTGACGCCAGAGCGGCGACCGCGCGCCCCCGCCGCCGAGCGCGGACGCCGCTCACCGGCACGCCCATCTCGCTCGAAGATCGTCGAACGTGTCCTTGAGGCTGAACGCGACGCCTTCCAGCACCGCGCGCACGACATGCCCGCGCGTGTGCGACGCTGACAGGCCGACGAGCGCCGCCGCGCGCGTCCGGATCGAGATGCGGCGTGCGCTCGCCCATCAGGTAGGGCGCCCAGATCACGCCGTCGGAGCCGGCCGGCACACTGGCCGCTTCGTCGGTCATGCGATCGTAGGCGGTCGCGCCCGTCGTCCGGGCCGCGCGCCGAAACGATCGCGGAACCAGCGCAGCGACAGGCCGGCGCGCCTGCGTCACGCCCATGACGTGCCAGCGGCCCGGGATGGCGTGGCAGAACGTGTGGACGCGGCCGCCGGTGTCGAGCGCCGGATGGTCGGTCGCGGCAAAGACGACGCCCGAGGTGCCGATCGTCGCGCTGACGGCGCCCGGGCGAACGATGCCCATGCCGACCGCGCCGGCCGCCTGATCGCCGCCGCCGGCGACAACGGGCGTGCCCTTCCGAAGGCCGGTGGCTGCGGCGCCTGCCTCCGACACAGTGCCCGTGATCTCCGGCGACTCGAACGCGCGCGGCATCAGGGACGCGTCGAGCCGCATCGCCTCGAGCATGGCCGCCGACCAGCGTCGCGCGCGCACGTCGAACAGCAGCGTGCCCGAGGCGTCGGCCACGTCGGTGGCCTTGTCGCCGGTGAGCCGGAAGCGGACGTAGTCCTTCGGCAGCAGCACGGAGCGGACCCGGTTCCAGAGATCGGGCTCGTGCGTCCGCACCCAGACCAGTTTCGGCAGCGTGAATCCAGTGAGCGCCGGGTTCGCGGTCAGCTCGATCAGGCGAGCGGCGCCGACCTGCTCGGTGATGGCACGGCACTCCGCGTCGGTGCGCTGATCGCACCAGAGCAGCGCGGGGCGCACCACCTCGTCGCGGGCATCGAGCAGCGTCGAGCCGTGCATCTGCCCGGAGAAACCAACCGCCTTGATCGCCTCCGGCGCGATGGGGCCTTTCGCCAGCGCGGCACGAACTGCCAGCGACGTGGCGTGCCACCAGTCGACAGGATCCTGCTCGGCCCAGCCGGTGTGGGGCGAGGCGAAAGGCACGTGATCGTGCGTCGCCGAGGAAACGATCCGGCCAGACTCGTCGATGACCAGCGCGCGTGTGCCGCCGGTGCCGACGTCGATCCCGAGCAGATAAGACATGTGTGGGAACGTCGAGCGAGACTACTGAGCCTTCTTCTGGGCGTCGCGGTAGTGACGCGACGTCGAGGGGACTTTGCCGTAGGCGTCGCGGGCCTTGCTCTTGTCCTTGACCTTCTTGTCGTAGAGCTCCGCCGCTTCCCACCAGGCGTCGTAGCGTGTGGCGGGGAATTGCGTCCCGAGTTGCGCGTAGGCGTCGGCGGCCAGATCGAAGCGCTTCAGATCGCTGTAAAGAGAGGCGAGCTTCCAGTAGCCGAGCTCGGCGACCGGCGCGTTCGAGTAGCGCTCGGTGAGCTGACGAAACGAGACGAGAGCCGCGGGCACCGGACGTCCAAGCTGCGGGTCCGTCACCTTCATGTTCTCCCGCTCCTCGATGCCGGCGCGTGCGACGAGCGCCAGCGGTCCGGAGGGCGTGTCAGGAAATCCGGTCACGACCTGATTCAGGTAGTCCACCGCCGTGCGCACGCGATTCGGGTCTTTCGTCTGCTGCACCAGTTCCGCCACGCGCAGCATGGCCTCGGCGCTGGCGGGGTTCTGCGGGAAGCGAGTCTTCACCTCGCGATAGGCGGCGATGGCGTTGTCGACCTTCCGTTCGCGATCGTAGGCCCGGCCGATCAGCAGGTAGGCCTCTGCCGCGCTCTTGCTGTTGGGCGCCTGCGCGAGCGCGTTCTGCAGCGTGGCGATCGCCTGATCGAGCTGATTCGCCTTCAGCTCGCTGTTGGCCGTCGTCAGCGCGTCGGCGACCGGATCGGCGACGACGACTGGCGCGACGGGCTTCGGCGCTGCCGTTGCTGTCGTTGTCGTCGTCTGGCGCCGGCGCCTTCGACTTCTTCGACGAGGACGCTTCCTTCGATCCGGGCACCGCGGGCTTCACTGCTCCGGGCGTCGAAGCCGTGGCGGGCGCTGCCGGAGGCGGTTCCGGGGATACGGCCGGCAGTTCCGGCGTCGCAGGCGGTGGCGGGGGCACCGGAGACTGAGTCGCCGCCGCGACTGCCGCGCTCGCCTTGGCCGCTTCCGCCGCGGCGTTCGCCGCTGCTGCCTGGACGGCGGCCTCGGCTTCTGCCGCAGCCACGCTCGCCTGATGCTGTCGCCACAGGTAGAGGCCAGCCGCGCCGGCGAGCACCAGCACGAGGGCGGCAATCCCAATCAGCAGACCGGCGCCGCTGCGCTTGACGGGCTTTATCGTGCCGGCCCCTTGCGCGGGTGCCGCAGTCGCTGCGGCGCGCGCCGGAGTTGCAACCGGAGCTGCCGCTGCCGGAGCTGCTGGCGGTGTCGAAGGCGGGGCTGCGCTCGGGACCGCGGCTCGCGGGGTGCTCCCGGCAATTGGGACCGCGACAGTGGCGTCGTCGTCTGGAGATTCCGGCTGCGCTGGACTGCCCGCGGGCGGCGTCGCCGGCGTCTGCGGGACCGGCGACGATGCAAACGCTCCGGACACCGGACGGACAGCGCCGGAAGACGCGGCGGGCCGGCCGCCCGACTGGGCAGCGGCCAGATGGGCGGCGTTCGAGACGCCGCGCGCCGAGTCGCGATCGCGCTTCAACCGCTGCAGGTCGGAGCGCACGTCCGCGGCGCTCTGGTACCGCATCGAGCGATCCTTTTCGATCGCCTTGTCGATGATCCGCTCGAGCTCCGGCGGCACCTCGGGGTTGAGCGAGGCCACCGGCGGAGGCATGCGGTTGAGAATCGCGTCGAACACCACGGCGGTCGTATTGCCCACGAAGGCCTGCTTGCCGGTGGCCATCTCGTGGAGGACGACGCCAAAGGAGAACAGGTCGCTGCGCTGGTCGAGGTCTTCGCCGCGCGCCTGCTCGGGCGACATGTAGGCGACAGTGCCGACCGCCAGACCGCCCGTGGTGAGCAGGCTTTCGGCGATGGTCGGCGCCGCGCCGGCGCCGCCGCCGAAGGTGTCCCGGCTGGACGGTGCGAGCTTCGCCAGGCCGAAATCGAGCACTTTCGCCTGACCGCGGCTGGTGACGAAGATGTTCGCCGGCTTGATGTCGCGGTGCATGATGCCCTGGGCGTGTGCCGCTTCGAGGGCGTCGGCGACCTGGATGCCGAGGTCGAGGACCTTGGCGATCGTCATGGGCTTGCCGGCGATGTACTGGTCGAGGGGCTGGCCGTCGAGCAGCTCCATGGCGATGAACTGCCGGCCCTCGAATTCCCCGATGTCGTAAATCGTGCAGATCGCGGGGTGGTTGAAGCTCGACGCCGCCCGCGCCTCCCGCTGGAAGCGTTCCAGGGCGATGTGGTCGTGCGAGGCGTCAACCGGCAGGAATTTCAGCGCGAGCAGGCGGCCGAGGCGCGTGTCCTCCGCCTTGTAGACAACACCCATGCCGCCCGCGCCAATCTGCTCGATGACGCGATAGTGCGTGATGACGCGACCAATCATTGAGGGAATTCCGGCAATTTTAGGCAGCGGGCGCCCGGCTAGTCAACGCTTGAAAAGCTTACAACACTCGACCTTTGCGTGGGCGCGCCTTCGCCGCCTTCAGCCGGTGCGCGCGGAATTGGCGGGCGGCCGCGGCCGGGGCAGCAGTCGCGAGAAAAACGACCGGTTCCGCGCGACGAGGACGTACCCCAGCTCGACGCCCCAGATGAACGGCGGCAGGGAGAGGAGGCGGGCGGCCAGGGGAAATCCGACGCGGCCGAGCACGAAGAGCGACGCCCGTCCGGCGCGGAGCACCTCGCCGTCGGCAGTCACCACGTGGACCGCGCGGCGGCAGGCCTCCCGCAGCTCCGGCGTCATTGGCGGCGAAGCGGCGTCCTGGTAGGCCACGATCTCGAACTGACCGGCATGGTCCCGCCGGCGCACCCACTCCACGGCCCGGCGGCAGAAGCCGCAAGCGCCGTCCCAGAGCAGGAGGTGTGGGGGCATGGGGACAATCGTAGCAGGCAGCAGGCAGCAGGCAGCAGGCCGCAGGCGGCGGCGCGGCGGCAGGCGGCAGGCGGCGGGCAGCGATGGCCGATCTAAAGATCGGCCCTACAGCCGAACGCCCCCAGGTGTCCTGCTGTTGCTCACCAAGTCGGTCTTTGCGCCGTGGAACCTGCAGGGCCGACCTTTGGAGTGGAGCCTGTAGGGCCGATCTTCAGATCGGCCATTCAGCGCACTTCGAAGTCCACCCTTGAGCGGGCGACCTTTGGCTTGCCCTTCTCGCCGGGTGTCGACGCCTCCACCTGCAGCACGTAGTGACCGGCAGGCAGCGTGTCGTTCAGGCGGATCGCGCCGCTGACGCGGTGGCGCTGGCTCCCATCCGGCTGCAGGGTGTCCGGCGGCGCCTCGAGGACGGCCTGGCCGTCGTGCAGGACGCGCGGCGACGCCGTCAGCGACGAGTCGGCGTTGTACACCTCGTAGAAATAGGGCACGTCGTCGCCGGCACGGAAACGCTGCGCCGGCGGCGCCGCGCTGTCCGCCGTGTCCGTCGCCGCCGCCGGTGTGATGTCGACGGGACCGGCATGCTCCGACCCGAGCCGCACTGTCGACACCGCAAGCACGCCGCGTGCGACGTCGGGCACCTCGACGAACTCCCCGATCGATCCGATCGCGCCGCTCCGCGAATCGCGAAGGGCGAACCGCACCTGGTAGCCGCCCGGCTGCGGGACCCGCAGATCAACGGTGTAGGTCACCACGCCCATCGACGCCGGGTCCCCCGCGCCCTGGACGGTGAACGTCGCCGTTCCCGACGTGACGACGGTGCCGTCGACGCTGACGATGACGGCGGCGACTTCCGCCGAGGCCAGCGTTCCGCCGTCAGCCACGGGAGCGAACGTCAAGGCGCTGGCGTTGACCTGCAACAGCGACTTGATCGACAAGCCCGAGGGCGACCCGCTCCAGATTGGTATCAGGGCCAGCGGGATGGTCGTGGCCGTGAACGGCGACATCGCAGCCGAGACCAGCGAGGCGCTCGGCGTTGTGGCGGCGGGCGGCTGGTCGGAGCGGCCAAGGAACGCTCCACGGAACTTGACGGTCAGGCCCGGCCGCTTCACCTTCAGCGCGATTCTGTGGGTCGCGATGGTAGCGCCCTTGCGCTCGAAGGTCTCCTGATTGGGGGCGTAGCCGATGATGTAGAACCCGCGGATGTCGTCGACGATCCGCCGCAGGGCATGGGCGAGGTCGTTGGTGTCCATGGCGGCGAACCCGCCGGTCTCGCGGGTGAGCAGACTGAGCGAGTCCTGGGTGCCGCGGAGCATGGCGTGCCGATCGCTGGACGCACCGCGTACCGCGCTCGCGCTGCCCAGCTTCGAGGTGTTGTCGGACGCGAGCAACATGCCCGTCTGCAGGCCCTGGGTTGCAAGGGCATAGATGACCACGCCCGCGCGCGCCGCCTGGTCCCAGAGCGTGTCGAGCGCCGACTGGATCCGCGGATCGATCTGCACCCCGTCGTACATGTCGAAGCCTTCGCTGACCAGAATCATCGCCTTGCGGCCTGGCACCGAGGCCATCGCCTTGACAGTCAGGTTCGCCGCGCTGAGCGTGGCGAGGGCGGAGATCTTCTCTCGGAGGTCGTCCATTTTCGCGCCGCCGGCAGGATCGGACGTGCCGCCGCCGCCGGGTCCGCCTCCGATGTTGGTCATCCCCGTGCCTTCGATGGAGTCAAACGACTCAACCCCGCGGCGGGACAGCACGGTCCATCGCAGCTGATCGACCGCTGCGTGCAGGAGCCGCCGATCGGTGGTGAACTGCCGCTGCGTGCCGGCGACCATGCCGGTTCTCGTCACCGCCACCACGTCGGTCGGCTGCAGGCTCTCGTCGAAGAAGGTGTGCAGCGCCTTGCGCGCGTGATAGACGCTCTCAAACGACATCCCGAGGTCGTCGACGAGCACGACGATCGATCGCGGCATCTCCTTGCCCGGGAGCGGAGGTGCGGCAGGCACTGGCGATGCGGACGGCGCGTCGCCGCGGGCAGGCCGCGATGCATCGGCCGCGGCCGCGGTCGCCGGACCACTGGCGACCGGCACGAACGTCGCCAGCGTGACCGTCTGGGGTCGCCCGTCGTCTTTCAGCTCGAAGTCGTCGGCGGTGAGGTCGGTGATGATGCGGCCGTCCTTGTCGGTGACGACAGCGTCGATGCGGACGGCGTCAACGCCGATGTGGAAGACGGGCTGCGACGGGTCGGGCGCTGGTGCCTGGTGGATGCCCTGCAACGACCCCGCTGCCGACACCCCGCTCACGACGAGTGCCGCCAGCCAGATCCGGGCGTGCCTCACGGGGTTCACCGCACCTCGAAGTCCACGCTCTGCACGGCGACGCCCTTCTTCTTCGTCTTTGCCTCTGGCGTGCGCGTCGCGATCTGCAACACGTAGTCGCCCGGCGGGAGCGAGGGGCCCAGTTTCAGGCCGCCCGCCGCGGCGAAGCGATCGGCGTTGGTCGTCGGCGGCACCAGCGTGTCCGCCGGCGCCGTGAACACCCGCTCCTGTCCGCGCCAGATCGTCGCCGCCGCCTGTACGGGCGCCTCGGCGTTGTAAATCTCGTACGCGTACGACAGGCGGGTGCCGGGCTTGAACACGCGATGCGCCTGCTGCTTCAGCAGCCCGGACGTGTCGAGGGCTTCCGCTGGCTTTGCCGCCGTCGCCTCCGGGCCGAGCAGGATGCCCGACATCGCAAACGCGCCGTGCGCCACGTCGTCAATCCACGCGAACTGGCCGGCGGATCCGATGGCACCCGAGCGGCGATCGCGCGCCGCGAAGCGAATCTGGTAGGCGCCAGGTTTCGGGATCGGCACCTTCAGGACGTAGACGAGCCCCTCGCCCTCGCGCAGCGCCTCGGGATCGGTGTCGGCGTTGAGCGCGACGGTGAACGCCGTGCTCATGTGACCGACCTCGGTGCCGTCCTGATCGAAGGCCATGCCGAGCACGTCGACATCCGCCGTCGTTCGCCCGTCGTCTGCCTTGGCGAACGACAGCGCCCGTGCGTCGATTTCGAGCAGTGTGCGGACGAAGGCGCCTTCAGGCGCATACGCTGTCAGCGCGGTGGCGCGCATCGGGATCTCGCTCGCGGCAAACGGCGACATCGCGGCGTCGCGCAGCGCCTGCGCAGGCGAGGAAAGCTTCGCCCGCTCGGGCGGGTCGCTGACCCCGAGGAACGTCTTCCGCGTGCGGACCGTCAGGCCGGGCCGCTTCACCTTCAGCGCGATCTTGTGCAGGCGCGGCGTCTTTCCCGGCTTCGCGAACGTGTCCTCGTCCGGCGTGTAGCCGAGGATGTAGTAGCTGCGGATGTCGTTGACGACGCGCGCGATGCCGGCGCCGATGTCGTTGGTGTTCAGGGCCGCGATGCCACCGGTCTGCTCGGCGATGTAGGTGAGTCCTTCCTGCGTGTCGAGGACGAAGCGCTTGCGATCGAGCTGAGCGTCAAGTGGATTGGCGTTGCCCACGACGCTGTCCGATGCCATCGCGGCGCCTGTCTGAAGCCCGCGGGCGTCGACCGAGTACACCACGACGCCGTGGCGCAGCGCCGCTTCAATCGCGCGGTCCAGCGCGATTCGCGTACGAGGCTCGGGTATGTACGCGCCTCGGTCATTGGTCATCAGCGCGAATCCTTCCGACACCAGGACGACGGCGCGCCGCCCTGGCAACTCACTCGCGCCGCGGATGATCAGGTTCAGCGCGCCGATGCTGCCTGCCGCCGACATCGACGCCCGCAGCTGGTTCACGGCGCTGAAGTCTGTGGGATCGACACCCGGCACTGCCGGTCCCTGGCCGCCTGGCGGAGCGACCATGCCGATGCCGAGAAACGAGCCCTGGATTGCCTCGAACGACTCGACGCCGTTCCGCGACAACGCGGTCCAGCGCATCCCGTCGACCTGCGCGTGCAGCAGGCGCCGGTCCGCCGTGAACGGCTGAAGAGTGCCGCCGGGTGCGGAGGTGCGCACGAGGGCGACCAGGTCGGTGGGCTGCAGTTGTGTGTCGATGAACTTGTGAAGCCCCTGCCTCGCGTACTCGAAGCTCTCCGCCGACAGGCTCAAGTCGTCGACGACCAGCGCGATCGAGCGCTGGACCTGCTCCTTCGACAGCTTCGCTGCCGGCGGAGGCGGTGGCGCCGGCTCACCCTTCTTCACGGGTTGCGGAGGCCGGGCCGGCAGTTCCGCGGACGTCTGCACCGGCACGAACCGCGCGAGCGTGATCTGCTGAACCTTCCCGTCCTGACGCAGCTCGAACTCCTCAGGCTTGAGGTCCGAGACGATGTGCCCGTCCTTGTCGGTGACGACGGCGTCGATGCGCACCGCGTCGACGCCCACGCGGAAGGTGGGTTGGGAGACAGGTGCCGGCGTCTGCGGCGACGCGTGAACGAGCGCCGCCAACAGCACGCCGGCACTGCAGCCAGCAAGAAGCCGGCGAGATGGCACGACGGGCCTCCTACTGCGAGGCCACGACATCAGCCACGGTGCCGGTGGCGTGCACCTTGTCCGGCACGGTGACCAGGGTGGCGTCCGAACCGACGGCGTTGGTCCGCCGATCGCGCACCGCGAAGCGCACCTGGTAGGTGCCCGGCTTCGGGACGTAGAGCGCCGCCTCGATCTTCTGGAGCCCGCTCTCGGTCTCGGATGTGCCGCTGGCCACAATCGTGCCGTTGGCGTCGATCACCAGGCCGAGCACGTCGGCGCCGTCCTGGCCAATCGCGTCAGTGCGCACCTGCCCGACGATGCCCAGCTTGCCGGCTGCGTCCGAGGGACGTGTGGTGAGGCTGACAGGAACGCCATCGGAGCCAAACGGCGACAGCGCCGCCAGCAGCAGGTCGCCGCCGACGCTCGGCGCCGTTCGCTTGTCGTCGTCGCTGAAGCCGAGGAATGCCTTGTGCGTGCGCACAGTCAGGCCGCGCTGCTTCACCTCGACCGAAATCTTGTGGTACCGCACCGTCTTCCCGGGCTTGGCAAACGTCCCGTCGTCGGGAACGTACCCGATCAGGTAGTAGCCACGCTGGTCGTCGGTGATGCGCTTCAGCCCGCCGGAGAGGTCGTTGCTGTCGAGGATCGCGAAGCCGCCGGTCTGCTGCGAGATGTGCGTCAGGGAATCCTGCGTGTCGAGCAGGAACTGATGGCGATCGCCGTCCTGAGTGACGATGTTCTGCGCGGTCGACTTGCTGACGTCGTCGTCGGGACGGAGGCGCCCCGTCTGCAGGCCTCGCGGATCCAGCGCGTAGATGACGACGCCGGAACGCACGGCCTGATCTTCGACGTGATCGCGCGGCAGCGTGGTCCGGATGTCGGGAATGACGCCCTGGCCGATCTGGCCGCCGGGACCGTCATAGCGGTCCACCATCCGCATGCCTTCGGAGACCAGGATCATCGCCTTGCGGCCGGGCAGTTCCTTCGTCGCATGAATGAGCGTCGCCAGCGACGCGAACGAATTCTGCGCCGACATCGAAGACCGGAGAGATTCGAGATCCGAGAAGCCGGGCGCGACGAATGTCTGGCCGTGAATCGAGATCGACGTGACCTGGTTGATGGGGGCCAGCCCCTCGATGCCGGTCCGCGATTGCCAGTTCCACTCGAGCGCGTCGATCGCTGCATGCAGCACGTGGGGATCGCTGGTGAACTGCTGCAGCGCGTTGGCGGGAGCGCTGGTCCGCACGACGGCGACGAGATCGTTCGGGCCGAGCTGCTCGTCGACCAGCCGGTGCAAGGCCGCCCGCATCGGCGGGTAGCTCTCGAACGACGTCCCCAGGTCGTCCACCACGATCATCACGGTGCGCTGCACTTCGCCGGGCGCAAGGCGATCGGCCCGCGGCGTGCCGGCTGGTGACTGCGCGGCGGCAGCGCGCGCCTGCGGGCCGGCAATCGGCACCCACCGCACGAGGGTGATCTTCTGGGGCCGCCCGTCCTGGTGGACGTCGAAGTCGTCCGCCGTCAGGTTGGTGACCAGCTTGCCGTCCTTGTCGGACACGACCGCGTCTATCCGGACCGCATCGACGCCGATGCGGAACGACGGGACGGGAGTGCCTGGCTCGGGAACCGATGGGCCGGTTTGTGACGGGGTTTGCTGACCGGGAGCGGCGACGAGGATGAGCCCAACTGAGGACAGCAGTCCACAAGTCAGGACGGCGAGGAGACGGAGACGAGCCATCGATCCTCCTGGATCGGCGCCTATGCGCCAGCCGAACACGATAGTTGTAACGCTAACCGCATCGCCACAGCAACCATTGTGCCCAGCGGATCGACGCGGTAACAAACGCCAGCCTGTTACGTAACGAAGCTCGGGTGCACAGAAACGGCGAGGCCTTCAGGGACGCGTCGTCACGAAATTGAATCGGTAGCTCGGCGCGTTCTCGCTGGAAACCTGGCGTGTATTCCACTCGAGTTGATATTCGCGATTGGTGTCCGGGTAAGAAATGTCAGCCGGGTAGGGATATGACGGCATCCGCCGGAACGGCAGCGGCGCCACCGTCTGCGCAAAGGCTCCCCAGAAGTCCATGTCCTTCACGAAGCCATTCAAATAAATTTCGTAGTCGCGTTTCCACCCCTTCGCCAGCGGCGGCAGCTGCGACGCGTCGAAGTCGATCGCCACATCGTCGCCCGATCCGAAGATGACGAAGTGGTCCTCCACCTGGCGGAGCAGCGGCGTGACGTCGCCGTACTTCGTGTAGAAGCCCTGATGCCGCGCGTACGGCCCGGTCGCGCTGACCTGGTCGAAGACGTACTGGATGTCGCTCGAGAGGCGCCCCGGCACTTCACGCGGGTAGCCGCGGTGCGCAAGCTGCGCGCTGACCAGCGGGATCTCGGTCCGCGTGACTGGAATCGCACCCGCGGGTGTCGTGTCGATGAGCACCTGATCCCAGTAGATCTTGAGGTTGGTCCAGATGCGAATCCGCTCGGTGCCGGGCGGGAGCTTGCCGGTCAGATCCGCCACCATCGTGCGCAACAGCCCGGCGGGGAAGCCGATGTCGTCGCTGACGCGCTTCCACGAGCCGTCAGGCAGCTGCGCCTCGAGATAGGGGACGATCACTTTCACATGGGCCTGGTCGGCCGCATACATCGATGTCGCGGTGAAGTAATCAGTCAGGCCGCGCATCAGCAGCCGCACGGGCGCACCTGGGCTCAGCGGGCCGAGATCCAGCTCCAGCGCGTGCAGCGTCGCGAATCCCTTGAACGGCGCGTCGGCAAACGTCTCGACGAACCGGCGATCGGCCGCGCGCAACGCCGGCATCAGGTCGTGCCCCTGATCGTCCCACGCGCCACGCGGCAGGCGCGGCGCACGCGTCACGATGGTACGGTCGGCCGGGAACGGCGGCTCCGCGGCGAAGTACTCGTTCGGGTAGACCTCGCTGCCGTCCGGATGATCGACGACGAACAGCTTCACCTGATCGAGGTAGTTGATCTCCTCCATCGGCTCGGTGAAGTGGAACGACAGCTTGCCGTCGCGGGCCTGGACGTTGTCGCCGTCCACCTTGACGAACTCGTCGGTGTCCGGTGTGTCGTACTCGCCAGGCGCCACCCAGTGGCCGATGACCGCAGGCCCGATCGTGTCGGAGATGAACGCGAAGCGACTGCCGTTCCACGAGAACAGGACCGGGCACGAGCTGCCGCGACGATCGATCTGCGTGATCGCATGCCGGGTACCGGCCGCCAGCTGCACTTCATCCTGCACGACGCCGGTGGGCCACAGCATGCGGACGACGTCGGCCTGCGTGGCCTGACCGATCCCGGCGAGAATCTCCGGTGAGCTCTGGCCGAGATAGCCGGACGCGGCGACGGTCTCGAACTTCTGCCAGATCGCGCCGGCCTGCACTTCCACCTTCGTGCCGACGCCGCTGCGGTTGTCGTTGAGGCCGGTCAGCGCGAGGCGGACGGCGTGATTCGCGTTGCCGCCCTCGTTGCGCACGACGAGCGGGGACGCCAGGCCCGTGTCGGTGACGACCAGGTCGACGTCGTTGTCGCCGTCCAGATCGCCGGCGAGCAGCGCGCGGGGCTGCTTCAGGCTCTGCGTCGCAAGCGTCGCCGCGCGCACGCCGGCAGACACATCCTCGAAGTGCCCCTGCACGTTGCGCAGTACTTCCAGCACGGCACCGCCGCTGCCCGAGCCGACGGCGACCAGATCGAGCCAGCCGTCGTTGTCGTAGTCCACTGCCGCCAGCCCGTAGCCCTCGTTCATCGCCGCTGACGGCAGGTCGACGCGCTCGAACGTCGCGCCCTTGACGTTGTGCCAGAGCGAGACCGCCGGCGATCCCGATGCGGTGAACGCCAGGTCCATCCAGCCGTCCTTGTCGAAGTCCAGGGCCACGACGCCGCGCGTGTGAGCGGGCGCCGACGGCTTGAACCCGTCGAGCGGCTTGAAGGCGCCTTCGCGCGGGTTCAGCAGGATGGTCGTCGTGTCGCCGGTGAGGACGAGATCGATGGCGCGGTCGTTGTTGAGATCGCTCGCGGTGACGCCGGCGGTGTGCGGCACGTCGAAGCCGCGCTCCTTGGTGACGTCAGTGAAGGTGGCGTTGCCGTTGTTGCGAAACAGGTGCGTGCCTGCCGGGCCGGTCACGAGCAGGTCGGCGTCGGCGTCGTGATCGAAATCGACGAACGTGACGCCAGTCGCCGGCCCTTCGAGCGTCGCCGGCAGGCCGACCTTGTCGTGCACCTCGCTGAAGGCGCCGTTCCCGTCGTTGTGGAGCAGCAGGACTGCTGACGCCGTGGCGATGGCGATGTCCGGCCGTTCGTCGTTGTCGTAGTCGGCGACGGCGCAGGTGGTGACGCCGGGATCGTGGGTCAGCGTTGCCCCTGCGGCGAAGTGGCCGCCGCCGGTGTTCCGCATGAGCGTCGCGCCGGACGCGTCGAGCCGCAGGTAGTCGATCGCGCCGTCAGCGTCGAAGTCCAGCAGACAGCCGCCACTGCCCGGGCCGTCGGGCTGCGCTTTCGACGCGCCGAGCGGGTTGCCGTTGTCGGCCACGAACGTCACCGCGATCGCCGGCGTCGCAGCGGGTGGCAACTGCACCGCGGCGGCCAGCGACAACGGGCCCTGGTCGCCGTAGGCCAGGCTCATCGCCGACGCCACCTTCGCCTGCGTCAGGCGGGTGAACCGCTCCATGTGTCCTTTGGACTCGTCGGCCTTGCCGCTGCGCTGCAGGGCCCGCGCGAGGCCGAACTCGGCGGAGACGAGGTACGGATCGATGGCCAGCGCACTCGTGAATTGCGGGATGGCCTGGTCGTACTGCTGGAGCTGGCTGCCGAGCAAGCCGGCAAAGTAGTGCGCGTACGCGTCCGACGGCGCCAGCTCGATCGCGCGCAGGAACGCCGCCAGCGCCGCGTCCGCGTTGCCGAGGCCCTTCTGGAGGAGCCCGAGGTTGTACCAGGCCCGGACGTTGCCAGGCTCGGCCTTCACCACAGTCTCGAGCAGCTGCTGCGCCGGCTCGTAGCGCTGCAGCGCGAGCAGCGAAATCGCCTGATTGACCTTGGCGACAGTCAGCGTCCCGTCGCTGGTGGAGGCGTCCTGGAACGCCTTCAGCGCCTGATCGAACTTCTGCTGGTTCATCGCCGCAACGCCGAGGTTGTTCGCCCGGACCGCATCGGCGCTTGCTGTCACGCGTTCGGGCGCCTGACCGCGCGCGGTGTCGCGGCGGTCGAGGGCAGCAAGTGCGAGCAGCAAGAGGAGCACGCTTCCGGCGGTGCGCAGCATGGGGTGATTATCGCAGCCCCGGCGCGCCGTGGCGGGCCGGCGACGAGTGACCCGAGCGGCACGCCGGCACCCTTTGCAACATTTCGTCACCTTGCGCTTGACACCACCTAGTAAAAAAGATTTACTCTCACGCAAATTACAGGTCAGACCAAAAGGTTCAGGCGCGTGAACCTCCCGGTCCGGCCGGCCGCCGGAGCGATCGGTCACCTCAGCCACCGTTCGGCTCCACGCGGACACTCCTGGATTTCGCGAAAAGTATTCGTCTTCGGGCATCGATGCGCTGTTTTCTGCAGTGCCTCGAGAAGCGATGGCCTTTCACGCAGGTGGTGCGTATGACCCCTCCCCGTCGGGTTCGAGTCCTTGCCGTTGCTGTCATTGCCGCTCTGGCGCTGTTTACCAGTGCCTTGACCACTGCCTCCGCACAGACACTGACTGGTCAGCTGAGCGGCACCGTCGTCGACTCGAGCGACGCCGTGCTCCCGGGCGCGACTGTCACCCTGGTCAACGACCTGTCGGGTGACCAGCGGACCACTGTCACCAACGCCGCCGGCAACTTCGTCTTCGCCGCGGTGCAGGCCGGCACCTATACGGTGAAGGTCGAATTGACAGGCTTCCAGGCCGTCGAGACGAGGGGCGTCGTGCTCCGGCTCGGCGAGAAGCGGAACCTCACCGAGGTGAAGCTGGGTGTCGCGGGGATGACCGAGCAGGTCGCCGTCACCGCCGCCGTCGAGCTTGCGCCCGTCAGCTCCGGTGAAAAGAGCACGACGATTACCGGCGAGCAAATCCAGAACATCGCCATTGTCGGCCGCTCGGCGGCCGAGCTGCTCAAGATCCTTCCCGGCATGGTGCCGCTCGGCGGCAGCAACGGCGCGCCAGGCTTCAACGGCGAGGTGATGGGCATCAACGGCAACGGCGACGGCGGCAAGCAGAGCGCCATCGGCAACTACTCGAGCAACGGCACCCAGAGCAACGCGCTCGACATCGTCATCGACGGCGCGCACGGGTCCGACCCGGGCTGCAACTGCGCCACCTCGGTGAACCCGAACCCCGAGATGGTCGGCGAGTTCAAGGTGCTGCAGGCGAACTTCGGCGCGGAGAACGCCAAGGGCCCGACGACAATCAACGTCGTGTCGAAGGCCGGCGGCCGCAACTTCAGCGGCACCGCCTACACGTATGTGCGCACGTACAAGTGGAACGCGAACGAGTGGTTCCTGAACAAGGTCGGCCAGGACAAGCCGCAGAACAAGTTCGCGTTCCCGGGCTTCAACATCGGCGGCCCGGTGCTGATTCCCGGCACCCATTTCAACGAGAACCGCGACAAGCTGTTCTTCTTCTTCGGCTACGAGTTCTACAAGCAGACGCTCGATACCGGCACCCTCAAGTCGTGGGTCCCGACGGCGGCGATGCGCAACGGCGACTTCAGCAACGCCAGCTATCTCAGTCAACTGAGCGGCGGCGGCGTCAAGGGGCAGCCCTTCGCGAGCACGGGCGGCATCGCGCCGGCCGGCTCAATCGATCCCAGCGGGCAGGTCCTTCTGAACCTCCTGCCCTTGCCGAACATCGACCCGTCGCAGGCCGGCGGCTACAACTACGTGCAGAACGTCACCTTCGGTCAGAACAACCACCAGGCCCTGGGCCGCGTGGACGTGAGCATCAGCGACAACACGAAGCTGTTCTTCCGCTACAACTTCCAGGCTGAGAAGCAGCCGTTCCCGGTTGGCCTCTGGTGGCGCAACGCGAACCAGGTGCCGTATCCGACCTCTGTCGTCGCCGACAACCGGTCGCACTCGGCCACGGCCAGCCTGACGAAGGTCTTCGGCTCGACGCTGACCAGCGAGACCACGTTCGGCGTGACCTACATCTCGTTCCCGAACCGCTACGAGGATCCGAGCAAGGTCTCCAACTCGGCCCTCGGCTACACCAACCCCGGCATCTACAACAACGGCCTCGATCAGATTCCCGCGTTCACGACCTGGGGGCAGGGCCCGACGATGCTCAACCCCGGCGGGTTCGATCCGATCCTGTTCGCGAACAAGTGGCTGACCTCGGTCAGCCAGAACGTCACGAAGGTCGCCGGCGCGCACACGATCAAGCTCGGTGGCTACTTCGAGTTCGTCAACAACAGCCAGCCGGGCAACGACTACTCGAACGGCCAGCTGACGTTCGCGACGTGGACGGGCAACACGACCGGCAACAACTTCTCCGACATCCTGACCGGCCGCGGTATCGACGACTACACCGAGTCCACGAAGAACATCGTCCGCAACGAGGGCTACAAGGTCTTCGAAGGCTACGCGCAGGACAGCTACAAGGTGAAGCCGAGAGTCACGCTCGAGTACGGGCTTGCGCTTCTCCTACCTGGGGCCGTGGTATGCGCGGAACGACACCGGCATGGCCGTCTTCAATCCGTCGGATTACGACCCGAACGCCGCGCTCAGCGATCTCACCGGCGTGTCGTGGCATGGCCGCGACAGCGGCGTGCCACTCTCGGGCCGCGACGCCAAGGCCGTGGTCTTCGCGCCGCGCGTCGGCTTTGCATGGGACGTCTCGGGCAACGGCAAGACTGTGCTCCGCGGCGGCTACGGTCTGTTCAGCTATCACGATCCGCAGGCGGGCGCCGAGACCATCGACCTGCCCGCCGGACACGTCTCGACCACGATCAGCCAGAACGTCCTGCTGAGCGACATCCCCAGCATCACGCCGGGAGTCGCGCGAATCTCGGTCAACGCCATCGATCCGAACGACAACAAGAACCCGCGGACCCAGAGCTGGAGCTTCACTGCCCAGCGTCGTCTGCCATGGAGCATGACGATTGAGAGCTCGTACGTCGGGAGCAAGAGCGATCAGCTGCTCAACTCGGGCCTGAACAACATCGACACCGTGCCCTTCGGCGCGATGTTGTCGAACCCGGGCGGCGATCCGAATCAGTACCGGCCGTATCAGCTCTACAACAGCATCAACCTGATCAGCCACTCGCTCTACTCGAACTACCACTCGTGGCAGAACCTCCTGAGCCGCCAGACCGGGAAGTTCAGCTTCACCGCGGCGTACACGTTGTCGAAAGCGCTCGGCATCCGCGGCAGCACACAAGGACAGGTGGCCCTGCCGCCGGACCTGAACAACCTGGGCGCCTACTCCTACGGCATCCTCGGCAACGATCGGCGCAACGTGCTGACTGTCGCCTACAGCTGGCTGCTGCCGTCGGTGAAAACCGGCGTGACCAACGCCATCCTCGGCAACTGGCAGTTCTCCGGCATCTCGAGCTGGGTGAGCGGCGCGCCGTTGCAGGTCGTCAACGGCACGAGCGGCACCTTCAGCCTGGGCGGCACCAACAAGGATGGCGTCGCCATCAGCAGCCAGAACATCAACGGCTCGCCTGAAATCGCCGTGATGCCCGTGCTGACCTGCGATCCGAGGGGCAGCGGCGATCAGCTGGTCAAGGCGGAGTGCTTCAGCGCGCCGGCCGTCGGTCAGCTGGGCAACTACATCTGGCCGAACATCACGGGCCCGCGCTATTCAAACCACGACCTGTCGGTCTTCAAGAACTTCCCCTTCGGCGGCAACCGGAAGTTCCAGTACCGGCTGTCGGCCTACAACGTGTTCAACCACCCACAGCGCGCGTTCGACGATCCGACGAACCTGTCGCTGAACTTCACCAACGGCGTGCTCACGAACCAGAACTTTGGTGTCCTGCCGAAGGACAACAAGTACGGCCACCGCATTCTCCAGATGGCCTTCAAGTTCTACTTCTAGGCTGACGCTGACGCTCCGGCCGTCGGCCGGTCGTGTGGATGGGTTAGGGGCCGGGCACTACGACCGTGGTGCCCGGCCCTTCGTCTTTTAGAATTGTCCCGATGGATGCGCTCCGACTCGCGGCCGTCGCGCTTCTGGTGATCCTCTCGACCGCCAGGGGAACCGAGGCGCAGACCCCTGCCGCCCCCTCCGCCGCCGTGCCGCTGTTCGACGCCGCGGTGCGCGCGCAGCAGGCCGGCGATTTCGCCGCCGCTGAAGCGGACTACCAGCGCCTGCTCGTCGACGAGCCGCGCAACGTGGAGGCGCTCGCCAACCTTGGCGTCGTCTACGTCAACCTGGGGCGGTACCAACGACGCGATTGCCTCCTACAGGAAGGCGCTCGAGATCTCGTATCTCAACACGCCCATCCGCATGAATCTCGGACTGGCGTTCTACAAGGCGGCACGCTACGAGGAAGCCGTTCCCGAATTCGATCGCGTGCTGGCAGTCAACCCCGGCCTCTACAACGCGCTGGTCCTGAAGGCCGACTGCCTGCTGCAGCTCGGTCGCGCGCACGATGCGGTCGCGGTGCTCGACCCGCTCGCGGCGGATCACGCGGAAGACGCCGCCTTCGACTATGTGTTCGGCATGGCGCTGCTGCAGGACAAGCAGACCGAGAAAGGGCTGCCGTACCTCGATCGGATCCTGAAGCGCGGCGACTCCGCCGAGGCGCACCTGCTGATGGGGCTCGCAAAGCAATCGGCGGCAGACTTCGCCGAGGCGCGCGAAGAGTTCAAGAAGGCCGTGGACCTCAACCCCGAGCTGCCGATGGCGCACTCGCTGCTCGGGCAGGCGCTGCTGAAGACCGGCGATCGCGATCGGGCCAGGGCGGCCTTCGAGCAGGAGCTGGCCCTCAACCCCAACGACTTCGAGTCGCACCTCTACCTGGGCGTGATTCTCAAGGAAGACAGCAGCTTCGACGCCGCGCTGCAGCACTTCTCGCGCGCGCAGACGCTGCGGCCGGCAGACCTCGGCGTGCGCTACCAGATCGCGTCGCTCTACGTCGCGCGCGGCGATACCGACCGCGCGCTGCCCGAGCTCGAGTCGATCGTGAAGGCGGCCCCCGACTTCGTCGAGGCCCACGTGTCGCTGGCCACCGTTTACTATCGCCTCAAGCGCAAGGCCGACGGCGACGCCGAGCGGGCGATTGTCGACAGGCTGAGCGCGAAGGCCGCGCAGGCAGGGCCCGGCGGAATCCCCGGCGCGGCCGCGGATCCAGCCAGGCCGCAGGAGGACTAGCGAGGTGACACGCCACTGCTTGCTCCGACGCGCCGCCGTCGCGTCCCTCCTGATCGTCGCGACGTCGGCACCGCTGACGCGCGCGCTGCTGGCGCAGGCGCCCGCCAAGCCGGCACCGGCTGCTCCAGCGACGCCAGCGCAGCCGCCCCAGGCGCCCCTCCACTTCGGCGCGCAGTCCACCCTTGTCCTGCTCGACATCGTCGTCCGCGACAAGAAAGGGCGTCCGGTCCGCGATCTCGAGCCGAAAGAAGTGCAGGTGTTCGAGGACGGGCAGCTGCGCGATCTGACGGCGTTCCGTCTGGTGGAAGGCCAGGCCAGCTCGGAGCTGGTGGGCGCGCACGAAGCCGCGGGTCTTCAGCCGGACCCCAGCCGGCAAGTCAGCCTCGTCACCTTCGTGTTCGACAAGCTGCTCGACAGCCGGCAGCAGGCCGAGCAGGCGGCGCTCGACTTCCTCGCCAACCACACGGCAGACAACGTCTTCATGTCGGTGTGGACGATCGACCAGCGCCTCCAGCTCCGGCAGTCATTCACGCGCGACCCCTACCTGCTGAAGCAGGCCATCTTCAAGGCGACCGGCACCACGTCGATTGCGGCGGCGTCGCTCGCGGGCGAGGCGGCGCAGCAGAAACAGTTCTCCACCGACGCCGGCAATGCCGCCGCGGGCATGCAGAGCGCCGCGGCCGCCGCCGGGCCGGGTGCGGCAGGCGGCGCCGCCGCGGCGAGCAGTATCGGAGCCGCCAACGCGGAGGCGCAGATGTCGGAGGTCATTGCCGGAATCCTCCGCTTCACCGACAGCATCCAGAAAGAGCAGCAGGGCCAGTCGTCGCTCTATCCGCTGCTCGGCCTCGTCAGGGCGCAGAGCACGCTGACGGGGCGCAAGACGGTCATTTACTTCTCAGAGGGCCTCGTCGTCCCGAAGAACCTGCAGGAGGTGTTCGAGACGGTCAAGAGCGAGGCCAATCGCGCCAACGTCACCGTCTACTCAGTGGATGCGCGCGGGCTGCGGTCGAATCGTGACTCCGACGCCAAGCGCGATCAGCTGCTCGACGTCGCGCGGACAGGGCAGAACCAGTCCGCCAAACGTGGCGCCGGCGCAGTGACCGCCGACGAGGTGATGATTGCGGAGGACGCGGAGGAAAGCCTGAGGGCCGACGTGCAGGCCACCCTCGGCGAGCTGGCGCAGAGCACCGGCGGGTTCCTCATCGCCAACACCAACGATTTCAAGCCGAGCATGGCGCGCGTGGCGACAGACATCGGCAGCTACTACGAGGCGGCTTACGTGCCCGCCAATCAGGAGTACGACGGCAAGTTCAGGAAGATCAACGTGAAGGTGACGCGGCCCGGCGTCACCGTGCAGAGCCGCTCGGGGTACTTCGCGCTGCCGCCCGGCGACGGCTCGCCGATGCTGCCCTTCGAGATGCCGCTGCTCACCGCGCTGACTGTCTCGCCGCCGCCGCACGCCTTCGACTATCAGGCGACGACGATTCAACTCGGCCCCTCCGACGAGGGCCGGAATCATCTCGTCGTCTTCGAAGTGCCGCTCGAGAAGATGGCGTTTGACCAGGACCGCGCCCGCAAGGTCTACCGCCTCCAGTTTTCGCTGCTGGCCCTCGTGCGCGACGACGCCGGGCACATCGTCGAGCGATTCAGCGACGACTATCCGTTCGAGGGCCCGCTCGACAAGCTGGATAACCTGCGGCGCGGAAACCTGATCTTCAAGCGCCCCTTCACGCTCAAGCCTGGACAGTACCACGTGGACTTCGTCGCCGCGGACAAGGGCAGCGGCAAGGCCAGCGTGCAGACCGAGTCGCTGACGGTGCTGCCGCCATCGACCTGCGCCATCAGCACGATCTCGGTGATCCGCCGCATCGAGGAGGCCGGCCCCGACGTCCCGGCGGACGACCCGTTCCGCGTCGACAAGATGCGCGTGATTCCCAATCTGAACGTCCCGATCTCGAAGGCGCAGACAAAGCAGTTGTCGGTTTATGCCGCGATCTACGTGCCGGCCGGCACCACCGCCCCGCCGAAGATGTCGCTCGAGTTCATGCAGGGCGACCGCCTGATCGCGCGCGGGACGCCGGCGCTGGCCGCACCGGACAAGGACGGCCGGATTCAGTTCGTTGGCACCATCCCGATCGACGCCGCGGCGCCCGGCGTCTACAGCGTTCGCGCGCTCGTCATGAACGGCGGCGACGTCGCCGAGTCCGAGTCTCCAGTCACGCTGGTTCCCTGAATGAGTGGCCGATCGTCTCACGCTGCCGCCACGCTGGTCGTCGCGGCGTGGCTCGGCGCCGTCGGCGCGGCCCAGCAGCCCTCCGCGCCCGCGACCCGGTTCCGCGGCGGCGTCGATCTGGTCACCGTCGACGTCGTCGTCCTCGACAAGTCTGGTAACCCCGTCCCGGGCCTGACACGTCAGGACTTCACCGTGCTCGAGGACGGGCGCCCGCAGACGGTGACGGAGTTTCAGTCCGTGGAGCTGCCCCCGCCGGATGTCACGGCGCCCATCGCTCCGCGCCCGGTGCCCGAGCACCGTGTCTCCTACAACTCCGTCACCTCGGGCCGCATCCCCGGCCGGGCCTTTGTCTTTGTCTTCGACGACGTGAACCTGACGCGGCAGCAGGCAGATGCGTCGCGGGCGGCGCTCCACAAGTTCGTCAACAGCGACGTCAGCGATCAGGACTCCGTGTCGCTCATCACGACGAGCGGCGGAGGCTGGTTCCACGCCCGCACGGCCGCGGACCGCGACAGGCTGCTGCAGCTGGTGGACCAGGCCAGCGGCAGGTACATCGAGGACACCACCGCCGAGCGCATGAGCGACTTCGAGGCCATGCGGATTGCGGTCTTTCAGGACACGACGGTGTCCGCGCGCGTCCGCCGCCGCTATCAGTCCTACCGGGTGGCCGGCCAGCAGCCAAACACCAGTCCCGGCGGCGCGGACGACATGCCGAAGGTCGGCGAGGAGATGCCAGGCAACTACGGCGTCGTCGACCCGTACATCGAGAGCCGGGCGCAGATGACCTACCGGGCCGCCATCACGCGCAATCGCCAGACGATGGAGGTGCTCGAGCGGGCGCTGGGCGCGCTCGAAGGAACGCACGGCCGCAAGTCGGTGATTCTCCTCTCGAAAGGCTTCATCTACGACCCGGAGACGCGGGGCTTCAAGGCCGTGTCGATGGCGGCGCGGCGGTCCAACGTCGCCATCTACTTCGTGGACGCCCGCGGGCTGGTCGCGACGACCTCGAACTTCGCGGCGTCGGAGGGGAGCCCGATTGACGCGCGCGACATCGCCGCCACCTACGCCGACATCGCCAACGACGCCGAAGGCGCTGTGAGCGTTGCCGAGGACAGCGGAGGGTTTGCGGTGCACAACACCAACGACCTCGGCGCCGGCCTCGATCGCATCTCCCGCGAGTCGCGGACCTATTACCTGCTCGGCTACGTGCCGCGCGACTCGAAGACCGACGGCAAGTTCCGCAGGATCGAGGTCAAGCTGGCGCGCAGCGGCCTGACTGTCAGGGCGAGGAAGGGCTATTTCGCGCCCGATGCGGCGGCCCCGGCCGCGGCGACCGCCGTGGCATCGATTGACCCCGACGTGCGGAAGGCGCTCGACGCGCCGCGCGATCTGGCCGACATCGCGGTCCGCGCCACGGCGCTGGTGTTCGACCAGGCCGGCGCCGGCGCGGCCAACGTCCTGGTCGCGGCCGACGTGGACATCAACGGCTTCGCGTTCGAGCCGGAAGACGAGGGCCGCTTGAAGGGCGGCGTCGAGTTCGCTGTCGCGGCGACCAATCTGGGGACCGGCCAGGTGTTCCACTTCGAGCAGACCACCGAGATGCACCTGCGGCCCGAGACGCGGCAGCGGCTTGGCATCACGTGGTATTCGCTCACGCGCCAGTTCCCGCTTCCTGTGGGCAGCTATCAGGCGAAGGTCGTGGTGCGCGACCGCACCAGCGGGCGGATTGGCAGCGTCACCCACGAGTTCGACGTGCCGCCGGTCGGCGGCTTCCGGGTGTCGTCGCCCATCCTGACCGACGCGCTGCAGACCGACGCCACCGGCCGGACCAGCCCCAAACCGGTGCTCCTGGCCCGCCGGACGTTCGCGGCCGGGGGCACCCTGTTCGTGCAGTTCACTGCCTACGACGCCGCGCCGGAAGCGCCGGCGGGAACCCGCCACGTGACCAGCAGCTGGGCGCTGACGCGGGGCGACGGGACGCCCGTGCGGCAGGCGCCGGCCACCCCGATCGCGCCCGGGCCCGACGGGTCCCTCGTGCGGATGTATGGAATTGCACTAGCCGGCCTCACGCCGGGGGACTACGCCCTGACCCTGGCCGTCAGGGACGAAGGCGGCATCAAGGCGGTCCAGGTCCGGGAGCCGTTCAGTGTGGTGACCGGGGTCGGAATCCAGCCTTCGGCCCCCCGCTGAAAAAATAAATTTCGCGCCTCCCGGAGGTCCGTCCGGAAGGTCGGGCTGGCTGATTCTGCTCCTGGCGGGACTTCGATTTCCTTGGCGCTTCGGCCGACTGGTCCGACATTCAACCAATTGGACAGCGCAACCTCTACCAGCCGTGTCGTTTCCGGGACGACCGAATTCGGAATCCAATTTCCCCGACCCCATCTATCTCCGGAACGCATGGCTGAGATGACCAGGAGTGTTTACCACTTTTGCTCAAGTGGTCACCAAGTGGTTCGTCCGATTACCAAAATTCGGTTTGACTTGCCCTCTAGTAGTTGTGTATTACTCTCCGCACCCAATGTCAGTGGTCAAACCTCGCTCGTTGTAGGGACCCCCTGAGGAGACCCATGTTTAATGTCAGTCTGAATCTTGTAAGGCGGAGGATGCAGGTCGGTGCCCTGGTTATCGCAGGGCTTCTGGCATGTACTTCCGCAGTCTTCGCCCAGGCCACGGGCACAGCAACAGTCCGCGGCACGGTGACAGACAGCAGCGGTGGCGTCCTGCCCGGCGCAACCGTCACGGTATCGAATGCGGGCACGAAGTCCGTGGTGACAGCAGTAACCGACGATCGCGGCGGTTATCTCGCTGTTCTTTTCCCAGGCTCGGTACGACCTGAAGGTGGAACTGTCCGGCTTCAAGACGTATGAACAGAAGGGCATCACCATCAGCCCCGACATCACGCGCGGTATCGACGTGAAGCTCGAGGTTGGCCAGCAGAGCGAGACGATCACGGTCACTGCTCAGCAGGAAGTGATCCAGACGGAAACCGGCGCCCGTGAAGGCGTCCTCAGTGCCAAGCAGATCGACAACCTCTCGGTCATCGGCCGCAGCGCACTCGAGCTGCTGCGCATCATGCCCGGTGTGGTTGCTCCCGATCCGATTGGCATGGAGAGCGTGAGCTTCGGCGGCGGCGCGAACAACACCGCCGGCTACACGGTCAACGGCATCCGCGGTTCAACGAACACGGTCAGCCTGGACGGGTCGAACCTGATCGACATCGGGTCGAACAGCGGCGTCATCGTGACGCTGAACAACGACATGGTCCAGGAAGTGAAGGTGCAGAGCAGCAACTTCGCGGCGGAATACGGGTCGGGCGCCATGAACGTCAGCGCCGTCACGAAAGCCGGCACGTCGCAGTTCCACGGCACCCTTTACGACTACTCGAGGAACCACAAGTTCGCGGCCAACGACCGGTCGAACTCGATTGCCGGCGTCAAGAAGCCGGAGAGCTCGTTCCAGTACCCCGGCGGCAACGTCGGCGGCCCGATCATCATCCCGGGCACGTCGTTCAACAAGAACCGCGACAAGCTGTTCTTCTTCGCTGGCATCGAAGTGCAGCGGCAGCAGGTCGACAGCGGCGCCCGTTTCGGCGTCGTCCCGACGGCGGCCGAGCGCAACGGCGACTTCAGCGAGTTCCTGACCGCCAACGGTCAGAACCTCGGTCAGGGCATGGGCTGCTTCAACGGCAGCGGCGGCCTGATCAGCCAGTCGACGGCGCCGGGCTCGTGCTCGGGCACGGTTGGCCTGATCATCCCGCGCGGCTACCCGGGCGCGGGCGGCATGGTGCCGGGCGGGAACATGAACAACGTTCCTGGCCTGATCACCCCCCTTGGCAAGGTCCTGGTCAACGCCTACCCGACGCCGAACTACTCGACGGCGAACAACCAGTTCAACTACGTCTACAGCACCCTCGACCCGACGAACCGGCTCGAGATGAAGTACCGCTTCGACTACAACATCACCAACAACACCAAGGCCTACATCCGTATCGCGCACGACAACGAGACGGCCAACGGCGCACGCGGTGTGTGGTGGGGTGCGTCGGACGTCGCGCTGCCGTCGCCGAACGTGGGCACGAACCACGGCCGGTCGTACTCCGGCAACGTGGTGTCGGTGCTGAACCCGACGACGACCAACGAGGCCCTCGTGAGCTGGAGCCGGCTGACGCTGGACAACACCTACGAGGATCCGTCGAAGATGCGCCTTGACGGCTACGGTCTGCCGCCGCTGCAGCAGTCCTTCGGTTCGGATCAGAGCCCGTATCTCCCCGGTGTCATTCCGAACTGGGGTGGTGGCGTCAGCAACATGTGGAGCGCCGCCAACGACATGTTCGCCCACAACGACGAGCTCCTGTTCAGCGACAAGCTGACCAAGATCATGGGCGCGCACGGTCTGAAGTTCGGCGTCAGCCTGGACCGCCTGCAGAAGCAGCAGAACTTCCAGAACAACGAAGAGGGCGAGCTCATCTTCGCGCCGGCATGGACCAACGGCGGTCAGACGACCGGCAACGCCGTCGGCGACATGTTCAGCGGCTACGTGACCCAGTACGGTCTCGGGCACGCGTGGTCCCAACGGCGAGTATCGCTTCTGGAACTTCGACGCGTTCGCGCAGGACTCGTGGAAGCTGCGGCCGAACCTGACCTTGGAATACGGCGCCCGCATGGGTTACTGGACGAACAACCAGGAACTCAATGGGCTCGGTGGCTGGTTCAACCCGGCGACCTACGACCCGACCAAGGGCGAGTTCCTGGATCCGCCGGCGTTCCGTGAGCTGAACGGCGTCTGCTACATCTCGAGCGGCTGTGCGCCGGCCGGGATCCTCGACAACCGCAGCCCGTTCGTGATGCCGCGCGTCAACATCGCGTGGGACATCGACGGCCAGGGCAACAACGTCCTGCGTGGCGGCTACGGGATCTTCTACAACCGGAACATGGGCAACGTCGAGTACGACCAGTCGCTGCACCTGATTCCGGCCGCCTACGCGCTGACGACGGGAGCCGGCGACGGCTTCAACTACGTCGACGCCAACGGCACCCCGGTGGGTCTCCGTTACGACACCCTCGGCCAGGCCTCGCTCGCCACGCGCATCGGCGCGTCGGGCATCAACACCTTCACGCCGAACTCCTTTACCTTCCCGAAGACGGACAGCTACAGCGCGTCGTATGCGCGCCGTATCTGGTGGAACCAGGTGTTGGAGGCCAGCTACGTCGGAACGCACGGCCACGACCTCGTGAGCCGCGTGAACCAGAACGCGGTGCCGATCGGAGCGCTGAGCTCCGGTATCGTCGGCAATGCCGACCTGTCCAACCCGGTCGACCGGTGGCAGCTCGACACGAGCGTGATCAACGCCGCGCGTCCGTATCCGACGCTGCCAGGAGTCACGCAGTACGACTTCACCGGCATCTCCTGGTACAACTCGCTGCAGGTCACGTTGAGCCGTCAGACCGGCCGGCGCCTGCAGTACTTCGTCGCCTACACCTACGGTCAGGAAAAGGGCACTCTCGGTGACGAATACCGCAACCGGGATCCGTTCGACCCTGCTTCGACCTACGGCATCCGCGACACCGACAGGACGCACATCCTGAACGTCTCGTGGAACGCCTTCCTTCCGGATGGCGCGAAGGGTGCGATGGACAACGCGTTTGGCCGTGGTTTGCTGAACGGCTGGCAGCTGTCCGGTATCTTCACCTTCACGAGCGGCACGCCGCTGCGTCTGAACCTCGGTGGGGCCGCCGGCGGCACCAACGTCGCGCAGGCGTACTTCGGCACGCCGGATACCGTGCTGATCGACCAGGGCGGTGGTAACTTCCACACCGGTCTGGCCCCGGTCTACACGTGCGACCCGAGAACCGGCAACAAGGATGTGGGCGAGAAGCTGCTCGACATCAATTGCATCGGGTTCCCGGCCTTCGGGAAGCAGGGCGACGTGATCGCGCCGTACAACCTGCGCACCCCGAGCCGTTCCAACACGGACCTGACGCTCTTCAAGAACTTCCCGTTGAAGGGCGAGCAGAAACTCCAGTTCCGTGTCGGTCTCTTCGACCTGTTCAACACTGCCTACACCACGTTCTCGGTGTCGCAGTCCGACGTCAACCTGACGCTGAACGCGGTTTGCAATACCACCGTGAATCACGTCCCGAACGGCGTCGGCGGCTTCAGCGACGGTGTCTGCGATGCGACGCAGGGCTTCCACTACGACCAGTCAACGCTTGATAACTTCGGCAAGATCAACATCAAGCGTGGTCACCGCGTCATCGAGTTCGCGCTGAAGTACGACTTCTAAAGCGCAGCTCGGCTACGTCACTCAAAGGGGGGAGGCTTCGGCCTCCCCCCTGTTTTTTCGGGCAGTCTGGAGACGTCAGTGCACGGCCCGCGGCATCGCTGCCGGACGCGGTCCCTCACCGCCCCCGCACGACCCAAAAACTGCTACGATCGTCAACTGAACATGCGTGATCGCGTTCGTCCTGCCGTCACGCTGCATCTGGCCGGTTTCGCGCTCGCCCTGCTGCTTCTCCTCCCGTCAGGCTCGTCCGCTCAATCCGCGGGACAGGGAGACATGGACCAGCTGCTGGCGCGAGCCCTGGCGATGCAGCAGGCCGGCGACCTGCTCGGCGCCGTGCAGACCTACCAGATCGTCCTGCAGAGCGATCCCGCGCGTCCCGACGTGCGGTCGAACCTCGGGGCCGCCTACATCGCCCTCGGCCGGTTCGAAGACGGGATCAAGGAATACAAGACCGCCATCGCCGCCGAGCCTGCGAACCCGCTCTTCCACTTCAACCTGGGGCTGGCCTACTACAAAGCGGCGCGGCACGACGAGGCAGTGACCGAGTTCGACCAGGTGCTGAAGCTGGCGCCGACCAACACCAAGGCGATGCTGCTCGAGGCCGATAGCCTGCTGCAGCTCGGCAAGGACGCCGAGGTGATCGCATTGCTCTCGCCGCATCAGAACGAATTCCCGACCGACGTCGCTTTTGCCTACGTGCTCGGCATGGCGATGGTGCGGTCCGGCCAGGTCGAGCAAGGTCAGGTCTTCGTCGATCGGATCTTCAAGGCCGGCGAGTCGCCCGAAGGGCATCTGCTCATGGGCATGGCGTACCTGAACAAGCAGGACTACAAGGCCGCGCTGCCCGAGCTCTCGCGGGCGGTCGAGCTGAACCCGAAGCTGCCGAGCGTGCACACGCTCTACGGCCGCGCGCTGCTCGGCAGCGGCGACCAGGAAACGGCGACCCGTCAGTTCGGCCTCGCGCTCGACGTGAACCCGAACGACTTCGAGGCCAACCTCCAGATGGGGAGCATCCGTCACCGCGAGCAGCGCGACGACGACGCCCTCGTCTACTTGAAACGCGCCGCCGCCATCCGCCCCGGTGAAGTTGCCGTGCGCCAGACACTGGCGGCCGCCTACCTGGCGGGAGGCCAGGCCGAGCCCGCGCGCGAACTGCTCGAAGGCATCGTGAAAGAGCAACCGGACTACGTGGACGCGCACGTGTTGCTCGCCACCGTGTACTACCGGCTGAAGCTGAAGGACCAGGGCGATCAGGAGCGGGCGGTGGTGGTCCGGCTGACGGCTGAGAACCAGGCGAGGCAGCCCGGCGCGAAGGCCGCCGACGCGCCCGCCGCCACGACGCCGAAAGGAACGACGAGCCAGCAATGACACGCGCCGCGATTCTGGCCCTGCTGCTCTGTGCGAGCCTGCCGCTGCGGGCACACGCGCAGACTGCTCCGCCCGCGTCCCAGAAGCCGGCGACGCCTGCGGCCAGGCCTGCTCCGAAGGGGCCGGCCACGCCAGGCGCGAAGACGCCTGCGCCGTCGCCGGCGTTCACTGCGGCGCAGAAGGCCGGTGACAAGGCGCTCGCAGAGAACCGTCTGGACGACGCGCTCGCCGAGTATTACAAGGCGCTGAAGATCCGGCCCGACTGGGCGGAAGGGTGGTGGCACCTGGGGCTGATCTCGTACGAGACCCAGAAGTACCAGCCCGCTCGCGACGCACTCCGCCGCGTCGTCACGCTGAGCCCCAACCACGGCAGGTCGTGGGGCATCATGGGCCTGTCAGAGTTTCAGTTGAAGGAGTACGACGCGGCCCTGGATCATCTGCAGCACGCGCGGCAGCTGGGGATCCAGAGCGGCGACGAACTGGCGCCGGTCTTCCGCTACCACGCCGCGATTCTCCTGACCCGGCTCGGTCTGTTCGAGATGGCCCAGCAGGTGCTGAACGAGTTCGCGGTCGAAGGCACGGACAGCCCGAACGTCATCGAGGCATTCGGCATCGCCACGCTGCGGCTCCCGATGCTGCCGACCGACCTGCCCGGCGAGCGCCGGGACGCGGTGATGCTGGCGGGCCGGGCGCAGTACTTCAGCGCCTCGCGCATGCTGCCGGCGGCGACCGGCGCCTTCGAGCAGCTGGTGTCGCGCTACCCGGACCTGCCCAACGCGCACTACGCGTTCGGCAGCTTCCTGCTCGGCGAAGAGTCCGACAGGGGAGTCCAGGAGCTGCAAAAAGAGCTGATGGTGACGCCCAACCACTCCGTCGCGATGCTGGCGCTGGCGTTCGAGTACATCAAGCGCTCGGACTACGTCACCGCGAAGACGTGGGCGGACAAGGCCGTCGCGGCCGACCCGATGAGTTTCGCCGCGCGCAAGGCGCTCGGCCAGGTGCTGCTCGAAACTGGCGACACTGACGGGGCGATCCGGCAACTCGAAGCCGGCGTGCAGATGGCGCCGACGAGTCCCGTGATGCACTTCCAGCTGGCCAAGGCGTATCAGAAGGCGGGACGGAATTCAGAGGCGGAGAAAGAACGCGCCGAGTTCACGAGGCTGGATCGCGCGGTTCGTGCCGCGCGGGCCGGCCAGCAGTCGATTGGCGGAATCGATGATCCGGGCACATCGCCTCCGCCGGTTCCCCAGTCACAGGACTAGTCGGACGAGCCCAAACGATGAGACGACAGACAGCGATCATTCTTGCAGCCCTTCTTTTTGCGGCCGGCCCGCTGACGGCTGCCGGCCCCCAGCAGCCTGCTGCCCGCGCGACCGGCGGCTCGCCGACGACAGTCAGCGCGATTCTCGTCGACGTCGTCGTGCGCGATCGCAAAGGCGATCCGGTCAAGGACCTCACCGAGGCCGACTTCGAGATCTACGAGGACGGCGAGAAGCAGGACGTCGGGTCGATGACGCCGATCTTCCTGCCGGACACCCCGGCGCCTGCGAATGCCGCTGCTCCCGTGGCCCCGGCGGCACCAGCTGCCGCCCCGGCGACGGCGGCGGCTCCCATGTCCGCCAAGGCGACCGAGGATGTCGTCGCCAAGGCGCCGCAGATGATCGCGATGGTCTTCGACCGCCTGACCGCCGACTCGCGGACGCTGGCGTTCCGGGCGGCGATGAAGTATCTCGGCGACCAGGAAACGTCGAATAACTACCTGGCGGTCTACGGGATCGACCTCAAGCTGATCCCGCTGCAGAACTTCACCCGCAACGCGGCGCTGATCAAGAAGGCCATCGACAGCTTTGCGAACCGCAGCACGTCGCAGTTCGGGTCGACCACCGAGGACCTGAAGAAAGCCGACGCGCAGAACATGTCGGCGATGGACCTGCAGGATCGGGCGAATCAGGCCGCGGCGGCCGGCGGCGCGTCCGGCGGCGCAGCGGCCGCGGCGATCGGCGCCGACGCCGCGCAGGCGCAGTTTCAGCAGATGTCGGCGTCCATGACGCAGACCTTCGATTCGCTCGAGCGCGATCAGGCGGGGTTCGCCAGCGCCGACGCGCTGCTGGCTGTCGTCAACGGCATGAAGTCGATCCCGGGACGCAAGAGCATCGTGTTCTTCTCGGAAGGCATGGCGATTCCGCCGAACGTCTTCGAGCAGTTCCGATCGGTGATCGACGCCGCCAATCGCGCCAACGTCAGCATCTACCCGATGGACGCGATGGGGCTGCGCACCGAGAGCTCGGTCTCGCAGGTGCGCGACGAGATCAACAACGAAGGCAAGCTGAACACGCGGCGGACGGGCACCAGCCAGGCGGGCGGCGCGATGATGGCGGGCCTCGAGCGCAACGAGGACCTGCTGCGAATGGACCCGAGCTCCGGCCTCGGCGAGCTCGCCGACAAGACCGGCGGCTTCCTGATCCAGAACACGAACGATCTGCGGGGCGGCTTCTCGCGGATCGAGTCCGACATGCGGAACTACTACCTGCTCACCTACGTGCCGAAGAACGGGAACTTCGACGGCAAGTTCCGCGACATCGCGGTGAAGGTGAAGCGCGGCGGCGTCAGCGTCCACTCGCGCAAGGGCTACTACGCGGTCCGCGAGGCGCCGGGTGCCGCGCCCCTGCGCACCTACGAAGCACCGGCGATGGCCGCACTGGATCGGACGCCGGTCCCGAACGCCTTCCCGGTCCGCGCGTCGGTCCTCCGTTTTCCGGAGAAGGACCACCCGCAGATGCTGTCGATCGTCGTCGAGCTGGCGACGACGCCGATCATGTTCGTGCCTGCGGACGACAAGAAGACGTACACGTCCGACTTCACCGTGCTGGTCCGCTTCAGCGACGCCAACCGGCAGGTGATCGACAAGATGAGCCAGCGTTACCAGGTGGCTGGCCCCATCGAGAAGCTCGAACAGGCAAAAAACGGCCAGGTCGTGTTCTACCGCCAGTCCGATCTGCCGGCCGGTTTCTATACCATGGAGACCGTCGTCTACGACGCGCTGTCGAAGAAGGCGAGCGTGCGATTCACGACAGTCGAGCAGCCCAACCAGGATCCGGCGCAGCTCCGTATGAGCAGCCTGGTGCTGGTCAGCCGCGGCGAGAAGGCCGACGGGACCGAGACCGGCAATCCGCTGATCGTGCACGACACGCTGCTCTATCCGAACCTGGGAGTGCCGTTCAAGAAGGACGCCGACAAGGAGCTGGCCTTCTTCTTCACGGCGTACCCGTCGGCCACCGACGGACCGGCGACCGGCGCCATCGAGCTGCTGCAGAACGCGACAGTGCTGGCCCGGGTGCCGATGCAGTTGTCGACCGCGGACCAGAGCGGGCGGGTGCAGCAGCTGTCGCGGATTCCGATCAGCACGCTGGAGCCCGGCGAGTACCAGCTGCGCGTGCTCGTCACGCAGGGCAGCAAGACAGTATCTCGATCGGCGGAGTTCAAGATCGCGTCCTAGCTCACGGCGGGCCAGGCCCGCCATCGGGTGCTTCCTTACTTGACGGGTGACCCCGTCAGAACGGGCAGGGCTCCATGAGGCGCCTCTCCATCGTCGTCGCGTTCGTCTCGATGCTTCAGATCGGAGGCGCGGCCCGGGACCAGTCACCAGCGCCGCAGCAGACAAACAGCGTCTACACCTCGCGCGCGACGGCTGTCCTCGTGGACGTCGTCGTGCGAAACAAGAAGGGGGCGCTGGTCACCGACCTGGAC
The DNA here is from genome assembly GCA_963796915.1 of Vicinamibacteria bacterium. GTDB lineage: Bacteria > Acidobacteriota > Vicinamibacteria > Vicinamibacterales > JAENWD01 > JAENWD01. Next base: position 2,811,209 of record CAWCNI010000004.1, on the reverse strand, counting down.
CGCAAGGACTTCGAGGTCCTCGAGGACGGCGTCCAGCAGGACGTGGCGTCCTTCTCGGTCGTCAACCACGGCGGTGGCATCGGCATCGGCGTGAAGTTCCGCCAGCCGGGCGGGACCACGCTTCTCACGCCGACCGATCCGGTCACGCCGACAACGCCCGACGAGCGCAGCGAGCAGGCTGTGACGGCGCTCCTGTTCGACTCGCTGACGCCAGAGGCTTTGACAGCGACCCAGCGCGCGGCGATGGCGTTTGTGCCGATGGTCGGGGAATCCGATTCCAAGGTCGCGGTGTTCACCAACGATCCCTACCTGAAAGCGACACAGACCTACACCAGCGACCTTGCGCTCATCCGCAAGGGCATCCGCGAGGTGACAGCGACCGGCACGGCGGCCCGCGAGGTCAAGCAGGAGCAGCGGGGACAGGTCACCGACCAGCTCGCCATCGTCAATGCTCAGTCCGACCGGTTGAACACGCTCGGCACCGCCGGCGGAGGCGCCAACCAGGGCGCGGCGGCGACCTCGATCGGGCAGATCGACATGGAGCGGAAGATGCTCGAGAGCCAGAAGCACATGCTCGACGCCTTCGAGAGCCTGGATCGCGACCATCGCGGCTACGGCACGACCAGCGCCCTGCTGACTGTGCTGCAGACGATGTCGGACGCGCCGGGCCGCAAGACGCTCGTCCTGTTCTCCGAGGGCCTGCCGGTGTCGCCCGCGATGCGCACCCAGATGCAGTGGATCATCGAGACCGCGAACCGTTCCAACATCAGCATCTACACCGTTGACGCCAACGGCTTGCGCGTGACCAGCACCGATGAAGGACACGCGCCAGGATCTGCAGCAGACGGCGGACGACCGGCTGCGCCAGGTGTCGACGGGCCGTGACGAAGCCGATGCCGGGCCGTACACCCGCGCGATGGAGCGGACCGAGGATCTTCTGGCCCTCGATCCGGAAAGTGGACTCTCGCGTCTGGCGCAGGACACGGGCGGCTTCCTGGTGCGCGGCACCAACGACATCGGCTCGGCGTTCCGGCGCATCGAGGAGGACAGCCGGTTCCACTACCTCCTCAGCTACTCGCCGCGGAACACAGCGCTCGACGGGAAGTTCCGGACGATTCAGGTCAAAGTCGGCAAGCCCGGGGTTGCGATCTTCGCGCGCAACGGCTATCGCGCCATTCGTGGCGCCGGGATGCCTCCGGCCCTGAGCTACGAGGCGCCGGCTCTCGCCATGCTCGACGGCCACTCGGCCCTGCCCAACGCGTTCCCCATTCGGGCTGGCGGGCTCGTATTCCCGGATCAGCAGACCGGCGCGATTGTTCCGATCATCGTCAAGGTCAACACGTCGGCCCTGCAGTTCTTCACCGACCAGGCGCGCGCCACCTATAGCGGACAGGTGGCCGTGGTGGTTCGTGTGAAGGATCAGGCCGGCAATGTCGTCCAGAAGTTGAGCCAGCAATACGTGCTTTCCGGGGATGCCAAGGACGTGGAGGCGGCGAAGAAGGGCGAAATCCTCTTCTATCGCCAGCCGGTGCTGGTGCCGGGCTTCTACCAGGTCGAGTCGGTGGTCTACGACGTGATCGGGCAGCGCGGCAGCGCCCGCGTGTCGACGCTCACCGTCCCGGCCCCGAAGGCCGATGCGCTCGAAATGAGCAGCCTGGTCATCGTCGGGAAGACGGAGAAAGTGCAGGGGGTTGAGGCGAAGGGCGACACGCCGCTCTACTACGGCGACATCCTCCTCTACCCCAACCTCGGCGATCCGGTGAGTCGTACGGCCGACAAGGAGCTGGCGTTCTATGTGTCGCTGTACCCGGCGCTGGGCCACCCGGTCCGCCAGGCGACGCTCGAACTCCTGCACAACGGGCAGCGCGTGGCGAACGCCCCGCTCGAGGTCGGGGCGGTCCAGGATCGCCGGATTCAGCACGTCGGTCGTCTGCCGCTCGACGGCGTCTCGCCCGGCACCTACGAACTGAAGATCACGGTGTCTGACGGCGAGACGGAGCGATCGCGCTCCGCGTTCTTCACTGTCTCGGGATGAGGCGCGCCGTGCGGTCACGGGCCGTCACCCTTCTCGGCCTGACGGCGGCATTCGTCGGCACCTGGGTGCTGACGTGGGCGCAGCCCGCCAAGGAGCTGCGCGCCGTCGTGTGGGGGCGGGCCCGCGAAGCTGCCGGCGGGTACCGGACGCTGACCGACATCTCGGGCCTCGTCGACGTGGACGGCAACGTCCCCAAGAACGTCGACGCCGAGGATCTCGCGGCAGTCTGCCGGGCGCGCGACGAAGGCGTCCGTCGCGCGCGCACGTGGAACGAGCAGCTGACCTCCACGCTCGGCATCGACGACGACCCGACCACCAGCGAGAACCGCGCACTCTACGCCCAGCGGCTGGCCGGCATCGCCACCTACCAGGGCGACCTGCCGAAATCGATCGCCCAGCTCAAGGCAGGTCGCGAGGCCCTGAAGGCCTACGCCACCGACGATTATCCAGACCTCAAGAAGAAATATCTCGCGCTGACAGAGATGCTCGGCGCCATGTACCTGCGGAGCGGAGAGGTCGAGAACTGCCTCCTGATGCCGAACCCCGATCGGTGCCTGTTCCCGATCATGACCGGCGCGATCCACTCGAAGCAGGAAGGCGCGCTGGCTGCCCGGGAGATGTTCCAGGAGTACCTGAAATCATCTCCGGACGACCTCGAGGTGCGCTGGCTGTTCAACCTGTCGTACATGCTGGTCGGCAAATATCCGCAGGACGTGCCGCCGGAACAGTTGTTGAAGCCGGAGATCTTCCGCTCCGAGATCCGCCTGCCGCGGTTCAACGACGTCGCCGCGTCGACGGGGCTCGGCACGCGAGACGTCGCCGGCGGCACCATCGTGGACGACTTCAGTGGCGACGGCCTGATGGACGTCATCCTGACCAGCGTCGATCACTGCACCGAAGCCCGCTACTACCGGAATCGTGGCGACGGCACGTTCGAGGATCGCACCGGGACTGCTGGTTTCACCGACCAGCTCGGCGCCATCAACGCCATCCAGACCGACTACAACAACGACGGCAAGCTCGACGTGTTCTTCCTGCGCGGCGGTTGGGAGTTCCCGATCAGGAACTCGCTGATGCGCAACAACGGCGACGGCACGTTCACCGATGTGACCAAGGCCGTGGGCCTGAGCAACGGCACCACGGCCACGCACTCGGCGACGTGGGCCGACTACGACAACGACGGCTGGCTGGATGTCTTCGTAGGGCACGAGCTGCAGCCCGGGCAGCTGTTTCACAATCGCGGCGACGGCACCTTCGAGGACGTCACGGCGAAGTCTGGCATCGTCGTCAACGGCGTGACCAAGGGCGCCGTGTTCGGCGACTACGACAACGACGGCTACCCGGATCTGTACCTGTCGAACGTGTTCGGCGAGAACATGCTGTACCACAACAACGGCAACGGCACGTTCACGGAAGTGGGCAAGAAGCTGGGCGTCGAGAAGCCGATCATCAGCTTCCCGACCTGGTTCTTCGACTACGACAACGACGGCTGGCTCGACATCTTCGTCGCGTCGTATCCGAACTCGTTGTCGGAGTTCGTGAAGTACTACCTGCACCAGCCGCCGCTCGCCGAGACGATGAAGCTGTACCACAACAACGGCAACGGCACGTTCACCGACGTCACCGCGCAGGTCGGACTGGACCGCGTCGTCCCGGCGATGGGCGCCAACTTCGGCGACCTCGACAACGACGGCTATCTCGACATGTACCTCGGGACTGGCACGCCGTCCTTCGGGGCGCTGATGCCGAACGTGATGCTGAAGAACGTGGGCGGCACGCGATTCGTGGACGTCACCGAAGCGACCGGGACCGGGCACCTGCAGAAGGGCCATGGCATCGCCTTCGTCGACATCGACAACGACGGCGACGAGGACGTGATCCTCAACAACGGCGGCGCGGTGCCGGGCGACAACTACGGGGAAGCGCTCTACGAGAATCCCGGTGCCGGCGCCGGCAATCACTGGATTTCTGTCAAGCTGGTCGGCGTCAGGACGAACCGTCCGGCCATCGGCGCGAAGATCCGCGTCCACCTGGCCGGCGCCGTCGAGGGCTCGCCGCTGCGCTATCGGGAAGTCACGAGCGGCGGTTCATTCGGCGCCAACAGCTTCACGCAGCACATCGGGCTGGGGAAGGCGACGATCGAGTCGCTCGAGATCGAGTGGCCGACGAGCAAGACCGAAGCAGGTATTCCGTGACGTCCCGGTGGACTCGTTCCTCGAGATCCACGAGTTCGACAAGGCGTTCACCCTGCGGCATCCGAAGGCCTTCACGCTCAAACACGACATGCCCGCGATGGACATGCACGACAGTCACGAATGAAGAATGAAGAATGAAGAATGAAGAATGAAGAATGGAGAATGAAAAGGGAAGAGTCTGTAGGGCCGAACTTCAGTTCGGCCATCGCCGGCGCATCTAAAGCTGCGTCCTACCGTTCTTCATTCTTCATACCTCATTCTTCACTCACCATTCTTCACTCACCATTCTTCATTCTTCATTTTCCATTCTTCATTTCTTCCGCTTGTTTTCCCACACCTCAATCCACGGCAGCCCTTCCTGGCCGACCATGAAGTTGCCGACGACGATGTCGAGGTCGCCGTCGCCGTCGACGTCGACGAGATCCAGCGTCGCGTGCCGCGGCGGCTTGCGCTCGAGCGTGTGCTTGACGAAGACGCCTTTCGACGTCTGCTCCAGCCAGACCAGCGACGGCGCGCCAGGCTGATCGCGCGGATCGACGGGCTGGGCCACGAAGGCGCAGGCGACGATGTCCATGTCGCCGTCGCCGTCGAGATCGCCGGCTTCGGCGCGCATGACGCCAGGCATGTCGGCCAGGTCGTGCTCGACGAACTTCCCGTCGCCGACGTTTTCGAGCCACTGGATGCCGTGATACGGCTTCAGGATCTGGTCGTCGAACGTGTCGCCGTGCGTCATCAGCACGTCGAGGTCGCCGTCGCCGTCGAGGTCGACCACCTGGATGCCGGTGGAGCCCCAGTTGGGATGCGGCGCCGTGTAGATCGTCTGCGGGCTGAACGTGAAGTGGCCGGTGTTCAGGTAGACCACGACGGACTCGAACTGCTGCGAGAAGAGCACGACGAGATCGAGCTTCCCGTCGCCGTTCATGTCCACGGGGACGGCGTCGATGCTGCCCGGCCGCGGATCGATCGTGTGCGTGACAAAGGACGGGTGTGAGTAGTCGGACGTCGTGTTCTCGAGTACGGCGAGCTGGCCGACCTTGCGCCAGCCGAAGGACGCCACCGCCAGGTCCGGTTTGCCGTCGCCGTTGAAGTCGCCCGGCTCCACGTCGGCGACGCGGGGCCAGCCCTCCAGCCGGAAAGGCGCGTACCGTCCCGCGGCCGTCCTGCGCAGCCACTCGACGGCGCCGTGCAGGTGGTCCTCGGGCTGAAAGCTCCCGAGGTCGGCGACCAGCAGGTCCTTCCGTCCATCGGCGTCGAAGTCGAACAACTGGAAGTTCGCGGGGTTCGGCACCTGGCCGATCACCCGCAGCGTTCCCGACGGATCCGACGCAGCCCCGGCGACCATCAGTCCCTGTCGCATGTCGCTGCCGACGATCTGCATGGCGCCGTTGCCGGCGAGGTCGAGCGCGCGCACATGCGAGATGGCCGGCAGGGGCGGCGCACCGGGCGCCGAGAAGCCATGGACGGCGAAGCCATGACCGTCGGCGTCGGGCCATGGCGTGGCGGCGGGAAGCGCCGCGGGCGCATTCTGCTGGTAGTACCGCAGCACGCCCACCAGGTCGTCAGACAACAGGACCATGCGCGTTGAAGCGCCGATCGGCCCGACTGGCTCCGGCTTGCCATCGCGGATCAGCATCATCCGGGCGATCTCGTTGCGCCAGGCCGCGCGGGGCAGGATCTCTGGCCGCGGCACGGCGTGGCAGATCCCGCACGCGGCCTTGACCTGATCGTCAGTGGCGACGCCGGCTGGCGCGGCTTGTGGCAGCGCGAGGCGGTCGGCCAAGCCAGGGACGTCCGGCGATCGCGGGAGCCCTGCGAGCCCCAGCGGCGCGACGAGCAGCGCCGCACACGCGAGCCCGGCGCGTCTCACTTCGCGCTGCCCGCCTGGGTGATGCGCCGGTTTTCCCAGACCTGCACCCAGTCGGTCGGCGTCGCCTGGATCAGGAAGCTGCCGGTGACGATGTCGATGTCGCCGTCGTGATCGAAGTCGCCGACGTCGAGCGTCGCGTGATACGGGAATCCCCGCTCGAGTGTGTGCTTCACGAAGACGCCCGGCGTGGTCTGCTCGAGCCAGACGAGCGACGGCAGCGTGGTGACATCGACGTCGGAGCCGCCGGCCAGAAAGGCGCCGGCGACGATGTCGAGATCGCCGTCGCCGTCCAGATCGACGGCCTGGGCGCGGCTGACGCCAGGCAGGTCGGCCAGCGTGTGCTCGACGAACGGGAACGTCCCGCGGTTCTCGAGCCACTGGATGCCGTGGTACGGCTTGACGATCTGATCGTCGAAGGTGTCGCCGTGGGTCAGCAGCACGTCGAGGTCGCCGTCGCCATCGAGGTCCACGACCTGGATGCCTGACGATCCCCAGTTCGGGTGCGGGCCGGTGTAGATGACTTGCGGCGTGAAGCTGACCTCGGCGCCGCCGTTGTTCAGGAAGGCGACGACCTGCTCGAACTGCTGCGCGAAGACCACCACCAGGTCCATCTTCCCGTCCTTGTTCAGGTCGACCGGGATGGCGTGGATCGCGCCTGGCCGCGGGTCGATGACGCGCGGGATGAAGGACGGATGCGTGTAGTCGGTGGTGTGGTTCTCGAGCACCGTGAGGTTGCCGACCTTGCGCCAGCCGAACGCGGCGACCGCCAGGTCGAGCGTGCCGTCGCCGTTGAAATCGGCGGCCTCGACGTCGGCCACGCGCGGCCAGCCGTCGAGCGCCATCTCCTGGTACTTGCCCTCCTTCGTGCCGTGCAGCAGCACCACCGAGCCCTTCATGTGGTCGGCGGGCAGGAACTCGCCGAGGTCGCTGACCAGGAAGTCGGGGATGCCGTCGCCGTCGAAGTCGACCATCGAGATGTGGGAAGGGTTATTGAGCTGCGCGATGACATCGAGCTTCTGGTTCGTCGTGTACGGCTTGCCCATCATGACCAGGCCGTAGCGCATCTCGGTGACCAGGATCTCGAGCTTGCCGTCCTTGTCGACGTCGAAGAGGCGCACGTTGGCGACTGCCGGCCCGGGCGGCGGGCTGGCCGGGTTCATCACGCGCTTCACGAAGGTCATCGGATCGGCGGCGGGCCACGGCGCCGGCGCCGGCAGTTTTTCGGGCGCCCGTCGTTCGTAGTAGCGCAGGATCCGCTCGAAGTCCGGCGGCAGGACGATCATCCGGCCCGCGGTGCCCGCCGGTCCGGACGGCTGGGGCTGGTTGTCGCGAATGAGCGACATGCGCGCGAATTCGTCGCGCCAGGCGACTCGCGGGAGGATGTCGGGCGGCGGAAAGAGATGGCAGATGGTGCAGGCCGCGCGGGCCTCGGCCTCTGTTGACTCGGGCGCCGCGGACGGCCCGCGGGCGGGCGCGCCCGCAGGAGTCTGTGGTGCGGCCGCCGGTGTCTGCCACGCACGGCCGACCACCGTGACGCACGTGCCAAGCGCAACGGCCAGGGCCAACGCTGTCATTCTCGAGACGCCTGTGCGGCCCATCCGTTCGATGCTAGCACGCGCCGCGACGCCGACCGCGCCGGGGCGCGCTGCGAGGGGATGGCGCGAACGTCGGCGCCGTAGAATGAGGCGAGTGACTCGACCGACGCCCCTTGCGGGTGTGGCTGTTCTGCTGACGATGGGACTGGTCGGCGCGCTGGCCGTGGCCGCGCGCGCGCAGGCGCCGGTCCCGCCGCCACCCGCGCCGGCTTCCGCTCTGGCGCATCGCGCGGCGTTCGACGCCGCCGCGAAGCGAGCCGATGCAGCGCGGACGGGAGGACGCCTCGACGAAGCCGTCGCCGCCTACGAGGAGGCGCTGCGCCTGCGTCCGGGCTGGATTGAAGGGCAGTGGTATCTCGGCACGAGCTACTACGAGCTCGACAAGCCGGCGCCCGCGCGGGCCGCGTTTCGGCGGGTGCTCGCCGCACAGCCGACCAACGCCGCGGCATGGGGGTTCACCGGGCTCTGCGAGTTTCAGTTGAAGCGATACGAGACCGCGCTTGCCGACCTGATGAAGGCGCGCGACCTGAATGTCGGCGCCGGCAACAAGGAGCTGGCCTCCGTCATCCGGTATCACGCCGCCATTTTGCTTACGCGCTTCCAGCAGTTCGAGTTGGCGCAGAAGATCCTCACGGAGTTTTCGCTCGTCGGCAACGACAACCCCAAGGTCGTCGAAGCGCTCGGCCTCGCCACGCTCCGCATTCCCATGCTGCCCGACGAACTGCCGGCAGAGCGTCGCGAGCAGGTGCTGCTGGCCGGCCAGGGCACCTACTACCTCTATATCCATTCCATGGCCGCAGCCCGGCGGAGCTTCGAAGACCTCGTGCAGCGATACGGCACGACGCCGAATGTGCACTACGCGTATGGCGTGCTGCTGCTGAATGAAGAACCGGACAAGGGCATCGAGGAGTTCAAAAAGGAGCTGGCCATCTCTCCTGGCAGCGTCCCGTCGATGCTCCAGATCGCCTTCGAGTACCTGAAGCGGTCGGACTGGGAGAGCGCGCGGCCGTGGGCGGCGCAGGCTGTCGAGCGCGCGCCGGAGAACTTTGCCGCCAGGCAGGCGCTGGGCCAGGCGTTGACGGAGCTGGGCCAGGTCAACGAAGGCATCGAGCAGCTGCTGGCCGGCATCGCGCAGGCGCCGGACAGCCCGACGCTGCACTTCACGCTGGCCCGCGCCTATCAGAAGGCGGGCCGTCCAGCGGACGCCGCGAAGGAACGCGAGGAGTTTGCCCGGCTCCAGCGGCAGGTGCGGTCACGGCAGAACGGCCCTCAGTCCGTCGGCGGTGACACACCCGAGGCCGCGGTGTCGCCGTCTGGCCCGTCGCCGAAGCCTTGAGCGCTAGTGCGTCTCCAGCCGGTCCGCCGGCTCGGTGACGTGCGTGACGCGGTCCATCGGCAGGTTCTCGAGCACCTGCGTCTGCCGGCTCACCGGCCAGTAGATTTCAACTTTCGGCACGCCCGTCGCGTTGGCCAGGCCGACGTGCAGCGTCAGCGGAGATGCGCCGAAGGACCCGCCGCTGCTCACCACGCGCGGGATCATGCGCTCGGCGCCCTCGGCCGTGCGCGCGTAGACGGTCACCCTGGCCCCGATCGCCGCATGGTTGGTGCGTACGCCGGTCAGCTTCAGCCCGATCCAGTGCGCCTGGTGCCCGGGGTTGCGGAACAGCACCTTGGCGTACCGAGTCCGCCGGGACGAAGCCGCCCATGTTCGCAAACAGGTCCTCGTTGCCGTCGCCGTCGACGTCGCCGAAGGCAATCGCGTGGCCCTTCTGCAGGTGTCCGGTGCCAGTGGCCGTCGTCACATCCACGAAGCGCTGGCCGTCGTGATTGCGGAACAGCAGGTTCGGCGCGAGCGCGGCGTAGGACGGCGCGCCGTTGCCCAGATAGAAGTCGAGCCAGCCGTCGTTGTCGATGTCCCCATAGTTCGCGCCCATCGTCAACGTGACGCGATCGAGCCCCATCGGCGCCGTGACGTCCTCGAACCCGTGTCCCTGGAGGTTGTGATAGAGCTTCATCGTCTCGGCGCTCGAGTGCTGCCCGACGTAGGGCTTGACAACTTCAACGATCGACGGCACGAAGCCGGCGACGAAAAGATCCGGCCATCCGTCGTTGTCGTAGTCGAAAAACCACGTCGTGAAGCTCATGCGCGGGGCGGCCACGCGCAGCGCGCTGGTCACGTCAGTGAACGTCCCGTCGCCGTTGTTGTGGAACATGACGTTGGGCTCGCCGAAGTTCGACACGTAGAGGTCGGGGTAGCCGTCGCGATCGTAGTCTCCCCAGGCCACGCCCTTCACGAAGCTGGTGATCGTGACGCCGGCCTTGCGGGTCACATCCTCGAACGTGCCGTCGCCACGATTGCGATAGAGGCGGCTGATCGTGCGCTCGTGGCCGACGAACAGGTCGAGCCAGCCGTCGTTGTCGTAGTCGGCCCACGCCGCCGAGTGCGTGCTGTGCGGGATGTCGACCAGCCCCGCGGCCGCCGTCACGTCAGTGAACGTGCCGTCGCCGTTGTTGCGCAGCAGCGAGTTGCGCACGGGGTTCTCCCAGCCGCCGCGCATCACGAACAAATCGAGCTTGCCGTCGTTGTTGTAGTCGGTTTGCACCAGGTTGATGCCGCCGAGTTGATCGTCGAGGCCCGCGCTCACCGACTCCTTGAACTTGCCGTCAGGCTGCTGCAGGAACAGATGCAGCGGCTCGCACGGATCCACGCTCGAGATGACGATGTCGGGCAGGCCGTCGCCGTTCAGGTCGTCCATGACCACACCGCCGGCGCGGCTGGTGTGGTCGAGGCCCAGCTCCGGGGCCATGTCCTTGAACATCCCCGGATCCTCGGCCGACGCGAAGCGATCGGGAGCGATCAGGTACCGGGCTGGCACGCCGTTCGGGTACTTGCCGATGGTCATCGCGGCGACGTTGAGCAGCCAGCGCAGCTCGAGGTCGTCGGGCGACTGTTCCAGCGCGCGCTCGAAGGCCGCCATCGCGTGCTCCGCGCCCGACGGCATGTCGTGGCGTCCGGCCACCGACACCGGGAAGATGCACCGCGCCGCGTTGGGATGCATCACGCAGTTCTCGAGCTCGCCGCGGCGCAGCTCGGAGACACCGATCAGCGCGTCGAACATCGATGGCCCACCGGGAAAGCCGGTCTGGGCGGGGGCGGCCGACAAGGCGTTGCGGGCCTTCTCGAGCAGCGCCGTGGTCTGCGCCATCTGGCCGGAGTACGCGCGGACCTGCGCCAGCAGGTAGGCGGTCCAGAGGTATTCGTTCTCGTTGCGGCTGCCAGGCGGCAGGCTGTCGAGTCTGGCGAAGTCCTTCTGTTGAAAATCGACGGCCGTTTTCTCGGCCGCCGTCCGCTCTTCACACACGTCGCGCAAGTCGCGGGGATTCGTCGGCCCGATGAACGACGTCACCTCGAGGCGTCCAGACAGCTCGCGAACGGCCTGGAACGACCCCTTCAGATCCGGTGGTCCCATCCAGACCTGGTCGACTGTCGGCCGCTGCGCCAGCACGTAGGCCGCGGCCAGCAGCACGACAACGGCAGTGAGACCTGGACCGAGATAGCGTCGTCGCATGAAGAGTCAACCGACCCTTCCAATCGCGCCCGACGATGGAGGTGAGTGCAGTGAACGAAAGGGGCTGCGCCCCGCGGTTGTGTTGGGATCGAGGCTAGCACGCGGTCTGTCTGCGTCTGTAATGAAGAAACCTTACTGGCGTGACACGAGAAGGCTTACTTCGCCCAGTAACCTGCACGAGCGTGGATCGTGCCCTTGCGTCCGCGGATCAGCTTCACGTCGAGCTTGTGCCAGCCGTCGCCCTTCGTCACGCCCTCCGGGGTGAACGCGAGGACGTAGCGCTGGCGGTACTCGTCGAGGATGCCGCGGAACACCGCCGAGAGGTCATCGGTCCACTTGACCGCGAGCGCGCGACCGCCAGTCTGCTTCGCGAGGATCTCCAGAAACCGCAGGGCGTCGCCGTCAGAGACCAGCACGTTGCGGTCCGCCGATCGCGCGATGGCCTTCTGCCCGTCCCAGGTAATCTCCGAAATGCGCGAGTTGGCCGCCAGGCGGAGTCCGGAAGCCGTGATCCCCACAGCGACTGGGTAGATCACCACCTCATGCCGTCGTGCGGTGTCGATGACGACGCGCCCGGTGAGCCAGCTCGCGTTGTTCATGCCGTCTGTCAGCAGCACCAGGAGCTTCGATCCAGGACCGGTGTCGCACGCGAGCACTGCCGCGTACGCGCCGTCGCCCAGGGCCGTCCATCCCGCCGGACGCACCGCGCTCAGCGAACGGGCCGCGTCGGCGCCTGCCGTGCCGGGCGGCACCAGGAGGGACGACTGCTGCGTGAAGCCGACCACCACGGCCCGTTCCTCTTTCCGCAACTGGCCGAGCAGCGCCAGCGTCGCGTCGGTGGCGTGCCTGATGCGGTCTCCGGCCATGCTGCCGCTCATGTCGAACGCCACGCCGACAGCCACGTCCGCCATCTGATTGATCGTGACGATCCGCTGCGGTGTGCCGTTGTCGAGGACCTCGAAGTCGTCCGCCGTGAGGCCGGTCACTGGTTTGCCGTCGCGTTCGACCAGCGTGTCGATCCGCACCAGCTCGGTGGCCGCCTTGAACGTCGGCTGCTGAGCCGCAACCACGGAACCGAGGGCGACGATCAGGGCCGCGACCCGCGTCATCGGCGCAACTCCGGCCGCAAGCGATCGACCATGCCAACCACATCCCAGAACGGGCCGCCGCCGTACCCCCACCACGGATCGAGCCGGCGCTCGAGATGCGCCGATCCAAACGAGCGATTGAGCCAGTCGTGCGCGCCCTGGGCATCGCCCGCATCGTCGCGCAGGTGACTGAGCGCCAGCATCGGGGCCTGCGCCGACGGAAACAACGTGAGGGCCTCCTGGTACCTGGCGTCGGCGCGATCCGCGGCCTTATCCGCCTCGTCGAGCGACGCGAGGTTCAGCAGGGCCAGATAACGGATCGCAGGATCGACTGGCGGCTGCCTCTCGAGCAGGGGCTGAAGTTCCTCGCGCGCGCGCTTCGGCTCGCCGAGCAGCTGGTGAATGCGGCCGATGCGCAGGTGCGCCTCAGGCGCCAATGCTGGATCGGCGACGGCACCGCGCAACCATCGCTCTGCTGTGGCAAGAACGTCTCGCCACTGACCGACTGCCGCCGCGACGTAGATGTCCTTGACCAGCGAGGTGTCCACGACGGTGTTGGCGGCTGCGCGCTCGAGGTAGACGCCGAGGCCCAGCTCCAATGCGGGGTCGTCCGGATAGCGCTCCAGCCCGGTCGCGACGAACTCCGGCACGCCTTCGAGGTGCGAGCGGGCATGCCTCGCCCCGACGACCAGCACCATCCAGTCGTGCATCAGGCGGGCGGCGTCATTCTGGGAGAGCAGCCGCCGATCGGGCTGCACCCTGGCGACGGTCCGGGTGACTTCGTCGAAGGCGCGGCCGGCGATGGCGGCAACCTCCATCTGCGCGTTGACCTGATCGTCGCGGGCTCGCAGCGCCGCGTCCACGTGGACGACCATCGCCGTCAGCAGCATGCGGAGCAGGTCGTCCCTCGCCTGATCCACGTAGATCGAGTTCTTCAGTTGGGCAGACCTCAGCGCCCACAACTGCCACTGGATCCGATCGATCGCGTGTGCCTGTGCCTCGCGCAGAGGCTTTTCGAAGGTGTCCGCGGGCTGGCTGGCGATCGCCGACGCTATTTCATCGAAGTCGCCGGCCGCATACCGGTCGAGGAGTTGTTCGTATGGACTGTGCCTGGCGCCCGGGGGCGGCTTCGGCGCAGGCTGCTGCACGGCCTGCAGGCTGACGACAAGGCCGATGGCCATCAACGGAACAACCAGCAGCCGATCGTTCATGCGCGTCACGTGGCTCTACGAGGCAACCGAGGGGCGTCGCCTGCGGCGCGAGCCACGGTAATACGACAACTGTCGTATGTCAACGCTCTGCCGCGCCTCATTTCGCCCAATAGCCGGCGCGCGCGTGCACCTCGCCCTTCACGCCTTTCCGCAGCTTGAGCTCCAGCGCGTGCCAGCCGTCGCCTTTCGCGACCCCTTCAGGTGCGAACGCGATGATGTAGCGCTGGCGGTACTCCTGGAGGATGTCGCGGAATGTCTTCGACAGGTTGCCCCCCCAATCGGCCAGGATCGCCCGCCCGCCGGTCTGCTTTGCGATGGCGTCCAGAAGCGCCAGCGCGTCGGGCCGACGCCTGGCGGCGGCCTCGGCTGCCACATTCGCGTTGTAGGCACGGTCGGTGTCGGCCGACGAAAACCGGGGGTCGAGGATGGCGCGCGGCGCCCTCGCTCGCGGGTCGAGACCGACGCCGACCGGATAGATCACGACCTCATGACGTCGCGCGGCGTCGACCACGTCCCGCATGCCGAGCCAGCCGGCGTTGTTTCGCCCGTCGGTGAGGACCACCAGGAGCTTCGACCCCGGCCCGGTGTCGCAGGCGATGACGGCCGCATACGCGCCGTCGGCCAGGCCCGTCTGCCCCCCGGCGGTGACGTTGCTCAGCAGCGGCTCGCGGTTCGCTGCCGGCGTCCCGTGCGGCACGAGGCGTGCTGTGAGATCGGCGAAGCCGACGACGACAGACGACTCGTCCGGGCGTAACTGTCCGAGCAGGTCCAGGGTGGCGGCGCGGGCGCGCTCGAAGCGGTTGCCCGTCATGCTGCCGCTCGTGTCGAGCGCGACGCCGACAGCGACGGCGTCCATTTGGCGGATCGTGATGATCTGCTGCGGAACGCCGTTGTCCAGCACGGTGAAGTCGGCGGCCGTCAGGCCGAGCACCGGCGCGCCGTCGTGCTCGACGAGGGTGTCGATCCGCACCATCTCCGTTGTGGCCCGGAACGTCGGCTGCTGGCCAGTGAGTGCCAGCGAGGCGAGCAGCGCGATCAGCACGCGGGTCATTGGCGGAGCTGCTCACGCAGCGACTGCACTTGTGCCGGCAGATTCACAAACGGGACGTAATAGAACCACCAGGGATCGACCCGGCGCCCCGTTGACAGCGCGAACGACTTCTCGAGCCAGTCGCGCGCCCCGGCCTGGTCGCCCCGTTCGTCGGCCAGCCGACTGAGCGCCACCAGCGGCGCCTGCGACGTCGGGAACAGCACGAGCGCTGCGCGATAGTGGTCCGCTGCCGCATCCGGCCGCTTCGCGGCCTTCTCCACGTCGCCCAGGATCATCGAGGCGAGGTAGCGCACGAACAGCGGATCGGTCGGCCCGGTGAGCGGCTCGAGGGCCTCACGCGCCCGTGTCGTGTCGCCCAGCTGCGCCTGGATGCGGCCGATCCTGAGCTGTGCTTCGGTGGCGAAGTCGGCGGACTTCGCCGCCTGCTCGTACACCGCCAGGGCCTGCTGCAGGATGCGCTGCCAGGCGGCCACCTGCGCGTTCGAGTAGATCTCGCGAGCCAGCGATTCGTCCACCAGCGCGATGCGCGCGGCGCCCTCGTGCGACACGCCAAGCGCCAACTCGAGCGGCGGGTCGTTCGGGTAGCGTTGCAGGGACGCCGTGATGAACGCGTTGAGGCCGTCCAGGACAGACCGTGCGTGGTACCCGAACACGACCAGCACCAGCCAGTCGTGCCGGGCGCGCTCCACGTCGGCCACCGTCAGGTACCCGGACTGCGGGTCCTGCGGCATCTGGAACTTGACCTTGTTCCACTCGTGCGGGTTCATCTCCCGCTCGGTATCGGCCAGGGCCTTCTCGGCGGTCCGCGCGAGGTGCAGCTGCGCCTGCATCTCGCCGACCGGCACCCGCAGCGCGGCTTCGGTGTGCAGCATCATCACGGCGAAGAGAAACCGCGCGACGCTGTCCTGGGCCTGAAACCAGTCCTTCGGGACGATTTTCCAATCGGCGTTCTTGAACCCGCCGCGCAGGACCTGGCGGAGCTTTTCGTCCTGCGCGTGATACGCCGCCTTCGCGAAGGCCTGCGTGTACGGCTGCTCGAACGTCCTGGCGGGTTGGCGCGCGACCTCGGTCACCACGCTGTCGTAGTCGCCCTGCTGGTATCGGGCGACGAGCTGTTCGTACGCGGTCGGCGGCTCCGGGGCCTTGGGCGGTCGCGGCAGCGTCTGCGCCGGGCCCTGCAGGGCCAGCAGAACGAACACGAGCACAGAGGTCATGCGAGCAGCTTCGAAACCACCTTGCCGCTGACGTCGGTCAACCGGAAATCGCGGCCCTGGAACTTGAATGTCAGCTTCTCGTGGTCGATGCCGAGCAGGTGCAGCATCGTCGCATGCAGGTCGTGGACGTCCACGGCGTCTTCGACGATGTTGTAGCCGAAGTCGTCGGTGCGCCCGACGGTGATCCCCGGCTTGACGCCGCCGCCGGCCATCCACATCGTGAAGGCGCGCGGATGGTGATCGCGGCCGAGCAGCTTGCTGCCGTTGCGCGCCTCGTTGATCGGCGTCCGTCCGAACTCGCCGCCCCAGACGACCAGCGTCGTGTCGAGCAGTCCGCGCTGCTTGAGGTCTGTCAGCAGCGCGCCAATCGCCTGGTCCACTTCGAGGCAGAGGCGCGGCACGCGCACGACGATGTCGGTGCCGACAGAGGCGCCGTGGGTGTCCCAGCCGCGGTGATAGAGCTGCACGAAGCGGACGCCTCGTTCGACCAGGCGCCTGGCGAGCAGGCAGTTGTTCGCGAACGAGACCTGGCCAGGCTCGGTGCCGTACATCTCGTGAATCTTCTGCGGCTCGTCTTTGATGTCTGTCAGCTCCGGCACGCTCGTCTGCATCTTGTAGGCGAGCTCGTAGGCGGCGATGCGCGTGGCCGTCTCGGGATCGCCGGTGCGTTGGTGCTCCACGGTGTCGAGATCGCGAATCAGGTCGAGCGATTCGCGTCGGGAGGCGGCGTCCACGCCGTCGGGGTTCCTGGAGAACAGCACCGGCTCGCCTTTCGAGCGGAACTCCACGCCCTGGTGGACGGTGGGCAGGAAGCCGCTGCCCCAGCAGACTCTTGCCGCCGTCGGGGTTGTTCTGGCCGGAGATGAGCACGACGAAGGCGGGGAGGTCCTTGTTGTCGCTGCCAAGGCCGTAACTGAGCCAGGACCCGATGACTGGGGCGGCCGATGATCTGGTGCCCGGTGTTCATGAAAATCTGCGCCGGGGCGTGATTGAACTGCGTCGTCTTCATCGAGCGGATGATGGCGATCTCGTCCGAATGCGCGGAGAGGTGCGGCAGCAGCTCGGAGATCTCGGCGCCCGACTGACCGTGCTGGCTGAAGCTGAATGGCGAGCCCAGCAGGTGTGGCGTGCCCTTCACGAACGCGAACCGCTCGCCCTCGGGGATGAAGCCCTTGGGGATCTCCTGGCCGTCGTACTTCTGCAGCAGGGGCTTGTTGTCGAAGAGGTCCACCTGCGACGGCGCGCCAGCCATGAACAGGTAGATCACCTGCTTCGCCTTCGGCGCGAACTGCGGCCCGATCGTCCGTGCCGCCTGCGACAACACCCCGTCGGCCTCCGGCGTGAACGCAAACAGCCGCTCGTTCATCAACGACGCCAGTGCCGCCGTGCCGATACCGAACCCGGCGTCACGGAAGAAGTGACGTCTGGTGATGGTCTTCAACGCCGCGTCGGATGTCCGTCGTTCATTCTTCATTTTTCATTCTTCACTTTTCATTCTTCATTCTTCATTCTTCATTCTTCATTTCGTGACCGTTTCGTCGAGATTCAACAGCGCGTTGGCGACGAGCGTCCACGCGGCCCGCTCTGGCTGAGTCTCCCCGGCGGCGTCACGCGTTGTGATCGGCGCGGACTCCAGCAGCACCCTGGCGGCGTCTGCCGGATGGCTGCGGTAGTGCGCGAGCTGATGCTGGTAGGAGAGGACGATCCGATCGGTCTCCGCGGCCGTCGGCTGTCGCGCCGTGCAGAGGCGGAACGCGTACGCGGCGCGAGCTCGCATTTGCGGATTGCCACGGACCGGTCCGCCGGCTTCACGGGCCGACCGCGCGGCCACCGCGCGCGCGGCCTCGAAATAGGCCTCGTCGTTGAGCAGCGTCAGCGCCTGCAGCGGCGTGTTCGTGCGGATCCGGCGCACCGTGCAGAACTCACGGCTCGTCGCATCGAACGTCATGAAGCTCGGATAGGGCGAAGTCCTGCGGATGAATGTATAGAGGCCGCGACGGTAGCGGTCCTCGCCCTCGCTGACTGTCCACTTCGCGTCGCTGTACGGGTTGTCCCAGATGCCGTCCGGCTGGAGGGGGAAGACGCTGGGCCCGCCGATCTTCGGTGACAGCAATCCGGCCGCCGACAGCGCGACGTCGCGGACCATCTCCGCCTCCATGCGGAATCGCGGGCCACGGGCGTAGAGGCGGTTGTAGGGGTCCTTCTCGATCAGCGCAGGAGTGGCGCTCGCGTCCTGCCGGTACGTCGCCGACGTGACGATCAGGCGATGGAGCGACTTCTGGCTCCATTTCATGTTGATGAATTCCGTCGCCAGCCAGTCGAGCAGCTCCGGATGCGACGGCGGCGCGCCCTGTGTCCCGAAGTCCTCGCTCGTCTCGACGATCCCGCGCCCGAAAAACTGCTCCCAGGCCCGGTTCACAGTCACGCGCGCCGTCAGCGGATTGGACGGGCTGACCAGCCACCGTGCCAGTCCCAACCGGTTCGGCATCTCGTCGTCTGTCATCGCCGGCAGGGCGCCGGGCGTGGTCGCGTAGACGCGCTCGCCTGGTGACAGATACGCCCCGCGCTCGCGCAGCATCGTGGACGGGCGGTCGTACGACGGCCGTTCGCGAAGGATGAGCGCGGAGACCACGCCGAGGCGCGACAGTTCTTCGCCGATGCTGGCGATGCGCTCGCGCACCGTGGCCAGCGAGTCGGCATGCGCGCGGTACTCCGCGCGAACGGCGTCGCGCTGCGCGTCGTTCCGCGAGGCGGCCGGGACCGCCAGCAGGGCCCTGGTTTTCGCGCGTATCGAGACGATGCGCGTCGGGTGGTCGGACGCCGTCGCCGACACCCGGAAGTGGCCAAGCGCCATGCTGACGGGGCCGCCGTCGAATCCGAGCGTCACGCGCAGATGCCTCGCTCCGTCGGCCTGCACCGGCGCGGAGGTCACGAAGACTGCCTGACGGGGAAGGCGCTCGGCATCGCGCGTGGCGTCCACCGACCATCCCGGCGGCAGGTCGCGGGCGTACACGCGCGCCGGCGGCTTCAGCAGCTCGTCGATGTCGCCGCCAGCCTGGTCGTCGCTTTCAGCCTTCGCGAACGCAACAGGCACGGCGCCCGGCGCTCCGTCCACCTCGACGCGAAACGTCGTGACGACGAAGTTGCCGTAGAAATCGCGGCCTGGTCCGCCCTTCGGCAGCGACGGATCGGGGAGCGCCTCCAGCCGGAAGCCCGTCCAACTGCCCTGCGGCAGCACGACGTCCAGCGTGTAGCTGTCGCGGCCCGGATTCGGGCCGGAGGCGAGGACCGCCCCGTCGTCGGCGATCGCCAGCGTAGCGTGGTCGGCATGCACGCTCGACGGCTTGAGCGTCGTCCACTCGCTTGAGAGCGCGACGGTCTGGCGCTCCCAGTCAGCCTGCGCCGCATCGAGCTCCGGAGACGACTCCGTGAGGCGCGCGTTGAGTGCCGCCAGCTCCGTCGTCAGCCTGGTGCGCGCCGCGGCCTGATCGGGCGTGGGCAGGTCGAGCGACGGCTCTTCGATCCAGTGGTCGCCGCCCGGCTGCCCCTTCACCTGGTACTCGCCGTTGTCGAAGAAGGCCAGCAGCCGGAAGTAGTCGCGTTGCAGGAACGGATCGTACTTGTGGTTGTGGCACTGGGCGCAGGCGATCGTCGTGCCCAGCCAGACAGTGCCCGTCGTGTTGACGCGGTCGAGCAGCGTCTCCCAGCGCGCTTCCTCGACGTCGATGCCGCCTTCCTGGTTGAGGAGCGTGTTCCTGTGGAAGCCGCTGGCGACCAGCTGAGACTCGGTCGGGTGCGGCAGCATGTCGCCGGCGAGCTGCTCGATGGTGAACTCGTCGAAGGGCAGGTCGCGGTTCAGCGCGTCGATGACCCAGTCGCGGTACCTCCACATCGCGCGCAGGCGATCCTTCTCGTAGCCGTTGCTGTCGGCGTAGCGCGCGAGGTCGAGCCACGGCCTGGCCCAGCGCTCGCCGTAGTGCGGTGAGGCCAGCAGGCGGTCGACGAGCTGCTCGTAGGCATCCGGGCGAGTGTCGTCGAGGAACGCATCGACGTCGGCGGGGCTGGGCGGCAGGCCCACCAGGTCGAGCGAGACCCGGCGGATGAGCGCCTCTTTCGAGGCCTCGGGCGACGGCGACAGCCCCTCCTTGTCGAGGCGCGCGGCGACGAACTGGTCGAATCGGGTTGCGCGTCCAGGCGGTGTTCGTCACGGCCGGGGGCGCGGGCCGTACGAGCGGCTTGTAGCTCCAGTGCGCGGGTGCCTGCGGGCTGGCTGGCGCGGACGCGGTCGCCGCGACGCTGCTCCCATCGTCGGGCCACAGCGCGCCCTGGGCGATCCAGGTGCGGAGGATCGCGATCTGGTCGGCCGGCAGCGGGTCCTTTTCGAGCGGCATCCGGTCTTCGCCGTCGAGCCCGAGGACGCGCCGGATCATCAGGCTGTCGTCAGGATGTCCGGGCGCGATGGCCAGGCCGGTGGTGCCGCCGGCGAGTGCCGCGGCCTTGAGATCCAGACGCAGGCGCCCCTTGACCTTGCGGGTCCCGTGGCACTCGTAGCAGTGCGCTTCGAGGATCGGCCTGACGTCCCGGGCGTAGTCTGCCGCTGCCGTCTGGGGAGATGGGGGCGCCGCCTGAGTCGAGGCGAAGAGCCCGGCCCCGGCGGCAACGCCAAGCGCTAACGCGACCAGTGCCCGCGCACAGACTCGCACCTGGCGATTTTATGGCAAGCAGCGCCCGGCGCGATCGCGGCTTCCGAGGTCAGTAGAGCAGGACCGGGTCCCGCAGCGCGCGGAAGTCCGCCTCGCCTGCTCTCCAGCTGGCGACGATGTCTGCCAGCGGCGCCTGCGCTTCGACCTGCTCACGAAGCGCCGCCGATCCGGCCAGGATGTCGATGGGCATCTTGTCGTGCTCATACTCGTATGGCGGCATCCGCCACGCGAATTTGTCCGGCGCGATCCCGTAGAACTCCCGGAGAAGCGCGGCCCCCGCAGCCACCGGCGGAAACTGGCGGCGGTCGGTGACGTGGATCTGGCAGCCGCCGCACGACACCCTGGCGTGCTTCTGGAACGTGGGTTCAAAGCTCGCCGGCCTGAAGTACGCGCCGGCGACTCCACTGCGGTTCATGCGGTCCGCAAATGCCTCCGCGTGCACCCACGGCGCGCCGACCAGCTCGAACGGCCGGGTCGTCCCGCGCCCCTCAGACAACTGGGTGCCCTCGAACAGCACTGTGCCGGGATAGACGATGGCGGAATCGAGCGTCGGCATGTTGGGGGAGGGAATCACCCACGGGAGACGCGTGTCGTCCCAGTAGTGCTCGCGTTTCCAGCCCTCCATCCTGACCACGTCGAGATCGGCGCCAAGATGGAAATGGTCGTTGAACAGCCGCGCCAGCTCGCCAATCGTCAGGCCATGGCGCATCGGAATGGCGAACTGACCGACGAAGGACTCGAAGCCCGGACGCAGTTGCGGCCCCTCGACGTCGGTGCCTCCGATCGGGTTCGGCCGGTCGCAGACCACCACCGGCAGCCCGACGCGCCCGGCGGCTTTCAGGCAGTTGGCCATCGTGTAGATGAACGTGTAGATGCGCGCGCCGACGTCCTGCAGGTCGATGACGAGCACGTCGAGCCCGGACAGCATTTCAGCGGTCGGCTCGCGCGTCTCGCTGTAGAGCGAGTAGATGGGCACCTCGCGCCGCGCGTCCTGTCCGTGCGGCGTCTCGACCATGTTGTCCTGCACGTCGGAATGAAACCCGTGCTGCGGGCCGAAGATGGCGCCCAGCACCACGCCGTCGGCGGCGGACAGCCGGTCCACGACGTGCCTGAAGCTGCCGTCGATCGACGCCGGGTTGGCCACGATCCCGACACGTTGACCGCGCAGGCGCGAAGACGCCAGTAACACCTCGGATCCAAGTCGCATCGCCGCAATTATAGGGGGCCGGTTGACCGCTGGCGCGGCGGCGCGACACACTGGCCTTCTGGCGGCCGCGTCCGGCCGCACCAAGGCAGGGTGTCCGATGTCCTCTCCGCCCCGCCGCCTGATCGTCGGCATGACCGGCGCCAGCGGCTCGCTCTACGCCATCCGACTGCTGGAGCGGCTCCGTGAGGCCGACGTCGAGTCGCACCTCATCATCAGCCGCTGGGGCGCACGCACCCTGCTCCACGAGACCGACTACACGGTGGACCAGGTGCAGCGCCTGGCCACCGCCGTCTACGCCCAGAACGACCAGGGCGCCGCGCCGTCGAGCGGGTCGTTCCTGACGATGGGGATGATCATCCTGCCGTGCAGCGTGAAGACGCTGGCCGAAATCGCGCACGGCACCGGCGATTCGCTGATCCCCAGGGCGGCGGATGTCGTGCTCAAGGAGCGCCGGCGCCTGGTGCTCGCTCTGCGCGAGACGCCGTTCCACGAGATTCACCTCGAGAACATGCTGCGGCTGACGCGCATGGGCGCCATCGTCTCGCCGCCCATTCCGGCGTTCTACACGAGGCCGAAAACGATCGACGACCTCGTCGATCACACAGTCGCCAGGATGCTGGACCTGTTCGGCGTCCACACCGATGCGGCGCGATGGGACGGCCGGATGGATCCGGGCGGCCGCGGCGTGCCGGTGCTGCCCGATGCCACCGAGGTCTGACGTGACGACGCCTGCCACGCTGGACGTCCTGGACAAGTTCACCGGCCAGTCGATCAGAACGCTTCCTGTTGCCGACGAGGCGGCGGTGGATGCCGCTGTCACCCGGGCGGCTGGAGCCTTCGCGACGTGGTCCGCGACCCCGGCCCACCGTCGTGCGGCCGTCCTGCTCGACGCCGCCACGCGGATTGCCGTGCGCCGCGACGAGTTCGCGACGATCATCGCGCGCGAAGCGGGCAAGGCGTGGAAGCACGCTGTCGGCGAGGTTCAGCGCAGCGTCGAGACGTTCACGTTTGCCGGCGAGGAAGCCAAACGCATCCATGGCGAGACGGTGCCGATGGACGCGTCGGCGTTCGGCGAAGGGCGCATCGGCTTCTACCTGCGATCGGCGCTTGGCGTGGTCTCTGCCATCACGCCGTTCAATTTCCCGCTGAATCTCGTCGCGCACAAAGTGGGGCCGGCCCTGGCCGCGGGCAACACCCTGGTACTGAAGCCGGCGGAAGAGACGCCGCTGACTGCCATTCTGATGGCCGAGTGCTTTCGCGACGCTGGTCTTCCGGAGGGCGTCCTCGAGCTCGTGCACGGCCCTGGCGAGACCACCGGCGACGCGCTGGTCCGTCACCCGGTTCCGGCGAAAGTCTCCTTCACGGGCAGCCCCCCGGTCGGCGCGCACATCCTGAAAGTCGCCGGCCTGAAACGGGTCACGCTCGAGCTCGGCAACAACTCGGGCACCATCGTCGAGCCCGACGCGAACCTGGATCAGGCGGTGCCGCGCACGGTGATGTCGGCGTTCGCGAATGCGGGGCAGGTCTGCATCAGCCTGCAGCGGCTGTACGTCCACGAGTCGATTGCCGAGGCGTTCCTCGAGCGCTTCGTCGCCGCGACTCTGGCCCAGAAGGTCGGCAACCCGCTCGATCGCGACTGCGACATCGGCCCGATGATTTCAGACGAGGCCGCCGATCGCGCCGAGTCGTGGATTCGGGAGGCGCTGGCCGAAGGCGCTCGCGCGCTGACGCCGGTGCGGCGTGAGGGACGCCTGCTGTGGCCGGTTGTCCTCACGGACACACGTCCCGACATGAAGGTGATGTGCCGCGAGGCGTTCGCGCCGCTCGTGTCGGTAGTCACCTATCGCAGCTTCGACGACGGCCTGGCGATGCTTGCAGACTCGCCCTACGGCCTGCAGGCGGGCCTCTACACGCGCGACCTGCACAAGGCGTTCAAGGCCGTGGCGCGACTCGACGTGGGCGGCGTGATGGTCAACGACACGTCGATCTTCCGCGTCGATCAGATGCCGTACGGCGGCAACCGCATGAGCGGCGTCGGCAGGGAAGGCGTGCGCTTCGCGATCGAGGAGATGACGAACCTGAAGCTGGTCTGCTTCAACCTGAACGAGTCGTAGCCGGCGTCGTGGCCAATCTAAAGATTGGCCCTACAGCGGTCTGCAGCCCGTAGCCCGGAACGGCTTCCGGTAGGGCCAATCTTTAGATTGGCCATGACGATCGACGCCAGCGCGCAGAGGCCGATCTCCAGAGGCCGATCTAAAGATCGGCCCTACAGGAGTCTGCAGCCCGTAGCCCGTAGCCCGCCCTCAGCGTCGCGTGAAAATCCGTCGATAGCCGCCGGCGATGAGCGCCGACACGTCGGTCACCACACGAGGCAGCGCCAGGCCGCCGGGATAGGCCAGGTATCGCGGCTCCCACACCGGATCGAACTTCTCCTTGTAGGCGCGCAGCCCCTGGAAGTTGTAGAAGGCCTCGCCGTGCCCGTAGACGAATCGCCCCACCTTGGTCCACAGCGGCGAGATCGGCGACAGCTCCAGCCCTGACAGCGGCGCCATCCCGAGATTGAACCACTGGTAGCCGTCAGCCTTCGCCCACTCGAGCAGCCACGCGAAGATTCCGTCCATCATGCCCTTGGGCGCCGAAGGCCGAAAGCGCATCAGGTCTACTGAGACTTCCTGCTTGAGGGCGCCAGTCCAGAGCGTGGCGAACGCCTCGATGCGACCGGCGACTTCCACGACCGCCATCGGGAAACGGCGCACGTAGTCTTCGGAGAAGAAGCCGAGCGAGAACCCCTTCTCGGCAGCGACCTTGTCGGCCAGCCACTCGTCGGACACCTGACGCACCTGCGGCAGGATCGCCTCGATCTCACCGGGCGCGATGATGCGGAGGGCAGCGCCGTCACGGCCGAGCCGATTCAGGTTCGTCCTGAGCTTCTTGTGACCGCTGCCTTCCAGCGCGAAGTGCGGCAGGAACACGCGCGCCTCTTCGCCCAGCTTGGCAAACGTCAGGCCGAAGTCGGCGTAGACGTGCAGCCACTGGCGTGACGCCTCGTAGAACACCGGCACGCCCTGATAGTCGTCGCACGATTCGAGGAACGACTTGACCAGCGGCTCGGCGGCGCCTTCCGGTCCCACCGGATCGCCGAGCGCCACCCACGTACGTCCCTGCACGCCATAGGACAGGAACGCCGACCGGGTGTCGTTCCAGAGCAGCGCCTTGTCGCGCAGGAACACGAGATTCGGCCAGGTCCGCGGTTGCGCCGCGATCACGTGGGCCGCCTCCACCAGCGCCTCGTCGTCGGGCCGCAGCACCTGCGGACGGCTCGGGCGCATCAGGCGCCGAACGCCGACGAACAGCACGGCGATCAGGATGCCGACGGTGGCCCGCAGAAAGCGCGGCGCGTCCTGGTTTATCTCGAACCGCCACCAGAGGTCGGAGGAGAACTCGACGTGCCTGAATGCGAACATCCCCAGGCCGATCGACGCGCCGACGACAGACAGCATCCAGACGATCCAGCCGTTTGAGAAGGGAATGTCGAACAGCGCGGCCTTGCGGTCGAACTCGTCGCGGCTGGCGAACAGGGCCGCGAGCAGCGCGCCCAGGACGAGGGCCTCCTCGTAGTCTCCGCCCTTCAGCAGCGACGCGACGATGCCGACGACGAGTCCGGCTGTGCCGAACACGTACGCCGCGTCGAGCCGCCGCGCCAGACCCCAGGCGACCACCATCAGCCCGAAGCCGACGAGGCTGGCCACGAAATGCGAGAGCTCGATGACCGGCAGCGGAATGAAGGCATTCAGCCGGGCGAGCCGGGCGATCGACGTCGGCGTCGCCCCGGAGAACATCAGGACGGCGCCGGCGAGCATCATGAAGACTGCCAGCAGCTTGGGCGCCACCGACGTGGTCAGCGTGCCGAAGGCGTTCCCCCACTGGCCGACGACGTGCCGGCGCTGGTAGAACTCGTCGATGGTCAGCACGACCAGGGCGGCGACCAGCGGCACCAGGTAGTAAATGAGCCGGAACATCGCCAGCGCCGGCAGCACGACTTCTGCCGGCAGCTGCAGCATCAGGATCATCAGCGACTCGAACACGCCGAGGCCGCCGGGGACGTGACTGATGAGCGCGATGACCTGCGCCGCCAGGAAGGCGCCGACAAATGGCACGAACTCTGGTCTCGGATCGGGCAGGAGCGAGTAGAGCACCGCGGCCGCCAGCGTCCAGTCGAGGACCGACAGGACGAACTGGCCGAGGATCAGGCCGAAGGAGGGCAGCGGGATCTCCATGCCCGCGATGCACACCGGCGTGCGGCGTACGATTGCGAACAGCGGGTAGGCCAGCGCCGTCGCCAGCAGCGTCCACCCGATCGCGTGCGCCAGCGTCATCGGCATGAACGCATCGATGCCGCGGCTCGGCCCCATCGCCAGCGTCCAGCCGCCCAGCGTCAGCAGGCCGATCCAGAACGTGCCCGAGTAGAACAGGACGACGCGCGACACTTCCTGCCCGCTGAGACCCCACCGCGAGTAGAAGCGATAGCGCGCCGAGGTGCCCGACAGCAGGGCGAAGCCGACGCTATTGGCGATGGCGTAGCCGACAAACGACGCCATGGCAATCTGCCATCGCGCGATCGGCCGGCGGATGTAGAGAAACGCGAGCTGGTCGTAGCCGGTGAGGATGAAGTAGTTCAGGAAGGTGAACAGCATCGCCAGGCCGACAGCGCCTGGCGGGAACTGCTTGAGGGCCATGCCGAGCCTGGCGGGCGACATGTGCCGCAACTCCCGCCCCAGCACCAAGGCCGCTGCGACAAACAGCACCAGGCCGATGATGGGGGAGAGCCGGTGCCACCAGCGGCCCAGTCCTGACGCGGTCAC
The DNA here is from genome assembly GCA_963796915.1 of Vicinamibacteria bacterium. Lineage (GTDB taxonomy): Bacteria > Acidobacteriota > Vicinamibacteria > Vicinamibacterales > JAENWD01 > JAENWD01. The sequence goes on along the minus strand of CAWCNI010000004.1, from coordinate 2,784,612 downwards.
GCCCGACATGCAATCCGACCATTATCGGGTCAATCAATCGTCAATGGTCAATCTGCATCTTCATTCTTCATTCTTCATTTTTCACTCTTCATTTTTCACTCTTCATTTTCATTCGTCATTCTTCAATTCCGCGAGCAGCGCCAGCAGCTTGTCCATCTCCCCCTGGTTACGCAGGAAGAAATCGGCCCGCGAGCCGCGGCGGCGCCCGATTCGGACGGTGACCAGGCCCGGCATGTCGAGGGCGAAGACGTCCTCGTCGGTGCGATCGTCGCCGACGTACAACGCGGCGGTGCGACGCTCCGCGCGCATGAAGCGGCGCATGGCGGTGCCCTTGTTCGGCGCGCCCTCGGGAGCGATATTGAAGTCGGCGTGCCGTCCGCCGAGCAGCCGGGCGCGTGGCAGCCGCCGCGCGGCGCGCCGGATGGCGGCCTCGGCGTCCTCCAGGTCGGGCGAATGCCGGTAGTCGACTGTCAGCGAGTAGCGCTTGTCCTCGATGAAGACGTCGGGGACATCGGCCAGATCGCGATCGAGCGTTTTGTGCCACGACGCCACCAGGCGCTTGACCCGTTCGCTCTGCCCGAACGGCTCGATGCCGTGGTTGCCGGCGACACCTGCCACCCGCACGCCGCGGCAGCGACGCGCGACGTCGGCGCGCGCGCGCCCCGAAATCACGACGACGGGGAACTGTCTGGCGAGCGCGACGAGCAGCCGGCGCGTCGGCGCGCGCATCGCGGCACGGTCGGGCTGCTCGGCCAGCGGCGCCAGCGTGCCGTCGAAGTCAAATCCGAGGAGCGGTCGTGCGGCCATGAGCGCGGCCAGCCGCGCCCGGCCTTCTCTGCTGAACAGCCCATGCATGCCTCCTTACGCCTCCAGTTCGACTCGATCGTCGACGGCGCTGGCGAACCGTCCCTCGAGCCGCTCGCGGCGTCGAAGGCGCTCGGCATCCCGAAGCATGCGAGCCGCCCAGCGATACACGTTGAATTCCGCGACGAAACTTCTCATGGCGCGCATCCGCATCTGCTGCTCGGTCGGCGGCATCAGCAGCGCCGCGCGCAGGGCGTCGCTCGCCTCGTCCAGATCATACGGGTTGACGATCAACGCCTCCGCCAGCTCCCTGGCGGCGCCGGTGAACGAGCTCAGCACCAGCACGCCGCGTTCGTCGTCGCGCGCCGCGACGAACTCCTTGGCGACGAGGTTCATGCCGTCGTGCAGGCTGCTGACGTAGGCCAGGTCGGCCGCCTTGAGGAATCGAAAGACAGTCGGCGGCTCGTGATGCGCGCGGCGCAGGATCACCGGCCGATAGCTGCTGGTGCCGAAGCGCGCGTTCACGCGCGCCCTGATCACCTCGATGCGATCCTGCAGCGCCTGGTATTGCGGGATCGACGTGCGGCTCGGCGCGGCCAGCTGCACGAACGTGAAGCGCCCGCGGTACTCCGGATAGCGCTCGAGGAGGCGTTCCACCGCCAGCAGGCGCTCCTCGATGCCCTTGGTGTAGTCCAGGCGATCCACGCCAACGCCCAGCAGGGCATCTGGCGGCAGGTTGAGATCGGCGAACACCTCTCTGCGGCAGGCTGCCGCCGATGGCGTGCTCATCGCCCACCGGTTTGGCCAGTCGATCGAGATCGGATAGGGACGGACCAGCGTACGGACGCCGCCGTAGACCACCGCATGGAACTCGCGGTCGAGCCGCGCTTCGAGGTAGCGATCCACGGAGTCGAAGAAATTGTTGCAGTGGAACTGCGTGTGGAAGCCCAGGATGCTGCTGCCCAGCAGGCCGTCCAGAATCTCGCTGGTCCACGGGCAGATCGCGAGCTGCTCGAAGTTCGGCCAGGGAATGTGCCAGAAGGTGATGATGGTCGCGCGCGGCAGGCGCTTGCGGATGAGCCGCGGCGCGAGCGCGAAGTGGTAGTCCTGCACGAGCACGATCGCGTCCTCGGAGTCCACTTCCTCGCACACGGCACGCGCGAACCGCTCGTTGACCTGCTGGTACTGCTCCCAGTCGGCCGATCTGAAAATCGGCCGCGTGTGTGCGATGTGGCACAGCGGCCAGAGCCCTTCGTTCGAGAAGCCGTAGTAGTAGCCCTGCTCCTCTTCCGGCGTGAGCCACACGCGGCGCACCTCGTACGCGCTCTCGCCGGGCGGCACCGCGACGTGATCCTTGCTGTTCACGGTGTCCCGATCCGCCGATCCGCTCCCGTGCGCCACCCAGACGCCGGAGCAGGCGCGCATCACCGGCTCGAGCGCCGTGACCAGGCCGCTGGCAGGGTGGGTGACGACGATGGAGCCGTCGGGCCGCCGCTCGTGGATATACGGCTCGCGATTGGAGAGCACCACGACGCGCTCGTTCAGCAGTCGATGGCGGAGCGAGTCCTTGAGCCGCTCCGGCGTCCACGCCCCGCCCGCGCCCTCCAGCTCGCGCTCGGCGCTGACGCGATCGAGCAGATCGCGGACATCGCTCATCAGGGGATGGAACTCGGGCTTGTGAAAGCCGCCACGTAAGACGCGCCGTATTTCGTTGGTCCAGCCGTGCCACGACGCGCGCCGGATGAAGACTGTCAGGAGCGACGCGGCGCAGGCGAGCACGGCGAAGGTGCCGACCAGGAGCTTCTGCACCTGGGCTTCGCGCCGTTCCGCGAACCCGAAGTCGTGCAGCAGCAGGATCACCCCGAGCGCCTGCCCGTCGTCGATGAGCGGCATGGCGCTCAGGTGCACCGGGCCGCCCTCGATCTCGACGACGGATCGCCAGGACTGCCATTCCGCGACCGGCGCCTGCGGGCTCGACCGTACGTGACGCACCGCGACTGAACACGGCACGTCGCTTGGCCATTCGGAAGTGGCGGCGACAAGCGCGCCTTCGCGGCTGCACGCGGCGGCCGCCACGAGCCGCTCGTCGTGGGCCAGCGCCGTCAGCAGGGCGGTCATGCGGGATGACGACGTGCCCGACCAGTCCGTCGCCAGCCGATCGCGGGCGCCCGCCATCGCCAGATCGGCCCGGCCGGCCAGGTCCCGCTCGAACCACTCGTTCAGCGTCCGGCTGACGAAGTACGAGCTGGCCAGCACCAGCAGGCCGAGACCGGCAAGAACACCGAGCGTGAAGCGCAGCGCGCGATTCATTGGGTGCAGGACGAAAACTGGCCCGTTGAGCGATCGAAGGAAATGGACACCGACAGTGTGGCCGGGGACGGCAAACCGGGCTGGAGCCCGGGCGGGTGGCTCGTGGCTCAGTCTTCCACGAGCCGGCGAGAACGGTCAAGCCGTGGCGGGGCGCGGCAGCGGCGCGCCCCGTCACGAAATTGTCAGATCGATCCGGCTGGCTCAGTTGGCCTGACGCGCCATCGCAAGAATGCGATGGTCGCGATTGGTCAGGCTGATCGCCTGCACGCCGCTGGCAGTCTTCTTCACCTCGAAGGTCATCGACCCGGGCCCCGGAACGCGCACCATCCCGTCGTTGTAGTAGCCGAAGACGTCGCCCTCCGGCGTCGTCAGGGTCGCGATCCCGTCGGCGGCGATGGACATCGTCAGTGGCGCGTTGTCCCAGTCGGCAATCGTGCCCTTGAACGTGCCGATGGCCCACTTCGGCACCTTCGCGTTCACCTCGGGGTTCGGCCTCTGCATGCCGCCTGGCTTGCCGCCGGGCCACGCCTCGTTCAGCTCGAACTCCCCGCGGCAGCCCTTGTCCACCCACACGCCCTTGCGATCGTAGGCCCACGTGGTGCCACCGACGCAGACGCCATTGGACTTCTCGCTGACCATCACGGCCTTCCCGTAGGTGTCGGCCCGGCAGTCACTTGTAGCCGCCATCGCTTTCACACGTGATGGTCTTCTGCGCCCACGCGGTGTCAGTCGAGACGAGGGTGAGCAGCAGGGCGCCGGAAACCAACGCCAGACCGGCAGACAGGCGAGACATGTGCACCTCCATAGCGAAGCCCACGCGCGCACGCCCGGGACCTCGCGGGGAGCGGAAGGTCCAGGACGCGCACATGGTAACGCCGTTGGGGCCGGCGCCGTAGGGCCGATCTTCAGATCGGCGATCAGCCGAGGAAGCCGAGAAGGGCAAGGGGACCGAGGAGGGCCAGTGCGTTACCAATCGCATCTATGGGATGATCCCGTCATGAGGCGTCGGTTAGCGGGATCCCTTGGACTGGTCGGAGTCGTCGCGGCGTGCGTGATCGGACTGGCCGCAGGTACGGCAGACGAGACGGTGTTCGGGCCGACCGACGCCATCACGATTCCCGTCCTCAGGCGGCATCTCACCTTCATCGCGTCAGATGCGCTCGAAGGCCGGGAGACGCTGTCGCCGGGTCTGCGGGCAGCCGCCGAGTATCTGGCTGCGTCGCTGGACAGGGTAGGCGCCCGTCCTGCCGGCGACTCGGGGACGTACTTTCAGCACATCGGCATCCGGCGAAGCCTGGTGGACCCCGCGCGCACCTCGATCACGCTCGGCGATCAGCGCTTCACTTACGGCGACGATTTCCTGGTCACGACGCCGGGCAGCGCGTCAGGCGGCCTGGCCTACGCGGGCCAGGGCTGGCGCATTCCTGCTCGACACGTCGATCCGTTCAAGGGCATCGATCCCTCGGGGCGTGTTCTCGTCGTCATCCCGCGGCCGTCGCTGCCTGACGAGATGAAGCAGGGCACTGACTACACCACTGCTGACGACAACGCCAGGGCCACCGGAGCCGTCGGCATCATCAGCGTCGCGTCCTTCCAGCAGCTGTCGGTACTGGAACCGGAGCCGCGAAAACGCGCAAGAGGGCTCCCTCAGTGTCGATCGATTGACGCCGAAGGACGGCATCCCGACGGTGCTGGCGGGGCCGCGCCTGGTTTCGGCGTTGTTCCGCGGCGAGCGCGAAGACGGCCCCCACATCGCCAACCGGGCCACCGACCGCACGCCGGGCGACTCGTTTCCGTTCACGCCGACCAAGTCGGTGACGATGACGATGCCGGCGGCGATTTCTGTCGAAGACACCGTCAACGTCGTCGCCATCGTCGAGGGCAGCGATCCGGTGTTGCGCCAGGAGTACGTCGCGCTCGGCGCGCACCTCGATCACCTCGGCCGGCACAAGCCATCAGCCCGCGAGGCCGCGGCAGCCAACGGCGACGAGATCTACAACGGCGCCGACGACGACGGCTCCGGGACTGTGGCGCTGCTGGCGATGGCGGAGGCGGTGGCTGCAGGTCCGCGTCCGAAGCGCTCGCTGCTGTTCGTGTGGCACACGGGCGAGGAACACGGCAGCTGGGGCGCGAAATACTTCACCACGTTCCCGACGGTGCCGCTCGATCGAGTCGTCGCTCAGCTGAATGTGGACATGATCGGGCGATCGAAGCTGCCGGGCGACAACGCGCCCGCCGACGAGGTGCTCACCGGCTCGAGCGAGGTCTACATCGTCGGCTCCAAGCGCCTGAGCCAGGATCTGGGAGACACGTGCGCGAGGGTGGATCAGGCGTTCCTGGGGCTGTCACTGAACTACAAGTACGACGCGCCGGACGACCCGGAGCACATCTACGAGCGCAGCGACCACTACGAGTACGCGCAGCACGGCATTCCGGTGGCGTTCTACTTCACGGGCCTTCACGCGGACTATCACAAGCCGTCCGACGAAGTCAGTCGCATCGATTTCGACAAGCTTCAGCGTGTGTCGCAGACGATCCTCGCCACCGCGTGGACGCTGGCCAACGCCCCCTCGCGCCCGCGACTGGACCATCCGGACGCGACGCACTAGTCGGCAGCTCTGATCTCGGCCGGTCTAACCGCCTCCGCCAAGGCTACGGCGAGTGTCGGTAGGGCGCATCTTTAGATGCGCCGAGACGGCAGAAGGCGGAAGGTCGGCGCTGCGGTGATGGCCGATCTAAAGATCGGCCCTACGGTCTTTCATTCTTCATTCTTCATTCTTCATTCTTCATTTTCCATTCTGCATTCTTCACTTGTCCCCATTCTTCAACTCCCGAATCCTGATGTTCCGGTAGGCGACGGGATCGTTGTGGCCGGCAAATCCGAAATGGCCTGACGTCCGGTCCTTGCCGGGATGCGTCTTGCCGTCCATGAACTCGGTGACTTTCGCCACGTCGGCGTCGAGGATGCGGGTGCCGTTCAACTCGACGTCGATTTGCGAGCCCTTGACGACGACCTCCTCGAAGTTCCACTGACCGACCGGACGCAGGTAGCCCCGGGCAGCTGCCACCATGCCGTAGATCGAGCCGTGGAACTGGCGCGGATCGAGCCTGGCGTAATCAGGCGCGTCGTTGTCGAGCGTCTGGATTTCGCACATGCCGACGTAGGCCGTGTCGCCTTCGCCGGGGTAGCGGATCGCCAGGCCGTTGTTGCCGGCCGGCGGCAGCCGGATCTCCAGGCGCGCCGCGAAGTCGGTGTACTCCTGTGTCGTGAAGATGGTGCCGCCCTTGTTCGGCCGGCAGGCGATGGTTTCGTCGTCGATGACGTAGTTGTCGAGCGGGCCGCTCCAGCCCTTCCAGTTCTTGCCGTTGAAGACCGAGACAAAGCCTGTCGCGTCGCGCGCGCCGAGCCACTTGTTGGCCTCGCTGGCGCCGATCGTCCGCGCTTCGATATTCCTCCAGGTGATCGGCCCGCCCTGGCTCTGGAGCTGAATCGCGCCCATCCGCGGCAGCGGCTGCCCGTGATCCCAGTAGTTCTCCATCCGGGCGCCATCGACGACGACCTGGCCGTTCAGCCAGACCCAGGTGCGCTCGCCGATCTGGACGACCCGGACCTTGTTCCACTCGCCGATCGGCTTGTCGGCCTTGACGAGCGGGTCCTTGCCGGGCGAGCCCTGCGTGTTGTTCCAGAGGCCGCCCGATCCAAATTGCGCGCCGACGCTCCAGCGGCCGCCCGCTTCTGTCGTGTCCCACAACTGCACCTGGGGATTGCCCCGCAGGTAGATCCCGCCATCGGCCTTGGCCGTGAGCTTGTACTCGAGACGCAGTTCGACGTCGCCGAACTCCTCGGTGGTCGTCGCGAGCGGTCCCTCGCCGTCGTTGACCAGCGCCCCGCTCGAGACTTTCCAGTGCGTCTCGAAGGAGGGGCGATCCTTCGCGCGCGCCAGCGCCTGCGCGACCGGTGTCAGCCCTGAAAGGCTTCTCGGGTCGACGTGTTGCCTGCCGTACCAGCCGGTCAGGTCCTGGCCGTTGAAGATCGAATGGAAGTCGGACTCCGCCGAAATCTTGTCGACGGCGTGAGTGGAGGGCGGCCCCGACGCGACGAGGACGGTCTGGGCGAGCAGCAGGAGCGCGGCGAGCGAACGCATAGTGTGGGTGCGGTCCTAGGGATGCGCCAGGCGATCGGCCAGGCTGACGACGCTCAGCGCGTAAGTGTGCGCGCAGTTGTAGGCGAGGATTGCCTCGTAGTTTTCGGTGACCAGCCAGTTGCGGTCGTCGATGCGAAGCAGGGACGCCTTCAGCTGGCTCGATGGCAGCGTGGTCCCTTTGGCTGCCGCCAGTCCGAGCGCTCGCCACTGCTTCAGCGTCCGCGGCTCCGACAGCTCGCGAACGGCACGGCAGCCGCTCGTGCGGAGGGGCACTGCCAGAAGCGCCGTCGACGGCGCGGCAGGGACAATCACCCGGTAGCCCCACGCCACGCCGGCTTTCCAGCCATGGCCGTGCAGATAGTTCGCAATCGACGCGAACACGTCGGGCAGCGAGCTCCAGATGTCGCGCCGCTTGTCGCCGTCGAAGTCCACGGCCCACGACAGGTAGCTCGAGGGCAGGAACTGCGCCTGGCCGAGCGCGCCGGCCCACGATCCCCGAAGCTGCTCGAGCGGCACGTCGCCCTGATCGACGATGGTGAGCGCGTCGAAGAGCTCTCCGCGAAACAGGCCGGGTCGCCGGTCGTCGAAGGCCAGCGTCGCCAGCGTCGGGACGCTCGGCCGGACGCCACTGAACTTGCCGAAATTCGACTCGAGGCCCCAGACCGCGATCTGCGTCCGCGGATCGACGCCGTACGTTTTCGCGATGCGTGCCGTGAGCGCCCGGTTGGCGTGCAGACTTTTGCGCGCGGTCTTCACCGTCGCGGCTGTCAGCCGGCGCTTGAGGTATTCCGCCAGGTCGAGCGTGAACTCGGCCTGCTGGCGGTCGCGCTCCAGCACCTGTGGCACGGGGTCGACGTTGGTCAGCGCGCGGGCGACAGTGTCGGCGCTGATGCCGCGACCGAGCGCCTCGGTGCGGAGGCCGGCGAGAAACTCATCGAAGCGCGCACGGTCGAACGGCGGCGCTGGCGCGGGCGTGCTCGAGGCCGGAGTGTTCGTTGGGGGCGTGGGCTGATCGGGCTGCTGGGCGGCGGCCGGGGCAGCGGCCAGAGCGACGAACACGAGCGCGGCGATCGACGCTGACAACCTCGTGGCCGCACGGGCTGCGCGGCCTGCCTGGCGTGACATCCGGGGTGATTGTAACAGGGCGGAGCCGGCCGCCGGGCGCACGAGGGCAGCGCACCGAACGCACGCCGCTGCGCGCTATACTCCCGGCCGGATGACTTCCCCTCGGATGCCGGACTCGCCACGCTTGCCAACGCGCCTCGCTCCAGCCTTGGCGCTCTTCTTCCTGGCGCCCATCGTCGCGGAGTACCTGCTTGGCGATCTGACGATACGCATGCTCGCGCCGCTGGTGGCGCTGGGGCCGCTCTACGGCGGCGGCGCGCTGCTGATTCGAGAGATCGCCAGGCGCGCCGGCCGCGGCTGGCCGACGATCCTCCTGCTTGCCATCGCCTACGCCGTGCTCGAAGAGGCGTTCCTGACGCAGTCGCTGTTCAATCCCGACTACGTGCACCAGCGGTTGCTCGACTACGGTTACGTGCCCGTGCTGGGCACGTCGCTCAACTGGACGATCTTCGTGCTCTCGATCCACGTGGTCTGGAGTCTTGCCACGCCGATCCTCATCGCGGAAGGGCTCGCGGGGCGGATCGGCCGCACGCCGTGGCTTCGCCTGCCCGGGCTGGTGTTGACGACAGTGCTGTTCCTGCTCGGCGGCACTGCCGTCATGACGTTCAGCCTGAAGGACACGGCGTTCCGCGCCAGCCCGATGCAGTTGATCAGCGCCGCCGTCATCGCTCTTGTGGTCGTCGTCTGCGCGTTTGTCGTCAAGCCCAGCGAGCGCGATATGCCGACCGGGGATTCCGCGCCGCCGCCCTGGCTCGTGGCCGTGACCAGTTTCGCCCTGGCTGGCGCCTTCGCGCTGATCCAGCAGTGGACGCGCGGCAACAATATCTTCCCGGCGGCCGGCGTCGGCGGCATGGTCGCCTGCGAGCTGATCGCCGCCGTGTTGTTCTTCGGCTGGTCGCGGCGTCATGGCTGGGGCGGCGTGCATCGTCTGGCCATCGCCACAGGCACCGTCACCGTGTATTTCCTGATGGGACTGCAGGCATTTCTGCGCGGCCAGACCAACCTGAAAGTGCCGACCACCCGCGTGGACGTGATTGGCCAGGTCGTCATCGCCGCTGTCATCTACCTGCTGATTGCCGTGGGCGTCCAGCGTCAGCCGGCGACGCCGACAACCTGAGCGGACGGCCGGTTGCCATGCGAATCCTGCTCATCGCGTCCGAGGTCGCGCCCTTCGCCAAGACCGGCGGCCTCGCCGACGTCACCGGCTCGCTGCCGAAGGCGCTCGCGGCGCTTGGGCACGATGTCCGCGTCGTCATGCCCGCGTACCCGTCGATCGAAGCGGCGGCGTTGTCGGGCCAGATGGGCATCACGGTCAGCCCGGAACACCTGCGCGTGCCCGCTGGCGGCAGTCTGATCGATGCCGGCGTGCTCCACGCGACGCTGCCCGGGTCGGACGTGCCGATCGACTTCATCGCCGAGCGCAACCTGTTCGACCGCCCGGCGCTCTACGGCTACGGCGACGACGGCTACCGGTTTGCGTTTTTCAGCCGCGCTGCACTCGACCTGCAGGTGGCGGCGCGCGGATGGCGGCCCGACGTCGTGCACGCCCACGACTGGCACGCCGCGCCCGCGATTGCGTGGCTGGCGACTGCCGGCCGCCTCGACCAACGCTACCGCGCGATGCCCACGGTGCTCACCATTCACAACCTGATGCACCAGGGGCGCACCCAGCGTCAGGTGTTGGATTTCCTCGGCATCGACGCGCCGCCGCTCGTCGAGGAAGGCACGAACGAGGCGAATCTGCTGGCCCGCGGGATTCTCCAGGCGACGATGGTGAACACCGTCAGCCCGACTTACGCGAGCGAGATCCTGACGCCGGAGTTCGGCGAGCGGCTCGACGGTCTGCTGCGCTACCGCCATTTCGACGTGCATGGCATCCTCAACGGCCTCGACTACGACATCTGGGACCCGTCGACGGACCGGCACCTGCCAGCGACCTACGACGCGTCCTCGATCGAGCGGAAGGGCGCGAGCAAGCGCGCGCTTCAGGCGCGGCTTGGGCTGCCTGCCTCCGATGTGCCGCTGGTGTCGATGGTGACGCGGCTCGACGCCCAGAAGGGCCTCGACATCACGGGCCACGTGATCCACCTGCTGCTCAACAGCGCCGCCGGCGAGGCGCAGTTCGTCGTCCTGGGATCGGGCGCCGCGGAGTTCGAAGGGATGTTCGGCCAGCTGGCCGGCTACCACCGCCACAAGATGGCGGCGGTGCTTCGCTACGACAGCGAGCTGGCGCCGCTGATCTATGGCGGTTCGGATCTGTTCCTGATGCCGTCGAGATTCGAGCCGTGCGGGCTCGGACAGATGATCGCGATGCGCTACGGCGCCGTGCCGGTGGTCCGGGCGACCGGCGGCCTTGCCGACACCGTGCACGACGGACAGACCGGCTTCACATTCGCGCCCTACACTGCCGACGCGTTCTGGGACGCCCTCCGCCGTGGCGTCGAGAGCTGCCGCTCCGGCGGCGATGCCTGGCACGCGCTGGTGGCACGGGCGATGGCGGCAGATTTTTCGTGGGCCCAGTCGGCGCGCGGCTACGAGCGGCTGTTCGAGTGGGCCGCCGCACGCGTCCGGGGCTGGTGACGTGCGGTGTCAGTGGGCCAGGCGGACCCGGGCCTTGTCCACGTCGCGCTGAAAGACGAGCATCGAGTCGGCGTTCTCCGCGCGCGTGGTGAAGTTCCACGTCCTGCCGTTCCGCTTCTTCACGCGCAGCAGCTTCTGCTGGTAGTCCAGCGAGAAGGTCTCGAGGTCGGGGAACGCAATCGTGAACGCATCCTCCCGGTTCGTCGTCTCGTAGTGCAATCCCTTCGGGTCGGCGGTGAGCCTGCCTTCGCACGAGCCCATCGCGTGCTTGTGCACGACGCTGACCGCCGCGTGCAGCCGCACTGTCTTGAGTGACAGGTTCACGTCGCTCGACGCGCCTTCGGCCAGATCGACATGCTGCGACACGCCGTCGTAGCCTTCGGCAGATACCCGCACCTCGTGGCTGCCGGGAGCGACACTCGTGGTCGCGAACGGTGTGCGCCCGGCGAACTGCCTGTCCACGAACACGAAAGCCCCGTCCACGTCGCTCGTCACTCGCAGCGTCGTGGCGGCAGGCGCTGCGGGCGTGGCCGTTTCCGGCGGGCTCTCAGGCGCTGGCGCTGCTTTCGGCGCCCGCCGTGCCGGCTTCGTTTCAGGCGTCTCTGAAGGCGCGGGTGCCGGTGCGGCTGACGGCACCGGTGCGGCCGGCGCGGACGCACGCGGTGGCAGTGCCGTCCCTGGTGACACGGGAGGCTTGAGCCACCAGGCGACAAACGCGCCGAGCGCCAGAACCACGGCGAGCGCGACCACGACGCGGAGGCGGCCGCCAGAGTCGCCCGGCGGCGGCTCCTGCTCGATCACGAGCGCCGTTCCCTGATCGCGGCGACCTGCCGGTCACGTTGCTCGTTGATGCGCTGCACGTCGTGCCGCAGCTCTTGATCCAATACCTCGCGCACGGCCGGATCGAGAATGCCGGCGGTCTTCGACTGGTGCATGATCGTCAACTCGGCCACGCGGGCTTCCGCCACGCGCCGCACCTCGGCGATCTCGGCCTTCTGCTCGTCGCTGACCGGCCCGGACGTGACGCCCGCATCGGCATCCTTCTTCCGCAGCCGCTCCATCGCCAGCTCGTACGCGCTTTTCGGGGCGTCGTTGTCTGTCATCATCCGTCGCGAAATCCCCGCCAGCATACCATCGGGCCCACTCGACCTACTCCGCGCCCTCCGGTACCGTGCCGGTCAACGGCGCCGCGGCCGCAGTGTCGTCAAGAATTCGTCGGACGCGCCGCGCGATCGCGTCGGCGCCAAACGGCTTGAGCAGGTAGTTGAATGCCGGCGTCGTCGATGAGTCGCCGTCGGCGGTGCCAGACAGGAGGAGCACCGGCATTCCGGGATACTCCCTGATGAAATGCGCAGTCAGCGTCGTCTCACCGACGCGGGCCAGGGCGGCATCACTCACCAGGATGTCGATGCGCCCTGGGTTGGCGGCCATCAAGGCGACGGCGCTTTCGCCGTCCGCGGCCGCGAGGACCTCGTATCCGCGGGCGGCAAGGCTGCGCACCGCAAGTGTCCGCACCGCCTGCTCGCCTTCCGCCACCAGCACGACCTCGCCGCGGCCGGAATCCGCCGGCGGCGACACCACCGGCGGCTGTGCGTGGAGGACGCGGCTCGCGCGCGGCAGGAAGATCGCGAACGTAGTGCCCTGTCCGAGCTGGCTGGCCACCCGGATGAAGCCGCCATTCTGGGTGACGATGCCGTGGCAGGTGGCGAGGCCGAGGCCGGTGCCTTTGCCCTGTTCCTTGGTGGTGAAGAACGGCTCGAAGATGTGCGCCTGCACGTCCGGGCTCATCCCGGTGCCGTTGTCTGCGACGGTCAGGCAGACGTAGTCCGCCGGGGCCTCCTGGCCCGCCAGCCGCGGGTCGCCCGCGTCGAGTGTGACGTTGTCGGTGGTCACGCGAATCACGCCGCCGAGGGGCAGGGCATCGCGCGCGTTGACCACCATGTTGACGAGGATCTGCTGGAGCTGATTGGGATCGGCCTCGATGGCCCACAGGTTGGTGGCGCGCGCCGTCACGATCTGCACGTGATCGCCGATCAGCCGCCGGAGGAGCCGCTCGGCATCGGCGACGACGTCGTTGAGATCGAGGACGCGGGGCGCGACCACCTGCCGGCGGGCGAACGCCAGCAGCTGCGACGTGAGCGACGCGGCCCGCATGCCGGCCTTCTGAATCTCGGCGACAAACGCCTGGCCGGGGTGCGCGGCGGGAAGCTCCGTCGCCAGCACTTCGCCATAACCCAGGATTGCCGTCAGCAGGTTGTTGAAGTCGTGCGCGATGCCGCCCGCGAGCCTGCCGATGCCCTCCATCTTCTGGGACTGCAGGAGCTGCTCCTGCAGCATCTTGCGCTCGGTGATGTCGCGGACCAGCGCCAGGCCAAAGGCCGATTGCCCCGACGCGTCGCGCACGACGGTGACTGTCAGCTCACCCCAGACAACCCGTCCGTCCTTCCGGATGTAGCGCTTCTCGAGCGAGTACGACTCGATTTCGCCGGTGCCGAGCCGCGCGAACAGGGGCTCCTCGCGCTCGAGATCGGAGGCCGGCGTGATCTCGCGAAACGAAAGCTGCCGCATCTCCGCCTCGGTGTAGCCGAGCATGCGCTCGAGGGCGGGGTTCATCCGGTCGATGCGGCCGTCGAGCCGGCCAAGCGCGATGCCGATCGGCGACTGATCGAAGATCGCGCGGAACCGCGCCTCGCTCGCGAGGAGCGCGCGCCCGTGCTCGCGCCGTGCCGCGCGGTCGTCGATGGTCTGCAGCGCGAAGCCGAGATCGCTCGCGACACCTTCCAGCAGTCGCACGCCCTCGGCGTCGAAGGACTCCGGTTCGGAGCCGTACACCGACAGCACGCCGACGACCTCGTCGCCCTTCAGAATCGGCACGGCCGTGGCGGTGCGAATCCCCCAGCGGATGGCCGCCTCGCGCCAGGGCTCGAACATCGGGTCTTCGATCACGCCGGCCACGGTCCGCCGCTCGCGGATTGCCCGGCCGCCCGGTCCGTCCGCCAGCGGCCCGTCCTTCCAGCGGATGGCGATCTCGTCCATGTAGGCGGAGGCTTCGCCCGCGCGCGCCGCCACCTGCAGTGAGCCGTCAGCGTCGGTGAAGCCCACCCACGCGAGCCGCACGCCAGGGCCTTCCGTCGCCGTCCGGCAGGCTTCTTCGAACATCTCGCCCGGCGAGTCGCCACTCGACAGTTGCTGGTTGATGCGCGCGCGCACGCGCAGCATCTGGTTGACGCGCTCCTCGCGCCTGCGCGTCGCCAGGCGTTCGCTCAGATCGCGGACGACAGCGATGAGGCGCGGCTCGCCCTGCAGGTCGAAGCGGCTGACGTGCACCTCGACCGGCACGATGGTCCCGTCGCGGCGCTTGTGACGTGTCTCGTAGAGCAGGTTCGCGGCGCGCGGCGCCGGCGACCGGTGGCGCAGCTGGCCGCCGGTCTCGTCGGGCACCTCGAGATTGGTCCCGACCCGGGCCCCGGCCAGTGTCCCGGGAGGGTAGCGGTAGAACTCGTAGGCGCGGGCGTTGGCATCGAGGATCGTGCCGTCCACGGCGGTGAACAGAATCGGATCGCTGGCGTGCTCCAGGACGACGCCGAGGTGCGCCTCCGACCGCGCGAGCGATCCGGCGTACTGGCGCCGCCAGAGCAGCGCCGTCGCGCCCGCGACCAGGGCGATCGCGAAGGGCGCGCCCCACACCATGACGCTGGCCGGGATGTTCGCCGACGGCGCGTAGAGGTACAACGTCGCGAGCGCGAGCGCGGCGGCGAGCAGCAGGCCGATGCCTGACAGGAGGCGCCATCCGGAAGGCGTGCGGCGGGAATCGCGCGGGGCGGCGACGTCCATGAAACGCGAGGCGGCTTGCAGCGAGCGTCGAACCGCATCGCCGGGGAGGTCCGCGCGCCCGAATGATAGGCTGTCTCCAGGCGGGGCACAAGGATGCAGGAACGCGGCGGCGACGTGGACGTCATCGTAGTGGGATCGGGTGCAACGGGTGGCTGGGTCGCCAAGCGCCTCACCGAAGCCGGTGCCCGCGTCGTGATGCTCGAAGCCGGCCGCCCCGCCTCCGACGCCGACTATCGCGAGCACGTGCCGGCGTTCTCACTGAAATACCGCGGAATGACCAAGGCGCCGCTGGCACGCACTCGTCCGCGACAAGCCGAGTCGTACGCCTGTGACGAGTGGAACGCCGGGTTTTACGCCGACGACCGCGCAGAGCCGTACACCACGCCGCCCGGCCAGCCATTCCCCTGGGTCGGACGCATTCGGATGGTCGGCGGCCGGACCAACGTGTGGGGGCGTCAGAGCTACCGCTGGAGCGACCTGGATTTCAAGGCCGCGTCGCGCGACGGCGTCGGCGTGGACTGGCCGCTGGCGTACGAGGAGCTGGCGCCGTACTACGATCTCGTCGAGACCTACATCGGCGTCTCCGGCCAGGCGGAGCACTACCCATATATGCCGGACGGCCGGTTTCAGCCGGCGATGCCGATGACCTGCGCTGAGCGCGCCGTGGCCGACAGGGTGAAGGCGCGGCTCGGGCGCCTGGTGACGATAGGCCGGACCGCGAACCTCACGTCGCCGATCAACGGGCGCGCGTCCTGTCACTACTGCGGGCCGTGCGAGCGCGGCTGCACCACGCACTCGTACTTCAACTCGACGTTTACCACTGTCGCCGACGCGCTCCACACCGGCCGTCTCACGCTGGTCACCGGGGCTATGGTGCACCGCGTCACGGTGAACGACGAGCACAAGGCGACCGGCGTCGAGTACATCGATCGGGCGACGCACGCGAGGCACGCAGTCAGCGCGCGCGCCGTCGTGCTCTGCGCGCAGACGTTCGAGAGCACGCGCATCCTGCTGAACTCGGGCGGGCGCGAGAACCCGGCCGGCCTGGGGAACTCGAGCGGCCTGCTCGGCACGCAATTGCAGGTGCACTTCACCGATGCCGGTGCGAGGGCGGTATTCGAGGAGTTTCCAGGCACGCCGTCGGCCGGAGGCGCCCGTCGTCCCAACGGCCTGTACGTGCCGCGCTTCCGCAACCTGCCCGGCGAGCCGGCGACAAAGGGCTTTCTGCGTGGCTACGGCTACCAGGGTGGCTCGAACGTGCCGTTTCACTTCGACGCGCCGGGCTACGGCGAGGCCTACAAGACGGCGTGCCGACGCCCCGCGCCGACAGTGGTGTCTCTCCAGGGGTTCGGCGAGTGCCTGCCGAACCCTGCCAACAAGGTGGAGATCGATCCGGCAGTGGCCGACGCGTGGGGAATCCCCGCGTTGAGGATCAGCATCGACTTTCACGACAACGACCGCGCGATGCTGACGGATATGGCGGCGTCGGCGGCGGAGATGCTCGAAGCCGCGGGCGGCACGGAGGTCCGGTCTCACGTCAGCCCGCGCTGGGCGAGCCACGAAGTCGGAACCGCGAGGATGGGCGCCGACCCGCGCACCTCGGTCGTCACGCCGTTTCAACAGGTCCACGACGTGCCGAACCTCTTCGCGATGGACGGCGCCAGTTTCCCGTCGGGCGGCTGGAGCAACCCTACGTTGACCATGATGGCGCTGGCCGTGCGATCCACCGACCGGCTGATCGAGCGCCTCAGGCAGCGGGACCTCTAGTCGCGTGAAACCCCGGAGGCCCCGGCGGCCTCCAAGCAAGCGGAGGGACAGATGTTCAGCAAGTCGAAGCTTCAGATGCCCACCCCGGCCGACGCGCTGCCCGGGCGCAGTGACGCCATGGCGGTGGCGAGCCGCCACCTCGTGACCGGCGCGCCGCTCAAGGGGCCGTTTCCCGGCCTGTCGCAGGCCATTTTCGCGATGGGCTGTTTCTGGGGCGCCGAGCGTAAATTCTGGCAGACCCCCGGCGTCGTGAGCACGGCAGTCGGCTACATCAACGGCTACACGCCGAACCCCACGTACGAAGAGGTCTGCTCGGGCCGGACCGGTCACACGGAAGCCGTGCTGGTCGTCTACGACCCCGCGCGGATCTCGTATGACGACCTGCTCAAGGTGTTCTGGGAGAACCACGACCCGACGCAGGGCATGCGTCAGGGCAACGACATCGGGACTCAGTACCGGTCGGGAATCTACGTGCAGACCGACGCCGAGCGGGCCGCCGCGGAGCGTTCACGCGACATGTTCCAGAAAGCGCTGACAGCGTCGGGGCTCGGCACGGTCACCACCGAGATTCAGACTGCCGGGCCGTTCTACTACGCCGAGGCCTACCACCAGCAGTATCTCGAGCGGAACCCGAACGGCTACTGCGGCCTCGGGGGCACTGGCGTCACCTGCCCGATCGGCGTGGGCGTCGCCGCGAAGTAACAACCGCAGCGCACGGCGACGGGCGGCTTACAGGCTGCCTGTCGCCGCCGCGTTCCCCTCGCGGCGCACGAGCACGCACAGCACCGGCAGCACATACAACACGAGCAGCGTCGAGAGGCTCAGCCCGCCGATCACTGCCAGCGCCAGTGGCCGCTGCAGCTCCGCGCCCGCACCGAGACCGAGCGCCAGCGGCATCAGCCCCGCCAGCGTGCACAGCGTCGTCATCATGATCGGCCGGAATCGCCGGACGCCAGCCGCCAGCAGCGCTTCCCGCCACGAACTGCCCTCGGCATGGCGCCGCGCCGCAAAGTCCATCAGGACGATGCCGTTTTTGACCACCAGGCCGACGAGCAGAATCAGGCCCATCGCCGACGACACGTTGAGGTCCGTGCCCGTTGCCAGCAGCAGCACGAAGGCGCCACCGACAGACAGCGGCGCGACGCCAAGGATCAGCAGCGCCGGCACGAGCGCCCTGAACTCGGCCACCAGGACGAACAGGACGAGCGCCGTCGCCACGCCCAGCACCAGCAACAGGTCGTTGAAGGCGCGGCGCTCGGAGGCGATCTGCCCGCCGAGCTCGATGGAGTATCCGACCGGAAGGCTCACGGCTTTGAGCTTTGTCTGCAGCTCCGCCACTGCCGATCCGAGATCGCGGCCTTCGAGCCTGGCGGTGATGAGCGACATCGACCGCAGGTCTTCGCGTATCGCCGAGCTCTGCCCGTTGGACACGATCGGCGTCGCCAGCGCCGCCAGCGGCACCAGCTGGCCGGCGCCGCCACGGATGCGGGTCTCGCCAAGCGCCGCCGTGTCACGGCGCACCGAGTCTGGATAGCGGACGCGCACGGGCACCGTCCGATCGAGCGTGCGGTAGTCGGAGACCGGCACGCCCAGCCAACCCGCACTGACCTGATTCGCGACGTCGGTTACTGTCAGGCCGGCGCGTGCCGCGGCGACAGGGTCCACTCGCCATTCCACTTCCGGGTTGCCCGACTCCGGGCCGACGACGTCCACGATGCTCGGCACGGCAGAGACGATCGGCTCGACCTGCGCCGAGAGACGTTCGAGCACCGCCGGGTCGTCGCCGTAGATCTGGACTTCGATCGGCGTCGGCGCGCCTTCGAGATCGCCCAGCATGTCCTGCAGCAGCTGCACGAACTCGATGTCGAGGCCGGGCGCCTCGCTATGGAGCTGATCGCGCAGGGCGTCGATGATCTCGTCGGCCGATCGCGTGCGTGCCGACCTCGGCACCAGCCGCACCAGCACGTCGCCCTTGTTCAGTTCCGTCGCGAAGAGCCCGAGCTCGGCGCCTGTGCGTCGCGAGAAGGCCGCGACCTCGGGCGTCTTCGCCAGCACGCGCTCGATCTGCCTCACGCGGGCATCGGTCTCGGTGAGCGAGGTGCCGGCTGGCGTCAGGTAGTCGATGACGAAGCCGCCCTCGTCCATGGCGGGCAGGAATCCGCGGCCGAGGTGGGGAAAGGTGAGGACCGACAGCAGGATCGCGAATGCCACCGCCAGCAGCGCCAGCGCGGGCCGTGCCATCAGACGACGCAGGCTCCAGGTGTAGAACGCGGTGACGGGATGCGTGGGCCCCGCGGTCCCCGGCGTGCGACGCGCCAGCGCATGCTCTGCCATCACCGGCACCAGCGTCAGCGAGAGGACCAGCGACAGCAGCACCGCGATCGACAGCGTCATGGCCAGCGAGCGGAAGAACTGGCCAGTCACTCCCGACAGCAGCGCCAGCGGCGCGAAGACAACGACAGTCGTCAATGTCGACGCGACGATCGGGGCGATCAGCTCGCGGGTCGCGCTGGCGACGTCGGCGAGGCCGCCAGTCTCGATGCGGCGCTGCACGTTCTCCACCACGACGACGGCATCGTCGATCACCAGTCCTATCGCGATGGCCAGCCCGCCCATCGACATCAGGTTGATCGACTCGCCCCAGAGACGCAGGAAGAAGAAGGTGGCCGCGGCGGTGACCGGCAGCGTGGTGGCGGCCACCGCCGTGATGCGCCAGTCGCGCAGGAACACGAACAAGACGACGATCGCCAGCAGCCCGCCGATGACGACAGCGTCGGTGACGCTCCGGATGGCGGCGGCGACGAACTCGGCGAGGTCGTAGACCTTGGTGACGCGAATGCCGGAGGGCAGCGTCTTGACGAGTGACGACAGCGCGTCCTCGACGCCGGCCTTCACGTCGAGCAGGTCGGAGCCAACCTGCTGGGACACGTTGATGACAGCGGCGTCCCGACCGTTGGCGGTGATGAGCAACGTCCGATCCGGCGCCCCCATCGTCACCTCGGCGACGTCGCCGACGCGCACCATCGAGCCGCCGTGAACGGGGATCGGCGTGGCAGCCAGATCGCCGAGGTTCTGCCACTGTCCGGAGGCGAGCGCGAGGTACTGGCGGCCGCCGGAGGCATATCGTCCGACCGGCAGCAGCACGTTGGTCGACGTCAGGGCGCCGGCGACGTCGCTGATGGCGAGGCCCGATGCCGCCAGTCGCGCGGGATCGGCAATGACCTCGAGCTCCCGCGTGTCGCTGGCGCTCACCTCGATGCGCCCGACACCGGCGGCGCGCGACAGCGCCGGCCGCATGACGTAGAACGCGAAGTCGTAGAGGTCGGGCACCGGCAGCGCGCCGGTGACGTTGAGGCTCAGTACCGGAAACGTCGCCGGCGTCAGGCGCTCGACTGTCAGCTCGGTGTCCGACGGGAGCTGCGAGCGGATCTCGTCCACGCGGCTCTGGAGCTGCTGGAGCGCGACGACCATGTCGGTGGCGCTCTCGAAGTACGCGTCCACCTCTGTCGATCCGCGGAAGGTCTTCGAGCGGACGCGACGGATCCCGGGAACCGCCATCGCCGCCTGTTCGAGTGGACGCGTGACGATCAGCGTCATCCCGCGCGTCGGCAGGGTGCCGCTCCTGGCAATCACCACCACTCGCGGGAACTCGAGCTCGGGGTAGATGCTGCTCGGAAGCTGCCAGGCGCTCACCAGCCCGGCGGCGACCAGCAGCACCGTCCCGAGCACGACACTGCGCGCATGATGCGCGGCAAACGAGACCACGCTCACGGCGTCACGCTCACGTGCGCGCCATCGGGCAGGCCCTCCGCGCCGCCGACGACCACCAGATCGCCGGCCTGGAGCCCCGACCGGATTTCGACATCGGACGCCGACGAGACGCCGGTCTGGACCTGACGCAGCGTGGCCTTGCCGTCGGCGATGACGAAGACCTCCGACGCGTCGCCGCGTTTCACGACCGCGGTGGCCGGGACCGCGACTGCCGCCGCACGTTCGAGCACCGTGATGGTGACTTCAACCGGAAGCCCGAGCGGCGGCGAAGTGCCGCCGCTGATCGAGACGCGGACGTGCGCCGAAGCTGTGGCGGCGTCCACGACGGCGGGCGTCGCCAGCACGACGCCTGTCCAATGCGAGTCGCCCGGGCCACGGACGTCGACCGGCTGGCGCGCCGCGATCCGCGGCACGTCCGACGCCGGCACGAGCGCCTCGACCTCGATCCGCGCGGGATCCGCGAAGCGCAGGACCGGATCGCTCGCGCTGGCGTCCACCAGATCGCCGGGGTTGTGGAACCGGCGGACGACGACGCCGCTGAACGGCGCGATCACCCGGCCGCGATCGAGCAGCCGGCGCGACGAGTCCAGTCCAACCGACGCCTCCGCGAGCGCGGCTTTCGCGTCGGAGAGCTCCTTGTCGGCGTCCTCGACCTCGCGCCGGGCGGCGATGCCTTGATCGAGCAGGCCCGCGAGGCGGGTGCGGGCGGCTTCGGCGTTGGCGACGCGCGCGCGCGACTGGGTGAGCGCGCTTTCCCGGGACGCCATGTCGGAGTTCAGCGACGGGATATCGAACTCCACCAGCAATTGGCCGCGGGCCACGTGATCGCCTTCGCCGTGCGGGATTTGACCGACTCGCGCCGGGAAGGGAGCCGTGACCACCAGCTCGGCACCCGGAGCGGCGAGCGTCGTCCCGGTGGCGCGCACCTTGAGCGTCACCTGCGCCGGCCCCGCCTTGGCGGCATGCACCGCAACGGGCGCCTCGCTTTCGAGGCTCTCCTGCTCGGGCGCCGATTTGCCGCACGCCGCAGCGACGGAGGAGAGCACGAGCGCGCACACGCACAGACGGAGTCGGATCATGGTTTGACGGCTCCGCGCGCGCGTTCGAGATCCGCGAGCGCCAGCTGGAAGGAGAGGGCAGTCTCCACGGCCTCGAGCCTGGTCTCGGCCACTGTCTGCAGTGACTGCAGCAGCGCGACCATGCCGGTCTGCCCGGCGGCGTACGACTTCTGCGCCATGTCGGCCACGGTATCAGCGGCAGGCAGGATGTCGTGCGTCGTCCGTGTGACGGCGTCGGCGAGCGCTCCGGCACGCGCGGTCGCCGCGGCGGTGCGGCCGTCGACGTCGGCGCGCACGGCGGTGGCCTCACGCGTCGCCTGGACCGCGACCTGCTCGGCGCGCACGACAGCGGCGCGGTGCGTCGTGAAGATCGGCAGCGACAGGCTGACGCCGGCCTTCCAGCCAAACGTGAAGTCCGGCGGCGCGTCGTAGGTGAGCCCGGCTTCGACGGCCAGGTCCGGCGTGCGCAGCGCGTGCGCGAGGTCGACGCCGGCGTTGGCGGCGGCGACGCGGCGGTCGGCGGCCACGACATCTACACCGCCTTGCGCGACGGGCAGCGAGGCGGCCTGGCCGAGGCCGTCAGTGAACGGATCGCCGCTCACCGCGATGCCGGTCCCCGGCGGCAAGCCAATCAGGACGTCGAGCTCGTCTTCGAGCGCCGCGCGCTCGGCCTCCACCGTCGCGGCCAGGTTCGTGGTCCGCGCGAGCGCGAGCTCGGCCTGCACCAGGTCCAGGCGGGGCGCGTCTCCGGAGTCGACGCGCGCCTTCGCGGCGTCCCTGACCCGGCCCGCGACTGACGCGATCGCCCGCGTGACTTCCGCACGCCGGTCGGCGGCCGCAAGACGGTAGAAGGCGTGCCGGATGTCGCTGCGCAAGTCGGCGATGCCGCGAGCCAGATCGCTGTCCACCACATCGCGCGCGGCCTCTCCGGAGGCGACGCGGCGCCCGCGCTTGCCGCCGGTTTCGACAGGGATCGAGAAGACAAACGCGTGATAGGGCGCGTCGCGGGTGGACTCGTAGGTGAAGTCGGGGTTCGGATGTTCGCGCGCGACGTCGATGTCGGCCGCTGCGATGGCGCGGTCGACCTGCCTGGCGAGTTGCCCGGCGTTGGCGGCCATGCCGCGAGCCACGGCATCCTCGAGCGTCAGCGTCAACCGTGGCGTCTGAGCAGGCGTCTGGGCCCGTGCGCCGGACGGAACCAGCGCGCACACGGCCATCGCGGCAAGCAGACGGGCAACGACGATGTGTCCACGGCGGTTCAACGTCACCGAAGGCCTCCTGCCGGCTCGTTCAACGAAACACCGACCGTATCGCTTGTACTCGTGGTTCAGGTGGCGGGTCAAATCAACGGGCACTTCAACCGGCGTCGCGGCGTCAAAGGAGGCACCGACTCGTGCAGCCGTCGATGCCCAGGAGGGCGCCATGAACATTCTCGACTCGATTCTCAACCACCAGGACGGCGCCGCCGTCCAGCAATTGGCTCAGCAGTTTGGCATCGGCAACGACCAGGCGACCTCGGCGCTCTCCGCGCTGATCCCGCAGTTGTCGGCGGGCGTGCAGCAGAACATCCAGCAGCCTGGCGGGCTCCAGGCGCTGCTCGGCGCGCTCACGGCAGGGCAGCACGAGCAGTACCTCAACGAACCGGGCATGCTCGGCGATCCGGGTGCGGTTGCCAGCGGCAACGGCATCCTCGGACACCTTCTGGGCAGTCGCGCCGCCAGCAGTCAGGTGGCGCAGACGGCAGCGCAGCAGACCGGGCTCAGCCCCGACCTCTTGAAGCAGATGCTTCCCATCGTCGCGACGCTCGTCATGGGCAGTCTCGCGCGACAGACCAGCGGCGCCGGCGCGCCGGCATCGGCGATGGGCATGGCGCCGGGCGGCGCCAGCGGGCTGATGGGGTCGCTCGAGTCGATGCTCGATCAGAACAAGGACGGATCGATCGCCGACGACGTGATGGGGATGATGGGGAAGTTCCTGGGCGGCCCGAGGTAGACACCGGGCGGTAGAGTGCCTCGCGACTGCCGCGAGGCCCTCTGCCGCAGGCCGCTCACTTCTTCCGGCTTCCGGCCTTCGCGGGCACCTTGGCGCCCTTGTCCCGCGCCTCGCTCAGCCCGATGGCGATCGCCTGCTTGCGGCTGGTGACCTTCGCGCCGGAGCTCGATTTCAGCGTGCCTGCCTTGCGACGATGCATCGCGCTCTCGACGGTGTCTGACGCCTTCTTCGAATACTTCTTCGCCATTGCTTACCTCCGTCGCCAGCCGGATGCAGATTGCGTTCCATCGACGCATGCGCGGCGCGGGCGCCGGCGACTGCGAAAGGACGCGTGGAGCGGCCACGCATGCCCCGGCCGCGACCATGTGTCGCGGCGAAATTGCGCGAGTGTCGTGATTCTGCGCCGGTGGGCGGCGAGGAGGTGAGTTGAGCGCGCGCGGGAGCCGCGCGCGCTCGCAGGGCTGAGGCCGCGCTAGTCCCGGCGGCCGCCGAAGAAGCGCAGGATGAAGAGAAACAGGTTGATGAAGTCGAGATACAACCTGAGCGCGCCGACGATCGCGAACGATCCGGCCTGCCCTTCGGGCACGGCCAGCGCCATCGCCTTCAGGCGCTGCGCGTCATACGCGGTGAGCAGGGTGAACAGGATCACGCCGATGAACGACAGCACGAACTGAAACGCGCTGTTCTGCCAGAAGATGCCCACCACCGACGCGATGACGACGCCAATCAGCCCCATGAACAGGAACTGGCCCATGCCGGCCAGGCTGCGGCGGGTCACGGTGCCATACATCGCGAGCGCGCCAAAGGTGCCGGCAGTCACGAAGAAGGACGTCGCCACGGACTCGCCGGTGTAGGCGCGCAGGATCACCGAGAAGGTGACGCCGGTCAGGGCCGAGTAGCCGAGAAAGAGCGCCGCGGCGGTCGTCGGCGCGATCCGATCGACACGCGCCGACAGGTAGAAGACGACGCCGAGCTGGGCGATGGCGAGGCCCCAGAACGCGAACGGATTGCGCGCGATGCCGATCACGAGCTGATCGGAGCTGGCAATCGCCATTGCCGTCACCGCTGTCACGCCGAGCCCCGCGGCCATCCAGCCGTACGCGACGCGGAGAAAGCTGGTCACCCGCTCTGCGGCGTTGGCCGTGAGGGTGCCGCCGGTGTAGGGTGCAGGCGCTGTGTTGAAACCGTCCATGGTGGTGCCCCTTTCGGCCAGATCGTAGCATGCAGGCCCGGCGGCCTGCCGGCGGGTGCGGCGTGAGAGAATAAGGCCCCGCATGTCAGTCCTGATCGATCTGTTTCTCCACCTCGACAAGCACCTGGCGGAGTTGACCGCGGCGTATGGCCCCTGGATCTACGGGATCCTGTTCGCCATCGTGTTTGCGGAAACCGGCCTTGTCGTCACGCCCTTCCTGCCGGGCGACTCGCTGCTGTTTGCGGCCGGCGCCCTCGCGGCGACAGGGTCGCTCGACCTCGCGCTGCTCTTCGGCCTGCTCGGGGCTGCGGCGATCCTTGGCAACGCGGTGAACTACGCGATCGGCAAAGCTGTCGGGCCGCGCGTGTTCAGCGCCGAGGACCATTCCGGCTGGACGCATCGGCTGCTGAACCGCGAGCACCTGGCCGAAGCGCACAGGTTCTTCGAGCGGCATGGCGGCAGCGCCGTGATCCTCACGCGGTTCATGCCGATCATCAGGACCTTCGTCCCGTTCGTGGCCGGCGCCGGCGCGATGACCTATCGCACCTTCGCGATCTACAACGTCGTCGGCGGGCTGCTGTGGGTGGGTGTGTGCCTCGGGGCCGGGTACGCGTTCGGCAACGTGCCGGTCGTCCGCAACAACTTCTCGCTCGTCGCGCTGGGGATCGTCGTGGTGTCGCTCATTCCGATGGCCGTGCAGCTAGTGCAGCGGCGAAATCGCGCCGGCAGGGCTAATCTTTAGACTGGCCGCAGGGCAAAGCCTTTAAAATCATCGACATAACGACAGTGTGACCGGTTAGGTCAAGTGACTGACCGTTTGGTCATGTATAATGACTGAATGGTCAGCAAGCCGATGTTGGACGCCGACAGCGGTCTTCCCGCACGGCCGTCCAAGAAAGACGTCGTCGCCGAATTCCGCCGCACCGAGATCCTCGACGCGGCCCGCCGCGTGTTCGCGAGCCGCGGCTTCGCCGACTCCACTGTCGACGAAGTGGCGCGTGAAGCCGGGATCGCCAAGGGCACGATCTACCTCTATTACCGCTCCAAGGGCGACGTCTACGCCGCCGCCGCGCTCGAAGGCATGCGGGCGCTGCACGAGCAGCTGGTGGCAGCCGTGGGCAGCGCCCCGACCGCGCACGACAAGGTCCGCGCCTTCATCGAGGCCAAGGCCCGCTACTTCGAACGGAACGTGGACTTCTTCCGGCTGTATTACGCCGAGGCCAACGACCTTGCCGCGCACGCGTGCGGGGTCAACGAGGAGAGCCGCCGGCTCCATCTCGATCAGGTCGCGCTGCTCGAATCCGCGCTGCGGCACGACTTTCCTGAACGCACCGATCTCAAGGCCGTCGCTGTCGCCGTCAACGCCCTGACGTATGGGATTGTCACGCGGCGTCTGAAGGGATGGTCGGACTCGAGCCTCGAGTCCGACATCGAGAGCGTCGTGCGCTTTGCGTGGATGGGAGTGGCAGGCCGATGAGACACCAGATTGCCGGAATTGCCCTCCTCGCCGCATTGACGGCGCTGCCCGTCGCGGCGCAGCAGTCGTCTGTTCCCGCGCCGTCGAGCCCGCTGTTTGGCGGCGTGCCGAACGGCGATCGGACCGACCAGGTGATCGCGCTCACGCTCGGTGACGCGATCCAGCGCGGGCTCGATCACAACCTGGCGGCGCTGCTCGGCGAGCAGCAGGTGCAGCAGGCCAACGGCGTCCGCTGGCAGGCGCTGAGCGGCGTGCTGCCCTCGGTTTCGGGCAACCTCTCCGCGGCGCGGGAGAAGATCAACCTGGCCGCGTTTGGCTTCACCGGCCCGGGGATTCCCACGCTGGTCGGCCCGTTCAACGTCTACGACGCACGACTCCGGCTGTCGCAGTCGGTGCTCGACCTGAGCGCGATCAACGAGGCCAAGGCCGGATCGAGCCTGCTCGACGCGCAGAAGGCCACCTACGCGGACACCCGCACTCTCGTCGTCGCGGCGGTGACCAACTTGTATCTCGTGTCGGTCGCGGACCAGAGCCGCGTCGAGGCGGCCGAGGCCAGCGAGCGCACGGCAGACTCCACCTACAAGCTGGCCGCGGATCAGAACGCCGCCGGCGTCGTCCCGAAGCTCGACGCGCTGCGCGCCGACGTCGACCTGCGCGCGGCACGCCAGCGGACGATCGTCGCGCGCAACGACCTGGCCAAGAGCAAGCTCGCCCTGGCGCGCGCGATTGGCATGCCGCTCGGCCAGGCCATCTCCCTCGCCGACAGCGTGCCCTTCGCGCCGGCGCCGCCGATTGACGTCGACGTGCTCGCGAAGACCGCCTACGAGAAGCGGGACGATGCGAAGGCGGCCGAGGCGCGGGTGGCGGCGGCGGAAGCCACGGCGCGCGCGGCAAGTTTCGAGCGGCTGCCGTCGGTGACCTTCGACGCCGACTACGGCGCCATCGGCAACACGACGCAGTCGATGCTCGGCACCTTCACCGTCGCTGCCAACGTCCATGTCCCGATCTTCAATGCCGGGAAGACGAAGGCCAGAACCCTGGAGACCAGCGCCGAGCTGACCAGCCGCCGCGCGGAAGCGGCGGACCTGCGCGCCCGCATCTACTACGACGTGCAGACCGCCTCGCTCGATCTGACTGCCGCGTCCGACCAGGTGACCGTCGCCCGCGACGCGGTCTCGGTCGCCGGCCAGGCGCTCGAGCAGTCGGAGGACCGCTTCAAGTCCGGCGTCGCCAACAACCTCGAGGTGGTGCAGGCGCAGCAGGCGCTGACCACCTCGCGTGAGAACTACATCGCCGCCGTCTACTCGCACAACGTGGCGAAGGTGGCGCTTGCCCGCGCGCTTGGCGCCGGCGAACACGAATTCATTCAGCTTCTGGAGGGAACGTTGCCATGGCCGACCAGTCACTAACCGACGCGCCCGCGCCGCAGAAGAGCGGACGCGTCCGCTGGATTGCGGCCGGCGCCCTCATCGTCATTGCCGTCGTCGCGGGCATCTGGATTCACTTCTCCGGCCGCCAGTCGACTGACGACGCGCAGATCGACGGACACATCTCGCCGATCGCCGCCAAAGTCGGCGGCATCGTCGGCAAGGTGCTCGTCGAGGACAACCAGCAGGTGAAGGCGGGCGACGTGCTCGTCGAGATCGACCCGCGCGATCTGCACGTGGCGCTGGCGCGCGCGCAGGCGGATCTCGAGGAAGCGAAGGCGGCGGCCCAGGCGGCGCGGTCCGGCGTCTCGGTGAACAGCACGACGGCGCACAGCCAGCTGACCGATGCCCGTGCCGAGCAGCAGAACGCCGAGGCCGGCATCGCGCTCGCCACTGGCGACATCGACGCGGCCAAGGCGAAGCTCTCGTCGGCGGAGGCCCGGCAGCGCGAGGCGGAGGCCAACCTGACCAAGGCGTCCAAGGACAAGGCGCGGCTCGAGCCGCTGGTGGCCAAGGACGAAGTGTCCAAGCAGCAGTTCGACCTGGTGGTGGCGACAGAGGCCTCGGCGCGCGCGGCTCTGGACTCGGCGCAGGCCGCGGTGGTCGAGCAGCAGCGGGCGATCGACGTCGCGACGGCGCGGCTGGCGCAGGCGCACGGGCGGGTCACGCAGGCGACCTCTGGCGTCACGGCGGCGTCCACGGTGCCGCAGCAGGTCAACGCGCTCGAGGCGCGCGCCAGTTCTGCCGACGCGCGGGTCGCGCAGCAGGAGGCGATGGTCGCGCAGGCGACGCTGAACCTGGAATACGCGACGCTGAGGGCGCCGGCCGCCGGGCTCGTCAGCCGCAAGAACGTCGAAGTCGGGCAGATCGTGCAGCCGGGTCAGCCGCTGATGGCGATCGTCCCGCTCGAGCAGGTGTGGGTGACGGCGAACTTCAAGGAGACGCAGCTGTCCGGCATCGTCCCGGGCCAGCGCGCCGAGATCAAGGTGGACGCCTACGGCCGGAAGTTCGAAGGCACCGTGAACAGCATCGCGGCGGCGACCGGCGCGCGCTTCAGCGTGCTGCCGCCGGAGAATGCCAGCGGCAACTTCGTCAAAGTCGTCCAGCGTGTCCCGGTGAAGATCTCCATCAATCGCGACCAGGATCCGAGCCACCTGCTGCGTCCGGGGATGTCTGTCGAAGCCATTGTCTTCACGAAGTAGCACGAGGTTGTCGGGCCGATCTTCCGCCTTTGCGCGGAGCGCTTCGGCGGACTCGCCGTAGCCTTGGCGGAGGCGGTTAGATCGGCCACTCCGGCGCATCTGAAGATGCGCCCTACCGGAACGATACAGAGCGAGGCCGCTAGAAGGCCCATCTGCAGATCCGCCGCCCACCCGCATCGGTAGGGCCGATCTTTAGATCGGCCATTCGGCTGCATCTGTGGACGCGCGACCGGAACGGCTCGGCCGGCATCCGTCCGCATGCGGATGACTCAGGCCATCACTATCAGTCGGGCAGACCTTCGTCCGAGCCGCCGGAAGGCGGCGGCTGTGCGGGGCCATCACTGTCCGGTACCGGGTCGATCCCGAGGCGCTGGCGTTTGAGATAGAGACCCTTACGTGACAGCCCCAGCAGCTGCGCGGCCTGATCGACGTGGCCATCGCACAGCGTGAGGGCGCGACGGATCATTTGACGCTCGAGCTCGTCGGTTGCCGCCGACAAGGTTTGATTCGTCCGGATCTTCATCTCGGTGGGCAGCATCTCGTCATCCGCGGCGGGCGCCGTCGTCCGCGAGGCGAGCAAGTCGGGCGTCAGGTGCGCTGGTGAGATGACGGCGTCCACTTCCGCGAGGACCGCAACGCGCCGCAGCTCGTTGGCGAGCTGGCGCACGTTGCCAGGCCACGAATAGAGCAGCAGATATTCCAATGCCTCCGGCGAGACAGTGAGCTGGCCCTTGTGAAACTGCGGTCCGAACTTCGACAGGTAGAAGTCGACAAGCCGCGGAATCTCCTCGCGCCGCTCTCGCAATGGCGGGACCCGTAGTGGGACGACGTTGAGTCGGTAGTAGAGGTCTTCCCGGAACGCGCCCTGTTTGATCAGCGTCGGCAGATCGCGATTCGTCGCCGCCACGACCCGGACGTCGACCTGCACCGGGTGTGATTCCCCGATCGGGTGCACCTCATGGGACTCGAGGAAGCGGAGCAGCTTCACCTGCGCTTCGGGCGCGAGCTCGCCGATTTCATCGAGGAACAACGTGCCGCCCTGTGCGCCTCTGATGACGCCAGGCGCCTGCTCCTGAGCGCCAGTAAAGGCCCCACGCCGATGTCCGAACAGCTGGCTGTCGAGCATCTCGCGCGGCACCGCCGTGCAGCAGAAGGGCGTGAACGTCTTGGTGGCGCGGCGCGAATACTCGTGGACCAGCCGGGCGAGGATGTCCTTGCCGGTGCCGGTTTCGCCGGTGAGCAGCACTGTGACTGGCGTGTCGGCGACCTGGCGGATCGTCTTGATCAGTTCAATCATCGACGAGGCCACAAAGACGCCGTGCGTCGAGTCTTCAACGGGATCGACGGGCCAGAGCGCCGCCCGTTCCCGTTCGTCGCGCCTCGCGGCGTTGACCGTCAGGCTGCAAGCGGCGAGCGTGCGCACTGCGACGAACGCCGAGCTCGCGGCGGGTGTTGGCAGGACGTCGACGAGGAGGCTCCAGTGCTGGTTGCGCCATTCGCCCAGGGGAAGAGTGGGAAGCGCCGGCACCGCGCGCGCCGCCGCGAGCGCGGCCGACTCTGACCAGCCGCGCGTTGTGACGACGCGGACGACGTCTCGAGCGTCTCGCGTCAGGATCGCAACCGAACGCGCGGCGCCCACGTCGATCAGGAGATCGGAGAGTTCTGCGCCAAATAGATCTGGACGTGAGGCCTGTTGAAACGCAGCAGCGACGTTACTTGTCACGACTCCGGCAAGGTCAGCGATTAGATTCAGGGGAGCCACCTTGCCTGGCGTTGAGGGAATGTTGACCTCGTTGGCCGCCCGCGTGTGACCAATCGCCGTAAAAATCCGCCGGCTTCTCCTGGCGGAAGTCGCCGCGATGAACGGATGGCTGACCGCCATCAGCAGTCCGCACACTCGGCTGTACTCAGCAACCAATTCCAGTGAGGGATCAGGATGCTCGAAGTCGGCGGCCTGAAGGCTGAGACTAGCAATCGCCGGCTCGCGTTCCCTCGAGGCTGCCTCGGCGTCGAGAAGCAAGAGCCGCATCGACAACTCGCGGTCGCCGACCCGACGAGCATCCGAAAGGACCACCTTGATGTCCGAACGGACACGCGCCATGTCACCCGCGGCGAGTCGTGCCCTAGCCTGGGTGAGTCTCGGCCAAAGCGCCTGGTACGATAGAGAGTCGGCCTGACCGTCGGAAGAATCCTCGAACCGTTCGATCGCCAAACGAGGAGTGCCACGAGCAAGGTGAACTTGGCAGAGCCCATCAACGATCGACGACCTCCACCGAGGCGCCACACTTGCGAGACGAAGAGCAGCGGTGAAGTCTCGCTCAGCGATATCGAGGTCGCCGGCAGTCAGCGCGAGCGTCGCCGAATTCGCTACCGCAGCGAGCTTTGTCTTTTCCGCCCCGGCTTCGTAGGCGGCGCGAACGGCTCGTTCGCTCTCTTGCTTCGCGAGATCCGGATCTGACCGCATGTACGCGAGACATAGCGAATCGATGGCCGCGAGGCCCTCAAGCCAATAATTCGGAGAACCTTCAAGCAGCGACCTCGCTATCCGAACATGCTCGACCGACGAGTCAATAACACCCCGTCTGCTCTCGGCTTCGGCAACAAACAAGTGAAGAGCGACGGTCGTCATCGGATCGCCGAGCTGATTCACGTGGTGCCTGACTTGTTTCAACAGGGCGCGGATTTCAGCTGGGCCGGCAAACTCGCCGAGAGCCGTCAATTGCCATAGCTCAGCCCAGCACCGAAGTTTCCAGGCTCGAGCCGAGGTGGCCTCCGACGCGATCGCCTGCAATAGTGAGTGAGCCGCCCGAGCCTGCCCGGCGTCGATCTGCAACTGTGCCAAGACCAGACGAGCCCGGAGTGCCAGGTCGACTGACGTCCTGGCATCGGACACGAGCCTCTCAGCCGCAATCTTTGCTTCCGCGGATCGTCCGGCCAGCGCGCATACCTCAGCAGCGATCGCGTCGCGCTCGAGGCCACCGGCCTGAAGGTTGGTCTTTAAGGAAGTGAGAACGTCGACAAATCGCCCGAGCTGAAGGCTCTGCTCCAACGATCGCAGCATCGGAACGCCTGCCATAGGGGGGACTCCTCGGGTGAGCCCCTAAACTAGCTCGGTCGCTGATAAGTTATCAACCCAGAACTTACGGGCACCAGGCGAGAACGGGCTGAGCGCACCAGCTCATCTAGGTTTCGGCCGTCGATAGGCGGAGTCGCAACTCCGGTTGACAGGGCGACTCCCTCAGACTGGTCCCGCAGGCCAAGCGAGAGCGCCTCGGTGACGCGCAGCAAGACCAAATGAGCGGTCATCGCGTCCGCTCCATGCAAGACGCACAGGATCTCGTCATGTTGAAGGCGGAATAGCAGGTCGCCGAGTCTCAATGAAGATTTTATCGCCTGGGCAACCCCTTTTAGAGCGACCTCGGCTCGATCGTCCCGTTGCGAGGTTGCGCCATCGAGAGAAACAAGGAGCAATGAAGTGCTGGCGTTGAGGCCGCGTCCTGGAAGCCCGGAAAGGTACTGACGTAGATGTCGATCGTTTGGCAGACCCGTGGAAGCGTCCCAGAGCTGAGCTCCCGTGTCCTCATCAAATTGCCGAGACCTCTGGAGGGCGTTTCCGAGACGAGGTCCAAGAATACTAAGAAGCTCAAGGTGACGCTCGCTGTAGGCCGCAGGCACGTCCGCATACATAGTTAGTACCCCGACCAGTTGCTCGTCCATCACCAGGGGAGCACTAATGGCGCTTCTCAGCGAAAATGCCGACTTGATGGCGCCCTGGCCCAAATCCAACATGGGATCCGAGTTGAAGATTCCTTGCCTGCTAGCGGCAACCCAACCCGAGAGTCCCTGCCCTACGGGACGTCTCATTCGCAGGTTGACAGGACCGGACGGGTCAATGAACGCCAGACAAACGATCTCGTCGGTCGCGTTATCGTAACCAAACAGTCCCAGTGACGTAACTGGCATCATCTGCCGCAAGTGATACCAGCTCAACTCGGCAATATCTATACTTCCGACATGCCCTGGGATATTGCTGAGTAGAGACGCAAAGACCAATAGTTTTTCCGACTGGTCGCCAAGCCTCAGTACATCGCTAGCGTCTGAAGCAACTTGCGGAACCGCGATACTTTTTGCAATGTCTCGGATTACTTGTGGCGCGGTCCGATAGATCTCTAGATCTGGCCCGATTGAGTTGTGAACTCGCACGAATGTATCAACAACCAACGGGTCATACATTGAGCCGCGTCTTTCGAGCAGAATCTTAATTGCCTCGTCGTTTGAAAGTGCCGGACGGTACGGCCGATCCGAAGTCAACGCATCGTAGCAGTCCACAACCGACAAAATTCGCGCGCCGACTGGAATGTCAGTCCCTGATAGCCCGTCAGGGTAACCTGTGCCATCCCAGTTCTCGTGATGATGCCGAACAATCGGCACTACCGGATACGGAAACTGAATCGCTGACAGAATGTCCGCCCCTATGGCGGCGTGAAGCTTCATCCTTTCGAACTCGGATGTAGTCAACCTACCAGGCTTGTTCAAAATGTGCTCAGGGATCGCGAGCTTTCCCATGTCGTGCAACAGAGAGGCCGCCTCAACAGCATGAAGCGTGGCGGTTTCCGTCACTCCGAGAGAACGCGCCAACCCGGTCGCGAACGCCTGGACCCTGCGGATATGACCGTGGGTAACCTGGTCTTTAGCGTCGATCGCCATTGCCAACGTTTCAATTGTCGATAGATATAAGGTGTTTACTTGCGATAGGTGCTTGTTGGCGTCTTCGACTCTGGCCATCGCCGTTCTGTATGTCATGTACAGAACAAATAACAATGGGACAATCGCGCCAATGTACAGCCACTCTGGCCGTTGCCTGTTCGTAAAGGCGATGACTAGGGTAGCAACGGAAGCGCCGCAGATGAAGTTGAGTGACAGCCAGAGGAAATTGTTCTTCCATACCTGGAACGCGGATGCCTGGGTTTCAGCGGCAACCGCAAACGCAATTAGCGAGCTATTCAGACCGAAGTACAGAACCGTAAAAACAATAAGGGGTAATAGAAACTTTTCGATCGGGGCATGAGACACACTAAGTGGCTCGAGCCCCAGCATGATGAAAAACAGTTGGCTGGCAATCCAGATGGAGAGCGCGGGAGCCGCCATATTGAACAGTACGCGATGGACCTCCTTGCGTTTCTTGTTGAGCCAGAACGAGATGATCAGACCGTCCAGCGCTACGATTATCGTACCGGCAGCGGGACCGTATAGAAGGACGGAAGCGAAGACGAAGGCTTCGGATACAGAAAGAGATGCCGGAATCGAGGGCAGCTTAACGGTGGCGGAGCCGCTGATCACGGTCAACGCGGCAAACAGGAACCACCCGCTGCGAGGAGGCGTCGCGACTAGTTGCGCCACCGCTGCTGCCACCGCGAACGTACCGGCAGTGATGACGCCGATGACGTATGTTCGGCCGTGAGGCGATAGCGGATTCGCGGGCGCCATTGGTCAAGAGGGTCGGTCCCCGCTAAGGCGGGGTTACCCCATACCGACGTTTATCGGCTTGTCAGGACCAGACGATTATAGGCTGCATGTTTGATCCGCAAAAAAAAGGCGAAAGGTGCTATGGCGCACGCCCTGCGTTCGCCTAGTTGCCCCAGACGATCGTGTTACCCCAGACGATGGTGTCCGCTGAATTGCCCCAAACGATGGTGTTGCCCCAGACGATCGTATTGCCCCAGACGATGGTGTCCAGGCTGTTCCCCCAGACGATCGTATTCATGAGTGCGTTTCCCCAAACGATCGTGTCGGCGGAGTTCCCCCAAACGATGGTGTTGCCCCAGACAATGGTGTTGCCCCAGACAATGGTGTTGGAGTTCCCCCAAACGATGGTGTTCGAGTTTCCCCACACGATCGTGTTGCCCCAGACAATGGTGTTGCCCCAGACAATAGTGTTCGCGCTATTACCCCAGACGATGGTGTTGGAGTTTCCCCACACGATCGTGTTGGCGCCGCGGACGATTGAACGTCCGCTTCCCCACACCGTCGAGTCGCCTGTTACGACACCGCTCGACTGGACCGGCTCGCCGGCAATCACCGTCGACACCCGCTGCACCGACGGCCCCGTCTTCGCCAGCTTCACCGCCGCCGCCACGTTCAGCTCGCCCGCGCCCGCGCCGATGAGGCCGGCGTCCGGCATGAACGACGCCGACATCTGCAGCGCCACCCGCACCTGGAGCGGCGTCAGCTTCGGGTTGGTCTCCAGCACCAGCGCCGCCGCGCCGCTGACCACGCCGGTCGCCATGCTCGTGCCACTCAGGTAGAACAGCCCCGTCTTCCCGCTGCCGCTCACCAGGTGGTCGGGATACCGCACCGCCAGCGTCGAGCCCTCGTTGTAGAGCGAGACGATCTTCCGCCCCGGCGCCGCGATGTCCGGCTTCACCAGCCGGTCGTAGAGCGTCGGCCCGCGCGAGCTGTAGTCGGACACCACGTCGTCGGAGCGCGTGACGGTGTTCTGGCTGTCGAGCGAGCCCACCGTGAAGGCGTACGGCGAGTTGCCCGGCGCGGTGATCGCGCCCAGCACCTTCTGCCCGTCCTGCGTCATCCCGTAGTTGCCCGCCGAGGTCACCACCAGCAGCCCGGCGCGATACGCGCGCTCCACCGCCTGGCACAGCGGGTCGTCCAGGTACGACTCGAACACCGGCCGCCCCAGCGACAGGTTGATCACCCGGATGCCGTACTGCCGGCTGTGCGAGACCGCCCAGTCGATCGCGTTGATCACGTCGCTGGTCCGGCCCGAGCCGTCAGCGCTCAGCACCTTCAGGCTCACGATCCACGCGCCCGGCGCCACGCCGCGGAAGTCCGCGTCCTCGCCGCCGATAATCCCCGCCACGTGCGTGCCGTGGCCCAGTTCGTCCACGCCCTTGCCGCCCGCCTCCGTGAAGTCCAGCGCCGCCGCGATGTGGCCCTTCAGCGCCACGTGGTTCGAGACGCCGGAATCGATCAGCGCGATGCCGATGCCGCGGCCGCTCACCGGCCCGATGCCCTTGAGCCCGGCCAGCACCTGGTCCTCGCCAATCGCCTGGTCGGTCACCGCCATCATCGAGTGCACGAAGGTGTCGCCGGACAGGTGGTCGACGGCGGCGTCAGCCGTCAGGCCGCCCAGGTTGGCGTCGCTCACCGAGAGGACAGCGCCGGTCGTCAGCCACTTCTTCACCTGCGCGCCGTGCCGCGCGGCCACCGCCGCCACGGTCGTCGCGTCGGCCTGCAGAATGACATCGCGCGTCGCCGCGCCTCCACGTGTGAGCGCGTCGGAGAGGTCGCGGGACAGCCGCGCACGCGGGCCCCCCTCTGCCGTCACGGTCACGCCAAACGCCACGACAGCTCCTACCAAGGCTGCCGCCACCTGGTGCCGTCCCTTAAGCGTCGTCATTGTCTGCCTCCGAATTCCGACACGAGCGGGCGAATCCATGCGGCCGAACGCGCGAGTGACTCGAGCAACACGCGTTGCGAACCGCCCAATGTCCGGATGGTGGCCAGGCGCCCGTCGCGAATGCGGTTGTAAACCGTCCGACGAGAGACGCCGAGAAGTTCAGCAGCCTGATCGATGGACACGCTGCGCCCGACCCGTGGGTCTGCGGCAGGTGATGGCTGAGCGGCCTGTGACATCCGGAAATAGTCCTCCCCGCCTCCTGTAGTGGCAGGGTGGGTACCATCGCCGGCGGCCCGCGCGGGCGGAGCTCGTTAGTTGTTGATTTCAGGTAGGATGGCGGCCTCGAAGGGGTCGGGAGTTACCGGTTAAGTAACGCCGCCCTATCGGTCAACGCATTGACCGCCAATAGCGTTAGCGTGCAGGGTTTGCACAAAAACACGGTGAATCGTGAAAAGCCTCAGCCATAAACGCCCTTCTTCACCGGCCAACGGATTGGCCGGTCGGCCAGGATCGTGACCGGGAATTCGCGCCGCTGGGCTCCACTGGCCCTGCTGTTGGTCGCTCTTGGTGTTGGCGTTTATTACGTTCGACCGGGGGGACCCCCTTCATCACCGTCGCGTTCGGCTACACAGGACCAGCCGGCAAAAGGCGGTGCGCTTGTTGCCACGATGCGCGGCGAGCCGAAGACTTTCAACCGCTACGCGAGCAACGCCTTCCCCACCGATCTGATCGCGCTGCTCACCGCCGGACGCCTGGTCCGCGTGAACCGCGTCACCGACACGCCGGAGCCATGGCTCGCTGCCGCGTGGACGGTGTCGCCGGACACCCGCACCATCACGCTCGATCTGCGCCCTGGCGTTGTCTGGTCCGACGGCACGCCCGTTCACGGCAGACGATGTGACGTTCTCGTTTGCGGCGGCGCTGGACGCGCACTTCGACAACGTGATGACCGACGTGGTCCGCGTCGGCAACGCGCCGATTGCCGTCCACGCCGAATCGCCGCTCCGCGTCGTCCTCAACTTCGACAAGCCGTACGCGCCGGGCGTCCGCCTGCTGGACGCGCTGCCGATCTATCCCAAGCACGCGCTCAGCGCCGCTTTGGCCGCCGGCACGTTCGGCAGCGCCTGGGGCCCGCAGACGCCGCCGGCGGAGATGCCGGGGCTCGGCCCGTTCCTGGTCGCAGTCCTACACGCCGGCCGAGCGCGTCGTGCTCGTGCGCAACCCGCACTACTGGCGGAAGGACGGCGAGGGCCGCGCGCTCCCGTACCTGGACACGCTGACATTGGAGATCGCGCCGGACCAGAACACCGAGCTCCTGCGCCTGGCCGGCGGCCAGGTCGATCTGACGCAGACGCAACTGCGGCCCGACGACTATCGCGAGATGAAGGCCGCGGCAGACGCCGGCAAGGTGCACCTGGTCGATCTCGGAGGGGGCTTCGACCGCTATCTACTGTGGTTCAACCTGGCGGCGGCCAAGGACAGTCCGCACGCGTTCCTCCTCGACGACAGGTTCCGCCAGGCGGTGTCGCTGGCGGTGAGCCGGCAGGGCTTCGTGGACTCCGTCTATCTCGGCGCCGCGGAGGCGTCGCCGTTCGCGGTGCCGGCGGCCAATCACGAGTGGCTGCCCACCGGGCTCCAGCCTCCGCCCTTCGACCCGAAGCAGGCCTCGGCGCTGCTCGACGCGATGGGCCTGGTCGATCGCAACGAGGACGGCGTGCGCGAGGACGCTGCGGGGCACCCGGCGCGCATCACGATCCTCGTGCAGGCCGGCGTGACGGCGGGGGAGAAGGGCGCGCAGTTCATCCGCGACCAGCTCGCGCCGGTCGGCGTCGCGGTGGACGTGGTCGCCATGGACCTCGGCGGCGTCATGAAGCGATGGGGCGAGGGCGACTTCGACGCGATCTACCACCACGCCACGCCGAGCGACACCGATCCGGCGACGAACCTGGACTGGTGGCTCAGCTCCGGCGGCATGCACCTGTGGCATCCATCGCAGAAGACGCCGGCCACGCCGTGGGAGGCGCAGATCGACACGCTGATGGCGCAGCAGGCGGCCAGCGCCAGCCGCACGGAGCGCGTGGCGCTCTTCACCGACGTCCAGCGGCTGTTCCTGACGCACAACCCGGCGCTCTACTTCGCCGCGCCGCGCGTGTTCGTCGCCACCGGCCGCCGCGTCGGCGGCGCGAAGCCCACGCCGACGACGCCGCCGGTGCTGTGGGCGGCAGACGAGCTGTACGTGACGCCGGCGGCGCCATAGCGCGCGCCGGCCGCGCACCCGGTATCATCGGCCCCGACCGGATGCCATCCTGATGATCGGCCACCTGCTGCGGCGCCTCGGCTCGACGCTCCTCCTCGTGCTGCTGGTGTCGTCCGGCGCCTTCGTCCTGACGCGGCTGGCGCCCGGCGACGCGGCGGAGATCGCGGGCGGCTTCGGCGCGTCGCGGGAGCGGATCGCGCGCGCGCGATCGCAGGCCGGCCTCGATCGCCCGCTCGTCGCGCAGTGGGCGTCGTGGATCGGC
The DNA here is from genome assembly GCA_963796915.1 of Vicinamibacteria bacterium. GTDB lineage: Bacteria > Acidobacteriota > Vicinamibacteria > Vicinamibacterales > JAENWD01 > JAENWD01. The sequence continues at coordinate 2,745,995 of CAWCNI010000004.1, read as the reverse complement.
GGCGTCGCCCGGCTCGATCTCGGCGACTCCACGCTCTACCAGCAGCCGGCTGGCCCGCTGGTCGCGTCGCGCGCGGGGCACACGGCGATCCTGGCAGTGACGGCACTGCTCGTCGCGCTGATCCTCGGCATCCCTCCGGCGTTTCTCTCCGCGACACGGCCGCGGTCGCTGCTGGCGCACGCGATCCGCATCGTCTCGCTGGTGCTGCTCTCGATTCCGCCGTTCGTGGGGTCGCTGGCGCTGGTGCTGCTCGCGCTGCGCACCGGGTGGTTTCCCGCCAGCGGGATGACGTCGGCGGCTGGCCTGTCCGGACTCGCGTACGTGCGCGATGTCGTCTGGCACCTGCCGCTGCCGGTCCTGGCGCTCGCATTACCGCTGGCGGCGACGTTCGAGCGGCTGCAGGCGCAGGCGCTGGGCGAAGCGCTCCGGCATCCCGCCGTGCAGGCGGCGCGGGCGCGTGGCATCCCGCCGGCGCGCGTGATGGTCCACCACGCCTGGCGGCTCTCCGTGAAGCCCGTCGCGGCGGTGGCGGGGCTGGCGTTCGGCGCGCTGCTCAGCGGGTCGTTCGTGGTCGAGATCGTCACGGCGTGGCCCGGGCTGGGCCGCCTGACGTTCGACGCGCTCCTGCATCGCGATCTGAACCTGGTCGCCGGGTGCGCGGCCGCCGGCACGCTGCTGCTCGGACTGGGGCTGCTCGCGGCAGACCTGGTGATCGCGTGGGCCGACCCGCGCATCACGTCGCCCGGCGCCTCCGCCGAAGGCAGGGCCGCATGACGCGCGCGCTCGGTGCGGCGCTGCTCGGTGCGATTGTGATCGCGTCGATTGCCGCGCCGGTCGTGGCGCCGCACGCGCCCGATACGCCGTTCGCCGACGCGCCGTACGCGCCGCCCACCGTCGTGCGGCTCCGCGACGCCGCGGGCCACTGGCGCGCGCCGTACTTTCATCCGCAGCGCCTGGTCGATCGTCTCAGCCAGCAATACCGCGAAGACGCCGGCGTGGACGTGCCGGTGACATTCTTCGCCAGCGGACGCCTCGTCAGCGACGCTGGCGATCCCGACGCGCCGCTCCTGCTGCTCGGCGCCGACAGGTCGGGCCGCGACGTCTTCGCGCGTCTCGTCTACGGCGCGCGCGCATCGCTGGGGATCGCGCTCGGCGCCGTCGCCGGCGCGGTGCTGATCGGGCTTGCGATTGGCGGCATCGCCGGTGCCCGCGGCGGCTGGCTGGCTGCGCTCCTGATGCGCGTCGCCGATGTCATCGCCGTGCTGCCGGCGATCTACCTGGTCGTCACGCTCCGTGCGGCGCTGCCGATCGTGCTGCCGACGCCGGCCGTCGTCGCGGCGCTGATCGCGCTGCTCGCCGTCGCCGGCGCGCCGTGGATCGCGCGCGGCGTGCGGCCGATCGTCGCGGCGGAGAACGCGATGGCGCACGCCGAAGCCGCGCGCGCGCTCGGCGCGTCGCCGTGGCGCGTGCTGCGCCTGCACCTGCTGCCGGCGTCCTTCGGCTTCGTGGCGCGCCAGGCGGCGCTGCTCGTTCCCGCGTTCGTGCTCGCCGAGGCGACGCTGTCGTTCATCGGCCTGGGCCTGCCCGACCGCGTGCCCAGCTGGGGGACGGCGCTGCAGGAAGCCACCGGCCCTGCGCTCGCCGCGTTTCCGTGGCTGCTTGCGCCGGCGGTGGCGATCTTCGTCGTCACGCTGCTCACGAACATCGTCGCGGAGGGAGGACAGTAGCTCACGGGCTACGGGCTACGGGCTACGGGCTCCGGGCTCCGGGCTCCGGGGCTACGCGAACTTCTATACAGGGCGTCGGTGTCGTGGCCAATCTGAAGATTGGCCCTACAGTGCTGGCCTGACTGTACTGTGCGCCTTTTCGCCCCGGCGCCTTGCGCGTGAGGGCCGGCGCGCATCGCTTGACCGTTCTCGCCTGCCCCCGTAGAGTCGGGGGATGTCTTCTGGCCGGTCACTCCGCGGCATCTTTGCGCCTGTCACGACCCCCTTCCGCGGCGACGCTGTGGATCTCGATGCGTTCGGGTCGAACCTCCGCCACTACGCGAAGACGGCACTGGCCGGGGTCGTGGTGCTCGGCAGCAACGGCGAGGCGCCGCTGCTGGACGATGAGGAGTCCGATCGGCTGATCGAGCGCGCGCGATCGGTGTGGCCGACGGAGAAGTGGCTGATCGCCGGCACCGGGCGCGAGTCCACGGCCGCGGCGATCGCGGCCGGCGCGCGGGCGGCGGAGCGCGGCGCGGACGCCGTGATGGTGCGCACGCCGTCGTTTTTCAAGGGCCGGATGAACAGCGAGGCGCTGGTCGAGTTCTACACGCGCGTCGCCGACGCGGCGCCGGTGCCGGTCATCCTGTACAACGTGACGATCTTCACCGGCATCAACATGGCGCCCGACGCGGCAGCCACGCTCTCGGCGCATCCGAACATCATCGGCATCAAGGACTCGGGCGGTGACGTGACTGTGATCGCCGACCTCGCCGCCGGCTGCCGGCCAGGATTTGGCGTGCTCGCGGGATCGACGAGCGCGCTCCTGGGCTCGCTGATGGTCGGCGCCACCGGGGCGACGATCGGCCCCGCCGACGTCGCGCCCGACGCGTGCACGTCGCTGTTCGAGTGCGTGATGGCCGGAAGGTACGACGAGGCGCAGGCGCTTCAGCGGCGGCTGATGCCGATCGCGAAAGCGGTGGGCCCGATTCACAGCATCCCCGGGCTGAAGGTAGCGGTCGACGCCGCGGGACTCGCCGGCGGCCCGCCGCGTCCGCCACTCCGCCCGGTGGCGCCAGCGGCAGCGGCAACGATCCGAGAACAAGTCGCCGCGCTGTTGCAGCCGGTATGACGCGCTCCCGGCGTTGTTCTGCGTGGGGATGGCCGATCTGAGGATCGGCCCTACAGTCCCATGCTGCGCCCTTGGCCCTCTTGGCCCTCTTGGCTCTCTTGGCCCCCTTGCCCCTCTTGGCTTCCTCGGCCCTCTAGGCCCTTCCTCCTCTCACTAAGGACCTGACGTGCTCCCACAGACAGAACGCCTGCTCTTCGGACCCGGCCCCAGCATGGTCACGCCGCGCGTGATGCGCGCGCTGGCGGCGCCCGTGCTCGGCCACCTCGATCCGCAGTTCGTGACGATCATGGACGCGCTGCGCGAACGGCTCGCGCGCGTGATGAAGGCGCCCGAAGGCGCGCTCGTGCTGCCGGTCTCGGGCACCGGCACCGCAGGCATGGAGGCCGCCGTCGCGAATCTCGTCGAGCCCGGCAAGCGTGTCCTCGTCGTTGTGACCGGGTACTTCGGCCTGCGGCTCGTAGAGATGTGCACGCGGTATGGCGGGACGGTGTCGAAGGTGGAGGCCGACTGGGGCCGCGCCGTCGATCCCGGCGCTCGTCGAGGCGCATCTTCGAACCACCGGCGCGGACATCGTGGCGGTGGTGCACGCGGAGACGTCCACGGGCGTCAGGAACCCGGTGCCCGAGATCGCCGCGCTCGCGCGCGCACACGGCGCGCTCACGTTGGTGGACGCAGTGACCTCGCTCGGCGGGCAGACCTTCGACATGGCGGGCTGGGGCGTGGACGCGTGCTACAGCGGCACGCAGAAGTGCATCGGCGCGCCATCTGGCCTCGCGCCGGTCGCCTTCGCGCCCGCGGCGTTGAAGGCGCGCGTCCAGAGCCGCAACTTCTACCTCGATCTGTCGCTGCTCGAGGACTACTGGGTGCGGCGCAAGTACCACCACACGATCTCGGCGTCGCTGGTCTACGCCCTCGCCGAGGCGCTGGCCGCCATCGAAGAGGAAGGCCTCGAGGCACGATGGACCCGCCACACGCGCGCGCATCGCATGTTCGCCGCGGCGATTGCCGCGATGGGAATGGAGCTGCTGCCGCCGCAAGCCGAGCGCCTGATGACGCTCGCCACCGTGCGCATTCCCGCCGGCGTGAACGACGCCGACGTCCGCACGGCCCTGCGCGAGACGTTCAACGTCGAAATCGGCGCCGGCATCGGACCGCTCGCTGGCGCGATCTGGCGGATCGGCCTGATGGGCGCCGGCGCGACGCCGGCCTCAGTGCAGCTGCTGGTCTCGACGCTCGAAGCCGTCCTCACGCGCGCCGGCCATCGCTTCACGCCGGGCGCGGGCAGCGCCGCCGCGCAAGGCCAGGGCGCTTAGCCCAAAGGGGCCGGGGCAGCGGCACGGCAAGGGCAGGGCAAAGGCACGGCAGGGGCAAGGGCAGGTGCAGGGCAACGGCAGGGCAAGGCCGAGGAAGAAGGCAAGGCTAAGGCAGGAGACCGGGCCAGGGCAGAGGCCCGACTGCGCTAGTGCCAGCAGGGGCAACGCACTGCAGCACCTTAGCACTGCAGCACTTCAGCACGCACTGCCGCACCCCAGCACTTCACACGCACCCCAGCACTGCAGCACCTGCAAGCGTCGCTACGGTTGATAGCTGTAGATAAATTTCCGAAGCGTCGGGTGGTCGGGGAAGCCTTCGAAGCGGTACTGCTTCATCTCCTGATACGCGCGATCCGCCGTCCAGCCGTCGTCTGCCATCCGGTAGACCGCGGTCATCGTGCCTGTGCGATGCCGGCCGCCCTGGCAGTGCACGTAGACCGGCTGGTTCGCCGGGTCGTTGACGATCGAGAGGAACTGCGCGATCGCCGCGTCTGGCGGACGCTCGCTGGTCGTGAGCGGAATGCGCACGAAGCGCATCCCGTGCGCTTCGACGAAGCCCCGCTCGTCGTCGCGGCCGTCCCTGGTCAGATCGATCACCGTCCTGACGCCGAGCGCCGCGAGGTCGGCGTAGTCGTCGGGCCGCGGCTGCGCGCCGCGATAGTAGTGGGCGTTGATCTGGCCGAAGTTGTCGATGCGGATGGCGGCGAGCGCCGTCTCGCCGGCAGTCACGCGTGGCGTAACCGACAGCGCGAGCACAGTCACCACCGCCAGCGCGGCAACCCTGGATCTCAGCTGAATCATCGGACGACGGGCCCCTCTTTGTTTGACGCCGGAGCGCGCCGAAACGGTCGGGGCCGGCACTGCCGGCGCGATCAGTCGAGGTCTGACGCTATAATCCCGGCATGCGGCGTCGTGCCGCTCAAATACTCTTCGGCCTCCCGGCCGCCGGATTCGCGCTCCTTGCCTACGTCTTTTTGACGCTGCCGGATGTCCGTCCCCTGGCGGTCTCCAATCCGGCCACGACGGCCTTCATCGAGCTCCGAAACGAGGAAGCACGCCACGAGGGCAAGACACCGCGCCGCGTCCAGCGCTGGGCGCGCTACGAAGCCATCTCGCCCAACCTCCGCAAGGCCGTGCTCGTCGCCGAGGACGATGCGTTCTGGACGCATGACGGGGTGGACGTCGAGCAGCTGAAGGAGTCGATCGAGAAGAACCTGGAAACGGGCCACGCCACGCGCGGCGGCAGCACCATCACGCAGCAGCTGGCGAAGAATCTCTACCTGTCGCCGTCCAAGAACCCGATCCGCAAGCTCCGCGAGGTGCTCATCGCGCGGCGGCTCGAGGCCTCGCTCTCCAAGCGCCGCATCCTCGAGCTGTACCTGAACGTCATCGAGTGGGGCGACGGCGTCTACGGCGCGGAGGCAGCGGCGCGGACCTATTTCGGCCGCTCCGCCAACTCGCTCTCGCCGGAGGAGGCCGCGCTGCTGGCCGGCGCGATCATCAACCCGCGCGTGCACAGCCCGGCACACCCCACCGCCAGGCTGAGGCGCCGGCAGCAGATCATCCTGCGGCGGATGGGTCTGGTCACGCCTCCGGCGGAAGCGCCGGAGGAGCCGGAGCCGCCGGCGCCCGAGGTCCAGCCCGAGCCCATCGTGCCGGTCACGCCAGAGCCGGAAATGACGCCGCCGTCACCCGGCGAAGACACGCCGGCGACACCGCCGCCACCACAGCCGGAAGAGCAGCCGCCGGTGCCGCCTGATCAGTCGCCGGCGCCGACACCAGAAAAGCCGAATGAAAAACCGGCGGAGAAGCCGCCGGAATCAAGCCCATCCGTTGCGGCGAACGCGCCGCGCGCGTTGGCGCGGGACTTGATCTGGATCAACGTCAGCAGAGTGTGCAGAAGCTATCTTGACACTCGATATGACGACCGATATAAGGAACGCCCATTGTGACAAACGCGGGCGCGCAACTCACGGCGAGACGCACCAACCCGAGCGGATGATCAACTACACGGACCACGTCACGCGCTTGATGGAAGACATCGTGAGTCGCGTGCCGGAGTTTGCGCACGTGGACATGTCGCGCGTGCTGGTGTTCTCGCGCTTCGGGCGCTCGGACGCCGAGGGCGCCTACGCCACCTGCCACGCCATCAGCATCCCGTCGAGCGAGCCGAGCTACTACTTCTGGCGCGACCGCCGCACCGGGCACATGACCCGGCGTTCGGAATGGTTCGTCACCAAGTCGCCCGACGTGCGCATGGGCGGGACCACCATCGACTACATGATCTCGTTCTGCCTGCCGCGCTTCTGCGATCAGACGATCGCCCGCGCGCACAAGCAGGCGTCGTACCCCGGCGCCGAGCCCTGGCTGGCGAAGCTGGACACCATCGTCCACGAGCTCTACCACGTCGATCCGACGCACAACGGCATCCGGCGCCTGCCCGGCGCGGCCGGCCGCCACAGCACGCGCACGCACAGCCCGGAGTTCTTCGAGGACGTGGTGCGGATGACCAAGGCCTACCTGGCGACGCGCCCCGACCCCTCGCTGCTGGAGTTCCTGACATTCGATTTCGACGGCCTGGAACGCCGCATGGGCCGCGTGGTGGGGACGACGTTCCGCGGTTTCCCGTCGTTTCCGCAGCGCTACGTCGAGGTGCTCGCCGAGCAGCCGGCCATTGAAGCCGGCGTTCGCGTGGAGCCCGTCCGCGCGGCGGCCGGCCGCCGCAGCTTCACCGAAGCCGATCTCGAAGTGCGGGAGTTCAGCTCGCGCACGTCGCGCCGCATCCCGATCACCCGCGCCGCCTGACGGCTTTTATCGCGGCAGCTGGCCGCAGGCAGCTGGCAGCTGGCAGGATGCGGCGGGTAGCGGCCGCTCGCTGCCTGCTGCCCACCGCTCGCTGCCAGCTACGGCCGTCGAATCAACTCCCGCTCATCCGCCGCGCGCCCACCACGTGTCCGCCCCAGTAGGCGGACGCCAGGCTGTCCACGCGCACGACGCCGCGTGAGTTCGGCGCGTGCACGAACCGATCGCCGCCAATCACGATGCCGACGTGCGACACCTCGTCGCCTGCGGTGGAAAAAAATACCAGGTCGCCCGGCTCCAGGTCTTCCAGGCCGACGCGGTGGCCGGTGCGGAACTGGTCGCGCACCACGCGGGGCAGCGCCACCCCATAGAGGCCGAAGACGTACTGCACGAAGCCGCTGCAATCGAAGCCGTGCGTGTCGGTGCCGCCGACCCGGTAGGGGATGCCCTGCAGGCGCAGGGCGGTGCGCGCGATGGTGAACCCGTCGCCCGAAGGAGCCCCCGGGATGACCAGCGGGGCCGGCTCCGGCGCGGCTTCCGGCTGCGGCAACTCCGGCGGGCGCCCGGCCACCCGGCTGGACGCGCAGGCGGCCGCCGAGACGATGACGGCGCCCAGGGCGATGCCCAGGAGTGCACGCGCGTTCATGTTCCTGCTTATCGGCGCGTCGCAGGCCTGGCAGGAGGGGGCAGGACCCCAGTATCTTGACAGGCCGCCGCCCGGTCCCCACTATACTGTGGCATGGAGCAGACGCTCCTGCTTAACGCGACGTATGAACCGCTGAAGGTCGTCCACTGGCGCAAGGCGCTCACCTTGTGGTGCCAGGGGAAGGTCGAGGTGATCTCGGTCTACGACCGCGAGGTGCACTCCGTCTCGGTCAGCTTCAAGCTGCCGTCGGTGATACGCCTGCTGCGGTTCGTCCGGATCAAACGACGGATCGACTACGTGCCGTTTTCCCGCGCCAACATCTACGCGCGGGACAAGCACCGCTGCCTGTACTGCGGGCACTCCTTCCACACAAGCGATCTCACGTTCGACCACGTCATCCCCGTGGCCCAGGGCGGCCGGAAGGACTGGGAGAACATCGTCACCTGCTGCGTGACCTGCAACCGGCGCAAGGGCGGACGTACGCCTGACGAGGCCGGGATGCGGCTGATGACGGTGCCGCGCCGCCCCGACTCCGCACCGGCGGTCCGCTTCACGATCGGCGTGCGACAGGCGCCCGACAGCTGGCGAGACTACCTGTACTGGAACGTCGAGCTCGACGACACGTAGGCAGGGTTGGCCAATCTAAAGATTGGCCCTCCAGGCTACGGGCTACGGGCTACGGGCTACGGGCTACGGGCTCCGGGCTCCGGGCTACGGGCTCCGGGCTCCGGGCTACGGGCTACGGGCTACGGGTGTCGGTAGGGCGCATCTTTAGATGCGCCGGGATGGCCGTCTGACCGCCTCCGCCAAGGCTATGGCGAGTCCGCCAAAGCGCTCCGCGCGAAGGCGGAAGATCGGCCCTACAGGCTTCGGTCGTGCCCGCCTTACTTCTTGGGCGCTGGCGTGCCGTCGGGCCGCGGGATCTCCGGCATCTTGCGGCGCTTGGCTGGCGGCTCCCACGGCTTCACCACCACCGTGTCGGGCGTGGTACGTCTTCCAGTCGAACCAGTAGTCGAGCAGGTAGTCCACAGTCTTGAGCTGCGCGCCAGCCAGCTCGCCCGTTTGCGCCCTGCCTTCGAAGTCCCACTCGCTCATCGTCTCGACATCGAGCAGCGCGCTGGTGGCGATTGCCGTCCCCGCGCGGACGAACGTCAGCGTCTGGCCGTTCACGCGGCGATCGAAGACGCGGATGGATCGGCCGTCGGGCGCGACGACGAGCGCCAGCGGCACGTCGCCGATCTGATCGATGGTCGCGCCGGCCGACATCACGCTCGCCTGCGGCCACGCCTTGCTCTTCCCGCCGATGGTCACGCCGACGACGATCGTGCGCGGCTCGATCGGCCCGCCTGGCGGCACCGCCACCTTCACCGGGTAGCGCCCGACGTGCTCCTCCCAGTCGGGCTCGGCATAGTCATCGTCCGCGACGGCGCGCTTGTCGCGATCGAGCACCCGCCCGTGCGGCTGCTCGGTCTTCCACGTGGCGAACGTCAACTCGTCGTGCGGCACCAGCGTCAGGCGCTGGCCCTTGAGCGGACCGGCGATCGCCCGGCCCGACACCTGCTGCCACCACGAGCCGGTCTGCTCGTCGCGCATCACGAAGTTCTGGTTGTTGATGCCGGCCAGACGGAACGTCAGCGTCCGGCCCCCCACCGCGCGGCTCCACACCAGACCGGTGTGGCAGAGCGTTCAATACGTGGCGACGACAGGCTCGCCGGCGACGACGTCGTTGACCAGATGGTGATAGGCGAGTTGCAGGATCGGATAGGCGACCGCCTGCTTGCCGACGACGATGGCCATCACGACGTCGGTGTCGTGGACGAAGGTCGCCTTTGCCGCGTCGCTGTAGGTCGGCTGCGGCAGCGGGTTGAACATCCACTCGAAGTGGTTCTGGCGGGCGAACCACGCGCCGGCGAACATCGGCAGCACGACGAGCAGCGCCAGGCCGCGACTCCACCACCGGCGCAGGCGCAGCACCAGCATCGCCGAGAGCAGCACCGCCAGCACGGAGGTAACGGCGGTGATCATCGGCGCGAACGTCCGCGCCGTCAGCGCCCACTGCATCGCCGTTCCCGCCTGCGGGCGGAAGGGCATGATGTAGAAGGTCGGGAACGCCACCACGCCAAGCCCGGCGACGAGCGTGACGAGCACGGCAACCCACAGCGGCCAGAGGCGGCGGCGCGACATGCGGACCAGCATGCGCGGTGCTGCGCGACGCGGTCAATAGTGGAAACCGTGTAGCAGCCCTCGTGCTACGCTCGAAGGTCCATGTCCGGGTCGATTACGGGCGTCGTGCCCCGGGCCGCCTGCGAACGGGGCCGCCTCACGATTTTCGGGAGCGCACTGGATCCCGGCGGCGTCGCCGGACCGGTCGTGCACCTGGGCGACGCGCGCGCCCGCATCGTCTCGGCGCGGCGGTCGCGGGTGGTGGTGATCGTGCCGCCGGACGTGCCCGGCGGCCCGGCGCCGGTGCGCCTCGAGGGAATTGCCGGCGAGCCGCCGATCGTCAACATCGGCGCCGTCGTCGCGCGCGGGCTGCACCAGGTGGACAACCCCGCCGTCGACGCGCAGGGCCGCGTCTACGTCACCTACTCCGGCAGCCGCGCCGAAGTGGTCCCGGTCTCGATTTTCCGCGTCGAGGCCGGACGGCACGCGCGAGTCGTTCGTCGCCGGCCTCGTCAATCCGACGTCGATGGCGTTTTCGCCCACCGGGCGGCTGCACGTCTCGAGCCGGTTCGAGGGCGTCGTCTATCGCGTCGACGAGAGCGGGCAGTACGAGCCGGCAGTGACTGAGGTCGGCGTGGCGTGCGGCCTGGCGTTCGACGCCGACGGGGTGCTGTTTGTCGGCGACCGCTCGGGCACCATCTTTCGCGTCCGCGCCAACGGCCAGGCCACCATGCTGGCCACGCTGCCGCCCTCCGTCGCCGCTTTTCACCTGGCGATGGGCCCGGACCACTGCCTCTACGTCACCGGGCCGACGCTGACATCACGCGACGTGGTCTATCGCGTGCACCTCGATGGGCAGGTCGATACCGCGTGGACAGGCTTCGGCCGGCCGCAGGGCCTCGCCTTCGGTCCCGACGGCGTCCTCTACGTCGTCGAGGCGCTGGCCGGCGCGAGCGGCGTGTTCAGGCTGCGGCCGGGCGCCGAGCCTGAACTGGTCGTGTCTGGAGAGGGACTGATCGGACTGGCGTTCGATCCCGCGGGCGACATGCTGGTCACGTCCAACGACACGCTCTGGCGGCTCTCGGGAGTAGTTTCCTAACGGGCTACGGGCTAGGGCTACGGGCTACGGGCTACGGGCTACGGGCTACGGACGCCGCCGCGTCAGGACGCCAGCTTCTTCAACAGCGCGAAGTTCGACAGCATCCGGCCCGCGCCGCGGACGACAGAGGTGAGCGGGTCTTCTGCCAGCTGCACCGGCAACTCGGTGTCGTTGCGCAGCCGCTCGGGCAGGTTGTGCAGCAGCGCGCCGCCGCCGGTCAGGACGACGCCGTGGTCGTAGATGTCGGCGGACAGCTCCGGCGGAATGCGTTCCAGCGCGTCGCGCACGGCCTGGACGATCACGTTGACTGTCGGCGCCAGCGCCTCGCGCACCTCGCAGTCGTCCACGGTGATGCGCTTCGGCAGGCCGTCGATCAGGTGGCGGCCGCGAACCTCGATCGATTGCGGCGCCTGGAACGGCGTCGCCGATCCGATGTCGATCTTGATCTGCTCGGCGGTCCGCTCGCCGATGAGCAGGCTGTGCTGGCGCTTCATGTAGTCCATGATCGCCTCGTCCATCTCGTCGCCGCCGACGCGGACGGACTTCCGGTAGACGATGCCGGCCAGCGAGATGACGGCGATGTCCGTGGTGCCGCCGCCGATGTCCACGATCATGTTGCCGACCGGCTCGGTGATCGGCAGCCCCGATCCGATGGCCGCGGCGACAGGCTCGTCGACGAGGTAGACCTCGCTCGCGCGGGCGCGCAGCGTGCTGTCGCGCACGGCACGCCGCTCGACCTGCGTGGTCTCCGCCGGCACGCCGATGACCACGCGCGGCCTGACCCAGCCGGAGTGACGCGTAGCCCGCTTGATGAAGTCGGTCAGCATCCGCTCGGCCGCCTCGAAGTCCGCGATCACGCCGTCGCGCATGGGACGCACCGCCATCAGGTCCTTCGGCGTCCGCCCGATCATGTCGCGTGCTTTCGCGCCCACGGCCTCGATGCGGTTGTGCGCCGTGTTGTAGGCGACGACAGACGGCTCGTTGAGGACGATGCCGCGTCCGCAGGCGAAGACACACGTGTTGGCTGTCCCCAGATCGATGGCGAGATCGGTCGTGAGGCCCAGCAAGCTGGCGAGCATGGCGACTCCGGAGTTGAGGGTGAGCCCGGCGGGGCCCGCCGGATCTCGCAACTGCAGAGCAACTGGCGTGCCCGCCGAGCTCGCGGCAGCGCCGTTCGGCCGTCTTCCGAGCAGGTGAGAAAAAGGCAGGCTTTCACGGCGCGGCGCACGGTGCAGCGTGCGTTGCACCGCGTGGCGCGTGGCGGTTCCGCCGCGACCGCGTAAGGCGCACACGCGCCCGTTACACGATCGCGTCGCTTTGACGGGTATGTCGAAATTGCCTGACGGTCAGGCCGCCAGTTTCTGGAGCAGCGGCAAGTCTTCCAGCATCATGCCCGCGCCCTTCACCACCGAGGTCAGCGGATCCTCGGCAAGCTGGACGGGGAGGTGCGTGTCGTCGGCGATGCGCCGGTCCAGGTTACGGAGCAGCGAGCCGCCGCCGGTCAGCACGACGCCGCGGTCGTAGATGTCGGCGGACAGCTCCGGCGGCACGCGCTCGAGCGCGTCGCGGACAGCCTGGACGAGCACGTCGATGGTCGGCTTGAGGGCGCCGCGGACTTCCATGTCCGTGACCTTGACGCTCTTGGGGATGCCGTCAGCCAGGTGACGGCCGCGGACCTCCATGGCAATCGGGCGGTCCAGCGGCGTGGCGGATCCGATCTCGATCTTGATCTGCTCGGCGGTCCGCTCGCCGATGAGCAGGCCGTGCGCGCGCTTCATGAACTCGATGATCGCCTCGTCCATCTCGTTGCCGGCGACCCGGACCGACTTGCTGTAGACCATGCCGGCCAGCGAGACGACGGCGATGTCCGTGGTGCCGCCGCCGATGTCCACGATCATGTTGCCCGTCGGTTCGGTGATGGGCAGGCCGGCGCCGACAGCCGCGGCGACCGGTTCGTCCACGAGATAGACCTGGCTGGCCTTCGCGCGCAGCGTGCTCTCGCGCACGGCGCGGCGTTCCACCTGGGTGATTTCCGCCGGCACGCCGACGATGACCCGCGGGCGGACCCACGCGGCCCGCGGATGCGCCTTGCGGATGAAGTCCGTCAGCATGCGCTCGGCGGCCTCGAAGTCGGCGATGACGCCGTCGCGCAGCGGCCGGATGGCGATCAGGTGCTGCGGCGTCCGCCCGATCATCTCCTTGGCCTCGGTGCCGACGGCCTCGATCCGGCCCTGCACGGTGTTGAAGGCGACGACCGACGGCTCGTTGAGCACGATCCCGCGGCCCGGCGCGTAGACGCACGTGTTGGCAGTGCCGAGGTCGATGGCGAGGTCGCTGCTGAAGCCGAGCATCTTGGCAAAGTTCATGGAGTCTCCGGGCGCCGCCGGCGGTAGGCGGTTTTGCCGTGTATCGGTCGCGCCTTCCCGCCGCTACACACCTCCGTGCGCGGTTTCGCACGAAATCCGCCCAGGCCCCCCGACGCGGGCGCCCACCGCACCCGACACCAGTTCGTCGCTCGCCCCGTTTCGTCCTTCGACAGGCTCAGGACGCACGCGTCCCCGAGGCCCCACTCCGCTCGTCCGTCCCAGAGTAGAATCACCGCCCATGTTGCAGTTGTTCCGGCGAAAGCCGATTGCGGCGCTGGTCGTCGACGAGGCGGACTCGGCGCATGCGCTGAAACGCGTGCTGGGCGCCGGCGACCTGGTGATGCTGGCCATCGGGGCGGTGATTGGCGCCGGGATTTTCGGCTCGATCGGGTCGGCGGCGGCCGGCCAGATCGGACCCAACGGCGAGGTGATCCGCGTCGGCGCCGGTCCGGCCCTCGTCCTGTCCTTCGTCCTGCTCGGTGCCTGCTGCGCGCTGGCCGGCCTCTGCTACGCCGAACTGGCGGCGATGATTCCGCAGGCCGGGAGCGCCTACGCGTATTCCTACGCCACGCTCGGCGAGCTGGTGGCGTGGATCATCGGCTGGGACCTCATTCTCGAGTACGCAGTCGGCAACGTCGCGGTGGCGATCTCGTGGGCGGACTACTTCAAGTCCCTCCTGTCCGGGTGGGTCGATTTACCGGCCTGGCTCACCACCGGCTATCGCACGGCGCTCCTGAGCTCCGATCCCGCCGTGCACGGACTGCTGAAGTCGGCCCCGACGCTGGGCGGATTTCCCGTGCTGCTGAACGTGCCGGCGTTCGGCATCGTGGCGGCGATTACCGGGCTGCTGCTGCTTGGCGCGCGCGAAAGCACGCGCGCGAACAACATCATGGTGGCCGTCAAGCTGGTCGTGCTGGCCCTGTTCATCGTCGCGGGGCTCGGCCACATCAACATGGCCAACTACACGCCGTTCGCGCCCAACGGCTTCACCGGCATCCATCAGGGCGCCGCCATCGTCTTTTTCGCCTACATCGGCTTCGACGCGATTTCGACGGCGGCGGAGGAGACGAAGAACCCCCAACGCAACCTCCCCATAGGGATCCTCGGGGGGCTGGCCATCTGCACCGTCATCTACATCGTCATCGGCGCCGTGCTCACCGGCATGGTGCCGTACCGCGAGCTCGGCAAGGCGGCCGACCCGCTGGCCTACGCGCTCAACGCGACCGGCCTGCAGGGCATCGCCAAGATCGTCGCCCTCGGCGCGGTGTTCTCGATGGCGGCGGTGCTGCTGGTATTCCAGTACGGCCAGCCGCGCATCTTCTTCGCGATGGCCCGCGACGGCCTGCTCCCGCAGTGGGCCGCCCGCTTGAGCAAGAAGACCCGGATCCCGTACGCGACGACGCTGCTCACCGGCATCTTCGTCGCCGTGTGGTCGGCGATCGGCGACGCGGGCGAGACCTACGACCTGACCAACATCGGGACGCTGTTCGCCTTCGCGCTGGTCTCGATTGGCGTCATCGTCCTCAGGCACCTCGAGCCCGAGCGTCCGCGGCCTTTCCGCGTGCCGTTCGTCCACGTCGTCGGCATCGGCGGCGCGGCGTTGTGCGTGTTCGTGATGAAGGGGCTGCCGACGCTGGCCTGGGAGCGGTTCGGCTGGTGGCTGGCCATCGGCCTGGCGCTGTATTTCGTCTACGGCTTCTGGCGGTCGAAAATCAGGGACATTCCCTAACAAACTCGTCCGTTCGGATCTGGCGCGCCGGAACACCCGCCGGTGGTACAATTCGAGGTTTGGGGCAGCTCCAATGTCCCTGACCGAGAGGCGATGGCACACGACTGGATCGCCGTCCGCGGCGCACGCGTTCACAACCTCCGCAACATCGACGTCGACCTGCCCCGGGAGCGGCTCGTGGTCATCACGGGCCTGTCCGGGTCGGGCAAGTCGTCGCTTGCCTTCGACACCATCTACGCCGAGGGCCAGCGGCGCTATGTCGAGTCGCTGTCGGCCTACGCCCGCCAGTTCCTCGAGCAGATGGAGAAGCCCGACGTCGACCTGATCGAAGGGCTGTCGCCGGCCATCTCCATCGAGCAGAAGACGACGGCGAGCAACCCGCGCTCGACAGTCGGCACCGTCACCGAGATCTACGACTACCTGCGGCTGCTGTTCGCCAACATCGGCGTCCCGCACTGCCCGAACTGCGGCGAGGCGATCGCCAGCCAGTCGCTCGAGCGCATCATCGACATGGTGCTGACCTACCCGCAGGACGAGCGCATCAACGTGCTCGCGCCGGTGGTGCGCGGCCGCAAGGGCGAGTTCAAGAAGGAGCTCGAAGGCCTGAGGACGCGCGGCTTCACCAAGGCGCGCATCGACGGCCAGTTCCGCTCGCTCGAGGACGACCCCAAGCTCGATCGGCGGAAGAACCACACCATTGAAGTCGTCGTCGATCGCCTGATCGTCCGCTCCGGCATCGAGCGCCGCCTCACCGAGTCGATCGAGACCGCGCTGCAGATGGCCAACGACGTCGTGGTCATCAACAGCCTCGACGAAGGCGACCGCCTGTTCTCGCGGCGGATGGCGTGCGTGCACTGCGGCATCAGCGTCGCGGAGCTGTCGCCGCGGGCGTTCTCGTTCAACTCGCCGCACGGCGCGTGCCCGGCCTGCCAGGGCCTGGGTGCGACCTGGGACTTCGATCCGGCCCGCATCGTCCCCGACCCGACGCGCACGCTGTCCGACGGTGCCATCGCGCCGTGGGCGAAAGGCGATCGCGCGCTCGTCGCCGACGCGCTGGCCACGCTGTCAGCGACTTTCGGCATCGCGCTCGACGTGCCGTTTGCCAAGCTGCCCAAGCGGCATCGCGACCTCGCTGCTGTTCGGTCCGGGCTCGCACGAGGCCGCGGCGCGGCCGCCCAAGCGGAAGAAGTCGCAGGTCGAGCCGTTCGGCAAGGACTTCGAGGGCGTCATCCCCAACCTCCAGCGGCGCTACGCCGAGGCGACGTGGTCGCTGCAGGAGGAGATGGAGCCGTATCGCGCGCTGCGCGTGTGCCCGGCGTGCGAAGGCGAACGGCTGAAGCCGGAAAGCCGCGCGGTTCGTGTCAAGGGCCGGCGCCTGCCCGACTACGTGGGTCTGCCCATCGCCGACGCGCAGCACGTGTTCGGCAGCTTCAACCTGACCGACAGGGAATCGATCATCGCGGGCCGCATCCTGAAAGAGATCCAGGACCGCCTGCGGTTCCTGAACGACGTCGGCGTCGGCTATCTCACCATTGGCCGCAGCGCGGCGACGCTGTCTGGCGGCGAAGGCCAGCGGATCCGGCTTGCCACGCAGATTGGCTCGAACCTCACCGGCGTGCTGTACGTCCTCGACGAGCCGTCGATCGGGCTCCATCAGCGCGACAACCGCGCGCTGCTCGGCACGCTCGGCCGGCTCCGCGATCTCGGCAACACCGTCATCGTCGTCGAGCACGACGAGGAGACGATTCGCAAGGCCGACTACGTCGTCGATCTCGGCCCCGGGGCCGGCGAACACGGCGGGCGCGTGATCTTCCAGGGCACGCCGGCGATGCTGCTGGACGACGAGACGGAGTCCACGACCGGCGCGTACCTCCGGGGCGAGCGGCGGATCGACATGCCGGCGGTGCGGCGGCCGTCGCTGCGCGGCGAGATCACCGTGCGCGGCGCGCGCGCGAACAACCTCAAGAAGCTGGACGTCTCGATCCCGCTCGGCACGCTGACCGCAGTCACCGGCGTCAGCGGATCGGGCAAGTCCACGCTGATCAACGACATCCTCTACAAGTCGCTGGCGCGGACGCTGTATCGCGCCACCGACGAGCCCGGCGCGCACGATCGCATCGACGGGATCGAGCTGATCGACAAGGTGATCGAGATCGACCAGTCGCCGATCGGCCGCACGCCGCGCAGCAACCCGGCCACCTACACGGGGCTGTTCACGTTCATCCGCGAGCTGTTCGCGATGCTGCCCGAGGCCAAGCAGGCCGGCTTCAAGCCGGGGCGCTTCTCGTTCAACGTGAAGGGCGGCCGCTGCGAGGCCTGCCAGGGCGACGGCGTCATCGCCATCGAGATGCACTTCCTGCCGAACGTCTACGTGACGTGCGAGGAGTGCAAGGGCAAGCGCTACAACCGCGAGACGCTCGAAGTCCGCTATCGCGGCAAGTCCGTCGCCGACGTCCTCGATCTCACAGTCGATCAGGCGCTGCCGCTGCTCGAGAACGTCCCGCCGATCGCGAACAAGCTGCGGACGCTGCAGGAAGTCGGGCTCGGCTACATCGAGCTCGGACAGTCGGCGACGACGCTCTCGGGCGGCGAGGCGCAGCGCGTGAAGCTGGCGCGCGAGCTCTCGAAGCGCGGCACGGGCCGCACCGTCTACATCCTCGACGAGCCGACGACAGGATTGCACTTCGAGGACGTCAAGAAGCTGCTCGACGTGCTCGGCAAGCTGGTCGATCAGGGCAACACCGTGCTGGTCATCGAGCACAACCTCGATGTGATCCGGACCGCGGATCACGTCATCGATCTCGGGCCCGAAGGCGGCGACGCCGGCGGGCGCGTGGTCGCGCAGGGCACGCCGGAACAGGTCGCGGCGACGCCGGGCTCACACACCGGCGAGTTCCTGGCCGAGGCGCTCGGCATGTCGCCGCCAGTGCGCCGGGCGGGATAGCGCCAGCCGGATTTCGAGGCTGGCGTCACGCTTACACGGCAGGAAAGGCGCCGTAAGCGGTGTGGCTGCTCAACCACGGTCGTGGAAGCCTCAACTGTGGCTGGGAAACCACGATTTTGAACACTTCCGGATACTACCGCCCCCTGAATTTGCATGTAACAGTATGCAAGTCAGTCATTTAGCCAACAACTCTCCAAGAATCCGATAGCGGCATTTCGTTTGCTCTTGGCAACGCTGCCCGCTCTTGGTGAGCAGTGAGGCCCATGGACCTACAACGCACCCTACGACGTGCCATCTCCTGCGCCGGGATAGGCCTGCACTCCGGCAAGAAGGTCACGCTGTCCCTCAAGCCCGCGCCCGCGGATTCCGGCATCCGGTTCCGGCGAGTTGACCTGGGCGGCATCGAGATTCCGGCGCGCGTGACGCACGTCGGGGCGGTTGCCTACGCCACGCAGCTGAAGTCTGGCGAGGCGCGCGTCGAGACCGTGGAGCACCTGCTGGCGGCGCTGTCGAGCGCGCGCATCGACAACTGCGTGATCGAGCTGAACACGCCGGAAGTGCCGATCATGGACGGCAGCTCCGCGCCCTTCATTTATCTGGTCCAGGAAGCCGGCGTCCGCACGCTGAACGTGCCGCGCAAGTACCTCAAGGTCACGCGGCCCATCACCGTCGCGCGCGGCGACAAGCAGATCGCGCTCTATCCCGCCGACCAGTTCAAGGTCAGCTACACGATCAGCTTCGATCACCCGCTCCTGCGGCACCAGACCCGGACGATGGTCCTCGACGAGGAGACCTTCATGGAGGAGGTCGCGCCGGCGCGCACCTTCACCTTCCTCAAGGAAGTGGAGCTGCTCCGGCAGAACGGCCTCGCGCTCGGCGGCTCGCTCGACAACGCCATCGTCATCGGCGACACCGGCGTGCTGAACAGCTCGCTGCGGTTCGAAGACGAGTTCGTGCGCCACAAGATTCTCGATCTGGTCGGCGACCTGGCGCTGCTGGGGCATCCGGTGATGGCGCACGCGGTGGTCCACCGCGGCGGCCACGCGCTGCACACCGCGATGGCCGCGCAGCTGCTCGCCGAAACCGATGCCTGGCAGCTGGTCGAAGCGCCGCGCGCCGACGCCGTGCCCGCATCCCTCGGCGTCAAGGGCATCGTCACCGCGAACTGATAGCTGACGGTTTCAGAGCGAAAAGGGGGCGTGAACCACACGCCCCTTTTTCTTTGTACCGCATTTGTCCAGTGCTGCGGTGCTGAAGTGCTGCGGTGCGGCAGTGCGGTGCTGAAGTGCTCAAGTGCGGAAGTGCGGCGGTGCTCGTGCCGCAGTGCCTCAATACGACGGCTGTAGGGCCGATCTTTAGATCGGCCGGCTGTAGGCCGACCCTCAGATCGGCTGGGTGGGAGGCCAATCTAAAGATTCGCCCTACCGGGGATTCAGGCCTTTCTGCGATCCAGGGCCACTGCGCCAGTTCCAATTATCCGGCGCGAAGCGCGGTGCTTGGGTCGACCCGCGAGGCGCGCAGGGCGGGGAGGTAGCCGGCGATGGCGGCCACGCCGATCAGCAGCAATGCGGTGATGCCGAAGGCCGCTGGATCGACCGGCGACGTGTCATACAGGAGCGCCGCGATCAGGCGCGACACGCCGAGCGCGGCAAGCAGGCCGACGCCGAGGCCGGCCACTGCCAGCCGCAGGGTCTCGCGCATCACCTGGCTTTGCACGTTGCCAGCGGTCGCGCCGAGAGCCATGCGCACGCCGATTTCCTGGCCGCGCTGCGCGACGCCGTACGAGATGACGCCGTAGATGCCGAGACTCGCGAGCAGCAGGCCCACCGCGGCAAACCCGCCAAGCAGCGTGAGCAGGAATCGCCGCGGCGACACAGCACGATCGACCAGGTCGCTCAGCTCGCGCACCTCCGTAACCGCCACCGACTGGTCCGCCCGGCCGACTGCGGCCCTCAGCGAGTTGACCAGCGTTGCGGCCGGCAGCGCCGAGCGCACGATCAGCTCGGATGGGCCGCCCTGGCCCTCGAAGGGCAAGTACATCTGCGACGCCGGCGGTTCGTCCACCCGCATCTGACGCACGTCCGCCACCACGCCGACGATGGTGCAGTGCGTGTCGCCGGTCGCGGCTTCTCTGCCGACAGCGTCCTGGTCAGGAAACAGGGTCCTGGCGAGCGTCTCGTTGATGATGATCGGCATGGTGGGCGCCGCACCCGGGACGTCGCGATCGTCGAAGTCCCGGCCCTTGCGCAGCGGGATGCCCATTGCGCGCAGGTAGCCGGGCCCGGTGATGTAGACGAAGGCCAGCGGCGCGTTGTTGTTGGGATACACGTGCCCCGGCACCGCCAAATCCCACGTCCGGTTCCTGTCGAGCGGCAGCGCGTCGGTGAGGCCGGCCGCTTCGACACCCGGCATGTCGCGCAGCTGGCGCGCGACGTCAGCCAGCCGGCGGCGCCGCGTCGCCTCGTCGGTTTGCCCGGCGACCTCGAGGCGCAGCCCGATCGCCCGCGACGGCTGGAAGCCGAGATCGACGTCGAGGATGTGCACGAAGCTCTTGAGCAGCAGGCCCGCGCCGACCAGCAGCACAGTCGCCAGCGCGACTTCCGCGACCACCAGCGTCGAGCGTACGCGGGTGTGCTGGCGGCCGTCGGTGGTGCCGCGGCCCTGCGCCTTGAGCGCGTCCTGCGGCGGCTGCGCCGCGACGCGCAACGCCGGCATGGCGCCGAAGGCGAGGCCGGACAGGATGGCGATGACGGCGGTCATCGCCAGGGCACTCCCGTCCACGTGCACCTGGTGCAGGAGCGGAATCGCGAGCGACGAAGAGGACTTGAGCGTGGCGGTCAGCAGGTAGGCGAGCGGCACTCCCAGGACAGCCCCGCAGCCGGCGAGCAGGACGCCTTCCATCAGCAGCTGCGACACGATCCGTCCGCGGCTCGCGCCGAGCGCCAGGCGGATGGCGAACTCCTTCGATCGCGCCGCAGTGCGCGCCAGCAGCAGGTTCGACAGGTTGGCGCAGACGATGAGCAGCACGAGGCCGACCGCCGCCCACAGCACCACCAGCGCCCGGCGCATCGGGCCGCTCACACGCGACTTGAGTGCGGAGAGGGCGGTGCCGAAGTTGTAGTGCTGCGCCTTCCCAATCTGCGGGACGAGAGTGCGCAGCTCCGACTCCGCCTGGCCGATCGTCGCGCCCGGCTTCAGCCGGCCGATGATCGAGAGCGTGTTGCCCCAATTCCGGATCAGGTCGAGCCGCGCCGGCACCAGCAGATCGACCCGAATCCCGGGGGTGAACGTCGACGAGAAATCGAAGGTTGCCGGCAGCACGCCCGCCACCACGCACGGGGCGCCGTTGATGGTGACGGTGCGTCCGACGATGGCCGGGTCGGCGCCGAAGCGGCGTCGCCAGAGGCCATCGCTCAGCAGGGCCGCGCCGGGGTCCCCGGCGGTCCACTCGGCGCCGGCGAATCGGCGGCCGAGCGCGGGCGCGACGCCCAGCATCTCCAGGAAGCCCGGGGTGATGGGGACTCCGGACAGCCGTTCCGGCACCCCGGTGCCGCTCAGCGTGTAGCTCGCGTAGCCGAAGAACGCGAAGTATCCGCTCATCGCGTCGAACGAGCGGCTCTGGCGGGCCAGCTCTTCGTACGCCGCGACGCGGTAGGTCTGCTCGCTGAGGCCGGAGCCGCCGGTGTTCTCGATCCACACGAGCCTGTCGGCGTCCTTGAAGGGGAGCGGCTTCAGCAGCAGGGGGTTCACCACGCTGAAGACGGCGGTGTTGGCCCCGATGCCGATGGCGAGGATGAGGATGGCGACCAGCGAGTGCGCCGGCTCGCGCCGCAGGCTCCGGAGGGCCAGGCGGACGTCGTAGCGCAGAAAATCCAGCATGCCCCTCTTGGACGGATCTCAGGGGCTGAATGTTGGCTTGGAACCCTGCTTACGACTTCTCGAGCTTCTTGATGTAAGCCTCGAGCTTGTCGTTCTGGTACTTGACCGTGTTGAGGAACAGGCTCTCCGCCAGGTAGCTCCTGCGCTCCTCGTCGGTCATCTGGCGGATCAGGTGATCGATCTCGCGGACCATGTCCTCGAAGGAGCGCTCGAGGGCCTTCCTGGCCGTGATCTCGTGGTAGAGCGTTTCCATGACGGCAAGCAGATCGCCGTCCAGCAGGATCGAGGCGCCGGTCGTCGTCGTGATGCGTCGCATGGTTAGCCCTCGAAGCTCCGGACGGCGCTTGCCTCGTCGGCGTGGAGCTGCAGGAAGTTGTGGGCGCCCGTCATCGTCAGCATCGTCTCGACCCGCTTCTGGACGCCGGCCAGCCGCAGCGCGGCGCCGGCGGCCGTCGCCTGGCGGTAGAGGTCCATGAAGCAGCCGATGGTGGCGCTGTCGACGTAGGTCACAGTCGACAGGTCGACGATCAGCTTCTTCTCGCCCTTGGCGATGAGGCCCGACACTGTGGACGAGAAGTCCGCCAGCATCGGGTACATCAGCCGCGTCTCGCCGACGCGGACAATCGCAAGCCCGTTGGCAATCTCAGTCGTGAGGTTCATCCGCTCACTCCACGGACGCAGCCGCGGGTCCGCCGGAGGTGCCCGGCGTGCCACGCGGCCCGGCCGCTTGTTCGTGCTGCTGTCTCAAACGTTTGATCTGACGTGCCAGCTCGGTGCGGCCGCGATTGATGCGCGACTTCACGGTGCCCTCCGGCAGGTGCAGGGCCTCCGCGATTTCGAGATAGGACAGCTCGCGGATGTCGCGCAGCAGCACGGCAGTCCGGAGGGTTTCGGGCAGCTCCGCCAGCGCCTCTTTCAGCAGCGTCACGCGGTCGCGATGTTCGAGCGCGGCGTACGGACTGACCTCGTGGGAGACCGGCGTCAGGTCTCCCGGATCGACGTCCCTGTCGATCGTCTCGCGCTCCTTGCGGACGCTGCGGTAGTGATCGATGCACAGGTTCCGGCTGACGCTGATCAGCCAGGTCTGGAAATTCGCGCGCCGGTCGAAGGTGTCGAGCGACTTGAAGATCTTGAGGAAGATGTCCTGCGTCAGGTCCTCGGCTTCGTCGTGCTTGCCGACGAACTTGTACGCGACGTTGAAGACCTTGCGCCAGTGCTGGCGCACGATCTGCTCCCACGCCTGCTGGTCGCCCCGCAGGCAGCGCTCGATCAGGTCGTCGATGGCCGCTGCCGGCTGGGATTCTGGTGGCATTGGGAGGGCGTTCGCCGGAGCGGAAAGCAGGCGGGCGCGTCGCATCATAGCAAAGCGATTTTTTGGCTGTCAAACGTTGAAATGGCCTGAATTCGGCTAAGATCCGTGGGCTGATGCCCACCTCCGCGGGGCCAACGACCGCCGCCAGCCTCGATCGCACGCGCCTTGAAGCCATCGCCGCAGAGGTCGGAACGCCCGTCTACGTCTACGACGCCAGGTTGATTCGAGCCGCCTACCGACAGCTCGACGAGGCGCTCGGCGACGCGCCGCACGCGATCCACTACGCGCTGAAAGCCAACTCCTCGCTGGCCGTCGTCAGGCTGCTGCGCAGCCTCGGCGCGTCGGCGGATGCCAATTCAGGCGGGGAAATCGAGGTCGCGCTCAGGGCCGGGCTGATTCCCGATCAGATCGTCTTCACCGGCGTCGGCAAGACCGCCGAAGAGCTCGATCGCGCCGTGACGCTCGGCCTCAAGGCGATCAACGCCGAGTCGCCGGGAGAGCTCGACCGGATTGCGGCGCGCGCGCGAGCCCAGGACACGACGGCGCGCGTGGCGCTGCGGGTGAACCCCGACATCGACGCCAGGAGCCACCCGCACATCTCCACCGGCCTCAAGACCAACAAGTTCGGCATGCCGCTCGACCAGGCCCGGCAGATTTACCGGGATCACGCGCGCCAGGCGGGCCTCGAGCCGGTGGGGGTCCACGTGCACGTCGGCTCGCAGATCACCACGCTCGAGCCGCTGCGGAGCGCCGCGGAACGGGTCGTCGCCCTGGCCGCCGAGCTGCGCGGCGACGGGATCGTGCTGGAGCATGCCGATATCGGTGGCGGCCTGGGCATTTCCTACGACGGCACGCCGGTGCCATCACCCGCGGACTACGCCGCCACGGTGCTGCCCGTCGTCCGCGACTCGGGCCTGACCGTGCTGGTCGAGCCCGGGCGCCTGCTGGTCGCCGCCGCCGGCGTGCTGCTGGCCCGTGTCGTGGACCTCAAGTCGTACGAGGGCGGGCCGCGCTTCGTCGTCCTCGACGCCGGCATGTCGGAGCTGCTCCGGCCGGCGCTCTACGGCTCGTACCACCGGATCGTCGCCGTGACGCCTCGGCCCGGCGCGGAAGTGCCCTGTGAGATCGTCGGCCCCATCTGCGAGAGCAGCGACATCTTCGGCCGCGAGCGCCCGATGCCGCCGCTCGAGGTCGGCGACCTCGTCGCGATCCTCGACGCCGGCGCGTACGGCGCCGTCATGGCGTCGCTCTACAACCGTCATCCGCTCCCGCCGGAAGTGCTGCTCGACGACGGCGGCTGGCGCGTGGTCCGCCGGCGGCAGACGATTGACGATCAGCTCATGCTGGAAGCGTGAATGCTCGTCGCCTTTGAAGGACTCGATCAGAGCGGCAAGGAAACGCAGGCCCGGATGCTGGCCGAGGCGCTGCGCGGCCGCGGCGCGCGCGTCGAGACGCTGTCGTTCCCGGACTACGAGACGCCCATCGGCCGCGAGATCGGCGAGGCGCTGGCCGGCCGCCGCGAGTTTCCTCCCGACGTGATGCAGCTGCTCTACATCGCCAACCGCTACGAATGGAAGCCGCGCATCGTCGACTGGCTGCGAGATGGCGCCGTCGTCGTGTGCGACCGCTACCTGGCGTCCAGCGTCGCGTATGGCGAATCGCAGGGGCTCGAGGCCGAGTGGCTGCTCGCGGCGCAGCGCCACCTGCCGCAACCCGACCTCACCTTCGTGCTGGACATCGCGCCGGAAACAGCGGTGCAGCGCAAGCAGCGGGACCGCGACCGCTACGAGCGGGACCTCGAGCTGCTCTCGCGTGCGCGCCGCAGTTACCGGCGTCAGGCTGCGGCGCCCGGCTGGACGCTGATCGACGGCGAGCGCGGCAAGGACGCGATTGCCGCCGAGATCCTGTCACTGGCGACCTCTCATCTCGCCCTCTAGAGCGCCGGACCTGCCCCCGGTCGGCGTCTGTTCACTGACGTATTTTTTACACTCTACCGGTCGACTTTTGTCCCGTCCGTGACTCGCTTCGCGGCGGCGATGCACGAAAAATCGAGACAAACGCCCCTTCTCCCGGGACCGCTTCGCGAAGCCTCATCTGGGCGTTCGCAGGTATCGCGCTTGCATGCAAGCTGAACCTTGGCGTCGGGGACTGTCCTCCGAGCCCGTACGGGGAAGTCCCCGTCCAGTGAGGGAGCGAAATGCGGGTCCTGAAGTCCTGCACGGTGGTGGCGAAGTTGGGTGTCGGTTTTCGCTCGCAGGAGGGGTCCAGCCGGGCCGTCTGCCGGACGGAGCAGCCCTACGGGCGGCCTACGGGCAGAAGGAGTTCTCAGATGCGCGTATTCACGTCTGCGCTCGCGAGCCTCATCGTGCTGACGTCCATTGCGAGCATTCAGGCCCAGTCCGCCCAGCTCACTGGGTCGCAGCCCGCCGCCTCGGTGCCGCGGCTGATCAAGTTCAGCGGCGTCTTCCAGCCGGCTGACGGCCAGCCACCCGCTTCGAGGGAGGTCGTCACGCTGTCGATCTACGCGGAACAGGAGGGCGGCGTGCCCCTGTGGCGCGAGGTCCAGACTGTTCCTGTCGACACAGGCGGCCGCTACACCGTCCTGCTGGGCGCTTCACTGCCGGACGGACTGCCGCTCGAGGTCTTTGCCTCCGGCGAGGCACGGTGGCTGAGCCTGGACTTTGCGCGGGCCGGCGGCGTCGAACGGCCGCGCGTGCAGATTGCCAGTGTGCCCTATGCGCTGAAAGCGCAGGACGCAGACACGCTCGGCGGCCGTCCGGCGTCGGCCTATCAGCTGGCCACCAAAGGCGAAGTGGCACGCCTGACCGCCGTCGCGACCGTTGGCGATTCGTCACTACCTCCGCCGGTCGCGGCCGACGTGACACCGGGCACCGTGAATTTCCTTGCCAAGTACGTGAGCAGCGCCAACGTGGGGAATTCCGCGGTGTTCGAGACTGGTGGGAAGGTGGGGATTGGCACGACGACGCCGTCTGACTTTCTTCACGTGCGATTCACCGATCCAATTGGCGGCTTTACCGGCGTGGCGGTCCAAAACCTGTCCAATACCGCGACGTCGTACTCGGGCATGCTCTTCTACGACCAGGCCGGGGCGCTCGGCCAGTTCCAGGGCTTCAACAACAGCACGCACGAGTACCGAATCAACAACATCGCCGCCGGTGGGTCGATCAACTTCATGCTCGCGAGCGCATCGCGGCTGAAGATTGATACGGCTCTTGGCACCACGATTACCGGGCCGGCCCGCGTCGTTGCCGGGGCCGTGTTTACCAGCTTGTCCGTCACCAACACCAGCACAGATGCAACCAGCGCTGCCATAAACACGACGGCCGACGCCGGGTTTGGCGTCTTTGCTTCCTCGAACACCGGCACTGCCGTCGTCGGCAGCGTCACCGATACCAACGTGGGCGTGGCCGGACTCTTCGACGGCGACGTGGACATCACCGGCACCCTCTTCAAGGGCGCCGGCGCCTTCCGCATCGACCATCCGCTCGACCCGGAGCACAAGTACCTGAACCACTCCTTCGTCGAGTCGCCGGACATGAAGAACATCTACGACGGAGTCGCGGTCTTCGACGCGGCCGGCGAGGTGACGATCACGCTGCCGGACTGGTTCGAAGCGCTCAATCAGGACTTCCGCTATCAACTGACGCCGATGGGTGCCGCCTTCGTGCCGTACATCGCCGAGGAGATCGCCGGCAACCAGTTCAAGATCGCTGGCGGGATCGCTGGCCGGAAGGTGTCCTGGCAGGTGACCGGCATTCGCCATGACGCCTACGCGAGCGCGCACCGGATCCAGGTCGAGGAGCCGAAGTCGCCCGCCGCAGTCGGGACCTACCTGCACCCCGAAGATTTCGGACAGCCAGTCGAAAAGGGCCTCTCGACCCTTGGCGACACCCCGGCAAAGGCCAAAGGCCGCGCCACGACGAAAGCGGAGGCAGTGAAGGCGAGACTTCGCGCTATCAGCCCGAAGCCCTCGGCGCAGTAACGCCGTCGTCCATTCGAACCCCTCAGGCTGGGCCTGGGTCCCGGCTGTCGTCGCCACGACTGGACGACAACGGGAAGCAAAGCGGTTGTCACGTCTGAGGGGTTGGGCGGACTTGTGCCACTGGCGTATGTGAGAGCCCGTCTGCCTCTCATATGATTGCGCCATGACTCACACTGCTGCAGCGAGCTCGCGCCACGACCGAAGGTGGCTGCGTTGAGCGCTGTGACATCTGGTTCTGCACGCGGAATTGTGCAGTGCGCGGTCATCTGGTTTGGCCTGCTGCTCCTGACCACCGGGATGGCTGTACTTTTCGGCGTGCCGCTCCGCGCGGCGCTGGCGTATGCCGCTTACGTCGCGCTGTTCATCATCCTGCCCGGCGTCGTCCACTTCGGACTGGCCTCGCGTTCGGCACAAGCGGCCCTCGTCTTCGCCGCGAAGGCGACGGTCGTCGGACAGTGCGTCGAGATGTCGGCCGGCCTGCTGGCGAGCATGACCGGTGCTCATGCGCTCTATCGCTTCCTGCCGCTTGTCTATCTGGCCGAACTGGTCTTCTGGCGGCGCCGCATCCTGCAAGACATCCACGCTGGCGATGGCAGTCCGAAGATCCTTCCGCTGCTGATCGGCGTCCTCGTCGCGTGGTTCCTCGTGTTCGCCGCTTCGCTATTCGGCTTCGACGAGCGTATCGACCAGCACTTCACCTGGGTCGCGGCCTTCAGCAACGTCGCAGTGACGCAGTGGCCGATCCGTGAGCCGTTTCTGATGGATGTGCCGCTCCACTATCACTACCTGTTCAACATCCACGTCGGTACGGCCGCGCGGACCTTCGGCATTCCGCTCATACTCGTTGCCTCACGACTAGCCGTCATCTTTCAGGGTTTTCTGTTCGTGCTGATGCTGCACGCGTTCTGCCAGTCGCGGTTCCGCGCCGTATGGCTCGGCACACCTGTAGCCGTACAGCTCATGTTGACGTTTGGGTTCTCGGCGGTGATGTGGCCGTTTTTTCACATGGCAACGGCGCTGATCATCTTTCAGCTTGCTTCCACCGCCGTCGCCTTCGAGATCTTCCTCGTCCTTTGCGACGAGATTCTGGGCCAGCCGGAGCAGGGGAGCCAGCGCCCCTATGCTCTTATCGTGTTTCTCATGCTCGTCGCCAGCGGCACACGCGCCAATCTCTTGCCGATGCTGTGCGGCGGCCTGGGGCTGATGCTTCTTGCCCACGTGCGGAACGTTCACCGGCGGGTGGCGTACGCGGGCCTCCTCGCCGCTGCGATACTCGCTATCGCCGCCGGCGCAGTGTTCTTCCTGGGGATGGGAGACGGCGGCTCGAATGGCACGTCGCTGCTCTTTGTCAGCCCACTCAACGTTACCGTCTCCGAAACACAAGTGAAGTATTCTCCGCTGGTCCGAATCCTGCTCGCGGCTGGCCTCCCGACGCCGTTGACTGCGGCTGCCTACCTTCTGGTGGCCATCCTCGGGCGAATGACGTTCTTGCTCCCCGGCGTCGTCTTTGCCCTCTTCGCTCCCGACACCGGCGTCGAACGCAATCTCCGGGTGTTGCTCGGTGGTGTAGCGCTGGCCGGGATTAGCCTGCTGGTGCTCGTCGAGGCAGTCGTGCCACAGGAGATCTGGGCCTTCTACTGGTACGCCGACATCGGCTTCGCGCTGCTCGGCGCCGCTGGACTGCGCGCACTCTGGCAGCGGCGACTGACACAGCCCGTGCTCGCGGCCGGCGCACTCCTGGCGAGCACGCTGCTTTTCGCCGTGCAACTCTGGGATTTTTCCTCGGGCTTCGCGCCGAAGTTATCGGTGACGCAATTTCCGACTCCAACGCCCGTGTTCCAGACTGTTCCGGGTTTCGCGGAGTTGGTGCAGGCCCTTGAACGGCACGTGGTTCCCGGTGATGTGGTCGTGACCGGCGGGAACGTCGCGATCCTCGACGACCGTGTCTTACCCGCCGCCGTCCCTGGTCTCCAGCTTTACGCGTCCCGCAGAATCCTCCCGATCTATAGGGCCCGAACCAACGTGGACTCTCGCGTGGCCTCGCGGCTCTGGCTGATTCGTGACACCCTCCAGGACGCCGCCGCCCGCGCTACGATCCGCACGGATGTTGGGCCGTCACGCGGTTTGTACCTGCTGTGGCTCGGCGCGACAGTGCCGGCCGATCGAGCTGGCCTCTCGCCGGTCGAACACTGGCCGGGCATGTCGCTGTGGCGAGTCGAGTGAGCATCCTGCAGGCAACGGAGCTCTGGCTCGAGGACGTCGAGCGTCATGCCAGGGCCATGGCGCCAAACCTTGGCGACGCGTTGACCGACTATATCGGCGAGGCGCGCTTCGGGGCTTCAGTCCTGGACGCCGAGATCCGCCAGCTACCTGCGGGTTCGCGCGTCCTCGAAGTCGGCGCCGGCATGCTGCTGCTCAGTTGCGCGCTCCAGTCAGCCGGCTATCGAGTCTCGGCGGTCGAACCTGTCGGAATCGGCTTTTCGCACATCGACCGCCTACGCGAGATTGTCTGGGACTACGCGGCCGGCCGGGGCTGTCGTCCCGAGTTGCGGCCGATCAAGGCCGAACAACTCGTCGCCGATGCCGAGTTCGACTTTGCGTTCTCGATGAATGTCATGGAGCACGTGGCGGATGTCCCGCTCGTGCTCGATCGGGTATTGAGCGCCTTGCGGCCGGGGGCGACCTATCACTTCGTCTGCCCGAACTACCGGTTCCCTTATGAGCCGCACTTCGACATACCCACGCTGTTCTCGAAGCGGCTCACCGGCCGAGTCTTTCGGCGCCGTGTTCTCGCGTCGCGCACAGTCATCGATCCTGCCGGCACCTGGGAATCGCTCAACTGGATTTCGACAGCCTCCGTCCGTCGCACGTGCCGCCATCTCGGTCTCGAGCCGGAATTCGATCGCACAGTCTCCTATCGCTACGTGCGTCGGGCCATTGGCGATTCCAGTTTTCAGCGGCGCCACCCAGGGGTGTTCTCCGTGCTCGCTGCTTCTCTCGACGCCATCGGCGTCACGCGGTTGCTGGCACTGTTGCCGGCGGGCGCCCAACCCGCGATGTCGTGCCGGGTCACCAAGCCCCGCGCGTCGCTGATATGAGCCAGACGACAACGGGAATCAGGGCGGCGCTGTCACGCCCGCGGGTCTACGACCTGTGCCAATGGCTGATGGGCGGGCCGGTCGGGCGTGCCGATTTCGCCAATCACATGATCAGGGCGTCTGCCGGCGCACGAGTGCTGGACATCGGCTGCGGCACTGGTGATGTCCTGGCGTACCTCCCGCAGGGTGTGGACTACCTCGGATACGACGTCAGCGCGCCTTACATCGCCGCGGCGCAACGACGGTTTGGCACGCGAGCACAATTCGTCTGCGGCATTGTCGACGGTCCGCAGGTGCTCGCCCTCCCGCCCTTCGACATCGTCGTCGCCAGCGCCGTCCTGCACCACCTTGACGACGACACTGTCGAGGGCCTGATGCAAACTATCGGCCTCGCGCTCCGCGACGGCGGCCGCTTCGTGTCAATCGATCCGGTGCTGGTGCCGAATCAGAACCCGGTGGCCCGGTTCCTCATCGAGCGCGATCGCGGCCTGAATGTTCGTGACCCGGAGGGCTACCTGTCGCTTGTCCGTCCCACGTTCAGCGCCGTCCGCGGGGTGCTGCGGCATCGGGCCTGGATTCCGTATACGCATTGGATGATGGAAGGGACGATTGCGACCGGCTCACTCAGCGCAGGTCGTAGACCTGAATCCCGCGACCGCAGTACGCGCAGCGACTCGTGACCGCCGCCGGCCACAGCTGCGACGCCGGCGTGTTCGCCACATACCAGCGCAGGCCCCGAGACCGGCCAAAGGCCTGGAGTTGTTCGAACGTCAGCGGCGCGAGCGCGTCATGCTCCGCACCTCGCGCAGCCGCCAACGCGCCCGTGGCGCCGCCGAGGCGTCGGTACAGCTCGCGACGTGAGAGCCACGCAGTGCGCTCGGTCAGACCGACGAACAGGCCCAGCGGGTCGTTGTCCGCCGCGAGCACGTATTCGCCTGGCGTCGAATTGCGGCGGACAAATCGACCCGCCTCGAAGTCCCCGTCCCGGACAGGGACCTGCGCGAGGTGCGGTCCCCATCGCTGTTGCAGCTGGGCGCCCATTGTCAAAGGCACGAGAGAACCCGCGATCATCATTCCTGCCAGCGCCACCCATGCCGGCGACTCGCGTCCGAAGCCCTGGTTCGACAACCCGGACAACAGCCGTCCGCCAGCAGCGCCCACCGTCGCGGCGGCCACGGCGTAGATCAGCACGAAGGGACGATGGCCGAAGTCGCTCACATCCCCGTACGCGGCTGTCGGAACCAGCAGGATGATGGCGATGTGGGTCAGGACCAGCGCGATCGGGAACAGCAGCACCCGGCGCCCCGTTGGGCCGAGCAGGTCACCAAGCCATACGAAGACCAGCGCCGGAATCATGATCCCGCACGCTGAAACCAGCAGCATCGCGTAGCCGATGACGAACGTCACCGCGCTGCTGCGGCCGTTGGTCCACGCCGCATAGGTCGTCGGCACCTCGGCCAGCCCGTGGACCAGCTGGAGAAACAGCAGCGGATGCGACTGTCCCGTCAGGAAGTGCGGAGCCAGCGCCACTGACTCCATCAACACCACGGCTCCCGCAATCGCCACGAGCGCGGCGAACCCGATCGCGAGCCGCCGGCGCGTCAGCGCTGGCCGCCAGGTGAAGCAGACCAGCAGCACCAGCATGCCGCCGGCCACAGCCGCGATGTGCACCCTGAACGCCGCCGCGGCGCCGACCAACGCAGCCGCGACAGCAAACCCGCGCCGGTCGGGCCACTTGCCGGCGGTCGTCAGGACGATCAGCGCCAGCAACGTCAGGGCGACGGTGTACCCCGACCCGGCGGATACCTGCATCAACCACGAGAACCCCAGGAACTGATTCTTCAGGGCGTAGGTCGAGGGGTCTGGAAACAGGAACACCGCCGTGACGGCGGCCAGACCTGCCAGCATGCCGCCCAAAACGCACCCGTATGCATACGTCGCCAGCGCACACAGCAGGAGGCCGGCCGGCATCCAGAACGTCGTCGCCGTCTCGAGTGACGGCACGCCGGAGACCAGCGAGAACACGCCCGACATCGCGTAGCTCGCCCGGTGATAGAGCGGCTGCGGCGCGCCGGCGAGATACTGCGCGTGCCGGCCGAAGGCCGGGTAGTCCCGCAGATAAGTAATCTCTGACGCGTGAAGGAAGTAGTCCTTCCACGCGTGGAAGATGCCCGTGGTTTCCGCCACGGGAATCGAGGCCGCCGTTTCACGCGTCCAGACCGCAACCAGCGCACCGCACGCGAGAATCACGCACACGTCGATCGCGATCGCCGCGCGTCCACGCGGCGCAGGCGGCGTCGCGACCGGCCGCGGGCGCACGACAGTCCAGGCCAACAGCGCTGCGCCACACACGAGGTCGACGGGGAGAGCGGCGAGCGCCGTCAGGTTCAGAAGGGCAGTGGCCGTCAGATGCACCAGGCTGACGCCCGTGAATCCGGCGACCAGCTCGAACGGGTTGCGGTGGGATGCCGCTGCCGGGACGCGCAACAGCCGTCCCAGCGCCCGGCCGTAGAGGAGTGAGATGGCGGCGATGAAGAGCGCGGCGGCAATCGGCGCAGGACCGGCGACAACCCGGCCGTACGCGGGCGCCATGAGCAGGGCGATCGCAAACGCGATGACCAGGAGGCACGCCTCGACGGCGGCGCGGATCGAGCGACTCATCCTGCCGTGCGGCCGACGATGGTCGCCGCGTGTTCCACGTCGCGCTCGGTCATCCCAATCCACATCGGCAGCCTGATCAGGCGCTCCGCGATGCTCGCGGTCTGCGGCAGCGGCCCCGCCGTCCGCGCGAATCTGCGGCCGGCCCCCGAGCTGTGCAGCGGGACGTAGTGGAACACGGCGTTGATGCCGCCGGCATTCAGGGCCTGGAGGACACGCGTTCTGCTGGCGGCATCGTTCAGGAGGATGTAGAACATGTGCCCGTTGTGCTCGCAGTGCGACGGGACGTACGGGCACCGCAGCAGGCCCTTCTCCTCGAAGGCCGCGAACGCCTCCCGATACCAGCGCCAGATTGCCAGCCGCGCCGCACGGATCGCCGCCGCCTGTTCCATCTGGGCCCACAGGAACGCCGCCGTCAGCTCGCTCGGCGCGAACGAGGAGCCGACGTCGACCCACGTGTATTTGTCCACTTCGCCGCGCGAAAATCGCCGGCGATCGGTCCCTTTCTCGCGCACGATCTCGGCGCGATCGACGTACTCGGGTCGTTCACGAACAGCGCGCCGCCCTCCCCGGAGATGACGTTCTTGGTCTCATGAAAGCTGGTGGCGGCCAGCACGCCAAAGCGGCCGAGCGGAGTGCCCCGGTACGTGGACCCCAGCGCCTGGGCGGCGTCTTCAATCACCGGCAGCGCGTGCGCGCTCGCAATCGCCATGATGGCGTCCATCTCGCAGGCCACGCCTGCGTAGTGCACCGGCACGATGGCGCGTGTACGCGTCGTGATGGCGGCCTCGATGTGACCCTCGTCGAGATTGAGCGTGTCGGCGCGGATGTCGACAAACACCGGCACGCCGCCGCGGAGGACGAACGCGTTGGCCGTCGAGACGAACGTGAACGACGGCATGATGACTTCGTCGCCCGGCTGTATGCCGGCGAGCAGCGCCGCCATCTCGAGCGCAGCCGTGCAGGAATGCGTCAGCAGCGCCCGGCGGCATCCGATAGTCTCTGCGAGCCACTCTTCGCACCGCCGCGAGAACTGCCCGTCGCTCGCCAGATGCGCCCTGTCGATCGCCTCGCGGATGTAGTCGAACTCTCGTCCCGCGATGCGCGGCCGATTGAATGGGACCATCGCCATCAGACAGCCTGTCGCGCGAGGCCGATGCCCGTGCGGCCGTATCCGTTGCCGTTGTAGAGCATGAACCTGTCGCCGGCCACGTCGGCCACAACGGGATACGTCACCATCTCGGCATCCCAGCCCTGGTCCGACGACACGTCCAGCACGCATCGGTCATCGTGGCGCGACCAGACGATGCCGTCGCGTGACTCGGCGTAGCCCATCCGGTAACTCTCGCCGCGGTGCGAGTACCACATGCGATACCGATCCGCGTCCTTGATCACACAGGGCCGGCCAAACGCGTACTCCTCCGGCGACTGGTAGTCGATGCACACGATGCCGCGCCGGTCCCAGCGCACGCCGTCTCGAGACTCGGCGTACTTGATGTGATAGCGATGTCGCGGGCCGGCGGGCGTCACCTGCCACTCGGTGCCCGAGACGTACCACATCCGCCACAGCCCGTCTTCGATGAGCACCCACGGCGACGCCGTCAGGTACGCGTCGACAGCGGTGCGTTCCAGCAGCGGCGCGTCCGACAGGCGCCGGAAGCTCTCGCCGCCGTCGTCGCTGACCGCCAGGCCAGCATGGAGGTAGAAGGGAACGCTGACGCCGAGCGCCCATCCTGTGTAGAAGAGGTAAAGGCGATCGCCGTGCTCCACCAGGCACGAGCTCGTCACGCCGGCATCGTCGAATGTGCCGATCGCTCCTGGCGAGAGCACCGCCGACCGGCTGAACTCCTGGGGCTCGCCGCTGTCGATCAGCGACAGCGTGACGTGGCCGATGTGCGCGCGGTTCCCGGCGTCACGCGAGCTGAAGTAGATGCGCTGGCGCTCGTTCACCGTCGACACGATGGGCAACGCCGCGTGCGAGCCGACCCAGGGAGCCTGAGCATTCGGCGAGACGATCAGGCCCTGCTTCAGCCATCGCATGGCGTCTACAGGTCGATCTGGTCGCTGGTCTTCCGGAACGGCTCGGTGCGGCCGGGCACGAACACCGAGCGCGCCGTCGTGTCCTTCATGATCAAGGCGCCCGCCCCGACCAGTGTGAACGGCGCGACGGTGACGCCGTTGCCGATCGTCGCATTCACGCCGACGAAGCAGTTGGAGCCCATCTGCACGTGCCCGGACACGACGACGTGTGAGCTGACGAACGAGTGATCGCCGATGGTCGAATCGTGGCCGATGTGATTGCCGCTCCACAAGGTGACGTTGTTGCCGATGCGCACGAACGGCTGCACCGTGTTGTCCTCGAGGATGAAGCAGTTGTCGCCGGTCGGATACCGGGTGAGGAAGGAGCAGCGGCTGCTCACGTAGCTGACGAGATCGTATCCGGCAGCCCTGGCGTCGAGGCACTTCGCTTCGCGTACCTGGTTCATCTTCGCGTAGCTGAGGGCGACGAACATCTTGTGCGACGACGGCGGATATGCCGACGCTACCTGATCGAACGGCAGCAACGGCCGATCGAGGAACGTCTCTCCGGTCAGATACCCGGCATCAACGGTGAAGGCGACCACCTCGTGTTCCGAGTCCGTTGAAAAGTAGAAGTCGGCAAGTCTGGCGATGTCTCCGGCGCCGAAGATGACGATCTTCGCCATGTCGCTACTTTCTCACGAGGACAGTGAATTCGAACAGCGGATAGTCGTGCAGGAGCGCGACACGTGCGGCGAACCGGCGCTTGCACCGGTCGAACATCTCACACGGATCGGCATAGAACAGGTCCTCCCGGCGCTTCTCCGGATCCGAATAGGTGGACAGCATGTTGAACGCAAACCCTCGCGTGCTGAGCCTGTGCAGCGACTCGAGCGTCTCGAAGACGTAGTCGCGCCACTGCTCCACGGAATGGCCCAATTTCACGTTGAAGATGCCGCTCGCCACGGCGAACGACGCCGGCTCGAGCGCGGCCGCGCTGGACGTGAACGCATCCCGCGCCGCCTCGTGCCTGGCACGCGCGGCGTCAACCATGGCCTCGCTCAGGTCGAAGCCGCGATAGTCGACGGCGAGCCCGAGGGCATTCAGATGATCGAGCAGGGCGCCATAGCCACAGCCGACGTCAAGCAGCGACACCGCCGTGTCGTCCTGGTCATGACTCGTGACAATCAAATCGAGGAGCTTGTCGAAGCGCAGCGCCTGCGACTCCGCCGAGTTCCAGTCAACGCCGCGCGGCGTCGGCCCGAACTGACTGAGCCGGCCTTCGTAGTAACGGCCAACAGCCTGGCGGATCGTCTCAGACACGTCCCTGCGCGTCCCGTTCGTAAATCTGCCGGACGATCGTGTACGGCCGCTGTTTCGTCTCGATGAAAATCTTCGACAGGTAGATGCCGATGATGCCCAGGCAGATCAGCATCAGCCCGCCGAGCATCCACACCGAGACGATGAGCGACGGCCACCCGGGGAGCGCCACGCCGAAAAACAGGCGGCGCACGACGAGATACACGGCCGCCAGCGACGAGGTGCCGCCGATCGCCAGCCCAAGATAGAAGATCAGGATCAGCGGGCGGTCGCTGAACGAGGTGATCGAGTCGACGAGCAGGGACACCTTGTGCGTGAAGCTGTACGCCGTGTGGCCCTTGGCGCCCTTGGCGATCGTCCGGGCGATCTGGGTGAAGCCGGTGAGGGCCCAGAGCCCCGCGATCATCGTCTTGCGCTCTTTGTGGGAGACGAGCGCTGAGACGTAACGCCGGGTCATCAGGCGCACCGTGACGAGGTTCTCTGGAATCTGCTGCTCCGACAGCAGGTTGAACAGCCTGAAGAACAGCCAGCCGCTCACGCGTTCGACGAGACCGCCCCGGCGCCGATCCTGGACGCCGTAGACGACGTCCGCCCGACCGTCCTGCATGGCGTCGGCGAACTCTGTCAGCAGCTCTGGCGCCTCCTCGAGATCGGAGTCAATCAGGAAGACCAGGTCGCCCCGCGCCTCGGCCAGGCCGGTCATCATCGCCTTGTGATGGCCGAAATTCCTGGCCAGATCGACGATCCGGACGCGATCGTCACGTTCGAACAGTGTGAGCGCCACGGCCAGCGAATCGTCCGGCGATCCGTCGTTGACGAGCACAATCTCGTAGTCCGGCGTCAGCCGGGCCGCGGCAGCGCTGACACGGGCGTGGAATTCGTCCAGGTGACGCGCCGATTGATAGAGCGTGGTGACGATGGACAGGCGCATGGTCACTGACGCCGCATGAAGTGGGCGGCGTTCGGGCCTTGATTGAGGATCAGGTCGATCGCGCTGACGAAGTGATCGAACGGCGGAAACAGCTGGTCGTACACCGGATAGCCGTCGTAGTCGAAGTACTCGAGCTCGATGCCGGCGGAGCGAAAGCACTCCGCATCCAGGTAGACGCGAGCGGCGGGGCCGGACACGTAGCAATCGGCGCCGGCCTGCTGGCAGATGCCGACCAGGCGCTCGGTGCGCCCCTCGACGACCTCATAGTTCATCGACCAGGACAGCCTGGTCCGCACGCCCAGGATCTCGCACAACGCCTCCAGCCACCTCCGGTTGATCGCACTGAGACGGGTCTCCTGGTTGTCCAGATACAGGCGCTCGAAACGCTCGGCGTAGTCGGCGAAGTACGGGGCCCTGGCATAGTGTGCCGCGATCGTTCGCCAGTGCTGCGCGCCCCACGAGCCGTCGCTGACGGTGATGTCCTTGATCGGGCTCAGATACTGGCCCCGTGTGTTCACAGGGATGGTCAGCCAGGCAGGTCCGCGCGCGGTCTTGATCCGGTTGCGATTGCGCCAGTCGCGCCGCGTGTACTGGACGTCGTCGAAGAGCACGAACTCGTCCACCGAGCGCATCAGGTCGAAGTAGCCCTTCCACGGAATGTAGTTGGACTGGACGATGGCGATGCGCATGTGCAGGCGGGCGGCCGCAGGCCGTGGCTTCAGCCTGGACCCTGAAAGCCAGCCGAGCATACCACTGGAAAAGGCCGATGTCGCGCCGCGCCCGTGGATCGGCTGCGCCGGCGATTCTGAGTGCCGCGGACCAGATGGCGTGTCAGGTCACGCGCGCCAGCGTCAGCGCGCGCACCTCGCGCGCGCCGCACCCCACGAGCACCTGCGCGCAGGCCTCCAGTGTCGCGCCCGTCGTGGCCACGTCGTCAATCAGCACGAGGACGCGATCCGAGACGCGGGCCGCTGTTCGCGATCGCCAGCGGAGGGTCCATCCCGAGAGCGCGAACGCGCCGTCCACATTCCTGCGCCGGGCCGCGGCGTCCAGGGCCGCCTGCGATCGGGTCGCGCGAGCACGCCGGAGCACGCGCCAGACAGGACGGCCAGTCACGCGGCCGACGGCGATCGCCAGGTCGTCGGCCTGGTTGAAGCCGCGACGCCAGTGCCGCCACGCGTGCAACGGGACCGGCACCAGCGCGTCCGCCGCCTCGACGAGCTCCAGCGCTGGAGCGGGCAGCCGTCCTGCCAGCGCGACCGCCAGCGATCGCCGGCCGTCGGTACTTGAACGCGTGAATCACGTCGCGCAAGACCCCCTCGTAGGGGCCCAGCGCCGCCGCACGCGCGATCGCCGAGGTCGCGGCCGGGCACGCCGCGTGCCCGTTCGGCGACGGCAGCGCCGCCCCGCAGCGCAGGCACGCAGGTGGCTGGATGAGATGAAGGTTGCGCCAGCAACCGGGACACGCCGGCGACAGCGTGGAATCGAGGACGGCGCCGCACGACACGCAGGGCGGCGCCAGCAGCGTGGCGACGGCGACGTCGATCAGCGCGCGCATGGGCGGCGCGCCCCCGTCGAGCGGTAATCTAGGCGCGACGCGCGGCTGGAGGGTCGTCGGTGAGCGACGACACGTCCACCGTGACAGCGCTGCCCCACAGGCGCTCGAGGCCGTAGAAGGCGCGCGTGTCGCCGCTGAACACGTGGACCACGAAGTCGAAGTAGTCGAGCAGGATCCACCCGGTACGCTCGTAGCCCTCCGTGTGCGACGGCTTCACGTGCAGCTTCAGCAGCGCGTCTTCCACGCCTTCCGCGATCGCCCGGATCTGGCGCGCGTTGGCGCCGGTGGCAATCACGAAGAAGTCCGTGAACCCGGCGGCCTTGCGCAGGTCGAGCACCGACAGCTGCTCCGCCTTCTTCGAGACGGCGGCCTTGACGGCTTCGATGACCTGCGCCGGCAGCGCCGGCTTCTTCGGCCTGGCCACGCGCTTAGACGTACTTTTGCTCATGCAACTCGCTGGCCGCCTTCGTGTGCCCGGCGGCGGGGGAGGAAGACACTGTGCTGACCCGATACAGATGATGCCGTTTGATGTGCCCGGCGACCAGCGGATCGACCAGCGCGTCGAGTGGCGCGCCGTCGGCGGCACGCTGCCGGATTGCGGTAGCCGACACGTCCGGTGTCGCCGCATCCAGCAGCAGAATCGACGGCTTCTCGAATGACGGCGCCGCGCCGGCCGGCGCCGCGGGAAGCGTCCGCATGCGCGCGGCGAGCGCGGGGAGCGACGCGGGCAGCGACGACGCGCTCCGGCCGCGGCGTGAGATCACGACGAAGTGCGCGGCGTCGAGCACGCGCGGGTAGTCGCGCCACGTGGCAATTTCCGCAAACGCATCCGCGCCGATGATGAAGAACAACTGCGACGCGCTGAGGCCGGCCGTATGCAGGCGTTCGAGCGTCACCGCGGTGTACGACGGCGCGTCCGCGACAGCCTCGATGTCGTCAACCACCACGCCGGGCTCGTTGGCGATGCCGAGCGCGACCATCGCGAAGCGGTGGAACAGCGACGCGCGCGGCTGCGGGCGATGCGGCGGGATGCTGGAAGGGACGACGCGGACTTCGTCGAGGGCGAGCGCCGTGCGCGCGGCCCGAGCGACCGCGATGTGGCCCACATGAAAGGGGTCGAAGGTGCCCCCGAGGATGCCAACGCGGCCGAGCCCCGTCATTCGCGCGAATTCAGCATAGCAGGGTCTGACGGCAAAGTGGGAGGCGCGATGACGCGCGCCGCCGCTTCGGCGTCACGCGCCTCGGCCAGCACTTTCCACACGGCTTCGAGCAGCACGTCGAGCCCGTCGCCGGCCACGGCGGAGATCTTGAAGAAGGGCAGGCCAAGCGACTGCGCCTTTGCTTCGAGCGGTCCGACCAGCGTGTCGTCGACGACGGCGTCCATCTTCGTCGCGGCCACCAGCTGCGGCTTGCTCGCGAGCGCGGCGTCAAACAGCGCCAGCTCGCGCCGGAGAATCTCGAGGTCGTCCAGGGGGTCGCGGCCCGAGAGCCCCGACACGTCGACGAGGTGGATCAGCACCTTGGTGCGCTCCAGGTGCTTCAGGAATCGATCGCCGAGGCCGTGGCCGTCGTGCGCGCCTTCGATGAGGCCGGGGACATCGGCCACCACGAAGCTGCGGTCGCCGCTCATCGTCACGACGCCGAGGTTGGGCGTCAGGGTCGTGAACGGGTAGTTGGCGATCTTCGGCCGCGCGGCGGAGATGCGCGAGATGAGCGTGGACTTGCCGGCGTTGGGATAGCCGACGAGCCCGACGTCGGCGAGCAGCTTCAGGTGCAGCTTGATCTTCAGGACCTCGCCCGGCAGTCCCGGCTGCCACTTGCGCGGCGCGCGATTGGTGGAGGTGGCGAAAAACGCGTTGCCGAGCCCGCCCTTGCCGCCGCGCGCGATCATCACGCGCTGTCCGTCCTCGGCGAGGTCCGCGATGAGGTGCCATTCGGCGTCGTCTGGCACCGTCGGCTCGAACTCCGGCTTGCTGCGGCGGCGGCCGCGCTTGCGCGGGGCCGGCACCTCGTCCTCTGCCGCCTCGTCCTCGGCCGCTTCGTCGACACTCGTCTCGGCGATACGCCCGTAGACGAGCGTGCCGATGGGCACGTCGAGCTCGAGGTCCTTGCCGTTGGCGCCGGTGCGATTGGCGCCGCTGCCGCCGCGGCCGCGATCCGCCGCGTGCTCGGGGTGGAAGCGGTACTTCACGAGCGTGTTGAAGTGCGCGCTGGCGACCAGGTAGACCGAGCCGCCGTCGCCGCCGTTGCCGCCGTCCGGGCCGCCGCGAGGTACGAACTTCTCGCGCCGGAAGCTCATCGCCCCGCGCCCGCCGTCGCCGGCCGCTACGTCAATTTCGACTTCATCTACGAACATTGGGGGGATTGCCGAATCGACGATGGCAGACTGACGAGTGACGATGGCACGCCGAAATAAAAATGGGGCGCACGGCTCGTGTCCGCGCGCCCCTGGGATTGCGACAACCCGGTCGTTATTCGACGGGGTGCACGCTGATGTAGCGGCCGCGCGAGCCGTGGTCTTCGAACTTCACCTTGCCCGCCACCTTGGCAAACAGCGTGTCGTCCTTGCCGAGGCCGACATTCAGGCCGGGCTTGAACCGCCGGCCGCGCTGGCGGACCAGGATCGATCCGCCGGTGACGGTGTTGCCGTCGTGACGCTTGACGCCCAGCCGCTGCGAGTTGCTGTCGCGGCCGTTGCGCGAGCTGCCTTGTCCTTTTTTGGTTGCCATGGCTAGATCACAATCTCCTTCACGCGGAGCCGCGTGTAGACGCTCCGGTGACCGCGTGTCCGGCGCATGCCCTTGCGGCGCTTCTTCTTGAACACGCGAATCTTCGGCCCGCGGCTCTCGCCCTCGACGACAGCCACGACCCTGGCACCGGTCACGTACGGCGCGCCGGCGATGACCTCGCCGCCGTCCTGCGCGACGAACAACACGTTGGTGACCGACACTTCTTCGCCCGCGGTCGCGGCGAAGTGATCGACGTCCACCAGGGTTCCCGGCGTGACTTTTACCTGCCGTCCGCCACTCTGGATAATCGTGTACACGTCCAGACTCCTTCGAAGCTTGCGCCCCCGCCCGGGAGTTTCCGGCTGGGACAAAGGATTCAGTATATCAGGGGACGGACGGGTGGTCTACTAGTGGGTGGCAGGGTGCGGGGTGCCGGGCTTATGCGGGTTCAAGGTGCACCGTGGGTCGTCCAGGGGCCGGCTTTCGCCCCCTGAACCCTGTCCCCCCTGCACGCGCCACCCCTGCCCCCGGGGCCCTCAACGCTACTTGAGCAGAATCCTCGACCCCTTGATCTTCTGCGTGCTGAGCGTGCTCAGGAAGCTTGGAACCAGGCGGTCCATCAGCTCGAAGTACCGAGGACAGGGCCGGCGTGGACTGCTGCGGGCTGTAGAGCACTTCTTCCCGGTAGCTCTCGGAGTAGAGGGTGGTGCCCGTGCGGCCGTCGATGAAAATGAACTTTGGCTGCAGGATGAACCCCTTGCGCTCCTGATACGTGCGCACGGGGACGACGCGGCGGCGGCCGACCTGGTCGATCACTTCCTGCTCGCGCTGCACGAAGCCCGATCGCGCGTGCGCGGTGAACAGCACCGACCCGGTGACGATCAGCGGGTTCTGATACTCCTCGCCGATCTTCTTCCAGTACTCCACGTTCGCGAAGATGCCCTCGAGCGGCGTGAGGTCCTTCTCGTCGCGGATATGGGGCAGCGAGTCGGCCGCTGCCTTCCCCTTGCCGCCGGTCGCGGCTGGTGCCGGCGCCGACGCCGGAACAGGCGCGGGCGTGGACTGTCCGTTTGCGGCGGGGGAGGCCGGTGAGGCTGTCGTCGACGCCGGCGAGGCCGTCGCGCCTGCACTGCCCGCAGCGGGCGCGGCCGCATCGTCGCCCGGCTTGTCGGTGCGCTGCTCGTTGGCCAGCTCCAGCAGCGGCAACACGTCGGCGTCGATCACTTTCAGCGTGGACTTCGATCGCAGCTGGCTGCGCAGCAGCCTCACGGTCTCGAGGTTCGCGTCGACGTCTTCCGACCCGCCGGCGAGGAAGCCGGCGATCAGCACGCGCTGGAACGGCGACACGTCCATCTTGGGCTGGATCGGCGTCTCGATCGGCACCTCGTAGAAGTTGTTGCACGCGCTCAGCGAAAGCGCGAGCGCGAGGCTAGCTGCTGCCGCGGCGGTTCGTGCGGTCATTGATTTCCTTGAACAGCTCGTAGTTCTGCCGAATGAGCTGATTGTCGGGCTCGAGCTCGAGCGCTTTCTCGTAGGCTTTGCGCGCCTTGTCGAACTGACCCTCGTGCTCGTACGCGATCGCCAGGTCGTTGTAGGCCGCCGGGTAGTTCGGGTCGATCTTGGCGGCCTGCTCCCAGCGGTAGATCGCCTCGCGCCACAACCCCTTCTGCGCGACCGCTATCCCGAACTCGACATGCTTTTTGGCAACTTCACGCACGTTGGGCTCGGCAGACGCCGACGCAGCCGACACCAGCACCAGGGCCGCCGCAACAGTGGAATGGAGCTTCATAGGCCGATGTGCCCAACTATAACGTATCGCGACAACCGCGCTGCGCACGTGCAGCCGCTGTTGTCCTGGCTCGGTTGCAGCAAGGCGTATACCACGCCCCGCGGTGACAGTTGGCCGGAAATCCCCAACGTCCTGGCGCTGACCTCCGGCAACTGTCCACTTCCTGTTGTCGACGTGTCCGGTAAACCCTTACAATCTCCGTCGAGGTCGGGCTCGGGAGTCGTTCCGATGCAGCTCGCCGACCTTCTCGCGCTTTCACTTCTTCCCAACAGCCGTACGCGACTCGCCGCCGCCGCAGCCTTCGCGGATGCCGCTGACGGCACGCTCGAGGCGGCGCTTGCCGCGCTCGGTTCGGCCACACCGCCCGATCCGCTTCGCCTACGCGAGGATGCGACAGCGGCGCTTGGCCGCGGCCGGTCCGCGGGTCTCGCGATCGTCGCCCTCGGCGGCGACGAGTATCCGCCGCTACTCGCGCAGTTGCCCGATTCGCCGCTCGTGCTCTGGATCCGCGCGACGTCTACTCCTCCGGGCCTGCGCGAGCCAGCCCCGGGTGGGGCGTTTCTGCGCAGCCTCGATGCCACAGGGCGGTTGACAGTGGCGGTTGTCGGATCGCGCGCCGCGTCACCCGGCGCTCTCATGGTGGCGCGCCGCATCGGCGCGGACCTCGCCTCCCGCGGGGTCGTCGTGGTCAGCGGCCTGGCGCGCGGCTGCGATGGGGAGGCGCATCGCGGCGCTGTCGAAGCGGGCGGCATGACAGTCGCGGTGCTCGGCAACGGGCTCGACATCATTTACCCGCCGGAGCACGCCGAACTGGCCACTGCGGTCGCCGCCGCCGGCTGCCTCCTGTCCGAGTTTGCCCCCGGCACGCCGCCCCTTCCGCAGCACTTCCCGCTCCGGAACCGGATCATCTCGGGCCTGAGCCGCGCCGTGGTCGTCGTCGAGGCCGGCGAGCGCAGCGGCTCGCTGACGACGGCGGCGTGTGCGCTCGAACAGGGAAGAGAGGTGATGGTCGTGCCCGGGCCCGTGCTCTCGGGACGTAACCGCGGCGCCCACGCCCTGATCAAGGACGGCGCCGTCCTCGTCGAATCCGCAGAGGACGTCCTGCTGGCGCTGGGAGTATCGGAGCAGCAGCTGCCGTCCGCCTCCCGGACCGAGGGCCGCGGCCAGGCC
Source organism: Vicinamibacteria bacterium (assembly GCA_963796915.1). GTDB lineage: Bacteria > Acidobacteriota > Vicinamibacteria > Vicinamibacterales > JAENWD01 > JAENWD01. Next base: position 2,701,629 of record CAWCNI010000004.1, on the reverse strand, counting down.
GGTGCTCCATCGGGCGACCCGGTGTTCTCGGCCCTCGACCCGGAGGAAGGCCGCGACCTGGATGCCCTGGTGGCGCGGTCCGGGCTCCTCGCCGCCGCAGTTCTGGCGCGACTTTCCGAGCTCGAGCTGGCGGGTTTGGCAACGCGGTTGCCGGGAGGGCTGTTCTTGCGCCCGGATCGGAAAGTGATAACGTAACCCCAGGTCCTGCTGCGGGTCCTGAGCCCGGTGTAGGGCCGGAAGTGCTTATGGCTAAACCACTTGTAATTGTCGAGTCGCCGGCGAAAGCGCGCACGCTCGAGCGGTTCCTCGGGAACCGGTATGCCGTCATGGCGAGCGTCGGGCACATCCGCGACCTGCCGGAGTCTGCCAAGGAAATCCCCGCCGAGATCAAGGACAAGCCCTGGGGTCGGATGGGTGTGGACGTCGACGGCGACTTCACGCCGTACTACGTGGTGCCGGCGGACAAGCGGCCCAACGTCCAGAAGCTGAAGGCCGCCCTGAAGGACGCCTCCGAAGTGCTGCTGGCGACGGACCCCGATCGCGAAGGCGAGTCCATCAGCTGGCACCTGAGCGAGGTGCTCAAGCCGAAGATCCCGGTGCGGCGCATCGAGTTTCACGAGATCACCGAAGAGGCCGTCAACGACGCGCTGGCCAATGCCCGGACGATCAACGAGAGCCTGGTCCGGGCGCAGGAGAGCCGGCGGATCGTCGATCGCCTCTACGGCTACTCGCTGTCGCCGGTGCTCTGGAAGAAGGTGCAGACCGGCCTGAGCGCCGGCCGCGTGCAGAGCGTCGCCGTCCGGCTGATCGTCGAGCGGGAAGAGGCACGCCGGGCCTTTCGCAACAGCACTTACTGGGATCTCGAGGCGCGGCTCACCGGCGAGGGACGCGAGTTCCCGGCCACGCTGGTGAAGCTGGCTGACGCACGCATCGCGACCGGCAAGGACTTCGATCCCGCGACTGGCGCGCTCAAGTCCCGCACGGCCCGCCATCTGGACGAAGAAGCGTCGGCACGCCTGGCGCAGGCGTTCGAGTCGAACCTGCCGTGGACGGTGACCGCCGTGGACGCGCGGCCCGGCGTCGAGCGGCCCTCACCGCCGTTCACCACGTCGACGCTGACGCAGGAGGCCAGCCGGAAGCTCGGATACAAGACCGGCCGGACGATGCAGATCGCGCAGCGGCTGTTCCAGGGCATGGAAGTGGGCGGCGGCGAGATCGAAGGCCTGATCACGTATCACCGCACCGACTCGACGACGCTCAGCGAGAAAGCGCTCACCGAGTCGGCGCGGGTCATCAACGACATGTTCGGCGCCGACTACCACTCCGGCGCGCGCCACTACAAGACCAAGGTGAAGAACGCGCAGGAAGCGCACGAGGCGATCCGTCCGACGGACTTCCGCCAGACGCCGCAGCGCCTGGCGTCGATCCTCGAGCCCGACGAACTGCGACTCTACGATCTGATCTGGAAGCGCACGATGGCGTCCCAGATGGTGGACGCGCGCGTCATCAAGACGTCGCTCGAGATCTCGGCGGAGGGTGGCAGCGACGGCACCGGTATCTTCACGGCCGCCGGCAAGGCGATTGAGTTTGCCGGCTTCCGCCGTGCCTACGTCGAGGGCAGCGACGACCCCGAAGCGGAGCTGGAGGATCAGGAGACGATTCTGCCGACCTGCAAGGTGGGCGACCGCGTCTACGCCGCGGGGGTGATGCCTGCGAACAAGGAAGGCCTGGCGTTTGTCGCGCTGGACGCCAAGAAGCACGAGACGCTGCCGCCGGCCCGCTATACGGAAGCGGCGCTGATCAAGGAGCTGGAGGCGGCCGGTATCGGACGGCCCTCTACCTACGCGTCGATCATTCAGACGATCCAGAACCGCGGCTACGTGTTCCCCCAGGGCAAGGCGATGGTGCCGTCGTTCACCGCGTTTGCCGTGACCGAGATTCTGCGAACGCATTTCAGCGACTACGTCGACGTCGGCTTCACGGCGGAGATGGAGGAAGTCCTCGACGCGATCAGCAACGGCGAGCGCGAGTGGCTCGACTTCGTGCGCACGTTCTATCGCGGCGACGGCAAGCATGAAGGCCTCGAGACGTTGATCGACAAGAAGACCGCGGAGATCGAGTACACCTCCATCGAGATCGGGACGGATCCGTCGACCGGCCAGCCCATTCGCGTCCGCATCGGCCGCTACGGTCCGTTCCTCCAGCGCGGCGACGGCGGCGAAGGCAATACGGCGTCACTGCCCGACGAGCAGCCGCCGGCCGATCTCACTGTCGAAATGGCGGTGCAGCTGCTGAACGCCAAGGCGCAGGGCCCGCGCACGCTCGGCACGGACTCCGCGTCGGGACTGCCGGTGTATGTGATGAACGGCCGGTTTGGCCCCTACGTGCAGCTCGGCGACCAGGGCGAGGGCAAGAAGGCCGCGAAGCCGAAGCGCGCGTCGCTGTTCGCGAGCATGAGCGAGCAGACGGTGACGCTCGACGAGGCGCTGAAGCTCCTGACGCTGCCGCGCGAGCTGGGCGTCCACCCCGACGACAAGGGCGTCGTGATTGCCAGTCCCGGCCGTTTCGGCCCGTACGTGAAGCACGGCTCGGAATACCGGTCGCTCGAGAACGAAGATCAGCTCTTCACTGTCACGCTGCAGGAAGCGCTCGATCTCCTCGCGGCGCCGAAGACCTCGCGCCGGCGCCAGGCGGCGGCGCAGCGGGTGCTGCGCGAACTGGGCCCGCATCCGACCAGCGGCGCCAAGGTGAATCTGCTCGAAGGACGCTACGGCCCGTACGTCACTGACGGCACGACCAACGCGTCGGTGCCGAAGGGCACGAATCCCGAGGCGGTGACGATGGAGCAGGCTGTCGAACTGCTGGCGGCACGTGCCGGCGCCCCGAAGAAGGCCCGGACGGCACGGCGCGCGCCTGCGGGTCGGAAGCGCAAGACCGCGGCGGCGGTCTCTTGAATGAAGAATTAGGAATGAAGAATGAGAAGAATGAAGAATGAAGAATGAAAGGCCGAGGCCGTCGCCAACGGTTCAGTCTTCCGCTCTACTTTCACTCTTCATTTTTCATTTTCCATTCTTCATTTTCCATTCTTCATTTGTCTGACCAACAATGAGCGTGCACGTGATTGGCGGCGGCCTGGCGGGGTCGGAAGCCGCGTGGCAGGTGGCTGCGCGCGGCGTGCCGGTGACGCTGCACGAGATGCGGCCGGTGCGCCCGACGCTGGTGCACAAGACCGACGGCCTCGCGGAGCTGGTGTGCAGCAACTCCTTCCGCGGCGACAAGCTCGATAACGCCGTCGGCCTGCTCAAGGAAGAAATGCGCCGGCTCGGGTCGCTGGTGATGCGCGCGGCCGACGCCTCGCGCGTGCCGGCGGGCGCGGCGCTGGCGGTGGATCGCGTGCGATTTTCAGCGCTGGTCACCGCCGCTGTCAGCGCGCATCCACACATCACCGTCGTCCGCGAAGCCGTCGCGCGGCTGCCAGAGCCGGACGGCGCGATCTGGATCGTCGCGACCGGGCCGCTCACCTCCGACGAGCTCTCCGCCGACATCGTCCGCTTCGTCGGCGCCGAGCACCTCTCGTTCTACGACGCGATCAGCCCGATCGTGCTGAGCGAGTCGATCGATCGCCGCAAGGTGTTCCGTCAGAGCCGCTGGGACCGCAGTTTCGGCGATTTCGCCCGCGCCAGTGCTGCCGATCCGGCGCAAGACGGGAGCGCCGATCTTCAGATCGGCCAACCCGCTCCCGCGTGCGGGATAGACGACGGGCAGGGCGACTACCTCAATTGCCCGATGACGAAGGACGAGTACACGCGGTTCTACGAGGCGCTCGTGTCGGCGGAGTCGGCGACTGTCCACGATTTCGACACCGCCACGCTTCTTCGAAGGCTGCCTGCCGATCGAGGTGATGGCGCACCGCGGACGCGATACCCTGCGCTTCGGGCCGATGAAGCCGGTCGGGCTGATCGATCCGCGAACGGGCCGGCGGCCCTATGCCGTCGTGCAGCTGCGCCAGGACACGCTGGCCGGCGATCACTGGAGCCTGGTAGGGTTCCAGACGCAGATCAAGTGGGCCGATCAGGCGCGCGTGCTGCGCCTGATCCCGGGCCTCGAGCAGGCGGAGTTCGTCCGCTTCGGGATGGTGCACCGCAACACCTACATCAACGGGCCGACGGTACTCGACGCGACATGGCAGACGCGGGCGCGGCCGGACCTGTTGTTTGCCGGGCAGGTGAGCGGCGTCGAGGGCTACGTCGAATCGGCGGCCTCGGGCCTGCTGGCCGGCCGCAACGCCGCCGCGCTGGCGCTCGGCGAGGCACCTGCGTCGCCGCCGCGGACGACGGCGATTGGCGCGCTGGCGTACTACGTCTCGCACGCCGAGGCGAAACACTACCAGCCGTCCAACATCACCTTCGGCATCATGTCGCCGCTCGACGTCGCCGACGGCGCGCGGCCGCTGAAGGGCGCCGACCGCAAGCTGGCGATGTCCGCGCGGGCGCTGGAAGCGCTCGACGGCTGGATGGCGGGACGCCATGTCACCGCGGTGCCCGATGTCGGCGCGCTCGCGGGTATCATGGGCTGACATGCCGACACGGCGGGGCCGAGCGCCAGGCGGATCCGGTGCCCACGAAGCAGCCCCGGGCCCCCTGCGCGACGCCGTCCGCGCCTTCATCGACTACCTGCGCTACAACCGCAACGCCTCCGACCACACGGCCACGGCATACGAAAGCGACCTCGAGCAGTTCATCGGCGCGACCGCCGCGTCGCAAGGCCGCACGCGCCCGGAGCTGACGCCGGAGGACCTGTCGTCGGACAACGTCCGGCAGTATCTCGGCGTGCTGTTTCGCGACGGCGTCTCGCGCGCCAGCGCGGCGCGCAAGCTGTCGGCCATCCGCACCTTCGGACGCTGGCTGCGGCGCGAGGGGCTGCTCGAACGCGATCCGGCCGGCCTGGCGGCCACGCCGAAGCGCGAGCAGAAGATCCCGGCCCACCTGTCGATCGACGAGATGAACCGGCTGCTCGAGATGCCGGACTGCGCGACGCCGCTCGGCCGGCGCGACCAGGCCATTCTGGAGTTGTTCTACGCCTCGGGCCTGCGCCTCAGCGAGCTGGTTGGCCTGGATCTCGACGACCTGAATCTCAACGCGCGCGTCGTGCGCGTGCTGGGCAAGGGCCGCAAGCCGCGCATGGTGCCGCTGAACCAGACGGCGGCCGAGGCCATCCGCCTGTCGCTCAAGGATCGCGACGCGATCCTCCGCGGCGATCTCGTCGGGGCCGATGACGACGACGGCGGTCACCCGCGGGTGCGGCCGGCGAAAGCCGTGCGGGAGCGGGCGAGAGGCCGGGCGGGACGCGTTGAGCATCCGCTCTTTCTGAACTACCGCGGCCAGCGCCTGGGTCCGCGCAGCGTGCACCGCCTGGTCCGCAAGTACGTCGCGATGTGCAGCGCGCGGTTCGGCATCTCGCCGCACGCGCTGCGCCATTCGTTTGCCACGCACCTGCTCGAGCGCGGCGCCGACCTGCGCGGGATCCAGGAAATGCTGGGGCACCAGCGGTTGAGCACGACGCAGCGCTACACCCACGTCAATGCCGCTCACCTGCTCGAGGTGTATCGCCAGGCGCATCCTCGCGCCAGGATTCCCCGCCGCTAGTCGATGTCCACTCCTGCGCCACGCCAGGCTCCCGCCACGACGGCAGCGGTGTCCTCCCTGTTTCTCCGCAGCGCCGGCGCGCCGCTGGTCGGCGGCAACGACGTCCGCGTGCTGCTCGACGCCGAAGGCAACTACCCGGCGTGGCTCGAGGCGATCCAGCGGGCGCAACACACGATCCACCTGGAGATGTACATCGTCCACAACGACGTCATCGGTCGCCGTTTTCGCGACGCGCTGGTCGAGCGGGCGAAGGCGCACGTGACCGTGCGGGTGATGTACGACTGGTTCGGCGCGTTGCGCCCGTCCTCGTTTCGCTTCTGGGCGCCGCTCGTCGCGGCCGGCGCCGAGGTGCGGGTCGTGAACGCGCCGCGGCCCGACACGATGCTCGGGCTGCTCAGCCGCAATCACCGGAAGCTCCTCTCGGTGGATAGCCGTGTCGCCTTCATCTCCGGCCTGTGCATCGGCGACGACTGGATTGGCGATCCCGCGCGCGGGCTGCCGCCGTGGCGGGACACCGGCGTGCAGATTGAGGGGCCGGCGGTCGCCGACGCCGAACGCGCGTTCGCCGCGTCGTGGGCGACGTGGGGCGCGCCGCTGCCCGGCGGGTCGCCGGAAGGCTCCGATCAGCCAGCCGCCGGAAACGTCAACGTCCGCGTGATTCCGACCTCGCCGGACCGGACCTCGCTCTATCGCCTGGAGCTGGCGATGCTCGGCGTGGCGCAGAAGCGGGTGTGGCTCACCGACGCCTACTTCATGGGCACGACGACCTTCATCGAGGCGCTGAGCGCCGCCGCCGCGCACGGCGTGGACGTGCGGCTGCTGTTGCCCAACAACAGCGACGTTCGCTGGGTCGGAAACGCCTCGCGGACGTTGTACCGCCGCCTGCTGCAAAGCGGTGTGCGCATATTCGAGTGGAACGGCACGATGATCCACGCGAAGACCGCCGTCGCCGACAGCCGGATCGTGCGCGTCGGTTCGACGAACCTGAATCTTTCGAGCTGGGTCGGCAACTGGGAGCTGGACGTCGCCATCGAGGACGCGGGCCTGGCCGGCCAGATGGAAGAGATCTACGAGCGCGACTTGAAGAATGCGACCGAGGTCGTCATCACCGATCGCCGGCGCGTGCGCCTCGCCGCCGAGCGGCCGCGCCCGCAGTTGGCTGATGGCAAGCCCGCGCGCAAGCGCATGTCGCGCGCGATGGGCGGCAGCGCCAACCGCGTGCTGAAAGACGTCGCCCTCGCGGGCTCGGTGCTGGGCTCCGCCGTCAGGGGCTATCGCGTGCTCGGGCCGGCGGAAGCGGCGTCATTGACCTTCTTCGGCGTCGTCGCCCTGATGCTGGCCGCAGCCGTGGCGTGGTGGCCCAGGGGATTCGCGTGGCCTGTCGCCGGCGTGTTCGCCGTCATGGGCGGCTCCCTGCTGGTGCGCGCCTGGCGCGCGCGCTTCGGAAAGCAGTGACCAGCCCGTTCCAGTTCGACGAGCTGATCTTCGCGACCGCGGTCGAGAAGCATTTCGCGTTCCTGAGCGACTACGGCTTCGCGCTCGCAGAGATCTCGCCGGATTGCGTCGTGTACAGGAATCACGAGGTGGCGCTGGCGTTCGACCGGGAGGCGCGTTCTCACGAAGTGAGCCTGGCCGTCACGAGACGCGGCCGACGATACCCGCTAGGTCTTCTGCTGACCTTTGCCGGCTTCGACGAAGGCTGGCGTCATCGGGATCCGACGGCCACGACAGCGGGGCAGCTCGACGCGGCGCTTCAGCGCATGTCGGCAGCGGTTGTGCCGATGGCGCCACGGATCCTTCGAACGGACGCCGAATATTTTGACGCGCTGGATCGATACCGCACGCAGCACGCCGAGCGCCTGGCGCTGGAGAGCCGGGCGTCGCAGCTCAGAGGCAAGGCCGCAACGGCCTTCAAAGCCGGGGACTATGCGACGGCGGCTGCTCTCTATCAGCAGATTGAGCCACTGCTGACCCGGGCGGAGAGATCGAAGCTGGCGATGGCGATGACGCGCTGCCGACGGGCAGGTGGCGAGATGAAGTGACTACTGGACGCCCGAGACAACAGTTACCGCTCATGCCTGAGTCCCTGGCCAGACCTGCAAGCCGGCCTCCTCCCCCGCCTGCGCCAATTGCTGATCGAACGTCGCCAGCAGCACGTCCTGGCCGATGGCGTCCCGCCACGTGAGCGCGGCCGCGAGTTGGACCGAGTCGTACCCGCGAAGCGCGTAGTCCCAGGCCACAGTTTCGGCGCGGCCGATCAGCGCTTCTGTGACGGGAATCCTGACGAAATCCGGCCAGTCATGCACGAAGCGGCGCTGCGCGCGTCGTCCCCCGGCCTCGTCGAGCACGCCCATGCGAACGGCACGCGCGAAAGCGGCTGACACTTCGGCGCGGCTCACAAGTGAGGTGGCCACTGCCGTTGCCCTGCTGATCAACGCGATGACCGGCTTCGAGTGGGGCTCGATCACGTAGCGCTTCACGACCGCACTGGCATCGAGATAGAGGATCACCCGCGGTCCTCGATCAGGATCTCGGAGACGGCAGGCTTCCCCTTCATCTTGACCGCCGATCCGGTGCTGCCGAGGCGCCGTCCGCTCCACAGCACGGCTCCCGAGTCCTTCAGCACGTTCAGGCGCTCGTCGAGCGAGGCGGCCTCAGGAACAATGCGCGCCACTCGACGCCCGTGTTCCGTGACCACGATCGTGGCCCCCTTCTTCACCTCGCTGACGCACTGACTCAGCCGTGCCTTCAGCTCTCGAATGCCGACGCTCTGTTCCTTCATGATGCTGTCGCCCTCTGAGACTACATTATATATGTTGTAGGCTCAGAGCGCGCTTCAAGGGGCTGGTTGAAGGAGTCGAACGCGGGCCGATCAGCTCGCGATCGGCTCGACGTCCACCGGCTGGAGCCGGCGGCCGCGCGGGAACTCGATTCGCAGCGTCTTGATCTTGTAGTTCATCACGCGCGGGCTGATCGAGAGCAGCTCCGCCGCGTCCTTCTGCACCCAGTTGGACATCTTGAGCGCCTCGATGAGCGCCGCCCGCTCGATGTCCTCGAGGGCGATGCCGGTCGGGGGAATCTTGACCGGCGTCTGCGCGTCGCGCCCGCTCTGCGTGGACGCGACCTCGCCGAGCCGCAGGTCGTCAGCCGTGAGCGTCTCGCCGTCGCACAGCAGCATCGCGCGCTCGATGGCGTTTTCCAGCTCGCGGATGTTGCCCGGGCCAGTTGTAGCGCATCAGCAGCTTGACGGCATCGGTGTCGAGCTTCTCGATGCGCTTCTTCAGCTCGCCGGAGAAGCGCTTGACGAAGAACATGGCCAGCGGCTGCAGGTCGTCCTTGCGCTCGCGCAGCGGCGGCATCTCGATCGACACGACGTTCAGCCGGTAGTAGAGGTCCTCGCGGAAATGCCCCGTCGACACCATGGCCGTGAGGTCGCGGTTGGTGGCGGCAATCAGCCGGACGTCGACCCGCAGCGTTCGCGTGCCGCCGAGGCGCTCGAACTCGTGCTCCTGCAGCACGCGCAGGATCTTGGCCTGGGTGCTCGGGCTCATGTCGCCGACTTCGTCGAGGAACAGGCTCCCGCCGTCGCTCTGCTCGAAGCGGCCGATGCGCTGCTTGTCGGCGCCAGTGAACGCGCCCTTCTCGTGACCGAACAGCTCCGACTCGAGCAGGTTCTCCTGAAGCGCGGCGCAGTTGACCTTCACGAAGTTGCGGTTGCCGCGCAGCGAGTTGTGGTGGATGGCGCCGGCGATGAGCTCCTTGCCGGTGCCGGTTTCGCCGCGGACGAGCACGGTGGTGTTGCTCCTGGCGACCTTCTTCACCACGTTCAGCACGCGCTGCAGGGCGCCGCTGCTGCCGATGATGTGGTCGAAGTTGTAGATGTCCTGCTGCGTGTGCCGGAGGTAGTCCAGCTCGTTCCGCATCCGCCGGAGCTCGAGCGCCTTCTCAATCTTGAGCTCCATCTCCTCGATTTCAAACGGCTTCTGGACGTAGTCGAACGCGCCGACTTTCATCGCCTCGACGGCGGTGGTCACCGAGCCGAACGCCGTCATCAGGATCACGGCGGTCGTCGGATGCAGGGCCTTGGCGGTCTTCAGCACCTCGATCCCGTCACTGCCGCCCATCTTCAGGTCGCTCAGGACGACGTCGAAATAGCTTTCGTGCAGCCGTTCGATGGCGGCGTTGCCGTTGGGCGCCTCGTCCACGTCGTGCCCGGCCTCTGTCAGTGCCCGGACCAGACCGCGCCGGAGCGCGTCGTGATCGTCGGCGATGAGAATGCGACCCATGCAACCCCTCTACTGGAACCAGTCCGCGCCTGCCGACACCGGCAGGGTGACAGTGAACCGCGTGCCCTGATTCGGCACGCTGGCCACGTCGATGCGTCCGTCGTGCGCGTCGACGATCTTGCGCACGATGGCCAGGCCAAGGCCCGAGCCCTGCGCCTTGGTCGTGAAGAACGCGTTGAACACGCGATCCTTCAGGTCCGGCGGAATGCCCGGCCCGTTGTCGGCGACTTCGACGACAACCGCTGCCGGCATGCCGAAGGCCTCACCGCGCGCCGGCAGGTCGGCGTCGCCGGCCGCCGTCCACGCCGAGATGCGGATCTGCCCGCCGCCGCCGAGTGCCTCGAACGCGTTGATCACCAGGTTGGTGAACACCTGGCCCAACTGGTGATCGTCGCCCTGAATCTGCGGCAGATCCGGCGACAGCGCCAGGTCGACCGTGATCGCGCCGCGAGCGGCCTTGCTCTCCGCCATCGACACCGCCGTGTGCAACACCTTGACAATCGAAATCCGCCCGCGCTCCAGCCGCACGGGCCGCACGTAGTCGAGCATCTCGACCACCGTGCAGTTGGCCATCTTCGCCTCGCTGATGATGTCGGCGACGATCGACTGCACGTCGGGCGAGTCGCCCACTTTCCGCCGCAGCAGACCCGCCATCACCTCGATCCCGGCCAGCGGGTTCTTCAGCTCGTGGGCCATCGCGGCCGCCATCTCGCCGAGCGCCGCCAGCCTGTCCCGCAGCCGCTCCCGCTCTTCGAGCTGCTCGACGCGCGTCAGGTCCTTGAAGAACAGCGCCGCGCCGGCGACGCCGCCCTCATCCTGGATGAGCGACAGCGTGTAGCCGATCACCCGGCCCGTGGACTTCAGCCGCATCTCGACGCGGTTGGGCAGGTGACTCAATTCAAAGGCGCTCGCGATGACCCGGACGACGTCCGGGTGCACGCGGAGCACGTCGGCATAGGGCCGGCCCATGTCGCCGGGGGCCGGAGTCAGCCCGAAGATCCGATACGCCTCGTCGTTCATCACCGCGACGTCGCCGTCGCGCGTCACCGCCAGCACGCCATTGCGCATGCTGGCGACCATCGCCCGGAAGAAGCGGTCTCCGACAGTCCCGGCCTTCGACTGGACGGAGATCTCCCCAGGTTGACGCTGGGCCCGCGCGTAGGACGGCATCAGCGAGTCGCAGCGCTCCGGTGGGTCCAGAAGATTCCCGGGCGCAGAGAGATCCGTGGCACGCCGAGTCGAGGGGCAAGTGCTGTGCCCGTCCGCGACGGCCTGAATTCAGCAGGAAATTTCCCGAAAACTGTAAGCGGGGGTCGGGGAAGTGACACGAAATGGAAGACGGCGATTACGAAACTGACACGAAATTACAGAATCGTCCGCGCGCCAGCGGCAGCCGCGCGCATGACGAATGCGATGACGCGCGCCGGCGATCAGGCATCACGGCCGCCACCGGGCTCCGCGCTCGCCGCAAGCGTTTCCCACTGCTGCATCAATTGACCGACTTCCCACATCAGCGTCTGGTGCCGCCCGACGACGCCCTGCGCCTTGTCGCGATCTTCGTAGAAGGCCGGATCCGCCATCTCCGCCTCGAGCGCCTTGATCTGCGCCTCGTGGACGGCAATGCGCCCCTCGAGGTCCGACAGGCGCGTCTGGCGTGCCTTGCGTTCCCGATCCAGGCGGCGCGTGTCGGCCTGCTCGCGCTTGCGCGTCTCGTGATCCTTCGGCCGATCGGCGGCCGGTGTCGCGGGGCGTGGCGCGCCCTTTCCTGCACGCTCGCTCTTCGCCGCCGGTGCGTGACCGGCCGGCCTGGCTGCGTGGCCCGAGCTCCTGCGCGGCTCCGGCGCGGCGGGAGCCTCCGGCAGATGTTCCTTGCGCCAGAGAAACTCCTGATACGTGCCCGGGAACGACTCCGCGCGGCCGCCGCCCACCTCGATGATGCGCGTCGCCAGGCGCTCCACGAAGTAGCGATCGTGCGAGACGAAAATCAGCGTGCCGCCGTAGGCGACGAGCGCGTCCAGCAGGACGTCTTTCGAGTCGAGATCGAGGTGGTTGGTCGGCTCGTCGAGCAGCAGGAGATTCGACGGCCGGAGCAGCATCCTCGCCACGGCCAGCCGTGTCCGCTCGCCGCCCGAGAGCACGCCGCACTTCTTGTGGATGTCGTCGCCGGAAAACAGGAAGCCGCCGAGGATGTTCCGGATGGCCGGCACCATGTGCATCGGCGATCCCGCCGCCAGCGCGCCGTACACGGTCTCGGCCGGATCCAGCCGCGTCGCCTCGTCCTGCGCGAAGTACTCGCTCACCACCTGGTGGCCGAAGTGGCGTTCGCCCTGATCGGGCGCCTCTTCCGCCGACAGCATCCGCATCAGCGTGGACTTGCCCGCGCCGTTGGGGCCGACCAGCGCGATGCGGTCGCCGCGCTCGATGTGCAGCGACAGGTCGCCGAACACGACGAGCGGGCCATAGGCCTTGCGGACGTGTTTCAGCTCCAGCACCGTCCTGCCGCTCTTGGTCGCGGCCGGGAACGTGAAGTGCACCTTCTTGCGCTCGGGCGGCACCTCGATCGGCACCACCTTGTCGAGCAGCTTGATCCGGCTCTGCACCTGCGCGGCCTTGGTCGCCTGATACCGGAAGCGGTCCACGAACATCTTGATCCGCGCGACCTCGTCGTCTTGCTCCTTCTTGGCGGCGCGCAACCGCTCGAGCCGCGCGTCGCGCTCGACGAGATAGTCGCTGTAGTTGCCGTGGTAGTCGGTCAGCGTCCGCAGGTTGAGGTCGGCAATCTTGGTCACCACCGCGTCCAGGAAGAAGCGGTCGTGCGACACCAGGATGACGGCGTGCGGGTATTCGCGCAGGTAGCTCTCGAGCCAGTTGCGCGCTTCGAGATCGAGATGGTTCGTCGGCTCGTCGAGCAGCAGCAGGCCGGGGCGGCCGAGCAGCAGCTTGGCCAGCGCGATGCGCATCTGCCAGCCCCCGGAGAAGGTGTCGGCCGGCCTCTCGAAGTCTTCCCGGGTGAAGCCGAGCCCGCCAAGGACTGTCGCCACCTGGAGGTCGATGCTGTAACCCTCGCCCAGGCGGAACCTGTCGCTGACCTCGCTGTAGCGATCGAGCATGGCCGCCTGCTCGTCTTCCGTCGCCTCGGGCGCGCCCATCCGGTCCTCGAGGCTGTGCATCTCGGCCTTCATGTCGAGCAGCGCCGCGAATGCCAGCGACGCCTCCTCGAACACCGTCCGCCCGGCGTGCACCAGCCCGTCCTGCGGCAGGTAGCCGATGGTCAGGCCGGCAGGCTTCACCACCTGGCCGCCGTCCGACTCGTCGATGCCGGCCAGGATCCGCAGCAACGTGGTCTTGCCGGCGCCATTGGGCCCGCACAGGCCCACGCGCTCGCGGTCGTCGATTTGCCAGGTGACGGCGTCGAACAGGACGCGGTCGCCGAAACCCTTGGTGAGGCTGGAGAGCTGAATCATGAGGCGATGGGACCGGCGGATTCGCCAGCCCAAACATCCGATTTTACAACGCCGGCCGCCGCCGAAACCGTCTCAGGCGCGACACAGCGCCATGAGAAGTCGCTTCGTGTCAGTTCGTGTCATATCAAACGGCGAGGATCGCCGCTTCCAGGGCCGCAGGGCCGGGCGTAGCATCGCTTCACGATGCTGTCGAAAATCCTCGCGCTCACGCCCATGGTCGCGCTGGCGTTGGCAGGTGTCGCCGGGGCCGCGCCCGGGGGAAACACCGCCAAGACGGAGATGAGGGTCTCCGTCGAGGTCGTGCGCTCCTGCACCGTCCAGCCGTCCGGAAAGACCGCCGCCGTCGCCTGCGGCTCCTCCGTGCCTTCCACGATGCGCATCGGCACGCCGCAACCCGCGCCGCAGTCCACGACGACCGGCGATGCGTCCGGGTCTCAAGTCGTCACGATCGAGTTCTAGGGATAGCGCTGACGCGGTGCGGCAGCGCAGCGTCGCTGCGGCAGTCCAGCGCCGCACTGCACTCTGTTCCTGTCAGAAGTTAATCGTCGCCATGATCGTGTCCGAGTACGCGCCCACGCTGACGTCCTGCAGCGCGGTGATCCTGCCGTACACAGTAACGTCCACATTGGTGTTGGTTGCGGGGAAGAACCGCGTGTAGACGTCGGTGGACCCGGAGTTGTCACCCCAGACGCTGGTAAAGGCGCCGTCCAGATACAGGTTGTAGTTCAGGTTTTCGGCGCCCTTCTTCATCGTCCGCGTCGTGTAGGTCCCACTTCCCGCCGACAGCGAAATCTGAATCACGATCTCGAAGCTGGTGCAGCGATAGGTGACGTCGCCGGTCGAGGGATCGTCAGCCGCGCTGTAGACGTTGTAGCCACCGAAGTTCACGCCGCTCGACGACACCGTGCATGCCGCCTCGGCGCCGCGCGAGCAGGCGAGCAGCAGGGCAGCCGCGATCAGGATCAGCCGCCAGTTCATCGCCGCGCTCCGGCGCTCCCGTCGCTGCAGGTCGTGACACCCGCCTTGACGACGGCGCCCTTCGCGTCGGGGACGTGCAGCGTGCACTGCGCGTGCGCGGACGGGCCCCTGACAGTCGCGGCGTAGTCGCCGGGCGGCACCCCCTCGACGTAATACACGCCGTCGTCGCCCAGCGTCGTTTCCAGATCGTGGTCGGCGAGCGTGATGACGAGCTCCCAGTTGGCGGGCGTGGTCACTTCAGTGCCGCGGAGCACGACGATGCGCCCGCTGACCCGCCAGGGACGGGGCGCCGGGAACACGGCGATGGCGCCGCCGCGATACGGAGGCGCCAGGGTCATCTCGGTGCGCGGCACGTCGCGGTCGAGCGGCACGTCGCTGTCGGCGATGGACAGGCGGTTCCCGTAGTAAGGCAGCAGGTTCGGGACGACGAGGTCGCCGTTGCGGTTGGTGCGTCCGACTTCCTGATGGCTCAAGTACGTGCGCACGTTCGGTGCGTCGGGCACGCGTACCAGCGCGAAGCCCTCCTGCACGGCACGCGTCGCGTGCACGCCGCCGCCGATGAACACCAGGCCGCCGCTGACGTTGGCGCTGGTCACGCTCTGGCCGTTCAGCACTGTCTGGCCGACGTCGAACCGGCCAAACGAGGTCTGTCCCTGGAGCTCGGCGATGACATCGGCGGGGCCGCCGCTGGCGTTGGCGGCACTCTGCACGCGGTAGCCGTAGCCGGTGCCCGTGGGCACCGCGCGCTGGACGTCGGCGGTCACCCGGCCGGTGTCGCCGTTGCGTTCTGCCGAGATGTTGGCGGTCTCGCGCGCCGTCAGCGAAAGGCCCAGGCCGGCAAAGGCGCCGGTGGCCCACTGCCCGTTGAGCTGTGTCCGCGTCGCGCTCACGTAAAGGCTGGCGCGCCGGCCCAGCGTCACGCTGCCGGTGAGTGCGCCCCGGCGCATGGACGGCGCGCCCAGGTAGTAGTCGATGGACTGCCACGAGGCGCCGACGGTGACGTGCGACCGGACCCGCGTGGCAGCCGAGCCGCCGACGTCAAGCCGCGGCCGGAGGGGCTGGAGTGCCGTCGAGAGCGTCGTGTACTCGGGCGACAGCTGCCTGGCCGCCGCGGACAGGCTGAAGGCGCGGCCGATGTACCTGGTACGCGAGCGACGCCGCCATCCCGTTGCCCTCGGGGCTTTCGCTGAAGCCGGCGACAGCTTCCACCTGCCCCAGCGCCCCGATGCGGGCGGTGATCATCGGCCCGCCGCTGGCGATCGAGCGACTGGCTTCGACGCGTCCGCCCACTGTCACCGAGTTGGTCAGGCCGAACCGGTGAAGGCCGAGCAACATCGGCTGCCCGTACTGCCAGCTCGTGTCGAACGCGTCGAGCCGTTCCGCTCCCGCGGTGTACGAGAACTGCTGGATGCCGCGTCCGAGCACGTTCTGGCTGATGTAGTACGACGACGAGTAGCTCTGCTCGCCGCCGAAGGCATCGCGCACGACGACGCGCGTGTCGGCCGAGCCGACGGGCAGCGGCAGATTGTTGAGCTGATAGACGCCGGCCGGCAGCTGCTCGACGCGTACCAGCTGGTTGTTCACGTAGATCTCGACCCGCGACGGCGTCATGACAGCGCCGCTCAGCCCGATCGTCGGCAGCCTGACGAAGTACGGGTCGAGCGAGAAGTCGCGCGAGATGCTCACGCCGGCGACCTGCACCGATCCGCCGAGGACGCCTGTCTCCGCGACGGCGTCGCCGACGACATAGCGGTTCATGCGGTTCCTGTCGTCGACAGTGAGGGACGTCAGGCCGCGGCGGAAGCTGCCGGTCTGATCGCCGAAGACAGTACTGCTCACCAGGGCGCCACCCGCCGACGCGCCCGCCTCGAGGCTGACCGAGCCGGTGTGCGAGCTGGCGCCGAACGCGCCGTAGTTCAGAAACGCGCTGGGTGACCGTTTGTATTCGATGTCATGCGGTCGCTGCGAGAGCAGATCGAGCGCGGTGGCCGGCAGCAGCGCCGGCGCGACAGTCAGTGCCAGCGTCAGCGCGCGCTCGTCGAACTCGCCGGTGATGCCGGGCGCCAGCGACGCGAGCCGGACGAAGGTGCGGCCGTTCCACGTTTTCCGGTCTCCCGTGACTGACGTGACGCCCATGTCCTTGAGCGTGGCCATGTCCAGCCAGATGGTCGTGCCGTCGAGCAGCACGAGCGTCTGTCCCTGCGACACGCGGTTCACCGTCACGTCGAGCATGGCCGGCTGCAGCGCGCGCGGGCCCTCGTCGTCGGATGTCAGCGCAGCCGCGACTACCTGCGCGTGCAGCAGCGCGGCGAGGACGACAACCAGGGCGACGAGCCGCTGACAGAGGCGAAACCGTCTCATGGCATCAGGACGCGCAGGTCCCGACCGGCGTCTCGAGCCGGCCCTTGAGCGGTGTGTTGCCGACCTCGACTTCGATCAGCAGCGATCGGATGCGCTCGCAATCCTCGGATCCGAAGACCAGGTCGTAGCGCCGCGCCGTGCGGCCGAGGATGTACCAGCCGTCGGCCGACTTGTCGGTCACCGGCTGGCCCGTCGCGGAGAAGGCGCGCACGCGAATCTGGCTGGGAATGATGTGTGTGTTCCCGAGGTTGTCGATCTGGAAGTGCAGCGTGCCTTTCTCCAGGCCGACCTGGCTCAACCCCGCGCGGGAGGCCGGCGTTGCTGCCTGGAGGAACACCGGAATGCCGACGCGCGTCAGCATCTGCACCGCGGCCCCTGTGGCCTCGGTTGGCGGCGCCGGCAGTTCCTCGAGAAACACGCGATAGGTTCGCTCGACGTCGGCGACGGCGGCAGTGACGGCCACCCGGATCTTGCGCTCCTCACCCGGCGCCAGCGTGACCATCGTCGGGAACACGACGACGTCCTCTGTCGGCGAGAGCGTCATCTGGCCTTCTGGCGTCTGTGCCCAGGCGTGGGTTTTGAGCTGCAGGCGGATAGGTGCCGTGCCGTCGTTGCGCACGGCGACCAGGGCGCTGGTGGCGCGTCCTGACAGCTCGATACGGGTCGGATTGACAGTGAATTGACTCGCCTCCATCGTGGAGGCCGTCAACAGGGCAAGTGCGCCGGAAAGCGCCAGGGATCGAAGGGTCAGTGTCATGGTGCTGAGAGGCCAGCACGGTTATCGTCGGCTGTCCGGCCCGGCTGTAGTCTGTCGCCCGCCAGACAAGTGAGGCGGGATGGAACCCTGGTCCCGACGTGGAGAGGTGCTCTCCACGCCGGGTCTCGGGCGGGCGCCGGGAGAATTAGAACGTGATCGTGGCCACCACCGAGTCGGTGTAGCTGCCGACCGCGACGTCCTGGCCGGACGGGACGCGACCGTAGACCGTCAACGTGCTGGCGGCCTTGCCCGCGGAGACGTAGCTCACGGTGTTGGTGGTGTTCCACACGACCAGGCGGGCGGCCGCCGTGTAGAGCTCGTAGTTCAGGAGCTCGGTCGCGGTGACGGTGTTCTGCATCTTGCGAACCGCGGCGGCCGAGTGCGTGCCGAGGTCGAGGCTCACTGCCGATGTCGATCCCTTCGTGCACGCCACCGACAGGGTGGTGTTCACGTCGAGGTTCGTCGTCGCGTTGGCGACAACCGGGTCGTACGGGCCGAACGACAGCGGGTTCGACGAGATCGTGCAGTTGGCCGCCACGCTGGAGCTCACCGCAAACGTCGACGTCGCTGTCGCCGCATGCACGGACGACTGCTCGTAGACGGACACACCCGCTACAAGAGCCGCCGTTCCCACGCCGGCCACGAGCCGGCCCATCCACGTCTTCATGATCGAAACCCTCCTCCACATCGCGCTCCGCGTTCCTGCGGAGTCGAGCACGGCTGACTGAGTGAAAGCCGCTGCGCCGTGCGTCCGGCAGCGGGCTTCCCGCGGGCGCGCCTGCGCCGCGGACTAGAACGTGATCGTCGCGACGATCGAATCCGAGTAGTTGCCGACGGCGATGTCCTGGCCAGACGGCACGCGGCCGAAGACCGTCACCGGGTTGGCGGCCTTGGTGATCGCGTTGTAGGCCACCGTGTTCGTGGTGTTCCACACTGTCGTGCGTCCGCCCGTGGTGTAGAGCTCGTAGGTCAGGAACTCCGTCGTGGTCACCGAGTGCTGCATGCGACGGGTTGTGCCGCTCGCGTGCGTGCCGAGGTTCATGCTGATCGCCGCCGTTGAACCCTTCGTGCAGGCGACTGACAGCGTGCTGTTCACGTCGAGGTTGGTCGTCGCGTTGGTCACGACCGGGTCGTAGGGGCCGAACGTCAGCGGGTTCGCCGCGATCGTGCAGTTGGCGCTCACCGCCGCGGTGACCAGAAAGGATGCGGTCGCTGTGGCGGCGTCGGCGCGAGCCTGAAACAGTCCGCCAGCGCTGGCCATCAGCACCGACAATGTCGCGCCGGCGCTGAGCCGGCTGATACGCGTGCGCATAACCCGAATCTCCTCCATCGTTCACTCCGCACCCAGTGCGGCAGTCAGGACTCGTCTCGATGTCACGTCAGTGACGTTCTCTGCGTGGGCGGTGACAAATAAGGGCAACTCGATTCGTGTCGCTTGCCCGGGGTTGCACACGCTCACAGCCTCGCTCGAGGCTCGCCGGGCTCAAGTGCAGGCTCCGTACCGCCTGACGTACAATCCGCCAACCGCACGATGGCCACGCCCCTGTCGCCTGCAGCCGTCGCGGGGCGCGCGCTCCGCCTGGCGATTCGCTCCAGGGAGCCCGCCCGACTCGTCACCCTGTTGCACAACCTCGCCATCGAGGGACTCGGGGCGCGCAGTTCCGTGGTCCTTCAGCCGGAGCCGGAAGGCACCGAGCTGCGCGTCGTCTCGGCGGTGGGGCTCGAGAGCCTTCCGCTCGACGCCTGGCTCACCACGACGGCGGGCGCCGGCGCGGCCGGCCGTGCCCTGGCGGCGGACGGGCCTGTCGCCATCGCCGCCCTCGCCACCGCCGTGCCGGAGCTCGCCGAACGGCTCGCCGCCGACAGCGCGGTGATCGCGCCGCTGGTCGCGCGCGACGCGCCGATCGGGCTGCTGGTGCTGGGATTTGCGGGGCCGGCTGACGTCGACCTGCCTGCCGTCGCCGCCCTGGCCGATGGCTTCACCCTCGCCCTCGAGCGCGGGCGCCAGCAGCGCGAGGCCGATCTCGAGCGCGACCTGCGCGACCTGCTGCTCACGTTTTCACGAGGCGGGGAGTCGGCGTTTGCCGTCGCCGAGTCGCTGGGCGTCTTCTGCCGCAGCGTCGGTTGGCTGCTCGGGGCGGATGTCGCAGAACTGTGGCAGCACGATCGGCGCGCGCGTGAGCTGGTGCTGGCGGCCTCGTCGATCGGCGCCGAGCCTGGCCGCCGCGTGCCGACAGCGGATCAGGAGTCCGCTGCGGCGCACGGCTTGCGGCAATCCGATCCGCTCCTGCTCCGCAGCCCGGCGACCGACGGCGCGACAGACCTCTCGCTGGTGGTCCCGCTACGCGGCCGCCGCCGGGCGTTGGGCACGCTGGTGCTGCATGGCATCCGCCTCGAGTCCGGCGCCGAGGCACACCTGCTGGCTCGCGCCGCGCAGGTAGGCCGCGGTCTCTCGCTGGCCCTTGAGAATCTTCAACTGCTCGACGACGTGCTGGGCTCGCGGAGCCAGCTGGAAAACGTGTTCAACGCGCTGACAGATCCCGTCGTCGTCACCGGCCTGGCGGGCCGCATCATCGCCGTCAACGACGCGTTCGCCTCGCGCCTCGGGAAGCCGCGGAGCGCGCTGGTCGACATCGACGTCCGCAGTCTCGTGGGTCCGGCGCTGTCGGAATCCCTGGACGAGACACTCGCCTCTGCGGAGCCGCCCGCGACCTCTGCGGAGATTGAAGACACTGTGCTCGGCGGCCGCTTCGTCGTGCTGCACGCCCCGCTGGTGGCGCTCGGCGCGCGGCCCGCCGGTTCCGTGCTGGTGATGCGTGACGTCACCGTGGCGCGGCAGCTCGAAGAGGAGCGGATCGTGCTCGAGCGGCGGCTTGCGGAGTCCGAGAAGCTGCTGGCGCTCGGGCAGTTCGTGGCGGGCATCGCCCACGAGCTCAACAACCCGCTGCAAGGCGTGATGGGGCACCTCGAACTGGTACGCGCCTCTCCGGATCTCGCGGCGGGGATCAGGCGTGACGTCGCCGTCGCCTGGCGCGACGCCGAACGGGCCAGCCGCATCGTCCGCAATCTGCTGGTGTTTGCGGGATCGGGGCGCCTGAACATGCGCCTGGTGAACCTGAACGCCGTGGTGACGCGGGTGTTCCGGCTCCGCGCGCGATCGCTCAAGGCCGCCGGTGTGGCCGTGGTGCGGCAGCTCGAGGCCGACCTGCCGCTGGTGCGCGCCGACGGCCTGCTCCTGCAGCAGGCAATCCTGAACCTCGTCATCAACGCGGAGCAGGCGATGGCGGGACCGGGCCGGATGACCATCCGTTCGTTTCTCGAGCCGGCCAGCGACAGCGTGCGACTGGAAGTCGAGGACTCGGGGCCGGGTGTGGCGCCGGAGCTTCGCGGACGCCTTTTCGAGCCGTTCTTCACCACCAAGGACGTCGGCAAGGGCACCGGGCTCGGGCTGTCGATCGCCTTCGGCATCGTGCAGGCGCACGGGGGCACACTCGACGCCGACAATCACGCCGGCGGCGGCGCGCGGTTCGTCCTGAGTCTGCCGGTGGCGACCGATCGGAGAAGGGCTGCCGCGGCGCACTGACACATGACTGACGAGGCCTTTCTCACCACGGCGGAGGTGCTCGGTTACCTCCAGATCAACCTGCGGACGATTTACCGGCTGATCAAGGCGGGAAAAATCCCGGCGGTTCGTGTTGGTCGCCAGTGGCGCTTTCGCAAGGCCGATCTGGACCGCTGGCTCGACAGCCAGCGGCGCGGCGCGCCGGTGCCGGGCCCGGCTGTTGCGTCGACACGGCGAGTGCTCGTGGCTGACGACGAAGAGAGCATTCGCGAGCTGCTGGCCAGAGCGCTCACGCCGGCTGGTTACGACGTCGTGACAGTGGCAGACCCGCACGCGGCGCTCGATCGCCTGCGGCAGACAGCCTGCGATCTGCTCATCGCCGATCTGCGGATGCCGGGGAGCGACGGGCTGTCGCTCGTGCGCGAGGCGCGGCGCCTTCAGCCGGCGTTACGCGTGATCATCATCACCGGCTTCTCCAGCGAAGCCAGTGCGATTGAGGCCGTCAATCTCGGCGTCGCGGGATACCTGGTCAAGCCGTTCCGCGTGCCGCAGCTCCTGAGCGTCGTGGGACGCGCGTTCGGTGAGAGCTGATCGCGCGGGCTGCTAGGATACGGCCAACCCGGAGGCGCCCGTGCCCGTTCGATCGTTCTGGCTGACCCTTGTCGTCGTCGCAGCGCTTGGCCGATCGCAGGCTCCGGCAGCAGAGACCACCACGCTGCTCGTGCCGGCGCGCGTCTTCGACGGGGAGTCGCTGCACGAAGGGTGGGCCGTCCGCGTCCACGGGAAGCGCATAGAAGCTGTGGGTCCCGTCGATGCCGTGGCGACGCCAGGCTCCACGCGCCGGGCGCTGGACGGCATGACGCTGCTGCCAGGCCTCATCGAAGGGCACTCGCACATCCTCCTGCACCCGTACAACGAGACATCGTGGAACGACCAGGTCCTCAAGGAATCGCTGGGCGTCCGTGTGGCGCGCGCCACTGTCCACCTTCGCGCCACGCTCCTTGCCGGCTTCACCACTATCCGTGACCTCGGGACTGAAGGCGCCGGCTACGCGGACGTCGAGCTGAAGCAGGCGGTGGAGCAGGGGATCATTCCCGGCCCGCGCATGCTCGTCTCCACGCGCGCGATCGTCGCGACCGGGAGTTACGGCCCCCGGGGTTTCGCGCTCGAGTGGAAACCGCCGCAGGGGGCGGAGGAAGCCGACGACGCGACGCTCGTTCGCGTCGTGCGGGATCAGATCGGCCACGGCGCCGACTGGGTGAAGCTGTACGCCGACTACCGGTGGGGACCGGACGGCGCCGCGGCACCGACGTTCTCGATCGCGGAGATCGCCCGTGCTGTCGAGACCGCGCGCAGCAGCGGCCGGCCAGTGGCCGCCCACGCGACGACAGCCGAAGGGATGCGGCGGGCGGTGCTCGGCGGCGTCGAGACGATCGAACATGGCGACGAGGGCACGCCGGACGTATTCGCGCTGATGGCGGCGCATCACGTGGCGCTCTGCCCGACGCTGGCGGCCGGCGACGCGGTGAGCCGCTATGGCGGCTGGCGGCCTGGTGAGCAGCCCGAGCCGCCGTCGATCGCGCGCAAACGCGCCAGCCTGAAGGCGGCGCTGGCGGCGCACGTGACGATCGTCAGCGGCAGTGACGTCGGCGTGTTCGCCCACGGGGACAACGCGCGCGAGCTCGAGTTGATGGTCAGCTACGGGATGACGCCGATCGCCGTCCTCCAGAGCGCGACGTCAGTGGCCGCCGGTGTCCTGCACGTCGACGACCGCGTCGGGCGTGTCGCGCCAGGACTGGCGGCAGATCTCGTCGCAGTGGACGGCGATCCGACAACGGACATCGCCGCGTTGCGCCGGGTGCGACTCGTCATGAAGGACGGCGCGATCTACCTGCCCTGAGGCGCCGGCGTCGTCTCGCCACTCATCCGCATGGCCGCGCTGGCCGCGCAAATCTTGCGGAGTGTTGCGCGAGAGGCCAATGGTCAGCGTCCGCGCGCCGCTCGGATCGCGACATAATGAAAGCGCATGTGGATCGTCCGCATCGCGCTCAGCCGGCCGTACACCTTCGTCGTGCTGGCGCTCGTCCTGCTGATCCTGGGACCGCTCGCCATTCTTCGCACGCCGGTGGACATCCTGCCCGGCATCGACATCCCGGTGATCGCGGTGGTGTGGAACTACGGCGGCCTGTCCGCCGAAGAGATGTCCACGCGCATCGTCTACAACGTCGAGCGCTCGCTGACGACGACAGTGAACGACATCGAGCACATCGAGTCCCAGTCGCTGAACGGGATCGGCCTGGTGAAAGTGTTCTTCCAGCCGTCGGCCAAAGTGGAGATGGCCGTGGCGCAGGTCACGGCGATCGTCCAGACTCAGCTGAGGCAGCTGCCACCGGGCACCAACCCGCCGCTGGTCATCAGCTACAACGCCTCGAGCGTGCCGGTGCTGCAACTGGGGCTGTCGGGCGAGGTCGCTCTCCGAGCAGCAGCTGTTCGACCTCGGCTTCAACTTCATCCGCACGCAGCTGGCCACCGTGCAGGGCGCGGCGATTCCGCTGCCGTACGGCGGCAAGCAGCGTCAGATTCAGGTGGACCTGGATCCGGCCGCGCTCCAGGCCAAGAACCTGGTCCCCAACGACGTCGTCACCGCGATCGCGCAGCAAAGCCTGATCCTGCCGTCGGGCACCTCGAAGATCGGCACGCGCGAGTACGACGTCGACATCAACGGCAGCGCGCGGACAGTCAACGAGCTCAACGACCTGCCGATCCGTTTCTCCAACGGCGCGCCGATTTACATCCGCGACGTCGCCCAGGTGCGCGACGGTGCCCCGCCGCAGACCAACATTGTCCGGGTCGACGGCCAGCGCTCGGCCCTGCTCGTCGTCCAGAAGAACGGCAACGCGTCGACGCTGGACATCATTTCCAGGATCAAGGAGCTGCTGCCGCGGGTCCTCGCGTCGCTGCCGCCAGGTCTGAACGTGCGGGCGCTCGCCGACCAGTCACTCTTCGTCCGTGCGGCCATCGACGGCGTCGTCCGCGAAGCGATCGTCGCCGCGGGGCTGACCGCGCTGATGATCCTGCTCTTTCTCGGCAGCTGGCGCAGCACCGTCATCATCTCGGTGTCGATCCCGCTGTCGATCCTGGCGTCGATCATCGTGTTCAGCGGGCTCGGCGAGACCATCAACATCATGACGCTCGGCGGGATGGCGCTCGCCGTCGGCATCCTGGTGGACGACGCCACGGTGGCGATCGAGAACATCAGCACGAACCTCGAGCAGGGCAAGCCGCTCGAGCAGGCGATTCTCGACGGCGCGCAGCAGATCGCGGTGCCGGCCTTCGTCTCGACGATCTGCATCTGCATCGTGTTCGTGCCGTTGTTCTTCCTGACCGGTGTCGCGCGCTACCTGTTCGTGCCGCTCGGCGAAGCGGTCGTCTTCGCCATGCTGGCGTCGTACGTCCTGTCGCGCACCCTGGTGCCGACGATGGCGAAGTACCTGCTCAAGGGGCACGAGGCCGAGGCGCACGGGCATCAGGCGGTGGCGAGCCGGAACCCGCTGGTGCGGCTGCAGGCGGGCTTCGAGTCGGCAGTGCAGCGCACGCGCGATGCATACCGCGACATGCTCGAGGGGGTGGTCGCCCGGCGAGGCTGGTTCGTCCTCGCCACGGCGGTCTTCTGCGCGGCGTCGCTGGCGCTGGCGCCGTGGGTCGGCGCAGACTTCTTCCCGTCAGTGGACAGCGGGCAGTTCCGGCTGCACCTGCGCGCGCCCACCGGCACGCGCATCGAGGAGACGGCGGGCCTGTGCGATCGCGTCGAGGCCGTCATTCGCGATATCGTGCCCGCGCAACATCTCGGCACGATCATCGACAACATCGGCGTCCCGTACAGCGGCATCAACCTGACCTACAGCACGTCGGCGCCGATCGGGCCGGGTGACGCGGACCTGCTCGTCAGCCTCACCGGCGACCACCGGCCGACCGAGGAGTACGTCCACGATCTCCGCCAGCAGCTGACCCGCAATTTCCCGGGGGTCACCTTTGCGTTCCTGCCGGCCGACATCGTCACGCAGATTCTGAACTTCGGCCTGCCGTCGCCAATCGACGTGCAGATCGTCGGCAACAACCGGGAGAACAGCCGCAAGGTCGCCGCGGACCTGCTCGGCCGCATCACGCTGATTCCCGGCATGGTGGACGCGCACATCCATCAACCGAACGACCAGCCGAAGCTGCACATCACCGTCGATCGGTCGCGCGCGGCGGACCTGGGCCTGACCCAGCGCGACGTGGCGACCAACCTGCTGATTTCCCTGAGCGGCAGCTCGCAGACCTCGCCGACCTTCTGGCTGAACCCGCTCACGGGCGTCAGCTACCAGGTGGCGACGTCCACGCCGCAGTACCGGATGGACTCGCTCCAGGATCTCAGCTCGATTCCGCTTCCCGGCGATCGCCCGCAGATTCTCGGCGCGCTGGCGACGTTCGGCCGCGGCTCGGGGCAGGCGGTGGTGTCCCACTACGACATCCAGCCGGTGCTCGACATCTACGGGTCCGTGCAGGGGCGGGACCTCGGCGGCGTGGCCAGCGACCTGACGCGCATCATCAAGGACGTCGAGCCGACGCTGCCGCGCGGCACGCGGGTGATGGTCCGCGGGCAGATCGAGACGATGCGGTCGTCGTTCAACGGGCTGCTTGCGGGTCTGGTGCTGGCGATCGTGCTGGTCTACCTGCTGATCGTCGTGAACTTCCAGTCGTGGACCGACCCGTTCATCATCATTTCGGCGCTGCCCGCCGCCCTGGCCGGCATCGTCTGGATGCTGTTTGCGACCGGGACCACGCTGAGCGTGCCGGCGCTGACCGGCGCGATCATGTGCGTCGGTGTCGCGACGGCCAACAGCATTCTGGTGGTCAGCTTCGCGAAGGACGAACTGGCCGAGGGCGGGACAGCCCTGGAGGCCGCGGTGCATGCCGGCGCGGGCCGGTTCCGTCCCGTGTTGATGACGGCGCTGGCGATGATCATCGGCATGGTGCCGATGGCGCTCGGGTTTGGCGAGGGCGGCGAGCAGAACGCGCCGCTCGGGCGGGCCGTGATCGGGGGCCTGCTGTTCGGCACCTGCGCGACGCTGTTCTATGTGCCGGCGGTTTTTGCGATGCTGCACCGGGCGAGGAAGCATTGACGCTGGCGGCGCGCCGCTCGCGGCCTGCGGCCGGCAGCCTGCAGCACACAGAATTGCAGACTGAGGGATTCTGAATGGAATCGGTTGAACCACGGGCACGACGGCGGACGATGGGCGCCCTGCCGGCGATCCTCGTGCTGCTGGTCGGGCTGATTGTCCTGGCGGCGTGGGGCATCGCGTCGCGCACGCGCGCGATCACCGAGGTCACGCGCGAAACGCGCGAGATGGCGATCACGACAGTCGCGGTCGTGCGTCCGACGCCTGGCTCGCCGACGCAGGACCTGGTGCTGCCGGGCACCGTCCAGCCCTTCGAAGATGCGCCGATCTTCGCGCGGACCAACGGCTACGTGAAGAAGTGGTACACGGACCTCGGCGCGCGCGTGAAAGCGGGGCAGCTGCTCGCCGAGCTCGAGACGCCGGAAGTGGACCAGGAGTTGTCGCAGGCGCGCGCCGACCTCGCGACAGCCGAGGCGAACCTCCGCCTGGCGCAATCGACGGCCGACCGCTACGCGGACCTGATCAAGTCCGACTCCGTGGCCCGCCAGGACTACGACAACGCCAGGGGCAATTTCGAGGCGCGGCGCACCGCCGTGCAGTCGGCCGAGTTCAACGTCAAGCGCCTCGAACAGCTGAGCGCCTTCAAGCAGATCCGGGCGCCGTTCGATGGCGCCATCACCGCGCGCAACATCGACGTCGGCGCGCTCGTGGGCTCCGGCAACAGCGCACGCGAGCTGTTTCACATCGCGTCCACGAACCGCCTGCGCGTGTTCGTCAACGTGCCGCAGCCGTACTCGCCGGCGACGGCCCCCGGTATCGCGGCCTACCTGACGCTCTCGGAGTTTCCCGATCGGAAATTCCCCGGTACGCTGCGCGCGGACGGCGAGGTCGATCGACCCGGCGTCGCGGACGCTCCTGGTCGAGATCGACGTCGACAACAAGTCGGGCGAGCTGCTGCCAGGCTCGTACGTCCAGGCGCACTTCACGCTGCCCGAGCGCCACGCGACGGTGCGGCTGCCGGTCACGACCCTGCTGTTCAGGGCCGCCGGCGCCCAGATTGCCGTCGTCGACCACGAGCAGAAGGTGCGGCTGCGCCCGGTCGCCATCGAGCGCGACCTCGGCACCGAGATGGAGGTCGCCGCCGCCCTGACTGGCGACGAGCAGATCATCGACAACCCGCCGGATTCAATTGCAGAGGGACAGCAGGTGCGAATCGCGGCTGCGCAGAAGAAGGCGGAGTAGCGGACGCACCGCTTGCGGTCACGCGCGTTTGCGCCTCGGACACGTGACCGGTTAGTCTCGCCCTACCCATGAACTTTCGTCTCAGGCGCGGTTTCCTTCCTCTCTCTGCGTGCGCCGTTCTGCTCTGTGCGGCCACGCCTGTCCTTGCGCAGGCCCCGGCGCCCGCGTCGCGGCTCACACCGGAGCAGGCCATCTCGCTTCGACGACTCAGCGATCTGCAATGGTCGCCCGACGGCACGCGC
Organism: Vicinamibacteria bacterium; assembly: GCA_963796915.1. Classification (GTDB taxonomy): domain Bacteria; phylum Acidobacteriota; class Vicinamibacteria; order Vicinamibacterales; family JAENWD01; genus JAENWD01. Next base: position 2,673,930 of record CAWCNI010000004.1, on the reverse strand, counting down.
CTGGCCTTTACCGTGGCCGAACCGCCGTCGGGGACCGAACGGCGCAGCCACATCTGGATCTACGAGACGGCCACCCGCCAGGCACGGCAGTTCACGGCGTCCGCCAAGGCCGACCACGATCCCCGATGGTCGCCGGATGGCCGGCAGCTGGCGTTCCTGTCGAATCGCGACGAGGGCGTCCGCATCTACCTGATGCCGCTCGATGGCGGGGAAGCGCGTGCGCTGACCGACGCCAAGCATCACATCGACAGTTTCGAGTGGGCGGCCGACGGCCGGCATCTCGCCTGCATCGGCAGCGAGCCCAAGAGCGACGCCGACGAGACGCGGGAAAAGGACAAAGACGACGCGCGGGTGGTGGATCGCGACGACAAGCCCGCGCGGCTGTGGCTGGCCGACGCCGCCAGTGGCGAACTTCGACGCGTCATCGGCGCGCCGTGGAAGATCGAGGAAGCGCAATGGCTGCCGGGGAGCGCCGAGCTCGTCGTGGTGGCCACCGATCGGCCCGAGGTCGAACAGCCGACCAGCCGCATCTTCCGCGTTCGCGCCGACGACGGCGTGATGCATCCGGTGGCGGCGCCAGGCGGGCCGTTCGGCCGCGTGCGGGTGGCGCCGGATGGCGCGTCGGTCGCGTTTGTCGGGTCGCGACGGGACGGTCCGGCGCCCCACGATCTGTACGTCCAGCCGCTCGATGGCTCGCCGGCACGAAACCTGACCGCGGTGAGCGTCGATTGGCCGATTGCCGACTACGCGTGGCGACACGACGGGACGCTGATGGTGCTCGGCCAGGACGGCTTCCGCGACGGCTTCTGGACGATGGCGGCGGACGGGCGAGCGACGGGCCACACGGCGCCCGGCATGGCCGTCAGCGACGTCGCGCTCTCGCCCTCGGGCGAGCTGTGGTTCGTCGGCGAGAACAGCAGCAAGCCGCCCGAGTTGTGGCAGTCGGCTGAGGGCAAGACCGCCGAGGTCCGCTCGACGATCAACGCCGGGCTCGCCGCTGCGCCGCTGACAGCCGCGACGTTCGTGCGTTACCAGGGCGCCGACGGACGCACCATCGAAGCCGGGCTGCTTCAGCCTGCCGGCACGCCGTCCGGCCCGCGGCCGACGGTGGTGCTCGTGCACGGCGGTCCGACTGGCGCGTGGCGCGACCAGTTCGAGCCGTGGGGCCAGCTGCTGGCGTCGGCGGGGTATGTCGTCTTCTACCCGAATATCCGCGGCTCGTCGGGATACGGGTTCGAGTTCCTCGCGTCCAATCGCGCCGACTGGGGCGGCGGCGACTTCCGCGATGTGATGGCCGGGGTCGACGACCTGGTGGCGCGACACATCGCCGATCCCGCGCGTCTGGGCATCGGCGGCTGGTCCTACGGGGGCTACATGGCGTCGTGGGCCATCACCCAGACGACCAGGTTCAAGGCCGCGATTACCGGCGCCGGCATGTCGGACCTGGCGGCCGAGTTCGGCACCGAGGACAACCCGGCCTACGACGAGTGGTTCTGGGGCCTGCCCTATGAGCGGCCGGAGGGGTTCCGCAAGTTCTCGCCGCTGACATACGTCGCGCAGGCGCGCACGCCCACGCTGATTCTGCAGGGCGAGGCTGACGTGGTCGATCCGGTGGGGCAGAGCCAGGCGCTCTACCGGGCGCTCAAGCACTACGGCGTGGAAACGGAGCTGGTCCTCTACCCCCGTGAAGGCCACGGCCTGCGGGAGGAGCGCCACCTGCTGGACCGCCTCCGGCGCGTAGTTGCGTGGTACGACAAGCACTTGCAGACGCCTTGACTCAGGGCCTGGCAGGGGCCGGCAGGGGCCGGGCAAGGGCAGGCCGTGCCCCTGCCCCGCCATTTTCCGCCCCCCGACCGGGGGTTGCCTGGCGGCGTCTAAGATTTGTAGAAACGTTTCTGACGGTACCCCGGGCCCGGGTGCCGGCCAGACCATGCCGCGAACGATTGCGGCGATCTGCGATTCGGGGTGTGCCCGGCCAGCCACGACCTGAATGACGCGGACCGACGAGGAACTGGTCGCACGCTCGATAAGCGGCGACGTCGACAGCTTCAACCAGCTCGTCCTGCGCTGGGAGCGGCCGATCTATGCCCTGGCCTTTCGCGTCATCGGCCGTGAAGAAGAGGCCCGGGACGTCGTCCAGGAGACGTTCCTTCGAGCGTTCCGGGGCATCAAGAACTTCCGCGGTCAGGCGAAGTTCTCCTCCTGGGTCTACAGGATTGCCCTCAACTTGTGTCGCGACTGGATCCGGCGCGAACGTCGTGCGCCCATCCAGCCCATGCCCGAGGGTATCGACCTGATCGAGATGGCAGCCGAACAGGGCCCGGCTGAATCCATCGAAACGCTCGTGGCCCGCAACGACATGAGCAAGGCAGTTGCGGTCGCGATGGCGCTGCTGCCCGAAGAGCAGCGCACGGCGATCATCCTGAAGGAGTATCACGGCATGACCTTCCAGGAGATCGCCGATCAGCAGGGCTGCCCGCTGAGCACGGTGAAGACGAGGCTGTACCAGGGCCTCACCGTGCTGCGGCGGCGCCTGCATGAACAGGGTAAGTACGACCCAGACACAACGACGGTGCCATGACGATTCAATTCCGGTGTGACGACAAAGAGCGACTGGTTTCGTATCTGTTCGACGAAACCGGCGACCCCGACCGCGCGGCGATCGAGGCCCACCTCGCGACGTGCGCGGCCTGCTCCGAGGAGGTCGCGGGCCTGACGGCCGTACGGCGCGATCTCGTGCAGTGGCAGCCGCCGGACGCCGAGCTCGGGTTCCGGATCGTGCGCGAGCAGGCGCCGGCACGGGCCTGGTGGCGTGTGCCGATCTGGATCCCGACAGCGGCAGCGGCCGGCCTGGCCCTTGCCGTCGGCGCGGCGCTCGCGAACGTCCAGATCGAAGTGGGGCACGGCGCCCTCGTCCTGCGTGCCGGATGGCCGCAGCAGGCGGTGCCGGCCACAGCGGTCGCACCGGTCCAGACCGCAGCCGTGGTCGGCGCGCCTCCGCCAGTCACAGTGCTGCCCGCCAAGGCCGGCATGTCCGAACAGGACGTCCGCAGCGCGATCGCGGCGCTCGAGACGCGGCTCCGCTCTGAAATCGCGGCGTCGGGCCGCCAGCCGGGCGTCGAGCTCGCGTCGGCCTCGTTCTCCGATCGCGGACCGGTCCTTCAGCAAGTGAACAAGCTGGTGGAGGAGAGCGAGCGCCGTCAGCAGCGCGAGCTGGCGCTCCGCCTGTCGCAGGTGGTGCAGGACTGGGAGACGCAGCGGCGGACCGATCTGGTGCACATCGAGCAGGGATTCGGTCAGATCGAGAGCCTGACCGGGCAGGAAGCGGCGCGGCAGGCGCAGACCATCAACTATCTGGTCCGCGCGTCGCAGCGGCAGTAGCAGTAGCAGGAACGAGGTTCGTTCTTCAATGAGGTCTGAACTGTGAGAGTTCCCAGTGTTCTGATCGCCACCGGCCTGCTGGTGTCGGCTGCGTCCGGCGCCTCGGCCCAGGTGTCGTCGCTTGGCGCGTCGGTCCCGGCCGAGCAGATGCGCGCGCGTTACCAGATAGCGACGATGGAAGCGGTGCTCGAGCGCGCCGTGCAGCTCGGCGCCCGGCGTCTCAGCCAGCAGGTGCAGGCCGTCAGCCCCGACATGCTGTTCATCGCCGGTTCTGCGCGCGCGAAGGGCTTCTGGCTCGACAGCTACGGCGTGTTCTTCGACGTCGACGTCCCTGCCATGCGGCGCAGCGTCGCGTGGAGCTTCCGCAACCTGGATCGCGATCGCGGGTCGGAAGCCGCGATGCAGACGCTGCGCCGAAACCTTGCCACGGTGCACGATCCCCAGGTCCGGCGCGAGATGGAACTGGCGCTGGCGCAGTTGAGCCGCGCTGTCGGGCCGCCCACGCTGCCGACCGCGCCAGACGGAAGCGGCCCACAGCCCGGTGTGATCCCCGCGTCGAGCGGAGGCCCCGTCCGCGCGTCCAACACCGACGCTGGCGCGCCGGCGCCGGCGCCGCCCGCGCCGCCCGTTCCGGTCGTGGATGCCGCCACCGCCGCGGTGCTCGACGATCCGGGCACGGCCTACACGAACCAGGTGAAGGGAGCGCTGGTCGACGCGATGCTCGAGTTCGGCCCGACGATTCCCATCGCCGACGGCGAGTGGCTGACGATCGCCGCGCGCGACAACGAGGATTCACGCCTCGGCGGCAGCGACCCATACGACGTCTCGACAATCGTCCTGCGCATCCGCGGCGCCGATCTCTCGCAGTTCCGCGCCGGACGGCTGTCGAAGGAAGAGACGCTGAAGCGCGTCGAGATCCGCGAGGTACCTGACGCCGTCCTCGCGCGACGCCGCGTGGTCCCGCGGCGGCCGGGAACAATCGGCCGCCTGCGGTGTCCAAGCGCAGTAGAATACGCCGCATGCGCGCCGGTCCCGTGCTCCTCACCCTCTCGGTTCTCGTGCTGCCCGCCTGCAGCTCGCCGCCCGATCTCAAGACCGCCTGCCGCATCACTCCAACGCTCAGCGGCTGGTTCGACGCCGGCGTGACCGACGACGGCAAGAACAAGCTGGTGCCGAGCATCGCGTTCACGCTGACCAACACCGGCACGCGCAACTTCGGCCCGCTCCAGATCAACTGCGTCTTCAGGCGCATCGGCGATCCCGAAGAGTGGAGCACCACGCTCATTCGCGGCGCCAGCGCGGGCGCCAACGACCTGGCGCCCGGCGCCACGAGCCCGCCGATCGTCGTCCGCGCGCCTCAGGGCTACACCGGCAAGCAGCCGCGCGCCGAGATCCTGCAGAACTCGCTCTTCGTCGATGCCAAGGTGCAGGTGTTCGCGAAGGCCGGGTCGGCCACCTGGGTGAAGCTGGGAGAGTTTCCGATCACGCGCCAGCTGCTGACGAAGTAGACGGTGCCACAGCCGTCCCTCGACCGCCGGCTCGGCCCCGCCGACGCCGCCGCCATCATCGTCTCCAACGTCATTGGCAGTGGAATTTTCCTGACGCCGGCCGTCGTCGCGTCGCTCACCGGCGACAGCACGACGATGATCCTCGTGTGGCTGGCGGGCGGCGCGATCGCGTTCGCCGGCGCGATGGCGTATGCGGAGCTGGCCGTGCTGATGCCGCATGCGGGCGGCGAGTACGTCTACCTCCGCGAGGCCTTCGGTCCGCTGGCGGCGTTTCTCACCGGCTGGACGTCGTTTGTCGCCGGCTTCTCGGGCGCCATTGCCGCCAGTGCCGTGGGGTTTGCCAGCTACCTCGGACGCTTTCTGCCGCTCGCCGGCGACGCGCGCCCAATCGTCGGATGGGCCATCGGGCCACTCGCCGTCGCCGTCACGCCGCAGGCGCTGGTCGCCATCGGCCTGATTGCCGCGCTGTCGGGCGTGCACATCCTCGGCGTCGGCCCGGGCCGCGTGCTGCAGAACGTGCTGGCCGCCGCCAAGGTGACCGGGCTGGTCGCGCTCATCGCGCTCGGCTTCTCGATCGGTGACGGCGCGTGGCGCCACTTCGAGGCAGCGCCAGCGCTGGTGCCGGGCGGCTTCCTGCTCGCGCTCGTGCCGGTGATGTTCAGCTACTCCGGCTGGAACGCCGCCGCGTATGTCGCCGAAGAAATCCGTGACCCCGCGCGATTCCTTCCGAGAGCCCTCGCCTTCGGCACCGGCGCCGTCGTCCTGCTCTACCTCGCGCTGAACGTCCTCTACATTTATTCGATCCCCGTCGACCAGCTCGCCGGCCTCACCGGCAGCGTCATGGACGTCATTGCCGCGCGGCTGTTCGGGCCGGCTGCCGGAGACCTCCTCGGCGCGCTCACAACCGTCAGCATCGCTGCCAGCGTGAGCGCCATGGTCACGGCCGGGCCGCGCGTGTACTTCGCGATGGCACGCGACGGCGCGTTCCTCGCCCGGGCCGCGAGCGTGCATCCCCGGTTCCGGACGCCGGCAGTGGCCATCGTCGCGCAGGCGTGCTGGAGCACGCTGCTCGTGCTGACCGGCAGCTTCGGGGACCTCATCACCTACACGGGGTTTGCTGTCGTGCTCTTCTCGGGGATCGCCGGCGTGGCGCTGTTCGTGCTGCGGCGCCGCCGGCCCGATGCCCAGCGGGCGGCCCGCGCCTGGGGCTATCCGGTGATGCCCGCCGTGTTCGTGCTGTCGAGCGCCCTCATTGTCGGCAACGCGATCTGGCGGGAGCCCGGGCCCGTCGCGACGGGGATCGCGATCATCCTCGCCGGCGTGCCGCTCTACCTGGTGCTCAGGACCAGTCAGCGGCGGCGCGGCTCGATCGCCGCGCGCTGAGCGGACCGCGAGGCTACTTGCTGGTCTTGAGCAGCGCCGCTGCGATGAGGGCAGCCAGGACGGCGTCGGCCACAGCGCCGACGAGCACCACCGGCGGCGCGACCCCCGCGAACCACACACGCAGGAACAGCGACGCGGCGACCAGCTTCACGCCGACACCCATGACCCACAGATAGAAACGCTGCGATTGCGGATCACGGATCGCCGGAATGAAGCCCAGGCCGGTTCCGGTCAGGAAGACCGCGAGCAGGTCGCCGTAAAAGGGCGGTGGTCCCGGAATACCGGCGGCGTTGAACGCGGCGCCGTGCGTGGCGCCCAGCGTCAGACCGGCGAGGACGTTGAGGACGGTGGCGATGACGGCGAGCAGGCGCAGCATGCGCCCATTCTAGACGGACAGTGGGCCAGCCCGATCGGACTGGCCCACCGCTGGACCTTACTGAGGCTGGCTCTGACCCGGCTGCCCTGGCACCGCCGGCTTCAGCTCGCCCTGGAACGTCACGGTCTGGTCGTACTCGGTGTTGACGTCGAAGCCGAGCGTCTCGAAACCGACAGCGCGGACCTCGATGTGGTGCGGGCCGACTTCCAGCTTCAGCTTCTGGAATGCGCCGTCGTAGTCGCCGACGAGGCCCGCGAAGTAGCCGTCGACATAGACCTGGGCGTCGCTGGGCTTCACCTTCAGCCGGACACCGCCGTACCCTTCCGATTGCCCGCCGCCGCCGGCGTAGACCGGAGGACCGTAACCCGGGTAGCCCGGATCAGGCCCGCCCCACCAGAACGGATCCCAGACGAACCCGAAGCTGTACGGATACCAGCCCCACGGGTAGTACCCGCCGCCGCCATGGTGATGGTCGCCGTCGCCGTGCGGTGGGTGCGTGCGGTCTGTCGCGACGCCGTACGCCGGACGATCGCCGCGCGATCGCGCACCGGTTGAAACTGCCGTCTCGCGCGTGCCGCCGGAGGCCGGCGCCGACCGCGCCTGTGTGTGACCGCGCGGTGCGGCGTGTTCGCCCGAGCTGCGCGGCGCGGCAGACTGATGGCGTGGGCCTTCCTCGAACGCTGTCGCGGTCCGTGTCGCCGTGCCTTCCCGCGCCTGCCCGCGCGGCGCTCCGCCCTCCCGCGCAACGGCTCGATCCACAGGCCCGGCCGTACGCATGGTCGCCGGAGCTGGCGCCGACGCCGCGCGCGGCGGCGGCGGTGGTGGAGGAGGCGGCGCGCTTGCGGCGGGAGCAGGCGGCGGCGGTGGCGGCGCGGGAGGCGGCGCCTGAGTTTGCTGGCCCCTGCTCTGGGCAGCCGACGCCACAGCCGGCGTCAACGCCAGCAGGCCGGCAAACATGAACCCTTGAACCCTTCGAGTGGCAGTCATGACATCGCTCCCCGGCCGGAGGTCACCGGCCAGGACGGCACCGGGTGCCGCCTTAACAAACCTTAAAGCAACCCGGTTGCCAGATCCGGGCCCGCGATTGCCGCCTGTTTTCGTCGGAAATTTCTCTGCCGTCAGCGGTTGGCGTCGCTGGTGTCCCCGTTTCTTGACACCCGGAAAAACGGTCCGATAGACTGCCTGAACACCCCGCCCGAACGGCACCGGCCGCCCGGCCGTGGCTCCACGTTCCCGTTCCCGCCGGTACAGGCTTCGATGTTTCACAGCACGACGATTCTCGCGTTACGCATCAACGGCAAGACAGTTTTGGCTGGCGACGGCCAGGTCACCTTCGGCCAGACTGTCATGAAACAGGGGGCCCGCAAGATCCGTCGGCTCTATCACGACCGCATCCTGGCCGGTTTCGCCGGATCGGCGGCGGACTCGTTTGCCCTGTTCTCGCGGTTCGAGGCCAAGCTCGAACAGTATCGCGGCAACCTGGAGCGCTCCGCGGTGGAGTTGGCGCGCGACTGGCGTACCGACCGCTCGCTGCGCCGCCTGGAAGCGATGATGATTGTCGCCGATCACGAGGCGATCTTCCTCCTCTCCGGCACCGGCGATCTCATCCAGCCCGACGACGGGATCGTGGCGATCGGATCGGGCGGCCCGTACGCGCTGGCGGCCGCGAGAGCGTTGGCGCGTCACACTGAGATGCCGGCGCGCGAGATCGCGGAAAAAGCCATGGCGATTGCCGCCGACATCTGCATCTACACCAACGACCAGCTCGCGATCGAGGAAGTCTGAAGATTGTGACGATTCCGCTGCCCGAACGGACCCAGTCGTCCACCGAAGCCCTGACGCCCCGACAGATTGTCGCCGAGCTCGACAAGCATGTGGTCGGGCAGCACAAGGCGAAGCGCGCCGTGGCGATCGCCCTGCGCAACCGGCTGCGGCGGCAGAAGCTGCCGACCGAGCTGGCCGAGGACGTGGCCCCGAAGAACATCCTCATGATCGGCCCGACCGGAGTCGGCAAGACGGAGATTGCCCGGCGGCTGGCGCGGCTCGCGCAGTCCCCGTTCATCAAGGTCGAAGCCTCGAAGTTCACCGAGGTGGGGTACGTGGGGCGCGACGTCGAGTCGATGGTGCGCGACCTGGTGGAGCTCGCCATCACGATGGTGCGTGAGGAACGCCACCAGGAGGTGCGGCCCCGCGCGCGCCAGGCCGCCGAAGATCGCCTGCTCGACCTGCTGCTGCCCCCGACCACGCGTCCCGAGGTCGACACCGCGGAGAGCGGCCTGCCCGACCCGGCCCAGACCACGCGCGAGCGGCTGCGCGAGCAGTTGCGCGAGGGACGGCTCGATCAGCGCACCCTCGAGATCGACGCACGCGAGACAGGTTTTCCCTCGTTCGAAATCGTCAGCGGGTCCAACGTCGAGGAAGTCGGCATCAACCTGAAGGAGATGATGCCGGGCCTGTTTCCCGGCCGCACGCGCAAGCGGAAGGTGAAGGTGCCGGAGGCGCTCGATCATCTCACCGTCGAGGAGCTGCAGAAGCTCGTCGACATGGAGTCGGTGGCGCGCACGGCGGTGGCCCGCGTCGAGGAAGCCGGCATCATCTTCATCGACGAGATCGACAAGATTGCCGGGCGCGAAGGCGGGCACGGGCCCGATGTCAGCCGTGAAGGCGTGCAGCGCGACATCCTGCCGATTGTCGAGGGCACCACCGTCAACACCAAGTACGGCATGGTGAAGACCGACCACGTGCTGTTCATCGCCGCCGGCGCGTTCCACATCTCGAAGCCGTCGGATCTGATTCCCGAGCTGCAGGGCCGGTTCCCGATCAGGGTGGAGCTCGAGCCGCTCGGCCGCGACGACTTCGTGCGCATTCTCACCGAGCCGAAAAGCGCGCTGGTGAAGCAGTACGTCGCCCTGCTCGCGACCGAAGGCGTCGAGATCATCTTCACCGACGACGCGGTGAGCGAGATCGCGGAAGTGGCGACGACGGTGAACGAGAAAGCGGAGAACATCGGCGCGCGGCGGCTCCACACGGTGATGGAGCGGCTGCTCGACGAGGTGTCGTTCGACGCGCCGGAGATGGCGGGCAGATCGGTTACGATTGACGCCGCCTATGTGCGGCGCATGCTCTCCGATATCGTGCGCGACGACGACCTGTCGCGGTACATCCTGTAACCGGGACTGGCGATCCCGGGCGTGACACGACCAGCGGTGCACTTCAGAGCCCTGCCTTCCGCACATCCAGTGAACACCACGCCGGCGACAGCGTCGTTGCCCCGACGCCTGGGCGTCGCGGCGGTGACGGCGGTGCTCGCGCTCGGCCTCGCGGACTGCGGCAAGAAAGGCCCGCCGCTGCCGCCTTTTTCGAAAGTGCCCGGCGCGCCGACCGAAGTGCAGGCGCGGCGGAAGGGCTCCGAGGTGCAGTTCCGGTTCAAGGTGCCGCTCGTCAACAGCGACGGCCGCCGTCCGGCGAAGATCGACCAGGTGGAGATCTACGCGCTGACGGGCCCCGGCAAGGGGGTGACGCCGGTGCTTTTCAAGAAGTACGCGACCCCGGTCGGCAGCCTGCTCGTGCGCGACCCGCCACCGCCGCCGCCAGACGTCAAGGAGGACGAACCGCCGCCGCCCCCGCCGCCGCCGCGGACGGACCCCGGGCTGGATCAGGGTGAACCGGCGCTGCTCGTGGACACCATGACCGCGGCGTCGATGGTCCCGACAGATCTCCCCGAACTGGAGAAGGATCGACAGGAGCAGGAGAAGGCGCGGCAGAAACGTCCGGTGAAGCCGCCCAAGGTGGCGCCGCCGGATCTCGGGCCGCCCTTCCTGCCGAAGGTCGTGCGCTATTACGCGGTGCTCGGGCTGAACAACGGCAAGCGCGGCACGCCAAGCGCGCTCATTCAGATGCCGCTCGACGACGCGCCGCCGGCGCCGCCGGCGCCGACAGTCGCCGTCGCAGAGGGCCGCATCGACGTGACGTGGACGGCGCCCGACGGGCTGCGTCGCGGCGTGCTGCCGCCGCTGCCTGTCGCGACCCCGGTGCCCGTGACGCCAACGGCTTCGCCAGCAGGCGCGACCGCCGTCACTGAGCCCACCGCGCCACCGGGCACGCCGGCAGGCGCCGCACCGGCGATCGTGGTGCCGCCGCCACCGCCGCCGGTGGAGTTGTCGCCGACGAACCCGCCGCCGCTGAGCGCGTTTCCCGCCGCGCCGGGCGCTCCGGCGCCAGCGCCGGCGGCTGCCGTTCCCTCATCGGGGGACGCAACGGCAGTCCTGCCGCCGAAACGATCGCCGACGCCATCAAGTACTCAGGCGCCAGGTGCGCACGGCGTCGAGCCAGACGAGCAGCCGGGCCCGATTCCGACCACAGCGAGCGGCAACCTGGTGGCGCGGCTGCTGACGCCGCTGCCCGCCACCACGTACACCTACGCGGTCTACGAGATGGCGCCGCCAGACTACGCGCCGCCGGCGCCGCTGCAGCCCGGCCAGTCGCCGGCCTACCCCGTCCTGCTGACGCCGACGGCGACGACGCTGCCGAAATGGAGCGACCCGAGATTCGAAGTCGGCAAGAAGCATTGCTACGCGGTTCGCACAGTCGCGACGACGGGGCTGATGGTGGTGGAAAGCGACCTCTCGCCGACCACCTGCGCCGAGACCCATGACACGTTCCCGCCGGCGGCGCCCAGGACTCTGGCGGCAGTGGCCAGCGAAGGCGCGATCAGCCTCATCTGGGACGCCAACGCGGAGGCCGATCTGGCGGGCTACGTCGTCCTCCGGGGTGTGGCGGGCAGCGACCGGCTCTCGCCGATCACCCCGACGCCGATCAAGGAGACCACCTTCCGCGACACCACCGTCAAGGCAGGGGTGCGTTACGCATACGTCGTGGTCGCGGTGGACACTGCCAGCCCGCAGAACATCTCGGCCCAGTCCAACCGCGTGGAAGAGACGGCGCGGTAGGGAGCCGAGGGCAAGGGCCCAGGGGGCCAAGGCACGGCAAGGGCGCGGCAGGGCCTGTAGGGCCGATCTTTAGATCGGCCATCAACGGCAGGGGCCTGGTCGGGCAAGCAAGAATCGCGTGCCGGCCGTGCCGGCGATATGATCGGAACGAGGACAGGTAAGGAGATTCGCCATGAAACTGTTTCTGGATACCGGCAACATCAAGGACATCGCGCCGCTCGTCAGCCTCGGGATCATCGACGGGGTCACCACCAACCCGTCCCTGATGGCCAAGGAAGGCGGCGACCCGCGGAAGATCCTGAAGGACATCTGCCAGCTCGTGAAGGGGCCGGTGAGCGGGGAAGTCGTGTCGACCACCGCGGACGAGATGATCCGCGAGGGCCGGGAGCTGGCATCCATCGACGAGCATGTCGTCGTCAAGGTGCCGTTCACCAAGGACGGCGTGAAGGCGTGCAAGACGCTGGCTGAATCGGGCATCCGCGTCAACGTCACGCTGATCTTCTCGGCGACCCAGGCGCTGCTGGCCGCCAAGGTCGGCGCCAGTTTCTGCAGCCCGTTTGTCGGGCGCCTCGACGACATCGCGACCGACGGCATGCACCTCATCGAAGAGATCGTCGAGATCTACGACAACTACGAGTACGGCACCGAGGTGCTCGTCGCCAGCGTGCGCCACCCGATTCACATCATCACGGCCGCCAGGCTCGGTGCGGACATCTGCACCTGCCCGCCGGCGGTGATCGAGCAGATGTTCAAGCATCCGCTCACCGACATCGGGCTGGAAAAGTTCCTCAAGGACTGGGAGAAGTCCCAGGCCGCGACAGCGGCGCGGTAGGAGCCTGCAGGTTGACGATTGTCGTTGAATGACAGCGTCTGAGCGACTGGCGGATCTGTTGCGGCGCGCCGAGCTCGGCGGCGGCGAGGACCGTCTCCGCCGTCAGCACGAGGCCGGCAAGCTGACGGCCCGCGAGCGGATCGGACTGCTGTTCGATCCCGGCAGCTTCGAGGAGATCGACGCGCTCGTCACCCATCGCTGCCAGGACTTCGGGATGGCCGATCAGGTCGTTCCGGGCGATGGCGTCGTGGGCGGGTCGGGCCGGGTGGACGGGCGCCCGGTGTTCGCGTTCGCCCAGGACTTCACGGTGTTCGGCGGGTCGCTGTCCGAGACCAACGCCCAGAAGATCGTCAAGATCATGGATCTGGCGATGAAGCTGGGCGCGCCGGTCGTCGGGCTCAACGACTCTGGCGGCGCGCGGATTCAGGAAGGCGTGCTGTCGCTCGGCGGCTACGCCGACATCTTCCTTCGCAACACGCTCGCCTCGGGCGTCGTCCCGCAGATCTCCGCGGTGATGGGGCCCTGCGCCGGCGGCGCCGTGTACTCGCCGGCGATCACCGACTTCACGATCATGGTGCGCGACACGAGCTACATGTTCGTGACCGGCCCGGATGTCGTGAAGACGGTGACCCACGAGTCCGTCACCAAGGAGGAGCTGGGCGGCGCGCGGACGCACAGCGAGACCAGCGGCGTCGCGCATTTCGCGGTGGCCGACGACCGCGAGTGCATCGGGCTGATCCGGAGCCTGCTCGGCTACCTGCCCGGCAACAACGTGGACGACCCGCCGGTGGTGGCCTCTGCCGATCCGATCGATCGTGATGTGCCGGAGCTGGACACGCTGGTCCCGCCGTCGCCGTCGCAGCCCTACGACATGCACGACCTGATTCGCGCTGTCGGCGACGAAGGGACCTTCCTCGAGGTGCACGAGCACTTCGCCCGCAACATCATCGTCGGGTTCGTGCGGATGGGCGGGCGCTCTGTCGGCGTCGTCGCCAATCAGCCGCTGCACCTTGCCGGCACGCTCGACATCAGCGCGGCGGTGAAGGCGGCGCGGTTCGTCCGCTTCTGCGACGCGTTCAACATCCCCCTGGTCACCTTCGAGGACGTGCCCGGCTTCCTGCCGGGAACCGACCAGGAGTACGGCGGCATCATCCGGCACGGCGCGAAGCTGCTCTACGCCTTTGCCGAAGCGACGGTGCCGAAGGTGACGGTGATCACGCGCAAGGCCTACGGCGGGGCCTACTGCGTGATGTCGAGCAAGCACATTCGCACCGACGTGAACTTCGCCTGGCCGACCGCCGAGATCGCGGTGATGGGGCCCGAGGGCGCCGTCAACGTCCTCTACCGCCGTGAAATCGAGTCGGCCGCGGACCCGGCGGCCCTCCGCGCCGAGAAGGTCGCGGAGTTCCGCGAGAAGTTTGCCAACCCGTTTGTCGCCGCGAGCCGGGGCTTTGTGGACGAAGTGATCCAGCCGCGCCAGACCCGCACGAAACTGATCGCCGCGTTGTCCCGCCTCTCGACCAAGCGCGATCGCAACCCACCGAAGAAGCACGGGAATATTCCGCTCTAGCCGGGTCCGTGGGTTCATGGACCCGAAGTACAATTCCTCTTCGTGCGTAAGCTGCTCGTAGCCAACCGCGGGGAGATCGCCGTCCGCATCATCCGGGCGGCTCGCGAGGCGGGGCTGGCCACGGTGGCGGTCTATGCGGAGTGCGACCGCACGGCGCGGCATGTCCGGCTCGCGGACGAAGCGTGGCCCCTTCCCGGCAACAGCCCCACCGACACCTACCTCCAGATCGAGCGGCTGGTTGGCATCGCGACGCGATCGGGCGCGGATGCGGTGCACCCCGGCTACGGGTTCCTGGCGGAAAACCCCGCGTTCGCGGAGGCGTGCCGTGACGCCGGCCTGACGTTCGTCGGCCCGACGCCCGAGGCGATGCGGCAGATGGGAAGCAAGACCGCGGCACGCGCGGCCGCGGTGGCGGCCGGGGTGCCCGTGGTTCCCGGCACGCCCGAGCCGATCGCCACCGACGTGCCCGACGCCGACGTGATTCGCACGGCGCTGGCCATCGGCTATCCGCTGATGCTGAAGGCCGTCGCCGGCGGCGGCGGCAAGGGCATGCGGCTCGTTCGCGACGCCTCGGAGCTGCCCGGTGCCCTGCGGGCCGCACGGTCGGAAGCACAATCGGCCTTTGGCAGCGGCGCGGTGTATCTGGAACGCCGGGTGGCCGGACCGCGCCACATCGAAGTGCAGCTGCTGGGCGATGTCCACGGTCACGTCGTGCCCTTCGTCGAACGCGAGTGCTCCGTCCAGCGGCGGCATCAGAAGGTTTTGGAGGAGAGCCCGTCGATCGCCGTCAGCCCGTCGCTTCGGCGGGACCTTGCGGAGGCGGCCCGCCGCGTCGCCGCGTCGGTTGGCTACACCGGCGCCGGCACGATCGAGTTCCTGCTGGACGCGCAGGGACAGTTCTACTTTCTCGAGATGAACACGCGCCTGCAGGTGGAACACCCGATCACCGAGGCCGTCACCGGCGTGGATCTGGTGGCCTGGCAGTTCCGCCTCGCCGCGGGCGAGCGGCTGACGATCGACCCCGACGACGCGCTGTCGCCGCGCGGGCACGCCATCGAGGCGCGCGTCTACGCGGAGGATCCCGATCAGGGCTTCATGCCCTCACCCGGGCGTATCACGCACCTGCGCGCGCCCGCCGGGCCCGGCGTCCGGGACGACGGCGGCTATGACGCGGGCGATGAAGTGCCGATCTTCTACGACTCCCTCGTGTCCAAGCTGACGGTGTGGGGCGAAGATCGCGCCCACGCGATCGCGCGCATGCGCCGCGCACTTGGCGAGTACGAGGTCGCGGGCATCCGGACGACGCTGCCGTTTTTCGGCTGGCTGCTCGAGCAGCCCGAGTTTCTCGAGGGACGCGTCGACACCACCTATCTCGATGGCGTGCTGGCCGCCCGCAACGGCCAGCCGTTTGCGCCGGCAGCCGCCGACGCCGAGGACCTGGCCGCTATCGCGGCCGCCATCGACGCCGCCAGCCGATCCGCGGCCAGCGGGCCCGACCGGCAGTCACAGGGGGCGTGGGCCAGGGCCGCCCGCGTCGCGGGGCTGCGATAGCGGCATGCGGACGGAGATAGAAGTCGGCGGACGTCGCCGGATCGTGGAGATCGAGCGCCGTAACGGCGAGCTCGTCGTGCGCGTGGACGGACGTGAGTTTCGCATCGACGCCGCGCCGTCCGCCGGCGGCCGCTGGTCCCTGCGGGTGCTCGATGGCGGGCAGCAGCACGAACTGGTGGTCGTCGCCGGCGCGGACCGTTCGGGCGTCGAAGTGCTCACCCGCGGCCATCGCATTCCGGTACGCTTGAGGTCCGGCGGCCGGGCGCGGAGCGAGGGGGCCGGTGACGGCCCCGACCGCGTGCTGGCGCCCATGCCGGGGAAAGTCGTCCGCGTGCTCGTGCAGAAAGGGCAGGCGGTCGAGGCGCGCCAGGGCGTGGTGGTCGTGGAAGCGATGAAGATGGAGAACGAGCTGCGCGCGGGCCGCGCCGGCGTCGTCCAGGAAATCCTCGTCACTGAGGGCGCGTCCGTGGACGCCGGCACGCCGCTCGTGGTCCTCGCATGACCGACGACTCGGATCGCGCTCCGGACATCGGCGAGGCGCCGGCGGAGGACCGCGGCAGCGATCCGCCGCAGCCGCCCGTCATCGCGGAGCCGGCCCGTCGGCGCCCGTGGTTCCGATCGCTCGGCACCGGCGTGCGCCGCGTGCTGATGCTGCTGGCGATCCTGCTCGCCGTGGCCTTTGTCACCACCGTCACTGTCGATCTTGGCCCGTCGCTGCGCGGGCTCGCCGCGCGGCGCGGCGCGGCATACCTCAAGCGCCAGTTCACGATCGGCAAGCTGTCCATTCGCCTGCTGACCGGCACCTTCATCGTCGAGGACCTGCGGATCGGCGGCCTCGACGAGCGCGATCGGCCGTTCCTGACGGCCAGGACGATCGAGGTGTCGATGTCGTTTTCGGCCCTCCTGCACCGCGAGGTGCTCGTCAACTCGGTCGTGATGAGCGACTGGGCAATGCTGGTCGAGAGCTGGCCGAACGGCCGCCACAGCTTCCCGAAGTTCACCCCCGACAACCCCGGTCCCAAAGGCCCGAAGCGCTTCACGACGACAGTGACCTACGTGCTGGCGCAGCGCGGCCAGTTCACCTACGACGATCACGGCACGCCGTGGAGCACCGTCGCGCGCAATCTCGACGTGACTGTCGCCAAGAGTCGCGGATACGGCGGCACGGCCCGCTTCACGGGCGGGACGGTGGCCATTCAGCAATACCTGCCGATGACCGCGAGCATGGACTCGGTGTTCACCATCGACGGCGGGCTCGTCAGGTTCAGCCGCATCACGCTGACGGCGGACGGATCCCGGTCCGACGTCACCGGCGTCGTCGACCTGGGGAAGTGGCCCGAGCAGACCTGGAACGTCCACTCAGTCGTCCAGTTTCCGCGCATGCGCGAGATCTTCTTCGCGCGCGAGCCGTGGCGCCTGGCCGGGGACGGACACTTCACCGGGGTCTTTCACCTGTTCAAGGGCGGCCGTTCGCTCACCGGCGATTTCACCAGCGCGGAGACCCGCGTCAACGGCCTCGTGTTCCCCGAGCTGAAGGGCCAGCTGCGATGGCTGCCCGATCGCTTCGAGGTCTTCAACGCGCAGTCGCGCTTCTACGGCGGCGGCATGCGATTCGAGTACCGGTCTCGCGCCGCTCGGCAGCCACGAGCACCCGCGCGCGCGCTTTGTCGCCAACTACGACGCGGTGAATCTCAGCACGTTCAGCAACGCGCTGGAATGGCCGGGCATCCGGGTGGCCGGCAGCATGTCGGGACGGACGACGCTCGAATGGCCCCTCGGCCGTTTCGTGGACCGTCGTGGTGACGGCGACCTGCAGATTGCGTCGCCAGCCGGTGCGACGGTGCTGACTCGAGCTATCCCCGCGGACGTCCTCGCGGCCGAACAGAGCCGTCCGCGTCCGTGGGGGCCGTTCAACGGCGAGCCGCGCCTTCTCGGCGACGTGCCGGTCGGCGGCGATCTGCACTTCACGCTCGATCCGGGATGGATCACCGTGAAGCCGTCGACGATGGCGACACCGCGCACGTTCGTGTCCTTCCAGGGCCGGACCGCGTACGGCGATGCGTCGGAGATCCCGTTTCACGTGACCAGCGCCGACTGGGGCGAAAGCGATCGCGTGCTGGCGGGCATCATGACGGCCTTCGGCGCGCAGACCGGCGCCGTGCCGGTCAGCGGGAGCGGCGAGTTCGACGGCGTGATGCGGCTGTCGTTCCGCAAGCCGCGGATCGAAGGACACTTCCGCGGCGACCGGATGCGCGCCTGGGATGTCACCTGGGGCCGCGGCACCGCCGACCTCATCATCGAGGACAGCTACGTCGCCCTCACCAACGCCCGCGTCACCGACGGCACGTCGCTCATCGAGACCGAAGGCCGCTTTGCGCTCGGCTATCCGCGCAAGGACAACGGCGAGGAAATCAACGCGCGTGTTCGCGTGACTCGCTGCCCCCTCACCGACCTCCGGCACGCCTTCACGCTCGACGACTGGCCGCTCGATGGCCGCCTCTCCGGCGAGTTCCACCTGTACGGGAAGTACGAAACGCCGTTCGGATTCGGCAAGCTCCAGATCGACGAAGGCGCGGCCTGGCACGAGTTGTTTGAAACGGCCACGGCCTCGCTCCGGTTCGAGGGCAGCGGCGTCCGCCTCGACGGCCTCGACGCCACCAAGGCCGGTGGCCGCATGACGGGTGCCGCCTACGTCGGCTGGGACGGGACGTACTCGTTCAATGTCTCCGGCCGGCGCGTGCCTGTCGAGACGCTGAATGCGCTCAACTATCCGGCGGCCCAGTTGTCGGGGCTGCTCGACTTCACCGCGAGCGGCAGCGGGTTGTTCGAGTCGCCGCGTTACGACGTGCGGCTCAGCGTGGCCGACCTGTTCCTCAAGGACGAAGGCATCGGCGCGCTGACGGCACGGCTCGGCGTGCGCAACGAGACGCTCAACATCGAGCTCGACGCCGCGTCGCCCCGCCTTGTCGTCTCCGGCTCCGGCCGTGTCGCGCTCACGCCGGAAGCCGACGCCGAGCTCACCTTCCGGGTCACTGACACGTCGCTCGACCCGTACATCCGCGCATTCCAGCCGACGCTGTCGCCGTTCACGACTGCCGTCGCGAGCGGTACCGTCCGGATTGCCGGCGAGCTTCGCGATCCCGCGCACCTGCTGATGGACGCGCGAGTCGACGCGCTGACGCTGCACCTGTTCGACTACGTCGTCCACAACGACGGCCCGGTGCTGGTGGCCTACGACCAGCAGGCGGTCCGGCTCTCGCAGCTGCGGCTCGTCGGCGAAGACACGCGCCTCGACGTCGGCGGCACTGTCAACCTGGCGGACAACCGCATCAACGTCCACGCGAATGGCGACGCGAACCTCGGCATCATGCAGGGGTTCATGCGCGACATCCGCAGCGCCGGCCAGGCGGGGCTGTCTGCCGAAATCACCGGCCCGCTCGACAAGCCTGTGTTTTCCGGCGAGGCCAACGTCGCCGGCGGCCGCATCCGGCACTTCTCCCTGCCGCACGCGCTTGAGGCCATCAACGGCCGCGTCGCGTTTGACGCCACCGGTGTCAGGCTCGACGGACTGACCGCCAGGCTCGGCGGCGGGCTGGTCCGCTTCGGCGGCCGCATCTCGATGAACGGCTACAAGCCGGGCGAGTTCAACCTCACGGCCACCGGCGAAGGCATGCGGCTGCGCTATCCCGAAGGCTTCCGATCGCTGGTGGATGCCGACCTGTCGCTGCGCGGGCCGTTCGAGGATCCGGTCCTCGGCGGCACCGTCAACGTCCGCAGCTCGGTCTGGACGCGCCGGTTCGAGACCTCGATCAACCTGCTCGAGTTCGTCGGCCACGCCACGCCGATTGGCCCGCCGGCCGCCACCACCTCGTTTCCGCTGCGCTTCGACGTGCGGCTGATCGCGCCGTCAACCCTGCGCATCGACAACAACGTGGCGCGCATCGTGTCGAGCGCCGACCTCGCCCTGCGCGGCACCTACGACCGGCCGTTGCTGTTCGGCCGCGCCGAGATCGAGCGCGGGGAAGTGGCGTTTGAAGGCAAACGCTACGTCGTCATGCACGGGACCATCGACTTCAGCAACCCGAACCGCATCGAGCCGTTCTTCGACGTCGAAGCGCAGACGCATGTCCGCGTGCCCGGCCAGAACTACGTCGTCACGCTGAATGCCGCCGGTACGTTCTCGCGCCTGCAGTGGGGGCTGAACTCCGATCCGCCGCTGCCGACGGTGGACGTGCTGTCGATGCTGCTGAGCGACACGGCGCCCACCGATCCCGAGCTGGCCGCCCTCGAGCGGCCCGATGCCGCCAAGCAGCAGCTGCTGCAGGCCCGCGCGGCGCAACTGCTCGTGAGTCCGATTTCCTCGGAGGTCACCCGCGTCGTCGAGCAGACCTTCGCGATTGACACTTTCCAGATCACGCCGTCGCTGGTCGATCCGGCGGCGCAGTCGGCGCGCCTCGTGCCCGGCGCGCGCCTCACCATCGGCAAGCGGATCTCGAACCGCGTCTACCTCACGTTTTCGCAGTCGCTGTCGGCGTCCTCGACCACGCGCGACCAGGTCATCCTGCTCGAATACGATCAGAGCGACCGGCTGTCATGGGTGCTCTCGCAGAACGAGGACCGGACGTACGCGATCGACGTGCGCGTGAGGCACGCGTTCTGATGACGTGGCGGATGGGGGTCGCCCTGGCCCTCGGGATCGTGACGTCGCCGTCAGCCGCCGCCGCGCAGGCGCCGCCCGTGATCGTCGCGCAGACTGTCACGCTGGAGGGGCGCCCCCTGACAGACGCGGGTGTCCTGGCCCTGATCGAGACGAAGCTGGGCGCTGCGCTCTCGCCGGCGGATGTCCGCGAGAGCATCGCGCATCTCGTCAGCCTCGGCCGCTATGACGACGTGATCGTGTCGAAGGAGGAGAGCGCCGGCGGCCTGACGCTGCGCTACGACCTCATTCCCGCGAGCGTGCTTCGCAACATCGACTTCCGCGGAGACGTCGGCCTGTCCCAGGGCACGCTGCACGATCGCATCAAGGAGCACTTCGGCGGGATGCCGTCCATCGCGCGCCAGCGCGACCTGACCGAGTACCTGGCGACTGTCTACCGCGACTCCGGGTACGTCGCGCCCGTGCTGACAGTGCGGCCGGGCCTGCAGGGCGCCAACCGCGATACCTTGATCATCGACGTCAAGGCGGGCGAGCGCATCCGGCTGGCTCATGTCGCCGTCGAAGGCAACTCGCCGGACGCGCTGTCCGGGCTTGCCGCGCGGCTGGGGCTGACGACAGGCGAGGCCTACAGCCGATCCGACGTCGACAAGCGGCTCGAGCATTACGTCGCCGACCTGCGGGGCCGCGGATACTACGAGGCCCACGCCGACCACGAGCTGCACCCCACCGCGGACGGCCGGACCGCGGACCTCTCAGTGTCCATCGACGCCGGCCCGCACGTGGCCGTCGTGTTCGAAGGCGATTCGCTGCCACAGAAGGCGATCCGGGATCTCGGTGCCAATCGAGCGCGAGGGGTCGCTCGACGAGGACCTGCTCGAGGACTCGTCCAAGCGCATCGAGGAGTACCTGCGGGCGCAGGGTTATCGCGACGCGAAAGCTCCCTACACGCGTGCGCCAAGAGGCGGCGAGCTCGCCGTCGTGTTCGCCGTCTCTCGCGGCGCGCAGTCCAAGGTCGCGAAGGTGCAGCTGACCGGCGCCACTGGAATTCCGGCGGTGGAGCTGCAGGCGGGGCTCAGAACGCGTGTCGGCGACTTGTTCATCGAAAGCGTCGTCGACGCCGACGCCTCCGCGATCGCCGAGATCTACCATCGCCGCGGCTTCACGGACGCCAAGGTGACGCCCGTGGCGCTGCCAGTCGCCGGCGGCGGCGTGCCGGTGCCCGTGGACGTGCAATTCGAGGTGACCGAAGGCCCACGTGTGCTCATCGGGTCGATGCAGTTCACCGGCAACCACGCCGTCAGCGACGCGGACCTGCGCGCCGGCATAGTCACGCGCGACGGACAGCCGTACTACCAGCCGCAACTCGCCATCGATCGCGACGGCGTCCTCGTGCAGCTGCTCAATCGCGGCTACCAGCAGGCGGACGTGCAGGTGAAGGTGCGCTTCTCCGCCGACCGCTCGCGGGCCGATGTCACGTTCGCGGTCACCGAGGGGCCGCAGGTCTTCGTCGAGCACGTGCTCATCGTGGGCAACGTCAGGACGAGCAGCGACACCATCCGGCGCGAAGTGACAGTGCAGAGCGGCCAGCCCCTGAGCTACACCGAGATCTCTGAAACGCAGCGGCGCCTCAGCGCCCTCGGGCTGTTCCGTCGCGTGCGCATCACGACGCTCGACTACGGAGTGCCGGCCCAGCGCGATCTGCTCGTGTCGGTGGAGGAGGCGCCCACCACCACGCTCGGCTACGGCGGCGGCCTCGAGGGCGGACGCGTCCTGCGCCAGGAATCTCCGGGCGGCGCGGCGACAGAAGTCTTCGAGGTGGCGCCTCGCGGCTTCGTCGAATTCGGCCGCCGCAACCTGTTCGGCAAGAACCAGTCGCTCAACGTGTTTGCCCGCGCCAGCCTGCGCTCACGGGCATCGACGACCGGCGTCGAACCGGGCGAGCCGCTGCCATCCGGCTACACGTTCCGTGACTACCGGCTGCTCGGAACGTACCGCGCGCCCCGGGCCTTCGGCACCGCGGCCGATTTCCTGGTCACCGGATTCCTGGAGCAGGGCCTGCGTTCGAGCTTCAACTTCACGCGGCGCGGCGCCCGTCTGGAGCTGGCCCGCCATCTGAGCCGTCAGTTGAGCGTCTCCGGACGCTATGTCATCGAGCGCGACAAGGTGTTCGACGAGCGCTTCGCGCCCGAGGACAAGCCGCTCATCGACCGGCTGTTTCCCCAGGTGCGCCTGTCGACGATTTCAGGATCGGTGATTCGCGACACCAGGGACGACCCGCTGGGGCCGACACGGGGCAGCCTGCTCGGCGTGGATCAGGATCTGGCCACGCACAGCATCGGCTCGGAAGTGGGCTTCGTGAAGGTGTTCACGCAGGGCTTCATCTACCGGCAACTGCCCGGCAAGCGCGCCATCGTCTACGCCGGCGGCGTGCGGCTTGGCCTCGCGCGCGGCTTCGAGAGCCTGGTGCCGGCGGTGGACGACGACGGCAATCCGGTTTACGGGCCGGACGGCAACCAGCTCGTGGAGGTGGTGACGGACCTGCCGGCGAGCGAGCGGTTCTTCGCCGGTGGCGACACGTCGGTCCGCGGCTATTCCCTCGATCGCCTGGGCAGCGCGGAGACCATCGACCGCAACGGCTTTCCCAAGGGCGGCAACGCCGTCATCGTGCTCAACAGCGAGCTGCGGGTGCCGGTGTGGCGTGACATCGGCGTGGTCGGGTTCGTGGACGCGGGCCAGGTGTTCAATCGCGTCAGCGACTTCGACTTCGGCGAGATCCGGCCGACCACCGGGTTCGGCCTGCGCTACAAGTCGCCGATTGGACCGATTCGCGTCGATCTCGGCTTCAAGCTCGATCGGCAGACGCTGCCCGATGGCAGCGTCGAGCGATTGACCGAGGTCCACATCAGCCTCGGGCAGGCATTCTGAGATGACGCGCCTGTATCTGATGAATCTGACGCCGCGCTTGCGCCGAACTGTCGTCGGCGTTGGACTCGTGGCAGCGCTCGCGTCCGGCGTTTCGCGGCCGTCGGCGGCGGACGTCATCGATCGCGTGCTCGCTGTCGTCAACGGCCATCTCATCACGCTGTCGGACGTGCGGACCGCGCTGACGCTGCATTTGATCGAGACACCGAAGGATCCCGACCCGGCTGGCGCCGCGCTCGAGCGGCTCGTCGACCGTGTCCTGATCCTGGACGAAGTCGATCGCTACGCCCCCCCGGAGCCCGACCGATCGGCCGTCGACGTGCGACTGGCGGAGGTGGAGCGCCAGGCGCCTGGCGCCGATCGGCCCGCATGGCTGGCCTCGCTGGGCGTCAGCGAGGCGTGGCTGCGGCAGTGGCTGCGCGACGACTTGCGGATACGGTCTGTACGTCGAGCTGCGGTTTTCTGAGATCGCGCAGCCGACAGACGACGAGGTCGAGAACTACTTCAGGCAGCACCAGTCGGAGTTCGCCGGCACTCCGCCGCCGGCGGCAGGCGCCGCCGCGCAGCAGTTGGCGCGCGACCGGATACGCGAAGAGAAGCGTCGTGTCATCGTCGCGGACTGGATCGCCGGCCTGCGAAAACGCGCGGACATCGCGCGGCCGTCACCGCGCTAGGCTCAGGCATCGCCAATCAGGCGATCGTACAGGTCCGCGAACTGGCGCTGGATGACGCGCCAGTCGAATTCCGATTCGAGCAACGCGCGTCCCGCCGCGCCATACGCGGCCCAGCGGTCGCGGCTCCGGAGCGCGATCTCGAGCGTCGAGGCCAGCGCCGCGCTGTCTCCGGGCGGCACCAGCCAGCCCGTACCTCCGGGAATGACCTTGTCCGGCAATCCGCCAGTGCGGGTCGCGAGGACCGGCTTGCGGTGGAGCATTGCCTCGAGCGTGACCAGCGAGCTGCCCTCATAGCGGGTGGGGTGCACGAACAGGTCGGCTGCGTCGTACCACTGGTGCAGCGCGTCATCGGCAAGGCGACCGGCAAGGATCACGCGGCTGGCCAGTCCGAGCGTCGCGAGGCGTCCCACGAGACGATCGCGATCCGGGCCGGCGCCGACCAGCACCCATCGCCACGCCTCGCCGCCGGGCAGGCGCGCAAGCGCCTCGGCAAGGTCGATGAAGCCCTTGTTGGCTTCGAGGCGGCCCACGCTCACCAGCAGCGGCTCGCCGGGCGCGATGCCATGCTGCTCGCGAAGCGCGCGGCCGCGTTGGCGGTCCACCAGCCTGTCGCCCTCGACGACATCCAGCCCGTTCGGAATGACGATCATGCGGTCGTCGTCGATGCGCAGGTGCGTCCGCACGACCGGCGCAATCGAGCGGTCCGTGGCGATGATGGCGTCGGCGCCACGGGCGGTGGCGCGCACCACCGATCGCAACGGCGCGTAGCCGACGGCCTTCATCGGCCGGCCGCCGTAGCCGCCATCGGCGCCGCCGAACTCCTCGAGACCCTGCGGGTTGAACACCAGCGGCATCCGCGGGCCGCCCGGCTTTCGATGTCGGCCGGAGTAGCCGTAGACCGCCGCGCCGACGCCGTAGACAGCATCCAGTTGCCCCGCCACCGCCAGTTCGGCCGCCAACCGTCCGGCTCGAATCCCGAACCAGGGATAGGCGGTGCTGCGGTCGACGATGGTCGTGCCCCGGCGTCCGGCCAGCGGAAACGTGTAGTAGGGCACGAACCGGACCTCGCATCCGGGATGGTCGCGGATGATCGTCCAGCGATCCGGATTCGCGCCCTCGATCCGTTCCGGCGTCCGGGTGATGAGCGTCACGCGCCAGCCTGCGTCGAGGTGGTAACGCACCAGATCGTAGAGATGACGCTCCAGGCCGCCGACGCCATGAAGCGCGTACACGGATCGGCCGACGACAGCGATTCGCCGTACGCGGTTAGTCATGGGCGCCGCTCACGGCCAGCACGCGACTGGTGAGTCCCCCGAGCACCCGACAGCGTAAGTCCCCCGAGCACCCAACTGCGTAAGTCGCTGAGCACCCGACCGCGAAGTCCCCCTGAGCACCCGACCGCGTAAGCCCCCTGAGGATTCATCCGATCAGCTCCCGGTACAGCGCGTCGATGCGGCCGACGACCTGGCGCGCGTCGAAGGTCTGCTTCACATGTTCGCGCGCGGCCCCGCCCAGTTTCGCCGCGAGCGCCCGGTCGGAGAGCAGACGTGCGACGTCGCTGGCGAGCACGTCGGCGGTCGAGGAGAGCAGGCCGGTCTCGCCGTTGCGGATGATGTCTGCGGTGCCGCCGGTGTTCATCGCGGCGATTGGCACGCCGAGCGCGCTGGCCTCGAGCAGGACGCGGCTGAGCGACTCGGGGCCGCGCGACGGGAAGACCAGCGCCGAGGCGTGGCGCAACCAGCCAAGCGCTTCTTCGCGCGGAAGCCAGCCGAGCACGCGGAGATCGATGCCGGCCTCGCGAGCCTCAGACTCGAGCCGCTGGCGAAGCCGTCCCTCGCCGACCACCACAAGCGGCAGGCGGCAGCCGGCGTCCCGCGCCACGCGAACGAGAAGGTCCGCGCCCTTGTTCACTTCCAGCTTGCCGCAGTAGAGCAGGTATGGCTCGTGCGCGGCGGCGGCCGCGGACACGCCCTGTCGTTCGACAGCGCCGAGGTCCACCGGGTTGGGAATCTGCTCGACGCGTGTACCGGACAACTCCGGTGCACGCGCCCTGAGGTCGGCAGCAATCACGGAGCTGACAGCAATCACCGCATCGGCCGCCGCCAGCGTCGTCCTCTTCCGCGTGAGGTTGGCGCGCATGTAGGGAATCATCGGCAGCGCGAGCGGCCACGCCGCGCCGGCTCTGGGGCGGACACACCGGCTCATGTTCGCCGCGGTGCACTCGGGGCACAGGGCGTCGGACGCCGGATCGATGATCAAATCCGACCAGTAGCACACCGGCCAGTAATCACGCACGGTCGCGACCACGGGCACGTTGCGCGCCCGCGCCGCGCGGATGGCAGGCACCGTGGTGAGCACGTGCTGCGCGTGCACGATGTCGTACGGGCTCGCCTCGAGGCGAGCGTCCAGGACGCTGGCGAGCTGCCGCCAGAGCCGCTCGTTCTTGAAGTAGTTCCGCACGTACGGCACGGCGGGTGCCGTCGCGCCGATCTCGTCGATGTCGAATTCGTCGTAGCGCCGTTCCGTGCGGCCCGCGCGGCCGGGTTTCGGCTGCACCACGTCGACGGCGTGGCCCCGCGCGCGTAGTCCGCGAGCCAGCTCGAACGTGCTCCACCCGCTGCCGCCGCAATTGGGCGGAAACGAGTCGGTGACGATCAGGACGCGCAGCGGGCCCACGGGCGGCGTCACGCGAATGCCCTCAGGGCGGTGTCGAGTGCCGCGCAGTGGGCCTGCCAGCTGAAGTCCCGCACGGCACGTGCACGGGCCGCCTGGCCCATTGCGGCGCGACGCGAAGGATCGGCGGCCTGCACGAGCGCCCCATCGAGCGCGCCCGTCGGCCGACGGATCGTAGAGCACGCCTTCGGTCCGGTCGGTCACGAGGCGCGTGAGGCGTTCGAGGGCCGGCGCGACAACAGGCAGGCCGGACGCCAGGTACTCGAAGATTTTGAGCGGCGACCAGTAGAAGTCGAGCGCGAGCGCCGGGTGCCTGGCTGCGTCGAACGGCGCGACGCCGATGTCGGCGGCCGCGAGCGCCGCTGGCATCGCGTCGTAGGGCAGCGCGCCCGTGAAGAGGATCGCGGGATGCGAGCCGGCCGCGCGCTCCGCGGCCGCGCGCTCGGGGCCATCGCCAATCAGCACGGCGCGCAGGTCTGTCCGTCCGGCCTGGTGCAATCGCCTTGTCGCGTCGACAAGCTGCACGGCGCCATGCCATGTCCGGAACGCGCCCGCGAAGACGGCCACGATGGTCGATGGCTCCCGCGTCCACGGCACCGCTCCCGTCGCTCCGGGGCGGAACCTGTCCGTATCGGCGCCCCATTCGAGCTCGAGGATGCGATCGGGCGGCACCCACGGCGGGACGATGCGTGCGCTCGGGGTCACGATGAGATTGGCGTGCCGCACCTGCCAGTCGCGCCATCGTCCCAGCGGCCGGACGATCGTGGCGCGGTCGAGGCGCGACTTGGACGATCCCGGGACGTCGACGATCGGCGCGTTGACCTCGAGCACCATTCGCGCGCCTGCGCGCCGCGCCGCGAGCACGCCCTCACCGCCGAAATTGTGGTAACGCTCGATGACGACGTGGGGCGATACCCGCCGGGCGATGCGCTCGACCGCGCGGGCGCGGAGCAGCCGGAGCTGGGGCCGGCCTGCCGGCGTGCTCACTGCGTGCCAGCAGACGGCGCCATCCGGAAACGGGCCGTCACCGGCGCCGACCAGCGTGTGGACCTCGTGGCCGAGTGCAGCCAGGCCCTCGGAGACTGCCTGGACGTGCGTCGATCCGCCCACGGTCCCGGGCACGCGCTGATCGATCGCGCTGTAGAGGATGCGCACGCCCTACAGGCTACCCGCGATGCTGGTCATTGGTGAAGGCGGGCGTCGGTGGCGCGGATCGTGACAAGGCCCTGTGAGAATATAGCGACGGTGGGCGAATCGCGCACGGGGCTGTTGATCCGAGCCGCACGGCTCGCACCGCCCATCGTGTTGGCCTTCGTCGTCCTGACGCTGGACCTCGCCACGCTGTATCCCGACGTCCTCGCCAACGGCGACTCCGCGAAGTTCCAGGACCTCGGGCACGTGCTCGGCACGGCGCACCCGCCAGGCTACCCACTTTACGTCCTGGTTTCGCACCTGTTTTCGTATGTGCCGCTTGGCACGCTGGCGTGGCGCATCAACCTGATGTCGGCGCTCGCCGGTACCGGCGCCGTGCTGTGCGCGTATGGCGCGGCACGCTGCCTCGGCGCCCGCTCCCTCCACGCGGCGACGCTCGCCGCTGCGCTGGCAGTGGGCAGGATGTTCTGGGAGGAATCCCTGGGCGCCGAGGTCTACACGTTGAATGCCCTGCTGATCGCCGCCGCGCTCTGGCGTGTGCTGGCGTGGAGCCGGACGCGGCGCGATCGCGACCTGCTCACATCGATCGGACTGCTCTCGCTTGGTCTGGGCAACCACCTGACGATCGCGACAGTCGCGCCGGCCTTCGTCCTGTTCGTGCTCGCGACCGACTGGCGCCGCGCTGTTCGGCCGCGGATCCTGCTGGCAGGTGCGGGCCTGATCCTGCTGGGCCTTGCGCAGTATCTCTTCATCATTCTCCGCACATGGCAGCACGCCCCGTACCTCGAGGCGCGCGCCAGCAATCTGCCCGAGCTGTTCGATGTCATGCGGGCTCACAAGTACAGCGGCGACATGTTCGTCTTCACGTGGAAGGCGCTGCTGTCCGAGCGGCTGCCGGGCATTGGACACATGCTGCGCGACGAGCTGTCGAGCGCCGGGGTGGCGCTTGTTGCCCTTGGCATCGCCGTCGGGCTGTGGCGGCGGTGGAGGGAAACGCTCCTGCTCGTCCTCACGGCCGCCGGCGTGTTGCTGCTGAGCGCGAATATCCGGGCCGACACCGAGGGGTTCCTCATCGGCGCGCTCGTGCCGCTCTGGCTGCTTGGCGCCTTCGTGCCGGGGATGTCGGAGGGCTGGCCCAGGACCGGCCATCGTGCGTGTGCGGTTGCCTCGCTGGTCGGCGTGGCCGGGCTGGCCGTGACCCTTGCCGTGTCGAACTTCCGGCTGGTCGACCACAGTGACCGCACCTTCAACCGGCGCTTCTACAGTGCCGTTCTCGACCGCGTCCCGAATGGCTCCCGCATCGTCGCCGAGTCGTACACTCTCGATCAGGGACTGCTCTATTTCCTTGCTGGCGAGGACGTCACCACGACTCGCGACATCACGATCGCGCCACGCGAACAGCCTGTCATCGACCAGGCCTTCCGCGACGGCCGCACTGTCGTGGCCTTCGCGCAGGGCGTGCAGGCCCTGCAGCAATATGGCTTCGACTTCGAGCCGATGCCGCTCGAGGACTGGACCGTCGACCGCCTGCTGGGCAGCCGCCGCGATCGATTTGTGATCGCGGCGATTCAGCCAGACGCCATCCCGCTTGCTCGCGGCCCAGGCCCCCGATTTCCTGCGCGGGTTGGGCGGCACCTGGCGGCCATCGTCCACCGCGAGCCGCTATGCCATCGTCGGCGTGACGGGCGGGGCTGCCGGCGTCCCCGAAGCCACTGCGGGCGTCGTTGATCTCCAGGTGCCGGCCGGTGCCCGTATCGGCAGACGTATCCTCCCCAGGAGCGCGCATGTCCACGTCGAGCCTGGCAGCATCGCCATCGACGTTGACGGCGCCGAGGTGCTCAGGACGGACGCCGCCCTGGCGGTCGTCTCGCTCGACTCGACAGGGCAGGTCCGGCAGCGCTTGACGCCGGCCAGGTCGAACTCGCTGAAACCGGCGATCGGGCCGCCGCTGGCGTGGCGGATGGTCGGCAGCGTGCGATGCGAGGAGGTCGGCGATCGCGTGTGGCATGACGTGACCTCGATTGCTGCCGCCGGGCTCGTGATCCGCACTGACAACTACCGGGCGTACGACAGCCGCGCCGTGCTCTACCTTGTCGCGGACCAACCGCTGCAGGTCCGATTGACTCGCACGTCCGGACCCGCGCCGAAGGTCGACATAGAGCTGATTCCGCCTCAGGCCAGAGCCGCGCGCCTGGCCGCCGACGGCATGGCCGCCGCTCCCGCGCTGCTGAACGCGCCGCAACTGGTGCGATTGGCGCAACAGGTCAATGACGGCGGCGACCAGGCCAGCAGCGTGTTCGACCTCGGTGCTGTGCCGCGAGCGTTGTGGGCCTTGGGCGAGGCCGACCGCGTTGCCGCGCCGCGCGTCCGGGTCTGCGGACGTGTGACCGCGCGGTCCGAGACGCCCGGGCCCTGACGAAGACGCAGCCACCGCAGGCGCGTCAGCCAGGCTTGCGTTCGAGCAGGACGAAGAAGGGCCCGCTGCGAACGCGTCCGAACACCCGCACGTCGAGCGTCATCAGCGCCGTCGCCGCCCGCAGGCTCTGATACAGGGGCCCGCCGGAGGCCAGCGCGCGCTTCGCGGCCGTCCTCGCCTCACGCGCCTGCGCGGTACGCTCGACGTCGATGTCAGTGCCCTCCGGCGGGTCCTTGCGCGTGCGCCAGAGCCCAAGGCCGCGCTCGGCGATGCGCATCAGGATGTTCTCCATGACCGCGCCGACAAGAGGCGTGTAGTAGCGGATCTGCGCGATGCTGAAGCCGGCCTCGGCCACGGTCTGCTCGAGATCCGGGATGTCTGCCAGCGGGTTCAGGTGATCGGACTTGCGAAGCCGCTCCTGGCGCAGGTCCACCAGCCCCACGCGTTCCAGTCCGCGCGCCAGCGAGTTCACGGCCTTCAGCCCTCCGGCCAGCGGCGAGTTCTTCCGGTACGTGCGAGTAGACGAAGACATGACCGCCCGGGCGCACGACGCGCGCGATTTCGGCGAGCACGTGCGCGAGCGCCGGCTTCGACAGGTGCTCGAAGACGTCGAGTGCGTAGGCCTTGGCGACCGATCCATCGCGAAACGGCAGGCGGCGCAGGTCGCCGAGCACGAGATTGGCGCGCTCCAGCGCCTCGCTCGCGAAGTACGGCGCCACGTCGATGCCGACCAGCGTCGCGCCGCTGTCGTGATTCCACACCAGCGACCGTCCGCTGCCGCAGCCGAGATTGACGACGACATCGCCGGGGCCCGGCGCCAGCATGCGGCGCAGCATCCACTGCCGAACTCCCGCCTGCAGCAGCGGCGGCGACACCGTCTCGTGTCTCGCGTCGCCGTGCAGCGCCTCGTCCAGGTATTTGGTCTGCTCGGTGAACGAGGTCGAGGGCCGGAGGTCGAGATATCCGGGGCCCCGCGTGACGATGTGACCGCAGCGGGCGCAGCGGAACCGCTCCCCGTCCTCCGCGAGAGCGCCGCTGCAGTCCGGGCAGCAGACCAGCGTCAGCAGTGCCGGCGAGATCACGCGCGGCGCCCCGCGGCCTGAATCACCGTGTCGAGGGCGGCGGCACGCGCGTCCCATCCGTACCGCGCCGCATCGTCAAACGCCTGTCGCGAGAGACGCAGGCGGAGCGCGGGGTCGGCCGCGAGGCGGGAGAACGCGGCGGCGAGCAGATCGGCGCGGCCCGGCTCGACCAGCAGCGCGTTGTATTCGGCGGTCAGCACTTCGCGAATGGCCGGGAGGTCGGACGCCACGATGGCGCGCCCGGCCGCGAGGTAGTCGAACAGCTTCAGGGGCGAGGTGTATCGCTCGGAGATCGTGCTCCGGATGTTCGGCAGCACGAGCACGCCGCACTTCGCGATCGCGGCCGCGACGTCCTGCGGCGGGAGCCAGCCGGTGAACTCGATCCGCTGGCCGACGCCGCGGAGGTGGGCGAGCGCTTCGAGCCGCGAACGATCGCGCTCGCCGGGCTGGCCGCCGACGATCAGGGCGCGGACATCCTGGAGCTGGGCGACGGCGTCGATCAGGACGTCCACGCCCTTCCACGGATAGAGGTGCCCCGCGTATCCCACCAGCAGGGGGCCGTCCGCCGGCGGGTGGAAGACCCGGCTGCGCGGCAGGCGCGTGCCGTCGGGCACGACGGCGACGTTGCTGCGTGAACCGAAACGCGCGACGAGGTCGTCACGATGCGCGGCGGTCAACGTCACATACCCGTCGGCGCGCGTCCACACCTTGCGCTCGCGCTCGGCCAGCCGCTTCAGCTTCTGCACTGAAGGCGCCGTGGACGTCCCGAGCAGCCGGGGCAATTCCTGGCTGACCGCCGGCGCATAGCCGTGCGATTCGTAGACGAGCGCCGCGCGGCGCGGCGACGACAGCGCCATCGACGCGATGCCGAGGTCCCGCGTAAACAAGACGTCCGCCCCGCCCGTCACGATGCGACGCATGGCCGCGGCCAGGTACCCCGCGCGTTGAAGAGACTGCGGGAATCGCGACGTGTAGACGATGTCGAGCCCGCGGAACCCGTTCGGCGCCATAAAAGAACCAGGGATCGCGGGCGGGCGTGGCGGTATCGGGGCGCACGAGCAACGTCACGCTGTGCCCGTGTCCCGCCAGGGCACGGCACGTCTCGAAGGTCTGGATCCCGTTGGCCCGCTCGAGCGGGAACCGGATGTCGGCAAGATACAGCAGGCGCACGTCGACTCGTCGCGGGATCGGACAGTCAGGGCGAGGCCGGCGAACGCGCCGGCTCGTAGAAGCTGGTTCTGTCGGTGACGTACCGCCACGCCAGGCCCGGCAGCGCGCGCGGCACGAGGACGAACGTATTGTAGGCGATGCGCGCGGGCTCGAGCCGCTGTCGATCCATCAGGCCCGCGCCGAACTGCACGATGAGCGACACGTTCCACCAGACGCCGGCGACGACGGCGAGCGTCACGATCGCGCGCGGCCAGCGCCACTCGCGACCGGCGGCCAGCACGGCGGCCAGTCCGACGACCAGCACCGGAGTCAGCGAGACGAACCGGCGCTGCCCGAAGGCCCCGGCGACTGTCCATGACTCCACGCTTCCCGCTACATAGACCTGCAGCGCGACGACAACGAGCAGCGCGACGGCGATGACGCGCGCCCCGGGCTGGAGACGCCGGAGCAGGATCAGGAGGCCCGCCAGAGCCACGGCGGCCAGCGGCGTCCACCAGAAGAGCCCGTGCGCCGGTGAGGCCAGCACCTCGAGCGCGTGCGGCGCGCTCCACGACATCTTCCGGGCCACGAGATGCGACGGCCCGAGATGGCCGTTCAGCGCTTCGTAGGCCAGCGCCTGCGGCGTGAACGCCAGGGCGCCCGCACCGACGCCGGCGGCAGCCGCCGCGAGGCGCGCGCGGGCGTTGCCGTTACGCTCGGTCAGAACGGTCCAGGCGAAATCGACCGCGGGGCCCGCCGCGACAAAGGCGTCCTGCTCGCGCACCATCGCCATCAGCGCCGCCAGCACGCCGAGCAGCATCATCCCGCCGACAGACCAGCGCTCACGCACGCGCTGCCACGCATAGAGAAAGATGGCCACCGAGAATGCCGACGTCGCATGCGACATCGGGGGCGCGATGTACATGTAGAACAGCAGCGGCGTGCCAAACCAGACGGCAAGCGCCGCGACGCTGTCCTCGCGCGCGAGTGCCGGCCAGCCGCGACCGATCTGACGGACGATGGCAGCCGAGAGCAGCACTGCGACCAGCCCGTAGAGCGCCGACCCGTAGCTCACCGCGGCCACATACGGCCGCGAGAACCCGTCTGCCGCCACCGGCCGTCCGGCCGCGTGCTCCGCGCGGGCCACCAGATCGCCGACGGCGTAGAACGGCGCCCACAAGAGCGCGCAGCCGATGGTCCCGAAGTTCACGCGGCGGCCGGTCTCCGTCTGGTTTTCCAGGAACGTCTCGTGGAAGCCGGGCGAGGCCGCGATGCCGGCGTCGTAGAAGTACTGATACTCGTTCTGGAACGAGACGTCGTGATCGAACCACAGCGATCGCAGGTAGGCGAAGTACTGGACCTCGTCTGACGCGTAGATGCGGCACGTCACCGCGGGCAGGCCAATCAAAAACAGCAGGACCAGTCCCTGCCAGGACGCCCACCAGCGGCCGGTGGAATTCCCTGGCGACGTTGCTGAAGGCATCCGGGCCTTCACTATACGCCGCGCGTGCCGGCCACGAGGAACGCCACCACCTGCACGCCATTGAATCCGATGTGGCTGATCATCGGCGCCACGGCGCTTCGCCGGCGCAGGTAGACGGCGCCCCACGTCAGGCCCAGCAGCCCCGTCACCACGGTGGCGTCCCAGCCTTGAATCGCGTGCCCCGCGCCGAACGCGACGCTGGTGAGCACCAGCCCAACCCACGGCCCGCCCAGATGCTGCTCGAATCGCGTCAGCAGAAACGCGCGCTGCACTTCCTCGCGGACGCCGCCGGCGACCACCGCGGTGATCGCAAACAGCGCGATGTCCCATCGCGAGTGCAACATCCCGATGAGCGGGTTGTCGGGCACGTTGTGCAAAGCCGGCCACAGCGACCGCGCCGCCACGATGACGAGCGCCGCGCCGACAATCACTGGCAGGACGAGCGACACCCCTGTCAGCACTTCGCGGGCGAGACGGCGATCCCCGACGACGACCGCCCGGAAGGACTCGCCGTTGGCACGCAGGAGAAGCGCCACCAGGATGACGATGAGCGCGCTGTCGGTGAGCGCCACGACGAAGATGAACGGCGCGTTGAGGTGATCCCCGCCGGAAAACGGCCGGACTCCGGCCGTCACCAACGCCAGTTCGATCAGCAGCTGCGTCGGCAGCCCCGAACACAGGAAGACCTCGAACAGCGCGCGAAGCCGGTCGGCGCCCCGTGAACGCACTGGCGCCGCGATCGACGGCTCGGATCCCTCCGGAGACGGGCCGAGCGGCGCCGTGACCAGCACGTCGGGCACGGCCACCGCTGGCGTTTCCTCCGGCAACCCGGGCACGTCCGTCATTTCGGAAGCAGGACCCTGATTGCGAGCGGCTCTGTCAGCGTCACGCTCAGCGCGGTGCCCGCCGGCAGCGTGACTTCTTCGCCGCGCGTGGCCATGACCACGCCAGTGCCCCCTGCCGCGCCGACGCCGGCGCCGATTGCCGCGCCTTTGCCGCCGCCCACCAGCGCGCCGACCAGCGCGCCAGCCCCGGTGCCAATCCCGATCTTGCCGGCGTCCTTCTTCTTGGTCGACTTGGCCTGGTGCGACACGAGCGACGTGTGGATGTCGATGCGCTCGTCGTCTGCGACCAGCGACGTGAAGCGGACCGACACGCGCGCAAGCCCCTTCACTTTCCCCGATCGCTCGGCGGTGGTGACCACGCCAGTGACGCGCGTGCCGGCCGGCAGCACTGTCAGGCCGTCGCTGACGATGTCGCGGCGCAGCGTCGCGTGGACCGGGTCTTCGACATGGCTGGAGTCCGACGCCACGGTGGTGTCGAGCCGCAGGCCCAGCGTGGTGCCCGAGGGCAGCGTCACTTCACGATAGCGCGGCGCGGGTGGGGGTGGCGGCGGTGGCGGTTCTGAAGGCGCTGAGGGCGCCGCAGATGCCGCCGCGGCAGCCGTCGCTTGCGGCGTGGCCGCTGACGCCGTCGACGAAGCGGCACTGCCGCCCTGGCTGGGGGTGCCGGCCGGGACCGCGCCTGACGCAGCCAACGCTGTGGCCGACGGCGCGGCCTCTGGCGCCCCAGGCGCCGCTGTTGGCGTCGCCGCGGCTGCTGGGGGTGCCGCTGGCGTGGACGCTGTGGGCGCTGCCGCCGGCGGCGCCGCCGGGGCCTGCGACGACTGGGATCCAGACGAGCAGCCGGTGATCGTGAGGGCCGCGGCGACGAGGATGACCGGGAGAGCTGGGCTGGTTCGCATTTTGATGTGTTACCTCACCGAACTCTCGGTAGCAAGGCATGCACCATATGTAAGGTTCGATTCATCAATAGTTTAAACGGATTCAAAATCTTACGGCACATGTCAGCATGGCCGTGAAACGTGTAAAAATTACCTCAGAGGGTATTGCAGATGACTTCTCATTCTCCCGCGACTGATGCCGAGCGCGCCTCAGGCACTGCCGTCGAGCGCGTCCTCATCGTCGAGGACGACAGCGCCACCCGGGGAGGCCTGACAGAGCTGATTCGCACGTGGGGATTCCTCGCCGAGTCGGCGTCGGATGGGGAAGAGGGGTTGGAGAAGGTCACCTCGTTCCGGCCAAGCATCATCGTCACCGACCTGGTCATGCCGCGGCGGACGGGTCTCGAGCTGCTCGAGGCCGTGCGCGACATCGACCCGGGCATCGCGGTGATTCTGCTCACGGCGCAGGGCACCGTGGAGTCTGCCGTCGAAGCGATTCGCGCCGGCGCCTACGACTACCTGACCAAGCCTGTCGATCCGCAGCGCTTGAGGATTCTGCTCGACAAGGCCGCCGAGCGGCAGCATGCCCTGCGTGAAGTGAAGTCGCTCCGCCGCCAGCTCCGCGACAAGGGCGCGTTTGGCGGGATGATCGGCGCGAGCGCCGAGATGCGGAAGATTTACCAGGTGGTCGAGCAGGCGGCGCCGACGACGGCGTCGGTGCTGATCACCGGAGAGTCGGGGACCGGCAAGGAGCTGGTGGCGCAGACGATTCACGCCCTGAGCCCGCGCGCGCCGATGCCCTACGTGCCGATCAACTGCGCGGCCATCCCGGAGACCCTGCTCGAAAGCGAGATCTTCGGACACGAAAAGGGCGCGTTCACCGGGGCGATGGAGCGCCGCGCAGGGCGTGTTCGAGCTGGCGGATCGCGGCACCATTTTCCTCGACGAGATCGCCGAGATGACGCCGCAGACGCAGGTGAAACTGCTGCGCGTGCTGCAGGAGCGCCGCTTCCGCCGCCTTGGCGGCCGGGTCGAGACGCCGGTGGACGTGCGCGTCATCGCCGCCACCAACGTGGACCCGCTGCAGGCCGTGCGCGACGTCAAGCTGCGCGAGGATTTGTACTACCGGCTGAACGTCTTCTCCATCGCCCTGCCGCCGCTCCGGGACCGCAAGGACGACCTCCCGCTGCTGACGCAGTCGTTCATCGCCGAGTTCGCCGAACGGAACGACAAGGCTGTCAAGGCCATCAGCGGCGACGCAATGCGGAAGCTTGAGCAGTATCATTGGCCCGGCAACGTGCGCGAGCTGCAGGAACGTCATCGAGCGGGCGACGATCCTCGCCGAGGGTGAGTTCATCGAGCTGAAGCACCTGCCGCCGCTTGGCGCGAGCCCGGTGGTGGCGACAGGTTCGGGCATGACGCTCGAGCCCGGCATCACCGTCGAGGAGGCCGAGCGCCGTCTCATCGTGCTGACGCTGGAGCACACGCGCGACAACAAGACACGTGCGGCCGAGATTCTCGGGATCAGTCTCAAGACGCTGCACAACAAGCTGAATCGCCTGGGGCTCCGGAAGGGCAACTGATTCCGGGCCCCAGCCCCGGACCGCATGCGCCTTTCACTCCGCACAAAGCAGGTTCTCGGTGTCACCGCGCTGGCTGGCGCGGTGGTGACCGGCCTCAGCGTGCACAACCTGGCGGAGCAGGCGCGGGTTCGTCTCGAGGAAAGCGACGCGCGCGGCCGCCTGCTGGCGCAGGCCATCTACCAGCGCGCGTTCACTGTCATTCCCACCACCACCGGCGATCCGGGCCTGGCGCTGCGTGAGGACGGCGGCCTGCGCGCCATCCTCGAGGCGGCCATCTACTCCAAGGGCGTCACCTATGCCGCCATTCTCGACGGCCAGGGCGTCATCGTCGCGCACTCCGACCCCGAACAGATTGGCAAGGCGCTGCCGGAGTCGCCGCTCCTCGACACGTTCGTGAAGCAGGGCGGCCTCGCGCAGCTGAAGGAAGTTTTTTTCGGCGACGGCCGCAACTACGAGGTACGCGAGCCGCTGCGCATCGGCCGCTTCGCGGGCGTCACGAGCATCGGCGTCTCGACGCTGCTGGTGCGCAGCGAGCTGCAGGAGGCGCTGCGTCCCGTCATCGTCACCGCCTTGTACCTGCTGGCCGCGGCCACCTTCGGCGCGCTCGTGCTCGCGCAGTGGCTGCTGCGTCCGATCCATGTCCTGCGGACCGGGCTGCAGCGACTGGAGCGCGGCGAGCCGGCAACGACGCTGGACCTGCCGCAGGACGAGTTCGGCGAGCTGGGCCGGGAGATCCGCGCCGTCAGCGACAAGCTGCTCGCCGGCCGCGGAGCGCAGGGACCCGAGGCCGGTCTCGATTCGATCGTCGAGCATCTTGCCGATGCCGTCGGCATCTTCGGGCCGACGGGCGAGGTGCTGTTTGCCAACCCTGCCCTGCGGGCGCTGCTCGCCGCCTGTGACACCGACGGCGTCAGGCCCTTCAGGGACATCGTCGATCGGACGCACGACGTGCGGACGTCCGCGGACCCGGTCACGATGTCGCTGCCGTCGGGCGAGAGCGACGGCGGGAGGCGCGACTGGCTGGTGACCGCGCACCCGGTTGAGGACCGGGACGACAGGCTGGTGGGCGTGATGATCGTGGCGCGCGACATCGGCGCGCTCGGCGCCGTCGAGTCCACGATCCGGTATTCGCGCAAGCTCGCGGCGCTGGGCCGGCTGACGGCGGGCGTGGCGCACGAGGTGAAGAACCCCCTCAACGCCATGACCATCCACCTGGAGTTGCTCAAGGGCAAGCTGGCGGCGCAGGGACGGAGCGGGGACGGCTCACCCGGCAGCACGGCGACGATCGATCACGTCAACGTGATCGGCAGCGAGATCCGGCGGCTCGATCAGGTCGTCCAGGGTTTCCTGAAATTCATGCGGCCCGAAGACCTGCGGCTGCAGCCGGTGGCGGTGGACACGATGCTCGACGAGATCGCGCGGATCGTCGAGCCCGATGCCAGCACCACCGGCGTCCGGGTGCACGTGGAGTGTCCGGCCGACGTGCCCGACGTCCAGGGCGATCCCGGGTCGCTGCGCCAGGCGCTGCTCAATCTCGCGCTCAACGCGTGTCAGGCCATGCCGCAGGGCGGAACGCTCCGGCTGACCGGCCGCAGCGTGTCACGGCGCCGGGTCGCCATCACCGTCGAGGACACCGGCGCGGGGATCCCGCTCACCGACCTGCCGAAGATTTTCGATTTGTACTTCACGACGAAAGACGGCGGCAGCGGGATCGGCCTGTCGATGGTCTTCCGCACCGTGCAGCTGCACGACGGCGAGATCGAGGTCCAGTCCACCGGCGCGGGGACGACGTTCAGGATCGTATTGCCGCAGGTTTAGACGGGTGCTGAGCGGCACGCCTGCACTCCTGCACCGCAGTGGTGCGTTTTAGTGTCCCGTCAGCAGCGCAGCGATCGCCCCCGCCTTGTCGGCGAGCGTGGACGCAAACAGGAGGTTGCCTTCCTTGAGCGCCTGCTCGGCGAGGGCCAGGAAGCGATTGGCGGTGTCGTACTGGGTCTTCATGTCGTTCGACAGCCCCGCGTAGTTCACCTGAGTCAGGTTCTGGGTCGCGCGTCCCATCTGCTGCCGTACCGCCGCGACGCCAGCCGCATCGGCCGGCGTGGGAGGCTTCTCCGGCGCGGGGCTGGTGGCTTCGGGAGCCGGGGCAGGCGCCTCGGGCGTGGACTCCGGCTTGGTCTCGGGCCTGGCTTCCTGCCGAGGCGCCGACGCGCGCTGCGGCCGGGAGCGGGCCGGGCTCGGCGGCTGGGCGTCCTCGACCTGTGCCGGCGGTTCAGGCTGCGGCGGGACGATGACCCGTGGCGGCGGCGAGGGGACGACGAGCGCGGGCGGCGGCTCGACGTGCGCCTGCACGTGGGCGGTCTTCGGGCCGCAGGCCACGAGCAGGGCCAGCCCTGCGAAGGGGAAAACGGGCCATCGGCCTGGGGAACGACGGACTCTCACTCTAGGGCCGTATCGTGCGCTGATTGGCGCCTGGAGCGCAAGCGCATGACGACTTGGTGACGTCGCGGGCCGACTTTGTACATCGCTTCACAAAGACGTCACACAGGGCTCTGGTCCAGCTGGTGCCATGTTGTGCAAATTGCGGCCAGAATTTGCCACATCTTGCGTTCGACCTAAAACGGCGCCACAATATCTGGTAGTTCGTGCTTGACAGCCGAAAGGGCGCAAGCGCATAGTCGGTGCTCGTTGCGCGAGCACGGCGAGCGCAGGGTGATCCCAGCATCCTGACGAGACGGGAAGTCCCGCCATAAGCCGGATCGCGCCCCAGACCAAGTTGTCTTTCAGTGGCACCCCCTTCAGGGGCGTAGGGACGTGCCGTCTTTTTTCGGGTGGGAGGGAAGATGCAGACGAGCGCAGCCCAGGATGCCACGGCGACTGCCCAGGTAGCGCTGCGGGATGACTCTTCGGAGCGTGTGACGGAGACCGCGCCCGGACTCGAGTTCCCGCGATATTTCACACGCCCCGGCGTCGACCCGTTCGACGAAGTGGAGTGGGACCTTCGCGCGGCGGTGATCGGCAACGAGAAAGGCCACGTGGTCTTCGAGCAGCGCGACGTGGAGATTCCGCGCTTCTGGTCCCAGCAGGCCACCAACATCGTCGTCTCCAAGTATTTCCGCGGCCAGATGGGCTCGCCGGAGCGCGAGCGCTCGGTCAAGCAGCTGATCGGCCGGGTCGTGGACACCATCACGATGTGGGCGCGCAAGCAGCGCTACTTCCGCACCGACGTGGATCTGCAGGCGTTCTCCGACGACCTGAAGCACCTGCTCGTCTACCAGAAGGGCGCGTTCAACAGCCCCGTGTGGTTCAACTGCGGGTTCGAAAAGGCGCCGCAGTGCTCGGCGTGCTTCATCAACTCGGTCGGCGACACGATGGACTCGATCCTGACGCTGGCGCGCACCGAGGGCATGCTGTTCAAGTTCGGCTCGGGCACCGGCTCGAACCTGTCGCAGATCCGATCGTCCCGCGAGCTGCTCGCCGGCGGCGGCACTGCCAGCGGCCCGGTCTCGTTCATGAAGGGCTACGACGCCTTTGCCGGCGTCATCAAGTCCGGCGGCAAGACGCGGCGCGCCGCCAAGATGGTGATCCTGAACGCTGATCATCCGGACATCATCGAGTTCATCAACTGCAAGGTCGAGGAAGAGAAGAAGGCCTGGGCGCTCATCGACGCCGGCTACGACGGCTCGTTCACCGGCACGGCCTACGGCTCGGTCTTCTTCCAGAACTCGAACAACTCCGTGCGCGTCACCGACGAGTTCATGCGCAGCGTGCTCGACGACGGCACGTGGGACACGCACGCGGTGACCAACGGCGAGCGCCTGGACACCTACAAGGCGCGCGACATGATGCGCCTCATCGCCGAGGGCACCTGGGTGTGCGGCGATCCGGGCATGCAGTACGACACCACCGTCAACGAGTGGCACACCTGCCCGAACACGGACCGCATCAACGCCAGCAACCCGTGCTCCGAGTACATGTTCCTCGACGACTCGGCCTGCAACCTGGCGTCGATCAACCTGATGAAGTTCGTCACCGACGCCGGTGAGTTCGACGCGCACGCGTTCAAGGCGGCGTGCCGCACGTTCATCACGGCGCAGGAGATCCTGGTCGACAACTCGAGCTATCCGACCAAGGCCATCGAGAAGAACAGCCACGCCTACCGGCCGCTGGGTCTCGGCTACGCCAACCTCGGCGCGCTGCTGATGTCGCGTGGCCTGCCCTACGACAGCGACCAGGGCCGCGACTATGCCGGCGCGATCACGGCGCTGATGACCGGCGAGGCCTACGCGCAGTCGTCACGCGTCGCGCGGGATCACGGCGGGCCGTTTGCCGGCTACGCGGCGAACCGCGAGCCGTTCCTCCGCGTCATGCGCAAGCACCGCGACGCGATGCGCGGCGTGAACGCGAAGCTG
The DNA here is from genome assembly GCA_963796915.1 of Vicinamibacteria bacterium. GTDB lineage: Bacteria > Acidobacteriota > Vicinamibacteria > Vicinamibacterales > JAENWD01 > JAENWD01. Next base: position 2,632,457 of record CAWCNI010000004.1, on the reverse strand, counting down.
GTGCCGAGCGACCTCTATCACGCGGCGCGGACGTCGTGGGACGAGGCCGTCGAGCTCGGCGAGCAGCATGGCTACCGCAACGCGCAGGCCACCGTGCTCGCGCCGACCGGCACCATCGGCTTCATGATGGACTGCGACACGACGGGCGTCGAGCCCGACATCGCGCTGGTGAAGTACAAGAAGCTCGTCGGCGGCGGGTTGATGAAGATCGTCAACACCACCGTGCCGATGGCGCTCACCAAGCTCGGTTACAACGACGAGCAGGTCGCCGAGATCGTCGCCTACATCGACGAGAACGAGACGATCGAGGGCGCGCCGTTCCTGAAGGACCAGCACCTCGCCGTGTTCGATTGCGCGTTCAAGGCCGCCAAGGGCCAGCGCTCGATCCACTACATGGGCCACATCAAGATGATGGGCGCCACCCAGCCCTTCATCTCGGGCGCGATCAGCAAGACCGTCAACGTGCCGAAAGAGGCCACTGTCGACGAGATCATGCAGGCCTACATCGAGACCTGGAAGCTCGGCGCCAAGGCGGTCTCGATCTACCGCGACGGCAGCAAGCGCACGCAGCCGCTCAACACGTCGCGCGACAAGACCGCGGATGCGGCGAAGGCTGTCGCCGAGGCCGCCGTGGCCGCCATGCCGCAGCCCGTGCGCCGCAAGCTCTCCGACGAGCGGCGGTCGATCACGCACAAGTTCGACATCGCCGGCCACGAGGGCTACATCACTGTCGGCATGTTCGAGGACGGACAGCCGGGCGAGATCTTCCTGGTGATGGCCAAGGAGGGCTCGACGATCTCGGGCTTCGCCGACGCCTTCGCACAGGCGATCTCCTACGCGCTCCAGTACGGCGTGCCGCTGCAGGTGCTGGTCGACAAGTTCAGCCACGCCCGCTTCGAGCCGTCGGGCATGACGCGCAACCCGGAGGTGCGCTTCGCCAAGTCGATCGTCGACTACATCTTCCGGTGGATGGCGACGAAGTTCCTCTCGAAGTCGGCCCAGTTCGACGCCGGCGTCAACATCGAGGAGCCTCAGCAGCCGGAGCTGGCAATCAACGAGCAGCCACGCGCGGATGCGCCAAAGGCGGAAGCCAGGGCCGGCTTCGCCGGCGCTGCTATCCAGAGCCAGGAAGACGCGCCGCCGTGCTCCACCTGCGGCTCGATCATGATCCGCAGCGGCAGCTGCTACAAGTGCGCCAACTGCGGCACGACGAGCGGGTGCGCGTAGGGATTGAAGAATGACGAGTGAAGAATGAAGAATGTAGGAAGCGGACTCCTGTAGGGCCGATCTTCAGATCGGCCTTCAGCATCGAAGCATACGGGGCGGGCAGGTCAGTAGACTTGCCCGCCTTTGTCATTTCGGCTCGGAGAGGCGATGAGCCCAATGAAGCGTCGCGACTTCGTCTCACTTGCCGGTCTCGCCGGGCTCGGTTCGCTCCTACGGCCGTCCGGCGCCGACGCGACCACCGGACTGCCAGCATCGTCGTCGACGATGGTCGTCGGCTGCCAGCGTGCGCCGACGGATCCGCAGCGCCTCGACTACTTCAAGCGCCACGGCGTCGATCACATCTGCGGCTTTCCGGCCAACGGCGACGACCCGTCGTCGTGGACCGTCGAGTCACTGACCACTCTCCGCGAGCTCTGCGAGGCGCACGGCGTCTCGCTCGACATGATCGAGTTCCCGACGCTGTCGTCGGCGTCGATCGACGGGCTGTCGCGGCAGCACTCCGCCAACCCCCGGCGTGCTGCCGGCGACGGCAAGGGCATCATGCTGGGCAAGGAGCCTGACCGGCAGCGCGAGATCGATCAGGTCTGCACGATTATCCGCAACTGCGCGCGCGCCGGCATCCCGGCGGCAAAATACAACATGAACCTGCTCGGCGTGCTCCGCACCGCCGACACGCCGGGGCGCGGCGGCTCGCGTTACAGCACGTGGCGTCTCGCGGAGGCGAAGGAAGACCCGCCGCTGACTGCCGCCGGCCGCGTCACCGCTGACATCGCGTGGGAGCGCATCACCTACTTCCTGGAGCGCGTCGTGCCGGTCGCAGAGGAGCACAAGGTGCGCCTGGCGTGTCACCCGCACGATCCGGGCGTGCCGCCGGCGGGATTTCGCGGCGTGGCCCGCGTCCTCGGGACCGTCGACGGCATGAAGCGCTTCGTCGAGATCAAGCCGAGCCCGTATCACGGGCTGAATCTGTGCCTCGGCTCGACGGCCGAGATGCTGCAGCATCCCGCCACCGAGATCCACGACGTCATCCGCTACTTCGGCAGCCGCGGCAAGATCTTCAACATCCACTTCCGCAACATCCGCGGTCACCGCGATGATTTCCAGGAAGTCTTCCCCGACGAGGGGGACGTGGACATGGCGGCAGTGATGCGGACGCTGAAGCAGGTCGGCTACTCGTACATGGTGATGCCCGATCACATGCCGAGGCACGACGACGACCCGCGCCAGGACCAGGCGTTCGCCTTCGGCTACGGCTACATCAAGGCGCTGATTCAGGCGGTGCAGGTGTGAACTGGTACAGCGGCCCTCGTTAAGAACGCCACGGGTCTGTTGGGCGCCATTCAGTTGCGCCGGGGATGGCCGTCTGAACAATTTCCGGAGCCCGGAGCCCGGAGCCCGGAGCCCGCAGTCCCTATTCCACCCTCAGCGCTTCGATCGGATTCACCGAGGCCGCGCGGCGCGCGGGGAGATAGCTGGCCAGCAGCGCCGACACGGCGAGGACGGCGGCGACGGCCGCCAGCGTCGGCACATCCCACGGCGTCGTCCCGAACAGCAGCGTGCGCATCAGGCTCGCTGCGGCGATGGAGCAGCCGACACCGATGAGCAGACCCGTCGCAATCAGACGTCCGGCCTCGCCCAGGATCATCCCGTAGACAGTGCGCGCGTCGGCGCCGAGGGCGAGCCGGAGGCCGATCTCCCTGGTCCGCTGGCTGACCGAGTAGGCGATGACGCCATAGAGCCCGATGATGCCGAGCACGAGCGCCAGGCCGGCGAAGCCGCCCACCAGCCACGCCGAGGAGCGCTGGAGGTAGGCGGCGGGCGAGTCCTGGATGCGCTCGCGCATGATCGAGGGCGACAGCGTAGCGACGTCGGGATCCACGCCGCGGATCACCGCCGGCAGCGCGGCCAGGACCGGCGCCTCGGCGCCGCCGGTGCGCGCGACGACGGCGAAGAAGCTCGAGACGTCCTGATCCATGGCGTAGTACACCGCCGGCCAGATCTCCTGGTTGAGCGCGCCTTCGCGGATGTCGGCGATGACGCCGACGATCTCCTTGATCGAGTCCGGCTTCAGGTCGAGGTTGCCGAAGCGCTGGCCGATCGGATCCTGGTTCGCGAAGTACTTCCGGGCCAGCGCCTGGTTGATCACCGCCACCTTCGGCGAGCTCGCCGTGTCCTGCGCGGTGATGCTGCGGCCCTTGATGATTCGGGCGCGGACTGTCGAGAAGTAGGTCGGGCTGACGCCGCGCTGGTTGACCTCGTTGTGCTCGCCGTTGAATGGCCGTCCGACGATGCGGATCCAGTCGGTGTTGCCGTTGAAGCTGACCGGCAGCACCTCCACCAGCGCGGAGGATTGCACACCGGGCACGGCGGCGACGCGCGCGGCGACGTCATGCGTCAGGCGCAGCGCCGCCTCGTCGCTCGAGAACCGGCTGCCCGGTGCGGCGACCTGAATCGTGATCAGCGAGTCGGGCTCGAACCCGAGGTTCACGTTCAACAGGCGGTAGAGGCTCTGACCCAGCAGCCCGGCGCCGACCAGCAGAACCATCGCCGTCGCCAGCTCGACGATGACGAGCTTGAACCCCAGTCGCCGCCAGCCGGTGCCCGACGACCCGCGCGATCCCTCCGCGAGTCCCTCACGTAACTCGCTCACCCGCACGCGCAATGCCGGCGCCAGCGAGAAGAGCAGGGTTGCCAGCACGGCCAGCCCGGCGGCCATGGCGAGCACGCGGCCGTTCAGGCCGACGCCGTCCAGGTACGGCATGCGCGCCCGCATGTCCACCGACATGAGCCCGAACAGCAGGCGGATCGCGCCTCCCGCTGTTGCCAGTCCGGCCACGGTACCGGCCGTGACCAGCACGAGCGCCTCGGTGACGAACTGGCGGATCAACCGTCCGTTGGAAGCGCCGAGCGTGCTCCTCACCGCCATCTCGCGCTTGCGGCCTTCGGAGCGCACCAGCAGCAGGCTGACGACGTTGACGCAGGCGATGACCAGCAGCAGGCCGGCACCGCCCGCCAGCAGCAGGAGGATCGGGCGCACGTTGCCGATGATCTGCTCCGACAGCGGGCCAACCACAGCGCCCTGGCCCTTGTTGGTCGCCGGATACTCGCGCTCGAGCCGCGCCGCAATCGCCTGCATCTCGGCCTGCGCCTGTTCCGGCGTCACGCCGTCCTTGAGTCGAGCCACGCCGATCAACCCGTGACAGCCGCGCGACTGATCGCATTGGCCGCCCTGATGGAACGGGAAGGGCACCCAGAACTCGACCCTGCCCATCGGCGCGAAGTGAAAGCCGTCCGGCAGCACGCCGACGATCGTCGTGGTCTCGCCGTCCAGTGTGACCGGCGTGCCGACGACGTCGGTCCGCCCGGCGAAGCGCTGTTGCCAGGCGGCGTAGCTGATCACCGTGGTGAGCGGGACGCCGGGCTTCTCCTCGCCGGCGTGGAAGTCGCGTCCGAGGATCGGCGCGACGCCGAGCGTGTGGAAGAAGCCGGTGCTGATACGCGCGCCGGCGACAGGCTCGAGACCCGACGGCGTGGTCAGGCCGAAATGCTGGTTGTCGCGGATGTCGAACGAGCTGAACGACGTCGCCAGGCGGCGCCAGTCCTCGTAGTCCGGGTAGGACAGGTTGGCGTAGGGGACTTGCACCGACCCCTCGGTCACCTCCATCAGCCGCGACGGAGTGGCGTAGGGCAGTGGCGCCACGAGTACCGCGTCGACGAAGGCGTAGATGGCCAGCGCCGATCCGAGACCGAGTGTGAGCGTGAGGATGGCGGTGACAGTGAAGCCTGGCGTCCTGACCAGGTGCCGCAGCGCGAAGCGCAGGTCCTGGCCGAGGTGCTCGACCAGGGGCAGAGAGCCCTGGTCGTGGTAGGCCTCGCGGGTAGACTCGACGCCGCCCAGGCTGAGCACCGCCTGGCGGCGCGCCTCACCGGGCGCCATGCCGGCGCGGAGGTTGTCGTCGGTGTGCAGCTGCAGGTGGCTTTCGAGCTCGGCGTCGAACGCGGTCGAGCGCCAATCGCCGCCGGTCAGACCGGTCAGGCGGGCGAGCATTCGCCGCAGCGCGCTCACGATCCCTCTCCAGTGAGGAAGCGGCCCATGACAGTGGCGGCCTGCTCCCACAGCCTGGCTTCCTGATCGAGCCGTCGCCGGCCGGCCTTCGTGAGGCGGTAGAACCGCGCCTTCCGGTTGTTCTCCGAGACGCCCCAGTCGCCGGTGATGGCGCCTTCCTGTTCCAGCTTCAGGAGCATGGGGTAGAGCGTCCCGTAGTTGAGCGACAGGACGTCGCCGCTGGTCTGCTCGATGCGGCGCGCAATGCCGTAGCCGTGCATCGGTCCCAGCGTTTCGAGAGTCTTGAGCACCATCAGGGCGAGGGTGCCCTGCCAGACGTCGGTCTTGTCGCCCATGTCGCTCCTATTTATCTCCCATACGAGTGTGACACCACTCGTATGGGAAGGCAATAGGGGGCGGCGGGGGCCTAGAGAGCCAAGGGCCGAGGGGAGCCGAGGGGCCCGAGGCCGATTACATGCCGCCGTCGGCCAGCGACTTCAGCATGTCGATTGGCAGCTTGGTGCCGGCGCGCGTGTTGGCGCGCTTCACGCGCTCGGCGGTGACGCCGTGATCGCGCAGCGAGACCAGCTCGCTGACGGTGAGCGAGGCGTAACCCAGGTCCTTGAGCTCCTTGACATAGCCTGCCGACACGCCGTGATCGCGGGCGTTCACCAGCTCGTCGAGCGTCAGCTGATAGCCGAGGGCGCGCATCTCGCGCACATAGTCCGTCGAGACGCCGTGATCCCGGGCGTTGATCAGCGTCTCGATCGACAGATTCGTGTAGCCCAGTTCGCGGAGCCCCTTGATGTAGTCGGCGCTGATCCCGTGGTCGCGCGCGTTCTGCAGTTGATCCAGCGTCAGCTTGGCGAAGCCCTGGTCGGCCATCGCCTTGACGTAGTCCGCGCTGATGCCGTGGTCGCGGATCTTGATCAGCGAGTCGAGGTCCGCGGCGGCGTATCCCAGCTGATGGACCGATCGCACGTAGTCGGGCGTGACGCCATGGTCGCGAGCCCGCACGAGGTCGTCTGCCGACAGCTTCGGCAGGCCCTCCGCCGCCAGTCCACGCGCGAAGTCCGGCGTCACGCCGTGATCGCGCAGTGTGATGAGCGTGGCGAGCGTGCCGACCTTGTACCCGAGTTGACCCATCTCGTGGACGTAGCTGGTCGAGACGCCGTGATGACCGGCCTGCACGAGGTCGTCCACTGATGGCGCCGGATAGCCCTGCGCGTGCAGCTCGTCGACGAGTCCGAGCCCGACGTCGTGCTTGGCCATCTCGTACTGTTCGGCCGCCGTCGGCCGGCTGACGCCGCGCTTGGCGAGCTCGTCAGGGAACGAGGGGTTGGCCGCATAGGTGTAGGTCCCGCCGCCGAGGCCTCCGCGGAACAGGCCTTCGAACGTGAACGTGCCGGCATCGCGTCGCAGCAGGAACTTGACGGCACCCCCGCCGCTGATCTGCGCGCTCGACAGCCCTTCGAGCCGCGAGAGCGGCATCGACCGCCCGGACGACGAGCGATCCTGTCGCATTTCGAGATACACCTCGCCGGGCTTCTCCGAGACCTGGACCGACCATGTCCCGCTGGTCGACGTCTCGTTGGCCACGGCGTCTACCGCTCGTGACGCGGCCGATGCCCACGTCGTCGCGACCCGTGACGCCAGCGTGCCGTGCGCGGCCGCGGATGCTTCTGCAGGGATAGCCGCCGGAACAGCCGTGGGCCGCACGACGTCGGGGCGTCTCGAAGCCCGCCGGCAGCGCCGCGCGCGCGGAGACTGTGACCGCCGCGACAGGCACGACGACCGCGAGCGTGGCGATGACCGCGGCGAAGCGGCTCCTGATCCCCGGTGTCGCGCGATTGCGCGCGGCGTCGAGGACCGCGAGCAGCCGGCCTTCCAGTTGTCCGCGGCGCGCCATGGTGATGGCCGGGGCCGGCGAGCGGCGGCCGCCGAGCGTGTAGGCAATTTCCAACAGATCGCTGGCGTAGTTGCCGGCGACGGCGCCGGCGCCGAGCACCCGGTCGTCGCAGGCGAACTCACGCTCGACCCGCAGCTGGCGGGCGGCCCACCAGACGCCGGGATGCGGCCAGTAGGCAGCGGTGGCCAGCGATGCAAGCGTCTGCGTCAGGCAGTCGCGCCGCTCGATGTGCGCCAGTTCGTGCAGGATCACGGACTGCCGGCGTTCGACGCTCCAGCTGTCGGCATCCTGCGGCAGCAGGATCGCCGGCCGTCCAAACCCGACGACCATCGGCATCAACGGGCCCGAGGCGCGGAGCAGAGGCACCGCGCGCTCCAAACCAAGCCGCCGACAGCACTCATCGAGCAGCGTCGTCCACTCGTCTTCGACGACATGCGCCGCGGCGGCGACGATCTGTCGCGCCCGCCAGTGATCGATCGCGAGCCGGGCGAGCAACAGCAGCACGCCGGCGGCGTAGGCCGCAAGCGCCGCGCCCGGCCAGCTCCATGATCGTCCGGGATTCTGGTCGGCCGACGCCAGGGCTGCCGGCGCGGCTGGCCGTGACTGCTCCTCGGGTGTTGTCTGCGCGGTCGATCGACCGGCGTCGGGCGCGGCCCGGAAAGAGGCGCTCGCCGACAGGGATTGCGGCAGCGCGACGCGCACGGCCAACTCCGGCCCGTTCAGCGAGAGCGGGGGCAGCAGGAGCAGGCTGATGACAGCCAGCGTCCACACACCGTGGCGCGTGGCCGCCGACGCCCGGCGTCCGAGCACGAGTTGCGCCGCGAGAGCCAGCGCAAGGATGGCCGAGGCCTTGGCCATGAGCGTGACGAGCGCGAGGCCGGTGCCGCCGTCGGTCAAGATACTCATCGGTCTTCTCCCTGTTCACGTCGGCGCTTGAGCTGTGCCGCCAGTCGCTTGTAGTCCGCCTCCGACAGCGCGTCGCCCGACATGTCGAGCAGGGCGGCCATCGCGGAGCCCGGCGAGTTGTCGAAGAAGGTCCGGATGATCTGCTTCAGCGCGGAGCGGCTGGCCTGTTCCACCCTGGCCGCCGGGAAGTAGACGTAGCGCGGGCCGTCGTACTCGCGGTCGAGCAGGCCGCGCTCGATCATGATCTCGAGCAGCTTCCTGACACTCGACGGGCCGGGTGCATCGGGCAACTCGGCGCGGATGTCCTCGACAGACGCCCGCCGGCGCCGGTAGAGGATTTCCATGATCTGCGACTCGCGCCGCGTGAGATCGACTGTCGGTCGTGAGTGCATGATGTTGTGCGCGAAATTTTTCGCGCACAACGAATATATTCGCGGTCCGGCGCGGCTGTCAATCGGCGCGCCGACATGTCAGGGACGAATGGCGGGACGAGTCCGGCCGGGTCGAGTCCTTCGCCGCCTACGCGTCGACGGCGGCCATCAGCCGCGGCCGGGCTTCGCGCAGGCCCGCGCGGATCAGCGTCCAGGCCGTGTAGGCCACCACGACGATCACCAGCCACCGGACGGCGGTCAGCGGCAGCGACTTCACCAGGTAGGCGGCGATGAACAACGCGGGGATGCCGCCGAGCGTCAGGCCCAGCGCCGCCGCGGGCTGGTAGCGGCCGGTGCGGACGAAGCGCACCGCCGCCATCGGCATCAGGCCCGCACACGAGCCCGTCATGATCGGGAAGGCGGCCGTGGGCGTGAGCCCGAGCAAGCTGACGAGGATCATGCACGGCGCGTACAGCCCGATGCCGAGCGTCATCAGGCTGCCGAGCAGAAAATTGCAGCCCACCGCGAACAGGAGGGCGCCGCCCCGAAGCCCGAGGGCGTCGGCACCCGCGGGCGCAAGGCGCAGCGCTGTCATCAGCATCATCGCCGCGGCGACCATCAGCGCCACGCCCATCCCGAGCCGGATTCGGCGTCTGGGCAGGCGCGCGACGACGCCAGACCCGAACCAGGATCCAAGCGCCGCCGCCGCAATCATCGAAAGGAGGGTGACCGCCTCGACGGGCACGATCTCGATGAACACGAACGCAGACAGGACCGACGAGAGCGTGTGGCCGACGTTGAGGGTGCCTGGGATCAGCTCGTCCGGCACGAGATCGCCTGCCCTGAAGATGGCGGTGGTGGTCGCAAACGACCCGATGCCGAGCGTGTCAAAAAACACTGTCACGAAGCCGGTCGCCAGTTCTGTCAGCGACGGCCTCACCCGAGCGGGAGCCGGCGTGTCAGCCGCGCGCGCTGCCGCACGCAGCCCGGCGAGAAAGACGACGGCGAAGATGCTGCCGAGCACGCCGAGCACGCCGAGCAGCACCATCCGCAGGCCGTGCTCACTCATCGGGTCTGGCCCTCCCACGCCATCACCTGGGCGCCCAGGATCACGAACATCACCCACACGATGTCGGCGACGAGCAGGTGCGTCAACTGCACGGCGACCGGCGCCAGCAGCAGCACGTTCGCCAGGCCCACGAGCACCTGCAGGCCCACCGCCCCGATCAGAAAGTGTCCATAGCGCTGGCTCTCCCGGTCGTCCGCGCGCGGCAGGCGTGCCCCGGCGAACACTGTCAGCAGAGCGGTGCCGACCGCGATCGCCGGGTGCCAGATGCGCAATCGAATCAGCAGATGTGACGTCGAGGACAGGTCCGCCCGCAGGCCCTCGGCCAGCGAGCCCGACGGGTAAAGCGTGTCGCCGAGCGCGGCGATCGCGCCGCTGGCGCCCGTGAGCAGGATCGCGCACCCCGCGAGGCACAGCACCGCCACGGCGGCCGGCCGCACGCGCAGCGACAGCGGTGGATGCCCATCGAGCCACCAGGACGTCAGCGTCAGCGCCTTGAGCAGCAGGAAGGTGTTGAGCAGGTGCGCAGCCGTGAACATCGCGCGCGCCATCGTGGCGTTGTCGGCGACCAGCCTGAACAGGACGAGGCCCGCGCCGAGGGCGGCTTCGGAAAGCATCAGGAGCACGGTGGCGACGGCACCGAGCCTGGCGGGATGCCCGGCGGGCGTCGCGCGCCACGTCCACGCGAGAAGGACCAGCACACCGACGAGCGCGAGGCCGCTGGTCACGCGGTGCGAGTACTCGATCAGGGTCGCCACTGACGGCGATGGCTGGATAACGACGCCGTTGCAGAGGGGCCAGTGACTCCCGCAGCCGGCGCCCGATCCCGACGCACGGACGTAGGCGCCCCAGAGGATCACCGCGATGTTGTAGGCGAGGAGCGCCCACGCGAAGCGAGCCGGCCGAGTCAGCCGATTCAACTCGATCCGATCCGATCCACCCCGATCCAACCCCGTCGTCCTCACCAGCCTTTTGGCGCGTCTTTGATCTGCTCGTCGAGCCAGGCCTGGAGGGGAGCGAAGTAGTCGCGGATCGCCGTCGCGTCCATCGTCCTCGATCCCGTCATGGCTTCGAGCGCGTCCGGCCACGGCCTCGACAATCCCATCTTCAGCAGCGCGTCGAGCTTCGCCCCCGCGGCCTTGCTTTCGTAGATCGAGCATCGATTGATCGGGCCGGTGCAGCCGGCTTGGTGCGCCAGCGCGCGATGGAACTGGAACTGCAGGACGTCCGCGAGGAAATAGCGCATGTACGGCGTCACCGAGGCGACGTGATACTTCGCGCCGGGGTCGAAGAATTCCTCGCCGCGCGGCGACGGAGGCGCCACGCCCTGGTACTTCAGGCGCAGCGCCCACCAGGCTTCGTTGTAGTGGTCCGGCGTGACCTGGCCCGAGAACACCTGCCACCGCCACTGGTCGATCAGCAGCCCGAAGGGCAGAAACGCGACCTTGTCGAGCGCCTTCGCCAGCAGCAGGCCGATGTCCCGTGACTGATCGGGCGCCGTGTCGAGCAGGCCGATCTTCACCAGGTACTCCGGCGTCACCGAGAGTGCGATCGTGTCGCCGATGGCCTCGTGGAAGCCGTCGTTGGCGCTGTCGCGGAACAGCATCGGCTGCGTGTTGTAGGCGCGCTGGTAGAAGTTGTGGCCCAGCTCGTGATGGATGGTGAGGAAGTCCTCGGCGTTGGGCTCGAGGCAGACCTTGACCCGGAGGTCGTTGACGTAGTCGATGTCCCAGGCGCTGGCGTGGCAGACGACCTCGCGGTCGCGCGGTTTCACGAACAGCGAGCGCTCCCAGAACGTCTGCGGCAACGGCGCGAAGCCGATCGAGGTGAAGAAGCGCTCCGCCGTCTTCGCCATGTCAGTCGCGGTCATCTGCCGCTTCGCCAGGATCGCGGTGAGGGAGTAGCCCGGATCGGCTGCGGCCGGCGCGACGATCGGATAGACGTTGGACCAGTCCTGCGCCCAGATGTTGCCGAGCGCGAAGGCCGGAATCGGACCGGTGGCCGGCACGGCGTCGCCGTACTTCTGGTGCAGCTTCATCCGCACGTAGGCGTGCAGCGACAGGTAGAGCGGCCGCACCTCGGTCCACAACCGGTCGAGCTCCTGGGTGAACGCGTCGGGCGGCATGTCGTACTTCGCGCGCCACAGCGCGCCGCCGTCGGCGAAGCCCAGCTCGCGGGCGCCCTTGTTGGCGAGCTCGACGAAGCGGGTGTAGTCCTTGCGCATCGGCACCGCGGCGCCGTGCCAGCCCTCCCAGACCTCGCGCAGCTGTTGCGGGTCGCGCGAGTTGGCCATGATGTCGGTGACCTGGCCCACACTCAGGCAGTCGGCGGGCTTCGCCGGGTCCTTGCACCACTTGGCGCTGCCGTAGGCGGCGTCCATCGCGGCGACGATCTTCGTCAGCTCTTCAGACTCGGCAGGATCGGCCGGCGTGGCGACGACGAGCCCGACCTTCAGGAGCTGGAGCTGCCGGCGCGCCTGCGGCGAGACGTCGATGTGGTCGAACTTCGCCGCCTCTTTGGCGTAGCTCGCGGCGACCTCGGTCACCACCTGAGTGGCGCGCGCTGTCATCGCCTGGGTATCGGTCGTGATGAAGTTCTCGGCGACCCAGCCGGCCTGCTGCTGGCGGACGGACAGCTTGAGCAGCGTCTGGTTGACGTCGGCCAGAAAGCGGTCGGCGTCAGCCGCCGTCAGCGTCGGCGAGGGCGCGGAGACGCTGCACGCCGCGGCCGACGCAAGCAGGGTCGAAATCACGAGGCCGGGAAGCAATCGACTGGTGATGCGGGTCACGACGGACCTCCCGCGGCAATCATACGTGACGCGGGAGGCCCGGGGGCAAGACGGCCCCTCCTACCACCGCACCCGCACCCGATAGCGCAGGACACTCTCGCCGCCGGCGGCGACCGGCACGTCGAACCGTGCCGCGAAGGCCTCGGTCTTGGTGGCCGGATACGTGGACGACAGCATCCGCCAGTCGCCAGCGATCGGCTCATTCACCTGCACGGTGATGGGCGTGGCCTTGTGGTTGCGCAAGGTGATCTCGAAGCCCAGCTCGTAGACGTTGTCCGCGATCCGCTCGAAGTCGATCTGCTTGCGCTCGCACACCACGTCGAACGCAGACCCGATCTTGATGCTGACGTCTTCGTCCTTCGGCGTGTGGTCGATCCGATCCTCGCCGGCAAACTGCAGGCCGCCCTTGCTGTCGGTCTGGTAGACACGCACGGTGCCGGCCGGCATCGGCATGCCCAGGCCGGACGCCTCGTCGTTGCGGAACACGTAGAACACCTGCACGCTGTCCTTCAGCGGCGAGCCCGGGCTCTGCCGGTTGCGGTAGTAGAACTGCTGGCCGTTGACGACGAAGAGCTTTCTGACCGGCGTGCCGGTGCCGTTGAGGAGCGCGATCTGCTTGGTTTCGTTCTCCTCGAGCGTCGTCCGCCGGTTCAGCGAGTAGAGGTGGTACTCGGAGAAGACCTCCCGCGCGAAGGCCTCCGGTGAGGCCGCGATGTCTTTCCGCATCGCGTTCTCCATCATGGCTTGCGCCGTCGCATCGGTTGCGACGCGATTGAGCTCGCCGGCCACCAGCTGCAGGTGCGCGTTGCGATAGGCCGCGCCGCTCGTGTTGGTGACAGTCACCCAGCCGTCGAGATCCGCGTGCTGATCGTCGCGCGCCACCGTCAGGACGTAGTCCGACGTCCACGACATGTTGCCCGCCAGGTACGACGTCTCGAGCCGCTGCTGGCGGCCGCCCTCGTTATCGAGCTTCCAGACCAGCGTCGGCCGGCTGTGCAGGTTGTCCGGAATCTCCGGGAAACGGATCTGCTCGGCCGAGAGCCCGGTGACGATCTGATCGCCGATCTGCCAGACCGGCGCGTCGTTGTAGGCGAGCAGCCGCGCCTTCACTTCTTCCTGGCGCGTCGTCCCCGCGTCCTGCCGCGTGCGCACCAGCGTCACCTCACGGCCGACGTACTTCTTCAGCAGGCGCTGCGGGTCGAGCAGGTCGTACTGATAGTTCTGTTCCAGGACGTGCAGCCTCGCCGGATCGCTCAGCGAGCGGACGTGGACGGTCGCCGGGTTGACGGTGGCCGCCACGTCGAGCACGCTCAGGTCCACGGTGCCGGTCGGCAGCGTGAGCTGGCGGATGTCGCGGACCAGCGCGATGTTCGAGTTGTAGACGGTGACTGCCAGATCGACCTGGTCCTTCAGCGTCGCCGCGACGGCGCCGGCGGTCTCGTCACGAGCCGCCATCGCCGGCACGGGATGACCGGCCGGAGACAGGATGAACAGGCCGGCAATGGCCGCGACAGCGATGGGGCGCGCGGCACGGATGTATGACGCCATTGGTCAGGGTCCTCCCGAGGCGCGGTGGCGCCTCATGTCAGGAGAACGCGCTGGTGGCGCTTTCTTGCAGTGGTGTCAGGGATTGGCCGGAATTGCCTGCCAGTGCACGCCGCCGTCGTTGGTCACGAACTGCCGGCCGTCTGCCAGCGTCGCCGTTGCCGATGTCGCGTCAAGGGAGGCGAACGCGGTGACCGGCGATGCCACATCAGGGATGCCGCGGGCATTCCAACGCCCGTCCAGTTCTCGCCGCAGGACGGCGCCGGCATCCCCGCCAAGCCAGCACACGTCGGTCGTCGGACAGAGGCCAACCCGCAGCGCACCCACTGGTCCCGGCCACTCGATCGCCCACGTCGTCCCGCCGTCGAGCGACCGCTCGATGCGGTCGTTGGCGACTCGAATCCTGACGGTGGTCCCGGGCACCGAGACGACCAGCGGTGCGGCGTGCTGCTTCATCAGCGACGCCACCGTCGATCCGCGTGCCGTCTTCGAGGCGCCTGTCACGATGTTCTCGCTGGTGCGCTCGAGAGCGTCTGCCTTTGCTGCCGCTGCCGCGGCGCCGGCGGCAAGCGGTGGGGCAGCCGGGAGCTGCTGTGCGGGTGCTGGCGCAGCGGAGGACGGTCGTGGTGTCGCCGGAGCGCTGAACTCCGCTGTGGCCTCAGCGGCGCGATTGTCGGCGATCGTGTCACGTTCCTTCTTCTCGTCCTTGTCCTCCAGGATCCGTCCACCAGCGGCCGGAGGCGCCGCGGCGGCGCGCGGTTCTGCGCGCATTGCCGTCAGCTCCTGATCGCGACGCTCCGGAGGAGTGATCGCCTTCATCCGGGGCGAATCCACGGGCGGTGCGGACGCGATCGCGACCGCTTCAGACGGTTTCGACGTCACACCTGCCGGAGCAGGCCCCGTGACCCTCTCCGTCCGTATCCAGACGGCGACGACGAGCACGGCGGTGGCGACGGGGACCAGCCAGCCCCACCGCGTCACCGGCGCGACGGCCCACCAGCGGCGTGACGCACGCGCCGGCTCGCCCTCGTCGAGCGATGCGAGCACCGACAGCGTCTCGACGCAGGCCGGGCAGTCTGCCGCGTGCAGCTCGAGATCTGCGCGCTCGTCGGCCGTGAGGCTGCCGTCCGCGTACGCGGCCAGCACGGTCGCGTCGGGACAAGCGCCTGCAGCGCGGCCGCGACGGCTCGCTGCTGCCAGCGCACGGTCCAGATGGGGGTCCCTCATCTCTCCCTCAACAGTAGAACGAATCCGCTGGTCAACCTTGCGCCTCGTCCGTATCTGCGCCCGACATGACCCGATCCAGGCGCAACTCGGGCGCCTCGGCGGCGTACTCGAAGCACTGCCGGACTGCCGCGTCGGCCAGCCCGTGCTCCTCGCGCAGGCGGCGCTCGATGCCCGTCCGAATGTCCCGCCGGACACGATCCAGCTTCCTGGACACCGTGGCCTCCGATTCGCCGAGGAGCTTGCCGATGCGCGCGAGCGTCAGGCTCTTGCCGTAGTAGAGGCGCAGGCGCAGGCGATCCCTGGGTTCGAGGGCGTCGATGGCGTCGTCGACGGCGCGCTGCGCCTTCGCGACGAGCGCATCTCGATCCGGGTCTGGCGTGGCCTCCCGCGTCTGACTGTCTGCTGTCGCCGGCTCGTCGTCGTCGAGTGGGGTCAGGCGCGCCTCGCGGCGCCGGCGATCGATGTGGCGCTGCACGAGCACGGCACGGAGCCACGTGATCAGCTTGCTGCGTCCGTGATAGTAGGCCAGCAGCGATCGTCGAACGCCGTCGGCGCCGGGCAGCCCGAACAGCTCCGCGTACATCGAGTCTGCGAGCTCACGCCCGTCGTCGGCGGCGATGGCACGCGCGGACGCGTAGAGCGCTGGCCGGATCTCCCGCACGAAGTGATCCCACGCCGCTTCGTGCGCATCGCGGCAGGCGCAGGCGAGAGCGAGATCCTGCAGGTGCAGTGTCGCGAGGTACGACTCCAGCTGCTGGGCGGTCGGGGGCTCGGCAAATCGATGGGCGAGTCCGGCGTCGAGCGCGTCTGCCAGCGTCTGCGGCGAGACATTCCACCGCGCCGCGCCGCTGCTCTCGTGCAGGCGCGTGAGGGTTCCCGGATCGATCGCGGAACGGTGGGTGGGCACTACGTGTGGCGCGCGCCGACAGTCAGTGTGTGACCGCGCTCGCGCCCAGGTCGAGCGGCTGGTCCGCCTCCGGCGAGAGGCGAACGTCCATCCACTTTGCGACGGTGGGCCCGATGCGTGTCATGGAGACCAGCCCCAGATCGCCGGCGGCCGGCACGTCCGGTCCGGCCATCACGAGCGACGCTTTCATGGCGTCCAGCGCGGGATCGAACCCGTGTCCCCCCTTGCCCGACAGCGTGCCCAGCAGGCCGCTCGTGCTGCTGCCGCTGTAGAACCCGGGCCGCATCGTGATCGCCATCAGCGCATCCGGGTGCGAGTGCGCGGCATCGAGGTCCGCGCGAGTCCAGACCTTCTCGACGCCGTTGGCCGTGTCTGCGGCGAGCCGGCGGACCAGCGAGTCCACCCGCGAGGCGAGCGCACGATCGCCCGGCCTGCTCACGTAGAAATACCCGCTTCCACCGGCGCTGTGGAAGTAGGCATCCCAGCGCTTCACCGCTCCCTTGTCGTCGACCTCGATCAGGCCCTGAGCCCGGAGCATGGCGTTCGGCTGGAGGATCCGCTGGAGCGGCAGGAAGCCGTGATCGGAGACGACGAGCACGTCGGTGTCTGCGTCGAGGCCGGCATCTCTGATCGCAGCGAGGACGTCGCCGACAAGTGTGTCCGCGCGCTCGAGCGCCTGCAGCGCCTCGGGCGAATCGGGCCCGTGCTCATGCGACGCGCTGTCAGTATCGAAGATGTGCAGCAGCAGCAACGTCGGCCGATACTTGCGTTCAATCCACGCCGCCAGGCCGGCGCGCTCCGTGTCCGTCCATCTGTCGCCGAACGGCCTGCCCACGGCGTCGAAGTAGGTGCTCAGGAGGTGCTTCGGCGTGGAGAGCGCGTCCATCAGCTCCAGGTTCTCGATGTGCAGCGAGCGGACGATCTCCGGTACCCCGAAATCGAGATCCATGCCGACTGTCACCGGCCAGCTGACGGCGGCCGCGGTGCCGCCCTGCGCCCGCACGGCGCCAGGCAGCGTCTCGACGCGAATGTCGCGGGCGTACCAGTACCAGGCCATGTTCGACCTGCCTTCCGGATCGAACACCCGGTTGTCGTAGATCCCGTGGACCGACGGCGGCACGCCGGTGATGAGCGTGGTGTGCGATGGATAGGTCACTGTCGGCAGCACGCCAGTGACGCGAGCCCAGGAGCCGGCCTTCATCAGGCGCCTGATCGTCGGAATCTTCGCTGGGCCCGCGCTCGTGTACATCTGCGGCCGCAGCCCGTCGATTGAGATCATCACGACGTGGCGCGCCGCCGGGCCTCTGGCGCCGGCCAGTCCGGCCATCAGCGTCATGCATGCTGCCCCGACGCCAAGGGCATTCCTCAACGATCCCATCCGTAACTCCTCGACCTCATCATGACCCAGAACGTGTTTCAAAGTGGTGACCTTCCCGGACACGCACACTAGAATGATGTGATGCTGCGGGCGGCGACAGCTTCGGTGGGAGAGCGGACACTGCGATGGCTCGAGGCTGGCGAGCCGGCGTCGGCCGACGTGATCGTCTGGCTGCACGCGTTTCCACTCTCCGCGCAGATGTGGGCACCTCAGCTGGCGGCGACCCGGCCGGGATGGCGTGCCATCGCGCCCGACCTCGCGGGCCTCGGCGGCACCACTGATTTCGCCGGCACTCCCTCGATCGACGACTTCGCGCGCGATGTCGCTGCGCTGCTCGATCGGCTGGCCGTCAACAGCGCCGTGATCGGGGGCCTCTCGATGGGCGGCTACGCCGCGCTCGCCTGCCATCGCCTCGCGCCGGACCGTCTGCGCGGCCTGGTCCTTGCCGATACACGGAGCGCCGCCGACACTCCCGCGGGACGCACGGCGCGCGAGGGAATGCGCGACGTGGTGGCGTCTCGCGGGCCGCGGGGTGTCGCCGACGAGATGCTCCCCAAGCTGCTCGGGGCCACGACGCACACGACGCGTCCCGACGTCGCCATCACGGTCCGCGCGCTGATCGAAGCCAACACCGCGGCGGGTGTCGATCGGGCGATCCAGCGGCTGCGCGATCGGCCGGACGCCACGTCTCAACTCCAGCACGTCGCCGTCCCCGCGCTGGTCATCGTCGGCGAAGAAGACGCGATCACTCCGGTGGACGATGCGCGGGCGTTGGCGAGGGGCATTCCGCACGCGTCCCTGACGATCCTTCCGGGGGCTGGGCACCTGTCAAATCTCGAAACGCCCGATGCGTTCAATCAGGTGGTGAACTCATGGCTAGGCAACCTCTGATCGTCCGCGTCCTGCTGGCCTCGACCGCCGCGGTGATTGCCGCCTGGCTGGGTATGGCGCCGATCATGGCGCAGCAGGAGGCGGCGGCCCCTGTCACGGGCCTTCACGCGCCGCTGGACGCGCTGCTCGATCTCTACGTGCGTGACGGATTCGTCTACTACAGGGCGCTGCAAAGTGACCGGCGCAAGCTGGATGCCTACATCGCCGCGCTCGACGGGCCGGTGGCGCGCGGGATCGCGAACGGGCCCAAGGACGCGCAGATCGCGTTCTGGCTCAATGCCTACAACGGCACCGTCCTGAAGTCCGTGATCGACAACTACCCGATCAACGGCCGCGCCTCGAACTATCCTGCCAACAGCCTGCGGCAGGTGCCGGGCGTCTTCGACAAGGCGGTGCACCACATCGCAGGCCGTGCCCTGACGCTCGACCAGATCGAGACGACAGTCATCGCCGGGTACCACGATCCGAGGCTGTATCTCGCGCTCGGCCGCGGCGCCGCCGGGAGCACGCGACTGCGGAGCGAGGCGTATGCGGCCGACACGCTCGGCGCGGCGCTGTCGTCGGTGGCCGCGGAGTTTGCCACCGGCGGCTCGCAACTCGACATCAACGAAGCGACCGGCACGTTGTCGGTGACGTCGGTCCTCAGCTGGCGGCAGGCCGATTTCGTCGCCGCCTACGCCGAGGGCGCCGATGCCCGCTACCGCCAGCGCAGCCCGCTCGAGCGCGCGTTGATGGCCTTCATCACGCCGAACCTGCTGCCGCACGAGCTCGAGTTCCTCGAAAAAAACAACTTCAAGGTCCAGTTCCTGCCGTTCGACTGGCGGCTGAACGACCTGAACGGCGGCCGGCCCTGAGGTCGTCCGCGATAGACTCCCGGCGACACCACTGATGGACCTTGGACTTCACGACAAAGTAGCGCTCGTCACCGGCTCGAGCCGCGGCCTGGGTCTCGCCAGCGCCAGGGCGCTTGCGACAGAGGGCTGTCGCGTCATGCTCACCGCACGAGGCGAGGAGACCCTGGCCGCCGCGGCCAGTGAGATTGCCACCCTCGCCCCGTCCGGCAGCCAGGCCGTGGCCATGACGGCGGCGGACCTCTCGACGCCTGAGGGCATCGCCAGCGCCGTCGAGCACACAGTGTCGGCCTTCGGCGGGCTCGACATCCTGGTGAACAACATGGGCGTGGCGCGAGGGGCGGGCATCCTCGACACGACAGACGCCGACTGGGGGGAGGCGTTCGAGCAGACGCTCTACCCCGCGATTCGCGCGTCGCGGCTGGCGGTCCCGCACATGCGCCGAAGAGGCGGGGGCGTGATCGTGATGATCACCTCGATCTGGGGACGCGAGTCGGGAGGGCGGATGACGTACAACGCCGTCAAGGCCGCCGAGACCAGCCTCGCCAAGTCGCTGGCGCAGCAGCTGGCGCGCGACAACATCCGCGTCGTCAGCGTCGCGCCGGGCTCCATCCTGTTTCCTGGCGGTTCGTGGTTCAAGCGTCAGCAGGCCGACCCGGACGGCATCGACGACTTCATCCGCCGCGAGCTTCCGTTCGGCCGCTTCGGACGCGCCGAAGAAGTGGGCGAGGTCGTCGCCTTCCTGGCGTCGCCGCGGGCGAGCTGGATCAGCGGGTCGTCGGTGGTGGTGGACGGCTGCCAGTCCAGGTCGAACTTCTGATGGCCCCTGCCGCACTGTCGGGGCTGATTCAGTCCGCCGCCGATCACCTGTTCATGCCGTGGCTGGTGGTGCTGCTGCTGGGCAGCGGCCTGTTCCTGACGCTGCGGTATCGTGTGGTCCAGGTGCGCCGCTTCGGCCAGGCCGCGGCGAGTTTTGTTGCCGCCCACGACGGCGGCGCTGCCGGGGCACTGCCGCCGTTTCAGGCGTTCATGACCGCGCTGGCCGCGACGATTGGCACCGGCAACATCGCCGGCGTAGCCGCGGGCATCGTATCGGGCGGGCCGGGTGCGCTGTTCTGGATCTGGTGTTACGGATTCTTCGCGACCGCACTGAAGTTTTCGGAGGCGGTGCTGGGTGTGACGTTCCGGGAGGTCACGACCGACAGCACGCGCACCGGTCCGATGTACTACCTGCGTGACGGCCTCAAGTCGCCGGCGCTGGCGTGGGTCTACGCGCTGGTCGCCGGAGTGGCCGCGCTCACGACCACGCCGTTCACCCAGACCAACTCGATCGCGCTGGTCCTGCACAAGACGCTCGCCGTGCCGACCTGGCTCGTCGGCGTCGTCGTCGCGGTCCTCACGTGGCTCGTGGTGATCGGCGGCATCAAGTCGATCGGCAGAGCGGCGGAGAAGCTGACGCCGATCAAGGTCGGCCTCTACCTGGCAGGCGGCCTGTTCGTGATCGCCTCGTTCGCCTCCCACATTCCCGACGTGCTGGCGCTGGTCTTCCGCGAGGCGTTTTCGTTCCGCGCTGCGGCCGGTGGGACGATGGGGATGCTCGTGGCGATGCGCTACGGCCTGGCGCGCGGCATGTACGCCAACGAAGCGGGGTACGGCACCGCCGCCGTCGCCTACGGCACGGCGCAAAGCCGTCGGCCTGTCCAGCAGGGCCTGAACGCGGTGATGGAAGTCTTCATCGTCTCCTTCGTCACGAGCTCCATTTCCGCCATGACGATTCTGCTCACCGGCGCCTGGGTCTCCGGTCAGACGAGCACGGCGGCCGTCGCCACGGCGTTTGACGCAGCGATGCCCGGCCTGGGCGGATACGTGGTGGCGATCTCAGTCTTCCTGTTCGGATACACCACCCTGATCGGCTGGGCCTACTACGGCGAGCAGTTCCTCGGTACATCTTCGGGCCGCGGATCGTCGTCCCCTACCGGTGGGTCTATTGCCTGCTGATTCCGTTGGGCGCGATCTCGAAGGTCGAACTGGTCTGGGCCTGGGGCGACCTGATGAACGCGTTGCAGGTGCTGCCCAACGTCGTCGGCGTGCTTGGCCTGAGCGGCCTCGTCGCGAAGATCGCGAAGGAGGCGTAGGTGTACAAGACGCACCTGACCAAGCCGGACGGTCGGGCGCTCTGGCTCTACGCCGAGCAGCCGATTCCCGACGGGATTGTCGCGCCAGGCCCCGGCGCGCCGCCGGTTGCGCCGAACTCGCATCTGCGCTGGCATCCGTTGCGCGGCGAATGGGTGGCCTACGCCTCGCACCGGCAGCACCGCACGTTCCTGCCGCCGCCGGAATGGAACCCGCTGGCGGTGACGACCGATCCGGCAGCGCCGACGGAGGTGCCCGCGGGCCCGTGGGACGTGGCGGTGTTCGAAAACCTCTTTCCCACGCTGAACGGCCTGGCGCACGACCCGCCGGACGCCATCGTCGACACCAGGCCTGGCAAAGGCGCGTGTGAGGTCGTCGTGTTCACCCAGGATCCGCAGTCCTCGCTTGGCCGGCTGCCGCTGTCGCGGCTGCGGCTGATCGTGGACGTGTGGGCCGATCGCTACGAAGCGCTCGGCGCGCGAGACGACGTGGAGTACGTGTTTCCCTTCGAGAATCGCGGCGTCGAGGTCGGCGTCACGCTGCACCATCCGCACGGTCAGATCTACGCCTACCCGTTCGTGCCGCCCGTTGCCGCGCGCGAGTTGGACCAGCAGCGCGCCTTCTACGAGTCCCACGGGCGCGGGTTGCTCGAAGATCTTCTGCGGCGCGAGATCGACGACGGCGCGCGCCGGGTGATCTACCAGGGCGACCATGTCGTCGCCGTCGTCCCGGTGTGCGCGCGCTACCCGTATGAAGTGTGGGTGGCGCCGACGAGGCCCGCGCCGTCGCTGGCCGCGCTGACGCCTGCCGAGCGCGCGGATTTCGCCCGGGCGCTCAAGACGGTGATCCTCAAGTTCGACGGCCTGTGGCAGATGCCATTTCCCTACATCATGGCCTTCCACCAGGCGCCCACCGATGGCCGGCCGCATCCCGAAGCGCACGTGCACGTCGAGTTCTATCCCGCCTATCGCATGCCGAATCGCCTGAAGTATCTGGCCGGCAGCGAGACCGGTGCCGGCGTGTTCACGGCAGACACGCTGCCGGAAGACAAGGCCCGTGAGCTTGCGGCAGTGGAGGTCTCGCTTGAGTAGCAGCCCGGGCCGCCTGTCGATCGCCAGCGACCAGTTCCGCATCCTCTTCGGGCGCGAGCCCGACGTGCAGAGCGCGGCATTCGGCCGCGTCAACCTGATCGGCGAGCACACCGACTACAACGACGGCTTCGTCCTGCCGACGTCGATTCCACAATCCACCGCCGTGGCGCTCGCGCGACGCGACGATCAGGTGGTGCGTGCGTGGAGCGCGGACCGCAGCGTCGGCGCGAAGCTCGACACCTACGAGTTGCGGCACGAGTCGGTCACGCGCGGCTGGCTCGACTACGTGCAGGGCATCACCCAGGCTGTCGAGCGCGCCGGCTACACGATCGGCGGATTCGATCTGGCCGTGCGATCGACAGTGCCGCTCGGCAGCGGCCTGTCGTCGAGCGCCGCGCTGGAAGTCGCGCTGCTGCGCGGGCTGCGGCAACTGTTCGCGCTGGATCTCGACGACGTGCGGCTGGCGGGGCTGGGCCAGCGGGCCGAGAACGACTTCGTCGGCGCGCCGGTGGGCATCATGGACCAGATGGCCTCGAGCCTGGCGCATCCGGGCGTGGCGCTGTTCATCGACACGCGGTCGCTCGCCTACGAGCAGGTCACGCTGCCGGCCGACACGGAGCTGGCAGTCATCAACTCGGGCGTCGCGCATCATCATGCCGCCGGCGACTATCGGACCCGGCGCGCCGAATGCGAGCGCGCGGCCGCGGCACTCGGTGTCGCGTCCCTCCGCGACCTCGGCCTCGACGCGATCGCGCGAGCGCTGACACTGCCCGAGCCGCTGGGCCGGCGGGTGCGTCATGTCCTCACCGAGAATCAGCGGGTGCTCGACGCTGTCGCCGCCATGCGTCGCGGCGACGCCGCGACGCTCGGGCGGCTGTTCAACGAGTCGCATGCGTCGCAGCAGCACGACTACGAGGTGTCGGTGCCTGACGTCGACGCGCTGGTCGCACGCGCGCAGGCGGAGCCCGGCGTCTTTGGCGCGCGGCTGACCGGCGGCGGCTTTGGCGGCTCGATTGTGGCCCTCGCCGCACGCGGCGCCGCGGCTGTGGCAGCCGCCAATATCTCGCGCGACTACGATCGCCAGTCCGGCAGAGTCGCCACCGTCCTCGTTCCCTAGTCGCGGGGCAACCTTCGCCGGTTCTTCGTGTTACCATCCTTGCCCATGGCTGCGCCGGGGTCGGGGAGCGGAGGGCAGGAGCTGCTGCGCGCAGACGACGAGTCAGGGGTGGATGCCAAAGCCCTGGCTCGCAAGCCGACGGGGGCCGCGCGCGAGCAGGCGCTGACCTCGGCGCTGGAGCGCTTCGGCGCGCTGCGGACCGCCAATCGCCCCGACGATCCGGACGGCTGGGTGACCGCCTTGCGGACGCTACCCGCCGTCGAGGCGCGCTACGCGCCCTGGCCGGCGCTGATCGATCCGCGTCTGCGCGCGGCGCTCGAGGCGCGTGGCGTCGCGCAGCTCTACACGCACCAGGCCGCGGCACTCGAGCACGCACTGGCCGGGCAGAACGTGGTCGTCACGACGCCCACCGCGTCTGGCAAGACGCTCTGCTACAACGCGCCGGTGCTGAGCACCACCCTGGCCGATCCGGCCAGCCGCGCGCTCTACCTGTTTCCCACCAAGGCGCTCGCGCAGGATCAGCTCGCCGAGCTGCACGAGCTGACCAGTCACGTGAACCAGGCGGCCGCCACCGACATCGGCGTCTTCACCTACGACGGCGACACGCCGCAGGATGCGCGCCGGGCGATTCGCAGCCGCGCGCACATCGTCCTGACCAACCCCGACATGGTGCATTCGGGGATCCTGCCGCATCACCCGAAGTGGGCGCGCCTGTTCGAGAACCTGCGGTTCGTGGTCGTGGACGAACTGCACGCCTATCGCGGAGTGTTCGGCAGCCACCTTGGCAACGTGCTGCGACGATTGCAGCGGATCTGCCGTCACTACGGATCCGATCCGATCTTCATCTGCTCGTCTGCCACCATCGCCAACCCGCGCGAGCTGGCCGAGGGGCTCACCGGACGCCGGTTCGAGCTCGTCGAAGAGAGCGGCGCGCCGCGGGGCGAGAAGCTGTTCCTCTTCGTCAACCCGCCGGTCGTCAACCGCGAGCTCGGAATCCGCCGCTCGTACCTGAGCGAGACCCGTCGAGTGGCCGGCGAGTTCCTCAAGCGCCAGCTGCAGGTCATCGTGTTTTGTCCGAGCCGGCTGTCGACGGAGATCCTCACGACCTACGTCAAGGACGACTTCGAGGGCCCGCCCGGCACGCCGGAGCAGGTGCGCGGCTATCGAGGCGGCTACCTGCCGCTGCGCCGGCGCGAGATCGAGCGCGGGCTGCGCGAAGGGCTCGTGCGCGCTGTGATCGCCACCAACGCGCTCGAGCTCGGCATCGACATCGGCGCGCTCGACGTGGCGGTGATGGCGGGCTATCCGGGGACGATTGCCTCCACCTGGCAGCGCGCGGGCCGCGCCGGACGGCGGCAGGGCCGATCGGCCGCGGTGATGGTGGCCAGCAGCGCGCCGGTGGACCAGTTCGTCGTGCGCAACCCGTCGTATTTCTTCGACGCCTCCCCCGAGCACGCGCTCATCAACCCCGACAACCTGCACATCCTGCTCGACCACGTGAAGTGCGCCGCATTCGAGCTGCCGTTTCGCAGCGACGAGCGGTTCGGGCGCGAGCCCGTCCAGGAGATCCTCGGCCTGCTCGCCGAGGAAGGATTCGTGCACCTGGTGGACACCGGCCAGGGCCACGCGCAGTGGAACTGGACCAACGAGTCCTATCCGGCGGATGCGGTGAGCCTCCGATCGATCTCATCAGACAACTTCGTCGTGGTGGATACGACGCGCGGCGCCGACATCATCGGCGAGACCGACTTCACCAGCGCGCTGGCCACCCTCCACGAGAAGGCCATCTACCTTCTGGAGGGGCGCCTCTTCCAGGTAGAGCGTCTCGACTTCGAGGGACGCAAGGCGTACGTGCGGTCTGTTGATTGCGACTACTACACGGACGCGATCACCTATTCGCGCGTGACGATTCTCGACGTCTTCGCCAGCGACAGCGCCGTAGCGGCGCCAGAGGCCGATGACGCGGCGGAGTCGGCGCTGCCCGCCACGATCGGCGCGACGCGGTCGCATGGCGACGTCCGTGTCGTGTCGCGCGTCGTCGGGTTCAAGAAGATCAAGTTCTACACGAACGAGAACGTCGGCAGCGGCGAGCTCGACCTGCCGGAACAGCAGATGCACACGACGGCGTACTGGCTGACGCTGCCGCCCGCGCTGATGGCGACGCTGCCGTACAGCCTCGAGGACCGGCGCGACGGCGTCGCCGGCCTGGGCTTCGCCATGAAGCAGGTGGCGCAACTCCTCCTGATGTGCGACCGCCAGGACCTCGGCCTCTCGATCAGCGGCGGCGACGAAGGGGCGGTGTCCGGCACGGCCACTCCGCTGCAGGAGCTGGACGAACCGCGAATCTTCCTCTACGACAGCTACCCGGGCGGCATCGGCTTCAGCGAGCCGCTGTTCG
Organism: Vicinamibacteria bacterium; assembly: GCA_963796915.1. Taxonomy (GTDB): domain Bacteria; phylum Acidobacteriota; class Vicinamibacteria; order Vicinamibacterales; family JAENWD01; genus JAENWD01. The sequence goes on along the minus strand of CAWCNI010000004.1, from coordinate 2,606,607 downwards.
GCATGCACCGGACGCTCGTCGAGCAGACGCGGCGCCTGATCGCCAGCTGCGAGTGCGATCACGGCTGTCCGACGTGCGTCGGACCGGCCGGAGAAGCAGGCGCCGAGGCCAAGCCGGTGGCGCTTGGCATCCTGGACCGTCTGCTCGGGACGCCGGCGCGATGAGCTCGCGACTCGAAAGCCGCCTGCGGGAGATTCTTCGCGAGCAACGGCCCGGGTCCCATCCTGCCGATGACGCTCGCACGCAATCGCCGCCGCCAGCGCCCGACGTGGCGCCCGCGCGCGCGTTGCTGCGCACCGCCGCTGACGTGCTCGACGGCGATCTCGTCGAGACGCCGGCTGGCACCTGCATCGTCGTGGATCGCTTCTATCCCGCCGATCATCGTCACGGCCTGGCGCGGATCGGGGACTTCGACGGCGGATCCTTTGCCGCCCGCGACGAGCTGGCCCTGATCGGCGGACGCCCCGAGGCCGCCGAGCCGCGGCAGCGGACGCTGCTGTTCGTCGACCTCGAGACGACGGGGCTCGCAGGCGGGGCGGGGACGTACGCGTTCCTGGTCGGCTGCGCGTACTTCGAGCCGCATGGCTTCCGGACGCGCCAGTATTTCCTGCCCGGCTACCAGCACGAGCGGACGCTGCTCGACGCCGTGGACGGGCTCGTGCGCCAGTCGGCAGGCCTGGTCAGCTACAACGGCAAGTCGTTCGACGTGCCGGTGCTCGAGACGCGCTTTCAGTTCAACCGCCTGACGCCGCCCTTCGACGGGATGGCGCACGTGGACATGCTGCACATCGCGCGGCGCTTCTGGCGGGCCGCTCCGCCCTCGCTCGGCGCGTGGCCCGACAGCGACACCTGCCGGCTCACGACGATCGAACGCATGCTGTTCGGGGTACGGCGGGTGGGAGATGTACCGGGTGGCGAGATTCCCGGCCGCTACTTCAACTTCATGCGCACCGGGCAGGCTGAGCCGCTGCTGCCGGTGTTCGAGCACAACCGCCTGGATCTGCTGTCGCTGGCGGCCATCACCGCTCGTGCGCTGGTCGCGCTGCGCGACGCGCCGGACGGGTGCCGCAACGCGCGCGAGTCGTTCGCGTCAGGCCGGTTGCTGGAGCGCGCCGGACGGCTCGATGTCGCCGCGCGCTGCTACCAGGACGCGACGGAACGATCCAGATGCGAGCGCGGGCCGGACGCTGCGGTGGTGAGGACCGAGGCCTTTCGCGCGCTGGCCCTGGGTCACCGTCGTGCAGGCCGGTTCGAGGCGGCCGCCGGCGCGTGGGACGAGATTGCCGCAGACCGCTACGCCGTGCCGAAAATCCGGCGCGAGGCCCTGGAGGCGCTCGCCATCCACTACGAGCACCGGACGCGCGACCTCGCCGAGGCCAGGCGCTTCGCGCAACTCTCGCTGGCCGAGCGGGTCGGGACGATGGGAATGGACGCAGGCCGGCACCGGCTGGCGCGGCTGGAGAGAAAACTCGAACGCCGCGGCCCCGAGCCCTGCGGGCCGGGTGACGCGGCGCTCTTCAATTGAAGAATGAAGAATGAAGAATTGAAGAATGAAGAATATGAAGAATGAAGGTGCGAACTGGCGGCATGTCCGCCAATCCGCAACCGTCACTCTGCAGTCGTCAGTGCGTTGTCGCCTTCTTGCTGTCCTTCTTCGGCGCGGCGGCCTTCTTGCGGCCCTCGACTGTCTGCGCGCCGAACTTCTTGGTGAACCGCTCGACGCGACCCTCGGTGTCCACCAGCTTCTGGCGGCCGGTGAAGAACGGGTGGCAGTTCGAGCAGATTTCCAGGTGCAGCTCCGGCTTGGTGGAGCGCGTCTTCCAGGTGGCGCCGCAGGCGCAGCGCGCCTCGACGTCGTGATACTTGGGGTGAATCTCGGGCTTCACGGCGAACTCCTTCAGGCCTAGAGCAAAGGATCAGTATAGCAGGCACGCCCGACCTTGGGCCAGCCGCCAGCCCGCGCCAGGGCGTCCGCGCCACGGGACGTCGAGTCGAGACGGGCTATCTGCTTGGATGCACCGGGGTTTCAGCCCCCGGGTCAGGGCGTGAATCGCAGCGCCCTGAAGGCCGCCGGGACGTGGAAGCTGGGGCCGTCGGGCACCGACCAGGCCGCGAAAATCGCGCCCTCTGCGGGCTGCCCAGGGCCACCCGGCCGCTTGATGCGGAACACGTTGAAGCGCCACGCATCGCCAGCGGCTGGCGGGACGTGCGCCGCGATGTCGGACGACAGCGTCTTCAGCCCGTCGAACGGCAGCCTCGCCAGCGCCGTCCAGCCTTCGGCCGCGCCGTGGGCGTTGGTGTAGGGCACCACTGACGACTCGAGGCCTGCCCAGTCCCATTCGGTCAGGGACCGCACGTTCGGCGCCGGACGCTCGACGCGCAGGTCGCAGACGACGTTGGCTGGATTGATCTCGAGCTCCGCGTAGTTGACGCCGGCGCCGCCGGGGTCCAGGAAGATCTCGACGACCTCTTCTTCCCAAAGATGTTCGTCCCGCTTCCGCATGGTGAACCACGGCGCGGAGTCCACGGAGTCGAACCTGATGTGCAGCGCCAGGGCATCCCAGCACGCCTGGAAGCGCGTCCGGTAGCGCTCGGGGCCCCACTCGATCGCCGGCACGCTCTTCCAGCAGGCGTCGTCTGCGCCCACGAGCGTGGACGACGAGCCGTCGCGCCGCGATGCCGCATATTCAGCCGGCGCCGGCCCGCCCTGATCGCGGTACAGCGTGGTCATGGAACGACCCAGTCTCGCTCCCAGCGATGGGCCCGGAGCGCGGCGACGACTGAGTCCGGCAGGGGATGGCCGTCGCTGACGCCGATGTTGGCGCGGACGTTGGCGATCTTCCGCATGCCGGGAATGACGGTGGTCACGGCCGGGTGCTGGAGGATGAAGCGCAGCGCCGTCTCCGCCAGCGTCGCGTCGCGCGGGACCACGGCTTTGAGCGCCTCCACGTGCTCGAGCGTCTCGGCCAGGTGGGCCGGCGTGAAGTACATGTTCCGCCAGTCGCCCTCGGGCCACCTGGTGGTCGCCGTGAGCGTGCCGGTGAGGCTGCCTTCGTCGAACGGCACGCGCGCGATGACGGCGATGCCGTGCTGCTGGCAGGTACCGGGAAGAGCTCGTCTTCCGGCGCCTGGTCGAAGATGTTGTAGACGACCTGCACGGAGTCGATCAGGCCGGAGTCGAGCGCCTTGAGGACGTTGGTCGATTCCCACCGGTTGACGCTGATGCCCCAGCTGCGGACGAGGCCTTCGCGCTTCAGGTCGTCCATCACGCGCTGCCACCGATCGTCGGCGGCCCAGCGGTCGCTCCACGCGTGGAGCTGCTGGACGTCGATCGCCTCGACGCCAAGATTCTCGAGGCTGCGCTCGGTGAACTGCCGGATGTGGTCCGCGGGGAACACGTCGTCGAGCGCGAAGTCGTCCAGCTGAATCCAGCGCTGGTTCTTCGGCGGAACCTTCGTCGCGACGTAGAGCTTCCTGTCGGGGTGAGCGCGAAGCACGTCGCGCAGCAGGCGCTCGCTGTGCCCCGCGCCGTACGCCCACGCCGTGTCGAAGAACGTGCAGCCCAGCGCCACCGCCTCGTGCAGCGACGCCAGTGTCTGGTGATCGTCGGACCCGGTCCAGCCGCCGAGGCCCCACATCCCGTAGCCGATTTCAGAGATCGGCCAGCCGGTCCGCGGATACGTGCGTGTGCGCATGGCGATCAGTGCGCCGCCGGGAAGCGACGGGTCTGGCCCAGCCAGCGCTCCGCCTTCTCGAGCGCGACGCGCTCCGCGTCCTCGCGGGTCGAGGCCTGGGCGCGCGCGAACCGCGCGCCCGCGTCGGCGCTCGACACCGTGCAGAAAAACATCTCGCCGGCCTGATACGTCTCGATGACGATCGGCCAGCCGAGCAGATCCTGCCGGCGCGTGGTGAAGCCCTCTGCGTGCATTGCTACGGCTTCTCGACGGGCGCGCCGACGAGGTTGCCCCACTCCGTCCAGGAGCCGTCGTAGTTCTTGACGTCCTTGTAGCCGAGCAGGTGCTTCAGCACGAACCACGTGTGGCTCGACCGCTCGCCGATGCGGCAGTAGGCGATGACCGGGCGATCCGGCGTGACGCCCGCGCCGCCGTACAGCTGCGTCAGATCGGCCGCCGACTTGAACGTGCCGTCGTCGTTGCAGGCCTTGCCCCACGGGATGCTCTTCGCGCCGGGGATGTGACCGCCGCGCTGGCAGGTCTCGGGCAATCCCGGCGGCGCGAGAATCTCGCCGCTGAATTCCTGCGGGCTGCGGACGTCGACCAGTGCCGCCGATCCCTTTTTCACCGCCTCCTGCACTTCGGGCAGGAACGCGCGCAGCGAGGTGTCGGCCGACGCGCCCTTGTACGACGCCGCGGCGGGCGCGGGCTTCGCCGTGTCGAGCGGGCGGCTCTCGGCCAGCCACTTCTTGCGCCCGCCGTTCATGATGCGCACGTCGTGGTGCCCGTAGATCTTCATCTGCCAGAACGCCCAGGCGGCGAACCAGTTGTTGTTGTCGCCGTACAGCACCACCGTCGTGTCGTTGCCGATGCCGGACTTGCCCATCAGCGCGTCGAACTTCTCCGGCGGGATGATGTCGCGCACCAGCGTGTCGCACAGCTCGGTCGACCAGTTCCAGCCAATCGCGCCGGGCACGTGGCCCTGCTCGTAGGCAGAGGTGTCGACGTCGACTTCGACGACCCGGACGTTGGCGTCCTTGACGTGCTCTGAAACCCACTCCGTGGTGACAAGGACGTCCGATCCCGCGCTGGTACCCGTTGACATGGAAGCCTCCCCTGACAGTCTTTCGATCGTAGTCGGCGCGGGCACGACGCGCAAGGGCGGGGACTCGATGGCCCTTTTTCTCGGTGCTGCGGTGCAGAAGTGCTGCGGTGCTGCGGTTCGGTGCTGAGGTGCCGAAGTGCTGGTGTGCCGACGTGTCTGCGAGGGGCTAGATGAAATAGAACGCCATCGCGAGGATGGCGTAGACGGCCAGCAACTGCAGGCCCTCGAACCAGTTGGTCCGTCCGTCCCTGATCAGCAGGTTCATCGTGAAGACCGACAGCATCACGGCGGCGACCTCGAGGACAGTGAACTCGAGGCCGAGTGGCGTGCCCATGAAGTGACCAGCGAGGACCAGCACTGGTGCGACGAAGATGGCAATCTGCGTCGACGAGCCGACGGCGATGGCCAGCGAGAGGTCCATCTGGTTGCGCATCGCCATCTGGATGGCCGTTGAGTTCTCGGCGGCGTTGCCGACCAGCGCGAGAACGACGACGCCCATGAAGACATCGCTCAGGCCGAGCGCGGCGCCCGCCGCTTCGACGGCGCCGACGAGGAACTCGGCGACAACGGCAATCAGCACAGCCGCGCCGACCAGCGTCGCAAGGCTCTTCTGAAGCGACCACTGCGGGCCGTGAGCGTCCTCGGCGGGTTCGACCTCGGGCCGGAACAGGTGCCGGTGACTCCGCAGCGAGAACAGCAGGCTCGCCGCGTAGGTGAAGATCAGGATCACGCTGATGTCGAGGCTGAGCGACTCCATCCGCCCCGGATGCTCGTGCTTCGAGATGTGCGCGTAGATCGCGGGAATGACCAGGCCCACTACGGCCAGGAACATCACGCTGCTCCCGCTTTCCGCGGCCGCGGCGCTGAAGCGCAGTTCCTTGTGCTTCCATCCGCCGAGCAGCATCGCCAGGCCGAGCACCAGCAGCATGTTGCCGATGATCGATCCGGTCAACGACGCCTTGACGACGTCGAGGTGCCCTTCACGCAGGGCGATGAAGGCCAGAATCAGCTCGGCGGCGTTACCGAACGAGCTGGTGAGCAGGCCGCCGACACCGGGACCGAGATGGCGCGTCAACTGCTCGGTGCCGCGGCCCATGAGCCCGGCGAGCGGGATCACCGCCAGACAGGCGGTGAGGAACACCGCCGGCGCCGGCCCGTGCGTGAGACCGAGCCATATGCTGATCGGGACGAAGACGAGGAGCAGCGACAGGATGCGGAACGCCATGACGAGGCGCCATCTTAGCGCCGAATGTCGCCTCGCCGCGGTCCCGACCGTCGCGTCGAGGCGCTTACGTCGTCGCCATGAACGGCCCGAGCGCCTCGACCGGGGTCAACCGCCCGCGCGCATCAGGCGAACCCGGCCGCTCGTAATCGAACCGGCGACTGGCGATGCCCTCGTACATCTCGCCAAAGAGACGAATGCTGTCGTCGGAAAATCCGGCGGCCTTCATGCCGGGCGCGACCTGGTCGAAGGGCACCTGGACAGCCTGCACCGGGCGTCCGGCCGGGCCTGAGAGCGCTGCCGCGACCTGCAGCGGTGTGAGCGGCGTCGGGCCGCCAAACTCGACCAGGCGAACGCCCGTCGGCGCGGGGCCCAGCAGCAGATGCGCCGCCTCGCGGCCGACATCGATTGCCGACGCCGTCTCGAGCGGCACATCGAGTGCCATCACCGATGGCAGGATGCCCTGCGCGACGGCGACTGACAGAACGGGCACCCAGTTTTCGAGGAAGAACGGCGCTCGCAGAAGAGTGACGGGACGGCCGGCCGCCTTGAGCGCCTGCTCCGCCGCGCGCAGCGTGGCGACAGGCCCGGTGCCCGACGCCTTGTCCGCGCCGACCGACGACAGGAACACTACATGACCGATCTGGCTGCGTCGCACGGCGTCCGCGATGGCGTGCACCACCGGAAGCTGCGCCGCGAGCAGATCGGGCGCACCGTAGGCCGGAGGGACGAGCAGATACGCCGCTGAGACGCCTTCCAGCGCCTTGGTCAGCGCCGTCGCGTCGTCGAGCGACGCCACCGCGACGTCCTGACCTTTGTCGCCCCACTCCACGCCCTTGTCCTTGTCACGGACGATGACGCGAATTCGAGTCCCGGCCGCCACCAGAGCCTCGGCCACCGCGCGCCCCGTGTGCCCGTTCGATCCTGCAACTGCGATCATGAGTGCCTCCAGGCTGCGTAATCAGATTCCAGGACAAGGGAACGGGTTTCAGGGAGCACCGGCGCAGGCGCGGAGGAACGAGAGGCGTAGGCGCGCTCAATGCACCCACTCGGTGACACGCCGCTCGACGTACGGGAAGAACGGGTTGGACGACACGCGCATCAGGACGTCTACGGGAACCGTCAGGACCGATCGCTCGCCGCGCGGGCTCAGCAGGCCCAGCTGCACCGGGCCTTCTGTTGAACGCGCTGTCAGGTTGCCGTAGACCGGATCGTCCGGCGGGAAGGGGAGCGCGACGTGGGAGAGCGAGAACACCTCGCGCGGCCAGGCCATCCCGAGCGGCTCGGCGACGGGGCTGGTCGCACCCGGCGCGACGTCGCGCGCCTCCACGTCGAGCGAGTCACGCCCGACGTTGGAGATGAGCGTCATCCGATAGTGCCGCTGGCGCGGCGTGAGGATCCGCTCGATCAGCGCGAGATCGCCGGGCCTGATGAACGGGTCCAGCCCGGCCTGCCGGTTCACGTCGAAGAGCACCAACGCGCTGCCGTTGGCAGGCAGGCGATCGAACAGGTCGTTCACGGTGGCCGGCGTGCTGACGGTAGCGTCCACCAGCGACACGAACGCCAGCACCGGCGGCATGTGCGCCAGACGGCCGTTGCCGGCGGCCTGCGCGATCCGCTCGCGCAATTCCCGCGTGATGTCGTAGGTCTGCCGGCCGGCGTTGGCAGGGAACGAGTTGTACTTGAACGGGTTGTATTCCGGAATGACGTCGAGCCATCGTGCCTTCTCGAAGTACGGCACCGGCCCGAGCAGGCTGATGAGGCTCGCCATCCGCGCCATGGGCGAGACGCCGATCATCGGCGAGACGAGCACCAGGCGATCGACGCGCGGCAGCGTCGGGTCGTCGAGTGCGTCGAGCGCGTACTGGACGGCGAGCGCCCCGCCGTTTGAATAGCCCACCAGCACCAGCGGCAACGACGGCCCAATGCGCGTGCGGACGTGCCGCACCGCGACTCTGACGGCGGCGCGCCAGTCGGCGGCCGTGCTCGTGACCAGCCCGCCAGGCACTGTGCCGTGGCCCGGCATCCGCATCGCGACGCCGTAGTAGCCCTCGGCCTGCAGCGTGTTGGCAATCGCGCGCATCGAGTAGGGCGCGTCCGTCAGGCCGTGCAGCAGAACGGCGCCCCCCCGTACGGTCGCCGGCTGCACCTCGAACGTCCGGTTGTAGTCCCGCGGCAGCCGGGACGGGCTCGACCGGCTCGACGGTACGTACCTGTTGGCGATGCCCGGCGGTCCGGCCGCCAGCACTTCCTCGACGTTCGTACGCACCTCGTCGAAGACTCGCGCCTCGCGTGCCAGGTAATCCTCGAGCGTGGTCGTCGCGGACAGGTTTGCGGCCGTCGCCTCGCTGGGCGGCGAGAAGCGGTGCCACACCTGCAGGTCCGGCAGGCGATGGCGCGCGCTGACAGCGGCGCCGATGACGACTGTCGCGGCAAGCGCGGCCACCACCAGCAGCGTCCACAGCGAGAACCGGATCAGACGGTGAAGCCGGCTGCGGGGTCGATCAGGAGAAGGCACGCGCACCTCGATGCGCGCCGGAGAACGCGCTCGCGCCTGCGCCGGACGGCATCGGCGCGGAGAATATCACGCGCGCAGGCAGCCGTCAGACGGCGCTGGGCGCAAAGCGGCCGTCATGGCGCGGCTTCGAGCAGCAGCACGGCGTCTTCCCAATGGCCCGGCACCGTGAACATCTGCGTGACGTTTTCGGGGAACGACCTGCCGTTGTAGTTGCCCGTCGCAAACACGCCGCCGTCTTTCCGCTCGCCGGTGACCGGGTTGATCCAGGTGACCTTCGCCATCTTGGTCGCGATCTTGTCCATGTGCAGCAGCACTGTCGTCTGGCTCGACAGGTAGACGAGGGCGAGCTTGCCGTCGCGCGATCGCATGGCGGCGTTCAGGGTGCGCTCGCTGCCGATGCCCGTCGAGAACAGCCCCTGATCCGGTGACAGCTCCCACCAGGGGAGCGAGGTGACGATCGCTTTCATCTGCGCGACCTGGGCGGCGCCTGGGGTATCGAAGGTGCCGTCCCATCCAGGCTCCATCCGCCACATCTGGTTCTGGCCGTAGGTGTGAAAGCCGCCGGCCATCACCGTCCACCACGCCTCGCGGCGGACGACAAGCGGGGTGATCGGGCCCTGCGGATATTCGGGACCGTTCTCGTAGGCGCCTTCCCCGAGGACCACCGGCTTGCGCGGTGTGAGCACAGTGTCAGCCACAATCGCCGGGTAGATCTTCGACCACTCGGTCCAGGTCTCGATCATGTTGAACGCGAGCCAGTCCTCGGCATGAAAGTACTGCGAGGACGAGCGCCAGCCGCACGGGTGATAGGTGATCGGATGGGCGCCGCCGTCGCCTTCGCGCAGGCCCAGCGCCAGCTCGCGGTAGACCTCCTCGAAGCCGGTGGCAATCCGATCGCCGCCGTTCACCCAGACGATGTTGGGCGAGCGCTTGAAGCGCGCGCCCAGCCAGCGTCCGTACGTCCGCGCGTTGCGCGCCGTCAGCGTGGGCTGATCGTTCACGTCAGTACCCCCACGTCGGCAGCATGGCGAGCACCACGCCCTGCGTCGCCGCGAAATCCACCAGATGCTCGACGTCGCGGAAGTAGGCTTCGTTGGGGGTCGCCGGGTCGTCGTTCAGCCACGGCTTGTTGCCGCTGGTGTCGGCCATCGGGCTCTTCATCTCGGTGCCCGAGCCCTTGCCCCACGCGAGGACGGCCTGAACCACCGTGAATCCCTTCTTGCCGCGATTCGTCAGGTAGGCCTCGGCCTGCTGCGGCGTGTACTCCGCGAAGAGCGGCCAGGCGGTGTCGCCGAGCCAGAAGAACGGCGCGCCGGCGCGATCGACGAAATAGCGCCCGTCCGGGCTCACGCGGATCGGGCCGTTCACGGGACGCTGTTCCTCGACGGCGAAAACCGGCGTGGCGAGCACGACGGCAGCCGCGACTGCGGCCAGCCAGCATCTGAGACTCTGCACGTTGATCGTCTCCTCTCGACAGCGCTCAACGAGCGCAGGATGGTGGCGTGAGCTTACCCTCTCGGCGGGCCGTCCGCCACGCATCGCGTGCGGCGATACCCGCCGGAAAAGAAAAAGGCCGGGGCAGCGCCCCGGCCTTCTCCGTCCGTAGTCCGTAGCCCGTAGCCCGTAGCCCGCGTCCTACTTGCCGTTGCTCATCGCGCCGAGGAACTCGGAGTTGCCCTTGGTCTTGCTCATCTTGGAGAGGAGCAGTTCCATGGCCTCGACCGGTGAGAGCGGCGTGAGGACCTTGCGCAGCACGTAGACGCGATTGAGGTCCTCTTTCGGCAGCAGCAGCTCCTCTTTCCGCGTTCCGCTCTTCTGGATGTCAATGGCCGGGAACACACGCCGATCCACCAGCTTGCGATCCAGGTGGATCTCCATGTTGCCGGTGCCCTTGAACTCCTCGAAGATGACTTCGTCCATGCGCGAGCCGGTGTCGACCAGCGCCGTCGCGATGATCGTGAGCGAGCCGCCTTCCTCGATGTTGCGCGCCGCGCCGAAGAAGCGCTTGGGGCGCTGCAGCGCGTTGCTGTCCACGCCGCCCGACAGGATCTTGCCGGAGGCCGGCACGATCGTGTTGTAGGCGCGGGCGAGGCGGGTGATCGAGTCGAGCAGGATCACGACGTCCTTCTTGTGCTCGACCAGGCGCTTGGCCTTCTCGATCACCATCTCGGCGACCTGCACGTGCCGCTGCGCCGGCTCGTCGAAGGTCGAGGAGATGACCTCGCCTTTGACCGACCGCTGCATGTCGGTGACTTCCTCGGGCCGCTCGTCGATGAGCAGCACGATCAGGTAGACCTCGGGGTGATTCTTCGCGATGCTGGTCGCCAGGCTCTGGAGCAGCATCGTCTTGCCGGTGCGGGGCGCCGCGACGATGAGCCCGCGCTGGCCCTTGCCGACCGGGGTCATCAGGTCGAGGACGCGGCCGGAGAGATTCTCCGCCTCGGTTTCGAGCATCAGACGGCCCTGTGGATACAGCGGCGTCAGGTTCTCGAAGAAGACCTTCTCGCGCGCCTTCTCCGGCGGCTCGAAGTTCACCGCCTCCACCTTGATCAGCGCGAAGTAGCGCTCGCCTTCCTTGGGCGACCGGATCTGACCAGACACGGTGTCACCGGTGTGCAGGTCGAACTTCCTGATTTGGGAGGGGGAAACGTAGATGTCGTCGGGGCCCGGCAGGTAGTTGTAATCGGGTGCCCTCAGAAAGCCGAAGCCGTCCGGGAGCACCTCGAGTACCCCTTCCGAGAAGATGAGGCCGCTCTTCTCGGCGCGCGCGCGCAGGATCTCGAAAATGAGCTCCTGCTTGCGCATGCCGGTGGCGCCCGGCACCTCGAGCTGCTTGGCGATGCGCGTCAGCTCGGTGACGCTCATCTCCTTCAGCGCGTTCAGTTCGATGACAGCCGGGGCGGCGGGGGCGGTGGGGGCAGCGGTTGGCTGCTCAGCAGTTTTGCTATCAGTATCCACAGGTCCTTCATTCCTTCGCCTGTCGTTGCCGAGACTGGCAGCACAGGCGCCGTAAACGCTCGTTCAAACGCGTGCCGGGCGCGCGAGCGTTCGGCGCGCGTCAGCTTGTCCATCTTCGTGGCCACGACGCACATGGGCGTCATGAGTGCGGCCAGCCAGTCGTGGGCCCGCAGGTCCGACTTCAGGCCGGGATGCCGGCCGTCGACGAGCAGCAACACTGCAAAGGCTGCCGGCTGGCGACGCTTTCCCGGACCGGCCGGAACCTGCGCCGCGCGGCTGGCAAAGTAGTCCTGCGTGAGCGCCTCGAATTCCTCGGCCGAGGCCGCGCCGCCGCGCGCATATCCGTAGCCAGGCAAATCCACCAGGTGGAACGCCCGCCCCGCATCCGGCTGTACCCGGTAGACGTTCAGCAGGCGGGTCTTGCCCGGGGCCGCGCTCGTCCGGGCCAGCCGCATCCCTGTCAGGACGTTGACGAGCGTGGACTTGCCAACGTTCGACCGGCCGACCAGCGCCAGCTCCGGCAGGCCATCGCCAGGGTAATCGCCCGGGCCGGCCGCGCTCGTGATGAACTCAGCGCGCACGCTTGCCCCTTGGACCCGTCACCCTGCGACTGTATGACCCTGAAACCGTGACCGCTCGATGCTGCGACGCTTCGTGCCTGCGACAGCCTGGCGTCAGTGCGTGATCGTGTCGTCCGGCGCCTCGACGGCGACGCTCTCGGCCGACGCCGTCGACATCGCGCCCGGGATCGGATCGGCCAGCGCGATCTTCAGCACTTCGTCCATCGTCTGCACGAGATACATGTTCAGGACGTCCAGCACGTTCTTCGGGATGTCGGCCAGGTCCTTCTCGTTGTCCTTCGGGACGATGATGGTCTTGACGCCGGCACGATGCGCGGCCAGCACCTTCTCCTTGACGCCGCCGATCGGCAGCACCTTGCCCCGCAGCGTGATCTCGCCGGTCATCGCGACGTCGCGATTGGTCGGGACGCGCGTCAGCGCGGACACCAGCGCCGTGGCGATGGTGATGCCGGCGCTCGGGCCGTCTTTCGGAATGGCGCCTTCCGGCACGTGGATGTGGACGTCGTGGCGGCGGTGCCAGTCCTTCGCCAGGCCGAGCTCGTCGGCCTTCGACCGCACCCAGCTCATGGCGGCGCGCGCCGATTCCTGCATGACGTCGCCAAGCTTGCCGGTCAGCATCAGCGTGCCCTTGCCCGGCATCAGCGTCGCTTCCGTCAGCAGGATCTCGCCGCCGACCTCCGTCCACGCCAGCCCGGTAGCGATGCCGACTTCGTTGCTCTCCTCGGCCACCGTCGACCGGTAGCGCGGCACACCCAGGTACTCGGTGATCTTGGCCTGCGTGATGTCCTCGCTGAACGCGGTCCCCTCGACGACGACCTTGCGGGCGACCTTGCGGCAGACCGACGAGATCTCGCGCTCGAGATTGCGCACGCCGGCTTCACGCGTGTAGCGCTGGATGATGGTCTGGATCGACTCGTCGTCGAAGCGGATGTTGGCGGTGGTGAGGCCGGTGCCTTCGACAGCTTTCGGCACCAGGAACTTCTTGGCGATCTCCAGCTTTTCCAGCTCGGTGTAGCCCGCCAGCTGCAGCACTTCCATGCGATCCCGCAGCGCCTGGGGGATCGTGTGCAGCACGTTGGCCGTGCAGATGAACATCACGTTCGACAGGTCGTACTCGACGTCCAGGTAGTGATCGAGGAACGCGCCGTTCTGTTCCGGGTCGAGCACCTCGAGCAACGCCGCCGACGGGTCGCCACGGAAGTCCATCGACATCTTGTCGACTTCGTCGAGCAGGAAGACCGGGTTCATCGAGCCGGCCTTCTTCATCATCTGGATGATCTGGCCGGGGAACGCGCCGATATAAGTGCGGCGGTGGCCGCGGATCTCCGCCTCGTCGCGCACGCCGCCAAGCGACAGCCGCACGAACTTGCGGTTCATCGCCCGCGCGATGGACTTGGCCAGCGACGTCTTGCCCACGCCCGGAGGGCCGGCAAACGTCAGGATCGTCGCCTTCGGCTTCTTGACGAGCGCCCGCACCGCGAGGAACTCGAGGATGCGGTCCTTGATCTTGTCGAGCCCGTAGTGGTCCTCGTGCAGCACTTCCTCGGCACGCTTCAGGTCGCGGCTCTCCTTGGTCTTCTTGTGCCAGGGCACCGCGATCAGCCAGTCCAGGTAGTTGCGCGAGACCGTGGCTTCGGCAGACATCGGCGGCATGGCTTCCAGCCGCTTCAGCTCCTGGACTGCCTTCTCTTCGACTTCCTTGGGCATCTTCGACTGCTCGATCTTCTTCTTGAGCTCGTCGACCTCGTTGCCCTTGTCGTCCTTGCGCCCCAGTTCCTTCTGGATCGCCTTCATCTTCTCGTTCAGGTAGTACTCTTTCTGCGCCTTCTCCATCTGCTTCTTGACGCGAGACTGGATGCGGCGGTCCACCTGGAGCTTGTCGACTTCGCTCTCGAGAATGCTGGCAATCCGGTTGAGGCGTTCCAGCGGCGACACGATTTCGAGCAGGTTCTGCTTCTCGTCGACGCCGACCAGCAGGTGCGCGGCGATCGTGTCAGCCAGCTTGCCCGGATCGTCCACGCGCACGGCCGCGATCATCGCGTCGTAGTGCAGGTTGTTCGACAGCTTCACGTACTGCTCGAACAGCGACACCACCCGCGTCATCGTCGCCTCGACGTCGCCGGCCATGTCCTTCTGCTTCGGCAGCACCTTCACGACGACGCGATAGAAGCCCTTGTCTTCCTTCCACTCGATGGCGCGCGCCCTGTCGATGCCCTCGACCAGCACCTTGATGTTGCCGTCGGGCAGCTTCAGCGACTGCACCACGTTGGCCACGCAGCCCATCGTGAAGATGTCTTCGGGGCGCGGGTCGTCGATGGAGGCGTCGTGCTGGGCGGCCAGGAAGATCTTCTTGTCCTTGGCGAGTGCGTGTTCCAGCGCCTTGGTCGACGACGGCCGTCCGATGACGAACGGCATCATCATGTGCGGGAACACGACAACGTCCCTCAGGGGGACGATCGGCAGGGTCTCGTAAACTTCCATCTGAATCCGTGTAGGGTCAGGAATCACGGGCCGGGGTGCCCGGGGGGCACCGCGACAGGAACGGGCGCCGGCGGGGCCCAGCGCGCCCGCTTACCCGGCTTTCTCAATCAACGTAATCGGCTTGTCCTTCGCCTCCACGACCTCGCGGGTGATCAGGCACTCGCGCGCCTTCTTCTGCGAGGGGAGGTTGTACATCAGCTCCAGCATCAGCTCTTCGATGATCATCCGGAGCCCGCGCGCGCCGATCTTCCGCTGAAGCGCAGACTCGGCGATCGCCTCGAGCGCGTCGTCAGTGAACTTCAGCTTCACGTTCTCGGTACTCGAACAGCTTCTGGTACTGCCGGACGATGGCGTTGCGCGGCTGCGTGAGGATCTGCATCAGCGCCGGCTTGTCCAGTTCGTGCAGCGTGCCGATGACCGGCAGGCGTCCGACGAACTCGGGAATCAAACCGTACTTGATCATGTCTTCCGGCTCGAGCTGCTCGAGCGTCGAGCCGATGTCGCGGTTGCGCATCGACTTCACATCGGCCTTGAAGCCGAGCGTCTTCTTGCCCACCCGCCGCTCGATCGCCTTGTCGAGGCCGACAAACGCGCCGCCGCAGATGAACAGGATGTTGGTCGTGTCGATCTGGAAGAACTCCTGGTGCGGGTGCTTGCGGCCCCCCTGCGGCGGCACGTTGGCCACCGTGCCCTCCAGGATCTTCAGCAGCGCCTGCTGGACGCCCTCGCCCGACACGTCGCGGGTGATCGAGGGGTTTTCGTCCTTGCGGCAGATCTTGTCGACTTCGTCGATGTAGATGATGCCCTGCTGGCACTTCTCGATGTCGCCACCGGCGGCCTGCAGCAGCTTCAGGATGATGTTCTCGACGTCCTCGCCGACGTAGCCGGCCTCCGTCAATGTCGTCGCATCGACGATGGTGAAGGGGACCGAGAGGAGCTTGGCGAGCGTCTGCGCCAGCAGCGTCTTGCCGGTGCCGGTCGGGCCGATGAGCAGGATGTTGCTCTTGGTCAGCTCGACGTCGTGGCGGCTGCGCGGCTGCTTCTGGATCTCGATGCGCTTGTAGTGGTTGTAGACGGCGACCGCCAGCTTCCGCTTGGTCCGCTCCTGGCCGATGACGTACTCGTCGAGGAACTTCTTGATCTCGGGCGGTGAGGGGAGCGAGGAGCGCACCCCGCGCGTCTCGAAGCGGTTGTCGTCCGCGATGATGTCGTTGCAGACCTCGACGCACTCGTCGCAGATGAACACCGTCGGGCCCGCGATGAGCTTACGGACGTCGTTCTGGTCCTTGTTGCAGAACGAGCAGCGCAGAACTTCAGACTCGCCGTTCTTCTTGACCATGGAGGGGCTCACGCTCCCGCGACCCCCGAACAGCCCCCGGACCGACTGGCTGATCGGCTACGCGCGCTTGCGGATGACGTCATCGATAATACCGTATTCCTTGCCCTGATCCGCCGACATGATGTAGTCGCGCTCGGTGTCGTCCTGAATCCGCTTGGCCGGCTGACCGGTGTGCTGGACGAGGATTTCGTTGATCCGCTCGCGCATGCGCAGGATCTCCTTCGCCGCCAGGTCGATGTCGGTCGCCTGGCCGCCCAGGCCCGACATCCACGGCTGGTGGATCAGAATCCGCGAGTTCGGCAGCGAATACCGCTTGCCCTTGGCGCCGGCCGCCAGCAGGACCGCGGCAATCGACGCCGCCTGGCCGATGCAGCAGGTCTGCACGTCAGGCTTGATGAACTGCATCGTGTCGTAGATCGCAAACCCCGCGGTGATCGACCCGCCGGGGCTGTTGATGTACAGAAAGATGTCCTTGTCCGGGTCCTCGGCCTCGAGGAACAGCATCTGCGCAATGGCCAGATTCGCCACACCGTCGTCGATGGGCGTGCCGATGAAAATGATGTTGTCCTTCAGGAGGCGGGAAAAAATGTCGTACGCCCGCTCGCCTCGATTGGTCTGTTCGACCACCATCGGCACAAGTTGCATATGTGAGTCCGCGCCGTATCGCGACATAGACGACAAACTGAATCTGCTCAGCGAAATGTAGGGCGGCGCGTCACGATCAGCCGCGAGGCGCCAGGGGCTGGACGGGCATGCGGGTGGCCACCCGTAGGTGGCTCATTCCGGGACAATTGTAGCACGCGTCCGCAGGAAGTCAACCGCCTTTTCCCGGCGTAACCCCATGTAAAGACGAGAGATACCGCCTTCCTTCTCGAGCCGGGCACGCACCGTGGCACCGGGCCGGCCTGTGGCCGCCGCGTACTTCTCTATTTCGGCATCAAGTTCCCGGGACTCCACGGCCAGCTGCTCGCGCCGGGCCACCTCGTCCAGCACGAGCGCGCTGGCGACGGTCTCGCGGCCCGACTCGCGCTGCTTGTCACGGAAGGCCTGCCAGTCGATGCCGGCGGCCCGGGGATCGACGCCCTGCTCGGCCAGCCGGCGCACGAACTCCTCGGTCCGGCGGTCGATTTCGCGCTCGATGAGGGCCTCGGGAATCTCGATGTCCACCCGCCGGGCCAGCTGCCGCAGCAGGTCGGCGCGGGCGTCGCGCTCGGCGGTGCGCTCCGCATCGGCCGTCAGATCCTGCCGCACGCGCTGGCGCAGGGCATCGAGACTGGCAAAATCGCCAATATCCTTGGCGAATTCGTCGTCCAGATCGGCGACCACCCGTCGCTTGATGCCCTGGATCGTCACCTCGTAATGGACAGTCGTCCCTGCCAGCTCGGCGATGGAGTAGTCCTCGGGGTAGATGACAGGGAAGCGCTTGTGCTCCCCGATCGACATCCCGGCCACTTGTGCGTCAAATCCCGGCGGGTTGGAAGCAGCGCCGATCTCGACGGAGACGTCCGGATGGACGTCGGGCGCTTCATCCTTGGCCTCGCGCACCAGGTTCACCACCGCGGTGTCCCCGGCTTCGACAGGACGCCCCTCGACAGGCTCGTAGCGCGCGGCGCGCTGGCGCAGGCGCTCGAGCGCCTGCTCGATGGCCTCGTCTTCCACGCGGACCGCGGGCTTTCGCAGGGTCAGCGACGAGTAGTCGCCGGGATCGATAGCCGGCACAGTCTCGAAATTCGCCGTGAATTTCAGCGGCTGGCCTTCCTCGACCAGCACGTCGCGGATGTCGGGCGTGTCGACAGGCTCGACGCCGCGCTCGCGGAGCGCGTCGTCCACCGCGCGCGGGATCAGGTCGTGCGCGACGTCGTGGAGGATCTGCTCGCGGAAGCGCTGGCGGACGACCTTCGCCGGCACCTTGCCCGGGCGGAAGCCCGGAATGCGGGCAGCCTTTCCGTAGTCGCGGGCGACGCGATCGATTTCGGCGTCGACGACGGTGCTCGGAATTTCGACGGTCAGCTGCTTGCGCGTGTCGGAAACGTCAACGAACTCGGTCTTCATGGATGTGCGGACAGTAGCGTTCTGGACGGCATCGTCCCGGGGCAGAAGTGAACTACAAACGGTAGCATGGATTCCGGGCGGCGCCCAAGTAGGTAGCAGGCGGCGCGCAGAGGGCAGCAGGCCGGAGGCGGGCTACCGCGACAAGGCCTGAACGAGCTGATAGTTGAACGTGAGCGCGTCGTAGAAGTCCCGCGCCCGGAGCCGCTCGTCCCGCCCGTGCTGTCGATCGTCGCCGTCGTCGATGAAGACGCCGGAGACGCCGTAGGTCGGGATGCCGCCGGCGCGCAGCCGGCGACCGTCAGTCGCGCCGGTTTCCATCGTCGGGATGATCACCACGCCCGGGTAGACGGCCGCCGTCACCTGGTCGACCGCCGCCACCACGTCGGGCCGGAGCGGCGAGGGCTGGTTGTCGCGGGGCCCGTCAGGGGTCACCGTGATCGCGGCGTCGTTCAGCACGCGGACCAGCGTCGCCTGCACGTCGTCACGCTTCTCATCGGGCAGCATGCGGCAGTTGACGTTGGCCTTCGCGCGCTGCGGCAGCGCGTTGGCGGCGTGCCCCGCCGAGACAAGAGTGGCGACACAGGTGGTGCGCAGCAACGCGTTGAAGTAGGTATCGGCGGACAGCCGGGCAACGGCCTCCGGCGACGGCGGGTCCGCGGTGACTGCCTTCATGTCGGCGGCCAGCGGCCCCGCCTCGAGCGCCGCGCGTTTGGCGAACAGGCCGCGGGTCACTTCGTTCAGCCGTGCCGGGAACGCAAAGGCGGACAGCCGTGTCAGGCCGGCTGCCAGGTGGTAGATCGCGTTGTCGGGCGTCGGCAGGGAGCTGTGCCCCCCTTTGTTGGTCACTTCAAGCGTGAAGTCCGCGTAGGTCTTCTCGGCAGCCTGGATCGAGCCGGTGACCCGGCGGCCATTGACGGCCGTGAAGTCGCCGCCGTCCATGTTCAGGCAGAACTCCGCGTCGATCAGATCGCGGTGATCCATGACCAGCCAGTCGACGCCGTTGGCGGTGCCGCCTTCTTCGTCCGCCGTCAGGGCCAGAATCAGATCGCGCTCGGGACGGTAGTGCTCCTGCGCGAGCCTGATCATGTTGGCGACGAGAATGGCCGCGCCGTCCTTGACGTCCTGCGTCCCGCGCCCGTAGAAGTAGCCGTCCTTCTCGACGAACCTGAACGGGTCCGTCGTCCAGTCCTCACGCCGCGCCTCGACGACGTCGAGGTGCGCGAGGAGGAGCAGCGGCCGTTTGGCGCCGGTGCCTCGCAGGCGCGCGACGACGTTCGCCTTGGTGGGCGTCGGGCCAAGCACCTTGATGTCGGCGGCAGGGATGCCCGCCGCCTGCAGCCGGCGCGCGACGGCTTCCGCCGCTGGCGTCGTCGATCCGTGCTCGTTGGTGGTGTCGATCTCGATCAGCTCGCGGAAGATATCGCGAGCCAGCGCCTCGCTGGCCGTCAGCGGCCGCTCCTGCGCGCGGGTGGCCGCACCGAGACACGAACAGACCAACAGCACTAGCCACGGCCAACGTCGCATGGAATCTCCGGAGAATGGTCCGCCTTCGCGACTGCGTCCGCCTTCGCGACTGCGTCGCTTCGGCGAGACAGACTCGCTCGCAACAGACTCGTCTGCCTGCCTAGACGAAGCGCGTCGAGTCATAACTCAGCGAGGCGCGCGAAGTCTGGTGCGAAAGGGGGGAGTCGAACCCCCAAGGCCTTTCGGCCACCGGATCCTAAGTCCGGCGCGTCTGCCAGTTCCGCCACTTTCGCGCCGGCAGCCACGCTAGCACGCCGGCCGGGACCGATCAATCGGGAGCGGGCGCCGACTCCGGCAGATTCGTCAGGATGAACTCGACGACGGGACCGCGCGCCGATGCACGCGAGTTGATTGCCCGGCGCGCCGGCACACGGTGCACGCGCAAGCCGGCGGCCGCGACCCGCGGATTGTCCTCGTACAGGCTGGCGATCGCCGGCGCGCTGGAGTTGCTGACGATCACATGGCAGCCCCGGCCGGCCAGGTCGATCACGACGCCGAGGAGACGAGCCTGATCGGCGAGTGTGAAGCGCTGCGCGGTGTAGCTGGTGAAGCTCGCGGTCCCGGACAACGGCGCGTATGGCGGATCGAAGTAGAGAAAGTCGCCGGACCGCGCGATGCCGAGCACGCCGTCGAACCGGCGCCAGGCGAGCGACACCTGCCGGCGCGCCAGCGCTGCCGAGACCGCGCGCAGGAGTGCCGGGTCGGAGATCCGCGGGTTCACGTAGCGTCCCGCCGGCACGTTGAAGCCGCCGCGCGCGTTCAGCCGGAACAGGCCGTTGTACGCGGTGCGATTCAGGTAAATCAGCATCGCCGCCAGTTCCGGCGAATAGCGGTCGGGGGTGTCCGCGGGCAGCCCGGCGCGCGCGGCGTTGAAGGCGTCGCGGATGGCGTAGAAGTGCGCGATCGGGTCGGCGGCATGTCCGCGAGCCAGGCCGTCGAGGGCGTCGATGATCGGCGCGGGCTCGTCGCGCACCGCGCGATAGCAGCCGATCAGATCGGGGTTGGCGTCAGTCAGGATCACGCGGCGGCCGGTGAGCTGCCCCGACGCGCGAAGATCGAAGAACACCGCGCCGCTGCCGACGAAGGGCTCGAAGTAGCGGTCGAACTGCGACGGGTAGAACCGGCGGAGTGCCGGCAGCAGCTGTCGCTTGCCGCCGGCCCACTTGAGGAGCGGCGCGGCTGCCCGCGCGTGCGGCGCCGGCGCGGGCCGCACACGGGGCACCGCTCGCTCAGGCTGGACCACGGGATGCCGTCAGCCCCGGGTTCAGACCGTGGCGAGATACTTCAGCGAGTCGGGCATCTGCAGCTCGGCGTGCGGATGCTCGTCCTCGATGTAGAACAGCTTCACGCCGGCCTTCGCCGCCAGCGACAGCAGCGCCGGCCACTGCACCTGCCCCTTGCCGATGGCGACGCTCGTTTCGTCGGGCGCCGTGCCGGTCGGGTCGCCGAGCGCGGTCCCGACAGCGATGTCCTTGATGTGCATCAGCGGGAAGCGGCCGGGATACTTCGTCAGCAGGTCGGCCGGCTTGCCGCCGCCACGCATCACCCAGAAGACGTCCATCTCGAACGACACGTCGCCGGCCGGGCAGCGCGTGATGAGCGTGTCGAGGAGGGTGCCCTCCGGCGATGGCTGAAACTCGTAGCCGTGCACGTGATAGTGGAACTGCAGGCCTTCGGCCTTGAGCGCCTTGCCCCACTTCGAGAAGTTGGCCGCCGCCTCGTCCACCTGCGCCATCGCGAAGGGGCCCTTGTGCGGGATCCATGCCGTCCCGAGGTAGGTCGCGCCGACGTCCTTCGCCTCCTTGACCGCCCCGGCCATGTCGTCGCGCAGGCGCTCGTAGCCGGTCAGCATGCTCTGCATGCGCAGGCCGTACGAGCCAATCAGGGTCTTGAACTCCGTTGCGCTCCGCCCGTACCAGTTGCCGCCTTCGACGTCGGTGAAGCCCCAGTCCTTGACGATCTTGAGGGTGCCGGGGACGTCCTTGTCGAGCAGGTGGCGCACCGAGTAGAGCTCGAGGCCGAGCGTCCCGGCGAAGGTGTGCGCGGGCTCGGCCGAGGCGCGAGCCGCAAGCCAGGGCAGGGCTGCGGTGCCGGCGGCGGCGTGTTGCAGGAACTGGCGGCGGCTCGTCATGGTCATGATGCGAGATAATAGCCAGCAGCCGCAGCGCAACGCAAAGGTGGAGGTCAGCAGTGCCGGTCATCGACGAAGGAAAGAAGGCCCCGGCCTTCTCATTGAAGGATCAGGATGGGAAGACGCGCAGTCTGAAGGACTATGCGGGCCGGCCGGTGGTCCTGTACTTCTACCCGAAAGACGACACCCCGGGGTGCACTGTCGAGGCCTGCCACTTCCGTGACGCGCTGGCCGCCTACTCGAAGCTGAAGGCTGCCGTCCTCGGCGTGAGCATCCTGGACGAAGGCAGCAAGGCGACCTTCGCCAACCGCTATCAGCTGAACTTCCCCTTGCTTGCCGACGCCGATCACGCGGTTGCCGACAAGTACGGGGCGTGGCAGGAAAAGAGCATGTACGGCAGGAAGTACATGGGCGTGGCGCGGATCACCTACCTGATCGATCGTGAAGGCCGGGTGGCGCACCGCTGGGACAAGGTGACTGTCGCCACGCACGCCGACGAGGTGCTGGCCGCCGTCAAAGCGCTCGGCTGATTCCCGCACGGCCGGCTGGATCCGGCCCGATCCGACGATTTTGCACGTCAGGGCCCGCGCCGCCAGGGGCGGGCCTTCCCACCTAACAAAGCACGGCTCCCCCCGTCTAACCTTCTGACCGTGGACGTAGAGGCAACTGTCCTCGCGGAGGCGAGGACCGGGAACCGGGAGGCGTTTCGCACGCTCGTCGAGCGGCACAGCCGTGCCGTCTTTCGCGTGGCCTTCCGCGTCACCGGGAACGAACAGGATGCCGAGGACGTGGTGCAGGAGACGTTTCTCCGCGCCTACACCGAGCTGGGCCGCTTCGAAGGGCGGTCGAGCGTCGGCACCTGGCTTCACCGCATCGCCGCCAACTGCGCGATCGATTCGATCCGCCGGCGTCCGCGCGGGGTCGTCAGCGACAGCGCAGAGGAAGCCGAGCCGCTGCTGGCGCGCCTGGCCAGCCCGTCGCCAGGCCCGGATCGACAGCTGGCCGGCAGCGAATTGCGCTCGCGGATCGCCGAGGTGCTCGAAGGGCTCACGCCGCTCGAGCGCGCGGCGTTCACGCTGCGGCACCTGGAGCAGCAGTCAGTCGAGGACGTGAGCGCGGTCCTCGGCCAGAGCGCGGCGGCAACGCGTCACAGCATTTTCCGCGCCGTTGCCAAGATGCGGCGCGCGCTCGGCCCGATGGTGAGAACGGATCCATGACGCACCTCAGCGAAGACGAACTGATTGCCTACGCGCTCGGAGACACCGGCGAGCGCACCGCTGACGTCGAGGGCCATGCGGCCGGATGCGACGTGTGCCGCGCCGAGATCGAGGCGCTGCGGACGACGCTCGAGGCCGCGGCCGCCATGCCAGTCCCCGATCGCGGGCCCGGCTACGGCGGAGAGGTGTGGGCGCGGGTCGCGCCGCTTCTGCCAGACACGCGGCGCGCTCCACGATCCCTCGTGGCTGTGGAATGGCGGCCGTGGCTGGCCGCCGCGGCGGTGCTCGTGGCGATCGCCGGCGCGTTCATCGCCGGGCGGTGGTCACGCGGGCCCGCGGCGCCGGCAGTCATGGCGTCGGCGGTGCCGGACGCCGGGCAGATTCGGGAGCGCGTGGTGCTCTCCGCGCTCGGCGACCACCTGGATCGGACCGAGCGCACGCTGGTGGAACTGGTGAACGCAAAGGGCGATGCGGCGGTGGACATCACCGCGGAGCAGGCGTGGGCCCGCGACCTGCTCGACGCCAACCGCCTCTATCGGCAGTCCGCGCGCGGCGCCACGTCGCCTGCGCTCGGCACGCTGCTCGACGAGCTCGAACCGGTGCTGCTCGACATCGTGCACAGCCCCGGCACTCTGTCATCCGACGAATTTCACGCGCTCCGATCGCGGATCGAGGATCGGAGCCTTGTGTTCAAGCTGCGGGTCTCCGGCGCCGACGTCCGCGCGCGCCAGAAGACGCTGCTGCACCCTGGAGAGAAGACGTCATGATTTCAGCATTGCTCACTGCCTGGCTCATCGCCGGCACCCCGGTCACGGGCCGGGAGATTTCCGCGCCGGTCGTCCTCGCCGACGACTCGCAGGAGGCCGAACAGGCGCTCTACAAAGCGGGCACGAGCGCGCTCGACCAGAACGACTGGCACGAGGCCGCGCGCGCGTTCGAGAAAGTCGCGGCGCTCAAGGGCGAGAAGGTCGACGCCGCGCTCTACTGGCGCGCGTATGCCCTCAACAAGCTCTCCGAGCGCGACCAAGCGCTGAAATCGCTGGCTGCGCTGAAGTCCGGCTATCCGCAGAGCCGCTGGATCAAGGATGCCGGCGCGCTCGACATCGAAATCCGGCAGGCGAGCGGGCAGACGCCGCAACCGGACGCCTCGGCGAATGAAGACCTGAAGCTGATGGCGCTCGGCGGCCTGATGAACGCCGATCCGGATAAGGCGGTGCCGCTCATCAAGCAGATGCTCGCCGGGCCCGCCTCACCCAAGCTCCAGGATCGTGCGCTGTTCGTCCTGGCGCAGAGCGGCCGGCCCGAAGCGCGGCAGATGCTGCTCGACATGGCGAAGAACAGCGCGTCACCTGACCTGCAGGCCAAGGCGATCAACTACCTCGGTCTGTTCGGCGGCAAGGAAAGTCACCAGACGCTGATCGATCTCTACAGCACCAGCCAGAGCATCGAGGCGCGCCGCGCCGTCCTGCGGGCGCTGATGATCTCGGGCGACCGTGCGGCACTGGCGGACGTCGCCCGGAAGGAAGCGACGCCGGAGCTCCGCCGGGAGGCGATCAATCAGCTTGGCGTCGCCGGCGGACGAGACGACCTCTGGCAGATCTATCAGCAGGAAAAAGACCCGTCAGTCCGCCGCGCCGTCATCAACGCGCTCTTCATCTCGGGCGCCGTCAGTCAGCTGACCGATCTCGCCACGAAGGAGCCGGATCCGGCGCTCCGGCGGGAGGCCATCGAGAAGCTCGGGCTGACCGGCAGCGGCAGCGCGCCGACGCTGAAGAACATGTACGCCACCGACAAGGATCCGGGCGTGAAGCGGGCGGTGCTCAACGCCCTGTTCATCCAGGGCAACGCGAAGGCGCTCATCGAGATCGCGCGCCAGGAACAGGACCCGTCGCTGAAGCGCGAGGCGGTGCAGAAGCTGTCGATCATGGGATCGAAGGACGCCACCGACTACATGCTGGAGCTGCTGAAATGAAACTCCGATCTGTCGTCGCCGCGGGCTTCTACGTCGCGATGGTCCCGGCGCTCGGCGCCACGGGGACGTGGACGGGCCCGATGCTCGCTGCGCCGTTCGCCGCCGTCCAGGCGCCGGCGTCGCTGCCGGCGCAGGCCGAATCGCCGATTCATGCCGCGCGAATCGAGCGGCTGAATGGCGCCGCCGGCGTGCAGGCCGCAATCGCCCGGAGCTCGCGGGACGCGCAGTCGGGCGCCTGGTTCGCGTGGACGGTGCCGTCGATCGCGCAGCAGAACGAGCGCAACTGGAACGGGCGGGGCGAGAGCCGCTGCGTGCTCGACGAGGACGGCAACTTCGAGGGCGGCAATGGCGTCGGCGGTCAGGCGACGTCACTCCTCGTCGTCGTGCGCGCAACGCGCGGCACCATCGACCGCGTCGCCTTCACCGACGCGCGCTGCCCGGTCGACGCCGGCGCGCGCACCGTCTACTGGATCGACGAGGTCAGGCCGGCCGACAGCGTGCAGACGCTGACGGCAGTGGTCCGTCGCGACGCGACGGCGGCGCCTGGCGACGACGGTGACGGGACGTCGCGATGCGGCAAGCGCGCGCTGGCGGCGCTGGGCCTGCATGCCGACGCGACAGCCGGCCCGGTGCTCGAGGGTTTCGTCGCGCCGTCGAATACACAATGGCTCAGGCGTGACGCGGCGTTCTGGCTTGGCGCCGTGCGCGCGGACGAGTCGTTCGCCTTGATCGATCGGCTCGCGCGCACGGATCCCGACGACTCGTTCCGCGACCATCTGACGTTCGTGCTGACCCTGACCGGGGATCGCGGCCTCCAGACGCTGCTCGACCTTGCCCGGCACGACGCGAGCCCGCACGTCCGCGGCCAGGCCCTGTTCTGGGTCGGGCAGAAGGCGGGCCAGAAGGCGCTGGGCTCGCTCGGGGCGGCGGTGAACGACGATCCGGACAGCGACGTGCGGAAGAAGGCGGTGTTCGCCATCAGCCAGCTGCCGCACGACCAGTCGATCCCCACGCTGATCGAGCTGGCGCGGACCCACCGGGACCCGGAGGTCCGCAAGCAGGCCATGTTCTGGCTCGGGCAGTCCGGCGACGAGCGGGCGGTCGCATTTTTCGAAGCGGTCCTGACGAAGTAGCCGGTCCGCGGCAGCGCCTCGCGACCCCGCCAGGCCGCCGCCCTGGCGGCCTGGTGCGCCCCACCGCTCAGTCAGCTATACTCTCGCCCGCCTGGTCAGGCGGGGCCAGCCAGGGCGCGTTGAAGGACGCCCCGCGAGAGCGATGACACCCATGAAGAAGGTCGCGATTGGCTGCGCTATTGTCCTGGTCCTACTCGTAATTGTCGGTGGCGGCCTTAGCTGGTACGCGTACCACAAGGCGAAGTCCTACATCAGCGGGTTCGCGGAGTTGGGCAAGATTCCTGACGTCGAAAAGGGCGTCACCAACAAGACGGAGTTCACGCCGCCCGAGACTGGCGACCTGACGGCGGCGCAGCTGGAGCGTTACCTCAAAGTGCAGGACCAGGTCCGCACGACGCTCGGCGAGCAATACAAGAAGCTCGACGCGCAGTACAAGGAGCTGGCCGATCGCCTCGACAAGCACCAGGGCACGCCGCTCGACATGCCTGCGGTGATCAACGCCTACAAGGATCTCGCCGGGCTCTACGTCGAGGGCAAGCGCGTGCAGGTGGCGGCGCTCAACGCGCAGAACATGTCCCTGTCCGAGTTCCAGTGGATCCAATCGACAGCGTATGCCGCGATCGGCATTCCGGTGATGAGCTTCGACGTCAGCAAGATGATCGAGCAGGTGAAAAGCGGCCAGGCCATGGAGCACCCGGACTCGATGACGGTGCCTTCGGGCCCGACCGGCTCCGACAAGAACAAGGAACTGGTCGAGCCGCACCGCAAGACGCTCGAAGACAGCGCCGGCCTCGCCTTTTTCGGTCTCTAGACCGTTGTCGATCTCCGGCCGTGCGTCGTGACCGCGACGCGCGGCCGGAGCGTTTGTCGAGTCACCCGCCGCCGGGCCACAGCGCCGCGACCATCCGATCGCGTTCCTCATCGAGCGCGCCGTGCGCCACCGGCCGGCGCGCCCGTCGATACCAGTAGGCCGCGTTCTCCGCGTCGCCTTCCCGGCGATGCAGGTACGCGTGCACCCACGCTCCTGTCTCGTCGTCGATGTCCTGCGCGACGCGATGTGCCGCCGACCAGTCGCCGCGGGCGTCGAACCACAGCGCGCGCAGGGCCTCGGGCCACAGGGCTGGAGGCGCGGTCTCGCCGAGCGCGGCGCGAAAGGCGACGAGGGCCGCAGGTTCGCTCATGGCGTGGCGGCGAGCTGACGGACGCAGAACTCCGGGGTGAGGTTCGCCCAGTGGAGAACGGGCGCGGTGTGCCTCGTGCGCACGACCGCCATCATGTGCGTCGGCGTGACCTTGCCTGCCAGCAGCTCCGCTTCGTCACGCGCGTGCACGCGATCGATGAAGGCGCGATCCCCGGGCGAGGCGGCGTCGAAGTGATGGCCGAAGCTGCGATCGATGAACGGGTCGATCACGTTGCCGAAACCGAGGAAGAACTCGAACTGGAATCGCGCGATCAGCAGCGGCAGGATGTCCTGGGCGCGAATGCCTTCGAAGCCTTCCTGCGAGCAGTCCCAGTCGAGGAACTCGGTCTCCTGACGCCGCAGCTGCCGGTTGTAGCGGTGGGTGGCCGGCAGCTCACGCCAGAATTCGTGGACCACGGCCAGCGCCTCCGGCCAGCGCAGGTGACCGTTGCGTCCTATCATGTCCGAGATGATGAAGCGGCCCGGCGGCGTCAGCGACTGCCGGATCGCGTCGAACAGGCCTTCGAGATTGCTGACGTGATGCAGGCTCTGGTTCGCGATGACCGCGTCGTAGCGCCGGGGCGGCGTCCACCGGTTGAAGTCGCCTTGAACCGGCACGACCTGCGCGCCGACGCCGTTGTCGATGGCCATCGCACGGCCGCGCTCGAGCATCGTCGGGTTCAGCTCCAGGCACTCGAACACGAAGTCGGAGATGCCGCGGTCCATGAGCAGCCGCGCGACACGGACCTCGGTGTCGCAGTTGCCGGCGCCGATGCTGACGAACCGCGCGGGCCGTGCGGCCGCGTCGGCGAACGCGCGTTCCAGGTAGCCGGCGAAGAAGTCGTCGGGATTGGTGTAGCCGAAGGTCGCCAGCTTCGGCCGCAGGTAGGTATCAGCCCAGTAGTGGAAGATGGCGGGCAGATCGTGGACTTCCACCTGATCGTTGTAGATCGCGAGCTCCGCGTCGAGGCGGGCGCGATAGGCGGGATCGTCGGCCGGGACCGTCGCGGTAGCGGGCGCGGTCCCTGTCGCGCGCCACAGTCGTCGAAGTGGCCGCTGCAGGCTGGCGGGCAGCCGGCGCGCGACGGGAATCACGTGGCGATAGAGAAAGTCGCGAGCCATTACTCGTCCCGGCCTGCCGTGTGCGGCGACGCGCCAGCTCCGCCGGGACTGTCCATTCCATGAAAATATAGCGCGATCTCCGCGCGCCGGTACGGCCGCGCGCTCGATTCGTGTTTCGGATCCGCACGGCCATCGCGCCGTTGCGCGGCGAGGTGTCCATGAAGCGTCTCCGGAAGGTGTCGGCCTGCTCCCTTGTCGCGCTTGCGATAGCTGGCGTGACCTGTCTTGCATCGAGTGCTGACGTGGACCGCGACCGGCTCATCGCGTCGCTGCTTGGACCGACGCCGCTCGCGCAGGATCTCGAGACGCTGAGCGACAGGATTGGCGGCCGGCCGACGGGCTCCGACGCCAACCGCCGCGCCGTCGCGTGGGCGGAGAGCCGGCTGAAGGACGCCGGAGTGGATGTCAGGCGCGAGCGCTTCACGGTGAACGGCCCGTGGCTCGAACGCTCGGCCAGGGCGACCATCACGGGTGAGGGCGTCAGCTTTGCCCCGCGGATCGCGGCGATGCCGGTACTCGATCGGCACCGGCCCGGGCGGATTCAACGCGCCGCTTCGATCGGTCGGCCGTGGCTCGGAGGCCGACTTCCGAACGCTCGGCGCCTCAGCGCGCGGGGCGATCCTGCTGGTCGCCCAGGACGAGCTGCAGGACATCGACGGGCTGTTCCGCGAGTACAACGAAACAGCGGCCATCGAACAGCGTGCGCGCGCCGCCGGCGTCGCCGGTGTCGCCTACATGGGCTCGCGGGCCAGCGGCCTGCTGTATCGCCACAACGTCGCGATCGGCCCGCAGAACACGCTCCCGATGGTGGTGGTCGAGCGCGATGCCGCTTTGCGCGCCGAGCGGCTGCTTCACGACGGCGTCGCCCTCGCCATCAGGCTCGACCTCGACGTCGACACGACGCCCGCGGAGGCGGAGAACGTCATCGCCGAGTTCAAGGGATCGAGCCGGCCTGAGGAGATCGTGTTGATGGGCGCGCACCTCGACTCGTGGGATCTGGGGGCAGGGACGCTCGACAACGGGGCCAATAGCGTGCTGATGGTGGACCTCGCGCGTCAGATCGCGCACCTCGGCCTCAAACCGGCGCGGACGATACGGCTGGTCCTGTGGAACGGCGAAGAGCTCGGGATGCAGGGATCGTTCGCCTACGTCCGCGCCCATCAGGCGGAGCTCGATCGTCACGTGGTTGCCGGCGCGCTGGACGTCGGTTGCGGCAGGATCACCGGCTTCTACACCGGCGGCCGGCCGGACCTCGTCGACGCCGTGGGCCGGGCGGTCGCGCCGATGGCCGGCCTCGGCCCGTTCACGCAGGTGGACGCGCCGCTCGTTGGCACTGACAACTTCGACTTCATGCTCGAGGGCGTCCCGAACGTCGTGGCCAATCAGGAGCCTGCCCGCTACGGCCCGAGCTATCACGCGGCCAACGACCAGCTCGCGCAGTGCGACGTGAACACCCTGCGGGCCAACGGCGCTGTCATCGCCGGGCTGTTGTGGGACCTGGCAGACGAGCGCGCCGCGCGCCTGCCGCGTCAGACGCGGGCGGAGATCGACGCGCTGATGGCGCACACCGACCTGGCCGATCAGATGAAGACCTTCAATCTGTGGGACGACTGGGCGCACGGCACGAGAGGCCGGCACTGAGTCGCTGCCTGCTGCCTGCTGCCAGCTGCCTGCTAACCCGTGCTCACGCTGCCGTCGACTTCTCGGATCGGAGTGCGGATCGACGGATGAACTCCTCGAACAGACGGGCGGCGAACAGCTCGCCGGGCAACTCGGCGGCGCCGTCGCGGGCCTCGCGGGCGGGCACGTCGGGCCGAATCGGCGGCTCGAAGGGCAGGGGCGGCTGGTCACCCGCGTCTGGCTTCATGATCGGGGTATCGGATCCGCTGCCAGTGGTCTGCAGGGGCCGTGTTCGCAGTAGAGGTTGATCAATCACGGAACATGACGCAGACTTCCGGCGCGCCCCACTGCTGTCAGCCGGGGCACGGAGGAATCCGCGTATGTCGTTTGTGATCCCGCGCGCCCTGCGCGCCGTCCTCATGCTGTCGATGCTCCTGCCTGCGGCGCCGGCCCTGGCGCAGATGGGCGAAGCCCCCAAGAACCTCCAGGTACTGCCGAAGGACATGCCCCGGCCGGAAGTCATCAAGATCATGCGGGGCTTCACGACGAGCCTCGGCGTGCGCTGCGACTTCTGCCACGTCGAGGCGCCCGGCCCGGGCGGGCCCGGATCGCCTCCGCCCGATTTCGCCAGCGACGACAAAGCCGAGAAGAAGACCGCGCGCGTGATGATGAAGATGGTGGCCGCCATCAACGGCGACTACCTGACGAAGATGGCGGGTGAGGAGCACGAAGGCCATCAGGCCCACGTCGCGTGCGAGACCTGCCATCGCGGCCAGAAGGAACCGCCCAAGCCCCTCGCCGTCACCATGGCCGATACCGTCGGCACCAAGGGCGTGGACGCTGCCTTCGATCAGTACGCCGACCTCAAGTCCAAGTTCGGCGATGCCGGCCTTTACGACTTCCGCGATGCCACGCTGCTGCGCGTCGCGCGCGGCCTGTCCGACGACAAGCAGGCCGACGCCGCGCTGTCGGTGCTCAAGCGCTCGAAGGCGCTCTTCCCGCAGTCGTCTGACGTCGCCGCGGCGCTCGGCCAGGCACTGGTCCAGTCCGGCGATGCCACTCAGGGCAAAGCGGAGCTCGAACGCGCGCTCTCGATCGATCCGAACAATCGCGGGGCGAAGTTCGCGCTCGACCGGCTGAAGAATCCGCCTCCGCCTCAGCCTGCTGCGCCGCCGCCACCGAAGTGACGCCTTGACGATCGGGCAGGTGCAGGGCCGACTCCTGCACCTGTCAGTTCGTTCGACTCACCCTGACGATCGTGACGGCGGGATCCAGGCGCTGCGCTGACGCGTGCGCCGCGTGGATGCGCTCGACGATCTCCATACCTCCGACGACCCGCCCGAACGCCGCGAAGCCCTGGCCGTCGGGATTCCGTTTCCCTCCGAAATCAAGCTCCGGCTGATTCCCGACGCAGATGAAGAATTCCGCGGTGGCGGTGTCCGGCCCGTCCCGCGCCATCGAGATCACGCCGTCGAGGTGCCGCAGGCCGGTCACGCTCGTGCGCTCCAGCGCGATCGGGCCGTGCGCCGCTTTCTTGTCGTCGGCGCCGCCCTGGATGACGTCGATTTTGATCGCCTTGTCCGGCTGGTTGTCGGGCGCCGTCGTCACCGTGCGATAGAACGACGTGCCGTCGAAGAAGTGCTCGTCGACGTATCTCAGGAAGTTGGCCACCGTCGCCGGCGCATGCCCGGGATCCAGGCGCACTCGGATGGTGCCGGCCTGGGTTTCAATCGCAATCTCCGGCTGGCGCGCCGCGGGTGCGCCGGCCGCCGGCGCCTGGGCGCCGAGAAGGGTGAGGATCGCCGACGCAGCGAGCAGCATCATGGTGCGCCGGATTATATCCAGAGCCTACGGCGCGGGCGCCGCGCCGCCAGTCGCGTATATCAGCGAGAGCGGATCGACGCGGGCGCCGTTCAGGCGCACCGTCCAGTGCAGGTGCGGTCCGGTGGCGCGTCCCGTGGCGCCGACAGCGCCGACGGTGACGCCCTTTTCGACCTCATCGCCGACATGCACGTCGGTCCGCGAGAGATGCGCGAAGAGCGACTGCAGCCCGGCGCCGTGGTCGATGACGACGGTCTGGCCCGTGAAGTACAGATCCTCGACGAGGACCACGCGTCCGGCATTTGGCGCCGCGACCGGCGTGCCGGACGGACTGGCGAAGTCGGCGCCGCCGTGCGGCGCACGCGGCTCGTTGTTGAAGACGCTCCTCACACCAAAGCCGGAGACGAGCGCGCCGGGGATCGGCACGATGAACGGATCCCGCCACGCGGGCGCGGCAGTGACCGACGAGAAGACTCTGCCGAGCGCCGCGCGTTCGCGCGCGATGCGCGCGGTGGCGCTCGGCGGCGGCGTGACGAATCGCGGCGCGACACGCAGCGTCCGCGTCGGGAACTCGCGCGCCTCGACAGTGACGACCACCCGGCCCTCAGCCGGCGTGCCGTCGCGGAGCTGTCCGTCGGCCTGCACGACGACGTCGCCCGGCGCGACGTCGAGGTCGATGCCGGCAAGCGCATGCCACGCGCCGCCCTCCCCGGGATAGACGACCACAGTCCTGTCGAACGCCCGGACCGTCACCGTGCGAAGCGGACCGGCGGCCGTGATGTCGAGGGCCACGACTTCGCCGGGCTGAAGGGAACGCGCCCGGACCGCGATCGAGATCGCCGCCGGCCCGGGGGCCCGGGCGAGGTCAGAGTGCGCGTGCAGAGAAAGGCAGAGACAACACACCCCGTAGAGCAGCGCCATCGTGAGCGCTACTCTACGGGGTTCTCGGTGGGAAGTGCACGTCCTGGTCCGGAGCGCGTGCGAAGACGTTCAGGCGCCGGCGACTGGCAGCTTCAGGACCATCCCGGGCTTCACTTTGTCGGGATCCTGCAGCACGTCGCGGTTGGCGTTGAAGATCGCCATGTAAGCATTGCCGTTGCCGAGATGGTCGCGGGCGATCTTGCTCAGCGTGTCGCCAGGCTGGACTGTATATGTCGCCGCTGGCGCAGCCGCGGGCTTGGCCGCCGGCGCGGCGGCGGCCGCTGGCGGCGCCTGCACCTTGATGTCGGCGACGATGTCTGTCTGCCAGCTCGAGTTGGTCTTCAGGGCGTTCCAGATCTGGTTCTTCTCGTCCTCGGACTTGACGACGCCGTTGAAGTAGAGCTTGCCATCACGTTCCTCGGCAGCGCCCTGCATTCCCAGCCCCTTGGCCACTTGAATGGCGTGGTCGTATTTCTCGCGCATGTTCATGGGAATTCTCCGTCCATCACCGTGAACCAGGAATGATTCATGGCCCACGGTGTTAGACGCCCGGCGGAAGTCATCTGATCCCGGGACGAACCTCAGAGTCCGCCGACAGCAAACGCATACAGGTAGACATGCGCCGCCACCACGAGCGCCGCCAAGCCCAGCAGCGCGGCCCGGCCGCCTGCGGCCGTTCGCGACGTGAGCCATTGCAGCCCGGCCATGGCGTAGGCCACGCATATCGGCAACAGGAACAGCAGATACTTCGTCTTGAGCGCCCACGCGTCCTGCGCGACCACCCAGGCCAGGTACGAGCCCATCGTCAGAATCAACATCACCAGCAGCGGCAGGTACTCGCGACGGCGCAGAGTCGCGACGATGCCGAGGGGTGCCAGGAGCGTGGGAACGAGCGCCAGCCCCACCACCGCGCCGATGAGCCAGCGGGGGATGTACTTGGCCGGGTAGGGCGCAAGCGGATCATCGATGCGGCCGGGCACCGAGAAGAAGCTGAGGTCGCCCCACGCCAGGCCGTAGAGCGTGGTCCAGACGCTGTGGTAGATCGGAAGATCGTTGAGCTGACCCGGCGGCGCGTTGGGACCGCTCACGGCGATGATCGCCGACGGATGAAAGGACAGGAAGTCGTAGTCGTCCCAGAAGTACTCGCGATGCATCGACAGGGCGTCGCCGGCGGAGCCGTTGGCGTAGAGCGGCGTGCCGTACCGTTCTGCGTTGTCCACGTACTTGTATCCGCCGACAGAGACGGCGACTGCGGCGAGGAGCAATGCCAGCAGCAGCGTGCGCCGGCGCTCCGGACCGACGATCATCTGCCAGCCGAGGACGACGCCGGCCGTCGCCAGCGCGATCAGGCCGCTGTATTTGGCTGCCGCAGCCAACCCGGCGAGTGCGCCGATTGCAACAGCGCTCCGCCACGTCCGCGATGCGGGAGGCGCCGCGGCAAACGGGACGAACCACGTCAGGAACGCCGTCATGGCCGCAGCGACCACCACATCGGCGTCCGGGCCGTACGAGCTGATGAAGAGGCAAGGGCTCGAGAAGATGAGGGCGGCGCCGACGACGGCGATGCCGGGATCGTCGACGACAGCACTGATGGTCCCGACGCTGAACCAGGTCGTGAGCGCGCCGGCCACGATCGCCAGGCCGGTGAGCCCGCGCAGCCCCCACTCTGGCGCCGACTCGCGCTCCCCTCCGAGCCAACGACCGGCGGCGTAGAACGGCAGGCCGGCGGCGTAGTAGAGCGGTGGGTGGTAGCACTGCCAGCAGTCCTCCGCGATCGGGAGCCGGCCGTTCTGGTACATCAACTCGACGCCTTCGTGGTAATAGTCGAAGACGTAGCCGAATGCCGTGGGGCAGTCGATCGCGAGCAGCACGCGCAATACGATGGCAAGGGCGACCAGCGTGCCGAGCACGCGCCCGCGATAACGCGCCAGCGCGTCGAGGAGTGTCGAGGATCTGTCGGTCGCCACGCTTGACAGTGTCGATCGCCGAAGGGATAGTGTCCAGCCGGGCTTAACGACGTCGCAGTCATCCGGAGAGTCTCATGGAGTCCACAGGCGTACATCGGCGTGAGTTTCTGGCTTCTGGCGTTGGACTGGCGGCAGCGGCGCTGACATCCACGCGGGCTGGCGCGGTGAGTCCCAACGACAAGATCAACATCGGCCTGATTGGCTGCGGTGTGCGCGGTACCTACATCCTCGGCGAGGCGATGGCCGCCGGCGGCGATCACCTGCACGTGGTCGGGCTGTGCGACGTGTGGTCGGCCGCGCGCGAGAAGCTGGCGCAGACAGTGTCGGCGAAGCAGGGCCAGGCGCCGGCGATGTTCGACCATCACCAGGCGCTGCTCGCGATGCCGGATCTGGACGCGGTGATCATCGCCACGCCGGACTTCGCGCACTGCGCCGTGCTGATGGACGCCGTCAAGGCCGGCAAGGACGCCTATGTCGAGAAGCCGTTGTGCGCCAGGCTGGAGGATGCGATCGCGGCGCACGACGTCGTGAAGGCGCATCCGGACCGCATCGTGCAGGTCGGCACGCAGCGCCGGAGCAGCAAGTACTTTCAGACAGCGGCCGCCTACGTGAAGTCGGGCGCGCTCGGCCAGATCTGCAAGATCGAGACGGCGTGGAATCGCAACGTGCCGAGCTGGGCACGCCCCTACGACATGGTCAAGGAGTCCGACGTCAACTGGGCTCAGTACCAGATGTATCTTCCCGAGCGCGCCTTCGACGCGCGGCGCTACCGCTGCTGGCAGCTGTACCTACGAGCACACGAGCGGCCTGGTCGGCCTGCTCGGCAGCCACATGATCGACGTCGCGTTGTGGTTCATGGACGACCCGTATCCGACGGCCGCTGTCGCGCTGGGCGACGTCCTGAGCTGGAAGGACGGGCGCGAGATCAGCGACACCGCCGAGTACGTCTTCGAATTCCCGAAGGGCTGGATCCTCACGTTCTCGTCACGGCTCGGCTCGGGCCCCGAGAGCGACTACGAGGTGTTCTACGGCAAGGAGCGGACGCTCGACTCACGCGACTGGATCAGCCGTCCGGCCGCGAACCCGCGCGATCCGCACGTCACCGGCACTGTGGTGCCTGGCATGGCGGACGCCGGATCGTTCACGTCGGGCGGCGCGACGGAGCACGTGGTCAACTGGGTGAGCTGCCTCGCGTCACGCAAGGCGCCCAACGCGCCGATCGACGTCGGCCTGGCGCACGCCGTCGTCTGCTGTCTCGGCCGCGAGGCCGAACGCACGGGCCGCAAGGTGCGCTACGACCCCGCGACTCGCACCATCGTCCAGGCGTGAGCGTCGTGCCACGCCGCTGCTGACTACGCGGAGCCGTACTTGCGCGTGAAGTACGCGATCGGCAGGCCGATGCCCAGGGTGTGGATGGCGATGCCGTTGAGGAACGCTGGCAGGAAGAACGGGCTGTGCCGCACCAGCGACAGCGGCAGGACGATCTGCCGCATGAAGAAGAACACGCACAGCCCGAACGCCAGCCCGCACGGGACCCACTTCCGCGTCAGCACCGGCAGCCGGCGGCTCGCGGCGTAGTAGACCGCGGCCGCGCTGCAGGCGATGAAGAAATGCAGCAGCGTGCCGAGGGCTGCCGTCGCCGCGCCGCCATCGAACGCGGCCGGCCCGAGCAGGCCGCTGGCAATCGACTGCGGGATCCGGATCGCCGTCGCGCCGCGCGGGATGTAGAACGCGAACGCGTCCAGCAGGTCGAGGGCGCCGGCGATCGTGCCGCCCGTCAGCACTGCACGCACGCCGCTGGACTCCCGCGAGAGCCTTGCCGCTGCCGTCATGTGAGTGATCCTCCGGGGCCACCGCTCCCTCGTCGCGCCGATTCGGACAGTCAGCAGCCGGTTTGGGCCTCAAAGCGGTCGGAAGTGGCTCTAGCCCCTTCCGGCCGCGCCCCCTATTCTGCGATCCAGTCGGGAGGCGGACATGAGTCCTCATACGTTCAGTGCGATCTTGAGGCGGGACGGGCCGGGGAAGGTGGACCTTCCGCCGTTGCCGTATTCGCTGGTGTGTATCCACGTCGGGCCGAGCGTGCGGACGACCTGGTGGCGGGAAGGGCGGATGCACGAGGGCGTCGAGGTGCATGGCGACATCGACGTCGTGCCGGCGGGCCTCGCGACAGTCCGCCAGTCGAGCGCCGAAGGCATGACGCTGGTGCTGCGGCTGCCGCCGGCGTTGATTCAGGCGGCGGCACGAGAGTGCGGCCTCGACGAGACGCCCGCGCTCATCAGCCGGCACCTGACGCGCGACCCGCAGATCGAACACATCGGCTGGGCCATCAAAGCCGAAATTGAGGCCGGAAGCCCCGGCGGCCGGCCGTTTCTCGATCGGCTCGGCGGCGCGCTGGCTGTCCACCTGGTGCAGCGTCACAGCTCGATGGCCCGCAGAGCGGCCGACGCGCAGGGCGGGCTGTCCGGCCTGAAGTTGCGCCAACTGCTCGCCCACATCGACGACAACCTCGATCGGCCGCTGCTGCTCGCCGATGTCGCGCTGGTCGCCGGCCTCAGCGTCACCCACATGAAGACGCGATTCAGGGAGTCCACCGGCCTTCCGGTCCACCAGTACGTCCTGCGACGACGAGTGGACCGCGCCAAGGCGCTGCTCATCGACGGACGGCTGCCAATCAGCCAGGTCGCCGCGGTGACCGGGTTCGCGCATCAAAGTCATCTGTCGCGCCACGTGCGCAGGCTGCTCGGCGTCACGCCCTCGGCGCTGCGGCGCGGCACGCCGGCGCCGCCGGAGGATGTGGCCTGGGTCGCGCCGCGGCAACAGTGACCCCATCTCTTCTCGCCTGATGGTCGGATAAAATCGACGGCGCCGGAATGGCCGGCGCCGTCATGCCTGATGTCCCGGAGCTCCCGATCACCACTCACGCCGGCGCCCAGCTGCCGTCGATCGGCGCTGAGGCTCTGGGCGGGGAACTGGCGCGCTCGGTGCGCCAGCGCGCCGAGCAGCCCGCGCGAGGCGTCGGAGAGTTCGCGCGCGCGTACAGTCTCGACGCCGAGCGCGTCCAGGCCGAGCTGACATACCTGTCGATTGTCACGATGCAGTTCTGCATCGGGGCGGGACTGCCCGATCACCCCCGTCAGCGCGAGGTGGGCGTGGCGTTCTACGCGGCACTATGGGCGGGTGGGGCCTGGCGCGCCGACCAGCCAGGCTTGGCGTCGCGGATTCCGCACTACGAGACGGCGCTCAATAACCCGGACCCGGCGCTTGGCCGCGCGTACGGCATGGGTCGCGCCTTCGCGCGCCTGTGCGGCGCGAGCCACGACGTCCCGGTGATCGAATTCGGCGCCCGAGCGTACGTCGAGCAACTGGCGCCGATTCTCGAGCTCCTGCGTGGAGTGGCCGTCGCCTGACGGCCAGGTTCATTCGGCGGCGGGCCGCTGCAGCATCGCGACCAGCGGATCGGCAAACACGCCCGGAGGCCGAAGCAGCGTCAGCGCCGCGTCGTGCGACACCTCGCCGCGCTCCACCAGCTCCGCGAGCACTCGCGCCCCGTCCACCGTCAGCAGGCGGATGTGATCGCTGCTCCGTCGAAACGTGACGGTGTCGGCGAGGACCTTCTGATTGACCGGGCCGCCAATCACGAACAGGCAGGTCGCCTGGCTGCCCGACGGCAGCGCCGGCGTGGCGAGCAGCGCGTCGCGCACGCGCGTCGACTGGCCGATATGGCGAAGCGCGCTCTGGCTGTCGAGCACCCAGACCAGCAGGTGCGACCCGACGGGCGACTCCCAGGCGCCGTAGCCGGCAGCCTCATCGCGCACCACGGTGAAGCCCATCGCGCGGCCGAGTTGATCGACCAGTTCCTCGACCGCCAGGCGCACCTCGGGGTTCTCGGCGAACTGCGGAAGCGCCTGATCGAAATACCACGCGAGATCGCGGACCGCCGGCGCGTGCTGTCCAAGGAAGCGGCGAAAGTACTGACGCGGAGTTTCGGTGCCGAGCCCACTCGACGGGAAGACGAGGGAGACCTCGCTCACGGCACGGCGGGCGGCGGAGCGATTCTCGACGACATCAGCTCAGGACCGGTCGGCCGTGGCGATCCGGCGGGCGGTTCGACAGTCACCACCGCCCGCGCGATTCCCCGGGGCGCCTGAGCGGGCACGTCGAACAGGGCGCTGACGCGGCCCTCGGCGCCAGGCGTCACCAGCCCTGCGCTGACAGCGCGATCGGCGCCGACGAGCCACAGCTGATACGCCCGGCCCGTCGGCACTGGCGGCAGATGGCCCGAGGTGAACGCGACACCCTGACTCCGGCTCCACAGCGCCTGCGCCGTGAGGTCTCGGTCGCCGCGAAGGTCGAATCGTTTCAGGTCTCCTGCCGCGGCGATGGCGGCAAGGGCCTGCGCGGCCGCCGCCACTCTCTGTGCCGACTCCAGCCGCGCATCGGCCGCCTGCTGCGCGGCGTCGAGCTCGCGCCGGGCCAGCTGACGATCCTCGTTGGCGCCGCGCTCGGCAGCCTCGGCGCGCGCTGACGCCTGATCCAGTCCCGCCTGCATCTGCCGCTGCAGGAACATTCCGAAGCCGCCGAGCACGATGGCCCCGGCGATCGTCGCGATGACGGGAGTCCGGCGCCACACGGGAATCGTTGGCGCAGGCGACGGATCGATCGGCCGTACAGGTTCGGCGGCCATCGGGATCGACGTCACGGAGAGGTCCGGCGGTACCTGCCGGGCTCGGGGACGGCTCTCGCGCGCAGTCGGCACGTTGGGTTCGGCCGGGCTGTCGACCTGCGGCGTCTCCGCCAGGGCGAGGGCGCCGCGAGCTGGAGAGGCCAGCGTGAGGGCGGCTGGCGCCGGTGCGCCGGTAAGGGCAGCTGCCGTATCCGCGGGCTCACTGTCGCCGCGCAGCTCGTTGTGCAACCGCACCACGTTGTCGAGCGACCACGACGGGCGTGGGCCGGCCGGCGCGGCCAGCTGGCCCTGGCGCATCTCGGCCACCGCCTCGCGGACCTCGCGCGCGAGCGTGCCCATCTCGGCATGGAGGTTCTGCTCGAGCGCCGTCAGCCGGTCCTCGGCGCGCTCGAATCCCTTGAGCGCGCGGTCGACGGCCGTCAGGCAGGCGTCGGCGATTCGGGTGGCGTCGCTATCGAGCTGCCGGAGCGGCGCCTCGTGCGACTGCCGGATCGCGTCCCACTCGTGATGGAGGTTGCGTTCGAACTGGTGGATTCGCGTCGTCGACTCGTTCAGCAGCCGCCGCTCGATGTCGTTCCACTCACTGAGCCGGCCGTGGAGCTCGGCGACGGCTGTCGCGTGCTTTTCGTCGTTGGTGGTCCAGCGATCCAGGATGCCGGCGCACTCGCGCGTCATGTCGCCCAGGCGCGACTCGAGATCGTGCAGCGACGCCTGCGTCTGCCGCAGCTGCTGAAGCGCCACGGACACCTGTTCGAACTGGACCTGAAGGTCGGGAGTGCGGGGCTCGATCGCAAGGCTGCGATCGGTGATGCGCGCCTCGTCCATCTGCCCGCGATGATACGACAAACCGATCCCGAATTCGCGATGTTCTTTTCCCATGGCTTCAGGCACAATGGCGCCACGCACCTTCGCGTGACACCCACAGCGACGGCATTCGACCCATCGATCGATTCTTCCCGCCGCGGCGCGACTGGCCTCGTGTCGTGGTACGCGGAAGGCTTCTCCGATCGCCTCGGCGATCGTCTCCTCCTCTTCGACAACTCCGGTCCCGGTCTCGAGCTCCTCCGCTTCCGCGCCGAGCTGTCCTCGCGCCCGGGGTTCGAGGCCGCGCTCAGGTCGCGCGTCGATCGCCTCACACGCTTCGCGCACCCGGCGTTCGCGCGACTCCGCTCGGTCACCGTCCTCGACGATCCGCGTCCGCAGCTCGCCCTGGCATCCGAGCTTCCGGCGGGCGAACGCCTCTCGGCCCTCCTGCGGGCGGTGGAGCACGCCGGCCTGCGGCCGGCACCATCCGCGGCCCTGCGACTGCTTCGCGACGTGCTCCGCGGGCTGATCGCGCTCCATCAGACGGGCCCCGGCGGCGTGCACGGCCTCATCACCCCCGACCGCATCATCGTCGGGCCCGACGCCAGCCTGACGCTCACGGAACAGCCGCTGGCCGATGCGTTCCGAACGCTCGGCCTGTCGTCGTTCGAGCTGTGGCGCCGCTTCGGTGTCGTGGTGCACCCGCGCGGCGGCCCCGCTGCTTTTGACGCGGCCGACGACGTCGCTCAGACCGCGCTGGCGGCCATCGCCGTCCTGCGCGGACGCGTCATCGACGATGAGGAAGAGCCGACGTCGATGGGCATGATTGAGGACGCGACCGCGGGGTCGGCGCTGGGCCGCGCCATGCGATCGTGGCTGGCGCGAGCGCTCGTGCCCGACAGGCTCGCCTTTGCGTCGGCCGCCGATGCCCTGGCCGCGCTCGAGCAGGCGGTGTCGGGCGTCGAGGCCGAATGGCCGTCGAGCCTGCTGCCGCACGCGCTGCCGCCGGCGCCGCCGCGACCTGGTGGCGCGGATTCGACAGCCAGGGCCGGGCTTCCGGAGTCTGTCGTCGCCGTCCCGGCGCTGCTCGCGCCGGTGCTGGGCGGCGCCACCATTCCTGTTCGCCGCCTGTGGATGATCAACGCGGCGCTGGCGATCGTCGTGTGCCTCGAGGCGGCCGGCCTGGCGGTGCTCATGACGCGCGCGTCGGCGCAGCCACAGATCTCGAGCGCCGCGTTGCCGGCGACGCCGGCGCCTTCGGCGGAGCCCTCGGCGCCGTCTGCAATTTCCTCGGGCGGCGACGGCACGTTGACGTCGCCCCCTGCGACTGGCCCGACGTCGATTCCGGCTCGCAATGCGGCAGCGGCACCCGACTGGCTGGCGCCGTCAGCGACCGCATCCGGCTGGATTCAACTCGAGGGCCGCGTGCCGCTGAGGATGTACTCCGACGGGAGGTTCGTGGGCGCGGGGCTTCGTCCGCGGCATCGCCTGCCCGCGGGCAGTCATCTGATCACGCTCGTGAACGAGGACAAGGGCATCCACGTCACTGCGCCGGTGACCATCGTCGCCGGCCAGACCGTCCGGCTTGGGCCCGGCACCGGGCGGCCGGGCGG
Source organism: Vicinamibacteria bacterium (assembly GCA_963796915.1). GTDB lineage: Bacteria > Acidobacteriota > Vicinamibacteria > Vicinamibacterales > JAENWD01 > JAENWD01. Next base: position 2,564,968 of record CAWCNI010000004.1, on the reverse strand, counting down.
CTCGCGGTAATCGCCTCCCGGTATCGATCCTGATGCGCACTCGCCGCCGTCCGCGTTAGGATGGCGCCATGACGAAGTCTTATTCCCTGATTGCAGTGCTGGCGGTGCTCGTGATGACAGTTTCAGTCCGAGGGATCGCGCGATCGTCCTCCGGCGGGATGCTTCTTGTGGCGAACAAGGGCGACTCCACCATGGGCATCGTGGACGTGGATGCGGGCACACAGCTGGCGGCGGTGGCCGAAAACGGCGTGACCGGCCACGAAGTGATCGCGTCGCCCGACGGAGGCACGGCCTACGTGCCGATCTACGGCAACTCGGGCGTCGGCAAGCCTGGCACCGACGGGCAGCATCTCGTGGCGATCGACCTGGCCACGCACGCCATCAAGTCGACGTTCGACTTCGGCCACGGCGTGCGCCCGCACTGCCCGATGTTCGGCCCGAAGGACGGCCTGCTCTACGTGACGACAGAGCTGGAACAGGCGATCACACTGCTCGATCCAAAGACCATGAAGATCGTCGGCACCGTGCCGACGGGGCAGCCCGAATCGCACATGCTCGCGATCTCGAAGGACGGCACGCGCGGCTACACGGCGAATGTCGGCCCGGGCACCGTGTCGGTGCTGGATCTGCAGGCGCGCAAGACCCTGAAGATCATCCCGATCGCCGAACACACCCAGCGGATTGCGCTGTCGGCCGACGACAAGTGGGCGTTCACGTCGGACACGGGCAAGCCGCGCATGGCGGCCATCAACACGCAGACCAACGCTGTCGATCACTGGGTCTCGCTGCCGGCTCCCGGCTACGGCTCGGCGTCGACGATCGACGGCAAGTACCTGATCGTCGCGATGCCGTCGGCCAACGCCGTCGCCGTCGTGGACCTCGCGACCTTCGCTGTCGTGAAGACCATCGACGTGCCGCCGACGCCGCAGGAGACCCTCGTGCGGCCGGACGGCAAGATGGCGTACGTGTCGTGCGACGCCAGCGGCAAGATCGTGGAGATTCGCACGTCGGACTGGGGCGTCGAGAAGATCATCACCGCGGGCAAGACCGCCGACGGTCTCGCCTGGGCCGCACGCTAATAAAAGGGCAGGGCAGGGGCTGGCATAAGCAGCGTTCATGCTTTCTCATAACATCTCGTGATGCATCACCGACGACTATAATTGTCTGTGATGTACGCCGAGACCGAGGACGTTCAGAAGCCGCTGAGTCCGCCGCCACCCGCCGCGTCGTTCCCCGTGCTCTGGGCGCTCAGCGCCTGTCACCTGCTGAACGACATGGTGCAGTCGCTGCTGCCGGCGACCTATCCGATCCTCAAGACCGCGCTCCAACTCGACTTCCAGCACGTCGGCCTGATCACGCTCGCCAATCAGCTCACCGCGTCACTGCTGCAGCCGGTGGTCGGCTACGTCACCGATCGCCGTCCCAAACCGCAGTCGCTGGCGATCGGCATGGCGTTCACGCTCGCCGGCCTGCTGCTGCTCGCTGGCGCCAGCCACTTCGGCGTCGTGCTCATCGGCGCCGGGCTGGTCGGCGTCGGATCGTCGGTCTTCCATCCCGAGTCGTCGCGCATCGCGCGCATGGCGTCGGGCGGCCAGCATGGCCTGGCGCAGTCGCTCTTCCAGGTCGGCGGCAATGCGGGCTCGTCCCTCGGTCCGCTGCTGGCAGCCTTCATCGTGCTGCCGCGCGGCCAGACCAGCCTGTCGTGGTTCGCCGTCGCGCCGCTGGCGGCGATGGTGATGCTCTGGCGCGTCGGGCAGTGGTATGCGCGCCGGCTGCGCAGTGGACCGGCGACGAGCAGCCAGCACCACGACGTGCACCATCACCTCTCGCGGCGGCAGGTGATCCGCGCGCTGGTCGTGCTGCTCGTGCTGGTGTTCTCGAAATACATCTACCTGGCGAGCATCAGCACCTACTACACGTTCTACCTGATCGACACGTTCCACGTCTCGGTCAAGAGCGCGCAGCTCCACCTCTTCGTGTTCCTGGGCGCCGTCGCCGCCGGCACGATCCTCGGCGGGCCGCTCGGCGATCGGATCGGCAGGAAGTACGTGATCTGGGGCTCGATTCTCGGCGTCCTGCCGTTCACGCTGCTCCTGCCGCACGCCAACCTGTTCTTCACCGGCGTGCTGACGGCGATCATCGGCGTGATCCTCGCGTCGGCGTTCTCGGCCATCCTGGTCTACGCGCAGGAGCTCGTGCCCGGCAACGTCGGGATGATCGCGGGGTTGTTCTTCGGCTTCGCGTTTGGCGTCGGCGGGCTGGGGGCGGCCGCGCTTGGCACCGTCGCCGACGCGACCAGCGTGCGGTTCGTGTTCTCGCTCTGCGCCTGGCTTCCCGCGCTCGGGCTGCTCACCGCCGCGCTGCCCGATCTGGAGCCTGCCACGCGGCGCACTCAGTGACACTGTAGCTGGCGGCAGGCAGCTGGCTGCTGGCAGAATTGCAATAGCCCGCTAGCTGTTGCGTGACATCGTGCTGCCCGCTGCCCGCTACAAGAACCCACTACTCCTTCAACAGCTCGGCGATGCCGTTCCAGTCCTCGACGCGCTCGCAGACGGCCTTCACCGCAGCCGTGATCGGCACTGCCAGCAGCAGTCCCCACACGCCCCAGATCCAGCCCCAGAACATCAGGCTCACGAAGACCGCCACCGAGTTCATCTCGCCGACTCGGCTCATGAGCCACGGCGTCAGGATGTTGCCTTCGATCGCCGCGATCACCAGGCACGCTCCGGCCGCCAGCAGCGCCGGGCCCATCGTGCCGAACTGCACGAAGCCGGCGACGCCGGCGCCGACCACGATCATGGCGGGGCCGACGATGGGAATGGCGAACAGGAGGGCTGACAGCACGGCCCACACACCGGGCTCCTCGAGGCCGAGGAGCCGGAACGTCACCCAGACCGCCGCGCCGACCACCGCGCTGATGACGGTGCGCGCCCAGAGGAAGCGCTCGATCTGTCGATCGATCTCGGCGAGGATCTGCACAGTGACGCGCTTCTGCGAGAGCGACGTGCCGACGATCCGGACGATCTTGCGCCGATAGAGGTCGCCGGCGGCCATCAGGTAGTAGACCAGGCAGACGATCGCGAACAGCTGCCCGCCGAGTTCCATCGCGTTCTGCGACCCCTGCCAGAGCCAGCTGCTCCACCGGAACGTCGGCTCCTCGACGCGGACCGACGTGACGCCGTCGGTGTGCGGCCCGTGCGTCGCCGCTGCCGCGCGCTCCAACTCCGTCGCGGCCTGCTGGACTTTGGCGACGGCGCCGTCGCGGTCGGGCACCGCCGACCGAATCGCACGGGTCACCGACCGTGCCGCCGACGGCAGACGATTGGCAAAGGCCACCGCCTCGCCGCGCAGCGCATACGCCCCCGCGCCCGTGACGACAACGAGAATCAGGAGCAGCAGCGGCACGGCGACCGCCCGCCTGATGTGCCATCGCCCCATCCACGCCACCGCCGGCTCGAGGGCGTAGCTCACGAGCACGCTGAACACGACGGGGATCAGGAACGTCTGCGCCCACCAGAGCGCGCCGAGCGCCAGCAGCACGGCCACAATCCGCAGTGGCATGCCGATGCGATCCGGGGCTGTGGGATTCGCCTCCGGGACAGCCGCAGGGTTCGGCTCGGGGACTACAGAGTCGTCGACGATGACGGGGCGCGCGGCCGTCGTCATGGCCTTGCGGGGGTCAGTGCCATGCCCTGCGTCGAGCAAGTTCAGGGCCAGAGCTCATCCTCAAATGCCCCCCGGCAGGGCGGGAATTCGAGCGGTTCGGCGCGCGCCGCGGGGCGCAGTGCGCGGCTCAACGCGAAAGCGGCGCCTCGCTGTAGCGTTTCTGAACATGTGCGATTGCGTCCCGGAGCAGCGAACCGCCAGTGGTCAGCCTCTGGAAATGGCCGGGTGGTAATACCTATCCGAACCACCATAGTGTCCGCTTATGGATGAGCTTTAACGGCCAAGCTTTAGTGTTTTGGTCTTAACAGATGTTTCTTTCTGTTGATCTGGTAAGTCCAGAGTGCTATAAACCGCGCATACATCGGACCACTAGAAAAGCAATTTTTTTAGGGGGAGCGTGGGCGGCCGTCTGCCGCGCCACGGTTGGATGTGGGTAAACCAGGAGCAGGGCCGATGCAGATGCGCAAGCAACTCGGATGGGTACTGGCCGCACTACTGATGGCCTCGAGTACCGCGTGGGGACAAAGCACCAACGGCGCAATTCAGGGCGTCGTCAAGGACTCGTCAGGTGGTGTCGTGCCGGATGTGGCGCTGACGCTGCGCAACGTGATCACCGATCAGACCGTTGGCACGACGGTGACAGGGCCGGAAGGCGAATATGCCTTTCGTAACCTTGCGCCAGCGAAGTACACGATCGAGGCGCTGAAGACGGGCTTCCAGCTCGTCACGCAGAGCAACCTCGAAGTGGCCCTCGGCGGCACGCTGCGTGTGGACATCACGCTGCCCGTCGGCGCGCAGGAACAACGCGTGGAAGTCGTCGGCGGCGCATCGCTGCTCGGCGTCACCGGCGCGCAGGAGCACGGCATCTCGCCCGAGACCCTTCAGCAGCTCCCCCTGCTGATGAACAGCGGTCCTCGCGCGGCAGTCGGCTTTGCCACCCTGATGCCCGGCGTCAGCACCGGCGGCGGTAACAACGCCTTCGACGCGCGCATCAACGGCGGCCTGCAGTCCGGCGACGAAGCATCGCTCGACGGCGTCAGCATGCAGGAAGGCTTCATGAGCCAGAACGGGATGGTCTCGATCTTCCAGGACTTCCCGATGTCGCCCGACATGGTCAGCGAAGTGAAAGTGCTGACGTCGAGCTACGCGCCCGAGTACGGCTCGTCCACCGGCGCGCAGATCATGGCGGTCAGCAAGTCCGGCGGCAGCTCGTATCACGGCTCGGTCTTCGACTTCCATCGCGACGACGGCCTCAAGGCGAAGCAGTGGGGCGCCAGCGACAACCCGTTCTTCAAGCGCGACAACTTCGGCGTGAACGTCGGCGGCCCCGGCAAGGTGCCCGGCCTCTGGAACGACACGTGGAAGACGTACTTCTACTTCGACTACGAGGGCTACCGGCAGAAGGGCGGATCGAACGCGCCGACGCTGTCGATTCCGTCGCTGGCCGAGCGCACCGGTGACTTCCGCGACTGGCGCGACGCGCAGCGGCAACCTGATCCCGATCTACGATCCGGCGACCCTTCGCTCCGACGGGCACGGCGGCTTCATCAAGGATCAGTTCATGGGCTGCGACGGCCACACGCCGAACGTGATCTGTGCCGACCGGATCGCCGCCGAGGCGAAACCCTATCTCGCCGCGCTGCCGAACCCGACCAGCGCCGGCCCGCTCAACAACTACCTGGCGCCGCCGATTCCGGACTCGATCCTCGGCGACACCGACTACTACATGGGCCGCGTCGACGTGCAGGTGAAGTCGAACGACCACGCCTTCTTCACGTTCTGGCACCAGACGGCGCCGGCGAAGTTTGCCTCGACGCTGCCGCAGTCGATTGCCAACGAGTCGTACTCGGATCCGCAGAACTCGTGGGTCAACCGGTTCAACTACGACCGGACGATCTCGAGCAACATCCTGAACCACATGGCGATGGGTTACCTGAACCGCAATGAAGGCTACGGTTCGGTGAACCAGGACTTCGTCAACGACTTCCCGCAGATCGCGGGAGTTGCCGCGCACGACGTGCCGCCGCAGATGAGTTTCGGGAACGGCTTCACGAAGTTCGGCAACAACTCCGGCATCAACACCGGCAACGTCACGACCCGTCCGACGTTCATCATCAACGACGCGGTGACCTGGACCAAGGGCGCCCACACCATGAAGTTCGGCATGGAGTGGCGCAAGATCATGGGCAACATCCACAACGGCGGCAACCAGGCTGGCAGCTTCAACTTCCAGCCAGGAACAACCGGCCTGCTGGGTGTCAACTCCGGCAACGCCGATCGCCAGCTTCCTGCTGGGCGCCGTCGACAACGGCCAGGCGGCGTTCCGCGATGTCGCCTCGGTCTACCCGCGCCAGAGTGCCTGGGTCTTTCACGCCGGCGACACGTGGCGCATGAACAGCAAGGTCACCCTCGACTACGGCGTGCGCTGGGATTACTACTCCCCGGCGTCGGAGAAGGAGAACGTGTTCTCGTTCTTCGATCCGAACGGCGTCAACACCGGCGCCGGCGGCCGCCTCGGCCGCCTCGCGTTTGCGGGCGACGGCTACGGCGCCAACAGCTTCGGCGCGCCCTACCCGGAGAACCCGTGGAAGAACGCGTTCGCGCCGCGCGTCGGCCTGGTCTACTCGCTGAACGACAAGACCGTGCTGCGCACCGGCTGGGGCCTCTTCTACGCGCAGGCGTTCCTGCCCGGCTGGGGCGGCGGCATGTCGCAGGACGGCTTCTCGGTCACGCCGAGCTTCAACTCGACGCTCGGCGGCATCGACCCGGCGTTCTACCTCAATCAGGGGCTGCCGCAGGACTTCACCAAGCCGCCGATCGTGTCGTCGGACTTCAAGAACGGCCAGGGCATCCTCTATCGCCCGGCCGATGCCAACAAGCGCTCGTACTCGCATCAGTGGAACGTCACTGTCGACCGTGAGCTCGCGAGGAACCTCTCGCTGAGCGTCGCGTATGTCGGCAGCGCCGGCCGTCGGCTGCCGTCGAGCCTCGATCCGATCAACGCCCTGAACCCGAGCCTGCTGTCGATGGGCAACGCGCTCTTCGATGAGTTCCAGCCCGGACAGACCAGCCTCGACGGCGTCGCGCTGCCGTACCCCGGCTGGGTGGAGCAGATGACCGGGTGCGCGCCGTCGGTGGCGCAGGCGCTCCGGCCGTATCCGCAGGTACTGCGACAACCTGCAGGGCCTGAACGAAGGTCACGGCACGTCGCTCTACAACTCGCTCCAGGTCAAACTGGAACGGCGCTTCTCGCACGGCATCTACGGCCTGGTGACATACACCCTGTCGAAGACGACGTCGGACGCGTCGGACAACACGCAGCGTGACGCAGTGACCTGGAGCGGCCTGGACGGCGTCTTCTCGCCCTACGAGAAGGCTCGTGCCGAGTCTGTCGCCGCGACGGACTCCCGCCACGTGCTGTCACTGGCGCTCGTCTACGAACTGCCATACGGGCCGGGCAAGCCGCACATGAACTCCGGCATCGCGGCAGCGGTCCTCGGCGGCTGGCAGGTCAGCACCATCGTCAAGTACGCGTCTGCGACGCCGTACTACTTCAGGTCGAGCTTCTGCAACGTGCCGGGCCAGTTCCGCGCGGGTTGCATCCCGGCGGTCACCGGTTCGGCGGACGTCTACGCGCAGGACCCGGGAAGCTTCGACCCGGCGAAGGGACCGCTGTTCAACGCGGCGGCCTTCCAGCCGACGAACACGTTCAACTTCAACTTCGGCTCGGGCAACAAGGTTGAAGATGCGATCCGGCCGTTCGGCTATCACAACCAGGACCTGTCGTTGATCAAGAACACGCGGCTCGGAGGCAGCACGAACCTCCAGCTCCGGTTCGAATGCTTCAACCTCTGGAACTGGCACATGTTCACCAACCCCGGCGAATGGGGAGGCCTCGCGTTTACCAACGATGTGGCCAGCCCGGACTTCGGCAAGTGGAACGGGTCCGTCACGGATCCGCGGACGATGCAGATCGCGGCGCGGTTCGAGTTCTAACCGCCTCTGATCTGGTGTAACGTGGGCGTCGTGTCCCGCTGGGGCACGACGCCCGTTTTCTTTTCCGGCATGCGCGGCTTCCGCTCCGTCCTTCTCGTTGCCTTCGTTCTGCTCATCGCGCCTCGCCTCGCCGCGCAGGACCTGCCGCCGCAGCTGGCCGACCGCTTCTCCGAGGGCGTCGCGGCTCTCAAGAGCGGCGACCTGACGGCAGCGGAGACCGCGTTCCGCGACGTGCTGGCCGGCGGCGGGAATCGCGCCTTCGTCCACCACAACCTCGGCATCGTCCTCGATCAGAAGGAGAGGCACGCCGACGCGCTTGCGGAGTTTCGCGCCGCGACGGCGATCGATCCTGCGTTCGGTCCGGCGCACCTGATGGCGGGTAACACGCTGCTCGCGATGGGTCGAGCCGCCGACGCCCTGCCGGAGCTGCGCGTCGCGGTGCGGCTCTTACCCGACCAGGCGATCGCCCATGCCGTCTACGCCGATGCGCTCGAGCGCACCGGCGACATCGGCGGCGTCGTCGACGAATACCGGCGGCTGGTGACGATTTCGCCGTCGGATCCGGACTTTCGCTACCGACTTGGCAAGGCGTACCTGAAGCTGGCGCAGTGGTCGTTCGAACGGCTCCGCGCAGTGGCTCCGCGCTCGGCCCGGCTGCCGCAGGCGCTCGGCCAGCAGTACCTGCAGCAGGGCCGTCCAGACCTGGCACTGCAACCATTCGAGAAGGCCGCGCAGCTGGACCCGACCCTGCCAGGCGTACACCTCATGCTGGCCCGCATTCATCTCGACGCGAAGCGGCTGGATCAGGCCGCGCGCGAGATCGGGCTCGAGCTCGCGCTCGTGCCCGACAGCGCGATGGCGAAGCAGGTCCAACGCCAGATCGCCGCGGCGCAGGGCACGCCGTAGGCCGCCTGTCATGCGACCGTCGCGTCCGGTGCGATTGTGCGTCCTGCTGCTGGCGGCTCTGGTCGTCCGGCCGCAGAACGTGCGCGCCCAGCTGCCGCCGCCGGTGGAGCTGCCAGCGAGCTATCACGGCGGGGAGATCGACAAGGCGCTGAAGGCGCGCGACTGGGCCAGGGCCGAACAGCTGCTCGCGGCTGCCATCGAGAAGGACAAGCAGCCCAAGGCGCTGCTCGAAGTGCTCGCCGGCGTGTTCCTTGTCGATCGGCGGCCGCTCAACGCCGCGATTGCCGTCAAGAAGGCCGAAGCGCTCGGTCCTCTCGATGCGCGCAGCCGCTACACGCTGGTGCTCGCGTACGTGTCGCTCGGTCACGGCGACTGGGCGCGTCCCGAGCTCGAGCGCCTTCTCCAGGGCGACCCGCAGAACGTCACCTACGAGGTACTGGATGGGACGCGTCGATTACGACGCGGGCCAATACGCGGCGGCCGCCACGCACTTTGAACACGTCATCGCACGCGACGCGTCGTTCGTGCGTGCCTACGACAATCTCGGCCTCTGTTACGAAGCGCTGAACGAGCCGGATCGTGCGCTCGAACGATATGGCAAAGCCGTCGAGATGAATCGCGGCGGCTCGGGCAGCTCGCCGTGGCCGCCGCTGAACATGGGGACGCTGCTTCGGACCCGCGGCGACCTGAAAGCCGCGCAGCCGCTGCTCGAAGAGGCTGTGAAATACGATGGCTCGCTCGCGCAGGCGCACTACCAGCTGGGGATGCTCCTCGAGCAGATCGAGAAGCTGGATGAGGCCGTTGCCGAATTGAACCGGGCCGCGCACGCCGATCCCCAGTACCCCGAGCCGTATTACGCGCTCGCCCGCATTTATCGGCGGCAGCAGAAGGTGGCGGAGTCCTCCGCGGCGCTGGCCACGTTCCAGCGCCTCCACGACGCCCGCCGCGAGGCGCCACACCAGTGAGATGTCGCTCCGTGCGCGTGGCAGTCGCGGCGGCGGTGTTGCTGCTGTCTGCGCTCGCTGTTCGCCTGCCGGCACAACCAGCGGCAGCACAGCATGCGCCAGCCGAGACACTCGACCGGATCGGCGCCATGCTGGATCGCAGCGAGCTGTCAGGGGCGAAGGCCGAAGTGGACGCCGCGCTCAAGACATATCCGGCCGATCCTGCGCTGCTCAACCTGGCGGGCGCCGTGGAGGCGCAAAGCGGCGCGCCGGCGGCAGCGGCGTCTCACTTCCAGGCGGCGATCCGCCTGGCGCCACTCGTCGCGGCGCCGTACGAAAATCTTGGCCGTCTCTATCAGGAACAGTCGGCGTCGGATCCCTCGGCGCGCGCGAAGGCGCTCGACGTCTACCAGCGGCTGCTGGCGTTCGATCCGCAGAACGCCGAAGGCTGCTATCAAAGCGGCTTCCTGCTGGCCCTCGACGGACGGTTCGCTGAGGCCCGCGCGATGGTCGAGCGCCTGCCGTCTGACATTCGGGCCCAGCCGCAGGTGCTGACGCTGACGGCGACAGTGCTTCAGGGCGTCGGCGACACCGCAGCCGCGTCGGCGGCGGCCACGCGCTGGATCGCGAGCAGCACCCGCTCGGCGCCAGACGTGCTGGCCCTGGCACCGGCCTTCGCGCACCTGTCCGATCATCAGCTGGAACAGCGGTTCCTCGAGACGCTCGACCAGCAGTACCAGGCGCCGCCGGAGGCGCTGCATCAACTTGGACGGCTCTACATCGCGGCCGCACGCTATCAGGAGGCCAGAGCCGTGCTCGAACGCGCGGCGCAGCCCACGCCGGGCGTGCCTGTCCTCGTCGACCTGGCGCGCGCCGCCGACAAGGCCGGCGACCACGAGGGCGCGCTCGGATACCTCGCTCACGCGCGCAGCCTCGATCCGTCCGACGCGCGCGTGCACTTCCTCTTCGGCGTCATCTGCGTGGAGCTGAACCTGGTGTCGGAGGCCTACGAGTCGCTGAAGAAGGCGCTGGCGCTGGCGCCCGAGGATCCAGACTTCAACTACGTCATGGGCGGCATCGCCATGCACCGCCACGAGTCGGCAGAGTCGCTGCCGTATCTCGAGAAGTACCTGCGTCTCAGGCCCGACGACCCGCGCGCCCGGCTCGCGCTCGGCGTGGCCCGGTTTCAAGCCAGCCAGTTCGCCGCCGCGGCGGCCGATCTTCAGCAGGCCGCGCAGCATCCGGCGACGGAAGCGGGGGCCCGCTACTATCTGGCCAGAATCGCGCGCCAGGACGGCGATCTGGACACGGCGCGGCGTGAAGTCGAGCGCTCGATCCAGGTGAGCGCGGCCAATGCCGACGTCTGGGCGGAGCTCGGCCTGATCGACACGCGGCAGGAACGGTATGCGGACGCCGAGCGTGACCTCAACAAGGCGCTGGCGATCGATCCGGATAACTATCTGGCCACAGTGAATCTCACCGCCCTGTTCACCCGGAGCAAGGATCCGCGCAAAGATGCCCAGGCGGCCCGGCTCGCGGCACTGCAGGAGAAGCGCACGGCAAAGGCCCAGGACTTCCTGCGCATCATCGAGGTGGCGCCATGAGGGCAGGGCAGAGGCAGGGCAGCGGCTGTAGTGCCGCTCTTCCGCCTTCGCTGAAGCTACGGCGGACCGCCGAAGCCTTGGCGGAGGCTGGTCAGATCGGCCATCAAGGATAAGGCAGGGACAGGGCAAGGAAGGCAAGGAAGGCAAGGAAGGCAAGGAAGCCGCGGACGGCCAATCTGAAGATTGGCCCTACCGGTACTTCGGGCAAAGACCGTAGGGCCGATCTTTCGATCGGCCATCAAGGGCAGAGGGGCTCATGTCGTCTGGTTGGACGGGTCGGTGGATCATCGGTGTGCTGCTGCTGGCGGCGATTCCGTGTGCTCGCGCGATGGCACAAGGCACGGCGGCGACGACTGCGAAGCCTGCCGGCACTAGGTCGCCCGCGGACTCGCGATTGTCAGATGCCGGCCATGCGCTCCAGGCCGGCGATCTCGATCGCGCCTTTCAACTCGGCACCGCCTACCTGAAGGCGCATCCGGCGAGCGCAGCTGCCAACGTCCTGCTGGCCAGGATTGCAATGGCGAAAAGCGATCCCGATGCGGCGTACACACATCTGCGGGCGGCGCTTGCTGCCAGCCCCGCCGACGTCGACACCCTGTACTACCTGGGCATGCTGAGCGGCCAGCTCTCGGAGCGCGAGTTCCAGCAGCTTGCCCGGATCGCCCCGGACTCGGCACAGCTTCATCAACTCGCCGCCGAGTCTCTCGTCGCCGAAGAGAAGCGCGCCGACGCCGAAGTGGAGTACCAGGCCGCGCTGAAAGCCGATCCCAATCTCTACGAGGCGCTGCTCGGCCTGGCGAAGCTCGAACGGATCCGCCTCGCCTGCGAGGAGGCCGCGGTCCTCTATCAGAAGGCCGAAGCCATCCGCCCGTCGTTCGACGGCGCCTACGGCCTGGGCGTCTGCCAGAGCTATCTTCAGGACGACGAGGCCGCCGCGAAGTCGTTCGATCGGGCGCTGGCGATTGACTCGAAGGCCGCCGTCGCGTGGGTGGGGCTCGGCACGTCGCTGACCAAGCTCGGACGTGCCGCCGAGGCGATCCCGAAGTTGCAGCGCGCTGTCGCGCTCGAGCCCGGCATGACAGAGGCGTACTACGCGCTCGGGATGGCCTACCGCGCGACAGGCGACCAGGCGCGTGCTGCCGAGGCGTTCCAGCGCGCGCAGCAGCGTGGCCCAACTTCGGGAAGCGCGTCGCCGGCCGTCCCGCCCAAGGCGCCACAGTAACGTGCGCGCGCTCACAGCCCTCGTCGTCGTTGCCGCTGCCTGGCTCGCCTCCGCGGCTCCGCCCACCCGGGACGTGCCCCCGGGGTCGGCTCATGCGGCCAGAGACGTGCGCTTCGCCGACATCACCGCCGCCGCCGGGTTGTCAGGTTTCCGCCATGTCTCGGGCAGCCCCGACAAGAACTACGTCATCGAGGTCACTGGCTCGGGCGTGGCCGCGTTCGACTACGACGGCGACGGCCTGCCCGACATCTACCTGCTCAACGGGTCGACGCTCGATCACGTGCGGAAGAAGGAGCCGGGCCCGCGAGCGGCGATGTTCCACAACGAGGGGCGCGGCGTCTTCCGTGACGTCACCGCCGAGGTCGGACTCGCCAACGAGCGCTGGGGGCAGGGCGTCTGCGCCGGAGACTTCGACAACGACGGCAAGGAAGACATCTACGTCACCAACTTCGGCGTGAGCCGGCTGTATCACCACGTCGGCGATCGGTTCGAGGACATCGCGCCGCAGGCCGGTGTCGCCGTGGACAGCTGGTCCACCGGCTGCGCGTTTGGCGACTACGACGGCGACGGGCTTCTCGATCTCTATGTGGCCGGCTACGTGGATCTCGATCTCGACCATCTGCCGCCGTCGCCTGCCGACGCGCCCGGCGCGTCGTCGCCACCCGGTTCCGCGCAAGCCGGACAGGGACCCGTTGGCATGGGCGCGGCCTACACCAGCGGCGCCGCCTTCTGCACCTACCGTGGCGAGCGCGTGATGTGCGGGCCGCGCGGCCTCAAAGGCGCACCCGATCATCTGTTCCACAACAACGGCAACGGCACGTTCACCGACGTGACGAACGAGGCCGGCGTCGCTGATGTCAAGGGCCTCTACGGGTTCGGCGTCGCGTGGTTCGACTTCGACGACGACGGAAAGCTCGATCTGTTCGTCGCGAACGACTCCGGACCGAACTACCTCTATCGCAACCTTGGCAACGGGCATTTCGAGGACGTCAGCTATCCGTCCGGCGCTGCCCTCGACGGCAACGGCCGCGATCAGGCGCACATGGGCGTCGCGATCGGCGATTACGACAACGACGGGCGCGACGACATCGAGATCACGAACTTCGCCGACGACTTCAACGTCCTCTACCGCAATCACGGGGACGGCAGCTTCACCGACGTCAGCTTTCGCGCCGGCATCGCGCAGGCGTCGATTCCGTTTCTCGGCTGGGGCACTAATTTCGTCGACTACGACAATGACGGCTGGCTCGATCTGCTCACCGTCAACGGCCACGTGTATCCGGCGGCCGATCGCATGGACTGGAACACGTCGTACGCCCAGCGCGCGCTCCTCTTCAGGAACCTGGACGGGCAGCGATTCGAGGAGGTGGGCGCGGCGGCAGGCGAGGGGCTGACGACGGCCCGCGTGTCGCGCGGCTCCGCGGTGGCCGACTTCGACAACGACGGCGGCATGGACGTCGTCATCAACGACATCGATTCAGCGCCGGCGCTCGTGCAGAACCAGGGCGGCGGCCGTGGTCACTGGCTGTCAGTGAGCCTGCTGGGCGATCCGGCGAAACACTGCCCCCGCGACGCGATTGGCTCCGTGGTGTTCGTCACCGCCGGCGGCCGCAGGATGCGCGGAGAAGTCGCCAGCGGCCGCGGTCAGATCTCGCAGTCCGACCTGCGCGTCCACTTCGGACTTGGGGCGGCCACCGACATCACCGCGCTCCAGGTGCGATGGGCCAACGGCAGTCTCGTGACCTACCCGCCGCCAAAGGCCGACAGCCGCGTCCTGATCGATCAGCAGAAGGGCGTCGTCGAAGCCGCCAGGTGAGCCCTGAGGGTCACTCCTCGGTCGTGTTGCCTGCCGACGGCTCGTGCCCGAACGCAGCCTCGACGTCCAGCACCTGAATGGTCCGCTCGTAAATCGCGTCCACTTCTTCGCGGTCGTTGCCGATCACGGTGAGGCCCAGCTTTCCGAATTCCGACACGGCGCCGATCATGTGAAAGAGCAGGCCCGATTCGGTGCGGTGGCTGTAGTGCAGTTGATTCATCGACACGATGTCCACCAGATCCTCCGGCAGCACACCCCGATAGCGCGCCGCCCGCAGGTTGTCGGTGGCGCGATAGTGCTTGGCGCGCTGGCTCATCGAGAGGAACTGCCCGGTCCCGCGATCGAGCTGGCCACCGGTCAGGAACTGGAGCGCGAGAAACGGGTGAGTCGTGCCGACGACGCGGAGGTTGATTTCGAGCGCGGTGATCGACCAGTCGTCGGCCGGCGAGTTCCGCCAGGCGAGGAAGTCCACGCCGAAGCGGCTCACCACGCCGTGACGGGCCAGGACCTCGCCCACTTGCCGCCCGGCATCACGGATCTTCAGCCGGTAGCCGTCCTGCGCCGGAAAGGTGCATCCCAGGTAGATCTGCCCCGAGTCTCCACCCAGGATCTGATCGTGGGTCGAGACGTCGAGGACCTCGCCGTCGGGGCTGGTCCGGTACTGCGCGCTCGGCGACACCTTCTCCTTCGCTTCCATGAACTCTTCGACGACGCCGCCCATGCGCTGCAGCTTGTCGAAGTACCGCGCCGGCGTTTCCGACGCAATCGGCATGCGCGCCTGCTCGACGGCCTGACGGTTCGCGGCAGGCGTCGATTCGACCGGGCATGTCACCAGCGCGTTGCCCTCGCCAGAAAAGCTGTCGTTCAACTTGATCAGCGCGCGCCGGAGCCCGGGACGCATGCGCCGCAGCTCGCTGAGCGCCTCCGCCACGTCGTCGATCGTCTTGAGGTCCTCGAAGCCGGCGGGCATGTCCACGCCGGCGTCCTTGAACACCTTCCGGCTCCCCGACTTGGAGCCGAGGTGCGCAAGGGCCGGATCGAGGCCGTTCAGGGGAATGCCCAGCAACACCGAGAGGCGACGCTCGAGCGGCGTCGAGTTGAAGACCGTGAGGTAGGCGTGGTCGTTGTCGCGGATCGCGTACCGGATCCGCTGGATCAGCCGCGGGCGCTCGAGCACCTTCTGCGTCAGCGGGCGCGGCGACGCGTCGGTACGCGCACAGCATCGTCAGCCGGCTGCGCGCGTGGCTGGCGGGGACGCCGGCCAGCAGGTGCAGGTAGTAGTCGAGCGTCAGCGGGTGCACTGGCTGGCTGGTGACGTAGACCAGGTGCGCTCGCGGGTTGCGCAGGCGAATGAGCAGGAACAGGAGCCGTTCCTCGTAGTAGGCGGCCCCGGTCAGCTTGGTCAGCTCCTCCGTGTCGAGCGTCAGGGAGGGAACCACTACGGACGTGCCCTGGCCGGCCGCGTTGTTCGAGAGCGTCTGCCAGACGGAGGCCAATCGGGGCTTGAGACGTTCGAAGGCCTCGAGTTCCTGATCGAGTGAGAGGTCGGCGGCAAAAGGGGGCTTCGGAAGCACGGAAGATGATAACGGGTACACGCGGGCTACGGGCTACGGGCTACGGGCTGCGGATTTCGGTAGGGCCGATCTTCAGATCGGCCATCAGCCGTGCGGCCACATTGACGATCGGCCTACCGGCCGACTTCGGGCGTCCGCCGCCCTGCCCGCTGCCCGCTGCCGACTGGCTGCTGCCTGTAAGATGCGCGCATGACGCGTATTCTTGCTCCTGCTCTTCTCGCGCTGCTGCTCGGCGGCGCTGTCGTTCACGCCCAGCCGCCGACTTCTGCCGGTGCGGGCGACAACCAGCCGGAGCCCGCAGCGGCCTCAGCGCCCTCAGCGCTGCCGCCGGTGGCGGTGCCGGAGCCCTCGCCGCTGGCCATGGCCCGCTACCGCAGCGGCATCGTGCTCTGGATCGCGGATACGGCGTGGGGCTTCGTCCTGCCGGCGTTGATCCTGTTCACCGGCTTCTCGGCGACGATGCGGAACTGGGCCAGCCGGTGGACGCGCCGCCCGATTCTCATCGTGGCCCTGTACTTCGCGATCTTCTCGGTGATCACGTTCGCCATCGACCTGCCTCGCGCCTACTACGAGGAGTTCGCGCGCGAGCACGCGTACGGCCTGTCCAACCAGACGTTCGCGAAGTGGTTCGGCGACTCGATCACCGCGCTGCTGGTCAGCATCGTCATCGGCGCCCTCTTTCTGTGGATCCCGTTTCGCCTGCTGGCGCGCAGTCCCCGCCGCTGGTGGCTGTACACGTCGCTGCTCTCGGTGCCGTTCCTGGTCCTCATGATCGTCGTGGCGCCGATCTGGATCGAGCCCCTCTTCAACAAATTCGGCCCGATGAAGAACAAGGCGCTCGAGGCGCACATCCTGCAGCTGGCCGATCGTGCCGGCATCTCAGGGGGACGGGTCTACGAGGTGGACAAGAGCGCCGACACGAAGGCGTTGAATGCCTACGTGAGCGGGCTCGGCGCGACGAAGCGGATCGTGCTGTGGGACACGATCATCGCGCGGCTCGATGAGCCCGGCCTGCTGTTCGTCGTCGGGCACGAGATGGGGCACTACGTGCTCGGGCACACCTGGAAGCTGATGGCGATGTTCTTCGTCCTCATATCGGCGACGCTGTACGGCATCCACGTGACGGCCGGCTGGATCATCGCGCGCTGGCGGGCGCGGATAGGTTTTGACTCGCTCGCCGACGTGGCGGCCCTGCCGCTGCTGCTCCTATTGGTCAGCCTCGGGTTCTTCGTGGCCTCGCCGTTCGCGCTCGCATTCTCGCGGCACGTGGAGCACGAAGCCGACCGGTTCGGCCTCGAAATCACCCAGAACAATCACTCCGCGGCGCTGTCGTTCGTGACGATGCAGCAGGACAACCTGGCGAACCCGCGCCCGCATTGGCTGGTGCGCCTGCTGAGAGCGGACCATCCCACAGTGGCCGAACGCATCGAGTTCGCCAACACGTACAAGCCGTGGGCGACCGGGCAGCCGCTGGTCTACGGGGACAAGTTTCACTGAGGCACGGCGGGCTACGGGCTACGGTCCACGGGCTACACGTCCGTAGTGTGCCGGTAGGGCCAATCTTCAGATTGGCCAACGGCGGCTGATGGCCGATCTAAAGATCGGCCCTACCGAAACCCGGAGCCCGGAGCCCGGAGCCCGTACCCGTAGCCCGTCCGTTAAGCCCCGCCGGCTGGCTGGATGTTCTGGTTCACGCGGAACAGGTTCGCGCTGTCGTACTTGCCCTTGATGGCGGCGAGCCTCGCGAAGTTGCCGCCGTAAGTGGCCTTCACGCGATCCTCCCCCTCGTCCATCATGAAGTTCACGTACGCGCCGCCGGCGGAGAAGGGATGTGTCGCGTCCCAGTATTTCTTCGCCCACTGCGTGATGGCATCTCGGTGACCCGGGTCCGGATCCACGCCGACGATGACCTCGGCCCACGTCGCGCTCCGGTACGCCCACGGCGTGTCCGTCGCTCCGACGCGCGACGCCGCGCCGTCGATCGGGTAGAGATGCATCGTGGAGAACATCGAGGGCGGCACCGAGCCGAACTCGACATGGCGCGCGATTGCGGCGTCGCTCAGCTCGTTGACGAAGTCCGCCTTCCAGTACCACTGCATGCCAGGCTGGAACAGCGGATCGAACATCGTCTGCAGGACGGGATGCGGAATCGGACCGACCAGGTCGAGCACCGGGCCGAGCGCCCGCATCGGCGCGAACACGCTCTCAGCTTTTTCGAGCGGGCCGCTGTAGCACCAGACGATCCCGCACATCGTCTTCATGTGCAGGGCTTCGGGAAACGGCGGCCCGGGCGGCACGACGAGGAATGCGAAGAAGCCGGTCAGCTCGTCGGGCGCCTTGGGCAGGAACTCCCGATACCACTGCATCATCTCCGTCGCCCGCTCCAGCGGCCACAGCATCGGACCGGCGTAGTCGGTGTGGACCGGATGCCCGCGGAAGCGGAACTGGGTGACGACGCCGTAGTTGCCGCCGCCGCCGCGAATCGCCCAGAACAGGTCCGGGTGATGGTCCTTGTCCACGGTGACGGCTTCGCCGTCGGCCAGCACCATGTCGGCGCCGACGATGTTGTCGATGGTCAGCCCGTAGTGGCGCGTCAGGTGGCCAATGCCGCCGCCGAGGCTCAGGCCGCCGACGCCGGTCGAGCCGACGATGCCAGCCGGCACGGCGAGCCCCGATTCATGCGTGGCCTTGTCCACGTCGCGCCACAGGGCGCCGCCGCCGACGCTGACGGTGCGCGACGCTGCGTCGACCTGAATCGCGTTGAGGCGCGACATGTCGATGACCAGGCCGTCGTCGCAGATGCCGAGGCCGCCGGCATTGTGGCCGCCGCCGCGAATCGCGACCGGGATGCCGTGATCGGCGCCGGCCAGGACTGCGGCGGCGACGTCGGCGACGTCAAGACACTGCGCGATGGCGCGCGGGCGCTTGTCGATCATGCCGTTGTAGACCTTGCGTGCGTCGTCGTAGCGGGGATCGTTCGGCTCGATCAGATCGCCGCGAAGGGTGCCCTTGAGCGTATGCAGAGAATGAGTCGCCACGTCGCGCTCCTTCAAATGGACGGAACCATGCGCGCCAGCCGCAAGTGGAGAGAAACGCGAAGTTTATACCACGAGCGCCGTTACGGCGCTGCAACCGGCGCCGGCGCACCGGGGGTGGCGCTGGTGCCCTGTGGCGGGACGTCGCCGAGTTGGCCATCCCAGCCGCCACCCAGGGCGCGGACGAGCCCGACGGCGGCCCCGAAGCGGCGTCCCGTGATCGACAGGGCGGTGCGCTGGTTGTTCAGGAGCTGTGCCTGCTCCACGGCGACCTGCAGGTAGCTGATGAGACCGGCCTTGTACTGATTGAGCGAGATCGTCAGCGCCTGCTGCGCGGCGGCGACGGCAAGCTGCTGGTGATCGAATTCGTCGGCCAGCAGACGTTGCGCGGCGAGGTTGTCCTCGACGTCCTGGAACGCGGCGAGCACCGTCTCGCGGTACGACCCCACCGTCACGTCGTAGGCGGCCTGGGCCTGGGCCTTGACCGCGCGCCGCGCGCCGCCGTCGAAGATCGTATAGGCCAGCGCCGGACCGACAGACCAGAAGCCGGATGGCCACGACAGGAGCTTCTGCAGGCTCGTCGTCTGAAAGCCGCCGGACGCGGCGATGCCGAGCGTCGGGAAGAAGGCCGCCGTCGCCACGCCGATCTGGGCGTTGGCGGCGGCGACGCGGCGCTCGGCGGCGGCGATGTCGGGACGGCGCTCGAGCAGACGTGTGGTGAGCTCGGCCGGCACCTTCGGCGGTTCACCAGCGACTGGCAGCGGCGCGATGGTCACCGCCGCCGGCATTTCGCCCATCAGTGTCGCGATGGCGTGCTCGGTCTGGGCCCGCTCCAGGCGCACGTCGATCGTCTGCGCCCGCGCCGATTCGAGCAGCGTCTGCGCCTGGGCGACGTCGGCGTGCGCGACGAGACCCGCGGAGGTACTGGTTCTGCGTCAGCTGGAACGACTTCTCATAGGCCTCTGTCGTCTCGTTGAGCAGGACGATCTCGGTGTCGAGGACCCGCAGCTGGAAGTACGCCGTCGCGAGCTCCGCGGCCAGGCTCAGGCGAATCGCCTCGCGGTCGCCGGCCGCCGCCTGCGCGTTGGCGGTGGCGACGGACACTGTCTGGCGGATGCGGCCCCAGAAGTCGATCTCCCACGAGGCGTTCCCGGTGAGGGTGTAGTCGGTGGCCACGCTCGGCAGATTTGTCGTGCCGCCCTGCCGGGTTGAGGGGCGTCCGACCTCGATGGCGCCGCTGGCGCCAATCTGCGGGTAGGACTGCGCGCGATTCTGCCGGATGACGGCACGTGCCTGCGCGTAGCGGGCGAAGGCCTGCGCAAGGGTCGGGTTGCCGGCCATCAGCTTCGCCTCGAGCTCGTTCAGCTGCGGGTCGTTGAACACCTCCCACCAGGCGGCCCGCGGCGTGTGATCGGCTGGCTGCGCCGGCTGCAGCATGTCGGCGCCAGCTTCCTTGTAGGCCGCCGGCACGGGCAGCTTCGGCAGGTCGTACTGCGGCGGATGCACGCACCCGGCCGCCAGTGCCGCGACGAGCACTGCGCCCATTCGCCATGCGCTCCTGCCGCCGCTGCGGGCTGCCGCACTGCCGCCGTGGCGGACTGCAGCACCGCTGCACCGCAGCAGCGCAGAACCGAGCTTCTGATTGTTCACGCCTTTGCTCCCGCCGTCGAGTAGTGGCCGCGCCGCCGTGCGAACCGGAGGCGCATGCGGTCCATCACCAGGTAGATGACTGGTGTCGTGTAGAGCGTCAGCAGCTGGCTGACCAGCAGGCCGCCGACGATCGAGATGCCGAGCGGCCGCCGCAGTTCCGACCCCGTGCCGGTGCCGAGCGCAATCGGCAGCGCGCCGAGGATGGCGGCCATCGTCGTCATCATGATTGGCCGGAAGCGCAGCATCGACGCGCGGTGAATGGCGTCGATCGGCGACAGGCCCTGGTCGCGTTCGGCGACCAGCGCGAAGTCGATCATCATGATGGCGTTCTTCTTGACGATGCCGATGAGCAGGATGAGGCCGATCAACGCGATGATCGTGAAGTCGGTTCTGGTCGCCAGGAGTGCAAGTGTGGCGCCGACCCCGGCCGACGGCAGCGTCGAGAGAATCGTCAGCGGATGCACGAGGCTTTCGTAGAGGATGCCGAGCACGATGTAGACGGTGATGACCGCCGCCAGGATCAGCCAGGGCTCGTTCTCGAGCGACTGCTGGAAGACCTGTGCGGTGCCCTGGAACCCGCCCTGAATCGTCGTCGGCATGCCGATGTCGAGGGCGGCGCGCTCGATCGCAATGACGGCGTCGCCGAGCGATGCGCCCGGCATCAGGTTGAACGACAGCGTGATCGCCGGGAACTGTCCCTGGTGGTTGACCGAGAGCGGCGTCGTCGATCGGCCGAACTTGGCGACAGTCGACAGCGGCACCAGGCCGCCGGTGTTGGTGGCGATGTAGATCGCGTCGAGCGTCTCGGGGTGCTGCCAGTACTCGGGCGCCACTTCCATCACCACGCGGTACTGGTTCATCCCGGCGTACATCGTCGACACCTGGCGCTGGCCGAACGCGTCGTAGAGGGCCTGGTCGATGGCGCCGGCGGTGATGCCGAGGCGCGCGGCGGTGTCGCGGTCGATGTCCACGCTGGCCTGCAGGCCGGCGTTCTGCTGATCGAGGTTGACGTCGGCGATGATGCGCTCCTTCTGGAGCCGTGCCGAGAGCAGCGGCGCCCAGTGGTTCAGCGCCTCGAGGTCGTCACCCTGCAGCGTGTACTGGTATTGGGCGTTCGCCCCGCGCCCGCCGACGCGAATATCCTGCGCCGCCTGCATGAACAGGCTGGCCCGCGCGTCGTGCGCGAACTTCGGCCGCAGCCGGGCGATCACCTGGTCGGCCGCGATCTTGCGCTCCGACAGCGGCTTCAGGGCGACGAACATCCGCGCCGAGTTCGTCGAGCCGCCGCCGCCGGTGAACGCGACCACCGACTGGATGGCCGGGTCGGCCTGGATGATCGCCATGTCGTCGGCCAGGATCTGCCGCATCGCCTGGAACGACGTGCTTTGCGAGGCCTGGATGCCGGCGAACATCATGCCGTTGTCCTGCTGCGGGAAGAACCCCTTCGGCACGATCGAGAACAGGTACCAGTTCAGCACGACGGTGGCGACCAGGACTGTCAGCACCACGGCGGAATGCTGCAGCACCCACCACAGCGTGCGGTCGTAGCCGGCCAGCAGGCGACCGAACCCGCGCTCGATCCACATGTAGGCGCGGCCGTGGGCGCGGCCGCGCTCGCTGTGCAGCAGCTTGGCGCACAGCATCGGCGTCGTCGTCAGCGACACGACCAGCGAGATGGCCACGGCGATCGAGAGCGTGACCGCGAACTCGCGAAACAGGCGCCCGACGAGGCCGCCCATGAACAGGAGCGGGATGAACACGGCGATGAGCGACACGCTCATCGACAGCACGGTGAAGCCGATCTCGCGGCTGCCCTGGATGGTCGCCGACAGCGCGTCCATGCCGTCGTCGAGGTGACGGGTGATGTTCTCGAGCACCACGATCGCGTCGTCGACGACGAAGCCGGTGGAGATGGTCAGCGCCATCAGCGACAGGTTGTCGAGGCTGTAGCCCAGGAACCACATCGCGCCGAACGTGCCGAGCAGCGACAGCGGCACCGCGACGCCGGGGATGAAGGTCGCCCAGCCGCTGCGCAGGAAGAGGAACACGACGAGGATGACCAGCGCGATCGCGATGACCAGCGTGCGCTCGACGTCGTGCACAGACGCCCGGATCGTCGTGGTGCGATCCGCGGCGACCCGCAGGTCGACGCCCGCCGGCAGCAGGGCGCGGAAGCGCGGCAGCTCCGCCAGCACCCTGTCCACGGTGTCGATGACGTTGGCCGACGGCTCCGTCATCACGAACACCAGCACGGCGGGCTTGCCGTTGGCGAGGCCGCCGGTGCGGACGTTCTCGACCGAATCGGTGACCTGGCCGAGGTCGGCGAGCCGGACAATCGCGCCGTTGCTCGCCGCGACGACCAGCGGCATGTAGTTCCGGGCCAGGAACAACTGGTCGTCCGTGTGCAGCTCCCAGCTCGTGCGCGCGTCGGCGAGCTGGCCCTTCGGCCGGTTCGCGTTCGCCTGCGACAGCACCGTCCGTACCTGCTCGAGCGAGATGCCGTACTTGTTCAGGACGTTCGGATTCAGCTCGACACGCACCGCCGGCAGCGCGCCGCCGCCGACGTTGACCTGGCCGACGCCGTTGACCTGCGCGATCTCCTGCGCGAGGACGGTTGACGTGATGTCGTAGACGGCGCTGCGGTCCACGGTGTCGGAGGTCAGCGACAGGATCAGCGCCGGCGCGTCGGCCGGGTTGACCTTCCGGTAGTTCGGGTTGCTCGGCAGGTTCGCCGGCAGCTGTCCTCGCGCCGCGTTGATCGCGGCCTGCACGTCACGCGCCGCGGCGTCGACGTCGCGCGTCAACTCGAACTGCAGCGTGATGTTGGTCGAGCCGAGGCCGCTCGACGAGGTCATCTCGGTGACGCCGGCGATGCGGCCGAACTGCCGCTCGAGCGGTGTCGCGACCGCCGAGGCCATCGTCTCCGGGCTCGCCCCGGGCAGGTTGGCGCCCACTTGTATTGTGGGAAAGGCCACCTGCGGCAGCGGCGCCACCCGCAGCTGGCTGAACGCCAGCACGCCGCCGATGGCCAGCGCCAGCGTCAGAAGCGTCGTCGCGACGGGCCGCCGGATGAACGGCTCGGAGATGGTCACGCGCGCCCTTCGGCCGGCCTCGCGCCTGCCGCCGCCGGGACCGCGTTGCGGTGCGTCACGCGCTTCGCCAGCCGATCGAACGCCAGGTAGATGACCGGCGTCGTGTAGAGCGTCAGGAGCTGCGACAGGATCAGCCCGCCGACGATCGAGATACCCAGCGGCCGCCGCAGTTCGGCGCCCATCCCCGAGGCGAGCGCCAGCGGCAGGCCGCCAAGCAGGGCGGCCATCGTGGTCATCATGATCGGGCGAAAGCGCAGGAGCGACGCCTGGTAGATGGCCTCTTCCGGCGGCTTGCCCTGCTCGCGCTCGGCCTCGAGCGCGAAGTCGATCATCATGATCGCGTTCTTCTTCACGATGCCGATCAGCAGCACGATGCCGATGAGCGCGACGATGCCGAGGTCGTTGCCGGTGACAATCAGCGCCAGGATCGCGCCGATGCCCGCCGACGGCAGCGTCGAGAGAATCGTCAGCGGGTGAATGAAGCTCTCGTAGAGCACGCCCAGGACGATGTAGACCGTGACGATGGCGGCCAGGATCAGCCAGCCTTCGTTGGCGAGCGACGCCTGGAAGGCCAGTGCCGTGCCCTGGAAGCCCGCACGGAAGCTGGGCGGCAGGCCGATGTCGCGGGTCGCCTGCTCCACGGCGCGCACCGCCTCGCCGAGCGAGGTCCCCTCCGAGAGATTGAACGACAGCGTCGCCGCCGGAAACTGCGCCTGATGGTTGATGGTGAGCGGCGCGTTGGTCGTCGTCACTTTCGTCAGCGCCTGCAGCGGCACCTGCTTGCCGTCGGCGGCAGTGACGTAGATGTCGTTCAGCGATGCCGGCGTCTGGCGGTATTGCGGCTGCAGCTCCAGGATGACGTGGTACTGGTTCAGCTGCGTGAAGATGGTCGACACCTGGCGCTGGCCGAAGGCGCTGTACAGCGTGTCGTCCACCATCTGCGCGGTGATGCCGAAGCGCGACGCCGTGTCGCGGTCGATCGAGAGGTCGGCACGCAGCCCGCCTGTCTGCTGATCGGTCGCCACGTCCTGCAGCTGCGGCAGGTGTCGCATCGCCTCGAGGAGCTTCCCGCCCCAGAGATCGAGCTGTGCCGTGTCGGGGTGCTCGAGGCTGTACTGATACTGCGTGCGGCTGACCCGATCCTCGACCGACAGGTCCTGCACGGCCTGCATGTAGAGCGCGATGCCGGCGAGATCGGCGACTCGCCGCTGCAGGCGCCGGATGATCCGCTCCACGCCGGCCTCGCGCTGGCCGAGCGGCTTCAGGTTGATCTGGATGCGGCCGCTGTTGGGTGTGACGTTGGTGCCGTCCACGCCGATGAACGACGAGATGCTCTCGACCGCCGGGTCCTTCAGCAGCTCCGCCACCAGCGCCTGTTGCTGGACGGCCATCCCCTGGAACGACACCGTCTGCGGCGCCTCGGTCACGCCGATGATGACGCCGGTGTCCTGCACCGGGAAGAAGCCCTTCGGGACGATGTAGAACAGCACCGCCGTGGCGATCAGCGTGACGGCGAAGACGGCCAGCGTCGCGCCCTGGCGGCGCAGCACCCACGTCAGCGTCCGGCCGTAGGCGTCGATCAGCTTCTGAAACGACTCCTCCAGCCAGCGCGCGAAGCGGCCTTCCTGTTCCTTCGGCACGTGCTTCAGGATGCGCGCCGACATCATCGGCGTCAGCGTCAGCGACACCACCGCCGAGACGAGAATCGTGACACTGAGGGTCACCGCGAACTCGCGGAACAGCCGGCCGACGATGTCGCCCATGAAGAGCAGCGGGATCAGCACCGCGATGAGCGAGACCGTCAGCGACACGATCGTGAAGCCGATCTGCGCCGCGCCCTTCAACGCGGCGTCGAGCGGCTTCTCGCCTTCCTCCACGTAGCGCGCGATGTTCTCGATCATGACGATGGCGTCGTCGACGACGAAGCCGGTCGAGATGGTCAGGGCCATCAGCGTCAGGTTGTTCAGGCTGAAACCGAGCATGTACATCACGCCGAAGGTGCCGACGAGCGAGAGCGGCACGGCCACGGCGGGAATGAGGGTCGTCCTGAGCGTGCGCAGGAAGAGGAAGATGACCATCACGACGAGCACGATGGTGAGCACCAGCTCGAACTGGACGTCCTCGACCGACGCGCGGATGGTCGTCGTGCGGTCGGTCAGGACGCGGACCTGCACCGCCGGCGGCAGCGTCGCCGTGAGCTGCGGCAGCAGCGCCTTGATGCGATCCACCACCGCGATCGTGTTCGCGCCCGGCTGCCGCTGCACGTTGACGATGACCGCCGGCGTGGAGTTCATCCACGCGGCCTGGTGCACGTCCTCGACGCCGTCCACCACGTCGGCGACATCCGAGATCCGGACGGGCCCGCCGTCCTTGTAGGCGATGATGAGGGGCCGGTAGGCACTGCCCGACGTCAGCTGGTCGTTGGCGCCGATGGTGTACGCCTGCTTCGGGCCGTCGAACGTGCCCTTCGCCTGGTTGGCGTTGGCATTGGCGATCGCTGTCTGGAGCTGCGCGAGGCCGATCCCGTACGCCGCCAGCGCCGTCGGGTTCGCCTGGACGCGAACCGCCGGTTTCTGGCCGCCGCTGATCGAGACGAGCCCGACGCCGGCCAGCTGCGAGATCTTCGGCGCCAGGCGCGTGTCGGCGAGCGATTGCACCTGGTTGAGGGGCAGCGTCGTCGACGTGAGCCCGAGGGTGAGCACCGGCGCGTCGGCAGGGTTCACCTTGCTGTAGACCGGCGGGTTGGGCAGATCGCGCGGCAGGAAGGTGCCGCTCGCGTTGACCGCCGCCTGCACTTCCTGCTCGGCGACGTC
Source organism: Vicinamibacteria bacterium (assembly GCA_963796915.1). Taxonomy (GTDB): domain Bacteria; phylum Acidobacteriota; class Vicinamibacteria; order Vicinamibacterales; family JAENWD01; genus JAENWD01. Next base: position 2,538,650 of record CAWCNI010000004.1, on the reverse strand, counting down.
GATGTTCAGCGCGAGATCGAACTGCAGCGTGACGACGGAGCTGCCGAACGAGCTCGTCGAGGTCATCTGCTTGAGGCCCGGCATCTGCCCGAACTGCCGTTCGAGCGGCGCCGTCACCGAGCTGGCCATGACGTCGGGGCTGGCGCCGGGATAAAACGTCGCCACCTGGATCGTCGGATAGTCGACTTCCGGCAGCGCCGAGACCGGCAGCTGCTGGTACGCCACCCCGCCGGCCAGCAGGATGGCCGCCATGAAGAGCGAGGTGGCGACCGGCCGGAGGATGAAGATGCGGGACGGGCTCATTTGCCCGGCTGCCTCTGGCCCTGGCCCCCGCGCGCGCCACGGCGGCCGCTGCCGGCAGCGCCACCGCCGCCGGCGGCCGGGGCGCCTGGCGTCCTGATCTCGACCTGGCTCCCGTCCCTGAGCCGATCCGTGCTGTCGGTGACGACGGTCTCGCCGACCTGCAGGCCCTGATCGATCGACGCGCGATCGCCCTGCACGACGCCGACGGTCACGGGCCGCGCCGTCGCCTTGCCGTTCTCGACGACGTAGACGAACGACGCCAGCGGCGTGCCCGATGGCCCGTGCTGCACCGCGACGTTGGGAACGACGACCTGGTCCTTGCGGACGTCGGCGTCGAGCTGGACGTTGACGAACTGCGACGGGAACAGCTGGTGGTCCTTGTTATCGAACGTCGCCTTGATGCGCACAGTGCCGGTGGACTGATCGATCTGGTTGTCCACCGTCAGCACCTTGCCCGTCGTCAGCTTGGTCGCGCCGCTCCGGTCGTAGACGTCCACCGGCAGGTTCACCTTGTCGCGGATCTTCGGCAGCAGCAGCCGCAGGGTGTCTTCCGGGACGGGGAACAGCACCGCGATCGGCTCCACCTGCGTGATCACCACCAGGCCGGTCTGGCTGGCGGCGCTGACGATGTTGCCGACGTCCACGAGGCGCAGGCCGACCCGCCCGCTGAGCGGCGCCGTCACGCGGGTGTAGGTGAGATTCAGCTTCGCGTTGTCGATGGCCGCCTGATCGACCTTCAACCCGCCCTCCAGCTGCGCCACCATCGCTGCCGCATCGTCGACGTTCGAGCGCGCAATCGAGTCCTGAGAGAGCAGCAGCTGATAGCGCGCCAGCTGGACCTTCGCGTTGGCGAGCTGCGATTCGTCCTTCGCGAGCTGGCCTTCGGCCTGTGCGAGCTGCACCTGGAACTGCCGCGGATCGATGACCGCCAGCAGGTCGCCCTGGTGCACGTACTCGCCTTCCTGGAAGCCCACCTGCATCAGCTGACCGTCGACACGGGGCCGGACGGTCACTGTGTTGAGCGGCGCGACGGCGCCGAGCGCAGTGATCCGCACGGGGATGTCCTGCCGCACCGACGTCGCCACGCCGACAGGCACCGGCCCCGCGAACGCGCCGCCGCTCCGTCGTCCGCCGCCGCTGCCCGCCTGGGCGCCTGGCTGTCCGTCCGCTGCGGTCTTGCCGCGGCGCAGATACCAACCCGCGCCCGCGAGCGCCACCAGCAGGATCAGCACGACGGGCCACCAACGCCGCCGGCGTGGCGCGGCCGCGTGCACGGGTGGAAGATCAGTGGCGGGCGCGACGTTGTCGCGTCTGCTGAGGACGTGGGAGTCTGCGTCTGGGGCCATCAGGATATGAATGCGTGCAAAGGGAGGACCGGCGTGTCAGCGTGAAGGCGAGCGAGCATGACGGCTGGGCCGGCCCTGTACCGAGGCGCTTTGCCGCACTCGCATCACTCGATGTTACCTCCAGTACCCATCTTGTGTTAGCGTTCCGGGAGCCTCCATTCGTTAAGAAAACGTTAAAGAATTCCATGACGACACGACGACTGTTCCTTACTTCACTCGGCGCCGGCCTCGCCGCGCTGCGCTTGCCCGTCGAGGCACGAGCGTTTCAGGACGCGCTGGCGCCAGCTCTGCATGCTCCTGTCGGGCTGCAACTCTGGAGTCTCCGGGAATACCTTCCCAAGGACCTCGCCGCAACACTTCGTAAGGTTCGCGCGCTCGGCTTTCGCGACGTCGAAGGTGCAGGCCTGTATGGCCAGACGTCAGCCGCCTTTCGCGCGGCCCTCGACGCCGCCGGCCTGCGCTGCCAGTCGGCGCACGTGGAATACGAGACGCTCCGTGACAAACCCGCGGACGCCTTCGCACAGGCGCAGGCGTTGGGCGCGACGACGCTGGTCTGTCCCTGGATTCCTCACGGCGACGCCTTCACGCACGACGACGCGATGAAGGCCGCGGAGGTGTTCAACCGCGCGGGCAGCGGCGCGGCCCAGCAGGGGATGCGCCTGGCCTATCACTGTCACGGCTACGAGTTCGTGCCGTCGCCCGAAGGGACGCTGTTCGAGACGCTGGTCGGCGCCAGCGATCCGGCGCACGTCGGGCTGCAGATCGACGTCCTGCACGCGTTTCTCGGCGGCGGTGATCCCGCGGCCCTGATCGCCCGATACGGCGCGCGCGTCTGGTCGCTCCATCTGAAAGATCTGAAGAAGGGGTTTCCGCGGAAGGCCGGACTGGCGCTCGCGCCTGAGAACACCGATGTCCCGGTCGGCAGCGGCCAGGTGGACATGCCGGCAGTGCTTCGTGCCGCCGTCAAGGCCGGTGTGCCCATCTACTACATCGAGGACGAGAGCGCCGATCCGCTCGGGCACATCCCGCTCAGCCTCGCCTACCTGAGACAGTTGACGCTGTGAGCCGCCGTTCCGGCGGCATCCTCGCGTCGATCGATCCGGAGATCGCCCGCCTCGGCGACACCGCGACTGGCGCGTGGCCGCTGTGTTCAACTACGGGACTGTGAGGGCATGCGCCAAGACGCCGTGCGACGCGATCCGTCGAGCGCTGTAGTCGTGCCGATGGAGCAGGGCGCGACCGCGCACGGGCGCGCGCGGAGCGCCACGCGCCTGGTGTCGGTGGACGTGCTGCGCGGCCTGGACGTCTTCCTGATGCTCTTCGTCAACGAGATGTCCGGCGTGCGCGGCACGCCCCGGTTCCTGCTGCACACGCCGAGCGCCGTCGACGGCATGACGATCACGGACGTCGTCTTTCCCGCATTCCTGTTCATCACCGGCATGTCGCTGCCGCTGGCCATCGACGCCCGCCTCGCGCGCGGCGAGTCGGCGTGGCATCTCTGGCGTCACACGTTGACCCGGACGTTCGCCCTGCTCGTCATGGGCGTGTTCATGGTCAACGGCGAAGAGGCGACCGCGGGGTGGCTGTCGCCGGCGGTGTGGAACGCGATCATGACAGTCGCCCTGATGCTGATCTGGGTGAGGCCGCCGGCAACTCGTGATTCACGAGGGAAGGTGGTACGGGTCGCCGCGGGCGCCCTGCTGCTGGCCGGACTGGCGTTCGCGTATCACAGCGATGAGGGAGCGGGCCTCGCCGTCTTCAGCCCGCACTGGTGGGGCATCCTCGGGCTCATCGGCTGGGCATACCTGGTCGGCGCGACGATCTACCTGTCAGGCGCGCGGAGCAGTGGCGCGTTGCTGGCGGCCGCGACTCTTCTTTGCTGCTTCTGCTTCGCGGACCAGGCGGGCGACATCGGCTGGCTGATTGCCTTGCGGCCGTACGTCTCGGCGGGCTCCGTCTTCGGATCGCACGCGGCGCTGGTGGTGCTCGGCGCCGCGCTGATCGTGCGGGTGCGGCGATCGGGCGCGACGGCCCCATCGCAGATGCTGCGCGCCGGCGTCCTCTTCGCGGCCGGGCTCGCCCTCGCGGCCTGGCTCCTGCACAGCCTGCACGAGGTGGACGACGCCTTCTGGTACAACAAGGTGATCGCGACGGTGCCGTGGATTCTGATGTCGGCCGCCATGACGGCTGCCGCCTGGACGGCGATCGTGGGACTCACCGAGGGCCTCGGCTGGACTCGCTGGCCGCAATCCGTCCGCACCGCCGGCGAGCACGCGCTGCTGATCTACATGCTGGCGCCGCTTCTGTTGTCGCTCGTCGCGATCGCCGCCGACGTCGCCGGCGGGATCAACCCGTACGAAGCGCTGGCGCCCAATCTGCTGGCGGGCACGATACGATCCGCCGTGTTTGCGTGGCTCGTGGTGCGGCTGGCAGGCTGGCTGGCCAGCCGCGGCCTTCGTTTGAGGGTCTGACGTGATCTCCTTGATGCGGCTGTTCGTCGCCCTGGCCTGCTTCGTCGCGACCGCAGCGTCTGCGGCCGCGCAGCCAGTCGTTCTGGTCAATCACCTCGGCTACGACCTGGTCGGGGCCAAGCGCGCCGTCGTGCAGGGGCATCCTGGCGACGAGGTCCGCGGCTGTGCGCTGGAAGATGCCGGCTCCGGCGCCCAGGTGCTGTCAGTGAAGCCTGGCGCGATCGGCCCGGTGGCGAAATGGCGCGACTGGACCTACTGGACCGTCGACTTTTCAGCGCTGTCGCGCGAAGGCGTGTTTCGCGTCGCCTGCCAGACCGCGACCGCCGACGTCCGGTCCGAGCCGTTTCTCGTGCAAGCGGCGGTGCTCGAGCGGCACACCCTCTCCGACGTCCTCTACTACTTCAAGGGCCAGCGCGCATCTGGCGCCCTCGATGCCGCCGATCGCACGCTGACGCTCGAGGGCCGGCCGGGCCGTACCGTCGATCTGCACGGCGGCTGGTTCGACGCGACTGGCGACTACGGCAAGCACCTGTCGCACCTGTCGTTCTCCACCTACTTCAACCCGCAGCAGATTCCGCTCACGGCCTGGGGGTTGATGAAGTCGCTGGACCTGCTCGAGGCGTCGAAGGACCCGCAGTTCCGGCAATACGCCAGGCGCCTCGCCGACGAAGCCGCGTGGGGCGCGGACTACCTGGTGCGCGCGCGCGTCCCGGGTGGCTCGTTCTATCGATCGGTCACCGCACCGGGTCCCGGGAAGCGCCCCGAGGACCGGCGCGTCGCCCGCGATGCCCAGGCGTTTGCCATCAAACAGACCAGCGCGGATCCTGCGTCGGCGGCCCATGCCGACGTGCCGCAGATGCGGGAGTATCAAAGCAGCTTCCGCGCCGGCGGCGGCGTCGCGATCGCCGCCCTGGCCCGTGCCTCGCTGATGCACCTGCAGGGCGATCGCCACGCCGACTACCTCCGCACGGCGGAGGAGGCCTGGGCGTTCCTGTCGGCGCACAACGCGGAGCTGCTGAACAACGGCGTCGAGAACATCGTCGACGACTATTGCGCGTTACTGGCGGCGACGGAGCTGACGCGCGCCACAGGCCTGGTCGCTTACAGGGTTGCGGCCGATCGCAGGGCGAGCCGTCTGCTGGCGCGGCTCCCGGCGTCCGGCCCGGCGTACTGGCGGGCTGATGCCGGCGACCGTCCGTTCTTCCATGCCGCCGATGCCGGCCTGCCGGTCGTCAGCCTGCTCGCTTACCTCGACGTGGCGCCGCCGGAACGTCGCGCCGATGTCCTCGCTGCCGTTCGCCGATCGCTCGAGTGGGAGCTGCAGATCACCGGTGATGTGGCCAACCCGTTCGGCTACGCCAGGCAGTTCGTGCAGACCACGGCTGGCGTGCGCGACGAGCGGTTCTTCTACCCGCACGATGCCGAGACCGCGCCGTGGTGGCAGGGCGAGGACGCGCGCCTGGCATCGCTCGCGTCCGCGGCGCGGCTGGCCGTTCCCTACTACGCCGACGATCCTGCGTTTGCCGGTCGCCTCGACGTCTACGCGCAGGATCAAATCAACTGGATCCTCGGCCTGAATCCATTCGACGCCTGCCTGCTGGCCGGCGTCGGCCGCAACAACCCGGAGTACCGCTTCTTCGATTCCTACGAATACACCAACGCCCCCGGCGGCATCGTCAACGGCGTCACCGCGGGGTTCACGGATCCGCAGGGCATCGACTTCAACCTGCCGCACACAGCCACTGGCGCCGACCATGACTGGCGGTGGGGTGAGCAGTGGCTGCCGCACGCGACATGGTACCTGCTGGCCACCGCGGCGGGCGGCGCATCGCATCGGGCCTTGCCGGCCCCTTCTCGCGTCGTGATCGGGTACGTGTTCACGCGGCAGCAGCAGACGGTCGATCCGGCGGAGATCGCGGCGGACAAGCTGACGCATGTCAACTACGCGTTTGCCAACATCAGCGGCGGCCGCGTCGTCGAGGGGTTCGAACACGACGCCGTGAACCTGGCTGCGCTGACGGGGTTGCGCAAGACGCATCCCGGGTTCAAGGTGCTGATCTCGGTTGGCGGCTGGACGTGGTCGGGGGCCTTTTCGGATGCGTCGCTGACGCCCGACAGCCGTCGCCGGTTCACCGACAGCGCGATCGAGTTCCTGCGCCGGTACGATCTCGACGGCATCGACATCGACTGGGAATATCCCGGCCTGACTGGCGACGGCAACACGCATCGCCCGGAGGATCGAGAGAACTTCACCGCGCTGATGGCCGGCCTGCGCGGGGCGCTCGACGAAGAGGGCGCCAGGGTCGGCCGGCACCTGCTCCTGACGTTCGCCGCAGGGGCGTTCTCGGATTTCATCGCCCATACGGAGCTCGACAAGGTGCAGGCCAGCGTGGACTACGTCAACCTGATGACGTACGACTTCCGCGAATCGGGCCCGGACACGCTCGCCGGGCACCATGCCAACCTGTTCCCGAGTCCTCGCGACGACAGGAAGCAGTCTGTGGACCGCGCCGTGCGCGAGTTCATGGCGGCCGGCGTGCCCGCCAGCAAGCTCGTCATCGGCGTGCCCTTCTACGGGCGCGCGTGGGGCGCCGTCAAGGAAGACGGCCACGGCTTGTACCAGCCAGGTACCCAGCCTGTCCGTGCGCATCGAAACTGCCTACGGCTCGCTGGTCGAGACCTCAATCGACCGCGGCGGCTTCGTCCGCTACTGGGATGCCGACGCGCAGAGCCCCTACCTCTGGAATGCTGAACAGCGCGTCTTCATCAGCTACGAGGACCCCGAGTCGCTCGGGCTGAAGTGCCGGTATGTCCGCGAACGCGGTCTGGCCGGCGCGATGTTCTGGGACTACTACTCGGACCGGACCGGGGCGCTGCTCGACGCGCTGGTCGCCGGGCTGAAGACGCCGCCGCGCTGATCCGATCGCGGCGCCTGCGCGATCGTCAGTTGCTATACTGCGGCGGCATCCCGCCGTCAGTGCCCACTGTGCCTTCGATCCTTCGCGCGCCCGTCGCAGTCTTCACGAGTTACTGGCGGCATCGCTTCCTGGTGCTGCAGATGACGCGTCGCGACATCAGCGGCCGGTATCGCGGGTCGCTCCTGGGCCTGGTCTGGTCGTTTGTGACGCCGCTGGTGATGCTCTCGGTCTACACGTTCCTGTTCGGCGTCGTGTTCCGGTCGCGGTGGACGGCGTCGCCCGGCGAAAGCCGGCTCGACTTTGCCCTGCTCCTGTTCGTCGGCCTGATCGTGCACGGACTGTTCGCCGAATGCCTCAACCGGGCCCCGGCGCTCGTCCTCCAGCACGTCAACCTGGTGAAGCGTGTGGTCTTCCCGCTCGAAATCCTGCCGTGGATGACGCTGCTGACGGCGACCTTTCACGCCGGGGTGAGCCTGTTCATCTGGCTGGTGTTCGCGGCGTTCAGCGACCTGGGCCTCTCGCCGCGCGCGGCGCTGCTGCCGCTCGTGTTCGTGCCGCTGCTGCTGCTGACGCTCGGCTGCACCTGGTTTCTCGCCTCGATCGGCGTCTATCTTCGTGACGTCGGCCAGACCGTGGGCATCTTCACGACTGTCGTGCTGTTCCTCTCGCCAGTCTTCTACCCGATCACCGCCGTGCCGCCCTCGGTGCGGTTCGTCATCCGCCTCAACCCGCTGACGTTCATCATCGAACAGGCACGTGCGGTGCTGACGACCAGGGCGCCGATCGACTTCACCGGCCTTGCGCTGGCCACAGTCGTGAGCCTGGTAGTCGCGTCGTTCGGGCTCTGGTGGTTTCAGCGCACGCGCAAGGGCTTTGCCGATGTCCTCTAGCGACGAGGCGACGGTGGTGCCTGTCACGGGCGCGGCGGGCGAAGCGCCGACTGTCATCGACGTGGCCGGCGTCGTGAAGTCCTTTCAGATCTACGAGCGGCCGGAACATCGCCTGTGGCAGGCGCTGCTTCGCGGCCGCCGGCAGTTCTACCGCGACTTCCTCGCGCTCGACGGCGTCTCGCTGCGGGTCAGGAAGGGCGAGATGATCGGAATCGTCGGCAAGAACGGATCCGGCAAGTCCACGCTGCTCCAGATAGTCTGCGGCACGCTGACGCCGACGCGAGGCTCCGTCAGCACGCGTGGGCGCGTGGCCGCCATCCTGGAGCTGGGATCCGGCTTCAACCCGGAGTTCACCGGCCGCGAGAACGTCTACTTCAACGGCGCGATTCTCGGCCTGACGCCGCGAGAGCTCGACGCGCGCTACGACGCCATCGTGCAGTTTGCCGAAATCGGCGAGTTCATCGATCAGCCGATCAAGACCTACTCGACCGGCATGATCGTCCGGCTGGCCTTCGCCGTGATCGCGCACGTCGATGCCGACATCCTGGTCATCGACGAGGCGCTCGCCGTCGGCGACGCGTTCTTCGTGCAGAAGTGCATGCGCTTTCTGCGCGAGTTCATGCGCACGGGAACGATTCTCTTCGTCAGCCACGACACCTCGGCGATCGTCAACCTGTGTCAGCGGGCGCTGTGGCTGCGCGACGGACGCATCGCGATGGAGGGGACCGCGAAGGAGGTCACAGAGGCGTATCTCGAGGAGGTCGCCGAAGCGCTGGCGCCCTTGCCGGCGCCTGCGGCCGCGTCTGTCGTCTCCCCGACGCCGTCAGAGGTTCCGCACGCTGCCGTCGAAGCGGTGACCGGGCGTTCCTTCGGCAGAGGTGGCGCGCGCATCGTCTCGGTGAGCCTTGCAGATGAGCGCGGCCGCGCGCTCCATGCAATCGCCGGTGGCGAGACCGTGACAGTGCGCGTGACATGTCGTGCCGACACCGAATTGGAAAAACCAATTGTCGGCTTCCTCGTGAAGGATCGACTCGGTCAGGTGATCTTCGGCGCGAACACGTTCGAGAGCCATAAGGACGAGGTGCTGCGGGCCGTGAAGGGCGGCGGAATCGACGCGCACTTCACCTTTGTCATGCCCATTCTGGCTCCTGGTGGATACACTGTGGCCGTCGCAGTGGCTGACGGCACCCAGGCCATGCACACTCAGCATCACTGGGTGCACGACGCGCTCACATTCCGCTCCGCAGCGCCCGGTGAAAGCGACGGACTCATCCGCGTGCCGATGCAGGCCGTCCAGCTCGAGGTGCGATAGCGGCAGTGAATCGATCGGGCGTCGACCGCAGTCACGCCTTCGCCAGCGGGAGATCATGGAATCGCGTCTCGGGACACTGAAGCATCGGGCGGCGCTTCGGCTGGAGCGAGCCATGCGGACGGCATACCGGCGAGTGCCGTTGCCGAGCGGGGCGCGCTGGCAATTGAAGAGCGCGGTCTTCATCAGCGCGGGATGGCTGATGCGCGGAACCGCCAGCTACCAGCACTGGCAGGCCACCCGCCGCCACACACTGGTCGCCAGGGCGCCCGACATGCTGCTCTCCAAGGCGGCGACGCCGAGGCCGGAATTGATTCCGTTGCCCTGCAGCGCGGACCCGGACGTCTCTGTCATCATCCCGGTCTACGGACAGCTCGATCTCACGCTTCGCTGCCTTGCCGCCATTGCCAGGCACGCGCCGGCCGCGTCCATCGAAGTGATCGTCGTCGATGACGGATCGGAGAAGGCGGTGACCGATGCGCTGGCCTCCGTGAAGGGGCTGCGACTCCTGCGCAACCAGGCCAACGTCGGGTTCATCGGCTCGTGCAACAACGGCGCAGCGGCCGCCAGGGGCCGCTACCTGCTCTTTCTGAACAACGACACCGAGGTGCTGCCCGGGTGGTGCGACGAGATGGTGGCCACCTTCGCCGCGGTACCGGCCGCGGGCATCGTCGGCGCAAAGCTGCTGTATCCCGACGGCACGCTGCAGGAGGCGGGCGGCATTTTCTGGCGCGATGGCTCGGCCTGGAACTACGGCAGGGGGGACGACCCCGCAAAACCCGAGTACTGGTACCGCCGCGAAGTGGACTATGTCTCAGGCGCCGCGTTGATGGTGCCGGCGGAGTTGTTTCGTGAGGTCGGCGGGTTCGACGATCACTACGCGCCGGCCTATGCCGAGGACGCGGACCTCGCCTTCAAGATCCGCGCTCGCAGCCGGACGGTGGTGTTCCAGCCGCTTGCCCGCGTCGTGCATTGCGAAGGCGCCACCTCGGGGACCGCCCTGACGTCGGGTGCCAAGGCGCACCAGGAGCCAAACCTCCGCAAACTCGCCGTGCGCTGGCGCGACGAGCTCGACGGCCATTTCACGCCCGGCGAGCGCGTGGACCTCGCGAGGGAGCGGGGCGTAGGACGGCGCGTCCTGGTGATCGATCTGTGCACGCCGCAGCCGGACAAGGACGCCGGGTCGATTGCGGCCCTGAGCACGATGCGGACGCTGCAGCAGATCGGGTGCAAGGTCACATTCGTTCCCGAAGACAACTATCTCTATCTGGACCGCTACACCGGCGACCTTCAGCGCGCGGGCATCGAATGTCTCTACGCGCCCTTCGTCACGTCGATTGACAGCTACCTGCGCGAGCACGGCGCGCTGTTCGACTTCGTCGTCGTGTTTCGCTATACGGCGGCACGGCGGACGCTGGACGCGATCCGCTCATGGGCACCGCGGGCGAAAGTGATCCTCAGCGTCGAGGATCTGCACTACCTGCGCGCCGAGCGCGAGGCCGCCCTGCACGGCGACGCGGCGCTGGAACGGCGCGCGCGCGCGGTCAAGACCGCCGAACTGGACGTGATCCGGCGCGTGGACTACTCGATCGTCCACAGCACCTTCGAGCGCGACCTGCTGGCCCGCGAAGCGCCCGACGCCAGTGTGATTCTGTTCCTCTGGGCGATCGACGTGCCCGGTACCAGCACGCCATTTGACCGGCGGAGCGGGCTGGCGATTGTCGGCGGTTACCAGCATCCGCCGAACGTCGACGCCGTGCTGTACTTCGTGCAGGAGGTCCTGCCGCTGAGTACGGCGGAAGATCCCGCAGGCGACCCTTCACATCGTCGGCAGCAATCCGCCGTCGCAGGTGCGCCAGCTTGAGGAAGAGTTCGTGCACGTGACGGGTTTTGTGCCGGAGCTGGGCCCGCTGCTCGACCAGGTCAGGCTCAGCGTCGCGCCGATCAGGTTCGGCGCCGGGTTCAAGGGCAAGATCGCCACCAGCCTCAGTCACGGCCTGCCGTGCGTCGCGACATCGATGGCGGTCGAGGGGATGGGGCTCGCCGAGGGCGACGGCGTGCTGGTGGCCGACTCCCCGCAGGCGATGGCAGATGCCATCGTCCGCCTTCACGAGGATGCGGGGCTCTGGCGGGAGCTGTCGCTGCGCGGGCTCGCCGCCGTCCGGACTACGTACTCCTTCGAGCAGGCGATGACGGTGTTTTCAGATCTGCTGGCCACGGCGGTGGACGAACCCGTGGCTCACGCCCAGCTCTAACGTCCGGGCCGGTGCGCCTCCACGGGCGCGGGACGCATCCACCTGACCGCGGCCGAGCGCAGGCCGAGCACTGCCCAGGCCAGCCACCGCGACGGATTCCAGGGTGAGCGCGCGACATGCGTCGCGTAGTAGCGGTACGCGCTCTTGTGAAAGGCGCGCACGGCCAAGTCCGGCGCTGTCTGACTGCTCCGGCCCTGGGCGTGCACGACTCGCCGCACCGGATCTGGACGGAAGCGCACGGAGCGGCCGTCGCGTCGGATGCGACGGCAGAGATCGGCATCCTCCCAGTAGAGAAAATAGCCGACGTCGAACCCGCCCACGCGCGCCAGCGCCTCGCGCCGCGCGAGCAGGCAGCTGCCACTGACCCAGTCCACTTCGCAGCTCGACGCGCCGTCGGGAACGGCGTCGGCCCCGACCACGTTGCGAGCCACCAGGCGCGACTCCGGAAACAGCCGGCGGGCCAGGCTGGAACGCCCGAACAGGCCCGTCAGCCACGTCGGGTCGCGTCGCGCGTTGCCCTGCGGCGATCCGTCCTCGTTGACGACGTCCGGCGCCACGATCGCGCATTCGGGGTGCTTGATCAGTTCAGCGACCAGCGGCGCGATGGCGCCTTCCGTCAGGCGTCCGTCGGGATTGAGGAGCAGCACGAACGCCGCCGATGTGGCTCGGGTGCCCTCGTTGGCGGCATGCGCGAAGCCCAGATTGGCAGTGCTGCGGACGAGACGCACCCGACGATCGCCGCCGATCGCGGCCTGCTCGCTGCCGTCAGTCGACGCGTTGTCGACGACGACGGCGTCCCAGGCGAGGCCGGCGCAGCCTCGCTCCAGCGAGTCGAGGCAGCCGCGAAGGTACGCTCCGGAGTTGAAGTTGACGATCACGACGGACACGTCGACGGCCGCCGCGACGGGCGGACCAGGTGTCGGCGTGGCGTGCCGCGGGCCGGCGCGCCCCGCTGGATCTGTCGGCAGGCTCATCACTCTCGGACGCAGGGGAGACGCCCGAATATAGCGTACCGGCGCCGTCCGGCCCGGCGCTATGTCTTGCTGTCGCCGAGCTCCGAGCCGGATGCGAGCGACTGCTGGCGGAGCGCCGCGGCGCCAAGCAGTCCGCCCATGCCCATCGACTCGACGGCGCTGCTCGGAATCAGCATCAGCGCGCCCTTCTCCTTCAGCCCCTCATAGAGCATGTTCATCGCGCGCAGGTGCAGCGCTGTCGGGTTGTTGTGATAGGACTTGGCGGCCTCCTCGAACGAGTGCGCGATCTCCATTTCGGCCTGGCCGAGGATGATGCGCGCCTGCTTCTCGCGGGCGGCCTGCGCTTCGCGGGACATCGCGTCCTGCAGCGCGCTCGGGATGACGACGTCGCGCATCTCGACGGACTGCACGGTGACGCCCCACGGGTTCGACCTGGCGTCGATGAGCTGCTGCAGTTCGGTCTCGATCCGTTCGCGGCCCTTGAGAAGCTCTGTCAGCTCCGTGCGCCCGATGATGTCGCGCAGCGCGGTCTGCGCGGCCCAGCTGACCGCCTGGCTGTATTCCTGCACTTCGAGCGCGGCGCGCTTGACGTCATGGACCATCCAGAAGAGCACCGCGTCCACGCTGACGGGCACGGTGTCGGAGGTCAGCGTCTGCTCGGCGGCGAAGCTCGTGGTGATCGTGCGCTGGTCGATCCAGGTGCTGATCCGGTCCACGAACGGCACGATCCAGAACAGGCCCGGCCCGCTCATGGAATGAAACCGTCCGAGCCGGAGAACGATGGCCCGGTCCCACTGCTGCGCCACCTTGGGCGACTGCATCAGGACGACGCCGAGGATGGCCCCGGCCGCCACGAGAATCGGCGCTAGTCGCGGCAGAGCAACTGCCGCGGCGATGCCGGCAAGCAGCGAGGCAAGCAAAAGCGCGATTGCCACGACGTTGGGTCCCCGAACCTTGAACTCGGGGCGCGTGTTGAGGATGCTTGGAATGGCCATGCGCTGCTGTCCTTTGAGTCAGTGACGCTGTTCACGAAGGGCGCTGTCAGTGCGCCTCGAGCTCGGCGATCAGTTCCTGCCTGGTGAAGCCGGCGGCCGACGCGTCCGCCAGGACGCGCGTGGCAAAGGCCCGAAGCCGTTTCTGCTGCTCGCGTTTCGGGCGAGCCTGGTCCGGCGTGGCGCTGACGAACGAGCCCACACCCCGCCGCGTCTCGAGCACGCCGCCGCGCTCGAGCTCTGAGTAGACGCGCGCGACGGTATTGGCATTGACGCGAAGGTCGACGGCCAGCTCGCGGACTGTCGGCAGCTGGTCGCCCGGGCGCAACCGGCCGGCGGCGATGGCCGCGCGCAGGCCGCGCTCGATCTGCGCGTAAATCGGCGTGGCGTCGCGTTCGTCGACCGCGATGATCGGCATTGCATGATTATACTAGTGTATTAGTACAAGTGCCGTCAAGTCGTGAATCGGACTGGCGGATGGGCTGGTCGATCTTCTACACTTGTCGCCATTCCCCCGGAGGTGCAATGACCCGTTGGCTGCGCGGACTGCCGATTCTCGCCCTGCTGTGTGTCGCCACGAGCCCCGCGTCCGCCGCCGTCAAGGAGGCGTCGCCCGACCACATGGTCGTGGCCAACAGCGTCGAGGTCCACGCCGACGCCAAGACGACGTTCCACGCGCTCGGCGAAATCGGGCACTGGTGGAGCAGCGAGCACACCTACTCGCGCGACGCGAAGAACCTGACGCTGGAGTTGAAGGCGGGCGGCTGCCTGTGCGAGCAGTGGGCCGACGGCAGCGTCGTTCACGGGACCGTGCTGGTGGCCATGGCGCCGCAGATGCTCCGGCTCAACGCGCCGCTCGGGCCGCTGCAGGCGATGGGCGTCAACGCCATCCTCACCTTTTCGCTGACCTCCGCCGGGCAGGGCACGAAGGTGGACGTCACGCTGGTCGTCAATGGCGCGAGCACATCGGGGCTCGACAAGCTGGCGCCGATCGTGGACGGCGTCATCGGCGCGCAGGTGGCGCGGCTCGGGCAATACGTCGACGGATCGCTCAAATAACACGCGTGCGCGCGCCCATCCGCCGCTCCCCGGAATCCGCCCGATGTTGGTGACCGATCGTTTTTCACCAGAGTCGTACGACGGCTTCGTCGTCGGCTCCGGTCCGGCCGGTGTCAGCCTGTCGCTCGCCCTCGCGGCCGCCGGCAAGCGGGTGCTGATTTTCGAGTCCGGCGACGCGGACTCCACCAGGAGCGAGCTGTCCAACTCGGTCGGCTACGGGCACTACTCGGGCGAGTACTGGAACCAGCACTGGTTCCGCGCGCTCGGCGGCACGTCGAACGTGTGGAGCGGCTGGTGCGCGACGCTGCGCGAGCTGGATCTCGATAACCCAGTCGTCGGCGCGCGCTGGCCCATCGCGCGGGCCGACCTGGTTCCGTACTGGCGGAAGGCCGCGCCGATTCTCGATCACGACCCCGAGTTCGTCGACGTGGAGACGCCGCTGATTCCAGGGTTCAACTATCGGCCCGTGCCCACTGAAAATCCGACGCGCATCGGCCGGAAATACCTGACGACATTGCAGACCTCGCCGCAGGTGGACGTGGCCCTGGGCCGCACGCTGATCGGTCTCGACGCCAACGCCTCGCGATCGGCCGTCACGACGCTCGAGTACGTGGACCACCTGCTCGAGTTCAAGCGGCGCATGCCGGTCGCGCCCCGGCAGTTCGTCGTCGTCGCGGCCGGCGCGATGGGCAACGCGCAACTGCTGCTGCAGCCGCGCGAGGACGGCGCCGTGTCGGTGGGCAACGAGAGCGGCCACGTCGGCAAGTTCCTGATGGAGCACCCGCAGTTCACCGACGCCGGCGAGTGCGTCCTCGACGAGGAGCTGGATCGCTACTGGCCGAAGGCGAACAAGGGCACCGGCATGCACGCGATCGCGCCCGACAAGCCGTACTCTGTCGCGCACGGGCTCTACGGATGCGGCCTGCAGTGTTCGCGGAAGACGGCAGACCATCCGATGGCGAAGTTTCTCTCGTCGGAGCTGGGCAAGCCGATGTACCACTACGACATGACCGCCCGCTCCGAGATGCTGCCGGTGGAGCGCAACCGCGTGGTCCTGACCGCCGAGCGCGATCGCTGGGGCCTGTGCCGGCCGGCGGCGCGATGCGTGCTGGATGCCAGGGACTTCTTCAACGTCGAGCAGACGATGCGGTTGTTCGGCGAGACGTTGCTGCACCTTGGCAAGGGCCGCGTGCGGGTCAACAACGACCGCATCTACAAGGGCGTCGAAGGCGAGGGCCACACGCTCGGGACCACCCGGATGGGTGACACTCCGGCGACGTCTGTCGTGGACCCGCACTGCCGCGCGCACGGCTACACCAACCTGTACGTGGCTGGATCGTCGGTGTTCCCGAGCGGCGGCTATTCCAATCCCACGCTGACGATCGTCGCGCTCGCCCTGCGGCTCGCCGATCGGATCGCAGGCACGACATGAAGAGCCCCGAGGCCTGCGGTGTCTCGCGGCGCGCCTTCTTCACGGCGCTCGCTGTCGGCGGGGCCGCTGTGTGTCTGGCCGGGACTATCGGCTGCCGCCGCGATCCGGCGCCGGCGCCTCCCAGCGCCAGCCTCCCGTACGCCGATCACGACGGATGGATGCTGAAGCCCGCCGAGAAGCGCGCGCTCGTCCCGCGCGGACCGACGGAGTCGCACTAGCCGTGCCGGCGTCCCCGGCCCGCACGATCCCGCAGGCCCTGTCGCGCGCAGACGTCGCCTGGGCGCTCGCCGCCGGCAGCGTCGCCCTGGTCGCCTACGTTCGCACGCTGGCGCCGGGCATGACCGCCGACGTCGACACGGCGATGTTCCAGTTCATCGGCCGCGTCCTCGGCGTCGCGCACAACCCGGGGTATCCCGTTTATTCGCTGCTGACGCACGTGTTCTCGTACGTGCCCGTCGGATCCCTGGCCTACCGCATCAACCTGTTCTCTGCGTTGCTGGGCGCGCTGGCAGTCGCGGCGGTGTTCCTGATTGGCCGGCGGCTGGAATGCCGGACGCCCATCGCCCTGGCCGCGGCGCTCGGGCTGGCTTTCGGGCGTGTCTACTGGTCGCAGGCGATCATCGCGGAGGTCTACACCCTCAACGCGGCGCTGGTGTCGGGGATGCTGCTCGCGTTCCTGCTCTGGATCGCGACCAGGCGGTCCGGCTGGTACTACGGATCGGTGGCGTTGCTCGCCCTGGGCTTCGGCAATCACACGACCATCATCGGGTTCGCGCCTGGCCTGGCGGCCGCCGCCCTGCTGACCGATCGCCGCTTCGTCCTCCGCCTGCGGACACTGGCAACGACGGCCGTCATCATGCTGGCCGGCCTGATCCCTTACGGGTTCATCATCCTGCGCTCGAATCAGCCCGACGCCTACGTCGAATCGCGCGCCACGACGATTCCGGAGCTGGGACGGGTGATTTTCGCCAACCAGTTTCAGGACCGGCTCTTCGCGTTCGACTGGCGCACGCTCGTGCAGCAGCGCGTGCCGAGCTTCGTGAGCGACATCCTGTCGCCGGAGCTGACGCCGGTGGGCCTCGTGCTTGCCGTGCTCGGGGTGCTGTGGCTCTTGCGACGCCGGCTGCCGGAGGCGTTGATGCTGCTCGTCGGCGGTGGCGCGGTCCTCGCCTTCGCGCTGAACTACTCCGTGGTCGACACGCCGGTCTTTTTGATTCCCTGCATCCTGGTGCTGTGGATTTGCGCGGGCGTCGGCGCGGAGCGGGTCGCGCGCGCGATCGCCGCACGGAGTCGAGGGCTGGGCCAGGCGTTCGCTGTCGTCGGAGTGCTGCTGCCGGTCTGGCTCTGCGTCCACAACCTGCCGGCCACGGACCGCAGCCGCGACTACGAAGCGCAGGTGCAGATCGATCGGTTGTTCGATGCGCTGCCGGACCAGGCGACCATCGTCAGCGAAGACTTCCTGGCCGATCGCATGGTCAGCTTCAAGCTGCTCGGCGACCAGCTGACCCGCCAGCGGAAGATCGAGATCGGATCGCGCGCCACCGCCGACGTCCGCCGCCGGCTGGACGCGGGGTCGAAAGTCTTCGCGTTTCAGAAGTCGGCGGCCCGGCTCCGTCACGACGCGCTCGACGTCAGCTTCGGCGCGGTGGCTGCGATGGACGGCCCGCTCGACGAGTTCCTGTCGCGGCTGGCTGACGGCGCGGTAGTGACGCTGGCGATTCCCGCGCGGATCTCGGCGGAGTTTGCGGCCAGCACGGGGGCCAGCCTGTCCGCGATCGGAGGGCCGCCGTCGCTGGACGCCATCGCGCCGTCCAACGCCGTATTTGCCGGCGTCCGGGGCGCCGGCGCAGCGGCGCTCGAGCAACACAGCCGCTTCGACGTGCACCTCGAGACTGGGGCTGCCGGCAGGCTCGGCGACGTGGCGACCGCGCTGCCGCTGCCGATCGAGTTGCGAGCCGGGCCGTTCGAGGCCGCGATTCGACAAGGCTCCCGCGACCTGGTGCGGACCACTGAAGGCGTGGCGATGGCGGTGTGGACACCGGACGGCCAGCTCGCGGACACGTACGTGCTCCAGCCCGGCGCCGGCTTCCGCGTGCCGCTGCCCACCAATCCGCTGTCGGTGTATCCGCTTCACGGCGTCCGCCCGAACCAGCAGGTGACGACGGAGCGCTGGACCGACATTGGCCCGTCGGCCGCCACCGGCAGTCTCGCGCTGCGCGTGCCGGCAGGACGCGCGGCGGTGGTGTACGTGAGCGACGACGGGCGATTGGCGCCACGGGCCGTGGACAAGCTTGCAGACCCTGTGACCGTGGAGGTGGCGTCGTTCGAGCCACGCGAGCGCAAGGCGCTCGAATCGCAGCTGGCATCCGACGGTGTGGCGGATCCAGTCCTCGTGGCGGCGATTCTCGCCGACGGCCACGCCAGCCGGGTCGTCGTGCGCGCGCCGGGGCGGACCTCTGCCTCAGTGCTGATCGCGCTCGGCGGCGTGCCGAGCCGCGCCGTGGCGAGACTGGTCGGCATCCCCGGCGCTGCCAGCGCGTTCAGCGTGAACACTGACGGGCTCCTGCGCCGTCCCGATCGCGTCTCGGAAGTGCTGCTGATGGGCCGTGACGAGCAGGCGCAGCTGACCGGGGACGGCTGGTCGGACGTGGACTGGGACGCGGTCGGGCCGTATCGCTGGATGACGGCGACAGAGGCGCGGCTCGTGCTGCCAGTCGTCGGCGCGCACGCGAGCCGCATGCGGATTCAGGCGTTCTGCCGCGAGGCCAGTGCCGCGATGGCGGTGCGCCTCCGCGTCAACGGCACGGAGCTTCCGGCGCAGGCCCTGACGACGGGCTGGAAGGCGTACGAGTGGGCAGTGCCGGGCGGAGTGCTGGTGGCCGGGACCAACGAGGCGTCAGTGCTCGTGGACGGCCTGCCGGCGGCGCCCGGTCAGTTGCCGCGCGGGATTGCGGTCACCGAAGTGAGGGTGATTCAGGGCGAGCCGTAGGCGCGGGTATCGACCGCTCTCAGCCGTCGGCCAGGCGCGCGTTGGCAGGGCAGATTGAGCCGGCAACTCTGCTACACTCATAGGTCGACACGGTGGCCGTCGGGCCCCCCAGGCCCGGATCCTCGAGACTTCGTCAAGGATTTCGCCTCGTCCGTGTTTTCACGCGCCCGTAGCTCAGCTGGATTAGAGCGTTGGCCTCCGAAGCCAAAGGTCGCAGGTTCGAATCCTGCCGGGCGCGCCATTCGACTTCCAGTCGAATGGCTACGCCCGACAGGCTTCAGGCACGCGGCGCGTCGCGGAGCGACGCGCCAGCGGGCACGAATCCTCGGTCGCTTCAGGCACGCCGCGACCGCTCCGCTGATCGCCAGCGGGCACGAATCCTCGGTCGCTTCAGGCACGCCGCGACCGCTCCGCTGATCGCCAGCGGGCACGAATCCTCGGTCGCTTCAGGCACGCCGCGACCCACTCCGCGGCTCGCGAGTGGGCACGAATCCCCGGCCGGCTTCAGGCACGTGGCGTGTCGTTCCGCGACGTGCCAGCGGGCACGCATCCTCCCTCCATCCGACATCCGCGGCGATCTGCCTGTAGCGCAAATCTTCGGATTGGCCATGACGATCGATCCCGAGGCCGATCTAAAGATCGGCCCTACGCGGAACCGGGGATGCCTGTAGGGCCAATCTTTAGATTGGCCACGCCCACCGACGCCGAAAGCCTCCGCCAAGGCTTCGGCCCGCCATAGCGTCAGGGAAGGCGGAAGATCGGCCCACGCGGAACCGGAGATGCCTGTAGGGCCAATCTTTAGATTGGCCACGCCGACCGACGCCGAAAGCCTCCGCCAAGGCTTCGGCCCGCCCTAGCGTCAGGGAAGGCGGAAGATCGGCCCACGCGGAACCGGAGATGCCTGTAGGGCCAATCTTTAGATTGGCCACGCCCACCGACGCCGAAAGCCTCCGCCAAGGCTTCGGCCCGCCCTAGCGTCAGGGAAGGCGGAAGATCGGCCCACGCGGAACCGGAGATGCCTGTAGGGCCAATCTTTAGATTGGCCACGCCCACCGACGCCGAAAGCCTCCGCCAAGGCTTCGGCCCGCCCTAGCGTCAGGGAAGGCGGAAGATCGGCCCACGCGGAACCGGAGATGCCTGTAGGGCCAATCTTTAGATTGGCCACGCCCACCGACGCCGAAAGCCTCCGCCAAGGCTTCGGCCCGCCATAGCGTCAGGGAAGGCGGAAGATCGGCCCACGCGGAACCGGAGATGCCTGTAGGGCCAATCTTTAGATTGGCCGTGAGCCCGTGAGCAATAGCCCGAAGCCCGACAGCCCGAAGCCCGCCGGTTACTCCGGCCGCCGCAACTGCAGATACGGGCGCACCGCTTCGGTCCAGATCGCATATCCCGCCGCGTTCATGTGCAGGCCGTCGGCGACGTAGATGTCAGGCTTGGGGTGCCCGTCGGAGCCAAGCATCAGCGGAAACACGTTGATGAATGCCAGCCGAGAATCCGTCGCGATGTAGGCCTCGATCTTGCGGTTCGCGGCGCGCACGGTGTCGACCTCCGCCCATCGCGCCGGGTTGGGTGCGATCGAGATGAAGTCGATGCGCGTGATCGGCAGGATGTCGTGCAGCTTTGCCACCAGCGCCTGGAAGTCCGCCAGCACCTGGTCGGCGCTCCGGCCGGCGTCGATGTCGTTGCCGCCGCAATACACGACGACCAGCGCCGGACGATGGGGCGTCACGGTGCGCTCGAGGAACGCTGTCACCTCGGGCAGCATCGACCCGCCGAAGCCGCGATTGACCACCGGCAGTCCCGGGAAATCCTGCTTCAGCGTCGTCCAGAGGCGGATGCTCGAACTGCCGGTGAAGACGATGCCGCCGCGCACCGGCGGGTCTGAGAAATCCGCGGCCTCGAAGGCCTTGATGTCGGCCTCCCACCGCGATGGGTCCGGGCCGCCGGTAGCGGGCGTCTGCGCCCGAAGCGCGGACGGCGCACCGAGCAGGGCCAGCAACATCAGAGCAAAGACACGTCGGGTCACGGAAGCGCCTCCGGGGAAAGAGTAGCGCAGGGCGGCTGCAGGGCGCACCCTGCAGCGGTCACGTACCCTCGTATATTCTTTGACCATGAACGCTCCGACCCGTCCCGCTGCCCCTGCCCGTCGTCCGCTTGGCCGCGGCGGGCCACTCGTCTCGCGCATCGGACTGGGCTGCATGGGCATGTCCGATTTCTACGGCGGCCGCGACGACGAGCGATCGATCCGCACGATCCATCACGCCCTCGACAGCGGGATCAACATGTTCGACACCGCGGACATGTACGGGCCGTACATCAACGAGGAGCTGGTCGGCCGCGCGCTGGCAGGGCGTCAGGACGCGCTGATTGCCACCAAGTGCGGGTTCGTGCGCGACCCCGCCAATCCCGGCAAGCGTGAGATCAACAACCGGCCGGAGTACATCAGGGCCTGCTGCGAGGGCAGCCTGAAGCGACTCGGCGTCGAGACCATCGACCTGTTCTACCTGCATCGCTTCTATCCGCTGTCGGCGACGATCGAAGAGGCAGTGGGCACGATGGCCGACCTGGTGCGCGAGGGCAAGGTCCGCTTCCTCGGGCTCTCCGAAGTCAGTCCGACGACGCTGGCCAGGGCCAACGAGGTGCATCCGATCGCCGCGCTGCAGACCGAGTACTCCCTCTGGTCGCGCGAGCCGGAAACCAACGGCGTCCTCGCCGCCTGCCACGCGCTTGGCGTCTCGTTTGTGCCGTACAGCCCGCTCGGCCGCGGTTTCCTCAGCGGCGCCATCACGCGCGTCGAGGATTTCGATCCCCAGGACGTCCGCCGGAACATGCCTCGATTCACCGGCGAGAACTTCACCCGCAACCTCGCGCTGGTCACGACACTGGAACAGATGGCAGAGGAGCGCGGCGCCACGGCGAGCCAGCTGGCGCTGGCCTGGGTGCTGGCGCAGGGCGAGGACATCATCCCCATCCCGGGAACGACGCGGACGGAACATCTCGACCAGCTCGTGGCGGCGTCTTCGATGACCCTGACCGCGCGAGAGCTGGCCGCCATCGATCACGTGTTCCCGCTGGACGCGATCGCCGGCGATCGCTACACGCCGATCATGCGCACGTTCCTGGATCACTAGGCGTCGTGGGGGCCGCGTCACGGCGCCTCGTCTGGCCGCTTGTGCTCGCGGCGCTGGCCGCCGCGCTCTACCTCGGAATCCGGATCAAGCGCGACACGCTCGTCGACTTCGAGGTCTACCGGACGGCAAGCGTCCGGGCGCTCGCGGCCGAGCCCCTGTACCGTCCGGAAGACGGCCACTACCAGTTCAAGTACCTTCCGGCCTTTGCGCTCGCCATGGCGCCGTTCGGAGTGTTGCCTCGCGAAGTGGCGACGGCGTGCTGGTACGTCTTGTCCGTGACGGTGCTCTGCTTCTTCGTCAGCACGGCGGTCAAGGCGCTGCCGGATCGTCGGCTGGTGTCGCGGACGCTGCTCTGGTGCGCCGGCGTGCTGACGGGCAAGTTCTGGATCAAGGAGCTCATGCTCGGGCAGAGCAACGCGCTGCTCGGCGCCGTCCTGATCCTGGCGCTGGTCGCCGCGCAGCGTGGCCAGTGGCGCCGCGCCGGCGTTCTCGTCGGCGTGGGCGTCTTCATCAAGCCGTACGCGATCGTGCTGCTGCCGTGGCTGCTGCTTGCGGGAGGGGCCGTGCCGGTGGCGCTCGCGTCGGCGGTCATCGCGACGGGACTCGTCCTGCCGGCTGCCGTCTACGGCTGGCACGGCAACGTCGTCGAGCTGTCGGAGTGGTATCGAACGGTGACGGGGACGACTGGCGCGAACCTGATCTTCCCAGAGAACGTGTCGTTCTCCGCAATGACGGCCCGCTGGCTTGGCGCCGGCCCTGACGCGTCGCACCTGGCCCTTGTTTTCGTGGCTGCCGCCGCAGGGCTCGCCAGCGTGACCATGGCGCTGCGACGTCGCGCCGCGGCGCCGGCCTATCTCGAATTCGCGCTGGTCCTGCTGCTCGTCCCGCTGATCTCGCCGCAAGGGTGGGACTACGTGCTGCTGCTCGCCACGCCCGCACTTGTGCTCCTGATCGATCGCGCGCGACTGCTGAACCCCGCCGTGCAGGCCGTCGCCGCCGTGGCCATCGCGTGTATGTGCCTCACCATCTTCGACCTCTTGGGCCGCGCGCTCTACGCCCGTCTGATGTCGTGGTCCATCGTCACGCTTGCGGCGATGGCGCTGGCCGCCACGCTCCTGCATCTCCGGGCGCGGGCGCTCGCGTGACGCACCCGGCCCTTCTGCCCGTCGCGGGGCGCCTTATATACTGACGCGCGGTGCCCGCCCGCTTCCGTCTGGTGCTCTGGCTGCTCGCGCTGGTTGTCGCGGGCACGCTCGTCTACAAGGGACGGATCCATCGCGGCGGGATGGTTGACTTCGGCGTGTATCGTGTCGCCGCGGCGCGTGCGCTCGCAGGTGAGCCGCTCTATCGCGAAGACGACGGGCACTACAAGTTCAAGTACATGCCGGCCTTCGCCATGGCGATGGCGCCGTTTGCGATGCTCGGGCTCGAGACGGCAAGGGCCGTGTGGTTCGCGCTGTCGATCGGCCTGCTCGTTCTGTACATCCGCCTGACGATCGTCGCCCTTCCGGATCGCCGGTTGCCAATGGCTGCGCTCGCCGTCGCGACGATCGTCGTGATGGCCAAGTTCTACGGCCACGAGCTCACGCTGGGCCAGACCAACATCCTGCAGGGCGTGGTGATCGTGGCGGCGATGGTGGCTGCGTTGCGCGGGCGACCCTACACCGCAGGACTTCTTGCCGGCGTAGCCGTGTTCGTCAAGCCGTACGCGATCATCCTGCTGCCGTGGATTCTGGCGGCCTGCGGACTGGGCCCGGCGATCGCCGCTGGCGCCGTCGTCGCCGTCGGGTTGTTGCTGCCAGCGCTGGTCTACGGCTGGACAGGTAACCTGGAGTTGCTGGCGGGGTGGTATCGGACTGTCACCGGCTCGACGGCGTCCACTCTCGTCGGCAACGACAGCATCTCCCTGGCGAGCATGTGGGGAAAGTGGCTCGGCACGGGCCCGGCGGCGACGGTGCTGGCAGTGACGACCGGCGTCGTGCTGCTCGCAGTTGTCGGCGCGATGTTCCTGCGCCGCGGACGCGTCCGCGGACCCGAGTACGTCGAGGTTGCCAGCCTGATGATGCTGATTCCGCTCCTGTCTCCGCAGGGCTGGGACTACGTGCTGCTGCTGGGCACGCCGGCTGTCGCGTGCCTCGTGGACCGCAGCCTCGATGTCACCTGGCCCTGGCGCGTCGTCACAGTGGTCACGCTGGCGGTGCTGGGCCTGACGATCTACGACGTCCTCGGCCGCGAGCTCTACGGGCGCTTCATGGAGCTCTCGTTTGTCAGCGTCAGCGCCGTGCTCATGATGCTGCTGCTCGCCAGGCTGCGCCTGCGGGGCCTCGCGTAGCGGCTGGTTCGCTATAGTCAGGGCATGGCACGGGACACTGGCAGCGAGACCATAGCAGTCGCGGGCCGCGTCGTGACTGTCACGAACCCGGCAAAGGTGCTCTTCCCGGAGGCCGGCTTCACCAAGCTCGACCTCGCGCGCTACTACCTGTCGGTCGCGCCAGGCGCGCTGCAGGGCTCAGGCGATCGGCCGAACGTGCTCGTCCGCCACCCCAATGGCGTCGGCGGCGAGTTCTTTTTCCAGAAGCGCGCGCCCGAATCGCGGCCACCGTGGATCGAGGTCGTCTCGCTGAAGTTTCCGTCGGGGCGGACCGCCGAGGAAGTCGTCCCCCGCGATGCCGCGGCCCTCGTGTGGATGGCCAACCTGGCGTGTCTCGAGCTGCACCCGCACCCGGTACGCGCGGACGACCTCGATCACCCCGACGAGCTGCGCGTGGATCTCGATCCGGTCGCCGGCGTGACGTGGTCCCAGATCCGCGCGGTGGCGCATGTCGTCCATGCCACTCTCGGCGATTTCGGCCTGGTCGGCTGGCCCAAGACGTCCGGCTCGCGTGGCATGCACATCTACGTCAGGATCGAGCGCAGCTGGAACTTCGACCAGGTGCGGCGCGCGGCCCTGGCCCTTGCCCGCGAAGTGGAGCGGCGTGCGCCGTCAGAGGCGACCAGCAAGTGGTGGAAGGAAGAGCGGCACGGCGTCTTCCTCGACTACAACCAGAACGCGAAGGATCGCACGGTGGCCGGCGCCTACTCGGTGCGGCCCACGGCCGATGCCAGAGTGTCGGCGCCGCTCGCGTGGGAGGAGATCGACCAGTGTGACCCCGCGGAATTCACGCTGGCGTCGATGCCGGGCAGGTTTGCCAGCCGCGGCGATCCGCATGCGGCGATGAACAGCCACGCGGGAAGCCTCGAGCCGCTGCTGGAGCTGTCGGCACGCCAGGCAAAGGAGGGCCTCGGCGACGCGCCGTGGCCGCCGCATTATCGAAAGCAGCCCGACGAAGCGCCGCGGGTGGCACCCTCGCGACGCAGGGTGCCGACCAAACCGCTGATCGAGATCGCACGCGCCCGCGAGAAGGCCGACGCGCTGGCGGGGCTGGAGCGGTGGAAGTCTCGCCATCCCGATGCCGCATCGCGCCTGGAACCTTCCGACGTGCTGGTGGACGCGATGCGCGGACGTTTCAGGACGTGGACGCGCATCCGCGTCAACCTGGAACACGTGCCCGCTGAGAGTCGGCCGGCCCAGGAGCCGCTCGATCCCGACGACGACGTGAACGACTGGAGCGGGGTCAGCGAGTCGGATGTGCCGCGCCGAAGACCTTCTCGAGCTCGTAAGGAGTCGTGACCTCGAGCTGATCGTAGCGGCAGTCCTCGGGACGCTTGTCGGCGCGCCAGCGCGAAAAAATCGCCGCATGCCTGAAGCGGGGCCCCTGCATGTGGTCGTACTTGACCTCGCAGACACGCTCCACGCGGATCGGCTCCCACGACAGGTCCTTGCCGGTGCTCCAGCGGCTCTGTCCGCCGGGCATGCGCGTGCCGTCGCCGGTGGCCCTGGCCCACTCACGCCACGGGTGCTCGTCGAGCGCGCGCTCGCGCAACGGGGCGAGCTCCTCGGCCAGCGCTTTGCGCGTCGCCGTCGTGAACGACGACGTCACGCCCACGTGATGAAGGCGGCCATCGTCGTCATACAGGCCGAGGAGGAGCGATCCGATCAGCGTGTTCCAGCCGTTCTTGTGCCAGCGGAAGCCTGCGACCACGCAGTCGGCGGTGCGGGCGTGCTTGATCTTGAACATCGCGCGCTTGCCCGGCTGATAGGACGCCGCTGCGGGCTTGGCCATCACGCCGTCGAGTCCGGCGCCCTCGAACCGCTCGAGCCAGTCCGCCGCGATCTTCACGTCGCGTGTCATCGGCGTCAGGTAGAGCGGCGGGCCAACGGCGTCGAGGAGCGCCTCGAGCTTCGCGCGCCGCTCCTGCTGCGCGAGCGCACGGACGTCGTCGCCGCCAACGGCCAGCAGGTCGAAAGCCACGAACGCTGATGGCGTCGAGCTGGCCAGCTTGGCGACGCGGGAGGCTGCCGGATGCAGGCGCATCTGGAGCGCGTCGAAGTCGAGGCCGTGCGGCGAGGCGATGACGATCTCGCCATCGAGCACGCACCCTGGGGGCAAGCCGGTCAGCAACGCCGCGTGAAGCTCGGGGAAGTAGCGATCGAGCGGCTTCAGGTCCCGGCTCTGCATGTAGACGTCGTTCGCGCCGCGAAACACGATGGCGCGAAACCCGTCCCATTTCGGCTCGTAGAGAAATCCTTCGGCCGACGGGAGGCCGTCGGAGACCTTGGCGAGCATGGGCTCGATCGGTGGCTGAATGGGGAAGACGTCGGTCGACATGGCGAACCGAAATCATACCGCGGCGTCGTGCGTCGTCGAGTGAGGCGAAACGGAGACCCCGCTGGCGCGGGGCCTCCGTCCCGGTTGCGGTCAGCCGGCCATTGAGGTGCCGGTCTCGAGCAGGGTCTTGAGGTCGCTGAGGACGAAAGCCCAGCCACCGCCGGCATTGGGGACCTGTCCGGTGACCATCGCACCAGTCAGCGGCGCGCCCGCCACGTCATGCGTCACCGTCAGCGTCGTCACGCCGCCTTTGCCTTCTTCGATCTCGTAGGTCAACCGGGTGGGCCGCTCCGCGGCGCTGGCCGGGTCCCAGAGCGGGTGCCACGTTTGCACGAGCTTGTGTGGCGGGTTTGCTTCGATGACTTCGCCGGTCAGGATGACGTCGGGAACGCCGTGCGCTCTCATCGGTTCGCTGGCCAGGCCGCGAAACGCGCCACCTGGTCGGAGGTCGAATTCGATGGGGCACGCGTATCCGTATTTTTCGGCCCATTCCTTTTGCGTGATCGCATTCCATATCGCCTGCGGCGTCGCCTTGATGTAGACGCGGTAGACGTGAACGGTCGTGGTGGCGTGCTCGGTTGCAGTCGTCATTTCGATTTCTCCAGTTCGTGCTTGAGCTCTGCGAGCGCGGTCACCGGCCGCGCCCTGTATTTGCCAATCCAGCGGTCGTGCACGAGACGGATGGGCACCGGATTCAGGAAGTGCAGCTTTTCTCTCCCTGACTTGCGCGTGACGATGAGGCCTGCCGCTTCGAGGATGCGCAGGTGCTTCATGACGCCGAAGCGGGTCATGTCGAGTTGCGCTTCCAGTTGTCCCAGCGTCCGTCCGTCTTCCTCGAACAGCCTGTCCAGCAACGACCGTCGTGTCCGATCCGCCAGCGCCTTGAACACCCGGTCATCGTCGTGCACGGGGCGATAATAGGTGACTAAAAGGTCACATGTCAAGCCCGCCGTGGCGGGCGCGACGGACCGCCGTCAATTGGCCGGGTTGCGCGAGTGGTGACGGCGACGCGACGTCGCCGTCAGGCTGGGCAATGCGAGTTGAAGAGTGGCTGTCGAAACTATCGCCGCGGCAAATCGAATCAGAGCGGCTCTTGCGTGTCTGCCTCGTCGATGGCCGGTACAACGCGCTTTGCGACGGGCGGTTTCGGCGCCTTCTTCGCTTTGGCAGGCGCAGGCGTGCTTGCCTTCGCGTCGCTCGCCTTCGCCTTGCCTGTCTTGGCCTTGGCTTCCCTGGCCTTGCCGTCCTTGCCCTTGCCCGCCTTTGCCTTGCCTTCTTTGCCTTTGCCTGCTTCGGCCTTGGCCGCCTTGGCCTTACTTACCTCGGCCTTGGCCGCCGTGCCCAGCTTCGACAACAGGCCGCTGGCCTGATCGCGGATCGCCGTCAGCTTCTTCGTGAGCTTCTCGTGCTCTGACATCCAGCCCTTGGCCTTGCGCTCGCTGGTGCCCAGAAAGGTGCCGAGCTCTTCGGCGAGGTCTGCCATCCGCGACTTCAGCTTGCGTGCCTTCTTCTTCTTGTTCGCCATGCCGCTTCTCCTTCTCGCGCCAGGTACCTGCGCACCTGGGCCGCGCCGTCGCGCGCCGCTGCGCCCGCGCCCAATCCGTGACCGGCCAAAGTATCACAGCGCCGCGCCGCGTGATTTGATGTTTGTGGCGTCGCTTGCCTCGACCCCCGCGACAGGACTAGCATCGCCGCATGGCCGCGGGGGCGGCCGACGGTCCGCGTAAAGGGTTCAACCTGCCCTCGTCACGACGGCTCATCGCCTTCGTTCCTCGCCCAGCCTGCGGACATCGGGCGGCCTGAAAGGGCTCGCGCTCTTTCAACGGAAGGAAGGTGTGCGATGTCCGACCCCGTTCCCGGTGGCGCGCCCGCGCCGCGTGTGCTCCCCGAATCGCCCAGTCTCGAATGGCTTCGCAAGGAAGCGAAGCGTCGGCTCGCCCTCATGCGCCTGACGACGCCGGGTGCAGCGCTCGCCGAGGCGCAGTTCGCGATCGCGAAGGAATACGGCTTTGCCAGCTGGCGTGCGCTCAAGGCCCACGTCGACGGCATCGGGCTCGACGGCCGCCTCGTGCAGGCGGCCAAAGACGGCGACGTGACCACGCTGACGGCGCTGCTCGACGCACACCCGGACAAGCTGCAGCTGCGTGACCGGCCCTACGAGTGGACGCTGCTGCACCACGCCGCGTTCGCGGGACGCCTCGCGGCAGTGGACCTGCTCGTCACGCGCGGCCTCGACGTCAACACGCGCGAGCGCGGCGACGAGACGTGTCCCATCCACTGGGCGGCCGCCGCGGGTCATCTGCAGGTCGTCACCTGGCTGGCCGATCACGGCGCCGACGTCGTCGGCCACGGCGACGATCACATGTACGACGTGATCGGCTGGGCGACGTGCTTTGACGTGTGTCATCACGAGGTGGCCGCGTTGCTGGTGCGGCGCGGCGCCCGGCATCACATCTTCTCGGCGATCGCGACGGAGATGCCAGCGGAGGTGCGCGCGATCGTGGCAGCGCAGCCGGAGACGCTGCAACAACGTCAGAGCCGCAACGAGGACTTTCGCCTCCCGCTCCATTTCGCGGTCCTCAAGAACCTCCTGGCGATGACATCGCTCCTGCTCGATCTCGGCGCCGATCCGCTGGCGGTTGATGGATCCGGCTATCCGGCTGTGGCCTACGCGACCGCGCCTGGCGTCGACGGCTCGATCATGGAGATGCTGGTCGCGCACGGCGGGCGGGGAGACCTGCTGTCGGCAGTCGCCGTCGGTGACTGGGTGGCCGCGGAGAGATTTCTCGCGACGCCCAGTGATGACGTGCCGTCACTGCACGGTGGGGCACTGCACCTGATGGCCAAGCGCGGAGACCTGAAGGCAGTGAACTGGCTGCTGGCTCACGGCGCAGACCCAAACCAGCGGTGGAATCACTGGGACGCAGCCGTCACTCCGCTCCACATGGCCGCGGCGTTCGGCCACGCCGGCGTCATCCGCCGGCTGCTCGATGCCGGCGGCGATCCGCGCATCCACGACAGCAAGCACGACGGCGACGCGATGGGGTGGGCGGAGCATTTTCGCCAGGCGGAAGCGCTCGCTCTGCTGCGGCAGACAATGAAGAATGAAAAATGAAAAATGAAGAATGAAGAATGAAGAATGAAGAAGCGACGCGGATGCGCTGTGCGGCCGCTCTCAGGAGTCGCGGCGAGCGGCAGCCCGGAGACGCCGACTCCCGCTAGGCGGCCTGTATTCGCGTACCTGTTGGTACAACCGGGGCGACGGCGATGCTGCTTCAAGGTTCGCGTGCCGCAACGCCACGGTGTTCGTGCGCATGGCGATGCCCATGGCGATCGTTTCGTTGGGCTGGAATCTCAGGCGGCCGCCACGGGCCGCGATGATGTCGGCGGAGTCCCAGCGGCGCTTCATGAGCCCGGTTCTGGAGTGCTGCAGTCCGAGGACGTGGCCCACCTCATGAGCGATCGTGAGCCCCATCAGAAAGCCCGCCGTCAGTGACGCAAGCGCAGGATTCGATCGTCCCGGTGCATTCTGCCGGAAGCTCTGGGTCAGCGCTCTGTCGCTCGCGACATAGACGAGAATCGCCGGACCACTCGTCTCCACATCCTTCGCGACTTCGCCCGACACTGACGAATCGGTCCGCTTGGATAGCGGGAGCAACTGGATCGGCACGGACCATCGTGCGTCGCCGGAGGGCGTGCATGGATCAGACCATCGGCAGATGCGCCAGAGGGCGCGCAGTCCCGCCGCACCGAGAACATCGAGCGCAGTCTGACCTGCCAGTTCAACGTCCTCGGGATCCGCCGCGAAGGTCATCACCCGCAATTCGATGACGTCGCTCCGCTCGCCGGCTGCCAGTCTGGCTGACGGCGCGGCGACCATCGTGCAGAGAGCCACTGCGAAGAATTGCCGTGCGAGCGCCATGTCATGCCTCCTGGAAAGGTTGCAGGTTGCAGAAGGCGGCGTCGTACTCGTCGATGCCAATCCGCAACCTGCTATTGCTGGTCATGACTGCTGACTGAATTCGTCGCAGGACACTGTGGGATTCCAGTTCACGTACATCCCGTTGGGGTTGTCCTTCCACGCCCAGACATGCAGGGTGTAGAAGGCCGGCAGGCCGAACCGGTTTGGTGCCTCGAACAGGTGAAACGCCTGGCCCATCAGCTGCGGCGGGGCAGGATTGTGAGCGTTCCATGCGTCGGCGATGACCAGGTAGTCGGCCGCGACCAGCCGCATCTGTCCGTTCGACATCGGCTCGTAGACGAGCAGCTCCGGATGGCGAACGTCGATTGCCGGGTCGGCGACGAGCGCGCCGTTGACCAGATGGACGCCCATCGCTCCGAAGTCGGATCCGCTCACGCATCCGAACTGCGGGGCGTAGCCTTCCGCGAGTGCTTCCTGCATGTTCAGGAACCGCTCTGTCGATTCGCGGACGATCCGCACGAGCGCGCTTTCCTGCACCGCCGGCCCTTGCGCGACCGACGGGGCCATGTGGTTCTCGTGACTTTGCGCCTGCAGCGATGAAGCCTGCGCCGTGAGTATGAGTACCGGGGGCCAACAACGATCCGATACATCTTCCGACGTTCATACGTCCTCCTGACAACGACTGGTGATCCGGGGGCGAGAGCGCGGCGACCACAGGCGCTCCGCCCTCATCACACAAAGCCACTTTGGCAGCACAGGCGGCTCACGGGCCGGCGCGCGACATCACATGCCGTTTCCAATCTCCATATACTGGGCGGAGCGTGCGGCCGGGCTTCGGTCGCTCGGGGGAGGTGGATGGGCGTGTCATCACGGACTCTCGGCATCGCGTCGTTCGCGCTGATGCTCACAAGCGCGGCGGCGGCACAGCAGCACGAGCACGGCGCGACATCGACAGAGAAGCTCGGCGTCGTCAACTTCCAGACCTCGTGCAGTGCCGACGCGCAGCCGCTGTTCAATCGGGCGGTGGCGCTGCTCCACTCATTCGAGTTCGGGCAGGCGATCGAGGGATTCACCGCCGCGCTCCGTGCCGATCCGGCGTGTGGGATAGCCGAGTGGGGGATTGCGCTCAGTCGCTGGGGCAACCCGTTCGCGATCGCGATACGCCCGCCAGCGCAACTCCGGCAGGGACGCGACGCCCTGGCTGGCGCCACAGCGGCGGCCCTGAAGACGCCGAGGGAACGCGCCTACGTCAATGCCGCGGCGCAGCTGTACAACAATTTCGAGGCCGTCGATCAACGCACCCGGGTGGTTGCGTATCGCGATGCCATGGCGGAGCTCTCGGCCGGCAACCCTGACGACACCGAGGCGGCTATCTTCTACGCGCTGGCGCTGGCCGCTGCCGCGTCGCCGACCGACAAGACCTACGCGGACCAGCTGAAGGCCGGCGCGATTCTCGAAGCGCTGATCGTCAAGCAACCCGACCATCCCGGGCTGGCGCACTACATCATTCACGCCTACGACGTGCCGCCGCTGGCCGACAAGGCGCTGGCGGCCGCGCGGCGCTACTCGCAGATCGCGCCGTCGGCGCCGCACGCGCTCCACATGCCCTCGCACACGTTCACCCGCCTCGGCTACTGGCAGGACTCCATCGACGCCAACCTCGCGTCCGGGACCGTGGCGAAGCGCCTGGGCGCCACGTCCGAGGAACTGCACGCGCTCGACTACCGCACCTATGCCTATCTGCAGACAGGACAGCTTGCCGCCGCGCACGATGTCCTGGCGAGCCTGCCAGAGATCAACGCGCGCTTCGATCCCACGGCCACGACTTCGGCGGCGCCCGGGACCGCAGGCGTGTTTGCGCTGGCCGCCATCCCCGCCCGCTATGCGCTGGAACGTGGCGCATGGGCCGAAGCCGCCGCCTTGCCATGGCAGCCGCGCGGGTATCCCTTCGCTGACTCGCTGACGGCGTTCGCCAACGCGCTCGGCGCCGCACGGACCGGCGACTCTGCCGGCGCCCGCACGGCCATCGGCAGGTTGACGGTGATCCGCGATCGGTTGACGGAGGTGAAGGAGACGTACTGGGCAGGGCAGAGCGAGATTCAACGCCTGTCGGCGTCGGCCTGGCTTGCACTGGCTGAAAGGCGACGTGATGACGCACTCGCCGGGATGCGTGAGGCAGCGGCCGCCGAGGACGCGACGGAGAAGTCGGCCGTGACTCCAGGCCCGTTGGCGCCGGCGCGCGAGCTGCTGGGGGAGATGCTGCTGGAGCTGAAGCAGCCAGCCGACGCGCTCAAGGAGTTCGAAGCGACGCTCGTGAAGGAGCCCAACCGGTTTCGCGCGCTCTACGGTGCCGCAAGCGCCGCGGCTCTCGCCGGCGATCGGCAGAAGGCGCGCGAATATTCAGCGGCGCTCGTGAAGGTGTGCGATCGGGCCGACACGCCCGGACGGCCGGAGCTCGCGCAGGCCCGCCGCTGGGCTGTCGATCGCTAGCGCACTGCTGCAGAACGGCCAATCTGAAGATTGGCCCTACCGCTGCACGATTTTCAGATCGCCGGGCTCCAGCGTGGGTGGCGAGGTCGGCGTCAGGCGGCTTCGGCCGAGCCCAACGCGCCGCTGAGTGCCGCTGCAAGCACGTAGAGCGCGGCGCCGCATGCCAGCGTCACTGAGAAGCCCCAGTTCATCGCGATGAACACCGCCAGCGTCGCGCCGAGCACCGAGAGCGCGCCGTTGATGCCCCACGCCCACGCCACCAGCTGCGGATGCCTGGCCGCGATCAACCGGACGCCGGCCGGCAGCGGAATCCCCATCAGCATCCCTGCCGGGAACATCAACGCCACCGCCACCATCAGCCGGACCGGCAACACCCAGCCGATCGCGACGTTGATGATGGCCGGCAGCGCGGTGCCCCACAGAAGGGCAACTGTCGCGACCAGGAGACACGCCGCAGCAGCGACGAGCCGGGTCCTCGCCGGAGACACGCGCCGGCTCAGTAGGCTGCCGACACCAGTGCCCAGGAGCAGCGACAGCAGCGTCACCGTCAGCGAGTAGACCGGATGGCCGAGGAGCAGGACGAACCGCTGCAGCAGCGCCACTTCAATCAGCATGAAGCCGCAGCCCAGGCAGGCAAAGTAGGCGAGCCACCGACGCCAGCCTGGCGCAAGCGCGTCGCGCGCCGTCACTGCCAGTGGCCCGACGATGAAGAGGACGACGAGACTGAAAGAGATGGCGAGCAGGACGAGCAGGGCCGTCAACCCGCCGGTCGCCCACGCCCCGGGGTTGGACGGCCGGACGACAGGATGGCCGAGCAGGCCGAGTAACGCGGCGATGAACGTCTGATTACGCAGCTTCGTGGTGTGAAAGAAGAACGGCCGGTCGTCAGTCGTCGGCCGGACGTCGAACGGGTAGGCCGCGTAGAACGCGTTGCGATCGGGCGCGAGAATTAGCCGGGCGTAGTCGTCGCGGTTGTCGCCGAGCGACGGCGGCGGCATCCCCGGCAGATACAGGATGGTGAATCCCAGGTCGCGCGACACCGCGGCCAGGTGGTCGCGCTCTTCGGCGGTGAACGGCGTCTTCTTGAGCAGGAAGGTCGCGACGCTGTCGTGCTGAATCACGGCGAGCCGGTCGGCAGCGTTCCATCCGCGGCGCGCGCACTGCTCCTGCGCGAGCGAGATCAGCCGCAGCCCGTCGAAGACCCAGCGCGAGATGCTGAGCACGCCGCGGTCGTTCAGGTGATCGAGGTAGTCGCCGAACGCCTCCACCGTGTAGAGGCTGTTCTCCGTCAAGGTGAACGCGCCGGCAGCGGTCGCGGCCCACGTGTCCACCAGCGAGGCCTGGATGATGTCGTAGCGCTCGGGCGAACGCCGCACGAAGCTCCTGCCGTCCTCGACGTGGACGTGCACGGCGGGGTTCTCGTAGACGCCGCCGGAGTATTCCTTGAACCGGTCGCGCATCACGTCGTTGACGATGATCGGGTTGATCTCGACGCCATCGACCGACGACGCGCCGAAGACCAGCGCCGAGAGCAGATCGCGTCCGCCGCCGGTGCCGATCACCAACGCGTGAAACGGCGTGGCGGGCGGCGCGTCGGCACTGCCGAACAGGCGGTAGCCAATCGCGGTGAGCTGTACTGCAGGTAGCGAACGTCGTCCAGGTTGCCGCCGAACTTGAGGATCTGGGTACCGGCCGCCGAGTCGATGTCCATCAGGCGCGATTCCGGCAGCGGGCCCTTGTAGCGGCCGCTCAGCGACCACGCGCCGTACGGCTGGTCGTAGACCCCGATGCGCGAGAACGAATTCCACTTGCTGAACAGGACCGCATGATGCTCGTGGCCCTTGGTCGTGCTGACGGAGAACAGGTGCAGCGGCGGGCCGGCGACGCCAGCGACGACCGCCGTCAGCCCGACGGCCATGCGCGCCATCCGCATCCGGCGGGCCGGGGTCTCGAACAGCACGGCGGCGACGGCGCCGAGGAGTGCCGCGGCCACGATGGCTCCCGGCGCGCCGAGCTGATTGAGCGCGGGCATCAGCAGGAGACAGGCCACACCGGCACCGATCAGGTCGGCGGCGTAGACGGCGTTCACCCTGGCGCTCAGCCTGGTGATGGCGATCGAGACTGCCGCGCCGCCGACGAAGAACGGCACCGCCGACAGCACGTAGGTGGCGCCCATCAGCGCGACGTTGGCGGGTGTGTACGTCAGCCCTACTCGAAGCCGGACCAGGATGGCCAGCGCGCCGACGGTGGCGATGGCGTAGGCGAAGGCGTGCGCCGCCAGCAGCCGTTCTGTCGGCACCGCGGCGAGGCGATTCCGAAGCAGGAACACGTACACGCCGCTGGCGCTCAGGCCAAACAGGGCCAGCGAGATCGCCATGAACGCGAAGTGGTAGTACATCGTCACCGAGAAGATGCGCGTGAGCGACAACTCGGTCATGAGCAGCGACCCCGAGATGAGTGCCACGCCCAGAAGGACGGTTGTCCCGACGGCCTGAGAGGGCGATGGCAACGGACGCTGCGACGACTCAGATGACGGCATCGAGACTGGATGGCTCCTGGCGTTGACGAGAGAGCGGCGACGCCGGCTGGCCTTCGACGGTGCGGATCGCCGGGCCGACAGGGGTCAGGGTCAACGTCGAATTATGACGGCCTGCGAAAGGCGCCGTCAATTTTCAGCGCCAATCGTGCACGAACGCCGCCGCGGCGCCGGGCACGGATAGACTGGGCCTGCCATGCGGCGACTACTCGCGCCACTGCTGATCGCAGTCATCCTCGCCGGATCGGCGGCAGCCGGTCCGACGCCGTACGCACGTCTCTACGTCTTCGGCGACAGCTATTCCGACATCGGCGCCGGCTACATCGACGGCAACGGCCCGACGGCGGTCGCCTATCTCGCCTGGCTCATGGGGCTGAACGTGGCGCCGGCCACTGCGAAGGACGCCGCTGCCAGGAGTCTCGTCTTCGCTGTCAGCGGCGCGCGCACCGGCGAGAGCACTGGACGCCACATCAAGGATGCGCTGCTCGGCTACGGGATGGCGAACCAGGTGCGGGACTTCGTCGCGCGGGTGAAGTCAGGGGAGATCACCTTCGATCCCGCGACCACATTGTTCTTCATGGCGGGCGGGTTGAACGACGGGCGCCTGCCGACGGAAGAAACTGTCGCCAACATCCGCAGCGAAATCGCGGCGCTCGGCGCCGTCGGCGGCCGGCACTTCACCGTCGCGCTCCTGCCGGCGAAGATCCCGCAGTTCTCGGCGACCGGCGTGCGGTTGAATCCAGCTATCCGGCAGCTCGTCGAGCACGACGCGGCGACGCCTGCGCTCGACGTCTGGCTGAACCACTGGGGCCCGGCCTTTGATGACGTCATCGAACATCCCTCGCAGTACGGCATCGTCAACACGACCAGCGCGTGCGCGGGGCGCGCCATCTTCGACCAGGACGCGACGCCGATCGGCGACCCGGCGACGTTTTTCTTCTACCACGAGGGCCACCCGTCAACGGCGGTGCACCGAATCGTCGGCCGGAAGCTGTTCGAAGAGGTGGTCGCGCGTGGCGCCGGCGCGGGGATCTCAGGCGGGAAAAGACAGTCCCCATGAATAGTGTCCTGCAGACCCGCGCGTACTTCAAGACTGTTTCTTCTTCGCCGCCGGCCGTATTGTTGGCCGCCCATGTCTAAACGCGCCGCCCCGCGACACCGGAGCCGTAGTCTCCGCGGGTCGTCCCTGCAGGTAGTACCAACCGACTCGCAACAACTCGAGCACGTCCCGGGCCTGAGCCCCGAGGCGCTGCACCACCTGATTCAGGATCGCGGCCTGGAGTCGAGCGGAGCGCTGGTCGCCGCCGCGACGCCGCGGCAGGTGATGTCAGTCCTGGACATGGACCTGTGGCACGCGAACGCCGCCGGTGGTCCGGATCAGTTCGATGCCACGCGATTCCGCGGCTGGCTCGAGGCGCTGATGGAGGAAGGCGCCGAGGTCGCCGCGCGTGTCGTCGCCGCGATGGACCCGCGTCTGGCGACCCTTGGACTGTCGCGCCACGTGCAGGTCTTCGACCCGGGCGTCGTGCCCGCGGCGGGAACCCGCGAGGAAGCCGCAATCGGCGGATACATCGTGCGCGCCAGAACGCCGCAGGCGTGGGACGCGATCGCCGGACTGCTGGTCGGCCTTGCCGAATGGCACCCAGAGGCGTTCCAGTCCCTGATGCAGGGATGCCGTCGCCTGTCCAACTCCACTCCGGAAGTGGATGGGCTCGACGCGTTGATGCTCGCGCCGGATCAATCGCTGCACGACGCCTCGATCGAGCGCGATGACAGGCGGGCAGCGCAGGGTTATCTCACCACGGCGGACGCGCGTGCCTTTCTGCAGATGACGCGGCAGCGGCGCAAGTCTGCCGAGGCCGCCTCGATTCGTGCCCTGGTTGCGGAATGTCTCGGCGCAGGCGGCGACAGCAATACGGCGGCGCCCGAGGCGAGCGCTGGTGTCATCGCGGTATCAGATGCGGAGGCAGCGGCCTTCGAGCGCCAGCGCGAGCTGGCGTTTCTGGCCAACGCGCTGGTCGCCGGGTGTTCGGTATACGGACGTCCGTTCACGGCGGACGAAGCGCGGGACGCTGCCGTCGGCATCTTCACGCTTGGCCGCGAGGTCGCGCCGGACCGGGTCTCAGTGCTGGCGGCGTTCGAGGCGGGCTGGCTGACGCTGCACCAGGAGGTCGCGATGTTGGTGGCCAGCAGCCTGGCAGAGATGCTTCAAGGCCTGCACGTCAGCGACACTGTCATTCAGGCCGACCTGAGGGCCCTGCGCCGCTCGCTGAAGCAAAACGGCCGCGCCGGCACGCCGTGGCTGGCGTCGAAGGCGCTCGACGTGATCGCCATTCTCGACCTGCCCTCGTGGGCCTGCCTGTGCGGTCTGCTGAGTGAGTGCCCGGTGATGCCCGCGGCGCTCCCGGCGCTGCTCGAAGGCCATGCGGAGACTGTCAGCGCGACGGCGTTCGAGCCCTTCGCCACGCGCCACCAGATTCGCCAGGTGCACGACTTCATCGCCCGGCTGCCGGCACTCCTGACCGAGTGATCGCCCCGTCTCTCCAGCGTCGCTGTATTCCGGGTGATGGCTAGGCCGTGACCGGCACCCGACGCTGCGGCAGCAGGCCGCGGACGATCCGATCGAGCCCGGCGAAGCGGCCGCTGCCCGTGAGGAGAATCACGGCGAGGGCGGCGATCTCCACCAGGTTCTTGTTGATGACGAGATAGCTCCCTTCCGCCGGAATCGAGTAGAAGTAGCCGACAAACGGCGGGTTGCACAGATAGAACAGCAGGATGAACCCGATCCCGGCGAGGCTCGCGATTCGCGTGAACAGGCCGAGGATCAGCAGCACGCCGACGATGGTGAGCCCCCACATCGTGACGGTGTTGGCGTGATCCAGCATGTTCGGGTTGTTCGCGATCCACCGGAAGAACTCGGCGAACGGGCCGCGCGACTGCTTCATGTAGCCCGCGGCCGACCACGCCGGCGCGGTCAGCTTCGTGAGCCCTTCATAGAGAAAGTGCCATCCGACGAACACGCGCAGGATCGTGATGGCGATCATCGGCCCACGGGAGAACGTTCCGCCAGTCATCTGCTCGCTCCTCTACGCCTTGAAGTCTTCCGGCTTGAACTCCAGGCGCGTGCGCGCCTGGACCGCCTCGTTGACCTTCAGCACGGTGACGGCGGTCTTGAACGCCTCCTCCGCCGGGCAGTTCAGCGTGGCCTTGCCGCGCACCGCGTCGAAGAAGTTCTGCAGGTGCGGCTGGTGATATGGATCGCGGAGCGTGACTGGCACCGTGTGCTGGTCGGGCGCGACCGACTCGCGGACGTCAGCGACCGCGCCGGTCTTCGGCCTGGCTTCCTGCTCCTTCGGCGCCGAGATGTAGCCCTTCTGCACCCACTCGTCCCAGGCGGGCGCGTTGGGGTCGCGGTAGAGCGTGCCGGCGTAGTTCACCTCCGACTCGGAGATGAGCAGCGTGCCCTGGTCGCCCATGAAGTTCTCGAAGTAGCCCTGGCTGCCGTTGGTCGTCTGCGTCTGGTACGACGCCTTCGCGGGGCCCGCTGCCGTGTTGAAGTCGTAGATGACCATCACGGTGTCGTACCACTCGTGCGTCGCCGGGTCGTGATAGAGGTTGTCGCCGCTCGCCATGACGTAGGTCGGATCGGCGCCGAGGAACCAGTTGTAGATGTCGATCTGGTGCGACCCGAGGTCCACGATCGGCCCGCCGCCCTTGCCCTTGTACCAGCGCCAGTTGCGGAACTGGTGCATGTCCTTGAAGCCGGTACTGCGTCAGCCGGGCCTGGGGGATCACGTAGCGATCGGGCGCGCCGAGATCGGGCGTGACCGCGCGGTTCCACTGCCCGTTCACCGTCACGACGCGGCCGAGCAGCTTCGCCTCGGTGATCAGCTTGTTATAGCAGTGCAGGTAGCGCGGGTTCGAGCGGCGCTGGTGGCCGATCTGCAGGAGCTTGCCGGTCTCGCGCGCGGCCGCGACCATGCTGCGCGCGCCCTCGACCGTCGTTCGACATCTCCTTCTCGCAGTACACGTGCTTGCCGGCCTTCAGGCAATCGATCGTGTGCTGCGCGTGCCAGAAGTCCGGCGTCGCGATGATCACGGCGTCGAGCTCCTTTTCCTTGTCGAGCATCTCGCGGTAGTCCTCGTACGCGTTCACCTCGTGCTTGAACTTCTTCAGCGTGTTGACGACGCGGCGCTGGTTGTACTCGGTCCAGACGTCGCATACCGCGCGGAAATGCAGCCCGGGGATACGCAGCATCGAGTCCGTGAGCACCTGGCCCTGCGCGCCCGCGCCGAGCAGCGCGATGTTGACGACCTTCAGGTCGGCCGGAGCGACAGGCGGCGCCACCGCGGCCTCTTCGGCCTTCCTCTGGTACTCGCGCTGCGCCTGCCACGCATATCCGAACAACCCGAGGGCCGGGACAGTCGACAGCCCCTTCAGCACGTCTCGGCGATCCAGCTTGCGCGGTGCGTCTTTCTGATCGTCTCCGGCCATTCCGGTCTCCCGCCTCATGCACGTTCGTTGAGCTTTTTAGAACTACGAGCAGACTGTTCGTCCTTCGCACGCTCAGGACAAACGGGGCGGCACCTCAGGACGAACGGGGCCCGCTCCGATCCTCCGAGTCTATACCGAGGTGTCTTCACTCGCCGCCGAAATGCCGGAGCGTCGTCTCGCGGTCCGACTCGCCGGCGTCGAGGATCCACGCGCGCAGGCCGGGGCTCCGATCGCACAGCTCAGCGATCTCGTCCGCGCCCAGCATCATGAACGCCGTCGTCAGGGCGTCGGCGACCGCGGCGGGCGCCAGCCGCGGGCCGTCACCCGCCGGCGATGACCGGGGCCGCGGCAGCGCAGCCCACGCTCCTACCCGCCCGTGCACGGGCCGCCCGGTCCTCGGGTCGACGATGTGATCGCCCCTGCGCAGGCCTGACGCCGACAGCGCCGTCTGCCGCATCGACAGATGTTCGAGCACGCCGCCGTCGCCGACGGGATTGCTCAGTGTCAGCGGCCACCCGCCGTGCCCCGCGGGTGCGTCGAGGGCGAGCACCGAACTGAAGCCGCCGTGCACGAGCGAGGTCGCCAGCTCCCATTCCTCGAGCACTTCGGCCATCAGATCCACCGCGTAGCCCTTGCCGATCGCGCCGAGATCGAGGCGCACGCCGGCAGCGGCCGCGCGAACGGTCCTGGCATCCGGGTCGAGCTCCAGTGACGGCAGCCCCGTGCCGATCGAGATGTCGAACGTGCCGCCGGTGATCTCGAACAGATGGCGCGCAATGAGCAGGCACTCCATGGTGGAGGCCGTGACTGCCGTCGCGTCGCCGTCAGTGAGATGGTTGATTCGCGAGATGTCGCTGTTCGGGATGAAGCGGCTCAGCTCTCGTTCGAGACGATCGACCAGGTCGAAGGCCGCCTGCGCGCCCTGCCCGGCGTACGCGGCGTCGGGGTGCAGGACGTGCACCTCGAACACCGTCGCCATGGCCTCGTGGGAGAAGCGCCGCACATCGCCAAGCGAGTGCGGCGCTTCGAGGCCCAGGCCGCCTAGAGCGTCCACCCCTGCCGGAAAGCGGGCCGGATGAACTGATTGGCGTCCGGCTGGTTGGTGACCTTCATGTTCGCGGAGTCCCACATCAGCCGCGTGCCCGGGAAGTGCAGGGCGACGT
Organism: Vicinamibacteria bacterium; assembly: GCA_963796915.1. Taxonomy (GTDB): domain Bacteria; phylum Acidobacteriota; class Vicinamibacteria; order Vicinamibacterales; family JAENWD01; genus JAENWD01. The sequence goes on along the minus strand of CAWCNI010000004.1, from coordinate 2,497,266 downwards.
TGCCAAGCAGCACGACTTCGGTGAACGGGCCGGCGTAGTCGAAGTGCGACACGGCCTGGCCGTGCGTCCGGATGGCGTCGAGCCAGTTCTTCTCGTGGCCGTTGCGGCCGCCAGGAACCCGCGGCAGCGTCTTTTCCGGGCGCGAGAACGCGGTCATCGCCGTCTCGGGGATCAGGCGCGGCCCCTCCGAGTAGGTCTCGCACATCAGCTTGCCCTTCTCGCCCACGAAAATCGTGCCCGACTCGGGAAGCCGGCGCTCGGGCTCGAGCTCGTCGGGACGCTCGGGCAGGATGCCGCCGTCGTACCAGTGCAGCTTCACCGGCGGCATGTCGCCGCGCGCCGGGAACGACACGTGGATGACCGAGGCCGGCGGGTAGCTGTCGTTGTACTCGACCCGGTGGCTCCCGCCGTAGCCGGAGACCGGCGAACCCGGCGCCTTGACGACGTTGAACGCCTCCGACGCGATGATGCTCTCGGGCGCCCCGAGCTTCAGCACGGTGAACGACGCGTCCATGACGTGGCACGCCATGTCGCCCATCGCACCGGCGCCGAAGTCCTGCCACGCGCGCCAGCTGAAGGGGTGATAGGCCGGGTTGTACGGCCGCAGCGGCGCCGGGCCGGTCCACAGATCCCAGTCGAGCCCTTCGGGCACCGGCGGCGTGTCTGTCGGACGCTCGTAACCCTGCGGCCAGACCGGCCGGTTCGTCCAGCAGTGGACCTCGTGCACCGGGCCGATCGCGCCGGCGCCAATCCACTCCTGCATCAGCCGGAGCCCCTCTTCCGAGTGGCCCTGGTTGCCCATCTGGGTGACGACCTTGTACTTCCGCGCCGCCTCCGTCAACGTGCGCGCCTCGAAGATCGAGCGCGTCAGCGGCTTCTGCACGTAGACGTGCTTGCCGAGCTGCATCGCGGCCATCGCGACCACGGCGTGGTTGTGGTCGGGGGTCGCCACGACCACCGCGTCGATGTCCTTCTGGCTCTCGAGCATCTTCCGGAAGTCCTGATGCATCTTGGCCTTGGGAAACTTCTCGGGAATCCCGTTCTTGACCAGTGCGGCTTTGGCCGCCTCGCTCGTGTCCACGTCGCACAGCGCGACGATGTTGTCGCTCTTGGCGACGTTCATGAGGTTGGACGTCCCCATGCCATGCACGTAGCCGACGACGGCGACGTTCACGGTGTCGCTCGGCGCCTGATAGCCGGCGCCCAGCACGTGCCGCGGCACGATCGTGAGGCCGGCGGCGGTTGCCGCGGCCGTCGTTACGAACTCGCGGCGGGACACCTTCCCGGATGACTGCTTGTCGTCGTGGCTCATCGTGTGCTCTCCTGCCCGCCGGCGCGCGCAGCGACGCGGGTCCGCCAAATGTATCCGAGATCGATCACCGCGCGTGCGAAGTCGTGCCAGCGCAGTTTCGACCCGGGTGTGTCGTGCCACGCGGGCACGGTCAGCTCGTACAGACGATCGCGGCGTGCCGGCGCCCCCGGGCCGACCGGCAGCCGGAGGTACCGCGCAATCAACTCGACGTCGAAAATCCACGGACTGCGGAACGGCGCGTCGAACAAGGTGCCCGTCTCCGGCGTCACGCGGAGCACTTTCGCGCCGCATTGCGTGTCGTACACCGGCAGATCCAGCGCGTGCGACACGGCCGTGGCGAAGACCCGCCCGAGGTAGTGGCGGGTCGCCCTCCGTTTGATATCACGACCGAGGAGCATCACTCGAGAGCCGAGCACGAATTCCACCGCCGGCCGCCTCTCCAGAACCGCCAGGAAGTCGTCAATCGCCGACAGCGGCGTGGCCAGGTCCGCGTCCAAGAACCCGACGAACGCCGCCTGCTGCGCCAGCCCGGCCAGGATTCCGATCCGCACCGCCTCGGCCTTGCCGCCATTGACCGGGAGACGGATGACGGTCACCCCCCCGGGCGCGGACGCCCGCAGGCTTTCCAGCATCTGCCCCGTTTCGTCCCCGCTCCCGTCGTCCACCATCACGAAGTGGACGTGCGGGTGCGTCGAGGTGAAGCGCAGAAAGGCGTCGGGAACGAGCCGCGCGGCCTCGTTGTAGCACGGCACGGCGAGCGCCAGGACCGGCGGCGTCATTGGCCGCCCGGCCCGCCGGCCGCGCGGGCAAGAAACCGGTCCCACAGGTCCCGTTCGACGTAGAGGGTGAGCAGGACGTCGGGCCGCAGGCCGAAGAATTCCGCGACATAGCGGTCGCCGAGGGCCGCCTCCACCGCCGGCGCCGCGTCCATCGACGCGACGATGACGGGCGCCTGCATGGCGACGGGATCGCCGGCCGTCGTCCAGTAGCCGACGTTCGGCATGGCGCGGAGATACCACGGAATCGGCCATTGCTCGGTACGGCGCGGCAATCACCGACACCTGCATCGACAAGGCGTGGGGATCGAGCGCCGCCAGATCCCGAATCCTGGCCGACATGCGCACGGCGTCCGGCACCGTCTGCGCGTAGACGTACGGGTTGCGCGGATCTGACGAATATCTGACCGAGGCCCGCCACGCCTGGACGCCGAGCTGCGCCGCGGCGACGGCGAAGGCCGCGATGAGCGCGGCCCGCACGGCGCGCCGGCCCGTCGCCTGCAGGAGCCACGAAAATCCGACACCGGCGACGACGATCAGGACCACGTGGAATGGCAGCACGTTCCACGGGGTCTTGTACGGCAGCGCCGAGAAGACCGCGCCGGTGGCGAGCGCGAACAGGGCGAGATAGCGCCCCCAGAACGTACGTCCGGAGCGGGTTCGATCGGGCCGGAGCCAGGCCGAGGCGGCGCCGACGACGGCGAGGGCCAGGACGAGGGCTTCACTCCAGCGCAGCCCGCCTGATGCGGAATACGCGAGCAGCCGCAGGTAGTAGGACCACGGATGGGCGTGCGAGGCAGGCTCGACGCCCCTGGCGATGTACGTGCCCGCCCCACGGAACGGTTCGAGGACGCCCGCGGGCTCCGTGAAGAACGACGAGTAGAAGAGCACCGCGACGCCGGCCGCGATGGCCAGACTCCCGGCGAGCGGTGTCTGCCACGTGCGCCCCGGGAAGGGGCGCGGGCGCGCGGCCGGCTCGAGCGAGCGCCAGGCGAGGGCGCAGGCCGCGAGCGCCAGCGGCACCACGATGACCGACGTTTCTTTGGTGGCGGCGGCAAGTCCCGCCGCGGTGCCGGCGAGCGCCGCCCACCGGAAGCCCCCGCCAGCGGCCGTCCGTCCGACGGCGATCACGAATGCGAGCGTGAACGAGGCGAACAGCGCCTCCTGGATGTACATCCGCGAGTAGAAGACCATGGCGGGCGACAGCGCCAGGAGCCAGGCGCTTGCAACGACGGCCGTGCGGCCGATTGCCGGCGACAGCAGGGGCAGCAGCAGGATCGTGGCCGCGCCCGCGATCGCGCTCACGCCGCGGAGCGTGTACTCGTCGAGCGAAGCGACAGTCGCCTGGCCGCGCAGCCACGCGGCCGGCAGCGAGAGGTAGTAGAGCGTCGGGCCGTGATGGTCGTGGAAGTCGTAGCGGTAGTCGCCGTGTTCGAGCAGCGCGCCGAACTTGATGGCCTGGTTCGCCTCGTCGTGATGCATCGGACGTGCGTCGAGGCGGGCGAGGCGCAGGGCCAGGCCCGCCGCAAACGCGAGTGCCACGAGCGCGGCGGCGACTGCACGCGTCATGGCGGTCGGGCGCAGGCTACTTGCCGTAGATCTCGACTTCCACGTAGTGATTCAAATCGTTCGTCGTGTTGCCATTCGAGGAGAGGCGGACGTAACGACCCTTCACGCCCTTCGGATCGAACAGCCGTCCCTCGGCGACCTCGATGTACTCCTTGTCTTTTCCCGCGCCCATCTTCGACGAGTTGTCGTGGTCGTTGTTGAAGACCGTCGTCACGCCCGTCTTGAAGGCGGGGTCGTCGGACACCTGCACGATGACGTCGCGGTAGACCCGGGCCTGGCTGTGATAGTGCCAGGCGAGGATCGCGTAGAGCGCGTGCGGTGCGCCGAGGTCGACCTGCACCCACTGCGGGCCGGGGCCGAGCTCGATGAAGTAGCCGTCGCCGCCGGACTTCTCGCCGTCGGTGACCATGTCGAGGTCCCCGATCACCGGGTTCGTGTCGCTCGAGGTCACGGTCTTCTTGAGGGACAGGAGCACCGTTCCGGTCGGGACGTAGAAGGGCGGCCGCGACTTGCCGGTCACCGTCTCGAGGTTCGGACTCTTGATGTTTGTCGGCGTGCCGATGAACATCGGTTTGGGGAGCTTCAGCTTCAGCTCCTCCTTGCCGGGGCCCGCCTGGGCGGCGAGCGAGACGACGGCGGCGGCTGCCAGTAGCAACGACACGGCGGATGTACGTCTGATCATGAGGGTCCTGCGATGAGGCGCGGGTAAGTGCGCATCAGCCATGTTATACCGACTCTGGAGCGAGATTCCTGCGGCCGTTCGTCTCTCGACGCGGTCACCGCCGTGGCCGTGCGTCATTGGACTATGATGCCCTCGATTCGACACACGGAAGGACCGGACATGGACGCGACGCCCACCCGCAGGCAGTTCATCGCATCGACCGCCGCCGCGGCGGCCGGACTCACCATTCTTCCCCGCCACGTCCTCGGCGGCCCGCGCTTCGTCGCGCCGAGCGACAAGGTGAACGTGGCCGTCATCGGCGTCGGCGGCCAGGGGCGGACCAACGCCCGCGCCCTCTTCCAGGAGGACGACTGCCAGGTCATCGCCGTGGCGGATCCGGCGGAGGAGTGGGATCTGTCGCCCTGGTACTACGGCGGCAAGGGCGGCCGGCTCCCGGTCCAGGAGGAAGTCGAGAAGCACTACAGCCAGAAGACGCCGAACTACAAGTGTGCGGCGTACGAAGACTTCCGCGTGATGCTCGAGAAGGAGAAGGCGATCGACGCGGTGCTGATCGCGACGCCGGATCACCTGCACGCCTACACGTCGATCGTCGCGATGAACGCCGGCAAGCACGTCTACTGCGAGAAGCCGCTGACGCACAACATCCACGAGGCGCGCCTCGTCGCCCGTGTCGCGAAGGACACCGGCGTCGCGACGCAGATGGGCAACTTCGGCCGGTCTGGCGAGGGCCACCGCGAGACCATCGAGTGGCTGAACGACGGCGCGATTGGCGCGGTCAAGGAAGTTCACGCCTGGTCCGGCGACTCGCGAACTGTCGGATCCGACTGGCCGGGCCATGGGCCAGGCGGCAAGCCGCGGGGCCTCAACTGGGATCTCTGGCTCGGTCCGCGAGCTGAGCGGCCCTACAGCGGGACTCTCGCGCCCTTCGTCTGGCGCTGGGTGTGGGATTTCGGCAACGGCACGCTGCCCGACATGGCGCCCCACCACTTCGATCCCGCGTTTGCCGCACTCGGCCTCGACGCGCCGGTCACCATCAAAGCGACGTCGTCGATCGTGGACCCGAAAGTCACGGTGGGCAGCAACCTGGTCACCTACCAGTTCGGCCCGACGAGCACTCGCGGGCCGGTGACGGCCTTCTGGTACGACGGCGGGCTCCGGCCGCCGACGCCGCTCGGGCTCGATCCTGACGATCCGAAGCAGCGCCTCGGCGAGGGCGGCAACGGGCTGATGGTCGTCGGCGAGAAGGGCATCCTCACCTGCGCGGGCTGGTCCGGGATGCCGCGCCTGCTGCCGATGGAGTTGCACTCCTCGTACAAGCGTCCGCCGAAGACGATCCCGCGGGTGGCGGGACATCACGCCGACTGGCTGCAGGGCTGCAAGGGCGGAACACCACCATGCAGCAACTTCGGCTACGGCGCGCGCCTTACCGAGTTCGTGCTGCTCGGCGCCCTCGCGCTTCGCACCGGCAAGGTCCTCAAGTGGGATCCGGACGGCGGGACGGTGCCCAACGTGCCGGACGCGCAGGCCCTGATCGAGGGCAGCTATCGCAAGGGCTGGGAGCTGCCGGGCGCGTAAGCGGAGTTCCTGCTTTCCTCCGCCGTCGCTCTACTTGAGCGACACGACAGTCACCGACTTCGCCTCGACGTGGAGCGAGATCCGGCCGTTCTGCACCGTCGCAGTAATGGGCTTCGGCGCCACGGTGTTCGGGGCGTCGAAGGTGTTCACGCTGTCGATCTTCGGCCCCGTCAACGTCTCACCGCTCGCCGAGGTGGCGGCGACGCCTGTGACGCTCACTTCGACGTCGGCGGGCTGGCTCGGGTCGAGATTGGTGACAGACAGCCACAGCGTGCCGGCCGTGTCCTTCGCGGCAATCGCGTCCACGCGCGGCAGCGTGATGTCGCCGTGGGTGTAGGCGCCCGCGTTGAACGTCACCGGCACGAACGTCGCGTCCTGAAACGGCAGGTACATCTTGAAGACCTGATACGTGGGCGTCAGGACCATCTTCTCCTTGTCGGTGATGATCATCGCCTGCAGCACGTTGATCATCTGCGCGATGTTGGCCATCCGGACACGGTCGGCGTGGCGCGCGAAGATGTTCAGGTTGAGCGCGGCGATCAACGCGTCGCGCACGCTGTTCTGCTGGACGAGGAATCCCGGATTGGAGCCGGGCAGCGGCGCGTACCACGATCCCCACTCGTCGACGACGAGCGTCAGCTTCTTCCCGGGATCGTACTTGTCCATGATCGCCGAGTGCGTGGCGATGGTGCGGTCCATCTCCAGTGTGGCGTGCAGGATCTTGGCGTAGTCGTCCTCGCCGAAACCGACGGACGGGAAGGCTGGCGGGAACCGGATCACCGTGTAGGAGTGGAGTGAGAGGCCGTCGATGTCCCAGCTCCACTGGTGGTCCTTCCAGGCCTTCATCACCGCCTCGGTCCACTCGGTCCAGCGCGGGCCATCGCCGCCGGGGCCGACGGCGATCTTCAGCATCCGCTGGCCGGGATCGCGCTGCGCGGGATTGAAGTTGCGCACGAAGCGGCTGTAGATCTTCATCTGCTGGACGTAGTACTCCGGCGACATGTTGCCGCCGCAGTCCCAGCTCTCGTTGCCGATGCCGAGGAAGGCGACGTTGTAAGGGGCCGGATGGCCGTTGGCGGCGCGTTGCTTGGCCAGCGCGGTCTGTTGCGCCGGCGGTCATGTACTCCAGCCACTCGGCGGCTTCCTGCGGCGTGCCCGACCCGACGTTGACCGAGACGTACGCCCGGCTGCCGATCTGATCGAGGAAGTCCATGTACTCGTGGGTGCCGAAGGTGTTCGGCTCGACCACGCCGCCCCAGTCCGGATTCATCTGCGCCGCGCGCTGGTCCACCGGGCCGATGCCCCGTCGCCAGTGATAGTCGTCGCCGAAGCAGCCGCCTGGCCAGCGCACGTTCGGCACCTTGATCGCCTTCAACGCGGCGACGACGTCGTTGCGGATGCCGCGGGTGTTGGGAATCGTCGAATCGGGGCCGACCCAGATGCCTTCGTAGATCCCGTGCCCCAGGTGCTCTGCGAACTGGCCGAAGATGTTGTGGTCGATCTTCGCGCCCGGCTTGCTGGCGTCGACGGCGATCTGCACGGCGTCGGCGGCCAGCGCGCGCCCGGCGCGGGTGCCGCCGGCGAGTGTCAGGGCGATGGCCGCGACGCTCAGGAGATTGACGGTGCGGGATGCGCGAGGACGACGTGAGGGGCTCGCGTCAGCGTCGAGAGGCAACGTGCGAAATCGAAGGGGCATCGGTGAAGGCTCCAGCAGCGCGCCAGCGTCCCGGCGCTATTTCTCGTAAAGGTAATAACAGCCGAGCAGCGTTTTCGTTTCGGTGGCCTTGTCGCCGGCCATCAGCGTGATCGTGCGCTCCTTCGCGATCTCGAGCCCGCAGGTACGCATGCCGTCGCTGCGCTCGCAATCCTTCAGCACCTTCCCGGTCGCTTTCTCGACGTGCGCACGCGCCGTGTCGAACGTCGCGCCGAGCACCACGGAGAAACCGACGCCCATGCCGACGCTCTCGGGGTAGACCAGCGTCACTGGAAGGCCGGCCACCAGAATCGTGCCTTTGGGCGCAAACGACCCGTCGTTTCCCGCCGGAGTGAACGCCGTCGTGAACAGTTCCCCGACCTTCTTCGACTGCGCGGGGTCGTCCTTCCACTCGCGCCACGAATCCTGGCACGTCGCCAGGCGCTCGATCATGTCGTCGACGGGCTTGGCGGTTTGAGGGGCGGCCATGGCAAGGAGCGCGATCAACGCGGCAAGTTTCATCGCCGCCACGGTACACCACGGCCGAGTCGCTTGCGCGGTTCTGACTATGGGCTACGGACTCCGGGCTACGGGCTACGGCCTTATCAGATCCAATGATTGAATTACTCCAAGAGTTGGTTTAGGCTGTCGGCGTGACCACCGACCAGGCAAGCCGGCTCCGCGAGCGCGGCATTCAGGTCACCGCCCAGCGACTGGCGGTCCTGCGGGTTGTTGCCGACCGTCCTCACACCACCGCCGACATCGTCGCCGACGCTGTCAGGGCCGAGATCGGCGCGATCTCGCTCCAGTCGGTCTACGACGCGCTCGGCATCCTGGTGGCCGAGGGCCTGCTCCGGCGCATCCAGCCCGCGGGATCGGCTGCCCGCTACGAGGATCGCGTCGGCGACAACCACCACCATCTGATCTGCCGCGTCTGCGGACGCGTGGTCGACGTCGACTGCGCGGTCGGGGCGTCGCCGTGCCTCACCGCCGCCGACGACAGCGGCTATGAAATCGACGAAGCCGAAGTCGCGTACTGGGGCCGCTGCCCCGAGTGCCTGGCGCAGGCGCGAACGCCCTTACCTTCCGAGCCAACAACAGCGCAGCGCCGGCGACGGCCGCGGATCGCACCCACATCGTAGAGGAACGTGCACCATGGAAACAGAACAGAAGTGTCCTTTCTCGGCCAGAACGCAGGCCGGCACCGGCAACCGCGACTGGTGGCCGAATCAACTGAACCTGAAGGTGCTGCAGCAGAACCCGCCCGCCCGCGATCCGATGGGCGCGGACTTCGACTACGCCGCGGAGTTCAAGACGCTCGACCTCGATGCGCTGAAGAAGGACATCGAGCAGGTGATGACGACGTCGCAGGCGTGGTGGCCCGCGGACTTCGGCCACTACGGGCCGCTGTTCATCCGCATGGCCTGGCACAGCGCCGGCACGTACCGCATCTTCGACGGCCGCGGCGGCGCCGGCGGCGGCGAGCAGCGGTTCGCGCCGCTCAACAGCTGGCCCGACAACGCGAACCTGGACAAGGCACGCCGCCTGCTCTGGCCGATCAAGAAGAAGTACGGCCGCAAGATCTCCTGGGCGGATCTGATCGTCTTCGCGGGTAACTGCGCGCTCGAGTCGATGGGGTTCAAGACGTTCGGCTTCGGCGGCGGGCGCGAGGACGTCTGGGAGCCGGAAGAAGTGAACTGGGGCACCGAGGCGAAGTGGCTGGACGACGCGCGCTACAGGGGCGAACGTCAGCTCGACAACCCTCTGGCCGCCGTGCAGATGGGCCTCATCTACGTGAACCCCGAAGGCCCCAACGGCAACCCGGATCCCGTCGCCGCCGCGCGTGACATCCGCGAGACATTTCGCCGGATGGCGATGAACGACGAAGAGACAGTGGCGCTCATCGCCGGAGGCCACACGTTCGGCAAGACACATGGCGCGGGGCCCGCGACGCACGTCGGCCCCGAGCCCGAGGCCGCGCCTCTCGAGGCGCAGGGCCTCGGGTGGACGAGCAGCTACGGAAGGGGCAGCGGCGGCGACACCATCACGAGCGGTCTCGAAGTCACGTGGACCACGACGCCGACGCAATGGAGCAACAGCTTCTTCGCGCATCTCTTCGGCTACGAGTGGGAGCTGACCAAGAGCCCGGCCGGCGCGAACCAGTGGAAGCCGAAAGACGGCGCCGGTGAGGGAACAGTCCCCGATGCCCACGACTCGTCGAAGCGCCGCGGGCCGACGATGCTGACGACGGATCTGGCGCTGCGCGTGGACCCTGCCTACGAGAAGATCTCGCGCCGCTTCTTCGAGCACCCGGATCAGTTCGCCGACGCCTTCGCGCGGGCGTGGTTCAAGCTGACGCATCGCGACATGGGGCCGCGGCAGCGCTACCTCGGGCCGCTGGTGCCGGCCGAGCCGCTGCTGTGGCAGGACCCGGTGCCGCCGGTGAGCCACGAATTGATTGACGCGAAGGACATCGCGGCGCTCAAGCAGCAGATCCTCGCGTCGGGACTGTCGGTCGCGCAACTGGTGGCGACGGCCTGGGCGTCGGCAGCGACCTTCCGCGGGACAGACATGCGCGGCGGCGCCAACGGCGCCAGAATCCGTCTCGCGCCGCAGAAGGACTGGGCGGTCAACAATCCCGCGGAGCTGTCGAACGTGCTGCACACGCTCGAGGGGATTCAGAAGGCGTTCAACGACGCGCAGCGCGGCGGGACAAAGCAGGTGTCTCTGGCCGATGTGATCGTGCTCGGCGGATGCGCCGCTGTGGAGCAGGCGGCAACACGCGCGGCCTACGACGTGCGCGTGCCCTTCACGCCGGGCCGCACTGACGCCACGCAGGAGCAGACCGATGTGGAGGCGTTCGCCGTGCTCGAGCCGGCGGCGGACGGGTTCCGCAACTACGTCGGCAAGGCGCAGACAGTGCCGACGGAGTATCTGCTCGTCGAGCGCGCGCAGATGCTCACGCTGACGGCGCCGGAGATGACGGTGCTCGTGGGCGGCCTGCGTGCCCTCGGCGTCGGCGTCTCCACGCCGGGGCGTGGGACGTTGACCAGCGACTTCTTCGTGAGCCTGCTCGACATGGACTCGGAGTGGCGGCCGACGTCCGGCGCCGCGGAGACGTTCGAAGTCCGCAGCCGGGGGACAGGCGCCGTCAAATGGACGGGGAGCCGCGTCGACCTGATCTTCGGTTCCAACTCCGAGCTGCGCGCGCTGGCGGAGGTCTACGCCTCTGACGACTCGAAGGAGAAGTTCGCGCGGGACTTCGTGGCGGCGTGGGACAAGGTGATGAACCTCGATCGGTTCGACATCGCCTGACAGCTGGCAGCGGACCGGCCGGCGGTGGTCGGCCGGTCCGGGGCGATCCTGGTCGCCCTCGCAAATGACCGACGTCCTCTACTACGTCTTCATATTCGCCTTCATGGCGGCGGTGTTCGTCTTCCTGCGACGCCGCCGAACCATCGCCGCCGTCACGCTCGAGCCCGCGCGACAGGCCGATGCCGCGCGCTTCGGCTGGACGTTCGAGACCGGTCAGTCGCCGTTCTACGAGATGTTCCGCTGGCGAGGTACCGACGGAAGGCATTGCCTGGGTCGCCGAAGGCATCCGCAGCGGCCAGCATCGCGGCAGCCGCCAGGGATCGGTCACGAAATTCATTCGCTGGCGGGCGGAACTGCCCTTGCCGGTGAAGGGGACCCTGGCAGTGATTTCCACCGAGGACGGCAAGGACCCGCTCGCGTCACCGCACCTGGACGAACAGGGCAAGGTCGCCGAGCTGATGGAGAGCCTGGTCGCCGCGGCATATCGCAAGGCCTTCGAGATGCGCTTCGGCGAGACGCTGGCAGGCACCATCGACATGACGACGATGACGACGCTGGCGGCGGCGTCGGCGTCGCATCCGAACGCTGCGGTGCTGGCGTCGCAGACAGAGCATACCTCTGCGCTCTGGACGCTGCAGCGGCTCGACGCGGCGGCAATCGGCCAGCCGTCGCCTCCCGCCCCGATATCCATCCTCGTGACGCCCGCAGGCCTGGCGATCAGCGCGACGATGTGGATTCCCACCGCCGAGGCGCTGCAGCCGATCGTCCAACGTGGCGTGGCGCTGACTCGGGCGGTGTCTGGGTAGTCGCCTTGCCTCCGAGGCCCGTCGACGCCGCCTGGCAGTCGATGAGCCATCAGCCCCGATTTCGCGGCTTCCCTATGTAGACGGTCGATGCCCGGGACTTCGCGTCTCCGGCCGCCGCCGAATCAGGGAGGACGCCAGATGCCATCGATCTCACACGCGGACGCAACTGTCGCTCCGACGACGGGTCCATCGGCCCAGTCGGTGCTGACCGAGGACATGCTCAAGCGCTTCGCGAAGCGCGCGCCGCAGTACGACCGCGACAACGCGTTTTTCGCCGACGACTTCGACGAGCTGCGCGACGCCGGTTATCTACGTCTCGCCGTGCCGACGGAGCTGGGCGGTCACGGGCTCAGCCTGTCTGGCCTGGTGCAGGAACAGCGTCGCCTTGCCTACTATGCCGCGCCGACAGCGCTGGCCATCAACATGCACCTCTATTGGACCGGCAACGCCGCCGACTTGTGGCGGGCCGGCGACACCTCGCAGCGCTGGCTGCTCGAAGCGGCCGCCGCCGGCGAGGTGTTCGCTGCCGGACACGGCGAGAGCGGCAACGACATCCCGGTGCTGCTCTCGACGACACGGGCGGAACGGGTCGAAGGCGGCTACCGGTTCACCGGCCGGAAATTCTTCGGCAGCCTGTCGCCGGTATGGACCTACCTGGGCATCCACGGCATGGACACCTCCGATCCGGCGCGACCGAAGATCGTGCATGCCTTCATGCCGCGCGACACCGAAGGCTATCGCATCGATCAGAGCTGGGACGTGATGGGCATGCGCGCCACGCGCAGCGACGACACGATCCTCGACGGCGTCTTCGTGCCCGATCGTTACGTGGTCCGCGTCGTGCCCGCCGGCGCCGCCGGCATCGACGCGTTCGTGCTCGGCGTGTTCGCCTGGGCGCTGCTCGGGTTCGGCAACATCTACTACGGGATGGCCAGGCGGGCGCTCGATTTGACGCTCGAGTCGGTCAAGAGCAAGCGCTCGCTCGGCCTGACCCGCACGATGGCCTACCACGCGGAAGTGCAGCACCGCGTCGCGGAGATGGGCCTGGCGCTCGAGTCGATTGGCCCGCACCTCGAGCGCATCGCCGACGACTGGTCCTCCGGCGTCAATCACGGCGCCACCTGGCCCGCGAAGATTTTCGCCGCCAAGTATCACGCAGTGGAGCAGTCCTGGCGCATCGTCGATCTCGCGCTGGAGGTGGCCGGCGGCTTCGGCATCTACCGGCGAAGCGGACTCGAGCAGCTGTTCAGGGACGCGCGCCTCGGCCGCCTCCACCCCGCGAACTCGATGCTGACGCATGAGATCGTCGGCAAGACGCTGCTCGGCATCAGCCCGGACGAGTCACCGCGCTGGGGGTGATGAATGTTGGAATGGGGAATGAAGAATGAAGAATGGAGAATGGAGAATGAAGAATGGAAAATGGGGAATGGAAAATGAAGAGCTTGGCCTACTCTTCATCCCATTCTTCACTCTTCACTCTTCATTCTTCACTCTTCATTCTTCACTCTTCATTTTTCATTCTTCATTTTTCATTCTTCATTTATATGAACATCGTCGGGTTGATCTCGAGTGCGACTTCCGCGATGCGGTCCACCGGCAGTCCGGCCCGCCGCGCGTGCTCGCGGATCGCCTCCACGCTGGGCGCGTCGTACTCACAGTAGATCTTCCCTTCCGCGTCCGAGACGTAGCTGCGGATCCAGCGCACGTCGGGCAACTCCATCAGCGCGGCCGCGGAGCGGCGCCCGGCAGCCATCAGCGCCTCCCGGCTCAGGCCTGGGACGGATCGTTCGATGATGAAACGTGGCATGTGGTCTCCTGACTAGGGACGGGACGAGCCGGTGGCCGCACGCGCGCAGGCCGCTGCCAGCGTGGCGTCGCCGGCGGCCACTGCTGCGGCGGTCGCCGCGTCCCGCGCGGCGCGGGCCCCGGCGAGGTCTCCGGTGGTCTCTCGCAGTGCCGCCAGGCGTAGCTGCATCCAGCCCTCGCCGGACCGATCGCCAAGCTCCCGCCTGACGTCCAGCGAGTGTTCGAAACAGGTGATCGCCGCGCGCAGGTCGTGGCTGCCGAGCGCAACCTGCCCGAGTCCCGCCAACGCGTGCGCTTCGGGTAGCCGTTCGCCCAGACTCCGGCTGAGCGCGAGGCTGTCTTCGAGCACGGTGCGAGCCTCGTCCGGCCGGCCCAGCCTGGCGAGCGTCACGCCGAGGCTGTTGAGCACGGCCGGCTCGTTGACGCGGTCACCCTGTTGACGCACCAGCGCCAGCGCCGCCTCGTAGTGCGCGAGCGCTGCCTGATAGCTACCGCGATCCCATTCCAGGCTGCCGAGCGCATTGCGGATCGCCAGCTCGCGCTCCTGTGCGCCGATCATCGCCGCCAGCGCCAACGCGCCTTCAAACGCCGGGATCGCGCCGATCGGGTCGGCGGCGCGATCGGCCCGGGCGAGACCTTCGCGCGCGTCGAGCTCGCCGCGCGCGTCGCCACGCTTCCGCTGTCGATCCAGCACCTGACGCCAGACCTCCGGCGCTTCGGCAGGCGACTGCCGCTCGAGAATCCGCGCGATGCTGCTCCACATCTCCGCTTCAGAGCCCCGGTCTTCGAGTTGCGCGAACAGCCCCGCGGCTTCCTGCAAACACGGCAGCGCCTCGTCGTCGCGCCCCAGCCCGAGCAGCGTGTTGCCCAGCATCCGCAGTGATTGGACAAGGCCGTCGGCGTGCCGCGCGCGACGGCTCAGATCAACGGCCGCGCGATAGGTCTCGAGGGCTGCGTCGATCTCGCCCTGCTGCAGCTGGATGTGAGCCATCGAGGTGAGATGGAACGATCGCTGGATTGGCAGCAGGTGGAGACGCGCGATTGCGTCGCTTTGCCGCAGGCACACCATGGCCTGATCGAGATCGCCCATCGCGCGATAGACATTCGCCAGGTTGTGCTGCGTGTAGACCAGCTTGCGCGGGTCCTCCCGCAGCACCGGCATGGCCAGCGCCTCCTCCAGACGGGCACGCGCTTCCGCGTAGTCGCCGGTGGCCCTGAGGATGTTGCCGAGATTGGTCAGATCGACCGCCACCGACAATTGGTCGTCGGACTCGCGGTCCACCGCCAGTGCACGGCGCGTGATGTCGAGCGCTTCGGCGTGCCGGCCTTCGTGCCAGCGCAGCAGGCCCAGGCTGCGCAGACCGCTCCGCAGCAGCGCCGCGTCGCCGCGCTCGTGGCCGATTCTGAGCGCCGTGCCCAGCGCCCTGTCGGCGGCGTCGAAGCGCTTCAGCAACGTGGACAGGTCGCCCTGCCGCAAATAGACCTCGGCCAGCCGCGACGAACTGCCGTCGCGCGCCAGGTGCGCGATCAGCGCGTCGATGATCTCCCGCTGCCGCGCGCGCAGCCCGAGCGTCTCGCAGAGACGCTCCTGCTGCAGCAGCACGTCGGCGGTCACGGTGCCGGGGATCTGGTCCGGCAGGTGCCCGACCCACGCCAGGACATCGTCGAGCGTCGCCAGGGCTTCGGCGAACTGGCTGAGGGCGACTGCGCGGTCCGCCGCCCTCCGCCCGAAGTGGATCGCCGAGGGCCAGTCCTCTGCGCGGCCGAAATGATGGGCCAGCGCCGCGGCGCCGTCGTCCATCCGTTTTCCAGAGGTCATCAAGGCGCGGCCGATCGCGCCGTGCAGCGCTTTGCGCTGATGCCCGACGAGGCTGTCGTAGCAGACCTCCTGCGTCAACGCGTGGGTGAACCGATAGCCGATGGTTGGCGCGACAGTGGTCTGGTGAATGAGACTCGCATCCGCGAGCGCCGTCAGCGCCGGCCCGAGATCGACGCTCGTCGGCACCACCTCCGCCAGCAGGGCGTGATCGAAGGCCGCGCCGATGACGGACGCGACGCGCAGCGTCTCGAGCGCGTGCGGACTGAGGTTGTCGAGACGGGCACGGATCACGCCCTGCACGGTCTCCGGCAGCGACAACACCGCGTCGTCGGCGTCAATCAGCGCCTCGCCGTTGCGCACGACGATTGCGTGCTGCTCGCGCAAGGCGGCGCACATCTGTTCGAGGAAGAACGGATTGCCGCCGGCGCGGTCGTACAGGCGCCGGGCGAGCGACTCGGCCACCCGTGCGACGCCAAGCGCCGACTGGAGGATCACGGCCGACGCGTCGAAGTCCAGTTGCTCGAGCTGCACCTGCAGGCTGCCGGCGGGCCAGTCCGCGCGCACGCCCGGCTCCAGCCGGCTGGTGACGACCAGCACCAACGGGCTCGCCGCGGCGACTTCCGCGACGCGCGCCAGCGCTGCCCGCGAACCAGTGTCGGCCCACTGCCAGTCTTCGATCAGCAGGACCACCGGACCACGGGCGGTGAGCACGCCGACCAGGGCGGCCAGCGCATCCAGCATCGCGGCCTGCAGGTGCTCGCCATGGAGGTGTCGCGGCAACGGGTGCGCGTCGCTCTTCACCGAGAGCAGGTGCAGGAAGAGCGGGAGGAAGGGCTCGAGTGTCGGGTCAGCGGCGCGCAAGCGACCGACCACGGCGGCGGCATTGGGCAGCGGCCCGCGCAAGTCGAGGGCGTCGCACAGCACCTGGACGAACACGCCGTACGGCACGGCGTCGCCGTAGGCACGGCACCCCGCTTCGATCAGGCGGACGGCGCGCGTGCCGCCCACGCGTTCCTGCAGCTCGTAGAGCAGCCGACTTTTTCCGGCGCCAGCCTCGCCGAGGATCGCGATGACCTGACCGGCGCCATTGGCGGCCCGCCTCACCGCGGCCTCCAGCATCGAAAGCTCCGCCTGCCGTCCGACGTACGGCGTCAGCCCACTGCGGGTGGACGCTTCGAGCCGCGTCGCGATGCCGGTTTCGCCGATGACCCGGAACGGCGTCACCGGGGCCGCCTTCGGATCGAGTACGACCGGTGACCGCGCCGTGGTCTGCATGTAGGGCGCGACGAGGCGCTGGGTTTCCGGGCTGATCAACACTGTCGACGGCTCGGCCAGCCCCGCCAGACGCGCCGCCATCGAGGGCGCCGCTCCGACGATGTCGAAGCGGCGCGGGCCTTCGTGCAGCCGCCGTGCGACGACGGCACCCACGTGCAGGCCCGATTGGACCCTCAGGCCGGCGGCGGAGCGTCCACCGGTTTCGTCGAGCGCTGCCACCCGCGCCTGAAGCGCCATCGCCGCTCGCACCGCCCGCAAGTCGTCGTCGTCGTGGGCCGCCGGCACGCCGAAGACCGACACGATCTCCTCGCCGATTGCCTGGTTCACCAGCCCGCCATATTCACGCACCACATCGACAGCGGCATCGCGCACCGACGCGATCAGCCGCTGCGCTTCGGCCGGCGTGTTCTGGTCCACCAGCGCCGCGTAGCCGGACACCACCGTGACCAGCACCGCCGCGCGCCGGCGTTCGGTTGACGACAACGTGACCCGCTCGTCGTGGCCGCGCAGCGGCAGTGCCGGCGGCGTCGGCGGGTTGCGACGACAGCGCCGCGAGCTCCGCCGCCAGCAACGAGGTCGAGGCGTAGCGCTGATCGGATCTCTTCGAGAGGGCTCGCCGGAGAATCGCGTCCACGCCGGCAGGCACGTCGGGATACGTCGTCGCCGTCAGCTCGGGTTCGCCGCCGAGAATGGCGTCGAGGACACTCTGCCCATCATCGCCGCGGAACGGGCGCCGGCCGGAGAGCATCTCGTGCGCGACGATGGCCAGGGACCAGACGTCGGATCGTGCATCGACAATCCCGCCGCTGGCCTGCTCCGGGCTCATGTACGCGATCGTGCCGACCAGATGCCGGTCGTTGAACGCCGCGTCGTGGACCTTGGCGATGCCGAAGTCGAGCACCTTGGCCGTGCCATCGGCGAGCACCACGATGTTGGACGGCTTCACGTCGCGATGGACGATGCCGTACTCGTGGGCGTGGGAGAGTCCGCAGGCGACCTGAGTGAGGATGGGCAACGCGTCGCCGAACGTGAGCCGGCCGCGATCGAGCCGGGCCTGGAGCGTCTCGCCCTCGTAGAACGGCATGGCGATGAACAGCTGGCCGTCGTCGGTCTCGCCGATCTCGTAGATCGCGCAGACGTTCGGGTGATCGAGGGCGGCGGCAGCACGGGCCTCTGCCACGAAGCGCGCCTTGGCATCGGCGTCGGCGCTCATGTGCGGCGGCAGGAACTTCAGCGCCACCTGGCGTCCGAGGCGCTCGTCGCGAGCGCGGTAGACGACGCCCATGCCGCCTTCGCCGAGCTGCGCCTCGATGTGATAGTGCAGCGTGCGCCGTCCCGCCCAGCCGGTGATGGGCTCGCGGATCCAGGCGTTGGGCGCCTTGACGAGCGATGCCAGGCGATCCACGGCGCCGTCGCCGTCGTGAGCGGCGAGCAGCGACTCGACCTCGTGGCGCAGGCCGGTGTCGTCGTGACAGCGGCGATCGAGCAGCGCCCGGCGCTCGGCCGGCGGGCATTCGATCGCGTCGGCCAGCACCTCCTGGACGAGGCGCCAGCGTGCGGAGGCGCTCGCGGCGCCCGCGTCGGTGGGCTGGTTCATCCCTGGAGTTCCCGGTTCAACCATGCGCGCGCTGTCGCCCACTCGCGCTTTACCGTCGCCGGTGAGACGCCGAGTGTCTCTGCGGTCTCCTCGACGCTCATCCCGCCGTAGAAGCGGTACTCGACCACGCGCGCCTGCCGCTCGTTGAGCGCGCTCAGGCGAACCAGCGCTTCGTCGAGGGCGAGCAGTTCCTCTCCCCGCACCTCGGCGACCGCCCACACGTCGCCGTCCAGCACGACGGGCGTTTCGCCGCCGCCCCGTTTCTGGCGGCCCCGGGCGACCGCGTAGTCGATCAGAATGCGACGCATCGCCTGCGCCGCGACGGCCAGGTAGTGCGACCGGTTCTGCCACTGGATGCGATTGAGCTTGCTCAGCTCCAGCCAGGCCTCGTGGACCAGCGCCGTGGCGCTGAGCGTGTGGCCGGTGCGCTCGCTGCGCAACTTGCGGGCAGCCATCCGACGGAGCTCGTCGTAGACGAGCGGCAGGATTTCCTCCATCAGCGAACCTCGATCGTCAATCCGATCCGGGATCATAAGGGTTCATGGCGCGGAATGATCCCGGGCGGCAGGGACACCTCGCCGCTATCTAGAGAAAGCCATATTTGCGGATAAACGGGAGCAGGGAGCGGGTCGAACCTGATCCATGCCACGTGTTTTGGGTCAGAATCGACGGCACCCGGGGCGTTGCGGTGTCCGCCGACCTCCTCGGCAGCTCGCAGATTCACGGATTGGATGTCCGGCGCCGGACGCCCGGAGGTGGCCATGTATCGGGATTCGACCAGCCGGTTCCTCTTCGTCCTCCTGCTCCTCGCAGTCGCGTGGTTCGCAGGCCAGGTGATCGCGCCGTTCATCGCGGGTCTCACGTGGGCCGCGGTGCTCGTCGTCACCTTCCGCCCGTTCCATCGCCGCCTGCAGCGCGCGTGCGGCGGCAAGCAGTGGATCGCGACCACGATTCTCACGCTGCTCGTGGCGGCCTTCGTCATCGTGCCGGTGACACTTGCGGCGGTCCAGGCCGTGCAGGGCGGCATCGCCGGCTACCAGTGGGTCCAGGAATCGTACCAGGGCACGTCGTCCGCGCCGGCGATGGCGGAGCGCTGGCCCTGGCTCGTCGATCTCGTCGAGCACGGCAAGCGGGTGGTCGGCCTCGCCGACGTCAACCTGAAGGCGCTCGCCATCAACGCGCTGCAGCGTGTCGCGTCGATCCTCGCCGCGACCGGGCCGGCGCTGGTCGGGGGCATGCTCGGCCTGGCGTTCTCGTTCCTCATCATGATCGTCGGGATTCCTCTGCTCTTCGCGCACGGAGAGGCGATCAGTGAAGCGGTGGCCTCAGCGCTCCCGTTCCCGATCGAGGATGCCCGGCGCGTCCTCTACGACATCGGCGAGATGACCCGCGCCGTGTTCCTCAGCGTCGGGATCACCGCCGCCGTCCAGGCGGCCCTCGGCTGGATCGGTTTGGTCGTGCTGGGCGTTCCTCACGCCGGCACGTTTGGCGCGCTGATGTTTTTTCTGGCCCTTGTCCCCGCGGGAGTCGGTCTTGTCTGGGCTCCCATCGCGCTCTGGCTCGCGCTCAACGGGCACACGTGGAGCGCGGTGCTCCTCGTCGTGTGGGGCGGCGGCGTCGTCGGGACGATCGACAACATCCTGCGCCCGATGCTTGCGGGACGCGGCGTGAAGCTCGATGGCATCTCGCTGTTTCTCGGCATGCTCGGCGGGATGGCCGCCTTCGGGCTCGTCGGACTCTTCCTCGGGCCCATCGTGCTGTATACGCTCCGCGAACTCGTGGCGATCCTGCGGCGCGACGTGTATGGGGCCGTCGAAACCGTCTAGCCGCATGTCAGCATGTTGTTGAGATCGCGATTTCACCGCATGTCGCGGAGAGCTCCACAGGCGCACCGCAGCCTCGATGTTCTTGTGCGAGTCGCATTCGCCGCTCTCGTGGCGACAGCGCTCGGCTCCGCTGTGATCGGCGCGGCCCCAGGCCTGACGTTCCGTCATCACTACATCTCGACAGACCTGCCCGTGACCGACAAAGGCACCGGCGACTACGGGCTGACAGCGCTGGTCGATCTCGACCGTGACGGCGACCTCGACTTCGTCCTGGGCGGCCGGCAGACGCATCCCTCCGAGCTCTCGTGGTTCGAGTTCAGGAGCGCGACTGAATGGACCCGCCACGTCGTCGGCACCGACTATCAGTCCGACGTCGGCCTGGCCGCACTCGACGTGGACGGGGACGGCTGGGTCGACCTGATCTGCAGCGGCGTGTGGTATCGCAATACCGGCAAGCCGGCCACCGAGCGCTTCGAGCGCATCGTGTTCGCCGATCATGCCGCCGGCGCGCACGACATCGTCATCGCGGACCTCAATCACGACGGCCGCAAGGACGTGGTGATGATGGGCGACAAGAACACCGCGCTCAACGGCCTGTTGTGGTTCGAGATCCCCGCGGATCCGCGTGCGCCGTGGATTCGTCACGACATCGGCCCTGCAGTCCATGGCGCGATTGCGCCGGCCGGCATCCTCGACATCGACGGCGACGGCGATCTGGACGTCCTGCGCGCTGACACCTGGTTCGAGAACCTCGACGGCAAGGGCCTGACCTGGCTGCCGCACCAGAACATCCCGTTCGGCCGCATCGGTCCCTACGGGATGTGTGTCCGCACGGCGGTCGCCGATCTCGACGGCGATGGCCGCCTCGACATCGTGATGGGTGACGCCGACATCGTCGACTCACGGGTGGTCATTCTTCACAACGGCGATGGGCGTGGCCGGCATTGGTCGACCTCTGAGCTGCCGCGCAGCTTCACCTATGGATCGCTGCATGCCCTGGCCGTTGCCGATCTCAACGGCGACAGTCGTCCCGAGATCATCGTCGACGAGCAGGAGGAGTTGTTGCCCGAGGGCCGGCGTAACCCGCGCTGGGTGGCGTGGGAGAACATGGGCGGCAATCGCTTCCAGGAGCGCATCCTGCTCGACATGGCGCTCGGCGGGCACGAGCTGCAGGCGGGGGATGTGGACGGCGACGGCGACATCGACGTGTGCTCGAAGCCGTGGGGCGTGCTGCCGTGGAACGGCAATGGCGGCCGCATGCACGTGGATTTCCTCGAGAACCTGCTGAAGTCGCCGGCGCGACGCCAGTGACTCGTCGAAGAGCGGGGATGGGTCGAGAAATGCGGTGTCGGCCTCGCGATTGATTCAGCGCGCTCACGTCTGATGCTGTCGGCACTGCCGTTCGGAAGCGATTTCTCGTGACCGTCGTGCGCCGCCTGCTAGAGTTGGCGGCATGAAGCCCGCCTTCCTTACGGTTCTCACCATCAGCGCCTTGTGCGCGCCTGTAGCGTTCGCAGAGCAGACGCCAGCGCCGGCCGCGCCGGCCGCGGCTATCCGGGACGTCGCCGGCAATCTATTCGCCCTGGCCGCGCGTGGCGACGGCTCTGTCGTGGTGTGGGGACGTGCTCCAGGCGGCGCGTTGGCGGCGCCCACGCCCATCGCACTCCCAGGCCCGGCGCAGCGAGTCGCGGTTGGCGAGAGCAGCGCTTACGCCCTGCTCGAAGATGGCACCGTCGTCGCCTGGGGTGAGAACGACGAGGGTCAGCTCGGGAACGGGCGGAGTGGCGCCAACAAGCCACTCGGCACCTATCCCAAGCCATCCGCGACGCCGGTTCGCGTGACCGATCTCGATGGCATCGTCGCCATCGCGGCGGGACGAAAGCACGCGATTGCTCTCCGCAAGGACGGCACCGTCTGGGCGTGGGGCATCCGCGACGACGGCGAAATTGGCGACGGCGATGCGATGCCGGCAGGCAGCCTGCGTGTGGTCAGCGCGGCTGCGCCGGTCAAAGTGCGGGGACTGACAGGTATCACGCAGATTGCCGCCGGCCCGACCCACAACCTCGCGCTGACACGCGACGGCAAAGTGATGTCGTGGGGGAGCAACAGCACGGGCGAGCTGGGCGTCGGCACACGGGCGACGGGCTGGACGCCGGCGGAGGTGACGGGCCTGGCAGATGTCGTCGCCATTGCCGCGGGCAGCGGTCAGGGAACGTATGGCGTCTCGGCAGCGGTGCGTCAGGATGGCACGCTCTGGGTGTGGGGCAGCGGGAGCTCCGCGATGATGGGGAACGGCGTGCGCAATCCAACGCCCGACGAGCCCGGCGGCCGCAACCTGCTGCCGTTGCAGGTCAAGGGCATTGTCGGTGCGAGAGCCGCGGCGGTTGGCGCCGGACACATCGCTGCGCTGCTGAACGATGGCTCGGTGCGCGCGTGGGGCATGAACGGCTACGGCGAGGTCGGGCGCGGCGCGAACAGCCCGTACGAGGTCGTGCCCGTCAAGGTCGCTGGACTGACGAATGTCGCCGCGTTGCGCCTCGGCGGTTACAACTCGTATGCGATCCGGTCGGACGGCACGCTGTGGATCTGGGGATTTGCCCTGGCCTCTGGCCGAGGCATCCTGTCGCGCAACCTCGCCGCTCCGACGCGACTCGACATTCCTTAGGACCGGATGTCACCGGTCTGATTCATTGACGGGGTGAGACCCGTCGATCACGAGGCCGCGAATGTCAGGCCGGGTCCGAGCACCGCGATGTACGCGCCGCCGATGACCGCGGCGGCGGCCCACCATGCGACATCGCGTCTGACGAACGCGGGCAATTCAGTGGCGGGTCCTCGAGGAATCAGGCTATCGGCCCACAACAGACCGGAGGAGCCGCCGAACGCCGCCGGGATGGTGGAGACCAGGAGCAGCTGCACGCCAAGCGGATCGAACATACCTGCTGCGCAGCTGAAGAGCCCTGCGGCCAGGTACGGCAGTCGCCCCACCGTGTTGTACATCGATCGTTCCGGCACGAAGGGCTTCACCGTGACTGCGAGCCAGCGGACGACGGCCCCGTACAGCGCCGCACCGCCGAGGGTCATCCCCACCCGCAGCGCTGCGTGATACGGCAGGTCGCGGATGACCTCGTTCCAGTCGCCGAAGCCGAAAATCCCTGAAAACAGGAAATACCCGGCGCCCGGCAGCAGATTGAGCGCGCCGAGGATCCAGAAGAAGTAGCGGACGTTTGCGCCCGCCTTCACGCGTGACGCGACCAGCATCGCGAGGACCCCGGCGATCAGGTTCACGATGGTGCCCGCCGCGTCCACCATGCGGTCGGGGTGCAGCGAGGACAGATGGTTGCTGGTCAGGCTCGTTGGCACGTCCCCGCGCACGAAGGCGGTCAACCCGTGGCCCGCTCCCTCGTGCAGCAGCGTCGCGAGCGCCGACGCGATCACGGCCATGCTGACGATCGTGAGCCTGTCGTGCCGATGAGCGGCGTCGGATGGTGGCACTTTCGCCTTTCGCTTCTGCGCTCGTACCGACGATCGGCGGTGATCGCCGGGCGCATGAGCATACACACTAAGATCTGCCAAGGGAACCCGGTCGGGGCTGCGGCATCGGCTGTCGCATCACGTCCGACCATTCTCGGAGCAAGCCAGGTGGAGGGGAACCGATGAAAGGTCATCCTTGGCGGGCATCGCTCGGCGCTCTCGCGCTGGCCCTGATAATGCCGTTGTGCGCGTCGCCGGTGATCGGCGTCGGCGCGTCAACCCACCGCGGCGGCGGGAACAGTGGGGCGGGAGCGGCGGAGCAGATCACTGTCCTGTACGACGCGTTCGGCAAGGTCACGGCGATGAAGAAGGACTGGGGCTTTGCGGCGCTCGTCGAAATCGGCGGCCGGCGCATTCTGTTCGACACCGGCAACAACCCGGATGTTTTCGCGCAGAACGTCAAGGCAGCGGGCGTCGATCTTGGCAGGCTCGATTTCGTGGTCATGTCGCATCGTCACGGCGACCACATGGGCGGCCTGACCTACCTGCTGCACGAGAATCCCACCGTCAAGATCTACGCGCCTCAGGAGGGCTTTGGCGTCTATGGCGCCTCACTGCCAGGCAGCTTTTACCGCAAGGACGAGTCTCTGCCCCAGGAGATGCGTTACTACGATGGCAAGCCGCCCGAGGTGCTGAAGTTCGGCGCCGCCTGGCCCGGGGCCAACATCCTGTTGATCGACAAGACGACTGAAGTTGCACCCGGCGTGACGCTGATCGCGCAGATTTCGGATGCACCCGGTACCAAAGAGCTCAAGGAGCTGTCATTGGCGATCAACACCCCCGAGGGCATCGTGTTGATCGTCGGCTGCTCGCACCCGGGCATCGAGGCAATTGTCGCCGAGGCGGCCGCGATCAATCCTCGTATTCGGTTCGTCGCCGGTGGATTCCATCTGGTCGCGGCGCAGGACCCGGCGATCGAAAGGGTCGTGACTGCCCTGCGTGATACCTATGGGGTCGAGCGGATTGCACCTGGCCACTGCAGCGGCGAGCACACGTTCTCTGCGGTCAGGCAGGCGTTCGGCGACAGATATCAGTATGCTGGCGTCGGTGCTGTCGTGCAGCTCCGCCCCGACGCCAGCTCGCGCACTCGGTAGCACGCAGAACATGCTGGTGAGCCAGAGCCGTGGTCAAGTGCATCAATCCCCACTCTATCGTCCTGACATCGACGGCATGCGCGCGATCGCCGTGTTGGCCGTCATCGGCTTTCACGCGTTCCCGGAATGGGTGAGAGGTGGCTTCGTCGGTGTGGATATCTTTTTCGTGATATCCGGGTATTTGATTACCACGATCATTCTCGACAACCTATACGCCGATACCTTCAGCCTGCGCGCGTTTTATGCGCGCCGCATCAGGCGCATCTTTCCCGCCCTCCTCGTCGTCCTGCTCGCGGTGTTCGGAATCGGCTGGTTCCTGTTGTTCGCCGTCGAGTTCAAACAACTCGGCAAGCACATCGCCGCCAGCGCCGGCTTCGTGTCCAACATCGTCTTCTGGAGCGAAAGCGGTTACTTCGACACGCTGGCCGAGACCAAGCCTCTTCTGCACCTGTGGTCGCTGTCGATTGAAGAGCAGTTCTATCTGATCTGGCCAGTGCTGCTGTGGGTCGTCGTAAAGCGGCGGCTGAGCCCGCTGCTCACGACCGCGGCTCTGGCGCTGGCATCGTTCGCACTGAGCGTCTATGAGTTGCGCCACGATGCGGTGGCCGCATTCTTCCTGCCGCAGTACCGAGCATGGGAGCTCCTGATGGGCGCGATGCTGGCGCAGCGCGCGCTCTCGACGCGAGGCCTCGAGCTTCCGCGCGTGGGCCGCTCGAATGTTCAGTCCGTCGCCGGAATGACACTGATCGCGCTGGCTGTCGCCTTCACGCCGCGCAACGCGTTCCCGGGCTGGTGGGCGTTGATGCCCACCGTGGGGGCCGTCCTGCTGATCAAGGCCGGCCCGACCGCACTGTTGAACCGCCGCCTGCTTGCATGGGCCCCGCTGGTCTGGGTCGGGTTGATCAGCTATCCGCTCTATCTGTGGCATTGGCCACTGCTGTCGTTCGGTCGTATCGTGGTCGGCAGCGTCCCCAGCCCTGGCTACCGCGCGGGGGCCATTGCGGTGTCCGTCGGATTGGCGTGGGCGACGTATCGAGCGATCGAAAGACCGGTTCGGCGCGGTGGGCCGAGTGTCGCCAGGATCGCCACGCTGGCCGTGTCGATGCTCATGGTGGGCTTCTTCGGCTACAACTGCTACCAACGCGACGGATTGGGCTACCGCTATATCGAAAAGCACGTCGCCCTTGTCGGGTTCGATGGCGGCGACCTGGGGTATTCGATCGAAGGGTGCGGGATCGGTGATCGGGCGAGACAGCGTTGGTTCGCTTTCTGTCGACACGACTCCAGACCCACGGTGCATGTGGCGCTGGTGGGCGACAGCAAGGCGGCGGCGATCTATGGCGGACTGGTGCGCACGTCGCTGGACTCGCAACGGTGGTTGTTCATCGGCGGCACGGGCCCCGAGGGCTCGACGGTGCCGGTGATCTCGGACGCCGTCGCCTATCAACCGTATCAACGGCTGGTCAGGGAAGCCTTCACGGCCGTCATCGCCAACCAACAGATCGACACCGTCGTTCTCGTCACAGGCGTGAGATCGCTGTTCGGTCTGCCGACCGACTACTCGATCGAGGAGTTGCCGGCGTCTGGAGCAAGCGACGTCGTGCTGGACGGACTCGGCCGCGCCGTGCGCGAGCTGGTTGCGGCCGGGAAACGCGTCGTCCTCGTCATCGACAACCCCACGCTCCCCGATCCGAAGGAATGCATGAGTCGACAGACGCCGTTCACGTGGCTGACCAGAGCGATCGAGACGCCGCTGCGAACGCGATGCGTCATGCCGTTGGCGACACATCTGGCTTTGTCCCGCAAGTATCGCGACGTGTTGAACAGAATACAGGCCGAGAACCCTGAACGCGTCCGTCTGTTCGATACGACGCCCTACCTCTGCGATCTCGAGGCCGGCACGTGCTCGACGTTCAAAGGGAACGCCCTCTTGTATAGCTACACCGACCACATCTCCGACTATGCCGCAGGAGTCATCGGCAAGGACCTGAATAAAGAATTGGCCGACCTCCGGACGCCGTCGCAGTAGTCCCAGCCTCGATCGGAATCGGGAGGCGTGTCATCCGCTCGCCCTGCGTTTGCTGGCCGCGGCCGGTCGTTCCCGTTGTCGGCGCTCCGGCTCGAACCGCAGAATGTCGCCGGGCTGGCACGACAGCGCGTCGCAGAGTGCGTCGAGCGTCGAAAAGCGGATCGCGCGCGCCTTGCCGGTCTTGAGGATCGAGAGGTTGGCCAGCGCCATTCCGATCTGATCGGCGAGGTCGGTCAGCGTCATCCGTCGATCGTGCAGCAGGTCATCGCGCTTGATGGCGATCGCCAAGTCAGACCGTCCCCTCGAGATCGTCGCGCATCAGCGAGCCTTCCGCGAACACGCGGGCCAGCAGGAACGTGAGGAGCACGGCGAGCCAACCGTTGATCGACAAGCCCGCGTCGAAGTTCAGCGGATGCGCCGGGAGTGATACGCCTTAGCAATGGCGGCGATAACCAGGATGACGACCTGCAGCGCGAGCAGCAGTTCAAGACAATGAGGAGCCTCAGCATCACGTGTGCATCGGCAGCGCCGGGGACGACGAGATTGGTTTTGACACGGCCCTCCCCACCAGATATCGATTATCAATAAACCATTTATCGAGGCTTCGGCGCGGTGCCCCCGAGGGCCTGGAACAGGAGTTCGCGGGTTCCTCGTGGCCTCTCATGTCAACGACCGCGATGTTGCGGATCCGGAAGACGGATTTGTCATCGTCCAGGCCGAGTGATTAGATTGACCCGGATCATGAAAGGCAAAGGATGAATAAAAATCGGACTCCCAATTACGGCCTGGATGCCCCGCTGGCGGTGCGCAATATGCTCATCGTCGCGGCGCTGGGGATCATCTCGCTGATCACGCGGCTGCTGGGCGTGTGGTCCCGGCAGGATGTCATCGCGGTGATTGCCCGGCCGTTAATCGGCGCCGGCCTGGGCTTCGGCGCGATGGCGTTGTGGATGATTTACGACAGCAAGATCGGCAAGGTGCGGGAGCGTGAAACATATCTCGACAAGATCAACTGGAACGGACACGAGCGCGTGCTGGATGTGGGGTGCGGGCTGGGATTGTTCCTCATCGGCGCGGCCAAGCGCCTCTCAACCGGTCGCGCCGTCGGCATCGACAAATGGCAGCAGGAAGATCTCAGCGGCAACAACGCAGCGGGCACGTTACGCAACGCGATGATCGAAGGCGTCGCCGAGAAAGTCGAAGTGCACACCGGCGATGCCCGAAAACTTCCTTTCCCTGACGCCAGCTTCGACGTGGTGCTCTCGAGCATGGCGCTGCACAATATTTACAACGCGGGCGAGCGGCAGACCGCCGTGCGCGAAATCGCGCGCGTGTTGGCGCCTGGCGGGCGCGTGCTCATCGTCGACGTGCGGCACACATCGAAATACGCCGCCACTTTGCGCGACGCAGGGCTGACGGATGCGCGCTGCGTGCAAGGCGTGTTCTCGTATCTGCTGACAGTGATCACGTTCGGCTCGGTGGGATGGGGCTACGTGATCGGCAGCAGGGTGCCCTCGAAGTGAGCGACAGCGGAATCGTGCCCGCTGGCGGAAGCCGCGTCGGCTTCCGCCGCGTGCCTGAGGCCTGCCGGGCGAAACCGACTCGAACGACGTGAGAGTTGGTGACCCCAAATTTCGCGAGTTGGAACCAGCTCGACGGCTGGCTGCGGCAGGTTGAGGGGTTGCGGCGGGTGGCGTGAGTGGGCACAACCGTGCAACGTTTCGACGGCGGTCGTGCGCATGACCAACAGGTCGAGAGTGCCTTGCAGGACGTCCGTCTGGTCGCTCACCGCGCTCTCCTGAGCCTGCGATGGATGCTTCTCTTGGGCCCGATGTCACATCCCTGCGCTCTCCATGCCATTTGCCGCCGGCACGCGCTTTGGTCCGTACGAGACTGTCGCCTTGCTGGGTGCCGGAGGGATGGGCGCAAGGGCCAGCAGCCTCAGGGCGCATCCCACTCGAGCGCGTAGATGTCGTGCGTGCCGGCGTCGAGCAACTCCAACGGCCAGCCATCCGGCGTCGTTCCGAACCAGGGCCCGAGAGCACCGTTCACCAGATCGGCACCCTTCCCATCGAAGACCGTTTCCACCTTGCGATCCGCCAGCCGCACGCGCAGGATGGCGTTTTCGCGGAAGAGGCCCCGCACGAACGTCACTTCCTTGCTGTCGGCCGACCAGCTTGGCCATCCGTACGTGGGTCCGGGCGGCAGGAGGTCGCTCCATCGCTCGCTGGCGACGTCAAAGATCACCAGACGGCCGGAGTCGCGAGACAACGCGACGATCCAGCGGCCGTCCGGCGACCAGCGGGGAGAGAAGAGTCCCTGCGATCCAGGGATCGGCGTCAGTCGACCTGTCGCCACATCGAGTCGCTGGATGACCGGTGGCGTCGGGCCCTGGTCGGTCACGCCCGAGGTACCGCCGAAGACGAGCGTCCGCCCGTCTGGTGACCATGACGGGTCCGCTTCTGGCGCCGTGCCTTTCGTCGCGAGGCGCGGCACACCGCCTGCCGCCGGCAGGAGATAGATGCGAAAGGTCTCCGGACTGGTTCCGCCGAAAAATGCAATCTGAGATCCGTCGGGCGACCATCGTGGCAGGTAAGCACCGAGCGGCGGGAACGTGAGCTGTCGACGGTCAGTGCCGTCCAGTCGGCTTCGCCACAGCGTGTACTCCGGGTAGGTCGTGTATGCCACCGATCCGCCGTCGGGCGAGATGGCGACGCCCTCGACCGACAGCCCTCCGAGGAACTCGACGAACTGCTTCGACTGCGCGTCGTAGCGCGCCAGCCGGCCTCGGCGCTGATCGCCGATCGCGTACAAATGCTTGCCGTCCCGGCCGGGAATGACGCGGGAAAACAACAGCGGACCGAACGTGAGCTGCGTCGGTGCGTCCGTCGTCCGGCGAAACAGGCTGCGAGCTTCCGCGCGTGCCCAGAGGTTCCCGCCTGCTTCGAAGACGAAGTAGCGCCCATCGGGGGTCCAGCCCCCGCAACACGGATTCTGCGCACCGGTCCACCCTGGAAGCAGCGGATGGGGATTGCGGCCGTCCGCGCTGGCCTCCCAGAGCGAGGCGTTGCCGGTCTTCGGGTCTGTGACGCTGTACCGCAGCCGCTCCCCGTCCGGCGACAGACGAGGGGCAAACGGGGTGCCGGGCGCCGTCAGAAGCGTTCGCGATCCGCTGCCGTCGCTCGACGCCAGACGCAATTCCGTGCCTGCGGCGAAGACAATCTGCGACTTGTCCGAGGTCCACGTGGCGCCGCCGCTTATTCGCAAGTCCCCGACCGGGCGCGGAGATCCGCCAAGCACCGGCATGACCTCCAGGACGCCGTCACCTGTCCTTGGGAAGTCGCCAACCAGGAGCTCCTGCCCGGAGGGATCGATATCCAGAAGGCTGGGAAATTGAGGTGCCAACTCTACTGTGTCGCCACCTCCGGCCGCCACCTGTGCAAGGGCCCCGCGACCCTGTGCGCCGGCTCGAAGATGTGTCACCCGGAAGTAGAGGCGCGCACCGTCGGTCAGGAGGCCCTCCTTCTGTGCGCCGTCGGTGGTGATCTGCTTCATCGAGAGGACTCGCGGCGGCCGCGGCGCCGACCACCACCAGGCGGCGAATGATCCGGCCGCCACGACGAGCACGGCGAATGCGCCCGCCAACGCCGTTCGGCGGCGCCGCGGTGACGTCACCGCCGACGGCACCGGCGTCTGCGGGCTTGTGACGCCTGACACCCCGGAGACCGGCGTCACACTCTGCTGCGATGCCGTCAACTCGCCGCTGTCGGATTCCTCCTTGAGCGCCCGGAGATCGTTCCGCAGATCCTTGGCGTTCTGGTACCGGTCCTCCGGATCCTTCGCGAGACAGTGCTTGACGATGCGCGCCAGCTCCTTGGGCAGCTCGGGGCGGAGCGCGGTCACCGACGGCGGCGTGTCCTTCAGCACCGACGAGAGCACCGACACGTTCGAATCGCCCGTGAACGGCCGGCGGCCCGTCGCCATCTCGAAGAGCACGATCCCGATCGAGAAGATGTCCGAACGCTGATCGACGGGCTTGCCCTGCGCTTGCTCGGGCGACATGTACGCGACCGTGCCGAGGATCTTCCCTTCGGCGGTGACGTGTGCCGTCGGCTGGAGGGCGGTCTCCTCCTGCAGCGCGCCTTGGGCGTCCTGCTTGGCGAGGCCGAAATCGAGCACCTTCACGCGGCCGTCGTCGACGACCATGACGTTGGCCGGCTTGAGATCGCGGTGTGTGATCCCGCGCCGGTGCGCGGTGCCGACGGCGTCTGTCAGCGAGATCGCGACACGCAGGAGATCCGCGAGCGCCATGCCTCCGCTGGGAATGTGCTCGGCCAGCGTGCGGCCCTCGACGAGCTCCATCGTGATGAAGATGACGCCCTGGTCCTCTTCGACGGAGTGGATCGTGACGATGCCGGGGTGATTGAGTGCCGCGACGGCGCGCGCCTCGCGCTCGAACCGCGCCCGACGATCGGGATCGCTGGCGCTCTCGCGAGCGAGCACCTTCAGGGCAACCTGGCGTCCGAGTTTGGTGTCTTCGGCGAGAAACACCTCGCCCATGCCACCCGCGCCGAGCGCACGGACGATGCGGTAGTGAGAGAGGGTCTGACCTGTCGTGAGCGCGGACACGGGAGCGGGGCGATTCTACCTCGGAAGCTCGACTGGAGGCGCCGGATGGCCGGCGTTCAAAACGGTCTGGTGGACAGCCTGGAAGGAATCGTGCCCGCTGGCGGCCTGGCTAAGGCACGGATTTGTCATTGTGCAGCCCGAGTGGTTAGATGCCCCGGATCGTGAAAGGGAACGGATGAAAGACAATCGCCGACCCAAACTACGGCCTGGACGCGCCGCTGGCGGTGCGCAATCTGCTCATCGTCGCGGCGCTGGGCATCATCTCGCTGATCACGCGGCTGCTGGGTGTGTGGTCAAGGCATGACCTGATCGCGGTGATCGCGCGGCCGCTGATCGGGGCCGGCCTGAGCTGCGGCGCGATGGGCTTGTGGATGATTTACGACAGCAAGATCGGCAAGGTGCGCGAGCGCGAAAATTATCTCGACAAGATTGTCTGGCGGGGTGATGAGCGCGTGCTGGATGTGGGGTGTGGGCTGGGATTGTTTCTCATCGGCGCGGCCAAGCGCTCTCAGACCGGCCGCGCGGTCGGGATCGACAAGTGGCAGGCCGAGGATCTCAGCGGGAACAACGCCGGCGGGCACGCTCAACAACGCGATGATCGAAGGCGTGGCCGACAAGGTCGAAGTGCACACCGGTGATGCGCGCAAGTTGCCGTTCGACGACGCGAGCTTCGACGTCGTCCTCTCGAGCATGGCGTTGCACAACATCTACAACGCCGGCGAGCGGCAAACCGCCGTGCGCGAAATCGCGCGGGTGCTCAAGTCCGGCGGGCGCGTGCTGATCCTGGACGTGCGCCACACCAACAATACGCCGCCACCCTGCGCGATGCCGGCCTCGATGCGCGGTGCGTCCAGGGAATCGTCTCGTATCTGCTGACCGTGATCACGTTCGGATCGATTCGATGGGGCTACGTTATCGGCAGCAGGATGATCGGCGGCAAATCGTGATGCGATTTGGACGTCGCCGAAAATTCCGTGGACTCGATCCCACCGGCCGACGACTTTAATCCCCAGCGCGTTCACCAGAGGGACGCAGGCAGTTCAACCGGAGCGCTCTTGCCGGAAGTGTCTGCGTGCGAACTCCCGACCCGAGCCCGTCTTCAAGTACTTCTCGAACAGGACTGCTGGCTGTTCTTTGGCGAACTCCACGACGATGACTCGTCGCCAAGGACGGTGCGGTGCGGTATGTGGTGACAAACCCGCATTGTGCGCTGAGAGGCGAGCGTCGAGGTCCGCTGTCAGGCCGACGTAATACGCAGCGGGGTGGTGGATGCTCTGAATGATGTAGACGAAGCGCCTGGGGGCGGGCATTGCTGAAGACGGCAGCAAATGTTCGGCCGAGCCGCCAGTCGCTCAGTTCACTGCAAAGAGGCTGGCATCGATGAAAGGGCGTGATTTCTGCGATTTGTCGGACGGGTCGACGTGGCAGTTCTCGCCACTTGCCCGCACTGGCTTGCCAGCCGTAGCTCGCAGCGAGGGGGAAGGTCCGCCTACGCGTCGCTTCGCGACGACTCCGGCGGACAGCCTCCGCGAGGAATGAGAGCGAAGGCGAGTGGCTGGCTTACCAGCCGTAGCTCTCAGCGAGGGGAAAGTCCGCCTACGCGTCGCTTCGCGACGACTCCGGCGGACAGCCTCCGCGAGAATTCGGAGCGGAGGCTGGTGAGCCCGGAAGGAATCGAACCTTCAACCAACAGATTAAGAGTCTGCTGCTCTGCCAGTTGAGCTACGGGCCCACATCGGATGTGGCTTGGCAAAAATTCTGTCGCGTGGCGCGCGCTGAGGACTCGTGCCCGCTCGTCTCGCTCGCAAGAGCGAGACGGCGTGCCTGACGTCCTGCCGGACTCCGAGGACTCGTGCCCGTTCGCGTGGCGCGAAAGCGCCGCGCGACGTGCCTGAGCCCCGCCGGGCCGCACTCGCCCTCCGGGCGAGTGGCGCGCCCGGCAGGACTCGAACCTGCGACCTACGGATTCGAAGTCCGGCGCTCTATCCAACTGAGCTACGGGCGCACGAACGACCAGTATAAGGGAACCCCGACAGGCGAGGCAACCGTTCAGACCCGACGACTGCCACGGCGCGCGTGACGTGCCCCGTGCGGGCCACTCGCCGCGAGACTACCAGCGGTCCTTCGGCGTCTCGACCGCCCACGTATGCCCGCAGGACGTGCATTTCAGTGTCACCGCCGCCGCTCCTCGTTCCGCGACCTGCGGCTCGCTGGTGCCGCACCCGGGGCAGGCCGGCAACTCCAGCCGGTTGCGACGCAAATCACCGGGCATCCGGTGCCCGCGCGTGTAGTCCTCCATCGACGCTCCATCAATCAGTATCGGATCCGCAGCCAACTCCGCGCAATCGCCGGACGATCGGTCTCGCCGCGTCAGCCGCCTGCCGACAGTTTCGCGGCGACCTTGCGCAGGTCCGGCGGCTTCGCCTTGCGCACGCCCGCCCACAAGTCCCCGACCTGGGCCAGGCGGGCCGGCAGCGTCGCGATGGTGAAGTCGCGCCGGTCCACGCCCGCGTGCACCTCGTCCCACGTCAACGGCGTCGACGCGCCCGCAAAATCGCTCGCGCGGGCGCTGTAGGCGCACGCCAGCGTCTTGCCCTCGATGTTCTGCAGGTAGTCGACGTAGACCTTCGCCCCGCGCTTGCTGACGGTCCGCTCGACGGTGGCCACTTTGGGATGCTTCGCCGCGATCATCGTCGCCAGAATCTGCGCCCAGATGCGCCCGGCCTCGTACGGGGTGTTCTTCGGCATCGGCACGAAGACGTGCAGGCCGTCGGCGCCAGACGTCTTCGGAAAACCGATCGCGCCCACCCTGTCCAGCTCCTCGTGCAGCCATCGCGCCACGTCGAGAATCGTCTCGAACGAAGTTCCCGGCATGGGGTCCAGATCGAACGCGATCTGATCGACGATGCCAGGACGATCGACTCGGGAGAACCAGGGATCCTGCGAGATGGCGCCGAGCTGCGCGAGGTAGAGCAGTGTCTTGAGCGAGCCACCCACCAGCCGGCTCGGCACGTCATCGTCCGGCAGCGTCACGCTGCGGACGCCGGGGGGAATCTTGTCGGGCGCGCGATGCTGGTAGAACGCCTCGCTGCCGACGCCGTTCGGGTACCGCTTCATCACCAGCGGCCGATCCGCGACGACTGGAAGAATGTACGGCGACACGCGCACGTAGTAGCGGAGCAGATCGCCCTTCGTGAACGGCCCGTCCGGCCAGAACACCTTCTCGAGATTGCCGACGTCGAGCGACTCGCCACCTGGCAAGGCGATCGCCCCTTTCTTCCGTTGTTGCTCGAGATCGGTCAGCTGATCGACGACGCGCTGCAGCTCGTCGCTCAGCGCCGGCGCCGTTGCGTTCCCCTTGCGTGCCATTGCCTTGCCCTTGCCCGCGATGGCCGATCTGAAGATCGGCCCTACGGCTCTTGCCGTTGCCTTACCCTGGCCTGCCTCCGCCTTGCCCTTCTCGGCCTTCTTGCCTGCCTTGCCCTGGCCTGCCGCTGCCTTGCCCTTCTCACCTCCCTCGGCCTTCTTGCCCGCCTTGGCCTTGCCCGCCTTGGCCTGACCAGCGTCTGCCGCCTTGCTCGTGCCCGCCGTTGCCGTGGCCCTGCCTGCCTTGCCCTTCTCGCCCCCCTCGGCCTTCTTGCCCGCCCCTGCCATGCCTTTGCCTGCCTCGGCCCTCTTGCCCCCCTCGGCTTTCTCGGCCCCCTGATCCAGCCGCTGCAGCGCCTTCGGGCTGTAGGTGGCGCCCGTCTCCCGCCGCACCTTCTTTGGCACCACGTCATCGCGCAGGCCCAGGTACGTCGGATGCCGCAGCTTCCCGTCGTCTGTCCACTCGGTGAACTTCACCTGTGCGACGAGCGTGGGCTTGACCCAGTGCGGTGTCTCGTTGGCGGGCGGCGGTGTCGCAAACGGTGACTTCTCGACAGCCAGCGGCTTGAGCGCGCGCATCAGGCGCGCCAGCTCCTTCTCGTCGAACCCGCTGCCGACGTGACCCACGTAGACCAGCCGCGCGTCGTCGTAGACGCCGAGGAGCAGCGCGCCGAAGCCGCTGCGCGCGCCACGGGGATCGGTCCATCCGCCAATGACGAATTCCTGCTCGCGAATCAGCTTCAGCTTCGACCAGTCGGGTGAACGGCGGCCCGAGACATACGTCGACGACGCACGCTTGGCGATCAGGCCTTCCCACCCTTGCGCCAGTGCTTCGCGATACAACTCGCGGCCGTCGCGCGCGGCCTGCGGCGACAGGCGCAGGATCGGCGAGCCGGCATCGCCGAAGACGCGCTCGAGCGCCGCGCGGCGCGCGACCAGCGTCATCCCACGCAGGTCGTGCGGGCCATCGCGGAGGAGGTCGAAGGCGACAAACGCCGTGGGGCTGTCGTCGGCGTCGGCGAGCGTCTTGACGTGGATGCGCCCCTGCAGATGCTGAAAGCCGACGGCGCGGCCGCGCTCGTCGAGCGCGACGATCTCGCCGTCGAGCACCACCGGGTGCCGGAGCTTCAGGGCGTAGCGGGTCAGTGCCCGGACGATGGCCGGGAACTGTGACGTCTTGTCGTTGCCAAGACGCGAGTAGAGATGAACCGTCGGACGCGGATGGCCCGGAGAGACAAAGGCAAGCGTGCGGACGCCGTCGTACTTGGGCTCGTAGACGAAGTCGGCGCTCTGAAGCGGAACGTCAGTCGTCGAGGCCAGCATTGGCTCGACGACGCGGGTGCCCTCGCGCCAGAGCGAGAGGGCGGAGGACGATCCGGCAGGCACGCGCTCAGTGTAGCGCAGCCGGACCGCCCCTCCGGGGTATCAGCTGACGACTTGCCGCAGCTGCTCTTCGGCCATCAGCCAGTCGGCCATCGGGTCGCCGACAAAGCCGTGCTCGAGCGCGATGAAGTACGCGCGCGTGGCGATGTCGTGATGAGCGGGCACGGCACTCGGCGACGGACTCGAATCCGGCGCCTGGCTGATCTCGGTGGTGCTCGCCGACTTGCGGCGTGCGCGGGCGGCCTTCGGTGCGGGCGACTCCGGCGCGGCCGCGACTTCCGGCGCCGCAGGCGTGCGGCGACGAGTCGCAGGTGCGGACTCCGTCCCTGCCTTGGTGGTGCGCTTGCTCAATGCCAGTCTCCTGTAACGGGACGCGTGCGAAGTGCACGTCCTCTGGCTTCAATTGTAGCAAACGAATTTGGGCCGGCCCGAGTGGTCGGACATCACGCGTCCACTCGGGCTACGGACTACGGGCTACGGACTACGGACTACGGACTACGGACTACGGGCTACGGGCTACGGACTACGGGCGTAACGATGACGTTACGGACGCGAGGGTCCGTTCACACTTGCCTCAGCCGTATCGGGGGAGCGCCGCACGACTGACGCGCTAGTGACCCATCTCCGTGGCGACCAGCTCGTGAAATCGCTTCTCGCTCTTGGCGACGAGGGCGGCGTAGCCCTTCGGATCCACGAACGGGTTGGGCGTCGGCGAGGCGACCTGCCGTTGACGCTTGGCCGCGAGGTCGAAGAAGCCGGCGTGCGCGCCGAGGAAGATGTCGGGATGCATGCCGCGCTGGACGCGAAACGCGCGCTCGTAGTCCGCGCGAATGCCCGGATACGAGGGCATGTGCACCAGCCGCGTGCCCGGATTTACTGACGTGCTGCCGACAAATTCGACGAGATACTTGAGGTCGCCTTCCGACACCGTCGTGGTCCATGTGGTGCAGCCACGCGTGTGGCCAGGGGTCAAGTGGGCGACCAATGTCGTGCCGCCGAGCGAGACCGTGTCCCCGTCCTTGAGGACGCGATCGACGTGCACCGGCGCAAACGGATTGGAGTCGCCGAACAGGTAGTCGCCGTGGCCGCCGTGCTCCACCAGCTCCGCGTCGCCGGCCATCACCATCACCTGCCCGTGGCTCTTCGCGGCCAGCGCCGCGAGCGATCCCACATGGTCAAAATGCGCCTGCGTCGTGAGCAGGATCTTCACGTCTTCCAGTTTGAAGCCAAGCTTCACGATCGACGCCTCGATGAGCGCGACTGACTCGGGCAGCCCGCCGTCGATCAGGATGTGGCCCTGAGGCGTCGTGATCAGATACGCGCACAACTCGCTCGTGCCGACGTAGTGGATGGTGCCGACGATGCGGAAGGGATCGAAGGGCTGATTCCAGTCCGGCCTCTGTGCGGCGGTTTGTGCGGCCAGCAGGCCGGACGTCAGGGCGGTCACGACCGCCAGCAGCCAGATCGCCGCGATGCGGCGTCCTCCCGGTCGGGTCATCACTCGGAAGCCTCGGGCTTGCGGCCGACAGCGACCTGGGCGGGACGCAGGACGTCGTCGCCAATGCGGAAGCCCTGGCGCACCACGCCAAGCACGGCGTCGTCGTCGGCGTCACTGCCGGCGGGGATCGTGGTGACTGCCTCGTGGAGGGCCGGATCGAAGCGCTGGCCCAGCGCGTCGATGGGCACGACGCCGAAGCCCTGGAGCCGCGCCAGAAACTGGGAGCGGACCAGCTTCACCCCTTCGGCGATCGCGTCGATCGACGTGGAGGTGGAGGCGGCGTCGATGGCGCGATCCAGGTTGTCGGCGACGTCGAGCAGCTCGCCGAGCATCGCGCGCTTGCTCCGCTCGATCTCCCGTCCGACCTCGCGGCGGGCCCGTACGCGAGCCTCGTCGAATTCGGCGGAGGCTGTCTTGAACTGCTGCACGTATTGCTGAAGTTGCCGGTCGCGCTCGGCGAGCCGCTGTTCGAGCTCCTCGACGTACGCAGGCCTGGCGGCCACCGGTTCGCTGTCAGCCGGCGTGCCCTCCGGCTGCGCCCACCAGCGGCGATCGACCACTTTGACGCGCTCTTCCGCGTCAGTAGCCCCTGGCGGCCCCGTCTTCGGATCGGTCATCTCCTGATTATAGGACCGCCCACCCATCTCGGCTGTAGCGGTGAGCGGTACCCGGGAGGGACTGGCCCGACCCTTGGATAGAATCGTGCCGTGAACGAGGGGGAGCGGCCCGACCAGCCGCGCAGATCGGGCCTGCTCCGGTGGCTTCGCCGTGCCGTGCTGGCGCTGGTCGGCGTGCTGCTGCTCGCCATCATTGCCCTGTATCTGCCTCCCGTGCAGCACGCGCTCGGCGACTACGGGCTTGGACGTCTGCGGTCGGCCCTTCACGCCGAGGTCAGCTGGAAGGGCATTCGATTCAACCTGCTGACGCGGACGGCCACCGTCACCGGCTTCAGCCTCGGCGCGCCCGGGGTGGCGCCGTTCATCACAGCCGATCGCGTGTACGTGGTGTATCGGTGGGGCACCTACAAGGGCTCGCTCGACGGCCTCGACGTCACGCTCGAGAACGCGCAGGTCACGCTGCTCCAGCAGAACAAGCAATGGAAGACGATTCCCGCGGGCTGGCTGGCGCCGTCGAAGACCCCATCCCAGCCCCGGCCGCTGCCGGCGTTTGCCGCCATCCGCCTGCACAACGTCAGCGTCCGCTACGAGGACGTGGACGCGAAGTTCATCGCCGACACGCACGGCCTGACGGCAGACCTGCTGCCCGATGGGTCGGGCACACCGGGCGCGCTGGCGGGCGCCATTTCCCCCGGGGCCCTCAGCGCCGTCTCGTGGTATCCGCGCGTGACGCAGCTGACAGTGCTCGGCGGCCGCGGCCGTTACTCGCCGCAGGGCGCCGGCGTCGACGCCCTGAAGATGGAGCTGGCCGAAGGCGTCATCTCGACGGATGTCCACTTCGCGTTCCACGGCAACGACCGCCTCAAGCTGACTGCCGGCGCCACCTTCAAGGGTGAGGCGATCAAGACCTGGCTGCCGTTTCTCGACACGTTGAAAGGGCCGCTCGGCGTCACCTTGACCATGCCGGCCTCGGGTGGCGCGCCCGCGTTCGCCGACGTCGCGCTCCACGGCGTCAACATCAGCTGGCGCGACGTGCCGATAGCGGACATGACCGCGCAGGGCGCGCTCGAGACCGGCGGCATCACGCTGACGGACACCGTAGTTCGCGTCGGGCGCGGCACCGCGCAAGGGAAGGGGCGCCTCGCCTGGGAGGATGCCGGCCAGAGCCGTGCCGCGCTGACGCTGCGCGACTTCGACGCCGGCGACCTGTGGAAGCGCCTGCTCGCCGGATCTCCCGGCGCCCTCTACGTGACGCCGGGGTCGCTCGTGTCCGGCACGTTCACCGGCGAGTGGAATGGCTGGCATGCCGCCTCGCTGCAGGGCCGCCTGCAGTCCACGTGGCGCGCGCGTCCCGGGCGGGCTGGTCAAAGGCGAGCAACTCTGGCTCGACGGGCGCGTCGACGCGCGTTTCGACCGCGGGCCCTGGCACATCGCCGTTGACGCCCGGGCGGACGGCGCGCTCGACATGAAGGGCGAAGTCGTCACGCGCGGCAGCGAGAAAAACTACAGTGACTGGCCGCTGTCTGGCCGCATCGCGCTGGCCGGCGAGAGCGCGCCGGTCGTTCTGGACGGCTTCCGCCTGCTCGATGTCGACTGGGGCGACCCGCTCAAGGGTGCGTCGGGCGCGCTCACGGGCGAGGCAGAGCTCTCGCGCACGTTCGGGACAGCGCGCGCGGCACTCACCATCGGCGCCGGCCTCGCCTGGCCCGATCAACCGCGGGTCGATGTGGACCTGAGTGCGACTGTCGATCCCGATGCGCTCGTGGTCTCGCGGATGGAGGCGCGCTCGGGCCCTGCGACGGCTGCGGCGACGGCGCAGCTGGACTTCAACCACAAGACGATCCAGGCCAATGCCACGGCCCGCGGCGTCGCGGTCGAGGCGTGGAGCAGGCGCTACGGGCTCACGCTACCCGTCACGGGCGTGACCGATCTCGACGGCCAGGTGACGGGGACCTTCGCGCGGCCGCAGGTGGACGCGCAATTCCATGGCGGCCCCGTGCAGGCCTTCGCGCAGTCCTTCGACAGCGTCCGCGGTCAGGTGCAGCTCGTGGACGGCGTGCTCCGCGTCACCGACGTCCACGCCGCGGCGCGCACCGGCGGCGAAATCGCGGGAGACGTCACGTGGACGCTGAAGACCGGCGCCATCGACGCGACCGCGCTCGCGCAGGCCCTTCATCTCACCACCGACGTGCCTGCCGGCCTGCCGGTCCTTCCGGCGACAATCACCGTGACGCTGCCCGATGCGACCTCGCGGTCCGGTCTCTCGGCCACCATCGACGGGAAGGTCCACGCGACAGGCACACTCGACGCGCT
Source organism: Vicinamibacteria bacterium (assembly GCA_963796915.1). Taxonomy (GTDB): domain Bacteria; phylum Acidobacteriota; class Vicinamibacteria; order Vicinamibacterales; family JAENWD01; genus JAENWD01. Next base: position 2,456,752 of record CAWCNI010000004.1, on the reverse strand, counting down.
GTCACTCGACGGAGACCTGCAGGCGCCGGCGCTGACGCTCGGCGGCAAGACACTCGGACCGGTCGCCGCCTCGGTGCGCACGCAGTCGGGGACGGCGCAGCTTCACGCGAAGGCGCCAGACCTCGGTGCGACGATCGACGGGACCCTCGGCCTCGCTGGCGAGCGACCCTTCACCGCGGCGCTCGAGGTGCACTCGACAGACTCTCCGGTCGCGATGCAGATCGGCCAGGCGACGCTGGAAATCGGCGCCACAGACTTCGACGCGCACGTGACGGGCTCCGCCACCGCGGGCCGCGTCGCCACCGCCGAGGTCTGCGTCGACCGCCTGGAAGGCACCTACGGCACCCTGCCGCTGGTGTTCAAGCCGGGAGCGCAGGTCACGTGGGCGCCGGGAACGCTGCACGTCACCGACGTCGAGATCACGACCGGCCAGAGCCGCATCGCCGGCAACGGCACGCTCGACGGCACCGTCAGGCAGCCGCTCGTCATGAGCCTGCAGGGGCGGCTCGAAGACTTCCGGCCGCTGGCGGCGCAGCTGTTTCCAGCCAACGCCGAGACGCTCGTGCTGACGGGTCCGTTCTCCGGAACCGTGACGGCGACCGGCGCGCTCGATCAGCCCGACGTGACCGGCAGCCTTCGCCTCGACGGCGCAGAGCTTGGCGACGGACGGCTGCCGCCGTTCACCGACGTCAACCTGCGCGCGTCGCTCGACAGCCGCCAGCTCCACATCGAGCTCGCCGAGGTCCACTGGCAGGGCGCGCATGCTGCCGTCGCCGGCACGGTACCGGCCTGGTTCCTCGGCGTCCCCGGCGCGCCCCATGGCGACGCCGCGGCACTGTCGGGCCACGTGGACGACGTGACGGTGCAGGTGCTGCAGCCGTTTGTCGGGCCTGACGCGCTCAAGGCGCAAGACTTCAAGGCGCGCGCGGAGTACACGGTCACCGCCGACAGGCCGACGCTCGAGGCCGTGGTCGCCGATGTGCATCTGACAGACGCGCTCATCTCGTCTGGCGAGCTTGGCCTGGCGCAGCAGCGCCCGGGTCACCTCACCCTCGCGAAGGGCGTCGCGACGCTGGAGCCGTGGACCATCGTGGCGCAGGCCTCCGCCGACACGCGTGTGACGCTCGGCGGATCCGTGCAGCTCCTGGGCACGCAGACAGTGGACGCGAAGCTCGATGGCAGCCTCGATCTGCGCTCTCTGGGCCTGCTGCTCGGCAGCTACCGCCCTGCGGGCACGGCCACGGTGTCGGCGACAATCCGCGGCCCGCTCACGCAGCCGGATATCAACGGAGAGGCGGCGCTTCGCAACGGCGAGCTGGTCATCCGCGATCCGCGGCTGGTGTTCAGCGGGATCAACGGCACGGCGCAGTTCAAGGGCGGGCAGCTCGTCCTCCGTGACGTGCGCGGCTCAGTGAACGGCGGCTCGCTCGAGGCGGGCGGCGCGATGGCGCTGCCGGGCCGGCCGCCGATTCCTGGCGGGGGCATCACGATGGCGGTGCGGGGCGCGCTGTTCGACGTCCCGAAGGGGTTCCGGAGCCTGGTGGACGCCGACCTGAAACTGGCCGGGCGTCAGCAGGACAGCCGCCTGACCCTGAGTGGAACCGCGACGATCGTCGATGCAGCCTACCGGCAATCGCTGATCGTCACCGGCGGCATCCTGTCGCTGTTCCAGGAGAAGGAGCAGCCTGTCGTCGTGCCGAACGGGCGCCGGAATCAGGGCCCGCCCCTGCTGACGCTCGACCTGCGGATCCTCGCCAACGACTCCATCGCCATCGACACCAGCTACGGCAAGGTGGCGGTGGGCGCCAACATCAGGGTCTTCGGGCCGCCGGCCAACGTCCGAATCCTCGGGCAGGCTGACATCGCGCCCGGCGGGCAGCTCTATTTCGGGGGGCACACCTACCAGATCGAGTCCGCGCGGGTGGAGTTCCGCGACCCGACGACCATCAAGCCCGACGTCCACATGGTCGCCACGACCCGGATCGGCGGCTACGACCTCACGATGCGCGTGGACACCGTCGAAGGCCGCACCGAGACGACGCTGAGCTCCGATCCGCCGCTGCCCGAGGATCAGATCGCGTCGCTGATGGTGTCGGGTCAGACGACGAGCAGCGCATCGGCCGGGGACGTGGTGACGCAGCAACTCGCCGCTGCATTGTCAGGGGAGATCACGAGCGCCATCGGCCGCGCGATCGGCTTCGACAGCGTGCGTCTCGAGTCCGGCAACCCCGGCGACGTGATGTTCGACCCGACGCTGGTGTCGGCAGAGTCCAACCCCGCCCAGCGGCTGACGTTTTCCAAGCGCGTGTTCCCGACGCTCGAGGTGATCGTCTCGCAGAACCTGCGCGAGAGCGGCCAGGTGACCTGGATCGTCGCCTACGAGCCCACACCGCGCTTCGAGCTACGCGTCGTGCAGCTGGACAACCAGGATCGGTCGTACGAGGTCCGGCACGACGTCTCGTTTGGCGGCGGCGCCCAGACGCGTGCCGCGAAGAAGCGAATCCCCGAGCGCGTGCAGGACGTGTTCATCGCCGTCTTCGGCGACATCACGCAGGACGACGTGCGCAAGTCGCTGCGCGTGACAGAAGGCCGGCACTTCGACTTCTTCAAGTGGCAGGAAGACCGCGACAGCCTCGAGAAGCTGTTCCTCGAGCGCGGCTACTACGCCGCCAGTCTCATCGCGCGCCGCGATCCGCCCACGCCGCCCGCCAACGCGACCGAGTCCACGCCCGTCGACCTGGGCTACACGATTCAGAGCGGGCCGCACACAGAGCTGGTGCTCAACGGCATCAAGGTGCCGGACTCGCTGCGCAAGCGCCTGATCGCGGCCTGGATCGAGACGCCAGTCCCCGCGCTGCTGAACGACGCGTTCTCCGAGCAGTTGACGCCGTGGCTGGCGAGCGAGGGCTACCTCCGCGGCAAGGTCGAGACACATGTCGAGACCACGCCCGGGCCGCGGCGCGGCAGGAACCAGGACGACACCGGCGCGAAGCAGGTGGCCACCGTGACCATCACGCCAGGGCCGCGCTCCACGACCAGGGTCATCACCTTTGCCGGCAACACGCACGTCTCGTCGAAGGATCTCGACAAGGCCGTCGTGGCCTCCGGACTCGGCGATCGCGTGTGGCACGCGCCGGACGACCTGAAGGCCGTCCTGACGTCGGCCTACCACGATCGCGGCTACCTCGCCGCGGACATCACGGTGGCGCCCCCGCGTTTCGCCGATCCGCGGGCCGAGCTGCCGGTGAGCATCAACGAGGGCGCTCAGTATCACGTCGGCACCACGACCATCGACGATCCGATCAAAGTGGCGGCCAAGGGGATCGATGCGACGCCGCCGCTTCTGCCGGGCGCCGTGCTCACTGACGACACGGTGGCCGTGGCCGTGCGCGCGCTGCAACAGCAATATCGGCGCGCCGGCTTCCGCAGGACCCGGATCACCGCGCAGAGCACGCCTCGCGCGGACAAGACCACTGTCGATGTCACATTCCACGTGGTTCGCGGAGAGCAGCCGACACTCGGAACCCTGACTGTCGCCGGTGTCGAGGGCTCGGAACGCGACTTGATCGAGCAGTTGGTGAACTTCACGCCGGGAGAGCCGGTGTCGCTCGACGCCCTGAACACCGCCCGCGACCGGCTCTACGACACGGACCTGTTCCGCACGGTCTCTGTCGACGCGACGCCGCGCCCCGCCGAGGCGGGACAGGCGCCCACGGGCCTGGTCGATGCCACCGTCACGGTGGAGCTGCTGCCGAAGTACCGCCTGCAGTACGGCTTTCAGCTCTTCGATCCGTATCGCCCCGCCGTCGATCCGCGGTGGGGCTCTGTCGATCCAGGCGTGGTCGCGGACCTGACGCGCCGCGGGCTGTTCGGCCGTGGCATGACGGCGGGGATCAGCGGCCGCCTCAATCCATCGGATCGGGTGGCCCGCGCCTATCTGAGCAGCCGGCGCTTCTGGGGCCGTGCGATCCAGACCAATTTCTACATCGGCGACGAGCTGGAAAATTACGTCTCCGGCGAGCAGTTCATCAAGCAGCGCACTCGCGACATCACGCTCGAGCAGCGGCTGCGCCGCCGCGCGTTTCAATTGAGCTACGGCTACAACTTCGAGCGGCTGAACATCAAGTATCTCGATACGCCGACGAACTTGCCGCCGCTCGAGGACGTGAACGCCAGCATCAGCCGGCTGATAGGGTCGCTCTACGTCGATCGCCGCGACAACGCGATCGACACGTCGAAGGGATGGTTCCACTCGACGAGCGCCGAGTTTGGGCCCGAGTGGCTGGGATCGACGGCCGGGCTGCGCAAGTACCTTTTCCAGAATTTCTACTTCCTGCCGGTCGGGCCGTTTGTCTTCGGATCGGCGGCCCGCTACGAAATCGCATCAGGCCCGGGCCAGCGCTTCATCATCACCGAGCGCCTGCGCGCGGGTGGTTCGACGACGGTCCGCGGGTATGACGATCTCGTGCTGGCGGTGCTGGCGGCCGAGGAAGAATTCGCGGGCCGCACGAGCCTGCTGGTCCTGAACGAGGAAGTGCGCTTCCCCCTGTTCCGCCGCTTCAGGGGCGCCGCATTCTGGGACCACGCCTCTTTCTTCGGCGACCTCGCCACCACCAACAACCTCAAGGATCGCAACAGCGTCGGCGCCGGGGTGCGGTTCGTCCTGCCGTTCCTCCTGTTCCGCGTCGACTACGGCTATCCGCTCAACCAGGATCCGGTCAACAACAAGGGCCGCTGGTACTTCGCGATTGGCCAGGCGTTCTGATGGCCCGCCAGTCCGTGTTACGCCTCGCGTCGCAGCGTGCGTGCCAGCCACACGAACGCCACCAGGTTGACGACAGACAGCACCACTGTCGCGTCGATCACGGTGAGGGTCCGCGGCACCGCCCAGCCCCACGTCCGGCTGATGCCGTAGAACAGATTCAGGTTCAACGCGACGATCGCGCTCACCGCGTAGAAGGCCGGCCGGAATGCCGGGCTGAGCGCCGCCGCGAGGGCGAGCAGCGGGACCTCGAGCACCTGGTGCGGCTCGTGGACGCCGACCATCAGCACGAAGAACGCGTGGACGGTGAACGCGCCGGCGGCGGCAAGTACCGCCAGCGTCATCCTGCGGCGGGCCTGCCAGCACGCCCAGGCGCAGGACGCGGCCACGGCGGCAGTCGCAAACGGACGCGGGTTGGGAAAGCCCAGTTCCTGGAATCGCGTGATCGTCAGGATGTGCGGGACGGGCACGGCCAGCGCCGCGGGCACACCGAGCCCGGGCACCAGCTGCACCAAGCGCAGCGCCCAGTTGACGATCCACCACAGGTTCGCCGCGTTGGCCGAGAGCGCGTCCCGGCGCTCGTAGAACGCGCCGAAGGCCAGCCAGATGTTCGGCAGGGCGCCCGCCCGTGCGAAAGGCAGGAGCAGCAGCGCCACGACAGCCGCGCCACTCAACGCGGCTTTGACAAGCGCGCGCCATTCGCCGCTCGACCAGAGAGTGAGCGCCACCACGGGCAGGATCAGCACGCCCTGCGGCTTGATCATCATCGCCAGCGCCGCTGCGGTCCCGGCGGACGCCCACCGTCCGCTGTCCGCGAGGATCAGCGCCGCGACGGCGGGGAGCATCAACAGCGGGTCCAGGTAGCCGAGCGCCTCGCCGTTCAGGATGAGCGCTGGATTCAGCCAGCAGGCCAGCGCTGCCCATTGGGCCGGTTCGACCTGCCCGGTGCGACGCCGCACCTCGCGATAGAGCAGGGCAGACAAGCCGGCCATGGCGAGCAGGCCGGGCAGCTTGATCAACGCGCCGAGAGTGTCGCTATCGTGAAAGTCCGGCGCGAACACGCGGTAGACGTGACCGACCGCCGCGAGCACGTACAACGTGCCGGGCGGGTAGTCCACCGTCGTTTGTCGCGTCCCCCAGCGGACGACACCGCGCACCGGCGGGCTGCCGCCGACGCCGTAGACGGCAGTCATCTGGTCGGACGCCGCGTAGGTCCAGACCTTCCACGAGCCCATGTCCACGGTGCCGGGAAGCGGCAGTGCCGCCAGGCGCACGATGGCGCCCGCGAGGACGGCGGCAGCAAAGACAGGAGCGCGCACGGGGCGATGACAGCGCGGCAGCTTATCACGCAGGCCGGCGTCGCTCCGCCGGCATCGACGTTCACGCCCTTCAAACGGAAAGCAGGCTGAAGTGAGTTGGCGCAAGCGGACCTGGATTCTCTTCGTCGTACTGGTGGCCTTCGGCGTCTTCGCCACCATCGGCGGCATCGTCGTCTACAAATGGCAGATGCCGCGGATTCGGCAGAAGCTGATCGCCTTGTTGTCCGACAAGCTTGGCAGCTCGGTGGAGCTCGGCGACGTGAGCGTCGCGCTGGGTCCGATCGTCCACGTGACGGTGCGCTCGGTGGTGCTTCACCACAAGCGCCACGTCGACGGGCCGCCGCTCGTCAGCATCGACACCTGCACGATCGAAGTGCCGGTGTTGTCGATTCTCCGAAAGCCGGTGCACGTCTCGTCGGTGGAGTTGACCGGCCTGCACGTGTTCGTTCCTCCCCGCCGGAAAGACGACGACAAGGACGGCGACGCCACGCCGGGCTCGCATGGAGATGAGAGCCGGCCGAATCTGTCGCGCTCGCTGGGCGGCAAGACGCCGGTGGTCGTGGACAAGCTGACGGCCAACGACACGCTGCTCGAGATCGGGACCCGCAAGGAGGGCAGGCCTCCCCGTCAATTCCTGATCCACAAGCTGACTTTGAGCAAGGCCGCCTTCGACAGGCCCACGTCGTACCAGGCCGAGCTGACCAACCCGCTGCCGAAGGGACTGATCGAGGCGACGGGCACGTTCGGCCCGTGGATGGCCGAGGATCCCTCGACGACGCCGCTGACGGGCACCTACACGTTCAATGACGCGCAGCTCGACACGATCAAGGGAATCGGCGGCGTGCTCAGCTCTCAGGGCACGTTCGAGGGCCGCCTCGAACGGATTCTCGTGCACGGCAAGACGCAGACCCCCGATTTCTCGATCGACGTCGGCGGCAACCCGGTGCCGCTGAACACTGAGTTTTCCGCGATCGTGGACGGCACCAACGGCGACACGCTGCTCGATCCGGTGGAGGCCACGCTGGGCCGCAGTCACCTGACGGCCCGCGGCGGCGTCGTCCATGTGGAAGGCAGGCATGGGCGCTCCGTCGAGCTCGACGTGACAGTGACCAACGGCAGATTCGAGGACATGCTCCGTCTTGCGATCAAGGGCGACCCCGACATGTCGGGCGCCTTCGACATGGTCACGCACCTCGAGTTGCCGCCGGGCGACCCGCCGGTGCCCGTCCGGCTGCTGCTCAAGGGCAAGTTCCACATCGCGTCCGCGCGCTTCGCGAGCAGCCAGGTGCAGGACAAGATCGACGAGCTCAGTCGCCGCGGCCGGGGCGAGCCGGGCAACGAGAAGGTGGACAACGTGGCCTCCGATCTGAGGAGCGACTTCGCGCTCGGCCGCGGCACGTTGACGATGTCCCGCCTGCAGTTCAAGGTGCGGGGCGCGGAGATCCACCTGGATGGCACGTACTCGATGACGGCACACACCCTCGATTTCACCGGCGCGGCGCGGATGGAAGCCCGCGTGTCGCAGATGGTCACCGGCTGGAAGCGGGTGCCGTTGAAGGCCCTCGATCCATTGCTGGCGAAGGACGGCGCCGGGGCGGTCGTGCCGATCAGCATCAGCGGTCCGGTCAACAAACCGGATTTCAAGGTCGAGTTCGGCAAGATCTTTCACGGCGACGACAAGAAGGCTCCGACTACGCCAAAGACTTCGAGTCCGTCAAAGAACCCGAGTCCGCCAAAGAGTTCCAGCCCGTCGAAGAACCCGAGCTCGCCAAAGAATCCGGGCTCGCCGAAGAAATAGTCGCCGGAGTCGTGCGGCCAATCGAGGTACCTTTCGCTTCGCCGACTGCTGGGCTAGCATGCGGCCTGCATGCCAAGGGCCCGCCTTCCGCTGCTCGTTTGTCTGACGCTGCTTGCGCCATTCGCCGCAATGCCCTCGGCTGCGCCAGCGGTCCAGGCGCGCACCGGGTGGATCGCACTTCGAAGCCCGAACTTCTATGTCATTGGCGATGTTGGCGCTGGCGATCTGCGGCTCGTGACCAAGCGTCTGGAGCAATTTCGCGAGGCGATTGCGATCCTGTTTCCGAATGCGCCGCTGAGCACTGCGACACCCACGACAGTCCTGGTGTTCAAGAGTCACAAGAGCTATCAGCCGCTCAAGCCGCTGTACAACGGCAAGGTCAAGGCACAGATCGCGGGATACTTCCAGGCGACGCGGGCCGTCAACTACGTCACCTTCACGCTCGCCGACGGTATTGACCAACTCGACATCGTCTATCACGAGTACGTGCATCTGATCGTGAACAACACGATGGACAACGTGCCGGTGTGGTTCAACGAGGGTCTCGCGGAGTACTACCGGACCTTCACCGCCAGCGACAACGGCCGTCAAGCGGTCATTGGGATGATCAATCCTTACCACGTCCTTCTGCTCCGGCAGCAGGCTCTTCCCCTGGCCGATCTGGTGCGGGTTGATCATTCTTCGCCGCTCTACAACGAGGGCAACAAGGCCTCTATCTTCTACGCCGAGTCCTGGGCGCTCGTGCACTACTTGCTGCTCGGCGAGAACCAGCAGTACGCGAAGCACACCGCGGAGCTCGTCGGCGACCAGGCCACGGGCGTGCCATTCGAGACCGCCTGCGTGAAGCGGCTCGGGATCGACCTGCCGACGCTGGAAAAGCAGTTGCGACGTTACGTGCAGCGTGAGTTGTTCGTCAGCGAGCAACTGAAGTTCAGCGATCGCATCGGGAGGATCGACCAGTTGCCGGTGGCGCCGGTCGCCGAGGCCGAAGTGCACGCGACCATGGGCGACCTCCTGCTGAGTATGCAGCGCCCCGACGAGGCGCGCGCCGAACTGGACGCCGCGCTTGCCCTGGACGACTCGTTCGGCCCGGCCCAGGCCTCGCTTGGCCGGCTGGACATGGACGCGAAGCAGTGGGACCAGGCACGAGCGCACCTGGAGAAGGCCATCGCGTCGCCGAATGCCACCTACTTCTGCCACTACGCCTACGCCGAAGCGATGACTGCATACCCGCAAATGGCGGGGACGTCCTCGGGCGACGGCAAGGCGAATCCGGCGATCGACAAGGCGCTGCGCCGCGCGATCGAGTTGAACCCGGCGTTTGTCGATTCCTACGGCTTGCTGGCCTGGCACCTTCAGGCCACCGGCGGGGATCTGAACGAGGCGGAGCAGCTGATCGTGAAGGCGCTGGCGCTCTCGCCGGGCCACCCGCAGTACGCGCTGACACTGGCCGGCATCCTGAGCAGCAAGCAGGACTTTGCCAGGTCGCTGGCGGTCCTGGATCAGATCATCGCGCACGGCAGCGACGACGGAGTACGGGAGCAGGCGCGGCAGATGCGGACGCACATCAACGACTTCCTGAAACAGAAAGCCGAATGGGAGGCCAACCGCACGGGCCGCGACGACTCCAAAGCGCCGCCTTCGTCTCTCGACGGATCGCCCGGCGCATCGAGCGGCGAGGGGCGTCTGTCACTCGACCTGCGGAAGCTGGGCGCCGGCGAGAGCCGCCTGGCTGGGACGCTGGTCGCAATCGAATGCGTCCCAAAGAAGCCGATCGTGCTCGTCGTCCGGGTTGATGGCGGAACGATCCGCGCGCACGCCGCGAAGTTCGACGAGATCGACTTCATCAGTTACCGCAACGACCTCAAGGGCCAGATCCAATGCGGCGCGCGGACACCTGCCGACCCCGTGCTGCTCACCATCAGGCCCGACGCGAATTCGACGAGCACCGGCGCCGCGGTGGCTGTTGAGTTCGTGCCGGCAAACTACAAGCCCTGATCGGCGCCTGTCGCTGGCGGCACGTCGCGATTCGGCAAGAAGTGCAGCCGTGCTGGAGTGCTGACCTCCTGTGGTGCGGCGCCGGCCGTGGTCCGTAGCCCGTAGCCCGTAGCCCGTAGTCCTTTCTGTGCAACTCGCAGGGCTCGCCTTCCGAGAGTTGTCCTACAATGGGCCCGTTTCCGACCGGTCCGGCATCCGCGCACGAGGAGTTCCGCCGATGACCCGAGAGGACAGGCTCGCGCTGCTCGCCCGTCACCAGGAAGCCTTCCTGGCTCGCGACGCCGCTACGCTGAGCGCCCAGCACGCCGAACACGGTACCTTCGAGAGCCCTGCCCACAAAGTCGAAGGACGCAAGGCCATCGACGAGGTGTACCGGTACTGGTTCGCGGCGTTTCCCGACCTGGCGCTCACCTGGGGGCCGCCCGTGGTGGATGGCTCGCGCGCCGCCCTGTTCTGGACGCTCACAGGCACCTCGCACGGACCGTTCTTCGGCATCGTCGGCGCCGGGCAGCGCGTGGAACTGGGCGGCGCCGCTGAGTACGTCATCGACGACGGTGCGATCACGTCGGTGCGGCACGTCTTTGATTTTTCGGGACTGCTGATGAAGACCGGCGTGCTGAAGGTCAAGCCGGCGTAGGCTGGCCACCACGTGCCGAAGGCCAATCTGAAGATTGGCCCTACCGATACAGATCAGCAGCGTGTCCGTTGCACCGATCGCGGGAACTCCTGTAGGCCGATCTTCGAGCAGCGGCCATCACGTGCTGAAGGCCAATCTAAAGATTGGCCCTACCGATACAGATCAGCAGCGTGTCCGTTGCACTGATCGCGGGAACTCCTGTAGGCCGATCTTCAGAGCAGCGGCCATCACGTGCGGAAGGCCAATCTAAAGATTGGCCCTACCGACTCGCAGAGCGTGTCGCGCCGATCAACTACGGTAGGGCCGATCTTCAGATCGGCCATCACGTGCCGAAGGCCAATCTGAAGATTGGCCCTACCGATACAGATCAGCAGCGTGTCCGTTGCACTGATCGCGGGAACTCCTGTAGGGCCGATCTTCAGATCGGCCATCGCATGCCGCTGGATCGGGCTCAGCGCACGGCGCGAATGAGCAGCAGGGTCTGGTCGTCCATCTGCGGGCCGTGCGCTCGGACTTCGTCGAGGATTCGCCGCTCGATGGCGTCGAGCGGCGCTCTGGCCAGCGGCGCAACCAGTGACTTGACGCGCTCGAGGCCGAACTCGCGATCGCTTCTATCCGCGGCCTCGGTCAGGCCGTCCGTGAGGATGATCAGCAGGTCGCCTGGCTCGCACGCGAGCGCGGCCGACGTGAACGTTCTGTCCGCGAACATCGCCAGCGGGATCTGCGGCACCGTCAGCTCGTCGACGGCCGACGACGCGCGCACGCGGAGGATCGGCAGGTGTCCGGCCACGGTGAAGCGCAGGCCGGCGGCGCGATCGAACTGCACGCCGGCAAACGTCACGAACATGGCCGGGCTCTTGAGGTCGACCAGGACGCTGTTGAGCGAGTCCTGCAGCCGATCGAGATCCGCGCCCGCGCGGAGCAGCGTGCGCGCCGTGCTCTTGACCATGCCCATCAGCAGGCCCGCGGCGACGCCGTGCCCCGACACGTCGGCGACGAAGCTGGTCCAGCCCTGCGGCGTCTCGACGAAGTCGATGAGGTCGCCGCCGACGTCGCCGCTTGGCAGCGACACGCCGCGGAACTCGAACCCCTCCACCTGACGCGCAATCTCGGGGACGAGCAGGCGATGAATGTCGCGCGCCAGCGCCATCTCGGCGCGCATCCGCCCGTAGCGAGTGCCCTCGGTGCGAATCAGATTCGACAGCAGCACGAAGCTGATGACGATGGCGACGGTGGAGATGTTGACGTCGACCGCCAGCCGCGCCTGGAGCGCGCCGCCCGTCAGGGGCTGGCCGGGTGCGCCAAACAGCCTGTCGAACATCACGGTGATCAGCAGCTGAACGCCGACAGGGATCATGAACCACCGCGGGCGCACCTGGAGGACCGCGACGTAGAGCACGGCAATCGCGCCGGAGAACACGGCGTTGGCGACCAGCCGCAGCGGGCCGTTGACGCCGAGGCGCGGGATGTCGGTGAGCAGCCCGGCGGGAATGAACATGAAGAAGATGCCGGCGAGGAAGAGCACAGTCGATCGCGTCGACATCGAGGCCCAGAATTTGGTACTGTCTGGACCACCGGTCACGGGCGGGCATTGGGGCAGTATAGGCGGCACGCGCCGCAGGTCATGCGCCTGTGCGGACGCCTTGCCGCCTCTCCTGGCGGGATGCTAAACTCAGTGGTTCCGTCCGTTGCGGTGGGTATAGCTCAGTGGTAGAGCGCTGGATTGTGGATCCAGAAGTCGCGGGTTCGAACCCCGTTACCCACCCCATTTCGCCTTTGGCGAAACAGGGCGGCTCACGGTCCTCAGGCACGCGGCGGACGCTGCGCTTCCGCCAGCGGGCACGAACCCCGTCACCTCGTGACCCAGCCCATTTCGCCTGCGGCGAATCAGGGCGGCTGACGGTCCTCAGGCACGCGGCGGACGCTGCGCTTCCGCCAGCGGGCACGCACCCCGTCACCTCGTGACCCAGCCCATTTCGCCTGCGGCGAATCAGGGCGGCTCACGGTCCTCAGGCACGCGGCGGACGCTGCGCTTCCGCCAGCGGGCACGAACCCCGTCACCTCGTGACCCAGCCCATTTCGCCTGCGGCGAATCAGGGCGGCTCACGGTCCTCAGGCACGCGGCGGACGCTGCGCTTCCGCCAGCGGGCACGAACCCCGTCACCTCGTGACCCAGCCCATTTCGCCTGCGGCGAAACAGGGCGGCTCACGGTCCTCAGGCACGCGGCGGACGCTGCGCTTCCGCCGGCGGGCACGAACCCCGTCACCTCGTGACCCACCCCATTTCGCCTGCGGCGAATCAGGCCCTGCAGGCCCTTGCTAGCCCCGCGATCCGCTACTGAAACAGCCTGTCGAAATTGCCGCCCATGATGAGGGCGCGGTCAGGTGCGGGCACGTTGAGCGCCTCGAGGATCTCTGTCTGCGTGTCGAGCACGGGCCGGTTCCAGCCGCGCGGGAAGAACGACGAGTCCGTCCCAAACAGCAAGCGTGTGGGTCCCAGCAGATCGAGGGCCTGACGGAACACGGCGTTCAAGGTCAGGCCGGGGTGGTAGGCGACCCAGTGATTCGAGCTCGACGTGTCGAGATGGACGTTCGGGCACAGGTCCGCGAGCATGAGCGCCTCGCGCAGCAGGCCGGCGCCGAAATGCGGGATCACGATCGGCATCTCCGGATATTCGCTGGCGATGTGGTGCACGTCGAGCGGGTTGCCGAACCGCACGTCGAAACGGCTCCGCAAACCCAGCCGCTTGCGGACGCCGACGGTCAGCGCGCCGCAATGCACGAAGAGCACGGCGCCTGGATACGACGCCACGCGCGCGATGACCGCCAGCGAGCGCGGGTCCTCCAGCTGGTAGCGGTGCATCGCCGGGAACAGGCACACGCCCCTCAGGCCGAGCGCCCCCAGCCCGCGCTCGACGCGCGCCGGCGCATCGTCGGCGAGCGGGTTGACCATGAAATAGCCGACGAGGCGATCGGGCGCGCGGCCGATCGCCGCGGCGACGCTGTCTTCTTCACCCGGGACGCTGCCGATCACGACCGCGCGGGAGACGCCCGACGCGTCGAGCGCCGTCACCCAGCGATCCGCCAGCTGGGTGTTGTCGCCGGGCGGATCCCAGCCGAGCGTGTTGCAGATGGACTCGGCCGGATTCGCGGCGAAGCGGCCCTTCGGGTCGTCACGTCCCAGCACTTCGAAGAAGCGGCGTGAGAAGAAATGACAGTGCGCGTCGTTGATGCGCATCCACGCCTCCGAGCGGCGCGACAGCGGTCGTGCCCTCTCCTGCAGGAAACCCGCGAGCCCTGCGCGCGATCAGACTGTGGGCAGCAGGAGCACCAGGCGGCAGCCGCCGCCCTCGCCCGCTACCAGTTCGACGCCTCCGTGATGGAGCTCGGCGATGCGCCGTGCCGCCGCCAGCTCCGCGGCGGCCTGGTAGCCGCCCGGCCTGTCCGTCCAGTCCATGTCGAAGAACCGCCCGGCCTCCCACGCTGGAGGCGACACGTGCGGCTGCGCGATCTCCAGCATCACCGACGACCCTGACGACGAGGACGCGACGCGGACCAGCAGTGACGGCTGGCGAGCCTGCTGCACGAGCGCGAGCATGCCGCCAAAGGCGCCGGTCACCGCGAGCGACAGCAGGTCGGGATCGACTCGCACCTGGCGCGCGCTGTCGCTGGTCTCGACGTCGACCTGCACGCCGGACAGCCGGCACTCGGGCGCGAACGACTCCAGGACCTGCTCGACGGCCCGCGTCAGCGACACCGGCACGGCGGACACTGGCGGATCCTGGGACACGACGCGCAGGCACTGCACGAGGCGGCCGGCGCGAAAGACCTCTGTCCGAATGAGATCGAGCGCGACGCGATCTCTCAGCGCCACGTCCCGCGCGCCGAGCAGGTGCAGGCACGATCCGATCGCGTCGAAGCTGTGTGTCAGTTCCGCCAGCGCCGCTGTCGCGAGGTTCGCTGCCGCACGTTCTGCCGGCGGCTGCGTCGCCGGCGGTCTCACGGTGTCGGCCTCTGCCAGCGCCAGCGCCCTGGCGTCGTCCACCTGATGGACGATGCAGGGGATTTCGGTGAGGCCGGCCGCGGCAGCGGCGGCCAGGCGTCGCGCGCCGGAGATCAGCTCGAAGCGCCCGGCGCGCGGCCGCACGAGCACGGGCTGCAGGACGCCGACCCGCCGAATCGAGCGCGCGAGCGGCTCGATGTCACGCGCCTCCGCGGCGCGGGCACTGTCGACGTCGCGCAGCGGCACGAGCCGCACCTGCGGCGCGACGCTGCGGCTCGTCAGCTGGTCCACGTAGTGGGAGTCGTGGCGCATGCGGAATCCCGGCGGCAGCCCTTCACGCGGAAACGGACTGTCGCCCTCGAACGACGAGTCGAGCTCGTCGTCTGTCGCAATGATGTCGGGACGCGGGGACTGAACAAAGACAGGAGGAACCACAGCACGCGGACGTTCGAACTCGGACACCGGCACCCTCGGGAGCGAAGGGAGAAATGAACGCGAGCGGAGGAAAATGCCTCGCCACTATTTGGCGACGTTTATAGCACACAGGGGGCGGGACGGGGACGGAGAAGCGCTTGTAAGTGCTGGGGTGCAGGGGTGCTGACGTGCGGAGGTGCGTGCTGAGGTGCTGGAGTGCTCACGTGCGGCAGTGCGATGCGGAAGTGCTGACGTCCTGCGGTGCTGCAGTCCGGAAGGCAAGTGCCGTCCCCGGTAGGGCCGATCTTCAGATCGGCCAGCGGCGGTCGGTGGCCAATCTAAAGATTGGCCCTACCGAGAACACTCGCCGGCCCGCATCTGAGCACGTCAGCACTCGGCACCGCACTGCCGCACGGCGGCACTCCAGGCCTTCGGCACCGCACTGCCGCACGGCGGCACTCCAGCCCTTCGGCACCGCACGGCCGCACCGCGGCACTGTTGCACTCCAGCACTTTCACTTTCGGAGTGCGCTAGAACGAAAGCGGCTCCGGGAAGTACTGCGCGATCAGATCCTCGTAGTAGGGACGCAGTGCCTTGACGTCCGGTCTGCCGTCGCCCTTTGAGTACAGGTTGTACCTGTTGAACGCGCGGACCCATTTCAGCATCTCTCGATCCTGATCGTTGGTCAGGTACTCGTAGGCGCCTTCCTTGTGCCACGGATAAAACGAGTGATACCGCAGCGCGTAGAGCGCCTCGATCGGCAGGTGGCGCTTGACGACGTGGTAGATGTACTCGTCGTGTCCCCAGGACATGTGGACGGCGTCGAGGCCCGCGTGCTCCTGATAGATGCCGAGGCGCGAGGACAGCACGGGATTCGCGCGGTCGGGGTTCAGGTCGAAGTACTCCGGGTAGACGCAGCGATCCGAGAACTGGCAGCCGACAGGGAACGTATCCCCAACTACCGCCCACTGCGGTTCGCCGAAGTGACAGAGGAGCTTGCCCAGATCGTGAATCAGTCCGGTGACGACGAGCCATGGCGGCTGACCGGCACGACGCACGGCCTCGGCAGTCTGCAGCGCGTGCTCGATCTGGGTGAAGTCCACGTCGGGATCGCTGTCGTCGACGAGCGTGTCGAGAAACTCGAGGGCTTCCCACACGTGCATCCGCGCGCGATCGAGGGTCAGGTACTGCGTCTTCTTCGCGAGGACGAACTCGAGTGTCTGATGGCGGTGATTCAGGCGGTAGAACTGCTTGACGGTGTCGCGGGCTTCGGCGTCGAAGTTGCGGAACTCGTCTGCCGGTTTCCCCAGACCGGCGGCGGGCTGTGTTGATGACATGCACGGACTCCTGACAGCGGAAAACACGCCGCCGCCCGGATGTACTCTATATGTAACAAATCCTGTAACTCAAGTAAACGATTGCTGGACAGTGAAATAGGCCAACGTTCACCTGTGGAACCCACGAACCCGTGGACCCGTGCCCCGCGTCCGCCTAAAATTGTCGCCGCTACGAAAGAGGAGAGACCACGTGCCGCAGGCGTCTGATTCGCGCAAGTTCGATGTGATTGTCGTGGGCTCCGGAGCGTCCGGCGGCTGGGCCGCCAAGCGGCTCTCGGAGGCGGGCGTCCGCGTCGCTCTCCTCGATTGCGGCAAGCCGCACGGCGACGCCGACTTCAGCGAGCACAAGCCGGCCTGGGATCTGAAGTATCGCGACAAGGCCGACGAGCTGATGCGCCGCACGCGGCCAGTCCAGAAGGACTGCTATGCGTGCATGGAATACAACGCGCACTGGTTTGCCAACGACCTCGAGGAACCGTACACGACGGCCACCGATAAGCCATTCAGCTGGCAGGGCCGGCTGCGTGTCATCGGCGGCCGCACCAACGTCTGGGGCCGTCAGAGCTATCGGCTCAGCGATCTGGACTTCAAGGCGAAGTCGCACGACGGCTTCGGCGAGGACTGGCCGATCAGCTACGCCGACCTCGCGCCCTACTACGACATCGTCGAGGAGTACGTCGGGATCTCGGGGCAGGCCGAAGGCGTGGCGGAACTGCCCGACGGCAGGTTCCAGCCGGCGATGGCGATGACGTGCGCGGAGACGCGATTGAGCACGCGCGTCAAGGCGAAGCTCGGGCGCACGATCACGATCGGACGGACCGCGAACCTGACCAAGCCGATCAACGGCCGCAGCGCGTGTCACTACTGCGGCCCCTGCGAGCGCGGCTGCGTCACACACTCGTATTTCAACTCGGCGTTCACGACAGTCGCCGACGCGCTCAAGAGCGGGCACTGCACGCTCATCCCCAACGCGATGGCGTGGAAGGTGCTGACGGACCCGTCGAGCGGCAAGGCCACCGGCGTGATGTACGTCGATCGGAACACGCACGAGACCAAAGAAGTCCACGCGCGCGCGGTGGTCCTGTGCGCGCAGGCGCTCGAGTCTGTCCGGATCCTCTTCAACTCGGCGAACCAGCAGTCTGCCAACGGCCTCGCGAACTCCAGCGGCGCGCTCGGGCATTACCTGATGGACCATCACGCGGTGGCAGGCGCCTTCGGGATGTATTCGGACATGGCGCCCGACAAGCCGAGTGAAGGCGGGCCGAACCGGCCCAATGGCATTTACGGCATTCGCTTCCGCAACACGCTGACGAGCCCGCAACAGAAAGACTTCATCCGCGGCTACGGCTTCCAGGGTGGCGGCGGCAGCCGGTTCAACTTCGACGCGCCAGGCTACGGCGCCGGGTACAAGAAGGCGCTGATGACGCCGATGGGCGGCGTCTATCTCGGCGGCTTCGGCGAGACGCTCGGACGGAAAGAGAACTTCGTCGAGATCGATCCCGGCGGGACCGTCGACAAGTTCGGCATCCCCGTGTTGAAGGTGACGATGGCGTTCGGCGAGAACGAGTTCGCGATGATGAAGGACATGGCGGCGACGGCGGCCGAGATGCTCGAGGCGTCGGGCGCGAAGTACGTCCAGTCGTTCAACCGTCCGAACCCGGTGCCGGGCTGGGGCATTCACGAGGTCGGCATCGCGCGCATGGGCGCCGATCCGAAGTCGTCCGTGCTGAACGGCTTCTGCCAGACGCACGACATCGACAACCTGTTCGTGATGGACGGCTCGTCCTTCGTGTCGATCGCCTGCCAGAACCCGACGCTCACCATCATGGCGCTGACAGTCCGCGCGACCGATCACCTGATGGAAGAGATGCGAAAAGGGAACATCTGAGCGGCGGAAGTTCTGATAGACTGCCCGAAGAACTGGTAATACCACTAGGAAGCCGTTCGGCCTGAGCGTGTCGAAGGACGAACAGGGCGCGAGCGCCCTTAGGGTTGTAAGAACGCCGCCGATCGTGCCGATCGGCCGGGGAGCGGAGGCACTGGTGTCCAGACCTGACGATCGCAACGAAATCTCGCGCCGCGATTTTGGCGCCCGCCTTGGCGGCGCCGCCGCAGCCGCCCTCGTCGTCGGCCGCGACCTGGCCGCGCCTCCCACGGCAGCGGCGGCGTCGGCCCCCGCCGTCAGCTCGCGGATCATCGGCGCCAACGACCGCGTCGTGCTCGCCAGCATCGGCGTCCGCGGCCAGGGCAACGCCCTCAAGCGCGGGTTCGCCCGGCTGCCGAACGTCGAGATCAAGACCATCTGCGACATCGACGAGAACGTCGGCCAGATGCGCATTCACGACAAGCAGCTGAGCGACGTCCCGACCTTCAAGCCAGGCTACGCGCAGGATCTGCGTCGCGTGTTCGACGACAAGGACATCGACGGCGTGATGATCGCCGTGCCCAACCACTGGCACGCCCTCGCCACGATCTGGGGCATCCAGGCCGGCAAGCACGTCTACGTCGAGAAGCCCGCGTGCCACACGGTGTGGGAAGGCCGGAAGATGGTGGAGGCCGCGCGGAAGTACAACAAGATCGTGCAGGTCGGGACGATGAACCGGAGCCGCCCGGCCGTGATCCAGGCGATCAAGTTTCTGCAGGACGGCGGCATCGGCAAGGTCTACATGGCGCGCGGCCTCTGCTTCAAGCGGCGCGCCGGCATCGGCAAGTATCCGGACGGCCCGATGCAGCCCGGTGAGAGGTACAAGCTGAACGTCGAGTCCACGGCCTTCGAGCCGACGTACGACGCGGCCTATCTCGCCAAGGTGGACTACGACCTCTGGCTCGGCCCCGCGCCGAAGCGCGAGTTCAATCGCAACCGCTTCCACTACAACTGGCACTGGCACTGGGACTACGGCAACGGCGACACCGGCAACCAGGGCCCGCATCAGTTCGACATCGCGCGCTGGGGACTGGCCAAGAACGAACACCCCGTGCGCGTGATCGCGACCGGCGGCTACTTCGGCCCGCCCGCGTCACAGGAGACGCCCGACCTGCACACCTCCGCCTTCGAGTACGCCGACGGCACGATCCTCGAGTTCGGCACGCGCGGCGAGGGCACCAACGAGGAAGGCTCGGTCAAGATCGGCAACCTGTTCTACGGCTCCGAGGGCTGGCTGTGGATCGACGGCGACGGCCGGAAGTGGCAGTCGTATCACGGCCCGAAGGACGAGAAGGGCCAGGGCGCGGACACGCCGTCCACGCAGACCGGCGGCAGCGATCCGAACGTCCTGACGAGCATCGAGTCGGCGCACTACCAGAACTGGGTGGACGCGCTGCGCGCCGGCGACCCGAAGATCCTGACGTGCGACATTCTCGAGGGGCACCTGTCCTCGGCGCTCCCTCATCTGGCGAACATCTCGTACCAGACCAAGCGATCGCTCCTGTTCGACGGAGAGGCCGAGAAGTTCAGGAACGATCCGGAAGCCGACAAGCTGCTGACGCGCGAATACCGGAAGGGGTTCGAGGTTCCCGACAAGACCTAGTGGCCTGTCCGGGTCAGGCCCGGGTGCCGCCGATCCGGATGCCTGCCGCGCGGCTCAGGCCGACAAACAGCGCGACGAACAGCGGCAGGATCGTCGCGCCGACGATGAGCGGCGGCAGCGGCGGGATGACGACGCGTACCAGCCGGCTGGCGGCGCCGGCGATGGCGGCGACGGCCCACAGCTTGAACATGTAGGCCCCGGCGGGCGCGACGCGGCCCACGCGGCCCTGCAGGCTGCGACGCAGGAGTGTGAGCTCGATCCAGCCCGCCACGCCGGCCGACGCGGTGAGCCCCGCGGCGCCCCAGCGGGATTCCAGTCCGAGCCATCCGGGCAGCCAGACCGCGGCAACGTAGCCCAGCACAGTGGCCAGCGTCAGGCGCGCGATCGTGAAACGCAGCGGCGTCCTGGTGTCGCCGAACGCGTAGTGCGCGACGCCGTACAGGCGGCTCGTGGTGCTGGCAACGAGCCCCACCGCCGATCCCGCGAGAATCCCCCACACGTAGCGTGAGTCAGCCGTCGTGAAGCGCCCTGTCTGCAGGAGCGTGGCCGCGAGCACGTCACCGAGAGCCAGAAAGCATGCCGCCGACGGGACCGTGAAGTACGCGATGCGCGAGGCATTGTCCGCGACACGCGCGCGGACGCGCTCGAGCGCGTCCTCCGCGTGCGCGTCGGCAGCGATCGTCGGCAGCGCCGCCGACGAGATCGAGATACCGAACAGGCTGACCGGCAGCGTGTAGAGCAGTTGGGTGTTCGTCAGCCCGGTGACAGCGCCGGTTGGCAGCAGGCTGGCAATCACAGTGTCGATGTACGCCGTCAACTGCACGGCGCCGCGACTGGCCAGCACCGGCCCGAAGTTGCGCACGGCCTCACGCACCGGCGCCGTGAGCGCCAGTTTTGCGCCGCCGGACGAGAGCGACCACGCCTGGCGGAATTGCACGCCGAGCTGGGCCAGGCTCCCGACGACAGAACCCCAGGCGAGATAGATCGCCAGCGTGGGCAGATCGCGGCCGCGTCCGAACGCCACCAGCGTGACGATCATCGCGATGTTCCACGCAATCGGCGCGGCGTAACTCAGAAGGAAACGGCCGTGCACGTTGAGCACGCCGAGACACCACGCCGACAGCACCAGCACGCCGGCGCCGGGAAAGAGGATGCGAACGAGCGCGATCGTCAGGTCGCGCTTTGGCCCGGTGAAGCCGGGGGCCAGGCCGCCAATCACCCACGGCGCGCCGAGCACGCCGGCGATCGACAGCACGGAGACGGCGACGGCCAGCAGCGCAAACACCGTGCGTGCCATCTGCGCGGCTTCCCCGGTGCGGTTGCGCGCGCGCAGGCCCGAGTAGACGGGGATGAACGATCCCGACAGCGCGCCTTCGCCGAACAGGTTCTGCAGCAGGTTGGGAATGCGGAACGCCGCGTTGAAGGCGTCGGCCGCATCGGACTGCAGGCCGAAGAAATACGAGAAGGCCCGCACACGCAGCAGGCCCACCAGGCGGCTCGCGAAAATGCCGGCAGCCACGGCGGCCGCCGGATGCCGCAGCATCCGCAACGCGCGGGCGAGCCTGTCCTTCACTGCACCGACACCGTCACTGTCGCCGTGCCCACGCCTCCGCGGCCGTCGTCGGCTTTGACAGTGATGGTGACAGGGCCCACCGCGGCCGGCGCCGTCCAGTAGGTGGCGCCGCCAGTCGGGTTGTTGAAGCTGCCGGAGGGCGCGGTCCAGTGGATCGTCAGCGCGTCGTTGTCGGCGTCGTACGCCGTGGACGTCAGGGCCACGCGCGCGCCTGGCGACACGACCATCGGGTCAGCGCTCACGGAGATGCTCGGCTGCTCGTTGCCGGCAAACGACGCCGTGGGCGGCAGGACGGGAGCCGGCGCAAGCCGTGCGTGGCATCCTGCCACACCAGCCGACGCGATCAGCAGCCCGACCACCAACACTCGCGCATCCCGTCCCGACATCCGTCAGTCTCCAGCGCCCATGGCGCGCCCTGAGGATACATTGTCCGAAGAGCGAGCCCGACGTCCACCCGCCCGGACACGCCGCTGTCGCTCGCTGGTGACGCAGCGGCCCCGGCAGCCACGGCAGCCGCGCGTTTGTCCCAGCGAATGCGGCCGCCCGGGTCGGCACAGGCATTGCTCGTCCGTATGGCAGGCGTCGCCTGGCAGGAGGAGTGTGGTGCGCACGAGATTTCGGTTCCTATTGATCGCTCCAGCTGTCGCGGCCTTGTCGCTGGCAGCCGCCCCCAAGGCCGACGCGCAGTATCACGGCCACTACGGATACGGCCACGGCTGGCACGGATCGGTGATCGTCGCGCCGTCGTTCTACTACGGTCCGTACTTCAGCCCGTACTGGTGGCCCTCGCCCTACTTCTATCCGGGCGCCTACGGCTACTACGGCTATGGCTACCCGGTGAGCTCGGTCCGCATCGAGGTGACGCAGCGGGACGCCAAGGTGTTCGTCGACGGCTACTTCGCCGGCATCGTCGACGACTACGACGGCACGTTCCAGCGCCTCCGCGTGCAGCCGGGCCGCCACGACATTCAGCTCTGGCTGGAGGGATACCGCAGCATCAAGCAGTCGGTCTACCTGTCGCCAGACTCCACCTACAAGATCAAGGGCGAGATGGTGAAGCTGGCGCCTGGCGATCCGCCCGACGCGCCGCCCCCCACGCCGCCGCCTCCACCGCCCGGACAGCAGGGGCAGCAGCAACAGTACGAGACCCAGCCCCCGCGCGACCTGCCGCGCGATCCGATGCCCTTCGGCGAGCCCGGCCCTGAACCGCCGCCACCGCCGGCGCCTTCGGCAGTGGTCCCGCAGGAGCCGCGGCCGGCACCATCGCAGTCGCAGCCAGACTCGCGCTACGGACGGGTGGCGATCCGCGTGCAGCCCGGCGGCGCGGACGTGCTCATCGACGGCGAGCGCTGGCTCGGTCCAGAGGTCGCCGACAAGCTCGTGGTCGCGCTCGTCGAGGGCCGCCACCATATCGAGGTCAAGAAGACCGGCTTCGACGGGTTTGCCACCGACATCGACGTGCACCGCGGCGAGACGACGCCGCTCAACGTCAGTCTGCCGTCGCGCTGAACACTCACCGCCGTAGAGGAGGGCTGACAATGAGAGCGCGTGGACTGTCAGGGTCAGCCCTGCTTCCCTTGTTCGTGCTGATGACGGGCGCGCCTGCATTCGCGCAGGCGCAGTCGGCGCCAATCGCGCAGACGCAGCCGGCCTCGGCGGCCGACCCCGGGCAGAAGCCCGCGCCAGTGCCGAGCACGGTGACGATCGAGCGCGTGCCGAGCGGCTGGGTCGTCGCGCCGGACGTGACGTTCACCGAGGTCAACAAGCAGGCGGCGACGCTGGTCGGCGCGTACGGCGGCTGGCTCCAGGATCGGACCTGGATGTTCGGCGGCGGCGTGTACTGGCTGGCGAACCAGTCCCACGACACCGACATGGTCTACGGCGGGCTCGTGTCGCAGTTCATGGCCCGGAGCGATCGTCGCATCGGCTTCGGGATCAAGGGACTGATCGGCGGCGGCGATGCGACGCTCACGGCCCGCTACGGCGACGTGTTCGGCACGCCGGTCGCGTCGGGCCCGCCCATTGTCTTTGGCCGGTCGCACCACCCTCCACACCCTGACAATCGCCCGCCGTCAGGCGGCATCACGGCTGACACCCGGGTGGTGTTCAACGAGGTGTTCTTCATCGCCGAGCCGCAGGCACAGCTGATGTGGAACGTCAGCGATCACGTGCGCATCACCTTCGGCGCCGGCTACCGGATCACCGCTGGCGGCGACGAGGTGAACGACAGGCTCCGCGGGCCCATCGGCAGCCTGTCGGTGGAATTCGGCGGCGGGCACTGACGCCAATCTTCATCAGTATTCTCCAGGACTCATTCAGTCCTAATTAATTAGTGGACGGCGTGACGCCTTACCTGTACAGTGCGTCGTACCGGAGCGTCAGGCTGTGGCCCGCAAACCCTCAGTTACCCTCACCGACGGCGAACTACGCCTGATGCGCGTCCTCTGGCAGAGGGGCCGGGCCACTGTGGCCGATGTGGTGGACGCGCTCCCGCGCAAGCAGCCCATCGCGTACAACACCGTCCAGACGCTCTTCAAGATTCTCGAGGCCAAGGGCTACGTCAGTCACGACAAGGACGGCCGCGCCTTCGTCTATCGACCGCTCATCGACCAGCGTGCCGCGCAGCGCAAGGCGCTCAGTCACCTGATCAAGGGACTGTTCGACGGCTCACCGGGTCTGCTCGTCCTGAACGTGCTCGACGACCAGCAGCTCGACGAGTCCGAGCTCCAGCGCCTGCGCAAGATGATCGACGAGTCCGCCGGAGAGAAGTAACGTGGGCTCGCTCATCAACTGGCTGTGGCAGGGCGTCACCTTGACAGCTCTCGTCGCCGCCGGTCTTGCGGCGACGCGCCGGCTCAACGCGGCCACGCGGTATCGCATCTGGTGGGGAACGTTGGCTCTCGCGTTCCTGCTGCCAGTGCTGCCGATGGTCACGCCGCAGGACGTGGCGACGCTCGATCCCGGCCCTGTCGCTCCCTCCGGCCCGTCTCCGCTCGTCATCGCGCCGGCCCCCGACTGGGTGAGCCTCTCGCTTGTCGCGCTCTGGCTCGTGTGGTTTGCAATTGCGCTGTGGCGGACCGGCCGCGCTGTGCGCGTCGTGCGTCGGGCCCGCCGCCGCATCACCGTGCTCCCGCCGGATCGTCAGTCGGGGCTGGCGCTCTGGCAGTCGCTGCGCGACGCCGGCCGGCCGGCGTCGCTCGTGATCTCTGACGACGTGCGGGCGGGAGCGGTGCTCGGTCTGGGTCGTCCTGTCATCGCGGTGTCGCCGCAGGCGCTCGCCGGCCTGAGCGACGCGGACCTGGATGCCGTGGTCGTCCACGAATACGCCCACGTGCAGCGTCGTGACGACTTCGCTCGACTGCTCCAGCTCGCGGTGCAGGCCATCGCCGGATGGCACCCCGCCATCTGGTGGGCGCTGCGCGCCATCGACGACGAGCGGGAAGTGGCCTGCGACGACTGGGTCGTGGCGCTGACCGGCAACCCCGCTGGCTATGCCCGCTGTCTCACGAAGCTGGCGGCCGAGTTGACCTGCGAGCCGGGGCGACTCGTGGCGCCGGCGATCAGCGTCACGCGGTCGCGTCTCACGGCTCGCATCACGCGACTGCTCGAACCCGATCACGCCGGCGGCATGCGCGCGTCATTGCTCGCGCCGGCGGCGATGCTGCCGCTGCTCACGGCGACCACGTTCGGCCTGGCTGCCGTGAAGCTGGTGGTGGTCGCAGAAGTACTGCAGGGCGTGGAGTCCGAAGTCAGCCGCGAACTGCCGCCGCTGGTGCCGTCGGCAGTCAGTGCCGTTGAGGTCTCGTCCCTCGCGCCCGCGTCGCCGGCGACGCGGCCGCGCGTCAGACCATCGGTCCGGGTCGCTGGGTCGCCGATCAATCGTGCCGGAGCCACAGCGACGCCGCAGCGCGCAGCGCTGACGACGGTAGTCCTTCCCGCAATCGAACCGGCTCGCCTGACGAATCGCGGCGCCTCGTCGGCCCTGACCGCGCCCTCCGCGCCTCAGGGAACGGCGGCGTCGCTGACGCCGATGCCAGCGCCAGCGCCGGCGACGCTGGACCTCGGATCGCCGCAGGCAGACCGGTCGATGATCAGGACAGTGCGGACCCCGTGGGGGACTGCTGCGGATGCGGGAGTCGCGATCGGAACCGGTTCGCGGCGGGCGGCGCTGAAGACCGCGGGCCTGTTCGCCCGCCTGGGAAAGTCGGTGGCCGGAACGTTCTCTGACACGCCGCGCTGACGGCTCAGCGTGGCTCGGGCGCCTTGCGCCTATTCCTTGGCCGCGTCGTCGGTCGTCAGGACTTCTTCGAAATCGTCGAACGGGTGAGGCTGCGGACCGGGCACGATGCCGGCGATGTCAGGATCTTCGTCTCCCGCCTGCCGCGGTGTGGAGACCTTGCGGGCCTTGGCGTCTTCCCGCCGCTGAAGCTTCTGGGTGCGTCGCTCAGCCTGCGCGCGCTCGCGCTGACGCTTTAGTTGCGTTGGTCGTGACTTACTTGCCATCCAGAGGTACCCTCCCTTGAAATTGTGTCACAGGTAGACCCGCGAAGTCGAACGTTTCGACCCCTTCAGCGCGCCAGTTTTTCGCGCGCCAGGGGCCGCGCGAAGGCATTCACGGGATTGTGGGTCGTGAGGGCCAGAATGCGCTCGTAATAGGGCTTCGCGCGCGCCGTGTCGCCGGATTTTTCGAGCGCCATCGCGGTGAGGGCCAGGATGAACGGGTCGTTCTGGTTGGCGCGCCCGAGGTCGCTGACAGCCTGGATGTAATGGCCCCCGTAGTACGCCACGTACCCGGCCAGATACGGCACGAATGGCCGCTGCTCCGGGATCGAGCCCTTCTCGGCCAATGCCGTCGCCGTGGCCGCGTGCGACTCGGCGGCTGCCGCGTCGCCGCGGCGTGCGGCGATGCGCGCCTGCGCGTGCTCCCAGCGGAAGTTCCAGAGATCGCGGCGCTGCTCGGTCAGGCCGGGTTGCTTCAGCGCGGTGTCGTAGCCTGTGCGATACCAGGTGGCTGACGTGTCGATGTCACCAGACTCGAGGCAGATGCGGGCGAGCTCGTTGGCCACACCAGCGGCGCCCTCGAAGTCCTTCTCGGCCACGTCCTGATCGAACACCGCGGATTCAAACGGCACCGCCGACTTGCAGTTGCGCTCGAACGCGTACGACACCGCCATGGAGCGCCTCGCGGTCTTCGCGTCGTCCGGTGTAGTGGCCTTCGCGATGGCTGTCGTGATGTGCGTCCGCGCCTCGGCGTACTTACCGGCGAGATCGAGCAGCACGCCGACCTGCAGGTGCGCGGCGGAGGAGTCGGGCGCCACCGTCATCGCGTGTCGCGCGACGTCGAGCGCTTCGTCGAGTTTGCCGTCCTTCTGCAACTGCTCCGATTGCGCGAGCAGCGCGGCGTCGGGGCCCGCTGCCGGCGTCGCCGTTTGAGCGAAGCCGGGGGTTGCCGACATCAACAGGATCAGGCCGAGCGACGCGACGTGGCGGGTCAAAGGCATGGCGCCATTATGGCAGCCACTCGGGTCTCGTGACAGCGTCACGGATCCGGTGGGCCAGCGCCTCGTGTTCGTCGGCAATTCCAGGTGGCAGGTGCCTGCCGAAGCTCCGCAGGAACTGGTCCTGCCCCTCGACAGCCTCGACCCACTCGGCGGGGTCCACTCGCAGCAGCGCGTTGAGCGACTCGTCGGATAGCGACAGCCCGGCCCGATCGATGGCTCGCGGAGGCGGCACCCGGCCGATGACGGTGTCGGTGGCCTCGCCGCGCCCTTCCGCGCGCTCCAGGATCCAGGCCAGGACACGGAGATTGTCGCCGTACCCAGGCCAGACGAACCGGCCGTCGTTGTCGGTCCGGAACCAGTTGACGCGGAATACGCGCGGCGGGCGCGTCAGCGAGGCCCCGACGTCGAGCCAGTGCTGCCAGTAGTCGCCCATGTTGTAGCCGCAGAAGGGCAGCATCGCCATCGGGTCGCGGCGCAGCACGCCGACCTTGCCGGTGGCGGCCGCCGTGGTCTCCGACGAGAGCGTGGCGCCGAGGAATGTGCCGTGCTGCCAGGACTCGGCCTCGTAGACGAGCGGAACGCGACGCTGACGCCGGGCGCCGAAGAGGATGGCGTCGATTGGCACGCCTTCCGGATCGTCGAACGCCGGCGAGAGTGTCGCGCACTCGGCGGCCGGCGTGGTGAAGCGGCTGTTGGCGTGCGCGGCCTTTTCGCCGGAGGCCGGCGTCCACGGCCGGCCCTGCCAGTCGATGGCTTCGGCCGGCGCCGGGTCGTCGTGCCCTTCCCACCACGGGGTGCCGTCGGGTCGTAGCGCCACGTTGGTGTAGATCGTGTTGCGCTGGATCATGTCGAACGCCGTCGGGTTGGTGCGATGGCTCGTCCCCGGCGCGACGCCGAAGAACCCGGCTTCCGGATTGATCGCCCATAGGCGTCCGTCGGCGCCCGGCCGCAGCCACGCGATGTCGTCGCCGACGGTCCGCGCTTCCCATCCGGCCATCGCCGCCGGAGGTACCAGCATCGCGAGGTTCGTCTTCCCGCAGGCCGACGGGAACGCGCCGGTGATGTAGTGCTGCCGTCCTTCCGGCGAACGAAGCCCGAGGATGAGCATGTGCTCCGCGAGCCAGCCTTCGCCGCGCGCCATCCAGCTCGCCAGGCGCAAGGCGAGGCACTTCTTCCCCAACAGCGCGTTGCCGCCGTACCCGGAGCCAACCGACCACACGGTGTTGGCCTCGGGGAAGTGCACGATGAAGCGTCGGTCCGGGCTGAGGTCGCCCAGCGAGTGCAGGCACCGCGTGAAGTCGTCGCTGTCACCGAGGTGGTCGAGCGCGACGGCGCCGACCCTCGTCATGATGCGCATGTTCAAGACGACGTAGCGGCTGTCGGTGATCTCGACGCCGACTTTCGAGAAGCGTGAGCCTGGAGGCCCCATCAGGAAGGGCACGACGAACATCGTGCGGCCGCGCATCGCGCCGCGGAACAGCGGCGTCAGCTTTGCCCGGGCATCGCCGGGCGCCATCCAGTTGTTGGTGGGTCCCGCATCTTCCGCACGCTCGGTCGAGATGAACGTGAGTTGCTCGGTTCGCGCCACGTCGTGGGGCGCGCTGCGGTGGAGATAGCAGCCCGGGCGCTTTTTCTGATCGAGCTCGATCAGCTCGCCGGTGGCGAGGCACTCGCGAATGAGCGCGTCGCGCTCCCCGCTGGAGCCGTCGCAGAACACCACGCGGTCGGGCCCTGTCAGCGCCGCGACCTCGTCCACCCACGTTCGAATCGCCGCGTTCGTCAACGTCGAAGGCATCCCACCGATCGTAGCCCAAGGCGCGATACGGCCGGACGAAGTTGTCGGGGGCTCCGTCGGCGGCAGGCAGGCCCCTGTGACAGAATATCGGCGCCGTGCCCCTGCCGGGCACGCATGGAGTACACGATGTCACGACGACTGCTCACGGCCGCAGGCCTCGGCCGCGCGGGACTGATTGCCGGATTTCTGGTTGGCGTCGCCGCCGCGCCTGTTGCCGCGCAGGGCCCTGCGCCGGGCACGCCCGCCGAGATGGTGGCCACCTACAACACCCTGGCCGACGGGCTGCTTGCGCTGAAGCGGACCGAGGAGAACCTGGTCAAGTCCATTCTCGCCACTGCCAAGGCGCACGGGGAAGTGGAGCTCGCGCGCGCCCGGAAGGCGATGGCGGCGGGTGACGCGGCGGGGGTGAAGACGGCGCTCGAGGCCGTGGCGGCGGACGTGGCGCAGATCGGCACCGAAGGCGACAACAGCGTCGCCGCGGTCCGTAAGCGGCTCATCGAGGCCGGCCAGCACCACAACGCGGCGGGCGAAGCCCAGGGCGTCTACGACGAGGGCTACGTCATCGTCACCAAGGCGGCCAAGCAGAAGCTGCTCGACGCGTCGAAGACCTTCGCGCAGCAGGCCTCGGCGCCGAAAGCCGCCGACCTCGACGCCGCGTGGGCCAGCGTCCAGAGCGTCTACACGGGCCTGATGAAGCCGGCACATTGATCGCAGGTACCTGGTTCCACATGCCCGGGGCCGGGCGCGCTAGCCGGCTGCCGCTCGGCGGCCTGGTGATCGCGGCAGCACTGCTCGTGTCGTCGCCGGTGGCGAGCCAGAAGGCCGCCACCGGCTCTTCTCATTTCCACTTCGTGGACGTCAGCGCCGCGGCGGGCCTGACGCGCACGCTGCTCGCCGGCCGGCCCGCCAAGGATCACCTCCTCGACTCGGCCGGCGGCGGCGCGGCCTTTCTCGACTACGACGGCGACGGGCGCCTCGACGTGTTCGTGGTCAACGGCTGGCGCCTCGATGGCGCGCGTGTCGTCGAGAAAGGGAAGTGCGCCTTGTACAAGGGCCTGCCCGACGGCACGTTCCGCGATGTCACCGACGAGGCCGGCGTTGGCTGCGACGGGCGCTGGGGTTCCGGCGCGTTTGTCGCCGACTACGACGCCGACGGCCGGCCCGACATCCTCGTCACCACCTTTGGCGCCAACCTGCTGTATCGCAATCTCGGAAACGGCAAGTTCGCCAACGTGGCCGCCGCGGCCGGCATCGAGTCGCCGGGCTGGAACACCGGGGCTGCGTTCTTCGACGCCGACGGCGACGGCGACCTCGATCTCTACGTCGCCGCCTACATCGACGCGTCGATGGACGACGTGCTGAACGCAAAGCGGACGCTGCCGTGGAAGGGCGTCGAGATGGTGGCCTTCGGCCCCTTCGGCCTGAAGGGCGCGCCGGATCACTTCTTCCGCAACGACGGGCACGGCCACTTCACTGACGCGACGGCGGAGGCGGGCCTGACCGATCGCGCGCTGGGGTTTGGCTTCGCCGTCCGCGCCGTGGACATCGACGGCGACGGCGACCTCGATCTCTACGTCGCCAACGACTCGGACGCCAACTACCTGTATCGCAACGACGGGAAGGGCGTCTTCACCGAGATCGGCACGTGGGCCGGTTGCGCCCTCGACGAAAAGGGCGCCTCGCAGGCCAGCATGGGCGTCGCGGTCGGCGACGTGAACGGCGACGGCCGGCTCGATTTGCTCGTCACGAATTTCGCCGAGGACTTCGCGACGCTCTACGGCGGCGCCGTTGGCGGCGTGTTCGAGGACATCTCCCGCCAGAGCGGCATCGGCCCGATGACCTACAAGGCCCTGAAGTGGGGCACGGTGCTCGCCGATCTCGACAACGACGGCGACCTCGACGTCGTCGTCGCAAACGGGCACATCTATCCCCAGGTCGATCAGCATCCCGAGTTCGGGATGACCTATGCCCAGCGAAACCTGCTCGCCGAAAATCTTGGCCCGGGACGGACGCCGCTGTTCCGGGACGTGACGGCCGAGGCGGGGCCGGGCTTCGCGCAGACAGCCTCGTACCGGGGCCTGGCTGTGGGAGACTTCGATAACGACGGCGATCTGGACCTGCTGTTCACACGCCTCGACGGGCCGCCCGTGCTGCTGCGCAACGAGTCAGCCTCGGGCGCCTGGCTGACGGTGGTGCCCGTGGATCGGCACGGCGTGCTGTCGCCCATCGGCACAACGGTGACGATCACGGCGGGCGGGCGGACCCAGTGGCGGGACATCGCGGCAGGGGACTCGTACATGAGCACGCACGATCCCAGGCCGCACTTTGGCCTCGGCGCTGTCGACGTCGTCGATACCGTGGATGTCCGCTGGCCGGACGGCTCACATACCGTGAAGCACTCAGCGAACGCCCGGCAGTTTTTGCACGTCAAACAAGGGACGTAGCCGGATCCACGGACCCATGGTTCCTGGGTCCACGGGTCCACAGGTTCACGCCTTCACAGGGACGGTATTGGTCATGAAAAATCTGCGGCTGGCGCTCCGGACCCTGTTCCGCAGCCCGTTCCTGAGCATCGTCGCCATCCTGTCCCTGGCTCTGGGCATCGGCGCCAACGCGGCGATCTACTCGGCCTTCAACCAGTTGCTGCTGCGTCCGCTGGCGGTGCACGACCCGGAACAGCTGGTCAACCTGTCGGCGCCGGGCCCCAAGCCCGGGTCGCAGTCCTGCAGCCAGGCCGGCGACTGCGAGCAGGTCTTCAGCTACGCGATGTTCCGCGACCTGCAGCAGGCGAAGATGCCGTTCAGCGGCATCGCCGCCCATCGCGCGTTCGGCGCCAATCTCGCCTCTCACGGCCAGACTGTCAGCGCCGACGGGATGCTCGTCTCGGGCAGCTACTTCCCGGTGCTCGGCGTGCAGCCGGCGTTGGGACGGCTCCTCGGCCCGGAGGACGACAGGAAGATCGGCGAGTCGCTCGTCGTCGTGCTCGGCTACGGGTACTGGCAGTCGCGATTTGGCGCGAACCCGAACGTGCTCAACGACACGCTCGTCGTGAACGGGCAGAGCCTGACGATCGTCGGCGTCGCGCCGCGCGGGTTCGACGGCACGACGATCAGCGTCTTCCCGAAGGTCTACGTGCCGATCACGCTGCGCGGGACGATGCAGCCCGGCTTCAAGGAGTTCGACAACCGGCAGACGTACTGGGCCTACCTGTTCGCCAGGCTGAAGCCGGGTCTCTCGATCGACGAGGCCAGGGCCGCGGCCAACATCCCCTATCACGCCATCGTCAACGACGTCGAAGCGCCGTTGCAGAAGGGCATGAGCGACAAGACCATGGCTCGCTTCAAGACCAAGGCGCTGGGTGTTGAACCTGGCCAGCGTGGGCAGAGCTCGATCGACAGGGAAGCCAGGGGGCCGCTGACCCTGCTGATGGGCGTGACGATCTTCGTTCTGGTGATCGCGTGCGCCAACATCGCCAACCTCCTGCTGGCACGATCGGCCGCACGCGCGGGCGAGATGGCGGTCCGCGTCTCGATTGGCGCGAGCCGATGGCAGCTCGTGTGGCAGCTGCTCACCGAGTCGTTGACGCTGGCGGTGCTCGGCGGGCTGGGCGGCCTGGTCATTGCCCGCTGGACGCTGGACGTCATGGAGTCGATCCAGCCCGGCGATCCCAACGACAGCCTGCGATTCGCCATCGACGGCCACGTCATGCTCTTCACAGGAGCGCTGGCGCTCGGGACCGGCCTGCTGTTCGGGTTGTTTCCTGCGCTCCACAGCACGCGGCCGGATCTCGTGCCGCTGCTGAAGGGGCAGGCCGGGCAATCGCACGGCGCCAAGTCGGCGGCGCGCTTCAGGACGTCTCTCGCGACCGCGCAGATCGCGCTCTCGATGGCCCTGCTCGTCGGCGCGGGCCTGTTCGCGCGCAGTCTCTACAACGTCAGCCGCACCGAGCTGGGCCTGAAGATCGATCACCTCGTGACGTTTGGTGTATCGCCGGAGCTCAACGCGTATCCGTCGGAGCGCTCGCGCGCCTTCTTCGAGCAGCTCGAGGACCGGCTGCGGGCGACGCCCGGCGTCACGGCCGTCACGTTGTCGCTCGTGCCCGCGCTGGCGGGCAGCAACTGGGGGAGCGACGTCGCCGTCGAGGGCGTGAAGAAGACGCCGGACTCCGACAACAACGCCCGCTTCAACGAGGTCAGTGCCGGCTACTTCCGCGCCATGGGGACGCCGCTGATGTCCGGCCGTGAGTTCGCTCGCGCCGATCGCCTCGATGCGCCGAAGGTCGCGATCATCAACGAGCAGTTCGCGAAGAAATTCAACCTGGGTCACGACGCTGTCGGCAAGCACATCGGCACCAACCCTGACGACAAGCTCGACACCGAGATCGTCGGCGTCGTTCAGGACGCGAAGTACAGCCAGGTGAAAGACGACGTGCCGCCGCTCTTCTTCCGGCCCTACCAGCAGGACGACGGGATCGGCTTCGCCAACTTCTACGTCCGCACCTCGCTCGACGAAGCGACCATCCTGCGCACGATCCCGAAGATCGTCGCCGAGCTCGATCGCAACCTGCCGGTCGAGAACCTGCGGACGATGACCGAGCAGGTCCGGAACAACGTCTCGTCCGATCGGTTCATCAGCCTGCTGTCGGTGGGGTTTGCCTGTCTCGCCACGCTGCTGGCGGCGGTGGGCCTCTACGGCGTCCTCGCCTACACCGTCGCGCAGCGGACGCGCGAGATCGGCCTGCGGATGGCGCTCGGCGCCGAGCCGTCGCGCGTGCGCGGCATGGTGATGCGGCAGGTCGGCCTGATGATCCTGGTGGGCGGCACTATCGGGCTGGTGGCGTCGATCTGGCTGGGCAGCCTCGCCGGGTCGCTGCTGTACCAGTTGAAGGGCTACGATCCGCTCGTGCTGGTGAGCGCCGCGGTCGTGCTCACCATCGTCGCCCTGAGCGCGGGCTTCCTGCCGGCGCGCCGGGCATCACGCATTGAGCCGATGCGCGCGCTGCGCTGGGAGTAGCCGCCGCAGCTAACGGCCGCGCGTTTTCCGGGTCACGGACGCCTTGCGCCGCTTCCGCATCTGATCTTCGACGTACGCGTTCGGGTTGCGCGGCGGCGGGGGCGCGCCTTCGATCACATCCTGGAGTGTCGGCGGCCGGACCGGAGTCCGGGCGTCATCCGGTGAACGACGCTCGCCGCGCTTGCCGTCCGCACTCTTCGCCACGGGACGATCCTAGCATCGCCGTCCCGCTGCGGCTTACCGCTTCCGGACAGGCGTCCGCGTGTTCCGTCCAGGGTGCTGCGTGCGCCCGTGCGCCTTTGCGCCCGTGACGATGGTCGCGATTTCTTTCTGCAGGAACCCGGCACGGCCCAACGACGCCTTCGCAGTGCCGCTGCCGGGCTGAAGACTCGCGAACGTCTCGCGCGTCGCGACCTTCACGCCGGCGTCCGCCAGACGGCGCGGCGTGTGCGTGTGCTCGTCGATCCACTCGCGCGTGCTCTTCGACGAAGCCGCGAACACCCCGAGGTCCACCACCTTCTTCCGCGCGCCGAACCACTGCAGTTGATACCAGTGGTTGTTCACGGTGTTGTGCCAGCTGATATACCCGCCCCTGAGCACTTCGCGCGGTCGCTTGATCGCGCCGGTGAAGCTGTAGCGGACGCCCGGCGCCGCCACGGGATCGAAGAACGCTGGCGTGTAGAAGTCCGACACCCTGATGTCGTTCACCGTGTATGCGAACTTCGAGTCCTCTGACGGATCGCAGACCTCGACGAGGAACTCCACCCGTCCCTGCTTGCGCGCTTCCTTCGGCGCCTGGCCCGCGATCACGCGCTCGCCAAACGGGTCGGCGAGCATCTCGAGCACTTCGTGGCTGCAGGTCTGCGGCCACGTCTTCGACGACTGCACGAGCGAAAACGGCTGGCCGTTGTTGTCCAGGTGGATGCCTGCCGCGCTGTACTTCTCGCCCACATCGTCGCGGATGATGATCGGCCAATAGCCGAGGGGCACGTCAGTCAGAGAGGCGAAGCTGTCGACAGTGGCGTGAATCTCCCAGATCGGCCCGAAGTCGCGCGCGATCTGCTTCTGCAGCGCGGCGCTCACGCGCGTGAGCTCGCCAAGGACCACGGACGCAGACTGGGAAACGAGCGCGACCTGTCGCAGCAGCATACGGCTCCTTTTGTTCGAGGCGCAGGGCGCACCGGCGCCCGCTGTGGGGATAAACGGTCACCGGCGACGAGGCGAACAGGCGACCAGCGCGCAGCCCGGCTCTATTCGCCGCGAACCGCGCGCTCCACCACCGCCAGACCCTCATCCAGCTCTGCCAGCGTCGTCGTCAGCGGCATGAGGAAGCGGATCACGTTGCCGTAGGTGCCGGCGGGGAAGAGCAGCACGCCGCCGGCGCGCGCGCGGGCGACGATGGCGGCAGTCTCGGCGGCGGCTGGCTCACGGGTCGTGCGGTCCTTGAC
Organism: Vicinamibacteria bacterium; assembly: GCA_963796915.1. Lineage (GTDB taxonomy): Bacteria > Acidobacteriota > Vicinamibacteria > Vicinamibacterales > JAENWD01 > JAENWD01. The sequence continues at coordinate 2,421,627 of CAWCNI010000004.1, read as the reverse complement.
CAGCTCGATCGCCTGCATGAGGCCGGTGCCGCGCACGTCGCCGATGATGGGCACGGCGGCCTGCATGGCCGTCAGGCGGTCTCGCAGGCGCGTGGCGAGGGCGGCGACGTGACCGCTGGCCAGCGTCTTCTCGATCACCGCAATCGCCGCCAGCGCCGCGCGGCACGCCACCGGGTTGCCGCCAAAGGTGCCGCCCACGCCGCCCGGCTGAATGGCATCCATCAGCGACGCGCGGCCGACGACGGCGGCCAGCGGCAGGCCGGCGGCCACAGACTTGGCCACTGTCATCAGGTCCGGCTCGATGCCCAGGTGCTCGATGGCGAACATGCGTCCCGTCCGGCCGAACCCGCTCTGCACTTCGTCGATCACCAGCACGATGCCGTGAGCGGTCGCCAGCGCACGCAGATCGTGAAGGAACTGAGGCGGAGGCACGACGAAGCCGCCCTCACCGAGGATCGGCTCGACGACGATCGCCGCCAGGTCGTCCGGATGGACGAGCGTCTTGAGCGCGTCCTCGAGCGAGCCTTCGGGTCCCTGATTGCGATAGGCGTAGGGAAAGGGGAGGCGGTACACCTCCGGCGCGAACGGCCCGAAGCCGGGCTTGTACGGCGCGGCCTTGCCGGTCATGGTGAGCGCCAGCAGCGTCCGGCCGTGGAAGCCGTGCTCGAAGCAGAGGACGCCGCTGCGACGGGTGGCGCCGCGTGCGATCTTCACGGCGTTCTCGAGCGCCTCGGCGCCAGTCGAGACGAGGAGCGCGCGCTTTTCGAAGGCGCCCGGCATCAGGCGGCACAGCGTCTCGGCCACCTCGATGTAGCTCTCGTAGCCCATCACCTGGAAGCAGGTGTGCGTGAAGCGCTCGGCCTGGATGCGAATGGCGTCGGTGACCGTCGGATCCGCGTGTCCCGCGTTCATCACGCCGATGCCGCCGGTGAAGTCGATGAACGTGTTGCCGTCCACGTCGGTGATCGACGAGCCGGACGCGCGCTCCACGAAGATCGGGTGCAGGGTCGCGACGCCGCCGAGAACCGCCGCGCGCCTTCGCGCCGCAAGCGCGCTGCTGCGCGGGCCGGGCACCGGCCCGGTCAGATGAATGACTGCCATATGGTCAGTACCAGCCGATCGGCGCTTCGGAGAGATTCAGGTTGATCTGCTTGGTCTCGAGATAGTGCTCGAGGCCGTACGGGCCCAGCTCGCGGCCGAAGCCCGATTGCTTGTAGCCGCCCCATGGCGCCTCGTTGTAGGTGGGGTGATACGTGTTCAGCCACAGGATGCCGGCGCGAATCTGCTTGAGGACGCGGATGCCGCGGAACACGTCGCGGGTCCACACCGCGCCGGCGAGCCCGTACGGCGTGTCGTTGGCGATGCGCACTGCCTCGGCCTCGTCGCTCGAACGGAATCACCGTCAGCACCGGGCCGAAGATCTCTTCCTGGGCGATGCGGGCGCGGTTGTCCACGTCGGCGAAGATCGTCGGCTCGACGTACCAGCCCTGCGCTGAGGACCTTCGTCAGCCGGCTTGCCGCCACCGGTCAGCAGGCGGCCTTCGCTGCGCCCGATCCCGATGTAGCTCGAGAACCTTGTCCTGGTGCTCGCGCTGTCACCAGCGGGCCCATCTTCGTCTCGCGATCCAGCGGATCGCCGAGGCGGATGCGGGCGGCCTTCTCTGTCAGCGCGGCGAGCATGCGGTCGTAGATCGATCGCTCCACGAGCAGGCGCGACCCGGCGGAGCACACCTCGCCCTGATTGGCGAAGGCGCCGAACAGCGCGCCGTCCACGGCGGCGTCGAAATCGGCGTCGGCGAAGACGATGTTCGGGTTCTTGCCGCCCAGCTCGATCGACATGCGCTTGACTGTCTCCGCCGCGCCGCTTGAATCACCAGGCGGCCGGTATCGACGCCGCCGGTGAACGCGATCTTGTCCACGCGGGGATCCGTCACGAGCGTCCGCGCCGGCCGTCGGTCCGTCGCCGGTGACGACGTTGACGACGCCCGGCGGCAGGTCCAGCGACTCGAAGATCGCGGCCAGCTTCAGCGCGGAGAGCGGCGTCTGCTCCGCCGGCTTCAGGACCGCCGTGCATCCGGCGGCCAGTGCCGGCGCCAGCTTCCACGCCGCCATCAGGAGCGGATAGTTCCACGGGATGATCTGCCCGACGACGCCGACGGGCTCGCGGACGACCATCGACAGCGCGTTGTCGGGGACTTCCAGCGTCTCGCCGTGGATCTTCGACGCCATCCCGGCGTAGTACTCGAAGCAGTGCGCGGCATCGGCGACGTCGAACTCCGCCTCGACGATCGGCTTGCCCATGTTGCGCGTGTCGAGCTCGGCCAGCGCGGCCGCCTGCGACCTGATGGCCTCGGCGACCTTGAACAGCACGGTGCCGCGGTCGCGCGCCGCCATCCGCGGCCACGGCCCGTCGTCGAACGCGCGGCGGGCGGCGTCGATGGCGCGGTGGACGTCGTCAGTGCCCGCTTCCGGCGCGGTGGCGAGCAGCGACCCGTCGGCGGGGTTGATGAGGTCGCGCGTGCGGCCGCTCGCGGCCTCGGACCACGCGCCGTTGATCCACATCTGGTTGGACGACATGGCTGCGATGTTACCTCCGATGGATACGGCGCCTGACGCGCATGCCTCGCGCCGCCAATGCCGTGAAGAAGGGCGCGGGCTGAATGACCCGCTCCGGCGGCAGGACGCCGCGTGCGGTGATCTCGCCCGAGAGCAGCATCTGCGCCACGATCGACGGCGGCGCGCCGGTGTCGATGTCGACGCCGACGTCCCACGCCGGCATCCCTGGCACGTGACAGTCGAGCACCTCGGTCTCTGCGACGCCGCCGCGGCTGCCGCGGACTGTGACGCGCAGGATTTCGTATTCGTCCGTCGGGCCGGCAGTGGTCGGCCGTGGCGCTCGCGCGAGCAGGGCCAGCAGGACCTCGCGCGGCACGACGCGTGCCCGGCCGGCTCCGATCGGGGTGGTCGCTGTCAGGCCCAGCGCGTGGACGAACCGCAGGCGGTCCATCAGGCCGCCGGGGAACGCGATCCGGAAGCTGACCTCCCGCACGCCTTTCGCCGCAAACGAACCCGGCAGCGTCGCCAGTTCGGAATGCAGCGTGCAGGCCGCCGACTGCCGGCCGACGGGTTGGGGAAAGTCCACCGTGTGCGGCAGCCGAGCGCCGGTACGAAGCGGAGAGTGCCGCCGGTGAACAGGGCTGCGGGGCTCGATGCTTCATCGAGCACCGTGGCCAGCGAGTAGCTGGTCTCGAGCAGCGGCACGCCCGTGCGCGGCGTCAGATCGTGCGGTGCCGACAGCGACGTGGATCTCGTGCACCTCGTCGAGCCTGTCGGCGCCAGCCCGCGCCATGACATTCACGATGCCCGGGGCGGAGCCGATCCCGCATAGCGCCAGCAGGCCGGCGCGCTTGAACGCCCCGTGACGCCGGAGCTGGCGTTTGGTGACGTGAAACAGCCCGCCGAGGTCGCAGTAGTGCGCCTTCAGTGCCATCGCCGCGTCCATCACCGACAGGTTGAAGTCGTGATGACAGGCGTTGATCAGCACCTGCGTGCCGCCAAGCGCGCGCTGGAGACTACGCGGATCGGAGGCGTCCACCTGCACGACCTTCACCCGCCGTGGCAGGGTCGCCGCGACTCGGCGCGCCGCGCGGAGATCGCGATCGGCCAGGACGATCTCGATGTCGCCTGCCGTCTCCGCCAGGTCGCGCATCGTGATGCGGCCCATGGCGCCGGCGCCGCCGACGACGGCGATGGCGCCGCTGTACGGACGCGTCACTCCGGAATCTCCGCCCGCCGCTGGCTGTACGGGAACCAGAACGTCTTGCGCTCGGGCACGAAGTCGAGGTGCACGTGCTTGGTTTCGCGGAACGCGTCGAGGCCTTCCTCGCCGAGCTCGCGGCCCATGCCGCTCTTGCGCATGCCGCCAAACGGCGCCGCGTCGTTGTCGGTCAGCGGGTCGTTGATCCAGAACGTGCCGGCCTTGATCTCCTGCATCGCCGTCAACGCCCACGTCAGGTTCTGCGTGTAGATGTTGGCGCCCAGGCCGAATTCCGATTGCGCAGCGGCCGCGATCGCATCCTCCGCATTCTTGACGACCTGAATCGACGCAATCGGGCCAAAGACCTCCTCGCAGACCACCGGCTGCGTCGGCGTGACATCGACCAGGATCGTCGGACGGTAGAACCAGCCGCGGCCCGCTTCCGGCGCACGCTGACCGCCGGACAGCACGCGGGCGCCGGCAGCGACGCCACGCTGCACCTGATCCTCGACGCGCGTGCGCGCCTTCTCGGAGATGAGCGGCCCGAGATCGGTGTCGGGGTCCAGGCCGTCGCCGACCCGCAGCGTCGCGTGTGCGCGACGAAGCGCTCGACGAACGCCCGGGCGATCGGCTCGACGACGTAGATGCGCTTGGCGGAGGTGCAGACCTGGCCGTTGTTGAGGAACCGCGCCCAGGCCGCGCCGGGCACCGCGACGTCCAGGTCGGCGTCCTCGAAGACGATCAGCGGATCGATCCCGCCGAGCTCCAGGTTGACGCGCTTCAGTTGCTCCGCCGCGCGCACGGCGATGCGCGTGCCGACCGCCGTCGATCCCGTGAACGCGATGCACGCCACGCGCGGGTCGTCGACCAGCGCCGCTCCGACCTCCGGGCCGCCGGTCACCACGTTCACCACGCCGGCAGGCAGGTGCGCCAGCGCACGATCGACCATCCGCAGCGTCGCCAACGGCGTCAGCTCCGATGGCTTGATGACGACGGTGTTGCCAGCGGCCAGCGCCGGCGCGATCTTCCAGACCAGCAGCAGCAGCGGGTAGTTGAACGGCACGATCGCCGCGACCACGCCGAGCGGCTCCTTGATGGTGAAGTTGATCTGATGCTCGGCTGTGGGCGGAATCGAGGCGCCGTGCGAGTTGCGCGCGATCTCCGCGTAGTACTGGAAGCAGGCGGCGCACCACTCCACTTCGTCGAGATTCTCGATCCGCGGCTTGCCGCCTTCGAGCGTCAGCAGCGCGCGAGAGCGTGGCCCGGTCCTCTCGGAGAAACGCCGCCGCTTCGTGCAGCAGCTTCCCGCGCTCGATCGCCGGCAGCCGGCGCCAGTTCCTGCCGGCGGCTTCCGCCGCTGAGCACGCGGCGGCGACATCTTCGGCAGTCGCCTCGGGCACGTCGTCCACCGGCTCCAGCGTCGAGGGGTTGATGATGGAGCGAGTCGAGTTGCCGGCCGAAGGCTGCCATCGGCCGTTCATCCAGAGGAGAGGCATCCGGCGATTATCGCAAATGAAGGCAACGCGCTCGATGGGGCGCGATGCCACAGTGCGGCAAGAAGGCTGGCAGCTGGCAGCCGGCAGCTGGCAGTGGCAACCTGCAATCCGAGCTGCGACCGTGCAGTTGCCTCTTGCTGTCTGCGCCTGCTGCCTACTGCCCGCTGCCAGCCGCCATCAGCGGGTTGATGACTGCTTGAATCTCCGGTGTGTGGAGGTTCTCGAGCGTCACCATGACGACACCGGTGTCCACAGTCTTCGGGATTGCTTTGCCCTGCAGGTGCTCCACCATCGTCTTCACGCTCAGGTATCCCATGTTCACCGGGTTCTGGGCGACGAACCCCTTGATCTCGCCGCGCTCGAGCGGCGCGAGGAACCCCGAGCTGTAGTCGAAGCCGACGAAGGTCACGGCGCCCGCCTTGCCGATGTCCTGGAGCGCCAGCAGCATGCCAGCGGTTGACGACTCGTTGGGCGTGAAGATGCCGTCCACTTTGTCGGCGAAGCGGTTCAGCAGGTTCTCCGACGCCGCCTTGGCGGTGTCGCGGGTGGCGCCGGCGTACTGGTCGGAGGAAATCACGGTGATGCCCGGCGAGCTGGCGGCGATTTCGTCCAGGAACCCGCGTTCGCGCTCTTCAGTCGCGGCGGAGCCTTCCTGGTATCGCAGCATCAGCACCCGGCCCTTGCCGTGGAGCAGCTCGCTCATACGCTGGCCCGCGAGGTGGCCGCCCTTGCCGTTGTCTGTCGAGACGTAGCTGATGCCCTTGGCAGGATCGGCGAGCGCGGAGTCGAAGATGATCGTCGGAATGCCGGCGGCGGCGGCTTCTTCGACGGGCCGGACGAGCGCGCGGCTGTCGAGCGGGGCGAGCACCAGGCCGTTGACACCCTGGCTGACGAAGCCCTCGACCACCTCCACCTGCTGCTCGCGGTCGTCTTCGCGAATCGGCGACTTCCACAACACGTCGACGGGCACTCCGGCGGCACGGAACTCGGCGGCGGCCTTGTCGGCGCCGGCGTGCACGCGCTTCCAGTGCTCGTGCGTCGAGCCCTTCGGGACCATCGCGATGCGGAAGCCCCTGGCCTCGTGCGCGCCTCTGCCGCAGCCGGACACTATTCCCGCGACGGCGACGACGGCCACGAGCGCGGCGGCCTGCGCGAGCACCTTTTGCATGGGCACATCATGCCACCAGCCGGGGCCTCGTGCGCGAAACACCCCATGGCCCTGTGGAGCTGACCCTGCGACGCGATCTACCGCGTCTTGATGCTGCGCACGACGAGCGAGCTGTAGCCGCTCGCGTCCAGTTCCTTTGTCAGGAAGTACAGCACACCCTCCGCCGACAGCGTCACCGCATCCGGGCCGGCGAGGGCGACATCGCTGTCGAGGACGTCCACACGAGCCACGCGCAGGCCGCCATCGACGAGCGAAATCGACACGGCTTGCCGCTTGCCGTCCGGGAGATGTGCGATGCCGACCAGGGCGTCGCGTGCCCAGCGCAGGTGCTCGAGGCCGAGCAGCGCGGGTTCGGGGCCGTTGCGCACGAGTTGGGCGCTGCCGGTGACGGCGTCCGCGCGCATCAGGCCTGTGGCATGCGCGACGTAGATCGTCCTGTCGTCCGCGACGGCAATTGTGGTCGCGTGTGTCATCGCGAGGACGCACCGAACGACGAAGCGCTTCGAGCCCGGCTCGAGGGCAAAGATGCGGCCGCCGAGCGCGTCGAGGGCGTACACCGTTCCTCCGGGACTGACCGAGACGTCCACGAATCGGGCAGCACCGAAATCGCGCGGCAGCGGCAGCACCTCGAGCGGCCGTCCCGAGACCAGCTGCAGCTTGTGCAGCGTCGACGACGGCGCGACGCCGTTGCCGGGATCGTCCACACTCACGACCCACAGATCGCCGCGGCGCCAGTCGATCTCGAGACCCGTGATGTCGTGAAATCCCGCTGAGTCCGCGTTGACCAGATCGACGACGTGCCGCGATCGTTCGTCGGCGATGACCAGCCGTCGTCCGGCACGGTCGGCCACGACGAAGCGCTCGGAGACGCGGTCGTAGGCGAGGCCGGCCGGCACGATCGGCGCGGACGGCAGTCGCAGCGCTTCTTTGACAGTCAGAATTCCGGCCGTCGCAGCGCTGGTGCCCGGGACGGCGCTCGGTGCCGCGGCAGACGCCACCTCCGGTTCCGCCGATGCCGGTGTCGCCGGTGCGGACGCCGGCTCGGAAACAGGTGCCGCAGACGCGGACGCCGTGGGAGCAGCCGACGCGGCTGCCGAGGCCTCGGCTGACGACGAGACGCCGGCGTCGGGAGCTTTCGCACGTGATGCGCGTCCGGTCGCCGCCCGGCCGCCCTTGCTGCCGCGCGACGGCGGCACATGGACCACGTGCCCGGCGAGGTCCCAGGAGACCTCGGGGCCACCCGACGACGCCGCGACAATCAGAATCAGGCGCTGCAGGTCCGGCCAGGATGCCAGCTCGCGGACTGCCTGAAAATCGGGGTTGGTCGCCGCGTCCACTGCAACGCCCTGCTCCGCCAGCCGATGGAGCATCACCGCGGCATCGTCCGGCCGGCCGCTCAGGCTCTGGGCGCGTGCCAGCAGAAACATCAGGGCCGGATTGCGGGGCGGTCCCAGCTGAATGGCCCGCCACGCCAGGTCGTGGAATCGTTCGAACTCCTGGCGGTCGTAGGCGGCAAATGCCATCGTCTGGCATTGCTCCCACGTCGGGCAGTCCATCGGCGCCCTGGAGCCGGAGGACTGGACCGGAGCGGCGAGTGAGAACAGGAACACGACGACGGCGATGGCAGGCATGCGACGGTGACGAGAAGCGTACGCGATATTTTCTGGCGAGGCGACTCGTCCGCGTCCGGCCAACCACGGAACTTTCGCGTCTGACCCTCCGTAGTCCCGTCCAGTCGGCATACTCTGTCGACCCGCCTCAGGTGCGACAAGGGAGCTCCGGATGACTGTCAGCGATGTGTGGAAGGACACGCGGCACTCGCTGCGCATGTTCCGTCAGAGCCCGGGATTCACCATCGCCGCCGTTGCGGCGCTCGCGCTCGGCATTGGCGCCAACACGGCGATCTTCTCGATCATCAACGCGGTGTTGCTGAAGCCGCTGCCGTTCCCGGAGCCCCATCGCATCATCGTCTTTCAGGAGACGAGCCCCAACGGCGCCTTCAGCGCCGGCTCGCCCGCCAAGTTCCAGCACTGGCGTTCGCAGACCTCTGTCGTGCAGGACGTCTCGGCCTACCGGGACGCCGTCGTGAACTTCACCGGTGTGGGCTTCCCGGAGCAGCTGCGCTACGCCCAGGTGTCGAGCGACTACTTCCGCCTGTTTGGCGCGCCGATTATTCAGGGGCGAAGCTTCTCGGCTGCCGAAGATGCCCCCGGCGGTGAGCACGTCACCCTGCTGAGCGAGGGCCTCTGGCGTCGGCGCTTCGGCACTGATCCGCACGTCATCGGCAGAATCATCTCGCTCAGCGGCGATCCGTACACAGTCATCGGCATTGTCAGCGCGAGCTTCGACGTCGGCGAGTTCGGCCCGCAGCCGGAGCTGTGGGTGCCGTTTCAACTGGACCCCAACTCTGTCGGGCAGGGGCACTACTTCCAGGTCTCGGGCCGGCTCAAACCAGGAGTCAGCGTCGAGCAGGCGAAGGCCCGCCTCAAGTTGTCGGCTGAGGAGTACAGGAAGAAGTTCCCGAACGTCCTGCCGAAGGAGAACAGTTTCAGTGTCGATCTGCTGAGCGAGGAAGTTGTCCGCGACGTCCGCACGATCCTCTGGGTGCTACTCGGAGCCGTCAGCCTCGTGCTGCTCATCGCCTGCGCCAACGTGGCGAGTCTGCTGCTGGTGCGCGCGACGGGCCGCAAGCGGGAGATCGCCATTCGCGCGGCGATCGGCGCCGGCCGTGGGCGGATCATCGCGCAGCTCTTGACGGAGAGCGTCCTGCTCTCGCTCGCTGGCGGCGTGCTCGGCCTGATCATCGGGGCGCTCGGCGTGAAGCTGCTGCTGGCGATCAACACCGCGAATCTGCCAAGAATGGGGACCGACGGGTCCGCTGTCGGACTGGACCTGCGCGTGCTCGCTTTCACGTTCGGTGTCTCTGTCATCACCGGCGTCATCTTCGGGCTGATTCCGGCGCTCAACGCGTCGCGTGCCGACCTGAGCGCGACCCTGAAGGAGAGCAGCAGCCGCTCGGGAACCGGGCTGCACCAGAACCTGACGCGATCCATCCTGGTCGTGACCGAAGTGGCCATGGCGCTCGTGCTGCTGATCAGCGCCGCGCTGCTCGTGCGCACGGCCATCGCCCTCCGCAGCGTCGAGCCCGGCTTCGATCCCACGCACGTCCTGACGATGCGGATGTCGATGGGGGGAGAGCGCTACCTCAAGTCCGACAGCGTCGAGCAGGCGGTACGCATTGGCGTCGAGAAGATCCGCGCGATTCCCGGCGTAGAGCTCGCGTCGGCCAGCTGCTGCGTGCCGCTCGAAGGCGGCTACGGTCTGCCGTTCATCATCATCGGCCGGCCGCTGACCGATGGTCCCTTCCACGGCGGTGGCGGCTGGAAGACAGTCTCGCCGGGCTACTTCGAGGTGTTCAAGATTCCGGTGAAACGCGGCCGCTCCTTCACCGATCGCGACAACAAGCTGGGACCGCCGGTGGCCATCATCAACGAAGCGATGGCGAAGCGCTTCTGGCCCAAGGGCGATCCGCTGACAGACCGGCTGACGATCGGCCGCGGCGTGATGCCCGAGTTCTCCGACGAGCCGGATCGTCAGATCATCGGCGTGGTCGGCGACAGCCGCGACGGCGCGCTCAACGACGAGCCCGGCCCCGAGATGTTCATCCCGCAGGGACAGGTGCCAGACGCGGTCAACGCGCTGAACGTCCGCATTACCCCGGTCGCGTGGGTCGTGCGCACCAGCACCGATCCGTACGCGCTGAACGGTCAGGTCCAGGAGGCGCTGCGGCAGGCCACGGGCCTGCCGGTGTCCGACGTGCGCACGATGGAGCAGATCGTCTCGAGATCGATCTCCAGGCAGCGCTTCAACATGTGGCTCATGATGGTCTTCGGCGCCTCTGCGCTCGCGCTGGCCGCCATTGGCATCTACGGCCTGATGGCCTATTCGGTGGAGCAGCGCACGCAGGAGATCGGCATCCGCCTGGCGCTCGGCGCCGACACCTCGCAGGTGCGGGCGATGGTGATCAAGCAAGGGATGTGGCTCGCGCTGATCGGCCTGGTGATCGGCATCGCGGCGTCCTTTGGTGCCGCAAAGCTGATCGCGAGCTTCCTGTTCGGCGTCAAGGCGTGGGATCCGACGGTCTTCGTCGTCGCGCCCCTGGTGCTGATCGCCGTCGCACTGCTCGCCGCCTGGATTCCCGCTGTCCGCGCGAGCCGCGTCAGCCCCATCAACGCGCTGCGCTACGAATGAGGCCGATCACTCGCTAGCGGCTCCGTTGCCACCCCGTACGATCGGGATCTCGTCGACAGCTGAGCTGGACTCCACTCGATCGACAGTCCCTTGACTCCCGGACGTCCTCCGGTCACCCTCCACCAACCATGGCGGTCGACCCTGCGCTGCCTGACACGCGCGCGAGAACGCTCACCCGCACTCTCGGATGGATCGCGATCGTCGCGCTCGCCTGGAGCGCGTTTGAAGGGCGGGCGGTGTGGACCGCGGCGGCGCCGTTGCACTCCAGCGCGGTGCCGCACGGCATGCTCGACCTGGAGCTGCCGCTCAACGACCGCGAGGCACGCCGCATCGTCGATGTCTGGCGCTGCGCGCCGCCGGCGGGCGTGGGCTGCCAGGCGCAGACGGAACATGCCATCGCCGCGATCGCCCGAGATTACCGCTTCATCGCGTCCTACGTGATTGCGTGGATCCTCGTCGCGTGGTGGGCGTCTCGCGCGACGGCCGCACCACGATGGATCTTCGCGATCGTCGTCGGCGCGCTGGTGGCCGCGGGCCTGTCCAACCTGGCGGAGATCCGGCTGCTTGCGGAACAACTCGGCGCGGGCTCGATTCCTGACGCCGTCGGGCACTACGCTGCCGGCCTGACGCGGCTGCTCGCGATGAGCAAGTTCGTCCTGGGGCTCTCCGGCGTCCTCGGCGCGCTGACGCTGGTGGGCGGCGCCTGGCGACTGCGCGCCTGCGAGCGAAGCCTCGCGCGGCAGGGAGCCGCAGACGAAAGAGTCCCGCCCGAGATCTCGTTGGGCCTGCACGATCGGCTCACACGATTCAGACAGCTCATCGCCAGGGAGAACGCGGGCATCTTCACCGAACCAGGCGCGCGCGGCGCGGATTTTCCGATCGTCCAGGAGAACCGGCCGGCTGACGAGCCATGGATCGCGTTCCGCGCGGCAGACGTGATGGGCCTGGCGCTGTCGGGCGGCGGCATCCGATCGGCGACATTCAACCTGGGCCTGCTCGAGGGACTCCACCGCCTCGACCTGCTTCGGCTGTTCGACTATCTCTCGACGGTTTCCGGCGGCGGCTACGTCGGCGGATTCTGGTCCGAGTGGATGGCGAGGCGACGCGACCGGCTGCCGCGCGGGCCGCAGGAGACCGACGAGTCGCGGCAGCGGCGCCAGGTGCCGTCCGAGGAGCTCTTTCCGCCCATTCGGAGACCCTCGCCGCCTCCCGGCACCACCATCGAGTCTGACGCCGAGCGCCATCTGCGCGAGTTCAGCGACTTCCTCGCGCCGCGCTGGGGATTTTTCGAGGTCGAGACGTGGACCGCCCTGGTCGCGGCGTTCGCCGGCCTGCTGCCGGCAATGGTCATCGCGTGCGCCGTGATCGCGGTGCTGCTGGTGGCGTGGCTGGCGTTGTCGTTTCCGCTCGCCTGCGCGTCCCCCGCGGCGCCGCTGCCGCTTCTCGGCCTGGCCACCGTGTTCACGCTGGGATTGCTCGAGTACATGTGGCAGTCGATCAAGGTGACGCCACAGCGAGGCGCCGACGCGGCCAACACCGACATCGGATGGCGCTACCTCGCGTTCTCGCTGGTCGGCATCGTGATCGTGCTGGCGCTTCAGGCGCGGGTGCCGTTCATCTACCTGGCTGCCACCACACGGTGGTTTGGCGGCGTGCATACTCCGCTGCCGGTGTTCGCCGGACACTGGCAGGCGGCCGTTGGCGACGGCGGATACGAGCGCTGGTGGATGGTGGCCGGCATCATCGGCGACCGCAGCCACTGGGTCGTGTCGCCGCGGATGTTCGATTTCGGGCTGGTCTGGATTGCGTCGGCAGTCATCCTGATCGGCGGCAGGCTGGCCTACGCGGTGTGGCCGGAGATCTGCCGTCGAGAGACACTGGCCACCTTCGATCGCGTGGTGATGCGGCTGCTCGGCCTCGGTGTCCTCTGGTGCACCGTCGCGCTGGTCTGGCATCTCGCGATCAACATCGATCGGGCGACGACGACGCTGATAGCCGCGGTCGCGTCGGGCGGCACGTTCGCGGCGCTGCGGAACTGGATTGGCGAAGCTTTCCGCCGGCCCCGGGACGGGGGATGGTTCGACTCCGTCAGGCCGTACCTGCCGATGCTGCTGGCCTACGTGACCGTTGTCCTGATGGTCGGCCTCGTCGGGCACGGCCTCATCCTCATCGGCGGCAGCAACTGGTTCCGGTGGTGGGCGGCCACCGGCGCGTCGGCATTCATGCTTGTCGTCGCGCTGTTCATCAACCCCGGCGAGTATGGCCTGCACGCCTTCTACCGCGAACGGATCACGCGCGCGTACACGGGCGCATCGAACCTCGCGGAAGACCAGCACGCGGACCAGAACCGTCAGACCGAGCCGCGCAGCGGCGACGATCACCGCCTGTCACATCTCGTCGCGCGACCGCTGCACCTGGTCTGCTGCGCGGCCAACGATCTGAGCGGCGATCCGGTCGGCACGCTGTCCCGCGGCGCGCGAAGCGCCGTGCTCTCGAAATACGGCTTGACGATGGGGAGGCACTGGGCGCAAAACGAGCTGCGCCTCGGGTCGGCGATCACCGCGTCGGCGGCGGCGTTCAACTCGAACATGGGGAAGGTGTCGCTGGAGCTCGGGCCGGCGGTGTCCTTCCTGATGACGGCGCTCAACCTGCGATTGGGACTCTGGCTTCGCCATCCCGCTGCCAGCGAGCCGGAACGTCGTCGCTGGCCCGGACTGCTCTTGTATCGCGAGATGTTCGGCTGGACGTCGGCGACCGGGACGATTGCCGACGGCGGCACGGTGCCCCTGCTGCAGCGCGACGTGCACCTGTCCGACGGCGGGCACTTCGAGAACCTGGCGCTCTACGAGCTGGTCCGCCGGCACTGCCGCTACATCCTCGTGTCAGATTGCGGCGCCGATCCGGACGTGGCGTTCGACGGGCTTGGCAACGCGCTGCGGCGCGTGCGCGAGGACTTCGGTGTGGACATCACGCTCGACGTGGCGCCGCTCAGGCCGGACAAGGATCAGTGGTCGCGGCAGCACGTGGCGATCGGCACGATTCACTACTCGGACAACGACCTCGGCGTGCTGCTGTACGTGAAGCCGACGCTGACTGGTCAGGAGCCGCCCGACGTCCTGCAGGTACAAGACGCGCAACCGCGCGTTCCCGCACGAGAGCACCGGCGACCAGTTCTACGACGAGGCCCAGTGGGAGTCATATCGCCGCCTCGGCCTGCACGTCATCGAGGAGATCTTCGAGTTCGTGGCGGCGCGCGCGCGTCCGGTCACCGGCGACTGGCTGTTTGCCGAGGCCGCGCACCGCTGGGGACCGACGCCTGCCGGACTGAAGGACCGCGTCATCCAGATGTCGGCACGCTGGGACGAGGCCGAATCTGCGCTGCGCCTGCAGGCGTCGCCCGATTTGCTGGCTGAAGTGTTCCCCGAGACCGCCATTCTTGCCAGGGCCGCCGGCCAGGGCCAGGGGCAGCCCTCGTCTGCAAAAACTCCCACACCGGAGCGAGACGATGGCAGGGGGGACCTGGTCGTACCTGCTGCGTACGATGCAGAAAATGGAAGACGTGTGGCTGGCCTGCGACCTGGACAGCTGGTGGGATCACCCGCTCAACCTTGGCTGGGTCAACGTCTTCGCGCGGTGGGCGACGGCGCCGTCCTTCCGGTTCTGGTGGCCGGTGGTCTCGCCGATGTTCAGTCCTGGATTCCGCGGGTTCATCGAGCGCCGATTCCCGACGCCGGTCATCGCGGCCGGGCAGGGCGGTCCGCTGGCGGGCATTCCCCAGCGCGGCCGGGTCGTGCCGTTGGCGCCCGGTGAGCCAGGGCAGCAGCAACTGGCCGAAATCTGGTGGCGCGAGCGCTCGACGCAGCCCCTGAACTGGACCGGCAAGCGGCTGTTCCAGAACGTGCTGGATCTTCGGCATCCCGACAAGCGCGTGCTGTCGCTGCAGGCCGGCATCGCCGCGGTGACCACGCTCGCCAGCCCCGGCGCGCCGCACGCCGGGTGGACGAGCAACGACTTCTTCGTGCCGCCCAGCCTGTGGGGCGCCGGGATCGGCTGGTATTTCCTGGACAACCTGCTGCGCGTGCTCGCGCGCGAGTTCACGGACTGCTACGTGGTGGTGAAAGCGCCGCCCGGCGATTCGCGCACGCAGGTCGCCCTCGACGACTACCGCGCCTTCGTCGAGCAGTACAAGAAGATCGGATTCCGTCAGCGCCTGCGGGGCGAGCCTGGCGGCGACGCACTCGACGAAGGGATGATCGGCCTGCTGGGTTACAACGAGAACGAGGACACGCTGCTCGTCCTCGATCTGGGCCGCTGGAAGGAGCGGACGCCGGTCGAAGAGCAGCGTCAGGAGCTGGGCCGGCAGGGGGCCGGCTAGCGCGCGGGACGGGACGTGCTTAGCCCTGCGACGCGTCCAGCGGCCGGGCCTGCTTCAGCGCCATCTCCTGCCGTGTCCGCTCGATGGCGCACCAATCCTTGTGCTTGTCCACGGGCATCCCGCACTCCACGCACACGTGGACCCGCTGCGACGGCGCCGCGGACCCACGGCTGAACAGTTTCTGAAGAATCGACATAACTCTGTGCTCCCGCGCTGACCTGTAGGGCCGATCTTTAGATCGGCCATCCGCTGCAGATCGGCCATCCGCGCCGGCCAATCTAAAGATTGGCCCTACCGAAACGCCGGCCCACCGCTAAGCGGACCGCAAGACGAACGCTGGCGACCCCGTCTAGGGCCGATCTTTAGATCGGCCATCCGAACGCTGGCGACCCCCTGTAGGGCCGATCTTTAGATCGGCCATCCGCTGCAGATCGGCCATCCGCGCCGGCCAATCTAAAGATTGGCCCTACCGAAACGCCGGCCCACCGCTAAGCGGACCGCAAGACGAACGCTGGCGACCCCGTCTAGGGCCGATCTTTAGATCGGCCACCCGAACGCTGGCGACCCCCTGTAGGGCCGATCTTTAGATCGGCCATCCGCCGCAGATCGGCTTCCAGCTATTCCAGTACTCAGACGGTCCAGAACCCGGAATGGTTCACTGCCGCTCGAAATTTTCCCAGCCACGCCGCTACGGCGTCGGCAAATGGCCCCGGTTGCTCGAAAAACGGAAGGTGTCCGCAGTCGGGGAGGGTGGTCAGGGTGGTGCCAGCCGGGAGCGACTCGACGAATGCCGCGACGGCCGCGGGCGGCGCATATGTGTCTTCGCTGCCGGTGACGGCACCACAGCAGATGCCGTCGAGCGCGGGGAGCGGGCGTGCCTGCCATTCCGCCAGCGCCGCCGCGGTCGCCGCGTACGTCACCGGAGACTGGAGGTCGAACAATCTGCCCTGCAGGGCGACGAGCGCCGGCCGATCGCGACGGGTGGCGGCCGCGACGTTCGCCGCAATCACGCCGGCGCCAAGGCCTGCCAGGCTGCCACTCGTCCTGATTTTCTCGACCCGTGCGGCAAGACGTGCCCTGGTGGCGCCGAGCGGTTCCGGCAACCCGCAGACAGCGAGCAGTCCGTCCACGAGATCCGGCGCGCGACGCACGACTTCGAGCGCCACGATCGTGCCCATCGAATGGCCGACCAGCCCGATCTGCGTCCAGCCCTTTCGGCGGGCGAGTGCCACGACGATGTCAGCAGCGGCATCGAAGGAAAACTGCTCGCCGGCGGGGCTCAATCCGGAGCCAGGCAGGTCGAGTGCGACGACGCGGCAGTGGTGGCCGAGCGCGGGACCCAGCAGAGAGAAGAAATGGCCGCCGCCGCCCAACCCGTGGACGCAGAGGAGCGTGCGGCCCTCGCCGTGCTCCTCGACGTACACGTCGCCCTGGGGCAGCGTGACGTAGCCGCCCGTACGCTCCGTCATTCCTCGAGGCAGGCGAACACGAGCCGGTAGAACTCGGGATGCGACTGCCAGGTCTGGCCAGTGACGATGCGGCCGTCCCGGACTGCCTGCTCGGTCGCGATGTAGGTGGCGCCTGTCGCCTCGATTTCCCAGCGGCAGTTCTCGTAGGCGGTGACCCGGCGCGAGCCGATGAGGCCCGCCGCTGCCAGTATCTGGACGCCGTGACAGATCGCGAAGACCCACTTCTGGGCCTTGTCGAACTGGCGCACGATCTCGAGCACGCGGGGGTCGTGGCGCAGATACTCCGGCGCACGGCCTCCCAGGACCAGGACCGCCTCGTAGTCGGCGACGTGCACGTCGTCAAACGTCAAGTCCGCGTCGCTGCCGTAGCCCTGACGTTCGACGTAGGTGTCCCACCCCGGCTCGAAGTCGTGAATGACCATGTGGAGGCGCCGCTTGCTGGGTGCGGCGACGCGGGGAGCCCAGCCGGCCTCGAGCAGACGATGACGCGCGTAGAGGCATTCGTAGCTCTCGCCGGCGTCGCCCGTGATGAGAAGAATGGATTTCGACACGCCGAGATTGTTCACGACGACGCCGCGCGCTGCAACAGGAAGTTCAGCGGTCCTTTCCGCTCCAGAGAAAAGTGGCGCCGCTGTGACCGCTCAGGACGTACCTGAACGAGCGGTCGCGCCAGCGGACGGAGAATGTCTGCGGCGTCAGGCTGTCGTTGAACGCGACGAGCACGACGGAGCCGTCGGGGTTGAGAGCGGCGACGGAGGCGATGCCTGCGGCGTTGGTCGAGTCGATGCGATGCGCGCCGGGCAGCATGAACCGGCTGAAATGGCCGAGTGTGTAGAAGTCCACCGTGTTGGACGCCTGCCCGTTGGTGGCGAGCGTCACCAGCGGGGAGCAGGCGTCGCAACCGCCAAGGAACGGCCCGCGATGTTCGTCGAGGACGAGGCTCCATTTCACGAAGGCCCGGCCGTCGTTGCGCAGGACCTGCACGATCTCGTCGAAATCTTCGACCAACTGATCCTTCACCCAGGTGCCCCCGGAGTGCTCGGTCTGGTAGGCGCCCTTCGACGGGAAACGCTCCCGGACCGCCGCCATCGCGTCGGGCGCGCCGGCGTACCCGTGCCACGCGGTGCCCGCGATGACGGGCGAGGCGGCGAGCACCGGATCGGCGAAGACGGTGTCGGGATAGTCCGGCCGATCCCAGTTGTGGTCGTAGACCAGCACACGGGTTGCGAGCCCGCTCCTGGCAAGTGCTGGCAGCACGAAATCACGGAGGACGTCTCTTTGCGTGGCGCCGTCCATCGACATGCCGGGGTAGTTGGCGGGCACGTAGAGGGGCTCGTTCTGCAGGGAGATGTAGTCCACGGCGATGCCGGCCGCCTTGTACGCCTGCAGGTACCTGATGAAGTACTCGGCAAATGGCGCCCGCATGTCGGGCCGCAACGCGCCGCCGATGAGCGAGCCGCTGGTCTTCATCCAGCCGGGCGGGCTCCACGGCGTCGCCATGATCCGCAGTGACTGATTGAGGCTGCGTGCCTGACGCACCAGCGGGATGATGTCGGCCTGGTCGTGCACGATGGAGAAGTGCGCGAGCGTGGGGTCGGTCTGTCCAGCGGGGAGGTCATCGTATGAATAATGCGTGCGGGCAAGGTCGGACGCGCCCATCGGATTTCGGATGAAACCGAGACCGATGCCGTCGCCGGATCGCGTGAACAGCCGCCGCATCACGTCGTCGCGCGTCGCGGGACTGGCGACCCGGTTCAGCAGGTAGGCGGCCGAGTCGGTGAACGACGCGCCGAAGCCCTCGATCTCCTGGTGGACGCGCGTTTCGTCAACGACGATCGCGGCGGCATCGGGCGTCGCGTTGGAAAATGCCAGTGGCGCCTGTGGCTCGAGCAGCGTTGCGCGGTCCGCGGTCGTCAGCCATACCC
The DNA here is from genome assembly GCA_963796915.1 of Vicinamibacteria bacterium. GTDB lineage: Bacteria > Acidobacteriota > Vicinamibacteria > Vicinamibacterales > JAENWD01 > JAENWD01. The sequence continues at coordinate 2,403,186 of CAWCNI010000004.1, read as the reverse complement.
GTACGGTCTGGGCGACGGCCTGGCCCGGCAGGCACAGCAGCGCTGCTGCGAACATGGCCGCTCGTGCGACAGCCAGCGTCGCTGATTGTCTCGAACGGACGGGCTCAGCCGATCGCGATGTCATGCGCAGGTGCGTCCGGCTCCGAGAATTTCAGCACAGCTTCGCCTTCCGCAACCAGTTCGCGGCGGATCTTCGGTGCCAGGGTCGCGAACGGCACGATTGTCATCACCGCGCGCTTCTTGCTGGTCGCCACCGTCCATGTGGCGGCCGCCCGGCCGTCGACCAGGACCGTGGCCGCAATGCGGAGCGCGGAGAGGAAGATCCGCGGCCGGTGTGCGCGAGCGACGATGCGCTCGTCGGCGCGGGCGGCGATGACGTTGTCGTACTCGGGTAGAAAGCGGACTGGCGCCGGTGTGTCGGCGGCCGGACGAGGCGCGCCCGGCAGATCGTAGAGCGCCTTGATCCCGGGTCCGGTGAATGTCACGAGCTTCGGCGACAGCCTGTCGAGCGCTTCACGGATCGAGGGGCCGGGCAGTCCCGACCAGGCCTGGATGTCGGCGGCCGAGGCCGGGCCGTAGCCTTCGAGATAGCGCAGGATCAGTGCATCCGGCGGTTCAGGTTTGGTCGGCACCTTCCGATCCAGCCAGGTCTCGGCGGGCGTGAAGCAGGCCTTCGCCGGAAAGGCCCATGCGGTGTCCTTTTCAGGAACCTGCACGAGCGGCAGCATCATCCTGACCGCGTAGCCGAGCGCACGCTCGTCGGCGGAAGGGTCGGCCTCGAGAAACGCGTCGCGGATGCCCTCGAAGGTTTTGGGTCCGCCCTTCAGGATCGACTGCGACGTCTTCAGCAGCGCGGGCAGGTCGACTCCGTCGAGGCGATCCTTGAGGATTGCCTGCACGCCCGCGTCGAGCGCGGGTTGGATGGCCGGCCTGAGCGCGATGTAGTCGGCGGCGGTCGCGACGTGGATAGTGCCGCGCAGCATGGTGGCCCGTACGACCCGGCGCTTCTGGAATTCCGCCACGAGCGCGGCGCGCTCGAAGCCCTTCACCCGGGTCCACAATCCGACAAACGGCGGGCGCGGCCATTGCGCCTGCAATGCCACCAGCCGGCCGATCGCCTTCAGCGGCGTCGTCGCCGCGCGCTCGAGCAGCAGTTGACGCGCCAGCGTGGCGCGGTTCATCTGTTGGAGGGTCAACGAGTCGGAGGGCATCGCCTGTGCACCCGTGCGTCTATGCGCCTATTCGCCTGTTCCACCACCACCAGAATGGCAACCCTGTCACGATGAGGCCGAGACCTGCCAGCGCCTGCTGGGGCGCGGTGACGAGGGTGTTCACGACCAGCCACAGCGTGACCACCATGAACAGGAGCGGCACGACAGGGTAACCCCATGTCCGATAGGCGGCCGGCGGCATCCGGCGCCGCAGCACGAAGAGCGCGCCGGGGATCATCAGGGCAAAGACCAGGATGCCGAAGACTGTGTAGTCGGTGAGTGCGTCGAACGACCCGCTCAGGACCAGCACGCTGGCCCAGGCGCATTGAGCGAGAAGAGCACGGACCGGCACGCGCGTGCGCGCCGAGATCGGCGCGACGGCGCGGAAGAACAACCCGTCGTTGGCCATCGCGTATGGGATGCGCGCGCACACGAGCGAGGCGACGTGCAGCGCGCCGAAAATCGAGACGACCATCGCCGCAGCCGTCAGTCGCGCGGCCATCGGTCCGAGGACGCGCACCAGCACTTCGGTCGCGACCGACGAGTCGGCCTTGACGCCGGCCACTTCCGACGGCGTCAGGACGTAGAAGTACGACGCGTTGATGAAGATGTACAGGACCGCGACGATCCCGATGCCGCCGACGAGCGCGCGCGGCAGGTTGCGGTTCGGGTCCGCGATTTCGCCGCCGACGTAGGTGGCCTCGTTCCAGCCGTTGTACGCCCAGAGCGCGGCCATCATCGCGGCGCCGAAGCCGGCCGCGCCGCCCCGTGCCGCGACGGCCACCCCCTCGCACCCGCCGCTCACCGTCATCGTCAGATGCTGCCAGCTGCCGTCGGCCAGCCAGAAGGCCACTCCGCCCAGGCCTGCGATCAGCACGATACGGATCCCCGTCATCGCCGTGGCGACGGTGCCGCTGACCGACACGGCCGCGCAGTTGATCAACGTGGCGACGACGATGGCGGTGATGGCGACGCCTTCCATGGCGCCGATCTGCATGCTGAAGCTGCCCGCGTGCAACGTGGTGGTCCACGCCGCGAGCGCGCCGCCGGCCAGCACGTTCAGGAACGTCGCCATTCCCGCGGCCAGTGCCGCGTTGCCCCCGGTGCTGCCGATGAAGAAGCGCATCCAGCCGAACAGGAACGCCCAGAAGCGCCCGTAGCCCTCGCGCATGAACACGTACTCGCCGCCGGCCTCGGGGAACATCACCGACAGCTCGGCGTAGGTCAACGCACCGGCGACCGAGAGCAGGCCGGCGATCACCCATGCGGCCAGCACGAGGGCGGGCGTGTCCACGTTGCACGTCATCACGCGTGCCTTGAGAAACACGCCGGTGCCCACGACATCGCCGACGACGATGGCGATGGCGGCGACGAGGCCGAGGCCCCGGACGAGCGACTGTGTGGTCGAGCCCGGTGACGCGTCAGTCACGAGGCTGGAACTGTCCGCCGTGAAGAAGGGTGTCGAAGACGTCCTTCGAGCGCGCGATCCAGGCGCCCTGTTTCTGCGGCGTCAGGTTGTTGTGATCGGACTCGATCATCGGGACGGCTTCCTTGGGCCCGGGAATCTGGTTGAAGGCCGTCCAGATGCCGACCGGCGGCGTCACGGTGTCGACAAAGCCGATGGCAACCAGCGCCGGCGCCTTGATCCGCGAGGCGAAGTAGACAGTGTCGAAGTAGAGGCCCGTTTTCGCTACCCGGGGATCGGTCGTGACCGCCCAGTTCGGATAGCCAGCCTTGCGTCCGTGGAGGTCGCCGTTGGCGTCAGCCCCCGCCGGCTCGTTCACGAGCACCGCGGTGACTTTCGGGTTCAGACCCGCGGCGACCAGGCTCTGATGTCCGCCCATGCTCGTGCCTGTCACGACGATCGTCTTGCCGTCCCAGTCGGGCCTGGACGCGATGTAGTCGATCGCGCGCGAGTCGCGGAGGTACATGTTGAGGAAGTACGACGTCTCGCGATCGGCGTTGCCGACGGCGCCGTAGTTCTGCGGGACGCCGATGCCCTGATCGGGCGGCAGATCGTGGGAGCTGACATCGAGCGTCAGCCAGCCCTCCGCGGCGCGATCGGTGACCGTTCGGGTCTGGAGCGCGTAGACGCCGGCGTACTGATAGACGATCAGTGCCGGAAACTTTCCCTCACGCTTCGGCGTGGCCAGGTAGCCCTGCACGCGCGAGCCGAGGCTGCCGATCGAAATGGCGTAAAGGGCCACGCCCGGCTCCGGCGTGTCGATCGGGCGCAGGAGCGGACTGAACGGCACGGCGCTGAGCGCTGCCAGCTTGTTGTCCCAGAACGTGTCGAAGTCCGCGGGCCGCGGCGCGGCCGGTGCGAGGCTGGTCGGCGCCACTGCGGCGCCAAGCGTGACTGGATGCGCCGGGTCGCCGCTGTCCACCTGCACGAAGACCATGCCCGGCTCGTCGAGCGCGGTCTCGATGGTCACGTGGCCGGCTGCCGGATCGAGCGTGCCGGCGCCAATCGTGTCGGCGTTGTTCTTCCGAATCGTGTAGCGGTAGCCGCCAGCCGGGGGCGGGCAGTCGTTCTGCGCCACGAGCGTCCACCCGACGCGCTCGCCGACGGCGTAAATGCCGGTGGCATGGAACGGCGTGAAAGCCGGCGGCGCGGCCGACGCCACGCTGGCGACAAAGGCAAGCGCCACGGCCAACGCCAGAACGGTCTGGCGTCCACGGCGTCGCGCTCTCACTCGGGCAGGCTCATCACGGGCGCTAGCATACGACAGCGTTCGCCCATTCGCCGGGGAGAATCGTCGCGCCTACGGCAAAAACCCGGCACTCTTCCAGAGTGAGCCTGTCTCGTAGAGCACGCCGTTCGACACGACGAACCTGACGGACCGCACGTTGTGGATGTCGTCCAGCGGGTTGGCGTCGAGGATGTCGAAATCGGCACGCTTGCCGGGCTCGATGGTGCCGGTGTCGTCCGCCACCTTCATCACCCGGGCCGGAACTATCGTCGCCGCCTGCAGCGCCTCGAGCGGCGTGAAGCCCGCCTGCACGTACAGCTCGATCTCGCGATAGACCGAGTAGCCGGGTACCGTCTGGTCGGTCCCGGCCACGACGGTGATGCCTGCTTTGTGCAGGGCGCTCACGATGGCGAGCAGTCGCGAGAAGGCCTGCGTCGACTGATCGGCCAGTGCATCGGGGACGCCGCCGCTCGTCAGTTGCGCCCGCAGCTCCGGCGCGACCTTCGCGATGCCGGGTTCAATCGTCTCGGCCGGCACGCGGCTCGGCCTCGTGATCTGCTCGTAGAGCGCCAGCGTGTCGTCGATCACCGTGCCGTGATCCTTGAGAAACGCGATCAGCCGCTGGCCGGCCGGTGACCCGATATCGATCTCCGACATCACTTTCGCGCGTTCGGCCGGCGTCGCCTTCGCCGGATCGTAGGCTTTCGGTCGAAGCACCGCGGCCAGGTACGGGATGTGGTTCACCTGGTCCATGCCGTCGTTGACGCCCTGATAGATGTCCATGCCTTGCGGAATGTGGCCGGTCACCGTCATGCCGAGCGCGTGGGCCTCACGGCAGATGGCCTTGACGCTGTCCGAGGTCAGCGAGCTGTAGATCTTGATCTGCTCGAAGCCAGCGTCGTGATACCGCTTGACCCATGCCGCCGCTTCAGCCGGCGACGTCACTCTCGCGACGCCGAGCGCCGTCTTGCTGTCGCCGTCCACGATGCCCGCGAGCAGCAGGCGAGGTCCGAGGCCCTGGCCGCTGTTGGTCGCGTCGCGTACGGCGGTGATGAACTCCTGCTCGTTGCCGACGTCGCGCACGGTGGTGACGCCGGCCGCCAGGTAAATCGGCCCCCATTCGACCTGCTCGTAATGCGCGTGCATGTCCCACAGGCCGGGAATGAGGTATTTCCCCGCGACGTCGATGCGCGTGGCGTCGTCAGGAATCTGGACCGAGGCTGCCGGCCCGGCGGAGACGATGCGGCCGTTCCTGATGACGACAGTTGCGTTGGCGAGGGCCGTCGCAGAGACGCCGTTGATGAGTGTCGCGCCGGTGAAGGCGAGCGATCCCGTGCGCCGTCCCGGCAGGGTCTGGCTGAGCGTCTGGAGCTCCGCCATCTGGTCCCGCGCCGCGCTGGCGATGAACGCGGACAGCGCCGGCTCGAGACCCGAGCGCACCGCCTCGAAGTGGTCGAACTCGGCGTCGCGTGTCACCAGCGCCGCCAGGTTCCCGGCATCGTCCATCCAGAGTGTCTCGAGGCCCCAGACGAGGCCCCTCACCGAGTACCGCTCCAGCGTGATCTGCCGGCCGTCGACGGTGATTGGCTCGGCGCCGCGGTCTGCGATCTCCACCTCGCCCGAGGGCAGCGTCGTCAGCTTCGCGGGAGAGCCGTGGGCGCGCCAGTAGCGCAGCAGCGCCATCTCGAGGGAGACAGGAGAGTAGCCGGCGACAGTGAAGAACTGCGCGGGGACAGCCACGTCCGTCGTGCTCTTGTCGACGCGCACGTGCGCCGTGGTCTTGTCAACGATGACTTCAGCGTCGATGGTGGAGAGGCGCGACGTCCTGCCGTTGATGACAAACGATCGCGGCGTGTAGTCGGATGCGGCGCGAAGCGTCGCGTTCAGCGGCACCGCCGAGCCGCGATCGGTGAACGAGAAGCTGGCCTCGAGCGTCAGGGCATCGCCGTCGCGAGAAATCGTGTACGTCTCTTCGCCGATCGGCTGCGCGAATTTGTGGAGGCGGAATGTTCCAGTCTCGTTCTGCGCCGCCACCGAAGTGGCGACAAGAGAGAAGCACACCAGCAACGGACGCAGGGCACGAGGCACGGCCAACTCCTTCACGGCACGAAAGCCGTGCGATAGGATACCGCCCATGACCATCGTGTCGCGACAGCTCGCCATCTTCAGCTTTGCTGCGTCGGTCGCGGTGTGCATGGGCGGCGCCGAAAGCGTCCGCGCGCAGCAAGCCGCCGCGGCAGCGGCGGACGCACAAGAGCCGAAGACCTGGACCGCCGCCGAGGACCACCAGAACATGCTCGATCAGCTCGGCATCAAGGCGCTGCGGCCCGGCCCGAGCGGCAACGATCAGGCGCCCAACCACGCCAACACCGACGAGGCGCAGGCGAACCCGTTTCCGAAGCTGCCGGATCCGCTGGTCCTCAACAACGGCAAGCCGGTGACGAAGGCGAAAGACTGGTGGAACAAGCGGCGGCCGGAAATCGTGGAGGACTTCGAGCGCGAAGTGTACGGCCGCATTCCTGCCCACATCCCCGACGTCGCGTGGGCGCCCACGCGAACCACGGATGGCACGCTCGGCGGCCATCCGGTCCACGGCACTCAGCTGACGGGGCATGTGGACAGCACCGGCTTTCCTGCCATCAACGTCGACATCCAGATGGTGCTCGTGGTGCCCGCGGACGCGAAAGGGCCAGTGCCCGTGATGATCATGTTCCGCGGTGGCTCACTTGCCCAGGCTGTCGGCGCAGAGCCGCTGCCGCAGTTCGGGCCTCCGCCGCCTCCGGGCGGCGATCCGCCAGGCATCGAGCAGCTGATCGCCGATGGCTGGGGCTTCGCGTTCCTGAACCCGAACAGCATCCAGGCCGACAACGGCGCGGGCCTGACGCGCGGCATCATCGGCCTCGTCAACCACGGCCAGCCGCGCAAGCCTGACGACTGGGGATCGCTGCGCGCCTGGGCGTGGGGCGCCGCGCGCGCACTCGACTACCTGGAAACCGATCCCACTGTGGATGCCAGGCATGTCGGCATCGACGGCGTGTCGCGCTTCGGCAAGGCGGCACTGGTGACGATGGCGTTCGAGCCGCGATTTGCGATGGTGCTGGTGGGATCGTCGGGCGAGGGCGGCGCGAAGCTCAGTCGCCGCAACTTCGGCGAGGCCGTGGAGAACCTGACCGGATCCGGCGAGTACCACTGGATGGCTGGCAACTTCCTCAAGTACGGCGCGTCGGATGCCACGTTTGGCAGCAGGAACGCTGGCGACCTGCCGGTGGACGCGCACGAGCTGATCGCGCTCTGCGCGCCACGCCTGACGTTCATCAGCTACGGTGTCCCCGAGAAGGGCGACGCCAAGTGGCTCGATCAACGCGGCAGCTTCATGGCGACTGTCGCCGCCGGCAAGGTGTTCCGGCTGCTCGGTGCCAAGGACCTTGGCGTCGGCGATGACTACGCGAACGCGCAGATGCCGCCGGTGATGCAGGGTCTGCTCGACGGCCAGCTGGCCTGGCGGCAACACGAGGGCGGCCACACCGACCAGAACAACTGGAAGACCTTCATCGCGTGGGCCGACAAGTTCATCGGCCACACGGCGCCGCCGAAGGCCACGGCGAAGGTCTTCGGTCCGGCCGACGTGGCCGCGCCGCGAACGGATCCGAATTCGCTCGTGGCGCACGAGGAGCTGCTCGAGAAAGCGAAGCAGGGCCGCATCGACGTCTACTTCGAGGGCGACTCGATCACGCGCCGCTGGGGCGCCACCGACTACCCGCAGCTGCTGGAAAACTGGAAGGCGAACTTCTACGGCTGGAACGCCGCGGACTTCGGCTGGGGCGCGGACCGCACCGAGCACATTCTCTGGCGCCTGCAGAACGGCGAGCTCGATGGCCTTCACCCGAAGGTCATCGTGCTGCTCGCCGGCACCAACAACGTGGGCTCGGTCCCGGGCGACGACGCGAAGGTCGCCGACATCGGCCGCGGGCTCAAGGCGATCGTCGACGCTGTGCCGCCAGAAGGCGCCCGACGCGACGATCATCGTGACGGGCATCTTCCCGCGCAACGACAACCCCGCCGTGTTGCCGGAGATCGCGCGCATCAACGCCGGCCTCGCGAAGCTGGCCGATGGCACGAGAGTCCGCTATCTGAACGTGAACGACATGCTGGCGGACAAGGACGGCATGCTGCTCGACGGCATGATGAACGCGAACGACAAGCTGCACCCGACGCTGAAGGGATACCAGGTCTGGGCCGATGCGTTGAAGCCGATCCTGACCGAGCTGCTCGGGCCACCCGCTGCCACCGATCTTGCGCCGCCACCGACCGGCGACCCCAGCGCCCGCGCTCGAGCGAGTCAGTAGCAGTTCGTCGCCGTTCCCGCCTCGCCCTGCCTTTGCCCCTGCCTGCCCCTGCCTTTGCCCCTGCCTTGCCCCTCCTGGCCTCCTAGACTCCCCGAGTTCCCTCATCCGTGCCCCGTCCTCTTACGACGAGAATCCGTCCGCGCATCCGCCACAGGCTGACGCAGAACGCCACCCAGAAGGCCACTGCCAGACTGGCCACCGCGATGAACGGCCGCGGCGAGACATCGAACGAAGTGTCGGAGACGATGCGGCCGAACGCCATGCAGCTGAACATCATCGCGAAGAAGAGCAGCGATCGATAACCAGACAGCCGGCGCCGCGCCCGTGAGAAGGCAAGCACCTCAACATCCGGCGGAAGGTCAGGCGCCTTGACGCCAGCCAGCGGGTCCCGTCTCAACTGACTCGCCAGCTCCGGGTCGTCCTTCAGGAACGCGTCCACCAGCGCCCGCGTTTCAGGACTGGCCTCGCCAGACTCGCAGAGCGGCCACAGATCGACGATGACGGGACGAGAGACTGTCATGACGTGCCTTCCTTTGCCGTGCGAGCGAGGTTGAGCCGAACGCGCGCCCGGTGGATGCGGACTTTGACGGCCGCCGCCGACAGGCCCGTGGCTTCGGCGATGAGCTGATGACTCATGCCGTCCACCGCCGCCATCAAGACGACGGCGCGATCAGTTTCCGGGAGAGCCTGCAGCGCCGCCAGGACCAGCCGCAGCTCGTCACGCGATTGCGCGGCGCGATCCGGACCGGCGGCGGTGTCTGCGACGTCGTGCTCGGCCAGCGATGCGTCACCGCGGTCCCGGCGAGCCCGGCCGATGTCGCGGCACAGATTGCGCGCGATCGCGAGGAGGTACGCCTTCACGCTGCCGGCGCGGATTCGGCCGCGGGCGACCCACGCCCTGGCGAATGTCTCGGCAGTCACGTCCTCCGCGGTCTGCAGGTCCCCGGAGAGGAACAGCGCAAACCGATGGACATCCTGCGCGTGGCGTTCGTAGAGCGCCGGGAAGTCGAGTTCATCCACCCTGCGGACAATACGGCAGGATCGGAGGAAGGTTACAGGCTGGCGAGGGCGGGTGCCGGGTCAGCGCGGCGAGTTCTGCCAGATGCCGAGGACGTTGCCGGCGGGATCCCTGAAGGTCGCGACCCAGAGGTCGCCTTCAGGATAAGGCGCCTTCACGACCTGCCCGCCGTGGCTCGTGACATTCGCGAGGGCCGCGTCGAGGCCGTGCACGTAGATATACGGCAGCATACCCGCATCGTCAGTGGCCGCACGTCCCGTCACCCAGGCGCCCATCATGTCGCCGGTGGCGTCTGTGAAGCCGAAATGGCTGGCGCTGCCGCCGCGCAGACGCCAGCCGAACACCTGCTCGTAGAACGACGCCGAGACGTGCACGTCGAGCGCCGGAATCTGCACGTACCAGAAGCGACCGTTACCGAAGAGATGGGGCGCTCGTTGGGTCGGGAGAGTCATGCAGGGGATGGTACGTCAGAGAGCCATGGGTCCACGCGCTCATGGACCCATGGCTCTCCGAGTGCTACGCGAATCGCTGATCGTCCGCCGACGGCCCGTAGACTGCCGGCACCGGCACGCCGAGCAGGCGCAGGTAAACCGTGAGTTGTCCGCGGTGGTGCGCCTGATGGTTGAAGGTGTCGACCAGGACGATGTGGCGCAGCTCGCTCATGACGACATGCCCCTGCGCGCTGAGTGCCCACTTCGTCGTCATCAGGTAGTCGTCGGTGGTCTTGGACAACGACTCGCGACCCTTCACCACAGCCTGGTCAAGCGCGGAGACCAGCTCGCTGTGTGACGGCGGCGTGAACGCGCCCGAGCCAGGTGCCGGCGTCAGGTTCAGCTCGTCCTGATCGATGATCAGGCTGACCCATGAGGGCATCGACGCCACCAGCCCCGCCAGGCGCATGAGCGGCATGGACTTGTCGTGCGGCTTCCAGTCGTCTTTGCCCGCGGGAATGGCTTGCAGCACGGCTCTGGAGCGCGGCGCTTCGCGTTCGAGTTGTTCGAGCAGCATCTGTGTGAGCTTCATGAAGGACTCCGATCGCTACGGGGTATGTCCACAGGCCTACGGGTATGCGTCCCGGCTGCATGAGGCGCATAAGAACGGCGCAATCAGTAGGACGTGCGACTTGAAACCGAGTTCCCGTGAATCCATGGCCTCCTGGGACCATGCCCGGACCGCCAACACCCGCGCACAAGTTACACCGGCGACGGCACCGACGCGGGAGCTACCTCTGCCGTCCACGCGGCGACCTCATCCTCTGTCATCGGTCCGCCCGGCGCCAGGCGCGCGTCGGTGTAGCCCCAGCCGTGCACGTCTACGAGATACTGCGTTCGCGACAGCAGGGTTCCCCGGCACACGCGGTCGCCGTCCGTCGACGGCACGACGCGCCGTGACCACAGGTTGTCGATCACCCACGCCGGGATGGTCGCCGCCGCGTCGGGATAGACGTAGGCGAACAGCACGAGGTGCGACAGCAGGACAGCGCCGTGATCGCCGAAGCGCCGCAGCAGCCGCCGCCAGTCGATCTGCTGTGCCGACGCGCGCAGGATGTGCAGGACGTCGGCGCCATCGTAGCGCTCGCGTTCCATCACGAACGACTTGGACCAGATCATCTCCTCGGCCGCGCAAATCTGCACCGGAAAGCCGAGGACGATACCCGGCGTGCCGCGCGTCATCCATTCCTCGTCCACGCGCGCGACGCCGTTGCCGTTGGCGAAGATCAGGTCCACGAACTGGGAGCCCGCAGTGGCCTTGCCGAGCCAGTGCGGGAAGGTCATCTGGGTCGCGAGGCCCGCGGCGTCGAGCGCGGCGGCGATCCGCGGCCAGTCGCCACGGCACACGAACAGGTCGAGGTCTTTCGTTTGACGGGCGATGCCGGCGAGCCGCTCCATCGCATAGGTCCCACCTACCAGGAACGGAATGCCGCCATCGTGCAGCGTGGCCAGGACGGTCTGGTACAGCTCGACCGATTCGGCGCTTGGTTTCTCGATTCCAACGTCAGGCATGCCACTTGCCAGAGGCAAGAAGTGGGCCGACAAGAAGGGCCCAGGGGCATCGGCCCGGGCACGCGGGGCAGGGCAAGGGCACGGGCACGGCAAGGACACGGCAAGGGCACGGCAAGGGCACGGTCAAGGGCACGGCAAGGGCACGGCGGGGCAAGGTCACGGCACGAAGGCCGAGGGGGCGTGGGCGCATGACGACGATTCGAATTGGCGCGGTGGGTGACTTGCACTACGGACGCGAATCACGCGGGACGCTTGGCCCCGTCTTCGATGCCATCGAGCAGGCGCGCCCGGACGTCATGCTGCTTCTCGGCGATCTGACCGATTACGGCACTGTCGAAGAAGCCCAGGCGCTGACGCGCGAGCTCGTCAACAGCATCAAGGCGCCGATCCTCGCGGTCCTCGGCAACCACGACTTCGAGGGCAACGCGATGGAAGGCGTGCGCGCGACGCTACGCGACAGCGGCATCACCGTCCTCGACGGCGACAGCTGCGAGGTGAAGGGCGTCGGCTTCGCCGGCGTGAAGGGTTTCTGCGGCGGCTTCGGCCGCGGCGCGCTCGGCCCATGGGGCGAAGACATCGTCAAGCGCTTCGTGCACGAGGCGGTGCAGGAAACACTGAAGCTGGAGTCGGCGCTGGCCAGGCTCCGAACCCCCGTCCGCATCGCGATGCTGCACTACGCGCCGATCGTCGACACCGTCGTCGGCGAACCTGAGCAGATCTACCCGTACCTCGGAAGCAGCCGCCTCGAGGAGCCGCTGGCGCGGCTCGGTGTGACCGCTGTCTTTCACGGCCACGCACACAAGGGCGCGCCGGAGGGGCGCACCACGTCGGGCATCCCCGTTTACAACGTCTCGCTGCCGCTGCTCGCGAGGCTGTCGCCGACGCAGCGGATTCGCGTCCTCGACGTGCCTGTCGGCGGCGACGGCCCTGACATCGGCCAGAAGTGACAGGTGTCGTGGAACGTCTATTGGGCCGCGTTCGTCCTTGACCTATGGGTTTCCAATAGGGAATGCTTGAGGCAGGGATGCGGACACTACGCGCGTGGGCGGCCCGCCTGGGCGGCTTGTTTCAGCGAGAGCGTCGCGATCGAGATCTGGACGCCGAGCTCGAAAGCCACCTGCTGCTCGATGTCGACAACGGCGTCAGGAACGGGCTGACGCCAGATGAGGCGCGCCGGCAGGCCGTTCTGAGACTCCGGGGGTTCGAGCGCACGAAGGAGCAGTATCGCGATCGGCGCAGTGTGCCGGCAGTCGAGACGCTCGTCCGTGACGTGCGCTACGCGTTGCGGGCGCTCCGACAGCGTCCGGGCTTCTCCGCGGCGGCGATCGTGGTCCTCGCGCTCGGCATCGGCGCCAACACCGCGATTTTCGGCATCGTGCAGGCCGTCCTGCTGCGGCCGCTGCCGTACGCACAGCCGGATCGCCTCGTGTCTCTCTGGCACGTCCCGCCGCCCACCGCGTTCCCAGGTATGCCGCGCTTCGCTGTGTCGCCGGCCAACTTTCTCGACTGGCAGCAACAGAGCCGCGCCTTCGAGCGGATGGCACTGATGCAGTCCCGCATCTTTACCGTCACGGGAACCGGCGAGCCAGAGACGCTGCGGGCCAGCGCGGTGACACCAGGCTTCTTCGACGTCCTTGGCGCGCGGCCGATTCTTGGACGCACGCTCCGCCCCGACGAGGACGTGCCGGGGCGGAACCGGGTGGTGGTGTTGAGTGAGCGATTGTGGGTCCGGCGGTTCGGCGGCGATCCCGGGATCCTGGGCCGCACTGTCACACTCGACGGCGACCCGTTCACCGTCGTTGGCGTGATGGATGCGAGTTTCCGGATGCCCGGCGGCGCCGAGCTCTGGACACCGGCTGCCTGGAGCGCGGAGGCCCGCGCGGTCCGCAGCAACCACACCTGCCGGGTCGTCGCGCGTCTTGGCCCGGGTGTGGATCTCGCGACGGCGCAGACGGAGATGGCGGCCATTTCACGCCGACTCGAGCTCGCCTATCCGGAAGACGACAAGGACTGGGGCGCCGTCGTCGTGCCGCTGCACGACGGCCTGGTGGCCAACATCAGGCCGACGTTGATGATCCTGTTCGGCGCAGTGGCGTTCGTGTTGCTGATCGCGTGCGCAAACGTCGCCAATCTCGTGCTGGCCAGGACGATGGGCCGGAGGAAGGAGATTGGCGTCCGCCTGGCGCTTGGCGCCAGCGCCGGCCGCGTGCTGCGGCAGATCCTGTGTGAGACGACGGTGCTCGGCGTCGCCGGTGGCCTCGCGGGGCTCCTGGTTGCGCAGGCCGCGACCAGCTTGATCGTCGCCTTCCTCAGCAAGGGCCTGAGCGACGGCGTCGCCATCCGACTCGACCTGCCGACGCTGCTCTTCACGCTGCTGATGTCGGTCGCGTGCGGCCTGCTCGCCGGCCTCGGCGCCGCGTGGCGGCTGACGCGGACCAACGTCAGCGACGCGCTGAAGCAGGGCCTGAGCCGGACCGACGCCGATCAGAGCGGCAGCGGCACCCGCGCAGCGCTGGTGATCGTAGAAGTGGCGCTGTCCCTGATGCTGCTCGTCGGAGCGGGGCTGACGATTCGAAGCCTCGCCTACCTCCAGGGCCCCGACACCGGCATCGATCCCCGGAACGTGCTGACGGGGCTGGTACCGCTTCCGGGCACGCGATACGAGACGCCCGAGAAGCAGCAGCAGTTCTTTGACAGCGTGCTCGATCGCGTCCGCGCGCTGCCAGGCGTCGATTCCGCCAGCCTGACCAACGCGCTGCCGCTCGCCGGCGAAGCCGGGCTGTGGTCGATCGCCATCGAGGGGCGGCCTGCGCCGCCGGCCTCACAGCAGCCCGCCGTCGAGGGTGTGATCGCCGCTCCGGGTCTGCTGCGGACGCTCGGCATTGGTCTTAGTCTCGGGCCGCGATCTGGCGGACACCGACGTCAAGGGATCAACGGCGTCCATCCTGATCAGCGAGTCGATGGCCCGCCACTTCTGGCCGGGGCAGGATCCGATCGGCGCGCGCCTGAAGCGGTCTTCGTCCCGGACTCCACGCTGCAGGTGGTGGGAGTGGTGAAGGACGTCAAGATGGACGGCCTTGACGGGCCGGCAAGCGTCCAGGCGATGTACTTCTCCGTGCGGCAGGTCCCCAACCCCTACATGCACATCGTCCTGCGGACAGTGCCGTCTCCCGAGGCCCTCGCTGGGCCTCTCAGCCGGGCGGTCCACGCGATCGATCCCGATCAGCCGATCGTCGAGATCAAGACGATGGAGGAGGTGACGTCGGAGTCGATCGCCCGCCGGCGGCTCACGATGCTGCTGCTGGCGGCGTTTGCGGCCCTCGCAGTCGTCCTCGCGGCCGTGGGCATCTACAGCGTGCTCGCGTACACCGTGCGGCAGCGCCTGCGGGAAATTGGCATCCGTCTCGCGCTCGGCGCGCGACCCGCGGAGGTGCTCCGGATGATGGTGCTGAGCGGGATGCGGCCTACTGTGGCAGGCGTGGCCATCGGCCTGGCCGGTGCGCTGGCGCTTTCCAGGCTGCTTGCCGGCCTGGTGTTCGGGATCAGCAGCACCGACCCCCTGACATTCGCCGCCGTCGCGGCGATCGTGCTCGTCGTCGGCCTGTCCGCGAGTCTCCTGCCTGCGTATCGTGCGACTGGAGTCGATCCGATCCAGACCTTGCGCGACGAGTAGCGCCGTCGACGGCTGATGGAGCCTCGGGCTCGGATCAGCGGTCGATGCTGGTGCGTCGCGCGTACTCCTTCGCCGATCGCGCGTCGGCGAGCACTTCCGGCGATCCCCAGACGGCCCTGGCGGGCAAGGCGCCGATCGCATCTGTCGAGAGCACGACGCGCCACGTCACGCGATCCGGGCGATAGAATAGGCTCCACTTGAACCCGGCAAAGGCTGACAGATCGGCGCGCAACTCGGTCCATCCCGGCTCGCCCTGCAACTCGCATGTGGCCAGGCCTTCGTATACGCGGTCGTCGCTGACGCCCATGCGGAAGCGGACCGATGTCGACGGATGACCGTCAGTGGCAAGCGTCACGAACGCGCGGAACACGCCTCGCCGCGGCAGCGCCAGCGACCAGATCGCGCGCGCCGGGACCGGCATCACGATCGATGGCCGGGCGATCCGATCGGCTGTGTGAATTGACATCTCGAAGCCTGCCGCTGGCCGAAGTTCCGCGCGGTCGACGCGATGCGCGAAGTCGACCACTGCCACCGGCGGCTGGTCCGTGGAGGGGCGGCACCCGCCAGCAAGCAGGGCGGCGATGACACAGAGGATGTACCGATTCGTTGTCGGGGCGCTCGTCATCCTGCTGCTGTCATCAGTCGCGCGATTTTATCATCCGGGCCTCGGCTTCACGGCGCTGCTTGGCCTCAGCTCGCACCACGAGAACGAAGCGCCCGCGCTGCAGCGCGTCCCGCACTACGACCCGCCGGCAGGCGGCGGCTACGACGGCACCTACTACGTGCAGCGCGCGCTCGACCCGCTGGTGCGCGACCCGGCCGTCGATCGCGCCTTGGACCTGGCGCCGTTTCGGACGCGTCGAATCCTGTTCAGTTGGACCGCCTGGATCCTGGGCCTGGGCAGGCCGTGGTGGGTGGTGCAGGCGTACGCGCTGCAGAACGTCGCCTGCTGGCTGATTCTCGCCGTCTTGCTCACGCGCTGGATGGCCATCAGCACGGCGCGCGGGCTGGCGCTCTGGACCGCCTGCCTGTTCTCG
The DNA here is from genome assembly GCA_963796915.1 of Vicinamibacteria bacterium. Classification (GTDB taxonomy): domain Bacteria; phylum Acidobacteriota; class Vicinamibacteria; order Vicinamibacterales; family JAENWD01; genus JAENWD01. Next base: position 2,387,205 of record CAWCNI010000004.1, on the reverse strand, counting down.
AACGGCGTGCTCATGTCCATCAGGCTGTCGCTGCTCGATCTGCCAAGCCTGGTGCTGATTGCAGGCGCAGTGCTCGCCGCCGAGCGCGGCCGTACTCTCGTGTCCGCAGCGATCGTGGGCATCTCCGGCCTGGGCCGGGAGACCAATGTGCTCGCTGCCGTCGCGCAGCCCCTTCCGACGGACAGTGCGGGATGGAAGCGCGTGCCAGTGGCTGTCGCGCTGATCGTCCTGCCGATGGCGGTGTGGCTCGATTACCTTCGCTCGATCTACCGCTCGACGCTGCTGGCCGGGACGAGCCAGCTGGTGATGCCGCTCTCGGGCCTCGCGTCGGCGTGGGCCACGGCCGGGCGCGACCTGCCTGGGCATGGACCGCTGTCCGGGGAGTGGGCGCCGTTTCTGCTGCTGGCGTCGCTGGCCGTTCAGGCAGTCTTTCTCGTCGTGCGCCGTGACGTGTCGTCAGCGTGGTGGCGCGTGGCGGCGGCTTATGCGGTGCTGATGCTTCTGCTCAGCCCCGTGCTGGCGGACCCGCACACCGGGGCCATCACTCGCGTGCTGCTGCCGCTGACGATCGGCTTCAACGTCCAGCTCGCGCGCGAGACCTCGCGCGGGCCGTTCTGGCTCTGGTTCATCTGCGGCAATCTCGACCTGTTGGTGGCGCCTCGCGTCATGCCCCTCATCCCGTTCCGCTGATGCCGGCGGATGCGCTGATGCCTTACTTGAGGTCCTGGCGGAATGCGAGGCTCACCGGCTCGCTGGGGATCGCCTTGAAGGCCGGCCCGTCCACGACCTCGCGACGCTCCGCGATGATGTGCTGGACCTGGCGGCGGGAGAGGCCAATGTTGTGGCCGAGTGAGTTGACGCCGCGCGCCACATCGAGCATCGAGCTGAAGTCGCCGAACATCACCGACGCCACGCCCATCCCGATCGACGCGACGTTGTAGACCATCTTCATCTTCTCGCCGGCCGTCGTCGATTCCTTCCCGAGCTTCACCCTGGCGACGCCACCATACGTGCTGGCGATATTCAGGTAGTTGTTCATGTAGCGCCGCGCGCCTGGCCCCTGCGGCGGCACCTGGAGGACGAAACAGAGCGGCTCGATCTCCATCTTGCGATGCTTGACGTGCTTGTCGTCCACCTCGAGATAGAGAATGCCGTTCTCTGTTTCAAGGTGCTTGATCGCGCCTGACGAGACCGTGAAGCCCTGAAAGCTGCCGGTTCGGAGGCCTTCCGCGACGCCAAGGCGGCCCAGCCTGTCTTCCCCGGCCGCGACTGCCGAGACCGACGCCGTGTGCTTCTTTGGTTTCACCGTGGAGATCTCCACGAAACGCACCACGTCCTTGTCGAACTCGAACTTGGCGTAGAGCCGTTCCTGATCGGGCCGCTTCTTCGGCTCGACTCCCTTGTAGAACACGGCGCCGTAGAAGTAGACCGGCAGCGTCTGCGCCCGGAGGGTGTCGAAGCTCGCGCGCACACATCGGAAGTCGTTCATCTGCGAGCACGCAAACGCCTGCAGCAGGTTGACCTCCGGCGCGAGCGGCAACAGGAGCGAGGCGGACTGGACCTGATCGTTGGCGAGCTGGAGCCGGTACGCGGCGTAGATGCGGCCGACCGGCTGTGCCTCGAGCATCGCACGCCCGACCAGGTCCTGGAGAATCTGCCGGGCCGAGCTCACCAGCTCGTCGGTACTGCCCGCGTTCGACGTCCAGTCCATTCGCGATCAGCTCGGCCTGCTTGCGGCCCTCGTCGCTGGAGTCGGCGGCGGCGATCTGGCTCCAGTACGTGCGGGCGGCGGTGATCTGTCCCTGGGCCTCGAGCAGCGTGGCCGCCCGGCGCTTGCTCTCGAGGAAATCCGGGAGGGCAGCGTCGGCCTTCTGGTAGTCCGCGACGGCCTGGGCGTACTCGTGCGCCTGGGTGTGGTGGCCGGCGCTGGTGTAGAGCGCGCGCACGGTGTCGCCTTGCGGCGCCGGCAGTTCGATCAGGCGCTTGAGCAGTGCGAGCCTGGCGTCAATCGCATCGGCGTCCACGGCAGCCGGCGCTGCGACCTTGTACTCGGACAGGAGACGCGACGCGTCGCCGAAGCGGCCGCCGGACTCCGCGCAGGAGGCCAGATCGAACAGCAGCGCCGGGTTGTTCGGCAGGGTGGGCTGCAGCTGCTTCAACTGCGCGCAGACCCCGAGGCCCGGACTCTTCGCCGGCGTGTCGTCGTCGTCATCATCGTCGGCGTCGGCATCCCGGTTCTTCAGAATGAGGTCGTTCAGCTGCGCGATGCGCGGCCGGGCAGCGGCCGGCGCTGTCAGGCGGCGATCGCCGGTGGTGAGCGACGATGACAGCTCCGCGAGCCGGCGGCGGGTGTCCTTGTCGCGCAGCGCGTCGACACACTGATCGAGCAACGTCACCGCGTCTCCGTGGTTACCCTGCTGGTACATTGTCAGCCCGGTGTTGCAGCTGATGGACAGGTGGCCCGGGTGCAGCTGTCGCGCGCTGTCGAGCAGACGCGCAGCCTCGTCGAAGTGCTCGGCCGCGTAGGCGGAGGCCGCCTGCGCCATCAGCGCCTTGACCTGCTGGTCCGCCACGTCTGCCACGTGCTCCAGCGCCTTCTCGGCGTCGTCTGTGAACAGCACGTGTTCGGAGGCGAGGTATTGCGCGCGGGCGTCGAGCAACTTGCCCTGCTTCTCGGCGGCCCTGCCGGCGTTCATCAGGCGCTTCGCTTCGGCCTTCTTCGCTTTCAGCTGTGAGTCTGCGGCGTGAGCGGCTGCGGGCACGGCGATGGCGCATGCGAGCAGAGCAGCGGTCCGGAAACGTCGGACGCAATCGTGGTGGCGCATCTGGCCTCCCACAACGCATACGGCCTGGCGGGCCCTGCCGGAAGAACTGGCCGGCGACGGACGCCGCGCTGGCGTCCGCCCCTCTGAGAGTGGCCGGCGGCCGACCGGTCAGTAGTAGAAGAACGGATCCAGCACCCGGACTTCGGTGATGTCGTCCACGGGCAGGCCGTTGCGGACCGCCGCCCGCCGGATCGAGTCGGGGTCGGGGCCGTCGTAGACACAGAACGTCTTGGCCTTGTCGGCCGAGACGTACGTCTGCACCCAGTTCACGTCCTCCTCCTGGTTGATCGTGCAAATGCACCGCGCGGCGGCATCGCCGTCTGCGGTGACTGACAGTCCAAATCCGCCCGGGAACGTCCGTTCGACCAGATACCGTGGCATGTCGTCCGCCTTTGTCGGCGCTCGGCCTCAATTGGCCGCCAGCACCTCCACCGTAGCGAATGCCGTTGCCTGCGGCATGGGGGAGTTGCCCCTATTTTGAGCCCGGCCTCTTGCAGCCAGTGCGCCCGTTCAACCCGTCACACGCCGCTGTCGATTCATGAGGGTTCGGCGTCCGCAAATTGGGTGTCCCGCCCCGATGCCCTGCACATCGACGCTCTCTAGACTGGCGGACATCGCACTTGATGTTTCTTCCCTGCGACAGGCAATCATGCAACCGAAATCCGGCCCGACAACGCACTCACGTCCCCATGACGCCATGGACCGACGGCCTCGTGGACCCGTGTTCCCGCGCCCTCGTGTCCCGGTGGACTCGTGGTCCGCATTGCTTCCGCGCCTTGCCGCGAGACTTCGAAGGTCTGTACTCGGACCGTCGCTGCTCGCGGTGCTCCCACTGTTTCCGCAGTACGACGCCCCGGTGCGTCACGCCGCGTGCGCCATCGGCATCGATCTCGACGTCAGGACGCCACTGCGCTGGGGCGCGTCCGAATGGCGGCTCATGATGGGCGAGGTCAGCCGCATCTGGGAGCCGTACGGCGTGGACGTCTGCTGGGAAGGCGTCGTCGGCCGCTGCACCGGATGGCAGGTGCGCTTTCGCGTCTCGATCGCGGACTCCCTGCCGCATATCTCTGCGGCGCCCGGCGCCAACCCGACGCTCGGACAGATCATGTTCACGCCAGCCGGTCCGGGCACCGACATCTCGCTCTCGGTGGACGCTGCGAGGTCGCTGGTCCTGCAGGCGACGCTTGGCGATCGCCCGCTCGCCGACTGGCCCGCGCACTCCGAGGAGGTCCTCGTGCCGCGAGTGCTCGGCCGCGCGCTGGCCCACGAGATTGGACACTACCTCCTGGGGTCCCGCGATCACTCGCGATTCGGTCTGATGGCGGCCAGCTACCGGGCGAACCAGGTCACCTTCGGATCGTCGTCACGCTTTCGTCTCGATGCCGGCCAGCAGTCGCGCCTGTTCCCGCGCTGCGACGACGGCACGGCCGGGGCGCGCGTCGCACGGCGGGAAACCGACGAGTCACATCCGTGAGCTCGCGCCTGGGGGCGGGCGCCGGCAAATTAGGGGTTCGTCCCCGATGTCCCCGGCGCCGCGCCTCCCTAGACTTCGTCCCAGTTGCGCGCCGTCTCCCCCCGCGGCGCGCGTGTCTCGCCCCGCAGGGGCATGTCTGGAGGGAAGCACATGAAAATGGCACGTCTCGCCGCGGGCGTCGCGGCGATAGGTCTGGCGCTGTCAACGGCCTCGTCGGTGCGAGGGCAGGGCATTCACGACCATCGCACCGCGAATGCGCCACCAGGGGGCCTGGTCGACGCCGTTCGCAATGCCACGCGACAGTTCATGGAGATCGGCAACGCGACCGACGCCGGCTACGGTCCATTTCTCGGCTGCGTCAGCGGAGCGCAGGACGGGGCGATGGGCGTTCACTACGTCAACCCGGGATACGTCGACGACAACGCGATCGAGGTCGAGCATCCCGAGGCGCTCATGTACGAGGTCGTGGACGGGCACCCTCAGCTTCTCGGCGTCGAGTACATCGTCAAGGCCGAGCCGTGGAACGCCAGGCATCCGCAGCCGCCGGAGCTGCTCGGGCAGGTGTTCACGTTCAACACCAGCCCCAATCGCTTCGGGCTGCCGGACTACTACGCCCTGCACGTGTGGGCCTGGAAGGACAACCCGCACGGCACGTTCGTGGACTTCAACCCGCAGGTGAACTGCGACACGTTCGTCGGACAGTAGCCGACAGGCGCGATGTCGAGGCCGGCGGCCGAAGGGTCAGCCGGTCTCGACATCGACGCCGTCTCACCAATTCATCAACCGCGGCCAGCCGCCGCAGCAAGCGCCCGCACGCGGAGGTCGATCGGGTCCTGCAGGTCGAAGACTGTCACAGGCATCTTCGCGAAGCCGTCGATCAATGCGGGGATGTCTTCGTCATCCGAGGCTGAGCGGACGGCGTCGAGCGCGATGCCGCGAAGGATGACGGCAAAAACGTCCGCCGACCGGGAGCAGACGGCCTCGAAGGGGTCCACCACGAAGGAGAGACCCTGGACGTCTGGCAGCGCCTCCGCCATTTTGACCTTCACGCGCGCCAGGACCTCGAGCGCGGCTCTCAGGTCGGCCGCATCGACTGTCGGCACGGCGCCGCCACCGTTGTAGTGGGCGATCATCTCGGAGGTGGGAAGGGGCATGCTGTCGCCTGCGTCCTACTTCCGCACCTGGTGCCGGAGCGCGACCATCCCGCTCCTGTACGCTTTCGCCTCCACCAGGTGCAGGGCGATGTCCTTGTCGAGCCCGCTGAAGAAGGGGATCCCGTCGCCGATCACCACGGGCACGATCGAATAGCGCACTTCGTCAGCCAGCCCGAGCCGAAGGCATTCGCTCGCGACCGCGCCTCCTCCGGCGAACCAGATGCTGCGGTAGGCTGGTTTCAGCCGCTCGTGCACCAGCCGCGCGAGGTCTCCGGCGTAGAACTCGATGGTGTCTCTGGCCTTCCGCAAGTCTCGACGGGTCAGGACGAATGTCGGCTTGTCGCCGTAGGACCAGCCGAATCCCCTGGCCTCGAAGTCCAACGCGGTCTCGTAAGTACGCGAGCCCATGACGTAGCAGTCGATCGTCTTGAGAAACGCCTGGATGAACTCGGCGTCCAGCGTCGCACCGCCCTCGAACTCGTCAGACGTCTCGAGCCAGTCGACGCGGCCATCCTTGCGGGCGATGAACCCGTCGAGGCTCGCCACCATATGGATGGTCACGCAGGACTCTGTGCTCGCCATGGCCACTCATCACCTCGGGTGCGACAGCTTACACCCGCCACCCAACCAGAGACATCACGGCGATGGCGGATGAAGCGCCAGGTCGGACACGGGGCCGAGATGCTGGAGCTTGTCAGGGTTGATCACCGACCGGATCGCCTGCACGAGGCCGTCCACGATCTCCAGCGCGAAGACGTAGATCAGGCGCCCTTCGGCGTCCAGGATCATCGCGCCTGGCTGGCCGTTGACATGCACCTGTCGCAACTGTGAGCCCGCGTACTTCTTCGTGAAGAGGATGGCCTGCAGCAACCTGGCGACCCGCTCCCGGCCATTCACCGGCTGACGGATGGCGATCGGCACCTTGCCCCCGCCGTCGCCGTAGAAGGTGGCTTCAGCGGCGAGGAGCTGCTCGAGGCCCGGCAGATCGCCCATCTCACACGCCGCAAGGAAGCGCTGCGCCAGGGCGTCCCGCTGCTCGGGCGAGCTCTCGAAGCGCGGCTGCCGGCGTGCCAGGCGCTGCTTCGCCCGCACGAAGATCTGCCGGCAATTGTCCTCCGTCTTCTCGGCGATTGCCGCGATGTCCTCGTAGGCGTAGTCGAAGACCTCCCGTAACACGAAGACGGCCCGCTCGATTGGCGACAGGGCTTCCAGCATCACCATGAACGCCATCGACAGCGATTCGGCGTGTTCGACTCGCTGCTCGGCGTCCGGCTGCCGCTCGTCCACCACCGGCTCGGGCAACCACGTCCCGACATACTGCTCGCGACGAACACGCGCCGAGCGCAGCTGATCGATGGAGAGGCGAGTAGCAATCGCCGCGAGGAATGCCTTCGGCGACTCGATGACCGTGCCGTCGGTCTCGGCGCGGTGGAAGCGGAGAAACGATTCCTGGACCACGTCCTCGGCGTCCGCGACGCTGCCGAGCATGCGGTAGGCGATCGAGAAGGTCAATGTCCTGAGGGTGCGCAGGTCGTGCCCGCGCGTGTCGGCAAAGTACGGCGCATTCATCCCCTTACTCCAAGACGAAATGCCAGGCGTCCGTGTGACATCTGTCCTGCTGTCACGTGCGCACGCCCTGCTTCGTCATGAGGTGTGCAGGCGCTCAACGCACACGGTGAGCAACCCGTCCTGCATGGAGGAGCTGATGAAGATCTTAGTCGCAGGAGCGACCGGCGCCATTGGAAAGCGGCTGGTTCCGCTTCTCGTGGCCGCCGGCCACCACGTCGTCGCCACCTCGAGAAGCCGGGACAAGCTGAACCGGCTTCGATCGGAAGGCGCCGAGGCCGTGCTCATGGACGGCCTCGACGCGGACGCGGTTGTGAGCGTGGTGACGACGGCTCGGCCGGACGCCATCGTGCATCAGATGACGTCCCTTGCGCCGGTGCTCAATACGAAGAGGTTCGACGACGAGCTTTCCCCGACGAACCGGCTTCGTACCGATGGGACCAGTAACCTGGTCAGCGCCGCCATCGCGGCAGGTGTCCGCCGCTTCGTGGCCCAGAGCTACACCGGGTGGCCGAACCAGCGTCAAGGTGGGCGCGTCAAGACCGAAGCAGACCCGCTCGACTCTGCGCCGCCGGTCCCGATGAGGCCGACCCTCGGCGCGATACAAACCCTGGAGCGTCTCGTCCTCAACACTGCCGGCGTCACGGGCGCGGCGCTGCGGTATGGCAGTCTCTATGGGCCCGGCACGTCACTCTCCTCCGACGGCGAGGTCGTCGAGCTCGTTCGGCAGCGGAAGTTCCCGGTCGTCGGCGGTGGAACCGGCGTCTGGTCGTTCATCCACGTGGACGATGCCGCCCGGGCGACGCAACTGGCGGTCGAGCGCGGCGCCGCCGGCCTGTTCAATATCGTCGATGATGAGCCGGCCGAGGTCTCGGAGTGGCTTCCCGATCTGGCCCGCACATTGGGCGCGAAGCCGCCGTATCGCGTGCCGGCCTGGATTGCGCGGTTCGCGGTTGGCGAAGTCGGTGTCTCGATGATGACGGCCATCCGCGGCGCGTCGAACGCGAAAGCCAAACGGGAGCTCGGCTGGCATCTCGAGTACCCGAGTTGGCGTGACGGCTTTCGCCGAGGGCTGGCAGCGACGACGCTGTCGGCGGTGGACGCGACGCAATCGCTGTCGGCAGTCACGAGGTAGGAGGCGTTATGCAGAGCGAGGCGGACGTCGATGTCCTGATTGCCGGGGCCGGGCCGGTCGGCCTGTTTCTCGCGAACGAATGCGCACGGCGTGGTCTGCGGTGGCGGCTCGTCGAGGCGCGCCCGTCACAATCGATGTACTCCAAGGCGCTGGCCATCTTCCCGCGAACTCTCGAGATTCTCGACATGGCCGGCCTGGCCGGCCCCTTCATGGAGGTGGCCAACCGCGTCACGTCGGTTGCGGTGATGGTTCATGGGCGGACGCTCGCCCACATGCCGTTCGCGCCGCAGGAGAGCCCCTACCCGCTGATCGCGATGGTGCCTCAGAACGTCACCGAGCGGCTGCTCGTGGAGCAGCTGAAGGGGAGAGGCGGAGCCGTCGAGTACAACACCTCGTTTGTGTCCGCCGCCGAACACGACGATCACGTGCGCGTGACACTGGAGCACAACGGCCAGCGCAGCGACGTGACGTCGCGATTTGTCGTCGGCTGCGACGGCGCGCACAGCGCCGTGCGGCACCTGCTGAACCTGCCGTTCGACGGCGCTCAATACAACGACCTGTTCATGCTGGCCGACATCCAGAGCAACCAGGGCCTGCCGTCCGATCAGCTGCAGCTGTGCCCCAGCGAATTCGGTCCGCTCGCCATCTTCCCGATGAGCGCGACGCGACGTCGCATCGTCGCGACGATCGACACTGCGGAAGGCGACGTGCCTTCGCTGGACCTGGTGAGAACACTGCTTCGGCAGCGCGCACCGGCCGGGCTCGAGGCTGAGGCCCTGCATTGGAGCAGCTTCTTCCGTGTCCATCACCGCCATGTCGCGCAGCTGCGCGTCGGGCGGATCTTCATCGCCGGCGATGCCGCACATATCCACAGTCCATTCGGCGGGCAGGGCATGAACACGGGCCTCCACGACGTCTGGAACCTGGCGTGGAAGCTCGATCTGGTCGTGCGTGGTCACGGGAGCGACCAACTGCTGGACAGCTACAGCGCCGAACGTCTCCCGGTGATCACGCAGGTCATCGAGACGACGCATCGGCTCACGCAGGCCATGGGGACTCCCAGCCGGCTGGCGCAACTGCTGCGTGATGCCGTCATTCCCATGGTGTCGCGGCTGGCGCCGTTCCAGCACGCCTTCGTGCAGCGGCTGTCCGAGCTGGGGATCGCCTATCACGGTAGCCCGATCGTCGAAGGCGCCGGCCGGCGATACCTCGACGAAAGTATGCGCGGCGGCAACGGCATCGGCAGCCGTTTCCTCCTGATGTGGGACGAAAGCGCGGACGCGTCGGCCACTGCGGAGGCGCGTCAGCTCGCCGAGGCCTTCCGCGATGTGCTGGAGCTGCGCACCGGGCGTCCCGACGAAATCGCGCTGGTTCGGCCCGACGGCTACGTCGCGTATGCAGCCGACGCGCGCGACGGACTGGAGGCCCTGCCATCTGTGCGGTCGCTGCTCGATCGGCAGACGCGATCACGCGAGGGAGCGGTAACGGGCTAGGTGCTCGCGCGGCGCGCCGTCGCTGGCGACGCGACTGGACTGGCGTTACGATGGCGCCGTGGCACCGACTTCCAAGTCCCAGCGTCGGCCCTCGAAAGGAACGGCACACGTCGAGCCGCGCGCCGAGCGAAGCTCGGCCGGACAGGCGCTGCGCGCGCGTGTGCCCCGCAGCGCCCACGCCGAGTGGAAGCGGTCACGCACGCACCGCGACCCGCTCGCGGTTCTGCAGGCATCCAACGCCGGCCGCCTCAAGCAGCTCCTGCCGATCAGGTTCGGGCGCATGACGGAGAGCCCGTTCACGTTCTTCCGTGGCGCCGCGGCCGTCATGGCCTACGACCTGTCGAAAGTGCCGACGACAGGCCTACGCGTCCAGGCGTGCGGCGACTGCCACTTGATGAACTTCGGGTTGTTCGCGACACCGGAGCGGCGCCTGGTCTTCGATCTCAACGATTTCGACGAGACGCTCCCGGCACCCTGGGAGTGGGACCTCAAGCGTCTCGTCGCCAGCTTCGCTGTCGCGGGCCGTGATGCGCGGTTCTCACAGGCCAAGGTCAGGGACGCCGTTCTGGCGTGTGCGCAGACGTATCGTCGCCAGATGCGCGAGTGCGCGCGCATGTCGCCCTTGCAGGTGTGGCACCTGAGTATCGACGCCCAGCGACTGATCGCTGAAGCGCCGAACGCCGAGTCGCGAGCGTACCGCAAGAGCCTTGCTGAAAAGGCGCGGCGCCGCGTTGTCGCGCACCTGTTTCCGAAGATCACGAAGTCGGAGGCCGGACAGTTTCGGCTGGTCGATCAGCCGCCGATTCTGTATCACGCGACCGAACCAGGTTTCGACGAGCGCGTCAGGCAGGCGCTCGCTGGCTACCGGCGGTGCCTGTCAGACGATCGCCGCCTCCTGCTGGACAGATACCGGCTGGTGGATGCAGCGCTGAAGGTCGGCGGCATCGGCAGCGTCGGCGCCCGCTGCTACATCACGCTGTTGATTTCCGACGAGGACCACGCCCTGGTGCTGCAGTTCAAGGAAACGGGGCGGTCGGTTCTCGAGCCCTACACGGCCAGGAGCGTGTACGACAACCAGGGCGAGCGGGTGGTGGTGGGACAGCGCCTGATGCAGTCGTCGAGTGACATCTTTCTCGGCTGGGTGCGGAGCAGGCAAGGCAGGGACTTCCACGTGAGGCAGGTCCGTGACATGAAGATGTCGGTGCCGCTCGAGGGCATCAGCGCCGTTCGGTTCAGAGAATACGCAGGGATTTGCGGCCGGACGCTGGCGCGCGCGCACGCCAGGTCTGGCGACGCTGCGGCGATCAGCGGCTATCTGGGGACCCGCGACAAATTCGACCGAGCGCTGGTCACCTTCGCCACCGCCTACGCGGATCAGACAGAGCGGGATCATGCCGCGCTCGTGAAGGCCGTGCGCGCCGGGCGCATCGAGATCCTCTCCGAGGAGCACGACTAGGGACCCGCGCGGGTCTTTTCCTGCCTACACCTGAGCGTTCATCGCAGAACGAGCGGCCGATCCCGGGTGCGGCACGTTCCAGACGTGGCCGCACTCGGGACAGCGGTAATACTGCACGTAGTCCGTGCGAAGCGTCGGGGTTCCGGTCGCGCCCGGGCAGTGAGGGCAAGACGGCACTGCCGGCGGCGCGCTGGGATGCGTCGATGGCTGCGACATGGTCCACCTCGTGGAGGAGACCACGGTAGCACCACGAATGAATTCGGTTCTACAGGCAATCTGTAAAAAATCGTGCAACGACAATTGGCGCGCCGAACGCCACCGGTTGCTGGCGGGTGACCCGCGCCGAGGAGATGGGCCGCTCCTTCCTGAAACATGCGGCGCTGCATCGCTCGATCGGAGAGGCCTGGCCCGATGCCGGCGTCCTAAGATCGCGGCAATCCCACTGCGAAGGCCTTCCAGATGCGCCGGTAGCGGAGGAAGAACAGAATCGACGCGCCGCCAGGCAGCAGGGAGAAGACCAGCACACCGACGGCCATGTGGCGCATGAAGGCAGCTCCGTCGACGTCGACACGCCTCAATGAAACGGCGTGCACGAAGATCGCGACGAAGATGACCATGAGCGCCACGATCGCGGCGCACACCCCAAGGACGATCGGGCCAACCGAGGGACTCCGCGGCCGTCGAAAGCGAGTCACATCAGGAACGTCCGACGAGGATGACGAGAGGACGGCGGTCGGGCTCCAGTCGGCGACGGGCGTGACGGCCAGGCAATCGATGCATCTGACTGTCGCTGCCTCTGCGTGACACACGGGACACTGCGACCCGTCTGTCTCCGTAGCCGCCGCCGGGCCCGAACCTGCGGAGAGGCTCAGCGTGGTGATTTCGCCGGACTCAATCGCCGCGCCAGCGGCAGGATCGAAGACATCAAACGCCGCCTTGCACGAATCGCATCGCCAGTATGGTCCGATGGGTGGCGTTCTGTGGCACGACGGGCACGCGACCGTTGTTCGATGCGGACCGCTGGCCATGCTGTTCATGGTGCGCGCAACGTGAATGCTGTGGAGGCACTGACGGGCCACGAACAGCGCGATGAACCCAAGCCACAGTGAAAATGAACTGATCGCCAGCCATCCGATTCCTACGACGCCGATTAGACCGATGATCGCCGTCACCATCATGCTCCGCGTGCGTCCGATCAGGAACCACAACAGCGCGCCGAGAATTTGTCCTCCGTCCAGCGGATAGATCGGCAGGAGATTGAACAGCAGCAGGCCGGCATTGATGAATGTCAGCGATCGGAGAAAGGCATGGATATTCGGCGAGACTGCCGCTGGTATGAGGAGGGTCAGCCCGCCGAGGAGTGGCAACAAGGCGACATTGACGAGGGGACCGGCTGCGATGCTCCACAGCATCGCCCCGGGCAACGGCGGCGGGTCGACGATGGCGATGCCCCCGAAAGGCCAGAGAAGAATCCGGTCAGCTCGTCCGCCGACGCTGCGGCAGGCAAGCGCATGCCCGAACTCGTGCACCGTCACGATGCCGAACAGCGCGAGGTACTCGAGCACGTTCCATGCGAACGAAGAATAGGTCCCGGTTCGGCCGCCGATCTCGAACACGGCGACGAGCAGCCAACTCCAGTGCAAGAACACTGTGATGCCGCTGACCTGAAACAGCCTGATAACGCCGGAACGCCCCAGCATGCAGGTGCTCCTTTATCACAAACCAGTTAGATCCCGTGCGGCCGTTCGAGACGTGACCGCAACGGGGACAGCGCTAACCGCGGCCACTTCGTGAGAGTATCGGATTCATGGCGGTGGCTTTTGCAGCGACGAATCGTCAGGCGCTCGCTGCGCGCGGCAAGCGTCTGGAGTATTTCACCATCGCGTGGAACAGCCTGGAGGGCCTCATCGCGATCGGGGCCGGAGCCATGGCCGGAAGCATTTCGCTGGTCGGCTTTGGCGTCGACAGCTTCATCGAGGTGGCGTCGGGATCGGCGCTGCTCTGGCGGATGTCGGTCGATGCCGATGAATGCCGGCGCGCCAGGACCGAGACGCAGGCGCTGCGAGCTGTCGGGTTGTGTTTCCTCGGGCTCGCGGCCTATGTGAGCTACGAAGCGGTCCGCGATTTGATCTCGCAGAACGCCGCAGAACACAGTGTGCCGGGCATCATGCTCGCCTGCGTGTCACTGGTCGTCATGCCAGTCCTCTCTCGCGCCAAGCGCCGTGTCGGAACCGGGCTTGGCAGTGCGGCGATGCACGCGGACGCGCGGCAGACCGAGTTCTGCACCTACCTCTCCGCCATCCTGCTCGGGGGCCTGGTGCTGAATTCCCTGTGGGGCCTGTGGTGGGCCGATCCGGTCGCGGCGCTCGTCATGGTGCCCATCATCGTGAAGGAAGGCATCGACGGCCTGCGCGGCAAAGCCTGCTGCGATTAGCGAACGGCTGTCTTCGACGCCGATGCTGACGGACACACCTACGCGCACCTGCGCCCGCTGCATCGGGCTCGTCGCGCTGCTGATCGCATCAGCGTTCGTGCGGTCGGACTTGACTGCCATGACGTCCGACCCTCCGGCGCCGGCCCTGGTCCTGGGTTTCACGTCGCTCGACAGTCGCCTCAGAGGCAATGGCTGGCTCGTGCCGGGTATCTCCGGCCAGGCACTGCAACTCGACGGGATCGCCGCGCACGTGCTCGTCCCGGCGGCCAGCGTGCCGCGCCTCACCGGCTCGTTCACGGTGGAAGGCTGGGTGGCGCTTGCGGCGTATCCCTTCAACGACGCGCCAATCCTTCAACAGCAACGCGGTGCGGCCGCGGGGTTCTTCCTTGGCATCGGCGACCGTGGACAGGTCCGTTTCGACGTGACCGCAGGTGGCCAACGTCTCACCGTCGTGAGTGCCTCGCGGCTGGCACTGCGGCAGTGGACGCACGTGGCGGGCGTCTTCGAGGCAGGCAAAGGGATCACGCTCTACGTGAACGGCGATGTCGCAGGCACCGCGCGAGGGGCTGGCGCCTTCGACCAGGCCACGAGCGCCGACCTCTGGATCGGCCGCAACGCCGACGAGATGGAGCAGAGCGCAAGCGTCGGATCGCAGCGTCAGCAGCCGACGCGGATTCTGCTCGACGGGATCCTGGACGAGCTCGAGGTGACGCCACGGGCAGTGCAGGCGACAGACATCGCCACCTCTTATGCACGCCTTCGCCCGACGACGCCCCCGCCGCTCGAGGCGCGATCCCTTCCGACGCTCCCGCCGGGTCCAAACGCCTTCGGGGCCATCTACGCGCGACTGCGTTACTACAAGGGGTGGGACGATGTGTGGCGCGTTGGCGACCAGACAGACGTGGTCGTGCGCTTCGACCAGGCGCCTTACTGGTTCACGTTCTGGCGCGGGACCAGCTACATCCCGCATTGGGTCACCGAAAACGGCATCTGGTACGACAATGAGTTCACCGAGACATTTCCGCCAGGGATGGTCGGCAGCGCCGAGCCGATGTCGGACAAGCAGTGCCGCTTCTCGCAGGTGCGCATCCTCGAGTCCAGCGAAGCACGCGCGGTCGTCCACTGGCGCTACGCGCCGCTGGGCGTCGGCTACCTGCCCGCGTATCCGGACCCCCTGACCGACTGGGCGGACTGGACCGATGAAATCCACACCATCTATCCGGACGGCGTCGGCGTGCGCAAGATCGTCGTTCACTCGTCGAAGCCGGACGCCGACCGCGAGTGGCACGAAGGCATCGTCGTGATGGGCCCCGGCATGACGCCCAACGACGCGATCGAACCGATAGGCGTGGTCATCGCCAACAGCCGCGGCGAGGCGGTCAACATCTCGTGGGAGAAGACGACGCCGCCGCACGATCCAGTGCAACCGTCCCATGGGGGCATTCAGCGCATCAACACACGGTCGCGCTTCAAGCCGTTCGCGATCGCACGATGGCAGGACGATCCCAGGTTCGACGTCTACTCGGGCGAGGTGCGCCGCGACGTCAGCATCTATCCGTGGTGGAATCACTGGCCAACGGCGTTCGAGCCGTCGAATGGCCGCTACGCGCTGGCCGCCGATCGCGCCAGCCACTCGTCGCTGACGCACATGTTCTGGAAGCCCATCGCACAGACGGCGGACACCGTCGTCAAGATTCATCTCGAAGGGATGAGCGACGGCGGCGTCCCTGAGCTGGCCTCGCTGGCCCGCTCATGGGAGAGCCCTGCTCGGCTCACTGTCGACGGCGGAGGCTTCAGCGGGGGCGAGTACGATCCCTCGGAACGCGCCTGGATCATCGAACGAACGGCCCCCGCGAAGCCTTCCCTTTCCTTCACCGTCTCCGCCAGCCCGGAGTCGCCGGTGGAGAATCTCGCGCTCATCGTGAAGGCCTGGGGCGACAGCGACGCCAGCCTCGAGGCAGACGGGCGGCGGCTTCGTCGCGGCACAGAGCTCCGCGTCGGCCACCGCGCACGGCTCGAGGCGACCGACCTGATTGTCTTCGCGACGATTCACGCGACGTCGCCGATTCGGCTCGTGCTCACGGAGCCATGAAGGCCGATTGCGCGACGGGCGGAAAGCGTCCAAGGGATTTGGAACGCAAATAGAGGCCGAGAACTGAGGCCAGGGTCGGTTCGCATATAGTCCGCCCAGGTGCCTGCCCCTACGCACGTCCGCTATCGAGTCGTGGCCCTTGCCACCTGGCTCGCGATGATCACGCACCTGGACCGGGCGTGCATCGCAACGCTCGCGCCCGGGATCATGCGGGATCTCGGTCTCACCACCGTGCAGATGGGTTACGTCTTCACGGTGTTCCAGCTCGCCTACGCGCTGTTCGAGATTCCGACCGCGCGGTGGGCCGATCGCAGGGGCACGCGACTGGTGTTGTCGCGGATCGTCGTCTGGTGGTCGTGCCTCACCGCGGCGACCGGCGCCGCCTCGAGCTACGTCACGCTGCTCCTCATCCGATTCTTCTTTGGCGTGGGAGAGGCCGGCGCGTGGGCGTGCGTCGCGCGGACGTTCTCCCTCTGGATCCCCAGGCGAGAGCGGGGCAGGGCGCAGGGCATTTTCTTCGCGGGCGCGCACCTGGTCGGCGGCCTGACGCCGGCATTGGTGCTGTGGCTGCTGCAGTTCCTGTCCTGGCGTCAGGTCTTCGTCTGCTTTGGCGCCGTCGGCTTCCTGTGGGTGGCCGTCTGGTTCGCCTGGTTCAGGAACGATCCGGCGGAGCATCACGCTGTCAACGCCGCGGAGCTGGAGATGATTGTCGCGGACCGCTCGCCCGACGCGCCACACCCGGAAGGTCTCCGCTACTGGCGTGCGCTGGCCCGCAGCAGGAACATGATGGCGCTCTGCCTGATGTATGCGCCGAACTGCATGATCTTCTACTTCTGCATCACATGGCTGCCGACGTACCTGAGGCAGCGGCACGGCTTCGAGGCTGGCAGTCTGGGCTTCTTTGCAGGACTGCCGCTCATCGTCAGCGTGCCTGGCGATCTGCTGGGCGGCGCGGCGACGGACCGGCTGGCGGCGCGCTACGGCTTGCGCGTGGGACGGTGCGGTCTTGGCGCCGTGTCGTACCTGATTGCCGGTATCGCGCTGCTCCTGGCCGCCCACTCGTCGACGCCGGTGCTGGCCGCCGCTCTGATCGCGACGGCGACTGGTGCCACCATGTTCACGCTGGGCGCCGCATGGGCGACAGTGATCGAGGTCGGACGCAATCAGGTCGGCGTGGTGGGCGCGACGATGAACTCGCTTGGAAACCTTGCGGCGATGCTGAGCCCGCTGATCGTGGCGTACTCGGTGCAGTGGTTCGGCAACTGGAATGTGCCGCTGTACGTGATGGGAGTGCTCTTCCTCGTCGGCGCGGGCTGTTGGATCGTCGTGGACCCGAGCCGACCAGTGTTCGACCAGGAGACGCGCGGGTGACAGATCAGTGCTTGGGCGTGGTATTCGGGAAGGTGTAGTCCGCCCGAGGGTCGTCTGTTTCCACGCGGAACGGCCTTGAACCCACCGACTTGCCGTCGAGGAAGAACTCGACGCTGTATTCCCCGGGCGGGAAGCCACTCGAGTTCTGGATGTGGAACTCGGTGGAGGCCGGTCCCTGATAGGTGACGTCCTGCTCCGGCTCGCTGACGACGCGACCGGCGTAGAGCCAGCGCGCTTTGATCTTGCCCGAGCCGGCGTCGGTGGTCAGCACGGCCGCATAGATCGTGTCGGTCGGCTTGAAGCGCGTGGTGAACCCGTTGATGGTCTTGTCGGGATTCAGGCCGCGGCCCAACTGAAGGGTGTTCAGCTGCAGCGGCTGCTGACTGCAGGCGAGCGCCGTGAGCGTCGCGATCAGGAGGGGTCCAACTGCTAGTGATCGACACCAGGCGCGCAGCACCGGCAAAGTGTACCACGCACACTTGAGCGTCAGCGATGCTCGAATGGCAAGAACTGAAAGGTGGAAGGCGCCGGTGTGGGGGGCATGCCGCTTTGTGCGGTCGAGGGCCTGCCGTTCAGGTGGCATCGTCGCCCTCAAGCGCGAAGTGCCAAGGGCAGTAGGTTGCCAGTGGTCTCATCGCGTAGCCATCCTTCTTGGAGGTTCCGATGAATGAGTCCAACTTCACCTGATTGGTTCGGCAGTTAACCCGCTGCTTTGCGGTCAGCAACCCGAGTTGGGGAGCTGCTCGTCGTACTTTTTACAGATCGTGAACTCAATCTATGCCTCCGGCGCCGATGATTACCAGCCACACTGCTTCGCGATCGTCGCGGACGCCACCTGAAACCCATCTAGGTGAAACTCGACAGACTGCTCGGCCCGTTGAAACACCACGAACGAAAAGTACAGCCTCTTCGCTTTAAGGAGTCGTCGCACCATAACCGTCGGCGCTGGTGAAAAAAAGGCCTCATAGTTCGTTGATTCGTCCCAGACCTGAGCTTCGACTGGCTTGTCGTCAATGCGAATGCGCACGCGCACGCCGTCAGACAGCCCAGATGTCTGCGCAGGCGTGCCGGCATGGACGACCAGGTCGGTCTTGCGTCCTTTACAGCTGACGATCAAGGTCGGGCGGTGCGGCTGATTAAGCCAGTCATAGATGATGTCCTCTGAATCGAGACTGATCCTGTTCGCCACCTTACCGTCGATTGAGGAGGTCTCGGTCAATCCCTCCTCCCATTTTCCGATTGCCGGCGGCGGAGGAACGGCTGGCGCGGTGGGCGTCGCCGTCGGCGCGGCAGGCTTCGTGACCGGTCGATGAGAGGGGATCTCACCTGATGGACTGGTCCATTGACCAACAATTGCGACCAGGAACACGAGGCCAGTGAGTGTCCCTAATCCGATGAGGAGGCACCCTGCAGCACGACTCGAGTTCTTGGTGGAAGGCGTCGTCGCGGCAGGGGCTGGCTGCGTGACGGGTGGAGGACCCAGGTCCCGTCCGCAGTGTCGGCAGACTACGGCCGCGTCTTGGATGTCCTCCGCGCAGAAGGGACACTTCTTCATATCGGACTCGATCGTAGACAAAGCCGTAGTGGCCGCACTTCCAGACCTTCCGATCGGCGATCAACACCAGGCCAACCCTATCCCCTCCACGATGCGGCGCCGGCGGCGGAGCCATCTAAGCCTGCGCCCGAGCGCGTTGTCCTCAGTTCCATCTTTCGCTCGAGGATCTCGTGGCGGATCTTCATCTGCATGTCGACGGGGAGCTTGAAGACCGCGTTGTCAGGCGGCTCCTGATCGCCCGAAAAGGTCTGCACTAGCCCAGGCGGCACGCCGGGGATCGCCGCGATGCGCTCATGAGCGGTCCTCTGATCGGGCAGAAATGTGCTGAGTCGTGCTGTTGCCTACACCCGAGCCGATCGCTGCAATGCGGAACACGTAGAAGGCGGTAGCGCGACTCGTGCCATTTCAGTCACCGCGCATGGTTGGTGGCGATCCAACCTGCCGCATGTTATCGATCCACTCGGCCTGTAGGGACCACTTGGAACGATCGCTCCATCCGGTCCCGACGCCAGTGAAGTCGGCTTCATCTGCAATAGCGACCACAGTCAAATGCGCCAGGAAGGCTGGGACTGTCCCTTTTCCTTCTCTCTTCGTGCGGTCACCACTCCGAAGAGTCCAGTGCCAAGCAGCAGCAGTGACGCTGGTTCGGGAACGGGCTCGGGCCCGTTCGCGACAATCTCGAACGTTGCGTCGGGCACCACGTTGCCGTCGAGGTCCGTCGCAAAGGCGCTCATCACACTCAATGTTTGAGAAAAATCAGTCGTCCCCGTCCCTGACCCACTCACCTGCGGAATATTCACCACCGCCCCGAAGTCAAGAGACAGCGCGGTCCATTGACCCGCGTTGAACGGGATTCTTGCGGTGATGAATTGAGGCGTCGATGTTGGAAACGCCCAAATCTGGCATAGCTGACAGTTCTCGCCGGAGATGAACGAAATTGACCACAGGCCAAACAGGTTTGACGGGTTCAATGGCGTGGCAGGGCCCGAGTCGATAAAGAGCCCTGCTTCATTGAAGCCTGGGCCGCTGACGTTGCCGTGCACGGCGAAGTTCAAGTTCAAAATGCCTGTAAAGGATGGAGAGGTGAGCCTGAAAAAACCGAGGGAACTCGCATCGGCCCGACTGAATAGGTTGAGGTTCGACGCGAGGCTGTAGGTCGCCGACGCGAATGCCCCGTCGTCAAAGCTCCCAACAATGGCATTGACCCCCGGGTTCGATCTTGCTGAGGCTTCGACAGCAAATGTTGACGGTCCCTGATTACCTCCAAGCGTCTGGCTGATAACGGCGCCCCCAATTGGAGGGCTGAATGCGCCCTGTTGTTTGAGCAGCGTAGGCGCGCTTGGCGTGCTCACATCGAGGCGGTAACTCGCGGATGTGTACGGAGCGAGAAGAACGGGGGTTGCCCAAAGTGGTCTTGCGATGCAGAAAGTAGCCACCAAGCACGCGAAGATGACTGGTTGGCGCATTGCTTCCCCTTTGTGTGGAACGCCGATGGAAACATTCACGTCCCGGGGGGCAGCATACGCCTGTTCTCGGCCACCTTCTACCGGTAGCCGTTCCCGCAACCAGTCAGTGCGACGAACCGCAGAACTGCCGCCCGCGTAATTCGTCGGTCAGGTCGCTCAACGGCTTCCGAGAGGACGCCTGACAACCCTGCACGACCGCGCTCGGCAGCCATGAGCTAGACCGCCACCATTGATTCATCCTGAAGCGCACCGGGACATCCCGTCCGCAAGGTCCCCCGAGAGCGAGACTCCGTTCCGCGAGATTCCACATCACTTAGAAGGAGGCGGTAGGCCGCCAAAGGCATTCCGGGGTCAACCAATCGTGTCCTAGGCAGTCGATCGGTTGATTTTGGTGGCTTGGCAAATCAGGGCCGGCAGGTCTCGAGCCCGCTGGCGGAGAGCCGTAAAGCGCGCCGCCAAGTGCCTGAGGGATCGTGCCCGCTCGCCGCGCACGAAGTGCGCCGCGGCGTGCCTGAGACCTGCCGGGACGCAGCCAGCCTGCGCCTCCGGCGCAAGGCTGGCGCGCCCGGCAGGGATCGAACCTGCGACCCCCGGCTTAGAAGGCCGGTGCTCTATCCAACTGAGCTACGGGCGCGTGACTCCCATCCTAACAGACGGGTTGCTCCCGGCCTGTGGCATCGGACTTGCCCCTACGACAGTGCAGATGCGATTCGCCCGGGCAGGCAACATTCGGTCATATCCCCGGGTCTTTCATGAATAGTCCAGCAAGCACAGGAGGCAGCATGTTTAAAGTCCGCGCAATGGTCGTGGCGACCTGTATCGGCGCCGCCGCGCAAATTCTTCCCACTGTCGCGTGGGCCAACACCCCGGATCGGCTTGCCGCAGCGGCCGACACCGTCAACGCGCTGTCCGATGCGCCAGACAAGGGCATTCCCGCGGACCTGCTGAAGAAGGCCGAGTGCATCATCGTCGTGCCCTCGCTCAAGTCGGGCGCGATGATCGTCGGCGGCGACTACGGGCGCGGCTTCGCGTCGTGCCGTACCGGCAGCGGCTGGTCCGCGCCGGCCGCCGTCAAGGTGGAAGGTGGCAGCTTCGGTTTCCAGATCGGCGGGACCGAAACGGAAGTCGTCATGCTCGTGATGAACAAGCAGGGCGTCAACCGCCTGCTCACCACCAAGTTCACGCTCGGCGGGGAAGTCAAGGTTGCCGCCGGCCCCGTCGGTCGCAGCGGTGACGCCAAGACCGACGCGGCGATGACCGCCGAGATCCTCTCCTACTCGCGCGCGCGCGGAATCTTTGCCGGCGTCGCCCTCACCGGCGCGACGCTCCGCGAAGACGACGGCGGCAACAAGGATCTCTACGGCAAGGAGATGTCGAACAAGGTGATCCTGACGGGCGGCGTCGAGTCACCGACCGGCGCCGGGAAGTTCACCAGCGCGATTCGCCATTTCTAAGTCCGCGATTCCGCAAGGCTGCGTGCAGAAGTGCCCCACGGGCACTTCTGCACGGTCGACGTCTAGTGTTTTTCCCCAGCCGGCCGCGGCAACATCTCATCCCGCATCGCGGCGTCGTAGGCGAAGCTCGCCAGGATGACCGACGCCTGCATCAAATCGTCTGAGGACGCGTTTTCGTAGTCGTCCAGGCTGGAGTGATGGACGCGTGTCTCGTAGTCCAGCGGGTCCTGCAGAAACTGAAAGCCTGGAAGTCCCACCGCGTTGAACACCATGTGGTCCGTGCCGCCAGTGTTCAGCGTCGTCAGCGTCGTGGCGCCGAGATACGCGAAGGGCCGCAGCCAGGCCTCGAAGATCGGACGGACCGCTTCGTTGCCCTGCAGGTTGACGCCGCGGATACGGCCGCTGCCGTTGTCGAGATTGAAGTAGGCCGCCAGTTGCGCGTGTTCGGGCTTTCGTGACCCGCTCTTGATGTCAGCAAAGTGCTGCTCGACGTAGCCAACCGAGCCATAGTAGTCCTGCTCTTCGCCGCTCCATAGCGCGACCCGGATCGTCCGTCGCGGCTTCACCCCGATCGCCTGGAGAATGCGCATCGCTTCCATCACCGCCGCGCTGCCGGCGCCGTTGTCCGTGGCGCCAGTCGCCGAGTGCCACGAGTCGAGGTGCGCACCCAGCATCACGACCTGCTGGCCGATCTGCGGGTCCGTTCCCGGGATCTCGGCGACGACGTTGAAGCCGGGGGCGGCTGGCGTGATCGCGACCTCCAGGTCGATCGACAGCGTCACCGGCACCTTCCGGTCCAGCATCCTCACGATGCGTCCGTAGTGCTCGCGCGAGAAGACAAACGCCGGATAAGTCGGCTGCCAGCGGTTGTCGTAAAACCCCTGCACGCGCACCGCTTCGCGAATCGGGCTGGCCGTCACGACTGCCGCGACGCCCTCTTCGGAGAAGAACTTCCAGACGTCGATGCGCTTGTCCATGTCCTCATCGAAGTCCTTCTCCTCGGCTTCAAGGGATGCCGGGGCGTCGTCCTCGGACCCCACGGGCGACGGGCTGATCGCGGCCGCCTGGCGTGCCAGGTCCTGATCCGTCAGCCGCGTGGCCTCCGGCTCGAATCCCAGCGGCAACGCGTCGGGCCGTCCGTTCATGACGATCGCGCCCCGCAGCTTGCCGTGGTACTTCGCGAAGTCCTCTTTCGACCGCACCTCGACGACCATCGGCGTGCCAGAGACCGGCCCCTTCGTAGACGGCGACCACGCCAGCGGGTAGCCGGTGATTCGCGTGTCACTGCGGCGCCGTCATCGACAGTTCGAGGCGCTGCAGCGTCCACCCGCGGAACGTGGTGCTGTACAGACTCGAGCGCGGCATGGGCGAGGCCCCAGCGGGTCATCTGATCCCGTGCCCACTCGGCCGCCCGGCGCAGCCCCGGCGAGCCTGTCAATCGTGGCCCGTTCACGTCGCTCAGCCAACTCAAGGTGTCCATCACTGCCGAACGCTGGAAGCCTTCGGCCTTGATCCGCGCGACGACGGCCTCGTCCACGGGTTCAGCCGCTCCCAGCGTCGCCAGCGCCGACAACACGAACACACAGGACACCATGAGCCGTGCCACGATCAGTCTCTCTCGATCAGCCACCCACACCTCCAGCGTGGCGGGCATTGTACGGGATTTGATTCCTGCGGGGACGGACGGGGGAACTCTGGGACGAATGCAAAACACGGTGGGATGTCGTGCCGTCTAACGCCAAGATGCTCGTCGGCGCCCGAGTCAGAGTCCTTGCAGGCCTGCTGCTCCTCCTCGTCCCCAGCTTCGCGCACGCGCAGTTATCCGACGGCGACCCGCTGCACATCGCGCGAATTCATTCGAAAATCGTCATCGACGGCGATCTCTCCGATGAAGCGTGGCAAAAGGCCACGAAAGTCACCACCTGGTACGAGACGAGCCCGGGCGACAACACACCGCCGACGGTGAAAAACGTCGGCTATCTCGCCTACGACGACAAGTTCTTCTACGCCGCGTTCGAGTTCGACGACCCGAATCCCGGCGCCATCCGCGCGCCGTTCGGCGATCGCGACAACGTCCCGTCCACCACCGACTACGGCGGCGTCATCCTCGACACGCAGGCATGACGGCCGGACCGGCCTGCTGCTGCTGACCAACGCGCACGGCATCCAGTACGACGCGGTGAGCGACGACGCCTCGGGCAACGAGGACAGCTCGCCGGACTTCTTCTGGGAGTCATCGGCGCGCATCACGCCTCACGGCTGGGTGCTCGAGATGCGCGTCCCGTTCTCGTCGCTGCGCTATCACAAGGCGGATCCGCAGACGTGGGGGATCATGCTGTACCGCAACTACCCCCGCGACCGTCACTATCACTTCTTCTCGGTCAGGCTCCCACGTGGCACCAACTGCTTCATCTGCCACTCGAACCTGCTCGACGGCCTGTCGAAGCTGCCGTCGGGCGGCCATCTGGTCGCCGCCCCCTACGTGGCGGCCAGCGAGAGCGCCGAACCCAGGAACGGACCCGGCACGCCGCTGGTCAGCGCGCCCGCCAAGCCGCGCGCCGGACTGGACGTCAAGTGGACGCCCAGCGCTGACGACGTGGTAGACGCGACGGTGAACCCGGACTTCTCGCAGATCGAATCCGACACGGCGCAGATCTCGGCCAACAGCCGGTTCGCGCTGTTCTTTCCCGAGAAGCGCCCGTTCTTCCTGGAAGGCGTCGAGCTGCTCGCGACACCCATCCAGGCGGTCTACACGCGCACGATCACGGATCCCGAGTTCGGCGCGCGGGCCAGCGGCACGCACGGCTCGATCCGCTACACCACGCTGGTGACGCGCGACGACGGCGGCGGCAGTGTTGTCCTGCCAGGGCCAAACGGATCGAGCTTCGCGTCGCAGGACTTCGACTCCGTCGTGACGGTGGCCCGTGCGCGACGCGACATCGGACGCTCGCTCGTTGGCGTGCTGCTCACCGATCGCGAAGCCGGCGCCAACGGCTACAACCGCGTCGTCGGGCCGGATTTCCAGTGGCGGCCGAACGGCGCCGACATCCTCACCGGGCAGTGGCTCTACAGCTCGACGAAGACGCCCAACCGGCCGGACCTGTCGACCGAGTGGAACGGCCAGTCCCTCGCGGCGAGCGCGGGCGAGCTGCGCTATAGCCACAGCACCACCCACGTCGATCTGACAGGCAACTACTTCGACTTCGGCAACGATTTCCGCGCCGACACCGGCTTTGTGCCGCAGGTCGGGTTTCGCGAGGGCTACGCCGAGGCCGGCTACACCATATTTCCGAAGGGCTTCGTGTCCCGCCTGCGCACATTCCTCTTCAGCGACTACCAGGCCGATCGCGAAGGCGCGCTGATCTCGCACCTGGTCTCGCCTGGATTCGGCCTGGACGGCCGATGGAACACGTTTCTCCGGTTGCGCTACGAAAACAATCGCGTCCGCAGCGGCGACCAGACGTTTCCGCGCAATCAGTTCGTCTACGTGTTTCAGGCGAGCCCGTGGCGGCGCGTGCCCAGCATCTCGCTCGACGGCTACATCGGCACGGACGTGGACTTCGAGAACTCGCGGCCCGGCCGCGGCGGCACGTTGAACGTGACGGCCACCGTCAACCCCACCGTGCATCTCGAGCTGGCACTGGTCGACTCGGAGCAGTGGCTGCACGTGGACGACGCGCAGGGCATCAGCCAGACGCTGTTCACCGCGCGCGTGTCGCGGCTCCGCAGCACCTACACCTTCAACGCCCGGAGCTTCGTGCGCCTGATTGGCCAGTACGTCTCCACCGATCGCGACCCCTCGCTCTACCTGTCGCCCGTCGACGCGCAGAGCGGCAGCTTCACGGGGTCTGTGCTGTTCGCCTACAAGGTGAACTGGCAGTCGGTGCTGTTCATCGGCTACGGCGACGACCGCGACCTCGTGACGACGCCGAACCAGCCGTACTCCAACACGCTGCAGCGATCGGATCGCCAGCTGTTCGCGAAGCTGTCGTACGCGTTCCAGCGGTAAAAGACGGGCTACGGGCTACGGGCTACGGGCGTCACTGCGCCGCTTACGGCGCCGTGGTGACGACCAACTTCGGCACGATCGTCTTCTTGATGGCGCCGTGCGCGTGGGCAAAGCCCAACTGATTGCGGCTGTGTTTCGCGGTCTTCGTGGTGCGCAGCGTGACCAGGATCACTTCGCCGGGCTTGAGCGGCTTGGAATTGCGAAACTTGCCGCCGCCGAGCGGCTGGCCGCCCGCGTCGTACCAGTATTCGTCCACCTGCAGGCCGGCGATGGGCGCGGCCTCGACGTTTTTCACCATGACGGTGGTGACCAGCTCGTTGCCGACGACCTTGGTGGCCGGCTTGGTGATCTCGACCTTCGCCTCTCCGTAGATCGGCGCGACCAGCTTGGGCGCTGCCTGACGCGCCGCCGCCTGTCCAGCCCAGCCCACGCACACAACCAGCGCCGCCGCGACGTGCCGCGATCGGATCATGACAGTCCTCCGGGTTGTCTTGCGAACTCGCTTACTCCGACAGGATCGCCGCTTCCTCGTGATGATCGCGCGACGGCGCCGGCATCCGCTCCAGCAGCCGCACGCACGCATTCCAGCGCAGCAGCGCGTCGTCGTTGCCCGGCGGCCGCAGCGTCGCGGCGCGATCGAAGCCGTGAAGGGCGTCGACCAGCCAGTCATAGGCGAGCGCCGGCCGCCCGTGATTCCAATAGGCGCGGGCGCGCCGTTCCTTGATCAGCGCGCCGTAGTACGCGCGCGCGTATTCGTCGGAGAGCGCCGGGAGAATCGCGTCGGCGCGGGTGGCGGTGTCGGCGTCGCCCTCGCCCTTGAACTGGTCGGTCACGCGCCAGCAGCATCGTCGTCAGGGCGTCCTGGTGGTGCGGGTCCGCGGCGAGGATGTCCAGGCAGATGCTCTCGGCCTCGCTCGGCTCGTTCAGCAACCGGTAGCGTTCGGCCTTGGCCAGGGCCGCGGGAATGGCGGTCGTCGAGAGCGGACGCAGCGCGAACATGGCGGCCTCCTCGGGAACAGGCGCGTTACGGACGCTTGAACAGGCGCACGAAGCGTTTCACCGGATCGTAGTATCGATCCACCGTCCGCTCCTTGAGCGGGATGATCGCATTGTCGGTGATCGTGATGTGCTCCGGGCACACCTTCGTGCAGCATTTCGTGATGTTGCAGTAGCCGATCCCGTGCTGCTCCTTCAGAGCCGGGATGCGGTCGGCAGTGTCGAGCGGGTGCATCTCGAGCGCCGCGGCGTAGGTCAGGAAGCGCGGGCCGATGAACTCGTCGGTGAGCTGATGGTCACGGATGACGTGGCAGACGTCCTGACAGAGAAAGCACTCGATGCACTTGCGGAATTCCTGCACGCGATCGATGTCCCGCTGCGCCATCCGCCACGTCCCGTCGGGCGCGTCCGGCGTGCGCGGCGCGAATTTCGCGATGGTCTTCTTCACCGCGAAATTCCACGACACGTCCGACACCAGGTCGCGGATCGGCGGGAAGGCGCGCATCGGCTCGACAGTGACGGGTTCGTCCAGCTTCAGCTCGTTCAGCCGCGTCATGCACATCAGGCGCGGCTTGCCGTTGATCTCGGCCGAGCACGACCCGCACTTGCCGGCCTTGCAGTTCCAGCGGCAGGCGAGGTCGGGCGCCTGGTCGGCCTGGATGCGATGCACGGCGTCGAGGACGACCATCCCCTCGGACACTTCCGTGGTGTAGTCCGCGAACGACCCCTCGGTGCCCAGGCTGCGCCAGATGCGGAACGTGGCGGTCGCCATCACTTCATCTCCTCGATGACCTGTTTCAGCTCATCGGGCATGGCCGGGATCGGCACGCGACGGATCGTCATGCTGCGATCGGGCGCCTGCTGCACCTGCACGTTGACCGGTACTCCAGTCCGCCATTTTGTCCGGGAAGTCGTCGCGGAAATGGCCGCCGCGGCTCTCGGTCCGCTCGATCGCCGAGCGGGCGATGGCTTCCGACACCGTCAGCAGGTTCCGCAGGTCGAGCGCGGTGTGCCAGCCCGAGTGGTACTCACGGTGGCCGCTCACGCCCACCCTGTTGGCTCGCCCCTGGTAGCCGTCCAGGCGAGTCAGCGCCTCGCGCATCTCGCTGTCGGTCCTGACGATCCCGACCAGGTCCTGCATGGTGGCCTGCAGGTCGTGCTGCACCTTGTAGGGCGTCTCGCCGTCCGCGCCGCGGTCGAAGGGCGCCAGCGTCTCGCGCTCCATCCTGGCGAGCGCGTCCTCGTCCATGCGCCCCGCCTTCTGCTCGCGGGCGTAGCGTGAGGCATATTCGCCGGCGCGCTTGCCGAAGACGACGATGTCCGAGAGCGAGTTGCCGCCAAGCCGGTTGGCGCCGTTGATGCCGGCGGCGCATTCCCCCGCGGCAAACAGCCCGGGCACCGACGACATCTGGCTGTCGGCGTCGACCTGCACCCCGCCCATGATGTAGTGCGTCGTGGGCCCGATCTCCATCGCCTCCCTGGTGATGTCGATGTCGGCCAGTTGCTTGAACTGGTGGTACATGCTCGGCAGCTTCCGCTTGATGTGCTCCTCGGCGTTGGGCAGCTTCGCCTTGATCCACGAGATGTCCAGGAAGACGCCGCCATGCGGGCTGCCGCGGCCCTCCTTGATCTCGCGGACGATGCAGCGGGCGACGTGGTCGCGAGTGAGCAGCTCTGGCGGGCGGCGTGCGCTCTTGTCGCCCTGGGTGTAGCGCCAGCCCTCTTCCTCGTTGTCGGCGGTCTGGTTCTTGTAGTTGGCGGGGATGTCCCCGAACATGAACCGCTCGCCCTTGCTGTTGCGGAGCACGCCGCCTTCACCGCGGACGCCCTCGGTGACCAGGATGCCCTGCACGCTGGGCGGCCAGATCATCCCGGTCGGATGAAACTGGATGAACTCCATGTCGATGAGGGACGCGCCCGCGCGATAGGCCAGGGCGTGGCCGTCGCCGGTGCCTTCCCAGCTGTTGCTGGTGATGCGGTACGCGCGGCCCGCGCCGCCGGTGGCCAGGATCACTGCCTTGGCGCCGAACAACTGGAAGCGGCCGCGCTCGCGCTCGTAGCCGAACGCGCCGACCACCCGGCCGTCGTCCATGACGAGGTCGACGATCGTGCACTCCATGTGCACCGTGACGCCGGTGTAGATCGCGTGGTCCTGCAGTGTGCGAATCAGTTCCAGGCCGGTGCGGTCGCCGACGTGGGCGAGTCGCGGATAGCGGTGGCCGCCGAAGTTGCGCTGCAGGATCCGGCCGTCGCTCGTCCGGTCGAACACCGCGCCCCATGCTTCCAGCTCGCGGACGCGGTCCGGCGCTTCCTTCGCATGAATCTCGGCCATGCGCCAGTTGTTGACGTACTGGCCGCCGCGCATCGTGTCCGAGAAGTGCACCTTCCAGTTGTCGCGGTCGTCCACGTTGGACAGCGCCGCCGCGATGCCGCCTTCGGCCATCACGGTATGCGCCTTGCCGAGCAGCGACTTGCAGATCAGGCCGACCGATACGCCGGTGCTCGCCGCCTCGATGGCGGCCCGAAGGCCGGCGCCGCCGGCGCCAATCACGAGCACGTCGTAGTCGAATCGCGTGTAGCTCCCCATCTAGAACAGCCTCCAGTCGGTCCACACGCCCATCGCGCAGAGCCGGACGTAGAGGTCGGAAAACGCGACCGAGCACAGGCTGCACCAGGCCCAGACCATGTGCTTGCGATTCAGGCAGCTGACACACCGGTAGCTCGTGATGCGCGCGCCCGACGTGATCTCGTCGCAGTCGCCGCCCACGAGGTGCCGCAGCGAGTGGCACCCGAGGGTGTATCCGCCGAGCAGCACGACGTTGACGGCCAGCACCAGCGTGCCGACGCCGACGCCGAAGCCGACGTGCCCGGTCGCCGGGTCGGTGAACCACAGCGCCTTCCAGACGTCGCGCAGCAGCATCAGCAGGAACAGCAGGGCGATGTAGAGGAAGTAGCGATGGACGTTCTGCAGGATCAGCGGGAATGAATGCTCGCCGCGGTACGATTTCCGCGGCTCGCCGACGGCGCATGACGGCGGATCGGCCCAGAAGGCCTTGTAATACGCGCCGCGATAGTAGTAGCAGGTGAAGCGGAACAAACCCGGGAACGGCAGGATCAGGAGCGCCGGCGAGAACGGCAGCCACCACGGCCACGCCGCCGGCTTCGGGCCGAACCACGCATGGGGCGAGTCGCCGAAGATTTCAGGCGAGTAGAACGGCGACAGGTACGGTCCGAACGCGTAGAAGCGGTTCTGGAACGCCGCCCACGTCGCGTAGACGATGAACGAGGAGAGGACCAGAAAGACGACGCCCGGCGTCGCCCACCAGGCATCACGCCGCGCCGTTCGGCCGAACCCACGCGGCGCCATCACTACCGGAACCGGAACCGTCGCCATATGCCGCACTCCGCCGCGGCCTAACTTATTTCAACGGGGCTCGATCCGGCAAGCGCACGGGCGTCACGAGGACGTGTCGACTGGCCCGACCGGCCCGTGCGTCGGCTCGAGACGCAGATACCAGAACCGGAACGCCACCGGGGCAGACTTGTCGAGCCAGGCGAACTGCGGGCCCGCGTCTGCCGCCGGCACCACATGGCTCGAGACCAGCTCGATCTGGTTGATCCCCGCCCTCGTGAGGCCCTCCGACAGGTGAAACCGATAGGTCCCGACTCGCGCCGGATCCCGCGTGAGCCCCAGCCGGGCGACGTAGCGGCGATTCACGAACAACGTCACCGAGGGCTGTCGGGAGGGATCCGCGGTCTCGGCCGGATCGAGCCGCAACGTGAGCCAGCACTCCATGGCGCGGGGCAACAGGATCCGGAGCCCCACAGTCGGCTGCTGGGCCGCCCTCACGACCACTGTGCTTCCCGAAGTGGCCCTCGGTCTGGACCACCCGCCGGTGAAGAACAGCGCGCTGCGCCACCCGGCATCCAGAGTCACAGCGGTGTCCGAGGCCAGCGCCTCGCGGCTGACGAATGGGGGCAATGTCAGGCTGATCGCCGCTGCGAGGGCAACGAGGCCGACGGAGGCGGCGACGCCCAGCCATTGGCGTCGTGACACGTCTTGCCACCACGTCAAAGGACGACGTCCCGCCGCCAGCAGGCCTCGCGCCAGCGCGTCGAGCCACACAAACACGCCGATCAGGTAAATCGGGTAGGCGTGTTCCGTGAACCGCCAGGCGTTGCCGCCGCCGATCGCCCACGTGAACATGTATGGCACCAGCGACGACAGCAACAGCACCAGGAGCAGCCGGCCGTCTGCCGACCAGGCGAGCGCGATCACGCCGGCCACGGCGCACCACCGCAACACCCTTCCCAGCAGCGGCGTCCAGAAATTGAATCCGCTCCACTTGCTGTTGAACGGCCACCCGATCAGCCCGCCAGCGGCGGTGTCGAACGCGCCAAGCGGTCGCTCGAGTTGACGGCGCACGAAGCTGGCCGCGCCTTCCTGGGAGCCGGGCGCCAGGCCCTGCACCGCGCCGTAGTAGCGGGTGTAGTAGTTGATCGCGTAGAGCGGATCGCCCGTGGCCTGCCAGCAGCTGGCCATGTAGGGGCCAACCCCCAGCACCGTCACCAGCGCGGCGATTGCTGCCGCCCGCAACGCGTCCGGCCGGCGGACGCGGTTTCCAGGCTGAAGGACGGCCCATGCCAGTCCCGCCACGACGAACGACAACGACGTCAGTCGCGTCAGGCAGGCCATCGCGCCGCACAGGCCGGCCAGCATCCCGCTGGCCCGCGTACCGCGTTGTCGCAAGTAGACGACGGCGCACGCCATCACCACGAAGCACAGCGCAAACGTGTCGTCGCGCCACCCGTCCACAGCCCAGGCGATCACGTCGAACTCGATCGCCCAGCCGACGGCAGCCGCCAGGCCGATCCACGGGCCGAACGCCGCTGCGCCAAGCAGGAACGTCGCCGGAACGAGGAGCACCGAGGCTGTCGCGGAAGCGTAGCTCACCGCGATGTCTTGATCGTCCAGCAGCCAGAGAAAACTCCGTGTCGTGACGAGGAAAATCGGCTCGCGCGCCTTGGGCTGATAGAAGCCCTCCATCTCTCGCGCGTACTTGATGTAGTTGATCGGGTCGCCGCCGACGTACGGCGTCGGCACGGCGCGCCAGACGACCGCGCCGGGACGCAGATGCGATCCTGCGGCGGCAAGCCCGTTGATGACGCCAACCCACGCCGGGCCGCGCAGCGGGCCGTACTTGCCGGCGAGCGCGTCGGCGCGCAGCGCGGCGGCGTAAATCGTCAGCAACGTCACCAGCGCCGCAAAGACGAGGCGCCGTTGCACGAGCGGGGATTTCAACGCGAGACGGAGGGATGGCGCGGTCTGCCCGGAGTCCTGCACGTGGGACAACCGCGCTAGGGCGCCTTCGTCAGCGCCTCGAACTGCAGGCGCTCGTCGTCAGCCATCGGATAGGTGTGCGCCGGTTCGGGGTACTTGCCTTCCCGCACGTCGTCGACGTACGCCGCCAGCGCCCGGCCAATCTCGTCGGCGAGGTGCGCGTAGCGCTTGACGAACCGGGGCGCCGGGTCGCTCGACAGCCCCAG
The DNA here is from genome assembly GCA_963796915.1 of Vicinamibacteria bacterium. Lineage (GTDB taxonomy): Bacteria > Acidobacteriota > Vicinamibacteria > Vicinamibacterales > JAENWD01 > JAENWD01. Next base: position 2,355,178 of record CAWCNI010000004.1, on the reverse strand, counting down.
CAGGTCGTGCCAGACCAGCACCTGCCCGTCGCACTCGGCGCCCGCCCCGATGCCGATCACCGGAATCCGCAGGTCGCGGGCGATGGCGGCGGCCACGGCGGGTGGCACGGCCTCGACCACCAGAGCGCAGGCGCCAGCAGCTTCGATGTGCTTCGCCGATTCGTGGAGATGGTGCGCGGCGGCCGCCGTCCGGCCCTGCGCCCGGTAGCCGCCCAGCAGCGTCGCCGACTGCGGCGTCAGGCCGATGTGGCCCATCACCGGGATGCCGGCGTCGATGATGGCGCGGATGCGGGACAGACGCCGCTCCGAGCCTTCCAGCTTGACGATGTCGGCGCCTGCTTCCTTGACCATGCGCACCGCGCTGGTGACAGCCTGCTCGTCGCTGGCCTGATACGAGCCGAACGGCAGGTCGCCGACCACCAATGCGCGCCGCGTGCCGCGTACCACCGCGGCCGTGAGCATCACCATCTCGTCCAGCGTCACCGGCACCGTCGACGTGTGCCCCAGCATCACCATCGCGGCCGAGTCGCCGACAAGGATGATGTCCACGCCGCTGGCATCGGCCAGGCGCGCGCTGGGCGCGTCGTAGGCGGTGACCATGGCGATGCGCTCGTGGCGCTGCTTCATCTCGCCAAGCCGCAGCAGCGACAGCTTCTGGACCGATGGCGACGTCATTCCGTCTCTCCTCCCAGGACTACGTTGTCGATCAGGCGCACACTGCCCACTCGTACCGCAGCGGCGAGCACCGGCGGATCGAACGGCGCCACTTCGACGTAGTCCACGTCCAGCCCCTCGAGCATGGCGCGGGCCTTGCCGGCGTCGCCAGTGGCGAGGGCGCGCGGGAGCGCGAGCGCGCGTGCCCGATCTGCCGCGCTCAGCCGCACGTTGCGCGAGGACAGCGCCAGGCCGTCGTGATCGCGCACCGTCGGCAGCACCACGATGTCCAGCGGGACGTCAAGGTCGCGGACCATCCGCCGGATCACCGCAACCTGCTGCGCGTCCTTCTGCCCGAACAACGCGACGTGCGGCTGGACGATGTTGAACAGCTTGAGGCAGATCGTGGCGACCCCGCGGAAATGTCCCGGCCGCGACGCGCCCTCGAGGATGCGCCCGAGTGATTCGACATCCACCCACGTGTCGTACCCATCAGGGTACATCTCGCCAGGCTCCGGCGCGAACACCATGTCAACGCCGGCCGCGCGCGCCATGTCTGCGTCGCGCGCCTCCGTCCGCGGATACCGTTCGAGGTCTGCCTTGTCGCCGAACTGCGAGGGGTTCACGAACAGGCTGACGACGACGGTGTCACATTGCCGGCGAGCAGCCTCGAACAGCGACACGTGACCGGCGTGAAAGGCGCCCATGGTCGGCACCAGGCCGATGCGTCCGGCGCGTGCGGGCAAAAGCGCCCGGCGCAGCTCGGCAATCGTCCGTATCGTGAAGGGGGCCGGGTCCGGCATCGCCATCAGAATATGCCGACCGGCGCCGATTGGGACAGGCGGGCTGGCAACCAGCCCGAGTGCGTCGCCGAGACGTTCGGCTGAGGGCGCGAGGGACGGTATACGGCCGGCCTCAGCGCATGTCGCTGCTGGTGCCGCCAGCGGCCGGCACGTACGCCTTCAGGACGTAGTCGGAGACCATCCTGTCAGCACTGAAGCGCCAGCCCAGGGTTCGCATCGCGCGCTTCATCCGGGCGATCCAGCGTCGCGGCAGGCCGTCGAGATCGCGGTCGTAGTAGAGCGGGATGATCTCGTCGCGCACGACGCGCCGCAGCGACTCCGCATCCCGGTTGTCGTGCACGTCCATCGAGGAATGGGTCTCGCCCTGGCCGATGCCGAAGCCGTTCAGCCCGTCGTACGCTTCCGCCCACCAGCCGTCGAGAATCGAGCAATTCAGTCCGCCGTTCAGGACCACCTTCTGGCCGCTGGTGCCCGACGCCTCGAGCGGGCGACGCGGCGTGTTGAGCCACACGTCTACGCCCTGCACCAGATGACGTCCCACGTTGATGTCGTAGTCCTCGACGAACAGGATCTTCCCGGCGAACCGCGGGTCGCGCATCAGCCGGCTGATCTCCTGGAGGATTTCCTTGCCCGGCCCGTCCAGCGGATGCGCCTTGCCGGCAAACAGGAACTGAATCGGGCGCTGCGGGTCGTTGACGAGCGAGGCGAGCAGCTCGATGTCTCGCAGGACGAGGTTCGCGCGCTTGTAGGTCGCGAAGCGGCGAGCGAACCCGATCGTCAGCGCGTCGAGGTTGAGGGCGGAGCGCAGCTGGTCGATGACTTCTGCCGGCTCGCCGCGGCGTGCGGCGCTCTCGACGGCGCGTCGTCTGGCGAATGCCACGAGCCGTGTCTTCAGTGTCTGGTGCGTCTCCCACAGCTCCCCGTCGTCCACGGCGTCGATCGGATCCCAGCAGCTTGGCTTCGACGCGCGGATCGGCCAGTCGTGACCGAGGTGACGGTCGAACAACCGGGCCATGAGGGGCGCGAGCCACGACGGCACGTGCACGCCGTTGGTGATGTGGCCGATCGGCACGCGGTCTTCGGCGACGCCGGGATAGAGCGGGGTCCACATCGCCCGGGACACCTCGCCGTGGAGGGACGACACCGCGTTGGCGCGCCGCGACAGCTTGAGCGCCAGCACCGTCATGCAGAACGTCTCGTTGCCGTCGCCGGGGTTGACGCGGCCGAGGCCCATCAGGCGGTCGTGGCCGATGCCGAGCGCGTCGCAGAGCGGGCCGAGGTGTTCGGCAATCTCGTCCGAGGTGAACCTGTCGTGGCCGGCCGGCACCGGCGTGTGCGTGGTGAAGACCACCTGCTGGGCGACGCGGCTCATCGCCTCGTCGGCGCCGATGCCCTCGCGTTCCATGCGTTGGCGTACCAGCTCGATGGCCGCAAACGCGCTGTGGCCTTCGTTCAGGTGCACCACGCCGGGAATGATGCCCAGGGCGGAGAGGGCGCGGACGCCGCCGACGCCGAGCAGCAGCTCCTGGCGGATGCGCACGCGGTGATCGCCGCCGTAGAGGCGCGAGGACAGCTCGCGGTCCTCGGGCCTGTTGCCTTCGACGTCGGTGTCGAGCAGCAGGAGTGTGTTGCGCCCGACAGTGACGCGCCAGACACGGGCCGCGATCGGGCCCGACCGCGTGTCGATCGTCACGCGCACCGCGTCGCCGCTGGCGGTGGTGGCGCGCTCGATCGGCAGCATGGAGCTGTCGACCTCGTAGTACTCCTCGTGCTGGCGGCCCTCCAGATCCAGCCGCTGCCGGAAATAGCCCTGGTCGTAGTACAGGCCGACGCCGACGAGCGGAATGCCAAGATCTGACGCCGACTTGATGTGGTCGCCGGCGAGAATTCCGAGGCCGCCGGAATAGATCGGCAACGACTCGTGCAGGCCGAACTCCGCCGAGAAATAGGCGACGGGCCGCGCCCAGAGGACGCCGGCATGCGCGACGCCCCACGTGTGCGTCGACTTCAGGTACTCCTGCAGGCGCCGGTAGGTGTAGTTGATGCGGCCGTGCAGGCCCAGCTCCGCGGCGCGGGCTTCGAGCTTGTCGGGCGTGAACAGCTTCAGCAACGCGATCGGGTTGTGGCCGAGCGCGCGCCACTGCACGGGATCGAGATCGCGGAACAGGCTGGTCGCCTCTGCGTCCCAGCTCCACCACAGGTTGGAGGCCAGCGTCGCGAGGCGGCGATGCGCCGGTGCGAGGAATTGCCCGAGCGTCCGTGCCTCGCTCACGATCGGCGCCAGCTGCGTGCCGGCTGTCGTCAGCATGCGCACGGCGTCCTGCGAGAACACGTGCGGCTCGACGGTCTGCACGACCAGGACGCCCTGGAGCAAGCCGCGGTCGATGAGCGGCACGCCGAGAAAGCCGTGATACGGATCCTCGCCGGCCTCGCGGAAGTACTTGAAGCGCGGGTGCTGCGTCGCGTCTTCGACCAGCTGCGGCGTGACGGTTTCGGCGACGAGGCCGGCCAGTCCTTCCGACAGCCGCATGCGGACGTTGCCCACGCTTTCGGGCCTGAGTCCCACGGTGGCCGCGAGCACCAGCGTCGAGCGATCCGGCTCCAGCAGGTAGACCGAGCAGACGTCGATACCGAATCGCGCCTGGATCAGCCGCACGATGTTGGTCAGCGTCTCGGTGGGGTTGCCACTGTGCGAGACGAGCTTGCTGATCTCTTCGAGCGTCAGGAGCAGCGACTCCTGCTGCGGGCTTGCGGATGGATTCACGTCTGAGGTACCCCGGGCCGGCCCGGGCCGGCTGGAAGTGACGCGTGGCGCGCGCCGTCGGCAACGATATTACCGAGCCAGCGCGACCAGCGATCAGAAATCGCACGGCGCACGCGAGTGGTCCGACAACATCGCGCATACCCGGACGCCGCGCGTTCGCCAACACATCCCATCAGGGATGTCAGGAAATCGGCGCCAGAGACAAAAACGTTCTGACATGCAGCTAATATGACAAAAATGTCAGTCGACCGGGCTGCGACATAATCACGCCCATTCCAGGAGGCGCACGCGTGACGTCAGCTGTCAGGGGTCTGTCGAAGGTGGCGGCGTTGGCCGCCGTGGCGGTGGCACTCGCCAGCGCCGGAACTGCCGCGGCGCAGGGCGTGCGCGTGGCGGTGTCGTTTCCGGCGTCGGCCAGCGCCGCTCCGCTCGATGGCCGGCTCGTGCTCCTGATCTCGCACGACGAGAGCGGCGAGCCGCGGCTGCAGCTGGGCGACGGCCCCACTACCGACCAGGCATTCGGTCGCGACGTGGACGGCCTCGCGCCTGGCGTCGCGGTGGTCTTCGACGGCACGGAGCTCGGCTACCCGCGCGAGCGGTGGGCCGACATTCCGGCCGGGACCTACACCGTGCAGGCCTTGCTGCACCGCTACGAGACCTTCACGCGCGCCGACGGGCACGTGGTCAAGCTGCCGATGGATCGCGGCGAGGGGCAGCAGTGGAACCGCGCGCCGGGGAACCTGTACAGCGCGCCGCAGAAGCTCGTGGTCGATCAAGGCGGGCACGCCAGCCTGACGATCAGCCTCGACAAGGTGATTCCGCCGGTCGAGCCCGCGCCTGAGACGTCCTACATCAAGCACATTCGCATCCAGAGCGAGCGCCTCACGAAGTTCTGGGGCCGGCCGATGTTCCTGTCGGCGACGGTCCTGCTGCCGCAAGGCTTCGACTCGCATCCAAACGCACGCTATCCGCTGGTCATCGACCATGGGCATTTCAGCCCGTCGATGACGATCTTCCGCGAGACGCCGCCGGACACGACGCTGAAGTGCGAGTACAGCGAGCGGTTTCACCTCGACTGCTACAACCGCACCGAGCAGGAATACGCCTACCAGTTCTTCAAGGAGTGGACGGGCGCCGGGTTTCCGCGCTTCCTGCTGATTGATATCCAGCACGCGAACCAGTACTACGACGACTCGTACGCCGTGAACTCGGAGAATCTCGGCCCGTACGGCGACGCCATCACCTACGAGCTGGTGCCGGCGATTGAAGCGAAGTTCCGCGGGCTGGGCCAGGGCTGGGCGCGGTTCATGTACGGGGGATCGACCGGCGGCTGGGAAGCGCTCGGCGCGCAGATCTTCTATCCCGAGCAATACAACGGCGCGTGGGCTGCCTGTCCCGACCCGATCGATTTTCGCGCGTATACCGTCGTCGACCTGTACAAGGACACCAACGCGTATTGGCTGGACTCGTTCTGGAAGCACACGCCGCGGCCCGCCGAGCGCAATTACCTGGGACAGGTGAGCGCCACGCTGGAGGAAGTGAACCGCCGCGAGCTGGTGCTCGGCACGAAGAGCCGCTCCGGGCAGCAGTGGGACATCTGGGAAGCTGTCTTCTCGCCGGTCGGATCCGACGGGTATCCGCAGCGGATCTGGGACAAGCGCACCGGCGTCATCAATCGCGACGTCGCCGCCTACTGGAAGGAGCACTTCGATCTGTCGCACATCATCGCGCGCGACTGGAACAAGGGCCTGGGCGACAAGCTGGCCGGCAAGATTCACATCTACGTCGGCGACATGGACACCTACTACCTGAATAACGCCGTCTACCTGATGGAAGACACGCTGAAGGGCCTGACCAACCCGGCCTATGGCGGGGAAGTGGATTACGGCGATCGCGCGGAGCACTGCTGGAATGGCGACCACACGCGGCCGAACGCTTACTCGCGGCTCCGCTACGCCCAGATGTTCGCGCCCCGCATCGTCGAGCGCATCCTGAAGAGCGCGCCGGCCGGGGCCGACCTTACCAGCTGGAGATACTGAGAGGCCTCGTCGGACGATCCCCTTCCGGCTGCACTTCGGTTGCACAACTAATCTGCGACCGAGCCCCTTCCGATAAGCACCCCGGACCTCGCTGCCGGCGCGCCAGTGCGACTACGCGCACTCGCGTGCAGGCGGCAACATGGAGGCGGGGCTTCGGCCCTGCAGACCGCGTGGGCTTTCGATTCTCAGGTCGCCGCGACGGGTTGCTGCTGGCGGGATTCGCGCTGGCGCTGCTGACGATCTTCGACCAGACCTTCGGGCAGCTGCTGCAGCTGGCGTCCGATGTGGAGGCGACCTATCACGTCCGGTTGCTGCCGGCGCTGGTCGTCCTCACGGTACTGCTCATCCTGCACCTGCACACCCGCAGGCAGGAGATGAAGGTTCGCGCGCGCGAGGCTGCCGCCGAAGCGCGGGTGGCGGGTGAGCGCGCCAGGGACCTCGAGCTGCTGGCCGCTCTCGGACGCGCCCTGGCCGGCGTGTTGACCGAGGACGCGCTGCGCGCCGCGCTGTGGCGCCACCTGCCGCCGCTGGCCGGCAAGGACGATCTCTGGGTCCTGCTCGGCGACGGCCCGCGCGTCACGCTGCTGCTCGACACCACGGGAAACCCGGCGGTTGCCGTTGCCGCCGAGGAGATCTCGCGCCATCTGCTCGATGCCTCGAGCGACGAGCACTCCATTCCCGACGGGCACGGGCCCTATCGCTGCTTCGTCATCTCGTCGGGCGGCCGTCCGCTCGGCGTGCTCGGCGTGCTCGACACCGACGACGCGCTCGACGAGCGCGCCGGACGGCTGATTGAAGCGGCCTGCGCGCTGCTCGGGATTGCGGTCCGCAACGTGGAGCTGTTCGCGGAGACCCGCGAGCATGCGCTGACCGACGCGCTGACGCAGTGCTTCAACCGGGCCCACATCCTGCAGGTCATCGAAGGCGAGTTGCGGCGCAGCCGGCGGACCCGGTCGCCGCTGTCGGTGGTGATGCTCGACATCGACCAGTTCAAGTCGATCAACGACCGCGCAGGCCACCTCGGGGGCGACGCCGTCCTGGCCGCGATCGGCACGCGGCTGAGCGAAGTGCTGCGTCACAGTGACGTGCGGGGACGGTTCGGCGGCGACGAGTTCCTGATCGTCCTGCCCGATACGCCTGCTGCGGGCGCGGCGTACGTCGCCGAGGCGCTTCGCCGCGAGATCGAGGAGCTGCGGATTCCGGTGGAGGGCGAGGTGGCTCGCGTGACCGCCAGCGTCGGCGTGGCCACGGCGGGCGCCGGCGAGATCGAAGCCAACGCCGTCGTCGGCCGCGCTGACCATGCCCTCTATCGCGCCAAGGACTCCGGACGCAACTGCGTGATCGCGGCGGACGTGCCGGAGCAGGCGGAGGATTCGCCGACGACGAGGATGCGACGGGCGAGTTAGGAATGAAGAATGAAGAATGAAGAATGAAGAATGAAAAATGGAGAATGAAGAGTGCATGAACGGGGGTTGAGAGCCTGTATCCTGTGACATGCACATCGAGACGCTTGCCGTTCATGCCGGCGCCGCCGTGGACAGGGCCTCGCGCGCGCTGACGCTGCCGATTCATCTCTCAACGACATTCGAGCGCGAAGAAGACGGCACGTATCCGGAAGGCTTCTCCTACACGCGCTCGGGCAACCCGACGCGGTGGGCGCTCGAGACGTGCCTCGCCCAGCTCGAAGGCGGTGCGGCGGCGGCGGCGTTCGCCTCCGGATCCGCGGCGACAGCGGCAGTGTTTCAGGCTCTCGAGCCTGGCGACCACGTCATCGCGCCGCTGGACGCCTACTACGGGACGCCCGTGCTGCTGCGCGATCACTACGCGCGCTGGGGCCTGCAGGCGACGTTCGTGGACATGTCGGACACGGCGGCCGTGCAGAAGGCCGTGACGTCGCGCACGAAACTGATCTGGGTCGAGACGCCGTCGAATCCCCGCCTTCACGTCACCGACATCGAAGCCTGCGCGTCGATCGCGAAAGCCGCCGGCGCGACGTGTGTGGTGGACAACACCTGGGCCACACCGGTCCTGCAGCGGCCGCTCGAACTGGGCGCCGACATCGTGATGCACTCCACCACGAAGTACCTGAGCGGGCACAGCGACGTGCTCGGCGGGGTCCTGGTGGCGCGGGACGGCGACGGCATGTTCGCGCGCCTGCGGGCCATCCAGTCGGCTGCCGGCGCGGTGCCGGCCCCGTTCGACTGCTGGCTGGTGATGCGGGGCATCCGGTCGCTGCCGTACCGCATGCGCGGTCATGTCGAGGGCGCCGCGCGGCTGGCGGAGTTCTTCGCCGGCCACCAGGGGATCGAGCGCGTCTACTTCCCAGGGCTCCCGTCCGACCCCGGCCACGCCGTCGCGGCACGTCAGATGCGCTCGTTCGGCGGGATGCTGTCGATCGGCGTCCGCGGCGGCCGGCCCGAAGCGTTCCGGCTCGCCGCACGTTTGCAGCTCGTCACGCGCGCCACCAGCCTCGGCGGCCCGGAGACGCTGATCGAGCACCGCGCCTCCGTCGAAGGCGCGCAGTCGATGGCCCCGGAAAACCTGCTGCGGATTTCAGTCGGCCTGGAGCATCCGGACGATCTGATCGACGACTTCAGGCAGGCGCTGGAATAGTCTGCGTCCCTGCCCCCGCCCGGCCCTATCTCTTCTCGTAAGGCGGCTGCTTCGGCTTTGGCGGCAGTTGCTGGAGGCGCGTCTGGATCTCCTGAATCGCGCGCTCGAGCTGCGGGTCGGTGCCTCGCGCCAATGCCGTCGGGTCCTCGTCGACGCGGATGTCTGGCTCGACGCCGTGGCCTTCGGCGAACCACTGGCCCTTCGGATCGAACATCCGGAACGTCGGGACTGTCACACCGCCGCCGTCAACCAGCCCAGGTGACCCGCTGATCCCGATCAGGCCGCCCCACGTGCGCGTGCCGATCAGCGGACCGACGTTCGCCTCTCTGAAATAGAACGGAAAGGCATCGCCGCCAGAGCCGCTCCAGCCGTTGATCAGCATCACCGCAGGGCCCCGGTGAGCCACTGGCGGCCACTGACCCGGCTGTCCGTCTCGCGTCGCCCAGTAGCTCAGGATCGGCCGGTTCAGCAACTCCACGAATCGATCCGGGATCTGGCCGCCGCTGTTGAAGCGCTCGTCGATCACGAGGGCGTCCTTCGACCAAGTGGCCTGGAACTGGCGCACGAGCTCGTCCTGTGCGTCGCGTCCGGTGCTCTGCACGTAGATGTAGCCGGCACGCCCCCCGGTCGCCTTGTCGACGCGAGCGCGACGCTGTTCGATCCACTCGCGGAACCGCAGCTCCACCTCGCTGTCGAGGCACTTGACAGTCACCTGCTTCGCGCCGGTCATCGACGCCGACTGATTCACCGTCAGCACGACGGTCTGGTTTGCCAGGCCGCCGAAGCTCGCCCAGGGATCCTTCGTCGCGTCGATCGCCACGCCGTTGACCGCCAGCACGTAGTCGCCTTCCTTGACGCCGACGCCCGGCTCTGCGAGCGGCGACCTGGCATCCACGTCCCACGGGCCGCCGGTGACGATGTGCTTGATGCGGTAGGCGCCAGCATTCAGCTCCCAGTCCACGCCGAGCATGCCCACGTCGCGCGACGGCGCCTGCTGCACGTCGCCGCCGCCGCGATAGGCATGCGACGAGTTCAGCTCGCCGATGAATTCGCCGAGGACGAAGTTCACGTCCCATCGGGTGACCGCGGCATCGAGGAGGCGGCGGTAGCGGTCGCGGACCTCGTCCCACTTCAGGCCGTGCATGTTCGGGTCGTAGAAAAAGTCGCGCTCGAACCGGTAGGTGTCGGTGAACATCTGCCGCCACTCGGCGCGCGGCTGCACCGTCTCTTCCATCTCGGCAAGCCGCAGCGGCTTCTCGAACTTGACGTTCTCCTTGAGCTCGACGATCGCGTAGGTGTCCTTCCGGCCGATCAGCAGCTTCTTGCCGTCCGCGCTCAGCTCCGCGGCGTCCACGTCGTCCAGGATCGTCTTCTCCGCACGTTCCTCGAGATCGAAGTAGCGCAGCGTCGCCTTGCCGCCGCTCGAGCCCGTGCGCGGCGCGCGGTGATACAGCACTTTGCCGGACACCGCGGCCAGCCCCTGATAGTTCCCGGCGTCCGGCGGGAGGATCACCCCTCGCGCCTCGAAGCCGTCGAAGTCGATCGTCACCGCGGCCGGCTTCTTCGCGCTGTCCTTGCCTTCCTTGCCCTTCTCGCCCCCTTTGGCATCCTTGCCTTCCTCGGCCGTCGCGCCCCTCTCGGCCTTCTTGTCCTCGCCCGCCTCGCCCTTCTTGCCTTCCTCGCCCTTCTTCCCCTCGTCCGCCTTCTCCACGTCATTGCGTTCCGCCAGCGGCGACGGCGTGTCCGCCTTGAGCGGCACGGCGATGATCTGCGTCGAGTTCGCGTAGCTCCACGAGTTGTCGAAGTCGCTGTAGACCGCGTCGAAGTTGCGGTTCGAGACGTAGTACAGGTACTTCCCGTCGGGATCGAAGACCGGCATCGCGTCGCCGAAATAGCCCGACGTGACCTGGTGCCGGCTGGCAGCCTTCGTGTCGTAGACGAACACCGCGCGATTCGTGTTGCCCTCGATCGGCCGCGCCCACGCCACGAAGCGCGAGTCGCCCGACCAGGCGATTGGCGTCGACTCCAGCTGGCCGTGCGCCATCGTGATCGGACTCTGGTCGATCTCGGTGACTGTCTTCTTCTGCACATCGACGATGCGGACCCGCATCGCCTGATCGAAGAACGCGACGCGAGTGCTGTCGGGCGACCAGTACGGCGCGTAGCGGAACCCGGCGCCAAGCGAGGTGACGACCTGCTCCGCACCAGAGCCGTCAGCCGGCCTGAGCGTCAGCTCATATTCGCCGGATCGATCGCTCCAGTACGCCAGCGTCCTGCCGTCGGGCGACCACCGCGGATAGCGCTCGGCGATCCCGGAGGTGCCCGTGAGGTTCATCACCGGCCCGTGCTCCTGCGGCACCGTGAAGACGTCGCCGCGGGCTTCGAACGCGGCGCGCTTGCCGGTGGGAGAAATGCCTGCCCAGGCGACCAGCGCCGACACTTTTTCCGAGCGCGGCTTCAGGGTGGTCTCGTCGGTGACGACCTGCACCGGCACTTCGCGCGCCTGCTCGGTCTTCAGGTCGAGCAGGTACAGGCGCCCGCCCGCCTGGTAGACGATGTCGTCGCCGCCGATGGCCGGATACGTGATGTCGTAGTCAGCGACGTGCGTCACCTGGCGCGCGGTGCCCGAGGCATCGAGCACCCAGACGTTGTAGTGAGCGTCCGCGCCGCGATCGGACAGGAAGTAGAGCGAGGTGCCGTGCCACATCGGGAACTCGTCGTTGGCGTCGTTCCGGGTCAGGTTCTTCGACGCGAACGAGGTCAGGTCGAATTGCCAGATGTCGGCTGCCCAGCCGCCGCGATAGCGCTTCCATGTTCGGTTCGATTGCGTCTGCGGGACGTAAGCCAGCGTCGAGCCGTCGCCGGAATAGGTGGCGAATTCTCCATAGGGCACCGGCAGCTTCTCCGGCATGCCGCCCTTCACGCTCACCAGGTAGAACTGGCTGTAGCGCTGGCGGCCAGACTCCCGGCTGGACGCGAACAACACGCGGGAGCCGTCGGGATGCCAGCCCACCACGCGATCGTCCATCGGGTGGTGTGTCAGCCGGACCGGTTCGCCGCCCATCGTCGGGACGACGTAGACGTCGAGGTTGCCGTCGTAGCTGGCGCTGAATGCGATCTTCGACCCGTCAGGCGAGAAGCGCGGAAACAACTCCTCGCCGGGCGCCGACGTCAACCGGGTCGCCTGTCCGCCAGCTTTCGGGACCGTCCAGATATCGCCGGCGTAGACAAACGCGATGTGCGTGGCGGAGACGGTGGGGTAGCGGAACATGCGCGCGTCGATCTGCGCCCGTGCCGGCGCGGACGCCAGCAGGAGCGACAACATAATGAGCGCGCGACAGATCAGCAGACGCATGGATGGCAGGCTCCTCCTGACCGCGCGCAGGCCGCGGTCAGGGACAGACGGTTATGAAAAGAGTGTAGGTGAAACCGGCTAGTTCTTTGTGCCGGCAGCCGCCGGGCGTCCGTCAGTGTCGAGATCGACGACCTCGCCGAGATTCAGGCCCTTGACGCCTGCTTGCACCTTGGCGCGATCGCCGACGAGCAGCATCGAGGTGGAGGCCGGGTTGACGTATTTCTTCTCCGCCGCCAGCACCTGCTCGAGCGACTGGCGGTTCGTGGCGTCGTATTCGCGCTGCATCTCGGTTGGCGGCAGCCCCAGCGCCCAGAGCGTGGAGATTTCACCGGTGATGCGGGCGAGCGACTCGAACCGCTGCGAGTAGCCGCGCAGCCGGCGGAGCTTCGCGACGTCGAGCTCTTCGGCGGAGATCACCTTGGCGCCCGCCAGGTTCTTCAGTTCCTTGTCGAACTCGGTCACCGATTCGGCGGTCTTGTCGGTCTGCACGCCTCCGCCGGCCAGCCAGTTGCTGGCAGTGGAGAGCGTGGTGTAGTTGGAGAAGATGGCGTACGAGTAGCCATTGTGTTCGCGCAGATTGAGGTTGAGGCGCGTGCCGAACCCGCCGCCGCCCCAGACCGCATCCACCAGCGTCAGCGGATCGTAGTCCGGAGAGGTGCGCGTCGGCGCCGGCATGAACTGGGCGACGACGGTCTGGGCGGCATCGGGGCGGTCGACGAAATAGATCTTGCCTGCGGCCGCCGGAGCGGCCGGCGGGATGGTCACCTTCGCGGCCGAGCCGCCCGTCCACCCGCCGAAGTACTTCGTGGCGAGGGCCGTCGCGTCGGCCAGCGTGATGTCGCCGGCGACGATCAGCGCCGAGGAGCCGGGCTTCCAGCGCGCGGCGTGAAACGCCACCACGTCGTCCCGCGTGATCGTCGAGACCGTGCTCTTGAGGCCCGCGACCGGCCGCCCGTACGGATGCGACGCGCCGAAGGCCAGCATCGGCTGGATCCGCTGGACGAGCGCGTTGCCGTTGCTGTCGGTCTGCGCGAGCTGGTCGAGCACACGCTTCTTCTCGCGGTCGAACTGGTCCTCCGGGAATGTCGCGTGCTGCACCACGTCGGCCACGACCTCGAGCGCCGGCGCAAGGTTGCGCACCAGCACGTCGAAGGACACGGCAGCGCTCTCACGCCCCGCGCCTCCGGTCAGCGTCGTGCCCAGCGCGCCGAGGCGGTCTTCGATCTGCAAGGCGTTACGCGTCGGCGTCCCCATGTCGATCGTGCTGGCCACGAGGTTCGCCACGCCGCCCTTGCCCGCCGGGTCGGCCACCGAGCCCGCCTTCGTCACGATCGTCACGTTGACCTTCGGCAGGTCGTGCCGTTCGACGACAAGTAACTGCAGACCGTTGGGGAGGGCGCCCCTCTGCACTGTCGGTGCCAGGAACGGCTTGTCGGCGCCGAGCGCCGGCATCTTCGAGCGGTCCAGGGTCATCGCGTTTGCCGGCCGCTTCGACGATTCCGGATGAAAGCGCACGACCACACGGTGTGGCGTGTCGATCCATCGCGCGGTGGCCTGCTGGATCGCGGCCGGTGTCAGCGCGCGATAGCGCTGGATGTCTGCGTCCATCCTGCCCGGATCGCCGAGGAACACGTTGTACTGGTTCAGCACGTCGGCCTTACCGCCGAACCCGCCGATGCCCTCGAGGCCGGAGATGAATTCCGATTCCTGCTTGGTCTTGGCCCGCTCGAGCTCCTCGGCTGTCGGACCGTCCTTGGCAAGCTTGCTGATTTCGGCGGAGATGATGGCCTCGATCTTTGCCAGCGACGCCTGCGGCCGCGCAGTCGCCTGGACGACGAACATGCTGGAGATCTCGGCGGTGGCGTTGAAGGCGGCGACCGTCGTGGCAAGCTGCTGGTCGTAGACCAGCGCCTTCGTCAGCCGCGACGAGAGCCCGTCGGTGAGAATCCGCGCGGTGATGTCGAGCGCGGCGTCGTCTTCAGCGAAATACGGCGGTGAGGGCCACGCGAAGTAGACCCGCTCGAGCGGGACACGGTCGTTCACCTCCACGACCTTTTCGGCGTTCAGCGTCGGCACCCACTCCTTCGGGCGATCGAGCGCCGGCCCCGGCGGGATGTCGCCGAAGTACTTGTCGACCAGCCGCTTCGCGTCGGCCGGATCGAAGTCGCCGGCCACGACGAGCGACAGGTTGTTCGGCGTGTAGTACTCCTTGAAGAACCCCTTCACGTCGTCGAGCGCCGCCGCGGTGAGATCGGCCTGACTGCCGATGACCGGCCACGAATACGGATGGCCGGCCGGGAAGACGTTCGCGAAGAGCAGCGAGAAGGCGCGGCCGTACGGCTGATTCTCCAGACTCTGCCGGCGCTCGTTCTTGACGACGTCGCGCTGGTTGTCGAGTTTTTTCTGGTCGGTGACGTCGGTGAGCGTCGCAACCCGATCGGACTCGAGCCACAGCAGGTTTTCGAGATTCGCCGACGGGACCGTCGCGAAGTAGTTCGTGCGATCGGTGTTGGTCGTGCCGTTCACGCCGCCCTCGCGCACGTTGGCGCCAGCCTTTTCGGCGAAGCCCCAGTAGCCGCCGTCGGCGTCCTTCGAGCCCTGGAACATCATGTGCTCGAACAGGTGTGCGAAGCCCGTACGGCCGGGTATCTCGTTTTTCGAGCCGACGTGGAACCACTCGTTCACGTGCACGATCGGCAGCTTCCGATCGACGTGGAGGATGACCTGCAGCCCGTTGGGCAGCGTGTACTTTTCGAACTCCACTTTGGGGAGCGGCGCCGGCGCTGGCGCCTGGGCAAAGCCAGGCGCGACTGTCGCCACGCATGCGGCACACAAGACGAGAAGAAGGCGGTGCACTCGAGTCATGACCGCCGATTCTAGCCCGGCGCGGTCCAGGTTGTGGCGCGCCGCGGCGTCGATCGCGCAGTCCGTCGGGGACCAGTGGTGGGACGAACCGGCAACGGCGGACGATCGTGTCTCGCCGTCGCCGCTATCAGCCGTTCATTCCGATCGAAGCGCCGACACCGGGTCCACGCGCGCCGCTCGCCTG
Organism: Vicinamibacteria bacterium; assembly: GCA_963796915.1. GTDB lineage: Bacteria > Acidobacteriota > Vicinamibacteria > Vicinamibacterales > JAENWD01 > JAENWD01. The sequence continues at coordinate 2,339,901 of CAWCNI010000004.1, read as the reverse complement.
GCCGGCAGGTAGGCGGCGGCGACCGCGACAGCGATCAGCAGCGCCGACACCGCGGCCAGCACGAACGGCTCGGTGGGCGCGACTCCGTAGACAAGGTTGGAAAGATACCGGGCCACGCCAAACGAGGCGACGAGGCCCGCGGCCACGCCGAGCAGCGTCCAGGAGAGGCTGTGGCCGACGATCAACTGCAACACGTCCGACGGCCTGGCGCCCAGTGCGACGCGAATGCCGATCTCTTTCGTGCGCTGGACCACCGAGTAGCCGACGACGCCGGCGATCCCGACGGCCGAGAGCCCGAGCGCCAGCAGCGCGAAGCCGCTCAGCAGCAGCATCGGGAAGCGCCGAGACGACACCGAGTCGCCGATGATGTTGTCCATGGTCTCGACGGACGAGACCGGCTGATTCGGCTCGATCACGCGCAGCGCCTGCTTGATCGGCGCCGTGAAGGTGAGTGGCGATGAAGCGGTCTTGACCACGATGGAGACAAACGGCCAGCCGGCCTGGTTGAAGGGCCTGATGAACAGCGGCTCCATCGGTCGATCCAGGCGGCGACGGACATCGGTGAAGACGCCGACGATCGTCAGCCAGTCGCCCCGGCTGTCCACCTGGGAGCCAATCTGGAAGCGCTTGCCCACGGCATCCTCGCCGGGCCAGTAGCGCTTCGCCATCGACTCGTTGATCAGCGCGACGCTCGCCGTCCCCGCCACGTCCTTGTCGTTGAACTCGCGCCCGCCTTTCAACGAAATGCCGAGGGTGCGCAGGACGTTCGGGCACGCCACCGTGTAGCCCGCGCCCGGGCGGTTGTCCGGATCCGGATCGGGCCGGCCCTCGATGGCGATCCCGCGTCCGGCGCTGCCGCCGGCGAGCGGGAGGTGGGCGATAGCGCTGACCGACGTCACGCCGGGGACACTGCCGACCTGCGTGTCGAGCTGCTGGCAGAACTGCAGGTGTTGCGGCGGTCCGTAGTAGAGGTTGTCCTGCGGCTGCGACATCTCCATCACGAGCACGTTCTTCGGGTCGAGCCCGGGCGCCACAGCGAGCAGCCGCGCGATGCTGGCGATCATCACGCCCGCGGCCACGAGCACCACGAGGGTCAATGCCACTTCGGCCGCGACGAGGGCGTGCCGCACCAGGCTGCGCCCGCCCGATGTCGCTCCGCGCGAGCTGTCCTTCAGCGGGGTATTCAGGTCGCTGCGGAACGCCGCAATCGCCGGTGCCAGGCCGAACAGCACGCCGCTCAGAATCGACACCAGCGACGTGAACATCAGCACCGTCGTGTCGACGCCGATCTGCTGGAGCGGACGCATCGGGACGCTCGTGAGGTCGCCCGGAAGGATCGGCAGCAGAAGCGTGGTGCCCCACACGGCCAGCAGCAGGCCAAACGCGCCGCCGATGAGCGCGAGGACCACGCTTTCAGTCAGGAGCTGCCGGACGACGCGCCAGCGGCTCGCGCCGATGGCCGAACGGATGGCCAGCTCGCGCGCCCTGACGGCGCCGCGCGCCAGCGTCAGGTTCGCCACGTTGACGCAGGCGATCAGCAGCACGAAGCCGACCGCAGCCAGCATGAAGTAGAGCGGCACCCGGATATCGCTCAGGCCCGCCTCGCTCAAGGCCTCGAGGCGAACGGTCTGCCCCGGGATTTCGCCGGCATGCTCGCTGGCAATGGCGCGGCCGATGACGTCCATCTCGGCGGTCGCCGTGTCGCGGGCGACGCCGGGCTTCAGCCGCCCGATCGCCACGAACGAGTTCGAGCCGCGGTCGAGATCGCCTTTCGTCCAGCCGGCAGGCACCCACAGCTGGCGCTCGCCGCTCCAGAACTGGAACTGGAACGACGGCGGCATCACCCCGGCGACGACGTAGTTGAGGCCGTCGATTGAAATGGTCTTGCCGACAATCGACGTGTCGGCGCCGTACCGCCTGGTCCAGAGGCCGTGGCTCAGGACGACCACGCGGTCGCGGCCGGCGTCTTCTTCTTCGGTGCTGAACGTCCGGCCGAGCATCGGCGCCACGCCCAGGACGCGGAAGAAGCTCGCCGTGACGCGTACGCCGGACACTTGCTCTGGCTCGCCGTTGGACGTGAGGTTGTAACCGCGGCCCGCGGAGTCGAACAGCGCGATGTCCGAGAACGAGTGATTGCGCGCCACCCAGTCGTGGTAGTTCGGCGCCGAGACGATGTTGTAGTCCGTCGGGTCCTTGACCTGTCCCTGCCACAGCAGCATCACGCGGTCCGCATCCGGGAAGGACAGCGGCCGGAGCAGCGTCGCGTTGATGATGCTGAACATCGTCGTGTTCGCGCCGATGCCCAGGGCGAGCGTCAGTGTGGCGACCAGCACGAACCCGGGGCTGCGGGTCCACATGCGGAGGGCGTAACGGACATCAGTCAGCAATGTACCCATAGGACTTTGGCAAGATTGAGCAAGCGATATGCCGTGTCTGCCAAACCGCATCCGGTGAGAGTGGCCAGTTTTTGCGGATTCGATCGCAGCGCCTGTCCGTTTGTGGCACGCGCCGTCCCAGAATCGGCGCTTCATCCCTGCATTCATCCCGGCGGGTCTGTCCGCCAGGGCGCAGGGCCGGTGTCCCGAAGGGCATTTCCCGGGGCGTGCCGACGGGACGCCGGAGGAACTGGGACACAATAGCGGCACCTCGGCCGCAGAGCGCGTTGAGGGTGGAGGAGATGTTGTGGGGAAGGGAACAGCCGCGGTCGTGATGTCAGTGGTCGGACTGCTTGGAACCAATGGCCTGCTGGCAGCGGGCGATGCCGCGCCCACGTTTTCCGGGCCACGCATCCGCGCGCACGTCGAGTTCCTCGCTGACGACCTGCTGGAGGGACGTGAAGCCGGGTCGCGTGGGTTCGAAGTCGCCGCTCGTTATGCCGCCACTCAGTTGATGCTGGCAGGCGCGAAGCCGGGAGCCGACGACGGCACATTCTTTCAGCACGTGCCGCTGCGCAAAAGCAGCGTCGAGTCGAGCAGCCTGACGCTGAAGCCGGACGCAGGTGACGCCACCACGCTCGGCGTTCCGGACGACATCCTCATCGCCCCCAACAGCCGCCAGCCGCAGGTGCATCTGTCGGCGCCTGTCGTCTTTGCCGGCTACGGCGTGACGGCGCCGGACCTCGGCTACGACGACTACGCCGGCATCGACGCAAAGGGCAAGATCGCCCTGATCTATTACAACGCGCCCGGTAAGTTCCCGAGCGAGATGAAGGCGCACTATTCCTCGCCCGAGCAGAAGCTCCGCAACGCCGCCAACCACGGCGCCGTCGCAGTGCTGGTGATGTTCACGCCGGAGGACCAGGCGCGCCTGCCATGGGCACGCCTCAAGGGATACTTCGGCCAACCCGCCTTCACGACGCTGCTGCCAGACGGCACGCCGCTGATGGCCGAGCCACGCATCACGTCGCTGGCCTATCTCAGTCCGGATGGCGCGAAGAAGATCTTTGCCGGCGCTCAGCTCAGCCTCGACGCCGCCGCTGCGGCAGCGGCGAAGAGCGAGTCCAAGGCGATGGCGCTGCCGGCCACCGCGACCATCGACGTCGCTTCGAAGTACGAAGACGCGTCCAGCGAAAACATCGTCGGCCTGTTCGAGGGCAGCGACCCGGTGCTGGCGAAGACCTCGGTCGTGCTGACGGCGCACATCGACCACATCGGGATCAACAACGCCGCCACCGGCGACAAGATCAACAACGGCGCCTACGACAACGCGACCGGCACGGCGCTGCTGCTGGAGGTGGCGCGAGCCTTTGGCGCGGCGGCGACGCGCCCGAAGCGCTCGGTGCTGATCGTCTTTGTCACCGGCGAGGAGAAGGGCCTGCTCGGGTCGAACTTCTTCGCGCACTATCCGGTCAAGGCGTCCGGGCACATCATCGCCAACGTGAACCTGGATATGCCCGTCCTGATGGCGGCGTCCAGGGACATCGTGGCGTTCGGCGCCGAGAACTCAACGCTCGATGCGGTCGTCACCAAGGCGATTGCCGCCGAAGGCTACACGCTCAGTCCGGATCCGATGCCGGAGGAGAACATCTTCGTCCGCAGCGACCAGTATTCGTTCGTCAAGCAGGGCGTGCCGTCGGTGTATCTCGAGCCGGGCTTCACCGCCGCCGATCCGAAGACCAACGGGCGCGAAGTGTTCGAGAAGTTCCTCCACACCTACTACCACCAGCCCGGCGACGACCTCTCGCTGCCGATGGACCTCGATGCGGCGGCCAAGTTCGCCGAAGCGAACTACCTGATCGCCCGGGCGATTGCCGACGACCCGGTCGCGCCCTCGTGGAAGCCGGGCAACTTCTTCGGCAAGGTGTTCGGGAAATAGTGTCGGGGGTGGAGCAGTTTGGATCGGGTTTGATCAGGTTGGATCGGGTTGTCGGTCCGATCGGAACCCGATCGCAACCCGACCCACCCGATCCAACCCGATCGACTACTTCGCTCCGAATTTGAAGACAGTCGTCGTGTCGTAGGGCTTGCCGGGCCGCACGACGGTGGACGGAAACGCCGGCTTGTTCGGCGAGTCGGGGTAGTGCTGCGTCTCCAGGCAGAACGCGGCGCGGCGGGGATAGGACTTGCCGCCCTTGCCGACGACGGAGCCGTCGAGGAAGTTGCCGGTGTAGAACTGCACGCCGGGCTCCGTGCTCAGCACGTCCAGCGTGCGCCCGCTGGTGGGCTCGGTCACGTGCGCGACCTGACGCAGCGTGCCGGCCGGGCCGTTGACGACCCAGTTGTGATCGTAGCCGCCGCCGAGGACGATCTGCGGGTCCGTCGAGTCGATGCGCGCGCCGATCGCCGTCGGCTGGCGGAAGTCGAACGGCGTCCCGTCCACGGGCTTCAGCTCGCCAGTCGTGATCAGCCCCTTCGCGACGGGCGTGAACTTGTCCGCCGACAGCTGGAGCTGGTGGTCGAGTATGGTGCCGTTGCCCTGGCCCGCGAGGTTGAAGTAGGAGTGGTTGGTCAGGTTCACCACGGTCGGCTTGTCGGTCGTCGCGTGATAGTGAATCTTCAGCTCGTCGTCGTTGGTCCAGGTGTAGGTGACGGTGGCCGTCAGTGTGCCGGGGAAGCCTTCGTCGCCGTCCGGGCTGATGTGGGTGAGCACGACGCTCGCCCCGTTGGTCGCCGGCGCGGTGCGCGCTTTCCAGACGTACTTGTCGAAGCCGCGCAATCCGCCGTGCAGCGTGTTGAGCCCGTCGTTCTTGGCCAGGGTGTACGTCTTGCCGTCGAGGACGAACTGCGCGCCGCCGATGCGGTTGCCATAACGGCCGACCAGCGCGCCGAAGAACGGGTTCTTCGTCAGGTATCCATCGAGCGAGTCGAAGCCCAGCACCACGTCGCCGTTGGTGCCGGTCTTGTCCGGGACGTTGACGGACACCACGATGCCGCCCAGCGTCGTGATCGCGACGGAATGGCCCTTGGCATTGGTGAGCGTGAACAGCTCCACAGCTTCGCCCGATTTCGTCTTGCCCCAGGGCCGGCGTTCGACGCCACTGGCGCCAGCCGCCCCGGCCATCGCCAGCGCAATCACGGGGACGATCATAGAAGTCACCATCGTCGGAAGTCTGAGCATGTGCGGACCGCTCCTCGGCCCGTTATTTGACGTCGGGAAGCAGGGCAGATGCAAGGACCGATGATCGCAGGGGCCGTAGAGGCGTGACGGCCCTGTCCGCACCCAGCGCCCTGCCGTCACCCTGCACGGTGGGGTCCCGCACCCTGAACCTTACCTTCGCCCGCCCTCACCGTCCTGCCCGGGCGACGGAAACGTCCGGCGCAGAAACGCGTCCCAGGCCCTGTCAGTGAGCAGGCCGCGCAGGGCGAGGAAGACGCGCGCGGAGGGCGTCACCAGATATCGCGATCTCGGGCGAGCGGCTGTCAGCGCGTGCTCCACGACCTTCGCCACATCGTCCGGCGTGCCGGAGAGACGCGCGACAGGCCCCTTCTCGTAGCTCTCGGCGGTGATCCGTCCGACCTCGCGGGTGAACCGGGTGTAGGGACCCGTGCCGCGTTCGAGTCGATCCATGCTCGAGAGCGCCATGTCTGCGAAGCCAGACTTGATCAATCCAGGCTCGACGAGCACCACCTGGATGCCGAAACCGCGGAGCTCGAACCGCAAGGCATCCGTCAGCGCTTCGACAGCGTGCTTGGTCGCGTGGTACATGCCGCCGCCCGGGAACGTCAATCGCCCGCCCATCGAGCCGATGTTGACGATGCGACCGGAGTGCACGCGGCGCATGCCCGGCAGCACGAGCTGCGTCAGGCGCACCAGGCCGAACACGTTCGTATCGAATTGCCGGCGCACCGCCTCTGGCGGAATCTCCTCGACCGCACCGGACTGCGAGTAGCCGGCGTTGTTCACGAGCGCGCCGATGGCGCCGTGCTCCTGCTCGACAGCCGCGATGGCGGCCTGCATCGATCGCTCGCTCGTCACGTCGAGCGCCATCGTCCGCGCACCCGCGTCGCGCAGCGGCGCGAGCGCCTCCACCCGACGCGCCGTCGCTACGACGACATGGCCGGCCTGCGCGAGACGCAAGGCGATGGCGGCGCCGATACCAGAGGAGCAGCCGGTGACGAGGACGGGGCCCATGCGCGCATGTTACCGAATAGCTGCTGGCGGGGTGCTACCGCCGGCGCACCTTACCTCAGCGCGACGAGGCCGACGAAGTTGTACCAGCGGAAAAACGCTTCGCAGCGCGCAAAGCCTGCCTGCAGCAGAAGGTCGCGGCTTTCCTGCGCGTGGAACGGCACCAGCAGGTGCTCGAGGGTCTCGCGGTGGTGCGGGTCGTCGGTCTCCGCGGCGCCATTGCGCTGCTTCATGTCACGGTAGAAGTCGTTGAACGCGAGGTTGATCGTCGCGTCGGCGGTGGTCACCCGTTCGACGAGGATCAGACAGCCGCCAGGGGTGAGGGCACCGGCAATGGCGCGCACGAGCGCGGCGCGCTGAAGCGGCCGCACGAGCTCCAGTGTCAGCAGCAGCACGACCACCGAGGCGTCCGGGAGCTGCACGTCGCCGAGCAGATCTCCCGTTCGCAGCTCGTGCGGGCGCGTCATGCCGTGTGCGCGCAAGCGCGCCGCGGCCTCCTCGAGTCTGTCCGGCGAGTTGTCGATGCCGACAAACCGCACCGAGGGATCGACGCGGCCATCCAGTTCGACCAGCGTGAGGCCCGTCGCGCACCCGAGGTCGTAGAGCGTCGTGTCGGGCTGCGCGAAGCGTGCGGCGAGCTCCACGGTCATCCTCTGCATTTCGCGATAGAGCGGCACCGATCGTGCGATCGTCTGGTCGCCGGCGTCGGCGGTGTGCCGGGCGGCCGCGATGTCACGCGGGATCGAGTCGTCGTTGGAAGACCTCGGGTCACGGGCCATGTCACCTCGTCGCCGCGAAAAATGCTCGCGCGCACTATATCCTGTCGGCCTCGCTCCTGCGCCCGAACGCGGCCCTCTGCACGAGCGCTGCAGCTGCCCTTGATGGCCGATCTAAAGATCGGCCCTACTGTCTGGAGGGTCGATCCAACCGCCTCCGCCAAGGCTACGGCGAGTCCGCCGAAGCGCTCCGCGCGAAGGCGGAAGATCGGCCCTACAGTGGGGATGGCCGCTCTGAATCGGCCCTGCAGCGGGGATGGCCGTGTGAGATGTTAGACTCCCTCGCCGCCTGACGCGGCGTCGGAGGACGTGTTCATGGACCGTCGTGCGCTGCTGACCGCTCTTGGTACGACCACTCTCATCGGCCTGCCACAGACGTCGTCCGCGCAGCCCTCAGCCGCCGGACCGCGCCCCTTCAATGGCCTGACAACTGGCGTCGGCGACCTCTTCCGCCTGTCGCGCGCGAAGACGCGCTCGATCAGCCCGGAGAATTTCACCGGCGCCAAAGGCGGCGGAGGCCAGGCGACAGAAGGCACCGGCGCACGCGCGGCGCGCGACCTCGGCCGCGGCTGGAAGATCTCGCCGTCCGTCCACATCGATGCCGGGCAGACGTTCACACTTGCCGACATCACGGGTCCGGGCGCGATTCAGCACATCTGGATGACGCCCACGGGCCAGTGGCGCTTCTCCATCCTGCGGATCTACTGGGACGGCGAGACCACGCCGTCGGTGGAGTGCCCTGTTGGCGACTTCTTCGGGGCGGGCTGGGGCAACTACGGTCAGATCAGCTCACTCGCCGTCGCGGTCAACCCCGGCAGCGCCTTCAATTGCTACTGGACGATGCCGTTCCGTAAGAGCTGCCGCATCACCATGACCAATATCGCTCCCGAGGCGATGACGCTGTACTACCAGGTGACCTACGCGCTGACAGACATTCCCGACGACTCCGCGTACTTTCACGCCCAGTTCCGCCGCGTGAATCCGCTGCCCGCCAAATCCGTCGTCACCATCGTCGACAACGTGAAGGGCGAGGGCCACTACGTCGGCACGCACCTGGCCTGGGGCGTTCGCAACAACGGCTGGTGGGGGGAAGGCGAGATCAAGTTCTTCATCGACGACGACGGGGAGTTTCCGACGATTTGCGGCACCGGCACCGAGGACTACTTCTGCGGGTCGTACAATTTTGAGAATCGCGAGACCCACCGATACCAGGAGTTCACCACGCCCTACAGCGGTCTCTCCTCGGTGGTCCGCCCCGACGGCCAGTACCAGTCGCAGGAGCGGTTCGACCTCTATCGGTGGCACATCATGGATCCCATCAGGTTCGATCGCGACTTGAAGGTCACGATCCAGGCGCTCGGCTGGAAAAGCGACGGCACCTACCTGCCACTGCAGGATGACATCGCGTCTGTCGCGTATTGGTACCAGTCCGAGCCGCATGGCGCCTTCCCGACACTCCCCACAAAGGATCAGCTGGAGATCGTCTAGCGTTGCGGCCAACTTGGTGGCCTGCCGCCGGGAATCTGCGATCTGCAGGTGGCGGGTTCTTTGCTAGGACAAAGTGCATGTTGACTTCCGGACGTTCGCGCCGCGCTCTGACGGGACTGGTGGTTGCCGCACTGGTCGTCGCGCCGATGCTCGCGCAGACGGCGATCAAGCCGCCCAAGAACAAGTACACGCCCGAACAGGACGTGCAGCTTGGCGAAGAGGCCGCGGCGAAGATACGCCAGTCGTACCCGCTGATTGACGATCCTGAGATTCAGCGTTACATGACCGCCCTCGGGCACCGGCTGGTGGAAAACGCGCCGCAGGAATGGGTCAACCCGGTCTTCCACTTCACGTTCACGCCGGTCAACGTGAAAGAGATCAACGCCTTTGCGCTCCCCGGCGGGCCGATGTTCATCAACCGCGGCATGATCGACTCGGCCCATTCCGAAGGCGAGGTCGTGGGCGTGATGGCGCACGAGTTGAGCCACGTGCTGCTCAGGCACGGCACCGCCAACGCCACCAAGGCGCAGGGGTTCCAGTTCGGCGCCCTGGCCGGCGCGATTGCCGGTGCGGTGGTCGGCGGCGGACTCGGGGAAGTGATCAGCCAGGGCAGCCAGTTGGGGCTTGGGACGTGGCTCCTGCGCTACAGCCGTGACTACGAGAAGCAAGCGGACCTGCTGGGCGTCCAGATCATGGCGCGTGCAGGCTACGACCCACTCGATCTGGCGCGCGTGTTCGAGAACATCGAGAAGCAGGGCGGCGGCGGCAGCCCGCAGTGGATGAGCGATCACCCCAACCCCGGGAACCGGTCCGGGTACATCGCCCAGGAAGCGGCCTTGCTGCACGTCGCCAACGTCCATCACGACGCCGCCGATCTGCAGCGCGTGAAGACGCTGATGGCGCGGCTGCCGGCGCCGAAGTCGATGGCGGAGGTCGAGCGCAACGCGAAGCGTGGCGGCTCAGACGGCGGTGGCGGCGCGTCGACTCCGCCGACCACCGTCGGCGAGATCGGCCAGCCGGTGCCCGCGCCCTCGTCGTCGTTTCGCCCGGTCAAGGGCGGCAACGTGTTTCAGGCGAGTGTTCCCGCGAACTGGGAGTCGGTCTCCACCAGCACCTCCATCAAGTTCGTGCCGGAGAACGGCTACGGGCAGGTGAACGGCAAGGCCGTCTTCACCCATGGCGCGGAAGTGGGCGTTCTTCGCGCGCAGTCGCGCGACCTGTCCGCCGCGACCGACGACATGCTGGAGTCGCTGTCCGCGGGCAACCCCGAGTTGCGCGATCTGCAGCCGCCACGCGAAATCCAGCTCTCGCAGCGCACCGCCATCCTGCATCAGCTCTCCAACCGCTCGACGGTCGGTGGCGTGGAACGCGTCAACCTGGTGACCACCTTCCTCGCGGACGGGAACCTGTTTTACTACGTGACGATCGTCCCGGAAAACGAGGCAGGGGCCTATCAGGATGCCTTCAGCCGGATCGCGTCCTCGATCCGCCTGACCGACAGCAGCGGGCGCTAGCCGCGGATCGTGAGGGCGACCACGGCCTGAAGGCGGCCCAGGTCCACCGGCTTCACCAGGTGATGATCGAAGCCCGCGGCGACGGCGCGCCCGCGGTCGTCGTCGCTGCCGTAACCGGTCAGCGCGACCACCACCACCCTGGCGATCGCCGGCGTCTCGCGGATGGTCCGGACGACGTCGTAGCCGCTCATGCCCGGCAGGCCGATGTCGAGAATCACGAGATCCGACGGCCCGGACTCGAGCATCGAGAGCGCCTGCCGCCCGTCGTACGCCGTGCGCACCTGGTGGCCGAGCGCGCCAAGGAGCAGGGCGAGGCTGTCGGTGGAGTCGCGATTGTCGTCCACGACCAGCACCCGCAGCGACGATGCGGACGCTGTGCTCACCGCGGCCTGGCGCGGCGCGTCGGGCTTGCGCGCCTCGAGCGGCAGGCGGACGACAAAACGGCTGCCGCGGCCCGGGCCTTCGCTGAAGGCCGTGACTGTCCCGCCGTGCATTTCCGTCAGGCGCTTGACGAGCGTCAGCCCGATGCCAAGCCCGCCGTGGGTGCTGTCGATGCCGCGATCCGACTGCACGAAGAGATCGAAGATGGTCTGCAGCGCCGCCGGCGCGATGCCCTCTCCGTCGTCGGCCACCGAGATGCTGGCGAACGCGCCATCCCGAGCGGCAGTCACCGTGATGTGCCCGCCCTCCGGCGTGAACTTCGCGGCGTTGTTCAGCAGGTTGGTCACGACCTGCGCGATGCGGACAAGGTCGGCGTTGACCTGGAGCGGCGTTTCCGGGAGCGAGACCGTCAGCACCTGATGCCTGGCGTCGATGTTCGGCTGGCTCGCCTCGACGGCGCGTGACACGATCGTGGCCAGATCGACCGGCTCGAGGTTCAAGGCGATCTTGCCGCGCGTGATCCGGGAGACGTCGAGCAGATCATCGACGAGCCGGGCCATGTGCTCGACCTGCCGCGCCATGAGCTGCGAGGCCTGCTCGAGCGCAGTGTCGCTGCCCGCTTTCACCTGCAGCAGGTAGAGCGAGTTGCGGATTGGCGCCAGCGGGTTGCGCAGCTCGTGCGCCAGCATGGCGAGGAACTCGTCCTTGCGCTGGTCGGCCTCGTGCAACGCCTCGAACAGCCGGCTGTTCTCGATGGCGACGGATGCGACACCCGCGAGCTGGACGAGCGTGGCCTCGTCATTTTCGTCAAACTCACCGTCGAGCCGATCGGATAGCTCGATGACGCCCATCGTCGCGCCGCTGCGGGTGAGCAGCGGGGCGCACAGGTAGCCGCGGCGCGGCGGCCCCGGCAGCTGCGCGTCCGCATAGCGTTTCCACGCGTCCTGCGATGACCGCTGTTCCTCGCTGAGTCGGACAGCTTTGGCGAGGCAGTCTCCATACACGGTGAGACCGGCCGCCCGCAGCTTGATGGACCGGAACGTCGAGTAGCGATCGGAAAACGACGTGGCGGTGATTGCGTCGTCCCAGTTGCCTGTCGGAGTGGCGGCCCCGAGCGCCTGATGCGACGGGATGATGGCCCGCGCTTCCTCGACCAGCACCCGGAGCAGGCTGTCGAGCGAGTGCGACGCGTTGATGGTCAGCGAGGCTGACGCCAGCCGGCGCAGCCGATCGGAGACCTCGCGCTGCTGTTCCAGCCCGCGGGCCAGGGACTCGCGAGCCGTGCGCGCGTCGTGCATGTCGATGGCGACGCCCGTCCATGCCCCGGGCGTGCCGTCTTCCCGGCGCGTGCGATGCGCCTGGAACAGGTGCCATCGCAGGCTGTGGTCGGCCGCGCGAACGATCGGCAATTCGGCGTTGAACGTATCGCCGTTTGCACGTGCAGTGGTCCACGCGTCCATCGCCCGCTGCCTGGCGGCGGGCTCGATCGCATTGGTCCAGCCCTCGCCGAGAGAATCGGGTGCCGAAAGCCCCGTCACCTCGGTCCACCACGGGCTGACGAACGTCCAGCGCCCGTCCGCGTCTGCCGTCCACACGGCCTGCGGCGACACGTCGATGAGCGCCCGATAGCGGCTCTCGCTCTGCTCGAGCTCGCGTTCCGATCGTCTCCGCTCCTCGACATCGCGGAACACCAGCACGACACCCGCAATCGCGCCGTCAGCTGTGCGGACGGGTGCGCCGCTGTCGTCGATCGGGCGCTCGTGTCCGTCGCGACTGATGAGAATCGTGTGGTTGGCGAGACCGACGACGTTGCCATCACGCAGCACCTGGGCGACCGGGCCTTCCACCGGCTGGCGGGTGTGCTCGTTGATGATCTGAAACACCGTCGTGACTGGCTGACCGAGGCCGTCCTCGCGCCAGCCGGTCATGGCCTGGGCCACGGCGTTCATGTAGGTCACCGTGCCGGTGGCGTCTGTCACCAGCACCGCGTCGCCGATACTGGCCAGGGTGACACGGTAGCGCTCCCGCTGCTCCGCCAGCGTGAACGTCGAGCGTTCCCGGGCCCGTGCCGCGCGCCGCATCACGACGAACACCAGAGCGACGAGCGCGAGCCCGACCAGCAGCGAGACCAGGCTGGTCGCCAGGGCGGACACGTAGACGAGCCGCGTGTTCTGCTGCCTGGCGGTCAGCAGGGTTCGCTCCTCGTCTTCCATCCTCGAGGCGATCTGCCGGAGCTGGTCCATGTCGGCCTTGCCCTGACCGGACAGGACGGGCGGGGAGTCCGGAGCGGCACGCTTCTGGTCGATCGCCGCCTGGAGCCGATCGAGGCGCGCATGCGCCACCGTCTTCAGGTCGGCAAGCCGATCGAGTTGCTGAGGGTTGTCGGCGATGAGTTGCTGCACTGCGCCGAGCTGTTCCGAAATGCCGGCGGTGACCCGGTTGTACGGCTCGAGGTAGTCGGGGTCGGCCGTGATCATGAAGCCGCGGGCGCTGCCCTCGGCTTCCTGCACCGATGTGACGATGCCCTCGATGCCTTCAAGCGCCAGGTGGGTGTGGCTGACCCAGGCCTGTGCGTTGTGCAGTTGGAGCGTGTTGCGCGCTGCGAGGGCCGCCGCGACGATCAGGAGACCGGCGATGAGGAGAAATCCCCACGGCGACAGGCCCGGGTCAGGACGATGACCGCACCGAGGGCAGCGGGCGCCCTCCCGCGCGACAGGCGACTGGCAGATCGGACACCGAGACATTCCGAACCTTCACACTACCACGCACGCGCCGCGGCGCAGGAAGTCCGGTGTCGAGGCGTCCGGTCACGCCGCCGTGGCGGCAGCGATCAGCGCCTGCTGGCGAGGTACGCGCCGAGCGCCGCGACGCCGCCTGCCAGGAGGACGGCTCGGATCACGCGGAACAGATTGATGACCCAGGCGATGCCGATGCCGAGCGCCGCCCACTGCACCCACCAGTGCCCCGGCGAGGTCATCAGGTTGATGATGAACAGGAACACCAGGATGACGGGGCCCATGAACAGGAACTTCACGGCATGTAAGGTCTTCACGTTCGGTCCTCTCCTATCGCCAAATTACGAGGGCGCGCCTCCCGGGGTTTCGTCCCCGCTTCCGAGCCGGCGCCGGTGTGGACGCAAGTAGCTCAAAGACAGGGAGATAGGAGCGAGGAGCCGAGGAAGCCCAGGAGGCCAAGACCAAGCGGGCCGAGGGGCCGAGGGCTATTCCAGCGGGATTCGCTTGGCGTTCGCGGCGAGCCAGGCGTCGTAGCTCTGCACCGTCGGGTTGAGGGCGTGGACGACGTCGAGCGGGCGGTGGCCGCAGTATTCCGACTCGAAGTCGGCCTTGAACTGGAACATGTTGCCGAGATCGTCTGCGCCGGGGAATCCGAAGCTGCGATAGACATCGGGCGGCACCGCGTTGTACGCCACCGGCACGCCCAGCGCCCTGGTGAGACCGGCCGCCATCTGTGCACCGGTGAGGTGCTCTCCGGCGACACCGACGGTCCTGCCGATGTATTTCGGGCCCGCCTTGAAGACGCCGTACGCCGTCTTGCCGATGTCTTCAGAAGCCACGCCCGGCATCTTCTTGTCGCCGAGCGGGAAGGTGAGCGCGAACCTGCCGTCGGGTCCCTTCTTCGGGCCCAGGCCGAAGGCGATGAAGTTCTCCCAGTAGAACGACGTCAGGTAGAACGTCGTCGGCACGCCCAGCCGCGTGAAGACGGGGTTCACCGTGGCCTTGGTGTCGAAGTGCGGCACTTTGTAGTTGCCCATCAGCGTCGGCATCTTCGGATCCGACAACGGCACGTACGTCCGGGTGTCTTCGAAGGTGGACCAGATCGCGTGCTGGATGCCGGCGGCCTTCGACGCTTGCGCGAGGGCGGTGCCCTGGGCGATCTCGCGGTCCGGGGAGAAGTGGTCCCAGTAGAAGGTCACGCAGTAGGCGCCGTACGCGCCCGCGAACGCCTTCTTCAGGCTCTCGACATCGTCCACGTCGGCATGGACGACTTCCGCGCCGGCATCAGCGAGGGCTCGCGCCTTGGGTGTCGTGACGTCACGCGTCAACGCGCGCACGGCGAACCCGCCATTCGGGTCGGCGAGGATGGCGCGCGCCAACCCGCCGCCCTGAGCCCCGGTCGCGCCGGCAACCACGATGATCTTCTTGTCGCTCATGAGCTGGGTCCCTCATTCTGGCGCGGCCGATCCGACGCTCTCCTCAATATAGCGCGGCTCGACCTACCGCGACGGCGCCCCGGCAGGCCGCAGGAGCCGTTCCCAGTTGACGATGACGCGCAGCTGGCTGCGGTTGTCACCCGCAGGACGCTGGAGGAGGATGCGCGAGCAGTCCTTCGAGACGCGAATCTGGTCGGTACTGCGCCGACGGCAGCAGGCGGCCGTCAAACAGCGGCCGCGGCAGCGTGGCCGCGCCGCCGGCGCTCGACGGCATCGTGGCTGACATCACCTGGCCATCGGGCGCCAGGAAGATCAGCTCGCGGCCATCGCCGCACCACTGCGGCTGCACGCCGCCAGCCGCCGAGATCTGCTGGCGTGCGCCGGTGACGGGGAACGGCTCGACGAAGACTTCCGGCCGGCCGTTGACCTGCACGTGAAAGGCGATCTGCCGGCCATCCGGCGAGAACCGCCCCTCGTCGGGCAGCACGCCATCAGCGATGTCGGTCGCTTTGCCAGGGTCGCGCAGGTCGATCACCGACTGCCGGAACTGGCGCCCGAAACTCGCGCGTCCGCCAGACCTGCCGACGATCAGGTACCGGCCGTCGGGGGACCAGTGCTCTGGATAGCCGAGCTCCTGGAGCACTACGGTTTCAGGCCCGCCGAGGACCGCGCGCACGATCGTCGTGTCGCCGAGACGCACCGCCATCCGGACGCCATCGGGCGCCCACACGGGATCGGAGAGCTGCCCTCGATCGGAGCTGAGCACTTCAGTCGAGACGCCGGTACGCGAGTCGATCAGCCGGATCGTGCGCGTGTCGGTGTTCTGGTCGCGCTGCACCACCAGCACGCGATTCTCATCCGGTGAGAGATCGAAGCTGGTGTAGCGATCGACCGGACCGACAGTGCCCAGCGACTCGCCGCGGCGCCCGACCCATTCGAACTGCATGGGTTCCGGGAATCCGGGAAAGAACGCCACCGCGCCGCTCGACGACACGTCGAATGCCGGGTACCCTTCGGCGACCACGCTCTGGTAGAGCGGCCGGGCCAGCGGCAGCGGCTCACCGCGCGCCGCCAGCGTGTCGGGATCGACGCTTTGCACGACCAGCTGACCGTTGCGTCCCCAGAACAGATATCCAGGCTCGGCGTATCGCGCCGCCGACGCCGCGCCCGTCAGCAACTCGCGATCCCCTGAGGCGTCGAGCAGACGGACGCTGCCGTAGGGCTCCGCGACAGTTCCGGGTACCCAGTAGAGAATGCGGGTGCCGCCCGGCAGCACTTGCGGCCACGCCGCCTCGCGCCGGGCCCCCTTCACTTCGACAGGCATCCCGCCACCCACCGGCACTCGCATCAACCCGTGCCCGCGCACGGCGATGATCAGCCCGTCAGGTCCCCACGAGCCGCCGGTGATCTCGCCGGGCATCGTCGCGATCAACCGCTCAGAGCCGCTGCCATCCGGCGTCAGCGTGCGCAGGTGATCGCTTTCTGTCACCGCGACCTGGGTGCCGTCAGCTGACCAGAATGCCAGCGTCAGCAGGTTCGCCGAGATGCGCGTCACGTCGGTCGTGGCCAGCGGGCGCAGAAACGCGCCGCGGCCTTCACTGCCCGCTGTCGGCACGTTCGCGACCAGGACTGTCCGTCCATCCGGCGAGATGGCGGCAACCGGCGGCAGGCCGGTTGATCGGCCGATCGGGATGTCGAAGGTCACCGGCTGCGACGTGCCCGGCTCTGCGGCCGTGCGGCCGCGGACGAGCCACCCGGCCACTCCCGCCAGCATCGCCGCGAGCGCGGCGCCGGCGAGCCACGCCCAGCCCCGCGGACGCCACCTCGCTGATGGCTGCAGCGCGGCCGGATAGAAGGCCTGGGGCGACGCGGACACCGCGCCTGGATGATCGGGTCCGCTGCCGCGCACGGCGTCGAGCGCAAAGCCCAGGTCGCGCGCGGACTGAAAGCGATCCTCCGCGTCTTTCTCGAGACAGCGGCGGATGACCCGGTCGAGCGCGCCAGGCACATCGGGCCTGACGCTGGTGGCCGGCGGCGGATCCGTCGAGAGCACGGCCGCGATGATGTCGGCGGGGGCGGCGCCGGTGAAGGCGCGGCGTGCGGTGACCATCTCGTAGAGCACCGCGCCCAGCGAGAAGATGTCCCCGCGGCGATCGACGTCGCGTCCCCTGGCCTGTTCCGGTGAGAGATAGCCCAGCGTGCCGACGACCAGCCCGGGCCCGGTGTCGGCCAGGCTGACCGGCGGGCGCTCCGCCGTGTGGTCCGACTCGTGCGCGCCGAACGGCTTCACGCGCCGCGCCAGGCCGAAGTCGAGGATCTTCACCCGGCCGTCGGCGGTGAGGAAGATGTTCTCGGGTTTCAGATCGCGGTGGACGACCCCGCGTTCGTGCGCGGCAGCGAGCCCCTGCGACAGGGCGATTCCCAGCTCGATGGTCTTGCCCGGGCTGAGCGGGCCTGCCGTGAGGCGCTGCCGGAGCGTGACGCCGTCGAGCAGCTCCGTGACCACGAAGGCGGTGGTGTCCTGGTGGCCGAACTCGAAGATCGCGAGGATGTTGGGGTGCGACAGGGCGGCAACGGCCAGCGCCTCGCGCTCGAAGCGGGCCAGCGCCTGCGGGTCGCTCGCCGTGGAGGCGGGCAGCACCTTGATGGCGACGTCACGATGCAGCCGGAGGTCCCGGGCGCGATAGACCTCGCCCATTCCGCCGGCTCCCAGTGAACCGATGATCTCGAATGCCCCGAGACGGGATCCAACCGACAGTGTCACAGGAAAATGGCGAGGGGAAGTATACCGCCAGCTCGACTGAACGCCGCTTCCAGGTCCACGCGCTTCGTGAGAAACTTCCGCACCGACACTCCCGCAACGTACGACGGCCCGCTTCCATGATCGCCGACGGCCTCCACGTCGTCCTGCCAGCTGAGGGGTCTGCGCACGAGCGAGCGCAGGACCGGGACTCTGCCCGCGAGACTGCCGTTGCCGAGGCGATGCCTCTTCACATCGTAATCGTGATCACGCGCCTCAATGTCGGCGGTCCGGCCCAGCATGTGATCACGCTGGCGCGGGATCTCGCGCGTCGCGGCCACCGACCGCTGCTCGTGTACGGGGCGAGGGACGCTTCTGAAGCGGGGCTCGAGGACCGGATCGAGGGCGTGCCGTCACTCTCGCTGCCGTCGCTGCGGCGGCGGGTGAGCCCCTGGCAGGACCTGCGGAGCCTGGTGCAGTTGACGCGCCTGCTGCTGCGCGAGCGTCCGCACGTCGTGCACACCCACACGGCCAAGGCTGGCGCGCTTGGACGGGCGGCCGCGGCGATCTACAACAGCACCCGTCCGCGCCGCGCACGGTGCGCCGTGGTCCACACGTTCCACGGTCACGTCTTCCGCGGATATTTCGGCGCCGCCGGGAGCGCGACCGTCCGCGTCATCGAGCGCACGCTCGCCCGGATGACGGATCGGATCCTGGCGGTGTCGCCCGGTCAGCGCGCGGAGATCTGCGACGAGCACCGCATCGTATCGGCTGGCACGGTGGCGGTGATCTGCCCGGGCGTGGACGTCGACGGGATCCAGTGCGGTCGCAGAGGCGCCACGCTCCGGCAGACGCTCGGGTTCCGCGAAGACGACGTCGTGTTCGGCTTCGTGGGCCGCTTTGCCGCAATCAAGAACCTGCCGTTGCTCGTCCGGGCATTCGCCGCCGCCGCGGCGAGGAGTCGAGGGATGCGGCTCGTGCTCGCGGGCGGCGGCGACCAGGAGGCCGCCATCCGCCGGCTGGTCGCCGACCTCGGCATCGGCCATCTGGTTCGCATGCCAGGCTGGCAGCATGACGTCGCGAGCCTGTGGCACGCCATCGACGTCGGGGTGCTCGCCTCGCGGAACGAAGGCACGCCGTTCGCGCTGATGGAAGCGATGGCTGCCGGCCGGCCGGTTGTCGCCACCGCCGTCGGCGGCGTCACTGACATCGTCGACCACGACCGGACGGGGTTGCTCGTGCCGGGGGGCGACGTCGAGGCCCTGGCCGCAGCGATGGCGCGCCTTGCGCTCGACAGCGCGCTCAGAGACCGCCTGGGCACCGCGGCGCAGCGAGTCGCGCTGGCCCGGTTCGACTCCAGGCACGCGGCGGACGAACTGATCGGTGTCTACACGGACATCACTCGCCCTGGCTATCGACGGATAATCCGGAAATATCCGGATGCGACGAAGACGCCGTTGGCGTCGCATTCCGTGTAGTAGGTACCGGTCTTCCAGAAGTCGCCCTGATTGTTGCCCCAGCCGACGGTCATGTACCACCACGTCGCCCCCGGGTCGGTCTTGACGTCGAGCGAGTCGCGGCCGACCGGATCGCCGCTGTCGGTGAACCAGTTGCAGGTGAACTTGAACGCCAGCGGATGGTCGACCGGCTTGATGTCGACGCGCACTTCCGCGCCGATCATTCTTGGAGCGCCGGCAAACGACCCGTAGTACTGGCGCCCGCGGAAAGGCGGCAGGGGGTTGGCGAACTCGAAGAACTGCAGTGACGTCGCCTTCGTGTCGGGCACTGGCAGATGCTGGGACAGCTGCGTGACGCGGATGTCCGGCTGCGCCCGGCCGTAGACGGTGACAGTCAGCGGCGGAATCGTGATCGTGTCGGCGTCGCAGCGGAGTTGGTACTCGTCCGGGATCCACATCCCGGCGTAGTCCGTGCCGTAGCTGCCGCGGCTGGTCAGGCCGTTGTCGCCGCCGAGCGTCGTGGAGGTGCTGCCGACCTGAATGACGCCGGTGCTCGTGCGTTCGAAGGCACACTCGTGCATCGAGAACGCTCCGGCGGAATTCGGGATGTTCAGCTCGTAACCCAGATATTTCAGCGTCCCGGCGTCGAACCGGTCGCCGTACGTCACCGGGTCGCCAAGACTGGTGTTGGAGGCATATACGCGCGGCGAGATCACCAGGGGAACGGTCCTGGCCGGCGCCTCGGCGTCGTCGTGCGCATGGTCGAACAGGTTCGCGGCGATGCTGGCCGCGTCGGGCGCGGTGGCGGCTGCGGCCGGCGGCGAGACTGGCGGCGTGGCGTTGGCCACCGGGACCGAGGCCCGGCCTGACGTCTTGCCAAGCAGATCGGCCAGCGACTGCGGCGTGCCGGGCTCGGCCGTCAGCGCCGTCGTGTCGACGACCTGGAACTGACTCGTGATCGAGCTGGTTGGCGTTTCGCACGTTACCCCGTAGGTCCCGGGCACCCACGTCGTCGTGCCGGACTTCGCGAAGGCGACGACCCAGGTCGTGGCGGTCTGACTGCGCGGCAGGGTCTCGGTGCGGTCGATTTTCTGCGCCATGGCCGGCGTCGGCCCCGAGAGGGTGCACGTCAGCGGCACGTTGTGCGAGAGCCAGCCCGGTGTGTAGTCCACCTCGAGATGGGCGTGGACGTACGGCGCGTGTCCCAGCTCGAACCGGGCGTCGAAGTCGTCGTTATGACTGGCCGCCGAGGCGCGGGCATCGCTGTCGGAAAAGCGCACGCGCGCCAGGCGATGCGCCGGCGCGCCGCCGCAGGCCGGTGACAGGGCCGCCAACGCCATCATGGCCAACAGACGGGAACGACGGGGCTGGGGAGACGCCATCACTGTCCTCCGTGCGAAGTTGGCGGGATGGTATGCGGCCCGGAACCGGGACGCAAGATGAGGTCGGTCCAATTCGTGATATCTAGTTGCGACCAAGGAGACGTTCACGCGATGGCCACCAGAGTGACTCGACGGGGATTTGCACAGACTGTCGGCGCTGCCGCCCTCGGGGCGGCGACGATCGGCAAGGGAACGGCAGCCGGCGCGCCTGCCGCGCACGAGGCGCAGGCCGGAAGTACGGCGGCCGCGCGGCGCTTCCCCGACGGCTTCCTGTGGGGGTCGGCGACGGCGGCCTACCAGGTGGAAGGCGCCGTGGCCGAGGACGGCCGCACGCCATCGGTCTGGGACACCTTCTCCCACACGCCCGGCAAGACCAACAACGGCGCGACCGGGGACGTGGCCGACGATCACTACCATCGCTACAAGGAAGACATCCAGTTGATGAAAGCGCTGGGGGTCAAGACCTACCGGTTCTCGATTTCCTGGACGCGCGTGTTTCCGGAGGCGACAGGGACGCCCAACCCCAAGGGCCTCGATTTCTACAATCGTGTCGTCGATGAGTTGCTGGCCAACGGCATCGAGCCCTTCGCAACGCTCTATCACTGGGACCTGCCGCAGTCGCTCCAGGACAAGGTCGGCGGCTGGGAGTCGCGCGACACCTCGGTCGCCTTCGCCAACTACGCGGGCTACATCGCCGAGCACCTGTCCGACCGCGTCAAGCACATCTTCACGATCAACGAGTTCGGCGCGTTCGTCGAGCTGGGCTATCGCGTCGGCGTGCACGCGCCGGGCGTGAAGCTCCCGCCGGGCCGCTTCAACCAGACGCGACACCATTGCGTGCTGGGGCATGGGCTGGCCGTGCAGGCGATTCGCGCGCACGCGAAGCCAGGCACCAAGGTCGGTCTCGCCGAGAACATGACCATCGTCGCGCCGGTGATCGAGAGCGCGGCGCACATCGCCGCCGCTGAGCGAGCGACGCGCGAGCTCAACGCGCCGTACATGACCGTGATCCAGGAGGGCAAGTACACCGAGGCCTACCTGAAAGCCGCTGGCGCGGACGCGCCGAAGTTCACCGACGAAGACCTGAAGATCATCTCCAGCCCGCTCGACTTCGTCGGCATCAACATCTACACGCCGATCTACGCGCGTGCCGACGATTCGCCGCTCGGCTTCGCCATCGTGCCGCATCCGCCGTCGTTTCCACACACGCCATCGCCGTGGCTGTTTGTCGGCCCCGAGGCGCTGTACTGGGGCCCGCGTCATGTCTCGAAGCTGTGGAAGGCCAAGGAGATTTACATCACGGAGAACGGCTGTTCGGCGGCCGATATTCCTGCGGCTGACGGGCTGGTCTACGACACCGATCGCGTGATGTACCTGCGCAACTATCTGAGCCAGCTGCAGCGCGCCACGGCTGACGGGGTGCCCGTGAAGGGCTACTTCCTGTGGAGCCTGATGGACAACTTCGAGTGGGCCGACGGCTACACCAACCGCTTCGGCATCCACTACGTGGACTACGCCACGCAGAAACGGACGCCGAAGCTGAGCGCGCAGTTCTACAAAGAGGTGATCGCGCAGAATATGGTGCTGTAAGGGCTAAGTGGTGTAGCAGGCAGCAGGCCGCAGGCAGTAGGCGGTTTGGCACGTGGCGGCGGGAAGCCGCTTGGTGCTTTCTCCGTCTTGCTGCCAGCAGCCAGCCGCCCGCTGCTCGCCGTGTCCTACCAGACCTCGCATCTGGTTGTCCGGCGGGCGCACCATTGGGGCGCCTGCCGGGCACGAAAACGCCTTCTGAAACGCCGGCAGGTTCGAGAGCGGTCCGATCACGCGGAATTTCGCGATCGGGTGCGGGTCGCTCTGGACCATCAGCCGCTCGGTCTCCGGCCTGATCGCATCGCCGCGAAACTGGCCCCACGCGATGAAGAACTGCTGGTCCGGCGTGAACCCGTCGATCGTCGGCGCCGGGTGCGCCGCCTGCGCTTTTTGAAACGCGAGATACGCGACGCGCGCCCCGGCCAGGTCGCCAATCGCTTCGCCGAGCACCAGCTTGCCGTTGTGATGGATGCCCGGCTGGACGTCGTAGTGATCGAACTGATTCACGACGCAGGCAGTGCGGGCCTCGAATTGCTTCAGGTCGTCAGGCGTCCACCAGTTCTGCAGCCGGCCCTCCGCATCGAACTGCGCGCCCTCGTCGTCGAAGCCGTGTGAGACTTCGTGGCCGATGACGACGCCGATGGCGCCGTAGTTGACGGCATCCACGACATCCAGGCTGAAGGCCGGCGGCTGCAGGATGCCGGCGGGGAAGACGATCTCGTTCTGCAGCGGGTTGTAGTACGCATCCGAGGTGGGCGGCGTCATGCCCCAGCGCGCCTTGTCGACAGGCTTGCCGATCGTGCTCCGGTCGTCGTCGACGCCGAACGCACTGGCGGCCATCACGTCCTCCCAGAAAGCGTCGGGGCGGATGACGACACTGCTGTAGTCCTTCCACTTGTCCGGGTAGCCGACCTTCGGCGTGAAGGTTGCGAGCTTTTCCAGGGCCTTCTGCTTTGTCTGCGGGCCCATCCACGACAGGTTCTCGATCACGTCGTGCATGGCGAGCAGGACGTTGTGCACCAGGTCCTGCATGCGCGCCTTGGCTTCCGGCGGGAAATGTTTCTCGACGTATTTCTGGCCGAGCGCTTCGCCGAGCAGGCTGTCGGTGGACTGCACGCAGCGCTTCCAGAGCGGGTTGATTTCCTCGGAGCCCGCGAGGTACTTGCCGTAGAAGTTGAAGGACTCGGTCTGGAACGGCAGGGAGAGGTCGTTGGCGGCCGAATTCAGCAGCTGCCATGTCAGGTACGTCTTCCACGCCGTCAGCGGCGTCGTCGTCACGGCGCGATCGACGGCTTGAATGAATTTCGGCTCCGATACGTTCAGCGGGATCGTCGGCAGCTTGCCCGCGGCGAAGTACGTGGCCCAGTCGATGTGCGGCGCCATCTGCTGGAGTGCCGCAAACGTCACCTTGTGGTCGGTGGCGCTGGGGTCTCGCAAGGCGACGTTGTCGAGCGACGCGCCCGCCAGCGCCGTCTCGAAGTTCATCACTGTCGTGGACGCAGCGGCGGCCTGAGTGTCGGATCGCCCCGCGAGCTCGAACATCTTCGCCACGTAGGCCCTGTACTTCTCACGGGCCTCCTTGAAGCGCGCCTCGTCCTTGAAGTAGTAGTCGCGATCGGGCATGCCGAGGCCCGATGCCGAGATGTCCGCGATCGTCTGCGAGGGATTGTGCGGGTCGGAGGAGCCACTGAGACTGAACGGCACTGTCACGCCGATACCGTGCAGGCGGCGCATCGCCGCCTGCAGATCCGCCGCGGAGGCGATCGCGTCGATCTGCGAGAGCAGCGGCTTCAGCGGATCGAGCCCGCGCTGGTCGCGCAGCGGCTCGTTCATGCACGCTGCGTAGTGATCGCCGATCAGCTGCTCGACGCTCCCTTTCGCGTGCGCGGGCTGGGCCACGATGTCGTCGAGGATCGCGTGCAGCTGGTCCTTCGCCAGCTCACCGGCCGCCCAGCGGCGGCTCCATCGCGGCATCGACGCCGGGATGGGGTGACTCGCGCGCCATGCGCCGTTGGCATACTCGTAGAAGTCCTGGCAGGGCTGGACTGCCGTATTGATGTCGGCCGTCTCGATGCCCTTCAGCGTCTGCGCCATAGCCGGCGCGCTCATCAGCACCAGGAGGATCGGAAGCAGTGATCGCATCAAGTCTCCGCCTCGATACCTACTTCAAGCGCCTCAGGCAGGTCAATCGGAGTGGGACGGAAGCGACGGAATCGTGGGCAGGGGCGCGGCGAGAGGGGCCGCGGATTGACACCGCGTGGCCGGACGAACACAATGCGAAGTCCTATGCGAACCTCACCCCGCGTGCTTTTCTGCAGCGTCATCTTTCTGGCGTCGGCCCTGCCTTCGTTTGCGCAACAGCCGGCCACTACCGCCAAGCCCGAGGACACCGAAGTCTGGAGCCCGGAGCCCAAAGTCGTCACGCCCGGCGCGGACTGCGCGGCGGCGCCCTCGGACGCCATCGTGCTCTTCGACGGCAAGAACCTCACCGAGTGGGTCTCGGCGGCGGCCGATCACGCGCCGGCCGACTGGATTGTGTCGGGCGGCGTCCTGACGGTGAACAAGAAGTCGGGCAACATCGAGACGAAGCGGAAGTTTCACGACTACCAGCTTCACCTCGAGTGGCAGGAGCCGGCGGACATCGCGGGCTCGGGCCAGGCGCGCGGCAACAGCGGCCTCTTCCTGGCGTCGACCGGGCCGGGCGACGCGGGCTACGAGCTCCAGATTCTGGACTCGTACAACAACAAGACCTACGTCAACGGACAGGCCGCCAGCATCTACAAGCAGTCGATCCCGCTCGCCAATGCGATGCGCAAGCCCGGCGAGTGGCAGGTCTACGACGTCATCTGGACCGCGCCGACGTTCAACGCCGACGGCTCGGTGAAGACGCCCGCGTTCGTCACCGCCTTCCACAACGGCGTGCTCGTGCAGAACCACTTCCAGTTGAAGGGCGAGACGCTCTACATCGGCACCCCGACCTACAAGCCGTTCGACGGCGCGCCGATCAAGATCCAGGCGCACGGCGACCCGAGCAAGCCAATCAGCTTCCGGAATATCTGGATCCGGGAGCTTTCACAGTAGAAGCGATTGTCGTGCTGCAGTGCCGCCGTGCTGCAGTGCGGCAGTGCGGTGCTGCAGTGCCGAGTGCTGCGGTGCGGCAGTGCGGTGCTCCGCGCCCTTCGACTGACGTGGCGGCGTAACCCACGGGTCAACGCTGGTTTTCGAAACGGGAACGCCACTGAACGTCCACCTCATTGACGGCACCTACGAGCTGTTCCGTCACTACCACGGGATTCCGAAGCGGCAGTCCGGCGGCCGTGAGGTGGCGGCGACGCGCGGCGTCGTCTACTCCGTGCTCGCGATGATCACCGGCGGCGCCACGCACCTCGGCGTCGCCACCGATCACGTCATCGAGTCGTTCCGAAACAAGCTCTGGCGCGGGTACAAGACGAGCGAGGGCGTCCCCGAAGACCTGCTCGAGCAGTTTCCCCTGCTCGAGGACGCGCTCGCGGCGCTCGGCATCGCCGTCTGGCCGATGGTCGAATTCGAGGCGGACGACGCGCTCGCGTCGGCGGCAGCGGCGGCGGCGCGGGATGCGCGTGTCGAGCAGGTGATCATCTGCACGCCCGACAAGGATCTGGCGCAGTCCGTCCGCGGCACCCGTGTCGTTCAGTTGAACCGCCGGACGCGCGTGACGCTCGACGAAGCGGGTGTCGCCGCGAAGTACGGCGTGCCGCCCGCGTCCATTCCGGACTGGCTCGCGTTGGTCGGCGACTCGGCCGACGGCTATCCGGGCCTCGAAGGCTGGGGCGCCAAGTCCGCGGCGGCCGTCCTGGCGCGCTTCGGCCATCTCGAGGACATCCCTGACGACTATCGCCTCTGGAAGGTGAACGCGAAGAACCCCGCCACACTCGCCGCGACCCTGGCCGCCAATCACGATCGCGTGCGCCTGTTCCGCACGCTTGCCACGCTGCGCGACGACCTTCCGCTGTTCGACGATGTGGAGCAGGTACGCTGGCCCGGGCCAACGCCGAGGTTCGAGGCGATGGCCGCATTTCTGGACGGGAAGGCGGCGAAGCCGTAGCAGATTGGCGCTGCCGTCAGCAAGGCACTCAGAACCCGCGCAGCGACGTCGACAGCCGCGAACGCGCGGCGCGGATGGCCGGCGGCAGGCCGCCGATGACCCCCATCGCCAGTGCGAACGCCAGCCCCATGAGCAGCAGATCGGCGGTGATCCGGAACGCAAACGACAGGTGGGCGAAGGTCTGCCAGTTCATCGTCCCTGTCGTGATGCCGTTGATCGGCAGCACGGCGAGGCAGCCGACCAGCCCGCCGAGCGCGGCGATGAGCAGGCTCTCGATCACGAACGACACGACAATGGCGCCCGCGCCGAAGCCGATGGCGCGCAGGACGGCGATCTCCTTCGAGCGCTCCGCGATGGCGGCATACATGGTGTTGAGCGCCGCCAGAATCGCCCCGAGGCCCATTACTGCCGCGACCAGACCGCCCAGCACCGTGATCAGCGTGGTCACCGTGCGCGACTGCTTGGCGTAGTAGTCGGTCTCGCGGGTCGCCTGCGCCTGGATGCGTGGGTTGTGCGCGAGGTTGTCCTGCAGAGACTGCACGGCATCCGGCGAGGTCAGGCGCGCCGTCACCGAGCTGTAGATTGTCGGCGGACGCTGGTAGCTGCCGTTGAGCACCGTGGCGTCGGTCCACACTTCCGAGTCGAAGGCGCTGCCACCGGCGTCGAAGTGGCCGACCACCGTCCACGTGCCGGGGCCGATGTGGATCTGCTGTCCCAGCTCCATGCCGCCATAGGAGAGCCGCGCGTTGCGTCCGACCAGTACCTCGTAGAGGCCGGGTGTGAAGAACCGTCCGTCCACCAGGCGGACGTTCTCGCGCACGGCGAGCACGCCGGGGAGCACTCCGCGGACCTCGACGTTGGCTTCGCCGCCGCCGTCCTTGAGTGGCAGCGTCGCGACGACCACGACCTCGGGGGAGATGAGCGCCTTCGAGCCGCGCCGTGCGACCTGGGGCAGGTCGGATATCACGGCGACAGCGTCGGGCTGGAGCACGCTGGTCAGCTCCGAATCGGCGCCGGCCTGCTCGATGACGGCGTTTGCCGGCGATCCTGACGACACCAGCGTCGCCTCGAAGCCGCGCGCCAGCGCCAGCATCGCCACGAACACGCCGACGGCGCCGGCAATGCCGAGGACCGCGACCAGCGACGACACCCAGCGTTGCGCGACGCTGCGGACGTTGTAGATGACGGGGAGCGCCACGTCACAGCCTCCGCAGCGCGGTGGCGACGTTGAGCCGCATCGCGTTGAGCGCCGGGATCAGCCCGGCCAGTGCGCCGGTCGCCATCGCCACCACAGACCCGACAACCAGCGCTGCGACCGGGATGTAGAGCAGCACCAGTCCCTGCGTCAGATCGCGCTTCACCAAAAGGGAGCAGAGCCCCAGGCCCAGCGCGCCGCCGAGCAACGCGACGGCCACAGATTCGACCAGCACCATGGCGAGCACGAACCGGCCGGTGAAGCCGATGGCTTTCAGCGTCGCGATCTCGTTGGTGCGCTCGCGGACGGCAATCGCCATCGTGTTGCCGGTGACCAGCAGCAGGGTGAAAAAGACAATCGAGCCGATGGCACGAATCAGGAACTCGATGTTGCCAAGCTGCTTGACGAAGCCCTCCGCCATCGCCGACTCGGTCTGCGTTTTCGTTTCCGCCGCCGAGTTCGAGAACTCGGCGTCAATCGCCTTGGCGATGTTCGACGACTGGTTCTCGTTGGTCACGCGCACGACGTACCAGCCGACGATGGATCGCCAGTAGCTGGGCGTCTTCTCGTAGAGGTAGTCGCGGCGGAGCCAGAACTGCGTCTCGTCGTCATTGGGCCGCGTCCCGTGATAGATACCGCGAATGTTGAAGTCCCACGCGCCGCCGCCGAAGTAGCCCGGCGCCTTGAGAGGCACGCGGTCGCCGATCTTCCAGCCGAACCGCTTGGCCAGCCCGGCGCCGATCACGGCGCCTTGGCGATCGGCAAGGAACGCTTTCCATTCGTCTTCCGGCACCACGAACTCCGGATACAGCGTCCGGTAGTCCTGCGGGTCGATCGCGAAGCTGGCGAAGAAATTCTTCGGGTCCTGGTAGACGCCGCCGAACCACGTGAACGAGGCCACCTCGCGGACACCGGCAATCCGCTTCAGGCGATCGTGGTAGGTGACCGGGAGCGGCTGAATGAACGAGACCTTGTTCACGACCATCAGCCGATCGGCGCCGGCGACGTCGATGCCCTGCCGAAAGCCGTAGTGAATCGCCACCAGCAGGCCGAACAGGAAGAACGCCACCGTAAACGAGCCGATCGTCAGCATCGTCCGGATCTTCTTTCGCCGGAGATTGGCGACGATGAGGGGGAGGAACTTCATGAGTGCGGAGGCATTCTACCGCAGCGTTGTTGACGGGCAAGGCTCCGTCGGCACATCCTCACCCGTTTGCTCTCCCCATCGCCCGGGTCTCATACCTGAAGGACAGTCTGATGTGTGGCATCGTCGCATCGGTTTCCTCCCGCGCCCCCGTTTCGGAGGATGCGCTCAGAAGCGCGACGGCGCGGCTGGCGCATCGCGGCCCTGATGGCCAGCGGCTCTGGGTCGCGCCGCACCGGCGGGTGGGGCTCGGTCACGCGCGACTGAGCATCATCGACCTGTCGACCGGCGATCAGCCGATCGCGAATGAGGACGGCGCGCTCCAGATCGTGGTGAACGGCGAGTTCTACGACTTCGAAGCCATTCGCACGGAGCTCGAGGCGCAGGGCCATCGCTTTCGCACCAGGTCCGACAGCGAGATCGCGCTGCACCTGTACGAGGACGTCGGCGCGCGGGCGATGCACCGGCTGCGGGGCGAGTTCGCCTTTGCCTTGTGGGACGAGCGCGACGGCGTGCTGGTGGCCGGCCGCGACAGGTTCGGGATCAAGCCGCTGTACTACGCGCTGGTCGACGGCGCGTGCCACATCGCGTCTGAAGTCAAGGCGCTGCAGGCGCTGGGCGTGCCGCTGCGGTGGGATCGTGAAGCGCTCTACGACATCCACTACGGCCTGGTCCACGCGCCGAGCCGGACGACCTTCGAAGGCATTCAGCAGGTGCCGCCCGGCTGCTATCTGCTCACCGACGGCGCGCACATCCAGATTCAGTCGTACTGGGACTTCAACTACCCGCCGGCCGAGGTGACCAGCAAGGGCGGCGATCCGCGCGAGCTGATCGAGCGCCTGCGCGCGACCCTGGACGAAGCGGTCAGGCTGCGTCTCCGGGCCGATGTGCCGGTGGCCTGTTATCTGAGCGGGGGACTCGATTCCTGCGCGGTACTGGGCATGGCGTCGAAGCTGTCCGCGCGGCCGCTGCATGCCTACACGCTGTCGTTCGACATGGCCGACTACGACGAGCGTGCGATTGCCGAAGTGCAGGCCGGGTTGTCGGGCGCGGAGTTCCATCCGATTCCCATCCGCAGCGAGCAGCTCGCCGATCACTTCGAGGACGCCCTCTACCATTCCGAGCGGCCCATCCTGAACGCCCACTCGATCGCCAAGTACCTCCTCAGTGAGGCCGTCCGTGACGCTGGCGTGAAGGTCGTGTTGACGGGCGAGGGCTCCGACGAGGTGTTCGCCGGCTACCCGTTCTTCCGGCGCGATCTCGTGCTGCACAACATGCACGGGCAGGATCCCGAACACGCGGCGCATCTGCTCGCCGAGCTCAGCAAAGCCAACACCGTCTCGCAGGGCGTGCTGATGCCGAGCGGCGAGGGCAGCACCGCGGAAGGCGTGCGCCGCGTCCTCGGCTACGTGCCGACGATCTTCGCGACGTGGGGCCAGCAGGGCGAGCAGATGCTGCAGATGCTCCGGCCCGAGTTCTCGCGTGCCTTCAACGGCCGCGACGCTTTCCGCGCGCTGCTGAACCACATCGACGTGGAGGGGCAGCTGACCGGGCGCGAGCCTGTCAACCAGTCACTCTACCTGTGGGCGAAGACCACGCTGCCCAACTACATCCTGAGCAATCTGGGCGACCGGATGGAGATGGCGCACTCGATCGAGGGCCGGCTCCCGTTCCTCGATCACAAGGTCGTCGAGGAGGTCGTGCGCATGCCGGTGGCGATGAAGATCAAGGGCATGACCGAGAAGTACGTCCTTCGCGAGGCGACCCGTTCAGTCATCACGGATGCCGTCTACCGGCGGCAGAAGCATCCCTTCCTGTCGCCGCCGGCGACGCTGCAGACGGAGGGCTCACTGTTCACGTTGATTCAGGACACGCTGCGAGGTCCGCTGCCGGACAGCACGGGCCTGTACGACGGCAGCAAGCTGGTGGCGCTGCTCGACAGGATTCCGTCGATGAACACCGGCGAGCGCACCAGCCTCGACGTCGTGCTGACGTGGATCACGAGCCTGTGCCTGCTGCACAAGCGCATGGGGATCGCCGCGTAGGACTCCGAGAGCGGAGATCGTCTACGCGAATGTGACGCCGATGCGGTCGCCGACCGAGCGGATGTAGGCGCGGCCCTCGTCGGTACTCCTCGGCGGTCTTCAGGTGTTCGAGCATCAGCGGCGCATCGACCGGCAGTTTCGTCAGCTCGCGCAGATACGTGGCGTAGTCGATCTGCCCGCGGCCTGGAATCACTTCCTGAAAGTGCACGTTCATCTCGGTGATCCATGCCAGGTCTTTCGCGTGGCAGGACACGATCCACTGGCCCAGCTTCGCGAAGCAGTCGCGGATGAAGTCGGCGTTCCGGTAGAAGCGCGCGGGTGAGTTGACGCCGTTGCAGACGTCCAGGTGCACGGCGAACGACTGGCGATCGACAGCCTCAATCAGTTTCAGGTAGGCATCCGGCCCGTCGGGCAGGCTCCATCCCATCATCTCGATCGAGAACGTCGTCCGGCGCGGCTTCACGGCGTCGATGACCTTCCGGCAGTTCTCGACGGTGGCGTCGAAGAACTCCTGCGACAGGTTCTTCGGGTCCTGTCCGTACCATACCGTCGGGTTGTAGGAGCCGGCGATGTCCACGCAGCAGCGTGCTTCGACGGCCTCGGCCAACGCCAGTCGCTCGGTGACGTATGTGAGGTTCTCGGCGCGCTTCTGCGGGTCGGGATCGAGCATGTTCTTCCAGGCGCCGACCTCGGCGATCACCACATGCTCGGCGGCAAATGCCTCGCGGATCGCACGAATCCGATCGGCGTCGCCGACGCGTGCATCGGGGCAATAGGCGGCGGAGTAGCCGAGACGCCGGTGTTCGCGGGCCAGGGCGGCGGGGTCGTCGGACTTCAGGAAGATCGGCCCGCCGAGACGCACCGGCCGCGCCGGCGTCGCCTGCAGCAGCGGCAGCGCCGCCATTGATGCGAGCAGTTCACGTCTCGTGAGCGTCAGGTCGCCGTGCCGGTCGCCAGCCATGGGCCAATATCGCACAGGGCCGACGCGTTTTCACGCTTCGTGCGACGTGCGGTCCCGGGTCGTCGCGTTCAGCCTGGCCGCCTGCGTCGTCAGGTAGTGCCGCTCGGGGACACTCGCGGTCTTCCCAGCCGCCTTGAGATAGCAGGCCACTGCCGCGTCACGATCGCCGGCCATTTCCAGCAGGTGCGCGCGAACGGCGTCGAGACGATAGTGCCCTGCCAGCCGACCGTCGCGCTCGAGCGCGTCGAGCTGCTCCAGCCCGGGGCGTGGGCCCTGCACCATCGCGAGGGCGATGATGCGGTTGAGCGAGACGATGGGGTTGGCGTCCATCTGCTCGAGCAGACCGTAGAGTGCGAGAATTTGCGGCCAGTCGGTCGCCGCGGCTGACGGCGCCTCGTCGTGCACCGCGGCGACGGCCGCCTGCAACTGGTACGGACCGACCGCTCCACGTGGCAGTGCGGCGCTGAGCAGAGCCGTGCCCTCGGCGATCGCGTCGCGATTCCAGAGCGATCGGTCCTGTTCGTCGAGCGGGATCAACTCGCCGTCAGGCCCAGTGCGGGCGGGACGCCGCGCGTCGGTCAGCAGGAGGAGCGCCAGGAGCCCGGCGGCCTCACCGCTGTCCGGCAGCATGCCATGGACCAGACGCGCCAGGCGGATCGCCTCGTTCGACAAGTCAGTGCGGTGCAGCGTGTCGCCGCCACTCGTCGTGTATCCCTCGTTGAAGATGAGATACACGATGTGCAGCAGCGCGCGCAGGCGCCCGGCCTGCTCGTCAGGCGTGGGCGTCTCAAACGGAATCCCCGAGGTCTTGATGGTCTGCTTCGCCCGACTGATCCGCTGCGCCATCGTCGATTCCGGCACCAGAAACGCGCGGGCGATTTCGGCGGTGGTGAGGCCGCCCACGGCGCGGAGCGTGAGCGCGATGGCCGATGCCGGCGTCAGCGCGGGATGACAGCACATGAACAACAGGATCAGCGTGTCGTCCTGGTGAATGGCGTCGGCCGCGTCGCCTGGCCCGGCGAGGGGTTCCTCGATTGGCGGACCGGCGACGACCTGCTCGCGCCGGCGACGTGCGGTCTCGGCGCGGATGCGATCGGTGGCCCGGCGGGCGGCGACGGCAATCAGCCAGCCGCGCGGGTTGTCGGGCACTCCGTAGCGCGGCCACTGCTGGCTCGCCGCCAGGAGCGCTTCCTGGACGGCGTCTTCTGCCGCCGTGAAGTCGC
The DNA here is from genome assembly GCA_963796915.1 of Vicinamibacteria bacterium. Taxonomy (GTDB): domain Bacteria; phylum Acidobacteriota; class Vicinamibacteria; order Vicinamibacterales; family JAENWD01; genus JAENWD01. The sequence goes on along the minus strand of CAWCNI010000004.1, from coordinate 2,307,186 downwards.
GGAACCGCCGAACGACGGCGCCGAGAACCTGCGGCGCCAGGTCGCGCAGCAGGTTCTCGTCGACGCTGACGGCGTCTGGCTCCGTCATCCTTCCACTGGCGGCGCGCTCATGACCTGCCGCACCTCGATCGGCATGTTCATCGGCACGCCGCCGCGACCAGGCGCCGCCGAAATGCGGGCGGCAATGGCATACGCCCGCGCCGTGTCGTCGACGTCGACGATCCAGAAGCCGGCCAGGAACTCCTTGGACTCGGCGAACGGCCCGTCAGTGACGGCTGGCGATCCCTGGTTGTCGGCCCGCACCACTCTCGCCTGCTCGGGACCGTCGAGCCCCTCGGCGGACACCAGCTCGCCGGCCTGGCTCAGCGTCTTGTTGAAATCCAGCATGAACCTGATGTGTGCCTGGATGTCTGCCGGAGGCCAGGTGCCAATCCCGGCCTCGCTCCAGCCGGCCTTCGGGGCGTGCATCATCAGCATGTACCGCATATCTCAGCTCCCTGTGGTCCCGCGCCGTGATTGGCGCGTTCATGGGTAGGTCGGAGCACATCGCGCCGGATCGACATCACGGCGACGGCGGGATGAATAAGTCTAGCCTCGGGGCACCGAGAGGTCGTGAAGTGCTGGGGTGCTGCAGTGCTGCAGTGCGTGCTGTAGTGCCACGGTGCTGCGAGTGCCGCAGTCCAGTGCGGCAGCCGGGTGCCCGAGTCCGGCGCCTGTAGCCCGTAGCCCGTAGCCCGTAGCCCGGTAGCCTACGCCGCGGCGAGTATCCGGTTCATCCGCGCGATGGTCTCGTCGAGCTGCGCGATGCTGTTCATGCCCACGACGACGGCGTCGACGCAGCCGCAGCCCAGCACGAACTGCATCGCCTTGTCACGATCGGCCGCTTCCTTGAAGTCCCCGTTGCCCACGAGTTTCATGCCGATGATCCCGTGGCCGCGCGCGTGCATGGCGGTCAGCTCTTTCATCGCGGCGTCGCGGTTGCCGGGCTCGCCGAAGACTCCGGCGGCGCCGTCCATGTGATGCGCCTGCGCGTTGACGCGCGCCAGGTGGACGTCAATCCAGTCGTTGGTGGTCGCCGCCGTCAGCGCAGGCAGGCCGTGGCACGAGACGCCCTTGATCTTGATCACGCCGCGTGACTGCGCATCCGAGAACGCGTCCTGCATGAACCTGAGGTCCGACGGCCACGTGTGGTTCGTCGCGCAGTGGATCAGCACGCTGTCGATGTACTCGACGCCCAGCTCGGTTCTGAAGCGGTCCAGTTCGACCAGCGGCTTCTCCGTGAACGGCGCGCGATCCCACGGCATCTTCGTCTGGATGTAGAACTTCTCACGCGGCAGGCCCTTGATGGCCTCTTTCACCATGCCGTGCGTCTGGTAGTTGTGCGCCGTGTCGATGTAGGTGATGCCGCGCTCGTAGGCCGCATGCACCATGTCGGTAAAGGCGGCCTGCCCCATGTCGCGCTGGACCTGGCCGTTGTTGCTGCCGGTCCCGATGCCGAGTCGCGAGAGCGTGACGCCGGACTTGCCGAGCGTCACGCGATCGCTCGCAGTGCGCGGCCCTCTGGCCAGAAGACTGGCGCCGCCGAATCCGACGGAGAGTGCTGCGGCGGAGGTGGTCTTCAGGAACGCGCGGCGGTCGAAGGTCGTGGCCATGTCGCCTCCAGGCTGCCGCCATCGTGCGCGTGGCGGGCGGGCAGCGTCAAGAGAGCGCCTCATCCGTCAACGGGTCCGTCGTCGTCGCGCTGATGACTGGACCGTCCTCTGAAGGACATCACCGGATCGGCGCCGGGCCTGACCACAGCTTCACGCGACTGCACAGGCTAGCACGAGCTAATTCGTTTAATGGCTTTGTTGTGTTAGGTTTACGGGCCTCAACAGTGTCTCGTTCACTATCGGAGAACATCGACATGCGCGTTGCAGCCAGGCTGCTGCTCCTCATGGTCCTCACTGCGGTGGCCTCGCCGGCGGTGGCCAATGAGATCGTCTTCGGATCGATTCCCTCGCCTTCTTCAGGCGCTGCGAACTACTTCAACGCCAACGCGGCGTACCTCAGCACCAAATTCACGCTGGGCTCCGAGACGACGCTCGACAGGATGACCATCCTGAGCTCGACGAACTCCAACGAGACGATGTCGCTGATGAACTGGTGGATCACTGCCGTCGAGCCGACGGCATTCCCGTTCGACGACAGCGATCCTTCCCTGGACCTGCAGTTTGGCGCCACGGCGGTCGGTGTCAGCAGCAACTTCTACGAGCACAACAGCTCGCAATACGTCTACAAGACGTCGCTCGACTTCACCGACGGCGTGACGCTCGGCGCCGGGTCGTACTGGCTGACGCTGTCGACGCCTGACAATCCGGCTGGGGATGGGGTGAACCCTGTCGGGCCGTTTGGATGGGTCGCGACAAATGCGCCGGGCATCGGGTCGATGAGCTGCGACGCCCACTACCAGCCCGTGTGCCACGACACGAGCCTCCAATACGACTACGTGCTTCAGCTCGAGGGAACGCCGACGAACTCGGCTGCGCCGACCGACCCGGGCGCCGTCCCGGAACCCACCTCGCTCGCCTTGCTCGGCACAGGATTGGGGATGGCCGTGTGGCGAAAGAAGCGGAACGGCTGACGCGTCGCCGTTCTAGCGCGGCGTGCTCCAGAACCACTCGCAGCGGTACCACAGCGACTGGGCCAGCATGAGGGTGCCGAGCACCGCAGTCGGCCAGCGCCAGCGAGCGCTCGACCAGCCGGAGACCAATGCGGCGCTGGCAAACACCGCCAGCGCCGGTCCCGCCGCCAGGTAGTAACGCACGTCGATCGAGCTGACCTGGCCCAGCGCGAAGAGCACGGCGCACGCCAGAAGCCATCCCTCCAGCACGCGCGTCCAGACATCGACGTCGCAGCGGCGCGACCAGACGCCTACCCCCGCGAGGACCAGCAGCGGGTACCCAAGATATTTGTGAAGGTAGCCAGGCACGGCGGCCAGTCGTTGCAGCAACGCCGGCCAACCGGGGACCCAGACCGTCTGGTGCGCTTCGGAGCGTTGCAGCGGCAGCTTCGCCACGGTCGGGCGCGACCGCATCAACAGGTCGCGATAGATGTCGCCGAAGTGCGAGTAGTACAGGCCAATCGCAATCGTCCAGGCCAGGATCAGCACGCCCAGGGCGACCACCGCCAGGCGACGGCTGTCGCGGGTCGGAGTGGCTGCCAGCACCGCGATGCACGCGACGAGGATCGCGCTGAGCGTGAGGAACGTGCCGGTGTGTGAGAGGAACGCGACGACTGTCCACGGCAGCGCGCATACGCCGGCGACAAGGGGCGCTGCAATGGCCAGTGACGCGAGCGCCGCCACTGCCATGGGCTGCGCGAACGCATTGGTCATGTAGCCGACGGCATGCGGCTGGAACTCCGCGGACACCGCGTGAAACGTCAACAGCGCCAGCAGCGCCACGGCGTGCGACTTCCACGCGCGCCGCACGGCCAGCGCCAGCAGCAAGCCAGCGATCGACTCGGCGATCGCCGCGATCAGGTGCAGCCCGTTCCCGGACTGCCAGAACGGCGTCGCCTGCTGAAAGAACCGCGCGATCACGTACAGCCCGATCGCGTACGGCGACACGCCGCCGGGCGTGCCTTCAGTGAAGAAGTAGCGGCCGCCCAACACCTCCTGGAACCGGTGCACGTGAAAGATCAGGTCACCGGCCGCGGTCTCCGGATTCAGCCAGAAGAGGAGGTTGAACCAGAGCATCGCGCACGAGACGACGAGGTAGGCGCCGGCGTCGCGCCGGACATCTGACCTGCCGCCTGGCCTGAGCGCGACCACGAGGACGGCAACGACGAGCGCCGCTATCGCGGCCCACACCGCCGGTCCGGCCCAGCCGGTGAGCGCGGCAGCGCCGCGATACCTCACTCCGGCCGACACGATCGCGCCCAGCAGCAGTCCGAGCGCGGACGCCACGAGGGGCAGTTCGACAAGCGCGAAAGCCGCGCCGAGAGCCGTGCCCACGATCGCGGCGTCGACCAGGACTTGCGTGGGCGGCCGCCAGCGGCCGACGGGCGTGAGCGCGATCTGTCTGAAGAGCGCGCCACGCGGGAGGTCGCCATTCGCGGGCCGGTAGAGTCCGGAGACCTCGAACTCCAGCATCAGGCCGTCACGGCCACGCGCCGGAACCTGCAGCGACCACTCGTCGCCGTTCTGGCGAAGCAGGCGTGAGCCGAGCGTGTAGCCATCCGCGCGCACGATGAGCGTCGGCGGCTCCGGGACAGGCGCTGACACGCTGAGCGTCACTGTCAACGGGACCGAGCGGTCCAGGCCGGGGAGCGCAACCGTCGCGACGCCGGCGCGCGTCCACGACTGGCGTTCGCTGACGAGGCCGAATCCGCGATAGACCAACCGATCGGGCCCGCGATCGGAGAAGAACGTCAGCACCAGCCCGGGGCCCGCCATCCAGACCGCCAGCACCGGGAGCACGAAGGCCCCCGCGCCAAACACGGCGCCGCGGACGGTTTTCAGGAGGGAGGCCGGAACATGCACCCGAACCGGGAGGATAGCAGGGGGCACGGCGACAGGTAAGTGCGAGGCTTCGTCGCGTAAGCAATAATGTTCCCCCATGACCTCATCCCGTCGCCGTATTGCCCTCGTGACCGCTGGACTCTGCGTGTTGGGCGCCCTCGCGCCCCGGGCCCAGTCGGAAAAGCGCACCGAGCGCCCCCGGAGCCTGGATCTCACGCTCATCGACAAGTCCGTCGATCCCTGCGCGGACTTCTACCAGTACGCCTGTGGCGCCTGGCGGAAGAACAACCCGGTGCCGGGAGACAAGGCACGCTGGGGGCGCTTCGACGAATTGCGCGAGACCAACCTCTGGACGCTGCGCGACATCCTCGATCAGGCGAGCCAGCCATCGAACAACCGGACGGTCCTGCAGACGCAGGTCGGCGACTTCTATGCCGCCTGCATGGACGAGCACGCCATCGACGCCGCCGGCCTCAAGCCGATCGCCGACCTGCTCACCCGGATTGGCAAGGTGTCGAGCAAGGCGGAATTGATCACGGTGATGGGAGCGCTGCGCGAGCAGGGCCTGACCGCGATGTTCAACGTCGGCGTGGGCGCGGATCTGAAGGACTCGAGCACGACGTTGATGAACATCGATCAGGGCGGGACGACGCTGCCGGATCGCGACTATTACCTGAAGGACGATCCCAAGAACAAGGACATCCGCGAGCAGTACGTCGCACACATCGCGCGGATGCTGACCCTGGCCGGCTATTCGCCGGAGGTGTCCAAGTCTGACGCCGACCACGTGCTCGCGCTCGAAACGAAGCTGGCGAGCGCGCAGCTCGATCGCGTCGCGCGCCGCGACCCGAAGAACCGCGACAACAAGATGACCAGGGCGGCGATGGCCGCGCTCGCGCCGAGCTTCGATTTCACGGCCTACTTTGCCGCCGCGAAGGCACCCGCCTTCAGCGACGTCAACGTCGGCTGGCCGAAGTTCTTCCAGGCCTTCGAAACCACCTGGTCCGGCACGCCGCTCGACGACCTCAAGACCTACCTGCGCTGGCGAGTGCTGACGGCATCGGCGCCGATGCTCGCGTCGAAGTTCGAGAAGGAGGACTTCTCGTTTTTCAGCGGCACGCTGCGTGGCATCAAGGACGAGCCCGCGCGCTGGAAGACGTGTGTCAACGAAACCGACGGCAGCCTGGGCGAGGCGCTCGGTCAGCTCTACGTGGAGAAGGCCTTCGGCGCGGACAGCAAGGCGCGCATGAAGACGCTGGTCGACGCGCTCACCGTCGCGCTCGGCCAGGACATCGGCGGCCTCGACTGGATGACGCCGGAGACCAAGGCGAAGGCCATCGAGAAGCTCAAGGCGCTGGGCAAACAGAAAATCGGCTATCCCGACAAGTGGCGCGACTACTCCTCCGTGAAGGTCACGCGCGCCGACTTCCTGGGCAACGTCGAACGTGCCAATCGCTTCGAAGTGAAGCGCAACTACGACAAGCTCGGAAAGCCAGTGGACAAGACGGAGTGGGGCATGACGCCGCCGACGGTCAACGCGTACTACTCGCCGCAGCTCGCCGAGATCGTCTTCCCGGCAGGCATCCTGCAGCCGCCGTTCTTCGAAGCCTCGGCTGACGACGCGGTGAACTTCGGCGGGATTGGCGCCGTCATCGGCCACGAGCTGACGCACGGCTTCGACGACCAGGGCCGCAAGTTCGACGGCAAGGGCAACCTGAAGGACTGGTGGACCGAGGCCGACGCGAAGGCTTTCGAGGAGCGCGCGACGTGCGTCGCCGACGAGTATTCCGGCTTCTCGCCGGTGAACGATCCCAAGACGGGGCAGCCCGCGCACTTGAACGGCCGGCTCACGCTTGGCGAGAACCTCGGCGACAACGGCGGCATTCGCATCGCCTACATGGCGCTCATGAACACGCTCGAGGGCAAGCCGCACGAGGTCGTGTCCGGCCTGACGCCGGAGCAGCGCTTCTTCCTTGGCTTCGCACAGGTGTGGTGCATGAACTCCACCGACGCCGAGTTCATGAACCGCATCATGACCGACCCGCACTCGCCGGGCGCCTTCCGCGCCAACGGCACGCTGCAGAACATGCCGGAGTTCGCCAAGGCCTTCAACTGCCCCGCGGGCAGCCCGATGGCGCCGGAGAAGCGATGCCGTGTCTGGTAGCGCGTTGGCCGCAGTCGCGGTCGCTACGTCAGCAGCGCGGGGTTGATGTAGGTCGCCTTTGAAGGGTTCGCTCGATACTGGCGCAGCTTGATGTACTCGTAGACCATCACGATCGAGAAGGGGCTGGCGAACCACACGAGCGCGGCTTCGAGCGGAAACGGCCACGTCGGCGACGGGCTCCAAGCGGAGACGTAAACCCCGAGCATCGCCGCCGGCTTGTAGCCCCACCAGTGTCGCGGCAGTGCGAGCGTGGCCTCCCACGCCATGGAGGTCACGATCAGATACAGCGCCGTGACGCCAAAGGCGCGCCAGTTCACGTACGGCTGCACCCGCGAGAACACGAACACCGCCGGCACAAACGCCAGCGCCACCAGGAACGAGTAGTAGGCCGGAACGACACCGATACCTACCGGGTTGCGGCGGAAGACGACGAGCCCGACGGCCATCATCGCCATCGCCAGCAGCAGCGCGCGCAACGAGACGCCGACGATGTTCGGCGACACGATGTCGCCGGGCCGATGTCTGGGCGTATACATGGCGATCCAGTATTCGCTGGCCCAGCCATAGATCATCAGCACTGCCGGTGGTGTCATGGCGTAGAAGAGGAACTCTTCGATCGGCACGTGCACGCCCAGTGCGGGCAGCGACAGCCATCCGATGTACCTCGCCTGCGGCGACTCGTCGAACTGCAGGATCGTGCGGCCGAACACGCAGTCGAGCACCACGCCAAGGACGACGATCGCGACAGTCGTGATCCACATCGCCGATCGACGACGGCCGCCGCTGTCGGTGTAGGCGAGAAAGCGCGGCAGCAGGATCAGCGTCGGAACGAGCCAGAACGTCAGACTCGTGAAGTAGGTGAGGCCGACCGCGCTGTCGATGATGAACGGGAGGAGCCAGGACGCGAGAAACAGCGCGAGCCAGTCGAGGTCGGCAATCCGGGTCCGCCAGGACGAAGGTGCCATCGCAGTCTCCAGCGCGCGCGATCGTAGGCCGGCCGACCGCGGCGCGCAAGCGGCATCGCTCCTCGCTGGTCAGGCGGGCCGCTCGAGGGTTCACCCCGCGGCCCTGTTTGTTCGGTTCCGGGCTGTCCGCCGTTTTCTCCTCACAGGACGCCGAAATTCCGGCGGCCGCAACACCGGTACGAGAACCGTTCGGGCGTCGTTGTCCACCGCGGCGCGTACCCGGGACGAGGTCCACAATGCGAGTCCTGATCCAGCTTCGGTCGTCGAAGGCGGCTCATTCCGCGTCCTTGACGGCACGAGCGCAGCCCACACTGACCGCCAGTCTCACGCAAGCTGTCGCCGGTCTCATCATCGACCCCTCGTACCCGCCAGTGCAGGTACCGGGCGTCACCGGCGACAACGGCGCGCCGCTGCACTCGCTGGCTCAGCCGCTGACGTTCTCGGTGAAACCGGCAGACTCGACATATCTCGTGCGGGGTCAGATCGCCGACGGCGGCGCGCAGGCCGCAGCGTACTCTTCCGCCACCTCGCATCCGGACGTCGTCGGCATCTACTCCGACCCGCTGATCGAGTCGTGCATCACCTGTGGCAGCACTCCGCCGGTTGGCAACACGTCGAAGGTCGCCTCGCTGGTCGCGGCAGCGGGCCTGAAGGCCAAGGGCATGGACGGCAAGGGCGTCTTCCTTGCGGTCGTGGACACCGGCATCAACCTCGCCTATCTCAAGGCGCACGGCCTCAAGCCGATTCTCAACGTCGCCAAGAGCTGGACGCCGGCCGGCGTGGCCACGACACCCGGCCTGCATCCAGTGAACCACGGCACCATGTGTGCCTTCGACACAGCGATCGCGGCGCCGAAGGCGACGCTGCTCGACTACGCGGTGCTGCTGTCGACGACGCCCGGTGCGACAGTCATGGCCGGTCTGCTGAGCGACGCGGTGCTGGCTTACGCGAAGCTGATGGCGATCATCAAGCTGATGCCGAAGGCGAAGCGCGCGATGGTGGTGAGCAACAGCTGGGGCATGTTTTCGCCGGCGTGGGATTTCCCTCCCGGCCATCCCGGCAACTACAGCGACAACCCCGCCCACCCCTTCAACATCATCGTCGCGGCGCTCGAAGCGGCGGGTGCCGACATCCTGTTCGCGGCGGGCAACTGCGGCCTGAATTGCCCGGACGGCCGCTGCAACTTCGGCGCGACGCATCCCATCTGCGGCGCCAATTCCTCGCCGTCAGTGATGAGCATCGCCGGCGTGGACACGAAGAACAAGCGCGTCGGCTACTCGTCACAGGGGCCCGGGCGGCTGACAGTCAAGAAGCCGGACTTCGCGGCCTACACGCACTTCCTCGGCTCTGAAGTCTTCGGCGCCGGCGAGCCGGACTCCGGCACGTCGGCCGCCTGCCCCGTGGCAGCCGGTGTGGTCGCGGCGGTCCGGGCCAGGCATCCGACGACGAAGATCTCGCCGCTGCAGATGCGTTCGCTCATCGCGAAGACGGCGACCGACGGCGGAAGCCCGGGCTACGACTTCGACTACGGCGCCGGGATTATCAACGTGAAGAAGTTGATGGCGGCGCTCTAAGAAGGGCACGAGCAGGGGCATGCAGGGGCACGGCAAGGCATCGGCCATCGCCAGGCCGGCAAGACACGGCAAGGCAGCGCACAGGCGCGTGGGTGGCGTGCGGGCGGAGGGGCCTGCACGCCACTCAGGGATTGCTGGCGTGCAGCCTGTCTGCTACTTCTTTTTCGGCGCCGGCGGCTCTGGCGGGCCGAAGGTTTCGATGCGAGGGTTGGAGTAGCTTCCCACCACGCCTTTCGTGCCGTCCAGACGATCCGCGATCTTGTCGTCGACCAGGATCGCGTAGAGCTTTCGCGCGGCGTCCAGGGGCACCAGGCCAAAGTGGCTGTCGAGTTCGTCTGCCGTCAGCCCGAGCTTTCTCTTCACGGCCGACAACGTGGCCTCGGCGGCCTCGAGTTTCACAGTCACCATGCGGGTCGGCACAGGATCGATCTTACGCCGACTGCCCACGTCGCGCGGCGCGCCGCTACGCGCCCACTACGGTCATGGCGCTTTCCCGTCCCACCGGATCGATGACGACGTAACGCACTGTCAGCGGCAACGGCCGGTCCGCATCGGGAGCCGGCGTGCCAACCCAGTCGAGCGCCGAGCCATTCAGCTCGATGTCCGGTCCGGACGAGATGATGGAGCCGCCGTTCCACTGCTCCCAGATCCTGAGCCGGTAGGCGCCGATCGCGTTGGACGCTGTTGGCGTCGCCGGCGCCGTCAGGCTCGCCGCCGACGTGCCGGCGCTTGCCACCACGGACGCCACCGCGCCTTCAAGAGACGCGATCGGCAGCGGCGGTAGATGGACCGCCGACACTGGCGCCGAGACCGCGCTGAATGCGCGCGGGTTGTCGGCCATCTGCGCGGGGAGTACCGGCGCGACGCCGCCGGCCGGGGGCAGTTCGACGATCCCGCGCGCGAGACGGCGTTCTGCGGGCATCCGCACCTCCGCCCAATAGCTGTAGCGGACGTACGGCGCCAGCGGTGTCGGGTCGGCGACTTCCGCAACGAAGGCGATCGCCGCGCCGTCCCGCGCAACGGCGAGCGGTCCGCGGGCGATCTCACGCGCGTAGACCGGGTCGTTCACCAGTCCCGACGCGCGGCGCAGCCTGAACTCGGGAGCGACGGCACCCGCCGCCGGCGGTTCCACGAACAGGCCGGGCTCTGAGGCCTTCAGCTCCACCAGATCCAGGCCGACGCCTTCGATCGTGACAGTCGCAACGCGCGTCGCAGGATCGACGGTCACATGCACGCGCGGTGGTGGTGGCGTGCGGTCGGACGGCACCGCGACGGGCACCACGCCGCACTTGTCGAACTCGGCCTCTCGCCCCTGGGACGTCAGCGGCACGACGCGGAGGAACTGCACCGTCGTGAGGGCGCGCGGCAGGCGCTCGTTCAGCAGCACCCGGCCGCCGACGGCTTCAAGTGGCGGCTCTGTGAGCAGACGGAATCGTTCCCTTCCCCCGAGGGCGTGCGCGCGATCTCTTTGCCCGCCCTCGACGGCGATCTCGGCGCGCGAGGCGCCGGCAATCGCCAGGCCCTTCTGGTCCGCCACGTACACGCGATAGCGCGTGCCCGCAGCGCCGGGCCATGCGAGCTTCAGCTCGACGTCGGACGCCGGCCCCGGCCTGCTGGTCCAGAACAGCCCGAGGCCGGTGGGAATCACCAGCGGCCGTCGCCGATCGGCGTAGGCCACCGCAACGCTGACTGTCTGCGAGCGTGCGCCCGCCGTGTCGATGAAGGCGGCCGTCACGGTCCCGCGACGCGTTTCGCCGACAGTCAGTGCCGGCAGGTTGATGTGCACGGCGACGGTCTGGTTGCTGCCCGCCGGGATCGGCGCGAGCGCAATGGGCGCCTGCGGCGTGCCGTCGAACGCGATCTCCAGCGACGCGATGTCGAGCGATCCGGCGGCCAGCGCGGCCACGGAGGGCACGACCACCGTGACATCGACGTGTCCAGGCGATGCTGGCGGGCCGCCGACGCCGTCGGGGCCGTCGAGCACGACCTGTGGCTGCGGCGCTGGCGCCGGCGGGGCCGGTCGCGCCGGCGTCGGAACCGCGAACTGCGCCGCGGCGCCGAAGCGGCCGAACAGATCCGCGATCGCGGCGCGATACGTCGACGGCGCCGGACCGTCAGCGGGAATCGGCGCGTCGGAGATCAGCCCGCGGCGCATATAGCTCGAGAGCGCCGGCTTCCACGCCGCGACTTTCGGCCTGGCCTGCGAACGGCCCATGAGCATCGCGAGCGCGCGCCGCGAGGGATTGGCGGGCGCGGGCAACGCCACTGTCTGATGCCGCGTCGTCCACACGCCCGCTTCGAGTCGGCCGAGCGCGACCAGCGCGCCGAGCGGCGGCAGCGGAAACAGGAACTCCTGCCGGAACGTCTCTGATGGCCGGCCGCCGCCGTCGAGCCACTGCGAGCTGCCGAATGCCGGAGCAGGCAGCGACGGCGGATCGGGCGGCGGCACCAGGCCGGCGACGGTGATCAGCCCGCGCACTTCGAGACGTGCCAGGCGCCTGAAGGCCGCAGGTCCGCCGGCGTTGGCGTAACGCGCGGCAAGCGCGTCGATGACGTCCTGCGCGCCGTGGCGTTCGACCAGCCGCTCCTCGACGCGATCGAGCAGCGGCGACGGCGGTCCGAGCGACGCGGGGATCAAGCGGCCGTCAGGCGCCCGCGTCGCCGTCGAGTAGGCGAACAGTCCGACAGTGACGTAGGCAAGGGGCACGCTGCCGTCGCTCTGCTCGTCGAGCGCGCCGACCAGGCCCAGGAACCGGCCGAGGCCCGGATCCATCGCCTGGACCAGCAGCGTGTCCGAGATGCTGATGTCGACGAACTGCTGGCGCCTCGATGCCGTCGCCGCCGCGTGACTCTTGCGATGCTGCGTGCGCGGCCACTGACTGATGTCGCCGACCATCGTCTCGCACTGCTTGACCAAGTCGGGGCCGTGCGCCGACACCCGCACCACATCGTCGTCCTTGGTCAGCGCGTCGAACGGGCCATCGGGCCTGTCGGGCCGCTGCAACCGCTCGGCAGCGCCCCTGGCGACCTGCTTGGTCGCGGGCGCGACGCCGAGCCCTTTCGCATACCACGGCCACGCGCCGTCGATCGGCAGGCTGAGCGTGGCATCCGGCTCACGCCCCAGCATCGGTTCGACCATGCGCTGCAGGTCGACGCGCCATGTGCGCAGCATCCTGACGTGGCCGTGCCCTTCGATGCGCACGCGCTCGACGCGCGGCCCGCCGACGATGAAGGGCGCGTGACTGCGTTTGGCGATGAGGCGATTGCCGACGCGATCGAGCAGCGAGATGGAGCCTTGGAAGGTGCCGTCGCTGACCAGCTCCACCGCGATGTCCAACTCGTCGCCCTGGCCGCTCGGCGGCGCGATGTCGCCAATGAGGATGCCGCCGGCAGCGTCGAGGACCGGCCCCTCGACCACCTTGCCGAAGGCGTCGCGCCACAGCACCTGGACATCTGCGCGGAATGGCTCGATGCGGAACACGTCGAACGGCGCGATGGGGAAGCCGAGCGCTGATGAGGGCATCAGCCGGAGATGTCCGCCGTCCGGCAGATCGGCGTCGCCGCGCGCGGCTACGGCCACGCTGGAGAAGAGGTCGGGCGGTGCGAAGAGTCCCATGACTACGCCTCCTCCGCGAAGCTGGGTGCAAGGGGCAGCCGCAGGGATCCGGTCAACGTCGCTTTGGTGACGTCATCCACGAGCTCGAGGGCAATGGTCGGCAGCATGCGTGTGGGTGGCTGAAAGAGACGGCGCTGCAGCCAGGCGTGTGGCGTGAACGGCGCGGAGCAGAGCCACAGCAGGCGCGAGCGCGTGCGATCGCTGCGCCGGATGTCGAAGATCCCCGCGGGAGGCGGGGGCATGGTGAGCCGCAGCGCGCTCAGGTGCACGCGGCCGGGACGGTCGATGGGCTCCGTGGATTCTGCGAGCAGGCCCGCGCAGAGCCAGTGCGGGCCGCCCGCGTCGTCTTTGCGCAGCCAGAGGAGGCTGACGCGCGGGTTCTTCACCGCCGGCCAGCCGTCGAGGCCGATGGCGTCGAGTGCGGCTTCGAAGTCGGCGTCCGATCCTTCGATCACTGCCGCGCCCAGTGCCGGCAACTGTGCCAGCTGAACGTCGCCGGACGCCGCGGACGGACTGGCGGTGAAGCCGATCCCGGCGAGCATCTCCGGCGGGTTGCGCCAGCGCGACGTCCTGAACGTGACGCCAGGGAGGCGGCCATCGAGGATGTTCGGGTCCTTCGACTTCGCGAGCGCGTAGACTTCGTACCACGCTTCGGCCGTCAGCGGCGAGAGCGCCGTCGAGCGTGCCGCCCGGTTTTGGCATGGGGCAGGCCGCCGTCAACGCGACGTCCATGCGCCGCGCGTCGATGCCAGTGAGCAGATCCGGCCTCTCGAGCGCGATCCATTTCGAGTTGAGCTCGATGACCTCGCCCTGCGGCCCCGGCACGTCTACCCGCCGCAGATCGAGCGACAGCGTGTAGCCGTAGGCGTCGGCCAGCGACGGCACGTGCGCCGCGGAGAAATGCACGTTGAGCGGGTCGTCGCAGAAGCGCGCCGTTTCTGTTTGTGCCGGCGTGTAGCCAAGCAGGAAGCGCGACAGCATCTCCGGGTCGAAGAAATCGCGACGCTGACGCACCGCGCGCACGTGCGCCACCTCGCCGTACTTCGGCATGGTCTGCGCGGCGCCGCCGCCAGCCACCGCCTTGTGTGCCGGCGCTGTCTTGAAGAAGAAGTCCCTGGCCGTTGAGGGCGGGTTGTCCGGGTCGCCGCCCGCGGGCAGGTAAGTCGTCTGGCCCGACAGGTGCTGCACCTCCTGCTTCGACCCGTCGTCGGCCTGCTTGTAGATCCAGCCTTCCCACGACATCTCGACGTGGAGCCGGTACGTCTTCCCGGGGTCGAGCACCGCGTGGACGCCGTCGCCGTCTTTGTCGGCCGCCTGCTGCGGCTGTTTGGCGGCGGCTGCCGCCTGGCGCGCCGCTGCGCCGGACGCCGCGGAGTTGCGCGCCGCGGCGGCGTCCTGCGCCGCCTTCGTGATGCCGCCGAGGCCAAGAAGCGACAGCCTCCTGCCGGCCAGCCAGCTCACGTCGAGCCAGGCGACGAACCCGCCGCTGGTGGGCGCCAGCCGGAGGATCGTGCGGTCGGCGGTCAGCGGCTTGCGATCGGTGATCTTCCAGTTCACTCCGCGGTCGTCAACGGCCGCCAGCGGCACTTCGCCCGGAGGGATCTCGCCGTCGAGAATCAGCCACAGACGCCCGCCGACGATCGGCTGCTGCGGTGTGAGACGCGCCGACTGAATCGCCTGAATGCGCTTCAGGGTCGGAGGTCCGGCCGGCGCGCCGCCGACGACTCCGAGGTCGAGCGATCCGGCAAACGCGCGCTCGAGTGCCAGCTCCGGCGTGAACACCTCGAGTGACGCCGGCCTGAAGTCGTAGGGCGGCGGGATCAACGCCGCCGTGTTCATGCCGAGCGGGATGTCCGGCAGCACCGAGACGTGTTGCACTACGGTCGCCGTGAAGCGGCTGACGCGTGCGTCCGGGCTGATCGGATCGGCCGGCATCACGAACGACGTGTTCGCCTGCAGCGCCGCGTCGAAGCCGACGGCCCAGCCAACGACGGGAGGCTCCTCGTGCTGGCAGGCGGTGGCGGCGTTCTTCAGCGGGTCGTCCGGCAGGCCGGCGCCGCCGTCGGCGAGCCGCCCGAGGAAGAGATCGCCGACGTACGTGCCGAGCACGAGGTCGCCGGCCTGGGGCCGCTTGCCGAGATCGCCGTCGCGTCCCGCCTGCCACGCCGCTGTCATCGACTTGGCAACCAGTGCGCCCGGACCGTGCGGATCGCTCGGTGACGTCGTACAGCCCGAGGCTGGTGAGCGACCATTCGTAGCGCAGCATGTCGCTGCCGACGGGCTGAGCCGCCACACCCGTGGGGTAGGCGTCGATCCCGGTGTACTGCTCGACGGCGCCGTTTTTCGCCACGTATCCGGCCGCCAGCAGCGGCGACACGGCGAAGGCCAGGTGCAGCAGCGTGTCGGGCCACACCGCCGGCGCCGAAGCGGCGTCGGCGCTCATGACCCCGACGCGCCGGAACTGGTCGTCCACCAGGAAGCCGAGACGCCCGACGACTTCGCTGTTCTGCACGTCGTCGAGCGGGTGCACGTCCGGGAGCGGCAGCGACACTGCCGGCTCCGCGTTGATGGACATCTCGACGCAGCCTTCGATCTCGGTGAAGAACAGATCGATGTGACCGCACAGCCTGGCGTGAATGTACGGGTCGTGATTCTCCACGGCCAGCAGGCTGATGCTGGCATCGACGCCGATCGAGAAGGGGCCCAGGTTCAGCGAGCCGCCTGCGGCGCCGAACCCCGCGAGCGTCAACGGATGCGTGGCAATCAGGATGTCCGCGCTGGCGTGAATCTCCGCCCAGGCGATCGGCTTGACGCCAATCACGTACTCGAAGCCGAAGCCGAACGCGATCACGAGCCCGTCGGCAACGGTGATCGCCCCGCCGCGCGGCCAGCGCTGAATGCCTCGGCCCCGGAACATGACGTACGCGTCGGCCTCGCTGCCGACGATGTCCGGCAGGACTTCGGCGCGCATTGGTCCGAGCGCGCGGCCGTCCGGCGGCACCGCGCCGGAGTAGCCGTCGGCGCCGAGATAGATGTACCAGTTGTCCGAGTCGCCCTTGCCGGTGGGGAAGTGCGCCCCGAGTGGCACCGTCACCTTGAGCAGGACGGGGACGTTCATCTGTCCCTTGAGGCCGATCGTGACGCCGTCCGCCGGATCGATGACCACCACACCGAGGAACACCAGGCCCGGATCGCCGCCGTCGGGCGGTCGATCGGTCACCCCCATCCGCGGGCTGAGCACGTTGGCCCAGATCGACCCGCGGACTGCGATGTCCGGCACCGTGATGAAGAGGCCCACGCGGCTGGAGAACGAGAAGCCCAGATCGGGCACGGTGCCGAACACCGCCTGCGCGCCGACGGTGATGTTGTCAGCGCTGAACTCGAAGGCGTGGACCGGATCGGACGAGTCCCAGCGCAGCTGGTAGCCGATCGGATCGGGCTCTGCCGGCCCCGGGCCCCTGGGGTGCGCGTTGAGGCCGAACGCGCCCGAGATGCCGTAGATGCCGAGGCCCGTGTTGGCAATCGGAATGGGCCCCGGGAAGTCGACGCCGATCTGCACGAAGAGCCAGAAGCTGTTCTGGGTCTCCTGGTAGAGCACCACGGCATCGACAGCGAGGTTCAGCGGCACCAGCTTCACGTCGAGTGCCGCGGTGAAGCCGCCCTGGTCGAGCAGTTCGAGCCCGCCCTTCCCCTCGATGACGCCGGCGACGCTCAGGCTGGCGTCCAGTCCGCGCAGCGACGCGCTGACGCTGCCGTCGTCTTCCAGCGTCGCGCGAATCGTCGCGCCCGACACCTCGACGGGGCCGAGATTCAGCTTGAAGCGCAGGTCCACCTCGAGCCACGTGGACCCGCGGCCCGATCGTGTGCCGAGGATGTCGAACAGCGACGCCGGGCTGTCGACCAGCCACGAGCCCGGGTCCTCGATCTCCATGTCCGCGCGGCTGAAGTCGAGCTCCACCGTCTGCACGCCGCTGGCCGCCGGGTTCGAGAGGTTGATGCGCAGGCCCACGTTGCGATTGCGAACGCGCATCGGCTGCGCGTCCTGCATCTGCACCGACAGCACGCCGACGCTGATCGGCCGCACCACGACGTCTACCGAGTAGTCGATCAGCAGCTTGACCTGATCGCCGACGGGCAGGCCGTGGCCGGTGCTCGACAGCTCGACCTTGTGAATCGTCAGCCGCCCCTTGTCCTTCAGGCAGCTGCTCAAGCCCACCGCCGCCGCCAGCAGCGCGTGCAGGACGACGCCGCCGGTGTCCGCGCCTTCCGGATCCTTGTCGGCGACGAGAGCGGTCGCCAGCGCCGCGGCCGTCGTCAGCACCTTGGCCGCCGGTCCACCTTCCGGCACCGACACCGACAGCACGCCGTCGTCTCCCTGCGACTCGACGGCGAGCGTGATCGTGGTCTCCGGATCGGCGACGCTGCGCGCGAACCGCAGCCTGGCGATGACAGGCTTGCCCGCCAGGATGTTGAATCCGCCACCCGGCGAGTCCTGGTGCATGCCGTCGAGCGGCAACTCCATCGCTGCTTCGACGAGTGTCGGGATGAAGTCCTGAAGTCCGGTCGCCGCCGGATCGCGGCACTCGATCGTCACGTCAATGCCGGGACGGCTGTCCTTCGGCGGCACACGCGTCGAGATGACGAGGTCGATGCCTTCGCCGGGGGCCGTGCCGACTTCGACGTACGCGTCCACCGCGTGACCGCCGAGAAATGGCGTGCCGCTCGGCAGGTAGAAGCGCGCATGGCGTACAGCCAGCCCCCGCCATGCAGGATTGTCGGCCTTTGTCGGCACCTGCCTGCCGTTGATCAGCGTGTGCCCGCTCGGCGCCGCGTCCGTCGCGTCGTCGATGACGAAGCCGCCGGGAGCACCGGCGCTGCCTGGAAACTCGAGACCGAAGCCGGTGCTGCCGATGAGGACCGTCGGCGGCGTCATCTGCAGCTCCACGATGCCGGCGGGAAGACCGTCGGTTGGAGAGAAGCGCAGCGTCGCGGCCTGACCGGAAGTGCCTTCGACCAGAATCGTCACCGCCACGCCGGTGATGGTGACGTCGACGCCTGGCGTCGCGACAAGGCGTTCCTCGTCGTTCGAGGTCTCGTATTTCGCGGCGGTGAAGACCACGCCCGCAGCGCCCGCGGCGAAGTCGAACACCTTCTTTGCCGGTGCTGCCGAATTCAGAATGAGCCAGCACTGGAACGACTGCGCGACAGGATCGATCTTCAGGTGATACGCGTACGGCTGCAGGGGAGGCGTGGCGTTGAGGACGAAGAAGCCGAGCGTCTTGTCGACCTTGACGTTGACGTGCCCGCGCGGCTCGTTCGGTGGCGGGGGCGGCGGGTCTTCCACCAGCTCCAGCGCGTCGAGCAGTTCGTCGATGAGCGGTGAGAGCGTGATGACCTTGAGAAGCCCGCGGTCACCGAGAAGCGACTTGATTGTGCCGGGCATGGGAGGACGATGATAGGCCCGCGAGCACGGCTGAGTTTTAAACTCAGGCGCACCGGGCCCATCGGCCGCCTGAAGTCACCGTGTCTTCGGCGGCCTCCGGTACGGCTTTCCGTCTGAGTGTTCCGGCCACTGCCGGTAACCGGTCTTCGGTTGCGTGCCGACGCCGGCGGCGTAGAGGACGATTTCGTCAACGCCGTCCATCTTGAAGTCGCGCTCTATCGTCGAATCTGCGAGTGCTGCCGTACAAAAAGGGGCGAGGCCCATCCACGTGGCGGCGAGGCAGAACGTCTGGCAGATGTGCCCCGCTTCGAGCAGCAGGAACCGATACGCGCGGGGATGGTCGTAGCGTCCGGTGACGCGGCCGACGGTGCCAGCGAGAAAGACGAGCGCACTCGCGGGGCCGAACCACCACTGTTTCCCGACATACGCCTCGAGACGTGGCGTCGTGAGGCCCACGGACAGACGCTCGAGGCGATGCGCCTCCGCGTCGTAGCGATACAGGCCTGCTGGCAGACCGCGCACGTCCCGCGCAGCGACGTAGGCCGCGATCGGCTGTCGTGCCCCGGCCGACGGCGATGTCTTGAACGCCACGGGCGCACCCTGGGGCGTCTTGCCCCAGAGATGCACGCCGACCGAGAGGTGCAGCAACTGCGCGAGCTGGGCGATCGTGACGCTCTTTCGCCCGAACACCCGCCACGTCCGTCGAGCCTCGAGCGCGCGCGTGAACGCATCGGTCCGCGAGGAGCGGGGAAGCGCGACGGTGTTGCGCCGCCGCGTCGTCTGCGCGCGAGTCACAGGCTCGGGCACCAGCGCGAGCGCTTCTTCCAGGGCTTCGGCTTCCTGGCCGTCGGGGATGTGCGGGTCGCGCGTGGCGAAGTGATACGCGCTGGCCAGCGGGGCCCAGTTGCTCCAGGCGTCGAGCGAGTGCGGAGGGCGAACGGCACCCGTTGCCGGGCCGACGAAGCCGTGACGCGTGAGGTCGGTAACCGCCTTGCGGAGCTCCGCCGGCGTCGCGCCTGGAAAGCGCGCGGTCAGCTCTGCGAGGGAGCGTGGCGCGCGGAGGTACCTGAAGGAGATCGACGGCGAACGGCCACACCACGAGACGGCGATTGCTCACCGGCTCGTGCAGGATCAACTCGTCGTTTCGCCAGTAGAGGATGGGATACCCAATCGTCACGTGGCGCGGGGCCTGGCGTGCCAGTGCCAGGCCCTCAGCGCTTCCGGCCCCGCTTGGCTTTCGTCGCCGGCACGCGCGCCGTCTTCCTGCGCGCTGCTACCGGCGCGGGCTCCGGCAGCGCCACGAGGACGATCTTGCCCTGATGCGGGAAGGCGTCGCGGAACGAATCGACCATGCCCTTCACGGCCTCGAACGCCTCGACGTCGTCGCGACAATTCAGCGTGGCGGCGAATCTGGCTACCGGCTCGCGGGATTTTGGCACGCGGGACCTCCTCTGTTTACTTCTGCGACTTCGGCTTTGCCGGCGCGATCTTCGACACGTCGGGCACGTCTTCGCCAAGCGCAGTGGCCAGATCGATCTGGTGTTCCTGCTCCTGCCGCAGGATTTCGCGGATCTCCTCTGCCATCGCATACTCGCCGAGCGCCTCGCACTGCTTCACGCGCTCGCGGTAGTTGCGGACGGTGACGTTCTCGTTCGTGAGGTCGAAGCGCAGCATGTCCTGGGGCTTGTCCGACGTCTTGACGGGCTCGGCCTGCACCGTCGGCGACCCGCCCAGGTAGTCGATCTGCTTGGCGATGGTGAGGGCGTGGGCGAGCTCCTCTTTCGCATGCACCTCGAGCTCTTTCGCGATGCTCATATACGTCGCGCCCTTCAGCACCTGCGAGTAGTTCACGTAAGCGATGATGGCCTGGAACTCGCGGGCGAGGTCGCCGTTGAGCAGTTCAATGAGCTGGGCGCGTGTGATCGAGTCGGTAGCCATGCCTAATCCTCCGGGAAGTGATAGTGGAATATCCCGAAGCAGAAGTGCAAGGGGTGTTCCATGGAATCCGGCGTCTATGAGGGCAGACGTTGCCTCGATTCGCTACAACCAGTTTCCATCCCTGCCACCGAACAGTGACCGCCGGGTCCCGCCTCAGCGCTTCGCCGCTGCCGCCTTCTTCGTCGCCGTCCTGGGCTTCGCCATGACGGGTGGGAGCGAGACGACCAGCAGTTTGCCCTGGCGCGGAATCGCGTCCAGGCCGGGCAGCGCCGCGCGGACGGCCTTGTACGCCTTGGTGTTGCACCTCACGACCGCGAGTAACTGCGGAACCTTCATTGTGGCCTCCTGCCGATGCTGGTGATTCACGTGAGCCGTCAGCGTGCCTGAACAAATCCCATCTTTCCGATCAGCTCTTTGTATCTCGGGTTGGAACGCAGCGGCTCGAACCGCGGATCAGTGTAGACGTTGACGAGGGTGAAGTCGGACTCGTCATAGCCGCGCTCCAGCCAGTCCATCGCCTGTTCCTGGTTGCCCAGTGCCGTGTAGACATGCGCGACATAGGACGGGGACAGGTAGGCGCCGCTGGCGCGACCGGCGTCCATCGCCTCGCGCAGGTGCTCGAGCGCCTGCGGCCGGCGGCCTGCCGCCGCCTCACCGTACGCGACGAACGCCAGATAGCTGGTTCGCGGGAGCTGGCCCTTCGACAACTCGTCAAGGCCCTCGTCGAATTGCCCCTTCTGGAACAACGCGCGTGCGAGCAGCGAGTGTGCGGCCCCGAAGTCCGGGTCCATTGCCAGCGTGTCCCGCAACTGCGTGATCGCGTCGTCGTACTGCTTCATGAAGAAGTAGTGCCACCCGACGTCGCGGTGCAGGAGCGCCGAAAGCGGCTCGAGCTGCCGCGCGCGCTGGATCTGGGCCATGGCATCAGGGAACCGTCCCATGGCGAGCAGATAGTCGCCGTACCAATCGCGGCCCATCGCGTACTCGGGGCTCAGCACGAGCCCGCGCCGGAACTCGATCTCCGCCTGCTGCCAGCTCCAGTCCTGGAAGTAGGAGATGAACCCGAGCGTGCAGTGCGCCTCGCCCGACTGCGGGTCGAGATCGAGCGCCTTGAGCACAGCCTCCTTCGCCAGCCGCCGCGACTCGAGTGGCCGCAACGTCCCGAACGTCGGCACGCCAAGCGCGACGTACGCATCGGCGAGCCCGACCCACGGCTGCGCATACGTCGCGTCCGCCGCGATGGACTGCTTGTACGACTCCACCGCGAGATTCAGGCTCTCCTTCGTTCGCCGCTCCGCCAGGAACCGGCCCCGTAGGTAGTGTTCGTATGCTGCGGACGCGACCATTGGCTTGGCCGGCACCTCGCTACGCCCGCCCATCGTCCGCACCACGTCCGCGGCGATCGTCGCGCTGATGTCCGGCAGCTCGGACGGCGCCGGGGTAAGCGTGCGCCTCCAGATCGACTGGCCGTCCGTCGCGCGCAGGAGGCTCATCGTCACGACCAGGCGATCGCCGTCGCCCTTGCCAATGGTGCCCTTGAGCACGCCATCAGCGCTGGTGCGCGTCTGGATCTCGCCAAGCGACATCCCCGCCATGAGAGGACCGGACATCGATCCGCGGACCTGCACGCCGCGGCGTTGCAGTTCGCGCACGATCTCATGCGTCAGCCCCGGCGCCAGACTGTCGTCCAGTTTTGTCCTGGCATCGATCGTCAGCTGCGGCACGGCGATCGTGCTGGGGGCCGCCGAGCCTCCGAACGGCAGGAGCGACCTGACGAGCAGCGTGCCGGTCGCGAGCACGGCGGTCGCCACCAGCAGCGCCTTCATGCGTGGGTGACGCTCCGCATGGTCAATCACACCCGACAGCGCCGCCGACATCTCGGCCGCGGACGCATAGCGGTCGGCCGGGTCCGCGGCGAGCGCCTTGTCGACGATGTGCACGAGCGGCGCCGGCAGGTCTGCGCGAAGGCGCTGCAGCGGTTCGCGACGGCCGGCCCGGTGCTCCACCCGCAGGGTGTCCATCGTCCGCGCCTTGTACGGATACTTGCCGGTGAGCAGGTGGAAGAGCAGGATGCCGACGGCGTAGAGGTCGCTGGCCACGGAGGCGGGCGAGCCCTCGAGCACCTCCGGCGCGAGGTACATCGGCGTGCCGACGCGATCGGCGTTGCGGCTTTCGAGGCGCTGGATCTCCATGCCGGCGCCGAAATCCATCAGGACCACCTTGCCGGTTTTCTCCTGGACGATGTTCCGTGCCTTCACGTCGCGATGGATGATGCCGGCTTCGTGCACCGCCGTGAGCGCCTCGCAGATGTCGCGGCCCACGCGCGCGGCGTCAGCCGGCGTGTACGGCCCGCGCGCTTTCAGGGCATCTTCCAGCGTGGACCCGCGCAGGTACTCCATCCAGAAGCCCGCGCGGCCGTTGCGCACGTCAGCGCCGAAGACAGTGACGACATTCGGGTGGCGGATGCTGGCGAGGCGGCGGCCTTCCTGGAGAATGCTCTCCTCGAGGCCCGGCACCATGGCCAGGTCCTGCCGCAGGAGCTTCAGGGCCACCGGCCGGCGGAGCCGCTCCTCGTGCGCCAGGTAGACCTCACCGAACGCGCCGCGGCCGAGCAGCTGCGACACGCGCATGTCGCCCCACGTCGTCAGCGATGTGTCGCTGACGTCGGTGGTCTCGAGCAGCGTGGCGGGCAGCGTCGAGTCGTCCGGCGGCGGCGTCCGATGCAGCTCGCACAAGTCGGCGATCAGCTTCAGGTTCCCGAGCTGCTCGCGGTCGAAATCCGAGTCGCACAGCGCCGAGGCTGCCGCCCAGTCGATCGGCGTGCCGTCGGCGATCCGCTCGACCAGCAGATCGAGGTTATCCCCGGTGCGCGCCATCGCCCATTTCCTTCACCAGCCGTGCCAGCGCGCGCGTCACCGCGACGCGCGCCGCGTCTTCCGAGGGCTTGCCCAGGAACGCCGCGAGCTCCTTGTAGCTGTATTGCAGCTCGACGCGTCCGACGATGGCTTCGCGGTCTTCGGGACGCAGGTGTTGCAGCGCTTGCTCGTAGCGCTGGACGCCTTCGCGGCCGATCGCGATCTCGAGCGGGGAGGCCTGCCCATCGCTCTGGTGTTCCGGCAACTCCACCTGAAATGGCCGGCGCTCCTTTTTCCGGATCTCGTCGCGGATGCGATTGAGCACCGCCTGTCTGAGATAGGCGTGCAGCGCGCCGTCGTGGCGCGCTTCGAACGTGTCGATGTGCCGAAGCATCTGGACGACAGTCTCCTGGACGAGATCCTGGGTATCGAGCAAGTCGCGCGCGTAGGCGGGCAGCCGCCCGCGCGCCCAGCGCCGCAACGCCGGGATGCAGCGCCGGAACAGGGCGTTCATGGCGATCTCGTCGCCGCCCCTGGCCTTCTCGAGCAGGACCAGCGTGGTCGTCGCCTCGAGTGCCGGCAAATTGGCGAAATCGGTCATAGGCCGCGAAAGCGCCACCTCGTCGCCCAAGCCCCGCACGCGCGCGGTAGCCGGAGCCGGGGCCGTAATCGCTGACGCCGTGGGGATGACCGCCACGGAGTAAGTCAACGCCGGCGCCCGGAGAACCGAACAGGCGAAATGCGATTATGCCTGCGCTGGTCGCGCCGGCGTGCGAAGGATCCTGCCCAGGCGCGATTCAGCCGCCAGTTCGTCCGTTCCGCTCATGCGTCGACCCGCCTTCAGGCCGGCAGGAAAGTTGCCGGCGGTTTGGCGGAAGCGGGCGTTGTAGCCCCGTAGCCCGTAGCCCGTAGCCCGTACCCCGCAGCCCGTAGCCCCGTGGACCTATGGTCCCCGCTTGTAGATCTTCCCGCCCTTCATCACGAACAGGGGATGCTCCGTGGCGTGGATGTCAGCGAGCACGTCACCTGGCACCGCCACGATATCCGCGTCCTTGCCCGCCTCGATCGAGCCGATCTGCTTGTCGAGCCCGAGCAGCGTCGCGCCTTCGAGCGTGCCGGCGCGGAGCGATTGGGCCGGCGTCATCCCGCCGTTCACCATCAGGAAGAACTCCCGCGCGTTCATGCCGTGAGGCGTCACGCCGGAATCGGTGCCGAGCGCGATTTTCACGCCCATTGACACGGCCTTCTTGATGGTCTGCAACGCAGCTTCGCCGGCGGCTCGGCCCTTCGCGGCGATCTCCGGCGGAAACTCACGCTGCCCGGCTTTGCCGGAGACCGATTCGGCGGCCATCAGCGTGGGCACCAGGTAGGTCCCCCGCTCCTTCATCATCCGCAGCGCCTCGTCGTCGAGAAACGAGCCGTGCTCGATCGAATCGATGCCGGCGCGGATGGCCACCTTCGCCCCGGTCGCGCCGTGTGCGTGCGCGGCGGTCTTCTTGCGAAGACGATGCGCCTCGTCGACCAGGGCGTCCATTTCCGCTTGAGTCACCTGCGGCGTGTCCACTTCGTCGGCCAGGGACAGGACGCCGCCCGTCGCGCAGACCTTGATGACGTCGGCGCCGTACTTGATCTGGTAGCGAACCGCATCCCTGAACTGATCGGGCCCGCTCGCGATGCCCTGCGCAGGGCCGGTCTCGGTGCCGAACAGCATGTAGGGGTAACCGGTCGAGTCGCAGTGTCCGCCGCGCGCGCCGAGCGCGTAGGACGCGACCAGCATGCGCGGACCGAATGTCGTCCCGCTGTTGATGCTGTTGCGCAGGCCGACGTCGATGTAGTTGGTCGCTCCCACGTCGCGCACCGTGGTAAAGCCCGCGAGCAGCGTCTTCTGCGCGAAGCTGGCCGCGCGGATCGCGGTTTCCGCCACCGTACGGCGGAGGTCGGCCACCGTGTCGGCGTTCCAGTTCGCCGAGCTCTCCAGTGTCAGGTGGGTATGCGCGTCGATGAATCCGGGCAGCAGTGTCGCGTCGCCGAGGTCAATCACTGTCGCGCCGGCGGGGATCGCCAGTGCCGAGCCGACCGACGTGATCTTGCCGCCCTGGACGACAATCACGGCGTTGGCGACGGTGGCGGTGCCACGCCCGTCGAAGAGCCGCGCGGCCTTGAGCACCGTCACGTCCCCCGACGGAGCCGTCTGCGCCGAGGCCGCGAGCGGACTGCCACCCGCAACCAGCGCGACCAGCGCGCTGCCCAGTACCCACCGTGTCCAATCCAATCGCATCCAGGACTCCTCGCTGGCAGAGACTACCTCAGGTTGCAGGTTGCAGCTGCAAGTCGGAGGTCGGAAATTGACGATTGCGGATGACGGCTGACGATCGAACAATACACATTCAATGAAGACACGAGCGGCTTTTGCCCTGGTGATAGTGTCCGTCCTGCTTTTCGCGTTACAGCCGCTCGCGCAGCAGGCGGGCGGCGCGGCCAATGCGACCTGGCTTCGCGACGCCAAGTACGGCGTCTTCATGCACCTGCTTCCGTCGGACGCGAAGACGCTTGCGCTTGCCGCCACGTTCGACGTGCCGGCAGTGGCGCGGCAACTTCAGGAGGCCGGTGCCGGTTACTTCGTGATCACGCTGGGTCAGAACTCAGGGTACTTCAACGCGCCGAACGCCGCCTACGATCGCATCACGGGCTACGCGGCGGGCACGCGATGTTCGGCGCGCGACCTCCCAGCCGACTTGTCGACGGCGCTGCGGTCGAAGGGCATTCGCCTGATGTTGTATCTCCCGAGCCAGGCGCCGAATGAAGACACGCAGGCGCAGCGCGCCTTCGGCCTGCCGGAAGGGAAGAGAGACCAGCCCATCGACCTTGCGTTCGCGGACCGCTGGGCGGCGGTGATTCAGGAGTGGTCGGATCGGTATGGCGATCGCGTGTCGGGGTGGTGGTTCGACGGCGGCTACGAGTGGATTCACTTCAACGAGGCGATCGCCCAGCGCTACGCCGCCGCCGCCAGGCATGGCAACCCGCGTGCGATCGTGACGTTCAATCCGGGCGTCAGCCTGGTCCGCCACACGCAGGCGGAGGACTATACGGCGGGCGAGTTGAACGAGCCGTTCGAGCACATCCCGGCGGCGCCCTCAGTGAACGGCTCGCAATGGCATGCCTTGACGTTCGTCGGCGGCAGCTGGGCCCGCCGCGACACGCGATTCCCGAGCGAGCGGTGGGCCGCGTGGGCGAAGACAGTCACCAACAAGGGCGGCGCCATCACCTTCGACGTCGGCCCGAACTGGGACCCCGCCGCAGGTCCCATCGGCACAATCGCGGACGTCCAGCTGGCCCAGCTGAAGGCAATCAGGGCCGCTGTCCGCTGATTCGGCGGGGCAGCCGTAGAGCCGAACCCGGCCCTGCACTGCCCCGTTCCGGTGGATCCGTGAACCGTGGATCTCCGTCCCGCCTACGGGATGGGCACTGTCGCCGCGTCAACGGAGCGCAGGAACGCCACCACCCGCGCCCGATCCGCCGGGTTGGTCAGGATGTCCACACCGCTCGTCCCACTCGATCGGTGCGTCACGTTCAGCATGACATCGTCGAGCGTGGCTGCCGACCCGTTGTGAAACGACGGCCCCTCAAACGCGAAGACCGACAGCAGCGTCGGCGGCACGAAGCCGTCCGCTCCAAGTGGCGACGTGCCTGTCGCGCGGACTTCGTTGAGGGCGGTCGGGTCGAACGTGCCGACTGTGCTGAGCGCGCCGACGATCTGTCCGGCCACAATCAAGGCGGGATTGGGCGGCGGCGTGTAGTTGACGATGCCCCGCGTCCACTGCGGCCCGCCATGACACTGCTGACAGTTCGCCGCGACGAATAGCGACCGTCCCGCGACGACATCGGGGCTTGTCTTGGGCGCCGGTGAGACCGGCGCGCGGATCCCGAACTGCACGTATGCCTTGATGGCATCCCAGGCGCCGATGCCGCGCACCTTGAGCTGGTTGCGCCCGCCGTTGGCCTGTGGCAGGAAATCGTTGACGTCCGGGTCCTGCGTCACGCCGTCACCGAGCACGATCAATCCGGCGCCGCCGGAGACCGCGCGGATGTTCCCCTCGAAGTCTTCCTGCTCGTCACGGTTGGCGGACCAGTTCAGGAAACGCATGTGGACCCGGTTGGGATCTGACGGATCGAAATCGGCATGCTGCGCCAGCGTTCGCCGCGGACCGGCCGGGAAGATCCAGACCACCTGATCGCTGAGGCCAAAGGGATGGCAGGCAGCGCATGCGCCCCAGCCCGCGGCAGACATCCTGCCGGCGATTGGCAGACCGCCCGAAGTGGCTGGGTCGAAGACCCCCACCGATGTGTTGTACAGCTCCTTGCCGATCTGGATCTTGTCGGGGAGCGTGCCCGGTGTCGGCAGCGCCGCCGACGGCAGCGTCGCCATCACCTGTTCCTTCACGCCTGTGAGGTCGATCACGCTGACGTCGCGCGACACGTAATTCATCACGTAGGCGCGCGTGTCGTTCGCGTTGACGACAATGCCGCGCGGGTTCCTGCCAACGGGAATCTGCAACACCCGCGTCGGATCGAGCGGATCGGACTCGACTGCCGGCTCGCCAGTCGCTGCGTTGACGTGCACCTTGACGACGATGTTGCTGGCCGCGCTGACAACGTAGCCGTCGTCCTGCGAGGTCTTGAAGGCCATCGCCCAGGGCACGGTGATGAACAGGCGCGGCGTGCCGGTCTGATCGGCCACGGCCTTGTGCATGTTGATGGTGACGCCGGCGTCGAGATTGGTCGTCCGGTTGATCACTGACAGCAGGCTCTGGGTGTTCACGTTGAACCGCACGGGGCCATTTGGCGAGGCGCCGGTGTTGGGCAAGTAGGCGAAGCCGCCATGAATCGCGACGTTGTTCAACTGATTCGGGTACGCGCCCGTCGGGAAGATGGGGTTCGGGCCGGGCGGAATGCGCGCCAGCGCGTCGCCGGCCGCCAGGAAGCCGGTGTTTGCGAGCGGATTCACAACCACCGATGCGCTCACCGTGTTGGTGCTGGTCACAATCACCGTCACCTTGCCGTTCTTCGCATCGTCCTGGCCGTCCACCTTGCCCGCTGCCAGCGTGGACAGGAAGGACGTCACGTAGAGGCGTTCGTCGGTGTCGTCCGCGTCGCCGTCGTTGGTGACCGCAAGGCCGCGCGGTTCGCGGATCCCGGAGATGGTGGCGGCGACAGTATCGGTGGCCGTATCGATGCAGGAGATGGAATCGGACCTGGCATTGGCGACGTACAGCTTCTTGCCGTTGGGTGTTAGCACCAGCGAGTACGGCTCGGTGCCGACGACGATGTGCCGGGTCGGCTTGCCGATGACGCCATTGGCGATGTTCATGTTGATCACCGTCACGGTGCCGCTGACGGTGTTCGCCACGTACGCCTTGAGGCCGTTTGGCATCACCGCGACGCCATTCGGCTCGATCTGGACCGGAACTGTTGCCAGCCGGCGGTTCTTGTCGGCGCGCAGATCGAAGACGCTGACGCTGTTGTTGTCCGGATTGGCGACCACCAGCACATCGCCAGCGGCCGAAAGCGCCAGCGGTTGCGATGAGGTGGGGCCGGCGAACCGCCCAATCCCTTGCGCGGTCACTGTCACCGAGTCGGTGACGAGCACGCCCGTGACGACAAGCGTGGCTCCGCCCGCGAAGGCCAGCAGCCACGCGTGCGCCCGGGACCGCCGAATCAGATCACGGCCAGTCATACACTCTCCTTGCAATTGCAGCGATGCGATAGGTTAACGTCGCCGGCGCTGGCGGACTGCCGCCATCGCGCTGAGGCCGCTGACGAGAAGCAACGCCGTCGTCGGTTCCGGCGCCGCGAGGTCGGCAGCCTGCACCATGAGGTAGCCGCTGCCGCCGTTGGCGGCAAGCGTCGGCACGATCGTCAACGCGTGTGGCCCGACGCCCAATGCGAAGACTCCCGTGCTCATCGCGGGGTTGGGGAAACAGGGAACCGGATCGTCACCGCAGTCGACGATCGCCGCCGCAGCCGGCGCGGACGTCAGGCCAAGTGAGATCCCGAAGTCGAAGATCTCGAACTGGTCGGTGGACTCGAAAGCGTCGGTGACGCTGAGGACGGCGCCGGAGGCTGCGGTAAACGTCCACGGCGGTGCGTCGAGGGAGCTGGTTGGGGTCCCGGAGCTCGCGATGCAGAACGGGCCGGCGGGATCATCCGGGTCGCAGCCGGTGGCCGGCGTGAAAGTGTCGGTGAAGCCGAACTGCAGCCACCGGTCGAACGGGATCGTGCCAGCGGAGGCCGGCGCGGCAAGGCCTGTCGCGAGGAGCAGGCTCGGAACAATCAGGCGAACGCGACGAAACGACAGTCGGAAGCGCATGACAGGGAATCCTCCGTCCGCAGCGCGTGTGCGCCGCATCGCTTGGCGGCGGCGGAGTATAACAGACGGGTTGCAATGTTTCGCAACATACCGCAGCCGAGCTTCTGAGGCCGAGCTGGGTCGCTTGAGTTTTGTGCCTTGGCCGCGGAGCAGCGGTCGGCGAGGCCCGTTGCCCGTGAGTCGAGGCCCTGCCTATAATCCGCCCACCTCAGCCATGCTGCGTGAGTCGCCGACATCCCGCGCGCGACGAAGCCAGCGTGGAATCCTATTTTCGGCGCGCGTGGCGCTGATGCTCGCAACGGCGTGCGTTGCCGCCGTACCTCTCGAATCGGCCCAGCAGCCCTCGGCTGGCGCTGCCAGTCCCGGCCAGGCGAAGTGCGAGACGCTGACTGCCGATTCCGTCGCTGCGCTCCCGGACGCGGCTGACAGCAGCGCGCAGTTGATGCGCTGTGGCAAGGAGCGCACAGACCGCGAAGACTACAAAGGCGCGTTGCCGCTGTTCACGGCTGCCGTCCAGGTCGCCGAGCGGCGTGCGGATCGCAAGGGCCTGCTCGATGCGCTGGCGTCGCAAGGGGACATGTACAGGCTCCTCGGCGACAACGATCGCGCCGACGTCGCATTTCAGCGGGCACTTGCGCTGAGCCGCGAGCTGCGGGACCGAAACGCCGAGGCCGAAGCGCTGACGCACCTGGGGCGGCTGCGGACGCAGCAGAGCCGCCGACCTGAAGCGCTCGAATTTCACAAGCAGGCGCTCGCGATCTACGAGGAGCAGCACGACGCGCAGGGCATCGCCATCGCCAACAACAACGTCGGCATCCAGTATCGCTATCGCGGCGACTACACGACAGCACTGCCGTACCTCGATCACAGCCTGAAGGCGCTCAATGCCCTTGGCGATCAGCGTCGCGCCGCCACCGTGCTGGTGAACATCGCCAGCATCTACGACAATCTCGGCGACTACGATCGCGCGCGCGATCTGCTCACACAGTCGCTCGTGATACGGCGCGCCCTCGACGACAGCGAGGGCATCGCCAAGTCGCTGGAGTCACTCGCGTTCAACGACGAAGCCAGAGGCGACTACGCCGCCGCGCTCGACGGTCTTCAGAAGTGCCTGCAGCTGCGCCGTGATCACGGCCTCGCCTTTGGCACCGCCGAGGCGCTGAACAACATCGGCGTCCTCTACCGGCTGCTGGGCAACTACGATCAGGCGGTCAGGTATCTGCGTCAGGCCTCTGCTGCGGCAACTCGCCTCAGGAACGCGGGGCTGACAGCGGAGGTCCTGACCAATCTGGGAGAGATCCACTTTCTCCGCGGTGAAATGACAGCCGCGCGCGGCAGCTTGACCCTGGCACTGGCGACGGCCGAAAAGGATCAGGAGCCGATATCCGCGATGAGCGCCAGGCTCGAGCTTGGTCGGCTCGACGCGCGCACGCATCGCTTGCAGCAGGCTCGTGACACCCTGTCGCGATGCGTCGACTACTACGCGGCCTCCGGCGCCCGTCGCGACAAGGCGGACGCGCTGGTGGAGCTGGCCGACGTCGAGCGCAGGCTGGGCCGCACCGAACACGGGCTCGAGCTGGCTGGTGAGGCGGAACGTCTCGCTGACGCGATGGACGTGCCGGAGATTCAGTGGCGGGCACTGACAGCGACTGGCCGTCTCGACGTCGCACTCGGCCGCAGGGACGACGCGAACGTGGCGTTCGAGCATGCCATCAGCGTGATCGAAGGGCTTCGCGATCGCGTCGGTGGGGGAGAAGAGACGCGGAGTGCGTTCCTCGAGAGCCGCCTGGCGCCGTACCGGGAACGCATTGCGACGGCGCTCGCGCAGTCGCGCACCGACGACGCGTTTCAGTTCGCCGAGCGGTCGAAGGCACGCGCGTTGCTCGACGTGATCCGGCACGACCACTTCCCGGCGACAGCGACGATGAGCGGCGCGGAGCGAGCTCGCGAAACCGATCTGCGGAACTCGCTCAGCTCAATCAACAGTCAGATCCTCGTCGCGGCGCAGGCGCCCGGTCCCGACCCCGCGCAGGTGGACGCGCTGAAGAAACGGCGCACACAGGCGCGCCTCGACTACGAAGATTTCCAGTCGACGCTCTATGCCGCGCATTCGGAGTTGCGGATGGCGCGCGCCGCCGTCCCCGTCGTCGACGCGGAGGGAGCCCGCCGGCTGCTCTCGTCGCCGGGGTCGGCCATTCTGGAATTCGTCATCGGGCGTCATGTCTGGGCCTTCGCTGTCACCACGGCGGGGGTGCGGGCGTTCAGGCTCCCCGTAGAACCGGCCGCGCTCGCGGCGGACGTCCAGACATTCCGGCGGCAGCTGGCCAGCCGCGATCTTCGCGCGACGGTTACAGCGCGGGTCGTCTTCGACCACGTTCTCGGGCCGATGCGCGAGGTACTTCGCGGCCGGACGAATCTTGTCGTGGTACCTGACGGCGTCTTGTGGGACCTGCCGTTCCAGGCCTTGCAGCCGTCGCCGGGCCACTACCTCATCGAAGACACCGCGATTGCCTACGCGCCGTCGGCGACAGTGCTGCGCGAAACCAGAAACGAGGCGCACCGCTCGAGCGATGCGACCCTTTTGGCCTTCGGCAACCCCGCTTTTGGCGCAGCGGCCGTTCACCGCGAGAAGCTGGCCCTCATGGGCGACCAGTTGACGCCGCTGCCGGAAGCCGAAGAGCAGGTGCGCGAGATCGGTGCCCTGTACGGCCCAGGCAGCCGCGTCTACGTCGGCGGGGATGCGACGGAGGATCGCTGGAAGGCAGAGGCCGCGCGCTACCGGATTCTGCACCTCGCAACGCACGGCGTCGTCGACAGCCGCAGCCCGCTTTATTCTTACGTTGTCCTGGCGCGCCCGGTCGCCGGCAGTACGGACGACGGGCTGCTGGAGGCGTGGGAAGTCATGAACCTGCATCTCAACGCCGATCTGGTCGTGCTTTCAGCGTGTGAGACTGCACGCGGGCACGTCTCGGGCGGCGAGGGCGTGATCGGGATGATGTGGGCGTTCTTCGTCGCCGGCTCGCCGGCGACCATCGTCAGCCAGTGGCAGGTGGAGGCCGCCAGTTCGACGACGTTGATGGTGGCGTTTCACAAGGCGTGGAAGGGCGGCCGCGGTGACGTGTCGAAGGCGCAAGCCCTGCAGCGTGCTGCGGTGCAGGTGATGCACGACCCTGCGCGCGCTCATCCGTTCTACTGGGCCGGCTACATCCTCGTCGGCGACGGCCTCTAGTCGATGGACCGGGAGCTCGAGGCATGGCTGGCCAACGGTCAGGCCGACGACGCCGACGAGCGGCTTGGCACGCTGCTCGACGCCCACGTGATGCCGGTGATCGGCAGGGTGGTGACGCGACGCATCGGCCGCTCGGCGGACGCCGACGACGTGTCCTCTGAGGTGACACTGCAGCTGATGCTGCGGCTGCGGGAGGGGCGGGCCCGCGGCGACCTCGGTTCGATCGACTCCCTCGCCGCGTATGTCGCCGCCGCCGCGCATCACGGCTGCGATCATTACCTGCGGCGCAAGCATCCGCTGCGGTGGCAGTTGCGCAATCGGCTCCGCTACGTCCTGGAGCACGACGCACGTTTTGCGATCTGGAAGAGCGCCGAGGGCGCATGGCTGTGCGGGCTCGCGGCCTGGCGAGGGGGCCAGGCGGGCGAGCCGCCACCGCCCGAGCGCTTGTCGTCTCTCCGTGTCCAGTCACTTCGAGAGCTGTTGCCGCACGTGTTCGAGCTGAGCGGAGAGTCCCTCGAGCTGTCGACGCTGGTCGATCTGGCAGCGGTCGTGTGGCATGTACCGCAATCGCCGAATGCAGCCGGCGACGCGCTCGATGTACTCGCCGACAGCCGGCCCGGCATCGACGTCGTGCTCCAGCAGCGCAGCCGCGTCGAGCGGATGTGGACTGAGATCTGCGCGCTGCCTGTGCGGCAACGCCAGGCACTGCTGCTCAACCTGAAGGACGGAGCGATTGCGCTCTTCATCGTGACCGGCATCGCGTCGCTGCGAGCCATCGCCGACTGCGTCGAGATGAGCGTCGAAGGCCTGGCCGAGCGGTGGAATGACCTGCCGCTGTCGGACAACGCCATCGCAAGCCTGCTCGGCGCCACTCGCCAGCAGGTGATCAACCTCAGGATGGCCGCGCGCAAGCGCCTGGTGAACCGGTCATGCGGGCGAAGCTAATATCGCGCCGGTCCGCGACCTTTGTACGTACGTGAGTCACGATCAGGGAACCACCGTGCCCACACCCCACGTCGCCGACGTCGCCATCGACGCTTTCAACAGTCGCACGCTCAGTGGGAGCGACCTGGTGGCGTTCGCCGATCATCTCGCCGGCTGCGAGGCCTGCCGCCGGCGCGTCGCCGGCCGCACGAACACCGGCGACGCCGCCCTCCGGCTGGAGGAGGGTCTCGGTCTGGTCGAGCACGTCTCCGAAGACGACGTGCACGCGTATGTCGACGGACGGCTCGACGCCACCAGCCGCGAGCGCGTCGCCTCGCACCTCCGGGTGTGCTCGAGTTGTGCGGCCGAGGTGAACGATCTCGAACGGTTCGCACGACAAGCTCCAGGCCACGGATCCTCGCGGCGGCCGATTTACCTGACGCTGGCCGCGGCGGCGGGGTTGGTTCTGGCTGCTGCCGTGTGGCGTGAAGCGCATCCGGCACCGCAGGAGCTACGCGTCACGCTCGACGACGACGGCGGAGCGATCGGCGTTGCGAGCAACGGAACGCTGCGCGTCGCTGGCGCCCTCACGCCAGCACAGCAGAACAGCGTCAGCGACGCCCTCGCGCACCGGCGCCTTGCAGTCCCGTCCGCGGCTCGCGACCTCGCCGGCCCGGCAGCGACATTGATGGGCCCAGCCGACGCCGATCTCTTTCACGTCGAAGCACCAGTTGCGACGATGGTGCTGGAGGACCGGCCCGAGTTCCGCTGGACGGTCATGCCCGGTGCCCACGGCTACGTCGTGACGGTCCAGGAGCAAGGCGCGGGCATCGTGGCGACGAGTCCGGTTCTGACAGCCAATGCATGGACGCCGCAGGCCGCGTTGGCCGCTGGCCGCACCTACGTATGGCAGGTGGCGGCCACCACTGGCGGCGCCGAGATCGTAGCGCCGGGCCCGTCGTTGCCTCCGGCAAAGTTCGGCGTGATCGACAGCGCCACAGCGTCGGCGCTGCGGGCACTGCCGCCCTCTCACGCCGTGCGTGGCATTCTCTTCGCCAATGCCGGTCTGCTCGACGCCGCGGAGCGTGAGCTGGCGGCGCTCGCCGCACGCAATCCCGATTCGCCCGTCGCCCGCGATTTGCTCCAGCAGGTCCGCAACGCCCGGCACGCGAGTCACGCTTCGCCGCAGCGGTAATATCCCGTCGCTTCCGCCCTCGTGTCCAGTAATGGAACCTGGGACTCGTCTGCTCCGGCGGCGGCCGCGTCTCGCCGTCACGTCGGTCTTGTGTCTGCTGTGCGGCGCCGCAGCGTGCGGCGGCTCGCAAGAGGCGCACAGTGCGCCGCCTCAAGCGACTCCGTCTGCCGACCGAGCGCCGTCAACGACGCAAAGCAGCGCAGCCGCGACGGCGATGGACGCCACGACCGGAGGGTCCGCGGGCGCGACACCTGGGCCGTCGGCCACAGGTCCAATCGTGATGCCTGTGACGTTGCGCGACGGCACCATCGTCGGCAACGAGTGTCCGGGGCCCGGCCCCGGCGCCGAGGAGGAGATGGCGGCTCAGGCGGTCGCGACGCCGATTCCCATCGTTGTCGGCCTCACGCTGTCGCACATCTGGAAGGCCAATCAGACAGACGAGTACGAGTGCCTGACGCAGGTGACGGCGATCGACGCCGCGAGCATCACGGTGAGCAACAGCTGCGGAGAGAACGCTCCCGGCGGCGCGATTGTGCGGGCCCGTCGCATCTGCCGCGCCGACCTCCGCGACGCGCGCATCTACCATACGCAGTTCAGCTCGCTGCTGCCCGAGGTGCTGACCGGCACGACGACCTTCAGCTGGTCGGCCGGTGCGTTCGCGGACTTGAAGAGCCGCGGCGAGATGCGGCATCGCTACCTTCAGATCAACGCGCGTCAGAAGCCATCGAGAACCCTCTACGTGAGGCGCGACCTTGACGGGACGCTGAAGAAGCGCGACACCAGCGTGCATGTGGCCTGGGCACTCGATCTGTCGAATACGGCTGACGTCATCGTCAACGACAGAAAGGTGCCGCTGCCGGTGATCCATGCGTGGGGTAACCTCGAGGGCGCCGACGGCATGGAGGCTGTGCGTTCTGTCGTGCTCGACGAAGCAGCCTTTCCGCTCGTCCTCCGATATGAGCTCGTCGGACAGCACTTCTTCATCGAGTACACGAAGATCTCCTTTCCGACGCGCGGCCTCGAGCACGCGCTCGAGACCGACCGTCACGTCGACGTCTACGGGATCTACTTCGACTTCGGCAGCGACCATTTGCGGCCCGAGTCCGAGCCGGTCCTGCGGGAAGTGGCAGACGCACTGAAAAAGAACGCGGACTGGAAGCTGAGCATCCACGGCCATACCGACAACATCGGCGGCGACACCCTGAACATGGACCTCTCGACGCGACGCAGTGAGGCTGTCCGTCAGGCGCTGGTGACCAGGTTCGCAATCGACGCCGCCCGGCTCACGACTGCCGGCCACGGCGCGTCGCAGCCGAAGGAGAGCAACGACACGCCAGAGGGCCGCGCTCGCAACCGCCGCGTCGAGCTGGTCCGCGAATGACGAATCGGCAGTCGATAGTCACGGGATGCGCGACGATCGTGGCCGCATATCTCTACCTGCATGGCGGCGGCGTCCGCGGCGCGCTGGTCCTGATCTCCAATGCCGTGGGTCAACTGTCGTGGACGCTTCTGGCGATTGGCGGCGCGCTCGGCGCGCGCGCCGTGTGGTTCTGGCGCCGGGCGACAGCGATAGCTGCATGGCCCGTGACAGCGGGTGTCATCACCGAATCACGCGTCGAATCCCGTCGGCGTCAGATGGCGCTCACCATGCGCAACAACGTGAAGGCCAGGTTCTATCGGCCGTTGGTCGTCTACGCCTACTCAGTGGAGGGCGTGCCGTTCGAGGGACGACAGCTGCAGCTTGGCAGTCGCGGCTGGACGCTGGAGCCGGCGGACGCCGAACGGCGGGCAGCGCGATATGCGGCCGGCACCAACGTCCACGTGTCGTACGATCCCGCACGGCCGGGCGATTCGTTTCTCGATCCGCGGCCGGGACCGCTGACGAGACAGGCCGTCGCGTGGTCGGCGGCCTGCCTCGCGCTGGGTGCCTACGGCCTCACGGTCTGAGCTTGCCGACAATGACTGAGGGCAGGCCCGTGAAGCCCACAGGTCCGCCGATGTACGGTCCCACGCGCACGATGCCGCGCCCGTCCTTCGTCGTCCCCGCCTCCACCATGTTGTCGCCGTTGGCATTGGCGAGCTCCATGCGTCCCATTTCTTCGCCGCCGAGGTGGGCGATCGCCAGGTCGCCCGCCTTCGTGCCGAACGCGTAGTAGCCCTTCTCGTCGGCCTCCAGGACGCGGCCGGCGTTGGCGCCCCTGATGGACATCGCGCCGCTGCCGCGGTCGTTGATGTAGAGCAGCACCGAGGCCTCCGGCTTGAGGTTCTTCGCCGTCGCCGGATCGTAGTTCGGGCCGACGACGTTCACGCCGGCGCGCACCGCGAGGAACCCTGTCTGAGGGCCGCCACTGAGATTCGCAGCGACGCCGCCCGAGGCGTTGAAGACCTGGACTCGCCGCACGTCGCCCGACTGCGACACCGTCGCGATCAGCTTGTCGTCAGCGCCGACAAACGTCGTGGCGCCGCGGATCTTCGTGCCGTCCGCGCCGACGCTCAGCAGCAGCTTGTCGTCGTTGCCCTTGATCTGGAGCGCGCCGTTGCCGGCGGCGTCGAAGAACAGCCCCGCGCCCCGGCCGAAGCCGCCGTCGCCGGCCTTGCCGTCGCGAGCCGCGACGATGCCCGTGCCGTTGCCAGTGGCGCTCATCTGCGCGGCCACGAATCCCTGCGGGTTGTAGGCAAACGCTCCCTGGCTGCCCCCGGCGGTGCGCTCCACCTTGAAGATTGGCCTGCCGCCATCGTCCACGACGACGAACGGAGCCTTCACCGGCTTCGCGCCGCTGCTATCGGGCTTGCCCTGGAGGTCGAACGTCTGGATGCCGCGCGGGCCTTTTTCGGTCACCCGGATGATCGGCGTGCCGGCGGCATCAACCACGGTGAACGGCGCTTTCACAGTCAGTGACTGGCTGCCCCCCTGTGCTTCGGTGGTCGCCGAGCGGCCAACTGCAAAGGCGAGCATCATCATCGAGAGCGTCGAGAGATGGCCCAGCAGTCTCGGGCGGCGCCACCGTCCAGGCTCGCCGGGTCCCTGGGCTGCGCGTGCGGCCGCCAGTTCGCGTTCCAGGTTCGCCAGTCGCGCCGTGATGGCTTGCAGGTCGGTGTCTGTCATGGAAAGTGGTCCTCTGCATATCAGAGGGACGACACTGCCTGTTATTGCCTCGGTCCCGTACGACCATAGCCGGAGATTGCGCTATTCTCTGGCGCGGTGCGCGAATGCGCATCCGGCCACGATTCGAATACCCCGTTCAAGAGAGGAACCTGATCATGGGCCCACTCGTGCTCTCGTTGATGCTGGCGTCATCCGCCATCGCCCCTCCGCCCGCCGCCGACGGTCCGCCGACCACGCTGCGCGGCGTCCTTCTCGAGCAGCTGCAGACGACACACCACAAGAAGGACTGGTTCGCGCCCGCCAGTGCCGCCGTTGACGGTCTCACTCCGGAGCAGGCGAGCTGGCGGGACGGCAAGGGCAATCACTCCGTCGGGCAGCTGGCTGCCCATCTGGCGTTCTGGGATCGCCAGCAGCTCGCGAAGTTCAAGGGCGAGCCGCCGCCGGCGTTCAGCGGCGACAACAACGAGACGTTCAACAGCTTCGACACCGCGAAATGGGCGGCGACAGTGCGCGACCTGGACGAGGTGATGACGGCGTGGGAGCAGGCTGTCGAGAAGGCCGACGACAACAAGCTCCAGGAATGGGCGTCGACCATCGCCCACATCGGCGCCCACAACGCCTATCACATCGGCCAGATGATCTACATCCGGCGCCTGCAGGGATCGTGGGATCCGGAGAAGGGCGTGAAATGAGGCGGCCGGCGACGGCGTTCCCGGTATCCTTCCTCTGCCCGGTCGTGCCGGGCGTTCCCGGGAGCCATCACACGTGACGAGATTCCGCCCATTGGTCCTTGCCCTGATTCTTGCCGGCCTCGCGAGCGCGGCGCCGTTCGCACAACAGCCGCCGGTCAAGTGGCCGCACGGCGCTCGAGCCGCCGTCGTTCTGACCTACGACGACGCGCTGCGCTCGCAGCTGGATAACGCTGTCCCGCAACTGGACGCGGCCGGCTTCAAGGGCACGTTCTTCCTGAGCGGCACGCTTCAGCAGGAGGACGTCGAGCGGTGGCGGAAGGTGGCCGCCTCTGGTCACGAGCTGGCCAATCACTCGGTGTTTCATCCCTGCGCGCGCGGCTCGTTCGACATGCCCGACCAGTACAACAACGAGCGCTACAGCGTCAGGACGATGCTGACAGAGATTCGCGTGATGAACACGATGCTGCACGCCATCGACGGCGGCACGGAGCTTCGGACCTATGCCACGCCCTGCGGCCAGTCCGTCGTCGGCGACGGGGATTATGTTTCAGCGTTGCGAACGGCCGGTCTCGTCAAATACGTGCGCGGCACCGGCGGTCCAGGCAGCGGACCGATCGATCCGTTCAACGTCCCGGGCATGTTCTTTCCGGAAACGGTGACGGGCGCCGATCTGATCGCCTTCGTCGAGAACGCGCACACCCGCGGCGGCCTGGCCGTGCTGGGGTTCCACGGCGTGGGCGGCGACTACCTCAAGGTGTCTGCGGAGGCGCACAAAGCCCTGGTGGACTACCTGAAGGCGCATCAGGACGTGTTCTGGGTGACGACATTCCGGGAAGCCGTGGAGTCGGCCCAGGAGGCGCACTAGGCGTGGCCTGACCCGATCATCACCGTGCGCATCGTCAACGCCGCCCTCGTCCTGGCGCCCACTGATCTTGCGGCGTTCCTCGCCTGCCGCCATCGCACAGGCCTCGATCTCGGTTTCGCGACAGGCGAACTGACCGTCGAGACGCCAGTCGATCCGTATGCCGAAATGCTGCGGCGGCTCGGCGAACGGCATGAGGCTCAACACGTCGCCGCTCTTCGTGCCAGCGGCAGGAGCGTGGTGGCTATCGATCCCGAACGTGTCCTGTCCGACACGCATCGGCGCGCGCAGACGATCGCCGCCATGAAGAGCGGCGCCGACGTCATCGTGCAGGCGCGCCTCGCGGACGGCGACCTGGCCGGCTACGCCGACATCCTGCTGCGGGTTGACGCGCCCAGCGACCTCGGCGGCTGGTCCTACGAGGTGCAGGACACCAAGCTCGCCCGCGATACCAAGGCCGGCGCCATCCTGCAGCTGGCGGCCTACGCGGACCTGGTTTCGCGGATCCAGGGGCGTGTGCCGGATCGCTTTCACGTCGTGACGCCGGTGCGGACAGAGTCGTACCGGACCGGCGACTACGCGGCCTACTACCGGATGGTGCTCGGAGAGCTGCGCCGCGAAGCAGCGGAGGGGTACGAGCGAGTCACCGCCGAGTACTACCCGGAGCCCGTGGAACAGTGCGCCTTCTGCCGGTGGCAGCGACGATGCGAGGCGCGGCGGAGAAGGGACGATCACCTCTGCTTCATCGCCGGCACCGGCCGCAATCAGCGCCTCGAGCTGACCGACCAGGGATATCCGACGTTGACATCGGTGGCCGGCATCACGGTGCCGGTCGCCTTCAAGCCGAGTCGAGGCTCGCGGGATACATACGATCGCATCAGCCACCAGGCGCGGGTGCAGCACCAGCAGCGTACCGAGGGCCGCCCCATCGTCGAGCAGCTGCCCGTTGTCGCGGGGACGGGACTGTGCCGCCTGCCGGAACCGTCGCCAGGCGACATCTTCCTGGACCTGGAAGGCGCGATGTTCGCCCGGGAGGGCGGCCGCGAGTACCTGTTTGGCATCTGGACCGCCGGCGGATATCGCGCATGGTGGGCGACCAACGACGCGGAGGAACGGCGCGCGTTCGAGGAGGTGATGGACGCCATCGACGAGGCGTGGACGCGCGATCCGGGCCTGCACGTCTACCACTTCAATCACTACGAGCCGACCGCGTTCAAACGGCTGGCCGGCCGCTACGTGACGCGCGTCGAGGCGCTCAGCGAGCTGCTGCGCGCCGAACGCTTCGTGGACTTGTACCCCATCGTCCGGCAGAGCCTGCGTGCCGGAGTGGAGAGCTATTCGATCAAGCGGCTGGAGCAGTACTACGGGTACGAGCGTCGCGTCGAGCTCAGAGACGCCAGCCAGCCGCTGCTCGCCGTGGAGATGGCGCTGGAGTCCGGCGTGCCGGAGGCCATCGATCCGGCGATGGCGGCGGTCGTGCAGGGCTACAACGAGGACGATTGCCGCTCGACAGAAGGCCTGCGCGACTGGCTGGAACGTCTGCGCGCCGCGAGCGTCGCCGCCGGCGAGACGATGACCCGGCCGGCGCCGAAATCCGGCGAGCCGGCGCCGCACATCTCAGACCTTCAGCAGCGCGCGAACGATCTGCGGGCGCGGCTGCTCGACGGTCTTCCGGCCGATGCCGCGTCGTCGAGCCATCCGCAGCACGGCCGCTGGCTGCTCGCGTATCTCGTCGACTTTCACAATCGTGAGGAGAACGCGTCGTGGTGGGAGTACTACCGGCTGATCGAGACGCCGGTCGAGGATCTGTTCGAGGAGCCCGATGCCATCGCCGGGCTCACGTTCGTCGAGCGCGTCGGCTTCCTGTTGGGCAAGAGGGGCACGCCTACGAAGTCCGTCATCGATCGCTACTCGTATCCGCCGCAGGACACGGAAATCGGTGCGAGCGGCTCGTTACTCGCGCGAGACGGCAAGGCCTTCGGTGACATCGAGGCGCACGACCGGATGGCTCGCCACATCGCCATTCGCAAAGGTCCGACACGCGCCGAGTTGCACCCGACTGAGGTGTTCTCCGCCGATGTCATCAGCACGAAGACGCTCCAGGAATCCGTGATGCGCCTGGCCGAGCGCGTCCTGGCCGGCACCGAAGAATGCGGCATGCAGCTGCTGCAGCGCGAGCGCCCGAGGCTCCTGTCCGGTAAATTCGGGACAGGTGACGGCGAACCGTCGGAGTCGCGGGCGCTGCGCACCGTGACGGTGCTCGATCGGACAGCGCTGGCGGTGCAGGGACCTCCTGGCGCCGGCAAGACGCATCTCGGCGCGGAGATGATTCGCGCGCTCGTCCGCGACGGGCGCAAGGTCGGCGTCACCTCGAACAGCCACAAAGTGATTCGGAACCTGCTCGAGGAAGTCGCTGCGCAGGCCGCGAAGTGCGGCGAAGACGTTCGGATGGCCGCCAAGGTGACCGAGGCGCGCGACGATGGCGACTGGCTGAGAGAGATTGCTGGCAATGGCGATGCCCTGACTGCCATCGCCAATCGTGAGCTGCACGTGCTCGGCGGCACATCCTGGCTGTGGGCACGACCCGAGTTCGCCGGCGCGGTCGACGTCCTGTTCGTCGACGAGGCCGGACAGCTGTCGCTGGCCAGTGCGCTCGCCGTGTCGCAGGCGGCGAACAGCCTCGTGTTGCTCGGCGATCCGCAGCAGCTCGGGCAGCCGCTCAAGGCCAGTCATCCTGACGGCGTCGGCATCTCCGCTCTGGAGCACGTCCTTGCCGGCCACGCGACACTCGCCGCGGGCAGCGGCATCTTCCTGCCGACGACCTGGCGCATGTCGCCAGCCCTGACAGCCTTCACCTCGGAGGTCTTCTACGACGGCCAGCTCAGGGCCGAGCCGCACCTCGCTGCGCAGGGGCTGACTGAGGCGGGGCCGTTCGACGGCTCGCACCTGTGGCTCGTGCCGGTGGATCACGACGGCAATACGAACGTCTCGATCCAGGAAGTCGACGCCATCGACGCGCTCGTCGGCCAGCTGCTGCGAAGCCGCTGGATCGACGAGAACGGGCGAGAGCGTCCTGTCACTCCCGATGACATCCGCATCGTCGCGCCGTTCAACGCGCAGGTGAATCGCCTGACCGAACGGCTCGGCCCGCTGGGCGTGCCGGTCGGCACCGTGGACAAGTTCCAGGGGCAGACCGCCGCAGTCGTCATCTACTCGCTGACGACGTCGCGGCCGGAGGACGCGCCACACGGGCCGGAGTTCCTGTACAGCCTGAATCGCCTGAACGTGGCCACGTCGCGAGGTCGCTGCGCGGTGTTCCTCGTCTGCTCGCCGCGGCTGCTGGTGCCGGAGTGCCGGACGCCAAAACAGATGGCGCTG
The DNA here is from genome assembly GCA_963796915.1 of Vicinamibacteria bacterium. GTDB lineage: Bacteria > Acidobacteriota > Vicinamibacteria > Vicinamibacterales > JAENWD01 > JAENWD01. Next base: position 2,264,374 of record CAWCNI010000004.1, on the reverse strand, counting down.
GTGAACGCGTTATGCCGGTATCGCGAGATGGCGCGGACGACGCCGCGTGGCTGACAGGCGTGGGCCTGGACCGGATCAGACTGCGGTGGCGCTACCGAGCGTGGTCCGAGACGACAGTCGTCAAAGCGAGCGCGCCCCGCGCCGTCCGATGGATCCTGAGCGATGCCGGTGCAAAACCGTGATGGCGTGAAATCCGGTCGCCAAGCAGCCCCATGGTGTACGGGTCCGCGTAGCCCAGGCCTCCCAGCCGTGGCAACTCGTTCTCCTCGACATCACTCGACGCCGACACACCGCTGTCGGTGACGACCATCCGATCATCGCCGCTCAGATAAGAGAAGTCGCCCAGGTAGCGATGCGGCAGGAAGTGAAACTTGTCGAGGGTGCGCACCTCCACGCCATAGCCGTGAGAGTCCTTGTCCTGGCCGGTTGGCTTCGACATCATCGCGACGACGTCGTTGCCTTCTTTCCAGACCAGGTCGATCCGAAAGCCAAGGGCGCCCTGCTCATTCAGTGCACGCTGCAGGCCCTCCGGTCCGGAACTCGATCGCACGGCAACCTCGCGCGGCGCCGGTCGCGCGCTCGAACGCTCGCTGACGACCAGCCACGAGCGCATGTCCGGCACCCGGCTGTTGTTGATTGGCGTCGCTGCCACTGGCACGAACCCGTCGCGTCCGACCTCGTCGAGCCGCTTCAAGCTGCTCTTGTAGTTCGTCAGGATCTCGACGTTGTAGCGCAGCGTCGCGGGACCGCCGGCGCGGCTCATCACTGCGACGAGCATCGGCATCGGCGGCTCTTCGTCGAGGACCACGCCGCACAGTCGAAAGCCATCCGCGGCGGCACGATCGAGCGACGCCTGCAGGTCAGCGCCGGCACCACCGGCCACGATCGCGCGGTTCTCAACAGAGGAACTCGGCGCGCCAACTGGCCGGCTGAGGGCGACGACGACACCAGGGACGCCGATACCGGGATCGGCCTGGGCGACGGCGATGCAGCCGTATCCGTCGCGCCCGTGGGCATCGAGCTGGATCTCGAGCTGCCGCGCCGACGCATACACCACCCGATAGTCGGAACGGGCTGATTGGGCCTCGAGCGCCGATGCGCCGAGAACGAGCGACGCGCACGACGCGCTGAGGAGCAGGTGTCGCATCGGGACGGCAGGCCGGCAGTCGCCGCTACGGCATCGAGACCTGGATCGACTTGACGTCGCCTCCAGGCGTCGGGCTGGGCATCTGCTTCGCGTAGCAGGAGCGCAGATCCTGCAGTTGGAAGACCCACTCGTTTGGCGCCGGGCCCGGATGAGGCTTCACCCTCGAGAAGTTGAGGTCGAACAGGTCCTGACAGGCGGCCATCATCGCGTCGAGCACGATGGCGCGCTTGTTCGGCAGGAGCGGCGTGTACTCGAGGATGTAATTGATCGACTCCTGCCGGTAGGTGTAGGTGTACTCGCGAAACTTGCCAGAGCCCTCGGCCGCGGGCGTCGCCGGATCACGCAGCGTCGAGGGCGCGCGCAGCTGGAGAGCGAGGAGGACGACGAGCAGGGCAACCTTGGGCATATTGAGCGCCTCGCGCAAGACGATGGAGCCTGAGAATACCTCGCAGGGCAGGACCCGCGAAAGTGGCCAGTTCCGAGGACGCGATCGGTCAGGGCTTCCTGGCGAACTTCCACAGGATCCAGCCGCTCCCCCAAAGAATTGACACGCCGATCGCGGCCACGATCCAGCCGGGCAGCATCAACGAGGAAGACTGGCGGCCGAAGTCGACCCACTCGCCGGTGCGGATGCCGTTGATACCGAGCCCCAGAGTCACCAGGCCCATGACCACGCCGACCAGGCCCGCCTGGAATGCCCGCCGTCGTTCCTGCCGTGCGTGCTCAGGGCTGTGGAGCATGCGATGGTTCAAGCCGTCCAACGCCAGACCAGCTCGACGCGCCGCTACGAGCCGAAGCCCTCTGGACGCTCGTGCGCGACGCGGAACGCACGCTCCAGTTCGATGCCGACTCGCCCGATGACTTCATCGCCGAACAGCCGGCCGAGAATCGTAATGCCGTGAGGCACCCGGCGTGGAGGAGTGAACCTGGGCAGCGGGTGCGCGGGATCCGGCGCCCAGTCGCTGCGCGCTTCGGACACCTGCACGAACCCGGCACGCAGCGTCAGCGACGGGTGGCCGGTGAAGTTGGTGATCGTCAGCTGCTCATCCCGCAGCGATGGCACGATCAGCAGGTCGACGTCGTGGAAGACGCGCGCCATTTCGAGCGCGACCTTGCGACGCAGGCGATCGGCCTGCACCAGGTCGACCGCCGACAGAAAACGCGCCTGGCGGAACAGGTTCGGCCAGGCGTCCTTCACCTGCGACTTCAGTGTGCCGAGCTGGTTGGTGAGCGTCAGCTCCTCGAACGAGGCCGCGCCCTCCGCGAACAGCGTCGTCATCAACGAGCCGTAGGGCCAGTCGGGCAGCGTGATCTCCTGGAGCGTCATCCCGAGCGACCGCATCGTCTGCATCGCAGCGCGATCGACGTCGGTCGCCGGGTTCTCCTTCATCCACGGCGCGACGAACCCGACCTTGAGCCCGCGGATGTCGGCAGTCGCATCGAAATCGAGATGGCTCGGTACCGAGGATGGGTCGCCGGCATCGGGCCCGGCGATCGCCTGCAGGACGAGCATCGCGTCCTCGACGCTCCTGGTCATCGGCCCCAGCTTGTCGAGCGACCAGCAGAGCGTCATGGCGCCTGTCCGCGCGACACGGCCGAAGGTCGGCCGCAGGCCGGTCACGCCGCACCGCATGGCGGGCGAGACGATGCTGCCACCGGTCTCGCTGCCGACTGAGAACGCGACGAGCGCCGCGGCAGTCGCTGCGCCGGGACCGCAGCTCGATCCCGACGCGCCTTCTTCGGGCAGCCATGGGTTCATCGTCTGACCGCCGAACCAGATGTCGTTCAGCGCGAGCGCACCGAGCGCGAGCTTCGCGATCAGCACCGCACCCGCAGCGTCGAGCCGCCGGACGACGACGGAGTCTGCGGCCGGGACTCGATTCCTGAACGGCTCGGCGCCGTATGTGGTCGGGATGTCCCTGGTGTCGAGCAGGTCCTTCACGCCGTACGGGATGCCATGCAGCGGCCCCCGGTACCTGCCCGCCGCGATCTCCGCGTCCGCAGCCGTCGCGCGCGCGATCGCGTGGTCCTTCGTGAGCGTGATGATCGCGCGGATCCTGGCGTCGAGGCGCGCGATGCGATCGAGGTAGATCTGCGTCAGGCGCGTGGACGTGAGCTGTCGCGATTCAATCCAGCGCGAGAGCTGTGTGACCGGAGCGAAGGCGATATCGGCGTCCGAGGAGGGCAGCGGCACGCGATCGGCTGGCGATCGCACGAACCTGTCGCGCGCCGAGGGGCGTGGCGACCACGCCAGGCAGCAGCGGATTCCAGAGCATCGCGGGCGCATCGGTCGCGGCGAGGGGGACCTTCCGTGGCCCGGTGCGGCGTTCGAGGTATGGCGCCAGGGACGTACGCCACGAGTCGGCGGCCTGCTGCCGCTCGGCCGGCGTCATCGAGACCTGCGCGAGCTGCTCGGCGGCTTCAAACGTCGCCGGCGTGACGGCCGGACCGGATCCTGTGCCGGTGCCAAACGTCGGCGGCGCGCCGGGCGTGGCGGGCGCTTGTGCAGGGGCGGTCGAGGCCGCGGCACCAGCGTCCGGCGCGGGGTTCCTGCCGCACCCCGCGGCGGCGACGAGCACGCCAAGAGGCGCGCGAACGAGAAACTGCCGGCGAGTGTTCATGGGGATCCTGGGCCAGTGCGGCGAGCGTCATTCTAACGTGCAAGCCTCCGGCGTGCGGAGTCGTGCCGCGTCGGCGCAAGGCGCGTGATAGCTTGAAGCGGTCGTCCTTCGCGGCTGACGGCTCGAGTCGCCGGACCTCACGCCTTCACTGACACGTAGGTGAGGTAGCTCTCCTCCTGGATCTTCATGAACGGACGCATCACCACGCTGGTCCCGTCGGCGGCGTTGGCCGAGACGTCCCCGCCGTTGCCCGCCGGCTGCGCGCGCAGCAACGCCGCCTTCTCGAACGCTGGCTGAGAACCGCCAATCGCCATCAACACGAGCGGTCCGCGCACCAGGGCCGCTTGTGTCGGGTGCTGCACGTCCACCGTGTTGAGACGAAGCGGCATCGGCAGCTCCATCTCGATCCTGTCGCCGTTCTTCCAGGTCCGTCGAATCGCCGCGAACGTGCCCGCCGTGACGGCAGCAGCGACACGCGCGCCGTTGACGGACAGGATGGGTGCAGGCGTGGCCCATGCCGGGATGCGCACGTAGACCGTCGTGTCGACAGGCTGCGACGCCGCCATCGTGAGCGTGATCGCGCTGTCGAAGGGATAGTTCGTCTGCTGCGTCAGGACGCACCGGGCGCCGCCCTCGGTCCACTTGACTGTCGAGGGCGTGAACAGATTCACGTAGACGCCGTCAGCGGATCGCAGGTAGGTGCTGATGTGATAGTCGGCAGCGAGCTGAGGGAACGTCCCCGAGCAGCACGGCCACTTCTCCCCGTACCACACCTTCTTGCCGGGAGTCCCGTAGTCGGAGTAGTAGAACGACGTGCCATCGGCCTGGATCGGGAACGCGCCGAGAATGGTGTTGTACAGCACCTGCTCCATGCTGTCGCCGTAACGGGAGTCCTTCGTCGTCCGCAGCAGGTAGCGGGCGATCTTGAAGTGGCCGTACGCGCCGCACGGCGTCTCGAAGCTCGCATGCGTCGTGCGGAGGCTGTCGCCAAGCTGGCCGCGATTGGGCTCGCCAAACGCCTCGTCAGGCCCCCATCCTCCCGTCGCGAAGCTCTGGGTGGTTCGCACCATCTCGAACCCGTTGGTTGCGGCGCGAAGGTGCTTCTCGCTTCCCAGCGTGATGTACGCCTGCATCGCGGAGCTGAACGCATTCACGTGGCTGTACGCGTGCTCGAACGGCAGGACGTTGTTCCCCTGCGACAGGGGATCGAAATACGTGTCGTCCTCCAGGAACTGCTTCGCCAGGTCACGGTAGTAGGTCTTGCCGGTGCGCTGGTACGCGAGGAACAGGTTCTCGGGCAGCGTGTAGGTCTCGTCCCAGGTGAACGAGGTGTCCGTGTGCGGCCGCGCGCGCTGCTCGGCGCGCGACAGGGCCTTCTCCGGCAGGTATTGCGTGGCCGCCCGCGTCAGCTTCTCGTGGACGTCGAGCGCGATGGGATCTCGCGCGAATGCGTGCGCGTCGATCAGGCCGCACGAGAGCTTGTCGTAGGTGTAGGCCGGAAGCCGATAGCCCTTCAGAAACGTCGCCGCAGGATCGAGCGTCTCCGCATAGCCCTTCACGAGGCGACCAATCTTGGCCCGCGTAGGCTCCGATCCCGAGATCGCGTACGCGCGAGCGAGGCCCGACACGTACTGCCCGAAGCTGTGTCCGGCGATGAAGCCGTGAAACTCGTTGGTGTCGAGACTGAAGCCGCGTGAGATCGTACCAGCCGCCCATATCCTCGCCGGGAGCTGGAAGGCCGGCGACCTGCCGGTACACCTTCAGCAGGCGGTCATCGTCGAGGTGGAGGAATCGGGCATGGTTCTCGTCGAACTGACGCTTCATGGGGCCGTCGAGAAGCTGGACCTCGCCATACTGAAACGTCGAGAGCGGAAGCGTAACCGCCACGGCGCCGAGGTCAGCCGAGGAAGCGCGAGCAGGACGAATCGGGTAGGCGCACGCAGCGGCCGCTGCTGTGGCTGTATGCAGGAACGTTCTCCGACTCACTGCAGTCATGGCACCTCCTGGTTAACGGCGCCCGGCCTCTGTACGATATAAGCGCGTGGTGAAGCCTTGTCAAATTGGCCGATGGCGTCACGGGCACTGATCCGCTGGCGCCGCGCGACGCGTGCGATGGCAATTGCAGCCTGTGTGGTCACGACCACGGCCGCGACGACGGGCGGGCAAATCGACGCGATCAGCTCGGCGCTGCGCGCTCGCGATTTCGCGAAGGCGGTAGAGCTCAGCCGCGCGGCGTTGAAGGTGTCACCTGGCGACGCGCAGGTCTGGACGCTGCAGGGCATCGCGTTGTCGCGCACGGGCGACACGAGCGGCGCGTTGAAGTCGTTTCGCCAGGCGCTGACGCTCTCGCCCGACTACGTCCCGGCGCTCGAAGGCGCCGCTCAGCTCTACTACCAGGGCGGCAGCCGGGAGGCCGTGCCGCTCCTCGATCGGCTGGTGAAGCTGCGGCCGGACGACCCGACGAGCCACGCCATGCTCGCGGTCCTCGCATACAGAGACGGCAACTGCCCGGCGGCCGTCGGCCATTTCGAGCGGGCAGGCGCGCTCCTCGATTCCGAGCTCGACGCGCTGCACGCCTACGGCACCTGCCTGGTGAGGATGAAGCGATTCGACGCCGCGATTGGCGTCTTTCAGCGTACCGTCGCCCTTCAGCCGGCGGACGCACGCGAGCGCCGCCTGCTCGCGTCGATCCAGCTCATGGCGCAGAAGCCGCAGGACGCCCTGGTCACGCTGACGCCAGTCATCGAGGGCGGAAAGGCCGACGCGGAGACGCTCGAGCTCGCGTCGAGCGCGTACCGAAGAAAGCGGCGACACCGCCCGCGCGGTCAGCACCCTCCGGCAGGCCATCCTGCTCGATCCACGGAACACCAACCTCTACGTCGATTTCGCCAGCATCGCGTTCGCCCACCAGTCGTTTCAGGTCGGCATCAACGTCATCAACGACGGGCTCACCCTGCAGCCGCAGGCCGCGCCCCTTTATCTGGCCCGGGGTGTGCTCTACGTGCAGCTGGCGGAGTACGACAAGGCCGAGGCCGATTTCGAGAAGGCCACTGTCCTCGATCCGAGCCAGAGTTTGAGCTCTGCCGCCCAGGGGCTTGCCGCTGTGCAGGCGAACGACCTGGATCGGGCGCTTGCCACGGTCCAGCAGAAACTTGTCCACAAGCCGGATGATCCGCTGCTGCTGTACGTCCGTGCGGACATCCTCGCCCAGCAGGGACCGGATCCTGGGACGCCCGCGTTCAAGACGGCAGTCGCGTCAGCGCAAAAAGCGATTGCGCTCCGGCCATCGCTTGCCGCGGCACACGGCGTGCTCGCCAAGCTCTATCTCCAGTCCGGGCAGACTCAGGCCGCCATCGATCAGTGCCGGAAGGCACTGGCCAGCGACCCGAATGACCAGACCGCGGTGTATCGGCTGATTCAGGCACTGCGGAAGTCTGGCCAGAAAGAGGAGATTCCCGATTTGCTCAAGCGTCTGGCCGTCTTGCGCGAGCAGGCTGCCGAGAAGGAACGTCAGCAATACCGGTTCAAGCTGATAGAAGGCGATCGGAACCCCGAGCCCGCGCCGCATCAGTAACCCTGCCCCATGAGACTGACGCGCCGCGCCTTCGTCCAGCTCTCGCTCGGCTCGACGATGTCCGTCGCGGCCGGACGCGCGCTGGCGCAGGGCATCGCCAGCCACACGACGAAGCCGGTGGCGCGGGGCGCGCCTTCCGGCCGTCCGTTCGACGCGCGCTTCGTGGATGTCGCCGCCGCCGCCGGGCTGACGGCGCCGGTCCTCTACGGTGCCCTGGAGCAGCAGAAATACATTCTCGAGACCATCGGCTGTGGCTGCGCGTTTGTCGACTACGACAACGACGGCTGGATGGACATCTTCCTGCTGGGCGGCACCCGGCTGGAGGGTGCGCCGGAGGGCGCCGGCAACCGGTTGTACAAGAACAATCGCGACGGGACGTTCACCGATGTCACCGACAAGGCGGGACTGAAGGCCGTCGGCTGGGCGTCGGCGGTGTGCGTCGGGGACTACAACAACGACGGCTTCGACGACTTGTTCTGCACGTACTTCGGCCAGAACCGGTTGTATCGCAACAACGGCGACGGCACCTTCACCGACGTGACAGCCGCCGCCGGGTTGACGAGCCCCCAGCCGCGCTGGGGCGCCGGTTGCAGTTTTCTCGACTACAACCGCGACGGCCACCTCGATCTGTTCGTCTCCAACTACGTGCACTTCTCCCTTGAACACGCGCCCGTGCCGGGCGACAACACGAATTGCAACTGGAAGGGCATTCCGGTCGTGTGCGGACCGCGCGGCCTGCCACCCGGCACGCACACGCTCTACCGGAACAACGGGGACGGGACCTTCACCGACGTCAGCCAGGAGGCTGGCATTTCGGCCTCGGCGAAGTCCTACGGCATGACAGTGGTCGCCGCCGACCTCGACGAAGACGGCTGGCCCGACATCTATGTCGCCTGCGACTCCACGCCCAGCCTGCTGTTCATGAACAACCGCGACGGCACCTTTCGCGAGGAAGGCGTCCTGCGCGGTGTGTCGCTGAGCGACGACGGGGGAGAGCAGGCTGGCATGGGCGTCGGCATCGGCGACTACGACGCGGACGGGCATCTCGACCTGTTCAAGACCCATTTTGCCGATGACGCCAGCGGCCTCTATCACAACGACGGCAGCGGGAACTTCGACGAGGTGACGCGCGCGTCACGGATCGGCGTCGAGACCCGGTACGTCGGCTGGGGCGCCGCGATTGTCGATCTCGACAACGACGGCGCCCCCGACATCTTCCTGGTGACGGGCAATGTCTATCCCGACGTCGAGCACAAGCTGCCGCTCTATCCCGCGAAGACGCCGCGCGCGGTCTTTCGCAATCTCGGCAATCACGTCTTCGAGGAACTGCAGGAGGCCGCCGGGCCCGGCGTCGCGGCCGCGCATTGCAGCCGCGGCTGCGCCTTCGGCGACTTCGACAACGACGGCGACATCGACGTGCTCATCGTCAACCTGAACGAGCCGCCGTCGCTGCTCCGCAACGACGTCACCGGCGCCGGGCACTGGATTAAAGTGAAGCTCGAAGGCGTGAAGTCGAACCGCAGCGCCATCGGGGCTCGCGTGCTCGTCCGGGCCGGCGAGCGCACGCACGCGCAGGCGGTGGTCAGCCAGTCGAGTTTCTATTCCTCCAACGATCCGCGCCTGCACTTTGGTCTCGGGAGCGCCGCCGTCGTCGACATCGACATCTACTGGCCCAATGGCCTGCACGAGTCATTGAAGCGGGTGCCGGCCAATCAGCTCGTCACAGTGAGGGAAGGCGCAGGCATCGTGACGAACAGAGGCTGGCAGCGTTCCTAAGGATTCGTTACTTGACACGCTCCGGCTTTGGCGTTACGGTCCATACTCGGTTCCGTGAACGTTCACGGGGCCGGATTCGGCCCAATATCAGGGCCCGCGGCCTGCTCCCCGGCTACGGGCGCAACGTCGGTTCCACCGTTTACATCCGGGGGAATCATGCGCACCAAACGCCTGGTCCGTAGTGGTTGCGGCGCTATCCTTCTCGTTCTTCTCACCTGCAGGGCCGGCTACGCGCAGTACACCGGCAACATTCAAGGCGTCGTCCAGGATCCCAGCGGAGCGGAGATCGCCAACGCCACGCTGACGTTGGTGAACGTCACCACCGAGGCCTCGTCGACGGCGACCTCCGACGGGTCCGGGGCGTACCGCTTCCTGAGCCTCGCGCCCGGCCCATACAAGATCACCGCCGAGGCGCAGGGCTTTCGCAAGGCCGAAGTCAGCGTCGTCCTGCTGACCAACCAGACACTCAGCGTGCCGATCTCGCTCGAGGTGGGCGCGTTGACGGAGCAGGTGACAGTCACCGGCGTGACGCCGCTCGTCAACACCGCGGAGACGCGGAACCAGATGACGCTGCAGAGCGACTCGCTGTCGGTGCTGCCTCTCGCCGGCCGGAATTACATCTCGCTTGCGACCATGGCGCCAGGCGTGTCTGGGTTGGGCACGATGGGAGGCGGGCAGCCGGGAGGCGCCGGCACGCCGGGATCGGGCGTCGACAACTACTCGACCGAAACAGCTGTCGATCTCAGCGCGAATGGCCAGGGGACCGTCGCGAACCAGTTCATCATCGACGGCCTCAACGTCACCAGCGGCATCCGGCAGGGCGTGCTCAATCTCACACCGAACCCTGATGCGATCCAGGAGACCAGCATCCAGGTCAACACGTTCTCATCGGAATACGGCGGCGGCAGCTCCATTCAGATGGCGAGCACGACCAAGTCGGGGTCGGAGCAGTTTCACGGGTTGATCAGCGACTACTTCAACTACCAGGGCATGTATTCCAAGACCGTCTTCATGGCGCCGAATCAGGAATACAACCCGTTCCACAGCAACAACATGTCCTTCACCGTCGGCGGTCCGATCGTCCCGCACAAGCAGTTCTTCTTCTTTTTTGCCGTCGAGCCACTGCGGTCCTCGGCGTCGACGGGCAACCAGACGTTGTTCTTTCCCGATCAGCAGTTCGCGACGTGGGCGAATCAGGCATATCCCGGCACGTTCGGGACCAGGATCCTGAATACCTACCTGCCGAGCGCGGCGACTGTCACGGGGGTGTCGAAGACTGCCGCAGACGTATTTCCAGGCACGTGCGGCACCGCCGCGACCAACGGCCTGCCGTGCTCGACGGCGCTCATCGACAGCGGCGTCTTCAATTCCAGCAATTTCCGCGACGGCGATCAGTACTTCGTGCGGATTGACAAGCAGTTCAAGTCCGACCGTCTCTACGGCAGCGCGTTCTGGACCAACCTGCACTACGGCGGCCCGGCAGTGATCCCGCAGTTCTCGACGACGAACCACACCACCCAGCAGGCGTTCCAGATCAACTACACGCACATCTTCAGTCCGTCGACGCTGAACGAGACGATCTTCGCCCAGAACCGGATCGAGGGCGTTCAGGGCGAGACCGGCGATTTCACGATTCCGTCGATCTCGGTGACCGGGCTTTCGGTCGGGTACGGGGTCGGCTTCGCGCAGGGCGATTTCATTCAGCACAACTATCACTGGCGCGACGTCCTGACGCACGTCCGCGGCGCCCACGTGCTGAAGTTCGGTTACGAGGGCTGGTTCGGCGACGACGTGGAGCCGTTCCAGGGCCCGTGGTCGCAGCCGAAGTTCAGTTTCGACAACCTGCTGACGCTCGCCCAGGACGCGCCCCTCACCGAAGGGGGCGTGATGTACGACCCGATCGCCGGTCAGCAGAAGCTGTGGGAATGGAACGCGGCCTCGAGAAACTGGGGCGTGTTCGCGCAGGACACCTGGACCGCCAGGCGCAACCTCACCGTGACGCTCGGCTTCCGCTACGACGATCAGGGCAATCCTTACTCGCGCAGCGACACCACGGTGTTCGGCAATTTCTATCTCGGGTCCGGTTCGACATTCCAGGATCAGGTCGCCAGCGGCATCGCGCGGCCCACGCAGAACGCCCTCAATCAGTCGCCGAAGGCGTTCAATCCCCGGATTGGCACGGCGTGGGACGTCACGGGCAAGGGCGACTGGGTCGTGCGCGGCGGGTTCGGGGTCTACGCGAACTGGCTGACGCAGGCCAACGTGCAGGAAGAGTTCCGCGGCAATCCGCCGGGCCTGATCCTGCCGACGTTCTTTGCCGGCTCGTCGACTCCGCCGGTCTTCGTGCAGGGCAACAGCAGCACACCGCCGTTCGGGTTCACGTTCCCGAGCCTGGCTGGATCCACGTTGTGTCCGACAGCCCCGTGCCTCGACGCGAGTGGGGGCATCGCCGGTGCCGCCGCGCCGATCGGCGGGATCAATCCTGACTTGAAGTCTCCGACCGCGTATATCGCGACAGCCTCGCTGGAGCACCGGATCAACAACAACCTGTCGGCCTCGGTGCTCTACAGCGGCTCTCACTCCGCCAACCTTGTGGGCAACGGCAATGCGGCAGGTCTTGTCAGCTATGGCGTGGACATCAACGCGCTGCCTGGCGACCTGCTCAACAAGCCGCCAGGCTCGCCGCCGACGCGGCTCAATCCCAGCTTCGGCGCGATCTCCTACGCGGACAACGATCGCGTCGCCAACTACAACGGAGTGACCTTCGATCTGAGGGGGCGGGGGAGACGGGCCTTCTTCGACGTGTCCTACACGCGATCGAGCTCGAAGGACGACGCCGGCAACTACCCGACGGCGCTGAATCCTCACCAGTTCTACGGGCCGTCGCCGTGGGACGTGCCCAACCGGTTCTCGCTCACGATGAACTACGAGCTGCCCGGCATGAACGGCGGGAAGGGGGCCGTCGGCGTCCTGACGGCCGGTTGGGGTGTCAGCGTCATCAGCGTCCAGCAGTCGGGGTACCCGATGACAGTCATCACCACGGCGCCGTTCACCGCCGGGGGCGACTACAACGCGGACGGCGACAACCTGGACTACCCGAACGTCACCAGCTACGACATGCAGCGATCGCATGACGCGTATCTGAATGGCGTGTTCACGCCGGGACAATTCACCGCGCCCACGCCGGGCACCAACGGCAACGAGAAGCCGCAACAGTTCCGGCAGCCCGGTTTCTCTGAAGTCGATCTGGCGGCGTTCAAGAGCACGCCGATTGGCGGGCGTCTGAACTTCCAGATCCGCTTCGAGATCTACAACCTGTTCAACTACGACAACCTGTATCTGAGCAACGACCTCTCGTCAGGTGGGTTCGGCAAGGCGATCAGCCAGCAGTTGCCACGGTGGTGGCAGATCGGCGCGAAGCTGACGTTCTGAGCGTGGGTCTGTGATTGCCCCGATCGTGCCCGCGACACCGCGTGCGCGATCGGGGCGTGGGCTGAGTCCGACCGTCCCGTCGGTCAGGGCTCTCAGCTTTTGGCGTCGGCGGAAAATCGTTCTTGCACTGCGGGCGCGATCCTCGCCGTCGTTCGCGTGAAGACCAGGCAATCGAGCGACGTGTCAGGCGCGGACAGGAATCGCACGCCAGCGAAGACGCACGAGCCAGTAGCACATCGCCGCCAGCACCAGCAGCACCGGAAGCGCGCGTAGTGCCGGGCCTGTCAGCGCGGCCGGGAAGACTGTGGCCACCCGTGAGCGGATGGAGAAGAACGACGCGGCGGCGATGAACAGCGCCATGCACATGCGCCACAAGTGCCGCGCCAGTCGGCGTGCGCCGCGCGACGGTCCCCGCCGGATCATGCGGAGGTCGCCGGCCCCGCCAGACAAGGCGAGCACGCCAAACAGAAAGAACGGAGCGGGCGGAAAGCCGAAGGCCTTACCGCTCGGACTGGCGATTGCAGACAGGCCGGCGGTGATCGTGATTGCGGCCAGCGTCAGTGCCATGAGCATCAGGCCGAGATCCCACCAGCGTGATCCTGCGGACGGCCGACGCACCGTCATCAGGCCCGTGAGCACCAGATACGCCGTCAACGACCCGGCGATCACATTGGTCGCCTGGCCCCTGGCAATCGCGGCCGCCACCGCCGAGACGCACATGGCGATCATGGCGTAGACGAACACGATGCCGCTCTTGCGATGCAACCAGCGCCCCTTGGCGGCGGTGAGCGCAACCGCGCCCGACAGCAGGCCAACCGAGGCAGCGGCGACGTGGACGGGCAGTATGGGATCCACGGATCGGTCTCCTGCGACGAGGGTGGTCTGAGCCGGTAGACGTCGGCTGCCCCGTTACTGTTCCACACTCACGCTCTACCGTGGCGGAAGAGGGGTTCAGATCGCCTCACAAGCGAAGCTCAGCGCACCCCGCATTGACCCTCCCAGGCCTCAGCAGCGAAATCCGATTCCGACAGGTCCCCTATCTGCCGGCGACCTTGTAAGTTCGACGGCTCGACTCGATTGCGCCCGCTCGTCTCCGGTCATCGGCCGGGAGGAGCGGGCGCGTACGAGTGCATCCTTAGCGCAGCCCGATTCGCCTCAGGCTTGTCGCCGACGCCCCAGCAGATAGCCGAGGAGAACGCCCAGCAGCAGCGAGAGCAGATGCGCACCGAGCATCATCATCTTGCGGAAGAGGCCGCCGCCGCGCTTGATCTGCAGCTGCGGATCGATGGTGTCGCTGAACGAGGATGTGGCGGTGAGCCTGACATGCGCCTTGTAGTTGAACCGGCCCTCGTCTTTCGCGCGACGGGCGTCTATCGCGCCGGTGTCATGGCAACCGATCGTTGTGGAGACCGACCCATCCAGATTTGGCAGCGGAGACGTGGCTTCGAAGTGCGACCCCCAGGCGCTGTCGTCCCAGGTGTCCAGCACTACTTCCGCCGGCAGATCGCATGCGTTGCACAGCTGCCACGACCCGTCGGAGCCGATGTAGGTCTCCAGCCGGTCGAGTCTATGGTCGGCGAACTTGCAGGTTTTCACGCCGTGCTCGTCGGCGTTGATGATGCTGAGGGTAGTAAAGCCGAGGCCCGACGTCTGTGGAGGACAGGTATTCGGCGGGCGGGTGCATGTCGCAGCCGCCTGAGCGGCTGACTGAGCCTGCAACGCTGCAGGTCCGATTGTGAGTGAGACCGCGAGGACGACTCCCGTCAGATGGCGCGCAGGACGTGCATGCATAACGCCTCTCATCGCTTCAGGATGGTGGTGAACGTGGGGTCCGAGTGGAGCGGCTCCAGGTCTTCGTCGTCGGCGATCATAGCCGCGCTATAGCCACTGTCAATCGATCGCCGCACGAATGCCAAAGCCTCCGGACGCTTCCCGGACAGGAGCGCGACGACCGCGGCGTGGTAAAGCACTTCGCCGTCAACCTGGTCGATGTCTAACGCCTCGTCAATCAACCGTCCGGCCTCAGCGGCATGCCCCATCTTGGCCGTGCACAGCGCCTGGAGGCTCTTCAAGGCCGCCCGATTCGGGTTGACCTTCAGCTGAGCCGCCGCCAGGTCGACAGCCCGTTGATACGCGTCGAGCGCGTCGGCCCTGTTTCCGGCGCGAACCAGAGTGTCGCCGAGATTGCGCCACGTCACGGGCTCGTTGGGCTCCAGTTCGGCAGAGCGGCGATACGCCGCCACAGCAGCCGGCCATCGACGCTGCGAGTAGGCGATCAGCGCAAGGTTGGAATACGCGAACGCAGTCGGCTCGATGCTGTTGGCCTGCTCGTAGTACTTCTTCGCCTCGTCGATCCGCCCGAGTGCGTGATACGTCGTGCCAAGAGCCTGATAGGCCGATGCGCTTTCAGGTCGAAAATTGATCGCCTGCTGAAACAGCGGGATTGCCTGCTCGAAGCGGCCGGCATCGAAACACGCCTCACCGTAGGCCTGATAGTTGCGCCAATAGCCTGGCCGGAGACTCACTGCGGCCGTGAAATGCGCGTTTGCCTTATCCCACTGGTCCGCCTGCCCGTAAAGAATTCCGAGCGCGCGATGCGCGTCGTCGCTCGATGGCCGCGAGCGGAGCAGCGCCTCGAATTCGCTGATCGCGTCCGCCGCCTTGCCCGTCTCCTGCAATGTAATCGCCACCGCGTAGCGGACGATTGGATCCTCCGGCGCAAGCCGAAGAGCGTCGAAGGCCGCAGTTTGCGCCGCCGCGGCATCGGACGTGTTCCTGCTATCCCGATAGCGACGCCACAAGGCCTCCGCGACTCCTGCGTGTGCGAGCGCAAATGTGGGTGCCCGTGTCAGCGCCTTCTGAAATAGATCCAGCGCGAGGCTCAGATTTCGAGTCGCGTCGGCATTGAGCAGATACTCACGCCCTCTTGCGTAGTATTCGAACGCCAGGCGATCGATGGCCTCGGCGCCCGGTTGTAAGGGCAGGGCGGGAGCCGGCAGGCCCGCCGCGGTCAGCCGCTCGCGAACGGCGCGAGACAGCGCGCCTCGATCGGACGCGAGCGCGGCGTATCCGTTTTCGACAGTGCCCGTGACGGCGGCTCGCCCCGCTGCGGCGACAAAGACTTGCAGGTCTACCTGCAGCATTGTCCCGCGGGTATGCACGCGGCCCAGCACGAGATGGCTGGCGCCAAGCTGACGGCCTGCCTGCGTGGGCGATAGCTTGTCGACACCAGCCGACCGGACGGACGTATCGGAGACCACGACGAGGTTGGTGGCACGGGCGAGGTCGTTTGAGACCAGCTCGGTGAGTCCCGACGCCACCGCCTCGGCCGACGAGTCGGTCACGTCTGTGGTGAATGGCAGGACCGCGACGACCGCACGTGACGTTGCGGCCGACGGCCGTGGAGCGACAACGAGCCGCGACACCAGTGCCACACAGGCGGCGACCAGCAGTAGCGTCGCTGCGATTCCGGTGCGCGTCTGAGAGAGTGCGGCAGCCCAGGGCGTTCGACTGGCCGTCGTCCGGCACGCCCCAAGCGCCGCCCGCAAATCCGTCACTGCCTGAAACCGCTGATCGGGGTTGGCGGTACGGGCGCGCTCGATCACTGTCGTCATGGCGCTCGAGATGGCGAAGCCGCCACCTGGTAGCCGTGTCGTGCTGTACGGGTCTGACGTTCGACTCGCCGCCGCAGCGGCCATGTCGCCGAGCACGACGCCGAAGCTGTAGATGTCGGTTCGCGCGTCGAGGTGCCCGCCTGCTCGTTGCTCCGGCGCCATATAGGCAGGCGTGCCTGCGCGATCGAGCAGGATACTCGTGGCCAGACCCGTCGCCGTCGCTGTCGATCCGGTGTCCGCGTGAATCGTTCGGGCGAGACCGAAGTCCAGCACCTTGACCGTGCCTTCGTCGGTGATGAAGATGTTGCCCGGCTTCAGGTCGCAGTGCAGGATGCCGTGCGCGTGCGCATGGACCAGTGCCGACGCGATCTGCTCTGCGTAACCAAAGAACTCCGCTTCGGGCAGAGGCTCTCGCGTCAACCGTGCCGCCAGCGTTTCGCCGTGCAGGTACTCCATCACGAGGCAGACGCGGCCGTCCCGCTCGATGACGTCAAATACCGACGCGATGTTGGGGTGGCTCAGATGCGCGATCGCTCTCGCCTCTCTCAACAGGTGACGGCTGTACGCACCCGTAGCCGCCAGTTCTGCGGTCAGTACCTTGATCGCGACGTCCCGGTCGAGGCGGGTGTCATGGGCCACGTAGACTTCGCCCATGCCGCCTTTACCAATCAGACGTTGAATCCGATATGGTCCGACCTCGGCGCCCGGTGAAAACTCCATGATGGTGGCGAGGCCGACATTCTATTCCGGTCTAACTGGCCATGGGTGTGGACGTAGCGGAGTTCCGTCGAAAGTGGGGACTAGCGGATCCGCTCGAGGCGGACCGCGATATCAAGGGCGTAACTCGGCGCCTGCAGCCTGAGTGCGCCGCCTGACGCTGCCACCACGTCCACCTTGATGTCAGCGCCGGTGGCGGGATCGACCCACTTCACCTCGTACTTTCCGGCAGGCACGTCTTTCAGTTCAATCGTGTCGGTATAGGCGCCCGGGACCGCCACAAAATGCGCGCCCCATTGGCCGTCGCTCTTCGCGTGCGCCAGGTAGACGGCGTACTGCTCGCCGGGATGCGCCAGCGCGCTGACGACGATGCCGTCGGGCAGCGGGGCGACGCCAACGAACCGAGTGACTGCCGTAAGGTCGAGGTTGTCCATGAAGCGCTTCAAGAGCGTGCGCTGCGGCAGGATCCGCTCACGCGTATCCGCGCCACCGGCTTCCTGCCCGCGATGGAACTCGCTGTTCAAATTGATGATCCCCGCGCCGCCGCCGAGCATGAACCACCATCCCTCGATCCGCACATCGTCTGGCCCGTAGGAGCTGACGAGGGACGCGCCGTAGTAGTCGGACTCGACGTCGACGATCGGCTTGCGCGCGCCGTAGTTCTTCTCGAGCGCCGCGCCGGCCGCCTTGACGTATTCGGTCGGCAGCCATTGCACCCACGGCTCGCCCGAGAGGTCTGGCGACAGGCTCTGCACGGTCTGTCCGAGCACGTGCTTCTTCGGGAGCGCCGCCTCCGCCGCCAGAAACGCATCGCCCATCTGCTGCAGCCAGGGAATGACATCGGCGTGGTCGAGGAAGATGATCCCGCCGCCCGGTGTGCCCTGCAGCAGCGGCTCGTCGCTGAGATCGAAGATCACGTTGTCGAACCCATTCAGCTCCGTCGTGACCTTCGCGACATACGCACGCTGGTAGCGGATGACGTCCCGGTTTCGCGCATCGTTGGTCGTGTAGAGGCCGCACACGTCGGCCTCGTAGTTGCCGACGCCCTGGATGTTGTTGCCGTGATACATCGCCATCAGCGGCCAGCTGTCGGCGTACATGCCGTTGAACAGCGCCACCTCGACGACGATGTGTTTTGTGGCAGCGTAGGCGACGAAGGCCTTCAGGCGGTCGAAGTACTCGGGGTTCCAGCGATCGAGGTCGAACTTCATCGATGGCGCGCCGGCCGGCGCCAGCAGCGGATTCGCGCCAGGCGTCGTCGTACGCATCCAGGGCAGCAGCTGCCGGCCAGGCAGCGGGCCGAGCGGGTTGCCGGCACGGTACTTGTCGGGCGCCTCGAACATGCCACCCGGATAGATCCGCGTCAGGTTCATGCCGGACGCGGCGAGTGTGTCGAGAAAGCGCGCGTAGTCGAAGTCGCGGTCGATGACGGCGCCGTAATGGTGGTCGGACGTGACCAGGACCACGGGCTTGCCGTTGAGCGCGAAGTAGTGAGGGTTCATGCTGCTCACGGCAATCGGCTGCGCGGCCGCGAACGCGGGCATCGCCGCCAGGGCGTAAAGGATCAGCAGCACGGACGGTTTCTGCACGCGCAAACTTTAGCAGCACCGGCTTGATTCGACCACGCGCTTCTCGAAGGGATAAGCTGCACGCCATGCACACAACGCCGATCCTTTTCCTGTACTCACTGGGCCTGTTGCTCGGCCAGGACATTCAGCACATCAATCCGCCCGGGCTCGGGACCTCGCCGGCATACACCCAGGTCGTGAAGGCCAGGCCTGGCACTGTCATCTGGATCTCCGGGCAGGTGGCCCACAATGCGAAGGGCGAGCTGGTCGGCAAGGGCGATCTGAAGGCGCAGGCGAATCAGGCCTGGGAAAATGTTCGGCTCGCGCTGGAGGGGAGCGGAGCGACGTTCAAGGACGTGGTCAAGATCACGACGTATGTCGTGAACTATCAGCCGTCGATGCGCGACGACCTGCGGGCGGCACGACTCCGAGCCATGGGCTCGGTGGAACCTCCAGCCGCGACGCTCGTGGGCGTGCAGTCCCTGGCATCCGAGGACTGGCTGGTGGAGATCGACGCGACGGCGGTGATCCCGTGAGTGAGCGACAGAGTCGACGAGGGTTCATGGGGCTGGCCGGCGCGGGGCTGGCGGGTGCAGTGGGCGGCTCGTGGGTCGGTGCAACGCCCGGCGTCGTCGCAGCTGCCGATACCACGACGGACGCCGACCTCGTGGTCCTGAACGCCACGGTCTACACGATGGATCCGGCACTCCCCAAGGCCGAGGCCTTCGCGGTCAGGAACGGCCGCTTCGTCGCAGTGGGCCGGAGCGCCGACATCAAGGGACTCGCGGGCAAGGGGACGCAGACGCTCGACGCGAAGGGGATGACCATCGTCCCTGGCTTCACCGACTGCCACAATCATTGCTTCGGCACGGTCCTGCTCTACGAAGTGCTGGTCGGCAATCCGTTCCAGGTCGAGTTCGTCACCATCGCCAGCATCGTCGACAAGCTCCGCGCCAGGGCGAAGGAGACGCCGCCGGGGACGTGGGTCGAAGGCTACTTCTACGACGACACCAAGGTGAAGGACAAGCGCCGTGTCACCGCGAAGGACCTCGACGCGGTGTCGCTCGACCATCCCGTGGTGGTGCACCATCGCGGCGGCCACACCGGCTTCTACAACAGCAAGGCCTTCGAGATGGCGGGCGTCACGAAGAAGACGCCCAACCCGCCAGGCGGCACGTTCGATCACGACGACAGCGGCGAGCTGAACGGCCGCGTCACGGACCGCGCGATGGCGGTGTTCGAGAAGGTTGGCGCTCGACCCACCTACACGCAGGAGCAGCAGGAACAGCGCGACCGCGACGGGCTGGCGCACATCTCGAAGCAGTTCGTCCGCTACGGGCTGACCAGCGTCCACCACCAGGGCGGCAACCTCGCCGCGCTGCAGCAGGTGCGCGCGCGCGGCGAGTTGCTGCATCGGGTGAGCTACGAGCCCTATGGCGCAGTGCTCGAGGCGATGATTGCCGCCGGCATCATGACCGGCTTCGGCGACGAATGGATCCGCCTCGGCGCGACCGCTGAACACACGGTTGACGGGTCGTTCTCGGAGCGGACGATGGCGATGAGCGTGCCGTTTCCTGGCGTGACGCCGCCGTACAAGGGCAACGTCACCGAGACGCAGGACGACCTCAACGCCTGGGTCGAGCGCGTCCATCGCGCCGGCATCCAGGTGAACTGCCACGCCAACGGCGACGTCGCCATCGGCATGTATCTCACGGCGATCGAACGTGCGCAGCAGCTGTTCCCGCGGCCGGACGCGCGGCCGAAGATCACGCACTGCACGCTGATCACCGACGACCTGGTGCGCCGCATCAAGGCCGCCGGCGCGATTCCGACGCCGTTCACCAGCTACGCCTACTACAACTCGGACAAGTTCGTGTTCTACGGCGAGGAGCTGATGAAGCGCGCGATGGCCTACCGCTCGTTCCTGGACGCGGGCATTCCGGCTGCGGCGGGCTCCGACTTCCAGCCGGGGCCGTTTGCGCCGCTGATGGGAATCCAGGGGATGGTCACGCGTCGGGGCTGGGACGGCGCCACGTGGGGCGCCAATCAGCGCATCACGGTGGACGAGGCGCTGCAGGTCAACACGATCAACGGCGCGCATGCGTCACGCGAAGAGTCGATCAAGGGCTCGGTGACGGCAGGGAAGCTCGCAGACTTCGTCGTTCTCGCTGACGATCCGCACACAGTGGATCCCGAGAAGATCAAGGACATCGAGGTGGTCCGGACGGTGGTGGGGGGAGGGACCGCGTATAGGGCCTGACAGCGCGATTGGGCGAACGGGCGAATCGGTGAGAGGCCGATCTAAAGATCGGCCCTACGGAAGTTCCTACGGAAGTGGAGGTCGGCCCTACGAAAGTCGGCCTTGCGGAAAACTAGTTCACTGTCAGCGTCGTCTGGGCGCGGACGTCGGCGGACGAGGCGGCAACCATAACTGTCACGGGGCCGGGTTCGACTACGAACTTCTGCTGCGCGGCGTCCCACCAGGCAAGACGACTCGCGGGAAGCGGGATGCTGACGGTG
Source organism: Vicinamibacteria bacterium (assembly GCA_963796915.1). Taxonomy (GTDB): domain Bacteria; phylum Acidobacteriota; class Vicinamibacteria; order Vicinamibacterales; family JAENWD01; genus JAENWD01. Next base: position 2,243,405 of record CAWCNI010000004.1, on the reverse strand, counting down.
CGCGTCTGGCCCGGCTCGATGCTCACGCGCGTGAAGCCGACGAGCTGACGGTTCGGACGCGAGACCTTCGATGAGGGATACGACACGTAGAGCTGCACGACCTCGTCGCCGCGGCGCGCGCCGGCGTTCTTGACGTCTACCTTCACGTCCACCGTCCCATCCGCCGCCAGGGTCGTCGCGCTCGGCGCCAGGTTCGAGTACGTGAACCGCGTGTAGCTCAGGCCGTAGCCGAACGGGTAAAGCGGCTGGCCCTTGAAATACATGTAGGTCCGGCCGTGGCGGATGTCGTAGTCCATCATCGGCGGGAGCTGGTCGAGTGACGCCGGCCAGGTGTGCACGAGACGGCCGGCCGGGTTGTAGTCGCCGAACAGCACATCCGCCAGCGCGGTGCCTTCCTCCTGGCTGCTATGCGCCATGGTCAGGATCGCCGGCACGTGCGCCTGGCTCCAGTTGATGGCAAACGGGAAGCTGGCCTTCAGGACGACGATGGTCCGCGGGTTCGCGGCGAAGACGTCCTTGACCAGCGCTTCCTGCTCGAGGTCGATGGCCTGGCGATCGACGGCTTCCTTGCCGTCGCTGGCGACGGGACACTTCTCCCAGCCGGCATCACACGTCGGGTGGTTGCCGACGATGACGATCGCGACGTCGGCCGCCTTGGCTGCAGCCGCCGCGGTGCCGTTGGTGTTGTCGGTGGCGACCGTGATTGTCACCCCGCTGCCTGCGCGCTGCCTGATGCCGCCAAGCGGCGAGACGGTGTAGGGCGGCGTGCCGCTGTACCAGTCCGGCAGTACGGCGCCAGCCCGTGGGCCAATGACTGCAATCGACTTCACCTTGCTGCTGTCGAGAGGCAGCAGGCCCCCATCGTTCTTCAGCAGCACGATCGACTTGCGCGTCACGTCGAGTACGGCGCTCCGGTGTTTGTCCGACGTCCACGGGTCTTCGCCCGTCAAACCGATTTGCGTGTACGGATCGCGGTCCGGCGGATCGAGCAGTCCAAGCCGCAGCGAGACGCGGAAGTTCCGGATCAGCGCGGCGTCGATGTCGGCGTCGGTGATGAGGTTCTTCGCGAGCGCCGAACGTACGGCGTCGGGATAGCGATCGAGAAACACAGTGATGCCAGCCTTGATCGACGCCGCTGCAGCCTCGTCCCACTCTTTGAACGCCTTGTGGTCGGTGACCAGCAGGCCAAGCGCCCCGCCATCGCTGCAGATGATTCCGTCCAGGCCCCATTGCCCCATCGTCATGGCGCGCAGGAACGGCTGAATGATGCAGGGGATGCCGTTGACCTTGTTGTAGGCCGCCATGAAGGCGTTGGCGTGGCCCTCCATCACGCCCATGCGGAACGGCACGCTGTAGGTACTCGGCCAGCAGGCGCTCGTCGAAGTCTGACGATGAGGAGGTGCGGAGGTGCTCGTTGCTGTTGGCGAGCAGATGCTTCATCAGCGACGCCGCCTGCCAGTGCTTCGGGTCGTCGCCCTGCAGGCCCTTGATGAAGGACACGACCAGCGTGCCATCGAGGAACGGGTCTTCGCCGTAGCTCTCCTCGGTGCGGCCCCAGCGAGGGTCGCGGGCCAGGTCGGCATTCGGCGACAGGATGACCAGCCCGCCACGATGCCAGCGCGAGCTCTGGAAGATGAAGCGTGCCTCATAACCCTCGATGCTGGCGACCTTCCGCACGGCATCGACGTCCCACGTCTCGCCGAGGCCGACACCCTGCGGGAAGATCGTCGTCGGCATCGGGTTGCGGCTGCCCCAGTTGCTGGGACCGCCATAGGCGAGGCCGTGAATCCCTTCGACGAATCGGGCGCCGCGAATGCCCAGCCGCGGCACTTCGGGATTGGTGCTCAGACAGGCGATCTTCTCGTCGGGCGTGAGGCGCGCGACCAGATCCTTCAGGCGTTGATCGTCAGCCAGGTCCGGATTGCGGAAGGGCGCATCCATGTCGGCCACAGGTGAGGCAGCCGGCGCGGGGGTCTGCGCGGCAAGTCCGACAGTGAGCGCGAGCGCGGCGAGCAGCAGCAGGGGAGCGGGTCGGGGTGTGATCGTCAATGTCGCCCTACGGTTTGGACGGGTTCGCGTCGTGGATGCGTGCGGCGATCTGATCGACGTATTCCAGCACGCCCTTCTGCACCGAGTCGGCATGCGCTGTTGGGCTGCCGCCGGCGAGGCTGCCCTTGTGCATCAGCGTCACTTCGACCAGGACCGGCGAGCTCTGGTACGACAGCGTGGCCGTCGTGTGCGTCGTCAGGTAGACGTCGAACCGCGACACGCACAGGCCGTTCGACAGGTTGCCGACGTTGATGTTCACGTAGACGTAGGTGTCCTCGTCGGAGTTGCGGCGGACCTGCAGGCCCGTGGCGGTGAGGTGTTTGTAGACCGCGGACTCCATCGTGCCCTGGTTCAGCCCGCACGTCGCGGCCTGCGAGCCCATGTCTTCGACGACCAGGCCGACGGTGGACAGGCCTTTGAACTCCGCGCCGGCCTGCGCATGGAACGCGCCGGGCGGAGGCTCGCTGTTGCCTGGTGCGCCGCCCGAAGATGGCGGTCCGGACGACGCCGAGCGCGCCGTGCTGGAGGGCAACCGGTTGGGATCGTAGGGCTCGTAGACGCGTGAGACCTTCTCGCTGTTCCCGCGATCGATGAACGTCGTCTCGACAATCACGCGATCGGGGCTGGCGGCGCGGGAATACGCCGTCCGGATCTGACGGCCCTCCTCGACCTCGAACAGGATCGCGAGCTGCTCGCCGTCCCAGCGCGTGATCGTCACGGCCGGGACGCCGCCGAGATCGGTCACCTCTTCCTTGCCATTCGGATGGAACGTGCGTGTGTGCCCCTTGTCATCGGTGAGGGTCACGGCCGCCGCGGTCTGCGCGATGGTGAACGTCGCTGGCGGCTCACGGGCCTCGTCGGTGAGCAGCCGCAGCCGATTCCCTTCGTCCGCGCTTTCCGGGCGTGGCATGAAGTTGCGCTGGCCACCGCCGGATCCACGGCGCCCGTGTCCGCCGGCCGCCGGCTCGCGGCCGTCGGTCGGGGGCGGCATGAACTCTTCGTTGAAGCCGACCTCCGGCGGGAACTGGCTGAGCGCGCGGTTCAGCGACCACTTGCCCGACAGATCGGGCGGTGTCTGCGCCGTGGCGGACAGCGGGACGCCCGCGAGAACGGTCGCAACAGAGAGAAAGATAAGGACGGGGCGGAAGGATGAGGGCACGGCTCCATTTTAAGGCGCATGGGCCCGGGGTGCATGGAGCGCACAGGCCCACGGGTCCATGGCTCCGTGGCTCCGTGGCTCCACGGGGAATGGAACAGGCGTCAGCCCTCGATCATCCGCACCTTCCGCTTGATCAACTGCACCGCCAGCCCCCAGGGGTCCCGCAGCATCGTCACCTCGTCGCCAAGCGGCGTGATCGTCACCTCGTCTTCCGCCGTGGCGCCGGCGGCGATGAGACGCGCACGTGTGCTCGCGACGTCGTCGGTGAGAAAGGCGACGTGCAGGATCAGCGGGTCGATGGTGGTGTAGTCCGGGATCGACGCCTTGGGGTTGTTGTAGAACTCCAGCATCACCGTGCCGCCCTGGTCCGCGAGAAAGCGGCCGAAGGGCCGCTCGGCCTGCGACCGCTTGATCGTCATTCCGAGATGGGCGATGTACCAATCGGCGACGCCGGCGGGGTCGTCTACTTGAAACGCGACGTGTTCGATCTTCATTCCACTCCTTTATGGATGAGCTTAGACTCTAGGCGCTGACGGACAAGCTGTGCACAATACAACAGCGTGCGGAGCCGGTAGATCTCCAGCCTGAATCCCACACCAGGAGGATCGATGCGTCGCGGATTTCTCACTGCCAGTGTGCTCGCGCTCATCTTCGCAGCTCTCGCGTCGACCAGTGCGTATGCGGACAACGTTCGCTGCAAGAGCAAGGACTACAAGTACAACTTCTGCTCCGTGGGCGGGCCGATTCGCTACGTCACCGTCCGCGACCGCCACTCGGATCGCCCGTGCATCCAGGGGCAGACATGGGGCTGGCAGAAGAGCGGCATCTGGGTGAATCACGGCTGCGACGCGGAGTTCGAGGTCACGTATTTCGGCGAGCGCCCGGGCAATGGTGGCGGGTGGGGCAATGACGGCGGCTGGGGCAACGGCGGGAGCGGCTGGGACCAGCCGGCGCCGCAGGGGCCGCAGTGGACGGTCGGCCAGTACCGCAGCCGCGACGTCATCAACGGGCGCAATGCCTTCTTCACGATTTACCCCGGCGGGTCGGTGCAGTGGAACGGCCCACAGGGCAACTATCGTGGCGTGCTCGAGGGCACCGATGTCGTCAATCTTTACGGCGGGCCTCGCCTCACGATCTCTCGCGACGGCTTCTTCAGCAACAACATCAAAGTGCGCACGCCGCAGGGCACGTATCGTTTCGTGCTCGTCAACTGAGCGCCGAGGACACCGGACAATGCATCGCCATCTTTCGTTGCTCCTCGCGTCTGCCGCCCTGGCGCTGACCGGCCTGCTCGCCGCGCCCCGTCCGGCGCGGGCGCAACTTGCCGCCGCGGCGCAGCCGCCCGCCAAGCCGACGCCGCTCACTCCAGGCAACGCCTCCGACAGCTCGCCGACAGAGCGGCCGAACATCCCGAAGGAAACGCTTCACGCCATCCGGCAGCGCGGCACGCTGCGCGCGTGCATCGCTCCCTACGCGCCGTGGGCCATCGTCGGCACCGATCAGTCGTGGTCGGGCTTCTCGATCGACATCACCAACCAGCTCGCGGCCGACCTCGGCGTCAAGCCGGTGTTCGTCCCGGGCGGCTATGGCGACCTGGTGCAAAGCCTGGCCGAAGGCGACTGCGACATCATCCCGTCGGGGCTCGCGCCGACACCGGACCGCGCGCTGTTCGCGCACTTCTCGTCGCCGACGACCTCGCACGCAGTGGTGATCATCGCCGACCACGACGCCGGCGCGGGCTGGAGGTCGAATGCCGATCTCGACAAGCCCGAGGTGACGATAGGCGTCGTGCAGGACTCGATCGAGGCGCACGACGCGAAGAAGGCGTTCCCGCACGCGACGATCACGCCGTTTCCGGGGCAGCAGGAGCTTGGCGAGGCGCTCGCAAGCGGCAAGGTCAAGGCTGTCGCGGCGGCCAACCCGCTGTCCGACATTCTGATCAAGCTTGGCGGCGAGCACGTGGTGCTGGTCCCTGGCACGATCGGGCAGCGCAGCGAGGCGCTGGCCGTCCGACGCGGCGCGCTCGAGTTCCTCGCCTACCTCAACACGTGGGTGCTGGCCCGATCAGACGACGGCTGGCTGGGCGAGCGGGTCGATCACTGGTTCCACGACGTGACCTGGGCGGCGAGGTAGGCCGTAGGGCCGATCTTGAGATCGGCCTTCGTGGCAAGGTTCCCGGGTCAGTGATGCAGGATGTCGCGGTACGTCGTGAGCTGGATCCCGCGGCGCTTGATGACGTGGATGACCTTTGGACTCGTCCACGCCGCGAGCACGGCGCTGCGGTCGGCGGCGACGTACTCGTATCCGTGATGGCCGATCGCGCGGGTTTCGGGGGAGTCGATGGCGGCGTGATCGACCATCAGCCACGTCCCAGGTCCGAGAGCTTCGAGCTTCGCGACTAACTTATCGATCCGAACCTCGGCGGAGTCGGTGCCCTGCCAGACGCCGCCGAGCATCTGCACGCCGATCTCCGGGCCCGGGGTCACGAGTCCATACTCGCGTGTGAGCTTCGCGATGAGCGGCCGCACTTCCGGCGTCAGCGCGCCGAAGCCCATGTGCTCCCAGGTGTAGGTTACCTGCGGGATCATTGCCTTCGCCATCTCGATCTGCGCGCGCAGCTCGCGCTCGATTTCGTCGAGCTGTGGCGTCGCTTCCTTCAACGACGTGCCGCGCGGAAAATCATCGCGCGGCCAGACCATCGGATAGAAAAAGCCATGCGCGTCGACGAGCGACGGGGCATGGGTCAGCGGCCGCCACTTCACGGCGCTCCATTCGCTGGTCAGCGCGAGGTGCACGCCAGCGTCGATGCCAGGGTTCTCCTTCAGCAGCTGCGCGGCCTCCGGCAGCCACGGGCCCGGAACGATGACGTTGGCGGAGCGCAGGATGCCGTTCTTGTAGGCCTCAATCGTCGCGACATCGACGCCATGCGCGACGCCCATGTCGTCGCCCTGGACGATGAGGCGGATGGGACCTGACGCTTGCCGAGCCGTGACCCGCGCCGAGACGAGCGCGGCGAGCAGGACAAGGACAACCGGCCAGATGCGCCCGGTATGCGGCACGTGGCGCCCATTCTTCATTCTCCATTCTTCATTCTTCATTCGTCATTCTTCATTCGTCATTCCCCATTCTTCATTCCCCTTTCGATCCACTCCCGCAGTCGCGCGAACGCGGCGCCGCGATGGCTGACGGCGCGCTTCACGTCGTCACTGACCTCGGCCAGCGTGCGGCCTTCGGGCGGGTAAAAGAAGATCGGGTCGTAGCCGAAACCCTGGCTGCCGGATGGCGAGGAAGCAATTCGGCCTTCGACGGAGCCGCGTGACTCGAAGGTGATGGCGTCGCCGTCGGCCACCGCCAGCGCGCAGACGAAGCGCGCGTCGCTCTGGCGGCCGCCCTTCGCGTCGAGCATCGCGTAGAGAGCGGCGAACTTCTCGGGATACGTGGACTCGACGCCGGCGAAGCGCGCCGACTCGACACCCGGAATGCCGCCAAGCGCATCGACCTCGAGGCCCGAGTCCTCGGCAATGGCGGTCAGCCCTGTCGCCTTCGAGTAGTACCGCGCCTTCAGCCGCGCATTCTCGGCAAACGTCGTCCCCGTCTCCTCCGGCGATTCAATCGAGGGCAGGGTATCGAGTCCGACAATCTCGATCGGAACGCCGGCCAGCATCGCGCGGATTTCGCGGACTTTGTTGGGATTGGTCGTTGCTAAGAGGAATTTCGACACGTGCGTCAGGTGCGGCGTGAACCGTTATCCTCCCATTGCCATTCCGACGATGCCGCGCTGCTGCTCGACCAGTTCACGGATCCCCTTCTCGGCGAGGGCGAGCAGCGCGTCGAGCCCCGCACGGTCGAACGGCGTCGTCTCTGCCGTGCCCTGCACCTCGATGAACTTGCCGCCGCCGGTCTGAACGACGTTCATGTCCACTTCGGCGCGTGAGTCCTCTTCGTAGGCGAGGTCGAGCATCGGCGTGCCGGCGATGATGCCGACGCTGGTCGCGGCGACGTAGTCGCGGACGGGCATCGTCTTCAGCGCGCCGGCCTTGACGATCTTGTCGAGCGCCAGCACCATCGCGACGAAGGCGCCGGTGATCGACGCCGTGCGCGTGCCGCCGTCGGCCTGCGTGACGTCACAGTCCATCCAGATCGTCCTCTCGCCGAGGCTGGCAAGATCGACGACGGAGCGCAGCGAGCGGCCGATGAGCCGCTGAATCTCCTGCGTGCGTCCGCCCACCTTGCCCTGCGACGCCTCACGCGTCGTCCTGGTGGTCGTCGCGCGGGGGAGCATGCCGTATTCGGCGGTGACCCAGCCCTTGCCGGTGCCGCGGAGGAACGGCGGCACGCGGTCCTCCACGCTGGCCGTGCAGATGACGCGGGTCCGGCCGCATTCAACGAGCACCGAGCCTTCGGCGTGGATCATTACGTGCGGGGTGAGGCTGACGGGACGAAGCTGGTCGGGTTGACGGGAGTCTGCGCGCATTGATGTCTCAGGGTCAGTGAACAGGAGCTGGACGTGCCGCAGGCGCCGGCGTGACCGGCGCAGGAGCCGGCGCGGAGGGCGCCGCGGCCTGCGGCGTCTCCACCCACGTCAGGTTCTTCGGCAGCGGGCGCCGCAGGTCCACGTGACCGGCAAGCGTGTCCACCTCGTGTCCTTCAATCAGGATCTGCACCGCGGTGATCGCGGGCAGGTTGTCCGTGAGGACGTCGACAATTGTATAGACAGTCAGGATCTCGTCGAGCGATCCGCCGGGATGATTCCTCGACACCTCGGCGCTCAGGTCTACGTAGGCCTCGCCCTTCTGGCTGATGAACAGGGCCTTCAGCGTCGTGCCGTCGGGAATGGCGGTGGCCAGCGGCGGGGGAGGCGCTTCGAGCTGCGCCTCGACGATCCGCCGCGCCTGTTCGACGGTCGTGCCGCCGAACAGCACGTCGCGCTCCTCGGGGCGGAGCGCCAGGCCGTCGTCTCGCAGGTAGAAGAGCCGCGCCTTGATGTGCGGGACACTGGGCGTGGTGGCCGGCTGCGGGGCGGCCGCAGAAGCCGTCGGCGGCTCCTCGGCAGCCGGCTGCGGCCTGGCCGTCCATCGCGGCAGGCCGATGAACAGCACCCAGGCCACCGCGCCGGCGATTAGCACCAGCGCGACGGCGATCAGCGCGCGTGCACGCGTCACTGAGGCCGGGCTCCAGTCGCCGCCGGCGGGGCGGTTGCGGGTCCGGCAGCCATCGTGGCCGGCGCTGCCGGCACATCGCCGGCAAAAAACCGTCGAATGGATTCGGTCAGCGCCGAGACGAGACGGGCCTGGAAGTCCGCGCTGGCCAGCAGCGATTCCTGCTCGCTGTTGGTCAGGTAGCCCATCTCCACGAGTACCGCCGGCATGTTGGCGCCGACCAGCACGCGAAAGGGCGCCTGCTGGATCGCGCGCGGGCTCATGGGCGCCACACGGCGGATCTCCGAGTCGATGGTCCGGGCGAGACCAGCCGACTGCTCGATGTGCCGCGCCTGCGCCATCTCCCAGAGGATGACGTCGATCTCGCGCGTGCCGCCGCCGAACACCGGCATGGCGACGCCTTCGGACTCCGCGACCTTCCGCGCTTCTTCGTCAGCCCGATCGAGGCTGAGATAAAACACTTCGGCGCCGGTCGCCGTGCGCCGCAGCGACGCGTTGGCGTGCAGGCTGACGAACAGGTCGGCCTTGTTGTTGTTCGCGAGCGCCGCACGCTCGTCGAGGCCGACGGTCCTGTCGTCCTCTCGCGTCAGGAGGACGCGTGCGCCCAGCTTCGTCTCGAGCGACGTCTTGAGCTGGCGCGCCACGGCCAGTGTCAGCGCCTTCTCCTCGGTGCCCTTCAGCCCGTGCGCGCCGAGCTCGTCGCCGCCATGGCCGGCGTCGACCACGATGGTCTTCACGGCGTTGGAGGGAAAGAGCGGCTCGGTGCCAGCCGGCGGGGTCGGGCTCGCCGTCGTCGGGCCTGTTGTCTGTGGCGTCTCCGGCGCCGGAAACAGATCGAGCGTCACGCGTGTCCCGTCCGGGTCCAGCGGCGCGTCCGACGACTTCACGCTGCCGAATCGCGGCCCCAGATCCACGACCAGGGTCGTCGGCACGTCGCCGGGATGGATCGACTCGACGAACCCCATCGACTGCACCGTCGGCAGTGAGAGGTCCAGCAGGTCGGCGTCGAACTTGATCAGGATACGGGCCGGCTCCTGGATCACCTGGTGCGGTGTGACGGGAACGACGTCGAGCGTCACCCGCCCTTGCGCGCCGGCGGCGTCGTGATGGACCACGACGCGCGGCACGCGGAGCGGGCCCCGGATCACGAGGCGCGAGGCTTTCCGCAGCTCGAGCGGCACGTCGTAGACCGGCGCGAGCGCGCGCCCGATGAACTCCACGGGCACGTACCACTTGTTGGAGATCTTCAGTGGCGGGGCAGGGAGCGACACCAGCCGTCCGCCGATCGACGCCAGCGCCTGATTCTGCGAGAGGACGATGTTCCTGCCCTTGTAGGCAACGGTGAAGGCGTGCGCGACGAGATCCTCGCGGATGACGACGCCGAACAGGGCTGTCAGGTCGTCGAAGGCGACAAGCTCGGTGTCGCCGTTCTGGATCGTCGGCACGATGCGCTGGCCGTCGGCGGCCACCATCCGGAGCGGCGTCGCCGGCGGCGCGCCCTGGGCGTCGAGGCGTGCGACTCCGGGGTCGAGCAGCGCCAGCGCGGCGAGCGCCAGTACCGGCGCCAGTCGCCGGGACCGTGCAGAAACGTGCATCGTCTTCATCTTAAGGGCAGTGGGCAAACCTCGCCGCATCTCGAGATCTATCGACAGAGGCGGGCTGGCAGGCTAGTCGGACGCCGGCATGAGGTGCGGACGTGCAGGCGCTGCCATGGCCAGCGTGCTGACGTGGAAGCGCCGAGGTGCTGTCTGCTGGAGGGCGAAGCGGGCGAGACCGCCGTGTCAGGCGGTCTCGCCCCAAGATGGTGGAGCCGGGCGGAATTGCACCGCCGTCCGAAAGAACGTCCCCGCGGGCATCTACATGCGTAGCGTCATCTGTTGTCTCATCCCGGCCGTCGAGACGACGCAAACGCGGCCAGGACCAGCCCCAGAAAATCTCGCAACCACTGTCCGGAGCAACCGGTGGCCGCCAGCCCACTAAATGGCGTTTCGTCCCGGGTCGTGGGCCTCCCGGGGGAAACGTCGTCGCCTTATTTAGGCGGCGAGAGCAAGCTGCTGATTGGCAGTTGACGTTGTTTCCATCTGTTTAACGAGGAAGATGGTCCTCGGCACGCATCCCGTGTCTCAATCCCTCCGTCGAATCTAAGTCGGCCCCGAACCACCCATGGTACGACGCCCGGAAGGCGCAGTCAACTGCTTGACTCGACAGCAGTTGTGACGCCATTGCACGTCCTGGCGCACTTCGGAAGCGACGTCAGAAACTGCGAAAAGTCCGCGCGGGTTCCTGCCGATAACCGGGGCTATGAGCGCACGAGACGACCGTTTCCATACCCTGGTGTCGGGCCTTGCCGATCGCGTCCGGGACCAGCTGACTGGCGAATTGGACGATCTTGCCGAGCGGATTCGGCAGCAAAGCGACGCTGACGCCGAGCAGGCCGCCCGCGATGCAGAGAAGGCCGCGCACGCTGTCAGGGCCGAAGCCGAGGGCGCCGCAGCCGCGCTGCTCTCTGGCGCCATTGCCGCCGAGCGCGCGAACATCGACGAGAAAGTGTCGAAGGCGCTGGCCGACGAACGGGCGTCGGCGGCTCACAAGGTGGCGAGCGCTGTCGCGGCCGAGCGGGAAGCCGGCGAAGAGCGGATGTCGGCGGCCGTGGCCGCGGAACGCGCCATCCTCGAGGCGAAACTGGACGCGGCGGTCGAGACCGCCCGAAAAGCGGCGCTCGGCGAAAAGGACGGCGAGCGCCAGGCGAACCTGGCCTCGGCGGAGCGGCTCCTGGCAGCGGTGCGAGGTCTCGACGGCGCGGGGTCGCTGAGCGAGGCGCTGGATTTGCTCACGCGCGCCTGCCAGCGCGAATCGGGCCGCGCGGCCGTGCTCGTCGTTCGCGGCGACGTGCTGAAGGGCTGGTCGCACGCCGGGTTCCCTGCCGGCACCGTCGAGCCGCGTCTGCTCCAACTGCCGCTGGACGGCGCGGGCCTGATCGGCGAGGCCGTCAAGACCGCGGCTCCACGCTCCACGAGCGATCGGCACGCCGCGTCGCCGTCCCCGCTCCCGGCGCCGTTCACGCTGTCGTCGGACAAGCGAGTCGGTGTGACGGTTCCGGTGATCGTCGACGAGCAGGTCGTGGCCGTCGTTCACGCGGACGACGACGTGGACGAGGAGCGCGTGGTGCCGCACGCCTGGCCTGAGTAACGTGGAGGTGCTGGCGCGGCACACGGGGCGGTGTCTGGAAGCGCTGACCGCACGGCAGGCGGCGAAGGTTCGCGCGGCCGCGAGGGACGCCGCGCCGAAGGCTGAGGCCGCGCGCGAGGGTGAAGGGGCGCAACGGATCGCGCGCTGAGCCGCCGATCACGTTGTACCATGGAGTGCAGGTCCGCCTCGTGAATGATCCCTGGCGCATTGGCGCCATCGCCGGAACCTTCATCGCACTGGTCGCGTCGGGCGACCCCACCGTTCGCGCGCAGTCGTCATCGGCTCCGGTGGCCGCTGCCAGCCCGGTGCTGACGGCGACCAGCTACGCCCCCATTCCGACCAACCCGTCTGAGATCTGGCTGGCGCCTACCGAGAAGCCAACGCCGGCCGCAGTGGCGCTCGGCAGGGCGGTGGCGCTCGTCGCGGACGCCAAGTACCCCGAAGCACTTGCCGCGCTGCAAAAGGTGACTGTCACCGGCACGCCGCTGGCGCCTTACCAGCAGTACCTACCTGGGACTGGTGACCTTCCGGCTCGGCCGGCCGGACGACGCGCGGCAGATCGCCGCGGCGCTGGTGGCGCACGAGACGCCGGGGGCGCTGGCCGAAGCGGCGCGCCGGCTGACCGGGGAAATCGCTGAGGCGCAGGGCGACTTCGCGACGGCGGCCTCGGCCTACGAGCCGCTGACGAAGCCGACGGCGATGTCGCCCGACGAAGGCTGGATGCGTCTCGCGCGCGTCCGCCAGGCTATGGGCAACGGGCGCGGCGCGGCCGAGGCCTACGCCCATGTCTACTTCGAATTCCCCCTGAGCGATCTGGCCGCCAACGCGTCCACGCAGATCGAGACGATGCAGGCCTGGGAGCCGCTCGAGTCCGGATCCGCGCGCTACAAGCTGGAGCTCGGGCGCGCCGAGCGGCTGTTCGGGGCGAAGCGCTACGCGCAGGCACGCGACGCTTTCGAGACGCTCTCGCCGATTGGCTCCGGAGACGGCAAGGAAGTGATCGCGCTGCGAATCGCGGAGAGTGACTTCTTTCTCAAGCGCTTCCAGGCCGCCCACGACGCGCTCGATCCCTGGACGTCCACCGCGCGCCGTCGAGCGGAGGCGCAGTTCTTCTACCTGTCCACCGTGCGGGAAACCGGCGACATCGCCGAGTACGTGCGCCTCACGCAGGCGCTGGTCAGCGCGTTCCCCGCAGAGTCCTGGTCGGAAGAGGCGCTCAACAACCTGGCGACGTACTACATCCTGAAAGACGACGACGACAGCGCCGACGCGGTGTTCCGCCAGATGGCGCAGCTGTTTCCGCAAGGGCGCTACGCGGGACGGGCGCTCTGGAAGATCGGCTGGATGCAGTACCGGACCGGCAAGTGGGGCGAGTGCGCGACCATGTTCGAGGCCGCCGCGGCAGCGTTTCCGAAGTCCGATTTCAGGCCGACGTGGGTCTACTGGGCCGCCCGCGCCCGGGAGCAACTCTCAGACGGCAGTGGCGCCGAACGTCTCTACGGGATCCTGGTCGCCGACTACCTGAATTCGTACTACGGCCGCATGGCCATCAAGCGGCTTACAGCACGGCACGTCGAGCCGATGACGATGGCGGCGGCCGTCGCGGTGCCGTCGAAGCCGGACGCGGTGTCCGCGGTTGGCCGCGCGGCAGACGTTGTCGTCGCCGGCGCAGACCTGGTGCGCGCCCTCATTTCTGCCGGCATGTATGACGACGCGCTGAACGAGCTGCAGTGGGCGCAGAAAAGCGGGGGCGATTCCCCGGCGCTGCAGGCGACCATTGGTTACGTGTGGGCGCAGAAGGGCGACCTGCGGAAGGGCATCAACGGGATCAAGCGCGCGTTCCCGCAGTACCTCTCGGCCGCCGGCGAAGACCTGCCGCCGGATGTCCTGAAGGTGCTGTTCCCGGTGGCCTACTGGGACTTGATTCGCACCTACGCGCCCGCCCGCCAGCTGGACCCGTTCCTGGTCGCGGCGCTCATCGCGCAGGAGTCGACGTTCGACGCCGAGATCAAGTCGCACGCCAACGCGATTGGGCTGATGCAGATCGTGCCGTCGACGGGCCGCAGCTACGCCAGGCGCCTGCGCATTCCGCGCTACTCGGTCACCAAGTTGACCGATCCCCAGGTCAACATGCGCATCGGCACGGCATATTTTGCGGATCTCGTGGATCGCTTTGGCGGCGTCGCGTACGCGCTGGCCAGCTACAACGCGGGGCCAGGTCCGGTCGCGCGCTGGATTGCGGAGCGGCCTGGCGTGGCGCCCGACGAGTTCATCGACGACATCCCGTACCCGGAAACGCAGAACTACGTCCGCAAGATCATCGGCACGGCAGAGGACTACCGCCGCCTCTACGGCGAGCGCGGCGTGCGGCCCCTGGCCGGCGCGCCCGGCTCCGCGGTGCCCGCCGTGACCTCCGCGGCGCCGGCCAAGCCCACCAAGTCCGCGGCGCCGGCGGCCAAGAAGAAAGCGCCGCCGAAGAAGCACCATCACCGGCAGTAGGGGCCCAGGCAGCGTGGAGGGCCTAGAAGGGCAAGGCGGGGCAAAGCAGGGCAAGGCAAGGGCAGGGCAGGGCAGGCAAGGCAAGGCAAGGCAAGGGCGGTGCAAGGCAAGGCACGAACAAGGGACTGTAGGGCCGATCTTTAGATCGGCCTTCAAGGGCAGGCCAACGGAAGGCAAAGGCAGCACCTCAGGGCCTACCGCCGCACTGCAGCACCGACCACCGAGCGACGCACCTCCGCACTTCAGCACCCCGGCACTTCAGCACGCACCGCCGCACTGCAGCCCTCCTGCACCTCAGCACTTACAATTGTCGGTGCCATGCCCCATCCCCGAGGATCGAAGAAGGCCGCGCAATTCACCGAGTCGGTGATCCGCGAGATGACGCGGCTCGCGATGCGCCACGGCGCCGTCAACCTCTCCCAGGGGTTTCCGGACTTTCCCGCGCCGGACGCCATCAAGGAAGCCGCCTGCGCCGCCATCCGGGCGGACATCAATCAATACGCCGTGACGTGGGGCGCGCGGCCGCTGCGCGAGGCGATTGCGGCGCAGTTCACCCGGCTGTATGGCGTGCCGGTGGACGCTGACGCGCAGGTGACCGTGTGCTGCGGCGCCACCGAGACCATGATGGCGGTGCTGCTCGCGTCGGTCGACCCCGGCGACGAGGTCATCGTCTTCGAGCCGTTCTACGAGAACTACGGGCCTGACGCGATCGTCTCCGGGGCCGTGCCGCGGTATGTCGCGCTGCGCGAGCCGGACTGGCAGTTCGACCCGGCGGAACTGGCCGCTGCCTTCGGGCCGCGCACGCGGGCCATCATCATCAACACGCCGAACAACCCGACCGGCAAGGTGTTTTCCCGCGACGAGCTGACGGCGATCGCGCAACTCTGTCAGCAGTGGGACGTGCTGGCAATCACCGACGAGATCTACGAGCACATCACCTTCGACGGGCACCGGCACGTGCCGATGGCGTCCATCGAGGGCATGGCCGACCGGACCGTCACGATCAGCGGCCTGTCGAAGACCTTCAGCGTCACCGGCTGGCGAATCGGCTGGGCCATCGCGCCGCCGGCGCTGGCGGGCGCGATCCGCAAGATGCACGACTTCCTGACGGTCGGCGCGCCGGCGCCACTCCAGGAAGCCGGCGCCGCCGCCCTGGCCATGCCCGACAGCTACTTCACGAACCTGGCGGTGCACTACGGCGAGCGTCGCGACGTCATGCTGGAGATGCTGACGCGCCACGGCTTCCGCTGTCACGTGCCGCAGGGCGCCTACTACGTCATGACCGACATCGCCCATTTCGGGTTTCCAGACGACGTCGCGTTTGCGCGCTATCTCGTCGAGACCGTCGGCGTGGCGAGCGTGCCCGGCAGCAGCTTTCATCGCGACCCGTCACGCGGCCGGACGAAAGTCAGATTCTGCTTCGCCAAGCGCTACGAGACGATGAAGGAAGCGGACAGGCGGATGGACGGGCTCTCGGGCTATCCCCCTGTTCGCCCTGTGACTTCGTAGAGCTCGGTCTCGCCATCCGCCGCGAGCAGCGTCAGCTGGTCCCCGAACAACGCGAAGCGGGCCTTGACCCTGGCCAACTCCGTGCGCGCGTAAAGCTCGCCGTGGAGGACGACGTAGCGTCCCCGAACCTGCTGGAACAGCCGCACGCTGTTGTCGCTGGGAAAGGCGCGCAGCAACTTCGCGTTGTCGCGCCAGTAGGGCGAGGCATAGTCGCTGTAGCCGTTGACCAGCGGAAACCAGTGAGCCGTCGAGTTCACCATGTAGAGGGTGTGTCGCGGAAAGTCGGGACGCTGTTCGTAGAACGGCAGCTCGACGACGACCCCCGGCGTCTGGTGGGCGAGGACCGTGTAGATCACTGACTGCGGAACGCGGTCCTTCATCGGATAGGGCAGCGTGCAGAGATCCATGATGGCGGCAGCCACCATCGCGGCGCCGAGCCACCGCGCGGCCGGCCATTGGCGCTGGAGCCACGCGACCGCATAGGCGGCAAACACCGCCAGGGCGAGCTCGACGCCGATGCCGACGCGGCCCGGCGCACGCAGGAAATCGAACAACGGCACCGTGTGGAACAGCACGGTGTAGAGACCGGCCGCCGGTCCCAGCGACAGCCACAACAACGTGATCGCCACCGCGGTGTAGAACAACGCGACGTCACGGGTGACGCGTGGCGCCACGCCGACCGTCCGGGAGGCGCGCACCGAGAGCACGAGACCGGCGAGGCCAAGGCCCAGCGCAACAAAGCCCGGGAACAGCACTTCCGCCGAGCGACCCGTGAGATCGCGGATCCAGCGGTGCGCCCACGCCGCCGACGCGAGCCACGCCCGCCAGTCCGCCGAGTAGTCCGCAGCCTCTTTGAGATCGCGCGCGAAACCGGTGCTGGCCTGCACCTGCAGATACGGCAGGAAGAAGGGCAGCGTGACCCCGATCGAGACGACGGCGGCGATCGAGACCGCCAGCCACCACGCGCGATTCCGCCACAGACGCCGCGATAGCGTGAACCAGACGACGCCGGCGGATACGAGCATTGCCCCCAGCACTCCGTGATAGGCGCACGAAAGCGCCTGCAGCGCGACAGTCAGGCCCAGCACGATCGCCCGCAAGGGCGTGGGGCTGTCGGTCAGCCGGTGCAGCGCGAGGAGAATCAGCGGCAGCCCCGCCGTCATCAGCAGCTGGATGTGCGCCGTGTGCGAGAAGACGAACGGGCAGTAGGCGAACACGACCGCCGCCGTCAGCGACCCGGCGATGTTGCCTGTCAGGTGACGTGCCAGCGAGTACATGGCGAGCGTGGACAGCACGAATGACAGGAACGCGACGCTGTTGAGTGCCGCGTAGGCGTTGTGCGTGGCAAGCCAGGCCGGGATGGCGAGGGCGCCGGCGCCGAGATTGGCTTCCGAGTACGCCAGCGTGTCGCGCTCGGGGAAGAAGATGTTGGCGTTGTAGAGGCTGCCGGGGTTCGTGGTGAGCGCGTGTGCGACCCACGACACCACCCAGATGCTGAACAGGCCGTCCGCTGTGTCGGTCCGGCCGCTGTTGGTCAGGCGAGGCAGCAGCGGCCACGTCATCATCGCTGCGAGCGCCACCGCGAAGGCGAGCACGAGCAGCGGCTGGCGGAGGCGTGTCACTGAAGTGCGGGCGGGCGGCGAAGGGAGAAGCCGCGGCATAGTAGCATGGACCGCGATGACCTCCCGGCCGATCGAGCCGGGCGCGATCCTCGCGGCCCTCACCTGGGCCGCCGGCACGTGGGCCGCGCTCGGCGTGGTGGCGCTTTCGGGCAGCGGCACCGCGACCCGTGTCGGCCTCCTGCCGCCGCTGTGGCTGCTGGCGGCTCTCGCGATCGTCGCGGCGATTTGCGCCGCGGCGTTCAGGCTGGACGCGCGCAAGGCCGCCCCGCTGTGGCTCGGCGCCATCGCCCTGCTGCCCTGGATTCCTGGCCCTGTCCCGGTAGCGTTCCTCGTTCTGGCAGGCCCGTTGTCGCTGCTGGTCTCTGTTGCCTCGCTCGCGGTGACTGCCGTCGGCGTCCGCGTGTGGCACCTGCCGAGCCTGTCGGTGCGTCGCCAGATGCTGCAGGCCGGTGTGCTCGCCGCCTGTCTCTACAGCATCGCCGCATGGCGGATGGCGCCGACGCTTCCGGGTGGCGACGAACCGCACTATCTCGTCATCACGCAGAGCCTGCTCGGCGACGGCGACCTGCGAATCGAGAACAACCACGCGCGACGCGACTACCTGGCGTACGTGGACGGCGAGCTGAAGCCGGACTACCTGCGACGCGGCCGCGACGGACAGATCTACTCGATTCATGCGCCAGGTCTTCCGGCGCTGCTGGTGCCGGCATTCGCGCTCGGCGGATACCCTGGCGTCGTCGCCCTGCTGATCCTCGTCAGCGCCGCGGGGTCGACGCTGGCGTGGCGGGCCGGTTACGCCCTCACGGCGAGCCCGCAGGCGGCCTGGGTGGGATGGTCGGCGGTCGCGTTGTCGGTCCCGTTCTTCTTTCAGGCGTTCACTGTCTATCCCGATGGCCCCGCCGCGCTCTGCGTTCTTCTTGTCGTGGCGCGCCTCGCCTCTTCCGGGTGGCCCACCCGCGGCGCGCTCGTGCGCACGAGCCTCGCGATCGCAGTGCTGCCGTGGATGCACAGCCGCTTCGCTGCCCTCGCGGCGGCGCTCTGGCTCGTCGTCTTGTTGCGAGTCGTGTGGCCGCGGCATGAGGACGTGCCTCGCACTCCTGCGCCAGGCTCGCGGGTCGTCTTGAACGTAGTGGCACTCACGTTGCTGCCGCTTCTGAGCGGCGTCGCCTGGCTGTGGTTCTTTCATGCCATCTACGGCGTCTGGGACCCGCGCGCGCCGTACGGCCCCGCCACCGACATGCACCTTGCGCGAGTGCCGGTTGGCATCACGGGGCTGCTGCTCGATCAGCAGTTCGGCCTGCTGCCGAACGCCCCGATCTTCCTGATCGCCCTGGCGGGGCTGGCGGCGTTGTGGCGCACGTACCCACGCCTGACGATCGAGCTTGCCGCGATCGCGACGCCGTACCTGCTGGCGGTGGCCGGGTTTCACATGTGGTGGGCCGGCAGGAGCTCGCCGGCGCGCTTCCTCGTGCCCGTACTGCTCGTCGCGGCGCTCCCCATCGCTGCGTGGTGGCATCGCCATCAGTCGAGAACGCCCCGCATGGTCGCAGCGGCGCTACTCGCTGTCAGCTTTGCGCTCACGGCATGGCTCGCCTGGGCCGATCACGGGGCGCTTGTCTACAACGTCCGCGACGGCTACGCCCTGTGGCTCGATCGCGTGGCGCCGGCGACGAACCTGGCCCATGCCCTTCCGAGCCTGTTTCAGAGCGGGCCCCTCGACGCGTGGGCACGCGCGTGTGGGTGGGCTGTCGCCGGCTTTGCCGGCTGGGCGCTGCTCCGCTGGCTCGAGCGCCGGCTTTCGGCGAATGGCGTCTGGCGCGCCGCGGCGATCGCCGTCGGATGCGCGGCGACACTGACCGGCGCGACTGCCGGCTGGGCGGCCAGCGGCCGTCCATCGCTCGAGCCCGGCGCCAGCGCGGTCGCCTGGCTCAATCGAAGCTGCCTGCCGGCAGGTCCCGTCGTGAGCTTCGTCCCGTTCCGGGCAAACGCGCGAGCGGACGTCCCGTCTGCGCCTGACGTCCCGAACGCGTCGCGACGCACGCCTTCAGCGCAGGCGACACTGTGGGGCGGTCACGACGTGCCGGCCGGCCGCTATCGCGTGACGCTGCAGCCGGGGCTGAATGCGACTGGCACGGTGGCGATCGCCATCGGCCACCCCGACGCCACGATCGAGCGCTGCGAGTTTGCTGACACGCCTCCGGGCCCGACCAGCTGCGTTGTCGATCTGCCGGCGGGCGCCGAGTCGTTGTGGCTCATGCCCGACGCCGCGCTGCGCCGCAGCCTGCCTGTCGTTGCGCTCCGGGCCGAGACCTTCCCTCCACCCGGCACGTGCGGCGTGCACGCCGAGCGGGGCACCGCCGGCGCGGGCGGCATGCTGTTCCTCATCGACGGCCACGCCTACGTCGAGCCGACCGGCGCCTGGGTGGCTGGCGCCTCGTCGGCACGCTTCGTGGTGGTGCCGTCCGCGGCACACGCGCAGATACGACTGCGAAACGGCGGGGCCACCAACACCGTCGAGTCCACGCTGGGCGCGTGGCACGACAGCGTGGTGCTGGCCCCGGGAACGGTCCACGATCTCTACATGCCGCGACGTGCGGGCGACGACTCCCCGATCTGGCTGACAGTTCGCACGACGACGGGCTTCCGGCCGTCTGACGTCGACCCCGCCAACCACGATGTACGACTGCTGGGCGTGTGGGTGGAACTGCCGTAGTCGGTCGCAGCCTCACTGACGCTTCACTGTCAGCACCTCGATATCGCCCCCGTGTGCCGACTCGGCAAGGTCGGGGCTGGCGTCGATGCGTGCCAGCTGTGATTCGCCTTTCAGCCTCGCGAACTCCGCCCGGTGAAGCACCACCGTCGTGACATGCGCCGCGCGCAGCCAGGCGAGCGAGGCCGCATCCGGGAACTGATGAAGCGTGGCGCAGATGGCCGCGTAGTCCGGCGGCAGGAAGCCGCTGTAGCCGTTGACCAGCGGTCGCCAGTGCTCGGTGCCGCTCAGCATGTAGGGCGCGTTGTGAAACTCGGCGCCCGGACCGTGGATTGGCAGCTCCAGCACCGCGCCATCAGGCTGGTCGTCGATCTCTTCGTAGATTCGCGGGATGCCGGCAAACGGGGCCAAGTCGATCGGCGCGCGGAGAGCCTCGAGGTTGACCAGCACGATGGCGCACGTCGCGATCGCGAACCACGCAAATGCCGTCCGGCAGTGCGACTGGATGTGGACCAGGCCGTGCGCCGCCAGCATTGCGAGTCCGATGAGGGCCATCTCGCCGGCACGCGAGTAGCCGCGAATGGCCGAGAGGGCAACGACGTGATCGTGTGTCCAGGCGAAGCCCGGGACGCGGGGAAGGATTGAAAACAGCACGGATCCCATCGTGATGGCTGCTGCGACCCTGACGTGCCGATTGCCACGCCATCCGGTTCCCAGGCCCACAGCCGCCAGCAGCGACACCACGATGCCGGGGAAGTTCGCGTCCGCGCCCGAGGAAAATGCGGCGCTCCAGTGCGAGTAATGAAACCGCGCGCCGGTAAACAGATAGTCCTGCCACGTGGACGCAAACCGCTGCGCTTCAAGAACGTCTCGCCTCAGTCCTTCCTGGCGTGAGACGGCGTAGTACGGCGACAGGAGCGGAGCAAGCAGCACGACCGCGACCGCACCAGCCGTCAGCACGCCTGTCCAGAACCGCCGGCGGTTCGAGGCAAACGTCGCCGACGCCAGCGCCGCCCACGCGACGGCCCAGCCCGCAAAGACGAGTGCGTAAATCGACGCCAGCGCCTGAAGGGCCAGCGCCAGCCCCATCAGCCCGCCGTCACGGACACGGCCCGACAGCGTCAACCGGTCGAGGGCCAGCAGGGCCAGCGGGACGAATTCCAGGTGCAGCGCCTGAAGGTGCGGCAGGCGCATCAGGGTGTGCGCGTTGAACGCGGCCGCCGATCCCGCCAGTATCGCGGCGAGGAGACTTCCTGTCGTGCGCCAGGCGAGCAGCGCCACCGCCCAACCCGTCAGCGTCAGGCCCGCCAGCAGCGCGACGTTGAACGCGAGCGCGGGAGATCCTCCCAACGCCCGCACTGGCATCGCGATGACGCCCTGCACGATCAGCGGCTCGGAATACGCGAGGGTGAGACGCGACGGGTGGAAGATCGGGGCGTCGAACAACTGCGTTGGGTGCCGAGGCAGCGCGTGGGCGACCCAGGAGATGATCCACGCGTTGAGCGCGCCGTCCGCGCTGTCGACACGCGATCGCGACGAGGGGTAGCGTGCCAGCGGCCAGGTGTGCACGAGCGCCAGCAGCACGAAGGCTGCCAGCAGCGTGGCGCGCGGATAGCTCGAAGGGCGGGAGCGGGGAGTCACCCTGTCACGGGATTATCTCCGCGACAGGGCGCTGTGTGCGATTGGGCCTAGAACCTGACGACGCCGGTAAAATACAGCCCCTTCAGGTTCAGCGAGCCGGAGTCCCTGCGGGCCAGATAGCTGGCATCCAGCTTCCGGTAGCCGCCCTGGACACCGAAATTCTGCGTGAAGTTGAAAGTGCCGTAGAAGTCGTAGTCGATGAAATCGCCCTGATAGCGGTCGATATCCGGCAGCTTGAACCCGGTCACCTCGCCGGTGATCGACAGGTTCTTGATCGGATAGAACCGGCCCGTGCCGCCGATGGCCGGAATCGGTCCCCGCGCCCTGGTGAACTCGTTGTCGATCGGGCTCGCCAGCGACAGGCTGGCATCGGTTTCTCTCACCTCGACGATGAAGCCGACGTAGCCGCGGTCGGTGTAGACGAAGTCGTACTCATAGCCGAAGCGCCAGGTGTTCCACTTGAACTCTGTCTGGATCGGCAGGCCGACCTTGAACTCGATGCCGTTGAAGATGACGTCGCGCGTCAGGATGACGTCCCCCTGGTAATGCACGGGCGTGTACGCGACGCGGAACTTGTGCTTCTTCCCGGGCCTCAGCACCAGCCGGAATTCACGGATCGACTTGTCCACGTACCCGAGGTCGGCCTTGAGATTGACGTCGCTCCCGATGATCCCGAGTGACTCACTCGAGATCTGGGCCTCGAGGTCGGGGTTCCAGAAATTGAGGACGGCCTCGACATGATATTTCTCGCCGATGGCCGGGTCGCTCATCGACGGCCGTCCGTATTGCGCACTGGCGGAGGCTGCGGCCGCCAGAATCATCACAAGGGCGCCGGCCGCGCTGCGCGCGATGCCGGGCACACGAACTCTGGGCATAGTCGTCTTCTCGGCCCCGGACTGTTGGAACATTACCGGCCGTCGATCCACGCGAGGTTCGCTGGGAAGGAACCGCGGTCTTGGTGTGGAGACGGGCCCTCTGGGGAAGGCACTCCAGAATAGCACACGTTATACTCGGAGGAATGCCGCCCTCCGGTGCCGGATCCGGGGTCTCGCCCCTCCGGCGGCTGCTTCCATATTTCGGACGTCATCGACGGACGCTGGCCGCGGGCCTCGGCTGTATCCTGGCGACGACCGCCATCCAGCTGCTCGCGCCGTGGGTGCTGAAGTTTGCCGTCGACGACCTGCAGCACGGGGTCACGCGCGGGAAGCTGGGCTACTACGCGGCGCTGCTGTTCGCCATTGCCACCGTCGGCGGTCTGTTCCGCTATCTGATGCGCCGCATCATCATCGGCGTGTCGCGCGAGATGGAATACGACCTGCGCAATGACTTCTTCGCGCACCTCGAGCGCCTGCCGCCGGAGTATTTCAGGACGCATCGCACAGGCGACCTGATGTCGCGCGCGACCAACGACCTCAACGCCGTGAGGATGATGGCCGGGCCGTCGGTGATGTACGCCACCCAGACGGTCCTCGTGTTCGTGGTCGCCATCGTTCTGATGCTGTCGATCGACATGCGGCTCACCTTTATTGGCCTGCTGCCGCTGCCGCTGGTCTCGGTGTCCGTGAAGCTGTTCGGCAGCGCGATCCACCGCAGGTTCGAGCGCATCCAGGCTCAGCTGTCCGAGCTGAGCGCCGTGGCGCAGGAAAACCTGTCCGGCGTCCGCGTTGTCCGTGCCTACGGGCAGGAAGCCTTCGAGCTCGACAAGTTCAGGGTCGCGAACGAGGAATACATCGAACGCAACCGCGGCCTGATCCGGCTTCAGGGCGCGTTCTATCCGAGCATGACGCTATTGCTCGGGTTCGGCGCGCTGCTCGTCCTCTGGCAGGGCAGCCGCGACGTGATCACGGGCCGCATCTCCGTAGGCGAGCTGGTCGCGTTCAACGCGTACCTGGTGATGCTCAGCTGGCCGATGATCGCGTTCGGCTGGGTCACCAACATGCTGCAGCGGGGATCCGCGTCGTGGAAGCGCATGCTCGAGATTCTCGACGAGGCGCCGGCAATCGCTGATCCGGAGGTCCCGGTCCCGCTGGACCCGGCTGCGGTGAAAGGGCTGGTCGAGTTCCGGCACCTGTCGTTCGGCTACAACGGCCGGCGCGTCCTCGACGACATCACGGCCGACATCCAGCCGGGGCAGACTGCCGCCATCATCGGAGCGACAGGGAGCGGCAAGTCCACGCTGCTGCAATTGCTCGCGCGGCTGCTGGACCCGCCGCCGGGCACCGTCCTGATCGACGGCGTCGACGTCCGCGACCTGCGGCTGGTCACGCTCCGGCGCATCGTCGCCATGGCGCCGCAGGAGCCGTTCCTCTTTTCAGACACCATCGAAGCGAACATCGCGTTCTCGCCCGATGTCGCGTCACTCTCGCCCGGACGCGCGCCGGCCGATCGTCGAGCAGGCGGCCGCAGACTCACGGCTGGACAAGGACGTCGCGGACTTCCCGCGCGGCCTCGACACACTGGTCGGCGAGCGCGGCATCACGTTGTCCGGCGGCCAGAAGCAGCGGACCTCCCTCGCCCGCGCGCTGGCGGCGAACCCGCGCGTCCTCGTGCTGGACGACGCGCTGTCGGCGGTGGATACCTACACGGAGGAAGAAATCCTGGCGCGCCTGCGCACGGTGCGCCAGGGCCGCACGTGCCTCATCGTCGCGCACCGCGTCTCCACCGTCCGTGACGCGGACCTCATTCTCGTCCTCGACGACGGCCGCATCGTCGAGCGCGGGACGCACGACGGGCTGATCGCGCAGGACGGCCGCTACGCCGACCTCCACCGGAAGCAGCTGCTCGAGGAGGAGCTCGAGGCGATTGAAGGGGGCTGATGATTGCAGTGCAGAGTGCGGGGTGCTCGAGTGCGGAGCTGCGGCACCGCTCGACAGCTCCGAGCACGCACTGCCGCACTCGCAGCACTGCTGCACTTCGGCACCTTCACTCGGCACTGAGTATTTATGTCTGCCCACGATGACGACGTAGTCGGAAAAGCGTATGACAGCCGGCTGATGAAGCGGCTGTTGAAATACCTGCGCCCGTATTGGGTCCCGGTGCTCATCGCGCTGGCGGCGATCATCACGGACTCGGTGCTGCAGCTGGCGCCGCCGTATCTGACGCGGCTGGCGATCGATCAGGTACATTGCGCAAGGGGACTTGTCCGGGCCTGTCGTCGCTGGCGCTTGCCTATCTGGCGGTGCTCGTGGTCGGGTTCGGGCTCGAATACCTGCAGACGTTCGTGATGCAGTTGACCGGGCAGCGCATCATGTACGACCTCCGCATGGAGATGTACGACCATCTCCAGCGGCTGGACCTGCGATTCTACGATCGCAACCCCGTCGGCCGCCTGATGACGCGCGTTACGAGCGACGTGGACGTCCTCAACGACCTGTTCACGTCGGGTGTGGTGGCGGTGTTCGGCGACGTGTTCACGCTGGCCGGCATCATGATCGTCATGCTCGGCATGAGCTGGAAGCTTGCGCTCGCCAGCTTCATCGTCCTGCCGCTGATCGTCGTGGTCACGCAGTGGTTTCGGCGGCACGTGCGCGAGTCGTACCGGGTCGTGCGCGGGCTCATCGCGCGCATCAACGCGTTCCTCCAGGAGAACCTGACCGGCATGGCGACGGTGCAGCTGTTCCGGCGGGAGCCGCGCAACTTCACGCAGTTCGACGACATCAACCGCGCGCATCGGGACGCGAACATCGACTCGATCTTCTACTACGCCGTCTTCTACCCGGCGATCGAAATCGTCGGCGCGCTCGCCGCGTCGATCATCATCTGGTTTGGCGGGCTGCAGGTGATGGCCGGCACCCTGACGCTTGGCGTCCTGGTCGCTTTCCTGCAGTATTCCGCCCGCTTCTACCGGCCGATCAGCGACATGTCGGAGAAGTTCAACATCCTGCAGGCCGCGATGGCGTCCTCCGAGCGCATCTTCGCGCTGCTCGACACGCCCGCCACCATCACCAGGCCGGAGACGCCGGTCGTGCCCGGCGCGCCCCTGGCGGCGCACATCGTCTTCGATCACGTCTGGTTCGCCTACAACGGCGAGGACTGGGTGTTGAAGGACGTGTCGTTCGAAGTCCGGCCCGGCCAGCGCGTCGGTCTGGTCGGCGCGACGGGTTCCGGCAAGACGACGATCATCAGCCTGCTGCTGCGCTTCTACGACGTGCAGCGCGGCCGCATTCTCGTGGATGGCATCGACATCCGGCAGCTCGAGCTGCAGACATTGCGGCAGCTGTTCGCGCTGGTCCTGCAGGACGTGCACCTGTTTTCCGGCACCATCGGCGAAAACATCAGGCTTGGCGAGCGCTCCATCGACGACGCGGCGCTGAAGCGCGCGGCGGTGGCGGTTCGCGCGGGCCGCTTCATCGAAGCGCTGGACCACGGGTACGACGCGCCGGTGGCGGAACGCGGGGCGACGCTGTCCACCGGGCAGAAGCAATTGTTGTCGTTCGCGCGCGCGCTGGCGTTCGACCGCCGGGTTCTGATCCTCGACGAAGCCACCTCGAGCGTGGACACCGAGACCGAGCACACCATCCAGGAAGCGCTCGGCGTGCTGATGGCAGGGCGGACGACGGTGGCGGTCGCGCACCGGCTGTCGACGATCCAGGACATGGACCGGATTCTGGTGCTGCACAAAGGCGTCCTGCGCGAAGCCGGCACCCACCAGGAATTGCTGGCGCTGCGCGGCATCTATTTCCGCCTTTATCTGCTCCAGTTCAAGGACGCCGTTCCAAAATCGGCCTGAAACCGCGGGCTGCGGCCTTCCGCCAGGTGCCGCGATCCCGGATTCGCAACTCCGACGCCAGGTTTGTAGAATACGCGCACGTCATCCGCCGAGGTGTGCATGGACATCCAGAACTTTCTGAAGCGCTTTCGCGTCGACCACGGCCGCAAGTTCCGCTTGAAGGACATCAGTCCAAACGACACGCACGGCATCAAGAACAAGGAACGGGCGCAAGCGCTGCTCCAGGAAGGCACCGCGCGGCTGTCTGAACTCCAGGACAAGCTGTATGCGCAGGACCGCTGGTCGGTGCTGCTGGTCTTCCAGGCGATGGACGCCGCCGGCAAGGACGGGACGATCAAGCACGTGATGTCCGGCATCAACCCGCAGGGCTGCCAGGTCTACTCGTTCAAGGCGCCGTCGGCAGAGGAGCTCGACCACGACTTCCTGTGGCGGACCATGAGGGCGATGCCGGAACGCGGGCGTATCGGCATCTTCAACCGGTCGTACTACGAGGAAGTCCTCGTCGTGCGCGTGCACCCCGAGATCCTCGACGGGCAGCACATGCCGCCGTCGCTCGTGACCAAGGACATCTGGAAGGAGCGCTACGAGGACATCAACAGCATTGAGCGCTACCTGTCGCGACAGGGCGTCATCATCCGCAAGTTCTTCCTGCACGTGTCGAAGGAAGAGCAGCGGCAGCGATTCCTGAGCCGCCTGAGCGTGCCGGAGAAGAACTGGAAGTTCTCGATGGCCGATGTGAAGGAGCGCACCTGCTGGGACGCCTACGGCGAGGCGTACGAGGATGCCATCCGCCACACGGCGACGCCGCACGCGCCGTGGTATGTCGTGCCCGCCGATCACAAGTGGTTCACCCGTCTGGTCGTCGGCGCCGCCGTCATCGACGCGCTCGAGGAGCTCGATCTCGCCTATCCGACAGTCGATGCCCACAAGCGCGACGAGTTGAAGCTCGTCCGCGGCGAACTGGAGCAGGAAGGCCAGACGAAGAAGGCAAAGCAGGAGCAGAGAGACAAGGCGGCGTCGAAGGCGAAGAAGGGCAAGAAGGCGAAGGAAGGCAAGGAGGGCAGGGAGGGCAAGGCAGCCAAGGAAGGCAACGCAGCCAAGGCAGGCAAGGGCCCCAGGGAGGCGAAGCCGGCTGCAGCCGAGGCCCACGCGGCTCCTGTCCATTCCGGGACCGAGCCGGACCCCGCTGGTTAGCCACGCGGGCTTTACCGCGGACGGCGACGAGAACGCCTCAGAGGAAGGACCTGGGCGGTGTCAGAGACAGTGGTGCT
Organism: Vicinamibacteria bacterium; assembly: GCA_963796915.1. Lineage (GTDB taxonomy): Bacteria > Acidobacteriota > Vicinamibacteria > Vicinamibacterales > JAENWD01 > JAENWD01. Next base: position 2,215,868 of record CAWCNI010000004.1, on the reverse strand, counting down.
GTTGTCGCGGGTGCAGTTTGCGCTGACCATCGGGTTCCACTACCTGTACCCGCCGCTCTCGATTGGTCTCGGCCTGTTCCTCGTCGTGGTCGAGGCCGCCTACCTGCGGACGCGCAACCCGTTGTGGCGTCAGGTGGCGCGCTTCTGGACGCGAGTCTTCGCGCTGACGTTCGCCATCGGCGTCGCGACCGGCCTGGTGATGGAGTTCGAGTTCGGCACGAACTGGGCGACGTATTCCCGGTTCGTCGGCGACGTCTTCGGCAGCGCGCTCGCCGCGGAGGGCATCTTCGCGTTCTTTCTCGAGTCTGGTTTTCTCGCCCTGCTGCTGTTCGGCTGGGATCTGCTCCCGCCGCGCGTCCACTTCTTCAGCACGACGATGGTGTGTCTGGGCGCGCACTTCAGCGCCGTCTGGATCGTCGTCGCCAACTCCTGGATGCAGACCCCCGCCGGGTATCACATCGTCCAGGGCCCGCTCGGCCGGCGCGCGGAGATCACTGATTTCTGGGCGCTGGTGTTCAACCCGTCGTCGATGACGCGGCTGACGCACGTGGTGTTCGGCGCCTGGCTGGCCGGCGCGTTTCTCGTCATGAGCGTCGCCGCGTGGTGCCTGCTCAAGCACCGGCACCAGCGCTTTGCGATGGCGTCGATGCGCGTGGCGGCGATCGTGGCGGTGGTGACCAGCGTCCTGCAGGTGGTCGCCGGTCATGCCAGCGCGACGTATGTCGCCAAATACCAGCCCGTGAAGTTTGCGGCGCTGGAAGGCCACTACGTCACCGGGCCAGCCGACCTCGGGATGGTGGGGTGGGTGGACGAGCAGGCAGGTACCGTCCATGGGCTCAGCCTGCCGGGGGGATCGAGCTTCCTCCTGAGCGGCGACTTCACGACGGTCGTGCCCGGGCTGAACGATGTGCCGCCCGCCGATCGCCCGCCCGTGCAGGCGACTTTCCAGAGCTACCACCTGATGGTCGGTCTCGGGTTCGCGCAGCTCGCGATTGCGCTGGCGGCTGCAGTGTTTGGCTGGCGGGGGCGGATCGAGCAGTCGCGCGGCATGCTCTGGGTGCTCGTGTTCGCCGTGTTCGCGCCGCAGGTCGCCAACCAGGCCGGGTGGATGGCCGCGGAGGTCGGCAGGCAGCCGTGGATCGTTCAGGGCCTGATGCGCACGGCCGAGGCCGTGTCGCCCATGCTGTCGACCGGCCAGGTGGTCTTCTCCCTGATCCTGTTCACGGCGATCTATCTCGCCCTGCTCGTGGTGTTCCTCTATCTGCTGAACGACAAGATTCAGCACGGTCCGGATCCAGAGGAGGCGCACGAGGCGATTCTCGCGCTGCCCGCTCGCCTGATCGACGTGCTGCGCCAGCCCAGGACGGAAGCCTGATCATGCCGCTCGATGCGATCTGGTACGCGCTCGTCGGCATCCTCATCGCCGGTTACGCCGTGCTCGACGGCTTCGACTTCGGCGTCGGCATGGTGCACCTGTGGCTGAAGGGGGACGAGGAACGGCGTCTCTCGATCAACAGCATTGGCCCGGTGTGGGACGGCAATGAGGTCTGGCTCGTCACCGGCGGCGGCGCGTTGTTCGCGGCGTTTCCGGAGGTCTACGCCACCGCGTTTTCAGGCTTCTACACCGCGTTCATGCTGCTGCTCGCCATGCTGATCTTCCGGGCGGTGGCGATTGAGTTCCGCAGCAAGCACCCGTCTCCGCGCTGGCGTCAGGGCTGGGACTGCGCCTTCAGCGCCGGCAGCGCGGGTGCGGCGCTGCTCATGGGCGTCGCGTTCGGCAACGTCGTCTCCGGCGTGGCGATGGACGAGCATCACAACATGACGGCGTCGCTGCTGGACCTGCTGCATCCGTACGCGCTGCTCGTCGCCGCGACGACGCTGTCGCTGTTCGCGCTGCACGGCGCCATCTACCTGGTGCTCAAGACCGAAGGCGAGATGCAGGCGCGCGTGCGCGGCTGGGTCTGGCCGCTGATGATCGCGTTCATCATCGCCTACGCCATCACGACGCTGGCAACGCTGTTGTACCAGCCGCACATGCTCGAGCGGATCCGCGCCGTGCCGCTGCTCTTCCTGATCCCGGTGGCCACCGTGCTCGTCGTCGCCAACATCCCGCGCGAGATCTTTCATGGGCGCGAGTTGCGCGCCTTTCTGTCCTCGTCAGGGACCATCGTCTTGCTGATGGCGCTGGTCGGCCTGGGCCTGTTTCCGGCGCTGCTGCGTTCCACGCCGTTTCCCGAGCGCAGCCTGACGATCTACAACGCCGCCTCATCGCAGAAGACGCTCGGCATCATGCTGACGATTGCCGTCATCGGCGTGCCGATCGTGCTGTGCTACACGGCGGCGATCTACTGGATCTTCAGGGGGAAGGTCAGGTTGGGGACGCATTCTTATTAGGTGCAGAGGCGTAAAGCGTAAAGGCGTAGGGTCTACAGGTTCAAGGCGAGCAGGCCAGACAGGCGAACGGACAGGGGGCTCCGACGCACTTGACATCGCTGGCGCGTCCGTTGTATTTAACTTGTAGGTTAATTAACTGATTGGTTCAATACGACATGGCTGTTGACCATCTGAGCGAGACCTTTGCGGCGTTAGCGGATCCGACCAGGCGGGCGATTCTGGCGCGGCTGGCGTCGGGTGAGCGCTCCGTCACGGAGCTGGCCGAGCCGTTTGCGATGAGCCTGCCGGCAGTCTCGAAGCACCTGCGCGTGCTCGAGCGGGCGGGGCTCATCGTGCGCGGAAGGGAAGCCCAGTGGCGGCCGTGCCGGATTGATGCCGCACCCCTCAAACAGGTCGCCGACTGGGCGGAGCGCTACCGGCACATCTGGGAGCAGCGCCTCGATCGGCTGGATTCGTATCTGCAGACTCTGCAGCAGAAGGAGAAAGCGCATGGCCGCAGGAATCGTCGCAAATAGCGGGACGTTCGAGGCTTCCACGCCGTCCGATCAGGAGATCCGCCTCACGCGGCTGTTCGACGCGCCGCGTCAGCTCGTCTTCGACGCGATGACCAAGCCGGAGCATGTCAGGCAGTGGTGGGGAATCCTGTCGTCCGAGTACTCCGTGACGTTGTGCGAGATCGACCTCCGGGTCGGCGGTGCGTGGCACTACGTCGGCCAGGGGCCGCGCGGGCCCGCCGGCTTTCACGGCGTCTATCGGGAGATCGCGCCGCCGGAGCGGGTGGTGTTCACCGAGATCTACGACCCGTTCCCCGGCGAGGAATCTGTTGTCACCACCGTGTTCACGGACGAACACGGAAAGACGCGGATGACGATGACGGCGCGTTATTCCTCGCTCGAGGTCCGCGACATGGTCCTCGGCACCGGCATGGCAAGGGGAGCCGCTCTCAGCTACGACATGCTGGAGAGGGTGCTGTCAGAACTGGAGCAGGAAATTGTCGATTGACGACTGACGATCGACGCTCACCGCGGCGGCGACGGAGTGGCCGCCGCGGGCTCGACCGGGGGAGGCTGCGCGGCGTCGGCTTCACGGCGGCGGAACATCGTGTCGACCAGCCCGGGTGAACTGTGCGCCGGGTTCCAGCCAAGGCGCAGCACGGCGATGCGCACGGCGGTTCTCCCGAAGCGCAGCGCTTCGTTGCAGCTCCACATGTAGAGATCGAGATGGCGCCCCTGCACCTGCGGGCCGGTGTCCATCACGGTGTAGACGCCGTCGTATCGCGTGCCGGGCGCGTCCACCTGCACGACGGATCCGACCGGCAACAGATCGGGGTCAGCCGCTGCGATGCCCGAGCGAACGTTGACGCCGGAGGCCGTCGTGCTGCCCTTGCAGTAGGCGGTCGCCGAGAAGAGCAGCCGCGAGCCAGGGCTCGGGACCGGGCCGGGGTCGCGGGCCTGCGCCGACTGCGCCGAGAATCGCGAGTCGAGGATGGTGACTTCGTAGAGATACACGAATCCCCAGACGACGAGGATCGTCGCCAGCGCCTTGCGCCACAGGGAGTTCGCCAGTCTCACGATACAAAGTGCTCGTAGCCGCTGCCTGCTGCGTCCCGCCGGCCGTCCGGCCGGACAATTGTCACACCCGGATGCCGGGTCACGACACCAATCTTGGTCAGAGGCACATCGCCGATCAGCCGCGCCACCGCACGCAGCGCGCCGCGGCGCTTCGGCGACGCCGTAAACAGCAACTCGTAGTCGTCGCCGCCCCTCAGGGCCTCCGTTACGGGGTCCAGCGCCACGCTCCCGCACGCCGCGACGGTGGCCGGATGCAGCGGCAGCGCCGACGCCATCACGTCGAACCCGAGGCCCGAGGCCGCCGACAGTTGACGCAATCCGTCAGCCAATCCGTCGCTGAGATCCATGGCCGAGGTCGCCGCGCCCTGCCGGGCGAGCAGATGGCCGAGGCGCAACCGGGGTTCAGGTTGCAGGTAGCGTGCCGCCACGAATTCCTGTGGTGACCCACCGCTGCGCAGGTGCAGCAGCCCTGCACGTGCATCCCCGAGCGTGCCGCTGACGAAGACGTAATCCCCCGGCCGGGCCCCCCCTCGCGTCAGCACGCGGCGCCGATGGGCGTGGCCGATTGCGGTGATGTTCACGACCAGCGGTCCCGTCGTGCTCGTGATGTTGCCGCCGACGACACGTGTCCGCGTGCGCGTGGCCAGATCCAGGATGCCGTCGATGATCGCGTCGAAGTCGTCGAGCGCGAGATCGGGCGGCAGCGCGAGGGACAGCGTCGCCAGCCGCGGCGTGGCGCCCATCGCAGCCAGGTCGCTCAGGTTCACCGCCAGCGCCCGATGCCCGATCGCGCGCGGCGGGACGAACCGACTGTCGACGTGCACTCCGTCGACGATCGCGTCCGTGGTGATGACTTCGACGAGGTTGCGCGGCGCTTCGTACACCGCGGCGTCGTCGCCGACATCGGTGAGGAGCCACGCCGGCGCGGGGCCGAGCTTGCCGCGGATCCGCGCGATGAGCGCGTGCTCGCCCTCGGTCGCTACCGTCGCCGCTACCGCCGTCGCCGCCGGCGTTCCCTGATCGACGCTACCTGGCATAGTCCACTGACCGTGTCTCGCGAATCACCGTCACCTTGATCTGGCCCGGATACTCCAGCTCGCTTTCGATGCGCCGGGCGATGTCTTTCGACAGCCACACGGCCTCGTCGTCTGTCACCTTCTCGCTCTCGACCAGGATCCGAATCTCCCGGCCGGCCTGCAGGGCGAACGACTTGGAGACGCCCTTGTAGGAATCGGCGATGCCTTCGAGACGCTCCAGGCGCTTCACATAGGTCTCGAGCAGGTCGCGGCGCGCGCCGGGGCGCGCCGCCGAGATGGCGTCGGCGGCCTGCACGATCATCGCTTCGAGCGACGGCCAGTCGATGTCCATGTGATGTGCGGCGACCGCCTGCAGCACGGGCTCCGACTCGCCGTGCTTGCGCAGGAACTCGAGTCCGAGTTCGAGGTGGCTCCCGTGCAGGTCGCGATCGATGGCCTTGCCGATGTCGTGGAGGAACGCGGCGCGAACGGCGACGTGCGCGTTCAGGCCCAGCTCGCGCGCCATGACGCCGGCCAGAAATGCCACCTCCTTCGAGTGATTGAGGATGTTCTGCCCGTAGCTGGTGCGGAACTGCAGCCGGCCCATCAGCCGGAGGACTTCGGCGTCCAGGTCGAGGATGCCCAGTTCGAAGGCGGCCGCCTCGCCGTCGCGGCGAACGACGTCCTCCATTTCGGCGCGCACCTTTTCGACCACTTCTTCGATGCGGGCGGGATGGATGCGGCCGTCGGCAATCAGGCGCTCGACGGTGCGTCGCGCCACTTCGCGGCGGAACGGGTCGAAGCCAGACAGGATGATCGCGCCGGGCGTGTCGTCCACGATCAGGTCCACGCCGGTGGCGACTTCGAGCGCGCGGATGTTGCGGCCTTCGCGGCCGATAATCCGGCCCTTCATGTCGTCGCTGGGGAGATCGACGACGGTGACGGTGGTCTCGATCGCGTGTTCGGCGGCGCTGCGCTGGATGGCCTGCGTGATGATCGCTTTGGCACGATCGGCGGCCTGTTCCCGCGCTTCGGTTTCGATGCGCTTCACCAGTGTGGCGGCCTCGCGGCGCGCGTCGGCTTCGAGCTGCTTGATCAGGGTCTCGCGCGCTTCCTCGGCGCTCAGGCCGCCGATGCGCTCGAGCTCCTGGCGGTGGCGCGCGATCAGGGCTTCGAGGCGCACCGCGTTTCCGCCCGCGGCCTCCTCGCGCAGCGCCAGCGCCTCGTCACGCCGCGTGAGCGTGCGGTCGCGCTCTTCGACGGCCTGCTGCTGCTCGAGGACTGCCGACTCGCGCTTGGCGAGCAGCTGCTCCATCCCGGTGATCTGCTGACGGTGGTCCCGGGCGTACTGGTCGGCTTCGAGGCGAAGCTCATGGGCGCGCTCGCGCGCTTCGATCAGCGACTCTTTCCGGCGGCTGTCGGAGTCGCGTTCGGCGTCCCGCAGGATGCGCGAGGCCTGCTCCTCGGCACGGCCCAGCGTCTCGGCCGCGATCCGCTTGCGGTTGGCAACCCAATACGCCACCGCCGCGGCCGCGCCCGCGAAGGCGACGAAGAAATCGAGGATGTACTTCAGGACCTGGCCGGACACTGCGGCGCCCTTTCAGCCCGTGCCGGGGAGGCGGGTCGGTCCAGCCGTGCAGCCGCGGGCCCGAAACCCGCTGTCACTGTCGCGTCGAGTGCCAGCCTGCCGGGCCCCGCCGGGGCTCGATACCGAAAAGAGTGCGGGAAATGGCCCCGCCGTGCCGTGTGGGGAGGTCGTTTGAACCTGCGAAAGCAGGTGGAACCGCTGTCTGAAAGCCGCCCGTCAGGCTTCCTCACCACGGAGGCGTGCACACGGGGCGACGTCGCGATTCACTTGGGTCTAGCGTTGGCTCAAGCGATCCTCCGGAACCAGCACGGGCACTGCAGGGCCAGACCTATTGTATCGGAACAAGGGCTGCGGGGAAGAGCTGGGGGAAGTGCTGAAGTGCCGGGGTGCAGAAGTGCTGGAGTGCGTGCAGAAGTGCGGAAGTGCCGAAGTGCGGGAGTGCCGACGTGCCGACGTGCGAAGGTGCGTCGTATGCGGGCTATCGCAGCCGGGGTTCGCTCTCGAGGATGGAGTCGAGCAGGCGTTCCAGCTCGCCGGCGCGTTCGGCGAGGCTCGAGGTTCGCAGGGCGCGATCGGCGCGCTGGCGGAATACTTCGTCGGCCAGGTTCAGCGCCGCCATGATGGCGACGCGCAGGAAGTCGGTGGTCTCGTTGGCTTCCGACGCGAGCCGCATCTTCTGGTCGACGTAGGCCGCCAGGTCCGCGACGTACAACGGGATCCAGGTTGCTGCGGACCGGATACCGCTGGCCCTGGATGACGACCGGGACGACGCGTTCGGGATCGTCGGACACGTCAGCGCTCCAGCCGCCACTGCGATGCGAGTTGGCGGCCTCTCACCCGGATTCGCCTAGAGCGCCAGGCCTTCGAGCTGCTCGAGCATGCCGGCCACGCGGGCCCGCACCTGCTCGCGCTCCTCGCGCAGCGCCGTGATCTCACCCGACGCATGCTCCGCGTCCGACAGGCGGACGTGCGACGCCTCGAGCTCGCGAGACAGCCGCGCGTTGTCGTCGGCAAGCCGCCCGAGATCGCCCTTGAGGCGGTCTATCATCGCGACCAGCAGCTTCACCTTCTCTTCGAGCCGATCAATCGGCTCGAGATCGACCGTCCTGGCGGTCTTGACCATCATCGGAATCCTCGACGCGGGACTGGGGACCCGCTCCGGTCTGAATTTATCTGCGCACCGCGCCACACTTGCGGGCCAGCTCTGCGACGATGGCGTTCATCGCCGCGTCGACATCCGCATCGGTGAGCGTGCGATTGGGCGCCTGGAAGGTCAACCGGTACGACAAGCTTGCGTGCCCGTCCGGAATGCCCTTCCCCTGGTAGCGATCGAACTCGGCCACACGCATCAGCGTCGGCGGCGCCGCTGCACGAATCGTGTCACGAACCTCGCCGGCGGGCAAGGTGTCGGCGACCAGAATCGACAAGTCGCGCACGACTGACGGATTGCGCGGCAGCGGTTTCGTCGTCACGTGCGGGATGCGCAGCGAGGTGTCGGCGACCGCGTCGAGATCGAGCTCGGCGACGTAGACCTCGTCCTGCGCGGGAATGTCGCGCGACGTGGCCAGCGCGGGCAGCAGTTGGCCGACCACGCCGAAGATACGCAGCGTGCCATCGCGATCGGTCGCCTGAAGCACTGCGGTACGGCCCGCCACCAGGTGCGTGCGGGTGTCGGCGACGGACATCAGTCGGAGCCCGAGCGCCCCGCCAAGCATTTCCGCCACGCCCTTCAGGTCGAACAGGTCGACGTTGCGTGGCTTGGTGCCCCAGTGCTCCGGCGCCGTGGCGCCCAGCCAGCCGAGCGCCAGCGCGCGACGCTCGCCGTGGCCGGCAACGAATCGCGTGCCGAGCTCGAACAGGCGCACTTCGCGCTGTCCGTGCCGCCGATTGTGCCCGAGCGCATCGACGAGCCCCGGCAGCAGCGACGGCCTGAGGACGGCGAAGGTCTCCGACAGAGGATTCGCGATCGGCACGAGTGCGTCGGCCGGCGCGAACTCCGTGGCGGCTTTCTCAGAGATGAACGAGAAGGTCACGCACTCGTTGAACCCGGCCGCCGACGTCAGGCGGCGCAGGGTGCGATCCTGCTGCAGGCGCGGTGAGGGCTTCGCCGGCAGCGACGTCAAGGCCGGGAACGTCGTCGGCAGCTTGTCGTAGCCGAAGTGCCGCGCGACTTCCTCGATGAGGTCCACATCCCTGGCGACGTCGAGGCGCCACGACGGGACGGAGACCTGCCAGGCGTCGGCCCCGTCTGGCGTCGCGACAAAGCCCAGGCCCGTCAGGATGCGCGTGACGTCGGCCGCGCGGACCGGAGCGCCGAGCACCTGCAGCACCCGGCCGAGCGCCAGGTGTATGACGCGTGTCGCCCGCGGCGACGGGTACGCGTCGATCCAGCCGGGATGCACGCGGCCCGCGGCAATCTGCTCGAGGAGCCGGCACGCGCGCGCCAGCGCCCGCGGCGCGGCATCGATGTCAGCGCCGCGCTCGAAACGATACGACGCCTCGGTGGACACGCCGAGCTTTCGCGCGGTGCGCCGCACGGACGCCGGCAGAAACCATGCGCTCTCGAGCGCGATGCGCGTGGTCTTCGCGGTGACCTCGCTGTCGACGCCGCCCATGACGCCGCCAAGCGCCTGCGCGCGCACCTGGTCGGCGATCACCAGCATCTCGGGGTCGAGCTTGCGCGTCTGCCCGTCGAGCGTCTGGATGGTCTCGGCCGGCTTGGCGGTCCGCGCGTGCAGGCTCGGGCCGGCCAGCCTGGCCAGGTCGAACGCGTGCATCGGATGTCCGAGTTCGAGGAGCACGTAGTTGGTGACGTCCACGACGTTGCTGATCGCGCGGATGCCGGCGGCGGTGAGGCGCGCGGCGAGCCAGTCCGGCGAGGGCCCGACGGTGACGTCGGCGACAGCGGCGCAGTAGCGCGGGCAGCGGACCGGATCCTCGATCGCGACGTGCAGGGGGAACTGCGTCCCCGGATCGGCGGGGCCAAGGTCCATCGCCTCGGGCAGGTGCAGGGCCGTGCCGTAGCGCGTCGACACCTCGCGCGCCAGGCCGGCGAGGCTCAGGCAGTCGGGACGATTGGCGGTGATCTCGAAGTCGATGACGGCGTCGCCGTCCCCGACAGGCTCCACAGACGCCACCTCGAAACCGGTCATGTGGAGATCGCGTGCGAGCGTCGCCGGATCCACCGGCACGTCCACCAGATCCCGAAGCCAGGACACCAGGACTTTCACTGGGGAAACTGCTCCAGGAATCGGAGGTCGTTCTCGTAGAACAGGCGGATGTCCTCGACGCCGTGCAGCAGCAGCGCCAGGCGCTCGATGCCGACGCCGAACGCGAAGCCGGTGATCTTCGACGCGTCGTAGCCGACGGCCTCGAACACTGCCGGGTGCACCATGCCGCAGCCGAGCACCTCGATGAAGCCGGTGCGCTTGCACATCGCGCAGCCCTTGCCGCGGCATTGCTGGCAGCCGATGAAGACGTCGGCGCTGGGCTCCGTGTACGGGAAGAAGCTGGGACGGAAGACGACGGGCGTGTCCCGGGTGAACAACTCGCGCAGGAAGCCGATCAGCGTCCCCTTCAAGTCGCCCATCGTCACGCCCTCGCCGACGACCAGCGCTTCCACCTGCTGGAACATGGGCGTGTGGGTCAGATCGAGGTTGTCGCGGCGGTAGACGCGACCGGGGGCGATGATGCGCACCGGCGGCCGATGCGATTCCATGTAGCGGATCTGCATCGCCGAGGTGTGCGTCCGGAGCAGCGTCGCAGGCCGCGTCTGCCCCTGCGTGCTCTCGGCGCCCGCGCCCACGGGCTGCACCGGGCGGTCCCAGGGCCGCGCGAGGTAGAGCGTGTCCTGCATGTCGCGCGCCGGGTGCTCAGCCGGCATGTTCAGGGCTTCGAAGTTGTGCCAGTCGTCCTCGGTCTCGGGGCCGTCGAGGATCTCGTAGCCCTGGCGCGCGAAGATGGACTCGATGCGCGTGCGCAGCTGGGTCAGGGGATGGAGGCGGCCGACGACCGGCACACGGCCCGGCAACGACACGTCCACCGCGCCGGCGGGCCGGCGCTGTCCCTCGACGGTGGCCCGCCTGGCGTCGAGCGCGGCTTCGATTTCCTGCTTCAGCTCATTGGCGAGCCGGCCCAGGACGGGGCGGTCTTCAGGTGACGCGCCGGCCACCTCTTTCATCAGGCCGGCGATGGCGCCGCCCTTCCGTCCGAGGTAGTGGTCGCGCAACGCCTTGAGATCGCCCTCGCCAGCGACGGCGGCAAGTTCGGCGGTGAACCGGGCGCGGAGTGTGTCGATGGGGGTCACGGGATTAAGGCAGTAGCTGGCAGCAGGCAGCGGGCGGCTCGCAGCGGACGGCAGGCGGTTAGCAGCAGGCTGACGGTCGATAGCATGCGGCTGGCAAGCTGCAGGCGGCCAACGGCCAGCTGTCTGCTCTGTGCCGCCAGCTGCCAGCTGCCAGCCGCCTGCTACGGTTCCTACGCCGCGACGGCGTTCTTCACCTGACCCACCAGCTTGCCGAACGCCGCGCCGTCACGGGCGGCGATCTCGGCGAGCTGCTTCCGATCGAGCAGGATGCCAGCCGTTTTCAGGCCCGCGATGAACTCGCGGTACGTCATGCCATGCTCGCGCGCCGCGGCGTTGATGCGGACCACCCACAGGCGGCGGAAGTCGCGCTTCTTGTTGCGCCGTCCCACGAAGGCATACTTGAGCGCCGTGTCGGCCGATTCTTTGGCGGCGCGATACAGCTTGCTCTTGTTGCCGAACATGCCTTTGGTTCGGCCGAGCAGCTTCTTCCGCTTCGCGCGCCGGACCGTTCCACGTTTCACTCTGGGCATTGCTATCTCCCTGACTCTTCCTCTTGAAGCACGCTGCTGGCACTTGGCAGCTGGCAGCGAACGTTAGCTGCCCGCCGCCTGCGGCCTGCGGCCTGCGACACGAACTCAGGTACTTACGTGTACGGCAGCATCCGCTTGATGCGGTCCGCATCCCGCTCCGAGACCTCCTGCGAGCCGCGCAGCGAGCGCTTCCGCTTGGTGGTCTTGCTGGTCAGGATGTGGCGCTTGAACGCCGCCGACCGGCGAAACTTGCCGGTCGCTGTCTTCTTGAACCGCTTGGCGGCTCCACGGTGCGTCTTCAGTTTCGGCATGATGACTCTAGCTCTCACTCTCCGGCGATTCAGCGGCCGGACTCGCTGTCGCTGCGGGCGTGGCCGGCGACGGTCTGCGGACAGTTTCGGCCGCGGGCTTGGGACGCGAGCCCACGCGCTGGGCCAGGATGGCGTGCATCTGGTTGCCTTCCTGTCGCGGCGACGATTCCACCGTCACCACCTCGCCCAGATCGGTAATCAGCCGCTCGAGGATGCGCCGCCCGATCTCGGGGTGCGCCATCTCGCGGCCGCGGAAGAAGATCGTCGCCTTCACCTTGTCGCCTTCGCCAAGGAAGCGCTCGATGTGCTTCTTCTTGAACTGGTAGTCGTGCTCGTCCACCTTCGGACGGAACTTGATTTCCTTGACCTCGATGATCCGCTGGTGCTTCTTCGCTTCGCGCGCGCGCTTCTGCTCCTGGTACTGATACTTTCCGAAGTCCATGATCCGGCAGACCGGCGGCACGGCGGTCGGAGAGATCTCGACCAGGTCGAGCCCTTTCTGACGGGCGATGATCAGAGCCTGCGGCGGAGCCATGATGCCCAGCTGCTGGCCCGTGTCGTCAATCACGCGAATTTCACGCACCCGGATACGCTCATTCACGCGCACCCGATCGTCACGTCTTGGGCCTCGCGACCCGCGGTCGAAAGCGATAACGGCCTCCTCGGATCTCTCTCGCCCGGCTCCGCCGGGTGAGATTCCTCGACCCGGCACAGCCGGGCGAGATGTTACTGGACGATCACGCCGCGCCTATCGCGCGCGATCCCGAACTTCCGCCATGGCGGTGGCGACAAACTCCGCAACCGGCCGGGCGCCCTGGTCGCCGCCGGCACGCGTCCGCACCGCGACAGTCCCTTCCGCCGCCTCTCGGTCCCCGATGACGAGCATGTACGGGATCTTCTGAAGCTGCGCCTCGCGGATCTTATACCCGATCTTCTCCTGACGCTCGTCGAGCTCCGCCCGCAGCCCGGCCCTCTCCAGGGCAGATTTCGTCTCCCGCGCGTAGTCGAGGTGCCGGTCGGCGATGGGCAGCAGACGGACCTGCACCGGGGCCAGCCAGAGCGGAAACGCCCCGGCAAAGTGCTCGATCAGGAGCGCCATGAACCGCTCAAAACTGCCGAAGATTGCACGGTGAATCACGACCGGGCGGTGTTCGCTGTTATCGGCCCCTACGTATTTCAGGTCGAACCGCTGCGGCATCTGGTAGTCGAGCTGTATCGTCGCGCACTGCCACTTCCGGCCGAGCGCGTCGGTGATGTCGAAGTCGATCTTCGGGCCGTAGAACGCCCCGTCACCCTCGTCGATCGTGTAGGCCTGCCCAGCCGACTCCAGCGCCGCCTTGAGCGACCCCTCGGCGTGGTCCCACGTCGCCGCCTCGCCCAGGAAGTCGGTCGGACGCGTCGAGAGCTTCGCGCTGTACTCCAGGCCGAAATCGGTGTAGACGCGCTGCACCAGCTTCAGCAGCGACTCGACTTCCGACGCGATCTGCTCCTCGGTGACGAAGCAGTGCGCGTCGTCCTGCGAGAACTGCCGGACGCGCGTGAGGCCCGACAGCACGCCGGACGCCTCGTTGCGGTGCAGCGGCGTCTGCTCGTGCAGCCGAATCGGCAGGTCGCGGTAGCTGCGGACGTCGCTGCCAAAGACCAGCATGTGGCCCGGGCAGTTCATCGCCTTCACGCCCATCTGCTCGTGCTCGGACTCCACCAGGAACATGTTCTGGCGGTAGTGCTGCCAATGGCCCGACGTCTCCCACAGCGCCTTGTTGAAGATGAGCGGCGTCTTCACCTCGGTGTAGCCGGCAGGGAAGAGCACCTCGCGCATGTAGTTGGCGAGCGTGTTGTAGAGCGTCGTGCCTTTGCCCAGCCAGAACGCCGCACCCGGCGCCCACTGATGGAACATGAACAGGCCCAGCTCTTTGCCGACGCGGCGATGGTCGCGCGCCTTGGCTTCTTCCACCTGCTTGAGGTGTGCGGCGAGATCCTTCTCCGACAGGAAGGCGGTGCCGTAGATGCGCTGCATCGGCGCGCCCTTCGAGTCGCCCTTCCAGTACGCGTTCGACGTCGACAGCAGCTTGAACGCTTTCAGTTTGCCCGACGACGGGACGTGCGGCCCGACGCAGAAGTCGACGAAGGTGTCGCGGTCCTTGATGACGTAGCACGACACCTCGGCCTGGCCCGCTGTCTTCTCGTCGATCAACTGGACCTTGAGCGGCTCGCCGCGCCCGGCGAAATACGCCTTCGCCTCTTCGCGGGGCCACATCTCCCGGCGGTACGGCAGATCGGCCGCCGCCATCTCCTTCATCTTCGTCTCGATCGCCGCGAGATCTTCCGGCACGAAGGGACGCCCGACGATGAAGTCGTAGAAGAAGCCTTCCTCGGTGGCTGGCCCGATGCCGCACTGCGCGCCGGGAAACAGCGCCGTGACCGCCGCTGCCAGCAGGTGCGCGGTGCTGTGGCGATACAGGTGCAGGGCTTCCGGGCTCTTGTCGGTGACAATCCGGACGGAGGCATCCGAGGCGAGCGGGTGCGACAGGTCGACGAGACTGTCGTTCACCACGGCGGCCAGGGCCGCGGCGGCCAGGCGCGGCGAGATCGCGGCAGCCACGTCACCGGCCGGTGCGCCGGCGGCGACATGCTGCGTGGATCCATCCGGGAGTGTGACTGTGACGTCGTTCATCGAGCGTACAAACCTTGGCCTGCGCGGGCGGGGCCAGTTCTCCGCGTCAACCCCTCACCCGCAGCGGCTTTCACGTTCGTCGGACTTCACGGGGACTTTCCGGAAGTTGGCGGTCGGCCGGGACGAAGTGGTAGGCACGGGCGGACTCGAACCGCCGACCTCCTGCGTGTCAGGCAGGCGCTCTAACCAACTGAGCTACGCGCCTATAGCCGTCTGCAACGGGCATTTAGACGAACGATCAGTATAACAACGGGGTGGAAAGGGCGTCAAACCAGAGCTGGCTGCCCGCGGACGCGCGCAGCCAGCAGCGGGGGAGGGGCGTCGGCCGCCTACTTGACCGCCTTCTTGAGTGCCGTCCCGGGCGAGAACTTCGCCACGCGGCGCTTGGCGACCTTGATGGTGGCCCCGGTCTGGGGTTGCGCGCGGTGCGCGCCTTGCGAACCGACGTCTTGAACGTCCCGAAGCCGACGAAGGTGATCGAGTCGCCCTTCTTGAGGGCCTTGGTGATGCCGTCGATGAACGACTCCACCGCGGCGGCTGCCGCCGTCTTCGACAGGTCGACATCCTTCGCAATCTTGGCGACGAGATCCTGCTTGTTCACGTGTTCCTCCTGAACTCGAAAGTCGTGCGATCGATCGTTGCCCGTGCCTTCGCGCACACCCCGTCGAGCCTTTGGGTTATACGCGACGGCCTGATCGCTGTCAAGCGCAATACTGCGTTTTTACACGGGTTCCAGCGAGTTTCGCGTGATGACGACGTGCATCGTTGATGGTGATCTCGTGTAGGCAGGGACAGGGCAGCAGGCAGCGGGCAGCAGGCGGAACGATCGTCGCGCGATCGAGCATTGTGGTACTGCCAGCCGCAGCGGTAGCTGACTACGCTGCAGCCTTGGCGGGCTCTGCGAGGCGCTCGAGTGCCTTGTCCAGAATCGGATCGGCAGTGGGCGGCGTTGCGCCGAACTCGACGTCGGGCTCGGCGACCTCCACGTCGGGCGCAAGCCCCTTCTCGTGGATGGCGACGCCGGCGGGAGTCAGGTACTTCGAGGTCGAGAGCCACAGCCCGCTGCCGTCCGGGAGGCGCACGAGCTCCTGCGTCGCGGCCCTGCCGACGGTGTGCTCGCCGACGAGCGACGCCCGCTTCCGGCCCGACAGCGCCGCGGCAAAGACCTCGGCGGCCTGCGACGTGCCGTTGGTCACCAGCACCGTGACCGGCAGGGTGATCGAGCCGTCGCCCGCCGTCGCGCTCTCGTCCTGCTTGGGCTCGGAGCGCGATTCCCGGGTGGCCAGGACGCCGTCCGGCACGAACAGCCGGGCCGACGCCACGCCCAGCGCCGGCGCGCCTTCCGCGGTGCCGCGGACGTCGACAATCAGCGCCGCGGCGCCGTCCTTCCGCAGTGTCGCCGCTTCCTGCTTCACTTCTGCTGCCGTGCGATCCGTAAACGCAGCGATGCGGATCAGCCCGACGCCGGGCTTCACGATCCGGCCTGTCACCGCCGGAGCCGCTTCTTCCTCGCGGACCAGCGTGACCTCGTGCGGTTCGGCGGCGTTGCCGCGGATGATCGTCAGCGTGACCTTGGACCCAGGCGCGCCCCTGAGCAGTCGCGTCCCCGTCCACACCGACATCTCGCGCGTCGGCTTCGCGTCGATCGCCCGGATGAAGTCGCCGGTGCGCAGCCCTGCCTTGGCGGCCGCCGAGCCGTCGCGCGCGGCGATCACGCGCAGGTAGTACTGCCTGGTCAGCTCCACGCCGATCGAGCCTTTCGGCTCGGCGCTGCGCTTGGTCATGGCGGCCACTTCGTCCTGCGTCAGCCACGCGCTGTCCGCGTCGAGGCCTTCGGCGAGCCCGCGCATCGCGCCATGCATGATGCGATCGGGGTCCACCGCCTCGACGTAATTGTTCATGATGAGCGTCACCACATCGTCGAACACCCGCAGGTGCGCGTAGCTGTCCTGGCGCGTCATCGTCCGGCTGAGGACGCCGCCGACTACGACGAGCAGGATGAGCGGGGTCGAGACAAGCAGGACGATGAGGCGCGATCGCGTCGTCATGGACGAATCCTTCAGGGCCGAGGCTTCAGCCATTGTAGCGGGTCCACCGCCTTACCGTCGATGCGGACCTCGAAGTACAGCGCCGCCGGGCCGGCAGGGGCAACCCCGACATCACCGACGCGTCCGCCGCGATCGACGTGCTCCCCTTTTGTGACGGCAAGGGCGGACAAATAGCCGTAGAGGGAATACGCGTGCGCGCCGTGGTCCAGGATGACGAGATTGCCGAATCCGCTGAACGGCGCCGCAAACGCCACCGTCCCGTCGTGCACCGCCGCCACTGGCGTTCCCGGCCTGGCGCCGATTTCTATTCCGTTGCGCGCCACGGCAGTGCCGAACCGCGTGGCCCGTCCCCGGCCAAAGCGTCCCGTCACGGGCCCGGCGAGCGGCCAGTCGAGCGTGCCCTGGAACGGCCGCAGCGGCAGCGCGGCGCCCGCCGACGGGAGCGCGGCGACGGTGGAGTTCAGTTGCTGTTGCGCGGTCTGCAGCTCGCCGACGAACTGCGCGTTGAGGTCGCGCCTGGCGTCGATGTCGGTGACGAGCGCCGTGACTGCCGTCACCGCGCCTGCCGCCGCGGACGCGGCCCGCCCGGCGACCGCCTGGGCCTCGGCCGCATGCTGGCGCCTGGACTGGAGGTCCGCGCGGATGGTCTTCAGCGACGCGAGCGTGGACTGATGCGCCCGCACGCGTTCACGATCCATGGCTGCCAGCGCGGCGACAGTCCGATAGGCACGCCCGACGTCGCCGACATTGTCCACGCTGAACAGCAGATGGAGGTAGCCGCCGCCGCCAAGCTTGTAGACGTCGGCGAGCCGCTTGCCGAGCGCAGGCTCCTCGGCCGCCTCGCGCTGCTCGAGCGCGTCGAGGTCGGCGGTGGCGTCGGCCAGCTCGCGGTTGGCGGCGGCGAGCGACGTGTCGGCCTGCCGCTGTTCGGCCACGCGGATGTCGCGATCGAGCTGCAGTTTTCGCAGCTGGACGAGGACGGTCTTCTCGCGGGCGTTCAGCGCGTCGGCCTCGCGGCGGAGGACCTCGAGGCGTTCGGCGATTCGACGCTTTTCGTCGGCGCCCGACGCGTCGGAGTGTTGCGCGATCACATGGCTGGTGAGTCCCACCCCCAGCGTCGCCAACAGAAGTCCCGCGGCCAGCATGCTGCGGCGGCCAGGTTCAATCGTGAACCGGAAGAGTCGCACGGCGCTGCCACCATACCACCGTCTGCTACCATGCCGGCATGCGGGTCGTCGGGGTCGACCTCGGGGCGCGACGAATCGGACTGGCGGTCAGCGACGCCAGCGCCGTCCTCGCGCGTCCGCTGGAGACGATCGTACGGCCCGCCGGGTCGGGCGAGCGCCAGGCCGTTCAGGCCGTCCTTGCCGCCGTCGCGCGTGTCGAACGCGATGACGACGCCGTGGACACACTGGTGGTGGGACTGCCCCGGCGCCTGGACGGATCGCCCAACGACCAGACTGCCGTCGTCGAACGCTTCGTCGCGGCGCTCCGCCTCGCCACGCCGCGCAGCGTCGTCGTCCAGGACGAGCGGCTGTCGAGCCATGAGGCCGAGTCACGACTGGCCGTCCGCGAGCGTGACTGGCGCAAGCGCAAGGCCCGGCTCGATGCCGCTGCGGCGGCTGTGATCCTGCAGGACTTCCTCGATGCCCGGCGCCCTGCGGCCGCCTGGGACTCTGACGCCTCCCAACGATGCGCCGACTGATTATCGGATTCGTCCTCCTCGCCGGGATTCTGGCGGCGGTGGCTGGTGTGTACTACGCGCGTGTAGACGAGAAGTATCAGAGCTACGCGGGCGTGGATCAGTTCGTCGAGATCGAGCCCGGCACGGGCACCCGCACCATCGGCCGGCAGCTGGTCGCCTCGGGCGTGATCCGCGACGAGTGGACATTCCGCCTGGCGGTCTTTCTCACCGGCACCGCCCGACAGCTCAAGGCGGGCGAGTACCGGTTTGCGGGGGCGATGTCGGCAAAGGACGTCGTCCGCGTGCTCGCGCGGGGCGACATCTACCTGCGCCCGGTGACATTCCCCGAAGGCCTGACAGTGCTCGAGATGTCGCGGGTCTACGAGTCGCGCGGGCTGGGATCGGCCGCCGCATTCGTGGCAGCGGCCCGGGACACGACAGCGATCCGCACGCTCGATCCGCAGGCCGCTGACCTCGAAGGCTATCTCTTTCCGGAGACCTACAACGTCCCGCGCAAGATGAACGCCGCCGCGCTGGTGAGCCGGATGGTCGAGCGGTTCCTGGCGGTCTACGACGAATCGATGCGCCAGGAGGCGCAGGCGCACAACCTCAAGACACGGGATCTGGTGACGCTGGCGTCGATCGTCGAAAAGGAATCGGCGTCACCGGAGGAGCGCGCCGTGATCGCCGCGGTCTACGGCAACCGCCTGCGCATCGGCATGCCGCTGCAATGCGACCCGACGGTGATTTACGCGATGGAGAAGGCAGGGCACTACAGCGGCAACCTGACCAAGAAAGACCTGCAGATGGACTCGCCGTACAACACCTACCGGCATCCGGGCCTGCCGCCCGGGCCCATTGCCAACCCGGGCCGCTCCTCGATCGAGGCCGCACTCCGGCCCGCGTCTGCCGACTATCTGTACTTCGTCAGCCGCAACGACGGCACGCACGTCTTCGCCACCACGCTCGCGGAGCACAACAAGAACGTGAAGGAGTGGCAGGTGGAGTACTTCAAGAAGCAGAAGGCGGCGGGGCACCGGCACAGTAACGGTCAAGTGCCAGGGTGCTGAAGTGCTGCGGTGCGGAAGTGCGTGCTGACGTGCCGGGGTGCCGGAGTGCGACGGCTGTAGGGCCGATCTTTAGATCGGCCATCTGTACGAGGCGGCGGCGCCGAACTTCAGTTCGATCATCCGTCTGGCCGATCTAAAGATCGGCCCTACCGGAGACCGGGGATCGGCCTACGGCAACGTCCTACGCCCCTCGGCGTTCTAGGCCCTCTCGCCCTTCATGGCTCGCATCCGCGCGATGCCGCCGAGCGAAAACTCGACGATGTGATCGATGAGGGCGGCGAGTTCTGCAGCTGTCGGCGGCGGGCCAGGCTTGAGACGTTCGCCGATCGGGTTCGGCACGGCGATGATCAGCTGCGACATCACGCTGCCCGCGCAGCGGACGGTCTGCAGATCCTCTGGCGCTGCGCCGAGCAACTCCGCGATGATCCCGCACAGAGTACTCCAGACGCGGCCGGACGCCGCGCTGGACGATCTCGTCGAGCGCCGGCGTCGGATCCGACATCTCCCGGAACAGCAGGCTCCGCACCCACGTCGGCCGATGTTGCGCGCCGCCGACGAAGACGCGGACGAATTCCGCCAGTTGCGCCTCCGCGCGCAGGCCTTCGCCGGCCTTCCGCGCCGCTTCCGTGAGCGACTGCTGCGCCGCGATCGCCCGCTCGAGGACCTCTCGATAGAGCCCCAGCTTGTCGCCGAAGTGATAGTTCACCGCCGCCACATTGGCGCCGGCCGCGGTGCAGATGTCCCTGACGGTGACTTTTCGAAAGCCGTTCTCCGCGAAGAGCTCTGACGCTGCGGTGACGAGCCGCTCGCGGGTGTCGGCGTCGGCGAGCGCGATCGACACTGGCGTCATAGCGAGCGGCGGAACAGCCTGGTCGCCGCCGTCATCGCGACAATCGAGAAAATCGTGAGGTACAGCAGGTCGCCCGTGATGGCGGAAAACCCGGTGTTCTTGAGCAGCAGGCACTTGAATGCGTGAACCGCGTAGGTGAACGGATCCACCGCCGCCAGCGCCTGCATCCACTGCGGGAACCCCTGTTGCGGATAGACGGCGCCGCTCGGGAAGTAGAGCAGCGTGTTGAGGACGCCGAACATCGCGCGCGGCAGCAGCGGGTCGGTCACCCGGACCATCAGCAGGAACATCATGCTGATCAGGGCAAACGCCGTGACCACGATCACCACCAGCAGGCGGAGCAGCCGCAGCGGCGCAAGGGGGTCCGGTATCCCGGCAATGATCGACCCCAGCGTCATCAGCACCGCGCCGGCCAGGACTGCCTTGATCGTGCCCGACAGGTTGAATCCCGCGATCAGCTCGAAGCGCGTGATCGGCGTCACCAGGTAGCCTTCGTGCAGGCCTCTGGCCTTGTCGTCGATGAAGATGATGCCGCCGCCGATCATCACCATCATGAAGATCGACATGACAATCGACCCCGGCAGCAGGTACTGGATGTAGGGGACGTAGGGGTAGACCTCCACGACGTCCAGCCGCGGATCCGCCGCGACGCGCGAGACGGCCACCGCCGGCGCGCCCGACTCGCTGACCATCGCGTTGACGATCGCCGCCATGGTGCTCGAGACGAACGTATCGGTGTTGTCCTCGATGAGCGCCACGTGCGGATCGGTGTTGGTGAGCACGCGACGCGAGTAGTCCGGCGGAATCAGCAGGACGCCGTTCAATCGGCCCTCGCGCAGATCGTTCACCGCCTGGCCCTGATCGGCGTACTCGACGGCGTCGAAGGTGCGCGGCCCGGCGGCAATCGCCCCGCCCAGCTCCCGCAGGTGCACCGCCGGCACGCCGTGATCGGTGTCGACGATGCCGAGCCGCAGGTGTTTGACGTTGCCGCCGAAGGCGTACCCGAGGACGACCAGCTGAATCAGCGGGAAGACCATCGACACGACGATCAGCGTCGGGCTGCGGCGGAATCGCCGCATCTCCCGTTCGACGATGGCGAGCGTGCGTTGCATTGACCTGTCCTAACGCCCCCGGACGATGACCGACCGTTCGCTGGCCGCCTGTTCCTGCAGCGCGTCGCGAAGGTCGCGTCCGGCGTAGTGCACGAACACGTCGTCGAGCGTCGTGCTTTGAATCGAAAGGGACTGCACCGCGACGCTCGCGCCCTGTGCCGCCTGCATCAGCGCCAGCGTGGTGGCCGGACCGTTGGTGGACGTCACGCGGAATGCCTTGTCCTCGCCGACGACGGCGTTGACGTGCGGCAGGTGTTCGAGCGTGCCCTTCCAGCCGGGCGGCGTCTGCGAGAAGGTGACCTCCAGCACGTTGGTCGCCGAGACCGACGCCTTGAGGCCCATCGGCGTGTCGAGCGCCTTGAGCGTGCCGTGATCGACGATCGCGATGCGATCGCACAGCTTGTCGGCTTCGTCCATGTAGTGAGTCGTCAGCAGGACCGTCAGGTCGCGCTCGCCCTTCAGCTTGTGGAGCATTTCCCAGACCGCGACGCGCGATACCGGGTCGAGGCCCGTCGTCGGCTCGTCGAGGAAGAAGACGCGGGGCTCGTGGACGAGGCCGCGCGCGATCTCGACCCTCCGCCGCATGCCGCCGGAGAGGTTCTTCACTTGTTTGTCGGCCCACTGCGTCAACTCGACGGCGTCGAGCAGCTCTTTGATCAGGCGCTCGCGCTTCGCCGGCGGCACCGAGTAGAGCTTGGCGTAAATCAGCAGGTTTTCCCGGACGCTCAGCTCGAGGTCGCTGGTCATCGCCTGCGGAATCACGCCGATCATGTGGCGCACCGCGTCGGCGTCGCGTCCGACGTCCTGCCCGAAGATGCGTGCCGAGCCCGCCGTCGGCGGCATCAGCGTCGTCAGCATCCGGATCAGGGTGGACTTGCCCGCGCCGTTGGGGCCGAGCAGACCGAAGATCTCGCCGTCGGCGACAGAGAAGCTGATGCCGTTCACCGCCGTGAAATCGCCAAAGCGCTTGACGATGTCGCGGACCTCGATCGCCGGCACCGCCGCTGGTGTCTGGGTGTCCACCTGCGCCTACCGATCCAGCGGGAGCAGCACGTAGGCGGTCATGCCCAGTGCGAGACGGCGGTCGTGGTTATCGGTGCGGAGCCGGACTTCGAAGGTCCGGATGTCGCGCTTCGTGCGGCTCACGTCACGTTCAGTTGCGAACGCGGCGTCCACCCCGCGGAAGAAGACAGTGCCATCCCGTTCCTCGCCCGACGGCAGGCGGATCGTCATGTGCTCGCCGATGCGCACCTTGTCGATGTAGCTCTCCTCGACGTCCACGCGCACCCACAGGTCGTCCTGGTTGACCAGCGTGAGCAGCGGCTGTCCGGTCTTCACGAACTCGCCCTGGCGCACGGCGCGCACGTCGACGATGCCGCCAATCGGCGCGCGCACTTCGGCGTACGCGAGGCGCAGATCGGCCTTTTGACGCTGCGCCGTGGCGGCCTGCGCCAGGTGCTGCGTGTTCTGCAGCTGGCTCTCCTTCATTGCCACCTGCTGGGCGTTGGATTGCGCCAGGGCCAGCGCCGATCGCGCCGCCGCGACCTGGTTGGCCATCGAGTCGGCGTGCGCCTTCGCGGCGTCGTACGACGTCCGGTCCTGATCGAACTGCTGCGCGGAGGTGACGCCCTGCTCGGACAGCTTCTTCGTCCGTTCGAGCTCCAGCCGCGCGTTTTCGAGGACTGCCGCCGACTCGGCCTGCTGCGCCTGAACCGAAGCCAGCGTGGAGCTGGCCTGGGCGATCTGATCGGTGGTCTGCTTCTCCTGGAACCGCAGCGCCGCTTCGGCCTCCGCCACCTGCGAGCCGACGCCGCGCTCAGCGGAGGAGTAGTAGGCGCTGTCCGCCTGCAGCTCGCGCGGATCGATGAGCGCCAGTAGCTGGTTGGCGGAGACGACATCGCCTTCCGCGACCTTCAACTCCGCGAGCCGGCCGTCCACCTGCGGGCTGACGGCGACGTCATTGGTGGTGACGATGCCGGTCAGCGTCAGCGACTTCAGCGGGCGGAAGTAGAAGTAGTAGGCGCCGAGGGCGGCGGCGAGGACGATGGCAATGACAACAAGGCGGCGCATAAGGGGTTAAACAGATGTATAAAACATTTGTTTAACACGTGTCAAGTGCCGAGGTGCAGCAGTACCGCCGCAGTGCGGCACTGCGTGCTGAGGTGCTGGGGTTCTGAAGTGCTGAAGTGCGGGGGCTAAACCATTGTCCGGCCGATCTGAAGATCGGCCCTACAGGAACCGAGGATTGCACATGCCGGCTAGCGCTGCACCGGCAGCAGTGCGCGGCGCCTCTGCACGGTTGCACTGAGCACGGCCGAACCGCAGCACTTCAGCACGCGTTGCCGCACCGCCGCACCGCAGCACTTCAGCACGCGTTGCCGCACCGCAGCACTGCCGCACCCCAGCACTTCAGCACGCACTGCCGCACCGCAGCACTGCAGCACCTCAGCACTGGACGGGGCAGTTGAACGTGTTTTTACCGTTCCCCCCAGCCGAGCTTCTCGCGGAGGGTGTCGAAGTAGCTCCGCGTCGCGGAGCTGACGAGGCGGACAGGGCGATCGGCGCGGGTGACGGTAATCCGGTCGCCCGGTTCGAGGGCGTGACCGGCCTGGCCGTCGAAGGTCGCAAACACCTCGAGCCGCCGGCCGTCGTCGATGGGGCTGATGTCGATCGTCGACGAGCCCGGAATCACCACCGGACGGTTGGCGAGCGTATGCGGCGCGATTGGCGTGAGCACGATGGCGTCGACACCGGGATGGACGATCGGGCCGTTGGCGGCCAGGTTGTACGCCGTCGAACCCGTGGGGCTGGCGAGGATGACGCCGTCGCCTTTCACGCGCGTCACGAAGCCGCCGTCCACGCTGATCTCCAGCTCCACGACGCGTGAGACCGCGCCGCGGGTGACGACGACGTCGTTCAGGACCAGGTGCTCGGTCTCGCCGATCGTCGGGCCTGTTGTCCGGGCGCGCAGGACGCTGCGCTCGTGGATGCGCGCGGTGCCGTCGAACACGGCTTCGAGCGCGGGGAACAACTCCGACAGCGTCACCTCGGTCAGGTAGCCGAGCCGACCGAAGTTCACGCCCAGGATCGGAATGGTCACGGCGGCCTGCGCGATGCGGTCGGCCATCCCGAGCAGCGTGCCGTCGCCGCCAAGGACCAGCACGAGATCGACGTGGCGCGGGAGTTCATCGCGCGACACGTGCGGAAAGCCGCCGAGCCCCGTCAGCGATGCGGTGTCCGTGTCGAGCAGCGGCGCGACACCGCGCGCCTCGACCCACCGTGCGACCTCGAGCAGGTGCGGCGCGGCGGCCGTGAGCCCTCGCTTGGCCACCAGGCCGATGCGCGTCAACGTCATCGCGCGCTCCGCAGGTGGAGCAGGAACTCGCGATTGCCGGTCGCGCCAGCGATGGGCGAGGGGGTCTCTGCCACGGTCTCAAATCCTATCCCACGCGCGGCGTCGCGGATCTCGGCTACCACGCGCGTATGCACCGCGTCGTCCAGAATCAGGCCGCCCTTGCCGACCTCAGCGCGCCCGGCCTCGAATTGCGGCTTCACCAGCGCGACGACGTCGCCGCCCGGCGCGAGCAGCGCCGGCACCACGGGCAGGATGTGGCGCAGCGAGATGAACGAGACGTCGATGACGACGATGGAGACTGGCGTGGGCACGTCGGCTGTCGTGAGGAACCGGGCGTTCACGTGTTCCTTCACGACGACGCGCGGGTCGGTGCGCAGGCGCCAGTCCAGCTGTCCGTGCCCGACGTCGAGCGCGACGACGCGACGGGCGCCGCGTTGGAGGAGAACATCGGTGAACCCGCCCGTGGACGCGCCGATGTCCAGCGCCTCCCTGCCGACGACGTCGATATGGAAGGTGTCGAGCGCGTGCGCCAGCTTCAGGCCGCCGCGGCCGACGTAGGGATGATCAGGAGTGACGAGGGTGAGCTCCGCCTCGGCGTCGACGGCGGTGCCTGCTTTCACGGACGTCGCGCCGTTGACACGGACCTGGCCCGCGAGAATCAGTGCGCGGGCGCGCTCGCGGGACGGCGCCAGGGCACGAGCGACCAGCAGTTGATCGAGGCGGACCTTCGTCAATTGGCGATTGCAGGATGACGATTGTCGATTGAAAACTACTTGCTGTCGGCCAGGCCGGGCGGGGCAGGGCGCAGCTCGCCGCGTTCGTTCAGGATCTCGATGCGGCGTTCGGCGTCCTCGAGGCGCGCGTGGCAGTAGCGCGACAACTCGACGCCGCGTTCGTACAGCGCGAGCGACGCCTCGAGCGCCAGGTCGCCGTCTTCGAGCTTGCGGACGATCGTTTCCAGCTCGCTCAACGCGGCTTCGAAGTCCTTGATGGTCGTGTCCATGCTCATTGCTCTTCGTGCGTGCGCCGGATGACGGTGCAGGCGAGCTCGCCCTCGCCCAGGGTCACGCGGACAGTCTCGCCGTCGGCGACATCCGCCGAGCGGCGGATGATTCGTGTGCGACCGCCGTCCCAGCATACGGCGTAACCGCGCCCGAGCACCGCCAGGGGACTCAGGTTCGAGAGTCGGCCGGCCAGAGTCCTGAAGGCGGCATCGGCGTCGGCGCGCCTGGCGTCGACGGCCGACGTCAGCCGCGAGTCGGAGCGTTCCAACCGGCCGCGCGTGACGGCAAGACGCGCCTGGGGATTGGATTGCGCGAGGCCGCGATCGAGCGCCGTCAACGTCCGCGCCTTGCGCGCGAGCGGCCCCGCCAGGCCCTGCCGGAGTGCCTGGCCCAGCTCCGACACGTGCCGGCCGCGCATGGCGAGCGCGGCGGGCACGCGGGCCAGGCCCCTGCGGCTTTCGAGCGCGTGAATCCTGGCGCGTGCGCCCAGCACACGGCGATTGAGCGACCCGCGCAGGCGCTCCACCTGGCGGTCGATGCGGCCGATGAACTCGTCCTTCCGCGCGACGACGGTCTCGGCGGCGGCCGACGGCGTGGGACAGCGCAGATCGGCCGCGTAGTCGGCAATCGTCGTGTCGCTCTCATGACCGATGCCCGAGATCACCGGCACCACCGACGCGACAATCGCGCGCGCCACGGGCTCTTCGTTGAAGGCCCAGAGGTCCTCGATCGATCCGCCGCCGCGGCACAGGATGACGACGTCCACGTCCTCGACCCGTGTGATCGCCCGCAGCCCGCGCGCGATGTCTGCCGCGGCGCCCTCGCCCTGGACGCGCGTCGGTCGAATGACCACCATGGCGTTTGGATAGCGGCGGCCAAGCACTGACAGCACGTCGCGCACGGCCGCGCCGTCGAGCGATGTCACCAGGCCAATGCGGCGGGGCAGGACCGGCAGGGGCCGCTTTCGCGCCTGCTCGAACAAGCCCTCGGCTTGCAGCCGGCGGCGGAGCTGATCGAACGCGATCTGCAGCGCGCCGAAGCCGAGGGGCTCGAGGGTCTCGGCGACGAGTTGATACTCGCCCTTGACGTCGTAGACGCTGAGCCGTCCACGCACCACGACACGCTGGCCGTCTTCGGGTTTGAACTTCAGCAGCCGCACGGCGGAGCGGAAGATCACGCCTCGCACCTGTGCGTTGGCGTCCTTCAGCGTGAAGTAGATGTGGCCGGTCTGCCAGAGGCGGCAGTTGGAGAGCTCGCCTTCCACGAGAATCTCGCCGAACGCGTCTTCGAGCACGCCGCGGACGTCCGCCGTCAGCTCGGTGACAGTCAACGGCCTGGTCCGCGCCGGCAGCGCGGCCGGCGCCGGCTCCTTCACCGCCGGCCTGTTACGCGGCGGCTTCTCGTCGTCGAACGGCAGGTCGAAGAGTGACGACATCAGCCGCGACCCGCGGCCGCCTTCTCGTCGGGCAGATCGGCAGACAGACGCGTCAGGGCATCCATCGGCAGGCTGAGCCGAGTGATTTTCGTCGCGCGGCCTGTCGCATCGTCAACCGCGATGATGGCCGCGTGCAGGATAGGGTCGCCTGACGCGGACTCGAACCGCGTCGGCATGCCGGTGAGGAAGCGATCGAGGACCGGAGCCTTCTCGACGCCGATGACCCCGTCGTGCGGGCCGGTCATGCCGACGTCGGTGAGATACGCGGTGCCCTTCGGCAGCACACGGGCATCCGCCGTCTGGACGTGCGTGTGCGTGCCGACCACTGCCGTGACGCGGCCGTCCAGGAACCAACCCATCGCGATCTTCTCCGACGTCGCCTCGGCGTGAAAGTCCACGAAGATGACGCGCGTCCGCTCGGAGAGCGCCGCGATCTCCCGCTCGGCGGTGCGGAACGGATCGTCGAGGTTTCCCATGTGGACGCGTCCCATCAGGTTCAGCACGCCGACGCTGCGGCCATCGCTCGTGCGCGCCACGTAACTGCCACGTCCGGGCGCGTCGGGATAGTTGGCCGGCCGCAGGAGCCGGGGCTCGACGGCGATGTACTCGAAGACCTCCTTCTTGTCCCAGATGTGATTGCCGGACGTGATCACGTCCACGCCCTGCGCGAGGAGGCTGTCGCCGATCTCGCGCGTGATGCCGTTGCCGCCGGCGGCGTTCTCGCCGTTGGCAATCACGAGGTCGATGTCGTGGTGGGCGACAACGGCGTGCAGTCCCGTCCGGACGAGGTCGCGCCCGGGCCGGCCGAAGATGTCGCCGATGAAGAGCAGGTTCATGACTTGGGCGGGGTCGCGGCGCCCGTCACCGGAATCTCGAGGCCCCGGCCACGACGCTCGGCGAGCTTGGGCAGGCTGATGCGCAGCTCGCCGCCGGCAAGCGTCGCGGTCACGCGCGCGCCGTCAAACGCGCCGCTGATGCGCACCGCCCTGGCGAAGCGGCCGGACCCGCGTTCGACGAGGTGAAAGCCGCCGGCTCCGACGTGCGGGGCGTTCACCCGCTTTTCGCCGACCACCAGCACCATGTCGCCTTTGAGCAGGATCTTGACGTCGGCCGCGGCGACCCCTGGGAGATCCATCAGCAATTGGACCGCCCCGTCACTTTCCAGGACGTCGAGAGGGGGGAGACACTCCCCGGCCGGAGTCGCGCGGGGACCCCTGTGGCCGAGCTCCTGGAAGAGCCGGCGAACGTCCTCCGCAAGGTCACCCAGCTCCCCCGACAGGAGCACTGAAGGCCAGCCCACCATGCTGTAAGGATCGCACATTTCCGAGCAGAAACTGCAGACGGGACGGGGCTAACGGCTGAGCTCGCCTGAGGGTTCGGGAGGGCCAGGCGACGAAACCTATTGCATGGGGGCGGCATTAAATGAGTGTAGTTGGCTAAGATTGTCTTATTGACTTACACTCACTAAGACGCCATACTGCAAATCCAAGTTAGCGGGGAGGACTCGTTCAAATGCCCAAGAAGGTGATTGGAATCGACCTGGGGACCACCAACTCAGTCGTGTCGGTGATGGAGGGTGGGGAGCCGGCGGTCATCGTGAACCAGGAAGGGGCTCGTACGACGCCCTCTGTGGTGGCGATCACGAAGGACGGTGAGCGGCTGGTGGGCCAGGTGGCCAAGCGCCAGGCGGTCACCAATCCCGAGAACACCGTGTTCTCGATCAAGCGGTTCATGGGCCGGCGCCTCGACGAGGTCGGCAGCGAGACCAGTCGCGTGCCGTACAAGGTCGTCAAGGCCGACAACGGCGGCGCCTGGGTCGACGTGCGCGGCCGCAAGTACTCGCCGCCAGAAATCTCGGCGATGGTGCTCCAGAAGTTGAAGCAGGCGGCCGAGGACTATCTCGGCGAGCCGGTCACTGACGCCGTGATCACCGTGCCGGCGTACTTCAACGACACGCAGCGCCAGGCCACCAAGGACGCCGGCAAGATCGCCGGCCTCAACGTCCTGCGCATCATCAACGAGCCGACGGCGGCAGCCCTCGCCTACGGCCTCGACAAGAAGACCAACGAGACCATCGCGGTCTACGACTTCGGCGGCGGCACGTTCGACATCTCCGTGCTCGAAGTGGGCGACGGCGTTGTCGAAGTGAAATCGACCAACGGCGACACGCATCTTGGCGGCGACGACCTGGATCAGCGCGTCATCGACTGGCTGATCGCCGAATTCAAGAAGGCAGAAGGCATCGACCTCGGCAAGGACCGCATGGCGCTCCAGCGCCTGAAGGAAGGCGCCGAGAAGGCCAAGATCGAGCTGTCGACGACGATGGAGACAGAGATCAACCTGCCGTTCATCAGCGCGGACCAGACCGGACCGAAGCACCTGGTCGTGAAGCTCACGCGCTCGAAGTTCGAGCAGCTGGTCGAAGACCTGCTCCAGAAGTCGATGGCGCCCGTGCGCCAGGCGCTGGCGGACGCTGGCGTCCAGCCCGGGCAGATCGACGAAGTGGTCCTGGTCGGCGGCTCCACGCGCACGCCGCGCGTGCAGCAGCTGGTCAAGGAGTACTTCGGCAAGGACCCGCACAAGGGCGTAAACCCTGACGAAGTGGTCGCCATCGGCGCGGCCATCCAGGGCGGCGTCCTCACCGGCGACGTCAAGGACGTGCTGCTGCTCGACGTCACGCCGCTCTCGCTCGGCATCGAGACGCTCGGCGGGGTCACGACAGTGCTGATCCCGCGGAACACGACGATTCCGACGCACAAGAGCGAGACGTTCTCGACGGCGGCCGACAGCCAGACCAGCGTGGAAGTCCACGTCCTGCAGGGCGAACGGCAGCTGGCGCGCGACAACCGGACGCTCGGACAGTTCCAGCTGTCGGGGCTGCCGCCCGCGCCGCGCGGCGTGCCGCAGATCGAGGTCTCGTTCGACATCGACGCCAACGGCATCGTCAACGTCACCGCGAAGGACAAGGCGACCGGGAAGGAGCAGAAGATCGCGATCACCGGCTCGTCGGGTCTTGCCAAGGACGAAGTCGAGAAGATGGTGCGCGATGCCGAAGCGCACGCCGCCGACGACAAGGCGCGTCGCGAAGTGATCGACGTGCGGAACCAGGCGGACTCGCTGGCCTGGTCGGTCGAGAAGACGCTCAACGAGAACCGGGACAAGGTGCCGGCCTCGGAGCAGTCCTCAATCGAGGCGGCGATTGCCGCCGTCCGCGAGGCCGTCAAGGGCGACGACGCCCAGGCGATGACGCGGGCGTCGGACGCCCTGCAGAAGGCCAGCCACGCGATGGCCGAGGCGCTCTATCGGGCCAAGGGAGCCGAGGGTGCCAGCGGACCCGAGAGGGCCGAGGGCGGTCACGGGCAGCCTGCGGAAGGTGAAGTGGTCGACGCGGAGTTTGCGGAGACGAAGTAAGGAAAGTCCGGGCTACGGGCTACGGGCTACGGCTACGGACTCGGGCTACAGGAGAGAACAATCCGGGCGCGTGCGGCGAGCACGCGCCCGTTTCGAGGAGCAACAGCACATGAGCATCGTTCGTTTCGATCCGTTCCGGGAGATGGCAGTCCTGCAGGATCGTGTGAACCGGGTGTTTGGCGACTACGGCCGCCGCGGCGAGGACGAAGTGTTGACGCGTGGCGCCTGGGTGCCGGCGGTGGACATCTTCGAGACCGAAGGGCACGAGCTGGTCCTGAAGGCGGAGTTGCCCGACCTGACGCGCGAGGCGATCAACCTCAAGGTCGAGAACAACACGCTGACGCTGAGCGGCGAGAAGAAGATCGACCACGAGGTGAAGGACAGCCAGTACATCCGCACCGAGCGCGCCATCGGCACGTTCAGCCGGGCCTTCACCCTGCCGAGCAGCGTCGACAGCGCGAAGATCTCGGCGGAGTACAAGAACGGCGTCCTGACAGTGCGGCTTCCGCGTCGCGAGGAAGCCAAGCCGAAGCAGATCCAGGTGCAGGTCAACTAAGGCCTGCCGGACTCCCGGGAACGACCACCCCGGGGCCGCCTATCAAGGCGCCCCGGGGTTTTTTCTGCCCGGAAACCGGCCAGGGCGGCGCCATCTTGTCAGCCTGCCCGCCGTCCTGCTACGCTTGAAACGCTATGGCGATCAACGACTCGACCGACGTGCTCGACGCCGAAACGGCCAACCTCGAGGTGTTCGACCCGCAGGATCCGCCGCGGAGCCGGTTCCTCTACGTGGACGTGGCGGCGATGCGCGCCAAGCAGCTGCGCAAGGGCGCGCTGCCGCGGCTCGACAACGGCGAGACGCACCACCCCGTCAAGGCGGAGCGCGTCGCGATGGAAGAAGTGCGCCGCGGTCTCGTGAGCTTCGACCTGCCCGCCTTCAAGCCCAAGCCGTTCACCGAGTAGCTCCGGACGGCGTCGCACCCGCGGCGCCCGAAACTTTTCGCCGGCTCTTCCCGTAGACAGAAGTACATCGCCAACGGGCTTTTTCCCGGGGTTCGTCGTGTGTCGACATGGCGCCTCGGGGCGGCCCGTCGGCGTTGCAGGGAGGGAGAGGCGTGTTTGCGATCCTCGCACTCGTCATGCTCGCGGTGGGGTTCGGTGCGGTGATGGGACTGCTCGCGCTCGTGTTGCGCGTCGCGTTCTGGACCGTCACGCTGCCGTTCCGTCTGCTGTTCGGGGTGCTCTTCGGCCTGGTGGCCATCCCCTTCTGGATTGCGAAGACTGCCGTGAAGGCCGTGTTCGGCATCCTGATGCTGCCGGTCGTCCTCGTCGTGGGCACCGTCATCGCGCTGATCGTCGCGCTGACTGCGCTGCTGGCGGTGCTGACGCCTTTGCTGCCCGTGCTGATCGTCGGTGTCCTGATCTGGGCAGTCTTCCGCACGTTCCGGCCCGCGGCCATCGCCGGGTAGCCCGCGCGCCGACCTTCCGCGCCCGCCCGGACGCTACGCCAGCGCCGGGCGGCGGCTGGTCCACTCGGTCGACCGCTCGTACGCGTCCGCGACCCGCAACAAGCCCGCCTCGTCAAACGCCCGCCCCGTCAACTGCAGCCCGATCGGCAGTCCGTCCGTTGAGAATCCGCAAGGCACGCTGATCGCGGGAAGGCCGGACAGGTTCGCGCTGACGGTGAAGACGTCGGCGAGGTACATCTGCAGCGGGTCGTCTGTCTTCTCGCCGAGCCTGAAGGCCGGCGTCGGCGACGTGGGCATCGCGACGAAATCGACGTCGGCGAGCGCCTGCTCGTAGTCGCGACGGATCAGGGTGCGAACCTGCTGCGCCTTCAGGTAGTAGGCGTCGTAGTAGCCGGCGCTCAGCACGTAGGTGCCAAGCATGATGCGGCGCTTGACCTCGGCCCCGAACCCTTCATCGCGAGAGCGGAAGTACATCGCGTCCAGCGTCCTGGCATCCGGCGTCCGGTAGCCATAGCGCACGCCGTCGTAGCGTGCCAGGTTGGAGCTGGCCTCGGCGGTGGCGACGAGGTAGTACACGGAGATCGCGTAGCGCGCGTGCGGCAGCTCGACGTCGATCAGCTGCGCGCCCCCGGCGGCGAACACTGCAAGCGCCTCGTCGAACGCGCGCTTCACGTCGTCGTCGACACCCTCGCCGACCAGCGCTCGGGGGACGCCGACACGCACGCCCGTCAGGTCGCCGCCGAGCGCTGCATCGTAGCGTTCGCCCGGAGTCGCGACGGCAGTGGCGTCCATCGCGTCTGGGCCGGCAATCACTGTCAACAGTGTCGCGGCGTCGGCGACAGTGCGCGTGAGCGGGCCGATCTGGTCGAGCGACGAGGCGAATGCCAGCAGCCCGTATCGCGAGACGCGGCCGTAGGTGGGTTTCAATCCGACCAGCCCACAGAGGCCGGCCGGCTGCCGGATCGAATCCGCCGGTATCGGAGCCAAGCGAGACGGGCACCATCCCCGCGGCCACGGCCACCGCGGAGCCGCCACTCGAGCCACCCGGAATGCGCGTGGTGTCCCACGGGTTGCGGGCCGGCCCGAACGCCGAGTTCTCGTTCGACGACCCCATGGCGAATTCGTCGCAATTGGTCTTCCCGACGACGACGGCGCCGGCCTGTTCCAGGCGTGTCACGACAGTGGCGTCGTACGGCGGAACGTAGCCCTCGAGGATGCGCGACGAGGCCGTGGTGGCCATGCCGCGCGTGCAGAGATTGTCCTTGAGGGCGATGGGCACGCCATGCAGCGGCCCGCGGTCTGATACCGCCAGCCGATCGAGCTGCGCGGCGCGCGCCAGTGCCCGCTCCTCGGCGACGTGATTGAACGCGTGCAACGCCGGATCGTGACGCGCGATCGCGTCGAGGCTGGCGCGGCAGACGTCTGTCGCCGAGGCCTCGCCCCGGGTGATCGCGTCGACGACGCCGTGGATGCTGTCGAACGCGGGCGCGCTCATCCGCCGATGACTCGCGGCACGCGGAACAACCCGGCCTCGAGCGCCGGATCGGGTGCGCCGGCGAGGGCCGCATCGCGATCGAGGCACGGCACCGGCGTGTCGTCCCGCTCGAGCGGCTCGCCGGCCAGGACGTGTGCTGTCGGCGGCACGCCTGTCGTGTCCACGGCCTGCACCTGCTGCGCGTGCTGCAGGACCTCGCCGAGCTGTCGCGTGAACAGCGCGACCTCGCTGTCGGTCAGCGCCAGGTGCGCCAGTGCGGCCACGCGAAGCACGTCGTCGCGGCTCAGTGCATCGGCCATCTGGCTGATGCTAGCATAGCGTCCAGCGTCGTCATGACCATCGCGCACGGCTCCTCGCCCTCGCGCCGATTGGCGTTCTCCGGCACGTGGTACAGCAGCGATCCCGAGCTGCTTGCCGGTGAAGTCGATGGCATGCTGGCCTCTGCCGGCGAGCCGGCGGTGCCGGCGCTCGCCGTCGTGTCACCGCACGCCGGACTCCGCTATTCGGGACACGTCGCCGCGTGGAGCTATCGCGCGCTTGGCCCGGCGGCCCGCGATCTCATCGTCCTGATCGGCCCGTCGCATCACGTGCAGTTTCCCGGGTGCGCGATCCTGACCCGCGGCGTGCTCGACACTCCCTGGGAACCGCTGCCTGTCGCCGAGGCCGAGGCCGACGCGCTCGCGAGGGCACTGACAGTGGCGCATGCGCCGCACGAGGACGTTCACGCCGCGGAGCACTCGCTCGAACTGCAGTTGCCGTTCCTGGCCCGCGTGCAGGCGGGCGTTCCTGTCCTGCCGATCCTGATCGGACACCAGACGCGTGAGACGGCGATTGCCCTGGGCAACGCCATTGCCGACGCGCTCGGCGGGATGAACATGGCGATGGTCGCCAGCAGCGACCTGTCGCATTACCTGCCCGCGACGAAGGCCTATGCCATGGACCGCCTGGTGCTGAGCTCGCTCGACCAGGCCGATCCCGACGCGCTGCTCGACCTGCTCGACCGCGATCCGCATCACGCGTGCGGCGGCGGGCCGATGGCCGCCGTGCTGTGGGCGGCGCGGCGCCTCGGCGCCACCGCCGGCGGCGTGCTGCGCTATGCGGACTCGGGGGACGTCACCGGCGACAAGTCGTCGGTCGTCGGCTACGCCAGCGCCGCATTTTCGAGGCCGCGGTAACCGGGTGCCTGCCGCTACTCCAGACGATCGCCGGGCCATCGTCGTCCTGGCGCGACAGGCGCTGGACGCCGCCGTTCGACGGCAGCCGCCGCCGGCGGCTCCAGGCACGCCGCCGTTCGACGAGCTCGCGGGCGCCTTTGTGACGCTGCACCAGCGCGGCGAGCTTCGCGGCTGCATCGGGCAGATCGAGCCGACACAACCGCTCGGCGCCGTCATCGTCCATTGCGCCGCCGCCGCGGCACTCGAGGACCCGCGCTTTCCACCGGTGACGACCGCGGAGTTGCCACTCCTGTCAGTGGAAGTCTCGGTGCTGACGCCGCTCGAGCCCGTGACAGATATCGAGCGCATCGAAGTGGGGCGTCACGGCCTGGTCGTGGCCCATGGCGGACGGCGCGGGCTGCTCCTGCCCCAGGTGCCGGGCGAGTGGGGCTGGAGCCGCGACGAGTTCCTGTCGCAGACCTGTCGGAAAGCCGGACTGGCTGCCGACGACTGGCGGCACGGTGCCTCAATCTTCACGTTCGAGACCCGCATCTACCAGGAGGACCCGCGAGAGGCGCGCGCTGCCTGTCCGTCGTGCGGCCAGAGCATGCGTTCGATGACCCTCGACGCGCATTATCACGGTCAGGTGACCATCGACGCCTGCGAGCCGTGTCACGGCTTCTGGTTCGACGGCCTCGAGCACCTGCAACTGGCGCCTTCAGCGGTGCTGCACCTGTTCGACGTCATCAACGGGGCGACCGCCGAACGCCATCCGCTCGCGGACCGGCTGCCATGCCCGCGTTGTCGTCTCACGCTCGTGCGCACCGACGACCGCCAGAAGGCCACCACCTTCCGCTACTGGCGCTGTCCACGCGAGCACGGCCGCTTCATCACGTTTGTCGACTTCCTCAGGGAGAAGGACTTCATCCGCCCGCTCGATCCGTCGCAGGTGGCGGAGCTGCGTGCGCGCCAGCACTCCGTCAAGTGCTCCAATTGCGGCGCCGTCATCGACCTGACGCGAGACACTGCCTGCGCCTACTGTCACACGCCGTTGCTGATGATCGACTTCGATCAGGTGGGGCGGATGGTCGCCGAGCTGCGCGCGCGCGCCGCTGGCACGGGGCGTCCGGCTGCCGCCGCGCCGGCGCCGGCGCCGCCGGTCTTCGACCCCGAGGACTGGAAACGGTTTGCCGACGGCGGCCCGGTGGAGAAGGGGCTGGCTGCCGTGCTGTCCTGGCTCAGCCGATCGGGCGACCGCTGACGCCCGAGGTCAGAGGCCGAGGCCCTCGCGGAGGATGGCGCCGGCCGGCGACACGACGACGGTGGCGACAAATGGCGGGCGCATCTCCGGTTCGTCATTGAACTGAAACGGCCCGCCGATGAACCGCACGTCCACCAGCCGCACGCGGTGCGAGCCGTCGGGCTGCACGACGGAGCGTGTCGCCGGCATCCGGGAGAAGTTGAGGAACACGCGGCCCGTGGTCGTCCGGCGCGCGGCGGCGACCCAGGCATCGGACTCCGTCGGAATCCAGTGTCGATCGATCGCCGGGCGGTCGCTGTCGAGCAGCGACACCGTCCGCAGCTCGTAGCCGTTGGCCTCCTGGCGGACCAACTGCCAGGTGAAAGGCGAGAAGAACGTCGGCAGCGCGGCGGCCTGCAGGCACGCGCCGGGGCCGGCGGCAGTGGCCTCGAGCAGGCCCGGGTGGCGCGACAGCACCGGCGCATTGGCGCACGGCGACGCGGTCCCGTCCGCCGTCGTCGAGGCGGCGATGGCCAGGGCACGGGATTGCGCCACGCCTCGAATGCCGTAGAAGGCGAGGATGGCGGCGAGCACGACGCGCGCCGCCTGCACCCGACGCTCGGGCCCGACCCACGCGACGATCGCGCCCGCGCCGAGCAGCGCCCACACGTAGACGTCCACGATCGGCATCCAGTCGAGCGCGTACCACGTCAGGTCGAACGGAAAGAACAGCCGCACGCCGTACAACGTCGGCAGGTCCATCATCACGTGAAGCACGCTCCCGGCGAGGGCGATGCCCGCGAGCGTTCCGAGCGTCCGCCACGGGGGCAGCGCGCGCCGCCGGAGCGCCGGCGCGCCCCAGGCGATGAGCGCGCTCATGATCGCGAGGCCGATCACGCCGAGCACGCCGTGCGTCGGCCCGCGATGCGTCGCGAGATACGGCACGGCGCCGCCGGTGATTGCCGACACGATGTCCAGGTCCGGGGCGTTCGAGGCGAGCAGCATCGCCGCCATCGCGCCCGGTGTCCTGCGGCCGACGCCCGCGCGCACCAGAGTCATGCCGACCAGCGTGTGCGTGATGTTGTCCAAGCTGCCCTAATATACCGTCATGCGTTTCCGCCTCGCTGCTTTCTCGCTGGCTGCCGCGCTGCTCGTCCTCCTGCCGCATCGATCCGCTGGCTGGGGGTTCGACGTGCACCGCTACATCACCGACAAGGCGATCGACCTCCTGCCGCCGGGCATGAAGCCCTTTTACCAGCACTACCGCGCGTTCATCGTGGAGCACGCTGTCGACCCCGACCTGTGGCGCACAGCCGGGTGGGACGACGAGCCGCCGCGTCACTTCCTGGACATCGACGCGTACGGCGCGCCGCCGTTCGAGGGGCTGCCGCGCGATTTCGATCGGGCCGTCCAGCAGTGGGGGCGTGACGTCATTGTAAAAAACGGGCTGCTGCCCTGGCGCACTGCCGAGATCTTCGGGCTGCTGCAGCGTAACTTCGCCCAGGTGCGGCAGGGGGGCGGCGGGTACGCCCTCGAGAACGTGAAGTTCTATTCCGCCGTGATCGCGCACTACACGGAAGACGGTCACGTGCCGCTGCATGCGGTGACCAACTACGACGGACAGCTCACCGGACAGCGGGGCATCCACACGCGATGGGAGAGCGACCTGGTCCTGCGCGTCATGCCGGACCTGCATCTCACGCCGGCGCCGCCGGTTCCAGTGACAGACCCCCGGACATTCATGTTCGACACGCTGCAGGCCAGTTACCCCGGCGCCGCGGTCATCCTCAAGGCCGACGCGGATGCCGTCGCGGGGCGCGACGCATACGACGACGAGTACTTCAAGGTGCTGGACCGCGAGACGCGTCCACTGCTGGAGCAGCAGCTGTCGAAAGCGGTTTCGGCAGTGGCGTCGATGCTGCAAGGCGCGTGGGAGGCCGCGGGAAAGCCGGACCTCCCAGTGGACGCTCCGAAGCCGGTTCAGAAGGTCCAGCGCGCGAAATAGCCGCTACTGGATCGCTTTCACGCGCGTGCGATCGGCGGGCACGTCGACGCCTGTCAACATCACCTGTGCGTGGCCGTCCTCGATCACGCGGACGTCGTAGGTGCCCGCTCGCAGCACCAGCAGCAGATAGCCCAGGCCGCGCAGCGCCGGCGACGGAATCGGATCGTGCTCGCCGGCCTTTGACACGGTGACCGAGGTGCCGGCCGGATCCGGCGCCTGTCCATCCGCCCAGCGCAGCTGCATGGCCCCGAAGCCGTCGGTGAAGTTGATCACCTCGAGATGGCGGCCGCCTTCGTCGGGGTAGGGCATGATCACGAGCCGCTCCGCCCATCGCACCGACACGACCTGACCAGCGTCCTGCCGCACGGCCTGCACGTCGTAGATTCCGGGTGTCAGGTCGAACGGGCCGTCGCCAGCGTCTACCGTTCGCCCGCCAGCCGCGGAGCCCGACGTTCGAATCCGCAGGCGCGTGGAAGACGTCACTTCCACGGTCCCGTCGAAGACCCGGAACTCGGCCTGGAGCGGCGCGGCCGGAACGGCCTGATGCGGGGGCGGCGCCGCGGCGCAGACCGCAGCGAGCACGAGGACAGGCAGAGCCGGCACGCTCAAATTATAGACAACGTGAGTGGTCGCCATTGCCGCCCTGCAGTACGATCAGGCATGGAGGTCTTTCTGATACCGGTCGCCGCAGACCGGTACGAGCTGTACTGCGAGGTACCCGACGAGGACCCGTCGGGCGCGGCCATCGATCACGACCGCGGATTCATGCGCGGCCTGGTCCTGAAGTTCCGCGCCATGCGCGCGGACATCGAGCGCGAGCGCTACGCCGACCCGCCGGCCGATCCCGTGCGCGGCGTGCTGCCTCGGCTCAAGGCCTGGTCCCGGCGCCTGGTCGCCGAGACCATCGCCGAGCAGCGCCTGCTCTGGCACTTGAGACGCCAGACTGCCGTGACCGTCACCCATCCCGCCGACGTCGATGGCGCGCGGGCGCTGGACATTGTCAGGGCCGCGCTGCGCTCCGATTTCGAGAAACATCGCCGGTGGCTGGTCGTCAATTCCATCCTGGCCGCGCTCTCGGCGCTCCTCATCCTGCTGCCGGGCCCCAATCTCGTGGGCTACTACTTTGTGTTCCGCATGGTCGGACACTTCCTGTCGATGCGCGGGGCGCGCCAGGGCCTCGACTCCGTCACGTGGCGAACGACGCCAAGCGAGCCGTTGTCGGATCTGCGCGCGCTGGCCGCCGAGGACTGCGCGGCCCGCCGTCCGCGCGTAGAACAGGTGGCGGCTGCGCTGCAGCTGGAACACCTGACCCGCTTCTTCGACAGGATCGCCCTGCCTCGCGCGTGATAGTGGTATAGTCCGACGCCGGGCGCGCCCGCGCCCGCACGATTCTTCAGTGAAACTCCGCGACCTGGCCGACCGCCTGCATTGCCGCCTCGAAGGCGATGGCGACATCGATATCGCCGGAATGGCAGGTCTGACCGATGCCGGCCCCGGTCAGCTCACGTTCCTCGCCAATCCCAAGTACCGGCCGCTCGTGGACGCCACGCACGCCGCCGCCATCATCCTGCACGACGACGAGCCCCCGGCGCCGTGCGCCATGCTGCGGACGAGGGAGCCGTACCGCGCGTTTGCGGAAGCGCTCGTCGTGTTCGGCCCCGACCAACGACGGCCCGCTGGTGTGCATCCGAGCGCGGTCGTGGCGCCGGACGTGCGGCTGGGCAAGGACGTCTCGATCGGGCCGCTGGCGGTGATCGAGGCCGGCGCAGAGATCGGCGATGGCGTCGTCGTGCATCCGCACGTGGTCATCGGCCCGGGCGCTCGTGTGGGCGCTGGAGCAGTGCTGCATGCCCGTGTGTCCATTCGCGGCGGCTCGATCCTGGGCGCGCGCGTCGTCGTGCAGGACGGCGCAGTGATCGGGAGCGATGGCTTCGGGTTCGTCACTGATGCCGGCGGGCACGCATCACAAGATTCCGCAACTGAGCCGACGTGGTCATCGAAGACGACGTCGAGATCGGCGCCAACACCACGATCGATCGGCCGGCAGTGGGCGAGACGCGGATCGGCGCGTGGGACGAAAATCGACAATCTCGTGCATGATCGCCCACGGCGTGCAGGTGGGACCGGACACGCTGCTGGCCGCGCAGGTCGGCATTGCCGGCAGCACGCCGGATCGGCGCATCGCGTGGTGCTCGCCGGTCAGGTCGGCGTCGCCGGCCATCTCGCGATTGGCGACGGAGTGCGCGCCTCTGCGCAAACCGGCATACCGAACGCGTCGAGGCCGGCGCCTTCGTCTCCGGCTATCCGGCGATCGACAATCGCGACTGGCTCAAGGCGTCGGCAGTCTTCCGCCGCCTGCCAGAACTGACGGCGACGGCTCGCCGAGTTATCCGACAGACTCGACGCGCTCGAGCGGGGCCGGGGCCAGTAGCGTTCGTGCCATAATCGGGTCAATGCGTCCTTTGGACCGGGGCCCTCGCCTGAGGCGGCGTCTCGTGGCGGGTGCTCTGGCCGTCGTGATGTGCGCGCTGGCAGTCGCGCCGGCAGCCGCGGCCGTCCGTCCTCCCAAGCTCGAATATCGCATCGCGACGCTCGACAACGGCCTCACCGTCGTGCTGTCGGAAGATCACTCCACGCCGATCGTCCACCTGCAACTCTGGTATCACGTCGGATCGAAGAACGAGCGGCCCGGCCGCACCGGCTTCGCACACCTGTTCGAGCACCTGATGTTCAAGGGCTCGAAGAACGTCGAGCCGGAAGCGCACACCTCCTTCATCTCGAGCGTCGGCGGGCAGAGCAACGCCTACACGACTGAGGATGCGACGGTGTTCTGGGAGACCGCGCCGCAGCAATACCTGCCGCTGATGTTGTGGCTCGAAGCCGATCGCATGGCGACGCTGCGCGTGGACGAAGAGACGTTCAAGCGCGAGCGCGAGGTCGTGAAGGAAGAGCGGCGGATGCGCGTCGAGAACCAGCCGTACGGGCGACTGACAGAGATCCTCTACGACCAGGCGTTCACCGTGCATCCCTACAAGCACCCGGTGATCGGCGAGCATGCCGGATCTCGAGGCCGCCTCGATCGAAGACGTGCGCGACTTCTGGCGGACCTTCTACGTGCCGACCAACGCGACGCTGACGATCGTCGGCGACTTCGACCCCGACGCAGGCGATGCGCTTCGTGCAGCAGTATTTCGGGCGCGTGCCGAAGCCGGCCAAAGCGGTGCCGCGCGACATTCCGGCCGAGCCGCCGCAGACGCACGAGAAGCGCGTCAACCTCGAGGAAGCGTGGCCGCTGCCGGCAGTCGTCGTGGCGTATCACATCACCTACGATGGCCACCCGGACTCCTACCCGCTGCACATGGCCTCCAAGATCCTGTCGGATGGCCAGAGCTCGCGGATCTACAAGAAGCTGGTGTACGAGACTCAGCTGGCGCTGACGGCATTTGGCGGCGGCAACATCATCGAGCACCCGAACCTCTTTTACGCCGTGGCGATCGTCCAGCCCGGGCAGTCACCGGCCGACGTCGAGAAGGCACTGACCGCCGAGCTCGACCGGATGCGCACCGAGCCGGTGAGCGAGCACGAGCTGCAGCGGGCCAAGAACCAGTTCGCCCGCGACTACATCGTGGCGCGCGAGACGGTGCAGGAAAAAGCTGCGCAGCTGGCGCACGCCGTCGTGATCCACAACGACATCAAGACTGCCGACGGCGAGTTCGACATCTTCCAGAGCATCACCGCCGCCGACATCCAGCGCGTGGCGCAGACCTATTTCACGCCGGCGAACCGGCTGGTGATGACGGTCATGCCGAAGACGCAGACGCAGTAGGGCAAGACAGGCACGATCGGGCAGCGGCAAGGACCATGCGCTTGTAGGGCCGATCTCTGGATCGGCCGCGGGGCGATGGCCGATCTGGTGATGGCCGATCTGAAGATCGGCCCTACAGATGTGCAAAG
This sequence comes from Vicinamibacteria bacterium, assembly GCA_963796915.1. GTDB lineage: Bacteria > Acidobacteriota > Vicinamibacteria > Vicinamibacterales > JAENWD01 > JAENWD01. The sequence goes on along the minus strand of CAWCNI010000004.1, from coordinate 2,174,195 downwards.
CGCAAGGGCAGGGCAGACACGGCATGAGACATGGACTCGGACGACTGAGCGTCGCGATGGCCGCGGCGGCGATGCTGGCGACGCCGGCGCTGGCCGGGGCGCAGGCGCTCAACTGGCCGTCGGAGCAGCCGCCGCAGGCGCTGCCGGCGCGAGACGTCGAAATTTCCGCCGTATGAGATCCGCTCGCTCGCCAACGGCCTGCAGGTGGTGGTGATTCAGCACCACGAGCAGCCGGTCGTCACCGTCCGCATGTTGATCCGCGCCGGCGCGGCGTCGGACCCCGCAAAGAAGGAAGGCGTGGCGGTGCTGACCGCGGCGCTGCTCGACCAGGGCACCACCACCCGCTCGGCGTCGCAGATCGCAGACACGATCGACTACGTGGGCGGCGGCCTTGGAACCGGCGCGGGCACCGACCTCTCGTACGCGAATGTCCTCGTCATGAAGGACAGCCTCGACCTCGGCTTCGATCTGCTCAACGACGTCGTTCGCAACCCCGCCTTCAAGGCCGACGAGCTCGAGCGCCAGCGCCAGCAGGCAGTGTCCGGCCTGAAGGTGAGCTACGAGGATCCCGACTACGTCGCCGGGCTCGTCTTCGATCGCCTGGTGTACGGCTTCCACCCGTACGGCCTGCCCAACAACGGCACGCCGTCGTCGCTCCAGACCATCAAGGCCGAGGACCTGCGGGCATTCCACGACACCTACTACGCCCCCAACAACGCGATTCTCGCCGTGGTCGGCGACGTCTCGCCGGCCGAAGCGTTTGCCGGGGCCGAGCGCGCCTTTGGCAACTGGGCTCGCCGCGACGTGCCGCCGACTGACGGCGGCCCCGTGCCCGAGCCGACGCGACGCGTGGTGATCGTGGACAAGCCCGACTCGGTGCAGACCGAGCTCCGCGTTGGCCAGATCGCGCTGCCGCGCAAACATCCCGACTACCTGGCCTTCGATCTCACGATGAAAATCCTGGGCGGTGAGGGCGCCAACCGGCTGCAGCGCGTCCTTCGCACCGAGCGCGGCCTCACCTACGGCGCGTCGGCCGAGTACCAGGCGCTCCGGCAGGCGGGCGACTTCGTCGCCGACACCGACACGCGCTCCGAGGCGACAGCGGAAGTGCTCCGGGTGATTGTCGAAGAGATCGCCAAGCTGCAGCACGAGCGTGTCTCGAGCCGCGAGCTCCAGGACGCGCAGGCCTATCTGACCGGCAATTTCCCGCTGACCATCGAGACGCCGGAAGACATCGCCGCCCAGGTGCTCAACGCGCTCTTCTACGGGCTGCCGCTCAGCGACATGGAGAACTACCGCGGACTGGTCAACGCGATCACGCCGGACGATGTGCAGCGGGTGGCCCGGGAGTATCTGAAGCCCGATCGGCTGTCCGTCGTGCTGGTCGGCAACGCGTCGGCCTTCGTGAAGGACCTTCCGGGGGTGGGCTTCCCCAAGTTCGAGCAGATCGAACTGCCCGACCTCGACCTCTCGACGGTCACGCTGCAGCGCAAGCCCGGCGCACCCGCGCCCGGCGGGGCCCACTAAGAGGCCGGAGGCGCGGCACGCGCACCGGATGGCATGCCAACGGTAATGGTGTCGTGCGGCGAAGCGTCCGGCGACTTGTACGCCGGTGCGCTCGCCCAGGAGCTGCTGCGCCTGGACCCCACCACACGCCTCTACGGCCTGGGCGGCGATCGCCTCCGCGGCGCCGGCGCAGACCTGCTGGCCGACTACCGCGGCCTCGCGGTGACCGGATTGACAGAGGCCTTGCGCGTCGTTCCGAAATCCTATCGCCTGCTGCGTGCGCTCGGCGACCGGATGCGCACCGATCGCCCGGACGTCGTGGTGGCAATCGACTTCCCGGACTTCAATTTCCGGCTCGCTGCCGCCGCCCGCGCCCGCGGCATTCCCGTGGTGTACTACGTCAGTCCGCAGCTGTGGGCGTGGCGTCCTGGCCGGATCAAGACCATGAAGGCGATCGCGTCGAAGGTGCTGGTGATCTTTCCGTTCGAAGCGGCGATCTACGAGCAGGCCGGCATTCCCGTCGAGTTCGTCGGGCACCCGCTGATCGACCTGATTCAGGTGACCGAATCGCGCGAGACGTTCCTGCGCGGGCGGAGCCTCGACCCGGCCGCCCCGACGATCGCGCTGCTGCCGGGCAGCCGGCCGAACGAGGTCTCGGCGATCCTGCACGTCCTGCTGGCAGCCGTCCCCAGGATTCGCGCCGCGGTGCCGGCGGCGCAGTTCGTCGTCGCGCGCGCGCCTGCCCTTCCCGACAGCCTGTTCGAGCGGTGCACGCCAGGCATGGCGGTGGTCGAAGGGCGCACAGACGACGTGCTGAATGCGTGCGATCTGGTGCTGACAGCGTCGGGCACCGCGACGGTGCAGGCCGCGATGCACGAGCGGCCGATGGTCATCGTCTACAAGCTGTCGCCGCTCACCTACGCCCTCGGGCGCCGGTTCGTGAGGCTCGACACCTTCGGCATGGCCAACCTCGTCGCCGGGACGCGCGTGGTGCCGGAGTTGATACAACACGACTTCACCCCCGAGCGGGTGGCAACCGAGGCGATCGCGCTGCTCAGCGACCGCGCGCGGGCAGCGGCCATGCGAACGGCCCTCAGGGCCGTCCACGAGAAACTTGGCGAGCCAGGCGCCAGCCGACGCGCGGCGCAGGCGGTGATGTCGGTCGCGAACAGGGGAGCGGCGTGAGAAGAGAAGCGATGCGGCGCGTGAAGTTTCTGGGTGCGGCAGCCCTGTTGTGGACGATGCTGCCAGGCTGGGCCGACGCGATGGTGTACGTGCCCATGACCTTCAAGGCGCTCGTCACCGAGGCTCGCGTGATCGTCGTCGGACGAGTGACGGCGACCGACGCGCAGTGGACCGACGGACGGCGCAGCATCGAGACGCTGGTCACGATCGACGCGGAGCAATACCTGAAGGGCGACATGGGCCGATCGCTGACCATTCGCGTGCCAGGCGGACAGGTCGGGCCGTACCTGAGCCTGATGCCCGGGGCGCCGCGATTTTCGCCAGGGGACCAGGTGGTGCTGTTCCTCGCCGGCGACGGCCCCTCGATCCCGCACGTGCTCGGGCTCGGACAAGGCGTCTTTCGCGTCGTCACGAGCGCGCCGAGCGGCGCACGCACGGTGATACCCGAACTGCTGACGGCCGCGGGCGCCGGCGCTGTGGCCATCGTCCGCGGCGACCCGGCACGCCGGCCGGCGCCGCTGGATCGCTTTGCCGCGGATGTGCGGGCGCTGGCAGCCGCGCCGCCGGTACAGGGAGCGCCAGCACGATGAGCCGTCCCCTCTATCGCGGCGCCGCGCTCGTGTGCGCCCTCGCCTTCCTCGCGCAGGGCGCGCCGGTGAAGGCCTACTTGAAGGTCGGCGTGGACACGCCCAACGGGACCGTGGCTATCAAGTGGAGCCAGGTGCCGGTCCGCTATTTCGTCAGTGACACCGGCGTGCCCGGCGTGGACTCCGCGCAGCTTCGCGATGCCGTCGTCAGATCGTTCAACACCTGGCATTCGGTCGGCTCCGCCGGTGTCGACGGACAGTTTGTCGGCTTCACCTCGGCCTCGCCAGTCGAGGAAGACGACATGAGCACCATCGGCTTCGACAACCGGCCCGATCTCGAGCGGACGCTGGCGGCGACGCACTACGTCGTGGATACCCGGACCGGGCAGATTCTCGAAGCCGACATCTTCCTGAACGCCGCGTTTCCGTGGTCCGTCGCGGAAGCCGGCGACGCGGGCAGCTACGACGTCCAGTCGATCACCACCCACGAGATCGGCCACCTGTTCGGCCTGGGCCACTCCGCGCTGGGCGAGACCGAGCTCGAGGGCGGGGGACGCTCGTTGATCGCGTCTGGCGCCGTCATGTTTCCGATTGCGTTCTCGGCCGGCAACATCACCGGCCGCACGCTGTTCCCCGACGACGTCGCCGGGATCTCCGACCTCTATCCGTCGTCGACGTTCCGCTCCTCGACGGGCACGCTCGAAGGCACGATCACCCTCAACGGACAGGGCCTGTTCGGCGCTCACATCGTCGCGCTCAATCTCAGCACGGGCGCGATGATTGGCGGCTTCACGCTCGAGCCGTCCGGGCACTTCGTGATCGCGGGACTGGCGCCCGGCACCTACATCGCCCGGGTAGAACCGCTCGATGACGGCGACGTCGGCAGCTTTCTGAGCGCCGATCTCGACGTCAACACCGAGTTTCGCGTCACCTACGCGAAGGAGCTGGCGACCATGCACGCGGGCGCGGCCCGTTCCGGCATCACCATCGCCGTGGTGCCGAAGTGATGCCGCCTGCGGGTAGTGGCCGCAGCGGTCAGCTCGTTGCTGGTTCTGTGCACGGCGTCGGTGACAGATGCGCAGCCGGCACCAGCCCAGGCCCGGCCGCCGCGATTCGAGATGAGCGCCGGGCTGCTGCTCGTCGGCGGCGCGAAGCTCGGATCGCAGGACGGCTCGCTCACGGCCAACGATCCGGGCTCGCCCGACTACGTGCTGTTCAAGACGTCCACGGCGATCGGTCTCGGGACCGGCGTCGAGGGACGGATCGGTGTCGCCCTGACACGGGCGCTATCGATAGAAGGCGCCGCGAGCTGGGCGCGGCAGGAGGCGACGACGACGATCACCGCCGACGCTGAGGGCGCCGCGGCCACCAGCGCGGCAGCTCAGCTCGACACCTACCAATTCGAAGGCGCGGCGTTGTTTCACCTGACCCATGCGCGGTTCGCCCGCGGCCGCGCGACGCCGTTCCTGCTCGCGGGTGCAGGCTATCGGCGGCAGCTGGACGACGTGCAGATTCTGGTGGCAACTGGCGGCTACTTCACCGCCGGCGGCGGCGTGAAGTACTACTTCGTCGAGCGGCCGCGCCATCGCATCAAAGGCCTCGGGCTGCGTGTCGACGGCCGGCTGACGACGGGATCCGGAGTCTTCGATCCCAGAGGCGACGGATCCCGCACCTCGTGGAGCCTGCTGACGGCGCTGGCGGTGCCGTTTTAGAACGCAGGGCTACGGGCTACGGGTAGGACTACGGGCTACGGGCTACGGGCTACGGACTGCGGGCTCCGGTAGGGCCGCCCGGTGCCAGCGTTTACTGGGTGTAGGTGAACTCGTAGACGTGCTTGCCGTTCTCGATGATGATCGCCATCGAACCGGTCAGGCCTGCGAGCTCGTCGGTGCCAGAGTCCGGTACCACGCGGATCGAGAGGTCCGGCGTGCCGCGGGTCATCGTCGCTGAATGCTGGACGATGAAGGACCCCGACTTGCCGTGCAGCGTGCCGGTGATCCGCTCCATCGCGACGTAGCCCGCGGAGTTCTTCACCGCGGTGCCGCCGGTCAGCATCTCGCCCTTGCCGACGCCCGTCAGATCGCCGTGATATTGCTTGTCGAGCAGGAAGCGGCCGAGGTCGCGACGATCGGGGTCGTCGCTCCCCGGCTGCGGGATCATCTTCACGTCGAACGGGCCCCTGGCAGTCATCGACATCAGCCTTAACTCGCGACGGTGAGACGGAAGTAGTCCTCGAACTCGGCGAGGCTCTTGCCGAGGTGCACTGGCGGCTCGGTGCGGCCGGTGAGGACGTCCGACGTCTTGTAGCCGTTGCCGGTGATGCACACGACGACCGGGCCTTCGGGCTTGATGGTGCCGTCCTTGATCAGAGCCACGGCGCCAGCCAGCGTCGCGCCGCCGGCGGGCTCTGTGAAGATCCCCTCTGTCTCGGCCAGGAGCTGGATCGTCTCCAGGATCGTCTCGTCCTCGACCATCGTCGCCGAGCCGCCCGTGGCCTTCAGCGTCTCGATGACGTGATGGCCGTCGGCCGGGTTGCCGATCGCGATCGACTTGGCGATGGTGTTGGGCTTGACCGGCTCCGGGAAGTCCACGCCCGCGTGAAACGCGCGCACGACCGGCGCCGAGCCGGCGGCCTGCACCGCGTGAATGCGCGGCAGGCGGCCGTCCGCCCAGCCGATCGTCTTCAACTCGTCGAAGGCGCGGCCGATGCGCGGCAGCAGCGTGCCGCCCGCGACGGGGCAGACGACGTGCGCCGGGAACCGCCATCCGAGCTGCTCGACGATCTCGAATCCGTATGTCTTCGCGCCCTCCGCGTAGTACGTGCGCAGGTTGATGTTCGCGAAGCCCCAGCCGTGCCGGTCCGCAATCTGCGTGCACAGCCGGTTGATGTCGTCGTAGTTGCCCTTCACCGCGACGACGTGCGGCTTGTAGATCGCCGACCCCATCACCTTCGCCGGTTCGAGGTTGTCGGGGATGAACACGTAACAGGTCAGGCCGAGTCGCGCGGCGTGGGCGGCGACGCTGTTGGCCAGGTTGCCGGTCGAGGCGCACGCGAAGACGTCGAAGCCCAGCTCCACGGCGCGCGTGGCCGCGACCGACACCACGCGATCCTTGTACGAGAAGGTCGGATGGTTGACCGAGTCGTCCTTGATGTACAGCTCGGGGATGCCGAGTCGCTTCGCCAGACGATCGGCGCGGACCAGCGGCGTGAAGCCCGAGTGAAAGCCCGTGCGGGGCTCGGCGACCGGCAGCAGCTCGCGATAGCGCCAGAGATTCTCCGGCCGTCGGCTGACCTCGTCGCGCGACACGGCGTGCTTGATCGCGTCGTAGTCGTACGTCACCTCGAGCGGTCCAAGGCACTGGTCGCAGACGAAAAGCGCTTCGGCGGGGAACGTGGTGCCGCACATCCGGCACCGGAGTCCGGTGAAGTAGCTCATATGAATGAATCAGATTACGTCGGGCGAGGCCGGTTTGTCAGCCCCGGCCCACCTCTGGCGGGCCGTTGTGCGCCGCCATGGTCCGGGTCTGGCAGGCGAGCCCCAGCCGCGCGTAGATGCCACGAAGCGCGTGCTCGACCGGCGCAGGATCGCCCGACGCCAGCGCCAGGATGGTCGGTCCCGACCCGCTCAGGCAGACGCCGTGCAGTCCGGGCACCTCCAGGGCCAGCGCCTCGGTCAGGCCCGGCACCAGGGCGGCGCGGTACGGCTGGTGCCAGCGATCTCGAAGCGCTTCCCTGAGGACGTCCGTCCTGCCGGCCTGCAGGGCCGATACCAGCAGAGTCGCCCGTTGAAGATTGAACACGGCGTCGGCGCGCGACAGGCTCTCCGGCAGCACGCGTCGCGCCTCCGGCGTCTTGACCCGCACGTCCGGCGTGACGGCGACCAGACGCACGGCGGCGGGCCACGGCGTGGACACCGCCAGGACTGCGCCACTCTCGGTGGCGCAGGCCGTCGTGAGCCCACCCAGCACCGAGGCCGCGACGTTGTCCGGATGCCCCTCGAACCGCGTGCCTTCTGCGAGCACGTCAGTCGCTGTGGCGGTGAGGTGCCGGTAGAGCAGCAGGCCCGCCACCGTCGCGGCAGCGCTGCTGCCAAGGCCGGCCTGCATCGGGATGTCGCTGGCGATGTCGACGCGAAGCGACGGCACGTCCACGCCGTCGCGGGCCGCCAGCGTCGTCACGCTCCGCGTCACGTAGTTGTCGCCTTCGAGCGCGACACCGGCGAACGTGCAGAGGACTTCGTTCCGCGGCCCGTCGAGCACTTCGCGAACGGTGACGCTGAGATACAGCTGCACCGCCACGGCGAGGGCGTCGAAGCCGGGGCCAAGATTCGCGGCGGATCCCGGGACCCGAATCGTCAGGCCCTCTACCCGCTGGCGTGCGTCGGCGGTGCCGAGGGCGTGAGGCCCCGCGGCGTGGCCGGCACTGCTCACTCCTGGCCTCCCGTTCCCAGGACGGGAAGGTCGACGGGCGGCACGACATGGAAGTCCATGGCGCCGATCGCGTTCATGGCCCGCGCCAGTGTCGCCGGCAGGCACGGCTCAGCGGTCACGACGAACGGCAGCGCGTTCTTGCCGTCCGCCGGCAGCTGCAGCACCGCGTCGATGTTGATGTCGTGCGCTGCGAGAGCCTGGGCGATAGCCGCGAGGATGCCGGGGCGGTCCTTGACGACGAACCGCAGGTAGTGCGCCGTCACGAACTCCGAATCGACGCGCGTCGCGGCGTGAGCGGGCGCGGCAACCGGCCGCTCGGGCTCGAGCATCGCGATGGCCGCCAGGTCCGAGACCACTGCGACTGCCGTCGGGCCGCCGCCAGCGCCGGCCCCTCCGTAAAGCGTGTCGCCGCCGTACGCGCCGTGCGCGACGATGACGTTCTGACTGCCATCGGCCCGCGCCAGCGGCGAAGTCTTCGGCACGAGTGACGGACGCACCGACGCGATGACATGACCCGCGTCGTCAGGATCGACGGCCGCGCGTGAGATCTGACGGATGGTGCAGTCGAGCGCGCCGGCGTAGCGGAAGTCCACGGCGTCGACGACAGTCACCGGGCGGCAAGCGATCGCGGCGGGCGGCACCTGCACGCGCAGGCCCACGGCGCACAGGATGGCCAGCTTCGCGCGGGCATCGTAGCCCTCGACGTCGTCGGTCGGGTCTGCCTCGGCAAAGCCCCGCTCCTGCGCGGTGGCAAGGGCGTCCGCAAACGACGCGCCCTGCTGCGCCATGCTCGTGAGGATGAAGTTGCACGTGCCGTTCAGGATGCCCGTGACGCTGACGATGCGATCGCCGCCGATGCCGTCGCGCAGGGCGCCAATCACCGGGATGCCGCCGGCGACCGCCGCTTCGAAGCGCAGGTGCCGCCGCTGGTCGGTGGCGAGACGGCCGAGCGCGGCGCCGTCGTGCGCGATCAGCTGCTTGTTGGCGGTGACCACCGAGCGGCCCGATTCGAGCGCGCGGCGGACCCACGCGCCCGCGGGGTCGCGGCCACCGACGAGCTCGACGATGACATCGACGTCCGATGCGAAGACGTCCTCGATGTTCTCGGTCCAGACGACGTCGCTGTTGACCCAGTCCACGCGCTTGCGGGCGACGTTCCGGTTGTAGATATGGGTCAGGCGGACGCCGGCGGGAGGCCGCTCCGTCAGGATACGGGCCACCGAGCGCCCGACGGTGCCGAAGCCGAGCAGGGCCACGCGGGCCATGGGTTCTGTCATGAGTGCGAAGGCTGACGGCTCCAATGGTGAGCGAGCAGGCCGATCCGGTCAAGTTTATGCTTCTTACAATTTCATAAGCATCAGGCCAGGGCTCCGGATCCGCGGAAACCGCCTCGCCGCGGTGTGCCGCTCAGACCCCCGGCTTCACCTTCAGCACGCCGGTCTTCATCAGCAGGCTCGAGAAGTCGAAGATGTGATGGGCGCTCGCGATGCCGGCCTCTTCGAGGACGTACTCGGTGGCGCCGGTGAGCTCCACGCGCTTCCCCGTGCCGACCAGGCCGTAGAAGGGGCCCTGCGCGGTGCCTTCGAACGTCCAGAACACCGCGGCCCGATTGCCGTCGATCGTCGGTGGCCCGAACGTGATGGTCAAATCGGGAAAGGCCGTGAACCAGAAGCCGTAGACGGCCTCGACAGCCGCCCGTCCCGCCGCTGTGTGCGCCGGTCCCCGGAACTCGCCTTCGGGCGTGTAGTCAGCGGCGACAGTCGCGGCGTTGCGGCTTTGCAGTGCCGCCTGGTGTCTGTCGAGCAGTGTGACGATGTCGTCGCGTGTCATCGATGGCTCCCGGGGAAGACGCCATTTGACCGAAAACGGCTGTGCCCTTATACTTCACCGGAAATGTCGCGCACCACCACTACCATCGCCATTACGACTGCCACCATGCGAAAGCATGGCGGCCGCGGCGGTGGTGTATGCGGGCTCGACGACTAGCGCAAGTCACTCGAAACGAGCACAGATACCCGCCGACGCGGCGCCAGCCGCACGGCGGGTTTTTTTTTGGCTCAAGAGGAGGGAGCAGCAATGTCGCAACGGATCGACGTCGGCGTTCTGGGCGCCACCGGCATGGTGGGGCAGCAGTTCATCGCGCAGCTGGCCAATCACCCGTGGTTCCGCCTGACCTGGGTCGGCGCCAGCGAACGGTCTGCGGGGCAGACGTATCGTGCGGCCGCGCCCTGGCGCCTGCCGGTCCCGATGCCGGCCGACGTGGCCGGTCTGGTCGTGCAGGCAGCGCGTCCAGGCGCGGGTGCGCCGCCGGAGCTGCTGTTCTCGGCGATGGATGCCTCGGTGGCCGGCGACATCGAAGAGGCATTTGCGAGGGCCGGGCACGTCGTCGTCAGCAACGCCCGGAACCACCGGATGGCGGCCGACGTGCCGCTGCTGATTCCTGAGATCAACGGCGACCACCTGGCGCTGGTCGCCGCGCAGCGCAAGGGGCGCGGATGGAACGGCGCGCTCATCACCAACCCGAACTGCTCGACGGTCGTGCTGAGCCTCGCGCTGGCGCCGCTGCGTCAGTTCGGGCTGAAGTCGGTGGTCGTCACCACACTGCAGGCGCTGTCCGGCGCCGGCTATCCGGGTGTCGCCTCGCTCGACGCGATCGGCAACATCGTCCCGTTCATCGCGGGTGAAGAGGCGAAGATCGAGAGCGAGCCGCGCAAGATCCTGGGGACGCTGTCGGGCGGTCACGTCGTGCCGCATCCGGTCGTGCTCAGCGCCTCGACGACACGGGTCGCCGTGGTCAACGGGCACACGGTCTCGGTGTCAGTGTCGCTCGAGCAATCGCCCTCGCTCGACGAGGTCCGGCAGGCGCTCGTCAGCTTCAGCGGACCGCCGCAGCGGCATCGCCTGCCAAGCGCCCCCGCGCAGCCCGTCGTCTACCTCGAAGAAGAGAACCGTCCGCAGCCGCGCCTCGACGTCGACCGCGACGGCGGCATGACAGTGAGTGTCGGACGCCTGCGTGTCTGTCCCGTGGCCGGCTACAAGTTCTTCGCGCTGGGCCACAACACGGTGCGCGGGGCGGCCGGCGCGGCGGTGCTGAACGCGGAACTCCTCGTGGCGGAAGGCGTGCTGTCGGCACCCGCCGCCGGAGTGCGGAGCTAGCCGTATGCGCGTGCTGAAGTTCGGCGGTACTTCAGTCGCCGATGCGGCCGCAATCCGGCGGGTGGCCGACGTCGTCACGCGGGAGCATCTCGCATCGCGGACCGGCCCTCCTGTCGTCGTCGTGTCAGCCCTGGGCGGTGTGACCGACCGACTGCTGCAGGCGGCCTCGCTCGCACGCGCCGGTGATGGCGACGAGGCACGACGGCTGGTGGATGCCCTGTACGCGCGCCACACGGAACTGCTGACGGCGCTGGCCCCGGGCGCAGCCAGCGAGCAGGCGCGGAAGGCCCTGGACGCGCAGTTCACGCATCTCGCGGCGCTTGTCGGCGCGCTGGCGGTGCTGCGCGAGGCTTCGCCGCGATCGCTTGATGCCGTCGCCGCCATCGGCGAGCTGGCCAGCTGTCAGATTGTTGCGGCAGCGCTCACGGCGGAGGGCCTGCCAGCTGTCACCGTAGACCCGCGCACACTCATAGTCACCGACGACGCATTCACTGCCGCCGCGCCACAGCCAGAGGCGACGCGCGCGCACGTCCAGTCGCGACTGCGTCCCGTCGGCGCATCGGGCCGCATCGCAGTGACCGGCGGGTTTGTCGGCGCTACGCGGGCCGGAGTGGCCACCACGCTCGGGCGAGGAGGGTCGGATTATTCGGCGGCGCTGCTGGGCGCTGCCCTCGACGCCGACGAAATCCAGATCTGGACCGACGTGGACGGCATGCTGACTGCCGACCCCCGCGTGGTCGACCATGCGCGTCCGGTGCCGGCGCTGTCGTTCGGCGAGGCCGCCGAGCTCGCCTATTTCGGCGCGAAGGTCCTGCACCCCAAGACGATTCAGCCGGCCGCCGCACGAAATATTCCGGTGCGGATCCTGAATACGTTCCGGCCGGACGCGCCGGGCACGCTGATCGCCGACCACGTGTCTGGCGATCACGTCGTCACCGCGCTTGCCTGCAAGACCGGCATCACCGTCATCACGATCACCTCGACGGGCATGCTGATGGCGCACGGCTACATGCGCCGGCTGTTCGAAGTCTTCGAGCGCCACCGCACGGCGGTCGACGTCGTCTCGACTTCTGAAGTCAGCGTGTCGGTGACGGTGGACGATCCGGCGCATCTTGACGGCATCGTCGCCGGCCTGTCGGCGTTTGCCGACGTGAGCGTGGCCCGGGACCTGGCGCTCGTGGCCGTCGTCGGCGACCGTTACGGGGCGGATCCCGCAGCCTTTGGCCGCGTGGTCGCCGCCCTGTCCGGGGTGCCCCTCAGGCTGGTCTCGCAGGCCGATGCCCGCCGCAACGTGACTCTCGTGCTCGACGCGGACGATTTGCCGCGCGCGATGCACCAACTTCATGCAGAATTCTTCTCCGCCGCCGCGAATGCTGCGGCGGAGCCCGCCGGAGCCTCGGCGGAGGCGGGCCGGTCCCGCACTGGAGTGAGCGCCTGACATGGACCTTCGACAACTGGAGATTCTCAAGGCAGTGGCGGAGACCGGGTCGTTCACCGGGGCCGGCCGCCGCCTTCACGTCTCGCAATCGGCGATTAGCCGCCAGATTCTCCTGCTCGAAGCCGAACTGAACGAACCGCTCTTCTGGCGCATCAAGCGGAAGGTCCGCATCACCCCCGCCGGCGAGGCGTTGCTGCAGCTCGCCCTGCGCGTGTTCGACGACATCCGCGAGACCACCGAGCGCCTCAGCGAGACGCAGCAGAAGCTCACCGGCACCATCAGGCTCGTCGGCGGCATGACGGTATCGATCTACGTCTTCCCGACGCTGCTGAAGGAGTTCCAGCGTCTGCACCCAGACGTGGACGTGAAGGTGATGACCGGCCCCGCCGACAGGCTGGTGCGGCGCCTGCGCGCCGGCACGGTGGATCTCGGCCTGCTGACGCTGCCGGTCAGCGAGCCCGACCTGGTCACGCGTCCCGTCATGCGGGAGGCGCTGCAGCTGGTCACCTATCCCGGGCACCCGCTGGCGCAGAAGAAGCGCATCGAGTCGCAGGATCTGAACAAGCTGCCCTTCATTCTGTACGAGCCGGGCTCGAACACCCGCCGCGTCATCGACGAGTACTTCGTGCGCGAGCAGGTGCAGCCGCGCATCGTGATGGAGACCGAGAACGTCGAGATCATCAAGGCGATGGTGCAAAGCGGCATTGGCGCGACGCTGATCTCGAACCAGGCCACTGCGAGCGAAGTGAAAGCCGGCACGCTGGTCGCGCAGCCCATTCACGGACGGCCGCTGGTCCGCGAGACCGGCTGGGTCTATCTGAAGGCGAACCGCGTGCCGCGCAAGATCAGCGAGATGATTCGCGTGCTCGACGAGCTGCTCCCGAAGATGGGATGGGCGGGCACGAACTGACGCTCCGCCGCCGGGTGTGATGCTCGATGCCATCGTCCTCGGCGCCGGCGCCGCCGGGCTCCACTGTGCCGCTGTCGCGGGGCAGCGCGGCCGTCGCGTCGTGGTGCTCGAGCGCAGCGAGCAGCCGGGCCGCAAGATCCTGATCTCCGGCGGCGGGCGCTGCAACTTCACCAACCTTCATTGCCGGCCCGAGCACTTCCTTTCCGCGAACCCGCATTTCGCGCGGTCGGCGCTGGCGCGTTTCCAGCCGTCGGACTTCATTGCACTGGTCGAACGGCACGCGATCCGCTATCACGAGAAGACGCTCGGCCAGCTGTTCTGCGACGGATCGGCGCAGCAGATCGTGGATCTGCTGCTGGCTGAATGCGCGCGCGGCGACGTGCGCGTCGTCACTGGCTGCCGCATCGAGCGCGTCTCCGCCGGCTTCCGTGTCGAGACCTCGGCTGGACTGTTCGAGGCGCCGCGCCTGGTCGTGGCGACCGGCGGCCTGTCGATTCCAAAGATCGGAGCGACGGACTTCGGCTATCGCCTCGCCTCGCAGTTCGGTGTCCCGATTGTGCCGCCGCGGCCTGCTCTGGTGCCGCTGGTCTTTGGCGATGCTGATCGCGCGCGATGGCACGGCCTGGCGGGTGTCGCCGCCGACTCGCGTGCGGCGGCTGGTGGCGTCGCTTTTGACGAGCGGCTGCTGTTCACGCATCGCGGATTGAGCGGTCCGGCGATCCTGCAGGCGTCCTCGTATCTCGCGGCTGGTGAGGCTGTCACGATCGATCTGATTCCAGGGCACGATCTGGCGGCCGAACTGGTCGCACGACGGGCCGCGGGCGACGTCGCGACGTTCAAGTCGGCGCTCGCGCAGCACCTGCCGCGGAGACTCGCGGAGCGCTGGATTGCTGACGGCGACCTGAACCCCGTCATTGCCAGCGCCAGCACCCAGGCGATCGACGCGTTGACCGAGGGCCTGCGCGCGTGGCGGGTGACACCGGCGGGCACCGAAGGCTACGAGAAGGCGGAAGTCACAGCGGGCGGCGTGGACACGCGCGCGCTGTCGTCGAAGACGATGGAAGCGCGCGACGTGCCGGGTCTTTTTTTGATCGGTGAGGTCGTCGATGTCACCGGGCAGCTTGGCGGGTTCAATTTCCAGTGGGCGTGGGCCTCGGCGCACGCGGCGGGCGAGGCGATCTCAGCTCGCGTCGTCGATGGCCAATCCACCCTGCGGTGGATGGCCGATCTAAAGATCGGCCCTGCCGTCGCTGGGGACCGTGCGGCGTTCAAAACCCGGAGCCGATCTCCAGATGGCCATACTCGTCCGTCCGTAGGGCCGATCTTCAGATTGGCCAGGCGTGGATGTCGGTAGGGCCGATCTTTAGATCGGCCATCAGCGTCATCCCACCAGTTTCGGATGACACACGATCGGACGTGGCTTGCTGCCGACGACGCGCGCGAAGTCGGGATGGCGCTGGTTGATCAGCACGTTCCACTCGAGGCCGGGCGCCGCCAGCGACGGGACGACGAGCACGAGCGATCGCTGATCGTCGTACCAGCGGTCCCCGAACGCCTGCGACACGGCCTTGTTGCCGGCGTCCCATCCCTTTACCGCGGACGGATCCACGCGCTCGATGACGATCTCGTCGGGCCACTCGATGCGAATGAAGACCAGCGTCGATGGCAGCCGGCTGGCGTTGGCTTGCGCGATCTTCTCGACGAGGGCGGTCGCGTAGTGCTCGGCAGCGTAAATGACGTGCCGTCCGCGCGAGTTCCAGCGCGCGTCGTCGCTGGCAGCGGCACCGGACCCGTCGAGCAGGGGATAGCGGCGCGATCCGATACGAAACGCGTGCACGCCCGGCTCTGGCTAAAGGGGAAGACCCTGCTCGACGCTGTGGAGGAGCTGCTCGACGCGTCGCGCGCCGAGCTCGGTGGCGGCGACGTCGATCGGCGCGCGATCGTCGAGGAGGGGATGCGGCTGGTTGAGGAACGCGCGCGTCTCGTCGTCTTCAACCCACAGCGACTCGGCCAGCGCGACGATGCGGGCGAGGCGTTCGGTGCGCTCGCTCTCTTCGGACGTCAGTCGCGTGCGGCGCTTGAACGTGGCGCTCGGCACGACACGGTAGACCAGCGTGGAGGCCGCCGTGCCTTCGGGGAGGGCTCGCGCGGCGACCAGCTGCAGGGCCCGCTTGGGCAGGCCGTCGCGCACCACCTGCTCGAGATCGCTCCAGGTTCGGACGGGGCGCTTGAGCACTGCCCGGCCGCCCAGGACGTCGACGACGCGTTCAATGCTGGTCATGGCATCAGTTTACCATGCTATCAGGCTCATCTGATACCAGGCAGTTCCGCAGCCGCCTGCCGGCGAGCCAAATCGCCACACCCGCGACCTCGCCACCGTCTTGCCGAGCCAGCCAATCACAGGCACAATTGTTGGTTGAATGCCCCCCCAGCCGTCAGGCCCCCGCCTGCTCCGACTGAGCCGCGCTCTCGTCCCTCTGGTCGTCCTGTCCCTGTTTTCCGCGTGCGGCGGGAACCCCGCCGGACCCTCGCCCTCGGGAGACACGCCGTCGGTGACCGCCGTCACTCCGAACTCCGGGACGACGATCGGCGGCACGACAGTGGCGATTGCCGGGTCGAACTTCGCCGCCGGCGCCACCGTGACGATCGGCGGCGCTGCCGCCACGGGCGTCAACGTCCTGTCCTCCACGCAGATCACCGCGACCACCGGTGCTCACGCGGCCGGCGTCGCTGATGTCTCGGTCAGCGTGGGCACGCACCGTGGCGTGCTCAGCGGGGCCTTCACCTACTCGCCGCCGGTGCAGGTGGCCAACACGCCGCCGACCATCCAGTCGATCGTCGCCCAGGGCACGCGATCGAAAGAGCCGGCGCAGTTCGCCGATCTCGGCGAGGAGATCGACGTCACGGCGACAGTGCAGGACAAGGAGACCCCGCTGGATCAGCTGACCTACACGTGGACCGCGAATGTGGGCGCCATCACAGGCTCGGGCGCGAAGGTGAAGTGGAAGGCGCCGGCAAGCGGCGGCACACCCCTGGTCGGCGCGCTGACATTGACTGTCGTCGAGAAGTATCAGACGACGGACGCCAACGGCCTGCCCATTTCGCAGGAGAACAGTGTCAGCGGCACGACGCAAGTCAGCGTGCATGACTCGGTCAAGGAAGTCGGCGACATGGCCACCGATTTTCTGACCAACTTCTCGAAGTCGGAAGTCTCGGTCAACGTCGTGATGAAGGACTTCTCGCCGACCTGCGAGGGCGACGACGACGAGCGGAGCGATGTCGAGAACAATCGCGACAAGTACGTGATCACGTCGTGGCGCGTCGACCCGGCGAAGGTCTCGCTCGGCTTTGACGCTGGCTGTTCGAGCGTCAATGGTCCGCGCAAAGGCGATGCGTGCTCGGTGTCCGGTGTCGAGTGGCATTCCACCATCAAAGCGGGCGGCACAGACGCCGTGGCCGGCGTGGACCAGATCGCCGCTGTCTACCTGTCGGATCGCTGGTTCCTGTGCAGCAGCGATTTCGACGGCCACCACATCGCCACCGGTAGGCGCTTCCTGCGCTGGTAGCCTTCAGCCACCGGCCAATCTAACCAGCCTCCGCCCCGGCCTCGGCGGTCCGCCGTAGCTTCAGCGAAGGCGGAAGATTGGCCCTACCCGGGATCTGGCGAGCTTCGTCCGGCGGGCCCGCCTCTGCAGGACCGGGCCTCAGATCGGCCATCAGCCTCCGGCCAATTCGCACAAGTTGTCTTCCCGGCATCGCGTGTGAGCCGTATTCTCTGCAAAAGGCGCATAGGGGCACAGGCGCAGCGGCGAGTCGCGCGAATAGCCGAATAGGTCGGTCCATCCACAGGTCTGCACGCAGGGAGGGAAGATGACGTCATCCCGCGTTCGAGGCACGCTCGTCGCCGTCGTCGTTGCGCTCCTGGCAGCGCAGGTTGTGCATACCCAACCCGGCGGGCAGTTCCTCTATCCGGTCTCCGTGGCCATCGATCGCAGCACCAACGTCCTCATCTGCGAGAACCAGCGCCAGCGCATCGACATGTACGGGCCCAACGGCGCGCTCGGCTGGCAGAAGGGCAGCCAGGGCAGCGGCGACGGGCAGTTCGAGAACCCCGCCGGCATCGCGACCGACGGCGTCGGGTTCGTCTACGTCGCTGACGTCGGCAATGCGCGGGTGCAGAAGTTCAATGCGGCCACCGGCGCCTTCGTCACGAAGTGGGGCACCTACGGCACGGGCCAGCGCCAGTTCCGCAAGCCGCGGGCGATTGCCGTCGACGCGCAGAACCGTGTCTACGTCCTCGACAACCAGAACATGACCATCCAGAAGTTCTCCTCGGATGGCGCCACCTACTTCGGCTCCTGGGGCGGTCAGTCCGGCACCGGCGACGGTCAGTTCTCGATCCTGGCCGGCGGCCCCTCAGACATCGTGATCGACACCGCCGGCAACGCCTACATCTCGGACCCGGGAAATCAGCGGATCCAGCGCTGGCGGATCGTGTCCAATGCTGCCGGCAACATCCAGAGCGCGACGTTCACCGGCTGGAGCGGAGGCTGCACGTCGGGAGCCAACTGCGACCTCGCCAACCAGCGAAGCAACGCCTTCGCGTGCACCGCGGCGACGTGCTCCACGCCGATCCAGGGCAGCGGCGCGGGTCAGTTCATCAACCCTGGCGGGCTGGCCCTCGACGCGAGCGGCGGCCTCTATGTGACCGACACCATCAACAACCGCATCCAGCAGTTCAGCAGCGCGGGCACGTTCATCCGCGCCTTTGGCGCGCGCGGCACCGGCAACGGCGAATTCCGCACGCCCGCCGACGTCGCGGTGTCCCCGAACACCGACGTCTACGTGGCCGACGTCCTCAACGAGCGTATCCAGCGCTTCACTGCCGCCGGTGTCTTCGCGTCAATCTTCGGGGGCAGCATCGCGATTTCGGCTACGACCGGCTATCCGCCGAGGCCGCTCGATTCGCTCGTCGACCCCAATCCCCTGTTCATCTTCCCCGGACAGACCGGCACCACCGCGGTCAGCGTCACATCGCTTGGCTCCTTCCAGAACTCCGTCACGCTCGACAGCAACGGGTGCTGCCTGGACCTGATCACCGGCGCCTACCTGCCGAACGCGGTGACGACGAGTTACGCGCCGTCGACAGTCGCCGTCACAGCGAACAGCACCGTGTCCTCCACGCTCTCGTTGACGGCACCGGCGACGGCGTCACCGGCCAAGCTGGCCGTGCCCCTCAACGCCGCGAACACCGCGCTTGGCGTGAGCGCGCAGGCGGGTGTCGGGATCGAAGTCCTCGCGGCCATTCCCGCCGACCTCGGCACGAAATCCGCCTGCATCGGCGGCACTGTCGTCGGCTCGATCGGCGGCACCTCACCCGGACTCCCCGAGGTGTTGCCGCTCTCCGGCGCCACGACGATGCTGTATGCGTCGAAGGCGGCGACGCCGGCGAAGACCTCGTTCACGATCGGCGCGAGGAGCACCACCGGACAGGCAGGCTGGGTCATCACGGTCAGCAAGGCGACGATGCCGTTGCGATCGGATCAGGCTTCGATCACCCTCTCGAACTCCACCTCGTGGGACAAGGGCATGCGGTCGGTCAACTCTGCCAACTGCCGCGCCACGTCCCAGACGGTGCGGCTCAAGACCGGCCAGAGCGGTTCGTTCCTGATCAGCAAGACCGACACCACGACGCTGGCGCTGAGCCGCGGGTTCTGCCAGTTCTGGTTCCTCGGGTGCTGGGACAGCAGCGGCTACGAGGACTTCGCCACCTTCGACGAGGCGGCGTTCTGGAACCTCTTCGGCGGCAGGCAAATCACCATCAGCTGGTTCTTCAGCAGCGGCGAGTGACCAACCGGGCTGTTCACCCGTGACGGAACACAGCAGAGAGGAGACGCCATGAAGTGGCTGTTCGGCGGATCGCTGATCGCGTTGCTGGTCCTGGCGGCGCTCGCTCTCGTCGACGCGACGAAGACGGCGCCGCCGGTGCCGCCGGGGCGGTGCGTGCTGCAGCGCAACCTCGTGCTGCCCGACCGCTGTCGCAGCAGCTGCAAGTCCGGGGTCGATTGCCCGGCAGCGACGACACGACCGTATGCGCTGTTCGGGACGCAGGCGGCCTCCTGCCCCGACGCGATCATCTGCGGTTGATCGACAGTGGAGCGCCGCGCGCTCCGACTGGACGCGCGCTGCGGGAGTGGCCGGCGTCAGCCTTGCTTCGGCCGCCGATACGCTCGCAGATACTCCGGCACGGCGGGGACGCTGTCCTCGACAGGCACGTAGCCGGCGACAGTCGTCGTGAAGTTCGCGACACCGCGCCAGAGGCCCGGCTTCGGCGGCAGCGGGCCGGCAATCGGCGGACCGGTCCGTACCTTGGCAGACACCTCGTCGATCGGCACTTCGACGACAGCGGTCGCGTTGATTTCCTGCGCGGTCGGCGGCGGCAGGTCGTCCCACCGGCCCGGCACGATGTGCTCAGTGAACGCGTGCATCGCGCGAGTCTTCAACGCCGGATCGGTGATCGCCGTGGCGCGGCCGAACAGCACCACCGATCGATAGTTCATCGAGTGCCTGAACGCGGCGTCCGCCAGCACGATCCCGTCGACCAGCGTCACGGCGATCGACACCTCCGCGCCGTCGCCAAGCACGCCGAGCAGCCGGCTGGCCACGCCGCCGTGCAGCAGCAGACGATCGCCATCGCGCGCGTACCCGGTTGGAATGACGACCGGCGAGCCGTCGGCCACGAACCCGACATGGCAGACGAGGCCTTCGTCGAGAATCGCCATGATCGTCGCGCGGTCGTAGTGACCGCGCTGCGGCTTCTGCCTGACTGTCGTACGCGGAGTTGTCGGCCGATCCATGACGCGCGTTCCTTTCGACGGCTTACTTGGTGGGCGGCACCAGCACGTTGGCGATGATGAGCCCGCCGGCCAGGCCAAAGGCCGTCAGCACCATCGTCACGCCGGCTGACAGCCCGGTGTCGAAGTTCTGGTTCAACAGCAGCGTCAGGCTGCGGTAGCCGATGCTGCCGGGGACGAGGAGCAGGACGCCCGGCACCTGGGCCACCGACGAGGGCGCGAACTTCAGGCGCTCGGCCACGTTGCCGGCCACGCCGACGGCCAGCGCGCCGATGGACGCGCCGAGCACCTGACCGAGGTGTGCCGCGCCGAACTGAAAGCTGACGTAGCCGAGCAGGCTGACCATGAAGATCAGCGGGATGTCGCGCGGCCGCGCTCGCAGCAGCAGCGAGAACCCGAACGGCGCCACGGCCAGCGCGACGTACTGACTGAACCACGGCAGCGGCGCGGAGTGCATCGATCGCACAGTCACGCCGTAGATCTCGTTGACGGTGGAGTTGCCAAGGGCGACGCCGAACGTCATCGCGGCAAAGACAATGAACGCCGCGCTCAGGCGGGCCGATCCAGATGAGAGATGACGGCTCGCCAACTCCGTCATCCCCGCCGTGACAGTCAGGCCCGGGAGGATCGTGATGAGGCCCGCCAGTGTTGTCGTCGGCACCGAGAGCCGCCAGCCCGAGGCGGCCAGCAGGGTGACCATCACCGACGCGACGAAGCTGGCCGTCAGCTCGAAGATGTGCGCGGAAATCGTATAGCGACGGAAGAGCAGGCCAAGCAGCCCAATCATCACGCCGACGCCGATCCCGACGACGACATCGGTCGCGCCGCCGCCGAGAAACTGGCAGCCCGCCGCCGAGACGATGCCGTAGCCGGCAACGCGCAGCCACCACGGATACGTCGGCTTGCGCGTCACGACCTGCGCGACGCCCAGCGAGCCCTCGTTTGGCGAGAGCGCGCCGCTGCCGACCTGGCGCGCGATCTCGTCGAGCGCGGCGAGCCGGCCCAGATTCAACTCGCCGGGCTGGACGCGGATCAGGAACGTCCGCTGCTGGTCGAGCGGCCCGAACCCCGCCATGATCGCGGTCGGCGTCGTGAAGAACTGCCCGATCAGGCCCAATTGGCTGCAGACGTGGCTGAGGATGTCCTCGAGGCTGTGGGCCGGGTGGCCGGACGCGTGCAAGGCCTGCCCGAGGCGGAGGACGAAGAGCGTCGCGTGGTCGTTGTCGGGCGGCTGTGACGGCGCCGTCATGGGCGCCGAGTGTACCCCTTCCGCCGCAGCCGCGATATGATCGGAGGTCTCGGACCACTCTGACGGCCGTCCCCATGACCAACACGTTCAACACCCTGCGTACGCTCACACTCGCCGGCGACTCCGTCGAGTACTTCAGCCTGCCCGCGCTCGCGGAGGCCTTTCCTGGCGTCGAGCGCCTGCCGTTCTCGCTGAAAATCCTGCTCGAGAACCTGCTGCGGCGCGAGGACAACGGGTTTGTGAAGCCCGACGACATCCGTGCGCTCGCCGAATGGACGCCACGCGCGGACCAGAAGGAGATCTCCTTCATGCCGGCGCGCGTGCTGCTCCAGGACTTCACCGGGGTGCCGTGCGTCGTCGATCTCGCGGCCATGCGCGACGGCATCGTGGCGCTCGGCGGAGATCCGGAGAAGGTGAACCCGCTTCAGCCGGTGGAGCTGGTCATCGACCACTCGGTGCAGGTCGATCACTTCGGCACGCTCGACGCATTCCAGCTGAACGCCGATCTCGAGTATCACCGCAATCGCGAACGCTACGTCTTCCTGCGCTGGGGGCAGACAGCGTTCCGCAACTTCCGTGTCGTGCCGCCGGAGACCGGCATCGTGCACCAGGTGAACATCGAGTATCTGGCGCGCGTCGTCTGCCGCGGCGAGGTCAACGGCCGCACGCTGGCGTACCCGGACACCGTCTTCGGGACCGACTCGCACACGACCATGGTCAACGGGCTCGGGGTCGTGGGCTGGGGCGTCGGCGGCATCGAGGCGGAAGCCGCGATGCTCGGTCAGCCCAGCTCGATGCTGATCCCGCCGGTGGTCGGCTATCGGCTGACCGGCCGCCTGCCGGAGGGCACGACGGCCACGGATCTGGTGTTGACCATCACCGAGGCGCTGCGCAAGAAGGGCGTCGTCGGCGCGTTCGTCGAGTTCCATGGACCCGGGCTGGCGCACCTGACGATCGCGGATCGCGTGACCCTCGGCAACATGTGCCCGGAGTACGGCGCGACAGTCGCCATCTTCCCGATCGACGACATGACGCTCGACTACCTCCGGCTGACCGGGCGCGACGCCGCGCAGATCGCGCTCGTCGAGGCCTACGCGCGGGCGCAGGGTCTGTTCAGGACAGAGTCGTCGCCCGAGGCGGTGTACAGCGAGTCGATCGAGCTCGACCTGTCGACCGTGGTGCCCAGCCTGGCGGGCCCGCGCCGGCCTCAGGATCGCGTGACCCTGGCGAATGCGAAAGCGTCGTTTGCCACCGCCCTGCCCGAGTTGCAGAAGGGCGTGAAGAAGGTGGCTGCCGCCGGCGGCGGTGCGGCGGTGGCGGTGGAGACGCAGCTCGAACACGGCTCGGTCGTCATTGCAGCGATCACGAGCTGCACGAACACCTCGAACCCCAGCGTCATGATCGGTGCGGGCCTGGTGGCGAAGAAGGCGGCCGAGAAGGGCCTGACGCGAAAGCCCTGGGTGAAGACCAGCCTGGCGCCCGGTTCAAAGGTGGTCACCGAGTACCTGAACAAGTCTGGGCTGCAGCCCTATCTCGATCAGCTCGGGTTCAACCTGGTCGGCTACGGGTGCACGACGTGCATCGGCAACAGCGGTCCGCTGCCAGAGGCCATCAGCGCAGAAGTGCGCGAACGCGGCCTCGTGGTGGCGTCGGTGCTGAGCGGCAACCGGAATTTCGAGGGACGCATCCAGCAGGACGTCCGTGCCAACTACCTCGCCTCGCCGCCGCTGGTCGTGGCGTACGCGCTGGCCGGATCGATGAACGTGGACATCACGACAGAGCCGCTGGGGACCGACCAGGCCGGCGCGCCGGTCTACCTGAAGGACCTCTGGCCGACGGAGCGCGAGGTGCAGCAGGCCGTCCTGCATGCCGTCACCTCCGCCATGTTCTCCGAGCAGTACGCGGACGTCTTCGAAGGCGACCACCGCTGGCAGCAGCTTCCGGTGCCGACCGGCGACCGCTTCGCGTGGGAAGCCGATTCCACCTACATCAGGCATCCGCCATTCCTGGAGCGCCTGACGCCGGAACCGGCGCCTCTTGCCGACATTACCGGGGCGCGTGTGCTGGCGCTGCTCGGCGACAGCATCACGACCGACCACATCTCGCCGGCCGGCTCCATCAAGGCCGACAGCCCTGCCGGCAAGTATCTAATCGCTCACGGCGTCGAGCCGAGAGACTTCAACTGGTACGGCGCGCGGCGCGGCAACCACGAAGTGATGATGCGGGGCACCTTCGCCAACGTCCGCCTGAAGAACCAGCTGGCGCCGGGCACCGAGGGCGGAGTCACCACATACCTGCCTGGCAGCGACGTCATGTCGATTTACGACGCGTCGATGAAATACCAGGCCGCCGGCGTGCCACTGGTCATCGTGGCCGGCAAGGAGTACGGCTCCGGCTCGTCGCGCGACTGGGCGGCCAAGGGGACGATGCTGCTTGGAGTGAAGGCAGTGGTCGCCGAAAGCTTCGAGCGGATTCACCGGAGCAACCTGGTGAACATGGGCGTGCTGCCCCTGCAGTTCGCGGCGGGCGAGGCGCCAGCGACCCTTGGCCTGACGGGACGCGAGGTCTTCGCGATTGAAGGAGCGGGCGAGGCCTTGACGCCGCGTGGCGCCGTCACCGTGAAGGCGACGGCGAGCGACGGCTCGGTGAAACGCTTCACCGCGCGCGTCCGCATCGACACGCCGGAGGAGCTCGTCGCGTATCGGCACGGCGGGATCCTGCCCTACGTCGCGCGCCAGCTTGCGCGACGATAGGGGAGCTCGGCCCGGATGACCACCCTCATCCCGTCCTGGCCGCCCGGGCAACAGGACCTCGAGGAGTTGCGGGCGCGGGTGACGGAGCTCGAGAGCGTGCTGCGCGAACGCGACGCCGAGGTCGCGCGGGTGACCGCAGACCTCGACGCCTTCAAGATTCGATACCGGCACGAGGTGGGCCTGCTGCATGACGAGCTCGACGAGCTCGATCGCGCGATCGCCGAGGCTGAATCGGGGGAGCTCGCCAGGCGGGCGGAGCGCGAGGCCGCGGAGCCGAACGCCTCGACGCAGGGCCCGAGAATTCCCGCTCAACCTCGCTACACCACAGACGCCGTGCGCCGACTGTTTCGGGACGTGGCCAAGGCAGTGCATCCGGATCTCGCAGACGACGATCTGGCGCGCGACCGCCGTCACGCGCTGATGGTCGAGGCCAACCGGGCTTATGCCCTTGGCGACGAAGACCGCCTGCGGTCGATTCTCCAGGCCTGGGCGCGCCGTCCAGAGACAGTCCCGGCGGCCGACGCCCAGGCCACGCGATTGCGGCTCGTGCGACGCATCGCCGAAATCGAGGAGCAGCTGACCGCGTACGCCGGCGATCTGGCGGCGCTGAGGGACGCGCCGATCGGGAAGCTGAAAGCCCTGGTGGACGAGGCCGCCTCGCGAGGCAAGGACCTCGTGAGCGACATGATCAAGCGCCTGAAGCGCGACATCCTGGCCGCGCGCAACCGGCTGGACGCCATGCGGTCGCCGCGCTGACCGATCCGCCCTGACTCCATGCTGACCGCAGAACAGGTCAAGCGACACGCCGTGGAACTTGGATTCGACAAGTGCGGCGTCGCGCCGGTGGGCCCGTTTCCCGAACTGTTGTTTCTCGACACCTGGCTGCGGCGCGGTCACGCCGGCGTCATGACGTACCTGGCGCGATCGGCGAAGAAGCGCCGTGAGGTGCGCGCGGCCGAGCCCACCGCGCAGTCGGTCATCGTCACCGCCACGCTCTACAACACGGACAAGCCGCACACCGCGGAGCGCGGCAGCGGCGACGCTGTCGTCTCGCGCTATGCCTGGGGCGACGACTACCACGTCGTCGTGCGGCAGCGGCTCGACGGCCTCGTCGAGTGGATGCGTCAGGTGCATCCGGAGCCGTTCGACACCCGCGTCTACGTCGATACCGGTCCGGTGCAGGAGCGCGTCTACGCGCAGTACGCGGGGCTTGGGTGGATAGGGAAGAACACCTGCCTGATCAACCCGGAGATCGGATCGTGGATCTTCCTCGGCTGTGTCATCTGCAGCCTGCCCCTCGCGGCTGATGCGGCCGGCGTGGACCAGTGCGGCGAGTGCACGGCGTGCCTGTCGGCGTGTCCGACCGGGGCGCTGGTGGGCCCGCACGAGCTCGACGCGACGCGGTGCATCTCGTACCTGACCATCGAGCAGCGCCGTGAGATCCCTGAGCCGCTGCGGCCGGCGCTGGGAGGTCTGATCTATGGCTGCGACATCTGCCAGGACGTCTGCCCGTGGAACCGGCACGCCGGCGTCTCGGACGCTCCCGAGTGGGCGCCGCGTGCGGAGTTCGACCCGGCAGACGTGCGCCGCTTGTGGGGGATGAGCGACGCCGGCCTCGAGGCGCTGCTGGCGGACACCCCCATCGCCCGCGCCGGTGTGGCGACTCTGCGCCGCAACCTGGCGGTGGCGATTGGCAACGGCGCCGGCGGTCTGACCGCCCTGGAGTTGAACGGCGATGCCGATCCCGCGCGCGAGAGCCTGCAGGATCCGGTCGTGGCTGCCCACCTGGCATGGGCGCGCGCCAGGCTGGCCGGGACGAATTGAGTGGTACGGCCCGCGCGTCACGATATGATCGATCCATGACCGAGTTGGACACGCTCGCACCGTCGCTCCTGCTGTCGATGCCGCAGCTCGACGACCCCAACTTCGCCCGCTCCGTGGTGCTGCTCTGTCAGCACGACACCGACGGCGCGTTCGGGCTGGTGCTGAATCGGCCGGTCACGACCACCGCGCGCATCGTGCCGCAGGACGATCCCGACGCCGCCACCGAACAGGAAGTGGAAGTCTGGATTGGCGGTCCCGTCGAGCCCGAGCGCAGCTGGATTCTGATCAACGACCCGACGCTCGACGAGCGCGCCGTGCGCGTCTGCGACGGCGTCTACCTTTCGACCTCCGCCCGCGTGCTGCAGGAAGTGATCGCGTCGCCGGACCAGTCGCGCGCCCGCCTGATCGCCGGCTACGCCGGCTGGGGCCCCGGGCAGCTGGACGAGGAAGTGGCGGCCTCGGCGTGGCTCACCGCGGCCATCGCCCTCGACGTCGTCTTCAAGACGCCGGCGGACAAGATGTGGGAGCAGGCGATTCGGCTGCTGGGCACAGAGCCCGGGAGCCTGCAGCTCGGGAGCGGGGTGCACTGAAGGCGCACAGGCGCACACGGTCTACAGGTTCACAGGGTCACGGGTTCACAGGGTCACGGGTCCCCAGGAGGAGCGCTGAGTGCGCACGCGTCTCGCAGGGTCGGGCATCAGTTCGGCCGCAGTCTTCTGTTCCATCCTTCTCTTTCCACTCATGCTGCTCGCAGACAATCAGCCGCCACCCACCGCGCAACAACTCCAGGCCATGGCCGCGCGCTTCGCGCCGGTTGAGATCAGCGCCGACGTCTCGTCGCTGCCGCCAGGCGAGCAGCGTGCGCTCGGCCTGCTCGTCAAGGCGAGCCGACTCGTGGACGCGATTTTCCTGCGGCAGGTCTGGGCCGGCAACGAAGCGCTGCTGATGGAGCTGGTCGGCGATGACTCGCCGCTCGGCCGCGCCCGCCTGCAGGTACTTCCTCGTCAACAAGGGCGCATGGTCGCGGCTCGACGGGAATGCGCCGTTTCTGGCCGGCGTCCCGGCCGAGAAGCCGCCGCAGGCGAATTTCTACCCGGCTGACGCATCGAAGGCGGATGTCGAACGCTGGATCGCGACGCTGCCCGCCGACGAGCACGCACGAGCGACCGGATTCTTCACGACGGTCCGCCACCTGCAGGCCGGCCAAAACGACGTGCAATACCATCTGACCCCGAAACCGCAGTCGATGCAGATGGCGTCGCCATTCACGCTGGTGCCGTATCACGTCGAGTATCAGGGCGAGCTCGTCGAAGCCGCGCGGCTGCTGCGTGCCGCGGCCGACGCCACCAGCCAGCCGACGCTGCGCGCGTTCCTGACGACCCGCGCTGACGCGCTGCTGTCCGACGACTACTACAAGAGCGACGTCGCGTGGATGGAGCTCGACGCGTCGATCGAGCCGACCTTCGGGCCGTACGAGGTCTACGAGGACGAGTGGTTCAACTACAAGGCGGCCTACGAGGCGTTCATCGCCGTCCGTGACGCGGACGAGTCGTCGAAGCTGGCGGCGCTCGGCGGTGAGCTGCAGGAGATCGAGAACCACCTGCCGATCGACCCCGCGCTGCGCAATCCGTCGCTCGGCGCCCTGGCGCCGATCCGCGTCGTCAACCTCGTGTTCGCCGCAGGCGACGGCAATCGCGGCGTGCAGACCGCCGCCTTCAACCTGCCCAATGACGAGCGCGTGATCAAGGAAAAGGGCAGCAAGCGGGTGATGCTCAAGAACGTGCAGCACGCGAAGTTCGATCTGGTGCTGACGCCGATTGCGAAGGTGGCCCTCGCCGTGGACGCGCAGGCGCAGGTGTCGTTCGAGGCGTTTTTCACGCACATCCTGATGCACGAGCTGATGCACGGCCTCGGGCCGCACAACATCAGCGTCGCGGGGAAGGCCACGACAGTACGGCAGTCACTGAAGGACACCTACAGCACCATCGAAGAGGCCAAGGCCGACATCTCCGGCCTGTGGGCGCTGCAGCACCTGGTGGACCGCGGCGTGCTCCGGAAGGAGCTCGCCGACTCGATGTACACGACGTTTCTGGCCTCGGCGTTCCGCTCGATCCGGTTCGGGATCAACGAGGCTCACGGGCGGGGCATCGCGCTGCAGTTGAACTACCTGCTCGACCAGGGCGCCGTCACCGTGGCCACTGACGGCACGTTCGCAATCGACACTGCGAAAATTCGCGGCGCCGTCGAGGGGCTCACGCGGCAGATCATGATGCTGCAGGCGCACGGCGACTACGCGGCGGCGCAGGCCCTGGTGGCAACCGCTGTCGTCCGCCCCGACGTCAAGCGCGTGCTCGACCGGCTGAGCGACGTGCCAGTGGACATCGCGCCCCGGTTCACGACCGCGGACGTGATGGAGCAGCAGCTCCGCTAGGGCCGGCCGGTCCTGCATGGCCCGCGCAGCGGTCGTGTCGCGTAGCGTGAGGCCGCGGCGATCGGCGCCGCCAGCGCGGCGGTGGTGGCCGCGTCTGCTGCTGGTGGCTGCCGCGGTCGCCCTGGCCGTGCTGCCGATGGCACCGGCAACAGTGGACCGGCTCTATTCCCGCGGCATCTACATCCTGTTCCAGCCGATCGTCACGTCGATCTCCAGCATCGTGCCGTTTGCAGTGCTCGATCCGCTGGTCGTCGGCGCATGTCTCTGGCTGTGCCTTCGCGTCGTCCGCGTCGTGCGCGCGACGCCGAATCGCGCTCGCGCGGCGCTCGTGCTGACCGGCGACGTGGCCGTGGTCGGCGCGACGGCGTACGTCGTATTTCTCGCACTGTGGGGCCTCAACTACCGCCGCCTGCCGATCACCGACGGCCTGGACTTCGACGCATCGCGGGTGACGCCGCAGGCTGTCGAGGCATTCGCGCATCGGGCAGTGGACGAAGTCAACGGCGCGTACGAATCCGCGCACGCGGACCGCTCGGCCACCGATACCCTGGCCGCGGTGCGCGTGCGGCTGGTCCCGGCGTTCGTGGCCGCGCAGCGCGATCTCGGTGCCGGCAGGCTGGCGACGGGTGGGCGGCCGAAGCCGTCGCTGCTGACGCCGTTTTTCCGGTGGGCCGGCGTGGATGGCATGGTGAACCCGTTCGGGCTGGACGTGATTCTCAACCCCGAGGTCCTGCCGGTCGAGCGGCCGTTCGTGCTGGCGCACGAGTGGGGGCACCTGGCGGGCTGGGCGCGCGAGAGCGAGGCGAGCTACGTCGGATGGCTCACGTGCCTCGAAGGGGATGCCGCCGCGCGCTACAGCGGATGGCTGTCGGTGTACATGACGCTGCGCGGCGCCGTGCCGCGTGCCAGTCTGTCAGCGCTCGACAGCGGCCTGTCGGACGGACCGCGCAGCGACCTCGACGCGATCGCCCGTCGCCTGTCCAGCGCGCAACCTCTGGTCCGCGCGGTCAGCTGGCGCACCTACGATCGATTCCTGAAGGCCAACCGCGTCCCCAGCGGAGTGGCCAGCTACGACGAGGTCGTGCGGCTCGTCGTCGGCACCGCTGTCGATTCTGCGGGAAAGCCCCGCCGTCGTTAGGGCAGGGCGGGGCAGGGCAGGGCGGGGCAGGGCAGGGCAGGGGGGGCAGGGCAGGGCAGGGGCAAGGCAGGGCAAGGCCGGAACCTGCAGGGCCAATCTTCAGATTGGCCTCACCGTAGCCCGTAGCCCGTAGCCCGTAGCCCGTAGCCCGTAGCCCGTAGCCCGCGGCTAGCGCTCTGGTCTGTCCTGTTGGCCGCGCTGCGCTCCCGTTCAGGGCGTCGGGCGGCCCTTTCACCGCGGTCCATGCGCGGCGGGCAGGCATGTCATCCGCTCTTTGTTCTGTTAATTCACATGTCTTTGCGACACGATGAGTGTGGCGAACGGCGCATGTAAGCTACTTTATATCGTAGAGTGATGTTGAAGCAGTGCTGAAGTTGCACAAAACGTCTGACAGTCTGCTATGATGGTCTCGCTTCTGGTCGCGGCGTTACGCGGCCGACACCCCAGCGTCGTCAGTCCGTGTCGGTCGCGTGGCTATCGTGAGGTGCACCAGTGCACGCCTCGTGGCGGCACCGGTCGAACCTCAGGAGGGGCCTTGGGAACACCAGCGACCACCGGCAAGGAAGGCAGGCGGCTATGACAGGGGACGACAGGGATTTTCGGCAATCTGATGGCGCGGCGGCGGAGATGGTGGTCGATCACGTCCGCGGGCAAATCGAGCGTGGGGAACTGCGGCCGGGGGATCGGCTGCCGCCGGAGCGGGAACTGGCGCACCACATCGGGGTGAGCCGTCCGAGCGTGCGCGCAGGGCTTCGCTCCCTGTCAGCGCTGGGCGTCGTCGTGACGCGGCACGGGTCGGGGACTTACATCGCCGACGGACCGCCGCAACTCGACAGCCGTCCGCTCAGCATGCTGGCGGCGCTGCACGGCTTCACGCAGGAGCAGATGTTCGAGGCGCGGCGAACGCTGGAAGTGGGCGTGGCCGGCCTGGCCGCCGAGCGCGCGACCGGCGATCAGATCGCCGCGATGGCCGAGGAAGTGACCGGGATGTTCGCGTCTGTCGAAGACCCGCAGGCGTTCCTGATGCACGACGTGCGATTCCACCGCGAGGTGGCGATGGCCTCGGGCAACCCGATCCTCGCGTCGCTGGTCGAGATGGTGTCGTCGCTCTACTTCGAGCAGCGCCGTCGCACGCTGCCGCGCGGGCGCGATCTGCGGGAGACTGCGATCATCCACCGCAACATCTATCACGCCGTCCGGGCGCACGATGCCGATCGCGCGCGCCGCGAGATGAGCGTCCACCTGCCGCGGGCGCAGCGCGCGCAGGCGCCGGAGCTCCGCGAGGCGCGGGCCGTCGTGGCCGCCGTCGCGCGAGTGGCCGTCTAGGCCGTCGTCGTCAGTTCATCGAGCACGCGCCGGGCCCGCGCGGATCGCCACAGCGACCGCACGAGGCGCCCGGTGCGCTCGAGACGGCCCGGCCACCGGTCGTCACGGCAAACGTCGACAGCGTGCGCTGCAGGTTCGTCCCCGCACAGGCGGGGCAGTGCGGGTCTTCCTGTCCCCGGATCAACACCTCGGCGTGCCGTCCGCAATCCTGGCAGTCGGTACTCGTAAAGCGGCATATCTCCAAGTATACGGGCCCCCCGGCCGGCATCGCCGGTATACTGTATGGATGCCCGCATCACCGAAGTCCCGTCCTGTAGTGGCCAATCCCCTCCTGCGTAACGTCGCCATCGTGGCTCACGTCGACCATGGCAAGACGACGCTCGTCGACGCCATGCTGCACCAGAGCGGCATCTTCCGCGCGAACGAGCGGGTGATCGACAGGGTCATGGACAGCAACGACCTCGAGCGCGAACGCGGCATCACCATCCTGGCCAAGAACACTGCTGTCCACTACCACGACCTCCTGATCAACATCGTGGACACGCCGGGTCACGCGGATTTCGGTGGCGAGGTCGAGCGGACGCTGGCGATGGTGGACGGGATCGTGCTGCTCGTGGACGCCTCGGAAGGTCCGCTGCCGCAGACCCGCTTCGTGCTGCGCAAGGCGCTCGAGCGCGGGCTCGCGCCGGTTGTCGTCATCAACAAGATCGATCGGCCGGACGCGCGGACGCGCGAGGTGCTCGACGAGGTCTACGACCTGTTCATCGACCTCGACGCCACCGAAGAGCAGATCGAATTCCCGGTGCTCTACACGAGCGCCAGGGCAGGCACGTCGTCAACCGACCTGGCGGTGCCCGGCGAGGATCTTCGGCCGCTGTTCGACGCGATTGTCGCATCGGTGCCGCCGCCCCGCGGCGATGTCGAGGCGCCGCTGCAGCTGCTGGTCACCAATCTCGACGCGAGCGACTACCTGGGTCGTATCGCCATCGGACGGGTCTTCAACGGCCGGGCGTCGGTCGGCGACGAGGTCGCGGTGATGAAGCTGGACGGCCGGCAGGAGGAAACCAAAATCACGAAGCTCTACACCTTCGAGGGCCTCAAGCGCATCGACATCACCACCGCGTCGGCAGGTGAGATCGTCTGTCTGGCGGGGATCGCCGACATCACGATCGGCGAGACGATCGTGCACATCGAGCACCGCGTCGCCGTGCCGCCGATTGCCATCGACGAGCCAACGGTGTCGATGATCTTCGGTGTGAACACGTCGCCGATGTCCGGGCGCGACGGCCAGTACGTGACCTCGCGCAACCTGCGCGAGCGGCTGGAGCGCGAACTGCTCGGCAACGTCTCGCTGCGGGTGGAGAACACGGACACACCGGAACAGTTGAAGGTCGTCGGCCGTGGAGAGCTGCAGCTCTCGATCCTCATCGAGATGATGCGGCGCGAAGGGTTCGAGCTTCAGGTCTCGAGGCCGGAGATCGTCACCAAGGAGCTCGATGGCCTGCGCGTGGAGCCGGTCGAGGATCTGGTCATCGACGTGCCGGAGGAATTCCAGGGCGTCATCATCGCCCAGCTCGGCACACGCAAGGGCATCATGACGAAGATGGTCAACCACGGCAGTGGCCGCATCCGCATGGAGTTCCGCATCCCCGCGCGCGGGCTGATCGGGTTCCGGTCGCAGTTCATGACCGATACCCGGGGCACTGGCATCATGAACCACCTGTTTGCCGGCTGGGAGGCGTGGCACGGCCCGATCCCGGCGCGCGCCGCCGGCGCGCTGGTCGCCGATCGCCCGGGACCGGCCACGGCGTTTGCGATTTCAAATCTGCAGGAGCGCGGCGAGATCTTCATCGAGCCGCAGATCCAGGTCTACGAAGGCATGATCATCGGCGAGAACGCCCGGCCGAGCGACATGGACGTCAACGTCACGAAGGAAAAGAAGCAGACCAACATGCGCGCCTCGAGTGCCGACGAGGCCATTCGCCTCATCCCGCCGCGCAAGCTCGGTCTGGAGCAGGCCATCGAGTTCATCAACGACGACGAACTGGTGGAAGTGACGCCGAAGTCGATCCGCGTCCGCAAGAAGATCCTGGCCAGCAACATGCGGCCCAAGCGCAGCGCTGACTAGCGTCCCGGTCGATCACTCCGCGCGCAGGCCGTCCAGCGGAGGCACCCGTGCGGCCCTCGCGGTGGGCACGTACACCGCCAGCAGGCCAATCGCGACGAGGATCGCCGCCGACACCGCGAGCGTCGCGACGTCGCTGGCGACGATCCCGAACAGCAGCGCCTGCACCGAGCGTCCGAGCGCCAGCGCCAGCACGACGCCGATGGCCACGCCGATCGCCAGCAGGCGCCCGGCCTGCCCGAGCATCATGCCGAGCACGTCGCGCCGCTCGGCGCCGAGCGCCATGCGAATGGCGATCTCGTTCGAGCGCCGCGCCGCCGCGTAGGCCATGATCCCGTAGAGGCCGACTGCCGAAAGCACGACGGCGAGCAGGCCGAAGAACCCGGACAACCACGACATCAGCCGGTCGCGAATCAGACTGTCCCGTACCTGATCGACGACGGGCCAGACGACGGTGTCGCTGGTCATCCCGGTATCGCCATAGGCGCGTGTCAGGGCAGGCGTCAACGCGGCCAGGCCCTCCGCACTGCGAATCACGAGAAACGTCCACGGCTGCGGCGCCGGATGCTGGCTGGCGGGCACGAAGGCCGACGCCGGTATCTCCTCGCGGAGGCTGCCGTATCTCGCGTCACGGACGATGCCCACGATTTCGCGATCGACGGCGGGATACTGCGGCTCGGCGATGGTACGGACCACGGTGCCGAGCGCTTTGGCCGGGTCGAGATACTGCCGGACGAACGTCTCGTTGACCACCATCACGCCTCGGGACGCCGCGCTGTCGTTGCCGTCGAAGCCCCGGCCGTGGACGACCGGCATCGACACCGTGTCGAAATAGCTGGGGCTGACCCACGTGAACTTCGACTGCCCGCTGCGCTCGCCGCGTGCTGACGAGACCTTGATGCCGAACGTCCAGCTCATGCCGCTGAGCGGGAGCAGGGTCGTTGTCGCCGCGGCCTCGACGCCAGGAATGGCGCGCACGCGATCGAGCAGCGCCATCCGGGACTGCTGGGCCTGTTCGGGAGTGATTCCCGGCCGGTTGAACCCCGCGACGGCGAGGTAGAGGCGATCGATCGACATCCCGACGTCCATGGTCGCCAGGTTTCTGAAGCTGCGGACGAACAGCAGCGCGCCGACGATCAGCACGAGCGAGACGGCGACCTGAAAGACGACGAGCAGGCGCTGGAAGGAGAAGCCAGCCGCGGCCGTCAGCGATCGCCCGCCGCTCTTCAGGGCGAGGGCCGGTTCCGCGCGCGATGAGCGCATCGCGGGCACCAGCCCGCAGAGCAGGCACGTCAGCGTCGCGATCGCCGCAGTGAAGCCGAGCACGCGCCAGTCGACACCGACGTCCAGCGTCAGCGGATTCGCCTCTGTGCTGACGAAGGTGACCACCGCTCGACTGAGCGCGCCCGCCAGCAACGTGCCGAGGCCCGCGCCGAGGGCGGCGACGATGGCGCTCTCGGTGAGCGCCTGCGAGAGCAGCCGGCCGCGCGAGGCGCCGATCGCCGTGCGCAGGGCGAATTCCCGCTCGCGCACGCTGGCGCGCGCCAGCATCAAGCTGGCGAGGTTGGCGCAGGCGATCAGCAGAACCAGGCCGGTGATGCCGAGCAGCAGCCAGAGCGATTGCTCGTAGTCGTCGCGCCACTGGCTGACGCCGTGGCCGCCGGGGAGCGCTGTCAGCACGAGGCTCTGCCATCGCTTCAGCGTCGAGGGGTCGTAGCCGGCAGGCAGCGTTGCGGCGAACAGGCCGGGGCTCAGGAGGCCGACGTGTTCGGCCGCGCGGGCCACGCTCCAGCCGCGGTTCAGCCGGCCCATCGCGACCAGCCACCACTGGTTGCGCTGATCGAAGACGTCCGGATCCCAGATTGCCTGGGCGCACGCGGGAATCGCCACGTCGAAGCGCTTGCCCACCTCGAGGCCGAAGAACTCCGGTGGCGTCACGCCGACGATCTGGAACGTCTTGTCCTCGAGCACGATCGCCGTCCCGATCGCCTCGTCGCGTCCGCCGTACTGCCGGATCCAGTAGGCGTGGCTCACCACGACCGATCCCGCGCCGCAACCCCGCCGGTCGTCGTCTGGGGTCAGCAGGCGCCCGCGAAACGGCGTGACGCCGAGGACAGGAAACAGGCTGCCCGTCGCGATGAGCCCGCGGACGCTTTGTCGATTCGGGCCGCGGCCGACGTGGTAGTCCTTGACCGCCCAGGCGAAGACGCCGGAGAACGCGCGCTGCTCGCGAGTGAACGCGTCGTAGAGCGGCCCAGTCATATCGGCCTGGGGGCCTTGTGACACACCCATGCCGCGGTTGCCGCCCCGCACAGTGATCTCGGCGAGCTCGCCAGGACTGTCGATCGGCAGGCTGCGCAGGCGCACGGCATTCAGGAGCTGGAAGATTGCAGTGTTGGCGCCGATGCCGAGCGCGAGGGAGAGGACGGCTGCCGTCGCGAAACCGGGACTGCGGCGGAGCACGCGGCTCGCGTAGCGGATGTCGCTGGCCACTGACTCGATCCATCCGAGCGAGTACGACTCGTACACGGTCTCGCGCACTCGCGTGACGTTGCCCAGCTTGCGCGCGGCCTGGCTGCGAGCGTCGGGCTCGCTCAGCCCCTCGCGCACCAGTCGCTCGGTCTCGATCGCCAGGTAGCCGTCGAGCTCCTCACGCAGTTCGTCGTCTCGTCGTCCGCGTCGCCAGAATCGAAGCAGCCCCATCGCGTCACTCCGTCGCCGGACCCAGCACCCGCGCGACCGCCTGTACGAGCTGCTCCCAGCGGCTGCGTTCGGTGGCGAGATACGCGCGTCCTGCCGGGGTCAGCCGGTAATACTTGGCCTTGCGATTGTTCTCTGAGGTGCCCCAGAAGGCGGTGATGAGGCCCTTGTCCTCGAGGCGATAGAGCGCGGGATACAGCGACCCGTGCTCGACGTCGAGGACCTCGTCGGAGCTCTGCTCGATCGTGTGCGCGATGCTATGCCCGTGCGCCGGACCGAACAGCAGCGTCCGGAGCACGAGCATGTCGAGCGTGCCCTGCAGGATGTCGCCCCGGCTTCCGGGCGGTTTGCGCCTTGCCATGCCTCGCAGCCTACTCCATCAGAATATCTAGTGCAATGGCGTAGACGTGAGAAAGTTCCTCAAAGTTCAACGACTAATCGTTCGATCAGATTATCTAGTGACCGTCGGTTTGGGTGGAGACCATCGTCAGAGTGGCCAATCGAAAGATTGGCCACACCGTTGTGAGCCCCGGCATCCGGCAATGCGGTGTGGGCCGTGCCATCCCGTCAGTGCGGGTGAGCCCTGGCAGCCCGTCGGTGCGGGTGAGCCCTGGCATCCGTCAGTGCGACGGCTCGCGTTTTTAGTAACGCAGGTAGCGCAGGCCGGTCAGGATGGACGCGATGATGGCCAGCGCACTGGCTGCGAGGCAGACAAACGCGGCGATGAAGTGATCGCCGCGCTCGCGCGTGAGCGGGTCCAGCCAGCGTGACGTCAGCCAGCCGCCGAGAAATCCGCCCGCGTGGGCGTAGTTGTCGATGCCGGGCATGAAGATCCCCCACAGCACCCAGATCACGGCGTTCTGCGCCATGAACCGCTTGATGTGCGAGCTGCCCGATCGCTCGCCGTAGTGATAGAGCGCGCCGATGAGGCCGAAAATCGCCGCCGACGCGCCGATGGTGAGCGACGAGCCCTGCAGGAAACGAATCGGCATCCAGCCCAGGTAACGCCCCGCGACAGAACTGAGGACAAATCCTGCCGCGCCGGCGACGACGTAGATGATCACCGTTCGCGCCGGCCCGTACAGTTCAGCCGTCGGCGGCATCAGCTGGCGCAGGGAGTACATGTTGAACGCGATGTGCAGCAGGCCACCGTGCAGCCAGCCCGCGGACAGCACCGTCCACCAGCGCCCCTCGCTGAAGACCGGCTCGCTCCCGGCCGCACCGAAGATGAACAGCGTTCCGCCATCGAGCGAGAGCACGGGGACGCTGCCGGGGATATGCAGGCCCATCGAGAACAGGACCGTGGCCACATACAGCCCCACGCAGATGAACGTCGCGACGTTGGTGAAGCCGAGGTCCTGGCCCAGGCGTCGCAGGATCGGGGAGAAGCCCCACAGCGCGGGGTTCCGCCGCCCGCAGGTGTAACAACTCTCGTCGTTGACGCCGACCAGCGTCCCGCAGCCGGGGCACACTGTCGAGCCTGTTCGCTGTCGCCACGCCATCCCAACGATCATACTTGCGGGTTTTGCCCGAAAACAGCCTCAAGTGCCCGGTCGATGCAAAAAATGGCAGATGGTCATGCCGGAGAGTTATGCTTTAAACATGTCGGAGAACCCTCTCAAGCTGCGCCAGATCCACCACGTCGAGTTCTGGGTCGGCAACGCCCGCCAGGCCTCGTACTTTTATCGCGGAGCGTTCGGCTTCTCGCAGTTCGCCTACTCGGGCCTCGAGACCGGCAATCGCGAGATGACCTCGTACGCCATGCGCCAGGGCCGCGCCCGGTTCGTGCTGGCCACGCCATTGCGATCCGATCACCAGGCCGCCGACCACCTCCGCCGCCATGGCGATGGCGTTCGCGACATCGCGTTCCAGGTGGACGATGCCGACAAGGCGTTCGACGAAGCCGTGAAGCGCGGCGCCGTGCCGGCAATCGAGCCGCACGACGTGACCGATCAGCACGGCCGCATCCGGCGCGCCGCCATTCACACGTACGGCGACACGCTCCATTCCTTCATCTCGCTCGACGACTACAACGGCCCGTTCCTCCCCGGCTACGTCGACAAGCCGGTCGCGGGCCACGACGTCGGCGTGCTTCGCATCGACCACTTCGTCGGCAACGTCGAGCTCGGCAAGATGAACGACTGGGTCGACTTCTACAGCACGTCATCGGCTTCAAGCACCTCATCACCTTCGACGACAAGGACATCTCGACCGAGTACTCGTCGCTCATGTCCAAGGTGATGTCGGATGACAACGGCGCCGTCAAGTTTCCGATCAACGAGCCGGCGCCGGGCAAGCGAAGAGCCAGATCGACGAGTATCTCGACTTCTATGGCGGCCCCGGCGTGCAGCACCTCGCGCTGCAGACGACCGACATCAACGCCACCGTCTCGCTCCTCCGCGACAGCGGCGTGGAGTTCCTGCGGTGCCCGCCGACCTACTACGAGCTGCTGCCCTCGCGCGTCGGCAAGATCGACGAGGCCGATCGACGAGCTCAGGCGCTCGGCATCCTCGTCGACCGCGACGAGGACGGCTACCTGCTGCAGATCTTCACGAAGCCGGTGAAGATCGCCCGACGCTGTTCTACGAGATCATCCAGCGAAGGGCGCACGCGGCTTCGGCAAGGGCAACTTCAAGGCGCTGTTCGA
The DNA here is from genome assembly GCA_963796915.1 of Vicinamibacteria bacterium. Classification (GTDB taxonomy): domain Bacteria; phylum Acidobacteriota; class Vicinamibacteria; order Vicinamibacterales; family JAENWD01; genus JAENWD01. The sequence continues at coordinate 2,135,935 of CAWCNI010000004.1, read as the reverse complement.
AGCGATCGAGCGGGAACAGGCCCTGCGGGGCAATCTCTGAATTGACGCCTGCTGACTGATGATTGACGATTACACATGCCTATCTACCACCGCTCGGCCGAGTCCCCCACAAGCGGCACACGATTTTCCGCAAGCCGACGGCGGGCTCTACGCCGAGGAGCTGATGGGCCACGAGGGCTTCACCGGGCCGTCGTCGCTGCTGTACCACGTGCACCAGCCGACGACGGTGAAGTCGGTGCGGACGCTCGGCGAACTGGAGTGGAGCGGCGATCCCGATCAAGCACTTCAGGCATCGGCACTTCCGGACGCACCGCTCGGAGGCGGCGGCAGCCCGACGCTGGACCGCATGCCGCTGCTGTTCAACTCACGACGTCGCGATGTCGTACGTCGCAGCCGGATCGGGAGGACGCGTTCTTCTATCGCAACGCGCAGGGCGACGAGCTGGTGTACGTCGCGAAGGGCAGGGCGTGCTCGAGACGCAGCTCGGCGAGATCTGCCGTTCAAGAGCGGCGACTACCTCGTCATCCATCGCGGCATCCTGCATCGCTACCGGTTCGGCACGGGCGCCGACCAAGTTCCTGGTCATCGAGAGCCGCGGCCACGTCCGCTCGCCGAAGCGCTATCGCAACGAGTTCGGCCAGCTGAAGGAGCGCGCCCTACTCCGAGCGCGACATCCGGCGGCCGTCGTCGCTGAAGACGCACGACGAGATGGGCGACTTCGAGCTGCTCGTGAAACAGTAGAACCGGCTGTTCACGAGCTGATGCTCGATCACCATCCGTTCGACGTCGTCGGCTGGGACGGCTACTACTATCCGTGGGCGTTCAACATCCACGATTTCGAGCCGATCGTCGGCCGCATCCATCAGCCGCCGCCGGTGCATCAGACGTTCGAAGGCGACGGCTTCGTCGTCTGCTCGTTCTGCCCGCGGCCGTACGACTTCGATCCGGACGCGGTGCCGGCGCCGTACAACCACTCCAACGTGATTCCGACGAGGTGATCTACTACGCCAGCTCGGAGTTCATGAGCCGCAAGGGCATCGAGTTCGGCTCAGTCACGCACCATCCCGACGGCATCCCGCACGGGCCGCACCCTGGCCGCGCCGAGGCGTCGCTTGGCGCGAAGCGCACCGACGAACTCGCCGTGATGATGGACACGTTCAAGCCATTCCACGTCAGCCAGCAGGTGCTCGGCGTCGAAGACGACGAGTACTACCATTCCTGGCTGGGGTAGGGCAGCCGACTATGGGCTCCAGGCTCCGGACTGCGAGCTGCGTCAGGCCGATCTAAAGATCGGCCCTACCGACGCCGTAGCCCGTAGTCCCCCGTAGCCCGTAGCCCGTAGCCCGTAGCCCGTAGCCCGTAGCCCGTAGCCCGTAGCCCGTAGCCCGTAGCCCGTAGCCCGTAGCCCGTAGCCCGTTAGCCCGTTAGCCCGAAATTGAATCGCAGTAGCGGCGCGTGCTGGTGGTCTTGCCACTTGGACCCGCGCATCGCTTCTCTCACGATGGCTGAGTAAGATGTCGGCACCGCCCATGGCCGTCATCAACGACACCCACGACCCGCACGTCCGCAGCTGGGTCGAAACGGCCAACGCACCTGGCGGCGACTTTCCGATTCAGAACCTGCCCTACGGCGTGTTCCGGCGCGCGCTCACGCCGGAGCCGCCGCGCATCGGCGTGGCGATTGGCGACCAGATTCTCGACCTGCGGCAGTGCCAGCGCGCGGGCTTGCTCGACGATGACGCGACGGTGGGGGAGGCGTGCGGCGACAGCACGCTGAATCGCCTGATGGCGCTCGGTCCCGCGACGTGGACCGGGTTGCGCCGGCGCGTCAGCGATCTCCTGCGGGAGGATCGCCGGCGATCGCATCAGAAGGCGGTGGCGACCTGCCTGGTGCCGATGGCGGAAGCCGTTCTCGAGCTGCCGGCTGCGGTCGGCGACTACACAGACTTCTACGCGTCGATCTTCCACGCCACCAACGTCGGCAGCATGTTTCGCCCCGACGAGCCGCTGCTGCCGAACTACAAGTTCGTGCCCATCGGGTATCACGGCCGCGCGTCGTCGATCGTGAAGAGCGGCACGCCCATCCGGCGGCCGTCCGGGCAAGCGAAGCCCGAATCGTCGGCCGAGCCCATCGTGCGGCCAACGCGACGGCTCGACTACGAGCTCGAGATGGCGTTCTTCATCGGCCCGGGAAATCTGCTCGGGACGCCGGTGCCGGCGGCTGACGCGGAGGCACACCTCTTCGGCGCGTGCCTGCTGAACGACTGGTCCGCCAGGGACATGCAGGCGTGGGAATATCAGCCGCTCGGCCCGTTCCTCGCCAAGAGCTTTGCCACGACGATCTCGCCGTGGGTGGTGACGCTCGACGCGCTGGCGCCATTTCGGGTGCCGGCGTTCATCCGTCCAGACGGCGACCCGGATCCGCTGCCGTATCTCGATGTTCCGCGCGACCGCGAACGCGGCGCGTTCGACATCCGGCTGGAAGTGGCGATTGCCAGCGAGCAGATGCGCGCGGCGAGAATGGCGCCGTTCGTGCTCTCGCGCAACAGCCTGCGGCATCTGTACTGGACGCCGGCACAGCTGCTGACCCACCACGCGAGCAACGGCTGCAACCTCAGGCCCGGCGACCTGATTGCGACGGGCACGGTGTCGGGCCCCACGCGCGAGTCGCGCGGCTGCCTGCTGGAACTGGCCTGGCGCGGCTCTCAGCCGATCACCTTGCCGACTGGCGAAACGCGGTCGTTCGTCGAGGACGGCGACGAGGTGATCTTCCGCGGGTGGTGCGAGAAGGAAGGCTGGGCCCGCATCGGGTTCGGCGAATGCCGGGGAATGGTGATGGCGTGAAATGAAGAGGGTGGGAATGAAGAATTGAAAATGAAAAATGAAAAATGAAAATCAGGAGCCCTGTGCCGGGCACCATTCTTCATTCTTCATTCTTCACTTTCCATTCTTCACTCTTCATTCCCAATTCTTCATTCGCTACCGTGTCCCCTGCGCTTCCCCGAAACGCTGCGGCATGTCCGCCACGACGTAAGCCATCGCCGCCATCGCCGCGGCGCACCTGGCGAGCTCGGCGGGGTCGATCTTGTCCACCGTGTCCGCCTCGGTGTGGTGGAGCAGGAAGTACTTCGCGCCGTCCACGTCGAGCGACATCGCCGGAATTCTGGCCGCGGTGACGCTGGGCCCGATGTCGGCGCCGCCGCCCGACGCGCCGATGTGCGTCGCGCCAGTTGGCGCCAGAAGGGTGGCGATGGCGCTGGCCTGCTCGCGCGCCGTCTCGTTGCCGCTCAGGCCGAACCCCTGCGGCGCGAAAACGCCCGCATCAGACTCGATCATCAGCACATGCCGGGCCAGGTCCGCGCGATAGCGGTCGCGGTAGTCGAGGCCGCCGCGCAGGCCGTTTTCTTCATTCGTGAACAGCACGACCCGAATCGTCCGGCGCGGCCGGAGGTCGAGCGACTTCAGGATTCGCGCCACTTCCCAGGCAGCCACCGCGCCGCCGCCGTCGTCGGTGGCGCCGGCCCCGACGTCCCATGAATCGAAATGCCCGCTGACGACCACGACCTCGTCCGGCTTCTCCCGGCCGCGCCACTCCGCGATCACGTTGGCGGAGTCGGCGTCGGGGAGCATCTCCGCGCCCATCGTCAGCTTGACGCGCAGATGCTCACCGCGCGCCGCCATCCGGCCCAGACGCAGTGCGTCCTCGACAGCTGACTGCTGCTGCCGGAATCTTCGGCACGCCTTCGCGATACGTCAGCATGCCGGTGTGGTTGGTGCGCAGCCCGTCGAGGCCGACCGATCGCACCAGCACCGCGACAGCCCCGAGATCGGCGGCCTGAGAGGCGCCGTTGACGCGGTAGGCGACTGTCGGGCCGTAACCCTTGAACGGCGCGTTGAACAGGACGATCTTGCCGCGTGCTTCTGCCGCGCGATGTTCGAGGTCGACGAAGCTGTCGACCACCATCAGGTCCGCCTCGAGGCCTTCCCGCGGCGTGCCCACGGAGAGCCCGAGGCCGAGAACCGGCAGTGAGAGGCGATGCGGGGCGGTGACCTCGAGCGACTCGGCGCCGCGCACCCAGTGCGGCACCTTGACCGGATCTTTGCGGACGGCCTCGAGGCCGTCCTTCTGCATCTCTGCCGCGGCCCAGTCGATCGCGTCGGCAAGCGACTGCGATCCGCTGAACCGGTTCCCGAACGTATCGGTCAGGTAGGCCAGGCGCCGCCATGCGAAGTCGTCATGCGTCGCGGCCGCGATGATGCGGCCGACCGGCTCGCGATAGCTGTCGACCCAGGACGGGGCCTGAGCCGAAAGCGAGGCGCCAAGAGCGGTCGCGGACAACAAGAGGGCGGGGAGCAGGCGGGACGACGGCATGTGAGCAGGATACCGAGAGACGGGGCGACAGGTCCACAGGTCCAGCGGCTGGGGGCAGCGCTTCGCCCGTGAACCTGTGAACGCGTGGGCCTCTGAACCCGCCTACGCTCCCTGTCCGTCGGGCCTGATGGTGACCGGCTGGATGAACGGCATCAGCGCGCGGAGCTTGGCGCCGACGTCCTCGAGGATCTGCGTCTGCTCGGCGGACCGGGTCTTGTTGAACCACGGGCGGCCGTCCTCGTTCTCCTTGATCCACTTCTTCGCGAACGTGCCGTCCTGGATCTCGGCGAGCAGCTTCGACATCTGCGCCGTCGCCTCGGGGCCGATGACGCGCGGGCCCGCGGTGTAGTCGCCGTACTCCGCCGTGTCGCTCACCGAGTAGCGCATGTAGTTCAGGCCGCCGCGGTAGACGAGGTCGACGATCAGCTTGAGCTCGTGCAAGCACTCGAAATAGGCGACTTCGGGCTGGTAGCCGGCATCGACGAGCGTCTTGAAGCCGGCCTTGACCAGCGCGCTCACGCCGCCGCACAGCACGGCCTGCTCGCCGAACAGGTCGGTCTCGGTCTCTTCCTTGAAGGTCGTCACCAGCACGCCGGCGCGGGTGGTGCCGATGCCCTTGCCGTAGGAGAGTGCGAGCGCCAGCGCGTTGCCGGTGGCGTCCTGCTCGATGGCCACGAGTGCCGGCGTGCCGCCGCCCTCGACGAACAGCTCACGAACCCGGTGCCCCGGCGACTTGGGCGCGATCATCGAGACGTCGACGTCCTTCGGCGGGGTCACCGTGCCGAAGCGGATGTTGAAGCCGTGCGCGAACATCAGCGTCTTGCCGGCGGTCAGGTGCGGCGCGATCGACTCCCGGTAGACCTTGGGCGTCGTCGTGTCCGGCACGAGGATCATGATGACGTCAGCCCACTTCGCCGCCTCGGCTACGCTCTTCACCGCCAGGCCGGCTGCCTCCGCCTTTGCGCGCGACTTGCTGCCCTCGGCCAGGCCGACAGCGACGTCCACGCCGCTGTCCTTGAGGTTCAGCGCGTGCGCGTGCCCCTGGGACCCGTAGCCGATGATGGCGACTTTCTTGGACTGGATGAGGGACAGATCGGCGTCGTGGTCGTAGTAGATGGTGGCCATGTTTGATTGATGAATGAAGAATGGAAAATGAAGAATGAGATGAAGATGAAGAGTGGCGGTGGGGTGGTTACACCGAATACGAGACTCCAGCCTGCTCTTCAGTGGACTCCTCGCCGGCGAAGCGGTCCGCGATGCGCTCTTCCGCGCGGGGGCCGCGCGCCATGGCGACTCGACCCGTTCGCGCCACTTCGAGGACGCCGTACGGCTTGAGCACTTCGAGCAGCCGCTCGATCTTGTCTCCGCCGCCGGTGATCTCGACGATCGCCGATTCCGGTGAGACGTCGATCACGCGGGCACGGAACACGCCGGCCAGCTCGATGATCTGGCCGCGGGTCTCGGGTGTCGCGTTGACCTTGATCATCGCCAGCTCCCGCTCGACTGACGGGTGGTGCGTGATGTCGTCCACCCGCAGGACGTCCACCAGCTTGTAGATGTTGGCCTCGACGCGACGCGCATTGAGCGGGTCGCAATCGCAGACGATCGTCATGCGCGAGACCCCGGGCGTCTCGGTGTGCCCGACAGTCAGCGAGTCGATGTTGAACGCGCGCCGCCTGAAGAGCGACGCCACCCGGTTCAGGACACCAGGTCTGTCTTCGACGTGGACGACAAGGGTATGTAGCATCTCTGTATCTCAGTTAGTGAAAAATGGGAAATGAAGAATGAAGAGTAAAGGGCTCGCTGTCTTCATTCTTCATTCTTCATCTTCATTCTTCACTTTTCATTCTTCATTCCCAATTCTTCATTCTCTAGTCTGCCGCAGTCTCCACGATCGGGCTGGGCCGGCGAATCATCGCATGCAGGTCCGCGCCGGCAGGCACCATCGGGTACACCGAGTCTTCCTGCTCCACCTGGAAGTCGATGACGACGCCGCCGCGATGGTTGCGGGCCGCATGCATCGTCGGCACCACGTCGCTGCGCTTGGTGACAGTCACGCCGCGCAGGCCAAAGGCCTCGGCCAGCTTGGCGAAGTTCGGGTTGACCAGCGGTGTGGCGGCGTAGCGCTTCTCGTAGAAGAACTCCTGCCACTGCCGGACCATGCCCAGGTAGCCGTTGTTGATGATGGCGACGTTGATGTCGATGTTCTCCTGCATCACCGTGGCCAGCTCGCACATGGTCATCTGGAAACCGCCGTCGCCGACGACCACCCAGACTTCCGCGTCCGGCTTGGCGACCTTGGCGCCAATCGCGGCCGGCAGGGCGAAGCCCATCGTGCCGAGGCCGCCCGAGGTGATGAGCGAGCGCGGCGTGTTGTGCTTGTAGTACTGCGCCTCCCACATCTGATGCTGTCCGACGTCGGTGACGACGATGGCGTTGCCGTCGGTTTCGCGCCACAGGTCGTTGATGACGTGCGCGGCGTAGAGGTGGCCGTCGTCGGGGAGATTCTGGATGTCGCGAACAGCGGAGTCGCCCTTGAGCTCCGTGATGCGTGCCAGCCACTCGATGTGATCGCCGCTCTTGCTGTTCGGCACCAGCTCCGTGAGCACCTCGCGCAGGTCACCGACCAGCGCCACGTCCACGCGGACGTTCTTGTTCACTTCCGCCGGGTCGATCTCGATGTGGATCTTCTTCGCGTTCGGCGCGTAGGTCTTGAGGTTGCCGGTGACGCGGTCGTCGAACCGCATGCCGAAGGCGAGCAGCAGGTCCGCTTCCTGGATGGCAGTGTTGACCCAGGCTTCGCCGTGCATGCCCATCATGCCGAGGTTGAGCGGGTGGCTGGCCGCGACGCCGCCCAGGCCGAGCAGCGTCATGGCGATCGGCGTCTGCGTGCGTTCGGCAAACGCGATCACCTGCTCGGTCGCGCCGGACTGGATGATGCCGCGCCCGGCGAGAATCACCGGCCGCTTCGCTTCCGCGATGAGCGCCAGGGCCTTGGCGTAGTCCGACGGCGCCGGACGGTTGTCGGGCCGGTAGCCGCGCAGCCGAACCTCGGCGCCGTCCCAGTCGAACTCGCACGAGCTCTGCTGCGCGTCCTTGGTGATGTCGATCAGCACCGGCCCGGGCCGCCCGGACGCGGCGACGTGAAAGGCCTCGCGGATCGTCGGCGCCACGTCCTCGGCGCGCGTGACCAGGTAGTTGTGCTTCGTGATCGGCAGCGTGACGCCGGTGATGTCGGTTTCCTGGAAGGCGTCGCTGCCAATCAGCTTGCTGCCCACCTGGCCGGTGATGCAGACGATCGGCGAGGAGTCGAGCATCGCCGTCGCGATGCCGGTGACCATGTTGGTCGCCCCCGGCCCGGAGGTCGCGATGGCGACGCCGACCTGCCCGGTCGCGCGCGCAAAGCCGTCGGCCATGTGCGTGGCGCCCTGCTCGTGCCGTACCAGCACGTGCCGGATCGGGTACTGCGTCATCGCATCGTAGGCTGGCAGAATCGCGCCGCCCGGATACCCGAACACAGTGCTCACGCCCTGCCGCAGGAGCGATTCCCAGATGATTTGCGCGCCGGTTTTCTTCATCTCTCCCTCGTTGACTCGTTGATCCGTAGCCTGCACTCGCCCTGCACGCGGTCTACCCCGTCGTCGCACCCTCTGCCGCCGACGCCACCAGCCGCGCGTACTTCGCCATCACGCCGCTGGTGTAGCGCGGCGGCGGCGTGACCCACGCCTTCAGTCGGCTCGCGATCTCGGCCTCGGACAACTCGACGTCGATGCGGCGGTTCGGGATGTCGAACACGACGATGTCGCCTTCGCGCAGGGCGGCAATCGGGCCGCCAGCGGCCGCTTCCGGCGCGACATGCCCCGCCATGAGACCGCGGGTCGCGCCCGAGAACCGGCCGTCGGTCAGCATCACGACAGACTCGCCGAGCCCCGCGCCGACGATTGCCGCGGTGACCGCCAGCATCTCCGGCATGCCGGGCCCGCCGCGCGGGCCTTCGCACCGGATGACGACGACGTCGCCCGGCTTGATCTGATTCGCCAGTACCGCGTCCAGCGCCGGCTGCTCGCCCTCGAAGACGCGAGCCGGGCCGCGATGGTGCTGCAGGTTCGACCCGGCCACTTTCACGACCGCGCCTTCCGGCGCCAGGTTTCCCTTGAGGATCGCGAGGCCGCCTGTGGGTTTTATCGGCCGATCGAGCGGGCGCACGACCTCCTGGCCCGGGCGCTCGACAGCCTCACGCGCTTCGTCGGCAATCGTCCGGCCGGTGACAGTCATCTGGTCCCCGTGGAGCAGGCCGGCCTCGAGCAGTCGCTTCGCCACCAGCTGGATCCCGCCCGCATGGTGCAGGTCGGTGGCCATGAAGCGGCCGCCCGGCTTCAGGTCCGCCAGCAGTGGCACCTGGCGGCTGATGCGGTCGAAGTCGTCGATGTCCAGCGGCAGGCCGGACTCGCGCGCGATGGCCAGCAGATGAAGCACCGCGTTGGTCGAGCCGCCGGTGGTGACGACGGCGGCGATCGCGTTTTCGATGGCCTGGCGCGTGAGGATCCGCGACATCGGCAGGTTGTTCCTGAGCATTTCCATCACGAGCCGGCCCGCGCGGCGCCCGACGTCCGCCTTGGCCGGATCGGTGGCCGGCACCGAGCCGCTGCCCATCGGGGCGACGCCGAGAAACTCAATCGCCGTCGCCATCGTGTTGGCGGTGAACTGGCCCCCGCAGGCGCCGGCGCCCGGGCAGGCGTGATCCTCGAGATCCTTCAGCTCCGCGTCGGTCATCTTTCCCGCGGCGTGCGCGCCGATGCCTTCGAACACGTCCTGGATGCTGACGTCGTGGTTCTGGAAGCGCCCAGGCGCAATCGATCCGCCGTACAGGACCAGACCTGGCACGCCGAGGCGCGCGAGCGCCATCGTCGTGCCCGGAATCGTCTTGTCGCAGCCGCAGAGTGCAATCACGGCGTCGAAGCAGTTGCCGCGCGCCACCAGCTCGATCGAGTCGGCGATGACTTCCCGGCTGATGAGCGAGGCTCGCATGCCGGGGCTGCCCATCGTGATGCCGTCGGAGATGGAGACGGTGTTGAACTCCATCGGCGTGCCGCCCGCTTCGCGGACGCCGTCCTTGACGTGGGCGGCCAGCTCGCGCAGGTGGTAGTTGCACGGCCCGATCTCGATCCACGTGTTGGCGATGCCGATGATCGGCTTGCGCAGCGCTTCGTCGTCGAAACCCACGGCCTTGAGCATGGCGCGGGCGGCGGCGCGGTGCGGGCCTTCGGTGATGGCCGCGCTCCGCTGGCGGTAGAGGGGAATCGTCTTCACGTCAGGACGCTCGCTCGGCCGCGGCTTCGCGGCTCTTCCAGCTGGGATACGAGCCGAGCGTCCGCAGCGATCGCGCGAACTCGGCCAGATGGATCAGGGCGCGGGCACACCGAAGGTCGTGGCGGCCGACCGGCAGATCGACGTAGAACAGGTACTCCCATGGGCGCCCGCGGATCGGCCGGGACTCGACCTTCGTCAGGTCGATGTCGCGCAGCGCGAACACCGACAGCGCCTTGAACAGCGAGCCCGGCTCGTTCGGCAGCGAGAAGACCACCGAGGTTTTGTCGGCTACGGCGTCGGCGTCCGCCGTGCGGCTGATCACCAGAAAGCGGGTGATGTTGTCCGAGAAGTCCTGGATCTCGGCCTTCAGGATCTCGAGGCCGAACACGCTCGCCGCGCGCTCCGACGCGATGGCCGCAGCGTCGGTCAGCGACTTCTCCTTGACCAGCTTCGCGCTTCCCGCGGTGTCATACGTGGCCTCGACTGCCACGCCAGGCAGCGAGCGGAGGAACCGCTCGCACTGCGCCAACGCCTGCGGATGCGAGTAGATCCGCTTCACGGCGCTCAGGGGCGTTCCGGGCAGCACCAGCAGGTTGTGGGTGATCGGAATCTGGACCTCGCCGACGATCGGAAGGTCGTGCTCGAGGAGCAGGTCATAGTTGCGATGGATGCTGCCGCCGATCGAGTTCTCGACCGGGAGGATGCCGTGAGACGCGGCGCCGCCGGCGACGGCCGCGAAGACGTCCTCGAAGGACTCGCACGGCATGACGTCGGCGTGATCGGTGAAGCGGAGGGCTGCCGCTTCGCTGTAGGCTCCCGGTTCGCCCTGGAAGGCGATGCGCACGGTCTCAGGCTCCTCCGGGGCAGGCCCCGGTGCTCCCGGCGGCGCGCGCCGCCCCTCGGGGGCTCGCGGCATCGCACGGGTCCGGACAGACTACAACGTCCTGTTTTGATAAATCAAACTTCATAAGGTCAATTAATGACTGGATTCAACGGATTGCGGCCGGCGACGGCTATAATCGGGCCCATCTGGGACCAGCGGGCCGTAGAGGGCCCAAGGGGCCCAGGGCACGGCAAGGGCACGGCAAGGGCACGGCTAGGGCACGGGGCCGGTATCAGCAGAGCCGAACTTCGGTTCGGCCATCAAGGAGCACTCATGGCGCGCAGGTGGATGGCGGTGCTGGCGATGGTGGTGGCACTCGGCGGCGGTCTCTCCGCGCAGGCGCCGCGGGGCTCGGCCGAAACCAGCAAGACGACCTGGTACCTCTACACGGTGAAGTGGGGCTACCAGGACGAGTTCCTGACCCTGTTCGCGAAGAATCACTATCCGTTGCTCAAGGCACTCGAGAAGGCGGGCCACTACGCGCGCGTGCGGACGTATGTGCCGGCCAATCATGGCGACGGGCGTGCCGACTGGACGTTTGCAGTGGAACTGGTCGAGCCTGCCAACGCGCCGAAGGTCGATGAAGAAGCGCTGATGAAGCAGCTGTTTCCCGATCAGGAGAAGTACGCGAAGGAAGAACAGCGGCGTTTCGAGATCCTCGTGGCTCACTGGGACGTGCCGCTGAATGTCGTGGACCTCGGCGCTGGAAAGTAGGGAACAGCGGGACCGGTGACAGACTCACCAGCATCCTGGCTCGACGCGCTCGGATGGTCGCCCGTGTTGCAGGCGGCGTTCGATGCGCTTGACGCGGACGGGCTCGAGCCGGCCCGCGTGGCTATCGCGTACGGCGCCACCTTCCGCGTGCTGTCGGTCCGCGGTGAGGAGTTGGCCGACACCGCCGGGCGGATGAAGCACGACGCCACCGGCCGCCGCGACCTGCCGGCGGTCGGCGACTGGGTAGCGATCAAGCCGACGACGATTGGCGGCGGCCGGGCGAGCATCCACGCCCTGCTGCCCAGGACCAGCGTCTTCTCGCGCAAGGCGGCCGGCGACCAGACCTCGGAGCAGATTCTCGCCACCAATGTCGACATCGCGTTTCTCGTCACCGATCTCGATGCCGATTTCAACGTGCGCCGCCTCGAGCGCTATCTGACGATGACGTGGGAGTCGGGCGCCCGGCCTGTCATTCTGCTGAACAAAGCCGACCTCGCCGGTGATCAGGATCAGCGCGGTGCCGACGCCACAGGCATCGCTCCCGGCGTGCCGGTCCATCTGATCAGCGCGCGGACGGGCGCCGGCGTGGACGCTCTCGCGCAGTACCTGCAGCCGGGCCGCACCCTCGCAGTGCTCGGCTCGTCCGGCGTCGGCAAGTCGACGCTCATCAACCTGCTGCTCGGCGAGAATCGGCTCGCGACCAATGAAGTCCGGGAGAGCGATCAACGCGGCCGCCATACGACCACCCATCGGGAGCTGGTCACGCTGCCCGGCGGCGCCCTGCTGATCGACACCCCGGGCATGCGTGAGCTGCAGCTGTGGTCCTCCGATTCGGGCCTGGCCGGAGCGTTTGACGACATCGCCGGGTTGGCGGGTGACTGCTACTTCGGCAACTGCGGCCACCAGTCGGAGCCGCGCTGCGCTGTGAAAGCGGCGGTGGCCGATGGCCGCCTGCCCGCGGAACGCCTCGACAGCTACCACAAGCTGCAGCGTGAACAGATAGTGCTCGGGGCCCGGCAGGACGCGCTGGCACAGCAGGAGCTGAAGAAGCGCGACAAGCGAGGCGCCAAGGCGCTGCGGAAGATCGTGCAGTCAAAGGATCAGTCGTGAGCCCGGTGAGCCGGCCCGAAACGACCGGGCGTCCGACACGCGTGCAGTTGCTCGTCACGTGCCTCGTGGACACGCTCTATCCCGACGTCGGCTTCGCCGTCGTCTCCGTGCTCGAGCGGCTTGGCGTGGCCGTCGAAGTGCCGCCGGGCCAGACCTGCTGCGGACAGCCGGCATTCAACGCGGGCTCCTGGGACGAAGCACGTGCGATGGCCCGGCATCTCGTGGACGTGTTCAGCGCGTCGGATCTCCCGGTTGTCGTGCCGTCGGGATCGTGCGGCGACATGGTGATCCACCAGGCACCCGATCTGCTCGCCGACGATCCCGCGTATGCGGATCGCGCGCGCAGCCTCGCGGCCCGGACGCATGAGTTCACGGCCTTCGTCGTCGACGTGCTCGGCGTCACCGACGTCGGCGCCGTCGCAGGCGGCCGCGTGGCCTACCATCCGGCCTGCCATGGCTTGCGGGGCCTCGGCCTCGATCGCCAGCCGAAGGGCCTGCTGGACGGCGTCGGCGGCATCCAGCGGTGCCCGCTCGGGGAGGCCGAGACCTGCTGCGGGTTCGGTGGCCTGTTTTCCGTGAAGATGAGCGAGATATCCGGCAGCCTGCTGGCGCGGAAGATCGCCAATATCGAGGCGAGCGGCGCCGACACCGTCGTTGCCACCGATGTGAGTTGCCTGATGCACATCGCCGGCGGCCTGCACCGGAAGGGAAGTCCGATTAAGGTCCGGCACCTGGCAGAGTTGTTGAGCGATGAGCGACGAGTGGCGAGCTCGAACGACGAGCGGCAGGGCGACGAGTGACATGGGAGCGACGAACCAGTGGCTTCGCTGAACTTCTATTCCCGCGTTGACGATGCCCTCGGCAACCGGTCGCTTGGCCGGGCGATGGCGAATGCGACGACGCGGCTGGTGGCGGCGCGGCAGGCAGGCATCGCGACTTTGCCCAACGCGGACGCCGTTCGCGACCACGCGCGCCTGATCCGGGCCCACACCGTTGCCAGGCTGGACCACTACCTGCGGCAGTTCGAGGCCGCGGTGCAGGCGCGTGGCGGCCACGTCCACTGGGCGGAGAACGCCGACCAGGCGGTGAAGATCGTCGCGGAGATCGCCGCGCAGCACCAGGTCAAGACCGCGGTGAAGTCCAAGTCGATGGTGAGCGAGGAGATCGAGCTCAACGCCGCGCTCGCCGCCGCCGGCGTGGACGTGCTCGAAACCGATCTGGGCGAGTTCGTCGTCCAGATCGACGGCGATCATCCTTCGCACATCGTCGGGCCCATCATCCACAAGAGCCGCCAGGACGTGGCGAACTCGTTCCGCACGCATCTCGGCGCAACCGAGGCCGACCTGGTCGACGTGCCGCAGATGGCGGCGTTCGCGCGGCGGACGTTACGCGTCGGGTTCATGCGCGCTGACATGGGCATCTCGGGCGGCAACTTCGGCGTCGCGGAAACCGGCAGCCTGTGCATCTGCACGAACGAAGGCAACGGCAGGCTGACCACGACAGTGCCGCGCGTCCACGTCGCGTTGATGGGCATCGAGCGGCTCGTGCCGACGCTGGCCGATCTCGGCGTGATGCTGCAGGTGCTTGGGCGGAGCGCCACCGGCCAGAAACTGACCGTCTACACCAACATCATCACCGGTCCGTGCCGTCGCGACGTGCAGGAGTCGGAGCAGGGTGAGTCCGACGGCCCCGAGCACCTCCACATCGTCCTCGTCGACAACGGCCGAAGCCAGTTGCTCGGCGGCGAGCTTGCCGAGATCCTGTATTGCATCAGGTGCGGCGCGTGCCTGAACGCGTGCCCCGTCTACCAGCAGATTGGCGGCCACGCCTACGGCAGCGTCTATCCAGGCCCGGTGGGCGCGGTCCTGACGCCGGGCCTGCGCGGCCTCGCGGCGTGGCACGACCTGCCGCAGGCCAGCAGCCTGTGCGGCGCGTGCCGTGAGATTTGTCCCGTCCGCATCGACATTCCGCGCATGCTGCTATCGCTCCGGGACCAGTCGACGGCGCTCGGGTTGTCGCCGGCCTGGGCGACCTCCGGGCTGTGGCTGTTCCGCCAGGTGGCCGTCCGACCGCGGCTGTTTCGCGCCGCACAGGCGGTGGCCCGTCGCGTCACGAGATCGATCGCGCGGGACGGATGGATTCGCCGGCTGCCCGCGCACCTGTCGCGCTGGACGCGGCAGCGCGATTTTCCGGCGTTTGCCGAGCGCACCTTCATGGACCGCTGGGAGGCGCGACGACGATGAGAGACGGCCGCTTCAACGTGATGGCGTCGATCAGCCGTCAGATTCGGCTCGGATCGCTGCCGCCCTCCGCGCGACTCGAACATCCAGGAGTGATGCCCGCGCCCGCGATCCGGGGCGACTCTCTGGTGGCGCAGTTCGCCGCGGAGCTCGAGGCACTCGCCGTCACAGTGCACCACGTCACTGGCGATCACGCAGCCGCGGAGACAGTCGTCGCGATTGCGGCATCGGCAGGCGCGCGCCGCGTGCTCTCGTGGGCCGACGAGTGGCTGAATTGCCCGGACCTGCCGGCTGCACTGGCTGCCGCCGGAGTGACCCGCGAGTCCTGCTGGCTGCCGATGGAAGGCGCCGCGCGAAAGCGCCGCCTCGCCGAACTGGACGACGTGCGGGTCGGGGTGACGGGCGCGCTCGCGGGTGTCGCCGACACCGGCAGCCTCGCAATGGTGAGCGGCCCGGGGCGCGGCCGAATGGCGTCCCTGCTGCCGCCTGTTCATGTCGCCGTCATCCGTGCAACGCAGATCCTGCCTTCGTACGCCGCGTTGCTGGCCATGCATCCCGACGTCGTCGCCAGCGGCAGCAACCTCGTGCTCATTACGGGGCCAAGCCGCACGGCGGACATCGAGATGACGTTGACGCGAGGGGTCCACGGTCCCGGCCAGGTGCACGTCGTCATCACTCGTTAGGTTCACTCATGCGATCAATGCCACTCGCGCTGACGGCAGTAACCGCCCTGACGCTGACGTTGTCGGCATGCCGTGGATCGGCAGACGCGCCTCCGGCGTCGTCATCGCAGGCGACGCCGCAAGCGGCCCCGCCGTCGAGCCCGGCCTCCGCTGGATCGGCGGAGCCCGTCGATCCGGACAGCGTGCCCATCGACGTGACGGCGTCGGTTGACGGCACGTCATATCAAATCAAGGGCCGTGGCGAGTGCACGTTCACGTCAGACGCGGCCATCTTCGACGTGCCGGCGGCCCAGTGGCGGGCCACGCTGAAGACAGACGGCCAGGCTGTCGGCTACGTGAACGTGACCGTGTGGCAGTTCAAGGAGAGCCGCTCCAACGAGACGACAGTCGGCCTCCAGATCGGCCCCGACTTCCGGCACCTGGCCACAGTGAAAGGGGCGACTCTCGTCGGCAGCGCCACGGCAAATGCCGAGCACAGCGGCAAAGGCGCCGTGTTGACAGTAGACGGCCGCGACGCGCGCGGGAAGTCGCTTGCCGTGAAGGTGACCTGCGCCGCGGTTACCGCGGCCGTCGAAGAAGGCGGGCGCTGAAAGACCGGAGCAGCGGCGTCAATCGACGAGCGGGACGCCCTTCGCCACGCCGGCGCGCACCATGACGGCTCCCACGAGCCCGGCGATCGCTGACGCACTCAGGATGCCGACCTTCGCCGATTGCAGCATCGGCGTCCCTTCAAACGCCAGCGACGCGATGAACAGCGACATCGTGAACCCGATGCCGCCAAGCCATGCGCACCCGCGCAGGGCAGTCCAGCCGACGCCGTCCGGCAGCGTGGCCCAGCGCAGGCGCACGGCGGCAAACGCCGCGCCGGTGATGCCCAGCGGCTTTCCCACGACAAGGCCCGCGATGACCGCAAGGCTCACGCGATCGACGAGCAGTCCACCGACGGCGACGCCCGCGTTCGACAGCGCAAACAGCGGCATGATGACAAACGCCGACAGGCTGTGCAGGGCATGTTCCAGGCGATCGAGCGGCGGACCGGCGGGAATGGTGAAGGCCAGCAGGATGCCGGCGATCGTGGCGTGAACGCCGGATGCGTGGACGAAGAACCAGAGGCCGAGCCCGACCGTCAGGTACGGAATCAGCGACGTCACCCCAAAGCGATTCATGGCAACGAGCAGGAGAAGGCAGCCGGCCGCCATGGCCAGGGCGCCGGACGCAATCGGGCCAGCGTAGAAGAAGGCGATGACCAGGACCGCGCCGATGTCGTCCACGATCGCCAGCGCCGCCAGGAAGACCTTGAGTCCGCCCGGCGCCCGCGGTGCCACCATTGCCAGCGCTCCGAGCGCGAACGCGATGTCGGTCGCCATCGCGATCGCCCATCCACTCGCGGCCGGCCCGGTGCCGCTCACCAGGAGGTAGATCGCCGCGGGCACCACCATCCCGCCGATCGCGGACGCCACCGGCAACGCCGCCTGCCTTGCGGATGACAGCTCGCCGCCGAGCACCTCGCGCTTGATCTCGAGGCCGACGAGCAGGAAGAACACGGCCATCAGCGCGTCGTTGATCCACTGATGCACCGTCAGCGTCAGCCCGCCGCTGCCGACAGAGGCCTCGAGGGCGTGGTGATAGGCGCCCGCCCACGGCGAGTTGGCGATCGCCATGGCCGCGCACGCGCAGACCAGCAGCAGTGCGCCGCCAAGAGCCTCGGAGCGGAAGAATTCCTCGAAGACCGTCGTCGACGATGCGCGTCGCGGTGCTGTCATGGTGGGACTCAGGGGGCGCTGGTGACGGAGCGGCTACGAAAGCCACCCCAGCGCCTGCAACTCCTCGACCGGCTCGTCAAACGAGCATGAGCCGACCGAGCGCAGCACGCGCTCGCGCGCATGGGCGAACTCGCCGTAGGTCAGCACGGCGTTCAGCCACGAACCGGCGCGTCCGCCGAACTTGAATACCTCGGGCCTGTCGTCATCGAGCACCGCCTCGGCAAGGCTCTCGTCGATCTTGCCGGCCGCCAGCAGCGTGGCGGCGAAGACGAGATTGGCGAACCCGTGCAGCTCGCCTCTCGGACTGTCGTCGTCGTAGGTGAGCGCGCGGTCGCCTCGAATCGCATGATGCAAGCCGGCAGTGGCTTTCACCGGGACGCCGGCGCGGACGGCGGCGGCCAGGAACCGGGCGACGCTGGCTGACGACGGCACCCGATTGGCGGTGATGCCGCCTGTCCTGATCTTGCCGGCCATCCCCCCGCGAGCAAGAGCCGCCATCAGCGGCGACGGGTCGTCATGCGCGGGAATCTCGACGAAGCGATCGACGTAGCCCTGGTACGCGGCGCCGAGCCGCTCGATGTCTTCCGTCGAAGCCGCCGACGCTTCGATGCTCTCGACGTCAATCACGGAGTCGGCTCGTGCCGCGATGCGCGAGAGCACGCCAGAGGCAGCGGCGACATCGTTCGCTTCCCCGACCAGCACGCTGACGGGCCAGCGCTCGGAAGGACTGGCGCCGGCGACCGCCGCGAGTGACTCCGTGTCGCGAAGACGATCCACCGGGATGATCAGCCGTCCGAGCAGCCACGCCTGCGGGCTCTGCCTGTAGCGGCCGTAGTTGGCGACGACGGCTTCAAACGGCAGGCTGGCCGGCGGGTAGAGCCCCGCGTAGTCCACGAAGCGATTGAAGGCGATGCGCGCGGCGTCCACGCCTCAAAGCATAGCGTGTCTTCGGAGTAGGATCGGGGCATGCGCTCGATACTGGCACTGCTGCTCCCCGCGGCGCTGGCGTTGCCCGTTGCGGCTCAGCCCGCGCGTCCTCGCCCCGCGGCCGGCCCCTACAAGACATCGCTCACGCTCGATCAGATGGCGCACAAGCAGGCCGTCGTCGAGACGACGATGGGCACGTTCGTGATCGAGCTGCTGCCCGACGTCGCGCCGAACCACGTCGGATATTTCATGAAGCTGGCTGCGGACGGGGGGTACGCCGGCACGACGTTCCATCGCGTCATCCGCGGCGGGATCATCCAGGGCGGCGATCCGTTGTCGAAGGACCCTGGCAAGGCGTCGCTCTACGGCACGGGCGGGCTCGGCGTGCTGAAAGCAGAGTTCAACGCGACGCCAGTCTCACGCGGCGCGGTGGCCGCCGTCCTTCAGCCCGGCAAGCCGGACAGCGGAGGCGCGCAGTTCTTCGTGGCAGTCAACGACCAGCTCGCGCTGAACGGACAGTACACGGTGTTCGGAAGGGTGGTCGATGGCATGGAGGTGGTGCAGGCGATTTCCGACACGCAGTCGGACGCTCACGGTGTGCCGGCGGCCCGAATCGAAATGAAGAAGGTCACCATCAGGGACACGCCGGCGCCCGAAGCCGTCCCGTTTGCCGACGACACCGCTGACACGCTGGCGACGTATCGCGCAGTGCTCGAGACCTCGAAGGGCACGATCACCATCGCCTTCCTTCCCGACAAGGCGCCCGAGCACGTGCGGAACTTCCTCAGGCTTGCCGCCGCGGGTGTCTACGATGGCACGTCCTTCCACCGCGTGGTGCAGGGATTCGTGATCCAGGGCGGCATGCTCTCAACGCGCCAGACCCCCCTGACCCAGAAGCAGCAGTCCTACGTTCACGACCTCCATCCGGAATTCAACGACACTGCCCATGTCGCCGGCATTGTGTCCATGGCGCGGACCGATGATCCGGAGAGCGCGTCAACCTCATTCTTCATCTGCACCGGGCCGGCCCTGTCCCTGGATGGCAAGTACTCCGCGTTCGGTACCGTCGTGGATGGCATGAATGTCGTTGAAGCCATCGACCAGGTTCGCGTCGTCGGCGAACTGCCGTTTCAACGCGTGGACGTGCTTCACGTCCGCGTCGAGAAAGCGGGGAGTCCGTAGTCGGTAGGTGGAACGAGGGCGGATGCGCCAATGCGCCGATCCGCCCTCGGACGTGACGTTCTGCCTTGTGTTTTATTGCGCCAGCGAGTCCGCGGCGCCGGCGAGCGTTGCGCCAGCGGGCAGAGTCTCCGGCACCGGGACCGCCGCGCCCCTGCGATCGAAGCTCCACTTCAGCATCGGCGGCGTCACCAGCGTCGTCGCGATTACCATCACGACCACTGCTGAGAACACGCTCTGGTTGACGACAGGCTGCCCTCCGACCACGAGCGTGAGCCCCATGTTCGCGAAGATCAGGCCGACTTCACCGCGGGGAATCATGCCGATGCCGACCGACAGCCGGTCGAGCCCGCGGCCGAGGACCCCGAGCGCGCAAATCTGCTTGCCGACGATCGCGGCGGCTGTCAACGCCGCAGCCAGCCCCAGGACGCTGATGCTGCCAAAGACGCGCAGGTCGGTGCGGATGCCCATCACCACGAAGAAGATCGGAACCAGGAACGAGGCCAACGGCTCGACCAGCTGGACGAGGCTGTGCTCACCCCGCTTCGTGAAGTCGCGATAGTGCAGGTCCTCGAGCACCAGGCCGGCGGCGAAGGCGCCGACGATGGGCGCGAGGCCGATGGCGTTGGCTGACCAGGCGAGCGTGAAGCAGAGCGCCAGGCCGACGGCCAGGAGCACGCCGCTGGCCTGCAGACGTGAGGCCAGCGAGAACAGCTTCGGCGACAGGTAGACGCCGAGGATGAGCGAGCCGAAGAGGAAGACCGTCGCCTTGGCGACGACCAGCCCGATGGCGGCGTAGGACAGTGCCTGTCCGTGGTTAGCCGCCGCGATGATGCCGGTGACCACGGCCAGAATCACCAGGCCCTGCACGTCGTCGATCACCGCGGCGCCGAGGATGATGCGCGCCTCGTCGCTCTGCGACCGACCGAGATCCTTCAACACGCGGGCCGTGATCCCGACGCTGGTTGCCGTGAGGGTGGCGCCGAGGAAAATGTGCGCGTAGACGCTGGCGGTCGGCAGCAGCCACGCGCCGACTCCCCAACCGAGGACGAACGGCCCGACGACGCCGAGCGTGGCGACGACGAAGGACGACATGCCGACGCGCATCATCTGCGCGACAGTGGACTCGAGGCCGACCTGGAAGAGCAGGAGGATCACGCCGAGCCGGGCCAGCATGTCGACGCCGGTGTCGGCGCGGAGGTACTCGAAGGCCGGCATGCCGACCAGACCGAGATTGCCGATCAAGAGGCCGGCCGCGAGCTCACCGAGTACGGGAGGCTGGCCGAACCGGGACGCCAGATGGCCGCCGAGCTTGGCAGCCACCAGGATCATCGCCACCGACAGGATCAGGGGCGCGATCGGGTCGCTCGCGCCGGCGGCGCCCTCGGCAGCCATGGCCGGCAAGGCGAACACGAGCAGCGCGATGACGGCGGCGCCGATCGTGGCCAGGCGCCACGGATGCGCGAGTGTCGAACGACGTGCAGTCATTACCGTCCCCCCACCGTGCCGTTTCCCGAGCCTCGGCGTGTCATCCAGCTCAGGAGCCCCGCTAATGCGACGCCCAGCACGAGCGGCAGCAGCGGCACGCCGAATTTCCACAGCAGTCCCACCGAGAGAATCGCGGCACCGCCGAACAGCTTCCAGTTCACATCCACCACGCCACCGCAAGCAGCGCTGCGATGAAACCGGAGACCGCGAGCGCGGACGGCCACAGCGGGCCTGACCATTCCATCGTTCGCGTGCTGGTCGAGAGCAGGCTGCGGATCTCCTGCAGCTGCTTGCGGGCGAGCGACAGCTCCCACGCATTCCGGGCCAGATCCAGGCCTTCGAGCGTTTCCGTTCGGCTCGCGGCAGCGCCCGCAGCCGATAGTGCAGCTCGGCGATACTTGAGCTGCGCCCAGAAGTGGTCGGGTCGATCGACACGCGCAGCTTCGAGCGCGTCCATCGACTTGTAGACGTCGTAGTTCATGGCGTACGCCATGCCGAGGCAGGTCCGCAGGTCGGCCGACTGCGGATTGCTCCAGGCAGGCCTGCTTCGAGCGTCTGGATGTAGCCGCCAGCTGCCTCCGGCGAGACCGTGTGAGGGTCTCGCCAGGGCACCGGCGGAATGCGACTGCGGCCGGTGCCTGAGAGCGTCGCCGATGATCGTGACGAGTTCTGCTGACATGGTCGACTGCTCCATGCCCACGGCGTCGGCCTTGAGCACGAACTCGGGATAGCCGAGCGCGCCCATTTCGGGAATGTCCAGACCTTCGAGTTCGGCCTTGGCGGCGACGCGCTGGCCGACGACGACGTCGATGACCAGGTTGACGACGAAGCTGAACGTGAAGACGAAGCCGATCAGCGTCGCGACGCCGATCAGCTGCGCCACCAGCTGGCCGGCATCGCCGTAGAACAGGCCGGTGACGGAGCCGGTCACGCCGTTCCACGAGCCGCCGTAGTTGCTCTTGCCGTCGGCGAACAGGCCCGACCGAGATGACGCCCCAGAGGCCGTTGGTGCCGTGCACCGAGATCGCGCCGACCGGATCGTCGACCTTCAGCACGCGGTCGACGAACTCGACCGACAGGCAGACCAGCACGCCGGCGATCAGGCCGATGATCACCGACGCCGACCGGGTTGACGAAGCCGCTGGGCGCGGTGATGGCGACCAGGCCGGCCAGCAGGCCGTTGCCGGTCATCGACGCGTCCGGCTTGCCGTAGCGGATCCACATGTAGAGCATGCGCGCCGAAGCTGCCGGCCATGCCGGCCAGCATCGTGTTGACCGCGACCGAGCCGATGCGCAGGTTGCCGTTGCCGGACGCGCCGAGCGTGGAGCCCGGGTTGAACCCGAACCAGCCGAACGCCAGGATGAAGCAGCCGGTCAGCACGATCACGATGTCGTGGCCGGGAATCGCGTTGGGCTTGCCGTCGCGCGTGTACTTGCCGATGCGCGGTCCGATGATGATGCGCCATCGCCAGCGCCGTGATGCCGCCGACCGAGTGCACGACGCCGGAGCCGGCGAAATCCGCGTAGCCGTGGCCGAGGCCGAAGTTGCGTGCCGAGCGTCGCCAGCCAGCCGCCGCCCCACGCCCAGTTGCGCGAACAGCGGATAGGTGAAGGCGCCCATGACGAACGACGAGACCATGAACGCCGAGTACTTCCAGCGCTCGGCCGCCGTGCCGGTGACGATGGTCAGGGCCGTGTCCATGAAGACCATCTGGAACAGGAACATCACCATGACGCCGACGTCGTAGGTGCCGTCGTGCATCAGGAAGATAGCCGTTCTGGCCGAACAGCCCGAAGGTCTTGCCGAAGAGCGTGATCGCGTACTCGCGAGTTGAGCGACCGGCGTGCCGCCGAGGTTGCGCGACCGCGCCGACGCCGCCCATCTGGATGGCGAAGCCGATCAGCCAGTAGGCCAGCATGCCGACGCCGTACACCATGAAGTTCATCATCATGGTGTGGTTGGCGTTCTTGGCGCGGCACAGACCCGGTCTCGACGATCGCGAACCCGGCCTGCATGAACATGACCAGGAAGCCGGCAGACCAGCGTCCAGACGAAGTTGATGGCGATCTTGTTCTGGCCGACCTGGTTGACGACGTCGGCGATGGTCAGGCCCTTCTTGGCATCGCCGACCGGGACGTCGGCGACGGTGCCGGTGAGGCTGCCGTCCGGATCGCCCTTCGCCTTGTCGTCGGCGCTGGGGGTCTTGATCGATGTCAAATCAGCAGGTGTCAGCGCCGCCGGCGCCGGCGCAGCGGCCGCGGCGGGCGCCTGCGCGAAAGCCGGCGCAGCGATCACAGAACTCCAGGCGATAGCCAGTGCCACCAAAAGCGTTCGTGCCCTCGTCGTCGTCATCCCCACTCCCCTCTCCACTCAGCCCCGTTGAGTGTTCATGCCATGCAGGATTGCAGAACCGGTCGGCCCGGCTATCGCTTCCAGAGCGCGGTCTTCTGATACGCCGGATTGATCAGCCCGAAGATGCCGAACAGGCTGATGGCCAGGCCGGCCACCACCAGCCCCAACCGACCGCCGTTGCTGGCGGTGAGCCCGATACTCGACACCGCGACCACGAACCCGACCAGCGTCACACCCAGACCCGCAAATGCCATCCCCGCCTCCTTCTCTTCCGCGTGGTTATCTGCCGCTCGCTGCCGTTAGCGCCTTGGCCTTGAGGAACAGGGCCAGAGATCCGCCAAGCGACACCAGGAACAGCAGGATCATCAGGACGTTGCCGCCCTCGAACAGCCCGTAACTCAAAAACGTGAAGGCGAGCAGGAACACCAGCAACGCCACTCCCTGCGTCGAATTCGCCATCCGAGACACCTCCCCGGCCTGCAGACGTACAGGCCCTCGGCCGAAACAAGACCAAGGTTCGTGCCAGAAACGGCAGGGCTGGCGGCAGCCGGGTTCAGCGTCGAGTTCAGCAGAAACTGGCGGTAAATCGTCGTTTATGCCCGACTGAGGCACAATCCCTCGAGGCGGTACTGCGGCCACATTCGTGTAGGCTTCCCAATCCCGCGCCACAAAAATGTCTGATACGCGGCGTCGGCTCTTCCGGCCCGGCGCCCGGGCTCGTCAGGAGGCGATGGGGAGGGACCCAGCCGGTCGAGCGCTCGACCCGTCACGGCGACACTTTTGTAGGTTCGGGAACTATGAGGGACAGAAATGCAGTCTCGGCCAGGATTAGCCGTCAAATCACTCGTTTTTGCGCCGGCCGGCCAGGACCCCGCGCTCGGGGGAGGACGTCGCGGGACGCGGAATGGCGTCGCGTCCGGGATCAGCGGTCAGTCCCGCCCCGTGAAGCCAACGGTCCAGGCCGGCGGATTCCACCTCTGGTGAAACGCGCAGAAGGTTGCTGACCCGGAGCGCGGCCATCACGGCCGCCGCGGCGGCGACACTGGCCACTACCACGCTGGCACTGCCGATCGCTTGCGCGGCCAGTTGCTCGAAGCCTCCGCCGTAAAGCAGGCCGCGAAGAGTTACGGTCACATCGTCACCCGTTGCGGTCGGGGTTCCGTAGTGGCCGGTGGCGAAGAGCCCCAGCGAGAGGGTGCCCCAGATCCCGGCTGCCAGGTGCACGGGTGCGGCGCCGACAGGATCGTCCACGCGAAGGTGCTCGAGCAGGTTCGTCGCCGCACCTGCGACCAGCGCCCCGCACGTCCCGATGAAGAATGCGCCTGTCGAATCCACCCAGTAGCACGGACACGTGATCGCGACCAGGCCCGCCAGAAAGCCATTGACGGCCGCCGCGGGACTCCACGTCGACTGCATCACGTAGCTGTAGAAGAGGCCCGTGAGGCCGGCCGCACAGGCCGCAATCGTCGTGTTGAGGGCCACGCGTCCAATCCCCTGCACGTCCATCGCGGAGAGCGTGCTGCCCGGGTTGAACCCGTACCAGCCAAACCACAGCACCAGTCCACCGCACGCCGCGAGCACGACGTTGTGGGGCGGCGGCGGACCGCCGCCGTCCCGTTGGAAGACGCGGCCCAGGCGCGGTCCGAGCGCGACCGAACCGGCCAGCGCGATCGCCCCGCCGACGCTGTGCACCACTGTCGACCCCGCGAAGTCGCGAAACGGCACCGGGGTCAGTGTTGCCAGCCATCCGTCGGGTCCCCAGGACCAGTGCCCGAGAATCGGGTAGACGATGGCACCGACCAGCGCGGCGATGATCAAGTTCGCCGCGAAGGTGCAGCGCCCCAGCAGGCCGCCGGTAATGATCGTGGAGCACGTATTGGCGAAGGCGAACTGAAACATCCAGAATGCCGGCACCGGCACGCCAGTCGCCCCGTACGTCGCTGGCAGTCCGTTGAGGAAGAACCCTGACGTGCCGAGCAGGCCCGTGCCGCCGCCAAACATGAACGCGAAGCCTACTGCCCAGAACGCCAGGCCGCAGATGCACGTGTCCGCGATCGTCTCAGCCACGACGTTCACCGACTCGCCCGATTGGACGAAACCGGCTTCGAGCATCACGAATCCGATTTGCATCGCGAAGACCAGGAAGGCGGCGATCAGCGTCCACGCCGTGTTGACGGCGTTGACCGCCGGAGGGACGCTCCCGCCATCCGCGCTGGCCGCCGGCCACGCCATGAAGCTCACGATCGCGCCAACGATGGCCACCCCGATGGCCTTGCCGCCGGCCGCCGCCACGATGCGCGCGACCGCATCCGAACTCCAGAGTCCTGCCGTCCGGGATCCCATCAGCCGTCCGGTGCTTCAAGCGATGTGCCATCCGTCGTCCGCCGCAGGCGCACCATGCGGCCGAAAAACGAGGCGAAGCGCGAAAGCCGTCCTACACTTGTGTCTGGACCATGTGGAGAATCGACAAATTTGTACCAGCCCGAGGTCCGCGGTCTCGTGCGCCCTGCCGCTGACCCTGTCCAATCGGCCAGGGTCTCCCGGCGGCTGAATCGGACATGATGGAGCCATGGTTCCTTCAGAGCGCAGTCCCAGGCGAGTCGCGACTGACGACCCGAAAAAGAAGAAGGTGTCCTGGACCGACGCGTGGCGCGAATCGCGAGAGCTCATCTGGGCTCGCCGTGGCCGGCTGTTCCTTGGCTTCCTGCTGATGGCCGCCAATCGAATCGCCGGACTCGTTCTGCCAGCCACTTCCAAGATCCTCGTGGACGACGTGGTCGGGAAGCACCGGCCGGACCTCCTGTGGTGGCTGGCCGCCGGCACTGGCCTCGCGACGCTCGTCCAGGCCGCGACGGGCTTCGCGCTGTCGCAGGTCCTCGGCCTTGCCGCGCAGCGCTCGATCACCGACCTGCGCCGTCAGGTCGAGGAACACGTAGCACGCCTGCCCGTGTCTGGTACTTCGACTCCACCAAGACCGGCGTGCTGATCTCGCGGATCATGTCCGACGCCGACGGCATCCGGAACCTGGTCGGCACGGGTCTGGTGCAACTGGTCGGCAGCGTGCTCACCGCCGCGGTCGCGCTCGGCGTGCTCTTCTGGCTGAATTGGAAACTGACGGCCGTCACGCTGCTCCTGCTCGCCGGGTTCGGCGGCATCATGGCCAAGGCGTTCTCGCGGCTGCGGCCGCTGTTCCGGGAGCGCGGCCGCATCAACGCCGAGGTGACCGGCCGGCTCGCCGAGACGCTCGGCGGCATCCGCGTCGTCAAGGCCTACACCGCCGAGCGCCGCGAGGCGCTGATCTTCACGAAGGGCATTCACAAGCTCTATCGCAACGTCGCCAGGTCGATGGTCGGCATCTCGGCGGTGTCCAGCGTCTCGATGCTCATCGTCGGCGCCATCGGCGTGCTGATGATCGTGGTCGGCGGCCAGGCGATCCTGGCCGGGCAGATGACGCTCGGCGACTTCTTCATGTACATCTTCTTCACCGGCCTGGTGGCGGCGCCGGTGGTGTCGATCGCCTCGGTCGGCACGCAAATCAGTGAGGCCTTCGCCGGGCTCGATCGCATTCGCGAGGTCCGCCAGATGGCGACCGAAGACGACGAGGACCTGTCGCGGGCACCGGTGGCGCACGTCGAAGGCGACGTCGTTTTCGACGACGTGACGTTTGCCTACAAGCCCGGCGTCCCCGTCCTGAGAAACGTGTCCTTCCACGCCCCGGCGGGCACCACGACGGCGCTCGTCGGCTCGAGCGGGTCGGGCAAGAGCACGCTGATCAGTCTGGTGATGGCCTTCAACCGGCCGGAGTCGGGGGTTATCCGCATCGACGGCGCGGCGCTGGACAGCCTGCGCCTGCGCGACTATCGATCGCACCTGGGCATCGTGCTGCAGGACAACTTCCTCTTCGATGGCACTGTCGCCGACAACATCTCGTTCGCGAGGCCCGGGGCCACGCGCGCGGACATCGAGGAGGTGGGGCGGCTGGCGCACGTCGACGAGTTCGTGCGCGAGTTCGAGCAGGGCTACGACACTGTCGTCGGCGAGCGCGGCGTGAAGGTGTCTGGCGGCCAGCGTCAGCGGATTGCGATTGCCAGGGCTATCCTCGCTGACCCGCGCATCCTGATCCTCGACGAGGCGACATCGAGCCTGGACAGCGAGAGCGAGGCCCTGATCCAGGACGGCTTGCGGCGGCTGCGCCACGGCCGCACGACGTTCGTCATCGCACACCGCCTGTCCACGATTCGCAGCGCCGACCAGATCCTGGTGCTCGAGCACGGCCAGATCGTGGAGCGCGGCGGCCACGCCGCGTTGATGGCGCTGGGAGGACGGTACCGGCAACTGCACGACCGCCAGTACAACTGGGAGCAGGACCGCTTCATCAACCCCGGCGAAGACTTCACGCCCGAGCCCGCCGCGGCAGGGCCGCCAGCCGCGGGACGGCCGGACCGGCTCTGATCGCCGCGCCGGCCGCTCCACCGGCCGATGCCGGCAGATCGCGGCGGAGCGCGGGGGAGCGCGCTCCGCCGATGGTCGCGTTATCGCCGTCGCCGACGCTGCAATCCCAGGGCGCCGAGCGCCGTGCCGAGCAGGAGCAGCGATGCCGGCTCGGGCACGGGCTCGACGACACCGAACAGCCCGTGGGATTCGTCGTCGGGGCCAGCAGTAAAGTAAAGCTTGTTGGTGCTGCCGAATGCCCCGCCGTTGCCGACAGTCAGCGCCCACAGGCCATCGATGGCGATCGGGTTGCCGTCGTTGCCGAGCAGCTGCTGCAGGAACGTCATCGTCGCCAGGTCGAAGATGTTGACTCGCCCGTCACCGAAATTCCCGACCAGCAGATCGCCGCCAAACTCGCCGAACGACGAAGGGGCAATCGCCAGGCCCCACGGCGCGTTCAGCGTGCCTCGCGATCCAATCCGTGTGATCAGGTTGCCCTGCAGGTCGAAGACGTCCACGAATCCGAGGCCCGCGCCGTCCTCTTCGTCGAGGCCGCCATCCTGCATTGCGTACGTGACATACAGCTTGCCGCCGAGATTCTGGATGTTGAACGGCGCGAACCCCGCTGGCAGGCCGGGATCGGTGAACGTCGACGCCAGGTCAGGAGCGGCATTGTCGCCCTTCAGCACGTCGATGGCCCCGCTCTTGAAGTTGGCGGCGTACAGGTACGTATGGTCGCCGATGGTGGCGATGGCCGAGCCCTTGTAGCTGTTGGCCGCAGACGGAAGCTGCAGCGTCTCCGCGGCTGTCCCGAGCGCACCGCGCCAGCCGGAGATGGTGCCGTCCTCACTGACGAACAGGAATGCGTTGCCGTTGAAGGCCCCGGCGGCGCTGCCGCTGTTGTTGACCTGACCGGTGACGCTGCCGTCGCCGGGAATGGAGACCGTCAGCCCCACCTTGGTCGGTGCATTCGTGGTGGCGTCGATGCGGTAGAGCGTCGACACGCCGGTGCCGTTGTCCGAGACCCAGACCGGAGACGTCGAGGAGAACGAAACCCCCCACGCATTCTTCAAGTTGGGATCTTCGAGTTTCGCCGGATTCGCGTTGCCGTCGTCGGTAATCAGATTCGTGACAGTGACGGGGGCAGCTGCCGCGCTGCCTGCGCCGAGAAAGGCAAGGCACAACATCGCGCCGAGTGCCACGCACCTCCGAGGCGCAGCCCCTGGCCAGGGCAGTTTCCTGAAAGCCTTCATTCGACACCTCATTCGCTGGCGCCCATAGCTCACAACCGCGACGCCGGGCCGCCCGAGAGGGCGAGCCATGTCTGGCCCGACTGTCGTTCCGGGGGAATCTCGAACACTGCAGGTGCGGTGGCGGTCTCGACGACTGCCAACGCGCGGGCAACCTCGCCGAGACGCAGGCCGAATTCGCTGGCGCTGGCGGGCCTGCGCTCGGGCGCCGCGGCGAGCAGGTCGCGCAGGAGTGAGGCGATTTGCGGCGAGGCGTCGGCGCAGAACGTCCGGACATCGGGAACCTGCGCTGCCCGTACACGCGCCAGGACGTCAGCGACGTCTCCGCCCGCGAACGGGTTGACGCCGGCGACAGACTCGTAGAGCACGACGGCAAGCGCCCAGAGATCGCCGGACCGACCGGCCTCCTGTCCCGCAACCGCTTCGGGCGACAGGTAAAGGGGCGTGCCAGCGAGCTCGTCACGCCCTGCGTCGTCGGTGTCCAGCGCAGCGAGGCCGAAGTCGAGCAGCTTGGGCAGGCCGCCGGCGGCGAGCGCGATGTTCGCCGGCTTGATGTCGTGGTGATGAAGGCCCGCCGCATGCAGGGCCTCGAGGCCGCCAGCCAGCGAGCGGCCCATCGCGAGTGCCTGCAGCTCAGTGAGCGGACCCGCGCGGAGGCAATCGGCGAGCGTGCCGCCAGGCACGAACTCCATGACGAGCAGCGGCACGCCGCGCCACGTCTCGAGGCCGAAAATCGCCGCAAGGCTTGGATGCGTGACCGCCGCCATCGCCCGTGCCTCTGTCCCAAGTTGACGGCTCGTGGCCGACGAACGGCGCGGCAGGGCCTTCACGACAACGGGGCGCCCGAGCGACGAGATCGCGCCCCAGGTAAGCGATCCCCATCGCGCCGACCCCGAGCTTTCTGTCGATGCGGAACTTGTCGTGTAACGACCTGTGGCAACGCCGCGGTATCCGTCTGGCCGCCGCAGCGGCACAGCGATGTCAGTGGCCCGAGCACGAGGCCGCAATCGCGGCATTCGGCGGCGGGACGATCGGCATCGGTGACGCGCGCGTCTTTCGTGCCTCGCGCCAACACCTGTTCCAGCACGAGGGCGATCGGACAGGCCACCGCGCGCACCGCGCCAAGGTCGGCGGCGTCCGGCGCGAGGCCGTCTTCGGCGTTCCCCACTGCCAGAACGCCAAGCAAGTCCCCGGTGCGTGCGCGCAGCGGCGCCAACGCGACGAAGGGCCCGCTTTCCAACCATGCCTGCTGGTCGGGCTGGAGCATCTTGCCGGCGCGCTCGCCATCCCACGCGACGACGTCGTCGTCATCACCCAGCATCGCCACGAGCGCCGAGTCCCGCTCGAGTGGCGCGCAGCGGAGGCGCGGATGCGCGAACGCTGCACCGCTCTCGTCGAGGACGAAGAGCCGCACCCGCTGGACGCACAGTGCGGTCGCGACGATGGGCTCCACCCGATCGGCGAGCTCGCGTTCGTCCGCGGCGTCGCGGATGTGGCTCGTCACCGCCGCGACGACGGCGTCCGATCCCCGGCGGCTGTTCGAACGTCCGCGCGATGACCCGGCGCAGTCCGATCGTCGATCACCAGCTTCACCAGGAGGATGAATGAGAACGCCACGAGCGCCGCGGCGACGGGATGGGCCGGGACGGCGCCGGAGACTCTGCAGCAGCGCGAACACGGCGATGCCCACAAGCGGCAGCACAACGACGGCGAGCAACGTTCGTCGCGCGATCGCCGGGGAGATCGTGCGGGCACGTCGCCAGATGCTCCAGGACGCCGGGTGGACCACCGAGACGCGTCGGCTTGCCGGGCCGCTGACGGCCGCGCGCGGACGCAGGGACACGCCGACGGCGCCGATCGCTTCCAGGCTGCGCAACACTGCGCGATCCTCCAGCGATCGGGCGCGCCGGATCGCCGCCGCCCAGTTCACCGCCACGCCATCGGCCAGTGCTTCTGCGGCCTCGTCCACGATCGGGCGGCGATCACGCATGGGCCATCGTTTCCGCCAGGCGGACCAGCGCACGGCGCAGCGCGACGCGCGTGGCGTCCGGCGTCACCCGGCCGCAGACGAGTGCGAGCTGGTCATAGCTGTAGCCAAGCTCGATGCGCCCGACAATCAGGCTGCGATCGTCCGCGCGCAGCGACGCGAGGGCGCGCCGATAGCGCGCTGTCGATTCCTCGCGAATGGCGGCGTCAAGCGGCGAGGTCGAGTGGGCAGGAGGGACGGCGTCGATCTGCAGATGATCGAGGGGCGTTCTCACGCCGCGTCGAATCTCGTCGGTGATGCGATTCTGAATTGCGCGGCGGAGGTACGCCTGCAGGGCGCGATGCCCGCGCGGCTCGAAGCTGTCGAGTCGGCGGAACGTCTGCAGGAGAGCGTCCTGCACGACGTCGGCGGTATCGGATGCCGTACGCGCCCAGCGCGGCAGCCGCCCGTGCGCCCACCTGAGCAGCGGCGGAAGTTGTCGCTGGAACAGCGCGTCGAGCGCCGAGCGATCGCCGCCGCGGGCGCGCCTCAGCAGCCGCAGCGAGGACCACGCCGGTGCGTGATCGGAGCCGCCTGCCGGACGCACATTCGAGCCCTGACCGTTCGGTGCCACAGCGGAACACCAGCACGCGCGGGGGAGCGCACGATGATACTCCACGGACACGAGCCCGTTAGCTCAGCCTGTCGATGAGAACTGCCTACTGATGGGCTTCAGCGCTGTGTCGAGCCGTCGGAGGTCAGCAGGGGGCGGTAGAGGTCCGGTCTGCGGTCCCTGAAAAATCCCATGCCGGCGCGGAAGCTCCTCGCCAGGTCGAGATCGAGCGCTGCGATGAGCACAGTCTCCTCGGTCCTGCCGGCCTCGGCCAGCATCTCGCCAGCGAAGTTGACGATGAAGCTGCTGCCGTAGAACGTCTGCTCGAGTCCTGCCACCGTTTCGGTGCCGACGCGATTGGCCGCACCCAGGTAGCAGGCGTTGGCGACGGCATGCCCGATCATCACGCGCTGCCACATCGCGCGGGTGTCGATCGATCCGGCAGTCTCCGGCTCCGATCCGATGGCCGTTGGATAGAGCAGCACTTCGGCTCCGCGCAGGCTCATCGCCCGCGCGGCTTCGGGATACCACTGATCCCAGCAGATCGCGGCGCCGATTGTGCCCGCCATCGTCGGAAACGCCTGGAAGCCGGTGTCGCCAGGCGTGAAGTAGTACTTCTCCATGTACCCGGGACCGTCAGGGATGTGCGACTTGCGGTACAGCCCGAGGACCTCGCCGGACGCGTCGATCATGACCAGGCTGTTGTAGTGTGCATGGCCGGCGCGCTCGAAAAACGACAGCGGCAGCACGACGTTCAACTCGCGGGCAAGAGCCTGAAAGCGCGGGATGAACGGATGGCCCTCCACCGCGTGCGCGCGCGCGAAGAATTCCTCGCGCTGCGCCTGCGGCCAGTACAGCCCTTCGAAGAGCTCTGGCAGCAGCACCAGCGTGGCGCCCCGCGACGCGGCCTCGCGGACGGCGGCTATCGCCCTGGCGATGTTGTCGTCGAGCGCATCGGTCATGCGCATCTGCACGACGCCAAGCGTGGTCGTCATTCCCGCCTCCAGAGCCGGCCCTCCGGCTGCTGTTGCGTCACGCAGTGAAATGCACCGCCGCCGGTGATGAGCGCGCGCGCCGAGAGCCCGATGACGTCTCGATCGGGAAACAGCGGGCGCAGGATCTCGAGTGCTCCGTCATCTTCGGGCGCGCCGTATGTCGGCACCAGCACCGCGCCGTTGACAATGTAGAAGTTGGCGTAGGTGAGCGGCAGCCGCTCGCCTTCGAACTCGACGCGGCCGGTCGGCGTCGGCAGCTCGACGATGCGATACCGCTCGCCCGACGGCATCCGCGCCTGGCGCAGAAGCTCGAGATTCCTCGCGAGGATCTCGTGATTGGGATCGGCGGCGTCCCGGCAGACGGCGGTGACGATCGTCGACTCGTCCACGAAGCGGGTGATGGTGTCGATGTGGCCGTCGGTGTGGTCGCCCTCGAGCCCGTCGTCCAGCCAGATGACGTGCGTCACGCCGAGGTACGCCTTCAAGGCGGACTCGAGCGACTCCTCGGTCTCTCCGGGATTACGCGTCGGCGCGAGCAGGCACTGGCGCGTCGTCAGGAGCGCCCCGTCACCGGAGACCTCCAGCGCGCCCCCTTCCATCACGAGGCGCGGGTGAAAGGGCGCCACGTGGCCCAGGATGCCTGCGAGATGCTCGGGGATCCGGTTGTCGAGTTCAGCGGGGTACTTATTGCCCCAGCCGTTGAACTCCCAGTCGACGAGCGCGACTTCGTCGTCGCGCGTCAGGAAGGTGGGGCCGCTGTCGCGCAGCCAGAGATCCTGGTGGGGAATCCGGTGAAACGCCACGTTGCTGCCGGCGAGCCGATCCTTCGCGTCGGTCTCCGACTCGGAATCGGCGACCAGCAGGTCCACGCGCTCGCGCCTGGCGATCGCGGTGACGAAGGCCGCGAACTCGCGGCGGACCGGCTCCAGCATGCCGATCCATTGCTCGTCGTCGTGCGGCCAGGCCATCCACGTGGAGGCGTGGCGCTGCCATTCCGCCGGCATCTGGAAACCCAGGTGTTTCGGAGTCGAGTTGTGCGACACAGCGAGCGATGATACCCGCGTCAGGCGGGGGAAGAGACCTTGTGGACCGCGGTCACTGAGCCAACCGCGTAGTCGAGTCGAATGCGGTCGCCGGGTTCGAGCTTGTGGCTGACGGCTTCCGGGCCGACACGCGCGACCGACACCTGACCGTCGGGGTCGTCAACATCGGTGAAGTAGACCTCCCACGAGATCTGCCCATGCACGCTCATCGGTTGCACGCGCTTCAGGATTGCCTCGCGGGATCCCTTCAACATGCGCCCATTCTACTCGACCAGCCGGGCCGCCGGCGGAGGTGTGCGCCGTCACACGCGCGGCTTGAACGCGAAGGCCGTGAAGCCGCCGTCGGCAGCAATTTCCTGTCCCGTGACGTACGAGGAGGCCGGCATGCAGAGGAAGGCGACGACGGCGGCGATCTCTTCTGGCTCGGCGACGCGCCCCATCGGCGTGCGTTCGACGATCGCGTTGAGGACGTCGGGCTGATCGAGCACCGGCGCCGCAAGCGGCGTGCGCGTATACCACGGCGCGACCATGTTCACTCGTATCCGATCGACCGCCCATTCGACGGCGAGATACCGGGTGAGATGTGCCAGCGCTGCCTTGGTCATGGCGTAGACGGCGCCGCTCCCGACGGCGCGCTGTCCGGCGACCGAGCCGATGTTCACGATGCTGGCGGCGCCGGAGGCCGCGAGCTTGGGATGAAACATCCGTGTGACTTCCCAGGCCGACGTCAGGTTGGTCTGGAAGACCGTCGCGTACTCCGCGGCGGTGAACGCCAGCGACGGCTTCCTGATATTGGTGCCGACGTTGTTGACCAGGATGTGCACCGACGACCACTCGTCGGGGAGGGTTCCCAGCAGGGCCGCGCGCCCTTCGGCAGTGGCCACGTCGGCGACGACCCGGTGCAGCCGGCCCCTGCGCGCCGAGGTCGCCAGTTCGTGGTCCGGCTGCCAGGACGATCGCGCGACGACCACGACTTCCGCGCCGAGCGCCAGCAATTCCCGCGTCACCGCCAGGCCGATGCCCTTGGTGCCCCCGGTCACCACCGCGCGCGCGCCATCCAGCCGCCAGCGGCTCAAGTCGCTCACGCGACGATCGTAATAGATTTGGGGGGGAGCCGACGGTTCGCTCTATGATGCCCTCTACGGACAACGCTGGATGACAGTGACGATGCGACAGGTCGCCGCCGCCCTCGGGGTGTCGGTGACGACTGTGTCGAAGGTGCTCAACAATCGCGGCGATATCGGCGGGGAGATGCGCGAGCGCGTCCTCGCGAAGGTGGATGAGCTCGGCTATCGGCCCAACGCCGTCGCTCGAAGCCTGACCCTCCGGCGCACGCACACGCTCGGCGTCATCGTCGCCGATCTGATGCACTCCTTCTTCGTCGAGATCGTGACGGCGATCGAGGAGTACATCCGGCCACAGGGGTACGGCCTCCTCCTCTGCAACGTCGGCGAGGACCCGCGCTACGAGCGCGCACATCTCGAGATGCTGCTCGAGCGGCAAGTGGACGGCGTGATCCTGGCGTCTGTTGATGCCCAGCACAGCGACGACCTTCTCGGCCGGCTGGTCGCACGAGGCAAGGGCCTGGTGCTGATCGACCGCGACGACCACCCAACCCTCGCCTGCCACCGGATTCTGACCGACGACGAGGAGGTCGGCCGGCTGGCGACGGAACATCTCATCCGGCTCGGTCACACGAAGATCGGCCATCTCGCCGGGCCGTCACTGGCGCACGCGCGACGGCGTGAGCACGGGTATCGCGCCACGATGGCCGCGCACGGCCTGGACGTGTCGCCTCAGTGGGTCGTGCAGGCGGGATTTCTCGACAACAACGGCTACACCGGCATGCAGACGCTCCTCGAGGACTCGCCGGAAGTCACGGCGGTGTTCGCGGCGAATGACAGCGCAGCGATCGGCGCGATGCGCGCGCTCTGGGAAGGCGGACGGCACGTTCCTGATGACGTCTCCGTTGTCGGCGCGGGCGACATCGCCCACGGCGACCTGTTGAGAGTCCCGCTCAGCACCGTGGGCTGGTCGCGGACGGCCCTCGGTCACGGTGCGGCCAGGCTGATCCTCGACCAGATCGAGCACCATCCGACCGGCCCCTACTCTCGCGTCGTCGTCACGCCGTCGCTGGTGGCGCGCCAGTCATCGGGAACTGTCAGGGCTTAAGGCGGCAGGCAGCGAGCAGCTGGCAGCGCGCAGCCCACTGCGGCCTGCCGCCCGCTGCCCGCTGCCGCTTTTCTGCTCATGCTCGGAACCGCCAGGTTCTGATCTTCGTTCAGACTAGAGACGACGGAGGCGAGGCATGACCTGGTGGCTGCACGTCCGGCACGCCGTGCGACTGTTTGCCCGGCATCCGGGCTCGACGGCGCTCCTGCTGCTCACGATGGCCCTGGCCATCGGCGCAAACACCGCGATTTTCAGCGTGGTCGACGCGACGCTGTTCCGGCCGCTGCCGTACCCCGAGCCCGAACGCCTGTTCCAGGTGGTGACCCGGTACTCGGGCGGCGGCGCGTTCGGCATGGACACCAGCCAGAACGGCGCGACGTGGGAGGCCATCCGGGACAACGCCAGGACGCTCGATGCCGCCGTCTACAGCGACTGGGTCAAGGGCGTGAATTTCACGACCGGATCGACCACCCTGTTCGTGCGACAGCAGCGGGTGAGCGCGCGATTTTTCCACGTGCTGGGCGTGGCACCGCTCATCGGCCGCGAGTTCACCGCTGATGAGGATCGCGTGGGCGGGCCACCTGCAGTTGTGCTCAGTTACGGGCTGTGGCAACGGGTGCTCGGCGGCCGCGCCGATGTCGTGGGCCAACGAGTCACGCTCAAAGGCGAGCCGCACACGGTGGTCGGCGTGATGGCGCGCGACTTCCGCACAGAGACCGACGTCGACGTCTGGACGGCGCTGCGACCGTCGCGTGAAGGTGAAGGAGGGGGCGAGAACTACGGCGTCGTGGCGCGTCTCGCCCCCGGCGCGTCGAAGGCGGCTGCTGATCTCGAGGTCGCCGCGATCGGCGCCGGCGTGCTCCAGCGGCCGCGCCAGGGCTCCGGGACGACTGTGGCGCTCGGGCTCACCAGCCTCCAGGACGGCGAGACTCACGATCTGCGTCAGCCGCTACTCATGGTCTGGGCGGCCGTTGGCGTCGTGCTGTTCATCGGCTGCGCGAATGTCGCCGGGCTGCTGCTCGCGCGAGCGGCGGCGCGGACGCGCGAAATTGCGACGCGGATGGCTATCGGCGGCGGGCGCCGCGCGATCGCCGCGCAGTTGCTCGTGGAGAGCGTGCTCCTGACGCTGGCCGGCGCCGCCCTGGGCATTGCCGTGGGCGCGGGCCTGGTCGAGTGGCTGGCACGCATCGCCGATCACGACATGCTGGCCATTGCCACGCCGTCCCTCGACCTTCGCGTGCTGAGTGCCACGCTGGTTGCGGCCGTGGTGACCGGAGGCCTGGCCGGACTCGCGCCGGGCATCGAAGCGAGCCTCGTCGACCTGCGCGCGGCGCTCGCCACCGGTGGCGGCCGCGGGATGACTGGCGGCAGCCGGCACTGGAGTCGTCGCCTGCTGGTCACTGCCGAGATCGCGATGGCAGTGCTCCTCCTGGTCAGCGCCGGCTTGCTGGTCCGCAGCATCAGGTATCTGGACGGGCTCTCGCCGGGCTTCGACGGCACCAACGTCGTCGCGGCGTCCTTCTCGCTCGACGACGCGAGGTATGCGTCGGCGGACAAGGTGGCGCGGCTGTTCGACGAGGGCACCTCGCGGCTGGCGCGAGTGCCCGGCGTGGAGGCGGTGGGCGCCGGGCTGAGCCTGCCCTACGAGCGTGGGCTGAATCTGGGAGCGCGCCGTCTCGACGGCCCCGAAGCCGGCGACAAGTTCCTGATCACGAACATGACCTACGTCACGCCCGACTACCTGACTGCGCTGCGCGTGCCGATTCTGCGCGGGCGAGGATTCACATCTGGCGATCGCGGCGACAGCACGCCGGTGATGCTGGTCAACGAAGCGTTCGCCCGGCAATACCTGTCCCGCCAGGACCCCATCGGCAGCCGGCTCGGGCTCGGCTCGAAGACGGAATGGACAGTCGTCGGCGTCGTCGGCAACGTGCAGCAGATCAGCAGCTTCGGTAACTTCGGTCCGATCGCGCCGATTCCCGCGGTCTACGTCCCGGTGTCCCAGACAACGGGGCCGTTCCTCGCGATGGTCCACACGTGGTTCTCGCCAAGCTGGGTCATCCGCACGGCCCTGCCACCCGGCAGTGCCATGCCGGAGATCGAACGCGCAGTCGCCGCTCTCGATCCGCAGCTGCCGATCGCCAGCCTTCGCACGCTCGCCGACCTGCGCCAGCGGTCGCTGGCCTGGCAGCGTTTCCAGGCGATGCTGCTGACGGCGTTGTCGGGACTCGCGCTCGTGCTCGCCGTCACCGGGATCTACGGCCTGACTGCCCAGAGCGTCCACGAGCGGCGTCGAGAGCTTGGCGTCCGCCTGGCGCTCGGCGCGTCGTCCGGCCGCGTGGTGAGTGACGCGATCGGACCGGTGCTGGTGATGGCCTTGATCGGCGTGAGCGCCGGTGTGCTGCTGGCGTTGGGCGCGTCTCGCCTGATGGAGCACTACTTGTGGGGAGTCACGGGCGCCGACCCAGTCACCTATGCGGCGGTGGCGATCGGCCTGCTCGCCGTCGCGACGACGGCGGCACTCGTGCCTGCGATGAGCATCACGCGGCTGAATCCAGTGGAGACACTCAGGGACGCGTAGCCCGGAGCCCGTAGCCCGCTACGCATCAAAGGGCAGCTTCAACACCTGCGTCGCCGGCTCCGGCGGCGTTTCTTCCCCCAGGCGTGACAGGTTGTGGACGCCCACGCCAAGCAGCCGCACCGGTCGTCTGCCAGCGTCGGTCTTCGTCAGCAGGCTGACGGCCCGCTCCGCGATAGCCTCCTCGTCGCTCGTCGGAGGTGTCACAGTCATGCTGCGAGTGATCGTGGTGAAGTCCGCGTAGCGGACCTTGAGCGTCACGGTGCGGGACAGCCGGCTGGTTCGCACGAGCCAGCTCGCGACGTCGCGCGCCATGTCGTGCACGGCCTGCTGAATCTTCGCGAGGTCCGTCAGGTCTCGATCGAACGTGTTCTCGCTGCTCGCCGACTTCGCCTCCCGATTCGGCTGGACGGGCCTGTCGTCACGCCCGTGCGCCAGCTCCTGCAGCCACGGCGCCAGGCTGCCGACCATCAGCCGCAGGTCGTCGAGCGGCACGGCGCGCACATCGACGAGCTTGACGATGCCGTGTTCGCGGAGCCTCTTCGCGGTGACCGGGCCGACGCCCCACAGCGCGTCGATCGGCAGGCCGTGCAGGAAGCGCTCGACGCGCTCCGGCGCGATGACAGTCAGCCCGTCCGGCTTCTTCCAGCCGGACGCAATCTTGGCGAGGAACTTGTTCGGCGCGACGCCGGCAGACGCCGTCAGACCCGTGGTGTCCCTGATCGCGGCTTTCAACCGTGCCGCCACCTGCTTGCCGAGCGGCTCACCCCAGGCATTCTCGGTGACATCGAGATACGCCTCGTCCAGCGAGAGCGGTTCGACCAGCGGTGTGGCTTCACGAAAGAGCTGAAAGACGGCGGACGACGCCTCTTTGTATTTCCGGAAATTCGGCGGCACGACGACGAGGTCGGGGCAGAGGCGAAGCGCCCGCGACATGGGCATGGCCGAACGCACCCCGAATCGCCTGGCCTCATAGCTGGCGGCGCAGACCACGCCGCGCCCTTCAGGCGATCCGCCGACAGCAACTGGCAGGCCGCGCAACCCCGGTTCGTCGCGCTGCTCCACGGACGCATAGAACGCGTCCATGTCGATATGAAGAATCCGACGCATCTGGACTGACGATCACATCGTCGTTCGTCATTCTCTATTCTTCACTCTTCACTTTGCATTCTTCATTTTTCATTCTTCATTTTTCATTCTTCACTCTTCACTCTTCATTTCAGTGCCTTACCCATACGCCTCTGTCTTGTACCTGTCCTTCGGCACGCCGATCTCCTTGATGGCCGCCGACACGGCTTCCATGAAGCGCGGTGAGGCCTCGACGCCCTTCTCGCGCGCCGCCTGGCGGTCGTGAGTCGAAAGCGCGGGGCCGCAGGCGTAGACCAGCACCGAGTTCGGATCCGGAATCAGCTCGGACAGCAGCTCCGCGCCGACGCGTCCCCGCCTGGTCCCCGGCGGCGCGTCCGGGGGCACGTCCTGCCTGGTCAGGCAGTGGACCAGGCGCACCTTGTCTGCGTGCGCCGCGCAGAAGCGGTTGAGGTCGTCGCGGAAGATGATGTCGTCCCACGTCTTGTTCGAGTAGACGAAGGTGTGTTTCAGCGACGGCATGAACTTGACCGCGTGCTTGAGGATGGCCCAGTTCGGGACGCTGCCGGAACCCGCGATGATGTGCACCAGGTGGTCGGTCCGATCGAGCACATTGTCGGGCAGCGTGTAGGGACCGGTGAAGCCGCTGATCAGCATCTTCGAGCCCGCCAGCACGGTTTTGACGAGGACCGGCGACAGCAGCGGCGGGTACTTGGTGTTCCCGGGTTCGTAGGTCTCTTCCTTGATGGTGATGGCCAGTGGCTCGTGGGGCGCCGACGCCATCGAGTAGGCGCGCGGCGGCTCTTTGTGCTTCTTGAGGTCTTCGAGGAATCGTGTGACGCCGCCGATGACGCCGAACTGGTGGGGATCGATCGTGCAGAACTGGCCGGCCTTGTACTCGAACGGTTCGCCGCCCGTCATCACGAGCGTGACAGTGTCTGGCGTTTCGACGATCACCTCCGAGATCGTGACGTCGAACTGCCGGATGCGCCGGCCCGCGGGTTCGCTGCTCATCGAAACGGCCTCCCCTGATTCAGGCGTCGTGGTCGGCGCGTGGCTCGGGCCTCGGGTGTGGACGGCCGCGCCTGAGTCTACTACGCCGCGGGTATACTGAGGGACTGCATGCAGTTCATTTACACGATGAAGGGGCTGGGGAAAATTCACCCGCCCGACACTCAGGTGCTGCGGGACATCTGGCTGTCGTTCCTGCCGGGCGCCAAGATCGGCGTGCTCGGCATGAACGGCGCCGGCAAGAGCTCGCTCCTCAGGATCATGTCCGGTGAGGACCAGCACTTCACCGGCGAGGCGTTTCCGGCGGCCGGCATCAAGGTGGGATTCCTGCACCAGGAGCCAAAACTCGACGCCGCGAAATCGGTCCTCGGCAATGTCGAAGAGGGCGTGCAGCCGATTCGCGATCTGTTGAATCGCTACGACGAGCTCAACGCCCGGCTGTGCGAAGACCTGTCACCCGACGACATGGAGAAGGTGCTCGCCGAGCAGGGACGCGTCCAGGATCGCATCGACCAGACCAACGCCTGGGAGCTCGACTCCCAGCTCGAACAGGCCATGGACGCCCTTCGCCTGCCGCCGGCCGACGCCGACGTCTCGAGGCTGTCGGGTGGTGAGCGCCGGCGCGTCGCGCTGTGCCGGCTGCTCCTGAGCGCGCCGGATCTCCTGCTGCTCGACGAGCCGACCAACCATCTCGACGCCGAGTCTGTCGCGTGGCTCGAGCATCACCTGGCGACGTACGCGGGAACTGTCGTCGCGGTGACGCACGATCGCTATTTCCTCGACAACGTGGCCGGCTGGATCCTCGAGCTCGATCGCGGGCACGGGATTCCCTGGGAAGGCAACTACTCCTCGTGGCTCAGCCAGAAACAGAACCGGCTGGCGCAGGAAGAGAAGTCCGAGAGCAAGCGCCAGCGCACGCTGCAGCGCGAACTCGACTGGATCCGCATGTCGCCGCGCGCGCGGCAGGCCAAGGGCAAGGCGCGCCTCAACGTGTACGAGGCACTGCTCAACGAAGACACCGCCCAGAAGCTGGACACCGTCGAGATCTACATCCCGCCGGGCCCCCGTCTCGGCGACGTGGTCGTCGAGGCCCGCAACCTTCGCAAGGGCTATGACGATGTCCTGCTGATGGACGACGTCAACTTCACCCTGCCACGTGGCGGCATCGTCGGCGTGATCGGCCCGAACGGCGCCGGCAAGACCACGCTGTTCCGCATGATCACCGGCAAGGAAACCCCCGACGGCGGCTCCCTGCGCCTCGGCGAGACCGTGCAGGTCGGCTACGTCGATCAGTCGCGCGACGCATTGAATGCCGATCGCAGCGTGTTCGAGGAAATCACCGGCGGCCTCGACGAGGTCGAGATGGGGAAGCGGTCCGTCCCCTCGCGTGCCTATTGTTCCTGGTTCAACTTCAAGGGCGCGGCACAGCAGCGCAAGGTCGGATCGCTCTCCGGCGGCGAACGGAATCGGCTGCACCTCGCGAAGCTGCTCAAGACGGGCTGCAATCTCCTCCTGCTCGACGAGCCGACCAACGACCTGGACGTGGACACGCTTCGCGCGCTCGAAGACGCGCTGCTCGACTTCGCCGGCTGCGCTGTCGTCATCAGCCACGATCGCTGGTTCCTCGACAGGATTGCGACGCACATGCTCGCGTTCGAAGGCGACAGCGAGGTGGTGTGGTTCGAGGGCAACTATCAGGACTACGAGGCGGACCGGAAGCGCCGGCTGGGCGCCGAGGCCGACCGCCCGCACCGCATCAAGTATCGCAAGCTGACGCGATGAGGATCGGGCTGGTCAGGCTGGTCGGATTGATCGGGTTGGTCGGGTTGACGGCGGGTGTTGCTCACGCCGCCGAGCCGGTCAAGACGCTGCGCGTGGACTACTTCCACACCGGGTCGGCGACCTCCGACATCTTCAGTCTCGACCGGGTGGTCGTCGAGCCCGCCCCGTGGAGCGGGAACCCGTCGCGTGCCGTGGACGACACGAATCTCGGCAAGTACTTCTTCGAGGTCATCGAGCGCGCGACCAATCGGGTGCTGTACTCGCGCGGCTACTCGTCGATCTTCGGCGAATGGGTGACTACCGGCGAAGCGGCGACCTCGTCGCGGACCTTCAGCGAGTCGCTGCGCTTTCCGATGCCAGCCGGCCCGGTCCAGGTCGTCGTCAAGCAGCGTGACGCCGCCAATGCGTTCCGTGAGGTCTGGAGCCTCGTCGTCGATCCCGCGAGCACGTCGGTGGACACCGCGGCGCCGCCTTCGCCGGGGCCGCTGGTGACACTGGTGAACAACGGCGACCCGGCGACTAAAGTGGATCTGCTGATCCTCGGTGACGGCTACACTGCCGCCGAGCGCCCGAAGTTTGAACACGACGCGCGTCGTCTCGTCGAGACGCTGTTCGCGACGTCGCCCTTCAAGGAGCGCGCGAAGGACTTCAACGTCTGGGGCCTGTGCCCGCCGGCGATGGAGTCTGGTGTGTCCCGGCCTTCGACCGGCATCCACCGCCGGTCGCCGCTCGGGACCAGCTACGACACCTTCGGCGCCGAACGTTACGTCCTGACCTTCGACAATCGCGCGTTTCGGGAGGCGGCCTCCTTCGCGCCGTACGACGTCGTCGAGATCCTCGTGAACGGGAAGACGTATGGCGGCGGCGGCATCTTCGGCCTGTACGCGACCGTCGCGGCTGACAGCCTCTGGGCGCCCTACGTCTTCGTCCACGAGTTCGGGCATCACATCGCGGGGCTCGCCGACGAGTACTACACGTCTGACGTCGCGTATCTGCCGTCGCAGGCACGGCCGGAGCCCTGGGAGCCGAACGTCACGGCGCTGTCGGACCCGGCGCACCTGAAGTGGAAGGCGCTGGCGACAGCGGAGGTGCCGCTGCCGACGCCGTGGGAGAAAGCCGCCTACGAGGCGCAGTCGAAGGAGATTCAGGAACGACGTCGTGCCGTCCGCGCGGCCAACCGGCCGGAATCCGAGATGGACGCGCTGTTCACGTCGCAGCGTGCCGAGGACACGGCGCTGCTGGCCCGGGAAAAATACGCGTCTGCGATCGGCGCGTTCGAGGGCGCCAACTACGAGGCGCGCGGGTACTATCGGCCGCAGGCGGACTGCATCATGTTCACGCGAGACGACGTGCCGTTCTGCCGGGTGTGTCAGTGGGCGATCAGTCGGGTCATCGACTTGTACGCAGGACGCTAGCGGGCTGCGGACTCCGGGCTACGGGCTACCGAAACGGACTACAGACTATGGCGAGAAAATTCTGGCTGATGAAATGTGAGCCGTCGGCGTACACCATCGAGCAGCTCGAGCACGACGGCACGTGCGGTTGGGAGGGCGTGCGCAACTACCAGGCGCGCAACTTCATGCGCGATCAGATGCAGGTGGGCGACGGGGTCCTGTTCTACGCGTCGAGTGCCGACCCGTCAGGCGTCACCGGCCTTGCCGAGATCGCCAAAGCCGGCTACCCGGATCCGTTCGCGTTCCAGAAGGGGCATCACTACTTCGACCCCGGGAGCAAGAAGGACGCGCCGACCTGGTACACCGTCGACCTGAAGTTCGTGGAGCGCTTCAAGGCCACCGTGCCGCTCGAGCAGCTGAAGCAGACCAAGGGCCTCGAGGACATGATGGTGATCAAGAAGGGCGCGAGGTTGTCGATTCAGCCCGCCACGAAGGCGGAATACGACATCGTCACGCGCCTGGGCCGCGCGACGCGGAGCTGATCGACGCGATTCATGTTTCCCGATCTCCGCACATTTCTCGATCGGCTCAGGCGCGACGGCGATCTCGTCACGATCGACGCGCCGGTCGACGCCGATCAGGAAGCGGCGGAGATCCACCGGCGGGTGATTGCGGCCAACGGCCCGGCGCTGCTGTTCACCAACGTCCGAGATCGTGACTTTCCCCTCGTCACGAACCTGTTCGGCACGGCACGACGCGCGGAGCTGGCGTTCGGGGCGCGGCCCAAGGCGTTGATCAGCAGGCTGGTCGGCCTCGCAGAGACGTTACTGCCGCCGACGCCGGCGAAGCTCTGGGGCGCGCGCGACGTGGCGAGGGCGGCGCTCGGCATCGGGTTGAAGCGCGGCGCGTCCGGACCCGTGCTCGACGTCGTCGAGCCGCCACGGCTCGACAGGTTGCCCGCGTTGACCTGCTGGCCCGAGGACGGCGGCCCCTTCATCACGCTGCCCACCGTCTACACCGAACACCCGGCAGGCCACGGGCACAACCTGGGCATGT
This sequence comes from Vicinamibacteria bacterium, assembly GCA_963796915.1. Taxonomy (GTDB): domain Bacteria; phylum Acidobacteriota; class Vicinamibacteria; order Vicinamibacterales; family JAENWD01; genus JAENWD01. The sequence continues at coordinate 2,091,537 of CAWCNI010000004.1, read as the reverse complement.
ATCGGCTCCAGGTTTACGACGCCGGCACCACCGGCATGCACTGGCAGATCGGCAAGGGCGGAGGGTTCCACTACGCGGCTGCCGAGCAGGCAGGGCACGCGTTGCCGGCGACAGTGTTCCTGGGTGGCCCGCCCGCGTTGATCCTGTCGGCCATCGCGCCGTTGCCGGAGAACGTGCCCGAGCTGATGCTGGCGTCGCTGATCGCCGGCGAGCGTTTACGACTGTCTGCGGCGCCTGCGGGACACCCGCATCCTCTCGTGGCCAGCGCGGAATTCGCGCTCATGGGCGAGGTCCCGCCGCGCGAGCGGCGCCCGGAAGGTCCCTTCGGCGACCACTACGGCTACTACTCGCTGCGCCACGACTATCCGGTGTTCCGTGTGCGACAGGTCGCTCGACGTCGCGACGCGATCTATCCGGCCACTGTCGTCGGCAAGCCGCGACAGGAGGACTTCTTCATCGGCGACCTGCTGCAGGAGCTGCTGTCGCCGCTGTTTCCGCTCGTGATGCCCGGTGTGCGCGACCTGTGGTCGTACGGCGAAACGGGCTACCACTCGCTGGCGGGCGCAGTGGTTCGCGACCGCTACGCACGCGAGGCGATGGCATCGGCGTTCAGGATCCTCGGCGAAGGCCAGCTGTCCCTGACGAAGTTCCTCATCGCCACCGATCAGGCCGTCGACCTGAAAGACTTTCGCGCCACGCTGGAGCACCTGCTGGCGCGCACTCGACCGGAAACCGATCTCTACGTGTTTGCAAACCTGTCGATGGACACGCTCGACTACACGGGCCCCGAGGTGAACAAGGGATCCAAGGGTGTGTGGCTGGGGCTTGGCGATCCGATCCGTGAGCTGCCTCGCCACTTCGCGCCGGCGGTCCCGCCTCCTGCCGGCGTGAGCGACGTGCACGTGTTCTGCGGCGGCTGTCTCGTCGTGGGCGGACCGGCCTACGCCAGCGATCCCGACGCAGCCGAGCGTCTGTCGTCACACCCCGCATTTGCCGGCTGGCCGTTGCTGGTGCTCACGGACGAACCCGCGCGCGCGGCCAGGAGCGTCGTGAACTTCCTGTGGACGACGTTCACGCGATTCGAGCCGGCGCGCGACATTCACGCGGGCGCAGTGCGCCTGGTCCGGCATCACGTGTCCTACACCCCGCCCGTGCTCATTGACGCCCGGTTGAAGCCCGGGTTCCCTCGCGAACTGTTCTGCGCGCCCGAGGTCGCCGCCGCCGTCTCGAGGCGCTGGAAGGAATACTTTCCCGGCCACGTCGAGATGGGCGATTCCGACAAGGCCCACCTCGACTGATCAACGGCGAAGTACCTGTCTCCGTGTCGCGGGGAATGTTAGGATGCCAGCCCGCAACTGGAGGTCGCATGTCCATCACACCCGACGCGCTCATCCGGCAATGGTTCGAGGAGCTCTGGAATCAGGGCGACGCCACGGCAATCGACAGGTATATGGGGCCTGCCACGAAATTCCATGGCCTCGCCACGCCTGATGGCCAGCCCCTGACCGGTCCCTCAGGCTTCCGGCCGTTTTTCTCGAAGTTCCAGGAAGCCTTCCCCGACGTGCATGTCGAGGTCGTCCGGACCGTCAGCCAGGGCGAGATGGTCGCGTGCCACTGCCACGTTACCGGCACGCACTCGGGGGCTGGTCTCGGCGTTGCACCAAGCGGGAAGCGTGGGGACTTCTGGGGCATGTGCATCGGCCACATCCGCGACGGCAAGATTGTCGAGGGCTGGAACTGCTTCGACTTCCTGACGCTGTACCAGCAGCTCGGGGTGGTGCAGGCGCCCGGCGCCTGACGTTGTGTCGACGCGCCGCCTTGCCGCCCTCTGGCTCCTGTGCCTCGCGCTGCCGGCGTCTGCCACGGCGCAGGAGCTCTTCATCTATCAACAATCGTCACCGCGATGGGCCAGCCCTGAAAATCCCACCGCCACGCCGGGCCAGGGTGGCCTGGAAAACCGCGGGGGCAAGGGCAGGGCCTTCACCTCGATCGCCGCGGGCAGCTCGCTGACGCTGGCGGAGGTGCAGGGCGCTGGCGTGATCAGGCGGATCTGGATCACGATCGACGACCGCTCGCCACGCATGCTCCGCGCGCTGCGGGTGGAGATGTACTGGGATGGCGCCGCCACACCTGCCGTGTCCGCGCCGATTGGCGACTTCTTCGGCGCCGGCCTCGGCCTGCTGGTGCCGTTCGAGAACGCGCTCTTCTCGAGTCCCGAGGGCCGCTCGTTCAACACGAACGTGCCGATGCCGTTCCGCCGCGGCGCGCGTCTCGTGCTGATCAACGAGTCCGGCGCCAATCTCTCGCATGTCTTCTACGACGTGGACTACACCGCCGAGCCCGTGTCTGCCGACGCTCTGTACTTCCACGCCTACTGGCACCGTCTGCGCCCGACGCGGCTTGGCGAGGACTTCGAGATCCTGCCTCGGGTCAGCGGGCGCGGCCGCTATCTCGGGGCCACTGTTGGAGTGGTGACCGATCCGGCGTACGGCGAGTCGTGGTGGGGAGAAGGCGAGTTGAAGGTGTTCCTGAACGACGACCAGGCGCACCCGACGCTGGTCGGCACCGGCACGGAAGACTCCATCGGATCGGGCTGGGGGCAGGGCGTCTTCGTCAATCGCTTCCAGGGATCCACGGTGGCCGACCAGACGCGGCGGGCCTGGGTGTTCTACCGCCTGCACATTCCCGATCCCATCTACTTCGATCGCGGCTGTGCAGTGCGCCTGCAGCAAATCGGCGGCGCGCCGAAGGCCGAGGTCCTGCGCCTTCAGGCCGCCGGGGTGGCACTGACGCCGGTCTCCGTCGATCCGTCCGATCAGGCGAAGCGATTTGTCGGGCTGCTGGCAGCCCCCGCGCCCGTCGACAGCACGCCCGACGGCTGGATCAACTTCTATCGACGTGACGACGTGTCGGCGACGGCGTACTTCTACCTCGATCGACCCGACGCGGCGCTGCCGGCCATCGCGCCAGTCGCCGACCGCACTGCCGCACTTCCGCAATAGCGCACGCCCGCTGCGCCGCTGGCGACGCGACAAAGCCGCAGCATGACCGCCGCGAGGCGGCGCGTCGTCAGTTGAGGGCGTTGGGGGTGGCGAGCGTGAAGGGCGAGATCACGGCGTCGAACTCGTCGCCGTCAGGCGTGACCATCTGATACGTGCCGTGCATCGAGCCGACAGTCGTGCGGAGCGGGCAGAAACTGGTGTACTCGAACACGTCGCCTGGATCCAGCACCGGCTGCTCTCCGACGACGCCCGGCCCGTTGACGTGCTCGACGTTTCCCTCCGTGTCGCTGATGGTCCAGCGGCGGGAGATCAACTGCGCACGTCCGTCGCCTTCGTTGGAAATCCGGATGTGGTAGGCAAACAGGTACTGATTTTCCCTGGGCGAGCTCTGCTCGGCGAGATACCGGCTCTCCACCTGAACCCGGATACCCCTTGTCGTCGTATCACTCATCGATGGGATCGATTATGCCACGGCGGCTGCCGGCCATTCTGAGGCAGCTGCGGTATCCTCTCCACCGTGAGGCACTTGTGAACAATCTCGACGTCGAGGATCTGCTTGGTTCGGTGCTGTCGAACGTGCTCGGGGGCGGCCGCAAGCGGTCGCATGGTGCCCTTCGATACCTGACGGGCGGCGGGCGCTCCTCGTTTCTGAACGCCAGCACGCTGCTGGCGCTTGCCGGCGTCGCCTGGGGCGTCTGGGAAGCCTCGCAGGGCAGCAAGACCGCGCCGCCAGGTCCAGCGCCGTCAGGATTTCCTCCGGGCGGAGGCACCGTGATTCCCCCGCCACTGCCGACGATGAGCACCGGGACTGTGGTGCCGCCCCCGCTGCCAGGCATGACGGGGCCTGCGGTGCCGCCCGAAGTGCTGCGCGTGCTTCGCCTGACGCTGGCAGCAGCGCGCGCCGACGGCACGCTCGAGCCGCGCGAGCGCGACGCGATTCTGGCGCGGGCGAAAGAGCTTGGCGCCGAGTCGCTGATGACGGCTGAACTCGACGCGCCGAAGCCGCTGTCGGAAGTCGTCGGCGGTGTCGTCGACATGCAGGCGCGACGCGATCTCTACACGCTGGGATTTGCGATCGTGCGCGCCGACGAGACAGTGACCGATCTGGAACGCACGTGGCTGACGGCGCTGGCTGATCAGCTCAGACTGGGGCCGACCGACATCGTCGAGCTCGAACAGCAGGCGGCGTCGCGTATCACGGCCGCCGCAGAAGGAGTGCAACGCTGATGCCGTCCGAACAATGGTTCATGGCGATGAGTGGCCGGCAGGTCGGCCCGATGCCCGAACAGGAGGTCATCGCCAGCCTCGAGAATGGCACGTCGGATGGCAACACGCTGGTGTTCACCGCCGGCATGACGAACTGGACGCCGATTGCGTCGGTGCCGCAGTTCGCGCCGTACCTGAAGGCCGGCGGCGTGAACGCGCCGCCGCCGATGCCCGGCCAGCGCCGCCAGGCGCACGAGATCGACTTCAAGATCTTCGGCGAGGATCTCCAGTTCATCGAGGTGGAGCTCGACCCGGGCGAGAGCGCCGTGGCCGAGGCCGGGGCGATGATGTACATGACCGACGCCATCGCGATGGAGACGATCTTCGGGGACGGCTCCGCGCAGTCGAAGGGCGGCATCATGAACGCGCTGCTCGGCGCCGGCCGGCGCGTGCTCACCGGCGAGAGCATGTTCATGACCGTCTTCACGAACAACGGCGTCGGCAAGCATCGCGTCGCCTTCGCGGCGCCGTACCCCGGCCGCATCCTGACCTTCGACCTCGCCGGCCTTGGCGGCTCGCTGATCTGCCAGAAGGACTCGTTCCTGTGCGCGGCCAGGGGCGTCTCGATCGGCATCGCCTTCCAGAAGAAGATCGGCGTCGGGCTGTTCGGCGGCGAAGGCTTCATCATGCAGCGGCTGGACGGCGACGGGCTGTGCTTCGCCAACGCCGGCGGCATGGTGCATGCGCTGGACCTCGGCGCGGGCGAGACGCTTCGCGTCGACACCGGTTGTCTCGTCGCCCTGCAGCCGACGGTGACGTACGACATCCAGTTCGTCGGCGGCGTGAAGACGGCGTTCTTCGGCGGGGAAGGGCTGTTCTTCGCCACGCTGCGCGGGCCCGGCAAGGTGTGGCTGCAGTCGCTGCCGCTCAGCCGCCTGGCCGATCGGCTCTACAAGGCGGCACCGCAGACCGGCAAGCGCAAGGAAGAGGGATCCGTCCTCGGCGGTCTCGGCAACCTGCTCGACGGGGATGGCTAATCGGCAGCCCGCTGCCTGCGCCTACAACGTGCCGTTCTTGATCTGCTCGGCGAGGTAGTCCGTCGCGCGCCACGAGAGCGAGAGAATCGTGATCGTCGGGTTCTTCTCGCTCGCGCTGGTGAACGCGGATCCGTCGACCACGAAGACGTTCTTCACTTCGTGCATCTGATTGAACTTGTTGAGGGCGGACCGCTTCGGGTCTTCGCCCATGCGGCAGCAGCCGTGCTCGTGGATCGCGGAGCCGTTGTTGTCGAGCTCGCCGCGCTTGAAGTGCGCCCACTCGATGCCGGCCTTGTGGCCGACTTCTTCCAGCACGTCGTAGATGTGATCACGCATCTTCAGTTCGTTGTCGCCGATCTGGTAGTCGATCTTGAGCCGCGGCACGCCGTACTTGTCGACGTTGGTCTCGTCGACGGTGATCCGGTTGTGGCTGTAGGGCAGCGTCTCGCCGAAGGGATGCAGCTCGACCCAGGCCGGATAGCGCTTCTTCACTTCGTGCTTGAAGCCCGCGCCGAAGCCGTCGATGTCCGCGGCGATGCGCGGCAGATTGCCCGGCTGGCAGCCTGAATTCCAGAACTGCATGCCGAAGCCGCGCATGTAGCCCAGATCCTTCAGCCGGTGGTTGAAGCGGGGCAGGTAGATATGCGCGCCGCCGGCGCCGTAGTCGTGCACCGGCGCCTGGCCGTAGAGAGTCGGCAGGTAGCCGGCGACGTGCACGCGAATCTGCTCGCACAGATACCTGCCGATGACGTCCGAGCCGTTGCCGATGCCGTTGGGATGCTGCGGCGACTTCGAGTTGAGCAGGATGCGCGTGCTGTCCACCGCCGACGCGCCCATCACGACCACCTTGGCCAGGACCTGATGTTCCTGTCCGGTGAGCCGATCGAAATACTGCACGCCCTTCGCCTGGCCGTTGGCGTCGACGAGCACGCGCGCGGCAACCGCGTTGGACCTGATCTCGAGCTTGCCGGTCTTGATGGCGCCGGGCAACAGATGATCGGCCGAGCAGAACGACGCCCCGACGTCGCAGCCGGAGCCGCAATTCCCGCAATAGTGACAGGCAGGGTAGCCGTTGAGCGGCAGCGTCCGGTTGGCGCGCCGCCCGGCGACGACCGGGATGTTCATCTCGGCGAAGGCCTTCTTCAGCAGACGCTCGCTGCAGCGCATGGCCGGCGGCGGCATGAAGAACTTGCTGCCCGGCAGCGAGTCCGAGTCGTCGTCTCCGCCGTAGACGCCGATCAGCTGATCGACCTTGTCGTAGTACGGCTTGATGTCCTTGTATTCGATGGGCCAGGGGATCTCCCAGCCGTCTCTCTCCGCGCCCTTGAAGTCGAGATCGGAGTAGCGCAGGCTGACACGCCCCCAGACGTTGGTCTTGCCGCCGTGGCCCCAGACGCGGATCAGCTCGAACGGCTTGCCCTCGGGCGTGAGGTACGGCTGCTCCTTGGTGTCCAGGAAGAACTGCGGCGCCTTCTCGCCGTGGGCCTGACGCTCGCGCGCCTCCCACGGCCTGACGTGCGTCCAGTACTTCGTGCGGTCGAATTGGGTGCCCGCATCGAGCATCACCACGTTGATGCCCTGCCTCGTCAGGTTCCACGCCGCCATGCCGCCTGAGGCGCCACTGCCGACGACGACAACCGGGTAGACCTTCGAGGGCCGAATGACCTGCATTGGGGGATTCTACGGGTTCGCGGGTCCACAGGTCCACGGGTTCCACAGGGAACGCGAGGACGCGCACCGGCCTGGCACGTGGAAGGTTGGTCCCGTGTGAACTCGTCGCCCCGTGAACCGGTGGACCCGTGAACCTGCGGACCTAGTAAGATTCCTTCCGATGCTCTCCGAAACCGTCCACCTGGACGGACACATCATCGATTCGGGCACGCTGTCGAAGGTGCTCGACCTGATCCTGCTGCACGGCGGCGACTACGAGATCGCGACGTTTCAGATCGGGACGACGCGGGACGCGGCGAGTCATGCCGAGATCGTCGTCAGCGCGCCGACGACCGAGCAGCTGCACCTGATCCTGCAGGAGGTCGGCCAGCAGGGCGCGGCGGCGGTGGCGCATGACGCCGAGTGGGTGCCGGCAGCCTCCGACGGCGTGTTCCCCGACGACTTCTATTCGACGACCAACCTCGAGAGCTACGTGCGGCACGGTGGTCAGTGGCTGCCGATCGAGCAGATCGAGATGGATTGCGGCGTGGTCCTGCGGCAGGCGGGCGACGGCGCCCATGCGGTGACGGTGCCGGTGCATCAGGTGAGGGCGGGCGATTCCGTCCTCGTGCACGAGGTCGCGGTGAGGGTCGTGCCGGCGCCGCGCAAGGACCCGGTGTCGGTGTTCGGGTTCATGTCGAGTGAAGTCTCTGCCGAGCGGCCAAAGGAACTGTCGGTGGCCGCCGTCGCGGAGGGGATGATCGACACGAAGAAGGCCGGCCGCAAGATCCTGTTCGTCGGCGGCCCGGCGATCATCCACACCGGCGCCGGGCGGTACCTCGAAGCGCTGATCGCCGGCGGATGGATCGACGTGCTGTTTGCCGGCAACGCCCTGGCGACGCACGACATCGAGTCGGCGCTGCTCGGCACCTCGCTCGGCATCAAGCTGGCGACGGGCGCACCCGTCGCCACCGGGCACAACCATCATCTCCGGGCCATCAACGCCATCCGCGGCGAGGGCGGCATCAAGCAGGCAGTGGCCAGTGGGCGTCTGAGCACAGGTGTGATGCACGCCTGCGTGCGGCACGGCGTGGACTACGTCCTCGCCGGGAGCGTGCGAGACGACGGGCCGCTGCCGGATGTGATCACCGACAGCGTGCGGGCGCAGGACGAGATGCGGCGGCGCATTCCCGGCGTCGGGCTGGCAATCATGGTGGCGACCACGCTGCACTCGGTCGCGACGGGCAATCTGCTGCCGGCCTCGGTCAGGATCATCTGCGTGGACAACAACACCGACACGATTACCAAGCTGATGGACCGCGGAACGCGGCAGGCCTTTGGGTTGGTGACAGACTGTCAGTTCTTCCTGAAGGAACTGGCGGCGCGGCTTCCGTCGGGGCAGGCCTAGGCAAGGGCACGGCAATGGCCGATCTAAAGATCGGCCCTACAGGTTCCCAAAGGCCAGGCTAGGGCTAAAGGCAGGTTAGGGCACGGCAAGGGCACGGCAAGGCACGGCAAGGCACGGCGGGCACGGGCAAGGGCCGGGGCCACCGAATCGGTAGGGCCGATCTTTAGATCGGCCTACAGGCTCCAACGAGCACGGCAGCGTTGAACGTTTTGAAACGGAATGGGAGTGAGGAATCGATGCCACAGTTGACGGTCGAGGGATACGGGACGTTCGAGGTGCCGGAGGGCAAGCGGCTGGTGCTGGCGGTGGAGCAGGACGCGCACGTGGACATCCTGCACGCGTGCGGCGGGAACGCGCGGTGCACGACGTGCCGGGTCGAGTTCATCGACGGCGAGCCGACGCGTCATACCGTCGCGGAACGGACCAAGCTGACGGAGCGCGGCCTGGTCGGCGTGCGCCTGTCATGCCAGATCCTGTGCGATCACGACATGACGATCCGCGCGATCAGCCGTCTCGAGGGCAGCGGCCGGCCCGATCCGGGCTCGACGCCGGAGTCGACTATTACTCCGCCCGCGATCTGGGAACCTGGGGGCGTGACGGCGTAGCGGGCGTCGGGCTACGGGCTACGGGCTCCGGGCTCCGGGCTCCGGGCTCCGGGCTCCGGACTCCGGACTCCGGACTCCGGGCTCCGGACTCCGGACTCCGGACTCCGGACTCCGGACTCCGGAGTACGGATTACGGATTACGGAAGCTCACGATCGGTAGGGCCAATCTTCAGATTGGCCAGTTCATGCGGTCTGAAGATCGTCCCCTACAGCGCTTTCTAGCCCAGAGCCCGGAGCCCGTAGTCGATTTACTTGACTAGTCAATTAATGCGTGGTAACCTTTCTCCGTGGCCGACACCCAGCTCCAGCGCGAGATTCGCCAGAAGCGGCCGTTTTCCTCGCCCGCCCAGGAAGCGCTGCTCGGGCTGATCCGGACGGCTGACCTCGTCGCGCGTTCGATTGCGCGGGTGGTCGAGCCTGAGGGCGTCACCGGGCAACAGTTCAACGTGTTGCGTATCCTGCGCGGCGCCTCACCCGATCCGCTGCCGACACTGGCGATTGGCGAGCGGATGGTGGAGCAGACGCCCGGCGTCACCCGCCTGCTCGACAGACTCGAGGCCAAGGGTCTGGTGCGGCGCCAGCGCTGCCCGCACGACCGCCGCCAGGTGCACTGCTACATCACGCCGACCGGGCTCGACCTGCTCGCACGACTCGACACGCCGGTCGCGGACGCGGGCGAGGCCGTGATGCGTCCGATTGGACGGCAGGGGCAGAAGACGCTGATCGCGCTCATGGACAGCCTGCGCGCGGCGGCGTCGATCATCGACAAGGACAGCGACTAAGACAGCGGCGCGCGCCGCGTGGCGCGAGCCGGCATCATATGCATGACTAATCAATAGCTGACAGATTGTCTTGTTTTCCGCAACTGGAGGAGTGTTCGTCATGACCAAGCACATCGCTACCGCCGCGCTGATCGCAATCGCCCTGGCCTCGCCAGCGGCTGCCGATACCTACACCGTCGACAAGCAGCACACCGAGGCGGCATTCCAGGTCCGCCACATGCTGACCAAGGTCCGCGGCGTGTTCCGCGATCTCGAAGGCACGATCACCTTCGACAAGGCCGACCCCGCGAAGTCGTCCGTCGAATTCCGCATCCGCGCCACCAGCGTCGATACCGGCGTCGACCAGCGCGACCAGCATCTGCGCAGCCAGGACTTCTTCTGGGTGGAGAAGTATCCGGAAATCACGTTCCGCAGCACGAAGATCGCCGCGACTGGCAAGAACGTGTTCGCCGTGACCGGCGACCTGACGATCCGCGGCGTCACCAAGCAGGTCACGCTGCCGGTGACGTTCCTCGGCGAAGAAAAGGATCCGTTCGGCAACGTGAAGGCGGCGTTTGAAACTGCCATCACCGTCAACCGGAAGGACTACGGGCTGGTGTGGAACAAGACGCTCGACTCCGGCGGCCTCTTCGTCGCCGACGAGGTCGACCTGACCGTCAACGTCGAAGCCGCCAAGGCGACCGCCGGAACAAAGTAGCAGTCGGCCCGGCGGCCGCTATGCGGCGACCGCCGGGTGTTTGTCCCGCTACGCCGCGAGCTTCCTGATGAAGCTCAGATTGCGGTGCATGTCGTTCGGAATCGATCCTGACGGCGAGTCCACCTCGAGCTCGGCCCACCGATCGAAGCCGATGTCTTCCAGCGCTTTCACCACCGCCGTAAAGTCGATGGTGCCTTCGCCGAGGAAGTGCGGGTTGTCCTTCAGGTGCATCTCGCAGATCCGGTCCTTGCCAAGCCAGCGGATCTCCTCGACGACCTTGAACCCGTTCTCCGTGGAGTTGCCGACGTCGTAGTAGGTCAACACTGCGGGAGACTGCGATCGCTCCATGATCCGCACGTTGTCGCGCGCGGAGATGGTGTCCTCCAGCCCGAGGATGATGCCGGACTTCTGCGCCTCGGGGCCCAGTTCCTTCAACGCATCGCCGACGAAATCCATCTCGGCCGGCGTTTTCAGCGCGCCGCGACCGAAGAACGGCAGCAGGATCACCTGAACGCCGACCCGCTTTGCCATCGGAATCGCGTCGGCGACGCGGCGCGGCCCCAGGGGATCGAACTTCAGGTAGTTGCGGTGCAGGATGTTCAGGCACACCGACGAGATGGGAAGGCTGAGCCGCTTCGCTTCCGCCGCGAACTGGTCCAGCACATCATCGCCAATCCAGTCCTTGCCGTTCTTGTTGCTCAGGCTGATCTGCACGCCGTCGAAGCCCAGCTCCTTTGCCAGCGCCACGCACTTCGGGTCCCCTTCCAGATCCAGGCACCAGTCGGGGACGCCGACGCGAAACTTCGCGGCCCTGGCGTGCAGCCGATGACCGCCCGCGGCGAGGGCCGCAGCCGCGGCGGCAGTGGTTGTCAGAAATTCCCGGCGTGTCTGCATCAGTCTCGTCTCCCTTACAGCGTCAACACGATCTTGCCGACGGCCCGGTCCTGCAGGATGGCGTGATGGGCCTCGCCCGCCCGATCGAGTGGAAATTCACGGCCGATAACCGGCCGCAGGGTGCCTGCTTCGAGCGCGGCCACCAGTGCCGCGTGCGTCTGGCGGTATTCCTCCGGCGTCGCGGCCCACAGCAGCACGCCGAGTATGGCCGATTCCTTGGCCATTGTCTGACGCGGGTCGATCTCGATTCGACCGCGGCTGCCGATCACGACCACCCGCCCTTTCGGCGCGAGCAGGCCGAGATCACGATCCAGGTTCACGTTGGCGAGCGCCTCGAGAATGATGTCGGGGCCGCGGCCGGCGGTGAGCTCGGGGATGCTCGCGGCATATCCGTCTTCGTGATGATTCAGGGCCGCGATCGCGCCGGCACTGAGGACCGCCTGCCTGCCGGGCTCGCTCCCCGCTGTGCCAATCACGCGCAGCCCGAGGGCGCGCGCCAGCTGCACGGCCGCAATGCCGACGGCGCCGCTCGCGCCGTGCACCAGGATCGTCTCGCCCGCCTTCGCGCCCGCCCGGATGACGAGCGCGCGATATGCGGTAGCCGCCGGCGTGCCGAGGGCGGCGCCCTGGCCGAACGACACGCCATCGGGGAGGGGATGCACCACGTTTGCGGGACACGCGATGCGTTCTGCGTACGTGCCGAAGCGCTGTCCCAGCGCGGCGATGTAAACGCGGGCACCCGGCACGACGGCGGTCACGCCTGGGCCAACGGACTCGACCACGCCGGCGCCGTCGGAACCGGGCGTGTAGGGCAACTCCGGCAGGCGCGCATATTTGCCCGATCGGATGTACGCCTCGACCGGATTCACGCCCGCCGCGTGCAGCCGCACCACGACCTCACCGGCCCCTGCGACGGGATCCGGCGCGTCGACCACCCGCAGCACGTCAGGATCGCCGAAGTGATCGACTCGAATGGCGCGCATCGGGGAAGTATAGGGTGAATGGGCGCGTGGGTGAATGGCTGACGTCCCTGAGCGACGAGCGACGAACAGCGAGCGTAGCGACGAACGAGGAGCGACCAACCGCGACTCCAGCGGGTGCGCTACTCGTAGTGCAATGCGGCGACGGGGTCCAGCTTCGACGCGCGGACGGCGGGGTAGACGCCGAACACCAGGCCGACGGTGACCGAGACGAGGAAGGAGATCAGGATGGACGCCGGAGTGACGATCGTGGACCAGCCGGCCAGGATGGCGATCAGTCGCGACAACCCGACGCCGACCACCAGGCCGATTACGCCGCCGACAAATGCAATCATCACGGTCTCGATCAGGAACTGGCGGACGATGTCGGTTTGACGTGCACCGACGGCGCGCCGCACGCCGATCTCGCGCGTCCGTTCCAGGACGCTGGCCAGCATGATGTTCATGATGCCGATGCCGCCGACCAGCAGCGAGATCGACGCCAGGGCCACCATCACGAACCCGAAGATGCGCTGCGTCCGGCGCTGCTGCGCGAGCAGGGCCGACGGCACCACCAGGCTGAAATCGTCGGTGTCGTGGTGCGAGGCGTTCAGGAGGCCGCGAACGATGTCGGAGGTCTGCACGGTGTCGTCGGCATTGGCCATCTGCAGGTAGATGCCGTCGATCTCGTCCTTGATGCGGCTGTAGCTGTCCTCCATCCTGAGGATCGCCGCGCTCACCGGCACGTAGATCAGGTTGTTGCGATCCTGAGCAGGAATGCCGGCCACGTCGGTCTCCGCCGACACCTGCGGCCCAACCACGCCAATCACACGGAACCACTGCTCGTTGACCTTGATGTAAGCGCCGATCGGATCCTTCTGGCCGAACAGATTCGTGCGCGCGCCTTCGCCGAGCACCGCCACCGGCGCTGCCGCGGACTGATCCCGATCGTCGAAGAACCGCCCGTTGACCACCGACAGCGCGGCGATGGTCTGGTAGATCGGCTCGACGCCGAACACCAGCGGCATCTCGCGCGCGGACTTCGGCACCAGCTTCTGCGGCGTGTAGCGCTTGCGGGCGCTGGACGCCGTGATGCGCCCGACGTTGCTGCGGATCACGCGCAGGTCGCTCTCCGTCAGGCCGGGCGACGTCTTCCGCGTCTTCTGCATCTCCTGCCAGCTCGGCGCCTCGCGCGCCTCGACGATGAGGTTCCGCACGCCTAGTTGCTCGATGAACGCGAGCACCTGCTGCTGCGCGCCGGCGCCAATCGACATCATCGACACCACCGCCGCCACCCCGAAGATCATCCCCAGCATGGTCAGCAGCGAGCGCAGCTTGTGCGCCGCCAGCGTCTCGAGCCCCCGGCGGCAGTCGGCGAGGATCTGCAGGCGCACGCCGTCGGTGCGAGCGGCCCGCGCTGTCGCGGCGTCAGGAACTGTCGCCGGTGCCGGCGGCGTCATCGGCCGCCTCCCGCCATCGGGCCGGATGCGCGCTCGTGCGCAGCACGCGCCGCCGCGGTCTCGGGGTTGATCAGCGCCACCTGCTCGTCCTCCGCCACGCCGGTGAGGACGACGCGAGTCTCCGTGAGCCGGGCAATCTGCACCGGCCTGGCGGTGAATTGCCCGTTCTTGAGCACGTAGACGACAGGCTTGCCGTCTTTTTCGAACAGGGCCTGGCGCGGCAGATGCGTGACGCCGGTGAGCGTGTCGCCCTCGACGAGGACCTGCGCGGTCATGCCGGGGCGCAGGGATGGTGCCGGCCCGGTGAGCGCGAATGTCCCCACCACCTGGCGCGAGGTCGGCGGCTCCCAGAAGTTGCTCGACGACGCGCCGCCTTCCCCTTTTGATGCGGCGGGCATCGGCGCTTCGCCGCGCGCCTCGACAGTCACCTGGGCGTGGACGCCGGCGGCAATCGAGGCCCGCTCGGCTTCAGGCACGCGCGCCTTGATCTCCATCTCGGAGATGTCGACGATCTCGGCGATCATCGAGCCGGGCTGCACGAGGTCGCCGACCTTGTAGTCGGGCAGCGTCATGCCGTCGAAGAAGAAGCCGCCGGCGGCGTCGCGATTCTCCTGGATCACCACCAGTCCGTCGAGCGGCGCGCGCACCGTCATGCTTTCGATGTTCTTGCGCGCGAACTCTGCCGCGATCTGCGACTTGCCACGCTTCTCGGCGGCCACTGCCAGCGCCGCGCGGCTGCTGACGCCATGCGTCTTCACGTCGTCCTCGATCTGCACGAGGCCGCGGCGGGCCTCCTCGAGCGCGAGATCGTTCTTCTTGGCGTCGATCGCGCCGACGAATTCGTTGCCGGTGACGGCAATCTCGGCGCGCCGCAGCTCGTGCCTCGCGTGCAGCAGGTTCAGCTGATCCTGCGACGCCTGAACCAGCGCGTCCGCCTTGAGCTTGATCAGCTGCTCGTCTGCTTCAGCAAGCTCAGACGACGCCTGCTGCAGGTTGTAGCGCTGCTCGGCCGGATCGAAGACGATGACGACGTCGCCGGAGTGGACGGCGGTCCCCGCTGGCGCGAGCATCACCATCTGCATCCGGCTGCCGGTAGACGGCGCCGAGACCGTCATCGACCGGCGCGGACCCAGCTCGCCCAGCGCGTGCACGCGGACCTGCAAATCGCCGTGCGTCGGATGTGTGGTCGGGACTGTGTCTGGTTGTGGCGTGACGTGCGGCAGGCCGAAGACCGCAGCGCCAGCGGCAATCGCGAGGACGACGACAGCTCCGCCGAGCAGTCGGGCCTTCACTGCCGGACCTCTTCCGGCTGTTTGAGCGCCACGCGCTCACCCTGCGTGACACCGGCCTGCAGGACCACCTTGTCGGCGCTGCGACGATCCACTGAGACCACTTGACGCTGTGCCCGCCCGCGCCGCATCACGTAGACGACGTCTTCACCGTGCGACGCGAACAGCGCCTGTGAAGGCACCATGAGCACGTTGGGCAGCGTCTCCGTCGAGATGCGCAATGTCGCGGTCATCCCGGTGCGCAGCCTGGGGTCCGCGCGGTCGAGCGCCACGTTCACCTCGAAGGTCCGGGGCGGCGGCCACGACGTGAAGTCGGCTTTGGCCAGCGCGCCGATGTTCTGGATGTGGCCGGACAGCTCGGCGTCCGGGAGCGACTCCAGGCGGATCGACACTGGCTGGCCGACGACCAGCCGCCCGCGCTCGATCTCATCGACCCGCGCGCCCGCATAGAGCGATCCCAGGTCGGGCAGCTCGGCGATGCTGGCCCCGGGCCACGCCTGGTCACCCTCCTTGAAGTCTTGCGGGTTCATGAAATTCCCGGAGTTCCAATTGCGGAGGATGGCGATCATGCCGTCCGACGGCGCGTGGACGGCGAGCGATCCGAGCTGCCGCTCCGCCTTGTCGAGATCGAACTGCGCCTTCTCGCGCTTCGAGGCCACGCCGGCGCGCTTCGCCGAAGCGCCGGCGCGTCCGCTGGCAAGCTTGGCCGAGGCCTCCGCCAGTTTCTGCTCGGCGTCGCCCACGAGCAGCCGCTTCTGCTCGGCGTCCACCCGCGACAGGATTTCCTTGGCGGAATAATCGAGCTTCGCGCGTTCGACGTCGTAGCGGGCCTTGGTCTCCGCCGTGAGGTCCTCCTGCTC
Organism: Vicinamibacteria bacterium; assembly: GCA_963796915.1. Taxonomy (GTDB): domain Bacteria; phylum Acidobacteriota; class Vicinamibacteria; order Vicinamibacterales; family JAENWD01; genus JAENWD01. The sequence continues at coordinate 2,075,688 of CAWCNI010000004.1, read as the reverse complement.
CTTGGCGCGCGCTTCCGACTTCGCCTGATCCAACTCCGCGTCGTAGCCGCGGACTTCACTGCGCTTCTCAGCCAGCGTGCGAGCCACGCTCGAGGCGTCGAATTCGATCAGCACGTCCCCGCGCTTGACCAGCGTGCCGGACTTCACCAGCTTCACGATCCGCAGGTCGCCGGCATCGGCCGGTGCGGTGATGGTCACCGAACGTGCCGACTTGAGCTCGCCGCGGATTTGCGACGCGTCGACGAAGGCGCCGCGCTCGACCACTGCCGTCGGCACGTCGGCGGCCGCGCCGCGCGTGAACCAGCATGCCCCGGCGAGGGCCAGCGTGCCGACGCCTGCGGCCAGCGACAGCGTGCGCCGCGTCATCGCACCACCACGTCGCCGGGCGACAGCCCGCCGGTGACGACGACGTCCACATCGTCGGAGGGGCCGAGCGAGACCTTGCGTGCCACGACGCCGGCGCCATCGCGCACGTCCACTTCAGCCTGGGTGTCCTTCAGGCGCACGGCATCGCGCGGGACCACGAGCACGTGACTCACGCGTTCCACTTCGACGTCGAGCGCCGCGGTCAGATCCGGCAGGAGCCTGGCGTTGTTCCCGTCCACGGCGATGACGCTCACAAAGGCCCTGATGCGGCCGGAGAAGGAGCCCGCCTTTCCGATGGGCCCGACCGATGCGACACGGCCTGACATGTGGAGGTCGGGATACGCATCGAACCCGACAGCCACCGGCATGCCGGGGCGCAGCTCCTGGACGTCGGCCTGGTTCACGCGGGCCCGGACGATCATCGACGACTGGTTGACGACCTCCAGCACCGGCGCGCCGCCGTTCAGCTGATCGCCTTCCTGGATGTCACTCGGACCGTTGCCGCGCCACGTCATGCGCGGGACCACCAGGCCGTCGAGCGGGGACCGGATGGTCATCGCCGTTGCGTTGGCCGTGGCGTGCTCCATGGCGGCCTGCGCCCGATCGCGCCGAATCACCAGGATGTTCAGGTCGGCGGTGGCTGCCGACCGTTTCAGCTCGAAGCCGTCGGTCAGCGCCTTCAGCTTGGCGCGAGCCTCGTCCAGATCCTGATCGTTTTTCTCCGCCTTGATGCGGGAGAGCATCTCGTTCTTGAGGATCTCGAGCTCGTATTTCTCGACGGCGTTTTTCGCCTGCGCCAGGTCGCTGAGGTCCTTCACGCGCGCCGCGTCCTGTTCCGCCTTCTTCTGCCCGATCTGCTGCACCAGGTCGTCGTACTCGGCCTTCTTGTCGAGCGCGGCTTTTTCCTGGCCCTGCCTGTCGAACTCGACCAGGATGTCGCCGCTTTTCACGCTGGAGCCGGCGGCCGCGATTCTGGTGATCACCATCGCGCCCTGATAGCTGCCCGCCAGGAGCGGGGCGGTGACGACGTAGGACTTGGTGGCTTCGGTGAGGCCGGTCAGGCGGATACGGCGCACGAAGTCCCGGCGTTCGAGCGGCCGCAGATCCCGGGCGGATCGGGTTGAATCGGGCTGGCCCGGGTTGGATCGGCCTGTATCGGGTTGGCGCAACGCCGCGACGACGGCCACCAGGCCCAGCGCAATCGCGCAGATCGCGGCGATCAGCCCGCGCGTTGGACGACCGGTGGTCGCGGTCTCATTCATCGGCTTTCACATAGAAGACGTCGGGCAAGAGACGATCGAACAGACGCAGTCGTTAGCAGGATGCGTCCCATCCGGAACTATACGACGCCCATTGGACGGCTTGGACACCGCTTTGGCCGGTGCGGATTTCAAGCGCCTCCGCCGGCCGGCCCCTTTCGGCCGCACGGGTATAATCGCCGCCTGAATCCGAGATGCTGATCCCCGAGCCTGCCGGACTGGCGCCGCTGAGTGTCGAGCAGGTATTCCGCCTGATTTTGAACAGTCGCGTCTACGAGGTCTGTCGCGAGACGCCGCTCGATCCGGCGCCGCGGCTCTCGGCCCGCCTCGGCGTGCCGGTGCTCTTCAAGCGCGAGGACCTCCAGCCGGTCTTCAGCTTCAAGCTGCGGGGCGCCTACAACAGGATGGCGCACCTCACGCCAGCGGAGCGCCAGGCCGGCACGATTGCCGTCAGTGCCGGCAACCACGCGCAGGGCGTGGCGTTCTCGGCCCGCCGTCTGGGTCTTCCGGCGCGGATTGTCATGCCGCAGACGACCCCTGAAATCAAGGTGGACGCCGTGCGCGCGCTCGGCGCCGACGTCGTCCTCCACGGGGACAGCTACGCCGAAGCAAAGCAGCGCTGCGACGCCCTGCAGCGTGAATCCGGCGCCACGCTCATTCACCCGTTCGACGACCCGCTGGTCATCGCCGGGCAGGGCACCATCGGCGACGAGTTGCTCCGCCAGAGCCAGCGCGACCTCGAGGCTGTCTTCGTCGCGGTCGGCGGCGGCGGCCTGATCACCGGCATCGCCAGCTACATCAAGTCGCTGCGGCCCGATATCCGCGTGATCGGCGTCGAGCCATTTGAAGCCGACGCGATGTATCAATCGCTGGCGGCGGGACGCCGGGTCACGCTCGACCATGTCGGCCTGTTTGCCGACGGCGTCGCCGTCCGCGAGGTCGGCGAGCACACCTTCGCCTTGGCACGACAGACGGTGGACGAGATCGTCCGCGTCTCGAACGACGAAATCTGCGCGGCGATCAAGGACGTCTTCGACGACACGCGCAGCATCATGGAGCCTGCCGGCGCGCTCTCGGTGGCCGGCGCGAAAGCCTACGCGGCGGCGGGCCGTCTGCGTGGCACCGGCCGCGTGGCCGCCGTGCTCAGCGGCGCGAACATGAACTTCGACAGGCTGCGCTTTGTCGCCGAGCGGGCCGAGCTCGGCGAGGCGCGCGAAGCGATCGTCGGCGTGACGATCCCCGAGCGTCCGGGTGCTTTTCGCGAGTTCTGCGCCCACCTGGGACCGCGGGTCGTCACCGAGTTCAACTACAGGCTCGGCCGCCGCGACCAGGCGCATATCTTCGTCGGCATGGCTACGGCGTCGCGTGAGGACGCCACCGATCTGGTGCGATCACTCAACGCGGCCGGCTACGCGACAGTCGATCTGTCCGACAACGAGATGGCCAAGCTCCACGTCCGCCATATGGTCGGCGGACGGGCGCGCGACGCGCAGCACGAGCGGCCGTGCCGCTTCGAGTTCCCCGAACGTCCAGGCGCGCTCATGCATTTCCTGGAGGCGCTCGGCGGGCGCTGGAACATCAGCCTGTTCCACTACCGCAATCACGGCGCCGACTTCGGCCGCGTGCTGGCCGCCTTCGAGGTGCCCGACGAGCAGGTCGGCGAGTTCAAGGCATTTCTCGACGGACTCGGCTATCCCTACCTGGCGGAATTCGACAACGACGCCTACCGCCTCTTTCTCGACTGACACCCGCGCGCGCCTGACGTGTCATGCCCTCGGTGATCGATCGCGTTCGCACGCAACTGGCTTCACGCGGCGTGCTCTACGAGCTCTCAGGCGACGCGATCTCGGTGCCTGCGTCGGAGCTCCGGAGGCTTCCGCGTCACCCTGCTGGCATGCGCCGATGGCCGGTTCGAGGTGCGCTGCGACCGCTGGCGTGAACGCTTCGACCGCGCGGAGGACGCCTACGACTGCACCCTGTTCGCGCTCTCCGATCGCTGCCGGCTCCGCGTGGCGTCGCGCGGGGGCGTGCCGGTCGAGTGGCAAATCGAACGACGGGAATACGGCATGTGGACGCCTGGCCGGCGTGTCACGCGCTGGTGGGTGGCGTTCTGGCGGACGGCGCGCACCGAACATCTGCAGAATCACGTCATCAACGACAACGAACCTGGAGCGATTCACTCATGAGCCCATCAGACGGCACCCAGTCCTACGCCAACCACGGCCATCGTCCCTGGCCCGCGATCATCGCGTTAATGCTTGCGGCTCCCGCGGCGGTCTACCTGTTCGGCGACCTCTTTCTGGGCTGGCACGCCGACAGGCTGGGCTCGGCGCTGCTCGCCGGGGCGGTGCTCGTCCTCATCTCGGTCAGCCGGCGCAACACGACGGCGCTGCAGGACCGCATCATTCGCCTCGAGATGCGGCTCCGCCTCGAGCGGCTGCTTCCAGCTGCCCAGCAGGCGCAGGTTCCGCAATTGACGCTCCCGCAGTTGGTCGCCCTGCGATTCGCCGGAGATGCGGAGATGCCGGCGCTGGTCGATCGCGCCGTGCGAGAACATCTCACGAGCCGCCAGATCAAACAGGCCATCGTCGATTGGCAGCCGGATTTCGCGCGGACGTAGTTAGAGGCACGGGCGAGGGGCACGGCAGGGCGGGGCAGAGCACGACACGGCAGGGCACGGGCAGGGCAGGGCAAGGCAGGGCAAGACAGGGCAGGACAGGGCAAGGCAGGGCAGGGCGGGGCGGGGCAGGGCAGGGGCAGGGCAAGGCACGGACATCGGCGGTAGGCCCGATCTAACTTCGGCCGAGGGTACGGCCCACTAGGGACCGGGCCACAGGTGGTCAGGGGCAAGGCAGGGGCACGGTCGCGCACAGCTTCGGTAGGGCCGATCTTCAGATCGGCCATCAGGACAATCGAGGCGCGCAAACGGGTCGTTGACATATAAATACATGAATGTAGATTTATAGATGTGAAAGAAATTTCGGCCCGGTTCAGGCTGTTGGGCGATGAGGCGCGGCTCCGGCTGCTCCGGGTGCTCAGCGTCGAGCAGCTGAACGTCACCGAGCTGACCGGGATCCTCGGGATTGCGCAATCCGGCGTCTCCCGCCACCTCGGACTCCTGCGCGAGCACGGGCTCGTCGAGGAGCGGCGGGAGGGCGGTTTCACCTACTACCGCGTGCCCCCAGCCGACCGGCGCAACGGAGACACAGCGCTCTGGGATCTGCTGGACAACGAGTTCTCGGCTGCAGACCGCGACCCGACGGCGCGCGCCGATGCGGTGCGGCTGACCGAGGTCCTTCGTCTTCGCAAGGAACAATTCACGACGCACGGCGAGGGCGAGCATCAGCTCGTGCCGGGCCGGAGCTGGGCGGCGTGGGCCCGAGGCCTGGCGCAGCTGCTGCCGGCCTGGGATGTCGCAGACATCGGTTGTGGCGAAGGCTACCTGACGATTGAGGCGTCGCGGTTCGCGCGCCACGTGATCGGCATCGACAGATCCGACGACGTGCTGCAGCGGGCGCGCGCTCTGGCGCGCAGGCGCCGCGTCAGCAACATCAGCTGGGAACGCGGCGAGCTCGAGCACCTGCCACTGGCAGACGCCGCCGTCGACGTCGCGATGCTGTCGCAGGCGCTGCATCACGCGCACAACCCCGCCACCGCCCTCGCCGAGGCCGCGCGGATCACCCGCCCCGGAGGCCGTGTGCTCGTGCTCGATCTCCGGCGGCACCAGGAATCGTGGGTGCGCGATCGATTCGGCGACCGCGTGCTGGGGTTCGACGATGGGGAGCTGAAAGACCTGCTCGGCGGAGCGGGACTCATCGACGTCCGCGTGGGCGTCGGCGCGCGGCTGACCGGAGATCCGTTCACCGTGCTCGTGGCCAGCGGGGTCAGGCCGGTGCAGGCAGAAGCACAAGGAGCGATTCAGTGAGCGATCGACGGACGGCATTGGAGCAGGCGGCTGCCGAGCGGATTCTCGTGCTCGACGGCGCCATGGGCACGATGATTCAGCGCCGGAAGCTGGGCGAAGCCGACTTTCGCGGCGAGCGCCTGGCCTCTCATGCGTGCGAGTTGAAGGGCAACAACGACCTCCTCGTGCTCACGCGCCCCGACGTCATCGTCGAGATCCATCGTGAGTACCTCGAGGCCGGCGCCGACATCATCGAGACCAACACGTTCAGCAGCCAGGCCATCTCGCAGGCGGACTACGCGCTCGAGTCGCTCAGCTACGAGTTGAATGTCGCCGGTGCGCGCCTCGCGCGCCAGGCCGTGGACGAATTTGCCGCTGCCACGCCGGGCCGGCCGCGCTTTGTCGCCGGCGCGATGGGACCGACCACGCGGACCCTGTCGCTTTCCCCAGACGTGAACGACCCGTCAGCGCGATCCACCACCTTCGACCAGATGCGCGATGCGTATCGCGATCAGGTGCGCGGCCTGATGGATGGCGGCGTCGATGCGCTCCTCATCGAGACGATCACCGACACGCTCAACACCAAGGCCGCGCTGATCGCGTGCGCCGAGGAGTTCGACGCCCGCGGCGCGGAGCTGCCGATCATGATCTCGGTGACGATTACCGACCGCAGCGGTCGGACGCTGTCGGGGCAGACCGTGGAGGCGTTCTGGACGTCGATCCGCCACAGCCGGCCGTTCAGCGTCGGCATCAACTGCGCGCTCGGCGCCCGCGACATGGCGCCCTACATCGAGCAGCTGGCGAAGGTGGCGGACACGCGCATCAGCTGCTATCCCAATGCCGGCCTGCCGAACGCGTTCGGCGACTACGACGAGCAGCCACCGGAGACCGCGGCGCTCCTCGAGGATTGCGCCCGCCGCGGCTGGCTCAACATCGTCGGCGGCTGCTGCGGCACCACGCCGGACCACATCAGGGCGATCGCCGCGGCGGTCCGCGATCTGCCCACGCGTCAGGTGCCATCGCCCGGCGATCCGGCCGACGGCGCGTCGCCAGTGAAATACACGGAACTGGCGGGGCTCGAGCCGCTGACGATCAGGCCCGACAGCAACTTCCAGATGATCGGTGAGCGGACCAACGTCACCGGATCGGCGCGCTTTGCCCGCCTGGTCAAGACCGGCGACTACGCCACGGCGGTGCAGGTGGCGCTCGAGCAGGTGCGGGGCGGCGCGAACATCCTCGACGTCAACATGGACGAAGGCATGCTCGATTCCGAGCACGCCATGACCACCTTCCTGAACTACCTCGCCACCGAGCCGGAAGTGGCGCGCGTGCCGTTCATGGTGGACAGCTCGAAGTGGTCGGTCCTCGAGGCGGGCCTGAAGTGCGTGCAGGGCAAGCCGGTGGTGAACTCCATCTCGCTCAAGGAAGGCGAAGCTGACTTCCTGGCCAAGGCCCGCACGGTCCGGCGCTACGGCGCGGCAGTGGTCGTGATGGCGTTCGATGAAACTGGACAGGCTGACACCGTCGCGCGCAAAGTGTCCATCTGCCAGCGCGCCTACGCGCTGCTCACCACGCAGGCCGGCTTCGATCCCTCGGACATCATCTTCGACCCGAACATCCTGGCGATCGCCACCGGCATCGAGGAGCACAACGACTTCGCACGCAACTTCCTGGACGCGACACGCATCATCAAGCAGACCTGCCCGGGCGTCAAAATCAGCGGCGGCGTCAGCAACCTGTCGTTCTCGTTCCGCGGCAACGATCTGGTCCGGGAAGCGATCCACTCGGCCTTCCTGTACCACGCGATTCAGGCCGGCATGGACATGGGCATCGTGAACGCCGGCCAGCTGGCAGTTTACGAGGACATCCCGGCGGAGCTACTCACGCACGTCGAAGACATCATCTTCAACCGTCGCCCGGACGCCACCGAGCGGATGGTCGAGTACGCCGAGCAGGTCAAGGGGGCGGGGAAGAAGCGTGAGCGCGACCTGACATGGCGCGAAGGCAGTGTCGAGGCCCGCCTGTCCTACGCGCTCGTCCATGGCGTCGTCGACTTCATCGAGACGGACACCGAGGAGGCGCGTCAGAAATTCACGCGTCCCATCGAGATCATCGAAGGCCCGCTGATGGACGGCATGAAGACCGTCGGCGACCTGTTCGGTGCGGGGAAGATGTTCCTGCCGCAGGTCGTGAAGAGCGCGCGCGCGATGAAGAAGGCTGTCGCGTATCTCGAGCCGTTCATGGAGGCAGAGAAGGCTGCGGGCGGTACGGGCCGCAGCGCTCAGGGCCGGATCGTCATGGCCACGGTGAAGGGCGACGTGCACGACATCGGCAAGAACATCGTGGGCGTCGTGCTCGGCTGCAACAACTACCAGGTGATCGATCTCGGGGTGATGGTCCATCAGGACGTGATCCTGCGCACGGCGGCGGAGGAGCACGCCGACCTCATCGGGCTGAGCGGCCTCATCACGCCGTCACTCGACGAGATGGTGTCGGTCGCCCGCGAGATGGAGCGCCGCAAGCTGAACATCCCGCTGCTCATCGGCGGAGCGACGACGAGCCGCCAGCACACCGCGGTGAAGATCGCGCCGGAGTTCAGCGGGCCGGTGGTGCACGTGCTGGACGCTTCCCGGGCAGTTGACGTCGTGTCCAGCCTGCTCAGCCCGACGGCCAAGGCGGGGTTCGTCGCCGCGGCGCGTGCCGACCAGGAGACGCTGCGCGTGCAGCATGGCGCGCGGCAGGCCCGCCCGCTACTCCCGCTCGAGGCGGCGCGTGCGAACCGCATGCGGATCGACTGGACGTCGGCCGACCTGCCGGTACCCGCGTTCCTCGGCCGCCGTGAAGTGCGCGTGCCGCTCGCGGATCTGGTCCCGTTCATCGACTGGACCTTCTTCTTCCACGCGTGGGAGTTGAAAGGCCGCGTCCCGGCGATCTTCGATCACCCGCAATATGGCGCCGCGGCGCGGGACTTGTACGACAACGCGCAGGTGCTGTTGAATCGCATCGTGTCGGAGGGGCTGCTCGAGGCCCGCGGCGTCTACGGCTTCTGGCCGGCGGCGAGCGATGGCGACGACCTGGTGCTGTTTGCCGACGACGGCCGCGAGCAGCCGGCCGCGCGCTTCCCGATGCTCCGCCAGCAGGAAGTGATCGCTGATGGCCGGCCCAACAGATCGCTTGCCGATTTCGTGGCGCCGATCTCGACCGGCCGCCGCGACTATCTCGGCGCGTTTGCCGTCACCGCCGGCATCGGCGCCGACGACCTGGCAGGCCGGTTCGAGGCCGAGAACGACGACTATTCCGCCATCATGGTGAAGGCGCTCGCCGATCGCTTCGCCGAAGCGTTTGCCGAATATCTGCACGCGCAGGCGAGACGCGAGTGGGGCTACGGCGCGGACGAGCACCTATCCAGCGACGACCTGGCGGCCGAGAAGTACCGTGGGATTCGCCCGGCGTTCGGCTATCCCGCGTGCCCGGATCACTCCGAGAAGGGCACCCTGTTCGATGTGCTGCAGGCGCAGGCCGTCGGCATCAACCTGACGGAGCACTTCGCGATGACGCCGGCCGCCAGCGTGAGCGGCCTGTATTTCGCCAATCCGGAGGCGCGATATTTCATGGTCGGTCGGATCGGCCCGGATCAGATTGCCGACTACGCGCGGCGCAAGGCACTGGCGGTCGAGCAGGTCGAGCGCTGGCTGACGCCCAATCTGGCCTACGAGCCGGTCGCCGCCGGCCGCTGCTGACCGTACGGCCCTGCTAAGCTTCTTCCCGAGGGCCCCCCAGGCGCGTAATCCAGATGGACAGCTACGAGGCCGTCTACAGGCAGCACGCGCGCGCCGTCTTCCGTTACGCACTCAAATGCGTCGGCCGGCACGACGTGGCTGAAGACCTCGCCGCCGAGGCCTTCCTCGAGCTGCATCGTCATTTCGACAGCATTCGTGTTCAGGAGCTCCCCGGCTGGCTGTTCGTCGTGGTCCGGAACCGCAGTGTGGATTACTGGCGCAAACGTGCGGTTGAGCAGCGGCACCTGGGTCCGCCAAGCGAGGTCGAGCCGTCGGTCGAGCCGGCGCCGCCGTTTGATCCGTGGTGGTTGCGAATCGAGGGCCTGAAGCCGATTCATCGGGTCTGCCTGCATTTCCGGTATGTCTACGACCTCGACCGGCGGGAGATCGCGAAGCGGCTGGGGCTGAGTGAGACGCAAGTGAAGGGACACCTGCAGTACGCGCGGGAACTGCTCCGTAAGAAGCTGGAGGTCACGGGCAATGAATGAGGACGTGGACGCGCGCATCGGGCCCGGCGCCAGAGCGAGGGGCTGCCCGCCGCCCGATCAGCTGCAGGCGCTGGCCGGCGATGCGCTGCCCGACGCGCTGCGCAACGAGATAGCGACGCACCTGGGCGCGTGCCCGGCGTGCCAGTCGCTGGCGGCCGATCTGGCGCTGCTCGAGCCCGAGCTTCCAGCGTCGATGGCCGACGGGCCGGCTCGTCGCGGCGGCGCGCCGACGGCCTGGCTTGCCGCTGCCGCAACGGCGTTGGCGGCTGTCGGTCTGGGTGTCTGGTGGCAGGCGCACGCGCCCGCACGACAGGTCGTCCCCGTCGCGACGCCGGCGCCGGCCGCTGTGTCTGCAGCCGTCGCTCCGCCAGCCGGTCAATGGACGGTGGAGCCTCCGGCGCTCGTCGTCCCGGCCGACGCAGCGATTGTGATGCGGGGAGCGCCCAACCCGCTCCTCGGGTCGCTCATGGACGCCGTCGCGCCGTATCGCGCAGGGAACTTCGCGGAAGCGTCGCGCCGGCTCGGCGCGTTCACCCGCTCGCATCCGAAGGTTGCTGACGCCTGGTTCTACCTCGGCGCCAGCCGGCTGCTCTCTGGTCGAGCCGCAGTCCGCGCGTCCAGCACTCGCTGAAGCCGCGCGGCTGGCGCCGTCGGCGAGACAGGATGAAATCGCGTGGCTCGACGCCACCGCCGCGGCGCGTGTCGGCGCGATCGCCGACGCGAGGCAAGCACTCTCGGGCCTCTGCGGCCAGCGGGGCAGCTTCAAGGCTCGCGCCTGTGAGGCGCTGAACACCCTGCCCTGAGCCGGTCTCAGATCGGCTCGATCGTGACGGCCTTCAGGATCGCTGCCGCGCGCCGGCAGCCCTCCACGATTTCCCGGCGCCGCTCCGCCGTCACGATTGGCGTCTGGCACGCGTCGGACAGCGATTGGCGTCGCGCGATGGTGAACGCGAGCTCGCCGTCCTGATTTCGCCTCGCGGGGTCGGCGCCCACCGACAGCAGGTGCGCGACCACCTCCGGATGGCCCCAGAGCGCCGCCAGGTGCAGCGGAGCGCCATACCCGACGAGATGATTGATGTGTTGCGGATGCGACGCCGCCAGCACCTTCACGTCGTCGAGGAACCCGAAGGCTGACGCGGTGTGGAGGCTCACGTGCGCGCCACGCGCGCGCAGGTGCCGGACCAGATCCATGTGGCCCTTTTCGTTCGCCCACCCGATCGGGGCCGCGCCGTATTCCTGATCGAGCGCTTCGAGGCTGGCGCCCTGGTCGATCAACAGGTCGACGGCGTCACGCTGCCCGTGAACCGCGGCGTAGTGCAGCGGCGTGGCGCCGCCCTGCGGCATGCGCGCCAGATCCGGGTTCGCCTCGAGGACGGCATGAGCCGACAGGAGGTCGCCGCGCGACACCGCATCGACGAGCGTCGCAAGCGCGTCGGGCATGACCAAATCCTACGCCCGCGCGCGGACCTTGTGAAGGCCGGGCGGCCGGCGCTGGTCCCGGAAAATCATCCGGTCGTCCCATCGACCACCACGGCCGAAGCTGGCCGTGATGCAATGGAATCGGCAGGGCCACTCGTCAGATTGGCCGCGGCGGCTGATGGCCGAGCCAAAGATCGGCCGTACTGAGGTGGATGCTTACGGGACCTGGGAAGATGCGGCCGCGGCCGCCGGCCGTCAGAACTCGTGATGGGCGTCGTGCAGGGCGGCCCGCAGGCTGTCCATTGCGGCGGTGATGCCCTCGCCCCACTCGGCCGACGCGTCGTGGATCGTCTTGTTGACGGTGAAGGCGGCAAAGCGCACCGCCTCCTGATGTGACGCCAGAAAGGCCTGCCGGAGGCGTCCGAGGTGGTAGAGCACTTTCTCGCGCCGCGGATCGTCCGGCAGCGCCGCGATCAATGATTCCAGGTGCGCGACGGACGAAAGCGCAGGAGCCTGAGCAGACACCGACATCACCCATGAGTTTAGCATCCCTTCGCCATGCGGTCAGATCCCTTGCGCGGCGCCCGGCGCTGACCATTGCCGCCACATTGACGCTCGGCGTCAGCCTCGGCGCGGCCACCGCGATTTACTCCGCGGTGCAGGCCGTGTTGCTCGGCGACCTGCCGTTTCGAGCTGCCGACAGGCTCGCCGTCCTCTGGCAGACGGACCCGAAAACGGGTACGCCGGCCATCGAGTTGTCGACACGCGAATACGAGGCCTGGCGCACGCATCTCCGCGCGTTTCAGGACGTGGCCGCGGTGACTGCCGCCAACGTCCGCGTGACGCTGACCGGCCGCGGCGCGCCCGAGCAGGTGGAGGCGGCGCTGGTCTCGCCCAACTTCTTCGAGGTCCTCGGCGTGACGCCGCCGCATCGGCCGCCGCTTCGGCGCCTTCGAAGTCCGCGACGCCGCCAGCACCACGGCGCTGATCTCGGAAGGTCTCTGGCAGCGGCGCTTCGGCGGCGACCGGTCGATCGCCGGTCAGGTCGTGACAGTGGACGGCACGCCCATCACCGTCGTCGGCGTGCTGCCGCGCGGGATGCTGCCACGCAAGGCCGACATGTTCTTCAGCACCGGCAGCGCTGGCGCACGACGCGCCAGACGTCGGCGTGCTCAAGCTGGTTGGCCGGTTGCGTGACGACGTGACGATGGAGGCGGCGGCGGGGACGTACGGCGGGTGGCGCCGCTGGTGGCAGCTGCCAGGCCGCACGGCGAAGCGTACGGCGGACGTCTCGAGCCGTTCACCGAGCAGATCTACGGCCAGACGCGCCCGGCTCTGCAGCTGCTCACGGCGGCTGTGGCCTGCCTGCTGCTGATCGCCTGCGCCAATGTCGCCAACCTGCTGCTGGCGCGCGGCGTCGATCGCCAGCGCGAGCTCGCGCTGCGTGGCGCGCTCGGCGCGAGTCGCGGCGAGCTGCGGGCGCTGCTTGCGCGGGAGAGCGTGTTGCTGTCTCTGGCCGGCGGAGCCCTTGGCGTCGTCCTCGCGGTATGGGGCGTGACGATCATCGGCGCCCTGATTCCCGCGGACGTGCCCGGCCTCGAGCACCTCGCTGTCGACTGGCGCGTCCTCGTCGTCACGGCCCTGGTGTCGCTGTGCGCGGCTCTGCTGGTCAGCCTGGCGCCGGCCATTCAGGCGGGGCGTGTGGATGCCGCGGACGCGCTGCGCGACGCCGGCGCACGAGCGACGGCGGGCCGGCGTATCGGCAGTGTCCGCACCGTGCTGGTCGCCGGCCAGCTGGCGGTCTCGCTCGCGCTGGTGGCCGGCGCGGGCCTGGCGGCGGGCTCGTTCGCGCGCCTGGCGAGACTCGCGCCCGGGTTCGACTCCCATGGCGTGGTGACCGCGAAGATCCTGCTGAGTGACAAGTACGCGGATCATCGAGCTCGCGCCGCGTTCTACCGGCCGCTGCTGGAGCGGATCGCGGCGCTCCCCGGCGTGCAGCATGCGGGTCTGGTGCTGCTGCGGCCGCTGGCGGATCCGATCGGCTGGGACTATGCCTTCACTGTGGAAGGGCAGAGCCCGGGCGAGCAGGCCGGAAACCCTCACGCCAACTACGAGTCGATCAACCCCGACTACTTCGCGGCAGTCGGCATCCCGCTGGTCGAAGGCCGGCGCTTTTCGGAGGCGGACGGACCCGACGCTGGGGCCATCGCGATTGTGTCGAGCGCGATGGCGCGCCGGTTCTGGCCCGGCCAGAGTGCGATCGGCAAACGGCTCAAAGCCGGGCCTGTCGACGGCCCCGCACCCTGGAAAACCGTCGTCGGGGTCGTCGGCGACGTGCGCTATCGCGAATGGACGGCCGTCCGTGAGGACATCTACGTCCCGTACGCTCAGTGGAACTTCCCGCGGATGGACCTGGTGGTCCGTGTGTCCGGTAACGATCCGCTGACCATCGTCCCCGCACTCCGGGCCACAGTGGCCGCCGCGGATCCCGATCTGCCGCTCGCGTCGGTGACGACGCTCGACCGCGCGATCGAGGAGGCGACGGCGGGGCCGCGCTTCACGGCCGTCCTCCTCGGCGCGCTGGCGATCGTGGCGCTGGTTGTGGCGGGCGTCGGCACGTTCAGCGTCCTTGCGTGGGCGGTCGAGCGGCGCACACGCGAGATCGGCGTGCGCCTCGCACTTGGCGCCACGCGTCGCGACGTGCTGCGCCTCGTGCTCGCTCAGGCAGCGACACCGACCTTCGGCGGGATCGTGGTGGGTGTCGCGTTGGCGCTGGCAGCCGGGCGCGGTCTCGCGAGCCTGCTCTTCGCCGTCTCGCCGCACGATCCTCTGACGCTGGCGGCGTCGGTCGCGGCGCTGCTGTGCGTCGGCCTTGCCAGCGGCGGCCTCGCCGCGCGACGCGCGCTGGCGATCGTGCCCTCAGACGCCTTGCGGAACGAGTAGGGCAGTCTCCGCGCAAGCGTGCATCCGGCCGCAGGAGCCGTTTCACGATCGCCGGTGTCCAATCCCCATAACTGCACCTCGCCGACCGACAGCGGCGTGTCCGCCCGCAGATCGCCGCACCGGATGGTGGCAGGTGACTGGAGGACGACATGCCCGACGGGCTCCTGCGTACACCCGTGCCGCCGATCCATCACGCGTCACGGACGCTCCTGCTGCCGCTCTCGATCGGCGCGCATGCGCTGCTTTTTGCGACCTGCTTCGTGGTCACCGTGATGGCCGACGTCACGTTGCCCACGCCTGCACCTCGGCGTGCGCTCTACGAACCTGCGCCGGCGATTCCGGTGGTCGTCGAGCAGCGCCCCTCCCAGGCGCGCCATTCCGCGAACGATACGCCCACCCTCTCTCCGCCGTCTGGTGCGGCCCCGACGGAGGCGCCGGATCACATCGTCGATCGAGCATCCTCTGCAGGCGAGCCTGGCGAACAGGACATGGTGCGACAAAGTGGCGTGACCGATGGCTGGCCGATCGCGACGAGCTCGACTGTCGTCGAGGCCCCGCCGCCGGCGCCGCCACACGGACCCGTCCGGCCCGGCGGCGATATCGCGGCGCCGCGAAAGACTCACGACGTCGTGCCGATTTACCCGCCGATCGCGCAGTCGGCCCGCGTTGAAGGCACGGTGATCCTTGAAGTGATCATCGACCGCGACGGCCGCGTGCGGCAGGCACACGTGCTGCGATCGGTGCCGCTGCTGGATCGAGCGGCGGTCTCGGCGGTGGAGCAGTGGGTCTTCACACCGACCCGGCTGAATGGCGAGGCGGTGCCGGTCGTGATGACGGTGACGGTGGACTTCAGGCTGCGCTGAGGCGAGGGCGGGGCCGCGGCCGATTCAGTCGCGGCCCTTGCCCGTCTCTTCCAGATAGGTGTAGCCGTGCAGGCCGTCTTCGTAGAAGCGCAGGAGCCGGCCCGACTGCTCGAGGTCGATCCGGCCTTCGCGCAATGCCGATTCCGCGGCGACGCGCATGCGGTGCATCAACGTCTCGGCGTCGAACTCGACGTAGTCCAGCACTTCGCCCACGGTGTCGCCCTTGATCAGCGCTTCCAGCCTGACGTTGCCGTCGGCGTCGAGGCGGACGTGGACCGCGTGCGTGTCGCCGAACAGGTTGTGCAGGTCGCCGAGGATTTCCTGATACGCGCCGACCAGAAACACGCCGAGCATGTACGGATCGCCGTTGAACTGGTGCAGCGGCAGCGTGCGCTTGACGTCGCGGCGATCGATGAACTGATCGATCTTGCCGTCGGAGTCGCAGGTGATGTCGCCGAGCACCGCGTGCTCGGTCGGCCGCTCGTTCAGGCGATGGATCGGCAGAACCGGGAACAACTGCTTGATGGCCCAGCTGTCGGGGATCGACTGGAACAGCGAGAAGTTGCAGAAGTAGGTGGACGAGAGCGCCTCGTCCAGGCCCTGCAGGTCCTCGGGGACCTCGTCCATCTGCTGCACGAGACGCTGCAGCTTGACGCAGATCGCCCAGTAGAGCGTCTCGGCCTGGCAGCGCTGGTCGAGCGGCAGGTAGCCGCCGCTGAACAGGTTGAGCGCCATGTCCAGAGCCTGCTGCGCGTCGTGGTAGCCCTCGAGCGCGTTGCGCGTCGAGATGGTGTTGTAGGTGTCCATCAGGTCGACGAGCGGCTGCTCGACGTCCTCGCCGTTGGGTCGCGGTGGCGCGCCGTTGCCGAAGCCGGACACGCCGAGCACGTTGAACACCAGCACCGAGTGATAGGCCACGACGGCGCGGCCGCTTTCCGACACGATCGTCGGGTGCGGCACGCCGGCGTCGTCGCACACGCTCTGGATGTGATAGACGACGTCGTTGGCGTATTCCTGGAGCGTGTAGTTGGTGCTCGACTCGAAGTTGGTCTGCGAGCCGTCGTAGTCGACGCCCAGCCCGCCGCCGACGTCGAGCAGCTCGAGGCCGGCGCCGGCCTTGTGCAGCTCGGCGTAGATGCGCGCGGCTTCGTTCAGCGCGTGCTTGACGACACGGATGTTCGGGATCTGGCTGCCGAGATGGAAGTGGAGGAGCTTGAAGCAGTCGGCCATGCCGCGCTTCTTCAACTCGTCGAGCCCTTCAAGGATCTCGGCCACTGTCAGGCCGAACTTCGATCGGTAGCCGCCCGAGTTCTGCCAGCGTCCGCCGCCGCGCGCGGCCAGCTTGACGCGCATCCCGATCTGCGGCCGGACGCCGAGTTTCTCGGCGTACTCGAGGATCAGCGACAGCTCGGTGTACTTCTCGACCACCGGGATGATGTTGCGGCCCATCTTCTGGGCCAGCATCACGGCCTCGATGTACTCGGCGTCCTTGAAACCGTTGCACATGATCGGCGTGTCGTTGGACGCCATCGCGATCACGGCCAGCAATTCGGGCTTGCTGCCGGCTTCCAGGCCGAAGTGGTACGGCGCGCCGAAATTGATGATCTCCTCGACGACCTGCCGCTGCTGATTGACCTTGATCGGGTACACGCAGCAGTACTTTCCGCCGTACTGATGCTGCGCGATTGCCGATTGAAACGCGTCGTGAATGTCCGCCAGCCGGTGATTGAGAATGTCGCTGAAGCGGATGAGCAGGGGGAGGGCGATGCCGCGCGCTTCGAGGTCGTCGACGAGCTGCTTGAGGTCGATGGCCCGGCTCGGATCCTTGACCGGGTGCACCTGCACGTTGCCGGCGCTGTTGACCGAGAAGTAGCCCTTGCCCCAGCGCGGGACCTCGTAGAGTTCGGCGGCGTCCGTGGTGCTCCAGACCTCGCCGGCTCCCATCGCCTGTCGCAGGCGACTGCTCGTTGTGCTCATGTCACAGCATGATAAACGGTTTTTCGCCTGTCAGATACAAAAGATCGTGACGAAGCGTTGCGAGCGGCGCGCCGCGCGTCAGTAGGCGACGAGCGCGCGCACGGCGTCGAGCAGCCGCGCCTTCGGCGAGTAGATCTCCTCGAGCGCCTTGCTGAAGGGCACCGGCATGTCGAGCCCGGCGACGCGCGTCACCGGCGCGTCGAGCGCGTCGAAGGCGTGCTCCGCGATCGCGGCGGCGATCTCGCCGCCGAAGCCGCCGGTCTCCGGCGCCTCGTGGAGGACCAGCGCGCGACTGGTGCTCCGCACCGACTCCAGCACGCGTTCGCGATCCCAGGGGAGCAGCGTCCGAAGGTCGATCACTTCAGCCGAGGTGCCTTCCTGCGCC
Organism: Vicinamibacteria bacterium; assembly: GCA_963796915.1. Taxonomy (GTDB): domain Bacteria; phylum Acidobacteriota; class Vicinamibacteria; order Vicinamibacterales; family JAENWD01; genus JAENWD01. The sequence continues at coordinate 2,058,305 of CAWCNI010000004.1, read as the reverse complement.
AGCGTCGCCGCCGCGTCCAGCGCCCAGACGACGCCGACGCCCCACGTGACGATCGTGAGGTCGGTGCCGGCCCGCGCGATTCTGGCCGGACCAATCGGCACTGTGAAGTAGCCGTCGGGCACGAGGCCCTTGGCCGAGCGGTAGAGGAACTTGTGTTCGAGAAACAGCACGGGGTTGCCGTCCTCGAAGGCCGCCAGCAGCAGGCCCTTGGCGTCTGCAGGAGTCGCCGGCGCGACGACTTTCAGCCCGGCGACGTGCGTGAACCAGGCCTCCGGGTTCTGTGAGTGAAACGGCCCGGCGCCTGTCCCGCCGCCTATCGGGGCCCGCAGCACCACCGGCAGCCCGACGCCCCACCGGTAGTGGGTCTTGGCCAGGTTGTTGACGATCTGGTTGAAGCCGCAGGTGATGAAGTCGCCAAACTGCAACTCCACCATCGGCCGAAACCCCTCGAGGGCCAGGCCCAGCGCGGCGCCGATGACGCCGGATTCGATGATCGGCGTATTTCTCACGCGCGCCTTGCCGAACTCCTCGACGAAGCCCTCTGTCGCCTTGAAGGCGCCGCCGTACTCCGCGATGTCCTGGCCGAGCAGGATGGCCCCGGGATGGCGTCGCATTGCCTCGCGCAGCCCGTCGCTGATCGCGTCGACGTAGCGCCGCTCGGATTCGGCAGTCGCCTCGGTGTCGTTCACCGGCCGTGACGCGCTGGCGGCCGGCGCATAGACATCGGCCAACTCGCGTTCGGGCGTCGACCGGGGCTCAGGCGCGGCGAGCGCCGCGTCGGCCACCGCGGCGATCTGTGCCTTGAAGGCAGCGGTCCACTGATCGCGGAGCGCTGTCGTCAGCACGCCCTCGGCGAGCAGCCGCGCTTCGAACGTCGCCAGAGGGTCGCGCGCGGCCCACTGCTCGAACAACGCCTTCGGCACGTACGCGGTGCCGGACGCCTCCTCGTGCCCGCGCATCCGGAACGTCTCGAACTCCAGCAGCGTCGGCCCGTCCCCGCGCCGCGCCCGATCGGCCGCCCGGGCCACCGCCGCAATCACTGCCTCGATGTCGTTGCCGTCGGCCGTCTCGCCGGCCATGCCGTATCCGACCGCCCGGTCCGACAGGCGGGCACAGGCGTACTGCTCGGAGACCGGAGTGGAAAGGCCGTACTGGTTGTTCTCCACGACGAAGATGACGGGCAGCTTCCAGACCGCCGCAAGATTGAGCGCCTCGTGGAAGTCGCCTTCGCTGGTGGCGCCCTCGCCGGTGAACGACACCGCGACGCGCTGCTCACCGCGCAGTTGATAGGCGAGCGCGATCCCGTCGGCGACAGGCAGCATCGCGCCGAGGTGGCTGATCATCCCGACGATGTGGTGATCGGGCGTCCCGAAGTGAAAGGTCCTGTCGCGGCCGCGGGTGAAGCCGCCGTCCCGTCCGAGCAGCTGGCGGAACAGCGTCAGCAGGTCGAGGCCCCTGGCCGTGAAGACGCCCAGGTTCCGATGCATCGGCAGGATCGCATCGTCGTCGTTCAACGCAGCGGCGACGCCAACGGCGATGGCTTCCTGCCCGATCCCCGAGAACCACTTGGACAGGCGGCCCTGCCGCAGCAGGATCAGCATCCGTTCCTCGACCAGCCGCGGGAAGAGCAGGGCGCGGTAGAGGGTCAGGCGACGTTCGGCGCTGGCCGGGTCCTGGCCGTCCGCGGCGACTGTGTGCCCGGGCGCGTCGACAGCGTGTGTGGAGCTCATTTGCCTGAATTATACGGGTCGGCCTGCGCCAACTCATAAGCGCAGGGCATGACCGGTAATCGTTCTCGCTGATACGGTTGCACTACCGGCCCGGGTGGCTACAATCCTGTAGTAGCAAATGGCGCCGACCGACGAAATTGTGGGAACCCCACGCCGCACCGCCCGCGCCGCCGCGCCCGGCGCCAACGATCCGCGCGGCGCCACGAAAGAGATCCGCCGGCTGTCATCGCTCATCGAGATCAGCCAGGCCCTGGCGGCGAGCCTCAATCTCAGCGTCGCCCTGCCGCAGGTCCTCGAGACGCTCGAGCGCCATCACCGCGTGGTCCGAAGCGCGATCACGCTGCTCGACGAGGAAACCGGCGAGCTGCACATCAAGTCGTCGGCGGGCCTGACGCCGGAAGGGCAGCGCGCCCGATACCGGCTCGGCGAGGGCATTACCGGACGGGTGGTCGAGAGCGGCAAGCCCATTGTCGTCCCGGAAGCCAGCCGGGAACCCCTGCTGCTGAACCGCGCCGCCCGTCGGCAGGATCGGCAGGAGCTCACGTTCATCTGCGTGCCGCTGGTCATCAACAGGAAGGTGGTGGGCGCGCTCGGCGTGGACCTGCTGTTCCGGCGCGACCGCGACTACGACCGATCGCTGAAGTTCTACAAGCTGGTCGCGTCGATGGTCGCCCAGGCGATCAAGATCAGCCGCATCGCGGAAGCCGAGCGCCGCCGGCTGGTCGAAGAGAACACGCATCTCAAGGACGAACTGCGCGACAGATTCGCGTTTCAGCACCTGATTGGCACGAGCGCGCCCATTCGCCAGGTCTACGACCAGGTGGGACAGGTCGCCAAGACCAACACCACGGTGCTGATCCGCGGCGAGTCCGGCACCGGCAAGGAGATGATCGCGCACGCGATCCACTACAACTCCGCCCGCTCGCGCAAGCCGTTCATCAAGGTCAGCTGCGCGGCGCTTCCGGAGTCGCTCATCGAGTCTGAGCTGTTTGGTTACGAGCGCGGAGCGTTCACCGGCGCGCAGGGCTTGAAGAAAGGACGCTTCGAGCTGGCCGACGGCGGCACGCTGTTTCTCGACGAGATCGGCGACCTGAGCCTCGCCACCCAGGTCAAGCTGCTGCGCGTGCTGCAGGAGCGGGAGTTCGAGCGACTCGGCGGCACCCAGAGCGTCCGCGTCAACGTCCGCCTGATCGCGGCCACGCACCGGCCGCTCGAGAAGCTGAACGCCGAGGGCACCTTCCGCGAGGACCTGTTCTACCGGCTCAACGTGTTCACGATTTTCGCGCCGCCGCTCCGCGAGCGGAAGCCGGACATCATGCTGCTGGCCGACCACTTCGCCGAGAAGTACTCGACCGAGCACACCAAGTCGATCAAGCGCATCTCGACGCCGGCAATCGACATGCTCACCAGTTACCACTGGCCGGGCAACGTGCGCGAGCTGGAGAACACCATTGAGCGGGCGGTGCTGGTCTGCGACGGCGCCGTCATCCACGCGCACCACCTGCCGCCGACGCTGCAGACGGCGGAAGCGTCCGACACGGTGCCGCGCATCGGGCTGTCAGAATCGGTGGATGCGTTCGAGCGCGACCTCATCTCGGACGCGCTGAAGACCACGCGCGGCAATCGGGCCCGCGCCGCGAAGCTGCTCTCCACGACCGAGCGGATCCTGAACTACAAGGTCCGCAAGTACCAGATCGATCCCGCGCGCTTCCGCTCCTGATACCCGCATCCCGACAACTTTGTAGGGCGCTTCCGGCCTTCCTACATCGTTGTGCTCCGCCCAGCCGCGGCTCGTCACGCTCGCACAGCGGCGGCGCGATTTTTTACATGCAATTTTCAGGTTGTCCGTCCAGTCGCTCACTGTGGCGGCGTTGGTACGCGCCGTGCTCTGTCGCCGGTCGGGCTGCACTCGGCCGCCGGCCCGAACTTCTCTACGTCTTTCTCACACCGGTCCAAGGCGGCCGGCATCACGCTCGGATCGGGCTTTTTTCCGGAGGTAGTCGACGATGCGAACAGGAGCGGGCCTGAGTGGCCTGGTGAGGTGGACGAGCAGTGTGGTGGCAGTGCTGCTCGTGGCGGGGGGCACATCCCGCGCCCTTGCGGCCGACGGACCTGCGGCGACGGCGCCGGCGACAGTGCCGACGTCCTCAATTGTGATTCCGTCGGTAGCGTGGGGTGCGGCACCGGCCGAGGACCCCAAGGCAACGACCCCTGACGACCCCGCGGCGCCAGACTTCCTGCACAGCATCACCGTTGACGGCTTCGTCGACACCTACTACGGGTGGGCGTTCAACAAGGTCAACCCGCAGCTGCGCAACTTCGACATCAATCACAACAGCTTCAGCCTGAACTACGTCGAGTTGGCCCTCTACAAGACGCCGACCGACAAGAGCCGGGCCGGGTTCCGCGTCGATTTCGGCGCCGGTGACACCGCCGATCTGGTGAACGCCTTCGAGCCTGGCGGCACCAACTATCTGAAATACGTCCAGCAGGCGTATGTGTCGGTGCTGGCGCCGGTCGGCAAGGGCGGCCTGACGGTGGACTTCGGCAAGTTCGTCACCCCGGCTGGCGGCGAGGTGATCGAGAACAAGGACAACTTCAACTACTCGCGCGGCCTGCTGTTTGCCCTGGCGATTCCCTACTACCACATGGGCGCGCGCGTCGGGTATTCCTTCAGCGACAAGGTGTCGCTGACCGGCTACCTGGTGAACGGCTGGAACGACGTCAAGGACAACAACGGCGACAAGACTGTCGGCGCCTCACTGGCCATCAAGCCGGGCAAGGCGACGATCATCGCCAACTATCTGGTCGGCGACGAGCAGCCCGAAGGCAGCGACGGCGGCACGCGCAACCTGATCGACCTGGTGGCGACGCTGCCGCTCGGGTCGAAATCGAGCTTCCTGATCAACTACGACTACGGCCATGACAAGGTCGCTGGTGACGGCGTCGACTGGTCGGGTATCGCGCTCGGGTTGAAGTTTCAGCTGAGCAGCGTCTTCGCCATCTCGCCCAGGTACGAGTACTTCGCCGACAGCGACGGGTTCGCTACCGGCACCGACCAGAACCTGCAGGAATTCACGCTGACCGGCGAATGGAAGATGCCGTCGGGGTTGATTGCGCGGGCCGAGTTCCGCAACGACTTCTCCGACAAGCACTTCTTCACCAAGGACAGCGGCTCGCTCAGCAAGACGCAGCCCTGGGTGTCGTTCTCGTTGATCTACGCGTTCTCGACGAAGCAGTAAACCCTGGAGGGGCGGCGGGAACGATTCGGGCGGGGCGAGCGATCGTCCCGCCCGCCTTTTTTGCGCCAGCGCGTCGCTGGCGAGGAGTGTGAGTTATGCGGTCCGCACGTGTGCCGCGTCGCCGAGAGCATCCACGACTGCGGCGTAGTCGTCTGGCAGCTCGATGGGCCGGTTGGCCTGGTGAGACACGATACCTGGCAACTGGCCGTCGTGATATCCAACCTTGAAGTCCGCGAACTTGAGCCCGTTGGCGGTCGAGACGACGACGACCCGATGACCTGAGGTCACGTCGCCGCGCGCCGCCAGCTTCTTCAGCACCGCCAGCGCCACGCCGGTGTGCGGGCAGTTGAACATGCCGGTCCGATCGGCCTCGGCCGACGCATCCGCCAGTTCCTGCTCGGTCGCCTGCTCCACGATGCCGTTGTACTTCTGCAGCGTGCGGATCGCCTTGCGCACCGACACCGGGTTGCCGATCCGGATCGCCGAGGCGAGCGTGGGCCGCGCCGTCATCGGGCCGAACTCCCAGTTGTTGCGATAGGCGCGGTAGAGCGGGTTGGCCGCTTCGGCCTGCGCGACGACGATCCGCGGCCGCTTGGTCGTGACTCCCAGGCTCTCGAGCAGGTCGAACCCCGCGCCGAGCGCGCTGACGTTGCCGAGATTGCCGCCCGGGATGACGACGACGTCGGGCACCTGCCAGTCGAACTGCTGCACCATCTCGATGGCGACCGTTTTCTGTCCCTCGAGCCGCAGGCTGTTCATCGAGTTGGCGAGATAGACACGCCCTTCCGCGGCGAGCCGCTTGACGATCGCCATGCAGCCGTCGAAGTCGGTGTCGAGCGACAGGACCGTGGCGCCATTGGCCAGCGGCTGCACGAACTGCGCGGTGGTCACCTTGCCCTTGGGCAGGATGACGATCGCCGGGATGCCGGCCGCCGCCGCGTAGGCGGCCAGCGACGCCGATGTGTCTCCAGTGGACGCGCACGCGACGGCTTCGCACAGAGCTGCCGTCGGCCATCATCTGCTTGACCATCGAGACCAGGACTGTCATGCCCAGGTCCTTGAACGAGCCGGTGTGCGAGTTGCCGCACTGCTTGACCCAGAGGTCGTCGAGCCCGAGAGACCGCCCGAAGCGATCGGCCCAGAACAGGTTGGTCCCGCCCTCGTCCATCGAGACGATGTTCTCGTCGCGCAGGTCCGGACAAACCCACTCCTTCTTGCCCCACACCGACGAGCCGTACGGCCAGGTCGTGCGCTTGTAGCGCTCGTCGAACAGCCGCATCCACGCCGCGGCACTGCGGTCGCGCAGCGCCGTCAGGTCGTGCGACACCTCCAGCAGGTCCCCGCACTGCGGGCAGTTGTAGAGCGGCTCGGCGAGCGAGTACTCGCCGTGACACCCGGCGATGCAGCGGAAGACGGCGCGATACGCCATGTCAGTGGTCGACGACCTTGCGTTTCCGGTTGCTGAACTCCGGCGCTTCCCTGATGCACGTGCCGAGGATGCCGAGCGACTTGGTGAATGCCGCCAACCCGACGCGCGTGAGCTCGACGCCTTCGCCGCCGACCGACGGATAACCGTTCGCGTCGGCCTGCACCTGGCCCCAGTTGCGGAACAGGCGGCCCCACTCGCTCTCGAGCACCTGACGCATCATCGTCTTCGCCTTGAGCGGGTACCAGAAGATGTCGTGGTAGGTGACGCTCGCCATGTAGGCCCACGGCGCGAGCCACGGTCTTCAGCGACCACTCGATCGGCCTCTTCAGCGGGCCCCAGTAGATGCGGTGCTGGTTCCGCGAGGCGAAGGTCATCTTCTTGAACGGGCCGTCGAAGTGCCAGTTCTCCTTGCCGGCCTCCTGGTCGCCGACGATCTCGATGTCGCGCACGTCGCCGCAGCCGAGGCCCGGCTCGTGCGCGAGGCGGATGAACTTGCAGTCGACATCGGGTCCAGCCCCATCAGCTTCGCCGCGACCGCGTCGATCGCCACCTGATCGGCGCTGGCCGAGGATGACGTTCTTCACGTGCGGCACCATGCAGCGCGGGCCCGGGCCGTCGCCGGCGAAGGTCCCGTCCATGACCGCGAAGATGCCGCGGTGGATCTTCTTCTGGATCATCAGCAGGTCGACGAGCGTCTCGTGGATGACCGGGTGCGTCCAGTGACGGTGCTCGTTGAGCAAGCCGCCGAACGCGTTCTTCATCGCGCCCGTCGTCGTCGTGAAGATGTGCGTCTTCACGGTCGGCAGGTGGATGATGTTCTCGCCGATGAAGCGCTTCGGGATCGATGAAGCCCTTCGGGTAGACCTCGTTCAGGCAGAGGAACTTCTTCGTCAGGTCGCCGACGGCGTCGCGATCGTCGATCCACTCTTCGCCCTCGTAGAGGTGCACGTTGCGCAGGCCGTGGGCGTTCGACGACGTCGATCTGCTTGTTCTCGCGCTCGCCGAGGTGCGCGTCGATGACGACGGTGCGGTTGTGGCACGCGTGGATGAGCGTCGGGATTGTAGCCGTCCGCCTTCATCGCGCGGATGACGCCCTCGAGCTGCCACGGCGTGGTCGACGACGCCGGGTAGAAGAAGTGCCAGGAGATGTTGACCTTGAGCGCGGTGTCGGCGTCTTGGCGACGACGTCCTGGTAGCCGGCCAGGTTCATCAGCCGGTGGTAGTCGCGGAGGACGGTCGCGGGGGTCGTGCGGAGGATAGCGACTTTCGTCTTCGGCATGATCTCCTGATTGTACTATGAGCCTTCGTCGGGCTTGACCTCGCGTCCTGCCTTCGTCCAGGCCCATCCTGCGAGTCCCATCGCGGCCAATCCGAACAATCCCCGTGCGACGAAGCGGCCCGCGCCGCGCGGCGCCGGCGTGCCCTTGACGATGCGGCGCCAGGCGTCGAGCTGATCGAGGCTGATGTCGGTCCGGCTGGCCGGCGCGGCCGCTGTGGCCCTCACGGTCCTCCTCGGCAGCGACGTCTCAGCTGGCGTGACCCAGCGGGTCACAAAGGCGAAGGCCTCCGAGCCGCAGGTCGGACACTCCTGCTCGTCGTGAATCTCTTCGCAATCCATGCACAGGCGGGCTTCGTCGAGTCGCACAATAGAATTCCTTCACAATAGTCTAGTGCAGCGCGCCCATTTCTGCCTCACGCTCGGGACCGTCCTGGTGGAGCCGTGCTGGTGGCCGGTTCGACGGTTTCAACTCATGCGCGCGGCCAGCAGGCGGCGTCGCCTGTGGCGGGTGAGCGGCCGCTGCCCGATTTCGGCGCGTTCGAAAGCCAGGTCAAGGCGCGCCTGCGGACCGACCGCGCGCTGCAGGCCAACTACACCTTCCTCGAACGCCGCGACGAGATCGAGATCGGCAAGCTCGGGAAGGTCTCCTCCGGCACCGTGAAGACGTACGAGGTCTACCCGTCGCCCGAGCCCGGCAACACCTACAAGCGCCTGATCGCCGTCAACGGCGTGCCGGTTCCGGCCGACGAGCTCGCCCGCAACGACGAGAAGCACAGGAAGGACGTGCTCGATCGCGCCAACGAGTCGCCGGCCGAGCGCGCGCGCCACGATCGCGAAGCCGAGGCGGATCGCCGCGAGGAGCACGATGCCATCGAGGAGATTTTCCGCGTCTACGACATCAGGATGATCGGGCGCGAGACCGTGGGAGGTTACCCGACCATCGTCGCCGCCCTCGAGCCCCGCCCTGGCTATCAGCCGTCGTCAGACGACGGGCGGATGATGAAGCGCTTCCGCTCCCGCGTCTGGGTGCACGAATTCGACTACCAGCTGGTGAAGGTCTGGCTCGAGGCCGTCGACGACGTCACCTACGGCTGGGGCCTTGTCGCACGTCTCCACCGCGGCGCGACAGTGACCTACGAACGCCGCAAGGTGAACGACGAAGTGTGGCTGCCGGCGCGGATGGAGATCGCCGGATCGGGCCGCACGCTGGTCTTCCGTGGGTTCAAGCTCGACGCCATCACCGAGTGGTCGGACTACAAGCGGTTCCAGGTGAAGACGGACGAGAAGTTTGGAAGCACACCATAGCGGTGCTGCGGTGCTGCGGCAACGCAGCACCGCAGCGCTGCGCACTACGGCCGTGCAAGCCCTCCGACGATGGCGTCGACGTCGTAGACGCAGCCGCCCCACGCGCCGCCGCTGACGTTCTGAAGCGCGGCCCACAGCCTGGTCGCGTCGGGCAGGTCGGGATCGGGCGCGACGTCGGGGTGCAACGGGCGTCCGGCAAGACGTTCCGGCGCGGGCACATCGGTGCCGTCAGCGAGGGTCTCGACGATGTCGATGGCGCCTTCGAGCGTGCGGCGGTTCACGACGATCCGGATGCGGTCGCCGTCGCGGAGCCGTCCAATCGGGCCACCCGCCAGCGCTTCGGGACCGATGTGACCGATGCACGGCCCGGTGGAGACTCCGGAGAACCGGGCGTCGGTGAGCAGCGCCACATGGCTGGCCACGTCGAGATACTTCAGCGCGGAGGTCACCTGATAGACCTCCTCCATGCCAGCGCCCATCGGTCCGCGGCCGACCAGCACCAGCACCTCGCCGGCCTTGATGCGGTCCTCGCCGCGGCTCTTGATCGCCGCGATGGCGGCGCGCTCGCTCGGGAAGATGCGGGCCGGCCCGGTCAGGCGGTACACCCCGTCCTCGCCGACGACCCGGGGATCGATCGCCGTGGCCTTGATGATCGCGCCTTCGGGCGCCAGGTTGCCGGAGACGAAGCAGACCGTGCTCGTCAGGCCACGCTCCGAGGCGAGTGCGGGGCTCATGATCACGTGGTCGGGGTCTACTCCGTCGGCGGCGCGAAGGCGGGCGCGAAGCGCCTCGCGGCGGGGTGAGCCTTCCCACCAGTCCAGCATCTGATCCAGCGTGGCGCCGGTGACTGTCATGGCGCCGCCGTCGAGGAGGCCGCTGCGCCGGAGGTGCAGCATCACCTCGGGAACACCGCCCGCGAGATAGAGGCGAATCGTCGGATGCGGCCCGTTGGGCAGCACATCGACCAGCCGCGGCACGCGGCGATTGATGTCGAGCCATTCACGCATGGCCGGGCGCGGCAGCCCGGCGGCGTGTGCGATGGCGGGGATGTGCAGCAGCAGGTTGGTCGATCCCCCGACGGCGGCATGGACGACCATCGCGTTCCTGATCGCCGCCGGCGTCAGGATGTCGCGCGCGGTGACACCGCGCTTGACCATCGCCGCGGCCGCCCGTGCCGAGCGCCGCGCGATGTCGGTCCAGATCGGTTGCCCGGAGGGCGCCAGCGCCGCGTGCGGCACGGTGAGCCCCAGCGCCTCTGCCACGACCTGTGATGTCGCCGCGGTGCCCAGGAACTGGCAGCCGCCGCCCGGCGACGCGCAGGCGCGGCAGCCCAGTGCCGCGGCCTCTTCGAGACTCATCTGCCCGTACGCGTAGCGCGCCCCGATCGTCTGCGCCGCCCCGGCATCCACGCCGTCGGACGGCGGCAGCGTGACACCGCCCGGGATCGCGACGACCGCCAGGTTGTGACACGAGGCGAGCGCCATGAGCATTGCCGGCAGTCCCTTGTCGCAGGTGGCGACCCCGAGGACCGCGCGCCGGTTGGGGAGCGACCGCACGAGCCGCCCCAGCACCATCGCCGCGTCGTTGCGATAGGGGAGGCTGTCCATCATCCCGGTCGTGCCTTGCGTGCGCCCGTCGCACGGATCCGTCACGAACCCTGCAAACGGGATGAAGTGCGACTGGCGCAAGGTTTCCGCCGCCGCGCGCACGAGCAGGCCCACTTCCCAGTGACCCGTGTGATAGCCAAGCGCCAGGGGGGTGCCGTCAGGCTCCCGGACGCCGCCCTGCGTGCTGAGGATCAGCGCTTCGGGCCGGCGAAGCTCCGCCGGCTGCCAGCCCATGCCGACGTCCTGGGTCCATCCGAAGACGTCGCCGCTTGGCCGCGACAGCAGGTCGGCCGGCTCGAGCGGAAGCGCGCCGGCGGGCCCGGGCTGCGCCGTGACGACGTCGTAGAGGGACGGATCGCCGCTGTCGAAGAGTTCCGGCCGGGCGGAGGGCATTGGCCCGATTGTGACACGGAGCGGCGGCCCCGCGGACGCGTCAGTGCGCGGCGCGCTCGGCGGCGGCCATGATTCTGAGCGTGTTCTCGCCGAGCACCTTGCGGACGTCCTGTTCGCTGTAACCGCGCTTGAGCAGCTCGTAGGTGATGGCCTCGTACTTCGAGCAATCCTCGAGGCCAATCGGCGCGCCCGCCGTCGGACTGTAGTCCATGCCGATGCCGACGTGGTCGATGCCGGCGATCTTGATCGCGTGGTCGATGTGGTCGATGAAGACCGACAGCGGCGTCGGGCGGCCAGGCACCGGATCGATGTACTTGAGAACCCCATCGACCTGGATGACGCCGCCGTTGGCTCCCAGGGCGCGCAGCATGTCATCCGACATGTTGCGGGCGTGCTCCTTGATCGCGTCGACGCCGGAATGTGAGGCGATCACCGGCACTGTCGTGGTCTTGAGGACGTCGTAGAAGGTCGTGTCTGCGACGTGACTGACGTCGACCAGCACGCCAAGGCGATTCAGCTCCTTGACGACCTCACGACCGAACGGGCTGAGGCCGCCGTGCGTCGGCGCGACCGGCGGTCCGACGCCGGAGGAGTCGGCCCAGTGCGTGTTGAACGAATGTGTCGGAGCCAGGTAGCGGACGCCAAGACCGGCCATCGCTCGCAACACATTGAGATCGTCGTCGATCATGTGGCCGCCCTCGACGCCCATCAGGACGGCAACGCGGCCGGAACCGACAATGGCGCGGATGTCCTGGGCGGTGACCGCCAGGCCGATGTCGGAGGGGTACTTCGCGGCCAGGGCGCGCACGGCGCCAATCTGACCGAGTGCCGTCTTGACCGGCATGCCGGGCCGATCGTCCTGCTCGGTGTAGATCGCGAAGAACTGGGCGTCGAGCCCGCCTTCACGCATGCGCGGCAGGTCCATGTACCCGGTCGTGTGCCGCTCGGTGAAGTGCCACGGGCCGGGCGGGAAGCCGTGCAGCCAGGGGTTGTCGGGCCGACGGCGATTGGGCGCGTCGCCGGCGTCGTAGCCCGGACCGGCGAGACCGGAGTCGTCGATCATCGCCGGCCGCACGTCGCGTTCGATGAGCGGGAGGAGATCGGCGTGGGTGTCGATGACGATCGCGTCGCGATGGATCCGATGGGCGCGCTCGGCGAGAGCATCGCCCTGATGCCGCGCGCGGCCGGCCATCGGCCTGCCGGCGGCTGCGATCCCTGCAGCCACCAGCAGGCCGGTTGCCAGCGCGCGCGTCGGAGTCATCGATGGCCTAGAACTCGAAGCGGATGCCGAGTCGAACCTGGCGCGGGTCCTGGTAGCCCGTGATCGCGCCATAGTCCGGATTGAGCCGGTGTCCCGACAGCTCGAAGGTCGGATTGTAGGCGATGACCTGCTGCAGGTTCGGCAGGTTGAAGATGTCGGCCAGCAGCGTGAGCCGCTGCGAGCCGAAGTGCAGGGTGTAGTCGGCGTGGAAGTCGAGGTCGACCTGCATGGGCGTCCGCGTCTTTTCGCCGTCTACCGTGGTGACCCCCGAGCCGCGCGGCCCCATGGGGATCGTGCTCAGCGCGAACGTGGTCAACGGCTGGCCGGTGCCGATGATCAGGCCGCCGCCCAGATTCAGGCGGTGAATCGGACCATAGCTGCCGTAGGCCTTCACCTGGTGCGGGCGATCGTTGGGAAGCGGACCGGCGCCGAGACGGCCAAGATAGCGGATGTCGCCGCGGTAGCCGAACTCCGGCGTGCCGATGGCGGTGTAGCTCGGATCGTTGATCGGCTGATCCGCCAGCGAGGTGAGACCAGGATCCGACTGGTTGTTGTCGTTGCGGTAGAAGCCCTCGTAGTCGCCCCACAGCCGCGACCAGCGGTACGACGCCTGCAGCGACCACTTGTTGGCCAGCCGCTTGTCCGCCGAGAACTCCACGGAGTCGAACTTGCGAATGAACTTCTCGTGGGCACCGACGTTGTACGGCTCCGTGGACGGGTAGCCGTCCGACGGGTTGGCGATGGCAAAGACGATGTCCTGCGCGACGCCGAGATCGTACAGCACCTTGGCGGCCGGCGCCGTGTCCTCGAGGATGTTCTGCAGGTCACGATGCGTGTAGCGCACGCTCAGGTTCAGCCCCGGCCACAACTCGTACTCGCCGCCGACCAGATACTCGTTGTTGTAGGTGTTCTTCGTCCCGGGCAGCGCCTTGGCCGGATCGGTGCCGCTCAGCACCAGGTGGTGCAGCGTGTTGCCGGCCAGCACACCCTCCGGAATCGGCTGTGTCAGATTGGCGTCGAAGTAGTCGGCCGAGTTGGTTGCTGACAGCGCCGAAAAGCCGCGCGTCGCCAGGTCGTTCGGGTACTGCGTGTAGAAGCGGCCGTAGTTGAAGTAGATCTTCGAGCGGCCGGTGCCGAGCGGATCGTAGGTGACGCCGATGCGCGGTGACCAGGCGCCCGTGAACGTGTAGTCCGACCCCACGCCCACCATCTGCTGCTCTTCCCACCGCACGCCGGGGCGAACCGTCAGGCGGCTGCTGATCTGATAGGTGTCCTGCAGAAACGTCGACAGATACTTCTGGGTCGTCGGCAGCCGGTTTTCGGTGTAGCCGCTGGAGACGCGGTAGACCTTGTTGTAAACCGGGTCGGGGATGATCGAGTAGACCGCGCCGGTCTTCGTGCTCTGCCCGTTCGGCAGGACGAACGTCGGGCCCGTGACGCCGAAGAACGACGTGTAGTCGATGTCCTCGCGCACGCCGCCGATGCGGATGCTGTGCTTGCCGACCAGATAGGTGGCCTTGACCTGGTACTGCAGACGCTGCCCGGTGTCGTCGGCCTCGTACTTGCCGATGCCGCCGGTCCTGACGTTGGGGATGACCGTGGTGTCTGTCACCGACCACTCGTCAACCGAGGGCACCTCGCTCAGCGTGCTCACCGCCCGGCCGAAGCTGGCCTCGACCAGCCACCGCGGGCCCAGCACGCCGGCATAGCGGACCGTCTGGTTGTTGCCGCCGTACGACTCGAGCTCGCTGAAGCCGGCGGTGTTGGCGCCGGTCAGCGCGCTGGCACGCTGCGGGCCATTGTCGCCGTGCGACGGATCGCCGAAGAACGAGGCGTCGAAGCGATGTTGTGTCGACAGCTGGTAGGTGCCCTTGGCGGAGTACCAGAGGATCCGGCGCTTCACCGGCACCTCGCCGAGCGTCGCGAGTGGAAAGCCGGGCGGGGCGATCAGCTTGGCCTCCTCGTATTGCGGGTTGAAGGCGCCGAAGAAGAACAGCTTGTCGTGCAGGACCGGCCCGCCAACAGTGAAGCCGAGCTCCTTGACGCTGGTGCCGGTCGTGTTTACCGTCCCGTTCTGCGACGACAGCGTCGTCCAGTCCGACTCCAGGGCGTCGGGGCGGAAGTAGGTGAAGGCGCTGCCCCTGAAGTCGTTCGAGCCGCTCTTCGTGATCACGTTGATGCTGCCGCCGGTTGACTGCCCGTATTCAGCTTCGAAGCCCGCGCTCTTGACCTGAATCTCCTGCACGAAGTCGAAGGTGATGGCATTGCCGAGCGTCTTGAACGTCGTCGAGTAGACGCCGGCCGCGCCGTAGCCGGTATCGGAGACGTTCACGCCGTCGATGATGATGTTGTTTTCGAGGCCGCTGCCGCCGGCGATCGACGGGTTGGCCGTGCCGGTGCCGCCGCCGCTGCTGACGCCGGGCGCGATGTAGAGCGCGTCGGTGAAGCGGCGCCCGATCGGCACCCGATTCAGGGTATCGCTCCGCAGTGTCGTGCCGGCCGTGCTCGACGACGTGTCGACGATCGGCGTGTCGGCCACGACATGGACCTCCTGCTGGAGCGTCCCGACCTGGAGGATGACGGGGACGTCGAGGCGCTGGCCAAGCCGCAGCTCGATGTTGCGCTGCTCGGTCGGCTGGAAGCCCTGGAGCTCGGCGCGAACGGTATACGTGCCGGGCGTGAGATAGGGCGCGAAGAACCGGCCGTCGGTATCGGTCACGTAGGTCTTGGTGCCTTGTGACGAAGTGACCGAGACGGTGGCGCCGGGCACGGCCAGCCCCTGCGCGTCAGTGACGCGTCCGCCGAGCGACCCGCTGGTGGTTTCCTGTGCGGACGCGAGTGCGCCGCTGCAGAGACATGCGAGGAGCGACAAGAGTGACCAGTAGCGGAGCCTCACCATTCTTCACCTCCATCGGCCGGGCCTGGGCGCGCCGGCGGCGGCGGAAAGCCGATTAGCGGCTGGACCGTTTCAAGGACAATTGGGCGCTGAAATCGATGCCATTATTCATAGCCACATCGGCACTGTCAACGCGAAACCCCAAGTGGTCCGCCAACTCATCTGAACACGGTATTTCTCTATAACTATCAGCATATACATGACTTCTGGTGATACCAATTTCCACCTTGACAGTGCGCTTGCGCGCTCACTAGCATCTGGAAACGATTCCAGTTTGAGGCGTTCTGGCGCTGTGGCGGGGAGGACGTATGGTCGGTGATGTCGATCGCAGGACTTTGCTGAAGCTGCTTGCGGCGTGCTTGCCGGCCGCCGGCCTGTCAGCGACGCCGGCTGTCGCTGCCGCTGCCCGCGACGAGCTTGCCCGGGCGCTCGGGCTGCGCGCCGACGAAGTCGCGTGGCTGCACGACCTGCCCGCCCACCATCAGCGCCAGCTGCTGGCGGCACTGACAGCGCCGGCCGATGCCGTGGCCCCGGAAACGCTGCGGCTCATCGACCGGCTGTTGGGACGTCGATCGCGAGCCTTTGCCTACGTCGGATATCCGCCGGTGGCCGACGTCAGGAGCGTGTGTGATGGCCTTATCCGCGAGTGAGCTGGAAGCCGATCTCTGCATCCTGGGGACGGGCGTCGCCGGGATGCTGCTGGCCGAACGAGCCGTTGCCCATGGCCGTCAGGTCACGATGATCGAGCGCGGCACGCCGATGACCTTTCAGGATCGGCTCCGCCAGAAGTCCCACGCCGACCCGCTGCCGTTCAACACCGCGCCGCCGTTTCATCCTCACGACGGCCCCGGAGGCCTGTACCAATTCACGCCGGTCTACAACCTCGGCGGCTCGACCAACCACTTCTTCGGGAACATGCCGCGGTTTCATCCCTCGCATTTCACTGCGGAGGCCTTCGCTGGCAGCCTCGATCGGCGCTGGCCGATTACCTATGCCGAGCTCGAGCCCTACTACGTGGAGGCAGAGAAGCGCCTGCGCATCAGCGGCAACTCCGAGCGCCTGCCATTCCCCGGCCGTTTCGAATACCCGTTGCCGCCGCATCGGCTCAGCCCGATGGACCGGAGCTGCGAGGCGATTTTCGGCGCCGAGCACGTGATGCAGGTGCCCACGGTGCGGCCGTCACAGGCTGTCGACAACCGGCCGGCGTGCTGCGGCAGCAACCACTGCATGCTCTGTCCGGTCGACTCGAAGGGCACCGCCCTCAACACCGTCTACCCCTCGATTCGGGAGCGCGTCACGATCCAGACCGGCTGGCTGGCCACCGAGATTCAGTGCCGCGGCGATCGCGTCGAGCGCGTGCAGGCGGTGGACGACGAAGGGCGGCAGGTCGGCATCCGGGCCCGGCAGTTCGTCGTCGCCTGCAACGGCGTGGACTCGGTGATGCTGCTGCAGCGTTCACCGGGTGTCCCGAAGCACGCCAGTCTGGGCCGCTACTACATGGACCATCCGGACTTCGACCTGGCGATCTTCGGCACCGGTCTCGATGCGCGGCCGGGCTATGCCGATAGCGCGCAGACCGGCATGGTGACGGCGTTTTTCGAGAAGGTGGCCGACGACCTGCCAGTCTCGCTGCTCGGGGAAATCAAGTCGCCGATACTGGCCGGCAATCAGGGAACCGGCGCCCGCGACCGGGTCGTCGACACGCTATGGTCCCGTTCCATCCTCAGTGGCGGCCAGGCCGCCCTGCGCGCGCGGTTCACCGACGAATGGCGCTCGCTGGTCTACGTGCGGTTCCTGGTCGAGACACTGCCGCTGGCGGAAAACACCGTCGCCATCGATCACATCACGCCGACGGGCCAGGCGATTCCGCGCGTGCGGATCAAGTACCCGGACTACTTCGGCGATTGCACGGATCGGGTGACGGCGTACATCCGCAAGCGCCTGCCCGGCGCGGACGTGCAGCACATCATGAACGAGACCGGGGTCGAGCACTGGCTCGGGGCGGCACGCATGGCCGAGCAGCCGGGCAACGGCTGCGTCGATCCGCACCTGCGCTACCACGACATGGACAACCTGTTCGTCCTGTCGGGCGCGACGTTCCCGTCATGCTCCAGCGCCAACCCCACCATCACCATCGCCGCGCTCGCCTTGCGCCTGGGCGATCGTTTGAAGGCCGCGTGATTGGTGCGGAAGGGCAGGCGATGATCGGGCGTGCGATCGGGTCGGGCCGCTCAGCGCGGTCCGGTGTGGTAGACGTCGCAGGACTCGCGCACTGTCAGGGCGGCCTGCAGCAGCACCTGCTGGTGCGCGCCGGCCTTGCGCTCGTTGATCCGGCTGATCAACAGCTCGGCGGCTCGCGTCCCCATCAGGTACGTCGGCTGCGTCACTGTCGTCAGGCGCGGATGGAACACGTCCTGCCATTCGTGGCTGTCGTAGCCGACCACGCTGACATCAGCCGGACAGCGCAGCCCGTGACTCTCGATTGCCGCGACGACGCCGACGGCCATGCGGCTGTTGGTGACGAAGATCGCCGACGGTCGTTCCTGCAGGCCGAGCAGACGGGCCGCCGCCGAGTAGCCATCCGCGACAGTGGGCGCCGCCTGCACTTCGTACTCCGGGCGCAGCGGCACGCCGGCCTCGCGCAGGACGATGCGGTAGCCGTCCATCCGGTCGCGGTGCACGCTGACGTCGAAGTTGACGGTAATCGCGGCGATGCGCGTGTGACCGAGCTTGAGCAGGTGCCGCACCGCGTCCTGCGCGCTGCGCAGGTTGTCGATCATCACGATGTCGGCCGGGAAGTCGGGAGAGCGATCGACGTAGACAATCGGCAGGTTGTACTGCTGCAGCTGCGCGCGATGCTGCAGGTGCTGGCGGCCGCGCGGCGCCATGATCAGCAGCGCCCCGTCGCAACGCTGCTCGTGGACGACCTGCAGGCATTCCCACTGATGCTCTTCGTCCTCGCCGGCGTTGAACAGCATCAGCGTGAAGCCGGCGCCGCGCGCCGTGTCCTCGACGCCCTTTACCACCTCGGGAAAGAACGGGTTGGTGATGTCGGGGATGACCATCCCCAGCGTCATCGTCTTCTTGAGCCGCAGGCTGCGGGCCAGCCGGTTCGGCGTGTACGACAGGTCGCGGATGGCCGCCAGCACCCGCTGCTCGGCGTCGGGACTGATCGGCCGGTTGTTGATGTAGCGAGACACGGTGGCCGGCGAGACCTGCGCTCGCGTGGCCACCGCGCGCATGGTGACCGCGCGCTTCATAGAAGGACCCGCATACCATATCGCAGACTGCAATCGATTGCAGTCTGAGCGCACCTTTTCTAAGGATTCGAGGCAATGCACGAGCAGATCGCATTCATCGGCACCGGTCTGATGGGCAGCGGCATGGCCGCCACCCTCGCCCGCAAGGGCTTCCGGGTCACCGCCTTCAGCCGGACGCCGGCGCGCGTGAACGCTCTCGCCGGCAGTGGAGTAGCCGCCGCCCAGACCGCGGCCGAGGCCGTCCGGGGCGCGGACGTCGTGATCTCCATGCTGCCGCACGTCGGCACCCTGGCCTCGCTGCTCGACGACGGACTCGAACCGGCCATCGCGGCTGGCGCGCGCCTCATCGACTGCAGCACCTCTGCCCCTGCCGACAGCCAGGCGATGGCGCGGCGGCTGCACGGCCGCGGCATCGTGATGCTCGATGCGCCGGTGTTCGGCAGCAAGGACTCCGCCGAGACGGGGGAGCTGACCTTTGTCGTGGGCGGCGATCGCAGCAGTTACGACACCTGCCAGCCGCTGTTCGAGGCGATGGGCCGTCGCAGCTTCTACGTCGGTGGGCCCGGCCAGGGCTGCGCCGCGAAACTGGGCTTCAACCTGGTCATCGCCGGCACCGCCCAGGCGTTTGCCGAAGCGCTGGCCCTGACCGGACCTGCCGGCGTCGATCCGCAGCTGATGCTCGACATCATCCTCGCCGGCCGGGCCCGCTCCGGCATCATCGAGATGAAGGCGCCGGGCATGTTGTCCGGCGACTTCACGCCGTTTTTCGCCCTGAAGCACATGGAGAAAGACCTCGGCCTGATGATGCGCACGGCCGGGGATCTGCACGTCAGCCTGCCGGTGACCGGCGCGATTGCCGCGCTCTACGAGACCGCCGTGGCGCGGGGGCTCGGAGAGCTGGACTTCTCAGCCATTCTCAAGATGGTGGACGGCTCGGCGGCGTCGCCGGGCCGACCGAGCTAGCAAAAAAGGAGCTTCCCGTGACCTCGACTCGTTCGCTGATCGTCGCCGCCGTCCTGGTGGCGAGCGCTGCCGTCGCCCGGCCTTCTCTGCAAGCGCCCGCCGCCGCCGACACTCTGCAAGGCGTCCGGACCAGGGCCGAACTCGATGCGCTCGTCGCCAAACTGCGCGCCGGCGACGTGAAAGGCGCGCAATCGTTGTTCGAGAAGCCGGGCGGCACCTATCGCGTCTACACGTCCTTCATCGATCATCGAAAGGGCCTCGCCGACATCCACGTCAAAGACGACGAGGTCTTCGTGGTGTTGAGCGGCTCCGCGCAGTGCACGCTCGGCGGCGACATCGCCGCGCGCACCACCGACGAGCACGGCGACTATCACGGCACGACGATCGTCGGCGGCACCACACGGACAGTTGCGCAAGGCGACATCGTCAGTGCGCCGCGCGGCACGGCGCACCAGATGGATCCCGGCGAGGGACAAATCCTCTACGTCGTCATCAAGATGCTGGGGAGCCGATAGCCATGCGAGTGATTGTGCGCGGACGTGTCCTGGCCGCGGTTCTGACTGTTGGCGTGTTGTGGTCGGGGGCGGCCGCGCTGGCCGCTCCGCCGGGGATGCCGGCGATCCTGCCGCTGCGTGAGCGCAAGCCGATCATGGACGGCTGGGTGAAGCTCCGCCTCGAGCGGCTGCTGCCCGAGGAGATGCGGCGCTACAAGTTCGACATGTGGGTCGTGATCTGCAACGAGAACGTCGAGGACCCGGTGTTCCGGCCGCTGATGCCCGAGGACCCCTGGGCGGTGCGCCGACTGTCGATGCTCGTGTTCTACGACCGTGGCGACGCCGGGATCGAGCGAATACTCGTCGCCCATCACGGCAGGGAGTTCTACACAAAGGACTGGAACGAGGACCGCGAGACCCAGTGGGAAGCGCTGGCGCGAGTGATCAAGACGAGGAACCCCAAACGGATTGGCATCGACCAGGCCGTTCGCATCCCCTACGGCGACGGGCTGACGGCCGGCCTGAAGGCGAAGCTCTTGAAAGCCATCGGACCAGACTTCGCGGCGCGAGTCGAGCCGGCGGAAGAACTCGCCGTGGCGATGCTGGAACGGCGGATGCCGGAAGAACTCACCCTCTACACCCACGTCGTGCAGATCGCGAAGGCGATCATCGCCGAGGGCTTCTCGTCGCGGGTGATCACGCCGGAGGTCACAACAGAAGACGACCTGAACTGGTGGTTCAACCAGGTGGTGGTCGATCTGGGCCTCGAGCGCTGGTTCTTCAACGACATCTCGTTGATCCGTCAGGGCACCCGCAATCCAGACGACAAGGTGATCCATCGCGGAGACGTCATTCACTGCGACATCGGCATCAAGTACCTTGGCCTCGCCACCGACACGCAGGAACTGGCCTACGTGTTGCGGGAAGGGGAGACTGACGTGCCGCAGGGATTGAAGGACGCGCTGCAGAAGGGCAACCGGATGCAGGACATCCTGATGGGCGAGTTCAAGGTCGGCCGGCTCGGCAACGAGGTGCAGGCCGCGGCGCTGGCCAAGGGACGGGCCGAGGGACTCAATCCCCGTGTCTACACGCATCCGATCGGACTGCACGGACACGGAGCCGGCGCGTTCATCGGGCTGCCGGATCGCCAGGACGGCGTCGTCGAGAAGGGCGAGTACCCGATGCATGCCGAGACCGCGTATTCGATCGAGCTCAGCGTGCAGGCGCAGATTCCCGAGTGGGGGAACCAGGAGATCCGCGTGCCCCTCGAACAGGAGGGCTATTTCTCCGGGTCCGACAGCCGGTTCATCGGCGGGCGTCAGACCGAGTTCCACATCGTCCGCTGACCTGGCGCCATTCCATGTCGCCATCTTCAGGGGTGCCGGCGCGGAGCCGCTGGGTCGTCGCCGGTGCCCTGGCGTTCATCACCGCGATCAACTACCTGGATCGCCAGACGCTGCCAGTCGTCATCGGCGAGATCCAGAAGGAGATCGCCGTCAGCAACACTGACTTCTCACGGCTGCAGGCGTTGTTCCTCCTGGCGTATGCGGTGATGTACGCAGGCGGCGGATGGCTGGTCGACCGGCTGGGCACGCGACTCGGGTACACGCTGGTAGCCGGGTTCTGGTCGGCGGCCTGCATGGCACACGCCGCTGCGCATTCGGTGGCCGGCCTCGGCGCCGCCCGATTCCTCCTCGGGCTCGGCGAGGGCGGCGGGTTCCCCGCGTCGGCCAAGGCCGTGGCGGAGTGGTTTCCGCCGCGCGAGCGATCGATGGCCGTCGGGCTGTTCAACACCGGGTCGGCGGCAGGCGCCGTCATCGCGCCGCCACTGATCGCAGCGGTGGTCTTTCACTGGCACTGGCGCGCCGTGTTCCTGCTGACCGGCGTCACGGGCATCCTCTGGGCTGTGCTGTGGGCGTGGCACTACCGGCCCGGCAACGGAACCGGAACCGCAGAGGCCACAGCGGCGGTGCCCGGCGACGACAGCGCTCCTCGCTGGCTCGACCTGCTGCGGCTGCGCCCTGTCTGGATCCTCATTGCCGTCAAGTTCCTCACCGATGGCGCGTGGTTCTTCTTCATCTTCTGGCTGCCGAAGTATCTTGGCGATGCCCGCGGCTTCAGCATGGGCGCCATCGGCAGCTACGCGTGGATTCCATACGCCTTTGCCGGCGTCGGCAGTCTTGCCGGTGGCTGGCTCTCCTCGTTCCTGCTGTCTCGCGGGGTGCCGCTCGATCGGTCGCGGAAAATCGCCCTGGGTCTCAGCGCCTCGCTGCTGCCGGTGTCCCTGCTGGTGGTCCAGGCGCCGATTCACCTGGCGATCGCGCTGGTGAGCGTGGCCTTCCTGGGGCATCAGTTCTGGGCGGTGATCGTGCAGACGCTGCCGACCGACATGTTTCCCGCGCGGATGGTCGGCTCGGTCGCCGGTCTCATCGGCTGCGCCGGTTCCTTTGGCGCGATGCTCTTCAACCTGCTGGTCGGCGCGCTGCTGGACCACCTCGGCACCTACACCGTTCCGTTCATGCTGGCCGGCCTCATGCACCCCATTGCGTTCGTGATCGTGCTCTCGACATTGCGCATCGAGCGGGTTTCGCTGAGCGACGCCAGCCGCTCGGTCCACGCCTGACCACTCGTCGCACTCGTAAGAGTGCTTACAGATCCGTAATGCGTTCTGACGGCGGGCAGAGGTCTGGGGCGATGCCGCCAGAGTTCCTCTCTGTGCCAGATGGGCCGAAAGACGCCTGTTTCCGGTAAGTTTCGTCGGGTTCGCCCCCTCAACGATCCTGCTACTCCTCCACGGGCACTCCCCTTGCTCAACTCGCAGCAGACTGCTCCCCAGCAGACGTTCTGTCGTGGCGGCCGCGGATGCCGCATGGAGCAGCAAGTGGAGGAGTTCGTGAAAAGCGAGTCGTTGCCGCACTCGTCGAGTGACGCGGCGGAGCAGCCCTCGAGCAGCGCGTCGCCGATCGTGCACGCGAGTCCGCAGATGCGCGAGATTCTTGCGCTCGTGAGCCGCGTCGCCACCGGTGACGCGAAGGTCCTCATCACCGGCGAAAGCGGTGTCGGCAAGGACCTGGTGGCGCGCGGAATTCACAACGGCTCGTCACGCGCGTCGCGCGCGTTCATCGCCGTCAACTGTGCCGGCCTGACGGAGACGCTGCTCGAATCGGAGCTGTTCGGCCACGTGAAGGGCAGCTTCACCGGCGCCTATCGCGACAAGCCCGGCAAGCTGCAGCTGGCCCACCGCGGCACGCTGTTTCTCGACGAAGTGGGCGAGATGAGCCTGCGGATGCAGGCGCTGCTGCTGCGCTTCCTCGAGAACGGCGAGATTCAGTCCGTCGGCGCCGACCAGGCCCGCGCGAGCGTGGACGTCCGCGTCGTCGCCGCGACCAATCGCAACCTGGCCGATATGGTGGCCAGCGGCCAGTTCCGCGAAGACCTGCTCTATCGACTGCGGGTGATCCACATCCACGTGCCGCCGCTGCGCGAGCGCAAGGAGGACATCCGGGTGCTCGTCGACTTCCTGGCGTCGAAGGCGTCGCGGCATTCCGCGTTCTCCGAAGAGGCCCTTCGCAGCTTCGAGCGCTACCGCTGGCCCGGCAACATCCGTGAGCTTCAGAACGTCGTCGAGCAGGCGCTCTGGATGGCCAACGGCAGCGTCGTCGAGGTGACCCACCTGCCGGCGGCGCTGCAGACGTCATCGGATCACGTGCTGCCCGTCAAGGAACGGCGCAAGCAGGTGTCCGACGAGTTGTACCAGGCGCTCGTCACCGGCGGCTACTCGTTCTGGGAGCACATCCACCCGCTCTTCCTGCAGCGCGACATGACGCGCCACGACATGCGGGAGCTGGTGCGCCGCGGGCTCTCCACGACACGTGGCAACTATCGATCGCTGCTGCGGCTGTTCGGCATGCCGGCGTCGGACTACAAGCGCTTTCTCAACTTCCTGGCGGCCCACGACTGCAACGTGGACTTCAGGGCGTATCGCAGCGGCACGGCCCCGGCCGGCCCGCAGCGAGCGCCGCGATTGCTGCCGCCACTGGGCGATCGGGCGCCGGTTGCGGAAGAAGACAGAAGGACCGACGGGCCGTCGCGCCCGTACTGACAGACGCGGCGCCATCCAGCGAGGCGCTGACACAGGCCAGAGCGCGCGGTTGAAAGCCCAGGTGGACTGGACGTTAATCTGCCGCGCGCGAGAACAGTAGCGCCCGGTTCCCGCGGCGATCGGCACGCGATGTCGAATGAATCGTGGAGTTACCGGGCAATCCGCGAGAAAGCCCGGACGCTGGCCGCCGGAACCCGGCGGCATACGGGTTGCGACCCTGATTGCGGGGCCGCTCCGCTGATTGGCCCCTGACGCGGACCGGGATACCCCCGGACGCGTGGAGCTGACAGCCGGGGTGGTGATGTCGGGAAGACGACGGTACGACAGGTTTCAACCGGGCGGCCCATGGGAGGGCCGTCTGCGGGTGCTGAGGGACGTGCTCCTGCAAGTCGAGCCCGGTGGCGGCCTGCTCGCGGTCGGACACGCGCCTGCAGTGGCTGGCGAAGCGCTGCACCTGGATGTGACCGCTGACGATCAGCGGCTGGAACTGAACGTCGAGGTCGTCGAGAGCCGGCCGGTCATCATCGACGGCGGCGTGCGGCATCGGCTGCGGCTGCGGGTGATTGGCACGCCGTCAATCGCGTCGACGCCAGTGCGCGGGAGCGTCCTCGATGCCTGAGCCGATCGCCGACGTCCTGGCGCGTCTCCTGGCCTCCGATGACGTCATCGGGATCCTGACGCGCGAGACCGACGTGCGGCTGGTGAACATCAGCGTGTCGGGCTGCCTGCTCGAAAGCGCCGTCCGGCTCGAGCCGGGCACGACCGGATGTCTCACCGTCGTGATCGACGGCCGCGCGTGCGAGGACACCGTGCGCGTCACGCGCGTGGTGCCGGTCTATGCCGGCGGAAGCCGCTGGCGCGTCGGCGTCGAGTTTCTGTGGACGTCGCAGCCCGGACGGGGTTCGCTGCGGCGGATGGTCAGCCGGCTGCGAGTGGAGCTGGCGCGACACGCGGTGGCGGTGGCCTTCGCGGCCGGCCGCGTGATGTAGTCGAAGACGGGAGCGGCGATGAGGAAGCGTTCCGAACCGGTGCACGACGACGGGCGCCACACGGCGGCGGAGTATGCGCTGCTCCTGGCGTTCATCGCGCTTGCCTGCGTCATCGGCCTGCGCCGGCTGCTGTAGTCGCCGTCAGGCGGGGCCGTACACGTACGCGACGCGGCCGCCGCGCAACGGAGTCTTCGCCACCAGCCGCGCCCGCGCCGTCAGCAGCCGCTCGAACTCGGCTTCCGTGTAGTCGCCATAGACGTCCGGCCTGAGGGCGAGCAGACGTCGCACCATCGAGTCGTCGCGGCCGACCCACTCGATCACGCCCGCCGGCGCCACCTGCGTCAGCAGGTCCACGATCTCCGACAACGGAATGCCGCCCGTGATCCGCAGGTGATGGATCAGCGCCAGGGCGAGCAGGAAGTCGCCGCGCAGCCGATCGAGCAGGCTGCGACGCTCGATGAGGCGCCACCCAATGGCGGGCGTCGGCCTGGTCAGGTCGGCCACGATGGGCGACAACGCGGAATCGCCGGCAGCCTTCAGGTAAAGCGCGTCAATGCAGCCCGGACTGACGTCCACGGCCACGACCCCGCAACCAGCCGCCCGCGCCAGGCGCGCGTATTGGCCCGTGTTGGTCCCGAGATCGAGGACGCGCCGCGGGCGCACCGACTCGATCGCGCGCGTGACGAGGTCTTCCTTCTCGCGAACGCCGGCTTCGTCGTAGGTATGCGTGTCGGTGTACGTGCCCCACGCGTCGCCGACCGGCGGCTTCAGGCCGCTGACGACGGCGCGCAGCTTCGCCACCTGCCGCTGCAGGGCGGCGAGCGGATACTTCACGCCGCGGCCGGCAGCGCTGACGTCTTCGGCCCGTCCGGCAAATCGGCGCTCGAGCTGCTGCTGCACCACGACATTGACGAGGACGCCGGGCTTGAGCCGATCGCGCCAGCCGAACGCCCGCGCGGCTTCGGTGACCGGAATCTCGCCGAGACCCGCCAGCAGCAGAGGGCGTGGGTCCAGCCCCTTGTGGGACAGGAGCAGCAGGGGAAACAGGAACGCGCGACAGAACTGCGCGTATCCGGCCCACAGCGTGCCCTCGACGCGCGTCTCGATCGAGTGGACGTCGACGAGTCGCGGAGCCGCGCCTTCGAACAGGACGTTGAACGCCGTGGCGTCCTTCAGCACGAACCCTTTGGCCAGGCAGGCGTCCAGCGCGTCGAGCGTCAGCAGCGCCGCGTCGCGGAGCATCGAGAAGCTCCACTCGTAGCTGTAGGAGACGAGCGGCAGTTCTGGCTGGCGGATGACACTGACGCCGACTTCTGCCGGGTCGAGCCCCTCGGCGGCGCTCGCGGCGAGCACCGACGGCACCATCAGGCCACGCGTCGTCAGCGTGTCGAGAAGGCCGCGGTCGCGTGCGCTGGTGAACGTCGCCAGCGCCTCGGGCGAGCAGGTGCGATAGACGAAGCCGTTGTGGCGAAAGAGGCGACCCGAGGGGTCGCGAAACGACGCGGGATCAAACCCGACCATTCGGGTCGTCGGCATCAGCCGGGGCGCTTGCAGTCGCGTCAGGATCGGCCATGCCCATCATTCGCCTGACCTTGGTCCAGACGAGTTTGCCAAGAACGGCGACGCCGGCAGTGCCCGCCAGCAGCAGCTGAATCAGCATGCCGCCGGCCGACGGATCGATATACGCCTCTGCGTTTGGCGCGAGCACGACGATCCACCAGGCGGCAAGGCCGAGTGCGGTGAGGAGCATCGCGCGTTCGCGGGCGCTCCGCGTGCGAGTACGTGGCATCAGACCTCCCATCGGCATGATAGAAGGCCTGTAACCACGGCGCAACAAAGAGTTGTCGTGCGGGTCCGGCTCGTCGGGCGGATCGGATCAGCCCTCGATGAGCAGGTGGCCGGGGTCTTCGATGAATTCCTTGACCCGCACCAGGAACTGCACGGCTTCGAGGCCGTCGACGATGCGGTGGTCGTAGCTGAGCGCCAGGTACATCATCGGGCGCACCACCACCTGGCCACCGACTGCCACCGGCCGCTCTTCGATCTTGTGCAGCCCGAGAATGCCGACCTGCGGCGGGTTGAGAATCGGCGTGCTCAGGAGAGACCCGAAGACGCCGCCGTTGGTGATGGTGAACGTGCCGCCCTTGATTTCGTCCAGCGCCAGCGTGCCGTCCTCGGCGCGGCGGGCGTAGTCCTTGATCGACGCTTCGATCTCCCAGAACGTGAGCTGATCGGCGTCGCGCAACACCGGCACGACCAGTCCCGAGCTGGCGCCGACGGCGATGCCGATGTCGAAATAGTGCTTCAACACCATCTCATCGCCCTGCACCTCGGCGTTGATGTGCGGGAAGGCCTTCAACGCCCCGACGGCGGCCTTGACGAAGAACGACGACAGGCCCAGCCCGACGCCGTGCAGCTTCTGGAACGCCTCCTTGCGCCGCGCGCGGAGACTCTGCACGGCGGTCATGTCCACCTCGTTGAAAGTGGTGAGCATGGCCGCGGTGTGCTGCGCCTCGACCAGGCGCTTGGCGATGGTGGCCCGCCGCTTCGACATCCGGACGCGTTCCTCGCTCCGTTCGCCGCGCGGCGCCCTGACGACCGGGGCCGGCGCAACGGGCGGACGAGCCGAAGGGGCCGGGGGAGCCGGAGGGGCCGAGGAAGCCAAGGGAGCCAAGGGAGCCAAGGGGGCCGCCGGAGCCGAGGGAGCCGCGGGGGCTGGCGCCGGGGCGCTCGCAGGCGCTGTCGACACGAAGTTCTTCACGTCGTCCTTGGTCACGCGGCCGCCGTCGCCTGTGCCCGAGACGCGGGCCAGGTCCACGCCGTGCTCTTCGGCGACCTTTCGTGCCGTCGCTGTGGCCCGGACGTCGGGTCCAGGGCCGGAAGAAGCCGGGGGAGCCGACGGGGCCGAGGGAGCCGAAGGGGCCGAGGGGGCCGGAGCAGCCGAGGGGGCCGCGGAGGCCGCGGGGGCACTCTTCGCGGCGCCTGTGCCGGGCTCGAGCACTCCGAGCACCTCGCCGACCTTCACGTCCTCGCCGTCCTTACGCTCGATTCGCGACAGCACGCCAGCGGACTCGGCGCTCACCTCGAGATCGATCTTGTCGGTCTCGAGCTCCACCAGTGGCTCGCCGGCGGCGACGGCGTCGCCCTCGTGCTTCAACCAGCGCGCGATGCGCGCGTCGAGGACCGATTCTCCAAGCTGCGGGACGACGATGTTCATGTGGCTGATGGGGGATGAGGCCGGCTTAGACCGGCTTGGACAGGACCATGTGTGTCTGCCGGCGCGCCGGCGCCGGATCGAACGCTTCTTCGATCAGCACGCGCTGGTTGACGGCATGCCAGGACGACGTGCCTTCCGACGGGCTCGCGCTGCGCGCCCGCCCGATGTAGCGGAGCGGCCAGCGGCCCTCGGCGACGTCTTCGATGAGCAGGCGCACGAAACCCCAGGCTCCCATGTTCTCGGGCTCTTCCTGCACCCAGACGATCTCTTCGAGCGCAGGGAAGCTTTCGACCACGGGCTTCACGTCGGACCAGGGGAACGGATAGAGCTGCTCGACCCGGCAGATCGCGATCTCGGGGTGTTGCGCCCGGCGTTCGCTCGAGACCAGGTCGACGTAGATCTTGCCGCTGCACAGCAGCAGGCGCCGGATGTCGCGAGGCCGCGTCGCGGCTTCGTCATCGGGGATCACCGGCTGCCAGCGGCCTTCAGCGAGGTCCCTTGGGCGGCTGGCGACCATCGGGTGGCGCAGCAGGCTCTTCGGCGTCAACACGACGAGCGGCAGCGGGTCGGTGCGGAGCAGCACTGCCTGACGCCGCAACAGGTGGAAATACTGCGCGGCGGTCGTGCAGTTGGCGATCCGCAGGTTGATGTCGGCGGCCGCTTCGAGGAACCGCTCGACCCGGGCGCTGGAGTGATCCGGACCCTGGCCTTCGTAGCCGTGCGGCAGCAGCAGGACCAGCGACGGCGTCAGGCCCCACTTGGCGCGGCCCGACGTGAGGAACTCGTCGATGATGACCTGCGCGCCGTTGATGAAGTCGCCGTACTGCGCCTCCCAGATCACCAGCCGGGAGGGCGCCTGCATGTTGTAGCCGACCTCGAACCCGATCGTCGCGCACTCGGTGAGCGGGCTGTTGTAGATCTCGAACGCCGCGCGCGCCGACCCGAACCGCTGCAGGGGCACGTCGCGGTCGCCGGTGACGCTGTCGTGAAACACCGCGTGGCGGTGGCTGAAGGTGCCGCGCTCGACGTCTTCACCAGTCAGCCGAATCGCAATCCCGTCCTCGAGAATCGATCCGAGCGCCAGATCTTCTGCCGCCGCCCAGTCGATGGTGCGCTCGTCGATGCTCTCGCAGGCGAGCCGCCGCTTGTCGCGCAGGCGTTCGAGCTTCTTGTGGATCGTGAAGCCGGTCGGGATTCTGGTGAGGTCGCTGTTGAGCGCCTGAAGCCGCTCGAACGGCACGCAGGTCTTTGCCTGGCGCGCGGCTCCGCGCGGCGGCGGCTCCGGGTATTGCTCCTTCGGCTGCGCGTCGCGCTGCACGGTCTCGAGTGCCTGGTCGAGCGCCGACAGATACGTGGCCACCATCGCC
Source organism: Vicinamibacteria bacterium (assembly GCA_963796915.1). Classification (GTDB taxonomy): domain Bacteria; phylum Acidobacteriota; class Vicinamibacteria; order Vicinamibacterales; family JAENWD01; genus JAENWD01. The sequence continues at coordinate 2,028,771 of CAWCNI010000004.1, read as the reverse complement.
GCCGCAGCCTCCCGCGTCGCCACGCCGCGGCTCTCGAGCGTCCGTGCCCACTGGTCGCGAACGGTGGGATGCGTGCCGATGATCTTGTACATCGCCGGCTGCGTGAACGACGGCTCGTCGCCTTCGTTGTGCCCGTACCTGCGGTAGCCGACCAGGTCGATCAGCACGTCGCGCCTGAACGCGGTGCGGAAGGCGGCCGTGAGCCGGGCGACCTCGATGCAGGCCTCCGGGTCGTCGGCGTTGACGTGGAAGATCGGCACCTTGAAGCCGCGAACCAGGCCGCTGGCATACGAGGTCGAGTACGACTGCCGCGCGGTGGCCGTGAAGCCGATCTGGTTGTTCGCGATGATGTGGACGGTGCCGCCCACGTCGTAGAGCCGGAGGCGCGACAGGTTCAGGGTCTCGGCCACCACGCCCTGGCCGGGGAACGCGGCGTCGCCATGAATCAGGATGGGCAGGGTGACGCTCTTATCGACGACAGGGGCCCCGGCGGCTGACGTGTCCGTGCAGGCGGCGCGCGCCATGCCGACGACGACGGGGTTGACGAATTCGAGATGGCTTGGATTCGGCGGAATCGAGATCACCACCTCCGGCGCCGACTCCTCCTTGACGCGCGCGCGGGCGCCGGCGTGGTACTTCACGTCGCCGGTCCAGCCGAGATCGTCGCCGAACGGCTGATCGCCGATCGCTTCCTTGAACTCCGCCAGGATCTGGACGTAACTTTTCTGCAGCACGTGCGCCAGGACGTTCAGGCGGCCGCGATGCGCCATCCCGATCAGCACGTGCTTGACGCCGGCCATTGCAGCGTCGGCGATCAGCTCGTCGAGGATCGGGACCATCATGTCCAGGCCCTCGATCGAGAACCTGGTCTTGCCGGGAAACGCCTTCTGCAGGAAGCGCTCGAATGTCTCGACCTCGGTGATGCGGTCGAGGAGATCGACGGCCAGCACTGGCTGGTGCGGTGCCCTGAACGTGCCGGCCTCGACGTGATGGCGGAGCCACTCGCGCTCCTCGGGCACGAAGATATGCGCGAGGTCGAAGCCGATGCTCGAGCAGTAGACCGCGCGTAGTCGTTCGATCGCCTCCCACGCGTTGCCGGTCGCTTCAGCGAGCGGCCCGCCAATGAGGCTGGCCGGCAGCTGTCGCAGATCTGCCTCGGTGACGCCGTGCGTGGCTGGAAGGAGTGCCGGATCGCCGATCGGCGTAGATCCCAGCGGATCGATGCGCGCTGCGAGGTGCCCGTACCGTCGAATCGAGTCGGCCAGGTTCACCGCGCCGACGACCGCGCGCAGATCGGAGGGCGGCAGCGCCGCGGCTGGCGCGGTGACAGCATCCTGCGCCGGCGGCGGCCCCGATTTCTCGAATCGCGCACGCGTCGCCGGATCGACAGAGGCGGGATCGCGACGGAAGCGCTCGTAGAGCTCGAGCGCATATCCCTCGTTGACACCGCCAAAATCGCGCCACTCGGACATAACCTTCCCATTCTATCCGGAAGGCGCCCGTACCCGGCGCCGCCGACTGTCACTTCCGCGCCGCTCGAGGGTCAGCCTTTCTGCTGGCCCTGCAACTGGCTCTTGGACTTCACGCCCCTGGCGGGCACCGTCTTCAGGTACGCGAAGATCAGCCGCAGTTCCTCGTCGCCCATCGTCCCGTAGACGCGCGGCATGCCCTCGGCGATGGCGGTGCCGTTGGGTCGCTTGTGCTCGCGGACGGCGCGGACGAAATCAGTGTCCTTCCAGTCGCCGATGCCGACCGGGGTGATGTTGGCCGCACCCGGAGGCGGGCCGCCGCCTCCGATCAGGTCGGGCAGGTGACAGCCACGGCAGCCAGCGCTGTCGACGAGGTACCGTCCACGCTCGGCGTCGACCGGCGCCGGCGCGGCGGCAAAGTGCGCGTGCGCGTGGTCGATCGCTTCGGCGGGCAGCAGCGGGTACGCGTGCAGATAGGTCAGGACCCGCGCCATCGGGCCGACCCTCGACGACGGAGTGTCGCGGTCGACTGGCGGCAGCGTCCGGAGGTAGGCGATGATCGCCGCGGCGTCCGTCTCGGTGAAGTGGTAGTCCTGCGACGGCATGAAGAGCGCCGAGTGGCCGTCCTTCTTCACGCCATGGAGCAGGACGCGCGTCAGGTCCTCGTTCGAGTAGCGCGCGCCGATGCCGCCGCGTCCCGACGTGAGGTTCGCGGAGTAGAGCGTGCCCATCAGAAAGCTCGGCTCTTCGAACGTCGCGCCGCCCAGGTCCTTGCCGTGGCAGGCGCCGCACATCGACACCTTTTCGACCAGGTACTGTCCCCGCGCGATCGCCGCGGCGTCGGTCGGGATGGCAATCGCGGGCGTCTGGACCGTGTAGGTCTGCGCGATGCGCTGCTCGACGCTGTAGTAGACGTAGGCGAACAGGGCTGCCGCCACCAGCACCACCGCCACCAGCAGCCGCACGATCCATGTGAAGAGCGTTCTCATTCCATCCCCTTACCGCGCCAACCGGCGCAGTCGTGAAAGATATCGGCCGACAGCAGCCGGCCTTCAGCGATGTGTCAGGTCAGCCGCTCGAACGTGCCGAGTGCACGATTCTTCCGGACGTTGTCCCACGTGAAATGGGTGCCGTTCATCGCGATGTAGACACCGGGCGGCAGCAGTTGCACGAACGAGAGGGCGCTGCCCAGATTGAAGAGGCCGTCCGAGCTGCCGAATGCGTATGGGACCATGGCGCCGGTCAGGACGACGGTCTTGCCGGGCACCTGCTGTGCGAGCACGGCAGCGGTTTCGACCATCGTGTCGGTGCCGTGCGTGATGACGACCTGCGACTCGTCGCAGTCGCGGCACCTGCCGGCAATCTGCTGGCGGTCGGCGTCGGTCATCTGGAGGCTGTCGATGAGCATCACCGTTTCGACGGTGACCGGCGCGCGAGAGCGGCCGAGACGGAGCATCTCGCCGATGTGCGTCTCGCGGAAGAAGAGCGTGCCGCCGATCTCGTCGTACTGCTTGTCGAAGGTGCCGCCAGTCACCAGCAGGCGAATCATCAGCGCTGTATATAGCACAGCCGCAGGGCGGGCTCCGGGCTACGGACTCCGGGCTCCGGGCTTCGGGCTCCACACGTCGTGTAGGGCCGATCTTCAGATCGGCCTCACGCGTCGATCGGAATGGCCAATCTGAAGATTGGCCCTACCGCAGTGGCCTCCGGCTCCGGGCTCCGGGCTCCGGGCTTCACGCTTCATTCTTCATTTTTCATTCTTCATTCATTTTCCATTCTTCATTCAGTTCGGCCGCGCCTCGATCACCGAGATCGGGGAGCGTGTCGGGATCACGCGCGTCAAGGCAAAGCCGGCGTCGGTCAACAGGTCGCCGAACTCGTCGGCGCTTAGTTCCGTGCCGTCGGTCACCACCAGCCGGTTCTCGGCCGCGAGCCTGCCGACGTGCGCCGGTTGCCGGGCCGCCAGGACGGGCTCGAGCAGGAGCAGCCGCCCCCACGGGCGAACCATGGCGTCGCGGACGCGATCGAGGACCGTCAGCATGCCGACGCGGTCGAGGCCGACGAGCAGGTGCGGCATCAGGTACGCGTCGGCGCCCGGCGGCAGGACGCCGGTGTCGACGACCGCACGCGTGCGATGGACCAGCGACGCTTCCGCGATCTCGGCGTGGGCGAGTTCCACGATGCGGGCGCTGCCGACGATCGTGCCGCGCATGCGCGGGTACGCTGCGAGGATCGAGCCGAGCACGCTGCCGGTCGGCCGGGCAACCTCGACGATCTCGCCGATCGCCCCGAAGTCGTACGCCGAGAGCACGGCATCAAGTACGGAGCGGCGCGTGCGAGTCGCTGAGGGACAGAGAAGGCCAGGGAGCGCCGGCAGAACCGCGGCAGCAGGCCGCGAAGACGAGTAGGAGACAGTCAACATCGCGAGTGACCTCTTGCGAAAAAGACATCAGGTGCCAACGACCACCTGTTGGGAGTTACGTATGAAAAACCGTCAGGTTCCCTGCGGAATCCATGTGATTTGCTGAAAACGGTTACACGGCCCCTCGCTCGCGCGGCCACCCGGACCGGGCGTAATACAATCGCGTGGATGTCACTGCGGATGGACGCCGTCCAGGCGCCGATCATCCCGATGCTCGGCGACTGGATCCGGCAATCGCCCGGCACCATCTCGCTCGGCCAGGGGATGGTGGCCTACGGTCCGCCGCCTGAGGCCGCCGCGGCGCTGCCGTCCTTTTTCGCCGACCCCTCAGCGCACCGATACGGGCCGGTCGAGGGCGTGCCGGCGCTGGTCGATGCCATCGCGCGCAAGCTGACGGCGGAAAACGGACTGGATCTCGCCTCGAGCCGCGTCTTCGTCACCGCCGGCGGCAACATGGCGTTCATGAACGCGATTCTCGCGATTGCCGACCACGGCGACGAGGTCATCCTCCAGACGCCGTACTATTTCAATCACGAGATGGCCGTGACGATGGCCGGGTGCCGGCCGGTGGCGGTGCCGACCGATTCCCACTACCAGCTCCGGCTCGATGCGATCGCCGACGCCATCACGCCGCGCACGCGTGCCGTCGTGACCATCTCGCCGAACAACCCCACCGGCGCCGTCTATCCTGCCGGCGACCTCGCCGCCGTGAACGCGCTGTGCGCGGCCCGCGGCCTCTGGCACATTCACGACGAGGTCTACGAGTACTTCACCTACGGCGGCGTACAGCCGATCTCACCTGGCGCGGCGCCGGGCGCCGCGGCGCACACGATCTCGCTGTATTCGCTGTCGAAGGCCTACGGCTTTGCCAGCTGGCGGGTCGGCTACATGGTGGTGCCGGTCTCGCTGGCGGAGGCCGTCGCGAAAATCCAGGACACGATCCTGATTTGCGCGCCGCATGTCTCGCAGGCCGCGGCCGTCGGCGCGCTGGCGGCCGGGCGCGCGTACTGCGCGCCTCACGTCGCGAGGCTGGCGGAGGTGCGCGCCCGCGTGCTGGATCGGCTCGAGTCGATCGGCGACATCTGCGAGGCGCCCTCAGCCGACGGCGCGTTCTACTGCCTGGCGCGGATCAGGACGTCGATGGATGCCATGACCCTGGCGGCGCGGCTGATTCGCGAGCATCGCGTGGCGACGGTGCCGGGCACGACCTTCGGGATGCACGACGGCTGTTATCTGCGCATCTCGTACGGCGCTCTGGAGTCGGAGACCGTGGACGAGGGCATGGGGCGGCTGGTGGCGGGGCTGACGACGATCGTCGGCGGCAGGGACGGACAGGCGGTCGGGGTGCGTCGAGCACCCGGGCAGGAGGAGCGATGAGACGAGCAATTGGGCGTGTGGCGATGGGTGTGGTCCTCGTGGGCGTCGGCTACGGGCTGGGCCGGGCGCAGGGCATCGCCCTGCTGTCAGGCGTCGTGCCCGCCGCAGAGACCAAGCTGGCGGAGGTCGGGCCGTGGGGCGAGTTTCACAGCTACTACGAAGGCACGACCACCGGCACGGCAGCCGTGCTCGTCGGCTACGCCGACATCAAGCCTGGCAAGGAGAACCATCCGCCGCATCAGCACGCCGACGAGGAGTTCCTGTATCTCGTCGAAGGCAGCGGCAAGTGGACGCTGGGCGACCGGACGATGAACGCCAAGGCCGGCGACGTCCTGTACAGCGCGCCGAACGTGCCGCACGGCCTGCGCAACAGCTCCGACAAGCCGCTGAAGTTCTTCGTCGTGAAGTGGAAGAGCCGATAGGTCGAGCGGACGATCGCCGGCGGCGATCCCGAGCGGAGTGACCGGCAGGGATTGGCGATTGCGCACTGCAATCGCCAACCCGCCACCGCCTCAGTGTTACTTGATGAACAGCATCTCGCGATAGGTGGGCAGCGGCCACATCTCGTGCGGCACGTTCAGCTCCAGCGCATCGCCCGCATCCCGCAGCTTGGTCATCAGCGGGATGACCTTGTCACGGAAGTACTTCGCGTGCTTCGAGGGGCTGTCCCCGCTGTGGTCGAGGGCCTTGGCGAGCTGATCGGTTGTGCCCTTGAGCGCGTCGATCTGCTTGGCCAGCGTCTTCGCCAGCGCCTTGCCCTGCTTTGACGGCGCGCCGGCGCCCTTGGCGGCCACGACCGCCTGCCCGACTTCCTTCTGATACTCGAGCGCCGCCGGCAGGATGTAGCGGTTGGACATGAGCACCATCAGCTGGGCCTCGACGTTCACCGTCTTGTTGTAGGCCTCGAAGTTGATCTCCTCGCGCGCCTCGAGCTCCCGCTTGTTGAGGACCTTCTGCTTCTCGAAGGCCTTCACGACGGCCGGCGTCACCAGCTCCGGCAGGGCGTCCACCGTGTTGCGCAGGTTGAGCAGGCCGCGCTTCTTGGCTTCCTTCTGCCACTCTTCGGCGTAGCCGTTGCCGTTGAAGATGATCCGCTTGTGCGCCTTGATCACCTTCGGCAGCAGCGCCCAGGCCGCGTCCTCGATCTTCTTGCCGCCGCTGACGGCCTTTTCCAGGTCGCTGGCGATGCTGTCGAGCGCGTCTGTCACCGCGACGTTCAGGCAGATGTTCGGCATCGCGATGCTCTGCCCGGACGACACGGCGCGGAACTCGAACTTGTTGCCGGTGAAGGCAAACGGGCTGGTGCGGTTGCGATCGCCCGGGTCGCGCGGCAGCTTCGGCAGGAACGTGACGCCGGTGTCGAGCTCTCCGCCTTTCTTGGCTGCCGTCACCTTGCTGCGCTCGATCTGATCGAACAGGTCGGTCAGGACCGACCCGAGGAAGATCGAGATGATCGCCGGCGGGGCCTCGTTGGCGCCCAGGCGGTGATCGTTGCCCGCGCTGGCGATCGAGGCGCGCAGCAGGCCTTGCCAGGTGTCGACGGCCTTGAGCACCGCGGCGCAGAACACGAGGAACTGCAGGTTCTGCTCCGGCGTGTCTCCCGGGTTCAGCAGGTTGCTGCCGGTGTCGTCGCCCATGCTCCAGTTGAGATGCTTGCCCGAGCCGTTCACGCCGGCGAAGGGCTTCTCGTGCAGGAGGCAGGCGAGCCCGTATTTCGGCGCCACGCGCTTCAACGTCTCCATCACCATCATCTGGTGATCGGTGGCGACGTTGGCGTTCTCGAACACCGGCGCGATCTCGGTACTGGCTGGGCGCCACTTCGTTGTGCCGCGTCTTCACCGGCACGCCGACCTTGTACAACTCGGCCTCGGACTCCATCATGCAGGCCAGCACGCGCTCGGGAATCGCCCCGAAGTACTGGTCCTCCATCTCCTGGCCCTTCGGCGGCTTGGCGCCGAACAGCGTCCGGCCCGCGTTGATCAAATCGGGGCGGTTGAAATAGAAGTGGCGGTCGATGAGGAAGTATTCCTGCTCGGGACCGCACGTCGTGATCACGCGCTTGGCCGGCGAGCCAAACAGCTTCAGGATGCGCAGCGCCTGGACCGACAGCGCTTCCTGCGATCGCAGCAGCGGCGTCTTCTTGTCGAGCGCCTCACCCGTCCAGCTCACAAACGCCGTCGGGATGACGAGCGTGGTGCCGTTCGGGTTCACCAGCAGCCACGGCGGGCTGGTCGGGTCCCAGGCAGTGTAGCCACGCGCTTCGAACGTACTGCGCATGCCGCCGGACGGAAAGCTCGACGCGTCGGGCTCGCCCTTGATCAGTTCCTTCCCGCGGAACTCCGCGATGGCCTTGCCGTCGCCGTTCGGCGAGAGGAAGCTGTCGTGCTTTTCGGCGGTGATGCCGGTCAGCGGCTGGAACCAGTGCGTGTAGTGACTCGCGCCGTGCTCGAGCGCCCACTCCATGAGCGCCGTGGCCACCGCGTCGGCGACGGAGGGATCGAGGGGCTGTCCGTGGACGATGGTCTGACGAAGTGCGGCATATGCGGGCTTCGACAGCCGCGCTTTCTGCGCCTCGTCGTTGAAAGTCAGGGAGCCAAACACCTCCGTGGCCTTCGGAAGGCCTCCGGTCACCCCGCCGACTGCCTCACCCCAATCGATGATTCCCTGGATCGCGTCACGCAGTGCTGTAGATCCCATCGGTCGTCCTTTCGTGTGGAAAAAGTGCCGTCGAGGTAGAACCGAAAGCAAATTATGCATAGCGAGACTGACACTGCGCAAGAAAAATGCGCTCGACTAGCCAAACGGCGACAAAAAACTGCTGACTGACATCGAAATTATGCATCTCATGCAGGGATGGCGGTCCGGGCGGGGCCTCGTTGTCCCGGGAGTGTAGAATGCCGACGTCGTCCGGCACAGGCTCCCAATTCGCGTGTCCTCTTCAACTCCGTCCTCATCCTCCCGCGCCGGCATCACTCTGGCTGCCCTGGGCGTGGTCTTCGGGGACATCGGCACCAGCCCGCTCTACTCCCTGCGCGAGTGTTTCTACGGCGAGCACGGCGTAGCGGCGACGTCGGCCAACGTGCTCGGCGTGCTCTCGCTCATCGTCTGGGCGCTCGTCCTGGTGATCTCTGTCAAGTACGTCAGCTACGTGATGCGCGCCGACAACCAGGGCGAGGGCGGCATCCTGGCCCTGATGGCGCTGATCCCGAGCACCTATCGCGGCCCGCAGAGCCGCGGCGTGCTGCTGGCTCTCGGGCTGTTCGGCTCCGCGCTGCTCTACGGCGACGGCATCATCACGCCCGCCGTCTCCGTGCTCAGCGCCGTCGAGGGGCTGAACCTGGTGACGCCGGCCCTCACGCCATACATCGTGCCGCTGTCGGTGCTGATCCTGGCCGGGCTCTTCGTCGTGCAGCAGCGCGGAACCGCCTCTGTCGGCGCGATGTTCGGCCCGGTGATGGTCGTCTGGTTCGTGACCATCGGCTTCCTCGGCTGGCAGTCGATGATGACGGCGCCGCAGGTGCTGCAGGCCATCAACCCCGCGCACGCCGTGGACTTTTTCGCGCGCAACCACTATCACGGCTTCGTCGTACTTGGCTCGGTCTTCCTGGTCGTGACCGGCGGCGAGGCGCTGTACGCCGACATGGGCCATTTTGGCGCCGGCCCGATCCGGCTGGCCTGGTTCGCCATCGTCATGCCCGGCCTGCTGCTGAACTACTTCGGTCAGGGCGCGCTGCTGCTGGCGGATCCGACGGCGGCGTCGTCGCCGTTCTTCAGGCTGGTTCCGCAGTCGATGGTCGTGCCGCTCGTGGTCCTGGCGACGGTGGCCGCCGTGATTGCGTCACAGGCGCTCATCTCCGCGGTGTTCTCGCTGACCCGGCAGGCCGTGCAGCTCGGCTACAGCCCGCGCGTCGAGATCCGTCACACGTCGGCCACCACCATCGGGCAGATTTACATCCCGACGATCAACTGGGCGCTGGCGGCGGCGACGATTGCCCTCGTGATCGGATTCGAGTCGTCGAGCGCGCTGGCGGCCGCCTACGGCATCGCGGTGACCGGAACGATGGGCATCACGACGATCCTGGCGTATGTCGTCGCCCGGCAGGTGTGGAAGTGGAACAAGTTTCTGGCCGGCAGCGTCACCGCCGTGTTCCTGACCATCGACCTGGCGTTCTTCGGCGCCAACGCGCTGAAGATTCTGCACGGGGGCTGGGTGCCGCTGGTGATTGCCGGTGTCGTGTTCTCGCTGCTCAGCACCTGGAAGACCGGGCGCGCGGTCCTCGGCGGCCGCCTGCGCGAGCGCGCGTATCCGTTCGATCTGTTCCTGAAGGACTTGAACCGCACCCGCCCGTACCGGGTGCCCGGCACCGCGATCTTCATGACCGGCAGCGGCGCCGGCGTTCCTCCGACGCTGATTCACAACCTGCGGCACAACAAGGTCCTGCACGCCAACGTCGTGCTCCTGACAGTGACGACGGAGGACGTGCCGCACGTCGCCGACGACCGCAGCATCGACGTCGAGCCGTTGAGCGCCGGCTTCTACCGCGTCACGCTGCGTTACGGCTTCATGGAAGAGCCCGCCGTGCCGGAAGCGATCTCCGAGGCCCGGGCGCGCGGCCTGCCGATCGACAAGGACGACATCACCTATTTCCTCGGCCGCGAAACCCTGCTGCCCGCGAACAACCCGGGCATGGCGCAGTGGCGCGAACATCTATTCGCGCTGATGTCACGAAACGCGATGCGCGCCACGGCGTTTTTCAGAATCCCGCCCGAGCGTGTCGTAGAGCTCGGAATGCAGGTGGAGCTTTGAAATGAAGAATTGGGAATGAAGAATTAGGAATGAAGAATGAAGAATGGAAAATGAAGAATGGAAAATGAAGAACTGCCACGCGGAAGCGTGCTCGTGTTGAAGAATCTGCCAACCTGCTGACGCCTCTGTTCGTTCTACCTTCGAAATCGTTCATGCGATGCCGGCATCGGTCGTGCCTGCGACATACGCATGGACAACCCTCAGCTCAAAGCCAGGACGTTCGACGCGGCCATTCGCGTGGTGAGGCTCGTTGATGGCCTGCCGAACGAGGTCCGGTACTGGACCATTCAACGGCAGCTGCTCGCCAGCGGCACGTCACAAGCGGCGCAGTATCGAGCAGCCTGCCGGGCGCAGTCGACGCGCGATTTCATTTCGAAGATGAAACGGATGGAGGAGGAAGCCGACGAATCGGCGTTCTGGCTGAGCCTTCTCGTGGCCACCGGCGTGTCGGATGACCTCCGACCCGAAGCGACCGCCCTCGAACGGGAGTTCGGTGAACTGACCGCTATCGCCGTGTCGTCAGTCACCACCGCCCGGAGAAGGCTGCGACGACCGTCATGACGTGCCCTAGCTACGATTCTTCATTCTCTATTTCTTCACTCTCTATTTCTTCACTCTCCATTCTTCATTTTCCATTCTTCATTCTTCATTCTTCATCCTTCTTAAACATCCAACTCCTCCGCCTCCTCCGCCCTCTCCATGATGAAGCGGAAGCGTGCAGAGGCGTCCTTGCCCATCAACTCGTTGATGACGCGGTCGGTCACGATCTGATCCCCGATCCGCACCTGGAGCAGACGCCGGGTCTTCGGGTTCAGCGTCGTCTCCCACAGGACTTTCGGCATCATCTCGCCCAGACCCTTGAAGCGCGTGATTTCTGGATTGGCACGCCCGCCGGGGCCGCGGCTGGCAGTCTTGAGGATCTCGTCGCGCTGCGCGTCGTCGAGCGCCCAGTGCGTTTGTTTGCCGATGTCGATGCGGTAGAGCGGCGGCTGGGCCAGAAACACCCGGCCGGCGGACATGAGCTGCGGCAGATGGCGGTAGATGAACGTCAGGAGCAGCGTCGCGATGTGATTGCCGTCCGAGTCGGCGTCGGCCAGGATGATCACACGGCCGTAGCGGAGGCGCGCCATGTCGAAGTTCTTGCCCAACCCGCAGCCGAGCGCGGTGACGAGGTCGGACAGCTCCTTGTTCTCGAGCACCTTGGCCAGCGACACGCTTTCGGTGTTGAGCACCTTGCCGCGAAGCGGGAGGATGGCCTGCCGCGTGCGGTCGCGGCCCTGCTTGGCCGATCCGCCTGCCGAATCGCCTTCGACGATGAACAGCTCCGAGTCGTCGCGGCCCGAGTTGCTGCAGTCACTGAGCTTGCCGGGCAGTGCCAGGCGCGAGGACGTCGCCGACTTGCGCGTCACCTCCTGCTGCGCGGCGCGGCTGGCCTCGCGGGCCCTGGCCGCGAGGATGATTCGCCCGACGATGGACTCCGCGACGCTGGTGTTCTGATTGAGCCAGTGCTCGAGCGCCGGCCGGATCGCGCCGTCGACTGCAGAGAGCATCTCGGGGTTGTTCAGGCGATCCTTGGTCTGCCCCTGGAACTGCGGCTCCGCGATGAAGAGGCTGAGCACGCCAGTGAGGCCTTCGCGGATGTCGTCGGCGGTGAGCGTCACGCCCTTTGGCGTGAGCGCATGGGTGTCGATGAAGTTGCGCACCGCCTTGCCGATGCCAGCCCGCAAGCCGCTCTCGTGCGTGCCGCCGGACGCCGTCGGGATGCCGTTGACGTAGCTGCGCAGGTGCTCGTCGGTGGCCTCGGTCCACTGCAGCACGCAATCGAGCCGCAGGCCGTTCTCGCGCGCTGTCGCAAATGGCAGTTCGTGCACGGGCCGCGCGCCACGCTCGGCGACGATCTTGCCGAGATACTCGAGGACGCCGTGCTCGTGCTGGAAGACGTCGCGGGTGTCAGTCGCTTCCTGCTCGAAGCTGACCTTGACGCCCTTGTGCAGGTAGCTGGCGATCTCGAGGCGTTCCCGAATCAGCGCGGGATCGAACTCCACCTTCGGGAAGACCGTGGGATCGGGATGGAAGTACACCGTGGTCCCGGACCCGCGCGCCGGCCCGAGCTTCTTCAACGGCCCGACAGTCTTCCCCTGGCGGAACCGCATCTCCCACGCTGCGCCGTCGCGCTTGACGGTTGCGACCAGCTCGCGTGACAGCGCGTTGACGACAGATGCACCGACGCCGTGCAGGCCGCCCGCCGTCTTGTAGTTGGTGCCCTCGAACTTGCCGCCGGCGTGCAGCACCGTGAAGATCACCTCGAGCGCGCTCTGGTTCGTCTTCGGGTGCTTGTCGACAGGAATGCCGCGGCCGTCGTCAGTGACGGAAATCGACGATCCGTCCTTGTGGAGAGTGACCGCGATGGTTGAGGCGAAGCCGTTCATCGCCTCGTCCACCGCGTTGTCGACGATCTCCCAGACCAGGTGGTGCAGGCCCGCCGCGCCAACACCACCGATGTACATGCCGGGCCGCTTCCGGACCGGCTCCAGCCCTTCGAGGACTGTGATGTCTTTGGCTGAATACGACGACATGCCTGCGGCGATCGGTGAACGACGGCCTCAGGCCTTCGGCTTCCTGGGTCGCGGCGTGCGCGTTCCTCGCGCAGTGCGCGGCGCCGCTGTCCTTGGCGCGGCGGTTCGCGGCGAAGCCGCTGTTCTCCCCGCTGCCCGCACAGGGCTCTTCCGCGCCCGCCGGACTGGCATCAGCGAGTCGTTTTGCTCGACGTTGCCCGGTCCCACGCTGAGGTCTTCCTCGTCTGTCGTCGTCGCCGCGAGCGGCCGTTCAACGGCGCCGGGGACGTCGTCGATCACGCGGGTGAACACTGATCTCGGTGCGGCGTCATCGAGCGGCAGCTCCGGCTCGTCATCAGGCTGTCTCGTCTCGCTCATGGGCTCGGCCGCGTTGCCGGGTTCGGCAACTGGCGCCGGTGCCGGCCGCTGGAGCTTGGCGCCCGGGAACACGCGCATCACGCCCTGCCGATCGCGCTCGAGGCGGAGCAATCCGTCCTTCTGGCAGGCGCGCAGGAACTCGACGATGCCGGGAAATCCGAGCTTGCGCTCGTCGAAGGTCTCGTCAGCGTTACGGAAGTACTGGCGAATCTGGCGGACGTACATCGGCCAGCGCGGCGTCTGCTTCGCGCGCGCGAAGAGCTGCGCCGCGAACTCGACCGACTCGGCCTGCTGTGCCTCGGACGGCATGGCCGGGCGCGGTGTCTCCACCGGTGCCTCGTCCTGACGGGACTCACGCGGTTCCGGCGATGACGCCGCCACCACGTCCTGCGGTGCGCCGTCGCCAATCGGCGCGTGCGACTCGGAGGACGGCTCCCGGTCAGGTACTGCCGATGCGAGCGCCGAATCGGACAACTCCACCAGCACGCTGCGGCCGGACTGCTTGAGGGAGACGAGGCCCGACTCGGCGACCTTCTCGATGAAGTCGCGGAACGTGCTGGCGCCGTAGTTGCGCTCGGAGAACGTCGAGTCGAGCTGCAGCAGCGTGCTCTTCAGCAGCCCAAGCTGCGGCGTGACCTCGCGATCCGCCAGCACCTTCAGCGCGCGCTTCACGAGCGGCAGCGCCTTGTCGAGGTCGGCCGCCGCCGACGATGTGCCGCCGGTACGGGAGCGGCCCGTGCCAGTGCTTCGACGCGCGCTCACCAGGTTCTCGTAGGCGATGAACTCGTGGCAGTTCTTCTGCATTACGAGACTGGTGAACTGCCGGCCGCCGACGACAAAAACCTTCTTGTCGTACTGCTTCAGCTTCTCGACCAGCGTCATGAAGTCGGAGTCGCCGCCGACGATCACAAACGCGTTGATGTGGTCGTGGGTGAACGCCATCTCGAGGGCATCGAGCGCGAGGTTGATGTCGGCGCCGTTCTTGTCGCCGCCCGGCGTCAGGTTGCGCTGCACCATGCGGATGGCATGCTGCGAGAGCTGGCGGCTGTAGTCGCCGGCGCGCTTCCAGTCGCTGTAGGCGACCTTGGTCACCACCTCGCCGCGTTCCTTGATGGCTTCGAGCACGACACCGATGTCGAAGGGCTGGTTCAACGTGGTCTTGACGCCGATCTCGATGTTGTCGAAATCGACGAAGACCGCAATCTTCAATCGTGGATCTGTCACTGATCAAACCTGACCATGAATGTGAATGGCGCCCTTCGGTGAATCGACCCGACCTTTACCGGCGGGGAGCGTGCCTCACTGGCACGGAACCGGGCGCAGCATTACTCGCGCGGTGCCGGGCGTTAGCCGGGCCAACCACGCGTCAATATCGATCATATCACGAAAGGACGACCACTTCCGGCGGCGTCGGGAGGACGCGCGTGAACTGGCCGCGCTGCAACAACTCGCGCCCACGCCCGCCACGGCCCGTCACCTCGTACTTCCCGGTGCTGATGGTCTGTTCGGCCCCGCGGCTGGTCTCCACAGTCATCAGGTCGCGATCGCCGGTGGAGGCGATGAACCCCAGGACCTTGTCGCTGTCTTCAGCGATCTTGATCAGGATCACGCCCCGGCCTGGACCCGACAGGAAGTTCACTTCGTCGGCGCGGCAGAGCATCGCCCGCGCCTCCTGGGTGGCGGCGATCAGCACCTCGCTGCCGGTCACCTTGACCACGCCCACCACCTCGGCGCCGTCAGCGGCCCTGGCGAACCGTCTCCCCGCACGTGTGCTCGGCTCGAGGAACGTGTCGAGCGCGAAGCGCAGGCTGTAGCCGTCTGTCGTCACCGCCAGCGCGTGCTCCGGCGGGACGTCGCCTTCGCGTGCCGCGGCGATGCGTTTGGCCACGCGCGGATCGAGGCTCAAGGCGCCAACCACGCGTTCGCCGTCGCGGAACTTGAACAGCTTCTGGATCGGCTCGCCATATCCCGAAGAGGGCGGCACGTCGACGATCCGACACGTATAGGCCGTGCCGAAGTTTGAGAAGAAGACCACCGTCGCGCGCGTGCTGCCAGGGAGCACCGCCAGCACCGAGTCGCCTTCGCGCAGGCGCGTCGTCGCCAGGTCCTTCACTTCCTTCTGGCGCTTCACCCAGCCGTCGCGCGACAGGAGCACCACGTTGTCTTCGTCGACGATGAAGTCGTCGGCCGAGAACTCGACGTCGTCGGCATCGGAGGCGAACTGCGTGCGGCGGGGATCGCGCTTCGGGTCGGAGTGCGCCTTCTGAATCGCGGCGAGCTCGTCGCGCACCAGGTCCCAGCGATCCTGTTCGCTGCGGAGCAGACCAGCCAGCTGTTTCGCACGACGGCGCTTCTCGACGAGCTCGTTGGTGATGACCAGAATTTCCAGGCGCGCCAGCCGGTAGATTTTCAGTTCGAGGATGGCGTCCACCTGCGCGGCGTCGAGGCCGAACCTGGCGATCAGCTTTTCCGCGGCGTCGGCCTTGCCGTCGGACTTCCGGATGATCCGGATGATCTCGTCGAGCGCGTCGAACACCTTCTCGAAGCCCTCGAGAATGTGGACGCGTGCGTTCAGCGCCGACAGTTCGTGCTCGAGGCGGGCGGTGACGACTTCAAGCCGGAACTTGAGGAAGTACCAGAGGATCTGGTGCAGATCCAGTCGCTCCGGACGGCCGACCTCCGCGTTTTCGGTCGGCACCAGGCAGGTGAGGTTCACCGGGAACGTGGACTGCAGCGGTGTGTGCTTCCACAGGTAGGCCAGCACCAGCTTGGCGTCGGCCTCCTTCTTCATCGTCAGCTCGATCCGCACGTCGTCTGTCGAGACGTCCCTGACGTCGACCAGCGGTGGCAGCTTGCGGGACTCGACGATCTCGCCGATGCGCTCGACCAGCGTCGACTTGTTCACCATGTACGGGACGCTGGTGATGAAAATCGTCTGGCCGTTGCGCGTCGCCGGGCCCTTCTCCCACGTGCCGCGAAGCCTGATCGATCCGGAGCCGGTCTTGTAGATCTCCTTGAGCTCCTCGGACGAGTTCAGGATCTGGCCGCCGGTGGGGAAGTCGGGGCCCTTCACCCAGCGACAGAGCTGCGCCGTCGTCAACTCCGGGTTGTCGAGCAGCCGCAGCAGCGCCGTGCAGACCTCGCCGAGGTGATGCGGCGGGATGCTGGTGGCCATGCCGACGGCGATGCCGGTCGCGCCGTTGACGAGCAGGTTCGGCAGCCGTGCCGGCAGCACCACCGGCTCGGTCTTCGTGCCGTCGTAGTTGGGACGGAACGGGACCGTGTCCTGGTCGATCTCCGAGAGCAGCTCGTCGCTGATCCGGGCGAGGCGGCACTCGGTGTAGCGCATCGCGGCCGCGCCGTCGCCGTCGAGCGATCCGAAGTTGCCGGAGCCGTCCACGACCGGGTAGCGCAGCGAAAATGACTGGGCCAGACGGACGAGCGTCTCGTAGATCGCCGAATCGCCGTGCGGGTGGAACCCGCCCATCACGTCGCCGACGACCTTGGCGCACTTGCGGTGCTTCGCATCGGCGGTGAGATTCTGCTGCCACATCGTGAAGAGAATGCGGCGCTGCACGGGCTTCAGCCCGTCGCGGACGTCGGGCAGGGCGCGTGAGGTGATGACCGAGAGGGCGTAGTTGAGATACCTGGCCTGCGCTGCCTCATGGAGCGTGGTCACCGCGTCGCCAGAGCCGCCAGAGGGTGGCTGGCGGGGCCCGGCCGGCGGAGCGGGCGGTGCTATGTCTTCAGGCAGGTCCCACAAGGAGGGGCCGTCGGTGTCGCTCTGTCGTTTGGCCATCAAGAATCTGTCGATGTCGTCCCGGAGTCCGGAGCCCGGAGCCCGGAGTCTGAAGCGAGCGTGTCGAGCGCAGCGCCAGTGAGCCGGCAGATGCGCCAGTCGTCGAGCAGATGGGCGCCGAGCCGTTTATAGAATCCAATAGCCGTCTCGTTCCAATCGAGGACGGCCCATTCCATTCGTCCCCATCCGCGCGCGAGTGCGACGCGCGCCAGCGCCTCGAGTAACTGGCGGCCAACACCTCGCCCTCTGAATTCCTCGCGCACGTAGAGGTCTTCCAGGTAAAGGCCGGGGCGGCCGAGAAACGTCGAGAAGTTCGGGAAGAACAGGGCAAAGCCGACGGGTGCGCCCTCGTGCTCGGCGAGCAGCACTTCCGCCATCGGCCGATCCCCGAAGAGGTGCGCCTGCAGACCGGCTTCAGTCGCGACGACCTGCTGCTCGAGCTTCTCGTAGATCGCGAGTTGACGGATGAACCACAACACCGTCGTCACGTCGGCAGGTCCCGCCGGTCGAATCGTCACCGCCGCAGAGGGGGCCGGGCTCATCCGACCTAGCATACGCGAGCGCTGCGACTGCGCCGATGGTCAGGGCGCCAACCGCATCTGCGGGCAGTTGCCGGCGGGCGCGGGCCAGGTGCCCGCAACAACGGCGTCATGTGTCTGCGCCGCGAGATATGCGTATCCGGCATCGTTCGGATGGAAGCCGTCACTCGAATAGATGGACGGGTCGTACGCGCGACTGTCGCAGAGCAGGTCTACGACCAGGACCCCCCGCCCGGACAGGGCGTTGGCGCCCCGAGTGCTGAATCCGACAGACAGCCGCTCGATCCAGCGCTTCTGCTCGACACTGCGGCCTGCCATGAACGGCAGGCCCGCGAAGTTCGGCAGATTCAAGACGACGATGCGCGGGTTTCCGGCACGGGTGCGGACCTGTCCGAGCAGCGCGGCGTAGTCCGCCACGAACTGCTGAATTTGCTGGTCGATATACGCCTCTGGTGTCGTCGTGGAGGCGGCGCCCCTGTCGATGGCGGTGCCGATGGTGTTGGCGTCGTTGCCGCCGGCGAAAATGGTCACCAGGGTCGTTGTCTTCGGCACGAACGGCCCTTCCTGGTCGAGGAAGTTGGCCTGGATGCCGAGTCCGGCCGCATTGCCGATCTGCTGTGTGGTCGGGCCGAGCACGGCGCCGGGGATACCCATATTGGTCAGCGTCACGTCGTGACCGTCCGTCCTGAGCGCGCGGGCCAGGACCGGGACGTAGCCCATGCCGTTTGGACAGTCAGTGAACGGAAGACACGGTGCCGAGGAGCCGACACCGGCGGCATCGCTGGCGCCGATCGCGGTGTACCAGACGGCCGCCTGCGGTGGAAGGGGGCTGGGAGCCGTTCCCGGCCCGCCGCCGTCTGAAGATTGGTGGCTGGAACACGCGGTCAGGCCGAGCACGGCCAGGGTGACGAGGGCCCGGCGGGTCCGGGCGATTGGGGCCACGGCGCCGAACCTTGCAAGGCGGAGGCCGGAGCCGGTGCTGCTCCGGCTCTTGTCCCGGGTAGCGGCGCGACGTCGCTGTCCTGTAGACTTGTGGGTCCCGGGCCCTCGGGGAGCAGACCGCTGCTCGCCCCCAAGTCACGCAGGCGATGAGCATCCTCGACCGTTTCAAGACGCAGCCGAAATGGAAGTCGTCGGACCCCGCGGTCCGCGTAGCGGGGGTCCAGGAGCTCTCCGAGGGAGAGCAGGAGATCCTCGGCGCGATCGCGCGTGAGGACGACGACCCTCGCGTACGGCGCGCGGCAGTGAGCAAACTCGGCACCGTCACAGTCCTCGCAGACACGCTGCGCAACGACGGCGACGAGAGCGTGCGCGACGAGGCCGCTGGCGTGCTGTTGGACATCGCGCTCGGCGCGTATGAGGCCGACGAGCCTTCCAGCTTCGCCGCACTCGACGCGCTGGCGTCGCTGCCGGCGGCCGCGGCGCAGAAGCACCTCGTGCTGGTGGCCAAGACCGCCAAGCGCGAGAGCATCGCGCGCGCTGCGCTGTCCCGCCTCGGCGACAACCAGAAGGCACTTGGCAGCGTGGCGCGGCGTGCGGAGCTCGAAGGCGTTCGTCTGGCGGCGCTGGCCGACCTGGTCGACCCGACTGAACTCATGGCCACCGCCACGCGCAGCACGTTTCGCGACGTGGCGCTTGGCGCACTGGATCGCGTGGCGACAGACGCCAACGCGCTGAAGACCATCGCCACGCGCGCGGCCAGCCAGCCCGCCGCTCGAAAGGCCCGGTCACTGATGAGAGCGATGGAAGAAGAACAGGCAGCAGCGCTCAAGCGTGAGGCGGAAGCCCAGCAGGCACTTCAACTGAAGCGGCGCGCGCAGCGCGAGTTGGTCCGCGAGGCCGCGGAGGTCACCGGGACGATGGGCGCGGCCGGCGCGGCGTCGCGCCTGGCGGCGCTCGAGGAGCGCTGGGCGGCCGACAGCGCCGATGCCGAGCCGGAGATCGCGGAACGCTTTCGCGCCGCAATCGAGAGCGCGCGGGCGCGCCTCGCCGAGATCGACGCCGTCCGCGACGCCGATGCCCGTGCCTCTGAGGCGACTGAGGGCATGCTTGGCGTTCGCCGTGTGCTCCTGTCACGACTCGAGTCGCTGCCCCCTGAGGACCCCGAGGAGGCGCAGGCGGCGATCGTCGCGGAATGGCAAAGCCTCGATCCGCTCACGCATCCGGCGGCGCGCGAACTGGACTCCAGGTTCGAACAGGCCGTGAAGTCGGCCGACCGCCGACGACGTGAGCAGGCGTCGACGGCCGATCGTCCGCGCCGGCTGGCGGATCTGGTCACGGCGCTCGAAGCGATCGGCGGGGACGCGCAGTATCCAGGATCACGGGAATTGCGCCAGCGCGCGCGGCGGCTCCGTCGCGACTGGGCCACCTCGATCACCGGCGCCGACGCCGATCCCGGAGTCGCCGAGATCCTCGAGCGCGGGCGCGCCGCGGAAGCGGCGATCGACGCGCGTGAGCAGGCGTGGCGCGATGAGCGGACCGCGGAGTCCGATGAGGTCCGTCGCCGCGCACAGCAGGCGCTGCAGCGAGTGACCGATCTCCTGAAAGTGGAGCAGCCGACGCTCAAGTCGCTCGACAAGGCAGTCACCGAATCGATCTCGGTCGAAACGGCGCTCGAAGCCTCGCCGGCCGATCCGGCACGCGACGAGTTGCTGGCGCGACTTCAGGCGGCGCGCACCGAGCTGCAGCCCAAGGCCCAGCAGCTGCGCGAAGCTGACGACTGGCAGCGGTGGGCGAACGCCGGCGTGCAGGAGCGGTTGATCGGCGAGATGGAGAAGCTGGCCTCCGCCGAGGCCGAGCCGGCCGGCGCGCTGCGCAAGATGCGCGACCTGTCCACGGAGTGGAAGACCGTCGCCTCGGCACCCCGTGACAAGGCAGAGGCCCTGTGGAACCGGTTTCGCGCTGCCAGCGATGCTGTGCGCGCGCGGATCGAGCCGCTGCGCGCCCAGCAGGCTGTCGAGCAGTCGGCGCATCTCGCCACCAAGATTGCGCTGTGCGAAAAGGCCGAAGCGCTGGCCGACTCGACAGACTGGATCGTGACCGCCGACGCGCTCAAGGCGCTCCAGTCGGAATGGAAGACCATCGGCCCCGCGCCGCGACGCGATGAGCAGGCCGTCTGGGAGCGTTTCCGCGCCGCCTGCAACCGCTTCTTCACACGGCGGCAGGACGACCTCAAGCAGCGGAAGGACAGCTGGGCGGTCAATCTCGAGAAGAAGGAAGCGCTCATCACCAGGGCCGAGGCGCTCGTCGAGTCCACGGATCCGAACATCGCCTTTGCCGAGCTCAAGGCGCTGCAGGCGGAATGGAAGACTGTCGGCCCGGTGCGCAAGTCGAAGTCCGAACAGACGTGGGCGCGATTCCGGGCCGCGGCGGACAAGGTCTTCGATCGATATCGCAATCGCGATTCACAGGCCGTCGCGAACCGCGTGGCGCAACGCGAGACCGTGCTGTCGGAGCTCGAAGGGCTCGCCGCGCGGTCCGAATCGCTCGCCGGCGAAGCGGGCCTCCTCGAAAAAGTGCGGAGCCTGCGCTCTGGTTGGCAGCAGGCAGGCGCATTGCCGCGTGACGCCGCCCGACAGTTGTCGGAGCGCTTCGACAAGGCGCTTGGCACCGTGATCGCGGCCACACCGGCGGCGTTCCGCCACACCGAGCTCGACGTGGAAGGTAACCGCCGTCAACTCGAGCTGCTCTGCGAGCGTGTCGAGAAGCTGTCGGGCAAAGAGCCGGCGGCGGCCGCCGCGTCTCCCGCCGCGACGCTGGCGCATCAGTTGCGGGAAGCGTTGGCCGCCAACACCATCGGCGGGCGGGTCGACGAAGAGAGCAAGTTCAAGGCGAGCGAGTTCGAAGTGCGTGCGGCGCAGGACGCCTGGCGTCAGGTCGGGTT
This sequence comes from Vicinamibacteria bacterium, assembly GCA_963796915.1. Taxonomy (GTDB): domain Bacteria; phylum Acidobacteriota; class Vicinamibacteria; order Vicinamibacterales; family JAENWD01; genus JAENWD01. The sequence continues at coordinate 2,007,542 of CAWCNI010000004.1, read as the reverse complement.
CGTGCCAGAGTCCATGGCCGCACCGCTGACCGCGCGCTTCCAGCGTGCGTCGCAGCGCTTCTTCAGCCAGCGCAAGAGCACCGCGCCGCCTTCGGCGGGTCCGCGCGGTCCCCGGCGCGGATAGCCGCGACCTCCGCACCGACGCTTAAACCCCTCAGACGACAAAAGGGCGGCCGTTTCCGGCCGCCCTTCGTCTTTTCAGCTTCCGCATCAGCGCCAGGCGCTGTCGACACTCGTCTAGTAGCGGTAGTGATCGGCCTTGTACGGTCCGTGCACCGGCACGCCGATGTAGTCGGCCTGCTCCTTGGACAGCGTCGTCAGCTTCACGCCGAGATGATCGAGGTGCAGCCGCGCCACCTGCTCGTCGAGGTGCTTCGGCAGCATGTAGACCTTCTTCTCGTACTGCCCGTTGTTCCGGTGCAGCTCGAGCTGCGCGATCACCTGGTTGGTGAACGACGCCGACATCACGAAGCTGGGGTGTCCCGTGGCGCAGCCCAGGTTGAGCAGCCGGCCTTCCGCCAGCACGAGGACCGAGTGGCCGTCCGGGAAGCGCCACTCGTCGTACTGCGGCTTGATGTTGATCCGCTCGATGCCCTTCACGCGCTTCAGGCCGGCCATGTCGATCTCGTTGTCGAAGTGGCCGATGTTGCCGACGATCGCCTTGTCCTTCATCTTCGCCATGTGCGCGGTGGTGATGATGTCGCGATTGCCGGTCGCCGTGATGAAGATGTCGGCCGAAGCGACGACATTGTCGAGCGTGTTGACCTCGTAGCCTTCCATCGCCGCCTGCAGCGCGCAGATCGGATCGATCTCGGCGACGATGACGCGGCAGCCCTGGCCGCGAAGCGCCTGCGCGCAGCCCTTGCCGACCTCGCCGAAGCCGATGACCGCGGCCACCTTGCCGCCGAGCATGACGTCGGTGGCGCGGGCCAGGCCGTCGGGCAGCGAGTGGCGGCAGCCGTAGATGTTGTCGAACTTGCTCTTGGTGACCGAGTCGTTGACGTTGATGGCCGGGAACAGCAGCGTGCCCTGCTTCGCCATGTCATAGAGACGATGCACGCCGGTGGTCGTCTCTTCGCTGACGCCGCGGATGCCGCGCGCCAGCGCGGACCACACGCCGGGCTGGGCGGCAAGCTCCGTGCGCAGCGTGTCGAGAATGACGCCCCATTCCTCGGGCTCGCTCTCGGACTTGAACGCCGGCACGTGACCGGCCTGTTCGAACTCGAGCGCCTTGTGCACGAACAGCGTCGCATCACCGCCGTCGTCCACGATCAGGTGCGGGCCGCCGGCATCGGGCCAGAGCAGGGCTTCCTTCGTGCACCACCAGTACTCCTCGAGCGTCTCGCCCTTCCAGGCAAACACGGGCGTGCCCTTCGGCGCGTCCACCGTGCCGCCGGTCTCGGGCCGGCCGACGACGACGGCTGCGGCCGCGTGATCCTGCGTCGAGAAAATGTTGCACGACACCCAGCGCACGTCCGCGCCGAGCTCGGTCAGCGTCTCGATGAGCACCGCGGTCTGGATGGTCATGTGCAGGCTGCCCATGACGCGCGCGCCGGCGAGCGGCTTGCTCTTGCCGTGCTGCTTGCGAAGAGCCATCAGGCCGGGCATTTCCTGCTCCGCCAGGCGGATCTCCTTGCGGCCGAACTCGGCCTCCGCCAGGTCGCGGACCTTGAACGGCTCACGACCGGCGGCGCGGGCGGCTTCGAAGGGGTGCTGAAGTTTTTCTGCTGTAGGACTCATCACATGCTCCAGTTCGGTATTCGTCAACGTCACGCTATCTGCAATCAGAAATCCGCCGTTCTTCATTCTTCACTTTTCATTCTTCACTCTTCACTCTTCATTTTTTCTTCATTCTTCATTCGTCAGTTCTTCACCGCTGTCGCCGCGAACAGCCCCGGCCCTTTCGCGGCCGGCGCCGCCGGCAGCGGCTGCACCCGGATCCGGCCAAAGCCAGCCTCGGTCAGCCAGCCAGCGACCTGGCTTTCCGGAAACCCGAGCCACTGATGTCCGAGCTGCTGGCGGTAGCTCTCGCGATCGTGAGGGACGAGATCGGTCACCACGACACGGGCGCGCGGCTTCAGGACGCGGGCGACCTCGCTGATGGCACGCGCTGGCGAGGGCAGGTAGGGGAGCACCAGGGTCAGGGTGGCGGCGTCCAGCGTGTCGTCGGCGATTGGCAGCGACTCGAGATCGCCGCGGCGGAACTCCACGTTGACGCGGCCGTCGAGCCGCCGCCGCGCCGCGTCGAGCATGGCCTCCGAGTTGTCGACGGCGATGACTGTGGTGACCCAGGGCGCAAGCGCGGCGGTCATCGGTCCGGTGCCGCATCCGAGGTCGCCGACGACCCAGCTCGGGTCGAGCAGGCCCGCCAGCGCCTGGAGATGAAACGTCGCGCCGAACAACTCCTCGCGGAGGTGATCCCATTGGCCGGCTGCCGACGAGAAAAATTCCTGCGACCTCGATCGTCGCGCCGTGAGGACCGCCTGCAGCCGCCGATGGTCCTCGCCTGCTGCGCGGCCTTCGGCGACCTGTGCGCGCACGAGCAGCCAGAGCCGCCGGCTCTCCGCGCCAAGGTCCTTCGACATCGCGTACAGCCGGCTGGTGCCGTCGGCCCGCGATGTCAGCCAACCGCCGTCGGCGAGCGCCCGCAGGTGGCGGCTGACGGTGGATTGCGGCAGTTGAAGCACCGCGCACAACTCCGAGACCGTCAGCTCCTGATTTTCGACGAGCAACAGGAGCCGGTCGCGCGTCAGGTCGGCCAGCGCGGTGAGGTCGTCCAGGATTCCGGGAGTCGTGTCAGGCATTAATCCGTAAAGCCGGATATAAGGATATAAGTCGCGGAATCATGGTGTCAAGCTCAGCGGTTAGTCTCAAGCTCAGCCTTTAGTCGAGAGATTTCCGCGCATTGCACGATTCGTCACTGCCGTTGAGTCGCTCCGGCCTGTTGCCGGGGACAACATCCGAGACTGCTAGCATGGCCCCCATGGTCCCCATCCGGCCCGTCGAGCCACGGCGCACCGTGCAGGCCCGACTACCCGACGGCAGGATCTTCGAGGCGGCGCCTGGCACCTCTGTCGGCGACGTGCTGGAAGTCGCGGTGCCAGCCGGGGACGAGCGCGCGGCGCCGATGGCCGCGTTGGTCGATGGACGGTTGCGTGAGCTGCCGACGCCGCTCACCGTTGACGCTGCGGTGGTCCCGATCACCCTGGCCGACATGGACGGCATCCGCATCTACCGCCGTTCGCTGACGCTGCTGCTGGTGACGGCGACCGCGGAGCTGTTCCCCGACGCCAGCGTCTTCGTCGAGCATTCGGCGCCGACGCTTGGCGCTTATTTCTGCCGCGTCCGCGGCCGGGCCGCTTTTTCGTCGGAGGACCTGGCGCGCATCGAAGCCCGGATGCAGGAGATTGCCGATCGCGACGAGCCGATCGCCAAGGAGAAGGTGTCGCGCGACGAGGCGATCGCGATTTTCCAGGCGCGCGGCGAGGACGACAAGGCGCGGCTGCTCGCGCATCGCCAGCAGGACTCGCTCGTCCTGCATCAGCTGCGCGCGCGCCGCGACTACTTTCAGGGCTACCTGCTGCCGTCGACGCGACATCTCCGCCGGTTCCGCCTGCACGATTGTCCGCCGGGGTTCCTGCTCCAGTACCCGCATCAATCGAGCCCCACGCTCCTGACGCCGTTTGAAGCGTACCCGCGGCTGTTCGCGACGTTTGCCGAAGCGGGGGAGTGGCTCGATCGGTTGCACATCCGCGGCACCGGCGCGCTGAACGACGCCATCGTGGACGGCCGCCTGCAGGAGGTGTCGCTGGTCGCCGAAGCCTTCCACGAGGCGCGCATCGCGCGCATCGCCCAGGAGATTCTCGAGCGCCGCGACAACGTGCGCGTCGTCCTCATCGCCGGCCCATCGTCGTCCGGCAAGACGACGTTTTCCAAGCGGCTGGCGGTGCAGCTGATGGCCAACGGCCGGCGCCCACTCGCGATCGCGCTCGACGACTACTTTCTCGATCGCGAGCGGACGCCGCGCGACGAGCACGGCGAGCTCGATTTCGAGGCGCTCGGCGCGCTCGACGTGCCGCTGATCAACGAGCATCTCGTCGGCCTGATGGATGGCCGCGCGGTGACGCTGCCGCGCTACTCGTTCCTCACCGGCAACAGGGTCGATGGCCCCACGCTCGCCCTCGGCCCGTACGACATCGTCATCATGGAGGGCATTCACGGCCTCAACCCGGCGCTGGTTCCCGCGGTGCCGCCTGAGGCGCTCTACCGTGTGTATGTGTCGGCGATCACGCAGTTGAATCTGGACCGCCACAATCGCGTGAGCATCTCGGACACGCGCCTGCTGCGGCGGATCGTGCGGGACGCCTCGAGCCGCGGCTACCCGGCGGTCGAGACGCTGCGCCGGTGGGACTCGGTGCAGCGCGGCGAGCGGCTCCACATTTTTCCGTTCACGGAGAACAGCGACGCCATCTTCAACTCATCGCTCGTGCACGAGCTGTCGGTGCTGCGGCCGCTGGCCGAGCCGCTGCTGCTGCAGGTGCGGCCCGATCGGCCCGAGTACCGCGAGGCCAACCGGCTGCTGTCGTTCCTGCAGTGGTTCCGGCCGGTGCCGCGCGACGCGGTGCCGGACAACTCGATTCTGCGGGAGTTCGTGGGCGGGTCGATTCTCGAGACGTTCCAGCCACGCCTCGACGTGTAGCGGAGGCTAGCTTTCGACGGCGGCGACAACCCGTCCAGCCGGACGCGGCTTGCGACGGGCGGGCACGGCGTTGACTTCAAAGCGCACGGGCTTGTCGACCATCTCTTCGAACGCCTCGACGTGCCGACCGGCCGACCACAGCTCGAGCTCGGCGTCGCCGCTGCTGCGCAGCTGCAGCAGGTAGTCGTCGCCGCGGTCGATCAGCGCCACCGACTCGAGCACCTGCGCGTGGCTGCGATCCAGTCCTTCCGCCAGGCGCACGCACGCGGCCAGCACCTTGACGGCCCGCCTCAAGTCGTGCGGCAGCTCGCCGTACCCGGGATGGTCCTTCTTCGGCGTCGCCCGGCGATGGTAGCGGGCGATGAGGCCCATCACTTCGATCTCCTGCGGGTCGAAGCCGCGCAGATCGCCATTTTTAATCAGGTAGTACCGAATGGCGGTGATGCTTCTCATAGCTGATGTGCACGCCGACGTCGTGCAGCAGCGCCGCGTATTCCAGCCACTCGCGCTCGCGATCGGTCAGGCCGTGCACGGCGCGCGTCTGATCGAACAGCGAGAGTGCGACACGCTGCACCTGGGCGGCGTGATCGGCCCAGTAGCTGCAGCGTTCCGCCAGCTCGACGACGCTGCGCCGGCGAACGTCGGGATAACGGTCGGCGCGGGCGATGTCGGTGCGGTGCTGATGGATGTAGTCGAGAATCAGGCCCTCGCGCAGCGCAAGATCGCAGAGCGTGATGTCTTCGGCACCAAGATCGCGCAGGATCGTGTCGAGTACCGATGGCGCCCGCCACGATCAGGTCGGCGCGCCGCGGCTCCATGCCGGGCATGCGCAGGCGCTGCGCCAGAGGAAGGGTGGTCACTTTTTCGCGCAGCCGGCGGACCTGCTTGGACGGAATGCGCCGGTTGCGCAACTCGTCCGGCGCGGCGCCGTCCATTTCGTGCGCCGCCATCGAGCCGATGCTGAGGATCGTGCCCGATGTGCCGATCACCCTGTCGAAGCCGGTGGCGACGACCTGCTTGATGAAGGACTGCACCTCGCCCTGCAGGTGACGCGTCAGCTTGCGCTCGTCCCGCTCGGCCAGCGGATCGCTCTTGACGAAGCGCTCGGTCATCCGGATGACGCCGGTCTTGAAGCTCCGCGCCAGTTGCGGGCGCTCGCCGCCGACTGTGATTTCGACGCTGCCGCCGCCGATGTCGATGACGACGGCCCGGCCGCGATTGACGTCCACGCCGTAGACGGCCGCCAGATGGATGAGCCGCGCTTCTTCAGTGCCGGAGATGACACGCGGGCGGATCCCGGTCTCGCGTGTGATCGCCGCGAGGAACGCCGGGCCGTTCTCGGCTTCGCGCGTCGCGCTGGTGGCGGCGGCGAGAATCTCGTCCACCTGATGCGACTTGGCGAGGCGATGAAATTTCGACAGCGCCTGGAGCGCCGCATCCATCGCCGTGTCGGTGAGCCGCCGACCGTCGAGGCCGCCCGCGCCGAGCCGGACCATTTCTTTTTCGCGGTCGACAATCTCGAATGAAAAGTCCGTGCGCACCTGCACGACAATCATGTGGACGGAGTTGGTTCCGATGTCGATTGCGGCGAGTCGCATTGTGCGGCTGGGCGGTCCCGGTGTGCTAGGATCGGCATCCTACCACGAAGACTTTCATGCGCCCGACAGTCGCCACCCCAAAGGCCACACTGCGGCTTCTCGCAGATCGCTGGCCGAGCGCCATCGATGGCGATCCGGGTGCGGTGCATGCGGTTCGCGTCTCGACGCGGCGGCTCCGTGAAGCGCTGCGGCTGATCGAGCGGCGCGCCGGCGGCGGCAGGAAGATCCGTCGCGCGCTCAAGCGGCTGACTCGCGCCCTCGGCCCCGTCCGCGAAATTGATGTCAGCGTCGCGCTCGTGAACGCCATGGCCACGGAAAAGCCGGAGCTCGGCGCCGCGTGCCAGCGCGTCTCGGATCGCCTCACCGCCATCGGTGCCGCGCGGCGGTCACGGCTGGCCCGCCGCCTCCACGGCGTCGACATCGACGCGCTGAAGGCCAGGATTCGTCGGCACCTGCGCACCAAGCACGGTCGGACGGCGCCGGACGCCGACCCGGGCACCGTCGCGGCGCGCGTTGCGGCACGGGCCGAGGCTGCCGCAGGGCACGCCGAATCGGCGGGCGCGCTCTATGCGCCGGAAGCGCTTCACGACGTCAGAATTGCGGTCAAGAAGCTGCGCTACGCCCTCGAGGTCGCGCGTCAGCTGAAAATGCCGGGAGCCGCGTCAGCGGCCACGCGCCTTCGGCGCCATCAGGACCGTCTCGGCGACCTGCACGATTTGCAGATTCTCAGCAGCCACATCGGCAGGCTGCAGGCGCGGCTGCCGGTCGAGGACGGCGATCTGGGTGAGCTGTCGGATCTGTTCTCCTACGTCGAAGATCGCTGCCGGGAGCTTCACGCGGCGTTTCTCTCGCGACGCAAGGCGCTCGTGTCGCTGTGCGCCGAGTTGTCGTCGACGTTCCGGCACCTCGATGCGGTTGCCGGCCGCGCATGACTGTCGCCCGCGACCTGGAGCTCTATCTGGTCCGCCATGCCGTCGCCGCGGAACGCGGGCCCGACTGGCCCGATGACACCGCCCGCCCCCTGACGCCCGACGGGGCCGAGCGCTTCCGCAAGGCAGTCACCGGCGCCGCCGCGTTCGGCCTCGAGATCGACCTGATTGTCACCAGCCCGCTGGTCAGGTGCCGTCAGACGGCCGACCTGCTGGCCAGCGGCCTGCCCGGCCACCCGCGCACGCAGGCCATCGACGCGCTGGCGCCAGGCGGCGGGCCGGCGGCGGTCATCGCCGAAATCGCGCGCATTGCCAAGCGCCCGCGTATCGGAGTCGTCGGCCACGAGCCTGACATCGGGCATCTCGGCGCGCGATTGCTTGGCCTCAAGGGGCCACTCGAGTTCCGCAAGGGCGCCATCTGCCGGATCGACGTCGATGGGCTGCCGCCAGGCGGACCGGGGCGGCTGATCTGGTTCGCGACGCCGCGCATGCTCCGGCGCATGGCGCGCTGACAGTCCCTCCAGCCTCGTGCGCGTTGCCGTCGTCATCAACCCTGTCGCCGGCGTCCGCGGCACACTCGAACGTGCCCGCCGTCGCGCCGAGCGCGCGGCGACACTGCTCACTCGCGGCGGCGCTGAACCAGACATCCTGATTACCGAGCGCGGCGGACACGCTCATGAGTTGGCGCGCAACGCGATCGAGCGTGGCGCCCGCATCGTGGTCGCCTGGGGCGGCGACGGCACCGTCAACGAAGTGGCATCGGCTCTCGCTTTTTCGCCCGTGGCATTGGGCGTGATCCCGGCTGGATCGGGCAACGGCCTCGCACGGATGTTCGGCCTGCCGTCTGATCCGGTGGCCGCGATCTCGCGGCTGCTCCATGGCCGCGATCGGCCGATCGATCTCGGACAGATGAACGGGCGGCTGTTCGCCAACGTTGCGGGCATCGGCTTCGACGCCCATGTCGCGGCGCGATTCGCGGCGCTCCACCGATCGCGCCGCGGCTTCCTTCGATACGCGGCGATCGTACTCAGCGAACTGGGTAGATATCGCAGCGCCCGCTACGCGCTCACGCTCGACGGCGCCAACCCCGTTGACCGCACGGCCTTCTTGTTGACGTTCGCGAACGGACGCCAGTGGGGCAACGGCGCTGTCATCGCGCCTGGAGCCCGTCCCGACGACGGGCTGCTCGATGTCGTGGTGGTGAGCGCGGCGAACGGGGCGCAAGTATTCCGATCGGTGCCGCGGCTGTTCCTGGGTTCTGTCGATCGAGCACGCGGCGTCGAGACGACGCGCGTCACATCGGCGCACGTCACATCGGACTCTCCGCTGATGGGGCATGTAGACGGCGAGCCGTGTCCCCTTGGGAACATGGTCGAGGTGAGGGTGCACCCAGCGGGTCTCAGGCTCCGCCTCTAGCGCTCGGGCATCAGCGGATTTGCTGGGATATCGAGCGAATGTGCCTGTATTTCGCCAAAGTTACAGAATGTTTACACACGTGACGCTCTGGGGGCGATCCAAGATGGGAGTCCACCCCAGAGAGTGAGCGCAGACATGTACGAGTGCAATCTCAGCCACGATGGTCACACCCGCCGTTTCCAGATCAAGGCCCTGATGGCGACTGGATGGGAAGTGCGCGAGGAAGAGGACAGCCACGTCGTGTCCAGCCGCGTGTATGACGATTGGCACCGCGTGGAGCGGGCCCGCACTGTCTTTCGTGTCGCCGTCGGACAGCTCGAGCGTGACGGCTGGGTGGTGAGCGAGTAGGCGCCCGGCCTACTCGACGAAGCGATATCCCAGGCCGACGACGGTCTCGATTTGACGTCCAACGGGGCCGAGTTTTCCGCGCAGCCGTCCGACGTGCACATCGACTGAGCGCGTTTCGATCATGCGGTCGTAGCCCCACACGCGCTCGAGCAGGCGATCCCGCGACAGCACGCGATTCCTGTTCTCGACGAGATACTTGAGCAGCTCGAACTCGCGGCGTGTGAGCCGGATGGCTTCGCCTTCGACAGTGACGGCGACGGCGTCGAAGTCGGCGATCAGATACTTGCCACGATACGTTCCGCCTGTCGGGCTGGCGTCCTGCCGGCCGCGGCGCAGGACCGCGCGGACGCGCGCGGCCAGCTCGCGCAAGCTGAACGGTTTCGTGACGTAGTCGTCGGCCCCGATGTCGAGGCCGCTCACGCGATCCGACTCGCTCGTCCTCGCTGTCAGCATGATCACCGGCACGCGCGTCGTCGACGGTCGCGCGCGGAGCATGCGGCAGACTTCCATGCCGCCGATCACCGGAAGGTTCAGATCCAGGATCACGAGATCCGGTGGTGAATCGACGACAGCTTTCAATGCGGCGTCCCCGGAGCTGACAGTGCTGGCTTCGATCTCGCCGCCTCGCTCCAGGGTGTGTTTGATGAGGCCGGCAATGTCCTGCTCGTCCTCGACGATGAGCACACGTGTCTTTGGCACCGTGTGCACGGTATCGGGTAGAGATTTCTGCCGGGTGACGTCAGTGTTAATTGTGGGTTACGGGGAGTGGACTGAAGTGCGGACTACGGATTCGTGGCTACGGGCTACGGGCTACGGGCCCGGACTACGGACTACGGACTTCGCGCTGCGCGCCTGTAGGGCCAATCTTCCGCCTTCGCTGAAGCTACGGCGGACCGCCATAGCCTTGGCGGAGGCTGGTCAGATTGGCCAGCGCCGAATCGTTCGAATGGCAACTGACAGCAACGCTTCAGGCACATCTAGAATGCGCGTCAGGCCGATCTAAAGATCGGCCCTACAAGCCGGTAGTTCGTAGGCCGGAGCCGGTAGGCCGGAGCCCGTCGCCCGTCGCCCGGAGCCCGAAGCCCGAAGCCCGTGCTACACCACCGTCCCCGGCTTCACGACGCCGCCCTTCGGCACCACCACGATGCCGGACCTGATGTACCAGCCGTCGCCGTCGGCCTCCTGCACGCCCTTCTCGTTCACCAGCCGGCAGCCGTCTCCGATCCGCGCGTTCTTGTCGACGATCGCGCGATCGATGGTGACATCGCGGCCGATCCCGAGCTTTGGCGTGGCGCCGAGGCCGGTTGCGTCTTCCTCGAGCTCGAAGAAGTCGGCGCCGACCAGCACCGACCGCGAGATCGTGCAGCCGCGGCCGACGGCCATGCGGACGCCGACCACGGAGTCCCTGATCGTGCTGTGGTCGATCGAGCAGCCCTCGGCGATGACGGCGTCGCGGATGGCGCACTCGCTGAAGCGCGACGGCGGGAGCTGCCGGGGATGCGTGAAGATCGGCCGCCGCGGATCGTGGAAGTGAAACGGCGCATCGGCGCGGGTCAGCATGATGTTGGCGTCGTAGTAGGCGCCGATGGTGCCGACGTCGGCCCAGTAGCCGCGATGCAGGAAGGCCGACACGTTGTAGCGGCCGAGCGCCTTCGGGATGATCTCCTTGCCGAAGTCGATGCCGTCCTGCTCGATGACGTCGAGGAGCACCTGTCGCGAGAACACGTAGATGCCCATCGACGCGACAAACGGCTTGTCTGCCGGAGGCTGCAGGAACATCGCGCCGGGCGGCAGTGAGCCGCCGATCTCGCCGAGTCGTGCGGCGTTGGGCTTCTCCTCGAACGCGACGATCTGGCCCGATCGGATCGAATCTGAAGATCCCCATTTCCGGCGCGTCCTTGATCGACACCGGCTGCGCCGCGATGGTGATGTCTGCGCCGCTGTCGGTGTGGGACTCGACCAACTCGGCGTAGTCCATGCGGTACAGGTGGTCGCCGGCGAGGATCAGGTAGTAGTCGGCGTCGAAGGAATCGAAGTGGCGTCGCGCCTGTCGGACTGCGTCGGCGGTGCCCTGGAACCAGGCCGCACTGTCGGGCGTCTGCTCGGCCGCCAGGATCTCGACGAAGCCTTCGCTGAAGCCGTCGAGGCGGTAGGTGTTCGAGATGTGACGGTTGAGCGACGCCGAGTTGAACTGGGTCAGGACGAAGATCCGCCGGATCTCCGAGTGCAGGCAACTGCTGATGGGGATGTCGATGAGTCGGTACTTTCCGCCAATCGGGACCGCCGGCTTGGATCGGGAGTGGGTGAGGGGAAACAGGCGAGCCCCGCGGCCGCCTCCGAGGATGATCGCCATCACGTCGCGCATGGCCCGGAGAATATGTGGGAACCGCGGGTCCCTGCAAGCGCTTCAGCAGCCGGAAGTTGACCGACGATTTTGTCGCGTCGTCATGCTGCGGTGATCCCCCTGTTACATCGGCCCGGTAGTCTGTGGGTGATGAGGCCGACTGACTCGAGCCAGAGGGTTGCGTGGCGCTGACGATCAGCGTGATCGTCTGCGCCTTCAACGAGGCCTCTTACCTGGGCCCGTGCCTTCAGTCGCTGTCTCTGCAATCCCGTCCTCCCGATCAACTCCTGGTCGTCAACAACGCGAGCACCGACGACACGCGCCAGGTGGCGGCGTCGATGCCGGGCGTGACTGTCGTCGACGAGCCGCGCAAGGGTCTTGTCGTGGCGCGTGAGAGCGGGCGCCAGGCGGCGACCGGTGACGTGCTCGCCTACCTCGACGCCGATTGCCGGGCGCCGCGCGAGTGGCTGGCACGCGTCGCCAGGCGCTTTGAGGACGATCCGGGACTGGTGGCCATCTCCGGGCCGTACCGCTTCTACGACTGGGACTGGCTCGGCCGGGTGCTCATTCGCGCCTACGATCTCACGCTCGCGCCGCTGACGCAGCTCGTCGTGTACCGGCTGCTCGGCATCGGCACGATCTTCTACGGCGGCAACTTCGCGGTCCGGCGCGAGGCGCTCGCCGCCATCGGCGGCTTCGACACGCGCATCGAGTTCCACGGCGAGGACACGAATCTGGGCCGCCGCCTCGTGCCGGTGGGGCGGATCGTGCTGGCGGGCGAGTGCTGGCTCGACACCTCGGCGCGGCGCTATCGGGCGATGGGCAAGGGCGCGGTCTTCAAGCTCTACATCCGCAACTTCTGGTCCGAGGTCGTGCACCATCAGCCTCGCGACCAGCAGCATCTCGACGTGAGGAGCTAGCTGTGCCTGGTTACGAGCCATTCCTGCTGTGCGACTTCCACGTCCACACGGCGTGGAGCGACGGGCGTCTGAGCCTGCGCGAGCACGATTGACCTCTACGGCCGCACGGGCAAGTTCGACGTGATCGCGATTACCGATCACATCCTGATGGATCGCGACTGGCTCGCGCAGAGCCGGCCGCATCGCCACGCTCGGCCGCAGCTGCATTCGGCATGCCGCGAAGCGCGATTCGACGACTATCTCGACGACGTTCGCCGACGAGGCGGCGCGGGCGCGCCGCGAATACGACATGCTGGTCGTCCCCGGCGCCGAGGTTACCCAGAACCGCCTGCGCGGCAAGAAGAACGCGCACATCATCGCGCTCGACATCAAGGAGTACATCTGCGGCCGACCAGTCCGCCGACGCGATTCTGAGCGGAGATTCGCCGCCAGGACGCGCTGAGCATCGCGTGTCATCCGCATCATCGGGCGGTCCGCAGGATCGAGATCAGCACGTGCTACCTGTGGGATCACCGCAAGGCGTTGTCGGCGCTGGTCGACGTCTGGGAGGCGGCCAACCGGGACGACCTGTTCTCGGTGACGAGCCTGAAGCACTTTCCGTATGTCGCGAGCAGCGACTTCCACAAGCCGAAGCACCTGTACTCGTGGAAGACGCTGCTCAAGTGCGAGAAGCAGTGGCCCGCCGTGCGCAAGGCCCTGTGCGACAACGTCGACATCGCCTTGACCCTGTTCCGTAAGGAATCCTGGAACTCCGGCACCGCCAGCGCCCCGCTCACGCGCGCGCCGGGCGGACGGTCGATGCCACTTCGTCCTGCTGCCGTGAGGGGGTAGGCCGGCCGTCCGCGGCCGGTGGTCGGTCGCCCAGCTCGTGGCTGGCGGGCAGATGTCCCGCAGCGCGAGGCTCAGGGGGCGCCGCCCACCGGGCGCGGACGGCAGATTCAGGGCTACGGGCTACGGGCTACGGGCTATCGGACTTCGGACTTCGGACTTCGGACTTCGGACTTCGGGCTTGTAGGGCCGATCTTTAGATCGGCCTGGTGGCGTCGATCTGATGGCCAATCTGAAGATTGGCCCTACTGCAACCCGCTCCGGAGTGCGGGCTCTGGACTCCCGGCTTCGGGACCGCAGCCCGAGACTGCGGCCGCTGCGATAATGCGGTGAATGACCTGGCTGACGGCCGCTCGTCCGGACGATCTGATCCGCCTCCTCTGGCTGGCGTGGATTGTCCCGTGGTGGGGATTTGCCGTCTGGAGCAGCAAGACTGTCGGCAGCCCTGGCCTCGGGCGCCAGGTGTGGTTCCGCGTGCTCGTCGTCGCCGGCGCCGTGCTGCTGTTCGGGCTTCGCGCAAGGGACGGCGCGATCCGTCTGGTGTGGTGGCAGCCGACATTCACGCAGTCGCTGCCGTTTCTCGTCGTCGCCGCGCTGGGATTCGCGTTCACGTGGTGGGCACGATTCACGCTCGGCCGCCTCTGGTCGAGCGGCGTGACGCGCAAGGCCGGGCATCACGTCGTGAACACCGGTCCGTACGGGATCGTGCGGCACCCGATCTACACGGGGCTCTTCGCGTCGGCGATCGCGACGGCGGCGGTGCCGCTCACCCCGCTGACAATCCTCGGCGCGGCGCTGATCGTCGCCGGGTTCTACACCAAGGCGCGGGTCGAAGAGCGGTTCCTGCGGGCCGAGCTCGGCGCGCCGTACGGCGACTACGCCACACGGGTGCCGATGCTCGTGCCCTTCTCGCGCCGCTGACGCACTACTTGCCGGCGGCGCGCGCCTTGACCTTCGCCTGCCAGTCCGCCACGGCCGACGGATCGAGCGCCGCACGCTGATCGGCGGCGGCGACGAGCAGCCGCATCCCATCCAGCATCGCGAACTGCGTCTCCGCGCGCGGAGGTTCCGCTGCCTTGATGCGCGTGAATGCCGCGTCCGCCCAGCCCTCTGGCGGCGCGCTGCCGTTGCGCAGGAACGCCAGCGCCTCGAGCCCCATCGTGCCCAGCGCCGTCAGGTCCGCCGGCATCGTCCCGGCCTCGGCAAGCGCCGGCGAGCCCGCCTGCGCCGCGGCGATGGCCGGCCCGACATCGCGCCAGCGCGCAAACGTCGTCGCCAGCGCGTCTGCGCCGATCGCGAAACGCGGAGCGTCGGCGACCACCGAGCCGATCGCCTGGTTCACGCGGCGTGATTCGACGCTCTCCGGCTGTGCGGTGTCCGAAAGCCGCGTCAGCGGAGAGAACTGCGTGCTCTTGTGGAGGCTGCCGCGCCGGTATTCCTTGACCGGCTCGACCAGCGCCACCAGCGTGCCGACTGCCGCGACGTCGCCGCTGTTCGCCAGGTTCCGCAGGAGAATGCCCTGTCCGGTGACGTGCCGGCTGCCGGCCATTTCCAGCCACGAGGACAACGCAGCCATCCGGCGATACACGTCGTCCACGTCGACCACGGTCTTCGGCGACCAGAATCGCTCGGCGACAGCCGCCAGCCGCGGCCACAGCCGGGAGTCCACATTGCCGGGATCCACGTACTCCGCCCACATGCACGCCTCGCCGCCAAGCACGCGAGCGGCCTGCTCGGGCGTGAGGCCCATCGAGTCGGGCAGCGGATCGACGACGTAGTGCTGGGAGGTGGGGAAGTTCAGATCGAGGTAGTAGCCGCTCGAGAGGATGCCGGAGAAGCCCAGCTTCGTGGCATCCGCGAGCGACTGCGGGCCACGCCACGACTGCACCACGATGTCTTTCGGCAGATCGGGGTGCAGCACTTCGTCCCAGCCGATCATTTTCTTGCCGTGCTTCTGCACGATCGTGAGCAGCCGCCGGTTGAAGTAGGCCTGCAGCGCGTGCGGGTCGGCGAGGCTGTGCTGCTTCATGAACGCCGTGATCCGCTCGTTGGCCATCCACTGCTTGCCTTCGTTCTCGTCTCCGCCGATGTGCAGGTAGGCGTCGGGGAAGAGCGCGGCCATCTCACCGAGGAAGCCGTCGAGGAACTTGTAGACCTCCTCGCGGGTCGGATCGAGCGCGGGCTGCATGACGCCCCAGGTACGCTCGATGCTGTAAGGGCCTGGCGCGCTGCCGAGCTCCGGGTAGCCGACCAGCCAGCTCGTAGAGTGGCCGGGCATGTCGAACTCCGGGACCACGCGGATGCCGCGCGCGGCCGCATATGCGATCAGGTCCTTCATCTCGACCTGCGTGAAGTAGTGGCCGTCGGAGCCCATCTCGTGGAGGCGCGGGTAGCGCTTCGACTCGATGCGGAACCCCTGGTCTTCCGTCAGGTGCAGGTGCAGGACGTTCAGCTTCACCGCCGCCATGACGTCGAGGTTTCGCTTCAGGACGTCCATCGGCATCCAGTGGCGCGCGACGTCGATGAGCACGCCGCGCCACCGGAAACGGGGCTGATCCTGAATCGACACGCCTGGCAGGTAGTAGCCCGCACGATCGCCGCTGACCAGTTGCGTGATGGTCTCCAGGCCGCGGATGGCGCCCACGACGGTTGGCGCACGGAGCGTCGCGCGATCGGCGCCGACCTCGAGGCTGTACGACTCGTTTTCATCCAGCGTGGGAACAGCCGCACCCGGCCCGTCGCAGGTGATGACCAGCGTCGCCCCGGCGGCGTCGGCGGCCATCGTCGGCGCCAGTTCCAGCCCCGTGCGCCGTGCCAGGCGATTGACGGCTCGCTCGACGGCGGCGCGGAGCCGTGCGTCCGCGACGCCGGTTGCGCCGACAGTAAAGGATGCCGTGACCGGCAGCCGTCCGCCCTGCAGATGCAGGGTCGAGGGCACCGGCATCAGCGGGGGAGGCGCTCCCTGAGAACTGGCGGTTGTCGGGGACGCACCGATCCAGGCCGCGGCCAGGATCATCACAAGGCTCCATCGCATGTCAGCAGGCTCCGTCAGGGCGCGGGAAGCCGCGCCGGGCGAAAGTATAGTCCGCCGCCCCGTTGCCCGCGTCGGTGTCGGCGGGCACGCTACTATGGCTGCGCATGGTTCGTAACCCGACAGCGCTGACAGCACTCCTCCTCCTGTTCCTGCTTCCGGTGGCCGCGGAGGCGCAGGTCGAGGGCGTGGTCCGCGACCCTGCCGGCGCTCCGGTTTCCGGCGCACGAGTGGTCGCCGAGCGTGCGGGCTCGTCACCCTGCGAAACGCGGTCGGCGGCAGATGGCGCGTTCACCCTCGCCTGCGCGTCGTCGGGCGCGACAGTCCTCGTGGAGGCCGACGGTTTTGCGCCCCTTCGACTGACGGCGAACGGCAGCGGCCTTCAGGCCGTGCTCCTCCCGGCCCCGTACCGCGACGCCGTCGTCGTCACAGCGTCCCGGACCGATGCCATCGCGACCAGCGGCGCCGCTCCAGTGTCAGTCCTGACAGCCGGCACGCTTGCCCTGATGCCGCCGCAGCCGCTCGACGACGTGCTGCGTGTCGTGCCGGGGTTCAGCCTGTTCCGCCGCACCACCTCGCGGGCCGCGAATCCGACGACGCAAGGCGCCGGGCTCCGCGGTCTCTCGTCATCCGGCGCGAGCCGGGCGCTGGTGCTTGCCGATGGGGTGACCCTGAACGATCCGTTTGGTGGCTGGGTGTACTGGAGTCGAGTGCCGGAGGCCGCGATAGAGCGGGTCGAACTGGTCAGGGGCGGCGGCAGCGACCTCTACGGCGCCGACGCCCTCGCCGGCGTGGTGCAGGTGCTGACACGCCGTTCCGATCGCGCCTCGGCGCGCGTGGATCTCGATGCGGCGACGCACAACTCGGGCCGGGCGTCCGTCTTCGCAGGTGGGTCGAAAGGCTCGTGGAACGGTTCGGCCGCCGGCGAGGCGTTCAGCACCGACGGCTACATCCTCGTGCCGGAGGACCAGCGCGGCGCCATCGACGTGCCGGCGACGCAGAAATACGACAGCGGGATGCTGCGCGCCGGCTATCAGGCCAGCCCGGCGTTCTACTTCCGGGCGACCGGCGACGTGTATGCGGAGCATCGCGGCAACGGCACGCCGCTGCAGACCAACAGCACCGACATCCGGCAGCTGGCGCTGGAGATCGGCGGCGTGACCGCCGGCGGCACCTGGCGGGTGAGCGGTCAGACGTCGGATCAGAGCTACGACCAGACTTTTTCCTCCATTGCCGGCGATCGTCAGAGCGAGACGCTGACATCGAGCCAGTACGTGCCGGCAGTCGATCGCGGGTTGTCGATGGAGTGGCAGCGGGCGTGGTCGTCGACCGATCTGGTGGCCGGTGCCGATACCCGCGAAGTGGAGGCGACCAGCAACGAGCAGACGTTTGCGCCCAACGGCACGCCGCGCGCCCCGACGCACACGCCGGGGTACCAGCGCACCAGTGGCGCCTACGTGCAGATGACCCTGCGGCCCGCAGCCGGCTTCACCGCGACGATTGGCGCTCGCGGCGATACCCGCCAGCCGGCGCGCGACCAGGGCATCCTCGACGGGGACTCGGCGTTCTCGCCCCGCGTCTCCTTCGGGTGGACGGTGAGCCCGCTGTTCGTGATCCGCGGCAGCCTCGGCTGGGCGTTTCGCGCGCCCACGCTCAACGAGCGGTATCGCGGGTTCCGCGCGGGCAACGTCGTGACACTCCCGAACCAGGGTCTGGTGCCGGAGTCTCTGCGAAGTGTGGAGGGCGCGGTCCTGTTCACGCCGCGGAGGGGCACGCTCCGCGTGACGTTCTACCGCAACGACCTGTCCGATCCGGTCACCAACGTGACGATCACGTCGACGCCGCAGTTGATCACGCGTCAGCGCGAGAACGTCGGCGCCATCGTGGCGTGGGGCAGCGAGCTCGAGGGCGACTGGCGCCTCACCTCGCGCCTCTCCGTCGTCGGATCGGCGGCCTTCACCAGCTCGCACTTCAACGACTACGTCCCGCTCGACGGCCTGGTCGTTCCTCAGGTGCCGACATGGCAGACGGCCATTGGCCTGCGTGGCACCGCGTTCTGGCAGCTGGTGTTTTCCGCGCAGCTGCGCGCCTTCGGACGGCAGTTCGATGACGACCGCAACACCCTGGTGCTCAACCCCGGTTCCGTCGTGGACCTGACCGCGGTCCGGCCGGTCACCCGGCGGCTCGATGCATATGTCAGCATCGAGAACCTGTTCGACGTGGGCTACGACGTCGGCCGGAGCCCGGTCCGGACGGTTGGGCAGCCCTTCACGCTGCACGGCGGGGTTCGCCTCACCTTCGGGCATTAGCCCGCATCCGCCGCTGAGCGGGGCGTTCCGGCGGAATTAACGCAATCGAAACATCACCGATACTCTGCCGATACGCCGGCCCCATAGAGTCCTCCTGCTGAGTCGCGCTGAGGCGGGACGCCAAGGAGGATTGCTTGTCACTTCGATTCCTGAAAGTGTTGTGTGCGGTTGCGCTCGGACTGATGGTGCCGGCGCTGGCAGCGGCGCAGGTCACCCCTGCGGCGGGGTACGTTCCGCCCGACGATACGCCGTCGATCAAGGTAGGCGCGGTGATTTTCGCCGACTACACGTACACGGACAGCCCCGAATCGAAGGACGCTGACGGCAACACGTACAACCCCAGCGCCTTCCAGGTCACGCGGTCCTACATCAACATCACGGGCAACATCTCGCACATGATCGCGTTCCGGATCACGCCGGACGTGACGCGCGAGACGTTCACCGGGCCCGCCGTCAGCGGCAGCCTCGTGTTTCGCCTGAAGTATGCCTACGCCCAGTTCAATCTGGACGACTGGATGACGCACGGATCGTGGCTGCGGTTCGGCATCCAGCAGACGCCCCTGGTGGACTACCAGGAGGGCATCTACCGCTACCGGTTCCAGGGCCAGACCTTCACGGAGCGCGAGGGCTTCCTGACCTCGTCTGACGCCGGGGCGTCGTTCCATTACAACTTCGGCAACAACTACGGCGACATCCACGCCGGCATCTACAACGGCGAGGGCTACAGCAAGCCGGAAGCGAACAACCAGCCCGCGTTCCAGATTCGCGGCACCGTGCGGCCGCTGGCGCACGGCGCCATGGGCCTGCGCGGACTGCGCTTCACCGGCTTCTACGACTCCGACAACTACATGAAGAACGACGAGAAGAAGCGCGCGCTGTTCGAGACCAGCTTCGAGCACAAGTACCTGAACGCCGCGTACGACTACCTGCACACCGACGATCAGGTGACGGCGCTGGTCAAGACGATCACCGGCAACGGCTACTCGTTCTGGCTCACGCCGAAGACTACGTTCGGCCTCGAAGGCCTGCTGCGCTACGACCACTTCACGCCGGACGACACGATTGACAACCGCAAGCGCGATCGGACGATCGTCGGCGTCGCCTACTGGTTCAAGCACCAGGGCAACGTCACCTCGGCGATGATGCTCGATTACGACTCGGCCAACTTCGACAACTTCACGCCGTCGCTGCCCCGGCAGACCAAGATCGCCCTGCACGGCCTGATCAACTTCTAGAGTCCCCCGGAGGATCTTCCCCATGTCAGCACGTAAATCATTCGCGGTGCTCGCGGGCGTTGTGGCGCTCGTCGCCGGCGCCGCCGCGCAGACCATACAGATCAACGGAGCGGGGGCGACGTTCCCCAATCCCATCTACTCGAAGTGGTTCTCCGAGTACAACAAGCTGCACCCGAACGTGCAGATCAACTACCAGTCGCTCGGATCGGGCGCGGGAATTCGGCAGATCACCAATCAGACGGTGTTCTTCGGCGCGACTGATGGCCCGATGACCGCCGAGCAGCTGGGCGCGGCGCCCGGCAGGATCCTGCACTTCCCGACGGTGCTTGGCGCCGTGGTGCCGGTCTACAACATTCCCGGTGTGAACGCCGAGCTCAAGTTCACCGGCGGTCTGCTTGGCGACATCTTCCTCGGCAAGATCACGAAGTGGAACGATGCCGCGATCGCGAAGCTGAACCCGGGCGTCAACCTGCCCGGCACCGACATCACCGTCGTGCACCGGTCCGACGGCTCCGGCACGACCTACATCTTCATGGACTTCCTGGCCAAGACCTCTGCGGAATGGAAGACCAAGGTCGGCGTCGCGACGTCGGTCAACTGGCCCACGGGTGTCGGCGGCAAGGGCAACGAGGGCGTGTCGGGCCTGGTCACGCAGACGCCGGGATCCATCGGCTACGTCGAGCTGATCTACGCGCTGCAGAACAAGGTGAGCTACGGCCTCGTGCAGAACATGGCCGGCGAGTTCGTGAAGGCCAGCGTGGACGCCGTGAGCAAGGCGGCCGCTGAAGCGGCCAAGGGCATGCCCGCGGACTTCCGGGTATCGATTACCAACGCTCCGGGCGCCGGCGTCTATCCGATCTCGTCGTTCACGTGGCTCTTGCTCTACGAGAACCCGAAGGACAAGGCCCAGGCGAAGATCATGGTGGACTTCGTGAAGTGGGCGCTGGCCGACGGCCAGAAGTTTGCGGCAGATCTCGGCTACGCGCCACTGCCTGATGCGGTGGTGAAGCTCGAACTGGCCGCGCTCGGCAAGATCAAGCTGTAAGCGTTCGACGCAGAGTCCCGGTGCCTGGTATGCGGTTCACTCGTTCCGATCTCGGCTTCAGGCTGGGCACCGGGATCTTTGCGTTTGCGATTGTCATCATCGTCGTCGCCATCGGCGTGGAGCTGACCCGCGAGTCGCTCCTGTCGATCACGAAGTTCGGCCTGCAGTTCTGGCGCACGACGACCTGGGATCCTGTCGCCGGCGAGTTTGGCGCCCTGCCGTTCATCTGGGGCACGCTCTACTCCTCGATCCTGGCGCTCGTGCTGTCAACGCCGGTGGCGCTCGGCATCGCTGTCTTCACGTCAGAGCTCTGCCCGACCAGGCTGCAGGCGCCCGTCGTGTTCCTGACCGAACTGCTCGCCGCGATCCCGTCGATCGTCTACGGGTTGTGGGGCGTGTTCGTCCTGGTGCCGGCAGTGCGGATGCTCGAATCGAGCACCCCGGAGTTCCTGCGCCAGTTCCCGCTCTTCAGCGGGCCGCCGGTCGGTGTCGGCATGCTCGCGGCGGGCCTGATCCTCGCCATCATGGTCATCCCGTTCACGTCGTCGGTCGCCCGCGAGGTGTTGAAGTCGGTGCCCAACGCGCAGCGGGAAGCCGCTTACGCGCTCGGCGCGACGCGTTTCGAGGCCATTCGCGCGGCCCTCTCCTACGCCCGCACCGGCATCATGGGCGCCATCATGCTGGGATTCGGGCGCGCGCTCGGCGAGACGATGGCTGTGACGATGGTCATCGGCAACAACGCGCGCATTTCGCTGTCGCTGTTCGCGCCGCAGCACACGATGGCAGCGGTCATCGCCAACGAGTTCACCGAGGCCGACACGGCGCTCTATCTCGATGCCCTCGTCGAGATCGGCCTCGTGCTCTTCATCATCACGCTGATCGTCAACGCATTTTCACGCGGCCTCATCTGGAGCATGACGAGGAGCCGGTCCAAGCCGGCGCCGAAGAAAGTGGCGGCCGCCGCCGAGGCGGCTGCATGACGCTCGACACCTGGCGCCGCCTCAAGTCGTCGTTGTTCGTCGGGTTCTGCGGCTTCTCGATGCTGGTCGCCCTGCTGCCGCTGGCGATGATTTTCGGGTTCGTGCTGTTGCAGGGCATCCAGGCCCTGAACCTCGATTTCTTCATCCGCATGCCGAAGCCTGTCGGCGAGACCGGCGGCGGCATGGCGAACGCCGTCGTCGGCACCCTGATCGTCGTCGGCCTGGGATCGATCTTCGCCATCCCGATCGGGATTCTCAGCGCCGTCTACATGTCGGAGTATCCGGGCACCAAGATCTCCGCGATGGTCCGCTTCGCGGCAGACACGCTGAACGGCGTCCCGTCGATCGTCATCGGCGTGTTCGTCTACGCCGTGGCGGTGCTGCCGTTCAAGCAGTTCAGCGCGCTGGCCGCCGGGCTGGCGCTCGGGATCATGATGATCCCGATCATCGCGCGCACCACGGAGGAGCTGCTCCTGCTGGTGCCGGGTTCGATGCGCGAAGGCGCGCTCGCCCTCGGCGCCACCCGCGCTCGCGCCGTCTTCTCGGTGGTGTTGCCGGCGGCGCTGCCCGGCATCCTCACCGGCGTGATTCTGGCGCTGGCCCGCATTTCCGGAGAGACCGCGCCGCTGCTCTTCACGGCGCTCAACAACCGCTTCTTCAGCACCAGTCTGCGGCAGCCAATCTCGACCTTGACGGTGATGGTCTACACGTACGCCAATTCGCCCTATCAGGACTGGCACCGCCAGGCCTGGGCGGGCGCCTTGGTACTGTCTCGATCGTGCTCGTCTGCTCGCTGCTGGCCCGCATCGCCGCGCGCCGACTCGAGCGGATGCACGTTCGCTGACCCTGGGATCGAAATCATGGTGAGTCAGGGCCCGACTTCCGACGTCGAGACCACGGCGCCCTCGAGCGTTCGAACAGGACTCGCGCGCCCGACCGTCGCCGGCCGTCCTCAGGAAGCCGTCGAGGATCGTCCCGTCAAGGTGCAGGCTGACGCGCTGCGGTTCTTCTACGGCGCCAAGCAGGTCCTGGAGGACATCTCGATTGCGATTCCGGCCAACCTGGTGACCGCCTTCATCGGCCCGTCGGGCTGCGGCAAGAGCACGTTTCTGCGCACCCTCAACCGCATGAACGACGTGATTGCGGGCACGCGCGTCGAAGGCCGCGTCATGATCGGGGGGCGCGACATCTACGCGCGCGATGTGGACGTCGTCGACCTGCGGCGCCGCGTCGGCATGGTCTTTCAGAAGTCGAACCCGTTTCCGAAGTCCATCTTCGACAACATCGCCTACGGCGTTCGTCTCAACAAGATCGCCACCAGCAAATCGGACCTCGATGACAGGGTCGAGAAGAGCCTGCGCTCCGCGGCCATCTGGGACGAGGTGAAGGACCGGCTGCACGATTCCGCGCTCGCGCTGTCCGGCGGACAGCAGCAGCGGATCTGCATCGCCCGCGCCCTGGCCATCGAGCCCGACGTCCTGCTCATGGACGAGCCCGCGTCGGCGCTCGATCCGATCGCGACGCAGCGCATCGAGGAGCTGGTCTACCAGCTGAAGAAGGACTACACGATCGTGATCGTCACGCACAACATGCAGCAGGCGGCTCGCGTGTCGGACCTCACGGCCTTCTTCTGGCTGGGACGTTTGATCGAAGTAGGACGCACCGACCAGATCTTCACGAGCCCGAAGGAAAAGCTGACCGAAGACTACGTCACCGGTCGATTCGGATAGGCGCCCAGATGTCTCAAGATATCCGTCACTTTGCCGAAGAGCTCCAGCAGCTCAAGACGCGTCTGCTCGTCATGGGCGAGCTGGCACAGAAGAAGGTGCGCAGCGCCGTCCTCGCCCTGGTCGAGCGCGACATGAGCCTGGTGCGCGAGATCATCCAGGGCGATGAGGTCGTCAACTCGCTGCAAATCGAGATCGACGACCGCTGCTTCAAGCTGCTGGCTCTCCATCAGCCCATGGCCGTCGACCTGAGGACGATCGTCGCGGCCGAGCGCATCAACAGCGATCTCGAGCGCGTCGGCGATCTGGCCGTGAACATCGCCGAGGCGGCCGAGCGCTACATCACCCATCCGCCGGTGAAGCCGCTGGTGGATCTCCCGCACATGAGCGTGCTGGCCGAGGGGATGCTGCGCGACGCGCTCGAGGCGTTCGTGTCTGAACGCATCGACATCGCGCAGCAGGTGCTGGTGCAGGACGACATGCTGGATGCCCTGAAGAACCAGATCTTCAGAGAGCTCCTCACCTACATGATTGGCGACCCGAAGAAGATCGAGCCGGCGATCGACCTGATTCTGATCTCCCGCCACCTCGAACGCATTGGCGATCACGCGACCAACATCGCCGAAGACGTGATCTTCATCGTCGAGGCGCGCGACGTGCGGCACGGGGCGCACGAGCGGGCCGACGCAGGGGACTAGGCCGCCGATCCGGACAGGCCGCTAGTCGCCCGCCGTCGCCGGCGCCGACCGCGCCGGTTCGAGCAGCGCCATCGTGACGGCGATGACGACGGGCCCGAAGATCAGCCCGATGAACCCGAACGCCGCCACCCCGCCGAGCAGCGCCACCAGCGTCACCAGCCCGTTCATCGACGATCGCCCGCTCAGCAGCATCGGCCGCAGCACGTTGTCCACGGTGCCGATCACGCCGGCGCCAATCGCGAACAGGATCACCGCGCGGGTGACCTCGCCGGTCACGAGCAGCCAGATCGCGACGGGGAACCAGACGACCCACGCGCCGGCGACCGGGATCAGCGCGAAAAACGCCATCACGGTTCCCCAGACGACTGCGGCGCGCACGCCAAGCGCCCAGAACGTCAAGCCGCCGAGCAGGCCCTGCACCGCCGCCACCGCGAGCCCCGCAATCACGCTGGCGTAAATCAGGTCGCCGACTTCCTTCAGGATCCGATCGCGCCGATCCTCGCTGAAGGGCATCAACGCGCGAATCGACGCGACGATGGCGTCGGAGTCGCGGAGCACGAAGAAGAGCGCGAACAGCGTGATGATGAGATCCAGCAGGACCAGGGCAATGCCGCTGATCAGGGCGCCAGACCCGGCGGCGAGTGCGCCGACCATCCGCTGCGCGGCCTCGTTCACCGATGCCATGATCCTGTCGGGCGCCAGGTAGGGCACATGCGCCTGCAGCCAGTGCCACGCGTTCAGCACCGACGGGGGAGGGGTAATCGAGTTCACGCCCTTGAGCGCATCGGTGGCCTGGCCGGCCTCGTTGACAATGGCCATCACGATCAGCCAGACCGGAAACACGAGCAGGACCAGGACCAGCACCATCGACACCGCGGCGGCCTTCGCATGCCCGAGCTTCGCCACCAGGCGGCGCTGAACGGGCTGCACGCAGACGGCCAGCACACCCGCCCAGCCAAGTGGCACCAGGAACGGCGACACAATCTGGAATGTGAGATAGCCGGCCAGAATGACGGCGCCGTAGAAGAGGAGGTAGTGAAGGCGGTCTTTGTCTGTCATTTTCGGCACACCCCGCCGACTGCAGCCCATCGTCGGGGCGCCCATTGTAATCCCCGGTTGCAGGGCTAAAAAGGCTGAGGTTAGCCCCGCCGCACGCCCCTCTGATAGGATGCGGAGGCTTTAACCCGACGAGGAGCGACGTGGCCTTCCGACTGATCCCCCGCGAAGAGAAGTTCTACACAGACTTTGTCGCCCTTGCCGATCAGCTCGTCTCGGGCGCGGCACAGCTCGATCGGATGCTGGCAGCCGATACCCCCAACTGGGAGGCCGCCGAGGCGATCCAGCAGATCGAGCATCAGTGCGACACCATCGCGCACGAGATCTTCCAGCGCCTGAACCGGACGTTTGTCACCCCCATTGACCGCGAGGACATCCACGCCCTCGCCAAGTCCCTGGACGACGTGATGGACGCCATCGACGCGGCGGCGACCGTCATCCGGCGCTACCGCGTCGAGCCCATCCGCTTCGGCGCGCGCGAGCTGGCCGCGATCATCAGCCAGTCCGCCACTCAGGTGCGCAAGGCGACTCAGGCCCTGGAACATCGTGTCGGCGTCCACGAGCTGGCGGTGGAGCTGAACCGCCTCGAGAACGAGGCCGACCGGGTACACGACGACGCGCTGCAGCGGCTGTTCGACGAAGAGAAGGACCCGATTACCGTGATCAAGTGGAAGGAGGTCCTCGACTATCTCGAGGAGGCCACGGACCGCTGCGAGGACGTCGCCAACGTCCTCGAGGGCGTGGTCGTCAAGCACGGATAGCCGCGATGGAATTTCCGGTTGTCGGCTTCCTGATCTTCGTCGCGCTCATCTTCGACTACATCAACGGCTTCCACGACGCGGCCAACTCGATCGCGACGGTCGTCTCGACGCGCGTCCTGTCGCCCGGGAAAGCGGTCCTGTGGGCGGCCTTCTTCAACTTCCTGGCGGCCTTCATTTTCGGCACGGCGGTGGCCAAGACCGTCGGCTCCGGGATGATCGACGTGCACTACGTCACGTTCCTGGTCATCTTCTGCGCGCTGTTCGGCGCGATCGTGTGGGACCTGATTACCTGGTACTACGGCCTGCCGACCAGCTCGTCGCACGCGCTCATCGGCGGCTACGCCGGGGGCGCCATCGCGCACGCCGGGATGAAGACGATCATCGTCTCCGGCTGGACCAAGACACTGATGTTCATCGTCCTGGCGCCGGCCATCGGCCTGGTGCTCGGCTTCACGTTCATGACGGCGATCTACTGGATCTTCCGCTCGGCGCCGCCGTCGCGCGTGGACAAGCTGTTCCGAAAGCTGCAGCTCGTGTCGGCGGCGCTCTACAGCCTCGGCCACGGCGCCAACGACGCGCAGAAGACGATGGGCATCATCGCCGGCGTGCTGTTCACGGCCGGATACATCGACACGTTCCGGATCCCGTTGTGGGTGGAGTTTGCCGCCTACTCGGCGATCGGGCTCGGGACGCTGTCGGGCGGCTGGCGGATCATCCACACGATGGGATCGAAGATCACGCGCCTGCAGCCGGTGGGCGGCTTCGCGGCGGAGACCGCCGGTGCCGTGTCGCTGTTCACCGCCACGGCGCTCGGCGTGCCGGTGAGCACGACGCATACCATCACCGGCGCGATCATCGGCGTCGGCGCGACGCGACGGCTGTCCGCGGTGCGGTGGGGCGTCGCCGGCCAGATCGTGTGGGCGTGGGTGCTGACGATTCCAGCGGCGGCCGCAATCGCGTCAGCCACGTACTGGATCGCGTCGCACCTGCTCGGCGTCTCCTAAGAGGTCGGCGCGGCGGCTGGCGATTGCGGCAGGCTCACCGTGAAGACGGCTCCGCCCTCCGGACGATTGTCCGCTCTGACCGATCCCCCCAGTAACTCGACCAGGTGCTTGACGATGGCCAGGCCGATCCCGGTGCCGCCAGGGGCTCGCGACCGCGATTTGTCCACGCGATAGAACCGCTCGAACACCCGTGCCAGGTCGGCGCTCGGGATGCCGGGACCAGTGTCCAGCACCCTGACGACGACAGCGTCGCCGTTACGCGCGGCTTCGACAGCGACGTTGGATCCGTCGGGCGAGTAGTTGACGGCGTTCTCGAGCAGGTTGCGCAGCACGTCGTGCAGCTTCGGCGGATCCGAGACGATCGACCGCAGGTCAGGATGCACCTGCAGGCTGACCGTCGACCCTTTCGCCGCCAGCGTGGTGCCCAGTTCGTGCACGACGCCCTGAAGCACCGACACCAGGTCGCAGTCCAGCAGCTCCGGCGTTTCCTGCCCCGCGTCGAGGCGTGCCAGGCGCAGCAGATCCTTGACCAGCCGCTCCATCCGGTCGGTGTGCCGCGCGATGATCTCGAGGAAGCGGCGGCTGTCGTCCGGCGCCGGCGGATCGTCGAGCAGCGCTTCCACGTAGCCCCGGATGGCGGTCAGCGGCGTGCGCAACTCGTGCGAGACGTTGGCGACGAAGTCGCGCCGGACGCGATCGGCCCGGCGCAGGTCGCTGATGTCGTGCAGGACGAGAATGGCGCCCCCTTCCGGCTCGCCGGCCGGCGCCGCGCGCGCGACGCACGTCCGCGACGGATCGCGCGCCAGGGTGAACTCCACGCCTGACGGCGGCTCGCCGGCCAGCGCCATGGCCAGCTGCGCGAAGACCTCCGGCTGACGCATCCACTCCTGGTACCGGCGTCCGGTCGCCGTGTCGTCCAGCTTGAGCATCGCCCGCGCCGCGTCGTTGGCCATGACCAGGCGGCCGCTGGCGTCGATCACGATGACGCCTTCGACCATGCCGGAGAGGATCGCGCGCAGGTGGCGCCGGTCGTGCGCCAGCTCGTTGACGCGGCGCCCGAGCTCCTGGGCGGCGCCGTCGAGCGCCCGTGCGACCAGGCCGAGCTCGTCGTCGCCGTAGCCGTGCGGCGGCCGCGTCAGATCGCCGGTGGCGTAGCGCTGCGCGATGCTCGCGATCCCCGTCACTCTGGCCGCCATCGGCGCCGACAGCGCCCACGCCAGCAGGCCGGCCACGGGCAAGGAGGCGAGCACCCCGCCAAGGCTGAGGACGAGAACCGCCCACTGCTGGTCGGCGATCTCGGTCAGCGGAAGGGCCAGCCGCACGAAGCCGACTGTCGGGTGGGAGATGGGCATCGCGGCGTAGAGCGTGTCGTACTCGGTTGTCGTGCTGTAGCGACGCACCAGCACTTCGCCGTGCGAGTCGCGCGCCCCGACGATCTCGGGACGGCCCCCGTGGTTCTCCATCGCTCCCAGCGCCGCGCCGCTTTGCGTGGAGTCGCCGAGGACATGCCCGTCCGGCGCGATGAACGTCACCCGCACGCCCGCGAGCGCGCCGAGGCGATCCGCCTCTTCGTCCAGCATCGCGACTGGCACCGAGGGATCCCGGGTGAGCATCTCCGCGACCAGGCGCGTCTCGGCGCCAAGCGTCTGCTCGATGCGCTCGACTGTCAGCCGCCGGAGCCACAGGTTCAGCAGCAGGCTCACGGCAAGCGCGGACAACGCGCCCACGGTGAACGCCGCCAGAAACAGCTTGGAGCGGACCTTGAGCGTCACCCCTCTGGCTCCGCGAGCTTGTAGCCGAACTGCTTGACAGTTTGCAGGGCGTCGACGAGCATCGGCAGCTTTTCGCGCAGGCGGCGCACGTGGACGTCCACCGTGCGCGTGCCGCCGGTATACGAATACCCCCAGACATCCGACAGCAGCAGGTCGCGCGACAGGACTCGTCCGCGATGCTCCAGCAGGTACTGCAGCAGCATGAACTCCTTGGCCGTCAGATGGACCGCGACACCGTCCATCGTCACCGCGTGCCGGCTGACATCTACGGCGAGGCCGCCGTACCGCAGGTGGTCGCGCGACTCGGGCCGCTGGGCGCGGCGCAGCAGGGCGCGCACGCGGGCGACCACTTCATTCGGGCTGAACGGCTTGGTGATGTAGTCGTCGGCGCCGAGTTCAAGGCCGACAATCCGATCCGATTCCTCCGCACGGGCGGTGAGCATGATCACCGGCACTGCCGCGGTCGCCGGATTCGCGCGCAGCGCGCGGCAGACCTCGAGCCCGTCCACCCCCGGCAGCATCAGGTCAAGGAGGATGAGATCCGGGCTGAGACGTCGCACCGCAGGCAGCGCATCGGCGCCGCTCGCCAGCAGGTCCACCACGAACCCTGCGCGGCCGAGGCTATGGGCCAGCAGCTGCGCGATGTCGGGGTCGTCTTCGACCACGAGGACGCGTTGTGAGGTGAGAGGCGCGGCGGCCATGAGGAAGGGTCAGTATACCGTCCGCCGCTCGGCGGTTCGTGCTCGAAACGCGAGTCGAGGTGTGACGTTTTCAGGCGGCGAACGCGGTCTCAGGCTTGAAGTTCCTGGAGCGAGCCGCGCCTCACCAGGAACCACGCGGCGACCACTGTCAGGAGGGCGCCGTTGATCGCCAGCGCCATCGGCGCGCCGAGCCGATCGATCGTGAAGCCCGTCGCCAGGCTGCCAAGCGGCATCCCGCCCCGGAACGCCACCATGTAGACGCTCATGACGCGGCCGCGCATCTCGTTGGGCGCGATCAACTGGACCAGCGAGGTGTACAGCGAGAACGTGATCATGATGGCGGCCCCGGTCACCAGGAGCAGCACGTTGGTGATCCAGAGCGTGCGGGTCAGCGCGAACACGACGATCAACGACCCCGCGGCCAGCTGCAGCAAGAGCGCGGTGAGGCGCATCCGGTGAAAGCGTCCCACCCACGCCACCACCAGCGCGCCGGCGATGGCGCCGACACCGGACCACGCCATCATCTCGCTGTATTCGCCGACGCCGCCGTGGTACACGAACCTGGCAAACACCGGCAGGAACGTCATCAGCGGCACGCCCAGGAAGGTGCTGGCAAACGCCAGCACTGTCAGCGTCCGCAGGGCGGCGTCGTTGCCGACGTACTTGAGGCCGGTGGCGAGCTCGTCGCGCATGCGGCGCGGCTTGGAGAGGACCAGCGGCGGCAGCCGCAGCGCAAACAGCGCGGCAATCACCACGAGGAACGACAGGCCGTTAATCCCGAAGCAGGCGGCGCTGCCGAAGTGGTGCAGCGTCCATGCCGCGGCGAGCGGCCCGAGCACGCGCGCGATGTTGAACTGGATCGAGTTCAGCGCGACGGCGTTGGGCAGGGACTCCTTGCGTACCAGGCTCGGAATCAGCGACTGGTACGCCGGACCGCCAAAGGCCTGCGCGCAACCGGTGACGAACGAGAGCAGCAGGACGTGCCAGACCTCGACATATCCGGTCAGCACCAGGGCGGCCAGCACGAAGGCCGAGCCCATCTGGACGAACTGCGAGATGAGCAGGACGGTGCGCCGATCGCGGCGGTCGGCGACCACACCGCCAATCAGCGTGAAGAGTAGAATCGGCAGCTCGCCGAGGAACGCGTCGAGCGCCAGGTAGTACGGCGAGTTGGTGAGGTCGAGGACCAGCCAGTTCTGCGCGACCTCCTGCATCCACGTGCCGATGCTGGACGTGCAGGCGCCGCTCCACAGAATCCGGAAGTCTCGATAGATCAGCGCCGCGACCAGCCGACGCAGTCCACGCGGCACCGCCTCAGGCGGCGCGGCAGGTTGAGGCGGGCTCGGCGCTGGAGGGACCGGCGAAGCCGAAGTAGCCAAAGGCGCAGTCACGCGGCGTAGACCAAGACAGACCGCGCCCATCTTATCAGCCTTCCCAGCCAGCCCTCGCCGCCGGCCGGCAAGACGAGGGATGATCGGTGGGATGACAGCCGATCCGGAGTCCGGCGCGTTTCTCGCCGAAAGCACGCGCCTGCGGCGCGCTTTCGACGCTGACACGCTCACACTCGCAGAGTTCCACCACCGACAGCACCTCGCGGTGGCCACACTCTTCCTGCTCGACCTCCCGTACGAGGCGGCTGTCGATCGCATGCGCGCCGGGCTTCAGCGTCTGCTCGGCCGACACGGCATACAGGGCTACAACGAAGACGTCACGGTCAGGTGGATGCAGGCGCTCGCAGGAAACCTTGCCGCCCAGCCCGCCGGATGGCCGATCGAGACGCGGCTTCGCGAGACTGTGGAGTGGGCGGAGTCGTACACGCTGCCCGCGCCGCCGGCGCTCAGTGACAGTGAGGATCGTCGCTGACGGGCCGGGGGGCGCCGGCCTGCTTCCTGAGACTGGAGAGCGGCACGAACGTCTGGGCCGGCTTGCTCTTGCGGCGGCGCAGATTGAGGTTGCGCCCCACGAGGAACGCCGCGGCTGAGGCCACCACCAGCCAGACGGCCACGTCCTGCCAGCCCACGACCATCACGCTCCGAAGCCGAGCCAGCGCCCGCCCTGATAGACGATGAGCGCGGCGACGTACGCCATCGCCGTCTGATACGCGAACATGAAGGCTGGCCACGTCCACGTGCCGGACTCGCGGCGCACGACCGCCAGCGTGCTCGCACACTGACACGCGAGCACGAAGAACACCATCAGCGCGATACCGGTGAGCGGCGTCATCAGCACCGTGCCGTCGGACCGCCGCGCGGAGCGGAGCGCCTCACGCAGCGGCTGGCTCTGCTCGTCCGCCTTGTCGATGTCGAACACGATGCCCATCGTCGACACGAAGACCTCGCGAGCGGTGAAGGCGCCGAGGATGCCGATGCCAATCCGCCAGTCGAACCCGAGCGGCCGCAGGGCCGGCTCCAGCAGCCGGCCGAGGTGACCGCCGACGCTGTCACGGAGCTGCTCGCCGCGGTGCTCGCCGGAGAGGGTATCGAGCGCCGCCTGCCTGGCGTCGCCCGCGGGAATCGTGTGCTCGACCCGCGCGCGGTCTGCGCTGAACTTCGCCTCCGCTGCCGGGTGACGCGGGTACGACAGCACCGCCCACACGATGATCGTCAGCGCCAGAATCGTCGTGCCGGCGTCAATCAGGAACGCGCGCACCTGGCGCCACGTGTTGTGGAGCAGCACGCGGAGCACCGGCCTGCGGTACGGCGGGAGCTCGAGCATCAGCGTGGGACGCGGGCCTCTGAGGACTGTGTGCCGCAACACTGCCGCGGCGCCGAGTGCGCTGGTGACCGACAGCAGATACATCGCTAACAGCGCCACAGCGCCGGCGCTGGCGAACCCGAACACGCGGCTGCCGGGGGCGAACACCGTCGCAATCACCAGCACGTAGATCGGCAGCCGCGCGCTGCACGACATCAGCGGCAGCACCGCCATCGTCAGGAGCCTGTCGGTGCGGTGCTCGAGCGTCCGCGTCGCCATGACGGCGGGCACCGCGCATGAAAACCCCGAGAGCATCGGCACGAACGACTTGCCGTGCAGGCCGACACGGCCCATCACGCGGTCGATGACAAAGGCGACGCGCGCCAGGTAGCCGACGTCCTCCATCGCGCCGATGAAGAGGAACAGCAGGCCGATCTGCGGCACGAACGCCAGCACGTTGCCGACGCCCGCGACGATGCCGTCGGAGACCAGATCGGTGAACGGCCCCTCGGGCATGGTCTGGCCAATCAGCGTCTGGGCCCTCGCGATCGTGTCCTGGATCAGCGTGATGGCCGGCTCGGACCAGGTGAAGAGCGCCTGGAACAGCGCCAGCATCACCGCGAGGAAAATGACGACGCCGAGGACCCTGTGCGTCAGGACGGCATCCACGCGGTCGCTCCACGAGCGGCCGGGCGGCGGGCGGTGCCGCACGGTCTCGGCGACGATGGCGTCCACCTGCGCGTAGCGCGCGCCGATGATCTCGAGATCCAGGTTGCGTCCGGCGGCGCCAGCGCGGCTCACGATCTGGCGCGCGGCAGCTCGCACGGGCACAGAGATGCCCGCCAGGTCGTCCCCGGCGCCGTCGTCCAGCGACAGCAGCAGCCACGTCGCCCATGCCCTCGCGGTCCCCGGGTGCGTCGGCATCTCGACCTCGACGACAGCCGACAACTCGTCGACGTCGGCTCTCGCCTGGCCCCCGAACGACGGCGCGGGCGCGGCGCGCCGGGGCGTCATCACCGCTGTCGAGAGCGCGTCGACCAGCGCGTCGAGGTTCTCGCGGCGTCGCGCGACGATTGGGACGACGGGCGCGCCGATCCGCGCGCCAAGTCGCGCCGCGTCGATCTCCACGCCCGTCTGACGCGCCTCGTCCACCATGTTCAGCGCGACGACGACGGGCGCGCCAGTCTCGACGACCTCGTTGACGAAGTACAACGTGCGGGCAAGCGCGGTGGCATCGACGACGATGAGGACGACGTCGGGGGGGAGGCCGGCGCGGCCCAGCACCGCGTCAACGGCGACCTGCTCGTCCCGGGAGCGCGCGCTCAGGCTGTACGTGCCCGGCAGATCGACCAGCTCCGCCGGCCCGAGCCGGGGAAGCTCCAGGAGCGCTGTCGTACGCGTGACGGTGACGCCGGGGTAGTTGCCCACCTTGACGTGAGCGCCGGTCAGCGCGTTGAAGAGCGTCGACTTGCCGGAGTTGGGATTGCCCGCGACGAGGATGACGGGGCGGGTGCTGCGCGCGTGAGGAGACGGCGGCGCCGAGGCCGAAACGCCGCCCGCCGGCATGGTCACACCGCCGGCTCGTCTACTTCAATTGAAAGCGCTTCGGTTCGACGGATCGACAGCGCGTAGTTGCGCAGCCGGAGCTCGATGGGATCGCCGAGCGGCGCGACGCGCGTCACGCTCACCCGGGTGCCCGGGACCAGGCCAAGCTCCATCAGTCTGCGAGCGATGCCGCGGACGGAGTTGACGTGACGAATAACCGCTTCCTTGCGGAGCGGCAGGGCGGCGAGGGAACGGGAGGTCACCGGCACGGCTGATCCTGAAATTGAGACTCGATCTCAATACGCATC
Source organism: Vicinamibacteria bacterium (assembly GCA_963796915.1). Lineage (GTDB taxonomy): Bacteria > Acidobacteriota > Vicinamibacteria > Vicinamibacterales > JAENWD01 > JAENWD01. The sequence continues at coordinate 1,973,594 of CAWCNI010000004.1, read as the reverse complement.
CTAACTCCGACCAGTCTGGTCGGTCAAGGACGGTCAGGACAGCGGGTAGACCGGAGCCCTGGGTCCGGGGCCCGGAGTCCAACCTTTTCCGTAGGGCCAATCTTCAGATTGGCCATGCGATCAACTCAACGGGCCGATCTGAAGATCTGCCTTACACGAGTCTGGTCCGGAGCCGGAGCCCGGAGCCCGGAGCCCAACACCGGTTCCCGGGCTACGCGTTGACGACGTCGAGGAGGGCGGCGCCGTAGACCTCGGCCTTTCGCTCTCCGATGCCGGGAATCTCCAGCAGAGCCGCCAGCGTGGCGGGCCGGCGCCGTGCCAGCTCGTGCAGCGTGACGTCGTGGAAGATGACGTACGGCGGCACGCCGCGGGCGCGAGCCAGCGAGAGCCGGAGCTCGCGCAGCCTGGTGAACAGCGGATCGTCCGTTGCGCCCGGCGCCAGCCCCGGCGTGCGCGATTTCTTCGAGCGCTTGGGCGCCGCCGGCTGCCGGAACAGGACGCAATGCGACTGGCCGCGCAGGAGTTCCGCGCCGGCCGGCGTGATCTGGATCGTCGGGTACGGCTCGCCCGTGCGTTCGAGAAAGCCGGCGTGTGTCAGCTGATCGACGTAGCCGCGCATCTCGGCGACGCTGGTCTCGCGCAGCAGCCCGAAAACCGACAGCTGATCGTGGCCGCGGCTGGACACCGCGTCGCTGATCTCGCCGCGCAGCACTGCCGTGACGTGACCGAGCCCCCAGCGCTGGCCCGTGCGGGCGATGCCCGACAGGATCTTGCGCGCGAGCACATCGGCGCCCTCGACCGGCGTCAGCTCGCCAAGACACCAGTCGCACGCGCCGCACGCGCCGCCCTGGAGCGTCTGGCCGAAGTACTCGACCAGCGCGCGATGACGGCAGCTGGTAGCGGAGGCGTAGCGCTCCATGTCGCGCATGAGGAGCCGCACCTGGTCGTTCCATTCGCCGCTGGTCTCGAGCAGGCGCCGCCAGCGCGCGAAATCTGCCGGCGACGTGACGAGCACGCACTCCGCCGGCAGGCCATCACGTCCGGCGCGACCCGCTTCCTGCTGGTAGTGCTCGAGGGACCGCGGCGCGCCGGCATGCAGCACGAATCGCACGTCCGGCCGATCGATGCCCATGCCGAACGCCACCGTCGCGACCATCACGTCGGCCCGCTCGTCGAGAAAAGCGTCCTGGTTCGCGTGGCGCACCTGGTCGGCCAGCCCCGCGTGGTAGGGCAGGGCGCGCATGCCCTCGCCGGCCAGCCAGTCGGCCATCGCATCCACTTCGCGCCGCGACAGGCAGTAGATGATCCCGGCCTGGCCTGCGTGACGGGTGAGCACCTGGCGAATCTGTCCCTTCAGCTCCGCGCGCGGCACGACGCGATACGTGAGGTTGGGGCGATCGAAGGGCCCGACGAGCACCGCCGGATCGACCAGGCCGAGCTCGGCCAGGATGTCCGCGCGGACGCGCGGTGTCGCCGTCGCCGTGAACGCGTGGAAGGGCACGTCGTTGAAGCGGCGCCGCAACGACCGCAGCTGGCGGTACTCCGGCCGGAAGTCGTGGCCCCACTGGCTGATGCAATGCGCTTCGTCGATGGCGACGTAGCGCACACCGCGGGCCGAGAGCAGCGCGCCGAACAGATCCGCGTGGTCGCCGGCCGCGCGCTCCGGCGCGACATAGAGGAGGCGACAGCCGCCACTGCGGACGGCGTCGAGCGCCGCCTGGCGCTCGCCAGCGGTCTGGCCGCTGTGCAGGCAGTGCGCCGACACGCCCTGGGCGACCAGTCCGTCCACCTGGTCCTTCATCAGCGCGATGAGCGGCGAGATGACGAGTGCGACGCCCCGCCGCTGGCCGTCGTCGACAAGGGCGGGCAGCTGAAAGCAGAGCGACTTGCCGCCGCCGGTCGGCAGCACGACCACCGAATCGCGCCCGGCCAGCACGGCGTCGATGGCCTCGCGCTGCAGCGGACGGAAGGTGCTGTAACCCCAGGTACCTGGTGAAGGACGTCTTCGAGCGGCACTCTACGCCACCTGCTCAGGACGCCACTGCAAGCCGTGCGCCAGGATCCGATCCAGCAGATGCTCGTACGTCAGCCCCGCCTTCTCGGCGGACTCGGCGAAGTCTTCGCCGTACGCGATCTGCGGATTGGGATTGGCTTCGAGCACGTAGGCCTTGCCGCTGGCGTCCATGCGCAGGTCGATGCGCGCGTATCCCGACAGGTCGAGCGTGCGATACACCCGCTTGGCCATCTTCACGATGGCGGTCTCCATCCCCTCCGGCAGGCCCGCCGCGCGGTCGGTGGCGATGCCATGCTTCTTCTGGTACGCCGGGTTCCACTTCACGCGCTCTGTCGCGATCAGCCAGTTGTCGCCTTCGACCATCTTCGAAAAATGCATCTCCCACACCGGGAACACCTGGAGCCGCTCGTTGCCGAGCACGCCGACGTACAGCTCGCGGCCGTCGATGTAGCGCTCGGCGATGGCGTGGGTGCCGACGCTCTGATGAATGAACTCCACGCGCTTGCGGAGCTTCTCCTCGTCGTTGACGACCGACGCCTGGGAGATGCCGATCGAGGCCTCCTCGGTGAGGGACTTCACGATAAGGGGAAACTGCAGCCGGCGCGGGACCTGGATCTTCCGCCCGCGCCTGAACACTGCAAATTCCGGGATCTGGATGCGGTGGTAGGCGAGCAGCTTTTTCGACAGCGACTTGTCGCGCGCCAGCAGGAGACCGCGCGGATTGCAGCCGGTGTAGGGAATCCGGAGCAGCTCCAGATAGGACACGACGTTCTGGTCGAAGAGGTTGACGTTGTCGAAGGCCTCGAGCAGGTTGAAGACGATCGTGGGCTTCCACTCGTCGATCGCCTGGCGGATCGGGTTCAGTTCGTCCTGGATCCCGAGTGGCCGCACTTCATGGCCCGACTCGCGCAGGGTGTGGATGACGTCGTATTCGGTCTTCCACTCGGCATTGACCACGTCGATGCCGGTCACGTCGTCCGGCGGCACGAGGTGCCGGTGGACCAGAACGAGCACGCGTTGTGGTTTCACGGCATCCCCCTTCTAGAGCGCCATCCGGTGGCCGCCGCTGTGCAGGTAGTTCATCGTCTGCACCGTCAGCAGCACGGTGAACTCCACGCGCGCCTGCTCTTCCGGCACCGCAAGCCGGAGGCTGAGCTGATGGCAGCGCGCGATCATGTCCTCGAACACCTGGTCGATCGTGTACTGGTAGATGCCCGTCCAGTTCGCCACCAGCTTGCGCACCGGCTTGCGCAGGCGCGTGAGGAACTGTGCGGCAGTCATGCGGTCCTTGAACTCCGGCGCGTCGGAGAACAGGCGCCGGAGATCGCGATCGTAGAAGCTCGGATAGTCGATGCCGTAGTGCCTCCGCTTGCGACGATAGTGCTGGCGCAGCGTCTGGCGCAGCTCCGGCAGCGGGTCCAGCGTGTTGGTGTTGTTCAGCGGCGGCGACGCACCGGACAGCGAGCCCATCAGCCGGTCCATGTACTCCAGCTTTTTCAGCGCGGGCCAGTCATGATACCGCTGCTGCCATTGCGCGTCTGGCGTCAGCCACACCGCGAACGTCTCGGCGAAGTCCTCGTCGGGGTGACTTTGCGCGTACCACGAGTCGAGATGGAGCACGAAGTTCTTGGAGTACGGCTTCGGCGTGTAGGCATCCGGATACGGCTCCTTCGAGCTGCCGAACAGATCGCGCCGCGCCCGGCGCCGCCGCAAATGAAAGGCGTTGTCAATCGCGTGTCCGGCCTCGTGGCGCAGGATGCGCATGCACCACGCCGCGTCGCCGCCTTCGACTTCCAGCATCTGCGACAGCTCGAGTCGCGTGAGGCGCGGATGCGCGAGGTAGAACGGAATGGCGATGCCGGGAATGCCGTCCGGCGTGAACCACTCGTCCGACAGCCAGTAATGCGGCCTGAACGTCAGGTTCCGCGACGCCAGCTCGCCCGACAGCTGATCGATTCGCTGCGCCAGCTCCGTGCCCTCGATCTGCAGATCGAGCTCGCGGAACTGCAGGTCGAGCAGCGCATCGTCGCTCATCGCCGACAGCTGGTCGGGCGGGACCTTGCGGATGATCGGCCGTGCCACGGCTGGATGATAACGCGGCTACGCCTGAGGTGATGCGAGTCCGGGACCCTGACGTGCCGCAACTGGCAGCCGCCAGACCGTGAGCGCCCCAATCGCCGCCAGTGCTATCAGGACGGCAAAGCCACGCGCGTAGCTGCCGGTGGCATCGCGAATCGACGCCACCAGCATCGGCGCTGCCGCTTCTGCGACGCCGTCGGCCGTCAGCACGATGCCGAGCAGCCGGCCCAGCGTCCGCAGGCCGAACAGGTCGGCGGCCATCAGCGGAATGATCATGTAGTCGCCGCCGAGGCCGATGCCGAACAGCACCGCGAACGCCATCCGCGCCCATGCCTGGTCGGCTGCAAACAGCAGCGGAATGGCGGCGGCGACGATGGCGTAGATCAGGATCATGACGTGGCGCCGCGGCCAGCGGTCCGCGAGATAGCCCATGAGCAGCCGTCCCGCCAGGCTCGAAAGCAGGACCAGCGACGCGATCCGCGCGACGTCGTACTGCGCGAGCTTGAGGTCGAGACTCAGAAAGAGCTTCAGGTTCTGCACCGTGCCGCCGACGGCGCCAATGGAGCACATCGATCCGACAAGCAGCAGGTAGAACGCCGGTTGCCGGACGATGGCGCCGAGTGGCAGGCCGTCGGATCGGGGTGTGCCCGCGTCTGGCGACGGCTTCGAGGGGGCGTCGGCGCCAGGGGTGTCCCTGACGAACCAGGCGGCCGGGAACGCCACGAGGATCATCAGGACCCCGAGGATCTGGAGCGCCGCCCGCCAGCCGTACATGGCGGTGAGCGCCGTGGCCGCCAGCGGCACCACCGTGCCGCCGATTCCGATACCGAGGTACGCGAAGCCCATCGCCTTGCCGCGGCTCTCGTTGAACCAGCGGGAGAGCAGGACCTGGTTGGGCAGCGGCCCGCCGCAGACGTAGCCGAGCGCGTTGAGGAGATAGCAGACGTAGAAGAATCCGAGCGTCGACACCGCGCCGAGACCCACCAGCGCCCCGCCGGCCATCAGGATGCCCAGGAGCATCAGGCGTCGGGGACCGAATCTGTCGACGACCCAGCCGGCGACGAAGCCGAACAACGGCCCGACGAGCAGCTTGCTGACCGCGTTGCCCGACGTGACCTGCACGCGTGTCCAGCCGAGGTCGCGGACGAAGAAGTCGTAGAAAAAAGGCAGCCCGTAAAGCGCGACACCAACAATCGAGAACAGCGCCAGGAACGAAGTGATGGCGACCTGGACGCGAGGCCCGCGCGTCACGCCAGGGGCGCTCCCTTGAGCTGTTTCTTGATGGCCTTGAGGGTGACGGCCTGCGGGTGTTGCAGATAGGTCGGATCGAGCGGGTAACACCCAGAGACCAGGCCGTTACGCGGGGCAGTGGTGCAGTCGCTGAAGGTGCGGCAGAACAGCCGCGTCTTGAGCGGCGCGCCCGAGAGCACGTCGGCAGGCAGGTCCGGGTAGCTGAGGACCATACGCCCGAGGCCGACGGCGTCGGCCAGTCCTCCTGCGACGACGTGCTCGGCGACGTGGGGCAGCCATTCCTGCAGGTAGCTGTACCCAGACCCGACAATCACCAGCTCCGGATGGCGCGCCTTGAGAGCCGCGGTCGCGGTGATCTGCCTGACGACCCCGACCAGTGGATCCTCGGGAGGAAGGTAGCCGTCTGACGGCGGGAAGATCGCCGGCCGCTGGATGTGCGGGTTGTAGTACGGGCTGCCGGCCGAGACGCACACCCAATGAATGCCGAGCGCTGGGAGCCTGGCCAGCACCTGGTCGGCCTCGTCGATGGCTCCGGCCTCGCCGGCCCGGGTGAAGCCGAATGCCGATTCGTAGCCGTCGTCCGATGCCGCCGGGACGCCGACGTCGCCGGGGCCTTTCTTGTAGGGGACCATGTCGAACGCCGACAGCCGCACGCCGATTTCGAGGCCCGGTGCCTCGGCGCGGATCCCCGCCGCGATTGTCGTCAGGAATCGAAGCCGGTTCTCGAGCGTGCCGCCGTACTTGCCGGGCCGTGTGCGCGCGCTGAGCAGCTCGTGTCCGAGATAGCCGTGGCAGTGCTTGACGTCGACGAACGCGAAGCCGGCCCGTTGCGCGCGGACGGCGGCGGCGACGAAGTCGTCCGTCAGCCGATCCAGTTCGTCGTCGGTGAAGACCGCGCGATCGTCGGTGATCCCCAGCCGCTGATCGAGGACGGGATGGCGGTACGCGACGCGGGGCGCCGGCCCGGCCGGCGTGGGCCGTGAGTAGCGTCCGGAGTGCGTCAGCTGCAGGCCAACCAGCAGGTCGTCGGTGCCGCCGAAGCGCTCCTGGTGTGCCGCGACGAGCGCTTCCCGGAGCGAGACGAGATCGCCAAGCGTTTCGTCGTTGATGATCAGCTGGTTTGGATTGGCGCGGCCGTCGCGTCGCACGGCCACCGCTTCGCCACCCCAGATGATCTTGGCGCCGCTGGTGCCGAAGTGCGTCCAGCGACGGCGTGTGAGATCGGACGGATGGCCGTCTGGTGTGCCATCCCATCCCTCCATCGGCAGGATGCACCAGCGATTGCCCGCCGAGAGCGTGGAGCCGGCGCGCGCCTCAATCCGTCGCGCGAGCGGCGACGCCGGCCCGGCGACGGGCGCCGCCGCAAAGCCCAGCCTCAGCCCGAGCGCCTCGAGTCGCGCTGCGAATGCCTCCGGCGTCTTCAAACTCGCCACGCGAGGGTAAGACACTGCCGGCGATTGTATATCCTATAGACGCTCGGATGCCCTTGCGGCAGAGGGAGTTCCACTACTGCACTGCGGCACTGGCGCACCTCCGCACCGCACGTCCGCACAGAGCACAACAGCACTTCGGCACCGCGCACTGCCGCACCACAGCACAGCAGCACTTCAGCACGGCACTGCCGCACCGCAGCACACCAGCACTGCTGCACTGCTGCATTACCGTACTCGTATACTGCCTTCATGCCCTCGTTCCGCCCGACAGCCCTGCTGCTCGCGGCGATCCTGTGCCTGCACCCGCTGGCGGCGCTCGCATGCGAGGCCTCCTGTCTCGGACGGCAGATGCGCGCGGACAGGAGCAGCGCTGAGAAAGGGCCGGCCGCTGGCGATCACGAAATGGCGGGCTGCCACTCGAGCCCGCCGGCCAGTCTCGGCAGCGACCGCATCGGAGGACCGTGGCACGGGTCGGGCGCCGTGAGCCCGCAATCCAGCGGAACGTGCCGGCATGGTGTGGCGACAGCCGCCCTGCAGCCGGCGCTGGATCGCGTCGACGCATCGCCCGCCGTGCACGTCGCGACGATCGCTCATCGCGCGAGCGCGCCTCCAACGGCGATACGACTGTCCGCCTGGCGCCCGCCGCCATCCCCCCTCAGCCCTGCCCCCTCAGCGGGCACGCTCCGCATCTAGTCAGCCTCGCGTGAGTTGACGCGACGCCGGCGCCCGGCGCCGTGCGTCCGCGATCCCGTTTTTCATGCCGACCGACATCGGTTGGCCGCAAGGTGTGTCATGCGAACGAACCGTCGTCTGTTCCTGAGAGGTGTCGGCTCCGCCCTCGGCGTCGCATCCGCGTCCTCCATCGCGCGCGCGAGCCAGTCGCCGCACGAGCACCACATGCCGCCGCTCGGGTCACCGCCGCCGGCGCCGCGAGGCGTTGGCGCCGCGAACGCGGCTATCCGCCCTGGCCGCGTGGAGACGCCGGACACCCCGCGACTGCCATGGCGTGACGCCGGCGGCGTCAAGGAGTTCGAGCTCCACGCCGCGCCGGTGAAGACAGAGTTCCTGCCCGGCCGCGCGGTGGATGTCTGGGGCTTCAACGGATCGATGCCCGGCCCGATCATCGAGGTGAACCAGGGCGACCGTGTCCGCATCGTCGTCTTCAACGACCTGCCGGAGGACTTCTCGATGCACTGGCACGGCCTGGAGGTGCCCATAGAAATGGACGGCACGCCTGGCATCTCACAAGCGGCGATCGCCCCGGGGCACCACTTCGCCTACCAGTTCACGATCGAGCAGCACGGCACGTTCTTCTACCACTCGCACATGGCGATGCAGGAGCTGATGGGGCTGGTGGGCCTGTTTGTCGTTCATCCGCGTGTCGCCGACCAGCCACGAATCGATCGCGAGTTCGGCCTGATCTGGCAGGGCTGGTCGCTGCTGCCGTCGAGCACCATCCCGAACACGATGGCGATGGAGTTCAACTACCTCACCATCAACGGCAAGTCCGGTCCCGCCACCACGCCGCTGGTCGTGCGGCACGGCGAGCGCGTGCGCATCAGAAACGTGAACCTGTCGATGGACCATCATCCGCTGCACCTGCATGGCAACACGTTTCATGTGACCGGCACCGAGGCCGGCCGGATACAGCCCTCCGCATGGGTGCCCGGCAACACAGTCCTGGTCGGCGTGGCGCAGGCGCGCGACATCGAGTTCGTCGCGTCACGCGCGGGAGACTGGATGCTGCACTGCCATCTGCCACATCACATGGTCAACAACATGGTCTCGATGGTCGGGCCGATGATGCATCCGTACCCGCCACCGGGAGCAGGCACGCCGACAACGCCTGGCGAGCCGGATAAGACGATGGTCCCGGGGTTTCCGCAGGACATGACGATGGCGATGAGCGCGCCGGTGGAGAAGCCGGAGACTTTGGACCTGCCGCGCACTTGGACGGAGAGCATGATGGGCATGATGACGCTGGTGCGCGTCGTCTCACCGGAGATGTTCGACAGGATCGAGGCCGCGCGCGTGGCGGCGAGGGCACGCGCATGAGCGCCGCTGCTTCTCTCCCACGCACTACTGTTGCGATCGTCTGCGCCGCGATGGGCGTCGTGCTGCCGTTGTCGGCGCAATCGTCGGGCGTCGCATCGCAGGGCGCGAAGTACTCGCTGAGCGAGCTCGAAGAGCGCGCTGTCGCGGCCGATCCGGCCATCGCGGCAGCGGAGGCCGACGTCAAGGCCGAGCAGGGCGCCGCCAGTCAGGCAGGCAGGTTGGCAAATCCTGTCATCGGCTATCTGGGTGAAGACATCCGGACCGGGCCGCCGACCGAGGGCGGGCAGCACGGCGTGTTCGTCGAACAGCTGATCCCTCTCGGCGGCAAGCTGCACGTGCGTCGCGACGCGCTGCTGCTGTCCGCGTCGGCGGCGGAGGCCCGTCTGGATGGCGCGCGTGCCGTCGCCAGACGCCGCGCGCGATCCGCGTATGCCGGCGTGCTCGTGTCCGACGAGCGCGCCCGCCTCGCGCGTGGCTGGGCCGACCTGCTGAGCGAGTCGGTGCTGATCGCCCGGCAGCGCTACAACGTCGGCACCGCGGACCGACCGGACCTGCTCGATGCCGAGGCCGAGGCATCGACCGCCGCGCTCGAACTGCGCGACGCCGACGCCGATCGCGAAACGGCCTGGCGTCGTCTGGCGTCGGCCGTTGGCGATCCCGCGCTGGCGCGACGTCCGCTGGCGGCCACACTGGACGACGTGCCGTCACCTGGTGCGCGAATGGCGGCCTGGGAGGCAGTGCTGCGATCCAATCCTGACGTCGTGGAAGCGACCAGGCGGGCCGCGGCCGCGGAGTCGCTGACGACGATCGCGCGACACGAGGCCACGCCGGACCTGCGGATTCGCGGCGGCGCTGTCTACGATCGGGCACTCGACGACGCGTCCTCGGCACGCATCGGATGGGAAGGCCGCGTGGAGATCGGCGTCACGGTGCCGCTCTGGAACAAGAACACCGGCGCCATCGCCGGCGCTGAAGCGGCTCAGCTGTCGGCGCGCGCCAGGGTCGCGGTTGCCACCCGGAGCCTGGCGCGCCGGTTCGACGACACGTATACGGCGTTTTCGAAAGCCACCGACGCGGTGCGCACCTATCGCGACGAGATCCTGCCGCGAGCGCAGCAGGCGGCCGACCTCTATCTGGCCCGCTATCGCGAGATGGCCGGCGGCTATCCGGAAGTGCTCCTCGCCCGGCGCGCCCTCGGCGAGGCACGCGCCAGATATGTCGCCGCGCTCGCGCAGGCCTGGCAGCTCGCGATCGACATGCAATCCGGGCTGGTGGAGTCCGGCGCCGAGCCCGGCGTCCCCGCCCGGTAGGGCCGACCTGCAGGGCCCTCCCTGTGGCGGGACGCGCAGGGCCGATCTTCAGATCGGCCAGCATTGATCGCCGGCGGTGAATGGCCCGATCGACAGCGTCCAGCTCCAGTCTTTTCGGGTATGATCGCCGCGCTCTGGTCCGACCTCTGACGACCGCTCCATCGCATCGTCTCTTCTTTCAGGTCGGCCGATCCGACATCATCCGCGCCTTCGAGCCCGGCCGGCGGCGGGCGAAGTCGCGTGAACCAGGGATGACACGAGGCAGACGCGATGCAGATCAAGCAGACCCCGACGACCTATGACGTGTGCATCGTCGGCTCGGGCGCCGGCGGCGGGACGGCAGCGTACGTCCTGACGAAGGCCGGAGTAAACGTCGTCATGCTCGAGGCTGGCGGCTGGTGGGACTCCGCGAAGGACTCGAAGATGCTGGCGTGGCCGTACGAGTCGCCGCGCCGGGGCGCCGCCAACAAGGAACGCGCGTTTGGCGAGTTCGACGGCTGCATTGGCGCATGGCAGATTGCCGGCGAGCCGTACACCACTGCGCCGAACCAGAAGTTCGACTGGTATCGCGCGCGCATGCTCGGCGGCCGCACCAACCACTGGGGCCGGATTTCGCTGCGCTTCGGTCCCGACGACTTCAAGCACAAGAGCCTCGACGGCGTCGGCGACGACTGGCCGATCAGCTACGACGACATCAAGCCGTACTACGACGAGCTCGACAAGTTCGTCGGCCTGTTTGGCACTGTCGAAGGCCTGCACAACGAGCCTGATGGCATCTTCCTGCCGCCGCCCAAGCCGCGCTGTTACGAGCTGGCGATCAAGAAGGCGGCCGACGAGCTGAAGATCACGTGCATCCCGTCGCGCCTGTCGATCCTGACACAGGCGCACAACGGCCGCGCCGCCTGTCATTACTGCGGTCAGTGCGGGCGTGGCTGTGCGACCCATTCGAACTTCTCGTCGACGTCGGTGTTCCTGCCTCCGGCGCTGGCTACCGGCAAGCTCAAGATCATCACCGGCGCCATGGCCCGCGAGGTGCTCACTGACGAGAACGGGATGGCGACCGGCGTCTCCTACGTCAATACGGCCAACGGGCAGGAGTACACGGTCCGCGCCAGGACCGTTGTGCTCGCGGCCAGCGCATGCGAGTCCGCCCGGCTGATGCTGAATTCGAAGTCCCCCCGGCATCCCAACGGCCTCTCGAACTCCAGCGCGCAACTCGGGAAGAACCTGACGGATTCCACCGGCCTGGCAGTGTCGGGGTTCATGCCGAAGATGCTCGACATGCCGGTGCACAACGAAGATGGCGTCGGCGGCATGCACATGTACATGCCGTGGTGGCTGGACAACAAGAAGCTCGATTTCCCGCGCGGGTATCACATCGAGATTTACGGCGGTCAGCACATGCCCGGCTACGGCTTCGGCGGCGGCATCCAGTGGATGCCGGGCAGCATGGGCGGTGGCTACGGCACGAAGCTGAAGGAAGAGTACCGGCGCTACAACGGCGCGACGGTCGGCTTCGCGGGCCGCGGCGAGATGGTGCCCAACGAGAACTGCTACTGCGAGATCGACGCGAATACCGTGGACAAGTACGGCATCCCGGTCCTGAAGTTCCACTGGAAGTGGGGCGAGTCTGAAATTCTCCAGGCCAAGCACATGCAGGAGACGTTCAGGACGATCATCCAGCAGATGGGCGGCGAAGCCCTGGGGACGATGCCGGGGCGGGAAGACGAGTACGGCATCGAGGCCGGTGGCCGAATCATCCACGAAGCGGGCGCCACGCGCATGGGCGCGGACCCCAAGACGTCGGTCCTCAACGAGTGGTGCCAGGCGCACGAGGCGAAAAACGTCCTCGTCTGCGACGCCGGTCCCTTCACCACCAACGCCGACAAGAACTGCACGTGGACGATCATGGCCCTGGCCTGGCGCACCAGCTCGCACCTGGCCGACGAGATGAAGAAGGGGAACGCATAGCCATGGAGATCACGCGACGCAACGCCCTGAAGATCATCGGCGCCACACCGGTGGCGGCAGGCATCGGCCTGGGGTCCGCCGCCGCCGAACAGGCCGCAGCACCGGCGCACGTGCATCCTCCGGCCTCGCCGGCCCACCAGGCCGCGGCTGCCAAGGGTCCGTACACGCCGAAGTTCTTCACCGCCCACGAGTACGCGACCATCACGCTGCTCGGCAATCTCATCATCCCGAAGGACGATCGATCGGGGAACGCGAGCGACGCCGGCGTACCGCAGTTCATCGACTTCACGATGACCGATCGCGAGCACCTGCAGACGCCGATGCGCGGCGGGCTGCGCTGGCTCGATCATCAGTCGCAGGTCCGGTTCGGCAAGCCGTTCGTCGACTGCGCGCCCGCCGACCAGACGGCGCTGCTCGACGACATCGCCTTTCCCAAGACGGCCAACCCTGATCTCGCGCAGGGCGCGGCGTTTTTCTCCGGGCTGCGCGACCTCGTCGCCACCGGCTTTTTCACCAGCAGGATCGGCATCGACGACCTCGGCTACAAGGGCAACCGTCCGACGGTGTGGGATGGCTGCCCGGCGGAGTGTCTCGATCATCTGGGGTTGAAGGCATGAGACTGACCAGGCGCGATCTGGTGGTGGCTACCCTCGCGGCCACTGTCACTGCCGCGGTGACGCTGTACGGCCGCGCCGAGAAGGACGTGATGGGTTCGCGCGCGGTGCCGTGGGAGAGCATGAAGGCGGAGCCGACCAAGGTCGGCGAGGTCCGTCACGTCTTTCAGGCGCCGACAGCGACGCTCGACGAGCTCGAGATGCACATCACCACCCTCAATCCCGGCGAAGTGCCGCACGCGCCGCACAAGCACGCTGACGAGGAGGTGCTCTGCCTGAAGGAGGGCACCCTCGACGCCTACGAGGACGGGCAGACGACGCGCGTCGGGCCCGGCAGCGTGCTGTTCTTCGCGTCGAACCACCTGCACGGCGTGAAGAACGTCGGCACGACACCGGCCACCTACTTCATCGTCAAGTGGAACTCGCCGGGGATGCTCCAGAAGAAATGAAGAATCAAGAAATGAAGAATGAAGAATGAAGAATGAAGAGAGTGAAGAGTGAAGAGTGAAGAATAGTGCGGCGACAGGCGACGGACTGAATCCCAGAGGGCGGACATGATCTCAAGACGAGATGCTCTGAAGACGGCAGGTGCGGTGGCGGTGGGCTCTGCACTCAAGGCGGGGAGCGCCGAGGCGCGGGAGAGTGCCGTGAAAAACGGACGGCTCAAGCAGTCGGTGTGTCGCTGGTGCTATCAGCGCATTCCGCTCGAAGACTTCTTCAAGGGCGTGGTCGATATCGGCCTGAAGGCCGTCGATCTCCTGCAGCCTGAAGAGTGGGATGTCGCGGCGAAGTAACGGGCTGCGCTGCTCGAACGGGTATCCGGGCAAGGGCGGCGGCACGATCCCCGACGCGCTCAACAACCTGGCGCTGCACGACGAGATCGTCGCGACATTCAAGGGCGTGCTGCCGAAGGCCAAGGCGATGAACGTGCCGAACCTGATCACGTTCTTCGGCAATCGCAAGGGCATGCCGGACGAGCAGGCCATCGACAACTGCGTCACCGGCCTCAACCGCCTCAAGGGCATGGCGGAAGACCACGGCGTCACCGTGATCGTCGAGCTGCTGAACAGCAAGGTCGATCACAAGGACTACCAGGGCGACCACACGGCGTTCGGCGTCGAGGTGATGAAACGGGTCAACTCGCCGCACGTCAAGCTGCTCTACGACATCTACCACATGCAGATCATGGAAGGTGATGTCATGCGCACGGTGCGCGACAACAAGCAGTGGATCGCGCACTACCACACGGGCGGCAACCCGGGCCGGCACGAGCTGGACGACACGCAGGAGCTCCAGTGGCGCAGCGTCGCCAAGGCCATTCTCGATATGGGCTTCGACGGCTACTTCGCCCACGAGTTCATCCCGACGCGCGACCCGATGACGTCGCTGCGCGAAGCCGTCGTCCTTTGCGACGTGTAGCGCGGGCCGTCCTGACATGCGCGTCCGGATCCTCGCCCTTGCAGTCCTCTGCGTCGTCGGTGTCGCCATGACGGCGTCGGCCCAGGTGAAAGCCGAACGCGTCACGTACATGAACCAGCCGGACTGCATCCGGCTGTCCAACGGCACCGTGGAGGTCGTGCTCACGACGGCCATCGGCCCGCGGGTGATCCGGTACGGGTTCATCGGCGGCGACAACATCCTTGGCGAGGTGCCCGAGCTGACGACGAAGACGGAGCTCGGCGACTGGAAGCCGTGGGGCGGCCACCGCGTGTGGTCAGCGCCCGAGGGGATGCCGCGCAGTTACTGGCCCGACAACTCGCCGATCGAGGCGAAGATCGACGGCAACACCGTGCGCCTCACGCAGCCGATCGAGAAGGCGACTGGCATCCGGAAGGAAATCGTCGTGACGCTGGCGCCCGCCGGCACGAGCCTCACCGTCGAGAACCGCCTCACCAACACCACGCTCTGGGCCGTCGACGCCGCTGTGTGGGCGATGACCATCATGCGCGACGGCGGCACGGTGATCCTGCCGCAGGAGCCCTACAAGTCGCACGACGACGCGCTCCAGCCGGCGCGATCCGTCACGCTGTGGTCGTACACCGACCTGTCGGATCCGCGGTGGCAGATCGGCACGAAGTTCCTGCGGCTCCACAACGACCCCGCGCGCGCGGCGTCGCAGAAGGTGGGCATCGCCAACCATCAGGGCTGGGCCGGCTATCTGCGGAGCGGCACGCTGTTCGTGAAGCGCGTGGACTGGAAAGACGGCGCGACGTACCCGGATGGCGGTGTCAACGTCGAGACCTACACGGCCGGCAAGTTCCTCGAGCTCGAGACGCTCGGGCCCATGAGCCGACTCGAGCCGGGCGCCTCAATCAGCCACGAGGAGCGCTGGTCCCTCTTCAAGGACGTCAAGGACGCCGCGGCAGACGACGAGCTGGCGCTCACGCTCGCGCCGCTCCTGGCGACGACCCGCTAAGATAGAACCATCGACATCGAGGGAGCCTAGATGAGCAGAGTGTTGAAGGTCGTGGCAGCGCTGGGGGCGGCGGTCGTGCTGGCCGGCGGGACGCGTCTGATCGCGCGCCAGGCGAAGCCGGAGGGCGCTCCGCCTCTGCAGAAGTACCACGTCGTTGTCGGCGACATTCCCGCGCCCACCGAGGGCCAGGCCAACCCGGCGCAGACAGTGGACAAGCCGGCCGGCGCCACCCTCAACCTGCCAGCCGGATTTGCCATCGACGTGTTTGCCGAGGCCGGCGATTTCAAGACGCTCCGCTACATCATCGAAGGCGCCAACGGCGAGATCTTCGCCGCCGACGCCACGGCCAACACGATCACGTCAATCAGCGACACCAACGGCGACGGCAAGGCCGACGAGCGCCACGTGTTTGCCACCGGCCTGAACCGCCCGTGGGGCATGGCGATTGGCGGCGGCTACTTCTATGTCGCCAACACCGACGCCGTCGTCCGATGGAAGTACACGGCCGGGCAGAAGAGCGTCGAAGGCAAGCCGGAGACCGTGACGGAAGTGCCGGGCGGCGGCGGCCACTGGACGCGCTCGCTGACGTTCAACCCGGACATGAGCAAGCTGTACGTCTCTGTCGGGTCGTCGTCGAACATCGACGTCGATCCCTCGCCGCGCTCCACGATCCTCGAGATGAACCCCGATGGCAGCGGCCGTCGCGTCTTCGCGTCGGGCATCAGGAACCCTGTCGGCCTGGCCTTCCGTCCGGGATCGAACGAGCTATGGACCTCGGTGAACGAGCGCGACATGCTCGGCGAGGATCTGGTCCCGGACTACGTGACGCACCTCGAGGACGGCGGCTTCTACGGCTTCCCCTACGCCTATCTGGGGCAGCACGAAGACCCGCGCCGCAAAGGGGAACGTCCCGACCTGGTGGCCAAGGCGATCGTGCCAGACGTCCTCCTCCAGTCGCACTCGGCGCCGCTCGGCATGGCGTTCTACACCGGGTCCGCGTTCCCCGCCGAGTACAAGGGCGACGCGTTTCTTGCGCTGCACGGGTCCTGGAACCGCAAGCTCCGCACCGGATACAAAGTGGTCCGCGTGACGTTCAACGACGGCAAACCCACCGGCGGCTACGAGGACTTCATCACCGGCTGGTCGCTCGGCGAAGCACAGCCCCAGGTGTGGGGCCGTCCGGTGGCGATTGTCGTCCACAGCGACGGCTCGCTGCTGATCAGCGACGACGCGCACAACCAGATCTGGCGCGTGACCTACAAGCAGCCGTGACGTCGGGTCACGCCTGAGCCTTTCCGGGCAGGCGGCGCGACGCGCCAGAGGGGCAGCAGGATGCGCAGCATGACCAGGGCGGCACGCGTTGCGGGCGGCGCCCTGCTCGCCGGCTGTGTCGCCGCGTGCCTGGCGGTCTCGCTCGGCGCGCAGTCGAGGCAGGCGCCTTTACCGCCGCCCCCGCCCCCGCAGCCGCCCCCGGAGGGCGCTCCCACCACACCGGCGCTCCGCCGCCTGGTCGACGGGCACATGGAGCCCGTACGCGTCGAGACCGGCTTCGGATCGCTCGGCGGCATTGTCTGGTCGCGAACCGGCGCGCTGATCGTCTCCGACGTGCGGCACGGACAGCTGCTCGAGTGGACCGTGGCCGGCGGCATCCACGTCTGGCGCGAAGTCAGCGGCGGCGCGACTGGCATCACGATCGATCGCGACGGACGGCTGCTGGCCGCCGAGCGCGGACTGCAGCGCGTCACCCGGATCGATGGCCAGAACTCGGTCACCATCCTGGAACAGCTTGACGGGAAGGCGCTCGGTGGACCGCGTGCGGTGCTGCAAATGCCCGACGGATCGATCTACGTCGGCGACAGCATCGGGCGGAGTGGCAGGGTGATCCGCATCGATCCGTCCGGCGGCGCCCGGGTGGTCGCAGAGGATCTGAAGACGCCGTCGGGCCTCGCGCTGTCGCCGTCGGGACAGGTCCTCTACGTCAGCGACGAGGCCGGCAATGAATTGCGGGCGTATCCGGTAGAGGGCGATGGCAGTCTCGGGCCTGGCCGCCGGCTGATCGCCGTGACGCCGTGGAAGGCCGGCATCAAGGGGCGCGCCGCAGGCATGACCGTCGACAGCGCGGGCCACGTCCTGCTGGCCGGGCCCGGCGGCATCTGGGCAATCGACGCCAACGGCGGCCGGCTGGGCGTCATCGCGACCTCGGAGACGCCCGCCGCATGCGTGTTCGGCGGCGCCGACCGCCGCACGCTCTACGTCGCGGCGGAGACGAGCATCTACCGCATCAAGATGAAGATCCCCGGCGTCGGCGCGCCTGCAGCGCCGCCGTCACACCGCTAGCGGCTGTCAGACCTTCACCGGCGTCCGGCTCTCGCCCGACTTGTAGATCGCGGCGATGAGCCGCAGGTCTTTCAGGCCCTCCTCGCCAGGCGTAAGCGGCGTCTTGCCGGTCTGCACGCAGCCGGAGAAGTGGTCCATCTCCGCGGTGAAGTGGTTGATGACCGGTTGCAGGCGCTCCTCAATCTTCGTCCACGTCCCGGCGCGCATCTTGAGGCCGTCGTAGGTCAGCGCTGGCTCCAGCTCCGCCCATCCGCCCGTGCCGACCACGCGGAACCGGTTCAGCGGCGCGCCGTAGCTCGACGTGCAATTGGCCAGCACGCCGCTCGGGAAGCGCAGCTGGAACGTGATGTTCTCCTCCACTTCCTTGAAGCGCGGGTCGTTGGCCGTGGTTTCGATCATCGCGTTCACCTCGACCGGCTCTTCGCCAGTGAGATACCGGGCGGCGTTGAGCGCGTAGATCCCGATGTCCATCATCGAGCCGCCTCCCGCCATCGCCTTCTTCAGCCGCCACTGCGTCGGATCGCCAATCGGGAACCCGGCGTCGGCCAGCACGATCCGGAGCTTGCCGAACTCCTGGTCGCGGGCGACCTTGATGAGGGCGTTCGTGTACGGCTCGTAGTGCAGGCGATAGGCGATCATCAGCTTCCGCGACGCCGCCTGCGCGGCCGCGATCATCTGCTCGCACTCCGCGGGCGTGTTGGCCATCGGCTTCTCGCACAGCACGTGCTTGCCGGCCTTGAGCGCGCGGATGGTGTACTCGGCGTGCATGCTGTTGGGCAGCACCACGTAGACGACGTCGATCTCCGGGTTGTCGCGGATGGAGTCGAAGTTGTCGTAGCTGTAGATGTTCTTCGCGGCGACGCCGTAGCGTGCGGCCAGCTTGTCGGCCTTGTCCCGGTGACCGCTGACCAGGGCCACCAGCTTCGATTTCTCCGACTGCGCGAAGGCCGGCATGATCTGGTTGATGGCGAGCGAGCCGAGGCCGACGATCGCGTAGCCCAGTTTCGGTCCCGGCGGGTCGGGCAGACGCTGGCCCGTGGCGCGCCGGGACGACAAGCCGGTCACGGCGACGCCAGCGCCCGCGGCACGAAGAAATCCGCGCCGGGTCAATGGGAAGCGTGGAGTGATGGACATGCGCCGGATGATAGCCGATCCGACGGCCCGGAACGCCGCGGCGCGACGCCGGCTACTGGTGTTCGGGGTGGGTGCAGCCCTTGAACTCTGCGAAGAACATGTTCCCGTCGTCGCCGATCTCGTCGCGCATGCCGATCTCCGACGAGTAGAAGCCGGTGACGGTGAGCGACTTGATCGCCGTGAAGAAGTCGGCGCCGGGCTTCATCGTGGCGTCGGCCGATTTCGACGACAGCGCCGTCAGCACCGTCGTCTGCTGCGCGGGGGTCAGCGCGATGAACGCTGCCTGGTGCGCCTGCTGGCAATGCGCGTCGAGCCAGGCCAGGCCGTCGAGGAACGACTGCCGCTCCGCGGGCTGCGCGCTGTCGAGCGTCGCGTCGATGAACCGGTTGACGTTGGCCTTGGTCGCGCCCGGCGTGTCGGTCTCCGGGATGATGAGCTCCGCGAGTGCGACCACCGTGTCGTTCTGTGACGGCGACAGCACCTTCGGCTTCCATGGCGTCGTGGCTGCTGCGGCGGCGTGATAGTGGGACGCGTGCTCCTGCGCCGCCGCCGTCAGGGTCTCGACCCAGAACGTCGCTGACACGGCCGCTGCGCCCGTCGCCGCGAGTGTCCGAAGCGCGTCACGTCGGCTGATGGTCATGGTTACCGCTCCTGCTATGCCCAATACGCCGGGCCGGCGGGCGCGTTGATCACGACGCCCTTCAGCACGGCAATCGCCTTCTTCAGGCCTTCGTCGCTCGTCATCAGGCTGTCTTCGTGCTCGATGCTGATGACGTGATCGTAGCCCACCATGCGCAGGTTGCTGACGATGTCGCGCCACACCGACTCGCCGGTGCCGTAGCCGACAGTGCGGAACACCCAGGACCGGTGGAGCTCGTCGGTGTATTTCTTGACGTCGAGCACGCCGTTGAGCGCCGTGTTGGCCGGGTCGATCTTGCAGTCCTTGGCATGCACGTGGAAGATGCGATCGCCCAGCGCGCGGATCGCCGTCGCCACGTCCACCTGCTGCCAGAACATGTGGCTCGGATCGAAGTTGCAGCCGATGATGCCCGGCGCGATGTCGGCCAGACGCAGCATCGTCTCCGGGTTGTAGGCCACGAAGTTGGGGTGCATCTCGATCGCCACCCGCACTTTTCGCTGCTTGCAGGAATTTCGCCGCCTCCTTCCAGTAGGGGACGACGCGCTCCTTCCACTGCCATTCGAGCATCTGCGGGAACTCGGGCGGCCACGACGAGGTGATCCAGTTCGGCTGGGTCGCCTTCGGGTCGCCACCCGGACAGCCGGAGAAGGTGATGACCTGCTTCACGCCGAGACGCGCGGCAAGCTCCACGGTGTCGCGGAAGATCGCGTCGTGCGACTTCGCGAGCTTCCTGTCCGGATGGATCGGGTTGCCGTGACAGCTGAGCGCGCTGATCGTGAGGCCGCGCCTGTCGATGGCGTCTCTGAACGCCTGCAGCTTCTTGTCGTTCTTCAGCAGCTCGGCCGGTTTGCAGTGCGCGTCACCGGGATAGGCGCCCGTGCCGATCTCCACCGCCTCGAGGCCCAGCTCCTTCACGTAGTCGAGCACGTCCTCGAAGGGCTTGTTGCCGAACAGAACCGCAAAGACGCCGAGTTTCATGAGCCCCCTCATGGCCGAACCGAAGTCCGGCCCTGCCTGCTGCCCGCTGCCTGCTGCCTGCTACTTGACCGTGACCCACCGCTTCGTCGCGGCGGCTTTTTCCATCGCGTCCAGGACCTTCTGGTTCTGCACGCCGTCTGCGAAGTTCGGCGTCGGCATCTTGTTGCGCCCGACAGCCTCCAGCAGGTCGTACACCGTGTGCACGAAGGTGTGCTCGTAGCCGATGATGTGCCCCGCCGGCCACCAGTGCCCGACGTAGGGATGCCGCTCGGCGTCGGTGACCATCACGTTGTGAAAGCCCCGCACCGCGCCGTCGTCGCTCGACAGGTAGACGTCGAGCTCGTTCAACCGCTCGAGGTCGAACGCGATCGAGCCCTTGCTGCCGTTGATCTCGAACCGGTTGTAGTTCTTGCGGCCGGTGGCGAACCGGCTCGCCTCGATGGTGCCGAGGGCGCCGTTCTTGAACCGCACGACAGACGCTGACGCGTCATCGACGGTGACAGCGCCCTTCTTCTTCGGGTTGTCGGGCAACGGCCGCGTCTTGATGAACGTCTCGAGCGCGCCGGTGACTTCCGTGATTTCTCCGACGAGGAAGCGCGCGAGGTCCAGCGAGTGCGAGGCGATATCGCCAAGCGCCCCGGAGCCGGCGGCTTCCTTGCGCAGCCGCCACACCAGCGGGAAGTCGGGGTCGACGATCCAGTCCTGCAGATACGTCCCGCGATAGTGATACAGCGTGCCGAGCTTGCCCTCGTCGATCAACTGCTTGGCCAGCATCACCGCCGGCACCCGGCGGTAGTTGTGGCAGACCATGTGCAGCACGCCGGCCTTGGTCACCGCGGCCAGCATCTTCTCGGATTCCTTCACGGTGTTGGCGAGCGGCTTCTCGCAGAACACCACCTTGCCTGCCTTGGCCGCCTCGATGGCGATCTCCGCGTGGCTGTCGCCCGGCGTGACGATGTCGACGATGTCGATGTCCTTGCGGCGGACGACTTCACGCCAGTCGGTGGAGGTCTCTTCCCATCCGAGCTGATCGGCGGCTGTTCGAACAGCGTCGGGCGTCCGGCCGCAGAGCACCTTCATCCGCGGCAGGTGCTTGGGCGAGAAGAACCGGCCCACCTGGCGGTAGGCGTTGCTGTGCGCCCGGCCCATGAAGGCGTATCCAATCAGTGCGACGTTCAGTTGTGCTGCCATCAGAGGTTCGTCAGGGGAAAGGGAAGGCCTGGGGCCGATGCGTGCGACCGGGCCGCAGCCCGATCCACACGCCGTGACCGTGAGTGTCTAGCTGCCAGGCTTGGGAGCCGGCTTCTTTGCCGGGGCGGCGGCCTTGTGGGTCTTGTCGAAGGCCATCACGAACTTCGCCAGCCCGAGGATCTCCTGATCCGAGAAGCGCTCCTTGAACGACATCATGGCCGTCCCCGGCACGCCGTCGGTGATGACCTTGGCGAGTTTCGCGGGCGTGTTGCCGTGAATCCACTCGCCGTCGGCGAAATTCATCTGCTTGATCGCCGCATTGCCGTCCGGCATGTGGCACATCACGCAATTCACCTTGTAGAGCTCTTCGGCCGGACGATTCGTCGTCGGGCGGCCGGACTGAGCCGACGCGACAGTGGCACACGAGAGGATGAGGGCAGCAAGGGACAGACGCACGGGAACCAATCCTGGGAATGAGGGCGATAACGCCAGCGGATCCAACGAGTTTCGGGCCAAACCTTCAGGAATCTATCGTCCGCCTCCGGCCTTGTCAAGCCGCCGCGCGATTCGCGGTCCATGAGGTGGGACCACCTCTGAATTGACGTCGGGCGCCGCTCGTTGGACGGGATCGATCGCGCCGCCGCGCTCGCTCCGGTCTGACCGCATGAGATAGTATGCGCGCCGCGGAGGGATTCGGATGCAGCTGCAGTGGGTGGACTACCTGATCATCATCATCTACTTCGGCTTCGTGCTGGGGATCGGCGTCGTCCTCAAGCGCTTCGCCAAGACGAGCACCGACTTCTTTCTCTCCGGCCGATCGATTCCGGCCTGGATCACGGGCCTGGCGTTCATCTCGGCCAACCTCGGCGCCCAGGAAGTCATCGGCATGGGCGCCAGCGGCGCCAAGTACGGCATCGCCACGTCGCACTTCTACTGGATCGGCGCGATTCCCGCGATGGTGTTCGTCGGCATCTTCATGATGCCGTTCTACTACGGCTCCCGCGCCCGGTCGGTGCCGGAGTACCTCAAGCTGCGCTTCGACGAGAAGACGCGGGGGCTCAACGCGATCTCGTTCGCCGCGATGACAGTGTTCTCCTCCGGCGTCTCGATGTACGCCATGGGGAAGCTCCTGCAGCTGCTGCTCGGCTGGGACTTCACGATGTCGGTCCTGCTGTCGGCGGGCATCGTGCTCGTCTACACGTATCTCGGCGGCCTGACCTCCGCCATTTATAACGAGGTCCTGCAGTTCTTCCTCATCGTCGCCGGCTTCGTGCCGCTGGTGCTGATCGGGCTGAAGGACGTCGGCGGCTGGTCGGGACTGCAGGCGCGCCTGGCCACCGAGGCCGTGTCGCGCGGATTCGAGCCGGGCGCGATGACGGAGTCGTGGCGGCACATGGGAAGCCCCGCCGCCAATCCCATGGGCGTCGAGTGGTTCGGGCTGGTGATGGGCCTGGGCTTTGTGTTGTCGTTCGGCTACTGGTGCACTGATTTTCTGGTGGTCCAGCGCGCCATGGCGGCCAACTCGATGCTCGCGGCCCGTCGAACGCCACTCATCGCGGCGTTGCCGAAGATGGTGTTCCCGTTCCTGGTCATCCTGCCCGGCATGATTGCCATCTCGGTGTCCCCGAGCCCGGAGATGGGCCTGGCTCGCAGCACGCCGGCGACCTACCGGCTCGAGGCCTCGGCTCAGGCCGGAGCCCCGGCGACGGTGCCGCTGATGCAGCGGAGCCTGATCCCGCCGAAGCTCGATGACAAGGGCAATCCCGTGGTCGGCACCGACGGCCGGATCGCGCTCGACTACGACCTGGCGATCCCGCAGATGCTGAGCCGCTACTTCCCGTCCGGGATGCTCGGCCTCGGGCTCTGCGCGCTGATGGCGTCGTTCATGTCGGGGATGGCCGGCAATACCACGGCCTTCAACACCGTGTGGACCTACGACATCTACCAGAGCTACATCAAGCCCGGAGCGAGTGACGCGCACTATCTCGCGATGGGCAGGGCCGCGACTGTCTTCGGGATATTAGTGTCCATCGCCGCGGCATTCGTTGCGCGGCAGTTCAACAACATCATGGACCTGCTGCAGATGGTGTTCGCGTTCGTCAACGCGCCGCTGTTTGCGACCTTCATGCTCGGCATGTTCTGGAAGCGGACGACAGGACACGGCGCCTTCACCGGCCTGCTCGCGGGCACCACCGCGGCGGCCGTCCATCACGGGCTGACGCTGCCGGTCGGCGCCGCTGTCGGCTTCAAGGGCGGGTTCCTCGGCACCGTGGTGCATACCTACCCGAGCGAGATGGCGCAGAACTTCTGGACGGCCATCTTCGCGTGGACGACCTGCTTCCTCGTGACTGTCCTGGTCTCGTCGTTCACGGAGCCGAAGCGGGACGAAGATCTGAAGGGCCTGGTCTACGCGCTCACGCCGATTCCGAAGGATCGCGACCTGCCCTGGCACAAGCGGCCGGCGGCGCTGGCGTGCGTGGTGCTGGCGCTCACCGCGATCCTGAACGTGATTTTCTGGTAGGGAGCGACGCATGGATATCCGGTTTCCGCTCGGCCTGATGTTCGCCATCGTCGGCGCATTGCTGGCCGGCTTCGGCGTGGTCACGGCGTCGAGCCCGATGTACGCGAAGCACTCGCTCGGCGTGAACGTGAACCTGTGGTCCGGCCTCGGGATGCTGGTTTTCGGCCTCGGGATGCTCTGGCTCGCGCGGAACGCCCCATCGGACGGACCCGGCTCCGCCCACTGAGCCGGCAGGGACGGGCAGCACTTTCAGGTGCTGGGTGCAGCGGTGCTGCGGTGCTGAGGTGCGTGCTGACGTGCTGAAGTGCCAAGGTGCTGCAGTCGGTAGGCCAATCTTCCGCCTTCGCTGAAGCTACGGCGGACCGCCGAAGCCTTGGCGAGGCTGGTTAGATTGGCCACGACAGTCGATGGCCCGAGGCCGATCTAAAGATCGGCCCTACCGCAGTCCGTCGGCGCTGCACGCCTTACCCAGCACGTCAGCACGTCAGCACGTCAGCACGCACTGCCGCATCCCAGCACTTCGCACTTCAGCACGCACTGCCGCACCGCAGCACTTCGGCACCTCAGCACGCACTTCCGCACCGTAGCACTGCAGCACCCCAGCACCTGCAGGCGGCGACTAACGCGGCGCCGCCATAAGCCCGTTCAGATAGAACGTCATGAAGGCATCGCGCTTCGGCTCGAGGCAGACGTGCGTCATGTTGCCCTTGTCTTTGTCGACGCGCGTGTAGCCGCGGTCGTCCACGCGGATCGGCAGCGGATCGCAGTGGGCGAAGAACTCGCCCGGGCGCAGGGTCTCGCCGACGGCCATCTGATCGTGCAGCGTCATGCGTGTCGAGTGGTCGTCGAGCCAGAGGCGATACAGGGCTTCAAGCGATCGCGTCAGCGGCGCGTCGCTCGTCTGCAGCCGCGCCCGCTCTTCAGGGCGGAGCGTGACGTAGGTCGTCGAGTCGAGCGGCACCGTGGTCATTGACAGCGTGGAGTAGACCAGCTGCGCGTCAGCAGTGGCGCGCACCACGTTCCATTCGGGGACGGGCGACGGCGAAAAGGCGCTCGCGCCGATCGACCCGCTCATCAGCACGACACGTCGTGCCAGCTTCCCGAGGTTGGGTTCTTTGCGAATCGCGTCCGCCACGTTCTGCAGCGGGCCCACCGCCACCAGCGTGATCTCGCCCGGGTTCTTCCGCAGCGTCTCGACGATGAAGTCGGCGGCGGATTGGGCGATGGGCGTCTTGGCGGTGAAGTTCTCGGCCCACGTGAACTGGTAGTCCACCTGCGATGGCGGCGGCGTCTGGCGGCCGACGGCCACCGGCACGTCGTCTCGTCCCGTCAGGTGGAGCAGCTTGCAGGCGACCCTGGCGCGCGCCGGCGTGTTGCCGTCGGTGATGGTGACCCCGACCAGCCGCACCTGCGGCGACGCAATCAGCAGCCCGAGCGCCCAGGCGTCATCGATGTCGGAGCCGATGTCGGTGTCGAGCAGGACTTTGATCGGCTCCTGTGCGCGGGCGACAGCTGGCGTGATCAACAGGGCAAGCGCGGTCAAAGCGGTCGCGATGGCACGCATATCTCGGTAGCCTCCGGCGGGAATAGTAACCGGCACGTCCGCACCTGCACTTCGCACCTGCACTTCCGCACTCAGCTTCGGCACTCCAGCACGCACTGCCGCACCGCTGCACTGCGGCACTCCGGCACTTGACAGCCGATGCCCCGTTAGGCGAAACTAAAGCGAAAGTCGAGAGGTTGCCCATGCCATCGTCTGCCCGTGCCGCGCTCGAGTCCCTGCTCCGGGATCGCAAGCTCGACTCGACGCTTTCCACCGCGTTTCCGCTCACCTGGCCCGATACCGGCGAACGGCTGGTGTCGACCGGCATCGCGTCGCTCGATGCCACGCTCGGCGGGGGATTGCCGCGCGGCCAGATCTCCGAGATTGTCGGGACGGGTTCCACGGGCCGAACGGCCATCGTGCAGTCGTTGCTGGCCGGGGCCACGGGACGCGGCGAGCTGGCGGCACTGGTGGATACGCTCGATCGCTTCGACCCGCCGTCGGCGCTCACGGCCGGCGTCGTGCTCGACCGCCTGCTGTGGGTGCGCGGGGAAGAAGCCCCCGACGTGCAGATGCCGCTCGATCCCGCGTGGGAGCCGTCTCGGGCGCGCCCGGGACAGCCGCGTCAGACGCCGATGGCTCGTGCGCTCGGACGGGCGATCAAAGCGGTCTCGCTGGTGCTTTCGGCCGGGGGCTTCGGCCTTGTCGTGCTCGACGTGGCGGATGTGCCGCGCCGGGCGCTCGACGGGTTGCCGTACACCACGTGGCTGCGGCTGCAGCGCATGATGGCCGCCAGCGACACGGCGTGTGTCGTGGTGGCCGGATCGTCGCTGGCCCGCAGCGCCGGGGGACGCACGATCCGCCTCGCGCCTCGAGCAGCCGAGCCGCCGATTCCTCTGCCGCCGCCGGCGCCTCGTGATGCCGAGCGCTTTCACCAGCAGGTGGTCGCCAGCCGTCGTCCGCTGCTCGGACAGCGGACCGCAGCCGTCGCACGGCCTGGCAGCCAGGCGGTCTGGATGGGGGAGAGCGATGCGGCCCGGCAGTTCCGCGGTCTGGCTGTCGAAGTGCAAGTGCAGTCGGGGATCCAGACGGCGGCCTGCACGCTCGATCTGACGCGATAGACCAGCGCCCGCCATGTTCGCCTGCCTGCTCGTCACGGGGGGGCCGCTGCCCCGCGCATCGGCCGACGCGCCACTGGACGCGACGGCCCTCGACGCCGCGCTCCTCGACGTCGCGCAGCAGTTTTCACCGCGGGTGGCCTGGATCGATCCGCACGTCCTGGTGGTGGATCTGCAGGGCCTCGACCGGCTGTTCGGGGATGCCCGCGCGATCGGCGAGCGGATGCGCGGCGCACTCGCCGATCGAGGCCTGCAGGGCCGCGTGGCGATTGCCGCCACGGCGACGGCCGCACGCCTGATGGCCGCCGCGCGCGCCGGCATCTCGCTGGTCGAGGCCGGCGGAGAACAAGCAGCCCTTGCCGCCCTGCCAATCGATCTCCTCCAGTCGGTGATCGCGCCCGGCGCCGAGGGGCCGGCGAACGGGGCAGACGTGTCGCCCCGGCGTTTCTATCGCATGTCGCCTGTGAGCGACATGATTCGCGCGCGGCGGCGGCGGAATGCCGATCCCGGCCGGCTCGCGACATTTCGCCGATGGGGGCTGCGCACGCTGGGCGACCTCGCCAGCCTGCCGCCGGCGGAGTTGTCGGCGCGGCTTGGCGCGGAAGGGCCGGCCCTGCAGGCGCTGGCGCGCGGCGAAGACCGCCGGCCGCTGGTGCCGCTCGGGCCCGAAGAACGCTTCGAAGCCACGCTGGCGCTCGAATGGCCGATCGAAGGGCTCGAGCCGCTGTCGTTCGTCCTTGGCCGGCTGACAGAACCGGTGTGCGCGCATCTCGATCGCCGCGGCCGCGCCGCCGCCAGGCTGCATGTCGATCTGCGGCTGGTCACGCGCGAGGTCTGGACGCGCAGCCTCGATCTGCCGACGCCGATCAAGGACCCGCGCACGCTGCGGACGCTGGCCCTGCTCGATCTGGAATCGCATCCGCCATCGGGAGCGATCGACGCGGTCACCCTGCGCGTGGACCCGACGCCGGCCCGCACGCTGCAGCACTCGCTGCTCGAGCGGGCGCGCCCGGCGCCGGAACAGCTCTCCACGCTGGTCGCCCGCCTCTCCGCGCTCATGGGCGAGTCGCGCGTCGGCGTGGCCGCGCCGGTCGACACCCATCGTCCGGGCGCTTTCCGCATGACGCGCTTCACGGGAGACACGCCGGCGTCATCCACGGCCACCGTCGCAGCCGGTGCCGTGGCCTCCAGGCCCCCGCATGCCGCGGGCGTGGCCTTGCGCCGGCTGCGCCGCCCGGTAGCGGCCAGCGTGCAAATCGAGGACGGACACCCGGTGCGCGTGCGTGTCCGTGGCCCGGGACTGCCCGGCGGCCAGGTCGCCACCAGCGCTGGCCCGTGGCGCACATCGGGTGAGTGGTGGACAGGCGCGGTCTGGGACCACGACGAATGGGACATGGCGCTCGACGATGGCGCGATCTGCCGCGTCTACCGCGATCGTCGAACCGACCAGTGGTATCTCGACGGCGTGTACGACTGACGCCATTTGACGGCCCGTGAGCCGGCGGGGCACGATTACGCCCATGCGCATCCTCACGCGTGTCCTCGATCGCCGCCGGCTGTGCCTCGCCGCGGCGCTGACCCTGCTGGCCCTCACCCGCGTCGCCGCCAGAGACGACGAGCCTCGCGGGCTCGATCTGTACTTCATCGACGTCGAAGGCGGGGCTGCCACGCTCATCGTCACCCCGGCCGGAGAGTCGATCCTGATTGATTCGGGCAACCCGGGCGATCGCGACGCCGGACGGATCGCGGCGGCGGCCAAGGACGCCGGCGTGACCATCATCGATCACTACATCACCACGCACTGGCACAGCGACCACGTCGGCGGCATCGGGCCGTTGTCGAAGCTGCTGCCGATCAACGAACGCTACGGCCACGCCATTCCGGACCCGCTGCCGGACGACATCGACAAGACGCTCATCGATGTCTGGAAGGCGATGCCCGGCGACCCCCACTTTCTGCAGGCCGGCGATCAGCTGAAATTCAAGCGTCTCAAGGGCGCGTCCGACCTGCGGATGCGCGTGCTCGCGGCCAATGGCCTCGTCGAGGGCGAGAAACCCGGCGCGGCGCCGTTCACCGACTGCCCGGACGGCACGAAGGCCAAGCCGGAAGACACCAGCGACAACGCGCGCAGCGTCGCCATGCTCTTCACGTTCGGCTCCTTCGACCTGTTCGCGGGCGGCGACCTGACCTGGAACATCGAGCACAAGCTGACCTGCCCGAAGCACATCGCGCCGAAGGTCGACGTCTTCCTCGTGAATCACCATGGTCTCGACCTGAGCAACAACCCGGCGCTCGTCGCGGCGCTCGCGCCTGAAGTGGCCATCGTGAACAACGGCCCGCGCAAGGGCGCCGAGCACGACACGATGACCACCCTGCTGAAGAACGGCAACGACGTCGGCGTCTTCCAGCTGCATCGCAACGTTCGCGACGGCGCGCTCAACGCGGAGCCGGCGCGCATCGCCAACAGCGAAGAGGACTGCAAGGCCGCCTACATTCACATCAAGGTGGATGCCCGCGGCGAGCACTACAGCGTGGAGATTCCGTCGCGGGGCACGCAGCGGAATTACGACGCGAGCTGACCGGTGAGCGACGCCACTTCGCCCCGCGACGCCTGATGTCGGCCTGGCCGCACCGGCTGCTCGTCGCCGCGACGGCCGTGGCTGCGGCCGCGCTGCTCTTCAGCCTCGCTCGCGCGGACCCGCGCGGGCAGGCGAACGCGTCGGCCCGATTCTCGACGCTGCAGGCGATTACGCCGGCCACCGTCTCGCGTCTGACAGTGGCCTGGACGGCACACACCGGCGAATTCCCCGGCGGCAGCCCCGTCGCTCACGGTCCGGTGCCGGCCTTCGAGTCGCGGCCGCTGCTTGCCGGCGACGTGCTGGTCGTGGTGACGACGACGAGCAAGGTCATCGCGCTCGACGCGGACACCGGTGTCGAGCGGTGGCGCTTCGATCCTTTTGCCGGCCTCACGCGCAACTGCGAGGAGCCGAGTCGCGGCGCGGCGCTCTGGGAAGATCGCCGGCCCGGTGGTGACGTGCTACGGACTGTCGTCTCGGGAACGTGCGACGGGCGCCTCGTGGCGCTCGACGCGCGCACCGGCCGGCCGCGTGAGGGATTCGGCGACCACGGCATACTGGATCTGAAACCGGGCGCCGACGTGCGTCCGCACGAGGCGTACGCTGTCACGTCGCCGCCTGCGATTTACCGGGACCTCGTGATCGTCGGCGCTCTGGTCCCCGAAGAGACACCACGCGGCCCGAGCGGGGACGTGCGCGCGTTCGACGTCCACACAGGGCGGCTGGTCTGGCGCTTCCACACGGTGCCGCAGCCCGGCGAGCTTGGGCATGACACCTGGAAGGACGGCGCCTGGGAACGGCGCACCGGGGCCAACGTCTGGTCCACCATGAGCGTGGACACCGAGCGCGGCCTGGTCTTTCTGCCGGTGGGATCGGCGTTGTACGATTTCTTCGGCGGCGATCGACCGGGGAACGTGCTGTTCGCGAACTCGCTCGTCGCCCTCGATGCCGGTACCGGCGTGCGGCGATGGCACGTCCAGCTCGTGCACCACGATCTGTGGGACTACGACCTGCCGGCGCAGCCGATTCTGGCCGACATCCATCAGGGCACACGCACGATTCCTGCGGTCATCCAGCTGACGAAGATGGGGCTGGTGTTCGTGTTCGACCGCACGACAGGCGAGCCCGTCTTCGGCATCGAGGAACGGCCAGTGCCTGCCAGCGACGTCCCGGGCGAGGTGGCGTCCGCCACGCAGCCGTTCCCGATCAAGCCGCTGCCCCTGGCCCGCACCACCCCCGTCACGAGCGCCGATCTCACGACGGTGACGCCGGAGTCGCACCGGGCGTGTGAAGCCTTGTTCGCCCAGGTGACGAGCGGCGGCCTGTTCACGCCACCCGGCCGGCGGCTGACACTGTGGTTCCCAGGGACGCTCGGCGGCGCGACGTGGTCCGGCGGCGCCGTGGACGAGACGGCCGGCCTGCTCTTCGTGAACACGAACGATGTCGGTGCGATCGGCTTGATCGCGCCGGCGCCCGCCGGCAGCCCGCTGCAGCTTCAACGTGAGAGCCCATGGGGGCACTACGCGCGATTCTGGGACGCCGACAGCCTGCCGTGCCAGCAGCCGCCGTGGGGCCGGCTGCACGCGATCGACCTGGCGACCGGCGACATCCGCTGGCAGGTGCCCCTTGGCGACGCACCCCAGCTGGCCGGGCGCGGCATCACAGGAACAGGCACGCCGAGTCTCGGCGGCGCGGTGGCGGGCAGCTCGGGACTGGTGTTCATCGCCGCGACCAACGACAGCCTGATCCGCGCGTTCGACAGCCGGTCCGGCCGCGTGCTGTGGAGCGCGCCACTGCCGGCGAGCGGCCACGCGACGCCGCTCCTCTATCGCGCTCCACGGTCGGGCCAGGAGCGCCTGGTCATCGCCGCCGGCGGCGGTGGCAGGTTTTCGTCCGCAGTCTCGGACGCCGTGGTGGCTTTTGGTCTCCCGGCTCCGGCGCACGCGGATCCGCAATAATGGACAGCACGCACATGTCGACGACATTCCACAACTTCATCGGCGGACAGTGGGTCGGCGCACGATCCGGCGCCACGTTCGAGAATCGCAACCCGGCGGACACCGCCGAACTGGTCGGTACCTTCGCAAAGTCCGATCGCGAGGACACGCGCGAGGCGATAGCCGCGGCGAAGGCCGCGCAGCCGAAATGGGCCGCGATGCCGGCGCCAAAGCGCGGAGAGGTGCTTCATCGCGCCGCTCAGCTGCTCGAGTCGCGCGCCGATCAGGTCGCGCGGGAAATGACGCGGGAAGAAGGCAAGACGCTTCCCGAAGCGCGCGGCGAGGTCGGCCGGGCGGTCAACATCCTGCGCTATTTCGGCGGCGAGGGCGCGAGGTTTGGCGGGCAGCACATGCCGTCGGAGCGCGATCGCGTCTTCATTCAGACGCGGCGCCGGCCACTCGGCGTCGTCGGCCTGATCACGCCGTGGAACTTTCCCATCGCCATACCCGCGTGGAAGACGGCGCCGGCGCTGGTCGCCGGCAATGCCGTGGTGTTGAAGCCATCAGACCTGGCGCCGCTGTGCGCGGTACGCCTCGTGGAAGCCCTGTCCGAAGCCGGCGTGACGCCGGGCGCGCTCAACCTGGTCACCGGGCCGGGCTCGAAGGTCGGCGCGGAGATCGTGGAGCACGCCGACGTGCGCGCGATCTCCTTCACGGGCTCGGAAGGCACCGGCGGCGGCATCGCTGTCGAGGCGGCGAAGCGCCGCGCTCGCGTGCAGCTGGAGATGGGCGGCAAGAATCCCACGATCGTCCTGGCCGACGCCGACATTCCCGACGCCGTCAACGTCGTCGTCAACGCGGCGTTCTTTTCGACGGGACAACGCTGCACCGCGACGTCGCGCGTGATCGTCGAAGAGGGCATCCTCGATCGCTTCACGGCGGCGCTGGTCGAGCGCACGCGCGCACTCAAGGTCGGCAACGGCCTCGAGGCAGGAATCGAGATCGGCCCGTCGATCGACGAGAAACAGCTCGCGACAGTGCTCGACTACGTGGGCGTCGGAGCGGGAGAGGGCGCGAAGGTGCTGTGCGGCGGGTCCCGGCTGCAGGAGGGCGCGCACGCGCGCGGCTATTTCTCGGCGCCGGCCGTGCTCGCTGACGTCACGCCGTCGATGCGTGTCGCGCAGGAAGAGATCTTCGGCCCGGTGCTGGCCGTGATGCCCGCCACCTCGCTCGACCACGCGATCGAGATCGCCAACGGCATCCGGTTCGGCTTGTCTGCAGGCATCTGCACCCGCTCGCTGACATCGGCCTACGAATTCCTCAACCGCATCGAGGTGGGGCTGGCGATGGTGAACCTGCCGTCTGCCGGCGTCGAGTACCACGTGCCGTTTGGCGGCTCCAAGCAGAGCTCGCTCGGGATGCGGGAGCAGGGCGGAGTCGCGGTGGACTTCTACAGCGAGATCCAGACGGCCTATTTGAAGTACTAGTGCACAGCAGCGGGCGCCGGCGTCGGCGCCTGCGGTTGCGCGCCCATCACGACGCGGACGCGATGCTCGCCCTCCGAGGGCAGCCGCACGAGGTCGCCGTCGATCCTGGTGTCGTCGAGCCAGACCTCGCGGACGCCGTGCATGACGCCGTCGGGGTTCTGCACGTCGATCAGCAGCCGCATCCCACCGGGCCGCGTCATCGTCGCCGTGAACCCGGGCCACCGGGCCGGAATCGATGGGGCGATGCGCAGCGTGTCGCCCTCGATCTTCAGCCCGAGCAGTGCCTCGACGCCGATGCGATACATCCAGCCCGCGGCGCCGGTGTACCACGTCCAGCCGCCGCGTCCGACGTGCGGCGCCGTCGAGTAGACGTCTCCCGCCAGCACGTACGGCTCGACCCGGGTACCTGACGCGCCGTGGCTTCATCACGGGAGTGCGTAGCCGGGTTGATCATGTGCAGCAGCTCGAATGCGCGGTCGCCGTCACCGAGTGCGGCGAAGGCCCCGGCCAGCCAGAGGCTTGCGTGGGTGTACTGGCCGCCGTTCTCACGGATGCCTGGCGTGTAGCCCTGGATGTAGCCCGGCGACGGCACCATGTGATCGAAGGGCGGCGTCAGCAGGAGCACCAGGCCATCGTCGGGGCGTACGAGCCACTGATACGCCGAGGCCATCGCCTCGCGTGCGTGCAGGCCCATCGGCGGACCTGCCATCACGGCCCAGGCCTGGGCGATCGCGTCGATGCGGCCCTCGGGGCTCGACGCCGACCCGAGCGGCGTGCCGTCGTCGAAGTAGGCGCGCCGATACCACGCGCCGTCCCAGGCTTGCTCGACACTTTCGCGCAGGCGGGCGATGTGATCGCTGTACAGCCGCGCCCGCGCGGCGTCGCCGCGCGCTGCCGCCATGGCGGCCAACTCCGGCAGCACGGCCAGATGGAACCACGCCAGCCAGACGCTCTCGCCTTTTCCGTCGCGGCCGACGCGGTTCATGCCGTCGTTCCAGTCGCCGGTCCCGATGAGCGGCAATCCGTGCACGCCCAGTTCGAGGCTCCTGTCGAAGGCGCGCGCACAGTGCTCGTAGAGCGACGCCTGCTGCCCTGACGGCACGGCGCGATCGAAGACTTCTTCATCGCCCGGGCCCAGCGCGCGGCCGCTGATGAACGGCGCGACCTCGTCGAACACCCGGGTGTCGGCGGTGACACGTGCGTACTCGAACGCAGCGTAGACCAGCCACAGGCGATCGTCGGAGAACCGCGTGCGGACTCCGTGATCGGTGGGCTCGTGCCACCAGTGCTGGACGTCCCCTTCGACGAATTGATGCGCCGCGGCACGCAGCAGCTGCGCGCGCGCCAGATCGGGGCGCGACAGGCAGAGTGCCAGTACGTCCTGGAGCTGGTCGCGGAACCCGTACGCGCCGCTCGACTGATAGAAGGCGGTGCGGCCCCAGACGCGGCAGCTGAGGGTCTGATACAACAGCCAGTCGTTCATCAGCAGGTCGAACGACGGGTCGGGCGTCGAGACGCGCAGCGAGCCGGTGGTGTCGCGCCAGCCGCTGCGAATGGCGTCGAGCGCCGTGCGCGCGGCCGCCGGCGTGCAGAGCGACCGCGCGGTGGCGACGGCGGCAGTGGCGTCTTCAGCCTCGCCGAGCACGAAGACCACGTCACAGCTGGCGCCAGCGGCGCACGACAGACGGACCTGGAGCGCGGCGCACGGATCGAACCCGGCGCCGACGCGCTGGGGCAGCAGCGGCGCCGATAGCCCCGCCGGGTTGTCGTAGCGGCCGTTGCGGCCGAGAAACAGGCCGCGGTCGGCGCAGGCGCGACGGTCCTTCTCGCTGACGTCAAAGAACGCGACCCGATCGCTTCCGGTCTCGCGCACCGGGTTTGTCGCCAGCAGCACGGCGGTGTCGGCGTCCAGACGGCTCACGATGTGGGCGGCGGTTTTCTCGCGGACGTCACCGAGCGTCCATTCCGCGAAGCCGGTGACAGTGCATTCCCGCGCCGCGCGGCTCCGGTTCGTCAGGGTGAGATGCCAGATCGTGGCGGCGGCATCCGGCGCCGCGAACACGGTGAAGGACGTTCGCCAGTCCTCATTCGCCTGCTCGTAACGTGTGTAGCCCAGGCCGTGATGGACGGTGGTCGCGGTCGACAGCCCGCACGGGAGCGGCGTCGGCGACCACAGCCGGCCGCTCGTTTCATCCCGGAGATAGACGCCGCAGGTCGGCGGGTCGGACACCGCGTCGTTGGACCATGGCGTGAGGCGGTTCCACTGGCTGTTGCCGTCCCACACCGTGCGCGGCCCCGCCTCAGTGGCCAGCAGGCCCGCCTGCGCGGTGGCAATCACGTTGACCCACGGCGCGGGCGTCGGCCGCTGCGGGTCCACGCGAATCACGTACTCACGCGCGTCAGGCAGGAAGCCGCCCCACCCGTTGAAGCCTTGCAAACCGTCGACTGGCGGCGTGGCGGACCTGGGCGGCGCCGGGCCGCGCGAACGCGTCGATCGCGCGAGGTCGGTCGCTGCCCCGATCGTCACCGCCGCCTCGGGCCTCGCCGGAACCTCGAGCTGCGACGACAGATCGCCGCGGCTGCCGTCGAGTACCGCACGCGCTGCCGCGCGAAGCAGGATCAGATCCTCCGGAGACATCAGGTCGGCGCGCCGGATGAAGACGCCGGCGGGCTTGTCGAGCCACGCCGCAGCGGCGCTGCTTTCCACCAGCGCG
This sequence comes from Vicinamibacteria bacterium, assembly GCA_963796915.1. Lineage (GTDB taxonomy): Bacteria > Acidobacteriota > Vicinamibacteria > Vicinamibacterales > JAENWD01 > JAENWD01. The sequence goes on along the minus strand of CAWCNI010000004.1, from coordinate 1,938,275 downwards.
ACGAGCTGATCGTAGAAGTCCTTCCGGTAGCCTTCCGAGTGCTCGTTCAGGATGACGAGGTCGAACGCGAATCCTTTCAGGTGGCAGTACTCACGCGCCGTGAGAGCCTGGCGGATCAACGGGATCGCCGAGTCGTTCTCGGCCCGCACCAGCAGGATCGGCAGGTCGCCGGAGATCCCGTGCTTCCAGAGCCCCGAGAGCGGCTGTCGGTTCCGGGCGATGTCGTCAACCAGGCGAAGCCGGCGGTCGGCGAAGCGAAGGCGCGAGGCGAGGCGCAGGATGTCGTTGGCGTCCTCGGCCGCCAGGTTGAGATGGCGCAGTTCTACCTGGCTGTGGCTGCCGGCCAGCGCGAGCCCGCGCGACACGGCGTTGCGATCGTCGTACTTCTCGACCAGCGCGAGCGCCGCGGCGCGAGTCTCGGCATACCCCGTTACGAACGACACGCGGGCCGTCACGCCGGGCGCCACGCGGACACGCTGGCGGAGACTGACGATCGGATCGAGTGACGCTCCGGCTTCGTTCGACAACGGCGCACGCGTTCCGAGCGCGGCCGGCCGGCGCAGGTCGGCGAGGCGCCCGATGAATCGCAGCCTGTCGGTCTCGAACTCCGCCGTGCCGAGGGCCGCCTGCCCGCGGCTGGCGATGACATGCACCAGGAACCGCTCGGTCTCGTCGCCGCGCGGCCGGCGCCGGCAGATGAGCGCGTCCCGGTCGGGGACAGACTCCGTCTCGACGAACAGATTGCCAAAGGCCGGATGCGCCACGTCAGCGCCCTGGGGGGCGAGCACCACCTCCGCGTAACTGGTCAGCTCCAGCTCGCGAACCTCGCGGCCGTTGTTGGTGATGGAGACCCGCCGTAACTCGACGTCGTCTTCGGTGGACACGGCGATCTCGGTGTGCAGCTCGATGGTGCCGTCCCGGCGGCGGAACGTGGCGCGATCGGGCGCGAAGATGGCCTCGTACTCCTCGCCGTCAACAGCGGTCGGCTGGTAGGTCGTGGACCAGGTCGCGCCGTCCTCGAGGTCGCGGACGTAGCAGTACGCGCCGCGGTTGTCGAGCGTCGCGTCCTCGCGCCAGCGCGTCAGCATGACGCCGCCATACGCGCTGTAGCCGGAGCCGGCGTTGGTCAGCAGCACCGAGTAGCGGCCGTTGGAGAGCAGGTGCGAGCGCGGCGCCGCGGTATGCGGCGTCGAATACCTGCGGACGGCCGGCGCGTGCATCGATCGCGCCGTCCGGATGTCGGACACTTCCTCGACCGGCACGTCGCGCAGCGGCACCAGCGACGGAATCCGCTCGTGCAGCAGCAGGTCCACGGCCTGGATGCGAGGCTCGCGGTGGAACCGCCGCTGCATCACGCCGCCGGTGACGGCGTTGGTAATCGCCACCAGGCTCATGCCCTGGTGATGCGCCATGTACGTGTCCACCACCGCGAAGCGCGCGTCAGCCGGCAGCCGGGCGCCGGTGTAGTCCACCGCATCGCGATAGCCGTAGCGCCCCTTCGGGCAGTCGCGCTCGATGGCGTCCAGATTTGCCGCCACGGCGCGCGGCCGAAGCGAGGTGGCCAGCAGCGACGCATACGGCGCGATGACGAGATCGTCGCCCAGGCCTCGCTTCAGTCCAAGGCCGGGCACGCCGAACGCGCGGTACTGGTAGTTCCCGTCGTGATCGCGCAGGTTGTAGGCCGACTCGGAGATCCCCCAGGCGACGCCGAAGCCGCGCGCGTACTCGATCTGGCGATCGATCACCACCTGACAGGTCTCTTCGAGCAGCGTGTTGGGATACACCCGCATCACCAGCAGCGGCATCAGGTACTCGAACACCGACGCGCTCCACGACAGCAGCGCGCGGCCGTTGGCCGCCTCGACCTGCGCGCGGCCCAGCGTGAACCAGTGCTCGTGCGGCACCTGGCCCATGGCGATGGCCAGGAAGCTGGCCAGCCGGGCTTCCGACGCCAGCAGGTCGTAGTGCGACGCATCCAGGCGCATCTCGCTGACGTTGAACCCGATCGAGAACAGATGGCGCTCGGTGCTGTAGAGGAACTGGAAGTTCATGTCCGCGATCAGCGCGGCGATGGTCTGGTCCAGGCGCGCGGCGGTCTCGATCAGGTCCTGGCCCGGTGCCGTCGCCGAGGCCGCCGTCAACTGTCGCCACGACGGCAGGACGGTCGACGGATCGGCGTCGGCCGGCTGCTGCGTCCAGTGCGCCGACACCGCGGTCAGATCGCGTCGTCGCGCCCGCAGCAGCGCTGCGCACTCCGTGAGCCAGGCGCGGGCCTCCGGCGCGGCGGCCGGGCTGTCCGGATGCGCCGACTCCTCGATCTCGCGAAGCAGCGAATCGAGGCTGCCGATTCTGTCGGTCAGGTCTTCGAGCAGCCACAGCCACCCCGCGACGGCTCGGGGTACCGTCACCAGCCGCTGGCGCGCGAGCGTGATTTCGCGAACCAGGCGCCCGAGGTGAGGATGACGGGTCCGCGGCCGTCCCGGCTTCCATTCGAGCGCTTCCGCGAACAATCCCAGCTGATCGTCGAGGCCGTGCAGGAACCGCGCGTCGATGATCGAATCGTGTGCGACGACGTCGGTGAGAGCCTCGCGCAGCGTGACCAGGCAGCCCACCAGGTTGCCGCTGTCCACCGTGGAGACGTAGAGCGGGTGGAGCGGGGTGAGCGTCTTGGTGTCGTACCAGTTGTAGAAATGCCCGCGGTAGCGCGGCAATGTCAGGAGCGTGCCGAGGGTCTTCTCCAGCCGTTCGAGCAGGCCTCCGGCCGTCAGGTATCCAAGGTCGTAGGCCGAAAGCGTGGACAGCAACTGCAGGCCGACGTTGGTGGGCGATGTCCGCGACGCGATGGGATCGGCGCGGTCGTCCTGGATGTTGTCGGGGATGAGCCAGTGCTGATCCGCGGTCGCGAGTTGATCGAAGAATCGCCAGGTCAGGCGCGCCAGTTGCCGGAGCCGGGAGCGGTCACGCTCCGCGAGGCGTTCGCCCTGGCGACGCCGCGGCAGGCCCGTCTGGTAGGCCACGGCGGGCGCCAGGCCCCAGCAGACGAGGATGGGCAGCGCGCCGGCCAGCCGTTCGGGGTGCAGCACCGAGACGAGCACCGCCAGCGCGACCGACGCGATCGTGCTCCCGACCAGCCGCGTCCAGACGTAGCGCGCGTCGCTGCGGATTCGCTGGGCGGCGTCGGAGGCCGATTCCCACTGCAGCAGGTGCTGGCGGCTGATGACGAGGCGCCAGAGCGTGCGGCCGATCGCATCGACCATCAGTCGCGCCTGATCGAGGAGGAACACCGTAGTCAGCAGCGCCTGCCGCCCGTTGAGCAGGAGGTCGGCGCGCTCGCGCTGCAGATGCTGCCGCAGCGAGACGCCGCGGACGCGCTGCCCCAACGACTCGCCGAGTCGAAGATAGGCGGGATAGGCCAGGACCATGAGCGCGAGCAGCGTCCACGTCCACGCCGATCCAGGCAGCACGGTCCAGCCGAGGACGAGCAGCGCGACCAGCGCCGGCGACAGCAGGCTGCGGCGCAGGTTGTCGACGATCTTCCATCGGGCCAGCAGGGGCAGCGGATTGCGATGGCGGCCGTCGGCTTCAGTCACCGTCGGCAGGAGCCAGCCAACCAGCTGCCAGTCCCCGCGCACCCACCGGTGCAGGCGGCTCGCCCATGCGAGGTAGTGCGTGGGGAAATCGTCGACCAGGTGGATGTCGGAGGCGAGCCCGGCGCGAACAAAGAATCCTTCGAACAGGTCGTGGCTGAGGAGCGCGTTCTCGCGGACGCGGCCGCTCAGCGCCGCGTTGAACGCATCGACATCGTAGATGCCCTTGCCGACGAAGCTGCCCTCATGGAAGAGGTCCTGGTAAACGTCCGAGGCCGCGGTGGTGTACGGATCAAGGCCGACGTGCCCCGCCATCGTGCGCGCGAACATCGTCCGGTTGGCGCTGCGCAGATTCACGTCCACTCTGGGTTGCAGGACGCCGTAGCCCTCGCGCACCCGGCGCAGGACTGGATCGAAGCGCGGCCGGTTCAGCGGGTGCGCCATCGCGCCGACCATCCGAACCGCCGCGCCGGGAGGCAGCTGCGTGTCCGAATCGAGCGTGATGACGTAACGCACGCCGGCCAGCGCCGACAGCTCGCCCAGCTGCACCGCGAAGTCGGTGTTGGCCTCGCCGCGCAGCAGTCGATTGAACTGTTCGAGCTTGCCGCGCTTGCGCTCCCACCCCATCCACTTGCGTTCCACGGGGTTCCATCGACGCACTCGATGGAAGTAGAAGAAGCGATCGGTGTGATAGCGCGCGTTCAGCGCCTCGACCCGCGCCTGCGCAGCCCCGAGCACTGCGGCGTCGCCGGGCATCGATTCCGCCGAGGCGTCGGGGAAGTCTGCCAGGACCGCGAAGTACAGATTCTGGTCGATGTTGCCGAGCGCTCGCACTTCGAGCTGCTCGAAAATTTCAGCCACGCGCTCGGGTGACCCGGTGAGGGTCGGCACGACTACGAGGGTGCGCGACTCCGCCGGGATGCCCGTGCGGAAGTCCATCTTCGGCACCGGCCGCGGCGGAATCTGGAACGAGACGAACCGGTTCACCAGCAGCAGCGCCAGCTCGCTCACGGGGACGATCACGAGCACGGCCGCCAGCAGCGTCAGCGGCCAGCGCGCGCCGTTCCGCGTGGCGTAGATCATCAGGCTGGCCACCGGGAGCGCGGTCAGCAGGCCGATGCTGCCAAGGTAGCCGACGGCGGGATGACGGAACACGAAGCGCGCCAGGCGCTGGCCGACGTTCGGCCGGTAGCCCGTTTCTTTCTCGATTCCGAACCGGCCGCGGGAAATCAGGTAGTACCCGACGTGATGTGTGCGGTCGCGCCCGGGGTCTCTGGCCACGGCCGCGGCGGCCAGTGCGCAGGCGCGTTCGGCAATCGCGATCTCGTCGCGCCCGGATCGCTTCGCCAGCTCCTCGACCGATCGCCTGTAGCGATCCCGCGTCGCGAAGTCCATCTGCGGATAAGCTCCCGCGGGATCGCGCCGCAGGACACGCTCGACGCGGCTCACGCGCTCGAAGAACTCCGGCCAGTCGAGCGCCGACAGCAGCCGCATGCTCGTGATGACGTTGCTGATCGACAGCTGCGTGCTGGCCTCGCGCTGACTCTCGCGCCTGACAGTCTCCTCGGCGCCGCCTTCCGCGTCGAGCCGCTCGGCGAGCCACGACCACACGGAGGCGACCGCCGGTGGCTGATCGCGGAGCCACTGCAGCAGCTCGATCGCAAAAGCCGGCGACAGCGGCCCCTCGGGCAGCTCCACGCGCGCCAGCCGGGCGCGCGCGTGCGACGGCTCCTTGATCGCCCGAGCCAGCCGGGTGCTCAGTTCACGGGCCTTGACACGATCGCGGCGGGCCGCAACTACCGGTGTGGCCAGTTCGTGCAGCCGCTCGACCAGCGCGAGGCGCAGCATGCTGCCAATCGCCCACACTTCGCCGATTCGCAGCGACACCGATTCCTGGTACGCGTCGACAAACTGCGTGAGCGTCTCCGCGTCGAGACGGCCATCAGTTGGCGCCACCAGCTCGCGCGCCAGCTGGTAGACACGCGGATACCCTTCATACGGGCCCGATGCCAGCCGGGGCAGCTCCAGGTAGTAGCGGGTCGGAAGGTCCACGCCGATCTCGCGGATCTGATCGCGGACGACGTAGTAGTTGTCGCGGAGCCAGTCTTCCGACGCCAGGCGTGCGGTGTCGGCGGAGGGCGCCAGTCCCTCGGTACGCGTCGTCCAGCGCGTCAGCGCTTCGCTTCAGGCGCGAGAGCAGCGCGCGCGGCCGGACGTCGGAGGTGCCGGCAAGACGATGCGATTCGCCGAGCGCGCGGCCGTGTGCGATGACACGCGCGGCACTCTGCGGTTCAGCAGCGAGAGAGGGAAGCTCGTCGTGTTCGGACCAGTTGAGCGTGATATCCAGCGTCGCCATGCCTGTGGACAGGGAGGGGCGCTTGGAGGACCGCGCAATTCCTACACGTTGCAGTCCGGCCGGACACCCCTACGCCCTGTGGTTTCAGTGCTGCCCGGCGACGGACGTCAGCGAACCTAATCCGCTCACGCCCGCTGAATTCGACGCCCCGCGGTCGTCGTAGCGGTGGCCTGCCTGCTCGACAGCGACCGGGGACAGCCCCCAACCGCTTGATTCGTAACCACAATGCCTGCAGCGCGTGGCAATGCGCCCGGGCGCGATGACCATCGCAAGCTCATGCGCGAACAGGCTGCACCACCAGCGATTCAACGACACTCGCCAGGGAGCAGAGAGGGAATTGGAACTCGACGGTGGATTCGACATAAGTGCCTCGGCCACCCCTAGTGCAAGTTCGACGCCGAATCCTGAGTTGGTGGCCGAAGGACAGGCCACTCGCTACCTGAAGTATCATCCGTGGCCCATGCGACTGGTCCACACCGCCAAGGGAGTCTTCGTCCAGCACCGCTCGTACTGGTTTCACCTCAAAGATCTCGCCTGGGACGCCGTCGTCAATCGCGACGATCTGGCGTCGTGGCTCCGCGGGATCGTGGAAGTCGAGACCGCCGTGTCCGCCGCGCCGGACCTGTCGCATCTGCGGCCGCCGATCGGCAGTCAGGAAGTGTGGGCGGCCGGCGTCACCTATTTCCGCAGCCGTACCGCGCGGATGGAAGAGGCGAAGTCGGCTGGCGGCGGTGACTTCTACGATCGCGTCTACGAGGCGCCCAGGCCGGAGCTGTTCTTCAAGGCCACGCCGCATCGCGTGCGCGGTCACGGCGAGCAGGTGCGGATTCGTCAGGATGCACGGTGGAACGTGCCGGAGCCCGAGCTCACCCTCGTCGTGACGTCAGGAGGGACGATCGTCGGCTACACGATCGGCAACGACATGAGCTCGCGCGACATCGAGGGCGAGAACCCGCTCTACCTTCCGCAGGCCAAGGTCTACGACGGCAGCTGCGCGCTTGGCCCGGCAGTGCTCGTGACGTCGGCGCCGTTGCCGTCGACGACAGAAATCCGGCTGGTGATTCGCCGCGCGGGGCAGACGGCGTTTGAAGGCGCCACGACACTTGCCGCAATGAAGCGGCGCCCCGAAGAGCTCGTCGAGTACCTCTATCGCGACAACAGCTTTCCGAACGGCTGCCTGCTGCTGACGGGTACCGGGGTCGTCCCGCCCGATGACTTCACGCTCGCGCACGGCGACGAACTGACGATCGTCATCGAGCCGATCGGCACGCTGGTCAACATCGTCGCCTGATGTCCCTGCAGGATCGTCCGGGCCGGCGCATGACGGCATGGCCGGGAGAATGGGCGATCTGCCGCCTGCCAGGCGATGCCGCAGTGCCGGCGTGGGCGCTGGCCGCTGCGTCGCTTCATGCCGTGGTGCGGACGTCGGCCGAGTTGTCGATCGTGCTGCCGTCGGCGCATGTACCGGCAGACGTTCAGGCGGAGCGCGGCTTTCGCGTCCTGGCTGTGGAGGGACCGCTGCCGTTTGCGGAGACTGGCGTGATGGCGGCGATTGCCGGCCCGTTGAGCAAGGCGGCCATCAGCCTGTTTGCGGTCTCGACCTACGACACGGACTACGTGCTGGTGAAGGCCGCGGATCTCGCGCGCGCCATCGCGGCGCTCGAAGCCAAAGGCTGGTCGATCAGCGCGGCGCGAGCGTGATCCCGTCGTTGACGGCCTTGACCAGACGCTGAAGCGCGGCGATGTCCTGCGGCGACAGCACCAGCGAAAAACCGAGCGCCTCGACCGAGGTCGCCGACGATCGGGCGAGCGCCTGCAGATCGTCGAATGACATCTCGGCGTTGATCACATCCGCCTGACATTTGTCGCAGCTCGCCGAGAAGAGGTACTTGCCGCCGGGTGCCGTGAGGTCGACCACCTGGCCGCCGAGCAGCTCGAAGCGCAGGATGGCCTGGCGCAGCTGCATGGGAAACGCCGTGCCGGTGGCGGCGGCTCGCAGCGAGACATGAGCCGGCGGGGCCGAGAGCACGCGGCCCTTGAACGCGACGGTGACGGTGATCTCGACAGGATTGGGCCCCCGCGCGACCAGCTGCGGCTCCATGTTGAGCCACACCTGCGTCTCGTCAGGCGTGTCGAAGTAGAACGCGCCAAGCTCTCCGGCCTTCGGCGTCGTGTTCGGGTGCAGCAGCACTGCGAGGAGCACGAACAGCATCAGTGCAGGGTAACTGAATTGACGATTGCAGAATGGCGACTGACGACTGATCGACGATTTGCCGGGTGATGCGGTTGACGACTATCCCGCGTGCGATTCGTCGTTGGTCGTCATTCGTTCCAATCTTCATTCTTCATTCTTCATTCTTCATTCTTTATGTCATTTCATGCTCAGGTCCCCTAGTGTTATCCAGCGGAACGACCCCCATATCTGCCGTCTTGACCTGAGGCGAATAAAAAACGAAACTCTGACACTCCCGGGCGAAATAAGCCCTGTTTCAGAGGTCAGATGTACGTCGAGCTGCATGCCGCATCCGCCTTCTCCTTTCTTCGGGGCGCCTCGATTCCCGAGGCCCTCGTAGACCGCGCGGCGGCGCTCGAGTACTCCGCCGTCGCGATGCTGGATCGTGACGGGGTCTACGGCATCCCGCGGTTCCACAAGGCAGCGCTGGCCGCCGGCCTCAGGCCCATCGTCGGCGCCGAGTTGACGCTGACGGCAGGCCCGCGATCGACGATGGTGCTGCCGGTCCTGGTGGCGTCACGGGCGGGCTATCAGAATCTGTGCCGGCTCATCACGTCGATGAAGCTGGGCGCGCCGAAAGGCGAGGGCGCGCTGACGCTCGAGGCGCTCGAGGGGCGTGTCGGCGGCCTGGTGGCCCTGGCCGGCCGCGATCTGCTGCACGTCCGGCAGCATGGCGTGGGCGGCCTGCTCGATCGGCTGATCGGGCTGTTCGGCGCCGACTCGATCTACGTCGAGCTGCAACGGCATTTCGATCGGGATGAAGCGCGCGACAACGATCTGCTGATCGATCTGGCCGCGGCGTATCACGTGCCGATCGTCGCCACTGGCGGCGTGCGGTTCGCGGCCCCCGACGAGCGGCCGCTGCACGACGTGTTCACGTGCCTTGCGCACAAGACGACGCTCGAGGAAGCCGGCCGGCGTCTGGTGCCGAACGCCGAGCGCTACCTGAAATCGCAGGAGGCGATGACGGCGCTCTTTGCCGACCATCCCGAGGCGATCGACGCCACGCGCGTGCTGGCGGAGCGGCTCGAGTACCTCGATGGCCGATCTCGGCTATCGGTTCCCCGAATACCCGGTCCCGGCGGGCGAGACGATGGCGTCGTTCCTGCGGCAGATCGCGCAGATTGGCGCCCGCGAGCGCTATCAGCCGTATCACGACCGCGCCCGCGCGCAGATCGCGCGCGAGCTGGATCTGATCGAGAAGCTCGATCTCGCCGGCTACTTTCTCATTGTCTGGGACCTGGTCAACTTCTGCCGCCAGCGCGGCATCCTCGTGCAGGGCCGCGGATCGGCGGCTAATAGCGCCGTCTGTTACAGCCTGGGCATCACGGCGGTGGATCCGGTCCGGATGGATCTGCTGTTCGAGCGGTTCCTGTCGGAGGAACGCGGCGAGTGGCCCGACATCGACCTCGATCTGCCGAGCGGGGACCGGCGCGAGCAGGTGATTCAGTACGTCTACGAGCGCTACGGCAAGCTGGGGGCGGCGATGACGGCCAACGTCATCACCTATCGCAGCCGGAGCGCCACCCGCGAGCTGGGCAAGGTGCTCGGCTTCGATCCCGCGCTGGTCGATCGCCTGTCGAAGCTGATGAACCGCTTCGAGTACACCGACAGCAGCGAGACGCTGGCGCGCCACCTGCGCGACGCGGGCGTGGACGGCACCGAGGCGCCCATGCGGCTGTTCGCCGATCTGTGGCACCGCATGCAGGACCTGCCGCGCCATCTCGGACAGCACAGCGGCGGAATGGTGATCTGCCAGGGCCGTCTCGATCAGGTGGTCCCGCTCGAAAACGCCAGCATGCCCGGTCGCGTGGTCGTGCAGTGGGACAAGGAAGACTGCGCCGACATGGGCCTCATCAAGGTGGACCTGCTCGGCCTCGGCATGATGGCCGTCCTGCAGGACGCGCTGGCCGCCGTCAACGCCCCTCGCTCGTCGCCAGTCGCTCCCAGCTCGTCGCCCGTCGCTCCGCGCTCGTCGCTCGATCTGGCGCACCTTCCCGAAGACCCCGAGGTGTACCGGATGCTGCAGCAGGCCGACACGATCGGCCTGTTTCAGGTGGAGTCGCGCGCCCAGATGGCGACATTGCCGCGGCTCAAGCCCGCCGAGTTCTACGACCTGGTCGTGCAGGTCGCCATCATCCGCCCGGGCCCCATCGTCGGCGAGATGGTCCATCCGTATCTGAACCGGCGCGCCGGGCGCGAGCCGGTGACGTATCCGCACCCATCGCTCGAGCCCATCCTGGCGCGCACGCTCGGGGTGCCGCTGTTTCAGGAGCAGCTCCTGCGCATCGCGATGGTGGCCGCGGGGTTTTCAGGTGGCCAGGCCGAGGAGCTGCGGCGGGCCATGGGGTTCAAGCGATCGGAGAAGCGCATGAAGGTCATCGAACAGCAGTTGCGCGACGGCATGGCACGGCAGGGCATTGTCGGCGAGCCGGCCGAACAGATCATCACGGCGATCGCCTCGTTCGCCCTCTACGGCTTTCCCGAGTCGCACGCGGCCAGCTTCGCGCACATCGCGTATGCGAGCGCCTATCTCAAGCTCCATTTTCCGCCGGTGTTCTACATGGCGCTGCTCAACAACCAGCCGATGGGGTTTTATCACCCGGCCACGCTGGTCAAGGACGCGCAGCGGCATGGCGTGCACTTCGCGCCGATCGACGTGGAGACCTCCGACTGGGACTGCACCATCGAGCCCGACGGGCGTGTGCGGCTGGGCCTGCGCTATGTGGCTGGCCTCCGCGAGCCTGTCGGCCGCGCCATGGCGGCGACCGTACCGTTCGCCGCGATGCCCCTCCATCAGTGCCCGAAGTGCGGCTGCGACGATCAGTCGATGCTCGAAGCCAACGGCGTCCCGCTCAATGCCCGTGCGTCTCGCCGCCTCGGCCCCGCCTTGCCCCTGCCAGGGCCGAGCCTTGCCCTCCTTGCCCCTCTCGGCCCTCTGAGCCCCCTCGCCCTTTTCTGCAACCTGTGCGCGCATGCCTGGACTGCGCCGCCGCCGCCGGCACGGAAGTTCAGCTCCATCGAGGATCTGATCCGCCGCACCGGCGTCCGGCGCGACGAGCTGGCGGTGCTGGCCGACATCGGCGCGCTGGCCGCGTTCGGGTACGACCGGCGAGCAGCGTTGTGGCAGATCGAAAAGGCAGTGCGGCCGGAAGGCGCGTTGCTCGAAGCGACGAGTGACGAGCACCGGGCGGCGTACTGGAGCGACGAGTTGGAGCGGCGAACTGGAGTGACGAGCGGGAGCGACGAGCGGCCAGCGACGAACGGGAACGGCGAGCGACGAGCGCTGAGCGCGAGCCCGTTGCCGGGCATGACGGCGCTCGACCGGATGTCGGCCGACTTCGCCGGCACGGGGCTGACCATCGGCCCGCACCCCATGACGTTTCACCGCGCCGCGCTGGCGATGAAAGGCGTGCTGCGGGCCGTCGATCTGCCGCGGCAGCGGCCGGGGCGCCGTGTGCGCGTGGCGGGGTGCGTCATCACCCGTCAGCGTCCCGGCACCGCCAAGGGGTTCGTGTTCCTCACGCTCGAAGACGAAACAGGCATCAGCAACGTCATCATCCGGCCGGATGTCTACGACGAGCAGCGGATCACCGTCGTCGAAGCGTCGTTTGTGGTCGTGGAAGGCCTGCTGCAGCACCAGGACGGCGTGACAGCGGTGAAAGCCGAGCGTGTGCGGCCGCTCGACGGGCTCAACCTCGCCGTGGAGTCGCACGACTTCCGGTAGCGTAAAATCCAGACTGCCTATGCCAGTGTCGACAGTCCCGGCGGTCCCCGGCCGCCGCTGGACGCACCAGCCCGGTCTGTGGACCGCGGTCGCGGTGCTTCTCCTTCATGCGTGGTGGCTGCACGGTCTGGCGGAAGACGCCTTCATCTCGTTCCGATTCGCCCGCCACTTCGCACAAGGCGCCGGCCTCACCTGGAATCTCGGCGCGCCACCGGTCGAGGGCTACACCAATTTTCTGTGGGTGCTCATCGAAGCCGGCCTGATTCGCCTCGGCGCTGACCTGGTCCGCGTGATGCCGTTTCTGGGCGTGGCGCTCGCGACGACGGCGCTGGTCCTGTTCTACCGCACGCTGATCCTGCGCCTCGACCTGCACGCATGGACCGCGGGGTTCGCCGCGCTGCTGCTCGCCGCCTGCGGCCCGTTCGCGACGTGGGCCACCTCCGGCATGGAGACGACGCTGTTCGCGCTGCTCGCGTGGCTGGCCTTCGACGCGCTGGTGGCCTCGAGGCCGTCGAGCCCGATGATCGCCTCGGCATGGCTGGTCCTGGCCACGCTCACACGGCCCGAAGGCGCACTGCTCGCCGCGGTCCTGCTCGGCACGAGTGCGGCACTCGCGCGACGTCAGGACGGTCCACGGCTCTCGGCCCATGCGTTGGCGGCCGCCTGCTACGTGGTTCCCGTCGCGCTCTACGGCGCGTGGCGCTGGCACTACTTCGGCTGGCCACTGCCGAACACGTTCTATGCAAAAACCGGCGGTGGCGTCGAGCAGTGGCTGCGCGGCATTCTCCTGACCGGGCACTTCCTGTTCGAGTTCATCCTGCCGCTGGTGCCCTGGATCTTTCTGGTGCTGTGGGCCTGTGGAGTGCCGCGCTGGCTGTCGCGTCGCGCTGACCCGTCGATCGCGTCACTGGCCCTCGGTCTGGCGGCCGGCGTCCTCGTCCTCTACACGCTCTACATCATCGCCGTCGGCGCCGACTACATGGCGATGCACAGATTTTTTGTGGTGCTGCTGCCGTTCTGGTACCTCGGCCTGGCGTGCCTGATCGACCCGCTCGTGCGGCGCCGTTCCACGGCCTCGGAACGGCAGGGCGTGCTGTTGCTGGCGACGTGGTCGATCGTCGCCACCCTCGTCCACTCCACGCCGATCGACACGCTGTTTTTCGTCAGGCCCAGCCAGGAGCATGGCAACTACCAGGGCGTGGTGCTCGAGCGCTGGCACGTCGCGCGCCTCTCCGTGATCGGCCGTTATTTCGGGAAGGCAAGTCCCGGTCAGGGCGAGACGCTCGGCACATCCGCTATTGGCGCGATTGGCTACTACGCCGACATGCCCGTGCTCGATTTTCACGGCCTCGTCGACCTTCACATCGCGCACGCACCGGTGCCGGAGGAATTCGGCGGACGCCGGCCCGGTCATGAGCGGCGCGACTGGCCCTACATACTCGACCAGCGGCCGACGTTCCTGATGTTCTCGCGCGACCTGACGCCTCAGCCGATTCAGCTCGATCGCTACCTGCCCCGCGACATGACGCCGGACATTCGCGACAGACTGGATCGCGACTACCAGCACGCGTCGGTCTGGCTGGACGATCCGGGCAACCGCGAGTCCGGGTTCTTCACGTTTCTTCGCCGCCGGGACATCCGTCCGCCGCAGGTGCCCGCCGGCACGCGCTGACAGGCAGACTGCCGCGGTATCGCCTGCCTGCCGTTCACGCAGGCACATTCGCCACGCTGAGGCGGAGAGCCTCACCACCTCATGTGTCAGGCCGCAGCCGGCCGGGATCAGCGGTCGCGACGAATCCGCCGGCCCTGCCACGGCGTCTAACCCCTCATTGCGCCCAGCCTTCCCCCGGCCGCGCGTCGTCTAATGGCTCAGGAGAGATTCATGATCCGATCAGCATTCGTAGCAGCAGTCATCTGCGGCACCTGCGCGGCGTCGCCGGCAATGGCCCAGGCGAAGGTCGAAGTCAGCGGCAACATCGGGTACGTCGCGAGTGAAGGCGTCACTGGAAACGCGGTCCTTGCCCAGGATGGCAACGTGTACGACGAGCTCAACCCGCAAAGCTCGGTGGGCTATCACTTCACCTTCGGCGTCAACGTCTCGCCGCACGTCGAAGTAGGGTTTCTCTGGGGCCGCCAGCAGAGCCAGCTCGAAGCCAAGGGCCCGAGCAACAGCGTGACGATCGGCGACATGAACGTGAACAACTACCATGGTTATTTCGCCTACAACTTCGGCGACCCCGAGGGACATGTGCGTCCGTTCGTGCTCGGCGGCCTCGGCGCGACAAGTTACGGCGACGTCGACTACACCACGCCCGGCGGCCTGTCTGGCACCATCAACGGCGGCTCGAAGTTCTCGACCACGCTTGGCGCGGGCGTGAAGATCTACCCGGGTAAAGTGGTGGGCTTCCGGGCCGAGATGCGCTGGACCCCGACCTACATCAAGTCCGACGCCGCGGGCTGGTGGTGCGACCCCTACTGGGGCTGCTATCTCGCCAGCAACGCACAGTATTCGAACCAGTTCGAGATGTCAGGCGGCGTCACGCTTCGTTTCTAAGTCGCGGCCAGAGTGCCGGAGGGCGCAACAGCGCCCTTCGGCAACCTCGCTCAACGGCGCCTCATCGTCGGGCGACGCCTACCTCAGCAGTTGTGTTGGCCTAAGGTCCAATAGCCCCTGTCCCCGGGGGCCTGTAGGCTGATCTTCCCGCAAGCGCCGTCGGATGTGTTCCCCGGACTCACGGCGTGGACCGGCCGGAGTGTCAATGTCCCTGGCTGCTGTAACCCGCGTCTCGGCGCCGAATCCCGATGACGAAATGCTCGTGCGTCTCCGCAACGGCGACCCCGTTGCGCTGACGGAGTTGTTTGCCGCGTTCACGCCGCGCATCAGGCAGCAGGTGCTCCGCTACGTCCGCAGCCCCGAGGATGCCGAGGAGATTGCCCAGGACGTGCTCGTCAAGGTGTGGCGCAAGCTGCACGCGTTCAGGGGAGATGCCGCGTTCTCGTCCTGGGTGCATCGCATCACGTTCAACACGGCGATGTCGCGCCTGCGCAACAAGCGCGTCACGCGCCCGCGCGAAGTGTCCGCGGAATCGGCTCGCCAGATGTTTCCCGATCAGCATCCGCCCGCGGTGGCCCTCGAGGTCGCGGACTGGTCGTCGATGGCCGACGAAGACGTGTTGCGCGGCGAGATGTGGGAGAAGCTGTCGCAGGCGATTGCGGTGATGCCGGCGATCTACCGGACGCCGGTCGTGCTGCGCGATCTCGGCGGGATGTCGATCGAAGAGGTCAGCTCAGCGCTGAAATTGAACAAGCAGACGCTGAAGTCGCGTGTTCATCGCGGCCGGCAGTTTCTGCGGCGCCGGCTCGGCGCCTTCTCGAACGGCCTGCTGATGCACCGCCGTGAGTCTGTCGCCAGTCAGGGCCGGACCTTGCGGCCGTAGCCCAGCTCCGCGCCGCCGGTGATGGGGTGGTCGGCCCCTGTCGTGAACGTCGCCTCTGCCGCCAGGAACACACACAGCCGCGCCACTTCCGCCGGGGTGCCCATGCGCCCGAGTGGCTGCGCCGCCTCGCCGTCCGCGCGCGTCCTCGCCGGATCGTCAGACTCGTCAATCGCCTGCTGCCAGAGCGGGGTGAAGATGTTGCCCGGCGAGATCGCGTTCACGCGCACGCCGAACGGGGCTTCGTCCACGGCCAGCGCCTTGGTGAAGGCAAGCACCGCACCTTTCGTGGCCACGTACGTGGTCGCGTGGTGCTGACCGATGGTGGCCACCAGGCTCGCGATGTTCACGATTGCGCCACCGGCCCGGCGCAGCCACGGCAGCGCGGTCCGGCACCCGACAAACACGCTCATCACGTTCAGGTCGAGCAGCGCCTGGAAGTCGGCGACGCTGAACTCGTCGATCGGCAGATGGGGAGGGTGCCAGCCGGCGTTGTTCACCAGGCAATCGATGCGGCCGTGCCGCTCGCCGACGCTCCGTACGTACCGTTCCAGTCCGGCGGCGATCGCGACGTTGCAGCGCTCGAACTCGGCCACGCCCGGCCCCGCTGCCGTGACCGCCTTCGCCAGCGCATCGCCGCCCTCGTCTTCGTGGGAGCAGAACGCCACCCGCGCGCCCTCCGCGGCGAACGCCTCGACGACGGCGCGGCCGATCCCTTTGGTGCCGCCGGTGACGATGACGACTTTGTCCTGGTAGCGCATGCTGGGTGAGGCCACGGTCGTGAACTACCGGGCGTCCTTCTTGACGCGTGCCGATGCTATCGGGCGGACTGGGTGGTTCCGAGCGACGGCCCGGTCGGCTTCTGAAGTTGCGGCGCGCGCCAGTAGTCCATTGTCGACACCCGGTGGACGCAGCCGATCGTGCAGTAGGGCGCGCACGACTTCGGCTCCATGAAGGCCCGGCGGATGTCGTCGATGGTGTACTGCTCGAGCGGAGTGCCCGGGTAGCCGCGCTGCTGCGAGCAGTAGTGCACGAGCCCGTTCTCGCAGATATACAGGTATCGCGCGCCGGCGCGGCAGTACCACTCGTTCGCCTTGCCGTCGGCCAGGTTCTGGCCGAACGACCGGATGCCCGAGTAGAGGTTCTTGCTCACCTGCCAGATCTTGTTGACCTGGCCCGACACGTCGTCCCACACCGCCCGCTCGCGCGGCGCCAGCGGCTTCAGGCGGCCGCTGCCGTCGTGAATGATGCCGATGGAGGTGGAAAACCCGAGCGCCTGCGCGCGGCGCGTGATGGTGCGCGCATCCTCGGGGTTCTTGATGCCGCCGCCGAGCACGGAGTTGATGTTCGTGTCGAACGCCGCGTAATCGCGCAGCCACTGCAGCTTCTTGTCCAGAAGCCGGAGGCTCTTCTTCGACACCTCGTCAGGCTCGACGTTGTCGATGCTGATCTGCAGGTAGTCCAGCCCGGCGCGATTCAGTCCTTCGATCCGCTTCGGCGACAGCAGGTAGCCGTTGGTGATCAGGCCCGCCATCATGCCGTGCGAGCGGATGCGGGCGATCAGGAGATCGAGGTCCGGATGGAGGAGCGGCTCGCCGCCGCTGAACGACGTCACCGAGGTGCCGAGGCGCGCCAGTTCGTCGATGCGCGCCAGCATCGTCTCGGTGGGCACGGGCTTGCTGATCTTGTCGTACTCGTTGCAATAGCCGCAGTCGATGTTGCAGCGGCGGATCGGGATGATGTGGACCAGCAGCGGATGCGCGGTGTGGGTCAGTCCCCGGACGAAGTGCTTGGCCGCCCGCGCGTTGCGGCCGACGAGTGCCAGATCTGACATGGATCCACGCATTATATCAGAGCGCTTCGACCTCCTCGGACGGGGCCCCGGCAGCGGCGGTCCGGCCGGGCGGCGGGGGAGCCATGGGCTTCCGGAAGCGGGATCGGACGGCGTCGACGGCCGCCCCGACCTTGAACGACGTGTTGAAGATGTGCTCGACCTTCAGGGGGCCGGCCAGGTGGTAGCGTCCGACGGCACCCAGCCCCGCTGACGCGATGCACCCGCAATTCTCGCAGTCCGGCTTGCCCCCGAACTGGCACGGCGTGATCCGGGTCTCGAAGTCGGCCGAGACCGAGTGCGTCACCCGCGCGAAAATGCACTCGTCGGGCGAGGCTGGCGGCTTCGCGTACAGCTCGATCATGCCCTTCGGCATTTCGATCTTGGAGTACTGCTGGCGGAGGGCCATGAGGATGGCGACGACAGCCTTCCGGTTCTCCGGCGTGAGCTTCTCCGGCGACGACTCGCCGATCTGCGGCGTGTACAGACTGAACCAGATCTTGCGGCAGTCCGGCTGCGCCTGCCAGAACGACGCGAACTCCTCGAGGTAGCCGTCGCGCTGCACGAGCTGCCGTGTCACCGTGCAGTGCACGACGATGTGCTGTCCGGCGATGTGCTTGAGGATGCGGTCGTAGGTGGCGGGAGCGCGGCGCACGTCGTGCTCCGCAGGCAGGCCGTCGATCGACACGACCACCGACAGATTGGGAATGCGGGCCCACGCCGCTGGAATCGGCCGCACGGCGCTCGTCACCACCTGCACGTGTAGCCCACGTGCCGACAACTGCGGCAGCAGCTCGTCCAGCTCGCGATATCTGACGAGCGGTTCGCCGCCGACGATCGACACGTGCACCGGCTTGTGCCGGTCGATCAGCGCGTGCACCCCGTCGATCAGGGCCTGGCCCTTGAAGTCCCGAACCTCGCGCAACGTGGTCGTGCCGCCGAGGTGGTCTTCGCCGTAGGCGTAGCACCCGGGACAGCGCAGTGGACACTCGCGCGTGATTTCAATCGACAGTGATGGCCGATAGCCCTGGATGATCCGACCCCAGGACACGAAGATCCCGTTCATCACGCCTCCCGCCGCCCAACCGCCGGCCCGACGTGGCCGGTCGTGTGAACCACTATAGCAGCGCAGAGTCGTACAACGGGTCTGACCACATCGAAGCACGCGCGGGCGATGCTATCTTTACTGACATGATCGAGCGTCGAAGGTCGGGTATCTCCGGGTGGGGCGTCTATGCCACTTCGTCAATCAACAAGAACAAACGGATCGTCAACTACGCCGGCGAGAAAATCACGCACAAGGAAAGTCTGGACCGCGAGGATCGCTACCTCAAGAAGGGGCAGATCTGGTGCTTCACGCTCAACAACCGCTGGGTAGTCGACGCGGGTGTGGGCGGCAACGTCGCCCGGTTCATCAATCACTCCTGCAAGCCCAACTGTTACTCGCACATCACGGACGGAGTCATCTGGATCCGGGCGGCGCGGAACATCCGCAAGGGCGAAGAGCTCAGCTATAACTACAACACGACAGGCGACGCTGAAATTCCCTGCCGCTGCCGTCCAGGCTGCACCCACAAGTTGTGAAAGGGCGCGGGCTCGTCTACCTGCACGGCTTCGCCTCCTCGCCTCGATCGTCGAAGGCGCGCTACTTCGCCGATCGCGCAGCCGAAGCCGGACTGCAATACATCTGCCCGGACCTGAACCAGCCCGACTTCCATTCGCTGACTGTCACGCGCATGGTGGAGCAGGCTGATGCGGCAATCGACGCGCTGGACGCGCCGGTGGCGCTCGTGGGCTCGAGCCTTGGCGCCTTTGTCGCCCTGCACGTCGCCGCGCGGCGGCTGAATCGCGGGGACACGCGCGTCGGGAGCCTGATTCTGCTGGCGCCCGCGTTCGACCTGGTGCCCAGCCTGGAGCAGGAGTTCGGCGCCGACCGCATGCGGCAGTGGGAGCAGACCGACAGGCACGAAGTGTTTCACTACGGCGACTCGATCGCGCGCGATCTCGGCTGGACGTTCATGGCCGACGCGCGGACCTACGACGCCTTCGCTGTCGTCCTGTCTACGCCGACCCTGATCTTCCAGGGCGCGCAGGACGAGGTCGTCGCACCGGCTGCCGTTCGCCGGTGGGCCGCTGGACGTCCGTCTGTGACCCTGACGATGCTCGATGACGGGCATCAACTGCTCGATCACCTGCCCATGATGTGGCGCGAGACCGCCCGTTTGATTGAGGGCGACCAGTGACACGTCCGGGCCTGGGGCTGGCTGCCGGTGTGCTCGCTGCCGTAGCCCTGGGCGCCCAGTCAGGCCAATCGCCGCCAGACGCCACGAAAACGGCGTGGCAGGAAACTGACCTCGTCACCGGCCGGGCACTCGCATCGAACCGCCAGGATCGCATCGACGCGCCGACCGCACCCGGGTCGTTCATGAAGCTGCCGGCGCTGATTGCCGCGCTGGCCAGCGGTGCCATCTCGCCCGATACACGCGTCAACTGTCCCGGCGAGGCGACGATTGGCGGAGAGCTGATCCGCTGCAGCCACCCGCGCGTGCGTCACGCACTCCGTCCCGCCGAAGCGTTGGCGTTGTCCTGCAACGTCTACTTCGCGACGATCGGACAGCGCCTCTCGAGATCTCGATTCGACGGCACGCTCGCGGCGCTCGGCCTGCCGCCGACGCCATCACGAGTGCCGATGTCGCTGGCCGCCACCGGGCTGCGCGCCACGCCGGTGGCGCCTGCAGCGCTGTTGCGGGCGCTGGCCCGCTTCGTCACAAACCCGCGCGCCGTGCCGATGAAGGCCGCCGATCGCCAGGTCGTGATCGACGGCCTGCGCGGCTCAGCCCTGTACGGCACATCCGGCGCGTTCGCCCTTCGCGGCGTTGACGCATTGGCCAAGACCGGGACGGCGACGGCGGCGACCGGCGCAGAGCAGGGGCTGGTCGTCGCGGTGTGGCCGGCCACCGCACCAACTCGCGGCATCGTGCTGCTGGCGTCCGGTGCGGCGGGGATGGACGCCGCCGATCTGGCCGCGCAAATCGCGACGCGTGCCATGCCCGCCGAGGGCGGGGCCGCGGGACTCTCTGTTGCGCGGCCGGTGGTGCCGGTCCCCTCGACGGCCCGTGCGGCAGCGCCCGGGGAAATCGTGCTGCGGGTGGGCTACGCCAAGGCTGGCGGCGGGTACGACGTGCGCAACATGCCGCTCGAGGACTACGTCGCGCGCGTGCTTGCTGGCGAGGCGCAGCCCCGCAGCGCCGCCGCGGCGCTCGAGGCTCTGGCCATCACCGCCCGGACGTTCGCCGTGGCCAACCGCGGACGTCATCAGAAGAGCGGCTTCGACCTCTGCACGCTCACGCACTGCCAGGTCCTTCGCGAGCCGGACCAGGCGATGCGCGCGGCGGTCGCCGCGACAGCCGGGCAGGTCCTGGCGTTTGACGGCAGGCCGGCGCAGGTCTTCTACACGGCCTCGTGCGGCGGCTACACGGAGAAGCCGTCGAGCGTCTGGCCGGGAGCCGTGGATCCGCCGTACCTGAAGGTGCGCCACGACGGCGCCTGCGAAGGCGAGCCGCACTGGGCCTCCGAGATTCCCGAGGCGGACCTCGCGCGTGTCCTTCACGCCGCCGGTTTTCACGGCGCGAAGCTGAGGGACATCAAGCGCGAGGGGCGGACGTCGTCTGGCCGCGTGAAGAACATCGAGCTCGGAGGCCTGACGCCCGCGGTGCTGAGCGCGCAGGATTTCCGCACCATCGTCGGGCGCGGGCTGGGCTGGCAGCTGATCAAGAGCACTGAGTTCACCGTCCGTCGCACGCGAGGCGGGTTCTACTTCGAGGGCCACGGATTCGGACACGGTGTCGGACTCTGCGTCATCGGCTCCGCGAAGCGCGCCGAGCACGGCGAGTCCGCGGAGTCGATTCTGGACACGTACTTCCCGGGCGCGAAGATCCGGCCGCTGGTGTCCCTCGATCTGGGCCTTCCGCGACAGGCGGTGCCCCCGACGCAGACGCTCGCCAGCGGAGAAGTCGCCGATTTGCCGCCGGTCGCTGCCGCGGCGCCGCCCGTGGTGAACGCCCCATCCGCGTCAGCAGCGGCCGCTCCGGCCGCTCCGGCCGCCGCGCCGGGAGTGACGGCGAAGTTCAGCCTCGTCCTCCCGCCGACAGAAGAACCGAACCGCACGCCGTTGACGGCGCGCATCGATCGCGCGCTTCGTGACACGGCTCGTGCGACCGGACGCGTGGTGCCCGACGACCTGAAGCTGGTGTTCCACCCCTCCTCCGGCAGCTTCGGCCGGGAGACCGGGGAGCCATGGTGGTCGGCCGCCCGCACGCGCGGCAACCGGATCGACCTCCAGCCGCCCGACGTGCTCGACCAGCGGGGGGTTCTCGACAGCACCATCAGGCACGAGATCGCGCACGTGCTGACGGACCCGGTCCTCCAGGGCCGCCCGATGTGGGTTCGGGAAGGTGCGGCGATGCACTTTGCCGGCGAGCAGGCGCCGCAGGCCCTTGCGCAGCCTGATGGCTCATCGCGCAGACTCGCGTGTCCCTCGGACCTCGACCTGCAGCGGCCGGCCTCCGCGGCGCAGGCGCGTCAGTCCTACGGGCTCGCGGCCGCGTGCTTCGAACGCGCACTCGCGACGGCCGGCGACTGGACGAAGGTGCGGTAGCCGCGGGCTAGGCGGCGCGCGGCGGCGTCGGCGGCGGGGTGGTGCCGGAAGGCGGACCCGAAGGCGCCGCCGCGCGCGCGACTACTCCTGGCGTGACGACTCGAATCGCCAGCGCGCCGGCAACGGCCCAGAGCACCACCATGACGCCCAGCTTCAGCGTGACGAACCACGGCTCTGCGGCGAGCCCGAGTTTCAAAGGCCGCCAGTAGACGTACTCCCACGGCACCTGCACCAGCAGCCCGACGAGCAGGCACACCGGCGCCCAGCGTTTGGGATGCAGCGCGCGCGTCATCCAGCCGGCGCGCACCAGCGCCCCGAAGCCGCCGGCCGTGATCGTCGCCGCCAGCGACAACGCGAGCGTCAGGCCGAGCCCCCAGCGCAGGAACCAGATGACGCCGACGACCACCTGGTGGAGCACGCCAGTCTCGGAGTGTCCGCTCCTGGCAATGATCCAGGCGTCGATCTGCCCGGCGTGAACCGCGTGCCAGTCGGCTGCCGCAGCTGTGATCCACCAGGCGGCGTAGAAGACGAGAGCGCCGAGGAGCACAGCGCCGGCCTGCCCAGACCCCGACGGAACGCGCCATTCAGCGACCGCTCGGGCCGCCACGCGGCAAGCGCGCCGCCCTGCACCCACAGCAGCACGATGGCGATGGCGACGACGACCAGTGCCGACAGCCCTAGCGTCAGCGAAGAGGACTCGGGCACCTGCAGCAGCACCCAGAAGAGGCCGGCCGCGAGAGCATCCCCGAGCAGCAGCCAGAGGGCGATTGCCGGCAGCCGCCGCATCATCGCGCGCCCCCCTGCACCGGCGTCGTCACGGTGACGGTTTCAACGGTGGTCGATGCCGACACGCCGGGCACATACATCGGCGCCACCTGCGCCGGCAGCGCGCGGAACACACCCGGAGTCACGACCTTCAGCAGATACCAGAAGTCCACACGCCCATTCGGCAAGCCGTCCTGGAAGAACACCGCACGATCGTCGCGTAGCTCGCGTCGTCCGCCCCACGGCCGTGGCCGTTTCCTCTCGAGCGGATACAGCTCGTCGTCGCCGATGGTCTCGGCGCCCGCAGGCAGCATGTCCTCGATCAGCAGGTAGCGCCAGTCCGACGCGCCGGCGACGGCGAGATGCACCAGGATGATGTCTCCGGGAGCGGCGGTGCCGGTAAACGGCGTCTCGCGGTAGACGATCTTCTTCTGCGCCGTTGTCACCGACGTCAGCGCGAAGTAGTCGCGGGCGATCGCCAGGTTGCGGTCGCCAGTGCGCGCGATGGGCGTTCGCGTGTCGTAGTAGCGCGCCGTCGCCGACCAGTAAACCGTGCCGGCTCCTCGCGTCGTCACCGACACCTCGTTGTTCCCGTCGTGCCCGGCGGCGCTCACGACGACGGGATCCGGGGCCGTCAGCGACTGCGTGTCAAAGCTCACGGTCTTCACCGCCGTGCCGTTGACGACGACGTCGACCGTGGCAGGAGCGCCGGACTCGCCGCGTGCCTGCATGTAGGCCGTGAGGCCGTAGAGCACCATCGCGGTCTGCTTCGTGCTGACCCAGTACGAGCCCGACTGGCGGTTGACGAGCAGGTAGCGCACCGCGGCTTCGAGGACCGGGTTCGACGGATCGTGGGCCACCAGGGCCCGGACGGCGGTGGCCGTCGCCTCCACGCTGGTGTCGTCCCAGTCACTGAGGAGGGGATCGCTGGTCGTCTCCCACCAGGCGAGATCGCCAGTCCGCTTCGCTTCGGCCATCAGGTCGCGAGCGACTGCGGGCGCGCGGGAATCGTGAGCCGCATCGAGCGCGAGCAGCAGGATCGCGCGGCCGTACGGCGTGAGGTCGTTCCGCGACGCGAAGACCTCCTCGAGCGCGGCCTTCAGCGAGAAGGGCGAGTCGCCGCCGACAACAGGGTCGATCTTCTCGGCGGCGGCACGCTCCAGGACGTAGACCATATACGCCTTCAGCGCCGGCACCGCGCGCGGATACTTGAGGTACAGCTGGGCGAGCGCGCTCACTCCGCTCCGGATGTGGTCTTCCGGCACCTTGTAGCCCGCGGCCTTGGTCTCGAGCAGGCCGTACGTCGCATAGGCGGTCATGAAGGGGTCGTTCTCGTCGGTCTTCCACCAGCCCCAGCCGCCGTCGTCGTGCTGGTAGTCGATCAGCCGGGCCAGGCCGGCCGTCGCGTAGCGGTCCACCTGCATTAGCCGCTCTGTCGGCCGCAGCTTCAGCTGCGCCAGCGTGCGGGCAACGGTGACGCTCGGAAGGTAGGACGACAGCGTCTGCTCGGTGCAGCCGTACGGGTATTCAGTGAGGAAGTCGAGCGCGCCCAGCAGGGAACCCGCCAGCGACGGCGCGAGCGCGACCTGCACGGCGCGAGCCGCTGGGTTGGACGTCGCCGGAATCGCGAGCGACGCAGTGGCATTGCCGCCGTGGGCAATCGCGCCGGACCTCGACTCCTCGCGACGCAGGCCGAAGGGCAGCACCGGCACCGTCAACTCGACGGCGTCGCTGTCGGCAGCGGCGACAGCCTTGCCGGTGAAAATCGCCGCGCCGACGGTGTCGGCCTTGAAGCGCCAGTCGAGGCGCTGCTCGCCAGCGGGAGCGATCGTGATGTGGCTGACGTCGGTTGGCGCGCCGCCACTCGGCCCACTGGCGGGCACGACGCCTTTCGCAGTCAGGCTGACCGCCAGCGACGCGGCCGCCGGCAGATAGTTGTGCGTGATCACCGGCACTCCGACTTCGTCGCCCTGCGACAGGAACCGGGGAGTGACGACGCGCACGATGAGATCCTTGGTGACGGTGGTCCTGGCGATTGCGGCCCCGACGTGGGTGTCGGCAGTGACGCCGCGCGCTGTCAGTCGCCACGTGGTCAGCGCGTCCGGATACGTCACCTGCACGCGTGCCTCGCCGCTCTGGTCGGTGACCAGGTCGCCCATCCAGTAGATCGCGTCGGGAAATTCCTTACGCACTTGCGGCTGGGCGGGTTTGTCGGCTTTGAAGTCTGCCAGAGAGTACGGCCGGTGCTTCATCGCCAGCAGCAGTGTCTGGTTGCCCGAGTAGCCGACGAACGAGTACTCGCGAGAGAATTCGGTGCCGACGCGGCTGTAGCCACGCTGATAGAAAAATCGCAGCGGATCCGGCGTGTCATCGGGCTTCACGCCGTACACGGCCTCATCGACGACAGCCAGGCTGAACGAGCCCCGCACAGGCGCGCCGGCCGCGTCGGTGACTTTCAGCAGGAACCTGCCGGGCTCGCGCGGTTTCGATACCGCCTGCTCGGCCGTCAGAGACACCTGCAGCTGACGCGAGACGGCGGGCACCTTCACGCGCCGCTCGGCCCGATACAGCCGGTCCTTGCTGAGGAAAGCGATGTTCACCCACGTGTCGCCGATGTCATCGTCGGTGACCGGCACCTCGATGGTCTCGTTGGACCTGGCGTGGACCACCTTGTGCCAGCCGACGTCCTGCGCTTCCTTGGTCACCAGCACGTCGGCGTCGAACTGAGCGCCCTGGACGAGGAACCGCGCGGTCTCGCCCGGCGCGACAGACTTCTTTTCAGGGATCAACTCGAGATACCGGTCGCCGGTCTCTTCATCGCCGGTGAACTCGCGGGGGCCGGGCACCCAGAGGTACGAGTCGTCACGCACCGTACGGTCGTCGTCTTCGCTGCTCACGCGGACGCGGTACTCCCCCGGCTCGGACGGCGCGGTCAGCGTGTAGGTTGACTGGCCCTGCGCGTCGGTGTGCGTCTCACCGTGCGCGACGTTCCGCACGCCCCCGTCCTCATCCCATTGCCGGCCTGGAACACGCGCCTCGACGACGACCGCGATTGGCTGGTTTGCCTTCGGCGCGCCGAGGTAGTCGACGGCCCGGACTGTCACGACGGCCGGCTGGCCGGGCTTGACGACATAGTGATCGACCGACGCGGCCAGCAGGAAGGACCCGTAGGTGGCGTGGACGATTCCGGCGCCGCTCACTTCACGACTGCTGGCGTCTGCGACGCGTGCCTCGATGCGCAGGCTGTAGTCGTTGCCGTGCTCGTCGACCTCCACCGGCACGCTGATCTCGGCCTTGCCGTTCGCGTCGAGGCGCGCCGCGCCTTCCAGTGTCTGCTCGTCGCCGTACCAGTACGTGCCGCCGCCCTCATCGTCGTCCTCGCTCCATCGCAGCGGCGAGAAATACCGCTGACGGTGCGCGACCCATGACACCCGGGCGCCGGCGACCGGCTGGCCGAAGTAGTAGCGGGCGCTGATCGAGACCTGCGCTTCGCCGTCCTGCAGCACGAAACGCTCTTTCGGCGAAACGCGGACTTCGAACTCCGGCTTGCGGTATTCCTGCACTTCGAAGGCGCCAGTGGCAGTGTCGTCCGCGTGGACGATCGAGATCGAGTACTCACCGAGCGCCGCGCCGGCCGGCAGTGGGAGGTCCGCAGTGACGCCGCCGAACGCGTCCACCTTCCGCTGCTGCCGGAAGATCACCTTGTCGGTGATGTCCGACACGCGGATCTCGACATCAGGCGCGTCGAATGGCTGCAGCGCGCCGTGCGCGCGCCAGCGCAGCACGCCTTTGATGTGCACGGTGTGGCCCGGCCGGTAGATTGGCTTGTCGGTGTAGACGTAGCCGACCAGCTCGCGCGCGGCCTCGCGGAGGTACCAGCTGCCGGGGTCGGTCGCGGTGACCTGCGCCCCGCACGTCGCCACAGAGACGACGTCGTCTGATGCGGTCTCGGTGAGCCGCGCGTCGAAGGTGCCGTCGTCGGCAGTCGTGCCGGACGCGATAGTCTTCTGGTTGTGCAGCAGGCGGGCGACGCAGCCGGGCATCGGCTTGCCGGTAAAGCGATCGGCGGCGAAGAGCAGTACCTGGCCTGGTGCCGCCTTGGTGACGAGCCCGACGTCAGAGACGATGACGACGGTGTAGGCGCGGTGAGGAGCTGACACAGCCTCGACGACATACATGCCGGGCTGCTTCACGTCGATCGGGATCCGGCGGACGTCGGCATCGCGGAGGGGCGGCAGGATCTCGCGCCACGACGTCACGAGCTGCGACGGGTTCAGCAGCGGGACCTGCGCGAAGTTGTTGACGTTGGTGGTGCGCCGCAGCACGACCTGCTGGTCCTGCTGCTGGCGGCGCGCGTGCCGGTAGTCGGAGCTGAACTGCCGGCGGACGAAATCGCGCAGGGTAGCCCGCCACGACGCCTTCCAGTCGGCGATCCGCTCCAGCGTGGTCGGCACCTGATCGACCAGCGGCTCTTCGCTGCCGAGTTGATGCGGGTCCTTGAGTCCGGTCAGGAACGCGATCGGATCGTTGACCCGGTAGACGCGAAAGTCGAGGTGATCGAGCTGGCGGAATGTCAGGTAGATCGAGGGCGTTTCCCGAGTGCTGGCGATGCTGGTGCTGGCCAGCGAAAACGACGGGCGGCCAGCCTCGTCGTCGGCGCGCAGCGGCGCCACGGCCGAAATCCACACCAGGAGCCAGGCCAGCAGGGCAAAGGGGACACGCGCGTGACGATGGGTCATGAGAGTGTGAGGCGGAAGACCCCGACAAAGCGCCCGTTCGACGGCAGCGGCCGCCAGCGCGGGGCCGGATGTCGCAGCAGGTCCGCCAGGCGGATCTTGCGCATCTCGCCCGGCGCCCCGTGGTCCCCCGGGCCGGTATGGTAGACCACGAAGTCCTGTGCCGTCAGGTCGAACCTCGACTCCCCGACGAAGATCATGAGGTGATCCGGTTCGCTCTGCGATGGCTGGCGGAAGTAGAGCAGATCTCCCGGCCTCGCGGCGCCGACGTTGCGGGAGACCAGCGTCGCGTTGAATCGGATGATCGTCGAGGCGTCGGCGAACTCCGCGAGCGGCACGTGCGGGTCCGGCGATACGCGGAACAGCGGGAAGTGTCCAGGCGCGCCGCCCGGGCGTTGGCGCACATCGGCGAGGCCTGGTGCCAGGGGCAGCGCCGTCTCCCTGAGCCAGTCAGGCGTGTGTGGCCGAAGCGACTCACGTGCGGCGTAACGGATCAGCGCCGCGCAGTCAGTGACCTCGACGACGGGACGGTAGTACGCCGCATCGGCCAGCAGGACGAACCAGCTCCTGAAGGCCGCGCGGTCTGCCTCGTCTGCCAGCCGGAGTTGTCCGGGCGCGCGGACAGCGGCAAGCGCGATCATCGGGAGGGCCAGCAGCAGAGTGCGGCGCACCGGGCTCCAGTCAGTCGGTCTTCCAGCCAGTGAGCGCACCGCCGAGCACGCCGGCAAACGCGTGGACCCCTTCTCGATCGGCTCGCAACGCGCTGGCCGCCACCCGCAGCCCCATCCCGGTCACAAGAAGCGCTCTCACCGTCGCCGCTCCGGCGCGTCCGTGATGCTTCCTGACGTATCGCTCCAGGTTGCGGTAGTACACGCGCCGCTGGCGCGCCCGGCTGAGCGCGTGCACCGACGCGCCGCCGATGTGCCGGAACACCGAGTTGGGCACCAGGAATACGTCCCACTGCCGATCGTGAAGGCGTTTACACAAGTCCACGTCTTCGAACCACGCGGGCGAGAACTGCACGTCCATGCCGCCGATCTGTTCGAAGGCCGCGCGCCGCACCATCAGGCACGACGACGAGGAGCGCTCGATCGGGCCTGGGCGCGACTCGTCGAGGTCGGCAGCTTCGGCGCGTCGCGTGACCGGGTTGCCGGGCCACAGGCGGCTGAGGAGCAGCAGATCCGCCGCGACGCTGCCGAGTGTCGGCAGCCTGCGGGCGTGGAACGCCTGCTGCGGTTCCTCGATCATCGACACGAGTCGGCCGGTCGCCGCTCCGCAGGTCGGGTGCTCGTCGAGAAATGTGCTGAGGCGTTCGACGGCGCGTGGCGTGGCTTCGGCGTCGGGATTGATCAGTAGCAGGTAGTCGCCAGTCGCCAGAGCGGCCGCCTGGTTCACGCCGGCAGCGAACCCGCCATTGCTGCCGAGACGCAGCAGGCGCGCCGACGGGAATGTCTGCGCCACGAGATCCGCGCTGCCATCCTCAGAGGCGTTGTCGACGACGATCAGTTCCGATTCGCGGGGCAGTGACTCGAGGCAGCGTCCGAGAAACTCGTGGTTGTTCCAGCAGACGACCAACGTCGAAACTGAAGACGGCACCTTCGGCCATACTAGCATTACCTCGGCAATGAAATGCGCTTCGGACGCACACTGCAACCTCATTAGTGTGCAGGGTTTACACGCTATGTGACGCCGTGGCACAGTGACTGTGATGAACCGATGCGCTGTGTGTGTGATGGTCATGCTTGCGACGACTGTTGTCTTTGCGCAGTCGCCACAGTCTCCACCGTCGCCACAGTCGCCTGCGGTGCCCGTGCCGGCGACGGCGCCATCGCATCAGGTGACGATCGACACGAGTACGCCCGCACTTCGCCTCGAGTGGGAGCGCAAGGTCGCTCAGATGATCAGGCGCGGCGAATTGAAGTTGCGTGAAGAGCAGGCGATGCCGCAGGCGATGCGACAGCAATGGTTCGATCAGCTGTACAAGGGTGTCCCTGTCGTGGGCAGCGACGTCTGGCGATCGCTCGAAGGCGGAAAGACGAAGTCGCTGGAGGGGTCGATATTTACCGGGATTTCACTGGATCCGGTGCCGAAGTTGACGCGGGCGGAAGCGCTGACAGCGATTGGGACGCTTGCCGGCGCGGCCTCGCCGGGTCCGAGCCTGGCGCCGACGCTGGCAGTGCTGCCACGCGCTGACGGCACGTTCGTGCTGGTGTATCAGTCCCGCGTGTTGACGGCCACTGACCTCACGCTGTACTCGATCGACGCCGGCACAGGCGCTGTCGTCGCGTCGGAAACCGATCCCGGCCCACCGCAATAGCGCTCAGGCCA
Organism: Vicinamibacteria bacterium; assembly: GCA_963796915.1. GTDB lineage: Bacteria > Acidobacteriota > Vicinamibacteria > Vicinamibacterales > JAENWD01 > JAENWD01. The sequence goes on along the minus strand of CAWCNI010000004.1, from coordinate 1,908,621 downwards.
GCGGCAGCCGCAGGCCTGCGCCGACCAGTCGCCCCGCCTCCTCCCGCGACCAGATCTCGCCGCCCGCCGACTCGACGACAGCGCGTGCGAGCGGAAGCGAGAAGCCGAGACCACCACGCCACTCGGCGTCGAACGCGCCACGCTCCATGTTGCCGGCGTCGCCGATCGTCAGCGTGATTGATCCGGGAGTGGCGGCCGCCACATGCGTGGCGACATTCACGATGCTGTTGTCGTGAGCGCCACGGAACACGGCGTCGAGCAGCGCGCCGAGCGCCTCGGCGAGCGCGTCGGCGCTGAGAGCGACGGTCACGTCGGCGAGCGTTGCGTCGGGGCGAGCCTCAACGCCGCCGCCACGGGCCTCCGAGGCGGCCTGTATCGCGCTCGCCAGTACAGGCGCCAGCGCCGTCGATCCCGTCGAGGGACTCGACAAGCGCCTGGCCCACTGGCGCGCCTGCTGCAGGACAGTTTCCAGCCTGTCGGACGCCCGCCGCGCGCGATCGAGTGCGGCCTTCTCAGCGTCGCCGGGAGATGGCGTCGACGCCAGCTGCGACAACGATCCGGACAACACGTTGAGCGGTGTCCGTAGCTCGTGCAGCATCAGCTCGATAGCGGCGAGTTCGCGGGAGGCCATGAGCGGAGGCTACCAGATCTCTCAGAATTCAAACCTCGCGAGCAGCTCCAGGCGCCGCGGCGCGTAGTTGGTCACCGGCTGGCCGTACGCCGCCGAGCTGAGATTCGGCTGGATGTTGTAACCGGTCTGGCTGTCGAACAGGTTGAACACGTATGCCGTGAGCACCACTCTGAAGCGACTGGCGACAGGGACTGTCTGCGTGTAGCTGACGTCGATCTGCGCATGACCGTCGGAGCGGCGCGAGCCGGCCGGCTCGGCGTAGCGATCCGTGTCGCTCGTGCTCGTGGTCAAAGCGGCATAGGGCAGGTAGCTGTGCGTCTCCCATGGCTGCCCGGACTGCGCCGTGACGAACGCGCCCGCCGAACCGTTCCAGTGGAAGAAGTACGCGCCGTAGACCTTGAACACATTCGGCCGGTCGCCGCGCAGCGTTCCCAGCTTGTCGTTCCACAGCTGACGGCCGGGATCGTCGCCGATGTTCGACGATCCGATGAAGATGTTCCCGTCGTTGAGGTCGGCGGTGGACGACGCATCCTGGTCGAAGTTGCCGCGATAACGACTCCAGGTGTAGGAGCCCTGCAGCCACGACCGCCCCTTGCGGTATTCGCCTTCGAACGTCACTTCCTTGTAGTCGGTGAACGAGCCATCCAGATCGGCGATCACAAACGTCGAGCCGCTGCCGATCTGGGCCAATTGAGCGCTCAGGTCGGGGATGTAGAGCGTGTGCGGGATGTCGGCGGGTGCCCCGAAGTCCACGCGCGCGTTGTTGTTGGTGTCCTCCCAGTAATGCGTGCCCTTCCGGTAGCGGAAGTACGCGCGCCCGGTGAAGCTGGGGCTGAACTCCCGCGCCGTGCCGGCCACCCACTCGTCGAACCGGCGCGGCGTCATGTCGGGCACGAACAGCTTGCCGGATGACGCCGGCACGTTCTCGACGGCGAACAGGTTGCCGTTGGCGTCGAAGTCGGCGTTCTGCGTGACCGCGAGGTTCCGGTCCCACGACGCGGCGCGCGGCAGCGAGCTGGCAGCGGGGTTGTAGCGCGCGTAGCTCACAAACGCCGTGTTCTTCCCGTCGTACGCCCACGTCGCGCTCAATCGCGGCTGGAGCATCTTGCTGAACGGGATGTCGTACATCTTGTACTTCCGCGCGTCGGGCGTCGTCCCCGTCGACTTCACGAATCCCGACAGCGTCGACGGGTCTTCTTCCAGGCCCTGCCCGTACAACGTGTCGTTGCTGGCGACGAGCCCGACATTGAACGTCCAGTTCTTGAGGGTGATCGAGTCATTCAGCTCGAAGCTCTTCGAGTGATACTCGGAGTGGATCGTCGGGACGACGCCGGCGCCCTGCGCCTGGAACGTCGTCTGGTAGAAAATCGGCGTTCCCTGGAACGCGACGGCGCCACCCGGGGCGTTCAGCGATCCCCAGCCGTTCGACCGCCGAACCAGATCCTCGGAGTCCACGTACTGCTGGTAGCCGGCGTGAATGCTGTGCCGCAGGCCTGCCCCCGAGAGCGAAAGGTTGTAGCCGATCTGGCCGGCGTCGCGGAAGAAGTTGTCTTCGTCGAATTGCATGCCGAACCCGACCTTGCCGCCGCCGGTCGGGACGCCGTTGGTGAGAAATCCATACTGGTCGATCAGGGGCTGAATGAACGCGTTCACCGAGGCGTCAGGACCGGGCTTCGGCACGGTGAACAGCCCGAGCTGATCGAGATGCGCCGTGTCGAGGTGTGTGCCGACCGCGGTGTCGACGACGGCGCTGGAGATGTTGTCCGGGCGCCCGCGCGTGGGGTTCTCGAAGTGGGTGTACTTGAAGGTCACGAAGCTCGCGGCGTTGACGATCCACGACGCGTCCGCGGTGCCGATGCGCTGAGACGCCTCGTTGCCAGAGCCCGCGGTGCCCGCGGTCACCGAATCAAATTTGTCTCCGGTGTCGACGCGGTGCGAGCCGCGATAGCTCAGGTTGACCAGCGTCGAGTGCGTCGGCGTGAACGTCAGCTTGCCAAATCCTTCGTTCCGCTCGCTGTTGTAGTCCGGGACCGAGCCGTAAACCGTCGACGCGTTGCTGCGTCCCGCCGTCGGGCGGTAGTACGACGCGTAGAAGAACAGGTGGTCTGCCCAGATCGGGCCGCCGACGTTCAAGTCCGTGAAATCCCGGTCCTGGTCGTAGCGCGCAGAGCTCGTGCCTTTTTGATCGGCCGCCATGCTGACCGTCTGGAAGCGATAGTCCACCAGCCCGTGAAATGTGCTGGTGCCCGACTTGCTCACGCTGTCGATGGCGAACCCGCCGGCGCGGTTGAAGTCGACGGCCCTGGCGCCGCCCTTGACGACAGTGACCTGGGCGATGTCGTAGGACGCCGGCTCGGCGGAGAGTGTGCCGAACAGCGGCACCGTGACGTTGACGCCGTCGAAGTTGTAGACGTTGTCCTGGCCGCTGGCGCCCGCGCTGGGCCCGCGTACCTGGTCCTGCGTGTACTGCACGCCGGGAATCAGGTTGATCAGATCGCGATACTGCGTGCCGACCGGGACGCTGCTGATCTTGTCGTGCGACAGGCCGCTCGAGATCTCCGCGGAGGTCTTGTCGATCATCCGCGACTCGGCAGTCACCGTGACAGCCTCGGCGACACCGCCGACCGCCATGGTGGCATCGAGAGCCGTCGTCTCGCCCAGCTGAACCTGCACGTCCCGGGTGACGGTCTGCATCCCGGTCAGCGTGAAGGTGATGGTGTAGCCGCCTGGCGGCAGGGCCGGCAACTGGTAGGTGCCGTCGCCGGCGGTCACCGTCGTGCGCGGGCCCGGCAGCACCGGCGATCGTGCTTCCACGGTGACACCGGGTACGACCGCGCTCTGCGCGTCGATCGCCTTGCCGGCGATCGCGCCAGTCTGCTGCGCGAACGCGGGGAGTGCCGTCAGCATGAGCCCGACGACGAGTGCACACGTGCGTCGATGCGATCCGAATCCAGTCATCCCGCCCCCTCGAAGAAAAACAAGGCGGGATTATAGGATCGACGACGCGGTCACCGTGAGGTGGTCAGGCCAGAAACGATCGCGCAGCTCGACGGTTCCAGCTGTGCCACGCGCAACTGTCGAGGTCAGATCACAGGTACTTCTTCAGCCAGTCCATCACCTGGCCGTACCAGAACGCGCTGTTCGCCGGCTTGAGCAGCCAATGCCCCTCGTCGGGCACGACGACGAGACGCGATGGGACGCCCTGCCTCTGCAACGCGGTGTAGAACTCGAGGCTCTGGGTGTACGGCACGCGGAAGTCGAGCTCGCCGCAGCTGACGAGCGTCGGCGTCTTGTACTTGCCGAACTCCGCGGCGTAGCTGCTGGGAGAGGAGCGCTCGTACGACGCCTTGTTCGACCATGGCGTGCCCTTGAACTCTGCTTCGGGAAACCACAGCTCCTCGGTGGCGCCGTACATCGACGCGAGGTTGTACACGCCGGCGTGGGAGATCAGCGCCTTGAAGCGTCCCTTGGACTGCGACTCCATCCAGTCGATCATGTAGCCGCCGTACGAGGCGCCCGCGGCAGCGACGCGCGTCCCGTCGAGAAACGGGTACTTCGCCAGCGCGGCGTCGAGCCCCTTCATCAGATCCTGGAACGGCTTGCCGCCCCAGTCGTCGGCGATGCCATCGGTGAACGCCTGGCCGAAGCCGGTCGAGCCGCGGCGGTTGATCATCAGCACTGCATACCCGGGCGCCGCGAACATCTGCGAGTTCCAGCGATAGCTCCACGCGTCGCCGAACATCGTCTCCGGGCCGCCATGCAGAATCATCACGACCGGATATTTCTTCGCCGGGTCGAAGGCCGGCGGACGGAGCAGCAATGCCGAGACCTCCGTGCCGCCAGCGCCGGCGAAGGTGAAGTGTTCTGCCGCCGGGAGGTCGAGGCCGCCGAGGAGCTCGGCGTTCTGGTGCGTGAGCTCGCGCAGGTCCGAGCCGTCGGCCGCCGTGGCGACGAGATCGCCGGGCTGATTCTGGCTCGCGCGCAGCATGACGAGCGTGGCGCCGTTCGCGCTCAACGCCCAGGCGGTGCTGAGCGTCTTCGGCGTGATCGCCTTCGGCATGCCACCCGACACGGCGACGGAGAAGATCGGCTCGTAGGTCGAGTCCTCGGCGTCGAAGTAGATGGTGCGGCTGTCGGGTGACCATGCCAGCGCGTCCACGCTGCGATCGAAGGACGGCGTCAGCTCGATCGTCTCGCCGCTCTGCCGGTCGAGGCGCATCAGCCGCCAGCGATCCGATTCCACCCCCGGACGCGCCTGTGAGTGGAAGGCGAGATACTTGCCGTCGGGCGAGTAGGCGGGCGCGCCGTCGAAGCCGGGGCCCTTGGTGAGCCGGACCGGCGCGCTCGAGCCATCCGCCGGCACAGTGAAGATGTCGCCGTTTGTCGAGGCCGCTTCCATCGGATCGTCGATGGCGGTGAACGCGATCTGTTTGTTGTCTGGCGAGAACGCGATGGGATGCGGGCCTTCACGCTGTCCTGGCGGGACGTCGTATTTCGCACCTGGCGTCAGGTCTTTCGCGGTGCCGCCGGCGACCGGCGTGACGAACAGATGCCCGCGCGTCGCGCTGCGCCACTCCGTCCAGTGCCTGTACAGCAGGTCGTCGTACACCCTGATCTTCACCTTGCTCGCGGCATCGTCTTTTGCCCGTTTCGCGTTGCATGCATCGTCGGCGCAGTCAGGGTAGACCTTCGAAGTGAACGCCAGCGAGGTGCCATCGGGCGCCCAGACGAACATGTCCGCGCCATTGGCCACCGACGTGACCTTGTTTGCTTCGCCGCCAGCGAGCGCCAGCAGATAAATCTGCGTGTCGCCGCTGCGCCCCGAGAGAAAGGCCAGTTGCTTGCCGTCCGGCGACCAGCGCGGGTCGCTGTCGCTGCCGCTGGTCGTCAGCTGCCGCGGCGCGCCGCCGCGCGTCGGCACGATCCAGAGGTTGTGGGTGCTCTTGTTGGCGGCCTTGTCGGGGACCGTGACCGTGTAGACGACCTGCGAGCCGTCGGGCGAGATCTGCGGATCTCCGACACGCTGCAGCTTCAGCAGGTCGTCGATGGTGATTGGCCGCTTCGCCTGGGCGACGGCTGGCACTGCCGGCGCGAGGAGGGCAGCAAAAAGGACGAATGACCGGATGACACGCAGGCGATACAGGCGCATCCGGCCATTCTTACACCGCTGCCTACCGGCCCACCAGTTTCATCAGCGCCTCGGGGTAGCGTGCGCCGTGCACCGGCACCTGCGACACCGCGGTCTCGATCTCGGTGAGGTCCTCGGCGGTGAGGACGACGGACGCGCCGCCGATGTTTTCTTCGAGGCGATGCAGCTTGGTCGTACCGGGGATCGGCACGATCCAGGGCTTGCGCGCGAGCAGCCACGCCAGGGCGATCTGCGCCGGTGTGGCCTTCCTCGCCGCGCCGATCTCCGTCAGCAGATCGACCAGCGCCAGGTTGGCCTTCCGCGCCTCCGGCGTGAACCGGGGCAGCGTGCTGCGAAAATCCGTCGCGTCGAGAGTCGTGGTCTCGTCCATCTTTCCGGTCAGGAATCCTTTGCCGAGCGGGCTGAACGGCACGAAGCCGATGCCAAGCTCCTCGAGCGCCGGCAGGATCTCCGGTTCCGGGTCGCGCGTCCACAGCGAGTACTCGCTCTGCAGCGCGGCGACGGGTTGCACGGCGTGCGCCCGACGGATCGTCTTCGCACCGGCCTCGGACATCCCGAAGTGGCGGACTTTGCCGGCCGCGATCAGGTCCTTCACGGCGCCGGCGACGTCCTCGATCGGCACTTCGGGATCCACGCGGTGCTGGTAGAGCAGGTCGATGACGTCCGTGCGCAAGCGCTTGAGCGATGCGTCGGCGACGGCCTTGATGTGATCGGGCCGGCTGTTCAACCCGGCCGGGCGGCCGGAGACGGGATCTGCATTGAAGCCGAACTTCGTGGCGATGACGACGCGGGCGCGCATCGGCGCCAGGGCCTCTCCGACGAGCTCCTCGTTGGTGAACGGGCCGTAGATCTCCGCGGTGTCGTAGAACGTCACGCCAAGATCGACAGCCTTGCGAATCAGCTGGACCATCTCGCCGCGGTCCGGGAACGGCGTGTAGCTGAAGGTCATCCCCATGCAGCCGAGCCCCAGCGCCGAGACCTCCAGGCCGCCCGTGCCCAACGTCCGTTTCTGCATGTCCTGCCTCCGTGAAGAGGATAGCGCCGGTGTAGTGCCGCGTGTAGGTAGCTAAATCAGTAAGGCTTCATTGCCGAAATTCATCAATGTGGCGACGTTGCGCACCCCGAGAATCGCAGTCAGATCCGGCATCAGTGGTCGGTTCGCCCACGTCGCACGATTGTATTCTGGGGTCGTGACTCCCGAAGCGACGGGGGGATGCGCGGCGGAGCACTACGCAACCATGTGGACATTCTATGACTCGACCGTATTCCCGTCTCACTGGAACTCTGTTCGTCGCGCTCGCTGCTGCCTTGTGCTTCCGGGCTCGACTCCTTGCACAGGATCTCCCGCCAGATTTTCTCATCCGGCTCGAGCGCACAGTCTGCTTTGGCGAGTGTCCCGCCTACAGCGTCACCATCGACGCGCTCGGCAACGTCACCTATGTCGGAGATCAATTCGTTCGCGTGAAGGGAGCGCAGACCGATCGAATCCCCGTGTCCTCAGTCGCCGCGTTATCCGACCAGGCCGATCGACTCGGGTTCTTCGCGCTGAAGCCCGAATACAGCACGATCCGAAATGCCGATGGATCGGAGACCACGGTCACGGACATGCCGACCACCGTCGTCACCATCACGCGAGACGGCCGGTCCAAGCGGGTCAGCGACTACCTCGGCGCGCCCGGCGACCTGAGAGTGCTCGAGGATGGTATCGACAAGGCCGCGCGCACGAGACGCTGGGTGCGGATCGACGAGCCTACGCTGCGCCAGCTGGTGCAGGACGGCCAGACCCCCGCCGGGCCAGAGCGGACGGAACTCTTTCGCACCGCACTCACGTACGACGACACCGACGTCGTCAGAGTCCTGCTGGAGGTCGGCGTCCCTGCTAACGCGAGCCCCGAGCAGCCAATCCCGCCGCTCCTGATGGCTCGTTCCGCCGCGGCGGTGAGGCTGCTCCTTCAGGCCGGCGCCGACCCCTCGCTCGCGGATGAGAACGGTGACACGGCATTGGGACGTGCCGCGTATCTCGAACCCGAAGTGACAGCAGTGTTGCTGGAGGCCGGCGCTTCGGTGGATCAAGCCTGCGACACCGACGGCCGGACGCCGGTATGGGTTGCGTCGTGCGCGGGCAACATCGGTGCTGTGACCATGCTCCTCAAGGCCGGCGCGAATCCGAGTCTCGGCCCCGCCGGCGAATCGGCCCTCGATTGCACGTTGCAGTCCAGGGACTATTTCCGCGCCCACCCTGACACTTTCAACGGCCCTTCGCCGTTTCTCAAGGACTTCGACGCGACCGTTGCCCTGCTCGAGCGCGCGCTTGTGCCGAAGAAGCGGTAGGCCGGGCGAGCGGTGACGCTATACGTCGTCGTCCGGCTCCGGAAGCGCGGTCGCTGAGTCTCTCGGAGCCGGACGTGGTGCAAGAGGCGCGCGGACCGGTGCGGCGGTGTCGTCGTCGGCAAGCCGATCGTCGTGATCGGCTGATAGCCGTCGAAGGTCAGGCGGTGGTTCGTGTGGCTACGCATCAAGTGGGCGAGCGAGCTGGCGTATCCGAACAGCTGCGATAACGGCACCCGCGCGACGATCAGCTGGTCGCCATCTCGAGTCTCGAGCGACACGATGTGTCCCTGCCGCGTGACGAGATCCGACGTGACGAGTGCGGCCTGCGCCTCGGGAACTGTCACCTCGACTCGCATCACGGGCTCGAGGACTAGCGACGCGGCGCGCAGGCAGACGATTTCGGGCCGGCTGACAGCGGCCGACACGTCGAATTCCCGCTTCAGGCGATCGACCACTACCTCGAGCTGGACCTCTCCGAGTGTCCCGATCGTGAGCTCGCCAGCGGCTGGACCAACCTGGACGACGAGTGTCGGATCCTCGGCGGCGAGACGGCGAAGACCGGCCTCGCAGTTCAGGCGATCCACGTCCGTGTTCGGCCGGATGGCGAGCTGGATGAGCGGTGCCATGATTCCTGCAGTCGGGATGTCGAACTCGAAGTGTGATGTGAGTCGCCAAGTCCACACACACGAGGCGCATCACTACTGTAACCCCAAGGCCCCCGCCCGGGTCGGACGCGTTACGAAGCCCGGCCGAGTTCGATTGCCATCTGACCGGCAGTCACGTAGTCGATCTTGCCCGTCCCGAGGATCGGCACGTGCGGGACAGGGACGATCGTTCGCGGCACGAAGATCTCCGGAAGCCCTGCCTCGCGCGCGGCGGCGGTCAGCGCCGCGCGACTCGCGTCCCCACGTTCAGTGACCAGCACCAGTTGCTCGCCGCGCTTGGCGTCCGGCGCCGTCACGACGGCATGCTGCTCATCGGGCCACAGCTTGGCGACCAGGTCTTCGACAGCACCGAGCGGCACCATTTCGCCCGCGATCTTCGCGAAGCGTTTCGCGCGCCCCTTGATCGTCACGAAGCCCTCGGCGTCGATGTCGACGATGTCCCCGGTGTCGTACCAGCCGTCGACAGTCGGCTCGAGGACGCCGGGCTTTTCGGCGCGCAGGTAGCCGAGCATCACGTTTGGACCGTGGACGAAGAGCCGCCCGCCGCCGTCGATGCCTTCGACAGTGTTCCAGGCGATGCTCGATGCCCGGGCAACAGGCGGCCCACGGTGCCGGCTTTGAAATGCATCGGCGTATTCACCGCCAGCGCCGGCGAGGTCTCCGTCGCCCCGTAGCCTTCCAGGATCCGGATGCCGAACTTCTCGAACCACACTCGCCGCGTTTCCGGCTTCACCCGCTCGGCGCCGGCGAAGATGTAGCGCACCGAGTAGAAGTCGTAGTTGTCGGCGACCCGCGCGTAGCCGGCGAGAAACGTGTCGGTGCCGAACATGATCGTGGCGTTCACGCCGTAGACGAACTCGGGCACCGTCCGGTAGTGGAGCGGCGACGGATAGAGGAAGGTGCGCACACCCGCGAGCAACGGCATCAGCAGGCCGCCTGTGAGCCCGAAGCTGTGAAACACCGGCAGGGCGTTGAAGACGATGTCCTTCGGACTGATGTCGACGACCGACGCGAGCTGGTGCCGGTTGGCGAGAAGGTTGCGGTGGCTCAGCACCACGCCCTTCGGGGTGCCCTCCGAGCCCGACGTGAACAGCACGACGGCCGGATCGCCGGCGCGTGCCGCCTGGTGATCGGGCCTGGCCAGGAGCGACCGCCTCAGCGCCGCGAGCCGTGACAGAAGACCGATCTCGCGCTTGACGTCTTCGAGGTACAGGATCGTGGCGTGCGGCTCGAGCGCCGCCACCAGCGCCTGGAGCTTCGCCTTCTCGATGAACTTGTGGGCGGTGACGATGAGCCTGATCTCGGCGCCACGGCAGGCGGCCTGTGCCGAGGCAACGCCGGTCGAGAAGTTGAGCATCGCCGGCACGCGCTGATGTGCCTGCAGCGCGAAGAATGTCACCAGCGACGCCCGCGATGTCGGCAGCAGCACGCCGACGCGTTCGCCCGCGTGCGTTCGCCGCGCCAACGCGCCGCCCAGCGCGTAGCTGGCGGTGATCAGGCCCCGATAGCTCATGGGGCGCATCTCGAGGTCGTCCGCCACCAGGTGTCCGCCGCCGTGCTGCTGACGGGCCTCGAGCAGCGCGTCGAACAACGTCGTGTCGATGCGCGCCGCCGCGAACATCGACTGCACCATCTCGTCGCCGAGCGCACGGCGCAACGCGATGCGGCGGGCGCGGCCGGTCACGCCTTCCGGCGCCGTCAACATCCGCGGCGGCAGGATCCGCACGTGAATCCGCGGAAACAGCCGCCGTCGGACTTTGCCGCCCAGGCGGGAGAACGGCGTGAACTCCACCCCGTCGATGCGCACCGGCAGCAGCGCCGCCTTCGTCCTCTCGGCGATGACCGCGGGCCCTTCGTACACCTTCATCAGCGATCCGGTGGTCGTGATGCGGCCCTCTGGAAAGATGATGCACGCCGAGCCGGCCTCCACCGCGCGAATCATGGCGCGGATCGAGAGCGGGTTGGTCGGATCGACAGGCAGCGCGTTGACGAACAGCAGAAACGGCTTCGCCCACCACTGCTTCGCGATCAGCGTGTCGACAGCGAAGATCGGGTCGCCGGGCAGAAACGCTCCAAGCAGCAGGCCGTCGAGAAACGAGGCGTGGTTGGCCGCGATCACCGCCTTCGGCAGCGCCGCCTGCGCGTGCTCGAGACCCTCCACCTTCACCCGGTAGAGGAGTCGGAGGGCCAGGCGAACGAGGCTCCTGGCCAGCGTCCGCCGCAGGATCCACGCCGCCGCGACTGCGACCGGAATGGTCAGCAGCCCGCACACCGCGAACAGCTCGCCGACCGTGAACCCCCGGGCAAGAAACGCGGCCGCCCCGACCGCGGCCATCGACATCGCCAGGGCGTTGATGATGTTGTTGGCGGCGATCACGCGAGCCCGGTGCGCCGGCTCGCTCTCGTGCTGCAGGATCGCGTAGAGCGGTACTGTGAACAGGCCGCCCGCCGCCGCGACGCCAACCAGGTCCACGAGAATGCGCCAGCTGCCCGGCGAGCGCAGGAACATCGAGACTGTCGCCAGTTCGACCGCCGCCGGCCGACCGGCGCTGGCCGCGTGCAGATCCCAGGCGAAGAAGGCCATCGCGACGGCAGCGGCGGGCACGTAGCGGGCGCTCACCTCGCCGTGCAGCAGCCGCTCGGCGACAATCGACCCGACGCCGACGCCCAGCGCAAACAGGGCCAGCATCATCGTCACCACCTGCTCGTTCGCGAAGAGGACGTCCTTCGCAAACGACGGCAGCCCAGACACCACGGTGGCGCCAAAGAGCCAGAACCAGGACACGGCCAGGATCGGCAGCAGCAGCGTCGGCCGTGAGGTGACGTGGCCGACTACGGCGATCGTGTCGCGCAGCAGGCGAGGGCGCGGCGCGTCGGTCGCCGACGAGGGTGCCGGCGGGATCCGGCGTGCGGCAAGCCATCCGGCAAACGCGCTGACCACACCGCAAGCGCCGACGATGATCGCCCCGTTGCCGAGCAGGACGACGCTTCCGCCAAGGATCGTGCCGAGCAGGATGGCGAGGAACGTCCCCGCCTCGATGAACGCGTTGCCTGCGACCAGTTCGTCCTGGCGCAGGTGTTGTGGCAGCAGCGCGTACTTGATCGGGCCGAAGACCGTCGAGTGCGTGCCGAGGCAGAACAGCGCCGCGAAGAGCAGCGGCTCGCTCTGGCGCCAGAGGCCGATCGCGCCCAGCGTCATGATGCCGATCTCGGCGACCTTGACGAAGCGCGCGATGAGCGCCTTGTCCACGCGGTCGGCCAGCGTGCCCGAAGCACCGGAGAAGAGGAAGAACGGCGCGATGAAGACCGCCCCGGCCAGCATCACCACCGATCCGGAGCTCTGTCCCGACTGCTCGGCGAGGCGGAACGTCACCACGATGCCCATCGCGCTCTTCAGCAGGTTGTCATTGAAGGCGCCGAGGAACTGGGTGACGAACAGCGGCGCGAACCGGCGGGACGTCAACAGCTGCGCGGGAGAGGATCGCATCACAGGCTCCTAAACAGAGGTCACGGCGGCCCAGGCCGCGGTGACGAGACGATCGCTCATCGAGTCCATCGTCGAGGGCAGGCGCCCGTAGGCCGCGAAGGTCACCGGCTGCAGGACGATCCCGAAGACGAAGGCCGTGGCGAGGTCGGGTGACTGGTCGGGGACCTCGCGCGACGCAATGCCACGCTCGAGCACGGCACGCACAGCCTCGACCGGCGTCGGCGTGCCCGGCGCGAGCCGGTTCAATTGCCCGTGCTGGACGAAGAGGAGAAAGCGGAACAGCGTCGGGTCCTCGTCGTGGGCATGACAGAAGCCGCGAATCATGGCCGCCAGCTTCGCGCGCGTCGTCGTCTCCGCCTCGGCGAGCGCATAGAGACGTCCCGCCAGGGCGACGTAGTGCCGCTCGAAGACGGCCCAGACGAGCTCGTCCTTGCTGACGAAATGGCGATAAAGAGCACCCTCGGAGATATCGACCGCGCGGGCGATGTCCCGCACAGTGGTTTCGGCCACGCCCTTCTCGACGAAAAGCCGCACGGCAGCCTTCTCGATGCGATCGCGCGTGTCCGTGAAGCGGTGCCTTGGCATGTGAGTAAACGATTGTTCACATAATATTCAACTGGCATCCCAGAGTCAAATTCACGATTTATCGAATGATTTTCAGCTCTCGTGCAGCTGGGTCAGGGCTTGTTCCGCGGCCAGACACGGACGTAGGCATGGGCGACCACCGGTGCCAGCACCACGCCCGCGACGACGAAGAGGGCGATACGGAGGAGCACTGTATCGACCAGGCGACCCACGTCGTCGCTGAAGGCCATGCGCTCGGCATGGATGGCTTTGACGACGCCGGCCAGTTCGTTGTGCAGGTCGCCAGTCGTCTCGAGGCGTTCGGTGTTGGCCCACTGGAGGGTGGCGAGGCGCTGTGCATCGATGTCGCGCAGGATCAGGCTGCGCTCGAGCGCGATGTCTTTCGTCAGCGCAAGAATCGACTGCTCCCGTTCACTAGTGATTGCGGCCATCACCAGCGCCCGCTGTCGATTCATCTCCTCCAGCACCGCCTGGCGTTCACCCTGGAGGATGGAGGGAAGGCTCTCCGCAGTAGTGGCCAGACGATCCACGGCCGCCGCACTCGAATGCAGATCGCTCTGCGTCGCGGCCAGCGTGTCCGCGGGAAGGATGTCAGCCCGCATTAAGTCGATCTCGCCTCGAACCTGTCGGGGCAGATCGGCCAGGTAGATCCGCGCTTGCTGTGCGAGGCTCTGGATGAGATCTTCCATCGTCCCGACAGACTGAAACACGTCGCCGCGCGCCTGGGCCTGTTCCGCGAAGCGGGCGACAGGAGAGTCCCGGACAAAGGTCATGTCAGGAAGCGGGTGCGTCGCGACCCACGGATCGACGATGTCGCGTTCGAGCTGGGCACGAGCTTCCGGAGAGACAGCGATCGAACTGGCGATCTCCTGGACCTGGGTGAGGAGGCGCCGCGAGACCGCAACGGCTTCAGGCTGGAACGTGCCGAATGCCTTTGCGCCGGCGCCGGTGGTGAGGAGTTGATCCATCTGGCGCGCGAGCGTCCATGCATCGACGAGCCCGCTGAGCGGACCGGAACGGAAGCACGCCTTGCGCATCTCGGCGACGGCGCGCAGCCGCCAGAGCAGGGCATTGCGCTGGACTGCCGGGTCGGTTGCCCGGTGTTCGATCGACGTGGCCGCGACATCGACGTCGGCGGCAAATGTTATCGAGTACCTCCTGGAGGCGCAGCCGGAGGGTATCCACGCGATAGTCGGCGCGAATCTGCGGCCACGGCGCCACGTCGGCGCGCGGCGGGGTCTTGCCAAGTCCGCCGCACGCCGTCAGGGCAGAGAAGGTGAGGCAGGCAGTCAGCCGGATGAGCAGCGTCCTGGCAGCCACTGGTCACTCTCCTTCAAGGTGCTGTGTTGTACCGAAACGACGGTCTTTCGGCGCATGCAATGCGCGCTGTCTACTTCTTCTTGCCGAACGCTTCCTTGACCTGCTTCTCGATGTCCTTGTAGTTCTTCGAGAGCATCGTCTCCTCGTCCTTGGTCAGGATCCGGAACGGCACGCGGATGACGCTGTCCTTGAGTTTCACGTTCAGCCAGTGCTGGCCGTAGGTGATGCCGCCCGGGATGTGGAAGTAGAGCCGGCCGGTCGTGGCCAACTGGAAGTTCAGCTCGACTTCGTCCCACGCGACCGCGCGGTCGTCCAGATCGGAGAAGAACCCGAGGCGGCTCGCCCTGCTCGCGCTCGGCGGAAAGTAGTTGATCGAGTCGCGCTGGATCTTGGCGCGGGCCTGCACGGCCTGGGTATTACCTGCCCGATATTCGGTGGTGCTGGGCAGTGGCAGCGTCTTGCCGTCAGGCGTCTCGAGCGAGATGGCGTCGCGCTTCAGTGTCTGGTTCGACACCCCGTCCCTGAGCGTCATCCCGACGTCGAGCAGCATCCACTCCTCGCCGATCGAGCGGTTAGCGGCCTGGTAGCCGAGGATGACGTAGCCCTCGTTGTTGTAGGCGGCGCGAACGAACTTGCCCTCCAGCGTCATGATCTGCGGAACGCCCGATTCCGGGATCTTGACCTGGGGCTTGTCCTGCGCGTGCGCCAGGCCTTGTACGGACAGCGAGAGGAGTGCCGTGAGCGTCAGTGAGAGTGCCTTCGTGTGTGTCATTGGGAGTCCTTGTTATGAGTTGAAAGTCTCGCCGCCGACCTGTTCCTTGACCAGGCGGGAGGCGAGGTGATCGCGTTCGGTTTCGAGCACTGCCTTGGCGTCGACGCGGCCGAAGAGATCCAGCAGCGGCGCGACAAGACCCGTCCAGCCGGTCTGGTGGCTGGCCCCGAGCCCCGCGCCATTGTCGCCGTGAAAATACTCGTAGAAAAGAATCAGGTCGCGCCAGTGCGGGTCGTCCTGGAACGTCGCCGCGCCGCCGTACACTGGGCGTCGTCCGTCGGCGCCGCGCAGGAAGGTGGACGCCAGCCGCCGCGTGATCTCCTGCGCCACCTCGAACAGCGTCATCCGATGCCCGGACCCTGTCGGACACTCGACGGTGAAGTCGTCGCCGTAGAACCCGTAGAGGTTCAGCAGCGCCCGGATGATGAGGGTGTTCACCGGCATCCAGACCGGGCCACGCCAGTTCGAGTTGCCGCCGAACATGCCGTTGTTCGACTCGGCGGGCAGGTACTGGACCCTGAACTCCTGATGGCCCACCCAGAAGATGAACGGGTGCTCGAGGTGATACTTCGAGAGGGAGCGGATGCCGTAAGGCCCGAGGAACTCCTTTTCGTCGAGCAGGTAGCCGAGCACGCGTTCCAGCTTGCTCCGGCTGAGGATTGAGAGCAGGCGCCGGCCCTTGTTGCCGATGTAGCCGTCGTCTGTCGGCGCCACGTGCGACACGACCTCCGGATGGCGCTTCCGGAACATGGCGATCATCTCCTGCAGCTTCGGATGCCGCGCGACGGCTCCCTCCTCGAACACAGTAGATGCGCAGAGCGGCAGCAGCCCGACCATCGACCGCACCTTGAGGCGCGTGGCCGCGCCGCCCGGCAGCCGCAGCAGGTCGTAGAAGAACCCGTCCTGCTCGTCCCACATCTCGTCGTGGTTGTCGCCGATGCGGTCCATCGCGTAGGCAATCCACATGAAGTGCTGCATGAACTTGAACGCGATCTCCTCGTACATCGGATCGTAGTCGCACAGGATCAGCGCGATCTCCAGCATCGTCTGGCAGTAGAACGCCATCCACGCGGTGCCGTCCGCCTGTTCGAGCGTGCCGCCCGTCGGCAACTCCGCGCTGCGATCGAAGACGCCGATGTTGTCGAGGCCGAGGAAGCCGCCGGCGAAGACGTTCCGCCCTGCTGGATCCTTCCGGTTGACCCACCAGTTGAAGTTGAGCATCAGGCCCTGGAACGAGCGCTCCAGGAACCGCAGGTCGGCGCGGCCGAGCGTCCGCTCCATCTTGTAGAGATATAGCGTCGCCCAGGCGTGCACGGGGGGGTTCACGTCGCTGAAGTTCCACTCGTAGGCGGGGATCTGTCCGTTGGGATGGACGTACAGGTTTCGCAGCATCAGCAGGAGCTGATCCTTCGCGAAATCGAAGTCCACCAGCGAGAGGGACACCGTGTGAAAGGCCAGGTCCCAGGCCGCGTACCAGGGATACTCCCACTTGTCGGGCATCGAGATCACGTCGGCGTTCAGCATGTGGAACCACTCGGTGTTCCGCACGCCAGGCTGCACCGTCTCGAGCAACGGGTGGCTGTTGTGCTCCGTGAGCCACTGCTCCAGATCGAAGTAGTAGAACTGCTTGCTCCACAGCATGCCCGCCAGCGCCTGGCGGTGCACACGGCGCTGATCCTCGTCGAGCGCGCGTGGAGTTATTCGCTCGTAGAACTCGTCTGCTTCGCGCACACGACCGATCGAACACCTTGCCGGAATCGGCGAACGCGTCGCCGCCGCCTTGTCCTGCGGTCAGGCGCAGGCGGACAGTCTGGCTGCCACCAGCGGGCACGTCGAGCACGTAGTGAGCAGCGGCTTTCGTCCCGGTCCGTGCGGGGTTCACCGCATCGCGTTGGCCGGAGACGACATACTCGTGGAACGCGTCCTTGACGTGAGGCGCCGGATTGGGCTGGCCCCAGAGACGCGACGCGTTGGATTCGTTCTCGGTGAACAGCAACTCCGGCGCGCCGTCGCAGCGGAGCGTGTACGTGCCGAGCGCGTGGTGCGACGCCTCGATGGTCGCGGCACCAGTGGCCCGCAGCGACGGACGAGGGCTGTCACCGCCCCAGGACCACGTGTTGCGGAACCAGAGCGTCGGCAGCAGGCGCAGGCGCGCCGCGTCGGGGCCGCGATTATGCGCCGTGATCTTGACGAGGATGTCGTCGGGGCCCGCTTTCGCGTACTCGACGAAGACGTCGAAGTACCTGTTGTCATTGAAGACGCCCGTGTCGAGCAGCTCGTATTCGAACTCCTCGCGCGAGCGGCGATTCGTTTTCCAGCAGCTCGGCGATAGGGGTACTCTGCCTGCGGATACTTGTACAGGTACTTCATGTACGAGTGCGTGGGAGTGCTGTCGACGTAGAAGTAATACTCCTTCACGTCCTCGCCGTGATTTCCCTCGCTGTTGGTCAGCCCGAACAGGCGCTCCTTCAGGATCGGGTCGCGCCCGTTCCAGAGCGCGAGGGCGAAGCACAACTGCTGCTTGTCGTCCGAGATGCCGCCGAGGCCGTCTTCGCCCCAGCGGTAGGCCCGCGAGCGGGACTGGTCGTGCGAGAAGTAGTCCCACGCGTTGCCGTCGCGGCTGTAGTCCTCGCGGACGGTGCCCCACTGGCGCTCGCTCAGGTACGGGCCCCATTTCTTCCACGGGACGCCGGCCTCGCGCGCCTCGTTCAACCGCTTCTGTTCCGCGACGTCAGTGATGTTCTCGATGGTCATTGATGCCGTTCCGACGGAGCCAATCGGTGCAGCCGTTGTCTTCCGACGCCGGGCCTGCGCTGGACGCGTCCGCTTCGTGCGATCGCGGTTGATTTGCGTCGATGTAGTAGAAGACGGGTCCCGCTGAGGGCCGCGTTCGTCCGCGGATTATCCCCCGGAAGCGCGCCTGACGGCGCGAAGCCTTGGTGGCCGGCGGAGAGGGTCTGCGGGGCTCGAAGCTCTGCGGTGCACGCTCCATTCGACGCTCGAGAGCGTCTCAGGATCCCATCTCTATTGCTTCACGAGCTCCACGCGCCGGTTGCGCGCGCGGCCCTCTGGCGTGTCGTTGGGTTCTTTCGGGCGGGAGGCGCCAAGGCCGGCCGGAATCAGGCGGCCGGCCGCGATCTGGTAGCGAGACACGAGCGCGTCCTTGACGGCGGTCGCCCGCCGCTTCGACAAGTCGAGGTTTGAGGACGCGTCCCCGACATTGTCCGTATGTCCGTCAACGCTCAGCGTCCAGTCGGGGTGCTTGCTCATGACGGCCGCGATCTCCTTGAGGACCGGCTCGGATTCGGCGCGAAGCGTCGCCTTTGCGAAGTCGAAGTAGATCCCGTAGACATCCACGCGATTGTCGGTCACGAGATGCTGCTCGATCTCGCCGCCCGTGGGGTACAAGATCTTGGTGAAGCGCAGGGAGAACCCGTCTCCGGGCACCTCGTAGTCGAGCACGATTGGAAACCGTTCGTCGTCCAGGACTCGCGCGGTGGTTTCCTTGGGCGTCCCGGCATTGGAGATACCGACGACAGTCGGAAGCTCGATGACCCTGTCGTTGACGATCACCTTGTACGGCTCGCGATCTCCCGCGCCCGAGTGCAGGCTGCCGTCGGTGTCCTCGAGCATCGTCTCCGGCCCCGTGCGCCAGTTGGTGTTGAAGTCGATATACCGATGTCGGGTATTGCCGGTCGCCTTCAGCTCGTGGAGCGAGCGCGTGGAGAGACTGAACATCGTCGCGGGCGTGACCACGCGGGGGACGGCGGACTCCGTGGCGGTGTAGTAGAAGAAGGAGTCGGCAAGGTCGGCGCCGCACAGGCGGCGCTTGCCCGTGAAATTGTGGCGGTCGGCGCCCTGCGGGCAGCTTTCTGTCACGTCGACATACGCGGAGGTGACGGCAACCACCTGCACGAGGCACTCGCGTTCGTAGTCGCTGGCGCGGCCGACCCAGACGTGCGAGAGCGTCAGCCCCACCTTGAGCGGAACGATGGCCGTCGAGGCCGCCGCGTCGATGCCCGCGCCGTCCGCAGTCGGGCACTCGTCACCGAGCGACAGTCCATCCGGGAACTTCGGCGACTCCGATGCGATGGGCATAGCCAGCGCGTCCTCAGTCGGCTGCTCTGACATGGGTGCGGCTGGCTTCTCGACAGTCTCGGCGGCCCGCCGGAGCGGCGTGGCCGGCACGCCGAGGCGCTCGAACAGTTTCCTGCCGATCGCGAGCGCCTGCTCTTCGGAGCCGGGCCGCATTGGCACACTGATCGTGACCAGGGTGTTTCCAGCCCGGGCGGTCAGCACGCCTTCCATGCTGTACGACGCCCGATCTCCCAGTGGCACGTCATGTGCCACCTGCCGTCCGACTGACGTGCCGCCGAACGCGTCGGCCATCTGCTGCGCGAGTGATGGCTCGTCCCCGTGTTCCCATTCGATCGTGACCTCGGCCTGTGCGCGGCTGCTCGCGTCAGCGGGCGGATACGTGCACGACGTCACGCCGTTCTCGCTCTCGTCAGGACTCGGCCGGCCAATCGGCGCCGCCAGCAAGGCCGACATCTCGTCGCGGCTGATGTAGGAGCACGCAACGGCACGGTGCGACAGGCCACGTGATGGCGACGGGACGACTGTCTGCGCCGGAACCCGATCCGGTGTCGCCGTCGGTAATGCGCTCGCCGCCTGCGGATTGCCCGCTGCTTTCTGAGCTTCGGTCGCCGGCGCGACTGATGGCGTGGCGGACTGCGACGGAGGAGTCGGCTGTCCACATGCCATTGTCAGGACGCACGCGCCAACCGTTCCGAGGACTCCGCTTCTGAACCGGGTTCCGCGGAGAAGGGTCGCTCGGCGACTTGTCACGTTGGTCATCTTTCTTCCCTGTGCTTCGAGCAAAGGACCGGGACGACGTTACTGCTTCGCCAGCTCGACACGCCGATTGCGGGCGCGCCCTTCGAGTGTGCTGTTGGTCTCCTTCGGACGGGATTCGCCGAATCCGGACGGTATCAATCGGCTGGCGGCGATGTGGTAGCGGTCGACGAGCGCTTGCCGCACGGCGGAGGCACGTCGTTGCGACAGGTCCTGGTTCGACGCCGTGCCGCCGATGTTGTCGGTGTGTCCCTCGACGTTCAGCACCCACGCCGGATTCCTGGTCATGACGCCCGCGATTTCCTTGAGTACCGCCTCCGATTCCGGCCTGATCGTCGCCTTGGCGAAGTCGAAGTAAATCCCGTAGATCTCCGCGCGACCGGCCTTGCTCAGCGACTCTTCGATGTGGCTTGGGGCCGCCGGGACAGGAAAGGAGATGCGGACCATCCGCTTCCGGCTCTCGCCCAGGCTCCACCGCAGGACGATCGGCAGCGCCTGGTTGTCGAGGATGTAGACCTCGAGCTCCTCGTCGCCCAGGGTGCCACGGGCGTGCACGGCTGGCAGATCGACCCGGCGATCGTTGACCAGCATGGGAATCGGCACGGGTTGCGGCTCGACCCGGATCAACGTGCCCTCGACGCTCTCGTCGTCGGCACCCAGAAGCCCACCGAGTGGATTGGCAGCGCCCGACATTGCGAGCGAGGTGCGCCCCTTGCTCTTCAGCTCGTTGAGCACGTCGGCCGACAGCGTGCCTCCGGTCGTGCCGGGATAGACCTCGGGATCGTCCACGTTGTAACGCGGGTTCCAGCTGTGCGCGTGCGCGAGGTCTGCCGTCGCGACGCGCCGCCGTATCGTGACGCGGTGGTCTTCGACGTTGCCTGACACCGTGTATCCCATCGACGTCGCCGACACAGCGTCAACGTGCAGGATGGTCTCGTAGTCGCCCTTGTCTGGTTGATGAACAGCGCTCACCGTCACGAGATCGACGACCAGCGGGATGAGTGGCGCTGGTGTCGACGCGACGTTGGATTGGGCGATGAGCGACGGGAGCGAGCAGGAAGGCGGCGCCGGCGATGAGTGCCCCGGCCGGCAGACGAGCGTTGTGCATGGCCTGGCGTCTCCCGCGACTGCGGCCAGATCGTCGGCCTGGGATTCACGAGTCGCGGCGCCATCATAGGCCACAATCACACCGGAACTGCGGGTACTTGCCCGGTTCACTTCGGCAACGTGTTCCACTCCGCTTCGGTGACCTCGGCAAGCTGGCGTTCCATGAGCACGCGCCACTGGCCGCCGGTTTTTGCCAGCAGCTCCTCAAAAGGGATGAAGCGTGAGTGGCTCGCGCCAGCCTTCTCGATCACCGTGTACTTGAAGATTCCAGCCTCGAACGCGGTGGTCGCGTCGTCCTGGCGCTGTGAGAAGCGGAACTCCACTGTCGCGCGGTTGCCCTTCGCCCTGGCGGTGACCATGTCGCGTCCCCAGCGTTCCAGGGTCGCGTCGATCGGATCGGTGCCTTGCGGCCTGACCAGCACCGCGTTGGGGAAATACGCCTTGCCCATGCCGACGATGTCGTCGGCGGCGACTGTCGCGACGAACACCGACCAGACGTCCGTGTCGATGTCGTGGCTGGAGGTGGAAGCACGCTGGCCGGCTGCACTGATTGAGCAGACGGCGACGGCACAAAGGAGGCACGTCACCATCGTCGGAAGGGATCTGGACATCGAAGCTCCTGTCCTGGTGTCAGCCCGGCCCTGCGACCGGCGAATGGGAATGTCTGGCTGTCGGGTGACTTTCTGGCCACTGTCGACCTTGCGCGAGGTAGCGGCCGAACAAAGTCTACCTCCAAGGGTATATATCGATAGATATACTAAAATGTGTCACCTCGATAACTTGCGACGCAGCAGTCACTTATATGTGTATTTGTGCCCTGATACGGATGGCACTTTTATTGCTTTAAGTAGCAAATATGGTACATGTGTCAGTGAATTTCCGCAGATTTCTCGTCTCCCTCATCGCGAGCGTGTTCCTTCTTACCGCCGGTGCCCTCCAGGCCTCTGCCTACACGATCAGCGTCAACGACGCGGCCGGTCATGCCGCGACCGCCGAGTTCATCTTCTCGGCTGGCAGCCTCACGCTCAAGCTCACGAACAACGCGGCCGACCCGCATTCCGCCAACAACCTGCTCACGGGCTTCACGTTCGACTACGCGAAGACGGGTCTCGTCCTGACCAGCAACACCGGGATTGCCCGCATCGTCAACGGCGACGGCACGTGGTCTGACGGCGCGAGCCAGAGCATCGGCTGGACGCTGGACCTGTCGGGCGCCGACCCATTCCTCAACTTTCACCCCGGCGCGAGCCTCGCCATCATCGGCGCGCCGAGCTCGGGGACGGGCAAGTACAGTGGCGCCAACGCCAGCATCGCCGGCAACGGCCCGCACAACCCGTTCACGGCGACTGTCGGCACCTTTGTCATCACCGGCCCGACCTTCACGGCGAACACCATCATCAGCAACGTGGTCTTCACCTTCGGGACCGACTTCGAGACGAACAAGACCGGCGTCTGCACGACCTGCGGTAGCGACACCCATGGCGACGTTCCCGTGCCCGAGCCCGCGAGCCTCGTGCTGCTGGGTTCTGCGCTGGCCGGCGGCGGGGCGATGCTCCGCAAGCGTCGCACCCGTCAATAGTCACCTCGTTATCTCTTCGCACCTTCGAAAGGGGGCTCCGGCCCCCTTTTTCTTTGTACGAGAGTCGCGAGAGCCTACGCGGACGTCGGTTCGCTCGCGGGCACGGCGGCGCGACCGAACAACGCGCGCGGCCAGCCGTGCAGTGGCGTGTTCTTCAACGCGAGCGCTGGCTTCTCGATCAAATGCCAGGATCCGATCGCGACCAGCAGCGTCAGCGGCATCGCCCAGGCGAACACCTGCATCGGCGTCGGCCTGCCAAGCGCCATCGCGACCAGCTGCTCCACTGGAAAGCCCCACAGGTACACGCCGTAAGAGTAGTCGCCGAACCGGTTGAAGGCGTCGAGCCTTGGCGCGTAGGCGAACCAGAGGCTGCCATAGCCGAGCGCCAGCCCGTAGATTGCCATGAAATGTGACGTGCCGTGCAGCAGCCAGGCAAACGCGATCAGCGCGGCCGAGAGGTAGCCGTTGACTGGTATGTGCTCGCGGTTGACGTAGAACACGGCGCCGAGCGCGAACAGGCCCGCCAGCCGGAAATACGCGTCCACCGCCCAGAGACTCATGGCCGTCTCCGGGAACCACGCTGCCCAGACGAAGGTCGCCCCGATCACGACGTTGAACAGCCGGCGCCGCTGCAGCAGCCCGAGCAGGCCGAACAGGGCGACCAGCGCGTACATGCGGACCTCTGCCGGAAGCGTCCACAACGAGCCGTTGACGACACGCGGATTCGGATTGGACTCGAACACGCCGGGGAGGTACCAATCCAGCTGCGTGAAGGTCATGTTCTTCAGCACGTAGCCAATCGTGTCGCCGTGCTGCAGGTATTCGCCGAGTGGCAGGCGCGTGACCATCGGCCCGATCACGTAGGCGCAGCCAACGACGCAGACCAGGTACGCCGGCACGATGCGCAGGAACCGTGCGCGTACGAAGAAGCGCAAGTCGTGGCGATTGACGTAGCTGCCGGTGACCAGGAACCCGCTGACCACGAAGAAGATTTCTACCGCAACCGACCCGGTGTAGACCCCGGGGCCCCAGGCCTTTGCGGCGATGAAGTCCCGCACGCCGGGAATGTGCGCGGCCGCGTAGCTGTGGCCGAACACGACCAGCACTGCGGCGGCGAGCCGAAGCAACAAGAAATTATCGCGGCGCCGCCGCAGGCAGTCAGCAAGGCTTGGACTGGCGTGAATAGACATCGGCAGGCCGGCCGGAGTCAGCGGCATCGACGCGGCGGCGTAGTCGTCATTGGCCGTGATGGATGAAATACGCACGGCTTGGCCGGACCTGAGATGTGCAGGTCCCGCATCGGATGATCGCATCGTCCGGATGGTGTGCCAGCCGCTGTCCCACGTGTGTCATTGTGACGCCTTTTCCGCGCTTCACCATGCCGGCAGGGCCAGGCGGACGGTCGTGCCGCGATCTGCGAGATCCGTCGAGCTGCGCACGTCCACGCCGCCGCCGTGCGCGACCATGATGTCGTGGACAAGGGCCAGCCCGAGGCCCGTACGATGCGACGAGCGCGATTCCCGCCGGAAAAGGCGGGCCAGGGTCTGTGCCTGCATGCCCGGCCCGTCGTCGCGGACAGTGATCACCACTTCGACGCCGGCATGCAGGCTTGCCGTGACGCTGATCGTCCCGCCTGGCATCAGACGCGTGCCAGCCCGCACGTAGCGCAACGCGTTGCCGACCAGCGCGACGACAACCCAGCCGATCTTTTCCGCGTCGAGCCGGACCAGCGCAGGCACGTCGCGGTCGATGGCGATGCGCAGGGCGACGTCGCTATGTTTGGCCTGGAGTTTCACCGACGCCAACGTCGTTGCCAACAGCGCCCGCAGATCGGTGGGTGTGCGCCGCAGCGCGATCGCGTCGACTACCACGAGGTGGACGATGCGGTCCTGGGAGGAGAGGTTGACGGAACGAGTCAGTGCCCGCTGGCCCGAGGCATTGAGCTGAGTGCCCAGGACATGCCCGGCCGAGCGCACTTCCGCGGGCAACTCGTCGTTGTCCATCAGCCGCTGATCGACCCAGTGTCCGGGCGCTCCGCCGGTGACAGCGACGATCACGCCGTCCGGATCGAGCACAAGGTGCCAAATCGACGACGCCACTTAGGTCCGGGTGACGATCCGCCGCCGGTGCATCGAGCCGACGATCAGCCAGAAGGTCGGTAGGGGCCAGGGGGCCGGCATCATCATGGGGCGACAGGAGATATCAGCGCCATCTGGGCGTAAGCATAACGCCCGTTCTTTGCCGTTGGTAGCCATTCCGGACGATCTGGCGGACTGTCAGGAGCGGCGTTGCAAGTGCTGCACGGCACGGCGCAGGCTTCGGAACGGTGCTGTCAGCCGCCACGAGCGACCGCGCTCTATCGCTCGGAGCTGAGCAGCCTGGTTGTCGCGCTCGGCAGTGAGCTCGCCGAGTGCGGCGAAGAGGCGATCGCGTTCGCGTGTCATTGTGGCGAGTGCATCGTCCAGCCGCTCGTGCTCGTGGCTTGCCGCAGCCAGCCGCCGATCGTAGTCGACCACGGCCTGGCGGAGCGGCCCGTCCGCTGTGCTCAAGGCCCGCTCGAGGCGGGAACGCTCCGCCGCGAGCGCCGTGACACTGGATTCCAGTGCCGACAGCTGGGCCTGGGCCGACTGAAGGGCGTTGACATGATCGGCCGCCCAGACGAACACGCCGCCGTCAAGCAGCCCGACCGGCAGCGGCGGCAACGGTTCGTCGCTCGCCGCGGCAAGGAGGTAGAGCGGTGCGCCGATCGGCCGGACATCACCGTTGCTTTCCCCAGCCTCGTAACCGGAAAACGCTCGGCTGTCGCCGGCTTCGATCGGCCAGATGAGCGAGCCAGCCTTGATGCGCTGGCCGGCGAGCGACACATGACGGAAGTGGCCGCGGAGCAGATCCTCGAACTCGTTGCGATAGAGCTCGCGGACATGGAACGGATTCCGGTAGCCCGGCACGTCCGAGTATTCACGCCTCTCGGGACTCGAGATGATCAGCGTGCCGTCCTGCTTCAGCACCCGCTTGATCTCGCGCAGCATCGCGCCGTGCTGGTCGTGATGTTCGATTGTCTCGAAGGTGACGACGACGTCCACGGATCGATCGGGTAGGGGAACGGCGGCGCAGTTGCCGACGCAGAAGTGCAGATTCGAGCGAAAGTAGCGCCGTCGCGCGTGCGCGACGGCGTCGGGCGCGATATCGACGCCGATCACCCTCTCCGCGACTGCGGCCAGCAGCGCGCTGCCATAACCTTCGCCGCAGGCGATGTCGAGCACATGGCGTCCGCGGCTGTACTCGCGGGCCAGGAGATACCGGTGCAGGTGCTCCAGCCTGAGGCTGCCCGTGACCTGCGGCACGAATCGTTCACCCGACCACGGGAGTTCGTCCGGGTTGCGCGCGTCATCGCT
Source organism: Vicinamibacteria bacterium (assembly GCA_963796915.1). GTDB lineage: Bacteria > Acidobacteriota > Vicinamibacteria > Vicinamibacterales > JAENWD01 > JAENWD01. The sequence goes on along the minus strand of CAWCNI010000004.1, from coordinate 1,882,746 downwards.
CATGCTCGTGGGTTGTCCATGGGCCCGGCGTTGCTATTTTAGCAGCACGGGAGCGCGACGCTGAGAACCAGAAACAAAGCTCCGACAGCGGCCGTGCCGATCACCTGGGACAGAATCCGATGGTGCTTCGATGATTCACCGATGGGGCTGATCCATGCCAGCGTGACACTGAGGAAGGGCGTCCGCTAGAGATACTTCAGGAGCGACTGCGGGTGCGCCGCCTTCATCGTTCGATACCATCGGCACGAAGGGTAGAGCAGCACGAGCGCGACCGCGGAGATCCCGTAGGTCGCGGCCAGGCCATCGAATCCGCGCACGCCGAAATAGGTCGCGGGAATCTCGAACGCCAGCCGGTGCGCGAGGTAGAAGAACATCGCGGTCTGGCCAAATACGTAGAACACGCCGTTCTCTCGGACTCCGATCCGCTCCTCGATAGTTCGAAGCAGCGCCAGGCACAAGAACAGGATGCCGAGCTCGAGCGTGTAGTAGGTCAGCGACGGCGGGTACTTGCTGACGTGCAGCCACTGCTGCCACGAGTTGTCGGTGCGAGGGAGGAACATGTCGCCATAACCGTGCATGCCACGGACGACGACGAACACCAGCAGCGCGACGACCCCTGACATCCAGAGGACCTTCTTGCCCGACACCGTGCTCAGTCCGGCGGCGAAGCGAATCAGGTGCCGGCCGAACACCCAGCCGAGCATCATGATGGCCAGCCATGGCAGCACCGGGTACTTGACGACCATGGTGCTCGCGCCGTAGGTGGCCACAGTGAAGGCTGCCAGCACCGACGAGTTCCCGGGAGGTGTCCACACCCATCCCGTGGGAATCTCGCCAAGGGCCATCCATCCGACGCTCAGCGTGACGAGCGCCCAACTCGGAAGGCGCCGCAGCGGCGCCATGCACATCATCGACACGCCGATGGCGAGGAGCACCTGGAACGTCCACCGGCCGGACCCGATCGAGATGAGGGTCGGGTCCAGCAGGGCGATGATCGCGCCCCGGACCAGCATCCCCTTGTCGATGTCCCACGCATCCGCACCCCGCACGACGCGCCGCTCGACACTCAAGGCCAGCGCGGTGCCGGCCAGAAACACGAACGTCGGCGCGCAGAGGTGAGTGATCCAGCGCGTGAAGAATTCCGCAGCGGGCAGGGGAGAGGTCAAAGCCGTGGCGTAGGCCGCGGAGTCTTCGGCGATGTGATGGGCGTCGAACGCCATCGAGGCGTGGTCGATGACCATCAGGATCATCACCAGGCCGCGCATCCAGTCGATCGCGGCGACCCTCCGCGAGATCTTCGACGGCGCAGGCGTCGTGGCTGCCACAGGAGTCGTCACGCCCCCTCCAGGTCAGCCGATGATACCCGGAATCAGCTGAGCTGCACCGCCAGCCTGCCTGGGGCGGACGCGCGTCGTTGTCACCTTTTGCTCTCTCCGAGTCTCTGATTGACCAGGACGATCTCGCGCCATCTCGGAATCCGGTCATGAGGGGGCAGTGATGAAACTCATCGGGGCCGTGTCAACGGCATTCGCTCTGGCAGTGTCACTCGGAGTCTCCGGACTCGGTCAATCGACGAACCCACTGAAGCCCGACGGCCGGCCAGGCAACGAGGGTGACCGACGACATCAGGGCGGTGACGAGCGTTCCAGGCGAGACGGACAGGGGATTTTCCGCTACGACACGTTTGGCGACGAACAGTTGTGGACCAACGTGCTGCGGATGCACGAGCCCATCGCGACCATCGGTCCCGCGACCGCGCTGGCAGTCGGCCTCAAGGTCGACGTGAACGCCTTGCCCCATGCGATTGTCGCCGCGCTGCGCGCGAAACAGGTGGACCTGACGAGCCCGGCCGTCACCGCCACACTGCTGCGGCTCAATGCCGTCGTCGGCGTCAAGGGCACGGTCAACGAGTCAGGCGAGCTCACCGGCGTCGGCATCACGTGCGCGTTGTGCCATTCGACAGTGGACAACTCGTTCGCGCCAGGAATAGGAAGGCGACTGGACGGATGGGCGAATCGCGATTTGAATGTCGGAGCAATCCTCGCGTTGTCGCCGGCGCTGCCGGATGCGCTCAAGGCCGAGCTCCGCACGTGGGGGCCCGGCAAATACGATCCTCGACACCACGCGTTCGACGGCACGAACCTGATTCCGCTGAACAGCCCGTCGCTGCCGATCGTGATTCCGTCAATCTACGGGTTGAAAGGCGTCGGCTTCGAAACCTACACCGCCGACGGGCCGATCTGGTACTGGAACAGCTACGTCGGCGTCGGGCAGATGGGCGGTCACGGCAGCTTCCGCGATCCACGCCTCGGCCTGTTCATCACCCAGACACCGGACCTCGTCACTCCGAAGCTGGCGGCGCTGTTGGACTATCAATTGAGCTTGCGCGCCCCGGACCCGCCGGACGGATCGTTCGACAGGCGCGCCGCGAGGCGGGGCCAGCAGCTGTTTCACAACGAAGCGGGATGCGCCACCTGTCATCAGGCGCCGAACTTTACCGATGTCCTGAGTGGGCCAGGTCGAAGGCTGCCGTTCCTGCACGATCCGGCGGAGGTGGGCACCGATCCGGCCTATGCCGCCAGGACGGCAACAGGAAAATACCGGACCACGCCGTTACGTGGACTCTGGCAGCACGCGCCGTACTTTCACGACGGCAGCGCTCCCGACCTCCTCGCCGTGGTAAATCACTACAACCGCTTGTTCTCACTGCACCTGACGGCGGCGCAGAAAGCCGACCTTGTCGAATTCCTGAAATCGCTGTGAGGCGTCATCCCACGTTGGTCGGCGTTCGGGCGAGGCAGACGTCGGCCTGACTATCTTCGCGTGACCGCGCAATCCCTGACGCCGCACCCAGCCGCCGAGCGGGCGCTGCCCGTCAGGCGAGGCTCGTCGAGGACCCTGCCGAAGGCTCCGGCGCCGGCATGGTGAAACCGGCTACAGCGTCCAGCCCGCCCGATACGGGATCTGCAGCAGCTCGTTCGCCTTCTCGTTGTTCGTGAACCGGGCCGCCTGGCTATCCCACTGGAGCCGCTGATCCTTCATCCGGATTGCGAGCACGCCGAGCAGGACCATCTCGGTGAGCGCCGCGCCGTATTCGAACGGCGAGCACGGCGGCGTGCCGTCCGGCCCTTCCTTGCAGGCGCGGATCCAGTCGCCCTCGTGGCCTTCGGTCACGCGTCGAAGCCTCTTCATCGGATGCGTATATGCCTGCATGCGCGCCTCCGGAATCAGGCGGACGCCGTCGGCGCCGTGCGAGCCGTGCAGGATCGTGCCCTTGTCGCCGATGAGGAGGGCGCCGCTGCCCGGCAGCGTGCGGCCGGCCTCCAACTCGGGCGGCATCGGCGGCAGGAGCCGGCCGTCGTACCAGGTCAGCTTCACCGGCGGCTTGCTGCCGCGCGCCGGGAACGCGTAGCGCACGATCGACGCGCGCGGGTACGTCTCTGCGGCAACCCGTGGCTCGTAATGTGTGGACGTCGCTTCGATCGTCTGCGGCGACCCGAGCTCGAGCGCCCAGAACGCGGGATCGAGGATGTGGCAGCCCATGTCACCGAGCGGGCCCGTGCCGAAGTCGAGCCACGCCCGCCATTTCATCGGCAGGTACTCGGGGCTGTACGGGCGGAACGCGACGGGGCCGAGCCACTTCTCCCAGTCGAGCGTGTCTGGAACAAGCGGCGTCTCATTGGGTCGCGCGCGTACCGCGAAGTCGGACCATGGGTCCCCGCCAACCGGCCTGTCCGTCCACGCGTGCACCTCCGTCACGTTCCCGATGGCCCCATCGTCGAGCCATTCCTTCAGTATCCGCATCGACTCGAAGGAGTGGCCCTGGTTGCCCATCTGGGTGACGACCTTGTATTTCCTGGCCGCCTCCGCGATGGCGCGCGCCTCGGCGACGGTGTGCGTCAGCGGCTTCTGACAGTAGACGTGCTTGCCGGCCTTCATGCAGGCCATGGTGATCATGGCGTGGGTGTGGTCGGGCGTGGCGATGACGACCGCGTCGATGTCCTTCTGCTTGGCGAGCATCTCGCGGTAGTCGGAGTAGACCGTCGCCTTCGGATAGAGCGCGAAGGTCTTTGCGGCATACGTACGGTCCACGTCGCAGAGCGCGACGATGTTCTCGCCTTCGCAGGCCTTGAGATTGGCGGCGCCCATGCCGCCGACGCCGATGGCGGCGATGTTCAATTTGTCCGCCCGCGACACCGCGCCGAGCACGCTGCGCGGGGCAATCGCGGTGGACAGGGCCGCCGTGGCCGCCGTGAAGGTGAACTGCCTGCGGGTCAGGGTCCGGTCCCGTTGAGTCATACGCGCAATCCTACAGGATGCGCACCCCCCGCTCCTCGATGAGGTGCAGCGCCTCGAGTTGCCTGTGCAAGGTCAGTTTGCAGCCGCCATCGGCGCCCGCGATAGCTGGCCACGAACCTGCATCACAGCGACGCGGTCCCTCTAGGTGATTGTCGGACGCAAGGTCAACCGTAAGTTTCTCCGGCGAAGCGTTGTCTTTTGTCGCCGGAGTCGGAACGCCAAGGCTTTGCCGGCAACACCGGGGACGCGACGTGGAACGAACGGATGTGCGGCAGCACGCCCTGCGGCACGGTGCTGGGAAACCCGTGGGCCACTGCCGGCGGCGACTTTGGCGCCACGAGCGCGTCCACGCTGGTCGGCAACACGGTCAACAGCCCGTACTCGTGGTTGAGCACTCCGGCATTGGTCAGCGACGCGCAGTCGTGGCTGGACAACCCGGCCACCAACTTCGGGTGGGCGGTGATCAACGCCGACGAGCTGACGGCGACGGACTTTCGCGCGTTCTTCACGCGCGAGAACGGCGACGCCGCGTTCAACCCGCAGTTGACGATCGACTACACACTCGCTGTTCAGGCCGTCCCGGAACCCGCTTCGCTGACGCTGCTCGGCCTCGGCCTTGTCGGCCTGGCCCGCGGCTGTTGGAAGCAGCGCAAAGCGTCATAGACGTCGTCGTCGCGCGTTGGGAACGAGGGGCCGACATCGACAAGGCACGACAGTCGCCGTACAAAAAAGGAAGAGGGCGGTCCGACGACCACCCTCTTCTGGAAACTATGGTTGCCGCTGGCGGGCTCAGTGACGGATTGCTGGCGCGCCGTCTTCGATGGCGGTCTCGAGCTGCTCGGCAATCGCATTGCGGACGTCAATGGGGCGGCCCGCGAGCACCGTGAGCGAGAGCGCGGCGCCGCTCTCGTCGCAGAGGACGACATGCCAGGCGTTATCCGCCGGCGACACCGACTGGAATGTAAAGGGTAGCCGGCCGTGCGAGATGATGTTGCGAATCAGCGCTTCGAACTGTCCGGTTGTCATCATCGCTCTCCGGCTACCGTGCGGTGGGAACTAGACGACGCGGACGTTTTCGCCGCGGGGACCCTTGGGGCCCTGACCGCGCTCGAACGTCACGGCCTGGCCTTCGCGCAGGTCGTCGAACCGGGTCTCGCTGCAGGCCGAGTTGTGGAAGAAGTACTCGTTGCCGTCACCCGCGAGGATGAAGCCGAAACCCTTGTCCGAGACCAGACGCTTGATGGTGCCGTTCATTGAAGACATGTGTCGATTCCTTCGAAAATCCAGTGGAAAGAACGTATTGGCAGGAGGAGATCGGAGATATCCAACGCTGCGGGTGGCCGGTCGGGCGCTGGATAGACGCTGGGCAGGCTTACGTGCAGTGAGAACGAGGCTGCAGTATATCCGATCTCGGGCCGTTTGCGGCATTTCATATTTCAGACCGTCTGTCGCCAGGGCAGTGACAGCCGAGCAGAGCCGAGGTCGTCAGGGTGTGCCGTTGTGAACAGCGGACGGGCACATCGGCACGGTAGCCTCGCTCGGAGGATTCCGATCATGAGTGCCAGCCATCACCCCACCGACACACATCTGCGTCAACATCGGGTAAAAAAGCGAAAGAAACTGCAGGCGCGGATTGCGGCAGCGCCGGCGACCGGGCGGGCTGCGCTCGAAGCACGGGTTCAGCGAACCTATTCAGCATTCCACTCGGCGGCCAAAGAGAAAGTGCCTCAAGCGCTCTAGCCGTCCATGTGGACGTCGCGACGAGCGGATCAGCCTTCGGCGCTATTCCACGCGTCGATACCAGGGCAGCCGCTCGAGCGGCACGTCGATCGAGATCTCGCTCGGCCCGGCGACCGTACTCCCGTCGTCGCCTTTCCAGCGGCCGGGCGGCACCGTGAGGCGTCGTGTCCGTGCGCCCTTCTCGACCACTGGCGCGACGAGGATCTCGGGGCCGAGCAGGAACTCGTCGATGGTGGCCTCGTAGCCGTGACCCGGATAGCTGTAGTCCAGCGTCCGGGCGATCGGCACGCCGGTCTTTGCGGATTCGGCAGCGAGCGCGACGATCGCAGGCCCGAGCTCCGTGTGCAACGCGGCCATGCGGCGGGTGATGGCGAGGTTCTCCGCGCTCAGGACGCGCCACGGCGCGACCGAGAACTGCATCATCGGCATCAGCGCGTGGACCTGCGTCCAGCGCACGACCAGCTCCTGGTCCACCGCGGCCAGGTTCTCGAACGACAGGTATTCGCCGCCGCCGATCATGTCGGGACACGCGAACGGGTAGCCCATCAGGCCCTGGTTCAGGATGCCGGGAACGAGCTTCCGGAGATCCTCCCAGGTGTGCTCCTTGTCGCGCAGCCGCTCGGCGAGCGGCTGGCCGCCCATCTTCCACACCGCGCGGAATTCGTTCAGCGGGAACTCGAGGCCGATCCGCGCGAACGCCTCGGTCTGGCCGTTGGGCCCGATCGACGGAGTGCGCGCCACGGCGCCGGTCAGCATGGCCGACTGCGCGAACAGCTCCGCGTCGCCGCCATCGAGCTTGAATCCGTCCACTCCGTACTCGGTGACAAGACGACGGAGCTGCGCCGTGAGAAAGTCGCGGCCTGTGTCGCTCGTCAGGTCCACGACCGCGCTGAAGCCGTTCCACCACTGCATGATCGCGGGCAGGCTCTGGTCTTTCGCGCTGCGCAGCCACACGACGCGTGAGCGATCGTGCCACATGGCCGCGAACGCCTGCCCGTCCGGCCGGATGTACGGACACACCCAGAGCATCACCTTGAAGCCGAGCGCGTGCAGCTCGTCGAGCATCTGCTTCGGCTCTGGAAATCGACTGCGGTCGAAATCCCAGTCGCCGTAGGCCTTGAACCAGCCCTCGTCGATCATCAGCACGCCGGGGGCGAAGCCGTTGGCGACGATGGCCCTGGCGTAGGCCATCACATCGTGCTGGTTCTGGTTGTAGGTGAGCTCGATCCAGGTGTTGAACTGGGGCCGCGTGAACAGCAGCGGGTCGGGCATCTTCCCGGATGGCGGGAAGAACGTCCGGCTCGCGTAGGACGCCGCGTCGCGGAGCGACGGCCCCGGGCGTCCGGTCTGAATGGCGCTCGTGGCGGAGACAACGTGGATGGCGCCGTCGTGGACGTCGAGCTTGAAGGGCTCCTCGGACCAGATGTAGCGTCCGCGGCTGGAGACGAGCAGCGGCTGGACCTGGTTGCCGGCCGTGTTGCCGTCCATGTCGATCTGGAACGGCGGGCTGGACTGGCCGAGCGGCATGCGATGCGATTCGCTGGTGACGCCCGCCCACCACCGCTCGCCGGGCTCCATCGTCAGGTCCAGCGCGTGCGAGGACTGCGCGGGCACCGCAGGGGAACGAAGCAAGCAGACGATGATCAGCAGGCCGGCGAGTCGCGCGGCCGCGAAGGGACGGCGCGCGGGTATGAGGGCCACAGGTTGCTGAGGATACCGTATCGGACAGCAGCGAGTCTCGTCACGGGCGTTTCAGTACGCCGGGAGTGTCGAGATCGAGAAACGCGAGTGCAGTCAGCGTCGAGTGCGGGTCTTCTGCGATGCCGGGAGTGTCGCGCCGGCCGCTGGAGGGTTCAGTGACGGCTTACTCAGGTAGACGCTCGACGGAGCGGTCGTCGCCGAGAGGTGGGCGTGCAAGCGGCGGGGCGCCGGGCGAGTTCTGGGCCGGCGCCCCTCGTTCTTGCGAAGCGCGGACAGATCAACCCTAGTCGTCGTCGCGAAATAGAGACAGGTCGATTGCATCGGCCATGACCCTGTAGCCGAAATCGTTGGGATGGACGTGATCGCCGCCGTCGTACGTCGGCAGCAGGCGTGAGGGATGGTTCGGGTCGCGCAGCAGTTTGTCGAAATCGATGACGTCGTCGTAGGCGTTACTGGTGCGGATCCAACGGTTGACGGCCTGGCGCTTCGCCTCCAGTGCGGCGGTCCAGAAGCCGGGGAAGGGATAGCCTTCGACGGGGTTCAACGTGGCGCCATAGACTCTCAACCCCAGCGCATGCGCGCGATCAATCATCTGACGATGCGCCTGGATGACCTGTTCGGCGGTAACTTCTTCCGACGGATTGCCGATCAGCCCGGGAATAAGGAAATCAGCGTTGCCTTGCAGGACGATCACGTACCTCGCTCCGGTCTGCACGAGCACATCGCGATCGAACCGCGCCAGCGCGCTGGTGCCGAGGAAATCATGCAGCACGCGGTTGCCGCTGACGCCGGCGTTGAGCACGGCCACTTGTGATGTGCCCCGGCTGGATTGCAGCCGCTCCGCCAGAATGTTCGGCCAGCGCGCGTTCATGTCGAGCGTCGAACCGAAGCCCTCGGTGACCGAGTCGCCTATCGTCACGATCGCCCTCGCGCGTTCCGGGGCACGAACGTCGACGGCGGTCAGGAAGTAGAAGGAGGTCGTAGTGGTGCCGGCCACGGTGCCCGAGCCCGTGAAGTCTCCCGAAGGCGAGATGTAGGTCGTTTGTTGTGCCTCCACATGCTGGGTCGCTGCGGCCACGTCCTCCGGCAGGTAGAGACTGACGGCGAGATCGCCGAGCGCCGGCAGGTTGAGCGCGACAGGGTCGCTCACCGCCAGTGCACCGGCAGGGATGGTGATAGTGGGTGACCCATTGAATTTGAGGACCCGATCGGTGCCGCCAGAAATCGAAGCGCCACCAGCGCTGATGGCCACGTGCGCGGCGCCGATGACCAGTCTTGTCGTTCCGTAGGCGTTGGAGAAACGGACGCGGAGCCGCTCGCCGCCGAGGCTCGTGTGGACGATTTGACGCACTGTTTGCCCGTTGATCTGGATAGGCGCCGCAACCCCCTGAGGGCTGGCACTCCACGTCCCGACCCAGCGGGCGTCGTCATGCCGCCCCGTCGCGACGACCGGCGTCGTGAATGCGACCGCCGTAACCGTCAGCAAGGCCGCCGCGGCCGTCGCAAACGAGTGGCGGCGAATCTGGACATCGGCGACGACCGGCGCACCGTGCATTGTTCGACCGCGACACTTCAGAATGTGCGTCAATGAACCCATGAGTGTTCTCCTTACACATGTAGTCCCGACGATTGTCTCGAAGGAAATGTCTGCCGGCTATTGACGTCACATTGAAAGAATGTCGAATCTTTGTCGACGACCCGGCCGCGTATGACACCCTAGTTCGGTGAAGTCACGCATGAGCTCGACCTCCAGCGTCGCGACGTACCGCTTTGGGGAGTTCGAGGTCGATGTGGCGGCATACGAGCTGCGACGCGAGGGTAGGCGCCTTCAACTCTCGCGGCAACCGATGGATCTGCTGCTCCTGCTGCTGGAGCACGCACAGGAACTGGTGTCGCGCGAGGACATCGCGAAGCGGTTGTGGAGACCGGACGTCTTCACCGACCTCGACGCCGGCATCCGCACGGCCGTTCTCAAAATCCGACACGCGTTGGGCGATTCGCGCGAGTCGCCACGATTCGTCGAGACCGTTCCGGGCCGGGGCTACCGCTTTGTCGCGCCACTTCAGCTCGTGCCGGCGCTGCTTCCGCAGACATCGGCTGGTCATTCGATCGCACGTCGCCATAACCTGCCGGCCGAACTCACGAGCTTCATCGGACGCCGGAAAGAGCTTCTCGAACTGCCTGGCCAGCTCCAGTCGTCGCGGCTGCTGTCGCTGACAGGCGCCGGGGGGGTTGGAAAGACGCGCCTGGCCGTGCGGCTGGCGTACGGGCTGGTGAACGAATGTCCGGACGGCGTGTGGCTGGTCGATCTGTCGCCGCTGTCAGCGCCCGATCTTGTGGCACAGACTATCGCGACAGTCTTTGCTGTCCGGGAAGGCCCGCAGCGATCGGCACGGGACGTCCTGCTCGACACGCTGCGCGATCGCGCGCTTCTGCTCGTGCTGGACAACTGCGAGCATTTGATTGCTGCCTGCGCCGAACTGGTCCAGGCCCTGCTGCGCGACGCACCGGCGGTGCGGATTCTCGCAACGAGCCGCGAAGCGTTGGGCGTGTCGGGCGAAACCGTCTATCGTGTCCCGTCGTTGTCGCTCCCGGAGACATCCGCGCCGGTCCACTTTGACGCGCTCATCGACTCGGAGGCGACACAGCTTTTCATCGAGCGAGCGGGCGCAGTTGATTCAGCCTTCACGGCAACTCCGGACAACTCCGACTCCATAGCGCGTATCTGCCGGCGTCTCGACGGCATTCCGCTCGCCATCGAACTGGCGGCCGCGCGCGTCGTCGTCCTCTCGCCGGAGCAAATTGAAACGCGGCTGAACGATCGATTCCGCTTGCTGACCGACGGCGCGCGAACGGCCGTCGCACGGCAGCGGACGCTCGAGGCGGCCGTGGATTGGAGTTACCAACTCCTGTCGGACGTCGAACAGCAGTTGTTCGGCCGGCTCTCGGTGTTTCCGGCCACGTGGACGCTTGCCGCCGCCGAGCGCGTGTGTGGAGGCGACGGCATCAACGAGAACGACGTGCTCGATCTGGTGTCGCGGCTCGTCAGCAAATCACTCGTGGTTGTGGATGGCGCCTTCGCCGGCGAGCGCCGCTACCGCTTCCTGGAAACAGTCCGCCAGTTTGCGCGCGAACGGCTCGTGCACACCGGCGCCGCGGATCGACTGCGCGACCGGCATTTCGAATTCTTCTTCGATGAATTCCGTGGGGCTCTGCCGATTCTCCGCCACCGCAACCAGCTGCCGTGTCTGCGACGACTGCAGACCGAGCAGCAGAACGTCCGGGCCGCGCTCGAATGGGCCCTGACGTCTTCGGAGCTTGCCGAGAAGGGCGTGGAGCTCGCTGGCGCGCTGTTCTGGTTCTGGACCAAGCGAGGCTTGTACGAGGAGGGAAAGCTCTGGCTCGAACAGGCGCTCAAGGTGCGTCACGCGGAGGCAAGGCTGCGAGCGCGGGCGTTAATCGGTCTGGCGCACATGCACACCTTTCGCGGACGTCACGTCGAGGTCGGTGAGCTCGCTGGCGAGGCGCTGTCGTTGGGCCACGAAAATAATGACGCATGGGTCGTGTCGTTCGCGCTGTTTCTCAAGGGGCTTGCCGCGTTCGAGCTCGGCGACCGCGAGCAGGCTGCCGCGCTCGCCCTGGAGGCGCGAATCGCCGCCGATGCCAGCGGCGAAGTCGTGCAGCACGGCGGGCCGCTTCTCATCCTGGCCAACATCGCGGTCCTGGAGGGCGACCACGAACGAGCGCAGCAACTCTATGATGAATCCATCGAGGTCCATCGGCGCGCGGGCGAAGTGTGGGGCCTGAGCATTCTGCTTTCGGCGGCGGCGGGGCTGCGTATCGTTCGACAGGACTTCGACAGGGCGCGCGCGCAAGCCGCAGAGGCGATGTCGCTCTGTCAGGAGCTCGAAGATCCACGGGGGATTGCCTGGAGTCTCGACGTGTTTGCCGGTCTGCTGGCCGCAGAGGGACACGCCGACGGAGCGGCCCGGTTGTGGGGCGCCTCAGACGCACTGCTGGAAAGCGTGGGCGGCTCGCTGGTGCCAACGATCGCGTGGATCCGGGATCGCTACTTCGAGCCTGTGAAAACATCGCTCGGCGGCGCAATGTTCGAGAAGGCCCGCGTCGAGGGGTGCGCGATGCCGCGCGCTCAGGCGATTGAATTCGCACGTCAACAGGCGGTTCTGCTCCGGTGATGTCTTAGCACTGCTTCGACTGGCAAGCTCGACCTCGCCACCCGCCACGACCGCACGAATGGCGTCGAACCTGCCTGGCAGCGACGCGTGATCAACGCCGACGAACTGACGCCCACGGACTTTCGAGCGTTCTACACTCGCGAGAACGGCGACGCCGCGCTCAACCCGCAGTAGACGATCGACTACACACTCGGCGTCGAGCCCGTCCCCGAACCCGCCTCGCTGACGCTGCTCGGCCTCGGCCTTTTCGGTATTGCCGGACGCCGTCGGAAGCAGCGAAACGCGTCATAGGGTTCGTTGTCGCGCGCCAGGGATGAGGGCCGCGTTCGCGCGGCCCTCCGCCAGAGAAGGGCGCTCCTCGATCGAGTCGATCCCGGGAATCCACTTCACCGCGTTGCCGTGATACAGCTTGCGCAGCACGTCCTTCGGCAGATGCAGGCCCTTCGTGGTCCCCTCCGCGAACGTCACGTCGGCGTCGCCGGAGAAGTATCGCCAATCGCGCTCGTATCTCGCCGCCCAGCCCTTGAGCACGTCCTCCGTCTTGTCAGTCGGGTACAGCACGTTGTCGGTGCCGTAGAGCACACGATCCTGGTACTTGATGAGGAACGCACGGACTTTCCCGGGCTCCTGCATCATCAGGTAGTCCACGCGCGCCGCGGTGTCGACTGCGAAGTTCGGGTATTTGTCGAACCGCTGCGCGATTTGATCGACGTCCACTTCCATGCTGCCGAGGTGCGCGCCCACGACCTTCAGGTTCGGGTGCAGCTGCAGCAGGTGATCGCGCGCAGCGAGGATGGCTGCCTTGGCCGGCCATTCCGGGTGCTTGTAGGCGTACTCCTCCGGATGCTCGTTGTAGTAGCTGTAGTCCGGGCTCTTCGGATCTGGCGCCTTCCAGCAGGAGTCTGGTTCGGCCACGTGCGCCACGACCGTTTTGTGATGAGCGGCGATGTTGTCGAAGACAGGCGCGAACGCAGGGTCATCGGGGAACACGTAGGTCCCGTCCTTTCTCTTCACCTCCATCCCCATGACCTTGTACAGCTTCACCGCGATCGCGCCGGCGTCGAAGTCGGCATTCAGACGCTTGTTCTGGCGATCCGCGAAACCTGGCTGCTCGAAATCGTACGGGTCGATGGCGGAGCGAGACCGAGGCGCGGCCCTTCGTCAGACGGCGGACCGCCAGCGCATCGGTCCATTGCGGCTCCATGCTCCTGGCAAACGCATCGCGGTCGTCGATCAGCGTGATGTTCAGCGCGCGCAGGTTGAAGCGCGCGAAGAAATCAGCCAGCGCAGGCGCGCTCTGGTAGGCGTGAAGGTGGGTGTCGATCGGTTCTATCGCGGCGAGCTGCGACACGATCTCGTCGTCAGCACGGCCTGTCTGCGGCGCGGCTGACAGGCTCGCCACCGCCAGCACGACTACGACCGCGGGCAACCATTTCCAAAGGCACAGCCGGTTCAGCAGGTTCATGAGGTTCCTCAGGGTCACCGGATGCGTGATGTCATGGTGCGGCGCCGCACATCCGTTCCGGTGCGTTCAGCGCCGATTGTCGTCGATCCGCGAGACATCCGTAGACATAGCGTTCGCTGCCTGGAGCTTCCCGGAGATGGCTTGTCGATGCGTTGACCTCGAAGGCGAGTCTCGCGCGATCAAAATGGCCAGGAGCGGGACGGCGATCGCGTAAACGTACTGCACACGCGACACGCCGATGCCGAACGGAAACCAGATGCCCGGCACGCCGATCGGATCGAGCAGCTCGCCGCCGAATAATGCGGCCGCGATCGAGGCTAACGTGACGAGGGCCAGGGAACGCATGGGTCCGCTGCTGACAATGCGCGTGGCGATGACGACAAGCAGCGCGATCGACCCGAGCCGGCTGCCGGTGGTCACCCTCGTCGAATGCATCACCGCACCGATGATCCCGGCAACCGCCAGCACGACGGCCGCCACATCGATGCTTCTCCATGGACGGAGGCACCAGCGGTTCCAGGCCAGCGTCCAGGCGGCGACCATTGGCACCCACATCACTGACGCCAGCCACGCATAGGTCTCCAGATCCAACAGATCGGTCCATGCGACGATCGCATTGTTGAGTCTCCTGACTGCCATAAGCGCAAGCGCGATGCTGGCAAAGATCAAGAAACTCTTCTGGCTGCTGCGAGGCCGACACCACAGTGCCAGGCCGATGACTGCGAACATCGCTAACGGCTCGATCGCTTCGACGATGTAACCGGCGATGGTTCGCTGCCACTGCACGCGGTGGAGCTGCATCGCTGATCGGGCCGCGGAGCGAGTATGGGCGCGCTGTGCATGCCGCCGCCGTCTGCACTGGCCCCACCGGGAAGCTTGTACGCGCGGACGGCGAGCACGCCACGAGTGCCCGCCGCATCGGCGGGAAGGGCGAACCGCAGCGGCCGCGTGCCGACGACGCGCGGGCTCGAGCCGAGCCTGCCCGACCCGCCCAGTCGTTGGCCGTTCCAATAGAGCTCGTAGCCGTCCTCGACGAGGGTCGGTCCGAGGATGTCCCACGATGCGCGACCGGCCGGCACCGTCACGACGCGCCGGTACCAGGCGTAGCCGTGATAGCCGGGATGACCCTGCGCCATCCACCCGGCTACGTAGTCGGGCAGCCCGACGTCGCCGTCGTGGCTGCCCGGCACGGCGGTCAAGTCGATCGTCTCCCAACCGCTGTCGTCGGTATTGGCGCTCGCCCAGCTGGGGTCATCGCCGGTATGGAATCGCCAGGCGCCATCGAGCAGGGTCGCTGCGGCACGCAGGGTCGGCGGATCGGGGCGGCCGCCGCTCGCCAGGTCAGCGATCACGACGGCCAGTGTCGATCAGCGTCGCGATGGCGATGCCGACAATCAGTCGGCGTTGCGTGGCGTCGATCGATGTCGCCGTCGAAGCTGTCGACCTGGGCATCAGAATGGCCTCATCGTCAGGTTTGTCGGGTCGGCAAAGAGGTTACCAGCATTGGTGGCCGATGCCTCTGACGCGCGGCTGCCGCTGGTGCGCCATGGACACACCAGAAACGGCACTACGCAGCTTTGTGCGGCGGGCCTACGTAGGGGAATCCGGTGAGCAGGTCCGTGTGGGGCCCGACCTTATCGTGCGTCACCTTTCCATTGGTGAGGAGAGGAAGGAAGAAATCGACGACGTCATCGGCGAGCGCCCGGCCATTGTCCGGGAAAGACGCCGGTCGCCGGGGATCGTAGGGGAGGACGTCCGGCAGCAGGGTTCCGGCCACACGGGTGGCTTCCGCCGGCGTATAGCCACCGCTATGCTCCAACGCGTGCGCGAAGACGGGGACGAAGCGGGCATCGTCCGCCGGCTCCGCTGCGAGATAGGCGGCGTTCTGCTCGCCGGCAAGGAAGGGGGTTTGATTGGGTCGCGCACCGCGATCCGCCTGAACCCATTTCCCGCTTGCGCCGTCCACGGTACGAGCCCACAGGCCCATCGCTGTCGGGCTCAGGGCAGAGTTGGGCACTTCCAGGACGATGCAGCACACGTTCTTGTCGGCGAAGTAATCGTCACCGGTGAATTGCAGGTTGTTCAGGGCGCCCTGCACGTCGAAGTAGAACGGATCGCTGCGCCAGCCGGCGAAGAAGCGGTACTCACCGGCCTCCGTCACCCGTGCCTCGAACCCGTCGAGACCGGCGCCCCTTCGACGATGACCTCCCCGTCGTCGCCTGTCCCGGCGGCGTTCGCGCCCTCAACGCGACGGACCGTCGCGGTCTGCGCCCCGCCCCCGGAGGATGTGAAGCGCACTCGATACGCGATGTCGGCGACGGCATCGCCGTTGGTGTCGATCTTCAGCTCATAAATCGCGTCGGGCGCGAAGGCGTCGCCAGAGGTGGGTCCGGGCGGGTTCACGCCGACGGACGGATGCGCGTTCATGATCAGAATCGACTTGCCAGCATCCCCAGGCTTCGGGAACGCATACAGATCGGTGAAGTCGAGGCGAGCGTCCCCATGGGGAAAGCCAAAGTCGGGACCGGAGTAATGGTGGGACACGGCGTGTTCTCCGTTGCGCTGAGAGTGATTCAGAGTTGCCGAATGGCTTTGGGATCATACGCGCTCCTCACCTGACCCAAAGCTGAGCCGTCCGTGGTCCGACCGTCTGCGACCGGCGAGAGCGTCCGGAACACCACCGTCCTCGGGGCAGACGAGGCGTTCAAGCTCACTGGCAGGCCGCTACGCAAGCATGGCAGCGCTCAAACTCGACCACTACCCGGGCGTCGTGAGTCTTGACAAGAGTGAGGTGTATGATTCGCCGAAACGCAGGCCGATGCATTGCGACTATGCAGCATTCAGACGACAAGAAGGGCTTCCTGCATTCGGTGGCGTCCATCACGGCCGCGCAGTCGTACTGGCAGGGGAAGCCCGTGTACGACGATTCGGCGGCCGAGCAAATCAGCGACGAGGCGCCTCGCGGGTCGTGATCCAGTGGCGCCACGTCTGTTCCTCGTTCAACCCTCTAGGGCGGAGGTTTCCATGCTCGCAGGAACACGCAGACGTACCGCGCTACGAACCTATCTCTCGCTCGGTGTCCTGGCTCTGATCGTTCTGGTCCCCCGGCACGCCACGGCGCAGGTACTCTACGGGTCGGTCCTCGGCGACGTCAAGGATGCGACCGGTGGCGCACTTCCTGGCGCGAGTCTGGTCATCACCAACACCGGCACGGGCCTCTCGCGCGAGGCGGTGACCGACGCTGCGGGGCACTTCACATTCTCGAACCTGCCCGCAGGTGTCTACAGCCTGAAGGCCAATCAGCAGGGCTTCAAGGCCTTCGAACAGAAAGAGGTCACGGTCACCATCAACAACGTCACGCGCGTCGACGTGACGTTCGAGGTCGGCGCGATGACGGACACCGTCACCGTCAACGCGGAGCCGCCGAAGCTGCAGACCGACACAGCCGAGGTCCACCAGAACCTGGTTGCGGCCGACCTGACGAACCTCCCAGTGCCGCTGGGCCGGAACTACCAGCAGATATACCGCATGCTGCCCGGCTTCGCGCCGCCGGCCAGCAGCCACTCCGTCCCGACTAACCCATCGCGGTCACTGGAGTTCACCGTCAACGGGACCAGCGACGACGAGAACAACACGCGGATCGACGGCGTCAGCACGGCGAACATCCAGTTGCCGCACGTGTCCTCTTACGTGCCGACGCTCGAGTCGATCGAGGAAGTCAACGTCGTCACGAGCAGCATGGACGCGGAACAGGGCCTCGCCGGTGGGGCCGCGATCAACGTGCAGACCAAGAGCGGCACCAATGCCGTGCACGGATCCGCCTTCGAGTACTTCACCAACCAGCACCTGAAGGCCTGGCCGATGCGGTTCGGGGACGCGGCCTTGAACACGGGCGACAAGCCCAACGCGAGCTACAACCAGTACGGGGGCTCCGTCGGAGGCCCCATCAAGCGCAACAAGGCCTTCTTCTTCATCAGCTACGAGGGCACGAGAGACCACCGGGTGGTCGACAACACCGTGACGGTGCCGTTGCCGGCGATGCTGCGGGGCGACTTCTCGGGGTCGCCCACGCCAATCTACGATCCGCTCTCGGGAAACGCGGACGGCACCAACCGCACGCAGTTCCAGGTGTTCCCCGGCGATCCGAACTACGCGCTGTGCAACACGGCGACCAACCCGGGTTGCCTCAACATCATTCCCGCGGGCCGGATGGACCCCATCGCCCAGAAGATCGCGGGCTACATTCCCGCCAACAACCTCGACCGAGATAGCCGCAACTATTTCATTCAGGCGCCGTTTGAGTCCGACCGCCGGCAGCTGGACACGAAGGTTGAGTACAACGTGAACAACCGTTTCAACCTGGCGGGCACCTTTGGTGTCCTCCACTACCTGACGTCGGTGCCCACCGTGTTCGGCGACCAGGCCGTCGGGCCTCCCATTGGCGGCAGCAGCAACCCCGGGCACGGCAACGGCAACACCTACCGGCTCACGGTGATGGGCACCTACATCTTCAGTCCGACATTCCTGATGGACGCGCACTTTGGCTGGGCCAAACAGATAACAGCATCCGAGCAACCTGGCCTGGGCACGAACATCGGGAGCGACGTGCTGGGCATTCCGGGAACCAACGGTCCGCGCCAGTTCGAGAGCGGCTGGCCCACGTTCCAGTTCGAGGGCGACAACGGCGATTTCGCCACCGTCGGCGTGAACGAGAACTTCATGCCGTACTACCGGCACGACCCGCAGTCGCAGTACGTGGTGAATTTCAACTGGCTCAAGAACAAGCACAACGTCCGGTTCGGCGCCGACTTCTACCACATGGCGCTGAACCACGCGCAGGCGGAGTTCATCACCGGAGGCTTCGGCGCGCAGGGCGGCTTCGGGTTCAACCGAGGCATCACGGAACGCTGCGAAGCCGTCGATCCAGCGACGGGCAACTGCCAGCAGACCTCCGACGGCTCCCGGTACAACAGCGCGGCAGCGTTTGTGCTCGGTCAGGCGAGTAGCGCCGGCAGAACGCTGCAGGTGCCTGACGAGTACCACGTTCTGGCCCACCCCTACAGCCTCTACGTCCGGGATCGATGGGCTATCGGCGACAACCTGACGCTCGACTACGGCACGCGGTGGGAGTACTTCCCGATTCCGACCCGCCCCGATCGCGGCATCGAGCGGTACGACGTCACGACGGGCAAGGTGTTGCTCTGCGGGGTCGGCGCGGTGCCGGAGGACTGCGGCATCAAGGTGAGCAAGACGAGCTTCGCGCCGCGCCTGGGCCTGGCCTATCGCATCGGCGACAAGTGGGTCGTCCGCACCGGCTACGGCCTGACCAACGATCCGTACTACGCGATGGAGCTGATTCGGGCGAACTACCCGATTCTGACGCAGATCGATCTCGAATCGCCCGACGGCCTGACGCCGGCGGCGACCTTGCCGGGAGGGATTCCCGGGTTCCAGGTGCCGGCTCCGGGCAACGGCGTTATCGACATCCCGAGCAACTACGCGTGGGGGGGCTACCCGAAGACGCTGGACCGCGGGTACATCCAGTCATGGAACGTCACGGTGCAGAGGGAACTGCCGTGGCACTTCACCGGGCAGGTTGGCTACGTCGGCACGCACACGACACGGCAGCTCGGGTTGTTCGACATCAATGCCGGACAGGTCATCGGCGCTGGTGAGAGCGGCAAGCCGTTGAACCAACTGTACGGCCGGACGGCGGCAACGGTGTTCCTGCAGCCCGTCGGCAGGGGGAACTACCGCTCGATGCAGGCGCAGCTGCAGCGGCGGTTCGCCAACGGCCTCAGCCTCGGCGTGAGCTACACGCTGTCGAGGGCCAAGAGCGACAACGAGAACAGCTCGTGGTTCGTCGGTGGCGATTCATCGAAGACCCAGGCCGTCGCCTACATGAGCCGCAATTACGCGCTCACCACCACCGATCGCACCCACAACGTGGGCATCACCAACGTCTGGCAGCTCCCGTTCGGTCCCGGACGACGGTGGCTGAGCGAGGGCGGCGTGGTCTCGTACATCGCGGGCGGGTGGCAGGTGAACAACATGATCAGCATCTTCAGCGGTCCGCCCTTCTCCGTGTTCGCGGATGGCACGTCGTTGAACCTGCCGGGCAGCAACCAGACCGCGGACCAGGTCAAGCCCGTCGTCAAGCTCGGGGGGGCCGGCAGCGGAACGCCGTACTACGATCCGACGTCGTTCGCGGAGGTGAACGAGGCGCGGTTCGGCAACACCGGCTACAACGTCCTGCGCGCCCCCGGCGCGTTCAACTGGGACTTCGGGTTGACACGGGAGTTCGGGATCACCTCCGGCGTCAAGCTGCAGTTCCGCCTGGAGGCGTTCAACTTCACGAACACGCCGCACCTCGGGATTCCGGACAACAACGTCAGTGACGGCGAAGACTTCATGACGATCACAGGCGTGCAGGACCTGGCACGGGAAGGCATCGACGAGCGGCAGTTTCGGCTGGGGTTCCGCCTCGCGTTCTAGCGATCGAGCGAGGATCCGGACACGGATTCCCGGAGCTGATGCGATCCCGCGCGACCCAGATTGCTTCTACCGCTTACGGGAAAGGTTAGCTAGCGGTTCAAATCCCGCTCCCCGCAACCAAAAAGGAAAAGGGCGGCCCCGTTTCCAGGGCCGCCCTTCAGATTTTGGTTGCGGGGGCGGGGTTAGCGCAGGAGAGGCAGCCTTCCTGGAGGCGAGTCCTGCCCGCGCGCGTCATTGTGAGTGTCATAGCGGCGGAACTGGCGGCATCAGGAAGCAAGCGGCCGAAAGACCCCGGGCGCTGTGACCAGCCAGTTGCGAATTCCGTCCCTAACAGCCAGCCAACTATCTTGTTCTAGCCCCTCACCTGATCAGTCGTTGAAGCTGTATCTACACGAACCCGGGACGGCACGGTAGACGTGTTCGCCCATGGCGGCTACCAGAAGTGAGCGGCCAGTACTCGCGGTGGCCCGGGAGTCCCATCGATGATCTTTGTGCCCAACACGAATTGCACGTTCTTGCGGCGCCAGTCCGGCGGCCCGATGCCCAGCGCAGCCTGGAGATAGGTCGGTTCCGTGACGAACTCGCTTGCCGCGAGCGTGCCGTACGTCTCGATACCGGCCGCTGAAATCACCGTCTTCTCCGTGGTCGGCTCGAAAACCCGCGTCACGATCGCATAGTCTTCGCTCATTCCACCGCTCGCCGGCTGCGCCACTTTCCACGGGACGCTCGTCGGATTGCGCCGGTCGACGATGCAATGATAGGCAACCCCGTCGATCACCCGATACTCGAACACGAACCTCAGCTCGGCGGTGACCCGGATCGACCACGCGTTGTTGAAGGCCCCGATCGCGACCAGCGGCGCATGCCGAAGCTGGGAGTAGTTGGTCTGCGCGACCGAGGCCAGCCGCGACGCGTGGCCTGTGGATTGAATCCACGCCGCCACTTTGAACGCAGCCATGGCGTCCCGCAGGAACAGATACTCCGGCGCCACCCAGACGAGTTCGTCGGGAGCAATCGGCGGTTTGGTTCCTTTGCCGCCGTCCGATTCCCCACCGCCGAACAGCCGGTTCAATTCCTCCATCCGCGGTCCGGTAAAGCGATACAGACGCCGGGGCTGGCCGATACTCACCTGAATCGCGCTCCCGTCCCGGAAGAGCGGCTCCCAGAACGCCTCGAGATCCGACGTCGGCGTGCGCCGCGCGCCCCACAGAAATGCCGCTGCTGCCGCCGCCATCACCGCGAGCGCGGCGACGGCGATCCACCGCAGCGGAGAGCCGTGGGCCTTCGGCCGTGGCGCCGCTGGTTCCAGTGCGGCGGCCGATTCGGCCGGAAATGACGGGATGTACGATCCGCTCGGGAGCTCGATCCGCAGCTCGGTCGCATGCTCGGGCTCGAGATAGTACTGCGCGAGCCGTTTCCGCACCTCGATCGCCGCATTGCGCACGATCGGGTCCTGGGCTGTGTCGTACGCGGCCTCGCGGCCGAAGACTGCCGCGCCGATACACCTCTCCTTCAGTGAGTTCTGGTCGCCAGCCAGCGCCGCCTGGACGACGAACCGCAGCAGCGCCTGGCTCCGCTTGCTGTTCCTGAAATGAGAATTCTGCAGTAACCGGGCGAGTTGCGCATGCACGGCCGCGTGGTCGAGCCCCATGACGCCGTCGGCGTGGCCGGGCTCGGCATGTGAAGCTCGCAGCATGGTCAATGGCGGGGCGACTCTACCACGGTTTACCGTACCGTACCGGTCCCGACGGGGACCACGCATGCGACCCCGATCCTGAGAACAAACGACCGCCAAACTGTCGCCCGACACCGTCGTGTACCGTAGGCGACCTTGTCTGGGCGTGGCCAACGGCCCAAATTCGCGCCTGATGCAGCAGCTGGCTGCCCATGCTCGCAAGTGACTTGGAGAAGAACATGAGACACAGGTCGCGTTCGCTCGCACGTCTCCTCACCGTGCTGATCCTGCTTGCGTCATCGGTCGTGACCGGCCGGGCACAGACGCAAGGCGCAGTCACCGGAGCGGTGACGGACACGTCCGGCGCGCCCATCCCGGGCGCGAACGTGACGGTGACGAACTCGGCCACCACGGGCACCCGCACCACCGTGACCAACGGGGAGGGCGTGTACTCCTTCCCGGGCCTGCCGCCTGGGTCCTATCAGCTCAAAGTCGAACTGCAAGGCTTCAAGACGGCGGAGATCCCCACATTCAAGGTCGACATTCAGCAGACCGTGCGCATGGACGTGGCGCTGCAGGTTGGCGCCCTGAATGAAACCGTGACCGTTGCGGGCCGAACCGTCCTGCTCAACACCGAGAGCACCACGGTCGGCACCGTCATCGAAAACAAGGTCGTGACGGAGCTGCCGCTGAACGGCAGACAGTACCTCAACCTGGTCGCCCTCGCGCCCAACGTCAACGTGCTCTCGCCCGCGGCGGGGCAGGCCGGTGCCCGTCTGGGCGGCGAGCGCGCCGCGCAGGCCATATCCGCTGGAGGCCAGCGCATCTTCTTCAACTACTTCACGCTCGACGGCGTCAATAACACCGATCCGAACTTCCAAAACTACATCGCCCTGCCGTCGATCGATGCGATTCAGGAGTTCAAGGTCCAGACCGGCGTCTACCCGGCCGAGTTCGGTCACCAGAGCACGCAGGTGAACGTCGTCACCAAGTCGGGCGGCAACCAGTTCCACGGCTCGGTCTTCGAATTCCTCCGCGACGAGAAGCTCGACGCCAAGCCCTACGCCTTCACCAGCGTTCACCCGGCCAAGTCGCCGTTCAAGTGGAACGACTACGGCTTCGAGGTGGACGGGCCCGTACGAATTCCCGGCCTCTTCGACGGTCGCGACAAGCTGTTCTTCATGGGCAACTTCGAAGGGCTGCGGCGTCGGCAGACCACGCAGAACACGTTCACGGTGCCGAGCGCGAAGATGTTCAACGGCGACTTCAGCGAGATCCTCGAGTAGCACGATTATTTACGACCCGCTCACCGGCCAGCCCTTCCCAGGTAACGTCATCCCGGCGAGCCGGATTGACCCCATCTCGAAGGACCTGTTGACGTACTACCACTCGTCGACGCTTCCCGGGCTGACCAACAACTTCACCCAGGACAACTCACAGCCGTTCGATCGCAAGGGCTACGTCATCCGCGCCGACTTCAACGAATCGCCGTCTTCGCAGTGGATGGGGCGGTACAACTGGGGCAACGACGAGCAGTCGGCCCAGGGCATCGGCCTGGCGGGTTCGAAGACACTCACACACTACAAGCAGTGGGGCGGTTCGAACACCCGGACGCTCAGCTCTACGCTCGTCAACGACGCCCGATTCGGCTACACCACGTTCTTCAACTCGATCGGCACCCTCTCGGCCTATACCAACGACGTGGTCGGCGCTCTGAACATCCCGAACCTGAAATCGGGCGCCCCGGCCACGTGGGGCATTCCGGACATCTCGTTCACCGGGTTCAACGACATCGGTGATGCCAACGACGGCCCATTCGCCGTCGACAACAGCACCCTGCAGTTCGTCGACAAGCTGACGTGGCTGAGAGGCCGCCACACCATCGGTATGGGTGCCGAGTATGACCGTCAGCACTTCGACGAGATCGGCAACCAGTTTTCTCGCGGGCTCTACGCCTTCCAGGCGTTTGGCACCAGGAACCCGGTGAACAACACTGGCGGCTATGGCTTCGCCGAGTTCCTGCTCGGCCAGCAGTTCAAGACGACCGTCGCGCTGGCCGTCGCCGAGGCAAAATTCGTCCGCAACGTCTTCCACGCGTTCGTCGACGATAACTGGAAGGTGACGAACAAGCTCACGGTGCTGGCCGGCCTGCGCTACGAGCTGACGCCGCCGTTCACCAACACGCTGGGGAACTACTTCTCGGTGCATATCCCCACGATCGACTACAGCCTCAACCAGCCGCAATCCAACTATCCGACGCTGGTGCGCCAGGGTGACGACTGCACGGATCCGTATGCCGGCCTGAGCCTGCGCTGGACCGTCACGCCGGTCGGGTGCGCCAAGGATTTCGGGATGAACAACAACCTGCGGGAGACGAAGTACAAGAACTTCGCGCCCCGCCTCGGCGCGACCTACGCGTTGGGAGACAAGACCGTCATCCGCTCCGGCGTCGGGCTCTACTACATGGAAGACATCGGCAACGCGGAGTACTTCGACATGGCCCGTATTACCGCCGCGCGCGTCGACACTCAAGCGTCGTCGACGAACCCGGTCACCTGGGCCAATGCCACCCCCGGCGGCGGTGTCGCCGCGGTGCCTCCGACGTTGTCGTGGGCGGCGGCCTACGATCACGCGACGCCGCGCACCTGGCAGTATCTGGTCAACGTGGAGCGGCAGCTGGCCACGAACTGGTCAGTGGAGGTCGGCTACCTCGGATCGCAGAGCCGCCATCTGTATGGGTTCCAGACCCTCAACCAGGCGGCTCCTGGCCCAATCAACTCCATCAGCTCGCGCGTGCCCTACCCCACTTTCGGCGTGATCTCGTATGTCACCGACCAGAACAAAGGGCACTACAACGCCTTCAGCATCAAGGCGACCCGCCGCTACGGTGACGGTCTCAGCCTGACCACGAGCTACACGTTGGCCAAGTCGATCGACAACTCCAGCGGCACCCGCACGCAGGGCTACGACACGTTGTTCCCGCAGGACAGCCGCTGTATGGAATGCGAGACGGGGCCCTCGTCGTTCGACGTGCGCCATCGCTGGGCGTTGGGCGCCGTCTACGACCTGCCGTTCGGCAAGGGCAAACCGGTGAATATCAACAACGGCGTCCTGGACGGCATTCTCGGCGGCTGGCAGTTGAGCACCAACACCACGATCCAGAGCGGCGTTCCGCTGACGCTCTCCGCCGGCAAGGTTCAATCGGGCACCAACAACCTGGTGAACGACCGTCCGAGCTCCTCGGGCGTGGGCGACGGCTATGTCGCCGACCCCTCGCCGACGCACTGGTACGACCCCGCGTCGTTCGTGTTGGCTCCCGAGGGCCAATTCGGGACCGTCTCACGCAATTCGATGGTCACGCCGCATCTGCAGCAGATCGACGCCGCGCTGGCGAAGAACTTCACGCTGCCGAAAGGCCACCGGATTCAGGCCAGGGTCGAAGCCTTCAACGTGTTCAACCATCCAGTGTGGGGCGCGCCCAACGGCAACATCCTGGCGGGCGCGGCATTCCCGGGCGCGCCCGAGAACGCCGCGCACCAGGGATTCGGTGTCATCACCAGCACCGCGCTGCCGATGCGGCAGATTCAGCTCGGGGTGAAATATTCATTCTGAGCGGGGAGGCGAGCGGTCAACGAACTGCCATCTCATTGGTGCGCCCGATGAGTTCACGGCTGCGACGAAACGTCCGTCGCTCGTCGATCATTGTTGTCCTCGCGCTGTCATCCTCGTTGATCGCAGCCACCGCGCGGGTGCAGGCGCCCACGTGGGTATCCGCGTGGATTGGAAGGGGGCCGCTTTCCACCACGATTACGACCGACCATACGTTCACCGATCCGGTTCCGGATCTGACTGGCCGCACGCTACGGGTGATGGCGCACCTGACCATGGGCGGTTCACAGGTGCGGGTGCGACTCAGCCAGCGGTTCTCCGCGACAGCGCTCGGTATTGGCGCTGGTCACGTCGCGATCCGCAGCAGCGGCAGCAGTATCGCGAGCGGAACAGACCGTGCGCTCACGTTCGCCGGACGCTCGTCGGCGATCGTGTCCGCTGGCAGTGACCTGTGGAGTGATCCCGTCACCCTGACTGTCAGCGCAGGGCAGGATTTAGCTGTCTCCCTGTACGTGCCCGGCTCGTTCGTGCCGACAACCGAGGGCGGGCGCGGGCAGGTCAAGACCGCGTATCACGGTGCCGGCAACCAGGTCTCGGCGACGTCTCTGACGGGGGCGTCGACGACGCGCCAGGTTTTTGCGGTGTACGAGGTGCAGGTTCTCGCATCCGGTCCGGAAGCGGCGATCGTCGCGCTCGGCGACTCGATCACCGAAGGGGCCTGCTCCGCGGTGGATGCAGACGGCGACTGGCCGGATCGTCTCGCGGCCCGGATGCCGTCACTGCCTGACGGGACCGCGGTGGCCGTCCTGAACGCGGGCATCGGGTCGGGGCGCTTTGCTTCGTCCGACGGCGCAGGTCTTTCCGGCTTGTCGCGCCTCGATGAACTGTTGACGCTTCCTGCGGTGCGATGGGTGATCCTGCTCATGGGCGTGAACGACATCTCCTACGAGCACGTCGGCGCCTCCTTCCTGGAGACCGCCTACGAGCAGGCCATCACCAAAGCTCACCGCGCCGGGAAGCAGATCCTCGGGGTGCCACTCCTCCCCTTTGGCCACTCCGTCAAGGACGTCGGCAACAACAAGCAAACCGCTCGGGTCGTGAACCAATGGATTCGCGACCACGACAAGCACCGAGGCGCCGCCGAACCAAGCTTCGACGCGGTGATTGACGTCGAAGCAGCCGTGAAAGATGCCAGCGATCCGGCCTGGTCCCTGCGCTCTGATTTGACCTGCGATCACGTTCACCCGAACCAAGCCGGCTACCAGGCGATCGCGGCCGCCATTCCGTTGGACCTGTTCACGCCGGTGACCGCAGCGTCAGGCGCGCGACCGGGTGTGGTGCTGAGGTGACGTTTGCCGACGGAAGAGTGAGAACCCACCCAAAGGGCCATCTGCTGAAGCACTTGGCGGGCGTTTCGCCGATGGCGTCGGTCGCGGGGCACAAATTCTTCACAAGTCAGTGAGGCTGGCGCGTGGATAATGGCGCTGCTCGGGACGGCCCGGAGGACTCTATGCCAGAACCTGGTCGCAGAACCCTGCTGAAGAGCGGACTGCTGTCGATAGCCGGCATCGCTGGATGGCCGTCGCTCTCGGCGGCCGTGCAGACGTCGAGTACACCGTACAACCGCCCGAAGCTGAAAATCACCGAAATCCGCACGGCCGAAGTACGGGTGCACGGTTATCAGGTCCACGTCCGCGTGTATACCGACCAGGGCCTCTTCGGGCAGGGTGAATCGACCGACGCCGCCATGGGCAGCGTGCCGCTCATGCGATCGTTCTCGCGCCTGCTCGTCGGCCAGGATCCTCTCAACGTCGAGGCCGCCTTCGAACGGATTCGCACGTCGGGCGTCTTCGCCGGAGCGCAATCCGGCCAGTACGTCACCGCGCTCACCGGCATTGAAATCGCGCTCTGGGATCTGGCCGGCAAGGCATTGGGGGTGCCGGTGTATCAGCTGCTTGGCGGGAAGGTGCGCGATCGCGTGCGTGTCTACTGCGACTCCGGATCGCGCGAGATGATTCCTGGCGACGAGCACTCGAAGGCCCGGATTCACCAGATCCAGGAGCTGGGGTTCACCGCGGCGAAGATCGACATCGACGATGCGACGGATCCGGCGCGCTTCGATCGCGTCAACTGGACCGCGTCAAATGGCGAGATCGATCACATGGTCGCAAAGGTCGCGTTCACGCGCGAGCTCTATCCCAAGAATTTCGATCTGGCGGTGGACATGCACGCCCGCTACGACGTCGGCACCGGAAAGCGGGTGGCCAAAGAGCTCGAGCCGTTCAAGCTGATGTTCCTCGAGGAGCCCGTGCCGGCGGAAAATATCGATGCCATGCGCGACGTGCGTGAGTCGACCAGCACGCCCATCTGCTGTGGCGAGAACGTCTATCTGCGCTGGGGCTTCCGCGAGATTCTCGAGCGGCGCGCGGCCGACATCATCATGCCCGACCTGCAGAAGTGCGGCGGGTTGCTCGAAGGGCGGAAGATTGCCGATCTCGCGCACACCTACTACGTGCCGGTGGCCCCTCACGCGGTCACCTCGCCCATTGGCATGATGGCTACGGCCCACGTCTGCGCCGCAATCCCGAATTTCCTCGCGCAGGAATGGCACTGGATCGATTCCCTGGACCTCTGGCGCAACTGGGTGAAGGAAGGGGAACTCCTGCAGCAGGGCTACATCACGCCGTCCGACCGGCCAGGCCTAGGCGTGGAGATGAACGAGGACGGCGCGCGAAAGGCGCAGGTCCCCGGAACCCCGTGGTTCGAACCCGCGGCTCGAAGTTGAGAGGGCATCCATGCGTACTGCTGTCCGTGATATCGCAGCGCGAGTGGCGCTGGCCCTTGCCCTGCTTGGCCTCGGCGTGGGAGTCGTCTCGGCGCAACCGGGCATACTCACGCGCGAGTTGCTGATCAAGTACACGCCCGACTGGACCGGCGAACGCTTCTCCGACGGACGGCCCAAGGTACCCGACGGCATTCTCGAGCGCATGAAGAACGTGACGCTGGAAGAGGCATGGGCCGAGCTTCGCGATGCCGGATTCAACCATCAGTACGAGGACGGGTGGTTCGCGATCCACCCCGGGAAGGTGCTGGTCGGCCGTGCGCTGACGGCGCAGTGGCTGCCCGGCCGTCCCGACATCCACAAGGTGATCGAGCAGCAAGGCCGGCAGGATGGCCGGGTGGGAGGGCAGAACGCCTGGCCGGTTGACATGCTGCAGCCGCGCGATGTCTATGTGTGTGACCACTTCGGCCTCAAGGAGAACGGGCCCTCCATCGGCGACAACGTCGGCAACGCCATCTACGCGCGCAGCCACAACGGCATCGTCTACGACGGCGCGGTGCGCGACATTCGCGGCCTGAACGAGCTGGACGACTTCGTGTCGTTCGTGCGCGCCTACGATCCGTCGCATCACTTCTCGACGAGCGGTCCGCGGCTGAACTCGACGATGATCGGCATCAACACGCCGATTCGGATTGGCAAGGCGACGGTCATGCCCGGCGATGTGGTGCTGGGCCGCGACGGCGGCGTGATTTTCATCCCGCCGCAGCTCGCAGAACGAGTCGTGCAGTCCTCGGAGCTGACGCACCTCAGAGATCTCTTCGGCCATCAACGGCTGCGTGAAGGCAAGTACACGGCCGGGCAGATCGACACGACGTGGACTCCCGGCATCGAGGAGGATTTCAGCGGGTGGCTGCGCGAGAACATCGACAAGCTCCCCGTCCCGCGGGCGCAGGTGCAGGAGATCCTGGATCGACGACGCCACTGACGTGGCGTCCCCGCCGGGAACCGCACTGGCGTTGGAGGCCAAAATCGCCCTCACATGGGACTTGGCGGCATAGCCGCTTACTGGTCGCGGCGCACAAATTACTCACAAGTCAGTGAGGCTGGCGCCGAGCAGTCCACGAAGGCAGTGCGGGCGGGCGTCTGCACACGACGGCCTCGACCATGCGCAAGTGGGAGCACGGCGACACGCGGCCAGCCGGGCCAGCATTAGAGCTATTGAACCTCATCGCAGACAAGGGATTGGAAGTCGTCCGTAGCCATCGGTGCGCAGCATCGATGACACTTGGAGACGCCTCGCCTGCCGCAGCTGTGGAGTGGGGCGGCTTGAGGGCCGGTGCCCATCAGAGTACCGGAGGTGGATTGTGACACGCCGACGCGCGCCATTTTGGGAGGCGCCCGCCAAGGCAGATCGCGGGCGCCAATCCTCGCAGATGATCGAGGCGGTCGCGTAGATGCTATTGTCTGAGCAGGTCTCCGGAGGAGGACCATGAAGCGCACTTGGACGATCATCGGGGTGAACGACGTCCGCGCAAGCTTCAAGTGGTACCAGTCTCTCTTCGGCCAGCCGCACACGGCACCAGCCCACGACGAGTTTGGTCAACTCCTCGACTCCGACGGAACTGTCCTCCTTTGTCTCCACGAATGGGGCGCCCATGAGCACCCTTCTTTGATGACTCCCGCTGGCGCGACACCAGGAAACGGGCTCCTCTTGTTCTTTCGCGTCGACGATTTCGACGTCGCATTACAAAGAGCCCGCGGGCTCGTTCCTCGGTTCGAAGAGGAGCCTCACATGAACCCGAATACTCGGACGAAGGAGTTCGCGGTCCGAGATCTCGACGGATACTACGTCACCGTAAGCGCGCTTTAGGGTTTCGGTCCGGGCGCTGACCAATGGGCGGGGCATCATCGTCGACTCCCCGGCGAGGCCGGAGTTCGGCTCGCGCACGTGTCGCCCAAGTACGCGACCGCCAGACCCACGTACATCGGGTTCCGACTGAAGCGATAACGGACCGCACGTCACCAACCGCGAAGAGGCCCTGCCAGGCACCCTCGTTGTGCGAGCCCAGCGGAACGTGACCCAGCCCCAACCTGCGATGACTGCCCCAACGGTGAACACGATGGCGCCAACTGGCAACGCTATGTCTGTACTGATCCAGCACCGAAGTGTAGAGGCCAGACGGAGTTGAGGCGACCCCGATCAGGCAGGTGACCACGAACACCCACGGCATCGGGACCCCGCATGAGCAGTCGGGAAGGGTCCTGAATTGGCCGCTGGCCGGCTTTTGCTCACCCGCTACGCTCCTCAGCTCGGCCGAGCGCATTAAACGGACGATGGTTCAAGGGGAAGTCGCCGTTCTCCAACTCCTAGGCGCTTCTTGGCCGCTGCCCGGAGATCAGTTTTTGGATCCCTGTCGATGCGACTTCGCGTTGTAGCCTCGCTGGTCGAATGGGGACAACTTCGCCATCCAGAGTGCCTCGAGTTCTCTTAGGTCGGCCGCTGGATCGTAACCAGGATCGGCACGAAACGAGAGCGTATCCAGAACCTCGAAGGCGAAGGCGTCTGGACCCAGCGTGTCCCAGTCCTTCTGCAGGGCGGCATTCTCGTGAACACCGAGACGAAGCCGCGCCTTATGGCTGTTCAGCATCGCTTGCACTTCAACGCCGGAACCGACCAGCGACTTGTCGTTCACGATGTTGTGGACGCGGTACACGCCCATGGGCCGCCCGGTCTCCTTGTACTGCCGAATCAGAGCCTTCCGATCCATTCGTTGGTTCCTCCGTTTGTCAAGTGCTCGGCCCAACCCACGAGAGACACCAGTCACGGCTGGGAGCTTCAAGGCGGCGGCGATGCGGCCCGGGACTCTGTACGGCGTCCTCAGGCGCGGCGCTGGGCGCAACGTCCGCTACTCACCATCAGCACCAGAAGGGTCCGCCAGGTTGCGCTTGGGCCTCGGCAGCTCGCGCACCTCCGGTCTGGCCCCATGGATCCATCCCGCCGTCGGCATCGATCGGGGCCCTCCGGTGTCCGCGGCCGGTGCTCGCGCCCCCGGCACATCCGACAGTGTAGCTAGAGTGGCTCCATCGCAGCACGACGTCCGCCGGATGATCCAATCCATCAAGGACGGCTTCGGCGACGCGGACCTGAAGGCCGAGTGGAACGCCACTCAGGAGCGGAAGGCACTCCTCCAAGCCCGGCTCGCGAGTGAAGGCGAACCGCTGCCACTGCTGCACCCGGGGATGGCGGGCCTGTACCGCGCGAAGGTGACCCGGCTCGCCGAGGCGCTCGAGCGGCTTGAGACGCGCAGCGAGGCAGCCGAGGCCATCCGTGGCCTGATCGACGCGATTGTGCGCACGCCTGCCGAGGGCGCGCTGGAGGCTTTCGCGGTCCACCGGGCGAGGTCGATGCCAGCCACTATTGCCACGCGCGACGGCGGCCTCCGGGTGGAGCTGAGAGGGAATCTGGCCGCGATGCTGCGAGCGGCCCACCCGCCTTCGCGCGCGCATAGAAGCGAAGCGCGCTACGGCGCGTCCGCCGTAGCTTTAGCGGAGGCGGAAAATGCAACGAGGTCGCCGGAGACCGGCGACCTCGTGGTTAAAATGGCGGTGGTTGCGGGGGCGGGATTTGAACCCGCGACCTTTGGGTTATGAGCCCAACGAGCTACCGGACTGCTCCACCCCGCGTCAACAACATCCGATCCTACCACGCCCGTCAGTCCCCGGGCAAGAACTGTCCACCCGGGCGCCGCTGCTGAGCGTCGGCGCGCTCGGCAATGGCACAGTCGAGATAACGAAATCGCTTGCTTTCACCTCCGGCGCGGTGTGAACTGTCCCTCCCTTCCCCCCGTTCACGGGCGCCGAGACACTCGCCTCGTTCGCGCCCG
The DNA here is from genome assembly GCA_963796915.1 of Vicinamibacteria bacterium. Lineage (GTDB taxonomy): Bacteria > Acidobacteriota > Vicinamibacteria > Vicinamibacterales > JAENWD01 > JAENWD01. The sequence goes on along the minus strand of CAWCNI010000004.1, from coordinate 1,850,900 downwards.
CAGGAGGAAGGCATGAAGTCATCCCGTATCGCCCTGGCGCTGCTCCTGGCCGCGCTTCCAGCCTCAGTCACCGCCGACAATCACTCGAAACGGCTGCGCGCCGATCTGATCGGATACGACGAAGTGCCCGCCGTCTCGACGCCCGCGCACGGCACGTTCCGGGCGCGCATCTCGAACGACGGCTCGACCATCGACTACGAGCTGTCGTTCAGCGACCTGGTCGGCACGGTGCAACAGTCCCATATCCACATCGGTCAGACGGCCGTCAACGGCAGCGTCGTCATCTGGCTGTGCCAGACGGCGACGACGCCCGCGCCCGCGGCGGTTGCGGGCATCACACCCATGTGTCCGCAGGCGGGCACCGTGACCGGGTCGATCACCGCGGCCAACGTGGTCGCGGCAGGCACCACCTCGCAGCAGATCCTCGCCGGAGAGCTCAACGAGGTCATCGCGGCCATACGGGCGGGAGTCGCCTACGTCAACGTGCACGCGACGCCGCTCAATCCCGGCGGAGAGATTCGCGGACAGATCAACGACGATCGGCCGGGCAACGGCCGGTAGACCATCGCCGGCCCGCGCCGCGCGGGTTGCTGCTTATCTCGCACCCTCCAGCGGATCGAGATGAGCCGAGCACCAGCGGCAGTTGGTCGAGTCATGGCTGGCACCTGCGCAGCTTCCCCGCAGGCGCCAGCCGATCGGATGCGGCGGCTCGTTGCCATCGACGAATTCGCCGATGGGTCTAGCCTGCCATCACGCTGAATCGGGCGACAGCCGCCGGAACAGCCACGCCTTCGCGATCGCCCACTCGCGCTTCACGGTCGCCGGCGAGATCCCCAGCGCCGCCGCCGTCTCCTCGATGGTCAGCCCGCCGAAGAACCGCAGCTCGACGATCCGCCCCTGGTCCGGGTCGAGCGCCTCGAGCTCGTTCAGCGCCTGATCCAGCGCCAGCGTGTCGACGACGTCTACCGGCCCCTGATCGGCGACCACCTGGACGTCGTCGAGCGCGACGTGGACCGGGCGGCCACCGCGCTTGTCCCGCAGCTCCCTCCGCGCGTTGTCGACCAGAACCCGGCGCATCACCTGCGCGGCGATGGCGAAGAAGTGCCCGCGGTTTTGCCAGTCCACGTCAGGCTGATCGAACAGCCGCACGTACGCCTCGTGCACCACGAGAGTGGTCTGCAGCCGGTCGTGCCGCCATTCGCGCGCCAGCTGGCGGGAGGCCAGCATGCGCAGCTCCTCGTAGACCAGCGGGATCAGGCGATCGACGGCCTCGCGGTCGCCGCTCCGCCAGGCCTGAAGAAGCTGCGTGATGTCCGCGTCGGGCTTTTGCATGCGTCCGGCTCGACAGTAAATCACACCCCGCCAGCCTGAGCCTAGTTTCGCGCGAATGGCGCATATAGCCCCGACCGGAACAATTCAGTGCGGCGGGACGACGGCGGCGCGGGCCGCGGCCGTGCGTGAAATCGCCGCACCTTCCAAGGAGGCGCGATGACTCTCAAGCCGTTTTATTCGATCGCCGCGATGGCGGCACTCGCCACAGGGCTCTCGTCTGCGTCTGCGCTTGCCAGCGATGAGGCACAGCCAGTGAACGCGCAGATCAACCTGCGGACGGCGATCGTCCGTGCGGCGGAGCAGGCGTCGCACGACCAGCCGACCGCGACAGTGCCTGCCAGGGGCAAGACGCGTGTCGCGAAGCAGAGCACCAGTGGTAGCGGCAGCGGCGGCGGCGGACACACGAAGATGGTCGTCTCGCTCATCGGCGTGGCCGCCGGCATCGGCACCACCTACTACGTCGTCAAGGAGACGCAGAAGGAGACCGCGACGCTCACATCGCAGGTGCACTGAGGTCGGCGGCGGACGCGTCGGCTGGCGGCGGCTTCAGACGATCGAACGCCGCTGAAAACCCCTTGACGGCCTCGGGAGCCGCGTGCGAGAACGCTCGCGGGCCCTGGGAGAGTCGATGACGTCGGAGCAGTGGCAGCGCGTCAAAGCGATCGTGTACGACGCCGGCGCCATCGATCCGGTGGAACGCGCCCGGTTTGTCGCCGATGCCTGCCGCGGCGACGAGGCATTGCGCCTCGAGGTGGCGTCGCTCCTGGCGTCGGCGGACCGCGTCGGCGATCGGTTCGAGCGCCCGGTCTTCACGATGCCTGGCGGCGACGCCCTTCGCGCCATGATCGGCGTCGACCCGGCCGACGACGAGCCCGGCGACGCCATGATTGGCCGTCGCATCGGCCCCTACGAAATCAGGCGCGAGATCGGCCGCGGCGGGATGGGCGCCGTCTATCTCGCGTCGCGCATCGACGCGGAGTTCACGCAGGAGGTCGCGCTCAAGATCACCAAGCGCGGTGCGGACACCGACGCCATCGTCCGCCGGTTCCGTGCCGAGCGGCAGATTCTTGCCGGGCTCAATCACCCGCATATCGCGCGCCTGCTCGATGGCGGGACCACCTCTGACGGACTGCCGTACATCGTGATGGAGTACGTAGACGGCCAGCCCATCACGACGTACTGCGACAGCCACTCACTCGGCATTGTCGAACGCATTCAGTTGTTCTGCGAGGTGGTGGGTGCCGTCGCCGATGCGCACCAGCACCTGATCGTCCACCGCGACATCAAGCCGTCGAACGTGCTCGTGTCGGCGGACGGACGGCCGAAGCTGCTGGACTTCGGGCTGGCCACGATCCTCAGTCCGGATCCGGCGGACGGCAGCGAGACCGAAAGCGTCAAGGGCTGGATGACGCCGGACTTCGCGTCGCCAGAGCAGATCCGCGGCGGGCGCGTCACGACGGCCAGCGACATCTACAGCCTTGGCGTCCTGCTCTACGAGCTCCTCTGCGGGCGGCGGCCGTTCCGCCGCCGGTCGAGAGGGGCGGCGCTGATCCGCGACGTCGACGGCCAGCAGGCCAGCAAGCCGAGCGCGGCCGTCGTCCGGATGGATGCCCCCGCTGACGCGGCCGGTGACTCAGGGGAGGCGATTGCAGATGCGATCGGCCTGGCTCGAGGCACGACGGTTGTCCGGCTGCAGCGCGCCCTCCGCGGCGATCTGGACCACATCGTCCTCAAGGCGTTGCACGAGGATCCTGGCAAGCGCTATCGCGCCGCGCAGGAGCTGTCTGAAGACCTGCATCGGCACCTGGAAGGCCTCCCGATCTCTGCGCGTCGAGACTCGTTCACAAGTGTGGCGACGCGGTTCGTGCGCCGTCACACCGCTGCGGCCGCCGCGCTGGCGCTGCTCGCGATCACGCTTGTCGCCGCGACAGTCATCACGACGGCGCAGGCGCGCGCGGCGGAGCGGGCGCGGGCTCAGGCCGAGCGCCGTTTCACCGAAGTCCGTCAGCTGGCGACGTCGTTTCTGTTCGAATTTCACGACTCGATCGACACACTGCCAGGCGCGACACGCGCCCGCGAGATGGTCGTGAAAACCGCCCAGCAGTACCTCGACAGCCTGGCGCAGGATGCCGGCGCCGACCGGGCGCTCACGCTGGAGCTGTCAACGGCCTACCTGCGCCTGGCCGACGTGCAGGGCCGTCCATCGGCGTCGCGCACCGGCGACACCGACGAGGCCCTGAGGAACTACGAGCGGGCCCTGGCCCTTCGGCGGAGCCTGGTCGCGCTCGAGCCGTCCAACGTCGAGTACATGCACAGTCTCGGGATCGTTCTCGTAAGGATGGGGCCGATCTTCCAGGTACGCGGCGATCCGCAGAGCGCCGTCACGCGCACCCGTGAAGGGATGCGGATCATGGATCGGCTGGTGGAGCAGGCGCCAGGGCCCGACATCCGGCGTGACGCCTTTCGTGCGCCGCTGTACCTCGGCGACGCGCTGGCGGATCTCGGCGAATACGCGGGGGCGCTGGCGATGTATCGAAGAGCCCTGGCCATCGCAGACATGGCCAAGCAGGATCCGCCGAAGGCGGACTACGACCACCGCATGGCCGTCATCAACGAGCGTCTCGGCACGATGTTCATGGTCAACGGCGACCCGCCGCGCGCATTGGAGAGCTACAAGGCGGCCCTTGAAGACGAACAGGCGATGCGTGCCGCGGAGCCGGACAACGCCGGCTACGTCCGATTGCTGGCTAACGGGTTCTACCACGTCAGCGACGCGCTCCGGGGCGCACAGAAGTACAGCGACTCCCTGGCCGCCGGCGAGCGCGCGCTCGCGATGTACGAGGAACTGGCGCGTGCGGATCCGTCGAACGTCGGCGCCAGAAAAGATGTCGGCGGGTGCCTCCACAAGCTCGCCGAGACACTGCTCGCGAAGGGCGATAGTCGAGGGGCCGCCGCGCTGCTTCAGCGCGCGGTCGCGATTCAGCGGACGCTGGCCGCGCAGGACGCCGGCAGCGTCGAGTATCGCGACGACCTGGCGGACAGCCTGATGCTGTCGGGCGAGAGCCTGCTGAAGGACGGAGATGCGTCCGCCGCCATCGATCGCCTCGACGAGGCGCGGCGGGTTCTCGAGCCGATCGTGACCGAACGCCCGCAGCAGGTGGTCTACACGCGCGGGCTCGCGCAGTTATACGCCGACCTCGGCGACGCGTACGCGCTGGCGGCGCACGCGAGCGGTCAGCGCCAGGATCACCTTGGGCGTGCGCAGCAGTCGTATGCGCGCAGTCTGACGCTCTGGACCGACCTCGGTCGGCGCCATGCCTTGTGGGCGAGCGAGTCAGGCAAGCCGTCGGATGTGTCGCGCCGACTCGACAACGTGCGGGCGCTGTCGGGGAGAGTCACGGCCAGCCCGCTAGCAGCTCCGCAGACGCCGGCCTGAGATCCGTGCACCCGCTCAGAATCCCCACGTGTTGATCACCGCGTCCAGCGCGTGCCGCCAAGCGCTGTTGCCACGGCCGGAGACGTGCTGGCTGAACTCGTCGAAGCTCGTCGCGTTGCTGTCGAGCACAAGGCCGACGGCATCGCGCATGCCGATGCGGCTGGCGAAATCCAGATAGATCGCTCCGGTACACAGCGCCCTCGATATCGTTTCCCCGGAACGCCGGCTGGACGTCCCCGGCGCTGTCGCGCGTGCCCACCGGCGTGTACGGATCGATCAGCGCACTGGCCAGGCTCTGCGCGCCGAGCTCGTCGCGGAAGAATGCCTTCCGGAGCGCCACGCCAGAGAGATGCGGCTTCACCAGCTTGCTGAAGGCGAAGAACCGCTCCGAGAAAATACCCACGGCCTCGATGAACGCCACAAACGGGGTCGTCTGGAGCGCGACGTCGTGAAACGGGACATGCGTCAGGAGGAACCCGAGATACTGCGCCTCAATCGACTCCCGCGTCGTCGCCGCGAGCGTCGAGAAATGAAAGGCGTGGCCCATCTCGTGCGGGAGAAGTGACGCATCGTGATGCGTCGCAATCGAGTCGGGCGTGCCGAACAGCCGTCCGTCGTTGTGACGATCCTTGATGTGCAGGAACGGGTAGCCGGAATTGTTCAGCCCTGACGGCTCAGTGAACGCGAGCGTAGAGGGGAACTGATCGGGATAGCTCAACTCCAGCCGCTTCGAGTCCGCGAACGTCTGCCGCACGGTCGCCTTCTTCCCCAGCGGGAAGTCACCGCGGCTGCTCCTGTTGTAAGGACGAAACTGCTTCCAGACTGTGCGATAGACGTCGATGCACTGATTCAGGATGCGGTAGTGATCCTGCTGGCCGATGTTCACGCTCTCGCCGTTGCCCAGATTCACTGTCTGAGACACCGGAATGGGCACCGCCATTCCGCCGTCGAGCACGCGGATGACAGAGTTCTGGCAGTACACCTTCACGTCCACGCGGCTCGCGAATGGCCCCGCGTCGAAGGTGAAGCTCCCGTTGTCGTCGGTCAGCGTCCAGCCGAGCGAGCCGACGCCGAACGGACCGGTGTGCTCGACGAACGCTTTCTGAAGCGGGTCGCCGAACGCCTTGATGCTGGCGGTGACGAATGGCATGGGGGATATCCTAGGCCAACATGATCGATCTGACGCGCGGGCCGGACGCCGATCCGACACCCCTGTTTCGCAGCCGTGACGAGTTGTACGCGACCGACATGCTGGTCGCCGGACTCAAGGGCCTGGACCTGTTCAGCTGGCTCGAAACGAACCCTTCAAGTGTCGACGACATCGCGCGGCACTTCGGCCTCCATCAGCGGCCGGTCGATGTCATGACCACGCTGTTCGCGGCGATGGAGTTGCTGACACGCGACGGCGCGCTGTTGCGGAACACGAGACTGGCGAGCGAACACCTCGTCAAGACGTCGCCCCGATTCCTCGGTCCGTACTTTCCGAAGGTCGAGGACCGGCCCGTTGCCGGGGACCTTCTGGAGGTGCTGCGCACCGACACGCCGGCGAACTACGCTGGCCGAGCGGACCAGGGCGACTGGCATCGGGCCATGGAGAACGAGGCCTTCGCCAACGAGTTCATCGCCGCGATGGACTGTCGCGGTCTGCCGACAGCACAGGCGCTGGCGCGGAGCATCGACCTCGGCGGCCGGCGCCGCGTGCTCGACATCGCCGGCGGGTCCGGCATCTTTGCCTGCGCGCTCGCCGCGCGTTTTCGGGAGCTGCAGGCGTCGGTCCTCGAGAAGCCGCCGGTGGACCGCGTCGCCGCGCGCGCGATCGCCGATCGAGGCTTCGGGGATCGGGTTGGCGTGATCGCCGGAGACATGCTCGACGGCTCCCTGCCAGGCGGGCACGACGTCCACCTCTTCTCCAACGTCCTGCACGACTGGGACGCCGACGTCGTGCAGCTGCTGCTGCGCGCGTCCTACGACGCGCTGCCCGGCGGGGGCCTGCTCGCCGTCCACGACGCGTTTCTGAATCCGGAGAAGACGGGCCCGCTGCCGATCGCCGGCTATTCGGTCCTGCTGATGCACATTTGCCAGGGGCGCTGCTATTCGGTGGCCGAAATCGCCCAATGGATGCGCGAGGCGGGATTCCAGCCGTCCGGCCCCGTCCCGACGGCCGTCGGCCGGGGAGTCATCGTGGCCCTCAAGGCGTGATGGGCTGCCGAGGAGACCCGGCCCGATCGAGCCGACTCGACTGAGCACACATTTTGCCCTGCGACCCCGCAGATCTCGCAAATAAGCCGCGGAGTGGCCGGTCGGAAGGCATTGCCGGGGGAAATTTCTGCCCGGTTGTAGCGTTCTACGACACTCCCTGAAACGGAGCTGGCGCATGCAGCGGGCCGATCAGGTACTTCCAGAAACTTCCGGGGTTGCCGCCGATTATCCGGCGGGGCATCTGCCGGACCTGCTGCAGGTGCTGCAGGCCGTCCGTGATGGCGATTTCTCGGTCCGGCTGCCCGGCAACTGGACCGGTCTTGAAGGCAAGATCGCCGACACCTTCAACGAGATCGTCGTCGCAAACGCCCGCATGGCCAGCGAGCTGGAACGCGTGGGCACTGTCGTCGGCAAGCGCGGGCAGACGCGGCAGCGCGTGAAGTTCGGCCGGTCAATCGGCGCGTGGACGGACATGGAAGGCTCCGTCAACACGCTGATCGACGACCTCCTGTGGCCGACCACTGAAGTGACGCGGGCTCTGGCCGCCGTCGCGAAAGGCGACCTGCTGCAGGCCGTGCGGCTCGACGTGGACGGCCGGCCGCTCGAAGGCGAGTTCCTTCGCTCCGCCACCATCGTCAACACGATGATCGAGCAGTTGGGCGTCTTCACGTCCGAAGTCACGCGCGTGGCGCGCGAGGTCGGCACCGACGGCAAGCTCGGCGGCCAGGCCCAGGTCAGAGACGTCAGCGGCGTGTGGAAGGACCTGACCGACAGCGTCAACTCGATGGCCAGCAACCTGACGGCGCAGGTCAGGAACATCTCCGAAGTCACCATCGCCGTCGCCAGCGGCGACTTGTCCCGCAAGATCACCGTCGATGTCCGCGGCGAGATCCTTCAGCTGAAGGAAGCCATCAACACGATGGTCGACCAGCTGCGGTCGTTCGCATCGGAAGTCACGCGCGTCGCGCAGGAAGTCGGCACGGAAGGCCGGCTGGGCGGCCAGGCCGTCGTGCCCGGCGTGGCCGGCACCTGGAAAGACCTCACTGACTCTGTCAACGCGATGGCGCGCAACCTGACCGACCAGGTGCGCAACATCGCCGAAGTCACGACGGCCGTCGCGCGCGGCGACCTCTCGCGGAAGATCACCGTCGACGTCCGCGGCGAGATTCTCGAGCTGAAGAACACCATCAACACGATGGTCGACCAGCTCAATGCGTTCGCGTCGGAAGTGACGCGCGTGGCGCGCGAAGTCGGCACTGACGGCAAGCTGGGCGGCCAGGCGCAGGTGTCCGGCGTCGGCGGCACGTGGAAGGACCTCACCGACAACGTCAACTTCATGGCCAGCAACCTCACCGCGCAGGTCCGCAACATCGCGGACGTGGCGACGGCGATTGCACGCGGCGACCTGTCCAAGAAGATCACGGTGAACGTCAGCGGCGAGATTCTGCTGCTGAAAGAGACCATCAACACGATGGTCGACCAGCTGAATGCGTTTGCGGCGGAAGTCACGCGCGTGGCGCGCGAGGTCGGCACCGACGGCAAACTGGGCGGCCAGGCGCAGGTCGCCGGCGTCGCCGGCACGTGGAAGGACCTCACCGACTCCGTCAACGCGATGGCCGGCAACCTGACGGTGCAGCTGCGCGACGTGTCGAAGGTCGCGACCTCCATCGCGAAGGGCGACCTCAGTCAGAAGATCACCGTCGACGTCAGCGGCGAGATCCTGCAGATCAAGGACACCATCAACACGATGGTCGACCAGCTCAACGCGTTTGCCGGCGAGGCGACACGCGTCGCGCGCGAGGTCGGCACCGAGGGCAAGCTGGGCGGCCAGGCGCAGGTGCCGGGCGTCGCCGGCACGTGGAAGGACCTGACAGACAACGTCAACCTGCTCGCGGCCAACCTCACCACGCAGGTCCGCAACATCGCCGAAGTCACGACAGCCGTCGCGCGCGGCGACCTGTCCAGAAAGATCACCGTCGACGTCAAAGGCGAAATCCTCGAGCTGAAGAACACCGTCAACACGATGGTGGACCAGCTGAACGCGTTTGCCGCCGAGGTCACGCGCGTCGCGCGCGAAGTCGGCACGGAAGGCAAGCTCGGTGGACAGGCGCAGGTGCCCGGCGTCGCCGGCACGTGGAAGGACCTGACCGACAACGTCAACTTCATGGCCAGCAACCTGACCGGCCAGGTGCGCAACATCAACGAAGTGGCCATCGCCATCGCCAGCGGCGACCTCTCGAAGAAGATCACCGTCGACGTGCGCGGCGAGATCCTGCTCCTGAAGGAAACGCTGAACACGATGGTCGAGCAGCTGCGGTCGTTCGCCGCCGAAGTCACGCGCGTCGCGCGCGAGGTCGGCACCGAAGGGCGGCTCGGCGGCCAGGCGGTTGTGCCCGGCGTCGGCGGCACGTGGAAGGACCTGACAGACAACGTCAACCTGCTCGCGGCCAACCTGACCACGCAGGTCCGCAACATCGCCGAAGTCACGACCGCCGTTGCGCGCGGTGACCTCTCCAGGAAGATCACCGTCGACGTCAAAGGCGAAATCCTCGAGCTGAAGAACACCATCAACACGATGGTCGATCAGCTCAACGCGTTTGCCGCCGAAGTGACCCGCGTCGCGCGCGAGGTCGGCACCGACGGCCTGCTCGGCGGCCAGGCGCAGGTGCCTGGCGTCGCCGGCACGTGGAAGGACCTCACCGACAACGTCAACGTCATGGCCGCCAACCTCACCGAGCAGGTGCGCGGCATCGTGAAGGTCGTCACCGCGGTGGCCAACGGCGACCTCGAGCAGGGCCTCACCGTCAAGGCCAAGGGCGAGGTCGCCGCGCTGGCCGACACCATCAACAACATGACCAGCACGCTGGCGACCTTCGCCGACCAGGTGACGTCGGTCGCGCGCGAAGTCGGCGTCGAGGGCCGGCTGGGCGGGCAGGCCAACGTCCCGGGTGCGGCCGGCACCTGGAAGGACCTCACCGGCAACGTCAACCTGCTGGCCGCCAACCTGACGACGCAGGTACGCGCCATCGCGGAAGTGGCCACGGCCGTCACCAAGGGCGACCTGACCCGATCGATTCAGGTCAACGCCCGCGGTGAGGTCGCCGAGCTGAAAGACAACATCAACACGATGATCGACAACCTGCGGTTGACCACCGACCGCAACACCGAGCAGGACTGGCTCAAGACCAACCTCGCGCGGTTCACCGGGATGCTGCAGGGCCAGCGCGATCTCGCCACGGTCGGTCAGATGCTGCTGAGCGAGTTGGTCCCGCTGGTGGACGCGCATCAGGGCGTCATCTACCAGATGGCCTCGGAGCCGATGCCACATCTGAAGATCCTGGCGAGCTACGCCGACGGCCACACCAATCCCTACCCGCCGCAGCTCGCGCTCGGCGACGGCTTCATCGGTCAGTGCGCGCGCGACAAGCGGCGCATCCTGGTCTCCGACGTGCCTCGCGACGTCGTCCCCGTCGGCTCGGTGTTCTTCGAGGCGCTGCCGCGGAACCTCGTCGTCTTCCCGGTCGTGTTCGAAGGGCAGATCAAGGCAGTGCTCGGGCTCGCCTCACTGGGCGACTTCCTGCCGACACACCTCGGGTTCCTCGAGCAGCTGACCACCGGCATCGGCATCGTGCTGAACAGCATCGAGGCGACGATGCAGACGGAAGGGCTGCTGAAGCAGTCGCAGGAACTGGCCGGCGAGCTGCAGACCCAGCAGAAAGAGCTGCAGCAGACCAACGAGCAGCTGGCGCAGAAGGCGCAGCAACTGGCGGAGCAGAACGCGGAGGTCGAGCGCAAGAACCAGGAAATCGAGCAGGCCCGTCGCGCGCTCGAGGACAAGGCCGCAGAGCTCGCCCTCACCTCGAAGTACAAGTCCGAGTTCCTGGCCAACATGTCGCACGAGCTGCGGACGCCGCTCAACAGCATCCTGATCCTCGGCCAGCAGCTGTCGGACAACCCGGAGGGCAATCTCTCCGGCCGGCAGGTGGAGTTCGCGCGCACCATCCACGGCGCCGGCACCGACCTGCTGAACCTGATCACGGACATCCTCGACCTGTCGAAGATCGAGTCCGGCACCGTCACCGTCGACGCCGAGGAAGTCTTCTTCAGCAACCTGCTCGAGATGACCACGCGGACCTTCAATCACGAGGCCGAGAGCCGCGGCCTCTCGTTCGATCTGCACGTCGACTCACGACTGGGCCGAAGCCTGCTGACCGACGCCAAGCGCGTGCAGCAGGTGCTGAAGAACCTGCTGTCGAACGCGTTCAAGTTCACGTCGCAAGGCGGCGTGCGCCTCGACGTGTCGCTGGTCGCGGGTGGCTGGAGCCCCACGCATCCGGTTCTCAGCCAGGCGGTGGCGGTGGTGTCGTTCGAGGTCTCGGACACCGGCATCGGCATCCCGCCCGAGAAGCAGCGCATTGTTTTCGAGGCGTTCCAGCAGGCTGACGCGAGCACCAGCCGGAAGTACGGCGGCACCGGCCTCGGGCTGGCCATCAGCCGAGAACTGGCGAACCTGCTGGGCGGCGAAATCCAGCTGCGAAGCACACCTGGTCTCGGCAGCACCTTCACGCTCTATCTGCCGATCCGCTACGCCGGCCCGGCGGTTGACGTCAGCACGATCCACAAGACCGCGCTGGAGCTGTCGCAGATGGCGCCGGCCGCGCGGTCGGCCATCGTGCGCGCACCCGATCGTCCAGTCGAGATCGTGGCCGACGACCGCGACGAACTGCAGCCCGGGGATGTCACGCTGCTCGTCGTCGAAGACGACCCGCACTATGCGCGGCTGCTGGTCGATCTGGCGCACCAGAAGGGCATGAAAGCGCTGGTGGCGATGCGAGGCGCTCACGCGCTGACGCTGGCGCGCCAGTTCAGGCCGTCGGCGGTGTCGCTCGACGTCTTTCTTCCCGACATGCTCGGCTGGACGGTGCTCAGTCAGCTGAAACAGGACCCCGACACGCAGGCACATCCCGGTGCAGATCGTGACGCTCGACGAGGACCGGCAACACGGCCTCGCGCGCGGCGCGTTCTCCTTCATCAACAAGCCGACGACGATGGAGGGCCTGGAAGCGGCAGTCACCCGCATCAAGGCGTTCGCGACCCCGCGCCGCAAGCGGCTCCTCGTCGTGGAGGACAACTCGGCCGAGCAGATGAGCATCCGCGAGCTGCTGAGGCACGACGACGTGGACATCGTCATGGCCGACACCGGGACGGCGGCGCTTGCCGCCATGGCCGATCAGCCCTGCGACTGCGTCGTGCTCGATCTGAGGCTTCCCGACATGTCGGGATTCGAGGTACTCGAGCGGATCAGCATGGACAGCGCCCTCGCGGAAGTGCCCGTGGTCGTGTTCACCGGACGGGAGTTGTCGCCGGACGAAGACGCCAGGCTGCGCATGCTGGCCAGAAGCGTCGTCGTGAAGGGCGTCGAGTCCCCGGAGCGGCTGCTCGACGAGACGTCCTTGTTCCTCCACCGCGTCGTCTCGGACCTCCCGCCCGAGAAGCAGCGCATGCTCGAGCGGTTGCACCGCTCCGACGACGACCTGGTAGGGAAGTCCGTCCTGGTGGTGGACGACGACGTGCGGAATATCTTCGCGCTGAGCAGCGTCCTGGAGCGCCGCGGCATGAAGGTGCTGACGGCGAGCACCGGCAACGAGGCGACGCGTCTGCTCGAGACGACGCCGGGTGTGTCGATGGTGCTGATGGACATCATGATGCCGGAGATGGACGGCTATCAGACGATGCAGAAGATCCGCGAGAACCCCGCGCTGCGCCGGCTGCCGATCGTCGCCCTCACGGCGAAGGCGATGAAGGGCGATCGAGAGAAGTGCTTCGAGGCGGGCGCGTCGGACTACCTGGCGAAGCCCGTCAACACCGAGCAGCTCCTGTCGGCGCTGCGTATGTGGCTGCACCGCTGAGGTGACGCATGACCACGACAACGCGAATCGATCGAGTCAACATCCTGCTGGTGGACGACCAGCCGTCGAAGCTCCTGACCTACGAGACGATCCTCGGCGAGCTCGGCGAGAACCTGATCAAGGCGAGCTCGGCGACCGAGGCGCTGGAGTGCCTCCTGCGCCAGGACATCGGCGTGGTGCTGGTGGACGTCTGCATGCCGGATCTGGACGGCTACGAGCTGGTGGCGATGATTCGCCAGCATCCGCGGTTCCAGAAGACCGCGATCATCTTCGTGTCCGCGGTCCTGCTGACAGACCTGGACCGGCTGCGTGGCTACGAGTGCGGCGCCGTGGACTACGTGCCGGTGCCTGTCGTCCCCGAGATCCTGCGCGCCAAAGTCAGTGTCTTCGCCGAGCTCCACAGGAAGAGCAGCGCGCTGGAGCGACTGAACAGCGAGCTGGAAGCGAGAGTGGCGGAGCGCACTGCGGCGCTCGAGGCGAGCACGGCGGCGCTGCAGCAGGCGGACCAGCGCAAGGACGAGTTCCTGGCGATGCTGGCACACGAGCTGCGCAATCCTCTTGCGCCCATTCGTACCGCAGTGCAGCTGCTCCGGCTCAGAGAGCTGGGGCCCGCGCAGCAGACCTTTGCGCGAGACGTCATCGAGCGGCAGGTCGAGCATCTCGTCACGCTCATCGACGACCTGCTCGACGTGTCCCGTATCACGCGCGGCATGATCGCATTGAGACGCGAGGCGGTGCTGGTGGACGCCATCATCGCGCGCGCGGTCGAGACCGCCAGGCCCATCGTCGACGCCCGCCGTCACGAGCTCACCGTAGACCTGCCTGACGAGCTGATCACTGTCGACGGCGACAAGACACGGCTCGTGCAGGTGGTGGGCAACATCCTCCAGAACGCCGCCAAATTCACCGAGCCAGGCGGCCGCATTCGCGTCGCGGTCCTGCTCGAGGGCAACGACGCCGTGATTCGCATTGCCGACTCCGGCATCGGCATTCCCGCGGAGCTCATTCCCGCGATCTTCGATCTGTTCACGCAAGTGCACGACAAGTCTGGCGGCTCGCAGGGCGGCCTCGGCATCGGCCTCGCGCTTTCGCGCCGCCTGACAGAGATGCACGGCGGCAGCATCACGGCGTCCAGCGAAGGCCACGGCCGCGGCACGACGCTCACGGTGCGGCTGCCGGCGATGCCAAGGCAGGCGCGTGGCGCTGCGCCTGCCGCAGCGATGCATCGCCCGCTGCCCGTCGTCCCGCCGTGTCGCATCCTCGTGGCCGACGACAACGACGACGCGGCAGAGTCGCTGTCGCTGCGTCTCCAGATGGCCGGTCACGACGTCCGGACGGCCAGCAACGGCGTGGAGGCCGTCGCCGTCGCCAGCGACTTCCAGCCCGACGTGGTGCTGCTCGACCTCGGCATGCCGGGAATGGACGGACTTGAAACCGCACGCCAGATTCGCCGCTGCGACTGGGGCGGTCGCGCCACGCTGGTGGCCGTGACGGGCTGGGGCCAGCAACGTGACCGGCAGCGGACGGCAGACGCGGGCTTTGACGTCCACCTGGTGAAGCCTGTCAACGAAGTGGAGCTGTTTCAAGTGCTGGAGGACGCCAGTCGCACGCGTCGGGGTGCCACGGGCGACTCCGCATCGCAAGCGTAGCCGGCGGGCGCCTGTCCTACTTGATGACGACGTCGAGCGTGATGGTGCCGGCGCCGTCGAGCCTGATGTTCTGCAGCGAGATGCCGGATCGCTTTCGCGGAAACGACGTCGATCTCTTCCCGGTGTCCTTCAGCGCGCGGTGCTTGCCGGGGCCCGGGAACGGATCGCCCGCATCACCCTCGTCCTCGTCGTCGGGACGTTCCAGGTTGTGGCGGCCGTCGGCCTCGATCAGCAGCATCGCCGGCCGCCTGGCAGACACTTGCTCCATTCGCGTATCGACCCGCCAGACGAGCAGGCCCTTCCCCGGCAGCATCCTGTCGAAGCCCACGCGTTGACGATTCTCGAGAATGAGGCACTGCGTCGGCGAGAAGGCGTCGCTCGTGACGCGGACAACTTTGCCTTTGGTGCGTGAGTAGCGCGGAATCACCACACCTCTCGTGGTGGAGTCGACGCGCTGGACCTCCACCCAGCGATGTTGGGATTTGTGCAGGCCGGCGGGATGTGCGGGCGTGATGCCGCCGTTGTTCCACGAGCCGCCTGCCATCAGATCCCAGTTGCCTGCGCCGTCCCAGCCCGCGCCGTCGTCGTCGTAGTTCGGATCGTAGAAATCGTCCCACTGAAAGAGCAGGTGGCCGAGCTCGTGCGCGCAGACGCCCATGTGGCAGTCCTCGGGCACCGTCAGGTAGTTGGTCGCCGAGAGCGACCGCGACACGGCTACTGGCGCGTGCATGTCCGCCTTGTGGGACCAGATCGCGTTGGCCGAGGCCTTCGTGCTCATCACTTCGGCGCCGCGGCCGGCATGGACGATGACCAGGGCAGTGATGGAGCCGTCGTCGAAGTTGTCGAGGCTCTTCGGGAACGAGAGGCGTTTTGCCTTCGCCACCGCGAGCGCGTCCTCGGCGAGCCGCTGGCAATTCTTCGGGTAGCGGCCGGTGCCGGACTTGCCGTTGACGTAGTACGCGTACGGGTGGGGCATCCGCAGCCAGCCATGGACGGTGCCGACGACGTTCACCTTGCCCAGGGTGACCTCTGAATAGAAGTCGCGGAGGCTGCCAGTCTGAAACGTGCCTTTCGAGAACAGCATGTCCTCGTACTCGTGCGCCGGGCGCACGCCGGGCTTGCCGGGAAAGTCAGTCAGCAGCACCAGCACGCGAACAGTGCCCGTGACCGCGCGCTTCGGCACCTCGACGAGGACGAAGTCGGACCCGACGACGTCGCGGGCGCCGGTGTCGCCGCCGTCGAAGCCGGCGGTCGGGTCCTTGAAGCCGATGAGGGCCAGATACTTCTTGAAGGAGAATCCGCGTCCGCGCCTTCTTCTTGTAGCGGAGATAGTCGGCGTGCAGCTGGGCGAGGACTTGCGGCGCCGGGGGAACGCGGCGGATGGACGTCCGGTGCTGCACTTGTTCACCTCCGGGGTTCGCGAAGTGGCTCGCGGACCCTGGTCTGGTAAACGGTCGCGGGACCGAATCCGAACGCTTGCTGCCTGTAGGGGCGGTGGTGCGTCCTTCGTTAAGCTCAGGACGAACGGTGTGGACTCGCGTCGAGGCGTTACCGGCGGAGGCCTTCCAGCAGCAGAAGACTCGACACCAACTGGCGGCCCGCCACTGCCACGCGGCTCGCGTCCGCCGAGAGGCCGAAGGTCTCGGCATCGGCAGCAGGGTCGAACCCGGCAAGCTTTCGCCGCGTCGCCGTGGTGTCGCTGCCGGGCACGAAGTCCTGCACGTAGATGCCGTTGACGCCTTTTTCGTCCTGACCGACGAACGCGACCCGCCGGCTGTCGGGCATCCACCGTGCCCGCCCGAGGTTCGCCGTGGTCGGACGGATGGTCGCCGGGACGATTTCGAAATCGACAATCTTGCCGTCAGCAAGCCGCGCCACGTGAAGACCCGCGCCGACCAGGTTGCCCGAGAACCCGGAGTAGAGGACGTATTGGTTGTCCGGCGAAATATCCGGGATGCCAAGAAGGCCGGGGACGAGCAGCGTCGCCTCGCTGCCGTCCGCGCGGGCGCGCCAGATGCCCGCCTGGTTTGGACGTGTCGAGCCGTACACGATCCATTTGCCGTCGGCCGACGGGTTCGGGTTCTCGGCATCCACGCCGTCGTGGGTGAGTTGCCTGGCGTTGCTGCCGTCGCCTTCTGCCGTCCACAGCTCGAAGTTGCCGCTGCGGTTCGAGCTCCACAGCAGGTGACCGGCCGGCGTGAAGACAGGGTCCCAGTCGTCGCCAGGGTCGTCGGTCAGCTGGCGCAGTTCGCCGGTGGCGACGGAGCTCTCCCAGAGGTCGAGATTGCCGGTGCGATCCGACGAGAAGACGATCCACTTGCCGTCCGGCGAATAGATTGGCTGGCGATCTGATGCCCGCCCGACCGACAGCGGCGTGCCGGTGCCGCCTGCCCACTGGACGATGTTCTGACGCGAGGCCTGCGATTCCACAACGGCGCGGTTCTCGTCGAGCAACGTGAAGCGCCCCAGCGAGTCCGCACTCGAAAACAGCGTCACCGAGTGATTCGACCCCGGCTCGATGGCCATGAGGCGGCCCGTCGTCCCGGCCAGCGATCCCGCGGTCACCTGACCCGACGTGTACATCAACCGTCCCGAGGGCGACCATCGGGCTGCCCAGGGCCTGCTCGACGTCGTCGGCGCGACGACGATCTCCACGGCGCCGGTCTCGACGTTGACGACCCTGAGAGAGAACGATCCAGCTCCCACTGCGGTGCCGGTCATCGAGATCTTCGTGCCGTCCGGCGACCAGCGTGGGGCTGCCAGTCCCGATCCGTCGACGCGGATGAGGGGCCGCTGTGACGTTCCGTCGCTGGCGGCGACGGTCAGGACCGTCGCCGCGATCTTGCCCGGCGAGGCCGGCTGCAGGCGCAGGAAGGCGATGTGGCTGCCGTCCGGCGACCACGCGCCGTCGGTGGCGTTTTCGACGATCCTGCGCGGCTCACCGCCAAGGACCGGGACCTTGAACAAGGCCCGCGAGCCCCCAGCCGCGATGCGCGTGAAGAGCACCGTCGATCCGTCGGGCGCGAACTGCGGGAAATCGTCCAGCGGCCCTTCAGTGAGCGCGACCTCGGTGCCGGTGGACAGCTGTTTCAGCCAGATGCGGGCGTGCCCATCCCTGTCCGACCGGAACGCGACAGAGCGCCCGTCGGCTGAAGACGTCGGCGAGAAGTCCTGCCCGGAGTAGGTGAGGTAGCGCACGTCGATTGGCTTTTCCGCCGCCCTCACACCACCCAGTTGCCGATGGAGAAGCGCGCCACCGGCCAGGCCCGCCAGCAAGGCGCCGGCGGCGACCAGCGCTGCTCTCGACGAGGGCCTGCGAGGGACGTCGATCGAGGGAGCGGGCCCCGATCGAGTCGATGCGCTGCCGACGGACGCGCCAAGGGCAAACGCCAGGTCCCGCGCCGATTGAAACCTGTCCTCGGGCCGCTTCTCGAGGCAGTGATCGACGACGCGCTCGAGCGCCGGCGGCACCGTGTCGCGCACCGTCGTGAGCGCCGGCGGCTCATCGCGCAGAATCGCCGTCATCGTCTCGGCGCCGGTCGCGCGCTCGAATGCGCGCTGGCCGGTCAGCATCTCGTAGAGCACGACCCCGAACGCGAAGATGTCCGCACGGTGATCGGCCGCCTGGCCGCGCACCTGCTCCGGCGCCATGTAGCCGACGGTGCCCAGCACGACGCCGGGCTCCGTGCTGTGCATCGTCGCCAGGGTGGTGTCGCCGGCGGCGGGGGCAACGCTCTGCCGCGCAAGACCGAAGTCCAGGATCTTGACGTGCCCGTCGCGGGTGACGAACAGGTTCTCCGGCTTCAGGTCGCGGTGGACGATCCCCTTGCCATGCGCCGCGGCAAGGCCTTCCGCGATCTGGCGGCCGAACTCGATCGCCTTCTTCGGCGGGAGCGGGCCGACCTCGAGGACCTGACGGAGTGTCTGTCCTTCGAGCAGCTCCATGACGGCGTAGTGACGACCGCCGGCCTGCCCGAAGTCGTGAATGGCCAGGATGTTCGGGTGCGACAGCGCCGCGACAGCCTTGGCTTCACGCTCGAATCGGCCGAGCGCGTCCTGATCGGCGGCCAGATTCGCCGGCAGCACCTTGATCGCGACGTCACGATCCAGCTTCGGGTCGCGGGCGCGAAACACTTCGCCCATCCCGCCGGCGCCGAGCGGCGCGACGATGCGATAGGGGCCGAGCTGGCTATTGGGCTCAAGAGACATCGGGAACTGCGGCGAATTGTACAGCAGCCGAGCTGGGCGCCGTCGGCCCAGCCGGGCTGCCGCACTCCGAGTGGCCGCCGCGGGCCGCTCGCGTTTCACGAGCGGCCCATGGCGAGTCCGCGCTGTCTCTCAGGCTGTCGGCGCCGCAGGACGTATCGTGCGGATCGACTGGTCGATGTCGTCGATCTTGTCGACGAGCAGATTGAGCTTGCGCGCCAGGCCCTGAATTTCTGTTTCCGCGCGACGGTTCACGTCGAAGTCCAGCTCCCCGCGCAGCCGATCCTTCGTGTCCTGCCGGTTCTGACTCATCATGATCACCGGTGCCTGGAGGGCCGCGAGCATCGAGAGGAACAAATTCAGCAGAATGAAGGGATACGGATCCCACGCCGACCCGCCAAGCACGATATTGATGGCCGTGTAGACGACAAGGACGCCGAGGAACGTGAGGATGAACGTCCACGACCCGCCGAACGCAGCTACCGAGTCGGCGATGCGATTGCCGATCGTGGACTCGGCCTCGATGATCTCGTTCGGGTTGCGCGCAGCTCTGACGCGCACCAGGTGCTGCGCGGAATGAATCTGCCGGCCGAGGACTGTCAGCATGTCAATTCCGGCATGCGGTTTCTGCTGGAGCAGGGTGAGGATGTCGTGGCGATCGATCTCGAGGCAGACGGCGTCGTCGATGGCCAGCGCGTTGGTCTGATGCGGCGTCTGGTCGAGCATCGAGGCGAAGCCGAAGAACTGCCCGCGTGCCGGTTCGTCGACCAGGACATCCTGCTGGTCGTCATCGACCATCGTCACCTGAACGTGCCCCGAGAGCAGCACGTAGGCGCGCTCGCCGGGATCGCCCAGGCGGTAGATGCGGTGGCGCGCCGGGAAGGTTTTCAATTCGACATGCGCCGACAGCACCTGGAGCTCGTCGGCATCGAGTAGCGCGAACAGGGGCACATCTTTCAGGACGTCCGGCGTACAGGGCATGCGAGGTCCTCCGATGGCGCGCATCCGCCGCAGCGACGGCACGCGGGTGTGGAGAGGATACTGCCGGGCTGATTCGAGTCCGTGACATCTCGTCACGATCGCGAGAGCTGAACGACGATCGACGAGGCGACCGCGGTGAGGCGGTTTGCCTCGTCAACTGTCCCGTTGGTCCCGCCGGCTCAGCAATTCGACCTATAATCCCGCCACATGTCACTTGCATCGGGCGTCCGTCTCGGTCCGTACGAAATCATCGAAGCTGCCGGTGCGGGAGGGATGGGCGACGTCTACCGCGCCAAGGACGTCCGCCTCGATCGGTCGGTCGCGGTGAAGACGATGAAGGGCCCGTTCACCGAGCGGTTCGAGCGCGAGGCGCGCGCGATCTCGGCGCTGAATCACCCCAATATCTGCACGCTCTACGATGTCGGTCAGCACGAGGGCAGCGGCTATCTCGTGATGGAGTACATCGACGGGAAGCCGATCAGCGGCCCGCTGCCGGTCGATCAGGCCATCAGCTACGGCATCCAGATCTGCGAGGCGTTGCAGGCCGCGCACAAGAAGGGCATCGTCCATCGCGACCTGAAGCCCGCGAACATCCTGGTCACCAAGCAGGGCGTGAAGCTGCTCGATTTCGGCCTCGCCAAGCTCGGCGCGGCGTCGGGCCCTGCCAGCGCGGTGACCAACGTGCCGCCGTCGGGGGATCAGGCGACGATTGCCGCCCTCACCGGCGCGCACACCGTCGTCGGCACGCCGCAGTACATGGCCCCCGAGCAGATCGAAGGCAAGGAGGTCGACGCTCGCACCGACATCTTCGCGTTCGGCTGCGTGCTCTACGAGCTGCTGACGGGCCACCGCGCGTTCGACGGCAAGAGCGCGTCGAGCATCATGGCGTCGGTGCTGGCGATGTCGCCGAAGCCGGTCGGGGAGATCATCCCGTTGTCGCCGCCGGCGCTGGACCGCATCGTCTCGCGCTGCCTGGCCAAGGATCCCGAGGATCGCTGGCAGTCGGCTCGCGACGTCGCGGCGGAGCTGGAGTGGGTCGCGCAGGGCGGATCCCGCGTCGGCCTGCCGCCGATCATCACCGCGAAGCGCCGTGTGCGCGAGGGCCTCGCGTGGGGCGCTTTCGCGCTGGCGCTGCTGACTGCCGTCGGGTTCGCCGTCGCGTGGGCGAAGCGTGCGCCAGAGCCGCCGCAGATCACGCGGTTCGGCGTGCCGATGCCGGACGGCTCCAGCAACCCGACCACGCCGGAAGTCTCCCCCGATGGCCGGAAGATCGTCTACGTCGCGAGCGACGCGGACGGCAAGCGTCAGATCTGGCTGCGGACGATGGACTCGATGGACTCGCGCTCGCTGGGGCCCGCCGACCCGAATACGCGAACGTTCTGGTCGCCGGACAGCCGGTTCATCGCCTTCGTCGTGGGCGGCAAGCTCAGGAAACAGGAGATTTCCGGCGGACCGCCGCAGACGATCTGCGACGCGCCGACAGGCTCTGACGGGACATGGAACGCCGACGGCGTGATCCTGTTCGACGGCCAGGCCAACGATCCGATCTGGCGCGTCCCCGCCTCTGGCGGCACGCCGAAAGTGCAGGTCGCGGCAGACACCGGCAAGGGGACGTTCCCAGGGTGGCCAGTGTTCCTGCCCGACGGCCAGCATTTCCTGTTCACGAAGGACAGCGGAGGAGAGCAGTCGATCGTGGTGGGCAGCCTCGACTCGACCGACGAGAAACCGCTGCTCAAGACGTCGTCGCGGGTGTTGTACGCGCCCCCGGGCTATCTCCTGTACGTGCGCGAGAACACGCTGGTCGCGCAGAAGTTCGACGCCAAATCACTCGTGCTCGACACCGACGCGACGCCGATTGGCGAAGGCCTGGGCGTCGACTCTGTCGGGCTCGCCACCTTCTCGGTGTCCAATAACGGCGTGCTCGCGTACCGCGTCGGCGAGCTGGATGGACGACGGATGGTGTGGGTCGATCGGAACGGCAAGCCCACGCCGGCCATCGACGGGATTGGCGACTACCAGAACCCCGCTATCGCGCCCGACGGCACGCACGTGGCGTTTGACGGGGCGACCCCGGGAACCCAGGGCGACATCTGGATCAGAGACCTCACGCGCGCCGTGTCGACGCGCTTCACGTTTGATCCGACGATCGAGCAGGTGCCGGTCTGGTCTCCCGACGGGCAGCAGCTGGCCTTTGACGTGCGGGCGAAGGGTGCCGGGAACCTGTACATCAAGCAGGTGTCGGGCACGAGAGACGCCGAGCTGTTCTACGCGGACGCGATGGTCAAATTCATCTCTGACTGGTCGTCGACGGGATATCTCATTTACACGGCTTCCAGCGTCGAGACCGGATTCGATATCTACGCGATTCCCCTGAAAGGCGAGCGGAAGCCGTTTCCCGTCATCAAGACGAAGTTCAACGAGCTGTTCGCGACATTTTCCCCCGACGGCAAGTACATCGCCTACCAGTCGAACGAGTCGGGCCGCAGTGAGATCTACGTCGTGGATTTTCCAGAGGCCAGGACGAAGGTGCAGGTCTCGACCAGCGGCGGCGCCGAAGTGTATTGGCGCCGCGACGGCAAGGAGCTGTTCTACCGGAGCGGCTCCAGGGTGATGGCCGTTCCAGTGCAACTCACGCCGACACTTTCAGCCGGCGATCCGGTGGCCTTGTTTCAGACCCCGTTCGCAGTTCTCGTGGCCCGGTCCCACTACCGTCCCGCGGCGGACGGCCAGCGGTTTCTCGTCCTCGCGCCGCTCGGCACGGACGTCAACAAGCCCGCCTCTGTCGTGCTGAACTGGACAGCGGCGCTGGCAAAGTAGGTCCTTCATCCAGCAGACCGCCGCACGTGAGACGGTCATGATCCGTCTCGAGGGGCTGCGGCCGACAGAGTAGAATCAGGTTTCATCGAGACTGTCGCAGGAGACGCCGTGGAACGTGATGCACTGCGTGCGCTGCAGGCGCCGCTGAAAGACCGATACCGCACCGAGCCGGAAGCAGCCGTCGTGACGTTGCGGGCCACAGGTTCGCTCGACGACGACGTGACGTGCTCCGTAGAGACTGGGCGAGCGCTTGTCCGCGCTGGCCTTCATCCGGCGACCGGCGGCAACGGCATCGCGATCTGTTCCGGCGACATGCTGTTGCAGGCGTTGGTGGCATGTGCCGGCGTGACCCTTGGCGCCGTCAGCACGTCGCTCGGGATCGCCGTCAAGGACGCCAGGCTGGTCGCGGAAGGCGATCTCGACTTCAGGGGCACGCTGGGCGTCGCGCGCGACGTCCCGGTCGGCTTTCGGGCGATTCGCCTGTCCATCGACCTCGACACCACGGCGTCCGCCGAGGAGCAGGCGAAGCTCGTCGCGCTGACGGAGCGATATTGCGTGGTGTTTCAGACGATTGCCGGAGGATGTCCGGTCACGGTCCGCCTCGACTCGGGCGCCTGAGGCGTCTCCGCACCGAATCAGGCGCGGCCCGCGAACGTGCGCGTCTCGGTGTGGACCTTCACCTTCTCGCCCTCCTTGATGAAGAGCGGCACGCGGATCTCGAGGCCCGTCTCGAGCGTCGCCGGCTTGGTCACGCCGCCGCTGGCGGTGTCGCCACGGACACCCGGCTCGGTTGACGCCACGGTGAGCTCGACCACCGCCGGCAGCTGCACGCCGATAGCCCTGCCGTTGTACATCTGAATCTGCACCGCGAGGTTGTCCGACAGCAGGTGGCGCTCGTCGCCGAGGGCGTCGCCGCCGAGGGTGAGCGTCTCGTAGCTCGCCTGGTCCAGGAAATGATGTCCGTCGCCGTCGGCGTAGAGATACGACGCCGGCACCACGTCCAGATCCGGCTCCTTGAACTTCTCGCCGGCCTTGAACGTGCGATCGAAGACGGCCCGGGTCAGCATGTTGCGCATCTTCAGGCGCACCAGGGTCTGGCCTCCGCGGGCGGTCGGCTTGGAGACTTCGACGTCCAGGCAATGGTACGGCGCGTCCTCGAACTCGAAGTACATCTTCCGCTTGATCTCGATCGCTTCAATCAGTCCCGCCATTCAGGCATCACTCCCGGTTTCACAGTAGCCGTTCTCGCCCAACTTTCAAAGCGCCACGCGCCAGGGCATCCGCCGTGGGTTGCGCTATAGTGCGGCGCGGTAGGGCATGACGGACCTCGAGGCCGAGTTCGGGCCGATCGACATTTACCTGTTCGACCAGCTCCTGCGCGGGCGCATCCGCCCCGGAATGCGAGTCCTCGATGCCGGCTGCGGCGCTGGCCGGAACCTCGCCTACTTGCTGAAAGCCGGCTACGAAGTGTTCGGCATGGATGCCGATGCCGGAGCCATCGGCGCGGTTCGGCGGCTGGCGGCCTCGCTGGCGCCGAATCTGCCACAGGACAACTTCCGCCAGGAGACGATCGAAGCGGCGACCTTCCCGGACTCCATGGCCGACGTGGTGCTGAGCAGCGCCGTCCTGCACTTCGCGCGCGACGACGACCAGTTCGAGCGGATGCTGCAAGGGAGTTGGCGCCTGCTGCGGCCCGGTGGCCTGTTCTTCTGCCGCCTGGCCTCGGTCATCGGGATGGAGAGTCGCATGCGGTCGCTGGGCGGCCGGCGATTCAGCCTCCCAGACGGCTCCGAGCGCTATCTCGTGGACGAAGCGCTGCTGCTTTCGCTGACCGCCCGCCTGGGCGGGCGATTGCTCGATCCGCTGAAGACGACAGTCGTGCAGGACCAGCGCTGCATGACGACGTGGGTGGTGCAGAAGACGTAGCGGGAGCGTGGAGCGGAACGCCAGTGCTGCACGCAGAGGGCAGAGGCGGGCCGCGTCAGTCCGGCCCGTACACGACACAGGCGGCGCCCCGTTCGGAGCGCCGCCTGTTTGTGTGTCAGTCGCCCGTCAGTGCTTCGGGAAGTGGATGCGGATGCCACCCCAGAAGTTGTAGTTGTTGTCGACAGAGTCGATGTTGTCGAAGAACAGCCGGCCTTCACCGATGAAGTACACCGGGTGCTTCGGGTTGTGGCCAATCGGGATGCCGAAGTGCAGCAGCCACGCTGGCGTGAACGTCTCGCCCCTGGTCAGATCCCAGAACGACAGGCCCGTGCCGACGAACGCGCGGTTGCTGAGGTACTTGTTCGCCTCGATCTCCGCCAGCACCGTGACGGGGTTGACCTTGTCGACGCCTTCGAACAGGTCGCCAGGTGAAAGGTTGAACGCGAGGCCCGCGTCAGCGGCCACCTCCCAGTCGTTCTTGAAGCGCTTCGCGTAGCCCACCTTGACGCCGAGCAGCGGCGAGCACTGGCCGAACACGGCGTCGGCCGGGAGCGTCGCGGCGATCGCTGCGGGGATGTCGGTACTCACTCGCCGGACGCTGACGGCGCTCCTTGCCGAACACGCCGTCCACGAAGATCGACGAAGTGCTCGGCGGGACCGTCACGATGTCGGTCGCCTCGCAGTTGTCCTTCCCGCCATACTGCTTGCAGTCCGCCACGGTGTCGGGACTGCTCACGGTGCTGGTCACGCGGTAGTTGCCTTCGGACTTCTTGTAAGGCACCGTCACCGTCGTCTTCATGTCGCCGGTGAGCGTGATTGGCTGGCCAATTGCGGTGCCCGTCGGCCCGTAGAGTTGCACGACAGTGGTGGCTGGGACGTTGGGCGACCCGCTGGTCGTCCCGGTGGCGTCAATCGTGAAGTCGATGCCCTTCTTCCCGTCGACGTGCGACAGCTTGATGCTGCAGGTCTGCGTGACCTTCGAGGGCCCGGCGCAGGCGTCGACGTGAATCGTGCTCGGCGTGAACGCGTACGACGCGCCTTCAGCGCCCTCGGCCTGGAACGTGTAGGTGCCTGGGCGATCGGTGTTCAACTGCCAGCCCGGCGCCGTCAGCACTCCGACGGGATTGCCGTCGACAGCGACGCGCACGCGCAGCAGGCCGGCCGTATCTCCGCCGACGCTGACCAGCGCCGTGAGCTTGCCGTTGGCACAGTCGCATGTCGACTTGACGCTCGGCGTCAGCGCGTGGGGCTGCGCGACATGTTCGGTCACTTCGGTGACGTGCAGGAGCGAGAGGTTGCTGCACGGCTTCGGCAGCACGAACTGATACGTTCTGGTGATCGGACCGTCCTTGCGGACGATGCGGAACGCAAACGCGCCGAATGGCTTCTTGCCCGCCCACTCCACGCCCTGGAACAGCGCGACTTCCCGGCGCTTCCCCATGCGCTTCCTGTACATCATCCAGTCGAGGCCCGATCCGGGAGCCACCTTGCATTCCACCAGCGCGCCGTCGGCGAGATTGACGTCAGGCGCAGTGGCGCTGATGCAGTCGTCAGCCTGGATGATCGACGTCGGGTTGGTCAGCGTGCCGATGGCCGCGTCGGCCAGCGCGCCGAGTCCCGCCTGGTCGAATCCCTTGCGGAAGTCCGCCGCCATGCGTGGGTTGGCCATCAGGCGCTTGAGGCTCGCCGCGTTGGTCAGCGGCGGCACGTGCATCGCACTTGCGGCCACCGCGCCGAGTCGCGTGAGCTTGTGCAGGTTGTTGTTTTGCGCACTCGCCTGAGAGGCGAATGCCAGCAGCGCCGCCGCCGCAATCGGAAGGGTGAGCGATCGTAGCCGGATCATCGAATCCTCCTCGTTCACGAACAGCAGCAAGGCAACCAACTCACGGATGAGTTAGCGACGTCGCCGAATCGCCCTTACTACCACACTTCAGCGCGTTTACGCGCGTCGAGCTGGCGCGGATCCGTCGAGTGCGCTGGAGTGCCGGACGGCCAGGCCGCCCAGCACGAGAAACGTGACCAGCACCAGGAACTGCGTCAACCCGAAGGGCGGCTCGGTCTGTGTCGGCGCCAAAGCGTGAAGGGCTGGCACCTTGAGAAACAGCTGAACCACGAGGACGAACACATTCAAATAGAGGGCCAGCACAGCGGAGACGACATAGATCACCCGCCAGGGGCCCGCCAGGCGGCGCGCATAGCGGGCGTAAATGGCCAATGCAGGACGACGAGGGAGATCGCGCCGACGATGTGGGAGGGCAGCAGATGCTCGAAGCGAAAGCCGTACCCGGTCACACTCGTGAGGACCGTCGTCGCCAGAAACCACAGGGTCCACGAGTCGAGCCCTTTCCGTCGATGAGCCCGCCCACGACGACAAGCCCCGTGGCAATCCCCGCCAGGCTGGTCAGGACGTGCAGAATCGTGTAAATCGCCAGGAAATTGCCCATATATCCACTCGCCGCCATCGACTGTGAAGCGGACGAGTGGCCGTACGGCCGCGCGGCTGTCAGACGTCCAGGGTCTTCAGATAGGCGACGCTCTGCGTCGTCAGATCCATGGACTGTTCGACGTAGTAGTTTCTGACCCCGCCGATCCTGGCTGCCGCGAACGTCTTCTTCCAGTCGATGCTGCCTTTGCCCACGGCGGCCTGGACCGGGCGTGCGCCCGGCCCGGCGGCGCGGGTCGCGGCAAGATCCACGTCCTGGAGGTGTATTGAAAAGAATCGGCCCGGGTATCTGGTGAAGTAATCGGCGGCGTCGAAGCCGCGGGTGATCGTGGACATCTGGAACTGGAATTTCACCAGGCCGGGGTCCAGCAGATCGAGCAGGACGTCATAGGTCCGCCGCCCGCCCACCTCGGAGAGCTCGAAGCCCTCGTTGTGCAGCCCCTGCTGCATGCCGGCCTTGGCCGCGACGGCTGCGATGGCGTTGTATTCATCAGCCGCCCGCTTCACGTCGTCCATCGACGGCCGGTCGCCGCCGCCGAGGCTGGCGGTGATCATCTGCGTGATGCCGGCGTCGTGCGCCCAGGCGATGCTGTCGGCCTGGCGGGCCCGCAACTCCTCCATGCTGAAATGCGCGCTGACGCAGGTAAGCCCGTGGTCCGCGAGCACTTGTCTGACCTGTTTTCCGTCGGTGAGCGTCGCGAAGTCGTCGTAGCCGAGCGGAGAGCACATCTCGACGTCCTGCACGCCGATGTCGCGGAATATCGCGGCCAGGGCGGCAAGCCCCTGGTCCTTGATCACCGCGCGATGCGGCCAGGTCTGGCTGCCGATTTTGAGGCCGAGGGGAGTGGCGGTGATGGGCATGGCACGCACAAGCAGGCCGGCCACCGCGAGGTCGCCGCCTACCCGACGCACGAACTGACGTCGAGTCATGGAAGTCATCGAGGGCCCTCGCTGGGGTCGCTGGTTGGTGAAGGATAATACACACACCGTCGCGCATGGTCTTTGCGTCGCCAGTCTTTCTGCTGCTGTTCCTGCCGCTGGTGCTTGGCGCCTATGCCGTCGTGCCTTCGGGCGTGCGCAACGCCGTGCTGCTTGCCGCCAGCCTGGTGTTCTACGTGTGGGGCGAGGGCTGGTTCGTCGCTCTGGTCGTGGCCTCGGTGCTCGCCAACTGGGGATTTGGCATCGCCATCACCGCCGCCACGGAAGGGCGCGGGCGCCGCTGGTGGCTCGTGGCTGCCGTCGCCACCAACCTGCTCGCGCTGGCCACCTTCAAATACAGCAACTTCGTCGTCGCCAACATCAATCTGGCGCTGCACGCGGGCCGTCACACCGAAGTGCCGTGGACTGCGGTGCCATTGCCGCTCGGCATTTCGTTCTTCACCTTCCACGCCATCTCGTATGTGGTCGACGTCTACAAGCGCAACGCGAAAGCGGAGCGCTGGCTGCCGGATTTCGCGCTCTACATCCTGCTGTTTCCGCAGCTGATCGCGGGGCCCATCATTCGCTGGCGCGATTTCACCGATCAGATCGCGCGCCGCGGCTGGCGCGCGGCCGACGTGGCCTATGGCGTCCGCCGGTTCCTGCTCGGTCTCGGGAAGAAGGTGTTGATTGCCAACACCGTAGGCCGGGTGGCCGACGGCGTGTTCGGCTTGCCGCTGACTCAGCTCACGACGCCGCTCGCCTGGCTCGGCGTCATCTGCTACACCCTGCAGATCTATTTCGACTTTTCAGGCTACTCGGATATGGCGCTGGGCCTGATGCGGATGTTCGGGTTCAGAATCCTCGAGAACTTCAACTATCCCTACGTGGCGCGATCGATTCGCGAGTTCTGGCGGCGCTGGCACATCTCGCTGTCGAACTGGTTTCGTGACTACCTGTACGTGCCGCTGGGCGGCAACCAGCATGGCAGGCTGCGCGCTTATCGAAACCTGGTCATCGTATTTCTGCTCTGCGGCCTCTGGCACGGCGCCAGCTGGCCGTTCGTGCTGTGGGGCGTGTGGCATGGCTGCTTCCTGGTTGCCGAGCGCGCCGGACTGGGGCGGGTGCTCGATCGGATTGGCCCGCTGTCGCACGTCTACGCCCTGGCCGTGGTGGTTGGTGGCTGGGTGCTGTTTCGTGCGGACACCCTCGCGCACGCCGCCGCCTTCTACCGGGCGCTGCTTGGGAACCCGGCAGGCGGTCCGATTCAGCGCCCGCTCCGGGAGTTTCTCGATCCCCTGGTGGCGGCCACGATCGTCGTCGCCATCGCAGGCGCGACGCCGGTCGCGCAGCATCTGGGCAGGTGGCGCGATCGGGTTGCGGGCGCGAGCCCGCGAGCGGCGATGACTGTGCTGAGCGCCGACGTGGCCTGGCTGATGTTCGTGTTGACGGCCGCGACGGCCTTTCTCGCCGCGGGCACGTATAACCCCTTCATCTATTTCCGCTTCTGACGCCGCCAGTGATGGACCCTCTGCAGTTGCCGACAGTGCCGGCCCAGGCGGCCGCCACACATCCCTGGCGCGATCGCATCGTCATCGCGCTCTTCGTCGTGCTGCTGCCGGTGATGGCCGCTGTCGATCCGCTGCACGGCAAGGCGGCTGCGTGGGAGCAGCGGCGACCGGAGCCCTGGCCATCGACATCGATGCTGTCTGCGCCGGCGGCCTTCGGGCGCGCGTTCGAGCTGGCCTTCGACGATCGATTCGGCATGCGCAGCGCGCTGATCCTCGCGCAGCACTGGGCGATGATCGACGTCTTTGGCGTCTCGCCGGTCCGCAGCGCGATGATCGGGCGCGATGGCTGGCTGTTCTGGCTCGGCGGTGTCGGCAAGTCGCTCGATGAGCACTATCGCGGGACGCTTCCGCTGCCCGAACGCGAGGCTGCCGCCTATGTCACCGAAGTGAAGCGGCGCCATGACTACTTTCAATCACGGGGCATCGCCTATCTCACCGTCATCGTGCCGGAGAAGTTCACGATCTATCCGGAGCACCTTCCGGACTGGGTGAAGCCAGGCGGCGGTCCGACGCCGCTCGCGCAGGTGATGGATCGCCTGGCCGCCGACGGCACCGTGCCCTTCATCGACCTGCGGCCGCTGCTGGTCGCGGCCAGGGAGCGCGAGCGGCTCTACTACCTCACCGACTCGCACTGGAATCTCGCCGGTGCCGGTGTGGCGTACACCGCCATCATGGAGCGGGTCCAGGCGATGCTGCCGGGCCGCCTGCCGACAGTCGCGCCCCCCGTGCGTCCGCCGTACCGTCCTGGGCTGGATCTCTATTGGGGTGATATCTCACGCGCCATCGGCATCCCGTTCCGCTTCCACGAGCCCGACTACCTGCCGATTGACGTGACGCTGGCAAATCCCGCCGCTGTCGGTCTGCTGGCGCGTCGCGTCGACCGCAACCGGGACAACTCGACGAAGATCTGGGAGCTCAATCGGCCGGCCCTCCCTGTGCTGGTCATGCATTGCGACTCGATGGCGATTTCACTCGAGCCGATGCTCTCCGAGAATTTCCGGCGAAGTGTCTACGTCGTGACGCCGGGAGTCGATCTCGCCGCCGTCGATCGCGAAAAGCCGGACATCGTCATCGACGAGACCGTCGAGCGAGGCCTGGTCAACGTCGCGCGGCGTCCGTTCAAGGTGCCCGGTCCGCAGTCCCCACCCCGCACCCCGTAGCCCGCAGCCCGGGGCCCGTTCAGATGTCCCCGCGCTTCAGTTGATCCACCGCGTAGGCGCAGGCTCGTGCCGTCAGCGCCATGTAGGTAAGGGAGGGGTTCTGGCAGGCCGTTGACGCCATGCACGACCCGTCGGTGACGAAGACGTTGTGGGCGTCGTGACATTGATTGAAGGCGTTCAGCACCGAGGTCTTCGGATCGCGGCCCATCCGGGCCGTGCCCATCTCGTGAATGACCTCGCCGGGGTGGGGCTGGTTGTTGAATCCGCTGATCGATCGGAAGCCGGCGGCCTCCAGCATCTCGACGGCCGATGCCTCCATGTCCTTGCGCATCGTGATCTCGTTGGGCCCGTAGGTCATGTCGATGTCGAGCGTCGGCATGCCCCACTTGTCTGGCTTCTCGCGGTTGAGCGAGACGTGGTTTTCCTCGCGAGGCAGGCACTCGCCGTAGCTCTCGGTGTAGAGCCACCAGGGGCCCGGCCTGGTCAGTGAGTCCTTGAAGGCGGCCCCCATCCCGGTGCCGCCGGCCCGCTCCTGCCAGCCCTGCCGACCGGTGTAGACCTCGTACGCGAAGCCTCTGGTGAAGCGGGGGTCCGGGGTCGTCACGTTTCTGAACCTCGGGATGTAGACGCTCGTGCTCCTCCGGCCGGCGTAGTACTTGTCGAGATAACCGTCGTGCATGGCGGTGGCACCGACGGCGGCGTGATGATCCATCAGGTAGTGCCCGAGCACGCCGCTGGAGTTCGCGAAGCCGCCGGGATGCTGCGAGCTCGCCGAGTTGAGCAGCAGGGCCGTCGAGTTCAGCGTCGAGGCATTCAGAAAGATGACGCGTGACGTGAATTCGATCGTGGCGTGCGTCTCGGCGTCGATCACGCGCACACCGCTGGCCTTTCCCGTGTTGGGATCCGTGATCAGGCTGTGCGCGATCGAGTGCGGGCGCAAGGTGAGCCGGCCTGTGGCGGCGGCGGCCGGGAGCGTCGACGAGTTGCTTGAAAAGTACGCGCCGTACGGGCAGCCGCGCTGACACAGGTTGCGCGACATGCACTGGCCGCGCCCGTTGTGTGGCTGGCTGAGGACGGCGGCCCGGCTGCTGATCATCCGCCGGTCCGGGAAGTGCGCCGCGATGGCGTCCGCCAGATGCTGTTCGAGGCAGTTCTTCTCGAACGGCGGCAGGAGCTTTCCGTCTGGCAGCTGCGGCAGCCCGGCGTTCTCTCCGCTGACCCCGATGAAGGTCTCGACGTGGTCGTACCACGGCTCGATGTCCTTGTAACGGATCGGCCAGTCGATGCCGACGCCTTCTTTCGCGTTGGCTTCGAAATCGAGGTCACTCCAGCGGAAGCAGTGTCGAGCCCACAGCAGCGAGCGGCCGCCCACCTGGTAGCCGCGGAACCAGCGGAAGTCCTTCACCGCGTTGTACGGGTGATCGACGTCCTTGACGAGGAAATGCTTTGAGTCCTGTCCGAAGAGGTACAGGTCTTTCTGCACCGGGTAGTCCTCGAGGTCCTTCTGCGTCGGACGATTGCCGTGCGGCAGCTGCCACGGCTCGAGCGTGGCGGTGGGGTAGTCCTTCACGTGCTCGACGTTGCGGCCGCGCTCGAGCACGAGCGTGCGCAGTCCCGCCTCGGTCAGCTCCTTGGCGGCCCATCCACCGCTGATGCCGGACCCGACGACGATCGCGTCAAAGTCTGTCATCGGGTCGCCCATGCCTTCTGTCCCGGTCTGAGATCCACGCAGCCCTTGTACGCGCCCGGCACGGCGACGTAGGCGAGCGCGCGCGTTGCGCCTGGCTCCGAGGTGAAATAGCCGAGCAACGTCAGCTCACGGATCAACGCCAGCGGCTCGCGCGACATCTTCGACAGCCGCTCGGTCCGTGCAGCCGCATCGAGCTCTGGAAATGCCGGACCGAGTGCGTCGATCGCGCTGGCCACGGCCTGCTGCTCCGCGGGCGCGACGCATCGCGCAAGCGCGAGATCCACGAAGACGTGTACCTGCGCGGCCTTGGCGCCCGGGCTGTCTGTCTCCGGCAGGATCGTCTCGACGATCTCCGCCAGGATGCGGCCCTGCGCCTCTGACAGCCGCTCCGGCCGCCACGTCTGCGGCGCGGCCGCCAGTGCCGCCGACACGATCCCGAATCGGTCGAGGACTGCCGGGAACAGCGCGTGCCCTGCCAGCGCTGACAGTGTCAACAAGGACTCTCGTCGGTTCACGGCACTCTCCTGAAATCGGGCTACGGGCTCCGGACCACGCCGTGCGCAGCGGCGCCAATATAGTCGATTGGACAGCGGACGCGCCGCCGGGGAAGGGGTTCGTCACAACCGAAGCGGGCGCCGGGCCGCCGGCGCTGGTCCCGGAGCCGGGTTGGATCGATCGATCGGCGCGGATGCGTTAAACTTGATGGGCCGCGTCGGGCTCGCCAGCGCCCTGCCTGCTACCGCCATTTTTCAAGGGTCGATAATGATTCGTCGTGTTGTGCCAGTCGTGTTCCTGGTGTCGCTTGTCGCGTGCGGAGGGTCCAGTTCGTCGAATACCGGAGGGCCAACTCCCGTCGTCCCCTTCAGTTCCACAGACCTCGTCGTCGGCACTGGCGCCACTGCCGCCAACGGCAAGACGCTCACGGTGAATTACACCGGGTGGATCTATTCCGCGAGCGCGGCCGACCACAAGGGCAGCATGTTCCAGACCACTGTCGGCGGCTCGCCGTATTCCTTTGTCCTCGGTGCGCGGCAGGTCATCCCGGGTTGGGACCAGGGCATTCCCGGCATGCTGGTGGGCGGCAAAAGGGAACTGGTGATCCCGCCGGATCTTGCCTACGGCAGCACCACCGTCGGATCGATTCCTCCCAACTCGACGCTGATCTTCGACGTCGATCTGCTCAGCGTGCAATAGCGGCCGGTCCGGACGACAACCTGCGTGAGGCGTGGAGCGGGACTCCCTCGAGCCCCGCTCCGCCGTTGTCCCCGCCGACGCGTTAGTACGGCGCGTCGATCAGCGTCGTGTCGACGACGCCGGATCCGTAGAACGGATCGAGCAGCCTGCCCGTCGGACGATTCGCCAGCGTGCGAAGGAGCAGTTCGACGGCCACCGGCGAGAGAGAACCGCCTGCCGCGCCGATGTACTGCGCCGCAACACCGGACGCGTGTGGCGCCGCCATGCTGGTGCCGGCCGCCCAGGAATATCCGCCGGGAATATCGCTGAACACGTAGTCGAACACGAAACAATAGTTGGTGACGCCCGCGACTGTACACACGGCCGAAGGGGCGGTCGCGAAGTACTCGTCGGTGCCGCCTGGGCCCGCGAGCGCGATCCGTCCTTTGCCGAAGTTGGCGTAGTAGGCCGGCGCGAACAGGCTCGTCTTCGGGTGGACGGCCCAGCCGATCGGCGCGACGGCGCTGATCGCCAGTATGCCCGGGGCATCCGAGGGCAGGTTGATCATGTCGGGCTCGGCGTCGAAGTTGACGCCGTCGTTGCCCGAGGAGGCGATCACCGTCACACCCCGCCGGCGCGCATACGCGGCGGCATTGGCGTACGCCTTCACCGTCATCCGCACGTCGGCCGCCGTGTAGCAGTTGCCCGAGTCGTCGCAGCCGCCGTTGACGTTCAGCAGCCCGCCGAGGCTCATGTTGATCACGTCGGCGCCGTGGTCGGCGGCGTAGCGGATGCCGTCAAGAATCCACGAGTCGAGGCCGTAACCCAGGCAGCGTGACAGCACATCCACCGCCATGATCTGCGCCTGGGGCGCCACGCCGATGACGCCGAAGGCGTTGTCCGCGGCCGCCGCGATGCCCGCGACGTGCGTGCCGTGGTTGAAGTAGAAGCCGGGATCGGGCTGCCAGTTTTCGATGTTGCCGCTGCAGTCTTCGGCGAACGACGTGCTGAGGTCCTTGCGCACGTTGGGCGCCAGGTCCGGGTGCGTCGCATCCACGCCCTCGTCGAGCACGGCGATGATCGCGCCCTTGCCGCGGCGACCCTGTTTCCACGAGTTCTGCGCGTCAACCGCGGTGATGCCCCATTGCAGGTTCAGGTACGGGTCGTCGTCAACGGCGTTGGGCGGCCCCGGAACCCGGCCGGCCGCGGACAGATCGGGGCCCTGGACAATCTTCGGGCGGCCCGTGTTGACTCTCAAGTCAGGCATCACCGCGAGGGCGTCAGGAACTTTCGAAGCGAACTGCGGGTCGTCGCTCGTGACCGCGACCATGCCGATCGGCGCCAGGTTCTTTCTGATCTTGGCGCCCGCTTTCTGAATCTGCGTGAACACGCTGTCCGGCACGCTGGAGTCCGATCGCGAGAGCACGAGATAGCGTCGTGGCGTCGCCTTCGCCTTGACCGGCGCGATGGACGCCACCGCAGCAATGCTGACGGCGAGCAGTGTGAGTATCGTGCGTTGTTTCATGGAGCCATCCTCCCCGGGGTGCAATCGATGTAGCAAAGAGGTCAGGATAGAACGGCGAGAGGATACACCGACTTGACCGCGTGCGGCCGCAGGAATTGCGAGGCGGAGCCTGCTGTAGAGCTCCACCGCTTTCGCAGACACGAGACGCGATCGGACGCGTGTGAAATGTCCTCTGTTCAGCGATCGACCGGAGATGCGGCGGGGGCCGCCGAAAACAGCAGCGGCGCCTGCAACAGCCACGCACCACTCGATCGGCGCACTTCGAGCCACCGCCTGTTTCCCGCAGCGCCAGCCGGCAGCTCCACGTCGTACGTGCCGCCGACGGTCACGAGGCTCCGCGCAGGCCCGAGCCGCTGAAGTGCGGGCGGGAGCATCGCGCCATCCTGCGCGCGCGGCGTCCGGTCCGCGAGCTCGCCGCGGTTCGTCAGGCGGAAGGTGAGGTCCACGTTGTTCGCCGTGATGTTGATCAGCCGCAACCGGTTCGTGACACCGGCGCGCAGCACGACAGGCGCGGGCTTCACCGATCCGTTCATCATCAGCGGCTCGTCCTGACCTTCGAGATGCGTCAACCCGACCAGCACCACATGATCGGTCTGCGAATCGAATCGCTGGCCAGGCGGCATGAGCGAAACCGTCAGGCGTCCCGACTCGAGACGTCCTGCCGGGTGTGTGTTGTCGTTGAGGCGAACCGACGGCGGCGGATCGACTGCCGTCAGTGCGGCGAGGACGGCCAGCAGCGGCAGCATCGCTGCCGCGCGATATAGCTCAGGTTGGGCCGTGCCTCAGATCGCTGTCAGATGACGTCCGGATCTGCAGCGGTCAGCGTGGCATCGACCACGTCGCCGGTATTCCTGGTGCCGGCGGGCTCGAACAACAGGACCGACACCTCTTGCTCGGCCACGGGTCGATGCTCGACGCCGCGCGGAACGATCAGGAAGTCGCCTTCCTCGAGCCACTGGGAGCCGCTGCGCATGTCCATCCGGAAGCGGCCCTTGAGCACCAGGAACAGCTCGTCCTCCTGTTCGTGCTGATGCCAGACGAACTCGCCCTGAAACTTGACCACCTTGACGTGCTGCCCATTCAGCTCGCCGACAATCTTCGGGCGCCAGTGCTCGGAGAACTGCGCCAGCTTCTCGGACAGCGTGACCTTGTGCACCACGGTCGACTCCTGCGCCTGTGGCAGCACGTCGTGCCGGCCGCACAGGCGATCTGCGGCGCTAGCGGGCGAGGAGCGCCCGCAGCATCGTGACCTCGGCCTCGATACCGGTCCTGAGCGCCGGATCGACATC
This sequence comes from Vicinamibacteria bacterium, assembly GCA_963796915.1. Taxonomy (GTDB): domain Bacteria; phylum Acidobacteriota; class Vicinamibacteria; order Vicinamibacterales; family JAENWD01; genus JAENWD01. The sequence goes on along the minus strand of CAWCNI010000004.1, from coordinate 1,814,676 downwards.
CGGCGCAAAGAGTGCGGAGTGGATCGAGGGCAGCGGCGTCCTGCTCCTGGCGGCGTCGGCAAACGCCGCCGCCGGTGCTCCGCCAAGGAACAGGTAATACGAGGGCACGCCCTGCGCCGTGAACACGGAGAAGTCTTCCGACGCCATGAGGCCTTCCGCCGGAAGCACCCGGTCCCTGCCGAGTGCCGTCACCAGCGCTGCCTCGAGACGTCCACCGAGCGCCGGGTCGTTGTAGACCGCGTCAGTCGTCTCGAAGTTGTCGATTTGCGGCGTGCGAACCGCGCCAGCCGCCGCCGCTTCTGCATTGACGATTCGCGTGATGGCGGCAAGGACCTGCGTGCGCACCTCAGGTTTGTAGGTGCGCACTGACAGGCCGATCTCGGCCTGGTCGGGGATGATGTTGTTCTTGGTGCCGGCCTGGACGGTGCCGACGGTGACAACGGCCACCTCGCCGGGCTTGATCTCTCGCGACACGATGGTCTGCAGCGCAAGAATCGTCCTGGCCGCAATGACAATCGGATCGACGGTGCTCTGCGGCATCGCCCCGTGCCCGCCCTTGCCGTAGATCGTGATGCGGAGCGAGTCGGCGTTCGAGAGGCGCGGCCCGTTGCCGACGCCGACGGTGCCGGCCGGCGCCCAGTTGCCGACGTGCAGGGCGACCGCCGCTGCCGGCTTGGGAAACGCGGACCAATGAGGGTCGGCCACCATCGCCTTCGCGCCGGAGATGGTCTCTTCCGCCGGTTGTCCGACGAGCATCAGCGTGCCGTGCCACCGATCCTTCGAGCGCGCCATGACGGTCGCTGCGCCGACAAACGCCGCCATGTGCAGGTCGTGGCCGCACGCGTGCATGACGGCCACGTCACGTCCCGCGGCGTCCCTGGTGCGGACAGTGGACGCATACGGCAGCCCGGTCTTCTCTTCGACAGGCAGCGCGTCCAGCTCCGTGCGCAGCATGATTGTCGGCCCGGATCCGTTCTTCAGCAGCGCCACCAGGCCCGTGCCTCCCACGTGCTCGGTGACGTCGTAGCCGGCGGCCCTCAACTGCCCGGCAAGCATCGCCGCCGTCGCCGTTTCGTGTCCGGAGAGCTCGGGGGCCTTGTGAAGGGCGACATAGAGCGCGCGTGCGTCAGCAAAGACTCCATCCACTTCGGACGGGACCGCGGGGGACTGCGCTCCAGCCGCTGCTGCGACCACCAGCAAAACGCACAAAGAAGAAGCCATTGCGGACAATGATAATCCGCTCAAGAGCTTGACAGCGGCGCCGTCTCTGCTCCATTTAGTCCATGCCTCACGCGATCGACTGCCGAACCGGCCACTCCCGTCGCCCGGCGGCCCTGGCTCCCGCCAGCGGGCCGCTCCTCCGTACCACGGCGTCACATCGGCGGGCAGATGCGCGCTGACTTCTTCAAGCGCGCCTGCATGGTGCTGCTCGCCGGACTGCTCCTGGGCGGGGCGGCGTACACGTCTCTCGGCGTCGGGCGACTCGTGATGGACGTGCCGGGATCGTTTCCAGTGGATCTGCGATTGCGGTGGTGGGAAGAGCGATTGTTTGTCTCGGGCCTGAACCCGCAGACCCACGGTCACGACGATCCGCTGCTCTCCAGCGTTCACGAGTCGATGCGGCACGTCGGCGGCAGCTACCCGCCGTGGTCGTACACCTTCGGCGTCATCCTGGCGCCGCCCCTCGAGTGGCCGCTGGCGCGCTGGTACTACGCCCTGCTGTGTCTGACGGCGCTCGGCACTGTGTCGCTCTGCGCGTACCGGTGGACGTTGCCCGCGGGCGGCCTGCCCGCTGCGGTGGCGGCGGCGTTGGCGTTCTCGGTATTCCCGGCCGCGATCTGCATCAGCTATGGCCAGTACGCCGTGCCGATCCTCGGTCTACAGGTCGCGGCTGTCGCGGCCCTCGACTCCCGGCGTCCGATACTGGCCGGCATCCTGCTGGGGCTCGCGCTGGTCAAGCCGCAACTGAGCGCGCTGCTCGTCCTGGCACTGCTCGTCGGGCCCTCGGTCACCGCCGCGGTGACGGCGGCGCTGACGGCGGCCGCCGGCTGGCTGATCATGTCGATCGTCGTGCGGGAGACGCCCGTCACGGTGTTCGTGTCGAGCCTGCGCGAGTCGCTGTATCTGGCGCACAACTCGCAAAACAGCATCCTGACCGTGCTCGAAGACGCTCTTGGCCACCCCGTCGCGGTGGCGCTGCTCGCCCTGCTTGGCGTCGGCGTGGTTGTCGCCGCGGCGAGGCGCCTGCGGCACGAGCCGTCGGCGCTGACGCTTGCCGCGATCGCCGCCATCGTCACCATGTTCTGGAGTTACCGGAAGCACTTCGACGTGGCGATCCTGGCCATCCCGCTCGTCGTTCTCTGGCTCGAACTGGCGAAGCGGCAGCGACCGCGCGACGCGGTCATGTTTCTCCTGTTCGGCATCACGCTGTGGCTGCCGTTGCGCGACCAGCAGTGGGAGATCCCGGTGGTGCAGCTTGCCGACTCGGTGATCTGGCTGGCGACCGGCGCCTGGTTGTTCCAGGCGCATAGGCAAATGAGCGCCTGAGCGCCTACGCGCACGGCGCACTCTGAACCGGCGCAGTCGCGCGCTGATCGATCGCGCCTCCGCTAAGTCTTGTTCTCAGCCATCCGAGCGCGCACCAGCCGCCGCACGAGCGCCACCGGCAGTGGGCTGTCCGGCTGGAACCGAATGGCGCCCTTGGTGGTCTCGTACCCGGCGAGCGCGTCCCGGTGCCCGGCGATCGTCGCCCCGCTGAAGAGATAGAAGGCGCAGTGCGTACGCGTCGCGCCGAAACCGACGAGCATGCCGTTCAGGCGAAACCCGCAGACGCCGTAGGTGATGCACTCCTCGGCGGCCGGCGCCGCGGCGCGGACGACCGCTCGCAGCCGCTCCAGCGCCGCGCGCTGATCGGCGGGCAGGCGTGACAGGTAGTCATCGACGGTCCTCGGCGGCTTGCTCGGCGCCGCTGCACGTTTCGCTGTCCGCATGGGCCTCCTTCAGGCCGGCAACTTTCTCGAACGGCCCGACAGGCGCTAGGATGCGCCAGCCATGACACCGCGCACAACCATTCTCCTCTGGGGCTGGCTCGCCGTTGCCACGCCCGCCATCGCCGCACCAGGGACAGCAGTGCCCGCGACTCCGCTGAGATTCACCAGCGTGGCGCCAGGCGTCTGGAAGGCGACTGTCGGCACGCCCGAGGACCTGACGTTGTTGTCGGCGGCCGGCGTCGCGCCCAACGCCGCCGCTCTCGGTCGATTGCCTGCCGCGCCGTTCCCCCTGGCCGCAGACACGGCGGCCGCTCGGATCGCTGCCGGACGCGTGGCGCTGCGTTTTCCGCTGGCGTCCGACGAGGAGATCTACGGGCTGGGCGTGGACTTCACCGCGCTCCGCCGCACCGGCACGACGTTCCAGCTGCACGTCGACCACTGGGGCGGCCGGCCTGGCCGCACGCACGCGCCGGTGCCGTTCTACGTCTCGTCGGCGGGCTACGGCGTCTTCATCGACTCGTCGCGCTATATCACCGTCAACGTCGGCCTCGGCGTCCGCCTGGCTGCTGCGGGCAAGCCTCCGGCGATCGACCGCACCACGCACGGCGACGACTGGGTCGAGAAGCCGCGCTCCGACGCCATCGAGGCTCTCGTCCCCGCGGCGGGTGTGGACGTCTACGTGTTTGCCGGTCCGACGCCGATGGATGCCGTCCGTCGCTACAACCTGTTCGGTGGTGGAGGCGCGCTGCCCCCGAAGTGGGGCCTCGGGTTCATGACTCGTACGCCGCTCGCGTACACCGCGGCCCAGGCGCTCGAGGAGATCGCCGCCTTTCGATCGCGCGGGATTCCGCTCGACATGCTCGGCCTCGAGCCAGGCTGGCACGATCACGCCTACCCGACGTCGTTTGAGTGGGACGCCGGACGATTTCCCGATCCGGCAGGCTTTCTCGCGAAGCTCGAGTCGTTGCACGTGCGCGCGAACCTGTGGTTCAACCCCTACGTCTCGCCGACGGCGCCGCTTTATCAGCGATTGCTGCCGTTTGCCGGATCGCACCTGGTCTGGAATGGCATCGTCCCGGACTACTCGATGGCGGACGCGCGCCGAGTCTTCGCCGAGCACTTGCGCGACCGCGTGATCCGTCAGGCGCCGAAGGCCCTCGGCGGCTTCAAGATCGACGAGGTGGATGGCTTCGATTTCTGGCTGTGGCCCGACCTGGCGGAGTTTCCCTCGGGGCATGACGGCGAACAGCTCCGGCAGACCTACGGCCTGCTCCTGCAGCGCACGATCATGGACGTCTACCGCGGCTTCAACGTCCGCACCATGGGGCAGGTTCGCGGCACCAACGGCGGCGCGTCGTCGTTTCCGTTCGTGATCTACAACGACAACTACGCCTTCGACGAATACATCACCGCCGTCGGCGGAAGCGGCGTCGTGGGCGTGCTCTGGTCCCCGGAGGTGCGGGGCGGGGGAGGGGAGGACATGCTGCGGCGAATTCAGGCGGTCTGTTTCTCGCCGCTCGCGCTCTTCAACGGCTGGGCGACCGACGTCAAGCTCTGGACGCACGCCGAGGTGGCCGACGCGATCCGCGACACGATCGCGCTGCGCACACGCCTGCTGCCGTACTGGTACACGGCGTTCGCGCAGTACCACTTCGAAGGCACACCGGTCATCCGGCCGATGCCGCTGGTCGATCCGGCGATGTCCGACGTGAAGGACCAGTACATGGTGGGCGACTCGCTGCTCGTCGCGCCGATCGCCCCGGGGGTCAAGAGCAGAAAAGTCGCGCTCCCGACCGGGCGCTGGTACGACTTTTACACCGGCCAGCTCGTTGGCGAGCATCAGACCGTCGAGGTCTCGCCTCCGCTCGATCGGCTGCCCCTGTTCGTCCGTGACGGCGCGCTGATCCCGATGATTCCGCCGCGCCAGTTCGCGCCCGGGCCCGCTGATGTCCTGCCGCTCGAGGTCCGGCACTACGGCACCCAGGGCTCGACCATGTCGGTCTACGACGATGACGGCGAGTCGTTTGATTTCGAACGAGGCGCCGGAAGCTGGACACGGCTGAGCCTGCAGCGCGACGGCAGCGGCGCCTGGCGAGGGACTGTCACGCCTGAACCAACTGGTCAACCCTGGCGTTACCGCGATGTCACGTGGGTCGAGATGACACACTGAGAGCCGGGGCGGGCTGGTATGCTTGAGAGTCCCGGCTTCGCCAACGGCTTCGGCGCGGCAGGCTCCCTGAGCATTGATGACCAGCCCTGATTCCTCTTCCCCGGTTTCTCACGTCACACGCCCCCGATCGCGCGTCGGACTCTGGCTCCTCGGCCTCCTGTTGCTGGGGCTCGCGGCAGTCGGCACGTACTACTGGCAACGCAACGCGCCGCCCCGGCAGGTACGCGGCCGCTTCGGACCAAGCGATCAGCCCGTGCCTGTCCGCGTGGTGCGCGCGCGCACCGACACGATCCAGGTCGAACTGCCGGCGCTCGGCACCGTCACGCCTCTTCAGACAGTCACCGTACGCAGCCGCGTCGACGGCCAGCTGGTTCAGGTCCTGTTCACCGAAGGCCAGCATGTGGCGAAGGGCCAGCTGCTCGCGCTGATTGACCCACACGCCTACGAGTCGGCGTTGACGCAGGCGCAGGGCTCGCTCAACGAAAGCCGCGCCCGCCTGAAGAATGCACAGAGCGATCTGGCGATGTACCAGCGGCTCGCCGCGGAGGGCTTGATTACCAGGCAGCAGGTCACGACGCAGGAAGCGCTGGTTCAGCAGTACAGCGGCAACCTGGAAGCTGGCGACGCGCAGGTGAACTCGGCGAAGATCCAGCTCGCGTACACGCGGATCACCGCGCCAATCGACGGCCGGCTCGGTCTGCGACAGGTCGATGCCGGCAACCTGATTCGGAGCGGCGACGTGAACGGCCTGGTCACCATCAGCCAGATGCACCCGATTTCGGTGCTCTACACGGTGCCGGAAGCCGACCTGCCGTCAGTGCTCGCCGGTCAGCGCAAGGGCAAGCCGCTGCGCGTCGAGGCGTGGGACCGTGCCGATCAGAAGAAGCTGGCGGACGGCAGCCTGCGGACCGTCGACAACCAGATCGATCCGGCCACCGGCACCATCAAGCTGCGCGCCGAGTTCGCCAACGACGGCGAGGTCCTGTTTCCCAATCAGTTCGTCAACATCCGGATGCGCGTCAACACGCTGCAGGACGCCACCGTCATCCCGTCGGCCGCTGTGCAGCGGGCGTCGTTCGGGCCTTTCGTCTACGTCGTGCGCGACAACGGCACCGTCACCATCCGGCGCATCGGCCTCGGGCCGACGCAAGGCGACCGCGTCGCCGTCCTCTCGGGCCTGCAGGCTGACGAGCGCATCGTGCTCGAGGGCGTGGACGACCTGGTTGAGGGCGCGAAGGTCGAGGTGATCAAGGGATCCGACGAAGGCAACAGCGAGACGCCAGCCCCTGCGCAGCCGCCGACCCAGGCGCCACGGGGCGCCGCGTGAACATCTCGCGCCCGTTCATCGAGCGGCCGGTCGCGACGGCGCTGCTCATGGCGGCGCTGCTCGTGTCGGGCATCCTGGCGTACCGGCTGCTGCCGGTCTCGGCGCTGCCGCAGGTCGACTACCCGACGATCAGGATTCTGACGTTCTATCCCGGCGCCAGCCCGCAGGTCATGACCAGCGCGGTGACAGCGCCGCTCGAACGTCAGTTCGGCCAGCTCCCGGGCCTCGACCAGATGTCGTCGTCGAGCTCCGGCGGCGCATCGGTCATCACGCTTCGGTTCTCGCTCGAGAAACCGCTCGAGGTCGCCGAGCAGGAAGTGCAGGCGGCGATCAACGCGGCCACGGCGCTCCTGCCGAACGACCTTCCGCAGCCGCCGGTCTACAACAAGGTCAACCCGGCCGACACGCCGGTGCTGACCTTGGCAATCACGTCGGCGACAGTGCCGCTGCCGCAGGTGCACGATCTGGTCGACACCCGCGTGGCGCAGAAGCTGTCGCAGGTCCCTGGCGTGGGCCTTGTCAGCATCGCCGGCGGGCAGCGTCCCGCCGTCCGCATTCAGGCCAACCCTTCGGCGCTCGCCGCGCACGGCCTGAACCTGCAGACATTGCGCTCGGCGATCGCGTCGGCCAACGTCAACCAGCCGAAAGGCAACTTCGACGGCCCCGAGCGGTCGTTCATGCTCGACGCCAACGACCAGCTGCGCTCGCCGGCGGCGTATCGCGACCTGATCATCGCGTATCAGGACGGCGCGCCGCTGCGCCTCGACGACGTGGCCGACGTCATCGACGGCGCCGAGAACCGGCGCCTGGCGGCGTGGTCCAACGAGCTGCCGGCCGTCCTCGTCAACGTGCAGCGCCAGCCCGGCGCGAACGTCATCGCCGTCGTCGACCGCGTGAAGACGCTGCTCCCGCAGTTGACCGCCAGCCTGCCGTCCACGCTGCAGGTGACCGTCATCAGCGACCGCACCGGCACGATTCGCGCCTCGGTCCACGACGTCCAGCAGGAGTTGATCTTCGCCGTCGCGCTGGTCGTCATGGTGACGTTCCTGTTCCTGCGAAATATCCCCGCGACGCTGATCCCGAGCGTGGTCGTGCCGCTCTCGCTCGTCGGCACGTTCGCGGTGATGTACCTGGCCGGGTTCTCTGTCAACAACCTGACGCTGATGGCGCTGACCATTGCGACCGGCTTCGTCGTCGACGACGCCATCGTGATGGTAGAGAACATCGCGAGGCATCTCGAGGAAGGGGAGACACCGCTGCGGGCGGCGCTGATCGGGGCCCGTGAAATCGGCTTCACCCTGATCTCCCTGACGATCTCGCTCATCGCGGTGCTGATCCCCCTCCTGTTCATGGCGGACGTCGTCGGCCGCCTGTTCCGCGAGTTTGCAATCACCCTCGCGGTGTCGATCCTGATCTCGCTGGTCGTGTCGCTGACGCTGACGCCGATGATGAGCGCGCGGCTGCTGCGCGCCGAGCACGAAACCAGCCACGGCTGGTTCCACCGCAAGAGCGGCGCCGTGCTCGACAGCCTCGTGCGCTCCTACGGCAGGCAGCTGCGGTGGGTGCTGGATCATCAGGGCCTGACGCTGCTCGTGGCGCTGGCGACGCTGGTCCTGACTGTCGTGCTGTACATGGCGGTGCCGAAGGGGTTCTTCCCGGTGCAGGACACCGGCGCCATTCAGGCCATCAGCGAGGCGCCGCAGTCGATCTCGTTCAGCGCGATGGCCGATCGGCAGCAGGCGGCGGCGCGGGCGATTCTCGCCGAGCCTGACGTCGCCGGCCTGTCATCCTTCATCGGGATCGACGGCAGCAACACGACGCTCAACAGCGGCCGCATGCTGATTACGCTGGCGCCCCGTGACGAGCGCAGGCGTTCCGCTCCCGCGATCATCGACAGCCTGAGAACGCGCCTCCAGGCGGTGCCCGGCATCACCCTCTACCTGCAACCGGTTCAGGACCTGACGATCGAGGACAGGGTCAGCCGCACGCAGTTCCAGTTCATCATGGAGTGCCCAGACGCAGATCAATTGAGCCGCTGGGTGCCGCGCCTGATCGATCGTCTTCGCAAGCAGCCCGAGCTCCTCGACGTCGCCAGCGACCTGCAGGATCGCGGGCTGCAGGCGTTCCTGAACATCGACCGCGACGCTGCCAGCCGGCTCGGCGTCAGTGTCTCGGCGATAGACGACGCGCTCTACGACGCCTTCGGGCAGCGCCTCATCTCCACCATCTACACGCAGGCGAATCAGTATCGCGTGGTGCTCGAGGCCGCGCCGCGCTACCAGATCGGCCCCGGTGCGCTCACTCAGATTCACGTCGCCACCAGCGACGGCCGCCAGATTCCGCTGGCCAGCATCGCCAGCGTCGAAGAGCGTCACACGCGCCTGGCCATCAACCACGCAGGCCAGTTCCCGGCGGTCACGCTGTCGTTCAACCTCGGGCCGGGTACGTCGCTCGGGCAGGCCGTCACGGCGATCGAGCAGGCGGAGCAGGAGCTCGGCATCCCGCCCAGCGTGACCACGCGATTCCAGGGCGCCGCCGAGGCGTTTCGCGCGTCGCTGGACAGCACCTTGCTGCTGATCCTGGCGGCTGTCGTCACGATGTACATCGTGCTGGGCGTGCTCTACGAAAGCTACGTTCACCCGTTGACGATTCTGTCGACGCTCCCGTCGGCCGGCGTCGGCGCCTTGCTGGCACTGCTGTTGACCGGGCGCGATCTCAGCCTGATCGCCATCATCGGCATCATCCTGCTCATCGGGATCGTCAAGAAGAACGCGATCATGATGATCGACTTCGCGCTCGACGCCGAGCGTACGGAAGGCATGGCGCCACAGGACGCGATCTACCAGGCGGCACTCCTGCGCTTCCGTCCGATCCTCATGACGACGCTGGCGGCGCTCTTCGGCGCGCTGCCGCTGATGTTTGCCGCCGGCTCCGGCGCTGAACTGCGGCAGCCGCTCGGCCTCGTGATGGTCGGCGGCCTGCTGGTGAGCCAGGTCCTCACGCTCTTCACGACCCCGGTCATCTACCTGTTCTTCGACAGGCTCGGCCGCCGGTGGCATGGCGCTTCCGCCGCGCTTGCCGTCGAAGTGCCGCGCCCCGGCCTGTCATGAGCATCTCCGCGCCGTTCATCCGCCGGCCCGTTGCGACGACGCTGCTCAACCTGTCGATCGTGCTGGCCGGCGCGGTGGCGTTCACGCGTCTGCCAGTCTCGCCGCTCCCGCAAGTGGATTTTCCGGTCATCATGGTCTTCGCCAACCTGCCGGGCGCGAGCCCGGAGATCATGGCATCCACCGTGGCGACGCCGCTCGAGCGCGCGCTGGGCACGATCGCCGGCGTCAACGAGCTGACGTCGAACAGCTCGCAGGGCGCCACGCGGATCAGCGTCCAGTTCGACCTCGGCAAGGACATCAACTCCGCCGCACGCGAGGTGCAGGCGGCGATCAACGCCTCGCGGTCGCTGCTGCCGAGCGGGCTGCCCGGGATGCCGCAATACCGCAAGATCAACCCGTCGCAGGCGCCGATCATGATCCTGGCGCTGACCTCGAAGACACGCACGACCAGCCAGCTGTACGATCTCGCCTCGACAGTGCTGGCGCAGAAGGTGGCGCAGGTCACCGGCGTCGGCGACGTCACCGTCGGCGGCGGCTCGCTGCCGGCTGTGCGCGTCGAGCTGCAGCCGAACGCCCTGTCGCAGTACGGCATCGCGCTCGACGACGTCCGGCGGGTCATCGCGGGCGCCAACCTCCTTCGCCCCAAGGGCATCGTCGAGGACAGCGACCGCTCGTGGCAGATTCAGGCGAGCGATCAGCTGGTCAGGGCGGCCGAGTACCGTCCGCTCATCGTGCGCTACGTCAACGGCGCTCCGGTCCGTCTTGGCGACGTCGCGCGCGTGACCGACGACGTCGAGGACCGGTTCAACAGCGGGTTCTTCAACACCGACCCGGCGGTGCTGCTGGTCATCAGCCGGCAGCCAGACGCCAACATCATCGAGACCGTGGACGCGATCCGGCGCCAGTTGCCGGTGCTGCGGGCCTTTGTCCCGGCCGGAGTCGAGCTGAGCGTGGCCAGCGACCGGTCGCCAGGGATTCGCGCGGCGCTGCACGACGCCGAGCGGACGCTGTTCCTGGCGGTGGGCCTGGTGATTCTCGTCGTCCTGCTGTTCCTGGCCAGCCCGCGCGCCGCCGCGGTTCCGGTGACTGCGGTGCCGGTGGCGCTGGTCGGCGCGTTCGGCGTCATGTATCTGTGCGGGTTCTCGCTCAACAACCTCTCGCTCATGGCGCTGATCGTCGCCACGGGTCTCGTCGTCGATGACGCGATCGTCGTGCTCGAGAACGTGTCGCGACACGTGGAGGCGGGGCGGACGCCGCTCGACGCGGCGCTGATCGGCGCGCGCGAGGTGGGGGCCACGCTGCTCTCGATGAACCTGGCGCTGGTGGCGGTGTTTGTCTCCATCCTGTTCATGGGCGGCATTGTCGAGCGCCTGTTCAGGGAGTTCTCGATCACGCTCGTGGCGGCAATCACGATTTCGCTGCTGGTATCGCTCACGCTGACGCCGATGCTGTGCTCACGGTGGCTCGGCCGCAAGCCGGGCCAGAAGCCGACGATTTTCGAGCGGATCAGCGACGGCGCGTTTGGCCGGCTGCGGCGCGGCTACGAGAGGTCACTGGGGTGGTCGCTGCGGCATGCGCCGCTCGTCATCTGCCTGCTCCTCGGCGTGATGGCGCTCAACGTGCTATCTCTACATGGTGGCGCCCAAGAGCTTTCTGCCGCAGCAGGACACCGGCCAGGTTGGCGGCTTCATCCGCGGCGACGACGGCATGTCGTTCCAGGTGATGCAGCCGAAGATCGATGCCTTCCGCAGGGCCGCCCTGAAGGATCCGGCCGTCGAAAGCATCGGCGGGTTCATCGGCGGCGGGCGCGGCATCAACAACGCGTGGACGTTCCTCAGGCTGAAGCCGCTCGCCGATCGGAAGACTCCGGCGGACCAGGTCGTCGAGCGCCTTCGCCGCACGCTGCCGCACATCCCGGGGGCGAAGTTCTGGATGTTCGTCGATCAGGACATCCGGTTCGGCGGCGGCGGGTGGGGCAGCGGCTACGAGTACACGCTGCTGGCCGACGACACGCGCCTGCTGCGGACGTGGGGCGAACGCGTGAAAGCCGTGCTCAAGCCGCTGCCGGAGTTGACCGGCTTCGACGACGAGCTGGTCTCGAGCCAGCAGGTGTCGCTCGTCGTCGATCGCGCCGAGGCCAAGCGGCTCGGCGTCGACATGGCCACGGTCACCCAGACCTTGAACAACGCCTTCGGGCAGCGCCAGGTGTCCACGATCTACAACGCCTTGAACCAGTACCGCGTGGTGATGGAAGTGTCGCCCGAGCAGGCGCGCGGCCCCGAAGCGCTCGACCGCCTCTACATCATGGCCGCGGGGCGGCGGGTGCCGCTCTCGACGTTCAGCCACTACGAGCACACGACGGCGACGGACCGGATCAGCCACTGGGGCCAGTTCGCCTCCACGTCGATCTCCTTCGAGCTGAAACCTGGCGTCACCGTCAGCCAGGCGCAGGAGGCGATCGATCGTGCCGTCGAGCATCTCGCGATGCCGGCGGCGGTGCAGGGCCGCCTCCAGGGCAACGCGCAGCTGTTCCAGACGATGCAGGGCAATCAGCCCATTGCGATCCTCGGCACGCTGCTCATCGTCTACATCGTCCTCGGCGTCCTCTACGAGAGCTACATGCACCCGCTGACGATTCTCTCGACGCTGCCGTCCGCCGGTGTTGGCGCGCTGCTGGCGCTGCAGGTGCTCGACACCGAGTTCAGCCTGATCGCGATGCTTGGCCTGTTCCTGCTGGTCGGCGTCGTCATGAAGAACGCGATCCTCATGATTGACGTCGCGCTGCAGCTCGAGCGGGACAACCGGCTGACGCCAGAGGCGTCGATTCGCCAGGCCTGCAGCCTGCGGCTCCGGCCGATCCTGATGACGACGATGGCGGCGATGCTCGGCGCGCTGCCGTTGATGCTCGGCACTGGCGAAGGCTCCGAGCTGCGCCGTCCGCTCGGGATCGCCATCGTCGGCGGCCTCCTGGTGAGCCAGGTGCTGACGCTCTACACCACGCCGGTGGTATATCTCTACCTCGATCGGCTCCGTCTCAGGAGCGCGCATCGGCGCGCCGTCGCAGAAGCGCACTAGACCGGCCAGCCAACCCCGCGGAGGACGCGTGCGGAAGTCCATTGGCGACACGATGATTCCGGAGGGCTGGGGCCTCGATCGCGGCCTCGACCTGATCAAGAAGGCCGGGTTCGAGGGCGTCGAGCTGTGGCTGGGCGGCAGCCCCTGGCTGCAGGTTGGGACCAGCGACCGCGCGGTGATCGATCTGGCGCACCGCGTGAGAGACGCCGGCCTCGAGATCTCCAACGTCTCCAACACGCTCGACTGGGACCACCCGATCTCGGCCCGCGATCCCGCCGTCCAGCAGACGGCGAAGGCGAATCTCGAGCGGCAGATTGAGGTAGCGCATCTCGTCGGCAGCGACGCCATTCTCGTGGTGGCGGGCATTGTCACCGAGGAGATTCCCTACAACGAGGTCTACGTCCGCACTGTCGAAGGCCTGAAGTCGCTGGCGGTGAAAGCCGGCGCGGCCGGCGTGAAGATCGGCTGCGAGAACTGCAACTCGGAGCAGCGGTTCCTCCTCTCGCCGCGTGAGTTCAAGACCTTTCTCGACGACGTGGGGAGCCCGCACGTCGGCATCCATCTCGACGTCGGCAACATCCACGACACCGGGTTCGCCGAGCAGTGGATCGAGATGCACGGGCCGCGCATCACGCGGATTCACCTCAAGGACGTCCTGAAGCATCGCGGCCGGTGCGGCAACGAGAGCGTCTACACGAACCTGTTTCTCGGCGACAACAACTGGCCCGCGATTCGGGCCGCGCTCGACAAGGTGCACTACGACGGCTGGTTGATCGCGGAGATGGAGTCACGCTACCGCTTCGCGCCCGATCAGCAGTTCTACGACACTGCCGCCGCCATGAGCCGCCTCATCGCGGGTCACTTCTGATCGTGCGGATCGATCGCCGGACCTTCCTGACAATAGCGGGCGCGGGAGCGGCTGCTGCGTTGCAGAGCGGCGGCACGATCGCGGAGGCGGCAGCCCCGCGCACGCGCGACGCCGTCGCGTCGATCACCACCCTGGACCTGGGGAGTGGCTGCGGACTCCGGGACTCCATGGCCGGCTTCGGGGCGGGCCTGCAGGCCCTCGGCCTCGCCGCGAGAACGATAGGCGCCACCGCGTGTCGCGGCGACGCGTGGCCCCGGGGACTGTTGCTGGTTCCCGCGGTCTGCGAAGCAGGGTCCACGACCTCGCACCTGCTATTGCGGCGTGCGGCGCTCGGTGACCTCTGCCTCGTCGAACTTGGGTTTGGCTTCGGCGACCGCGACCTGTGCTCGTCGGGCACCGTCTGGCTGTCTCAGACGCTGGGCCTTCGCGCAGGACGTCCCTCCGGATCGCCGAGGGTGAGCGACAGGCCGGTCCCGTACGTCGATTACACCTGGCCCGTGGCCGTAATGGTCCGCGACTTCAGTCGTGTCATTCCGCTCGAAGGGCCCGGATGGACGCCAATCGCGTGGAGCGGTGATGCTGTCGTCGGCGTCCGACGGCGGATGGGTGCGGGGACGGTGGTCGTCATCGGCTCCCCTATTGGCCCTCACCTTCGCTCCGAAGACGCTGGAGCGACGGAGTGGCTGGGCGCGCTGGCCTCGCACGCCGCCGTTCATAGGACCGCACACCCCGACCCAGTCTGACCTTAGTTCCTTCCCACGGCGACTTCCTGCAGAGTTAGCGGCGAGACAAAACTGTAAGTGTTTCACTACTAGCGACTTATTCAATTAGCTCGAGCATGGAATGCGGCGCAGCTCTTGCTTGTGCATCTCCGGTTCTGATCCTGGACGGAGGGCTCATGAGGCTTCGTGCGTTGGTTGTGGCAATGGCAATGCTGGGTGTGGCAAGTGCGGCGTCCGCGAGCACGATCTGGACGTTCAACAACGTGCAGTTCCACAACCCGCAGGGGTTTGGCGACAACGTCGCGACCGGGTCGTTCCAGACCGACGATGCGTTCACGACGATCGAAGGCTTTGACATCGACGTGACCGGCACCTACGCGGCGCTCAATCACCACTATGAGAGCAGCGCCGGCGACGCGTTCCTGTTCACCGACGCCAGCACGTTCGCGTTCGCGGGCCCCGGCTTCGCGCCCTACCTGGCGCTGCATGTCTCGCCGGCGTTGTCCGGGCCGCCGCCGGTGACGCTGTCGCTTGTTGGCGGTTGGGTCAACTACGGGTCCGACACGTTCACGTGCAACGACGGCTGCGGCCTGCTGGTCTCGCCGGCGACCATCACGTCGCGCTCGGTTGGCGACACGGCGCCCGTGCCGGAGCCCGCAACCCTCGGCCTGCTGGGCATGGGCCTGGTCGGCCTGGTTCGCGGCCGCCGGCGCGCAGCCCGCTAGTCGTCCACTTCCCGCAGCTCTGCAAGGGCCACGCGAGCGATCGCGTGGCCCTTGTTGTTTGTACGCACGTTCGAACGCCGCCTACCCGATCACTCTCGCGATGGCAGGCACCCGCCGCGCCAGCGCGCTCAGTCCCCAGCTCGCCGTCACGGCGCCGACCAGCACCAGGGTGAACTTCACCGCGCCTGGCAGGCTCGCCGGCAGCAGGCTGTATTGGAGCCAGGTGACGCAGATGTAGTGAAAGAGGTAGATGCCGTAGGCATTCACGCCGAGGGAGCCGGTCTGCGCGCGCCGTCCGGCGTAACGCACGAACAGCGCCAGCACCGCCACCGACCAGCCCGCACACGACAGCACGAACGCGATGTTGCCGAGCGTGCTCAGCCCGACGCTCGGGCCGCCGTTCGGGATCGTCGAGATGATGGCGATCACCATCGCCACGCCGAAGACGAACGCGACGAACGCAACGGCCAGCCAGAGCGGCCAGCGCCGCGCGAACCGGCCATCGCGTGCCAGCAGCCCGCGGTCGTTTCCATACGCCCCGAGGCCGGCGCCGGCCACGAAGTACACGAGATAGTGGAGGGCGCGGCTGCCCTGAATCCAGAAGGGCCCGAGGTGCGGCCACTGGCTCGGGTCAATCACCAGCGCCAGCGGAAGGTAGGCCACGGCTGATGCGGCAATCAGCAGGCCCACAAAGCGCAGCGGGCGATCGGCAAGGTGCCCGAACAGCCCGCCGAGCCGCGGCACGAAGGCCGGCGTCCAGGTGGAGAGCGCTGACAGCACGGCGCCGAAGACGAACAGCACCCACAGGAACCATGCCGGGCCGGCGTACGACAGGCCCATCGAGATCCACGTCCGGGCGAAGTCGAGGACACCTCCGTGCCCGCTCGTCGTCAGGTAGGTGGGGTAGTAGGCCAGGGGGGCGAGCAGCAACACCGACGCGACAAACGGCACGCCGAGCCGCAGCGCGCGATCGCGCAGATAGCTGGATGCGCCCTTGCGCACGAGGCTGGGCCACGCAAAGACGCCGGACACCAGGAACATGAGCGACATGAAGAACGTGTCGTTGATGCCGACCAGCAGCGCGGCGCCGCCCCAGCGGTTGGGATCGACGATCGGGAACGCCGGCCACGCGCCAGCCCCGGCCAGCGACGCGGGCGGCGGCGGCGCGTACTGGTGGTACGCGAGAGCCGCGTGGTGCGCGACGACGAGCAGCGTGACGAACGTGCGCAGGCTGGCCAGCGTCACGTTTCGACGCATCACCGGCACAACCGGCGCGTCCTGAACGAGGTCCACCGGACGTCGGACGGACACACTTCGAGCGTCATGAGCGACTTGCATATCAAATTCCTTTCAGCGGGTTAGAGGAACGACGTCTTGCGTCCCTGCACGAAGAACGTGAGCGCGACGAGCGCGGCGATGACGGAGAGCTCCACGCCGAGGGCGGTCAGGGCCGCGGGGCTCCACGCGAGCGATTCAGATTTCATCGTGCCGCCGATGGACGGCACCCGGGCGAGCATGAAGATGACGGCGTTGACCGCCAGGTTGCCGATCAGCAGCGCGGCGACGGTGAAGGTCTCCGACTCGGTCATGATCGCGACTGTCAGCACCAGTGTTGAGCCGACCAGAATCTCCGTGAGCGTGAGCACGGTCATCGGGATCATTCCATCCGGCACGCCGGGCCGCAGCAGAATCAAGCCGACGCAGCCGGCCACGAGACCGCCCCATGGCACGAGGAAGATGGTGGCGTTGGCAATCAGCTTCGCCACCACGTAGTCGTGCGGCGTGACCGGCAGGCTCATCACGAACGCCAGCGTCTGCTCCTTGCGCTCGGTGACCACCGTGGAGAAGGTGAGGCCGCAGCCGACTGTCACGAGCACGGTGATCAGGCCGATCGTGCCGGCCAGGAACATCCCTTCGCCGCCGAGGCCCATCAGCAGCAGGCAGACGATCCCGCCGCCGAGTCCGCCGGCAATCATGTAACGCTGGAGGTACCAGTCCTTCTTCACCAGGTGGACGATCATCGATCGAGTCATGCGGCGTGCCCCTCTCTGCGGCTCATCACGTTGGCGACGAAGATCTCCTCGAGCGTCATCTGATCCACCGCGCAGACAGTCGCGCCGGCTTCCTGGTAGGCCGCCACCATTGCCGGGTCGTAGTGGCGGGTGGTGACGACCGCCAGGTGGCCGCTGCGGCTGGCGCCGACAGTGCCGGGCAGCGCGGGCAGCACCACGCCTGACGGCACTTCAAGCCGCACGCGGCGCCAGGAGTCGAGGAAGGTCTCCTTGTCGCCGGTCTCGATGATGCGGCCCCTGTCGATGAAGGTAATCTGATCCGAGATCTGTTCGACGTCGGCGGTGTTCTGCGACGAGAAGAACACCGTGCGCCGCTCGTCGCTCAGCACTTCCATCAGCGCCTGCAGGACTTCCTGCCGCGCCACCGGATCGAGCCCGGTCGTCGGCTCGTCGAGGACGAGCAGCGAGGGCTTCCGCGCCAGCGCCAGCAGCAGGGCCGACTTGGTGCGCTGCCCGTGGGACATGCCTTTGATCTTCTGCGCCGGCAGCAGGTCGAACCGCCGAAGCAGCGTTGCTGCGTATGACCGATCCCACGTGGGATAGATCGACTGCATCAGCCGCAGGTGCCAGTCGAGCGTCGCCGCGTTGTAGAGGCGCATGTCTTCCGACACGAAGCCGACGTCCCACTTCGCCGCGACCTGCTCGGCCGGCATCCGGTGCCCCAGCACGCGGACGGTCCCGCTGTCAGGCTTGACCAGTCCCATGAGAATCCTGATCGTGGTGGACTTGCCCGCGCCATTCGGGCCGATGAACCCCACCAGGCTTCCCGTCGGCACCTCCAGCGCAAGGTTGTCGAGCGTGAAGTGCTTGTAGCGCTTGCTGACGCCCTCGAACTGCACCGCCAGGTCGCTCATGACAACTCCTCCTGCATCCGGGTGGCAGCGTCGCGCAGCCGGCCTTCGATGGTGTCGATAGACAGTCCCAGGAGCGTCGCCAGCCTGACGACCTGCTCCAGGTGCTGCGCGAGCTCCTGGTCCCAGAGGCGCGGCCCGAGCTTCGGGTCGGCCGCGACACTGGATCCCTTGCCATGCTGCGTGACGATCACGCCTTCGCGTTCCAATTCCAGGTAGGCGCGCTTCACCGTGATCACGCTGACGCTGAGGGCCACCGCGAGCTGTCGAATCGACGGGATCTCGTCGCCATGCGCCCAGTCGCCGACAGCGATGCGCTGCTTCACCTGCTCCATGATCTGGAGATACATGGGGCGGCCGTCGGATTTGGAGATGACGAAATCGGTTGCGGTCCCCATCGACTGTGCATACCAATATACTGAGTATATACAGATATGTCAACCCATGAATTTCAGGCCTGAAAACGCTCGAATACACGCTGGGCCGAGGGAGGGCGAGAAGGTGCAAGAAGGGCGAGAAGGCCTAGAAGGGCAAGGCAGGCCAGAAGGGCGAGGGAGGCTCCGAGGGCGCAAGGAGCCTCAGGGCAGTTCGAAGATGTGGATGGACTGATTGGTGTCGCGGGCGCGAGGCGGGTCCTCGTTCTTGGCCTTGTCGGAGACGACGATGATCCGGCGCGGCGTGAGCCAGGCCAGGCCTTCGATGCCGAAATATCGGGTGTTGCCCTTGTGGGTCAGCGGGAACTCGTACAGCTCGCCCTCGTTCTTCCAGTTCCACGTGCCGGGCTCGAACTCACCGACCCAGAGCATCGACGACGCCTGCGATACGACGCCGATCCGGTTCTCGCCGTCCAGCGCGATGCCTGAGTAGTCCTCGAAGGGCAATGCCGGTGGCAGGGCCAGCTCGCTGTGGCGGGTCCACAGCGGCGGCTGGTGGCGGTAGATCTGGATGCGGCCGCCGCCCGGCGTACGGCCCGGCTTTCCGCTCTGACACAGGTTGCCCTCGCAGAGCGCCAGGAGCCAGCGATCGGCGCCCCGGTGTGCCCACGCAATGCCCTCGAACCCCTTGTTCTCGGTTTCGAACCTGAAGTCGAGCGTCCATGTGCCCGTGCGCGTGAAGGACTCGTCCCACTCGACCACTTCAGACTCGAAGCCGTGATTCACCGGCTTGGTCTCGCGCAGCAGGTAGTACCGCTTGCCCTCCGGATCGTACGTGATGTCTTCGTATCCGATCGTCAGCAACTCGCCGACGAAGCCGCCGAGCCCGAACGCCGGCCTCGCCAGGAGCGGAATCCGCGCCACCTGCGCCAGGTTGTCCATCACCACCAGCAGGTGATCCCCGGCGAGGACGACGCCGCTGGCCTCGAGGCGGCTGTCCGGCGCGCACATCGGCAGCACCTGGAACATCTTGCTTTCGAGCAGCAGCTTCAGCGGCCGGGCATGCATGCGCGCGCTCCAGGGCGGTGGACGTGGCGTCGCCTACATGCGACAGTTCTGCGCGGACTTGATCTCCGCCACGCGGTTCATGAACGTGTCGGTCCACTCGTCGATGGCGGCGGCGGCCGGATCCGCGGCGCCGGCGGACTTCAGTCGCTTGATCTGCTTCTGGTCCATCATCCCGAAGCGCGCGATCGTGAAGATGCGCTTGACGGTGTCGCGATCGAGCCGGGCGAGGCGGGACACCAGCAGGTCCTGGCCCTGCTTCAGCACGCTGGACGGGCCGTCCATCGTGTTGCGCAGCTGGCACGACGCGGCGTTGGTGAACACTGTCTGTGGCTGCCAATCGCTGTAGCTGCCCCGGGGGTTGGTGCCGAAGATGTTCGACTTGCTCTTCCCGAACGTCGAGCCCAGGTCCTGGACGAAGATCATCGGACGCGTGCAGATCTTCGGGTTCGAGGCGCCGGCCTGCCATTCCGCGCAGGCGATGCGGTTCTGGATGTCGATCGCGTTGTTGTAGTTGAACAGGCTCAGCGCCAGGCGATAGGCGTCGTAGTTGACGCGCTGCTCGGCGGTCCACTGCCCGCCAGTGTAGAACTGCGCCGCGTCTTTCCACGACCACGTCTCGTCGTCTTCCGGATCGATCGCGTCCCAGATCAGCTCGCGTTCGACAGTGACCAGCGGAAAGGTCACCGGCGTGTCGTGGAGCGACGCCTTGTTCTCTTTCAGGTTGTCGCCGAACGGATCGCGGGAGCAGCCGACGCAAGCGGCTGACCTGGCGGGATATTCGTGGTCGGCGGGGAAGCCGAGCAGCCACATGATCCGGCTGGCCGCCACTTCAGTGAACACCTCGTTGTAGCGCGTGTTGTGATCCGGGAACGGTGGCAGCAGGTACTTGACCTTGAAGCGGTCGGCGTCGATCTCGTTCGCGTTGGCGGCGTCGCTCTTGTCGTAGAGATGCGCGCGGTTCTCGCCGTCCTTGTTCTTCGCGATCACCACCTTCACGTCCGGCGGCGTGAGGCTGGCGCCCTTCTCGTCGAAGAAGGTGCGCGCCGGCGTCATGTGCCAGCACTGGAACTTGAGGCTCTTGCCCTTGATGCTCTTGAAGACGTAGTGCGGCCTGAAGAGACAGGTCACGTCGTCGTCGGCCGTGAAATAGGCCCAGCGCGAGCCCGCGGGATCGGCGGCGTTGAAGTCCTGGCCGTTCTGGAGCTGCTCGGCGGAGACCGTCGGCTGATCGATCGCCGTGCCGGCCGCCTGCACGCACGGCAGCTTCTGCGCCTTGCTCATCTGCTTCGGCACCTGGCAGTCGCGTGCGGACGCCAGACACGGCACCGCCACTATCGAGAGACACGCGACGACGGTCGCAATGGATTTCATGTGTGTTGCCTCAGAACGGATGCGCCGTGCAGAAGTTCGGCACCGTCTGCAGATGCATCGGGTTGTCTACGACGGTGAGGTCCGGCGGCTGCGTGCCCCAGCGGCAGCGGCCCGCGGCGACGGCTTCGCGCTTCTGCTTGAAAGCGCTGGTCCATTGACCGACCAGCGCCGCTTCGGTCAGCCCGTTCTTGAACGAGCCATCGCTGTTGCGGTTCTCCGGCATCTCGCTGACGCGCGCGGCGACGAACAGATCGGAGACCTGCTGATCGGAGAGCTGGCAGAGCAGCCCCGCGGCAAAGCGCCGGCCTTCTTCGCTGATGTGCGGATCGCCCAGTCCGTCAGTGGCGGCGAGGCTCTTGGGCAGCGTCGCCTGGCAGTCGGCCTCGTGGCCCGACGTGCCGACCTTCTTCCAGACCGCCTTGTGACTCCACTCCTGCAGGTTCATCTTCGCGCCGGTGTTGCTGGTGAACATGCCGCCACCGCCCCATGTGGCGCCCAGGTCCTGCACCAGCATCTTCGATTCGCCGCAGCGGGTCGTGAACGGCTTGGTCGCCTGGTCCACGGTGATGCCGTCGCAGACCACACGCTGCTGTTGCGGCTTGTTGTCGCTGTGAATCACGAAGGCGGCGAGCATCTTGAGGCCGTCCCGCTCGTAGCTCGGCGCGCCAATCGACTCGAACTCCTTCCAGCTCCAGCCCTGTTCCTCGTTGCCGACGACGTACATCTTGTGGCCGGGGAACTTGCGCTCGATGACGCCTTCCGGAAACTCGTGCGTGCCCCGCGCGCCGCTGCCACTCTGCGGATCGGCGGGGCAGTTGGTGCAGGTCACGCGCACCGGGAACATCGAGTCCGAGTAGAACCCGAGGGCCCAGAACAGGCGGGTCGAGGCGATTTCCGAATGGGTCTCGCGGTTGTCCACCTTGAACTTCACCTTGACGGGCTCTTCCTTCATCTGCGGCGTCAGCTCCTGCACGTGCCCGTCGGCGCTTTCAACGCGCGTGATCTTGCACTCGAACTTCGGCGTGTTGCCGTTCTTCTCCGCGCCGGGTGTGGTGAACTCGCAGGTCACCTTGTCGTTCATGTGGAGCTGGAACTGATCGGGTTCCTGCGGCGGTCCGACGATGATGTTCGCGTCGGCGACAGCACGCGCGGTGAAGATCGCAGCCGCGTGCATCGCGGCGAGCCTGTCCTGCGAGGTGTAGAACTCCTTCTCGACCTTCGCGGTTGCGGGCTGCGCTGGCGCGAGTGCGAAGCCGGGCACCCTGGCAGCGGCGAGCTGCGGCGAGGCGGGAGACGGCGGGAGGCAGGCCGCGGATGCGGCCATCACGAACAACAGGACGCCAATAAGGCGATAGCGCACGTCAAGAGTCCTTCCAGCCACACGCGGCGGGGATCGGTGTTGGCGATCGGTTGGAGCGGCTAGCAGGTGAAACGCGCGGCGTGCGGATTCCGAACAGCTCATCCAGCCCGTCGGTGGTGACTGGATGAGGTGGCTTGGCTCAGGGCACTGTTGTCCGGGTCCGCGAATACACGCGGACGTAGTCCACCTCGAACCTGGCCGGAAAGGTCGTCGCTGACGGGTCGCCGCCGTTCTGGCCGGCGATCGCCAGGTTCAGCAGCAGGTAGTGCGGCTGGCGGAACGGCGTGCGACTGGTGCGTGGGCTCACGGTGTCAGCGACAGCGGTGCTGTTGAGCACGCGGCCGTCGACAGATAGCTCGATGCGATCGGCGTCCCAGTCCATCCGCCAGATATGGAACGCCTGGCGCCACTCCGCGCCGCCGAGCGTGGCGATCGGGGTCCGCACGGAGTCCCACGTCGCGACCCAGCGTTTCGGGCTGCCCCAAGCGACGTTGGCCAGCAGCATGCCGCGATAGAACTCCATCACGTCGATTTCGCCGCCGTCCGGCCATTCGCCGTCGGCGCCGAGCGTCCAGAACGCAGGCCACATGCCGAGGTCGGTGTTGATGCGCCCGCGCATCTCGAAGCGTCCGTACTGCCACGTGTGGAGGCCTCGAGTCGTGACGCTGGCAGAGGAGTAGGCGGAGAACTGACGCCGCGAACGCCAGTCCGTGCCGCTGGCCTTGAAATCAGGGTTTGGAATTCGCTCGCGCCGCGCCTCGATGATCAAGTGCCCGTCACGGCACGAGGCGTTGGCCGGCTGGTACCACTGGGCTTCCTCGTTGCGGACCAGTCCAGTCTCGTAGTTCCAGTTCGCCGGGTCCGGCGGGCCATCGCGGGTGAACTCGTCGGCCCATGCGAGCGTCCACCCGTCGCTCGCCTGCGCCGTGCTCCGCGCGCGCGGCGCGGCCCACGGTCCTGCCGCGAGCACGGAGAGCAGGGCCACCGACACCAGCGCGGCGGGCACGCGACTACGGGTCATGCGGTGACGTCAGGGATGGCCGATGGCGGCGCGGACGTCCTCGGCGCGCGTCAGGTATTTGCGCAGCGCCGGCAGCCGGTCGCGCGCGTACTGCATGAGATCGCGATCGCGGCCGTTCACCCCGTACTGCTCGAAGTCCTGGATGATTCGGCGCTGCAGATCAATCGCCGACTGGACGAATGCCCTGTCGAATGGCTTGCCGTCCATCCGCGCGATGCTGGCGCGGTGGTTGGCGGCAGCCTGCACCTCGACGTCGGGAAGCGGCAGCTGCTTGCTCTCGGCGATCGACTTCAGCTTCTCGATCGCCGGCTGCTGATCCTGCTGAAGCGCCTCGGCCAGTGACTTGACCTGGTCGTTCAGTGTCTTCTCCTGAGCCAGCATCGCGAGGCCGATCGCATACTGTCCGTCCTGCGACGCCCCGCGCGCGAACGCGCGATCGGTCGCCGTGAGACCAGGGCCTTCGACGATGGTTGATGGCGGCGTCATCGACTGCGCCAGGCCGGGGACGGCGCCCCCCGCAATCACCGCGACGACCATCAGTGCCCGCACCACCCTCTGGCTCATCTCGCGCTCCTTCCGACCTCATACGAGCGGCCGGCCGATTATGCCTCTGGCTGGTGCAAGAACTCCACCGCCTCCGCCGGCGCGCGAAAACCACGAACTGGCCGTAAAAAAGCGCCTCGTATGTAGCGGCCCAAGACAACGGGTCGCGATGGAAGTGTGGCAGGGGGCAGATATTCGTCTGGCACGGTGCTTGAGTTTGAAGGACTGCGGAGGCACCAATGCGTCGCACCTTGTATATCGCCGGAGGAGTCGTCCTCGGCATTTTCGCGCTTCTGATCCTGGCGACGGTGACGTCGGGAGCCGACCAGCCGATGTTCGGGAACGACCTGCGATGGTTCTCGCCCTACGCCCGCACGGCAGGCATTCTCGGCGGCGGCCTGTGCCTGGCGGGGGCCCTGCTCATCATCGGCCTCGCCACGGGGCACTGGAGTCATCCGCGGCCGGCCGAGGGACGTCACGGTCAGGACGTGATCGGCTGATCCGCCGCAACGGGCTCCAGGCAAGAAGAGCGACGACGCGACTGGTCTATACTGCCGCGCGTGTCGGACTCTAGTGGCGGATCGGGACCTAATCGTCGGGAGTTTCTGAAGAGATCGCTGGCCGCCGCGACGGCCGCGACCGCGGCGACGACGGGCGCAGCGACGCCCGCCATCGCCGGCGGGCCGGAACCCGCGCCCGCGCAATCGGCGCCTCCGCCACATCCTTCGGCGCCTCGACACTCGGCCATTGAATACCCGCGCGTTTTTCGCGACGCGGCCTTGTCGCAGATTTCCTTCCCGCTCGGCGGCGTCGGCGCCGGCTGCATTGGTCTGGGTGGGCGCGGCCAGCTGCGTGACTGGGAGATTTTCAATCGGCCTGACAAGGGCAACGCGCCCTCCTACGCCTTTCCCGCCATCCGCGTCGAGCGGAGCGGCGCGCCGCCGTTTGTCAGCGTCCTCGAGTCGCGCATACAGCCGCCGTATCAGGGTTCTTTTGGCCTCGGGGCTCGAAGCGCTCCGGGACTGCAGCGCCTCGAGGGCGCCACCTTTACCGGCGAATACCCACTCGCGCACGTCGCGTTCCACGATCACCGCCTGCCGGTCGCCGTCACGCTCGACGCCTTCAGCCCGTTCGTGCCGCACGAGGAGGATGATTCCGGGTTGCCGATCGCCGTGCTGCGCTATGCCGTGCGCAATGCCGGCCCTCAACCGGTCACTGTCTCGATCGCCTATTCGATCGAGAACCCGATGACAGGCGCGGCCGTGCCGCGCGGCCAGCGCGATCCGCGCGTGAACGAGGTCCGACGCGGCGACAGGATCGCGGGCATCGTGATGCGCAATCCGACGCTCGCCGCCGAGCACGCGATGAACGGGTCGCTCGCGCTCGCGGTGCTCGATCCGGATCCGGATGCTGTCTCGATCGTGAGTGGCTGGCCTCGCGCCCGATGGTGGACCAGCGCGCTGCACTTCTGGGACGACTTCTCGGCGGATGGCGTACTGGGGCCGGAGCCGCCTGACGCGGGAGTCGTCGCCGCGGTGTGCATCAAGCGGGTCATCCCTCCTGGCGAGACTGCACAGTTCCCATTTCTCATCAGCTGGCACTATCCGAATCGCACGCCGGACCGCTGCGGGTGGATTGCGCCGGAAGGCCTCGGCGCCACTGTCGTCGGCAACTTCTACTGCACCCGCTTCGCTGACGCCTGGGCCGCCGCCCAATACGCGGCCGGCCACCTCGCGGCCCTCGAAGCAAAAACGCGGCAATTCGCAGAGACCTTCCGCGACAGCACGACTTCCCGCGGCGATCAAGGACGCCGCGTCGGCCAACCTCTCGACGCTCGCGACGCAGACGACGTTCCGCACGGCGGACGGCGAGTTCCACGGCTTCGAGGGCTGCGGCGACCAGAGCGGCTGCTGCGAGGGCAACTGCACCCACGTCTGGAACTACGAGACCGCGACATCCCACCTGTTCCCCGGCCTTGCGCGTTCTCTGCGCCGGGCGGCGTTCGGCTACTCGATGGATGACGACGGGGGCATGCGGTTCCGGCAGCTGCTGCCGGATGGTGTCTCACGCTTTGCGACCGCCGCGGCCGACGGCCAGATGGGGCAGATCATGAAGGTCTACCTCGATTGGCAGCTGTCAGGCGATCGCGCCCTGCTCGACGAGTTCTGGCCGAAGGTGAAGCGCGCGCTCGCCTTCGCCTGGCACAGCGGCGGGTGGGACGCCGATCGCGACGGCGTGCTCGAAGGCGCCCAGCACAACACCTACGACATCGAGTTCTACGGGCCGAACCCGCTCTGCGGCATCTATTACCTCGGGGCCCTGCGCGCCGTCGAAGAGATGGCGCGCGCGATCGGCGACGACGGGATGGCGGCCGAGTCGCGACGCCTGTTCGAGTCCGGGCGCGCGTGGATAGACGCAAACCTCTACAACGGCGAGTACTACGTGCAGCAGGTGCGGGGAGAACCGCGGGACGCGATTCTGCCCGCGCTGCTGAACACCATGGGCTCCGACAACACCGATGTGCCCGAGTATCAGCTGGGCAATGGTTGCCTGGTCGACCAACTGGTCGGGCAGTATCAGGCGGAAGTCTCGGGCCTCGGCCCGCTGGTGGCGACCGATCACTGCGTGAAGACGCTGCGCAGCATCCTGCGCTACAACTACAAGCGGGCCTTGTATTCGCACGACACCGTCCAGCGTACGTTCGCGCTCAACGACGAGGCGGCGCTCGTGATTGCCGACTACGGCCGCGGGACGCGGCCGGACGTCCCGTTCCCGTACTACGCCGAAGTGATGACCGGGTTCGAATACACGGCCGCCAGCCACATGATCTACGCCGGCCTGGTTCCCGAAGGGATCGAGTGCATCGGGAATATCCGCGCGCGCTATGACGGAGAACGACGCAATCCCTGGGATGAAGCGGAATGCGGGTCGCATTACGCGCGAGCCATGGCGGCGTGGTCCGCGGTGCTCGCCGTCAGCGGGTTTCGCTACCACGGGCCGGAGCGGACGGTAACCGCTCTCCCGCGAACCGCGGTCCCGAACTTCCGCTGCTTCTGGTCGACCGCGACCGGGTGGGGCCGCTTCTCGTACGGCGCTGACGGCGCGACCTTCGCGCTCGACGTCCTTCACGGCACCTTGCCGTGTCGTACGGTGAAGGTGGCCGAGGCCGGCCGACGCGCGGTCCGCTCCGTCGTCACTCTCGACAATCGTGCGATTGAACACACGATGTCGCGGCCGGAGGCGGGACAACGGCACGTGGTCCTGGCAGGCGACGTAGTGCTCACCGCGGGACAACGTCTGGCAATCGCATGAAGCAGACGACTCTGGTGCTTGTCGGCGGCATGCTCGGCGCGGGCAAGACGAGCCTCATCCTCGAGGCCGCGCGGCGGCTGCAGCGGCGCGGGCAACGCGTCGGAGTCATCACCAACGACCAGGGGCAGAACGTCGTGGACACGGCGCTGGCGCACGCCGCCGAGGTGCCCGTCGAGGAAGTGGCGGGCGGTTGCTTCTGCTGCAGGCTCTCTGATCTCCTGCGCGCGGGCGACGCGCTGGCGGCGCACGACGTCGACGTGATCTTCGCCGAGCCGGTCGGCAGCTGTCTCGACATCGCGGCGACGGTCGTCCGTCCGCTGCTACGCGACGAGTCGGCGCGCTACCGTGTGGCGCCGTTGACAGTGCTCGTGGATCCTGCCCGCGCGCGTCAGGTCGATGAGGGCGCCGACGCGAATCTGACATACCTCTTCCGGCAGCAGCTGTCGGAGGCGGACATCGTCTGCTTCACGAAGGCCGACAGAGAAGCCGCTCCGACGATCCCCGGCGTCGCCGGGCGATCCGTCAGCGTGCGGACCGGTGAGGGCGTCGACGCCTGGCTCGATCACGTGCTGGCCTCGGGCGCATCTTCCGGCACCGCGTGGATCGCGGTCGACTACGATCACTACACGCGTGCCGAGGCGGCGCTCGGTTGGCTCAACTGGCACGCTCGCCTGGACTACGAC
Source organism: Vicinamibacteria bacterium (assembly GCA_963796915.1). Classification (GTDB taxonomy): domain Bacteria; phylum Acidobacteriota; class Vicinamibacteria; order Vicinamibacterales; family JAENWD01; genus JAENWD01. The sequence goes on along the minus strand of CAWCNI010000004.1, from coordinate 1,787,034 downwards.
GAGCCGCAGACGCCAGCCGAAGTCGTTGGCAGGCTGACCGAGAGTCTGGAGCTCGAGTTGACGGTCGCAGGCCTGGGCATCGTCCACTTGAAGGTGCTCGACCGCGCCGAAACCGGCTACGTGCGCGCCAGCGTCTGCGCCTCAGGGGACGAGCCCTCGGTCGAAGGCACGCTGGACGCCGCGCCAGCCGTGCACCACGATCTCATCATCAACGCGCGGGCGATTGGCGACCCCGCCCGCCTCTCTGCCGCCGTGGCTGCGGCGCTGACGCCGCTCGGATCGGCGCTCGAGGTGCACGCGCGGGAAGCCTTCAGCCCTGCTCCCCCGCGGCCCGAGCGACGCGCGTGACTGTCACCGATCGAATTTCAGGAGCCTGAAAATGCAGTTGCAACGAGTGAACGGGATCACGGCGTGGGCCGTTGCCGCCGTCATCACGGTCCTGGCGGCGGCTTCGGCCGGCGCGCAGGTCACGACCGATGCCGGACAAATTGAAGGGACGCACGACGCATCAGGGGCGGCCGCGTACCTGGGCATTCCGTTTGCGGCGCCGCCGGTTGGCGCCCTGCGGTGGGACGTGCCGCACCCGGTGGCGCCGTGGAGCGGCGTGCGGAAAGCGACGCAGTTCGGCGCGCGCTGCATGCAGGCGCGCATCTTCGACGACATGATCTTCCGCGACGAGGTGAGCGAGGACTGCCTGTACCTGAACGTCTGGACCCCGCCGGGGCCTGCTCCCGCCGGCAAGCTCCCGGTGATGGTCTGGATCTACGGCGGCGGGTTCGTGGCCGGCTCCGCGTCCGAGCCGCGGCAGGACGGCGCCGTGCTCGCGCGCAAGGGCGTCGTGGTCGTCAGCATGAACTACCGGCTGGGCGTCTTCGGATTTCTCGCGCATCCCGAAATCACGAAGGCATCGGCGACACACGCGTCCGGCAACGACGGCCTGCTCGACCAGATCGCGGCGCTCACCTGGGTCCAGCGCAATATCGCCGCCTTCGGCGGCGACCCGGCCAACGTCACCATCTTCGGCGAGTCCGCCGGCTCGTTCTCGGTCAGCGCGCTGATGGCGTCGCCAGTAGCGAAGGGGCTGTTTCAGAAGGCGATCGGCGAGAGCGGCGGCTACTTCGGTGGTCCGAGGGGATCGCTGGCGCCGAAGTCACTCGCCGAGAGCGAGGCCGCAGGCGTCGCGTTTGCCACTGCCGCCGGCGCGGACTCGATCGCGGCGCTGCGTGCGAAATCCGCCGAGGACGTCCTGAAGCTGGCCACGGCGCAGAGCCGCGACCGCCGGTTTGCGCCGACTGTCGACGGCTACGTCCTGCCCGAGGATCCCGCGACGATCTTTGCCGCAGGCAAACAGAACCGAGTGCCGTTGCTGGCCGGCTGGAACGCCGGCGAAGGGCGCGCCGGCGTCACGCTGGCGAAAGAGAAGGTCACCGCGCAGAGCTTCACGGCGCAGGCGCGCGAACGATTCAAGGATCGTGCGGATGACGTCCTGAAGGTCTATCCGGCCACGACCGACGCCGAGGCCGTCGAGTCGGCGGCCGCGCTGGCCGGCGACTCCTTCATCGGCTATGGCACGTGGAAGTGGATCGACCTGCATCTGCAGACGGGGCAGTCGCCGGTGTATCGCTACTCCTTCGACCGCGATCGGCCCATCGCGCCAGACACGAAGGTCAACGGCGTCGCGGTGACGGCGAAGGACATCGGCGCACGCCACGCCGGCGAGATCGAATATGTCTTCGGCACTCTGAAGTCCGACGACAAGGCGGCGTGGGAGCCGGTGGACAACACGCTCTCCGACCAGATTCAGTCCTACTGGACCAACTTCGCGCGAACGGGCAACCCGAACGGGCCGGGCCTTCCCGACTGGCCGGCATTCAGCCGCGACGGGGGAGCCGTAATGCACCTCAACACGGAGTCGCACGCCGCGCCCGACACGCTTGCCCCGCGCTACCGTGTCCTCGACGCCATCATGACGTCCGAACCCGCACCGGCTCGCTAGCTCGGTCAGTCGCCGGCGCTGTCGTTCTGCCCGCCCTTGCCCGGCGGGCAGCCTTTGCCTGTGGCACGCCCTGCCTTGCCCGGCCTCGCCCCTGCCTGTCTGCCGGCGCAGCTTCTTACGCGGCCGCCCTGCGGTATGTACAATTTAACTACACCTGCCGTTTGTCGGCAGCGGATAGTCGAGTGAATCTCTGCAAAGTATTGGCACATACCTTGTTACTGGATGCGGTGACCACGGCAGTCGTCAGGTGGTCGCATCGACGCCAGGTGGCCTGAACGGTGATCGCGTGGCGCCGGGTTCGGAGGGGTGGTGCGCGGCGGTCGGACGCAGCTTCTTAACATTCTCGACGGCGGCCTTCGGGACGCCGGGTTGCGGTACGCCGCGGCGGTTGTGTTCTTCGGTCTTGCCCTGGGGCTCCGATTCGCGCTCCATCCAGTCCTTGGCGCTCTCGGACCGTTCGGGTTCTTCCTGTTGGCGGCGACAGCGGCCAGCCTGGCGGGTGGTTTCGGGCCTGGCCTGCTGGCGACCGGGCTGGGCGGCGTCGCGGCGCTCTTTTTCTTCGTCGCGCCAGCGAGCGCTGGCGCACCTGTGGTGCTGGGGCCGCTGCTGGTCTACCTTGGCGTCGGCGCCGGCATCAGCGCGATGGGCGGGCTGCACCGGCAACGGACGGCGGATCTGCACGACAGCCAGCGACGGCTTGAAGCGATTTTCGGCCAGGCGGCTGCGGGTCTGACATACACGCTCGCCGACGGCGCCATCGTGATGGCCAACGATCGGTTCGCCCGCATGGTCGGACGCGACACTGACGCGCTCCGGGGGCAGGCCCTCGACTCCCTGATCGCGGCGACCCATCAAACCGCGTTCGACGAGGTCATGGCATCGACGATCGGGGCGTCCAGGCCGGGCACGAGCGAGGTGCCTGCGGCACGCCCCGATGGCGATCCCGTGTGGCTGCAGTTCTCGTTCTCGCCGGTCAACGGGGAGGACGGTATCGCGCACGGCCTCACGGCGCTGGTGCTGGACGTGACTGCGCGCAAGGACGCTGAACGTCAGCTGATGGACAGCGATCGAAAAATCAGGGAGACGCTGGAGCTCGAACGTGTGGCGCGGTCCGACGCGGAACGCGCCAATCGCGTGAAGGACGAGTTTCTCTCGACGCTCTCCCACGAGTTGCGCACTCCGCTGAACGCGATTCTCGGCTGGACGCACCTGATGCAGGAAACCTCTCCGCGCACCGTCGGCGAGATGGAGCGCGGCATGGCGGTCATCGAGCGCAACGCGCGCGCACAGTCGCAGATCGTGGACGACCTCCTCGATATGAGCCGCATCGTGACCGGCAAGATGCGCCTCGAGCTCGGCGCCGTTTCCCTGCCGAGACTGATTGCCGGGGTCGTCGAAGAGATGACGCCGGCGTTCGACGCCAAGGGCCTCGAGCTGTCGCGTCAGATCGAATCGGACATCACGACGATCCCAGGCGACCCGACGCGGCTCCGGCAGATTGTCGCGAACCTGCTCTCGAACGCGCTGAAGTTCACGCCTCCGGGCGGGCGGGTGCTGGTGGAATTGACGCGGGAGGCCAGTGACGCGCGGATCGCGGTGTCAGACACGGGACAGGGAATCCGTTCCGCCTTCCTGCCCCACGTCTTCGAGCACTTCCGGCAGGCCGATCAGTCTGCGCGGCGCGCCCACGGCGGTCTTGGTCTCGGCCTTGCACTGGTGAAGAGCCTGACCGAGCTGCATGGCGGCCGCGTATCAGCGCGCAGCGCTGGCGAGGGCCTCGGCTCGGAGTTCGTTGTCGAGCTGCCGCTCCCGGGTCCGTCTGGCGCGTTGCTGGCGAGCCCGCGCCCGATCGCGGCGCTCCATGCGCTGCAGCCCGCGCGGCGCGATTTCCCTCACGGAGGTGCCTGGTGAACGACCTGAGCTCGACGAATTTCTGGCTGGCGCTGGTGGCGATTGCCTCGATGGGGCAGTTCCTCATGGCGCTGACGATGACCGTATGCCTGTTTGTCGCGTGGAAGCGGTTCTCCCGTGCGGCCGACATCCTGGAGCAGGAGCATCTCGTGCCGCTGGCCGCCAAGGCCCGAGGCGTGATGGACGACCTGCACGACGTCAGCGAGCGCGCGCGAGCGCTCGACGATGCCGTCCGCGAACGTATGGACGGTGTGGAATCAGCCCTTCGTACGACCAAGACCGTCGTCGTCGATCGGCTGTGGCCGCTGCTCGGCACCGCGCGTGCCGTGAAGGCGGGAGTGAGCGCCTGGTCCGCGAGCGGCCGGCGTCGTCGTGTGAATCTCGAGCAGCCGCGCTGACGCGGCGATTTGGAGGAAGCCATGTACGGTGAATCAGACGTCCAGACGGATCGTGGTGGAGCAGCGGGCATCATCGCCGGAATGATCATTGGCGCCGCCGTCGGCGCGGCGGTGGGCATCGCCTTCGCGCCGCGTTCTGGCGCCGAAACACGCAAGAAGCTCGCGGAGAGCAGCGAGCTGCTGCGGCGCAACGCCGAGCGCGGCTACAAGCAGGCCAGCGAGCGCGTGAACGAGCTGGTCGATCGCGGGCGCGACGCGTACTCGCGCGGCCGTGAAGCGTTCGACAGGAACAGCGCCCGCGCGGCGGACGGGATCGAGCGAACCGGCGGTCGTGTCGCCGATCAGGTGGAGCGCGCTGGCGTCCGCCTCGCTGACGGGATCGACCGGGCCAGCGCCCGGGTTGCTGACGGACTGGACTCCTAGCCCCCTGGAGGATTGTGTGAGCAGTCAACCGCGCTTGTTGATCGTCGAAGACGAGCCCGATGCGGCCGCCTCCCTCGAGCTGCTGCTGCAGGGTCGTGGATACGACGTCCGTTCCGCCGCCAATGCGGCGGCGGCGCGGGCGTGCCACGACCAGTGGCACCCGGCGCTGGTGTTGATGGACCTGATGCTGCCCGACGCCTCGGGCCTCGACCTGCTCCGCGAGATGCGCGGCGCCGGGTCGGATGCGCAGGTCATCATGGTCACTGGCTTCGGCAGCGTTCAGAAGGCCGTCGAGGCCATGAACGCCGGCGCACTCGGCTTCATCGAGAAGCCGATCGACTTGCCGTTGCTGTTCGCGCAACTCGAGAAGGCCGACGAGCGTGTCCGGCTGGCGGACGAGAACCGCCGGCTCCGTGAGGAGCTGGGCGGCACCGCGCCGCTGGCCGGCGTGCTCGCCCGCAGCGAGGCCATGCGCCAGGTGATCGCCCTGGTGCGCAAGGTGGCGCCAAGCGATGCGAGCGTGCTCATTCACGGCGAGAACGGCACCGGCAAAGAGCTGGTGGCGTCGGCCATTCACCAACTCAGCCGGCGCGCGTCCGCGCCGTTCATCAGGATCAACTGCGCGGCCATTCCGCACGACCTGATTGAATCGGAGCTGTTCGGGCACCGGCGGGGCTCGTTTACGGGCGCGGTGGCCGATCGCGTCGGGTTGATGGAGCTCGCCGACGGCGGGTCTGTCCTGTTCGACGAGATCGGCGAGATGCCGGCAGCGCTCCAGGTCAAGCTGCTGCGCGTCCTGCAGGAGCGGGAATTCCGACCAGTGGGCAGCTCGCGGGTCGTGAAGTCAGACTTCCGCCTGGTCTGCGCGACCAACATCGATCTGGACGCCGCGCTGGCCGATCGAAAGCTCCGGGAGGATCTGTACTTCCGCATCAACACGGTGACGATCCGCATCCCGCCGCTGCGGGAACGGCCGGAAGACATCCCGGCCCTGGTCGATCACTTCGTCGCCAAGTTCGCGGCCAGGCACAATCGGCCGGTTGACAAAGTCGCGCCGGACGCCCTGCGCCAGCTGCAGAGGCACCGCTGGCCCGGCAACGTGCGCGAACTGGAACACGCCATCGAGCGCGCCGTCATCGTGGCCGGAGGCAGTTCGCTTACGATTGCGGATCTGCCGCAGACGGTGCATGTGGCGTCGGAAGCGGCTCCCGCGGGCGGCTTTTTCATCCCGCCGCACCACACGCTCGAGGAGATCGAGCGCGTGGCGATCATGCAGACGCTGGAGCGGACCCGCGGCAACAAGCGCGCCGCCGCGAATATTCTTGGCGTTTATCGGCCGACGTTGTACAGCAAGTTGAAGAAATACAATCTCGGCAGCCGCGGGCGCGACGAAGCGCCACAGACTGAGAAGGCGTCGCAGCACTAGTCGCGTCGTCACGGAGCCTCGATGGACAACGAGCGCGCGCGCCAGCCGGATGGCGTGCAGACGGATCGAAGGGCGCGCGTCGCAGACGACGTGCGCCGTCGCCTTGCGCACGACGCCCGCGCCTCGCTCAGCACCATTGTCGGGTGGACCGAAATCGTCAGACAGAACGGCGCCGACGCGACTCTGCGCGGCCGGGCGGTGGAGACGGTACTGCGTCACGTCGAGCAGGTGTCCAGGCGTGTGGACGAGATCGTCGAACTGTGGCGGCTCGACTCCGGGGACCTGTCGTTGTCGATGGCGCCAGTGTCGATCGCGCCCGTTCTGAAGGCCGCACTTACCAGGGCGCGGACCAACGTCTCGCCGGAGACCACCTGGCGGCTGGAGGTCGACGACGATCGGCGCTCGGTCCTCGCCGATCGCACCTACCTCGAGCGCGCTTTTACGATGGTGCTCGAATATGCCGCCCGCCACGCTCCGGCCGGGCAGCAGATTCTCGTCTCGCTTCAGGGCACCGAGCAGGTCATCGTCGTCAAGGTGATGGCTGACCAGCAGCCGGCGCTCGCGACGGCGACTCTCGCTACACCCGCCGCAGCGACGGCCGCCGTCCCGCGCCCTGTGGATGGCCCGCTTCTCGTGGCGCGGCAGTGGCTCGAAGTTCAGCGTGGCCGCCTCGAGATGACTGAGGCCGAAGGGCCGGCCCTGGTCATCAGCATGCCTGCGTTCTCACGGGAGCTGGCGAGCGTAGAACCAGCGGCGACGTTTCATCTCAAGCAGCTCGATGGCGTCCGCGTGCTGGTCGTCGATGACGATCCTGATGCGCGCGACGCTGTCGCCGGCATCCTGCGCTATCACGGGGCGTCAGTGACGATTGCGTCCTCGGCGACCGACGCGCTGGCCAGGCTCGGCGAACAGCCGCTGGACGTGATGCTCGCCGACATCGCCATGCCCGGGCGCGACGGATACGACCTCATGCGCGCTGTTCGTCATGGACACGGCCCGGCGGCACAGATCGGGGCCGCAGCGGTGACTGCGTTTTCGGGGAAGGAAGACCGTCAGCGGGCGCTCGACGCCGGCTTCCAGGCGCACATCGCCAAGCCTGTGCAGGCGGATCGCCTGCTCGCGACCGTTCTCTCGCTCGCCGGCCGTCCGTCAGTCTAGTTTGCGAGAACGGCACCCCAGGGAGCGGCTGGCGCCCGGCTGCAATTCCGTGATCGACGGGATAAGGTGGGGATCGACCGGACCGCCGCACGCGGCACGGAGCCGGGCGAACCGGGCCCGTGCCGCGTGGCGCGCTTCTAGTCCTCGTCGCTGTGCGCCGTGACGAAGTCGTCAGCTTCCCGCTGTGCGTCTTCGCGGGCGTAGCCGTAGCGCTCCTGCAGCTTGCCGGCCAGCTTCTCGATGTTGCCCTGGATCTGATCGAGGTCGTCGTTGGTCAGCCGGCCCCACTGAATCTGCGCTTCACCCTTGAGCTGATGCCACTTGCCCTTGAGGACGTCGGTGTTTGCGATAGCCATCACATGCTCCTGACGAAAAGAACAGCGTTGCGTTTGACGAGCACACGCCCGGAGCAGCCGTGTAGCCCGAGAGAGCGCATCGAAGCTGTGGCGATGCCCGTGCGCGATCGCGCTCTCCGCGGGTTGTAGCTGCCCCGGACGTGCCTGTCCCCTCCCGGGACTCTAGTTGCCGCTGACGGTCACTTCACTCGACACGCGGCGCACGCCAGGAATGCTGCGCGCCAGTTCGACGGCCTTGACGTTGGCCTCGAGGGACTTGGTGTCGCCCGAGAGCAGGACCACGCCCTTGTTGACCGACGCCACCGAGATGCCGGAGTCCTTCACCATCGCGTTCGCGTCGAAGGCTTTCTGCACTGCCGTCTTCACGGCGTCATCTTCCTGAGTGACCATCGCGCGGTCGGACTTGGCCACCACCTGCAGCAGGTTCTTGACGCTCTTCACGCCTTCGATGCCCTGCGTCACCGTCTCGGCCTTCTGCTTCGCGTCGGCGCTGGCAACCTTGCCATGCAGCGTGACCAGGCCGTTGACCGTATCGACGTTGAGATCCCACGTGTCGATGCCTTCAGTGGTCATCAGGGCCAGCTTGGTCTTCATGGTCACCCAGGTGTCCGGACGATCGGCGGCCAGGGCGTTGCTCGCCGTCCCAGCCATCAGCGCAATTCCCGCCACGATGGCGGCGACGAGAGTGGTTGCTTTCCGCATCACGAATCTCCTCCAGACCTGCGGCGAGAAGTCGCCGCGCAACTGAACAGAGGATCAAGAGCTATGCCATGACGCCAGGTCAGCGGAACTGTCGGCTTACTGAAGACTGTGAGCCGGTCATACCCTTTAGCCTCGACCGCAACTGCGCGGCTTCTACACGCGTGTCCGTCCTCTGGACAACTCTGCTGACGTAAGAACTGTCAATAGATCTGCTCGACAAACGTAGAACAGATGAGTGTGGAGAGTGCCGAGTAAGTGTCGAGCGTCGACGCACTACGGCGCGAGCGACGAACGCTCAGGTGAGCGACAGACAAATGGTTGAATCGCGCAGCAGGGAGCGATGAATAGAAGACTGCGAGCGATGAAGCAGTAGCGATGAATTGAGATGAGGTGAGAGGAGGGCGGGCCTCGCAGCGCTGAGCGTCGCGAGGCCCGATATGAGAGGCCATTCAGAGGACGGTAGTGCAGAGACGCCTGGTTCTTATGTCCCTGCGGCACAGCGGCCGCAATCCAGCGCGTCGCCTTTTCCAAGAGCATTTCGCGTGCCACGTCCAGCGCTCGCGAAGCGCCAGCGCTTTTGCCCGTTGAGCCGACGCCAGAGCCAGTGCGGGAGCATGTAGAACTTTCGCGAACGTGGTGGAGTGTCCGGCCCGAGTGCACGTGCATCTCGTCCACGAGAGCATTGCGACAACCAGGCAACCCGACGCACAATGAGGTTCACTGCTCCCCGGCCGACGGCGCTCGATGTCCGCGGCCCGGCCATCAGCTTCTCTCCGATGTCTGGCGTCGCTCGAGGGTGTGGATGGATCCGCAGCTCACCGCTCAGGCAGACGCGCTGGCGCGTCTGTATCTGTTTCCGTTTGCGATCAAAGTGTGTAGCGCTGCGGCGATCTGGGTCGTCGGTGGCTGGGCCATCAACCTGGTACGCGCCGCATTCAGCCGCACGATGCGTCTCCGGCAGGTCGATGCGACGCTGACGCGATACCTCGACGCCAGCGGCAACGTCCTCCTGAAAGTACTGGTCCTGATCGCCATTCTCGGCGTCCTTGGGATTCAGACGACATCGTTTGCGGCGCTGATGGCCGCTGCCGGCATCGCCATCGGCGCGGCCTGGGCCGGCATGCTCGCCAACTTCGCGGCCGGGCTGTTTCTGCTGACGTTCCGGCCGTTCAAAGTGGGAGATCTGATCGCCGCCGGCGGCACAACCGGCACCGTGCGGGAGATTGGCCTGTTCGTCACCGCCATCGACACCCCGGACCAGGTGCTCACCTACGTCGGCAACAACAAGCTGTTCGCCGACAACGTGCAGAACTTCAGCGCCAATCCGTGCCGGCGCGTCGACCTGACGGCGCAGGTGCCCCCGGCCATCGACCTGCTCGAGAGCATGGGGCGCCTTCGCGAGCAGTTGCGGCGCGTCCCGAACGTGCTGCCGGAGCCGGCGCCCAGTGTGGAGATCCTGACGTATAACCCCGGCGGGTCGCTCGTGACAGTGCGGCCGTACTGTCACAGCGAGCACTACTGGCAGGTTTACTTCGACACCAATCGCGTCATCACCGAGCTCTACACGCGCAGCGTCGTCGCCTGACCTATTTGCGCAGGCGGACGACGTCGATCTTCTGCAGCACGCGAATGGAACGCGCGCCGCGCTGGTCGTGCGGCGCGACGATGCGAAGCGGGCCCTGCTGGTCCGTGAGCGGCCTGCCATCGACAGCGCCGGCGATGATGATGTCGCCGGGCATGGCAGGTTCAGAACGATCCTACGGCTTCTTCGCGATCTCTTCCTTCATCACTTCGTCCACCACCTGCCGCGTCACCGTCAGGTATTGCGCCTGCAGCTGGCCGGATTCAGCCAGCATCTGCTGCGCCATGCCGGTCAGTTTCTTGCCGGTGGACGTCTGGTAAAAGGCCAGCAACTCCGTCAATTCCTGCTCGGTGAAGCCCTTGTCGTAGACGCGGACGAACATCTCCACGCTCTTTTGCGGGTAGTCGATGCGCTGTGCGATGCGGTCGCCGATTTCCTTCACCACCCGCTCGCGCGACGCCACGATGCGATCGATCGTCGTCTGCCGGTCGGCCTGCGCGACGACCGGTGAGGCCCCGACGAGCTGCTGTGTGACAGCGGCAAACGAGTTGGTCAGGTTGCCCATGAGAGCCTGCGTGCCGGTCGTCGCATTGGCCTGCACCTGGGCGACTTCGACCAGCTTGTTGAGGATCTCCTGCTTGTGCGGCGAGGGCGGCGGCGTGGCGGGCGCCTTCGCGGGCGGGGGGGCCGCCGGCGGCGGCGCCTGTGCGGCAGACTGCCGCGAGCAGCCGAGCATGGCGATGGCCATCATCAGGCCGGCAACGTATCGATATCGCATGGACGTCTCAACTCCTGATTGTGCGGTGAACATATATCTGCTCGGCCTATCGCCAGGCCCTGAGGAGCGCGGGACCGAATACCAGCGCACCGATCGTGGCAGCTCCGATCGACGAGATGAGGACCGCGCCAGCGGCGACGTCCTTCGCGCGCCCAACCGCCGGATGCACGTCGGTCGAGACGGCATCGCCGAGGGCTTCGATGGCGGTGTTCAGCGCCTCGGCCGTCCAGACCATCGTCACGGCGACGGCGATGGCAATCCAGTCCGTCCGCTGCAGGCCGGCCAGCCAGCCCGCGCCGGCGACGGCAAGCGTGGCCGCCGCGTGAAATCGCGCGTTCGGCTCCGACTGCAGCATCGCCCGGACACCGCGGACCGCGTGGCCGACGCTGCGTGCGCGAGCGCTTGGCGAGAATCCCTGCGCAGGTGTCACAGTCTGCTGCTCCCGCTGGCGACCAGTGCCCGGACCAGCGTCGCCCGCGGCGGGGCTGGGCGGCGGCGGCAGCCGTCGATGTTAGCACGTGGTTTTGGGCGCCCCGGCTCCCGGCGTATGATGCGCGCCTGGAGACGAACGACAAATGATCAGACGATTCCTGCAGATTGCGCTAGCGGCGGTGAGCGCCGTCGTCACGTTGACAGCGGCAGACCGTGCGCCGTTCACCTTCCCGCGCAGCACGCCGGAGGCTCAGGGCGTCTCCTCCGCCGGCATCCTGCGCTTTGTGGAAGAAGCCGAGAGCAAGATCGACGCCTTGCACAGCATCATGATCGTGCGCCACGGCCACGTCGTCGCCGAAGGATGGTGGTCGCCGTACGCGGCGGATGAGCCGCACGTCCTGTTCTCCTTGAGCAAGAGCTTCACCTCGACCGCCGTCGGACTGGCAGTGGCAGAAGGCAAGCTGAGTGTGGACGACCTCGTCATGGGCTTCTTCCCGGAGGAGACCCCCGCAGACGCCAGCGCGAACCTGCGTGCGATGCGCGTGCGGGACCTGCTGACGATGTCCACCGGTCACCACGACGAGGCAATCGCCACCTTCCCGTACAACTCCGACGACAGCCTGGTGAAGAAGTTCCTGTCGCTGCCGGTCGCCCACAAGCCCGGCACGCTGTTCGTCTACAACACGCCCGCCAGTTACATGCTGTCCGCAATCGTGCAGAAGGTCACAGGGCAGCCGATCGTGGACTATCTCGGTCCGCGGCTGTTCGAGCCGCTCGGTATCCGCACGCCCACATGGGACGCGAGCCATCAGGGCATCTCGCTCGGCGGGTTCGGGCTGAGCGTGCGCACGGAGGACATCGCCCGGTTCGGCCAGCTCTATCTGCAGAAAGGCATGTGGCAGGGCACCCAGATCCTGCCGACGGCCTGGGTGGAGGCGGCCACGACGCGCCAGATGTCCAACGGCAGCTCCACGACGAGCGACTGGGAGCAGGGCTACGGCTACCAGTTCTGGCGATGCCGCCACGGCTTCTATCGCGGCGACGGGGCATTCGGTCAGTTCTGCATCCTCATGCCCCAGTACGATGCCGTCGTCGTGATCACCAGCGGCACGCGGGACATGCCGGGGGTCCTGAATCTGGTCTGGGATCGTCTCGTGCCGGCGCTGCAGTCGTCGGCGTTGCCGGCGGATAGCGCGGCCGACGGGAAGCTGCGCGCGAAGCTTTCGAGCCTCAGCCTGCCGGCGCAGACTGGCGATGCCGCCGCGCCTCACGTCGCGGGACTGGCCGGCCGGCGGTTTGCCTTCGGGCCCAACGCCGAGTTGCTCGAAGCGGTCACGGTGGATGCGATCGACGCGAAGGGACAGGCGTCCTTCACGTTTCGCCAGGCGGGCGCCGACCGCCACGTGACCGTCTCGCCAGGGGCGTGGACGAAGGACGTCGCGTCAGGTGCGAAGGACGTCGTTGCGGCGACCGGCTCGTGGACGGCGAACGACACCTTCACGATGAAGATGGCGCACTACCGCACGCCGTTCATCGACACGTTCCGGCTGCACTTTGCCGGCGATCAATTGATCCTGGAAGACGAGCACAACGTGGGCTTCACTGAATCGCGGACCACCCAGCTCGTGGGACGAGCGATGGCCGCGGCGGCGAAGCCGTAGCCACATTCAGCGCTGGGCCACCGACGTGAACACCGCCTTCGACATCGGCGCAGCGCAGGGGTTCGCGATCGCGTGCCTGATCGGCGCGCTGACCGGGCTCGAGCGCGAGAAACACCGGAGCGCCGAGCGCAGTGACGGATCGGCGGGGATGCGCACCTTCATCCTCGTCGCTGAAGTGGGGGCGATCTCTGGCTGGCTCTCGCAGGTCCTCGCGTCCCCGTGGGTCATCGCGGCCGGATTGCTGGCCGTGGCGGCAGTCGTCGTAGCCGGGTATCTTGCCGCCGGTCGGAGCGGCGCACTCGGCCTCACGACCGAAGTCGCGACACTCGTCGTCTGCCTGCTCGGCGCGATGGCGACGACCGGCCAGGCGCCGCTCGCGATTGGCCTCGCCGTGGTCACGGCTTCGGTCCTTGCCTACAAGGAGCCCCTGCACGAACTCGCTCGCCGTCTTGGTTGGGACGACGTGTACGCGGGGCTGCGGCTGCTGATCGCGGCGTTTGTCGTCCTGCCGCTCCTGCCCGATCACGCCGTGGACCCGTGGGGCGCGCTGAACCCCGCCTCCCTCTGGCGCCTGGTGCTGCTCATCTCCACACTCTCGCTGGTCGGGTACATCGGCGCGCGCTGGTTTGGCGAACGGGGAGGCGCCGCCATCACGGGTCTCACCGGCGGACTGGTGTCGTCAACGGCAGTGACGCTGGCGTTCGCCAGGCTCAGTCGTGCAGGCTCGCGCGAGCAGCGTGCGCTCGCCGGCGGAATCCTGCTCGCGTGGGGCGTGATGTTCGTGCGCGTCGTCGTCGAGGTGTTTGCGGTGAACCCGGATTTGCTTCGGACGCTGATGCCGCCGTTTGCGGTGATGGCGGCGATCGCGGGCCTGAGCGCGTGGTTGATGATCGGCGTCCGCAGGGCTGTGCATCCTCCCGCCCAGACCGCCGACGTGCCGTTGAGCAATCCGTTCAGCCTCACAGCGGCCGTCAAATTCGCCGCGTTCTTCGCGCTGGTCCTGGTGGTCATCAAGGTCGCCCAGCTGCGCTTTCCGGGAACCGGCCTCTACGCGGTCGCGGCGCTCGCCGGTCTGGCCGACGTGGACGCGATCACGCTGTCGATGGCGCAGCAGGCCGGGGCGGGAGGGGACGCTGGAGTCGCCGTCGGCGCGATCGTCGTCGCCGCGACGACGAACACGCTGGTGAAGGCGGGCATCGCGGCGGTGCTCGGAGGCGCCGGCTTGCGGCGCCCGGTGCTTCTGGCGACGGCGGCGATCGTCGCCGGAGGCGCCGCCGTCGTATGGTTCGTCGTCTGACGCCTACGCCGATCAGTTCCCCCTGACGGGGCGCCGAAGGATGTCGGCGATGGCCGTGTGGCCGTACTTCTCGGCCATGTCCAGCGCCGTCAGGCCGTCCTTCGACTTCATCGTCCGGTCGGCACCCGACGCGAGCAGCAGCTCCACCATCGCCGTGTCGCCGTAGTCGACCGAGGCCGCGTGCATGATCGGCGTCATGCTCAGTTCGTCCACCGAATCGACCTTCGCACCACGAGCAAGCAGAACGCGCGCAACGGCGGCGTCGTTGTTGATGGCAGTGTCTGCCAGCAGTGACAGGCCCTGCTCGTCGGGCTCATTGACGTCCGCTCCCCGTGCAAGGAGTGCCGCGAGGGCTTCAGTCTCGCCCTGAATCGTCGCGAGCAGGAGGGGAGTCGCGGGGATCTGTCCGCCAATCTGCATCTTCGCGTGCGGGTTCGCGCCGTGGTCGAGCAGCAGGTTGATGGCGTCGACGTTCCCCGACCAGACCGCGTACATCAGCGGCGAGGCGTCATGGACAGGCTTCGGCACGGTCGGCTGCACGTGCGCGCCATGCTCGATGAGCAGCGCCGCCACGTTCGCAGTGCCGCGATGATTCAGCGCGAGCATCAGGGGCGTGAACCCGGATTTCGCCGCGTGATTCACGTCGGCCCCTCGATCGATCAGCAACGTCACCTTCTCGAAGTCCGGCGCCGCCAGCATCAGGGCCGACGTGCCGTCAGGCGTTTCCACGTTCGGACTCAGGCCATGGTCGAGCGCGTTACGAAGGGCCGCTGCCGTGCCCGTGAGCGCGATGTGCATCCACGGCGCGTCGGCTGGATATCGCCAGTCCGCGGCGTTCAGGAGGGGCGCCGGCGGTGTCGGCGCGAGCGGGAGCGCCTGGAGCATCGCCATCACCGCCAGACCGGATCCCATGCACGAGACCACCTGATGTTCGCCATGCGGGAACCCCATCTCGAAGTGGGGCGGGCTGACCAGGGCCTGTTCATGCAGCCGCGTCGTCACCAGCCACGAGCCATCAGGCTGCTGACGATCGAGCAGGAAGTGCAGCCCGCGCTGATACCGGTCGTCGGTCGTGGCGAGCTGTCCCGTCTGGGCGAGTGCGACAAGCGCCTGGCCCGTGGCGTAGGCGTCGCTCGGGCGCGACGGCAGTTGTCCCCAGCCGCCGTCCTCGCGCTGCAGTGCCAGCAGCGCCTGACCGGCGCGAGCGAGGGCCTCGCGATCCGCATCGGCCCAGGCCAGCCCGAAGAGCCGAAACGTGACGTCCTGTGTGTCGCGCGGCGGGCTGGCCGTCAGGAACGCGCGCGCACGCTCGAGAATTGGCGCCAGCGACGAGGCGCGGGACTCGGGATAGTACCCGCGCAATCCATGGACGGCCTTCGCCGTCGCCGTGATGGTACCCCACGACTGCGGCGGACGATTGTCGATGTTCACGAAGTGGCCGTCTGGTCGCTGCTGGTCGGCCACGATCATCGCCTTCGCCTCGAGCGGCAGGCCCCTCGGAATCCCGGCCTCCGCGGCCGTGGACAACTCGACGCCCAGTTCCGCGCCGACGTCGAACTGCTGATACGACTGCACCTCGCGGTCGAGCGATTTCGTCCCGGCCATCGCCACGGAAATGTTCTTGCGCGCGAGCGCTTCGTCCACGGCCAGCCCGCGGCTGCGCGCGAGGTCGACCATCTGAATCGGAATCTCCTGATGGTGACAGGAGAAGCACGTGCGCTGGTTCTGCCACACGGCAATGCTGTGCTCGATGACGCGAATGCCATGGGAGGCCGCCAGCCGCAGCGTGGCCTCCGGCACGGGCGCTGTCGCGGCGCGTGCCGGCGCTGGAACTCCGATCGCGGCGATGACGGCGAACAGGCAGATGCAGCGCATGGCGTTCCTTGAAAGGGTGAAGGGCCAGGGACGGGCGCATCCTAGCACGGCAGTAACCGCTGGGTCCGGCTGGCAAGGACGGCCGCCGACGTCAGGCGACGGCGCCGAGGACGACTCGCTCGCCGTCGAGAATCAATCGAACTCGAAGACGGGAGGTGGCTGCGAGGCTCCAACGCGCCCTGTCGTGACCTGCGCTGCGACGAAGTTCTCGCCACGGACCGGATCACCGGACAGGCGGCGCAGAAGCGACAGCTGGCCGACGTGCGTGAGCGTGTCGGCAATCGGACCCTGCGTCAACACGTCAATCGCGATGCCCAGCGGGCGCGGCTCGGCAAGTCTCCGATCGAGCCGGCCGAGGACATCGAAGAATCTGACGATCTCGTCGTCCCAGGGTTGCGGCGGCGACGCCTGCCACTCCTGCCGTCCGTCGCAGATTCCGACGCTCCATTCCAGCAGGTCGCCGATGTGCGCCAGGATCTCCGCCGGCATACGGGCGTCGGCTCCCGCCTTGAACGTCGAAAACGCGGGCGGCGCGTCGCGCACGGCTTTGGCGCCACGATAGGCGATAGTCGCGACAATGTGCCGGAGCAGCTGTCGTGCGGGGTCGATCCCGGATGCCGTCTGGATGTCAGGATTGGAAGTCATATTGGCGCGAGAAGCGAAAGGCCCGGGAGATCGGATGGACGTGGTGTCGTTCGCGCCGCCGACGGCGTCGCCTGGCGGCCGCGACGCGTAATGGTAGTCAATGTCGGGTCACAGATTGAAACGAAGCGGCCGGGGAAAATCGGGTAGACTCTGACCGCTCCGGCCGGGCTTGTCCGACCTTGCCCCCGCCGCCCTCTGCCACTGGACACGCCACTGGCGAGGCGTCGGACCGGACGCGCGGCACGTTGACGGCTTCACTATTCGAGGAGAGGGACGGCATCGGCCCATGACCACACTGGACTGGATCATCATCCTCTTGTACTTCGCCGGGCTCGCCTGTCTGACCTGGTGGGTCGTGAGCAAAGGCAAGGAAACCGCGACCGACTACTTCCTGGCCGGCCGCAATCTCGGCTGGTGGATCATCGGCGCCTCGATTTTCGCGTCCAACATCGGCTCCGAGCACATCGTCGGCCTGGCCGGGTCGGGGGCCAAGGACGGCGTCGCCCTGGCGCACTACGAGCTGCACGCGTGGTGCCTGCTGGTGCTCGCCTGGGTGTTCGTGCCGTTCTACATGCGCTCGCTGGTCTTCACGATGCCGGAGTTCCTGGAGCGCCGCTTCTCGGTCGCCTCCCGCTACGTGCTCTCGATCGTGTCGCTGATCACGTTCGTCGTCTCCAAGATCGCCGTCGGCATCTTCGCCGGGGGCGTGGTGTTCGGCACGCTGCTGCCTGATGTGCACGTGTCAATCGGCAGCCTCGATCATCGACAGCTTCTGGATCGGGTCGATCCTCGTCATCGTGCTGACCGGCCTCTACACGGCGCTCGGCGGCATGCGCGCGGTGGCCTACAACGACGCCGTCCAGGTGTTCGTGCTGATCACCGGCTCGTTCCTGCTGACGTTCTACGGGCTGCACCAGCTTGGCGGATGGAGCGAACTGCGGCGCATCTGCGGCTCCGACATGTTCAACCTGTGGAAGCCGCTGATCCCTGCCGGCGTCGAGGGCACCTGGGCGCCCGTCTGAAAGAGCGCCGGCAGGTGCCAGGATGGCCTGGTACTTCAACGACCACTTCCCGTGGCTGGGCATGGCGATCTGCGCGCCGATCATCGGGCTGTGGTACTGGTGCACGGACCAGTACATCGTCCAGCGCGCGCTCGGCGCGCCGAACGAATCCGAGGCCCGGCGCGGCAGCATCTTCGCCGCCTTCCTGAAGCTGTTCCCGGTCTACCTCTTCATCATCCCCGGCCTGATCTGCTATCGCGCTGGCCAAGAGCGGCCGAGACGCCGAGCTCGCCAACGCGCTGTTCGGGCCGGCACGCCGATCCCAACGCGTCGCAGGGCGCCTTCCCGCTGATGGTGCAGTATCTGCTGCCGTCCGGCCTGCGCGGCATCGTCGTGGCAGGGCTGCTGTCGGCGCTGATGGGATCGCTGGCCGGCGTGTTCAACGCCTGCTCGACGCTGTTCACGGTGGACCTCTACGAGAAGTGGCGGCCCGGGGCGACCCAGAAGCAACTCGTGCGGATGGGCCGGCATCGCGACGATCGTGATGGTCGCAATTGCGATGGCGTGGATCCCCGTCATCAAGGGCGCGCACGGACTCTACAACTACCTGCAGTCGGTGCAGGGCTACCTCGCCCCGCCGATCTTCGTGGTGTTCTTCTTCGGCGTGTTCTACAAGCGCCTGAACGCCAAGGGCTGTCTCTGGGCCATGGTCGTGGGCTTCGTCATGGGGATCTTCCGGCATGATCGTCGATACGCCGGTCACGCTCGGACTTGAAGGGTTCCAGAACGGCTACGCCGAAGGGTCGTTCCTCTGGATCGTGAACAACATCTACTTCCAGTACTTCAGCGTGCTGATCACCCTGGTCTCGATTGCAGTGATGGTCGGCGTCAGCTACGCCACCGAAGTGCCCGCGGAGAAGCAACTCGTGGGTCTGACCTTCGCGACCATCACACCCGAACAGCGGCGGGAGTCGCGGGCCAGCTGGACGACGCTCGACGTCGTGACGTCTGGCGTCGTGGTTCTCGCAATCATCGGCGCCTACCTGTACTTCAACGGGTAGACGGCACGCGGTCGGTCGCAGCGGGCGCGAACATCTCGTGCAGGACGCGCCCCTGCGATCCACCGGGTGTTTCGACGCCGATCATCGTGGCCACCGTCGGTGCCAGGTCGTTGAGCGCCACCGTCTCGTCGTAGTGCCCCGCCCGGATGCCTGGTCCCATGAACACCAGCGGGATGTGCGCGTCGTACGCGTACGGCGTGCCATGGGTCGTACCCGACGACGCGCGCATCCAGTACGGCTCCAGCACGATCTCGAGATCTCCAGATCGACTCAGGTTCTCGCTGCGGGCGATCCGGCGGCCGATGATGTCGGGCGGCACCTGCCCCGCCAGAATCTGGTCCCGCGTGTAGACCCGCGCGACATGCGGACATGCCGCCGCGGCCGCCGCTGCCACCTTCCGCACCTCGACGATGTCCAGTTTCTTTTCGGCGACGAGCGCGTAGTTCAGGTACGGCGACGTGCCTGCCGTATACACGATCCACCTGGCATCGGCTGCGCCGTACCGCGCGGTCAGCGCGGCTTCGATCGCGGGGAACAGGTCGTCGGCGTTGTAGCGGCCTCCCGGCAGTCGGCGCGCCTTCAAGACCTCGGGCAGCGGCGCCACGCCGTGGTCCGCCGTCAGGATCACCAGCGTATGATCCGCGCCCACGAGCGCGTCCACACGCGCCAGGAACTGGCCGATGACGCGGTCCGTGCGCACGGCGATGTCGCGGACTTCGGGGCTGTCCGGTCCATACGTGTGGCCGACGGCGTCATTGGACGAGAAGCTGACCGTCAGGACGTCGGTCACGCCTCGTTGGCCGAGCCGCTCGGCCTCGACGGCGGTGGCGGCAAATGACGCCAGCAGCTCGTTGCCGAACGGACTGGCGTAGATCGCCGGATATAGAGCAGTGCCCAACGGGGGCAGCGTGTGCCCGGCGCCGCTGGACGGATCGAGATACGTCCACACCTTGCCGGCGAACGCATCCGCCGGCTTGCCCGCGTTGAACGCCGTTGCCCACGCCGGCAAATCGGGCCGGTAGTACGAGCTGGTCACGAAGGTCCCCGTACGCGTGTCCAGCCAGAACGCCGCATCCGCCGAGTGGCCGGCGGGAAGCACCGCCGCCCGATCCTTGAGCGACAGCCCGAACACCTTCGGCGCTTCAGGGCTGCCGGGCGCCGCACGCGAGGTGCCTTTGACTTCGTCCCCGACGGTGTCCACCAGCATCCGATGTGGAGAGGCGCCGGGGCCGCCGGCGCCGCCGAGCATGGTCGTGTCCGGGTCGTCGACGCTGGTGACGCTGTGGCCGAGGCCGCGATCGTACCAGTCGTTGCCGATGATGCCGCTGACCGACGGCGTCGCGCCGCTCATCATCGTCGAATGGCCGACAGCGGTGACGGTGGGGTAGTGATCGAGAAAGGCGTTGGTGAACACGGCCCCCTCGGTCAACAGACGATGCAGGCCGCCCGAGTACTCGGACTTGAACCGCGTGAGGTAGTCGTAGCGGAACTGGTCCACCGCGATCAGCAGAACCAGACGAATCGCCGGCCCACCAGATGAATCGGCCGGCGCCGCCTGCAGGGGCCTCCCGCCAGGCGCTGTCAGGACCAGGAGAAGGATCGCCAGCATCGTCACGACGCGCACGTGCATTCGCATGAGAACCTGCAGGGAAAGGCCGGCCTCGGCATCGGACCGGCGCTCCAGCTTGTCACAACCGTCGTAAACGCCGCCACCTCGCCACGAGAGCCCGCAAGCTGATTGCGTTCCGCTCGTATAATCCGGCTCTTGCAGGAGGCCTGATGATCGTCTGGAGAGATTTCGTCCGCGCCGGCGTCGTACTTGCGGTGACTGCCGCTGGCAGCGCGGCTCAGCCGCCTGCGGCCCCGTCGCGCAGTGTCGCCGACAGGCTGGCCTCGTGCCGCGCGATCGACGGGTTCGTCCCCCTGTGCTGGGACGAGAGCCACGGCAGGATGCTGCTCGCGATCACGCGCTTCGATCAGGAGTTCCTCTATCAGGTCTCGCTCGCGTCGGGCATCGGATCGAATCCGATTGGCCTGGACCGCGGCCAGATGGGCCCGAGCGCCGTCGTCCGTTTCGAACGCGTCGGGCCCAGAGTGCTGCTCGTCCAGCCCAATTACAATTTCCGGGCGCTGGGCGCCCCCGCCGCCGAGCAGCGCGCGGTTGCCGATTCGTTCGCGACCTCCACGCTCTGGGGATTCGCCATCGAAGCGGAAGAACCGGGCCGCGTCCTTGTCGACGCGACGGCGTTTTTCCTCAGGGACGCGCACGGCGTCGCCGGCCGCCTGCGCGCGGCAAAGCAGGGCAGCTACCGCCTGGACGAGAGCCGCAGCGCGTTCTACCTGCCGCGCACGCGGGCATTTCCGAAGAACACCGAAGTCGAGGTGTCGCTCACGCTGACGACCGACGATGTGCCTGGTCCGCTGGTGAGCCAGACGACGCCAACGCCGTCGGCGGTGAGCGTGCGCGAGCACTTCTCATTGGTGGAATTGCCGGGCCCCGGATACACGCCGAGGGCGTTCGACCCGCGCGTCGGCTTCTACCCGCAGACGATCTACGACTACGCGTCGCCGATCACGGCGCCCCTCGAGGTGCGGTGGATCACGCGCCATCGGCTGCAGAAGAAAGATCCGTCCGCTGCCCGATCGGAGCCGGTGACGCCCATCGTGTACTACGTCGACAACGGCGCGCCTGAACCGATCCGCCAGGCGCTCGTCGACGGCGCCTCGTGGTGGAACCAGGCGTTCGAGGCGGCCGGGTTCATCAACGCGTTTCAGGTCAAGGTGCTGCCTCCCGACGCGGACCCGCTGGACATCCGCTACAACGTCATCAACTGGGTTCATCGCTCGACGCGCGGCTGGTCGTATGGCGGCAGCATCGTGGACCCGCGGACCGGCGAGATGATCAAGGCCGATGTCACGCTGGGCTCGCTGCGCGTCAGGCAGGACCTGCTGATTTACGGCGGCCTCGGTGCGCGCGCCGGTGGCGACGGGAGCGACGACCTGCGGGCCGAGGACCTGCTGCCGGCAGACGATGCGGCAGGGGCCACGGCGATCGCGCTCGCGCGGCTTCGCCAGCTCGCGGCTCACGAGGTCGGCCACACGCTCGGACTCGAGCACAATTTCGCGGCCAGCTCGTACGGCAGGGCCTCCGTGATGGACTACCCGGCGCCGCTGGTGAAAGTCGTGAATGGCGCGCTCGACCTGTCGGACGCGTATGCCAGAGGGCTCGGCCCCTATGACACGTGGGCGATCCAGTTCGGCTACAGCCAGCTTCCCGACGGCGCCGACGAGGCGGGCGCGCTCAGTCGAATCGTCGAGGATGGCGTCAGCCGTGGCCTGCGCTTCGTCTGTGATTCCGACGCCCGTCCGCCAGGTGCGGGGCAGTCGCTGGGCAGCCTGTGGGACAACGGCCCTGAGGCCGTCGCCGCGCTGGAACAGCAGATCGAAGTGCGCCGCATCGCCCTGGCGAACTTCGGCCTGGACAATCTGCCGGTGGGGCAGCCCGCCTCGCTGCTCGAAGCCAGGCTGCTGCCGATCTACCTCCTGCATCGTTTTCAGCTGCAGGCGGCGGCCAAGAGCCTCGGAGGCGCCGACTTCTCCTACTCGGTGAGGACCGCTGCCGGGCTGAGCCCCGCGGCGCCACTCGCGATAGTGCCTGCGGCGCGACAGCGCGCCGCGCTCAGCGCGATTCTCGCGACCATCGACCCCGGCTTTCTTGCCATCCCGCCGCGCGTGCTCGCGCTCATCCCGCCGCCAGCGTTTGGCTTCGACACCGGCACGCAGGAATTGTTTGCGCGGCACGAGACGCCGTTTTTCGATCCGTTGTCTGCCGCCGCGGTGGCTGCGAATCTGGCGGTCTCGGCGCTGCTTCAACCGGAGCGCGCGGCGCGGCTCGTGGATTTTCACGCGAGAGACGACGCGAACCCGGACTTCGACGAGGTCGTCGGCGCCCTGATCCGTCGCGCGTTTGGCGCCGCACCGGCACCGGCGGGGCAGTCGGCGATCGCGCGCGCCGTTCAGAATGTCGTCGTCTCCGGATTGATCGGCCTGGCGGCGAACCAGAGCGCGGCCTTTCAGGTCCGCGCCGGCGCCAGGCGCGGGCTCAAGCTGGCAGGCACGCGGCTCGCTACAGCCAGCGACAGCGCCGGCACCGCATTGCGCGAGGACATCGAGCGATACCTGAGCAGGCCGGAGACTCAGGCGCCGCGCACTCCGCTGCCGGAGACGCCGCCTGGAGAGCCGATTGGATGAGGGGGCTTACTTGACGGACGGGATGTCCGGCGTCGTGGGTGCCGGGCGGGCGTCGCGGATGATGAACACTTTCTCGCCGGGCGCCAGGTAGCCGAGGTCGCGGCGCGCGGCCTCTTCAATGGCGTCCGGGTCTTCCCGCAGGCGCTTGACCTCGACGCGAAGCTGCTGGTTCTCCGCACGGAGCCGATCGAGGTCTGCCGCCGCCGACTCGTATTGCCGCCGGGCGTCGAACATGGCCGAGAGGCCCCGCGAGCCGAACAGCGACTCGATCACAAGCACGACCGCCAGGGCGGCGATGCCCATCTGCACGTAGCGGCCGACACGAGCGGCGCGCGGCTCGGACGGCCGGCGCTGCTGGCGCTTCGGGGCGCCCTGTGCGTGTTTTGACGGCTCGCTCACAGAATGTCCAAGATAGCGCACATGCGCGCAAAGTACAACCGCGTTTTCTCTTGTACCGCATCCGCCGCGAAAGTACAACCCCGTTGTACCGCAGCTCGTCGAAAAGTACAAGGCCCCAACCTACCGCCGGAGGCGCCATGTCGCCTGTCGTGATCGTCCTGTCCACCTGGCCCGCCGGGAGCGACGCCGCCGAGGCGGCGAAAGCGCTGGTCGGGGAGCGGCTGGCGGCCTGCGTCAGCATCTCGGCCGCGATGACGTCCGTCTACCGCTGGGAGGGCCGTGTCGACGAGGCGGCGGAGTGCCAGCTGGTCATCAAGAGCACCGAGGAGAACCTGGCGGCTCTCGAAACCCGATTGACGGCGCTGCATCCGTACGAGGTGCCGGAGTTCCTCGTGCTGAGGGCGTCGTCCGGGAGCGATGCCTATCTCGGCTGGCTGCGCGGCGCCGTTCTGCCACCGCGTTGATGGCGAAGGCGGCGCCCGGTCTACACCGCGTCGAGCGCCTGCGACAGGTCCGCGAGCAGGTCGTCGATGTCCTCGATACCCGCCGAGATCCGGACCAGCCCGTCGGTGATGCCGAGGGCGGCTCGACGCTCGGTCGGCACCGACGCGTGCGTCATCGTCGCCGGGTGCGAGATCAGGCTCTCGACACCGCCAAGGCTTTCAGCCAGCGCAAGCAGCCGCACGCGATTCAACAAGCGCCGTGCCGCTTCGAGCGAACCCAGGTCGAAGGACAGCATCCCGCCGAAGCCCTTCATCTGGCGGCGCGCCAGCGCGTGCTGGGGATGCCCCGGCAGCCCCGGATAGAACACCTTCTGCACTTTCGCGTGTCCGGCCAGGTACTCAGCCAGTGCCAGGCCATTGGCGTTGTGCTGGGTCATCCGTACCGCCAGCGTCTTGGTCCCGCGCAGGACGAGCCACGAATCAAACGGCGACAGGATCGCGCCGGCGGCGTTCTGGTAGAACTTGAGCCACTCCAGGTCGCCCTCGTCCACTGCCACGACCACGCCGCCCACGCTGTCGCTGTGCCCGTTGAGGTACTTCGTGGTGCTGTGCAGCACGAAGTCCGCGCCGAACTCGATCGGGCGCTGCACTGCGGGGCTGGCAAATGTGTTGTCCACGACCAGCTTTGCGCCGCGGTCGTGCGCCAGCGTCGCCGCGCGCGCCAGGTCCGTCAGCCCAAGCACCGGGTTGGTGGGCGTTTCGACGAACAGCATTCGCGTCTGGGCGTTGAAGGCACGGGCCGTGGCGTCGAGGTCGCCGGTATCGACGTAGGTGAAGCGCAGGTCGTAGCGGCGCAGGACCCGCTCGAAGAACCGGAACGTGCCGCCGTAGGTGTTGTCGGTGACGACGACGTGGTCGCCGGACTTGAGGAAGGACGTCACCGCGGCGATCGCCGCCATGCCCGACGCGAACGCGTACGCGCCGCGTCCGCCCTCGAGCGCGGCGAGGTTGGCCTCGAGCGCGGACCGCGTCGGGTTCTGCGTGCGTGCGTACTCGTAGCCCTTGTGCTCGCCGAGCGCGTCCTGGACGTAGGTGGACGTCTGAAAAATGGGCGTGATGATGGCGCCGGTGGACGGGTCGGGCTCCTGACCCGCGTGGATACAGATCGTCGAGAAATGCGCCTTATCAGTGAGCTTCACGATAGCCGGTTACGATATCATCAAACACCTTCGCCCCCGCTTCATGCCGACTGAAATCCCACCCCCGGACTGGTCCGCCGCACGGCGGCCGTCGGCGCTTGCCACGTTGACGTCCAGATGGCCGGGCCGCGCCGTCCTCGCCGGCAGCCTTGTCAAGCTGCTGGCCGTGATCGCGCTGCGGGTCGTCGGCGACAACTTCGTGCTGGAGGTGATCGGCACGGCGGGCACGCTGGCGCTGCTCGTGGGGCTTCTCTATTTCGTCGGCCGGCTGATCGCACTGGCACGGCGGCGGCTGCTGTGGAGAGTCCGGCGGAAGCTGATCCTGAGCTACATCTTCGTCGGCCTCGTGCCGGTCCTGCTCATCATCGTGTTCTTTCTGCTCTGCGGCCTGCTGCTGTTCGGCACCGTCAGTCAGTTCATCATCGACGCGCGACTCAGGACCGCCGTCGAGCAGGCGCAGTTCCTGGCGCGTGCGGTCGCGATGGAAGCCGATCGCCTCCATCAAGACGACGACCCGGCGGCGTTTCTGGAGCGCAAGCAGCGCCTGTTGCAGGAGCGCTACCCCGACGCCTCGCTCGTGCTGGTCCCGGTCGGCCGCGTGTGCCCCTCCGAAGCGCAGACCCCATCGTCGTCGCGCCTTCAGCCGGCACGGCCGATTGTGGCAGGTCCATGGCTGCATCTCGATCCGCCGACGACAGTGCCTCAATGGGTGCCCTGCGAGGGCTTTGCCGGCCTCATCGCGTACGCCGTCGATCGGAGCGGGGCCAGCGCCGGCCGGACGTCGACGCGAACGACATACCTGGGTGTCCGGGCCGCAGCATTGCCCGACGGGCGGGACCCGCGGTTCGCCGTGGTGCTGGATTTTCCGATCAACGAACGCGCGATGCTCAGGCTTCGCCAGGATACCGGCGTCGCGCTCAAGGGCATCGCCGCCAGCGCCATCGGTCCAGCGCCGCAACGTGCCCGCTCGACAGCCCGGGTGCTCCCGCTGAGCAGCGAAGGCGACGCCGACAGGCTCGAGCCGCCCTGGTTCGTCTTCACTGACTACTCCGACTGGGCGACAGGCACGCGGGGCACCGCCACGCTGTCGCTCGGCATGGCGTTGTCGGATATCTACGCCCGGCTCACGCCGCCCTCGCGCGTCGCCGGCAACACGCCGCTCGGCACCGGGCTCAGCCAGGGGCTGGTCCTGGTCGTCGTCGCTGTCGGCGTGCTCTTCCTGATCATCCAGTTCATGGCGCTCGTCGTCGGGTTGGCGCTCGCCCGGTCGATCACCGGGTCGGTGCACGAGCTGTTCGTGGGCACAGAGCGCGTGCAGCTTGGCGACTTCTCGCACCGCATCGAAGTCCAGGCCCGCGATCAGCTCGGCGAGCTGGCCGACTCGTTCAACACGATGACCGGCCGGCTCACGCAGCTGCTCGCGGAGATGGCCGAGAAGAAGCGGCTCGAAGAGGAGTTGCGCATCGCCCGCGAGATCCAGATGTCGCTGCTTCCGCAGGGACAGATCCGCATTCCCGGGCTCCAGATGACCGCCAACTGTACTCCCGCGCGTGAAGTGGGCGGCGACTACTACGACTTTCTGCCGCTCGACGAGCACCGCACAGGGATCCTGATCGCGGATGTGTCGGGGAAGGGCACGTCGGCGGCCCTCTACATGGCCGAGCTCAAAGGCCTGATGCTGTCGCTCTCCCAGATTCACCGTTCGCCGCGGGACCTGATGCTGGCCGCGAACCGGATCATCGCGGCCAATCTCGACAGCCGCAGCTTCATCACCATGACGTATGCCGTGCTCGACCTCGAGTCGCATACGATGACCTACGCCCGGGCCGGCCACACGCCGCTCCTCCATCTGCCCGCACGCGGCCCGGATTGGCGCACCCGTGTGCTCGTGCCCAGCGGCATGGTGCTCGGGCTGAAGATAGACAAGGGCGAGAAGTTCGAGCAGGTGCTCGAAGAGGCGACCATCCCGCTCGAGCCCGGCGATCTGTTCGTGCTGTTCACTGACGGGATTACGGAAGCCATGGATGCCAGCGAGGAGCTGTTCGGCGAGGATCGCCTGTGCGCGCTCGTCGAAGAGCACGCCGACCTGCCATTCGAGGAACTGCGCGAGCGTATTCTTCGCGAGGTGCGTGCGTTTGCCGGCGAGCCGGGCCCGCACGACGACATGACGCTCATCCTGCTGCGCGTGGACGACACCGGCGCTCCCGTCGTGTCGACGCCCGCGGCTGTTCTGGCACACGCATGAAACTCACCGGACTGCTGATCGGCGTCGCACTCCTTGTCGCCTCCGCGGCCGACACTGCCGCGGCCGCAGACGGCGTTGGCTGCTCGCCGGACCTGATCCTGGTCAACGCGCGCATCTACACCGTGGACCCGCAGCAGCCGTGGGCCGAAGCGCTAGCGGCGTGCGGTGAGCGCATCGTGCGCGTCGGCAGCCGGGCCGACGTCGAGGCGCTTGCCACGCCGGCCACTCGCCGCATCGACGCGGCGGGGCGGACGGTGATCCCGGGGATCAACGACAGCCACGTCCATCTGATCGACGGCGGCACCGAGCTGACGGAGGTGGACCTCCGGAATGCGCGGACGCCGGCGGAAGCCGCCGGGTTGCTGGCGGCATTCGTGAAGACCCAGCCCAAGGGCCGCTGGATCCTCGGCGGGTTCTGGGACCACGAGTCCTGGCCCGGCCAGGCGCTGCCGACGCGTGCCCTCATCGACGCGATCACGCCGGACAACCCGGTCTTCATCCAGCGCATCGACGGCCACATGGGCCTGGCCAACAGCGTGGCGCTCGCGCGAGCGGGCGTCACCCGCGACACCAAAGCGCCCGACGGCGGCGCCATCGTCAAGGACGCGTCGGGCGAGCTCACGGGCATTCTGAAGGACAACGCGACGTCGTTGATCATGCGCGTCGTGCCGCCGGCCACGCTCGACGAGACGATGGAGAAGGCGCGCGCCGCCACCAGTCACGCGGCCTCTGTCGGCGTGACGACGATGCAGGACATGACGGAGACGGCGACAGCGCTGCGTGCCTACCAGCTGTTGCGGGCGCGAGGGGAGCTGCCGGTCCGGATCACGTCGATTCAGAATCACGGCATCGAGGGCCTCGCCGCGGCCGGCATCACCACCGGGTTCGGCGACGACTGGCTGCGCATCGGCGGCATCAAGCTGTTCGCTGACGGCGCGATGGGCTCAGGCACCGCGGCGTTCTTCGCGCCCTACGCCGACGACCCGTCCACCTCCGGCCTGCTGATTCAGCCACCCGAGGTGCTCGAGAAGCTGATGTTCGAGGCCGACGCCGCCGGGTTCCAGTTGACGGTGCACGCCATCGGCGACCGCGCCAACGCCGTGGTCCTCGACATCCTCGAGAAGCTCCAGCGCGAGCGCGGGGTGCGCGACCGCCGCCCGAGGATCGAGCACGCGCAGGTCGTGCGGGCGGAGGACAAGGCGCGCTTCAAGGCGCTGGGCGCGATTGCGTCGATCCAGCCAAGCCACTGCATCGACGACATGCGCTGGGCGGAAAAGCGTATTGGCCCGGAGCGCGTCAAGATCTCGTACAACTTCAAGTCGTTCGTCGCTGCCGGCGCGCGCGTCGCGTTCGGGACCGACTGGTTCGTGGAGCCGCTCAACCCCATGATTGGGCTGTACGCCGCCGTCACGCGGCAGTTCCCCGACGGGACGCCGGCCGGTGGCTGGTTTCCTGACGAGCGCCTGACGCTGGCGCAGGCCGTGGAGTTCTACACCGCGGGCTCCGCGTATGCCGAGTTCGCCGAGTCGAGGAAGGGCCGCCTCAAGGCGGGCTACCTGGCGGACTTCGTGATCCTCTCGACGCCGATTTTCGACGTTCCGCCGCGCGAGATTCTCGCCACCACGCCGATCATGACTGTCGTCGGCGGCCGTGTGGTCTACGAAGCGAACGCGCAGTCCGCGCCACGCCCATGAGCGGAGACTGGCCCGTCGTCTTCCGCACGCACTCCGAGATCGAGGCGTCGATCGTGCGCGGCCTGCTCGAGACGCACGGCATCGCGTCGATTCCCAGGGTCGGCCCGGGGCCCTCCGGGTTCCCGTTCAACGCCAGCGGCCTGACGGAGGTGCGCGTGGCTGTGCCGCCGGATCTGGCCGAGGCCGCCACTCGCATCATCGGCGAACATCGCGAGCAGACAGTCGGCGGGGTCGTCGTGCCGCTGGAGCGTTCGATTGCCGACCTCGAGCAGCGGCTCGGGTACCGGTTTCGCGACGTCGGCCTGCTCGAGCACGCGCTGACACACAAGTCCAAGGCGCACGAGGACGCCACCGGCGGCGTCGTCGACAACGAGTCGCTGGAGTTTCTCGGCGACGCCGTGCTCGGCTTCATCGTCGCGGACATGCTCTACCGCGAGTTCCCGCAGTTTCAGGAAGGGCAGAAGTCGAAGGCCAAGGCGTCGCTCGTGTCGACGTCGGCGCTCGCGGAGCTGGCGATCCGCCTCGGGCTCGGGTCGTACCTGCTTCTTGGCCGCGGGGAAGAGAAAACGGGCGGACGCCAGAAACAGGCGCTGCTTGCCGACGGCTGCGAGGCCGTCATGGCGGCCATCTACCTCGATGGGGGCATCGACGCCATCCGCACGTTCATCATCAGGGAGCTGGCCGATCAGATCGCCATGGTGCGATCGGCCGATTACCTGCGCGACTTCAAGTCCACGCTGCAGGAGCAGCTGCAGGCGGGCGGGCGCCCGCTGCCTGAGTACGAGGTGACGTCAGAGCGGGGCCCCGATCACGACAAGCGGTTTCACGTGACGGTACGAGTGGGCACCGAGGTGCTGGCGGACTCGGAAGGGCGGACGAAGAAGGAAGCGGAGCAGGCCGCGGCGCGAAAGGCGCTGGCGGCGATCAATCAATCTCGATGATGCCCCACGCGCGGCGCTCGCCTTCAGCGCGCGCGCCGACCAGCACCGGCTCTTCGCGCTGCGGCAGCCGCGCCAGCGCGTAACGCTGCACTTCTTCGGCAACAGCCGCGTCGGCGGGCGGCTCGGGGCGGCAGTGCAGGCGCACCCAGAGCCGCATCAGCGGGTCGGCAATCGTGTAGCGCTTCTGCCGGACCGTGACCATGTCGACGTCTTCCAGCCACGACAGGTAGTCCTTGGTGGAGCCGGGCGTGCGTCCGAGTCGCACCGCGATCTCCGTCAGCGTCAGCGGCTCCTGCTCGGCCAGGATGTCGAGGATGGCCTTGAGCGCGCCGTAGCCGCGCGCCCGGTGCAGGCGGAGCTCATACGCGAAGCTGAGGTCCCGGGCCAGCTGCCCGTCGACCGAGATGAGCGCGGCGAGGGCGCTGATGGGGTCGGCGCCAATCTGCTGCATCTTGTCGGTCAACGCCTGGGCGTAGCCCATATGGCCGTCGCTCAGCGCATGGACCGCGCGCATCACCTCGGGGTCCGCGGTAAACGACGCGTCGGTGACGTCTCGCAGCTCGTCGATGGTGAGGGGCGTCAGGTGCACCACCTCGAGATGCGGCCCCTGGCTGCCGAGCAGCCGCAGCGCGCGGTGGACGTAGCGCGTCGTCAGGACGAACCGGTTGGTGGATCCGGCGAGGCCCGAGAGCAGATCGTGGAACACGTGGCGCAGGCCGGGGAAGTTCTCGAAGGTCCTGAACTCGAGCGCTTCGTCGAGCAGGAACGTCACCGGCGCACCCGAGCGCGTGCGGGCGCCCTGGAAGAACGCGATCAGCGCGTCGAAGGCCTCACGCGGCGATCGCGCCTCCGCCGAGACGTCCGCGGCGCTGAACGGCGATGCCATCAGCACCGTTCGCAGCAGCCGCTCCGGCGTGGTGGCCGAGCGCTCGACGTCGATGTACTGGCAGCTGCCGGCGCCAAGACGATCTCTGGTGCGCCGCAGCAGGAACGTGCGGCCGCTGCCGGTGCCACCGACCAGCACCGGAATCCGGCTTGGCTGCGCGTCGAGTGCCCACAGCACACGCCGCTCGAACGCGGGGCGGGCGCCGGTCATGAAACGCGGCCCTGGCCGGCCGACAGCATCGGCAGGTGGATTCCACGAGCCGCCGCGGTGGCAATGGCCTCCGGGTAGCCCGCGTCAGCGTGGCGGGCGACGCCGATGCCCGGGTCGCAGGTGAGCACGCGCTCGAGGCGCGCGGCGGCGTCCGCGGAGCCATCCGCGACGATCACCATGCCGGCATGCAGCGAGTAGCCGATGCCGACCCCGCCGCCGTGGTGCACCGAGACCCAGGTGGCGCCGGCCGAGGCGTTGAGGAGCGCGTTCAGGATCGGCCAGTCGGCGATGGCGTCGCTGCCGTCCCGCATGCCTTCGGTCTCGCGCGTGGGCGAGGCGACAGATCCGGTGTCGAGATGATCGCGGCCGATCACGATCGGCGCGCGCAGCTCGCCGCGACGCACCATCTCGTTGATGTGCAGCCCGAAGCGGGCGCGCTCGCCGTATCCCAGCCAGCAGATCCGGGCAGGCAGCCCCTGGAAACGGACGCGCTCGCCGGCCAGGTGAATCCAGCGTGCCAGCGGCTCGTCATCCGGGAACAGCTCCAGCACCGCCTTGTCGGTAGCCGCGATGTCTTCCGGATCCCCGGAGAGGGCCGCCCAGCGGAACGGGCCCTTGCCTTCACAGAACAACGGGCGGATGTACTCGGGGACGAAGCCCGGTATATCGAAGGCGTCGGTGACGCCAGCCTCGGCGGCCTGCGCGCGGATGTTGTTGCCGTAGTCGAAGACCACGCTGCCTCGCGCCTTCAGATCGAGCATCGCCCGCACGTGCGTGGCCATGGCCCGCATGGACTGCGACACGTAAGACTCCGGCGACTGCTGACGCAACAACAGCGCCGCGGCCAGGGACAGGCCGTTGGGGACGTAGCCGTTGAGCGCGTCGTGCGCGGAAGTCTGGTCGGTGACCACGTCTGGAATCACGCCGCGCGCGACGAGAGCCGGCAGGATGTCGGCGGCGTTGCCCTCGAGCCCGATCGAGCGTGCCGTCCCTGCCTGCGTCCAGCTCGTCAGCCGGTCCAGCGCATGCTCCAGCGAAGGCGTCGCTTCGTCAAGGTACCCGCTGGCCACGCGCCGCGCGAGACGCGCCGGATCCACTTCGATGACGAGCGCTGCGGCGCCGGCCATGGTCGCGGCCAGTGGCTGCGCGCCGCCCATGCCGCCGAGGCCCGCCGTGACGACGGAGCGGCCGCGAAGGCTGCCGCCAAAATGCCGGCTGCCAATGGCCGCGAGCGTCTCGTAGGTGCCTTGCAGGATGCCCTGCGAGCCGATGTAGATCCAGCTGCCCGCCGTCATCTGCCCGTACATCGTCAACCCGCGCCGCTCGAGGTCCCGGAACGTGTCCCAGGTGGCCCAGCGTGGCACGAGCAGCGCATTCGCGATGATCACGCGCGGCGCGCCGGCATGCGTGCGGAAGACGCCGACAGGCTTGCCCGACTGCACCACGAGTGTCTCGTCGCCTTCAAGGGCGCGCAACGACTCGACGATCGCGTCAAACGCCTCCCAGCTGCGCGCGGCGCGGCCCGAGCCGCCGTAGACGACGAGGTCGTCGGGGCGCTCGGCGACGTCGGGGTCGAGGTTGTTCATCAGCATGCGCAGCGCGGCTTCCTGCGGCCAGCCCTTGCAGGAAAGCGTGGTGCCGCGTGCGGCGCGGATGGTACGGGGACCGGCGGTCATTGTGCCAACAGGTGAACGCGATGGATGCGCGGGAACGTAGAAGGTAAGGATCGCCGGTCGGCGTTGTCAACCGGCGCGCGAAGAATAAATCAGTTGACGTCCAGGCCGCTGGCGTGATCGAAGCGACCGGCGGCAATTTCCGCCGCAATCGCTTCGATATCGTACGACGGCGGCCAGTCGCCGTCGCGTGCCGGCGCAACCGATCGCACGTGCGCGTGGACGCGCGCCAGCGCCGCCGACGTCGTCAGCGGCGCGAGCAGATCGATCGCGCGCGCGGCCAGCAACACCTCCACGGCGAGGACGCGCGTCGCCAGGTCGACGGCGTCGGCGGCCTTGAGCGCCGCGCCCATGCTCATGCTGACGTGATCTTCCTTGTTGGCGGAGGTCGGGATCGTGTCGACCGACGCGGGGTGCGCCAGCGTTTTCAGCTCGGAGGTGAGCGCCGCGGCCGTCACCTGGGCCAGCATGAGGCCGGACTCCAGCCCGCCGCGCGTGGTCAGGAATGCCGGCAGCCCGCTCAGCGCCGGGTTCACCAGCCGCTCCGAGCGGCGCTCGCTGATGGTGGCCAGATGCGTCACGGCGATCGCCGTCAGATCGGCGGCGATGGCGACAGGAGCGCCGTGGAAGTTGCCGCCCGACACGATGTCGCCGTCGTCGAACACCATCGGGTTGTCGGTGGACGCGTTGGCCTCGATTTCGACGGTCCGGCTCGCGAACGTCAGCGAGTCGCGCGCCGCGCCCTGCACCTGCGCGGCGCAGCGCTGGGAGTAAGCGTCCTGGACGCGACCGCAGTTGGCGTGCGACTCGTTGATGGCGCTTCCCGCCATCAGCCTGGCGATGTTGGCGGCCGAGACGGCCTGGCCTGGATGCGGACGTGCCTCATGGATCCGCGGATCGAACGGGCGCGTGGAGCCGCGGAGGGCGTCGATCGAGAGCGCCGCGGCGATGTCGGCGGCCCGGGCCAGGCGCTGCGCCTTGTGCAGGGCCAGCGCCAGCACCGCGGTTGACGCCTGCGTCCCGTTGATGAGCGCCAGCCCCTCTTTCGGCCCCAGCACGAGTGGCCGAAGGCCCATGCCGGACAGCGCGTTGGCGCCGCCGAGGCGCCGGCCGCCGACGGTGGCTTCGCCCTCGCCGATGAGGACGAGGGCCAGGTGGGCGAGAGGCGCCAGGTCGCCGCTGGCGCCGACGGATCCGCGCCGCGGGACGACGGGGTGAATGCCGGCGGCGAGCAGTGCCAGGAGGGCGTCGACAGCGCCAGTGCTGATGCCCGAATGGCCGCGGGCCAGCACGTTGGCGCGCAGCAGCATCATCGCGCGCACGGCGTCCTCCGGCAGCGGTTCGCCGACGCCGGCCGCGTGACTTCGCAGCAGGTTCACCTGCAGGGCGCCGAGCGCGTCGCCGTCGATGCGGACCTCGGCGAAGGAGCCGAAGCCGGTGTTGATGCCGTAGACAGGCTCGGCGCCGCGCGCCTTGACGTCGACAGCCGCACGCGACGCCGCGATGCGGGCGCGCGCCTCGGCGGCGAGCGCGACCGGTTCGCGCGTCGTGGCGACAGCGTGAATGGCGTCGAGTGTCAGCGAGCGGCCGTCGAGGGTGACCATGGCAATCCGCGATCGTATCACCGCGCGCCCGGGCCGGCACGTGCCGGCTGTCCGCGCGCCGAGCGCGGGTCCGCGGCCGTCACGGCGGCGTCACAACGCGCTCGACGCGTGACGCGTTCACGACCGCTGGTGTACCATGGTGCGCTTTGACCATGGCCAAGAATCTTGCTGTTCTGGGTGCCCAGTGGGGCGACGAGGGAAAGGGCAAAATCGTCGACCTGCTGACGCCGCGTTTCTCAGTGGTCGCCCGCTATCAGGGCGGCCACAACGCCGGGCACACGGTGTATGTCAACGGCAAGCGCTTCGTCCTTCACCTGATCCCTTCCGGCATCCTGCATCAGGGCGTCACGTGCATCATCGGCAACGGCGTCGTGGTGGACCCGCACGCCCTGTTTGCCGAGGTGGACGAGCTCGCCGGGCTCGGCGTGAATGTCGAAGGGCGGCTGCTCGTCAGCGACCGCGCGCATCTCATCCTGCCGTATCACCGCGAGCTCGACGTGCTCTCGGAGGCCAGGCGCGGTGAGCGCCGGATCGGCACGACGTCACG
Organism: Vicinamibacteria bacterium; assembly: GCA_963796915.1. Lineage (GTDB taxonomy): Bacteria > Acidobacteriota > Vicinamibacteria > Vicinamibacterales > JAENWD01 > JAENWD01. The sequence goes on along the minus strand of CAWCNI010000004.1, from coordinate 1,752,240 downwards.
CGGCATCGGCCCGGCCTACGAGGACAAAATCGCGCGCCGCGGCATCCGCGTGAGCGACCTGCTCACGCCGTCGGTGCTCGAAGAGGGCGTGCGCGAGAACGTCAAGGCGCGCAACCGGGTGATCAAGGACACCACGCTCGACTGGAAGCAGGTGTACGACGAGCTCGTGGCATACGGCGAGCGCCTGGCGCCGTGGATCGCGGATACGTCGCTGTACCTGTCGGTGGCGATGTCCGAGGGCCGCGCCGTGATGTTCGAAGGCGCGCAGGGCACGCTGCTCGACATCGATCACGGCACGTTTCCGTTCGTCACCTCGTCGAATGCGTCGATTGGCGGCGTGTGCACCGGACTCGGCGTGCCGACCCGCGCCGTCGACCGCGTCCTCGGCGTGGTGAAGGCCTACACGACCCGCGTTGGCGAGGGGCCGTTGCCCACCGAGCTGACCGGCGAGATGGGGCACCGGCTGCGCGAGACAGGACAGGAGTACGGGGCCTCCACCGGGCGCCCGCGGCGGTGCGGCTGGTTCGACGCCGTGGCGGTGCGATTCTCCGCGCGGGTCAATGGGCTCGACACGCTGGCGTTGACCAAGCTCGACGTCCTCGACGGGCTGCCGTCGGTGTCGATTGCCACCGCGTACCGGTGCGGCAGCGCGACGCTGCGCGATTTTCCTGCCGACCTCACGCGCCTGGCGGGCTGCGAGCCGGTGTACGAGGAAATGCCCGGCTGGTCGGAGCCGACGAAGGGGCTGCGGCGATTCGACGAGCTGCCGGCCGCGGCCAAGGCCTACGTCAAGCGGCTGGAAGAGGTCACGGGTGTGCCGGCCTCGATCATCTCGACCGGATCGGATCGCGACGACACGATCATCCGCCAGGAGTTGTAAGGGAACTTACGCCGTGCCGGTGCGGCTCTTGTGCCGGGCCAGGTACTCGGCGACGCCGTCGGCGTCGCTGCCCACGAACTCGAGGCCGGCGCGGTATTGCGGCGTGGCCTTGCCCTTCGGCATCTCGAATCGTGCCCAGACGATCGTCGCCTGGACGCGCAGTGTGACCTGCTCGTCCACCATCGACACGCGCACGCGCTGATTGGGCTTGAGCACCATGCCCGACAGCACCTGCGCGCCAATCGGCGACAGATCGACCAGCCGCGCCTGAGCGCCGTCCACCAGGACGTCGATCCCCTCGGCCATCGATGCGCGTGGGCTGCGCCGGGTGCCGCTCGTGTCCAGCGTCTCGTTGGGCACGACGACGGCCACCGGCGCTGCACCCGCCGACTCGCCCATCGGGCGGCGGGGCGAGACGCGCGAGTAGTCGCTGTCGTGCGACACGATCCGGATCTCGACCTCCGCCAGATCGGGATCTGACTTGAGGCGCGTCAGCAGCGCCGCCCCCCGCGACGTCGCCGCGAACATGCGCTCGAGCGCCACCCGCTGCGGCTTGCGCTGGATAACCGTGTCGACGGCGTTCGGGATGTCGGTGTTCGGGCACGTGACCAGCTCGCTGTTCAGCCCGCGGAGCCGTTCACAGACTGCCGGCATCAGGTCCGGCGGTGCGATCACCACCGTGCACTCGGTCGCCATCTCTCCAGCATATCAAGAACGGCGGAATTACCGCACCTTACCCCGCGTTTCTGCGACGCGCTGTGCAAACGCCTCGTACTGATCGGTGGCGATGAAATCCACCCCGGCGCGTATGGCCGCCCGCCAGCGCGTCTGCACAGCGTCGAGGCTGCCGAAGTTGTACGAGCCGAACCAGCCGTTCGCGTCGGCGTCGGCATCCGACGTGCCGTCGAGCGTGTAGAAGCGGATCCAGAGCCCGGCCGCGTGGGCTGCGTGCACCAGATGATTGAGCCGCGCCTCCTCGTCGGCCGTCCACGAACCCGCGGCGCGCTGGCCGTCCTTCTCGACGACTTTCCAGGGGTGGTTCCACCAGCGACGGTAGTTGGTGGCGGGCGCGGGCCGCGGCAGATCGTCCGGTGTCCCGGTTCCGGACGCCAGGTTGTGGACGGCGCCGAACAGCCGCAGCCGATCGCCGGGCGGCACCGTCGCGTAGAAGTCTGATTCCTGCGAATCGGCCTCCCCGGTCAGCACCAGCAGCGGCCCGGCGGTCAACGGCTGCGCCAGATCGCCGGGGGCCCGCAGCGCCGTCGTCAGCCACGCCTGATGCCGGCCGAGCAGCGCCCATACGGCGCGGTGCAGCTCCGGCGTGTCCATCTTGAAGTCGAGGTTCAGCGTGATGACGGGCCAGTCCTCGCGCCGTCCCGCGGCAAGCGCCGCGTCCAGCACGGGAGCGACCGACGCAAAGAAATAGGACTCGAGGGTGGGCTCCCCGCCGCGACAAGTGGCGTCGTGTGTGACGACAGCGTCGTACGCGCCGGACGGGCCCGGGCACCACGCCACATCCTGTTCGATCGCCAGCGGTGTGCCGGTGCCGAGCGCGCGGGGGACACGGTCGACGTACTTTCCCTCGTACGGGTAGGCGTTGTGCGCGTCCAGCAGGACGCGGACGCCCGGGCCGAGCGCAGGCGCCGGCTGCGCCCGGCCTGTCAACGAGGGCGAGGCCGCGCACACAAGAATGGAAAGCCATACGGTCCGGAGCGGTCGCATCAGTCCGATCTATCACACGCCGACGACATTGCCATGGCCCGGGCGGCGAAGGGCAATCCGGACTAGGATTCGTGGGTGCCGGCCCCGGGGCTTCGCTGCCGCAATCTGGTCAAACGTTACGGCGACGTCGTCGCCGTCGCGGGCCTCGACCTGGAAGTGCACCGAGGCGAGTGCTTCGGCCTGCTCGGCCCGAACGGCGCGGGCAAGACGACCACGATCGAGATCCTGGAAGGTCTCACCACGCCCGACAGCGGCGAGGTAGAGGTGCTGGGCGAGCGCTGGGGCCAGGGCCGCGACCGCGCGTTGCGGGCGCGCCTGGGCATCCAGCTCCAGGAGACACAGCTCAGCGACAAGCTCACCGTCGAGGAGACGCTGCGTCAGTTCCGATCGTTCTACCCGGAAGGGCCGAGCGTCGCCGACGTCATGCGGATGGTGGAGCTCGAATCGAAGCGCAGCGCCTGGGTCAGCAAGCTGTCGGGCGGGCAGAAGCAGCGGCTCGCGGTTGGCTGCGCGCTGGTCGGGCGCCCCGACCTGCTGTTCCTCGACGAGCCGACCACCGGGCTCGATCCGCAGTCGCGCCGGCAGCTGTGGGACCTGCTCGTCGGCTATCGCGCCGGCGGCGGCACGATCCTCCTCACGACGCACTACATGGACGAGGCCGAGCTGCTGTGCGATCGCGTCGCGATCGTGGACCGCGGCCGCGTCATCGCGCTCGATACGCCGCGTGCGCTGGTCGCCTCCCTCGGCGCCGAGCACGTCGTCCAGTTCGCGCTGGCCGATGCGGCCAGGGCTCCGGATCAGGCCACGCTCGCCGCGCTGCCGGGTGTCCGCGACGTGCGGAGCGACAACGGGGCCTGGTCGCTGGCCACCTCGGAGGTCCACCTGGCGGTGCCGGCGCTGCTTGCCGCGCTCGGGGCGCGCGGGGCGACGCTGTCGCAGTTGTCGACGCACAGCGCCACGCTCGAGGACGTCTTCGTGGCGCTCACGGGAAGGCACCTCCGCGATGTCTGAGGCCAGCGGCGCGTCTCCGGCGCTCGTCGAGCTGACAGTGGGCCGGCTTCGCGAGTTCATTCGCGAGCCCGAGGCCGTGTTCTGGGTCTTCATTGTCCCGGTGCTGATGGCGTGCGCCCTGGGCATCGCGTTTCGCTCGCGCGGTGACCAGCCGAGCGTGGTCGGCGTCCTCGACGCTCCGGGCAGCGTGGCGCTCGAAGCAGCGCTGCGCGCGTCGCCGAATGTGACCGTGAAACGGCTCGCTCCCTCGGAAGAAGCCAGGGCCTTGCAGCGATCCGACGTCCAGCTCGTCGTCGAGCCTGGCACGCCGCCGATTTACCGGTTCGATCCGACGCGCGCCGAAAGCCGGCTCGCCCGGCGCATCGTCGACGACGTGCTGCAGCGCGCCGGCGGCCGGACCGACGTCTTTGCCGGGCGCGACGTGGCGGTGGAAACCGTCGGCTCGCGCTACATCGACTGGCTGGTGCCGGGTCTGCTCGGGATGAACATCATGAGCACGGGCATCTGGGGCCTGTGCTTCTCGGTGGTGACCGCGCGCACGCGCAAGCTGCTGAAGCGGCTGGTCGCGTCGCCGATGCGCCGGCGCGACTACCTGCTGGCGCAGCTCCTGAGCCGGCTGGTGTTCCTGGTCATCGAAGTCGGGATCCTGCTGATATTTGCGCGGCTGGCGTTCGGCGTCCCGATGCGCGGTACCTGGCTGACGCTGGCAGCGACCTGTCTGATCGGCGCGTTCGCCTTCGGTGGTATCGGCCTGCTGCTCGCGAGCCGCGTGAAGACTGTCGAAGCGGTGTCCGGCCTGGTGAACCTGGTGATGCTGCCGATGTGGCTGCTCTCCGGCGTCTTCTTCTCGTCGTCCAATTTTCCAGAGGCCATGCAGCCCGCGATCAAGGCGCTGCCGCTGACGGCGCTCAACGACGCGCTTCGCGTGGTGATGCTCGAGGGCGGAGGCGTGGCGGATCTGGCGCAATACTTTGCCAGGCTGGTGGCATGGGGCGCCGTGAGCTTCGTGATCGCGCTGTGGATTTTCCGGTGGCGTTGATATGATCGGCGGCTGTCGCGCGGATGTCTGAACCTTCGATCCCGAACGCGCCCTTCGAGGCGCTCGTCGAACAAGCGCTCGTCGGCCTCTACGTCATCCAGGATCTCCGGGTCGTCTACGCCAATCCAAAACTCGGCGAGTTGTTTGGATATTCGGTCGCCGAGCTGCTGGGCCTGGCGAGCGCGCTGCTGCTCGTGGACGCGCACGAGCGGACACTGGTCGAAGAGCGCATTGGCCGCCGGCTGACCGGCGAGACGCCGACCAGCACACACGTCATGCGCGGCCGCCGCAAGGATGGCGAGCTCGTCGAGCTCGAGGTCTACGGCACGACGACGACGTTCGCGGGCCGTCCTGCCGTAGCGGGCACGATGATCGACGTCACCGATCGCCGGCGGCGGGAGCGCGAGCTCGAGGCTCGCGAGCGCCGTTACCGTGACCTGATCGAGAACGCCAGCGATGTCGTGTTCACCTTCTCTGTTGACGGGCGGATCACCTCGCTCAACCGCGCCGGCGAGCAGTTCACGGGCTACAGCGCCGAGGACGCCGTCAACCTGCACGTGACCGACTTCGTCGTCCCCGGCGAGCGCGATCGCGTCCGCGGCATGTTCGACCGTCAGGTGCGCGATCGCCGCGATACCACCAGCGAGCTGACCATCGTCACGCGGACCGGCGCCGAGCGCACCGTCGAGATCAACTCACGCGTCATCGAGCAGGACGGCGCGGCGATCGAGATTCAGGGGATCGCGCGGGATGTGACGGCGCGCAGGGAGCACGAGCAGGCCCTGCGCAGCCTGACACTCGTCGACGACCTGACCAGGCTGTACAACCGACGCGGCTTCCAGACGCTGGCGGACCGGCACCTGAAGCTGGCGGTGCGGAAGAAGCGGTCGGTGTTCCTGCTGTTTGCGGATCTCGACGGCCTCAAGCGCATCAACGACACGTTCGGCCATCTCGAGGGCGACCGCGCACTCATCGACGCCGCTGAGGCACTGCGCCATACCTTCCGCAGCGCCGACATCATCGCCAGGCTCGGGGGCGACGAGTTCACTGTCTTCCCGCTCGAGGCCGAAGCGGAGTGCGGCGACCTGCTCGTCTCGCGCCTCGAAGAGCACGTCCGCGCGCACAATCGCGTGCATGCGATTCGCGGCTACGAGCTTTCCCTGAGCATCGGCGTCGCGCACCTGCCGCCGGAGACGTCGTGGAGCATCGACCAGCTGCTCGAGCACGCCGACAAGGCGCTCTACGAGCACAAGCGCCGGCGGCGCGCCTGACGACTTGCGACGGGCTTCAGCCATTGACTCGCGCCAGTGCCTTCGGACAGTATGGGCACGGCTCAGCTGGCGAATCGCACCGCACGTCTGGTGGCGCGCCATAGCTGGAGGCCGGAGGGACGTGTCATGAAGCTCGCGCTGGTGTCTGTTGTCATGCTGGTCACGCTGCTCGTAGCGGCTTCGGGCATTGCAACGCGAGCCGCAGGGCCGTCCGCGGAGACGCTGAAGCGCGGCGAGCACCTCGTCACCGCGATGGCCTGCAACGACTGCCACACCCCCTTCAAGATGGGCCCGCAGGGGCCGGAACCCGATATGTTGCGGGCGCTGTCCGGCCACCCGGCGGACCTCAAGCTCGGACCGCCCCCGAAGCTGGGCGGCGGCTGGATGTGGGCGGGTTCGGCCAGCAACACCGCGTTCTACGGCCCCTGGGGCACCAGTTACGCGGCGAACCTCACCTCCGACGACTTCGGCCTCGGCAAGTGGACCGAGGAGATGTTCGTCAGCGCGATCAAGACCGGCAAGCATGCAGGCGTAGGCCGTCAGATCCTGCCGCCGATGCCCTGGTCATGGTTCCGCAACCTCAGCGACGACGACCTCAAGGCGATGTTCGCCTACTTGAGAACGGTCAAGCCGGTGCACAACCTCGTGCCGCCGCCGGTCGGCCCGCCGCCCCCGCCGGCGAAGTAAGCGGCGCCCGGACATCGCCTCCACTCAGCTCATGGCCCTGCCGGGAGGGGGTCGTGAGACTCATCGCATCTGCATCGGGCCGCGGCCGTCCGACTACAATCGGCACATGTCCGCGCAAGACGTCACGGCAGGCGAGCGCCCGACGCGTCCTCTGAACGACCCCGGCCTGTTCGTCGCGGTTGCCGTCGTCGGGATCGGCGCGGTGGTGTTCCTGCTGGTCTCGATGTTTCGCACGCTGCCGGTGCCGGCGATCATCTCGCAGGATTACACACGCGTCGCCGGGCACGTGATTGCGTCAGAGACGTCCACGAATGATCCGCGAGCCATAGAGACCGCGTTGGCCGCGCGGCAGCCGGGCCTTGGCGCGCGCGTGCCGGATCTTCAGCCGGCCGGGTTCGTCCCGTTCGGGGCGGCGGTGCATGCCGTGGACGGGCAGCCAGGCATTCTCGTCATGTTCCACAATCGCCTCGAAGATCTGGTTGTGTGGCAGGTCTATCAGGGGCAGTTGTCCGATCTGCCGGCGACCACTGACGTGCGGGTCGAGCGCGGGCGCCGATACGTCGTGCATCGCAAGTCTTCCTTCGTCCTGGTGTTCTGGCAGGACGGGCCGCGCGTTCAGGTCATCACGAGCAGTCTGCCGGCCGAACAGGTCGTGCAGCTGGCGTTTTCAGCGGGCTGACACCATGACCACGCTTCACTGGGGACTGCTCGGCACCGCCCGCATCAACCGCGCGGTGATTCCCGCGATCCGAGAGGCCGGGCGCAGCACGCTCGACGTGGTGGCGAGCCGCGACCTGACGCGTGCCGAGGCGTACGCGAGCGAATGGCAGATTCCGCGCGCGGTTGGCTCGTACGAGGCCCTGCTGGCTGACCCCGCGGTGAACGCGATCTACGTGCCGCTGCCCAACCACCTGCACGTCGAGTGGACGATTGCGGCGGCGCGCGCCGGCAAGCATGTGCTCTGCGAGAAGCCCATCGCGCTGGTGCCCGACGACGTCGATCGCCTGCAGCGGGCCGCGTCGGACGCCGGCGTGGTGATCGCCGAGGGGTTCATGTACCGACATCACGCGCAGACCCGTCAGGTGCAGGCGCTCGTCGACGGCGGCACGCTCGGCGAAGTCCGCCTGATACACGGCAGCTTCTCGTTCATGCTCGAGCGCGACAGCGACGTCCGCCTGCGGCCGGAGTGGGGCGGTGGCAGCTTGTGGGATGTGGGCTGCTACCCGGTCAGCTACGCGCGGCTGCTGATGCGGAGCGAGCCGGACTCTGTCGTCGGGTTTGCCGAGCGCGGACCGACCGGCGTCGACATGACGTTTGCCGGGATGCTGCGGTTTCCAGGCGGACGGCTGGCGACGTTCGACTGCGGATTCCAGTCGGCGTTTCGCACGTCGATGGAGATCGTCGGCAGTGAGGCGGCACTCGAGATCCCGTCGCCGTTCAAGCCGGGCGCGCATGAACAGCTGAATGTCGTGCGCGATGGCGTGAGAACGACGATACCGCTCGAGATGGACGACGGCGCGCTGTACCTGGGCGAGATCGAAGACATGGAGCGCGCTGCCCTCGACGGCGCGCCGCAGGCCATCCCGCTGGTCGACAGCCGCGGCAACGTCGCCGCGATTCAGGCGCTGTACGCCTCGGCCGCCGACGGCAGACCGGTCGCGCTCAGGCGCTGAGCGACGCCCCGTCGCGCGGCGCTGCGCCGGTTGACCAGTTCCAGATCGCGAACGCCGCCACGCCCGCCAGCAGCGTGACGAGACCGAGCCCGATCAACTCCGCGCCCGAGGTGGTGAAGACGAACAGCCATCCGGCCAGTGCCACGATCGCCGGGAGCGGATACCCCCACATTCTGAAGGGGCGCGCCATGTCCGGCGACTGCCGCCGCAGCCGCACGACCACGACGACCTGGCCGATGAACTGCACGAGTATCCGGGTCGTGATGAGCGCGTCGATCAGCGTGCCGAGCGACAACGCGCTTGCCGCGATCGAGAGGCCGCCCACCACCAGCAGCGACACGTGCGGAAAATGGCGCGTGCCATGTACGCGTGCGAACACGCGGAAGAACGTGCCGTCGATCGCCGCGGCATAGGGAATCCGCGAGTATCCGAGCAGCAGCGCAAACACCGACCCGAACGCGGTCCACAGCACCAGCCCGGTGAACAGCGCGGCGACCTTCGCGCCGTAGAGCCGCTCCATGAACACCGACACGATGAAGTCGGACTCCGGATGGGCCGTGTTCGGCACGAACGAGCGCCAGGGCACCACGCCGATAATCGAGAGGTTGATCGCGATGTAGATGACGGCGACCGCCAGGACGCTGATCAGGATCGATCGGGGGATCACGCGGCCCGGGTCGCGGACCTCCTCGCCGAGGTAGCAGATGTCGTAGTAGCCGAGGTAGTCGTAGATGCCGACGCGAGAGGCGGCGCCGAGGCCGAACAGCATCCCGGTCGAGAACTTCCAGGCGTCGGGCGGCAGGTCGAACGCGATCGCCGGGTTGAAATTGGCGGCGCCCGCCGCGATCACCCCCAGCGTCGTGATCAGCGTGCCAATCCACAACACCACCGTCAGCCTCCCGATCGAGGCAATGCGGCGATAGAGGAGCAGGACGTTGACCACGCCGACGGCGGCGGCGAGGACGAATGCCGTCCCTTCAGGCATATCCCGCCACAAATAGCGCGCGTAGTGCGCGAAGCCGATGTAGCCTGAAGCGATCTCGAGCGGGCCGCTCAGGATGAACTGCCAGATGAACAGGAAGGCCATCAGCCGGCCGCCCCGCCCGAATCCGTCCCGCAGGTACCGATACGTGCCGCCCGAGCCCGGCATCATCGCGCCCAGCTCGCTCCACACCAGGCCGTCCGCCATGACGATGACCAGCGCCAGGAGCCAGCCGGCCAGCGCCTGCGGGCCGCCAAGCGCGGTCATGAGCAGGGGAATGGTGATGAACGGGCCGACGCCGATCATGTTCGACATGTTCAGCGCCGTGGCCTGCAGCAGGCCGAAACGCCGCTCGAGCGGCGCGGCAGCTGTCGTCGAACCGTCAGGTCCAGTCATGGGCAGGGGATGTTATCAGGCACGCCGGCGTCGCGCCGGACGCCCGGCGGCATCCAACCAGCAGAGAGTCGAGGAGGTCCCGTGTCCGCATTCACACGCAATGTCCTGACAGCCGGCGTGATTGGCGGCCTCGCCGCCTGCGCGTGGCTTGCGGCGGCCGCGGTCGCCGCCCCCGTTCCCGCCGGCCCCCCGTCCTCCGCCCCGGTCGTCGTCGAGCTGTTCACGTCGGAGGGCTGCTCGAGCTGTCCGCCGGCCGACCAGTTTCTTGCCGACCTCGTGTCGGCCGGTCCGACCGAAGGCATCAACGTGATCCCGCTCAGCGAGCATGTCGACTACTGGAATCGCCAGGGGTGGATCGATCCGTTCTCCAGTGCGAGCTTCACTGAACGGCAGCAGCGCTACTCGTCGGCGCTGACCTCCGACGTCTTCACGCCGCAGATGGTCGTGGACGGCGCGACGCAGGTCGGTGGCAACGACCGCGGCGCAGCCATCGCGGCGATCCGCCAGGCTGCGGCAGCCGCCAAGGTGCAGGTCTCCGTGACGGCGGCGTCCGAGGCCGGGAAGGCGCGCATCCACGCCGAGTTCACCGCCGCCGGCGGGACGACGCTGCCCGACGGCGACGTGATTGTCGCGATTACCGAGGACGGCCTGGCCTCCGCCGTCTCCGCCGGCGAGAACAAGGGCCATCGGCTGACACACATCGGCGTCACCCGCTCGCTCGAGAAGATCGGTCGCCTGAAGCGCGGGCAGGCGACGACGGCCATCGATGCGACGGCGGCGATCGACGGGAAGTGGTCGGCGGACCATCTCCACGTGGTGGTGTTCGTGCAATCGAAGGATCGCGGCCGGATCGTCGGCGCCGCATCAGCGCCGCTTGGCGGCAACCGGCAGGCGAGCCTCGAAGCTCGCTGACTGCGGCGGAAAGCACAGCTTGTCGTCGCAGGCCTGATATTTCACGACGCCGCTGATGGCGATCGTGCCGTCCTGTGCGGCCTTGCCGGCGAGTGTGCTCGCGGCATGCAGCGGCACGACGACGACAAACGGCTTCGAGTAGACCTTCACCGACTCCGCCAGCGCCGCGAAGAAGAAATCCTCGGCCTTGGGAAATCGCGCTGCGTCAGCGGTGAGACCGGGCGACGGCGTGATCTCGATCGAGATCGGGATGTACTCCGGGTTGCCGGGCGCGTAGACGTGGATTCCAGGGTTCGGCGCGATGCGTACGGGCAGGTCGATCGGCCCGGCGGCTCCCGGCGGCTTCGCCGGAGCGTCCACCGACACCGTAAGACGCGGTGGCGCGTTCTTGAAGAACGACTGCGCCTGGAGCGTCGCTGAGGTCAGCCCCGCCGCCAGCACGAGCCCCCAGCGGATGGCGGTCGAGCGCGTCATCGGTCGAGCATATCAACGACCGGCTGGCGCCGCGACCCGGATCGCATGCTCTGCGGTCGCCGACGTCCCGCCCGCATGAATCTGGACAACGACGTGACAGGAGGCGGGAGCGCCGCCCGGCAGCGGGATCGTCGCGCTGACCATGCGCTTGTCGGCCTGGTCGGCCGGCGTGCTGCTGGATGCGTGGGCCAGGACGGTGCCGGCGTCGTCCACGAGCGAGAACTCTGATGTCGCCTGGCGCGCGGCGTCGCCGTAGATCTCGACGAACGCCACGAGTTGGCGATCGGCCGGCGTGAAACTCAGACGTGGCCGGAAGTGGCCGTCGGCGGCAGCGCCGACGAAGACGTCGCTGAAGGTCACGCTGCCGGCGTGATGCAGCGACACCGCAAGCGGATGCGGCAGGCTGCCGCGCCTGCCGGTGCCGTCGATCGCCGCGAACGTCAGCGCGTAGTCGCCGGCCGGGAGCAGGGCAGACGTGGTGACGACGCGTGAGTTGCCGCCGCCGGCGTCGGCCGCAGCGCTCTTCTCGAACGCATCGGCCATGATCTTGTTGTCACGTCTCGCCTGGAATCCCCATGCGACGTCACCCGACGCGTCCGGCAGTTCGGCCACGATGACAGTTTTGAGCTTCGACTTGTCGGTACCGCGCGCGGAGAAGCTGGCGAGCGAGACGGGCAGCTCGGTGTATGGACGCGGCTGGAACAAGGCGTCTGCGAGCACATCGTGCGTGGACCGGCTCGCTGGCGGCGTTGCCGGTGGCACGATCTGCTTCGGACTGCGCACCGTCAACCCCGGACGATTCACTTTCACCGTGATCTTCAACGGCTTGTCGAACGGCGTGCCGGCGAGGGGCTCGATGCCGAGGACGTAAGAGCCGCTGGTCTCGCGGGCGATGCGCTGGAAGGCGGACGTCCCATCAGCGACGGCATCGAGAACGGTGCCGCCGGTCAGTCCCGCGAGCTCGTACACGCCGTCGTCGGGCGTCAGCGGGCCATACGGATGCACGACGTAGATAGTCAGACGCGCGCGCGCCGCTGCGGCGGCGAAGTCGGCCGCGTCGGGCAGACCATCGAGGCCGCCGGGTATTGAGCCTGCCATCAGGACCAGCGTCTTCGTGCCCTCCACGCTCTGCAGCGTCTGAGCCAGACTCATCAACTCATTACGCACGATGCCGAATGTCTCTGCCCGCGACTGCCTGGTGTCCCGCTGAGAGTCGGACAGCGCTGGTCCCCCCGAGTTGGCGACATTGACGCCGCCATACGGAAGCCCGCCACCGTTGGCCCCGATTTCCGCGTGCGTGCGGGACAAGACCTCACGCACCTCGGCCACATTCGTCGTCAGTTCGACGTGACGGCCTTTTGCGCTGGGATGGGGCAGCACGAGAAGGCCGGTGCGGTCCGAGGGCCCCATCGTGTCGAGATACCTGCCCATGGTCTCTATCTGCGCAAGCTCCCGCCCCTCCGAGAGACTCGACGTGTCGATGGCCAGGATCGTGATGCGTCCGACAGCCTCCGGCGGATTGGTGGAGATCCCGCTCGAGACTGCCTGTGGCTTCGCAGTCTTCGATGTCGAGGAGGTCGAGGTCGATGAATTCGGCTGACGTCACCGTGCGCGCGCGACCGTCGATGGTGACGACGAAATCCTGTGGCGACAGATCGCGCACCGGCGTCCCGTCTTCCGCGACGACCGTGACGTCGAGGCGGATACGCTGCACGCCGCCGCGATACACGGGCTCCTGGGCCCTGAGCCCGGCGGTGGCCGCGGCCGCCGCCACCATCACGACTGTCGCCAGGCGGGTGCGCCGCATGTCAGCGCTCCTGTCCGATGATCACTTCCCGTCGCGTCTCGCCGATCGGCTGCCGGCCGTTGAGCACGACGGCCACCACTTCGTAGACGCCGGGCGTCAGATGCGCGAGCGGCAGGGCGACCTGCGCCAGACCCTTGGCGCCTCCAGCGGCGGACTGCACACGAGCGCGCGCCGCGGCGCGGCTGGTGCCGTCGGCGGCGCGCAGCGCGAACTCCACGCTGAGGCCGTTGAAGGCCGCGATCCCCGTCGAGTAGAGCTCGACGATCGACACCAGTTGCGTCGCCGCGGCGTCAACCGAGATGCGCGGCTTGAAGTGGCCGCTCACCGCCTCGCCGACGAACACGTCACTGAACTGCAGGTTGGGCGCGTCGTGCAGTCCGACGGTGAGCGTGTGGTCCACGCTGGCCCGGTGACCGCGCGCATCCACCGTGGCAAAGCGGATCACGTACGAGCCTGGCGGCAGGTTTGCTGATGTGACGACCTCGCCAGTCGTGTCAGGATCCTTCGCCGCGGCTTTTTCGTAGGCATCGGCGACGATGCGATCGCCGTCATGCACCTCGAAGCCCCACGAGATGCCCTTCGCGTCGGGCGGCGCGTCCAGTTGAGCGACGATGACTGTCTTGACGTGATTGGCCTCGGCGCTCATCGCGTTGTACGCCGTGACCTTCAGGCCGACGTCGGAGGCCAGGCGCGGGTCGTGCAGGACGTTGCCGACATCGCCCTTGACGTTCTTCGAGGGCTTGGCGGTCTCGGCCGCGACCAGCTGCTTGGGGCTGCGGACGGTCAACCCTTGTCGCTTGACGCTCACGCTGACGTCCAGTGGCTTGTTGTGCGGGATGCCGGCTGGAGGCTCGACGCCGAGCACGTAGGTGCCGCTCGTCTCGCGTCCGATACGCGCGAACACCCCGTCGGCGTTGGCCACCGCGTTCAGGACCACGCCGCCGGTGAGGCCGGCGAGAAAGTCGACGCCGCCGGCTTCCTCGAACGGGGCGGTGATGCCGCTTTGCGAGCCGGAGGCGGATCCGAGCATGTCGTGCGGCTTGATGACGTAGACCGTCAGCCGCGCGGCCGCGGCCTCCTCGGCGAAGGCGCGGTAATCCGCGATGCCGACGCCCGGCGGCAGGTGCGTCGAAATCAGGATCAGCGTCTTCGGCCCCGCCACCGTCTTCAGCCGGCGGGCGAGTGCCTCGAGCGCGTACATCAGGTCCTGCCGGCCATCGCCGACTTCGTTGGCCATCCACGACGGCACCTGCTGCATGCCCTGCCGATAATCGGTGGGCTCGCCGCGATCGACAGCCACATCGCCCGAGCCGACGACGGAGCTCCCGTCGGCGTTTGTGCCGCCGATTAACGGCGCCGGCTCGTCACTGCCCGGGAGTGCCGACGCGCGCATCAGGAGGCCCTGGATCTCGCCGGTGTCGCGCGTGAAGTCGTGCCAGATCCCCGGACGCGGCAGCGTGACGAGGGCCGTTTGATCCTCCGGCCCGAACGTCTTCATGAACCGCGACAGCCCGTTCATGAGCGGACGGACGTCCTCGGGGAGATCGCTCTGGTCGATCACGATCACCGTGAGCCGGCCGCGGATAGAGGTCTGGTTGGTCGAGACGTCACGGAACCGGGCGGCTTCCGACGCCGGCGCGTCGGTGCCCGTCACGTCCAGTTTCAGGAACTGCAGCGTTCGTACAGGGCTCGGCTTGCCGTTGACCTTGACCTCGAACTCCTCGTCAGTCAGGTCGGTCACCGGCCGCCCGTCGTCGGCGACGACGCGGACGTCGACGCGGATCAGATCGACCCCGCCGCGGAAGACCGGCTGCTGGGCGAAGGCGAGTGCTGTCAGGCCGACAACAATGGACGCGATCAGTGCAAATGTTCGACGGGGCATGCGAAGGGTGTGGATAGCGGCGCTGGCGGTACGAACTGTAGCATTCGAGGGACGGGGTCACAAGGGATGCCGTCACCCGGCCGGCTCCGGACTGTGGCAGGATCCCGCAGAGATCACTGGCCTGGCGGCGCAATTGGCGCCGGGCCGACACTCTGAGGAGAATCCCGCGTGCCTCCGACGACAGTTGCCATTCTTGGCGCCGGCTTCATCGCCGACATCCATCTCGAGTCCTACACCCGGTTCGTGCCGGACGCGCGGGTGACCGCCGTGTATTCGCGCAGCGCCGCGCGCGCCGAGGCGTTTGCGAAGCACTGGAACATCCCGCGCTGGTTCACCGACCTCGATCAGCTGTTCAAGGAAGCGGACTGCGAGGTGGTCGACATCTGCCTGCCGAACTTCCTGCACCACCGCGCCACGTTGGCGGCGGCGCGCACCGGCCGTCACGTGATCATCGAGAAGCCGCTCTGCATGACGCTCGAGCAGGCCGACGAGATGATCGCGGTGTGCCAAGAGCACGGACGGAAACTGATGTACGCCGAGGAACTGTGCTTCGCGCCCAAGTACGAGCGCGTCAGGTCGCTCGTCAAGGAAGGCGCTGTCGGCGACATCTACATGCTGAAGCAGCTCGAGAAGCACTCGGGGCCGCACAGCGACTGGTTCTGGGACGTCAACCAGTCCGGCGGCGGCGTCCTGATGGACATGGGCTGCCACGCCTTCGGCTGGTTTCGCTGGATGCTGGGTGGCGCGCCGAAAGTCGTCAGCGTGTTCGCGACGATGGACACGGTGCGCCACAAGGACAGGACACGCGGCGAGGACAACGCGGTGACCATCGTCGAATTCGACGGCGGGGTCATCGGCCTGGCGGAAGACGGCTGGGCGAAGCCGGGCGGGATGGACGACAGGATCGAGGTCTACGGCACCACAGGTGTTGCCTTCGCCGATCTATTCCGCGGCAACTCGTCGTCCACGTATAGCGAGCAAGGCTACGGCTACGCTGCGGAGAAAGCGGGCAGCACGTCGGGATGGACGTTCACAGTGTTCGAGGAGGCCTTCAATCAGGGCTATCCGCACGAGCTCGCGCATTTCATCGACTGCGTGCGCAAGGACACGGCACCGCTCGTCACTGGCGAAGACGGCCGCGCCGTGCTCGAGATCATCTACGCCGCATATGCGTCCGCCCGCTCCGGGGCGAAGGTCAGTCTGCCGTTTCACCCAAGGGTGGAGAAGCCGATTGACCTGTGGAAGTGACGGTGCAGAAGTGCAGCGGTGCGGCAGTGCGGCAGTGCGGCAGTGCGTGCTGAAGTGCTGAAGTGCTGAGGTGCTGAAGTGCGAACTGCCCGCCGCCAACTGCCAGCTGTCTGCTACTAGAGGCCTATCGCCCTGCGGATGGCCGCGACCTGCTCTTCCACTGGACAGGCGACGTCGACGACGATGGCATCGGCGGGACGCTCCAGCGTGTCGATCTGGCTCTGGAGCAGGGCAGGGTTCATGAAATGATCGGTCCGATGCGCGAGATGAGCGGCAAGGACTGCGGGGTCGCCGTCGAGCAATACGAACCGCACGTCGGCCGGGGACAGGTGATTCACCAGCACGTCGCGATAGGCGGACTTCAGCGCCGAGCAGGCCACGACGGCGCCGCTGCCGCTGGCGACCGCGGCGGCGATCACGTCGTGGATTGCCCTGAGCCAGGGCCAGCGGTCCTCGTCGGTCAGGGGCGTGCCGGCGTGCATCTTGGCCTTGTTGGCGGCAGGATGGTAGTCGTCGCCGTCATGAAACGCCCAGCCCATCGCCTGCGCGAGAGCCTCGCCGACAGTGGTCTTTCCCGACCCTGTCACGCCCATGATCACCACGACCATCTGCAGAGTGGTATCACACTCGCGGGTCCCGTGGCGTGACCGACGACGACGCGACAGCCTTCCGCGGGTGGGTGCTGCCTGGCCCCCGTCCCCCCGGTGCGTCCTTGCCTCCGGAAGTGGGCGCCGACGAAACCCTGGACTACATCTCCGGCCACTTCCGCCTCTACCAGCTCCGCGACGGGCACCGCTTCTCGACAGATGACGTGCTGGCGGCGTGGTACGGCACGTCCTGGTGCCCGAGCGCCCGCAGCATCCTCGATCTGGGCAGCGGCATCGGCAGCGTGGCGACCATCGCGGCGTGGCGACTTCAGGGCGCGCGGCTGGTGACTGTCGAAGCGCAGGCGGCGAGCGTCGCCCTGGCGCGCAAGTCGGCGCGCTACAACGGCATCGACGACCGCTGCGATATCCGGGAGGGCGATTTCCGCGAGCCCGGCGTGCTGGACGGATCGGAGCGCTTCGACCTGGTGCTGGGGAGCCCGCCGTATTTCCCGCTCGGCAGCGGCGTGGAAGGAGATCATCCCCAGAAGGTGGCCTGCCGGTTCGAGGTGCGCGGCGACATCCGGGACTATTGCCACGCGGCAGCCGCCCATCTGGCCCCCGGAGGCGTCTTTGCCGCGGTCTTCCCGCTTCCCGATGGGCATCACGCGCGGATGCTCGCCGCGGCCGCCGACGCCGGCCTGTCGATGGTCAGGACGCGGCCTGTCGTGCTTCGCGAAGGCGCCGCGCCGCTGCTCGGGCTCTTCCTCATGATGACGGCGGCCGACCTCCCTGAGGCGCTCCGGGGCGCCACCTGGACCGAGCCGCCGCTGGTCATCCGGACCGCCAGCGGGGCCGTGCACCCCGAGTATTCGGCCATAAAACTGTCATTTGGGTTTCCGCCCTAAGATGGGCCGGAGGGCCCTGCTGCCGGCAGGGCGTTTCGACCGATAATCGTCACATCCCCCTGCTACCATCCCGAGCCGCATGCCGACCAGCACCAGCAACAAGCCGTTGACCGCGGACGTGGCGGAGACGCCTGTCGTACCTGCCGCGCCGCCGGATCTGACAGACCCGTCGCTCTACATCAACCGCGAGCTGGGCTGGCTGGCGTTCAACCAACGCGTGCTGGATCAGGCGAACGATCCCGCGCATCCGTTACTCGAGCGCGTGAAGTTCATCGGCATCGCCGGCAGCAACCTCGACGAGTTCTTCATGGTGCGCGTCGCCACGTTGCTGAAGAAATTCCGCGCGGGCATGGACGACGTGTCGCCCGACGGCCTGCACACGGAGCAGCAGCTGGTGGCGATCCGTCAGCGCGCCTCTCAGATGCTCGACGACCTGGCCACGTGCTGGCAGGAGCTGTTGCGCCCGCAGCTCGAGGGCGAGAACATCCGCTTCCTCGAGCCGGCCGAATACACCTCGGAAGTGCGCACGTATCTGGCGGGTTATTTCAAGACGCACATCTGGCCGGTGCTGACGCCGCTGGCGTTCGATCCCGGCCATCCGTTCCCGTACATCTCGAATCTCAGTAACAGCCTCGCTGTCGTCGTCCGTCATAACAACCGGACGAAGTTCGCCCGCGTCAAGATGCCCGATCAGCTGGCGCGCTTCATCCCGCTGCCCGAGCGCCTGTCGGGGACCGGCCAGCCGGATCGGCCGTGCCAGACGTTCGTGTTCATCGAAGACGTCATCAAGGCGAACATCCAGGAGCTCTTCCCGGGGACGCAGGTCCGCAGCGCGCACCTGTTCCGCATCGTCCGCGACACGGACATGGTGATCCAGGAAGACGAGGCCGACGACCTGCTCGAGACCGTGGACCGGAGCCTGCGCAAGCTGCGCTACGGCGCGCTGTCGCTGCTGCAGGTCGAGGCCAGCATGCCGCGGCGCGTGCTCGACATCCTCGCCGAGAACTTCGAGGTGGACGACGACGTGATCCTGCGGACGTCGGATCGGATGGGATTCGCCGACTGGATGGAGCTGACGGCCCTGCACCGTCCCGCGCTGAAGGACCCGCCGTTTGTCGCGCGCCAGTTGTGGGCCGGCACCGACGCCGAAGCGATCTTCGACGAGGTCCGCTATCAGGACTATCTGATCCACCACCCGTTCGAGTCGTTCGGCTCGGTGGAGATCTTCCTGCGCGCGGCGGTCAAGGATCCCCACGTCGTCGCGATCAAGATGACGCTGTACCGCATCGGCCTGAACTCGCCGCTGCTCGACCTCTTGATCGAGGCGGCAGAAGCCGGCAAGCAGGTGGCGGTCCTGGTGGAGCTCAAGGCGCGCTTCGACGAGCGCAACAACATCATCTGGGCGAACCGGCTGGAAGAGGCGGGCATCCACGTCGTCTACGGCCTGGTCAACCTGAAGACGCACTGCAAGCTGTGCCTGGTGGTGCGGCAGGAAGCCGACGGCATCCGCCGCTACGCGCACATCGGCACGGGCAACTACAACGCCGGCACGTCGAAGGTCTACACCGACCTCGGGCTGTTCACGTCCGACGCGGGAGTGCTCGACGATGTGTCCGAGGTGTTCAACTACCTGACCGGGTACTCGAACCGCAAGACGTATCACAACCTGCTGGTGGCACCCGTCAGCCTGCGGAGCGGCATGCGGGCGCTGATCGATCGCGAGGTCGATCACGCAAAGGCCGGCCGGCCGGCGCGGATGATCTTCAAGAACAACGCCGTGACCGACCCCGGCATGATCCGGTGCCTCTACGGCGCGTCGCAGGGCGGCGTGCCCATCGATCTCATCATGCGCGGCGTGTGCTGCCTGCGGCCGGGAATTCCCGGCGTCAGCGCGAACATCACGGTGCGATCGATCGTCGGCCGGTTCCTCGAGCACTCGCGGATCTACTACTTCGAAAACGGCGGCGCGCCGGAGGTCTACATCGGCAGCGCCGACCTGATGGAGCGCAACCTCGATCGTCGCGTCGAAGTGCTGTGCCCGGTGAAGGACCCCGATATCCGGCACCACCTGCGACAGGTCGTCCTCGACGCCCTGCTGCGCGACACACATCGCGCGTCCCGGCTGCTGCCTGACGGCGAGTACGTGCGCTGCCAGCCGGAAGCCGGCGAGGCGCCGTTCAACGCCCAGATCGCCCTGCTCGAGCAATACCTCCAGGAAGACCTCTAGCACCGCGCCCTCTCGACGCGGGAATGGAGCCAGCCCCGCCACAGCGTGGCGGAACTGCACGGTTGCCCGCCACATCCGGACGCCGGCCCGCCAAAAGGTCAGCCCGTGCGCGGATCCGGGGTGGCATGCGGCTTGTCTAACTCATGGTCGGGTCGCCGTGTTTGCGGCCCGTTCGTACTCGATATTGGAGGAGTTTCCATGAGATTGATGACCCGCACGCTGCTGCTCGGCGCCGGACTGGTTCTGATGACGGGTCCGTACCTGGCGGCGGCGAGCCGCAGTGCCGTGCCGGCTGCGACGCAGGCTGCCGCGCCCGCGCCCGCCAAGCCGGCGGCGACGCCGGCGGCGCCGCTGCTCGACATCAACACGGCGACCCGCGATCAGTTGCTCGCGCTGAATGGCATCGGCGACGCCTACGCCGACAAAATCATTGCCGGCCGGCCGTACAAGTCAAAGGACGAGCTTGTGAAGCGGAAGATCGTGCCGCAGGCCACCTACACGAAGATCAAGAGCCTCATCGTCGCGCATCACGCGGCCTGACGTTTCGCGTGCCGCGGGCGCATTGTCAGCGCCCGCGGCGCGACCCCCCGTCGTACAATGCCGGGCTGGCGGCGACTGCCGTCTGGAGATCCGGCATGCCGCTCGCCACTACCACCGCCGTCGTCCTTCAGCCGCAGCTGATTCGCGTCAAGCAGGAGCTGCTCGCCGCGCGCGAGCGCGCGCACGGAGTGGCTGCCGGCGTCGCCGGCGACGACTGGGGCCAGCGACCTGCGGCGGGGAGCTGGTCGGTTGCCGAATGCCTGATGCACCTGAACCAGACGAGCGAGCGGTTCCTGCCGATCATCGACGAAGCGATCCGCGCCCTGCGAGCGCGCGGCCTCCTCGGCACGACGGTGTTGCGGCGCGATTTGATCGGCTGGGCGCTCTCCGCGGCGATGGAGCCCCCGGTGCGCTTCAGGCTGAAGACAACGCCAGCTTTCGTGCCCGGGAGGATCGATCCGCTGCCGGAGGTCGTCGAGCGCTTCGACTACCTGCAGGGCGAATTGATCGAGCGCCTCGACCGCGGAGCGGGGCTGGCGTGGGACCGGCAGCGGGTGGAATCGCCGTTCAGCAAGCGCGTGAAGTACAGCCTCTATTCCGCCTACTGCGTGATCGCGGCGCACCAGCGCCGTCACCTGTGGCAGGCCGAGCATGCGCGATCGGCGCTGGCCGCACAGGAGGGCACCCGCCCCGCCGCGTAAGCAGATCGCCGGTTACCTCGTCACTTCGCTCATCAGGCCAATCAGGTTTCGCTCCGGGTCCCGCAGGAACGCCATCCACAGATCGTGATTGGGCATCCGCGCCACGAGATGCGGTTCCTGCTCGAAGTGCACGTCGCGTTGCTTGAGCGCGGCGACGGACTCGGCGATGTTCGGCACAGCGAAGTAGATGACCGATGCGGGATGGTCGAACTCCGGAGCCTCGGCGATGGTCAGCATCAGGCGTACACCGGCGCAGTCGAAGAACGCCAGGTGCGGCGGCGCCTCGAACAGAAACGGCAGGCCGAGCGTGTCCCGATAGAACGCGACCGCGCGCGGCAGGTCCTTGACTGTCATCGCGATCTGGCCGATGACGGATAGCCCGGGCAAGGCGTGAGTGATGTGGCTCATGACGATGGCGCTCCTCGGTCGTTGACTCGTGACCATCATAGCGGCGGAAGCGTCCGGCCGCGCTTGTGTCATCATGCCTCGATGCCTCGGGCCGAACCCGCCTCGCCGGATTTTGCCGTTTACGTAGACCAACGCCGCGCGGAGATCGAGGCGGCGATCGCGGAGGCCCTCCCGGCGCCTCCCGGCTGCCCGCCGCTGCTGGCCGAAGCCCTGCGATACAGCCTCGAGGCCGGCGGCAAGCGCCTCCGCCCGGTGCTGACCCTCGCCGCGGCCGAGGCGATTGCCGGCGTGCCGGCCGCACCAGGGCACGACGCGTCGCGGGCGCCCACGGCGACGCAGGCACGCGCGCTGGCGATGCCCGCGGCAGTCGCGCTCGAGTTCATCCATACATATTCGCTCGTTCACGACGACCTGCCGGCGATGGACAACGACATCCTGCGCCGTGGCCGCCCGACCCTCCACGTGGTCTACGGCGACGGCATGGCGATTCTGGCGGGCGATGGCCTGCTGACCGAAGCGTTCGCGCTGCTCTCGCGCGACGATGGGGATCGCGAGATGGCGCCGCGCCGGCTCCGTGCGCTGGCACGGGTGGCCGAGGCCGCCGGTGTCGTGGGCATGGTCGGCGGCCAGGCCATCGACCTCGAGTCCGCGGCGACGACAGTCATACCCGCGCGCAGAGGGGCGCCGTCGGCGCTTGGCAGTGAGGGCCTGACGGACATGCACGCACGCAAAACCGGGGCGCTCATTCGTGCCGCCGCCGTTGTCGGCGCGGTGATGGCCGGCGCGACCGCGGACGAAGAGCACGCGGTCGATCGATTCGCCGCCGATCTCGGCCTGGTCTTTCAGATCGTGGACGACATCCTCGACGTCGAGGGGGCCTCCGCGCAGCTCGGCAAGACTGCCGGCAAGGACGCCGCCGCCGGGAAGCCGACCTACCCGGCGCTCTTCGGCCTCGAAGGCTCGCGCGTCCTCGCCGCCGAAGGCATCGCCCGCGCGGAGCAGACACTGCACGACGCGGGCCTGTTCGACAGCCGCCTGCCCCAGATTGCCCACTGGGTACTCGCGCGCTCGCATTGATGCAGCTTGCACGGCGCGACGGCGAGGGATAGCATCCCGCCGCCATGCGAATTCCTGCGCTCCTGCTTTGTGCGGCCCTCATCGCGCCGCCCGCAGCCACGCAATCGCTGCCGGCCGATGTCCGCGCGCTCGCGCCCGCCGTCGAGAAGAACCTCAGTCAGGCGGTGATCGCGTTCTGGTATCCGCGCAGCATCGACACCACGTACGGCGGCTTCGCCATCGACTTCGATGCCGAAGGGCACCCAAAGGGTGAGGCGCCGAAGATGATCGTGACGCAGGCGCGGATGCTGTGGCTGTCGTCGCGGTTGATTCGCGAGGGCCGCGGCGGAACGGCGATGCGCGAAGCCGCCCGGCAGGGCTACCGCTTCCTGATGGATCACATGTGGGACGCGCAGTACGGAGGGTTCTACTGGGAGGTCGACCGGCGCGGCACGACTGTTGTCGCGCCAATGAAGCACCTGTACGGCCAGGCATTCGGACTCTACGCGCTGTCTGAATACGCGAGGGCGACGGGCGATGCGCAGGCGCTGGCCGACGCCGGGCGGCTCTTCGACCTGCTCGAGGCCAGGGCGCACGACGCGACGTACGGCGGCTACGTGGAGTTCTTCGCCCGCGACTGGGGGCCCGCCCCCGACGGGGCCATGCCGTACCTGGGCGTGCCACCCGGCGTGAAGACGATGAACACGCACCTGCACCTGCTGGAAGCTGTGACAGCGTTCTACCGGGCGAGCCACTTGCCGCTGGCGGCGACGAGGCTGTCGGAGCTGGTGACGATCCAGAGCAACACCGTGGTCCGCAAGGCCGCGGGCGCGTGCACCGACCAGTACGCCCGGGACTGGACGCCACGCCTGACCGCCGACGTCGCGCGCGCGTCTGTACGGCCACGATCTCGAGAACATCTGGCTGCTCGTCGACGCGCTGAACGCGCTCGGCCAGCCGACAGGCCCGTATGCCGATTTGTTCCACACGCTGTTTGCCAACGCCCTGGCCCACGGCTACGACCAGTCCGCGGGCGGTTTCTTCGACAGCGGGCCGCTCGGTCAGGACGCCGACCGGCGGACCAAGACGTGGTGGGTGCAGGCCGAGGCGCTGGTCAGCGCGCTGACGATGTTCAGGATGACAGGCGACAGCCGCTATCTCGACGTCTTCCGCGGCACGTGGCGGTTCGTGAACGAGAAGCAGACCGACTGGACCTCAGGGGAGTGGTACGAAAGCGTCTCGCCCGATGGCTCAGGTCACGGCGACAAGGGCCATCGCTGGAAGGCCGGCTATCACAACGGGCGCGCGCTTCTCGAATGCCTGCGTCTGCTGTCGGCGCCGTAGGGACAGCCCGTCACGCGGTCTGCTCGAGGGGCTTCTCAGCGCGGGCATTGACGGCCTCCGCGAAGAAGCCGACGGCGTTGGCAATCTGCGCGACGACGAGCAGGAACGAGAGCGGCAGGCCGCGCCATCCTTGCGTCGAGAGCGGCCAGGCGATCAGACGTCCGTAGAATCGCAGCGGCTCCATGGGGACGCGCCCGCCCCCGCGCGCGATGCGCGCCCGCTGATACCGCCAGGCGCCGGTTCCATACCAGTAGTGTTGTCGCAGGAAGCCCGCAGCAGTCAGCGCGTGCGCGTGCCGCACAATCGCGCGGGGCGCCGACACCAGCGGGCGGCCTTGCTGGCACCAGCGATTGCACAGCTCGCGATCCTCGGCGGCGGCCCTGGGGTAGCGGGCGTCGAAGGCACCGGCCTCGATCAGCGCGGCACGAGAGAACGCCAGGTTGTTGCTCGAGAAAAACGTGGCGCGTGCCGGCTCCGCGTTGTAGTACGAGCAGAGGAAAGAGACCAGCCCCTGACTGGCCTCCGCGAAAAGGTTGTCCTCGAGCGCATTGACGACGGTGCCGCCGCAGGCACCACCCGCATGCGCGTCGAGGGCCAGCACCAGCTCGCGAAGCCAGCCTGCGTCGGCCTCGCAGTCGTCGTCGATGAACGCGACGATGGCACCGCGCGCGCGGGCGACGCCTGAATTGCGGGCGGCGGCCGGACCCTGCCGCGCTGGGTCGTGTCGATGCACGACGACGCCGGGGAGTTGCGCGCGGATCTCGTCAGGCACCTGCGCCTCTCCGCCGTCGTCGACGACGAGGATCTCGAGGAGGTCGGACGGGTAATCGAGCCGGGCGATCGACGCCAGGCAGCGGGCGAGTTGCGGGTTGCGCCGGCAGGTCGGCACGACGATCGATACAAACGGAAGTTCCGGCATCATCTGACGTCTTGAATTGTCGCCGGTGCGCGGGGGATTGCCAACAGACGCCTGAGCGCCCGGACGTCCGTGCCGCCGAATTCCCCGAGCGCGGCCATCGCCGCCACGGCGCAGAGTCCGCCGCAGGCGAGCGCGGCGGGCACGGGCATGACGCTCAGCGCCGCGCGGCAGCTGCCGGCCGAGACCAGGGTGGCGGCGAGCGATCGCGCCAGCGACGCCCAGGGCAGCGCGACAGCCGCCAGGCGACCCGCCAGCCAGAGGGCCACCCCCGCAGCGGACACGCCACACAGCGCCGTCGTGATCGCGGCGCCCATCGCGCCATACCGCGGTATGACAACGGCGCCGACAGCGACGGTGCCGATCACCATCGCGACCGCGGTGGGCAGAAGAGCGTTGGGACGACCCGCCGCCGTCAGCACCATGATCACGACGGCCATCAGCAGCTGCGCGACGGCCGTTGCCACCAGCGGGCCGAGCAGCGGGCCCGCACCGGCAAACGGGGCGCCGAAGATCCAGCCGGCCAGCGCAGTGCCTCCGCCTGCGACGAGGCCCGCCAGCGGCAGCAACCACGACGCGATGCGCAACGCCGTGGACGCCATGCTCGCTGCCGCCGTCCTGTTGCCTGAGGCGTAGAGAGTGGTGAGCGTCGCCAGGAGGAGCGGCGGAAAGGCGACAGAGACCACTGTCAGAGGCGCCGCAAGATTCTGTGCGGCGCCATAGAGCCCGGCGTCGGCGGTGGTTCCTCCGAAGATCTTGAACAGCAGCAGGTCGATCCGATCGAACAGCCGCAGCATGACGCTCTGCGTCACGAATGGCACGGCGTCAGCCAGCAGCGGTCCGCGGAACCTGCCGGCGTCGGCAAGCATCGGCGGGTGGACGGCGATCCGCGCCGCCGTCAGCTCCAGCGCCGAGGCGGCCACGCAGCCGACGATGACGCCATCCAGCGACCAGCCGAAGGACACCAGGATCGTGACGAGTGCGAGCCGTCCGGCCCACCGCACCACGGGCAGGACAGCGCGGGCGAGGAACGCGCCGGCGCCGACGAGCAGCATGCGGTGCGCCATGGCGAGCGTGAAGAGGGGGATGTCGAAGGCGAAGAGCCGAAGCGGATGTATCAGCCGCGGCTCGCCGGTCAGCGCGGCCAGCGCCGGCGCTGCCAGCCACAGCACGGCCGCGCCGGCGGCGCCGACGGCCAGGTTCACCTGCACCGCGGCGGTGCCGACGCCGGAATCGCCGCCGTGGCGAGCGGTCTCGCGGATGATCGCGCGTGAGATGACGGCGGCGCCGGTCCACTCGATCCACGCGACGATCGATGCCGCGATGGCGTACAGCCCGTACTCGCCGGGTCCGAGGCGGCGGGTCACAAACGCGGAGAGCAGCAGCGCGGCGGGCAACGCCAGCGCTTCGGCTGCCAGCACGGTGAGGGTCCCCGCCGCGAGATGACGCCCGGATGACGCGCCGGCCGTCACGTCGGAACCTGATCGCCGGGTGCGAGATACCGGGTCCTGTCGAATTCGAGGTCCCGCATCTTCGATCCCGACGAGCCCGCGCCGAGCGCGTAGCCGGCGGCTTCTCCCAGGGCATCGACGATCAGCAGCAGGAACGCGAGCGGCAGCAGTCCGCGTCGTGGCCGGCTATCCGCCAGCCGCGCGGCCTGGCCCCGCAGGCGGGAAAATCGCACGAGCGGGATCAGCGGCGCGGCGAGCGCATACGCCAGCCGCCGTCCGATCCGCCACGAGCGCGATCGACTCGACGCGAACAGGCGGCCGCCAAAGTAGCGCACCGCAAGCGACGGCACGAAGAGCGCGAAGTTCAGATGGCGGCTTCTCGCGTCCGGCTCCATTGCCACGCCAAAGCCGCGCCGCCGCAGGTCCCAGTGCAGCACGCTTTCGGCGTCGAGCATGTCCGCGAGGTCGTCGCCGTACTCGAGGAGGAGCGATCGCTTGTAGGCGCTGTTGTGGCCCGGCGCGTGATCGCACGCGCCCCGCTCGCACGGCGATAGCCACGGCCCATATTCGATCAACAGGTTCGCCCAACTGAGGACGGTGCGCGGGTTGGCGTTGAGGATCGCGGGTCCGACGACCGCCCATGGCTGCTCGTGCGCTCGCAGGAGCGCATCGGCCCAGCCCCTGGTCGGGAAGCAGTGGTCCTCGACAAACACCACCACATCCGCGCGTGCCTGCTGGACTCCAGCCGCGCGCGCCGGGCCGCTCACGCGTTGGTCGGGCTCCAGCACGACCTGGTGGCCCCAGAACGGACGCACCGCGGCGTCGGGCACCGCCAGCGGCGTCGGCGAGACGTAGATCACCTCGATCTGGTCGCGAAGCGCCTGCGTCGCGAGTTGTCGCGTGATCACCTCCACGGCGTCGAAACCGCCGCGCACCAGGATCACCGCCGACAATGCCGGGCGATCCGGCCGTGCGGAATGGATCGAGGCGCTGTCCGCGGGTACCGGGGCATTGTCCGCGCTCGCGCGTTGCCGGACGGGGACGCTGACGCGACGACCTTCTGCAGCGGATCGCTCAGCGGCGGCCAGCGCCATCACGCCCGCCCACCCGTCATGGGGATCCGGTGTGATCAGCCGCTTCTCGCGCACTGCGGCGACGAAGCGCCCGAAGGCAATGCGGAACGACGGCTCGTGCCACGGCTGGCCTATCTTCCTGAACAGGTGGCCGACGTTGGCGGCGGACCGCACGGCGTCCCGGACTGCCGCCCCACGGCCCGGCACGCCGCGCCCGCGCAGGTGGGGCACGAGCGACCGGTATCGATCGACGCTGAGCACGCCCTTCGTGCCGTAGACCTCCACGCGGTCGTCGTCGGCAGAGTCTTTCGCGAAGAGGGAGGTGCCGATGGCTCCGCCGGTCAACGTGAAGCTGACCGAGATGCGATCGCCAGCCGCTGGCGACGTCGCATCCACGTCGACGATCTCTTCGCCGGTGAGGAACCGCACGAGATCGAGGTGGTGGCTGCCGAGATCGAACAGCGCATTGCCGCCGCTGCCGGGGCTGGCACGCCAGCCGCCGGTCGTGCGCATCGGCGAGCAGAAGACAGTCCTGATCATCTCGACGCGACCCACGGCGCCGGCGGCGATCCGGGCAGCCATGGCTTCAAAGAGAGGATTGGCCCGGTAGTTGTGCCCCAGCATGACCGTCACGCCGCTGCGCTCGTAGATCGACAGCAGCTGGTCGGCGTCCTGCGGAGACGTCGCCATCGGCTTTTCAAGATAGAGCGGCACGCCGCGTTCGAGCAGCGCAGACGCCACCGGCGCGTGCATCGGCGACGGCAACGCGATGACGGCAGCGTCGGGCAACGGCCCGTCCAGCAGCTCGCGCCAGTCGTGCAACCAGGTGACGTTCGGCGAGAACGCGCGCGCGCGGCCGCCGGCGGCCGGGTCGGGGTCGACGACAGCGGTGAGCCGGACTGCCGGTGACGTCGTGATGACTGGAAGAAACACCTCGGTCCCGAGCCTCCCGCATCCCAGGAGGGCGACCGTGAGGGGAACCGGAGGGGCCATTCGGCTGGTCAACCCGCGCGGCGGCGCGCGATCTGCTGCTCCTCGTAGTACGACCGCTCGGTATTGACGGTCCACAGGTCGTGGCATTCGCCGAGCAGGTTCCGGGCCGCGAGCAGGCCCGTGAGCATCGAGTGGTCCTGGTTGTTGTAGCGATGCATGCCGTTGCGCCCGACGGTCTGCAGGTTGCACAGCGGAGCGAGGGCGTGACGCAGCGTGTCGACGTGGCGGCGGTAGTCGGCGTCGTACACCGGGTAGGCCTTCGGCTGGCGGATGACGCACCCGTCCTCGACCGCCGACGCCGGCGCCAGCCCGACGGCCTCGAGCTCACGTCCGGCCACCGCGATGAGCTGATCGTCGCTCATCTCCCACAACGGTTCGCCGGCGTTGCAGAAGTACTCCATCCCAAGACTGGTCCGCGCCGGGTGCGGCACCATGGCCGCGCTCCAGTTCTTGAAGTTCTGGATTCGGCCGACGCGCACCTCCTGCGAGTGCACGTAAATCCAGTTGTCGGGGAAGACCCGCTCACGGCCGAGAATCAGCACGACGATCAGGAAGTCGCGGAACCGCAGGCTCGACGCCGCTGTCAGCGCGGCGGCGGCAGGCGCCGGGTCGAGGGCCCGCGCCAGCGCCGGAAGCGGCATGCTGGCGATCACGTCCCTGACCGGCATCCGCTCGAGGCGGCCATGCCGCCGCAGGCCGAGCGAGGTGACGCGACCGTGCTCGTGATGAATCGATTCCACCCTGGTGTTCAGCCGCACTTCGCCACCGGAGGCGGTGATGAGGTCGGCGCAGCGCTCCCACATTTGTCCGGGGCCGAGGCGCGGGTAGTGAAACGCTTCGACCAGCGACGTCGCGCGGGTGCCGCCGAAAATCGCCTGCGACACCGCCTGCACGAGCGAGAGGCCGCGGATCCGCTGCGCCGCCCAGTCCGCCCGGATTACGTTGCAGGGAATGCCCCAGACCTTCTCCGTGTAGGTCTTGAAGAAGGTGCGATAGAGGCGATCGCCGAACCGGTTGGTCACCCAGTCTTCGAAGGTCTCCTCCGGCGCGATCTGCGACAGACGCGCCCGCACGTAGCTGGCCGCGACCCGTGCGCTCTCCACCACGCCGAGGCCGCCGACGACGTTCGGGAGCCGGAGCGGGTAGTCGAAGAAATGGTTTCGGTAGTAGATGCGTGACAGCCGCGCGACGCGCTCGAAGTCCTCGCCGAGCCACTCCTCCCACAGCGCCTGAATCTCCGGCACCTTGGTGAGGAAGCGATGGCCGCCGATGTCGAAGCGAAACCCCTTGTAGACCTCGGTGCGCGCGATGCCGCCGACCTGGTCGCCGCCCTCGACGACAACCACCGGAACGCCGGCCTGTGCCAGCGTGTGCGCCGCGGTGAGGCCCGCAGGCCCCGCGCCGATGACGGCAACCGGAAGGCCGCTCACGCAGGCGTCTCGAGGCGGCGCGGCCGGAAGACGGCGAGCGCATGCCGGAATGCGGCGATGCCGAACGCCAGGCCACTCGACGCGTACTGCAGCCACTGCCAGGGGATCGCCGCCGCCGCGAAGACCGGGCCGCGCAGAGTTGCGAGATACCGCCACAGTCCGGCGTCCAGCGTGAGCAGGCCGGCCGCGGTGGCGAGCGCGGCGAGCCCGGCCGCGGTCGAGTCCGCAGCGACGCTCGTCGCGAGCAGCAGCAGCACCAGCCAGACGCCGGCGACGGCGATGCGCGCCCGCACCTGCAGGTTCAGGTCGTCGTCAAAATGCCCCTCGCGGAGGATCAACTCGCTCCACGGGAGCGCTCGACACGCGAAGTCGGTGCGGATCAGCGCCAGCGGCGTCCAGCGCTTCAAGTGAGTGACTTCGAGTGCGCTGTCGACGCGGATGCGGTGGCCTGCCGCCTTGAGGCGGTAGCCGAGCTCGATGTCCTCGATGCTGGGAGCGGTGTAGCGCTCGTCGAAGCCGTGGACGCCTTCGAAGGCACTGCGCCGAATCGCACCGCACGCGCCCCAGAACGTGAAGCCATCGGGACGGGCCGTCTGATGGCAGTAGCGATGGGCGAGGTTCCGGTACTGCGAGAGGAAGCCCGGCGCGGTGGGGGCGGCGTCGTACGAGCCGATGACAGCAGCCAGCGTCGGGTCGGACAGGACGGACGTCACCCTGGCGATCGCGTCGGGCCGCACGGCGACGTCGGCGTCGACGAAGAACAACACGTCGCCGGCGGCGTCGCGCGCACCGAGGTTCCGCGCGGCAGCGGGCCCGCGTCGCGACGCGGTCTCGATCACGGTGGCGCCGGCAACTCGCGCGCGTGCGAGCGAGCCGTCCGACGATCCATCGCCGACCACGATGATTTCAAGAGGAGCGGGGTCGAGTGCCTTGAGGCTCGCGAGGGTGACGGCAAACGCGTCCCCGCCATCCGCGACCGGCACGATGACCGTAACGGTCGAGTGAATCACTGAGGGCGCCCGGCATCGGCGGCGGTCAATTCGATCCAGTCCACCGCAATACCGAGGGCGCGCTGATCAAGGGACCCCGCCGGGCTGTTGGCGGGCACGAAGGTCGGCGCTCGGAGCGTCATCGTGGCTGGGGAGTGGCACACCTGTCGCCCAAGATCGGACGGCAGGGCTAGAGCATACACTCGAAATGCCGAATCGTCGGGTGTAAGTATTGCCGCCGGAATATGGCCCATGACGATCTCGACGGTCGGCTGGACGACGCCGGCGGGCCGGATGGACGCCAGGCGGATGCGAATCGTCGTCACCGGCGCAGGACAATCGAGAGGCGGCAGCGCTACCTGAGCAGTTCCAGTCGTCCAGCGCGCGGACGTGCCGTACAAGCTCTCGGCGCCGAGCCAGCCCTCGCCGAGCGCCCCGAAGTCGGCGGCGCCTACGTCGAGCCGCCATGGCAGAACCGCCGTCCTCTCAACGCGATAGAGCGTCACCGCCCACAGGCGCCGATCGACATGTGTCGGCCACTGTCCTGGTGTGGGCCTGAGTCTTGGCTGGACAGAACTGGTCTCTGCCACCGCAGCCAGTGCGAGCCCCGCCGCTTCGAACATCGGCAGTTGCGGGGGGTCCTTTGCCGCCGCGGCGACCACAAAGACCGGCCGCTTCGCCGCAGATGCGCGATCGATAAGCCTGCGGACTGCCGCCGAAGCCTCGCTCGTACGGCCCGCGGCCAGCGCCGTGCGCCCGGCAATGACCTCGAGCGCCAGCGGGAAATGACCGGGGAGCCCGCGCTCGACGAGCACAAGCGAGCCGGCCGGGATCGCCCGGGTGAGCGCCGTGAGACTGTCTCGCGCCGAGCTATTGGCGGCGGTCTCCGCCAGCCATTGGAGCCGCGGCACCTGCATCGCGAGGAGCCCGGCGACGACGATGACAGCGATGACGCGCAGCCACCACGCCGCCACGCGCGGAAACAGAAGCGCGGCCGTCATCATCGCGCCGAGCGGCAGCAGCACCGGAACGTCCCGCCGCAGGACGTTCGGGATCACACGCGGGTCGTGTGCCGATGCGCCATAGGCCAGCGCCCAGACCAGCACGGTGCCGACCACCAGCCAATGACGCGCGTCGCGCCGGGCCGACGCACGCAGCAGGCCCGCCAGCGTGACCACCAGACCTATTGGCGTCAGCGCCACGACAAGATGGTTGCCCTCGAGGTTTGGCACCATGTGCCAGGCGATCCACCCCGATGCCAGGAGGATCAGCACGGGGCCGGCGACGGTGTCCATCCACACCGGCCATGCCTGACGACCAAGCCGTCGCGCCGCGGCGACGAGCAGTGCCAGCAACACCACGAGCCCGAACGCTGCTGCCGCGAGCAGCGACTTCGACCTCGACAAGTGCCCGAACATGCGCAGCGTATAAGGCGCGGAAATCGTCAACGCGTGAGCGATGGTCTGAATCGTCAGCGCGCCGAGCGTCAGCCACAGCGCCATACGGTGAGGCCGGCGCGCGGGCGCGAGCCACGCGTCCGCCGCAAGCACGAACACCAGCACCGGAAGCGACAGGAGCAGCGCGTCCACGCGGCAGAGTCCGGCCAGTCCGAATGAGATGCCAGTCAGCACGGCAGGCATCGCCGCGCCGTCCTCGAGCCACCACACCGCGAAAAACATGCCTGCTGTGAGCAGCGCCGCCGTTGACGCTTCGGAGAGCGTCGACGTGGCGGCCCAGATCTGCGCGGCGTTGAGGGCGATCAGCGCTGACGCTGCCATTGCGGCGCGCACACCGGCAAGCCGACGGGTCAGCAGAAACACGCCGACGGGCACGAGCAGCGACAACGCCGGTGCCGCCAGCGCTCCGGCGCCGGGGCCGCCGAGCGTCTCGAACACGGCGATCCACGCGGGCAGCAGGTGGAAGAAGTTGGGTTCGAGGACGGGGCTGACGTCGCCGACCTGCACGCCGCCTTCGAACCGGTTCAGGCGCCTGGGCCAGTACCGATCGCGCGACAGCAGCGCCGGCCATTCGTCAGCCGGTGTCGCCGCGAGCAGCGGATCGACGACCGCCAGCCCGCCTCGCGACGCGATCATCGATCCGAGATTCAGGTAGACGGTGTCGTCGAGCCCGTCGACGACGGCGTCGGCATGCCAGCGCAGTGGCAGCCCGGCCAGCGGCACCAGCACCAGCATCCACAGGAGTGAGGCAGTGTCGGGACGCCACGCGATCGGCCCGCGCCGCCGCCACATCCACCAGAGCAGCGATGCGGCGACCAGGGTCGCTGCGGTCAGCAGGCGGCCGCGCGTGAACTGCGCGGCCTCGGCAAGCGTGAGCGCCGTCCACGCGGCCGCAGACACCACGGCCACGATCACGGCAAAACTGACGTCGAGGAGATCGGGAGACGTCGAGCGGGAGGGCGTCGTCGGAGAATCGGCCATCAAGCCAGCAGGGCGTCGATCGGCCGACCCTTGCCGTCCTTGGTGACGTAGAACGGGCGACCCTCGGTTTCGTACGACCAGTCGGGCGGGATGCCCAGCATCTTGTAGATCGTCGCGAAGACGTCGATGAGACGTTCCGGATTCTCCACCGGCACCATCGGATGCCGCTCGGCGGTCCGCCCGTGCACGACGCCTCGCTTTATCCCGCCGCCGAAGAACAGCATGCAGTTGGTGCTGCTGAAGTGGCCGTGGAAGCCGTACATCTTGTCGTTGTCGAGCACGAGTTGCTCGCCGGTATGCCGCTCCGCAAACCCGTCGGGCTCGGTGCCCGCTGCCGGCTGACTGGCGATCGTCCGGCCGAATTCCGTGGCGACGACGACCAGCGTGCGATCGAGCAGCCCTCGCTGCTCGAGATCGCGCACGAGTTGTGCGATCGGCTGGTCGATCTGGCGCTTCATCTCGTTCATGCGCGACCACCCGCTTTCATGCATGTCGAAGCCCTTGAACGGGCCGTACTGATACTCGACCTGCACGAACCGTGCGCCTGACTCGACCAGCCGCCGCGCCAGCAGCAGCCCATTGCCGAAGCGATTGCCGAAGTAGTACGACTGATCCTGCACCTGGTCGCGCGCGACCTTCGGCTGGTAGGCGGCGATCACTTCCGGCTTCTCGTCCTTGAAATCGAACGCCCGCTTCACCGGCGAGTCCATCATCGCGCGGGCGTCCTCCATCACCTGGAGGTAGTCCTTGACCTGGTGCGCGTCGCGGAGTTGAGCCTCCGTCATGCCGCTGATCGCGCGCAGGTAGGCCTGTCGCCGATCGAGGCGATCGAGACGCATGCCGCCGACGGCGTTGAGGGTGGCCACGCCGCGGGTGGCGTCGGGAATCATGAAGGGCGCGGCGCCGACGCCGTAGAATCCCGGGCCCGAGGTACTCGCTGATGAACAGCTTTTCCTCGTCGCTGGTGTCGATGTCGCGGCCGATGTAGATGTACGGCGGGATGTCTTTCTGCCGTCGGCCAAGCGTTCGTCCGACGACCGCACCGAGGCTGGGCACCTTGACGCCGGCGGGGAACAGGTAGCCGGTCATCACGTAGTACTGCGCCTTCAGATGGATGGCGCCGAACTTGGTCTCGCTGGTCAGGCTGCGCAGGATCGCGCCCCTGTCCATCACCGAGGCAATCTACTCCAGGCCTTCGCCGAGCTGAATGCCGTCGGCGGCGGTGGGAATCGGCTGGCAGGTGCCGAGCATCTCGGAGCCCTTCATGCCGGACTGGAACGGCGTATGGCGCTTCGGATCCCACGTGTCCGTCTGCGCGATGCCGCCGGGCAGCCAGATGTAGATCACCGAGTCCGCGCTGCCGCGCGTCAGGGCTGGCGCCGCTGCGTGCACGGCCCGCGGCATGCCGGCAGCGCCGAGCGTGGCGGCGGCGGCGAGGCCTGACTGGAGGAACTGTCGGCGGTCGATGGCGCTCATGTCGATCGTCCTCGTCGTCAACGGATGAACTGAAACTCCGGGCTCGAGAGCAGCGCCCACAACACGTCGCCGACAGCGTTCTGGCCGGCCGGCACGACATGGCGGACAACGGCGGCGCCGCTCCAGTACGCGGTCCCGCCGGTCTGCTTGAACGACCAGCCGGTCACGGGGGTGTCGCCGGCGACGTCCACTTCGCCAGCCGGCACTTCGAGCCGGACCCATCGCCCGATCTTCGGCAGCGGGCCCAGCCACCGGCGCTCCGGCGCGTCGCCGAGACTCGCGGCGCTCTCGCCCGTGGCCCAGTACGCGCGGTGCTCCCAGTCGCTGGTCATCCAGCCCACAGTGATCTCGGCGGGCGGATTTGCGGGATCCAGATAGACCCAGGTCACGAGCCGATCGCGTGGGCCGAGCGCCAGCGGAGGCAGCGTGCTGACACGATGCGTCACCTCCTTGGTGGACGGGTAGGCGAGGCGGCCGTGCATCGGCTTCTGCCTGGCCGCCCAGGAACCGGCGTCGCCGCCGCTGGAGTCTTCGAGCAGCGCCCCTGCCGGCAACGCGTCGCCGAACACCTGCTCCTCCCGCTCCGGAGCCTGGACGGGCCCGGGACTCTTCATCCCGTCCTGGAGGAAGCGACCCAGGGATGTCACCTCGTCTTGCGACGCGGGCCTGCCGAGGACGTTCTGATACACGGCCTCCGCGATGCTCCGCGCCTTGCGGTCGCCGGGCACGCGGTCCGGCGCGAGGCGCACGGCCAGCGGCGCGCCGTACGACAGGTAGCTGAGCTCGGGGCCGTTCATCAACTCCAGGGCCTGCAGCACGGCGGCATCCTCTGGCCGTGCGGTGCTGATTTCGTTGCGGGCGGCCGGGCGGCCGAGGGCACGTGTCAGCGCCGTGGACTCGCGACGCAGGAAGACGCGCTGCTGCAGATCGAGCGTGCCGGTGGTGACCAGTCTGACGCTGTCGATGAACTCCTCGGCAGTCAGCCGCCGGAGCCGTGGCGATCGGTAGTAGCGCGGGAGGTCGGGCTTCTGGACGTCGAAACGATCCTCGAGGCGCGGGTCGTAGCGGTGCTGATAGGTGTGGCTCGTCAGGATCAGGCGCGTCGTGTGCGCGAGATCGTAGCCGCTGCGCATGAAGTCGTCGGCCAGCCAGTCGAGCAGCGCCGGATTGCTTGGCATGCGCTCGAGGCGGAAGTCGTCGGCGGGCTCCACCAGGCCGAGGCCCAGGGTCCTGCCGCCACAGTCGGTTGACGATCGCCCGCGCGAATCGGGGATTGGTGGGATCGGTCAGCAGCAGCGCAGCCCGATGCAGGCGCGCGTCGAGGTCCGCTGGCGCGTCGGTCGGCACGTCGGGCAGCGTGAACGGGAACTGCGCCGGGACGATCTGCCCGGTCTTCCGCTCGCAGCGGATCACCTCGAGGTCGTGCGTGGCGAACAGGCCGGCAAAGGCGAGGAATCGCGTCTGCGGCCACTCGTCGTTGAGGAAGTGGTTGTGGCACGACGCGCATTTCATGCTGGTGCCGAGAAACACCTGCGCCACGTTGGCCGCGCTCTGGATCGTATCGGTCTGCGTGTCGTTCAGGATGTAGCCGCTGATCGCATGCTTCTCGTTCGCGACGACGTCAACGCGAGGTTTGTGGCGAGGGAGCGACGGATCGATCAGCGAGGCGGCAAACACGTCGTAGGGAACGTCGGCGGCCAGCTGCGTGTAGATCCAGCCGCGATAGTTGCCACGCGTCGGGATGCCGCCCTGCAGCTGCGTCGTCTGGCTTCCCAGGGCTTCTTCCCAGAACGGCGTCCAGTGCGCGGCGTAGTCGCCGTGCCTGGCGAGCAGCGCGTCGACGAGCACGTCACGCTTGTGAGGCGAGCGATCGCCGACGAAGCGCCGCGTCTGCTCTCCGGTCGGCACGACACCTGTCACGTCCAGCGAGACGCGACGGATGAAGCCCGCGTCGTCGACGGCCGGCGGCGGCTGGTGCGCCTCGGGCAGGCCCGCCTGCACCCACGCGGCGGCAATGAACTGGTCGATGGGATTGTCGCTGCCCGGGTAGCGGCCCGCGGGCGGGGCAGCAGCGCGCGGCAGGCGTTCCAGCCGCGCGTTGCGTCGCGCAACGAACCGCGCCTCTGCATCGCCGCCGGAGGGCTCGGCCGTCGCGTGCGACGGCATGAGGGACGGGACGCCTGCAGTCGCGAGCGCGCTGGTGGCGTCGCCTTTCGCGGCCGGCAGCCCATCGTCGAGCGCGCCCGCGGCGATCCACGCGCTGACGAGCGCGATCTGATCGTCGGTGAGCGGCCGGTGGCCCTTGGGCATGCGCGGATGCCGCGTCCCAAGCAGGTATTCCATCAGCGGGCTGGCGTCGGGACGGCCGGCGACGACCGACGGGCCTGCCTTCTTGCCGCCCGCGATGAGGCCCGCGCGCGTCGTCAGGTCAAGATCGCTCTCGGGTTGATCGTGATCGTGACACTCGAAGCACCGCAGCTCGAGGATGGGACGAATCTGGTGTGAGTAACTGATCGATGACGGTGCCGGGACCGGCGTCTGGCCGGAAGGGCGCGCCAGCGCAAAAATCGCGGCGACCGCTGCCGCTGCGACCGTGGCCCGCGTGATGGTCATGCCGCCAGACATTGTGTGCCAATCCCCCGGCGCGCTCAACCCCGCGGTGACCGTCGCTCGCCGGAGCGCGCGGCGGCGACTTATACTCGCGGGACGTACACGAACGATCGGGAGGCCGGATGACGAGAATCGGACGGGTGGGCGTGACGCTGATGCTGGTGGCCGGGGCACTGGGAGTCCGTGGCCTCGCGCAGGAGCAGGGGACGATGATCGGGTTCGGCGCCGCCGGGTCGGCCGCCGAGCGCGACCTCGAGACACGCTTCGATGCGGCCATCCAGCCGCAGAACCTGAAGGGATGGCTCGAACACCTGGCCGCGCGGCCGCACCACGTCGGATCGCCGTACGACAAGGCCAACGCCGAGTATCTCGCGGAGCTGTTTCGCAGCTGGGGCTATCAGACGCGCATCGAGCAGTTCGATGTCTTGTTTCCGACGCCGCGCGTCCGCGTCGTCGAGATGACGGCGCCGACCCGGTATGTCGCCCGGCTGGCCGAGCCGTCACTGCCAGGCGACCCGACGACCTCGCAGACCGCCGAGCAGTTGCCGACCTACAACGCCTATTCCGTGAACGGCGACGTGACGGCGCCTCTCGTGTACGTCAACTATGGCGTGCCAGACGACTACGACGAGCTCGCGCGCCGCGGCATCGACGTGAAAGGCGCCATCGTCATCGCGCGCTACGGCGGCTCCTGGCGCGGCATCAAGCCCAAGGTCGCAGCCGAACACGGCGCAGTCGGATGCCTCATCTACTCCGACCCGCGCAACGACGGCTACTTCCAGGGCGATGCCTACCCGAAGGGCGCGTTCAGGAGCGAATGGGGTGCGCAGCGCGGATCGGTGGCGGACATGCCGTTGTATCCCGGTGACCCGCTGACCCCGGGTGTCGGCGCCACGCCCGACGCGAAGCGGCTCGCGCTCGCCGACGCGCAGACACTGACGAAGATTCCCGTGTTGCCGATCTCCTACGGCGACGCCCGCCCGTTGCTCGAGGCGTTGGCAGGCCCGATCGCGCCCGCACCCTGGCGGGGCGCGCTGCCGATCGCGTATCACCTGGGCCCCGGCCCGGCAGTTGTCCACCTGAAACTGGAATTCGATTTCTCCCAGAAGCCCTTGTACGACGTGATCGCGACGTTGCCCGGCAGTGAGCGGCCCGACGAGTGGGTGATTCGCGGCAACCATCACGACGCCTGGGTCAACGGCGCCGACGATCCGGTCAGCGGGCTGGTGGCCATGCTCGCCGAGGCGCAGGCCGTCGGCGCACTGGCGGGCTCCGGGTGGAAGCCGCGACGGACGATTGTCTACGCCGCGTGGGACGGCGAAGAGCCCGGCCTGCTGGGCTCGACGGAGTGGGTGGAGACACACGCCGCCGAGCTCAGTCGCAAGGCCGTGGTCTATATCAACACCGACGGCAACGGCCGCGGCTTCTTCGGTGCGGGCGGCTCGCACGGGCTGGAGCACCTGGTGAACGACGTCGCGCGGAGCGTGACGGATCCCGAAACGCACGTGAGCGTCTCCGAGCGGGCGCGGGCGCTCGAAGTGACAGAGGCGAAGTCGCCCGAAGACCGCCGCGAAGCGCGCGACCGCGCCGATCTGCGGCTGGAGCCGCTCGGATCGGGGTCGGACTACACGCCTTTCCTGCAGCATCTCGGGGTGGCGTCGCTCAATCTCGGCTTCGGCGGTGAAAACGACGGCGGCTCGTACCATTCGATCTACGACTCGATCGCCCATTACGAGCGCTTCGGCGATCCTGATTTTGTCTACGGCGCCGTGATGGCCAAGGTTGGCGGCCGCACGGTGCTGCGGATGGCGCAGGCGGACTGGCTGCCGGTGACCGCACGCCCGCTGTCCGAGGCCGTCGCCACCTACGTCAAGGAAGTGGGGAAGCTGGCCGACGCCGAGCGCGACAAGATCGCGGATCAGAACCAGCGGCTGAAGGACAAGACGTACCAGCTTGTCGCCGACCCCACCCAGAAGTACCTGCCTCCGCCGGCCGAACCGGCGGTGCCGTTCCTCAACCTGGCGGCGCTGCAGAATGCGAGCGCACGGCTGACCACAGCGGCGGATCGCTTCGACAAGGCTGTCGCCGATCCGAAGAATCAGCCGCGCCTGACCGCAGTCGACTCGGCGTCACGGCTCGACGACCAGCTCCGCCAGATCGACGCCGCGTTCACCAGCGACGAGGGGCTTCCGCGGCGCCCGTGGTTCAGGCACCAGATCTACGCGCCTGGCTTCTACACCGGCTACGGCGTCAAGACACTGCCTGGCGTGCGCGAAGCAATCGAACAGCATGGCTGGCACGACGCCGAGACGGGAGCGGTGAAGGCAGCCGACGCGATCGACCGCGCGACCGCCGTGCTCGACAAGGCCACGGCGATCGTCACCGGGCCATAGCAGGCCGGGCCACGTCGTGCCGAGAGGGCAGCGCGCGCGGTGACACGGCTCGCACTGGGGTGTGCGCTGACGATGGTCGCCGTCGTCCTGGCTGGCGCGGCGGCGATCGTCGGCGTGGCGGGCAGCGGCGCGTTGTCGGTCGGGCCCCTGACGGTGTCGCTGACGCATCCGTCATTCGCCCTCACGGAATCGGCCATCGTCGC
Source organism: Vicinamibacteria bacterium (assembly GCA_963796915.1). Taxonomy (GTDB): domain Bacteria; phylum Acidobacteriota; class Vicinamibacteria; order Vicinamibacterales; family JAENWD01; genus JAENWD01. The sequence goes on along the minus strand of CAWCNI010000004.1, from coordinate 1,712,516 downwards.
CCTCGCGGCCGCCCTCACGTTCGGCGGGGCGACATCCCTGACACGGTGGTGGTTGCTCGTCGCGAGCGTGGTGCTGCTGACCTCGCTCGCCGCGGGCGCTGCACCGCGACGCGTCGGCGATGGCTACGAGTACCTGGCGATGGCGTGGAACATGGCGCACGCCAGGCCGCCGGCCCTGACGGCTGAAGAGAATTCGACCTTCAGGGGCGAGGCCGATCGCTGGCAATGGCTGTCGGCAGACTACCCGGGACCAGTGCTGGTCGGCGCCGGGCCTAGACGCGACTTCCTGCATTTCTGGCTGTACTCGCTGATCGCCACACCCGCCGTCGCCGCAGCGCTTGCGCTCGGCGTGAATCCCAACCACGGCATGTCGGCGGTGAATATCCTGCTGCTCGTGACAGCGGGCATCCTTGCCGCGAGGCGATGGCCGCCGACGACGGTGCTTGTGCTGCTCGCGGGCCCAATCCTGTGGTGGGTGGACAAGGCGCACGCCGAAACGCTGATCGTCGCCGCCACACTGAGCGCGATCGCGCTGATTGACAGCCATCCCGCCATCGCGCTGATTTGCGCTGCTGTGGCGGCGGCCCAGAACCCAGTGCTGGGAGTTGTGCTGCTCACGGTGGGCGCGATCGTCTGCGTGACTCGCCACCGCGCCGGCATGCCGTGGCTCGCGCTGGCAGGCGCCGCCGCCATCGTCGCGATCAACCCGTTGTACTACCTGGTGAGAATGGGCGGGTGGACGCCGCTTGGCGACACTGTCGCGGGCATGCTGCCGGGCCTGCGATCGGTTGTCACGCCGATGATCGATCCCAATCTCGGGCTCGTCGAGGCGATGCCGTTCGCCACGGCGATGGCGCTGGCCGGTGTGGCGCTCTACCTGTCGGGCCGGGGTGACCGCACGGCGACGTCACGGCTGGCGATCGTCGTTGGGGCAATCGCCGCGCCGCTCCTGCTCCTCGTGGTCACGCAAAACGCGAACGTGAACCATGGAGGCACTCCGGGCCTCAGCCGGTACGGTCTGTGGGCGCTGCCGCTGGCAGCGCCGCTCCTCGCAGTCGCAGTGGCCTGGTGCGAGTCGCGTCCCGCTTCCCGTGATGTGGCGGCCACACTTCTGCTGTTGTCGCTCGGCTGGTCGGCGTATGCGTACCATCCGCGACGTCCGGAACGTCTCGACCCGACGCCGCTGGCGTCGTGGTTGTGGCATGCGCATCCGGCGTTCGACAACCCGTTGCCAGAGATCTTTGCCGAACGCATCATGGCGGCGGACACCCTGCACCTTCCGGTGACGACGGAGCACTGCGAGAAGGTGCTGCTGCTGCGCGCGCCCGCCGGGATCTCGCCGTGGCCGGTGCCGTGCGCCGGTGGCGAGGTTCCGCAGACTTGCTTTTCTGCGCAGGGGCTCTGCTATGCCAATCGCGGCGCAGATGGCGGCTATGGGTTCACGACGGCACCGTCTCAGCCCGGGCTGGAGCGCCGAGTCGTGGAAGAGTGGAACGCCAGCGTCGGGCTTCCGGCACTCAGGCTGATCGCGCCAAGCCTCGCGCCGTCATCGATGTCGGTTATCCGCGCCGGCCGTCCAGATTCGATCGTCCGCGCGGCGATCAGCGTGCGCTGGGTGCACCCTCTGCAGTCGGCAACGGCGCTGGCGGCGTGGGTGGTTCCAGTGCCAGGGCCCGGCCCGGCGTTTGTCGATCTTCAGGTGCCTGTACCCGCACAGCTGCATCTCGCACGCACCGACGGCGTGAAACTGGTGCCGAGCCGCAGCGTCGGTGTGGGGCGCGTGCGGGTGCCGCTGCCGACCGACCGGACGTCAATCGTGGTGCTCGAGCCGGAGCGTCAGCGGAACTGACACGGTCGCCGCGCGCCGTCAGTAGCGACGCTGGCGCTGCCTCGAGATGTCGAACCGTGCCGTGTCGGCAATCGCCATCACCGCCATCACGCCGGCCTGCAGCGGATCGGTCACCACCAGGTCGGCCGCGTCGGGCACGCTGCCGGCCATGTTCAGGCTGATGACGATGACGCCTTCGCGCTTGAGCTCGCCGACAGCATCAGTGATGGCGCCGCCCATGATCGCCCCGGCCAGCACCAGCACACGCGCGCGCGGCAGCCGGCCCACCGCACGTACCGCGGCGGCCAGCGCCTCTTCGCCGACGAGCGGGATCGTGTCGACGGAGATGCGTTCGCCGCGGATGTTGTGCCGATCGGCCTCGCTGATTGCACCGACGGCGACCTGTCCGACCTGGGCGCCGCCGCCCATGATGATGACGCGCTTGCCGTAGACGGACATGAGCGACGGCGGCTCGTCGATGGTCCGGATGACAGCCAGGTCCGTCAGCGCCGCCCGCAGTGTCGCGAAGTCCGCCACCTGATCGAGCTCGAGATAGACGGTGAAGCCGGACTCGCGATGGCCGAGACTTTCAATCGACCGGATATTGGCGTGGTGGTCGGCGATGACTCTGGTGATCTGCGACAGCGTGCCGGGCGTGTCGTCGGTCGAGAGGAGCAGGGAGTGAGACGTGGCCATGGAATTGGCCCACGAGGGTATCACTCTATGGGAGTGGGGAATGAAGAATGAAGAAGTGAAGAAGTGAAGAATGAAGAATGAAGAATGAAGAAGCGTCGCGGTTGCGGCTACTCCGTTCGGAGCGCTTTCATGGGCTCGAGGCGCGATGCGCGGCGGGCCGGGAGGAGGGCGGCCAGGGCGGCGACTACGGCGAGCGTGGCGGCGGCGGCGAGGTGACTCGTGGAATCGGAGGGGGCGACCTTGAACAGCAGGCCTTCGAGCCGGCCGGCAGCCACGAACGACAGCGGCACGCCCACGGCCAGGCCGATGGCGACCACGAAGAGCGCGTCGCGGAAGATCAACCACAGCACGTCGGTGCTCCTGGCTCCGAGCGCCATGCGCACGCCGAGCTCCGCCGTCCGCCGTGCCACGCTGAACGACATCGTCCCGTACAGGCCCAGGCACGCGAGCAGCAGTGCGACCACGCCGAAGATGGTCGTCAGCAGCGCCAGCATCCGCTCCTGAGCGAGCTGTTCGGAGGCGCGGGTGTCGAGGGTCGTGGTGTCCAGAATGGGCACACGCGCGTCGACCTGCTCGACGGCACGTCGAATCGACGGCGCCAGTGGCGCGGCCGGACCCGAGACGCGCACCTCGATGCCTCCGAGCACCTCGACAGACTGATCGACCAGGTGGTAGGCAAGGCACGGAGTCTCGCCGCGCAGGTCGTTGTAGCGCGCGTCGCGGACGACGCCGACGATCTCGAAGGCGTCCTCGAGGTCGGGCCCGTACGCCCAGCGCTGACCGACGGCGCTCCGTCCGGCGAAGTACCGGCGCGCCATCGTCTCGTTGATCACCGAGACCTTGCGGCTCGTCGCGGTGTCTTCGGGACCAAAGGCCCTGCCCGCGACGAGCGGCAGGCCGAGCGTCTTGAAATAGTCGGCCGTCACCACGTCTTCCTGGACTTCGGGACGTTCGTCGCGACCCGGCACGTACCCTGGCACGCTGAGGCTGCCGGAGCGCCGGGACCCGCTGAGCGGGCCGCTGAGCGAAAGGCTGGCCGACACCACGCCGGGCACCGATGTGACGCGCGTGATGAGATCGCGATAGAGCTGCGGCACCCGTTCGACGGTGTAGCCGGCCGCCACCGGGTCGACACGCAGGAGCAGCACGCCGTCCCTGGTGAAGCCCAGGTCCACCTGTGACACCGCCAGTAGCGTGCGGCTGAACAACGCCGATGCCGAGAGGAGAATCACCGTCACGGCAATCTGCACTGCCACGAGAAGGCGTCCGAGCGGCAGCCGGCGTGAGCCGCCGCTGGTTCCCACGACGCCTCGCGACGTCGCGCTCAGCGTCTCGGCGGGACTGACCCGCGACGCGCGCAACGCCGGCAGGAGCCCGAACAGCACGTGCCGTGGCAACGGACACGAGCAGCGCGAAGCCCAGAACCCTGGCGTCCATCGTGGCGTTGACCGCCGTGCTGGCGTCGCGCGGCATGAACAGCGCGAGCAGCGCATCGGTGGCCCACCGGGCGACGAGCAGCCCGAGAGCGCCGCCGACGACGGCCAGGAGCAGACTCTCGGCGAGCAGTTGCCGGGCGAGCCGCCCGGCGCTGGCGCCAATCGACACTCGAACTGCCAGCTCACGCCGGCGTGCCGTCGCCTTGGCCATCAGCAGGCCGGCGATGTTCGCGCACGCGATCAGCAGCAGCAGGCCAACCATCACAAGCAGGACTGTCAGCGGCGCCTGCAGCGTCCGGCGCAGCCTGGACACGCCGCGATCCGCCGGCATCAGGACGGCGCGGATCGACTGATAGCGCCGACGTGCGTCCTGGTTCGATTGATACGACTGCCGCCCGGCGAAGTCCTGCTGGACGATGCCGTTGACGCGCGTCGTGACGTCCGCGACACGCGCGGGGTCGGTGATGCGGAGGAACACCATCAGCCAGGACATCTCGCGCTGTGGCACCCACGCGGCATCGTCATGCCCGTTGTCGCTGCTGATGTTGCCGTTGTATTTCAGGGAGAACTGCATCATCGCCGGCGCCCACACGTCGATGCGCTGGTCGATCGAGAGCCCGAAGAACTCCGGGGCGGTGACGCCGACGATGGTCATCGGCACGCCAGTGACGGTCACGGTACGGCCGACGACATCGGGCCTGCCGCCGAGTTGACGATTCCAGAAGCCGTCGCTGATGACGACGACGGGATGGCCGTCCAGCGTGCGATCGTCGGAGGGCGCCAGGAGCCGGCCAAGCGCCGGGCGCACGCCGAGCGTGCCGAAGCACTCACCGGTGACCAGCTGCACGCGCGCCATCGTGCCGCGCGTCGCGCTCGACGGGTCGGCGACCAGCATCCGCGTGGCGCCGCTGACGCCGCACACATCGGCGCGACCACGCAGGCTCGAGCGCAGCTGGTCGTACAACGGGTACGACACGCGTGGCGCCGGCTGGCGCGTGGCCTCGTGGAACTCGACGACGTGGAGCTGCCCGGGCTCGACAACCGGCAGCGCCCGCAGGACAACGGCGTCGATGAGCGTGAAAATCGCGGTGGTCCCACCGATGCCCAGGGCCAGCGAGAGCGCGGCGACCAGGGCGAAGCCGGGGTTGCGGGCGAGGAGGCGAAGCCCAAGCCGGAGGTCGGTCAGCAGATCGGTGAGGAAGCGCATGCTGGCACAAGACGATCCCAGTCTCGTGCCAGGTCTGGCTCGCGCCCCTGGCCGCCGAACCGCCAGTGTTTTCGACAGCGCGGCGACTGGGGCTGTTCGTCCGCGGGACCGGGCGTCCCAGGGACGGACAGCCCGACGGGGACGAGCCGCGGCTTACTCGCAGCGCATGGCCTGAACGGGGTCGATTCGGGCCGCGCGGCGCGCGGGCAGGTAGCACGCGACGAGGGCGATGAGCGCGATGCCTGCCGGAACCGCGAGCAGCACGCGCGCATCGACGCCGGTGGCGTCAAACAGGAGACTCTGCATCAGCCGTCCGGCGATCACCGCCCCGCCGAGACCGACGGTCAGGCCGATGGCGACGGGCAGGAGTCCCTGACGGACCACCATGCGAACCAGAGCGGCGGGCGCGGCGCCGAGCGCCAGGCGGATACCCAACTCCTGCGAGCGCTGGGCGACGGCAAAGGCCGGCACGCCGTAGATGCCGAGGGCGGCGAGCACGACGGCGCTGAGCGCAAAACCGAGGACGAGCAGCAGCTGGAACCGATCGGGCGCGACGGACCGGCGGACAGATTCCTGGAACGTCGTCACCGCCGGCGCCGGGATGGTCGGATCCACGTCCCAGATCGCGCGCTGCAACACCGGAGCGATCGTGTCGGCGGGCAGGTCGGTGCGAATCAGCAGCGACGCCGACGGGTCCGCGCCGTCGGTCCAGTAGGGGACGTAGGCCATCAGGTACGGCATCTTGTACAGGCTGACGTCGCGCGTGTCGCCGACCACGCCGATGACTTCCATCAGCGGGTGGTGCTCGTTGCCCTGCCGCAGCTGCTGGCCGATCGGGTTCTGCCCGGGCCACATCGCTGCCGCGAGCCGCTGGTTGACCAGTGCGACGTCGCGTGTCCGATCGCGACCGTCGAACCAGCGCCCGGCAGTGAGGCGGATGCCGAGCAGATCGAAGTAGCGGGCATCCACGTAGCGGACGTTGGCGACCGGCCGCTGGTCCAGTGGACGCGTTTCGCGATCCGTTGACATCGTGCGGACGTGCGCTTCGCCCTGGAGTGGCGCTTCGGAGGCAAGGCTGACAGCGGAGACACCGGGCAGCCGGCGCAGGCGTTCGAGCAGGCGGTCGTCGAGCGCAGTGCGTGCGGCGAGTGAGTCGTAACGGTCGAGCGATGGCGCGATAGCCGCAAACGCGACGCGATCGGCGGCAAAGCCGGTGTCCACGTGGAGCAGCCTGGAGAAGCTCGTGGCCAGCAGGGCCGAGGCCGCGATGAGCACCGTACTCAGCGCGACCTCGAGCGCGACGAGCGACGATCGCAGCGTCATCTGTGAGGTGGTGTCCGAGGCACCGCGCGCGCTGGCGCGAAGGCTGGCCTGCGGGTTGGCCCGGCTCAGTCGCCACGCCGGCGCGAGAGAAATCAGCAGCCCGGTCAGTAGCGACGTGGACACGGCGACAGCGAATACCGTCGGATCGAGGTGCACCTCGTCGAGGCGCGGCAGATCGACGGGCGCTCCCAACGCCAGCAGGTGGATGGCCGCCCACGCCACACCGACGCCGAGCAGGCCTCCAGTACCTGCGAGCAGGAGGTTCTCGAGGACGACCTGTCGCATCACCCGCACGCGCGTAGCGCCGAGCGCGGTCCGTATCGCCGCTTCGCCCGTGCGGGCCGAAATCCGTGTGAGCAGCAGGTTCGCCAGGTTGACAGCCATCACGAGCAGCACTGTCGTGACCGACCAGCCAAGCAGCACCAGCCCGCGCCGGGCCTGGCCGACGACCTGTTCGTGCAGCGGCACGATGACGGCCTTGAGCTCGATGTTCTGCAGGCCCATCTGGCGGACGATGTCGGCCTGGACCGCGTTGATCTGGGCCTCGGCCTGCGCGAATGTGGCGCCGGGCGCGAGCCTGCCGAGCGCCGCCCAGTCGAAGTCGCCAGCCAGCGTTTCGCGATCGTCGGCGGTGAATGCCGCGGGGCGGATGACGTCCAGGCGGGATGGCAGCCCGACCAGGCCGCCGAGCTGCTCGCCGCGCGGGAAGCGGAAGTCGGGCGGCAGCACGCCGACCACCGTGTACGAGGTGTCGTCGAGGATGATGGCGCGTCCCACCGCCGACAGGTCGCCGTTCATGCGCTGACGCCAGAAGCCATCGGTCACCACGGCGACATGCGGCGCCCCGTCACGATCCTCATCAGCGCGAAACAGCCGCCCGGCGGCCGGATGCGCGCCCAGCATCGGGAGCAGGGCGGAGGTGGCGCGAAGCACTTCCACGCGCGCCGGCTCGCCGGTGCCGGCCAGCGTCTGCGTGCGCGGCGAGAGCGCGGCCATCGCCTCGAACGCCGTGGCCCGGTCGCGCCAGAGCAGGAATCCTCCGGCGGCCGCGGGGACGCTCGGGTAGCTGGCGCTCATCGCCGGGACGACCGACCGCACGACAGCGAGGCGATCGGGTTGCGGATAGGACAGCGGCCGGATCAGGACGGCGTTGACCAGCGAGAAGATCGCCGTCGTGGCGCCGACGCCGACAGCAACGAGCATGACGACCAGGAGGCTGAACCCGGGCTGCCGCCGCAGCATGCGGAAGGCATACCGGAGATCGCCGGCCAGCGCGTCGACTGTCGGGAATCCGCTGGCGTCGCGAAAAGCCTCGCGAGCCTGGTCCTGGCCGCCGAACCGCCGGCGCGCTTCGCGCCGTGCGGCGTCCCGCGAGTAACCCTGCCGTTCGAGATCCGCCTGCAGGAGATCGAGATGACTGGCCACTTCGGCGTCGTAGTCGCTCAGCACGCGACCGCGGCGGACGAACGTGCGCAGGCGGGCGAGCAGTCCCGGGCCGCTCACGACAACTCTCCGGTGGGGCGGAGGAACCGGGTCACCAGTGCCGTCAGCTGTTCCCAGCGCTCGGTCTCGGCTGCCAGCTGCTGGCGTCCCCTGGCGGTGAGCGTGTAGAAGCGCGCCCGGCGGTTGTTCTCCGACACGCCCCAGCGCGAGCTGATCCAGCGCTGCTGCTCGAGACGCAGCAGGGCAGGATAGAGCGTGCCTTGATTGACGGCGAGGCTGCCTTCGCTCATCTGCTCGATGCGGCGGGCCAGGCCGTAGCCATGTTGCGGGCCCATCGAATCGAGCGCGCGCAGGACCATCAGGCCGAGCGCGCCGTGCAGGACGTCTGTCTTCTCACCCACTTCTGTTGGCTCTCAACAGAAGCCTAGCGGTTGTCATGTTGGGAGTCAACAGGAAGCTGGGGAAGCCAAGGGAGCCGAAAAAGCCGAGAGGGCCGAGGAAGCCGAGAGAGCCGAGGGAGCCGAGAGAGCCGAGGAGGCCGGGGAAGCCGCGCGAGCCAGGCAAGGCAGGAACACGGTGCCGTAGGGCCGACCTTGAGAATCGGCCATCAGAGGCACGACAGGCAAGGCAGACGACGTTCCTGTTGACGCGATGCGCTAGCATGTCGGCCCGGAGGAGAGCGCGATGCGTCTGATGGCGAGGCTGATCGGTGCGGTGACGGTAGCGGGGCTGTGCACAGCCAGTGCGGGGCTCGCCGAGACGAAACGGCCGGCGCTCGTGGGCATCGACCACGTCGCCTTCCGCACGACAGACGCGGCGGCGGCGCGGCGGTTCTATGGCGACCTGCTCGGACTGTCCTCGCCGTCCGACCGGTCCGGGCCGGCGTTGCTGTTCCGCGTGAGCGGGCGCCAGCGCATCTTCGTCGAGCCCGGGCTTGCGCCCGATGTCGACGAGCGTCTCGGCCACATCGCGTTCGCCACGACGGACCTGGCGGGCCTCGCCGTCTATCTGAGGGAGAAGGGAGTTGCCGTCGACGGGCCGGGCATCCGGCAGCCGTGCGGCGTCAACGCGCTTCGCGTGCTCGATCCTGACGGCCACACGATCGAGTTCGTCCAGGAAACCGCTATCGCCGGCGGCGCCGCAGCCGGACGTGCCCTGTCGTCACGCATGCTGCACGCGGGCGTGACCGTTCACAGTGAGATGGCGGAGAACTTCCTCTATCACGACGTGCTGGGGATGACCGAGATCTGGCGCGGCGGCTTCGTTCCCGACAAGACCAACTGGGTGAACCTGCGCCTGCCGGAGAGCGCCGACTACCTGGAGTACATGCTCCGCGACGCGCCGAGCACACGCCGGCAGCTTGGCGTCGACCACCATATCTGCCTGGTGGTGCCGGACATCCAGGCGGCCTGGGAACAGGTGCGCGAGCGCACGCCGCCGGACGCCCGCGCCGCGCTCGCCCCGCCGCAAATCGGCCGCAACGACAAGTGGCAGATCAATCTCTACGATCCCGATGGCACCCGCGTGGAGTTGATGGAGCCGTTCAATGTGAAATGAAGAATGAAGAATGAAAAATGAAGAAATGAGAAGCATCACTCGATGGCGATCACTGTCGCCACCGGGTCAGGTGCGCTTGCCGGTAGTGTGAGTGTCACGCCCGTGGCATCAACGCGCAGCGGCACGGAGGCCTTCGACGCGAGGAGCCAGGCCTTCGTCGGGGTCGCGCCCCATGAGGGCAGGGTGATTGTCCCGCTGGCGGGCCAGTCGAACACCTCGACATAAAGGCGTGCGCCCTTCTTCGTCACGCGGCCGAAGGGAAGGCTTTCGGCGAACGGGCTCGCGGTGGTGCCGTAGATCGCTTCGCCGTTGACGCTCATCCACTTGCCGACGGCCGCCAGGCGCTCGACCGACGGCGCCGGAATTTCGCCCTCAGCGGTCGGCCCGACGTTCAGCAGGTAGTTCCCGCCCTTCGACGCGATGTCGACCAGGTTGCGGACGATCGTCTCGGCAGACTTCCAGTTGGTGTCGTACGACTTGAAGCCCCACGTGTCGTTCATCGTCATGCAGCTTTCCCAGTCGATGCCCTTGATGCCGTTGGCCGGAATCTGCTGCTCGGGCGTGCCGAAGTCGCCGGCGTACTCCTGGTCGTCCTTGCTCAGGCCTTCCATGCCCTTGCGGCCCGTGCCGACGCGGTTGTTGATGATGATGTCCGGCTTCAGGCCGCGGACATACGCGTAGAGATCACGGCCGTCGGCTTCTGTCCACCAGTCCATCCACTCGCCGTCGAACCACAGCACGGCCGGGTCGTACTTCGTGATCAGCTCCTTGAGCTGCGACTTCATGTAGGCGATGTAGACCGGCTTCTGGTCGGGGACGATCTGCGTCTTGCCGTTGCCGGCAGTCCGGTCCTTCCCGGGCGCATCGACGTACTGCGCGGGATGGTGCCAGTCCATGATCGAGTAGTAGAAGCAGAACTTCAGGCCCGCCTTCTTCGTCTCCGCGGCCAGCACGGCGATCGGGTCCTTCGCGTAGGGCGTCCGCTTCACGATGGTGTAGTCGCTCACGGCGCTGTCGTACATCGCGAAGCCCTCGTGGTGCTTCGACGTGATGACGATGTACTTCATCCCGGCGTCCTTCGCGATCGCGACCCATCTGGCGGCGTCGAACTTCACCGGGTTGAACTGCGCCGCGAACTTCTCGTACTCGGCGCGCGGGATATTGGCCCACGACATGATCCACTCGCCGATTTCCTTCGACTGCAGTCCTTTGTAGTCGCCAGCCGGCACGGCGTAGAGGCCCCAGTGGATGAACATCCCGAACCGCGCCTCACGCCACCACGCCATCCGCGCGTCGCGCGCGTCCTTCGTTTCCGGCGCCCCCGCCCGCGTCACCGCCGGCGCCAGCAGCATCACCAGAGCTATCAACGCGACCACCGTCGCGGTCATCCGTCGTCCACGCATTACGCGTCTCCTTGGCTGGCCAGACTGACGTCCGGCCCACAGGTGCTCTTCATTCTTCATTCTTCATTCTTCATTCGTCATTCTTCATTCGTCATTCTTCACTTCTTCAATGGCCCCCGCCCTCGCCGGCGAGCGCCTTGACGATGTCGCCCAGCACGGCCTTGGCGTCGCCAAAGGCCATCAGGCAATTGTCGGCGTAATACAGCTCGTTCTCGATGCCGGCAAAGCCGGGGTTCATCGAGCGCTTGATCGCGACGACAGTCTTCGCCTTGTCGGCGTTGATGATCGGCATGCCGAAAATCGGGCTGCTCTTGTCGTGGCGCGCCGCCGGGTTCACGACGTCGTTGGCGCCGACGACAATCGCGACGTCCACCTGCGGCATGTCGGGGTTGATGTCGTCCATCTCCGAGAGCGCCGTGTACGGCATCTCGGACTCGGCCAGCAGCACGTTCATGTGCCCCGGCATTCGGCCGGCGACCGGATGAATGGCGAACTTGCAGTCGATGCCGCGCTTCGAGAGCTGGTCGTACAACTCCCGCACGCGATGCTGCGCCTGCGCGACGGCCATGCCATAGCCGGGGATGACGACCACGCTGCTGGCGTTCTCCAGGATGTGCGGCGACGTCGCGCGGTGTGGCGCTCTTGACGCTCCGCGCCTCCGCGGCGGCCTGCACCTGCGCGACCTGGCCGAAGGCGCCGAACAGGACGTTGGTGAACGACCGGTTCATCGCCCGGCACATGATGATCGACAGGATGAAGCCGCGACGAGCCGTCGAGCGCGCCGGCCGTGATCAGCACCTTGTTCTCGAGCACGAACCCCATCGCCACTGCCGACAGGCCGGCATACGAGTTCAGCAGCGAGATGACCGTCGGCATGTCCGCGCCGCCGATCGGCAGGATCAGCAGCACACCAAACGCCAGTGACAAGACGACGATCACCGGGAACAGCTGCCAGGTCTCGGGCCTGGCGACCAGATACACGCCGGCGCCGATGGCGATCGCCAGCAGCAACAGGTTGATGACGTTCTGGTTGCGATACGTGATCGGCCGCGTCGGCAGGACCTCCTGCAGCTTCCCGGCGGCCATCAGGCTGCCCGTGAAAGTCAGAAACCCCAGCATCACCTCGACGACGATCGCGAACGTGCGGAAGGGCGTCAGCAGCGCCGTCCTGGAGCCACAGCATAGTACTTCGCCGTGCCGACCAGGCCGGCCGCCAGGCCGCCGAAGGCGTGCGACAGCGCCGTCCGCTGCGGCACGGCCGTAAGCGGCACCCACGACAGCGGGACACCGCCGACCACGCCGATCACCAGCGCGATGAGGATCCACTTATAGCTGACGATCTCCGGGTGAAGGATCGTGCCGCCGATCGCGAGCGCCATGCCGGCCACACCGGCCGCCACGCCCTGCCTGGCGGTTTTCGGCGTGCTGAGCCATCGAAGCGAGAAGATGAAGAGCGCCGCGGCGACGAGATAGCTGGCTTGAGTGAGGTGCTCCACCGCGCTCATCGCGGCTTGCCCTTCTCACGGAACATCTTGAGCATCCGGTCCGTGATGAGGAAGCCGCTGACGATGTTGGTCATCGAGGCCGCGACGGCTATCGCGCCGAGGATGGTGCTGACCACGGACTTCTCCTCGCCGGCGATGATGATCGACCCGACGACGGCAATCGCCGAGATCGCGTTGGTCAGCGACATCAGGGGCGTGTGCAGCAGGCGCGACACGTTCTGGATCACCTGGAATCCGACGAACGTCGCGAGCATGAACACAAAGAACATGGACCACAGGTCGAGCGTGTGCATGGGTCTCCCCGGCTGGGCCCGGCACCGAGGCCGGACAGCAAACCGCCGTCGGAGTCTATCGGTACGGCGAATGCGGGCGGGTGCAGATGCCGCGTCTCCCTGCCTGCAGACGCAGCCTGGTCGATGGCGCAGCGATCCGGTCCCTGGCACATGCGCAGCCAGGTGACTATCATGGCCGGCGAGGCCTGTGCTCCCGACTCTTCGAATGCTCGTCGCCGTCGCCGTCGTGGCGATCGGCGGGCTCCCCGCCGACAACGGGGTGGAGCTGAACGACGTCCTCGCCCGGGCGCGGACCGCCGTCGCGGACTGGCAGCCTCAGCTCTCGGGGCTCGTGCTCGACGAGCGCTATGTCCAGCACCTGGAGATGCGGTTCGGCAGGACCGAGACGATGCGGCTGCACTCGGACGTGCTGCTGGTGCAGGTCAAGGACGCCTGGGTCGGCTTCCGCGACATCGCCGACGTCGATGGACGCCCCGTCGCCGGCCGCAGTCGCAGGCTCGAAGAGCTGTTCGTCTCGCGCCCCCTCGCGGAAGCACTCCTGCAGGCGCGGCGCATTTCGGATGAAGGCTCGCGCTACAACCTCGGCACTGTGTACCGCAACTTCAACGTGCCGACGACACCGCTCAGGCTCTTCGAGCCCGACCGCGCGAGCCGGGTGACCTTCAAGCTCGAGTCGGTGACCACACACGACAACCGCCGCGTGGCTGTCGTCTCCTATCACGAAAGGGAAGCGCCCACGCTGCTGACGACCTTGAGCGAGCAGCCGATCAACACGTCAGGCCTCCTGCACATCGACGTCGCGACCGGTCAGGTGCTGGCGACGGAGATGCGGTGGCGACTCGCGCCACCCCGGGATGCCGGCGACCTGCAGGCCAAAGTCACGGTGACGTATCACGAGGAGCCGACGATCCACATCTTCGTCCCCGCCGGCATGACGGAAAGCTACCAGACCGCCGACGAGATCATCGACTGCCACGCCGAGTACGCGGGCGTCAGGCGCTTCGCCGTCACGGTGACCGATGACGTCGCTGCGCCGAAGTAGAGGATGCAGGGCCGATCTTCAGATCGGCCATCAGGATGAGGCAAGGGCAAGCGGAACGAACCCACCAGTCGAATGGGTGTAGCATGCGGCCTCGCGGAGGACGGATGCGGAGAGTCGGCGCGATCGGCACATCACTTCTGACTGCGGCAGCATTTGCCGCGACGACTCACGCAGCGCCGGCGCCGCTCGGCCCGGTCGTCGTCGCGTCACCCGATACCCACCTGGTGGTGTCAGTGGCGGGCACGGGCCAGGCAGGGAGCGCCACCTGGCGATTCCGCGTAGACCGGCTGGACGGCGCCTCGAAGGTGGAGGTGCTGGCGTGGTCTCCCATCGGCCTGACGCGCGACGACGCAGACTTCACGCACCTGCGACTGACGTCCGCAAGCACCGATCGGCCCGTGAAAGAGTCCTACACCCTTCAACACGGCAAACGCCTCGTCGTCACCACATCGTCTGTCGAACGTGTGCTCCATTTTCAGGGCGCCGACGGCCATCCCGTCGATCTGATCGTGCGCGTGTTCGACGACGGGATGGCGTTTCGCTACCGGTTTCCCGACACCGCGACGACGCAGCGCACAGTGTCCACGGAGTCAACGGGCTTCACCGTTCCGACCGGGTCGCGAGGGTGGCTGCTGCCGCACCAGCCGGCGGGCAAGTTCACGCCAGCGTACGAGGAGAGCTTCGTCGCCGTCAGTTCAGGCTCCTCCTCGCCCAACGCCGCGGGCTGGTCGTATCCGGCGCTGTTCCGGCTTCCTGACGGGGAACATTGGGTGCTGCTGACAGAGTCGGGGCTCGACGCGACGTACTGCGGGACGCACCTGGCCGCTGATCCGGCTGGCGGCACCTACCGGGTTCAGTTTCCTGATCCCGCCGAGGCGCGCGGTCTCGGCGCCGCGACGCCGTCCTCCACGCTGCCGTGGGCGACCCCGTGGCGCACTGTCATCACGGGCACGCTGGCCGACGTGTTCGCGTCGACGATGGTCACCGACCTGAGCGCGCCGGCCGCTGTGCCGGATACCGGCTGGGTGCATCCCGGCCGCGTGTCATGGAGCTGGTGGCGAGACGACGACTCGCCGCAGCACGAGGAGGCGTTGATCAAGTACGTGGACCTGGCGGCGAGCATGCACTGGGAGTACTCGCTGATCGACGTGCAATGGAATCATCTGCCCGACGGCGCACTGGAGCGCGTCATCGCTCACGCGAAGGAGCGCAACGTCGGCATCCTGCTCTGGTACAACTCGGGCGGCCCGCACAACGAGGTCATGGAGTACGAGCCTCGGGACAGGATGTTCGACCCCGCGGTGCGCCGTGCAGAGTTGGCCCGTATCGCGGCGCTGGGCGTCAAGGGCGTCAAGGTGGACTTCTGGCAGAGCGACAAGCAGAGCACGATTCAGCTCTACTACGACGTCATGAAGGACACTGCCGATGCGCATCTGCTGCTCGACGTACACGGCTCGACGATCCCGCGTGGCTGGTCACGCACCTGGCCGAATCTCATGAGCCTGGAGGCCGTGCACGGGGCCGAGGCGTACAAGTTCGATTCCGGGATGAGTGAGCACGCGGCGGAGCAGAACACGATTCTCCCGTTCACACGAAACGTGATCGGCCCGATGGACTACACGCCGGTGACGCTCAGCGACAAGCAGTTCCCACACCAGACCACCAACGCGCACGAGCTCGCGCTGTCGGTGGTGTTCGAATCGGGACTGCAGCATTTCGCCGATGGCCCCGAGGCCTACGCCGCTATTCCTGACGCCGCTCAGCAGTTCCTCCGCGATGTCCCCGTCATCTGGGACGAGTCACGGCTGCTGGCGGGAGAACCGGGATCGCTTGCGGTGGTGGCGCGACGCCACGGGCACGACTGGTGGGTGGGCGGCATCAGCGGGACCACCGCCGGCCAGACGGTGCCGCTCGATCTCTCGTTCCTCGGCAACACCGCAGACTGGAACGCGATCATCCTCCGCGACGGCGCCGTGCCGCGTCAGGTCGTCTCGGAGGCGGCCGTGGTGCGCGCCGCCGACAGCATCAACATCCCGCTGCTCGGTCGTGGCGGCTTTGCGCTGCACATCAGCCCGAAGTAGCGTTCTGCCGTATTCGATGGAGGGCCGCTCTTGCTGATGCGCCGAGGCCTGCTCAAGACGCTGGGAGCGACAGCGACAATTCTGCTCGCCAGCGCGCGAGGCCCCGTCGCGCAGGCGCCAGCGCCCCCCGACATTCCGCATGGCTCCGTGACCAGGTTCACGTGGACGAGCACGATCTTTCCGGGCACGGTCCGAGATTACTGGGTCTACGTGCCGGCGCAATATTCGAGCAACGATCCGGCAGCCGTCATGGTGTTTCAGGACGGCGCTGGCTACGTAAGGCCCGTCGGCCCGTGGAAGGTGCCGCAGGTATTCGATCGGCTGATCGCGGCTGGCCGGATGCCGGTGACCATCGGGGTCTTCGTCGACCCCGGCGTCGTGCCACCTGCCAGGGCCGGGGCGTTGCCGCGGTTCAATCGCAGCCTCGAGTACGACTCGCAGGGCGATCGCTACGCCCGGTTCCTGATCGAAGAGATCCTGCCCGAGGTCGCACGCAAGTACAACCTCACGACCGACCCGAACCTGCGCGCCATCGGCGGCGCCAGCTCGGGGGCCATCGCGGCCTTTACTGCGGCCTGGGAGCGGCCGGACTACTTCCGGCGCGTGCTGTCGACGATCGGCACCTACGTCGGCCTGCGCGGCGGCAACACGTATGCGGCGTACGTCAGGAAGACCGAGCCCCGTCCGATCCGCGTGTTTCTCGAGGACGGCACGAGCGACCTGAACATCTACGCCGGCAACTGGTGGATCGCCAACCAGGACATGCTCTCCGCGCTCGAGTTCTCGGGCTACGAGGTCACGCACGAGTGGGGCGAACGCGGCGGGCACGACTCGCTGCACGCCGCCCCGATTCTCGGCGACGCCCTCGCCTGGCTCTGGAAAGACTGGCGCACGCCGATCGCCGCCGGCGTCGGATCGAAACAGCCCGTCATGGACATCGTCGATCCCGCGCAGGGCTGGCAGGAAATCGCCGGGGCCTACGGCTTTGTCGACGGTCCGGCAGCCAACGCGGCTGGAGACGTGTTCTTCAGCGATACGAAGGCCGGACGCATTTACAAGGTCGGCCTCAACGGCCAGGTCACTTTGTTCGTGAGGGACGCGCCGGGCGCGGCAGGGCTGATGTTCGGCGCCGACGGCCGGCTGTACGCGTGCCTGAAAGGCCGGCGGAACATCACCGCGTTCGATCCCGACGGCACGGCCCATGTCATCGCGACAGACGCGGACTACGACGACCTGGCGGTCTCAGCGAACGGGCATGTCTACGCCACTGACGACGTGAAGCATTGCGTGTGGCACATCGCGCCAGACGGCGCGCGCGTCGTGGCTGATTCGACGCTTGTCCATCCGGACGGGCTCATCCTGACGCCGGATCAGACGCAGCTGTACGTCGGCGACGCGAGGACGCAGTGGGTGCACCTGTTTCAAGTCGGGGCTGATGGGAACCTGACCCTCGGGCAGCCCTATGACGATCTGCACGTGCCGTACGGGTCGTCAGACAGCGGCGCGGATGGCATGGCGGTGGACACGATGGGCCGTCTCTACGTCGCCACGCGGCTGGGGATTCAGGTCTGCGATCAGGCGGGGCGCGTCAACAGCATCATCGACAAGCCGGCGCCGGGGCTGGATGGCGAACGTGAAGTTCGGGGGCGCCGGAGGCCACGACGTCTATGTGACCATCGACGGGCATCTCTATCGCCGCGTCACCAAGGTCACGGGCGTGCGATCGGCGTCGCCGCCGGTCACTCCGCCGACGCCGCAACTCTGAGACGCGCCACTTACGCCGGCGTCGTCGTCGCGGCGAACTCTTCGTAGGTGCCCTGGAAGTCCTGGACGCTGTGGCCGTCGAAATGCCACACGCGCGTGCCCACCTCTTCCAGCACGTCCTGATCGTGGGTGACGAGGAGGATGGTGCCTTCGAATTTCTGCAGCGCGATGTTCAGCGCGTTGATCGACTCCAGATCGAGGTGGTTGGTCGGCTCGTCGAGGACCAGGACGTTCGGCTTTTGCAGCATGATCCGGCAGAACAGCAGCCGTGCCGTCTCGCCGCCGGACAGCGCCTCGGTGGGCTTCAGCCCCTCTTCACCCTGGAAGAGCATCTGGCCGAGCAGGCCGTGGATGTCCTGGCGCGACGCGTCCGGATCGAACTGGTGCAGCCAGTCCGCGGCAGTCAGACCAGGCTTGATCTCGCCGGTGTGGTCCTGCGGAAAGTAGCCGATCGCCGCTTCGTGACCCCAGCGCACCGACCCGGCGTCGAGATCGCCTGGTGAGGCGGGGAGGTTCGGTGAATCAGCCATCAGCGCCTTGAGCATCGTCGTCTTGCCGGCGCCGTTGCGGCCGACGAGCACGATCTTCTCGCCGCGAGTGATGATGGCGCTGAACGGCGGGATGACCGTGTGCCCCGAGAACGACTTCTCGACGCCCTTGATCTCCATCGCCGTTCGGCCCGACGGGCGGTTCATGTTGAAGCGGATGAACGGGCGTTGAATGTTCGAGCGCGCGAGGTCGGTTGTCTGCAACCGCTCCACTTCCTTGCGTCGTGACGTCGCCTGGCTGGCGCGGGTGCCGGAGCCGAAGCGCTGAATGAAGTCCTGCAGCTGGGCGATCTTCTTCTCGCGCTGGGCGTAGTCGCTTTCGATGCGCGAGCGGATCTGCGTCTTGGCCAGGACCATGTCGTCGTAGCCGCCGGTGTAGGTGATGATCGTCTGGTAGTCGATGTCCGCGATGTGCGTGCAGACTTCGTTGAGGAAGTGGCGATCGTGCGAGATGACGATCAGCGTGCCGTCGTAGTGGACGAGAAACTCGCGCAGCCAGTGGATCGAGTCGAGGTCGAGGTGGTTGGTGGGCTCGTCGAGCAGCAGCGCCGGCGGGCGCCCGAAGAGAGCCTGGGCCAACAGCACGCGGACTTTCTGTCCGCCCTGCAGCTCTGACATCCGGCGGTCGTGCACCTCGATCGGGATGTCCAGGCCCTGGAGAAGAATCGCCGCGTCGCTTTCCGCGGTGTAGCCGTCTTCCTCGCCCACGATCGACTCCAGCTCGCCCAGCCGCATGCCGTCCTGATCGGTCATCTCGGCCTTGGCGTAGAGGAACTCACGCTCCTCGAGCGCGTTCCACAGCCGGCTGTTGCCCATGATCACGGCGTCGATGACGCGGTTGCTGTCGAAGGCGAACTGGTCCTGGCGCAGGACGCCCAGCTTCTGCGGGCGGCTCACGGTGCCCTTCTGCGGCGCCAGCTCGCCCGTGAGCAGCTTCATGAAGGTCGACTTGCCCGCGCCGTTGGGCCCGGTCAGCCCGTACCTGCGGCCCGACGAGAAGGTGGTTGACACCTCGTCGAAGAGAATCTTCGAGCCGAAGCGCATGGAGACGTTCGAAACGCTGATCATGAACCAATGATTTTACCAGTTCCGCGCGCGCGGGGGAAGCCGTCGGCGGCAGAGATGACGGACAGCGGCGCAGGATGCACACGCGCACTGGATTTCCCCAGCCCACGCTGCCTCCCGCGCCGCGTTGACGCCGGGACCAGCCCGCCTTAAAACAGCGCCTTCACCGCGAACTGAATCTGGCGCGCCGACCCTGAATCGCCGGTCGGGAAGCGGGTGTTGGTGATGACGCCAAAGCTCGTGCTGCCGACGGTCGCGATGCGGCCGGGCTGGCCGAAGTTCGCCTGGTTGAAGAGATTGAATGCCTCGAGCCGGAGCTCGATGCTGGCGCCGCCGCCGATCGGCGTGCGCTTCACGAGCGACAGATCGGCGTTGGTGAAGCCCGGCCCGACCAGCGCGTTGCGCCGAGATTGCCGAAGTGGAACGCCCCGTCCGCCGACACCGGCAGCGCGAACACCGAGCTGGACGTGCACGACCCGGCGATCCGCGGATCGCACACGGCGTTGCTGAACCACTGGTTCGGCGTGCCGGTGATGACCGGTGTGCCGATCAGATCCGGTCTGAGCGTGTTGGCCACGCCGTTGAACGTGCCGACGTTGGTGACGATGTTGACCGGATTGCCGCTCTGCGCCTGGAAGATCGACGCCGAGCTGCCAGCCGTCGACGAGCGCGTTGCCGCTTGAACGGCAGCTCGTAGATGGCGTTGACCACGAAGCGGTGGCGCGCGTCGTAGTCGGACGGCCCTTCGCTGCCGGCGATGTTGTAGCTGTTCTGCACGACGACCCCCTGCGAGTTCAGGGAGTTGTAGTCGGTCGACTTCGACAACGTGTACGACGCGTTGAACTGCAGCCCTTTCGACATGCCGCTGGTTCGCTGACAGCCACAGCCCCTTGTAGTGGGACAATCCGAGGCTGTCGATCTCGGTGATGTTGCCGAGCGGCGCGCCGGGGAGAATCGGGCTGGACGCCGACAGCGTCGGGAACGGCCGCACGCCGTTGATGAACTGATTGATGTTGCGCGAGATGCGCAGCCGATCGCCCTTCGATCCGAAGTAGCCGACCATCAGCGCCGAGTGCCGGCCCGACCTGACGCTCGACGTTGACGTTCCACGTGTCTGCATGCGTCCGCCCTGGAAGTCCGGGTCACCGAATTCGGCGCCAGCCCGGCGGCGCGCGCGCGTCGGCCGCGTTGTCCAGCCGGATCGGCCCGGCGAAGGTCAGCGGCGTCGCCAGCGGCGGATTCGCTGCCGTCGGCGTCACGACGTTGGTCACCGGCTGATCGACCATGATGGCGTAGGCCGCGCGCACCGACGTCAGGCCGTCGTCGAACGGATCCCAGATCGATGCCGACCCGCGGCACGAACTCGTTGCCGTTCTCGTAGATCTGATCGATGCCGCCGACCCGACCTGCACGAGCGAGTCCGTCGCGGCGTCGAACACCACGAATCGATTCTCGGCTTTCGGTCGGCGCGAGGTTCGCGTCGTAGCGCAGCCCGGCTTCGAATCGTCAGGTTGGAGCGCCAACTTGAAGCTGTCCTGCACGAAGAGGCCGACGGCTCGCTGGCGTCACGTCGCTCGGCCGATCGCCCAGCGTCATGCGTGAAGTTGTTGCCGAGGCCGGTCTGGAAGTCGGCGACGCTGCCGAAATTGAACGTGCCCCGGTGTCGGAGGTGAAGTTGACGCCGTCGAAGCGCCGGAACTCGCCGCCGAACTTGATCGCGTGACTGCCCGCGGAGATAGCTCGCGGTGTCGGAGAACACGTAGCGTCGTGTCGGTCCGGCCCTGCGGGAACGTCGAGGGGCCGCCGAAGTTCAGGCCGAGGCCGACGATCGACAGTCTGCGGCAGGCCGATGGCGCTGTCGATCCCGTTGTTGATGCCGAAGTCGGCCGGATTCAGCTGCGCGTTGGGATCGAAGGTGATGTCGATGCGGTTGAAGCCGAACCGCGCCTCGTTGACGAGCCGGCTGCCGAACGATGTGCGTCTCGTTCAGCGTCAGGATCTGGCGGTGCGAGTGACGCGTGTCGCCGAAGCCGGGAATGGTGTTGCCCTGCAGGGTCGGCTCGCCGCGCTGGTCGCGCTGGAACGCGTAGTAGCCGTGCAGCGTGTCGGAGGTGGCCGATGATGTGGCTGACATCGCCGGTCCACTGATCGATGTCCACCGGCGCGGTCGCCGATCCGACGAAGCGGCCCTCACCGCGCGCGCCCGACGCGTTGGCCTGGGGAATGAACTGCAGCAGGCTCTGGGACACCGGATCGGTCACAGCCGCGCGCTGGTCGTCGCGCAGCACGCCGCTGTTGATGTCGAGCCCCTGGCGCTGCCGCAGGCCCTCGTAGCTGCCGAAGAAGAACGTGCGGTTCTTGATGATCGGCCCGCCCATCGAGACGCCGAACTGGTTGCGCTTGAACGGCGACTGCGGCGCCGGCGGCTGATTGAAGAAGTTGCGGGAGTCGAGCGAGTCGTTTCTGAAGAACTCGAAGGCCTCGCCGTGCAGGTCGTTGGTGCCCGAGCGCGTCGCGATGTTGACGATGGCGCCGGAGTTGCGGCCGTATTCGGCGCTGAACGTCGAGTTGTCGACCTTGAACTCCGGACACGGTGTTGATCGACGGCTGGAACGTGATCTGGTTCTGCGCCATGTCGTTCAGGTTGACGCCGTTGATCATGAAGTTCACGGTGTCTTCGCGGTTGCCGGCGGTGTTGAACGCGAACGAGCCCTGGCCGCGCAGCGGCGCCGTGAGGAAGCCGTTCTGCGGCGGCGTGACCGAGCCCGGAATCAGCAGGCCGAGATCGACGAAGTGGCGGCCGTTCAGCGGAATCTCCTGAACCGTGCGCTGGTTGATCACCGTGCCGACGGAGACAGTGTTCGACTCGATGATCGGGCTGGTGGCGTTGACCTGCACTTGCTCCGACACGTTGCCAACCGCGAGCTGAAAGTTGGCGGTGAGCGTCACCGCGACGGCAAGGTCGACGTCGGTCGACTGCGTCTTGAAGCCCTGGAGTTGCGCCGAGACCTTGTAAGGGCCCGGCGGCAGCGACGGCGCGAAATAGCGTCCTTCAGGGTCGGTGACGACGGCGCGCGAGACCCCGGTCGTGGTGTTGCCCACGGTGACAGTGACGCCCGGCAACACCGCGCTCTGGGCGTCGGTGATGAGGCCCTGAATAGTGCCGGTCGATTGCGCGGAGGCCGGAGGGATCGACAGTAACAGCAGGAAAAAGAGCAAGAGCAGCGCACGAGACTTCATCGTCCACCTCATTCAGACGCAGACGTCTGACAAAGCCCGTCGGGCGACGGGCGAAGGCGGGAAGAAGGGCCGCGATTGCGCGGCAACTGAAGAGGGGAGCGCGAGTGATTATAGCGCGCGGCTGAGCGAGCTGCCTCGGCCGTGGCCTCAGGTTGTCGGTGACGAAACGCGATTCCGCTGCCGCATCCGCAGCAGCGCCGCGATGATCTGCACGACCGCGACGCAGAACCCGATGGCCAGCGCCAGCCGGATCGATCGGTTGATGATCCGCAGAGTCTCCGGCTGCATGCCCGCTGGTCCGGCGACCATCAGGTCGCCGGCGCCCATCAAGGCGCTCAGGGTCACCGCGCTGATGGCGTCGGTGATGATGGAGCGCCAGCGCCGGAGTGGGATGCCCGGCAGGACGAGCACCACGAAATGCAGGAGGACTGTGAGGATGATGGCGCCGGCGATCGGCCAGTAGAGGGCGCGCCAGGAGTCCGAGAAGGTGAAGAGATTGCCGGTGGGCCCGAGCACGACCCAGCGATAGTGCGGAATGGCCAGCCACCAGCTGAGGAAGGCGCCTGCACCGGCAAGGGCCAGCAGCGCGTCGGCAGGAGAGGTCGGCCGGTCGGCCGGGACGTCCGGAAGCGCCCGCGCGTTCCAGCCCTCGCGGAGCTGAGCCCGGCCGTGCCGCATATCGACCACCACGAAGACGATCGTGAGGATGGCGACGATCGTCACGGCCACGCTGAAGATCGACGACAGGCCCTCGAGCAGCTCCGCCGGCGAGGTGCCATGCGCCGCGCGCACCGCCGTGATCGCCGTGACCGCGAGCAGCGCAAAGCCCAGCGCCGCCTTGATCGCCTGCCAGTACACCGGCAGGAGCGCCGGTCCGATCAGCGCCCATCTGGGCCGATAGCGCTGCGCCACGAGGAACGGGTGGCCACGCTGCTGGATGATGCCGGCAAGTTCGTCGTCGGTCAGGGCGCGCTGCAGGTGCGACTCGTGGAGGCGCACTTCGGCGTCGATGTCGGCCCTGAGCGCGCGCAGGATGTCGTCGCGCCTGCCTGCCGGCAGGAAGCGGCGCACGGCCTGCAGGTATCGGGACGTGAGGTCCATTCAGGGCCCATCCTCTCACGACGCGCGGCTCCCCGTGGCAAGTCGCTGGCGGGAAGCCGGGCCAGTCCTGTATAGTCGCCGGCGCCCATGCATCTCACCGGACTCGACTGGGTCATCGCAGGCATCTGCCTGCTCGTCTGCTTCGCCCCGGCGCTGTTCTTCGGCCGCCGCGCCGGCAAGAGCACGTCGGAGTTCTTCGCGTCCGGCCGCGCCGTGCCGTGGTGGCTGGCCGGGCCTGTCGATGGTCGCGACGACGTTCAGCAGCGACACGCCGAACCTGGTCACCGACATCGTCCGCCGCAACGGCGTGGCCGGCAACTGGGTGTGGTGGGCGTTCGTGCTGACCGGCGTGGCCACGGTGTTCTTCTACGCGCGCCTGTGGCGGCGCTCCGGGCGTCATGACCGACCTGGAGTTCTACGAGATCCGCTACTCGGGCAGCGCCGCGCGGCTGGTGCGCGGCTTCCGCGCCATCTACCTCGGCCTGCTCTTCAACTGCATGATCATGGCGACGGTGAACCTGGCGGCGTGCAAGATCGCCGGGATCCTGTTCGGCCTGCCGCGGTGGCAGACGCTGCTCGTTCGTCGGCCTGCTGAACGTCGTCTTCGCCGCGCACTCCGGGCTGTGGGGCGTGCTCGTCATCGACATGATCCAGTTCTTCATCAAGATGACGGCGGTGATCGCGGCGGCGTACTTCGCGCTGCAGGCGCCGCAGGTCGGCGGGCTGCACGCGCTGGTCGCCAAGCTGTCGGCACTGCGCGGGCCCGAGCGGCGCTGAACTACCTGAGCATCCTGCCCGACTTCACCAACAACTGGGACCTGGCGGTCGCCGTCTTCATCATGCCGATCGCCGTGCAGTGGTGGGCGGTCTGGTATCCGGGCGCGGAGCCGGGCGGCGGCAGCTACATCGCGCAGCGCATGCTGGCGTCGAAGTCGGAGAAGGACGCGCTCGGCGCGGTGCTGTTCTTCAACGTCGCGCACTACGTGCTGCGGCCCTGGCCGTGGATCCTCGTCGCGCTCTGCTCGATCATCGTCTACCCGGAGCTGTCGCGACATCCAGACGGCGTTTCCGCATCTGGATCCGCAACTGCTCGGCCACGACATCGCCTATCCGGCGATGCTCAAGTTCCTGCCGGCCGGGTTTGTCGGCCTGATGGTCGGCGGCCTGATCGCCGCGAATTCCTCGACCATCCTCACGCACCTGAACTGGGGCGCGTCGTACCTGGTGCACGACTTCTACCGCCGGTTCATCACGACCGATGCGCGACGAGCGGCACTACGTGCGCGCCGGCGCGCGTGGCGACGGTCGCTGCTGTTCGTGTGCTCGTCAGCCGCTGGTCTACCTGCTCGACACGGCCAAGGACGCGTTCGACATCATCCTCCAGATCGGCGCCGGCACCGGGCTGCTGTACCTCGTGCGCTGGTTCTGGTGGCGGGTCAACGCGTGGTGCGAAGTCGTGGCGATGGTCAGCTCGTTCGTGATGTCGCTCGTGTGGCTGATCGTGGCGCGCAACGGCACGGTGGTCTCGCACTCACGCGGCGCTGATCTTCACCGTCATCGTGACGACGATCTGCTGGGTGGCGACGGCCTTCCTCGCCCCGCCGACCGACCGGTCCGTCCTCGTGTCGTTCTACCGCAACGTGCGGCCGGCGGGCCCGGGCTGGGAGCCGATTCGACTCGAGTCCGGCCTGACGCGTGCTGAAGTCGCGGCGACCGGCGACAACATCCCGATGGCGCTTCTGGGCTGGGTGGCGGGCTGCACCGCGATCTGGTCGGCGCTGTTCGCTGTGGGCAACCTGCTCTACGGGCGAATGAACAGCGCGCTCGCGCTCCTGGTGGTCTTTGCGTTCAGCAGTGTCGCGCTGATCGCCGTCGTGCGGCGGCTCTGGGCCGGCGCGAATTCCTGATCAACCACCGCGGGTTGCAGCGCGCGGTCAGCGGCGCTCGTATCGCCCAACTCACCCTTCGGCCAGGACCGAGCGAACCCGCCGGAGAAGTGTCTCCGGGGCGAACGGCTTCGCCAGCAGGTGCACGCCGTGAGGCACGAGGCCGTGCTGGACGACCGCCTGCTCGGCGTAACCGGACATGAAGAGCACGCGCAGGTGCGGCCGCCGTCCGCGGAGCCGTTCGGCGACCACGGCGCCATTTTCATCAGGCAGCACCACGTCGCTCAGCAACAGCGCACAACGCCCGAGCTCCTCGTCAGACACCTTGTCTGCGTCAGCCGCACTCGCCGCTTCGAGCACGTCGTAGCCATGCTCGCGAAGCACCCGCGCCGCCAGATGCCGCACCGCCTCGTCGTCTTCGACGAGCAGGATTCGCTCGGACCCGCCGGGCTCGTCGGCGCGGACCGGCCCCGGCGCTGATTCGGCGGCGCGCACAGGCGACGGCGGCAGGTAGACCTTGAAGCTGGTGCCTGCGCCAACTTCGCTGTAGACGGCAATGGCGCCGCCGGCCTGGTTGACGATGCCTTCGGCAGTGGCCAGGCCCAGGCCGGTGCCGCGACCCTGCCCCTTGGTGGTGAAGAACGGCTCGAAGACGCGATCACGGACCTCCGATGCCATGCCGGCGCCGGTGTCGGACACGGCAATCAGCACGTAGGGGCCGGGCGCGAGCGTCCTGACGTCGGACACGCCGAGGCGGACGTTGGCGCACTCCACTGTCAGCCGGCCGCCCTCCGGCATCGCGTCGCGGGCGTTGACCGCGAGGTTGACGACCACCTGTTCGAGCTGTCCCGGATCCACGCGGACCGGCTCGGTGTCGGCCGCCAGCGCCCACTGCGTCGTGATGTGCTCGCCGAGCAGCCGATCGAGCATCGGCGCGAGGCCCGACAGCAGCATCGGCACGTCGACAACGCGAGGCTCGATCACCTGGCGACGGGCGTAGGCGAGCAGCTGGCCGGTCAACCTCGCCGCGCGCTCGCCGGCGCGGACGATTTCGGCCAGGTCGGCGCGCCGGGCGTCGCCTTCAGGCAGGCGGTGGAACACGACGTCGGCATAGCCCAGGATCACCGAGATGATGTTGTTGAAGTCGTGGGCGACGCCGCCGGCCAGCCGCCCGATCATCTCCAGGCGCCGGCTGCGCGCGTCCTGCTGCTGACGCTGACGGATTTCGGCGACGTCACGCACACTTTCGGTGGCGCCGATGATCTCGCCAGTGGCGTCGCGCAGCGGCACGAACAGCCGCTCGATTTCCGCTTCCACCCCGTCGGGCCGCGCCACGCGCTGCGCCAGCGCGACGCGATCGCCGCGGACGGCGCGCCGCCACGCGTCGGCGACCTCGCGGCTCGCCTGCCGGGTGCCGCCGAGGTCCACCTCGTCGAGGCGCATGCCGAGCGAGGGCGCGGTGCCGAACAGCTGCGCGCAGTTTGCCATCCACGCCGACGTGCACATCACCAGGCGCAAGTCGCGGTCGGCGACGGCGAGCATCTCCGAGGTGCCTTCGAAAAACGCCCGGAAGCGCTCGGCGCCGCTGCGCGCTTCGTCGAGCGCGATGTCGGCAGCGGTGACGCTGGCCTCGCGTTCCGACAAGGCGACCGCCAGCGCCAGCATCGACAGGCCGACGGCGACGGTGAAGACCTGGGTCCAGATCAACTGGCCGACCAGCGACGTCGTCAGCGAGGCATACGTGCTGGAGCCGATGAAGGTGTAGGCGACGCTCATGGCGCCGACCAGCAGCGTCAGCCACGTCGTGCCGACCGCGCCGAAGCGCACGGCGGACCACCCGAGCATCGGCAGGACGGCCACGGCGAGTGGCGCCGGCGGGCCGCCGATCAGGATCCAGCCGGCGTGGGCGTACCACGTGCCGAGGCAGCTCAGAGCGACGACCAGCAGAAATTCCAGGCGCCCGCCGCGCAGCCGCGGCGCCGGCACGGAGAAGGCGGTGACCGATGCCAGCAGCGCCGGGGCGATCACGGTGTAGGCGACAAAGTCGGGCGCCCACCACTGAAGAAACGCGCTGGCAAAAGGCAGCCGATCCATCCAGATCTGGATCAGCGCGCCGGGTACGGCGCCGAGCAGCGTCCCGGCGGCGGCGCCGCCGACGAGCGCTCCGACGTCGCGCAGGCGGCGCAGCGCCGCAACCTCGGGGCCGCCAATCTGCTCAGCGACGATGACCGCGATCCAGGCTTCCGCGGCGAGGGTGACGGCGATCGCCGCGTGCGGGAGGACGCCCCAGAAGTCGAAGACCTGCTCGACGGCCACGTCGGTCAGGGCGAGCGCGATTGCCAGCCACAGGCGCGATGACGGGGGCGTCAGCAGCATCGCGGCGAAGAAGATGCCGGACGTCAGCACGACTGGCGCAACCTCGGCTGCGTGCAGCAGCGAGGTCAGGCCAAAGGCGCCGAGGACGAAGTAGGCGCTGGCCCAGGCGGCGAGCCACCGCCAGAACGGGGCGCTGCCCGGCCGCATCGTGACACGCATCGGGCGCGCGCTCCGCTGGTCGGTGGGGAACCGGGTGCCATTCTACTCGTTGCCAGCCCGGCGGTCGCAAGGCGGTCGGGCCGCTGATTTCGTGCATGGCGGTGCCGCTCGCGAGCGTCCTGTGGTATTTGGTATGAACGGAGGCTTCAATGTCTGATGCGACGGTCCGCGGCCGATTCCTGTGGCACGAGCTGCTCACCACCGATCTGGGAGCGGCAGCGAAGTTCTTTTCGAAGGTGGCGCCGTGGACTACGCAGGCCTGGGATCAGGATCCGTCGTACATGATGTTTGTCGCCAAGGGCGGACCAATCGCGGGATTGACCGACCTGCCTGCTGGCGCGAGGGCCAAAGGGGAACCGCCGCACTGGCGCACCTACATCGGCACGCCGGACGTCGACGCGACAGTCAAGCAGGCCGCCGCGCTCGGCGGCAAGATCGTCGGGGCGCCGGTGACCATGCCGACGGTGGGCCGCGTCGCCCAGCTCCAGGACCCGCAAGGCGCCTTCTTCGCGGTCTACACACCGGAAAACACGCCGCGGGCCGAGAGCCAGGTGGCTCTGGGCGACTTCTCATGGCACGAGTTGTCGACGACGGACTGGCGCGCCGCGTGGGCCTTTTACTCGGCCTTATTCGGGTGGGTGCAGACCAGCTCGATGGACATGGGCGAGATGGGCGTCTACCAGATGTTCGGGCGCGGCGGCCAGCCGCTCGGCGGCCTCTACAACAAGGCTGCGAACCAGCCGGGATCCGCATCGTGGCTGCCGTACATCCGCGTCGCTGACGCGCGCGAGTCGGCAGTCGTCATCGGCAAGCGAGGCGGGCACCTGGTGAACGGCCCGATGGAGGTCCCGGGCGGCGACTGGATCACGATGGGCGTCGACCCGCAGGGCGGCGCGTTTGCCGTCCACTCGGTGAAGATCGCCGACGCCGCGCCGGCTCCGGCGCCGGCCACACCGCCGGCGAGTGCCGCTGCCGGGACGGCCTCGACCGCTGCCAGGAAGAAGGCGCCGGCAGCAAAGGCAAAGACGGCGAAGGTTGCGAAACCGGCAAAGTCCGCAACGCGCCGCAAGGTCGCGAAGGTCGCGAGGAAGGCCACGGCAGTCAAGGCCGCGAAGCGCACGGCGCCTCGCGCCGCGAAGAAGACGTCGCGCGCAAAGGCCACTCGCAAGGCGGTTCGCCGCGTTCCACGGAAGGCGACGAAAAAGGCGGCGCGCCCCGTCGCGCGCAAGGGCACCGCGAAAAAGAGCGGCCGTTCGGCCAGGAAGACCTCCCGGTCGTCCAAGAGACGACGGTAAGGTCTTCGGCTGGCGCGTCGGCGGGCGGCAGGAGCGCGGGAGATGTTCGATTCACACAGACGTCGACGTCTCCTCGCCTCATCGCTGCTGGCGCTGGCGGGCGCCGGCGCCATCTGGCTGGTGGGTCGACCGATTCCGGTTCGTGGTCAGGCCGCCCCTCGGCTGTCCACGGTGCTTGCCGATCTTGCGGCGTCGGTGACGCAGGACGGCAGTCTGGCGGCCGGCGAATCCGTCGCCGCAGCGCCGGGGCTGCCGCGGACGCTCCCGAAGTCGGTGCAGGACGCCATGCGCGGCCGGCACCTTCGCGTGGACCAGGCGTCCGGTGTGCAGGTCTACATCCTGCTCTCGGACTGGAGTGATGACATCCTCTCCGGTCTCCAGGCGGCCGGCATCACCATCGAAATCGCGGACCGTGCCAGCAGGCGCGTGCAGGCGCGCGTGCCCGCGTCGCGCCTGCAGGCCGTCTCCACGCTGCCGTTTGTCACCTTCATCCGCACGCCGGCCTACGCCATCCGCCACGCCGGCAGCGTGACGACGGAAGGCGACGCGATCCTGCACTCGGATCAGGTGCGCGGGCAGCTCCATGTCGACGGGACCGGCGTCCGCGTCGGCGTCGTCTCCGACGGCCTGAAAGGCATCTTTGCCACCGGCTGCACGACCTGCGGCGGCGCCTCGGGCGGTCCCATCGCGTCGGGCGATCTGCCCGACGCCACCGCGACGCGAACGGCCGCGGGTGTGCTGACGTCGGCCAGCGGCGGCATCACCGGCCGATCGTTTCAATCGAACAGCGACCTGGAAGGTCTGCCGCCGGCGAGCCCGCCGTGCGCGTTTGCCGGCGCTGGCGCGGAGGGGACGGCGCTGCTCGAAGTGGTGCACGACGTTGCGCCCGGGGCAAAGCTCTCGTTCGCCAACGCCGACACCGACCTGGCGTTCAACCAGGCCGTCAACTTTCTCGCCGCCAACAACGAAGTGGTGGTGGACGACCTCGGTTTCTATGGCGAGCCGTCGGATGGCACGAGCACGGTGTCCAGCAACACCGCGGCGGCCTTGAACAACCCAGCCAACGCCATCCGCGCGTACGTGACCGCGGTCGGCAACTCGGCCGATGAGCACTACTTCGGCGCCTACGCGGACTCCGGCGTCGATGGCACGACGGTGAGCGGCATCACGACGGCCGGCCACCTGCATCTGTTCCAGCGCACCGGCGACACGACCGACGTGCTCGGGCTCGGCGCGCAGCCGTACAACCTGATCACCATGCCCACCAACGGCGAGGCGGCAGTGTTCCTGACCTGGAACGACCCGACTGGCGGATCGGGCAACAACTACGACCTCTACCTGGTTCGGCAGAGCACCGGCGCCGTCGTGGCGCGCAGCACCGACGCGCAGTCCGGCTCCGGCGATCCGGTGGAGATTCTCGACTACGTCAACACGGGGGCCGGCGACGCCTTTCGCATCCTCGTGCAGAACGTCGGCGATCGCGCGGCCGGCAGGAACCTGAACCTGTTCTCGTTCTCGCCCGAATGCGCTGTCGACGGGCCACGGCCACTCGACCCGAGCCATCACGATCGGCACAACTACAACACCGCCACGCGGAGCATTGCGGCCCAGGGAGACGCCGGCGGATCGCCGGTGAGCGTGATTTCAGTCGGCGCGATCTGCTCGGCCTCGGCGGCGGCCGCGGGTGTGTTTCAAGGCGCGTCGGTGCCCGACGAGTCGTGCAACGACACGTCGAACTCGACGATCGAGTTC
This sequence comes from Vicinamibacteria bacterium, assembly GCA_963796915.1. GTDB lineage: Bacteria > Acidobacteriota > Vicinamibacteria > Vicinamibacterales > JAENWD01 > JAENWD01. The sequence goes on along the minus strand of CAWCNI010000004.1, from coordinate 1,681,516 downwards.
TTCAGCAGCCTCGGGCCGACGCTGGACGGCCGCACCAAGCCCGACATCTCTGCCATCGACGGCGTCTCGGTGTCGGGCGCGGGACGCTTTCCGCGCCCGTTCTTCGGCACCTCCGCGGCTGCGCCGCACGTGGCGGGCATCGCGGCGCTCGCGCTGCAGGCGGCACCGTGCCTCGCCGGCACAGGGTCCGGCGCACTCGGCCCCGCGGACGGACGGAGCCGTCTCAGGAACCTGTTGCTGAACAACGCCGATCATCTCGGCGGCGTGCCCAACAACACATTTGGATTTGGCCGCGTCGACGCGCTCGCTGCCGTGCAGCAGACGACGCCGTCGTTCACCGGCGGCTCGTCGGTCACCGTCAGCGGCAACACGCCGGCCGGCGCGAGCATCTCGGGCGGCCAGCTGGGGTTCACGGATCCCGATGCGTGTCCCCTGACCACGCTGACATGGACCGGCGGCTGTGGCAGCAGCCCGGGCCCGTCGCTCAATTGTCCGTTCGGCACCAGTGACGTGAAGGTGAGCGCGAGCAACAACGGCCTGGCGTTTTCCCCGGTTCATGACGTCCGCGTCACCGTGACGAGTTTCACCATGAGCGTCGCGCCTACCGGTGTCACGGTCGCCGGCGGAAACGCCGCGACCTACACGGTCACTGCCACGGCGCAGGGCGGGACCTTCGCCGGGCCGGTCACCCTGGCGTGCGCGAATCTGCCTGCGCAGTCGACGTGCACGTTCAACCCGGCCGCCATCTCGCCGGGCGGCGGCAGCGCGCAGTCCACGCTGACGATTTCCACCGGGGTGCGCGCGACATCGACGCCAGTGCCGGGCGGCGGCAGCGGGGGCCAGATGCGCGTCACGCCGCTGGTTCCAATCGCTCTCGCGGCGCTGGCGTTGGTCGTTGCCGCCATGCGGACGCGCCGTCGCGTGGTTGCTGCAGGCCTGGCTGCGGCAATCGGCGCCCTCGTCATCGTGCAGGCCTGCGGCGGCAGCAGCGGTTCGTCGTCTGGCGGAAACAACGGCGGCGGGGGAGCGGCGGGCAGCGTCACGGTGTCGCCGGCGGCGCTGACGTATGCCGCGCAGTCGATTCGCGTGACGAGCGCGCCGCAGTCGGTCACGCTGGCCAACGGCACCAGCTCCGCGCTCGCCATCGCCAGCATCGCCGCCACCGGCGACTTCGCGCAGACCAACAACTGCGGCACGTCACTTGGGGCGGCGGCCAACTGCGTGATCAGCGTGACGTTCACGCCGACGGCGGCGGGCTCGCGGACCGGAGCGGTCGTCGTGACTGACAGCGGCGCGGGCAGCCCGCGCAGCGTCACCCTCGCGGGCACGGGTCAGGGAGGCACGACGCCGGCGGGCACCTACAGCATCGGCGTCACGGGCGCGTCGGGGTCGCTGGTGCAGAACGGCAGCGTCACGCTCACCGTTCAGTGACGACGGGCTACTCGAGCAGTCCCCGGACCTGGGCCAGGTGATTCAGGTCGTGCCCGGCGTACATCTGTTCCAGGCGATTGATCGATTCCCGGCCGCGCTCCTGATGGACGCCGTAACGGCGGCGTTCGGCCGGCGTGAGGCGGCGGACGAGGCGTAGATTGGCGCGCCGCAGGGCCAGAAACAATTCCAGGGCGTCGCCGGGACTGACGTTCTCGTATTGTCCGGTCTCGGCCCAGAGGTTCTGGTCGTAGGCCTGGATGTCAGTGCGGTTGCTGCTCAGGATCATGCGCAGCCGATAGGCGTGCACGACTTCGGCATCGGCCAGGTGGGCGATGATCTGGCTGACGGACCAGCGGCCGGGTGCGGGCCTGCGACGGAGGACGGCCGTGCTTCTGCCCTTGAGCAGCGCCGGCAGCCGCGTCAGCGTCCGCGCCTGCACGAGCACCGGATCCTGTCCAGCCACGAGACCGAGGATACGCGCCGTGTACTGCTTGACAGTTTCCGGCATGACGAGCGGCATCGACCACGCGCGCCCCGGCTCCCGGAACAGGAGACGCGGCGCGCCAGGGTCGAATAGAAGAGCAGATTTATTCGGGGGCGATCGACGTGCGGCCGCAGTCGCTGCAGCGCAGGTACACCACGGGCAGCGATTCGGACCGCCCAATCACCTGAGCGGCTGCCAGCCCGCAGCGGGGACACAACACAGCCGGGGGCGTTCGCTTAGCCATGAATTCCCTCCTTACCGGTTGGATGCCGGCGCCAACCCGCGGGTTGCAGCCCACGGGGACGTTTTTCGGGCTCCGGCCCAAGATTTCCGGGAAAAAACAGTGGTGGACGAGCTGGAACGAACGTGACCTGCCGATCGCCTCCGCCAACTGCCCAGCACTCCATGATACCCGGAATTGCGCCCGGAGAACAGCCCTAAAGTGCACGCGCGGCACGAATTGACCTCGAATCGGCCCCGCACTCGGCCGTCCTCGGGCTGAAGCCCTAAATATGTGACGTGCTGCGGCCGGTTCCGGCCGTCGGCCGTGACTAGCCTCCCGGGATGACCGCCAGCTCGACGACTGATGCATCGTTGTCTGGGGGCACTCGACCCGTGAGGTCGACCGACACGCTGTCGACGCCCGGGGAGACCTTCAGGCCTGATCCGCCGCCGAGTAGCGTTGCCCGCGTGACTTTGAGAGCCAGCGGCACGACCAGGCGCCCGTCGGCCGGCCAGTGCCGGACGATGCAGTAGACGCGACCGCCGGTCTTGCTCTTCGTCAGGTATCCCCAGGTCGGCTGCGTCGCGATGCCGAGCGCGCGGGTGGCGTAGATCGCTTCGCCATACTTGTTCAGCCATTGGCCGATGAAGCGGAGGCGGCGCTCCTGGTTTGGCGGGATGCGGCCGCTGCCATCGGGACTCACCATCAGCAGCAGGTTGCCGCCATTGGCGACGATTCGCAGCAGCAGATCGAGCGCGTCGGCCTGTGAGAGCACGTAACCGTCGTCGAAGGACTCCTCCCAGTTGTAGCCATAGGAGTGGCTGAGCGAGCGATTCTCTTCCCACGGATGCGGCTGGAACCCTTCGATGACGTGATACTCGCTGGTGTAGAAGTCGCCCCAGCCCGGCTTGCCGCGCGTGTCCTTGCCGAAGCGGTCGTTGATGGCCACCTGCTGATGACGGGCGGCGGCATGGTCGTAGTAGTAGGCGGCGATCTCGGGTGCGCGCCAGACCGACGCGTCGGCCTCCCACTCGCCGTCGAACCAGAGGAGGTCGGGGTTGGTCTTGTCGATCAGCTCGGCCAGCGACGGCAACAGATAATCGCGCGCGTAGTCCGGCACCGGTACCTTGCCGGATAGAAACGGCGCCGACGGATCGAGCGCGGCGGTTGTGTCGCCGTTGAACGCCATCTGGCGCAGCGCGTTGTCCTTCACCACGGGATAGGCCCACTCGCTGAGCGAGACATAGGCGCCCGAGCGCAGGCCCTCCTTGCGGAACGCCGCGGCCAACTCGCTCGCCAGGTCGCGCTTGAGACCCCATTCCACGGCGTCACGATGGGTGAAGGAGGAATCCCAGAGGCTGTAGCCGCCGTGATGTTTCAGGAAGGGGACCACGTAACGCATCCCCGCGGCCCTGGCGAGGGACGCCAATGCGTCCGGGTGGAAGCTTCCGCCATCCAGTAACTGGATCAAATCATCAGGGCCGATATCGGCGCCCCAGGTCTTCACGTGATAGTCGCGGTACTCCTTGAACAACTTCTGCTCGTACCAGTCCGGATACGTTGCCTTCTCGGCCTGCGGCGCCCAGCCGGCAACCGACCATGGACCCCAGTCCACGAACATGCCGAACTTGGCGTCGAGGAACCACTCCGGTGACTGGTGCGTGGCAATCGAGTCGAACGTCGCCTTGTACTGGCCGCGTTCGATGACGCCGTCGATCGCCTGGCGCGCCCTGGCCGCCCGTTCTGTCAGCGTCGCCGTCTCCTCGCGCCACAGGTCGTCGGGCGACTTCGAATAGCGATAGGGCACGTAGCCGGCGGGACGCCGCGGCTGTTCTCCGACAGCTGGATGGGCCTCGGAGCCGGCCTGCCAGTTGGTTGCCGCCAGTGCGGCGGCCGCGAGCGCGAGCGCGCACATCGAGCCGAGGGTCTGGCGCTGGGAGAGAGAGAGCAAGGCGTGATATGCGCGTCGAGCGACAGTGATCATCAAACGCCATTCTAGTGCCACGCCACTGGCTGACTGCGCTGCACTGCGGCTGGTCACCCAGTGACGTTCTTACGCGCGAGTGGGAATCGGAGGCTGCGCGACAACTATCCAGGTCACCGCATCCGCAATGCCGCCGTGCGCCGAGTGCTTCCCATCCGTGATTTCCTGAGGCGGCGTACCTCTTGCACTTCACGGCTCCGGTATTCATCTGGGAGGAGTCATGTTCATCCGTCGAACACAGTCCAGCGCTCGCGGAGTTGTGCGCTTTGTCGCGCCGGCAGCGCTCGCGTCCGCGTTGTGCCTCGCTCAGACCGCAGGCGCGCAAAGCCTGATCAACGCCGGCACTGAAATCACTGTCAGGACCACCGAGGCGATTGACGCGCGATCGCACGACGGCCGCGTGTTCACCGCCGTCGTGGACAGGAACGTTCCCAATTCAAATGGTCAGCGGGCGATTCCGCGCGGTTCCCAGGTGGAGTTGCTTGTGCGGGAAGTAAACGGCGGCGATTTGATCCTCGACCTGGATTCGGTGGTCGTCCACGGCGAGCGCTATGGCATCCGCGCGGAGCCCACCCGGCTCGACACGCCGGGAGACTCGCACGACAACGGCCGCCACACGGCGACCTACGCCGGCGGCGGGGCACTGCTCGGCACGATCATCGGAGCCATCGCCGGCGGCGGCAAGGGCGCGGCGATTGGCGCCGCGACTGGCGCCGCGGCAGGAATCGGCGCCGGGGTACTGACGCACGGCCACGAAGTCCGCGTCCCCGCAGACTCGCTCCTGACCTTCCGCCTCGACCGTCCACTCGAGGTCGGCGTTCCGGACCGGGGAATGGACCGCGATCACCGGCACTATCATCCTGCGGCGGACTACCCTGGAAGCCGCTAAGATTGGCGGTGCCATGCGCACGCTGCTCGCCGGCTGTCTCACGCTGACCCTCTTCGCGTCGCCGGCGCTGTCAGAAGGCGGCCGCGACCAACCCTCTCGTGACGTCGTCACGAAGGAGGCGCGGCTCAGCCTCCTTCGCCGCGCCCAGGTGTGGGCTCCGACGGACGTACCGTCCATGGATCTCCGCGCCGGGCCGCAGGGCACGGGCGCGCTTCCGCCCGACGCCGACGTCACCTGCGACTACGTCGAGAAGAAGCTCACCGGCTCGTCGCCGAAGTTCGACTGCGCCCTCAGCGAGACAGATGTCGCGCGCGTCAAATACGGCGCCGACAACGGGGAAGTCGAAGGCACCGTCGCCGCGAGCCGGCTTTTGTGGGCGCTCGGCTTCGGCGCGGCGCCCTCGTATCCGGTTCGCGTGATCTGCCGCGGGTGCGCGGCCGACCCGTGGGCGAGTCGCAAACGCGTCGACGGCGAGCACGTGTTCGATCCGGCCATCATCGAACGCCTGCCCGAAGGCCGCGAGGTGAAGACGGGCGACGACTCGGGCTGGGGATGGCAGGAGCTCGATCTCGTCGACGAAGCCGCCGGCGGGGCCACGGTGGCACAACGCGACGCGTTGAAGCTGCTCGCCGTGCTGATGCAGCACACGGACAACAAAGCGGCGCAGCAGGAGATGGTCTGCCGTCCTGGCGCGACACCGGGCGACGACGCGTGCGCGGTGCCGTTCCTGATCATTCGTGACACGGGCCTGACGTTCGGCCACGGCAATTTCTCGAACTCGCAGGCGAAGGGCAGCGTGAACTTCGAGGCCTGGTCGAAGACCCCGGTATGGCGCGATGCCGCCGCCTGCGTCGGCCACATGAGCCGTTCGCATACGGGGACGCTCGGCGATCCGACGATCAGTGAGGCGGGCCGGGTGTTCCTGGCAAACCTGCTCGTGCAGTTGACCGACGCGCAGATTCACGACCTGTTCGAGGCTGCACAGGTGGACCGCCGGAGTCGCAAGCCGAACGCGACCCCGGCGCCGCCTGGCGCGAGCGTGGACGAATGGGTCGCGGCGTTCAAGCGGAAGCGCGAGGAGATCGTCGCCGCACGTTGCCCGTCGTAACCCGTCCGCGACGGCCAGTCTGAAGATGGCCTCGTATCAAAGCCACTGCTTCAGGAACGCCACGATCGCCTGACGGCCTTCGGGGGTCTCCTGGTGCGCGACGTCGTAGCGCAGCAGCTTCCAGCGTTCGGGATGACCGAGGGCGGTGTAGGCCTGCTTCAGATCGCCGTCGATAAGATCGAGCCCGTCCTGCGGGGTCAGATCGTCGCGCAGGCCGGCGAGCCCAAGGTGCGCCCTCGGCGCGATCAGCGCGTTGATTTGCGACGTCGTGAAATGGTTCAGCAGGTCGGGCACGTAGTAGTAGATGCCGTGCAGCTTCAGGCCGTGGTGCGCGATCAACGCCTGGAAGTCGGTCAGGCAGTTGATGTCCACCGTCACTTTCACGCGCTCGTCGAGCGCCGCCACCCACCACGCGGCCGTGCTGCCCATGGACATGCCGAGTGTCGCGACCCGCGCCGGATCCACGTCGGGCCTGGTCACGAGCCAGTCGAGCGCGCGCAGGCTGTCGTAGACCATCATGCCCCACAGCACGCGGCCCTCCCACAGCATCGTCTTGAAGGTGTCTTCCTCGGTCGCGTGGCTGCGCTCGCCGAAGACCCAGGCGTCGATGGCCAGCGCGACGTAACCCAGGTCTGTCAGCGTCTTCGCGTACGGCTCCGGCTGCAGGTAGCTGCGTCCCTCGATGAATTCCTTTTTCCCAATCGTGTAGCCGCCGCCGTGTGAGTGATTGAAGAGCACCGCCGGCATGCGCCCCGACGCCTGCCGTGGCCGTGCCACGTAGGCCGGCACCGGTTCCAGGCCGTTCAGGTCGAACCGCCACGTCTCGAGGATGTAGCCGTCGCGCTCGGCCTCCGAGATCTTGTCTGCCTTGATCGGCCGCTGTCGCTCCGGCACCTTGCCGAGCAGCGCGTAGAGCTCGGCGCGGCGCGCCGCCGTGGACGGCGTGTCAGCCATTGGCGCAGGCGCAGACGCGCCGGGCACTGACGAAAACAGCGGCGTCATGGCGCCGAGGGCCAGCAGATCGCGGCGGCGGAGTAGATGGTCTGACATGGGGCCGCATTGTAATGCGACTGGATTGACTGACGTCGCGCAGATGCCGGCTGAGACGCGAAGTCAGGGAGCGATGAGCTCCGCGAATTTCGCGAGGTCGATGTTGCCGCCCGAGACGATCGCGACAATCGGGCCCTGACCCGCCTTGCCAGTGAGGGCCCCGGCAAGGCCCAGCGCGCCAGCGCCTTCAGCGACGACCCGCGCCTTCTCCGCCAGCAGGCGCATGGCGCGCCGCGTCTCCTCCAGGGTCACGATGAGGTACCCGTCCACCAGCGGCTGCATGCGCTCGAACATCCTCGGGAAGAGGCTCTGGCCCCCGGCGCCGTCCACGAACGACGCCGTCCACCCGGGAAACGACTGCGGCGAGCCCGCGGCGAACGATCGCGCGGCCGGAGCGGCAGTCTCGGGCTCGCAGCCGAAGACCCGGATGGCGGGATTGAGTGCTTTGACCGCGCTGGCGACGCCTGTAATCAGGCCGCCGCCGCCGATGCCGCCGATGACAGCGATGACCTCAGGCGCGTCCTCGACGATCTCCAGGCCCATCGTGGCATGACCGGCGATGAAATTGTGGTCGTCGAACGGGTGGATGAACGTGCCGTCCACGCCGTCGAACGCGCGATCTTCGAGCGCCTTCCACGCGACGTCGTAGGACACCGGCACGAGCGTGGCACCGAGGGCCCGCATGCGGTCCAGTTTCGCGACCGGCGCGGTTTCGATGGCGACGACCGTGCACGGGACCCCGGCCTGACGCGCCGCGTAGGCCACGCCCTGCCCGGCGTTGCCGGCGCTGATCGTCCACACCCCGCGGCGACGCTCGGACTCGGTGAGCATCGCGACAGCGTTGGCGGCGCCGCGCAGCTTGTACGCGTTGATGGGCTGAAGCGTCTCGAGCTTCAACCGGATGTCCGGAAACCCGGGCCCGAGGTCGAGGCGCACGAGCGGCGTCCGCACGATCGTGCCGGCGATGCGCGCCGCGGCTTCGCGGATCTCATCGAGCGCGATCGGCCGGACGGGAGCGATCGACGTTTGGGCCTTCGCGGCCGGCACACCCCACACATGCCCGCAGGCATTGCAGCGGCAGTACGTCGCCCGCTCCGCCCTGGTGACGGCGGCGGTATCCGTCGAGCCGCAGGCCGGGCAGGCTGGCACGGGTTCGTCGATGCGGTGGGGCTGTGGAGCTTCCTGTGGCACGGGGTCCTCGGCAGCGCGCGCCCCATTCTATGGCGGCCGGGCGACAGCTGCCATTGCTGCCGGGGAACGCTCGTCTACAATGGCCGCGCCCTCAGCGCGTGGAGAAGCCGATGAGCACGATCAACAAGAGCAAGATCTTCACGATCGCCACGATAGCGCCCGGCGCGACGCACAGCACGAACTGGAACAACCCGCCATGGGACACCGTGCTCGGCTACTTTGCGTACCCGCTCCCGCCGACGGCGTCAGGGCCTCACGGCACCAGCACCGGAGTCGTCCAGATCACGGCCATCAGTTGCACGCACGTGCGCGACAACTACAACGGCGACCGCCGGCACGTGACGATTTCAGTCAAGAACCTCGGCGACCACGCCACGGGCGCCGAGGTCTGGGAGAGCTGGATCAGTTGACCGCGTGGGCCAGGTTACGACGTTTCCGCCGTGCCGATGGCCTGCGCTGCCCAGTAGCTCATCCAGAACAACCACCAGGGGCCCGGTCGAGCCGGCGCTATAATCGGCACTCTTCTCGCCCCTCGCGGTCCGTGCCGGTCGCAGCTTATGAGGTATTTGCGAGCACTTGTGCTCCTGCTCGGCGTGTGTGGCGCGACCGGCGCCGCAGCGCAGACCCGCGCGACGTCGGCCGACCTCATCGGTGTGGCCTACGACCAGTCGCGCTCGGCGCTGCCCGGCGTCACCGTCACCGTCACCAACACGGAGACGAACAACACGCGCTCGACGGTGAGCGACGCGGCCGGCCGATTCGCGATCCAGGCCCTCGCGCCAGGGCCGTACACCGTGACGGCAGCGCTCGACCAGTTCACCACCCAGCGGCGCAACGACGTCGTCCTGCTGCTTGGCACTCAGACCGAGATCGAATTCGTGCTCGGCGTCGCCTCCATCTCTCAGGAAGTCACGGTGGTCGGGGAGGCGCCGACAGTCGATCACGCGCAGGCGGCCGTAGCCAGCGTCATCACGCAGGATCAGATCGCGACGCTGCCGATCAACCGGCGCGACTTCATCTCGTTCTCGATCATCACGCCCGGCGTCACCCAGGACAACACCCCGCAGCAGGGCGCATCGGCCACCTCGGGCCTGACGTTTGCGGGCCAGCGGGCGCGCGCGAACAACATCACGGTAGACGGGTTGGACAACAACGACATCACGCTCGGCAGCGTCCGCGCCACGTTCAGCCAGGACGCTGTCCGCGAGTTTCAGGTCGTCTCGCAGTCGTATTCGGCGGAGTTCGGCAAGGCGACCGGCGGGGTGGTCAACATCATCACCAAGAGCGGCACCAACTCGCCCAGTGGCAGCGCGTTCTTCTTCTACCGTGACACGGCCCTCAACGCGAAGGGATACTTCGAGCAGTTCACGCCTGCAGGCGACGCGGTCGACCGCGACAAGGCGCCGTTCGATCAGAAGCAGTTCGGCGGGACCTTCGGCGGCCCGATTCAGAAGGACAAGATGTTCTTCTTCGGGTCCTACGAGCGGCTGGACGTCCACACCAACAACTTCGTCACCATCGACGACACCACGCCGGTGCTCCTCGGCGGAAAGCCGATCGGGACAGTGGCCGGCATTCTGCGCGCGGCGGGATTTCCCGTCGAGACCGGCAACGTGCCGTATGTGGTGCGCTCGAACCAGCTGCTGCTGAAGGTGGATCGGCAACTCAGCCCGACGCAGCAGGTCTGGGTTCGCTACAACTCCGCGACCGGGCTGAACGAGAACATCGAGCCGTGGGGCGGCCTTGTCGCCCGAAGCCGCGGCGCGTCGCTCGACAACGCCGACCACATGCTGGCGGCGTCACACAGCGCCGTTGTCTCGCCGACGATCGTCAACGAGCTGCGCTTTCAGTTCGCCCGCCGCAACCAGAAGGTCGATTCGCTGGATCCCAATTGCGGCGGCCCGTGCGTCGACGAGGATCAGGGCGGGCCGACGCTCGAGGTGCTCGGCATCGCCAGCGTGGGCCGCCAGCGCTTCACCCCGCAACCGCGGCTGAACGATCGCTATCAGGTCCTCGACACGATCAGCCTGTTCCGCGGCCGCCACCAGTGGAAAGCCGGCTTCGACTTCAACTACGTCGATCACAAGCTGCAGGCGCTTCCGCTGCACTTCGGCGGGCGCTATCTCTTTCAGTCCCTGCCGGCCATTCCCGGCCTCCTGCCCGCGCCGATCACCGGCATCCAGGCCGTCGCGCTCGGCCTGCCCGCGGCATACGTCCAGGGTTACGGCAACTCGTCGGCGGTCTACGGGTATCGCGATCTGTCGTTGTTCGGCCAGGACGACTGGCGCGTGTCGAAGAACGTCACCATCAAGCTCGGCTTGAGGTACCAGCGACAAGCCTGGCCCGACACGCAGTACACGACTCCGGGCGTGCCCGCGCCCTACGCGTTTCCGAGCGACAACAACAATCTCGGATATCGCACGGCCGTGGTCTGGCACCCGGGAGGCCGGGCCGGGACGCTCGTGCACGCCGCGTACGGCTTGTATTTTGACAACGTGATCACGGCGGTCGCCGGCATCGGCGACATCGTCAACGGCACCAGCGGCGTGCGGACACTGGTGGCGCGCTTCCCGGCGTCGATCGCCGCGTGGAGAGCGCCGGGTCACCGCCTGCCCGAATCTCCGTCCGGTACATCGCCAAGCCTGGTCATCAGCATCGATCCGGACTTGAAGACGTCCTACGCCCACAATCTGTCGCTCGGGTTCGATCACGAGCTGCCGGGCCAAATCAGGCTCTCCGCGAATTACATGCGCGTGCGCGGGTTCGATCAGCTCGGGACCATCGACTACAACCCGATCGTGCCTGCCCTCGGGCCAGGCCGGCGCCCGCTCGATGTCGACGGACGCGCAGGCACATCAGCGTCGGTGCTCCAATACACCTCGTTCGGGCAGACGTGGTACGACGGCTTCGTGGTGTCAGCGACCCGGCGCTACAAGAACCGCTACCAGTTCCTGGCCAGCTACACGCTGTCGAAAGCCGAGGACAACTCGACCGATTTCCTCACGGTCTTCCTCCCGCAGGACAACGGCGTCGGCCGCGATCCCGCGAATCCGTCAGGCCTGCCGGTTGGCTTCGATCCCGACAGCGAGCGCGGCCCGTCGCTCCAGGATCAACGGCACCATTTCGTGCTGAGCGGGACGTATTCCGCGAAGTACGGGATCGACCTGTCATCGATTGTGACCTTCGGATCGGGCCGTCCGTACAACATCCTGGCGGGCGCCGATCTGAACGGCGATGGCGACGGCGGCACGATCCCGCCGCCGGACCGTGCACGTACTACCCCGGGCGATCCGTCCACGTCCCTGTCGCGCGACAGCGGCACGATGCCGTCGCAGGCGAGCGTGGACGTGCGTGTGAGCAAGACGTTCGCGCTCGGCGCCCGTGCCCAGCTGCTCGGGATCTTCGAAGTCTTCAACCTGTTCAATCGCACGAACTTCACCGACATCAATGCCGTGTTCGGGACCGGCGCGTATCCAGTCAATCCGCTGCCCACATACGGTCAATTCGAGCAGGCAGGCCCGCCACGTCAGGCACAGGTGGCCCTGAGGGTCACGTTCTGATCGCGGACCTATCGGAAGGAGCCTATGGCGTCTCCCGCGGGCACCAATCGTCGCATTCTCTTCCTGCACCCGAAGACCCTGATCGACTCATGGCCGTTTCCAGTGGACACGCTGGGCGAGGTCATCAAGGCGCCGAGCGCGGTCTACCCGGTCCTCGGTGCCGCCATCGCCGACCTGCCGGTCCACATCGAGATGTTCGACGGCTACGTGGCGCGCGAGCCGTTCCGTCACTACAAGGCCCGCCTCGCGGGCGCTGACATCCTCGCCATCTCGGCGATGTCGCCGCTCAAGGCCCTCGATACCGAGGTGACAGTCCGCCTTGCCCGGGCCCTGAACCCTGGCGTGCAGATCGTCATGGGAGGCAACCACGCATCGGCGTTTCCGGAGCGCTGGATTCAGGCCGGCGCCGACTACGTCATCACCGGTGAGGGCGAAATCGCCTTTCGGTCGCTCATGGAGGTTCTGGTGGCCGGCGGCGACGACGTGTCGCAGGTGCCGAACCTGGTCTACGGCAGGGCAGGCGCGGTTCACACCACCGGGCTGAAAGCGCCGACGATCTCGCTCGACGACAGTCCGTTCCCGATGTGGGATCGACTCGAGCTCAGCCCGTACGGCCTCGGCACCGGTCGCCGCGGCCACGCGGTGTCACTGGAGATGTCCAGGGGCTGCCCGCATCGATGCGACTTCTGCAACATCAACACGTACTGGGGCTTCAAGCAGCGCTACAAGTCAGTCGACCGGATGCTCGAGGAGATGACGCGCCTGCATCGGCTCGGCGTGCGCGAGTTCATCTTCACCGACGACAACTTCGCGCACGACTACAAGCACACCAGCGAGTTGCTCGAGGAGATGATCCGCAGGAACTTCGGCTTCACGTTCGGCTCGTTCCTGCGCGGTGACACCGTCCGGCTGAATCCTGACTTCTCGAAGCTCGCGGCGCGCGCCGGCATGCGTTTCTGCCTGATGGGCATCGAGACGCTCGACCCTCAGTGGCTGAAGTCGCACAAGAAGGGCGTCCGCGCCAAGGACGCCGTGGAGATGTACAGCGGCGTCTACCAGAAGCTGCGCGACGACGGCATCTTCGTGATCGGCCTGTTCATCACGCCCGCGGAAGCGGACCGCCGGCAGCAGTCGGGGCGCGGCGCCGACGGGGTGGTCTGCGACTATCACTACACCGCCGACCTGCTGGCCACGAAGGGCAGCGCGCTCTACGACAACCTCGTGCGATCGAACTCTGTCGGAAAAGACATGTTCTACCACGACTGGAACCTGCCGAGCATCGTGCTCGCCGAGGGCACCGTGCAGAACAGCCACAAGAACGCGAAGCACGCGTTTCTCGACAGCCTCGGCGGGTTCGCGATGCGCTCGCACTTCTCGACGTCAGCGTTCACGCGGCGCTTCCGCTGGCGGCACGTGAACATCATCGTCGAGCGGCTGTTGTGCTCCACGCTCGACGACGTCTCCCGCTATCGCATCTCGAAGGATGAGTCGATTCCACTATCGGATCGGCAGGACAGGATCGTCGGATCGGTACTCAACGACGACTTCATCGACTCGCTCGTGCGGCGGCGAACCTGGAAGAGCCCGCTGTCTCTGCGCACCGGGCTCTGGTCGATGAGCAACTGACGCGCTCGATCGGCGCTTCAGGTCGCCTCGCGCGCTGCTGCCGCAGACGGATCGAGGAATGACTTCGCCTCGAGCAGATCTCCGGTCTCCAGTCCTTCAGTGAAGGTGCCGTGGACGGCGCCGATGAGGGCTCTGGCTCTCGCGTCTTCTCCGCGCTGCCGCCATAAGCCACCGAGGCTCAGCGCGGCGCGCAGCTCCAGCGACTTCGCCGACTGACTGCGCGCCAGGTCGATTGCGTCGAGAAAGCATTGCTCCGACGGCGCGGTCGCTGACGAGCCGCCATGAGCGGGCTCGCTGGCGGCAAGGAGCACGCCTCGAATGCGCAGCAACTCGGGCTGCCACCAGCGCTCGTCGTGCTGCTCGGCGGCCGCCTGCGCCTCACTGACGACGGCCAGACCCTCGGTGATGTCGCCGGCCCGCGCCAGCGCCTCGGCGAGCAGTGAGAGGTAGTAGGGTCGAAACGCCTCGGCGCCGGTGGCGTGCCAGGCCTGGAGCCCGTGCCGCAGCTGGTCGATCCCTTCGGCCAGGTGACCGTCCTGCCATGCGGTGGAGGAGCCCTGCAGCACCTCGCCGGCCGCCATCCATAGCGGGAAGCCGTGATCAGTCGAGACCGAGAGGCACTCCATGGCCTGCGTGAGACAGGCGTCCTGCGCGCGGCAATGCTGCGAGACGACAGCCGCATAGCTGAGCGTCCAGCCGAGGATGAAGGGATGCTTCAGGCCTCGCGCCAGTGCCAGCGCCTCGTGAATCCGCTGGCGCGCCTGGTCGGGATAGCCGAGATTCCAGAGCGCCAGTGCCGCGACCGACCGGCTCGCGATACCGGGGTCGGTGCCATAGGTCATGACGTGCGCGCGGTGGCGCTCCGGGTGGTAGGCCTCGACGCTCTGGTTCATGTAGGCGAGTGCAGGCGTGCAGTCGCCGAGCAGGAAGAGCGTGTTGCCGAGCGCACGCGTCGCTTCCACACGCAAGTCGTCATCGCCGCTGGCCAGCGACATCAGCTGCTCGCTCAGCTCGCGAGCGGTGTGCAGCTCGGCTCGCACGAAGTAGAACCGGTACAGGCCGTGGAGGACAGGGAACAGCTGCGGGATGTTCCCGATTCGCTGGCAGAGCTCTCTCGCCCTGGCGAACGCGCGTCCCACTTGAGGCGCACGCGTATCCCATGGTGGCAGTCAGCCCGACGCCGAGCGCCATCAGCAGTGACAGCTCCTGGCGGTCGCGCTCGGGCCCCTCTGGAAGGGCAGTCGTCAACTCGAGGCCGCGTGACGCCAGCTCGTTGCTGACCTTATAGGCGAAGATGCGGATGGCGTGGCGCGCGGCGTTCAGGAAGAAGGCGCACGCCCGCGGCAGGTCGCGCGCCGTCTCGAAGAGCAGCGCGAGCTGCGAGTCGACGTTCTCCGTCTGATCGCGACAGAAGCTGAGGATCGCCTCGGCGACCTTGCCGCTCAGGGCGGCGCGGCGCGCCGGCGTCAGCGACTCGTAGAGCGCGTTCTGATAGAGGGCGTGGACGAAGCGGTAGCGCAGCGTGGCGGTACGATCGGGAAACTGCTCTTCGCGCACGCGCGTCACGAAGCGGTAGACCCGATCCAATTCGTCGAAGCGGTCTTCGACGTCGGCGGCGTCCAGCGCCAATGCCTTCGACACCACCGCGGCGTGAAACTCCTGCCCCTGCACGCTGGCCGCGAGCAGGAGCTGCCGGTCGGTGTCGGTGAGCTGTCCGATCTTGCGCGCGATCATGCTCCTGATCGACTCGGGCAGGGCCCGTTCGACGCTGGGCATCGATTCGACCAGCTCCCAGCGCCCGTCGGTGCGGACGATCGCGCGGCGATCGCGAAGGTAGCGCAGGACGTCGACCATGAACAGCGGGCTGCCCTCGGTCTTGACGTGCAGCAGGTCGAGAAACTCACGCGGAAAGCGGTGGTCCGGGCACTCGAGCGCCATGTACTGCGCGATGTTCTCGCGGGTCAGCATCGGCAGGGCGATGTCACGGGAGAGCCCACGCGTTTCAAGATCGAGCTTCAGCGGGACGAAGGCGTTTTCGGCCAGCATGATCTCCGACGGCCGGTACGTGACGAGCACTGTCATGCGCATCGCGTCGAACTTGGTCGCGAGATACCCGATCAGGTCCACGCTCGATCGGTCGGCCCAGTGCACGTCGTCGAAGAACAGCAGGATCGGCCTGGTTCGCGAGATCTCCTGAAAGAAGCTGCTCAACTCCCGCTTCAGGCGCTCCTGCGAGGCCGCCTTCGCCTCCTCGAGCTGGCGCCCCGTGGACGAACTTTCCGAGGCGAGCGGCGCCACGCGGGAGTACCACGTCGGCGCCAGCAGGCGCATCGCCCGGACGACAGCGCCGCCGTTGCTTCGCGTCTGCAGCAGGTTGTCGAGCGCTTCGAGCACCGGCAGGTACGCCTCGGCGGCCGCCAGGCGTTCGGAGCAGCGCCCGCGCGCGATCAGCCACGGGTTCGGCTCCGATCCGAGCCGGCGGAAACACTCCTCGACAAACGTCGTCTTGCCGATGCCCGGCTCACCGGCGACGCAGAGCAGCAGGCCGTGGGTGTCCCGGGCGGTGTCGAGCGCGGCGCGAAACGCCGCGTACTCCGCGTCACGCCCGACGAGATTCCGTTTCGGCGTCAACACGGGGTGGGCAGTCAGTTGCGTCGAATGGCCGGCGGTCAGTTCCAGCAGCGTCGACGCGGCCTCCATGGCTTTCGGGCGGAGGAGCGGGTTCTTCTGCAGCATCCGCAGAATCAGGTCGTCGAGGGCCGCCGGGATCTCCGGCTGGAGATGTGACGGCGGGATGGGATCCTCGGTGGCGATGGCGTGCAGCACGCCAACGGGCGCCGTCGCCGCGAATGGATGACGCTTGGTCAGCAGTTCGTACAAGACGAGGCCCAGCGAGAAGATATCTGTCGCTGTCGTGACCGGGCTGCCGAGCGGATCGGCGCCGACCTGCTCGGGCGACATGTACTGCAGCGTGCCCACCAGGAGGCCGGCTTCCGTTTCGACGAAGGTCGGGCCTTCGAACGGGTCGCTGCGCGTCTGGTCGAGCCGCGCGAGGCCGAAGTCCAGCACCTTCACGTAGCCGTCGTCGCGGACCATGATGTTGTCCGGCTTGATGTCGCGATGCGCGATGCCGGCACCGTGCGAGACCGCCAGCGCCCGCGCCACCTGTTCCACCACACGGAGGATGGTCTCGAGCGGCAGCGTCTCGCCGACCATCGCCTTGAGGGTGCGACCCGTGACCAGCTCCATCGCGATGAACCGGCCGGCATCGGCCTCGCCGATTTCGTACACCGTGACGATGTTGGGGTGGTTCAGGGCGGAGGTGGCGCGCGCCTCACGGGTGAATCGTTCGACAGCCCGCGCGTTCTGCGTCAGGTTCTGGGCCAGGAGCTTGAGGGCGACGTCGCGATCCAGCCGCGTGTCGCGGGCGCGGTAGACCTCGCCCATCCCGCCGGCGCCGATGAAGGCGAGAACCTCGTACGGACCGACACGGCTGCCTGGCGCGACACTCATCGAGAATGCCCCGATTATATCGGAGGCAGGTTGGCGGCCCCGGCCGGGCCCGCTGCGGTCAGTACTGATCCGCCGCCGGCGACGGCACGTGCAGGTCCAGCACCGTCAGCCCGTGCTTCTTGTCGATGTTCGTGAAGAAGTGGACGGTGTTCTCGGGCACGAGGATGTAGGTGCCCTTCTTGACCTTGTGCGCCACGCCTCCCTCGACCCCGTCGCCGGCAAGGTTGGACGAGTTCAGGCACCTGGGATTGGTCAGGGTGCCGCCCAGGATCAGATCGGCGCTGCCATCCACGACGTAGAAGAATTCCGCCATCCGCAAGTGCAGTGACGCCGGCGTAGACGACTGGCGATACTCCACCGCCGCGTGATGGAGCAGTCCGGCGCGCAAGACGACCTGGCCCGGCGCCATCGCCTGGCCGGCGACGATGCTGGACCTGGACTTCACGATCCGATCGGCAACCTCCGCATCGTCGGACAGCATCCGATTGTCCGGAGTGCCGGTGGGAGCGGCCATCACCGGCGCGCCGGCGCACATCGCACCCTGAGTGGTCTGTGGGCTCTGTGCCCGCACAGGCGCGGCAGCGGCGAGCAGCGCCAGTGCCAGCAACGTCGATCGCGTCATGATGATCTCCTTGCGTTCACGGCATGACGGGCAGGGTGAGGTGTGATGGAAGCGCTTGCGAGCAGTACACGCGCTGGGTCGCCTTGACGAAGTCCGCGGGTGTCGCCCGATAGATGCTCGGCACGAACTTCTGCGGGTTGCGATCGATCACGGGGAACCAGGTGGATTGCACCTGGACCATCAGCCGGTGGCCCTTGAGAAACACGTGGTCGCGATCGCGGAGCGGGATCTTCCACTCGACCGGCGCTCCCGGCGTCAACGGCGCGCGGCAATTCGTAGTTGGTGTTGTACCGCCCACGCCGTACTTCCATGGCGATTGGCAGCTCGTAGCCGTTCAGCGAGCGCTCGTACTGTCCAGGGTCGGGGCCGGCGTCGGCATTCCACGCGTTCTTCTGCGCGTCTTCCGGAAACACGTCGATCAGCTTGACGATGAAGTCCGAGTCGGTGCCTGAAGTGGAGGCGAAGAGGTCCGCGGCGACCTCGCCGGTGATGGTCAGCTCGTGCTCGAGCGGCGCGCTGACGAACTTGAGCACGTCGGGGCGGTCGTCCACGAACCGCTGGTCGGCCGCTTCCCACGTGCGCCAGTCTCCTGCCGGATAGGTCGGTGAGACCGGGCGCTCGCGATAGGGCACCGGCCTGGCGGGATCCGAGACGTATTCCCGGTACGCGGTGGCGGTCGCACCAGGCCGATCGAACGAGAGCGTGCCGTCAGCGTGCAAGTACAGGCTCGTAGGCTTCGCCGCCGCGGGCGGCCACTCGGCGTACGTCTGCCAGCGGTTGGCACCGGATTGGAACGTCGTGGCACGCCATGCGGGCTTGTCGCCGCTGTCGTGAAGGTAGTGGCGGAAGAAGGGCGCCTCGATGTTCTCGCGGAACTCGCGCGCCGTCTCGTGCCCGCCGAACGGGATCAACCCGATGCGGTCGCCGGTGGGGCTGCGCCACTGGCCGTGAAACCACGGCCCGGCGACGATGAAGTTGGTGTGGTCGGGATCGTGCTCGGCCGCGTGGCGGAAAATCTGCCAGGGCCCCCATGGGTCCTCCTGATCCCAGAAGCCCGCGACGTTCAGGTTGGGCACCGTCGAGCCGTGCAACTGCCGAACCCACGCCTCGCGCTTCCAGAACTGGTCGTAGTCGGGATGCGTCACCACGTCGTTCCAGAACGGGATCGTGCCGTGGAGGTATCGCGCGTTCAGGTTCGAGAGCGGGCCTGCGTTCAGGTACCAGGAGTAGGTGTCGTAGACGTCGAAGTCGAAGTGCGTGTTCTGATTCTTGTCGGCCTGTTCCATCACCGCGTATTCGAAGGCGTAGCTCTCGCGGAGCGCGCCGAAGCGGTGCATGTCGTCGTTCATCCACTGGTCCACGGGCGAAGCCTGCTCGCTGATCGCCTTGAGCGCCGGATGCGGCTGCAGCAGTGCCATCGCGGTGGTGAGCCCGTCGTACGACACGCCGTACATGCCGACCTTGCCGGTCGTCTCCGGCACGTGGTGCACCAGCCACTCGATGCTGTCGTAGGCGTCGGTCGTCTCGCTCGTCGCATGCGGGTCCGCGAGATCGACCTGCGAGCTGAGCTTGAACGTGCCCTCCGACTTGAACCGGCCGCGGAGGTTCTGGACGACGAAGATGTAGCCGTCCGACGCCAGCTCCTTCATGCTGTCCGGCACGCGCTCCATGGGCCGATCCGGAACGCCGTACGGCGTGCGGCGGAAGAGAATCGGCAGCGGGCCGTGACGATCGACTGGCGCCAGGATGACAGTCTGGAGCCGCACGCCGTCGCGCATGGGCACCATGACCTCTTCGAACGTGAACGCAACTGACGGCTGCCTGGCACTTCCGGTGACGGCAAGCGCCAGCATGGCGGCGGCAAGTATGAATTGGCGCATGAGTCTCCGGAGTGCCAGGGCCTCGACTGGCGGTCAGGCGGCTGACGAGATTGGTGCCGTCAGTGTGCCGCTGGTGTCGACGCTGTTGCGGGCCGGGGACGGCCGGAGATGCCGGCCGCGGACCGGAGGGCATCGGCGTCGAGGATCCGCCCCTCCAGCATCACCACGCGCGTCTGACGCAAGTCGCCGATCGTCGTCGATGGGTCGCCGTCGATCAGGGCCAGGTCGGCCGCCTTGCCCACTTTCACGGATCCCGTCTTCGCATCCTGCCCGACCAGGCGCGCCGGGACGATCGTCGCTGCCGCCAACGCCTCCGCCGTCGTGAAGCCTGCCTGGACGTAAATCTCGAGCTCGTGCACGAGCTCGAGGCCGGAGCCGTCAGTCCCGGCGACGATCGGCACGCCGGCCTGGTGCATCCGCCCCAGGAGGCCGACCATCTTCGCCCAGCTCGCACGATAGTCGGCGCGCGTCAGGTCTTTCGGCACGGCGAATCCGCCGCTCCTGAAGGAGCGCTCGGTGATTGGCGGCAGCGTGCCGACAAACGGGGCGTACGAGGGCGACAGGTCGCCGTTCTCCGGCACGTACAGGCTCTCGAACGCGACCATCGTCGGGTCGCTGTAGATATGGCGCGCCGCCATCGTCGAGACGATGCCCTTGAGCGCCGGGCCGTCGAGATCGACGTCCTTCGCGTACCGTCCCGGCCCTTCGAACCGCATGATGCCGTTGGAGACCGGGAGGACGCTGTCGGGCATCGCCTCCATCATCACCCAGTTGATGTGAGTGACCTCGTCGTAGCCGTCCTCGATGGCTGTGCTCGTGCGGATTCCGGCGGGGATGTGACCGTGAACGTGCAGCCCGAGTTTGTGCGCCTCGGCGATGCTGGCCGGCAGCCACGCCGAGTTGAACGTGCCGTAGAACTTGATGCCGGTGAAGCCGTTGGCCTTCGCCTTGTCGATGAGCGCGATTGCTTCGGCCTGACTTGTCGCGACGTTGGCGACCTGCGCCGTGTACGGCCCTTTACCGTCGATGAGCGACGACGCGTACACGTGCGGAAACAGGAGATCGCCGGCAGCTGCCCGCGTTCGTCGATCGACGGTCTGCACGTCGTCGTTGCCGGGGTCGCGCAGCGAGGTCACGCCCATCGACAATTCCTGAAGCCCGGTGAAGTCGTCGCCCACGTGCATGTGGCAATCCCAGAGGCCGGGAACGAGTGTCTTGCCGTGTCCGTCGATGACCCGTGCGCCTGGGGGAACCTGCACCGTGGCGCTTGGCCCGACGGCGGCGATGACTCCCTTGTCGACGACGACCGTCTGGTCGGCGACGAACCGCACAGCGTCTGCGTCGAAGAGACGAACGCCGGTGAACGCGACAGCGCCTGCCGGCACCGTGACGAGCGATTTCGCCAGCCCGGGCGCCTGCGCGGCGAGCGCTTTGGCTTGCGCCTCTTCGATCTTGCCCTGGTCGCCGGCGTAGGCGTCTGGCAGCCAGGCCAGCCCGAACGCGATGGCGAAGAACTTGTTGTCGGCATCTGCCCAGACCGGCAGCGGCGACGTGCTGATGCCGGTGATCGCCCACAGCGTGACCGTCCTGCTGGTGCCGCCGGCGCCGACCACGAGGTCGGTCAGGCGGGTGGCGTGCGCCTTCCCGCCAGGAAGTAAGGCCAGTGTCTTGTCTGGCCGGGCCAGCAGCGCGTCGACGAGCCAGGCGTTGGTCGCCATCGGGCCGCCCTGGGTCACGTAGAAGGCGGGCGAGCCGTAGGGCGCGCTGCCGGCGTCGATCGGGCTCTTCCACCGCGCCGTGCCACCGGCGACGGCAAAGGTCTCGGCAGCGTCGCCCTGCGGCGTGACGCCTCGAATCGTCACCGACGCGGGCATGCCGTCGGCGCCGGGCGTGCCGCTGGCGTCGAGCTCGAACACCTGTCCGCGCAGGTTCATGCTCTCGCGGCCACCGCGCGTGCCATCGGGGGCCACCCACATCCATGACTCGCCATGACGGCCGCCGGTGGACTGAATCACGAAGTGCCGGGCGTTGGCCGGCGGCTTGATGAGATCCGGTGCCGGCCCCTGCGCCGACGCCGCAGGGGCGAACGCCAGGGAGAGCGCAACCGACGCGAGCACGTGACGCATGTGATTCATGTCCAGGATGAGGGCCAGGGCGATACGAGGTGAGCCGGGAGAACGCGGCACTCTAGCACGGATGGGATAGCGCGTTTTCGGCCACTGGAGCGGCCGGGCGAAGCGTCACTCAGGGACTGTTTCTTCTGCCCAGACGAACGCGCATCGTTCGCATCGGAAGTATTGCAGCCCTGGATGCACACCGGTCACGGAGATGGGACGGACCTGCACCGCGCTATGGCAGCGCGGGCAGAGCGGCGGACGGTCGAAGGGCAGACCGGGAAGCGGCTTGTCGGGGGAAGCCATGGTCGCAACCGGTAGCCCGGATGCTAGTCAGATGGCCGGCGCGGAGCAAGGCTGTCACCGTCCTTTAATGTGCCCGTAGCCCGTAGCCCGTAGCCCGTAGCCCGCCTTCCGTCACCGCGCATCGAGCGGCTTCGACATCACGATCATGTGGCACGGCTGGCTGATCTGCGTCGGGTCTGGAAACGGCAGCGTGCCTGTCTCGGCGTATCCCAGGCTGGCGTACAGGGGCGGCAGTTCAGTCCTGAGGCTGACGACCTGGATGTCCATCGTGTGACAACCGGCGCGGCGGCAACGATCCTCCACAGCGTCGATCAGCGCCCGCGCCAGGCCGCGGCCCTGCAGTTCCGGGCTGACCGACAGCATGCCGAAGTACCCGCGACCGCCGTCGACTTTTACATAGACACAGGCCGCCGGCTCTCGGTCGCCGGCGTCGAGCACGACGAAATCGCCGGCGCTCATCATCTCGACGATCGCGGACGGTGTGGTTCGGTCGCCGATCTTGAAGAACGACTCGACGCGAAACGCGGCGTTGATCAGTCGCGCCAGCGCGTCGGCGTCTTCCGGGGTGGCGGTCCTCAGCGCGTGTGATTGACGCCCATGCGGTAGTCTCATCGAGCAGTGACGCGGATTATAGACGACGGGTCAGGCGCCGGCTCGACGGCCTGCCCGATGTGTGACGACACGGGCTGGACGTGCGAAAACCACGAGCAGCCGGTCCATCACGGCCGTTGCCCGGCGCCGGGGATGCCGTGCTCGTGTCCGGTTGGACAAGGACTGGACGATCGCCTCAACGAGGGGCGGGGACCTCGCGGGCGAGATGATGACAGGTGAGTGATCGGCGGTAGAATCCGGCCATGACAACGACCCGGATCTCGCCGATGCTTGCCGTGAGTGACGGCAACGCCGCCATCGCGTTCTATGCCGCTGCCTTCGATGCCATGCTGCTCTGGCATCTCGACGGCGGACACGTCGTCGCCGGCCTGACCATCGACGGCGCGCCATTCTTTCTTGCGACTGAAGCTCCAGCCAGCGGCACGCGCAGTCCTGATTCCGCGGGCTTTACGACGGTGAGGATCGAGCTGTTCGTCGACGATCCCGTCGCCGTCCACCAACGTGCGATCTCCGCGGGCGCTGTAGAGGGCAGTCCGGTGCGCGAGCATGTGCACGAGACCGTTGGCCCGAAGCCGATCCGGCGGATGCTGCAGGGCTCCGTCGTCGACCCGTTCGGCCACAAGTGGCTGATCGGGAAGTTCCTCGACTAGCACCGGCGCTCAGTCGCGACATGTGAGCCGGCGCTTACTTGAGCGTCAGCATCGCGTCGCTCAGTCCCTTGTCGGCCATCATCGCCTCGATGTCCTTGACCTCGATCGGCACGAACGCCGAGAGGTTCTCGTAGCCGGTGTCGGTGATCAGGATCATGTCTTCCAGGCGGATCCCGGTGTGGTCCTCTTCGATGCGCATCTCCGGCTCGATGGTGAAGATGTGGCCGGGCTCGAGCACCGTGGCGTTCTCATCAGGGTCGTGGAC
This sequence comes from Vicinamibacteria bacterium, assembly GCA_963796915.1. Classification (GTDB taxonomy): domain Bacteria; phylum Acidobacteriota; class Vicinamibacteria; order Vicinamibacterales; family JAENWD01; genus JAENWD01. The sequence continues at coordinate 1,658,008 of CAWCNI010000004.1, read as the reverse complement.
CTCGAGGCCGACCGAGTGCCCCAGGGATCGTCCGTTGGCCGACTGCCGGCGATAGTTCTCGACGAACGCGTGCGCCGCCGTTTGAATCTTCGGGTCTGTGAACGGGAATGAGGCGACAATCGCGTCCATCTTGACCACAGCCGCCTTGATCACGTCCGCCGTCGTCATGTGCACGTGGATCGAGGTCATGACCGCCCGATAGAGCTGCAGATAGATCCCGTACGCCTCGCGCTGCCGGGCCGAGAACACGCCGTTGGCCGGAAAGACGCGCGTCACGTCTGACTGGTAGTACTTGAAGTCCGGCGCGTAATCGAACTGGACCAGATCGCCATCCGCCAGCGTGGCGGTGTTGCGGTTGTAGTGCGTGTAGTAGGTGTTGGCGCCGGTGGCGATCAGCGCGAAGTACGACGCGCCGAGCGCGCCGTGCTTCTTGAACACGAACTCGGCGTCGGCCTGCAGCTCGTACTCGCGCATACCCGGCCTGGCATCCCGCATCGCCTCCATGATGCCGAGCCCGGCGATCTGTGTGGCTTCGCGAATCACCGCGACCTCACGCGCGCTCTTGACGACGCGGAGGCTGTTCAGGATGGGATCGAGGTTGACGATCTCCGACTGCGGCGCAGCGTCCTTGAGCCTGGCGATGAAGGTCGCCTCGCGCGAATCACGGCCGTCCCACCGGTCCTGCTTGTTTGTCGTCCACAGCCGTGTCGGATCGCCTTGCGACTGGCTGCCCAGTACTTCGGCGGCAAATGGCGTGTAGATCGTTCGATGGTCGTTGGCGATCGCGGTGATGGCGGCGGTGAACTCGCTCCGCGGCAAGGCCGCGTCGACGCCGATCGCCGCGGCAGCGTCCGGCCCCGGATTCAGGCCCGGCCCATCCCGGCTGGTTTCCTGCCGTTCGGTATGCTGCTGCAGAAACACCGTCGTCTTCTTCGTGCGGCCGTCGATGATGACGCTCGCGCGCGGCTCGGCGACGCCAGTGAGATAGAAGCACTGGCTGTTCTGGCGGAACGGCATCTCGCCGGCGGGCTCTGTCGTGCCGAGCACGATCGCGACGCCGTCACCGATGCGTGCCGCCACCTCGGCGCGCCGGGCCGCGAATTCTTCCGGCGGGAATATCTCTGAGCCGCGAAATACCGGCTGCGCCAGCAGATGAGCGCCCAGCAGCCACCCCAGCACCACCACACACGCGCGTCGTCCCATCGCAGCCCCTTCCGAGAAGCGGCATGACGCCACGCCGCCTGGTCGCGCAATTGTAGCTGCGCCGACGACGTGCTGCTTCTGGAGGTAGAGCGGCGAGTTGCTGCGCCGGCCTCCCCGACCGCTCGTGTGTGGCTTACAATGACGGCATGCGACATCCTGTCGATCGCGTGGTCGATCTCACCGACTCGCGCCTGAACCGGATTCACAATGTCAGTGTCGATGAAGCCCGGCGCCGCGTGAACGGTGGCGATCCGGCCGAGGTCCGTGCGATCGACGGCTCCTTCGCGCTCGTCGCCGTCGATGGCATCACCGTGCGGCTGGCCCGGTCGCTGGATCGGCCGATGCGCTACTTCCTCGCCAAGCGCCACGAGGGGCCGGCGCTGTTCGTCGCCGATCGTATCGACACGCTGCAGCAGGCGCTCGACAACGCGGGCTTCGGCAGCCAGTTTCATCCGAGCTACACCCGGATGGTGCCGGCGCACTTCATCGTCGAGATCGCCCTGGTCGGCTGTCCCGATCCCGACCCTACCTACACCCGCTTCTTCACGCCGTCCCGAGGCACGCTGCCTCCAGACCTGGACGAGATCGGCCGTCGCTACATCGGCGCCCTGATCGAGGAAGTGGGGAAGTGGCTACGCGGCATCGACCAGCAGGGGGCCGGCACTGAGCCGATCGGCGTCAGCTTCTCGGGCGGCATCGACAGCGGATCGGTCTTTCTCGCGACCTACCACACGATGCTCCAACTCGGCATGTCGCCGGCGCGGCTCAAGGCGTTCGTGCTGAGCCTGGGCACCGGCCCCGACGTGGCGCAGGCGCGCGCGTTTCTGTCCGAGCTCGGACTCTCGATGTTTCTCGAGGAGATCGAGGCCAAGCCGGACGATCTCGACGTCGAGCACACGCTCCGGGTGCTCGAAGACTACAAGTCGCTCGATGTCGAGTGCGCGGCGATGGGTCTGCTCCTCTGCAAGGGCATTCGCGAGCGCTATCCGGACTGGCGCTACCTCGCCGACGGCGACGGCGGCGACGAAAACCTCAAGGACTACCCGATCGAGGAGAACCCGGAGCTCACCATCCGCAGCGTCGTCGACAACCTGATGCTTTATCAGGAGGGTTGGGGCGTCGGCAAGATCAAGCACTCGCTGACCTACAGCGGCGGCCTCAGCCGCAGCTACGTGCGGACGTACGCGCCGGCGTCGAAGTACGGGTTCGACGGGTTCAGCCCCTACACGCGTCCCGATGTGATCGAGGTCGCCGAAGGCATCCCGTTCGCCGCGCTGACGGGCTACGACGTGCCGACGCTCTACTCGCTGAAGGGCGAGATCGTCCGCAGGGGCATCAAGGCGAACACCGGGTTCGACATGCCCGTGTTCCCGAAGCGTCGCTTCCAGCACGGCGCCGCCTCGATCGACACGCTGCGTGGGCGTCTCGACCAATCGGAACGCGAGTACCGCCACGCGTTCGAACATCTCTATGCGTGACGATGGAGGGCTATCCCGCCACCGCGGCCGCCCGCGACCGCTTCGTGCTCGCGCGTCGTCCTGCCCGCCCTGACTACGATCCGTGGCGCTATCAGGGGCTGATCGTCGAGGATGAGCGGGCCGCGAACGGCGACCTGATCCGCATGGCCACCGTGCTGCTCACGGGCCGCGAGTGTCCGTGGCGCTGCGCGATGTGCGATCTGTGGACCTTCACCACCGAGGCTGACACCCCGAGAGGAGCTATCCCCGCGCAGTTGACGGCGGCGCGCGCCGTCCTGGCGAGTCAGGGTGTGCCTCCTGGCGGGATGAAACTCTACAACGCCGGCAGCTTCTTCGATCCGCGCGCGGTTCCCGAATCCGACTATGACGACGTCGGTGGGGCGCTTGCCGGCGTTCCATATGCCGTCGTCGAATCACATCCCGCGTTGATCGGCCCGCGCGTCGACCGGCTGCTCGCCTCGCTTGGCCGCTCGGCCGGACCTGACGGCGTCCCGACGCGGCTCGAGGTCGCGATGGGCCTGGAGACCGCGCATCCGGTCGCGCTCGAACAGCTGAACAAACGCTTCACGCTCGAGCGCTTCGCCGCGGCCGCTCGCGCGCTCGAAGATCGCGGCGTGGGTCTCCGAGTCTTCCTGCTGATCTCTCCGCCGTTTGTCCCTGACGACGCGCAGGATGACTGGCTGCTCGCGTCGGTGGATGCCGCCTTCTCCTGCGGCGCCGCGGTCGTCTCGCTCATCCCGACCCGCACGGGCAACGGCGCGCTCGAAGCGCTGGCCGCCGAAGGCTCGTTCCGATCGCCGGATCTGGACGACGTGGAGCGAAGCTTCGAGCTGGCGCTGCCGAAAGCAGGGGGACAGCGGCGCGTCTTCGTCGACCTGTGGGAGATCGAACGGTTCGCGACGTGCCCGCACTGCGCCCAGGACCGGCGCGATCGACTCGAGGCAATGAACCACGCACAGCGCGTCCTTCCCGGCAGTCGCTGTCAGGCCTGTGGGCACGACGGCAGCCGATGAGTCTCTCGGCGGTCTCGCACATCGACGTCGACGTCGCGATCGTCGGATCGGGCTTCGCCGGCTCGCTGACCGCATTGGCCCTGGTCGCGCGTGGCCGGCGGGTGGCGCTCGTCGAGCGCGGGCGACACCCGCGATTCGCCATCGGCGAGTCCACGACGCCGCTGACCAACCTCCTGCTCGAAGAGCTGTCGGATCGCTACGCGCTGCCGGGCATTCGCGTCTTCTCGAAGTGGGGGTCGTGGCAAGGCGCGCGACCGGACGTCGCTGGCGGTCTCAAGCGCGGGTTCACGTTCCTGTTCCATGACGCCGGCGTCCCGTTCGACGACGGCGCGGAGCACGATCGGCAACTGCTGGTCGCCGCGAGCCCGCATGACGAGATCGCCGATACCCACTGGTACCGGCCCGACTTCGACCACGCGCTCGTGCAGGAAGCGCAGGCCGCAGGCGCGATCTACCTGGACTCGACGCGGCTCGACCGGATTCTTCACGAGGGCGATCGCACGATTCTCGAGGGCGAGCGCGAGGGCCGGTCCGTCCGCATCGCGGCGCCGTTCGTGATCGACGCGAGCGGACCTCGAGGGTTCCTGCACACCGCGCTCGGCCTGCCAGAAACGCCGCCCCGTTGGCTGCCGGCGACTCAGGCGCTCTACACTCACTTCGAGGGCGTCGCGCGGTGGGATGCCTTGCGGTCGACACCGGACGTGCCGCCGTACCCGATCGACGACGCGGCGCTGCACCACGTGTTTGCCGGGGGCTGGATCTGGATGCTCCGCTTCAACAACGGCGTCACCAGCGCAGGAGCGGCGTTGACGAGCTCTCTCGCCGCCGACATCGGCGCACGCGACGGTGCCCCGGCGTGGGAGCGCCTGCTGGCACGCCTGCCGTCGGTCGCCGACCAATTCCGGCGCGCACGTGCCACCCTCCCATTCGTTCACACGCGCCGCCTCGCCTTCCGCAGCGCGCGAGTGGCGGGCTCGCAGTGGGCGCTGCTGCCGTCGGCCGCGGGCGTGATCGATCCGCTGCTCTCGACGGGCTTTCCGCTGACACTCCTGGGCATCCTCCGTCTTGTTGACCTGCTGGAGCACACGACGCCGGGAGCCGAGAGAGACGCCGCGCTCCGCGAGTACGAGCGCATCACGCTGACGGAGCTCGATGCGACAGAACGACTCGTCGCCGCCCTCTATGCGACCATGGATGACCCGCCGCTGTTCAAGCGGCTCAGCCTGCTGTATTTCGCGGCGGCAAGCTTCAGCGAGGCCGCACGGCGCCTCGGGCGGCCGGAGCTGACCCCGGGCTTCCTGCTCTGCGAGCACCCGACGTTCGGGCCCGAGCTCGAGGCCTGTGCCTCGCTCGCCGCGTCCGCACGTCGAGCGCCGGCGCGCGACGCGCTGATGGCGCGCATCGATCGCGCCGTCGAGCCCTTCGACACGATCGGCCTGCTCGACCGCAGCCGTCGCGATTGGTACCCGGTGATCGCGGCAGACCTGCTGGCGTCCGCGGCCAAACTGCAGGCGAGCGCCGACGAAGTCCTCGCGCTGCTGAAGCGCACGGGCATGGCGTGATCCGCCTGCCTGTGTGGCTGCCACCACCAGTGCCGGCGCGCGCCGCCGCCCTCGGACTGTGACAACGCCCACAAGGAGAGTGCTCATGAGCGACAGCAAGGTGCTTGCGAACCAGACCAGGATTCTCGCCAACCAGACCAGGATCGCCGGCAATCAGACGAAGATCCTGGGGAACCAGACGAAGATCGCCGGGAACCAGGCAAAGATTCTCGGCAATCAAGCCAGGATCGTCGCGAACCAGTCGACGATTCTCGCCAACCAGAAGAAGCTCGACACCGTGGTCAAGAACCAGGGCGCGATCAAGGCCAATCAGGTCAGCATCCTGGCCAATCAGGCGAAGATCCTCTCCAGGTAGCCGAGCGAGTCCAGCGCCGGGTGGCGAATGACGTCGCCCGGCGTCAGATCGCGCTCGGCCCGACGATCGAGGGTCAGCGGGAAGCGGTGAGGTTCGCGCGGCGCTTCGCGAGGCCGATCTCGATCAGGTTCGCGATCGGGCCGACGAGGAACAGCGCGTAGAACGGCGCGTGCACGAACTCCATCAGCCGGAAGACGGCCTCGACGGCCGCGATGACGAACGCCACGAGCGACTGCGCCCACCGGGGGCCGACCGTGGTCTTCGGGTCGGTGATCATGAAGAAGATGAAGAGCTGATACATCGGCCCGGTGATCGGCGCGACTTCGCTGAGCAGGGGATGACCGGTGATGCCGGCCCGCAACACCGAGAAGACGAGGAACGACGCGACGTAGGTCAGCGTGATGTGCAGCCGGCCGACCATCGGAGGATCACTGCGCCGAAGGCCCACACGACCACCATCGGCAGCAGATTGTTGCCCCACTGCACGCTGAGGCTCGGCGACGGTGTCGGCCGCCAGCAACAGCATCATCACGATGCCGAAGTTGGTCGGGTTCCAGAGGTGCCGGCCCTGGACGCGGAGGACGTACTTCGACGTGATCGAGATGGCCGAGCACAAGCGCATACGGCCAGAACGCCGGCGAGCGGACCAGGATGCCGACGCTGATGCCCGAGATGTAGGCGCTGGCCAGGTGCGGCCACTTCCCGTAGAGCGCACGGACGACCAGCAGCTCCACGCCGATCGCCGTGGCGATCGCCAGGAACGTGCGCGACCAGCTCTCGAGAAAGCCGAAGGTGATCTGGCCGGCGACCAGGACACACGTGATCAGCATGGGCGCCAGATAGCGGCGATCGATCTGCGGCAGGAACGGCGTCCTCGGCGCACGCGACGGTTCGTTGGCCAGCGCCTGAGTCGTCACGAGGGCTCTTCCACTTTGTGCACGCGATTCACCTCTGGGCGTCGTCAGGATCTGAGTCTTGCCCGACGGCCAGCGGATGACGGCCTTGTCGACCTTGGCGCCCGATGCCGAGACCGAAGTGGAGGCGCCGCTCGTTCTGCGCGCAGAAGCCCGAGCCGCCCGAGACCTCCTGCACCTGCTGCTGGCCGTCCCAGTACACGGTGACCTGGGCGCCGATGGCGCTGCGGTTCGAGCAGCCGCTCGGGTCGCGATCGGGGCGGCAGCTCCCCTCGAGATCGAACGCCACCCAGTCGCGGCCGGGCGCGACTTCGTTACGGTAGAGCAGCAGCGGGCCGCGCTGATTGGCGACGACGACGTCGAGCACGCCGCGATTCGCGAAATCGGCGAGCGCCACCGAGCGCCCGTCGTGCCGATCGGTGACGCCGACCATCGGCGCCACGTCGAGGAAGCGGCCAGCGCCGTCGTTCAGCCAGACCTTCTTCTGCTGGTAGCCCGCCAGGCTGCGGCTGCCCATCGCCGGCCAGTTCGCGGCGTCGGAGATGACGAGCCGTTGCCGCCGGCGACCTTCGAGAAGTCGTACCAGTAGCTGTCGCTCCGCGACGCCGAGACGTAGCCGTTGACGAGGTAGAGGTCGAGGAAGCCGTCGTTGTTCAGGTCGCCGAACTGCGCGCCGAAGCTCCAGCCGCCAAGATCCACGCCCATCGAGCGGGCGAGGTTCTCGTACTGCGGCGATCCCGCCGGTGGCTGGTCGTCGGCACCCAGAGGTTGTTGCCCTGGAGCAGGATGCCCTCCTCGGAGATGTTCGAGACGTAGAGGGCGAAGCGGCCCTGGTTGAGCACGTCGCCGACCGAGGCGTTCATCCCGCTCTTGGGCGCGTAGCCGACGCCGGACTCGCGTCCGACCTCGCGGAAATGCCCGCCGTCGTTGACGAACAGCTCGGACACGCCGTAGTCGTTGGCGATGAACAGATCCGGGTAGCCGGTTCCGCGCAGATCGGCGGCCACGGCGGCCAGCGCCCAGCGGCGCGAGACGATGCCGACCTTGCGCGCTGACTTCCTCGAACCGCCCGCCGCCCAGATTGTGGAACAGGTACTTGCGGCCGCCGTTGGTCGCGTACTCGAAGCTCTCCGGCATCATCTGCGTGTCGGCGAGCTTCCAGAGGTTGACGTTCTCGGCGTAGTAGCCGCCGACGAACAGATCGAGGCGGCCGTCGCGATCGTAGTCGAGCCAGACGGCGGTGTTGGCGTTGGCCCACGCGGGCAGGCCCGTCGTCTCGGTGACGCGCGTGAAGCCGTGGCCGCCGTCGTTGTGGAACAGCTCCGGCCGGCCCCAGCGGTAGAGGAAGCAGATCCTCGAAGCCGTCGTTGTCGTAGTCGCCCCAGACGGCGCCCATCGACACGCCCGTTTCGGCCTGGTTCAGATCGGCGATGCCCAGGCGCGCGCGCGACGTCCTCGAACGTGCCGTCGCCGCGATTGCGGATAGAGCTGGTTCTTCGAGCCCTCCTTGCTGTCGGTGACGTAGAGGTCCGGCAAGCCGTCGCGGTCGAAGTCGACGATCGAGACCGCGGCGCCCATCGAGGCGACCTGCGGCATGATGTGGGCCAGCTTGGCGTCGAGGGTCGGCGCTTCATGTACGAACTCGAGGCCCGCGGTCCTCGCCGACTCCGTGAGGCGGAAGCCGTACTGCGCCAGCGCATCGACATTGCCTGACGCGAGCCGCGATGCGTGGGCCGGTTGAAGCGCCGGATCAGGAACGGCGTCGCGAGCAGGGCAAGGAAGACCACCGCGAGCGACGGCCCTGGCGTAGCGATTCATCGTCTGCGTTCGTCCTCTGGCACGCGAAGCGCGTACGCGCAGCATGTCCGGGCGACACGTACCGCGTGTGGTACTCCGCGAAATCCTGCGGGTGTGCGCGGTACACGGGATCGTCCTCGAGCCGTCGCGGGGCCGCGTCGTAGCGGCCCGTCTGCATGCGTCGGCAGCGGCAGCACCGTGCGGGAGAAGCTCGTGTTGTAGTCGCCGTCTTTCACCCAGCCGTCGCCGACGACGATGAAGTCGCGGACGCTGACCGGCGACGGGCTGGCGCCTCGGCGAACCGCACGCGCAGCTCGTCGCCGGCGTTCATGATGACGTAGCGGTCGTCCACCCGGCGGAGCGAGCTCCAGCACGTCGCCGAAGCGCGTGTAGTAGCCTTCGAGGTCGCGCCAGCGCGGCTCGGTACCGGCGAGCACGTAACGCGGGCGCTCCGGAACGCTGGAGGCGGGCTGCTCCGTGATGGAGTAGCCGCGATAGGCAAGCTGCGCGTCCAGTAGCTCGAGCCGGCGCGGCGCCAACACCACGTCCGGGCGGCCAATGGCCCAGCCCAGTCTGTCCCAGAAGATCTCGAGGTTGGTCGCAAGCCTGAACCGTCGCGGCCCCTGCGCCGGAAACAGGCCGGTCAGGTCCACCAGAATCGTCTTGTCCTTGCCCGACGGAAAACCGAGCCCGCCGCGCGCTTCATGGAAGCGGCCACTCGCGTCCGCGACGTGCAGCGACAGTCCTTCGGGCAGCGGGTGTGTGCCCTGACCGATCGCGACGTTGATGGAGCTGTCGGTCGGGTGAACCCAGCCCTGCGCCACCAGCCACAGCGGACCGGATCGCGGCGCCGACGTCCGGCAGCTCCATCTCGACGAAGTGCGGGCGAGTGATGCCTTGATACGCTCCGCGGCCGGCGAAGTCGACGTAGCTGGGAATCGCGCTCCGCGGCCAGCGCCGACACGTCGCCGCCGTGGTCGTCCCGCACCGACGCGAATGTCCGGACGGGTCCGGTCGCGGTTGCCTGAAGCGCCGGCGGCGGAATCGCGAACCGTTCGTCCACGAACACCTCGGTGCCGGCCGGATGATCGACGGCCAGGAGCGAGACGAGATCGAAGAAGTGCGTCTCCCAGAGCTCCGCCGTGATTCGCAGATCGTAGGCGCCGTCCCGCGGCACGAGCTGATCGCCGCGCACCTTGACCCAGTCCTCGGTCATCAGCACGTCAGCGGTCGTCTGGGCGTTGATGCGGAGGCCGAGCGGCGAACGCCACAGCAGGTCGGTGACGAACGCCATCTCGCGACCGTTCCACGCGAAGAGCCACGGGCACGATCCCTTCAGCCGCTGCGTCGCCTTGATCGTCTGGTCGGCATTCGTGTCGAACTCCGACTGGAGCGCGCCGTTGGGCCAGACGATGCGCACGACTTCGGCGCCCGCCGCCTCGCCGAGGCCGAAGTGAACCAGCGCCGAGGTGATTACCTGCTTCTGGAGATGCAAGCCCGAACGCACCTCGATCTCGCCGCCGATGCCAAACGAGTTGATGCGCTGGTCGCCGGTGACTGTGGTCGCGCGCGGCCGGAGCGCCTGCCATGGTATTTCCTGGCGCCGCGACTGACGACGCGGACCGGTTGTCCGCCTGGTGCGAGGCCAAGCAGCTCGAGCCTGCCGTCGCTGTCGAGATCGGCCACGCCCTCGACGCTCAGCGCGAGCGGCGTCGGCAGCGCCACGTACGAACCGCCGGGCCCGCCCAGCAGCACACGCGAGGCCGTCGAGCCGGCAACGATCAGATCGGCCGCGCCGTTGTTGTCGAGATCGGCCGTCAGCAGGCGAGCCACGCCGGGCGCGAGGCCTGCCGGCGGATCGACGTGCAGCAGCGGCGTCACGTCCCAGCCGCCGCTTCCGGACTTGCGCGCCAGACGGGTGAGGGCTCCGTCGCGCGAGAGCACGATCAACGCGAAATTGGAGTCGCCCTGGGCGGCGACCGCAATGGCGACGGCTTGGCCATAGGACGGCGGCGGCGTCTCGGCCCTGAAGTTGCCTCCGCGCAGGTTCAGGAACACCCGAACCACTCCGGCATCGTCCAGGAACGCCGCGTCGGGCACGCCCTCGCCGTCGAGGTCGGCCCAGGCGAAGCCCCGCGCACGCGGGACGGCAGCGAACAGATCGCGCGGCGTGAACGTGCCGTCGCCGTTGTTGCGCAGCACCAGGGGATGGCCGTCGCGCGGCGCCAGCACCAGGTCGAGATCGCCGTCGGTGTCGACGTCGGCCGGCCACAGGCCGTAGGCCGCAGTGCCAATCACCGCCGCGGGCAACTTCGTCTGCGCGGTCACGTCGGTGAAGCGGCCGTTGGCGTCCTGACGCAGCACGCACAGACCGGCCGCGGTTGCGAGCGCCAGATCGGTGCGGAAGTCGTAGTTCAGGTCCGCTACGGCGACGGCATCGGGCGTCAGAGCGCCAATGCCGCCGGGGCCGTTCCGCGCGGCGCACGCGCTGATGCCTGGCACACCGGCAATCCGCAGCCCAGACGGCCCCGCCGTCCCGACGACCGGGTTGCCCTCGCCGGTGAGCGCGACGGCACCGATCCACGAAAGACCGGAGGGTGCGTCGGCCAGCGGCTCGATCGCAAACGCGAGACTGTTGTCGGCCGGCGCGGGCTGCGGTTCTGGATTCTTCAGGCGCAGGAAGCGCACGAGTGGCTGGCCCACTTCCTCGCGTGGCGTGGTGACCTCGGCCAGGGCAGAACGATACGCCGGCTCACGCAGGAGAAAGTTCTTCAGGAATGCGACGCGCGTCGCAGCCGCTCGTGGGTTTTCCGCGGCGGACGCCAGCATCGCCTTCAACTGGTCCTGGGCCTCGGCCGACCACGCGGCGGAGGCCGCTTGCAGCGGACCAGCCGCGGCCTGCAGCGCGGCCTGATCGCCCAGCTTGGCGGCCAGGCGCGCGTACTCGACACGCGCGGCAAGGTTCTCTCGACGCCGTACGAGTTCCGCGAGCGTGCGCTCGGCTGCGGCCTCGTTGGCGGGGCCGCCCTGCCGCTCCGTGTCCAACGCGAGCGAATATGCCGCCTCGACGTCGTCCGGGTTCAGGTCGAGCGCCTTCCGCCAGTGGAGAGTGGCCTCGGCCAGGTTGCCGCGACGGCCTTCCGCGAGGGCCTGCAGTCGCTGGATCGAGCCGCTCTCGGGCGCGAGCGTGGCGGCGCGGGCCAGGCGCTCGGCGCCCTGGTCGAACTCCTGCTGTCGCAGCAGGAGGAGCCCGAGATTGGCCCATCCGGCGGGCTCCTGAGGCGCCAACGTGACCACGCGATCGAATTTCTCGCGGGCCAGCACGTCCTGGGAGGTCTGCATCGCCGACAGCCCGGTGTAGAACGTCGTGACGACCTCGCGATACGCCTCCGGCGCCATCGACGGCTCCGATGGGGATGTGCACGACGCACCGGTCAGAAGACCGATCACAACGAGGGCAAAGGCGACTTGGCGGGACATCGGGCGTCGGGTCAGCGAGCTGAACTCCAATCGTAACAGGCTCGACGCCCGGGACGCGCGTCGGGCGCTCTCGCGCCTCATACGTTCCAATTACGTGAACCCCTTTTTTCCACGGTGCGGCCGAGGCTCGCAGCGAGGATGACATACTGGCGGCAGCTTGCCTTTGACTCGGCGGATCCCCTTTCTCGCTCTGGCGGCGCCAGCCGCGCTCGTCGCGGTGTGGGCCGCGCTGTCGTCGCTCGGCGTCTTTCCGCCATCGCTCTTCCCGCATCCGTGGGACGTCGCGCGTGGCGTGTGGTCCGAGCTGAGGAGCGGCCGTCTGGCGGACGACGCCGTGGCGTCGCTGTTCCGGGTGTCGGCAGGATTCCTGCTGGCCGTTGCCCTGGGAGTGCCGGCGGGCCTTGGACTCGGGCATTCGGCGCGCGCGCGCGACGCCTTTCTCCCGCTGGTCAACTTCTTCCGAAGCCTGTCGCCGCTGGCATGGATTCCGTTTGCCATCCTCTGGCTCGGCATCGGCGATGCGCCGGCAGTATTTCTCATCTTCATGGCGGCGTTTTTTCCGATCGTCGTCTCGACGACCGCCGCCGTGGCGAACATCCCGAGCGTGTTCTTCCGCGTGGCGCGCGACCTCGGCATCGAGGGGCCGCGCCTGCTCACGGCAGTGACCTTGCCGGCCATCGCGCCTCAGGTCATCACGACCTTGCGCGTAGCCGCCGGGCTGTCGTGGCTGGTGGTGGTGGCGGCGGAGATGATCGCGGGGCGTGACGGCCTCGGGTTCGCGGTCTGGGATGCCCGCAACGGCCTGCGCATCGATCTGCTGGTGGCCGCGATGCTCGTCATTGGCGTGATCGGCGCCGTCCTGGACCGGCTGCTCGTGCAGCTCACCATGATCCCCAGCGTGCGGTGGGGCTATGAGCGATGAGGCGCGCTCGATGGTGAGCGCGGAGCTGCTGCGTCTCGACAAGGTGCGTGTGGCGTTTGGCGCCGTCGAGGTCCTGGCCGGTCTCGATCTGCAAGTGCACGCCGGGGAATTCGTCGCGCTGGTCGGGCCCTCGGGCTGCGGCAAGACGACGCTGTTGAACATCTGCTCGGGGTGGTTGCCGCCCACATCGGGCATCGTGCATCGTCCGGCGAGCCTGCGCATGGTGTTCCAGCAGGACGGGCTGTTCCCGTGGCTGACTGTCGACGAGAACATCCTGCTCGGACTGAGCCACCTGTCGGATCCGGGCGAGCGGCGGCGCCACGCCGACGGGCTGTGCAGTCTGATCGGGCTCAGCGCGTTTGCAGGCGCGTATCCCCATCAGCTGTCCGGGGGAATGCGCCAGCGTGTCGAGTTGGCGCGCGCGCTTGGCGGCGAAACGCCCCTGCTGTTGATGGACGAGCCGTTCTCCTCGCTCGACTACCTGTCGCGCCTCAAGATGAGGCTGGAGCTGTCGCGGATCCTGGCCGAGCAGCCGCGGACGGTGATTCTGGTGACGCACGACATCGAAGAGGCCGCACAGCTGGCGGATCGCGTGCTCGTGCTGTCCGAGCGCCCGGCGCGCGTGCGGGATGAGATCGTCCTGGACGTGCCGAGGCCGCGAGACCCGACCCATCCTGAAGTCGTCAGCGCCGTCCGTCGAATTCTCAGTGCCCTGGGGCTCGATGCCCTCGTCACGTCCGCTGCCCCCGAAGAGCAGCGCATCGCGGCGACGGCAGGAAGGAACAAATGAAGCCGAGGTCGTCGCCGTTTGTGTTGTGGAGCGTGGGAGCGCTGCTGTTCGTCGCGGTCTTCGCCGCCCTGCGCATTCATCCGTGGCGCCACGCCGAAGCGCAGGCGCCTGGACAGACGGACCAGCGCGGGCGCGAGACCCTGGCGGTCGGCTTTCTGCCGGTCACGTGCCACCTGACCTGTCCGGTCACCGATTTCGCATCGAAGACGAGCCGCACGACGCGGTTCGAGTCCCAGCGTTTCACCGACTTTCCAACGGTGGTGGAGACGTTGAAGAGCGGACGGCTCGACGCGACGTTCATGATCGCGCCGCTGGCGATGAAGCTGCGTGAGCAGGGCGTCGGGGTGCGGATCGCGTACCTCGGACACCGCGACGGATCCACCGTGATCGTCCGCAAGGATCTCGTGGCCACGTCGCTCAAGGATCTTCGCGGGCGCGTGTTCGCCATCCCCAGCAAGTACAGCAACCAGTACCTGGTGATTCGCAAGCTGATGAACGACGAGGGCGTCGATCCGGCGACGATCAAGTTCGTCGAGCTGCCGCCGCCAGACATGCCAGGCGCGCTCGCTGCCAAAGCCATCGACGCGTACTTCGTCGGCGAGCCGCACGCGGCGCGCGCGGAGCTCGACGGGTCGGGCCGCGTGCTCTATCACGCCAAGGACATCTGGCCGCACTTCATCTCGTGCGTGCTGGTCGTCACCGATCGGCTCATCGCCGAGCGCCCGGCCGTGGTGCGCGACCTGGTCCGCGGTATCGCGGAGAGCGGTGAGTGGGCCGAGACCCATCGTCTTGACGCCGCGCGGGTAGTCGCGCCGTATTTCAGGCAGGACGAAGCGCTCATCCGCTACGTCCTGACGCAGCCTGCCGATCGCGTCAGCTACCGGATGCTCACCCCGGGAGACGACGAGATGCAGCGGATTGCCGACATGGCCACGGAGGCCGGCATCCTCGAGCGGCACCTCGACGTTCGAGGTCTGGTCGATCGCCGGTTCATCCCGACCGACATCGCGGCGGCGAAGATCGATATGACCAGCACCCGGTGACCAACTCTGAGGGGACCTGCCGCACTGGGACCGGCGCACGGCGTTCAGGTGGATGAGGGGCCAGCCTGCGGCTTCTCTCTGAGCGGATCGACGGCGTAGATCGCGGCGGCGCCCACCACGCCCGCCACGGCCATGATGTTCCAGGCCACATCGTAGCTGTGGCGCGCGTCGAAGATTCGGCCCGCGATCCATGGCCCGCCCCACTGGCCGAGCGAGTAGCCCATGATGATCAGGGCCAGTAGCTTGCCAAGCGACGACGTGCCGAAGCATTCGGCGGTGACCAGCGGAATGAGCATGTAGTCCGCGCCCATGGCAAAGCCAAATACTGCGCCGAAGACCCAGACGACCACCGGCTCCCGCGCCCCGGCGAGCAGGAGCAGCGATACGCTGAGCAGCACGTAGAACAGCGCGGTGATGTTCTTCTTGCTGAAACGGTCCGCGACATAGCCGACCACCACGCGCCCGCCAAGGCTCGACACCAGAAGGCCCGTCAGGAATCGCGAGGCTATCGTCGGCGAGTAGCCGGAGTCCTCGAGAAAAAGAATGAAGTGCTGGATCACCGAGCCGATAGCGCCCATCACCAGGGTCGACCCGGCGAGGATGAGCCAGAAGTTTCTTGTGCGCATTGCCGCCCGCACCCCGAGCGCAGGGGACACGATCGCGAACTGTTCGTCGGTCGCCCGATCGATCGGCATCCCGTCCGGCAGAAGCCCCATGTCGGCCGGCGTCGAGCGCGTGACCCAGATCCCCACCGGGAAGAGCACCATCAGGATGAGGAGTCCAACGATCTCCAGGGCGTGCCGCCAGCCATAGTGACGCAGCAGGAAATTGACGAGCAGCGGGGCGAACACGCCGCCAAGCCCCAGGCCGAGATACGCGTAGCCCATGGCGCGGCCGCGGCGCATTCGAAACCAGCGTGCGATAAGCACCTGATTCGCGATGGGACCCGCGAGCACGTAGCCAATGACCTCGGTGATGCAGAGCAGCTCGTAGTGCCACAGCTTCGTCATCGTACCCATCAGCAGCAGAGACAGCCCGACGAAGCCGATTCCCGCGAGGATCACCACGCGCGCTCCGATGCGGTCGATCAGCGCGCCTGCCAGGAACCCGAACGGCAAACCGACGAGCAGAAATCCAAGCAGGAATCCCTGCGTGACCTGCGCGCGAGTGAAGCCCAGGGACTCGACCAGCGCGGGATACAGGACCGGGAACCCGTAAAAGATGACGCCGACTCCGAAGAACAGGTTCAGAAATGCGGCGGCGACAATCCACCAGCCGTAGAAGATGCGCGTTGGCCCGAGGTCAGTCATGAGGCTGGTTCAGCCGAACTCCGGCCCGAGAATCCCGCATAGCAGGTCGGGCCGGCCTGGGTGGTCGTTCGAGCCGCGAAACATTCGAATGAGCGGGCGTGAGTAGCCGAACCCAAAGGACTTCACGAGCTCGCCAGTCGCCGCGTGTGCACTCAGGCAATCGGCGATCTGCGTCTGCCGCGAAGAGGCCGCCAGAAAAGCCTCCAGCAACTGACGAGCGGTGTCGGGATCGCGTGCCATCCACGGACCGAGATGGTCGGCGAACGATCCTCGCCGGCCGAGCGCATAGCCTGCAAGGGTTCCGTCCCTGAGAATTCCCCGCGTGAGCTCCGGCGCCTCTTCGTGCAACGACATCAGCAGGCCGGTTCGATCGGCGCCAAACACCTGTCGATCGAATTCGCAGATGCTCTCGACGAGCGCCGGAGAGGCTGATTCGGCCACGGCGGTCCGCGCCGGCATCGCCACGCCGGGCGGCTGCCGCCGGGTCCATCGCCCGATCTCGTACTCCGGCAGGAACCCCAATTTCTCGTAAAGGGGTTGTCCTTGCGGGGTCGCGTCGAGCTTGATCGCTGACAGATCCAGCTCGTCGAGGTAATGAATCGCCCGTTCGAGCAGCGCGGTGCCGAAACCTCGGCCGCGACACTCAGGATCGACCAGTACCATGCCAATCCAGGCGAAGCGGTCCTCGAAGGTGATAGTCGTGACGGTGCCGCAGACCTGCGCGCCGACTTCAGCGACGAAGCATCCCTCGGGACTGTGTTCGAGAAATCGCCGCCAGTCTGCCGCCGTCTGGTTCCATCCCGCGCGTTCCTTCAGCTGCATCCCCGCTGGAATGTCCGCGCTCGTCATCACGCGCAGCCGCATGTTGCTGGCATCCACGTCGGGATTGTAAGCCGATGAGCTCACCGGGCTGCCGACGTACAATCGGCGGGGACGGACTCCCGAGTGGCAACCTCTGACGGCAACGCGTCGATCCGCGACGTCGACGAGCTCGACGACTTGTTGAGCGAGCCGACCGAGGACGTGACGCGTACGCTCGCGTCGCTCGACGGCGACGTCCTCATCCTCGGCGTGGGTGGCAAGATGGGGCCGACGCTGGCCCGCATGGCAAGGCGGGCATCCGATGCCGCCGGCAGTTCCCGCCGGGTGATTGGTGTCTCGCGATTTTCGTCGCCCACCCTGTCGGCGCAGCTGCAATCGTGGGGCGTGGAGACGCTTTCCCGTGATCTGATGAACCGGCAGGCGCTCGCCGATCTTCCCGATGCCGCCAACGTCATCTTCATGGCCGGCATGAAGTTCGGATCGACAGGTCAGGAATCGCTGACCTGGGCCATGAACAGCTTCCTGCCCGGGATGGTGAGCGAGCGATTCCCCACCAGTCGCATTGCGGTGTTTTCGACCGGCAACGTCTACGGGTTGTCACCGGTCTCTGGTGGCGGGTCGGTGGAAGCAGACGCCCCAAACCCGGTCGGCGAATACGCCATGAGCTGCCTCGGGCGCGAGCGAATCTTCGAGCACTTCAGTCGCACGAACCGCACGAGGATGTCCATTCTCCGACTGAACTACGCGACGGAGCTCCGCTATGGCGTGCTGGTAGACATCGCGCAGCGTGTCCATGCGGGGCACGCGGTTCCTCTGTCCATGGGCTATCTGAACGCCATCTGGCAGGGCGATGCCTGTGCCATGAGTTTGCGGTCTCTTGCCTGCGCTTCAGTGCCCGCGTTGGTGATGAACATCGCAGGGCCGGAGTTGCTCAGCGTGCGGCGTGTGGCCGAACGGTTTGGTGAGTGTCTGCACAAGCCGGTTCGCTTCGAAGGCCGGGAATCAGACGACGCCCTGTTGAGCAATGCCAGACAGGCGGAAGACTTGTTTGGCCGCCCGCGAGTGGACGCCGAGCGGATGATCGTCTGGATTGCCGATTGGGTCGCTCGTGGTGGAGAGACCCTCGCCAAGCCCACGCACTTCGAGGAACGGTCCGGGCGCTTCTAGGCACTGTCGACATCTGAAGCGCGGGCGCTCACCATGACACCACTGGATCACACGCGACGGCAGGTGCTGGCACGAGGTACCGTCATCCCTGCGCACCCTCTCGCGCTCACCGCGGACCGCCGTCTCGACGAGCGACGCCAGCGCGCGCTGACGCGGTATTACATCGCTGCGGGCGCCGGCGGCCTGGCTGTCGGCGTGCACACGACGCAGTTCGCCATCCGCGAGCCGCGGATTGGGCTGTTTGCTCCGGTGCTGGAATTGGCCGCGGAAGAAATGGACCGCGCCGACCGCACGAGGCCGGAGCCGTTGCTCCGGATCGGCGGAATCTGCGGAGAGACGGCACAGGCCGTCCGCGAGGCACAGCTGCTTGCGGATTTGCGCTACGACGCCGGCCTGTTGAGTCTGGCCGCCATGAAGAGCGCGGATGACGCCGCTCTCCTGGTGCACTGCCGCCGCGTGGCGGAGGTCGTTCCGGTGGTCGGGTTCTACCTGCAACCGGCGGTCGGGGGCCGCGTGCTCTCGCACGGGTTCTGGCGCGCGTTCGCCGAGATCGAGAACGTCGTCGCCATCAAGATCGCCCCCTTCAACCGCTATCAGACGCTCGACGTGGTGCGCGCCGTTGCCGAATCCGGACGAGACATCGCGCTCTACACCGGCAACGACGACAACATCGTCCTCGATCTGCTGACGCCGTTTGTCTTCCACGCCAACGGGCGGCCGCAGGAGCGCCGGCTCGTGGGAGGGCTCCTTGGCCATTGGGCCGTCTGGACGCGGCGCGCCGTGGAGCTCCTGCAGCAGTGCCAGGGCGTCGGGCGAGAGTCGGCCGGGGTCTCCAGCGAGCTGTTGCGGCGGAGTGTCGAAGTGACCGACAGCAACGCCGCGTTCTTCGACGCCGCGCACGGCTTTGCCGGGTGCATCGCGGGCCTGCATGAGGTCTTGCGCCGGCAGGGGCTGCTGGAGGGCATCTGGTGCCTCGACCCAGACGAGACGCTGAGCCCAGGCCAGGCGGAGGAGATCACTCGCGTGTGGAAGGCCTATCCCCACCTGAACGACGATGCCTTTGTCCGCGAAGGGCTCGACGACTGGCTCACGCCGTGAAGTCGAGTTGAAGTGCTGCCGTTCAACATGGCGCTGGTCAACCTGGGGCTTGGCGACCACTCCCGCGCACTCGACAGTCTGGAGCAGGCGTAGGCCGCCGATTCCCAGATGACGGCGTGGCTGGGGCAGGACCGGATCGTCGATTCGCTTCGCGCCGAGCCGCGCTTCGTGGCGCTGCTGAAAACGTTGCGGTTACAGCGCTGGATCCAGCCAGGCTCGTCCAGACGGGCCTTGTTCCCCTTGACTACTTCAGTCAATGGTTACAGACACTGCCGGCCAGCCAGGTGACTATCGCGGACGTCTTGATCCCCTGGTATCGGAAGCCGTTCAACGTCAGCTCGCCGACGTAGACGCCGTTCAAATACACGCGCGGCGGGTAGCTGGCGAACTGGTTGCACGCGCTGTAGACGGTGTACGGGCTTCCGTACTGCGAGAAAGCATTCCGGATGCTGGTCGAAGAGTATGGGCTTCCATACACGCCGAATTGATTGTTGACAGAGTCCGCTCTGTATTCCGTGCAGAACACGCAGGTAAAAGATCCCAGGTACTGTGTGTAGTTGGGTCCACCCCATACCGTAAATATCGGTGAAGGCGGCGGTGGCGGAGGCGGGGGCGGCGGCGCAGAAAAGTTACCGACCACGATATTTTCAGGGCTCAACGTGTGCAGCTGCAACCAACTGCTGCCGTTGCGCCACGCCCACACTCCCGCCGCGCCGAAATCGACAACGAGGTCGGCGCGCCCATTGCCGTCGAGGTCGGCGGCCGTAAGCGTCTCCGCATCCTTTGCGTGCAGCTGGTACCACGATTTGTTGTTCTGCCACACAAACAGTCCGTGGCCAGCGAAATCGAGGACGGCCTCGCGCTGACCGTTGCCGTCCAGGTCGGCTGTCACTATTTGTGATGCGTTCCAGGTGTGCAATTGAGCCCAGGACGTGTTGTTCCGCCAGATCCAGACGCCTGAACCGGGGAAGTTGAGAAGCACCTCGTCGCGGCCACCCCCATCGAGATCTCCAACCGCCATGGCGGTGACATCACGAGCGTGAAGCTGCCGCCAGGACTGGTTGTTCATCAGCGCCCAGACGCCGCGTCCGGCGAAGTCGATCACCACGTCGGCCCGTCCGTTCCCATCCAGGTCACCGCTGACCATGAAGCGGGGGCTTTGCGCTGACAACTGGGACCAGGCGCCGTTGGAGCGCCACACCAGGATGCCACGTCCTGGAAAGTCGACGAGAACGGCCGCTTTTCCGTTGCCGTCAAGCTTTGCTGTGATGATATGCGCCGCGTTCAGTGTCGTCAGTTGCAACCACCGTGAGTGGTTCAGCCAAGCCCAGACACCTTGTCCGGGAAACGCGAGAATCAAGTCGGCCTGGCCGTTTCCATCGACATCACCGCTGGCCATCGCGCTTGGATTCAGTGCGATGAGGTTCGAATACACGCCATTCGGCGACCGCAACGACACGCCGAGGCGTCCGAAGTCCAGAACGAGGTCGTCCTTCGGGGTCGCGTGAGCGGACGCCGCCAGGCTGGATATGAGAACAACGAGACCAAGGACGACACACAACTGTTTCTTCACGAACTGCCTCTTGCCCTGGGGCTTATCTGCGCTTCCGGCGAACTGATTGCCGCAAACATACCGGCAAGCTCGGTTCTGGACGTTGTCCGACGACAAATCCCCCGGCTACAGAGAGGGAACGGCGAGTTGTGCTGGAATGGCGCGCTACTTCAGGCTTGGAACTGGCGAGGGGGATGAGGTTCGCGAAGGCTCGTTGTCGACTTCGAGTGCGGAACTTATGTCCCGCCAGCGTCGCCCCGGTGTATCAGGGTCGAATCACCATGCCGGTTCGCCCGGCAAGGCGGTGGGGGACTCGGCGTACTACCAAACGGCCTGTACCGCGCCCTATCGCGCAGTACGCGGTAGCCGCGCCGGCGCACCCGCGGGACGTCCGGTTGGCCCGCTCGCCGCGACGCCTGACATCGGGGCCCTGGCCGATGCGCCCTTGCTGATGTTGAAGTCGATCACGCGGTCCGCGTTGAGCAACACGGCTTGATCGAGCGTGGCGTACTCGGTCTTCGAGATCTCGACGACGAAGGTGCCGACTGCCATGTTTGGCAGCGCGTAGCGGCCGCTGCCGTCGGTGACTGCCGACCGTCCGGCGTTGGGGCCCTGCACGATCTTGACGGTGGCGCCGTGAACAGGGAAGCTGCCCGGCACTTCGTAGACAGTGCCGGTCATCGCGAACTGCGAGCCGGGCGCCGGGCCCGCCAGTGGCGGGATCTTGGAAGTGACTGTCAGCGCCGCGGTGTTCTGCAGGCCGTCGACGTAGTCCAGTTTCGCGTCCACACGATCGGCAAAGATGCCCGTCACGTCGTCGTCGATCACCAGGTCCCTGGTGTTGAGCACGCCGAACGCGGCGATCGTGTTGTTCTCGTTGAGCCAGGCCTCCGGCCCGTACGGCGACTCGATCTGGGCGAAGACGCTGCCGTCCTTGTAGAACACCACGTCGACGGTGTTGATCTTCGCGTTGGTGCCGGCGCTCTCGGTGACGTGGATGTTCAACGTGTACTTGTAGCCAGTCGCCGTCTGCTCGCCGCCGGCCGCCATCAGCGCCGAAAGCGAGGCCGGCTTCGGTGCCGAGGGTGTGGGCGTCGGCGTTGGTGTCGTCGGATGCGAGCCGCCGCCGCAGGATGCGAGCAAAACGGCCAACGCACCGACCAGACAGGCATAGCTACGAAGACGTGTCACGGTCACTCCAGGAATCAAAAGCGGCTAAGCTCAGCCATTGATGATCCCCGAAAATCGGATGCGGCGCAAGGGACCCGCGCAGTAACAGTTCTTGTCTTGTTGCTGGTTGCGACTGGGACGGGCAGGCGAGCCAACGTCATGCCGGGACGCGCTACTGCCGATTGTGCATAGCGCGATCGCGTGGATTTTGTGACGATTTTCCGTCTATGAGCACCGCTGACGTCTGCGTGGAATGCGGCGAGGCCATCAAGGAGGACGCGATCTGGCACAGCTCGCTGGAGAAGACGCCGCGGGTCACCGGGGCGACTCGGGCGGCCGTTGGCCGCGGTATCGCGCGGAAGACCTACGCTGACGATCGCCCCTTTCACCTGGACTGCTTCGAACGGTGGCTGTTGCGCACCTTCGGGCTGTCGCTCACCTAGAGCGACTGCGCGCCGGCCACGGCGAGGAGGGACGGAGACGTGGGTATCGCGCCGAGTTGGGCGCTGCGTGACGTAAAACGACGGGACGGGCGCTAGTGTTCCGTGACGTCCCTCGCGAACCCCAGCGTGCCAGCGACCTCCCCGAGCTCGTTCGTGAGCGGGCTGACCGAGCTCACGACCCTGCGCTCGGTGCCGTCGGCACTGCGAATACGGAATTCGATCTCTTCGCTCTGGCCGGGAGTTCGTCGCGAAAAACTCTGCTCCAGTTTGTGACGGTCATCCGGGTGGACGAAGTCAAGCAGCGAGCGGCCTGGAAGCGTCGCCGAAGGCTCGCCGAGAAGCTCGCCCATCCGTCGGTTTGCGAACGTCGTCCGGTGTGACGTGTCGACGGTCCAGATGCCGTCGTGGGCCGCGTCGATGATCGTGCGATACCGCGCCTCGCTGCGTCGTACGGATCGCTCCACCTTGTCGCGGCCGATGGCGACCGCCGCCAGGTCGGTCGCCGCCGCCACCCACTCGACCTCGGATTCGTTCGGCCCGCGCGGTTTCAGGTAGTACATCGCGAAGGTGCCGAGCACCGTCCGATCCGACGCCAGGATCGGCGTGGACCAGCAGGCCCGCAGCCCGTGCGGCAGCGCAAGCTCCGCAAACCCCTCCCAGTAAGGATGGGTGCTGATGTCCTCGACGATCACCGGCTGCCCGAGATAGGCCGCCGTGCCGCAGGAGCCGTTCTTCGGGCCAATCGGCTGGCCGTCGAGCAGGCGCGTGTATGCCGCGGGAAGGGTGGGCGCGGCGCCGTCGCGCAGACATTTTGCTTCGTGGTCGACCAGCAGGATTGAGGCGAGCAGCCCCGCGCGCTGGGCCTCGATCAACCGGACGATGCGGTCGAGGACGTCGGGAAGCGCCCGCCCGCGCGCGATCAATTCCAGCACCGCGAAACGGCCGGCGTCGAATGTCGGCGAGAGAGGCATGACAGGTGAATATAGCCCAATCGGAGGTATGCTCCGGCCCATGTTCAGGCATGCCGTCGTCGCGCTGTCGATTGCATTCGCGGTGTCATCGGGTCTGGCTCGAGCCCCGGCGCCACCGGGTGGCGATTGGGTGTCACTCTTCAACGGCAAGGACCTGACCGGCTGGGTCAACGTGAACACGAAGCCCGAGACGTGGACCGTACGGGACGGGATGCTCATCTGCAGCGGGCATCCCATTGGCGTCATGCGTACGGACCGACAATACGAGAACTTCCTGCTCCACATCGAGTGGATGCACATGGAGGCCGGCGGCAACTCGGGCGTGTTCGCCTGGAGCGAGGGTACAGTGCCGCCAGGCGCCGAACTGCCCAAGGGGCTCGAGGTGCAGATGCTCGAGCTCCAGTGGCCGTTTCTCAACCCCGATGAAAAAGGCAGTCCCCGGCCGATCGCCTACGTCCACGGCGAGCTGTTTGGCGCCAACGGCTTGCAGACGACGCCAGACAACCCGCGCGGCGAACGAAGCATGTCGGTCGAGAACCGTTGCAAGGGGAAAGGCGAGTGGAACGTCTACGACGTGGTCGCGGTCGACGGGGTGATCAAGCTGTCGGTGAACGGCAAGTTCGTCAACGGCATCAGCCGGGCCTCGGTGAGGAAGGGGTATCTCAGCCTCGAGTCAGAGGGCGCGGAGATTCACTTCAGAAACATTCGCATCCTGGAGCTGCCGCCCGGCATGGCGACGCCGGAACAAACAGCGCCAGTCGTCAACTAGGTGTGTAGCGTGTCGCTGCGCCGATCAGGCGCGCGGCGAAGCCACTAGGTCGGTAAGGAGTCGGATGATGAGCATGCCCCCACAACGATCACGGCGGGAGTTCCTGGCATCGATCACTGCGGCGGGAGCGGTCTCGCTTGTCGCCCCGCGCGGCGTCGATGCGAGGACCGTCCAGCGTAGCTTCGGCGCCAACGACCGCATCCGGATCGGCGTCATCGGGTGCGGCAACCGCGGCATCGACACCGAGATGGCCAGCGTGCGCGATCACGCGAAGGAAGAGAACCTCGAAGTGATCGCCGTCTACGACCCCTGGCGCGTGGCCCGCGAGAATGGGGCGGCGAAAGCGAAGGAGTGGTTCGGCACCGACGCGAAGCAGTGCAGGAGCGTGGACGAACTGCTCGACCTCGCCGACGTGGACGCGGTGTTCATCTCCTCGCCCGATCACTGGCACTCCGCCCACCTCGAGGCGGCGACGCGCGCGCGCAAGCACGTGTATGTCGAGAAGCCGATGGCGATCGACGTCGGCGAGCTGAACCGGGCGTACGCGACCGCGAAAGCCTCTGGCGTCGTCATCCAGGTCGGCACGCAGCTGCGCAGCACGGCCGTCGCGATGGGCTGCCGTGAACTGGTGAAGTCGGGCAAACTTGGCCGGCTCTCGCGCATCGAGCAGGTGCGCAACGGCGAACGCCCCTACTGGTACGAATACCTGAAGCCCGACGTCCGGGCAGAGGACCTCGACTGGAAGACGTTCGCGAAGGGGCGAACGACGAAGGCCTTCGACCCGATTCTCTACTCAGCCTGGTATGGCTACTGGGAGTTCTCGCAGGGTCCCGTGCCGCAATGGGCCGTGCACTTCCTCGACACGGCGCACTTCATCGCCGGCCTCGGCATCCCGGAGAGTTGCGTGTGCCTCGGCGGTGTCTACACGTGGAAGGACGAGCACGCGTTCACCGCGCCGGACCAGGTGCAGGCGCTCTGGCAGTATCCCGAGGGCCTGATGATCAGCTACACGACGAACTTCGGCAACAGCGCCGGCGACATGATCCGCTATTGCGGCGACAAGGGCACGCTGAAGCTAGGCTGGGAGGATGCCACCTACAGCGCGGACGGCGGCATCCATCGCGACGGCTCGATTCGTGGTGAGAACAAGGTCGAGCCGATCGAGCAGACAGACCACTGGGTGAACTGGTACCGCTGCATGCGTGACGGCAAGACGCCGAACGCCTCGCTCGACGCGGGCTACCAGCACGCGATCGCGAGCATCATGGCGACGACGTCGTACGAGAAGGGGCGCCGCACGAGGTTCGACGCCGCGAAGCGCACCATCACGCTCGATTGAGGTGCCTCAGGGCTTCTCGACGACGCCACAGGCGATCCGCGCGCCGGCGTTCCCAGAGGGGTCGCTCTTGTTGTCGTCCGGGTTGGCGTGGATGACGATGGCCGTGCCGCCGGGATGGAACAGCGAGTCTGGCGCGGTGCCGAGGGAGAGGCCCGGCACGGTGTAGGAGACATCTCCGGTGCCGTTCGCGAGGACTTCAAAGTTCATCAGGTCGCCGGCGTGGGACCCCATCGGGTTCTCGGTGCCGTGCTGCTTGCCGGCCGGATTGAAATGACCGCCGGCGCTCGCGAAGTCCTTCGGATCGCATTTCCCGACGGTGTGAATGTGAATCGCGTGCGTGCCCGGCGGGAGACCTGTGAAGGTGCCATTGAGCGTCACGGCCGTGCCGCGAATCGTCGGGTAGACGTTCACGGTACCGACGACCTTGCCGTCGGCGTCCTTGAGAATCGCCTTGCCCGCGAGCGGTTGAGGCTGGGCTAACGCGGACGCGCCTGCCATCAGGACGAACATCGAGATCGCATACACACGAGTCATGGGCACCTCCCATTGGCACTGTAGCCCGCGTGTGATTGGCAACGCAAACAGATGGCCTCACACGCCGGGCTCTTAGGCCATCGCCGACGGTGAGGTCTGATCTGATATCGTCCTCGACGAACACCGGCCCGCGACCGTGCAGGCGGCACGCTCAGGACGTCGGAGCCCTTCCAGGAGGTGACAATGGTGATCGATCTCTACAACGCCGGGACGAACGCGCTTCTCGGTGAAATCACCCCGCAGGATTTGAAGGTGCTGACCGACGCGCTCGAGGAAGAATCGAGCGCGGATCAGGACTACTACATCACGCGGGAGACGATCGACGTGATCGGTGAGAACGGCCGCGCCACGGATCATCTCCTCAACCTGCTTCGCAAGGCGCTTGGCACGTCCGACGGCGTCGACATCCGCTGGCAGAATCGCTAGCGGAGGTCGTGCCTGGCACAGAAGACGCCTTCGCTCGAGCGGCGGAGCGGACGGGCAAGAAGGCGCTCTGGCTCTGGCTCCTGACGCCCACCGCCGCGATCGCGCTGTTCGGATGGCTCGGCGTCACAGAGCATCAGCGGCTCAAGCCCTGGCTGGTCGGACTGCTGGTGGTCGTTCTCATCGCTGGCGATCTGCTGATGCGATCGCTACGGTGTCCACGGTGCGGCCATCAGGTATTCCTCACACCGGTCCGTCGCCCCGACCGTCGGTGGCCCTTGTCTCGGCGCCGGTGGCAAACCCTGAGCCCGCCGCGCTCCTATTACTGCTGCGGCCTGTCCCTCGCCAAGGATCGGCCTTGACGTCCAGCGCTGCAGTTCAGCGGGGAGTTTCGGGACTAGCTGGCAAACCCGCGGACAGCGCACGCGAAAAATGGCGACTGGGCCTCTCGCAACTCAGACGTGTCTGAGGTTGTGCGGTGGAACCGCGCTCACTCAGAAGAGGGTGACGGTGTGTACCACTCGCCAGATGTAGGCGGGAAAGGCGAGAACAGCGATCAAGCAGAGGACCACGTCAATCCATAAGTGGGGCCGTGTCCGCAGCTGGGCCACGAGCGCGATGCCTGCGACGAAGAGACCGAACGTGGTGACGGTCAGCCAGTAACCGTCTATGCGCCACCCGTCTATCCGTGCGTTGAAAATTCGGTCGGCAAGGCCAACGCTCCCGTAGCTTCCCTCGAATGCCGGAAAGAACCGAGAGCGATACGAAGCAGGTTTATCGCAACGATTGATCGGAAAATCCAGAGATGCATGCCGGGCCTGGGCGGGCTGCTTTGGTGTGCGGGCGCCTTCTCGGTTTCCGGGCTGCGCCGAGGACCGCTGGCAGGCGGCATCGAGCGCAGGACTATAGCCCAGCCCTCTACATTGCGCCAGAGACTCAGGAGATCGGTGGACGTCCCCGACATTGCTAAGATCTCGGCGTGACGCGGCGAACCAAATGGGTGGCGACGGCGGCACTGCTGGTGCTCGTGATCGCCGGATGGAAAATGATATTCCCAGCTCCCTACGACCCGAGAAACCCCAGTACCTTCTCTGGAAGGCTGGCCTCTGGCGCATCAGTTACGAGCAGGCGACAGATACTCTGATGCTCGATGTGAAGCGAGAGCGGCTGATCATCGGCAAGACAAGGGCGCAGTTAGACGAGAGCTACCCACTTCTGGAGGCCGACCAGGTTACGGCTTACTACAGAGACTTCTACAGGACCTCAGCGTTTGCCGCCAGGCATGTCGCGTTCCTTCGTGGTAGTGCGTGGATGGTGGTATTCGAGGACGACAGGGCTGTGGATCTGGTGCTGATCAAGGGCTGGTAGGCACGCCGTGAACAGTCTTTGATAACTGCATAGCCGTACATAGCAAAGGCCGCATCGCTGCGGCCTCGCTCTGACGCGATGATGCTGGAACTGCGTCTACGCCGTCCGCTGCCGCCAGCGCCGCGTTCCCATGCCGGCGAGGCCGAGGCCGAGCAGGGTGAGGGAGGCGGGCTCGGGCACTGGCGCGGCGTCCGTGTGAGGCGTGAGCGTCACCGTGAAGAAGGCGGAAAAAATCCCTGCGCCCTGGGCGTAAAACGCTTCCTCCGCCGTGGGATTGGTAGACACGTGGAGAATGCGAACGAGGAAGTCATTGTCCGGTGCCGCGACGCCACCGGCGTTGCTGGCCAAACCGCCGAAATCGAGGGTGTCGAACAGGCCGTTGTAGGAAAACGCGGCCGCGGATCCGAGCGCGATATTCAGGTTGGAAATGGTGATGCCGGTCGTGTCGTTGCTGTGGGCGACGCTGTTGTCGAACGTGAGGGCCAGCGTTCCCGTCAGCGGATCCACCGGCGCCCCGGCTTGGAAGCCGCTGGCGGAGAAGTCGAGGTTCAACGTGATGATGCTGGCCTGCGCGGGACGCGCCGACAGGGCCAGAAATGCAAGTAACGAGAACGCGACGATGGGGAGCGATTTAGGCATGGTTCGCGAGCGTGTCACGGATCTGGGACGGCGTGCAAGGGCTGACGAGAAGTGTCAGCGAGTCGCAGCGGCGATGGTGGCGGCGAAGTTGTCCGCCGTCACCTTGATCGCGTTTTGTGTCGTCTCTGCCGCCTGTGACGTCGACCTATTCGGCAGCAACCGGCGAACCATTGTCGGCCCGTATGGCCTCTACAACGGAGAGGAGACTTACGTCGTTGTGCTCGACGAGCCCAACGCCAATCGCGACTCGCTCGGAGGCCAAGTCCGATACATCGGCTGGAACAACGAGGTGATTCTGTTTCAACAGGAGACATGGTGTGGTGACGGGTGCCCGGGCTCGGGCTGGTTGGTGATCCACGTCAGCGAACGGAAGGTGGAGGGACCGATCGATCCGGCCACAATCAAGACAAGGCGGGACTTGGTGGGCATCAAGGTAATGCAAGTTGAGGCCGCGTGGAAGAAGCTCTAGTTCCTTCGTGTCAACTATGACACCCCGCTTCTGTCTCTCACGGCGCTCGTTCAACCAGACGGCGCGGAATGTACGCGGCGTACCCACTCTGCTGCTGGCACTGACCGCCGACTTGGTAGCTGACGACATCCCCTCGCCCGTTCTCCCACTCACCAGTCCATTCGATGTAAAGCTCGGGTGGGACTGCCGCACCTCGTGGAATCAAGGGAATCAAGCCGCCGCCAGCGCCGTGGGGCTGACACCCGCTTCGGAACGACGTGGGCGACTGCGGGTTGAACGTACTGAGTGTCCCGTGGTCGCCACTCTGTGTGTGCGAAGTGCGCCGTTATGGTCTTGGCGAGATCGTCGCAGGTGACGGCAATGCTGAACACGACCGCTGCACTGCCATCGACGTAAATGCTGCGCCCCTTCCTGATCCGCACCGGACGAGCGGCGTCCTTTTCTAACGTGGCCTGAGCGGGGAGCCAGAGGAGGTCGGCAGCCGCTGCGCCAGAAAGTGTCCCCGAAGATTCTGTTCGGGCACATGCCGCGAGACCGCAGCTCAGAGCCAGCAGCATGAGCCACGCCTTGCCGACCTCTCGCAATTTAGCGTGCATCTCCAGAGGACGAATCCTGGCAGCCCGTGGCCGATCCCCCGGTGGCGATGTTCGTTCCTAGCTTCATTGGGCTCTTGTTCGAAAAGGTTCGGGCCATTTTGGAGCTCGGCGGTCTTCTTCACTCGATGCGGCAGGACGCCGTTGTGCTTCCGCTGCCCGGCGACGACCGTGCGGTGAAGCCTAGGGCTCCGGGCTCGCAGTCAATCCGCCTGCCCTATGAAACTCAAGGCGGGAAGCACAGCTAGCGCGTCTGGTCACCGCCGTCCGCGGCTTGAAGATGACGCGAGCCATGCGCTCGTGGAGGACGCGGATAACCAGAATGCGCGACTGCTCCGGTCCCCAGACTCTTTCGGAGTAGCGTCGTATCGAGGAGAGATCAGCCCGGGCGATCTCCGTAAGTTCCAGGCGCTTCACAACTCGGCGAAAAGGCATCGAGCTGTTCGTCGGTCTCGAGGCGAACCACGTGGCCAGCCTCAGCGTCCCGGTAGCCCCGCTCGATCGCATATCTCAGCCGGGCCTGTTAATCTCGGCCACCTTGTCCCGGGCTTGCATCAGCCGCAAGGCATCGGCCACGACCCTCGTCCTCGGGGACGCGGCTAGGCCGAGAGCGCCTCGACGTGCGGTCGAGTTCGAGCCCATCTGATCGTGGCTCATTCAGCTGCGGGCATTTGAGTACCTCGGCGCGAATTTCCACTTCTGACCCGTAGCAGTCGACGCAAACGATCCTCGGTTCCTCGCGGATCACGACGGCGGTTCCACCCTTGGACGGCCTTCTTCCGCAGATGGCTCAGTGCTCGATCACGGGAGCCCTTCACGGCGTTCGCTTGGTCTCCCGCACGACCATCGCGCGCGGTTACAAGGCCGAGTGAGACGCAGCCGGACGGGATCTGCGTGCCCAGCTCGTACCGCCGGCGCGCGCCCGCCAGGCTGAGACAAAGCGCAGCTCACGGCAAGTGGCGCCAACGACGCCGTCGCCCACACCGCGGCAGTCCGAATCCTCGCCTGTTCCATCTCCTCGCTGCCTTCCAACAGAACTAGCCGCGGATGCTAACACCGGGTCACGCGCGTGAGCCAGCGGCTAAGGATCTTGACGTTCTCTTGCCTGAACCCCGGGATTCGTGCCGGCTCGTTGGCCGACCTGGTCGGCCAACTGCCTGCCTGAGGCCCGTCGGGGACGAAACCTGAGCGAATGAAATGAGCGAGAAGGTGGCGTCCCCGACGGGATTCGAACCCGTGTTTTAGCCTTGAAAGGGCCACGTCCTGGGCCTCTGGACGACGGGGACACGTCGGCAGGATATCCCGCGATCGCGGAACCCATGAATTGTAGCGGAGTGAACGGGAATCGGGCAAACGCCCGGGCAGGACGAAAACCCGGGCGCGCGGCGATGTGCCGGGCGCCCGGGGTATGAATCGCTAGACGACGGAGGCCGGCACGGGATGCACGCCCGGTGTCTCCACCAACAGGTGCAGGCACTTCCCGGCGGCGTCCAGCCACGCCGGCACAAACGGCACCATCTTCCGCATCAGGCGGCGGCCCTTGCGCACGTCCACCACGTAGTACCGCAGTGTCTGGCTGTTGGGATCGACCATGAACCCCTCGAGACGTCCCAGCGGGGCTCCATCGGTCGACCGCACCACCATGCCAAAGGTCTGCGCGCCGTTGTCCACGTCGCGTGCTGCCATGTAGCGAAGGGGTTCGTTTGCCATCGTCTCAGCCTCTGCCCACCTATTCGCAAAGGTGATGCCAGCGGTCAGCCCGCGGCTCAGAGTGCAAATGGCTGAATTCAGGGGCGTTCTGCCGACGTGAGGCAGGGGCAGGAGTTTGGCCGGTCAGGGGCCATCCGGCGGGTGAGTGAACAAATTTCGTGGCCGGACCAGCCTTGCAACACCCGTGGACACCGCCTCTAGGCGGGCTCCTGGGCCAGCGCCTGGTCAATTGCCGCCAGCAATTCCCGGTCGGTGAACGGCTTCTTGAGGAACGCGACAGCCCCTTCGGCCAGGGCCTCGCGCTGCGACGAGGCATCACCGTGCCCGGTCACGAACACCATCGGAATCGGCCGGCCAGCGCGCTTCAGCGCGCTCTGCAGCTGCAGGCCGGTGAGCCCCGGCATGTGGACATCGACGATGACGCAGGCCACCGGCCCGCCGTCGAGCCCATCCAGGAAGTGGCGTGCGCCGTCGCTGGCGCGCACCTCGTAGCCCCAGGCCCGCAGCAGGCGCGACAGGCCCTTGAGCACCGAGGCGTCGTCTTCGACGATGTGAATCACGGGAGGGGAGGCAGTCACGCGCCTGTCTTCGCGATCGGGACCGTGAACGTGATGGTCGCGCCGCCGTCAGCGTTGTTGGCGGCCCAGATTCGCCCGCCGAGCGCGCGCAGCGTGGAGTCGCAGATACGCAAGCCCATGCCGAGTCCCGACGGCTTGGTCGTGAAGAACGGCTCGAACATGCGGCCGAGGTACTCGGGCGGTATCCCGGCGCCGCGATCGCGGACTGCCACGAACACTTCGTCGCCAATGTGATGGCAGGTGACAGTGAGCTGCCGTTCTTCCGGAGGGCACTCCGCCATCGCGTCGATGCCGTTGAGCGCGAGGTTCAGCAACACCTGCTGCAGCTGGACGCGATCGCCCAGCACGTCGGGCAGGCCGGCCGGGATGTCGGCGGTCAGCTGAACGTGACGCGTGAGCATCTCGCTCCGCAGCAACGGCTGCACGTCGGTGAGCAGCTGGGAGATGGAGAGGCGCTGAGACACGACGTCCTCGCGCGAGAGCAGGCCCCGCAGGCGCCAGATGACGTCGCCGGCGCGGCGGCAGTCCTGCGCGATGTCCGCCAGGATCTCGCTGGTGTCCTCGGCGCGCGCCTGCGATCGCGCGATCATCTGCTGCGCGGCCTGCGCGTTGTTGAGAATGGCGGCGAGCGGCTGGTTCAACTCGTGCGCGAGCGATGCCGCGATTTCGCCGAGCATGGTCAGGCGCGACACGCGCGCCAGCTCGAGCCGATTGCGGTCCGCTTCGTGGTGCGCCTGCTTCGCCTCGGTCACGTCGCGGACGATGCACAGCGTCTGGTCCGTGCTGCACTGCACCATGCGCGCCTCGAAGTGCCGCTGCTTGCCGCCAATCATGAGCGGGTAGTCCACTTCGACGCTGGGCGCGTGTTCCAGTTCGTCGAACGCCCACTGGAATTTCGCCGCCAGCTCGGGCGGCAGGACGTCCGAAAAATGCTTGCCGAGGAAACGCTCGGGCGGCACGAACAGGGCCTTCGGATCCGTGGTGTGGACGTCGAGATAGCGGCCGTCGCGGCTCATCATGAAGATCAGGTCCGGCAGCGCCGACAGGATCGCTTCATTGCGGGCCCGACTCTCGTCGAGCGCCGCCTCGACGCGCTTGTGGTCCGTGATGTCCAGGAGCAGGCCTTCGCAGATCACGGCACCGTGATCGGCCGGCCGCGACCGCGAGCGGAAATGGCCCCAGCGCACCGCGCCGTCGGCGCGTCGCAGGCGAACGACGAGATCGAGCTCGCCGTGCGTGGCGACGGCTTCGGCCATCGCGGCAAAGAATGCGGGGCGATCCTCATCGAGGATCAGGTCGGTGAGGGCCGTGGCGCGCTCGTACAGCGGATCGGTGCTCAGCCCGAGGACGTGCTCACATCCGCTGCTGACGTGGCTGAACTGAAAGGCGCCGCTGGCGTGGTGAATGACCTGGAAGAAGACGGCGTTGGTCAGCTTGTCGCCGATGGTCCGCAGGAACTCCGCGCGTTCCTTCGGGACGAACCCGTCGGGAACTCTGGGGACTGGCAGATCGGCAATCTGCGCGGGCTGTCCGGGCTGGGGAGTGCTTTTCATTCGGTCCGCCTACGATCGTCGCCGGGGGCGCCGTGCCACGTCAAGGGTGACGTGCGCGCGCGTTCTGCAGGAGCCGCGCTGTCGCAGGATGACGCGGGCTGGAGAGGACCTGCGCCGGCGGCCCTTCCTCGACGACGCAGCCGTCGGCGAGGACGGCGACGCGGTCGGCAAAATCCCTGACGAAGTCGTCGTCGTGGGTCGTGATCAGCAGGGTCCTGCCGGTGCTGGTGAGCGACTTGAGCGTCTCGCCGAGCTCGCCGCGCCTGGCCGGGTCAAGCGATGCCGTCGGCTCGTCCATCAGCAGCAGCGGCGGGTCCATGGCGAGGGCGCGCGCGATGGCCACGCGCTGGGCTTCGCCGCCGGAAATCTCGCGTGGCAGGGCGTTGGCCCGGTGGCCGACGCCTAGGCTCTCGAGCAGCGTCATGGCGCGGCGTTCAGCCTCGGCCTGCGGCGTCTTGCGCACGTGCACCGGCGCAAGCCAGACGTTCTGGAGCGCCGAGAGATGCTCGAACAGGCAGTGATGCTGGAAGACCATCCCGACCTGCGCGCGAACCGCGCGCACGGTGCTGCGCACCAGCGGACCCGATCGGAGGCAGGCGTCGCAGATGGTGACGCTCCCGGCATCGAACGGCTCGAGCGCGGCGACCGCCCGGAGCACCGTGCTCTTGCCGGCGCCCGACAGTCCCATCAGCGCGACGATCTCGCCGCGCGAGACTTCGAGCATCACGCCGCACAGCACCTCACGTGTGCCGCGCCGCAGGCGGAGCGCGTCGATGTCGAGGACGATGCTCATGCCGTCGGCGCCTTCCAGCGCCGCTCCAGGCGTCCCGCCAACCGCGCCAGCGGCAGCGACATCGCCAGGTAGAGACCGGCGCAGAGAGCGCCGGGCACGACCCAGCTCCCGAGATTGGTGGCGAAGATCTGCGTCTGCTTGGTCAGCTCGACCACGGTCAGGACCGAGACGAGCGAAGAGTCCTTCAGCAGCGCGACGAAGTCGTTGGTCATCGGCGCCAGGGCCAGCCGAAACGCCTGCGGGCCGCGGATCAGCGTCAGCACCTGTCGCTCGCTCAGACCCAGCGTGCGCGCGGCCTCGAGCTGGCCAGACGGCACGGCCTGCAGCGCGCCGCGATAGATCTCGCTCTCGTAGGCGGCGTAGTTGAGGCCGAGGCCGAGAAACGCCGCCAGCATCGCCGGCAGCCGGACCACCGACGCGAGGCCGTAATAGAGCACGAACAACTGCAGCAGCACCGGCGTCCCGCGGGTCAGCTCCACGTACGCCGTCAGCAGCGTCCGCGTGAGCCAGCCTCCGTACACGCGTCCCGTGGCGACCGCGATTCCGGCGCCGACGGCAAGCATCATCGAGGCGCATGACAAGCCAATCGTCACGAGCGAGGCCAGCAGCAGCGCTGGCAGGTAGCTGCGCGTCGCCGCCCACCAGCCCTGGTTGGCTGTCGCGAAGGCGCTGTCGCCGGGCAGAGACGTGTCGGGCGGCGGCGCCGTGGCTTGCGGTACGGAGCGACCTGCCGCGCCGAGGAGCCGCGCGTAGAGCTTCGGCTGGTCCGGGTTGAAGAGACCCCACTTCCTGAAAATCGCGTCGAGGCGGCCGTCCTGCATCGCGTCCAGCAGCACGACATTGATCTGATCGCGCAGGGCCGCGTTTGCCGGCGACAGCACGCCGACGTAGGTGCCGAACTTCACCGGCTCCGGCTGGATGAACACTCCGGGCCGCCGCCGGGCCTCGCGATTGGCGACGACGTTGTCGAGCAGGACGGCATCGACGCGCCCCAGCTCCAGATCGCTGTACGGATGCACGTCATCGTCGTAAGAGACCGGCGTGATGCTGTATTGCTTCTGGGCGTCGAGCAGCATGTCGTAGGCCATCGTGGCGACGAGGGTGGCCACCGTGCGCCCGCGAAGGTCAGCGAGCGTCTTGAACTTGTCCTTGTCGGCGAGCCGGACCGCGAGCACCTCGCGAAACTCGTAGTAAGGAACAGTCAGCGAGAGCGCAGCCCGCCGGACTGGAGTTTCCTCGAGACCGCAGAAGCTGACGTCGGCGTCGCCGCGCTTGACGGATTGATCGATCGAGGCGAACGCGACGAAGACGAAGCTGGGTGCGCGATGGAGGCCGGTGGCGACCAGGTTGGCGACGTCCACTTCGAAGCCGACCAGCTGCGACGGATCGTTGGGGTCGGCCTGGACGTAGGGCGCGCCGCCTTCCGGGTCGCAACTCCAGCGGAGCACGCCTGGGGCAGGGTCAGCGGCGGCAGCCGCTGGCAGCGCCAGGAGCGCGCTGAGTGTCAGGCTGGCGAGAACGAAGGCAAGTGCGCCCGCGCGTGCGGGCGGCGGCGTCGGCATCGAGTGCAGTGTCGGCGCGGCGGATCGCCGGGTGCCGAAGGTTAGCATATGAGGCGAGTGTCCCGGGTCAGAGATTCGCTGACATATTCCGGGCGGGGCATCCCGGCTGGCGGCGTTGCTCCTCCCTCACATATTCCCGATATGCTCGGTTGTCGCGCCTTGCCAGCCAGGCGCCGCGCTCCGGAATATTTGTCACCGAATCTCTGACCCGGGACACTAGAATCGCAACCCACAACTCTTCCCTTCGAGGTCTGCATGGCGTATCGGGTGGTTCGTGCACGTACTGCGCTCGCGTTCACCGGGCTTCTGCTCGGCCTGTCGTCGCTCGCCCTGGTCGCCGGCGACGTGCTCACGGACTTCAAACAGACACGCCCTGTCGCCGAGGACGCCGTGTTTCAGACGGTGTGGAACGGCGGCGCGCCGTACCTGTCAGGCGCCTGGGGAATTTTCAAGTCCCTGACGCCGGAGGCTCGCGCCGCCGCGGTCACGAGCGCCGCCGAATTTGCGAAGGCCTACGTCAACAGCGACGCGTTCAAGAAGACCTATGCCGCGCAGCGTGCGCGCGAGGCGCCAACGGCGCCGGAGGCTCCGAAGCCGTGGGCGGAGCAGCGCGCCGCCCAGAACGCGGAGTTCGAGAAGTCGATGCAGCAGATGAAGGACAACATCCCGAAGATGCCGCCGGACATGCAGAAGACGATGCAGGAGACGATGGCTTCGATCAAGGCGCAGCATGACGCGCAGGAGAAAGACGCCGACTACCAGGCGATGATGGAGAACTCGGTGAAAATGGGGTTCGACGCGCAGAAGCAGAACTACGCGCGCGACTTGAAGCAGGTACCTACGACGAACATCCCGAGGATCCGAACCAGCTGGTGGCGGCGCGGCTGAAACAGTTTCTCGCCGACACCGCAGACATCCCGGCGCAGCCGGCGATGATCACCGTCGACGCGCGTCACACCCGCTTCGCGGATGCGAAGTTCGAGAGCAAGAACGACTTCTGGAAGCGCTGTTTCAGGGCCGGGAAGCCGGCCGTCGACGCGGCACGCGCCGCGGCGCAAAGCTGGCTGGCGTCAATCCAGTAGCTGATGGCGTAGCAGGCAGCGGGCAGCCGGCGGCGGGCAAGCAGCTGGCTGGTGCCGCCTGGGGCGGCGGCGCGATCAGTCGCGCGCGAACACCAGATACAGCGCGACGGGTGCCAGCAGCAGCCAGGCTCCGAGCGCCAGCAAGAGGGGAAGTCCCAGGCTCGGCGAATCCCCAGCGCCGTTGTGCAGCAGGCTGGCCTGGATCTTCGGCCAGTACCACGAAACCAGCGCCGCAAGCGCCCCAACCGCGCTGGCTGCCGCCACCGCCTGCGCGATGAACAACGGACGGGCGGCCGCGCGTTCCGCCTCGGCGCGCGCACGAACACGAGCGCGCCACCAGACCTGGCCACTCGACGGCAGGTCGGCCTCCGAGTCCGCGGCCAGGTACTCCTGCCGCAGCAGGGGAGCGACAGCGGTAATCGCCTGGCACTCCGCGCATCCGGCGACGTGCGCCTGCAAGGCGTCGGTGGCGCCGTCGGGCCACGTCCCCGATGCGAGCGCGTCGACCACTTGATCCTCACACTGGCACTGTCGTGGAGTCATGCGCGTTCTCCGCGTGCGCCGTACCCGAGCAGCGCGACAAGACGAGCCCTCGCGCGCGAGAGCATCTGCTTGACGCTGGCCGGCGCCAGCCCCATCGAGCGTGCGATCTCTCCGTGCGTCAGGCCTTGAGCGTAGGCAAACCAGAGCAGGTCACGGTCCCGCGGACGCAATTCGCCGAGGGCACGAGTCACATCCTGCCGGGCCGTTATCGTCGCGGCCAGCCGATCGTCGGCCGGATGGTGGCGGTCGTCGGTGGAGTCCGGCAGAGGCACTTCACGGCTCGGGCGTCGCTGCCGATCCCGCACGAGGTTGGTGGCGATGCGGAACAGGTAGTGCCGCTGGTGCGCTTCGCCGTCGAAGCTCACGCCGCGAGCGCGCAGCAGGCGGTAGTAGCACTCCTGCAGCAGATCGTCGGCCGCCTGGCGGTCGCCCGTGGCGCGCGAGAGATACGCCCAGAGCGACCGCGAGGTCCGCTCGTAGAATCCCCGGAACGCTTCCTCGTCCATGGTGAACGTGGCTCTCCGGTCCTGGGCGTCGAGCCCGAGGCGGTCTACGTCGGAGAAAGTCATCTCACGCAAGGCCATTAACGAAGAGTCCCCCGGCGCCTCATCGCGAGGCGCCCGTATAGTCAGCTGGCGCGGGTGAAGCCGGCCGGCCTGTCACCAGGCCGAGTCGCCATGAAAGAAGATACGAGATTACGGCCGAGGCGACAAACCCGGCGCCGACAGCCAGGCCGACGACGCCCATCGCGAACATCGGCTGCGCGATTTCGGGTAACTGCTGGCGGCCGCTCAGGTAGAGCAATCCAGTCGCGCCTGCGGCCAGGACGATGCCTGCCTGGACGGACCAGAGAATGCGATTGATCGGCGCGTTCAGCTGACGCGCGGGTTCAGCCTCCAGGGGAATCGGCGCCGACTCCAGGAACTTCCGCCCCGCGGGGGTCTGGATGTACGCCAGCAGCTCGTCGTTGGTCGTGAAGCGATCGAGCAACTTGGTATGCACCTCGGCCTGCACGCGCGAGAGGCGAAGCCAGCGACGGTAGTCGAGCAGCAGGCGCACCAGCCAGGCCAGCGTGAAGGTGATCGTGATGACGACGATCATGATCTGGAGGCCGTCCATGATCGAACGCCAGGTTTCGATGGCCGCCATCTCCGGCGTCCGATCCCGCCACTGTCCGTTCGGCGTGCCGACGAAAAACGCCGGGTTGTGGATGACCTCGGGATGCTGCGCGAGAAAGGCCCCGAGCGCCGGGTACGTACCCAGGTAACTCTCGCTCGTCATCATCGAGGGATCGATCCGCAGCACGTCGGCGACTGTCGGCGGGTACTGACGCAGGAGCGTCTCGAGCTGCTGCCGTGTCTGCTCGGCGTCGAACGAACTCTGGACCGTCGTGACAGGCGCCGGAACGGCCGCCTGTGCCGGGGCTGGCGCAACGGCATGCGGGCGGCCAGGCCTGGACGCTTCCTGGCCGGCACGGCCCGCGGCCGCGGCCGTGGACGGGCTGATCAGCAGCGGGAGCAGGGCGAAAGCGAGTCTCTTGGATGGCATCAGGGCGCTCCGTCGGATGAGAGGGTCTACTCTCAAATACGCTGGAGCCGGACGGCGGTTAACAGCCCAGACACAAGTGAGAAATGAAAAATGAAGAATGAAGAATGAAGAATGAAGAATAAAGAGAGCAGCGCGCGGTGAACAATCCTGCCCGTAGCCCGAAGAGCCCGTAGCCCGTAGCCCGTAGCCCGTAGCCCGTAGCCCGTAGCCCGTAGCCCGAAATCATCCCGTCCGTGAGTCGAGATCGTCCCAGCGCGCCATGGCGGCCAGCAACTCCTGGTGCACGGCAGTCAACCGGGCCATGCGCTCGGCGATGGTCGCCGCCGGCTCACGGTAGAACGCCGGGTCGGCGACGGCGGCTTCGAGGGTGCCTTGCTCGCGCTCGAGAGCGTCGATTCGTGCCGGCAACGTCTCGAGCTCGCGCTGCTCCTTGAAGGAGAGCTTTTTCCGCGGGCCGGACGCCGGCGGCGTCGTTTCTGGTGCGGGCGCCCGCCTCGGCGCGGACGCGATGACAGGCACGGGATCCGGGACCGCGGCGGCGCGCTGGCGCACGTAATCCTCGTACCCGCCCACGTACTCGCGCACGAGCCCGTCGCCTTCGAACGCGATCGTGCTGGTGATCACGTTGTCCAGAAACCGCCGGTCGTGGCTGACCAGGAGCAGGGTGCCGGACCACTCTGCGAGGAGCGATTCCAGCAGTTCCAGCGTCTCGAGGTCGAGGTCGTTGGTCGGCTCGTCGAGGACCAAGACGTTCACGGCCTTCGTGAACAGCCGCGCCAGCAGCAGCCGGTTGCGCTCGCCGCCGGACAGCGCCTTCACCGGCGCGCGCGCGCGCTCCGGCGGGAACAGGAAGTCCTGCAGGTAGCCGTGCACGTGCCGGGACTGGCCGTTCACGGTCACGGTGTCGTTGCCGTCGCCAACGGTGTCGACGACCGATCGCTCGGGATCGAGCTGCTCGCGCTGCTGGTCGTAGTACGCAACCTCCACGTTGGCGCCGAGCCTTACGTCGCCGCTGTCCGGCGTCAGCTCCCCCAGCAGCATCCGCAGCAGCGTCGTCTTCCCGCTGCCATTGGGCCCGATGACGCCGACACGATCGCCGCGCATGATTCGCGCCGAGAAATCGTCGACGACGACACGGTCGCCGTAGGCTTTCGAGATGTGACGCGCCTCGAAGACCAGACGGCCGGAGCGCTCCGCCTCGGTGACCTGCAGCTTGACGTTGCCGAGGCGCTCACGACGCTCGGCGCGCTCCGCGCGCATCGCCATCAGCGCCTTCACGCGCCCCTCATCGCGAGTCCGGCGCGCCTTGACGCCGCGGCGCAACCATACTTCTTCCTCCGCGAGGCGTTTGTCGAACTTGTCTCGCTGCAGCGTCTCGTCGGCCAGCCATTCCTCCTTCTTCCGGAGGAACGTCGCGTAGTCGCCCGGCCAGGACGTGAGGCGGCCGCGATCCAGCTCGATCACGCGCGTGGCCAGACGCTCGAGAAACGCGCGATCGTGCGTGACGAACAGCACCGCGCCCGCGTACTCGGCCAGGAATGCCTCGAGCCACTCGATCGCTTCGACGTCCAGATGGTTGGTGGGCTCGTCGAGCAACAGCAGCTCCGGCTGCGCGACCAGGGCCCGGGCCAGCAGCACCCGCCGCCGCCACCCGCCCGACATCGTCGCGACGCTCTGATCTGCCGGCAGCGACAGCTGCTCGAGTACCAGTTCCACGCGCTGCTCCAGGCGCCAGCCGTCCTTTTCCTCGAGCTCGTGCTGCAGTCGTCCGAGCGTCTCCATCGCCGCGTCGGAGTGATCCGTCGCCACCGCAATCGCCGCATGGTGATAGTCGGCGACCAGCGCGCTCAACGCGCCAAGGCCCGCCGCGACGACGTCGAAGACCGTGCTGTCTTCGGCGAGCGGCACGTCCTGATCGAGCCGCGCGATGCCGACGCCCGGCTGGCGCCACACGGTGCCCGCGTCCGGCGGCACCTCGCCGCCGACGATCCGCAGGAGCGTGGATTTGCCGGTGCCGTTGCGCCCGATCAGCGCGACGCGCTCGCCGCGATCGATTTGCAGGCTGATGGCGTCGACGAGGGGCAGGTGCCCGAAGGCCACTGAGACGCCGTCCAATGTCACGAGAGGCATCGGCTAGCGCTTCGTCGCGGTCGGCGTACGGACGCCGGTTGAGAGAGCCATCGCCACCGCGAAGACGCAGGCGGCCGCTCCGTAGGTGACGCCTTCCCCGAGGCGCTGGAGGACGACGTTGCCCCAGATCGGCCCGACGGCGCGGCCCATGCTCTCGAGCGCGCCGGCGGTGCCCTGCACCAGGCCCTGCTCGGTGGCGTCCACCGATTGGCTGACCAGGCTGATGAGCGTCGGGCTGCACAGCCCCATGCCGAAGGCCGTCGGCACCAGCGCGACCAGGAACACGGGCACGGTGTGAGCCACCGACGTGAGCGCGAAGCCGATCATCGAGCAGGCAAGCCCAGCGACGAGCGTCCGCTTGTCACCGATGGCGCGCGCCACGGCGCCGACCACGCGGACCTGAATCATCACGCCGAGCAGGCCGAACGCCGCGAGGATGTAACCGATGTGGGGGGCGTCCCAGTTGAAGCGCCGCTGCCCGTACAACGCGAACGTCGTCTGGTAGACGGCGAACGTGGACCAGTAGAGCAGGTCTACGGCGAGCAACACGCCGAGGCCGGGGCGGCGGACGAGATCGCCGATCGCCACCCACCACGCCGGGACCTTGGCCGCCTGGTGGCGCTCCGGCTCCGGCAGCCAGACGAAGGCCAGCACCGCCGCGGCCGCCGACAGCACGACGGCGGCCCAGATGGGTGCCGTGTAGCTGATGTGCGCGAAGGCGGCGCCGAGCG
Organism: Vicinamibacteria bacterium; assembly: GCA_963796915.1. GTDB lineage: Bacteria > Acidobacteriota > Vicinamibacteria > Vicinamibacterales > JAENWD01 > JAENWD01. The sequence continues at coordinate 1,616,554 of CAWCNI010000004.1, read as the reverse complement.
CGGGGCCGAGGATGAACCCGAGGCCGAAGGCGGCGCCGATGAGGCCGTAGCGTTTCGAGCGTTCCTCCGGGGGCGTCACGTCGGCGATGTAGGCACGCGCCGCGGTGATGTTGCCGCCCGACAGGCCGTCGATAATCCGCGCCACGAACAGCATCGTCAGCGTGTGCGCCAGCGCGAGCAGCGCGAAGCTCAGAACGGTCCCGAGCAGGCTGAAGATCAGCACCGGCCGGCGGCCCCAGCGATCCGACAGGTCGCCGAGCACCGGCGCTGCGATGAACTGCGCGAGCGAGAACGACGCGAAGAGCAAGCCGATGGTGGTCGGCGAGGCGCCGAAGGTCTGCGCGTAAAACGGCAGCAGCGGAATGATGATGCCGAAACCGATCAGGCTGACGAAGATCGTCAGGAAGAGCACGATCAATGAGCGAGGCACCCGGGAATGGTACCATCTCCCCCGATGCCGAAGCCGATATCGCTGATTCGCCGCGGCCCGCTTGGCGTGATCGCCTCCTGCGCGCTGTCCCTGATGCTGGCCATGTGCGGCGGGCAGAAGACGACAGCGGCCCCCACGCCGGCGCCGACGCCGGTGCCTGCCGGCCCGTGGCAGCTCACGTGGAGTGACGAGTTCGATGGAGCGGAGGGATCGAGACCGGATCAGTCACGTTGGGTCAGTGAGACCGGCGGCAACGGGTGGGGCAACGAAGAGCTCGAGTCCTACACGGACAGGGTCGACAACGCGCACATCGAACACGGCAATCTGATCGTCACGGCGCGCGCCGAAGCCTGGACCGGCAGCGACGGAATCGCCCGCCCCTTCACGTCCGCGCGGCTGAAGACGCAAGGCCAGTTCGCGCAGACGTACGGACGCTTCGAGGTGCGCATGCAGATCCCGCGCGGCCAGGGCCTGTGGCCGGCGTTCTGGCTGCTCGGCGCCGACATCTCGTCGGTCGGCTGGCCAAACTGCGGCGAGGTGGACATCATGGAAAACATCGGGCGCGAGCCGTCAGTCGTGCACGGCACGATTCACGGCCCCGGCTTTTCCGGCAGCGCCAGCCTGGGCCAGCAGACGTCCACGACCGACGGGCACGCGCTTGGCGAGGCGTACCACCTGCTACGCGGTCGAGTGGGAGCCGACAGAGATCCGCTGGTACCTGGACGATCGCCTCTACGAGACGCGCAAGAAGACCGACCTGCCGGCCGGCGCGCGGTGGGTCTTCGATCACGACTTCTTCGTCCTGCTCAACGTCGCTGTCGGCGGCAGCTGGCCCGGCAACCCGGACGCGTCGACGGTGTTCCCGCAGCAGATGAAGGTGGACTACGTCAGGGTATACAGGAGGTAGGCAGCCGTACTACCCCTGCTCGTCCGGCGGGTCCAGCGTGACGTCGAAGACCGCGCCGCCTTCAGGTCCGTTCGCTGCTGTCACCCGGCCGCCGTGGCGTTCGACGATGGCGCGTACGATCGAGAGGCCGAGGCCGCTGCCCGGCGTGTCCTGTTGCGCGCGGGCGGCATCAGCCTTATAGAAGCGGTCGAACACGAAGGGCAGATGCGCGGCGTCGATGCCGGGACCGGTGTCGGCGACAGTCAGCGTCACACGTCCGTCGGTCGGTCGCGATGACAGCATGATCCGCCCGCCGCGCGGTGTGTGCCTCGCGGCATTGGCGACCAGGTTCTGAAACACCTGCTCCAGCCGGCGTGCGTCGCCGTCCACCCGCGCCGCTTCCGGCGCGACGTGGACCTTCAGCGTCACTCCGGCCTCGCGAAGAGAGACTTCGTGGCGCTCGGCGACTCGGCTGAACAGCCACTCCACCGGCACGGACTCGCGATGCAGGACCGATCCGCCGCCTTCGAGCCGCGCCATCTCGAGCAGTTCGCCGACGATGGCTTCGAGCCGCTCGGTCTCGTCTGTCACGACGCGCAGATACCGGTCCCGGGTGTCGGCGTCGGCCACCGCGCCGGGCAGCGCCAGTGTCTCGAGATAGCCGCGCATCGCCGTCAGCGGCGTGAGCAGTTCGTGAGAGACGTCGGCCAGCAGCTGCCGGCGTACGCGATCGGACTCCTTCAGCTCGCGGACGCGCGACTCGAGATCGTGAGCCATGCGGTTGAAGGAATGAGCGAGTGCCGCGACTTCATCGCCGCCGTCTTCGGGCGCGCGGGTCGCCGGGTTGCCAGCGCCGAGCTGATCGGCGGCGTGTTGCAGCGCGCGAAGTCGTCGCGTGGCGGGCCCGAAGACGAACAGCGCCATACCGAGGGCGCCGGTTACGAGCAGCACGACGGCGGCGGTCGCAAGCGGAGGACCGTACTCGCGAAACACCGGCGTCAGGGGCCCCTCGCCGGGCGCCAGGCCGACGACAGCGACGACCTTGCCGTCGACGCGGACACGTCCGAAGCGGCCCCGGTTCCCGAGCACGCGCCCGCGCGGTGGCTCCGGATCCGTCAGTGCCTGTCGCGCGGCCGCAAGCGTGTCGGCCGGCACCTGAAAATCCCGATTGGTGGCGACGGGGCCAGCCGCTTGCACGACGAAGACGCGCCAGGGCAGCCGTACAAACTGGTCGCGCACGTAAGCTGGCAGATCGAGCCCGGGATCGGACTCGAGCGCAGCGGACAGGTCGAGCGAGACTATCCGCAGCGCGCGCGGCGCAGACTGCCCGAGCAGCGGGCGGTCACTGCGGCTGGCCAGCCAGAGAAACAGCGCAGCCTGCGCCAGCAGCATCCCGGTCAGGCAGGCGAACGCGCCGATGGCCGTCCGCCAGTACAGGCTGCGGTGCCAGGCGGGCTCAGGCATCGGCGCTCTTGTAGCCAGTGCCCCAGACCGTGAGCACGTAGACGGGGTTGTCGGTGTCGGGCTCGATCTTGCGCCGGACGCGCTTCACCAGCGCGTCGACGCTCCGCTCGGTGACGAACGTCTCGCCTTTCCAGATTCTCGCCAGCACGGCCTCCCGGCTGTAGACGACGCCGGGGTGCGAGGCCAGCAGGTACAGCAACTCGAACTCGTGCGACGTCAACTCGACATCGCGGCCGTCGACAGTGGCGCGGCGTTTGGCCAGGTCCAGCTCGAGTCCGCGCAGCACGACGGTCTTGTCGCCGGAGATGGAATCGCCAGCGGCGCGGGGGCGGCGCAGCAGGGCGCGTGCCCGCGCGACCAGCTCGCGCACGCCGAACGGCTTCACCAGATAGTCGTCGGCGCCGCTCTCGAGCCCGAGGACTTTGTCGGACTCCTCTCGCCGCGCCGTCAGCAGCAGCACCGGCACGTCGCTGTTGCGCGACTCGCGGCGCAGCGCCTTCAGCACTGTGAGGCCGTCGAGCCCCGGCAGCATCAAGTCGAGGATCACCAGGTCGTAGCGCTGCGCGCGCAGCCGATCGAGGGCTGAGTGGCCGTCACCGACGCCCTCGGGAGCCAGGCCCTCGAGCTGGAGGTGCAGTGTGACGAGGTCGCGAATATGCGGCTCGTCTTCGACGACGAGCACCGGGCGCGATTCGGAAGCGCGATCCATCTACGGCTCAGTCTAGCAGCCCATGGTGAAGCGCCAGCGGGGCGCCTCGCCGGCCTCAATGCGACGCTGGCGTTTCACCATGGGCTGCTAGCCGAGCCTGATGCCGCCGAAAGGCGCTGTCACGGTTTCTTCACACTTGTGCCGCGGCTGTGCCCCGCGCATCCCGTCGAATGGACTAGGTGCTTCAAATGGGAGGGCACGGAAATGGCATTCAGCACAGTGAAGGTTGGCGCAGCGGCGGCCGGGCTGGTCGCACTGCTTGGCAGCGCGGTTCTGGCTCAGGGGAGTGGCCCGGGAGGGTTCGGCAGTCATGGGCATCGTGGCGGCTTCGGCATGGAGGGCATCGCCGGACTACGGCAACTTGGGCTCACTGACGACCAGAGAGCGCAGATCAGGACAGCGGTCTCAGGCCATCGCGACGAGTTCAAGGCGCTGGCGGATCGGGAGCGCACTGCGCGGCAGGCACAGATGTCAGCGGTGTCGGCAGTGCCGATGAACGAACAGCAGGTCCGTGCCGCGTCGGCCGACCTGGCTGCAGTGCAGGCGGACATGGCCGTCCTGAGAGCTCGCGTGCACGAGCAGGTGTTCAGCGTGCTGAGCCCGGATCAGCAGGCGCAGGCCAAGGCGCTTGCGTCACAGCGCGAGGCCATGCGCGCGCAGCGACGGGCGCAGTGGCAGCAGTTCCAGCAGCAGCAGAAGCAGCAGACGGCGCCGTCGGCGCCCAAGCAGTAACGCGTTTCGACAGGAGGAGGATCATCATGACTCGTCGGGTGTTGGCAGTGGCGTGTGGGATCGTGGCCATCGGGGCAGGCGTTGCCTACTATCGCCTCAACGCAACCGCAGCGCCGTCCGTCGTGACGGCCGAGGTCACCCGCGGTCCGGTGGTCCAGACTGTGGAGGCCACGGGCTCGGTACAGCCCGTGGACTCCGTGGAGGTCGGCGCTCAGGTCACGGGGACGATCAAGAGCCTGGGCGCCACCTTCAACTCCGAAGTGCACAAAGGCCAGGTGCTCGCCACGCTCGACCCGGCGTCGCTCCAGGCTGAAGTGGATCAGGCGCGCGCGAATCTCGCGAAGCTCAACGCGCAGTACGAACAGGCAAAGGTCGCCGTCGAGGACGCGACGGTCAAGCTCGGTCGCGCCGAGAAACTGGGCGCCGACCAGCTGATTGCCCAGGCGGATCTGGACACCGCCCGCGTCGCCCGCGACGCGGCGCAGGCGGCGCTCAAGTCTGCCGACGCGCAGGTCGTCCAGGCGCGCGCCTCGCTGGCGCAGTCGCAGGTGAGCCTGGACCACACGGTGATCCGCTCGCCGGCCGACGGGGTCGTGCTGGCGCGCAACGTCGAGATCGGCCAGACGGTCAGCGCCAGCCTCTCGACGCCGACGCTGTTCGTCATCGCGCGCGACATGGGCACTATGCAGGTCAGCGCGAGCGTGGACGAATCAGACATCGGCCGCGTCGCCACCGGCCAGCCGGTGACGTTCACGACAGACGCCTACGGCGCGCAGCTGTTCACCGGCACCGTGACCGAGGTGCGGCTGCAGCCTGTCGTGACCAACAACGTCGTGACCTACACGACGATCATCAGCGTCCCGAACAGCGGCCTCAAGCTGAAGCCGGGAATGACTGCGACTGTCCACGTGCAGACCGCACAGGTGGACGACACGCTGCGGGTGCCCGCCGCAGCGTTGCGGTTCAGGCCGGACGCCGGCGTGTTCGCCGCGCTCGGGCAGGACATTCCGCAGCCAGCGAATGGTCGAACGGGGGACCAGGCGAAGGCGAATGCAAGCGGACAGGCGCGCAGGAGCGCGGGCGGGCAGGCGAACACGGGCACGGCTGATCAGGCGACTGCGGCGCGCCGCAATCCCGCGCACGCTGCCGGCACGCCGGGCTCGCACGCGGTGTTGTGGCGCGTGGTGGACGGCAAGCTGTCGCCGGTGCGCGTGACCGTCGGCATCTCCGACGGCAGCCAGGTCGCTGTCACCGCTGAGGGCCTGCAGGCCGGCACCCCGATCGTCACCGCCGTGCGCGTCGCCAGCGACCAGGCGGCGGCGACGCCGGCGCCGGCTGGATCGCCGCTGATGCCCTCGATGCCGCGGAGGGGAGCGCGGTAGGACGGGCTCGGCGTGGGCACACGGTGTAGGGCCGATCAGCACGGCCAATCTAAAGATTGGCCCTACAGGAACACAGGAACGGCCCATCTCGGATCCGGCGTCGGTGGGGCCGATCAACGGCGAGGCAAGGCAGACACGGAACTGTAGGGCCGATCGTTAGATCGGCCATCAAGTCACACGAGAGAGGCAGGCGGCGTCATGACACTCTGGCTCACGCTCGAAACGGCGGTCGAGGCGCTGCGGCGGAACGTGCTGCGGACGCTGCTCACGGCGCTCGGCATCATCATCGGCGTCGCCGCGGTGATCGTCATGATGGCGCTCGGCAACGGCGCGCGCGACTCGATCAAGGCGCGCATCGAATCGGCGGGGACGAACCTGATCATCGTGATGCCGGGCTCGGCGAATGTCGCGGGCGCGCGCACCGGGCAGGGCGCGCGGACTACGCTGACGCCTGCCGACGCCGACGCGATCGCGCGCGAGGTGCCCGGCATCGCCGGCATCTCTCCCGGTGCGTCGACCCGCGCGCAGGTCGTCTCCACGACCGGCAACTGGTCGACGCAGGTCCAGGGCGCCGGACCTGATCTCGCGGTCATCCGCAACTGGCAGATGGACGCCGGCAGCTTCTTCACGGACGCCGACGTCACGCGCTCCTCGAAGGTCGCCGTGATCGGCAGCCTCGTCCGCGATCAGCTGTTCGGCGCCAACGTCGACCCGACCGGAGAGACGATCCGGATCTCGAACCAGCCGTTTCAGGTCGCCGGCGTGCTCGCGCGCAAGGGCCAGTCCGCGACCGGGCAGGATCAGGACGACACCGTCATCGTGCCGTACACGACGGTGCAGAAGAAGCTCACCGGGAACACCTATCTCGGGACGATCACGGTGGCCGCGGCAAGCGAGGACCAGATCGCGACGGTTGCCGAGCAGATCGGCAATCTCCTCCGCGAGCGGCACCACATCGTGCCCGGCGAGCCCGACGACTTCACCGTCCGCACGCTGGAAGAGATGACCAGCGTCCTGACCTCCACCACATCCACCATGACCTGGCTGCTGGCCAGCGTCGCGGCGGTCTCGCTGATCGTCGGCGGCATCGGCGTGATGAACATCATGCTGGTGTCGGTCACGGAGCGGACGCGTGAGATCGGCCTGCGGCTGTCGCTCGGCGCGAAGAAGCGTGACGTGCTCCGCCAGTTCCTCGTCGAGTCGCTGGCGCTGAGCCTGGCCGGCGGCGTCACGGGCATCCTGCTCGGGATGGGCGCTTCCTTCGGCGTCAGCCACCTGCTGGCCTGGAACGTCAGCATCTCGACGATGTCTGTGGCGGTGTCGTTTCTCTGCTCGGCTGCCATTGGCGCGTTTTTCGGCCTGTATCCGGCCCGCCGTGCGGCGGCGCTCAGCCCGATCGAGGCGCTCCGCTACGAATGACGGCATCTCGACAGTGGGCCCCCGCGCTCAGCTATACAATGTGGGCGCGGAGGACTCACGGATGGGCGTTTTCGATTTCATCAAGGGCGAACTGCTCGAGGTCATCGAGTGGACCGACGATTCTCGCGACACCCTGTCGTACCGCTACCCGGACGATGACAAGGCGATCAAGAACGGCGCGCAGCTGATCGTTCGAGAGTCGCAGCTGGTCCAGTTCGTCTACCTGGGGGAGTTCGGCGACACATTCGGCCCCGGCAAGCACACGCTGACGACGGACAACATCCCGGTCCTCACGCGACTCAAGTCGTGGAAGTACGGGTTCAACTCCCCGTTCAAGGCCGACGTCTACTACCTCAACACGCGCCTGTTCACCGGCAACAAGTGGGGGACCGCCAACCCGATCATGCTGCGTGACGACGACTTCGGCATCGTGCGTGCCCGCGCCTTCGGGACGTTCGACTTCAAGATCGTCGACGCGAAGCTGTTTCTCAAAGAGGTCGCCGGCTCGGACCAGAACTTCAGGCTCGACGAGTTCGCGGACACGATGCGGTCCCGCGTCATCAGCGTGTTCAGCGACGCGCTGGCCTCGGCAAAGATTCCGGTCCTCGACGTCGCCTCTCGCTACACCGAGCTCGGCGAGGCACTCCTGCCGCTCATCAACCCGGTTGTGTCGAGCAAGTACGGCATCCAGCTCGCCAGCTTCATCGTCGAGAACGTGTCGGTGCCGCCGGAGGTGGAGCAGGCCATCGACAAGCGGTCGAGCATGGCGGCAGTCGGCAACCTCAACGACTTCGTGAAGTACCAGATGGCCAAGGGCCTCGAGACCGGGCACGCGGGCGGCGCCGGCGTCGCGTCGGAGCTGGCCGTGGGCTTCGCCATCGCGCAGCAGATCATGAACCAGCAGAATCTCGGCAACCTGCAGGTGACGCCGCCGGTTGGCGGTGGCACTGGCGGGGCCGCCGCTGCTGGAGCGGCGGGTGCCGCGGCAGCGGCCGGCGCCACCGCTGCGGCATCGGCCTCGCCCGAGCTCCTGTCGCCGGCGGACGTCGGCAAGGCCATCGGCGTGCCGGAGACCGACGTGATGGCGATCATCGAGTCCGGCGAGCTCACCGCCAAGAAGATCGGCGCCAGCTATCGCATCACACGTGCGGCACTCGACAAGTATCTCGCCAGCTAGACGCAGGCGGCGATGACGACGACGCCGACCGAGATCACGGCGCGGGAGAAATTTCCCTGCCCGGCGTGCGGGGCGCAGGCGGAATGGAACCCGGCAAAGCAGAAGCTGGTGTGCCCGTTCTGCGGCACTGAGTCCGATCACCAGATTCCGCAGGCCACCGGCGCGCTCGCCGAGATCGACGTCGCGGCCACGCTCGCACAGCTATCCGGCGCGCAGCGGGGATGGCAGGCCGAGAAGCGCAGCGTGCAGTGCCAGAGCTGTCAGGCGGTGATGGTGTTCGACCCCAACCGGGTCGCGCAGAACTGCGAGTTCTGCGGATCGCCGGCGCTGGTGGACTACGCCGAGGCGAAGGATCCGATCAGCCCGCAGAGCCTGCTGGCCTTCCGCGTGCCGGACACGCAGGTCCGCGACCGAATCCGCCAGTGGTACGGCAGCAAGTGGTTCGCCCCGCGGAAGCTCCGGGCACGCGGCCTGGTGGACACCCTGCACGGCGTTTACCTCCCGGTACTGGACGTTCGACGCGCAGGCTGATTGCCCGTGGCGCGCCGAAGCGGGCTATCACTACTACACGACGGAAAACGTCCGCGACGCTCAAGGGCGGTCGTCCACGCGCCAGGTGCAGCAGGTCCGCTGGGAGCCGGCCTCGGGGCGCGTGCAGCACTTCTTCAATGACGAACTGGTGGCGGCGTCGAAGGGCGTGCCGCTCGATGTCCTGCGGCGCATCGAGCCATTTCCGACCGAAGACCTCGTGCCCTACGATGCGGCCCTGGTCTCTGGCTTCGTCGTCGAGCGCTACCAGGTGGGCCTCGAAGATGCGGCCAGGCTCTCGTTTGCCCAGATGGCGTCGAAGCTGCGGTTCCTGTGCGCCAACCAGATCCCGGGCGACACCTACCGCGATCTCCAGATCGACCCTCACTTCTCGGGCCACACCTTCAAGCACATTCTCGTCCCGGTGTGGATGCTGACCTATACCTACGGTCCGCGCAGCTTCCAGGTGCTGGTCAACGGCTACACGGGACAGATGGAAGGCAAGTATCCGGTGAGCCCGTGGAAGGTCGCCGGCGCCGTGCTGCTGGCGTTGATCGTCCTGTTGTTCCTGTTGTTCCTGCAGTCGAAGTAACTGCGCTACGCGCGCCTCGTGCCGTCGTCGGCAAGGCCCGCCCACGCGACCAGGCCCGACTCGGCGCCCGCGGCGTCGGTGGCCGAGTCTTCCGCCATCACCGACCAGAACAGCGCGCCGGCGTAGCCGGCCGCCCGCGCTTTCCCGAGGAGGATCTCCGGCGCATGCTTCGATCCCGCCGACGGGAACTCACCGAGGATCACCCGTCGATCGCAGCCGAGCGTCGCGACAGGCGTGGCCAGCGGGTGCGTGGACTCGAAGCGGTCGTACCAGTGCGCCTGATAGAAGTCCAGGCCCAGGCCCTGCACCAACGGCAGCCACCGCGTGCTGGCCGAGCCGACCGTCACTGGTTGCGCGCCGATCGCGTGCGCGCGCTCGGCGACGAGCCTGATGTAGGCCCGCAGGGACGACTGTCGAAGGCTGGTGAAGGGATTCCAGACGCCGGCGCCAAAGGTCACCCACTCGGGCTCGTTGATGATGTCCCAGCCATGAATGAGGCGTTCGCGTCCGTAGCGCGCGAGGAGCGGCGCGATCACCGTGTCGACGAGGCACTCGCGCTGGTCCGGATCGGACAGCACGCGGCGCCGGCCACCGGTCTGCACGCCGTTGACGATGGTTCGCGGACGACACCAGTGAAAGTCGAGCAGGACAGGAAGGAGTTGCACGCGTGCGGCGCCGGCCCACGACAGCGCGGTGTCGAAGTCGCGGAGCAGGAACGCATCGAGCCCGGCGGGCGTGCCGTCGGGCTCGAACCTGATGCCGGCGCGCCCGTCGCAGAGGACGAACCAGCGAAGCACAGTCACGCCGTGTGCCGCGAGACGGGCCAGGCGATCCACGATTGCCGCGCCGTCGTTCCGAATCGCGAGGCCGCCTCCGGGCGACCACGCGTTGGCGCCGAAGTCGCCGCCGTAGCGCAGCCACGGAACATTCGCGCCGACGAAGAACGTCGGCGTGGCAGGTGTCACGTCCGCTGCCTGGTGGCGAGGCGATAGAGGAAGAGCAGGACCAGGGCGCCGATGATCGACATCACGAACCCGCCCGCCTGCCCGGGCGCGTACAGCCCGAGGACGCGTCCGATGAAGCCGCCAAGCAGCGACCCCACCACGCCGATCAGGATGGTCACGATGATGCCGCCGGGATCGTTGCCCGGCATAATCAGCTTGGCCAGTGCGCCCACGACGAGTCCGAACAGAGCCCAGACCAGCAAGTCGCCCATGGAAGTCTCCCGGGAAGGGCGGAGCGCCCTGTGCGCGCCGCAGGGGGCCGATTCTCGCACGTGCGCGGGTTCGAAGTACTTCTATCGCCCTTGGCCGCCAGCCCGACCTTTTGTCTGCCGCTGGCGAGATTTCATGGCTCGACCAAGATGGCCTTACAAGACCGCCACACCGCTAAACAGTTAGTAAATAGCAAGTTATTCGACAACTGTATTGATCAGCTTCAAGGATGAGATCTGTTTTTGCATACGTGCGTTAGATTCCGCGGCTTCGGCGCGGGCTTGCTGGCGATTTGGCGGTAATTCAAGGAGCGGCAAAGTCCCATGGTCCACGTCATTCGCAGGTCCCTCTTCGCATCCGTCCTGACTAGCGTCCTGGCTCTCAGCGCGCACCCCGCATCCGCGACGACCATCGTCAATTTCGGTTCGGCCGCCTGGTCTGACGCGCAAGGCGCGACGTCGAAGACGCACGGATTCGTGACCGCGACAGCCACCTCCGATCCGTCCATCCTGACCCCGAATCTGACGTGGTTGCCGACGTTCGGTCTCGGCATCAACGGCGGGATCCTCGACGGAGATACCGACGAGGTCAATCAGATCGAAGTGTTGCGGATCGATCTTCCGTCCAACACCACGCTGGACGCCTTTTCAGTGTCGAAGTTGTTCTTCGGCGAGACCTTCGCCATTGCGGGTCCCTACAACGAAATCGGCTTCTACAAGCTCGATAGCGGCCCGTGGACGTCGTTCCAGCAGACGAACCCGACGCAGACAAATGGATCCAGCAACGGCGTGCTGAACGTGACGTTGGCTCCCACCGTCGTGTCCACAATACTCTTTGGATTTGGCGGCGAGCCCTTGAAGGCACTGGACCTGCTGAACGAATTTGCCGTCACCAGCCTGACGATTCACGGCGGTCTCGGTGACACCAACGCGGTCCCCGAGCCGGCCTCGCTCCTGCTGCTCGGCACCGGCCTGGCTGGCCTCGCTCGCGCGCGTCGCCGGCGCTAGTCCAGAAGCTACCGCGAAGATCACGCCCCGGCGCCTCGAATGGTGCCGGGGCGTTTGCTTTGTACGCGAATCTGGTCCGGGCCGCGACGTCTACGGCCGTCCGCCGGCCGCGGCTGACGCCATGGCCCACGCTGCCCAGAAGGCCAGCAGTCCGAGCACGACCTGGCCGACGACGTTGCCGATGGCCTGCGGCATCTGCCCGCCGCGCAACAGCTCCATCGTCTCGAACGTGAACGACGAGAACGTCGTGTAGCCGCCCAGAATTCCGATCAGCAGAAAGGCCCGGGTCAGCGGAGCAAGTCCACCTCGCGCCTCGCCGACGCCGGCGACGATGCCGAACACGAAACAGCCGGAGACGTTGACGATGAACGTGCCCCAGGGGAAGGAGAGGGAGGCGAAGCGGTGAACGAAACCGGCCAGCGCGTAGCGGGCCGTCGCCCCAATCGCGCCGCCGAGCGCCACGACGAGATAGGTCACCTCGTCATGGTAGCCCACCGCAGGACACGGGCAAGGCAGGGCAGGTGGTGCGCGTGGCAACGCGGGGCTCAGGAGCCGCATTGTAGAATCGCCAAGGATGACAAAGCGGGCGGTGATTCTGGCGCGCGGCCTCGGCACGCGCATGCGCAAGACTGACAACGGCGCAGAGCTCAGCGGCGCGCAGGCGGCGGTCGCCGCGACGGGCGTGAAAGCGCTCATTCCCATTGGCCGGCCGTTCCTGGACTACGTGCTCAGCGCCGTCGCCGATGCCGGAATCACCGAGGTGTGCCTGGTGATCGGACCGGAGCACGACGTGCTGCGCGAGCGTTACGCGGCCGACGTGACGCGGGTGAGAGTGTCGACGGCGGTCCAGCGGGAGCCGCGCGGCACCGCCGATGCGGTGCTGGCCGCCGAAGCGTGGACTGCAGGCGAGCCGTTCCTCGTCCTGAACAGCGACAACTACTATCCCGCGGACGCGCTGCAGCCTCTGGCCGCCGCGGGCGGGCCGGCGCTGGTGGCCTTCAGTCGCGCAGGCCTGTTGCAGGATGGCCAGATCGATGCCGAGCGCATCGGACGATTCGCCCTGCTCGATCTGGACGGCGATTGGCTCCGCCACATCGTCGAGAAGCCCGACGCCGCGCAACTCGAGGCACTCGGCGCCGACGTCTTCGTCAGCATGAATTGCTGGCGCTTCGACAGCAGGGTGTTCGACGCCTGCCGCAGCGTGCCGTTATCGCCGCGGGGCGAGCTCGAACTGCCGATGGCCGTCGATCGCGCCATCGCGGCGGGTGCCTTCGCCGTACAAGCAGTGAAATGCCAATCCGGCGTCCTCGATTTGTCCAGTCGCAATGACATCGCGGCCGTGGCGGCGCGGCTTGCCGGCGTCGAGGTGCGGCTGTGAAGACGGCGACGCGCGACGCCCTGTCCGACAGCGGCCGGCGAGAGCTCGACGAGGCGCTCGAGCGCGCCGATGCCGCGTTCAAGGCGATGACCGGGGAGCCGGCACCCAGCCACCTGTTCGTGCCGGGTCGCATCGAGGTTCTCGGCAAACACACCGACTACGCCGGCGGCATCAGCCTGACGTGCGCCGCCGAGCGCGGGTTCGCGGTGGCGTTCCGTCCGCGCGCGGATCGCACGCTCCGCATCGCCGACGCCTTCGACGGCCGCCACATGTCGATCACGCTCGGCCCCGATCTGGAGCCGCCGCTCGGGCAGTGGACCAACTACCCGATGACAGTCGCGCGCCGCCTGGCGCGGAACTTTCCCGGGCTGGCGCGGGGCGCAGACATGGCGTTTCACTCGACCTTGCCGCGATCGGCCGGCCTCAGCACGTCGAGCGCGCTCGTGACAGCGGTCTATGTGGTACTGGCCTCCGCCAACGACCTCGACGATCGTCAGGACTTCCGCGCGGCGATTCAGTCACCGACGGCACTGGCCGGCTACCTCGGGTGCATCGAGAACGGGAAGGCGTTCGGGACGCTGGCCGGAGACCACGGCGTCGGCACCGCGGGCGGCAGCCAGGATCACACCGCGATCCTGCTCAGCGAGGCGGACTTTCTGGGCAACTACAGCTATCACCCGGTGACGCGCTTGCGCCAGCTGCGCGTGCCGTCCGATCTGACGTTTGTCGTCGGGGCGAGTGGGATCGTCGCCGCGAAGACTGGCGACGCTCGCGATCGCTATAACCGCGCCTCGGCCCTGGTCGGGGCGCTCGTGGAGGTGTGGCGGGCAGCGACGGGCGGCGCGGAGCAGACGCTCGGATCCATTCTCCAGACCGGCGGCGACGCCGCCGAACGCCTGCGCGCGGCCGTGATCGCCGGGCCGTCACACGCGTGGCCCCACGACGCGCTGCTGCGTCGGCTCGATCATTTTCTTGTCGAGAACGATCAGATTCTCCCCGCGGCCATCGACGCCTTCGACAGCGGACGCTTCAGCGAGTTCGGCACGCTGGTGGACGACTCGCAACACGCGGCCGAGACGCTGCTCGGCAATCAGGTGCCTGAGACAATCGCCCTCGCCCGGCTGGCGCGTGAGCACGGCGCGATCGCGGCGTCAGGCTTCGGCGCCGGCTTCGGCGGCAGCGTGTGGGCGCTCATCGAGACCGCGCGCGCCGGGGAGTTCGTGCCCGCCTGGCGCGACGCCTACCGCGCCGCACACCCGGCGGCCTATGCCGACGGAGCGACGTTCTTCCTGACGAGACCAGGACCGGGCGCGGGCGGGATTTAGGGCGGGCGGGGCGGGGCGGAGATGCCGTGGCCAATCTAAAGATTGGCGCTACGGGCCACGGGCTACGGGCTACCGGGCCACGGGCTACGGGCTACGGGCTCCGGGCTCACGGGCTACGGGCTCCGGGCCACGGGCTCCGGGCTCCGGGCTACGGTAGGGCCGATCTTTAGATCGGCCATCAAGGACAAGACAGGCAAGGAAGGGAAGGCAGCGGCAGCAAAGGCCGCGCAAGAAAAAACCCGCGTGACGTGCAGCAGGTGGCCACGTCACGCGGGAAGCCGTAGGAGGGCAGCCGCCCGTTCTGCCTATGAAAGCGGCGCCGGGAGCTGCGACTGGCCAGTCAGCCACTGGTCCACGCCGCGCGCGGCGCTTCGTCCCTCGGCAATCGCCCAGACGATGAGCGACTGGCCGCGTTGCATGTCGCCGGCGGCGAAGACGCCCGCGATGTTGGTCATCCACGAGTCGTCGCGCCACACAGTGCCGCGATCGGTGACCTTGACGCCCAGTTGATCGACCACGCTGCGCTCGGCCCCCGTGAAGCCCATCGCGAGCAGCACGAGGTCGCACTCGAGCGTGAAGTCGCTGCCGGGCACCGGCCTGAACGTCAGCCTGCCGTTCTCCTGCACGGGCATCACGCTGACGCCCTTGAGCCCCTGCAGGCGGCCCGCCTCACCGACGAACTCGCTGGTCGACACCGAATACAGCCGCTCGCCGCCCTCTTCGTGGGCTGACGACACGCGGAAGATCTGCGGCCACTGCGGCCACGGATTGTTGTCCGCGCGCGCATCCGGCGGCTTCGGCAACAACTCGAACTGGTGCACCGACCGCGCGCCCTGACGATGAGCGGTGCCGAGGCAATCGGCGCCCGTGTCGCCGCCGCCGATGATCACCACGCGCTTGCCTCGCGCGGAGATCGCGCCAGTCTCGGGGACGGCATCGCCTTCGTTGCGGCGGTTCTGCTGGGTCAGGAAGTCCATGGCGAAGTGCACGCCGTCGAGCGACCGCCCGGGAATCGGAAGATCGCGCGGGATGGTCGCGCCGCCGGCCAGGACGATGGCATCGAACTCGCGCCGCAGCTCGTCGCCCGCGATGTCGACGCCGACGTGGGCTCGCGTCCGGAATCGCACACCTTCGGCCTCGAGCAGGGCCAGGCGCCGATCGAGGACACGCTTCTCCATCTTGAACTCGGGGATGCCGTAGCGCAGCAGGCCGCCGATCCGGTCGGCGCGCTCGAAGACCGTGACCAGGTGGCCGGCCTTGTTCAGCTGATCGGCAGCCGCCAGGCCCGCCGGGCCCGAGCCGACGACGGCGACGCGCTTGCCGGTGCGGGTCGTCGGCGGATGCGCGGTGATCCAGCCCTCGGCAAACGCCCGCTCGATGATCTGGTTCTCGATCGCCTTGATCGTCACCGGGTCGTTGTTGATCTGGAGGACGCACGACCCCTCGCACGGGGCGGGACAGAGCCGGCCCGTGAACTCGGGGAAGTTGTTGGTCGCCATGAGGCGCTCGATCGCCGACTGCCACCGATCGCGGTAGACGAGATCGTTCCAGTCCGGGATCAGGTTGCCCAGCGGGCACCCCTGGTGACAGAACGGAATGCCGCAGTCCATGCAGCGCGAGCCCTGCTGCCGCAGCGCCTCGTCGGGATACGGAAGATAGACCTCCCGCCAGTCCTTGAGGCGCTCGACCACCGGCCTCGAGGGCTGCTTCTTCCGCGCGATCTCGATGAAGCCGGTCGTCTTACCCATTGGCGGCCCCGACGAGCTCGTCGAACTGCACGGCGCGGCCGGACGTCCTGGCGTCGGCTTCGGCCTTCAGCACGCGCTTGTAGTCGCGCGGCATCACCTTCACCCAGCGGTCTCGCACTTCGGCCCACCGGAACAGGATGTTGGACGCGTGGCTGCTGCCCGTCAGCGCGATGTGGCGGCACACCAGCCGCCGCACCCACGCCTCGTCGTCTTGATCGAAGGCCTCGAGGTCCACCATGCCGTGATTGCAGCGTCGATCGAAGCCGCCCGCCAGATCGAGCACGTAGGCCACACCGCCGCTCATGCCGGCCGCGAAGTTGCGTCCCGTGTGGCCGAGGACGATGACGCGGCCGCCGGTCATGTACTCGCAGCCGTGATCGCCGACGCCTTCGACGACAGCGGTGACCCCGCTGTTCCGCACGGCGAACCGCTCGCCGGCCACGCCGCGGACGAACGCCTCGCCGCTGGTGCCGCCATAGAGGGCGACGTTGCCGATGATGATGTTCTCCTGCGCGGCGAACGTCGATCGGCGGGGCGGGTAGACAATCAGCCGGCCGCCCGAGAGGCCCTTGCCCACGAAGTCGTTGGCGTCGCCTTCGAGCGTCATCGTGATGCCGCGCGGCACGAAGGCGCCGAAGCTCTGGCCGGCGGAGCCTTCGAACTTCAGGCGGATCGTGTTGTCCGGCAGGCCCTGGCCGCCGAAACGCGACGTCACTTCGTAGCCGAGCAACGTGCCCACCGTGCGGTTCACGTTGCGAATCGGCAGCGTCACATCAGCGCCACCACGCGACTCGAGCGCATCCCGGCACATGGCGATGAGCGTCTGGTCGAGGGCCTTGTCGAGGCCGTGATTCTGGCGGATCAGGTTCCGGCGCGGATGATTGCCGGCCTCCGGGTCGTACAGAATCGGCGAGAGGTCCAGCCCGTGCGCCTTCCAGTGGTCGAGCGCCGGCCGCACGTCCAGCCGATTCACCTGGCCGACCATCTCGTCCATCGTGCGGAAGCCGAGCGCGGCCATCAGCTCGCGGACCTCCTCCGCGATGAAGCGGAAGAAGTTCTCGACGAACTCCGGTGTGCCCGTGAATTTCTTCCGCAGTTCGGGGTCCTGCGTGGCGATACCGACGGGGCACGTGTTCAGGTGACACACGCGCATCATCACGCACCCCGAGACGACCAGGGGCGCCGTCGCGAAGCCGAACTCTTCGGCGCCGAGCAACGCCGCGATCACCACGTCGCGCCCGGTCTTCATCTGCCCGTCCACCTGCACGACGATGCGATCGCGCAGGCCGTTGAGGCGCAGGACCTGCTGCGTCTCGGCAAGCCCCAGCTCCCACGGCACGCCGCCGTGCTTGATGCTGGTGAGCGGTGACGCTCCGGTGCCGCCGTCGTGGCCCGAGATGAGCACGACGTCGGCGTGAGCCTTCGCGACGCCGGCGGCGACAGTGCCGACGCCGGACTCGGCCACCAGCTTCACGTGGATGCGGGCGGCAGGGTTCGCGTTCTTCAGGTCGTAGATCAGCTGCGCGATGTCTTCGATCGAGTAGATGTCGTGATGCGGCGGCGGCGAGATCAGGCCCACGCCGGGCGTCGCGTAGCGCACCTTCGCGATCCAGGGATACACCTTGTGGCCGGGCAACTGGCCGCCCTCGCCGGGCTTGGCGCCCTGCGCCATCTTGATCTGGAGGTCGGTGGCGTTGACCAGATACTCGCTGGTGACGCCGAAACGGCCCGACGCAACCTGTTTGATCGCGCTTCGACGCCAATCGCCGTTGGCGTCCTTCTTGTACCGCGCAGAGTCCTCGCCGCCTTCACCGGAGTTGGAGCGCGCGCCCAGGCGATTCATCGCGATCGCGAGCGTCTCGTGCGCTTCCGCGCTGATGGATCCGAACGACATCGCGCCGGTCGAGAAGCGCTTGACGATGGAGGCGACGGACTCGACCTCGTCGAGCGGCACCGGCGTCTCCGCGTTGCGGAAGCCGAACAGGCCGCGCAACGTCGCCAGGCGGCGCGCCTGGCCATCCACCAGGCCGGTGTACTCCTTGAAGATCTTGTACTGCCCGCTCCGTGTCGCGTGCTGCAGCTTGAAGATGGTCTCCGGGTTGAACAGGTGGTACTCGCCGTCGCGGCGCCACTGGTACTCGCCACCCCAGTCGAGATCCGGCTGGCCCATCGGGCGCCGCGGAAATGCCTTGTCGTGCCGGCGGCGGACTTCTTCCGAGACCACTTCGATGCCGACGCCTTCGATGCGCGACGGCGTCCAGGTGAAGTACTTGTCGACCAGCGTCCGGCTCAGGCCGATGGCCTCGAAGATCTGCGCGCCGCAGTAGCTCGCGAGCGTCGAGATGCCCATCTTGGACATCACTTTGAGGATGCCCTTATTGAGCGCCTTGATGTAGTTCTTGACGGCCTTGGCGTGCGTCAGGCCGGGGATCTGGCCCTGCCGGATGAGATCGTCGATCGTCTCGAAGGCCAGGTACGGGTTCACGGCGCCGGCGCCGTAGCCGAGGAGCAGCGCGCAATGATGCACTTCGCGCGCGTCGCCGGACTCGAGGACCAGCGCGCAGCGCGTGCGCGTGCCTTCGCGCACCAGGTGATGATGGACGCCCGCCGTCGCCAGCAGGCTCGGAATCGGCGCGTTGTGCTGGTCGACGCCGCGGTCCGACAGGATCAGGATGGTGCAGCCGTCAGCGACCGCGCGGCTGGCGTCGCGGCAGATCTGCTCCATCGCCCGCTCGAGGCCCGGCCCGTCGTCGACCGGGTTGTAGAGCATCTGGAGCGTCGTGGTCTTGCAGCCCTCGCAGTCGAGGTGCCGCAGCTTCGCCACTTCCTCGTTGCTGATCACCGGGTAGGTCACCGTGATCTGCCGGCACGACTCCGGACGCGGGTCGAGAAGGTTGGCCTCGGGGCCGATGGTCGAGCCCATCGACGTGACCAACTCCTCGCGGATCGCGTCGAGCGGCGGGTTGGTGACCTGCGCGAAGATCTGCTTGAAGTAGTCGTAGAGCAGGCGCGGCCGATTCGAGAGCACCGCGAGCGACGTGTCGGTGCCCATGGATCCGAGCGCCTCTTCGCCGTTGACGGCCATCGGCGTGAGCAGCAGGCGCAGATCCTCGTGGGTGTAGCCGAACGCCAGCTGCCGGCGCAGCATCGTCGAGTGGTCCGGGAGCGGGAGCGGCGGGCCCTCGGGCAGCGCCGCGATGTCCTGCAGGTGGGTCTTCACCCATTCGCCGTAGGGATGGGCCGCCGCCAGCTGTCCCTTCAACTCCTCGTCGTCGACGATCCGGCCGAGCGCCGTGTCGACGAGGAATACCTTGCCGGGATGCAGGCGTTCCTTGACGGCGATGTTCTCCGGCGCGAAGTCGAGGACGCCGACTTCCGACGCCATGACGACCAGGTCGTCCTTGGTCACGTAGTAGCGCGAGGGCCGCAGGCCGTTGCGATCGAGCACGGCGCCGATGACGGTGCCGTCGGTGAAGGCGATGGAGGCCGGACCGTCCCAGGGCTCCATCAGGGACGAGTGGTACTCGTAGAACGCCCGGCGCTCGGGCGACATGCTCTCGTGGTTCTGCCACGGCTCGGGGATCATCATGAGCAGGGCGTGTGGAAGCGAACGCCCGCCCATGACGAGGAACTCGAGCACGTTGTCGAACGTCGCCGTGTCGCTGCCGCCTTCGCGAATGACCGGCAGCACTTTCGCGAGATCGTCGCCGAACAGCGGCGACTGGAGCAGGCCCTCGCGCGCGCGCATCCAGTTGATGTTGCCGCGCAGCGTGTTGATCTCGCCGTTGTGCGCGACGTAGCGATACGGGTGGGCCAGCGGCCACGACGGGAACGTGTTGGTGCTGAAGCGCTGATGCACCAGCGCCAGCGCCGAGTCGAGCCGCTCGTCCGAGAGGTCCAGGAACATCGGCCGGATCTGGGCGGCGTTGAGCATGCCCTTGTAGATCAGGGTCCGCGACGACAGGCTCACGACGTAGAAGCGCGATCGCTGGACCAGCGCGAGCCCGTCGGCGTCCTGCTCCACGCGCTTGCGGATCACATACAGGGCCCGCTCGAAGAACTGCGGATCGTCGGCGCGCCCGGCAGCGGTCGTGCCGCGCGCGATGAACACCTGCTCGAACACGGGCTCGGCCGCTCGCGCGCGCTCGCCGAGTGAGGAATCGTCAGTCGGCACGGGACGCCAGCCAAGCAGACGATGTCCCTGCTCGGTTACGACGCGCGCGATGAGCGCCTTGACGGTCTCGCGTTCCGCCGGATCGTTGGGCAGGAAGATCAGCCCTGCGCCGTAATCGCCTGCCGCCGGCAGCTCGAAGCCGAGCGGCAGGGCGCGGAAGAAACGATCGGGCATCTGGATCAGCAGTCCCGCGCCGTCGCCAGTGTTCGACTCGCTGCCCGTCGCGCCGCGGTGTTCCAGGTGGCAGAGCAGTTCCAGCCCCTTGTCCACGATGGCGTGCGAGCGCACGCCCTTCAGGTGGGCGACGAAGCCGACGCCGCAGGCGTCTTTTTCGTTCTGAGGGTCGTAGAGACCCTGGGCGTGAGGAAGATCGGACTGCTGCATTACGGGCATCCTTACCAGCGGCAGCGGGGTAGGGCTCCGCCTGCCGCGAAGTTGCTGAATGCCCTTATTTATGCGGCAGTTAGGGGTCGAAACGGAAATAGAAAGGTTTCATTTAAACCATACGTGAAACGCATGGCTTTGAGCGGATGCTGCTATTTTGAGAATCGATTGCGGTCATGCCGCCAGGACATGACCGCGAGCTCATCCATTACTTCGCGGACGCGAGCAAATCCCGCCACGCCGGCACCGGATCGGGCGCGCCGCCAAGGCGGTCGAACAGGATCTGGGAGGTGCGGTACGCCTGCCCGTAGAAGCGCTCGTTCGCGTCGCGATCCTGCTTGATCGTCGAGCCGTTCAACGTCACGCCCGCGAACAAGCCGCGCGATCGCGAGTAGCTCAGGATCTTGGCGCGCATCTGGATGTCTGTCGACGCTTCGGCATTTCGTCCGACCGGGCCCGCCGAGACACCGGCGTCGGCGCCGAGCTTGAACTGGTTCGACGCCAGTTGCTCCAGGCCGCGCTCGTCGATGATCACCAGCACCAGATCAACGGCCTGCCCGCCAATCTGCGCGCCGAAGGACCCGCCGGTCAGCGTGAGGAAGGCCGGCGCCGACCACGTGTCGGCCTTGACCGACTTCGCGCTGAGAATCCCGCGCCCCCACTGGCCGCCGACCACGAGGCCGCCCTTCTTGACCGACGGGAAGACCGCGATGCCCTGCGCTTTTTCGACGACCCAGCGCGGAACCCCCTGGTCGGGCGCGTCCCGGATTTCCCGAAGCACCGTGGTGGCTTCCCTGATCCGCGCTGCCTCTTCGGATTGCGCCAGTGTGGGAGCCGTCAAGCCGAGGCCGCCGAGCAGCGCCAGGACGATGAGCCAGCCAGTCGATCGCATGGAGGGTCCTTGTCTTGTAGGTCGGACGCGCGGGGCCAGTAGCTGCCGCCGTCCGCCGCTCGAATGATATCAGGCCGGCTGAGGTGGTGTTCGATACCGGACGATCCTGCACGGCTTCGAACGGGCGCGGCAGTCGTTCATCGAAATTTGTTCCGAATTTGCCACGCTGCGGTGGCAATTCGCTTGCGAGTCGATAGCCGCCGTGGACCGACCCATCGACGCCGACGTCCTTCGCCGCCAGCGGCGCCGACGCCTTGCCGCCGGCGGGACTGCCTTCTCGATTGCGGTGGCCGCGTGGCTGTGGCTGCCGTCGCTCATCTCGCCGTCGATCTCGCGCGGCCGCCTCCGCTTCGCCGTCGTGGAGACGGGTCCAGTCGAGGCCACGATCGCGGCGACCGGCCTGATCGTGCCGGAAATCGAGCAGGTGCTGGCCAGCCCGGTGGACGCGCGCGTGCTGCGGATCCTCGAGCGGCCCGGCGCGCGGCTCCGCGCCGGCCAACCCATCGTCGAGCTCGACGTCAGCCAGGCGCGCCTGGACGTGGACAAGCTGACGCAGGACCTGGCCATCAAGGCCAACGCGCAGTCGCAGACGCGCCTCGCGCTCGAAAAGAGCCTCATCGACCTCGACAGCCGCGCCG
This sequence comes from Vicinamibacteria bacterium, assembly GCA_963796915.1. Classification (GTDB taxonomy): domain Bacteria; phylum Acidobacteriota; class Vicinamibacteria; order Vicinamibacterales; family JAENWD01; genus JAENWD01. The sequence goes on along the minus strand of CAWCNI010000004.1, from coordinate 1,594,475 downwards.
AAGTGAAGCGCCTGCAGCTGGCGTCGTTTCAGTCGCAGCTGGCACGCGATCGCCAGCTGCACGCGCAGGGCCTGCTCTCGGTCGAGCAGTTGAAGAAGTCGGAGCTGGCGACGGCGCAGGCGGAGATCGAGCTGAAACAGGTGACCGCCGAGCGAGCCAACGCCCAGCAAGCCACCCGGGCGGAGCTCGAAGGCCTCGATCTCCAGATCGGCAGGCTCCGCAAGGAAGAGGCCGAAGCGTCGCGGCAACTGACGCTGGCCTCGCCGCGCGCCGGGCGCGACGGTGTCCTGACGTGGGTCGTCAGCGAAGAAGGCGCGGCGGTGACCAAGGGCGCGCCCCTGGCCCGCGTCGCCGACTTCTCCTCGTTCCGCGTCGACGCGAGCGTCTCGGACGTCCACGCCCGCGAGCTGAGTGTCGGGCTGCCAGCCGTGGTCACCGCGGGCGAACTGCGACTCGCCGGCACTGTCGCCGAGATCAATCCGACAGTCACCAACGGCGTCATCACCGTCGTGGTGTCACTGCAGGATCGATCCAACGCGCAGCTCCGATCCAACCTCCGCGCCGACGTGGAGCTCGTCACCGCGCGCAAGCCGCGCGCCGTGCGCGTGATGCGCGGGCCCTTCGTCACTGGCGAGGGCACCGCCGACGTCTTCGTCGTCCACGGCGATCGCGCGACCAAGACGCCGGTGACCTTCGGCCTCGCGAGCCAGAACTACTTCGAGGTGACCTCGGGCCTGATGCCCGGCGACGAGGTCATCGTCTCCGACATGCGCGACTACCAGCGCCTGACCAGCATCCGCCTCCGCTAACCGTAAGGATTGCCGACATGTCCGTTGCCACCGCCATTGCTACCGCCGACGCCCTTCCCGCTGTCGACCCCGCACGGCCGATGATCCGCCTCGAGGCCGTCGAGAAGGTCTACCGCACCGCTCGCATCGAGACCGTCGCGCTGACCGGCATCGACCTGACCGTCCGCGAGGGCGAGTTCGTGTCGATCATGGGACCGTCGGGTTGCGGCAAGAGCACGCTGCTCAACGTCATCGGCCTGCTCGACGTGCCGACGGGAGGCCGCGTGGAGCTGAACGGGTCGCCGGTCGCGGCCAGCAGCGACCGCGCGCTGGCCGCCATCCGGAATCGCGAGATCGGCTTCGTGTTCCAGACCTTCCACCTGATTCCAGACCTGGCCGTCGTGGACAACGTCGAGATCCCGTTGCTGTATCGACGGCTGCCGAGTGGCGAACGGCGGCGCCTCGCGGAAGCGGCCCTCGATCGCGTCGGGTTGTCGTCGCGGACGCGCCATTTCCCGACGCAACTGTCGGGCGGCCAGCAGCAGCGGGTCGCGATCGCGCGAGCCATCGTCGGGCGCCCGCGCATCCTGCTCGCCGACGAGCCGACCGGGAACCTGGACAGCCAGATGGGCGATGAGGTCATGGCGCTGCTGAAGGACCTCCAGCACACCGACAGGACCACCGTCGTCATGGTCACGCACGACCCGCGTCAGGCCGACCAGACCGAGCGCATCATCCGCCTGTTCGACGGGCGCCTCGTCGTCTGACTCGCGAAAGAGAGAGGGCCGCGCCATGATCCGAAACTATCTGACGCTTGCGTGGAAGGTGCTGCTTCGCCGCAAGTTCTTCACGTTCATCTCGCTGTTCGGCATCAGCTTCACGCTGGTGGTGCTGCTGGTCGTCACCGCGCTGCTCGACCACGTGGTCGCGCCGTATCCGCCGGAGACGCGGCAGGACCGCACCGTCGGCATCTACTTCGCGAGCCAGAGCGGCAAGGACTGGCGCCGCAACGGGTTTGCCGGCTTCGCGCTCATCGACAAGGCCGCGCGCAACCTGCCCAACGTCGAGCAACTGGGCATCGCGTCGTTGCCCAGCCAGGTGTCGTCCTATCTGAATGGCCAGCCGATCAAGTGGTGGCTCAAGCAGACCGACGCCACGTACTGGCAAATTCTCGATTTCCACTTTCTGGAAGGCGGGCCGATCACCGAAGACGACGTCCGCGGCGGCCGGCTCGTGGCGGTGATCAACGAGACGACCCGGCAGCGGTTCTTTGGCGGGGCGCCGGCGCTCGGGCGGACGTTTGAATCCGACGGCCGCCACTTCACCGTCATCGGCGTCGTGCCGGACGTGCCGTTTCTCCGGGTCGTGCCGTTCGCCGACGTCTGGGTGCCGTACACGACGATCAAGGGCGACGACTACAAGCGCGAGTGGGTGGGCAGTTTCATGGTGCTGCTGCTGCTCAAGGACGCGGCGCGCCTCGACGTGACGCGCGATGAGCTCTGGTCCCGCCTCAAGGCGGTTCACCCGGACTCGTCGCGCGGGCCCGAGGTCGTCGCCGCGACGCCGGAAACGCTGTTCGACACGATTGGCCGCATGTTCACGGGCGACGGGACTGGGCAGGGCACCGGCTATGGCCGGCGCCTCGCGCTGTTCCTGGCGCTGGGGGCCGCGCTGTTCATGCTCCTGCCGACAGTCAACCTCGTGAACCTCAATATCAGCCGGATCATGGAACGGGCCTCGGAGATCGGCGTCCGCAAGGCCTTCGGCGCGTCGTCGCTGACGCTGGTCGGGCAGTTCGTCGTCGAGAACGTGTTCCTGACGCTGGTCGGCGCGGTGATTGGCTTCGTGATCGCCGGGCTCGTGCTTCACCTGATCAACGCCAGCGGATGGATCCTCTACGCCGACCTGCAGTTGAACTACCGGATCTTTGCGTGGGGCGTGTTCCTGGCCGTCGTCTTCGGTCTGCTGTCTGGTGTCTATCCCGCGTGGCGGATGTCGCGGATGCATCCGGTCCAGGCGCTGAACGGGGTCTCGCGATGACGCGCCATATTCTGAAGCTGATCTGGAACCGGAAGCGCACGAACCTGCTGATGATGGCGGAGATTCTCGTGTCGTTCCTCGTCCTGTTCGCTGTCACCGCCCTCGGCGTCTACACAGCAGACAACTGGCGCCGACCCATCGGCTACTCGATCGACCACGTCTGGGCCATCGCCGTCGACATGAAACAGACCTCCGACGACGACTTCACCGCGACCCAGCAGGAAACGCTCACGCAGCTGCTGCTGGCGCTCAAGAACACTCCCGAGATCGTGTACTCGGCTGGCACCATGCTGACGCCCTACCAGATGGGCTCGTCGAACAGCAGTTATTCCTGGCACAAGCGCGACATCGAGTTCGGGGTCGCCGAGGTCACCGACGGCTTCAAGGACGTCCTGGGACTCCAGATCGTCGAAGGCCGCTGGTTCAGCCACGACGACGACGGCCAGGCGTACGACGCGGTCGTCATCAACGACGACATGCGACGCGACTTGTTCGGGAACGGCACGGCAGTCGGTCAGTCGATCTCGAACGATCGGAGTGCCAGCGACACCGAGGAGCCCGAACGCGAGCGGCGCGTGGTGGGCGTCGTCGCCGCGTACCGGGAGGATGGCGAGTTCGACGGCAGCCGGAACTACGTCATCTACCGCAAGAACGTGGACGGCTCGCACGGGCGGCGCGATCGTCCGCCGCGCAACATCCTGGTCAAGGTGCAGCCGGGCACGACCGCCGAATTCCAGCAGCGCCTGACCAGGCGATTGCAGGCGGTGGCGCCGGATTGGTCGTTCGATATCACGACGCTCGACGAAGCGCGCAGCTCCTACAACGGGTTCGCCTTTGCGCCGCTGATTGCCGTGGGGCTGGTCGCGGCGTTCCTGATGCTGATGGTGGCCCTCGGCCTCATGGGCGTGCTGTGGCAGAACGTGACGCAGCGGACGCGCGAGATCGGGCTCCGGCGGGCAAAGGGCGCGACGCGCCTCGCTGTGCGGCGGCAGATTCTCGGCGAGATCGCGGTGATGACGGCGATCGCACTGGCAATCGGCACCGTCATCGTGGTGCAGCTCCCGTTGCTGGACGTCATTTATTTCGTCGAGCCACACGTCTACGCCATCGGCCTTATCATCTCGCTGGCGGCAATGTTCGCCCTGACACTCGCGTGCGGCTGGTACCCGGGATACCTGGCGACACGCGTCGAGCCGGCCGACGCGTTGAGGTACGAATAGCGCGACATGATTCTCATCGTCGACGACGACCCCTCGGTGACCGCCTCGCTGGCGCTGCTGCTGAAGCAGGCCGGCTACCGGTCGCACGCGGTGGGCACCCCTGCGGACGCCACGGCGTGGCTCGACGCTCACGCCGCCGATCTCATCCTGCAGGACATGAACTTCTCGCGGCAGACGACCGGCCAGGAGGGGCTCGATCTGCTCGCGCAGATTCGGCAGAGCCGTCCCGCGATTCCCGTCGTGCTCATCACGGCGTGGGGCTCGATCGATCTGGCGGTGCGTGGGATGCGCGCCGGCGCGTCAGACTTCATCGTCAAGCCGTGGACCAACGAGCAGATTCTCCAGACCGTGCGGACAGTGCTTGGCTTGTCGGCGCTGCCGGCCCCGGGCGAGCAGCCCACGCGTGAGGAGCTCGATCGGTCGTACGACTTCGGGCATCTCGTCGGCGAAGATCCCAGGCTGCTGCGAGTGCTGCAGGTGGTCGGCCGAGTGGCGGCGACAGACGCGTCGGTGCTCATCACTGGCGAGAGCGGGACCGGCAAGGAGCTGGTCGCCGACGCGATTCACCGCAACAGCCGCCGCCGGAGCGGGCCCTTCGTCAAGGTGAACCTCGGCGGGATTTCGGCCAGCCTGTTCGAAAGCGAGATGTTCGGCCACGTGCGCGGCGCGTTCACCGACGCCCGTGCGGATCGGCGGGGGCGGTTCGAATCTGCGGACGGCGGCACGATCTTCCTGGATGAGATCGGCGACCTCGATCAGGCGTCGCAGGTGAAGCTGCTTCGCGTGCTCCAGGATCGGACCTTCGAGGTACTCGGCTCGAGTCAGCGCCGCACCGCCGATTGTCGTGTGGTCTCGGCGACCAACCGCAATCTCGCCGAGATGGTCGGCCGTGGCGAGTTTCGCGAGGACTTGCTGTACCGCATCAACCTGATCACCGTGGCACTTCCCGCGCTGCGCGATCGGCGCGACGACATCCCGGTGCTGGCGAGCCGGTTCCTCCAGACTGTCGGCCAGGTCTATCGCCGTGAAGGCCTGCGGCTCGGCGACGACGCCGTGCGCTGGCTGCGCCAGCAGCAGTGGCCGGGCAACGTCCGACAACTGCGGCAGGCGATCGAACGCACAGTGCTCATGACCGAGACGGACGTGCTCGATGCCGCGTCGTTCCGGCGGACGGCGGAGATGGAGCCAGCCGACGCCGGCCGCGATCGCGACGCGCTGCCTCCTGTGGGCAGCATGACGATGGACGAGCTCGAGAAGGCGATGATCGTCAAGTCGATGAAGCACCACGCCGGGAACGTGTCCAAGGTCGCCGAGTCGCTCGGCCTCAGCCGCGCCGCGCTCTATCGACGGTTCGAGAAATACGAGATCCCCGTGTGAGTCTGCGGACGCGGTTCGTCCTCTACCTGGTGGCGGTCCACGCGCTGATGGCGTGGCTCGCGACGATTCTCATCAAGACAGATCACCGCTGGATCTTCCTCGCAGAAGGCGTCCTCGTCCTGTCGCTGCTCACCGGCCTGGCGCTGGTGCGCCGGTTCTTCAAGTCTGTCGAGTTCATCAACGACAGCGCACAGCTGCTGGAAGACAGCGACCTGATGTCGCGCTTCCGCGAAGTCGGGCAACCCGGCATCGACCGGCTGATCCGCGTCTACAACTCGATGGTGGACTCGTTGCGCGACGAACGCGTGCGGCTGCAGGAGCAGCAGCAGTTTCTGGCGCGAGTCGTCGCCGAATCGCCCGGCGGCATCGTCGTGCTCGATCTCAACGGGCTCGTCGACATGGCGAATCCGTCGGCGACGCGTCTGCTCCGCGACGAGGGCGGGCCCTCGCTGATCGGCCAGCGGCTGGCTGACATGGGCCGGCCCCTGACGACCGAGCTGGCGGGCCTGCCGGAAGGCCTGGCGCGAGTCGTCTCGATCTGGGGAGGCCGGCGCGTACGGGCAATTCACGGCACATTCCCCGACCGGGGCTTCCGCCGCAGTTTCTATCTGCTGGAGGAGCTGACCGAGGAGCTCCGGCAGTCTGAGAAGGCCGCCTACGAGAAGCTGATTCGCATGTTGTCCCACGAGGTGAACAACACCGTTGGCGCCTCGAACTCGCTTCTGAATTCGTGTCTCAGTTACGCCGCACAGCTGCGGCCGGACGACCGCGTGGACTTCGAGCACGCACTTGGCGTCGTCATCGGGAGAACGACGGAGCTCAACGGCTTCATGCGAAGCTTTGCCGACGTCGTCCGCCTGCCGCCCCCGCGTCTGCAGCCGGTGGCGATTGGCGAGCTCGCGGAGGCTCTGCTGCGACTGGTTGGCCCGGACTGCCAGCAGCGGAGCATCGTGCTCGATCGAGAGCTTACGCCGCAGCTCGGAGCGGTCGGCATGGACCGGGCGCAGATGGAGCAGGCGCTGCTGAACATCGTGAAGAACGCCGTCGAGGCCGCCGGTCCCGGGGGACGCGTCGTCGTGCGCACAGGCCGGCGCGAGCAGGGCCGCGTCCTGGAGATCGAAGACAGCGGCCCCGGCATCGCCCCGGATGCACAGGCCCAATTGTTCACGCCGTTCTTCAGCACCAAGGAAGGCGGGCAGGGCATCGGCCTGACCCTCGTGCAGGAGATCCTCGCGAACCACCGTTTCGGGTACGCCCTGGACGGACCGCCAGGCGGCCCGACGCGATTCACGATCCTGTTCGATTGAGTCCCGCGCTGGTCATCTCACCCAACGACCGATCCAATAGCGTGAGACGGTCCATTCTTCTGCGAAGTGGAACGGAGGGATGGCAGTCTGCGGCCGTGGGCCTCGGGACACCACCAGCAGGCGAGTTTCCCCGGCTGCCGCGGCCGCGGTGCCGAGCTGCGACCAGAGGTCCGGCCGCGCGACGAAGACAATCTGACGGTTGAAGTACTCGGATCCGACGAGCTGCATCGTGACGTCGTCGTCGAGCACGACCAGGCGATCCGGAATCTGTCGCACCAGTGCCAGCGCTTTCCCGTCGTCGCGAGTTCTGGCGGCGAGGGCCGGAAGCGCGACGCCCAGCTGCATGACGACCGCGCCGGCGACGAGCAGGATTCCTCCGCCGGCAATCGCTCGCGCCGGGAGCTGTCTGCGGGCAGCGACCACCCAGGATGACAACCCTTCCCAGGCGCCGGCGATCAAGAGCGGCCAGAGGCCCATCGTGAGTCGAGGGCCGAGGCCCTTGCCGCCGGTGGTGCTGAGCGTGAGCAGCACCAGCGCCACCGACGTCACCGTCGTCACCATCGCCACGCGACGGCATGAGGACGGGGGCGAGCCCGGTGCCGCGGGCAGCATCGCGAACAGCAAGAAGGGCGACAGGCGCAGGAGCCCGGTCAGGAATCGTGGCGCGGCGACCAGCGGCCCGACGTCCACGGCCTGACGCGCCACAGCGGCCACGATCACCGCGGCGACGACATAGGGGCCGGACCAGTGCCTGCGCAAGAGCCACGCGGCGGCGAGCCCCGCTGCGACGATGAGCAGCCACGCGTTGCCGTCGCCGAGCCACCAGTAATGCGCGAGCGTGTCGATCCGGTCGCGCCACGGCATCGGCGCAAGCTCCGGCAGGACGGCGCGGCTCCGTGGGAGCGCGGCGTTCAGCCACGGCAGCGCGTGCCGCAGATGCGCCAGCGGTGGCCGGTCCAGCCAGGCCCAGTCGGCCAGCGCCATCGCGACGATAGGGGCGGAGACCGCGAGGCACAGGCGTCCGACGGCGGAGGTCCCGACCGGGCGAAGGCGGAGGGCATAGATCAGGCCCGGCGCCAGCAGCAGCGCCTCGTCGCGGAAGATTGCTGCGACGCCGAGCAGGACGCCGGCGACGATTTCCGCCCGGCTCACACCACTCAACGCCACCGCGAAGGCGCTGGTCGAGGCCGCCAGAGCCACGGTGGATTCAGCGGCGCCGCTGGAGTAGTACCACAGCGGCGTCGCCGCGAGCGCCAGCGGCGCGAGCCACCACTGCGGGCGCCTGTCTGGCAGCCATGCCGTGGCGACAGCGGCCAGCGCGCCGCCAGCGATGCCGAACACGCGCAGGCTTGCCGGGCCTGCCCACGCCAGGACCGAGGCGAGCACGGCGAACGCCGACGGAAAAATGCTCTGGAACTGACCGCCGCTGCGAAAGGCAAACGGCGGATCGAAGGGGAAAAAGACATGCGCGGGATCGAGGCTGGCCGCGGGATAGCCAAGCGCCATCGATCGATACCCGGAGAAATAGAGGGATGCGGCCTGGACGAACTTCACCGAGGCGTCGATGTTGACGAAGACGTCGCCGCGCAGTGGCCCGAAGCTCACCGCACCAAGCGCCGCGGCGCACAGCACCAGCAGCGCGGCGCTCTGCCGCAGCCGTCGCGGCGCAGCACCATCCATGCGCCGAGCCTATCACGCGGGCTACGGGCTACGGGCTGCGGGCTACGGACTGCGTGTGAGAGACTGGGCGCATGGGCTCCGGAGGGTCAGCGCGATGGTGACTCGGATACGCAGCGGCGGACCGCACCACGGTCAGCCCGTGTTGCACGACGGCGCTCCGCTTGACCCCAGTCATGCGGTTGGCATCCTGCTCCATGGGCGCGGCGGATCGGCGGAGGACATCCTGGGCCTGGTCCAGCACCTGCGCGGCGAGCACGTGACGTGGCTGGCGCCTCAGGCCGCGGGGCACACGTGGTACCCCAATCGCTTCATCGCCCCGCTCGCCTCGAACGAGCCGTTCCTGACGTCGGGGCTCGGTGCTGTCGGCGATCTCATCGCGCAAGTGACAGCGGCCGGGGTGCCGGAGCGCCGGATTCTGCTCGGCGGTTTTTCGCAGGGTGCCTGTCTCGCGCTGGAGTTCGTGTTGCGCAACCCCGCTCGGTATGGAGGCGTCGCGGGCCTGAGCGGCGGGCTGATCGGGCCGCCCGGCACCGTGTGGTCCACACGCGGCTCCCTCGACGGCACGCCGGTTTTCCTCGGCTGTAGCGACGTGGACGACCATATCCCGAAGGAGCGCGTGCTGGAGTCAGCGGCAGCGCTGCGCCAGATTGGCGGCGTAGTGACCGATATCCTCTATCCGGGGATGGGCCACACCGTCAACCAGGACGAGCTGAAGCACGTCCAGGCGCTGCTCGACGGACTGCCAGGGGTTGTCTGACCACCGGTCCTCCATATAGCATTCGGACTTTCGGGGGTGCTCACAGTGACGCAGCGCGGAATGACAAGACGAGAAGTGCTTCAGCTCGCGGCGGCCAGCGGCATCGCGTCGATGGCCGGCGTGACACGGATCGCCGCCAAGGCGCCGCCGGTGATCGGCGTGCAGCTCTACACCGTCCGGGACCAGATCACGAAGGACCCGGCCGCGACGCTGAAGGCCATCGCCGACATCGGCTACAAGGAAGTCGAGGTCATTCGCGCGACGCTGCCCGTAGTGGCGCCGCTTGCGAAGGCCGACGGGCTGTCGGCGATCAGCGTGCACGCCGACACCGACCTGATTCTCGGCAGCGGCACGCTCTCCAACGGGTATGACCTTGCGGCGTGCATCCGCGACGCGGCGGCCGCGGGCGCGAAGTACGTGGTGATGCCGTACATCATGCCGGGAAACCGGCCGACCGACGCCGCCGGCTTCACCGCCCTTGGCGACAAACTGAACAAGGCCGGCGAGCAGATCAAGAAGGGCGGCCTGCAGTTGTGCTATCACAACCACGCCTTCGAGTTCACGCCGCTGGCCGACGGGCGCCGCTCGCTCGACGTCATGCTCGCGGCCACGGACCCGGCGCTGGTCAAGCTCGAACTGGACGTCTTCTGGGTCAGCATCACCGGCGCGCAGCCGGTCGATCTGATCAACCAGTACAAGGGACGCATCGCGCTGATGCACCTGAAGGACAAGATGAAGGGCGCGCCGGTGTCGCTGACCGAGGGGGTGCCGAAGCCGACGTTTGTCGAGGTCGGCAGCGGCGCTGTCGATTTCCCGGCGGTCCTCGCCGCCGCATCAGCCGCTGGCGTCGAGCACTACTTCGTCGAGCAGGACCAGACCGCAGGCGATCCGATCGACAGTCTCAGGAAGAGCTATCAGTACTCTGCAGAGCCTGAGCTAGCGGCCTGGCCCCTAGAGCCAGCCCTTGACCCGTGCGATGCGCGCGGCATCGACGCGATTTCTCGCGCCGATCTTGCTGATCGCTTCTGACAGGTAGTTCCTGACGGTGCCCTCCGACAGGCTGAGATCGACGGCGATCTCAGCCCCGGAGCGGCCGTCGGCTGCGAGTCTCAGCACCTGGCGTTCCCGATCAGTGAGCGGATCGGCTTCCGACCACGCTTCCGCAGCAAGCTCCGGATCCACCGCGCGGCCGCCGGCATGGACCCGGCGGATCGCGTCGGCCAGTTTGTGCGACGGGGCGTCCTTCAGCAGATAGCCGCTGGCGCCGGCATCGAGCGCTCGCCGCAGGTAGCCGGGGCGCGCGAAGGTGGTGAGGATGATGACGCGCGCCGCGCATCCCTGACGCTTCAGTTCCCCCGCCAACTCCAGCCCTGACAACCCCGGCATCTCGATGTCCGTGACGACGACGTCGGGGTTCGACGTCAGCGCGGTCCTCAGCGCCTCGTCGCCCGAACGGACCTGTGCCACGACTTCGAGATCGGATTCGATGTCGATGAGCGCACCGAGCGCGCCGAGGACCATCGCCTGATCTTCAGCGAGCAGCACCCTGATCACGCGGTCGCCCCGCGTCGCGGCAGTGAGACCGACAGGCGCGTGCCGGTGTGCCCGTCGCGATCGAGCGTCCCGGCCACCTGCCGGAGTCGTTCGCGCATGCCCGACAGGCCGCTGCCTTCCGGGGCGAGCCCGCCGCGGCCGTCATCGCGGACCTCGAGCACGGCGCGCCCGCCACGGGCCTGCAGGCTGATCCAGCAGTGCTGGGCCCCGGAGTGCCGCACGACATTGGTGACCGCTTCGCGCAGCGCGAAGGCGAGCGCCCGCTCCTCGTCGGCGTCGAACGTCAGCGGCGCGATGTCGATGACGGGACGGACGCCGGCCGCGACGAGGACGCGCTCGATGTTGGCGAGCTCGTCGGCGAAGCCCTCGCTGCGATACCCACGCACAGCCTTCCGGACCTCCGTCAGCGCCTCGCGGGAGATGCGCTCCACGTCGCGGATCTCAGTCACCGCGCGGGCGAGATCCCGGTCCGCCAGCTTCGACGCCAGCTCCGACTTGAGGACGATGACCGACAGGGTGTGGCCGAGCAGGTCGTGCAGATCGCGTCCGATCCGCTCGCGCTCTGCGATGCGCGCCATCTCGGTGACGGCGTCCTGCGCCACGCGGAGCTCGTCGTTTCGCCGGCGGATCTCGGCGAAGTGGATGTTGGTGCCGCCCACGACGCCAGACACGATCAGCGTCGGCACCCAGACTTCCGGCCCCCAGTGGAGCAGCCACGCGTCCAGGCCCACGACGACGAGCATGAACGACAGCCACATACCGGCCTGCCGCGGACGCCCGGAGAAACCGATGAAGGCCGCGGCGTAAATGTAGAAGCAGTTGCCCGCCGGGTTGATCGGCGTGATCAACAGGCCGATGACAAAAATCGCCCCGCTGATCGCCAGCAGGCGCCGGCCTTCTTCGAGAAACCCGCGGAAATACAGCGGCAGGAACGCGGCCAGCGCCAGGCCGCTGAGCACCCAGTCGCGCATGGTGGCGTGCGCCGCCAGCGGGTACACGATGTAGAACGCCAAGTAGAGCAGCCACGCGTACGGCGTCCATCCGAGATGCGTGAGCCTGCGCTGTCGCTCGGACGAGACGTTCATGGGCCTCACCATTATCGCTCCGCTAGCTCGCCTTCATCTCGCTGCGCTTCCACGCCCATTGCGCGAGGAAGCCGAACACCGCCGTCGCGGCGACCAGCGCCAGCACGTGCTGCAGCGTGTTCGCCTGATCGACGGCGCCGACGGCGCCAAGCGCGAGCTGCGCCACGTGATACTGCGGCAGGATCGGGGCGACCGCCTGGATGAACTTCGGCAGCATCATGATCGGGAACCACAGGCCCGAGGCGAACGACAGCGGCAGGTTGATCATGTTGACGATGCCGGGCGCGCCGGTGGGCGGCACTGTGAACGCGATCACCAGGCCGGCCAGGCAGAACGGAATGCAGCCGAGGACGAGCACGGCCCACAAGCGAAGCCAGACTGCCGGGGGAAACCGCACCCCGCCCATGGTCACGGCGGCGGTTCCCATGAACACCAGGATGATCGTCCCGAACGCCATGGACGACAGCACCTTTGCCCCGAGGTAGGCGCTGGGCGGCAGGGGAGTGGCGCGCTTCAGGGTCATCCAGCCACTCGCGCGCTCGACCGCCACGCCCGCGCCGAAGGCGAACAGCGCCGCGGTCACCGAGCCAAACACGCAGTAGCTCGCCAGCAGGTATTCGGCAGCGCCGATTTGTCCGTTGGACTTCGGCGCCATGGCGATGCCGAAGAGCAGGTAGAACATGACCGGGAAGCCGAGCGTGCCAACCAGGTAGACCGGCAGGTCGGAACAGCTTCAGAAACTCGTACTTGGTTTCGAGCAGGTAGATCCGCCAGGTCGCCGGATGCGCGGCGTGCGCGGCCGGCGCCGGCAGATCGAGGGCGGTCGGAGAGACGGTGGCAGTCGGCATGGATAGCTCCTTCAGGCGACCGCCGGCGTGCGGTCCGCCGCGGTCAGCGCGAGAAACGCCTCTTCCAGCCCGGCGCTTCGCACCTCGAACTCACAGGCTGTCGTGTCCCGCGCGATCAACGCGCGCAACGTCTGATCGGAATCGCTGGACGCCAGGATCACTGTCGCGCCCTCGTCGCTCACCCGCTGCACTCCGGGCAGCGCCGCCAGCGTCACGCGATCGAGTGAGGTCCGGCACCGCACCTGACGCCCCGATGCCTGTTTCTTGATCGCGGTCGGCGTGTCGTCGGCAATCACGCGACCGCCGTTCAGCACGACGATGCGGGTGGCGAGCGCGTCGGCCTCCTCGAGATAGTGCGTGGTCAGCAGGATCGATCGGCCCGACGTGGCGAGCGAGCGGATCGTGCCCCAGAAGTGGCGGCGCGACTCGACGTCCATGCCGACTGTCGGCTCGTCGAGAAAGAGCAGGCCGGGGTTGCCGCAGATCGCGAGGCCGAACAGGGTGCGCTGTTGCTGGCCTCCGGAGAGCTTGCCGAAGCGCCGGTTGGCGACCGACTCGAGGCCGGTGAGCTGCAGCACCGTGTCGACCGGCAGCGGCGCCGTGTAGTAGCTGGAAAACAGCGTGAGATGCTCGCGCACCGTCAGGGCGTCGGGCACGCGCGCGACCTGCAGCTGGACGCCGAGCCGCCGCCTGGCGGCAGGGTCCTGCGGATCGCCGCCGAACAGCCGCGCCTGGCCTTTCGTCGGCCGCGCGAGGCCGGCGAGCAGCCTGACGATGGTCGTCTTGCCGGCGCCGTTCGGGCCGAGCAGCGCCGTCACCTGGCCGGGCGCGAGATCGAGCGTCACGTCAGACAGGGCTTCGACGGGACCGTATCGGTGTGTGACGTGCTGCAGCGACGCAACGGGCGTCTCGAGTGCGTTCATCGTGCGCTCTCCTCGACACACAGCATCCGCCATCCCTGGCGGCATGGCGAGTGGGGGAGATCAGGAGAGCGGGGTGACATGTGTCACCACGCCGGCGGGAGCCCGCGGGTCCCGGCCGTACGGGCGATGGCCGATCCAAATATTGGCCCTACCGTGGTCTACGGACCGAGGCGTCAGTGGCGCTTGCCGACGATTTCCTTGAAGAAGGCGTCGCTGTTCGACGGGACGGCCGAGGAATCGCTCGACCAGCCCGGCGGCGGGCTCCTCGCCTCCGCGGCTGAGCACCTCGCGGCGGAACCGCTGGCCGATCTCGGGATTCATGATGTCGTCGCCGAAGAGCGACAGCATGTCGAGGGCAAGGACGGCCGCCCACATGTAGCCGTAGTACCCGGCGGCGTAGCCGCCAACGATGTGGCCGAAGGTGCCGGGAAAGGCAGTCTCCGGCACATGGCCGAGCAGCGATGCGGCTTCCATCTGTTCCCAGACGGCCATGGCGCCGCCGGGCGCGGCGCTGCTCGAGTGACAGGTCGAACGACGCATAGAGCCACTGACGCGCGTACAGGAGTCCCTGACCGAACCGGCGCGCGGCGCCGAGCCGCTCCACCATGCCCGCGTCGATTGCCGGTGTATCGGGAGAGACCCGCCGCAGGCGTTCCAGGCTTTCGAGCCGGCGCGTCCATTCCTCGAAGATCTGCGACGGCGCTTCGACGAAGTCGCGCTGCACGTTGGTGCCCGCGTGCGACGTGTACGTCGTCTCCGACAGCACGCCGTGCAGGATGTGCCCGAACTCGTGGAACAGCGTCTCGACCTCGGTGTGCGTGAGGCCGCGGCGATCGAAGTTGGTGACGAGCACGCTGATTGGCGTCCGTCCGGCCTTGCGGCTGACGCCACGCACCGGCCACGCGGCCGCATGCGGGAACTTGCCTTCGCGCGGATACAGGTCGAAGTAGATGCCACCGACGAAATCGCCAGTGGCCTGATCGAAGACGTCGCGGTAGAGCACGTCGTCGTGCCACACCGGCACGCTCGCCGCTTCGAAGCGCAGGCCGTAGAGCGCGCTGGCGACGTCGAGGAGCCACGCCAGCGTCGCTGCCGGAGGAAAGTACTTCCGGAGCGACTCCTGGTCCACGCTGTAGCGGTCTTCCCGCAGCCTCTCGCTGAGGAACTGCACGTCCCACCGATGAACGGCACGATCCCCGCCGCTGCCTGGGCGCGCGGACTTGAGCGCTGTCAACTCGGCCAGGTCCTGGCGCTCCGCCTGATCGACGGCCGCCTTCACCTCGGCGAGGAATCGCTCGACGGCGCCCGGGGCGCCGGCCATCCGCCGGCGCAGCACGAAGTGCGCGAAGCTCGGAAGGTCGTAGAGCGAGGCGATCTCGTGCCGCAGCGCGACGACCTCGTCGAGAATCTCGATGTTCCGCGGCGTGCCGCGATTGAGATAGGCGATGTAGTACCGCCGGCGCGCCTCCTCGGACTCGGCGTTGGCCATGAACGGATTGAAGTCCGGCGAGTCGAACGACAGCAGGTAGTGGCCCTGCTCGTTGCGGGGCTGCCGCGACAGATACGTCTCGGGCAGGCCGAGCATCTCGACCGGCGCAAACGAGACGCGCGTCTGGTTGTCGCGCAGGTTACGCGCGAACTCCTGCGACAGCATCGTCAGCCGTTCGGCGATCTCCTTGGTGCGGGCCCGGCGCTCGGGCGGCAGCGACACGCCAGTGTCCTCGAAGGCCTCGACCAGGTCCTTGCGCAGCTGGAGCTCCGCGGCCGAGGCCGGCACCACCGCCTGGACGCGCGCGTAGAGCGCCTCGTTCTGGAAGATCTCGATCTGGAAGCTCGAGAGCTGGCGCACGGCCGCGTCAGCGGCGTCGCGCACGGCGCGGTCCGGGTGCACGTTGTTCAGGATGGCAATCGGCCCTTCGATGTTCTCGAGCGCAATCGCGATCCGGTCCCACTCGTCGAGGACTGTCGCGGGCGTGACGGACTCGAGCGGCAGGGCCGCCAGGCGATTGAAGGCCTCTCGCGCGTCGGCCAGCATCTGCCGGCAGGCGGCTTCGAGCGTGATCGCGTCCAGAATCGGCAACGTCACTCGGGACAAGGCAGCTCCGTGAATTGGTGGCGGGCAGTTTGAGCTGGCGTTATCATTCCAGTGCCACGCCAGCCCGTAAGGGGTGTCATGCCCATCGCAATCCTGTTCATCCTGTCCGTACTGCTGGGCCAAACGCCAGTGACCCCGCCGCCTCCGCCAACGGCGTCGACGCCCACCAGCAACAGCAAGTCGCCGGAGTTGGTGGCGCTCGAAGGGTGTGTCACGGGCACCGTGCTCAAGTCAGTGGCCGGCAACCGCGACGACATCTCGCTGCCGGCGAGCGACAGCTATCAGATGACCGGAAGCCGGGAAATCCGCGCGCAGATCAAGGCGGCCAACGCGGCGCAGGTGCGGGTCACCGGGCGCGTCTCCTACGCTCCCGACGGGGCGCCGAGAGGCAAGAAATTCGGCAAGGCGACGGTGACTGTCGGGCAGCATGACGCAGGCGTGCCGGCGAGTCAGACCCGCTCGGCCACGCCGCCAATCCCGGTGATCGAAGTGCACTCGCTCAGCACCATCGACGCGCGCTGTCAGTAGCCGGCCAGGCTACTGCTTGTACACCTCGGCCTTCGTGTGGTATCCGTCGCTGACGACGGTGACGTCGAGGTTTCCCTTGTCGACGGCGATCGGATCGAGCAGGTGCGCCGGCACTTCCTTGGCCCCGTTGTTCACCTTGACGAGGCTGTTGGTCGCCTGCCCCTTCGCCATGCTCACGGCCTCACCGGCGGCCATGCGCGCCAGCGAGCGCAGCGGCTTGTAGACAGTCATTTCCTGCGTGCCCGCGACGATGCGCTGACAGGCGCTGAGCTCTGCGTCCTGTCCCGAGACGACCACCTTGCCGGCGCGCTTGACGGCAGTCAGCGCCTCGATCGCCCCGCTCGCCGTGCTGTCGTTGGACGCGACGATGGCGACCAGGCCCGGGGTCTTCTTCAACGCCGCCTCGGTGATCGCGCGCGCCTTGACCGGGTCCCAACCGTCAACGAACGGGTCGCCGACGATCTTGATGTCGCCGCTGTCCACGGCCGGCTTGAGGACTTCCATCTGCCCATCGCGCACCAGATGCGCGTTGTAGTCGGTGGGCGCGCCGCCGAGCAGCAGGTAGTTGCCCTTGGGCGCTTTCGCCAGCAGCTTTTCGGCCTGCATCCGCCCGACCTTCACGTTGTCGAACGACACGTAGAGGGCGACATCGGCGTTGCGAATGAGCCTGTCGTAGCTGATGACCGGCACATGCTTTTCAGCGGCGGCCTTGACGATGTCCGCGGCCTTGTCCAGATCGTCAGGGACGACCACCAGGACCTTGACGCCTTCCTCGAGCATCGCCTTGGCCTGTTCGAGTTGCTTGGCGGGGTCGCCATCGCAGCTCTTGACGTCGACCTTGGCGTGCAGCTCCTCGACGCGGCTCACGAACAGGTCGCGGTCGCGCTGCCAGCGCTCCTCGCGCAACTGGTCGAGGAGCAGACCGATCTTCAGTCCCCCGGTTTCGGCAGGCTTCGTCGTCGTCGTCGAGCCTCCACACGCGCTCAGGTACATGACGCCGCACAACACACCAGCCAGGCGGAAAGCCCGCATAGTCTTTGCTCCTCGTGAAACTGCCAGCCACGAACTGTACCGCGCGGGCTGCGGGCATTCAAGGCCCGTCGTCACTCCGGGCCGCCCCGGCACGTATACTTTCAGCATGAACAGCCCGCAGGTCGCCGGTTCCGCCGTCGCGTCGGTCGACGCCATCCGCAATCGTTTTCCTGCCCTCCTGCGACGCTACGAAGAGCACCCGGTGGCCTACTTCGACGGGCCCGGCGGGACCCAGGTGCCACAGCTGGTCGTCGACCGGATTGTGGACTACCTCCTGCATCACAACGCCAATACGCACTGGCATTTCCCGTCGAGCCTGGAGACCGACGAAGCGCTCGAAGGCGCCCGGCACGCGCTCGGCGACTTCCTGAACGCGTCGCCGGCAGAAGTGGCTTTCGGCAACAACATGACGACCTTGACGTTTCACCTGGCCCGGGCTCTCGGGCGCGGGTGGGGGAGCGGCGACGAAGTCGTCGTGACGGAAATGGACCATCACGCCAACGTCGCGCCCTGGCGCGCGCTGGCGCGGGAGCGCGGCGTCACGGTGCGGACGGTCAGGATGAACCCGGGAACCGGGGAAACCGACTGGGACGACCTCGAGCGGACCGTCGGCCCGAAGACGCGATTGCTCGCGATGGGCGCCGCCTCGAACGCGCTTGGCACCATCAGCGACGTCGCGCGCGCGGCCGCACTGGTCCACCAGCACGGCGGGCTCATGTTCGTGGACGCCGTGCACTATGCGCCGCACGCCCTCGTGGACGTGAAGGCGCTCGGGTGCGACTTGCTGGCGTGCTCGGCGTACAAGTTCTACGGCCCTCACGTCGGCGTGCTGTACGGGCGGGAGTCGGTGCTCGCGGGGCTCGACGTGCCGAAACTCGATCCTGCGCCAGACAAGGCGCCCGATCGGATGGAGACCGGCACGCAGAATCACGAGGGGATCGTCGGCGCCGGCGGCGCCGTGGATTTTCTTGCCTCGCTGGCCGAAACGCCCGGATTGCCGCGTCGCGCCGCGCTCGAAGCGGTGTTCGCCGAGCTTCACGCGCGCGGCCAGTCGCTGGTGACGCGGCTGTACGACGGCCTGAGCGCGCTCCCCGGCGTCACTGTCTACGGGCCCCCGCCGGCACGGCCTCGTACGCCCACGGTGTCGTTCGTCGTGAAAGGCCGCACCTCCGACGAAGTCGCGCGCGAGCTCGTCTCGCGCGGGCTGTTCCTCTCAAACGGCGACTTCTACGCGACGACGGCCGTCGAGCGGCTCGGGCACGCTGCCGATGGACTGGTCCGTGCGGGATGCGCGTGCTACACGACTGCCGAGGAAGTGGACCGCCTGGTCAACGCTGTCGCGGAGCTCTAGGCGAATCGGCGAACGCCGAGCGGACCAACAGCCGTCCGCGCTTGGTGTTCGATCGAAACGCACATGCTAGGATCGGAGATTCCGTCGACGGGCCCCTAGCTCAGTGGTAGAGCAGCTGACTTTTAATCAGTTGGTCCCGGGTTCGACCCCCGGGGGGCCCACCAGCCTTCGCTCGCCTTCGGCGAGCTTCGGCCAGGTAAACCAAGCGAGAGTCCGTCAGGCGAAGGTCGCCGCGCCGTAGCGTCGCGCCAGCGGCGCGAAGGCGGGCCTTCCCGGTCTCGGAACGAGCGACGGCTGGCAGGCCACCCTTCCGCTTTCTGCGCTCAAACCGAGGTGTGACGCCGCCAGCGGAACGAGCGAAGGCAGTGCCCGGATCCCAAATAGTGCGCGCAGTATAATCGGCCTCGCCGTGACCTCGTCTCTCGCGCCGGGCATTCGCCTGGGCCGCTACGAAATCATCGCGCCTGTCGGTGCGGGAGGAATGGGGCAGGTCTACCGCGCGCTCGACACCCACCTCAATCGCACGGTCGCCATCAAGACGCTCCCGCCGAATTATCGCGACGACGTCGCGTTGAGGCAGCGATTCGATCGCGAGGCACGCACCATCGCGGGCCTGAACCATCCGCACATCTGCGTGCTCCACGATACCGGCGAGCACGACGGCATCGCCTACCTCGTGATGGAGTTCCTCGAGGGCGAGACGCTCGCGGCACGCCTGGCGCGCGGCCCGCTGCCCTCCGAGGAGGTCTTCACCTACGGCATCCAGATCGCCGACGCGCTCGACCGCGCGCACCGCCATGGCGTGATTCACCGGGATCTCAAGCCGGCCAACGTGATGCTCACCCGGACGGGCGCCAAGCTGCTCGACTTCGGACTGGCACGGCCGCCCGCCGAAAGCCTCTTCGGCGGCGAGACGCACGTGCCCGGGGCGACGCCGATCACCGCGCAGGGCGCGCTGGTCGGGACGCTGCAATACATGGCGCCCGAACAGCTCGAGGGCCGTGGCATCGACGCCCGCACCGACCTGTTCGCGTTCGGCGCTGTGGCCTTCGAGATGGCCACCGGCGAGCGCGCGTTCCCGGGCGACAGCCAGGCCAGCATCATCGCGTCGATCCTGAACCACACTCCGCCATACCCGTCCGCGCGTCAGCCGCTATCGCCGCCCGCGCTCGATCACATCGTCAGCCGCGCGCTCGCCAAGGAGCCGGACGACCGCTGGCAGACGGCGCGAGACATCGTCCTCGAGCTCAGGAGCCGGATGCGCGAGACCGCGCCGGCGGCGGTCGGCAAGTCGGCGGTGGCGCCGATCGGATGGCTGCTCGGCGCGCTGGTGCTGCTCGCCGTGGCCGGAGCGAGCCTGTTTTCGGCCTACGTCCGCAAGACCACCCCGCCCGTGCCGTCGATTCACGCGGCGTTGCTCCCGCCGGACCGCATGCTGTTCCAGCTGACTGGCGACTACGGTGGTCCGCCGGCCGTGGCACCGGACGGCCGTTCTGTCGTCTTTCCCGCGGTGGACGCGCTCGGCAAACGGCTGATCTGGATTCGTCGCCTCGACGCGCAGGCACCGCAGTCGCTCCCGGGCACCGAGGGCGGCACCTTTCCGTTCTGGTCTCCCGACAGCCGCGCTATCGGCTTTTTTGCCAACGGCCAGTTGAAGCGCCTCGACCTCGACTCCGGATCGGCGCTGACGCTGTGCGACGCGCCCGCCGGCCGCGGCGGATCGTGGGGCCCTCAGGGCGTCATCATCTTCGCGCCGGGTGTGAGAGGCGGCCTGCAGCAGGTGTCGGCCGACGGCGGCGCGCCCTCGGCGGTCACCTCGACCGACGGCACGACCTACACGAGCCACCGGTGGCCGCAGATCCTTCCTGACGGCCGGCACTTCGTCTACCTCGCGGTGCAGCAGGAAGAGGGCCGCGACCAGAGCGCGATTTTTCTCGGGTCCCTCACCGGCAGGCCGCCGGGAATGCTGTTGCGATCGCGCACGCAGGCGATGGTGGCCAGTGGCCAGCTGGTCTTCCTGCGCGATCGGACGCTCTGGGCGCAGCCCTTCGATGCTGACAGCGCCGAGCTGAAGGGCGCGCCGGTGGCGATTGCGCGCGACGTCCTCGAGGACCCGACGATCTGGTGCGGCGTGTTCGGCGTCAGCGACGGCGGATTGCTCGTCTACCAGACCGGGCAGCCGGGCACGACGCTCGCGACATTCGACCGCGACGGCCACCAGATGGGTGCCGTCGGAGAGAACGGCATCCTCTTCGACCTCAACATCTCGCCGGACGGCACGCACGTGGCCGTCAATCGCGGCGAGCCGGCCGACATCTGGGTCTACGAGATGGGCCGCGGCACGAGCCTGCGCCTGACCTTCGATCCCCGGAACGAGACGCTGCCGGTCTGGTCGCCAGATGGCCGCTCGCTGGTCTACTCGCGCATCGAGGCGGATGCGCGCGCGGCGACCATGCTCGTCTCGGCCGTGGGCGGCGAGAGCTCACAGCTGATTCCTCCAGGGGATCTCACTGTCACGGACTGGTCGCGCGACGGGAAGTACCTGCTCATGCGGCGCGGGTCGCTGCTCATGAGCCCCGGCGACATCTACGTCGCGGCCTATGCCGATCCAAGCCATCCGCAACCGCTGCTCGAGACGCCGTTTGCCGAGTACCACGCGCGCTTTTCGCCGGACAGCCGCTGGGTGAGCTACGTCTCGAACGAGTCCGGGCGCGACGAGGTCTACGTCATGCGCTTCGCTGTGCCGCAGCCCGGTGTCGCGCCGCCGACAGTCGCTGGTGGCCGAGTCCGTGTTTCGACGGCAGGCGGCGTCCTCCCGCGGTGGAGCGGGAACGGCAACGAGCTGTTCTACCTGTCCCCGGATTTGCAGTTGATGTCGGCAGCCGTCGACTCGCATGGCGAGACGTTCGTGGTGCGGAAGGTGGCGCCGCTGTTCTCGATCAACCCCAAGCCGGTCGGCTGGGTCTATGACGTGACGCCCGACGGGCAGCGCTTCATCGTCAACTCGCTGGGCGACGAGGGACGGCGGCCGCTGGTCCTGGTCACCAACTGGCTTGCCAGCGACGAGAAATGAGCGACGAGCGGCGAGTCAGCGACGACGGACGAGCGGCGACCACACAGCGACGAGCTCAGCGGCTGAACACACGCGCTTTCATGTAGGCGCGCGTCATCCTGGCGATGGCCGCGATGGAGATTTCCTTGGGGCACACCGCCTGGCATTCGCCCTCGTTCGAGCACATGCCGAAGCCTTCGTGATCCATCTGATCGACCATCCGCACAACGCGGTGCGGGGCCTCGACGGCGCCCTGCGGGAGCAGCCCGAGGTGGGTCACCTTGGCACCCGTGAACAGGGCCGCTGACGCGTTTTTGCAGGCAGCGACGCAGGCGCCGCAGCCGATGCACTGGGCCACGTCCATCGCCTGCTCGGCCACGTCGCGCGCGACCGGAAGCCCGTTGGCCTCCGGCGCCGAGCCGGTGTTGACGGACACGTAGCCGCCCGCCGCGATGATGCGGTCGAACGCGCTGCGATCGACGACGAGATCCTTGACGATGGGGAACGCCTTCGCCCGCCACGGCTCGATGGTGATCGTCTCGCCGTCGGCGAAGCGCCGCATGTGCAGCTGGCAGACAGTGCCGCCGGGATCGGGGCCGTGTGGTACTCCGTTGACCATCACCCCGCACGAGCCGCAGATGCCTTCCCGGCAGTCCGAGTCGAAGGCGATGGGGTCCTGACCGCGGCGAATGAGGCCGTCGTTGACCACGTCCAGCATCTCGAGAAAGGACATGTCGTCCGAGATGTCGTCGGCGACGTAGTCCACCAGTCCTCCCTGATGATCGGGACCGGCCTGGCGCCAGACTTTCAGTTTCACCGTGATCGACTTCATCGTGAATCTCGACGGGCTACGGGCTCCGGGCTCCGGGCTACGGGCTACGAAGAATTCGGGACGAGCGGTTCTCGTCAACCTCGAATTCCTACTTGTAGCTCCTCTGTGACGGCTTGACGTTCTCCCACACCAGCGACTCCTGGTGGAGCGTCGGCGGCTCGCCAACTCCGTTGAACTGCCACGCCGCGACATACGAGAAGTTGGCGTCGTCGCGCAGCGCTTCGCCTTCCGGCGTCTGGCTTTCCTCGCGGAAGTGGCCGCCGCAGGACTCGGTGCGGTGCAGCGCGTCGGTCGCCAGCAGCTCTCCGAACTCGAGGTAATCGGCGACGCGGCCGGCGTAGTCGAGCGCCTGGTTCATGTAGGTCTTCTCGCCGGGCACCGAGACGTCGTGCCAGAACTCTTCGCGCAGCGTGCGAATGCGACTCACGGCCTTCAGCAGGCTCGCCTCGGTGCGCGACATGCCGACGTCGTCCCAGAGCACCGCGCCAACGGCGCGATGGAAGTCGCGAATCGAGCGCTTGCCCTTCACGCGCAGCAGCGTGTCGAGCCGCGCCGTCACCGCATCGGCGCCTTCGCCGAAGGCGTCGTGATCTGTCGTCACGGCTTCGAGCGCCGTGCTGGCGAGGTATTGACCAAGCGTGTAGGGGATGACGAAGTAGCCATCCGCCAGGCCCTGCATCAGCGCGCTCGCGCCGAGGCGATTGGCGCCGTGGTCCGAGAAGTTGGCCTCGCCGAGCACGTGCAGGCCGGGCACGTTGCTCATCAGGTTGTAGTCCACCCACAGGCCGCCCATCGTGTAGTGGATG
This sequence comes from Vicinamibacteria bacterium, assembly GCA_963796915.1. Classification (GTDB taxonomy): domain Bacteria; phylum Acidobacteriota; class Vicinamibacteria; order Vicinamibacterales; family JAENWD01; genus JAENWD01. Next base: position 1,571,200 of record CAWCNI010000004.1, on the reverse strand, counting down.
GCGGGGTAGATGCGCATCGGCACCTTGTACGGATCTTCGTCGGTGATGCGGCGGTACATGTCGAACAGGTTGCCGTACCGCGATCGGATGGTGTCGACGCCGAGGCGCGACACCGCGTCGGTGAAATCCAGGTACACCGACAGCCCGGTCTCGCCGACGCCGCGGCCTTCGTCGCAGACGGCCTTCGCGTTGCGCGACGCGACGTCACGCGGAACGAGATTGCCGAAGCTCGGGTACTTGCGTTCCAGGTAGTAGTCGCGTTCGGTCTCGGGAATCTGCGCAGGCGGGCGCTTGTCGGCGGGGGTGCGCGGCACCCACACGCGGCCGTCGTTGCGCAGCGACTCGCTCATCAGCGTGAGCTTCGACTGGTGGTCGCCGCTGACGGGAATGCACGTCGGGTGGATCTGCGTGAAGCACGGGTTCGCGAACAGCGCCCCGCGCTTGTGCGCGCGCCAGGCCGCCGTGACGTTGGAGTTCACGGCATTGGTAGAGAGGTAGTAGGCCGTACCGTAGCCGCCCGTCGCCAGGACCACCGCGTGGGCGGCGTGGCGTTCGATCTCGCCGGTCGTCAGGTTGCGGCAGATGATGCCCCGCGCCCGGCCGTTGACCAGCACGAGATCCAGCATCTCGCGACGCGGATAGAGGCCGACAGAGCGCGCGTCCACCTGGCGCATGAGTGCCTGGTAGGCGCCGAGCAGCAGCTGCTGGCCGGTCTGTCCCCGCGCGTAGAACGTGCGTGACACCTGAGCGCCGCCGAAGGAGCGGTTGTCGAGCAGCCCGCCGTATTCGCGGGCAAACGGCACGCCCTGGGCGACGCACTGGTCGATGATGTCCACCGACAGCTGCGCCAGGCGATACACGTTGGCCTCGCGCGCCCGGTAGTCGCCGCCCTTGATCGTGTCGTAGAAGAGGCGATAGACGCTATCGCCGTCGTTCTTGTAGTTCTTGGCCGCGTTGATGCCGCCCTGGGCCGCGATGCTGTGTGCACGGCGCGGGCTGTCGTGGATGCAGAAGCTCTTGACGTTGTAGCCCAGCTCACCAAGCGACGCGGCCGCCGAGGCTCCGGCCAGGCCGGTGCCGACGACGATTACCGTAAACTTGCGCTTGTTCGCCGGGTTCACCAGCTTGATGTCGAACTTGTGACGGTCCCATTTGTCGGCCAGCGGCCCCGACGGGGTCTTCGCGTCCAGCGTCATGACCGGCCTCCGAGGTAGATCCAGACCGGAATGCTCAGGAAGCCGCCCGCCACGAGCACTGCCACCACCCAGCCCGCCACGCGAATCTTCGATCCGAGCCCGGGCGCATCGACGCCCATCGACTGGAAGGCGCTCGACACGCCGTGCCAGAGATGGAAGCCGACGACCACCATCCCCACCACGTAGAACGCCACCCAGCCCGGCCGGCTGAACACCTCCACGAGGAGGCGATAGAGGTCGCGTGTCCCCGGTTGGGTGAGCGACTCGTAGTGCGGCCCGTACTTGAACGTCGCCAGGTGCAGCAGCACGAAGACGAAGAGGAACGTCCCCGACAGGATCATCGTCGTCGACGCCCAGCTCTTGCGGCTGGTGTGCCCGGCCCGGCGCTTCTTCGCGTAGCCGATCGGCCGGGATTCCCGGCTGCCCATGAACAGCGCGACCGCCTTGCCCACGTGCAACAAGAACAGTGCGGCCAGGCCAAGCTCCGCGGGTATCAGCAGCGGGTTGTGAATGAGCTTGTCGCCGTACTCATTGAACTTGTCCGGCGAGACGAACACCAGGAGGTTGCCGGCGAGATGGAGGACGAGAAAGCCGACCAGCGAAAGGCCGGACAGCGCGATGAGGACTTTCGACCCGACGGATGACGACCAGAGCGCGCGTGAAGACGGCATAACTGAATGAGTGCCCCTGCAGGCGTCGAGGGCGTAAGAATTGTACTCCATGCCTTACAATCGCGCCCTGCGGTCCACGCTCGCGGCCGCTGGAGACCCACGATGATCCCATCCGTTCTCCTGTTGGCGATGCTCACCGGTCAGACTCCCGCCGCCGCGCCGCCCGCATCGGAACAAATCGCGGCAGCGGTCCTGGCGGCCCCGGAGGAACAACGCGGGGACGCCACCGTGCTGGGCTACGGCGCTGACGGCAAAGTGACGACGCTCCGGACCGGCCAGGGCAACCTGATCTGCCTGGCGCACAACCCGGCCGACAAGACATTCAGTGTCGCCTGCTACCAGAAGGACCTGGAGCCGTTCATGGCGCGCGGCCGCGAGCTGGTGGCCCAGGGCGTGACCGGCAAGGACCGCGATCAGAAACGGTGGGCCGAGATCGATGCCGGCACGCTGCCGATGCCGCGCGAGCCGCGGACCCTCTACATCCTGAGCGGCACGGCGTTCGACCCTGCAGCAGGAACCGTCACCGACGCCTACGAGCGATTCGTCGTCTATTGCCCGTACGCAACCGCGCAGAGCACCGGATTGTCGACGATGCCGGTTCCGGGCGGGCCGTGGATCATGTTCCCCGGTACGGCCGGCGCGCACATCATGATCAACCCGCCGAAGCCGGTGGCGAAGACCACAAAATAGCGAGCACTGCGTCGCCGGCGCTGGACGAGTGATGGGAGGCAGAGGCGGCAAGCCGCGCCCAACCGCTACGCGTGCGGTCGAGGACACACCGCGCCTGATTGGCGTGATCTCCGATACACACGGATTGCTGCGTCCCGAGGCGCTCGCCGCCTTGAAGGGCTGCGAGCTCATCATCCACGCCGGCGACGTCGGCGCACCCGGGATCCTCGAACAACTGCAGCAGATCGCGCCGGTCGTGTCAGTGCGCGGCAACATCGATCGCGAGCCGCCGCTCCGCATGCTGCCGCCGTTCGCGATTGTCAGCGTGGGTGGCAAGCAGATCTACGTGCTGCACGACGTCGCCCAACTCCGCATCGAGCCCGCGTCCCAGGGCTACGACGCCGTCGTTTACGGGCACTCGCACCGGCCGACGATCGAGACGCGGAACGGCGTGCTGTTTCTCAATCCGGGGAGCGCGGGGCCGCGGCGCTTCTCGACGCCGGTGTCGCTGGCCCGGGTTTCCGTGTCACCGCGGGGCCTCGAGGTGACGCTGGTCGATTTGACCGGGAACCGCGCCGACGACTAACATCGGCGGGCTTGACGGCTTCTGACTTCCGCGGACGAATCCAGTGAAAATTCACGAATACCAGGCCAAATCCATCCTCGCGCGCTATGGCGTGCCAGTGCCGAAAGGCGAGGTGGCGTTCACGTCGGCGGAAGCCGTCGAGATCGCCCGGCGCCTCGGCGGCGGCACCGTCGTCGTGAAAGCCCAGATCCATGCCGGCGGCCGCGGCAAGGGCGGCGGCGTGAAGTTGGCGAAGAATCCCGAAGAGGCCGAGCGGCTCACGCTCGACATGATCGGGATGACGCTCAAGACGCATCAGACGGGGCCTGAGGGTCGCGTCGTGTCGAGAGTGCTCGTCGAGCAGGGCCTCGAGATCGCGCGCGAGCTTTACCTGAGCCTCGTGCTCGACCGGACGGCGGGGCGACCCGTCGTGATGGCGTCGGCCGCCGGTGGCATGGACATCGAGGAAGTCGCGGCGCGCACGCCGGAGGCGATTTTCCGCGAATACATCACGCCGGGCGTCGGGCTGGTGCCGTTTCAGGCCCGCAAGCTCGCGTTTGCGCTCGGCCTCGACGCCACGCAGGCCAACAAAGCCACCAAGCTGATGCTCGCGCTCTACGACGCGTTTGTTGCCACCGACGCCTCGCTCGTCGAGATCAACCCGCTCATCGTGACCAAGGCGGGCGATCTGCTGGCGCTCGACGCCAAGATGAACTTCGACGACAACGCGCTCTACCGGCATCCGGACATTCGCGAGTATCGCGACCTCAGCGAAGAGGATCCGCTCGAAATCGAAGCGTCGAAGTTCTCGCTGAACTACATCCGCCTCGACGGGTCGATCGGCTGCATGGTCAACGGCGCCGGCCTCGCGATGGCGACGATGGACATCATCAAGCTGGCCGGTGGCCAGCCTGCCAACTTCCTCGACGTCGGCGGCGGCGCCAACGCGGAGCAGATTCGCAACGCGTTCAAGATCCTGATGGCCGACAAGAACGTCCGCGCCGTGCTCATCAACATCTTCGGCGGCATCCTCCGCTGCGATGTGCTGGCGGCGGGCGTGATCGCGGCAGTGAAAGAGCTCGACGTCAGCCTGCCCATCGTCGTGCGGATGGAAGGGACCAACGTCGAGGAAGGCAAGCGGATGTTGCGCGAAAGCGGCCTCAACTTCACCGCGGCCGAAGCCATGGGCGACGCCGCCACCAAGATCGTCGCGCTGGCACGATAGCGGGCTGCGGACTACGGACTACGGATAACGAAACAGCATGGCGATTCTTCTCGACAAGTCCACGCGTCTGCTCGTCCAGGGCCTGACCGGCCGCGAGGGGACGTTCCACGCCAAGCAGGCTGCCGCCTACGGCACCAGCGTCGTCGGCGGCGTGACGCCCGGCAAGGGCGGCCTGACGCACGAAGGCTGGCCGGTGTTCAACACCTGCCAGGAAGCCGTGAAGGCCACCGGCGCCAACACCTCGGTGATCTTCGTGCCGCCGGCGTTTGCCGCCGACGCCGTGATGGAAGCTGCCGACGCCGGAATTCCGCTGGTCGTGTGCATCACGGAAGGCATCCCGACGCTCGACATGATGCGCGCGCTGACGTTCCTCAAGGACAAGCCGACGCGGCTGATCGGCCCGAACTGTCCGGGCGTGATCTCGCCAGGGATGAGCAAGGCCGGGATCATTCCCGGCCACATCTGCCGGGAGGGCCGGATCGGCATCGTGTCGAAGAGCGGCACGCTGACCTACGAGGCCATTCACCAGCTGACCGGCCTCGGGCTCGGCCAGTCGACCTGCGTCGGCATCGGCGGCGACCCGCTCATCGGCACCTCCTTCATCGACGTCCTCCAGCTGTTCTCGCAGGACACCGACACCGACGCCGTCATCATGATTGGCGAGATCGGCGGCAGCGCGGAGCAGGAAGCGGCGGCGTGGATCAAGGCGCATTTCCGTAAGCCAGTGGTGGGTTTCATCGCCGGACAGACGGCGCCTCCCGGCCGACGGATGGGCCATGCCGGCGCCATCATCGCGGGCGGCCAGGGCACCGCTGAAGAAAAGATGGAGGCGCTGACAGCCGCCGGCGTCACCGTCGTCAAGAGTCCCGCGGACATGGGCGCCGCGCTCAAGAAGCGCTTGAAGTAGGCCAAGAGGGCCTAGAGGGCCGAGGGGGCCTGGTAAGCCCAGGGCCTGCCAGGCTTCGCGTCCTCGGCTCCCTCGGCCTCGTCGGCTCCCTCGCCCTCCTCGCCCTTCTTGGCTCTCTCGGCCTAGTTTCGTATACTCAACAGGTTAGGCGCTGTGCCGACAGGGCAGGTTTGCCCGCGCGCGCCGTCGAGATCTTCATGGCCACGACCGATCCAGCCGTTCAGACCAGCCGAGAGGCGTCGACCCGAGTCGTCAACGATTTCAGTATCCAGGTCGCTACTGTCAACGGGTCCGGCAGCCAGACCGCGAACCTGATTCTCATCCGGTCGCTCTTCCAGATGGGCATCCCGGTGTCCGGGAAGAACCTGTTCCCGTCGAACATCGCGGGTCTGCCGACCTGGTACACCATCCGGGCGAACCGCCACGGCTACATCGGGCGCAAGAAGGAGATCGACTTCCTCGTCGCGATGAACCCCGAGAGCGCGCGCGAGGATGTCCTCACCCTCGAACCGGGCGGCGTCGCGGTCTACGACGAGCCGCTGAACCTGTCCGGGCTGCGCAAGGACCTGACGTTCTATCCGGTGCCGTTCGACAAGCTCGTGGCGGCCGTCTGTCCGGACGCCAAGCTGCGTCGTCTCGTCCGCAACATGATTTACGACGGCGTCGTCGCCTACCTGCTCGACATCGAGCTCGGCGAGATGGAGAAGGCGCTGAACCGTCAGCTCGGGCGGAAGCAGAAGGCGCTGGCGCTGAACATGGGCGCCCTCAAGGCCGGCTTCGACTACGCGCAGGCGACGTTCGAGAGCAAGGCGCCGTTCCGGGCCGAGCGGATGAACGCGACGGAGGGGAAGATTCTGATCGAAGGCAACGCCGCGGCGGCCATCGGCTGCCTGATGGCCGGCGTGACCGTCGTCGCCTGGTATCCGATCACGCCGTCCTCCTCGCTCTGCGAGTCGCTCATCGACCTGCTGCGCAAGTACCGGATGGATCCGAAGACAGGCCAGGCGACCTTCGCGGTCGTTCAGGCCGAAGACGAGATTGCGGCGCTGGGCATGGTGATTGGCGCCAGCTGGGCCGGCGCGCGCGCGATGACCTCGACTTCGGGCCCTGGCATCTCGCTGATGGGCGAGTTCACAGGGCTGGGTTATTACGCGGAGATCCCGGCCGTGATCTTCGACATCCAGCGTGTCGGGCCGTCGACGGGCCTGCCCACGCGCACCGCGCAGGGCGACATCCTGACGACGGCGGTGCTCTCGCATGGCGACACGCGTCACCCGCTGCTGCTGCCCTCGTCGGTGGACGAGTGCTACCAGATGGCGATGGACGCCTTCGACCTGTCCGAGCGCCTGCAGACACCCGTATTCGTCATGTCGGATCTCGACCTCGGCATGAACATGTGGATGTCAGAGCCGTTCGCCTATCCGGCGACCGCCATCGATCGAGGCAAGGTGCTCGACGCCGAGACGCTGAAGCAGGTCGGCGAGTGGGGCCGCTACAAGGACGTGGACGGCGACGCGATTCCGTGGCGCAGCCTGCCGGGAACGCAGATGCCGGCGTACTTCACGCGCGGATCGGGCCACAACGAGAAAGGCCAGTACAGCGAGCGCGCCGACGACTACGAGCGCAACCTCGATCGGCTGGGCCGCAAGTTCAAGACCGCGGCGACGCTGGTGCCCGCGCCCGACGTGGAGAAGTCGCCAGGCGCCAGGATTGGCCTCATCGCGTATGGCACGTCGCACTGGGCATCTGGTCGAGTCGCGCGACCAGTTGCGGCAGGAGGCCGGTCTCGAGACCTCCTACCTGCGGTTGAAGGCCTATCCGTTCACGCCGGAGCTCGCGTCGTTCATCGACAGTCACGATCGCGTGTATGTCGTCGAGCAGAACCGCGACGCGCAGATGGCCGCCCTCATGCGCATGGACCTGGACGTCGCGCGAACGGCCAAGATTCGCAACGTGCTGCACTACAACGGGCTGCCGATCGACGCCCGCAGCGTCACCGATGCCGTGCTCGCCCAGGAAGGCGTGGCGATGGCGCACGCCGTGGTCGAAGACGACGCGTCGGAGCATGACGGAGCGGTGGGAAGCGAGTAGACGAACGGACACCATGACAACGCCAGCTGTCCCGTCACCGGGCAAGAAACTGAATCGCATCGGCCTCGAGGTCGTGCAGTATCGCGGCAGCAAGACGACGCTGTGCGCGGGGTGCGGGCACAATGCGATCTCCGAGCGCATCATCGAGGCGTGCTACGACCTTGGCGTCGATCCGACGCGCGTGCTCAAGCTGTCCGGCATCGGCTGCTCGAGCAAGAGCCCGGCCTACTTCCTGAGCCAGGCGCACGGCTTCAACTCGGTGCACGGCCGCATGCCGTCGGTGGCGACTGGCGCACTGCTCGCCAACCGCAGCATGGCGGCGATTGGCGTCAGCGGCGACGGCGACACGGGCGCGATCGGCATCGGCCAGTTCGTGCACCTGATGCGCCGGAACCTGCCGATGGTCTACATCATCGAGGACAACGGCTGCTACGGCCTCACCAAGGGCCAGTTCTCGCCGACCGCCGACGTCGGCTCGACGCTGAAGAACGGCGTCGTCAACGACCTGCCGCCGATCGACACCTGCGTGATGGCGATCGAGCTGGGCGCGACGTTTGTCGCCCGCTCGTTCTCGGGCGACAAGAAGCAGCTCACCGCGCTGCTGAAGGCGGCCATGTCGCACAAGGGCACGGCGATGCTGGACGTCCTGTCGCCCTGCGTGACCTTCAACGACCACGAGGGCTCGACCAAGAGCTACAGCTACGTGAAGGACCACGAGGAGCCGCTGTCGGACGTCAGCTTCGTGCCGTACTTCGAAGACATCGCCATCGAGCAGGAGCAAGGCACGACCCGGTCGAGTGACGCTGCACGACGGCTCGAAGATCGTGCTGCGCAAGCTCGATCAGCGACTTCGACCCGACCAACAAGGGCGAATCTCTCCGGACGCTCCGCGAGACCGCCGATCGCGGCGAGTACGCCACAGGCGTTCTCTATGTCGACGCCGGGAAGCGCGATTTCTGCTCGATGCTGAACCTGGTCGATCAACCGCTCGCGCTGCTGCCGCCGGAGATCACGCGTCCGCCGGCCAGTGTGCTGGCCGAGATGATGGACAAGCAGCGCTGAGCCTCATCAACCTGATCCAACCCGACTCAACCCGATCGAACCTGACAAGAACCCGATTCTATGGAACGCACATTCGCCATCATCAAGCCCGACGCCGTGAAGGCCGGGCACGCCGGACAGATTCTGGCCCGTATCGAACAGACAGGATTCCGCCTCGTCGCGCTGCGGCTCCAGCACCTGACCAAGGCGGACGCCGAGGGTTTCTACGCGGTGCACAAGGCGCGACCGTTTTTCGGCTCGCTCACCGACTTCATGTCGTCCGGGCCGTGCATTGTCATGTGCCTCGAAGCGCCTGACGCGATCAAGAAGTGGCGCAACCTGATGGGCGCGACGGACCCCGCGAAGGCAGAGGCAGGAACGCTGCGCAAGGACTTCGGCGCCTCGATCGAGTTCAACGCCACCCACGGCTCCGACGCGGCAGAGACAGCGGCGTTCGAGCTCGGCTACTTCTTCCGCGGTCTCGAGCTCTCCTAGTGGCAGATTGCGGATTGCGGGTTGCCCGTTGAAGATTCTCGATTGACCATTACCCCGCTCAGGTTGCCGTATGGGCAGGACGCTTCTTGTCATCGGGTTGATCGTCGCCGCGCTCGGCCTGCTGGTGATGGCCGGCGTGCCGCTCGGACGCCTGCCCGGCGACTGGACGGTCCGGCGCGGCGCCTTCTCGTTCTACTTTCCGCTGACGACATGCCTGTTGGTGAGCATCCTGCTGACGCTCGCCCTTCATCTCCTCCGTCGCTGACCCGCCTTCGCTCCTTCGAAGCTACGGCGCGGCAGGCTATGATTCTGAACCCTGCGCCCTGAACCCTGACTATGAGCATCAAAGCCGATCGCTGGATCAAGCGCATGGCCCTCGAACACGGCATGATCGAGCCGTTTGTCGAAGGACAGGTACGCGAGCGACGTCGTCTCCTACGGGCTGTCGTCCTACGGCTACGACATCCGCGTCGCCGACGAGTTCAAGGTCTTCACCAACGTCTACGGCATCGGTGATCGACCCCAAGTCGTTCGACCCGCGCTCGTTCGTCGACATGAAGGCCGAGGTCTGCATCATCCCGCCGAACTCGTTCGCCCTGGCGCGGACCATCGAGTACTTCCGCGTGCCGCGCGACGTCCTGACGGTCTGCCTCGGCAAGAGCACCTACGCGCGCTGCGGGATCATCGTCAACGTCACGCCCTTCGAGCCGGAGTGGGAAGGTCACGTGACGATCGAGATCTCGAACACGACGCCGCTGCCCGCGAAGATCTACGCCAACGAGGGGATCGCGCAGGTGCTCTTCTTCCAGAGCGACGAGGTCTGCGAGATCTCGTACAAGGACAAGAAGGGCAAGTACCAGGCGCAGCGCGGCGTGACGCTGCCGAAGATCTAGGTCGCTGGCAGGCCGACGCCGATGATTCGTGTCTTCAAGTCGCGCCGGCCGATAATCGCGCCGTCCACCTACGTCGACGACAGCGCGCAGGTGATCGGCGACGTCGAGATCGGCGAAGAAAGCAGCGTCTGGATGAACGTCGTCATTCGCGGCGACGTGAACTACATCCGGATCGGCAACCGGACCAACGTGCAGGACGGCACCATCGTCCACGTCATGCGCGAGCCGTCGCATCCCACGCTGGTGGGAGACGACGTGACGGTGGGGCACGGGGCGATCCTGCACGGCTGCACGGTGGCGGACCGCTGCCTGATCGGCATGGGCGCCATCCTGCTGAACGGCGCCGCGGTCGGCGAAGACTGCATCGTCGCGGCCGGGACCCTGCTGCCGGAGGGCGCCGTCGTGCCGGCGCGCTCGCTCGTGATGGGCAGCCCGGGCCGGGTGCGACGGCAGTTGACGGAGGACGAACTGGCGTTCATTCGCCAGTCGGCCGCCAACTACGTCGCCTATCGGCTCGACTACTCGTAAGCGTTCACGTATCCGTCGAATGAGCCCCACACCGCCGACACAGCCCGCGCGCGGGATGCGCGATTTTCTGCCGGAGGACGTCCGGCGGCGGGCGCACGTCATCGGGATCGTCTCGGAGGTGTATCAGCGCTACGGATTCGAGCCGCTCGAAACGCCGGCGGTGGAGAACATCGAGACGCTGCTCGGGAAGTACGGCGAGGAGGGCGACCGCCTGATCTTCCGGATCCTGAAACGCGGCGAGGAAGGCCGGCAGACCGGTGAGGCCGACCTGGCCCTGCGCTACGACCTGACGGTGCCCCTCGCCCGCGTCGTTGCCGAGCACCACGGCGAGCTGCCGCGATTCTTCAAGCGCTATCAGATCCAGCCGGTGTGGCGGGCGGACCGGCCGCAGAAGGGCCGCTTCCGCGAGTTCTATCAGTGCGACGTGGACGCCATCGGGACGACCTCCGCGGTGGCGGACGCGGAGGTGTGCGCCGCCGTCAGCGATGTGCTCGAGCGCCTCGGCTTCGACGACTTCGCCATTCGCCTGAACCACCGGAACCTGCTGCGCGGGCTGCTCGACGTCGCCGGCGTGCCGGCGGCGGGACAGGACGCCGCGCTGGTCTCCATCGACAAGCTGGACAAGATTGGCGTCGACGGCGTGATCGCGGACCTCGAGCGGCGGGGCATCGACGCCGATGCGGCGCGGCGTGCGATTCATGCCTTCGAAGTGCCGCAGGGTGCCGCGACCGACGCCGTCGCCATTCTGCTCGCCGGCCGCGTCGCCGGCAACGAGCAGGGCGAGGCAGCGCTGCGCAACCTCGCTGACATCGTCAGCCACTCGCAGTCGACCAGCGCAGGCAACCACATCAGGCTGGACCCGTCGCTGGCGCGCGGCCTGTCGTACTACACGGGCGCGATTTTCGAAGTGGCAGTCCCCGATCTGGCCGGCAGTCTCGGCGGCGGCGGGCGCTACGACGGCCTGGTCGGGATGTTCCTCGGCCGGCCGGTGCCGGCATGCGGCTTCTCGCTCGGCCTGGAACGCATCCTGGTGGTCATGGCCGAACGCGGGATGTTTCCGCCTGAGGTGTCGTCCTCGGGGCCGGACGTCCTGGCGACGCTGTGGAACGACCAGTCGATCGGCGACACCCTGACGCTCGCGCGCTCGCTGCGGGCCGCCGGCCTGCGCGTGGAGGTTTATCCCGAAGCCGACAAAATCGGCAAGCAACTCAAGTATGCTTCCGCTCGAGGCGCCCGCTTCGTTACCATCAGAGGCGAGGACGAGCGGGCCCAGGGGACGGTGACAGTCAAGCAACTGGCCACCGGCGACCAGCAGGTGGTGCCCGCGTCGGAACTGGCCACCTGGATCACCGGCCGATAGCGGCTCCGGCCGCGGCCCGCATTCTTCATTCTTCATTCTTCATTTTCCATTCTTCATTCATCACTGAAACAACCGGTGTAATGGCAGACCAACTCGGATCGCTCTCCCGTACTCACACGTGTGGTGCCCTGCGCGCCGCAGACGTCGGCGCCAGCGCCGTCCTTCTCGGCTGGATTCACCGCGTCCGCGATCTCGGCGGCCTGCTGTTCCTCGACGTCCGCGATCGCCACGGCCTGACGCAGGTGATGGTGCCGAGCGACAGCGCGGTGATGGCGATCGCCAAGAAGCTCCGCTCCGAGTATGTCGTGGCCATCTCCGGCCCGGTGCGGCGCCGCGACGCCGAGACTGTGAACCCGCGGCTCGAGACGGGCGAGGTGGAAGTCGTCGCGCACGAGATTCGCCTGCTGAACGAAGCGCGCACGCCGCCATTCCCGATCGCCGACGACACGCCGGTGTCGGAAGACATCAGGCTGCGCTACCGCTATCTCGATCTGCGGCGCCCGCGCCTGCAGGCCAACCTCGGGCTGCGCCATCGCGTCACGATGGCCATCCGGAAGTACTTCGACGCGCATGGCTTCTGGGAGATCGAAACGCCGATCCTCAACAAGTCCACGCCCGAAGGCGCGCGCGACTACCTGGTGCCGAGCCGCGTGCACCCGGGCGAGTTCTTCGCGCTGCCGCAGTCGCCGCAGCTGTTCAAGCAGATCCTGATGATCGCGGGCACCGATCGCTACTTTCAGATCGTCAAGTGCTTCCGCGACGAAGACCTGCGCGCCGACCGGCAGCCGGAGTTCACGCAGGTGGACGTCGAGGTCTCGTTCGCCCACGTCGATCTGATCTTCGGCCTGATCGAACCGCTGATCGTCGAGGTGTTCAAGGAGATCGGCGTCGCCGTGCAGACGCCCTTCCAACGGATGCCGTACGCCGAGGCGATGGCGAAGTACGGATCCGACAAGCCCGATCTCCGGTTCGGCCTCGAGATCGTCGACGTCTCGCAGGTCTGGGCCGAGGCGCCGTTCAACGCCTTCCGCAAGATCGTGGGTGAGGGCGGGGTCGTCCGCGCGCTCGTCATCCCCGGTGCCGCCCGCTACTCGCGTTCGGAGCTCGACGCGCTGGTCGAGCAGGCCAAGCAACTCGGGGCTGTCGGCATCCTGTGGGCGCGCAAGACGGAGTCCGGCCTGAACACCAACGTCAAGGCCGCCGGCGAAGAGTCGCTGCTGGCGACGATGGCCGCGGCCGGCTGCCGGGACGAGGATCTGATCCTCATCGCCGGCGGCAAGCCCGACGACGCGTCGAAGCTGCTGGGCGCGTTCCGCCTGTCACTGGCGAAAAAGGAAGGGCTGATTCCGGCCAACACGTTTGCGTTCGCGTGGGTCGTGGACTTCCCGCTGCTCGACTGGGATCCGGAGGTGAAGCGCTGGGTGGCGATGCACCACCCCTTCACCTCGCCGCTCGACGAGGACGGGGCGCTGCTCGCGACAGATCCGTCGAAGGCGCGCGCCAAGGCGTACGACCTGGTCCTCAACGGCAGCGAGATCGGCGGCGGCAGCATCCGGATTCACGACTCGGCGATGCAGAGCCAGATTTTCCGGCTGCTGAACATCAGCGACGAGGATGCCCGGTCGCGGTTCGGGTTCTTCGTGGACGCGCTGCAGTACGGCACGCCGCCGCACGGTGGCATCGCGCTCGGGCTGGATCGCCTCGTCGCCATCCTGGCCGGCGAGACATCCATTCGAGAGGTGATGGCGTTCCCGAAGACCGCCGCGGCGATCGATCTGATGTCCGGCGCGCCATCGCCGGTCGATCAGCGACAGCTCGACGAGCTGAAGCTCAAGGTGCTGGTCAAGCCGCCGGCGTGATCGGTCTCGTGCCGGCAGTCCCAGCCGAGCCTTGGTGCTCGCCGCGGACGCTGGTCGCAATTCCACGAGCGGACGGGGCCGTCGGCGGCCGGCTGGCGGGTCGGTTTGACCGGCCCGGCCCTGTGTAGTACAATCTCTGCCTAACGTCAAGGCAATCAAGGAGTTACACGCGGCAAACCGCCTCTGATGCGCAAGATTTCAGTGCCCGAAGAGGGCATCGAGACCCTGTTCGGGTCCTACGACGAGAACCTCCGCCAGCTCGAGTCCGCCTTCGGCGTGCGCATTCGTACGCAGGGACATGACCTGCTCATCGAAGGCGCCCCTGCCGACGAGGCACGCGTCGAACGCACGGTCACCCAGCTTTCGAGCCTGTTGCGCGAAGGCTATCGGGTGTCCAATGGCGATGTGAAGACCGCGGCGCAACTCGTCGCGGAGAACACCGACGTCGAGCTTCGCGACTTCTTCATTCGCGGTGCGACGCGCGCGGCAGGCCGCCGTCAGGTGGCGCCGAAGAGCGTCAACCAGCGCCGCTACATGGACGCGATCGACCAGCACGACATCGTCTTCGGCATCGGCCCGGCCGGTACCGGCAAGACCTATCTGGCGATGGCGCAGGCGGTCAACTACCTGCTTCAGAAGAAGGTCACGCGGATCGTCCTCGCACGGCCGGCGGTTGAAGCGGGAGAGAAGCTGGGGTTCCTGCCGGGCGACCTGCAGGAAAAGGTGAACCCGTACCTGCGGCCGCTCTACGACGCGCTCTACGACATGCTCGAAACCGACAAGGTCGAGCGGCTCCTCGAGCGCGGCACCGTGGAGATCGCGCCGCTTGCGTTCATGCGCGGGCGGACGCTGAACGACGCGTTCGTGATCCTCGACGAGGCGCAGAACACCACCGCCGAGCAGATGAAGATGTTCCTGACCCGGCTCGGGTTCGGCTCGAAAGCCGTGGTGACCGGCGACATCACGCAGATCGACCTGCCGTCGGGCAAGGTGTCCGGGCTGATCGAGGCGATGAAGATCGTCGCGGACATCGAAGGCATCGCCTTCGTGCGCTTCGACGATCGTGACGTCGTGCGCCACAAGCTCGTGCAGCAGATCGTCAAGGCCTACGAGGCCCACCAGGGCACGAGCGGGGCGCGGACGGTCTGAGGCGTTTGATGCCTGTCACGCGCCGACGCCCCTCCGCGTTGCGTGTCGCCGTCGTTGACGGACGCGGTCGGCCGGTACGTGCCCCGGGCCTGGCGAAGTGGCTCGAGGGGGTGGCCCCTGCCCGCGCAGCGGGACGGGTGACCGTCGCGATGGTGGCCGATGCGCGCATGCGCGCGTTGAACCGCACCTATCGCGGCAAGGACGCCGTCACGGACGTGCTCTCGTTCCCCGCGGCGGCTGCGCCTGTGGCTGACGGCGGCGGTCGATTTCTGGGCGATATCGTGATCGCCTCCGGCCGCGCCAGGACGCAGGCGCGCGCCGCCGGACACGCCGAATCGGTCGAGTGGCGCGTGCTCGCGCTCCACGGCCTCCTCCATGTCATCGGCTACGACCACGAGACAGACAACGGCGCGATGGCGCGCGTCGAGACGCGGTTGCGTCGGGCCGGCGGACTCGAGCGCGGGTTGATCGAGCGGAGTCCCGCGCGATGACAGCGCTGCTCCTGCCGGTCCTCGCGCTGTGCGCAATCTACCTGGGCACGATTGAGTGCGCTTTCAGCGCGCTGATGCGCCTGTCGCTGCGCCTGACTGTCGAGCGCAACGGCCGCGCGGCGGGGCTCGGGCCGTACCTCGACGACCCTGTCCGGCTGTTCGTCCCCGTCCGGCTGCTGATGAGCGTGATCGTGACGAGCACGGCCATCCTGCTGGCGTCGTGGACGGGCGTTGACGACTTCAAGGACCCCTTCGTGCTCCTCGGCTCCATGGCCGGGTTCGTCGTCGTGTTCGAGCACCTGCTGCCGCTGCTCATCGTGCGCCACGATCCCGAGCGCGTCCTGATCACATTGCTGCCGTCGTTCACGGCCATCGAGCGCGTCGTGAAACCGCTGACGCTCAGCCTGGTCGGCCTCATCGCGACGCTGCGGCGCGAGCGGCACGCGCCGTCGCCGGACGCCGGTGCGCCGCCGACGGAAGAAGACGGCGGCGAAGTGGCGCATGCCTACCTCGAGGCCGGCGCGCAGGAAGGGCTGATCGAAGGCGAAGAGCGGCGACTGCTCGAGTCGGTGGTGGACTTCGGCGAGACCCTGGTGCGCGAGGTGATGACGCCCCGGCCGGACATCATCGCGGTGCCCGAGGCCGCGACGCTGCTCGAGGTCCGGCAGATTTTCGGCGAGCAGCAGTACTCACGGGTTCCCGTGTATCGCGGCTCGCTCGATTCCATAATCGGGTTCGTCTTCGTCAAGGATCTGATTCGCCTGCCGCTGGACGTCCCCGGCGATGAGCGCGTCATCCTCAGGCTGCTGCGGCCGGCGCACTTCGTGCCGGAGACCAAGCGTGTGTCCGACCTGCTCAAGGAGTTCCAGCGGCAGCAGATCCAGTCGGCTGTGGTCGTCGACGAGTACGGGGGCACGGCGGGACTGGTCACCATCGAAGACCTGCTCGAGGAGATCGTCGGGGAGATTCGCGACGAGTACGACGTGGAGTCCGAGCCCGTTCAGGACGAGGGACACGGCGTCTTCGTCTTCAGCGGCAACGTCGGCATCCACGACCTGAACGCGCGGCTCGGCGTCGACATCCCGCCGGAAGGCTTCGGCACGGTGGGCGGCTACCTGCTCGACCACCTCCAGCGCGTGCCTGCAGTGGGCGAACACATCGATCTGGATGGCCTGCACGTCGAGGTGCTGGAGGCGGAGACCCGTCGCATCACGCGGGTCCGCATCCGGCGGCAGGAAGTGGCGGCGGCCTCGTCTGAGGCCGCCGGGGACTCGGCGTGAAGTCCGGCTTCGTGTCGCTGGTCGGCCTGCCCAACGCGGGCAAGTCCACGCTGATGAACCGCCTGGTCGGGACCAAGCTGGCCATCGTCTCCGACAAGCCGCAGACCACGCGGACGCGGATTGTCGGCGTTCGCACCTATCCCGACGGCCAGGTGGTTTTCGTCGATACGCCCGGCATTCACCGGCCGACGCATCGCATGAACGTGCGGATGGTCGACACCGCGCTCGACGCGATGCGCGACGTGGACGTGGTCGGCGTCGTCCTCGACGCCTCGCAGAAGCCCGGCGGCGGGCAGCGGCACCTGTTCCAGATCGTCCGATCGCTCACCAAGCCGGTGGTGCTGGTGCTGAACAAGGTGGACTTGCTGCGCAAGCCGGCGCTGCTGCCGATCATCGAGCGGATCAGCAAGGAGCGGGAGTTTGCCGACATCGTGCCGGTCTCCGCGTTCACCGGCGACGGCGTCGAGGGCCTCGAGAAGGCGCTGCTGGCACGGCTGCCCGAGGGCGAGCCGCTCTATCCCGACGACTACCTCACCGATCAGCCGGAGCGCTTTTTCGTCGGCGAGATCGTGCGCGAGCAGATTCTCAGAAACACCCACGCCGAGCTGCCCTTTTCCACCGCTGTCGTCGTCGATCAGTTCGACGAGACCGACCGCGGAATGTTGCGGCTGTATTGCACGATCCTGGTCGAGCGCGCGTCGCAGAAGCCGATCCTGCTCGGACGCGGCGGCGAGATGATCAAGACGATCGGGACTGGCGCGCGGCTGGAGCTCGAGCGCTTCTTCGACACACGCGTGTTTCTCGATCTTCACGTCAAGGTGAAGGGCGAGTGGCGCGAGGACGAGCGCGTGCTCGATCAGCTGCTCAATCGTCAGGGCGAATAAGGGTTCTCTCGCAGACCTGAATCGGCGAGAATCGGCACGAGCGCCGAGCCCGCCATGTCCACGCCCCGTCCACCCGCCACGCCGATCGGCCGCATTCCGGTCGTCCTCGCGGCCGCGGTCCTCGGCTCGCTCGTCCCGGCCTGGCGCACCATCGCGCTGACGCTCACCGAGCTCGGCGCCGCCGCCTTCTTCATCTCCGGCGTCACCACCGACGCGATCGGCACTGCCGCGCCGTGGTTCGTGCTCGCCGCGGTGGCCGCCGGGGCGGTCCTGCGTGCCGCAGACATCCAGAGCTGGGCGCTGTTCGTGCCGGGCGGTTTGCCCGGCCGCGTGAACGAGGCGTTCGGGCACCGCCCCGCAACTGCCGCCGCCGCGTTCGTGCTCGTCGAGCGTCTGCTCTTCGCCGCCCTGGTCAGTTGCGTGGCGGGCCACTACATCGTCTCGTTGCTGGTGACGGTCCTCGGGCTGTCGCGGCTGGCCGAGCACGTGACCGCCGGCGACCTCGCCACCGCCGCCGCCGCCTCGATTCTCTGCGTGCTCTGGCTGCGCGCGCGCCTTGGCCGGCGCGTCGGCGCCGGCGTGTTCGAGCGCTGGGTCTGGGTGCCGCTGGCGGCCCTGCTGGTCACGGCAATCTGGGGCCTCGCCAGCTGGATGGCGTCGGGCGAGCCACTGCCGCTGCCGGTATTTCACGTGCCCCAGCCGCCGTTCGCGCTTCCGCCGCTGCCCATGCCAGTGGTGGCGTTTTTCGCGGCGGCCTACGCGTTCGGCCTCGCCCTCCCCGCGATGACGAGCGGCGACTGCCTGTCGCGCCGCGCGGCGGCGCTGCCGCAGCCGCGGCTGCCTGGGCTTCGTCGTACCGCGCGCCTGGCAGTGGTGTTCAGCCTGCTGGTGACCGCAGGGGCGACCTTCGCGATTGTCGTCCTGGTCCCGCCCGAAGCGCAGGCGCTCTGGGACGAGGTGCCGCTGATTGGCCTGCTCCAGCACGTGGCCGGCGCGCCGGGCTTGAAGCTGCTCATCTCCATGCTCCTCGCGGTGTCTGCCGTCGCGATGCTCGGTCACGTGGCCGATGCCAGCCTGGACGATGGCACCGTGACGATGCAGCGGCTGGCACGGGTTGGCATCCTGCCAGAGTGGCTTCACGCCCTGCACCCGCGCTTCGGCACGCCCAGCCGCCTCACTGACGTCGCCGCCGGCGGTGCCGTGCTGTTGATTCTCGCCGGGGGCGGCCACGTGTCGTGGCTCTCGCGCGCGTATGCCATTGCCCTGGTGTGCACGTACGTCACGAAGCTGCTCGCGCTCCGCAAGCTCCGCGGACGCGATCAGACAGGAGACAGCGCGGCGACGTCGCCGGCCCTGGCGCCGGCGCCGGTCGCTTCCGCGATGCAGATCGTGGTCGTGTCCAGCGCCGTGATCGCCGTCCTGGCGATGCTGGTCGCCGGGGACGCTGCGTCAATCGCCGGCCTCGGCATGGTAGTGGCCGCGGCGACCATCCTGGCGGCGCTGGATCGCCGGGCCCAGGATCGCGTCGAGCCCACCGACAGCGACGCGTTTCAGCTGCTGACGTCCGCCGACCTCGCCCTGGGCCATGCGGCGGCTCGGCCCGGCGGCGTCCTGGTGCCGGTCCGGCACCTGTACTCGCTCTCCCACGTGCAGCAGGCGCTGAGAGTGGCCGGCGACCGCGACGTCGTCGTCATGACAGTCCGCGTGCTCGGGGTGGACGTCGAAGACGACGCCGCGATCGACCCGAAGCCGACGCCTGGCGAGCAACTGCTGCTGTCGCAGGTCGTCGCCCTCGCCGAGCGCCACAACCGCGCGGTCACGCTCCTCATCGTCCCGGCGCGCGATGTGTTCGACGCCATCGCCGCTGCCATGCACCGCCTCCGCTCCTCGGAGGTCCACGTCGGCGAGTCCACCACGCTTTCGGCCGACGGCCAGGCCCGCCGCCTCGGCGAGGCGTGGGAACGGATCGACACCGAAGAACCGCTCGACACGCGGCTGGTCATTCATCATCCGAGCGGCCGGACAGACACGTTCTATCTCGGCGCGCACGCGCCGGCCCTTTCATCGCGAGACCTCAACCAGATTCATCGCCTGTGGCTCGACGCAGCCAGAGCGGTCGGGCCCCACGTCCATCATCACGACGTCGTCAGGGCGGCATTGACGCAAATGGAACAACAACTGAACGGCCCCGATCGCGAGCAGGCCGTCGAAGCCATCAGGCGCGTCGCGCGCCCGGCCGACGAGCTTGCCGCGGTGGTCAGGCGGCGCGATTTCTCGCAGCTGCGCGACATGATCCGGAATCGCCCGCCGAACGACCTCGCCGAGGTGCTGACGGCGCTCGGGGTCGAGGATCAGGTCGTCGTGTTCCGGCTGCTGCCGCGGAAGGACGCGGCCGCCACCTTCGAATATCTGTCGCACGACGAGCAGGAGCACCTGCTCAAGGCGATGGCGCAGGAAGACGTCGCCGCGTTGCTCAACGAGATGGCGCCCGACGACCGCACGATGTTCCTCGAGGAGCTGCCCGCGACGGTGACGCGGCAGCTGCTGGCGCTGCTCACCCCGCAGGAGCGGGCAGTGGCCTCGTCGCTGCTCGGCTATCCCGAAGGGTCGATCGGGCGCCTGATGACGCCCAGCTACGTCGCCGTGCGCGAGGACTGGACGGTCCAGGGCGTGCTCGACTACATCCGCGAGCACGGCCAGGACAGCGAGACGCTCAACGTCATCTACGTCGTGGACGACCAGGGGCTGCTCATCGACGACATCCGCATCCGCGATTTCCTGCTGACCTCGCCGGCCAGCACTGTCCACACGCTGATGGACCGTCGCTTCGTCGCGCTGAAGGCGACCGACAACCAGGAATCAGCGGTCGCCGTCTTCCGGCAGTACGACCGCTCGGCGCTGCCGGTCACCGACACCGCCGGCATGCTCATCGGCATCGTCACCATCGACGACGTGCTGGACGTCGCTGAGGCGGTCGCGACCAAAGAGATCCAGCGCATCGGCGGTTCCGAGGCGTTCGACGAGCCCTACATGCGCATCGCGTTCCTGCGCATGGTGCAGAAGCGGGCCGGCTGGCTCACGGTCCTGTTCCTCGGCGAGATGTTCACCGCCACGGCGATGGGCATCTTCGAAAAGGAGATCGCCAAGACTGTCGTGCTGGCCCTGTTCATCCCGCTGGTCATCTCGAGCGGCGGCAACGCCGGCTCGCAGGCCGCGACGCTGGTCATCCGCGCGCTCGCCCTTGGCGAGGTGACCCTCAAGGACTGGTGGCGCATCATGCGCCGCGAGGTGATGGCGGGCCTCTCGCTCGGCGCCATCCTGGGCAGCATCGGCTTTCTCCGCATCACCGTCACCGCGAAGTTCACGACGATGTACGGCGAGCACCCGATGCTGCTGGCCACCACCGTCGGAGTGGCGCTCGTGGGGATTGTCCTGTGGGGCACGCTGATCGGCTCGCTGCTGCCGCTGCTGTTGCGCCGGCTCGGCTTCGACCCGGCGACCTCGTCGGCGCCGTTCGTGGCCACTCTCGTGGACGTCACCGGGCTCATCATCTACTTCAGCGTGGCGATACTGATTCTTCCCGGCGCCAGATAGTCGAGCGCCGGCGGGTCACGGGACGATTCGGCCGTCGGTCTGAAAGCGCCTGTAGTTGTCGTAGGTGGCGCGCCCGCGGAGGAGGACTGTGAACGTCCGCAGGTGGCGACCCGACATGACGTCGCCGGGCGTCATGAGCTCCTCGTCGAAGGAGGCCGGCAACGTCAACCCGAGCGCCGGCACGGGCGCGAAGTGCGTCACGATCCGGTACCGCACATCGTCGAAGCTCAATTGCAGCTCCGTTTCGCGCACGATGCCAGTATCAGTCTCGATGGTCGCGGTGCCGCGGCTCGGGACGGCCGCTCCCGATCCGGTGCGGACGATGGTCGGGCGTTCGCGCTCTTCGAATTCCACCTGCTGCAGCGCTACGGCGCCGGCCGCCTTCGTCGACCACTTGAAGCGCCGCTGAGTGTCCGGGTGCAGAAAGAAGAATGCGACAGTCGGCAGGTTCAGGTTCCTGACGCCGGCGCCAAGGTTGTAGCGAGCGCTCTCGTCGAGCAGTCGTGACGCCTCAGCCGGTGTGACAGCCCCATTGGTGCGCAGCAGCTCGGCGAGGCTGGTCTGGCGTGTGTCGAGCACCACACCGTCCACCTCGGTGACGTCGCGGACGCCGATCAGATCGGGGAGCGTCGGGGAGGGCACCCAACCGAATTCCGCCACGAGATGCCGCTCGACGCCGTGCCCTATGCGCTGCACGTATCGCTCGGTCGCTACCAGGCGCGGCAGCTCCGCTTGATAGGCGAGCACGGTCCTGCCGGCACGACGCAGCAGCTCCCGGCGTGACGGCGAGTGGTCCGACGCGCCAGCGCCGGCGACTGCCAGCCAGCCCGTCAGTCCAAGCAGGCCGCTCGCCAGGATTCCGATTCGCATCGATAACCCGAGCGTATCGCACGCGCGGGGGAAGTGGCCATCACGTCCATCGCGGGCGGGGCGCCGGTATAGTGTGACAATCACGCCGCCGCCCACGGCGATCGGCACCTTCCCGAGGATGTTCCAGTGACTTACCAATCACGAGCGCTTGTCGGCACGTTCCTGCTCATCGCGTCCCAGTCTGCGCCGTCCATGGCGCAGACCACCGGCAAGGCCCCGCAGGCCTGGACCCTGCTGGAGGAGGGCGTCGCCAGCCAGAGCTCCGACACGCGCGGCAAAGCGATTCAGGCGCTCGGCCTGCTCACAGGGAGCTTGCGGGCCGCGAAGCTGGCGGAAGCGCACCTTGCCGATCAGGACGCAGAGGTGCGCGCGGCCGCCGCCACGGCGCTCGGACAGATCGGGTTGAAGAGCGAGGCGCCGAAGCTGGTGGCGATGCTGAAGGACCACGAGGGCGAGGTGGTCTTCTCGGCCGCCGCGGCGTTGTACCGGCTGGGCGACCGCAACGCCTACGGGGTCTACTACGCGGTGCTGACCGGCGCCAGGAAGACGGGGGAGCCGTTGCTCGAGTCGCAGATGAAGATGCTGAAGGACCCGTCGGCGCTGGCGAAGATCAGCCTGGAAACCGGTGTCGGGTTCATTCCCTTCGGCGGCATCGGCTACAAGGTGGTGAAGTCGTTCACGCAGGACAACGTGTCGCCGGTTCGCGCCGCGGCGGCGCAGAAGCTTGCCCTCGACCCCGACCCTGCCTCGGGCCGCGCGTTGCGGGACGCGACGTCAGATGACAAGTGGATCGTCCGCGCCTCGGCACTTGGGGCGATCGCGCGACGCGGAGATGCGGCGCTGCTGCCGGCGGCCGAAGCCCGCCTGACGGACGACAACGAGACGGCGCGGTTCACTGCAGCCGCTGCCGTCATTCGCTTGTCCGCCAGGCGGAAATAGCGGTGGACCGGGCGACCGGCGGCTAGAGCCCGAAGCTCTGGGCGATCGCGCTCATCGTCGACTTGATGCCCGCGAGGCTCGATGCCGCCGCGCCCATCGAGTGCCCTGAGACGAAGCTGTCGATCCGGTTGATGCGATCGACCAGGCCCTTGGCTTCCGCCGACGCGGGCTTGCCGTCGTCGATGCGGTCCTTGAAGTTCTTCGCGTCCTGCTTCAGCGCGTCGGCTTCCTTCTCGACGTTTTTCGCCTCGGCCTTGTCGGCGTCCGACAGGCCCTTGGTGCCGTGGTCGATCGCTTTCTTCAGCCCGTCGGCTTGCTTGGTCAGCGTGTCGGCGGCCGCCGTCAGCTCCTTGTCGCCGACGCGACGGACCGGAGCGCCCTGCGGCAGCGGGAACGGCGCGCCGTACGAGGCCGCCAGCCGCGTGAAATCCGCGGCGAGCGTATTCCACTCGCTGGCGCCTTTCATGGCGTTGCCCTGCTGCTTCATGAACGCGTCGATGTCGCTGGCCTGGTGCAGCACGACCTGCGCCTCGGTGCTCGCCGAATACCCCGGCTTGAACCGGTCCTTCATCGTGTTGATGTTCTTCTGGAAGTCATCCAGGTATTTCGACACGTCCACTTCGCTCGTGGCATTCCGCATCACTGAATGTTTGAGGTCGCTGTCCAGCGCGCCCTCGAAGGCATGCCGATGATCGTCGATGGTGTCCATCAGGCTCTTGAGTTCCTTGTCCGAGAGCCGCTCGTACTGCGCCGCCGCCGCTGTCGGCAGCGCCAGTGCCAATGTCACCACTGCAGCCAGTAACCGCATGAGTCCCCCTTCGGGCATGGCCGCCGCTTTCGTTCCGCGCACGGACCAGCGCTATTGCCGCGTTAGACGTCCCGCCCTCGCGCCACGATCCCGAAACTCGCTGGCAGCGTGCACGGTCTCGCAGCGTCCCTATGTTACCTTTACGGGCTTGGCCGCTTCGGCCGGGGGATTGCCATGGCGCCGCAGCGGAAAATCGACGTCGTCCTCGATTCGGTTCGTCGCCTGATCCGGATCGGTGCCACGCCGAACCTCTTCAATCTGCTTCAGAAGCAGCACCCCGCTGATCTCGCGCAGGTCCTGAGCGAGCTGCAGGAGCGCGATCGCAAGGCCGCGTTCAGCCTGGTCGTCGAGCGCAGCCCGAAGCTGGCGATGGAAGCCGTCGCCGAGCTCGGCCCGGAAACCGGCGCGCAGCTGCTCTCCGATCGGTCGGCAGAAGAGATCGCCCGCCTCGTCCAGGAAGTGCCGTCCGACGACGCGGCACGGCTGGTCGACAACCTGCCCGAAGACCTGTCAGCCGCCGTGCTGGAGTTGATGCGGCCGAAGGAGTCGGGACAGGTCGAGAACCTGCTCGAGTACCCCGAGAAGACAGCCGGCCGCATCATGAACCCGAATGTCTTCGCGCTCAGCGAGGACATGACCGTCGGCGAGTCGATCACCGCGCTGCAGGGGTCGCGCGACGTCGAGATGGTGTTCTACCTCTATGTCGTCGACGTGCGGCGTCACCTGGTCGGCGTCACGTCGCTCCGCCGCCTGCTGCTGGTCTCGCCGGAGACGCCGCTGAAGCGGATCATGACGCCGGAGGTCACCAGCGTCCGCGTCGACACGGACCAGGAGGAGGCCGCGCAGCAGGTCGCGTCGTACAACCTGCTCGCCATCCCCGTCGTCGACGAAGAGAACAAGCTGGTTGGCGTGATCACGGTCGACGACGTGATCGACGTCATCAAGGATGAGGCCACCGAGGACATCTACCGGCTGGCCGGCGTCAGCGGCGACGAGCGGGTGTTCACGCCGGCGAGCCAGTCCTTCCGCATGCGGTTCCCCTGGCTGGTGGTCAACCTGGCGACAGCCTTCCTGGCGGCGGGCGTCGTCGGGCTGTTCGAGAACGCCATCAGCCAGGTGACGGCGCTGGCGATCTTCATGCCGATCGTGGCTGGCATGGGCGGCAACGCCGCCACCCAGACCCTGACTGTCATCGTGCGCGGACTGGCCCTCGGCGAGCTGACCTGGGCCAACGCCCGGAAGGCGCTCACCAAGGAACTGCTCGTCGGCCTGGCAAATGGCGTGGCCAACGGCGTCATCGCGGCAGTGGTCGCCGTCCTCTTCAAGGGGAGTCCCATGATCGGGGTCCTGCTTGCCGCCGCCATGGTGATCAACCTGTGCGTGGCGGCCGCGGCGGGCACGCTGATTCCGCTGGGACTCAAGGCCCTGAAGGTGGATCCGGCGCTGGCCTCGACGGTGTTCATCACGACGTTTACCGACGTGGCGGGCTTCGCGTCGTTCCTGGGTCTGGCGACGTTGTTTCTCCGATACCTGCGGACGGGGTAAAATGACTGGATTTCTTTCGCGGGAGCCATGCCGCTCTATACGGCCGATGCGCTGGTATTGCGCACTTACAAGCTGGCGGAGGCCGACCGGATCGTCGTTTTTCTGACGGCGGACCGCGGCAAGAAGCGCGGCGTCGCGAAAAGCGCCCGGCGGACCCGGTCGCGGTTCACCGGTGCGCTCGAGCCGCTGACGCATGTGCGGGTGGCGTACTTCGAGAAGGAATCGCGGGAGCTGGTGAGCCTGAATTACGCGGAAGCAGTGCGGTCGCCGATGGCGGCGCCGGGCGAGGCGATGGCCTATGCCAGCTACTTCGCCGAGCTGATGGACGAGTGGGCGCAGCCGAGCGACTCGAACGAGACGCTCTACCGGTTAGGCGCGTCGGTGCTCGACGCGATGGCCGGTGGGGCCGACATCGAGGTGCTCGCCCGGTACTTCGAGTACTGGCTCCTCCGGCTGCAGGGCGTCTATCCGCCGCACCTCGCGTGTCATCGCTGCGGCGACCGCTTCACCGGCCGTGCGGATTCGGGGGCGTGGCTGTCGCCGGCTGACGGCATCCTGACCTGCGCGCCGTGCGCCGCCGGCGCGGGAGGCCGGCAGCTCGGGACGCCGCTGTCCGCGGGCGCGTTGTGGTTCCTGGCTGCGGCCAGGCAGAACGGACCTGAAGCGCTCTGCGCTCAGGAGGTCGCCGGCGGAGTGCTGGCCGAGCTCGAAGCGCTGCACCGCGTGCTGATGGCACGGCACCTGGAGCGTGAGCTGAAGTCGTTGCGCGTGCTGCGCGAAATGAAACGCCACGGACACTGACGATTGACATTCCAGGACCTCATTTTCAAGCTCTCGCAATTCTGGGCCGACAACGGCTGCCTGATTCAGCAGCCGTTGGATCTCGAGGTGGGCGCCGGCACGTCGAACCCCGAGACGCTGCTGCGAGTGCTGGGCCCGGCGCACTGGAACGTCGCCTACGTGCAGCCGTCGCGTCGTCCCGATGACGGCCGGTTTGGCGAGAACCCGAATCGCCTGTTCAAGCATCACCAGTTCCAGGTGATCCTGAAGCCGTCGCCCGACGAAGTGCAGCACCTCTACCTCCAGTCGCTCGAATCCTGCGGCATCAACCCGCGCCAGCACGACATCCGCTTCGAGGAAGACAACTGGGAGTCGCCGACGCTCGGGGCCTGGGGCATTGGCTGGCAGGTCCTGTTCGACGGCCTCGAGATCACGCAGTTCACCTACTTCCAGCAGGTGGGCGGCCAGGATCTGTCGCCGATCGCCTGTGAGATCACCTACGGCCTCGAGCGCATCGCGATGGCGCTGCAGAAGGTCGAGAACGTCTACGACCTCGACTGGGCCGCGGGCGTGAAATACCGCGCCGTGCGGCTGCGCGAAGAGATCGAGCAGTCGAAGTACGCCTTCGGCCAGGTGGACGGCCTGGCGCCGGGAGAGTTTGCGGCGCACCACCGCGATCTGTTCGAACGGCATTACACGTTCTGTCAGAAGCTGCTGGCCTCGGGGCTGGTCTGGCCGGCGCTCGAAGAGTGTTTGAAGTGCTCGCATCTGTTCAATCTCCTCGACAGCAGCGGCAGCATCGGCGTCACCGAGCGCACGGCGTACGTGTTGCGCGTCCGCCAGCTGGCGATTGCGATTGCCAAGGCGTACGTCGACGGTCTGGCGCCTGCCGCGCCCGCCGACGTGTAGCCCGTAGCCTGAAGCCTGTAGCCCGTTATGGACCGTGAGCTGCTCATCGAAATCGGGGTGGAGGAGGTGCCAGCCAGCTGGCTGCCCGGCCTCACCGTGCAACTGGCCGAGGTCACCAAGACGGCGCTCAAGACCGCGCGTCTCGAGATCGACGGCACGGTGGACACGTGGACCACGCCGCGACGTCTCACCGTGTGCGTGAGCAAGGTTGGCGAGCGGCAGGCGGATAAGGAAGACGTCATCAGCGGTCCGCCGGTCGCCGCGGCTCGTGACGCCAGCGGGCAGCCCACGCCCGCGGCGGTCGGCTTCGCCAAGAAGAACGGCGTCGAGATCGCCGACCTCGAAGAGATCGAAACGCCGAAGGGCCGGTACCTCGCCGTTCGCAAGCGTCAGCGCGGCAAGGCCGCAGTGGACGCGCTGCCTGACGTGATGCAGGGTCTCCTGCGCGGGTTGTCGTTTCCGAAAGCCATGCGCTGGGATGCGTGGCTCGATGATGGCAGGGGCGACCTGACGTTTGGCCGTCCGATCCGCTGGCTGCTGTTTCTCTACGGCGGCCGCGTGGTGCCGTTCGAGATCCGGCGATCCAGCGCCGCCGACGCGCCGCTGGTCCAGGAGATCCGCTCCGGCGCCGCGACCTACGGGCACCGTTTCCTGACGACGAGCGGCCGGGCCGGGCGCGCGATCAAGGTGAAGACGTTCGACGACTACAAGGCGCGCCTGCTCGAACACTTCGTCGTGCTCGAGCGCGAGGAGCGGCGCGAGCGAATCGCGCGCGATCTCGACGTCCACGCCGTGAGGCTCGGGGGCCGCGTCCATCGCGTCGCGGCCGGCCATGCCGGGCTGCTCGACGAAGTGCCGGACCTGGTGGAATGGCCGGCAGTCGTGCCGGGGATTTTCCCGAGCGAGTTCCTGTCGCTGCCCGACGAGGTGCTCACCACGACGATGATCCACCACCAGCACTACTTCCCGGTGGTGGACGATCACGGCAAGCTGAAGCCGGCGTTCCTGGCCGTGACCAACATCGCGGTGGAGCGGCCCGAGCTGATCAGCCGCAATGCCGAGCGGGTCCTGACGGCGCGGCTGCGGGACGCCCAGTTCTTCTGGCGTGCCGACAGAAAGGGCGCGCTGGCGGACCGCATCGCCCGGCTCGACACGATCCTGTTCCACCGGAAGCTCGGGAGCTACAAGGCGAAGTCGGAGCGTCTTGCGACACTGGCGGCCTGGATTGCGCGCGAAGCGCTCGGCGCGCCGGCGTCAGCGGACGCCGCCTTCGAGGCGGGGCAACTGGCCAAGGCCGATCTCGCGACGGACATGGTGCGCGAGCTCACCGAGTTGCAGGGCACGATGGGCGGCATCTACGCCCGCGAGGAAGGCAAGCCGGAGAGCGTCTGGAAGGCCATCTACTACCACTACCTGCCCATAGCCGTCGAGCCGGAGGCGCCGCCGACTCGCGCGCAGCTGGGCGACGCGGCGGTCTCGTGGGCCGCGGTCTCGATGGCCGACAAGCTCGACACGCTGGTGGGACTGTTCGCGGCGGGGGAGCGGCCCACCGGTTCGCGGGATCCGTTCGGCCTCCGGCGTCAGGCGCATGGCTTGTTCCGTGTGCTGGTGGATCTGCCCGAGCTGACCGGCCTGTCGGTTCGACCGACCATGACCGCGCTCGTCGGCGAGGCGGAGCGTGGGCTGGCACCGGCCGGCATCTCGCTGGCCGATGCCGATAAGACCGCGCTGTTCACGTTCCTCGCCGAGCGTCTGGCCTACGTGCTCGAGCAGCGCGGATACGACGTGCGCAACGTGCGCGCCGTCCTGCACGGCACGTCACTCGACGGCATCAGCCCGCTCGAGGCTCGCCGCAAGCTCGAAGTGCTGCCCGAGTTCACCGGCACGCCGACGTTCCAGCAGCTGGCGACAGCGTTCAAGCGCGTGAAGAACATCGCGAAGGAGCTCGACGGGGCCGACTTCGCCAGCTCCGAGCTGGCCGAACCCGGGCTCGACGCGCTCCTGAAGGAGCCGGCGGAGCTCGAGCTGTTGGCCGAGCTCACCAGGCGCCAGCCGGTCATCGAGGGCGTCCTCGAGTCCGGCACCAACTACCGGCAGGCCTTCGCCGAAGCTGCCGGCTTCGGTCCATTCGTGGACCGTTTCTTCTCCGACGTGTTCGTGATGGTGGAAGACCCGGCACTTCGCCGGGCGCGGCTGCGGCTCATGACGCGGCTCGGGAAACTCATCCTCCGCCTCGCGGATGTCTCAGAGATCGTCCCTCAAACGGAGTCGTAACAGACCATGGCCAAGAAAGTTGTGAAGAAGAAGTCTCGGGCGGGCGCGTCAGCTGCGAAGGCGCGGGCGCAGGGTGGGAAAGGGACGAAGTACGTCTATTTCTTCGGCAAGCGCACCGATGGCAACGGGACGATGAAGCCGCTGCTCGGCGGTAAGGGCGCTAACCTCGCCGAGATGTGCCGCATCGGATTGCCGGTGCCGCCCGGATTCACGATCACCACAGAGGTCTGCACGTACTACTACGCGAATCGGAAAACATACCCGTCCGCGCTTCGTGACCAGATGGTCGCCGGCGTGGCTGCACTCGAGAAGCAGACGGGCAAGAAGTTCGGCGACCTCAAGAACCCGCTCCTGGTGTCGGTGCGGTCGGGCGCTCGCGACTCGATGCCGGGCATGATGGACACGATCCTCAACCTCGGCCTGAACGACGACACCGTCGAGGCGCTGGCGAAGAAGACGGGCAACGCCCGCTTCGCGTGGGACTGTTACCGCCGCTTCGTGCAGATGTACTGCGACGTCGTCCTTGGCGTGCAGAAGCGGCCCGACGAGGACCACGATCCGTTCGAGACGGTGATTCACGGCCTCAAGCACGAGCGCTACCACGAGGACATCGAGGATCCGAAGCTGACTGTCGACGACCTCAAGGAGCTGGTGGTCCGATTCAAGGCGCTGGTGAAGGAGCGATCGGGCCAGAAGTTCCCGGTCTCGCCCTGGGATCAGCTCCTGGGGGCCGTGGGCGCGGTCTTCGGCTCGTGGATGAACGATCGCGCGATCGTCTACCGGCGGAAGTACAACATCCCGACCGAATGGGGCACGGCCGTCAACGTGCAGGCGATGGTGTACGGCAACACCGGCGAGCGTTCGGGCTCGGGCGTGGCGTTCACCCGCAACCCGGCCAACGGCGTGAAGGAGTTCTACGGCGAGTTCCTCATCAACGCGCAGGGCGAGGACGTCGTGGCAGGCGTGCGCACGCCGGAACCGGTGGCGCAGCTCCAGAAGCAACTGCCCAGGTCCTACGCGGAGCTCGAGCGCATCCGCCAGAGGCTCGAGAAGCACTTCAAGGACGTGCAGGACTTCGAGTTCACGATCGAGGACGACGTCGTCTACATGCTGCAGACGAGGAACGGCAAGCGCACCGCCATGGCCGCGCTGAAGTTCTCGATCGACATGCAGAAGGAGAAGCTGATCGACTGGAAGACCGCCATCATGCGCAACCCGGCGGATCAGCTCGACCAGCTACTCGCGCCGGTCTTCGATCCGTCGGAGCTGAAGAAGGCCACGCCGATTGCTACCGGCCTGCCGGCCGGCCCAGGCGCCGCGTCGGGCCGCGTCTACCTCAACGCCGAGCGCGCGGTGACGGCGGCCGAGAGGGGCGAGAAGGTGCTGCTGGTCCGCGTCGAGACCTCGCCTGAGGACCTGCGAGGGATGATCGCCGCGGAGGGCATCCTCACGGCGCGCGGGGGCGTGTCGTCGCACGCGGCACTGGTCGCGCGACAGATGGGGAAGGTCTGCGTCTGCGGCGCGGCGGGGGTGGAGGTCGACTACGCCGCCCGCACGGTCGCCGTCGACGGCAAGGCCTACCGCGAGGGCGACTGGATGTCGATCGACGGCACCGCCGGCAAGGTCTACGCAGGGCAGGTGAAGACGGCGCCGTCGGAGATCGTCGCCGCCCTGATCGAAGGCGATGCGGCGGCGCGGAAGTCGGAGAAGTTCCGGAGCTTCCAGCAGCTCATGACCTGGTGTTCGCAGGCCACGCGCATGAGCGTGCGTACCAACGCCGACACACCCGAGCAGGCCGCCAACGCCATCGCGTTCGGCGCCGTCGGTATCGGGCTGACCCGCACCGAGCACATGTTCTTCGAGGGCGACCGCATCGACGCGATGCGCGAGATGATCCTCGCCGAGACGATCGACCAGCGGAAGGCCGCGCTGGCGAAACTGCTCCCGTACCAGCGCGACGACTTCGCGGGCATCTTCCGGGCGCTCAAGGGCTACCCGGCGACGATTCGCTTCCTCGATCCGCCGCTGCACGAATTCCTTCCGCACACGAAGGAGCAGCAGGCAGAACTTGCGAAGAAGATCGGCGTGCCGGCCGCGCGCATCCATCAACGCGTCGAGCAGCTGCACGAGTTCAACCCGATGCTCGGCTTCCGCGGCTGCCGTCTGGGCATCGGGTATCCCGAGATCTCGGCGATGCAGGCGCGCGCCGTCTTCGAGGCCGCGGCGATCGTCCAGAAGGAGGGGATCAAGGTCAAGCCGGAGATCATGATTCCGCTGGTCGGCTTCAAAAAGGAGCTGGATCTGCAGGTGGCTGTCGTCCACGAGACGGCGAAGGCCGTGCAGGCGGAGCGGAAGGTGAAGATCGACTACCTCGTGGGGACCATGATCGAGATCCCGCGCGGGGCGCTGACGGCGGACGAGATCGCCGAGTCGGCGCAGTTCTTCAGCTTCGGCACCAACGACCTGACCCAGACCGCGCTCGGCATGTCGCGCGACGATTCGGGCTCGTTCCTGCCGCAATATCAGGATCTGGAGATCGTCAAGAAGAACCCGTTCGCGACCATCGACGCGTCGGGTGTCGGCCAACTCGTGGACATTGCCGTGAAGAAGGGCCGCAGCGCGCGTCCGGGCATCAAGCTCGGGATCTGCGGCGAGCACGGCGGCGACCCGGCCTCGATACACTTCTTCGAACAGGTCGGCCTCGACTACGTGAGCTGCTCGCCCTTCCGCGTGCCCGTGGCGCGGCTCGCGGCAGCGCAGGCCGCACTCAAGCTGAAGGCGGGAGACTGAGGGACGGGTTGGATCGGGTCGGGATCGGGTTGGGATCGAGTTATCGATCCCAACCCGAACGACTCGATCTCTGACCCGCTCAAAGCCCGATCCAACCTGATCCCAACCTGACCCAACCCGATCCAACCCGGTCCAACCTGATAAGCCCGATGCTGACAGTCTTCGTTCATCGCAACGGACATACCGAGCCGGCACCGACGGTGGATCCGGCGTGGCTCGCGCCTGGCAGCGGGGTGGTGTTCTGGGCGGACCTTGCCGGGCCCACGCCCGACGAGCTGACGCTGCTCAGCGACGTCTTCCACTTTCATCCGCTGGCGATCGAGGACGCGCTCGCGTCGGCGCATCATCCGAAGATCGAGGCGTTTGACGGCTACCTGTACCTGATTCTCCACGGCATCGACTACAAGAAGTCCGAGACGGCCTTCGCGACGCACGATCTCGATTTCTTCCTCGGGCCCAACTACCTGGTCACCGTGCACGACGGCCAGACCCGCAGCGCCGCAAGCATCCGCGAACAGTGCAGCCGCAACGAGCAGGTGCTGGCCGAGGGCCCGGCGGCGCTGATGCACCGCATCATCGACCAGATGGTGGACAACTACCGCCCCGAGGTCGAGGAGCTGGAAGAGTGGCTCGACGACCTCGAGCAGCAGGTGTTCGAGGCGCCGTCGCCGGCGTTGGTGCGTGAAATTCTGGACGTCAAGCGCGACGTCACGGCTCTGCGGCGCATCGCATTGCCGCAGCGCGACGCCGTCGGCCGCCTGGCGCGCCGCGAGTTCCCGTTGATCAACGACGAGCTGGCGTACCGCTTTCGCGACGTCTACGACAACCTCGTGCGGATCTCCGACGAGGCGCTGATGTTCCAGGATCGCGTGACGAGCATCCTCGAGGCGCACCTGTCGAATGTGTCCTACCGCCTCAACGAGGTGATGCGCGTCCTCACTGTCATCACGGTGATCTTCATGCCGCTGACGCTGGTCGCCGGGATCTACGGCATGAACATGCACCTGCCCGGCATCGGCAACCCGGACGACCCGCGGCCGTTCTGGGGGCTCATGGCGCTGATGGCAGCGACGGTGGTCGTGATGTTGTTCTTCTTCAAGAAGCGCGGGTGGATGTAGGCACGTCGCTCGCCACGTCCTTGTGATGCGCGTCCACCTTCTGCCGCCCGCTCTTGCCAACCAGATCGCCGCCGGCGAGGTGGTCGAGCGGCCGGCGTCGATCGTGAAGGAACTGGTCGAGAACAGCCTCGACGCTGGTGCCCGGCGAATCACCATCGCGACCGAGTTCGGCGGCAAGCGGCTGGTCAGGGTCGAAGACGACGGCGAAGGCATGGCGCCGGAAGACGCCCAGCTGGCGCTCGAGCGGCACGCCACCAGCAAAATCAGGACATCGGCGGATCTGGAGGCCATCGCGACGCTCGGCTTTCGCGGTGAGGCGCTGCCGTCCATCGCGTCTGTATCCCACCTCACGCTTCGCACCAGGCTGCGCGGCGCCCTGTCGGGCACCGAGATCGTGATTCACGGCGGCGTGGTGGCGTCTGTGGGCGAAGCGGGCGTGCCCGAGGGGACCCGGATCGACGTCGAGGATCTCTTCTTCAATCTCCCAGCCCGCCGCAAGTTCCTCAAGTCGGACGCCGCGGAAGCGGGACAGGTGTCTCGAGTGGTCACCCAGCTGGCGCTGGGCGCGCCGGCCGTCGGCTTCACGCTCATGAATGCAGGGCGGCGGGTGCTCCAGTGTCCGCCGGCGGCGTCACGCCTCGAGCGGTTGTTCCAGCTGTATGGGACCGAGGGCGACCTCGTCGAAGTGAAGCGCGAGACTGCCGGCATCGTGCTCGAGGGCTACATCGCCGCACTGGCTGAGAGCGGCCCCAGGCGTGGGCCGCAGAACGTCTTCATCAACGGCCGGCTGATCCGGGACAAGACGATCGCGCACGCCATCGGCGAAGCCTACGCCGTGGCCTCGATCCGCGAGCGCAGCCCCGAGGTGCACCTCTTCATCGAGATGCCGCTCGACGCCGTGGACGTGAACGTCCACCCCACGAAAGCGGAGGTGCGCTTCCGCGAGCAGTCGCTGGTGCACGAGGTGATTCGCCGCGCCCTGTCCGACGCCCTCGGCCGGGGACCCGCGCCCGAACTGGTGCTGAGGCCCGGCGGCGGTGCCGGCGGCGGTGAGCCCGGGACTCCCGCCATCCCGGGCATTCTCGCGGGCGGCGCCTACGAGAGCCGCTGGCGCCCCCAGGTTGCCCACGGCGGCGTCGCGCCGCTCGACACCCCGTGGCCCGCCACAGTCCCCGCTGGCAGCCCGTCGTCCGCGGCGACGCCGCCGGTGTCCGATGCTGCCGGCGCCTTTGCGCCATTGGTTCCACTCGGACAGTTCCGTGACACGTTCATCGTCGCCGTGGACAACGACGGCATCGCCATCATCGACCAGCACGTCGCACACGAGCGCGTGCTCTACGAGCGCACGCTGGAGCGGCTGACCACGGGGCGGCTGGAGAGCCAGCGCCTGCTCGTGCCGATGATCGTGGAGCTCGCGTCGGCGGCGCGCCAGGCGCTGATTGGCCGCGCCGCCGATCTCGATCGCCTTGGGTTCATCGTCGAAGAGTTTGGCGGAAGCGCCTTGCGCGTGGACGCAGTGCCGGCGCTGCTCGGGGCCGAAGATGCCGCCGCCACCCTGCGGGCGCTGGCCGAGGACCTCGAAGGCGTCGATCGGGGCAGCCCGGCGGAAGCCGCGCTCAAGCTGATGGCCGCCACCATCGCGTGTCACGCCGCCGTGAAGGCGAACTACCCGCTGACATTCGAGAAGATGGCGCACATCCTCTCGGAGCTCGCCGCGACCGCGTACTCGACCATCTGCCCGCATGGCCGGCCCGTCATGCTCCGGCTCACGCGGAGGGAGATCGAGAAGAACTTTCAAAGGATTTGAAGGTGCTGAAGTGCCGAGGTGCCGGGGTGCTGGAGTGCAAAAGTGCGGGCTGAAGTGCTGAGGTGCTGGAGGGCGGAAGTGCTGACGTGCGGAAGTGTTGACGTGCGATCAATCGTCCGAGAGCGACGAGCGGAGCAGGGCGGTCACTCGAGCGGCGTGGTCGGCAAACGAGGCGTAGACGCTCGGCTTCCTCGGCCCACTTCAGCACCTGGTGCTGGTGCTGGTGCAAGTGCGACGGCGAGTGCGAGTACGACTGCTAGTCCCTCTTCCTCCCTTTTTTAATTTCCTTCCACCCATCCAGCCGGCGTTTGATTTCCTTCTCGAACCCGCGCTCCTTAGGCTCGTAGTAGACGCGATCGCGGAGCGACGCCGGCAGGCAGGTCATGTCGGCGACAGCGTCGGGCTGGTCGTGCGAGTACTGGTAGTCCTTGCCGTAGTCCAGTTGCTTCATCAACTTCGTCGGCGCGTTTCGCAGGTGCAGCGGCACCGGGTCGGCCACCTGCTTCAGGGCGTCGTCGACCGCGCGGCCGTAGGCGACATAGACCGCGTTGCTCTTGGGTGCGGTGGCCAGATAGATGGCCGCTTGTGCGAGGGCGGTGTTGCCTTCCGGCAAGCCGATGAAGTGCGCGGCCTGCTGCGCCGCGACGGCGATGGTGAGCGCCTGGGGATCGGCGTTGCCGATGTCTTCCGAGGCGAAGCGAATCAGCCGCCGCGCAATGTAGAGAGGATCTTCGCCGGCCTCGAGCATCCGCGCCAGCCAGTAGACGGAGGCATCGGGATCGCTGTTGCGCATCGACTTGTGGAGCGCCGAGATCAGGTTGTAGTGCTCGTCGCCGTTCTTGTCGTAGCGCAGGATCCGGCGCTGGAGGGCACGCTCCAGCCACGCGTGATCGACCCGCCTTCGTCCTTCGGACTTCGGCGCGGCCTGCGCGGCGAGCTCCAGCAGGTTCAGGGCCGCGCGCGCGTCGCCGTTGGCCAGACGCGCGATGTGGGCGAACGAGTCGTCGTCCACCATCAAGGCGTCCCGGCCGAGGCCACGATCCGCATCCGCCTGTGCGCGCCGGAGGATGGCTTCCACGTCGGCGGTGCCAAGCGGCTCGAGCACGAAGACCTTCGAGCGTGAGAGCAGTGCGGCGTTCACCTCGAAGGACGGATTCTCGGTCGTCGCCCCGACCAGCACGATGGTGCCGGACTCGACGTAAGGCAGGAACGCATCCTGCTGCGCCTTGTTGAACCGGTGAATTTCGTCCACGAACAGGATCGTCCTGCGCCCGGAGTGCCGTCGCGTGGCTTCCGCGCGGAGCATGACGTCCTTGATGTCCTTGATGCCCGACAGCACGGCGCTGAACGCGACGAACTGCGCTTTCGTGCGGTCCGCAATCAGCCGCGCCATCGTCGTCTTGCCGGTGCCCGGCGGCCCCCACAGAATCAGCGACTGCAGGGAGTCGCTCTCGATGGCCTCGCGCAGGGGCGCGCCTGGCGCCAACAGGGCAGGCTGCCCGATCATCTCGTCCAGCGTGCGGGGGCGCATGCGCTCCGCCAGCGGGGCCGATTTGTCGGATGGCGCCGGCTCCTGATCGCCGAACAGCGTCGGGTTATCCATGGCGCGCCGTCCCCTCCGCGTCGGCCGCTCCCCGCTGGCGGCGGACCTCGTAGACGAGCAGCGCGGCCGCGACGGCGACGTTCAGCGAGTCCACACGCGGCGCCATGGGAATGCCGACTCTCAGGTCGCTCGACGCGACGATGTCCGGGGGCAGACCGGCGCCTTCGCTGCCAAGCAGCAGCGCGATTGGACCGGTGAGGCGGGCCTGACCCATCGGCACGCCGCCCTCGCGGACAGTCGCGGCGGTCTGCACGCCGGCACGGCGTAGAAGCGAGAGCGCGGCCGCCGCATCAGGCACGCGCGCGACGGGCAGGCGGAACGACGATCCCATCGCCCCCCTTAACGCCTTCCAGTGGAATGCGTCGGCGCAGTCTGTCGTGGTGAGCACGCCCGTTGCGCCGCCGGCTTCCGCCGATCGGATCATCGCGCCGAGATTGCCGGGGTCCTGGATGCCGACGGCGACGAGCACGAGCGGCACACCCGTGAGCGCGGCTTCAGGCTCGTGCCATGGGCGGTCGGCCAGCGCGACGATGCCCGACGGCGTGCGGGTGGGGCTCATCGCCGCGAGGACAGAGTCCGACACGACAGTCGCGGAGAGCCTGTCGCGAAGCGCCGCGATCTCGGGTCGGCCGGTCGCAGTATCCGACACGGCGACCGCCGTCAGCGCGATGCCGGCCTCGACGGCATCACGCACCAGATGCGCGCCGTCGAGCAGCATGGGCGCGCGTGCGCCGCCATCGGCGGCCTCGCGGAAACGAGCCACGAGCGGATTGTGGCGACTGGTGATTCTGACGGCCGGGCCGCCTGTATCGTGCACGATGTCAGCATAGCGCCAGACCACTTCGGTGCGATCTCGGTCGCCTCAGATCGTGTGGAAAAGCGGGGCAGTGGCGCACTCGTCCGCGGCCAGGATCGCCACGTCTGCGGGAGCGCAATGTGCTACGATCTGGCCAAATTCAGGCCGGTCTCGCACCAAACGGCTGCATCTGGGGACGATGAAGGATCAACTGCTGAAGAAGCTGCACGACGAGATTGCGGCGCTCGATCGCGAGCTCAAACTGGAGCTGCCGAAAGAGATCAAGCGCGCCCGTGAGCTGGGCGATCTCCGCGAGAACGCGGAGTACCACGCGGCCAAGGAGCGCCAGACCTACGTGCAGGCGCGCATCTCCATGCTGCAGCGCCGCGTCTCCGACCTGGAGCTGATCAACCTGGACAAGATCCCCCACGACAAGGCGGCGTTCGGCTCGACGGTCCATCTGCTCGAGGGCGGGTCGCCGGTCGTGTTCCAGCTCGTCATGCCTGAAGACGCCGACGTCGAGAAAGGCCTCATCTCCACGTCCTCGCCCATCGGCCGGGCCATCGTCGGCAAGGAAGCCGGCGACGAGGTGAACGTGGTGACACCGAACGGCAAGCGGACGTTCGAGATCGTCAAGCTCGTCACCATCCACGACGTTGCCTGAGCCCGCTCCGCCGACCGAGCGATATTCACCGGAACGACGCACCGCGCTGGTGCTGACTGGCACGGGGATCGACGGCGCCTACCATGCCGGCGCGTTGCGCGCGCTCGGCGAAGCCGGCATTCGCGTCGATGTCGTCGCCGGCCGCGGGATCGGCGCTGTCGGCGCGCTGTTCGCCGCGATCGACGGCGGCCCTCGCCTGTGGGAAGCGGGCGGCCTGTGGCGCGGGCCCCTCCGCTCGTCGTTGTATCCATGGCGTCCTGCCTGGCGTCGCCTTGCCGCCGGTCTGGCCATTGCCGCGCTGCTCCTGACAGTCCCGCCGCTGGTCCTGGCGGTGGGCGCCGCGGTCTATCAGATTGCACTCCTGGCGGATGCGGCCCGCAGCGGCATGGCGGCGTCGTTCGTGACGTCGTGGGGACAATTTCTGGGCGCCGCGTTTGCGCCCACCGCCCTTCCGACACGGCTTCCGCAGCTGGTGGCAGCGCTTCTCGCGCTGCTCGTGGCCGGCGTGCTGGTGGCGGCCTGGCAGGGGCGTCGCCGGCTGCGGGCGCGCCACGCGCAGCGGGGCGGGCTGTGGTGGGGGCTGCTCGCGTCTCCTCTCGACGGGGCTGCCACGACAGCGTTTTTCATCGGCGGGCTCTGGGACCTGCTGCGAGGCGGCGCTCACGTCCGCCAGCCATCGTCTGTGGATCTCAGCCGGCGGTACGCCGAGCTGCTTGCGGAGAATCTCGGACAGCCGGGATTTCGCGAGCTGATTTTCGTCGCGCACGACCTCGACGCCCGGCAGGACACCGTCTTCGCGATTCTCTCGGCGGAGTGCCGCCGGTCGTTCTTCAGGCACTCTCCGTCGCCGCTGGGTGAGCCGCGGGCGTCTTCGGCGCTGGACCTGACCGGCGCCGCGCGGGACGTGCTGCTCGACGCGTTTGCCGGCGCCATTGCGATTCCGGGCGCCACCGACGCGCCGATGCTGACGTTCGCGCCCGAGAGCTACTGGCGCGGCGAGACGCACCGCGTCACCGACAGGCCCGGCAGCCTGCTGCGGGTGCTCGAGGAAGTGGCGCACGCCGGCGTGCGGCAGGTGGTGCTGGTGACCGCAGCCGCGCGCGGCGACGCGCCGCACAGCCTGACCTCCCGACGCGTGCATCCGCGCGCGCGCCTCGGCGAATATCTCAGTTCGGCCGAGGCCGCCGCCGTCCGCGACGCGATTGGCGCGGCGAGTGGCTGGTTCGACGCGCTGTTCGTCGTCCGCCCCAGGCACAATCCCGTCAGCGCGCTGGACGCCGGCGGCGCCTACGACCCGCAGTCGGATCGGTGGCAGACGGCAGGCGAGTTGATCGATCGCGGGTACGAAGACGCCTACCGGCAGTTCGTCGATCCGGTGGTTGGCGCGAGCGGCGACGACCTGGCGAGCCGGGCGCGGGCGCGCGCCAGCGAGTAGCCTACTTCTCGCGATCGCGGGTCGCGAGCTTCTTTTCCTTCTCGGCGCCGCCGGTCTCGTGCAGGAACTGCAGCGCGAGCTCCAGCATGTGCGCGGTCACGGTCTTGGTGTCGAGCGCGCCGTACTTGGCCGTGTATTTCGACACCGGCACCACCGCCTTCGCCATCGCGCGGTGTCCGCCTGCGCTGCCGATGTCCGCGTAGAGCTTCCGCATGAACTCGCCGGCGTTCCGCGTGTATCCGAGGTTGCGCGCGGACGCCACGAAGGCGCCGTTCACCACGCCGGCGACGATCGTCCACTTCGTGTCTTCGAGCTGCAGGAAGAAATCGGCGACGTACGGGATGAAATCCTCGCGGGGCAGCTCGCCGAGGAACGCACAGAAGACCTGCTCCTGCATCAGGCTGTTCTCGGTCGCCTTCAACACGTAGGCCAGCCGCTCCATGGTGATTTCAGCGCCCTCCATCTTCCGGATGAGCGTGGCGTCCGACAGCGGGTAGAGGAACGAGAACGCCTCGAGGTCGACGCGATTGGCCTGCCGGTTGAAAAACAGCGTGTCCGACTTGATCGCGTAGAGCATCGCGGTCGCCATGCGCTCGGAGATGTTCGCGTCCACCGCCCGCAGGTGCTCGGTGAGGATGGTGCAGGTCGACCCGTAATCCGAGCGGATGTCCTTGAAAATCGCGCTGTAGCCGCTCTGCTCGGGATGGTGATCGATGACGAGGTCGACGCGATCGATGAGCCCGGTGAAGTAGTGGGGCTGCACGTCCACCATCGCAATGCGGTCGAACGACGGGAAGTCGGCGGCAGTCACGGTCTCGACGTGGATGTCGAGGAGGTTCGCCATCCGCAGGTTTTCCGGGCGCGTGACGTTCTGGATGGCGCCGATGATGGCCGTCGCCTTGGTCCGGCGGAGGAGGTTTCTGAGGGCCAGGCCGCTGGCCATCGCGTCGGGGTCCGGGTCGTTGTGCAGCAGGATCAGCACGCGCTCGGCGTCGGCGAAGTAGCGCTGATACTGCTGGACACGCGCGCGGGTGAGCGACCGGCCGAACTCCGTCAGCAGCGGGCCGCCGAACAGCTCCGCCATGGCCAGGTAGGTGACATCCGGGAACGCCGCGCGGATTTCCTCCTCGCGCTCGCTCGAGGCGCCGGTGCCGACGCCGAGCACGTAGATCAGGGTCCCGCCGGCATCGCGGATGTTGTCGAGCACCTTCTTGAGGCCGCGCTTGCCGCTGTCCTGCACGATGATGCACGTGCTGGGCGAGATATCGGCCTTGTGGAAGGTGTCCTTGCGCTTCGAGATCGCCGGCGACGATATGGACACCGGACTCGGAAAGGCGGCGGGCCAGCGCGGGACTATCGACGAGGAACTCAATCTCGAAGCTTGGCAGCAGGATCTCGTCGAGAACCTTGATGACCAGCTCGTCCTGGCAGATCGCGAGACATCTCATCGGGCGGCGGAGACGGGCGCCCCGGCGGACAGCTCGACCGTCGGCGGCAAGAGGCGATTATACGCCTGTCCAACCTCGTCCGGTCCGACCGCCGTCGAACAGGCGCAATTCGTCAATAAAATCCGGTCTCCGGTGGTGAAGGCCTAGCCGTCTTTTTGACGTCCTGACCGGGTGAGCGCGAATCGAATCCTTCGTTTCGGAAGCCCGGCGATCCTGCTATTATCCGCGGCATCTGGGAGCGCGCCGGCATGCCGCACCTCACGGCGCAGCCGGCCGGGGGGTCCGCCGTGCGTGGGTGGCTGCTGGGCATCGCCGTTTCTGCCGTCGTCGTCGCCGGGCTTGCCGCGCAGCAACCGCGGTTCAAGGGCGCCATCGACATGGTGAACGTGCCGGTCATGGTCATGGACCGGCAGGGCAACTTCATCTCCAATCTCGCCGCCGAAGACTTCGAGGTCTTCGAAAACGGGCAGAAGCAGGACGTGTCGGTGTTCCTGCGCGGCGACTCGGAGAGCGAGGACGTCAACCTCCGGCTCGGGCTCCTGCTCGACACCAGCGGCAGCATGTTCGAGGACATGGGCCTCGCCTGCACCGCCGCGATCCGCTTCCTGAAGGACCTCCCCGACGCGAAGGACATCACGCTGGTGGACTTCGACACCGAGGTCCGCATCGCGCAGTACGGCACTGTGGAAATGCCCCGGCTGGTGGAGCGCATCCGGTCGCGGAAGGCCGACGGCTGGACCTCGCTTTACGACGCGCTCGGCATCTACCTGGATGGCGCGCACGACATGAGCGGACGCAAGGTCCTCGTGATTTACACCGACGGAGGCGACACCCGCAGCGCGCAGACCTTCAGCGACATCATCGCGATGCTGAAGTCCACCGACGTGATCGTCTACACCATCGGGTTTCTCGAGCACCAGCCGACGCAGGTCAAGGCGGAGCAACGGCTTCGCCTGCAGCAGATCGCCGAGGTGACCGGTGGTGAAGCGTTCCTGCCGGTGAACGCCAAGCAGCTCGACGAGGTGTTCCAGCGGATCGTGTCGCAGGTCCGCGCGCAGTACACCCTGGGCTTCATCTCATCGGACGCCAGGAAGGACGGCACGTGGCGGAAGCTGGACGTGCGGTTGACCGGCGCCCGCGTGCAGAGCCTGCAGGTCCGCACCCGCAAGGGTTACTACGCCCCATACGTCGAGGCGCCGCGCGTGTCCTACGCGCCGCCCAGCCATCCGCCCTCGCCCTGATTGCCTCGCTGGCGCGGGCCCGCCACACGGGCCGTCAGCTGGCGGCCAATCTGAAGATTGGCCCTGCCGATACACCGCCCCTCCTCGCCGGGCGCAGGTCTGACCACGCCCGCCGGGCGGGCGGGGCGGCCGTCAACCTTGTGGTACGATTGGGGATTCGGGCATCCACCGTGGGCCCGGCATCCTCATGGCCTCGGCCGACGATCGATTCCAGCTCGTAACCGACTTCGAACTGCGCGGCGATCAGGCCCGCGCGCAGGACGAGCTCGTCCAGGGGCTGGACCGTGGCGACCGCCACCAGGTGTTGCTGGGGGTCACCGGCTCGGGCAAGACCTTCACGATGGCGCAGGTGATTGCGCGGACCAACCGGCCCACGCTGGTCATGGCGCACAACAAGACGCTGGCGGCGCAGCTGTATCAGGAGTTCAAGCGCTTCTTCCCGCACAACGCCGTCGAGTACTTCGTCAGCTACTACGACTACTACCAGCCTGAAGCGTACGTGCCGGCCAGCGACACGTACATCGAGAAGGAAGCGACGATCAACGACGAGATCGACCGCATGCGCCTGTCGGCGACACGGTCGCTCTTCGAGCGTCGCGACGTCATCATCGTCGCCAGCGTGTCCTGCATTTACGGCCTTGGCTCCCCGGAGGCGTACTACGGCATGGTGCTGGCGCTGACCCGCGGGCAGCACATCGATCGCCAGGAAGTGCTGCGCAAGCTGGTCGAGATTCAGTACGAGCGCAACGACGTCGAGTTCGGCCGCGGCACATTCCGCGTGCGCGGCGACACCATCGAGGTGTTTCCGTCGTACGAGGAGCATGCCGTCCGGATCGACATGTTCGGCGACGAGATCGACCAGCTGGTGGCGTTCGATCCCCTCACCGGCAAGACGCTTCGCCCGCACGATCGCCTGACGATCTTCCCGAAGTCGATCTACGTCACCTCGCGCGATCGCACGCGCCAGGCGGCGACGACGATCAAGGCGGAGCTGGAGCAGCGTCGCGGCGACCTCGAGCACGAGGGCAAGCTCCTCGAAGCCCAGCGCCTGCACCAGCGCACGATGTTCGACCTCGAGATGATCAAGGAGATCGGCTACTGCCACGGCATCGAGAACTACTCGCGCCATCTCACCGGCCGGGCGCCCGGGGAACCTCCGCCGACCCTGCTCGACTATCTCCCAAAGGACTCGATCATCTTCGTCGACGAAAGCCACCAGACGGTGCCGCAAGTGCGCGGAATGTACGCCGGGGACCGCTCCCGGAAGGAAGTGCTCGTGTCGTACGGCTTCCGCCTGCCGTCGGCCCTCGACAACCGGCCGCTGAACTTCGAGGAATGGGAGGCCCGTGTCGGTCAGGTCGTGTACGTGTCGGCGACGCCCGGCCCGTACGAGTTGACGAAGGCGGCCGGTGTCGTGGTGGAGCAGATCATCCGGCCCACGGGCCTGATGGACCCGCCGATTGACGTCCGGCCCGTCCGCGGCCAGGTGGACGATCTGCTGGGTGAAATTCGCGATCGAGCCAGCCGCCATGAACGGGTCCTGGTCACGACGCTGACGAAGAAGATGTCGGAAGACCTGACCCAGTACTACCAGGAGCTGGGCGTGAAGGTCCGTTACCTCCACTCGGACATCGAGACGCTCGAGCGCATCGAGATCCTCCGCGACCTGCGCCGTGGCGTCTTCGACGTGCTGATCGGGATCAACCTGCTCCGCGAAGGCCTCGATCTCCCGGAAGTGTCGCTGGTCGCGATCCTCGACGCCGACAAGGAAGGGTTCCTGCGCTCCGGCGGTTCCCTGATCCAGACGTCGGGTCGTGCGGCCCGCAACCTGAACGGCCGCGTCATCATGTACGCCGACGTGATCACCAACTCGATGCGGCAATGCCTGTCCGAGACGGACCGCCGCCGTGCCATTCAGGGCGCCTACAACGTGGAGCACGGCATCACGCCCACCTCGATCGTCAAAGCGCTCGACGATGAACGGAGCTCCGTG
This sequence comes from Vicinamibacteria bacterium, assembly GCA_963796915.1. Lineage (GTDB taxonomy): Bacteria > Acidobacteriota > Vicinamibacteria > Vicinamibacterales > JAENWD01 > JAENWD01. The sequence continues at coordinate 1,527,282 of CAWCNI010000004.1, read as the reverse complement.
GAGCAGGCCGACTACATGATGAAGGCGGAATCGCCGCTGCGACCACGCTTCCGCAACGCGGCAGAGCGCGCGGCCTACCTGGCGACGCTGGAAGGTGACATGAAGAAGGCGGCGGCCGACCTCGACTTCGAGCGCGCCGCCCGCATTCGTGACGAGCTGCGGCAGCTGCGGGTCTCCGAGCTGGGCCTTGCGGCAGTGGAGCGCTGACGCGTGGATTTCGTCAACGAATGGTTGAAAGCCGCCGTACTCGAAGTGCAGGAGTACGTCCGGCTGTGCGCGGCCGCACTGCGGGGTTGTGTCTCACGGCCCTTCTACTACCGCGACGTCATCCAGCAGTTCGACAACATCGGCTGGGGATCGCTGACTGTCGTCGTGCTGACTGGCTTTTTCACCGGGGCGGTGCTGGCGCTGCAGAGCGGGATGACGCTCGACCAGTTCGGGGCGCGCCCCTTCGTCGGACGCCTCGTCAGCGCGTCGATGATCAAGGAGCTGGGGCCGGTGTTGACCGCGCTCATGCTCACGAGCCGCGTGGGCTCCGGCATCGCCGCCGAGCTCGGATCGATGATCGTCGCGGAACAGGTGAACGCGCTGCGTGCGCTCGGCACCGATCCGATTCGCAAGCTGGTGGTGCCGCGCGTCCTGGCCGGCACGCTGATGTGTCCCGCGCTGACGGTGATCTCCGACCTGGTCGGCGTCACCGGCGGGTGGGCGATCGCCGTCCTTCAGCTCCGCGTCGCGTCCAGCGTCTACTGGAACTCGGTGCTCGAGGGCCTGTATCCCCAGGATCCGTGGATGGGCCTGGTCAAGCCGTTCTTCCTCGGCTTCGCCATCGTCAGCATCGGCTGTCATGTCGGGCTGCGCACGAAGGGCGGCACCCAGGGCGTGGGCCGCGCAACCACTCAGGCCGTCGTGGCCGCCTCGGTGGCGGTGCTGGCCGTCGACTTCTTCATCACGCGAGTGCTGATCTCGCTCCTGTACTGAGTCATGGGCGCTGCCGAGCCGGAAGTCGACAACGACGGGATGACGCGCCAGGAGATCCTGGACGCGACGGGCGCGCCCGTCGTCCTGTTCGACAAGGTGTCACTCGCCTTCGACGAGAAAGTCATTCTCCGTGAGGTCAGCTTCACGCTGATCAAGGGACACACCAAGATCATCCTCGGCGCGAGCGGAGCGGGGAAGTCGACGATCCTCAAGCTGATCACCGGCCTGCTGAGGCCCGACTCGGGCATCATCTGGGTGAACGGCGAGCGCGTCGACGAGATGACCGAGCTGGAGCTGATGCGCGTGCGGGCGGATCTCGGCATGGTGTTCCAGGAAGGCGCGCTGTTCGACTCGCTCACCGTCCGGCAGAACGTCGGCTACAAGTTGTGGGAAGAGATGCGGTGGCCGGACGACAAGGTGAATGCCAGGGTTGAAGAGATCCTCGGGTTCATCGGCCTCACCGAGCACGTGGACAAGATGCCGTCGGAGTTGTCGGGCGGCCAGCGGCGCCGGGTGGCCATCGCGCGCGCCATGGCGGCCAAGCCGCGGGTGCTGCTGTACGACGAGCCGACAACCGGGCTCGACCCGATCACCTCGACCACGGTGGACGAGGAAATCGTGAAGCTCCGCGACCTCGAGGGCGTCAGCTCGATCGTGGTGACGCACCAGTTGCGCGACGCGTTCTACATCGCCGGCCATACCGCCGTCAGGAATGGCGCGGTGCAGATTCTGACGGCGAGCGAGCACAAGTCGGACGAGGCGGAGTTCATCATGCTCCGCGACGGCCGCATCGCCTTCGAGGGCCCGGCCGGCGACCTGAAGCGGTCGACCGATCCGTACCTGAAGCAGTTCCTGTCGTAGCGATCGAGGATTCTTTATGCCCCGCACACGTTCTCTGGCATGGTCAGAACTCAAAATCGGCCTGCTGTCGATCGCCGCCGTCGTCATCGCCGTCGGCGTGATCTTCCTGCTGAGCGGGGAAGGGGGGTTCTTCTGGCAGCGCTACAGCCTGAAGGCCAAGTTCCCCAACGTCGCCGGCCTGAAGACCGGCGCTCCGGTCCGCGTCGCCGGGGTCGAGGTCGGGACCGTCAAGGAGATCGCCTTCGACGGCGCGCAGGTGGATGTCCGTTTCGAGCTTCAGAAGCAGATGCAGTCACGGGTCACCGATCAGTCGATTGCGATCATCGGGTCGGTGTCGCTGCTCGGCGAAGGTTCCCTCGACATCTCGCCCGCGATGGCCGGCACGCCGATTCCGCCCAACGGCTACGTCAAGACGGCGCGCACGCCGGGTCAGCTCACCGACGTCACCGAGCAGGCGAACCAGGGCCTGATTGAGGCGACCAATCTCCTGAAAGACATCCGCGCCGGCAAGGGCACTCTCGGCAAGCTGGTGACCGACGAGGCGCTCTACAAAGACGTCACCGCCTTCGTCGACGCCGCGAATCAGGTGGCGACGAACCTGCGCAACGGCCGCGGCACGCTCGGCAAGCTCGCCAACGATCAGGCGGCCTACGACTCGCTGGCGGCCTCGCTCGAGAACCTGCGCCACATGACCGACAGAATCAACAACGGGGAAGGCAGCCTCGGGCGCCTGCTCAACGACGACGCCCTGGCCACCTCGCTCTCGTCCACATCGAAGAATTTCGACGCCATCAGCGGACGCCTCAATCGCGGTGAGGGCACTGCCGGGAAGCTGCTGACCGACGACGCGCTGTACAAGCGCATCGACGGGCTGACCGCGCGCCTCGACGACTTGACCAAGCGACTCACGACCGGCAACGGCACGGCCGCGCAGCTCATCAACGACCGCCAGTTGTATGACAACTTGAACAAGGCCGTGTCGGAGATGGGCGGCCTCGTCAGCGATATTCGCAAGGATCCACGGAAGTACTTGCGCGTAAAAGTGAGTATTTTCTAGAGTAGAGAGACAAGGCGCGGGCGCCTGCGCTTGCGCGTCAGAGGAGAAGGCATGTCGAGACACGACTCCAACGGAGGCACGGTGCTGCTGGCGTTCCTGGCCGGCGCCATCAGCGGGGCTGCCGTGGCGCTGCTGTTCGCACCGGCGGCCGGCGACGAAACACGCCAGTTCCTGAGCGACAAGGCGAAGGAGAGCCGCGAGCGCGCGATTGCGGCGGCACGGGAAGGTCGCGAAGTGGTCCGTCGCCAGAAGGATCAGATCAACACCGCGATCGAACGCGGCCGGGAAGCCTACTCGAAGGCACGACAGGGCGAGGAGACTGCGTGACGACGGACTGGAACCTGGTCTTCCTGGGCGTCATCGCCGTCAGCGTCGCGCTGATGGCGGTGATCCAGGTCGGCGTCATCGTCTTTGGCGCGCGCCTGGCGCGGCGCGTCGAGCAGGTGGCGACGCAGATCGATCGCGACATCAAGCCGCTCATCGCCAACCTGAATGTCGTCGGACAGGAAGCGGCGCGTGCGGCGGAACTTGCCGCCATCCAGGTGCAGCGCGTGGACGCGCTGTTCGCCGACGTCGCCGATCGCATCGACGAGACGGCGACGACCCTGCAGACGGCCATTCTCACGCCCGCCCGTGAGGGCATGGCGCTCGTTCAGGGCGTAAAAGCGGCGTTTGCCGTGCTGCGGGAGATCCGTTCCGCGACCGCACCGGCACCGGCCGTGGCCCACCCGGAGGACGATCCCCTCTTTATTGGCTAGATCGGCTCCGGACGTACCTCCGTTGACTTGGCGGGTGGGCAGTGGTACACCCATCCGCAATGATCCGTTTCAGCCTCCCCATCCTGGTCTTGTCGCTGGCCGTCGCGGTTCTGGACGCGCAGCCACGCGCCGCCGCCGAAGCCACGACCTCGCCGCTCGTCGCCGAACTGACCAAGCTGCTGCAGCAGCGCAAGCTGGACGTCATCGCGTCGCGCCTCGAGGGCGATACCTTCGTCGCGGCGATGTACATTCCGGGCAGCGAGCTGCTCGTCGTCTCGGCCAAGTACTCCGCGCCGCCACTCATCAACGAGAAAATCCTCAACAAGCAGTATCGGGACGCCTACGTCGACCTGTCGACAGCCTCCATCGTCGAGACGAAGGTGCTGATCGAGGACCTCAACGCCGACGGTCTTCGCGCCCTGCGCGGGAAGAACGATCCGTTCGACGTGGTCACCCGAGGCGCCGGCGCGGCGATGCCGTTCGATGGCGAGTGGAAGAAGCGGAGCATGTCCGAGGACGCCTACATGAAGGCGTTCGGGCAGGCGGAGACCGACTACGGGCAGATGCTGAAGGCGCTGGTTGCCGAGTTGAAGAAGTAGGCCGCCCGACGGCGGCCCACTGTCAGGCCGGGACCTGCAGGTCGGGCATCGGACGCGCGGAGAACAGGCGGCGGCAGGGGCTGACCATCAGCCGCGCCAGGCGGACCGAACGATTCGACCTCGCCGAGTCCGTCGCGATGCCGGTGTTCGCGTACATCTGACGATACAGCTTCGAGATCAGCACGAAGGCCAGCCGCCCCTTCAGGGACTTCACGGCGCGCGACCGCTCCCAAATCCGCGGGAACGAGTAGAACCGATCCCAGACACCCTGCGTCCGCTCCCGGATTTCGTCCGGAGTCATCGTCGGATGCGGCGTGTACACCTTCGGCCGGTTGGCCTGCGGGATCAGCCAGTGGCGCGTGATGGGGATGCCCGCCACCGCCACGCCCTGCACGTCAGTCCCGCGCTCCCACTTCTCGAAGTCCACCGTGCCGGGGAACGGCGTCAGCATGACGAACTGCGCGAAGGTCACGCCGGCCGCTTCAGCGACGCTTGCGGTGGCGTCGAACGTCTGGCTTCGATCGCTGGGCAGCCCGAAGATGAACGAGCCGAGGACGTGGATGTCGTGCTGGCGGAACACGCGGAGCCGACCGACCAGCTCGTCGCCCGACAGGTTGAAGCCCTTGTAAACGTCCTTGAGGCCTTCGGGCGTGACCGACTCGACGCCGACCAGCGCGCCCTTGATCCGGGCCTTCTTCATCGCGTTGAGGAACTCGGGATCCTCCGCCGCCTCCATGGTGATCTGCGTGAAGAACACCATGTCCTCGGGCAGCCGCGCCAGCTGCTCCATCAGCTCGAACCGTTCTCGACGCAGTGCTTCGAGCTCGTGCAGGCGTGCGGGGTTCTCGCGCCGTCGCGCCTGCGCAAGGTCGGCGAGGGCGACGGGGTAGAAGTTGTCGTCCGCCAGGGCGATGAAGCGGAAGCCGCGGCGGCGCAGTTCAACGATTTCCTGGATGACGGCGTCGGCGCCGCGCTGGCGAGGCTCCTGTCCGTCGGTCCGCCACACGGAGCAGAACGAACAGTGCTTCGGGCAGCCCCGGACAGTCTGGACGGACGCCCACATGTAGCGGCCGGCCGGCAGCAGGTCCCAGCGTGCCTGGGCGAAGCTGCGCGCGGGCAGGCGGCCGGCGTCGTAGACCCGCTCAGGCGTTCCAGCGGCGCAAGCGTCGAGGACGGTGCCCCAGATTACGTCGCCGTCGCCCTTGACGACGGCGTGAGCGGCGCCGAGCTCGTGAGCCTCGTCCGGATACAGCGTGGCGTGAATGCCGCCGTAGACGACCCAGGCGCCACGCTCCCGCGCCTCACGGCCGACCTCGTAGCCGCGCAGGGCGTTGCCCGTATGGATGCCGATGCCGACGATGTCGCCGGCCTTCACCGTCGACAGGTCAAAAACCTCGAGCGTCTCATCTTTCAGCAGGGGCTGGCCAAAGCGCTCCGGCGTGGCGCCGGCAAGGACGTAAAGCCACCGTGGGGTAATGACTGCAACACCGAACGAGAGGTGGCTGGGATTGACCAGATAGACGGACATGTCGGCTCCGGTGGTGTGGCCACTGCATTAGTGTCACAACCACCTAATCAATTAGGCGCTAACTACCACCTTAACGCTAACCGACTCGGCCGTACGTGTCAACTAATTAATTAGGATATTTTGTTCGGTGCTGCGGCCGGCGCCGGTGGGGCAGCGTTGCATCGATCGACTGGTGCGGAATTGGTGCGCGCTCCAGGATTCGAACCTGGGACCCCCGCCGTGTGAAGGCGATGCTCTACCGCTGAGCCAAGCGCGCGCCCGAAGGGAACCCCGATCTTAGCGCGACCGCAGCGCCGGCGGCAAGGTCGGGAGCGTTACTTTCGCGTTTGCGGCAGGCGCCGCTCCGGTGGCCCGTCGTATTCGTGATCGCGGGGATCGATGGCCCGCATCGGCCGCTCGCGCAGGCGCTCCTCGTGAGCGTGGGCGATCAGGCCCGGCACGCGAGAGATGATGAACAGCGCATTGCCGAACTCGTGGTCCAGGCCGAGATCGCCGCAGATGGCGGCGATGGCGCCGTCGACGTTCACGTGAATCCTGGCGTGCTCCGGTCCGAGGACTTCGGCCAGCGCGACATCCACCGCGCGCATCAGCCGGATGTGCTCGCCTTCCAGATCGAGCTCGTAGGCCATCTGCAGGAGCTTCATCGCGCGCGGGTCGTGCGTGTGCAGCCTGTGGCCGAGGCCCGGCACGCGCTGGCCGGCGTCGATCTTCTGCTGCACGATCGCCCGGGCCGCCTCCTGGTAGCTCTTCCCGTCGCGCACCATCCCGAGCCCGGCGTCGAGCAGATCCATGCAGCCCTCGACGTCGCCGCCGTGATAGGTGCCGAAGCTCAGGACGCCTGCGGCCACAGCCGCGCGGAGCGGCGCGCCGGTCGTCGCCACGTTGCGCGAGACGACAGTCGACGGCGGCATCGCGCCGTGGTCGACCGACGAGACCAGGATGGCCGTTATCATCCGGCTCACCGAAGGCGAGGGCAGCTCGCCCACGAGGAGGAGATAGATCGAGTCGCCGAAGCTGACGCGGCCCATCATCTCGTCGAGCGGATAGCCGCGCACGAGGACCTTGTTCGGCTCGATGTGCGTGAGGGCGGTGCGCCACGACTTCGAGCGACTGCGCGCCGTCGCCGTGCTGGTCTTGGTTTCGCTCGTCATCGTCATGCGGTCCCGTAAAGGCGGTCGCCAAAGTCGCCGAGGCCAGGCAGGATGAACTTTCTCGCGTTCAGGCCACGATCGATCGCCGGGGTGTAGACGTGCACGTCGGGGTGCCGCGCTTCGACTTCTGCCAGGCCTTCCGGCGCAGCGACGATGCAGACCACGCGCACGCCGCGTGCTCCGGCTGCGCGCAACACGTCGAGCCCGGAGACGGCGCTGCCGCCAGTGGCCAGCATCGGATCGATCATCAGCACGAAGCTGGTGGCGATGTCGTCCGGCAGCTTCGCGTAATAGCGCGAGGCGACGGCCGTCGTCTCGTCGCGCTGCAGGCCGAGGTGTCCGACCCGGGCGGACGGCACGAGCTCCAGCACCGCGTCGAGCATGCCGAGGCCGGCTCGCAACACGGGGACGACGACCACGTCGCCGGCGATGCGGCGCCCGGGCGCCGGCTCGAGCGGCGTCTGCACCGTCACCACGGTGGTGGGCAGATCGCGCAGGGCCTCGGCCGCCAGCAGCATGCTGATGCGGCGAGCCGTCCGGCGGAACTCGTCGGAGGTCGAACGCACGTCCCGAAGCGTGACGAGGGCGTCCTGCACGAGCGGGTGCAACACGTGGTGGACCGGCACGGAGAAACTATACACGGGAGCGGGTAGGATCTCGGCATGCGCCGCATCGTTCTGTTGAGCCTTCTCCTCTGGTCCCTGGCGGCCCGCGCCACGGCGGAGCCCAAGCCGGTGTCGATCGTGCTGACCGGCGGCACCGTCATCACGGTCGATCCGCAGCGCCGCGTGATTGTGAACGGCGCCCTCGCCATCGACGGCAGCCGGATCGTCGCTGTCGGGACGGCGCCAGAAATTGCACGCGAGTTCACCGGCAGAGTGATGATCGACGTCACCGGCGACCTTGTCTTGCCCGGCCTGATCAACACCCACGGTCACGCGCCGATGGTCCTTTACCGCGGGCTGGCGGACGACCTGGCGCTCATGGACTGGTTGCAGCGCTACATCTTTCCCGCAGAGGCCAGAACGGTGTCGCCGGCGATGGTGCGCACCGGGACCAGGCTTGCGGCGCTGGAGATGATTCAGTCGGGCACGACGACCTTCACCGACATGTATTACTTCGAGGAGGCCATCGCCGAGGCGACGAAGGAAGCCGGGCTTCGTGCTGTGCTGGGAGAGACGATCATCAAGTTCCCGGTCGCTGACGCAAAGACGCCGGTCGAATCGCTGGCGCGGGCCGAGGCGTTCATCAACCGGTTTCGCGACGACCCTTTGATCACGCCGGCCGTCGCGCCGCACTCGGCCTACACGCTCGACGCCGCCACGCTGACCGCCTGTCGCGACCTGGCCATGAAATACGGTGTGCCGCTGCTCACGCCATCTTGCCGAGACCGAGGACGAAGTCCGCATCATCCGCGAGCAGGCCCACCTGACGCCGGCAGGCTTTCTCGATTCGATCGGCTTCTGGACGCCACGGACGCTCGTCGCGCACGGCGTCTGGGTGACAGACGACGACATCGCCATCCTGGCGAGGCATCACGTCGCCGTGTCGCACAATCCGGAGAGCAACATGAAGCTCGCCAGCGGCACGGCCCCAGTGCCCCGGTATCTGGCGGCCGGCGTGACGGTGGGGCTTGGCACCGACGGCGCGGCCAGCAACAACGACCTCGACATGTTCGAGGCCATGCGGGAGGCCGCGTTGCTCCACAAGCTCCAGACGAAGGATCCGCGGGTCCTTCCGGCGGCCCAGGCGCTGGAACTCGCGACAATCGGCGGCGCGAAGGCACTGGGCCTCGACGCGTCCATTGGCTCGCTGGAAGCCGGCAAGCTGGCGGATGTCATCGTCGTCGGCACGAACAAGGCGCGCCTGACGCCGCTCTACGATCCGGTTTCCCAATTGGTGTATGCGACGCACGGCGACGACGTGACGCTCACGATCGTCAACGGCCGGATTCTGATGGCGGGCCGCCGTGTCCTGACGCTGGATGAGGCGTCGGTGCTGTCCGATGCGCGGGCGGAGGCCGAGGCTGTACGGCGGACGGTCGCGCACTGACGCCGCAATTCGCGGCGGCAGGGCAGCCGAGTCCCTAGGGCCGATCTTCAGATCGGCCATCAGCCGCAGACGGCCAATCTAAAGATTGGCCCTACCGACAAACCGCGCCGATCATTTGCCTGTAGGACCGCCATTCCCTGTAGGGCCGCTACTCCTTGCAGTGCCGCTATTCCCTGTAGGGCCGATCTTCAGATCGGCCATCAGCCGTGCACCCATACGCAGACCTGTGAAGCTCAAGTATTGGGGCGAACCGGCCGATAACGTCCGTACCCTCGGTCATGATCGTCCGCACCCCAGCGAACGACCACACTCTCAGTGTCCCCTCAGCCTTGCGCCGAGGCATGGACGACAGCGTCGCCGGTCTCGCCGGCGCGACGCTTGCCGTCCGTGAAGGCACGCCTGTCCACGACGTGCGCGCCGAACTGCTGGCCGACGGCGCGTCCGACGCGTGGCCTGTCATCGATCAGTCGAACCGCCCGGTCGGCCTCTTGAGCCGCCGGGCACTTCTCGAGTCGGCGCCTTCGACGGAGGGCGGCGGCCTGACAGTCTGCCGGGCCATGGATGCCTCGCCGCTCGTTGTCGACGAAGGCCTGTCGTTTGATGCCCTCTGCGACATGCTCCATCGCGACGGCGGCCGCCATCTCATCACCGGGTTCGTCGTCACACGCAATGGCGCATGTCTCGGCCTGGGCACCGCGCCGTCGGTGTTCCGCCGGCTGGCGGAGCGTCGCGAGGCGGTGCGCTTCCAGATGGCGCACCACGACTCGTTGACGGGGTTGCCCAATCGCCAGCTGTTTGCCGATCGGCTGCAGCAGGCGGTGGCACGCGCACGCCGGTCAGGCCACCCCGTCGCCGTGCTCTACGTCGACGTCGATCGCCTCAAGGACGTCAACGAGAGTCTTGGTCACGCGACCGGCGACCGCCTGCTTGGCGCCTTCGCCGGCCGCCTGCGCGGCATCGTCCGCGAGTCAGATACCGTGGCGCGTCTCAGCGGCGACAAGTTCGGCATCGTCCTCGTGGAGATGCCCGACCCGGGCAGCGCGGAGGTGGTCGCACGCAAGGTCCTCGAGGTCTGCCAGACGCCACACGCGGTGGATGGCGAGGAACTCAACCTGTCCTGCAGCATCGGCGTCGCCGTTTTCCCCGACGACGCGGACACGCAGCCTGCACTGCTGCGCGCGGCGGCTGACGCGGTGCATGCGGCCAAGCAGGTGCGTCACACCTGGCAGCGATACTCACGTGGCATGCAGCGCGAATCGCAGGGGCTGCCGTTCGCGTTCAGCTCGATTCGGCGGGCGATCGAGGAGCATCGGTTCGAAGTGCACTACCAGCCGGTGCTGTCGCTCGCGACCGGCGCGATCACCGGCGTCGAAGCGCTCGTGCGCTGGCGCGATCCGGTGCGCGGCATGATGCCCACTGCCGATTTGATCCGCGTGGCGGAAGACACCGGCCTCATCGTGCCGATCGGCGAGCAGGTCATGCGCTCGGCGATGACCGAGGCCCTGTGGTGGCGGGCCACCGACGGCAGTCCGCTGACGCTGGCGCTCAACGTGTCGGGCGTGCAGTTCCGGGACGGCGCCCTCGTGCCGATGGTTCGTCGTCTGCTCGATGAGACTGGATTTCCGCCGTCGTCGCTGATCTTCGAAATCACCGAGAGCACGGCCATGCATCCGGGCGCGGGCGCCCTCACCGCGCTCTACCAGCTGCGAGCGCTTGGTATCCGGCTGTCGATCGACGACTTCGGCACCGGCTACTCCTCGCTCAGCCGTCTGCAGCGCCTGCCGGTGGACGCCTTGAAGATCGACCGCAGCTTCGTGCAGCACATCGGCGAGCGCCCGGATGGCGGCGTCATCGCCGCGACGATCATCACGATGGCGCACTCGCTCGGTCTCAAGGTCACTGCCGAAGGCGTCGAGACCCAGGCGCAGCTCTCGCTGCTCACGCTCGAAGCCTGCGACGAAGCGCAGGGCTTCCTGATGTCAGTGCCGATCCCGGCCGCGGAGATGTCGGCGCTGCTTCAATCGCGCGCCAGCCTGCTGACGACGCTTCAGGACTGATCGCCGTCGAGGACGCCGATGTAGGGCAGATTGCGGAATTGCTCGGCGTAGTCCAGCCCGTAGCCGACGACGAAGCGGTCGTCGATTGAGAACCCCACGTAGTCCACTGTCACTTCAACCTTTCGGCGTGACGGCTTGCTCAGCAGGCATGCCGTGCGCAGCGTGCGTGGGCCGCGTGCCCTGAGGATGTCCTGCAGGTAGGTCAGGGTGATGCCGGTATCGACGATGTCCTCCACGATGAGAACGTCGCGGCCGTCGAGGGCAGCGTCGAGGTCCTTGAGGAGCCGGACCTCGCCCGTGCTGGTGGTGCCAGTGGCGTAGCTCGACACGGCGAGGAAGTCGAGCGTGACGGGCCGATCGATCGCCCGCACGAGGTCGGCGAGAAAGAGAAAGGCCCCCTTCAACACGCACACCAGGTGCAGGTCCGCGGCGGTTGCGTGATCGCGCGCGATCTCGGCGCCGAGCTCCGCGACGCGCTGTCGGATCTGCTCGCTTGACAGTAAGATAGGGGGCGTCTGCACCGCCGCGTCCATCGTTGGGCGTCGAGCGTAGCACACCGTCTCGATGGACACGAAGCGGTTCGACATCATCACGGAAGCCGACGCGCGCGTGCTCGAGCCGGGCATCACCGTCTACCTGGCCCGAGGAGGCCACGTCACGCCGCTGGCTGCCGACACGCTCCGGGAGCGCCGGATCACGGTCCTCTCCGACGGCGTCGTGAGCGCCGGCGAGGCCCTTGCGCCTGCGTCGCGGATCGAGCGGGTCGCCATCGGGTCCGATCACACGGGGCTGACTCTGAAAAGCGCGCTGGTGACGTGGCTGCGCGCGCGGGGCCTTGCCGTCGAGGACCTGGGGACCGGCGACCCCACACCGGTGGACTATCCCGACACAGCGGCCCGTGTCGCCGTCAGCGTCGCGCGAAAAGAGGCGGACGCCGGCATCGCGATCGACGGCGCCGGCCTGGGCTCCGCCATTGCCGCCAACAAAGTGCGTGGGGTGCGAGCCGCCATGTGCACCACGGAGACCCTGGCCCGCTACGCGCGCGAGCACAACGGCGCCAACGTCCTGACGCTTGGCGCCACGTTGCTCACGTTCGAGGAGGCTGCGCGCGTCGTCGCGCGGTTCCTGGAGACGCCGATGCGCGAGCCGCGCTACATCGCCAGGCTCGCGAAGATCGCCGCGCTCGAATCGAGGTGACCACGTGACGCCTCCCGACGGCCCGCCACTTCGCCGCGTCATCGAGATCATCGTCGAGGAACTGACGGCAGCGCTGCCGCGCACCTCGGCTCGCCCGCCCTGCGCCTGTCATGGCTTCCTGTATGAGTGCTGCCCGGATCGCGTCCGTGGGGTGCTGGAAGCCGGCGCGAGCAGGCTCGGGCTGCATGCCAGCGGCGGCCCGCCCGGCGCCGTCGCCGCGCTGATCGATCACACCCTGCTGCGAGCCGACGCCACACGACAGGACATCGAGACGCTCTGTCGCGAAGCGGCCGAATTCGGCTTCGCCACCGTCTGCGTCAATCCCGCGTGGGTGGCGCTGTCGGCGAAACTGCTTCGCGGCAGCCGGTCGGTGGTCTGCTCGGTCGTGGGCTTTCCGCTCGGCGCGACGACGCCGGACGTGAAGCACTACGAGACGCGGCGGGCCATTTTCGATGGCGCCGCCGAGGTCGACACTGTCATCAACATCGGCGCGCTGAAGTCTGGTGACCTCCGGCTCGTCGAGCGCGACATCGAGGCAGTGACAGCGCCCTGCCGGGAAGCCGGCGTGATCTCGAAGGTGATCATCGAGGCCGCGTACCTGACCGAAGAGGAAAAGATCACGGCTACGACGCTGGTCAAGGCTGGCGGCGCAGACTTCGTCAAGACGTCCACGGGCTTTGGGCCTGGCGGCGCGACAGCGGCCGACGTCGCCCTCATGCGTCGCGTCGTCGGCGCGGAGATGGGCGTCAAGGCTGCTGGCGGCGTGAAGGATTTCGCCTCCCTCGAAGCCATGGTGGCCGCCGGGGCCACACGCATCGGTGCCTCCGCCGGGGTTCGCATCGTGCAGCAGGCGCGCGGCGGCGCCGCCGGTCCAGTGCCCTCCGGCTACTAAGGTCGCCGACCGACCAAACACAAATCTAAAGAAGTCTTGTACACGTTTACCTAATTCAAACAGGGGTCACTGGCGTAATTGTCGGTGTAGGATTAGGTGTCGGCGGTCTGCGTCCTTTTTGAAAGCGGGCTGCCAGGGAGGACGTGTGGCGAAGATGGCACCGATGGAAATGAGACAACTCGCCTTGGTCGGAGCCCGGGCACGACTGCTGGAGCTCAAGGCAGAGCTTTCCGCACTCGTCAAGGCATTTCCCGAAATCGGATCCGCGAGCGGCGCGGTCCAGTCCGTAGGGAAGCGACGCAAGCCCGGCAGGAAGAGCCCGATGTCCGCGGCGGAACGCAAGGCTGTGTCCGAGCGGATGAAGAAGTATTGGGCCGGCCGGCGCGCCGCCAAGGCTAAAAAATAGGAACGGCTGGTTCCAGGTTGATCAGGGGCAGGCCTTAGTCGAGGCCTGCACCCACGTCTTACTGTCTCGGGGGATTCTTCCTCGAGCCGATTGTCCGACCCTCGAACAATTGCTTCTCGGCAGGGAGTCCGCCTTCGCGCTTCGCGCTACGGCGAGACACATTCCGCGTGATCACGGGCGCGCGGAATGTGGAGCGGGCTACGGGAATCGAACCCGTCTAGCTGGCTTGGGAAGCCAGAGCATTACCACTATGCTAAGCCCGCGGGACGCTCGACGATTATAGCAACTGATCCGGCCGCCTGCAGTTCCCTCCGGACCTCTCGCCGCCGTCAGCTTCTAATCAGGTGCAGCACTTCATCGCGCCTGGCTTCCATTTCCTTCGCCGTGGCCGCTTCCAGATTCAGCCGCAGCAACGGCTCCGTGTTCGACGGCCTGACGTTGAAGTGCCACGTCGGATATTCGACGGAGACGCCGTCGAGATGCGTCACCGTCCCGTCGGCGTAGCGCTTCGACAACTCTGCGAGCTTGGCCTGGACGACGTCCATGCTCGCGACCTTGGTGTTGATTTCGCCGGAGATGAAGTATTTCGCCTTCAGCGGCGCCAGCAGCTCGGCGAGCGACTTGTTCTGAGTCGACATCAGCTCCAGCAGCAGCACCGCCGGGATGAACCCGTTATCGGCGTAGAAGTTGTCGCGGAAGTAGTAGTGGCCTGTCACTTCGCCGCCGAAGATCCCGTCGCGCTCGCGCATCGTCTTCTTGATGAACGAATGCCCGACGCGATTCATGATCGCGGTGCCGCCAAGGCCTTCGACGATGTCCCTGACGGCGTGGCTGGCGCGCAGGTCGTAAACGATCGTCGAACCGGGATGCTTCATCAAAAAAGCCTGCGCCAGCAGCGCCGTGATGAAGTCTCCGGAGATGAACTCGCCGGTGCCGTCGATGAAGAAGCAGCGGTCGGCGTCGCCGTCCCAGGCGATCCCGATGTCGGCGTTCTCCTTCACCACGCGCTCGACGATGTGAGCGCGGTTTTCCTCGATGAGCGGGTTGGACTCGTGGTTGGGAAAGCGGCCGTCCACCTCCATGCACATCGGGATGACGTGGCACGGAAGCTCCGCGAAAATCTTCGGCGCCACCAGCCCGCCCATGCCACTGCCGGCGTCGAGGACGCAGCGGAACGGCTTGATGACGGACTTGTCGATGAACGAGAACACGTGGCGCACGTAGGCGTCGAGCACGTCGCGGCTCGTGCGGCTGCCGCGCCTGGCGGCGGCCGGCGGCAGCGTGCCGTGGAGAATCATGTCGCGAATCTCGCCCAGCCCGGCGTCGCCGGAGAGCGGCATGGCCTCTGCGCGCACCATCTTGACGCCGTTGTACTGCGACGGGTTGTGCGACGCGGTGATCTGCGCTCCGCCTTCGAGCTTGTCGGTCGCGACCACGTAATAGAGCATGTCGGTGGCCATCATCCCGCAATCCACCACGTCGGCGCCCTGCGCGAGCGCGCCGTCGATGAATGCTTCGGCCAGCGACGGCGACGACAGCCGCATGTCGCGCGACACGGCGATCTTCCGTGCGCCGAGGTAGCTCACGAACCCGCGCCCGATATCGCGCGCGATGGCCTCGTTCAGCTCCTGCGGATACAGCGCACGTACGTCGTATGCCTTGAATATGTTCGGGTCCATCGACAGGCCCTCTCCCATCGGACGTTGCGGTTATCAGCGTCGAAGAGACTACATCCGGCTGTAGTCGCTGACCACGCTCTGGTCGCCAAGCATCACGCCGGCACTCACCGTGGCGCCGCGGCCGACGTGCACGTGGCGGCCCGCGATGGCGTCGGTCATCGTCGCATCCTCGCCGACGCGCCCCGTCGCCCAGAGGATGCTGCCGGTCACGCGCGACTGGGCTTCAAGCAGGCACCCGTGGCCGAGCACCGAGTACGGCCCGACGTGCGCGCCCGAGCGTACGATCGTGCCTGCGTCCAGAAATGCCGGGCCCTCGATCGTCGCGCCGTCCTCGATGCGCACGTCGTCGGCCTTGTGGACGTGGCCGGGCGGCTGGCCCGCAAACGGCGGGGCATGGTAGCGGCCGTCCATGATGTCGCGATGAACCTGCACGTACTTCTCCGGCGT
Source organism: Vicinamibacteria bacterium (assembly GCA_963796915.1). Taxonomy (GTDB): domain Bacteria; phylum Acidobacteriota; class Vicinamibacteria; order Vicinamibacterales; family JAENWD01; genus JAENWD01. The sequence goes on along the minus strand of CAWCNI010000004.1, from coordinate 1,511,617 downwards.
GCCGATGTCGATCCAGTAGCCGTTGTAGGGGTAGGCCACGAAGGTCTCGCCGCGCTCGATGAACGACGGGAAGAAGCTGCGCTCGATCGACCACGGCGTGTCCTTCGGAATGCGATCGAAGGTCTCGGGCTCGAGCACGTAGATGCCGGCGTTGATGTAGTTGGTGGTGATCTCGTCCGGCTTCGGCTTTTCCAGGAATCGCAGGATGTTGCCGGCGGCGTCGGTTTCGACCAGGCCGTAGGCCGACGGGTTGTCCACCGGCGTCAGCACGATGGTGGCGCGAGCCTGCCGCTGGCGGTGCAGCGCGAGCACGGCAGCCAGGTCCACCTGCGTCAGCACGTCGCCGTTGAAGACCACGACGGCCTCCGTCAGGGAGTCGCCGGCGTAGCGGACGGCGCCGCCAGTTCCGAGCGGCGCCGGCTCGACGACGTAGCGGATCTTGATGCCGGCAGCGGCGCCATCGCCGAACACGTCCTCGATGCGGCGCGGCTGGTAGTTCAGGCTCAGGATGACTTCGTCGATCTCAGGGACCTGCTTCAGCAGGTCGATCTGGTAGTGGAGGAACGGCCGGTTGAAAATCGGCACGATCGGCTTGGGCGTGTGGAGCGTGAGCGGGCGCAGGCGTGTGCCCTTGCCCCCGGCGAGAAGAATGGCCTTCATGACGACCTCCGATCATAGCCCAGGCGCCCGGCGGCGGAGGGCCGAATCCGGGCCGCGGCGGGTTACAATTGCGGCGAGCGGTCCATGAATCTGCCCAACGCGCTCACGGTCACGCGGATTTTCCTGGTTCCGCTGCTGGTCGTCGTGCTGTTGACCAAGTTCGAAGGCCACGCCCTCCTCGGTATCCCGACGCCGCTTCTCGGCGCTGCCATCTTCGGTCTGGCCTCGGTGACAGACTGGCTCGACGGCTATCTCGCGCGGCGCCGGGGCCAGGTCACATCGCTCGGCCGGATGATGGACCCCATCGCCGACAAGCTGCTGACGTCGGCGGCATTCATCTCTCTGGTTCAGCTGGGGCTTGCCCCGGCGTGGATCGTCGCGGTGATTATCGGCCGCGAACTGGCCGTCACCGGCCTGCGCAGCCTGGCTTCGTCGCGCGGCGTTGGCTTCGGCGCGTCGTCACTCGGCAAGATCAAGATGATCGCGCAGGTCACGGCCATCCTGCTGCTGATCCTCGGCCAGAACGGCGCACAACCGTTCCTGTGGCTGGGCCAGCTGTCGCTCTGGGTGGTGTTGCTGACAGCCGTGGTGTCCGCGGTGGACTACTACCGCGCCTACCAATCGCCGGGGCCGGCAGAAGTCGCAGACTTCGAGCAGGCCCGGCGCACCCGGCGCACCGGCTGATGGCCGATCTGACCAGCCCCCGCCAAGGCTTCGGCGGTCCGCCGTAGCTTCAGCGAAGGCGGAGGATCGGCCCCACGGCAGCGATTTGAAATCTCGGTAGGGCCAATCTTCAGATTGGCCGACCCGGATCGACGCTCAGGGCTGTTGGGGTTTGGGAACCGGCGGCGTGACCAACACGGGCGTGGCTGGCGCGGCGCCAGGAGCTGGGGCGGGTGCGGCGGGTTTCGCGGCTGCTGTGGCGGGCTCGGCAGCTTTGGCGTCCATCTGCGTCTTGACCAGGTCGCGGTGCTCCTTGGCCAGCTGCAGGAACTCGCTCTTCTCGAACTCCGCGATCAACTTGTCGTAAAGCGGCAGCGCCTCGGCGTTGAGACGCACCTTGACCAGCGATTCGGCGAGGTAATAGTAGGCGCCGTCACGACTGGTGAAACCGGGGTCTGTCTTCAACAGCGTCTTGAGGCGGTCGATCGAGCCCGGATACCACCGTTGCTTGAAGTAGAACACGCCAACTTCGTATTCGTGGTTGCTCAGGCGATCCTGTGACTCCCGCAGCCGGGCCTGCGCGTCCGGCAGGAGCGGGCTGTTCGGGTAGCGCGTGACGAACTGCTGGAATTCCTGGACCGCCTGCCTGCTTTCAGACTGGTCGCGCTGCGACGACTTCATCTGCTTGAAATGCGCCATGCCCAGTTTGTACTGGGCGTAGTCGGCGCGCGCGTTGGTCGGGTAGAAGGTCAGGAACTCGCGATACTCGTTGACGCCGAGAATCAGCGACTCTGTCGTGTTCTCGCCCAGATACGAGTCCGCCAGCCCGAGTTTGGCGTCGGGCCGATAGTTGCTCTGCGGGTACGAGTCGATGATCTTGTGGAAGTATTGCCGCGCCGTCATCCAGTGCTTCGCCGCCAGCGAGTCGGTGCCCTTGTCGAAGAGGAACTTGTCGGGCTCGTTGCCCTTCGGCAGCACGTCCTTCTTGCCGCCGCAGGCGGCCGCCATCATGAGTGCAACGACGAGCGCGGCGATCGGTCCGCGGGTGGAGAACAGCTTCATCATGCGAGCACTGGAGAGGTAAGGAGCCACTGATATTCGGCCTCGAGGCCCTGAGCCAGGGACGTGCGGGGCGCGAACCCGAGCTCGGTCCGCGCCAGTGTCGTGTCGGTGTACGTGTCGCGCATGTCGCCCTTCTGTGACCCTTCCCGGCGCACGTCAATCGGTCTTCCGACGATCCGCGCGATCAGGTCGAGCACCTCGTTGACGGACACACGGGCGCCGCCGCCGATGTTGTAGGCGCGTCCAGGGACGCCGCGCTCGGCGGCCAGGATCGTCGCCGCCACGGCATCGCCGACGTAGGTGAAATCACGCGTCTGATTGCCGTCGCCGTAGACGGTGATCGGCGTGCCCGCCATCGCCGACTTCAGAAACCGGTGAAAGCCCATGTCAGGGCGCTGCCGTGGACCGTAGACGGTGAAGTAGCGCACCGCGGTGGCCGGGACGCCGTGATTGGTCGCGTAGAGATGGCACAACTGCTCGGCGGCCAGTTTGGTCACGCCGTAAGGCGAGAGCGGCCGCGGCAGCACTTGCTCGTGCATCGGAATCGGCGCGTCGTCGCCGTAGACCGACGAGCTCGACGCGTAGACCAGCTTTTCGATCGGCCGGCCAACCAGCGCCTCGAGCAGCACCTGCGTGGCGTCGATGTTGTTGACCGTGTAAATCGTGAAGTCGCGGCCCCAGCTCTTGCGAACGCCAGCCTGCGCGGCGAGATGGAAGACGTGGGTGACGCCAGTCAGCAGCGAGTTGAGGTCGGCGTCCTGGATTGACGACTCGACGAAGCGGAACCCGTCGCGCGTGAGCAACGGCGCGAGGTTCGCCTCCTTGATCGCGCGAGGGTAGTAGTCGGTGAAGCTGTCGAGACCTGTCACGCGCGCGCCGCGAGCGAGCAGGGTCTCGGCCAGGTGTGAGCCGATGAAGCCGGCCGCACCGGTAATCAGTACGTTCATTGAAACAGTTCCTTCACGCGTTCCGGCAATCGGCACGGACGTCCGTCAGCCGCCACCACCGCATGGACCGTCCGTCCGGTGGCTGTCGTGACGCCGTCCCCGCGCCGCACGGCCTCGTAGTCGAACGCCATCCGCGCGGCGGAGACCAGATGGCCTGCCGTGCGGATCTCGATCTCGTCGTCGTAGCGCGCAGGGCGGAGGTACTGGCAATGGGCTTCGATCACCGGCAGTTGAAATCCCGCGTGCTCCATCTCACGATACGACCATCCGAGCTGGCGCAGCAGATCGGTCCGGCCAACTTCGAACCACACGAAGTAGTTGGCGTGATAGACCACCTGCATCTGGTCGGTTTCGGCGTAGCGCACCCGGACCAGGGTGGCGCCCTTCTGAAGACCGCCAGTGGTCACGGCCGGCGCACGGCCTGCGCGCCGTCCAGCGCGCGCGCCTTGATGGCTCGAGCCGCGGCCTCCGGGTCCGGCGTGTCGAAAATCGCGGACCCGGCGACCAGCACTGTCGCCCCGGCCGCCACCAGCAGGCCGGCATTGCCGAGATCGACCCCGCCGTCCACCTGGATGTCGGCGCGGCTGCCGGCACCCTGGAGCAGGGCCCGCACCCGCTCAACCTTAGACTCGCTGCGGGGGATAAAGGACTGTCCGCCAAAGCCCGGATTGACCGACATCACCAGCACGACATCGAGGTCGGCCGCCACCTCGGCGACCGCCGACGGCGGCGTAGACGGGTTGATGGCCACGCCCGCTCGACAGCCCAGGGCCTTGATCGCCTGGATGGTGCGATGCAGATGGGGCAGGACCTCCACGTGCACTGTCATCGAGTTGGCGCCGGCGGCAGCAAAAGCCTCGAGAAACTCGTCGGGATTGGACACCATCAAGTGGACGTCCAGGGGCAGCGCCGTACTCCGCCGGACCGCCTTGACGATGGCCGGGCCGATGGTGAGATTCGGGACGAAATGGCCGTCCATCACGTCGAGGTGAATTTGATCCGCCCCGCCCCGCTCGACCGCGGCGATGGCGGCGCCGAGGGCCGCGAAGTCGGCGGAGAGGATCGAGGGCGCCAGGCGCACGCTCATCGGCTGACCTCCAGCGCAATCGCCTCACCGGGTCCCACCTGAAAACCGCCAGCGGGGGTCTGGCGAATGACGATGCCAGCGGGGACGCCGGGATAGGGCTGCGTTCCCACGACGGCCACCCTGAAGCCACGCTTCCGCATCAACTCCGCCGCCCGTTCGCCGTCGACCCCGATCAAGTCGGGCATCACGAAGGTGGCGCCGCGGCTGCTGCGGTTCACCAGCAGGGCGACGCTCGCGTTGTGCGCGCCAGGCGCGGGATCCTGCGCGATGACGGCGTCGGGTGGGTAATCGTGTGTCCGGACTTCGGCCGTGGCCGCGAGCGTCAGGCCGCCCTGCTGCAATCGCACCTGTGCGCTGCGCTCCGTGTCGCCGACCAGCGAGGGCACGATGGTCGCCGCTTCGCCTTCGCTGACCCAGACGCGCACCGACCGCTGGCGCCGCACGTGCGCGCCCGGGGCGGGGTCCTGCTGCAGGATCCGGCCGGCAGGCACCCGCGGGTCGGCGCGACGGTTCTCGTCCACTCGCAGGGTCAGCCCCAGGTCGTCGAGCCGCGCCGACGCGTCGTTGACAGAGCGCCCGGCGAGGTCCGGTACGTTCACCTCGTTGGCGCGCATCGAGAAGCGAACCGCCAGGAACGCGCACAGGAGGAACGTCGCGGCCAGACCGGCGAGAAGCGCAAGGAGTTTCCCCGCGCTCCAGACGCGGGCGGTCAACGGCATACTCAACCTGACAGTGTACTACAGGGGCGGCGCCGGCCCGTCCGTGGCGGCCACCGCCGTCCGGTCCAGCGCCGCGCCGTAAAACGCTTCCAGCGCATGGAGATCCGGGCGCGTCTCCATGTCGCCCGCGGTGTTCAGAAGCACTCCCGGCACGCCCTCGGCGATCAGGCCCGCCCGCGGCGCTCTCAGGAAGTCGGCGCGGCGCAACAGGAGCCCCTCAACGGCCTCGACATTTTCCTCGGGTTCGCTCGAGCAGGTGGCGTACACCAGCCGGCCGCCCGGCGCCACCAACCGGGCGGCCGCGCCGAGCATCTCGGCTTGCCGGCTCGCCGCCGTGACGATGTCCTCCGGCGTGCGACGCCACCGGATGTCGACATCGCGCCGGAGCGTGCCAAGGCCCGTGCACGGCGCGTCGAGCAGCACGAGGTCGAAGACCGGACCAAACGGCGCGCCACGGAGGAGGTCGAGCGCGATCACCTCGACGCGCGAGGCGTGGGCCACCGCAAGACGTTCGCGGAGCAGCGCTACACGCCGGCGCCGGCGATCGCCCGCCACCAGCAGGCCGTTCCGCGATGGACCGGCGGCGAGGATCAGCGTCTTGCCGCCGGGTGACGCGCACGTGTCGAGCGTCCGCCGGCGAGGACGCGTGCCGGCGAGCAGGCACACCACTTGTGCCGCCTCGTCCTGGATCACGAACTGCCCGGACGAGGCGAGGCTGCCGACACGCGCGCTGTCCGAGGTGACCCGAAGACCGTCGGGCGCATAGTGAAGAGGGCTGGTCGAGATGCCATCCGTCGCCAGTGCCCCGGACAACGCGTCGCGCGACGTGACGAGCGTGTTGGCTCGCACGGTGAGTGGCGCCTCCGCGTTGTTGAACGCCACCCACGCTGCGGTGGCGTCCGGACCGTAGCGCGCCAGCCACCGTTCGAGCAGCCACCGCGGATGCGAGCCCGTGATGGCGAGTGCCGTCAGCCACGCCTCGCGATCCGCGCTGCTGGCCAGCGTCGATGGCAGGGCGGGGAATGTCACCTGATGTCGCGTGCGTGCGAGCCGGCGCAGCACGGCGTTCACCAGGCCGCTCGCGCTCGACTTGCCAATCGCCCGCGTCAGGCTCACCGCGTCGTCCACCACCGCCGACACCGGGACTCGCTCGAGAAAGAGCAGTTGAAACAGGGCGAGGCGGAGCAGGTCGAGGACTTCGGGGTCCAGCCGATCGAGGGGCCGGGCGCTCGCCTGGGCGAGCAGGAAATCGAGACGATTGCGCCAGCGCAGCGTGCCGGTCACCAGCGAGGTGGCCAGCGCCCGGTCGCGGCTGTCGGTCAGCGACTGTCGTGCCGCGGCCAGCGTGTCGCCCAGCACGTCGCGCCCCCGCGTGATGCGTGTCAGCGCCTCATACGCCGCGTAGCGCGCGGGAGCGATCATTCCATTCGCGCGCCGACCGCCACGCGGTGACCCGCCAGGAAGTCACGCGCGCTCATCGTGCGCCGGCCCTCGGGCCTGATGTCGAGCAAGCGGACGACGCCTTGCCCGGCCGCGACAGTGAGGGTGTCGCCCTCGGCGTCGAGGATGGTGCCGGGAGTTGCCGCCGCCGGTGCGGGCGTCTCGGCGACCGCGGTGCGAACGATCAGCAGTCGATGTCCGCCGACCGTGGTGGCGGCCAGGGGCCACGGTTGCAGGCCGCGAACCTGGTTGTGGATTTCGTGCGCCGACCGCCACCAGAAGATCGGCGCGTCCGCCTTGGTGATGCGCTCCGCATAGGTGACGCCCTCTGCCGGCTGTGGCTCCTCGAGCACAGTGCCTTGCGCCAGGCGGTCCACCGTCTCGCGCGCCAGCGTGGCGCCGAGCTCAGCGAGCGAGTGCTCGACCTGGGCACTGGTGGCGTCGGGGCCGATCGGCACCCGTCCGACAGCGAGCATCGGTCCGGCATCCAGGGCCTGGACCACCCGCATGATCGTCACGCCGGTTTCAGGATCGCCAGCGAGCACTGCGCGATGCACCGGCGCCGCCCCGCGCCATCGTGGCAGCAGCGACGCATGGACGTTGATCAAGCCGGCCCGCGGGATGGCAAGAATGGCGTCGGTGAGGATGCGTCCATACGCCGCGACCACGCCGAGATCCGCATCGAGCGCACGCAGCGCTTCGAGGAACGCCTCGTCCCGCATCCGTTCCGGCTGCAGCACCGGCAGGCTGTGGGACAGGGCGAACGCCTTGACGGGGCTCGGGCTCGGCTGATGGCCGCGACCACGCGGACGATCCGGCTGGGTCACGACGCCTGCCACGACATGGTGGCTGTCGACGATCGCCGCCAGCGTCGGCACCGCAAACTCCGGAGTGCCGAAGAACACCACGCGCTGCGGCGACGAGCTCACCATTGGCTCGCGCGTCTCCGCTTCTGAATCCGCCGGAGTATCTCGCGCCGCTTGATGCCCCTGAGCCGATCGACGAACAACCTGCCGTCCAGATGGTCCATTTCGTGCTGGAGCGCGCGCGCCATCAGCCCCTGGCCCTCGACGCGTGCCGGTTGTCCCGTGCGATCGAGCCCGGTGATGACGATGCGGGCCGGTCGAAGGACGTGCGCGGCAAAGCCTGGCAGGCTCAGACAGCCTTCCTCGTCAATCTGCATCCCGTCTCTCGACACGATCGTGGGATTGACGAGGACCCTGAGGCTCTCGCCCTTCTGGGTCGCCGAGACGTCGACGACAAACAACCGCAACGGCACGCCGACCTGCGGCGCGGCCAGGCCGACGCCGGGCGCCGCATACATCGTCTCGATCAGGTCGTCGATGAGCGCCTGGACGTCGTCATTCAGAAGGCTGACAGCCTGCGCTGTCGCCACCAGGCGGCCATCGCCATGCCGCAGGATCGGACGCACCATGCTGCTGACAGCCTCAGGAACGGGCGGTCGCCGAGTCCGCGGCGCGAGCCGCCGAGAAGCGCGCCTTGACGGCGTTCGAGGTCGCCTCGACGACGCGGCGGATGTCGGCGACGCTGTCGCCGGTGAACTTCTCGAGGAAGGCGTCCGCGACGACCAGGCTGATCATCGCTTCGCCGACGACGGCCGCGGCAGTCACCGCGCAGACATCGCTGCGCTCGATTGCGGCGGGCGACTCGGCCATCGTGGTCAGGTCGACGGATCTGAGCGGCTGCATCAGCGTGGCGATCGGCTTCATGTAGCCGCTGATGCGAATCTCCTCGCCGTTGGTGACGCCGCCTTCGAGTCCGCCGGCGTTGTTGGTCAGGCGCGACACGCCGACGGCGGGGTGGCCGGACGGCGGATCACCAGCGGGCACGATCTCGTCGTGAATGCGGGATCCCGGCAGGCGCGCCACGTCGGGGCCCTTGCCGATGCCGACGGCCTTGATCGCATGAATCGACATCATCGCCTGGGCCAGCCGCCCATCGAGCTTGCGATCCCACTGCACGTAGCTGCCAAGCCCCACCGGCAGCCCCGAGACCACGACTTCAAAGGCGCCGCCGAGCGTGTCGCCGGCGTCCTTCGCGCGATCGATGGCGGCAATCATGGCCTGTTCCACCGCCGGGTCCGCGCAGTGCAGCGGGGAGTCGTCGGGAATCGCGCGGATGCGGGCGACTGACATCGCGAGCGATTCATCCACGCCGACGCCGCCGATCATCGTCACGTGGCTGAGGATTTCGACGCCGAACTGCGCGAGCAGCAGGCGGGCCAGGGCGCCGGCCGCCACACGAGCGGCCGTTTCACGCGCGCTGGCACGCTCCAGCACGTCGCGGATGTCCTCGTGCCCGTACTTGAGGGCCCCGGCGAGGTCGGCGTGTCCGGGCCGCGGGCGCGTCACCGCACTCCGGTTGGCACCGGTGGCCGCCTCCGGCATCTCCGGCTCGACGTGCATCGTCTTTTGCCAGTTCTGCCAGTCCTTGTTCGGGATGAGCATCGCGACCGGCGCGCCGGTGGTGCGCCCGCGCCGGACCCCCGACAGCACTTCAGCGCGATCCGATTCGATCGCCATCCGCCGTCCGCGGCCGTAGCCGCCCTGACGACGACGGAGCTGCGTGGTGATGGCATCGAGATCGATCGGCACGCCCGCCGGCATGCCGTCGACGATGGTCACGAGGGCCTGTCCGTGCGACTCACCTGCGGTGAGAAATCGCAGCATAACCGGCCCATTCTATACGAACTTTTTGCGAGGTCGCCGCGCGGGAGACGTGCGTCCGGAGAGGCCGGCCGGCATCCTGGCCGCCGCGAAGTTCATGACCCGACACGATCTCGACGTCGCGCGGACCTGCGACGCACGTGAGGGCACGTCAACGCGGCGAGTCTTGCAGCGATCGGCGGCATGGACGATCGGATTGGCCTTGTCGCGCAGCGCTTCGTGCCGTGTGCGACCGGCGACCATCTCGATCTCGCCACCGGCACACGCGTATGGCTCGAGATCGCGGAGGTGGGGCCGGGGCCCCACCCGGCACTCAGCGAGGCATTCGAGATCCTGTTCACCTGCCGGCATCCGGCGCTGGCGCCGTGTCTGGACTTCGGGCCGCTCGACGAATCGCGGTGGTTCCAGGCGAGCGAGCCGTCTACGACGTCGCGCGTCGGCGCGACGAGCAGGTCGTCGCTCTGCGATTTCCTTGCGTCGCAGGGTCTTCACGACGCGCGCGTGCAGCGACGGGGGAACGATTGCCGGCTTGTCGCAAGCCTGCTCGCACGAGAAGGTGAGGTGGTCCGTCAGCGACGGCGGGGAGTATGGTCGCCGGTTGGTCTCGGCCAGCGCCTCGTCGAGTCGCCTCTGGTCAGACGCCTCGTGAGCCGCCTCGACGCGCTGCCCGGCGGCCCGTCGGTGTGCCTGGTGGACGCGCCGCATGGGAGCGGCTGGAGAACGTGCTGGCGGCAGTTTGCGCGTCTCGCACGCCTGCGCGGCCACGTGGCGATCGCGTCCACGCTGCTCGGCTGCAAGGCCGGTGAGGACCACGACTCGATGCGCTCGTGGCTCGAAAGGTTGTCGGGCAGGCCGTTGGTCGTGGCCCACGAGGCACCAGCCTGGAACGACGCCGCCCGCGCGGATCTCGCTGCTCTCACGCTGCTGTCTGGCCCCGTTGCTTCAGGTGGCGTCCTCGTCGTCGTCGCCGTTCGTAATGGGCACGACGCGTGCGATGACAGCCTCGAACCGCTCACGGGAAGCACACGCGCCGACGCGTTGAAGACCCCGGGCCGGGCGAGGTTCGCATCACCGCTCAGCGAGCCGGGGATGTGCGTGCGAGAGGGCCCCGCCGATGCGGGGGCAACTGCGCCTTCGGGCGGCCTGGTCGCTGTTGCCTCGTGGGCCATCGCACGCGCTGAAGGGCAGCGGTCGCACGGCCGCGCCGCCGCCGGCCGGCGTCTTCTCCGTCGAGAAGCTGCGCGGCTGGGACGACGGGGAGAGCAACGAGAGGGAGCGCGCCTCTGGGCTCGTCTCGCCGTCGAGTGTGCGGCGTCGAGACGCGTCGGCGAAGCCGATCATGCGTGGAGGCAGGCGTGGCGGGCGGTCGAGCGCCTCGACGATCCCGCCCCGGCGCTGGAGGCCGCGCCGGCACTGGCCCGCGCCTTGTTGCAGGACGGTGACGTCGTGAGAGCGGAGTCCGTTGTTCGTGGAGCGCTCGAGAGCCACCGCGTCATCGGCATGGCGCCGCGAGATGCGCTGACCGAGCAACTCGCTGAAATCCTCTGTTGGCGGGCGTGCTGGCGGGACGTGCGCTCGATGCTGACGAGCCCGCGCCCGACGGCTCGCGCGCTGCGCGCGCGGGCCACGTTGTCGCTCGGCGACGTCGACGCCGCGGTGTACGAGGCCAGCGCCGCTCTCAGTGCCGCTCGAGATGACGACGACAGGGCAACGATCTTCGCGATCGACGCGCGCCTGCGCGTGGATGCCGCTGTCGGCGATCGCGATCACGCCGAGGCGCTGCTCGTTCGACTGGAGCGTCTCGCCGTCGAGGACCCCGGCCTGCGGATCGAGCGCGACCTCCTGATGCTCGAGGCGCTGGCCTGCTGGCGGCGTGATCTGTCGCCACAGTGGCAGGCGCGCGCCACTGCATTGAGCCTTCCGCCGAGCCCTCGCCTGGTCAGGGCGCGCGCTCGCATCGTCCTCTCGCTGCTGAAGCCGCGGACGTCGCTGCCCGCCCTGATCGAACAGGTCAGGCGAGTGGCGCTGGCAACCGGGCTTACCGCTCTTGATCCCACTGCGTCTGCGATTCGCTGGCCCTGGCCGGCTGTCACTCGGGCCGGGAGCCCGCTCATGGTCCACGACATCGTTGCGATTCTCGAAGCGTGTCAGCAGGACGGCGAGCCGCGGGCCGCTGCCGCGCGCGTTGGCGGCCTCCTCATCGAACGTGCGGGAGCGCACGGCGTCGCGGCCATCGCTGGCCGCGGCGTCCCGCCTTGGACGCTGGGCCAGTCGGGCCGGCCGGTCCCGTCGCAGCTCGGCAGTCGCGCGATCGACCTCGGCGCGCACGTCGGTCCGGAACATGGACCCGAGGGCTGGGACGCGGCATGGCCCATCAGGCAGGGCCGCGACATTCTCGGCGCACTCGTGTGCCGCTGGCAGCCTGCCGGACCGTCGCCCGGAGTCGAGGCTTTGTCTCTCGCAGAAGCGGCGGCGTCGGCGCTGTCGCCCGTTGTGGCACTCGCGGTCGCGCCGGTTGCCAGGCCGGCAAGCGGCGACGGCTCGCCGCTGCTCGGCAACAGCCCGGCGATGACTCGAGTGCGGCAGGCCATCGATCGGGCCGCTCCAGTTCCGTTCACCGTCCTGATAGAAGGGGAGAGTGGCGCTGGCAAGGAACTGGTCGCCAACGCCATTCACTCGCGCGGGCCACGCGGTCACCGGAAGTTCTGCGCGATCAACTGCGCGGCGCTCACCGACGAGTTGTTCGAAGCGGAGCTGTTCGGCCACGCGCGCGGCGCATTCACCGGCGCGATGGGCGAGCGGCCGGGCCTGTTCGAAGAAGCCGACGGCGGCACGCTGTTTCTCGACGAGGTGAGCGAGCTGAGCCCGCGCGCGCAGGCCAAGATCCTGCGCGCGCTGCAGGAAGGCGAGATCCGCCGGCTTGGCGAAGCGAGGTTGCGCCATGTGGACGTGAGAATCGTCGCAGCGACCAATCGCTCGCTGGCAGACGATGTCGCGCGTGGCCGGTTCCGCGCCGACCTGCGCTTCCGCCTCGACGTCATCCGGATCGAGCTGCCGCCGCTTCGCCAGCGACCCGACGACATCGCGCCGCTGGCACAACACTTCTGGCAAGCAGCCGCCGATCGCGTCGGCAGCCGCGCGGTGCTCGGCGCCGAGGTCCTCGCCGCGCTGGCCCGCTACGACTGGCCGGGCAACGTTCGGGAGCTGCAGAACGTCCTGGCGGCGATGGCGGTGAACGCGCCGCGACGCGGGGCGCTTGGCCGGGCCGCGCTGCCCGACGCTGTCGCGGTGGCCGGGCCCGGAAAGACGACGCTGGATCAAGCCAGGCGCGAATTCGACACCGAGTTCGTGCGCGCCGCACTGGCGCGGGCCGGAGGATGCCGGACCCGGGCGGCGACGGACCTCGGTGTCACGCGGCAGGGCCTCGCCAAGCTGATCGACCGGCTGGGCCTCGTCGCCGGCGCCGACATTTCCGTACCGGCATGAGCGCGGCGCCGGTGGGGCTGGTGTCTCGGGCGGTGCCCGGCGCGGTGCATTCCAGTGTCAGGGACGCGCGAGGCGCGTCTTGAGCCGCCGCAGTTGCGGGTTGTCCGGGGCGAGCGGCAGCGCGCGCTCCAGCGTCGCGCGGGCGTCGTCTGTCCGGCCCGTCACCAGCTGGGCCTCTGCGAGTTGGCCGAGCAATACCGGATCCGGGTGGGCAGGATCGATCGCGCGCGTCAGCCAGGTGGCCGCGGTCGCCGGGTCGCGGAGCTCGATCGACCACTGTGCGATCTGCCTCGGCACGTCGAGCGGCACCGCCGTGCCGGCGATGAGCGCGGTGTAGCGAACGAGGGCATCACGCGCCTCGCGCAGCTCGCCCTGCTCGGCGGCGACGGTGGCGAGCAGGCGGAGGGTCTCCGGGTCGACAGGCAGCTTGCCTGCGGCTTCTCGAGCCGATCGCAGCGCGCCCGGCCGGTCTCCGGTTCGCACCTGCGCCCGGGCGTACATCGCCAGATCGCGGCTGGTCGAGCCGCCACGCACGACGGCCGTCCGCAGCGCTTCGAGCGCCTTGCCGAGCGCGACCTGGTCGTCGCTCTGCTCGGCGACGCGGAGCCAGATCTCGCCCAGCGTGGCATACGTCTCGACGTTGTCGGGGAAGCGGCTCAGCGCGCGGCCAAGCGTGGCGATGGCCTGCTCGGTGCGATCGGCATCGGCGTAGGCACGCGCCAGCGCGAGCCTGCGCTCCGGGCGTGCGGGCTCGAGTGCCGACAACGCCTCCAGCTCCTCGATCGCATCGTCGCGCCGGCCGGCGGCGCGGTAGGCCCTGCTGAGCGCCTCGCGGACCTCCGTCATGGCCGGAGCCAGGCGTGCCGCGCGCTCGTAGGCGCGAATGGCATCCTTCAGCCGGTTGTCAGACTCCAGGCACAGCCCCAGGAGATAACTGGCTTCGGGAATCTGGTCGTCGAGCGCCAGCGCGCGCCGCAGGGGCGCCACCGCAGCGACCGGCTGGTTGTTCTGATAGCGCGAGAGCGCCAGCTTGTAGAGAACTCGGGGCGATCGATCGTCGAGCGCCACATACGCCGCGTACCGTTCCGCCGCGCGATCGAATCGTCCGCGGGCGCGCAGGACGTCGCCCATCTGCTCGAGCGGCCGCGGCGCCCCGGGGTCGAGTGCCGTGGCCTGCCGCAGGTCGCGCAGCGCCGCGTCGAGATCGCCGACCCGCCGATAGGCTTCGCCGCGTCTCAGATAGGCGAGCATCGAATCGGGCTTCAGCGCCAGCGCGCCGCTGAACGCCTCGACGGCGGGGCCGGTCTGCCCCCCGACAAGCGCCGAGTCACCCGCCGCGATCAGCTGTCGGTACTCGCGATCCCGTTCTGCCAGACCCCAGGCGACGGCCGCCGCCACCCCGGCGAGCAGGACCAGAATCGCGGCCACCACCATGCGCCGCATGGGCCGTATGGTAGCAGGCAGCCACTGGCGCCCGGCGTCGCCCCTGGCGCAGGCCGAACTCCGGTCGGCAGCGTCGAACCATGAAAGGACGTGCGCGGCTCCGGCGCGCCGTTCACATGGTTTCAGGGAACTTTGGCGGCAGCCCGGTGTCTAACCTCGCAAATGCCGGTCCGCTGGGCCGGTCCGAGCCCGAACTTGCTATAGTCGGAGCAGCACCTGTGGCCGAGGATCTGCTGGTCCAGAACGGTAGGGCGGGGTCCTGGGGAGCCCTGGATGGGCACGAAGCGGCCCTGGTGGCGAGGTGTGCCGAAGGCGACGAGGCCGCCTGCGCCGAACTGGTGTCCGAGCACCAGCGGATGGTCATCCAGCTGGCCTACAACCTCCTGGGCAACCACGACGAGGCGATGGACCTCTCGCAGGACGTCTTTCTCAGGGTCTTCCGCACCCTGCCGCATTTCCGGGGTCAGTCCCAACTCCGCACCTGGATCTACCGCATCGTCGTCAACCAGGCGCGCAACCGCCAGCGATGGTGGAGGCGCCGGCACGTCGCCAGCCAGGTGTCGCTCGACGAGTTCATTGCCGGTCACGGCGATCCGCCAGGACCTGGTGAGACCGCGCCCGACCGCCAGCTTGCGCGGAAGGAACTGGCCACCCAGCTCTGGTCGGCGCTCAACGGGTTGCCCTTCGACCAGCGGACTGTTGTCGTGCTCCGTGAGATCGACGGTCTCAGCTACGAGGAAATCGCCTTCTCGCTGGACGTCACGCTCGGCACCGTGAAGTCGCGTCTCACCCGTGCGCGGCAGGCGCTGCGTGCCGGCCTGCAGGAGCAGCGCGCATGACCCGCTGGACCTGCCGGGCGACCAGGCGTGTGCTCGAGGCCTATCACGACGCCGAACTGCCCGTCGAGTCGCGGGCCTCGATTCAAAGCCATCTCCGACAGTGCGAGAGCTGCCGCAGGGAACGCACGCGGTTGCGGGATCTCACAGAGGGGCTCCGAACCGCGGCGGCCGCGAGGCCGGTTGGCGATTCTGAAGCGCTGGGACGACGGGTGCTGGCGCGGCTGAACGCCGAGCGCCGGCCGACGCTGGTGGCGCGGGTCCAGGCGATGTTCGTCGACATGCGCCTGGTGTGGCCGGCCGCTGGTGCGATGCTGGCGACGCTCGCCTGTACGGCAGCGGCGCTGGGCCTGATGCGATTGACACTCCGCGAGCAGCCGGCGTCCATGGCGGCGCTGATTGGCGCGCTGGCGGATCCGGGCTCGAATCAGAACCCGGTGCCGCCGGATGACCGGATGCTGTTGCCAAGGACGCTGCCCGACCTGCTCGACCGCCCGGTCATCGATCGGGACTCGGTCGTGGCGATCGCGGCGGTGGTCACCAGGGAAGGGCGCGTCCGGAACCTCGAGCTGCTCCTCGAAGCGGATGGCCGTACGCCGATGGGCACGCAGGCACTGGGTGAGCTGCTCGACGCCGCTGCGCTGACGCGGTTCGAGCCGGCGCGCGCCGGTGGCTCGCCCGTCGCCGTGAACATGGTGTGGCTGCTCGCGCAGACGCGGGTCCAGGGGCGCGTTCCGGTAGTCGTCCCGGTGCCACCGACCCGGCCGCGGCCCGTCGTCCGGTCCAGCGCGCGGCCCGCTCCCGTTCAGAATCCCCCGATCGCCGCCGCCTGACGGTGCGCGTGGTAAGCGACGCGGCGCGCATAGTGCGGCGGGCGCCGCATCCCGACAATTAGCGCGTACGCAAGGGGCCCGCTCCACGCGGAGCGCTATGGACGTCTTGCTAGTCGCGCTTCGCTGGCGCTACTGGCGGCAAGGGCGTTTCGGCTCGTGCCGTGGCGACGTTGTTCATGACGTCGAACGCGCGCAGGATGATCTGCCGATCGGTGGCGTCCTGCTCGAGCACCAGCTCGTAGTCTTCGCTGCGGGAGTCGGCAATCCCGTCTTTCGGATAGATCGGGCGCCACCGATCGGCGTCGAGCGAGTATTCCACGCGCTGCACCGGCGAGTCGGCGTCGCTGACGTTGAAGGTCACCACGGTCTTGCCGTTCGCCCGCGTCACCGATGCAATCGTGATCGTCGGCGGCGCGTTGTCGATCTCGAACGTGTCGCTCTCGCGTTCAGCGAGCAGGGCGGCACCTGGAGGATTGGCCGGCGCGTCGGAGGCGACGATCTTGATGACGTAGGTGCCGTTCGGCACCGACGTCGTGTCCCATACCAGCAGCGGATCGCTGAGATTGCGCTTCAACGTCTTCCAGGTGGTCTCGCCTTCCCGGCGGTACAACACGTCGAAGCTGAGCTCGTCGTCGTTGCCGTCCTGCGCCTTCCAGATGAAGGTCTGCAGGCCCTTCTGGAAGCTGCGCCTGCCAAGCAGCGGCGTCATCGCGGGACCCGCCGCGGCCGCACGTTGGCTCAGGGCCGCGCCGTCGTAGCCGGCGATCTCCGCCTCGCCGGAGGAGAACGGTTTCTGGAATACGACACCGGGCGGATGCACGGTGATCGACGTGATCTCGGGCCGCTGGTTGCGCTGCAGGTAGGCCACGGCGACAGAGGTCACGATCGGCGTCACGTTCTTGCCGGCGGTCATCTCGAGCTTCCACTGCAGGTAGCGCGCTTTGGGGCTGGTGATCTGCTCGCCGCCCGCCTTGCGGTACGCGCCCGACCAGCCGCTCCACGTCTCGTCGGGGCCGGGGGTGTTGCCGCTGCGCGTGAACAGCTTCAGGTCGCCGCCAGCGGGGACCGATCCCTTCCAGCTGATCGTGCCCCACGTGGCCACCGACTCGGCATCACGGATGTCCGACTCGTAGGTGCCGCTCGTCGCCGCCGAGGCCGACAGCCGCAGGATCTTGCCCGGGTTCGCGGTGGTGACGATCAGCGCGCCAGTCGGGTCCTGAATGAGCGCCGTCACCTGCTGCGCCGGCGCCCGCGCGACGAGCGTGGTCTCGGCAGGCTCGCCGAAGACGCGATAGACCTTGCCCTTGCTGCCGGTCGCGACCAGCAGGCCGCCCTCGCGATCGATCGCGACGTCGTACGGCGTGTCGTCGGCCGAGGTCCACACCAGATCCCAGATGCCATCCGGCTGAATGCGGTAGACCGATCCCTTGCCGGTGCTCTTGCCCGAGTCGCGTCCGCTGGAAAGCGGGGTGCCGGCCTGGACCGGGATGTCGACAACGGACATCGACGTAATTTCGGCGGACACCGATACCGTCGGCGTCGGCCGCGTGTTGTCGGTGATGCCCGGGCTAGGGGAGCGGTCGTCCGATGACGCCTTGCCGGTGAGCGCCGCCGCGTAGACGACGCCGTTGGGGCCCTGACGCAGGGCGCTCACTTCCTGGAGTCCTGAATCGAGCAGCAGGAACCCGGTGCCGCCGGGGGAGATGCGGAGCACGCGGCCAGGCGACTCGGTGCCGGCGTAGAGATCGCCGTTCGGCGCGAGCAGCAGGCTCCGGACGTGCGTCGCCTTGGTCTGATAGAAGACCGCGCCCTTGCCATCGGGCGCGACCTTGTAGATCACGCCCTTGTCGCCGGTGGCGATATAGGCGGTGCCGTCGGGAGCGCTCGCGATAGCCCAGATATATTTGTCTTCAGGGTCGAAGAATGTCGTCGCCTTTCCCGAGGCGTCGATTTTCGAGACGCGTCCATCGGGCGACGTGCCGACGTACAGGCCACCGGCCGGGGCGAGGGCCAGCGCGTGCACCTCGAGCTCTGTTGAATCGAACAACGTCGAGGACTTGCCGTCGCCTGTGACCTTCAGCACGCGACCGTCGTTGCCTGATCCGACGTAGAGCGTGCCGTCCGGCGCCAGCAGTCCATCCCAGACCACCGGCGACTCCGGGTCGGTCACGGGCTGAAGGGCCGGCCCGAGCAGCAATCGCCCGTGCAGGTCGATGGACAGGCTGCTTGGGTCGCCTTTGAGGAAGTCGGCCAGCGTCGCCACTTCCCAGAAGCGGGCGCCGCCCGCGGAGACTGTCGCGCATACCGCCACGACCGCAGCAACAGCGAGCATCGAGCGACGAAGAGTGGGCATAGGAGGGGGCAGCGTCACGCGGTGCAACCGGCTGGCGGCAGCTAGTTGCGATCGAGAGGCACAGGCAGCGAGCGGGCACCGCTGACGGCGTAGTCGGTGGGGATGTCCCACTCGCCGAGCGTGGCAGTGCTGAGCGATGAGACGTTGCCGCCGCTCCGGTCGCCGTCAAGAATTGCGAGCACCGACGAGGGCAGCCCGCCGAGCGTCTCGCCTTCCACTACGGCGCCTTCGTCGCTGCTGATCAGGCGAACGTAGAGCCGGTTGTTCTTATGGGCCTTGTTGAAGGCACGCAGCATCTGCGCGACGTCGCGCGGCTGCTGGCCGCGGCGCGTCTCCCGTTGTTCGAGCGCGCTCAGGCGTGCGCCGTCGGCAACCACCAGCGTCAACGGCCCCGTCGCATTCACGGGGATCGGCACCTGCACGGTCTGCGTGACCTCGTCGCCTCGATAGGTGCGCACCATCAGCTTCACGGGAATGGTGCGGCCCGGGCGCACGACAGGCGCGTCGATCCACACCCGCTCGAGGTCCGCCGTGCGCGGCGTCTCCGACGAGACGATCGTCAGATCGAGCGCGTCGATTTCGACAGGCTCGACGTCGTTGGTCAGCAAGAACGCCAGCGGCCCGGCGATGTAGCTCGCGGCGCCGATCGATGGGGACTCGCCGGTGAACAGATCTTCGAAGGCGAGCTGGTCGTGACCGGCGACCAGCGCCTTGCCCTTCACGGTGAAGCTCGACGCGCCGAACTCGCGCTCGTACGACTTCAGGGTGTTGACGACAGTCAGGTACGTGAGCAGCGGGGTGAACAGCTGATCCCGTACGACGCTGAAGCGGAACTCGCGTCGCGGACCGTGGTCGGTCTCGAGTGCCAGGTGAATCGGCAGCATCGACGGCGCCTCGCCCAGCGTGCCGGCGATCGCCGTCGCGCGGTCCTGCTCGACGGTGCCGACGACGCGGCCAAGGGAGGCGATCTTCGACGACGACAGCAGGCTCGGCAGGACGACGTGGACGTAGGCGCGCGTCATCGGGAATGTCGTCGGTCCGAGGTTGTAGAACGGATGACCGAAGGCGTAGACGCGGTTGCCGACCACATTGGTCACGGTGCCGGTGGCGCCGAGCGAGAGGTCGCCGTCGACGAGACCGACGCCGATGGCTTCGCCCGGCTGCAGCCCGGTGGAGGTATCACCAGGCTCCCGGAAACCGGCGGCCGCGCCGGCGACGGGCTGGAAGCCGCTTCGTGTGAACGCGTCGGCGAGGCCGGCCGCGGTGTCACCGGCAAAGCCGCTCATGACCAGCGGCGTCGCGATCGGCCTCAGCATCGTCGCCATCTCGGGCCCCGACCAGCTGTCCGTGGCCTGACCGCTGAAGCGGACGTCGAAAGGCGAGCCGGCAAAGGGCGTCGTGCGGGCGAAAACATGCTGAAGGGTCGCTTCGAGCGTGGCCGGGGTGACCGGCAGCGTCAGGCGGGCCTGCGCGGTGGCCGGGCGCGACTGCGTCGTCGCCGTCGCGTCCACCATCTCGTCGATCGGCGTGATGCCCGCGATCGGTTCACGGCTGAACTGCCCGAGCGAGTAGGACACCGCGCCCACCAGCCGTCCGTCGACGTAGACCGGGCTGCCGCTCATGCCGGCAATGACGCCGGTCTCGGCCAGGGGACCGCCTTCGAGCCGCGCCAGGATCAGGCTGCGGTTCGGGCCCATGATGTTCTGGAGCACGCCGAGGATGTGGACCTTGAATGTCTCGACGCGGTTGCCGTCGAATACGGTCCGGCCGATGCCCTCCATGCCCGCTTTGACGTCTTTGACCGGAAGCACCTGCTCACCTGCGCGAAGCGGCAGGATGGCGAGCAGCGCAAGGACGAGCGCGATCGACGCGCGGCGTATCGTCATCAGGGCAACCAGCTGTACTTCTAGGACGTCCGGGGCGGTAAGCCGGCCGGCGTCCCGCGTCTTCAAAGTATAGCCGACAGCCGGGTGCCACCCTGTGCATTCCCGCCGGAAGTTGACAGAACCGTCGGCCCTCTGTTAGCGTCCGGCGAGAGTCGCTGATGATCCGCAGGGTCGCCCTTCACTCCGCCGCCACGTCAGGTGTCCTCGGGACGTCCGGGGCGACGGCTGCGTACCGGGGCTGGTGGCGGTTTTATGACTCGTCCAGGGGAGAGGCCTAGCGCCGACGACCGCGGTCCATCAGCGTGTTGCACGACCAAGCCTCTTCACCACCAGGTGTAAGAGGCTTTCGTATTTTATGGCCCAACTGTGCGTGACTCTCGGCGCCCCGACGCTCGCGGAACTCCGCGAGCGTCGCGATTTGGCAGCCCCCGACGCCGATCTGGTGGAGGTCCGGCTCGACACCGTGGCCGACCCCGACGTCGCGGGCGCGCTGGCCGGCAGAACCACGCCTGTCGTCGTGACGTGCCGTGCGGCGTGGGAGGGCGGCCACTTTCGCGGCAGTGAAGAGGAGCGGCTCGGCCTGCTGCGCCAGGCGTGGCAGGCTGGCGCCGAGTTCGTGGATGTGGAGTTTGCCGCCAGGGACGCCGCGCCGTGGATTGCCGAGACTGGCGGCGAGCGGCTGATCCTGTCGTCGCACGACTTTGCCGGCGTGCCTCATGACCTCGAGGCCCGGCATCGCGCCATGTGCGCCGAGGCGCCGGCAGTCGTCAAGATTGCAGTCACTGTGGAACGACTGGCGCAGCTGGCGCCTTTGGCGAGACTCCGCGCCGGCGGCAGTCAGCGTCAGATCGTGCTGGCGATGGGACGGCCGGGGCTGCCGTCCCGGCTGTTGCCCGACCGATTTGGCTCGGCGTGGACTTACGCAGGCGACAACTGGGCGCCGGGGCAGCTCCCCGCGTCGGTGCTTCGTCGCACGTACCGGTTCGGGCAGGTCTCGAGCGGCGCCGCCCTCTATGGCGTGGTCGCACGGCCTTCGAGTCATTCGGTCTCACCCGACATGCACAACGCCGCCTTCGCGGCGGCCGGGCTCGATGCCATCTACCTGCCGCTCGAAGCCGCCGACGTCGACGACCTGCTGGCATTCGCGGACGACTTCGCGCTGCAGGGGGCGAGCGTGACGCTGCCCTTCAAGGTGGACGTGCTGCCGCGGGTCGACGCTGACGCGCTGAGCCGGCGCGTCGGGGCCGTCAACACGCTGACCCGCAGTGACGGGCGATGGATGGGCACCAACACCGACGTCGCCGGTTTGCTCGCGCCGTTGGCCGGGCGCATGACACTGCAGGGCGCGCGCGCGGCAATTCTCGGCACGGGCGGCGCGGCGCGCGGCGCGGCGGTGGCGCTGTCGGATGCGGGGACACACGTGACGGTGATCGGTCGCGATGCCGGCAAAGCGCGCGGCGTCGCCAGTCTCGTCGGCGGCGCGTCGGCGTCGCTCCCGCCTGATCCGGGCAGCTGGGACCTTCTCGTCAATGCCACGCCGGCCGGCATGTATCCGGCGACTGATGAGACGCCGTGGCCCGATGGGCGGTTCGACGGCACGCTGGTGTACGACCTGATCTACAACCCGCGCCAGACGCGGCTCCTGCGCGACGCCGCCGCGGCAGGCTGCGCGACGCTGGACGGCCTCCCGATGCTGGTCGCGCAGGCGGAAGCGCAGTTCACGCAATGGACCGGCCGCCCTCCGGCGCCCGGCGTCATGCTCGCGGCCGCCGAGGCGCGGCTGGCGACTTTTCCCGCGCTCGATAACGGCGCCTTGTCCCTGTCACGCTCATGAAGCAAACCTCGTTCGAGCAGTTCAAGGAGCTGGCCAGCCGCGGCACGTTCGTGCCCGTCTGCAAGGAGGTCATCGCCGACCTGCTGACGCCAGTCTCGGCCTTCCTGAAAATCGCGGAGCATTCCGACCATGCCTTCCTGCTGGAGAGCGTGGAAGGCGGCGAGCACGTCGGGCGCTATTCGTTCCTCGGCAAGGACCCGTTCCTGATCGTGCGCGCCGTCGAAGGGCGCACCGTGATCGAGCGCGCCGGGCAGACCGAAGAGGTCCCGGAGACATTCATCACGACGGTGCGCCGGCTGATGGCCGACTTCCGCGCGCCATTCGTGCCGGACCTGCCGCGCTTTACCGGTGGCGCTGTCGGCTACCTCGCGTACGACGCCGCACACTGGTTCGAGCCCGTGCCGAGCGCGACCGGCAATGCCGACGGCCCTGCCGCCGGTGCGGACCTCGCGGTCTTCATGCTGTTCGACACCATCCTCGCGTTCGACCACGCCCAGCATCGGCTGCTGCTCATCGCCAACGCGCGAATCACCGCAGACGACGACCTCGAGGCGCTGTATCAGTTCGCCTGCGCGCGAATCCAATTCCTGGAGGCGGAGCTGGAGCGGAGTCTGTCGGCGACGCGCCCCGCCCCTGGCCCGCCGATCACGCTGCGGTCGAACATGACGCGCGAGGCGTACGAAGACAACGTGCGTACGGCCAAGGAGCACATCGCAGCCGGAGATATCTACCAGGTCGTGCTCTCGCAGCGGTTCGAGACCGATGTCACCGCCGACCCGTTTACCGTGTATCGCGCGCTGCGCCACGTGAACCCATCGCCGTACATGTATTTCATGCGCATCGGGGCGCGCGCGATCGTCGGCTCGTCGCCGGAGATGCTGGTACGGGTGGAAGGACGACGCGCGTTGACGCATCCGATCGCGGGCACCCGCCCGCGCGGCCGGTCGGTTGACGAAGACATGCGCCTCGCCGAGGAGTTGAAGCGCAACGAGAAGGAGCGCGCGGAGCACGTCATGCTCGTGGACCTCGGCCGCAACGACCTCGGCCGCGTCTGCGAGTTCGGCTCCGTCCGCGTGCCGCAGTTCATGGCGCTCGAGCGCTTCTCGCACGTCATGCACCTGGTGTCGATTGTCGAAGGCACGCTCGCGCCGGAGACCGACCGCCTCGATGCGCTGGCGTCGTGCTTTCCGGCGGGCACGGTATCGGGCGCCCCCAAGGTCCGCGCGATGGAGATCATCTCGGAGCTCGAGCCGACCCGGCGAGGTATCTACGCCGGCGCGGTCGGCTATCTCGACTTCGCGGGCAACCTGGATTTCTGCATCACCATCCGGACGGTGGTGATGACGGCAGGGAAGGCGTACATTCAGGCAGGCGCGGGGATTGTCGCCGACTCGAATGCGGCGGCCGAGTACCGAAGAAACGCGCGACAAGGCACGAGCTGTCGTCAAGGCGCTCGAACTGGCGCAACAGGGCTTCTGATCGATGGTCTTCGTCCTCGACAACTACGACTCGTTCACCTACAACCTTGTCCAGTATCTGGGCGAGCTGGGCGCGATCCTGCAGGTGCGCCGGAACGACCAGATCACGCTCGACGAAATCGCCGCGCTCGATCCGACGCACATCGTGATCTCGCCCGGGCCCGGGCGGCCGGAAGACGCCGGCATCACGCCGGCGCTCATCGAGCGCTTCGGTCCGACGGTGCCGATTCTCGGCGTGTGTCTCGGCCATCAGGCTATCGGCATGGTGTGCGGCGGACGCGTCGAGCGCGCACCGGTGCCGATGCACGGCAAGACGTCGATCATCGAGCACGACGGCCGCGGTGTGTTTTCGGGCTTGAGCAGTCCAATTGAGGCGTCCCGATACCACTCGCTCGTGGTCGCCGAAGAGGGGCTGCCCGAGGTGCTCGAGATCACCGCGCGAAGCCGGCACGACGGCATCATCATGGGACTCCGTCACCGGCAGTGGCCCCTGGAGGGTGTGCAGTTTCACCCGGAGTCGGTGCTGACGTCCGACGGGCGGCGGATGCTCCGGAACTTCCTCGATGGCCGCTGAACCGCGCGCTCCCGAGGCGTTGCTGCCTGCGCTGCTCGTCAAGCTGACGCGGCACCAGGACCTGTCCGCCGAGGAAGCTGCCGCGGCGATGGACCTCGTGATGCGTGGCGAGGTGACCTCCGCGCAACTGGCGGCCTTCCTCGTGGGACTGGCGATGAAAGGCGAGCGGCCGGAGGAAATCGTCGGCCTGGCGCGGGCAATGCGCGCGCACGGGGTGACGCTGTCGCGAGCATTCCCCGACGCCTTCGATACCTGCGGCACCGGCGGCGATCGCGCCGGCACCGTGAACGTCTCGTCCGCGGCCGCGCTGGCCATGGCGGCATGCGGCGTGACCGTCGCCAAGCACGGCAACCGCTCCGTCTCCAGCCGGTGCGGAAGCGCCGATGTGCTCGAGGCTCTCGGCGTCGGCATCGCGGCGCCAGCCGCCGTCGTCGAGCGCAGCCTGACCGAGGCCGGCATGGCGTTCCTGTTCGCGCCGTCGTTTCATCCGTCGATGAAACACGCGGCGCCGACGCGTCGCGAGCTGGGGCTGCGAACCGCGTTCAACCTGCTCGGGCCGTTGACCAATCCGGTGCAGCCGCGTCGCCAGATCGTCGGCGTGCCACGACCGGAGCTGACAGAGCTGGTGGCGCGCGCGCTGGTGCTGCTCGGGTCGGAGCGCGCCTGGGTCGTCCACGGCGCCGATGGCCTCGATGAGATCTCGACGACCGGCTACACGAAGGTGTCGGAGGGATATCAGGGCGGCGTCCGGACGTTCCACGTCCATCCCGGAGACTTCGGCCTGCGGAAGGCCACGCTTTCGGCGCTGGCGGGCGGAGACGCCGCCGAGAACGCGGAGTCGATTCGCCGTCTGCTCGACGGCGAACGTGGTGCGGTGCACGACATCGTGGCCCTCAATGCCGGCGCGGGCCTCTTCGTCGCCGGACGTGTGGCCGGCGTGCGCGAAGGGATCGCCCTGGCGAGCGCCGCGCTGACCAATGGCTCCGCGGGCCGCGTCCTCGAGCGCCTGGTGGCTGTGACGGCAGCGCCGGCGGCGGAGTCTCGCGCATGAGCGCCGACCTGCTGCAGGCCATCGTCGCTGCGACGCGGACGCGGGTCGCAGCTCGCAAGACGGTGGTGACGCAAGACGCGCTGGAACGCCGGCTGCTCAGCCAGCCGCCTGCGCGAGGTCTCCGCGCAGCGCTGCTCGGGCCTGGTCTCCACGTGATCGCCGAGTGCAAGCGCCGCTCGCCGTCGCGCGGGGTGCTCCGCGAACACTATGTGCCGGCCGATATCGCGGCCGCTTATGCAGATGCCGGCGCCGCCGCCATCTCCGTGCTCACCGAGCCGTCGTTTTTCGACGGCGACCTCACGCATCTCGAGGCGGTGCGGGCCAGAGTCGATCTGCCTGTCCTGCGCAAGGACTTCACCGTGGACGCCTATCAGATCATCGAGGCAAAGGCTGCTGGCGCCGACGCGGTGCTCCTGATCGTCGCCGCCCTCGACTCGACGGCGTTGCGAGAGCTGTCGCGAACCGCGGCGGACGTCGGCCTCGATGCGCTCGTCGAGGTGCACGACGAGGCCGAGCTCGATGGGGCGCTGTCGGCCGGCGCCAGGCTGGTCGGCGTGAACAACCGGAATCTGCGCACGCTGGAGGTCGACGTCAACGCGTCCATGAGGCTTGCGCCGCGGATTCCCGGCGACGTCGTGGCGGTGACCGAAAGCGGCCTGCGCGAGGCCGCGGATCTCGAACGGCTGTCGGCCGCCGGCTATCGCGGCTTCCTGATTGGCGAGCGCCTGATGACGACGCCGAATCCCGGCGCGGCGCTGGGCGATCTTCTCAGGCGAGGTGTCGCGTGATCGTCAAGATTTGCGGCATCACCCGGGTGGAGGACGCCTCGCTCGCGGTGGAGCTGGGCGCCCTGGCGATCGGTTTCATCTTCTGGCCGTCCAGCCCGAGAGTCGTGTCTTCCGATCGCGCGCGCACGATTGCGAGAGCGCTGCCGCCGCAAGTGCTCGCCGTCGGCGTGTTCGTCAACGCATCGACAGAGACGATTGAGGCGACGGCAGACGCCGTTGGCCTGGGGGCCATCCAGCTGCATGGCGACGAGTCGCCGGCGCTCGGCGCGGCGCTCTCGCGGCCGATCATCAAGGCGCTGACGCTCGGCGACACGCTGGACGAACAGCTCGCGCTGTGGCCGGACGCGACGGTGTTGCTCGACGCCCACGACCCGGTGCGTCGCGGCGGCACGGGGCAGACAATCGATTGGGATCGTGCAGCGGCCGTGGCCGCCCGGCGTCAGGTGTTTCTCGCCGGCGGCCTGAACGCCGGCAACGTCGCCGCGGCCGTGGCACGCGTGCGGCCGGCCGGCATCGACGTGTCGTCGGGCGTCGAAGCGCGCCCTGGCGTCAAGGACGCCGACAAATTGCGCGCGCTGTTCGGCGCGCTCACCGGAATGGAGGCAGTGCAGTGACTGTCGAGTCTGCTTCGAGTCCGCTGGTGTTCGGCGGACGCGACCCCGACGCCAGGGGCTACTACGGCCCGTTTGGCGGACGCTTTGTGCCCGAGACGCTCGTGGCGCCGATCGACGAGCTCGAGCGCGAGTATTTCCGCGTCCGCCGCGACTCCGCTTTCGTCGCGGAGCTCGACCACTTGCTCGCGACCTACGTCGGCCGTCCGACGCCGATCTACGAGGCGAGGCGTCTCACCGCGCACGCCGGCGGCGCGCGCCTGTTTCTGAAACGCGAAGACCTGACGCACACCGGCGCGCACAAGATCAACAACGCGCTCGGGCAGGCGCTGCTGGCCAAGCGCATGGGCAAGCGCCGGATCGTCGCCGAGACCGGCGCCGGCCAGCACGGCGTCGCGTCGGCGACAGCCGCGGCCCTGCTTGGCCTCGAGTGCGTCGTCTACATGGGCGCCGAGGACATGGCGCGGCAGGCTCCCAACGTCCTGCGCATGCGCCTGCTCGGTGCCAGTGTCGAGCAGGTGAACGCGGGCAGCCGGACGCTCAAGGACGCGATCAACGAGGCGATGCGCGACTGGGTGACCAACGTCACCGACACCTACTACCTGCTTGGCAGTGTGCTCGGGCCGCATCCGTACCCACTCATGGTGCGCGAGTTCCAGGCCGTCATCGGCCGCGAGGCGCGCGCGCAGATGCTCGGGCAGGCCGGCAGGCTGCCGGACGCCGTGGTGGCATCGGTCGGCGGCGGCAGCAACGCGATGGGCATCTTCGACGCGTTCATTGCCGACGCCGGCGTGCGGCTGGTCGGAGTCGAAGCCGGCGGCGAGGGGATCCGTCCCGGGCGTCACGCCGCGCGGTTCGCCGGCGGCGCTGTCGGCATCCTTCAGGGCACGCGTACCTGGATTCTCCAGGACGCCGACGGCAACGTCGAGCTCACCCACTCGATCTCGGCGGGCCTCGACTACGCGGCGATTGGCCCCGAGCACGCGTGGCTGCAGCAGCAGGGGCGCACCGAGTACACGTATGCCACCGATGCCGACGCGCTCGCGGCCTTTGGCCTGCTGGCGCGTCTGGAAGGCATCCTGCCCGCGCTCGAGTCGTCGCATGCGGTCGCCCATGCCGCACGGCTGGCCGCGGAACTTGGCCCTGACGCGATCGTGCTCGTGAACCTGTCGGGGCGGGGCGACAAGGATCTCGCCACAGTCGAGAAGTCCCGGCTTTAGGCCGCAAGGGGAGACCGCACCACGTGTCACGCATCGCCCAGACATTCGCCAGGCTTCGTGAAGAGAAGCGCACCGGCCTGGTCACCTACGTCACCGCCGGAGACCCGACGCTGGCGCGGAGCCGGGAGATTCTGCTGGCCCTTGCCGAGAGCGGCGCGGACGTGATCGAAGTTGGCGTCCCGTTTTCGGACCCGCTGGCCGACGGCCCTGTCATCCAGCGCGCGACCGAACGAGCGCTCGCCGGAGGCACGACGCTCGACGGCGTGCTGACGCTGATCGCCGACGTCAGGGCGCTGCTCGAGGTGCCGCTGGTCCTGTTCACGTACGCCAATCCGCTGGCGCGCATGGGATTCGCGGAGTTCGCACGGCGCGCCGCGGGCGCGGGCGTCGACGGCGTGCTGACCCTGGACTTGCCCATGGAAGAGTCTGACGAGTTGCGCGGTCATCTCGGCGAATACGGCATCGACACGATATTTCTGCTCAGCCCGACCACCACGGCAGCGCGCATCAAACGTGCGAGCGAGCTGGGCGGCGGTTTCCTCTACGGGATTTCGCGGCTCGGCGTCACCGGTGCGCGCGCGGAGGTGGCGACGGGCGCGGCGGAGTTGTCGACGCGGATCCGCCAGCAGACGTCGATGCCGCTCGCGCTCGGGTTCGGCATCTCGCATCCCGACCATGTCGCCGCGATCGGCCAGCTGGCGGAGGCGGCAGTGGTCGGCAGCGGCCTGGTGCAGGTCATCGCGGACGCCGGAGATACGCCGGCGCTGATTCCGGCGGTCGAGGGCTACGTGCGGTGGCTGTCCGGGCGCGGCGCGCCGGCCGGCGCCGGGGGAGTCGATCGCTGGTGAGCGAAATCGACGACCTCCGCCAACGCATCGACGAGCTCGACGAGCGGCTGGTGAAGCTGCTGAACGAGCGTGCGTCCTGCGCGTTGCGGATAGGCGAGTTGAAGCACGCGCTCGGCCTCGGCATCTATCAGCCCGATCGCGAATCGCAGGTGCTCAGCAACGTGCGGCGGCATGGCGAGGCCGGCGGCGGACCGCTCGGCGGCGAAGCGCTGACACGGCTGTTCGAGCGAATCATCGACGAAGCGCGGCGGCTGGAGCGCGAGTCGGCTTCGGCGCACGGCACCGGCGAGGACGGGACCGGCGAGTAGATCACAGGCGACCGGAACGCGTGACGAGCGCGGGGGAGCCAGGCAGATGGAGGACGGCAGTATGGTCGTGGTCATGCAGGAACGTGCCAGCGAGGCGCAGATCGAAAAGGTCGTGGCGCACCTCGTCGCACTCGGGATGGACGTGCACAAATCAACCGGCGTCAGCCGAACGGTGCTCGGCGCCGTCGGCGACGACCGCCGCCTCGATCCGCGGCTGATCGAGATACTGGAAGGTGTGAGCGAAGTGGTGCGAGTGACAGAGCCGTACAAGCTGGCCAGCCGCGCGTTCCGCCCCGAAGGCACCGTCGTGACGCTGGGCGACGTGCGCATCGGCGGCGACGAGGTCATCGTCATTGCCGGGCCATGCTCCGCGGAATCGGAAGACCAGGTGAACCTGGTCGCCGCGTCGGTCAAGAAGGCAGGCGCCAAGATCCTTCGCGGCGGCGCCTTCAAGCCGCGGAGCTCGCCCTACAGCTTCCAGGGGCTCGGCGAAGAAGGGCTCCGCATGCTGCGCGCGGCGGCCAATCAACACGATCTCAAACTGGTGTCCGAGGTCATGGACATCAGCCAGATTGAGCTGATCGACCGCTACGCGGACATGTTCCAGCTGGGCGCGCGCAACATGCAGAACTTCACGCTGCTCCGCGAGCTGGGACACGCGCGCAAGCCCGTGCTGCTCAAGCGCGGCATTGCCGCCACGATCGAGGAGTGGCTGCTGTCGTCGGAGTACATCCTGGCGGGCGGCAACTCGCAGGTCGTGCTCTGCGAGCGCGGGATTCGCACCTTCGAGAACTACACGCGCAACACCCTCGACATCTCCGCGATTCCAGTCGTCAAGAAGCTGAGTCACCTGCCGATCATCGCGGACCCCAGTCACGGCACGGGACGGCGCGACAAGGTGGCGCCGATGGCGCGAGCGGCCGTCGCCGCCGGCGCCGACGGCCTCATCATCGAGGTGCACGGCGATCCGGATCACGCGCTGAGTGACGGCGCGCAGTCGCTGTTCCCCCAGCAGTTCGACAGGCTCATGGCGGAGCTCAGGATCATCGCGCCGGCGATTGGCCGGACGATCTGCCTGGAGCCCGTGATGCGCCGGGGCTGGAGTTAGCCAGCGGTGAGCGACGACGGCGGCTTTCGACGAATCGGCATCGTCGGCGTCGGGCTGATCGGCGGCTCGATTGCGTTCGGCGTGCGGCGCGCCTTTCCCGACGCGATCATCGTCGGCGTGGACCGTGACGACGTCGTGACGCCGGCGCGGCAGCTGGGCGCGCTGAACCATGGCGGCGGCGACCTGGCGATCCTGGAAGGCGCCGACCTCATCGTGCTCGCGGCGCCGGTCGGCGAGAACATGCGGGCGCTCGAGCGCCTGCCCGGCGTGGTCAGCGGCAGCGCGATCGTGACCGACACCGGGAGCACCAAGCGCGCGACGGTGGCGGCGGCCCGCCAGCTTCCGGCGCGACTGCAGTTCGTCGGCGGCCACCCTCTGGCCGGAGCCGCCCGGGGAGGCATCGAGGCGTCGCGGCCCGACCTGTTCGAGCGGCGGACCTGGGTTCTCACGCCGGAACTGGCGACCTCGGCGGCGACTGTCCAGCGACTGTCGCGGTTTGTCAGGGCCCTGGGGGCCCTGCCATTCGAGCTGGACCCGGACACGCACGACCACGTCCTCGCCTTTACCAGCCACCTGCCGCAACTCACCGCCAGCGCCCTCATGCACGTCGTGGGCGAGGCCGTTGGCGAGAGCGGGCTGAAGCTGTCTGGCGGCGGTCTTGCTGACACCACCCGCGTCGCCGCGAGCCCGGCCAGCATCTGGACGGATATCTACGCGACCAATAGCGACGAGCTGCTCCCCGCACTGGATCGACTGATCGAAGTCCTGAAGGACACGCGCCGTGGCCTGGCCGACGGCGAGCCCGTCACGGCGCTCTTCGAATCGGCGCAGCACTGGCGCCAGCGGCTGAAGAACTGAGGCCGCTGCGGATCCATAATCGTTCTCATGAACAAGGTCCTCGAGTCGGCCGATGCGGCCGTCGCGCTGATTCCCGACGGCGCGACCATCATGGTCGGGGGGTTCGGCGTCTGCGGGAATCCCGAGAACCTCCTCACGGCACTCCGGCGCCGCGGCACGCGAAACCTCACCGTCATCAGCAACAACGCTGGCATCGACGACTTCGGACTCGGCCCCGTGCTCAAAGCCGGCCAGATCCGCAAGATGGTGGCGACGTACGTCGGCGAAAACCGCGAGTTCGAGCGCCAGTACCTCGCCGGCGAGCTGGAAGTCGAGCTGGTGCCGCAGGGCACATTTTCCGAGCGGATTCGCGCCGGCGGCGCTGGCATCGGCGGCTTCTTCACGCCGACCGGGTACGGCACGCTGGTGGCTGAAGGCAAGGAGACGCGCGTGATCAACGGCCGTCACTATGTGCTCGAGGCGCCGCTGCTGGCGGACTTCGCCCTGGTCCGCGCCTTTCGCGGCGACCGCGCGGGTAATCTCGTGTTCCGAAAGACGGCCCGGAACTTCAACCCGATGATGGCCACCGCGGCGCGGACCACCATCGCCGAGGTCGAGACGCTGGTGGAGCCGGGAGCTATCCCTCCAGACTCCGTCCACACCCCCGGCATTTTCGTCCGCTACATCCTGCAGGGCGCGTCCTACGAGCGCCGCGTCGAGAGGCGGACTGTGAGGGCTCCCCGTGGATAAGCGCGATCGCATCGTCGTCCGCGTGGCGCGCGAGCTGAAGGACGGCGACTACGTGAATCTGGGGATCGGCATGCCGACACTGGTCGCCAACCACGTGCCGCCTGGCATCGACATCACGCTCCACTCCGAGAACGGCATGCTCGGCGTCGGCCCGTACCCGCTCGACGAAGACATCGACCCGGATCTGATCAACGCCGGCAAGGAGACAGTGTCGGAGACGCCCGGCTGCTCCTACTTCAGCTCGGCGGATTCGTTCGCGATGGTGCGCGGCGGACACATCGACGTCACGGTGCTGGGCGCCCTCGAGGTGGACGAGGAGGGCAATCTCGCGAACTGGATGATTCCCGGCAAGATGGTGAAAGGCATGGGCGGCGCCATGGATCTCGTCGCCGGGGCGCGGCGCGTCATCGTCGCGATGGAGCACACGACCCGCGACGGCCGGGCGAAGATCCTGCGCCAGTGCACGCTGCCGCTGACTGGCAAGCGCGTTGTCCATCTGATCGTCACCGAGATGGCGGTCATCGAAGTGACGGCGGAGGGCTTGATTCTTCGCGAGCACGCGACGGACACGACGGTGGATGCCGTGAAGGCTGCGACCGAGGCGCGATTGATCGTGCCGGAAAACGTGGGAGTGTTCTGATGGCTGCCGTGCTCGTCTCAGCATGCCGAACCGCGATCGGCACTTTCGGAGGCGCGCTGCTGCCCCTCTCGGCGCCGCAACTTGGCAGCGTCGTTGTCCGGGAAGCGCTGGCGCGTGCCGGCGTCGCGCCTGGCGATGTGGAAGATGTGGTGCTTGGCTGCGTGCTGCAGGCGGGCGCCGGCATGAACGTGGCTCGTCAGGCCGCGCTCGGAGCCGGACTGCCGGTGACTGTGCCCGCGGAGACTGTCAACCGGGTATGCGGGTCTGGCCTGGCGGCGGTGATGCACGCGGCGGATGCCGTCACCGCGGGCAGCGCGAACATTGTCGTGGCCGGCGGCACAGAGTCGATGAGCAACGCGCCGTACGCCCTGAAGGGCGCGCGCTGGGGCTATCGCATGGGCAATGCCGAAGCGACGGACTTGATGGTGGCCGAAGGCCTGACGTGCGCCATCGAGTCGTGTCACATGGGCAACACCGCCGAAGCTGTCGCCAGGCGCTACGGCATTGGCCGAGCCGAGCAGGACGCGTTTGCTGCCGAGAGTCAGCAGCGTGCGGCCGAGGCGATCGCACAGGGCTGGTTTCGCGACGAAATCGTCAGCGTGCTGGTGCCGGCAAAGAAGGGCGACCCGATCGCATTCGCGCAGGACGAGCATCCGCGGCCAGGTTCGACCGCCGAGAAACTGAGCGCGCTCAAGCCGGCCTTCGAGCGTGATGGAACCGTGACCGCAGGGAATGCGTCTGGGATTAACGACGGGGCTGCCGCTGTCGTCGTGACGAGCGACACTCATGCGGCCGCGCTGGGTATCAAGCCGATCGCGCGGATTCTCTGGTACGCCATCAGCGGCGTGGAGCCGATGCTCATGGGCATCGGCCCGGTGCCGGCAATCCGCAAGGCGCTCGAGCGCGCGCGACTCGAGTTGTCGGCCATCGATCTCTTCGAGCTCAACGAGGCGTTTGCGGTGCAGTCAGTGGCAGTGATTCGCGAGCTTGGACTCGACGCCGCCCGCGTGAACGTCGGCGGCGGAGCCATCGCGCTGGGCCATCCGATTGGCGCCAGCGGCGCGCGTATTCTGGTGACACTGCTCGGTCATCTCGGCCGCACCGGCGGCCGGCTGGGAGTGGCGTCACTTTGTGTTGGCGGGGGCATGGGCGTGGCGATGATCGTCGAGCGTGCGTGACCTCCCGCTGACCTCCTGATGGCCGACCACGACGAAGCGCGGGCCGCCGCGGACGTCAACATCGTGCGACAGGCGCTGGCCGGGTCCCAACCGGCCTGCGAAGAGCTGGTCCGGCGCTTCGAACGCCCGGTGTTCAACCTGATCGTTCGCATGGTCCGCGACGAGTCCACCGCGGAAGACCTGGCGCAGGACACTTTCATCAAGATCTTCCGCGGCCTGGCCAGCTACAACCAGTCGATGCGGCTGGTGAACTGGGTGCTCCGCATCGCTCATAACACTGCCATCGACCACCTGCGCCAGCGACGCCTCGCCGTCCTCGGGGTCCGCCCAGACGACGACGGCGAGTCGGATCCGCTCCAGTCGCTGCCCGACCTCAAGGCCCTGTCGCCCGAGCACTCGAGCGTCCGGGCAGAGCTCGCAACAGCCGTCGACAGGGCACTCGATCAGCTGCGCCCGGAGTACCGGTCCGTCGTCGTGCTCCGCTACCAGGAAGGCCTGGAATATCAGGAAATCGCCGAGATTCTGGACATGCCGCTCGGCACGGTGAAGACGTTCCTGCACCGCGCCCGGCGGGCCCTGGCGGCAGAACTGGCCCGTGCGGGTTGGGCGCCTGAAACCCGGCCCGGCGGCCGGTCGTAAGACCAGACAGGGACATGGCGGACCGCTCGCGATTCGAGGACGAGGACGACCGGCGCGCGCAGGCGCTGCTGGCGGTCGTGCCGCGCCGATCGATCTCGACCGGGCTGTCCGCCCGGCTCATGACGGTGGCCCGCGCCGACTGGCGTCAGGTGGCGTCCCGCCGCCGGTGGGGAGGAGCGCGGTCGGAGCTCGTGATTTCGGCCGGTGTGGTGACCGGGGCCGCGGTGCTGACGCTGATGCCGGTAGTCGTGCTGCTTGCGGCGTTCTTTCTGGACGCCGGCGTTGCCGTCCGTGGCTTGACCCGCGCGTGCGTGATGCTCGTGGAGTGGATGAACGCAGGGGTGTCGTTCTGGGACTTGCTGGCGCGCATGGGCTACGCGCTCGGCACCGCGGTGGCAAGCCCCACAGGAACCGTCATGCTGCTCGGCGGCGTGTTGACGGCGTCGCTGGCCCTGGCTGGTCTCAGCCGGGTCCTGCCGAGTGAACAGGGAGACGTGTGATGGGTGTCGTAAGGCGGACAGGGTTGGTGTGTGCGTTGCTCGTGGCGCTCGGCGCCTGGCATGGCACCACGACCGTCGGCGCGCAGAGTGGAATCGACCCGGCGCTGCGACAGCGCGTCGAACAACGGTTCGAAGTGCTGCCGGTGCGCGGCGGCGTCGTGTTGACGCCACGCCACAACCACGACGTCACCTCGGTCGAGATCCGTGACGGGGTGATCGCCATCGACGGCGATCCGGCGACCGGCGCCGACCTTCGCAAGCGCCTTGGCGCCGACGCGGAGATCGTGTTGCAGATGTCGTATCTGCCGGCCGACGCGCTCGCCCACTGGCGTGAGAACGCAAAGGCGTCGAGTCCGGCCGAATCCGCCGGGCCGCCGTCGCCGCCGTCGCCCCCGCGCGTCACGCCGCCCCCGCCGCCGCCGGACAAGAGCGCCGATGACGATGATGACGACGACAACGCGAGGGCGGATCGCGATCATGACAACGCCGATACGTCGTCAGACGTCCGGCACTGGCGGAAGAGCTCGGCGAAGGTGCACGTCGGTGGCGACGTCAACGTGGCGGAGGACGAAGAAGTCACCGACCCGGTCGTCGCTATTTTCGGCACTGTCACGCTTCTTGGCCACGCCGACGACGACGTCGTGGCGGTGCTGGGCAGCGTGCACCTGGGTCCGAAGGCGGTTGTGCGCGGAGACGTCACCGCTGTCGGCGGGCACGTCGAGCAGGAGCCAGGCGCGACGATTCACGGCAAGGTGACAGAGGTTCGCTTCGGGGCGCCGCATTTCGCGCCGCACCCGCTCGCGGCGCTGGGCGTGCTGGGCGCGATTGGCGGCCTCGACGTGGTGCACGGCTCGGTTCGCCTCATCGGCACGGTCGCCCGAATCGGGATCGTCCTGCTGCTGGCGTGCCTGGTCGTCCTGCTTGGTCAGCGCCCGGTGGAGCGGATCGGCAATCGGGCCGCACGTGATCCCTGGCTGAGCGGCTTCACGGGACTGCTGGCGCAGCTGCTCTTCGTGCCGGCGCTCGTGATCATGGTCGTCGTGCTGGCCATCACGATCATCGGCATCCCGCTGCTCGTGCTCGTGCCGTTCGTGGTCCTGGCGTTCCTGCTGGCCATCGTCGTCGGGTTCACGGGCGTGGCGCTGCAAGTGGGTCGCTGGGCCATCGGCGACCATCGCTCGATGTTTCTGGCCGTTGCCGTCGGCGTGATTCTGGCAGCGTCGGTGAGCGTGCTGGCGCGGACCCTTGGGATGTTGCCAGCGCCACTCTGGGCGATCACGTGGCCGCTCGGCGTCCTCGGATTTTTCCTGGAGTACCTGGTGTGGACCGTGGGCCTTGGCGCGGCGCTGCTGACCCGGTTCGGATCGCGCGGACTGCCGTACGGTCCTGGCCTGGCCGTCCCGCCGCCGCTTCCGGTGTATCAGGAGCCGCCGAGCGGCCTGTAGTGGGTGAGGCAGTAGTGGTGACTGACTCTCGCCGGCATCGCGCGGGTGCGCGCCGGCGACGAGTCAGTCAGTGCCGTGCATCAGCACGGGGAATCAGAACTCGCTCTGATCCCGCACGCCGGGCTTGACCTGCACCGAGATATTCCCGCCGAGAATGGTCTTCTTGCCGCGCTGCAGTCGCAGCTGGATGCGGTACTGCCCGGCCGTCTCGAACGTGTGCGGGGCGGTCCACCGGCGGACGATCGTGCTCTTGCCTGGTTCGAACGGCGCGCAGTCGGCGGCGGCGGAGGACTCGGTGCCGTCGCCCCAGTCCCAGTCGAGTCCCAGGCAGTAGTACTCGTCGCTGTCATCGGAGCCGCCCTTGAGCTCGGCGGTCACGACCATCTTCGCCGGTGAGAATGCGATCGGCGGCACGACCTTGAGATTGAGGGACGCCTTCTTCGGGTCCTTCACGTCCTTCTTGTCGTCTTGCGCCCTCGCCTGCAACGCGAACACGGCAAGCGCGCAGCCCATCGCCACCGCCAGCACGCCTGCTCGTCGCCGGTCTGACCACACGCCCTGTTTGTCCGAGGTCATTCGGCCCGTCCTTCGGGGAGAAGGGGTTCTATGCGCATTGTAAGGCCATTCGCCGCAGCGCTCCACCAGACGCCGGTGATCGGCCATAATCGCGACAATGGACAGCCTGGAGACGCACCCCCTCCCGCTGGTGACCGCGCCGCTCGGTCAGGTGGAAACGGACCTTCTCGTCATCCCCGCCTTTGACGGCGATGACTTCGCCGACGTGCCAGGCCTTGACGCGGCATCGGGCGGCGAGGTGAGCCGCGCGATCTCGAATCGCGAGTTCACCGGCGCGCCGTTCGAGCTTTTCCTGACGCCTGTCTCGCACCACTGGCGGGCCAGACGCGTCGCGCTTGTCGGCGCCGGCCCTCGCGCCGCGTTTGGCGTCGACGTCGCCCGACGGGTGGCCTCGGCCGCGGTGCTGTCGGCGCGGCAGCGCCGCATCTCACGCGTCACGCTGCTGTTTCGCGCGGCGGCCGACCACGGCGATCCGTCCCGGGCCACCGAACGCCTGCTGCAGGGGTTCGCGGAGGGACTGGTGCTGGCCCAGCACGAGACCGGGAGGCACAAGAGCGTGCCGCCCGATCTGCCGCGTGTCGCAGACCTTCGCATCCTGGCGACGGAGCTGCCGGCGACGGGACGAAGTGCCTGCACGGCCGCCGTCGACCGCGGCCGCGTCCTCGCCGAGTGCTCGAACCTTGCGCGCGACCTGGCGAATGAGCCGGCGAACATCCTGACGCCGCGCGCGTTTGCCGACCGCGCGGTGCACGCCGCGAGCGGCACGACGCTGACCTGTGAGGTGCTCGACGAGACCCGCATCGCCGAACTGAACATGGGGCTGCTGCTCGGCGTGGCGCGTGGCAGCGCCGAGCCGCCGCGGCTGCTCGTCCTTCGTCACGAGCCGGCCGGCGCACCGGCCGCGCCGGTGCTCGGCCTGGTCGGCAAGGGGATCACCTTCGACACCGGCGGCATCTCGATCAAGCCGGCCGACGGCATGGAGAAGATGAAGGTGGACATGACGGGCGGTGCGGCCGTCATCGCGGCGCTCCGCGCGGCAGCGCTGCTCAATGCGCCGTCGAGGGTCATCGGCGTCGTTCCGATCACCGAGAACATGCCCGGCGGCCGCGCCGTCAAGCCCGGCGACGTGCTGACCGGGGCGAGCGGCAAGACCGTGGAGGTGGTGAACACCGACGCCGAAGGCCGGCTGATTCTCGGCGACGGCTTGTGGTACGCGCAGAAGCTCGGCGCAACGCATCTGGTGGACATCGCCACGCTGACAGGGGCATGCGTCGTCGCACTCGGCCGTGTGCACAGCGGCCTGTTCGGCAGGCCTGAGGCCTTCGTGACGGCGGCCCGGGAACTGGGAAGTCTCACCGGCGATCGGATGTGGCCGATGCCGATCACTGACGACTACTTCGAGCAACTCAAGAGCGACGTCGCGGATATGAGCAACACCGGCGGCCGTCCGGCTGGTGCCGTCACGGCAGCGCTTTTCCTCAAGCAGTTCGCCGGCGAGCTGCCATGGCTGCACCTGGACATCGCGGGCACGGCGTGGGCCGATGACGCCAAACCCTGGCAGGCGCGCGGCGCCACGGGCATCGCGACGCGACTGCTGGCCGAGCTGGCACTCGATCCGGCGCGTTGGCTCGGCTCGGAGACGGCGCGGTAAACTGATCTCGTGATTGCCCCGCCCCTCCCGCCGGCGTCGCCGATCATCGTCAGGGTCATCGGGCCGCCAACCGACGCGGTGACGCTCGGCGACGTGATTCTGCGCGCGCTCGGGCTGACCGGCGCCATGACTCTGCTGGCGGTCGTCCTGGGATGTGTCCTGGCGGGAGTGCTGATCGGATTGCGCGCGTGGCGTCCAGTCAGCGCGACTCACGGATCGAGCGGCGACGACCTGTCATTGCACCTCTCGGAGTGACGGCGGCGCGCGGCCGTTGAGTCACTGCCGCGCGACTGTGCGCACGGCCTTCAGCGACCGCTGATATTCGGCGACCCCTCGATACAGCGCTTCCGCGATCTTCTGGCGATAGGCCGCGGTCTTGAGGAGCCGTCCTTCCTGCTGGTGCGTCACGAAGGAGATCTCCGCGAGGACACTTGGCATCCCGGCGCCGATGAGCACGACGAACGGCGCCTGCTTGACGCCGAGATCGCGGGTGCCCGCCGTGCCTGCCGCCAGGCGATCGACCATCGACCGCTGAACCAGCGTCGCGAAATCCCGCGACTCATCGAGCTTGTTGTTCAGCGTGATCGCCTTCACGATGTCCGGCAGGCTGTGCATCGTCTGGCCCGACGCCGAGTTCTCCCGGGCAGCCACGGCTTCCGCGTCGGGGTTCGACGCGAAGTTCAGGAAATACGTCTCGACGCCCCGGGCCTTCGGATTGCGGCTGGCGTTGGCGTGGATCGACAGGAACAGGTCGGCCCCTTCGCGATTGGCGATCGCCGTCCGTTCCTCGAGCGGCACGAAGACATTGGTGCGTCTCGTGAGCACGACTTCGACGCCCGGCGTCTTGGCCAGCAGCTGTTCGAGCCGCAGCGCCACGTCGAGGACCAGATCCGCCTCGTTCATACCTCGTGTCTGGGCGCCCGGATCGTGACCGCCGTGGCCGGGGTCGATCACGATCCGCGAGATACCGAGACCCAGCTGACGCGACAGCGAGAAGTGCCCCTGCAGGTTGAGCGCTGGCGGCGCTGGCACTGGCTCCGGCACGGGCTTCGTCGACGACGCGGCTCCCGCCGCGCGTGTGGCCGGCAGCGGCGGCGCCGGTGGGGAAGGCACCGCGATCGTGGCCCCGGCGGCAACGCTGTCCACTTGCGGCGCCGGCTTCAGAGCGTCCTCGACCGGAATGACGACTCTCTCCGTCGCCGCGGAGCCCATGACAATCGGGTCGACAGGTGCGTCGGGCCTCGCGCTGGCCTCAGGCTTCGACGACGCGTCAAGCCGGGAGCCCGCGTCGCTCTTCCCGGGCGCCGGGGGCGGCGGCGGCAGAAACGAGGCCTTGGCGACCTGGTCGGTCGTACCGCGGCGGTCGAGATCCACGACGACGCGGAACGGGTTGTAGAGCGTGAACACGCTGTAGCGGCTGACGCTGTCGAGATCGAGGACAACGCGCAGGGCAGCGCCGCGCGCGCCGACTCGCACCGCCTTCACGACGCCGTCGTCCCACACTTCGCTCGTCTTCACGCCCGCTGCCGCCTCAGCCCCCTGGAGGTCGACGAAGATTCTGTCCGGCCCGCTGATTCGGTCGTCGTGGTAGTCCACTTCGCGATCGAGCTCGATCGCCACACGGACGACGTCCGGGAGGATGGTGCGGCGGACGGCACGCAGCTGTGCCGCCGGGCCTGACGGCGCTGCGACTGTCGGCACAGGCGCGGCCGGCATCTTGACTGAGGCCGACGCCGGCACCGCCGGCGGGAGCGCTGGCTCGACGACTTCACGCGTGGGCAGGCTGCGCGCGGGCAGGCTGGCTGCGGAGGCGCCGGCAGCGGACGTTCAGTCGGCGTTGGCGCAGCAGTCATCGCGTGAACAGTTGACGTCTCCGCTGGTCCGCTCAGCCTGGCGAGTGCCGGCTTCGCCTGCCGGCTGAGCGTCGACGACGGGTATTCGGTGGTGAGGCGCTTGAGCAGATGCACTGCCTGCGCCCGGTCCGACTCGACACGGAACCGCGCGTAGCTCGACGCCGAGAGCATGGCGCCCTGCCACAGGGCGTTGTCGCTGTAGCCGCTGCGCGGGAAGCGTCCGACGAGGCTCTCGTAGCCCGCGACCACACGCACGAGCTCTTTGCGGACGGCATCCGACGTCCCGCCCTGTTCGAGCGCCCGGCGGGCGGTCTGTTCGCGACCCTGCAGCCGCGCGTACATCGACTTCGCAGTCGTCTGCGCCCAGAGCGGCGACTGCACGAGCAGCGTCGCAGCAAGCGTGAGCAGAAGAATCCGGCGCATTGGTCGCCTCCGACCTATCGAACCTGTGCGTCCACCTCGTCGAAGTAGTCCTTGCCGACGAGAACTTCGCGTGCCTTGCCGCCGGCGGCCGCCGAAACCAGGCCGTCGGCCTCCATCATGTCCACCAGGCGTGCCGCCCGGCTGAACCCGATCCGGAGACGCCGCTGCAGGTAGGAGATCGACGCCTGGCCGCTCTGCACGACGATACGCGCCGCTTCGTCGTACAGGTCGTCCTTCTCGAACTCCATCGCCTGCGTCGTCTTCTCCTCGGCGGTAATCGACGTGTCGTAGATCGGCCGTCCCTGCTTGCGCAGGAAGCTGGCCAGCCTGGCGCTCTCCTGTTCCGAGATGTACGGCCCGTGCAGGCGAACGTAGCGCGAGGACGCAGGCGGCAGGAACAGCATGTCGCCCTTGCCGAGCAGCTGCTCGGCGCCGTTGCCGTCGAGCACGGTTCTCGAGTCGATCCGCGACGACACCCTGAACGCGATGCGGGCGGGCAGGTTGGCCTTGATCAGCCCGGTGATGACGTCCACCGACGGGCGCTGCGTGGCAAGAATCAGGTGAATGCCCACCGCGCGCGCCATCTGCGCCAGCCGGCAGATCGATTCTTCCACCTCGTTGCCGGCCACCATCATCAGATCCGCGAGCTCGTCGATCACGACGACGATGAAGGGCAACTGCCTGGGCGGCTCGCCATCGAATTTCGCGTCCTTGTCTTCGAGCATGTGCCGGATGTTCCGGTTGTACTGATCGATGTTCCGGACGCCCTCGGCCGCGAGCGTCTTGTAGCGCTCTTCCATCTCGTGCACCGCCCAGCGGAGCGCGTTGGCGGCGAGCTTGGGCTCGACCACGACGGGGGTGAGCAGGTGCGGGATGTCTTCGTACATGCCCAGCTCGAGGCGCTTCGGGTCGATCATGATCAGCCGCACGTCGTCGGGCGTCGCGCGGTAGAGGATGCTCGTGAGCATCGCGTTGAGGCCCACAGACTTACCCATGCCGGTGGACCCGGCGATGAGCAGGTGCGGCATCGCCGCGAGGTCGGCGAAGAAGGGCTCGCCGTGGATGGTCTTGCCCATGGCCAGCGTGAGCTTCGAGCTGGACCGTCGATACGTCTCCGAGTCCAGGAGCTCGCGCAGCGAGATCTGCTCGCGAATCTGGTTCGGCACCTGGATGCCGACGGTGGACTTGCCGGGCAGCCGATCGATGATGATCGACTCCGCCTGAAGACCAAGACACAGATCCTCGGCCAGGCCGGTGATCTTGCTGTACTTCACGCCGGCGTCGGGCTTGAACTCGAACGTCGTGACCACCGGCCCCGGATGAATCTGGACAACAGATCCGGCGACCGAGAACTCGTGGCATTTCTCCTCGAGCAGCCGCGCGCCTTCCATCAGCTCGCGCTCGTCGACCTTCCGCTCCGCCTTCGCGGCGTCGAGGAGCGACAGGGGCGGCAGCGTGAAGCCGCCCATCCTGCGTTCCACCGGGGCGCGTGACGTCGCGTCGCTTTCGCCGAGCGGCAGCGCGGGCGTCGTGACTTTCGCGCGCGACGGACGCGGCGGCGCGATCGCCGGTGCCTCGCTCGCGCCGCGACGGCCCGGCGGCGTCACTGGCTCGTCGATCTCTTCGTCCTCTTCGAAGTCGTCGTCGACGCGCG
The DNA here is from genome assembly GCA_963796915.1 of Vicinamibacteria bacterium. Lineage (GTDB taxonomy): Bacteria > Acidobacteriota > Vicinamibacteria > Vicinamibacterales > JAENWD01 > JAENWD01. Next base: position 1,469,549 of record CAWCNI010000004.1, on the reverse strand, counting down.
CCACCTTGTCCTTCGTCTTGTCGCGATCCTTTTGCGTCTGTCGCGCGGCGCGTGCCGCTGCGACGGCGGTCGCAGCTTCGGCGCCAGCCGCGGCGCCGTTCTTCTTCGTGTGCTTCGCGATCACTTCACGCCGCTCGGCCTCACGCCGGCGCTCCTCACGCCATTCGCCGAACCGCGCCGTTCCTCGCCCGGCCAGCGCCGCGGACGCCTTGAACGCGGCCGACGACGTCCGCCCGAACGAGAATTGCGTCGCGAGAATCACTGACAGCGCCAGCAGCGTCAGCACGATGATGATCGCGCCCGGCCGGTTCAGGTACGCCGAGCAGATGTCGCCGATCCACTCGCCAACGTAGCCGCCCGCCCTGAAGGTGCGCCCGTTCAGATCGGCGCTGCCGATGACCAGGCCGAACAGCGCGCTCAGGCAGCCGAACATCAATGTCGTGCCGATGGCTTTCGTGTAGACCGAGTCCACCGCGCGGCACCAGAACAGGTGCCACCCGATCACCGCAAGCACCACGGGCACCAGGAACGCCGTGTAGCCGAGGACCTGGAGCGAGGCCTCCGACAGGAACGCGCCGACGAGGCCGATGAAGTTGGCGGCCCGATGCACGTCGCCCGCGGTGAAGAACCACACGGGGTCGGACGGCTCGTGCGTCACCAGCGCGATCAGCCAGATCAGCGATGCCGCAAACAGGGCAACGCCAGCAAACTCGCTCGTGCGCCGGGAAATGGTGGATGTCGTGGCCACGTCGACTCAAATCTCCATGACGATGGGCAGCACCAGCGGGCGCCGCCCGGTACGCTTGCGAAAGAATCGCCGCACTTCCGTCCGGATGGCCTCACGAAGCAGGCCGGGATCGGTCCGTTCCTCCACGCTGAGCTCGCCGATGAAGTGGGCGAGCAGCGCCGAGCCTTCCGCCAGCAGGCTCTCGCGCGCCGCGTCCGCCACGACGCCGCGCGTGACGATCTCCGGCGACCCTGCCAGCTCGCCGTTCAAGATGCGCATCGCCACGACCGGCAGCACGATGCCGTCGCCGGCGAGGTGGCGCCGATCGCGAATCACTTCGTCGGCGACCTCGCCGAGACGGGTGTCGTCGATCAGGACGCGGCCAGTCGGCGCCTTGCCGACGATCTCCGCCGCCCGGCCATCGAAGCGGAGGATGTCGCCGTCCTCGACGAGGACGACCTCTGTCGGATGCTCCGAGCCGCGGGTGACGCGCTGCGCGACGCGCCGGTGATGTGCGAGGTGGCGGTACTCGCCATGCACGGGGATGAAGTGCCGTGGCCGCACGAGCGACAGCACCAGCTTCAGCTCTTCCTCGCTGCCATGACCCGACACGTGGACGTGGCGCATCGATTCGGTCACCACCTCGGCGCCGCGCCGCGCCAGGTGGTTGATCACGCGCGCGATCGCCTTCTCGTTGCCGGGGATGGCCCGCGCGGAGAGGACCACCGTGTCGCCCGGTCCGAGCTTGACGTGCCGGTGGTCGTCGATCGCGATGCGCGCGAGTCCGGAATGCGGCTCGCCCTGCGACCCCGTGGTGATGCACAGGACGTCGCCGGGCCGCTGGCTCGGCACGTCGGAGTCGCGGATCTGCAGTCCTGCGGGAATCGTCAGATATCCCAGCCGGACGGCGATCTCCGAGTTCTGCATCATGCCCCGGCCGATGAACGCCACCTTGCGGCCGAAGCGCTCGGCCAGCCGGACCAGCAGCTGCATGCGATGGATGCTGGACGAGAACGTCGCCACTACCAGCAGGCCGGTGGCTGACGTGAAGATCTCCTCGAAGGGGCCGACCACCTCCAGCTCCGAGCCCGTGAACCCAGGCCGGTCGATGTTCGTGCTGTCGGCAAACAGCGCGAGCACGCCCTCAGCGCCCAGCGTCGCGAACCGATGCAGATCGAAGTGGCGCCCGTCGAGCGGGGTCTGATCCACCTTGAAGTCGCCGGTGTGCACCAGCGTCCCGACCGGCGTGTGAATGGCGAGCGCAACCGCGTCGGGGATGCTGTGCGTGACCTGGACGAATTCGACTTCGAAGTCGCCGACGCGCACGCGATCGCGGGGCTGCACCGGATGGAGACGGTCGCCGGCATCGATCTGGTGCTCCGCGAGCTTGGGTTCGACCAGGGCCAGCGTGAGGGGAGTGCCGTAGACCGGCCCGTCGAGCAGCGGCCAGACATAGGGCACGCCGCCGATGTGATCCTCGTGTCCGTGCGTCAGCACGAGCGCCGACACGCGGCGACTCTGGAGGTAGGTGAGATCCGGCACCACCAGGTCCACGCCTGGCAGCTCGGGGCCTGGGAACATCGCGCCGGCATCGACGACCAGCGTGGTTTCGCCCCACGACACGGCCATCATGTTCATGCCGAACTCACCGAGCCCACCGAGAGGCACAACCTCGAGGGGCGTCACGGATTCAGACATCGGGTACCCAGCTGGCTGGCCTTGCGAGGCCGGCCGCAGTCACACCTGTCCCGGGCGATCCCGATACGTCGGGACGCTCAGCGCACAGGGATGCCGACAAATGCGGGCGGGCGCCCGCGCCGATCGGCGAACAGGCCGCTGGGACAGCCTGGCGAACCGTTGAAGCGGAGAGGTCGAACCGTCGGAAAATATAGCACAGACGACACTTGTCGGATAGCGAGCCCTCCGGCCACCTACCTGGCGTCCCGGGCGGCAGTCAGCGCCCGCGCCAGGTCGATCAGGGTCGGCACGGGCAGCGTCTCGGGCCGGCGGCGAGCGTCGACTCCGACGGCCGCAAGCACCGCGGCGGCTGTGACCCCGGCGGTCTCCGCCGCGGGGCCCAGCGCGTTGCCGATGGTCTTGCGGCGCATCGTGAAGATGCTCCGGATCATCGGCGCGAAGGCGTCGGGCAGGTCCGGGTACGGCGGCGGCACCGGGAACTCCAGTCGCACCACTGCCGAGGTGACTTTCGGCGGCGGCCGGAACGCGCCCGGCGGGAGCGTCAGCAGGCGGGTGACGAGCGCGTCCACGCCGACGGCGACGGTGAGCGGCCCATACGTCTTGCCGCCCGGCGAGGCCGTCATGCGATCGACGACCTCCGCCTGGAGCATCAGGGTCGCGTCGCGATACGTGCCGCGGCCCCGGGTCGATTCGAGCAGGCGGAACAGAATCGGCGTCGCGACGTTGTAAGGGAGGTTGCCGGCGACGCGGGTGCCGTGCGGCAGGTTCAGGGCAGCGATGTCGGCCGACAGGAAGTCGGCCTGGACAACAGTGACGCGCGGGATGGCCGCCGCCTCGAGCTCCTGCGCGAGATCGCGATCGAGCTCGACGACCACCACGCGCGCCGCGCGTTCGGCCAGCAGCCGCGTGATGGCCCCGCGCCCGGGCCCGATCTCGAGAAACGTCTCGTCGGCGCGCGGCGCGATCGCGTTGACGAGACGCACGGCCCACGGCGCCTCGAGAAAGTGCTGCCCGAACCGCTTGCGCGCCTTCACCGCTTCTCGCCCTCAGGCCCGTCGCCGCCCTGGCCTTCGTCGGCTCCCTCGGCCCCCTCGCCTTCCTCGGCCAGCCACAACTCCTCGGCCTCCTGAACCTCGTCCTCGCTCAGCCCGAAGTAGTGGCCGGCCTCGTGAATGAGTGTCAGGCAGATCTCTGTGAACAACTCGTCGATGTCCGCGGACGCCGCTTCGAGCGTTTGCTGAAACAGGATGATGCGGTCGGGCAATGCGTTGCCGTGCGCCCAGCTGCGTTCGGTCAACGGCGTCCCTTGGTAGAGGCCGAAGAGCTCGTCGTCGGGCTCCATGTCCATCTCCGCGAGCAGCTCCGGCGCGGCGCGATCCTCAATCACGATCTCGACGTTGGCCATGCGGTCGCGGAAGCTGCGCGGAATCGCGCGCAGCGCGTCTCTCGTCAGCGACTCGAACTGCTGCCGGGTCATCGCGCGCGTGGGGGCGCGGCCTTCTTCCGGGGCGCCCGAGGGCCGCCGCTCGCCGCCCGTGCCGGTTTCGCTCCGCGGCGTGTGCCGAGGGCCGCAAAATACCGGCACAGATCGCGGGCGGCACAGCGGTCGCAGAGCGGCGTCGGCCGGCAGATGCGACGGCCGTGAAGAATCAGCGTGTCCGACGCGCGTGTCCAGCGCTTCTTCGGCAACACCTTCATCAGCTGCCGTTCCACTTCCTCGGGGTTGTCCGATGCGGCGATGCCGAGGCGATTCGCGACTCTGAGGACGTGCCGATCCACCGGCAGCCCGGGCACGCCCAGCGCATGACCGAGGACGACGTTGGCCGTCTTGCGCCCCACTCCAGGCAACGCCACCAGGGCTTCCATGTCGGCCGGGACCTCGCCGCCGTGCCGCTCGACGAGCGCGCGGGCGGCGCCGACGATCGAGCGCGACTTGCTTCGGAAAAACCCGGTAGACACGACGAGCGGCTCGACCTCTTCGGGCTCGACGCCGGCGAGCGCGCGGGCGTCAGGGAAGCGGGCGAACAAGGCCGGCGTGACGATGTTCACGCGCGCATCGGTGGACTGCGCCGACAGAATGGTAGCGATCAGCAACTCGAACGGCGTGCGGTAGTGCAGTTCGGTGTCGGCGCCCGGATGCTGGCTCTCGAGACGGTCCAGGATCTCGCGCGTCTCGCTGGCTGGACGCGGGTCTGGCACGCGAGCCTCAGTGCACGGGGCCGGCGGGCTGCGCGCCGACGTTGCGCAGCTGTTCCTGCAGCGCCGCGACGAGATTGGGCAGCACCTGAAATGGCAGGACGACGCGGGCACGCACGGGTGCCCGGACCGATCGTTCGACGCCGGGCGCGGCCGAGTTGAGCGCGCGGATCTCGTCCTCCGACAGCGGCAGGACCTCGCAGAACGTGATCGTGCAGTCGAACGGTGTCTGTGAGATGGCGCAGAAGTTTGCGTACCGTACGTTCGTTGCGCCCGCCATCGTCGGGGACGATGGTGAAGTTGATCTGCTTCAGTTCGGCCATGTCCGGAGTGTAGATCGGGGCAGGGCGGCCGCGTCAGTACCTTCCGCATCACGCCGATGACGACGCCCTGAATCTGCACGGTCTCGGCCGGCACGACAATCGGCTGCATCGTCGGATTCGCAGGCTGGAGTCTGATGCGATCGTGCTCGCGGTAGAACGTCTTGAGCGTGGCGTCGCTGCCCGAGAGCAGCGCGATGACCATCTCGCCGTTCTCGGCGGTCTTGCGGTCCTCGACGATGACGAAGTCGCCGTCGCGGATCTGCTCGTCGATCATCGAATTGCCGCGGACGCGCAGGACGTACGTGTCGCGGCGCCCGGCGAGGTCTTCCGGCACGGAGATGGTCTCGTTGCTGGCGATGGCCTCGATGGGCGCGCCGGCGGCGACGAAGCCGAGCAGAGGCAGCTCGACCGCGCGGCCACCGCCGCGGGTCGGCATCAGCTCTACGGAGCGGCTGCGGTTCCAGGCCCGCTTGATGAAGCCCTTCTCCTGCAGGTTGGTGAGGTGCTTGTGCACGGTCGCCAGCGACGACAGGTTGAAGCGCCGGCCGATTTCCTCCAGGCTGGGCGCGTAGCCATGCAGCTGGATGAACTCGTTGAGGTAGTCGAGGATTTCCCGCTGGCGCTTAGTGAGCGGCATCATGGGCGGGTATCTTACGCAAAGGAAAGGCGAAGGTCAACTGCGACTCGGATCGACCGGCCAGACAGTCAGACGATCTGTCTAACAAGGACGGGGAGGAGGAACGATGAAGGCGCCGTTCCTGGTGCTGTTGTGGAGCCTCGCGACGATTCTCGCTCTCCAATCGACGATTGCGGCACAGGCGGCCGACTCACAATTGCCAGTGTCGGTGGCGCGGATTCGTGCGGGCCTGATGCAGCCGCCGTCGCTTCTGCAGGTTCCGCCGCCGTCTGGCGACACGCCCACATTCCGGCTCGAGGTCCGCGAGCGACCGTTCAATCTGCAGCCCACTGACGAAAAGCCGTTCGATCCCACCTTTGGATTGCCGTCAGTGGGGGAGTTGCTGATGAATGGCATCGAGGGCGTCCGCTCGGCCGCGGTCGACTACAAGCACCGGCGGGCCGAGCGTCGAGCGCGGAAGGAAGTGAACGGTGCCCTCGCGGCGTTCTGCGCGGCGCGCCAGTGCGCAGCCCCTGACACGAGCAAGTAGCCTCCGCCATGACGGCCGGATCCGCCCCTCTCCGTGGTGCGGGGACGCGTGCTAGCATGGCCGGCCGTGCGCATTCCGTTCGACTTGCTCCCTGCCGGAGCGCGGCCGTTCGACGTCGTCGGCCTGGGCCAGAACAGCGTGGATCTGCTGGCGGTCCTGGGTAGTTTTCCGCGTAGCAACACCAAGCATCGAATCGAGCGATTCGCCCGGCTGCCAGGCGGCCAGGTGGCGTCGGCCATGGTGTGCTGCGCGCGGCTCGGCTGGCGGGCCCAGTACGTCGGCAAGGTGGGCAACGACGAGCTGGGTCAGCTCGCGCTCGAGAGCCTTCAACACGAGGGCGTCGACGTGAGCGCCGTTGCACAGGTGCCCGCCGCCACGCGTTTCGCGATCGTGCTCGTCGACGCGCGGACCGGGGATCGGACGGTGCTGTGGGACCGCCCCTCGGCTCTGGCGGTGCGACCGGGCGAAGTCGACGCGAACGTCTGGGCGGCCGCCCGTGCGCTCCACGTCGACTGCGAGGACATCCCGGCGTCCACCGAGGCCGCCCGGACGGCGCGGAGTCACGGCGCGCTCACAGTCATCGACGTCGAGGCCGTGCTGCCCGGAGTCCCGGCGCTGTTGCGGCATATCGACGTCATCATCGCGTCGGAAGGATTTCCGGAGAAGCTGACGGGACATCACGACACCGGGACCGCGCTGGCAGCCATGGCGCGGGAGTACGGCCCGGCGGTGGCGTGCGTGACGCTGGGCAACGCCGGCAGTCTCGCCATCTGCCAGGGCCGCGAGATCCGGACGCCGGCGTTCGAGGTGCCGGTCGTGGACAGCACCGGTGCCGGCGACGCGTTTCGCGGTGGCTTTATCGGCGGCTATCTCCACGCCGGCCACGACGCCGACGTCGCCGACGTGCTCACCTATGCCGCCGCCGTCGCCGCGCTCAAATGCCGATCTCTCGGCGCGCGCGACGGCCTGCCCCGTGCCGCCGACGTCGACCAGTTCCTCCGCCGGTAGAGTCAGCCGTCTGCGTTCCCGGAGCAGCCGTCGCCGCCGACCCGCCGACCTCCCTCCGTGGTACATTGATCCTGTGACGCGGTGCCGCGTTCTGTCCGCGAGGGTGTCGATGCGCCGTGTGTATGGTGTGGTGCTGGGCGCGCTGGCCCTGGGAGTGATCGTCGTGTCGGCTGACGCAGGCGTCGGCTCACGGGCCGATGCCGACAACCTCCAGCAGAAGCTGTTTCAGATTGCGACCAACGGCATGGCGGCCAAGCCCGCCAGCCGGCAGACCTCTGTCAACGAGCGCGAGGTGAACGCGTACCTGCGCACGATCGCCAAGCCATCGCTGCCACAGGGCGTGATCGATCCGCTGGTCACGATACTGCCGGACGGCCACCTTGACGGGCAGGCGACTGTCGATCTCGATCAAGTGCGGGCCGCGAAGGCCCGCAGCGTCATGAGCCCCTGGACGCTCCTGCGAGGCCAGGTGCCCGTGACCTGCAGCGGCACGCTGCGGACGGAGAACGGCGTCGGCGCATTCACGCTCGATTCGGCGTCGATTGGGGGTGTGCCGGTGCCCAAGTCCGTGCTGCAGGAAGTGGTCGCCTACTACTCGAAGAGCACGACGCAACCAGAGGGCGTGAACTTCGAGGCGCCGTTCCGCCTGCCGGCACACATCCGCGAAATTCGCACGTCGCTCGGCCAGGCGCTCGTCGTGCAGTAGGGCCGCGGCCGTCGATGATCGCGTCCGCCGACTTCCTCCAGACGCCGCTGCAGTTCCTGAAGGGAGTCGGCCCCCGCAAGGCCGCCGACTTCGAGCGCGCGGGCCTCGCGACTGTCGAGGATCTCCTCTTCCGCTTTCCGCACCGCTACGAAGACCGCAGCCAGCTCCAGTCGATCGCCTCCTTGCGCGAAGGGCAGACGGTGTCCATCGCAGGCCGCGTCACCACGGCAGGACTCCGTGGCACCCGCCGCCCCGGTGTCCGGATCTTCGAGGCCTTGCTGCGCGACGAGTCCGGCACGGTGCGACTCGCGTGGTTCAACTCGACGTACTCAAGGATCAGATCCGCCCGGGTACCGAGTTGATCGTGTACGGCACGTTCGAGCGGAATCAGTGGACGGGCCTCCAGATCACCAACCCGCAGTTCGAGGCCGTCGACGGCGAGGATGCCAGCCCTCTCCACACGGGGCGCATCGTCCCGATCTACGAACGCGCGCGGTCGATCACGCCGAAGATGCAGCGACGCCTGGTGGCAGACGCGCTCGCTCAGCTGCCTGCCGACGTGCCCGACCCGCTGCCCGACGCCGTCCGCGCCTCGCTCGGATTGCCGGACCGGCGCGCCGCGCTCCTGGATGCGCACTTTCCGGCGGATGGCACGTCACTCGCCACGCTCAACGCCTTCCGCACGCCCGCCCAGCGGCGGCTGATCCTCGAGGAGTTCTTCCGGTTCCAGGTCGGGATGCTGTTGCGACGGCGGGAGGCTGATGCGGAGCGAAAGAGCTTCACGATCACCGTGAACGACGCCATCCGCGAGTCGCTGCGCAGCGTCCTGCCATTCCACCTCACCGCCGGCCAGCGCCGTGCGCTCAAGGAGATTGGCGAGGACATGCAGAAGCCGCAGCCGATGAACCGGCTGCTGCAGGGCGATGTCGGTTCCGGCAAGACCATCGTCGCCGTGCTGGCCGCGATGCTGGCGATGGAGAACGGCCGGCAGGTGGCATTCATGGCGCCGACCGAGCTCCTCGCCGAACAGCACGCGCAGACCGTCGAGCGGCTGCTCGCGTCCACCCGGTTCAAGGTGGCGCTGCTGACTGGCTCCCGCGCGGCCGCGTCCAGGCGGGCGCTGCTCGGACAGCTGGGCGCTGGTCACATCGACATGGTCATCGGCACGCACGCGATCGTGCAGGATGGCGTCGCGTTCAAGGCGCTGGGGCTGGCCGTCGTCGACGAGCAGCACCGCTTCGGCGTGATGCAGCGAGCCACCCTCCGCGCCAAGGGGCTGAAGCCCGACATGCTCGTGATGACCGCCACACCGATTCCGCGCACGCTGGCGCTGACGACGTATGGCGACCTCGAGGTGTCGAGCATCCGCGATCTTCCGCCGGGGCGACGGCCGGTCCGCACGCTGGCCAAGCCGGAAACACGGCATCCCGAGGTCTACGACTTCGTCCGCGGCGTGCTCGATCAGGGCCGGCAGGCCTACGTCGTCTATCCGATCATCGAAGAGTCGGAAAAGGTGGACCTCCGCGCGGCGACGGAGATGGCCGATCACCTCGCACATGAGATCTTCCCGGCCTACCGTGTAGCGCTGCTGCATGGCCGCATGAAAGCCGACGCCAAGGATCGCGTCATGCGCGCGTTTGTCGCCGGCGACATCCAGATTCTCGTGTCGACGACAGTCATCGAAGTCGGCGTCGACGTGCCCAACGCTTCGGTGATGCTGGTCGAGCACGCCGAGCGATTCGGCCTGGCGCAGCTCCACCAGCTCCGTGGACGCGTCGGGCGCGGCGTGCATGAGTCCACGTGCCTTCTGGTCTACCAGCCGCCGCTCGGCGATCAGGCGCACGAGCGCCTGAAGGTCATGACCGAGACGACGGATGGTTTCCTGATCGCCGAGAAGGATCTCGCCCTGCGCGGATTCGGCGATCTGTCCGGCACGCGGCAGTCCGGGCTGCCGGCGCTGAGGCTCGGCGACCTGCGGCGCGACCACGCGCTGATGGTGGAAGCGCGCGAGGCGGCGGAGCAGTGGCTGGCTGCGAATCCAGACGACGCGCTCATCGATGTCATGCGCCGCACGTGGGGAGCGCGCTTCGGTCTCGTCGAGGTCGGGTGATGCCTGCCGCCGGCGTGCGCATCATCGCGGGCACCTTGAAGGGCCGGCGCCTGGCGTCTCCCGACTGGAGCGGGCTTCGTCCCACCTCCGATCGCCTCAGGGAAACGCTCTTCAACGTGCTCAGCCCGCGACTGCCGGGAGCGCGCGTGCTGGACGGGTTTGCCGGCACCGGCGCCGTCGGGCTCGAAGCGCTCAGCCGCGGCGCCGCGCATGTGACGTTTGCCGACCTCGATCCGCGCGCCGTGGCGCTCATCACCCGCAACGTCGCCCACTGCGGCGTCGAGAATGCCTATGCTATTATCCGCATTGGACTTGGCTGCGGCCAGCCGATGCCCTTCGCTGTGCCTTTCGACATCATCGTTCTCGACCCTCCGTACGACACCGACCCGCGCCCATCACTGATCGACGTCGCGCCGGTGCTGGCGACGGCAGGCGTCCTGGTGCTCGAGCACGCGCGTCGTCGCGAAGCGCCCGTGTCCGAGGGGTTGATGCAGGTGCGGCAGGTGACATCGGGAGACAGCGCGCTCACCTTCTACCGACGCGACGACCCGTCGGCGCCTGGCGCGGCGACGTCATGAGTGCGACGACCACGGCCCGTACGGCGATCTGTCCGGGCTCGTTCGATCCGCTGACGCTTGGCCACGTCGATCTCGTGCGGCGGGCGGCGGCACTCTTCGATCGCGTGATCGTCGCCGTGCTGGTGAACGAGCAGAAGCAGCCGCTGCTGTCGCGCGATGAGCGGGTCGCGCTCGCGCGTGACGTCTTCGCGGATGTGGCAGGCGTCGAAGTCGAGAGTTTCGACGGGCTTCTGGTGGAGTATGCGGCGCGCCGCGGCGCCGTGGCGGTGGTGCGCGGGCTGCGCGGCTCCGCCGACCTGGATTACGAGATGCCGATGGCACTGATGAACAGGCACCTCGAGCCCGGCGTCGAGACCGTCTTTCTACCGACGGCGACGGCTCTCGGGCATGTCAGTTCGCGGCTGGTGAGGGAAGTGTGGCGTCTGGGCGGCGGCCTCGAAGGTCTGGTGCCGTCGGTGGTCGAGACGCGATTGCGCGCGCTGCGGGCCGGGGCCCCGGCGCGGTAAGGAGCAGGTCCTCGAATGTTGTCGGAACGCATGAGTCGTGTGTCGGCCTCGCCGACGCTGAAGGTGCTGGTCGAAGCGGACAAGCTGCGGCGGCAGGGTGTGGACGTCGTGGAGTTCGGCGCGGGCGAGCCCGACTTCCCGACACCCGATCACGTGAAGGCGGCAGCGCATGCCGCCATCGACGCCAACTTCACCCGGTATACGCCGGCTGCAGGCACCGCGGAACTGAAGGACGCCATCGCCGCGCGCTATGCCGCGATGTACGGCGTCGACTACAAGGCGAACGAAGTCATCATCACCGCGGGCGGCAAGCAGGCGCTCTACAACATCGCGCTGTCGCTGTTTGGCGCCGGTGACGAAGTGATCACGCACGCGCCCTGCTGGCCCACGCTCATCGAGCAGGTCCGGCTGGCCGATGCCACGCCGGTGCTCGTGCAGACGCACGCGGACGACGGCTTCGCGATTACCGCGCAGGCGTTTCTCGACGCCATCACCCCGTCCACCCGCGGCATCATCGTCAACTCGCCGTGCAACCCGACGGGCGCGCTGATGGACGAGCAGGAGATGACCACACTGGCCGATGGCGTCGCCGGCCGCAACATCTGGGTGATCGTCGACCTGTGCTACGAGCAGTTGATCTACGAGCCGATTCCGCACAACCTGGCGAAGGTGCTCTTCGACCGGATGCGCGATCGCACGGTGCTGTGCGGCTCCGCCTCGAAGTCCTACGCGATGACGGGCTGGCGCTGCGGCTGGTCGGTGGCGCCGGCGGCGGTGAGCGCGGCATGTAACGCCCTGCAGAGCCACTCGACGTCCAACGTGTCGTCGATCTCGCAGAAGGCGGCACTCGCGGCAGTCACGGGACCGCAGGGCCTCGTGAAGGACATGCTCGAGGAGTACCGCAAGCGTCGCGACGCCCTGCACGCGTGGCTGACCGCCGACCCGCGCATCAAGTGCGTGAAGCCGAACGGCGCGTTCTACCTGTTCATCGACATCTCGGCGCTGCTGTCGCCCGACGGGATTCGGACCTCCGCGGAGTTTGCGGAACGGCTGCTCCACGAAGGGCACGTCGCCTTGACTGCCGGAGAAGGCTTCGAGGCGCCAGGATTCCTTCGCATTTCGTACGCGACGTCGATGGACCAGCTTCGTGAAGGGACGAAGCGCATTCAGGCCTTCATCCAGAAGCTGGAGCACGAAGGGAAGATCCCCGCAGTCTCCAGAGCCTGAGGCCAATCCGGGCGTCCGGCGACATGCTGGCTCCCTCCTTCGTCGAAAGCATCATCGGGGTGGTCGGCGCCGCGCACGTCAGGCGCGACGCCGACGCCCTGCTCGCCTATGGCACGGACGCCCTCAAGCAGGGGCATCCGGCCGACCTCGTCGTCCTGCCAGGATCCACCGCAGAAGTTGCCGCGATCGCGCGCCTGTGCCACGACCTGCGGGTCCCGCTCGTCCCGCGCGGCGCAGGCACGGGTTACAGCGGAGGCGCAGTCCCGATTCGCGGTGGCGTCGTGCTCAGCCTCGAGCGCCTGAACCGGATCCTCGCGATTGACGAAGCCAACCTCCTCGCGATCGTCCAGCCAGCGGTGATCACCGGCGACCTGCAGGCCGCGGTGGAAGCGCGCGGTCTCTTCTATCCTCCGGATCCGCAGAGTCTGAAGGAGTGCTCGATCGGCGGCAACGTCGCCGAGTGCGCGGGCGGCCCGCGCGCGTTCAAGTACGGCGTCACCAAGCGCTACGTCCTCGGTCTCGAGGCGGTGCTGCCGGGCGGCGAAGTCGTGCGCACCGGCGGCAAGACTGTCAAGAACGTCGTCGGCTACGACCTGACGCAGTTGCTCGTCGGCTCGGAAGGCACGCTGGCGATTGTCACCGAGATCACGCTGCGGCTGGTGCCGAAGCCGCCGGCGGTGGCCACGTTGCGGGCGTGCTTCGACCACGTCGATGCCGCGGCGCGCGCAGTCTCAGCCTTGATTCGACGGCGGGTAGTGCCGGTGACCCTCGAGCTGATGGACCGCGACTCGCTCGAGGCCGTTGCCGCCTACGTCGGCGAGCGGCTCGCGCCGGAGGGGACGACGGCGATGCTGCTGATCGAGGTGGACGGAATGGCGGAGGCCGTGGAGGCGGAGGCCGTCGAGGTCGCCGCGGCGTGCCGCGAGTCGGGCGCCATCGAAGTGCTGCGCGCCCACACCGAGCAGGAGCGCGACGCGCTCTGGCGCGTCCGCCGCGAGACGTCGTACGCGCTGCGTCGGATCGCACCGCTCAAGTTGAACAACGACGTCGTGGTGCCGATGGGACGCGTGCCGGAGCTGTTCGCGCTGGTCGAGCGGCTGCGGCGCGAATTCGATCTGCCCATTCCAAGCTTCGGCCACGCCGGCGACGGCAACATCCACGTCAACGTGATGGTGGACCCTGCCGATGCCGACGCGCTCGCTCGCGCGCAGCGCGCCGTGGAGGCGCTGTTTGCCGGCGTCGTCGCGCTGGAGGGCTCGATCAGCGGCGAGCACGGCATCGGCATCGCCAAGTCGCGGTACCTCGGCCTGGAGCTGTCGCCAGAGGCCATCGACCTGATGCGCCGCGTCAAGCACGCCTTCGACCCTCATGGGATCCTGAACCCCGGCAAGATCTTTCCTGACTGACCGGCGCGGCGGGGATGCAGGTCCCGCGGACCTGCCAGCAGGCGCCTAGCGATTCGTGACGAGCACGACCCGCTCGAGATCGCGGTGGCTGTCGGGGCTGAGGAATGTCCGGAGCTTCACTGCGGACGCGTTGAAGTAGACCACCTCGCCCAGCACCCGCATCCGCAGGCCTGATGCCTGCTCGAGTCGATGCAACTCGCCCTCGTCGAGCACGCAGAGCACCGGCCCCGGCGAGCGAAAGTATTCGATCGCCTGCTGATCGTTCCGCAGGTCTGTCTGCTTGACGCCGGTGTAGAACACCAGGTTGCGTACGAAGGTGCGGAACGTCGCGATCGGCACGCCGGCTGTGCGGTACTGCGTGACTGTCGTCGCCATGTTCTGCACAGGGTCACGGCCGCCCGGCGACAGTCCGTACTGCAGGCCGGCAAGCGTCAGCGCCCCCGCGATCGCAATCGCGCCCGGCACGACGATCGCGCGCGGTGCGAGGGCGCCCGCGAAGGCCACGACAGAGGCCAGGGCGATCGCCACGATCGCCGCGAACACGAAGACGTTCGGCACCATCAGCACGAGCGGCTGCGCGCGGTAGAGCAGCACGGCCATGGTCGCCAGCATCAGTCCGACGACGCCTGCCGGAATCTGCAGCCAGGGATCCCGCCCCGGCTGCGCGCGAAGGCGCTGCATGACGACGCGCGCGAGCATGACGGCCAGCGGCGGCAGGATCGGCAGGATGTAGCGCGGCTGCTTGCCAATCGACGCCGTGAAAAACAGGAGCGGCGCGATGGCCCAGATCGTCATCCGCCACATCTCGCGCGACCCCGCACGCAGCCGGATGGCCCGGGTCAGGGCTGGCAGCGCGGCGATGCCGACGGGCGTCCACGGCAGCATGCCGCCGACGATGATCGGCAGGTAGAACCAGGGGGGGCGCGGATCGTTGAAGCGGCTCGTCGCGAAGCGCTCGAGATTGTCGCCGAGGAAGAAGCTGTCGATGTAGGCCTTGCCGTGCACGACCGCCATTACCAGATACCACGGCAGGCCCACCACCAGCGCGACGACAGACGCGGCGATCACTGGACTGGCGCGGAGGCGCAGGCGCTGGCGCTCGATCAGCCAGACCGGCGCGACGACCAGCGCCGGCAGGAGGACGCCGAGCGGGCCTTTGGTGAGAAAGCCGCAGCCCATGCAGAAGCCCGCCAGCAGCAGCCATCGCGACGCATGCGCGTCGTCGTCGACGGTCCCGGCGAGTGTCGCCAGGATCGTCAGCGTGACGAAGAAGGCGAGTGGCAGGTCTGGCAGCGACAGCCGCCCGATCGAGAAGTATCCGAAACAGGTGGCGACGATCGCGCCGGCGAGCAGGCCCGTCGCCTCGTCGTACGCGCGGCGTCCGACGACGAGCGTGACGAGGGCCAGCCCCAGGCCCGCCAGCGCGGACCACAAGCGTGCCTGCGCCTCGCCGACGCCAGCGACGGCGTAGGTGCCGGCCACGAGCCAGTAGTAGAGGATCGGCTTCTGGAACCGGACTTCGTAGTTGTAGTACGGCGTGATCCAGTTGCCGCTCTCGACCATTTCGCGGCCGGCTTCCGCGTAGAACGCCTCGTCGGAGTCGCCGATGGCCGGTCGGCCCAGGCCAGCGAGAAACGTCACGCTGGAGAGCAGCACCAGCAGCAATATCGAGCGTCGCACCAGCGACGATTGTATATTGGTCTGAAGGAGCACGAGACTGTGGGCCCTCGTCGAGTGGCCGTCATCGGCGCCTCTGCCGATCGACGGAAATACGGAAACAAGGCACTGCGGGCCTTCGTGGCCGGCGGCTACGACGTCTACGCCGTGAACCCCCACGAGACGACGATCGAGGGCCTGACGGCGTATCGATCGGTCCGCGACATTCCGGGGCCGATCGACATGGCGACGATGTACGTCCCGCCGGACGTGGGCGAGTCGATCGTCGCCGAGCTCGCCGAGCGCCAGATCGCGGAAGTGTGGTTCAACCCCGGAAGCGAATCGCCGGCCCTGCTGGCGCGCGCGCGTGCCCTTGGTCTCAACGTCATCGAGGCCTGCAGCATCGTCGGCATCGGCGATTCGCCGTCCCGGTATTGACGTTCAGCCGACGCGCCTGGCTTTCTTGACACTCCCGTCGAGCGGGTCCTATACTCGGGCCAAGACCTGACGCGCGACCCGGCGCGGCACTCACACACCCCTCCAGTTCCGCACGAGCAGCGTCCCGAAGTTTCCAGGCTTCGATTCTCTTTCCTCGCGAGTCATCATGCCAAGCAACCAGCGACGCCCCCCGTCGGCCCCGAGAGCCGCCAACGACACCCAGGATCCCCCGGAGCCGGCGGCTGAGACCGCGGGCGCTGCCGAAGTCCGGCCAGGCGGCAGGCTGAACATCACCGACCTGAAGGACATGAGCATCCAGAAGCTCACGCAGGTCGCCAAGGATCTCAACGTCGCCGGCGCGACCGGCATGCGCAAGCAGGATCTGATCTTCCAGATCCTGAAAGCCCAGACCGAGCAGAGCGGCTTTCTCTTCTCCGAAGGCGTGCTGGAGGTCCTGCCTGACGGCTTCGGCTTCCTGCGTGCGCCGGACTACAACTACCTGCCGGGTCCGGACGACATCTACGTGTCGCCGTCGCAGATTCGCAAGTTCGACCTGCAGACCGGTGACACGGTTTCGGGTCAGATCCGGTCGCCGAAGGAAGGCGAGCGCTACTTCGCGCTCATCAAGGTCGAAGCTGTCAACTTCGAAGCGCCCGACGCGGCGCGCGACAAGCTGTTCTTCGAAAACCTGACGCCGCTCTATCCGCAGGAGCGGTTGACACTCGAGACGACTGCCGAAAATCTCTCCGGCCGCGTGATGGACCTGATGACGCCGATCGGCAAGGGGCAACGCGGCTTGATCGTCGCGCCCCCGCGGACCGGCAAGACGATGCTCCTGCAGAACATCGCGCAGTCGATCACCGCCAACCACGCCGAGGTCTACCTCATCGTCCTGCTCATCGACGAGCGGCCGGAAGAGGTCACCGACATGCAGCGCTCCGTCAAAGGCGAGGTGGTGTCGTCCACGTTCGACGAGCCGGCGCAGCGCCACGTGCAGGTGGCGGAGATGGTCATCGAGAAGGCCAAGCGGCTGGTCGAGCACCGTAAGGACGTGGTCATCCTGCTCGACTCCATCACCCGGCTCGCCCGTGCCTACAACACCGTCATCCCGTCGTCCGGGAAGGTGCTCTCAGGCGGTCTGGACAGCAACGCGCTGCAGAAGCCGAAGCGGTTTTTCGGCGCTGCGCGGAACATCGAGGAGGGCGGCTCGCTGACCATCATGGCCACCGCCCTGATCGACACCGGTTCGCGCATGGACGACGTGATCTTCGAGGAGTTCAAGGGCACCGGCAACATGGAGATCCACCTCGATCGCAAACTGGTGGACAAGCGCGTGTTCCCGGCCATCGACATCCAGAAGAGCGGCACGCGCAAGGAAGAGCTCCTGCTCGCACGCGAGGATCTGAATCGCGTCTACGTCCTGCGCAAGGTGCTCACGCCGCTCTCGCCCGTCGAAGCCATGGAGCTGCTGCTCGACAAGATGGGCAAGACGAAGAGCAACGCGGACTTCCTGTCCGCGATGCAGAAGATGGGATAACTACTCCATCCGGAGCGCCACTGTCGGCTCGATGGCCGCAGCGCGCCGCGACGGAATGTAGCTGGCCGCGAGGCTCACCACGGTCAGCAGCGCGCCGAGGCCGAGCGCGAGCGGCATGCTGGACTCGATTACCCCGAAGAGCGCCTGCTCGAGCGCGCGGCCAGCCAGGTACGCAAGCACCAGCCCCGCCACGACGCCCGCCGCGGTGAGCCGCGCGGCCGTCGAGCTCGTTATCTTGATGACGTCCCACGACGTCGCGCCGAGTGCCACCCGCACGCCGATCTCGCGCGTGCGCCGCATGGTCAGGAACGACATCAGGCTGTAGAGCCCCACCGACGAGAGCAGCGCCGAGATGACGGCGATGATGCCCAGCGTGTTGGCGATGAACCGCAGGCCCGTGGTCTTGTCGGAGACCACCTCCTGCATCGTCTTGACGGCGACGACCGGCTGCTCGGGATCGGCGGCCTGGACCGCGGCGCGCAGACTCCCGGTCAGCTGCGCCGGATCCGCGACAGTGCGAATGGTGAAGGCAAAACTCTGTGGCGGCCCCTGCGCGACGGGCTTGTAGATCGCCGTGTCCGCGCCGAGCGCTATCCAGTCGCGCTTGACGTTGCCGACCACGCCGACCACGGTAATGAGCGGTCCATCCGCGCTCTTGCGGAAGCGCTTGCCGATGGCCGAGTCATTCGGCCAGAACTTGCTCGCCGTCGCCTGATTCACCAGCGCGACGAGTGGCGCGCGTTCGTCGTCCGCCGCCGTCAGCCGCCGGCCGACGAGGAGCGGGACGTGCCCGACGTCGAGCGCCGTTGGCGTCATGGTGCACTCGACGACGTTGGTGGCGTTCTTCTCCGTCGCCAGCGTCGATTCGGTCCAGAAGTGCGTGAACGAGTAGTTGCCGCTGTAGGGGAGCTCGGTGGTGACGGCGGCGTTTGCGACCGAGGGCAGCGCCGACAGGCGCGCGAGGACGGTGTCGATGAACTGCCGGCGCTTCACGGGGTCCGTGTAGCTGGCGTCGGGGAGCTGCACCCGCCCGGTCAGGATGGACGTCGTGTCGTAGCCGATCGAGCCCTCGGTGACACGGTAAAGCCCCGACATCGTGAGTCCCGCGGTTGCGAGGAGCGCGAGCGTCAGCGCAATCTGCGCCGCGGCCAGCAGCGCGCGGCTCCGCTGACGGGCCGCCCCGTCACTGACGCGCGTGCCTGGCCTGAGCGTCTCGCTCACGTTGCCGTGCGCCGCGCGCCACGCGGGAAGCACTGCAGCCAGCAGCGTCGCGACGACGGCCATCACCACCGTGGCCGCGAACGTCGCCGGCTGCAGCGACATGTACGAGACGCCGGGGACGAAGCGGATGATCGAGTCGGGCAGCGCCGCACGCGCGGCCTGGAGTGCGGCCCACACCAGCGGAATCGCCAGCGCGCTGGCCAGTGCCGAGAGGATCAGCGCTTCGAGCACCAGCTGCCAGGTCAGGCGACCGTGCCCCGCGCCGAGCGCCAGCCGTACTGCGAGCTCGCGCGATCGCTCGGTGTTGCGGGCCAGGAGCAGGTTGGCGACATTGGCGCACGCGACCAGCAGCAGCAGGAACGCCGCCGTCTGGAACACCGCCATGAAGGGGCCCGAGCCCTGATCGCCGAGGCCTTCGGTGAAGGTGCGGACGCTGACGGCACGCTTCGAGTAGAGGTCGGGGTAGAGCCGCTTCTGCGACGAGAGGACGACCTGCAGACGATTTTCCGCCATCTCCGGCGTCACGCCCGGGGCGAGCCGGCCCAGTACCATCATGATGCCGCGCTTGCGATCCGCGCGCGCCTCCGGCGTGAACGTCAGCGGCGCCCACACGTCGGTGCCGAACGGCACAGTGAAGCGCGCGGGCATGACGCCGACGACCTTGTGCGCTTTGCCGTCGAGCCAGATCGTGCGCCCGAGCACGTCAGGGGCGCTGCCGAACTGGCGCATCCAGAACGCGTGGCTGAGCACCGCCACCGGCTCGGCGGACTGCTCGTCGGCGTCCACGAGCGTCCGGCCCAGTTCCGCTGGTTCGCCGACGATCTCGAAAAAGCCCGGCGAGACCAGGAAGCCAAAGATCTGCTGCGGCGGCCCGTCCTTCGTGTAGTTCGGATCCCACCATTCGATGCCTGCCAGCCGATCCATCACGTCGCGCGTCTGCTCACGCCAGTCGATGAAGTCACCCGCGGTGACGGAGTCGCGCCAGAAGAACCGCTTGTGATCGTCTGACGCCACCACCACCGCGCGCGGCACGCCGGGATAGCGGAATGGGCGCAGGACCATCGCATCCGCCATCGCGAACGTGGTCGCGTTGGCGGCGAGTGCCACGGCGAGCACGACGACGACGGTGAACGAGAGCGCGGGATGGTGGCGAACGCTGCGCCACGCCTGGCGGAGGTCGTGCGACAGCATGCCCAGGATTCCCGCGCGTGACTCGACAGGCTCTGGCAGACGGCGAAGCATGGGGGATCTCCTGGTGAAGCGTGCGGCGGTGCGATGAGTGGCGACAGCCAGGGCCTGGCGGCGGTACCACCAGCGTGCCCGGCTCGGGCCGAGCCGCGCCGTCATGACAATGAACTCCTCGCTGAGATCGCCAATGACGCTCTCGCGCCACTCGGGATCGGCGATGGTCATGGCCAGCGCGCGCTCCGCCAGACGAGGGGGCTGGGCGGTCATGGCCGTTCGAGGACGGTCTCGAGACCGGTCGTCAGGTTCTTGAGCGCGTCGTGTGTGGCGCGCAGTGCGGCCAGGCCTTTCGGCGTCACCGTGAAGTAGCGCCGTGCCCGGCCGGCGCGCGCGTCCTCTCCGGGATCGCGCATGGTCGACGCCAGGCAGCCCTTGCCTTCGAGGCGCTCGAGCGACGTGTAGAGTGCGCCGCGGGCGATCTCGCGCCCTGTGCGCTCGGCGATCAGGCTGCGTACCGGAACGGCGTAGGCGTCCTGCTTCAGGTGCAGGACCGCGAGGAGGACGGCGTATTCGAACTCACCAAGATAGGAAGCCATGACTACAATGCAGGCATGCTACGCCTACATTGCAGGCATGTCAAGAATGTTCAATTTCAGGCGGTAATTGTCGTCGGCTAAAAAATTAGCATTTTGTTGTAGACAGGCGGATGGCGCGGTGCTACTTTCTTAGCACGACGCGAACGGCACGTCCCGCGTCGCCAGTTTCAGGACGAGGAGGCGTTGTGGCACGACGAGCGGGAAGATGGTTGCTGACACTGAGCCTGGCTGCCGCGCTGCCGCCGGTGATCGAGCACCGGCCAGTGACAGGATTCGACGGCTTGCTGGGGTTCGGCCGCTCGGCTGAGGCCGCGGTGCAGACATCGGCGACGCCGTCACGCGTCGTGTCGGCGTTGTCCACGGCACTTCAGGCGACAGACCCCGCGGGGCGCGCGACCGCCGCGTGCGAGCTCGGTCTTCGTGGCACCGACGCGATCTCGGCCGTCCCCGCGCTGGTGACGCTGCTCGCTGACGATGCCCGCGTCGACGATTTGGAGTGCGGCGACAACCGCGGCGAGGGCAATCGATGGGCCGCCGGCGGCGAACTCCGCCACTGCTCGACCTCGCCGGCGCGCGAGTCGGCCCTGGCGCTCTCACGTATCGGGACCGACGCCATCAAGCCGTTGATCGCCGCGCTGAGTGACATGCGCGCGACCATGCGGCGCTACGCGGCGATCGCGCTCGGGATGGTGGGCGACCGCTCGGTGCTGAAGCCGGCCGTCACGCACCTGGTGACGACGCTTCGCGATGACGACTGGCAGGTCCGCCGCAGCGCGGTCTGGGCGCTGGGTGAAGTGGGAGACGTGCAGCTCGTGACGCCGATTGCCGCCAGCCTGAAGGACCAGCATCCGCGGGTTCGCGAGATGGCCGCACACGGCCTGGGCGAACTCGGCGATCCGCGCGCGCTGCCGGCGCTGATGGGCGCGCTCGACGACACGGAATGGGCCGTACGCCGGGAGGCAACGCACGGCCTGGGCGAACTCCACGCTACGAGCGCCGTCGACGTCATCGAGCGCCATCTGGACGACGAGCACCCGCAGGTTCGTCAGATGTCGGCATGGGCGCTCGGCGAGATCAAGGACCGCCGTGCGGCAACAGGGCTCCGGCATGCGCTGAAGGATCGGGAGCCCCAGGTGCGGCATCAGACGGCCTGGGCGCTCGGTGAGCTCGACGATGCCGGCAGTGTCGGGGCGCTGTCCTCGACGCTGGCACACGACGACAACGCCGGCGTGCGCAAGATGGCGGCGTGGGCGCTCGGCGAGATCAAGTCGCAGGAAGCGGTGCCGACGCTGGTGGCGGCGCTGAAGGACGAAGACGCAGACGTGCGCGACATGTCGGCGTGGGCCCTCGGCGAGCTGGGCAGCGACAAGGCGATCGACGGGCTGATTGCCGCCCTGCACGACACTGACTGGAAGGTCCGCGCGAAGGTAGCGTGGGCGATCGGCGAGATCGCCGATCGCCGCGCGACAGACGCGCTGACAGCGAGCCTGAAGGACGAGCGTCCCGAGGTCCGGAAGATGGCGGCCTGGGCCCTCGCAGAGTTGAGCAACCATTGACGTTTACTGGAGGATCCATGCGACCTGTTCAAGCCGTTGTGACAGTCGGCGTCGTCTGCGCGCTGGCCGGATTGGTGCCGCCGGTGTCGGGGCAGAGCCCGACACCCACACCGATGCCCATGCCAATGCCGATGCCCATGCCGATGCCCATGCCGAATCCCAGCCCGATGGCCCATGGGCGATGGCACGGCGAGGGTCGCGGCTCGGCGACGCTGCCACCGGCCACGGTGACCGCGCTCGTCGCGGCGCTTCACGACGAGGACGCCGAGGTGCGGCAGCAGGCGCTGTCGCTGCTGTCGCGTCTCAACGTGCCCGTGGCGATGGACGCGCTGGCGACGGCTGCCCACGACGCCGATGCCGACGTGCGCCAGATGGCCATGCAGATCATCGCGGAGTCCGAGGATCCCAAGGCCACGCCGCTGCTGGTGGCGGCGCTCGGCGACACCGACGCCGATGTGCGCCAGCAGGCGCTCGCCGCGCTCGGATCGCGGGGCGATACGGCCGCTGTTGACGCGATCTTGAAGGCCCTGAAGGACTCCAACACCGACGTTCGCGAACAGGCCGCCGTGGCACTGGGTCAAATCGGCGACGAGAAGGCGACGGCCGCCCTGACAGAGGCCCTGAAGGACCCGGCAACCGACGTGCGGCGCGCCGCGGCGATTGGCCTGGCCGAAATCGCCGGCGGCGAACGTCACCGGCGGTAGTGGCTGGACAGCCGGGCGCTGCTTCTGCTAATTTGTTAGCACAGATGGGCGGGCCGATGGCTCGCCGGGAGTCAGAACGAGTGGCCAAGAGCCTGCTGGGAAATTTGAGCCGCCGCGAGCGGCAGATCATGGACGTGCTGTTCCAGCGCGGCCGCGCGACGGCGGCCGAGGTGCAGGAAGCGCTCGCCGAGCCGCCCAGCTATTCGGCGGTTCGGGCGCTGCTCCGCATTCTGGAAGAGAAGGGGCACATCCGGCACGAAGCCGATGGACCACGGTACGTGTACCTGCCGCGTCACGATCGCGACAAGGCGCGCCAGTCGGCGATGAAGCACCTGGTCACCACATTCTTTGATGGCTCGACCGGCGACGCAGTGGCGGCGCTGCTCGGGTCCGATGGCCCGCGGCTCGGGCCCGACGAGCTCGACCGGCTCGCCGCCATGATTACGAGTGCCCGGAGGGAAGAGGCATGATCGCCGTCACCTGGTGGTCCTTCGCGGCCATCGCCGCGCTCACATTGCGCGTGACCGTCGTCCTTGCCCTCGCGTGGGTCGGCGCGCAGATCGCGTTCCGACGCTCCGCCGCGACACGCCATGCCGTCTGGGCGACGGCGTTTGTCGCCGCGCTCGCGCTGCCGATGGCCGGCCGGGTGTTGCCGGTCTGGTCCGTCGCGGTGCTGCCTCCCGAAGCCGCGCCTGTTGCGATCCCGCAAGAGGCGAACGAGCCCGCCAGCGAGCTGGCGACCGGCGGCGCAGCGCTCGATGCGCGCCGGAGTTCACCTCACCGCGCCTCCGCGTCAGCAGGCGATTGCAATCCAGCCGTCTCCATCGCAGACGGGCACCCCCTCGACGACGCCTCGTCAGGCCACCGCGTCAGTCCACCTCAGCCCGCTCGAATGGACGCTGCTGGCGTGGCTCGTCGTCGCCTGTGCGCTGATGGCGCGCTACGCACTCAGCCTCGCGTCGGTGTATGCACTCGTCCGGCGAGCTCGTGACGTCGAGAGCGCGGACTGGCGCGACGCACTGGATGTCGCCGTCGCGGAACTTGGCCTCGCGCACACGCCGCGCCTGGTGGCCTCGAAGGACGTCGCGGTGCCGTTCACGTGCGGTTTCCTGCGTCCGACGCTCGCATTGCCCGAAAGCGCGTTGGCCTGGAGCGACGAGCGCATCGGCGTCGTCCTTCGTCATGAGTTGGCGCATGTCTCGCGCCGCGACTGCGTCGTGCAGGCAGTGACGCACGCCGCCTGCGCCGTCTACTGGTTCCATCCTCTGGCCTGGATTGGCGCGCGGCATCTGCGCGCCGAGCGCGAACGGGCCTGCGACGACCTCGTCCTGGCGCTTGGCACACGAGGCGCGACGTACGCCGAGCACCTCCTGGACATCGCCCGTGCGGCGTCCCTGGCGCAGCCCCGGCTTGCCACCGCCGCACTCGCCATGGCCAAGCCGTCCGAGCTGGAAGGGCGGCTGCTGGCGATCCTCGACCCGCGCCGCGACAGAAACCGCGCCAGCCGCCGCATCGTCCTGCAGGTGGCTGCCGCTGCGGTGCTGCTCGTGCTGCCACTGGCGAGCGTGCGGATGGTCGCGCGCGCCTCATTGCCTCTCTCCATCGATCAGGCGAGCGGCGCGGCGAGCGCCACATCGTCAACACCGAAGCCGGCGGACCCAGTGGCGACGCCTGTCGCGCCCCAGGACGCGTCGACACTTCGCGTCTCCACACCCGGCAACACAGTGACTCCTGCGCCAATGGCCCTGATCGGTGTCAGTGGCGGGGTACGCGGGGGCGTCGCGGGCGGAGTCGCGGGAGGCGTGGCGCGCGGTGTGACTGAAGGAGTGTCGCGCGGCGTGAGCGCAGGCGTCGCCGGCGGCGTCGCGGGCGGGTGGGTCGGCGCGAAGGGCGCCCACTGGGGTGTCGGCCTCGAATCGGACCCTGAGCATCAGGCGTCGCCTGCCGTGGTTGCGGCCTTGACCGAGGCGCTCAAGGACAGCGACGCGGAAGTGCGCAAGAGTGCCATGCAGGCGCTCGTGAAGATGCGGTCGCCGGCGATTTTCGATCCTCTCGTTGCGGCATTGAAGGACCAGGATGCCGAGGTGCGACAGCAGGCAGCCTTCGGTCTGGGCCAGCTGCGCGATCCGCGGGCCGCGGCCGCGCTCGCCGGCGGGCTCAAGGACCAGGATGCCGAGGTCCGGCAGCAGTGCGCATTCGCGCTGGGTCAACTGCGCGACGTCAATGCGGTGCCGGGACTCACCGCCGCGCTGAAGGACTCCGACGAGGATGTGCGCCAGCAGGCAGTGTTCGCGCTCGGCCAGATTCGCGATCCGAAAGCCGCGCCTGGCCTGATGGCCGCGCTCTCGGATGCCAAGCCGGACGTGCGGCAGCAGGCGGCATTTGCGCTTGGGCAGTTGCGTTCGGTCGAAGCAGTGCCTGGGCTGATTCAGGCACTGAAGGACTCCGACGCTGAAGTGCGCCAGCAGGCCGCGTTCGCACTGAGCCAGGTCGGTGATGATTCAGCGATCGAGGCGCTGACGGCCGCGATGAAGGATCCCAACGCCGAGGTTCGCCAGCAGGCGATCTTTGCGCTGGGGCAGATCGCCGGCGGGGGAGGGCGTCACCGCGGTCCGACACCGACGGCCGTCGTCGCGCAGCCGACGATGCCTGCGCCAATGCCGACGCCGCGCTGAACCAGCGCCCCTGACCGCCCGGTCCTCCGCTCCGATCGCCCTGGCAGGACCGGGCGCGCTCAGACGCAGATCCAATCTGTCTCAGTGACCAAAGCGCATCGCGCTGGTCCCGTCGCCGGGTGACAGCGACGCTCAGGAGCTCGCCGGCGTCTCGGATGGTGCCGCGGGAGCCGAGGCGTCCGCCAGCAGCTGCCGCAGCTCCTCGCCTTCCATCACTTCCTTTTCCAGCAAGCGGCGGGTCACGAGCTCGAGCCGATCGCGCTGCTCGGTCAGCACGCGCCGTGCGCTGTCGTGCGCCTCGGTCATGATGCGCTTGATCTCCTCGTCGATGAGTCGCGCCGTGTCTTCCGCATAGGCGCCGCGCTCCTGGCCGAGGCCGAGATCGAGGAACCGGTTGCGCTTCTCGCCGGCGTAGTTGATGGCGCCGAGCGCATCGCTCATGCCCCATTCAGTGACCATCGCACGCGCGATGTCCGAGGCACGCTGCAGGTCGTTCTGCGCGCCGGTCGAAATCTCGCCGAGGGCGATCTCTTCGGCAGTCCGCCCGCCGAGCAGCACCGCGAGCTGGTGCCGTAAGTCGGTACGCGTCATCAGGTACCGGTCTTCGAGCGGCAGCTGCATCGTGTAGCCGAGCGCGCCGAAGCCGCGCTGCACGATGGAGATCTTGTGCACGGGGTCGAGCCCGGGCAGGGCCGTGGCCACCAGCGCGTGGCCGGCCTCGTGATACGCGACAATCTCGCGCTCGCGCTCGCTCATCACGCGCTTCTTCTCGAGGCCCGCGACCAGCCGATCGATGGCTTCGTCGAAATCGCGCATCTCGACCGAGGTCTTGTCCTTGCGGGCGGCAAGCAGCGCCGCTTCGTTGACGAGATTGGCCAGGTCCGCCCCGGCGAATCCCACGGTCCGCGCGGCGACCTTCTTCAGGTCGACGTCGGGCGACACCTTGACCTGGCGCGTGTGGATGCGCAGCACCTGCTCGCGGCCGCGGCTGTCCGGCTTGTCGACGAGCACCTGGCGGTCGAAACGGCCGGGTCGCATCAAGGCGGGGTCGAGCACCTCCGGCCGATTCGTCGCGCCCATGATGATGACGGCCTTGCGTGAATCGAAGCCGTCCATTTCCGCCAGCAGCTGGTTCAGCGTCTGCTCGCGCTCCTCGTGGCTGCCCATCGGGCTCTGGACGCGGACCTTGCCCAGGGCATCGAGCTCGTCGATGAACACGATGCACGGCGACTTGCTCTCGGCCTGCGCGAACAGGTCGCGCACGCGCGCCGCGCCGACGCCGACGAACATCTCGACGAACTCGGATCCGCTCAGCGAGAAGAACGGGACCTTTGCCTCGCCGGCGACCGCGCGGGCGAGCAGCGTCTTGCCGGTGCCGGGAGGCCCGACCAGCAGGACGCCCTTGGGAATGCGACCGCCGAGCGTCGTGTATTTTTTCGGGTTCTTGAGGAACTCGACGATCTCGCGGAGCTCTTCTTCGGCCTCGTCGACGCCGGCGACGTCAGAAAAGCTCACCTTGACGTCGTCGTCGGCGTAGATCTTGGCGCGGCTGCGGGCAAACGACATCACGCCGCCTTCGGCGCCGCCCATCCGGCGGAAGAAGATGCCCCAGACGGCGACAAACAGGACGAGCGGCAGCACCCAGCCGAGCACCTCGGGCAGCCAGCGGCTGACTGTTTCGCCGGTGTAGCGGACCTGGTGCGCCTCGAGGTCCTCGACCAGCTTCGGATCGTCGATGCGGGTGGTGACAAACAGGTCCGAGCGTTGACGGCCGTCGCCCTGTGCCTCGCGCAACTTGCCGTTGATGGTCTGATCGCCGACAGTCGCCTCGACGATTTGCCCGCCACGGACAAGTGCCTTGAACTCGCTGTACGGAATCTGGCGGCCCGCCGGCGTCATGAACCACGCCTGCGCCAGCGCCAGGAGCAGCAGCAGGCCCAGGACGTACCAGATCGAGAACGCCGGTCGCTGCGGACCAGTGGAGCGTCGATCGGCGGGCTTGCGATCGCGCGGGCCGAGTGGGGACTTGGGTGACAAGGGGCTCCTCTTACACAGCCGCAGCCGCGGCGGCCTTCTTGAACGCGATCGCGTCGTGGTCCGCGTCGATCAGGATGCGGTCGCCCTCGCGAAACTCTCCCTGCAGCACGCGCTGCGCCAGCGGATCGAGCACGAGCCGCTGGATGGTCCGCTTGAGCGGCCGGGCGCCGTACATCGGGTCGTAACCTTCGCGGACGAGCAGCGCACGCGCGGCCGGCGTCAGCTCGACATGAATCTTCCGGTCCTCGAGCCGCCTCAGCAGATGCCGGGCCTGCACGTCGATGATCGAGGCCAGATGATCCCGGGTCAACGGGTGGAACAGGATCGTCTCGTCGATCCGGTTCAGGAACTCCGGCCGGAAGTGCTCGCGGAGCGCCTCGGTCACCTGACGGCGGACGCCCTCCGAGAGCTGGCCGCTGCCTGATTCGTCGACGAGATACTGGCTGCCGAGATTCGACGTCATGATCACGACGGTGTTGCGGAAGTCCACTGTCCGGCCTTTTCCGTCGGTGAGCCGCCCGTCATCGAGCAGCTGCAGCATGACGTTCAGGACTTCCGGATGCGCCTTCTCGACCTCGTCGAACAGGACCACGGCGTAGGGCCGCCGGCGCACCGCTTCGGTGAGCTGACCTGCTTCATCGTAACCCACGTAGCCCGGAGGCGCGCCGATCATGCGTGAGACGGTGTGCTTTTCCTGGTACTCCGACATGTCGATCCGGATCAGCGCCTGCTCGTCGTCGAACAGGAACTCGGCGAGGGCTCGTGCCATTTCCGTTTTGCCGACGCCGGTGGGTCCGAGAAACAGAAAACTGCCGAGCGGGCGGTTCGGGTCCTGGAGGCCGGCCCGCGCACGGCGGATCGCGTTGGAGACGGCAGCGACAGCCTCGTCTTGTCCGACCACCCGGACGTGCAGCCGTTCCTCCATCTTCAGGAGCTTCTGGATCTCGCCCTCCATCAGCTTGCTGACCGGGATATGCGTCCACCGGCTGACGACATCCGCGATGTCTTCCTCGTCCACTTCTTCCTTCAGCAGGCGGTTGCCCGACGCCATCAGGGCATCGCCCTCCTGGATCTCGCGTTCGAGCGCGGGCAGCCGGCCGTATTGCAGCTCGGATGCTGTCGCGTAGTCGCCGGCCCGCTGCGCCTGTTCGATCTGGCGGCGGACCTGCTCGAGCTCTTCCTTCTTCTTCTGGGCCTGCTGGATGGCGTCCTTCTCACGCTGCCACTCGGTCTTGAGGCCGTTGCGCTGCTCCTTGAGATCGGCGAGCTCGCGCTCGAGCTTCTGCAGCCGGTCCTTCGACGCGGCGTCGGACTCCTTGCGCAGCGCTTCGCGCTCGATTTCAAGCTGCATCACGCGCCGCTCGACCTCGTCGAGCGCGGCCGGCATCGAGTCGATCTCCATGCGCAGGCGCGACGCCGCCTCGTCGATCAGGTCGATGGCCTTGTCCGGCAGGAACCGATCCGCGATGTAACGATTCGACAGCACCGCCGCCGCGACCAGCGCCGCGTCCTTGAATTTCACCCCGTGATGGATCTCGTAGCGCTCGCGGAGGCCGCGCAGAATGCTGATGGTGTCCTCGACGGTTGGCTCGCCGACAGTGACGGGCTGGAAGCGCCGCTCGAGTGCCGCGTCCTTCTCGATGTGCTTGCGGTACTCGTCCAGCGTCGTCGCGCCGATCGTGTGGAGCTCGCCGCGCGCCAGCAGCGGTTTGAGCATGTTCGAGGCGTCGAGCGAGCCCTCCGCGGCGCCGGCGCCGACGACGGTGTGCAGCTCGTCGATGAAGAGGACGATCTCGCCTTCCGAGTCCGTGATCTCCTTGAGGACAGCCTTGAGCCGCTCCTCGAACTCGCCGCGATACTTCGCGCCGGCGATCAGCGCTCCCATGTCGAGGGCGACGATCTTCTTGTCCTTGAGCCCCTCCGGCACGTCGCCGCGGACGATCCGCTGGGCCAGCCCTTCGACGACGGCCGTCTTGCCAACGCCGGGCTCGCCGATGAGCACGGGGTTGTTCTTCGTGCGGCGCGACAGGACCTGAATCACACGGCGAATCTCATCGTCGCGGCCAATGACCGGATCGAGCTTGCCCTTCTGGGCCAGCGCCGTGAGGTCGCGTCCGTAGCGCTCGAGTGCCTGATACTTGCCTTCGGGATTCTGGTCCGTCACGCGCTGGCTTCCCCTGATGGCGGTCAGCGCCTCGAAGACGCGATCGCGGTTGAGCCCGGCCTGCGAAAGGAGCCGGGCGGCGGGGGAGCGGCCGGTTTCTCCGAGCACCGCGATGAACAGGTGCTCGGTGCTGACGTATTCGTCCTTCAGCCGGTCGGCCTCGGCCTGTGCCGTCTCGAAGACGAGATTCAGGCGCGGGGAGATCGACGCCGACGATCCCCCATGGACCTGCGGCTGTTGCCCGATGGCCAGGCGCGCATCGCGCGCGATCGTCGCCGGGTCGACGTTCAGCTTGCGGAGCAGCGCCGGCACGACGCCGTCAGCCTGCTCGACGAGGGCGACGAGGAGGTGCTCGGGCTCGATCTGCGGACGACGCTCGGATTCTGCCAGCTGCTGCGCGCCGTAGACAGCCTGCTGTGCCTTCTCGGTGTACTTGTTCAGATTCATGGAACGACCTGCTGAAGTCCCGCCGTGCGAAAGTGCTTATGCGGCCGGGTCTTTCTTGGTGGCCAGTGATGCCAGCGCTTCGTAGTGCGTGCGCTCTTCGGCGGACAGCTGCCGGGGCAGCTGGACCTCGAGCGTCGCGTAGAGGTCGCTGCGCTCACCGGGTTTGGCGGACAGCGCCATGCCCTGCCCACGCAGGCGGAAGACCTGTCCGTTTTGCGTCGTGGCCGGCACCTTCAGGCGCAGCGAGCGGCCGCCGAGCGCCGGGACGTCTACTTCGCCGCCGAGCACCGCGGTGGGGACCGGCACCTGGACCTTGGTGTAGAGATCGCGGCCCTTGCGTTCGAACATCGCATGCGGGACCAGGCGGATGCGAAGGTACAAATCGCCGGACGCGGCGCCGCTCGCCCCCCGCTCGCCTTCGCCGGCCACGCGGACGCGCGAGCCGTCGCCGACGCCTGCCGGCACGCGCACGTCGACGGTACGGGCGTGTCCGTCGTGCTTGATGGAAAGGCGCTGCGTGACGCCCTGATCGGCCTCCTCGAGCGTCAGGGGCAGCTCCTGCTCCAGATCGCGGCCCTTGCGTGCGCGGCCCCGGCCGCTGCGCCCGCGCGCTCGTCCGGGATCGCCGCCGAGGCCGCCGAAGAACGTGTTGAAGAAATCAGAGAACGGGTTCTCGGTGCCGAAGATCTGCTGCATCTCCTCTTCGGACATCGTGTGGAAACCGCCGGGCGCGCCGCCCACGTTCACGTTCCAGCCGCCCTGCTCGAAAGGATTCGGTCCGCCGGCGCGCTCGGCCTGCTCGTAGGCGCGCCAGTTCGCGCCGAGCTCGTCGTACTTGCGCCGCTTGTCGGAGTCGCCGAGCACCTCGTAGGCCTCGTTGATCTCCTTGAAGCGCGCCTCCGCCGACTTGTCGCCAGGGTTGACGTCGGGATGATGCTTGCGCGCCAGCTTGCGGTACGCCTGCTTCAGCTCCTTGTCGGTGGCTGACTTCGTCACGCCGAGCGTCGCGTAATAATCCTTGAAGTCCATCACAATCCCAGGATGCGGCTGATCGCATCGAGCTCGCGTGAAAGGCGATGCCTGGTGTCGGCGCGCGTCGCCGGCTCCTCGCCGATAAGCGGCTTCATCCGCTCCACGACCTCGGCGACCGACAGCAGCCGCTGAACGCCAGCCAGGTTCACACCGACCTCGTCCACGAGGTGCTTGATCAGGCGCAGCCGCGCGAGCTCCTCGCGGGTGTACACGCGCATGCTGCCGAGCGTCCGCGTGGGCTGCACCAGCCCCAGCCGCTCGTACTTGCGCAGCGTCTGAGGGTGCATCCCCAGGAGCCGTGCGGCCATGCTGATCAGATATAGGTCTGGAACCGGTGCCATGGTCAAGCTTGCGTCTAGTCGAGTATAGAAGTTGATACGAGGCGTGTCAAGTAGTTGCGCCGGTCATAGGGCATACTCGAAGGTCGGATGACCGTCGTTCCCGCCGATTTTGTCACCATCGCGCTCCTCGTGGTCCTCGAGGGGCTGCTCAGCGCGGACAACGCGACGGTGCTCGCCGTGCTGGTGCTTGGCCTGCCGCGCGAGCAGCAGCAGCCGGCGCTGCGTTACGGCATGGGCGGCGCGTTCCTGTTCCGGTCGGTGGCCGTCCTGCTGGCGTCGCACATGATCCGGCTCGCCGCCCTGAAGCTGGTCGGCGGCGTCTACCTGTTATGGCTTCCGTACCAGCACTTCTTCCTGCGCGGCGACGCCGCCGCACGGCGGACGCCGCCGCCAGCCAGGCGGTGGCTGGGGCTGTCGCCGTTCTGGGCGACGGTGGTGCGCGTGGAGCTCACCGACCTGATATTCGCAGTGGACTCGATTCTGGTCGGCGTGGCCATGTCCCCGAAGCTCTGGGTGGTCGTGACCGGGGGCATCCTGGGGATTGTCGCGATGCGGCTGGTCATCGGCCGGCTGCTCGAGGTCGTGCGCCGCTATCCGCCGCTGGTGGACGGCGCGTTCGTCATCATCGCGTGGGTGGGGATCAAGCTGCTCCTGGAGTTCGCGCACCTCCAGCGGTGGGTGGAATTCGAGGTGCCACGCTGGGTCTCGCTGGCCTTCATCGTCGGGATCTTCGCCGGTGCCTACGCCTACGCGCGATACGTCGGGCCGACGGCCGACTCCGGTCACGACGCCGGGGGCCGCGGCGGCCAATGAGCGCGTGATGACATTTGCACAGGACTGGCTTGCCGCCATCCGCCGGATGCGACGGCCCTCAGACATCGCCGCGCTCCTGCTCGTCGTCGTCGTGATCGCGATCGGCGTGATGACGACGATCTGGGGTGTGCGCTACAGCCTGGCCGTCAACCGGCTTGCCGCCGGCGTCGGCGACGTCACGTTCTACGGCGCGGACGGAAGGCCCTGGTTCCGCCTCGACGAGCGCCGGCGCGATGTGCCGCTCGAACAGATCTCCCCGTATCTGCAGCAGGCCATCATCGCCACAGAGGACCGTCGCTTCTACCTGCACCCGGGGATCGACCCGCTCGGCCTGGCACGCGCGATCCGCGACAACGTCAGTCGTGGCGCGGCTGTCGAAGGCGCCTCTACGCTGACGCAGCAGCTCGCGCGCACGCTGTTCCTGTCAAATGCGCGCACAGTCGGGCGCAAGGGACAGGAGGCCGTGCTCGCGCTGATGATCGAAACGCGATTGAGCAAGCGGCAGATCCTGGAACTCTACCTGAATCGCGTCTACCTGAGTGCGGGCGTCTACGGCGTCGAGGCGATGTCTGTCAGCCTCTATGGCAAGCACGCGGCAGACCTGTCGCTCCAGGAGGCGGCGCTCATCGCGGGACTGGTCAAGGCGCCGTCGGCGCTCTCGCCGTGGACGAACCTGGACGGCGCGGTGCGGCGGAGCGCGCACGTCCTCGATCGCATGCAGGCGGCGGGCTTCATCACTGTCGCGGACGTGGCGTCAGCGGAGCGCCAGCGCCCCCGCATCAAGCCATACCCGTCGCCTGTCGATCCGAGAGGCGGCTATGCCAAGGAGTATCTGCGGCAGCAGTTCCGCGATCACTTCGGCGGGGACCAGCCGGCCGACTGGGAGGTCCACACGACGGTGCTCCCGTCGCTGCAGGAGATGGCGGAGCGTTCCGTAGAAGCCGGGCTGCAGCACCTCGGCGTGCCCACCGCCCAGGTGGCGCTGGTCGCGCTCGACCCCGAGAGCGGCCACGTGCTGGCGATCGTCGGCGGCCGCGACTTCAGGACCTCGGCGTTCAATCGTGCCGTGCGAAGCCGCCGCCAGCCAGGCTCGGCGTTCAAGCCGTTCGTCTATGCCGCCGCGCTTCAGCACGGCCTGACGCCCGTGAGCGTGCTTCGAGGTCTCGCGTCGCTCTCGCCGCAGGGCGAAGAGGAGTGGACGCCGCGCAACGTCTCGGGGCGGGTGGACGACGAGATCACGCTGCGCCAGGCGTTCATCGAGTCGAACAACCGGGCGGCGGTGGCGCTGCAGCAGCGCGTCGGCGTCTCGTCGATTCTCCGCGTCGCGTCAGACCTTGGCATCCGCGACCAGCCGGCCGTGCCGTCGCTGGCGCTGGGATCAGGCCTGACCTCGCCACTGGAACTGACGGCCGCGTATGCCGCGTTCCCCAACGGCGGCTACGCCGTCACTCCGGGCGGCCTGCTGCGTGTCGTCGACGATGCCGGGAAGGTGGTGTTGGAAGAGGCGCCGGAACGCCGACGCGTCATGTCTGATGCGGTGGCCTTCCAGGTGCTCTCGCTGATGACCGACGTCGTCGACCGGGGGACCGGCACCGCGGCGCGCAGCCTCGGCGTGCGTTTCCCGGTCGGCGGCAAGACCGGCACGACCAACGACTTCAAGGACGCGTGGTTCGTGGGTTTCTCGGCGCATCTCGTGGTGGGCGTGTGGGTCGGCCTCGATCAGCCGGCCACCATCCGCGACGGAGCCACCGGTGCGCGCGCCGCGCTGCCGATCTGGGCCGAGTTCATGCGACGGGCGAGCCGGGTGGTGCGGCCGGCTGCGTTCGAACCGCCGGACGGCATGCGCGCGGTGCAGCTATGTCACGTCTCGTACTTGCGTCCTGTCGAGCAGTGTCCGGTCTACACGGAGGTACTTCAAGGAAGGCGACGATGTGCCGTCGGGCCACTGTCAGATTCACACAGGCACGTTCCGTCAGAACGCCGAGCGCGTGATCGAGCGCGTCGTCGGCGGGCTGTTAGGAAAGCTGTGGGGGAAGGTCACGGGCCACTGACAGGAAGGGCAAGGCGGGGCGGGGCAGGGGCAACGCAGGGGCACGAGCTGTAGGGCCGGCCTTCCGCCTTCGCGCGGAGCGCTTCGGCGGAGTCGCCGTAGCGTTGGCGGAGGCGGTCAGGGCAGAGACGCGAGTTGGTTGTCGAGATCGGCCAGCGCGCGCTGGAGCATTTCGCGATGCGCGGCCAGCGTAGCGCGCTCGAGATCGGCCGCCACTCGCGCGCGCGCCAGTTCGAGCGTGCGACGGCGGGGATCCTGGGCCGGGCCCGGGGCGTCGCGCCGAGCCCGGTTGGCCCGCGCCTCGTCCTGCTGCGACTCGATCGACTTGCTCTCCCAGCCTCGAGCCATGAGGTTCCTCCGCTGACATCGGGCAGCAGGCGGCAGGCGGCAGGCAGCAGGCAGAATGCCGATGCGTGGCCCTTGCCGTGCCTCTGCGTTGCCCTTGCCGTTGCCCCTCTAGGCCCCCTCGGCCTAGATCTTGTACGTCGCCTTCACCAGTTCGTACGTGAGCGACCGCATCATGTGCCTGGCGTCGCCTTGCGACACGATGTGCCGCGCGACGAGGTCGGCCAGGAAATTGGCGTCCACCCGGCGAGCGACGTCGTGGCGTGCGGGAATCGACGGGAACGCGCGCGTGTCGTCGTTGAATCCGACAGTGTTGTAGATACCGGCGGTTTCGGTGACGAGGTAGCGGAACCGCGTCATCCCCTCGATGCTGTCGTAGAACCACCAGGGAGGGCCCAGGCGCAAGCAGGGGTAGTGGCCGGCCAGCGGCGCCAACTCCCGCGAGTAGGTCGTCTCGTCGAGCGTGAAGAGCACCAGCGTGAACCTCGGGTCGTTGCCGAAGCGGTTCAGCAGCGGCCTCAGGTTCCGCGTGTACTCGGTCTGCAGGGGGATGTCACTGCCGCGGTCCGGACCGAAGCGTTCGAACACGACGCGGTTGTGATTCCGATCGGAGCCGGGATGCAACTGCATCACGAGGCCGTCGTCCACGCTCATCCGCGCCATCTCCATCAGCATGTGGCCCGTGAACAGGCGCGCGTCTTCGACAGTGGCGCGGCCGCCCAGCGCGCGGTCGAAGAGGGACGCGGCCTCGGCGGTCGAGATCTCGGTTGTGAACGGAGTCTCGGCCGCGTGGTCGGTCGCCGTCGCGCCCATCGACTTGAAGAAGTGCCGGCGCTGCTCGAGGGCCTTGATGTACGCGTCGTAGGACGCCACGTCGCTACCGGTGACGGCCGACAGACGATCGATCTCCTGACGCCAGTGCGGGTGGAGGATGTTGATGGCCAGGTCGGGCCTGAAGGTAGGCCTGACCACGCCCTTCCAGTCCGAGGCGCGGATCTGCTGATGGAACTGCAGCGTGTCGGTGGCAGTGTCCGTCGTGCAGAGCACCTCGATATTGAAGCGATCGAACAACGCCCGTGGCCGGAACGCCGGCTGCGCGAGCGCGGCCTCGATCTGATCGTAGAGGCGCTGCGCGGAATCGCTCGTGAGCGGCTCCTCGATGCCGAAGACGCCTTCGAACTCGTGGTTCAGCCAGGCGCCGCTCGGAGTCCCGCGAAACAGGTGAAAGTGATCGGCAAAGAGCTGCCAGATGCGACGGGGATCCTTCTCGACGGTGCCGCCGTCCAGGCGCGGGATGCCGAGTGACTCCATCGGCACGCCCTGCGAGTACAGCATGCGCACGATGTAGTGATCCGGAATGACGATGAGCGTCGCCGGGTCGGAAAACGGCTCGTCGAGAGCCAGCAGCCGTGGGTCGACGTGCCCGTGCGGGCACACGAGCGGGAGGTCCTTGTGCTCCTCGTACAGGGCGCGCGCGATGTCCCGCACCGCCGGCACCGGGCTGAAGTACCGATCCGGGTTGAGCATAGGCGCGAGTATAGTGCGGCGGCGGGGGATCGGGTTGGGGCAGGTTCGATCGGGTTGGTCGGGCCGATCGGGTTGGAGACTACGGCTCCGCGACGAAGCGGTAGCCGACGCTTCTCACCGTGAGGAGATGGCGCGGCTCGGCGGGGTTGTCCTCGAGGTAGCGGCGGAGCCGAACCACGAAATTGTCGATCGCCCGCGTGTCGGTGTCTTCGTGCACCCCCCACACCTGCTCGAGGATCTCCTTGCGCGGCACGATCTGCCCTTCTCGCTGGACGAGAAACCTGAGCAGGTTGGCTTCCATGAGCGTGAGCGGCACGACGCGGCCCTGGCGCCGAATCTCGAGGGCCGCGAAGTCCAGCTCGCGGTCGGCGAAGACGAAGCGGTCGAGTGTCTCAGCCGGGGCCGCCGGCTCCGCGTGACCGCGCTGACCCCAGGCGTGCCGTCGCAGGAGCGCGCCGACCCGCGCGATCAGCACGCTGAGCTCGAACGGCTTCGCGAGATAGTCATCGGCGCCGGCTTCAAAGCCGTTGACCACGTCTTCCGGACGGCCGCGGGCGGTGAGCATCAGCACCGGCACGTAGCGGCCTGCCTGACGCAGCTGGCGCACGACCTCGAAGCCCCCGATCCCCGGCAGCATCACGTCGAGCAGGACCAGGTCGACCGGCTCGCCTTCGCCGAAGAGCCGCGTGATGGCGGCCTCGCCGGTCTCGACGACTTCGGCGTCGTAGCTTTCGGCCTCGAGATTGAAGCGGAGGCCATCGGCGAGATGCTGCTCGTCCTCGACGACCAGGATGCGGCTCATGTCGTCGGCGCCACGGGGAGCTGCAGCGTGAACGTGCTGCCATGCCCCGGCCCGGGGCTCTCGGCGTAGACGCGGCCGCCGTGCTTCCGCGCAATCGAGCTGACGATGAACAGGCCGAGGCCGGTGCCCTTGATGCGCAGGGCGACGGCCTCGGGGATGCGGTAGAACCTGCGGAAGATCCGCTTCAGCTCGGCCTTCGAGATCCCGATGCCCTGATCGGTCACCTTGACGGCAACCCGGCGTTCGTCAACCGACGACAGGTCCACTGTCACGCGCACCTCGCCGTTGGAATACTTGATCGCGTTGTCCACCAGGTTCGAGACGGCGGCCTTCAGCTCGTCGGGATCGCCCATCACCAATGCCTGCGCCGGCGCCGTCAGGTGCTCGCCGTACGCCACGGCATCAGGGGCGAGGTGGTGGCGCGTGCGCGCCAGCTCCAGGCACTCGCGCACCATCTGGCGAAGGTCGATCGGCACCTGATGCAGCACGCGCACGCGGGCGCTGGTGCGGCCGGCGCGCAGGACCTGTTCGATGAGATCCAGGAGCCGGTCGCTGTCGGCGATCATCGCGCGGTAGAACTCGCGCTGCTTCGCCACCGGCAGTTCGCGGCGCTCGAGCGTCTCGAGATAGAGGCGGATGGAGGCGACGGGCGTCTTCAGTTCGTGGGTGACGGCGTTGATGAACGCGTCGTGCCGCTCGTTACGCCGCACCTCGCGCACCAGGAAGATGGTGTTGAGGACCAGTCCGGTGATGATGACCGGGAACAGGATGATCCCGAGCAGCAGGAGCAGGCCTTCACGCCAGTTGAGGATGATCCAGCTGACGTTGAGCGCGACGGCCAGGGCGACCAGGCAGGCGCCAAGCGTCGTGAAGACGACGGTCTTGCGCCTGGGCCCCGAGATCATGGGGCTAGCATGCCACAGGCGCCGTCGCGTGCGCCCGTGGCTGCTTCGATTGGTGTCTCAGGCGGCCTTGCGCCCTTCGCCGACGGCGCGGCCGTCCACACTGACCCGGCGCACGCGATCGGCGATGCCGAGTGTCTGCAGCAGCCGAATCTGGAGCCAGGTCAGGTCGAACTCGTACCAGGCCAGGCCGTGACGTGCCGACGTCGGATGCGCGTGGTGGTTGTTGTGCCAGCCTTCACCGAAGGTCAGGACGGCGACCCACCAGCTGTTCTTCGAGTCGTCCTTCGTCATGAAGCGGCGATTGCCCCACATGTGGGTGGCAGAGTTCACCAGCCAGGTGGCATGCAGTCCGACCGTCACGCGGAAGAACACCAGCCAGAGCACCATCGGCCAGCCACCGAGCGCCAGCACCACAAACCCGAAGACCGTCAGCGGCACCCAGTGCCACGTGTTCAGCCACCGGTAGAAGGGGTCGGCTGCCAGGTCGGGCGCGTAGCGTGACATCAGCGCCGTGTCGTTGTGATGGCCCTCGCCAAACAGGATCCAGCCCATATGGGCCCAGAACCCGCCGTGGTGCGGCGTGTGCGGATCGGAGTCCGTGTCGGAGTGCTGGTGATGAAGACGGTGCGTGGCCACCCAGAAGATGGGGCCGCCTTCGAGCGTCAGCGCCCCGCAGACCGCAAAGAAATACTCGAGCAGCTTGGGCACCCGATACGAGCGGTGCGTGTGCAGCCGGTGGTAGCCCATGCCGATGCCAAGGCCGATGCATGCCCAGTAGGTGATCGCGGTCAGGATCACCGCTTTCCACGACAGGAAGAACAGCGCCGCGATGGCGCAGGCATGGAACGCGATCATGGCCACGAATGTGATCCAGTTGATCGAGCCGTAGCGGTCGGCCTTGGGCCCGAACATGGCGGCGTCGGCGCTTGACACGAAAATCCTCCAGGTGTCCGATTCGGAATCGCCAGGGACCGACTCGCAGCCCCTGCTCACTGCATCGGCGTGCAGGCACTCTGACACTAGCAAGCCCGGGCACGAAGATTTGTAAGACTTGTGTAATTCACCCTGCAAATTGGTGAAACCGTCTGTAAGAGTTTTGTCGCCGGCGGTCCTGCCGCCCTGGATTGGCAGTTGAACCGGCGGGGGAACCTGCGGCACACTTCGCACATACGGCGCCGGGCGGCGCCGTGAGATGACAGTGCCCGGCATGGCGTCCGGGGGAGGGGCAGATGCCCAGAGTCCTTGCAAGTGTCTCCAGCCAGGCCCGGGTCGCCGCGGCCGTCGAGTTCCTGCACAGTCACACCCACGCGCCCAGGATCACCGTCATTGCAGCGTCCCGCGGCGCGGCTGACGAAGTGGTCCGCGCGGTGTCGCGCGCACGCGGCGCCACCTTCGGCGTGGGGCGCCACGGCTTCTACGAGTTCGTCACCCGGCTGGCCGCGCCCCTGCTTGCCAGTCAAGGCAAGACGCCGGTGTCGCCGCTCGGTCTCGAAGGCCTGGCCGCCCGTGCCGCGTCCGACCTGACGCCCACGCTTACCTATTTCAAGCCAGTGGCGCGCATGCCGGGCTTCCCGCGCGCCGTCGCGCGCACGCTGACCGAGGTCGCACTCGCCGGCGTACCGGGCGCGCGTCTCGTGACCGTGGGCGCTCCCGGTCGGGATTTGTCGGCACTGGACGCCCGAGTGCGCCAGGAAGCCGCGGCAACGGGCCAGGCCACACGCGACGACGTCCTTGTCGCCGCGGCAGCCGCAATTCCCGGGTCTGCACTGGTCGATCTCAACAGCCCCGTGCTGCTCCTCGACGTCCCGCTGACAGGCCCGCTCGAAGCCGCCGTCGTCGCGTCCCTGCTGGAGAAGACCGCGGAGGTTCTCATCACTGTCGCCGCAGACGACGACGAAACGCTGTCGCAGTTGGCGGCCCTGGGCTTGATCAGCGAGACTCTGGCGGACGATAGAACGGCGCCCGCCCTGAGTCGGCTCAGCCGGTACCTGTTCTCGAAAGATCCGCCGCCCACCGCCGCCGCTGACGCGTCGGTGCAGCTGTTCTCCGCGCCCGGCGAGGGTCGCGAGTGCATGGAGATCGTGCGGCGCATGCTGGCTTGCGCGGCGGACGGCATTCCGTTCGACGACATGGCCGTGCTGCTTCGATCGCCAGAGCAGTACATGGGCCTGCTGGAGCATGCGTGCGCCCGGGCTGGCGTGCCGGTCTGGTTCGACAGGGGCACGCGGCGGCCCGATCCGGCCGGCCGCGCGCTGCTGGCCCTGCTCGCGTGCGCGCGAGAGGACCTGTCCGCTCGACGGTTTGCCGAGTACCTGTCGCTCTCGCAGGTGCCCACAGAGGTCGAGGCTGCGGCGTCGGCACGGATGTGGGCGCACTGGGCCGACGAGTCGGAGGCGGCCGACGAAGAGCCACTCGAAGACGATGCCGCGGCGCACGATCCCGATGCGCCAGTGGCGTCGGGCAACCTCAGGGCGCCGTGGCAGTGGGAACGTCTGCTGGTCGACGCGCGCCTGATCCATTACCGCGAGCGCTGGCATCGCCGCCTGCAGGGCCTGGACGCGGAGTTCGCGCGAAAGCTGCAGTCGCTGCGGGCCGACGAGCCCGAGTCGCCGCGCATTCCCGCCGTCGAACGCGAGCGCGGCAACCTGCATGCGCTGCAGGCGTTTGCCCTGCCGTTGGTGGACGCGCTGGCGAGCTGGCCGGAAACCGATCGGTGGGCCGGATGGATCGCGCGGCTCGGCGCGTTGGTGCCTCGCGTCCTCAGGCGGCCCGCGCGCGTGCTGCGCGT
This sequence comes from Vicinamibacteria bacterium, assembly GCA_963796915.1. GTDB lineage: Bacteria > Acidobacteriota > Vicinamibacteria > Vicinamibacterales > JAENWD01 > JAENWD01. The sequence goes on along the minus strand of CAWCNI010000004.1, from coordinate 1,429,079 downwards.
CCTCTCGGAGCTGGCATCGCTTGGAGACGCGGGGCCGGTCTCGCTGGGCGAGGTCAGCGACGTGCTGGGCGAGCGCCTGAGGCTGCTCGCCGTCGACCCTCCGAGCCGTCGTTACGGGCAGGTGTTTGTCGGCAGCCCGCATCAGGCGCGGGGACGAAGCTTCCGCGTCGTGTTCCTGCCCGGCCTCGCCGAGCGGCTGTTCCCACGCCGGCCGCACGAGGACCCGCTCCTCCTCGACGCCGCGCGCGAGGACCTCGATGCGCGGCTCGCGCTGCAGGCCACCCAGGGCGCGCGCGAACGCCTGCTCCTGCAGATGGCGCTCGGCGCCGCCACCGAGCGTGTCTTCGTGTTGTACTCGAGCCTCGAGCTCGGCGAGTCGCGCCCGCGGGTGCCGTCGTTCTACGCCCTCGACATCATGCGAGCGGTCACCGGCACGCTGCCGGGACACGAAGACCTCGCGCGTGCCGCCGCGGCCAGCTCCCGCGCGCGGCTGGCCTGGCCGGCGCCCGAGAACCCGAGGCACGCGGTAGACGACCTCGAGCACGACCTCGCCGTGCTGGCGGGCCTGTTCAAGCAGCCTGGCACCGGCGCTGCGGGCCAGGCGCACTATCTGCTGAAGCTCAACCCGCACCTGCGACGCTCGCTCGTCGAGCGCTGGAGCCGCTCCACGAGACAGTGGTCGCCCGCCGACGGGCTGATGCGCACGACCGACGTCACGGCGCCTCTCCTGCAGGCACGTCGTCTCACTGAACGGCCGTACTCGCTCTCCGCACTCCAGCACTACGCCGCGTGTCCGTACCGGTTTCTCCTCTCGGCGATCTACCGGCTTGCGCCGGCAGAGGAGCCCGAGCCCCTCCAGCGGCTGGACCCGTTGACGCGAGGGAGCCTGTTCCACGCCATCCAGACGGAGTTCTTCAGGGCGCTCGAGCGGGACGGCCGGCTGCCCGTCGCCTCGGCGGCCTCCGTGCGCGACACCCTCTCGCAGACAGTCCGTGCTGTCGCCGAACAGTATCGCGACGACCTCGCGCCGGCGGTCCCGCGCGTGTGGGACGACGAGGTGCGCGGCATCGAGCGCGACCTGCTGCGCTGGTTGGACTACATCAGCCCCGACAAGTCAGGCTGGGAGCCCTGGCGCTTCGAGTTCGCGTTCGGGCTGCCACCCGACGACCAGCGCGATCCCAGGAGCATCGACCGCCCGGCGATCGTGGACGGCCGATTCAAGCTGCGCGGCTCGATCGATCTCGTGGAACGCCATCCGCCGACCGGGCGCCTCCGCGTCACCGATCACAAGACCGGCAGGAACCGATCGACCAACAGCCAGGTGATTGCCGGCGGGCAGGTGCTCCAGCCGGTGCTCTACGCGACGGCGCTCGAAGACCTGCTCGGCGCGACAGTCCAGTCCGGCAGGCTCTTCTTCTGCACGTCGGCGGGCGACTACGCGGACCACGAAATACCGCTCGTCGATCGCACGCGGGTCCTGGGCGTCGAAGCGCTGGCCATCGTCGATCGGGCGATCGAGCTCGGTCGGTTGATGGCGGCGCCGGACAAGGACGCCTGCACCTACTGCGATTTCCGCGAGGTCTGCGGTCCGAACGAGCCGCAGCGGACCGGCCGGAAGCACGGAGCGCTGCTCGAGGATCTGCGCGAGCTGAGGGCCCGGCCGTGACACCGCTGTCGGATCAGGCTGCACGCGATCAGATCGGCTCCGCGCTGGACAAGACGCTGGTCGTCGAGGCCGCGGCCGGCACGGGAAAGACAACGGCGCTGGTCGAGCGGATCCTTCGCGTCATCGCGGCAGGCGTCAACGTCGGCAACATCGTCGCGGTGACGTTCACCGAAAAGGCAGCGGGAGAGCTGAAGCTCAAGCTCCGCGAGGAAATTGAACGGGCCCGCCGCAACGCTCAGGAGGCGGACGAGGCCGATGCCGTCGCCGCCTTCGAGGCGGCGTTGAGTCACCTGGAAGAGGCGCACGTCAGCACGATCCACACCTTTTGTGCCGATCTGCTTCGCGAACGCCCGGTCGAGGCGTCTGTCGATCCGCAGTTTGTCGTGCTCAACGAGGGCCAGGCCGGCCGAATCTACGACGGCGTGTTCCGGACGTGGCTGCACGGCCAGTTACTCGCGCCGCGCACCGGTGTCCGCCGATCGCTGCGTCGCACGACGCGCCGGAACTTCGGGCGCGACATCGATGACGACGCACCGGTGGAGCGGCTGCGATCGGCAGGCTGGACGCTGCTGCAGTGGCGCGATCACCCGGCGGCGTGGTCCCGGGATCCGCACTGGGACCGCGACAGCGCGGTGGAGGCGCTGCTCCAGGCCGTTGAGATCGTCGGGGCCCTGGCGTCACGCGCCGCCTGGCGCGAAGACCCCGTGTTCAAGAACCTCGTAGCTGTTCGCGCGATGGGAGCTGAGATCGCGCGTGCCCGGAGCGAAGGCGTGCTCGACTACGACGGCTGGGAAGCCGCGCTCATCGACCTGTCGAGGAACCGCGACATCACGCGACACAAAGGCGGCCGTCAGGCGTATGCGCCAGACATCTCACGCGAGCAGATTCTGGCCGCACGTACGCAACTGGTGGACGCGCTGACTGAGTTTCGCGCGGCGGCGGACGCCGATCTCGCGTCCCGCCTGCATGAGGACCTGGCAGATCTCGTCGACGCGTACACCGAGGCCAAACAGGCGCAAGGCGCGCTCGACTTCCTCGACCTGCTCGTGCGCGCCAGGAGTCTCGTCCGCGACAACGCCGCCGTGCGGCGCGACTTTCAGCGCCGCTTCAGTCACGTCTTCGTCGACGAGTTTCAGGACACCGACCCGCTGCAGGCCGAGCTCCTCGTGCTGCTGGCCGCTGACGAGGCGAGTCTCGGTCCGGCTCCCGACTGGCGGCAGGCCCGCGTCCGTCCCGGCGCGCTGTTCATCGTCGGCGACCCGAAGCAGTCGATTTACAGATTCCGCCGTGCCGACGTCGGCGTCTATCGCGACGTGTGCGAGCGCCTGGAGGCGGGAGGCGCGGTCAGGCTGCAGCTGCAGGCGAGCTTCAGGGCGACCCCGACGCTGCAGCGGGCGATCAACGCGGCATTCGCGCCGGTCATGACCAACGACCCGGTGACGCTGCAGGCCGGCTACGTCCCGCTTCAGCACGTGCGCGGCGATCTGCCGGAGCAGCCATCCGTCGTTGTCCTGCCGGTCCCGAGGCCCTACGGTCCGAGCAAGAAGGTCGTCAGCTACGTGATCGAGAAGTCCCTGCCTGACGCCGTCGGTGCATTCGTGGCGTGGCTGGTCAACGAGAGCGGCTGGAAGGTCACCGAGCGCGCCGGCGCCGCGCCGGTGCCGGTCGAGCCGCGACATGTCTGCCTGCTGTTCCGCCGGTTCACCAGCTGGCAGAACGACATGACCCGTCCGTACGTGGACGCGCTCGAGGCGCGCGGCGTGCCGCACCTGCTCGTCGGCGGGAAGGAGTTTCACAACCGCGAAGAAGTCGAGGCGCTCCGCCTGGCGCTCACCGCCATCGAATGGCCAGACGACGAGCTGAGCGTCTACGGCACCGTTCGCGGCATGCTGTTCGGTGTCGGCGAAGAGGAGTTGCTCGAGTACCGGCTGACGTGCGGTCCGATACATCCGTTCCGGATCGTGGAAAACGTTCCCGACCGGCTGCGGCCCGTCACCGAGGCGTTACGAGCGCTGGCGGAGCTGCATCGACGCCGGAATCATCGGACTGTCGCCGACACGATCACGTCGCTCCTGAGCCTGACGAGAGCGCACGTGAGCCTGGTGCTGCGTCCGGCCGGCGAGCAGGCGCTGGCCAACGTCCTCCAGCTCGCGGAGCTGGCACGGCAGTACCGAGGCCGAGGGCGGCATCTCGTACCGCGGGTTCGTGCAGGAGTTGCGCGAGTCTGTGGATCGCGCGGAAGCTCCCGAGGCGCCGATTCTCGAGGAGGGCAGCGACGGCGTCAGGCTGATGACCGTCCACAAGGCCAAGGGGCTCGAGTTTCCCGTCGTCATCCTGGCGGATATGACGGCGCGCCTCCGGCCCGGCGAGGCGTCGCGTCTTCTCGACGTGGAAGGACACCGATGCGCGGTCCGGATTGCGGGGCTCACGCCGCAGGACCTCGTCGACAGCCAGGAGCAGGAGCTGAATCGCGAGCAGGCCGAAGGCGTGCGCCTGGCCTACGTCGCGGCGACACGGGCGAGAGATCTGCTGGTCGTGCCCGGCGTCGGCGACGGGCCTTTCGATGACGGGTGGGTGAGCCCGTTGAACCGCGCCATCTACCCGCCGCCGGGCGCGCGCCGTACTCCGCTGCCGGCACCCGGCCTCGGGCCCGTCGTGTTTGGTCTCGACACGGTGGTCGAGCGTCCCGAGAACGATCCCGCGCGACCGGACACTGTCTGCCCTGGCGCGCATCGTCTCGAGTCACCCGACGGCGCGTACGACGTCGTCTGGTGGGATCCGAGCCGGCTGAATCTGGGTGTCGAGGCGCGCTTCGGATTGCGACGCGAGGAGCTGATTGCGAAGGACGTCGCGCCGCACGTCGTGGACGCGAGGTTGCGGGAGTATCGGGAATGGGAGCAATGGCGGGATGAGGCCGTCGAGCAGGGCAGCGTGCCGTCGATCGTTGTGCGCACCGCCGGCGAATGGGCCGAGTCTGGCGAGCGGCTGCCGGACGGTTTCGAACTGCCACGTGTGGAGCTGTTGACGCTGCCGCGAGTGCAACCCACGCCATCGGGCCGTCGGTTCGGCACGCTGGTGCACCTGCTGCTGTCGACAGCGGCGCTCGGCGACACGAAAGACGTGGCCGAGCTGGCCGCCGTCGAAGCTCGCCTGCTGGGCGCGCCATCCGACGAAGCGGCTGCAGCGGCAGCTCTCGCGGTCGGCGTGCTCGGACACGCGGTGCTTCGGGACGCTGCTGCCGCGCACGACCTCGGGCGCTGCCTCCGTGAGGCCCCGGTGACGTTCCATTGCTCAGATGGGAGCCTGATCGAGGGGGTTGTCGACCTCGCCTTCGAACGGGAGGGCCGCTGGGTTGTCGTAGACTTCAAGACCGACGTCGAGATCGACGATGAGGGACTGGAGCGATATCGTCGCCAGGTCGGCTTCTATGCCGCCGCGATTGCGCGTGCGACGGGAAAGCCGGCGGAAGGCGTCCTGCTGAGAATCTAGCGTGCCGGGATAGACTCCAGCCGCCCTGTGCCCGTCACCCACGCTCCCGCACGTCACCACGAGGTCCTGTCATGACACACGTCGACCCGCTGCTTGCTCCCATCCCTGGCGCCGATCGACGTGAGGTCGGCGGCGTGAAACTCGAAGTGCTCAGGGCCGGCACGGCCCGGGTGAAGCGGATGATCTATCCGCGTGGCTTCCGCTGGTCGTCGGACATGAAGGCCATCGTCGGCACCGACTACTGCATGCACGCGCACGTCGGCTTCCTGGCGCGGGGCAGCATCCACATCGGCTATCCCGACGGCTGCGTGCAGGAATACGCGGCGCCGGCGGTCCTGGTGGTCGAGCCCGGGCACGACGGCTGGGTGGTCGGCGACGAGCCCGCGATCGTCATCGAGTTCGACTTCGAAGGCCAGACCGCCAACCGGCTGGGCCTGGCCGCGGCGCACCGGCACGACAGGCCCTAGCCAGGGCAGGGCCAGGCAGGGCAGGCAGGGGCAGGGCAAGGGCACGGCACGGGCACGGGCACGGGCACGGGCAAGAGCAGGAGAGCCTGGAGAGGCCAGGGCAGGCAACGGAGGCAAGGGCAACGAGAGTGAACAGGGGACGTGCATCTGCAATGTCCACTCTTCATTCTTCATTCTTCATTCTTCATTTTTCATTTTTCATTCGAGAGGCTGTGATGGCTCAGACTGCGCGCGCACATTGGGAAGGTGATCTGAAGACCGGCAAGGGACGTATCGCACTCGGCAGCGGCGTCTACGAAGGTCCGTACTCGTTCAAGTCGCGTTTCGAGGGCGCACCTGGCACGACACCGGAAGAACTGCTGGGAGCCGCACACGCGGGTTGCTTCACGATGGCGCTGTCGCTGGGCCTGACGACTGCTGGTCACCCGGCCACCAGCCTCGACACGACAGCCACCGTGACGCTCGGCAAGATCGGCGAGCAGACCGCGGTGACGCGCATCGACCTCGTGCTCAAGGGCGTGGTCCCCGGCCTCTCGGACGCGCAGTTCAAGACTCTGGCCGAGGACGCCAAGAAGAACTGCATCATCTCGCGGGCGATCGCGAACGTCCCGATGACGCTCGACGCCACGCTCGTCACGAGCTGACGATCTGATCAGATCGGCCGGCGGCCTGGCGATCGACATCGCCGCCGCCGGCCAATCTAAAGACTTGGCCTTACCCGATATCGCGCTCTCCAGCAGGCTCGATCGTTCCCGGTAGGCCGCTACTGACGTGCCTGCGCGTCAAGCCAGGAGTTGACCTGCTGCTCGAGGACGTCGAGCGGGACCGGGCCGGTGTGCAGCACCACGTCGTTGAACTTGCGGAGGTCAAATCCCGACCCGAGCCGCTGTTCTGCCCGAGTACGGAGCTCGCGAATCTTCAACTCGCCGACCTTGTACGCCAGCGCCTGGCCGGGCCACGAGATGTAGCGGTCGATCTCGTTGGTGACGTCGAGCTCGGTCTTCGCGGCGTTGTCCATGAAATACGCGATGGCCTTGGCCCGATCCCAGTGCATCACGTGCATGCCCGTGTCCACCACGAGGCGGACGGCTCTCCACATCTCGTAGGTCAGCCTGCCAAACCGTGAGTACGGGTCGTCCGCGTAGAGGCCCATGTCTTCGCCCAGCGACTCGGAGTACAGCGCCCAGCCTTCGACGTACGCGGTGAACCCCGCATTGCGGCGGAACGCGGGCATGTCACCCAGCTCCTGTGCGATCGATCCCTGGAGGCAGTGCCCGGGCACGGCTTCGTGCAGCGTGAGCGACAGCATCTCCCACCTGGGACGGGTCTCCGGCTTGTAGAGATTGACGAAATAGTAGGCAGGGCGCGAGCCGTCGGCCGCGCCGAAGTTCGCATACGCGGTCGTGACGTTGGGCGCTACTGCTGCCGGAATCGGCTGCACGCCATAGGGCAGTCGCGGCAGCGTGCCGATCACCTTGATCAGCTCGGGGTCGATCCGTTTCGCAAGAGCCCTGTAGGCGTCGAGCAGCTCGGGCCCGGACTTGTAGAAGAACCGCGGGTCGGTTCGCAGGTAGGTGAAAAACGCCGGCAGCGATCCCGTGAAGCCCGTCTGCGTCTTGATCTGTTCCATCTCGCTGCGAATCCGCGCCACCTCCTTCAGCCCGAGCTCGTGGATCTGCTGCGGCGTCAGCTCGGTGGTGGTGTAGAGCCTCGCGAAATAGGCGTAGCCGGCGTCACCGCTGCTCGTCTGCGACCACCCGATCTGGTCGTAGCACCGCGGGAGGTATTCCTGGTCGATGAACTCGCCCAGGCGTGCGAACGCAGGCAGCACGGCGCTGCGCACCCGATCGAGCCCGGCCGCCGCGAGACGGGTTCGATCGGCGGGCGGGACCGACGCCGGAAACGTCCGGAATGGACGATAGAAACCGCTGGCTTCCGGCTCGCCCTTGGCGAGGCTGTCCAACTGCTGCCGCACGCGGGTGACGATCACCTTCGGCAGAAGGACGTTCGTGCGCACGCCTTCGCGCATCAACGCGATGTTCTGGTCGATGTAGGTCGAAAACCCGCTCAGCCGGGCGAGCCAGTCGTCGTAGTCCTTGACGCTCTTGAAGCTCAGGCTGTCCACCAGCTGCTCGCTGTTCTGGACGCCGCCGTACGTGTCCGTACGTATGAGCCAATACCGGTACTGATAGCCCTCGACTGTCATCCGGTACTGATAGCGGAAGACGTCGTAGTGCGTTTGATCCGATGCCGACAGCTCGCTCCGCGGGATGGCCTCGACTTCCGCCAGCACCGACTTGCGGTGCGCCTGCCGCGCGTCCATCGCGGTCAGCGACAGATCGTCCCACCGATCGTTCCAGCGCTTGTCGCCGAGCGCGGACGCGCTCGACGGGCTCTGCTGAAGTTCCCAGTCCCATTCACGATCGAACAGCGCGTGCAATCGACGCCCGGCATCGGACACCGGTGCCTGCCCTGACAGGCTCACGGCCACCACGACGACCAGGAGCGAGACGGCGGGAAGAGAGAGTCGAAGCATGCGCTATGATACGCGCCTCAAATGGCCTCCTCGTGGGATTCCTACGGGCTGGTGGGCTGGGCGCTGGTCGCGGCACTGCTGGGACTGGCTGCGGCCATCAGACGCAGTCCGACACTCGGCGCCTACGCCTTCACGGTTTCAATTTCTGCCGGCGTGACCGCCGCGTTGTTTCATCCCACGTGTTTCATCGCCTGGCACGGCTTCGCGCTCAGCCGGCTGATCGTGCCGCTCATTCAGATCATCATGTTCGGCATGGGCACGACGCTCAGCCTCGCGGATTTCGCGCGGGTGCTGATCGTGCCGCGCTCGATCATCATCGGCGTGATCCTGCATTTCGGGATCATGCCGACGATCGGGTACTCGCTCACGCGGCTGTTCGGATTCCAGGGCGAGGTGGCGGCCGGCATCGTCCTCGTCGGCGCCATGCCGAGCGGCGTGGCGTCGAACGTGATCACGTATCTGGCCGGCGGCAATGTCCCCTTGTCGGTGACGATCACGGCAGTCTCGACGCTGTTGTCGCCGTTTCTGACGCCGCTGGCAGTCAAGTACCTCGCCGGCCAGTACGTGCCTGTCAACGCCGTCGAGATGATGTGGTCGATCCTCACGATGATCGTCGTGCCGATCGTCGCGGGGCTGATTGCCAACCGGCTGTTCCTGGGCCGGTACCCGCAGCTCGAGCGCGCGCTGCCGGCGGTGTCGATGACGGCGATCTGCATCATCATCACCATCATCACGTCGCTGTCGCGCGACAAGCTGCTGTCAGTGGCCGGCGCCCTTATAGCGGTCGTCGTGCTGCACAACCTGGCCGGCTACCTGCTCGGCTATTGGAGTGCGCGTGGACTCGGGATGGTGGAAGCCGACGCGCGGACGGTGGCGATCGAAGTGGGCCTGCAGAATGCCGGGATGGCGTCGGGGCTCGCGATCAGCGTCCTGCACAGCTCTGACGCGGGGCTTGCAGCGGCGATATTCGGCCCGTGGATGAACATTTCGGGATCGGTGCTCGCATCGTGGTGGCGAAAGCGGCCGCCGGTGGCGACCACGGATGCCGGGGGAGGCGTGTCATGACACCGTCAGGACGTCGCGGCGCAGGCAGGCGGCGCTTCTTCAAGACACTCGGCGCGGCTGCGGCTGGCGGTGCGACGGCGGCACTGGCGGCGCGCGCGGAAGCCGGGGCGCATCGTGACGCCGAGGACGTCCAGTCGAACGTCAAGCGAGCGTCGGAGCCGTCGGCGCTGAAGATCACCGACCTGCGGGTGGCGGTGGTGGTCAAGGCGCCGATGACGTGCCCGATCATCCGCGTCGATACCAACCAGGGGCTCGTCGGCTGGGGCGAGGTCCGGGACGGCGCCAGCGAGAGCTACGCGCTGTTTCTCAAGAGCCGGCTCCTCGGCGAGAACCCGTGCAACGTCGACAGGATTTTCCGCAAGATCAAGCAGTTCGGCGGGCCATCGCGCCAGGGCGGCGGCGTCTGCGGCGTCGAGATGGCGATGATGGACCTGGCCGGCAAGGCCTGGGGCGTTCCATGCTGGCAGATGCTGGGCGGGAAGTTCCGCGACACGGTCCGCCTGTACGCCGACACCACCGAAACCGAGGATCCCAAAGAGCAGGGCCAGCGGTTGAAGGCCCGGATGGACCGCGGCCTGACCTTCCTCAAGCAGGACTTCGGCATCGACCTGTTGAAGGACAAACCCGGCATGCTCAGCATGCCGTCGGGCGAGGTGCCGTGGGGCGGCGACCTCACGCCGCACCCGTTTACTGCCGTCCAGATCACTGACAAGGGCATCGAGTTCCTGTCGGACTGGATCGGCCAGATCCGCTCCGTGATCGGGATGGACGTCCCGCTCGCCTCCGACCACTACGGCCACATCACCGTCAACAGCTGCATCAAGCTGGCTCGCGCAATGGAGAAGTGGAGCCTCGCGTGGATGGAAGACATGGTGCCGTGGCAGTACGGCACGCTGCTGAAGCAGATTCGCGATGCCGTCGACATCCCGCTCCTCACGGGCGAAGACATTTACCTCAAAGAGGACTTCATCAAGCTGATCGACATGGGCGCGATCGACATGATCCACCCGGACCTGGCGACCAGCGGCGGCCTGATCGAGACAAAGAAGATCGGCGACTACGCGCACGAGCACGGCGTGCCGATGGCGATGCACTTCGCGGGCAGCCCGGTGTCGTTCATGGCCAACGTCCACACGGCCGCGGCCTCGGAGAATTTCATCGCGCTCGAGCACCACTCGCTGGACGTGCCCTGGTGGGAGACGCTGGTCAAGACTGCCGACGGGCAGCCCCTGGTCAATCACGGCTTCGCGCCGGTGCCCAACACGCCGGGACTGGGCGTCGAGGTCAACGAAGAGGCCGTGCGCGCGCACCTGCGGCCGGGCGCCGGGTACTTCGATCCGACGACCGACTGGGACAAGGAGCGGAGCTGGGACCGGCTCTGGAGTTAGCGGTTCTCGCGCGAGGGGCCGAGCCACTGCGCCACGCGATCGGCGACTGACGCCAGGACGTCGGCCTCCGTTCGACCCGTCGATTTCGGCACGGCAAAGCTGTGGTCGCCCTGCTCGACGAACTCGAACGCCACCGGGCAGCGCAAGGCACTGAAGATGGGCTCGACCTCGGCCCGGGTCCCGAACGTGTCGCGCGTGCCCTGCACGACGAGGATGGGCATCCTGATCGACGGCAGGTGGGCCGTGCGGGGCGCCTCCGGCCGACCCGGCGGATGCAGCGGATAGCCGAGCAGGACAAGACCCTCAACACGCTTCCAGGCGTCGGTCCCCGGAGTGGCGGCCGCGACCATCGACGCGATCCGCCCCCCCATCGACTTGCCCCCTACAGCGACTCGCGCCTGGGGCTCGAGTCTGTCCACCACAGCGTCGAGCGCGCGAAGCCACGTCTCCTCGAGCACAGCGGGGCGGTCCGGCCCGCGCCGTTTCATCTCGGTGTACAGGAAATTGAAGGTGACGACGTCGACGCCGCGCTCGGAGAGCAGCCGGCCCATCGCCGTCATGAAGCGGTGACGCTGGTCGGCGCCGGCCCCGTGGGCAAGGACCAGCAGCGGGGAGCCCGGGAGCGATGACTGGTAGTGACGCGCCGTCACCGCACCCAGGGTGCCAATCGCGACCGGAAACTCAACGGGAGCGGGTGCGGAGCGGGCCATGGCCGGACGCTATCAGACGTGACGAGGCCGGTAAAGTCCACCGCACTTGCTTTAGACTCTCGGGATGCGCCTTCTTGCCGTGCAGCCGCCCGCGAAAGAGCCCGATCTTCGCCGCACCTACGACGCGATTGTCGTCGGCTCCGGCGCCGCCGGCGGCATGGCGGCCTACGTGCTCACGTCGAAGGGCCTTGACGTGCTGCTCGTCGAGGCGGGGAAGAAGATCAACACCACGGAAGTGCTCCATTCCATGGAATGGCCGTACGACCATCCGCGCCGCGGCGCCATGTCGCCGAAGTACCACGCGCTGTCGCTCAACGAGTACACGATTCGAAAGCCGCCGTACGCGGAAGGCGTCAAGGCCGACAAGGTGTTTTCCTACGTGCAGCAGTGGGGCGGCTCCGACTACAGCACGTCCCTCGTGGTCGACGAAAAGGACCACCCGTACACGGGCACCAACTACGCGTGGGTTCGCGCACGCGCGCTCGGCGGCAAGACCAACATCTGGGGCCGGCTGGCTCTCCGGCTGTCGGACTACGACTTCAAGGGCAAGTCGCACGACGGCTACGGCGAGGACTGGCCGATCAGCTACGCGGACATCAGCCCGTACTACGACAAGGTCGACCTGCTGCTCGGCATTTCCGGCGTGAAGGAGAACCGTCCCGAACCTGCCGGACGGCCAGTTCCAGCGCCCGTACAAGCTGACGCCCTCGGAGTTCAAGCTGCGCCAGGGACTTCAGAAAATGGGGCGCATCGCTGACGCCGTATCGCGCGGGCGTCACGACCGACGGCCTCATGCACAACAAGTACCGCAGCAAGTGTTACGGGCGCGGCGCCTGCAGCCGCCACGTCGGCGGCTGCGATATCCACGCGGCGTTCGATTCCCCGACCGGGCTGATCTATCCCGCGCAGGACACAGGGCACCTTACCATCCGCACCAACGCCACCGTGCGCGAGGTGGAGGTCGATCCGGCATCGGGCAAGGCGCGCGGCGTCAGCTTCGTCGACACCGTCAGCGGCACGGCGTACTCGGCGCACGCCAAGGTCGTCGTCCTCGCTGCGTCGACGCTGGAATCCGCGCGGCTGCTGATGCTGTCGAAGTCGTCGCAGCATCCGGCTGGCATCGGCAACTCGAGCGGCATGGTGGGCCACCACTTCTGCGAGCACCTGATGGGCCCGGGCATCAGCGGTCTCGTGAAGGAGCGCGTCGGCACGCCGAGGACCATCGAGGACGGCCGGCCGGGCGGGTTCTACGTGCCGCGCTTCAGGAACCTCAAGGACAAGCAGCCCGACTTCATTCGCGGCTACGGCTTCGAAGGAGAAGGCGGGATGACGATGGGCCCGGGCGAGGCAGACGAGGCGCCTGGATTCGGCAAGGCCTGGAAGAAGCACGTGCGCGATTACGCCGGCGCCTACATCAGCATGGGCGCCTTCGGCGAAGTGCTGCCGCGCTACGAGAACAGCGTGAGCCTCGACCCGACGCAGAAAGACCGCTGGGGAATTCCCGTTCTCAAGTTCGACTACCAGTTCGGCGACAACGAACGGAAGATGGCGGCGGACATGGCCGTCGCGGCGCAGGAGATGTTCGAGGCTGCCGGCATCGAGGTGATCGGCGTGAACAAGGCGCTGCTGACCGAAGGCTGGTCGATCCACGAGCTGGGCACGTCGCGCATGGGCACCGATCCGAAGACGTCGGTGCTGAACCAGTTCCAGCAGTCACATGACGTGAAGAACCTGTTCGTCGTGGACGGCAGCAGCCACGTCAGCGCGTCGTGCCAGAACCCGACCTGGACCATCATGGCGCTGGCCTGGCGATCGTGCGAGTACCTCGCGGACCAGCTGAAGAAGGGAGAGCTGTGATGGAGATCAGGCCCGATGGGCTGACACGACGCGACGTGCTGAAGGTCGCCGGCGCCGCCGCCGTGACGCTGCCGCTCGTCGCGAACCCGTCACTCGCGGCCGCCGCCGCGGCGGCGGATGCCCCGGCGTTCTTCACGCGGGACGAGTTCGCCCTCGTCGACGAGTTGACGGAGATCATGATTCCCGCCGACGAGCATTCAGGCGGCGCACGCGCCGCCAGGGTCGCGGCCTATCTCGACGCCAGACTCGCGGAGGCGGTGGATCCGGAGCCGGGACAGCGCTGGAAGGAAGGGCTTGCCCGCGTCGATCAGCTGGCCCACGATCGCAAGGGCGTCACGTTCATGCAGCTCACGCCGGACGACCGTCTCGCCATCGTCGAGGCGATGGCGGCGGAGGAAGAGAAGCCGGCGACGGTCGAAGGCAAATTCTTTGTGATGCTGAAGGGCCGCACGAGCCACGCGTACTACACCTCGAAAATCGGGCTGCACGACGAGCTGGACTACAGGGGAAACGTGCTGCAGGACGAGTACGCCGGCATCGACGTCTCGAAGCCCTGACCGCAGCTGCGCGCCGCGGCTAGGCCTGGCGCGCTTCGGTCTGCGGCGGAGCGGACTGGGGCGGATTGGCCGGCGCGGCTGCCTCGACAGGGGCGGTTGTGTTCGACGCCGCCTTGTCCTTCTCGATCTCTTCTTCCAGCCTGCTCTGCAACGCTGTCGACGCCCGCTTGAACTCGGAAATCCCCTGACCCAGTGCTTTTCCAATCTCCGGCAGGCGCCGGGGACCGAACACAATCAGGGCAATGACGAAGATCACGACCAGTTCAGGAAACCCGATGGACCCCATTGACGAACCCCTCCGGCGTCACAGGGTGCAAAGGGCGTTCCCACTCAGATCTCGATGAGATCGTGCAGGCACTGAACGGCCCGATCGGCGTCACCGGTGTCGACGACCAGGCTGATGCTGCACTCGGACGAGCCCATGGCGATGGCGATCACGTTGATGGCCTCGGCGCCCACCGCCCCGAAGACCCTGCCCGCAACGCCGGGCGTCCGCTGGATCGCGCCGCCAACCACCGTGATGATCACGACCTTGTCGAGAGCCCAGATGCGCTCGATGTCGCGACGGTCGAGCTCGTGCCGGAAATCGTGCGTCAGCGCATCGACGACGGTGCCTGCCGCCTGCGACGACACCAGGAAGCAGATGCTCTGCTCCGATGACGCCTGCGAGATCATGGTCACGCTCGTGCCGGTGCGTGCGACGGCGCCGAACGCGCGGGCCGCAATGCCGGGCACGCCGAGCATGCCGCTGCCTTCAATAGTGACCAGGCTCTGCGCGCGAATCGCCGTCACCCCTTTCAGGCGTCGATCTTCGTCGCCGGTGCGCTCGATCACGAGCGTTCCCGGATGCGTGGGGTTGAACGTATTGCGGATGCGGATGGGAATGCCGCGCTCGAGCGCAGGCATGACTGTCTTCGGATGCAGCACTTTCGCGCCGAAGTAGGCCAGCTCCGACATCTCGCGATATGACAGGGTCTCCAGGGTGCGGACGCCTTTGACGACCCGCGGATCGCCGGTCATCACCCCGTCCACATCGGTGTAGATCCACACTTCGTCAGCGTCCACAGCGGCGCCGATGATGGCGCCCGAGTAGTCGCTGCCGCCGCGGCCGAGCGTGGTGACCACGCCGTCCGCAGTGGCGCCGACAAAGCCGGTGATGACCGGGACACCGCCCGCGCGCATCACCGGCAGCACGACCTTCGCCGCCTGGCTCGCCGTGACGTCCATGACCGGCACGGCCGCCTGAAAGGTGTTGTCGGTGCGGACGATGCCGGCGGCGTCGATGGGAGTGGCGTCAATCTGGCGGCTGCGAAGTGCCGCCGCGAGCAGGTGCACGCTCATCCGCTCGCCGAGCGACCCAACCGCATCCAGGGCCCGAGGCGAGGCCTCGCCGAGCACTGCCAGCGCGTCGCACAGGAGCGCGAACTCGTCCAGGCGGGCATGCACGGGACCGATCACCGCGGCGCGGTCGGCGTCGCTCACGCCCAACTCCGCTGCCGCTCGATCGTGCTTCTCGCGGATCGCTCCCGCCAATTCCCGGACCTTGTCGGGCTGCCGTGCGACGGCGGCTGCGGCGGCGCCGAGCAGGGCGTCCGTCACCCCGCTCATCGCGGAGGTGACGACAGTCACGTCGTGGCCGTCCGCGCGGAGTCCCTTGACGATATCTGCGGCTTTGCCCATGGCGGCGGCGCTTCCGACCGACGTGCCGCCAAACTTCAGTACGAGTCGCTGTCCCATATGCTCCTGGCCCGGATCGCGGGCGACACACGGCCTTCTTCTGGTTGGTGCCCTGGAATTATATCGGCCCCGCGCGGTGTGGCCGGCAGCGTCAGGTGGGGAAGCGCGTCAGGCGGAAGGGCGTCAGCAGGTCGTGTGTCCGGCCGTCGAGCTCGTCGGCCACCAGCTCGCCGAGCGCCGGGGCGAACTTGAACCCGTGTCCGGAGCACGCGCTCACGACGTAGACCGAGGCGTCGCGGGGATGGCGGTCGACGATGAAGTGACCGTCCGGCGAGTTGGTGTAGAAGCAGACCGCCGACGCTGACGGGGACTGCAGGCCGGTGACCCAGTGCTGCGCGAACGACACGAACTCCGCGGTCTCGCCGGCTGTGACCTCGCGCCGCAGCGACGCGAGCGTGGTGTCCTCGCCGCGGTGGTGTTCCGCGAGCTTCAGGCCGTGGCCCTGGTCCGGCAGGCCATACAGGAGGCGGCCGTCCGGTTGTTCGAGAAGAAAAACAGGGAAGCGGGCCGCACTGAAGCGGCCATCCTCGGCGTGCGGAAACCAGTACTGCACGGCTCGCTCGATTCGAAGCAGCGGCGCGACCTCCGGAATGAGCTCCGGCAGCCACCCGCCAGCGGCGACGACCAGTTGGCCGACCTCCGTGGCGCGTCCGTCCGCTGACACGACTCGAACGCCGGCGGCGGTGCGCGACCACTCCCTGATCGGCTGGCCGAATCGCAGCTCCGCTCCGCCGGCGTCGGCGCGCGCGAGCATCGCCGTCACTGCCTTCTCCGGGTCGAGGACCCCCGCCCGCGGTTCAAACAACCCCACCATGTCATCAGTCGGCTTCAGCGCGCTGACCCGCGACTTGATGTCGTCTGCCGACCACTCCTGCACCCGCAGCCCGTGCAGCCTGGCGCTGTCGCCGGCGCCTCTGATCAGTTCGGAGTCCGGCGCGCCGATCATCAGCCCGCCGCACGCCTGGAACACTCGCGTCCGCGCCGCCGTCTCGAGCTCGGCCCAGAGGTGATAGGCCTGCTGGACGATCGGCACGTACTGCGGGTGCTCGTAGTAGGCCTCCCTGATGATGCGCGAGCGTCCGTGCGTCGAACCAAGGGCGTGCGGCGGCGCGTAGGTGTCGAAGCCGACGACGCGCGTGCCGCGGTGCGCGAGGCGCCAGGCGATGGCAGCACCCTGCGCGCCAAGACCAATCACTCCGACGTCGAATACCGGCGGCATGCGCCCGCATCATAGCGGCTTTGGCCAGGCACCGATTGAAAAGTGAAGAGTGAAGAATGAAGAGTGAAGAATGGAGAGTGAAGAATGGAGAGTGAAGAATGAAGAATGAAGAATGAAGACTGAAGATTGAAGATTGCAGGGCTGCGTTCTGGCACTCCGTGCGGCGGTGGTGTACCGTTGGAACTGGAAGGTGACATGGCGCTGTTGTGGTCGTACCTGCGGAAGTATCGTCGGCTGGTGGCGCTTGCCCTGGTGCTCGCCGCGATCAACCAGGTGTTCTCGCTGCTCGACCCGCTGATCTTCAGGCACGTCATCGACCAGTACGCGACGCGATACAAGGAGTACACCACCGGCCAGTTCTTCCGAGGGGTCAGCCTGCTGCTGTTCGCGGCGGTCGGCGTCGCGTTCATCTCGCGCGTCGCCAAGAACTTCCAGGACTACTGCATCAACGTGATCACGCAGCAGCTGGGCGCCGAGATCTATGCCGACGGGATCCGGCATTCACTGGCCCTGCCATATCAGGTGTTCGAGGACCAGCGCAGCGGCGAGACGCTGGGGCTGATGCAGAAGGTCCGCACCGACGTCGAGAAGCTGGTGTCGCAGGGGATCAACCTGATGTTCACCACGCTCGTCGGCATTCTCTTCGTGATGGTCTATGCCCTCAGCGTGCACTGGATCATCGCGCCTGCGTTCCTCCTCACGGTGCCCCTCCTCGGCGTGCTGAGCTCGACGCTCAGCCGTCGCATCAAGAAGATCCAGACGGTCATCGTCGCCGAGACCACCGCGCTGGCTGGATCGACGACGGAGTCACTGCGCAATATCGAGCTGGTCAAGAGCCTCGGACTGGCGCAGCAGGAGGTGGCGCGGCTGAACGCCACGACCGGCCGGATCCTGGCCCTCGAGTTGAAGAAGGTGCGCTACCTCCGGAGCCTGAGCTTCGTGCAGGGCACGGCGGTGAACGCGCTCCGCACGAGCATCCTGTTCCTGATGCTCTACCTGATCTACGCGCAGCAGATCACTGTCGGGCAGTTCTTCTCGCTCTTCATCTACTCGTTCTTCATCTTCGGCCCGCTGCAGGAACTGGGCAACGTCATCAACACCTATCGCGAGACCGAGGCGTCGCTGAACAAGTTTCAGGCCGTTCTCGACATCCCTGTCGAGCCGCGGCCGCCGCACCCGGTGGCGATTGTCGATCTGCAGGAGTTGGCCTTCGACCACGTCACGTTCACCCACCTCACCGCCTCCGCGCCGGCGCTCACCGACGTCTCGTTCAGCGTGAGGCGCGGCGAGACCGTGGCATTTGTCGGGCCGTCGGGCGCCGGCAAGTCCACCCTGGTGAAGCTGCTCGTGGGGCTGTACCGGCCCGGAAGCGGCGCCATCCGCTACGACGGCCACGCCCACGACACCGTGGACCTCGACGCGCTGCGCGAGCGAATCGGCTTTGTGACGCAGGAGACGCAGCTGTTCTCGGGGTCGATCCGCGAAAACATGCGGTTCGTGCGCCCGGACGCGACCGACGCCGAGTGCCTGGCCGCGCTGAAGGCTGCCGCCTGCGACAGCCTGCTGGCGCGCGCGGATCGCGGCCTCGACACTGTCATCGGCGAAGGCGGCGTGAAGGTGTCCGGCGGCGAACGACAGCGGCTGTCGATCGCGCGCGCGCTGCTGCGGCGGCCGCATCTGCTGGTGTTCGACGAAGCGACGTCATCGCTCGATTCGATCACCGAAGAGGAAATCAGCCAGACCATCCGCAACGTGAACCGCGCCGAGGACGCGATCGCGATCCTCATCGCTCACCGGCTTTCCACGATCATGCACGCCGATCGCATCTACGTCCTCGAGCGCGGCCACATCGTCGAGGAAGGGTCGCACGCGATGCTGATCGAGCAGCGCGGGCTGTATTACGCGATGTGGCGGCAGCAGGTGGGCGAGCGGCGCCGTCAGGAAACTGCCGGCGCGCCGATGCCGGCGCCGGGCGCTACGGTGGCGCGCCCGACAGTCGCCGTGCAGGCGTCGTGATGCCTCTTCGCGCCCACTACCTGCAGCACGTGCCGTTCGAGTCGCCCGGTAGTGTCCTGCCCTGGCTGGCGGCGCGAGACGCGCTCGTCGGCGCGACCCGGCTGTTCGACGACGAGCCGCTGCCGTCGCCGCACGGCATCGACCTGCTCGTCGTGATGGGCGGTCCGATGAGCGTGAATGACGAGGCCGTGCATCCGTGGCTCGCGCCGGAAAAGCAGCTGATTCGCGACGTGATCGACGCCGGGCGCGCGGTGCTCGGCATCTGCCTCGGCGCGCAGCTGATTGCCAGCGCGCTCGGCAGCCGGGTGTTTCCGAACGCCTGCAAGGAGATCGGCTGGTTCCCGGTCGAGGCGGTGCCGCAGAACGACGATGCGTTCCGCTTTCCCGCGGTGATGTCGGTGTTTCACTGGCACGGCGAGACCTTCGACATGCCGCCAGGATCCGTGCGGCTCGCGTCGAGCGTCGGGTGTTCGAACCAGGCGTTCCAGATCGGCGGACGTGTGCTCGGCTTTCAGTTCCACCTCGAGGTGACGCCCGCGGACGTGCAGGCGATGGTCGCCGAGGGCAGGGACGAACTGATACCGGAGCGTTTCGTCCAGTCCGAGGCCGCCATGCTGGCGGTCACCGACGAGACCTATGTCCCCGGCAACCGCCTGATGAACGACGCGCTCGACTTCCTGACTCGGGATCTGTAGGCCCTCCGGCCGTCTGATCAGGCCGATCTAAAGATCGGCCCTACCGGAATTCCACGCCTCGCGCAGACGTAGGCGACCAGAGCCGGCGATAGTCACCCTGATGCCCGATCTCAACTGCGGCCGACTGTAGGGCCGATCTTTAGATCGGCCGGCGCGGCAGAAGCACCGGCGGACGTGGCATCTCGAACGGAGGATCGCCGGGGTAGCGGACTCCCGCGAGGAACAGACCTGAGGCGGGCGCGGTGAGCTTGGCTGGCAACCCGTCGGGCCGTTCGAGCAGACGCGACACGTCCGACGCCTTCAGGCCTCCCTTGCCGACCTCTACCAGCACCCCGACCATCCGCCGCACCAGCTTCCAGAGGAAGTGGGAACCCTCCACCACGATCAGCAGCGCATCGCCTGCTTCCTCGATCGCGACCTCACCAACCTCCACGATCGTGGATTTCTCATCGGGGTCGTCGTCAGTGAAGCCGCGGAAATCGCGCCGGCCAGTCAGGGCCGCGGCGGCCAATCGCATGGCGGCAAGATCGAGCGGCTCCTTGATCCACCACACGAACGGCTTGGCAAAAGCGGTTTTCCGGCGCGCGATCTGATAGACGTAACCCCTGGCGACTGCGTCGTGCCGGGCATGGAATTTGTGACGGACAGGTTCCAGGAAGAGGACGTTGATGTCGGCAGGCAGCAGCTCGTTGAGCCGCCGCCGGAGGCTTTCGGGCGGCACGTTGGTTCGGGCGTCGAGGTGCGCCACCTGTCCCAGGGCATGAACGCCGGCGTCGGTGCGCCCCGCGCCGTAGATCTCGAGGCTGTCGTCGCCGGTCGCCTCGTGAGCGGCGTTGTACAGGTCGCCCTGCACGGTCCGGGCATTGCGCTGCACCTGCCAGCCGCTGTATTTCGTCCCGGCGTACTCGATCGTCAGCTTGAAACGGGGCATCGTCGCAGGGAAGTTTACCGCCGTGGGCCACGGGCCCGGATGGCCCGCGGGCCGGATTCGGCCCAGTTTTCGCCGTGGGCGAGCGGCGGCGGGCCTTCACATCTTGACATCGCCCTTCGGTTCGACGATAGTCGAATGGCGCGGCGATTTCCTCGACTTGATGGGCCGCGCGTCATCGGCGCTACAACCGCCGTGACCACCCATCTAAGTCGCGCGCTCAAGGCCCGCGACGAAAAGTCGGCGGGCCTTTTGTTTTTGTGGCGCGTTTCTGCTGGAGAGAAGTGAGAATCAACACATGAGCGAACAGACTTACACGTTCACGTCAGAATCGGTCTCGGAAGGGCATCCCGACAAGGTCTGCGATTACATCGCGGATTCGATCCTCGACGCGTGCCTCGAACAGGACACTGCCAGCCACGTCGCGTGCGAAGTCCTCTGCAAGGACAACCACGTGATCCTGGCGGGTGAGATCACGACCAACGCCAAGGTCGACTACGAGGCCATCGCCCGGCGCGCGATTCGCGAGATCGGCTACACGGACCCGGCCGAGAAGTTCAACGCCGACGGCGTGAAGGTGCAGGTGCTCATCTCCCAGCAGTCCGGCGAGATCAACGCCGGCGTGGTCAAGGCGACCGACGACCAGAAGGAGCAGGGCGCGGGCGACCAGGGCATCATGTTCGGTTACGCCGCCGCCGAGAGCGCGGAGTTGATGCCGCTGCCGATCGTCCTGGCGCACCGCCTCACGCAGGGGCTCGCCGACGATCGGCGCAGTGGCTCGTTCGACTGGCTCCGCCCGGACGCCAAGTCGCAGGTCTCCGTCGTCTATGACGGCAACACGCCCGTTCGCGTCTCGAGCATCCTGATCTCCACGCAGCATTCCAACGCCATCGGACAGCCGGCCATTCGCGACTACGTCGAGAAGGTTCTCGCGCCGCGTGTGCTGGGCGAGTGGTTCACGCCGGACGTCGAAGTGATCGTGAACCCGAGCGGCTCGTTCGTCCACGGCGGCCCGTCCGCCGATTGCGGCGTGACCGGCCGCAAGATCATCGTCGACTCGTACGGCGGCGCGGGCCGGCACGGTGGCGGCGCGTTCAGCGGCAAGGACCCGTCCAAGGTCGACCGCAGCGGCGCCTACTACTGCCGCTTCGTCGCCCGCCGGATCGTCCAGGCCGGGCTCGCCAAGCGCGCCGAGGTGCAGGTGTCATACGCCATCGGCCGCGCCAAGCCGATGTCGATCAAGGTCGACACCTTCGGCACCGGCGACGAGTCGAAGGCGGTGAAGTTCGTCTACGACAACTTCGACTTCCGGCCGGCGAACATCATCAAGGAGCTCGATCTGCTGCGGCCGATCTACCGGCAGACGACCAACTACGGTCACTTCGGCAAGGCCGGCCTCCCCTGGGAGAAGCCGGTGCCCGTCGCCGTCTAGCCGGCGCCGAAAGCACGCGACGACGAGCCCGGTTCCCGTTGAGGGGGCCGGGCTCGTGTCGTTCTAGGGGTGATCTGGCGGCCGGGGCGCGGCGTCCTGGGGCTGGGTGCGGCTCAGGATCTCGCCAAGGCGCTTGATTTCGTCGCCGTAGGTCGCCCAGTCTCCGGCGCGCTGGGCCGCGGTGGCACGGTCGAAGTGCGCCTTCGCTTCGTCCAGCAGGGCCCGCAGACTTTCGCTGACGGGGGCGGGAGCAGGCGTCGGGCCCGCAGTGGGTTGTCCAGGCGACTTCGTCGCCGCCGGGCCCTCCGCCGCCCCGGCGCCGAAGAGGCGATCGAGCGACTGCTCGAGTGTCGGTTCCATCACGATCGATCCCTGATACGCGACGATCACCCGCTTGAGCTCAGGAATGCGGCCGCCCTGGCTGCGCAGGTAGAGCGGGCGGATGTAGAGCAGCGATTCCTTGACGGGAATCACCAGCAGCGTGCCCTGAATGACCTCGGACCCCTGCTGGTTCCACAGCGTGATCTGCGGCGAGATGGCCTGGTCCTGGTTGATGCGGGAGACGACCTGCCGCGGGCCGAAGACGACCTTCTGCTTCGGAAAACGGAACACCACCAGGCGGCCGTAATGTGGCGCATCGCTCTCAGCCGCCATCCACGCCGCCAGGTTGTCCTTGCGCTTCGGCGTCAGCGGCACCATCTGAATGAATTTCAGATCGCGTCTCGCCTGGCAGCGTCATGATCGTGTAGTACGGCTGCATCGGCGCGCGGTCCTCGCCGTCGGCGATCGACGGCAGCTCCCACTGGTCTTCCTTGTTGTAGAAGACGGCCGGACTGGTCATGTGATACGTCGCGAACATCGCGGTCTGGAGCGTGAACAGCGTATGCGGATAGCGGATGTGCGCCTTGAGACCTTCCGGCATGCTCGACAGCGGGCGCAGCATCCCCGGAAACACACGTCCCAGCGCCTGCGCGATCGGATCGGTGTCGTCGGCCAGGTAGAAGGTCGTGGTGCCGTGATAGGCGTCGACCACGACCTTGACGGAATTGCGGATGTAGTTGAGGTCCTCGGTGGCCGGCGTCGAGTACGGGTAGCTGTCCGACGTCGTGTACGCGTCCTCCATCCAGTAGAGGCGCCCCTCCGCGACCACCAGGTACGGGTCGCCCTCGTAACGGAGAAACGGCGCGATCCGCTCGAGGCGATCGCTGATACGGCGATGGAAGATGACGCGCGTGCCCGGCGTCAGATCGTCGCTGAACAGGATCTGCTGCGCACGGAAGCGCAGCGCAAACAGCAGCTTGCGCCACGCGGAGTCCGCCAGCACGCCGCCATTGCCCTGGTAGTGCGACGTCACGTTGTCCTCGCCTCGCGGGTAGTCGAACTCCGGCGCGCGGGTGCCGACCAGGACGTAGTCATTCGACAGCTCGCCGAAATAGATCCGCGGCTCGGTCACCTTGAGGTCCGTCGTCGAGACCGGAGGCAGGTCCTTGACGAAAAGCTCGGGCAGGCCTTCGACAGTGACCTGATTGACGGGACCGAGCGTCAGGCCGTAGCCGTGGGTGAACGTGAGGTGTTCGTTGATCCAGGTCCGATTGGACAGGGCCTGCGTGTTCAGCTCGCGCGCCGACAGCATCACCTGGCGGTAGTCGCCGTCGATGGTGTAGCGGTCGTTGTCCACAGAGGCGAAGTCGTAATAAGGGCGAATCTCCTGCAACTGCGCGAACGTGTCGAGCAGCGGCTGATGGTCCCAGAGGCGCACGTTGCTCAGCGTCGCGTGATTGGCGACGATGTCCGCGATGCCGAGGGTCGCGTCGCCGGTCAGCTCGCGCTCCTCGACGTTGTCGAGGCCAAAGGCCTTGCGCGTCGCCGCGATGTTGTTCGCCATGTACGGCGTCTCGCGCACCTGCTCGTTCGGGCCGACCACGAACCGCTGCACCGCGGTGGCGACAATGCCGGTCAGCGCGATGGTCGCCACATACAGGCCGACGGCCACGACCAGCAGTGACAGCGCGCGCCGGCTGGCCATCAGGGACAGGCCGACGCAGGCCAGGCACACGACGAACAGCACGCGCGCGGCGGGAATCCGGACGGCGACATCCGCGTACGACGCGCCGAAAATGAGGCCCGAAGGCTCGAGCAGCTGATGCGCCGGGGCCACCCACGCCGAGACCGCCAGGATCGCGAAGACGCCGGCGATCAGGACGGCCAGGTGCCGGCGCACCTCGGGAGCAACGAACAGGCCGGCCCGGGGCGTGACGGCGATCCGGCCGGCCAGGAAGTAGACCACCGCGCTGGCGATGGCCGAGAAGGCGAGCAGCGCGAACAGCCACGAGAGCAGGCCTTCGAGCACAGGCAGGGTGAAGATGTAGAAGCCGACGTCGTAGCCCAGAACCGGGTCGGCATGACCGAACGGCGCCCGGTGCAGCCACAACTGGACCGGCAGCCATTCCGCGCCCGCCCGGAACGCCAGCGGCAGGGACGCGAGGGTCGCAGCGATTCGTGCGCCGCGCCGCAGCTGCTGCCGGCCGGGAAGGTTCACCGGCATCGACGGTTGCCCCACCCAGAGCACGGGACTCAAGGGCATCGCCCTGAGCGCCGTTTCGAGGTTCAGCGTCAGGACGGCAAACGCGGTGAGCAGGGCCGCAGCCCAGAGCGCGCCGCGCGTGGTGAACTCGGTGACGAACACCTGGCGGTAGCCGACCTCGCCGAACCAGAGCCAGTCGGTGTACGCGTCGGCGATTTGAGGGAGCCCGACGACCAGGAGAACGATCGCTGCGAGCAGCAGCCAGCGGAGGGAACGCACCGGATGGTTGTACCACGGCTTGCCTTCGCCCGGGTGAGTCCCTAGAGTTACGTCCATGCTGAAGCCCGCAATCCTGTTTGGCGCGCTGGCGTTACTGGCAGGTGCGCCCCTGATGGCACAAACGCCCGTGCCGCCCGCTGCGCCGAAGCCGCCGGCCGTGCCCGCTGCGCCGTCCGCGCCACTTCCCGCAGCCGAGGAACCGCCGATCGTCACGCACCACGAGCTCAAGGTCGGCGGACGCACGCTCAAATACACGGCGACAGTCGGCCGGCTGCCAATCAAGGCGGAGCACGGAGACTCCGTCGAAGCGTCGATGTTCTATGTCGCCTACACGCTCGACGGCGTGGAGGACGCATCGAAACGGCCGCTGATGTTTTCCTTCAACGGCGGCCCTGGCTCATCGTCAGTCTGGCTGCACCTCGGCGCGCTGGGCCCCCGGCGCGTGCGCATGCTCGACGACGGCGGGCTGCCGGCGCCGCCATACACCCTGGTCGACAACGAGCAGACCTGGCTCGATCGCACGGATTTGGTGTTCATCGATCCAGTGGGCACGGGATACAGCCGCGCAAAGCCCGAGGCGGGGAACAAGTTCTGGAATCTCGACGGCGACATCCGATCGGTGGGGGAGTTCATCAGGCTCTATCTCACTCGTGCCCATCGCTGGACGTCGCCGTTGTTCCTGGTGGGCGAGAGCTACGGCACGACGCGCGCCGCCGGCCTGGCCGGGCATCTGATCGATCGCGGCATCGCCCTCAACGGCATCGTCCTGGTGTCGTCGATCCTGAACTTCCAGACCGCGGAGTTCACCAAAGGCAACGATCTGCCCTACGTGTTGTACCTGCCGACGTACACCGCCATCGCGTGGTACCACAAGCGGCTGGCCCCCGATCTTCAGGGTGACCTGGCAGCCACGTTGAAGCAGGCGGAGGCGTTTGCGCTTGGGGCGTATGCGACTGCGCTGGCGCAGGGCGACCAGCTGCCCGCCGCGGAGCGGCAGGCGATTGCACGGCAGGTCGCGCGCTTCACGGGCCTCTCCCCCGAGTACGTCGCGCTGGCAGATCTTCGTGTCGAAATTCAGCGCTATTGCAAGGAGCTGCTGCGCTCCGAGCGCAGGACCGTCGGCCGGCTCGACGGACGCTTTGTCGGGATGGACGATGTCGGCGTGACGAGCGAGCCGGAATACGACCCCAGCATGGCGGCCATCCGCCCGCCCTTCACGGCGGCCTTCCAGCAGTACGTGGCAACCGAGCTGGGGTTCACCTCGGACGAGCCGTACCACATCCTCGGCGGCGGCTTCAGCGACTGGGCGTGGAATCGCGACAACAGCTTCGTCGACACGTCAGAGGCCCTGCGCCGGGCCTTCACGCACAACCCGTACATGCGGCTCTTCGTGGCGTCGGGGTACTACGACCTCGCCACGCCGTACTTCGCCACCGCGTACACGCTCAGCCACCTCGGTCTCGACCCGATCCTCCGGGACCGCGTGTCGGGCGAGCGTTACCAGGCCGGCCATATGATGTACATCGATCAGAAAGAACTGAATCGCCTGCGCAAGGACGTAGGGAGCTTCCTGGATCGGGCACTCGATCCGGGCACTGCGCCGGGGGCAGCGGACGTACCAGCCAGCGGGAGTGGTCATGCCGACATCCGATGACGTGATGGAACTTGCCGAGGCGTGTGCCGAGCGCGTGTCACTGCCGCGCCGCGCGCGCAGATACGCCGGCTTTGCCGAAGTGGAAGAGCAGTGCGCCGACGAATACGAGGACCTGCTCGCGTTCATCCACGAAGACGAGGTCTACGCGGCCGCGGATCTCGAGCGGCAGGAGGAGCTGGTTCGCACCATCCACGTTGCGCTGCCCGAACATCTGCAGGCGCTGCTGGACGAACTGGTCGACAACCAGGCGGCGCAGGTCTGGCTCCAGCAGGAAGGCGCCTTCCATCTGGGCGTGGCGATAGGGCTCCGGCTGGCGAAGCTGCCGCCGTCCGCGCCCGGCGACGACGAGGATGACGACGACGAGTTGCCGTAGGCGACTCCGAAGAGGTCAGTAGCCGCGCAGCTTGCGGATGGCCCGCCGCTGCTTCTTGTCCGGCGAGCCCGCCGCGGCCTGCGCCGCGCGGAAGACGCGTTCGGCGCGTCTGATGGCGATGTCCTCGGGTGCCGGCGCCGGGGTGCGGTCGGTGTAGAGGGCGCGCGCCTCGGCTTTGGGGATCGACCGATCCGCCAGGGCGGCAATCGTCACAATCTGCCTGGTGCCCGACCCGCGTGTGATCTCGACGCGGTCGCCGGCGCGCACGAAGCGGTGCGCCTTGCCAGGCTGGCCGTTGACCTCGACCTTGCCGCCCTTGCAGGCACGCTGCGCTTCAGACCGTGTCTTGTAGAGGCACGAGACGTCGAGCCAGACGTCGAGCCGGACGTCTTCGAGCTCAGGCCGATCCACGCCCGTGGAGTCGCGCATTGACGACCGCGTTGGCGGTCAGATGAAGATGTCGACCTTGCTCTTTGCGCGAAGCGCCTGGACGAACGCGCGGCTCTGATCCTGCTGGGCCTTCTGCTCGAGGAACTGCTGGATCTGCGCCGCCACTTCCGGGAACGGCACCGTGCGCGCCGGACGCTTCTCGATCATCTTGATGATGTGGTACCGGTACTGGGTCTCGACGATGCCGCTGATCTGTCCGGGCTGCATCGCAAATGCCGCCTGGTCGAACGCCGGCACCATCTGGCCCTTGGGGAAGAAGCCGAGATCGCCGCCGTGCTGGGCGCTGCCGTCCTGTGAGTACTTCTTCGCGAGGGCGCCGAAGTCCTGGCCGGCCTTGGCGGCCGCGAGCGCCTCTTCGGCGCGCGCCTTCAGCGCCGCCTTTTTCGTGGGGTCGGCGTCTGGCGGCACCATGATCAGGATGTGCGCGGCGTGGGCCGAGTCGGGCTGCTTGAACTTGTCCGGGTTCTGCTCGTAGAACGCGCTCACGTCGGCGGGCTTGACCTGGATCTTCGGGATGACTTCCTGCTCGAGCAGCTTGTTCACCAGCAGGTCGGTGCGTGTGTCCTCGCGCAGCTTGGCCACTGTCATGTTCTGCGACTTGAGCGCCGTCTCGAAGTTGGCCTCGGTGCCGAACTGCTTCTTCAACTGCGCCAGCCGCGCGTCGACGTCGGTGTCGGGCACGGCGATCTGCCGCTGCTTGGCTTCCTGCTTCAGAAGGCGGTAGGCGACGAGGTCGTCGAGAACGCCGCGGTAGACGCTGTCGCGCTGCTCGGTCGGGACCGGGCGCCGTTCACGCGCCTCGATGCTGCGGATGGCCGACTCGAACTCCGTCTTGCCAATCGTGTCGCCGTTGACGCTGGCGACAGTGTCGGGCAGCACGGCGGGCACCGGCTTGGCGGCCGGTGCGGCCGGTGCCGCTGGCGCGCCCGCCGGGGCCGCTCCAGGCGCCGGCGGTGTCGTGGCCGCGGGCGTCGCTGGCGCGGGAGTAGCGGCCGCCGTCTTCGCTGTCGCAGACGATGAGGCAGAGGGCTTGCTGCAACCGGACACGGCTGCCGCAACCAGACACACGCTGATAAGTCGTCTCACGAACTGATGTCCCTCTACTCGTCGTCTTTGGTTTGATCGTCGGGTTGGCTGGTCGCGAAATCGTCGAAATCGACGGCCGCGGCTTCCTCGGCGTCGTCGCCAAAGGCGTTGTAAATCCGGCCGTCGGTCTTGGTGCGGATCGGACCCTTGGGACCGCGCTGATCGGCGCGGCCGTATTGCGGCTTCTTCTTGCCCTTGGGAGGCGCGTCGGGGCCGAAATTGTTCGCCCCACGTGGCGCCCCGGCACCACCCGGCGCACCAAACCCGCCTTCGCGCGGGCCACCGAAGCTGCGCGGCGGACCACCACCGGCGTACGGCGGACGCGGCGGGCCGCCAGCGGAACTGCCGTAAGGCGGGCGCGGACCGGCGCCCGGCGGACGGGCCTCGCGGGGCTGCGCTTCCTTGACGGCCAGCGGGCGGCCGCGGAACGTCTGGTTATTGAGGCGTGCTATCGCCTGCTGCGCGTTGTTGTCGTCGCCGTACTCCACGAAGGCGAAGCCGCGAGGACGTCCGGTTTCCCGATCTGTCGGCAGGTAGCAGTAAGTGACGGGCCCGATGGTCCCGAAGTGCTCGCGCAACTCTGCCTCGGTGGCATCGTAGGACAGGTTGCCCACAAACAAACGAACTGGCATGGTCGGCTGATTGACTCCTTTTTTTTGGCCTATTGATGGTAACACAGTGCCTTTACAGGCGATCCGGCCCGCCCGCGGTCCGGCCGCAGCGCCCCGTCAAGGCCTGCTGAGCGGTCCGGATGAGGCCGTCGGCAGGGGCCGTGGCGTATGATCTTCGAGAGCGAAACGCGCCCTCCAGGCGCACATGAGGTGTCATGACTGCGAGCCGTTTGTGCGGCCTGCTGGCCGCATCGTTTCTCACGACAGTCAGCGCCGGGACTCTGACCGCGCAGGACGCCGTGAAGCGCGGCGAGGACCTGGTCTCATCCGAGAAGTGCCTGATGTGCCACTCCGTCGCCGGCAAGGGCACGCGCAAGTATCCGCTCGACGGCGTCGGTGGCCGCCTCAGCGAGGCTGACATCCGCGAGTGGCTGGTGAACCCGGACACCATGCAGTCGCGGAAAGGGGACAAGCCGCTGATGAAGATGCCGTCGTACAAATCGCTGTCCGCCGAGGAGCTCGACGCCCTCGTAGCCTACCTGGCCTCGCTGAAGTAGGGCGCCTTCGCCAGCACGCTTACGCCGAAGCGGGTAGAACGACGCTGCCGGCACGCCGCCTTCAGCTCTGTAGTCCGCCGCGGTTTCCATTGAAGGGGATGTGTTTGGTGCCGAGGGGCAGAATTGAACTGCCGACACCACGATTTTCAGTCGTGTGCTCTACCAACTGAGCTACCTCGGCACGCGGCGTGTCGCGACTGCGGAATCCTCAGCATACCATGCACGGCCGCCGGTCACCACAGCACCAACAGCGAGGCCGACCAGCGTCCCGACGGCCACGTCGATCGGATAGTGCACGCCGATGTAGATGCGTGAAAACGCGATGGCGGCGGCCAGCACGTACCACGCGGCCCGGCCCCGCGGCAGGGCGTGCGCCATGACGACCGCCGCTGAAAACGACAGGGCGGCATGGCCGGACGGAAACGAGAACGTCGAGGGCAGGTAGGCGCCGACCACCTGAATCGAGTGGTCCGCGACGAAGGGCCGCGGGCGCCCCACCAGCGGCTTGATCACGCCGTCCACGACCAGTTGCGACAACGAGAGCGCCAGCACCACCTGCCACGCGGCCCCGCGGGATTTCGGGACCCACGCCGCCATCACCGCCGCGGCCAGGAGCCAGACGCCGCCGACTTCGCCGATGGCGCCCAGCGTCCACATGACGGCATCCAGCCACGGCGTGTGCCAGCTCGAAAGCAGCGCGCGCAGCGTCGCGTCGTGTTCCAGCAGGGAAGTCAGCATCAAACCAGGTGCGCGAGGGTTCCCACGTTGTAGCACACGCCGCACGTGCGGGCGTACAGAGAACGGGCGGCCACCCGCTGCGAACGAGCGACCGCCCTGGCGAAGACCGCTGGGAGCAGTGCGACGTTAAACCGCTGCGACCTCGACCTCACGGACGAGGCCCAGTTCCTTCCGCACGCGATCCTCGATGGCGCGCGTGAGGTCCTGGTGCTCGCGCAGGAACGTCTTGACGTTCTCGCGACCCTGCCCGAGCCGCTCGCCGCCGTACGCGAACCACGCGCCGCTCTTCTCGATGATCTTGTGTTCGACAGCGAGGTCGAGCAGATCGCCCTCGCGCGAGATGCCTTCGCCGTACATCACGTCGAACTCTGCCTCGCGGAACGGCGGCGCCAGCTTGTTCTTGACGATCTTCACGCGCGTCCGCCCGCCGACCACCGCCTCGCCTTCCTTGATGCTGGCAATGCGCCGGATGTCGACACGCACGGAGGCATAGAACTTGAGCGCGCGACCGCCGGTGGTCGTTTCCGGGTTGCCGAACATCACGCCGATCTTCTCGCGCAGCTGGTTGATGAACACCAGGCACGTCTTCGACTTCGACACCACGCCCGTCAGCTTCCGCAGCGCCTGCGACATCAGCCGCGCCTGCAGCCCCATCTGCGCTTCGCCCATCTCGCCTTCGATCTCGGCGCGCGGGACAAGCGCGGCCACCGAGTCCACGACGACCACGTCGACGCCGCCGGACCGGATCAGCACTTCGACGATCTCGAGCGCCTGCTCGCCGTTGTCGGGCTGCGAGACCAGCAGCGACTCGAGATCGACGCCAAGCTTCTGCGCGTAGGCGGCGTCGAGCGCATGTTCGGCGTCGACGAAGGCCGCCATGCCGCCGGCTTTCTGCGCCTGCGCGATGACCTGCAGCGCCAGCGTCGTCTTGCCCGAGGACTCCGGTCCGAAGATTTCCACGACGCGGCCGCGAGGCATCCCGCCAATCCCGAGCGCGTAGTCGATGCTGATGGCGCCGGTCGGTATCACTTCGATGGGCTGCACGCCGCCCTTCTGCCCGAGGCGCATGATCGAGCCCTTCCCGAACTGCTTTTCAATCTGGCCGACCGCCAGGTCGAGGGCCTTGATCCGTTCCTTCTGATCGTCACGTTCGAGGGGCATGGGACTCCTTGAGATTCGAAAATAGAGGCCGTCGGGGTTGCCGTCGGACCGGACTGATCCTAAGATCGTGCCGGGAGAAAGTCAAGCGAAAGTGTCCACTTGGCCAGTCTTCTAACTTATTGATCCATCGCGTGTTACGACTCGGCCTGCCGATTCGCCTCGCGCAGCCGGTCCGCAGCCTCTGCCAGACGGCGGTTGGCTCAAAGCGGCAGAAACTGCTTCAATCCCCTCGGAGACTCGACAGCCGCTTCCCCGATGCCCAGTCCTCTTGGCCACGCCCTTGGCGGCGCCGCAGCTGCCTGGCTGGCAGGCGGCCGCCTCCCCCGAAACGTTCACGCCACCATCGTCTTTCCCCTGATCGGCGGCAGACTCCGCCGCACCTTGGGGCCGTCTGCGCTCGAGGCTGCGCTCTTCGGAACTGTCGCCGTTCTTCCGGACCTTGATTTACTCGCCGGCGTGCACCGCACCGTCACCCACAGCATCGGCGCGGTCGTCCTGGCCGGCATGGCCGCATTTCTCGTCACGCGCGGCCGATGGCCGGCAATCGCAGTGGGCGTGATGGCCGCGTGGGGCAGCCACCTCCTGCTCGACTGGCTGGGCGCCGACATGTCGCCGCCCGCTGGCCTGATGGCGCTCTGGCCGTTCACCAGCAGCTACTACCAATCGCCGTTCGGCTTCTTCGACGCGATCTCGCGCCGCTACTGGCTGCCCGACGAGTTCATCTGGCACAACCTGCGCGCGGTGGCGAAAGAAGCGGTGGTGCTGGCGCCGGTCGCGTGGCTGGCGTCCCGGTGGGCGCGGCGGAAGGACAGCGCCTAGGCGTAGACGTAAACGCCGCGACCGGTCTTGCGGCCCAACTGTCCGGCCGCGACGTAGCGCCTGAGCAGGGGACAGGCACGGTACTTGGGATCGCCAAGGCCCTGGTGCAGCACGTCGAGAATCGCCACGCAGACATCGAGGCCGATGAAGTCCGCCAGCGTCAGCGGGCCCATCGGATGATTCATGCCGAGCTTCATGACGGTGTCGATCGCCTCGGCAGTGCCGACGCCTTCCATCAGCGCGAAGAAGGCCTCGTTGATCATCGGCATCAGGATGCGATTGGCGATGAACCCGGGGAAGTCATTGGCCTCGACCGGCACCTTGCCGAGCGCCCTGGTCAGTTCTGTCGCGACGCCAAGCGCCTCGTCGCTGGTCGCCTGGCCGCGAATCAACTCCACCAGCGTCATCAGCGGCACGGGGTTCATGAAATGCATCCCGAGCACGCGCTCGGGCCGTCGCGTCGCGGCGCCGATCAATGTCAGCGAGATCGACGACGTGTTGGACGCCAGGATGGCGTGCGGCGCCGTGATCTCGTCGAGCCGGGCGAACAGCGTCCGCTTCGCCGCCACGTCCTCGACGATGGCCTCGACGATGTAGTCGGCGGCGGCGAGCGGATCGAGGCTCGACGTGATCGACAGGCGGCCGAGGGATTCGTCGCGAGCCTCCGCCGTCAACTTGCCCTTGTCGACAAGCCTGGCGAGTGACTTGTCGATGCCGGCGCGCGCACGTCCGAGTGCGGCGTCCGACACGTCCTGCAGCGTGACGTCGAAGCCGGACTGGGCGAACACCTGCGCGATGCCCGATCCCATCGTGCCCGAGCCGATGACGCCGACGCGCTTCACAGTGTCCGGCATGTCTCTAGATCCGTTCGATGGCCAGAGCCACGCCGTTGCCGCCGCCGAGGCACAGCGTGGCGATGCCGCGGCGTCCGCCCGTCCGGGCCAGCGCATGGAGCAGCGTCGTCAGCACTCGAGCGCCGGAGGCGCCGATGGGATGTCCCAGCGCGACAGCCCCGCCCTGCACGTTGACGCGAGAGGCGTCGAGCCCGAGCTCCCGAATCACGGCTACCGCCTGCGCGGCGAACGCCTCGTTCAACTCCACCAGGTCCACCTCGGCGATCGTCCAGCCGGTCTTCGCCAGGACCTTGCGTACGGCCTCCACCGGCGTCATCAGCACGTACTTCGGCGGCAGGCCGCTGGTCGCCTGCGCGACGATGCGCGCCAGGGGGCGCAGGCCTTTGCGCTGAGCCCACTCGTCTGACGCGACGACCAGCGCAGCGGCGCCGTCGTTGACGCCGGGCGCATTGCCTGCCGTCACGGTGCCGTCCTTCTTGAAGGCCGGCTTCAACGTCGCCAGAGCTTCGACAGTCGTGTCCGGGCGGATCGGCTCGTCGCGATCCATGACGATCGGCGCGCCCTTCTTCTGCGGGATTTCGACCGGCACGATCTCGTCGGCAAACCAGCCCGCGGCGGTGGCGGCCGCGGCGCGCGCGTGGCTCTCGGCGGCGTGGCGATCCTGGTCGTCGCGGGTGACGTGATATTCCTCGGCGACGACTTCACCGGTCTGTCCCATGTGGCAGCGCTCCATGCTGCACCACAGACCATCGTGGATCATCAGGTCGACGACTTCAGCGTTGCCCATGCGCAGGCCTTCGCGGACGCGCGGCAGCGCGAATGGCGTGTTCGACATCGACTCCATGCCGCCGGCGACCGCGACCTGGAGGTCACCGGTCTGGATGCCCTGAGCCGCGAGCATCACTGCGCGCAGGCCCGAGCCGCAGACCATGTTCAGTGTCAGAGCGCCAGCGGTGGTCGGCAGGCCGGCGAGCAGGGCCGCCTGTCGTGCCGGCGCCTGACCCACTCCGGCAGTGACGACATTGCCCATGAAACATTCATCGACGTCCGCCGGATCGACGCCGGCGCGGCGCAGCGCTTCGCGAATGGCGATCGCGCCAAGCTGCGGGGCGGTGAACGACTTCAGCGCGCCAAGGAACTTGCCGGTCGGTGTGCGTGCCGCGCTGAGGATGACCGCGGAGGGCATGGGCATCGGGACGTCGGGTTATTGCTCGCAGGTCAGCGTGCGGACCTGCGACGCGCCGAGCAGATGGCGCAGGCGGCCAAGGATCAAGTCGTGCGATCGGTCGATCTCGCGCAGCCAGGCCGGCTCACCGGAGACTCGCAGCGTGACGCCGTGCAGCCGAACCGTCGTCGCCCGTGCGATCGCCGGACCCACAGACACGGACCACGCGAAGTTCACTTTGTCCGCGGTGAGCGGCGCCTTTGCGA
The DNA here is from genome assembly GCA_963796915.1 of Vicinamibacteria bacterium. GTDB lineage: Bacteria > Acidobacteriota > Vicinamibacteria > Vicinamibacterales > JAENWD01 > JAENWD01. The sequence goes on along the minus strand of CAWCNI010000004.1, from coordinate 1,394,780 downwards.
TGAGCGCGGGCACCACGGCGTTGAGAACCGAGCCAAGCGGCTTCACTCCCGAAGTGTATCATCGGCGTTTGATGCGTCTTGTGCTGGCGTCGCAGTCGCCGCGGCGGGCCGAATTGCTTGCGGCCGCGGGCATTGCTTTCACCGCGTGCGCGCCCAATGTGGACGAGCAGGCGCTGCCGGGCGAACTGCCCGACGCGCATGTGCGCCGCCTTGCGCGCGCGAAGGCGCAGGCCATCGCCGCGGTGACGCCCGATGTCGCGGTGCTTGGCGCCGACACCGTCGTGGTGATTGACGGGGAGATCCTCGGCAAGCCGCGCGACAGCCGGGACGCGCGGCGGATGCTGACGCTGCTGTCTGGCCGGCGCCACCAGGTCTACACCGGTCTGGCCGTCGCACGAGCGGGCGAGGTGGTCGATGCCGTCGAGGTGTCAGCGGTGGAGTTTGCGTCACTGACGCCAGCTGAGATCGACTGGTATGTCGCCTCCGGCGAGCCTCTCGACAAGGCCGGCGCGTACGCGATTCAGGGGCTGGCGTCGCGATTTGTGACCCGCATCGAGGGCTCCTACAGCAACATCGTCGGCCTGCCGGTGGCGCGAGTCTGCGCGCTGCTCGCAGAGGCGGGTTGCCGGCTGAGCCCCCGACCCGGCGTCGGAGATGAGGCGGACTAGTCGGATCGCGGCATTGACCCCGCAATTTTCGGGGGCTATGCTGACGGAACTGGTATCTGGATGAACAGCAAAGTCTTGAGGATTGCCGTCACCGTGGTTGTCCTGGCGGGCGCCTTTGGCGGGCTCCTGTGGGCCACCCTGCGCGACGGGACGGAGTACTACAAGCACGTCGACGAGGTGATGACACAGCCTGCCGACTGGTACGGGAAGCGGCTCCAGCTCCACGGCTACGTCGTCGCCAACTCGATCCTGCGCCGCCGCGACTCGCTCGACTACCGGTTCCAGGTCCAGAACAAGGGCCAGGTGGTGACCGCCAGCTACAGCGGCATCGTGCCCGACACCTTCAAGAGCGACGCGGAGGTCGTGCTGAAGGGCCGGCTGACGGCCGGCGGCTTCCTTGTCGAGCCCGACGGCGTGATGGCGAAGTGCCCGTCGAAGTACCGAAGCGAAACCCGGTTCCGCGGCGCCCAGCAGCCCCGGTGTCTGATGGCGGGTCGACCGACGGCCTGAAGCGGCCGTCGCGGCGACTCACAACCCGCCCTGAACGATTCACCTAGGCGACACTGTCATGGCCACACTCGGTAGCGCGATTCTGCTGGCGGCGTTTGTCGCCTGCATCTATGCGGCTGCGGCGTCGGTTGCCGGCGCGCGGCGCGGCTCGTCGCGGCTGGTCGATTCCGGCGTCGGGGCGCTCTATCTCACGACAGCGCTGATGACTGTCGCCTCGGGCATCATCATCAACGCCTTCGTCCTCGGCGATTACTCGATCAAGTACGTCCAGCACTACTCGGACGCGGTTCAGCCGCTCTTCTACAAGATCACCTCCTACTGGGGCGGGCTCGACGGCTCCATCATGTTCTGGGTGTTCCTGCTCTCGATCTTCGGCGCCATCGCGGTGTCGGTGAACCGCGAGCGGCATCGTGAGCTGATTCCGTATGTCGTCGCGATCATCGCGGTGACCGAGGCCTTCTTCCTGTTCCTGATGGTGATCCATCGGAACCCGTTCGACACCTACCTCACGCAGGCGCCTGCGGAAGGCCGCGGGCTCAACCCGCTGCTGCAGAACCCGTACATGGTGATCCACCCGCCATCGCTCTACACGGGCTTTGTCGGGATGACGATCCCGTACGCGTTCGGCATGGCCGCGCTCATCACCGGCTATCTCGACGACGCGTGGCTTCGCGCCGTGCGGCGCTGGACCATGGTCAGCTGGGTCATCCTGACGTTTGGCCTGACGCTTGGCATGATCTGGGCCTACGAGGAGCTGGGCTGGGGCGGCTATTGGGGGTGGGACCCGGTCGAAAATGCCGGCCTGCTGCCGTGGTTCACCGCCACCGCGTTTCTCCATTCGGTGATCGTGCAGGAACGCCGCGCGATGCTGCGCGTGTGGAACGTCACGCTGGTCATCACGACGTTCCTGCTGACGATCTTCGGCACGTTCATGACGCGTTCCGGCGTGGTGCAGTCGGTGCACGCCTTCGGCGAGGACCGCCAGCTCGCGTACATGTTCACGGCGTTCATGCTGATTGCGGCGATCGGCAGCTTCGGCCTGGTGATCTACCGGCTGCCGCTGCTGCGTTCGCGTCACGAGCTCGACTCCTGGGTGTCCCGTGAAGCGGCGTTCCTGGTCAACAACTGGATCCTGTTGTTCGCGGCGCTGTTCGTGCTGTTCGCGACGATGTTCCCGACGTTGAGCGAGGCGCTCACCGGGCAGCGTCTCACCGTGGGCCCGCCGTTCTTCAACAAGTGGATGGCGCCGATCGGGCTGATGCTGCTGCTGCTCACCGGAGTGGCGCCGCTGCTGGCCTGGCGCAAGACGACGCTGCTGAACCTGCGCGAAGAGTTCCTGTGGCCGACGGCGGCGATGGTCGGCGGCGCCGGCGCGCTGGCCGCGCTCGGCGTCCGCGTGTGGTCGTCGGGCCTGTGCTTCGCCTTGTGCATCTTCGTGGCCGCGTCGATCGCCCAGGAATTCTGGCGCGGCGCGCGCGTGCGGCGCGAGGGCACCGGCACCGATCTCTTCACGGCGCTCGTCGGCCTGGTCGGCCGCAACAAGCGTCGCTACGGCGGCTACGTCGTTCACCTTGGCATCGTCCTGGCGTTCCTCGGATTCGCCGGCGACGGGTTCAAGAAGGAAGAGCAGGTGCTGCTGCTTCCAGGGCAGCAGACGACAGTCGGCCATTACTCGATTCGCCACGACGGCGTCGACGTCACAGACGACGGCCAGAAGCAGATGATCACCGGCCGCCTGACGGTGTTCGAGAACGGCCGCGAGATCGCCCGGATGTATCCCGCGAAATGGTTCTACCGGCACCACGAAGAAGAGCCGACGACTGAAGTGGCGATCCGCCGCACGTTCGCCGAAGACCTCTACATCGTCATGCCGGCGTCCGAGATGAAGGATCAGTCGGCCAGCTTTCACATCGTGATCAACCCGCTGGTCAACTGGATCTGGCTCGGCTTCGCGGTGATCGCGATTGGCACCGTCATCGCGCTGTTGCCCGAGCGCACCTACAGCTTCGCGGTCGCGAAGCTGCCGGCCGACATCGCCACCGGCACCACGACGCTTCTGCTCGTCGGCCTGCTGCTCGGATCCGCGGCGCCCGCGCGGGCCCAGCACATGGAGTCCGGGACGTCGGTGCCGGTGATCCCGCGCACGCCGCTCGAACGCAACCTGCAGAAGAAGCTGATCTGCATGTGCGGCACGTGCGGACGACAGCTGCTCTCCGAGTGCACCTGCAGCACCGCGGTCGCGATGCGGGCGGAGCTGGCCTCGCTGCTGTCGTCAGGGAAGAACGAGCAGGAAGTCCTCGACTATTACATCGCCAAGTACGGCAGCGAAGAGCCGCTGGCGGAGCCGATCGACAAGGGCTTCAACCGCCTGGCGTGGTTCGTCCCCTACGCGCTCGGGGCGAGCGGCCTCGTGCTCGTCGGGTTTGTCGCCGTCCGCTGGTCGCGGCACCAGCCAGAGGGTCGCAGCGCCTCTACTTCCGCGACAGTGTCAGAGGCCGACCGTGAACTCGAGACCCGCCTGGACGATGAGCTCCGCGACCTTGAGTAACGCGCGACGCCCCGGCGGGCGATCACGCGGCGATTCTCGACAGACACCACCCACAGCCGCCGACGACACCTCGTTCGGCACCGCCGCCGGCTTTTTCCTCGTGGCCGGACTCGTCGTCGCTGCGGCCGCGGCGGTGCTCCTGCACGGGCGCCCGGCGCCTGTACTCGCCCTCGTGGCGTTCACGCTCATCGCCGCCGGCGTCGTCGGGTTCGCGTTCTTTCGCGTGCTGTATCCCCTGGCCCAATCGCATCACGAGCCGGGTCCGCTTCCGGTCGGTCGCGCGCGCGTCGCGCTGGAGCGCGACAAGGCGCTCACCCTCCGGGCCATCAAGGAGCTCGAGTTCGATCGCGCCATGGGGAAGGTGTCGGACGCCGACTTCGCCGAGATGCGCGATCGCCTGCGCCAGCGCGCCCTTCGGCTGATCCGGCAACTCGACGGCGGCGCGATTTATCGCCAGCGGATCGAGGCAGACCTCGGCGAGCGCCGATCCGCCGGCACGACCGAACCGCCAGTCGCGGGCCAGTGCGTCGAGTGCGGGACTGTCAACGATCCCGACGCGCGCTTCTGCAAGCGCTGCGGCGAGCGCCTGGCGCTCGACGTCCAGAGCGCCGGTGAGGGCGGGAGGCGTCTGCCATGACGCGCCGCCGTGCTGTTCGGGCGCTTGTCGTCATCGCCCTTGTTGCCGTCTGGGCCGGCCACGGTCGCGCGCAGATGCCTGACCCGCGCATGATGTCGGGGCAGATCATCCCGGCGCCGGAGGTTCCGCCCGGCACCGTCACCGTCCGTGTGATCCGCCAGACGATCATGAACGTGATCCCTGGCGTCGACGTGGAGCTGCACGGTGCGGGCGCGGACCGTCATGCACCGACAGGGCCGGACGGCCGTGCGACGTTCGCGGGCCTGCCTCTGGGTGCGCACGTGCACGCGGTGGCGGTGGTCGACGGCGAGCGTCTCGAGTCCATCGAGTTCGACGTGCCCGCGCAGGGCGGGGTGCGCACGATCCTCGCCGCTGGCGTCGGCGTCGGCACACCTGTGTCCGGAGCGGCGCGTCCACAAGCGCCAGCACCGTCAACGGTGATGCCAGCCTCCGCCGGCTCGCTGGTCTTCGGAGGCGACACGCGCTTTGCCGTCGAGTTCCAGGACGACACGCTTACGGTGTTCTACCTTCTGGACATCGTGAACCAGACCGCGAGCGCCGTCGCGCCGGCCGCGCCACTGACGATCGAGCTGCCGACAGGAGCGTCCGGCGTGTCGATCATGGAGGGCGGCACCAAGGCGGCCACGGTGGCCGGAAACCGGGTGACAGTCGCAGGACCGCTGCCACCGGGCGTGACACAAGTGCCGATCGCGTTCCGCCTCGAGACGTGGGACGACCCGTGGGTCCTCCAGCAGCGGTTCCCGCTGCCCATCGACACTGTCGCCTTCGCGGCGCAGAAGCTTGGCGACATGCGACTGAGCGGACCACAAACACCGACAGTGCGCGAGACCGCCATCCAGGGCACGCCGTTCATTGTCGCGACTGGCGGCACGCTGCCGGCGGGCACGGCGTTGTCCATCACGCTCGCCGGGGTGCCGCATCGCAGCCGGATGCCGGTCTACTTCGCCCTGACCGTGGCTGCAGGGATCGCGCTCTGGGGCGTCTGGCTGGCGACAGCACGCGACAGCGATGAGACGACCCGCCGCGCCGCGAGAACGAAGGAGCTCGTCGCCCGTCGCGAGCGCGGGCTCTCGGCGCTCGAAGCGCTCGAGCAGCAGCGGCGCAGCGGCGAGGTCGACGCGCAACACTACCCGGAGCGCCGCGCACAGTTGCTCGGCCAGCTGGAGTTGATCTACGGCGAGCTCGATGGCGTTGGCGAGCTGCGTGGCGGGCAGGGCACGGCGGCGTGAGCCTCGACTTCGACCGGGTCGACATCGCCGAGGTGTGCCGGCAGTTCGGCCGCCGTCGCGCGCTGCGCGACGTGTCGTTCACCTGCGTCGCTGGCGAGGTGGTCGCCCTGGTCGGGCCGAATGGCGCGGGGAAGTCGACGCTGCTCGCGGTTCTCTCCACCCTGGTGAGCCAGACATCCGGAACGGTGCGATATGGCACGCACAGCGCCAGCGGCGGCGGCGCGCTGCTGCGGCGGCGCATCGGATGGCTGGGGCACGAGCTGCAGCTCTACCCGGAGCTCTCCGCGAGGGAGAACCTGACGTTTTTCGCGGAGTTGAGTGCAGTGTCCGGCGTCGCCGCCCGTGTAGACGCTGCGCTCGAGACCGCGCGGCTGACCGATCGCGCCGACGATGCGGTGGGCACGTTTTCGCGCGGGATGCGCCAGCGTCTCGCCCTGGAGCGCGCGCTCGTCCATGATCCGCGCCTCGTGCTTCTCGACGAGCCCTTCACCGGCCTCGACCGGGCCTCGACCGACCAGCTCGGAGATCGCCTTCGCCGTCTGGCTGGTCTCGGCGCCATCGTCATTCTGGCCACACACGACGTGCCGCTTGCCGACGGCGTCATCGATCGCGCCGTCGTGCTCCGCGACGGCCGCGTCGTGGACGCAGTGTCCGGGAGTGCCTGGAGGCGGGCGATGGCGATCCCTTCGTCAGGTCCCAGCGTTCACTGAGCCATGCTGGCGCGCACCGCGTGGCTCATCTTCCGCAAGGACGTCCTGGTCGAAGTCCGCAGTCGCGAGACGATCGCGACGACGTTGTTCTTTGCCGTGTCAGCCGTCCTGGTCTTCGCGTTCGCCCTCGTGCGCGAGGGGCGTGTGGTGGCTGACGCCGCAGCTGGCATCCTGTGGATCGCAATCGCGTTTTCGGGGACGCTGGCGCTCGGACGGACCTTCGAGCGGGAGCGTGCCGCAGACACGCTGCGCGCGCTGCTGCTGGCGCCGGCGGATCGGCCGGCCATCTACCTCGGCAAGCTCGCCGGTATGGTCGCGCTGATGCTGGCGGCGGAGCTTGTGCTGGTGCCGCTGGTGGCGTTCCTGTTCAACGCCGCGCTGCTGCAGCGGCCCGTTCTGCTGTCGGCGCTGCTCTTCACCGGCACGCTGGGCTTCTCGGCGGTGGGCACCCTGTTTGCGGCGATGCTGACGCGCGCGCGGAGCCGCGATGTGCTGCTCCCGGTGGTGTTGTATCCGATCACGATTCCCGTCATCATTGCCGGAGTTGGCGGCACCTCAGCGATCGCGAGACCGGCGCCCGATGAGCCGATGGCGCTGTTCTGGCTGATGCTGCTGGTGTTCTTCGACGTCGTCTTCGTGACCCTGGCGCTCTGGACGTTCGAGCCGCTGATGACCGACTGAGGATCCGGCCCCTCCCATGCTGTCACGCGCGTTTCCGCTGCTGCTCCTGCTGACATTGGGCGGGTTCCTCGCGGCGCCGTTCCTGATCAACGCCGCACCGTACGAGTCCACGATGGGACTGGTGCAGAAGATCTTCTACTTCCACGCGCCCTCGGGAATGATGATGTTCCTCGGCGCGTTCGTCTCGGGAATCGCGAGCGCGTTCTACCTCGTCACGCGACGCCAGGGCACGGATCGCATCGCCGAGGCCGCCGCAGAGCTCACGGCGCTGTTCGGGCTGATCGTGCTGGTGACCGGACCGCTCTGGGCGCGCAAGGCCTGGGGCGTCTGGTGGGAGTGGGACGCGCGGCTCACCTCGTCGCTGCTGGTCTGGATGATGTTCACGTCGTACCTGCTGTTGCGGCGGTACGGCGGCCCCGGATCGGACAAGCTCGCCGCGGCGGTGGCGATTTTCGGCATGGCGAACGTCCCGTTCGTCTACATCTCCGTCAACGTCTGGCGCACGCTTCACCCGAAGACGACGGTGGTGCCGTCGCTCGCGCCGGGGATGCGGGGGCCGTTCTGGTTTGCAACGGCGACCTTCCTCTGCCTGTTTCTCGTGCTGCTCGCACTCAGGGTACGCCTCGGCGAGCAGCAGGCGGAGCTCGAGGCGCTCCATCTCGATCTGGACGAGGAGACGCACGCGTGACTGGGTGGGCGGCAGTGAAAGAGGCGCTTCGGCGCCGTGTGTTCGTCGCGACGTTTGTGCTCGTGCTCGCAGGTGCAGCCGCCGCGTCAGTCGGCGCGCAGGCTCCGCCCAAGGCGCCGGCCCCGGCGGGAAAGCCGGCACCGGCAGCGCAGGACGAGTTCGTGCCGGTCTCGCAGTTACCCGCGGTCGAGCAGATGCCGGCAGGCCCGCTCGTGCTCGGCGCCTACGCGTTCATCTGGGCGGTCGTCCTGGCCTACGTCTTCTCGATCGGCCGTCGTCTTGGCGCCGTGCAGCGCGAGCTGAATCGTCTCAAGCAGCGCATCGGGAGTTGAGGCGTGATGGACAACATGGGCGCGGCGCACCTGATCTTCATCCCCGCCGTGCTCTTCCTGGGCGTCGTCATCGGCTGGATGCTGGGCTCGCGAGCCGCGCGCGACGCCTACGCCGTGGAGCTCAGGCGACGGGAGAGGAAAGAGCAGAAGGGCGTCTAGGTCCCTTACCCGCTCCTGCCTTGCCTCTGCCTACCGTCCGAGCGCGAGCCGTCGCGCGAGGACTTCGGGCAGGCCTGCCAGCCTGATCTTCCGCTGCGCTTCCTCGACGGGATATCTCACACGAAACAGCTCGACCTGCCGTGTCTCGGTGTCGACGATGCCGACGCCGGCGCGCGGGTCGCCGTCGCGGGGCTGGCCGACAGCGCCGACGTTGACGAGGAACCGCGCGTCACCGTCCAGATCGATACGCACCTGATCGGTATCACCGGGACCGACGGGCACTTCGAGCCTGCCCGGCAGATGGCGGAAGGCGATGGCGACGTGCGTGTGGCCGAAGAGGCACAGCGGCCGGCTCGCCGACTCGAGGGCTTTGAGCGCGTCCATCTCGTCGAAGATGTAGCAGTCCTCGTCGAAGGGGGCGCCGTGGCAGATTTCAATCAGGTCGTCGACGACGACCGGGCCCGCCGGCAGCCGTTCGAGATAGTCGCGGTGCTCCGGCGTCAGCGTTTCGTAGGTCCACTGCACGGCGCTGCGAGCGACCAGGTTGAAGCTTTCGCCGGCTTCAAGACCCGACGCCACCTTGTCGTGGTTGCCGCGAATGATCGCGAAGGGGTTCAGTTCCTGGACGCGGTCGATGACAGCGTTCGGGTCGGCTCCGTAACCGACGAGATCGCCGAGCACCAGGACGCGATCGTACCCCTGAGGGCGCATGGCGCCGATGACAGCGTCGAACGCTTCGAGATTGGCGTGGATGTCGCTGATGATGAGATAGCGCACGGCTAGACGTCCAGTTGATCGACGAGTTCTTCGACGACGGCGTCGACGCTGCGATCCGCGTCGAGCCGGCGATGGGCGTGTTGATAGGCCGCGCGGCGGGTCTCGTACAGATGTTCGAGGCGCGCCCGGTCGGTGGCGAGCGGGCGCCGGCCATCGGTCGGCAGGCGCTCGATCAATGTCGCCAGCGGCACGTCCAGCCACACTGACATGCCGTCACGGTTGATCAGGCCCCGGTTGCCGGCATCGGCGAACGTCCCGCCCCCGGTGGCGACCACGACGTGCCGAGTCGGCATGAGGTCGAGCAGCACCTGCCGCTCGATCTCACGGAAGTAGCTCTCGCCGTCGCGCGCGAAGATCGCGGCGATGGTCCGGTGCTCGCGTGACTCGATACGGTCATCCACGTCTTCGACCCTCCAGTCGAGCCGCGAAGCCAGGGCGCGTGCCAGCGTCGTCTTGCCCGCGCCCATGAAGCCGACCAGGTAAATCTTGTCAGTCGGCACGGGTCAGCGAGGCGAGCGTCTCGAAAAACCCCGGGTACGAGACGTCCACGGCCTCGGCGCCGCCGATCACCGTGTCGCCCGATGCGGCGAGCGCCGCAATGGCAAACGCCATCGCCAGGCGATGATCGCCGGCAGCCTCGGGTCGGCCTCCCGCGAGTCGGCGGCTGCCGCGCACGTGGAAGCCGTCGGGAAACTCCTCGATGTCGCCGCCCATCGCCCTGATGCCGGCGGCGAGCGCCGAGATGCGGTCGCTCTCCTTGACGCGCAATTCGGCGGCGCCCGTGACGTGCAGGTCGCCCCCGCAGGCGGCCATGGCGGCCAGCGCCGGCAGCTCGTCGATCAAGGCCGGGACCTCGTCGGGGCCCAGGACCAGCGGCTTCAGGCCGCGATGACGGATGCGGACGGAACCGCGCGGCTCACCGAGTGCCGTGGCGGCCAGCGTGCGGTCCACCTGGGCGCCGGCGCGGGCGAGCACGTCGAACAGGGCGGTCCGCGAGGGGTTCAGGCCCAAATCGACGATTTCCACGTCCGAGCCTGGCAGAGCGGCGGCCGCCGCGGCCCAGAACGTCGCCGAGGACACGTCCCCGGGGATGGTGGCGTCTACGGCATGCAGGGGCTGGAGGCCTTCAACCGATACCCTGTGGGCAGTGCGATCGACGTGGACACCAAACGCGGAGAGGGCCAGCTCCGTATGATCACGTGTGGGGACCCGCTCGTGAACAGATGTGCAGCCATGGGCATGCAGGCCGGCCAGGAGCACGGCGCTCTTGACCTGGGCGCTCGGCGCCTCCGGCGCGAAGTCGAGGGGCGTCAGCGCACCGCCGGAAATCGCCATGGGCAGGCAGCCGTTGTCGGACTCGAAGCGCGCGCCCATCTGCGTCAACGGCGCGATGACGCGCTTCATGGGCCGCCGCCGCAGCGACTCGTCGCCGGTGACGGTGGCCGTGAACGCGTGCGCCGCCAGGATCCCGGACAGCAGGCGAGTCGTGGTGCCGGAATTGCCGGCGTCGAGCGCCTCGCGCGGGGCCAGCAGTCCGCCGAGGCCGCGGCCCGCGATGACAATCGTGCGTGCCGTCGGCGCGTCGGCGGGGCCGGGTTGCTCCTCGATGCGGACGCCGAGCTGGCGCAGGCACGCCAGTGTCGAGCTGCAGTCGGCGCCGGGCGAGTAGTTGGAGAGGCGGGACGTTCCGTTCGCCAGCGCGCTCAACAGCGCGTAGCGATGCGAGATCGACTTGTCGCCCGGGACGCGGATGCGACCCGTCAGCCGGGCGGCCGGCGCTATCCGCGCCTCGAGGGCCGAGGGCATCAGCCGACTATAGCACGCGGTCCCGGGGGCCTTCCTGCCGGTCCGGTGCACGCCACTCTGCTCAGCCGTCATAACTTGACCCCCTGTGGGGCCTGTGTTATCCACTTGCCACACGCGCCGCTGCCGGCGCGTCCGGTTGCGTCCGAATGACGAGTCCGACACCAGAAGTCGTTCGCCTGGAATTTGTGAGCGCGTTCGACATGCTCGACTTCGTGCAGGTGGTCAGCGACCACCTGTGCCGCCGTGTCGGCTTTGACGAAGACTCCATGCACTGGGTCAGCGTCGCCATCCGCGAATCTGTCATCAACGCCATCAAGCACGGCAATCGCAACGACGCCGCCAAGCTTGTGCACGTGGAGTTCATCTCCTCGGCAGACCCCGACACGGGCGGCCTGACAGTGAGCGTGCGCGACGAAGGCGAAGGCTTCGTGCCCGAAGAAGTCGCCGACCCGCTCGCGCCCGAGAACATGCTGAAGTCGAGCGGGCGCGGCATCTTCCTCATTCGCAATTTCATGGACGACGTGGAGCTGCGCCGGCCGCCTGAGGGCGGCATGGAAGTGCGGATGGTGAAGAAGCTGGCGAAGGCCACGCAGTGACCGACGCGGCGGACGCGGTCTACTTGCAGACCGCCATCGACGCCGTGCGGCAGGCCGGCGCTCTCCAGAAACAGGCTGTCGGCGGCACCTTCGCGATCAGCAAGAAAGGCGAGATCGACCTCGTCACCGAAGTCGACATCGCGGTCGAGCGCATGGTGCGCGCGCTCATCGCCGAGCGTCATCCCGGCCACGACGTCCTCGGCGAGGAGCTTGGCGGCCCCGACCCCGGCAGCCAGTCACGTTTCTGCTGGATCTGCGACCCGATCGACGGCACCACGAACTTCGCCCACGGCGTGCCGCTCTTCTGCTCGACCATCGCGCTCGAGATCGACGGCGTGCTGCGCGTCGGCGCCGTCTACGATCCGATGCGCGACGAGCTGTTCACGGCCACCCGCGGCGGCGGGGCCTTTCTCAATGGCGCGCCGATGCGCGTGTCGTCCACCGCCACGCTGCTCGACGCGCTGCTCGTCACGGGCTTCCCGGTACTCGGTGCACACGGAGCTCGACGAGCTGGTGCGGCTCTTCGCGAGCTTTCTCGCCAAGTCACGCGCGGTGCGCCGGCTCGGCTCGGCGGCCCTTGATGTCTGTTACGTAGCGGCGGGGCGCATGGACGGCTTCTGGGAACAGGGCCTCAACGCGTGGGACATCGCCGGCGGCGTGCTGATACTGCAGGAGGCCGGCGGCCGCATCACCGACACCGACGGCGGGCCGTTCGTGCTCCGCAGCGGCCGGATCCTCGCGTCCAACGGCGTCATCCACGATCAGATGCAGGCAGTCATCGACGAGTTCGCGCGCCGCTGAGCTCGTGCTCCCCGCAGTGTCGCGTCGGGTGTCGGGCCATCCCCGTCAGAGGACGGTCGACGCCGGACGCAGACAGTGCATGCCGGGAAAACCACAGTAAATATCGCTGCACTCGACTTGGCACCGGACATGCTGGAACCGGGGCAGGCCCGGTCAGACGACCGGGTGCACGCGCGCACGGTGCGCGCTCGGAGGCGGGCATGAAACGACTGATTGGAGCGGGCGTGATGGCGGCCGCGATGTTGGCGGCGGCGTCGCCGGTGCGGGCGCAGGATCAGGGATTTTCGGTCAGCCTCGGCTACTTCGCGCCGATCGGCCAGGACAGCCGGACCTCGGGCGACGTGCTGAACGCCGATCGCTGCCTCGACGTGAACTTCCAGTGCGAGCCGCTGCTGTTCGACGTCGGCGACTTCGGCAGCGCGTCGATCAACGGCGAGTACATCCTGGGGCTCGGCAAGTACTTCGAGCTTGGCGTCGGGCTGGGCTTTTCGCAGCAGACAGTGAACAGCATCTACGCGCTCGTCACCCACGACGACGGCAGCGAGATTCAGCAGGACCTCAAGCTTCGCATCATCCCGGTGACCGGCATCGTGCGCTACGTGCCGACGGGGCGGACTGCGCACATCCAGCCGTACATCGGCGGCGGCATCGCGGGGCTGCGCTGGCACTACGCCGAAAGCGGTGAGTTCGTCGATCCGACCGACTCGTCAATCTTCAGGGCGCAATACATCGCCGACGGCACCAGCGTCGGCGCCATCGTCGTCGGCGGCGTGCGGGCACCGGTTGGCGGGAGCTTCATGCTGGGCGGCGAGGTGAAGTTCCAGACCGGCTCCGGCGATCTCGACTCGTCGGACTTCCTCGGCAACAAGATCGATCTCGGCGGCTTCACGTATTCGGGGACGATGACCTGGCGATTCTAAGACCGGTTTGATCGGGTTGGATCAGGTCGGATCGGGTTTGGATCGGGTTTGGATCGGGTGCGATCAACCTGATCCAACCTGATCGCAACCCGATCCATCCTGATCTCACCCGATCCGACCCGCTATTTCATTCGCACGTTGCGATACAGCGCGACGCCGCCGCCGCTGCAGACGCGTTGGAAGCCAGCCAGGAAACGCGGGTCGTCACGGGCGCGCGCGGCGAGCATGTCGCCGCCTTCGGCGACCTCCTCGATCAGGATCCATCGCACGTAGCGTCCAGGGCCGTTCAACGCCGCCAGCCACAGGACGCCGTTGCCTTCGTGCAGAAAATCGCGGATCTCAAAGCCGGACGCCGACAGTTCCTGCATGTAGTGCCCGAGCGATCCCATGCTCGCCATGATCACGTCGCCGTGGCCCGCCGGTGGCAGGCACGCGCTCACCTGCCGTCGCGCCACGCTGCGCGGCCGATCCCACTGCGCCTCGAGCACCATGGCCGCCTGCGCGTCGAAGGGGCGCGCCTGTGTCCAGACCGCTGCCAGCAGCAGCACTGCAGCTGGGATCTGCCAACGTCGCGGCAGCTTGCCGAGTGCCAGCGTTGCGAGCACCGCGGCGGCAGTGACCGACGGCACCATGTAGCGCACGCGGAAGGGATGCCCGTGGAAGAAGGCATACCAGGGCAGCGCCATGGCGCCGGTCCATGCCAGCGGCGAGAGCAGGGCTCCGTCGCGCGAATGTGATGCGGCGCGCACTGTCAGCCAGATCACCGCCGCCACGCCCGCGACGGCCAGGCTCTCGGAGCCCAGCACGCGCAGGCCCCACCAGACGGCGCCGGTCGAGTCCAGGAACTTGCCGGTGTACATCGGATCTGGCACGTAGAACCCGTCGGTGACGAACCACGCGCCGACAGTCGCCTTGCTCTGCACGAAGAACGCGACGATCACGCCCGCTGGAATCACCGCCGCGCGCGCGCTTCGGCGCAACGCCTGCTGCCACGATCCGCGAAGCCGCCACTCAGCGGCCGCAAGGGTGACGACGGCGGCGCCCGTAATCGGCCAGGCCTCGTATCGTGTGAGACAGGCAAGCGCCAGCCAGACGAACCCCCGCCGGATGCCGCGCTCGCGATTGGCCACGAGGCCTTCGTACGTGCACGCAAGTCCCATCGCCAGCAGTCCGAGCAGCAGCGGCTCGGTCATCGGGGTCGCTTGCAGGTACAGCAGGTTCGGGTTGCTGGTGACGACGGCGGCAGCAGCAACGGTGGCGGGCGCCGATCCAGTGGCCGCCATGACGAGGCGCGCGGTGGCATAGACGAGCAGGCCGAGCGACAGCACCGAGATGGCAACGCCGGAGGCGCCCGTCCGGTAGAACGCGTCGACCTGCACCGGCAGCATGTTCAGCAGGTGCGGAAGCGGCAGCCAGACAGCGCCGACCTGCACCCAGCCGGGCGTCAGGCTGTCGAGAATCCGACGCGACACGACGAGATGTCCGCGCGCGTCGTAGTGGCTGAGCGTGAGCCCGATGGAGGCGTAGTACCACGCGGCCACGAGCCCCCACGCGATGGCCAGCCCGCCGAGCCAGGGAGCCAGCCGTCGTGCAGGCGGCTCGGCTATAATTTCAGATGACGGTCTGCCCACGCCTGTCGAGAGAGGAGGGACCGGACGGGATCTGGTGTCGATCTGATGAAGACTGTCGTTGCGTGGATTCAAGCCTTCGCGTCCGCTATTGGGGGTCCCGGCCTCTTCATTATCGCCTTTCTGGACTCTTCGTTCCTGTCGTTCCCGCAGGTTGCCGACTTGATCGTCGTGTCGGCAGTTCTTCAGCACCCGTACTGGATGGCGTACTACGCGGGCCTGGCGACGCTGGGCTCGGTGTTGGGATGCCTGTCGATCTACCAGGTCGCACGCAAGGGCGGCGAGACGTTCATCAGGCGGCGCTTCCAGGGGCCCATGCTCGAGAGAGCCACCCGCCTCAGTCAGCGTTACGGTGCGCTGGCGCTCTTCGTGCCGGCGATCCTGCCGCCGCCCGCGCCCTTCAAGATCTTCGTCCTGCTGGCCGGCGTGTCCGGCATGCGCCCGGTGCCATTTGCGCTGGCGATTGCCGCCGGCCGCGGGCTCCGTTATTTCGGCATCGGGCTGCTCACGGTCTGGTATGGTGCTGCCACGATGGCCTTTCTCGAGGAGAACGAGCGCACTGTCGTCTACTGGATCCTCGGCCTGCTCGGCGTCGCGCTCGTCCTCGGGGCCCTGTGGTACCTCATTCGCGGCCGTCACCACGCTTTGACCTCGGCCTCAGAGGCCGATATCATTCCGTGACGGCCGACCCCTTCATGGCCCCCGACCTTTCCGTCGTCATTCCCATCCGCAACGAGTCCCCGAACCTTCAGGGCTTATACCGCGAGTTCACCGAGACGCTCGAGGCCTGGGGACGTCCGTACGAGCTGATCCTCGTCGACGACGGGAGCACCGACGACAGCTTCGCGCGGATGGCTGAACTGCAGGCGTCGGACCCGAGGGTGCGCGTCATCCGGTTCCGCCGGAACTTCGGCCAGACGGCCGCCTTTTCGGCGGGCTTCCGCTTCGCCCGCGGCCGGCTGATCGCGACGGCCGACGGCGACATGCAGAACGACCCGCACGACCTGCCGCGCATGGTCGATCTGATCGATCAGGGCCGCGACATCGTCTGCGGCTGGCGCAAGGAGCGCAAGGACGCGTTCCTGACGCGACGGTTGCCGTCGATGATCGCGAACCGCCTGATCTCGTGGGCGACCGGCGTGCAGTTGCACGACTACGGCTGCTCGCTGAAGGTGTTTCGCGCGGAGGTCGTCAAGCCGCTGAAGCTCTATGGCGAGATGCACCGCTTCCTGCCGGCGCTCGCCAGCGAGTTCGGCGTGAGCATCGACGAGGTCGTGGTGAACCATCGCGCCCGCGTGCACGGCACGTCGAAGTACGGCCTGTCCCGTACGATCCGCGTCGTGCTGGATCTGATGACAGTGAAGTTCCTCCTGAACTACTCGACCCGTCCGCTGCAGATCTTCGGGCTCGTCGGCGGAGCCATGCTGTGCGCGGGCCTCGCCGTGACGACGTGGCTGGCCTACGAGCGTCTGTTCGCCTACCAGTCGATCGCCAACCGGCCCATGCTGTTGTTCGGCATCCTCCTGATCTTCACCGGCGTGCAACTGGTGACGCTGGGGCTGCTGGCGGAGCTGCAGGCCCGCACGTACCACGAGTCACAGGACAAACCCACCTACGTCATTCGCGAGGTGCGGGAGACCATTCCCGTTCCGGCGCGCGAACTGCAGAACGCCTGAGCGCCGCGTGGACGAAGCGGCCGGTGAGAGAATGCAAGGCGTGCCGCCCGATGCCCGTCAGGCGCCCTCGGTGCGTGTCGTGCTGTTCTCAGGCGGCCGCGGCTCCGGCGCACTGACCGGAACGCTCGTCCAGACGCCTGGCGTCCACCTCACCATCGCGATCAACGGCTACGACGACGGCGCCTCCACTGGCGAGGTGCGCCGCTTTCTGGGCGACTCGCTGGGGCCGTCAGACTTCCGCAAGAACGCGTCGCGGCTGGCCGAGCACCTGGGCACGTGCAGTCCCGGTCTGATACACCTGCTCGATCGGCGGCTGCCGGCGAGCGCGGACGCCTCGGCGCTCCGCGCGCTGGTCGACGCGCTGTCCGGGACGACGGCACGCGATCCCGACGTCTCGGCGCTCCCCGCGGAGGTGGCGCGGCGGGTCGCCGACTGTCTGGTGCGGTTTCAGGAAGAGTTGTCGTCCGGCAAGGACTTCGACTTCGCCGACTGCGCGGTCGGCAACCTGGTCTTCGCCGGCGCGTTCCTGCTTGCCGGCAGATCCTTCAACGCCGCCGTTGACGACTACGCCGCGCTCGTCGGGCTGCCGCACGGCCTGATCGAGAACGTCACCGACGGCACCAACGCCTGCCTGGTCGCCCTGGATGTGGATGGCGGCATCCTGGCGCGCGAGGCCGACATCGTCGACGCCACGCGCCGGAACCGCATTCGGGACATCTATCTGCTTCCGGCGGCGCTGTCGGGCGAGGAAGCGTCGACGCTGGTGTCGCTCGGCGGCGACCGCGCCGCGAGGGCGCTCGATGCGCGAGCCGTGCATCCGGCGCTCAACCCACGGCTGGCCGCGGCCCTGGCCGCCGCCGACGTGATCGTCTACGCGCCGGGCACGCAGCACTCCAGCCTGTTTCCGTCCTATCTCACTGACGGCCTGGGCGACGCGATCGCGCGGAATCTTGGTGCGATCAAGCTGCTCATCACGAACATCCAGGCCGACGCCGAGATCGCCGGCGCCAGCGCCGTGGACATCATCGACCGCGCCGTTCACTTCCTGAAGGACAAGGGACGGCTCCACGCGCCGACGCCGGCGCTGGTGACCCACTACCTGGTGAACGACCCGGGCACGACTGCCGCGCAGGACGAGACCTACGTGCCACTGGGTCGGCTCGACGCGCTGCAGGACCCACGGCTGGTGCGGATCGGCCAGTACGAGGAAGGCGTCACCGGCCGTCACGACGCGGCGAAGGTCCTCGGCCCCTACATGTCGGAGATTCTCTCGCGGCAGCACGCGAGGCGCCGCGTGGCGGTCCTGCTCTACGACTGCGACTCGGCAGACAAGCTGGCGCAGACGCTGCTCGAAGTCGTGCGCGGCGGCATTGCGTCGCAGGCGGTGGACGTCACGATGTTCGCGGACATGGGCGTCTCCGCGCTCGATCCGCAGTTTCTCGAGACCCTGCCGTTCCCGGTGCGCGACGCGTCAGGGCTCGACCGCCCGGATCGGCACGCGGCGCTTCTCCGCGATCTGGCTGACGGCGGGTTCGAGTACCTCGTGCTCTTCGAGTCGTCAGGGATGTACAACGGCGAAGACATCCCGTGGATGCTCTCGCACCTCACAGGACGACTCGACGCGGTCTGGGGCAGCCGGCGGTTGTCTGTCCGCGACATTCAGGAGTCGCTGCGCCTCAAGTACCGCAAGCGCGCCTGGCTTGCAGCGATGAGCGCCGTCGGCAGCCACGTGCTGAGCCTGCTGTATCTGCTGTTGTACGGGCGATATGTGTCGGACACCTTGTCCGGCGCCCGCGCGCTGCGGGTGAGTGACGCCGCCGCCTGCGGCGCGCCCCTCACCGATCGCCGCGTCAACCAGTTCCTGCTCTCGCGCCTGCTGGGCCGCAAGGCGGAGATGTTCGAAGTGCCGGTCCACTTCTACTCGCTGTCGCCGGCGCTGGTGCGCAGGACGACGGCAGGCGAGGGGTTGCGCGCTGTGGGCCTGATCGTGCTCCAGCGGTTCGTCACGCCGAAGCCGGCTGCCGGCGGGCCGCAGGCCTTCGACGGCGAGTCGGCGAAGGCCTGACACCGGCGCCATGGCCACGCTGTCGATTGTCATTCCCGCGTTCAACGAAGAGCGCTTCATCGGCGACCTGCTGAAACAGGTCCTGGCGGTGCCCCTGGAACCGCTTGGCGTCGCCAAGGAAGTGATCGTCGTCGACGACTGCTCGCGAGATCGCACGAGCGAGATCGCCGCGGCGGTGCCAGGCGTGCGCGTGCACCGGATGCCCGTGAACGGCGGGAAGGGCAGTGCGGTCCGCGCCGGGATCGGCCTCGCGACAGGCGACTACCTGATCATCCAGGACGCCGATCTCGAGTACGACCCCAACGACTACGTCGCGATGGTCCAGGCGATCCTCGATCGCCGCGCCGACGTCGTCTACGGCAGCCGCTACATGGGCCGCGGGCGGCACGATCACCAGTCACTCGCGGCCTATCTTGGCGGGCGCAGCCTGAGCCTCGTGATGTGGGCCTGCACCGGCCACTACATCACCGACACCGTGACCGCGCTGAAACTGTTTCCGCGGACGCTGCTGCCGTCGCTCGCGCTCGAAACGACGGGATTCGAGACCGACCACGAGATCACCGCGAAAGTACTCGCACGGGGACTGCGCATCGTGGAGGTGCCGATTCACTACCACCCGCGGACGAAGGCCGAAGGCAAGAAGATCGGGCTGCGAGACTGGTTCATCGGCACGCGGACGTTCTGGCGCTACCGAAACGGCTGACGCGGACTAGGAACGGCGGGCTGGCACGTGAGCAGGAAGTTTGCCCCTGGCGGTGATGCGCGGATGGTCGACCCACCGCAGGACGGCGCAGCCGGCGCCGGCCAGCGTCAGGCACAGCAGGCCCCAGCCGACGACGCGCAGCATTCGTCCGAGCAGTGCCGATTCCTCCAGGGTAAACATCAGAAGTAACCCCGGCTGGCCTCGTAGATTTCTTTCTGTCCCAGCGGCACCTCGGCGGTCGCCTTCCGGCGGAACAGCGACGGAATCGTCCGCATCGTCATGGTCAGTTTCGAGCGGCCGGTCATGAGCACGGTGTTGCGGAAGTAGCGGAGTGCCGGCAGCGGCCTGACGCGGTAGAAGAGCAGTTCCTGCGTCATGTTGAACGACCCGAGGATGCGGAACACGATGTTGTCGGGCATCGTCGCGACGCGCTTCAGGAACGGCAGCCACGACGGCGGGCACTTCACCATCAGCCAGAACAGCGACGCGATGTTCCGGAACTCCTTCGCGTACGGCGTCTTCAGCGTGATCTCCTGCGATTCGGCCACCTGCTTGTCGATGTCGAAGTCCTTGTCGATGTAGCCCATCTTCCGCGAGTACTCGACCAGCGGGAGGCCGGGGAAGAGCAGGAAGGTGTTCGCCCTCACGTAGTCCGACTTCAGCCGCATGTTCAGCTCGACGGTCTCCATGGCGTTGTCGAGCGTCTCTCCGGGCAGCCCGATCATGTTGGTCGTCAGCACCTTGATGCGCTTCTCACGCAGCAGGCGCGCGCCTTCGACGATGTTCTCGTTCTTCGAGCGCTTCTTGATCACGACTTCGCGGATCTGCTCGTTGCCGGACTCGAGGCCGACGGCCGCGCCGTAGCAGCGTGCCCGCTCGAGCAGATCCGCGGCGTGCTGGTTCACCGAGTCGTAGCGGATATTGCAGTTGAACGGAATGTTCACGACCTTCGGGTACAGATCCGCGAACTCCTCGAGCCAGGCGTAGCTGTTGCGGATGAAGAACAGGTCGTCTGAGAAGTGCACGTG
Organism: Vicinamibacteria bacterium; assembly: GCA_963796915.1. GTDB lineage: Bacteria > Acidobacteriota > Vicinamibacteria > Vicinamibacterales > JAENWD01 > JAENWD01. The sequence continues at coordinate 1,374,597 of CAWCNI010000004.1, read as the reverse complement.
ACTGAGCGGGTAGCGATCCGCGATGTACTTGATCTCGGCGACCGCGCGCGGCACCGACTTGCGCCGCAGGTAATCTGACTTCGTGCCCTTTCTGTACATCTCGCGGATCACTGGCTCGTGGCAGAACGTGCACGGATACGGACAGCCCATGCTGGAGATGAAGCGCTTCATCGGCATGTCGCGCAGAAACCCGTACTTGTAATAGAGCTCGCGATCCGGGAACGGCAGCTCGTCGAGCGGCACTGGCGGGCGCAGGTCGTTGCGGTGAATCGTGCCGATCCTGGTCTTCACCGACAGATTGCGGATGCCGGTCACGTCCTTGGCGCGGTCCATGGCGTCGGCGAGCTCGAGCATCGCCAGCTCGCCTTCGCCGCGGCAGATGATGTCGATGCCGGGCCGTTCAATCATCTCAGGCGAATAGGTGGGATGCGGCCCGCCGACAATGATCGGGATGTTGAGTTGCTGCTTGATCGTGACGGCGAGCTGCTCGATCGAGTGATGGACGCCGGTGAGCGCCGAGAACGCGATCAATCCGGGGTCGTATTGGCGGATGGCAGCGACGAGCTCGGGCGTGTGCGAGACGAGCAGCAGGCCGGTCTGGTGTCCGCCTGCTTTCAGGGTGCCAGACAGGTTGGCCACCCCGATCGACTCCTGGATGCCGTTGTTCTGGATGAAGAGGATGCGCATGGGGAGCGTTCCCCCACCGAAGCAATAGCGTTGCCGGAGAATCCGCGCGTATCTGATGCCTTCTCGTGAAGAGGTGAGGCGCGATTGAGGGAGCTCGCGCGAGGCGCGGCGGGGCGATTTGGCGCCGTCGCGGCCCTGAGCCCGGACTAGTCGACGCGATAGATGTAGACGTCGTCCTGACTGAAGACCAGGGGGAACAGGTCGGGCCGTTCCAGGAAGCGGCGTGGATTCGCGCCGACCTTCGCTCGGACGTCGTCGCCGTCGATCCAGAGGTAGTCGATGCCCAACCGGTGGGCCTGGTCGTCCGCCTGCTCGAGCGGCAGCGTCGTCAGGATCGCGTGAGCGACAGGACGGCCCGCTTCCTGTTGCGGCTCAGGAAGAAGCGGCAGCGCCTGTCCCATCGCCATGCGGCGCCCCGCGAACGTCGGCACGATGCTCCAGTTCTGGCGGTCGCGTGCGAGGGGGTCGGCCTGCACGATCGCCCTGGCGTGCGTGTTCCTGCGGATCCACGCGCACGCCGCCTGCTGGGCGGGTGAGAGCGTGATCGTCCACGGGAACCCCGGCCCCATACGGAGATTGGTGATGTCCTGCGCGTTGTAGGTGTCGATCAGCGTCGTCGGGCTGCCGGCGAGCAGGATCACCGCGGTCGTGCCCACAGCCACCGCGCGGCGACGCGAGTCCCACAGGCCGGCCAGCCCACGCGCCGCGAGCAACGGCAACGTCACCTGCAGGATATTGCCGGCGCGAAAGCCCACCCAGGAGCGATCGCTCAAGGAGACGAGGTAGAGCAGGCACAGGCCGATCACCACGCCTGGAATCGCGGGGACGACGGGACGCCACTCCACGCGCCGCCAGGGCAGCACCCCCAACACCGCCGGAATCAGCAGCCCGCCAAGCGACAGGAACAGCGTCAGCAGCGGCGCATTCCGGGCGTCGAACTCCCAGCCGAACGTCAGATGCGACGCCGCCCCTTCGGCCATCCGGTTGAACATGCACCAGCCGAGCGACAGCAGCACCGGCACGGCGGCCAACGCGTGCACGGCAATGGCCGAGAGCGGCGCCCGTCGCGTGATGACGTCGCACAGCACCGTGAGGCCGTAGACCGCACAGAAGGCCGCGCCGAGCAGCGGGTTCATGGCCACCGAGAGCCCGAGCGCCAGTCCGATCACGAAGGCGGTCCGAGGCCGCGTGATGGCTGGCAGCCGCGATGCCGCCAGCAGCGCGATCAAGCCGAGCGCGAACGACGTGCTGTGCTGCGGCGTGTACCACATCGACCGCACGAGCCCGTCGATGCGCAGGCCGTGGAAATCCCAGGCGGTGATGGCGTCGATATTGAGGTCTGCGAGCCCGGCCAGTGATCGGCCGCGCCGCAGATAGTCGGCGACCTTGTAAAGCCCTTCGAAGCTTGGCGCCACGAGCGCGATGACAGAGGCGGCCGCCGACGCCCCGGCGCGGGCGGTGACCGTCCACGTCGTGAGGAAGACCATGCTGAACATCAGGAGCGCGGTCCCGATCGCATTGATCTTGAGCGCGGTCTCGACGGAGACGAGCGGCTGCTCAGCCGGGCCGCTCGCGACGGCGGGCACCAGGAAGTACGTCCAGTAGTAGTGCACCGGATCGTGGGAGAAGAAGGGGTTGCGAGGCGGCCACTCGAAGCGCGCAAGCTCCTGCGTCAGCGCGGTGTGCCAGACGAAGTCGGCGGTGAAATACGCGCGGTAGTACCGCGTGCCGCCGGCGTCCTGCTCACCCAGCCGGCCGAACGGCAGCGCGAGGAGGACGACGACCAGCAGCATCACCGACAGCCACGCCGTCGCGTCGCGTCGCGTGAACGGCGGCAACGGAATCTCCGGCGTCGTCGCGCGGCGCTCGATGACGAGCGCGATCAGCAGAATCAGGAGCCACGCAAAGACGAACGCCGGCGTGGTCGCCGCGCCGAGACGAAGCGGCACCCAGAGCGCGACACAGGTCAGGCCGTAGCCGATGAGCGCGCCGGCGACCCATCCAGCCGGTTGCTCGCGGCCGAACAGTCTCCACCCGATCGGCAATCCTGGCAGCAGCGTGAGCAGATACAGGACGAAATACGCCAGGCCTCGCGCACCGCCACACCAGGCCACCAGGGCCGCCACCGTCAGGCCCGTGATCGTGGCGAGCCCGACGGGTAGCGAAAACGCCGGTCGCGCCATCAGGACCTCGGGGTGTCGCCGTTGGCCGCGCGGTTGAGACGTTCGAGATCGACTGTCGAGTTCAGGCCGATGGTCTCGATCGAGGTCGCGCCCGTCACGCCGACGACGGGGGCCTCGCGTGCCAGGAAGGGCAGCGCCTGCAGAAAGTTCTCCTCGTGACTGAGGCGGCCGCGCAGCAGTCCGGCGGCACGCAGGCGGCGCAGGGCGGGGAAGACCACGCGGGGAGACACGACGAAGCAGCCGCAGTCGGCGAGCCCGCTGTCGGGCAGCACGTCGCCTTCACGCCGTTGCCGCACTGCTGACAGTCTCCCTGACCCGTCGAAGTCGTAGTGCACGTACGGCACGTCGACGCGGGCCAGCGGCACCGTCACGGCGGGCTTCAGCTCGTGGGACTCGTGCACCGCGAGCGCGCGCACCATGGTCTCGCGCTGAACGCCGATCTGGTCGCCCCACAGCACGATGACAGTGGCCACCTGGTCGCCGATCGCGCCCTCGGCGGCGAGAATGGCGTCGGCCATGCCCGTCGGCTCGCTCTGCTGGGCGACGGCGAGCGGCATGGGCACGTCAACGACCTGTCCCTCGAACGATCGAGCGCCGTCCGGGCTCAGCACGAGCGCGAGCGACCGCACCAGCCCGTCCAGCCGGTGGCCAAGCCATGCGAGCACCGGCCGGCCGTCTACCGGGTACAACACCTTCGGCAGGTGAAAGCCGAGGCGGGTGCCGCGCCCGGCCGCGGCCACCAGCGCCATCGTCGACGCCGGTGAAGGCGTCCAGCGGCGCTCGTAGTCTGCCGCCTCGTCAGGGCCGATGAGCGAGCCTGCTGTCTTCACTTTGCCAGCGGCTGCGCGGCCGCGGGAGCGGGACGATCGCCGCCGACCAGGTAGAGGAGGGCGCCGGGCAGGTTGCCGACGATGCCAAGGGCGATGAAGAGGATCGACAAGGCGAGGGCCTCCTGCCGGCCGACGCCCGCGGTCCCGAAGGTCCAGAGGAACGCGGCCTGGCCGGTGCCGAAGCCGTTGACTGTCACAGGGAGCAGCATGATGAGGAGCACGACCGGAATGGTGACGAAGTAGACGCCGAGGGCGAGGTCGATGCCGAGCGACCGTCCCAGGCACCAGGCCTGCAGGACGCGCAGGACCTGCACGCCGACCGACGCCGCCGTGACAGTCGCGAGAATCCCGTGATGATGCCGATACGCGCGAACGGCGTCGATCAACCCCTGGGCGAGCCGTCGCACCAGCGCGCCTGGCAGCCGGGCGACCACGCGCGCGGCGATCTCGGCGACGCTGTCGGAAAAGATGACGACAGCGACAGCGGCGCTGGCCAGGCCGCCGAGCACCAGGATCAGATACACGCCTCGAGGCACCGGCGCGGTGATAGCCGCCAGGGCCACCAGACCGAGCAGGAGGATGGAGACCACGCCAAGGGCCCGGTCCATCGCGACCGACGCGACAGCGGCAGTGCCGGCGACGGCGTGGCGTCGCAGGCTGAAAGCGCGGACGGCATCGCCGCCGACACTGGGCAGCGCCGTGCCCACAAACGAGCTGATGAAGAAGACGCGCATGACTGCGCCGAACGGGGGCGGCGCCTCACTGGTCAAAGGCCGCAGCAGCAGGAGCCACCGCCACGCCATCAGCGAGCGGTCGATCAGCACGAGCCCGCACGCCCACAGCAACCACACCGGCGAGGCGCCGAGCGCGACCCGCGCGATTTGAGCGGCGTCGTATTTGTAGAGGAAATAACCAGTCAGCCCGGCAGCGATCGCCAGCCGGACCGAGCGGCTTGCCAGCAGGTTCTTCACTGCGTCGCGGGCAGGGTCTCGGCGTGCCGTTCGGGGTGGTGCTTGACCTGGTATGCGCGGACCAGGAACTTGGCGTACGGCACGAACTGCTTCATCGCGCCGACGTTGACCTGGCACGGGCTCAGGCAGTTCTTGCAGATGCCGTCCTCGAACGACGCGCGGTGGGCCAGGTTCTCCGCCTTGAAGTAGATCTCGCTGGCCGACTTGTCGAGGACGTTGCCGAGCAGGTCCGAGTTCTCGCAGTAGAACAGATCCCCGTTGGGATTGAGCAGCAGGCCCTGCGACTTGAAGGGGCAGGGCATCGTCCGGATGTAGCCGTTGGCGATCATGTCTGCGTAGTGCAGGTACATGAACGCCTGGCCGGACAGCACGGATTCTTCCTGGACGCGCTCGAGGAAGAACTGGCGCATGAACTCTTCTTCGCGCTCCTGGAAGCCGATCGACTCCTCCAGGCTCCGGTTGCCCAGCATGTTGTCGGTGAACCGCAGCATGTTGAAGACGACGTCGAGCTTCTTCGAGCGGCACCAGGCCAGGATGTTCCTGGCGTCTTCCAGGTTGGTCGCGAAGATCGTCGACGCGATGCCGAAGGAGAACTGCGGGTGCTTGGCGGCCAGCACCTGCATGGCTTCGATCGTCTGCAGGGCCTTGTCGAACCCGCGCTTCACCTGGCGGACTTCGTTGTGGATGTCGCCGATGCCGTCGAGCGACACCCGCATGGAGATGAGCAGTCCCTTGGACGCGCAGAACTCGACGATCCGCGTCAGCATCGGAATCGCGCGATGCGGAGTCAGGCCCGTCGTGTTGATGCCGATCTTGCGCAGGCGGGGGAACCGGCGGTGGAACATCTCCACCAGCTCCGGCAGGTCGTTCCTGGTCGTGGGCTCGCCGCCCGAGATATTGACGTTCTCGACAGCGCCCCAGAAGTCGTGAGTCATGGCGCCCTCCACCTGGGCGAGCGTCATGTCTTCCTTGCGATTGCCGCGCTTCCAGTTGTTGCACATCGTGCAACGGGCATCGCAGACGAACGTGCAGTTGTAAATCAGGACTGTCGGGCGGATCGGCTTGAGCTTGGAGACAACCAGCGTGTTCGCCAGGTCGCGAGGGACGCCGACGGCCGTCTTGGCGAGATAGCTGAGGCGAAATGAGTCAGTGGACATCAGCCCTGCAACGGCAGGCGGACCGCTCCGGGCCCCGGCATCTGCCGGACGCCCGGAGGGCCGCCGCACCAAGTCAGTATATCACCCGCAGAGCCTTGCCCCCCAATCAGTTACACGTGTAGCTGTTGGTGTACTTGGTGTAGGTCGGGAACGTGCCCGAACCCCAATACAGCTCGAGCTCGGTGCTGGTGTTGTCCGAGTCGAACGCGATGTCGTGGCCGATGACGCCGCCACCTGTCCGTTCGGTGATGAAGTCGTCGCTGATCGCCGGGCCGCCGCGCTTCAGGTTCCAGCCGACGTCAAGACCGCCGCACAGTGCCGCCTCGATGATGCGGTCGCGCAGGAAGTCCATGTTCGCCTTGCGCTGGCCCGAGCTGACGCCGGCCTTGCGATAGGAGGCGTACTTCGCCGAGATGCAGTTCACGATGAAGTCGCCGTCCCTGGAGGCGCAGCTGCCGCCATTGCCGCCGGTCCCGCCACCGCCGCCGCCTCCGCCGTCTCCGCCGCCGCCATCACCACCGCCGCCGTCGGTTGGCGGAGGGGGGGCTGCCGGGGTCTTGAAGAACTGCGTCGTGGACCACGGGCCGTTGATCGTCCCGTCCCAGGCACGGACGCGCCAGAAGATGGTGGCCGACCCCGGCATCGGCGATGCCGACGGCACCGTTGTGGTCCCGGCCGCGCTGCCGGTCTCGCCGTGCGTGAACGTGGCGAACCGACCCGCAAACGAGTCGTCGGTCGAGACCTCGACCATGTAGGTGATGCTGCCGATGGCGCCCGACCGGGACGCGTTGTGGAACGAGAAGTCCGGGTTCAACGAGCCGACCTTCGTGCCGCCGACGGGGGAGATTGGCCCCGGAGCATTCAACACGGCTGGCGTGAAGACGGAGAACTTCAGGGCACCTGAGAACGGCCCGGTGTTGGCGCCGTCCTGGGCCCGGGCGCGCCAGAAGTACGTCCGGTCGGATGCCAGCTTGTCGGGCACCTGAATCGACGTCCGGCCGTTGCCGCCAGGCGCGACGCCGTCCTTGCTGAAGACCATGGTCGAAAAGCCCGGGTCGGCCGCAACTTCGATGCGGTAGCTGAGCGGGCGCTGTCCGGTCGTCGATGCGTTCTCGATCAGCAGCGTGACCGGCTGCTTGTCGCTGGCCAACGAGGAGTCGGCAACAGGCTCGAGAGGCTTGGGGGCACTGATTTCAACGCCGGCGATGGGCCCGGCGACGGAGGGACTCAGGGGGTTCGCGCTCTTGCTCGCGTCGCACGCGGCAAGCAGTGGCAACACCGCCAGCGACGCCAGGGCGCGGGCGATTCGAACGGTCATGGCTGTCAACTCCACCAAAAGGGGTCCGCTGGAGACACCGGTCCCTGCAAATCTGTGTATCGACCGATCGTGCGTCCGGGTTTAGGGAGGCCGTCACCGCCGGCGGGCTGGGGAGTCGTGAAGCCGCGCCTGAGCTGGAACGGGGTCGTGCCCGACGAAACACTCCCCGAAGCAGCCTGAGCGGCCGCGTCCGGGGAGTGGTCAAGTTGCGCGTGGTGCTTATTTGTTCGCGAACGACGGGCGAGGCCTCGACGACAGCCACACCTGGCGAACGATGATGCCAGGCACGGTGCCGCTGGCCGCGCCAGCGCGCCCGCCGGGGCCACCGATGTAGGCCACATGCGGGTTCGGGTCGTACGCTCCGTTATAGCCCTTCCCGAAATTATAGATCGTGCTGCCCGACGTGCCGCCATCCTTGATGAGCAGGTTGAACTGGTTGCTGCCCCAGGTCGCCTTCCAGAAGTAGGTGTGCGAGGGGTCGAAGTCGACCACGACCCGTTCCCCACCCTGGGTGTCGATCTGGTCGTCACTGGTGCGCACGCGCCAGGCGACGGTGCCCGCCGGGTTGCCACGCTTCTCGATGGTGAAGCGGCGATCGTTGGTCGTGATGTCGCTATCGCCTTCCGTCATCGCCATGACCTTGGTCTTGTCGCCCTCGGTGTTGAAGATCATGTTGGTGACCAGAATCGACAACTCGCCATTGGCGACAGTCTGCGGCAGGCGGTACTCGATGTAGCTGTTCAGCGTCTCGAGCTTCACGCCGACGCCCGGGATGAAGGTCACCGGCCCGACGGGGCTACCGACAGTCTTGCCGTTGTAGAGCGGGTCGTACAGCTCGCCGCCGTTGATGTAGCCCTCCGGGATTTCCGGCGTCTTGAACGTCCACGTGTCGGACCACGGCCCGAAATACGGCCCCTGCTCGGCGCGCACGCGCCACTGATAGGTGACGTTGCTATTCAGGTCCGTCACGGTCCACTGCGTCGTCGTCGACGTGCGGAACTCGCGCACCAGGTTGTTGTTCAGCAGGATCTGGAAGTGATAGGCGAACTGCGTCACGTTGGCGAACTTCGCGGTGACGGGATTGGTCTTCAGGACCAGATTGAAGTCCTGCAGCGTCGTCCCGTTGGCCGGCGACGCCAGCGTGGGAGGCGGCACCTTCAGCGTCGAGCCATCGGCGGCTGCATTGGCGTCGGACTGGGCCGACGGTGTCGCCGGCGACGGCGCCGCCGGGCTCGGCGACTTGTCGCCGCAGGCCAGCGCCAACGCCAGGATCGCGCATGTCGCGACCAGTGAGAGCTGCTTCTTCATCCTTCGATACTCCTCGTTACCGGGCCGGCCTAGAACCGGACCCGCAGTCCGACTGCGAACTGGAAGCCGCCCGCGTCGATGTCGGTCGGGCTGCCGTTCGCGACCGGGATCTTGGCGGTGGACGCGGCGTACCGCAAGAGCACGCCAGCACCAAAAGTCTTCGTCACCATGTACGTGGCATCCGCGCTCACGTTCACGCCGACGGCGGTGTCCTTGCCCTTGACCACGACGGGCGCCAGGACGGGCGTGCCGAAGGGCGGCTTGTCAGTCGTTTCGGTCACGTTGACGGTCGACACCAGCTCCTGGTTGACCCAGAAGATCGTGGGGCCGATGCCGACGGTGACGTCGAACTTCGGAGACGCCGCGAAGCGGTACGTCGCGGACAGATGCAGGGCGTCTTCCGTGTGCCCGAGGCCGCTTGCCCCGGAGGTGGCGCTACGCGGTGAATCCGTGATGAGCGGGTCCGGAATCTGCGCGGCGACGACGGCGTCGCCGCTGCCGGATGCGTGGGAGTAGGCGACCCCGAAGCCGATCTTGCCGAATACGAGGTAGTTGGCGCCGAAGTCCTCCATCGCCCCGGTGTCGTATTTCTGCTCGATATTGATCGTCGCCGCTTCGTCGTAAATCGTCGGCGTGAGTGTCTGTGTCAGGGTATGGGAGCCGCTCTGGGCTCCGAAGTTCACCGAAACAGTGAGTTTGCCTTCCGGGGCCTGGGCGTGTGCCTGCGACGCCAGGGCCATCGATCCGGCGAGAGCCGCCGCCGAGACAAACCACGAACGCAAAGAGGTCATCAAATCGTCCTCAGAATCAACGGTGTCAGCGAATACTGCCGTGCGCGATCCGCTGCTGCCGCGGGTCGCCAGTACTCAGTCCGACGCGCTGGGACACGCCGGTGCTACAGGGGTGGGAGAGGCAGCCTACGAGCCACGGACCACGTACACAGCTGCCCCGGACAGGGAGAATAGCATGACTAGGCCCGCCCCAAGCAACGAAATGACGAGCGCCGCTTCGATGGGCAGCCCGAGCCGCGCGAAGTAAAACGAGAACGTCGCCTCACGGAGGCCGAAGCCGTTGAGCGACAGCGGGATCATCTGGACCAGGAACGAGACCGGCACGACCACGGCGAGGTGCCACGGCGAGACGTGCACGCCGATGGCGTGCGCCACGGCGGCGTAGAAGGCGACGAGCAGAGCCTGAACCAGCACGGCGCCTGAAAAGCAGCCAGCCAGGGCCGTCGGCGTTTCCTTGAACCGGACCAGCACCTCGAGCGCACGCTCCAGCCGTGGGCCAATCCATTCCGGGTGCAGGCGGCGCAGGGGCGCCAGCATCACGCCGAGCAGCCGCGGCGCGAGCAGCAACGGAATCGCCGCGAGCGAGCCGGCCGCAAACACCGTCCACAGCACCCAGCCTGGGACCGGGCCGGCGGGCATGCCTTCCCGAACGGCGATGGTGGCTGCGGCGGCGGCGACAAGAAAGAGGCCCAGCAGCCCGAGGCCGCGGTCCATCAGCACGACGGTGGCCGCCAGTGTTCGGGACTGTGCGGGACGTGCCGTGTCGGCGACCCTGATGACGTCGCCGCCGATGTTGCTCGGCAGGAAATTGTTGAAGAAGGTCGCGACCAGAAACGAGCCGGTCAGCGTTCGCGCCGGCACGTGCACGCCCTGGGCGCTCAGGAGCAGCCCCCAGCGCCACGAGCAGGCCAGAATCATCAGCAAGTACACGCCCATCGCTGCCGCCAGCCAGGCGATGGACGCCGTGCGGACGTAGTGCCAGAGGCGCGGCGCGTCGCTGCGCCAGACGAGCAGCGTCAGCAGACCAAGGCTCACCACGATCTTCAGGGCGAGGACGAGCGCGCGGCGGGCGGGCGCCGGGGGCGCCGACGGGTTGTTCAGGTCTTCAGGCAAGATGGAGTCAGGAACGGGGAAGAACGCGCGTGCGCGGCGATCTCAAACACCCCAAAGTACCATGCCCCCTCGGGGCTTGTCCACCCTCCGGCCGGTGACCGCGGCGGCCCGGCCGAGGGTCCGCCACGCGTGCCTCGCGTTGACGCTCGGTCGGAGCACGGCCTAAAATCTCGTGTTTGTCAGGCCCGATGCGCAGCTGGCGGGACCGCCGCCTGCCGCGTCGTGCACACCCCGATGCACATCCTCATGATCGCCCCGGAGCCGTTCTTCGAGCCCCGCGGCACGCCATTCAGCGAGTATCACCGTATCCGCGCCCTGATCGAGCTCGGCCACACCGTCGATCTCGTCACGTATCCGTTCGGCAAGGACGTCTCGGTGCCGGGGCTCCGGGTCTTCCGCTGCCTGCGGCCCCCGTTCATCCGCAAGGTCCGGATCGGCCCGTCGCCGGCGAAAGTGCCGCTGGACCTCTCGCTCGCGATGACAGCGCTCGGTCGGGCCATGCGCGGGCGCTACGACGTGGTCCACTCGCACGAGGAAGGCGCCGCCATCGGCGTCGTGCTGGCCGCCGTCCTCGGCGTGCCGCACCTGTACGACATGCACTCGAGCCTCCCGCAGCAGCTCGGGAACTTCAAGTTCAGCCGCTCGCGCGTGCTGCGCTGGTGTTTCGAAGTGTTCGAGCGCGTCGCCGTCCGGCGCTCGCGGGTGGTCATCGTGATTTGCCCCGAGCTCGAACGCCTCGTCCGCGATCAGCATCCGGAGACGCCCACGGTGCTCATCGAGAACGCACCGGGCGCCGGAGATGTTGCGGCGGTGACCAGCCGCGCCGAAGTACGCGCGGCGCACGGGCTGGGCGACACGACGCCGGTCGTGCTGTATACCGGCACCTTCGAGGCCTACCAGGGGCTGGACCTGCTGTTCGGCGCGGCGTGCGACGTCGTGCGTGCGCGTCCCGAGGCGCGGTTCGTCCTCGTGGGTGGTCGCCCCGACCAGGTGAGAGCTGCGCGCCGCGACGTCGCGGCGCTTGGACTGTCCGATCACGTGATTTTCACGGGCGAGCGGCCATCGGAGGAAATTCCGGCGCTGCTGGACGCGGCCGACGTGCTCGTCTCGCCGCGCAGCCGCGGCACCAACACGCCGCTCAAGATCTATCAATACCTCCGCTCGGGCCGCGTCATCGTCGCCACCCGCTTGCTCACGCACACCCAGGTCCTCGACGACAATGTCGCCGTGCTGACGGGCGCCACGTCGATGGAGTTCGCCGAGGGCATCCTGAAGGCGCTGGCCGATCCGACGGCGGCGGCGCGGATTGGCGCGGCGGCGGCGCACCTGGCCGCGACGAAGTACAGCTACGACGCCTACCTCGCGCGGACGCGAGAGGCGATCGGACGGCTGGGCGTGACGCAGGGGGCCGTGCTGCCGCGGAGCGCCGCGTGAGCGACCCCACGACCCGCGCGCGCTCCGATCACTACAGCTACACGGTCTACGCGGATCCGGCGATGGCCGACTCATTCGATCGTGCCCGCTTCAGCGGCCCGGTCGGCGAGCTGCTCGCCGCGACGCAGGCTGACGTGTTGAAGGCGTTTGCGGGCCGGGTGGACGGTCGTCCCGTCCTGGATGTGGGCACCGGCACGGGCCGTGCCGCTCTGGTCCTGTCGGACCTCGGCGCGCAGGTGACCGCGCTTGACGCCTCTGCCGAGATGCTTCGCGTGGCGCAGGCGCGCGCCGAGTCCCGCGGCGCAGCCATTCGTTTCGAGGTCGGCGACGCGCACCATCTCGCGCACGCGGACGGCGCGTTCGACCTCGCCGTGAGCCTGCGCGTGCTGATGCACACCCCCGACTGGCGGATCTGCGTCAGCGAGTTGTGCCGCGTGGCGCGCACTCGCGTCATCGTCGACTTCCCGTCACGCGGGTCGGTCGCTGCCGTGGAATCGGCGGCACGCCGCATCCGCCGGGCCGCCGGCGCCAACGTCGAGGCGTACCGCGTGTTCACGGAAGCGCAGATCCGGCGTGAGTTCGAGGGGCATGGGTTCCGGGTGACAGCGACGCATCGACAGTTCGTGCTGCCGATCGCCGCGCACAAGCGGATCGGCTCGCGGCGCTTCACCGAGCGCGTCGAAGGCCTGCTCAAGTCCGTCGGCCTGCTCGCACTGGCCGGTTCGCCGGTGACCATCCTGGCCGAACGGTGAACGTCCTCGTCACCGGCGCCACCGGGTTCACGGGCGGCCACCTCGCGCGCACGCTGGCGGCGGGCGGCGACAGAGTGCGGGCGCTCGTCAGACACCCGGCACCGGACCTGGCCGCCGCCGGCATCGATCTCGTGACCGGCGACCTCGAACATCCCGAGACATTTGCCGCCGCCCTGGCCGGCACGGATGTCGTGTATCACGTCGCTGCGCTGTATCGTCAGGCGGGCTTGCCGGAGGCGACCTATCGCCGCGTGAACGCGGAGTCCGTCTGGCTGGATCGTGCGAGCCGCGGCACACGCCGGCGTCCGCCGCGTCGTCCACTGCAGCACCGTCGGCGTGCACGGCGACATCGAGCATCCGCCGGCGGACGAGAATGCGCCGCTTCGACCTGGCGACGTCTACCAGGTCACCAAGCTCGAAGGCGAGCGCCTGGCGCAGCTCGGCCGCCGCCGAAACCGGCGTCGAGCTCGTGATTGTGCGGCCGTCGGGGATTTACGGGCCGGGAGATCGCCGGCTGCTGAAGCTGTTTCGCGGCGTGGCCCGACGACGATTCGTCATCCTCGGTCGCGGGGAGATCTTCTACCATCTGACGCATGTGGACGACCTCGTCGCAGGCTTTCGCCTTGCCGGCACCGTGCCGGCCGCCGCTGGGCGCACCTACATCCTCGCGGGCGCCGAAGTGACGACACTCGCAGAACTGGTGCGGATCATCGCGGAGCAGGCGCGGCGTGCCCGCCGCCCCGCTGGCATCTGCCGGTGTGGCCGTTCTGGATTGCCGGCGCGGCCTGCGAGGCGGTGTGCGCGCCGTTCGGCCTCGAGCCGCCGCTGTACCGGCGGCGCGTCGACTTCTTCACCAAGAGCCGGGCGTTCGACATCTCGCGCGCGCGGGCCGAACTGGGCTTTGCGCCCGCCGTGGGCCTCGCCGATGGCGTGGGCCGCACGCTGGCCTGGTACCGGGCGGCAGGTTGGCTGTGATGGGCGCGCAGATCCCGCGCGCGCAGGACGAGCTGTTCGACGCCACGGAGTCGTCGCGCGCCAAGTACTCGCGGCTGATCGTCGGTCGGCCCGGGATGCGCGCGCTCGTCAAATACGAGGCCGTGCAGCTCATCTCGCAGTGGGTGCCGGCGCGCTGGGCCTCGCGTTGCGCAAGACGCTGTACCGGAGCTGCTCGGCGCGTGCGGCCGCGGCGTCGTCTTCGGCCAGAACGTCGTGCTGCGCCATCCGCACAAGATCCGGATCGGCGACAACGTCGTGATCGACGACAACTGCCTGCTCGACGCCAAGGGCGACGGCAATGCCGGAATCGCCATCGGCTCGGCGTGTTCATCGGCCGCAACACGATCCTGTCGTGCAAGAACGGCGACATCACGCTGGGCGACCGCGCCAACATCGGGTTCAACTGCGAGATCTTCTCGGCCGCCCGCGTGACGGTCGGTGAGGACGCGCTGCTGGCGGCGTATTGCTACGTCATCGGCGGCGATCACGAGTGGCGCGATGCGACCACGCCGGTGCTGGCACAGGAACGGCGCGCAGCTCGGCGTGGAGATCGGCGCCGGCGCCTGGCTTGGCGCTGGCGCCAAAGTCCTCGATGGCGTGTCCGTGGGCGCCGGCGCTGTCGTCGGAGCGGGCGCCGTCGTCCGCGACGTCATTGCCGCCGGGGCGATTGCCGTCGGCGTGCCCGCGCGTGTGGTCGGGCAGAGGAACGCAGAGCCCGCCGGCGGCGGGGCGGGACTGGCGCTCAACCGCACATGACGCGGCCGCTCAACATCCTGCAGGTCTGCGACCATCTCGGGTGGGAGGGATCGCGCATGCACGGCGTGAAGCGCCTGTTCGCCTGGATGATCCCCCGTTTCGACAAGGCGCGGTTCAACGTCGCGCTCGTCAGCCTCCGCAAGAAGGACGTCTCGGAGGAGCCGCTCGAGGCGATGGGCGTCGACATCGAGTACATGCAGCGATCGAAGTTCGATCCGATGACGCTGCCGGCGCTGCTCGGGATTGTCGATCGCAGGAAGATCGACGTCCTTCATCTCCACGGTTACGGGGCGACGACATTCGGCCGGATGGCCGGCGCGATGCGGCGCCTGCCGACGATCCTGCACGAGCACGCCAACCTCACCGACACGCCGTGGTTCCAGAAGGTGGCGGACCGCACGCTCGAGCCGTCGACAGATCTCGCCCTGGCAGTCTCGCGGAGCACCGCGGATTTCGTGCGTGACGCGCGCCTCGTCCGGCCCGAGAAGATCAAGGTGGTGTACCTCGGCGCGCCGATCGACGAGTTCGGGCTGCCGCGCACGCCGGACAACGTCGCGGCCGCGCGGGCGACGCTCGGTATCGGGCCAGGCGAATTCGCGATCGGCACCATCACGCGGCTGCACGATTCGAAGGGCAACGAGTATCTGGTGGAGGCCGCCGCGCAGGTCGTCAAGCTGCATCCGGAAGCGCGCTTCTTCCTGGCCGGTGAGGGACCGCTGCAGCCGGCGCTCGAGGCCCAGGCTGCCGCGCTCGGCCTCGGCGACCGATTCGTGTTCCTGGGCTTCGTGAAGGATGTCGCGGCGACGCTGCGCGCCTTCGATCTGAGCGTGTTCCCGTCCCTCTGGGAAGGCACGCCGCTCACGGCGTTTGAAGCGCTGGCCAGCGGCAACGCGATCGTGTCCACGGACGCCGACGGCTTGACCGACATCCTGGAGAACCAGCGCACGGCGTGGATCGTGCCGAAGCGCGACGCGAACGCCCTCGCCGCCGCCATCGTGTACGCCATGGAACACCCGGACGAACGGCTCGCCATGGCCGGACGCGCCAGGCTCTCTGCGTCGCGATTCGACATCGCGTCGTTCGTGCGGAAGATGGAGCAGCTGTATCCGCTGCTGCACGACGTGTCGCGCCGCACCCATCGCCGCGGAATCCTCCAGGAAGATCTGTCCTTCCTCGACGGGAGCCCGTCATCGTGACGCCGCAGACCGCACCGCCGGAGACGCCGGCACGTCCGCTGGTCCTCGGGCCGGGGCTGATTGTCGCGGCGCTGATTCTGGCGATCTACGGCGGGCTCGGGCTGTCGGTGGACTTTCCTCACGCGGCCTACGGCTTCCAGAGCGACGAAGCGACCTACTACATGATGGCGCACAGCTTCGCCAGCGACGGCGACTTCGTCTATCGTCGCGAGGATCTCGTGCGCGTCTGGCGCGAGTTTCCGGGAGGCCCGGTCGGCGTCTTCCTCAAGCCGGGGCGGACCGTCACGCCGCGCATCAATGGCGCATTCCCGTTCTTCCACGTCTACTACGGTGCCGATCCCGACTCGACGCGCCTCTACTACGGCAAGTCGTTCATGTACCCGCTGGTCGCCGCGCCGTTCGTCCGGCTGTTCGGCACCAACGGTTTCCTCGTGCTGCACGCGCTGCTGCTGGCGCTCGCGATTCTCGCCGGCTACGTGTTCCTCGCCGCCCGCAGCCCGGTCGCCGTCGCCCTGCTGCTCGCCGCCGGCTTCTTCATGGCGTCGGTGACACCGGGCTATATGGTCTGGACGACGCCCGAGCTGTTCAACCTCGTCGTCGTGATGCTCGGCTACTTCTGCTGGCTGTACAAGAAGGTCGCGCCGCCAGTCCTGCCTCGCGGTGTGAGATGGCTCGCCGGGGCCACATCCGATCTCGTCGCCGTGCTTCTGATCGGCATCGCGACGTTCTCGAAACCGACCAACGGCCTGCTCGTGCTCCCGATCCTGGTGGTGTTCGCCCGCCAGCGGCGATGGTCGCGCGCCTTCGTCGTCGGCGCGGCGTTCGCAGTCGTGGTCGGCAGTTTCTTTCTTGCGAACGTCGCCATCACCGGCGACTGGAATTTTCAGGGCGGCGACCGGCACACGTACTACGCGGCGTTTCCATTTCAGACGACGACGGCCGGTCTCGACGTCGGGATGGACCGCGCCACCAACGCCGTCCTGACCGACATCGTGTTCGACATGAAGGTGTTCTGGTCGCGCCTTGGCTGGAACCTGATCTACTTCGTCCTCGGGCGACATTCAGGGCTGCTGCCGTATTTCTTTCCGGCCCTGTTTGCCCTCGTCGCGTTCTGCTGGCCCGGCGTCAGGCGGTCGCGATGGCAGTGGCTCGTGCTCGGCGGCGGCCATGGCGGAGATTCTCATCGTCATCGTCTGGATTCCGTACAACTACTTCGGCGGCGGGGGCGTGCTCGGCAATCGCTACTTCATGAACACCTACGGGCTGTTCCTGTTCCTGTTGCCGCCGATCGAGTCTGTCGCCGTGTCGTTCGTGCCGTGGGTCGTCGGGATGCTCTTCACGGCGCAGATCACGCTCAACGCATTTGCGACGTCGTTCAATCCGGCCGACCACACCAAGCGCGGACCGCTCCGCTGGCTGCCCGTCGAGTTGACGATGATCAACACGCTGCCGATCACCACGCGCATCGATCGTGTGCGTGTGCTGTTCGGGACCAGCCCGCGCTTCCAGGTCTACTTCCTGGACGACAACGCCTATCCCCGGGAAGGGGAGTGGTTCTGGCTCCGCGGAGACTCGCGCGCGGACATCATCATCAAGACCGTGGATGCCGCCGCCCGGTTGCGTCTCAGCGTCAGAGGCGGGGCGGTGCCGGCGACGATCGCCGTGAATGCCGCCGGCGGGTCGGTGAGCAAGGCGTTGAAGCCGGGCGAGGACGCCGTCCTCGAACTGCAGCTGCCACGAGGGTTCCCGTACGAAGGCGCGCGCGCCTGGTCGATTTCGCTGGAAGTCACCGGCGGATTCGTCCCGATGTTCACCACGGGCGAGCCTGACTCCCGCTACCTCGGGGTCTACGTCAGGCCCGAGCTGGTGCCGTGAAGACCATCGCCGTCGTCACGTCCAGCCCTCCGTTCGTGGAGGGCGGGCACCTGGTGATCGCGCGGTCGCTCGTCTCGGCCCTGCGAGATGCGGGGCACGCCGCCGACCTGGTCCTGACGCCGCAGAACAGGTTCGGACGCCAGGGAGCGGCATACCTTGCGAACTGGCTCACCGACGTCGGGCACTGCCGCCGATGGCTCCCCGATCGACCAGGTCATCTCGCTGCGCTTCCCGAGCTACGCGGTCCGCCATCCCAGGCACGTCTGCTGGCTCAATCACACGATGCGCGAGTACTACGATCAATGGGACGCGTTCCACGCGACCCTGTCGCGCAACAACCGCGCGAAGGAGTCCATCCGCCGGCGGCTGATTCACGCAGCGGACCACTATCTCCTGACCCGCAACGTGCACCGCCTGTTCGTGCTGTCGGATACCGTCCGCCGGCGGTACGACACGTGGCCTGACCTGAAAGCCGAGGTGCTGTACCCGCCCGCGCCGCAGCGGCCGTACCGTGTGGACGACTACGAGCCGTACCTGTTCACGGTGTCGCGGTTCACCTCGCTGAAACGGCTGTCGCTGATCGTCGAAGCCCTGGCGCTCCCGGAAGCGGCGGGCATCCGCGCCGTGCTCGCCGGCGAGGGCGAGACCCACGCGGCGATCGCGGCGATGGTCAAGGACCGTGGCCTCGCCGACCGTGTGAGCCTGCCCGGGCGGCTCGACGAGACCGCCCTGGTCGATCATCTCGCCCGCTGCCGCGCGGTGGTCTTCGTGCCGCACGACGAAGACTTCGGCTTCGTGACAGTCGAGGCCTTTGCGGCCGCCCGGCCTGTCGTCACCTGCAGCGACAGCGGGGGGCCGGCCGAACTGGTGACCGACGGATCGTCCGGCTTCGTCACGGATCCCACACCGCAGGCGCTCGCGACGGCGTTCCGCCGCCTGATGGACGATCGCGATCTCGCCGCACGGCTGGGAGCGGAGGGCGCCCGCCGCGCCGGGACCTTGACCTGGGCCGCCACGGTGGCCCGGCTCGTCCTGTAGACTGATTGTCATGGCTTACAGCACGCCCCTCGAGGCCCGCATCGCGAAGAAGACCACGAAGGCGATCACGGACTTCGGGATGATCGAGGACGGCGACCGCGTGATGGTCGGCCTGTCTGGCGGGAAGGACAGCTGGGCGCTCATCCAGATCCTGGACGTGCTGCGACGCCGGGCGCCCATCGACTTCTCCCTGGTCGCTGTCAATGTGGACTCCGGATACGAGGGATATCAGCACGACAAGTTGTCTGCCGCCTGCGCCGAGCGCGGCTGGGAGTTTCATCGCGTTCCGACCAACATCGGCGAGACGATCGACACGGTCCTCGACGCCGACGCCACGCCTTGCTCTCTCTGCGCGCGCCTCCGTCGCGGGGTCCTGTATCGCCTGGCTGGAGAAGTCGGCGCCACCAAGATCGCTCTGGGCCACCACGCCGATGACGTCGTGGAGACGCTGCTGCTCAACATCTTCTTCACCGGCTCGCTCAAGGCGATGCCGGCCCGCCTGGTCTCTGACGACGGCAGGCACGTGGTGATTCGGCCTCTCGTCTACGTTTACGAGGAGGAAGCCCGCGCCTACGCGAAGGCATCGGGCCTGCCGATCATCGGCTGCTGCTGTCCGGCGTGCGGCGACCTCGGGCTGCAGCGCCAGCGCGTCAAGCGCCTGTTGATGGATCTCGAGCGCGAGCATCCGGACCTGAAGCAGTCGATCCTGAAGTCGGTCGGCAACGTCCACCCTCGTCACCTCCTCGATCGACGGCTGAACCCGGCCCCGTCGCCGGTAGCCTCGGCGCCAGACGATGAGCCGATCCTGCTGGCCCCGGGCGCTGAGCACGATCATCCCCCTCGCCGACGTCCGGCGTTGAATTGTCAGCGTCGTGCGCGCCGTCCTGCAGCGAGTGTCCAGCGCGAGCGTCACTGTCGCCGGCCGGCGTGTCGGTGAGATAGGCACCGGCCTGCTCGTGCTCGTCGGCGTCGAGACCGACGACGGCCCGGACGACCGCGACTACATCGTCAACAAGACACGCGAGGCGAGGCTGTTCGCGGACGGCGACGACCGGATGAACCTGTCGGTCGCCGACGCTGCCGGCGGACTGCTGGTGGTGTCGCAGTTCACGTTGTGCGGTGATCTGCGCAAGGGCCGGCGCCCGTCATTCGACCAGGCCGCGCCTCCCGCGGTGGCCCGCATCGTCTACGACGACGTCGTGCGGGCGTTCCGTGACACGGGGCTGCCTGTTCAGTGCGGGGAGTTCCAGGCGACGATGCAGGTCGCGTTGGTGAACGACGGCCCCGTGACCCTCCTGCTCGACAGCCGCCGCCGCTTCTGATGCCACCGCGAATGTGTCTGCCGCTTCGGACCGCGATGGCAGTGCTGGCGCTCGTGGCCATGCCGGGCATGGCAGGCGCACAGCAGCGGCCGCTGACGCCCGAGGATCCCGAAGTGGTCGGGCCGGGTGTCGTGCTGCTCGAGGCCGGTGTCGAGACGGGGTCGAACGTCCGCTACGCGCTGTCGGGCCTCAACGGCGATCGCATCGCGATTCCTGTCGGCGTGAGCTTCGGCCTCGGCACGATTGCCGAGCTCCAGCTGGATGCCGGCTACAACTGGCTGTCGATCGACGGCCGTCAGGACGCACCGCTGTCATCGCGCGTTGCGCCGGGTATCTCGTGGACGTCCGACGTCCTCGATGTCACCGTGGCAACCAAGATCCGCCTGATGTCCGAGGGCGCGCGCCGCCCAGCGTTCGGCATCCGGTTCGCGACACGCCTGCCAAACGCGAGCAACGAAAGCGGCCTCGGGCTCGACACCACCGATTTCTCGTTCGGCATCCTCGGCGCAAAGACCGTGTGTGGCGTCCGAGTCGTCGGCAACGCCGGGCTCGCCATCCTCAGCAACCCGCTCATCGCCACTGTTCAGGACGACGCGTTTGTCGGCGGCGTGTCCCTGGCGCGGCGCGTGTCGTCCCGATGGGAGATCGTCGGTGACGTCGCGTGGCAGTCGGTGTGGTTCGCGGACGTGCCGCCCATCGGGGCCGAGCCGCTTGGCGAAGTTCGCGCGGGTGCCCGGTTCACTCGCGGCCGCACGCGGTTCGACGGCGGGGTGCTGGCGGGTTTCACGCAGCGCTCACCGGGGTTCGGCGTCATCGCCGGCGTGACCTTCAGGCGGGGTCCGGTGTGACGTCGGCCAGGCGGCCGACGCGCAGCGGCAGGTAACACTCGGCGAACAGCGCCATCTCTTCGTCGGCGTGCGACGGCGTCCAGCCCAGTTCGGCGCTCATGATGCGGGCGGCGGCCTGCACGGCGTCGTTGCCTGGATACGCCGAGGCGCCGACACCCAGGCGCCGCAGCAGCACGTCGTCCAGTGTCGTCGCCATTTCGTTGCGGATGGCCTCAACTACCTGGACGCCAGGCACAGGCAGGTGCGGCACGAGACGCGCGGCAAGCTCGGGTCGCGCGGCGGCCAGCGACGCGACGCGGCCCGCTTCCCGGCCGAAGACCCGCTGCAGATGCGCCCACGCCTCCGCGTCGAGCGTTCGTACCGGCGAACCGACGGCGGCATCGGGCATCCCGCCGGCCAGTGTCATGCCCGCGAGGCGCGATGCTGTCGCTGACTTGTCGAGTTGAGCGGCCGCTTCCGAGACTGCCCGCTGGGCCACCGCGCGTGCCGTGGTGTACTTCACGCCCATCAGCGTGATGAGGCCATCGACCTGGTCGCGACGGTGGTTGCGCACGATGGGCCGATCCGCCAGCTCAATCCCCGAGCCGGCGGCGCGCGCCGGCACGACGCCGCGTTGAACGAACGTGACGTCGCTGATGGCCAGGCGGAGCGCCGGAAAGGCCTCGTTGATCTCCGTGACGAACGCCGCCACTTCGTCGCTGGTCACCCGGCCGCCATCGGCGCCGCACGGGCCAGGGCCATGCCAGGTGCCGATCGAGAGCTGGCCCTGCCAGGGGAGCGCGAACAGGAGACGGCCCGACGCCGTGGGCGACCCGCACGCCACCGCCGGGGCAGGCCTGCTGGTCACCAGGTTCATCGCCTTCACCAGCAGCGGCGCCTGGCGGATTCCGGCGCCCGCCGCCAGCCGTCCGGCAGCGGCGCCCGTCGCGTCGATGGTGACGCGCGCGTTGATCGGGAAGCGCTCGCCGCCGACGCCATCGCGCGCCAGCACGCCGCGCACCGCCCGGCCGTCGCGAATCGGCTCGAGCCCGTCGACGTAGTTGGCGAGCACCGCGCCCGCCGCAGCCGCCGCCAGGGCGACGCCCAGCGTCAGGCGCTCGGCGTGCTCGGTCCGATAGTCGTACCAGACGGCGATCGGGCCCTCGTCGAGCAGCGTGCCGGTGTGGATGGCGCCACGGTCTGCGCCCGAAAGGACCGCGCCGGCGGGAAGTCGAAGTGAGGGATCCACCCCCTGATTGCGGTCGGCGGCCAGCAGCGCGTCCGCGGCCAGCCCCGCCTGCAGCAGGCGCGGCGACTTGCCGCGTTCGCCGCCGACGCGGATGGCGAAGGCCTGACGCGCCAGGAACTGCGGCGCCAGTCTCGCCCACACCCGACGCTCGCGCACCGACTCACGGAGTCGCGCCAGGTCGCCCGTCTGCAGGTAGCGCAGGCCGCCATGCAGCGTCCGGTGATGGTTGAACGACGCGCCGCCGCCGAAGTCCGCGCGGTCGATGAGCGCGACATCGAGGCCACGCACGGCTGCGTCCCAGGCGGCCATCAGGCCGTGAATGCCGCCACCGACGACGAGCACGTCGAAGCGGCGCGAGATGAGCGCGTCGAGATCGCGAACCATGCAAAGTGGGTGAGACACCTGGATTATAGTGGGTGGCCGTGTCTCCCGTGCCTGCTTCAGGGGCGTTGTCGCCCAACGCGCGCGTTCGCGACTACTGGAACCAACACATTCACGACCTCGCGATCACGTCGCACCCGGTCGGCTCTCCAGGCTTTTTTCACGACCTCGACGAGTACCATTTTTCGAAGCTGCACCATCTCCTGGCCCTGATTCCGTTCGACGACCTCGAGGGACGCGAGGTGCTGGAGGTCGGCTGTGGCGCCGGCGTCGACCTCGTGCGGTTTGCCCGAGGCGGCGCGCGCGTGACGGGGCTGGACCTGGCGGAGTCGTCCATCCGGCTGGCGCGGCAGAATCTGGCGCATCAGAGGCTGACCGCGCGCCTGCTCGTGGCTGACGGCGAGGAGCTGCCATTTGGTGCGGACCGGTTCGACTACATCTTTGCCCACGGCGTCGTGCAGTACCTCGACCGACGGCCGGCGGCTCGTCGACGAGGTGCACCGTGTGCTGAAGCCCGGCGGCACCGCGGTTTTCCAGGTCTACAACCGGGTCTCCTGGCTGAATGCGCTCTCGAAGCTGATGAAAGTCGATCTCGAACATGAAGACGCGCCGGTGCTGAGAAAGTACAGCCCTGCGGAGTTTCGCGCGGTCGTCGACGGGTTCGCGGACGTCCGGCTGGTGTTCGAACGGTTCCCGGTCAAGAGCCGGCTGCACAAAGGATGGAAGGGACTGGCGTTCAACACGTTCTTCGTCGGCGCATTCAACGCGGTACCGCGGCCCCTGGTGGCGCGGTATGGCTGGCATCTGCTGGCCTTCTGCCGGAAGTAGCCTGATGCTGGCATTCATCAAGGCACACGCCTACGGCAACGACTTTCTCTACGTGCCCGAGGACCAGGTCGTGCGGGGCGACGTGGCGCAGTGGGCCCGCCGCGTCTGCGATCGCCACCGCGGCATCGGCGCGGATGGCCTGATCCTCTATCGCACGTCGGCCGACGGCGCCGTCATGCGCCTGCTGAATGCCGACGGCAGTCCCGCCGAGATGTCGGGGAACGGCTTGCGCGGGCTCGCCGCGATCCTGACGCGCGACCGCGAGCGCCGCGGCGACGATGGCCAGACTTCGGTCTCCATCGACACCACTGCAGGACCGCGCCAGCTCACGCTCGTGGGGCGTGAGGACGGCAGGTACGTGTTTGCGGCAGAAATGGGCGCGCCGCTCGATGTCCGTCAGCGCACGCTGACGGCGGGAGGGGAGACGCTGACAGTGTCAGTGCTGTCGATCGGCAACCCGCAGTGCGTCATTCTCGGGCCGCTGCCCGACGACGAGCGCTTCGAACGGCTCGGCCCGGCGATCGAGCGGCACGAAGCGTTTCCGCACGGCACCAACGTCGAGTTCGCGTCGGTGGAGACACCTGAACGGGTGCGCATCCGCATCTGGGAGCGCGGCGTCGGACCGACCGAATCGTCAGGCACTGGCTCGTGCGCGGCAGCGGTCGCGGCGATCGCGCACGGCGGCGCGCTGCGAAGGCTGGAAGTCATCGCGCCCGGCGGCTCACAGACGGTGGAAATGGCACGACGAGGGCGTGCGATTGACCGGCTGGGCCGAAGTGCTGTGCGAGGGCGTGTTTTTTGCCGAGCCTTGAGATCCATACGGCCTATCTGAAGACGGCCTATCTGAAGATCGGCCCTACCGACTCCAGGGCGATGGCGACTACGGCACGGAAAAGACAGTGGCACGGGCGAAGCAGCCAAGGGCAAGGTAGGCGAGCCCAAGGTATGCGAGGCCAGGGGTAGGCGAGGGCAACTTGGTTAAGGCACGGGCCGGGCGAGGGACGGAATCTGTAGGGCCGATCCTTAGATCGGCCATCACGCCATCACGCCATCACAGTCGCCCGATCGAAGGATCCACCCACGCATGAGTGACTGGCGAACTCTCACAGCCAGAGAAGCGTCGCTGCTCGAGCTGTTGCTCGGCCAGGATTTCTTTGGCGTCGCGGCCCTCCGTCAGCAGGCGTTCGATCCGGCGACCAGGGTGAGAACGCTCGATGAGGAGGGCAGCATCGCGTTTCAGATCGCGGGGCACTTGCCTGTCGCCGAGGTCCTGGAGCGCGTGCCAGTCGAAGTCAGGTCACCGCCTGATGGAAATCCAGGCGTGCACGTGCATGGACTGCTGCACGTCATCGACGGTCTGGTATCTGAGTTGGAAATCTGCGCGGATGATGGCGCCGTCGTCACCGAGTGGCCGCCGCTCGACGAGTGGGGGATGGGGAGCCGTTCCTAGCCGCGCGCCTCTTGCAGCGCCGCCGCCTCTGGCGGGCGGCAACTCCTGCCACTCGAATCAGCGAGGCTTGCGCGGCGCGTGTGCCGCACTCGCGGGCTCGATCCCCGCAAGTTCCTGGCTCACCGCCGTCAGCGCCGCCGCGACGCCGTCCAGGCGCGCTTTCGCGCCGAGATAGTCCTGAGTGGCAAGCAGCTTGCCTGCGTCGTCTGCAGCAGCACGCGACGACGACACGACTGTCGCTGTCGATGGCGCCAGCGGTTTGCCCTGACGGCCGGCTTCGGCGGCGTCGAGGCGCGCCTTGGCCACGGCCAGGGCGGAGGTGACCTCGGCGAGCATGCGCTCGGCGTCGCTGCGGGCGGCGGCTTTCTGATCGGCGGCCATCTTGGCCGCGTTCTGCGCCCGCTCGCGGCTGTCGAGCGCGTTGTTCAGGGCCAGGCGATAGTCGCGCTCGCCGACGGCATCCTGGGCGTGCGCGAGCGCGTCCACGGCCGCCTTGAGCTCGTCCGGCGCGTACACGGCGGCGCCGGCGGCTCGCGCCGCGTCGATGGCTCCTTGCGCTTGATGGAGTTCCTTGTCCGGCGGTTCGCCGCAACCGGCGACCACGAACATGAGGGCGAACATGGTGCTGTAGAACGCGACGCGGATCCGACGCGGCATCGTGGCGAGTATATCTGCATAAGGTGACCGGCGACGTGACAAGTACGGGTCCTGCCGACAACGCAACGCGCGTCGCGCCTGCCGACCAGCCTCGCGAGAAGCTGGCCAGGGCCGGTGCTGCAGGACTGGGTGACAACGAGCTGCTGGCTGTCGTCCTCGGTCATGGGACGCGTGGAACGACCGCGCTCGCGCTGGCCACCGCGCTGCTGGACCGGGTCGGCGGCATCGGCGCGCTCCCGGGGGTGTCGCTGGAGGAACTGCGGCTGATTGCCGGCATCGGCCGCGCCCGCGCTGGCCAGGTGGTCGCCGCCGTGGAGCTCGGACGACGTACGTTGAGTCCGTCGGACGACCGCCGCCGCTTCAGGACGCCAAAGGACGTGGCCGACTGGCTGCTCCCGCGGTTTGGCGGTCAGCCCGTGGAGCAGTTCGGGGTCGTCTTGCTCGACGCCCGCCATGGTCTGGTCGCCGCGCGGGTGGTGTCCTCGGGATCGCTCGACGCCAGCATCGTTCATCCCCGCGAAGTCTTTCGCCACGCCATCATCGGGCGGGCAGCGGCCGTCGTGCTGTTCCACAATCACCCGAGTGGCGATCCGGAGCCGAGCCGGGACGATATCGCGCTGACGCGGCGGATGGTGGCAGCCGCTGCGGTGCTCGGCATCGAGGTGATCGATCACATCGTCCTCGGCACGAGCCGCTACTTCAGTTTTCGCGAGACGAGCCGCCTCTGACTCTCAGTCCTGTCGAAGCGCCACCGCTGGATCAGTGCGCGCCGCACGCCAGGCCGGCACCGCGCTTGCCAGCAGGGCCGCCGTGCCCAGCACCATCGGCGCGAGCACGAACGAGACGACGTCGTAAGGTGTGACGCCAAAGAGCAGCGTCGTCAGGACACGTCCGAGCCCCAGGGCGGCCAGCACCCCGATCGCGCCGCCAGCGACGACCACGTGGAAGGCATCGGCGAGGATGAGACCGATGACATTGCGTTGCCGCGCGCCCAGCGCCATTCGGACGCCAAGCTCGCGCCGCCGCTGCTGCACCGAGAACGCCAGGAGGCCGCCGACGCCGACGGCCGCCACCAGCAGGGCCAGGCCCGCGAACATGATCACGAGACGCGCGCGGAAGCGCGGCTGCGACGTCGCCTCGGCCGCCACTTCGTCCAGTGTTCGAATCTGAGTTGGTGCGAGCGACTTGTCCACGCGGCCGAGGGCATGCAGCACCGCACTGCGGAGGCTGTCGGGCGGTCCTTCCGTGCGTACGGACAGCGTGGACCAGAACCAGGGGTTCTGCGAAATCGGGACGTAGACCTGCACGGCGCTTCCGTCATCGGCCGGCGTTTCGAGCAGCTGGCGCGCGACGCCGACGATCTGCCGCGTGACCGGCTTCGGCCCGCCCGGGCTCATCGCGTCCACACTGATCTGCAGCGTCAACGGGTCCCGGCCTCGCGCGTACTTGCGGACGAAGGCCTCGCTGACGACGCAGACGGGAAGCGACGTGGCGGTGTCGCGCCCGGTGAAAGCGCGGCCGCGGAGGATGGGGACGCCGAGGGTGGCGAAGAACCCCTCGCCCGCGATCTGGTAGTGGGCGCTCGCCTGGTTGGCCTTGTCTGGCTCCGGATCGCCAACCACCACGAAGCCCTGGCCGATGTCCCAGCCGTCGAGCGGGAGGCTGCCTCCAAACGACGCGCGCGTTATGCCCGGAACGGCGGCCAGTTCGCGCTCGGCTTCCTGATAGAACGTGCCCGCGTCCTCCGGAGTCTTGTATCGACTCATCGGCAACACGGTGACCATGGTCAGCACCCGATGCTCACGATTGCCGGCATCGACCCGGTCGAGTGACAGCAGCGTGCGCGCCAGCAGACTGGCGCCGGCGAGCAGGACCACTGCCAACGCCACTTCCATGACGGCGAGCCCGGAGCGCAGGCGTCCCGCGCCGCGCGTCGCGCCGCGGCCGCCCAGCGCCATCGAGGAGGCCAGCGGCACCTGCGCCGCGTGCCACGCCGGAGCGAGCCCGAACAGCAGGCCAGTCGCGGCCGTCAGCATCACGGCAAAGACGGCGACCCGCGCGTCGAGGGCCAGCGCGATGCCGGGCGGCAGCGTACCTCGAGGGACAATCGACGGCGCCACTCGCAGGAGCGCCGCCGCGACGCCCAGGCCGATAGCGCCGCCTGCCATGGCGAGCAGAAGGCTCTCCGTCATGAGTTGGCGCATCACGCGCGTTCGGCTCGCGCCGAGCGCGGCGCGCAGGGCGATCTCACGTGTGCGGCCGATCCCTCTCGCGAGAAGCAGGTTCGCGACGTTCGCGCAGGCCATGAGGAGCACGAGGCCGACCATGCCGATGAGCACCGCCGAGGTCAGCGCGAGATCGTGACCGACGAGAGCCTGGCGCAGTGGCTCAACCGTCACACCCCACCCCTTGTTGGTAGCGGGAGAGATGTCGGCGATCCGGCGAGCGACGACGCCCAGATCGGCACGGGCGTTGTCGAAGCCGACGCCCGGCTTCAGCCGTCCGATGACCTGCAGGTAGTGCATCGCGCGTTGTTCAGGCCGCCGTTCCGGCTTGTAGACCACCCAGAGATCGCTGTCATACAGCAGTTGGAAGGTGTCCGGCGCGATGCCGACCACGGTGTGCGCCTCGCCGTCCAGGTCGAGGGTGTGGCCGACCAGCCTCGGATCGCCGCCGAAGTGGGTTCGCCACAGCCGCTCGCTGATCACGACGGAGCGGGCATCCGGCGCGGCGTCGGCGGCGAGAAACGTCCGCCCGGCGACGGGCACGACGCCGAGGACGTCGAAGAAGTGCGACGTGACGGCTTGCCCGGCGATGCGCTCGGGGAGCTGGCCGGCGCGGGTCAATGTCTTGCCGCCGCCCGATACTGCAGCCATGGCGACGAAGGTGTGGTTCTGCTCGCTCCAATCGACGAAATTCAGCGGCGCGACCCGGTTGTAGGCGTAGTCCGGCGGTGCCTCCCAGAGCATGGCCAGTTCGTCCGGCGCGCGATACGGCAGCGGCCGGAGCACCACGGCATCAAACAGGCTGTAGACGGCCGCCGTGGCGCCGATCCCGAGTGCCAGCACGCCGACGGCTAACGCGGTGAACTGCGGGGCGCGCGCGAGGAGGCGGGCGCCGTGACGGAGATCGCGCCAGAAGGTCATACTGCGCTTGGACGAGAATGACCGTGTTCTTGTTGGGCCGCCCGGTCCCCCCGTCCCGGGACAGAGCCGACGGACTTGCTCTGCACCCCGTGAGGTACAATCCTCGTTTCGGGTTTCCTTCGGGGGCCCGGCAGACGTGATGCGGATTCTTTACTTCGATTGTTTCAACGGCGCGTCCGGCGACATGGTCCTCGGCGCCCTGCTCGACGCGGGCCTGCCGCTCGAGGCGCTCCGAGGCGCGCTCGGGAGCCTGGCCATCGACGACTTCGAGGTCACGGCCGAGAAGGTGTTGCGCGCGGGTGTGTCGGCGACGAAGTTCAGGCTCGTGGAGAAGGGCGCCGCTGCGGCGCAGCCCGTCGCGCATTCTCACGAGCACACGCACGCCCATCCGCACAGCCATGGGCCGGGGCAGAGCCACAGTCACGCGCATAGCCACGATCACCCGCACGAGCACGGCCACACGCACGAGGGCGCACACAGCCACGACCACGCGCACGCCGCCGGCCAGGCGCCAGTCGCAGTGGCGGGGCACACCCACGCGCATCCGCACCGTACGCTGCCCGAGATCTTCGGCCACATCGATCGCTCGGCGCTGAGCCCTTCAGGAAAGGCGAAGGCGCAGGCCCTGTTCCAGAGGCTGGCCGAGGCGGAGGCCGCGATTCACCAGATGCCGGTCGAGCGCGTCCACCTGCACGAGGTCGGCGCCCTCGACTCGATCGTGGACATCGTCGGGGCCGTCTTCGCGCTCGAGTGGTTTGGCGCGGACGAGATTCTCAGCTCGCCGCTCAACGTCGGCCGGGGGATGGTCCATTCCGCGCACGGGGTCTTCCCGGTCCCGGCGCCGGCGACCGTGCGCCTGCTCGGCGATGCGCCGGTCTACTCGCGCGGTCCGGAAGCCGAACTGCTGACGCCGACTGGCGCGCTGCTTCTGACGGCCTACGCCGCGCGCTTCGGCGCGCTGCCGCCGATGCGCATCACGGCCACCGGCTACGGAGCGGGGGACCGCGACTTCCACGACACGCCGAATGTCCTGCGCGTGATGGCGGGTGAGGCCGACGCCTCCGTCGTCCATCGGATCGTCGTCGTCGAGTGCGAGATCGACGACATGAACCCGCAGCTGTACGGCCCGTTGATGGACCGGCTGTACGAGGCGGGCGCGCTCGAAGTGTTCTACGCCTCCGTCCAGATGAAGAAGACGCGGCCGGGCACGATGGTGACAGTGCTCGTGGCGCCAGACCGGCGCGAAGCCATCACCGCCGTCCTGTTCCGCGAGACGACGACGATCGGCGTGCGCTACGGCGAGCGCGACCGCGAGTGCCTGACTCGCGAGATCGTGACAGTCGAGACGGCGTACGGCCCGGTTCGCGTCAAGGTCGCCAGCCGCGGCACCGTCGTGACCAACGGCCAGCCCGAATTCGACGACGTGGCGGCTCGCGCGCGTGAGCGGGGCGTGGCGACCAAGGACGTCCACGCCGCGGCGCTCAAGGCGTGGCTCGAGCGCTGACCGCCCACTCGTCATTTCCTGATCGTCCATTCCCGATGCGCTTTTACGTCACCACAGCGATCGACTACGTGAACAGCCGCCCGCACCTCGGGACGGCGTACGAGAAGATCAGCGCCGACGTCATCGCCCGCTACAAGCGCCTCTCCGGTATCGAGACGCGCTTCCTGATGGGCAACGACGAGCACTCGCAGAACGTCTTTCGCAAGGCGCGCGAACTCGGCCTCGACCCACTGGCGTACTGCGACCAGATGGAGACGCAGTTCCGCGACGTCTGGGCGAAGCTGTCCATCTCGTTCGACGACTTCATTCGAACGACGGAGCCGCGCCACCGCTCGGCCGTGCAGCGGATGGCCCAGGCGTGTTTCGACGCTGGCGACGTCTACGAAGGCCACTACGAG
The DNA here is from genome assembly GCA_963796915.1 of Vicinamibacteria bacterium. Taxonomy (GTDB): domain Bacteria; phylum Acidobacteriota; class Vicinamibacteria; order Vicinamibacterales; family JAENWD01; genus JAENWD01. Next base: position 1,344,430 of record CAWCNI010000004.1, on the reverse strand, counting down.
GGCTGGTACTGCGTGTCGTGCGAGTCCTTCAAGCAGGAGAAGGACCTGGTGGACGGGCTGTGTCCGATCCATCTGACGAAGCCCGACTGGATCCGCGAGAAGAACCACTTCTTCCGCCTGTCGCGATATCAGCAGCCGCTGCTCGACCATTACGCCGCGCACCCCGAGTTCATTCAGCCCGACGTCCGGCGAAACGAGATCCTACGGCTGGTCGAGGGCGGGCTCGAGGACCTGTCCATCAGCCGCGCCGGTCAGTCGTGGGGCATCCCGCTGCCTTTCGACCCGGACAGCGTTGTCTACGTGTGGTTCGACGCGCTGATCAACTACGCCGCCGCCGCGGGCTACGGCACCGACGAGGCGTTGTTCGAGCGCTGGTGGCCCGCGGACCTGCACGTCATCGGGAAGGACATCACGCGCTTCCACTGCGTCGTCTGGCCGGCCATGCTGATGAGCGCCGGCCTGCCGTTGCCACGACAGGTCTTCGGCCATGGCTGGGTGCACTTCCAGGGCCAGAAGATGAGCAAGTCGCTCGGCACCGTGGTCGATCCGCTCGAGGCCGCCGACAGGCTGGGGCCCGACCCGCTGCGCCTCTACCTGGTGAAGGAGATCCCGTACGGCGGCGACGGCGACTTCTCCTGGGAGCGGTTCGAGGAACGCTACAACGTCGATCTCGCCAACAACCTCGGCAACCTGGTGAGCCGGCTGACGACGATGGCGGAGAAGTATCGCGGCTTGACGTTGACGCCGCCGCCGGTCCCGACAGACAGGCTGGCGGCAGTCGCGGAGGCCACGCTCATCGCCTATCGCGAGGCGATGGACCGCTTCGCGATCCACGAGGCCGCCGCCGCCGTGTTCGCGCTGGTCGACGCCACCAACAAGTTCATCACGACGTCGGAGCCCTGGACGCTGGCGAAGGATCCGGCGCATGCCAACGCCCTGACTCGTGTGCTGTACGACGCGGCAGAAGCAGTGCGTATCGTCGGTGTGCTGCTGCTGCCGGTGATGCCGACGGCCGCCGCCGAGATCCTGCGGCGCGTGGGCGAGACCCGGGACCCGGCCTCGCTGCGCGTGACTGACGCCACGTGGAAAGACTACGGCGCGCGCGAGTTCGTCAAGGGGGCGTCGCTGTTTCCCAGGCTCGAATCACCTAACTCGGCGCCGGCACCCGGCGCCTCCGTGGAGAACGCCGTGACCGATCAGTCCCAGCCCCCGTCCGTGCCCGCCGAGCCGCCAGCCGCTGCTGCGCCGGCCACCCCGGCGCCCGCCGCGCCGGTGCCGCCGCCGGCCCAGCCGCCGGCCGCCGCTCCGGCTGGTCCGATCAGCATCGACCAGTTCATGGCCGTCGAACTGCGGGTGGCCCGTGTGTTGACCGCGGAGCGGGTGCCGAAGTCGAAGAAGTTGATGCAGCTTCGAGTGGACGCAGGCACCGAAGAGCGCACGATTGTTGCCGGCATTGCCGAGGCCTACGAGCCGGAGGCCCTGACCGGCAAGCTGATTGTCATCGTCGCGAACCTGAAGCCCGCCAAGTTGATGGGCATCGAGTCCAACGGCATGGTCCTGGCCGCGAGCGCCGACGGCGGCAAGCCCGTGCTGATCGATCCCGGCCAGGACGCTGCCCCCGGCACCCGCGTGCGCTGAGATGGTCGACTCCCACTGCCACCTCGCCGACGAGGTGTTCGAGGCAGACCTCGAGGCCGTCATCGAGCGCGCGCGAACCGCCGGGGTCGAAGGCGCGCTCTGCATCCTGGCGGCGGGCGACGAAGGGGAGTCGCGGCGCATGACACGCGTTGCCGCCCTCTGGGACGCTGTCCGGTTCGCCGTCGGCGTGCATCCGCACCAGGCGCACGAGTGCGCCGGACAGCCAGGCCGCGCGGACGGTTTGATTCGTGCCGCGCACGCCGCCGGCGGCGTGGTCGCGGTCGGCGAGATAGGGCTCGACTACCACTACGACTTCTCGCCGCGTGACGTCCAGCAGGCGGTCTTCGTCGAGCAGCTCGACACGGCACGCCAGCTTGGCCTTCCCGTCGCCATTCACACGCGAGAGGCCGACGACGACACGTTCGACCTGCTGGCGCGCGAGGGCCGGGGAGTCCGGGGCGTCTTTCACTGCTTTACCGGCGGCGTCGAGCGGGCGCGCCGGGCGCTGGACCTCGGCTTCTACCTGTCGCTGGCAGGCATCCTGACGTTCCCGAAGGCCACCGACCTCCAGGCGGTAGCCGGGTATGCGCCGGCCGACCGGCTGCTGGTCGAAACTGACAGCCCGTTTCTGGCCCCGGTCCCACACCGCGGCCGCCGGAACGAGCCCGCCTTTGTCGCGCAGGTGGTGCAGGCGCTGGGCGGAATCCGGGGCGAATCGGCGGCGGCGACGGGCGCGCGAACGACGACGAATTTCCATGCACTCTTCGGTGGCTGACGGGCGTCCGCGCGTTGACACTCCGCGCGCAGATATGGTCAGATCAACGCGCCTTGAACCGATCAATTGATAGCCCGCCGCCCGATCTCGTCCGGCTGTTCGAGCCCATTCGCGACGATCTGGTGAAGGTCGAGCGGGAGTTCGGCCGGCACCTGCAATCGCAGGTCGCGCTCATCCCGAAGATCGGCAAGTACATCCAGCAGAGCGGCGGCAAGCGCGTCCGCCCCGCGGTCCTGTTGATGGCGGCCCGGCTGTGCGGCTACCAGGGCGAGCGCGCTGTCCTGCACGCGGCGGTTGTCGAGTTCATCCACACCGCGACCCTCGTCCACGACGACATCATCGACGACTCTGAGTTCCGGCGCGGCCGGCTGGCCGTGCACTCGCAGTGGGGCAACGACATCACGGTCCTGCTCGGCGACTTCCTGTACATCAAGTCGATGTCGCTCGCGCTCTCCCAGGACACGCTCGACATCGTCCGGTTGCTGTGCGACGTGACGCTGCGCATGATCGAAGGCGAGCTCTACCAGCTGACCAAGAACGGCGACATCAACATCGCCGAGGACGAGCACTTCGACATCATCCGCCGCAAGACCGCGTACCTGTTCGCCGGGTGTGCGCAGATTGGCGGCATGCTCGGCACGTCGACCCTCGAGCAGCAGGGCGCCCTGCGCGACTACGGGTTCAACCTCGGGATCGCGTTTCAGCTCATGGACGACCTGCTGGACTTCACGGGCGACGCCAGCGCGCTCGGCAAGCCGGTGGGCGGCGACCTCCGCGAGGGCAAGGTCACCCTGCCCATCATCAGGCTGCTCGCGCAGTCCGACAGCGCGACGCGGGCGCTCGTCGCCGGGGTGGTCGAAGAGAAGAACGTCACCCTCGAGCGCTGGGCCGAGATTACCCGGCTGCTCCGTCAGTCGGGCGCGCTCGACTACGCGATGACGCGGGCCCGCGAGTATGCCGCGGCAGCCCGGCAGAAGCTGACGGCGTTTCCCGACGGGCCCGAGCGCGCCGCACTGGCGGCCCTGGCCGACTTCGTCCTCCTGCGCGATCGCTGAGCTCGCAGGCTCGCGCCTGTCGCGCTGATCGATCTCTGCTTCCTGTCCGCTGCGGCCGATCGCGAATCCCGTGTCCGACGCCACGCGCATCCTCGAGCTCCGGTCCCTCATCCGCCACCACGAGGCGCGGTACTACGAGCAGGACGATCCTGAAATTTCCGACGTCGAATTCGACGCGTTGATGCGCGAGCTGCGCGCGCTCGAAGAGGCGCGGCCAGAGCTGCGCACGCCGGATTCGCCGACCGAACGGGTGGGCGGCGCTCCCGTCGAAGGCTTCGACACGGTGACGCATCGCCTCCCGATGATGAGCCTCGACAACGCGTACTCGGCGGAGGAGCTGACCGCCTTCTACGATCGGGTGCGCAAGGGGCTGACGGCCGCCGGGCACGAGGCCGAGCCGGAGTTTGTCGCCGAATTGAAGATCGACGGCCTCAGTCTCGCGCTGACGTATCGTGACGGGCGCCTGGTGCGCGGCGCGACGCGCGGCGACGGCGAGCGTGGCGAAGACGTGACCTCCAACGTCCGGGCGATCCGCGCCGTTCCGCTCGGCCTGCAGGGTGGTCCGGCGGGCGAGATCGAAGTGCGCGGCGAGGTGTATTTCCCGCGCCAGGCGTTCGATCGCGTCAATCGCGAGCGCGAGGACAAGGGCGAGGCCCTGTTCGCCAATCCACGGAATGCGGCGGCCGGCGCGATGCGCAACCTGGATCCGCGGCTCGTCGCCAGGCGAGGCCTCAGCTTCTGGGCGTATCAAGTGGTCGGCGACCTGCCGTCCGCCACGCATGGAGCCACGCTCGAGACCCTCGAGCAGTGGGGAGTGCCCGTCGAGCCACACTGGGAGCGGCTCGTCGGCCTCGACGCGCTCGTCGACTTCTGCGAGCGCTGGCGCGACCGGCGGCGCCAGCTGGCCTTCGAGACCGACGGCGTCGTCATCAAGCTGGACACGCTGGCCCTTCGCGATGTGCTCGGGGCGACGTCGAAGTTCCCCCGGTGGGCCATCGCCTTCAAGTTCCCGGCCGAGCAGGTGACGACGACGCTGACCGGCATCGCGCTTCAGGTCGGCCGCACCGGCGCGGTCACCCCGGTCGCGACGCTGGTGCCGGTGCTGCTTGCCGGCTCCACGATTGCCAACGCCACCCTGCACAACGCGGACGAAGTCGGGCGCAAGGACATCCGCGTCGGCGACCGCGTGCTCCTCGAAAAGGGCGGCGACGTCATCCCGAAAGTCGTCAAGGTCATGGACGCCGACAGGCCCGGCCGCGCCGCGCCGTGGGTCATGCCGCTCGAATGTCCCTCCTGCGGCAGCGCCCTTGTGCGGCCGGACGATGAGGTGGTGTGGCGGTGCGAGAACAGCGCGTGCCCGGCGCAGTTGCGGCGCCGCATCGAGCACTTCGCGAGCCGGCACGCGATGAACATCGAAGGCCTGGGCGAGGCCATCGTCGATCAGCTGATCGACACCGGCCGCGTGCATGATGCCGCGGACTTGTACGAGCTGAAGGCCGACGACCTGTCGGAGCTGGTCGTCGCGCCGCGCGCCGCCCGGTCCGAGCGCGCGCGGCCTCGCAAGCTTGGGAAGGTCGGGTTGAACCTCGTCGCCGAGATCGACCAGAGCCGGAAGAGCGACCTGTGGCGTCTCGTTCACGGACTGGGCATCCGGCATGTCGGCGAGCGCGCGGCCGAACTGCTGGCGCGCGGGTTCGGCAGCCTGGCGGCGCTGGCCGCGGCCGACGTCGATCAACTGCAGTCGGTCAACGAGATCGGCCCGGTCGTAGCGAAGTCGGTGCGCGCCTGGTTCGACGAGCCCGGCAACCAGCGCCTGATCGAGCGGTTGACCGGCGCCGGGCTGAGCGTGGAGGCGTCGGCCGACGAGCGGGCCGCCGGCGACGCAGCCCCGGGGCCTCTGTCCGGCAAGACGTTCGTGCTGACCGGGACGCTCAGCGCGATGTCCCGGGAGGATGCGGCGGCGGAGATCGAGCGGCTGGGCGGGCGGGTGACTGGCACCGTCAGCCGCAAGACCAGTTTCGTCGTGGTCGGGGAAGAGCCGGGCAGCAAGGCCGAGAAGGCGCGTGCACTCGGGGTGCCCACGCTGGATGAAGCCGCGTTCCTGAGCCGTATAATGAAATCATGAGCCGGCGGTTCGCCTTCGTGACGGTGCTGCTCGTCGCGGCAGGCTCGTTCCTTGTCGGCTTGATTGTGGCGGGCTCGCTGACGCCATCGGCGGCCGGTTCGCGGACCGGGCGCCTGCGCGCCGCCGCCTCCGCCACGCCGGTCCTGGCGTCCTCCGGTGTGCCGGGGGTTGTCAACTTCGCCGACATCGCCGAACGGATCAACCCTGCCGTGGTCAACATCGACGCGACGTCGGTGGCCCCGCCTGGCACGTCCGATCAAGGCGAGACACCGCGCAACGGCTATCGGCACCCCTGGGACAACTCGCACCAGCGTGACGTCCACGTGCAGCGTGGAACGGGCAGCGGCGTGATCATCGAGCCGGACGGGCACATCCTGACGAATCAGCACGTCATCGAGCGCGCCGAACGGATTGTCGTCAAGCTGGCGGACGGACGAACGCTGAAGGCGCACGTGATCGGATCGGACCCGGACACCGACATCGCGCTCATCAAGGTGGACGGATCGACGCCATTTCCCTCGGCGCCGCTCGGCGACTCGTCGACCCTGCGCGTGGGGGAGTGGGTGTGCGCCATCGGCAACCCGCTGGCCTACGAGCACACGGTGACAGTGGGCGTCGTCAGCTACATCGGCCGGAAGCTGTTCGACAGCAGCCTCGACAACTACATTCAGACCGACGCGGCGATCAATTTCGGCAACAGCGGCGGCCCGCTCATCAACACGCGCGGCGAGGTGATTGGCATCAACGCGGCCATCAGCTCGCGGGCCAGCAATATCGGCTTTGCCGTGCCGGTGAACCAGGCCCGGGCGGTGCTGCCGCAGCTCAAGCAGTACGGCCGCGTCGCGCGCGGGTTCATCGGGGTCGCCCTGAAGGACGTGGACGCCGACCTGCAGCGCTCGCTCAACCTGGCCTCGGCCCGCGGCGCGCTGGTGCAGGACGTGACGGAGGGGTCCCCTGGCGAGCGGGCTGGACTCAAGGCCTACGACTTCATCACGTCCGTCGACGGCACCTCCATCGACAGCAACGACGGCCTGATCCGCCTGGTGTCGGACGCCGCGCCCGGCACGACAGTGCGACTCGACGTCGTCCGCGACGGCAAGCCTGTCGTGCTGCGCGTCACGCTGGCGGAGCGGCCCCGGCGGACCGCCGACACGCCCGACGAGTCGCCGGCTCGTCCCTCGTCGAACCGGGAAGGCGAGCAGGTGTCGATCGGTGTCGCCGTGCGGGAGCTGGAACGCAATGAGCTCGCGCGCATGGACCTGCCGCGCTCGCAGCGCGCCGTGGTCATTTCGCGGGTCGAGCCGCTCAGCCCGGCGTTTGACGCCAGCCTGGAACGCGGGCAGCTGATCCTCGAGGTCAACCGCCGGCCGGTCGGCTCTGTCTCCGAGTTCAACCAGTTGATGGCCGGCGCGCATGCCGGCGACGTCCTCACGCTTTATCTCTACCTGCCCGATGCGGCCCAGCACGCACTGCGGACGGTCCGGATCGACGCGCCGTGAAACCACGCATCCTCGTGATAGACGACGAGTCCGCTATCCGCGACTCGTTGAAGATGATCCTCGAGTACGAAGGCTACGACGTCCAGGGCGCTGCCACCGGGCAGGACGGCCTGACGCTCGTCGACCGCGACCCGCCGGACCTCGCGCTGCTCGACATCAAGATGGCAGGCATGGACGGGCTGGAGGTCCTGCAGCGGTTGAAAGCAGGGCACGACGCGTTGCCCGTGGTGATGATTTCCGGCCACGCCACTGTCGCAACGGCGGTGGAAGCGACCAAGCTCGGCGCCTTCGACTTCATCGAGAAGCCGCTCTCGACCGAGCGGGTGCTGGTGACGGTCCGCAATGCGCTCGACCGGCTGCGGCTGGTCGACGAGAACATCACGCTCCGCAAGGCGCAGGAGGTCCGGCACCAGCTGGTCGGCGACAGTGGCGCGCTGCGCGGCGTGCTCGACGCGGTCAAGCGTGCGGCACCGACCACCGCCACCGTCCTCATCACCGGAGAGAGCGGCGTCGGCAAGGAGCTGGTGGCGCGTGCCATTCACCGCAACAGCCTGCGCGCGCGCGAGCGGTTCGTCCAGGTGAACTGCGCGGCCATCCCCGACGACCTGATTGAATCCGAGCTGTTCGGCCACGAGCGCGGCTCGTTTACCGGCGCGACCGAGAAGCAGGTCGGCAAGTTCGAGCAGGCCGACCACGGCACGATCTTTCTGGACGAAGTGGGCGACATGAGCCTCAAGACGCAGGCCAAGGTGCTGCGCGTGCTTCAGGAAGGCGAGGTGGAACGCCTGGGCTCGGCGCGCACCATCAAGGTGGACGTTCGCGTCATCGCGGCCACCAACAAACGCCTCGAAGAAGAAGTCGAGAAGGGGAACTTCCGCGAAGACCTCTACTTCCGCCTGAACGTGATTCCGATCCACGTGCCGCCGTTGCGGGAGCGGTCAGACGACGTCCCGGTCCTGGTGCGACACTTCCTCGACCTGGCAGCGCGCGAGAACAACCTGCGCCCCAAGAAAATGTCCGAGGCCGCGATGGGCGCGCTGCAGCGGTACCGGTGGCGGGGCAACATCCGCGAGTTGCGGAACACGATCGAGCGGCTGGTCATCATGACGCCGGGCGACGTCGTCGAGGTGGCCGACCTGCCGGCGGCGGTCCGCGTTGACGGCGGCGTCAGGGTTCCCGATAATGACGCTGTCCAGGTGGCCACCCTGCGCGAGCACAAGGAAGTGGCCGAACGGGCGTTCCTGGTCCAGAAACTGCGCGAGACCAACTGGAACATCTCGAAGACCGCCGACCTGATCGACACGCCGCGCAGCAATCTCTACAAGAAACTCGAGCAGTACCGGATTTCACAGGAGAGTGACGGCTAGAATATTCGAACGCCGCAGCCAGGCCAGACGATCGCTGCCGGCCGAAACCGCCGGTGCCTCCGGGCGCCGGCGAAGTCGTGCCGGGAGAGGAAAGTCCGAACTCCATAGGGCAGTGCGCCGGATAACGCCCGGGCAGGGTAACCTGACGGACCAGTGGCACAGAAAATATACCGCCCGCCTCCGCCCTCGGCTCTTCGAAGGGCGTAGGCGGGTAAGGGTGAAAAGGTGCGGTAAGAGCGCACCGCGCCGGCGGCAACGTCGGTGGCAGGCAAAACCCCGCACGGAGCAAGACCAAATAGGGAGGCGCTTGAGGGCGGCCCGTCCGAAGCCTCCGGGTAGGTTGCTTGATTCCGGCAGCGATGCCGGGACTAGAGGAATGATCGTTACGCCATAGCCGAGCCCGCAAGGGCGAGGCGACGGCGGACAGAATTCGGCTTACCGGCTTGACTGCGGCGTTTTTCACTTCTTCCACCGCCCGGCGCGCACGCCGATCGATCCTGGCCGTCGCGCTGGGCGTCGGCTGCGCTGTCGTCGCGCTTCCAGCGCAGGACCTCGGCGTCCGGCAGTACAAGCCCACGTCCACGCTGGTCGTTGCCCGACACCAGGTGCTGCGGGCCAAGTACCCCGTTATCGACATTCATAGCCACCACGAGGGCCTGACGGCCGAGTCCTGGAGCCGGGTCATCGGCGAGATGGACGCGCTCAACCTGCGGATTCTCGTCAACCTCAGTGGCGGCACCGGCACCGAGCTCCGGCGCAAGCTGTCCATCGTCGCGGCAAGCGCGGCGCCGACCCGCATGGCGCAGTTCGCGAACCTCGATTTCAGCGACATCGATCAGCCCGGCTACGGCGCCCGTGCCGCGGCCCGGCTCGAGGACGATGTGAAGGCGGGCGCGAAGGGCCTGAAGATCTTCAAGAACTTCGGCCTGACGGTGAAGCGCCGCAATGGCCAGCGCGTCCCGGTGGACGACCCCGAGTTCGACGCGGTCTTCGAGACCTGCGCGCGGCTCGACATCCCCGTGCTCATTCACACCGGCGAGCCGGCGCCGTTCTTCGATCCCGTGGACGAGCACAACGAGCGGTGGATGGAACTGCAGGTCCATCCCGAACGCCGACGTCCGCCATCGGCCTACCCGACGTTCGAGGCGATCATGGCTGAGCGCGATCGCCTCTTCACGAAGCATCCGCGCACGCGATTCATCGCCGCGCACTTCGGGTTCCATGCCAACGATCTCGGACGCCTCGGCGCCATGCTGGATCGCATGCCCAACGTCTATACCGAGGTCGGCAGCCATCATCGAGGAACTGGCGCGGCAGCCGCGAGCGGCGCTGGCGTTCTTCGTTCGCTATCAGGATCGGCTGCTGTTCGGGAAGGACACCTACGCGCCCTCCGAGTATCCGATCTACTTCCGGACGTTCGAGACCGCCGACGAGTACTTCGACGGGTATCGCGACTACCACGCCTTCTGGAAGATGAACGGCCTCAACCTGCCGGACGGCGTTCTGCGAAAGCTGGACTACGGAAATGCGCTGAAGGTCGTGCACGGCCTCGACGCGACGGGCTTCCCGCCGGTGTCGGGGTCGTAGCGTCAGAGCGGCGCATACGCGAATCGGCGCACACGCGCATCGAGACTGGCGAACAGGGCGACGACGAAGGGGAAAAGGGCTGACGATGGCGCGATGGGTGGTGACAGGCGGCGCGGGCTTCATCGGATCGCATCTGGCGGAGACGCTCCTCGGGCGGGGCGAGCAGGTGCGGATCGCTGACAGTTTCATCACGGGGAGATCCGAGAACATCGACCCGTTTCGACAGTCGGTGGAGCTGGTCGAGGGCGACCTGGCGGATCCCTCCGTCGCGGCCCGCGCCGTCGAGGGCGCGGACTACGTGCTGCACCAGGCCGCCATTCCGTCGGTGCCGCGCTCGGTGAGTGAGCCGCTGGTGTCGCATCGCGCGAACGTCGACGCCACGTTACAGGTGCTGCTCGCCGCACGTGAAGCCGGGGTGAAGCGCGTCGTCTATGCCGGGTCGTCGTCGGCTTATGGCGACACGCCCACGCTGCCCAAGCGCGAGGACATGCCGACCAGCCCGCTCTCGCCGTACGCGCTGCAGAAGCTGATGAGCGAGCTGTACGGGCAGCTCTTCACGTCGCTCTACGGCCTCGAGACTGTGAGCATCCGCTACTTCAATGTCTTCGGCCCGCGCCAGGATCCGTCGTCGCCCTACTCTGGCGTCATCGCGCTCTTCGTGACGGCGCTGCTGGCCGGGAAGGCGCCGACGATCGTCGGCGACGGCGAGCAGACACGGGACTTCACCTACGTCGCCAACATCGTCGACGGCGTCCTGCGGGCGGCGACCGCGCCTGGCGTGGCGGGCGAGATCATCAACGTCGCCACCGGCCAGCAGATTTCCATCAACGAGCTGGCGCGCGTTCTTGGAAAAGTCACCGGAGTGACGGCAGCCCCGGCCCACATCCCGGCGCGCGCTGGTGACGTGCGCCACTCGCTCGCCGACATCTCCAAGGCGCGTACGATGCTGGGCTACGAGCCGAGCGTCGATCTGGAAGAGGGCTTACGGCGGACAGTGGAGTGGTATCGGGCGTCGGCGTAAGAGCTACTTCACCGCGACGTTCACCGGCACCAGGCGCGTGCCGTCCTTGTCCATGACCACTTCGTAGACACGAAACGTCGGCTGTTCCTCGGGAGCGACGCCCTGATGCGTTGTCTTGAGCACGTCGCCGGCTGCGCCGATGAGCGAGCCGAGCGCGTCGATGGTGTCCGCCGCCTGCGAGTCTGATTTCCCGCCCACGCTCTTCAACACGCCGCCGTCGAACTCCAGCGACAGCTCTCCGCTGCCCCAGCCGCGAATGTTTCGCGCGTAGATCGGCTCGGCCGCCAGGTTGGGCAGCCTCACGACAGTGACGGTGGTTTCGCCTTTTGCGTCCATCGACGAGACCAGGAAGATGCGGGCCGGATAGATCGGGATGCCCGTTTCCTGTTCGTGGTTGCTGGCGTCGAGCTTGTAGAACTTTGGTCCCGCGCAGGCCGTTGAGCAGAGCAGGACGGCGGCAGCACAGGCGAGAGTGATCTGGCGCATGACGGGTGACCTCAGGCGAACTCCGCGGAACGACGCCTGATGGTGCGCGTGAAGGCGACGACGGTCAAGAGCCCGCGCGAAGAATCGTGAAGCTGAGCTCGACCCCCGTGAGCGTCGATCAGGCCGGGACCTGAGCCAGCGGCAATCCGGCGGCTTCCCAGGCCGCCAGGCCGCCAGCGAGCTCACTCACCCGACGGAAGCCGAGCTGCTGCAGGAGGCTTGCGGCAATCGACGACCGATAGCCGCCGGCGCAGTGGACGATGAGCGGCCGGTCGCGGGGAAGGTCCTTCGCGCGCTCGGCGAGATGGCTGAGCGGGAGACTGACGCTGCCGTCGATTCGCCGGACCTCGTTCTCGTGAGGGGTTCTGACGTCGACCAGAAGGGGCGGGTCCGGCGAGGCGAGTCGCTCCGCTGCCAGCGCCGGGCTCAACCGTTCGGTGCTGGTGGTCAATTCGGGCCGCGATTCCAGGCTGTGCACGTCCTGCGAGGTAGCCGATCATCCGATCGAACCCGATGCGGCCGAGCCGAATCGCTGCCTCCGACTCGCGGCCGGGCTCGGCGATGATCACGAGATTGCGATCGGGTTCGAGCAACGTGCCGGCCCAGGTGGCGAACTGGCCGCCGAGGCCGATGTTCTGGCTGCCCGCCAGGTGCGAGGCGGCGAACTCCGCCGCCTCCCGCGTGTCGAGGATGCGCGCGCCCTCGCGCTGTCGCTGCAGGACGTCGTCGAGCTTCAGCGGGTGGAGGCCGGTGGCGAGCGACTCGTCCAGCGTCGGACGCTCTTTGGCATTCAGCACGGCGTCGTAGGTGAAGTAGGCGGGCGCGTCCGGCTGGTCGGCGGTGACCAGCGCGACGAACGCGTCGCGGGACATCGGCTGCAGCGCGTAGTTCGACCGGCGCTGCTCGCCGATGGTCGAGAACGTCTCCTTGCCGATCGCCTTGCCGCAGAGCGATCCCGCGCCGTGCGCAGGGTAGACGAGGCTGTCGTCAGGCAGCGCCAGCAGCTTGTCGCGCAGCGAGTCGTAGAGCAGCGAGCCGAGGGCCGCCGCCGACCAGCCGAGCGCGCCGCGCAGGTCGGGCCGGCCGACGTCGCCGACAAAGAGCGTGTCGCCGGTGAGCACGGCGACCGGATGCGTGTCGCTCTGGTCGCGATCGAAGACCAGCAGCGAAATCGACTCCGGCGTGTGGCCAGGCGTCTCGAGCGACTGCATCCGCACGCGCCCGAGGTCGATGACGTCGCCGTCCTTCATGCCGACGTGCGAGTACTCCGCCGTGGCCTGCGCGCCGAGGCAGATCACTGCGTCGGTGCGGTCGCGCAGCTCGAGGTGTCCGGCCAGGAAGTCCGCGTGCAGATGGGTGAGGAACACGTGCGTGATGCGGACGCCCTGCTCCGAGGCAAAGGCCAGGTACTGCGCGATGTCGCGTTGAGGGTCGACCACCGCCGCAACGCCGGCGCGCTCGTCGCCGATCAGGTACGAGGCGTGCGCCAGGCAATTGAGGTAGAACTGCTTCAGAATCATCACTTCGCTCCGCGTGGCGCCGTCAGTGGGGCAGGCGCGGGCGCAGACGTCCATACGCCCACGTCCCGGCCAGCGCGCTGAGTATTGCGACCATCATGACCGGCACGCCGGCGCCGACCAGTGCGGCAAGCGGGCCGGGGCAGGCCCCGGTCAACGCCCAGCCGACGCCGAAGATCGCGCCGCCCGCCACGTAGCGGACACCTCCGCCGACGGCCTTCGGCGGCAGGTCGATGACCGTGCCATCCCAGGCGCGCACTCGCGCCCGCCTGATGATCTGCAGCGACGCGAACGCCGTGAGCACCGCCGAGGCCATGATGCCGTACATGTGGAACGCGTCGAATCGGAACATCTCCTGGATCCGGAACCACGACACCGCCTCGGATTCGACGAGCACGGCGCCGAAGAACGCGCCGAGAAGAAAGTAAGGCAGCAACTTCATAGGTTACCGGAGCACCAGCGGCAGCACGAAGTACGTCGTCGCGACGCCGCCGGCGAAGAAGCTGCAGACGGCGATGAGCGAGGCCGGCTGGAGGTCGGCAAGGCCGGTGATGGCGTGGCCCGAGGTGCAGCCACCGGCGTACGACGTGCCGAACCCGACGAGAAACCCGCCGACCACGATCGCGACGAAGCCTTTGAGCGTCAGGAGCGAGGCCCACGAGAACAGCTCGCGCGGCGCAAGGCCGGTGAGATCGTGGAGTCCCAGTTGATGAAGCGCGGCCTGCGTGGCTGGTGAAATCGAGACGACGAGGGGTGGCGCGACGAGCCAGGCGAGGAACGCGCCGGTCAGCATGCCGCAGAAGAGCGTCAGGTTCCACATCCCGACACGCTTCCAGTCGTAAGTGAAGAACTCGAGACCGCCGGGGGCAACGGCGGCGCAGAGGTGGCGGAAGTTGCTGGAGATGCCGAACGCCCTGTTGCCGACGAGCAGCAGGGCCGGCACCATGAGCCCGATGAGCGGGCCGGCGATGTACCAGGGAAGCGGATGGGGGACCAGTTCAGCCATCGCGGCGCGGCGGTGAGGCCGTGCCGCCATCCTACCTCAGCCGCTGAGCGTTTATGAGGAAACCCCTCACGACGCCGCGGACGCTTGTTAGCAGTTGCCAACCCGGCGAACCAGCCATTGGCACTTCAAGAGGCCGGCACAGAAGCGTTCGTTTGTGGCAATGTCACCGAAGGCAGAGAAGCGGGGAGAGACGCTGACCGGGGCGGCGTCGCTACTGATCGGCGTACCGCTTTGCGGCCGCGAGGTCGGCGCGCAACTCCGCCGCCGTCCGGCGCGGGCCGTATCCTGGCGTGTCGCGCTGAATGCGCCAACCCTCCTTGAGCGGCCCGGCATCCACGGTGTCGAACCCGAACTGGTCGAGCAGCGAGGTGACGACCTGCTTGGCCGCCGTGTCGTCGCCGGCAATCACGAGCGCGCGGCGATTCGGCGTGCCGGCCGGCCTGCCGTCGGTGGTGATCTGCGCGGCGTAGATGTGGTTGAACGCCTTGACCACCTTCGATGTCGGCAAGTGCGCCTGCAGCAACTCCGCGGTCGTCGTGGACTCGTTGTCGAGCTCCGCGATGTGGCCGTCGCGCTGGGGATAGTAGTTGTTCGTGTCGATCACAATCTTGCCGGCCAGCGGCGCGACAGGCACTTCCTTGTAATTCTTGAGGGGCACCGTGACGACGACCAGGTCGCCGGCGGCGCCGGCTTCGGCAGGCGTGCCCGCGCGGGCGTTCGGGCCAAGCTCGGCAACCAGAGGTGCCAGGGTCTCCGGCCCGCGAGAGTTGCTGATCACGATGTGATAGCCGTGCTGGATCGCAATGCGCGCGATCTGACTGCCAATGTGTCCTGCGCCGATGAGGCCGATGGTCTTCATCGTTCGACTATAGTCCGCCGTCGTCCGCGCGTCGAGGCTGCCACGCGTCCAGATCGTTGACAACGGCAGTTACCCGGGCGGCGCGGCGATCGCGTTGTCTTGTCAACCGGCGGTTCCTGATCGAGCGGGCGTCATCAAGTCCTGACGGCGGCTCGGGTGCGCTCCCTTCGGCCAACTCCAGTCACGTCATCGTGTTGCGCAGACGATCGCCAACGTCACGCAATCGGGGCATCGGACTTGCTCCTGACTGGCGCAACCGCGTGCCCGGCGTAACGAGAGCCCGACCTCACTCTCCCGACCGTCGCATGCGGCGTGTGGATCGCGGCCGGAACGTCAGCGCCCGGCGTTCCGGTCGCCCCACGCTCACGCACAGAGAGGAGAGCTATCCATGTTTCGCACCCTTGTTGCCGCGCTGCTGTCGTTGACGCTCCTGGCGCCTTCGATCGCCGCCGCTCAGGCCGTTGCCACTGCGGCACCGCAATCAGAAAAGCCCGCCGCCATCGTCAATCTGAACACCGCGACGGCGTCGGAGCTCGAAGCGCTGCCGGGCATCGGGCCGAAGATGGCGCAGCGGATCGTCGAGTACCGCGAGAAGAACGGCGTGTTCAAGAAGGTCGAAGACCTGATGAACGTCAAAGGCATCGGCGAGAAGAACTTCCTGAAGCTCAAGAGCAACCTGACAGTCGCAGCCAAGCACTGAACGTCGCGTGACGCCGCTTCGACGCACGACGTGGGAGCGGCGTCCCCATCAGGTCTGACAGCGACGCGTGTGATCTGTGAACCAGTGACCTGTGGGCCCATTGACCCCCTGAGGACGACAACGATGCGCGGATACACCCTGGTGGAGGCAGTCATCGCCCTCGCCCTCGTCGCTGTCGTCGGCGCCATGTCGGTGCCCGCTGCGGCGACGGCAATCGCCAGAGCACGTGTGCGCGGCGCGGCATTCCACCTCGCAGGGCGTATCGCAGCGCTCCGCATGTTGGCGGCAAGGCGAAGCGCACACGCGGCGCTTCGATTCCAGCCAGTCGGCACTGACTACCGGTATCAGATCTTCGTGGACGGCGACGGCGACGGTGTGTCGTCGGCGGATATTGGGGCGGGCGTCGACACGGCGCTTGGCGATGGCGAGCGTCTGGGCGATCTCTTCCAGGGCGTCCGGTTCGGACTGTCGAGCGCGTGCCCGCTGACCGATGGCAGCCGGGCTGCCGACCCGAATCCCGTACGGATCGGCAGCTCGACGCTCCTGAGTGTGTCGCCTTTGGGGACTGCCACGTCCGGTTCGCTCTACCTTCAGGACTCGACGGGCACGTTTTCTTTTGCAGTCGTGGTGCTCGGCGCGTCCGGCCGCACGACGTTGGTCGGCTGCGATCGCGCGACCGGCCGGTGGAGTGTCGATGCACGTTGATCGGCGGCGTGCCACTCGCGTGGAGTTTCGAAACGGCCACCTGCCGCCGGCCGCACGAGTGCGGCCAGGGTGCGACGTGATCGTCGTGGATCTGTCGACCACCGGCGCCCTGGTCGAAGGGCAGTGGCGCTTCAGACCCGGAAGCCGATGTGAGTTGGCGCTGGCCTTCGCGTCTGGCGACGTGCTGGTGCGAGCGAAGGTGGCGAGATGTTTCGTGGCGCGTCTGGGACGCCTGACCCCGGTGCGATATCGAGCGGCCTTGGCGTTCGAGGTGTTCGCCGACGTGGAGGCGCACTGGCCGACCACGGCTCAGGGGCCGCTCGAGCTGAGGCCGATCGGCGGCCGGGCGGGGTAGCGGATACCCAGCTACGAGATCCCTGAGAGCCATTCCGCTAAAGACGGCGGTATTTCAACGACGGATCGGAGAACCTGAACGTGGCATCTCCTTTGAAGCCGGTCACGGCGGACGGATCACGAACCCAGAACCGACCGGGCGGCCTTATGACAGTAGACAACTGGCAAGTGGCATCTGCGGCCGCGCCGACGGGCCGTCGGCGACGTGAGCGCCGCAGAGGCATGGCGGCGCTGTGCGCGAGCCTCGCGACCACATTGACGAGGACGGATGCCGACGCCCTGCGGGTCCGGCTGCTCGACGGTATTCGCCGCCTGCTGCCGGGCGCGCGGTTGATCGCTGTGCGCGACTGGCGCGCTGGCGAGCCGCGGATTGAGCCGGTGGCGACGAGTTCTGTCCTCTCGTTCGAGATCCCGACGAGCGACCCACGCCGGATCGCCGTGCTCGACGCCGTCGCGGCCCCGACCCGCGCCTTCGACGAATGGGACACGCAGACGCTGGCCCTTTCAAGCCACCTTGCGGCACTGGTCCTGGAAATCGAGACGCAGCGGACCAGCGCGCGGGCCGAAGTCCCGCGGGGCCGGAATCAGTCGGACGGCGCAGCGCCACTCATCGGTTCGACGCCGGTGATGGAGCGCCTTCGCCAGACGATCGAGCGTGTCGCCTCCACCGACTTCACAGTGTTGATAGAAGGCGAATCTGGCGTGGGCAAGGAGTTGGTCGCCAGGCAGATTCACGACCTGAGCGCGCGGCGCAGCGGTCCGTTCGTGCCGATCAACTGCGCGGCGCTGGTCGAGACGCTGCTCGAGGCGGAGTTGTTCGGCATCGAAGAACGCACAGCGACCGGCGTCAAGGGCCGGCGGGGCAAGTTCGAGCATGCGGACAACGGCACCCTGTTTCTGGACGAAGTCTCCGACCTGTCACTGTCGGCGCAGGCCAAGTTGTTGCGGGCGATTCAGGACCTGGCGGTCGAGCGCGTTGGCGGGAATGGCGCGCATCGCGTCGACATCCGAATCGTCGCGGCAACCAATCGAAGTCTGAGGGGGCTCGTGGCGGACGGCCTCTTTCGGGCAGACCTGTTCTACCGGCTGAGCGGAGTCGAGGTGCAGGTGCCACCGCTCAGGACCCGGCAACAGGACATCCTCGAGCTCGCGGGCTACTTTCTCCATCGTCTGCGTGGTACCCGCCACCTGGAGCTATCGCCCGAGGCCATCGACGCGCTGCGGCTCTATCAGTGGCCTGGCAACGTACGGGAGCTCCAGCGCGTCATCGAGAACGTGATCTGCATGGCGGAAATGGACGTGGTTCGACTGGACGATCTGCCGGCCAGCCTGAGGAGTGACTACGAGACCATCATCCTGCCGTCCATCGCGCGTGACGACACGTTGCGGACCTGGGCGAGCCGGTATGCTCGGCTGGTGTGGCAAAGGAACGGTCAGAACAAGCGCAAGGCCTGTCGCGCCCTGGGGATCAGTTACCACACGCTAGATTCGTACCTGCGCCACAAACCCCGCACGAATGGCCTTGGCGCCGACCACGTCGCAGGCGGAGCGGCGTCATGATCCGGGAATTCATGCCGACCCTTGATGGCCGACGGACGTCGGGTGTGCAGGCGGGACAGATAGGAGGCGTGGACGTCAGGCTCAGGCTGTCCAGGACCGTCGACGGCCACGCGCTGCTGACCGCAACGGCCGCCGACCTGGCCATCCGCAAGGAAGTACACACGGACGGCTGTTTTCACTGCCAGGTCGATCAGGGTCGCGACCGTCTTGCCCTCGCGGGGTCGCCGGGACGCCTCACCGTGACGTATGGCACGAAGTCGGTGGGACTGTCGGTCGACAGGCTCGATCCGGTGGCTCTGTTGCGGGCCCGTGAGTTGTTGCTGGCCTCGCCGGTGGGAACCGCCTTCCGTCGCTTGAGTCTCGACCTTGAACGACACGGCCCGCTCCATCCGCCCGTGTGTGCGCTACGTCTCACCGCGGCTGTTCTTGGCCAGATTGACGGCGACGAGGGGGCCGTGCACCGGCTGAGCCTCGCCCTTGCGGAAAGCGCCGCTGCGGGGCCTGACCCCTCATCCCCGCCCGCCGCGCGTTGCCGCTTCGACCAACGGGTGCGGCGTGCGTGCGCGGATCTGGATCTGTCGCTCGACGGCGTACCCGGCGGCTGTGCCCACTGGTTCGCGTCGTGTCTCGCCTGGGTGATGTGCGTCGAGGCCGCCTGGTGCGCGTTCACACTCGACGACAGGTCGCCCGATCGCTGATTCAAGAGGAAGAAGGAGGCTCCTGATGTGGACCTGGCTTTGTCTTGCAGTCGTCATCGCGATGCCGCTCGGGCTCTCGCAGGATCAAATCGCCGCGCCAGATGGCATGGTGGTCTTCGACGGGCACAAGGACCCGTCGAAGATTCCACAGTGGGCGGCGTGGGAAGACGGGTTCTCGACGTGGGCCTCATGGAGCGGCAGAGACAACGGCTTCACTCACGACCTTCGCGAAGCGCTCACCCCTGCGGAGCTCGCAGTCCTCGACCGCGAAGCGGCCGGCCAGCAGACCCGGCGGGCGGATGCGGGGCGGGACGAGCAGGCCCTGCGGACCGAGGCAGCGCAGGTGAGCCCCGATGATCACCCCCGCATGGAGGCGCTGAACGTCAAGCTGCGGGAGGCCACGTTGCGCTATCGGCGCGCCACGCTGGCTGCCCGCGATCGTGTCATGGCGGCGATTTCGCCCGCGGCGCAGGGCCTGCT
This sequence comes from Vicinamibacteria bacterium, assembly GCA_963796915.1. Taxonomy (GTDB): domain Bacteria; phylum Acidobacteriota; class Vicinamibacteria; order Vicinamibacterales; family JAENWD01; genus JAENWD01. Next base: position 1,324,998 of record CAWCNI010000004.1, on the reverse strand, counting down.
GCAGCAGTGGATAGACGACGGTCGATCCACGATTGTCATTCGTGTCCCGAAGTCCGAGTTGGCGTGGTGGCGCGCGCCGGAGTAACTGAGGTCAGGGGAGGGCCTGTGTCTATCAGCACCAAAACAATCGTCGGAACGCTTCTCGTCTTGTTGACTCTGCCGCCTCTGTCGAGCGCGCAGATTCTGAATTGCGGAACCGTCGCGTCGAGACACGACATGCGCCAGACGCCGAACTACAAACAGTCAGTGGACGTCACGGCGTCCACGACGCGATCCATGAACTTATGTCCCCTCGAAGTGCAGACCGAAGCCTGGGTCGACGGCCTGACGTCGTACATCACCATCAAGCGGGACTTGTACTCTGCGACGGCGTCGCAGACCCGGAACGTGCCGTCGTATGGCAACTGGAGCTCGACTGCCAAGCATTTCCTGATCTGGACCGGAAGCGGGACATGGAACGACCTGGGACCTACATATGCGAGAGCTGCCGTGGTGCCACCCCCGACCGGCGGGCAGATCTGCGACCTCATTGCCTCCGATTGCCCGGAAGGCACGGTGTTCATGCCGTCGATCTGCAATTGCAAGTCTGCCAGCCCGATCCTGATCGACGTCCGAGGCGACGGCTACCACCTGACCAGCGCCGAAGACGGCGTGTTCTTCGACTTGAACGCCAACGGACAGGCTGGAGAGCGCGTCGCCTGGACCGAGCCCGACAGCGGAGAGGCATGGCTGGTGCTCGACAGAAACGGCAACACCACCATTGATTCTGGCGCGGAGCTGTTCGGCAACCGGACGCCGGCGTTTCCGAACGCCGCCGACCCGCTCACTGCCAACGGCTTCGACGCGCTGAAGCTGACAGAGGGTCCTGACTATGGCGGAGGCAGGCCCGACGGGATCATCGACGCCCACGACGCGATCTACAGCCGGCTCCGTCTGTGGTTCGATAGAAACCACAACGGTCGCTCAGAACCGGACGAGCTCGTAGGGCTCGAGCGCGCCGGCGTGGTCGCGATCGACACCAAATATCGGGAGTCGCCCTACCGCGACCGCTACGGCAACCGATACGCCCTGGCGGGTCGGGCCTGGATCCGCGACGACTCCGGCCGCATCGTCGAGCGCCGCATCTTTGATGTGTTTCTCACGGTCTTCCAGCCGGAGCTGTCCACCGGCGCCGTCGAGGTGCGGCCAGGGCGGCCGGGCCACTGATCCGTCGAACGGAGGCTGCTGCTGGTGGCGCGCTGGCTCTCCAGCCGGCGCGCCACCGGGCGGCGGCAGCGCTACTTGATCGTCGCGCGCAGTTCCTTGGCGTGCTCCAGGTGAGCGACAAACGCCGGGCGAACCTTGACGAGCAGCGCCTTGAGCTCTTCGTTCTTGGCGCCTGGAATGAGCGTGCTGTCGAGCGCCGCGATCACCTGCTGATGGTAGGCAATCTCGTGATCGAGATACGCCTTGTCGAACGCCGCGCCCTTCAGCGCGCGGAGATTCGTCAGGTTGTCCGTGCCGCCAGACTGCAGACTTCGGCTCGTCGCGTTTTCTTCCGGCGTGACTTTCAGCCGGGTGACCAGCTCCGTCGCCATCTTGTTGACGCCGGTGTGGTCGGTCACCATCTGCTTGCCGAACGCCTTGACCTGGGCGTTGGCAGCCTTCGAAGCCGCCAGGGCGCCGGCGTCGATGTCCACCTGGTTCGCCGTGACGACGATCGCGGCGATCTGTGGATCGGTGACCCCCTGTGCAACCGCCAGCGGCGCGGAGGCGAGTAGCGAACCGACAACCAACGCAAACGACATGTTCACTTTCATCAGAGACTCCTTCATGACAGGTAGAAATGGCTATTGCACCCGGACGACCGCGGCCATCGTCGGGTGCAGCGTGCAGAGGTAGCGAAACGTACCGCGGGTCGCGGGCGTGAACTGCCACGACTGTTCGGGCTGCAAGTCGCCTGAATGAAATCCGCCGTCACGCGAGGTCACGTTGTGCGGGAACGGATCGTGGTTGACCCACCGGACGGTGTCGCCGACCGAGACGGTGATCTCGGCCGGGCGGAATTGCGTGCCGTCGATCGCCACCGTCTGACCGTGGCCGTCGGGCTGGGCGGCCTGGTCGTGCGAAGCGAGATCGGCGGCAGTCAGCGTGGGGACGCGCCTCACGAATGCGACGAGCTGCCAGGTCTCCTCATCGGAGTGCGTCGAGCCAAACGCCGGCATGCCGGTCCAGGCGACGCCATGCTGGATGATCGAGAACAGCTCGCCGTCGCTGAACCGCTGAATGGCCGGCGACGCCAGGTCAGGAACCGGAGGGTACATGTGGGGGCCGATTGCCGAGGCGCCTCGCCCGTTGTCGCCATGACACAGGGCGCAGTGCTCGGAGAAATGATCCTGGCCGTCGCGCCACGCCTCTTTGCCCGCGATCGGGTTCGCCGCGCTGCGCCGATCCGAGGGAATCGACAGTCTGATCATCCGCTGCGCGACGGAGGTCTCAAGCGCCCCCGGCGCGCGGTCCGCCGCGAACTCGTCGCGTCCAATGGCCAAGGCCAGCAGGGCGAGGCCCAGCCCTGCCGCAACGCTCCCGACCACCGCGATTCGCCCGATTCGCATGCCTCAATCATTGGAGCGACCGGAGCGCAAAACGTTGCAAACTGGGCTATTCAGGACGGTTGGCGAAGGCCGTGCCGGCTGCATGCGGAGGGCTGCAACGAAACGCGGAGTGAGGCACTCTAATGGGCATGCCGAATTTCGAGGCGACCGGGGGGATGGCTGTCGCTGAGGCTTCGTCACTGACAGACGAGGACGTCGTCCGGCGCGTGCGCGGCGGGGAGGTGGCGCTGTTCGAGATTCTCATGCGCCGGCACAACCTGCGGCTGTACCGGGCAACCAGGGCCGTCATCAGGGACGAGCACGACGTCGAAGACGTGATGCAGCAGGCCTACATCAACGCGTTCACGCACCTGCACCAATTTGAGGAGCGGTCGCAGTTTTCGACATGGCTGACGCGTATCGCGTTGAACGAGGCCTTCTCACGCCGCAGAAAACAACACATCGTCGAGCCGCTTCCCGACGTGGAGACCAGCTCGCCGAAGGATCGCGACACCTTCATGGACACGCTGAGCTCACCGCGCGCCGATCCGGAACGGCAGGCCTACGCCGAAGAACTGCACCGCGTCCTCGAGCAGGCCGTCGACACGCTGCCGGACACCTACCGCACCGTGTTCGTGCTGCGTGACATCGAGGGCTTGAGCACGAGCGAGACGGGCGAGGACCTGGGTCTTGGCGACGAGGCAGTCAAGACCCGGCTGCATCGCGCCAGGGCGATGATTCGTCGCGCAGTGAGCGCGAGGATAGGGGGGGTTGCCCCGGACGCGTTCCAGTTCCACGCGGCGCGCTGCGACAGGGTCGTCGCAGCCGTACTCGCCAGAATCCACGGGCGGTAATCGGCGGCGGGCGGTGAGTGGCAGTGAGCGCCGCGCCGCCGCCCAGCGGAGACGTCACGCAGCCCAGACGGGTCGGCGCGACACCTGTCAATACCTTGACCACCCGGGACGCGCATAGTACCGTTGGGTGTTCGGCACGCCCGCGCGCCCCATGACCCAGGTAGAGTCGTCGGCCCTGTTGAAGACCCCGCTCCACGCGCGCCACGTCGCGCTCGGCGCACGCATGGTGCCGTTTGGCGGCTGGGACATGCCCGTCGAGTACTCCGGCATCTCCGACGAGCACCTGGCGGTGCGCACGCGCGCCGGCCTCTTCGACGTCAGCCACATGGGCGAGATCGAAGTGGCGGGCCGGGACAGCCTCGCCGCGATCCAGCACATCACCAGCAACGACGCCAGCAAGCTGCAGATCGGCCAGGTGCAGTACTCCGCCCTGACGACTGAGACAGGCGCGTTTGTCGACGATCTCCTGGTCTATCGCCTGGCCGACAGCCACTTTCTCCTGGTGGTCAACGCGTCGAACATCGCCAAGGACTTCGCCTGGATCAGCGAGCACATCACGGCGTCGGGCGACGCTGTCGCCGTGAACTCGAGCGCCCGCTACGCGCTGGTCGCCGTTCAGGGCCCGGCCGCGCGGGAAATCCTGCAGCCGCTGACGGGCGTGGACCTGGCGTCGATGAAGTACTACTGGTTTGCCACCGGCGAGGTCGCCGGCATTCGCGCGACCATCTCGCGGACGGGTACACCGGCGAGGACGGCTACGAGATCTTCGTGGCCCCCGGGTACGCGGAACGCCTCTGGGATGCGCTGCTGCTCGCGGGGAAGTCGGCGGACATACGCCCGGCCGGGCTCGGCGCCAGGGACACGCTGCGTCTGGAAGCGGCGATGCGGCTGTTCGGCAACGACATCGACGAGACGACGTCGGTCCTCGAAGCGGATCTCGAGTGGATCCTGTCGTGGACCAAGGGCGATTTCATCGGGCGCGCTGCGCTGGAGCGTCAGAAGGCCGCCGGCCGGCCGCGCCGTCTGGTCGGCTTCGAGATGGTCGATCGGGCCATCGCGCGTCACGGCTACCCGGTGCTCATCGATGGCCAGGTCGCTGGCGTCGTGACGAGCGGCACCCAGACTCCGTTTCTGAAGAAGGCGATCGGCATGGCCTACGTCCCGACCGCCACCGCGCCCGACGCCGAGTTCGAGATCGACATCCGTAACCGCCGCGCGAAGGCTCGGGTTGTCCCGCTGCCGTTCTACAAGCGGCCGAGGAAATGACCTGATGTATCCGGACGCCCTCAGGTACACGAAAGACCACGAATGGGTGGAGCTGGCCGACGGCGTCGGCCGTGTCGGCATCACCGACTTCGCGCAGGCGCAGCTTGGCGACGTCGTCTATGTCGAGCTGCCCGAGGTGGGTACCACGGTCACCGCGGGTCAGTCGTTCGGGACGATCGAGTCCGTCAAGGCGGTGTCCGAGCTGTTCGCGCCGGTGTCGGGCGAAGTGGTCGAAGTGAACGGCGCCCTCAAGGACAAGCCGGAACTGGTCAACTCGGCGCCGCACGACACCTGGATGGTCGCCGTGCGGATGGCGGACCCCTCCGAAGCGGCAGCCCTGCTCGACGCAGCCGCCTATGACGCGTTGGTGAAATAGTTTCGCGACCTCCCGCTGCGACATGACACACGCCAGGTTCGACGCTTTCGAACGACGTCACATCGGTCCCCGCGACGCCGATCTTCCAGACATGCTCCACGCCGTCGGCGCGTCGTCGCTCGACGCGCTGATTGACGAAGTGGTGCCAGCCGCCATTCGCCGGGACGGAGCGCTCGACGTGCCCGCCGGCCTGCCGGAGTTCGACTATCTCCAGGGGCTGCACGCGCTGGCGCACAGGAACAAGGTCTTCCGGTCGTTCATCGGGCTCGGCTACTACGACACCATCACGCCGCCGGTCATCCTGCGCAACGTGATGGAGAACCCGGGCTGGTACACGCCCTACACGCCATATCAGGCGGAGATCGCCCAGGGGCGTCTCGAATCGCTCCTCAACTTCCAGACGATGGTCCGCGACCTGACGGGCATGGAAGTGTCGGGCGCCTCGCTTCTCGACGAGCCAACTGCCGCCGCGGAAGCCATGACGCTGCTGCATCGCGTCCAGCCGCGCAAGGGCGCAGAGCGTAATACGTTCCTGGTGTCCGCACGCACGTGGCCGCAGACGCGCGCCGTAGTGCAGTCGCGCGCCGAGCCCCTCGGCATCGAGGTTCGCGTCGTCGACCCTGGTGAGATCCAGTTCGACGCGTCGGTCTTCGGGATCCTGCTGCAGTATCCGGACGAGTACGGCGCGATTCACGCGCTGGACGACGTCGTCGCGCGAGCGCATGCCGCGGGCGCGCTGGTGGCAGTGGCCACCGATCTGCTGGCGCTCACGCTGCTGACGCCTCCCGGTGAGGCGGGCGCCGATGTCGTGGTCGGCAACGCGCAGCGATTCGGTGTGCCGCTCGGGTATGGCGGACCGCATGCGGCGTTCTTCGCGACGCGCGATGCCTACGTCCGGCAGGTGCCGGGACGGATCATCGGCGTCTCCGTGGATGCCAGCGGCCGGCCGGCCTACCGCATGGCGCTCCAGACGCGCGAGCAACACATCCGGCGCGAAAAGGCGACCTCCAACATCTGCACGGCGCAGGCCCTGCTGGCGAACATGGCGGCGATGTATGCGGTGTTCCACGGGCCGGATGGCCTGCGGGCCATTGCCGGCCGCGTGCATGCCCAGGCTGCGTCGCTGGCAGCGTCGCTTGGGGCGCTGGGATACCGCCAGCTGAATTCGGCCTGTTTCGACACGCTCCACGTGGACTTGAGCGCGGTGCCTGGCGTGACACGTGCCATGGTCGAGGAAGACGCCCTCGACAGCGGGATCAACTTCCGCTACGTGGACGACGGGACCGTGACGATCGCGCTGGACGAGACCGTGCGCGACAACGATCTCGAGGCGATTGTCGCCATCTTCGCGCGCGTCGCGCAGAAGCCGGCCGTACCTGTCGCGGTGACAGATGCGACGCTGCCGCCGGGCCTCGCTCGTACCAGCCCGTATCTGCAGCACCCGGTGTTCAACGCGCATCACTCCGAGACGGAGATGATGCGATACATCAAGAGCCTGGAGCGCAAGGACATCGGCCTCGACACGTCGATGATCCCGCTCGGGTCCTGCACGATGAAGCTGAATGCGGCCGCCGAGATGATCCCGGTCACCTGGCCGGCGTTTTCCCGGCTGCACCCGTTCGTGCCGGTGAAGCAGGCCGCCGGGTACGCCGCGGTGTTCAAGGAGCTGGAAGAGGCGCTGTGCGAGATCACGGACTTCGCGGCAGTGTCGCTGCAGCCGAACTCCGGCGCGCAGGGCGAGCTGGCGGGCCTGCTCGTGATCCGCGCGTGGCACCAGAGCCGGGGCGACAACCATCGCAGCGTCGTGCTGATTCCAGCGTCGGCGCATGGCACCAACCCGGCGAGCGCGGTCATGGCCGGCATGCGGGTGGTCGTCGTCGCGAGCGACTCGCGCGGCTATGTGGACCTCGACGACCTGAAGAAAAAGGCCGCTGAGCACGCCGCCGATCTGTCGGCGCTGATGATCACCTACCCGTCAACGCACGGCGTGTACGAGGAATCGATCCGGGACATCTGTGCGGTCGTGCACGCACACGGCGGCCAGGTCTACATGGACGGCGCCAACATGAACGCCCAGGTCGGGCTGACGAGCCCCGCGTCGATCGGCGCGGACGTCTGTCACCTGAACCTGCACAAGACCTTCGCCATCCCGCACGGCGGCGGCGGTCCCGGCATGGGCCCGATCGCCGTGTCTGCCCACCTGGCGCCGTTTCTGCCCGGTCACCCGCTCGCTGCCGTGGGCGGCACGCACGCGATTGCGCCGGTGTCTGGCGCGCCGTGGGGAAGTGCCAGCATCCTGCTCATCTGGTACGGCTACATCAAGATGCTGGGCGCCGAAGGCCTGACCAACGCCACCCGCTACGCGATCCTCAACGCCAACTATCTCAAGTCCAGACTCGAGCGCCACTATCCGGTGCTCTACACCAACTCCCGCGGACGCGTGGCTCACGAGATGATCTTCGACCTGCGCGCCTTCAAGAGCGCGGGGGTGGACGAGATCGACGTCGCCAAGCGCCTGATGGACTACGGCTTTCACGCGCCGACGGTGTCGTTTCCCGTCGCCGGCACGTTGATGGTGGAACCCACCGAGAGCGAGCCGAAAGAAGAGCTCGATCGGTTCTGCGACGCGATGATTGCCATTCGCGGCGAGATCGAAGCGGTGATCGCCGGCAAGGCCGATCCGAGAGACAACGTCCTCAAGAACGCCCCGCACACCGCGGCGATGGTCACCGACGACGAGTGGAGCCATCCGTATTCACGCCGCGAAGCGGCCTACCCGCTGCCTTGGGTGGCGGCTCACAAGGTGTGGCCGGCGGTTGGCCGGATCGACAACCCGTACGGCGACCGGAACCTGATGTGCGTCTGCCCGCCGATCGAGGAATACACCGCCGTCAGCGGGTGAGCGCGCGCCTCGACCGTCAGTCCGGCCGCCGCGCCCTGACTGCCAGGAAGTAGGCCGTGAGCATCCGCGACGGCCAGCGGCCAAGCATCTCGAACGCCTGCAGGCTGCGAATGAACCCGCGCCTGCTGCGGTCCGAGCCCCGCTTGTCGAGGACCCCCGCCACCGCAACCGCCAGAGCCCGCGGACAGTGCATCAGCGTGCTGACCTCGATGGGCTCGAGACCAGCCGTGGTGCACAACTCACGGAGGCGTTTCGGCCCGCAGCTGGCGCCCATCCGGTAGGGAATCAGCCCCAGCCATTCGAGCGGCGCCGCCGGCAGCGCATTGCGCAGGGCCAGCAGCGGGTTGGCCATGTTGTCGAGGGTCAGCAGCAGCTCGCCGCCCGGCCGGAGCACACGGCACAATTCGGCGAGCGCCTCGCCCAGCTGCTCGATGGACTCGAAGTGGTCGAGCGTGGAGTTGGAGACCACGCGATCGAACACCGCATCTGGAAAGGGCAGCCGGCACACGTCGGCGCCGACTGGCGCCAGCGGAGCTCCGCGCGCGCCTTCCAGCATGCGACGCGACACGTCGATGCCGACCACCTGGCGGGCGTGTTTGGCGAGCAGCGGTGCGAGACCGCCGGAGACGACCTCGTCGAACAGATCCGTCTTGAGTAGCCGGGCCACCGGCTCCGCTCGGCAGCCACGCGCTGCACCACTCGGCGTTCACCAGGTCGGAATAACCGCGCCAGACACGTTGCGGCCGGGTCTCCAGCCAGCGGTCTGCGACGGTGTCCCAGTAGCCAGTGCCGTCCACCGCGTCAATCCTGGCGGCCAAAGACTCCCAGCGAACGGACCACCCGCGACTCGATCGGAAAGCGGACGTTCAGGTGACGGACGCGATAGCGCGCCAGCGGCGCGTAGAGGCGGCTGAGGGAGACCACCGCCTTGTTGGTGCCGCGGTACGGATTGGTGAAATTGCCGCCGAGAAACATCAGCGGGAAGTCGAGATCGTGCACCAGCCGCTTGGTGTCCGGCTCGATCCACCGCGCGTCCTTCTGCACGTTGCGGAAGTTGAAGCGCGCCCAGTCCTCCAGCCGCTCGGGCGCCTTCAGTCCCCGGGCGAGCGCCACGCCGTACAGCTCCGTGCCGGGGTACGGCGTGTAGATGTTGAAGGTCTTGACTGCCTGCGGGTTCTCTTCGATAAGGCGGTCGGCGAGACGGAAGCTCTGGACGAGATCGTCCGGCGTCTCCGTCGGCATCCCCATCATGAACAGGTAGAGCGGCACGAACGGGTACGGCGCCAGGCGGCGGTTCGCCTCGAGCGCCTCTTCCACCGTGATGTCCTTCTTGATCAGATCCAGCACGCGCTGGCTGCCCGACTCGATGCCGACGGTGAAGCGCTTGACGCCGGCGCGGACCATGAGCTCGAAGAACTCCTTGTCCATGCGGCAGATCGTGTCGGCCCGGATCTGCAGCTTGCTGATCGTGATCCCCATCTCCGCGCGCACCACGCCCTCGAGAATCTCTCGGGCGCGGTTCAGGTCGATGAAGAAGTGGTCGTCGGAGAACAGGAAACCGCGGATCCCGTGGTCGTGGATCAGCCGGCGCATGTGCTCGAGGACCGTCTCGGCCTTCATCGCGCGCCACTTGCGTTGATGCATCACCGGATCCCAGCAGAAGGCACACCGGAAGGTGCAGCCGCGGCTGGTGTTGAGCGTGAGGTGATCGACGCCGAACAGCTTGCGGCGATACAGGTCGAGATCGAGCAGCTCGTAGGAGAGGTGCGGCTCCTTGTCGATGTCGACGAAGGGCCGGCCCGGGTTCCGGCGGATCTGCCCGTCCTCTTTGTAGAGGATGCCGTTCACGCCCGAGAGCGGCGCGCCTGATTCGAATGCCCTGACCAGTTCGATGAACGTGGCCTCGCCTTCGCCGACGACCACGACGTCGATGTTGGGGTGCTGCAGGGTCTGATCCGGGAGCAGGCTGGCGTGAATGCCGCCCCACACGATCGGCACATCCGGGTAGCGCTCCTTGACCCGCGCGGAGATCTCCACGGCGCGCAGAATCTGGGGCCCGGTCATGCACGTGATGCCCACGCAGATCGGCCGCTCGGCCAGCGCTTCCTCCAGAGCGGGCTTCCACTGCGGGTTGGCGAACTGGTCCACGATCCTGACGCGGTAGCCTGCACGATGGAGCGGCGTTGCCGTGCACAGCAGGGAGAGCGGAAGCTCGACGCGACGGTGGGCTTGAAATCCGGCGCGCGGCGCCGGGTTGAAGAGCAGGACGCTTGGCCGGCCGTCTTGCGTTGAAGCACTCATGACGCGGATCTCCTGCGCCCGGAGACGCGAGCGGCTCGATGCGCGCCGAGCAATGCGGGATCGAAGGCTTCGAACTCCGCCGGCGCAGTCAAATGAGAAGGTGAGCGATGGGTGTAGACGAGCGCGCCGACGACGGGCGCCAGCGGCGCGACGGGGACGCCACTCGACCGAGCGACCAGACGGGAGAGCGCGCGGATCAGCGGCAGACGGATGCCAGTCGCGAGCCCGCGCACGTGCAGCAGCACGGCAAGCTGCTCGAGGCTGGTGTTGCCGGCGCGATCGCCGAGGCCGTTCACCGTGACGTCGAGACCTGACGCGCCCGCCTGGATTGCCGCCCACGCGTTCGCTGTCGCGAGGCCGAGATCGTCGTGGCCATGGAAGAACACCGGCACGCGCAAATCCGCGACCAGTTGCGCCACACGCGCGCAGACGGCGAACGGGTCGGCCGCGCCGTTGGTGTCGTAGACGGTGATGCGCGTTGCGCCGGCCTTCACTGCGGTCTCGGCGATCTCGCGCAGGACGTCCGACTTCACGCTGAAGGCGTGGGGAAATCCCGCGCCGACGTCGAGACCGCCGTGCGGCGCATCGGCGAGGACGCGCGACAAACACCGCTCCTTGGCCGATGCGGCAAATGGCCGGCGCCGCGGCGAAAGCGGCATCAGCACGTCGACATGGTCGAGCACGCCTTGGGCGAGCTCCAACTCCCGGGTGGCCTGCGGGCCGGCGGCATAGACCAGGCCGGACAGGCGGACCCCCGCCCGGCGGGCGGTTCGCGCCCACACCAGGTCCTCGGCGACACGGCTGGGCGCGACGACCTCGACCTCCGGCACGCCCGCGGACACAAGCGCCTGCAGAATGCGGTTCCGGGCACGCGAATCGAAGGAGACGCCGGGCGTGTCCAGGCCCTCGCGCAACGTCGCGTCTTTCAGCACGATCGCGCGCTTCCTGCCTGCCGTCATGCGGAACGCTCGCGGGCGCCGATGACGCGATCGGCCTGAAGAGCGCCCATCGGATGAGCGGTGCCGCCTGTGATGTTCACCAGCAGACGGCTGCCGGACGCGAAGCGGCCCGAGGCGATCTCCCGGAGAGCGCCTGCGAGGCCCATGAGACCGGCTTTCTCGATGATCTCGCCGTCGCGCCGCGACACCACGAGCCCGTTGCGTGCGAGGTGCTCGACCGGGCTGGCGCCGTCGATCGGCTCCTCCAGCCAGCGGTCGAAGTCTGCGTGGTCCAGCGTCGTCAAATCGCCGCCAGTGGCGAGCAGCAGGCTGCGCAGGTCATCAAACGTGCCGTAGCTTCGGGCCGCGCTGTCGTACATCACGCGCGCGAGCAGGCCGCCTGTCGTCGAGACGACCGGCGCGGCTTCCGCGCGTCCGGCCCCGCGCCACGCGTGGACCATCGGGCAGTTGGGCGCCTGCTGCACTCCGAAAAACGCCGGCAGCCCGCCCAGGTTGTCCTTGAACCGCTGAAGCACGCGATAGATGCCGATTGGAGCGAACGCGGCGCTGATGCCCTGGACGAGATGAGTCGGCCGCCCGTGCCGGAGCATGTGCTCGAGGACGAAGCAGCCAATGAAGGTGGACGCCTGATGCCGCCACGCCACCTGCGGCACTCTCGGCACGCCCTCGCGCTCCGAGAAGGCCGCCGCCGCCGCCTTCACCTGGCTGGCGTCTTCGACAGCCACGACGTGGGTGTTCGGCGCGCTGAACGTCTCTGCGTCGAGCAGCGCCAGGTTCTCGGCCGGCAGAAACAGAAAGGTCTCAATGCCGGCGCGCGAGGCGTAGACGGTCAGCGCCATGCCGGTGTTGCCGCCCGACTCGAACGCGATACGGCGGTGGCCGGCGATGAGGCAGTGCGCCGTCGTCACGCAGCCGTCAACAGACTTGTGCGTGTGCGTGGCCATCAGCGACGTGGAGTCGAGCACGTCGACGGTGACGCCGTGGCTGACCAGCAGCGGAAACACGCGCAGGCCCTCGCCCAGCGTGACCGACGAGAACTGCGCCCTGAAGCGGCCGTCTTCCTCCGGATTAGCCGAGAAGCGGCAGGCGTTTCGGTAGCGCATGACGACGCTGCGCGTGGCGTCCCACGCCGGGTCCACGGCGGCGTGAAAGCGATCGAGCGTGTCCGGCGTCAGCAGCTGGGCGTCGATGGCAATCATGGACGGCTCTCGTAGCGCTCGTGGTGAACGATCGAGTCGAGCGGGCGCAGCCGCTTCGGAGGCGCAGCTTCAGCAGGAAAGCCCAGCGGCACCAGCGTCACCGGCTCGACGCCCGCAGGCAGCCCCAGCAGCCCTGACAGCGTGCCCGCAAGACTGTCACCGCGTGACTGATAGGCGGACAGGTAGACGCCGCTCAGGCCGGCGGCGTGTGCTGCGAGGAGCAGATGGCCCGTCGCCAGCACGCCCCCTTCGCGCACGCGGTCGAAGCCGCGGTCGCACTCTGCGCAGACGGCGACGACAACCGGCGCATCGACGAGGAAGTCCGCTGGAAACGCGCTCTTCTCGGGCGGGCATGCCGCGTTCTTGATTTCCGCGATGCGGCTCTTCGTCTGCCGGTCGCGCACGACGACGAAGCAGCACGGCTGTCCATCCATCGATGACGGCGCGTGTCGCGCGAGATCCAGGAGGCTGAGGACGAGCGCGTCCGGGACTTCGCGTGGCGCGTACCGCCGAACGGAGCGCCGGCCTCGGACAGCCTCGTCCAGGGTCATGCGCGCATCCCTCGCTCCAGATAGCCTGGTGCCACCGCACCCATCAGCGGAGCGGGCACCCAGCCTCGCCTGTACAGGTCGAGCCCGAACGACACCACGCGCCCCACCAGGCCCGGCGTCTCGGCTGCAGCGCGAGCGCGGGCATGACGTGCCAGCGCAGCGCGCTCGGCCAGCGCGCGCGGCGCCACGCCCTCCCGTTCCGCATCGTCGAGGAGCGCGCGGATCGCGGGCTGAATCGTCCGCTCGATGATCGCGCGAGTCGTGGCGGGCGAGACGCCGGCGAAGTCGAGCGTGCCGCCGAGGACGCCGCCACAGTTGCTGATGAAGTCCGGCGGAATGGCCACACCCCGCTGCCAGAGCGTCCGCTCTGCGTCCGGGGACACCGCGTCGTTGGCCCCGGCGCACACGACGGCGGCAGTAATCCGCGCCACGTTACCCTCATGGATCGAACTGTGGCGCGCGCACGGGCAGAGCAGATCCACCGGCAGTGTCAGGAGGTCTTCCTTCGGCAGTCGTTCGGCCTCGGGATAACGATCGACGATCGCGCTGCCCGCATCGCTCGCCAGGCGGAGCAGCCTCGGCACATCCAGTCCAGCTTCTGCGTAGAGAGCGCCGCGCGACGTGGACACGCCGACGACGCGGGCGCCGGCCTCGTGCAGCAGGCTGACCAGCGACGCGCCGACCTGGCCAAAGCCTTCCACTGCCACGCGGCACCCGGCGATTGTGCGGTCTTGCCGCGCCAGCGCCGCGCGCGCTGCCGCCAGGCAGGAGCTGGCGGTGTGCCACCCGGACTGGCCGTGACGCCACTCGCGGCGGGCCACTGGCAAACGAGCCGACTGCATCATCCAACGGATGTCTGACGCGCGCGTGCCCATGTCGGCGTCTGGCACGTAGCGTTTGTCCCGCAACAGAGCAAACGCCGCACGGCCGAACACGCGAAGGCGCTCCTGCCGCGTCTCGACCGGGCCTTCGGGGTCCGCGCGGATGCCCGCCTTGGCGCCGCCCTGCGCGAGGCCGAGGAAGCCGTACTTGAGCGTCATCGTCCGCGCCGCGCGCGCCAGCTCTTCGCCGGTGACGTCGGGCAGGAGACGCAGGCCGCCGCGGGCGCGGCCCAGGACTGTTGAATCGATCGCGACGAAGCCGACGACGCCGTTGTCGTCGCGGAGCGTGTGAAGCTTGGATGTCGAACGCTCCGCATCCACGCCGTCGTCCCCTCTCGCGACGGCGCGCGCCGCGGGTGACTCAGAAAAGCAAATTGCAGACGAGAGGCCAGAAGAAATCGGGCCAATTATGGCTGAGTCGCGCAGAGCCCGCAACAGCGCCGGACGGCGCCGTCGCCTAGGCCGGCGGGGCGGGGCAGTTGGCGTCCACGTATGCCTGGAACGCCTGGCGCAGCCGAATGGTGATCGGACCAGGTCGTCCGGCGCCGATCGTCGTGTCATCCACGGCGACGACCGGCACGATCTCTCGCGTGCTGCTGGTCAGGAAGGCCTCTGGCGCGCCGAGCAGGTCGGCGTCGTGCAGGGTGGCTTCCTCGGCGAAGATCCCCTGTGCGCGGCACAGCTCCAGCACCAGTTCCCGCGTGATGCCTGCGAGCAGTCCCGCGCCCAGCGGCGGCGTGCGGACGCGGCCGCCCGACACGACGAACAGGTTCGACTGGCTGCACTCCGCGATCTCGCCTTTCGAGTTTCGCATCACGGCCTCGAAGCCGCCGGACTTCAGAGCGCGCTGCATCGCGAGCGCGTTGTTCAGCAGGTTGTTCGACTTGATGAGCGGGTTCAGCGCCTCCGGCGCATTGCGCTGGATCGGCACGATCGACAGCTTCACGCCGGTGTCGTAGATGGCGGCCGGCGGCGCGTGATGCGGACGGGCGATGATCACCAGCGTCGGCGTGAGGCACGCGGCAGGGTCGTAGGTGAGCTCGCCGACGCCGCGCGTGAGCAGCAGGCGGATATACGCGTCCGGACCTCCGTCCTGCCACGGGGAGAGCCCGGCGGCCCGCATCGTGTCGCCGATCCGCGCCGCGAAGCCTTCGTTGTTGAACGGCACGCCCAGGGCGATGAACGCCGCAGAGCGCCGCAGTCGATCGAGGTGGCGATCGAGCAGGAACGGCACGCCGCGGTACGATCGACACACCTCGTACACGCCTTCGCCGTACAGGAACCCGTGATCGAAGACGGGCACCACTGCCTCGTCTTCTGGCGTGATGCGTCCGTTGACGTAAACCGCTCCCGGCATGCCCCAGATCCTACATTAGGACCTGGACCCGACAGCGCGAGCCCCCTGAGGACCCGATAGCGTCAGTCCTCGAGGGACCCGACAGCGTGAGTCTCCGAGGACCCGACAAGCGTGAGCCCCCTGAGGACTCAACAGCGTTGAGGCGCCGCGGACCCGCACCGCCCGACTCTCTGTTGTACACTCCGAGCATCTTCCAACCATGCGAATCCTGAACAGCAGCCAGATGCGCGACGCCGATCGTCGGACTGTCGAAGAGATTGGCATTCCGGCCATCGTCCTGATGGAAAACGCCGGGCGTCAGGTCGTCGCGGCGATCGAGGCGATGTTCAGCGACGTCAACGATCTGCACGTGGCGATCCTCTGCGGCCGCGGCAACAACGGCGGCGACGGGTTCGTCGTGGCGCGCACGCTGCTGCAGCGCGGCGTGGAAGTGTCGACGTTTCTCGTCGGCGAGGTGAGCGAGGTGCGCGGCGAGGCGCGCGTCAACCTGGAGATCCTCGGCCACCTGGGCCACACCATCGTCGAGATCAACGACCCGCAGGCGTGGGAACTGCACTTCTCGGAGATCCGCGGCTGCGACATGCTCGTGGACGCGCTCTTCGGCACCGGCCTCAAGACACCGCTGACGGGTCTGTTCGAGACCGTCGTCGACGACATCAATGCCAGCGACCTGCCGGTCGTGGCCGTAGACATTCCCTCCGGGATGTCTGCTGACACGCCCGAAGTGATCGGCCCGCACATCGACGCCACCGTGACTGTCACATTGGGCGCGCCCAAGCTGCCGCTGGTGCTGCCGCCAGGGGAGAGCCACTGCGGCGACGTCGTGATCGCCGACATCGGCATCCCGGAGGCCGCCGTCGAGGCTGTCGAAGGCCCGTATCTCGAGCTGCTGACGCGCGACGTCGTGCGGCCGCTGGTCGAGTCGCGCCCCGCCGACTCGCACAAGGGCGACTACGGCCACGTGCTCGTCATCGCCGGGTCGAAGGGCAAGACTGGCGCGGCGCATCTGTCGGCGATGGGCGCGCTGAAGTCTGGCGCGGGACTCGTGACCGTCGCGTCGCCGGCGTCCTGCCAGCCGCTGGTGGCGGTGATGGCGCCCGAGTACATGACCGACGGGCTGTCCGAGGGCCCCGAAGGCGGCGTCGCGTTCGAGGCGCTCGACTACGTGCTCAGGCGTCAGGTGGATGTCATCGCTGCCGGCCCCGGTCTCGGCACGTCGCCATCGACGGTGCGCTTCGTGCGCGGGTTGCTCGAGCGGGCCGGCGTGCCGCTGGTGCTCGACGCCGACGCCCTGAACGCGTTCGACGATGCCCCGGAGCTGCTGGTGGGATCGGAAGGCCGCGACGTCATCATCACGCCTCATCCGGGCGAGCTGGCGCGGCTCGTCGGAGTGACGACGGCCGACGTCCAGGCCAACCGCATCGAGGTCGCGCAAGGGTTTGCCGAGGCGCATCAGCTCTACGTGGTGCTGAAGGGCCACCGTTCGCTCATCGCCACGCCCGAAGGCCGCGTGTTCGTGAACCCCACGGGCAACCCCGGCATGGCCACCGGGGGCATGGGCGATTTGCTGACGGGGATGATCGCTGCCTGGCTCGCCCAGCTCCTCGACGCCGAGGCCGCGTGCAAGCTCGCCGTCTATCTGCACGGTCTCGCGGGAGACCTTGCGGAAGCTGCTGAAGGAGAGGTCGCACTCCTCCCGAGCGACGTGCTGGCGCAGCTGGGCGATGCCGTCATGGAACTGACCGCGCGCCGCAAGGTCGAACGGAAAGAACCGAGTTAGGAGGCTGCTGCAAACACAGTTGACGACAACGTCAGGTTGACCTGGCGTGCCGCCGTCAGCACCCTCTATCGCTTTGTCCGAACGAATTCGATCGTTCCCCGGCCCACATCTCCCCCCCGAATGCTTCCTGCCATCTTCTCGTCGCCGACGGTCAGCTCGCAGCTATCGAATGCTGCTGTCCGACCGGGTTGTGGATTGGTTTTCAGCGTCAACGTCTGCGCGGTAAGAACTCCTTCGATCGGAATCGTGGCATCCTCGCTGGGGCCGATCTGGCCGGTCACTCTGTCGCCGGTCTGCTTCAGAGAAGCTTTACCGCTTATCTTGCCGTCGGCCGTCGTAATCGTGATTGCCCACTGTCCGGTCACATCAGCTGCTTCGATGGCCGCCGAGAAGCACAGCAAGACCAGAGCGGGGAGAATCACAAGTCGCGTTGTCATTGCATACCGCCTCTTGGTTTTCAGGTTGCACGTCCATCGTGCAGGAAGTGCACGACGGACAGAGCGATCGTCAGAGCAAGGGTTCCGTACTAGGGAATACGTCGTCGCGGATGGGAGGTTAACAAGTCAGCCGCACATCGGCGTACAGCCGACGGCGGAGTCTGCCAAAGCTCTTCAGCACTCCACGCGAATGCGGCGTCCGCCATCCACGTGCTCCAGCCTGATGCGGACCACGGGCTCGGGCGGCGCTATCGGCAGACGCTCGGCCCACTCGATCGCCATCACCGTCGCCGGCCCCATCAGATCTTCGAGGGCGAGATCGGTGATCTCCCGGCCTTCCAGCCTGTACAGGTCCACGTGCTGCAGCGTGATGCGCGGGCCCCGGTATTCCTGGACGATTGTGAACGTGGGACTGCTGACGTCGTCCGGCTCGACGCCGAAGCCTTCGGCCAGGCCGCGGACAAACGCGGTCTTGCCCGCGCCGAGATCGCCGTACAGGAGGATGGTGGTGCCGCCTGAGACCTGCGCGGCGACGGCGCGCCCTGCCGCCGCGGTCTCGGCTTCCGACTCGGTGATCGCGTCGCGGTAGCCGTCCACGCTGTCTTCGTGTCTCTGGCGATACTGCGAGTCGAGCGCTATTCCGAGCGGTAGTTCGGGGCTTCCTTGGTGATGGTCACGTCGTGGACGTGACTCTCGCGCGCACCGGCCGGGGTGATGCGGACCAGCCGTGCATTGCGCTGCAGCGCGCCGATCGTCCCTGCGCCGCAGTAGCCCATGCCGGCACGAAGCCCGCCCACCAGCTGGTGGACCATCGCGGCGACGGAGCCCTTGTGCTGCACGCGGCCCTCGATGCCCTCGGGCACCAGCTTTTCAGTCGTGGTGGCGTCGAGATCGAAGTCGTCCTGGAAGTAGCGGTCGCGGCTGCCGCGGCGCATCGCGCCGATCGAGCCCATACCGCGGTATTCCTTGAAGCTGCGGCCCTGGTAGATGATCATCTCGCCCGGGCTCTCGTCGGTGCCCGCAAACAGGTTCCCGATCATCGTGGAGCTGGCGCCGACCGCAATGGCCTTGGTGATGTCGCCCGAGAAGCGGATGCCGCCATCCGCGATCACCGGCACGTTATGCGGCGCCGCCGCGCGGGCGCATTCCATCACCGAGGTGATCATCGGCATGCCGACGCCGGCGATGATCCGCGTCGTGCAAATCGACCCGGCGCCGATGCCGACCTTCACCGCGTCCACGCCGAGCTGAATCAGCGCTTCGGTTGCCTCCGCTGTCGCGACATTCCCCGCGACGACGTCGACGTCGCGGAACTGCCGCCGGATCCGCTTGACCATGTCGAGCACGCCCTGCGAGTGTCCGTGCGCGGTGTCGATGACGAGCGCGTCGACGTGCGCGGCGACGAGGGCCTCCGCGCGCTCGAGGGTGTCCTTGGCCACGCCCACTGCTGCCGCGACGCGAAGCCGGCCCAGCGAGTCCTTGCTCGCCAGGGGATACTTCACCATCTTCTGGATGTCCTTGACGGTGATCAGGCCCTTCAGCCGGAAGTCGCTGTCTACGACGAGCAGCTTTTCGACCTTGTGCCGGTGCAGGATCTCGCGCGCGTCCTCGAGCGTCGTGCCGACCGGGACCGTGAACAGCGGGTCCTTGGTCATGACCTCAGAAATCGGTCGCTTGGTGTTGGTCTCGAAGCGCAGATCGCGGTTGGTGAGGATGCCGAGCAGGCGGCCTTCCTTGCGGCCGCCGTCGGTGATGGGGACGCCCGAGATGCGGTACTTCGTCATCAGCTCGAGCGCTTCCTGGATGCGATTCTCCGGGGCGAGCGTGATCGGGTTGACGATCATCCCGCTCTCCGACCGCTTCACGCGATCGACCTCTGTCGCCTGCTCCTCGATCGACAGGTTCTTGTGAATCACCCCGATGCCGCCGTGCTGCGCCATGGCGATGGCGAGCAGGGATTCGGTCACCGTGTCCATGGCCGCGCTGACCAGCGGCACGTTCAACGTGATGTTGCGGGTGAAGCGCGTGCTGACGTCCACTTGCCCGGGAAGGACCTGCGAATGCTGCGGCACCAGCAGCACGTCGTCGAACGTCAGGGCCGTGGCGATGGCGGTGCCGAGGTCGATGGCGGAAGGTGCGGTCTGGAGGTCCATGTCTCCCATCACTGGTTGGCGCCGTGGCACTTCTTGTATTTCTTGCCGCTGCCGCAGGGACACGGGTCGTTGCGGCCGACCTTTGGCTCTTCGCGCTTGAGTGTCTTGATGGCGTCGTCGCCGCCGACACGCGCGGGCTTCGGCTTGGACGGCCCGAACGGGTTGTTGTCGCCGGCAGGCGGTTCCGGGCCGGCGGCAGGCGCGCCGCGTCCGGTGAACGGCGACGGCGCGGCAGCGCTCGGGTCGTTGAGGATGAGCGGGGTGGGACGACGGGGAGGCGGCCGACGGACAGGCACCACCGGAGCGCCGTCTTCAGTGACGACAGGCCGCAGCCACCACAGCGCGCGTACCATTTCCTCGTCCACGCGTGCCTTCATGTCCTGGAACAGCGTGAAGCTCTCGCGCTTGTACTCGACGAGCGGGTCGCGCTGCCCATAGCCGCGCAGGCCGATGCCTTCCTTGAGGTGGTCCAGGCTGTAGAGGTGATCCTTCCACTGCCCGTCGACGATCTGCAGCATGATGTCCCGCTCGATGCGGTGCATCAGCTCGGGCCCGAGCAGCTGCTCCTTGTCGGTGTAGCTGGTCTGGGCGCGCTGCCAGAGCGCATCGCGCAGCTCGCCGCTCGACGCATTGTCGAAGTCGATGCCGGCGTAGTCGTCAGCTTCGAAGGCGAACAGCCGCGTGGCCTCCTGCTTGAGTGCCGGGATGTCCCACTGCTCGACGTCGGTGTCCTGTCCGGCAAAGCGCTCGACGGCGTCGTCGATCACGTCCTCGCCGATCTCCAGGAGGTAACCGTGCGCGTCGACGGTCTCGCCGTCGTCGCCGGTGCGGATCCGCCCCTCGAGCAGCTCGCGGCGCAGCGCGTAGATGTTCTCGCGCTGCTTGTTCATCACGTCGTCGTATTCGAGCAGGTGCTTGCGGACGGAGAAGTTCTGCGCCTCGACCTGCTTCTGCGCGCGCTCGATCGCGCGGGTGACCATGCCGTGCTCGATCGGGACGCCTTCTTCCATCCCCAGGCGCTGCATCAGGCCGGAGATGCGGTCGGACCCGAAGATCCGCATCAGGTCGTCTTCGAGCGACAGGTAGAAGCGCGACGATCCAGGGTCGCCCTGACGGCCGGCGCGGCCACGCAACTGGTTGTCGATGCGGCGCGCCTCGTGGCGCTCGGTGCCGATGATATGCAGGCCGCCCGCGGCGACGACCGCCTCGTGCTCCGTCGCGCACTGGTCCTTGAAGAAGCCGAAGATCCGCTCCCAGTCGGCGCGCTTCACTCGATAAAAGCTGTCGATGTGGAAGAAGTAGACGAACTCGTCGTCGTCGACGAAGCGCGCCTGGTCCTTCGTCAGCTTCTCGGCGACGTTCTCCTCGGCGAGCGACTGCTGGCGGGCCATGTACTCGGCGTTGCCGCCGAGGAGGATGTCGGTGCCGCGGCCAGCCATGTTCGTCGCGATGGTCACGGTGCCAAGGCGGCCCGCCTGCGCGACGATTTCGGCTTCCTGCGCGTGATACTTCGCGTTCAGCACCACGTGCCTGATGCCGCGGCGCTTGAGCATCGTCGAGAGCCGTTCGGACTTCTCGATCGACACCGTGCCGACGAGCACCGGCCGGCCCGCGTTCTGCTTCTCGAGGACGTCGTTGACGATCGCCTCGTACTTCTCGCGCTCCGTCCGATAGACAGTGTCGGGCTCTTCGACGCGCAGCAGTACCCGGTTGGTCGGGATGACATTGACGTCGAGCTTGTAGATCTTGGCGAACTCTTCCGCCTCGGTGTCGGCGGTGCCCGTCATGCCCGACAGCTTGGCGTACTTGCGGAAGTAGTTCTGGAAGGTGATCGTCGCGAGCGTCTGGTTCTCGCGCTCGATCTTCACCTTCTCCTTGGCCTCGACGGCCTGATGCAGCCCATCGCTCCACCGGCGTCCCGGCATGAGGCGACCGGTGAACTCGTCGACGATCACGACCTGACCGTCCTTGATCATGTAGTCGACGTCGAGCTTGAAGACGATGTGCGCGCGCAGGGCCTGGTTGACGTGATGGAGCAGCGGCATGTTCGCCGGGTCGTAGAGTCCACCCGGGTTCAGCCTGTGCGCCAGCAGCTCTTCGGCCCTCGCCATGCCGCTCTCGGTGAGCGTCACGGTCTTGTGCTTCTCGTCGTGGATGTAGTCGCCGGTCGCTTCGAGGCGGTCGCGATCCTCGCCCTTGGTGTCGCCGCGCGTGACCTCGCCGGCTTTCAGCCGGGGCACGATGCGGTCGACCTCGTAGTAGAGGTCGTTTGACTCCTCAGCCGGGCCCGAAATGATGAGCGGCGTCCGCGCCTCGTCAATCAGGATGCTGTCGACTTCGTCGACGATGGCGAAGTGGTGGCCGCGCTGCACGAACTGCGCGAGCTCGAACTTCATGTTGTCGCGCAGGTAGTCGAAGCCGAACTCGTTGTTGGTGCCGTAGGTGATGTCGCACCCGTAGGCGACCTGGCGCTCCTGATCCGTCAGCTCGTGCTGCACGACGCCGACAGTCATGCCGAGGAAGCGGTAGATCTTGCCCATCCACTCCGAGTCGCGGCGTGCCAGGTAGTCGTTGACAGTGACGACGTGGACGCCCTTGCCAAGCAGCGCGTTGAGATAGGCGGGCAGCGTCGCGACCAGCGTCTTGCCTTCGCCGGTCTTCATCTCGGCGATCTTGCCCTCGTGCAGGACGCACCCGCCGATCAGCTGCACGTCGAAGTGCCGCATGTTCAGCACGCGCCGGCCGGCCTCGCGCACGACGGCAAAGGCCTCCGGCAGCAGGTCGTCCAGTTGCGCGCCGTCGGCGAGCCGCTGGCGGAACTCCGCCGTCTTGGCCCGCAGCTCCGCGTCGGAGAGGGGGCTGATCGACGGTTCGAGGGCGTTGATCGCCTCGACGACAGGCCGAATCTTCTTCAGCTCGCGTTCGTTCTGCGTGCCGAAGACTTTCGCGAGAATGGTATCGAGCATGAAAAAAGGACGAGGGCCGCAACCCGCAAGAATATCAATTGATTGTACCCGCCCGGTCGGGGTGGGTCAATGAACGGGGTCGCGGCGGGCCGGACGGAATTACGGGTGTGCGCCGTTGACGAGAAATTGCAGCGGGTTCAGCTGGCGGCCGTAGACGAGGACTTCGTAGTGCACGTGGTCCCCGGTTGCACGGCCGGTGGATCCCGCGTAGCCCACGACGTCGCCGCGGCGGACCTGATCGCCCATGTGGACGTGGAAGCTGTCGAGGTGCGCGTAGCGGGTCGAAATCCCGAAGCCGTGATTGATCACGACCATGTTGCCGTAGGAGCCGGACGGGCCGGCGGTCTCGACGCTGCCATTGGCCGTCGCGTAGACCGGTTCGCCGCGGTCGGCCGCGATGTCGAGGCCGGTGTGGTACTCGGTCTCGCCGGTGAACGGGTCGCGCCGGCGGCCGAAGGAATCGGTGAGCCAGCCGCGCGCCGGCCAGATCGACGGGGTGGCCGCGGCGAGTGCCCGGCGGCGATCCACGTCCGACTGGACGACCTGCAGGCGGCCTTCGAGGTTGTAGAGCAGGTCGCGCAGCACCCCGAAGGTGTCTTCCGGGGTCCGCAGGACCGGCGTGAACAGCGACGCCGTCGTCCGGGGCCCGCCGGCGGCCCGCGACTTCACAATCGCGGGCAAGTGGTCCATCGCACGCGCGGTCGCGCTGTCTACCGCGGCCTTGTCACCGATTTCCCCGATTGCGGACTGCAGCGACTGGATCTCGTTGGTCAGCGTGCCGGTGGCGGTGCGGAAGTTCCGGTTTTCCAGGTCCAGCCGCTCAGCCGTCGCGCGCAAGTCGTTGATCTCCGACACCGCGCTCCAGCGCAGGCCGAGGCCGACGAGCACGGGCAGCACGAACAGCAGCCCCATACCAGCAAGGACGGGGAGCAGGCGGACCCCGACGCGCCGGTGCGCGCCTGTGCGGCGATCCGCAATGACGATCGTGTAACGACGAGTGTGACGCACTGAAAATTGGATGCGACTGAACGGAAGAGCTAGCACAGCCGCAGAACCGCGACTGTAACACACGGGTTGTTTCGACCGGAACACACAATTTCGTCAGGCGAACATCAGGCGAATATTCAGGGGCCGCCGTTTTCCGCCCTGAATTGGAGCGCCTCCGCCACGTGGCTGGCCTCTACGGCATCGCTGGCTGCCAGGTCCGCCACCGTGCGAGCGAGCCGCAGCAGCCGGTGAAAGCCGCGCGCGCTGAGCCTGAGGCGCTCGGCAGCCCGGGCAGCCAGTCGCCGGGCGTCCCGGGTGATCGCCACCGCGGAGCTGCGGAGAAGTGCCGGTTCGAGCCGGCCGTTGGCGCGCTCACCTTGCCGGCTGACCTGCCGCATGCGGGCCGCTACAACCCGGGCGCGGACGACCGCCGTCGCCTCGCCTTCGGCCCCGGCTTCAAGCTGGCAGGCCGGCACGGCAGCGACCGGCACGACGAGGTCAATGCGGTCCCGCAGCGGGCCGGACAGTCGCTGAACGTAGCGCTCGACCTGACCTGGCGTGCACCGACACGCGCGGTGCGGGTCGCCGTGGTAGCCGCAGGGACAGGGGTTCATGGCGGCGGCGAGCATGAACTGGGCGGGGAAGATCGCCGACCGGCTGGCGCGCGCGATCGCGATGGCGCCGTGCTCGAGCGGTTGCCGCAGGACCTCCAGCGCGCGCCGCGAGAACTCCGGCACCTCGTCGAGAAACAGCACGCCGTGATGGGCGAGGCTGATCTCGCCCGGCCGCGGAGTCGAGCCGCCACCAGCAAGCGCGGCGTCGGAGATGCTGTGATGCGGCGAGCGAAACGGACGGCACGTCAGCAGGCCGGCGCCGCGGGGTAGCAGGCCCGCGACCGAGTGCACGGTGGTCACCTCCAGCGCCTCCGCCAGACTCATCGGCGGCAGCAGTCCCGGCAATCGCCGGGCAAGCATCGTCTTTCCGGTGCCCGGCGGACCGATGAGCAGGAGGTTGTGTCCTCCGGCAGCCGTCAGCTCGAGCGCCCGGCGCGCCAGCAGTTGTCCGTGGACGTCGGCGAGATCGCCGCCCGGGTCGGCGACAACAGACGGAGGAGGGCGGGTCACTGGTCGCGGCGGCTGCTCGGCATTCAGGACGGCGACGGCCTCCTGCAGGCTGTCAACGGGCAGCAGGCCCAACCCTTCCACGATCGAGGCTTCGCCGGCGTTGACGGCGGGGAGCAGCAGGCGCCGGATGCCGTCGCGCAAGGCGCCGGCCGCGACAGCGAGTACTCCGCGCGTCGGTTGCATCGACCCGTCGAGCGAGAGCTCGCCGACGACGAGGAGATCTGGGATGGCGCGTGCGTGCAGCACGCCGGTCGCTGCGAGGACCCCGAGGGCGATTGGCAGGTCGAACGACGTGCCCGCCTTGCGGACGTCCGCCGGAGCCAGGTTCACCGTCACGCGCTGCTGAGGGAAATCGAAGCCGGAGTTCCGGATCGCGGCGCGCACGCGGTCTCTGCTCTCCCGCACCGCGGCATCCGGCAGGCCGACCATGACCAGTGCCGGCAACCCGAACGAGACATCCACCTCGACCGAGACCGGCACTGCCTCCACACCGAAGACCGCCGCCGTACGCAGAGACGAGAGCACGCGTCATGCGGCTGCAAGGAGCGTCGCACTGCAGCGGCGGACGGGAAGTCGCCTGAATTCCGTCGATTGATCGCAGACGTCGGCAGGAATTGCCGCGCGTGACCGCGCCGGGAGACGTCGATTTCGCGAGGCGTGCGAGCGGGTGCACCGCGGCGCGTCGCCGCGGCGGGGGAGGCGTGTGCTACCGCTCGGACGGCGTGTAGAGGGTCAGTCGCTGCCCGGCGTTGATGACATTGGTGCGCAGCCGGTTCCACTGCTTGATCGACGAGACGTTGATCGCGAACGTCCTGGCGATCGAGGCAAGGGTGTCGCCGCGCCGGACGCGATAGACGCGACGCACCACGTCGGGCTCGTCGGTCGTGGGCGCGGTGCTGACAATCGATGCGCGCTCCACCGGGGGCCGCGATTCGACGGTGGGCGTCGGCCTGTCTGGCTGCGACGCCATCAGCGCCGCCGGCGGGCGAGGAATGATCAGCTTCTCGCCGGTATGCACGCGCGACTTCACGGTCAGATAGTTCGCTTCCGCCAGATCCGAACGGCTCACGCGCAGTTTGCGCGAGATCGTCACGAGCGTTTCGCCAGGGCGGACCGTGTGCCAGTTCAGCGCGACGCGGTCGGCTTCCGGCGCCGCATCGATGCGCTGCTGCAACCCCGTCGCCGTGCCCACGGGCACCTTGAGCTCGTAGGTCGCGCCGCGCACCGGCGTGGTCCACCGGCGCAACTCCGGATTCAGTCGTTCGATTTCGTCAACCGGCGTGCCCGTCCATTCGGCCACGCGGCGCAGGTCGAGCGCGCCCACCACCTTGACGGTCTCGTGCGTCTGCGCGGTCGACGTGGCCAGCTGGAATCCATATTGAGCGGGACTCCGCGCGATCACCATGGCGGCCAGGATCATCGGCACGTACTCACGCGTCTCGCGCGGCAGGATCCGGTTGCCGGCGCTGAGCGCCCAGAAGTCGTCGCGGCCGCTGCGCTTCATCGCGCGCTGCACGCGGCCGGGGCCGCCGTTGTACGACGCCAGCGCGAGGTGCCAGTCGCCATCGAAAATGCGGTTCAGTGTCTTCAGATATTTCGCCGCCGCGTGGGTGGCCTTCTCGGGGTCGGAGCGCTCGTCGATATACCAGTCGTGGCGCAACCCGTTCTCGACGGCTGTCGCGTGCACGAACTGCCACACGCCGCGCGCGCTCTTGCGCGACAGCGCGTTGGGCTTGAACGCACTCTCGACCAGCGGCACGTAGGCCAGGTCGAGCGGCAGGCCCTCGGCGCGGAAGACGCTCTGGATCATCGGCAGGTACTGGCTGCCGCGTTCCAGCCCCTCCTGCATGTAGCTGCGCAGGCGACCCTGGAACAGCTCGACGTACGCCAGCACCTTGTCGTTCTGCGGGATCGGAATGTCGTGTGCGGTTTGCGCGAGGTCTGTTTCGACGGTGGCCGCGACCGTCGGCGTCGGGGCCGCGGCAGTCGTGGTGTCAGAGAGGGCGAGCAGTTGATCGATCGACGCCGGCTCGGTGGGTTTCTCGGTGAAGCCGTCACCCGTCGCGAGCGCAGCGACTTCGAGCGCGCTGATGCGATCGACCAGCTTGTCGAACTGCGCGCGCAGCCGCGGCTCGGTGCGGGCGCCGCCCGGCGCGTTCAACAGGAGATCGATGGCGCGGTTGAATTCGACGCGAGCCTTGTCCAGGTGACCGAGGTCGAGCTCGCGCTTCCCGGCTTCGTAGATGCGTTGTGAGTCGTCAATCAACGCCTGAATGGCGTCGGCCTGAACGGGAGGGGCGGCAGGCTTCGAGACGGGCTGCGCGGCGACCACCGTTGGAGCCGGTGGCACCGGGATAGGCGCAGTCCGCACCTGGGCTGGCCGCGACGAGCCGCAGCCGGCCACCACACATCCCAGACTAACGGCCGCCAGCCTCGGCAGCCAGGAGAACTTCACCATTGGGCGCTCCGCGAAAGGCTCCGCACGAGCCGTGCCACCCATCGAGGATCGGGACCAACGTGCGCAGAACCGGCCCAAAACCGACGAGTTGGTGGCTGCCTCCGGCACTTGGGTGCCGGCGACGGACTGAATTGCCTGACGGGAACCAGTCTTTCGTCGGTGCTCCGCCAGCCTGTCGTGGTCGCCCCCCTGTGGGGGCTCCCTGTCTGTCTCTCTTATTTCTCGACGCTTCGAGGCCGCTACCGTAGCTGGGGCAGGTGCTGCCGAGCCAACCTAGCACGCCGGGCAAAAGTCGGTCAAGACCTGTAAGTCGAATGGCATCAGATAGAAGTACGGATCCGGTGAGGCGTTATTGCACCATCCCCGGGTAGGCAAAAACCGCCTGCGCTTCGCCGAGATCCCGCGCGGCAGGCGTGATGATCGTCCGGTCCGACACGGTAATGCGTCGTCCTGCCCGCAACGCCTCCCGTACGTCGTCTTCGCACACGAAGGCGGCCGGCTGCGCTGGTGGGGCAGCAGGAGCGGCTGCCGGGCTGGCTGGCCGTGCTGAAGTCTGGGCCGCCGGCGGCGACCCGAAGCCGCGGGTCTTCAGGAACTGGTCGACGCGGCGCGAGAGCTGGTCGGTTGTGATCCCGGAAGCCGTAGGCGGCGCCTGCGGCACGCGCGGCGCCTGTTGCTGGCCGCCAGTCGACGTCGCCGTGTCCGTAATCCTCGTCGTCGCGGCTTGCGGCGCGGCATTTGACGTGGCGGGGCGCAACTCGTACGCCAGCCGCTTGATGTTCAGCAAGTGCTTCGGCGAGATGTTGTCGGACGTGATGTTGCCCCCGAAGCCGCCGCACCCCAGCGTCATCGCCGGGTCGAGCCCGGTCGTCAGGCCGATGGACCCGTGAGTCGTCGGCGTGTTGACGCAAATGCGGAAGGCGGGCTTGTGCAGCCCGAACTCCAGGATCACGGCCTCGTTCCTGGAATGGATCGACATCGTGTGCCCCATTCCGCCGTAGCGGAGAATCTCCTTGCAGCGCTCGCACCCTTCACGCCAGTCCTGCACCACGTAGTAGGACAGGACGGGGCAGAGCTTTTCGATCGAGAGCGGGTAGTCGCGGCCCACGCCATTCAGGACGGCGATGAGCGCGCGTGTCCCGGCGGGCGGCGCGATGCCGGCGGCCTTCGCGATGACATCGGCGGACTTGCCGACCAGTGAGGGATTCGGCAACCGGTTCGGACCGATTAACACCTTCGCCACCGCGTCCGCTTCGGCGGGCTTGAGGAAGTAGCCGCCCCTGCTCTCGAACTGCCGCCGCACTTCTTCGGCGACTGACGCGTCCACGACCACGGAGTTCGGCGACGAGCAGAGCACGCCGTTGTCGAAGCACTTGCCGAGGAGGATGTCCGACGCCGCCTTCGCCAGGTCGGCTGAGCTCTCGATGTAGCAAGGCGCGTTGCCGGGGCCAACGCCGTACGCGGGCTTGCCCGCGCTGTACGCCGCACGCACCAGCCCCAGGCCGCCGGTCGCGAGAATCACCGCGACCTCGCGTTGCTTCATCAGCTCCTGCGTCCCCTCCAGCGTCACCGTCGTCAGCCATCCGATCGCGCCGTCCGGCGCGCCCGCTGAGCGGGCGGCGGCCGCCATGGTCTCGGCGACCCGGGTAATGCACTTCGCCGCCGACGGATGCGGGCTGAGCACGATCGCGCAACGCGCCTTGATCGCAATCAGGATCTTGTAGATCGCGGTCGATGTCGGGTTCGTGGACGGGACGATCGCGGCAACGACGCCGAAGGGCTCGGCGATTTCAACGACCTTGCGGTCCTCGAGTCTGTTCACGACGCCGACAGTCTTCATCGGCCGGATGAACTCGTAGACCCGCTGCGACGCGAAGAGGTTCTTCTGGACCTTGTCGGCGACGACGCCGAAGCCGGTTTCTTCCACAGCCAGCCGGGCCAGCGGCTCCGCGTCCCGCGTTGCGGCGGCGGCCATGGCGTCGACGATGCGATCGATCTGGTCCTGAGTCAGTTCGCCGAGGGCCGCTTGCGCGATTTTTGCGCGCCTGGCCAGGGCCCGGGCTTCCGCGATTGAGGTGAGGTCGCGATCAGACGCGCTGGAAGACTGTGAAGAAGCGGCCATGAACTGTCAGCGACGAGTCGGGTTCAGCTTTCTGATCGGCGTCCAGGCAGGACCCGCTCGACTTCCTCGTGAGGACGGGGAATCACATGAACCGAGACGAGCTCGCCCACTCGACGCGCCGCGGCGGCACCCGCATCGACAGCGGCCTTGACGGCGCCGACGTCTCCACGGACGAAGACAGTGACGTAGCCGGCGCCAATGTACTCCTTGCCGACCAGCTCCACGTTGGCGGTCTTCACCATCGCGTCCGCGGCTTCAATCGAGCCGATGAGGCCGCGGGTTTCGATCAGGCCGAGCGCGTCGTTTGCCACCGTTGTTCCGAGCGGACTGTACCATATTGCCCCATGAGCGACAACGGCGCTATGATTCAGTGCTTTACAAACATTCGAAGGCTGCCCCGGCCCTTCGGCATTCACCACACGGAGCAGGTTGTCTCAATGCCCTCAGCTCGATACCTGATCGCTTTGCCTCTTGTCGCTCTCGTCGCGGTCTCCGCGTGCCGTCGTCATCAGCCGGATCCCCCGGCGGTCGCGACGCCCAAGGTGACCTTCAAGCAGACGCGCGTGCCAGCCGGCAGCCCCGTGGAAGCGACGTTCCGCTTCGACGTGGCGCCCAACGCGCCCGCCTTCGACGGCGACTACAAGGTGATGGTGCACTTCCTCGACGCCGACGAGGAGTTGATGTGGACCGAGGATCACGACCCCTCGATTCCGACCTCGCAGTGGAAGCCCGGTCAGACCATCGAGTACACGAAGACCCTGTTCGTGCCCATCTCGACCTACGTCGGGCAGACCACCGTCAAGATGGGACTGTACTCACCGAAGTCGCAGAAGCGGCTGTCGCTGGCGGGCGAGACCACCGGTCAGCTCGAGTACAAGGTCGCGTCGCTGCAGTTGCTGCCGCATTCCGAGAACGTGTTCATCCTGTTCAAGGAAGGATGGCACCCGGCCGAGGTGGCGGCTGGCAACTCCACCGTCGAGTGGCAGTGGACGAAGAAGACAGCGGCGCTGGCCTTCAGAAATCCGAAGAAGGCGAGCGTGTTCTACCTGCACGCAGACAACCCGAGTAGTTTTGCCGAGCCGCAGGTCATCACCCTGAAGGTGAACGGCCAGCAGGTCGATACCATTGCCGTGACGCCGCGGCAGGAGTTCATCCACAAGACGCCACTCACTGCCGCGCAGCTGGGTTCGGGCGACATGGTCGAGCTCACGATCGACGTCGACAAGACGATTGTGCCGGCGTTGATCCCGGCGGCACAGAACCGCGACCCGCGCGAGCTCGGGATTCGCGTCTTCCACGCCTTCGTGGAGCCCCAGTCCTGAGTCGCTGACACCATGGCGCATCAGCACCGGCTGCCTCACGTCACGACGCTTGCGCTGCTCGCGCTGGGCAGCCTCGCGAGCCCCGCGCGAGCGGACCTCGTCACGCTGACGAGCGGCAGGACGATGTCGGTGCGCGGCCATCGCGTGGACGGCGATCAGATGACCCTCCAGTTGCGGGACGGCGGCGAGGTGTCGTTCCCGGCGGCGCTCGTCGCGCGCGTGGACCCGGACGAAGTGCCGTATCCGGATCCGCCGGCGGTGGCGGTCAACGGCACGCAGCCGGCAGCCGGGACGTTTGTCGCGTTGACAGGCCCGTACGACGATCTGATCAGGAAAGCCGCCTTGCGCTACGGCGTGGACCCCAGCCTGGTTCATGCAGTCATCCGGGCGGAGTCGAACTACGCGGCGACCGCGCGATCCTGGCGTGGCGCGAGGGGACTGATGCAGCTGATGCCTCAGACGCTGCGGACCTATCAGGTGCGGAACGGGTTCGACCCGACCGCGAATATCGACGCCGGCACGCGCCACCTGCGAACGCTGCTCGACCGCTACCCGCTCGCGCAGGCGCTTGCGGCCTACAACGCCGGCGAGGCGGCAGTGCTGCGCTACGGGGGCATCCCGCCATTCCCCGAGACGCGCAGCTATGTCGCCCGGATTCTCGCCGCTGTCACCCCGGCAGCCCCCTGAGCGCTCCCGGACCGCCCGCGGGGTTTGCACGTCCAAATAGCCGAACCATCCCCGTCCGCCCGGGGACGACCAGAGTTGCTATAATCCGGCACTACGGCACGTCTGCCGGTAATTGACTGTCCGACAAGCGCTTGCGATGGAGTATCGCTGTAGGCTCGGCACGGCCGGAGGCCAGCTCATCGACGGGGTTTACGCCGCCGAGAGCGAGGCGCAGCTGCGTC
The DNA here is from genome assembly GCA_963796915.1 of Vicinamibacteria bacterium. Taxonomy (GTDB): domain Bacteria; phylum Acidobacteriota; class Vicinamibacteria; order Vicinamibacterales; family JAENWD01; genus JAENWD01. The sequence goes on along the minus strand of CAWCNI010000004.1, from coordinate 1,293,522 downwards.
GCGAGCTCGAGGACAAAGGCTACCTGCTGTTGTCGGTCCGGCCGGCGGGAATCGCGTCGGGCCTGGGGCAGCTCTTCGGCAGGCGCCGTCGGATCCGCACGCGGGAGTTCCTGGAGTTCAACCAGGAGCTCGCGACGCTGCTCAAAGCCGGGATGCCGTTGATTCAATCGCTCGACTTGCTGCGCGGAGGCTTGACCGACTCGGTGTTCAAGCCGGTGCTTGACGCCGTCTACGAGCGCGTCCGCGGCGGCGCGCAGTTGTCCGACGCGTTCGAGGAGCACGGCGACCTGGTGCCCGGCATCTACACCGCGTCCCTGCTGGCGGGCGAGCGGAGCGGAAATCTCGAGGTGGTCCTGCGGCGCTACGTCGCGTACGCCAAGCTGATCGGATCGGTACGGCGCAAGACCATCAGCGCGCTCATGTATCCGGCAGTCCTGCTGGCGTTGGCTTTCGTGGTCGTGACGATCATCAACCTGTGGCTGGTACCTGCGTTCTCGCAGTTCTACGAGAGCTTCAACGCCGATCTGCCGACAGGCACGCGCATCGTCATGCAGATATCGGCGTTCTCGCGGCGCTACGCGCCGTTGCTGGTGATCGGCATTGTCGCGACAATATTCGCGGCAGCTGCGTGGCTGCGGCGTTCGTCGGAGAGGAAGCGAATCGATCGGCTGCTGCTGCGGCTCCCGCTGGTCGGTGACATCGCGCTGAAGTTCTCGACCTCGCAGATGGCCCGCACGCTGGCGACGCTGCTGGCCGGCGGTATCCCGCTCGTGCAGGCGCTGGAAGTCGCGTCACGCTCGGTCACCAATCGCTACGCCGCTAGTCAGCTGACCAAGATGGCGCAGCGCGTGCGCGAAGGTCAGAGCCTGGCCGCGACGATGCGGGAGGGGAAGCTCCTGCCGGACGTGGCGATCAAGATGACGGAGGTGGGCGAGGCCACCGGATCGCTTCAGGACATGCTGAACAGCCTGGCTGACTTCTTCGACGAAGACCTCCAGTCCAGCCTCGACCGCTTCGTCACACTGGTCGAGCCGGTGCTGCTGATCCTGCTCGGCCTGGTCATTGCCGGCTTGCTGCTGGCGCTCTATCTGCCGCTCTTCCAGCTTTCGTCCGCGGTGCATTGATGGACACGCCACAGCATCCCGCCGACGAAGCCGCCCGGCTGCTGGCGCCCGACGCCCTCGAGGGCGGCGGCATCGACCGCGTCGCGGAGCTGGCCGATGCGCGCCGGCTGGCCGAGCGCTACCGCCTCGAGTTCGTCGACATGGACCGCTTCCAGATCGACGGCGAGTTGTTCCGGTCGATCCCCGCAGACCTGATGCTGCGCTACGGGTTCGTGCCCTGGCGGCGCGAAGGGAAGTCGCTCGTCATCATCGTCTCGGACCCGCGCGACCTGCCGATGATCGATGAGCTGTCGGCGCTGCTGGCGACACCGCTCCGCGTCGCGGTGGGTGTGCGGTCGACGATCCAGTCGATGCTGAAGAAGAGCGAGAACTCCCAGCGCGTGCTCGAGGACGCGACCGAGGGGTTCGAGATTCAGCTGCTCAAGGAAGACGAGGCCGGCGAGGACAACCTCACCGTCGAGCGGCTGACCAGCGACATCAGCCCGATCATCAGGCTGGTGGACTCGACGATCTACACGGCGCTGCAACGCCGGGCGAGCGACATTCACATCGAGACCCAGGACGATGCGGTGCACGTGAAGTACCGGATCGACGGCGTGCTGCAGCCGGCGATGCGGCCGATCGCGCGGCAGTTCCACTCGGCGATCATCTCGCGCATCAAGGTGATGTCCGAGCTCGACATCGCGGAGAAGCGGGTGCCGCAGGACGGGCGCTTCAAGCTGCGCGTGCCGGGCAAGACCATCGATTTCCGCGTCTCGATCATGCCGAGCGTGCACGGCGAGGACGCCGTCATCCGCATCCTCGACAAGGAATCGATCAGCGAGCAGTTCACCGAGCTGCGGCTGGACATCCTCGGCTTTCCCGAGCAGGAACTGCGGCGCTTCCGGAAGTACATCACCGAGCCGTACGGGATGGTGCTCGTCACCGGGCCGACAGGCAGCGGCAAGACGACGACGCTGTATGCGGCGCTGTCGGAGATCAAGACGATCGAGGACAAGATCGTCACGATTGAAGACCCGGTGGAATACCAGCTGCGCGGCATCACGCAGATTCCAATCAACGAGAAGAAGGGCCTGACGTTCGCGCGCGGCCTGCGCTCGATTCTGCGCCACGATCCCGACAAGATCATGGTCGGCGAGATCCGCGACCCCGAGACCGCGCAGATCGCCATTCAGTCGGCGCTGACCGGCCACCTCGTGTTCACGACCGTCCACGCAAACAACGTCGTCGACGTCCTGGGGCGGTTCCTCAACATGGGCGTCGAGCCCTACCAGTTCATCGCGGCGCTCAACTGCGTGCTGGCCCAGCGGCTGGTGCGCCTGATCTGCAGCGCCTGCCGCCGCAAGGCGACCATCTCGCGCGAGGCGTTGATCGAGTCGGCGCTCGACGAGTCGCTGCTCGAGAGCGCGACGTTTTACGAGGGTGCCGGCTGCATCGAGTGCGGCGGCACCGGCTACAAGGGCCGCACCGCCATCTGTGAGCTGCTCGACCTGTCGGATCGGATTCGCGACATGATTCTGGAGCGGCGCCCGAACTCCGAGATCAAGAAAGTTGCGCGGGAGGAAGGCATGCGCTTTCTCCGCGAGTCGGCGGTGGAGCAGGTGCTGCTCGGCCGGACCACGCTGCGGGAGATCAACAAGGTGACGTTCGTCGAATGAGCCTCGTCGACCGCCTCTTCGCGCCGCCCCGGCCCTCGGTGGCGATCGAGATTGCTTCGACGCGCGTGGCCGCGCTGCGAGTGGCTGCGGGCGCGCCCGCCGCGGCGACGCACGCTGTCGAACCGTTGCCTGCCGGCGCCGTCGTTCCGAGTCTCACGTCGCCGAACATCGTCGACCAGCCTGCCGTTGTCGCGGCCATCACGCGCGTGCTTCAGGCCGTCGGCGGCAGTCGTCGAGTGGCGCTGGTGGTGCCCGACGCGATGGCGAAGGTCTCGCTCGTGCGATTCGATCAGGTACCGGCGCGACCGGCGGAGCTCGAAGCCATGCTGCGCTGGCAGGTGCGCAAGAGCGTGCCCTTCCGTCCCGACGAGTCGCATCTGACATGGGTAGAAGGCGAGTCGCTGCCGGCCGGCGGCCGTGAATTCGTCGTGGCGATGGCCCGTCTCGAGGTCGTGACGCAGTACGAGCAGGCCGTCAAGGCGGCCGGCGCGCACGCCGGCCTGATCAACCTCGCCAGCTTCGAGCTCGTGAACCTGGTGCTGGCGCAGGGATCGGCGCCGGACGACTGGCTGCTGGTGCATGCCGAGGCCGACTACGCGACGCTGATCGTCGTCCGGCGCGGCCGCGTGATCTTCTTCCGGCACCGCGGAGTGGACGCGGAGGAGACGCTGGCCGACCTGGTCCACCAGACCGCGATGTATTACGAAGACCGGCTGAGCGGCCGGGGGTTCGGCCGGGTCTTGTTCGCTGGCGCTGCTGAGGGCCCGGAAGGATCCGCCGGCGCGGAGCAGGTGCGACGCGCGCTGGGCGAACGTCTTGGCGCCCGCGTCGAGTCGTTCACGCTCGACGGCGCCGCGACGCTGTCGGATCGGATTGCCGTCAGCCCGACGCTGGCCGATTCACTCGCGCCACTCGCCGGCATCCTCGCTGGAGATCCTGCCGCATGAGCGCGCGGGCGAACCTGGCCACGCGGCCGTTCTACAACGAGCGCCTCGTGACTGTCATCCTGGCCGTCGTGGCGCTGGCGGTGCTTGCCGCCACGGCGTTCAACGTGACGCGCCTGCTGTCGTTGACATCGCGCGATCGGGCGTTCGGCGCGCAGGCCTCGGCCGCCGAGGCGCGAACCGCGGAAATGCGCCGCGATGCATCGCGACTGCGGACCGGCATCGACGCCGCGCACGTCGCGCAGATTGCGGCGGCAACCCACGAAGTCAATCTGGCGATCGATCAGCGGGCGTTTTCGTGGACGGCGCTGTTCAATCAGCTGGAGGCGGCGCTTCCCGCCGACGCGCGGCTGACGGCAGTGAAGCCGGACGTCGACGAGCAGGGCCGGTTGAGCGTGACGGCGATCGTCGTTGGCCGGAGTGTGGGCGCCATCGACAGGTTTCTCGACGCCCTGGAGAAGACCGGCGCGTTCCACGACCTGCTGTCTGTGCAGGATCGCGAGACCAAGGATGGCGGCGTCGAGGCGACGATCAAGGGCCGCTACGAGCCGCTGGTCGCGGCGACCGTGCGAGGCGCGCCATGACCGTGCGGCGCCTCTCCGCGCAGGTGTTCAACGACTACCGCCGCTGGATCGTGCCGCTGGCGACCATTGCGGCGATCAACCTCGGCGCGTACGTGCTCGTCGTCTATCCGCTCTCGCTCAAGGTCGCTGCCAGCGAGCGCCGGGCGGCGACAGCCGCCGAGCAACTGCGGATTGCGACGCGCGACTCCGATGCGGTCCACGGGACGCTGTCGCGCACCGAAGAGGCTGACCGCGATCTGGCGCGCTTTTATCACGACGCGCTGCCCGCCGACCTGTCGGGCGCACGGCACCTGACGTATGCCCACCTGGCGGCCCTGGCGGCGACACACCACCTGACGATCGAGCGTCGCAGTTACAGTATCGACGACCAGTACAAGGGACGGCTCCAGCGACTGGTCATCGCGATGACACTGAGCGGCGACTATCGCGACTTCCGCGGCTTCCTGTACGCAGTTGAAACGGCGCCGGAGTTCGTGACGATCGAGGACGTGGGTGTGGCGGAGAGCACGCGTAGTACGGGCGGACTGGCGGTTGGCATCCGGCTGGCGACGTACTATCCGTCCGGAGCGGCCCATGCCCTCTAGCTCGCCGCGTCAGCGCCTCGTGCTGGGCGTGCTGCTCGCCGTCCTGCTCGGGGTCATGTACTGGCAATTCAGCGGCCCCGCGGCGGCGATTCCCGCGCAGGTCCGGCGCGTGCCGCCGGCAGCGCGTGGGAAGGGCGCGGCGGCAGTCGTGGAAGCGGTGCGCATGGACGCGCTGACGGCTTCGCGGCCGAAGCCGGACGACGCGTCGCGCGATCCGTTCTCGTTCGAGGCGCCGCGTCCCGCGCCGATGCCCGTCGGCAACGCGGCCGGAGGGCCAAACGGCGCGGCGGCGCTGCCGGCGCTGCCCGTCGGACCGCCCCCGCCGCCGCCGATTCAGCTGAAGTTCATCGGCATCGTCAATGGGGCGACAACGGCGAGGATTGCCGTGCTCAGCGACGGCAAGAACGTGTTCTACGGCCGCGAGGGCGAGACGATTGACGGACGCTACCGCATCGAACGGATCGGGGTCGAATCCATCGAGATGGCGCGCACTGACGGACAGGGCCGGCAGGTCATTCGCCTGTCAGGGTCGTAACGGAGAATCGCACTCGTGAAAAATGCGTGGCTGAAAGGCGCGCTCGTTCTCGCACTCGCGCTCACGGTGAGCGGCTGCGCTGCGTCGTCGGCGTACCACAAGGGCTACCAGGCGGCCAAGGCGACCGACTGGGACTCGGCGGTGGCGCATTTCCGCACCGCGGTCCAGGAAGCGCCCGACAAGCCGGAGTACAGGATCGCGCTCGAACGCGCGATGCTGGAGGCGGCGCTCCTGCATGCCGCGGCCGGCAAGGAGTTCGAGAGCAAGGGACAGCTCGACGCTGCGCTGCGCGAGTTCAAGCGCGCCAGCGAGTACGACCCGACCAACCGCCAGCTCGCGGCGCACGTGGCCGACCTCGATCGCCGGATCGTCGCGCAGATCGAGGCGGCCAGGCCACGCTCGCCCATCGACGCGATGCGCGAACGCGCGCGGCGGCTGCAGCCGGAGCCCACGCTCAATCCAGCGTCACGGGAGCCGCTCGACCTGCACTTCTCCGGCAGTGTCCGCGACCTGCTGCGGTTCATCGGCGACGCCACCGGCATCAACATCACGTTCGCCGGCGACTACCGCGATCCGCCGCAGTACACCATCCAGATCGCCGGACAGACCCTCGAGCAGGCGCTGCAGCAGATCCTCTCGGCGAACTCGCTGTTCTACAAGGTGCTGAACGACCGCACCATCCTGGTGATCCCGGATACGCCGGCCAACCACGCGAAGTACGAAGAACTGGTCGTCCGCACGTTCTATCTCTCGCACGCCGACGCCACCGAAGTCGTCCAGCTGCTCAACGCGGTGATGCGCGTGCCCGGCGTCGCCATGGTGCCGGCGTTTTTCGCGAACAAGACTCAGAACTCGATCACCGTGCGCGCCTCCGCGGCGATGGTGACGATCATGGAGCGGCTGATCCAGTCCAACGATCGGCCGCCCGCCGAGATCATCCTCGACGTCCAGATCCTCGAAGTGAGCCGGACGCGCGCCAAGCAGTTCGGCCTGGATCTCAGCAACTACTCCGTGACCGGCGTCTTCTCGCCGGAGGCGGCGCCGACCCCGGCCGCCGGGACCGGGGCGATCAACTCGCCGCTCTTCAACTTGAACACGATCTCGCGCGGGATCAGCGCCGCTGACATGTACCTGTCCGTCCCGACGGCGATCGTGCGCTTCCTCGAGTCTGATTCGCAGACCAAACTGGTCGCCAAGCCGCAGCTGCGGGGCCAGGAGGGGCAGAAGATCACGCTCAACCTCGGCGACGAGATTCCGATCGCCACGACGACGTTCGGATCGGTTGGCGGTGCGGGCAGCCTCGCGACGACGCCGGTCTCGTCGTACCAGTACAAAGACGTCGGCATCAACGTCATCGTCACGCCGCGCGTCACCTTCGACGGCGACGTCATCCTCGAGCTCTCGGTGGAGAGCAGCACTGTCGGGCAGGACGTGAACATCGCGGGGCAGAACTTTCCGTCGTTCGGCTCGCGCAAGGTGGAGACCAAGATCCGCCTGCGCGACGGCGAGTCGACGCTGCTGGCCGGGTTGCTGCGCGAGGACAGCCGGCGCACTTACAAGGGATTCCCGGGGCTGATTCACCTGCCGGTGGTGAAGTCGCTCTTCACGTCGAACGACATCTCAACAGGGCAGACTGACATCGTGATGCTGCTCACGCCCCGCATCGTCCGCGGCCACGACCTGGCGCAACAGGACATCGATCCGGTCTACATCGGGTCGCAACAGAACCTCGGGTTGAGCGGGCCGCCTCCGCTGATCGCCGCGCCGGAAGCCGCAGCGCCAGTGCCAGCGCCGGCGGCCGCGCCTTCAGGCCCGCCCTCGCAGCCTACGGTACCAGCGACGCCGGGGACGCTTTCGACTCCAGGAGTGCTGCCGCAAGCGCCGGCGCCTGCGCCGCAGCCTCCGCCGCAAACACCGCAGCCGCAGGCCAGCGCACAAGCGCCATTGCTCCAGCCCGAGCCCGCGCCCGTTCCTGCGGACCAGGCCGCCGCGGCACCGGCGCCAGCAGCTGCGCCCGGGATGCGGCTGGCCGTCACGACGCCGGGCCCGGAGTTGAGGCTTGGCGGCGGTCCCTACACAGTCCCGATCTCTGTCAGCGACGCGCCGCGCGTGTCGACGGTGACAGTGACTCTCACGTATGACCCGGCGGTGATTCGCGTCCGTGCCGTGCAGGAGGGCAGCTTCATGCGTCAGGGCGGCGTGGCCGCCGAGTTCACGCAGAACATCGACGCGACGAGCGGCCGTGTTGACCTGACAGTCGTCCGCGGCGGTGACACCGTCGGCGCGAGCGGATCCGGGTTGATCGCGGCGGTCATCGTCGAGCCGGTGAGCGCTGGCAAGACGACGCTCGCGGCCGTCGGGTCGGCGGCCGGTCCTGCCGGCGCGCCGGTGTCAGTGCAAGCGGCTCCCGTCGGCGTTACAGTGAAATAGGAACAATGGCCGTCTTGGACAGGGCTCGCCGGGAACACGGCTCGCGGTGCAGACGTGCAGGGGTGCTTCGGTGCGGCAGTGCGTGCTCACGTGCTGAAGTGCTCGCGTGCCGCGGTGCCGGGCACTTCAGCCGGTTTCACCTTTGTCGAGATGCTGGTGGTCACTGCGCTCGTGGCGATCCTGGCGTCCGCGGTGATGCCGCTGGCGCGCGTGGCGTCGCAGCGCGAGCGCGAGGGGGAACTGCGCCGGTCGCTGCGTGAGATTCGCACCGCCATCGACCACTACAAGGACGCGGCGGACAGCGGTCAGATCCCGCCGACCTCCATTCGCGCCGGCAGCGAAGGGTATCCGCCGGACCTGCAGACGCTCGTCGTGGGAGTGGCCACAGTCGGCGACAGCAGCACGTCGCACACGCTCAAGTTCCTGCGCCGCATTCCGAACGACCCGATGACTGGCAAGCCGGACTGGGCGTTGCGCGCGTACGAAGACAAGCCCGAGTCGAAGTCGTGGGGCGGCCAGGACGTCTACGACGTCTACACCAAGAGCGAGGGCACGGCCCTCGACGGGACCAGGTATGCGGACTGGTAAGCGGACGCTTTCGCCGCAAACGCTGGCCGAGCGTGGTTTCACGCTGATCGAACTGATCGTCGTGATGTCGCTGATCGTCTTGCTTGCGACGATCGGATTGACCGCCTACGTCGGCAGTCTGCAGAGGGGTCGCGAGGCCGTTCTCAAGGAAGACCTGTTTCGCATGCGCGACGCGATCGACCAGTACTACGCGGACAAGGGCAAGTACCCGGCGGATCTGAACGAGCTGGTGACGGCGAGCTACATGCGGCGTATCCCGGATGATCCGATCACCAAGTCTGCCACGACGTGGCAGGCAATTACGGCGGAGCCTGATCCGAACAACCCGTCCGCCGAGCCAGGCATCTACGACGTCAAGTCTGGCGCTGAAGGCCTGTCGATGGACGGGACGACAAAGTACTCGGACTGGTAGCAAGCCTTCCGGCAGCCGATCGATCCGACCCGTCTGCTGGTGTTGGAATCGAACCCCTCAAAACAATCGTCGGAACGCCGCCGCGACTCGGACCGCTCAGGGACCGACGACCACATCTGCTGTGGCGAGACCCGTTGACCCATCAGAGGCGTGGACGGTGACCTTGGCGTGGAACGTCCCGGCGGCGCTGTAGGCCTTCGTGACCTGGTCGCCGGTGGTCGTGCTGGTTGTGCCGTCGCCGAAGACCCAGTCGAAGCTCTCGGCATTGACGCCCGTGCCCATCGTCACTGTTGCCGTGAACGTGATGACCTCGTTGCGCGTGATGGCGGTGGGCGGATCGTAGGTGAGCGTGACAGCCACCGGCTGCTGCGGCACGACGCCGATGACCAGTATCTGCGACGCCTGCTGTCCGGAAGTATCCGTGACGGTCACAGTGACGGTAAACGTGTCGGCGCGGCCGTAGATGTGCGCGACGGTTGTCGTGCCGCTGAGCGTCGCGAGATCCTGGAAGTCACCGTCGCCGAAGTTCACGCGCACCGAGCGCACCGGGTTGCCGCCCGTTGCGGGGGTCACAGTGACGCTGAAGGTGACTGCCTGACCAACGATTCCGGTGGTCGGTGATGCGGTCAAGGCGATCGTCGGCAGCGCCGCGACGCCGACGGTGACAGTGCCGGACTTGCTGCCGGCCTGCGCCGTAACGACGGAGCTGACAGTCGTAGTCAGCGTGGTGCTCGCCTGGCCGTCGGCCCCGCTCGTGACCACACTCGCCTGGAGTGTGCCGTTGGTGGTCGAGAAGGTGACCGGAACGCCGGCGAGCACATTGCCGGCTGCGTCGCGCACCTGCGCCGTGATGACAGTGCTGCCGCCGTTCTGCGGCACGCTCGTCGGAGCCGCGCTGACCACGATTGAGTCTGCGGCGGCCGCGCCGACCGGGACCGTCAGGGCCTCGCTCTTGATGCCCCCGGAGAACGCCGTGACCGTGGCGGTACCCGATTGACCGTTCGCCGCAAGCGATACGGTGACCTTGCCGTTTTCCGTGCGCGCCTCATTCGGGTTGAGAGCGCCGAGCGTCGTCGTGAAGGTGACGAGCGTGCCGTTCTGGACCGGCGTCCCGGACTGCTCGGTTACCGTCGCGACCAGATTGATGGCGCCGTTGGATGGCACTGACGGCGAGGTCGCAAACAGCAGAATCGTCGACTGCGTCGGGGCCGTCAACGGCACGCGGTCGCAGCCGAGCGCGACGACGGCCGCAAGGCCGACTGCCACGCGCAGGACGCGGAAAACGGGCCGGAATCCTCGTGCTATCATCCGTTTACAAGCATAGTGAAGCCATGACGTTCGCGCAAGAGACGCCTCGGGCCGACGCCGGGTTTGCCATGGCGGCGCTGCTGGTGGCCCTCGCGGTGATGGCGGTCGTGATGACGGCGCTGCTGCCGGTCTGGCGGACGATGGCGGTCCGCGACAAGGAAGCGGAGCTGCTGTGGCGCGGGCAGCAGTACGACCGCGCGATTCAGCTCTACCGCCGCAAGAACGCTGCCCCTGGAACGCCGAGCATCGACGCGCTCATCCAGGGAAAATTTCTCCGCAAGCGATACAAGGATCCCATCACCGGCACCGACTTCGACCTCGTCGGCGTGAACGCCGGCATCGCGAACGCGCCCGGCGTGCAGCAGCCTGCGCTCGGTGTCGGCCAGTTGATTGGCAGCGTGAAGAGCAGGAGCAAGGCGACCTCCTTCCTCGAGCCCGACGGCGCGACGACCTACGACCAGTGGAAGTTCACCTACGTCCCGTGGAAGCCCGCAGGTCCCACCACTCCGGGTGGCACGTCCGGCAGCGGCACCCCGGGTGGTCTGCCGACCTTCGGCGGCTCGGGCGGCGGGCCCGGCTCCGGAAACAATCGGGGAACGGGACAGCGGAACGGCGGGTCTGGCCCCGGGCGGCGGGAGGGAAGTGGCCCGACGCGCGGACCAGGCAGCGGGCTGGCGCTGCCACGTCCTCCTGCCGGTTCCGAGTCCACGGGCGAGCCGCCGCAAGGCCAGTAACTTCGTCACGCCTCGATCGCCGCGACGATCGCGTCGTGAACCTGAGGGCGCAGGCGCGTCAGCTGGTCCTCATGCCCCTCGGGTCTCGCCGGATGCACTCGATTCGTGAGCAGCGCCACGTACAAGTCTTTGATCGGGTCGATCCAGAGTGACGTGCCGGTGAACCCGGTGTGGCCGATCGCCGCGTGCGACAGGCGATGGCCGCACGACGACGTCGGCCGCATCGTGTCCCACCCGAGCGCCCGCGAACTACGCGGCACACGGCTTGGCGTCACCACGCGGGCCATCAGCCGCGGATTGCCGAGCGCCGTCTCGCGACCGAAGGTCTCCATCACGAGGCGTGCGTGTTGGCCAACGGCCTCGACGGTGCCGAACAGGCCGGCGTGACCCGCGACGCCGCCGAGGACCGACGCGTTCTCGTCATGGACCTCACCGACAAGCAGCCGCTTCCGCCAGGCGCTGTCCATCTCGGTGGGCGCGGTCCGGCGCCGCATGTCTGCGCCTGGCGTGAAGAGCAGCGACGCATTGCCGATGGCGTTCGCAAACTGAGCGTCGAGAGTGCGGCCGCCAGCGCGTTCGACGATCAGGCCGAGGAGGATGAAGCCGAGATCGCTGTAGACGGACTGGCTGCGCGGCACGTAGGCCAGGGGCATCGTGCCGATCTCGTGCGCGTACTCGCGCCGTGAGGCGCCGCGGCGATACAGATCCCACCACGCAATCAGGCCACCCGTGTGCTCGAGCAGGTCCGCGACAGTGACGCGTTCACGATCGGCGCCTCGCCAGTCTTCGAGATGAGCCGCCACAGGATCGTTGAGCAGGAGCCGGCGCGCAGCGACGAGCCGGACGACGAGCGGCGTCGTCGCGAGCACCTTCGTCAACGAGGCGAGGTCGAAGATCGTGTCAACCGTCGCGGCTGGCGCGTCGTCGTCGTAAGTGAGTTGTCCGCACGCCCACTGCCAGAGCACGCCGTCGCGGCGCCCGACTTCAATGGCGGCGGCCGGAAACGCGCGGCGGCGCTGCGCGTCCTGCAGAAGGCGTTCGACGTCGGCGAATGGCGGAGGCCCCGCCCGCATCACGGGGTGAACGCGGCGCGGCTGACTGTCGTGAGGTACTCGAGGCCGCGCGGAGGGTGCACGAGGCTGTCGTAGGAGAACAGCACGATGCCGCTGGCGCCGAGTCGGCGCGCGGTCATGATGTTGTCGATGGTCTCGTCGGTCGACAGGCGATAGGCGCCAATGCCGGCCCAGACAGCCTGCGTGCCGGCCACCTGGCGCACCGACGCGATCTGCGTCGCGAAGATTCGCGCGTCGGGTGTATATGCCATCGGGCAGACGACGTCGATCCACCGATTCTCCACCCACATCGACCAATCCTGGAGGCGGCGCGCGTTGGCCTCCGTGGCGTCCGGGTAGACGGCCGCGCTCAGGAGCGCCTCGGGGCGGCTGGCCTTGATGGCGGTTCGCAGCCTGAGCACGAGCGAGTTCAGGCGCGAGCGCCGGAAGCCCACCCAGCGTTCGGGATACATGTCGGTGGCGGCGATGAGCGCGGCCGGGCTGGACGGGTCGAAGCGGCGGCGCTCGACGGGCGTCATCGACGCGTCGAGATCCTGCCGGAACGCACGCAGCGCGGCAAGGCTGTAGTCGAACTGCTGGTTCGGATAGCGTATGTAGTCGAGATGCACGCCATCCACGGGGTATCGCCGGGCGACGTCTTCGACGACGGCCACGAGATGATCGGCGGCGTCGCGCGGGATCGGGGACGCGAAGAGGCCCTCGACGTCGTCCTCTGCGCGCGTCCAGCGGGCGAGCCTGCCGACGTAGGCGGGACTGCGGGGATCCACTTGCCCGAGCTCGAATGCCAGCGCGCGGGGAAGCATCAGCCATTCCGGATGGCGGTAGACGACGTGCGAGCGGCTGGCCGGCAGATCCGCGGCCGACGACACCAGGCCCACGTTGATCCACGCATGCACGCGGAGACCGCGGCTGTGCGCGAGGGCAATGACCGAGCCGAGCGGATCGAAGTCGGCGGGCTGTCCGGTCAGCGAGTCCGCGCGGGGTTCCAGCGTGCTGGCGAAGTAGGCGTCGCCGCGCCCGCGGACCTGCACGAGCAATGTGTTGAACCCGCTCTGGTACGCCGAATCCACCAGCGCCGCAATCGAGCCGGGCGTGGTGAGGCTGGCGCGAGTGACCCAGAGCGCCCGGACTTCAGCGGGCGCGCGCGCGCCGCCGGATGCGGGAACGAGGAGGCCTGCGGCCAGCGCGAGGGAGAGCAGCACGCGACGACGCCACAGCCGGTTGGCCGGCTCGTTGCGTGTCAGCGTCCGGGGAGCGAACATCGAGACTCGAACTGTACATTCGCGGTCTGTGAGTGTCAACGCGCGGTTGACAGCATCGTCAGGGCTTTTTATGCTCCGCTTCGGCCTTCCTCGCGCGACGCACCCGATTCACGAGTGCCGTCACATGTTCCGCGCGCGCCGGCCGGGTGACGGCGCGATGTTGGTGCTGGGTATCGATGCTGGCGGCACGAAGACCGTGTGCGTGCTGGCGGACGAAGAGCTGAAGGTACGCGCCACCGCGCGAGGCCCCGGCGCCAACCTGGCGGCGCTGGGCGAGCTCGAAGTGGAGAAAGTGCTGCACGAAGTGATGGAGCAGGCCCTCGCCGGCGAACGCGAGCGGCCGGCGGCCATCTGCCTGGGGATCGCTGGCGTGGACCGCGCGGATGATGCCGCCGTGATCCGGGGCATCATGCGTCGGATTGGACAGAAGGCGCCCACGCTCGTCGTGAATGACGCGCTGATTGCCCTGCAGGCGGGTGCCGGCGACGGGCCAGGTTTGGTGCTGATCGCGGGGACCGGATCGATTTGCTACGGCCGCGACGTCGAAGGACGCGCCGCGCGATCCGGCGGTTGGGGGTACATTCTGGCGGACGAGGGCAGCGGGTGGTGGATCGGCCAGCGCGCACTGCAGGCTGTCATGCGGCAGATGGACGGCCGGGGCCCCGCGACCTCGCTGACAGCGAGAGTGCTGGCGCATTTCGAGGTGACGGCGCCCGTACAGCTGGTCCACGAGGTGTATTACCGGGACGGCCGCCGCCGGCTGGTGTCCTCGCTCGGCGCCGAAGTCCAGGCGGCGGTGGGCGAAGGCGACGCCGTGGCACGGCAGATCGTCAGCGACGCGGCGGAGGAGCTCATGACGTCGGCGCGGTCCGTCGCCGAACGCCTCGGCATGCGGGGCGCTGCGTTTCCGATGGTCCTGGCGGGCGGCACCTTTCGTGCAATTCCCGCCCTGCTGGCGGATGTCGTCGCCAGAGTCGGCGACGTCGCGCCGAGGAGCGAACCGATCCTGCTCGATCAGGAACCGGCAATGGGGGCCGTGCAGCTGGCGCTGGCGGAAGCGCGCGGCGGCGCCACAATACCGGCGTATGTCATCGAGTCCTGACCGGTCAGAGGAGAGTGTGTTGTGCGTGTGCGAATTCTGAAGGACGACGCCGCGGTGTCGCGGGCGGTCGCCGATCACGTCGCGGCGGTCGTCGGCGCGCGGCCGGATGCGGTCCTGGGTCTGCCGACGGGGCGGACTCCGGTCGGTCTGTACGCCGAGCTGCGGGCGCGTTACAAGCGGGGACGGATCGACTTTTCGCGGGTGCGGACGTTCAACCTCGATGAGTTCTACGGCCTGCCGCCGTCTCACCCGGCCAGCTATCGCGCGTTCATGGAGACGCATCTGTTTCGCCACGTGAACCTCGTACGACGGAACATCGACTTTCTCGACGGTGGCGCAGCCGACGCCGACAAGGAGTGCGAACGTTACGAGCGCGCGATTGCCAGGGCGGGAGGGCTCGATCTGGTCATCCTTGGCATCGGAGGCAACGGGCACATCGGCTTCAACGAGCCGGCCGCAGCGCTGATTGCCGACACCCATCGTGCGCGGCTCGCGCCGGCGACGCGGCGATCGAACGCCGACATGTTCGACGGCCGCCCGGGCCGCGTGCCGCCACAGGCGTTGTCCATGGGCGTCGGGACGCTGCTGCGAAGCCGATCGATTGTGCTCGTGGCGATGGGATCAGGAAAGTCTGAGGCTGTGCGCGCCGCCTGCCGCGGGCCGGTGACGCCGCGAGTGCCGGCGTCGTTCCTGCAGCTGCATGGAGATGTCGAGTTGATCCTGGATCATGCGGCCGGATCGGGATTGCAGCCGCGCTGAGGGTCAGGGCTGCGGGTGCGGGTGCGTGAGCAACTCTCGCAGGCGGGACTCGATGTCTTCGCCGAGCGCGTCGCGCAGCTGATCGTCGGCCTTGCGAATCCTGACCAGTGCCTTGGGGTAGGGCAGCCCGGTCTTCCGCATCACGACGGCAGCCTTCACGTTCCACCGCGCTCGTTTCAGCAGCTTGTCCGCCTCGTCGTAATCGAGGCCGGTGATGATGTTGACCATCCGCCGGGCGCGGTCTTTCAGCTTCTCTGAGCCGGTGCGCACGTCGACCATCAGGTTGCCGTAGGTCTTGCCCATGCGGACCATCGCCGAGGTGGTCAGCATGTTGAGGACCATCTTGGTGGCAGTCCCCGCCTTGAGGCGCGTGGAACCGGCAATCACTTCCGGCCCGACGGCGGGCGCGATCATGAGATCGACGAAGGTCTGCAGCTCGGTCTTCGGATCGCAGGTCACAAAGAGAATCGTGGCGCCGGCCTTGCGGGCGCGGGTCAGGGCGCCGCGCACGAACTGCGTCATGCCGCTGGCCGAGACACCGACGACGATGTCCTTCTTCGTTGGCCGCAGGCGGCTCACGGACCTGGCGCCTTCCTCGTAGTTGTCTTCGACACCTTCACGCGCGCTGAAGGTGGCGCCGCGGCCTCCGGCCATGACGGCCTGCACCAGATCCTGGTCGGTCCCGAAGGTCGGCGGCATCTCCGCGGATTCGAGCACGCCGAGCCGGCCGCTCGTGCCCGCCCCGACGAATACCAGCCGGCCACCCTTGCGCAGGCTCTCGGCGATCATCTCGGCGCCGAGCGCGATCCGCTCCTTCTCCCGTGCGACCGCCGCGACGACCTTGCGGTCCTCCGCCATCATCAACTCGACGATGTCGGCGGCTGGCAGCTTGTCGATCGCCAGGGTGGCCGGGTTGATGGCCTCCGTGGCGAGCGCTTCCCACTTCGAACGAAACGGCATTACGACCTCGCTCGGCTCCGCGTGCCGGCGTGCATGCAGGCGACCGCGCCGATTGTAGATCAGCCGCCCCGCCGGTCCGGGAAATGATTGGAGTATCCTGTGCCCACCGCCCGCTCCCGCGCGGCGGGAGGAGCGACGATGTCACCGCGGATATCCCGACGACAGTTTCTTGGCACCAGCGGCGCCGCCGGCCTGACCGGCCTGGCCGCCCGCCCGGCCAGGGCGCAGGCGCCGGCGGCCACGGCCGCTGCGGGCGTCCGCCCGCTGATGCTTTCGAGCGCCAACGGCCTGCATGCCCTCGATACGGGCATGGCCCTGCTCAAGAAGGGCACGCCCGGGTCCCGGCTCGACGCGATCGTCGAGACCGTGGCGATCGTCGAGGCCGACCCCAACGACGACAGCGTCGGCTATGGCGGGCTTCCCAACGCCGATGGCGACGTCGAGCTGGACTGCTCGATCATGGATGGCCCGACCTACGGCGCGGGCGCCGTGGCGGCGATTAAACACATCAAGTTTCCTTCGCGCGTCGCCCGGCTCGTCATGGAACGCACGTCCCGCATCCTGATCGTCGGGGACGGCGCGCTGCGGTTTGCCGTGGCGCACGGATTCCCCGAGGAGAATCTGCTCACGGAAGCGTCGCGGGAGAAGTGGCTGCGCTGGAAAGAGCAGATGAGCGACATCGACGACTGGGGGCCGCCGGCGAAGGACACAGTGCCAGCCTACGCCGCGCCGCCGAAGAAGGTCTCGTCGCTGACGCGAGAGCAGATGTGGCGTTCTCTCGGCATCGACCCGGACAAGGCCTGGGGCACCATCAACTGCCTGGCCCTCGATGCCAACGGCGATTTCTCTGGCATCACCACGACGTCCGGTCTGGCTTTCAAGATTCCCGGGCGGGTCGGCGACTCTCCGCTGATCGGCTGCGGACTCTACGTGGACAACGCCGTCGGCGCCGCCGGATCCACCGGCGTCGGGGAAGAGTGCATCAAGATCGTCGGCGCCCATTCGGTCGTGGAGTTGATGCGCCAGGGCATGCATCCGCGCGACGCGGCGCTGGCCGCGATCAAGCGCGTCCTGTCCAAGCACGGGCCGGGCGTCACGTGGAACCTGAATTTCTACGCGATGAACAAGGCCGGCGAGCACGGCGGCGCGGCGATTCAGCGTGGCAGCCAGTACGCCGTCCACGACGGCACGAAAGCGCAGCTCGTCGAGTCGGCGTTCGTCCTCGACAACGCGCGCGGGTGACCGATCCGGCGAAAGTGCGTGCAGTGAGCGAACGCCGCGACGGCGATCGGCGCGAGGACACCGCGGGTGACCCGGCGTCCGCCGCGCTGCTCGATGCCTACCTGGATCACCTCCGCATCGAGCGCCGGCTGTCAGCGAACACCGTCGAGAGCTACGCGCGCGACCTCGCCTATCTGGGAAGATTTGCCGCCGGTATCGGCACGCCGCTGACGGCGCTCGATCGGCACGCACTCGAGGCGTTCGTCCGCGAGTTGATGAGCGGCGGGCTGTCGCCGCGATCGGTAGCCCGTGCCGTGGCAGCCACGCGCGGGCTGTATCGATACCTCGCCGTCAGTCGCCAGGTGAGCGAAAACCCCGCTGACGATCTCCAGCCGCCGAAGGCGTGGGCCGCGCTGCCGAAGTATCTGTCGATCGAGGAAGTCGATCGCCTGCTCGAGCAGCCAGACACGAAGACGCCGCGCGGACTGCGCGATCGCGCATTCATCGAGTTGCTCTACGCGACCGGGCTGCGGGTCTCGGAGTTGATCGGCCTCAAGGCCGCCGACGTGAACCTCGAGGCCGGTTACCTGACGACGACGGGTAAAGGCGCCAAGGAGCGTCTGGTGCCGGTAGGCGACGAAGCCGTGATGTGGCTGCAACGCTATCTGAAGGACGGCCGCCCTGCCTTGTGCGCGCGCGCGTCGTCATCGCGCCTGTTCGTGAACGCACGCGGCGGTGCCGGCCTCACTCGTGCCGGCGTCTGGAAGATTCTCAAGGGCTACGGCACTGGCGCCGGCGTCGGCCGTCGGCTCAGCCCGCACGTGCTCCGGCACTCGTTCGCGACCCATCTGCTCGAGCGCGGCGCGGACCTCCGCGCCATTCAGGTGATGCTCGGTCACGCCGACTTGTCCACGACGCAGATCTACACCCACGTGCTCGAAGCGAGGCTGCGCGCGGTCTACGACCGCTTCCACCCGCGGCCCTAGTGGCGTCGGGTCAAATGTGATGCGTATCCGCGGCCTCCAATTCGCGGCAGTCGTGGCGCTCGTTGTCGCGATCGGACTGTGGTCGCTGCTGCCGCCGCGCGCCCGTCAGCTCGACGCACCCGCCGATCCGCGCGTCGCCGTCGGCGCCCTGCACGTGCACACGACGCGGTCGGACGGCGCGGGCACGCCGGCGCAGGTCGCCGCCGCCGCGCAGAAGGCGCATCTCGACTTCGTGATCACCACCGACCATGGCGACGGACTCCGGCGCCCGGACCGTCCGCAGTGGGTGAGCGGCGTGCTGCTGATCGACGCCGTCGAGATCAGCACATCGTCGGGTCACTACCTGGCACTTGGCCTCGCACAGGCGCCGTACCGTCTCGCGGGCGAGCCACGCGACGTCGTCGAGGACGTGCGCCGGCTTGGCGGCACGGGCCTGGTGGCGCACCCGGACTCCGCCAAGCGCGATCTGCAGTGGCACGACTGGGACGTTCCGTTCGACGGGCTCGAGTGGCTGAACGGCGACAGCGAGTGGCGCGACGAGTCACGCCCTGCGCTCGCACGGGCGCTTCTCACCTACGCCCTGCGACCGGCCGAGTCGATGGCGGCGTTGTTCGATCGTCCGGTGCAGACGCTGGATCGCTGGGACGAGGTCGCGCGCGGCCGGCGGGTCGTGGGTGTCGCAGGGCATGACGCGCACGCGCGCATTCCGCTCGACGCGCAGAACGACCCCGGCGAAGGGCGGTCGATCGCGCTGCCCTCGTACGAGACGGCGTTCCGGACCTTCGCGGTGCGGACGATCCTTCCCGAGCCGCTCGGCCGTACCGGCGAGTCGGCGGAACGCGACGCCGCTGCCGTGATCGCGGCGATTGCCAGAGGTCATCTCTACACAGTGATCGACGCACTGGCCCATCCCGCACTGCTCGACTTCACGGCGACCGGACCTGGGGGCAGCGCCTCGATGGGCGACGAGTTGTCGGGCCAGGGCGACGTCGTGCTCACTGCGAGGTTGCGCCCGCGGGTGGAGGGCGCCTCATTGTCTCTGCTGCGGAACGGCCGCGTCGTCGCGCAGTCGGATGGCGACAGCGTCGTCGCGCGTGACGAGACGCACGAGGGCACATCGGCGTACCGGGTCGAGGCCGGCCTGGCCTGGGCACCCGGCGACCCGCCGGTGCCGTGGATCGTCAGCAACCCGATCTACGTCACGCGTGACGGCCCGAAGCCCGTGCCGCGAGCCGGCGTCGAGGTCGAGAGCGAGCGATCGGCGCTGGAGGCGACGGGGCTCGGGTGGTCCATCGAACGAGGCGCAGGCTCGGATGGAGCCATCGCGATGGTCACAGGGGACGGGGGAGTGCCGACCCTGGCATTCACGTGGCGCCTGGCCGACGGCGAGCGCGCCAGTCAGTACGCCGCCGTGGCCGGCTCGGTGCCGCGCGGCGTCCTCGACGGCATGGATCGCCTTGCGCTGCGCGTCGGCGCGACCGCGCCGATGCGGCTCTCGGTGCAATTGCGCAACCCGGCCGACGGCCGGCGCTGGCAACGATCGATCTACGTCGACGAAACGCCGCGCGAGGTGACGATCGCCTTCGACGACCTGCGGCCAGTCGACGCGTCGATGCCTGCACATCCGCCACTTGCGGCGATCGACACGCTGCTGTGCGTCGTGGACACCGTCAACACGCCGCCGGGACGTCAGGGCACGGTTCGGATCTCCGCCGTGCGATGGCAGAAGACCCGGCCCGTCACGTCCGCGCCGTGAGCAGCAGGTACGCGGCGCCTGCGCCAAACAGCAGGTTCGGCGCCCAGGCGGCCAGTACCGGCGGCAGCATGCCGGCGCTTCCGACGGCGCCGAAGGCGCTGATCGTGATCCAGTAGACGACGGCGAGGACGATCCCCACCGAGATGCCGTAGAGTGCGCCGCGCCGGCCTGTCATCACGGCGAAGGGCACGGCGATGAGCGTCATGATGAGCGTGACGAGCGGAAACGACACCTTCCTGTACAGCGCGACGGTCTGCGGCACCACGTTCACGCCGCTGGCCTGGAGGAAGGTGATGTACTGCTTTAACTGCCCGAACGTCATGCGTTCGGCGTCCGGCGACTCGGTGGCGAAATAAGCCGGCGGCTCGAGCCGGAGATCGCGGGATGGGAAGCTGGCAAACGCCTTCAGGTCCGAGCCGTTGACGAACTCCCGCACCCAGCCGTTTTTCGAGTGCCACACGCGGTCGGACCCCGGCGTGAACTGGGCGCTGCCGACGTAGACGCGGCGCACGAGTCCGCCGTGCGACGGGTTGAAGTCGAAAATTGACAGGCCGTTCAGCTCGTGGAGCCGCGGATCGTAGTACGTGTAGTTGTAGATGCTGCCGTCGCGCGCCACGAGCCACTTGCGGTTGACGACGTCGAAGGTCTGCGGCGACCCGCCGCGAATCACGTGCTTGATGGCCGCGGCACGCCGGTTGGAATAGGGGAGCACGCGATCCTGCAGGCCGAACATGGTGCCGCTGGCGAGCGCAGCGATGAGGACGAGCGGCGCCGCCACACGGTACAGGCTGATGCCACACGCCTGCATCACGACCAGCTCGCTGTTCTTGGTGAGGATGCCCACCGTCACCATCGCGCCGATCAGCACCGTCAGCGGGATGATGAAGAACACGAACTGCGGCGTGCTGTAGTAGAAGTACTGCAGCATCACCTGGCCGGTAGTCTGGCCCTTGAACAGCTTGTCCGACATGTCGATGAACGTCGAGATGTAGAAGATGCCGAGCAGTCCGGCGAACGTCAGCGAGCCCACCTTCAGCGCAAGGCGGGTGACGTAGCCATCGAGGATCCGGAACGTCGGCAGGTCGACATGGGGGAGCCGAACGACGACCACCACGCGCGACCCCGGGCCTCCGCCGGGCCGAGCCTCACCTCGCGGCGCGGCATCGCTGGCCCAGCGCTTCCAGAACTGCAGGCGATCCGGAATCGCCAGGCGAATGGGCCGGTCGGCCGATCGCGCGCGCCACAGGAGCAGCGCGAACGCCGCGGTGCCGAGGATGATGTTCGGCGACCACACGGCCAGCCACGCCGAGAGCAGCTGTCCTTTCGCCATCTGCGAACCCAGGTAGAGGATCACGTAGTAGACGAAGACCACCGCAATGCCGGGGACGAAGGCCGCCATCTTCCCGCCGCGGCCATGCTGCAGCCCGAGCGCCAGTCCGATCACCCCGAAGACGAGGCACGCCGCTGGAATCGAGAACTTCCGGTGCAACGCAATCAGCGGCGCGTGCGACGGCAGATGCTGCTTCTCGAGCTCCTCGGCACGCGCATGGAGCTCGGGGATCGTCATCTCGTTGTCGCCCTTCATGAGCTCGCTGGAGTTGAACACGGTGTTCGGATCCAGCCCCAGAATCAGCTCGCCAAATCGGGCGACCTCGTACTTCGAGGGGTCCTTCAGGTTTGCGGTGTGCCTCGAGCCGTCGAGCAGCACCAGGTCGACGGTGCGCTTTTCGCGGTTGATGACCAGCTTGCCCGACGAAGCGGCGAAGACCGTCGGCTCTTCCGGGCTTCGACGTGTCGGCAAGAAGACCTCGCGCCAGCCGTCCGCCGGACGGCGCATCGCCGATGTACAGGATGCGGTTGGGGAAGTCCTCGAAGAAGATGCGCGGCTTGATCTCGTTCTCGGCCCGCGCGGACATCACGCCGTAGACGATTTCGCGGAACGCCTGGTTCGCGCGCGGCACCGCGTCGAGCATCACCCAGGACGTCACGGCCCAGGAGCAGAAGGCGACGAACATGATCGGGCGCAGGATTCTGTAGATGCTGATGCCGCACGCCTGCAGCGCCACCGACTCGCGGTCCGCCGACAGACGCCCGAGCCCGATCAGCAGGCCGATGAGCAGTGAAATCGGGATCGTCAGTGCGAGCGCCTGCGGCACCAGGGTCACCAGCACCTTGATGACGATGTTCCAGGAGACGCCTTTGGAGATGAGCTGCTCGCTGTAGTCCGCGAGCGGCTGGATCATCAGGAGGAAGGTGAAAACGACCAGCCCCATGAGGGTGGGGAGGATCAGTTCCCGGATAAGATACCGGTCGATAATCCGGAACATCGCAGCAGGCAGGCTCTCGAATCGAAGCGTATCACACGCGTTCCATGACAAAAGTCGCGATCCTCTGGCACATGCACCAGCCGTTCTACCAGGACCTGGTGACCGGCGAACACATCCTGCCCTGGGTCCGGCTGCACGCCCTCAAGGACTACTACGGGATGGTCGCGCTGCTGCGCGAGTTCCCCGACGTCCGCCTGACGTTCAACCTCGTGCCGTCGCTGCTGGTGCAGCTCGAGGCGTTCGCCGGGAATCGCGCGCGCGACCGGACGCTCGAACTCGGCCTGAAGCCTGCCGCAGATCTGACCGAGGACGAGAAGCGATTCGTCCTCGCCAATTTCTTCCACGCCCAGCGCGCCCGGATGATCGACCCCTTTCCGCGCTACGCCGAGCTCCTGGCGAAGCGCGAGCAGGGCAATGGCTCCGCGCCCCGGACGTTCAGCGACGCTGATTTTCGCGACCTTCAGGTCTGGTCAAAGCTGGTCTGGGTCGATCCCTTCTTCTGGACCGATCCGCGCGTCGCGGCGCTGGTGGCCAAGGGCCGTTCCTACACCGAGGACGACAAGGCGGTGCTGCGGCAGGTCGAGCTCGAGGTCCTCAACGCCGTCGTCCCGGAATACCGTGGCGCGGCGGGTCGCGGCCAGGTCGAGCTGTCGGCGTCGCCGTTTTACCACCCGATTCTCCCGCTGCTGTGCGACACCGACATCTACCTCCGCACGCATCCGCACTCGCGGATGCCGCGCCAGCGGTTCCGCCATCCCGAGGACGCGCAGGCCCAGCTCGATCGCGCCGTCGCTAATCACGAGCGGCTGTTCGGCGTCCGCCCGACGGGGCTGTGGCCTTCGGAAGGTTCCGTGTCGGACGCGATGGTGCCGCTGGCCGAGAAGGCCGGCTTCTCGTGGATGGCCACCGACGAGCTGATTCTGGCTCGCTCGATCGGCGTCGGCCTGACCCGCGACGGCTACGGCCATCTGGAGCAGCCGGAGTCGTTGTATCGGCCGTATGCCGTGCGCGCGGGCGGCGCCGAGATCGCTTGCGTGTTCCGCGACCACGTCCTCTCGGACCTGATTGGCTTCACCTACGCGTCGTGGAACCCGGAGGCCGCGGCGCAGGATTTCGTCGGCAGGCTGGTTGAAGGCGGACGCCGGTACGCAGCGCGGACCGGCGGGGGAGAAGCAGTCATCCCGATCATCCTCGACGGGGAGAACGCCTGGGAGCACTACGAGGGGCAGGGGCGGCCGTTCCTCCGCGCGTTGTACGGCGCGCTGGCGGCGCATCCCGAAATCCAGACCGTGACGATGAGCGAGGCCACGGCCGAGCCGACGGCCCCGCTGACCGGCATCTTTCCCGGCTCCTGGATCAACGCCGACTACTACATCTGGATCGGGCACGCCGACGACCATCGCGCCTGGGGCCAGCTGGCCGACGCTCGCGACGCGCTGGACAGCCCGGGTCCCGGCGCGACCGCCGAGCAGGTGGCGCTGGCACGCGAGGAGCTCTACATCGCCGAGGGCTCGGACTGGTTCTGGTGGTACGGCGACGACCACTCGTCCGAGCACGATCTCGAGTTCGACGACCTCTTCCGCCGGCATCTCCGCAACGTCTACCGCAGCCTCGACCGGCCTGCCCCGGAGGAGCTGTTCGTCACCAACATCACGACTGAGCCGCCCCGTACGGTGACCTATGCGCCGAGCGGCATGCTGCGGCCGACCATCGACGGCGAGGTCACCAGCTACTTCGAGTGGGTCGGCGCCGGCGAGCTGGATATCGTCGAGACCTCCGGCTCGATGCACCAGGTGGCCCCGGCGCCAAAGCGCATGGTCACGGGCATCCGGTTCGGGTTCGACGCGGAGGCGCTGTTCGTGCGCATCGACCTTGCCCGGCGGGCCGTCGACCTGCTGGCGGACAAAGGGGAGTTGCGGCTCACCTTCTTCTCGCCGCCCGCCCATCGGGTGACGCTGCGGCGCGAGGGCTCCGAGGATCGCCTGACAGTGCTCGAGCGCCGCCCGGCGGACGGCTGGCAGCCGAAAGCCGTGACGACGAGCCGCGGGGCAGCCGGGCAGATTGTCGAGCTGGCGGTGTCCTTCGCGGACCTCGGCGCCAGGCCGGGTCAGACGCTGAGCTTGTCGATTGGGCTCTACCAGGACGGGCACGCCCTCGAGCAGTATCCGCCGCACCATCCCCTGGACGTCACGGTCCCGGCGGCCGACTTCGCGGCGCGGAACTGGTCGGTCTAGCCGGCCGCTGACGGCGGCGGGCTCGGGGCCGGCCACGGAACCTCGACGGCGGGCGAATCATCCGCCCGGGTTTCCTTCAACTCGCGTCTTTTTTTGACCTCAATTCCTGCGGTTTGGCGCCCCGCAAACCACGGCACTTTTCTCTCGTTTTTCTGCCGGCCGGGTAGGGCTTCCGCCCCAGTTCGCTGCCCGCAAACCATCAACAGGGCGGTTCCATTGGACTTCTCTACTGAGTCTTATAACAAGTGTTATGTCAACCAAAGGGTCAGGCGGAGGCCTTCAGGCGCTGCGGTCCGCGAATTCGAGCCCTGACGACGCACCGCTCTGGTGCCGCGACCGCCGTCCTGGTGGTCCTATTCGGCGTGCTCTGCGCGTCCTGTGAGGGCCCGGCGCCGACTGCTTGAACGGTCCTCGGCGCGGTGATCCTGTGGGTCAATCTGGGCCTCCGCGAGGTGATCCTGCCGAGCCGATTTCGCCCTCCGGATGGTGACCCCCTAGGGTCAATCTTCAGATCGGCCATCACCGGGGTTCGTGGTGTTGAATCGGGCTGAAGACTGCTGTCAATGCGGGTCTGTTGCTGCCAGCGCCGCAGTCGCTCCGGAGTGCTGGTGTTCGCTTCAGGCCAGTTCTAATCGCGTGGCGGCGTCCAGGACATTGCGATGGAGGCTGCCTGGCAGGTCCCCGGGCTGGGCCCTCTGCGGGCCGATGGCGCGCGCGATGCGCGTGTGTGGACCCGATTCGGTCGAACGTGGGAGCGCAACGCTTCGAGAATGTGTCAGGCCGTTCTACTGGTTCTTGAGCTCGTCCAGGATCGACTCGAGGGCGGAGATTACCTCGTCGCGTGAGGCCTTGCCCTTACTGAAACTGAGCTTGAGATTGAAAGCCTTGCTCTGAGGCTTGTAAGTGAAGATGGCTGACTTCGGCCGGCCCACGGCAGGCTTGGCCGCTGCTTTTCGGGCTTCCTCGCGGGTCACATTCCCCGCTGTGGTCAGCCGTTCAATCAAGGCGGCCATTTTATCGGGGTCGCCCTGTCTAACTATCTGTAGAAGCAGCGATTTAGAGCTAATGTCGGCCAGCCGACAAAGGTTTTTGATCTGATCCGGCATGGCTTGAAGCGCCAGGGACTCCGTGACAGCGACACGGGACTTCCCCAGCTTTTTCGCCAGCATCTCGTGCGTATACGCGCACCGCTGCGCGAGCACCGCCATCGCTTCAGATTCTTCAAACGGCGTTAGATCCTTGCGCTGAAGGTTCTCGACGAGGGCGAGCTCGAGCACTTCGTTGTCGTCGCCCTCGCGAACGACGCCCGGCAGCTCCTTGAGCCCGACCTGGACCGCCGCCTGGTAACGACGTTCGCCGGCGATGATCTGGTAGCGATCGCCCCGCTGCCTGAGTACCAGCGGCTCGATGATGCCCTTCTCGGCGATGGACGCCATCAGCTCCGACAAGTCGCCCATGAGCTGTCGCGGCTGCTGCGGGTTCGGGTCGATCAGGTCGATGGGCACCATGCGCCCGACGGGAACGCCGCTCGGGGCTGTAATGGCATCCACATAGTGCGAGTCGTGACGCATTCGGATCGTGTCGGGCAGGCCTCGCTTAGGCACGGTCAATCACCTCTTCGCACAGCGAGTAGTACTCGCTCGCGCCGGTGGAATCAGGCGCGAAGGTAAAAATCGATTCCTTGTAGGCCGGGCTCTCTTCGAGTCTGACGCTCTTGGAAATAGTGGTTTTGAACACCTTGGCGCCGAACACCTGGGTGATCTGATCGCGGATGTCGCGGGCCAGCGAGGTGCGGCGGTCGTGCATGGTGATGACGACACCGAGAATCTGCAGCCCGGGATTCGCCCTCGCCCTTACTTTCTCGATCGTCTCGAGCAGGTCGTCCGTGCCTTCCAGCGCGAAGTACGAGGACTGGATGGGAATCAGCAGGTGTGACGATGCGACGAGCGCGTTGACGGTGAGCAGGCCGAGGGCCGGCGGACAGTCGATCACAATCGCCTCGAACCGGTTGCGCACGGCGTCCAGGCGGTCCTTGATGCGGAAGTGCGAGTCGATCTCCCCCACCAGCCGGCCTTCGAGCTTGGCCAGGGCGATGCGGGCCGGCGCTACCCACAGGTTCGCGATCGGGGTCTGGACGATGATGTCTTCGAGCTTCGCGTCGGGCTCGGCGATGACGTCGTAGACGCTGCGGGTGACCTGGCGCATGTCCAGGAACGACATCGTGCTGTTGGCCTGGGGATCCAGGTCGATGAGGAGGGTCTGGCGTCCCCTCAGCGCGAGCGCGGCGGCCAGGTTGATGGCGGTCGTGGTCTTGCCGACGCCGCCCTTCTGGTTGGCAATGCTGACAATCATGTGACGCGGGCCATCTTACACTCTGAGCGACTGGCCCGGTCCCGGGGAGTGGGAGACCGGGCGGCTACATCTTGTATTTGCCGAGATCGTCGGCGTCGAGGCTCTCCAGCCAGCGCTGCAAGCGTTGGGTGTTGGTGCGGTCCGGCGCCGATTCGATGGTCCTGGCGTTCTCCATCACCGACTCTTCGACGAAGATCGGCGCCCGTGCCCGCAAGGCGAGGGCGATGGCGTCGCTCGGGCGGGCATCGATGGTCACCAGCTCGTCGCGGACGCGCAGGTGGATCAGCGCGTAGAAGGTGTTCTCCTTCAGGTCGCAGACGACGACCTTCTCCACGCTGCCGTCGAGCGCGTGAATGACGTCGCGCAGCAGATCGTGCGTCAGCGGCCGCTGTGGCGCGACGTTCTCTATCTGCAGCCCGATGGCATTGGCCTCCGGCACGCCGACCCAGATCGGCAGCACCCGCTGGCCGTCGTGATCGCGCAGGATGATGATCGGATCGTTGGTCACCGGATCCACCATCACGCCCTTGATTGTCATCTCGATCTGCATAACTACCCCTGCCCTGCTCCGCCGCCCTTGATGGCCGATCTGAAGATCGGCCCTACACGCGCGAACCCATCGGCCGACCGAAACGCCGCTCTGAGATCACCTCCATCGGCGATCGGAGATCGGCCTACAGGGCTGCCTCGCCCCAGACGCTGTACGGGCCCGCGCGGCGAATCGTCACCGGTACCGTCTTGCCTAGCCATTCCGACGGCCCGGGCAGGTTGACCACGGTATTGCCTGGCGTGCGCCCGGAGAGCTCGGACGACCGGCGGCGGCTGCCAGCGTCGACCAGGACCTCCGCGCACTCCCCCACCATGCCTTCGTGAATCTGCAACTGGATGTCTCGCTGCAACTGCTGCAGCGCGACGATCCGGGCGGTCTTCTCCGACTCCGGGACGTCATCCGGGTAGCGCTTGGCCGCCAGCGTGTTCGGCCGCTCGGAGTACTTGAAAGAGAACATGCTGTGGTAGCGCACGCGCGCCGCCAGCGACATGGTCTCGTCAAAATCTGCCGCCGTCTCTCCCGGGAAGCCGACGATCATGTCGGTTGACACCGTCAGCCCGGGAATCCGGTCGCGCACGTCGTCGACGAGCGCCAGGTAGGTGTCCCGGTCGTAGCGCCGGCGCATCAGCCGGAGGAGCCGGCTCGAGCCCGATTGGACCGGCAGGTGGAGGTGGCGGCACACCTTGGGCAGCGTCCGGAACGCCTCGATCAGCCGCCGCGTGACGTGGCGCGGATGGGGGCTCGCGAAGCGGATGCGCTCGATGCCGGCGACGTCGTGGACCGCCTCGAGGAGGCCGGCGAAATCACAGTGCGGATCGTCCGGCGCCTGGTAGTGATTGACGATCTGCCCGAGCAGTTGCACTTCCTTCAGGCCGCGCGCAGCGGCGTCGCGGACCTCGGCGAGAATCTCGGCCTTCGGCCGCATGCGCTCGTGACCGCGCGTATACGGCACGACGCAGAAGCTGCAGTACTCGTTGCAGCCCTCGATGATCGTCACCCAGGCGCGAACGGGGTCGTCGCGCCGCGTGAGGCCGAACGGAAATGCCACGTTGTCGTGCGCGCCGAGATCCACCTGCGGCCGCGCCGTTTGCTGCGCCCGATCGACCAGCATCGGAAGCAGGCGCGTACGGCGCGTGCCGACGACCACGTCGACGATGCCAGACCGCTTGAGCAGCGACGCGCCCTCCTGCTGCGCTACGCAGCCGGCCACTGCGACCAGCGGCCGATGGCCAGTCTCTTCGCCCAGGACGCGCAGTTCGCCAAGCCGCGTATAGAGCTTGTCCTCGGCGTGCTCCCGCACGCTGCAGGTGTTGATGACGACCACGTCGGCGTCGGCGTCGGAGTCGGTACGGTCGTACCCTGCCGATTCCAGCAGACCGGCCATCTGCTCGGAGTCGTGATAGTTCATCTGGCAGCCGTAGGTTTCGATCAGGAATTTCCGGCTCACGATCGTCCCCTCGCCCGGCGGCTTTCGCTTTCGCCTTTCGCGTTCACTTCGCCTTTCGCCCGCTTCCTCGCAAGCAGCATCTCGTTTGCGCTGGCCAGAACGCTGCTGCTCGCCTTGTCGCCAGCGATCATCCGCGCAAGCTCGGCTTCGCGCGCGGCCGCATCGAGTCGGACGACACTCGCCATCGTCCTTCCATGATGCACCGCCTTGGTGATCCGGTACTGCACATCTGCGTGGGCGGCGATTTGCGGGAGGTGGGTGATGCACAGGACCTGGTCGGCGACCGCCAGCGCCTGGAGGCGCTTCCCCACCACGTCGGCGGTCTGGCCGCCGATGCCCGCGTCCACCTCGTCGAAGATGAGCGTGGCGCCGCGACCGACCTGCGCGGTGAGCGTCTTGATGCCGAGCATCAGCCGCGACAGCTCCCCGCCAGACACCACTCGCGAGAGCGGACGCAGGTCTTCGCCGGGGTTCGGCGAGACGTAGAACTCCAGCCGGTCGGTGCCGCGCGGACCCCACTCTGCCCTGGTCGGCGGACCGGCGTCGAAGCGCACCTCGAAGCGCGTCTGCTCCATCGCGAGCCCCGCCAGCACCTCGACCAGCTCGCGCGAAAACGTCGTCGCCGCCTTGCGGCGCGCCGATCCGAGCGTCTCGGCGGCTGACAGGTAGTCACGCTCGGCCCGCGATAAGGCGGCGGCCACCTCGGCGGCGCGTTCGTCCGACGACGAGAGCGCACGCAATTCCCTGTCACTGGCCTCGGCGTGCGCGAGGACGTCGGTGATGGCAGGGCCGTATTTCTTCTTCAGCCGTGTCAGCACGGCGAGGCGATCCTCGACTTCGGTCAGGCGCCCGGGTGAGGCGTCGATATCGGCGGCGTAATCGCGTACGAAGTACGCAAGTTCTTCGAGTTGTGACTGTATGGAGGTGCGCGCCTCGAGGAAGGGCGCCGCCCGGTCGTCGAGGGCCGCGAGATCGGCGACGCGCTTCCACACTGTCGCCAGCGTGCTGAGCACGGCGCCGTCCTGCTCGTAGAGCGACTGATGAATCTCGCCGCTCAGCGCCACCAGGCGCTCGGCGTTGGCGAGCAGCCGCCGCTCCTGTTCGAGGGCCGCGTCTTCGCCGTCCACCGGGCCGGCCCTGACGATCTCATCGCGCTCGAACGTCAGCAGGTCGGTGCGCGAGAGCTTCTGGCGTTCGTCGAGCTGCAGCGTGTCGAGCTCGGCCCGCAGCGCGCCGAGCCGCCGGTACGCGTTGGCGACCTCCTCGCGCGGTGCCGACAGGCCGGCATAGTCGTCCAGCAGGTCGATGTGCCCGTCCGCGACGAGCAGGCCCTGATGATCGTGCTGGCCGTGGACTTCGATGAGCCGCGCTGCCAGATCCTTCAGCGCGCCCGCGGTGGCCAGCGCGCCGTTGATGAACGCCCGGCTGCGCCCCTGCGAGGTCAGCTCGCGGCGGACGATGACCTCTTCGCCCGACACGTCGAAGATGGCCTGGATGGTGGCGAGGTCTTCCCCGGTGCGCACGAGATCGCTCGACGCGCGCGCGCCGAGCAGCAGGCCGATCGCCTCGACCAGGATCGACTTGCCAGCGCCTGTTTCGCCGGTCAGGACGTTGAGCCCCGCGTCGAAATCGATCTCGACGCGTTCGATGACGGCGAGGTGCTCGATGCTCAGGTACCGCAGCATGCCGGGAGCGGAACGAAGGATGGAAGGTGTCGGCGGCTCGCGGGAAATGCCGCAACTGCAATCGTAGCATACCCTTGAAAGCGATCCGATCGAGTGTTACGCTACGTGTTACCGCGCTGTCCCAGCGGCGCACAACGTATGTTGCGGAGGAATTGTTGCGCTTGCTCGGTTTGTACGTACTTGCACTCCAGGTGCAGGGCGCGGCGGGATCTGACTCGGCTCCGGGCCAGGACATCATCCAGCTCGTCTCGCGATCGGGTCCGATCGCGAAGCTTGTGCTGCTTGTCCTGATTCTGTTCTCCGTTACCTCCTGGGGCATCATCCTCTTCAAGCTGTGGGCGCTCAATCGGGCCGAGCGGCAATCCACGGCATTCCTCGACGTCTTCCGGCGCAGCAGCAAGTTTTCGGAGGTGCAGGCCGTCTGCAAGAACCTCACGCGAGAGCCCGCTGGTCGGCATCTTCCAGGCCGGCTACGCCGAGCTGAACACGCAGCTGCGACAGACCGCACCAGCAGCCGGCAGTCCGGCGGCAGCCGGCGCACGTCCAACCCTTCGAAGCCTGATGGCGCTCGATCGCGCGCTGCTGCGGGCGGCGTCGGTTGAAGTCAACAAGCTCGAAAGTCGCGTGTCGTTCCTCGCGACGACGGCCAGCATCACGCCGTACATCGGGCTGTTCGGCACGGTGTGGGGGATCATGTCGGCATTCCAGGGCATCGGCCAGACCGGATCGACGAACCTCGGCGTCGTGGCGCCGGGCATCGCCGACGCGCTGATTGCGACGGCCGCGGGGCTGTTCGCCGCCATCCCTGCTGTCTACTTCTACAACCACCTCGCGTCACGCGTGAAGCTGCTCGCGTCGGAGATGGACGACTTCTCGCTCGAGTTCCTCAACATCTCCGAGCGCAACTTCACGTAAGGCGATGCCGAAACTCCAGGACCTCTCGGGAGCGGAAGGCCCGCGCCGCGGTCGCGGCCGCCGCGTCTCGACGGCGCTCGCCGAGATCAACGTCGTCCCCCTCGTGGACGTCATGCTCGTGCTGCTCATCATCTTCATGGTGACGGCACCGATGATGCAGCGGGGGTTTGACGTGAGCGTGCCGGTGTCCCGCCGTGCGGCGCCGATGCCGAGCGAGCGCATCTTCGTCAACGTGCCGCTGGCCTTCCGGCAGAATCACATCGTCTATCTTGGCGACGAGCCGATCAACATGCAGGTCCTCGGCGAACGCATCAGGCAGTCGATGACGTCCAAGTCGTCGAAGGAAGTGTTCCTGCGTGGCGATGGCGGTGTGCAGCTGCAGGATTTGATGTCGGTGATGGACAGGCTCAAGGAAGGCGGCGTCGAGAAGGTCGGCATCATCGCCAAGCTGCCGGGAGAGCGGTAGCCCCGTGGATGCTGTCAGTCCGATCCTCCTCGAGCGCGCGCGGCCGGCCACCGGGCTGCGGCAGATGGTCCTCATCTCGCTCGCCGTGCACGGCGTGGCGGTGATCGCCATCCTGCTGGCCCCGGCGCCTGCGGCTCAGGACGATCCGCTGAAGAACGTGATGACGATCAGCCTCAGCTCGGCGCCAGGACCGCAGAACGGCGGCATGACGACGATCGGCGGCAAGGCTGCCGAAGTGGCGCCGCTGCAGAGCAAGCCGAATCCGGCGGCCGCCCTGTCGAAGGCGCCGGAGATGGTGCTGCCGACCAGGGAGATCAAGGTCACGCCGAAGCCGCCGACGAAGAGCGCGGCCGAGGCGAAGGCCCGGGCGACGCCCACTGCCAAAGAGGCGCGCGAGGGCGATGCGCGGGTCGATACCGGCGCGAAGACCAAGGCCTTCGGGCTGACGACCGGCGGCGGCGGCACCAACGGCCACCTCGACGTGTCGAATTTCTGCTGTCCCGAGTATCTCTCGCAGATGATTGAGCTGATTCAGCGGAACTGGAGCGCCAAGCAGAGCGTTGCCGGCCAGACGATGATGAAGTTCACGATCCAGCGCGACGGCCGGCTCACCGACATGCAACTCGAGCAGTCGAGCGGATACTTCGCGCTCGATCAGACGGCGCAGCGCGCCCTGCTGCTCACGCGGCAGCTGCCGCCGCTCCCGGGGCAGTTTCCAGAACCTTCACTGACAGTGCACCTCAACTTCCAATACGAGCGCTGATGCGACGACTTCTCCTCACTTCCCTGTTGGCCCTCGTGGCCCTGAGCCCGGTCCTCGCCACGCAGACACCGCCGCCCTCTCAGGCGCCGCAGTCGCAGCAGAACGAGGTGAAGCTGAGCATCTCTGCGCGCGATCCCGGCCAGCCTCCGCACTACGCCGTGCCGGACTTCATCGCGTTGTCGAGCGACGCGGAAACCGTCGCAGCGGCCAAGACGCTGGCCCAGGTGCTGTGGGACGACCTCGCCTTCGAGCGCGAGTTCGACATGATCCCGCGCGACACCTACGCGTCGATCCCGGCGGCAAAGACGATCGACGCCGTGCCGTTCGACCGGTGGCGCGAGCTCGGCGCTGACGCCGTGCTGATTGGCACCGTGCAACGCGAGGGCACCGGCCTGAAGATTCAGGTGCGGCTGTTCAGCGTCCAGGCCCGCCAGGTGGCGTTCTCGCGGGAGTACTCGGGCTCGGCGGCCAATCCCCGGGCATACGCGCACGCCGTCGCCGACGAGATTCACAAGGAGCAGCGCGGCCTCATGGGCGTCGCGCGCACCAAGCTCACCTTCTCGTCGGATCGCGATCGGGAACGGATCACCGGCACCGTCGAGTCGCGCGACGTGAAAGAGGTCTACATCGCCGACTACGACGGCGCCAACCAGCGCCGCATCACCATCAACCGGGCGCTGAACATCACGCCGACGTGGTCACCGGATTCGCGTTCGATCGCCTACACGTTGTACGCGCGCGGGTTCCCGACGCTGTTCGTCTCGCTCATTTACGAGGGCCGGCGAATCGAGCCGACGACGCCGGGCACGCAGAACTGGCTGCCGGCGTGGTCGCCGGACGGGACGCGGATCGCGTTCACGTCGAATCGCGACGGCAACTCCGAGCTGTACCTGATGAATCGTGACGGGTCCGGCGTGAAGCGGCTGACCAACAACCCGGCGATCGACACGACGCCGACGTGGTCGCCGACCGGCGCGCAGATCGCGTTCACCTCGGATCGATCCGGCGGTCCGGCCATCTACGTGATGGGCGCCGACGGCCTCAACGTCCGTCGCGTCTCGACTGATTCGTACTGCGACCGGGCGACGTGGTCGCCGGCGCCATTCAACGAGCTGGCCTTCGTCTGCAAGACGGGGCCCGGCTACGACATCAAGATTTACGACTTCGCCACCGGCGAGATTCACCCGATCACCTACGGGGAGGGCAGCAACGAGAGCCCGAGTTACGCCCCCAACGGCCGGCACATCGCGTTTACATCGACGCGCGCGGGCAAGGTGCAGGTGTTCACCATCGGTCGCGACGGCAAGGACCTGACGCAGATCACGAAGATCGGCAACAACTACACGCCCGACTGGTCGCGCTGACGCACCGCGGACGTCGCACGCAAAGGAGTCACCCACGATGAGATCCCGTCCTGCGGTCCGAATGGCCGCCATGAGCCTGCTCCTGCTGCTGAGTCTGGTGGCCGGCGCGTGCCACAAGAAACAGCCCCCGGTGGCGCGCCCGCTGCCGCCGCCCCCTCCGGCCACCACGGACGCTGCGGGCGGCCGCCCGCCGGCTCCGCCCGAACCGATTCCCGAGGCGGCGCCAGTGCCGCCAGAACCGGTGACGGAAGACTCGGTGGGCTCGAAGTCGCTTGACGATCTCAACCGCAATTCGCCGCTCAAGCCGATCTTCTTCGTGCTCGACGGGTCGGAAGTCGACCAGGCAGGCCAGCAGGCCCTCGCTTCCAACGCCGAGGTGCTGAAGAAGTTTCCCTCGTGGCAGGTGACGATTGAAGGTCATTGCGACGAGCGGGGAACGGCGGAATACAATCTGGCTCTCGGCGAACGCCGCGCGGTCGCGGCGCGAACCTATCTGTTGTCGCTCGGCATCGCGGCCGAGCGGATCAAGACGGTGACCTACGGGAAGGAATTCCCCTTCGATCCGGGCCACGACGAGACCGCCTGGTCGAAGAACCGGCGGGCGCATTTCGTCGTGACGGCGAAGTAGCCTCCCACGGGAGATCGGACCATGCGACGCCTCACGATCCTGCTGGCCGCGGCGGCGCTCCTCGCCGTGACGACGCCGCTCGGCGCGGCCAACCGCGAGCACGAGCAGCTGATGGCCGACATCCGCATGCTGCAGGAGCAGAACCAGCGCCTGCAGCAGGCGATGATGACGCTCGCCGAGGCGCTGAAGGTGGTGACCACCCGGCTCGACGAGCAGGCCGTGGCGAGCCGGAAAGGCTTCGCCGATCAGAAGCTCGTCGTCGACAACGTCGCCGGCGACCTGCGGGTGCTGCGTGAGAAGCTCGACGAGACCAACGTCAGGCTCACGTCGCTCTCGCAGGACGTCGACGGCATCCGCGACCTGATTCCGCGGGCCGCTGCCCCATCCCCCACCGGGCTGGAGCCGGCGGACCCGAATGCCGCGGCCACGACGCCGTCGGGCACCGCGCTCACCGCACCGGTCGGGACGGCCCCTCCGCCGGCGCCGTCAGGTGCGGCGGCGACGGGGACCACGCCGCGCCGGCTCTACGAAACGGCGTACTCGGACTACACCGCCGGTCAGTGGTCGCTCGCGGTCCAGGGCTTCGAGACCTACCTCAAGACGTATCCCAAGTCCGACCTGGCCGACGACGCGCAGGTCCTACATCGGCGAGTCGTACACGGGCGACAGCAAGTTCCGCGAAGCGGCGGCGGCCTACGATCGCGTGATCCGCGACTACCCGCAAAGCGACATCCTGCCGGAGGCGTACTACAAGGTCGGCATCACCTACGAGCGGCTCGGGCAGCCCGACAAGGCGCGCGAAGCCTACGACTACGCCGTCAAGACGTTCCCGGACACCGATGCGGGACGCCTCGCAAAGCAGCGGCTCGACGGGCTGAGCCGCCGGCCTCGATAGCCAATTTCACGACACGCCCGCGGAGCCGCGGGCGTCCTCTTCTTTACGGAGACGTCGATGGGCAGCGTCAACAAAGTGATTCTCGTGGGGAACCTCGGACGCGATGCCGAGCTGCGCTACACGCCGGGCGGCGCGGCCGTCGCCACCCTCAATCTCGCCACGACAGAGACCTGGAACGACAAGGAAGGTCAGCGGCAGGAGAAGACGGAGTGGCACCGCGTGGTGCTCTGGGGCAAGCAGGCCGAAACGCTGAACCAGTACCTGCAGAAGGGCAAGCAGATCTACATCGAAGGCCGCCTGCAGACGAGACAGTGGGACGACAAGGACGGCAACAAGCGTTACACCACTGAAATCCGCGGCGACCGGGTAGTGCTGCTGAGCGGCGGCGGTGGTGGTGGCGGCGGCCAGCGCGGCGGGGGTGGCGGCGGCGGCCGCATGGACGCGGGCCAGCCCGAGCCGATGGATGTCGGGGGCGCGGAGCTGTCAGAGGACGACATTCCGTTTTAACGCGCCACGCGCGAGTAACACCGCGCGCACCGTGCCGCACGCAGGGGCGTTCAGGGTTCAGTGTGCTGAACCCTGAACCCTCGCCTACCGCCCGTACCTGTCCTCTAACCTCACAACGTCGTCGAGCTCCGGCGTCGACACTTCGATGACGTCGCAGTCTTCGATGGCGGTCATCCGATGCACGGTGCCGGGCGTGACGTGGAAGCGCTCGCCGGGCTTCACCTCGTACTTGATGATGTCGTCGCCTTCCTTGCGCTCGAACAGCAGCTTGCCGGACCACAAGAGGATCGTCTCGTCCTTCTTGTTGTGATACTGCAGGCTCAAGGCGTGGCCCGCGTTGATGTGGATCACCTTGCCGACGTACTTGTCCGTCTTCGCCCAATGCAGCTCGTAGCCCCACGGCTTTTCGACACGCGAAATCTCTGACACAGGATCCTCCAGAATCTCACTACTCCCGAACAACTCTGCCGCGACGTCAGCGCAGCAGCGCGCCCAGGCCGCCGATGTAGGCCTGGATTCGCTCGAGGTCGCCACGCGACACCGCTTCCCGCGCGAGCATGCTCAACGCCGCGCTGCTCGACGCGTCGACCACCTGCCGGGCTGCCGGCAGCGCGGACGGCGTCATGCTGAATTCACGGACGCCGAATCCGACTAGCAGCCCGAACACGACAGGGTCCGAGGCCATCTCGCCGCACACCGACAGCGGCACGTGGCGCCGCGCGGCAAGGCGCGGCAGCCGCCGCAGGACCCGCAGCAACGCCGGGTGCGCCGGATCGACGAGGCCGGCGATCTGCTCGTCGGTGCGGTCGGCTGCCAGCAGATACTGCGCCAGGTCGTTGGTGCCGACGGCCAGGAACCGCGCGTGCTCGCCGATGATGTCGGCAGTGAGCGCCGCGGCCGGCACCTCGATCATCGCACCAAGCGGCACCTCCGGCGCGGTCACGCCGGCAGCGGCCAGTTCGGCCCGGCAGCGGTCGAAGATGGCGCGGGCGGCGACGACTTCTCCCGCCGACGTGACAAACGGCAGCATCACCCGCACGGTGCCGGCGCCCGCGGCACGAAGGATGGCGCGGAACTGCGTTGCCAGCATCGCCGGGCGCGCCAGCCCGAGGCGGATCCCGCGCATGCCGAGCGGCCGGTGCGGGTCGCGATCGGCCGGCGGACCTCCGGGCCTGGCCAGAGCATCCGCCTGCGCGACGTCGAGGTCGAAGGTGCGGATGGTCACGGGCGCTGGCGCGAACGACGCGATCAGCCGGCGGTACGCGTCGGCCTGCGCCATCTCGCTCTCAGGGCCTTCAAGTCCGGGCAGCGGCTCTCCAATCAGGAGCAGCTCGGAGCGGAAGAGCCCGATACCCTCGGCGCCCGCGCGCAGGGCGGCGGGCACGTCCTCGAGACGATCGACGTTGGCCTCGAGCCGGATGCGGACGCCGTCGCAGGTCGCGGCCGGCCCTGGCGCGAACTGGCGCGGCGCTTCGCTCTCGCGTCGTGCGAGCCGGCGCCGGAGCGGCGCCAGATCGTCGGCGGTTGGCTCGACCAGCAGCTCGCCGGCGAAGCCGTCGAGCGCCACCATCCGGCCCGGTTCGACCAGCGTTGTCGCAGTGCGCAGGCCGACGACAGTTGGCACGCCCAGCGACCGGGCAAGAATCGCGGTATGCGATGTCCGGCTGCCCGCGTCGATGGCCAGGCCCGCCACCAGCCGCCAGTCCATCTGCGCGGCGATCGACGGCGGCGGGTCGTCGGCGACCAGCACAAACGGCCCTTCGTCGCGCGACAGGACGTCCTGCCACGCAGGCGCAGTGCCGCGCAGGTTCATTCGCAGCCGCCCTACCAGGTCCGCGACATCGCCGCCGCGCTCCCGGA
The DNA here is from genome assembly GCA_963796915.1 of Vicinamibacteria bacterium. Taxonomy (GTDB): domain Bacteria; phylum Acidobacteriota; class Vicinamibacteria; order Vicinamibacterales; family JAENWD01; genus JAENWD01. Next base: position 1,255,509 of record CAWCNI010000004.1, on the reverse strand, counting down.
GGTAGGCGTCGTCCACGCCCGCGAAGAGCCCTGCTACCTCGTCAAAGGCGCGCTGAATCGCCCAGTCGGCGTTGGCGCGCTCGGATTCCACCAGCGTGATTGCCTTGCCGACGAGCAAGGGGTCGTCGAGCATCAGCACCTGGGCATCGAACAGCGGCGCGAGCTCGGCGCCAGGCCCCTGACTGAGGCGTGCGCGGATGGCCAGCAGCTGACCGCGCGTCCGTTCGCGGGCCAGGTGCAGCCGCTCGACTTCGTCGCGCACCCGCTCGGGGGCGATGGCCGCGCGCAGCGCGCGCCCACGGCGGACGAGGACGACGGCGCGTCCGACGGCGAGGCCGTCGACGATCGCCGAGCCCGTCAGCCGGCGCGTCATCGGCCCTCTCCGAACCCGGTCGCGACCAGGGCACAGAGCTCCGCCACTGCGGCCTCCGCGTCGACGCCCTCGGCGGCGATCGTCAGCAGCGTGCCGCGGGCGGCGGCGAGCAGCAGGACGCCCATGATGCTCTTGCCGTCTACTGTCCGATCGCCTCGCGTGACGTGAATGGCGGCGGCAAAGCGTCCGGCGGCCTGCACGAACCGCGCGGCGGCCCGGGCATGGAGACCGAGCGCATTGGGCACGACAACGTCGCGCCTCACCGCCTGGAGTCCCGAGTCGTTCACGCGCTGCCCTCGAGCAGGTCCGACGCCACCCACACCGCCGCCTGGCCGTGCTCGCGGACCGTGCGCGCCACGGACTTCAGGTCGCCGGGCGCCTGCAGGCTTGCGAGCTTCAGCAGCATCGGCAGGTTCACGCCGGTGACGACCTCGACGCGGTTGCGCGCGAGGAAGGTGACGGCAAGATTCGACGGCGTCCCGCCGAACATGTCGGTGAGCACCAGCGCGCCGGTGTCGGTGCTGACGCGGGCGATGGCCTCGCCGATCGCCTGCCGCGCCTGCTCCACATCGTCGTGCCACCCGATCGAGACGGCTTCGATGTTGGCAAGATCGCCGACGATGGCCTCCGCGGCGGTGACGAGCTCCGCCGCGAACTGGCCGTGCGTGACGACGACCACGCCGACCGGGAGCGCCAGCGGGCGGAGCGGCATGTCGATGAGCGGAGCGGCCTTGTCGTGCATGGTCATGTCGGCTGGTTGATGTCCCGGTGGCGGACGCGCACCTGAACGCCTTTCAGCTTCTCCAGGCCCTGGCTCAGCGCCTCGGCCATCATCACGGAACGATGCCGTCCGCCCGTGCAGCCAATGGCAATGGTCAGGTAGGCCTTGCCTTCGCGCACGTATTCCGGCACCAGAAATGCGAGCATGTCCGCCGCCTTCGCCCGGAACTTCGCGGTGAGCGGCTGCTGCTCGAGGAATTTCGACGACGGCACGGTCCTTCCCGGTCTTCGGCTTGAGCGCGGGCACGAAGTGGGGGTTGGGCAGGAAGCGGACGTCGAGGACGATGTCGGCGTCGAGCGGCACGCCGAACTTGAACCCGAAGCTGAGAAGCGTGACCAGCAGCGCCCGCTCGGCGCCGCGCGCCTCGGCAAAGGCCTGGAAGCGCTCGCGCAGCTGATGCACCGTGAGGTGCGTCGTGTCGACGATTTCGTCGGCCAGCTTTCGGATCACCCGCAGCTGGCTCCGCTCGGCACGCAGCCCTTCGACGACAGGGCGGCCATGCGCGAGGGGATGCGGCCGCCGCGTCTCGCTGAAGCGCCGGACCAGCGTCTCGTGCGTGGCTTCGAGGAAGATCAGGATCGGGTCGAGGCCGGGCGTGCGCTTCAGCTGACGCCACACGCGCGGAAACTCGCGGAGGAACCCGCCTTCCCGCACGTCGATGACGAGCGCCACTTTCGGAAGCACCGCGCCTTCACGTCGCGACAGTGCAGCCAGCGTCGGCACCAGCTGCGTTGGCAGGTTGTCGACGCAGAAGTAGCCGAGGTCCTCGAGCGCACGAATCGCCTGCGACTTGCCGGCGCCCGACAGCCCGGTGAGCACGATGAAGCGGCCGTGCCCGGGCGGCGTCACTTTCGTGCGAGCCATCAGGCGTCCTCCGCGTCGGGGGTCTCAATCGCCGCCGGCGGCGCGTCGAGGCGGGCGGCCAGCGTGCGTGCGGCGTGGTAGCCCTGTGCCTTCAGCAGCTCGTTGCGCGCCGCCACTTCGACAAGTGTCGCGATGCTGCGTCCAGGTGCGACAGGCATGCGCACGAGCGGCAGCCTCACACCGGCCAGCTCGTGCCACTGGTCGTCGAGGCCCAGCCGGTCGTACTCGCGGCCGTGATCCCAGCGCTCCAGCTGCACGACGAGACCAATCGTCTTTGCGGTGCCGACGGCCGAGACGCCGAAGATGGCTTGAATGTCGATGAGACCCAACCCGCGGACCTCCATGAGGTACCGCGTGACGGCCGGCCCGGTCCCGTCCACGAACGACTCCGAGCGTCGCCGCACCTCGACGACGTCGTCGGCCACGAGGCGGTGCCCGCGCCCCACCAGCTCGAGCCCGCACTCGCTCTTGCCGATGCCGCTCTCGCCTGTCAGGAGCACGCCGAGGCCGAGGATGTCCATCAGGACGCCGTGCACTGTCAGCCGCTCCGCGAGGTGATGGTCGAGCCGCGCTGACACCTGCGCCATCGCGACACCGGTGGGGGCACGCATCAGCAGCAGCGGCACGTGAGCGCGTGTGCAGGCCTCTGAGAGCTCCGCCGGCGGCACGAGCCCGCCGGTCGACAGGATGGCGGGAATGTCGTGGGCGAGAATCTGCGTGACGAGCGCCTCGCGCTCGGCGCGGGTGCGGCTCTCGAGAAACCGCACTTCGCTCTCGCCGAGCACCAGTATCCGTCCCGGTTGGAGATATTCGTGGAAGCCGGCCAGGGCGAGGCCGGTCTTCTGCAGGTGCGGGCTCCTGACGAGCCGCCGCAGGCCGTCGTCGCCGGCCAGCACCTGGACGTCGAGGTCCGGCGCCTCCGCCTCGAGCTGGAGCAGCGCGCGCACGGAGACTCCCGCCGACGTCGGCATGCGAACCGCCTCGAGACTCACCGCTCGGGCTCGACGAGGTAGAACTCGCCGGCGCGGCCGCGAAGCATCACGCTCAAGGCGTCGGTGTCGACGTTCCGGAACAGCAGGTACGGGTCGCCGCTCGCCGCAAGTTCCATGGTGGCTGTCTGAACTGACATCGGCTTGAACCGGGCCCGCGTCAGGCGCACCAGGCGCGGCGACGAGGGCTGCGCCGGCGCCGGGGTTTCGGGCACGCGCAGCCGGGAACCCTGCCGCTTCCGATCGGCCCACCTTCCCTTCAGACGCTCGGCCTGGCGTTCCAGCTTCACGCACGCACCAGCGAGCGCGCCGGCCCACGCCGCGGCCGTGGCCCGGCCGCTCAGCATGTGGTCGCCGCGCACGTGCACTGTCATTTCGACGGAGTGCCGCGCTTTCTCGAGCGACAGGATCACCTGTGCCGAAACGGCGGCATCACCCAGGACTCTGTCGAGCCTGGCGATCCTGCCGTCCACGAGGCGGCGCAGCCCTGGTGTGATATCGAGATGACGGCCGGTAAGGACGAGTCGCATGAACGATGCCGTCGCCGGAGGCCGGCGCAGTCGAACGCTTCCCTCAGTACAGCACTTTTCGCTGGTTCGAGGTTGGAATCTTGAGCTCCTCGCGGTACTTCGCGATGGTCCTGCGCGCCAGGACCAGGCCTTCCCGCTGGAGGATGCTGACGATCTTCGAGTCCGACAGCGGCTTGCGGGGATCCTCGGACTCGATGATCTTCTTGATGCGCTGCTTGATCGTCACCGACGAGACACTCTCGCCGTACGACGAGCTGATGCCGCTGTGGAAGAAGTACTTCATCTCGAACACGCCTTGCGGCGTGTGCATGTACTTGTTCGTCACGACGCGGCTGACAGTTGATTCGTGCATGCCGATGTCGTTGGCGACGTCGCGCAGCACGAGCGGGCGCAGGTGCTCGATGCCGTGGTCGAGAAACTCGCGCTGAAAATTCACGATGCTGCGCGCGACCTTGTAGATCGTGTTCTGCCGCTGCTGCACCGACTTGATCAGCCAGCGCGCCGCGTTGAACTTGTCGCGGACGTAGGCGCGTGTTTCCTCGCCGTGATTCGCGTCCTTGTCGAGCAGCCGGCGGTAGGTCGGGCTGATGCGCATCTGCGGCAGGCCGTCTTCGTTCAGCCACACCACGTATTCGTCATCGACCTTCTCGACGTAGACGTCCGGGGTGACGTACTGCGACGGCATCGGGTTGAAGCGGCTTCCCGGCTTCGGGTCGAGGTGCCGGATGATCTCGATGTGCGTCTTCAGCTCGTCGATCGGGATGCCGAGCTTGCGCGAGATTTCTGGGATCTGGTGGTTCTGCAGCGCGCGCAGGTGCTCGGTGATGATCCGCTCGGACGGCGTGCCCTCGAGGCCAAGATGCGCGATCTGGCGCAGCAGGCTTTCCTGCAGGTCGCGCGCGGCAACGCCGACGGGGTCGAAGCGCTGCACCATCGACAGCACGCGCTCGACGTCGTCGAGCGCCCACGGCCCCATGGCGGCCAGTTCTTCGAGCGACGCGACGAGATACCCGTCGTCATCGAGGTTGCCGATGATGCCCTCGCCGATGTCGCGCGTGAGCGGGTCGTCGGTCTGCAGCGAGAGCTGCCAGGAGAGGTGATCGGAGAGCGAGCTGGTGCTCGAGAGCGTGTTCTCGATCGGCGGCAGCTCCTTGACTTCCTGCGGCGCGCGCGCGCGATAGCCGTCGTCGAGGTACTCGCCGAAGAAGTACTGGTAGTCGGCGTCGTCCCACGTGTCGGCGCGCTGCGGCTCGGGCTTCTCCTCCGGCTTGTCTTCGGTGGTCTGCGCTTCGGCCGCCTGCGTCTCCTCGACCGGCAGCTCCTCGAGCATGGGGTTCTCGACCATCTCCTGGTTGAGCAGATCCTTCAGCTCGAGCGTCGACATCGGCAGCAGCTTGATGGCCTGCTGGAGCGATGGCGTCAGAATCAGCTTCTGAACGAGCTTGGTGTGAAGTTTCTGCGAAATGGCCATGGAAAATCGAATATGCCCTTCGGCATCTTAATCCATGCGGAAGTCGGTCCCGAGATAAATCCGCCGGACCTCTTCGTCGCCGGCCAGGCTGGCCGGTGTCCCGCTGCGAAAGATCGTGCCGTCGGTGACGATGTAGGCACGGTCGGTGATGCGCAGCGTTTCACGGACGTTGTGGTCCGTGATGAGCACGCCGATGCCACGCTCCTTGAGGTGAAAGATGATCTTCTGGATGTCGGTGACGGCAATCGGGTCGATGCCGGCAAACGGCTCGTCGAGCAATATGAACTTCGGGGACATCACGAGGGCTCGCGTGATTTCGGCGCGGCGCCGCTCGCCGCCGGACAGCGTGTAGGCGGGAGACGCCGCCACCGTCGTCAGGCCCAGTTCGGCCAGCAGCGCGCCCGCGCGCTCCCGGCGCTCGGAGCGCGAGAGCGGGAGCGTTTCCAGGATGGCGAGCACGTTCTGCTCGACGGTCAGCCCGCGGAAGATCGACGCCTCCTGCGGCAGGTAGCCGAGGCCCTTGCGGGCGCGCACGTACATCGGATCTTCGGTGACGTCCTGCTCGTCGAGCGTGACACGCCCCGAGTCGGGGGCGGTCAGGCCGACGGTCATGTAGAACGTGGTCGTCTTCCCCGCGCCGTTCGGCCCCAGCAGCCCGACGATCTCGCCGGAGTTCACGTGGAGGCTGACACTGCGCACGACGGTGCGCCCGCCGTACGATTTCGTCAGCTCGTGGGTCCTAAGCGTCGCCATTCATCTTGGTACGGTGGGCGGCTGATTGGGGGGCGAGGGTGACGTGGGCGAAGGCGTCGGCGCGCCAGCCGGGGACGCGGCGAGACTGCCCGGCGTGCACGTGCCAGGGTTGGTCGTCAGCGTCCGGACCTGTCGCTGTCCATCGACCAGAACTCTATCAGTCCCCCTCCAGAAAGTCACCGACCTGCCAGTCGTGACGCGGCAGTTGTCAGTCTCCACGACCCTGGTTGGTGTGCCCGTCATGATGTACTTCTCGTCGGGCGCCAGGTACGTGAGCCGCACCCCATAGCCTATCCGCTCCTCGGTCTTCAGGTTCACCTGGTCGTACGCCTCGGCGCGGTCCAGCGAGCCTCCGCCCTCGACCATGTAGAGCTCGATCTTGACGGCGCGCAGGTCCCCTTGCGGCCCCACCATATGCGCGTTGGTCGTATAGGTCACGCGGTTCAACGCGTCTTCGTAGTGCATGTCGTCCGACGTGGCGATGCTCGGCACCTTCTTGTGCGCGTTCGTCTTCGCGTCGAGCTGATCGAGCACCTGTGAGGAGCGCACGCTCCCGTGCGAATAGAGGTCGCCGGTCTTCTCGTCGATTGTAATCGCGTCGCCCGAGACTGCCGTGTCGCCCTGCCAGAGCCGCGCGCTGCCGGTGTACAGCGCCTTGTCGATCTCGCCGTCGTAATCGAGGCTGTTGGCGGTGACGTTTGCGGGCTGGTCATCCTTCAACATGCCCGGCGTCTTCGGCTCGACCTTGCCGCCTTCGGCCCCCTTGCCTGCCTTGCCTTTCTCGTCCGCCTTCGCCTTCTCGCCCGCCGCGGGCGCCTTCGTCCCCTTGCCCTCGACTGCCTTGCCCTTCTCGGGCGGCTTGCCCCCCTTGCCGTCGTCGGCCTTCTTCTGCGCCTTCATGACGCTTTGGACCGACCCGGTCGCGATCATCTTCGGGCCTTCAAAGGCCATGTCGATCTTGGTCGCCACGACGCTGATCCGTGCGTCCTGCACCTGCGGCGGCTGCGGGCCGACCAGCCCGGTCAGCTCCAGGCGGCCCTTGCTCACCAGATATCGCGCATCGAGGGCCGTCGCCACGGTGTTGCCGTCCTCGAAGCGCGTCCCGCCTGCAAACCGCGCGTCGTCGAGCCCGCCGTCCGGGGAGAGGGCGACCACCAGCGTGCGCGAGTGCGCCACGCGCGGGTTCGGGTCCCGGAGCTCGCGGAACTCGATGTTGTCGTGAAAGGTGGCGGCGGTCAGGCCCTTGCCGGCCTCGCCCTTCCCTTCCATCACCGGCGCCCGAATGACGCGTGCAGGCGTGTCCCCGTCGGCTGGAATGGTCAGCTGCACCTTGTCGCGCGCGAGCAGGCCGGTGATGGCGCTGTCGGGGCCGAGTGTCACGTCGATGTTCTCGCCAACGATCTGACGTCCCGGCTTGCCGGCAGTGCCGGCCATCTGGATCGCGGCGGCGCCGGAAAGCGTGGCGCGCTGAATCGTCTCGCCATCCGGGCCGTACGTGATGTTCATGTCGTTCGCGTCGAGGCGCTGCAGGCCGCCCTCGGCGACCTCTGTCAGCACGATGCTCGAATTCGTCCGCAGCTCGACAGCCTTGATCTTCTTGAGATCGTCGGTCAGGTACCAGACGCCGGTGAGGGCTTTCATCGTCCGGCCGGACCGCGTGGCCGTGAACGCGCGCTCGAAGCGCATGTATTTCTCGCGGCGTGCCAGGCCCGCGGCGCCAGCGTGGACCGAGGCGCCGGGGTCGTCGCTCTCCTTGTCGGGGGCGACGTTGATGACGGCCTGATCGAGCAGCCAGAGGACGTCGCGCTTCTGGTCGTAGCTCATGCCCATGCCAGAGCCGCTGAGCGTGCCGCGCGTGAACTCCACGTGCTTCGGCGCCCGGACGATCTCTTCCCCGCTGCTGTAGGAGGCCTCCTCAGTCGTGACTTTCAGCCCGTCGTTGGCCGTGAGGACGACGTTGCCGTGAACGTCCATGTGGGACTGGTTCGCGCCGAGCGAGGCTTCCTTGCCGGTCAGCACGAAATCGCGGCCCGATCGGGTGGTGAAGAGCCGCGGCTCGATGAACTTCAGCGAGCCGTCATCGTAGGTCAGCGACCGCGCGAACTCGAGGTAGCCGGGAATCTTCATGCCCGTGGCCTGCGTCGTGCGTCCGCGCGCGCTCTCGGCGATCGCTTTCGGATCGACTCGCCGGACGCCGCCGTCGCCAGTCCCCTTTGGCCGCTTGCGGATCGACACGTAGATCCCCGCCAGTGTGGCGATCGCCACGACGACCAGCAGCAGGCGCAAGACACGCTGCCATCTCATGCGCCGACCTGTTCACTGCTGGGCGCGGCCGCGACGGGTACGGGCTCAGCCGCCGGCCGGATGTCGGCAAGCGTCAGCTCGAGGTAGGTCTCGCCGTTGAATTCGTTCTGCTCGAGCGAGTAGGCGATGTCCACCGGACCGGCATGCTGCTCGAGAAACGGATGCCGCTCGACGCCGCGCCAGGCGATGGCGCGAAGCACGCGGCCGTGCTGCCGGAGCGCCATCTTGAGGTGTCGATCTTTGAGTCGGCGCGGACCGTCAGCAATCTCGACGCCGCGGGCCATGAAGACCGGCTTGGGGTTGCCCATGCCGAACGGCGCGAGGGCCACCACTTGCGCGGCCACCGGGCCGGTGAGCGCCCGGAAGTCGAGCGCGTCGTCGATGCGCAGCCGCGGCCGCAGGTCGTCGGGACCAAGGCGCTCATCGGCGAACGCGTTGACGCGCGCCCGCAGCTCGCGGATCCGGCTGCTGTCGACGACCAGGCCGGCAGCCGCCTTGTGCCCGCCGAAGCGGACCATCACCTCGGCGGCGGACTCGAGCGCCGCCAGCATGTCGAACCCGCGAATACTCCGGCACGACCCGTGGGCCGCGCCCGCCTCGATCGACAACACGATCGCGGGCCGGTGAAACGCATCCACCAGCTTGCTCGCGACGATGCCGATCACGCCGCGATGCCAGCCCTCGCCCGCGACGACCAGCACGGTACGGGCGCCGATGTCCGGATCGTTCTCGACCACGCGGCGCGCCTCCGCCACGATGGCGGCCTCTTCCTGCTGACGGCGGGTGTTCTCGATATTGAGCTGCTCTGCCAGCTCCCGGGCCTCGTCAGCCAGCGCGTCGTCGTTGGCCAGCAGGAGCCGCGTGGCGATGTCTGGCGTGCTCATGCGGCCGGCGGCATTGACGCGCGGCGCCAGGCCGAAGCTCACGTCATGCCCGTCGATGCGCTTGCCCGCCAGGCCGGACGCGTTGATCAGGGCCTGCAGGCCGACCCGGTGAGGGCCTCGCGTCAGCAGGTCGAGCCCGATCCTGGCGATGACGCGGTTTTCGCCGACCAGAGGCACGACGTCCGCGAGCGTGCCGAGCGCGGCGATCTTCACGAACCCCGGCAGCCACTTCTCCTGGCCGTATTCGGTGCAGAGCGCCTGCACCACCTTGAGCGCAACGCCGACGCCCGCCAGGTTCTTCTCCGGGTAGTCGCAGTCGTGCCGCTTCGGGTTGACCACCGCCAGCGCTGGCGGGAGTGTCGCACCTGGCTCGTGATGGTCGGTGATGATCAGGTCGATGCCGAGCTCGAGCGCCCGGCGTGCCGCGTCGTCGCCGCGGATGCCGCAATCCACGGAGATGATCAGGCGCGCGCCTTCGCCGTGCAGGCGTTCGATGGTCGCCGGCTGCAGGCCGTAGCCGTCCTTGAGACGGTCGGGGATGAAGTGGCCGACGTCGCCGCCGAGCAGCTCGAGCGTCCGGCGCAGAATCACCGTCGACGTGATGCCATCCACGTCGTAGTCCCCGTGGATGAACACGCGCTCCTTGTCCTGCAGCGCGCGGCGGATTCTGGCGACGGCTTCCGGGAGCCCGGCCATCCGACGCGGATCGTGCAGATGTGACAGCGACGGCTTGAGGAAACGGGCAGCCTCGTCGGGGTCGACGATCCCGCGCAGGACCAGCAGTCGTGCGATCACCGGCTCGACGCCCAGTGCTCTCGCCAGGCGATCGGCAGCGGCCGGGTCGCCCGGCTCCTGCACCCAGATCGGCGCGATCATGCGGAGCCCGGGGCTGGGTCGGCGACCGACTGGGCGAAGTCCTGGCCAAGCCGGCCCATTCGCCTGAACTTCTGATAGCGGGCCTCGACGCGTTCGGCAGGCGTCATTCCGCGAAGGCCGCCAAGCGCGTGTGTCAGCGCGGCGTCGAGCAGCGTGCCGGCGGCGGACGGGTTCGTGTGCGCGCCGCCGGCGGGCTCTGGCACGATCTCGTCGACGATGCCGAGCCCGAGCAGGTCGGGTGCGGTGAGCTTCAACGCCTCGGCCGCCTCCACCTTGCGCCCGCTGTCGCGCCACAGGATCGCCGCGCATCCCTCCGGCGGGATCACCGAGTACACCGCGAACTCGTGCATCAGGATCCGGTCGCCGATCGCGAGGCCGAGTGCCCCGCCGCTGCCGCCTTCGCCGCAGACGTTCACGACAATCGGCACGTCGATGGTCGCCATCTCGCGAAGATTGAGCGCGATGGCTTCCGCAATGCCGCGCTCTTCCGACTCGATGCCGGGGTACGCCGCCGGCGTGTCGACGAAGACGACGATCGGGCGGCTGAACTTTTCCGCCATCTGCATCGCGCGAAGCGCCTTGCGATAGCCCTCGGGACGGGCGTAGCCGAAGTTCCGGAAAATCTTCTGCTTCGTGTCTGCGCCGCCCTTGTGATGGCCAACCACCATCACCGGCTCGCCCTTGTAGCGTGCCGTGCCGGTCACGATCGCGTGATCATCGCCGAAACGACGATCGCCGTGGATCTCGGTGAACTCGGTGAACAGCATGTTCACGTATTCGAGAATGCTCGGCCGTTCCGGATGCCGCGCCACCAGCACGCGCTGCCACGGCGTCAGCTGACGGTAGAGGTCCGCCCTGATCGACTGGATCCGCCGCTTCAGGCTGTCGATCTCCGCCTCCCGCTCGGTGGTCACGGGCAGCATCGACAACGCCTCGATCTCTTTCTGCAGCACGCCGATCGGTTCTTCAAACTCCAGCAGTTCAGGCATGGTCGTCACTGGCTCTCATCGCAGGTGCACGGCGCCCGGCCCGCAGATCTTCTCGACCTGCTCGACCAGACCAGCCGATGGCCTGACGCGAATGTGTGCCGACACCTGGGCGCGGACGCGCAGCGGCGTCGGCTGGCCCTTGAGCATCAGCTGAAATGTCACCGGCTTGTCACCGCGGTGACGGGCGAACAACTCTGCCAGGGCCTCGAATGTCTCGCGACCGTGCGGCGGCACGGCGACGGTGATGGCCATCTCGTTGGCCAGCCGCTCGCGCACGGTCCCCATCGGCAGCATCTCCGACGCCAGCACCCGCACGGCCTCGTCGTCGCGCTCCAGCTTGCCCTTCACGAGCACCAGAGTACCGACTTCGACGAGGGCGCGGCACGCCTTGAACGTCTCCGGAAAGACGACGATTTCGACGCTGCCGTCGCAGTCCTCGAGCGTCGCCACCGCCATCGGGTCGCCCTTGCGGGTCTTCAGCGGCCGGACGGCGGAGATGATCCCGCCAACGCTGATGTCCTCGCCTGAACGCGGCGCCGGCCGCGCAGGAACCTCCGGCGCGTCGCCAGGGACGGCGGCCGCCGGCTCGCTGCCATCGAGCTCCGCTATTGTGCGCGCGCCGATCTCCCGCAGGTCCGCGGCATGCCCGTCGACAGGGTGCCCGGTCCAGAAAAGGCCGAGTGCCTCCTTCTCTGCGTTCAGCACCTCCATGTCGGACCACGCCGGCGTCTCCGGCAGCGTCGGGACGACCGGCGGCATGCCCTGCCCCGGATCGCCTCCGCCGCCGAACAGGTCTGCCTGCCCCAGGTCGCGATCGCGCTGGACCCGCGTGCCGTGCTCCACGGCCGCGTCGAGCGCCGCCATCAGCCGAGGACGCAACGACCGCAGCGGCAGCGCCGTCATCTGCGGAGGCGCAAGCGAATCGACGGCGCCGGCCTTGACGAGCGCCTCGAGCACGCGCTTGTTGACCAGCCGGAGGTCGAGGTCCTCGCAGAGCGCGTTGAGCGTCTCGAAGCGGCCGCGTGCGCGCCTGGCGTCGAGCATCGACTCGATGGCGCCTTCGCCGACATTCTTGATCGCGGTGAGACCGAACCTGACGCCGGCAGGCGTCACCGTAAAGCGCAGTTCGCTCTCGTTGATGTCAGGCGGCAGGACAGGAATCCCGCGGTCGCGTGACTCGCCGAGGTAGAGAGCGATCTTGTCGGTGTTCTGCGCTTCGATCGTCAGCAGCGCCGACGCGAAATGCCAGGGATAGTTCGCTTTCAGGTACGCAGTCTGGTACGCCAGGTAGGCATACGTGGTCGAGTGCGACTTGTTGAACCCGTAGCCCGCGAAGTGCTCCATCAGGTCGAAAATCTTGGTCGCCTTCTTCGCGCTGATGCCGTTGGCCGCCGCGCCGGTGACGAACTTCTCGCGCTGCGCCTGCATGACGGCGGGGTTCTTCTTCCCCATCGCCTTGCGCAGGACGTCGGACTGGCCGAGGGTGAAGCTGGCGAGCGTCGCCGCCACGCGCATGACCTGTTCCTGGTAGGCGATGACGCCGTAGGTGTCCTCGAGAATCGGCTGCAGGGCCGCCAGCTCGTACGTGATTTCCTTGCGCCCCTGCTTTCGCGCGATGTAGTCGTCCACCATGCCGCTGCGCAGCGGGCCGGGACGGTACAGCGCGTTGAGCGCGATCAGGTCGTCGAGGCGCTGTGGCTTGGCCTTGCGCAGGATCTCGCGCATGCCCGAGCTCTCGAACTGGAACACGCCGAAGGTCAGGCCCTCGCCGAACAGGTCGTAGGTCTTCGGGTCGTCGAGCGGGATGCTGTCGATGTCGAGCGTGGTGCCGGTGGTCCGCCGGATCTCGCCGAGCGCGTCGTGGATCAGGGTCAAGGTGCTCAGACCCAGGAAATCCATCTTCAGGAGGCCGACCCGCTCGATCTCCTTCATCGCCCATTGCGTGACGATTTCGTCGCGGCCCCCCTTGTAGAGCGGCGCGTAGTCCGTGATCGGCCCGGGAGCGATGACCACGCCGGCGGCATGCGTCGAGGCGTGGCGTGCCATGCCTTCGAGGCGCCGGGCGACGCCGAGCAGCTCGCCGACGCGCGGATCTGACTTCTCGAGCTCCGCCAGGGCCGGGTTCTCCTCGACGGCCTTGTCGATGGTCATGTCGAGCGCGGCGGGGATCAGCTTGGCGACCTTGTTGGCCTCGGCCAGCGGGATGTCGAGCGCGCGGGCCACGTCCCGCACCGCCGCCTTTGCCTTCATCGTCCCGAACGTGATGATCTGCGCGACGTTCTCCCGGCCGTACTTCCGGGTGACGTACTCGATGACCTCGCCGCGCCGCCGCTCGCAGAAGTCGATGTCGATATCCGGCAGGGACACGCGTTCCGGGTTGAGGAACCGCTCGAAGATCAGATCGGTACTGGAGCGGATCGACGTCGGTGATCCGGAGGCAGTAGGCGACGAGGCTGCCCGCGGCCGAGCCTCTGCCCGGGCCGACCGGGATGCCCTGCTCGCGCGCGTAGCGGATGAAGTCCCAGACGATCAGGAAATATCCGGGGTACCGCATCCGCTTGATCATCTCGATCTCGTACGCCAGCCGCTGGTCGTACTCCTCGAGGGTGTGACGCAGGGAGCCGGCCGCCGCGATTGTGCGCAGGCGCTCCAGCCGCTCGGCGTACCCTTGGCGCACCATGCGCTCGAAGTACTCATCGAGCGTCGTGCCCTCCGGGACCGCGAAGTTCGGCAGGTGGTTCTCGGCGCCACTCAGGTCGACATCGCACCGCTCGGCGATGCGCACGGTGTTCGCGATGGCGTCGGGGAACTCGCCGCCAAAGGTCCGGACCATCTCGTCGCCGGTCTTCAGGTAGAACTGATCGCCGTGATAGCGCAGGCGGTCCTTGTCGTGGACACTGCGGCCGGTGCCGATGCAGAGCAGCACGTCGTGCGGGACGTGGTCGCCGTGCTGCAGGTAGTGGACGTCGTTGGTCGCCACCAGCGGCAGCCCGAGATCGCGGGCAATCGGCGCCAGCCCACGATTGACGATCTTCTGCTCCTCAATCCCGTGCCACTGGAGCTCCAGGAAGAAGTTCTCGGGCCCGAGCAGGTCGCGGAACGTCCCCGCCGCCGTCAGCGCGCGTGCCGTCTGGTCCGCCGTCAGGGCCGACGGGATCTCGCCTTTCAGGCAGCTGCTCAGGCCGATGAGTCCGCGCCCGTAACGCGAGAGCAGGTCCTTGTCGATCCGGGGCTTTCGATAGAACCCCTCGGTGTATCCGGCAGACACGAGTTTGATCAGGTTGTGCCAGCCCTCACGCGTCTCGGCCAGCAGGACCAGGTGGTTGTAGTTTTCCGACACCGGGCCGCCGCGATCGTGACGGCTCCCCGGCGCGACATACACCTCGCAGCCCAGAATCGGCTTCACGCCATGTTCGCGCGCGTGGTCGTGAAACGTGATCGCCGAGAACATGTTGCCGTGCTCGGTGACCGACACCGCCGGCATGCCGAGCCGATTGACCTGCTCCAGCAGCTCGTCGATCCGGCACGCGCCGTCCAGCAGCGAGTACTCGGTGTGCAGGTGCAGGTGGACGAAATCAGTCATTCGAATTGGCGATGGACGATGGACGAATGACGATGGCTATTCCCATTCGATCGTCGACGGCGGCTTCGACGAGATGTCGTACACCACGCGGTTGACGCCGCGCACTTCGTTGACGATGCGCGACGAGATCTGGCCGAGCAGTTCGTGCGGCAGCCGTGCCCAGTCCGCGGTCATCCCGTCGCGGCTCTCCACGGCCCTGACGGCGATGGTCGCCTCGTACGTCCGCGCGTCGCCCATCACGCCGACGCTCTGCACGGGCAGCAGGACCGCAAAACTCTGCCACACCGACGTGTACAGCCCGGCCTTCTTGACCTCGTCCACGACGATGGCGTCCGCCTTGCGCAGAATCTCGAGCCGCGGCCGCGTGACCTCTCCAAGCACGCGCACCGCCAGGCCCGGGCCGGGAAACGGCTGACGCACGACGAACTCCTCCTCGAGGCCCAGATCGCGACCCAGCCTGCGTACTTCGTCCTTGAACAGCTCGCGCAGGGGCTCAACGAGCCGGAACCGCATGCGCTCGGGCAGCCCGCCGACGTTGTGATGGCTCTTGATCGCCGACGACGGGCCGACGACCGAAACCGATTCGATCACGTCGGGATAGAGGGTGCCCTGGGCAAGAAAGTCGAAGTGACCGAGGGCGGCGGCCTTCTCTTCGAACACTTCGATGAAGGTCTGCCCGATGATCTTCCGCTTCCGTTCCGGGTCGGTCACGCCTTCGAGACCGGTCAGAAACGCCTCCGAGGCATCGACGAATTCGAGCGGCAGCTGCAGCCTGTCGCGAAAACGCCGTTGCACCTGCGTCGCCTCATCGAGGCGAAGCACGCCGTTGTCCACGAACACGCAGGTCAGTCGATCGCCGATCGCCCGGTGCACGAGCACTGCCGCGACCGTGGAGTCCACGCCCCCGCTCAGGCCGCAGATGACGCGGCCATCGCCCACCTGCTCCCGGATACGCGCGGTCGCCTCGTCGATGAACGACGCCATCGTCCAGTCGCCGGTGCAGCCGCAGACGTCGAACGCGAAATGCCGCAGCAACTCGAGGCCGTGATCGGTGTGGGCGACTTCCGGATGGAACAGGAGGCCGTAGAGGCCGCGCGACACGTCCTCCATGGCAGCCACCGGCGCGTTCGCGCTTGTCGCCACCACCCGGAACCCCGGCGGCGCCGCTTCGACATAGTCGCCGTGGCTGGCCCAGACCCGCAGTTCGGCAGGCAGGCCGCCGAACAGCCGGCCCGTCTCCGGCGACACCTTGACGAGGGCATGGCCGAATTCGCGGTGCGCCGCCGATGCGACACGGCCGCCCAGCGTGTCGGTCATCAACTGCATGCCGTAGCAGATCCCCAGCACCGGCGTGTCGATGGCCAGCAGCGCGGGATCGCACTTCGGCGCGCCTTCCTCCGACACGCTCTTGGGGCCGCCCGACAGGATGACGCCTGCCGGACGCCTGGCGCGGATCGTCGCAAGCGGCGTGTGGAACGGAAGGATCTCGCAGTAGATCGACAGCTCGCGAAGCCGCCGCGCGATCAACTGCGTGAATTGCGACCCGAAATCGAGGATGAGAATGGTCTGATGTGACACGTTGAGGGTGGCCCTGGGACCGGAGAGGATCGGATCGCGGCCCGCACGATCGCCGGGCGGCGCAACCCGCGCCCGATCGCGAGAAGCTTCACAGTATTATATGCGTTGGCGTCTTCGCGCTGCCACGCACGATTCGGGGGTTGCGCCCGTCCGCCCGGCTGCCACCATGCCCGCGCTTCGCGTGTCGCTCCTTGTCGTTCTTGCCCTCGCGGCGGCTCACGCCGCCAGCGGGCAGGCCGTTCCGTCCACAGGATCGCAGACGCCAGCGACGCCCGCCACGTCGCTGCCCGGGACGCTGACCGGACCGCTCACCAAGACGAACCTTCCGGGGATGCTGGAACATCGCGGTCGTCGTCGGCCGCACGAGCCCGAGACATTCGACCTCGACGCGGCGCTCGACGTGTCGCTCGACGCCGCGCCCGCCGCGCCACCGGCCATCGACGGCAAGGGCGCCTACATCGCGCTCACCACGGGCAAGCTGGTCGCTGTCGATCTGGACGCCGGCAAACTGCGTTGGAGCTACGACCTCGTCACCACGGTGCCTCCCGGCGTCGATGGCGGCCTCGTGGTCGCCGCCGGTGACGAGCTGCTCACGGCATTCGATGCGCTCTCCGGCGCGGCGCGCTGGAGCGTGCCGATGCCCGGAGGCGCGGTGACCTCCCCTCTTGTGGACTCCGGTTGGGTGGTGGCCGGGTCTCCGGACGGCACCGTCATCACTGTCCGAGGCGCCGACGGTCAGGTCCTGTGGAAGAAATCGCTCGGAGCGGCGCTGGCGGCCCGTCCCTTTATCGCCGCCGACGCCGCCTACTTCTCCCTCGCGGATCATCGCGTCGTCTCGGTGTCGCTGCTGACCGGCGAGCCGCGATGGGAACGGATGCTCGGAGGGACGCCGGGCGAGCTGCTGGTCCTCGACGACAGGCTGTTCGTTGGCGCCGGCGACAAGTATTTCTATTGCCTCAAGACATCGAACGGCAAGGAGCGCTGGCGCCGCCGCTGCGGCGGCAAGCCCTCGGGTGCGCCGGCTGTTGACGAAAAACTCGTGTATTACGTCGCCTTCGACAACATTCTCTGGGCGATCGATCGCAACGGCGGATCGCTCCGGTGGAAAGCGAACCTGCCCGTCCGGCCCTCGGGCGGACCGCTCGTCGTCGGAAAGACTGTCGTCGTGGCGGGCGTCGCGTTCGAGGTCTACGGCTACAGCGCGGGGCCCGAAGGCGGTGTCGAAACCGGCAAGGCCGTCTACAACGCCGACCTCGAGGGACCGCCGCAGCTGGTCGGCGGCGAGAGTGGGCCGCCAGGCATCGCCGGCGTCACACGTGAGGGCAACTTCCAGATCCTCCGGCGACGTCTCGAGCCGGCGCCAATCCCGATGCCCTATCCCCTGGGCGACGAGATTCCGTTGAGCCTTCTCCCGACAGCTTCGCCGTCGTCCTGAGGGCCTGCGGCGCGCGCGGCGCGAATCCCGACGGCCAGACGGGCGACTCCTTCCGCGAGTCGCGCGGTGGCCGGCTGCGAAAACGACAGGCGCAGCGTGTCGTGTCCCTGGCCGTTCACGAAGAAAGCGCTGCCGATCACGAAGGTCACGCCCGCGGCAATGGCGTGCTCCAGCACGATCTGCGCGTCGAGGCCGCCTTTCAGCGTGGCCCAGAGGAAGAACCCGCCCCGTGGCGGCGCGCACGACACCTCGCCGGCGAGCTCACGCGCCAGCGCTTCCTGCATGACGGTGCGCTTGGCCTGATAGTGCAGGCGCAGTGCCTCTGCCTGAGCGCTGACGACGCCGTCACGCACGGCGCGGTGAACGATCCGCTGGTCGAGGGCGCCGCTGCAGATGTCGGCCGACTGCTTGGCGATTTCCATTTTCGCCACGAGCGGCGCCGGTCCGACAAGCCACGCGACTCTGAACCCCGGCGCCAGCGTCTTGGAGAAGCTGCCCAGATAGACGACGCGGCCCGCGTCGTCGTCCGCCTTGATCGGGCGCGTCTCTGCCGGCGACGTCGTGTCGGGGAAGTAGAGATCGCCGTATGGGTCGTCCTCGACGAGGATCACATCCCGTTGCGCCGACCACGCCAGGAGCTCCTGTCGCTTCCGCAGGCCGATCAACAGGCCGGTCGGGTTTTGAAAGTTGGGAACGACGTAGAGGAACTTGACGCGCCGGCCCGCCGCGGTCAGCTGGAGATACGTCTCGTCGAGGGCCGCGAGGCTGACGCCATCGGCGTCCTGGGGAATCCCGACGAGCTCGGCCTGCGCGTTGATGAAGGCGGAGATCGCACCGGTGTATGTGGGCAGCTCCATCAGCACGACGTCGCCGGGGTCCAGCAGGACCCGGGCCAGCAGGTCGAGGCCCTGCTGCGACCCTGACGTCACGAGCCGCTCCTCAAACGTCGAGCTGATGCCTCGCGTGTCGAGGATGGTCTCGAGCAGGTCGACGAGCGGGCGGTAGCCGCGCGTCGCGCCGTACTGCAGGGCGTTGCCGTCTGCGCCGCTCAGCACGTCGGCGGCGATTGTCCGGAACGCCTCCCACGGGAACATGCTGTCGTCGGGATACCCTGGCGCGAACGACACGAGATCGGGCACACGGGCCGCCAGCGCGCCCATCCGCCGGATGGGCGACTCGCGCATGCGCTGCGCGCTTCGTGAGAACGCGCGTTCGTAGCTCATTGCACTCCTATCACCGGAACGGCGATGACCGCCGTTCTGCTGCCGCCGTCGAGCGTGCGCAGCACTCGCGCGTAAGCCGTGAGCGCCGACAGCCCCAGGAATTCGAACAGCAGTCCACGGGCAAGCCACGCCAGGAGCTGCAGCGGCAGCATCGCAAACCCCGCAAACGGCACGAACCCGATGACGCCAACCGCCGCCGAAGCCAGGATCGACGCGGCAGTCGCCAGCAGCACCAGCACCAGCATCACCACGAATACGCCACCCACGAGCTGCCACTCGACAACGACCAGGCGCGGCAACGCTGCCAGGGCCCGCCCGACGCTGATGTCGCGCGACGCGATGAGGATCTGGGTGAGCAGGTACAACAGGTTCACGACAGTGATCCACGCGACGAGTGCCGTCGACGCCAACGCCGCGAGTGTCGGCCCCAACCATCGGGCATCAATCACGCTGGCCCAGTGGTAGGACCCCATCAGGCCCATCAGGTACACGGCACCCGTCACGCCATAGATCACGAGAAGGCACAGCCCCAGGCTGACGAAACGCGCTCGCAGCTCCACCATGCCGTCGGCGAACTGCTCGAGCGTGAACGCCTCGGCTTGCCTGACTGTCGAGACCATCAGCGGCGGCCGCTCCACCGCCGGCGATCGCCGTTCGGCCCGTACCAGCACGGCGACGCTTCCGGCCTTCACGACGAACATGAGCAGCGAGCCGCCGACGACGACGGCCGCGACGCCTCCCAGGTAGGCCACCAGTGCCGGCGTATGCTCTCCGAGCGCCGCGATCGCCAGCGCCATCGTCTGCCGAAGGTCGCCGGTGATCACCTCCTCGACGCTGCTGCCGACCAGCAGTGCCAGCAGAAACGCCGCCCCGACGACCGGAACGACCAGCAGCGCCTTGAAGGCAGACTCCGCGACGAACTGAATGGCGATGACTTGCCAGTTGGCGGCGGTGACCAGCGCACCACGTTTCAGGGAGGTTTTGATGGCCTCTGAGAGGGGCATCGCGATGACCGCGGCAGGAGAAAACGCCGCGTGAAGTCACTATAGCATCGCCGTCGCCGCGGCGCGGGCGGCTTGCTGCAAGTCCACGTCGGCCAGTATTCTCCGATACGTGGGTGCCGTGACCGACGACAAGCCGCCGCGCGTGGCGGTCGTCCCCGATGCGCGCCGGTTGCTGCGCATTGCGGCCACCGGGCTGCTGCTCGCAGCTGCGCTGGCCATTGCCGGCGTCCTGGTGGAGCGCTTCCGCTTCGGCCCGTCGGAGGCGACGGCACTCAAGCGCGTCGCCGCCGAAGTGCAGCAGGACTTCACCAGCCTTGCCGCGGAGCTCGAGACCGCGACGACGCGCCTCGCCTCGGTGTCGCAGCCCTCCCCCGTCCCCGGTCACGACAT
Source organism: Vicinamibacteria bacterium (assembly GCA_963796915.1). Lineage (GTDB taxonomy): Bacteria > Acidobacteriota > Vicinamibacteria > Vicinamibacterales > JAENWD01 > JAENWD01. The sequence goes on along the minus strand of CAWCNI010000004.1, from coordinate 1,235,482 downwards.
CGCGCGGGCGAGGGCGTTGTTCGACGAAGCCAGCGCCTTCATCCACGCGCACCCAGACGTCGACGCCATCTCCGTCTACGACGAGGGTGGGAGGCCGGTGGCGTGGGCCGGCCGGCCCTCGACGCTCCCTGACGAGCGAGTCCTCGGTCAGGCCGCGTTGTTCGTCGCCCCCGGGCCGCTCGGTCTGCACCTGGTGCACGTGCACCCGGTCACTGAGACGGGGCCGCAGGGACGTCGCCTCGGCAGCGTCGCGGCGGAACACCTCCTCACTCGCGACGGCCTGCCTCGACCTGCCGGTCAGGACACGTTCACCTTTCAGACATCGCTCGTACCCGTCACGCTGAGGACGCACTACGAGGGCGCGGGCGAATCAGTCCCGCCTTACGGGTTCCTCCTCACGGCGCAAGATGCGCCGGCATTGCTCGAAGCCGAAGTCGCGCCCGCTGCGCTGCGGCAGCTCAGAGCGACCTGGCAGTTCCGCGTACGGGCGGCAGTGTTCGCTGTCGTCGCGCTGACGTTGCTCTGTCTCGCTGTCGCCCTGCGCGAGTACCAGGAAGCCACGAACCGACCCGGGTTGTACCTGCGCCTGACCGGTCTACTTGTGGCCGCGCTGGTGCTGGCCCGCGGGGTGATCGCGCTCGCAGTCCCGTCGTCATGGTGGTCGCTGACCGCGGGCGGAGGCGTCTCGGGATTGCTCCTCCGATCCGGCCCCGATTTCATGGCCAGCGCGCTGCTGCTCCTCGCGCTGGTCGGCCTGGCGTTCGAGCTGGTCGAGCGCTGGAGGGTCGGACGGCACGCGACTGTCAGGGAGCCAGCGTCCGGGCTCGCCGCGACGGCCTTCTGGGCGTGTCAGATCCTGGCTGCGCTCGCGATCGGCGCTCTGCTCCTCGCACAGGAGCGCGCGCTGTCGCATGTGGTCCGTGAAGCTCACAGCTTCGGCGTCCAATTCAGCCTGCATCCGTTCGACCTGGAGCGAATCATCCTCGTCGTCGCCACGCTGTGCCTCAACGCGGCTGCCTTCTGGACGATGGTGACGGTGCTGCGCCTCGCGGTGACGAGGTGGCGGGTTCGCCGTCGCGCCGTTGCGTTGCGGCTCGCGCTGGTCGCGATCTACATCGGCGTTCCTCTCCTGGTGATTGGCGCCGCGGCGGCATGGCGGCCGGTCGCCGAACGCGCGCCGCTCGTCCCTGCGATCCTGGGCGTGGTGGCCGCTGGCGCCGCGGTGCGATGGGCGGCGTCGCGTTATCGGCACGCCTCGCAGGCACTGCGCCTGGTCATGGCGTTCCTGGCGCTCGCCATTCCCTCGCAATGCTTCTACCCAGCCATCGTCGCCCTCGAGAATGCGGCGCTGGGACAGACGATCGCGGCGCAGTACACGCCGGAGGTCCTCAACCACCGAACAGACTTGCGCATCCTGCTGCGGCGTTCGCTCGACAACCTCGACGCCGTGCCCGATCTGCCGGATCAATTCGCGGCGATCGGCGCGGCTGGCGATGTGCCGGACGCCGATCGCGCCTACTACCTGTGGTCGCTGACAGAGCTCGGACGCCGCCGCCTGACATCGTCGGTCGAGCTGTATTCACCTGACGGCGTCCTCGTGAGCCGCTTCGCGTTGAACCTTCCGACAGAGTTTCTCGTGACGGATCGGCCCGGTGACGCGCAGTGCAACTGGGTCGTGTTCGGCGAAGCACCGCCGTCGACAGACGACCACGTGCTCCTCCACGCCGGCCGCGCGATCTGCGCAAAGGATGCGTCAGGCACTGTGCGGCGTGCCGGCATCATCCTGGTCCACGTCGTCCTCGACTACGGCACGCTGCCGTTTGTCACGGCGCAGGACCCCTACGCTGCCCTCTTCAGGCCCGGCCTGCAGAGCGCAGATCTCACTTACGGTCACGAAATCGACTTCGCGGTGTACGGGTGGGGCCGGACGCCTGTCTACCCGACAGCGGGCACGGCGTGGCCGATCAGCGACGCCCTGCTGCAGCGCGTCTTCCGCGCCGACCGTGCTCCCTTCTGGACGGTGCTCGAACACGGAGACCAGCCCTCGCGCGTGCTGCTCAGCAACGATCGCGCCGGCATCTACGCCATCGGCTACGCCCAGCCAACGCCGACCGACCACGCCGTTGCGCTGGCGGAAATCGGCGTGCTGGCTGGCGTGACCTTCGTGGCGCTGGTCGTCGGGCTGGGATTGCTCGGCCGCCTGGCCGGCCGCCATCCCGTGACCGGCCGCGCCCTGCTCCGGGAAATCCGCCAGAGCTTTTATCGCAAGCTGTTCCTGCTGTTCGTGGCGGCGGCAGTCGTCCCGGTCCTGGCCATGGCGCTGGTGACGCGCGCGTACGTCGCCGGCCAGCTGCGCGAGGGACTGGAAGCCGGCGCACTGAGGACGGCGTCGGCGGCGCGGCGGGTCATCGAGACAGTGGTGAGCCAGCAGCGGCGCGACCGCGGCGAGCCCAACGTCATCACCGACGACGTGATGATCTCGGTGAGCCGCATCATCGATCAGGACGTCAACGTCTTCGTCAACACGAGCCTCGTCGCGACGAGCCAGCGCGACCTCTTCGCCTCCGGCCTGCTCCCGACGCGGACGCCGGCCGATGCGGCGCGTGCGATCAGCATCGACCGGCAGTCCAGCTATGTCGGCGACGAGCGGCTCGGACGCCTGCAGTACACCGTCGCGGCGGTGCCGGTCCGCGACGGCGAGGCCGGCGCCATTCTCACGGTGCCGCTCACGCTGCGCCAGCAGGAGACGCTGCGCGAGCTCGAGGTACTCGATCGGCGCGTCACGCTGGCGACGGTGCTCCTGATTCTGCTCGGCGCCGCAATCGGCTACGTCACGGCGGAACGGATTGCCGACCCGGTCAACCGCCTGACCCGCGCCACCCGTCGCATCGCGCGCGGCGATCTCGATGCGCGGATTCATGCCTCGACAGCCGACGAGCTCCGCCGGCTGGTCGACGCGTTCAACCAGATGGCCGACGACCTGAAGCACCAGCGCGTCGAGCTCGAAAAGAACAACCGGCTGGCCGCGTGGGCTGACATGGCCCGCCAGGTCGCTCACGACATCAAGAACCCGCTGACGCCGGTCCAGCTCTCTGCCGAGCACCTTCGCCGGGTCCACCGCGACGCCGGGTCGCCGCTCGGCGGCGTGCTCGACGGCTGCGTCGACACGATCCTGTCGCAGGTCGCGTTGCTGCGACAGATCTCGAGCGAGTTCTCGAGTTTCGCCTCGTCGCCAGTCGCTCGCCCGGCGCCGACGAGGCTGGCCGACGTGATCGAAGAAGTCGTCGCCCCGTACCGTGCGGGCCTGCCCGACAACGTCACTCTCATCGTCGACGAGGCGCCGAACCTCCCGGAGTTGGTCATCGATCGCGGCCTGCTCGGGAGGGCCCTCGTGAATGTGATCGAGAACGCCTTGCACGCGATGCGCGGCGGAGGCACGCTGACGCTGCGAACCGAGCGTCAAAGCGATCAGATCGCGATTGCCGTCGAAGACACCGGCGTCGGCATGGACGCCGACGCGCTCGAACATCTGTTCGAGCCGTACTTCTCCACCAAGGCCACGGGCACGGGGCTCGGCCTGACCATCGCGAAGCGGAACGTGGAGTTGAACGGCGGGGCGATCGCCGTGCGCAGCGAGAAAGGCCGCGGGACGACGGTTACGATGACGCTGCCGGCGGCTGCGGCTGCGGCTTCCGGCGCAGGCGGCTGATCAGCATGCCGATGAACGGCGAGATCAGGTACCCGTAGGAGATCACGACGAGCACGCTCTGCGGGTGGGTGACGATCGCCAGCAGCAGCACCGCAAAAAAGATCAGCACTCGGAACGGGCGGCGTGCCTGCAGGTCGAAATTCTTGAAGCTGTGGAATTTCACCGTGCTGACCATCATCAGCGCGGGGAAGACGACCAGGAGAATCGCCGGCAGCGACGACCTGAACTGCAGGAGGCCCGCCGGGTAGGCGAAGACAGTCGACGCCAGCACGCCTGCGGCGGCTGGACTGGGCATCCCGACGAAATACCGTTTGTCAGCCGACGCCGCCTGGATGTTGAAACGCGCGAGGCGCAGCGCGGCGGTCGTCACGAACAGGAACGCTGTCGCCCATCCGAGCCGGCCCAACGTGCTGAGGCCCCACGCAAACGTGAGGACCGCCGGCGCCAGGCCGAACGAGACCACGTCGGCCATCGAATCGAACTGCACCCCGAACTCGCTCGCGGTCCCGGTGAGGCGCGCGATCCTGCCGTCCAGCATGTCGAGAATGACGGCAAGGCCGATGAAGGGCGCGGCCGACTCGAACTCCCCGCGCATCGCGTAGATGATGCAGGCGTAGCCGCAGAACAGATTGCCGAGCGTGAACAGGCTCGGCAGGATGGCGACGCCGCGACGTGGCTGCCGGGCCGGATGCGATTCCGCGGGCCGCTGCGGCGCGACGCGGAACGGGCGGGGGCCCTGGGACGGGTCGCTCATGCCGTGGTCTCCCGCGCCGACACGAGGCGCGCGAGCACTGTCTCGCCCCCCCGCACGCGGTCGCCGACGTGGGTGCTGATCGTCGCGTCGGGCGGAAGGTAGATGTCCATGCGCGATCCGAACTTCATGATCCCGTACCGCTGCCCCGTTTCCACGGTGTCGCCCTCATGCACGCGGCACACGATGCGGCGGGCCAGCATCCCGACCACCTGGCGGACCACGATCGTCTGACCGCCGCGATCGATCCAGATCTCCGTGCGCTCGTTCTGGCTGGCCGCCTCGGCCCGGTAGGCGGGCAGAAATCTCCCGGCGGTCCGCGCGACGCGAGTCACAAGACCCGCCACCGGCACCCGATTCACGTGCACGTCCGCCGGCGACAGAAAAATGCTGATCTGGCGCCACGTGCCCGGCGGCGAACCCGCGGGCTCGGCGTCGCCCGCCACCAGGACCCGGCCATCAGCCGGCGAGACGACGTCGTCGGGCCCCGCCGCCACCTGCCGGTGCGGGTCCCTGAAGAAGTAGAGGAAAAACAGCGTCAGGACGACGAAGGGCGATGCCCACAGGCCGTGACCTGAGACTGCGATGATGAGAGCCACCAGGGCGGCGCCGCCGATGAACGGCGCGCCAGCGCGATCGATGCTCATGCCGGACCCGTATTGTAACCGGCGCCGGCAATCGGCACGGTGGGACGGGAAACCCGAAGGGCCTCACAGGTCGAGGCCCCCTCCGGTCGGCGATCGTGGCGGGTGCCTGATTCGCGGCCGCCCGCGGAACTGTCAGGCCAGCTGGTAGTTGCGGAGGATGTCTTCCATCCGGTCCTTCAACCGCAGCTTCTGCTTCTTGATTTGAACTTCTTCGAGCTGTTCGGGCTCGGTCAGGAAATGACGGGAGGAAAGTTCGTGGAGCCGAGCGTCGAGTTCGTGATGGCGCGTGCAGACGTCGCGAAACTCCTGGTCGGATACCAGCAGGCGATCTTTCAATTCCTGCGTGTCGACAGCCATATGCCGCCTCCTTCTGTGAGTGTGGGCAGGGCCGACGCCGCGAGGCCGACCCACGTGTCGGACCTCTCACGCGACACCCTACTACAAGCCTCCCGACCCTTCAAGCGGGTTTGCATCGGGCACCGGTCCGGCCAGCGGTTCGCGCCACAGGACGAGCGCGTCCTCCACCGGGTCGGTGTAGTAATCGCGGCGGATTCCGCGCACGCGAAACCCCAGCCGTTCGTACAGCATGCGCGCGGGGTGATTCGAGCGGCGGACCTCGAGCGTGGCGCGCTCGCACCCCTCGCGTGCGGTCATCTCGAGGACGTGCACGAGCAAGGCCGACGCCAGTCCGCGTCGGCGGCATTCGGGCCGAATCGCCAGGTTGTTGATGTGCAGCTCGGGCGGCAGGAGCCACGCCGCGCAATAGCCGGCGACGGGCCAGGCCGCCGTCCGAATCACGTAGATGCGCGTGACCGCGGGGTTGCGCAACTCCGCGTCGTACATCTCCCGCGTCCAGGGCCGCAGGAACGACGCGGCGTCGACGGCAAGAATTCCGTCGAGGTCCCGTTCGCCGCCAAGCGCCTCGACCGACGCGTCCTCAGGCAGCGGGCGCGGGTTGCTCATCGCTGGCGCGCAACCTCGACGTCGGGCCGGCGCACGTACACCGGCTGAAGGGCATGTGGGCTGGACGAGACGCCTGCGGCCAGCAGACGCTCGGCGAGCTCGGCGACGAGCGGCGCAAGCAGCGGGCTCTCGACCTGACGCGGACCCGTCCGCCGCCAGCGAATCGGCGCGCGCGACGCCACCGCCAATCCAGACTTCGGGCCACGCGTCCGCCCAGTGCCTCCAGGACCAGCGCAGGTGCGGCCGCGACAGGACCCTCGACCTCCGTGACGCCGATCGGCGCTGACTGATCGATCCGGTATCGCGCGGCGAACACTTCACCGCGGGTCGCGTCCAGCAAGACACCGACGACGCCGTCGCGCAACCCGCCCGCGCGAACGGCTGCGACGGCCAGCGCGTCGAGTCCCGACACGCCGACGAGCGGCAGTCCTCTCGCCACCGCCAGCCCCTGCATCGTCGCGATGCCGACTCGCAGCCCGGTGAAGGCACCGGGACCGAGACCAACTGCGAGCAGCGTGACGTCGGCAAGGGTGGCATGACTCGCGTCGAGCAGCGCGAGCAGATCCCCCGGGAGGCGCGTCGCCTGGGGCCGGGATCCGTCGCCCGACCGCGACGCGACGAGCTGTCCGCCGCGTCGAAAGGCGACACTGCCGTCGGGAGTCGAAGTGTCGAGCGCCAGCGTCTGCACCGCTGCCGTTGTAGACGCGGCCGGACGAAAAGTCAACGCGGTCAGTGGCTTGACTGCCCCTCTGGCCGACCCTATACTTCAAGGCGTCCTGCCCCGATTTTCCGAGCGCCGATGGCCGTTCCTTCCAACACTGGCGCGGTAGCGGCGCTCTCCGGCCCGCTGACGCCAGCCATGCGTCAGTACCACGAAGCCAAACGTCAGACGGGAGATGCCATCCTCCTGTTCCGCATGGGCGATTTCTTCGAGATGTTTTTCGAGGATGCCCTGATAGCGGCACGGGCGCTGGAGCTCACGCTCACGTCGCGATCGAAGGACGCCAGCGGCGGATCGATCCCGATGTGCGGCGTGCCGTTTCACGCGGTTGATGGCTACATCGCGCGGCTCGTCCGCAAGGGGCACAAGGTCGCCATCTGCGATCAAGTGGAAGATCCGAAGAAGGCCAAGGGCGTCGTCAAGCGCGAAGTGGTGCGGGTGATCTCGCCCGGCACGCTGCTCGACGCGAATCACCTGGACGCGCGCGAGCCGGCGTATCTGATGAGCGTCGGGCCCGACCGCGGCGACGCTGTCGGCGTGGCGCTGCTGGACCTCACGACGGGACATTTCACAGCGGCCGAGTACACGGGCCCGACGCGCTGGCAGGCACTCGAAGACGACGTCCGCGTGCTGCGACCCCGCGAGCTCGTGGTGCCCGACCAGATCGACGTCGCCGCCCTGATTCCCGAGGCGATTCGCGCCGCGATTCCGATCACGTCGCGCGAAGGCTGGCAGTTCGACACCGAGCGCGCCACGCGACTGCTGTGCGATCAGCTTCGCACCGCGACGCTGGACGGCTTCGGGCTGGCAGCGCATCCCGGCGCCGTGCAGGCGGCCGGCGCGCTGGTCGCATACCTGCGCGACACCCAGAAGGCGGAGCTCTCGCACGTGCGGGCGATCAGCTTCCGGCAGCTGGCGGACCGGCTGATTGTCGATCCGGTCACGCTCCGGCATCTGGCTGTCGTGGAGGGTGTCGAAGGCGGACGGGCCGGCTCCCTGCTCGACGAACTGGACGAGACGATCACGCCGATGGGCGGCCGGCTGATGCGGTCGTGGCTGATCAACCCGCTCATCGCGCTCGAGACCATTCGCGACCGGCTCGACGCCGTCGAAGAACTGGCGTTTCGCGCCATCGAGCGCGCGAAGTTCCGCGATGCGCTGAAGAGCGTCCACGACCTCGAGCGACTCGTCGGGCGTGCGGCACTGGGCGTGGCGGGACCGCGCGACCTGGTTGGCCTCAAAGCCTCGCTCGGCGCAGTGCCCCGCGCGCGCCTGGTGCTCGAGAGCCTGCAGGCGCCGTTGCTTGCGACGCTGATCGCCGCGCTGGACGATCTGCCGGATCTGCGGGCAGCGCTCGAGCAGACGCTGGTGGACGAGCCGCCGGCGCTCGCGCGCGACGGCGGAATGGTCCGCGACGGCGTGGATGCGCAGCTCGACGACCTCCGGCTCGTGAGCCGCTCCGGAAAACAAGTGATCGCCGATATGGAGCAGCACGAGCGCTCCCGGACCGGTATCAATTCGCTGAAAATCCGTTTCAACAGAGTCTTCGGCTATTACATCGAAGTGTCGAAGTCGAACCTCCAGAACGTCCCGGCGGATTACATCCGCAAGCAGACGATCGCGGGCGGCGAGCGGTTCATCACACCGGCGCTGAAGGAATACGAAGAGAAGGTGCTGGGCGCCGACGAGAAGATTCTCGAGCTCGAAGTCGCGCTCTTCGAGCAGCTGCGTGCCCGGACGGCGGCGGCTGCCGCCGAGGTCCAGGCGACGGCCAGGTCTCTGGCTGCGCTCGACGTGCTGGCGGCGCTCGCCGAGGCCGCGGCGCTCCGCAACTACACCAAACCCCATGTCCATGACGGCGACGAGATGATCGTGGCCGATGCCAGGCATCCCGTGGTCGAACGCCACGTCGCCGATGCCTTCGTGCCGAACGACATCGCGCTGAACGGATCCACACGCCAGCTGGTTATCCTCACTGGCCCGAACATGGGCGGCAAGTCGACCTACCTCCGGCAGACCGCCCTGATCTGCCTGATGGCGCAGATTGGCTCGTTCGTGCCGGCACGCGAAGCCAAGCTGGCCGTGGTGGACCGCATCTTTGCCCGGGTGGGCGCCTCGGACAACATCGCCCGCGGCCAGTCCACCTTCATGGTCGAGATGCAGGAGACGGCGAGCATCCTGCACCTGGCGACGCCGCGAAGCCTTGTCGTCCTCGACGAGATCGGTCGCGGCACGGCGACCTTCGACGGGCTGAGCATCGCGTGGGCCGTAGCCGAGTACCTCGCCACGAGCGGGCACGCACGGCCGAAGACGCTGTTTGCCACCCACTATCACGAGCTGACGGACCTGGCAGACTCTCACGCCGGCGTCGTGAATTTCCACGTGACCGCCCGTGAGTACCACGACGAGATCGTCTTCCTGCGCAAGATCGTCGCGGGACGATCGGACCGCAGCTATGGCATCCAGGTCGCGCGTCTTGCCGGCATGCCGCCCGCCGTCGTGTCGCGAGCGAGAGAGATTCTCTCAGGCCTCGAGCAGGACGAGCTCGCGCGCGGCGGCCGCCCGACAGTCAGCGGCGTCGCGGCGCCTTCCAGTCAGCAGCTCGGGCTCTTTGCCGCCACGTCGCCCGCGGAAGAGCGGCTGGTGTCGCAGTTGCGCGACGTCGACGTCAACCGGTTGACCCCGCTCGACGCGCTCGCCCTGCTGGCCAGGCTGAAGTCCGACATCGAATGATGCCCGCGGCGTCGCGCCACGCCGCGCGCCTCGTGTTCATCTGCGCCGCGGTTCTCACGTGCGCGCGGGCCATCGCGGGGCCGTACGATCCGCAACTGCAATTCAAGACGCTCCTCACGCCGCATTTCGCGATCCACTTTCATCAACATGAAGAGGACGCGGCGAGGCGCCTGGGCATGATTGCCGAATCGGTGCACGCCCGCCTGGCGACGGCGCTCGGCCACACTCCAGCCGGCCGCACCGAGGTCGTGCTCGTTCAGCAGTCGGATGTCTCGAACGGCCAGACGACAGTCGTGCCGTGGAACGCGATCGAAATCGACACGACGCCCCCCGGCGGCGCAGAGCTGCTCGGCAACTCGGACGACTGGCTCGCCTACGTCTTCACCCACGAGTACGCGCACGTGCTCCATCTCGATCGCTCTCGCGGGTGGGCACGAATCGCCCGCGGGCTGTTCGGCCGCAGCGACTGGAGCTTCCCGAACCTGACGCTGCCCGAATGGCAGATCGAAGGATTTGCCACCCTCGTCGAAAGCCACGACGGACAGGGCCGCCTGAATGCCGGAGACTTCCGCGAGGTCGTCGATGCGGGTGTCCGCGCCGGCCGCGTCGAGCCGATCGATCGCGTGAGCGGCGGCCTCGTCGATTGGCCGGCCGGCGACGGCTGGTACGCGTACGGCGCGCGCTTCCAGGAGTTCCTCGTGGAGCGCTTTGGTGCCGCCAAGCTCGTGGCGCTGTCCGACCGAACGGCAGGACGTCTCCCCTTTCTGACCGCCGGCGCCTTTGACGCGGTGTACGGTCAATCGCTGGGCGATCTATGGGACGAGTTCGAGAGAATCGCTTCGCGCGCCGGCCGCCGGCTCGCCGCCGGGCCAGCGTCTGACGCACACCGGATATCTGGTCGGTGCGCCGCGGACCGACGATGAAGGTGGGGTCTGGTACTCGGTGAACGACGGCCGGCGCTTCCCCGGCTTGTACCGCCTGCGGCCGGGCGCGGCCGCCGTGTCACGAGAGACCTCACGATACGGAGGATCCGGACTCACTGTCGGCCACGGCGTCGCCATTTTCGACCAGCTCGAGCTCTCTCGCGGCGCGGGCCTCGAGAGCGACCTCTACGGGCTCGACACGAAGAGTGGCCGCGTGCGCCGATTGACGCGCGGCGCACGAGTTGTCGATCCGGACCTCTCGCCCGACGGACGCCGCCTGGCGGTCTCCCGTACCGGGCCAGGATTCCGTGAGTTGCTCGTCCTCGACGCCGACGCCTTACTTCGCGGTGGGACCTCACAGCCGCCGGTCGTACTGGCCCGCGCCGGCGGGCCGAGCGATGTCTACGTCTCTCCGCGCTGGTCGCCGGATGGGCGGCGCCTGGCCGTCGAGCATCGACGCGTCGGCGGCCGATCGGAGATCGTCGTGTTCGACGACCAGTTGCGCGACGTGAGCACCACACTCACCTCTTCGTCAGGGCGAAACGTCACGCCCGAATGGGCCGGCGACGACGTCCTGTACTTCTCGTCGGACCGGGACGGCGGCACGTTCGCCATCTGGAAGGCAGTGCTCGCCACAGGCGATGTCACGCGCGTCATCGCACCGCCAGGAGGCGCACTCGCGCCAGCGCGCCTGCGGGACCAGCTCGTATACCTCGGCTACACAGCGGACGGGTACGACTTGTTCACCGCGTCACCCGACGGTGACAGGCCGGCGCCCCGTGCGTCCGCAGGTCCGGCAATCGATCGCGGATTGCTGCCACATCTGCCGCCTCCGGCTGACGGCCCCGGCGCGACGCCGGCCGCGCCTGCTTCGAGCGCGGCGACTCCTTATCGGCCCTGGGGCACGTTCGCGCCACGCGGCTGGCTTCCGGTCGTCGAGCAGCGCGACAATCGCTGGTGGCTCGGCGGAAGCGTCCAGGCCATCGACGTGCTCGGCCGTCACGCGGCCTGGGTCACGGCGTCATGGGCGGTGGCAGGAGATCACCCGGCGTCGGATCTGGTGCCTGCCGGCCGGCCGGACTGGTCCGCCGGCTATCAGTACGCACGCTGGCAACTCTCGCCGTACGTCATCGCCCAGGACCAGGTGTCGTTGTTCGAGGCCGTGGACCAGACCGGCTCGCTCTTGCCCGTGGCGCAGCGCGAGCAGCAGGTGGATGCCGGCGCCCTGCGCACCATGAGCCGCGTTCGCTGGGTGCAGCAGGTCACTGCGGCGTACCACGCCTCGCGAGTCACGACGACGGTGGCAGCCGGCGAAGAAGAGGTGCGGCGGTCCGGCCTGCGCGGCAGCTGGACGCTCGGGACCGCGAGGCAATTCGCCTATTCCATCAGTCAGGAGCGCGGGGTGCAGATTGGCGCAACTGCCGAGGCGTTCCGTCCAGCGCTGGGCGCCGACGGCTCCGCGAACGCGTTCACGGGGGACGTCCGGGTCTTCGCGCCGATCGGCATCCGTCAGGGCGTGCTCGCCGCCAGGCTGGCCGCCGGCTGGTCGTCTGGCGACGTCGGCATCCGGCGCGTGTTCCGGATGGGCGGCAACAACGGCGATGCGGCGATTGGAAGCTTCGGCAATCAGACCATCAGCCTGTTGCGCGGCTTCGACAGCGGCGTCTTTGCCGGCACACATGTGGCGCTGGCCAACCTCGAGGCTCGCCTCCCTCTTGCATGGCCGCAGCGGGGCTGGGGCACGTGGCCGCTGTTTCTCAAGTCGCTGCATGCGACAGCGTTCGCGGATGCGGGCAATGCGTGGAGCGCCGGCGGATCGTGGTCGGAGGTAAAGACCAGCGTGGGCGCCGAGCTCTCGACCGACGTGGTCGCTGGCTTCGGCCTGCCGCTGACGTGGACCGTGGGGGCTGCGTGGGGACACGACGGTGCCGGCCTGTTGCCGGACCAGCACCGCGTCTACGTGCGCGTCGGACGCGCTTTCTAACGGTACGACGATCGAACGACGCGCTCAGGCGCCGGGCTTGAGCGTGTCGAGTTGCTTCTTGGCGTCGGCGGCGTACCCGGACGTCGCGAATTTGTTCGTCACGCGCTCGAACGTCTGGCGCGCGTCAGCCGTCTTCCCCGCCGCCAGGTACGCCTGTCCCAGCTGCATCAGGATCGCATCGAGCGGCAGATCGCCTTTCGCGTCGAGCGAGAACTCGCGCAGCGTGGTGATCGCGGCGTCGTATTTCTTCTCCTGCACGTCGAGGTTGGCCAGTGCGAGCTTGGCCGTGCGCCCGTACAGTCCGCGCGGGTCGGCATCGGCCAGCTTCTGATACTGCGCGCGCGCGTCGTCCCGGCGCCCAAGCGATGCCAGCGCCGAAGCCGCGTGCGCTCGCGCCGAGAGGCCCGACGCCGTGTTCGGGTAGGTCTCAGCGGCGGCAAGGAACTTCGGCAGCGCAGCTTCCAGCCTGGCCTTCTCGCTCGGATAGCTGCCGGCGGGCGGCGGAGGCGGCGCAGGCTGCCCGGGTAGTTGCGGGGTGGGCGCGACGACCGGCGCTTCGTTGACGACCAGTCCGTCGGCCAGCAGCGTGGCGGCGGCAGCGTCCTGCGAGCCCCGGAAGTACGACCAGCCGGCGACGGCGGCGCCAATCGCGACCACCGCGATGACGACGGCGATGAGGGTCCGGCGGCTCGACTCGACGCGCGAGTACACCTGCTGGAGGCTGTCGGCGAGCTCGTTGTGTTTCAGCTGATGGCGTTCTGCAGTTTTCATGATGTCGGCGTCTGCCCTGGGCAGAAACGCTCGATTTTACCACGGGACATGGAGGACGGACTCCGGGCTTCGGACGCCGGGCTCCGGGCTTCCCAACTTCGGTAGGGCCGATCTTCAGATCGGCCATCGCGGATCGGCCATTGCCGGCGATGTCATGGCCAATCTGAAGATTGGCCCTGCCGGAAAGAAGGTTCGGCCGAAAGTTGCCCCGGGAGATTGGCCTGCCGGGCGGGCCTGGCTGGGAGGGTGTGGATTGGCCGGAGCGGCGGGAGTTGAACCCGCGACCTCCCGCTTAGGAGGCGGGTGCTCTATCCATCTGAGCTACGCCCCGGGGCCGTCAGCTACGGTACCACGGACTGGAGACGACGAGAGGCCGGGCCCGACTTCCGTCGGGCACGCGTCAGCGCTTTCGTCGCGCCGATGCCGGCGACAGGTCGGTGGCCAGCGCCAGGACCATGCCCGCGATCGGCCAGAACGTCCACTGCCCGGCGAACCAGTGCTGGACCGCGGTGTACCAGAGCAGCGTCGTCGGCAGGAAGATGAAGCCGAGCAGGATCATCAGCCCGGTCTGAAAGACGCCCGTGAACCAGTTGCTGAACAGCCACAACAGCGCGACCACGAGTCGAGGCGCGCTCAGGGCGACAAGCGTGAGCAGGCACGGCATGGGGCAGCTCCGTCGCAAATCCTAGCACGCGCGCCGCCGGGCCCCGCCGCACCCGCCCGAAATCGCTGTCAGTAGCGAAGCACCGAGAACACGTCCTCGCCGGGCAACTGCGATCGCCCGTTCAGGGCTTCGAGCTCGATGAGAAATGCGAGGGCGTGCACCTTCCCGCCAAGGCGCTTCACGAGCGCCGCCGTGGCTCTCGCAGTCCCTCCCGTCGCGATCACGTCGTCGACGATCAGCACCTTGTGTCCCGCGCCAACGGCGTCTTCGTGCATCTCGAGCGAGTCGGTGCCGTACTCGAGCGCGTAGCTCTCCTTGACCGCCTTCGACGGGAGCTTTCCCGGCTTGCGCACGGGGATGAAGCCGGCGTTGAGCCGATCGGCAACTGCGCCGCCAAGGATGAATCCCCGGCTCTCGATGCCGACCACGAGGTCGATGCCCGCACCTTCGAACGGCCTGGCCAGGGCGGAGATCACGTCGCGAAATCCCTCACGGTCCTGCAGCAGCGTCGTGATGTCGTAAAACAGAATGCCCGGCTTCGGAAAATCCGGTACGTTGCGGATCTTGGCCTTGAGTGTCGTCATCGATGTCATGTGTCCTTGAGTAGCCGTCGTCGCTTCAGGGCAGGATGCGAAATCCCTCGCGGTTGCCTGCCGGTTCGTCATGCACCTGGACGTCGTCCACGCGCGATCCGCCTGGGCCCTGCCTCAGCTCACGCTCGAACTGCAGGATAGCCGCCATCTCGCCTTCCGCCACCGCCTCGACGCGGCCATCGTCCAGATTCTGCACGATGCCGCTCAGGCCCGCGCGGCGCGCCGCCTCCCGCGTGAACACGCGGAAGCCAACGCCCTGGACGCGGCCGCTGACGATGAAGCGGCGACAGAGGCGCATCAACCCTTTATTATAGCGGGCGGCGAACCAATGACCGCATACGTGCCTGAAACCTGGTGTCCGCCCGAGCGCCGCGTGATCAGCGCGCGCTTCACCGACGCGCTCGGGGTCGCCGCCGAAATTCACGCCGGCCAGCGTCGCAAGGGGAACGGCCCGCCATACGTCGCCCACGTCATGGCCGTCGCGGCGGTGGCGTTCGAGTACGGCGCGACGGAGGACGAGGCCATCGCGGCGCTGCTGCACGACGCCATCGAGGACGCGCCGCGCGGGCTTGGCGCGGACGGCGTCCGCGCGGTGATCCGCGAGCGATTCGGCGAGTCGGTGCTCCATATCGTCGAGGGCTGCACTGACGCCGACTCCCATCCGAAGCCGCCATGGCGGGCGCGGAAGGAGTCCTACGTCGCCCACCTCGCCGAGGCCGACGCCTCGACGCTGCTCGTCTCCGCGTCCGACAAGCTGCACAACGTGCGGACGATCATCAGGGACTTCCGCCAGTTCGGTGATCTTGTGTGGACCCGGTTCAGCGCCGCCGCCGGCATGATCGGAACAATCGGCTACTACCGTGGGCTGGTGACGGCGTTCAAGGCGCGCGCGTCTGTCGCCACGCCCGCGTTTCGGCGGCTGCTCGACGAGCTCGACGCCGAAGTGACCCTGCTCGAGACACTCACCGGCCAGCCTGGCCGGTGGCCGATGGATTGACGGCGGTTTCGGTTGTGGCTCGTGGCGACTTTGGTCACAATCGGCCCCTGGTGGCTTGACCTCCTTTTTTGACGGAGCCGATGATGAGCGACAGCACGACCAACACCGACAACGACACTGCGCCGGCGGGCAAGACGCGGCGGACGTTTCTCAAGGAGGCGGCCACTGCCGCCGCCGGGCTCACCATCGTTCCGCGCCACGTGCTGGCACGCTCCGGCCGCCCCGCGCCGAGCGATCTGCTGAACATCGCCGGCGTCGGCGTCGGCGGCATGGGGCGTGCGAACATCATCAACCTCTCCAGCCAGAACATCGTCGCGCTCTGCGACGCGGACTGGGGCTACGCCTCGGAGGGCTTCGACAAGCTCGATCAGGGCATCACCACCCAGAAAGGCAGGCTGGGTTTCGCCAAGACTCCCGTCCAGCGCCAGCGCTGGGAGGAGCAGATCGCCAACATGCAGCGGCTGAAGGACGTCCACCTGCCGCAGACGAAGCGATACACAGACTTCCGCGAGATGCTCGACAAGCAGAAAGACATCGACGCGGTCCTCGTCGCCACGCCCGACCATCTGCACGCCGTCATCGCGTCGGCGGCGATGGACCTCGGCAAGCACGTCTACGTCCAGAAGCCGCTGACCTGGTCTGTTGCCGAAGCACGCCACCTGGCGAAGAAAGCCACCGAGAAGAAAGTGGCCACCCAGATGGGCAACCAGGGCCACTCGACAGACGACGCGCGGCTGATCAACGAGCACATCGCGGCCGGCACGATTGGCGAAGTGCGGGAAGTGCACGTCTGGACCAACCGGCCGCTGGCCTACTGGCCGCAGGGCATCCCGAAGCCCGAGAAGCAGGATCTGACAGACCTCGGGTGGAACATGTCCGCCGTCATGAAGCGCCTGGCGAATGCGATGGCGGGCTCTTACCCGGTGCCTGATCAGCTCAAGTGGGATCTGTTCCTGGGGCCGTCGGTGCCGACCGAGTACCACCCCGTCTATCATCCCTTCAACTGGAGAGGCTGGGCCGACTGGGGATGCGGCGCCATCGGCGACATGGGCGCACACCTGATCGATCACCCGTTCTGGGCGCTCGACCTCGGCCTGCCGACCGCGATCGAAACCGTGAGCACGCCGTTCAACAAGTCCACGTTCCCGATGGCGACGACGACGTACTTCGAGTTCGCGGCGCGCGGCGACAGGCCCGCGGTGAGGCTGACCTGGTACGACGGCGCTCTTCTGCCTCCGCGCCCCGACGAACTGGGCGAGGAGCAACTGGACAAGACCGGGGGCGTGCTCTACATCGGCAGCAAGGGCAAGTTGCTGCACGAGACCTACGGCGCGAACCCCAAGCTGTTGGGCGCGCTCGCCCAGACGCCGGCACCGCCGCAGACGCTGAAGCGGATCACCACGACCCACGAGATGAACTGGGTGGAGGCCGCGAAGGGAAACGGCGAGACGTCGAGCCCGTTCTCCTACGCGTCGAAGCTGACCGAGACGATGCTGCTTGGCGTGGTGGCCCTGAAGGCCGGCACCAAGATCCACTACGACGGCGACGGCATGCGCGTGACGAACAACGCCAACGCCAACGAGTTCCTCACGCGGCAGTACCGCGAAGGCTGGAAGCTCACCTGACCCGGAAGTGAGCCGGAGCGGCGCCAACGCCGCTCCGGCCAGTGATGCGTGTCGAGGCGCAACCGGCCGACGATGCAAGCCTCAGTGCTTCGCGGGCGAGACGCGTATCATCACCACGCCGTGCGCCGGCACCGTCGCGGAGTACTCGTCTGGCTGCGCTGGCGCGTCCGTGTGCGACCACAGATCACGCACGGTGGATGCCCCGCCCTTCGGTCCGGCTTCCGACCAGTGGACGTGGATGTCCGCGGGCGAACTGCCGCGATTGAGCAGGGCCACGGCCTCTCCTCCATCCGCCAGCGGCTTCGCCCACACTTCCTGATCGCCGTCATCACGGACGCGCGTCGCCTGCTTGCCCAGCGGATCCTGATCGATGGCGATGACGTCGGTGTTCGTGAGGATGGCCTTGGTCTCGTCGGACATCGAGCGGATGTCGTTGCCTGCCATCAGCGGTGCCGCGAGCATGGCCCACATGCTGAAATGTGCGCGGTACTCGGACGCCGTCATGTGCCCGTTGCCGACCTCGAGCATGTCCGGATCGTTCCAGCCGCCGGGGCCGGCGTAACTCGCGATCGGCGCCTCGAGGTCGAGGATGTTCACGACGCCCAGGCCGCCCCAGTCCTTCTTGCACTCCCAGCAGTCCTGGATGTCGCCCGTCGTCCGCCACAGGTGCCCGACGCCGCGGCCCCAGAGCCACGGCTGATGGCTGCCCCACTCGCACATGCTGAAGGCGATCGAGCGCCCCGAGGCATCGAGCGCCTTGCGCATCGTGCCGTACGACACCTTCGCGTCGAGTCCCTCGGCGTGACACCAGTCGTACTTCAGGTAGTCGACGCCCCAGGACGCGTAGTCGCTGGCGTCGTTGGTCTCGAAGCCGTGACTGCCGGGGCGGTTCTGGCACGTCCCGGTGCCGGCGTCGGAGTAGACGCCGAACTTCAGGCCCTTCGAATGCACGTAGTCGGCCAGCGCCTTCATGCCCGGCGCGAAGCGTTTCGGGTCGGGCACGATGTGGCCGTCAGCGGTGCGCGACACCTGCCAGCAGTCGTCGATCACGACGTACTGGTAGCCGGCAGCCTTCATCCCGCTCGACACGATCGCATCCGCGGCCTGACGAATCAGGGCGTCGCTCACGTCGCAGCCGAACTTGTTCCAGGAGTTCCATCCCATCGGGGGTGTCGCCGCGAGGGCGGTTGATGGCGGATCGGCCGTGGCCTTCAGACCTCCGGCGAGCGCGACGATCCCGGTGAACGCGAGCATCGCAACCACTGTCCTTCGAACCAGCGCCATCATGTCGGACCTCCGGCCGCGAATTGTGTCGCACGGTCGGATTCACCGCAAGCACGTTGCCGGGCGCAGATGCGTTTCTTGACACGTTCTAAGCTCAGGCGTAGGGTGTGCGCAGTCTTGCCAGTGCAACGCTGGCGCTGCCGGAAGATCGGATGCCCTGGGATCAAGGGGAGGCTGGAATGACCCGGAACTGTTTTCTGACCGTGTGTCTGGTCGTCGTCGCTGCGCCCGCCCTCGCGCAGCACCCGCAACATGCTGCCGCCGCCGGCAGTCACGCCGCGTCGTCCACAAAGGAGCAGCGGATCGCGAGCGCGATGAGTGCTGCTCCCATGTCGATCACGGCGCACGCCACGATCATGGACTGGGGACCGACGCCAGACGCCGCGCCAGTGCAGCTCCGCGAAGGCACCAACGGGTGGGTCTGCTTTCCCAGCACGTCGGTCGGGCCTGCCAATGCGCAAGACCCGATGTGCCTCGACAAGAGCTGGCAGGGCTGGGCTGAAGCGTTGATGGCCAGGAAGGACCCGCCGACGGGCGGAAGCGGAGTCGCCTACATGCTGAAGGGCGACAAGGGCGCCAGCAACACCGATCCGTTCGCGACGAAAGCGACTCCTGATAACGCCTGGGTCGTCTCCCCGGCGCATGTGATGGTCCTCGTCAGCGATCCGCACATGCTCGACAGCTATCCGACGGATCCGAAGTCCGGCGGTCCGTGGGTCATGTGGAAGGGCACCGCCTACGCGCACTTGATGGTTCCCGTGTCGCCGACAGGCGCCGCGAAGTAGCAGCGTGAAGAGCGGTGCCGGCATGTCAGCCGGCGCCGCTTTTCATGAGCTTCAAGATCCGCAACACAACGACATAATTCTTCACGCGGACGGCGACGGCACCTCACGTACGGTGACGTATGGTGCGTCGTTCCCGCAGTGGTGTCAGCCGCGCGGCATTGATGCCGGCGGCGCTGTCGATGATCCTGATCGCCGTCTCTCCCGCTCGCGCGCAGAGCACGCTTCCCCCCGGTTTCCGCGAAGTCATCGTCGCCGAGGGACTCGACGGGCCGACGACGTTTACGTTCCTGCCGGATCGATCGATTCTCGTCGCCGACAAGCACGGACGTGTCTATGTCGTGCGCGAGGGCGTGCCGTTGCCGGCGCCGGTGCTCACGATCGATCCGAGTGAGGAGAGCGAGCGCGGGTTGAGCGGCATCACCATCGACCCGAACTTCTCCGCGAACGGGTTCATCTACATCTACTACACGACGTCGGCGACATCCTGCCCCGGGCCGACCTGCGATCCCGCGTCACGTGCCGCCGCGGCGAACCGGCCGTATCTCGGTCCGATGAACCGAGTCTCACGCTTCACCATGATCCAGCAGGCCATCGATCCTGCCAGCGAAGTCGTGATTCTCGACGGCATCCCGTCCGATAGCGGCGCGCACAACGCGGGCTGCATGGCCTTTGGTCCCGATGGCCTGCTCTACATCGCCACGGGCGACGGCGGCGAGTTCCACGAGCACGCGCAGGCGCTCGACAGCCTGTCCGGCAAGATTCTCAGGATTCGCGCCGACGGCAGCGTCCCCGACGACAACCCGTTCACGGCGATCCCCGAAGCGCGTCCGGAGATCTGGAGCCTCGGCTTTCGAAACCCCTGGCGCTTCACGTTCGACCAGCAAGGGCGACTGCTCGTCGGCGACGTCGGCGAGAACGACTGGGAGGAAGTGGATCTGATCACGGCCGGCGGCAACTACGGGTGGCCGTATTTCGAGGGGCCGGGCGAGACTGCAGACGGCCTCTCGGCGCTCGGAACGGTGCCGGTCGGGGTCGCGTCGCTGCGACCTCCTGGGCGGCGGCCACGCCTCCCGACGCCACACTACCTGAGCCCTCTCTACACGTATCCACACGACGGCAACAGCGCCGCGATCATCCTCGGCGCGATCCCCGGCGCCAACAGTTCCTTCCCCGAGGCGCTGCGTAACCGGTTGTTCTTTGCCGACCTGATCGAGCAGCACGTGTGGACACTCGAATACGACCTGGTCGGCGGCACGCTCGACGTCGAGCCCTTTGCCGACGGCGTGGGCCTGACGACGCAGATGCTCGGCGGCCCTGACGGCAACGTCTGGTTCGTCTCGTTCTCCAGGGGTGTGCTGGCCCGCTTCGAGGTGGCGCCGTCCACGGTGCAGTAAACTCTGCGCGAGGTGACCGCGCAGGAACACTCCCCCGCCTCCGTCACCCAAGCCGGTCATCTGACCGCGTGGGTGTTCTGTCGCGCGCTCGGCGCGGTCTACGTGATCGCATTTGTCTCCCTGCTGGTGCAGGTCGCCGGATTGATCGGCGACCAGGGAATTCTTCCGGCGAGCGAATTCCTTGCCGCAGTCCACCAGGTCTACGGCGCCGATGCGTATCGGCTCCTGCCGACGCTGGCGTGGTTCGCAAGCTCCACGCGTGCATTGCAGGCAATCTGCGTTGCGGGCGCGCTGTGCGGCGGGCTCGTGCTGGCGGGCCGTGCCACGCGACCGGCGCTGACCGGAGCGTTCGCGCTCTACCTCTCGCTGATGGCTGTCGGTCAGGTGTTTCTGTCGTTCCAATGGGACTCGCTGCTGCTCGAGGCCGGCGTGCTGGCGGTGGTCGCGACGTTCTGGCCGGCCGCCAGCGCCTGGCTGTTTCGGTGGCTGCTCTTCCGTCTGCTGTTCCTGTCTGGCGCCGTGAAGTTGCTCAGCGGCGATCAGACGTGGCGGGATCTCACGGCGCTGACCTATCACTTCCAGACGCAGCCGCTGCCAAACGCCGTGTCGTGGTACATGCAGCAGGCGCCGCAGGCCATGCTCGTCGCCGGGACCGTGGTGACGTTCGTGTCGGAGCTCGCCGTGCCGTTGCTCTTCTTCGCCGGCCGTCGTGTCCGCCTCGTCGCAGCCGCTGCGGTCGTGATATTTCAGGCGTTGATCTTCCTGACCGGGAATTACACGTTCTTCAACGTGCTCACCGTCGCGCTGGCGGTATGGCTGCTGGACGACGCGCGCGTCGCCGGGTGGCTCCCACGGCGACTGCTGGAGACCGTACCGCCGCCGGTCGGCGTGCCGCAGGGGTGGCGACGCAACGTGCTCGTCGCGTTCATGGCGCTGCTCGCCGCCAGCAGCGGCCTGCAGGCGTTCGCGGCGATCGGCGGCAGGGTCCCGGCGCAATTGGACTCGGCGATCGGGGCGATCGAGCCCTTGCATCTCACGAGCAGCTACGGCCTGTTCGCCGTGATGACGACGTCGCGGCCGGAGATCATCTTCGAGGGCAGCGACGACGGACAGAGCTGGCGGCCGTACGAGTTCAAATACAAGGTCGGGGACGTCAGGCGGCCGCCGCCGTTCGTGGCGCCCTACCATCCGCGGCTCGACTGGCAGATGTGGTTCGCGGCTCTCGGTGAGCCCCGCACCGATCGCTGGGTCCTGGCATTCGCCGCCCGACTGCTGCAAGCCTCGCCGCCGGTGCTGGATCTCCTCGATGCCAGTCCATTCGGCGCGAAGGCGCCGAAGTACGTGCGTGCGAATCTCTACGACTATCACTTCACCACTCGCGCCGAGCGAGCCGCGACCGGCTCCTGGTGGGCAAGGCGGCAGACTGGCGAGTACCTCCCGGCGTTGATGCTCGACGGCACGACGCTCCGCCCGGCCACCCTTCCGTAGCGTATCCGCGCACAGCCGTCCCGCGAGCGGACACCTCCCCGACGCCGCCGGACATTTTCCGAGCCGATTCTCGCGGCAGGGTGGCACAGGAGTTGCCCCGCACGTCACGGGAGCGCCTTGTGATTCACATGCTGATTCAGGACCTTCGGCACGCCATCCGCGGCCTGTGGAAGACGCCGATGTTCACCGCGGTCGCGGTTGCGTCGATCGCGCTTGGCATCGGGGCCAACGCCGCGGTCTTCACGCTGCTCGATCAGGTCGTGTTGCGCATGCTTCCGGTGAAGGCGCCGCAGTCGCTGGTGCAGGTGCGGGCCGCCGACGGCTCCGAGACCTACGGCGGCGGCATGGGCGACGGCACCGAGATGTCCTACGCCATGTACCGCGATCTGCGCGACCACAACGAGGCGTTCGACGGGATGTTCTGCCGCTTCGTGCAGTCGGTGCACGTGGGCTATCAGGGACGCAGCCAGCGCGTGAACGGCGAGCTGGTGTCGGGCAACTTCTTCTCAGCTGCTCGGCGTCCCTGCCGCTGTCGGCCGGATCATCACGCCAGAGGACGACACCGCAGTCGGCGCACACCCGGTCGCCGTGCTCGGTTATGGCTATTGGCAGTCGCGCTTCGACGGCAACCCCGCAGTGATCGGCCAGAAGATCCTGCTCGACGGCCATCCCTTCACGATCATCGGCGTCGTCTCGCCTGCGTTTGTCGGCATGGACTTCGCCTCACCGGCACAGGTCTACGCGCCGGTCACCATGACGCCACAGCTCGGCCCCTCGTGGCTCAAGTTCGAGGACCGCCGATTTCGCTGGGTGCAGGCGTTTGGCCGGCTTCGCAGCGGCGTGACAGCGGCGGCGGCGCAGGCCCGCCTCCAGCCGTACTTCACGTCGCTCCTGGAGATGGAAGCGGCCCAGTCCGCGTTCGCCAACGCCGGAGCCGACGCGAAGAAGCACTTCCTGGCATCGCGCGTGGCCGTCGTCCCCGTCGATCGCGGCAAGTCAGGATTGCGCGACTCCGTGACGCTGCCGCTCCGGATTCTGATGGCGGTGGCGGCGGGCGTGCTGCTCATTGCCTGCCTCAACGTCGCCAACCTGCTGCTGGCGCGCGGCACCGCCCGTCATCGCGAGCTCGCCCTGCGTCTCGCACTCGGCGCGAACCGGCGGCGCGTCGTCAGCCTTCTCCTGGCCGAGAGCGTGATCATCGCTGTCGCGGGCGCCGGAATCGGTTTGCTCATCGCGCAATGGGGCGCCGCACTCCTCCTGGCGTTCTTCGCGAATCCGGATGGAGGGCCGGCGGTGAGTGCGTCGGCCGACGGCAGGATCCTCGCCTTCACGACGTGTGCGGCGGTGCTGTCGGCGATCGTCGCCGGTCTCGTGCCTGCGTGGCGCTCGACGCGCCTGGAGCTGGCCCCGACGCTGAAGGGTTCAGGCGGCGCCGTCCTCGGCGAGCAGCCCCGCCTGCGCAAATCACTCGTCGTCGTTCAGGTCGCGCTGTCCTTCGTGCTGCTCGCCGGCGCCGGCCTCTTCCTGCGCAGCCTGAACAATCTGCTTCACGTCGATCCGGGCTTCCAGACCAGTCATCTGCTCGCGTTCGACATGGACCTGGAACGGAGCGGCTACAAGCCGGCCGAGGCCAAGCGATTCGCCAGGTCCCTCGCGGAGAGCCTCCATCAGGCACCTGGTGTCAGCGCGTCGGCGTTTTCATTCTTTGGGGTCCTCACGGGTGGTGGATGGGGCATGGGCTTCACGCTCGAGGGCGAACAGCCGAAGGCCGGCGAGGACTTCAGCTCGTACTGCAACGCCGTGAGCCCGGGCTTCTTCAAGACGATGGGGATGGGCCTGGTAGCCGGGCGAGAGTTCGACGAGCGCGATGATCACGTCAGGGCGGCCGACGCGCAGGGGTGGCCCTATCGCGAAGCCGTCGTCAACGAGGAGTTCGTCAAGCGCTACTACGGCGGCCACAACCCGATCGGCCGGCACGTCGGCATCGGCGAGGATCCCGGGACGCCGACTCCAATCGAAATCGTCGGCGTCGTCCGGACGGCGAAGTACATCCAGGTCCGCGAGAAGGCGGCCCCCCAGATCTTTTTCCCGTACGTGGAGGCCGACATCGCCGGCCTGACGACGTACGTGCGAACCGCCGGCGACCCGGCCCTCATGATCGAGCAGGTACGCCGTGCCGTGGCGAAGCTCGATCCGAACCTGCCCATCTTCAACGTCATCACCGTCGAGGATCAGGTCCGCCAGTCGGTGGTCAACGAGCGCATGATGGCGACACTGTCGGCGATCTTCGCCGGACTCGCGACGCTGCTCGCGGTGATTGGCCTCTACGGCGTGATGTCCTATACCGTCACGCGCCGGACGCGCGAGATTGGCATCCGCATGGCGCTCGGCGCAATGAGCTCCGACGTCGCGCGGCGCATCCTCGGAGAGGCAGTCGTCCTGGTTGGCGCTGGCCTGGCCGTGGGGCTGGCGTGCGCGATCGGCCTTGGCCGCTTCGTGAGCAGCGTCCTGTTCGGCCTGACCTCGGGAGACGCGGTGAGCTTCGCGACGGCGGGGCTCCTGCTCGCGATGGTCGCCACGTTGGCGGCGCTGATCCCCGCCCGGAGGGCCACTCTGGTCACGCCGATGCGCGCCCTCAGGGACGAGTAGCTGCGGCGGACTGGCTGAGCTTGCCGAGCGTAGGGCCTTGGCGTAAGATACGGCGCGTAGAGGATTTAGTCTGTCCGAGCTTGCTCCGCCGTCGCGAGATCGAGTGCCTTTCTCGGTTTTCTCCCTCGACCTGCCAAGCCTTGTGGATGGTCCACGCAGCTAAGTTCGCGACGAGCCGCGATCTGCGGCTCAGCCCGCCATGCGGGAAAGAGAGGACTGATGAGTCGAAAGCTGTTTGTTGGCAACCTGTCGTACAACACCACTGAGGAATCCCTCGAGGGGTTGTTTACGCAGGTCGGGGCGGTGGACTCGGTACGCGTGATGCGCGACATGGCCACCGGCCGGTCGCGCGGCTTCGGCTTCGTGGAGATGCAGAGCGAAGACGACGCCAAGACGGCGATCGACCGCTTCAACGACACGGATCTCGACGGGCGCCGCATCGCGGTGAACGTCGCGCAGCCCAAGCCTGCCGGCGCTGGCGCCGGCGGCGGTGGCAACCGTGGCGGTGGCGGCGGCTTCGGCGGCCCGCGTCGTCGCGAGCCGCGCTGGTAGCACTTCACCGACGGGCGCTCTGAAAGGGGCGCCCGTCGTCTTTCCTCAGCCGGCGACCGCCGGCACGTATTCCCGCTCCCGCCGCCGCAACGCCCGGTACCGCTTGAACGCGTCGCGCTCGCTTTCCAGGCCGAGCCATGTCCGCCACGTGTTGCCCCTGAACGTGTGCGCGAGCAGCCGGTGTCCGTGGCGCAGCACGAACCAGGGATCGTGGCGAAACGCCGCTGGCATGTGGCGCACCTTCATCCACCGCTCCGCGCGCCAGCGCAGGAACTCCACCTCCTCTGCCGGAACGTGCGCGGTCCGCACCACCGCCGTCGTGCCGTCGTACTCCTCGAGCGCATCGCTGACGATGAGCCCGCGTTCCTGGAAGTCACGCGTCATGGGCGTTCGCGGGTACGGCGTCGGATGCTGGATGTACGGCCAGTCCACGTACTGACGCGCAAACGTGAGGTTGGCCTCGATGGCGTCCACCGTGTCGTCGGGGTTGCCGACGATGAGCCCGCCCACGACGAGCATGCCGTTACGATGAATGTGGGCAATCGCCTCGAGCGTCGCATTGCCGACAGTGCGGCCGCCTTCCCTGAGTGCGTTCTTGGCACGCGCTTTCAGGAACGTCAGATCGTCTGACAGCACGTTCTCGATGCCGAGGAACACATATCGGAACCCGGCGCGCCGCATCAACGGCGCCAGGGTCTCGCCGTGCTCGGCGATCGCGGACGTCATGCCCTGGACGAAGTAGTCGACGTCCTGCAGCCCGGCGTCGATGATCGCCTGGCACAGCGCCTCGAAGCGTCGCACGTTCAGCGTGATGTTGTCGTCCACGATGAAGATCGAGCGCGCGCCGCGGGCGCGGGCGTCGGCGATGTCGGCGAGGACACGCTCGAAGTCGAACGTGTGGAAGTTGCGGCCCCGCATCTCGATGATCGAGCAGAAGCTGCAGTCGAAGGTGCAGCCGCGGGACGTCTCGACCACGTCGATCTGCCGGCCGAGCAGCTGGTATCCGCTCAGGACTCTCGCCTCGCGCCGCGGAAGCTCGAGCTCGCCGCGGCGTAATGCGCTCACGGCACGATCCGGGTTGTGCACCAGCGCCGCGCCGTCGCGCCAGGAGATGCCGGGAACCTGTGAGAGCGGCTCGTCTCGCTCCAGAGCCCGCAGGAGCTCCCGGAACGTCGCCTCCCCTTCCCCACGCACCACGACATCGGGCCCGCCGGGAACGTCGTAGGCCTCCGGTGCGAGGCTCGGGTCGTATCCGCCGACGACGGTGGTCGCGTCCGGGCAAATCTGGCGCAGCATCGCCAGCAGTCGCATCGCCGTCCGGCGCTGGAACGTCATGATCGACATGCCCACCACGTCGGGCCGTAACCGGGCGACGAGATCGCGCACGGTCCCTGCGACGTCGTGCTGAACGAGCACGAGGTCGGCGACTGCGACCTGATGGTGGGGGTCCACGTTGCCGGCCAGCGACGTGAGCGCGCCGTTCGGCATCCTGATGGCGACCGGCGCCATGTGCTCGAACGAATCCGGCATCGACAGGAGCAGCACTTGCATGATCTGACCTGGGTCCAGCGGATGTGATGCGGAGTCCGCTGCCGGGAGTCTAGCAGACGCTGACTGGCAGAGCTGCGGTCTGCCGCGCAGCGCGCCGCGGCGCCGATCCTCCCCTCTCTGCACGCCCCGTCCCGTCGTAACGTTTCAGCAAGGCGGCCGCCGCCAATCTTGCCCGACAGCCGCGCGAGACAGAGTACGCAAGCGGCGCCGATCGTGGCGGATTGGCGAGGCCTCCTGGCGCTGGCGACAAATCCGCCACCGTCGGCGTACGCCGGCCGGGGACGGTGCCTGGCCTCGCGGATTCTCATCCAACAAACCAGAACGCACGCCGCGGCACGAGCGTTGTATCGATGCGCCTCATGCCGACTTCATCATCATCCCTGATCCGTCGTTTTCACTCCCGCCGACTGTTGCTGACTGTTGCGTTGCCGCTCGCGATTGTCGCCGGCGCGTGCGGCGGCGCCAGTCAGGACGCGACCACCACGCCCACGCCGACACCGACGACGATCACGGAGAACTTCTCCGGGGCAATCGACAAGAACGGATCGGTCACGTTTCCGTTCACCGTCACCCTGCCGGGCACCATCGTCGTGACGCTGACAAGTCTCGCGCCCGTGAACTCACTTGCGATAGGCATCACACTGGGCACGTGGGACGGCGCGGTGTGTACCGCTGCCCTGTCCAACGACAACGCGAAGCTCAACGATCAGCTGACGGGCACGACGGCCGTCGGCGGGTCCTTCTGCGTACGCGTCTACGACGTCGGCAACGTCACGACCACCGAGTCGCTGGCGCTGACTGTGGCGCATCAGTGAGGCTGGCGTAGCCTGCGCTACTGGGCGCGAAGCGAGACGAGCGGATCCACCCGGCTCGCCCGGCGGGCGGGCAGGTAGACAGCGCCCAGCGACACGAGCAGGAGAATCGCCGCAAGGCCTGTGAAGACCCGCGGGTCGTGCGGCTGCACGCCAAACAGCAACCCGGACATCAGCCGGGTGGCCCAGAAGGCCCCGAGTGCCCCGAGGGCGATGCCGGCCGCCGCCAGCCGCATTCCGCCACCGACGATGCTGCCGAGGATCTGCCGCCGGTTGGCGCCGAGCGCCATGCGGAGGCCAATTTCCTGGGAGCGCTCCGAGACCGTGAGCGATAGGACTCCGTAGATTCCGAGGCACGCAAGCAGGAGCGCAAGGCCGGCGAACGAGGCGAGCAGCCGGGTCTGCGTGCGTCGCTGCACCACCTCCTTGTCAACGATGTCGTCCATCGTCGCGACGTTCGCGATCGGCTGTGTCGGGTCCACCTTCCAGACAGCGCGACGAATCCCGGGCATCAGATCGACTGGCGCGACGTCGCTTCGGACGACCAGATCGCGCGGCCACATCCAGTTGCCCTTCGACTGCGCGAGCGGAAAGAAGATCTCAGGCCGGGCGGGCTGGTCGAGCCCCATCGACCGCAGGTCGGCCACGACGCCGACCACTGTGCGCCATGGCACCGGATCGGCGGGCGCGCCAAGTTTCAGGCGCCGGCCCAGCGCAGGAGCAGCGCCCCAGTACCGTCGAGCGAGCGTCTCGTTGACCAGGACGACCAGCGGCGCGTCGGACGAGTCGCTCTCGCTCACAAACCGGCCCTCACGGAGGGTCATGCGCATCGTCTCCATGAACCCCGGGGAGACGACCCTGTTGTTGGCGTCGTACGACAACGCCGGGTCAGGGTGATCGCTGCCTTCGGGCCAGAAGCCGAGGGTGCCGCCCTTCCAGACCAGCGGGAGCGCGCTGGTGAACCCCGCGCTGTTTACGCCGGGCAACGCACGTACTTCGGCGAGGACGCGATCGGCGAAGTCCGTACGTCGTGCGAACTCCGAATAGGTGGTCTGCGGCAGCGGCAGCCGTACGGTGAGCAGGTGCTCGGTCCGGAAACCCAGGTCGACGTTACGAAGTGACGCGAAGCTCTCGATCATCAACGCGGCGCACACCACCAGCACCATGGCTCCGGCGATCTCGGCCACCACCAGAACGCTGCGCGCCGGCCGGCGCCCGCCGACCGATGCCGGCGCGCCCTGCTTCAGCGCCAGCGCGACGTCGGTCCGCCGGACCTGGCGGGCCGGCACCAGGCCGACGATCACGCCGGTCACCGCCGCCAGCAGCAGCGCGAAGGCCATCACACGCCAGTCGAGGCGCACCACGCTGATGTCCTGCAGGGCGTCCGGGACCAGCGTCCGCAGGACGCCGAGGGCTGCCGCCGCGACCAGGAGGCCCGCCACGCCGCCCAGCACCGACAGCAGGACGTTCTCGACGAGCATCTGCCTGACCAGTCTGCCGCTGCCTGCGCCAAGAGCGGTCCGCACGGCCATCTCCCGCGCGCGGCCGGCGGCCTTCGACAGCAGCAGGTTGGCGAGGTTCGCGCACGTGATGAGCAGGACCACTCCGACAGCGCACAGCAGGACGGCGAGTGCCGTCCCAAGATCCCCGATGTAGTCCTGCAGCAGTGGCACGGCGAACATGCCCACGTTTCGATTCGTCTCAGGGAACTCGCGTGCGCGTCTTGTGGCGAGCGCACTCAGCTCCGCGTTGAGCCCGGACAGCGTGCTCCCCGGCCGCATACGCCCGACAACCCACAGATAGTGGCCGCCACGATTGGCCAGCTCGTCGCGCGTGAAGCCCATGGGCACCCAGACTTCGACGTCGCGAAACGGGAACGAGAAACGCGGAGGCATCACGCCGACGACCGTGTATTTCTCGCCGTTGAGCAGCACGGGCCGTCCAACGACGGACGGATCGCCGCCGAAGCGCCGAAGCCACAACGCGTGGCCGAGCACCGCCACTCGCTCGCCGCCGGGTACGTCCTCGCCAGGGAGAATCGCGCGGCCCAGCGTCGGCGCGACGCCAAGCACCGCGAACAAATTGGCCGTCACGCCGGCGGCGCCGACCTTCTCAGGCGTGCCACTGCCAGTCAGGTTGTAGTCGCGGATATCCAGCGCCGCCGCGCCGGCGAGTGAAGGAACAGCGGTTGTCCAGTCGGAGTAATTGCCAGGCGCAGGAGTGTTGTGTGGAAACCCGATGCTGGTCGCGTCCTCCCACACCATCACCAGGCGGCTCGGGTCGGCAAACGGCAACGGCCGCAGCATCACGGCGTCGACAACGCTGAAGATGGCAGTCGTCGCGCCGATGCCGAGTGCGAGCGCTGTCACCGCAATCGCGGTGAAGGCCGGGTTGCGCCGCAGCAGCCGAATGGCGAAACCCAGATCCTGGAGGGCGGCCTCGAGGCCGCGAAAGCCCCAGACCTCGCGACTTCGCTCGGAGATGCGCGCGGGATGGCCGAACTTCCGGCGGGCCTGGTGCGCGGCATCCTCCGGCGGCAGGCCGTTCTCGCGCAGGCGCCGCTCGCGGAGTGCGACGTGCAGGCGCATCTCGTCTTCGAGATCGGCGTCGAATTGTCGTCGGGAGGCAAAGACGCGGAGCCGTCGGAGAAGTGTGGAGATCGGCATGTCGGTTACACCGGCTGAAGGATGCGTTCGATGGCCCGGGCGACGCGCCGATAGTCGGCGACTTCCCGATCGAGCTGGCGCCGCCCCGCTGTCGTGAGCTGGTAGTAGCGCGCCCGCCGGTTCTCGTCTGTCCGGCCCCACTCTCCGGCAATCCAGCCTTTCAGCAGGAGGCGCTGCAGCGCGGGATACAGCGAGCCCTCCTCGACGCGCAGGACCTCCTCGGACGATGCCTCGATGGTTTCGGCGATGGCGAACCCATGCAGCGCCTCGCGACGCGCGAGCGTCGTGAGAATCAGCATTTCGAGCGTGCCGGGTGGAATGGGAGCGGTCAGGTCGGCCATGACATAGACAGTCTATGTTACGGACCTGACAGTCGCGGAGTTCCGCGCTGGCTGGAGCGCTAAGGCTTCTCAGCGAGGCCGAACTGCGAAATCCGCCCGTCGGGCGCGAGGCCGACCGAGTAGCGCATCACGCGAGCGCCGAACGGCACCGCGTAGGTGTAGATGCGATTGTCGCCGCGCTCCTCGCGCCGTTCGAGGACGAGCGTGCCCGCCGGCCCCAGCGCCTCGAGGCGCTCGTGGACGGCGGTGGCGCCGTCGGGAAAGAAGCCGGCGCGCATGTAGGCGAAGTCCGCCGGAGTCAGCGCTCCCTGACGCGCGGTCTCCAGCAGTGCCGCCAGCTTCGCAGTCACCTGCGGCTCGCGGTCCTCGATGGGACTCAACGCCGGTACGGCAAGGGCGGGATCGACGATCGCCGCGATCCCGTCGGCGAACCGCTCGGGTCGAGCCTGGGCGAGGTTCGCCAGGACAATGACCGACAGGTCGTCGCCGATGAACCGCGAGAACTGCGTCTTGAATCCCTGCCAGGCGCCGCTGTGCTCCTGCAGCGGCTTCCCATCCCGCTCGTCAAGCGACCAGCCGAAGCCGTAGGGATACGTCTTGCCGCTCGTGAGCTGAACCGGCGTCAGGATCTCGTGCCAGCTCTCAGGTTTCAGAATCGCGCGGGTCTCCACGGCGTGATCCCAGGCGATGAGGTCGTTCACTGTGAAATAGAGCGAGCCGTCGGCGGTCGTGTTCAACGTCGGCGACACCCAGCCCTGGTTCTTGATCTGGCCGTCGTGCCACTCGTAACCGTCCGCGCGGTTGGCCACGATGTCCTCCTCGCTGATGACACGCGTCGTCGTCATGCCGAGTGGCTTGAACACGCGTTCCGAGAGGACGTCGCCGTAGAACGCGCCGGCCACCTTGTGCACGATGATGCCGAGCAGGACATAGCCGGTGTTGCTGTAGTTCCAGCGCGAGCCAGGCGGGAACTCGAGCGGCAGGCCAAAGGCGACAGTCGCGAGCTGGTCTTCAGAATAGTTCTTCTGCAGGTCGACGCTGTTCTCTGTGTAGTCGGGAATGCCGGACGTGTGCGTGAGCAGGTTCCGGACGGTGATGCGCCGCCAGGTATCGGGCGCGCCGGGAAAGAACTTAGTAATGGGATCCGACAGCGCGAGCTTGCCGTCCTCGACCTGGAGCATGACGGCCGTCGCCGTGAACTGCTTGCCGAGCGATCCGGACTCGAAGATGGTGGCCGCGGTGGCTGGCACGCGCAGCTCGAGGTTCGCGAAGCCGTAGCCCCTGGCCTTGAGGACCGTGCCGTGCTGGACGACCGCCACGGCGACGCCAGGTACATGCTGCTTCGCCATCTCCTCCGCGACGAAGTCGTTGATACGCTGGCCGAGGTCAGGGGACGTGCCCGCGCGTGGCGGCACAGCAGCGTCGGCGGCGAGCAACCGATCGAGCGTCGGTTTCATCGCCGCCGTCCAGCGCGCGTAGCCGAGGGCGCTCGGATGCAGGAAGTCGTACATCACGGTCTCTGAGATCGAGCCGTCGGGTTCGAGGAACGTGCTGCCGATATCGAGGTATGTCACCCCCTCCTTTCCGTCGAGTGCGGCGATTCGCTGGTTGACGGCCGCCACTTTCGCGCGCGCCGGGTCCGACGGCTTTTCACCGCGGGGGAAAATTGACAGCAGGAGGATCCGCGTGGAGGGCGACCGCCGGTGAATCTCCAGCGAGACTGCGCCGACACCCGCGGCAATCTCGTCAGGCGTATTGACGTCGATGTTGTTCGTGCCGATCATCAGCACGACGACCTTCGGCGACACATGCTCGAACTCGCCGTGCGTCAGACGCCACAGCACGTTCTCGGTCCGGTCCCAGCCGTAGCCGAGGTTCACGACCCGGCGGCCGGCGAAGAACCGGTCCCATTCCTCCGCGGCGGTCCGCCGCCCGCCCACCGGCTCCCCGCCCCAGAAATGCGTGATCGAGTCGCCGAGCATCACGATCTCCGGCTGACGCTCCTGCATCAGCTTGACGCACGCGGCGTGACGCGCCACCCAGTCGTACGTGCGCCAGTCGCGATTCTGAGTGAGCGGCACCAGCGTCGACGGCTTTCGTGAGGCGGCCGCCGCGGCCGCCTTGACGACGACGTTCCCTACCGGTGTGCCATCGGCCGCAAACGCGCGGGCCTTGAGCGTGTAGCCGGAAGGCAGATCGACGGGCGCCAGCCAGATTCCGGCGGACTTGTCAGGCTCCGATCCGTCGAGCGTGTAGCGGACGGTGGCGCCGGCCGGCGCGTCCACGTCGAGAAGTCCGTCGGGACGCGTGCGAATCGTCTGCGCCGGGGCCGCGGCGGCAGACACGAGAGCGATGACGGCGGCAAACAGGGAGAGGCGCAGGCACGGGAAACGCATGAGCCGTATATATTGCCCAACCATGCGTGCACTCGCCAGCGGCATTATCGTGACACTCCTTTCGTCGGCCGGTCAGGCGCAGGCGGCCTCGGTGTTCACCGCTCGACCTGACGACCCGGGCGCCGTTTACCTGGCCGCTCCAGCGTTCGCCGTCCACGGCGATGGCGTCGGAGACGACACCGCCGCGATTCAGGCCGCGCTCGACAAGGCGGCCTCGACGCCGAGCGGCGGCATCCTGTTCGTGCCTTCCGGCCGGTATCGGTTAACGGGCACGCTCTACGTCTGGCGCGGCGTTCGCATCATCGGCTACGGCACCACCCGGCCCGTCCTGGTGCTCGCGGACAACACACCCGGCTACCAGAAGGGCCTCGGGCTCATGGTGGTGTTCACCCACGCGAGCCCGTCCGGCCCGCGCCCGCCGGCCGGCTACAAGGTGCCGTTTCCGCCGCCCGGAATGGTGCCGCCGCGCGACGACATCCCCGACGCCGGGCCGAGCACGTTCTACCCGGCGATGAGCAACATCGACGTCGAGATCGGCGACGGCAACCCTGCCGCGGTCGCCATCCGCTTCCATGTCGCACAGCACGGCGTGTTGAGTCACATGGATTTCCACGTCGGATCCGGGCTTGCGGCCCTCATGCAGATCGGAAACGAAGCCGAGGATCTCAAGATCTACGGCGGCCGCTACGGCATCCTCACCGACAACACGTCGCCGTTCTGGCAGTTCACGCTCATCGACTCCACCTTCGAAGGCCAGCGCGACGCCGCCATCCGCGAGCACATGGCGGGCCTGACTCTCGTCCGCGACACCTTCAGGCACGTGCCCGTTGCCATCGATATCGACCCGCACTACTCCGACCAGCTCTGGGTGAAGGACAGCCGCTTCGAGCACATCTCGAAGGCCGCGATTGTGGTCAGCAACGAGCGCAATGCGACGACAGCAGTGGGCGTCGAGAACGCCATCTGCGCCGACGTGCCGGTCTTCGTGCATTTTCGCGAGAGCGGGAACACTGAGGCGGCGCCAGGTCCGCTCTATCGTGTGAAGCGGTTCAATCACGGCCTTACCGTCGCCCTCGGCGGCATGGGCCGCGTCGAGACGACCTACCGGCCGGAGGCGCTGCCGACATTGCCGGAGCCCATGCCGCCGGCCATCCGTCCGCTGCCGGCAATGGACGAATGGGTCGACGTACACACGTTGGGGGTCAAGGGCGACGGGCAGACCGACGACACCACGGCAATCCAGGAAGCCGTCGCCGCGCACCGCGTCCTCTACTTCCCCACCGGCCACTACATCGTCCGCGACTCGGTTGTGCTGAAGCCGGACACAGCGCTGATTGCACTTCATCCCGGGACGACGCAGTTCGACCTGCCGGATTCGACGCCGGCCTTTCAAGGCGTGGGAACCCCGAAGCCGCTGGTGCAGGCCCCGCAGGGGGGCACCAACATCGTCAGCGGCCTCGGCCTTTACACCGGCGGCATCAACCCGCGGGCGCTCGGCCTGCTGTGGATGGCTGGAGAGACGTCACTCGTCGACGACGTGCAGATCCATGGCGGCGCCGGATCCTATCTGCCTCCCGCGGTGCGAGCAGTCCTCTCGCCGTCGAGCCGCGGCGGGTTCGGCCCAGGACTCGACCGCTGGGGCGCGCAATACCCGAGCATCTGGGTCACACGCGGCGGTGGCGGCACGTTCGCGAACCTCTGGTCGCCGGACCAGCACGCGCAGAGCGGCTTCTACGTGTCGGACACGACGACGCCGGGGCACGTGTACGAGTTGTCGAACGAGCATCACCTGTTCAACGAAATCAAGCTCGAACGGGTTTCCCACTGGGAGTTCCTGGCACCGCAGACCGAAGAGGAAGCGGCCTCGAGCCCGGAAGCCGTGTCCTTCGAGATTGCCTCGTCGACCGACATCACTATCGCGAACTACCACGGCTACCGCGTGACGCGGAGCCACGCGCCATTTCCGGCCGCGGTGCGCATCTACAACTCCTCCGACATCCGCTTCAGAAACGTTCGCGTGAACGCGGAGAGCGGATACGGCGTGTGCGACGCCAACGGCTGCGGGACGTTCCTCCGCGTGAGCAGGTTTCCGTACGACAACGCGATTCAGGACGTGACGCATCACCTCGACGTGCGCGAGCGCGAGTTCGCCGTACTCGACGTCCCGGCGTCACCCGCACGGCCCCTGCCGGCGCCGCCGGTTCCCGTGCTGGCGCCGGGCGCGCGCCTTCGCCTCCTCGAGTCCGGCTTCTTCTCGATTTCCGGCGGCGCTGTCGACGCGAACGGGACGCTGTATTTCGTCGAGCGGCATCAGCATCGGATCTTCTCGTGGTCTGCGGCGCGCGGGTTGAACGTCGTCAGGCACGACGCCCTGGACCCGGTGAACCTTGCCGTGGATCGCTCCGGCCACCTGCTCGTCGCGTCATCGGCAGGCCCCGAGGGCACGGTGTACTCCTTCGCGCCAGGGTCTTCTGCCGACGAGATCGTGGTGCTTCAGCCGCAGCCGGCCGCAGCGCATCCGAATGCGGCCTACGTGCACCCTGTCAACGTGTGGGACAACGGTGAGTTCGCGAACCAGCTCGATCTGGATACGTACGTCTACACGACGCTGTCCCAGATGCTGGCGCGCGACGTCGGGACGCCGAAGGCGAAGGAGTACGTGTCGCCCGACGGAAGCCTCGTGCTGCCGGCGGTACGCGTGTTCCAGCAGGGCCCCGACGACTCGTACCCGGGCATGGATGCGACCGGCTGGCGCTGGTCGAACACGCTCTCGGCCTACGGCCTGCTCTCGGCGAAACCGGGCGAGTCCGTCTACATCGTCAGCAGCGCAGAGAACCGCACGTATCGCGCGACGGTGGCGTCCGACGGCACGCTCGGCGGCCTGACGCCGTTCGCCGGACGTGGCGGGGAAAGCGTGGCCTGGGACTCGGCGGGCCACGTCTACGTGGCCAACGGGCAGATCTTCGTCTACGACGCCGCAGGCAGGGCGATCGGCCGCATCGACGTGCCCGAGCGGCCGCTGCAACTCCTGTTCGGCGGCGTCGATCGACGGACGCTGTTCGTCTTCACACATCACGCGCTCTACGGCGTCTCGATGCGCGATCCCGGGTGACCGCGACGAATGCCCGCGCGCGAATGCAGGACTAACCTGCTCCCGCCTGGCGTCGCCGGGCCAGCAGCAGCCCCTGCCGCGCGAGCACCGCGGCGACCTCGAATGCCGGATCCGAGGCCAGCCCGCGGTTGAAGGCGTCCACAGCGGTTCTCCCGACGTGCCCTACGTCGTCGATCCACCAGTTCCGCGTGCCGAGCACGTTGTCGACGACCAGGAGCCCGCCTGGCGCAAGCAGCGGGCGGAGAAGCGCCCAGTTCATGGCGTACTCCGTTTTGTCCGCGTCCATGAACATGAACCCGACAGACTCGGGGCCAACTTCGGCGGCGAGTCGCGGCAACACCTCGGCCGCGGTGCCGAGCTCCGAGCGCACGCGATCGCCAACCCCAGCTTCCGCCAGATTGCGTCGCGCGACCTCGGCTGCGTGCGGGTCACGCTCGATGGTGATCAACCGGCCGTTCGCGCCGAGCCCTCTCGCGATGTGCAGCGCCGAGTATCCGCCGAGCGTGCCGATCTCGATGGCCGTGCGCGCGCCCGACAGGCCGGCGAGCAGCGTCAGCAGGTGACCGATGTCGCTGGTGACGGCGATCGGCGCCAGGGCAGCCTCACGAGAGCGCGCGGCAATGTTGGCGGCGGCGTGATCCTCGACCCCGAACACCTCCAGCAGATACTGCTGGGTGTAGCGCCACCGGTCTTCGCTCATCTCGTCCATCGGTCCTCCCGCAATTGTTCACAATCCTCTTCAGGCTGATACTCAGCCGAGACTCAGGATCCGTGTCGTGACTTCGTCGCGACCGGCCATGACCCGAGTCTCCCACTCGCGTGCGGCGTGAAGCCTCGCCGCGAACACCTCGCGCCGGCCGGCCAGTTCCT
Source organism: Vicinamibacteria bacterium (assembly GCA_963796915.1). GTDB lineage: Bacteria > Acidobacteriota > Vicinamibacteria > Vicinamibacterales > JAENWD01 > JAENWD01. The sequence continues at coordinate 1,198,501 of CAWCNI010000004.1, read as the reverse complement.
CGACCGCGCTCCGCACCACTCCAGCCGCCATGCCTCGCACGCCGTCGCCGAGCGGCGCCGCAAGGCCGAACTGCTGGCACTTGAGCGCCAGCGCCGGCTGGTCCCACAGGAACGGCAATGAGAGCATCGGCACGCCGTGATAGATGGCTTCGTGCGAGGAATTGAGGCCGTGATGGGTGATGAAGGCATCGGCCTCTTGCAGCACCGCCCACTGGTCGACGTAGTCAGCCACTCTCACGTTGTCGCGTGCCAACGTCGACGGCAGCGCGCCCAGCGCCTGGCCGTGACCGCCGAGACTGATCAGTACCTGCACGCCGGGAAGCCTGTCGAGCTCGTCGGCAATGAGGCGAAGCGCACGCTCGGCTTCCGCCGGCCAGTAGCGCCAGTTGACGGTGCCGAATGACACGAAGACTCTCAATGCGTCAGGCGGCGCGTCACGAAAGGCGGCCGTGCGCGCAGCCGTGTCACTGCTCGCGCCTCGCGACAGATCCAGCGAGCCGAAGAAGGCCACAGGCTCGAAGGCCGCACGCTCTGTCGCTGTCAGAAACTCCGGCGGCTCACAGTAGATGTTCAAGTGCGGGCTCGGCGCGCACAGGTAAGTGAACGGATCGCCATACGCGATCGCCATCTCCTCTGACAGCGTCGCCGCAGCCTGAAGGCAGTGCTCCGACGGGTGGGTCGGCGGAATCGTGGGCAGCAGGTCGCGAAGCCGCCCGGGGTGGACGTTGTGGCCGGCGCACACATTCACGAATGGCACGCCGAGACGGGTCGCCACCGCCCTGCCGATCATCGCAAAGCTGTCGTAGATCACCGTCGCCGGGCGCAGCCGGGCCACGCGCTCTGCGACGTCGTCCGCGTAGCGGCCGGCGAAGGTGACGTAGCGGAACGGCGCCGGCATCGAGGCGGCGTCCACGTCGCGGATTTCATGGCCGGCGAACAGGTCCTCGAATATCCCGCCGCACGCCCGTACGTCGTCGGCGAGCCTGCGATCCGTGAAGACATGCGCTGCCACGCCTCGGGCTGCGAGTGATGCCACCAGCGGCCGCATGCGCTGCAAGTGGCCGCGCTGGTGCATGCAGAAGAACGCAACCGCCGCCGGCGTCATGCGAATGCGCCGCCGGACTGGCCGCGCAACTCCGCGGCCATCGCCCGCAATCTCTCGAGTGGCACGTCCGCCCGTTCGGGGTCGACGTCGAGTCGCGTGACAGCGCCCTCGACGACAGCCGCAATCCGCCAGAAGCCGGCGGAGTCACCGCGTGCGCCCGGGCCGCCAGCGTCGCGGTACTCGTCCTCGAACTGCGCCCAGGACTCCAGTGGCATCGCATTGCGGTACCAAGACCGGGCAAGGTCGTAGTCGAAGGCGTCCACGGACATGGCTTCGTTGTCGACGAGGCGCAGCATCCCAGCCGGATCGATCACGAAGTTGTGGAAGGCGAAGTCGAGATGGACCAACCCGGTACGCGCGCGCCCGGGATCCTGTCGCCGTAGTGAAATGGCGAGCACGCCCGCGACTTCGGGGTCGAGGGCGCGGCGATCGACCAGCGCGTTCAGGCGACTCTCGGTCTCGGCCAGGCGCCGCGCGGTGCTCTCTTCGCCGGTCACTGGCTTCCCGCCGACGGCCTCCACCGCATGAATCTGTGCCAGCAATGCGGCCGCCTCGCGAAGGTGATGGCGGCGAACGGTTGCGACCGTCAGCGGTGTGCCCTCCACCCACTCCTCCAGGAGAACGGCACCGTGACGGGCTTGCACGCGGGCAAGGCGGCTGTCGGCAAGTGCCGCGAGCGCGTCGCAGACCTGGGCCGCCCGGCCGTCCGACAGTGTCCGGCGCGCCTTGATCGTTCGTCCGTCGGCCAGCGCCACGCGGTACGCATGACGCGATGTCTTCAGGGGGCCAAACTCTGAGATTCGCGTGAATCCGGCGACCCTCATCCCCTCACGCGCCAGAGCCTCTTCGACGAGCGGGTCCATCCGCTCGTCCCGCCCTGCCTGCGCCGGCTCATCCGCTCTCACGACCACGATTGCGCCAGGCTCCCCGCCGCGTCGACGATGGCCATGACCGTGGCATCGGGGCCGGCGTCGAACGCGCCGCGACCGATGCGGCAGTCGATCACCGGCACGTTCGCCGTCGCCCGCGACCAGACCGCGCGCGCGCTCGCCAGATCGACGACGACGCCGGTGCCGTCGGTCCTGAAGACCTCGGAGGTTCTGCCGCGACTGGCGCAGGCGAACACCACGGCCTCGAATCGCGTCTCGGCCTCGATCCGCGACAGCGGCCGCAGGTCGAGACCGTGCGTCGTAAGGTCCACCTGTGGAAGCAGAATCACCCTCGCGGAGGCACGCGCCGACATCGGGACCTCGAGAGCCCGGCACAACTGCGCCGGCGACGTCGCGCCATCACTCCCGGCTCGCGATCCGGCCGAAGCCTCGCCTTCCGCGCATGTGAGATGCGCACGGCAGCCGCGGGCAGCCAGCCTGTCGCCGAGCCCCGGAAACATCGCAAGCGTGCTGTGGCGTAGCGAGGCGATCGACGGCATGCCCGCTGCCGAGAGTTCGTCGCCGTCGGCGGTGAGCACGACGCGGTCGTTGGCGATGAACGCCACGCCGGGCGCGTGAAGGGCCTGGAGCAGCAAGCTGGTCTTCCCCGCCCGCTTGGGGCCGGCGACGACGACGGCACCGTGTTCGGTGGCGAAGGCCGACGCGTGCAGGACCAGGCTGCTGGCTGTCCACGCGCGTGTCATCGCCACCTCGCGGACGATGCGCATGATCGCGCCACGAAACAGACGGCCGTCGCTGCGGGCCACGACTGTGATACCGGGCACGTCGGTGCGGGTCAGGTAGATGGCGTGGTGGGCGGCGTCGAAGAAGGCCTGCCGGCCGCTCCGCGGATCCCGCCACGACGGCGTCGTCAGGATCCGCTGATCGAGCACGAAGGCGACAGCCTCGGGGAGGACGCCGCCGGGCCTGCCGGCGAGGAGGTCGTCGAACCGATCCTCGTCGACGACAGCGTCAACGTGATAGTGGGCCCCGCTCGCCTGATCAGCCTGTTGGAAGACAGGCCCGAGGAACTCTGCGAGCCACGCGACGTCCTCGCCGCTCGGGCAGACGACGTCCACTGTTGCCTGCGGGCTCTGAAGGACCGTGCGGCAGGCCGCCGCGGACGCGTCGCTCACTCCCGATGTGTCTCCGCTTTCACGGCGGACAGTGTATCTCCAGTCGAGGCGGATGAAGACGGCGGCGAGGTCGCCGTGGCCCTGTGTCCGGCGGCCATGCGCAGCATCGACATCAGGCGGGCGGCATCGAGCTGGCGCAGGTTCGCCGGGAACCCCGCCGCCCAGAACGACAGAAGATATCTGGGCAGGCTGCCGGGATACACGCCGCCGAACCAGGAAAGGTTCGCCGGGTCCTTGCGTGGCGCCAGGGCGAGGGCGAGCGCACGAGGCCGCGTCGCCGTGGTGAACGCGGGCTGGCGGGCTTTCAACGCGACGGCCAGCCGCGGAGTGTCGGCCTCCCCCTCAAAGATCGAGAGGACGAGCGCGAAGACGGTTGTCAGCACGCCATCGACGCCCTCGGCGATCCGGCGCGTGAAGAAAGCGTTCCAGTCCATCGACGAGTCGACCTGCCGCAGAAGCAGAAACAAGTCGAGCAGCTGTTTCAACCGGACCATCGCCTGGCCCACGTCTTCGAAGCAGGCGAGGCCAAGGAACACGATCGTGTAGTCGTCAGAGGGCGTGAGCACGTCGAGCGTGCCGACCCGGACCGTCTGCGCCGACTGCCACATCGCGGCCTCGTCGATACGGTACGCCGGCGCGCGACGCAGCCAGCCGTGCAGGTCGACTTTCAGGCCGTCGTGCACGAACGTCACCGAGTGCAGATCGTAGGCCGTGCGGATGAAGCCCGCATGCTTCAGCGCCTTCCCCGCCGCCCGCAGGTGCCGGGCACGCACGAGGATGTCGAGATCGAACTGCGGCCGCCGCTCGTAGCCCCCATACAGTCGTTCGGCGAAATAGAGGCCTTTCAGGAGCATCGCGGGAACGCCGGCCGCATCGAGCGAGCGCCGGACGCCCGCGAATCCCTGCAGCAGGGCGTCTGGCGTCAGCGTCTGGACTGGCTTCTGGGCCTCGATGGCCGAAAGCAGGGTGGCGTCAACTGTGGGCCGCAGGCCGCCATCCGCCAGCGCGGAGCGGACAAGCCCAATGAGATGGTGGTAACGGAGGGCGGCGGCCACCGCCAAGACTGGGGCCTCCGCTTCGGCCAGCGCGATCGCCAACGCGGCCGGCTCGCGCAGCGCGGCGTGTCGCGCGATGCGCGGAAGGGCCGGGGAGAGCATGCGCGATCCTAACGCCTCCACGGAGCCCGCGCACCCCGCGATCGCAGGTCCGCCAGGCCTTCCCCGCAGCCGTTCGCTTCAGGGCCGCGACGAGCCGACGGCGGCCGCGGGGCCTATCGCCTGCTGCGCCCGACCGCGCCGCGTGCGACGCCTGGCGGCTGCCATCGCGGCGAGGCCGGTGCCGAGCAGCAGCACGGAGCCCGGCTCGGGCGCCGTCAGATCTCTGGGGCCGCCAGAGTCGTTCGGGTCCTGCACCAGAAACGAGAGGACGATGTCGCCGAACCATGGCTGGCCTGACGGCAGGTTCCCGATGCCAAGCGTGGCGATGTCGACGCCCACGGTCTTTGCCGTGTTGTCGTAGTGCAATTGCCCTGGCGCGGCGAATCCGAAAATGTTTGTCAGGGCGGCGACTGAGACGCCTTGCAGCACCGCCGTAGGCGAGGTGAAGGTGAAGTCAGCGAGGAACCACCGGCCGTCGGGGTTCAGGCCCGTGACGGTGCAGCTGTCGCAGTCGCTCCCACCGTACGTCTCTCCTCCGCCGAACATGTGCAGCTGCAGCCGGCTGACAGTGGACCCATTCGAGAAGTCGAGGAATTCGTCCTGGACGAAAATGGCTTCCGTGTCGAAAGGGCTGCCGTCGGCGAACGCGAACTCGCGCCCGCTGCCGACAGTGAAACTAGTCGACACATCCGGGAATCCCGACTGCCTGAACGTGAGCGTGCCGCCAGTGATGGCTGCGGCGTGCGCGGGGATGCCTGAGAGGGTGAATGCGGAAACCCACGCGAAGAGGGCGAGCGATGCGAGACGTCTGGACTGGGCGCCGGGGACCATGAAAAGCCCGCGGAGTATATACCCGTGAAAACCGATGAGTTTTAAGCTCATGCGCTATGCGCCTCTGCCTCGGGTGGTAGCATTGCGCACCGTCTGGAGACTTACTCGTGATCGCATCCGTTCGTGTTCTCTGCCTCCCCGCTGCGCTGGCCCTCTGCCTTCATCTGAATGCCCCGCCTGCCGCCGCGCAGACACCGGCGGCCGGCAACGGCCGGGTCGTCGTCACGCTGGCGCTGGAGTCGCTGCGGATTCCCCAGGTTGCCGTCGAACTTCGCAACGTCGACGGCAACGTCGTGATTGCCAAGTCGGAGAGCGACGGTGTGGGCCAGGTGAGTTTTCCTGATGTCCCTCCCGGCCGGTACGTCGTCGGTGCCCTGCGCGACGGGTTTGCGGAGGTCACCTCCGCGCCGTTCGCGGTGCATGCCGGCGCCACTGAGCGGGTCCTGGTCGAAATGCGCCTGGTATTCGTGCGCGAGAGCGTCAACGTCGTCGCGCCGGCGAACTCGCCGACACAGAGCATCCAGCCGGTGGCCGTCAGCGACGTCCTGTCGGGCGCGAAGATGGACGTGCAGCCCCTGTCAGGCGACGACTACCAGTCGCTGTTGAAGGTGCTGCCAAGCGTGATCCGCGGGCCGGAAGGACGGCTGCGCATCAAGGGCGGCGCCCCCACGACAGGCGCCCTGCAATTGAGCAGCGCCAGCCTGAACGATCCGTCCACCGGCGACTTCGAGCTGGAGTTGCCGAGCGGCGCGGTGGAATCTGTCGAAGTGCTCTCGAACCCGTTTGCCGCTGAGTACGGCCGCTTCTCGACCAGCGTCACGCAGGTGCGCACGAAGCGCGGGACCAACGACTGGACGTTCTCGCCGGGCAACCTCATGCCGGGGCTCGGGAAGGGGCTCGTCGACAAGTTCGAGCCGCGGTTCTCGTTCTCAGGCCCGATCAAGAAAGACAAGTTGCTGTTCGGCGAGTATCTGCAGTACCGCTACGTGCGTACCCCGGTGAAGAGCCTGCCGGGCGAGCCGACGCTCGGCCTCGACAGCTTCGACTCGTTCACGCGGCTCGATGCCGTCTTCTCGCCGCGCCACTCCCTGACGGGAGGCGTCGCCTTCTTCCCGCGCAAGATCACCAACGCGACGATGACCACCTTCCGGCCACCGGAGACGACGCCGAGGTACACGCAGAAAGGCTTCGCCGCCGGCTTCGTCGATCGCTACATCCTTTCGTCCAACGCGGTGATGGAGTCGACAGTGGCCGGCCGCTTGTTCGAGGTGGATGAGAAGACACAGGGCACGGACCCGATGGTCTATGCGCCGGAGACGCAGAGCGGCGACTACTTCAACCGTCACGAGCGCAACGTCCACAGCCTGCAGGTGGTCGAGGCGCTGACGATGTCGAAGGAGCACTTTGCCGGCCAGCACGTGTTCAAGTTTGGCGTCGACCTGCAGCGTTCCGGCTACGACGGCGACGACTACAACCAGCCGCTCGAGGTTCGCCGGCTCGATGGCTCGCTGGCGGAGCTGACGACGTTCGCGCCGCTGCTCACCCACCCGGACGTCAGCGGCAGCGAGTTCGGCGCCTTCGCGCAGGACCGCTGGCGCGTGAGCGACCGCGTGATGTTCGAGCTCGGCTTCCGCGCCGACCGCGACGACATCGTCGAACGGTTCAACTACTCCCCTCGCGGCGGCGTGGCCATAACCGTATTGCCCGATGGCCGCGGCATCCTGCGCGGCGGGATCGGCAAGTTCAACCAGCGTACTCCGCTGAACGTCGGGGCCTTCACGCAGCTCGAAATTGCCACCGTCTCGCGATTCAATCCTGACGGGTCGCCGCAGGGCGGGCCGGTGACTTACACCCACGTGATCGATGGCCGCCTGCGCACGCCGGAGAGCCTGGTCGAGACGATCGCCTGGGATGAGCGATTCGGGCGGAAGGTGTTCTTCAAGGCGGCGTACCTGCATCGGACAGGTTCCACCGAAGCCATCGTGACGCCGGACGCCGAGCGGGGCGCGCTGGTGCTGGCATCCGATGGCGCCTCGAAGTACTGGGAGTTCGAGACGACCGGCAGGTTCGTGGCGAGCGAGTATCGCGACCTCACGGTGTCGTACGTCCGCGCGCGCGGCACCATCGATCTGAACGACTACGATCAGTTCTTCGGAAACTTCAGGAACCCCATCATTCGGGCCAATGAGAACTCGCTGAGCCCGACCGATGTGCCCAACCGGATCATCGTCCGTGGGACATGGGGCCTGCCTGGAAAGTGGGTATTCTCGCCGCTCTATGAATGGCGAAGCGGCTTCCCCTGGTCGGCTGTCGACGAATACCAGGACTTTGTCGGGGAACGAAATGAGACCGGGCGGCTGCCGCACGTGTCGACGCTCGACTTCTCGATCGTCAGGCCGTGGAAGTTCAAGAAGTATCACTTCACGGGCGGCCTGCAGCTCTACAACGTCTTCAACAACAAGGCCTACCGTGACGTGCAGAACAACATCACGTCACCGGAGTACGGCACGTTCTACAACCCGCTGAAGCGGTCCATCGGCTTCGCGCTCACCTCGAGCAAGCCCTGAGACAGCGCCTCTTCGAGCTGGCGGCGCCGCAGGCGCGGCGTTTCGACTCAGGCGACCGTACAGAGAAAAGCCCCGCCGCCCATGGAAGGCGACGGGGCTTCCTGCGTCTGGAGGCCGGGAAGAGCTACCGGCCGGCGCGAACGCGCTTGCGCACCGCGCGGCCGACGCCGAGGAGACCCGTGCCGAGCAGGAGCATCGAGGTCGGCTCGGGTACCGGGGTGTCACTTCTGGTGTCGGGCACCGGAACGCTCACCTTCAGGTTACCCAGCGAGTAGTCCGAGTCGTTGCCCTGGATGGGTCGTCCTGGCCCCGAGGTCAACGCCTGGAACAGGATGCTGTTCACCGGCGTCAGGCCGAAGGGATTGGCGATGTCGAAGCATCCGGTCCCGGCGTCCGACGTCGTGCCGCAGTTCGAGATCGACGCGCCGCCGAAGCCGGTCCAGACGCCGCCGTTCTGGCTGTTCACGGTAAACGTCGCCGAAGTGGTGTTGTTGATCGTCACCTTGGCGATTTCAAACGGGTCGCTGAACTCAGGTCCGTTGTAGATGAACACGAGGCGAAGCGAGTCGAGGTTGACCGCGCTGCTGAGAATGCCGGAGATGCTTTCGTTCAGGTCGATCTCGCCGGGCGTCGGGTCGGAGCTTCCAGTGACGCCAAGGCCCCTGATCGTCTGTCCCGCATACGGATCTGTCGCGCCTGCGGTGATCGACTTGTAGCCGAAGCTGCCGCCATTTGCGGTCAGCGCGATCGAATAGGTCGATCCCGACACCGTGCAGGTGGTGCCCGCGCAGGCCGACGTGCTGAAGTTGATCGTGTCGGCGTAGGCGGGAGCCGCCATTGCGAAGCCGGCTGCGACTGCTGCCGCGCACACTGCGCGAGTCGCCGTGCTAACTGAGGTCATTTTCATTTGCGTACCGGTCCTCCAAAACCGGGCCAGGGAGACGTTGCCAACCGCTGTGCAAGAAGACGGCCGCCGGGTGGGGTCCAGCTTTTACCGAAATCTGGCCTGAATTTCGAAGATCTTGCCCGGAATTGCACGCGCAGCCTCAACAATAGTCCGCCGTGGCGGCGATATATATCGCCGCCCGGACGTCCTGGCAGCTGTGTTGGGCAGAGAAAAGGCCTCGGCAGGTGTGTTTACGCCGATGTTGCTTGACCACCAAAACTCGCGAACTCTACAGTGCTCGTCATTCTGGGTGGCGGGCACCACCTGCGGCTCGCATCGGGTTCCACGCCTCACATTCGGTACAGGATGCCTCCTTACAACGTGTTGTTCATCTGCAGCGGCAACTCCGCGCGCAGCGTCATCGCCGAAGCGCTGCTGAAGCTTCGCGGCGCAGAGCGGTTCCGGGCGTTCAGTGCTGGCAGCCAGCCGAAAGGCACGGTGCAGCCGCTGGCGCTCTCGGCTCTCGAGCGCTGTCACGTACCCGCAGGCGCCCCGCGCAGCAAGAGTTGGGAAGAGTTCGCGGGGCCCGGCGCGCCGCACATGGACTTCATCTTCACGCTCTGCGACAGGGCGAAGGAAGAGACCTGCCCGGCATGGCACGGTGAGCCGGTCACCGCACATTGGGGCGTCGCCGATCCCACGCAGGTCGCAGGCTCGGACGAGGAAAGGCTTCATGCCTTTCTGCAGACCGTTCACGATCTCGACGCCAGAATCCGCATCTTCACGAGCCTCAGCCTCGACGCGCTTGACCATCTGGCGCTCCGCACGCACCTGGACGCCATCGGGCAGCTTCCTTCCACGCCCGCGGAAACCGCCAGCCGCGCGTCGTAGCGCCGGCAGCCGGGCTGCGCCTGGGCGACCGGACACCCCTGCCCGCCTTCTGTCGGCCGCCGCGGCCGGCGGATCTAAGGCCGCGCCGCCGCACGCCGTATGATGCCGAAGGCGGTTGCCGACGTGTGCCGACGTCCGCGCGCCAGGTCACCGGATGAAACGACTGCTGCCGTGGCTCGTCGCCGTCGCCTTCTTCATGGAGTCGCTCGACACCACGATTCTCAACACCGCGGTGCCGGCGATTGCAGCGGCTCTCGGCGTCGCGCCGCTGAGCATGAAGGCGGTCCTCTCGAGCTACACCCTCAGCCTGGCAGTCTTCATTCCGATCAGCGGCTGGATGGCCGACAGGTTCGGCACCCGCCGGGTGTTCTCATCGGCGATAGGCATATTCACGCTCGGTTCCCTGCTCTGCGGGCTGTCCACCAACATCCACGTGCTGGTGGCGTGCCGGATTCTCCAGGGGCTTGGCGGCGCCATGATGCTGCCGGTCGGCCGCCTCACGATGGTGCGGACGTTCGCCAAGTCGGAGTTGATCCGCGCGATGACCTTCGTCGCCATTCCCGGCCTGATCGGTCCCATGTTGGGCCCGGTCACCGGCGGTTTCATCGTCGGCTACTTCCACTGGCGGGTGATCTTCTTCGTCAACCTGCCGATCGGCCTGCTTGGCCTCCTGCTGGTCTATCGATACCTGCCCGACTATCGCGAAGACCACACGCCGCCGCTCGACGTTCCCGGCCTGGTGCTCTTTGGCGGCGGCGTGGCGCTGCTGTCGTACGTGCTCGAGGTCTTTGGCGAGCACACCCTGAGCGGAAAGGTGCTGCTCGTGCTGCTGCTCGTGTCGGCAGCCAGCCTGGCGGCGTACGGGATCCGGGCCACGCGCATACCGTTTCCGCTGCTGCGGTTGACGCTCTTCCGTATCCGGACCTTCCGCGCGGCTGTCAGCGGCAGCTACTTCACGCGTCTCGGCATCGGCGGCATCCCCTTCCTGTTTCCGCTGCTCTATCAGGTCGGCCTGGGCTACTCACCGGTGCAGTCCGGCCTGATGATGATGCCGCAGGCCATCGCAGCCATGAGCCTCAAGCTGACGATGCCGATCATCCTGCGGCGGTTCGGCTACCGGGCCGTGCTGATCTCGAACACGTTGATGCTGGGCGTGCTGATCACGCTGTTTGCCACCATCGACGCCAGCTCACCGGTCGCGCTGATAGTGGCGCAGGTGTTCGTCTACGGCTTTTTCACGTCGCTGCAGTACACGAGCATGAACACGCTCGCCTATGCGGACATCAGCGAGGACCAGACGAGCGCGGCCAGCACCATCGCCAGCACGATGCAGCAGATGTCGATCAGCTTCGGTGTGGCGACGGCATCGCTGGTCACCGCGGTGTTCGTACCCGACCGGTTCAATGCCACTCCCGCGCAGATGATGACGGGCATTCACAAAGCCTTTATCGTCCTCGGCGTGCTGACCACGCTGTCCACGTTCATCTTCCGTGAATTGCGCCGCGAAGACGGTGAGTCGGTCAGTCAGCACAAGCTGTCTGTGTCGGAGCACGGCGGCTGACGGCGGAGTGGGGCACGCCGGTCCGCGCCCGGCGTAGAGTCCAGAAGTGACTGCTAGAACTTGACGCGGGTGCCAATCCAGAAGGACACGGGCGCGCCCGGCGAGTAGAAGGTGGCCTGCTGGACGGGATACTCCCCGTCCACCGCGGGAAATGGCCGCGCGATGTAGCTGCCGGTGCCAGTGAAGCCGGTCGCCTGCAGTTGTGCGGCTGTGAAGTAGCGCGCGTCGAAGATGTTGTTGACCCTGGCGATCACCTGAAGGCGCTTGGTGAGGTCGTAGCGGACACCGAGATTCACGATGCCGTATGCGGCCGTCGAGCCCGGCCCCAGGTAATACGTGCCGTCCGGCTGACTCTCGTTGTTCTCGTTGCCACGGGCGTACACGCCGGAGGAGGCCACGAGGTCGACGTCGACGGACAGCTTCCCGGTGACGTCCACGTCGGCGAACACTTTCAGCAGGTGCCGCGGCACCAGCGGCAGGTGATCACCGGGCGCGATGTCGATGGTCCCCTCGAGCCCCGGATCGCCGCCGGCCGCGCTGTCGTTGGTGCTGTTGCCGGTGCCGTCGATTGTCTCCGGGCTGGCGAACGTCGCGTTCAGCCATGTGTAGCCCGCGCCGCCCGCGACACGGCCCGCCCTGGCGTTGACGCCCAGCTCGACGCCCTCACGCCGCGTCCGGCCGAAGTTCTTGAAGTAGCCGAACCCGGTCTGTTCCGACGCGACAAACAGGATGTCGTCGGCGTTGTCGGCGTGGAAGACGCTCGCGTTCCATGAGATCGCCCGGTGGACGCCGCGGACTCCGGCTTCGACAGTGCGCGTCACCACCTGACTCAGTGGCGGATCGCCGGCCAGCGCGTTCGGCAGCCTGCACGGCTCCCCGGGATCCGCGCATCCCAGCTCGATCGACGTCGGCGCGCGGCTGCCTTCGCTGTAGCCGGTATAGAGATTCAGCGCACGGGTCGGGCTGAACGTCACTCCCGCCGCGGGGTTCACCCGGCCGTAGACGTGATTGCCGTCGAGGGAGCCCGGGCCGCCGCCGGGGTTCAGCCTGTCGATGTTGCTGATGCTCGTCCGGTTGTAACGCGCCGAGAGGGTGACATTCCAGGTGTCGCGGATGGCCACCACGTCGGACGCGAACAGGCTGAACGTATTCGTCCGGCCGTCGAGGTTCACGCGATTGTCGTACGGCTCGCCGTCGACGGTGCCGCCGGTGACGCCGTCGGCGAACGCGCTCAAGCCGGTGATGCTGCGATCGGGGTTGAGATATCCCAGTTCCGTTGACTGGTCGAACGACGACTGGCTGCCGTCATAGGCGGCGCCCGCCGTCAGCGCGTTGCCCGTCCATCCCCAGTCGCGCCACGTCGCCTGGGCCGAGGCGCCATAGTTGTGCTGCCGGGTCTGGCTGCGGTTCAGCAGTCCGTTGCACTTCTCGCCGGGCTCGTCGGCCAGCAGGACATTCGCGATGCACCGCCAGAACGGAAATGGCGTATTCGACGCGTTCTCGCCGCTCGTCGGAAACCCGGCGTAGCCGGCCGCTGTCAGCGCCTCCTGCTCTTCCTCGTTCGGCTGATACACCGCCTGGTCCAGCGAGTCGTCGTTGATGTCGCCGTTGAACGTCTTGGTTCGGATGTCGCGATAGTACGCGTTCCCGCTGAAGGTCAACTTGCGGTTGACGTCGCGCCGTGTTGTCAGGTTGATCAGCGTGGCATTGTTGTCGGTCTGGTCAGGCTTGGTGTACACGCTCGCGAAGTTTCGATCGAGCATGCGCTGCTCCTGCAGGCCGTTGCCGGTCAACGACGTCCCGGCGTAGCCCACGGATAGTGCGGTGTCGCCTCGTTCCTGGTGCCAGCCAAGCTTCCCAAACAACTGCCCGACTGTTGACGGCGAGTCGTCACGCCAGCCGTTCTCGGCGAACAGATTTCCCGCGACGTACCAGTTGAGACCGCTGGCGCGATTGCCGCCGTGTTCGAATTCGATGGCGCGACGCGCGTCGCTGCCGAAGGTCGCCTGCACGGCCGTGCCTGCGTTGCTGCGGCCGTCCTTCGTCTGGATCGAGAGCGCGCCGCCAAGCGTGTTGAGGCCAAACAGCGGATTCGATCCCGGCATCAGCGTCGCTGACGCGATCGCCGATCGCGGAATCAGATCCCAGCTGACGACGTCGCCGAAGGGCTGGTTGAGCCGGACGCCGTCCATGTAGACCGACAGGCCTTGCGGCGTCCCCAGCAGAGGAGAGGCCGTATAACCGCGATAGTTCAGATCGGGCTGCAGCGGGTTGTTCTGGATCTCGTTGAGGAAGACGCCGTTGAACCGTCGATTGAGGAAGTCTGACAAGTCGAGCGCGCCGCTGGCCTCGATCTCGGCGCCGAGCGCGGTCTGCACCGGCGCAGGCAGCTGCTCTATCGTGAGGTCCGAGCCCGGCAGCGGCGTGCTTTCGATCACCGCCACCTTGAAGACAGGCGGCGTCGTTGCGGGAGGCGCGGTCGGAGAGGTCTGAGGCGGTGGATTCCCAGGCGGCGGAGTCTGCGCCAGCGCGGCCGTCGAAATGAGGCAGACGATGATCGGGACAGCGAAGATCAAGCGGCTGATCATTGGCGGCGTGTTCTGCGCTCCAGCATAAGGCCAGCACCCGAGTCTCCGCCACTCCGCCTGTCGTGGACGGGCGCCTCACGCGTGCCCAACCATGGCTGGTCCGATAGACAACGCTCGGTCCCGATGATACGTTCGAGGCGACTTCGGTGAGCGTTCGGCGAGCACCGATTTCCATGTGACGTTCGGGTGAACATGCGCCCACGACTTCTCTGCGTCCTCGCTGCGATCAGGCGGCCGCCGATAGCCCCCGGCGCGACTCAACTCGCATGCTGACGCCCGAGGTCGAGTACACCGCGATGCTGCTCGGCGCCACTGGCAACGTGGGCGGCCGCATCCTCCACCTGCTCGTGCAGAGCCCGCGGTGCAAGAAGGTGGTTGCGGTGACGCGGCGCCACGTCGCGGAGCTCGCGAACGCCAAGGTGCAGCAGGTGGTCGTGAACATGGACGCGCTGCAGGAGGAGCTCGCGCCACACGCCAGGGGCGTTGACATCGCCCTCGCGGCGTTCGGTGTCGGCAAGGGCAGCGCGAAGATGGCCGACGAGGACGTGCGCCGGATCGAGATCGGCTACCCTACCGCCTTTGCGGCTGCCGCCAGGGCCGGCGGCGCTCGTGTGCTGGCCATGATGACAGCGGTCGGCGCCGACTCGCAGTCGTCGGTCAAGTACCTGCGCAATCTTGGCGACAAGGAGAAGAAGTCGGAGGAGCTCAGGTTCGACTTCCTCGGGCTCTACCGTCCGGCCGTGATCCTCGGCAACACCAACACGCCGTCAGCACTTGGTGTTGTCATGCCCCTGGTCCACTGGGCGATGCCATCTCGCTATCACTCGATTGACACGAACGATCTGGGGCGCGCCATGGTTGCGCAGTCGGAGGAGGCGTTCATCGCGCTCGCGCAGGGCGACGGTCCCCCTGCTCCGGAGGTGAAGATTCTCGAGTACAAGGAGATGAAGCCTTATTTCGCCGGTGGGTAAGGCGACCGCGACAAGCCCCGAACCGCTGACTGTGGCCCGAAGGTGGCTCCGATCACTCGCCGGGTCACGTTGCGATGCAACGGTCGCCGGCTCAAACGACTGGCGTCGCCGCCGGCGACACGCGCTGGCCAATTGCGCGGGACAACGGCATGAGGGTCACCAGCCCCACAATCGCGACGACGACGACCATCACCCCGACGTTTGGATCCTCGAAGCTCTGGCTGGCGACGACCAGCGCGGCGGCGATATTTCGCTGAGCCGTACCCAGCCCCATGACCGATTGCGTCTCACGCGTCGGGCCGCCCAGGGCCCAGCCCACGGCGACGCCTACACCCAGGAACAGGACGCCGGCGAGAATGCCGCCAGTCCCGAAGACCGCGATCACGCTGCGGACGTTCAACACTGTCTGCAGGGCCATCAGCGCGATCAGGCTGAGACTCGAGGTCTTATCGAATATCGGTTTGACCTTCGCGGCGATCTCCGGGAGATTCGCCTTGACCATCAGCGCGCCCCCCAGTGGAAGCAACATCAACAACACGAGGGATCGCGCAATCTGCGCCGGATTCACCGAGACGCCGGGCAGCAGCAGCGGCAACACGACCGGCAGATAGCCCACCGTGATGACCATCAGCAGGACCATCAATCCGACGGCGAACGCGAGATTGCCTTTGGCGATCTGGGCGAGTTTGGGGAGGAAGGGCGCACCGCCCGCCAAGCCCAGCAGCAGGAGGCCGATCCCCATCGATTCGTCCAGGCGCAGCACTTTCGCCAACGCGAGTGCGGCGAACGGCATGACGACGAAGTTGGCGACCAGCGCGAGGGTGACCAGCCGCCAGTTGCGCAGCGGCGCGACGATCTCGCTCACGCGGAGCCCGAGACCCATACTGAGCATGCTCGAGAGGACGAACACCATCATCGCAATCGAGATGGCGGCCTGTTTCAAATCCATGTGCGTCTCAGCGCTCCCTGGCGCGAATCAGAAGCTGACGGCTCCCGATACTTGAAACGAATATCCCTGGTACGAGGCGCGATTGCCGAACTCCTCGAAGAATTTGATGCCGGCGCTGAGGCGGTGATTCGGAAACACCACGTTCGTCACCAACCCGAGTGCATTGATGGCGTAGCGCTCGCGGGATTGTTCGTCGCTGATTGCCGGTCCCGTCTTTGCCGTCGTCTGGCGTTGCTCGTATCCGGCGAGGCCGACCTGCACACGCGTCGGACCCTTGTCGAGGGCGAACGTCCTGAGCAGCGAGTAGTCGAGATTGATGGTGTCGCCGGGCTTCGTGTCCGTGCCCTGCTGGGTGGTGTGCCACTCGTAGAGTTCGAACGCCGAAAAGGTCACCGTGTTGTTGCGGGTGAGTTGCACCGTCTGGCCCGACGACAGCGTCGGTGTCCAATAGCCCGACCCCACGTTGTCGCTGGCGCCCTCCGAGAAGCGGCCGGTCGGAGCGAGAACGCCGGCCAGCGCGCGAATCGACACGCGTTGCTTGTTCCAGCCGAGGATGAGCGGTAGATAGTACGAATCCGCGAACCCGCCGCCGCCACTCAGCTGCCCGTGAATGTCGGACACCAACTGGTTTTTCGCGATCGGCAGCGTCGCGACGGCCGAGTAGTGTGCGCCGCCGAGCCACGTGCGCCGGCTCACCCAGATGAAGGAGTTCATGTCCATGATCACGGCGTTCTGTCCGCTCGCCGGCAGCGTCGACCCGTCATCCGCTTTGGACTCATCGCGAGCGTAGAACAGCAGCTGGTTCGCGTAGGTGAACCCGGCGTCTGGTGTGACGCCAGCACCGACGGCCGTCATGCCGAGCGGATATACGCCGCGACTCTGCGCCAGCGCACGGTCCGGCATGACGACGATGCACACCGCCAGCAGTGCGGCTCCGATAAGGTGGCGCTTCACTTCGTGGCGATGTTCTTCCAGAACCGCTCGAGGCTTTCGTCGCCGCCGAACAGGGTCGTGAAGATCGTCGAATCGGCGAACAGGATGTCTCCGGCGCGATCGCCTTTCGGCGGCATCCACAGGAACATGTTGAACTCACGGTGACCGGCTTGCGTGAAGGGATGCGGTCTCGAGGTATCGATCGGCTGTTTCGCGAGCAGGTGAATCGCCGACGCATCGTCGGTGGTGATGGCGTAGTGCGGCAGATGCGGATGAAAGTTGAACGTCTGCACGCCTTCGAGCCAGCCGCGAGTATCGAGACCGTCTTGCTTGACCAGGGGCTGCAGCTGTCTGGTGCCCTGGACAGTGGCAGGACGCAAGCCGTACTGATTGTGAACCGGCACGCCCAGCCCCTTCATCAACGACCGGGTGTACTGGCCGAACCGCTGCTGACGAGGCACGAGCGGGTCGCGATGGTGCGCGTATTCCATGGCGCGCTCTTTGAGGTCGTCCGACACGCCGACATCGTGGTGCGGGCCGAGAATCAGGCATGTCCCTTCGCGCTTGAGCCACTCGCGCAGCGCTTCGATCTCCGCCGGGGCCGCCTCCTGCTCGGTGACCAGATGATCGAGGCCGAACACCATCAACGTATCGGTGTCGTCAAGAATGCCCGCGTCGATCGGCAGCTTCTGCCCCGCCTGGTCGACGCGCTGGTAGACGGCGACAGGATGTCCGGTCTGCTCGCCCACGAGCTGCTGGAAACTCAGGATCGACAAGTGGAAGAGTTCGAGGGTGCCGCTGATGCCCTGCAGGAACTGCCGCGCCGAAAACTCGGGGGTCTCATAGGCGGGCCAGGCCACCCGGCGCACTTCGGTGATGGTGGAGAAGCGATTGTCCATCTCGGTGAGGTCGCGATTGGCTTCCCACGGGTAGCTCCACGTCCAGTAGACGCTGAAACGCCGTCGGCCCGGTGTGTACGGACGCGGCACTTCGACCTGGTTGTAGGTGCGAGGACTGGTTTTTGATCTCATGACAGGTGCTCCGCTTGGCCGCTCGCGAGAAATCGCAGCGCCTTGATGCCGGGCAGGAAGAAGTAGGCGCCGCCGCGAATCGTGGTGAAGGCGGGCAGGCCGCGAAGCCGTTTACGAATGGGACGTTTGGGAATCGTCATGTCGAACGTGCCATCCTGAGTGCCGATGATCGGGTCTCGCTCGTTGTCCAGATCCTTGAACTTCGGATCGTTGACCCAGACGTTCATCGCGAATTCGAACTGACGAATCAGACTCGAACAGCCGATGAATGCCGCGATGCCCCGTTCCACGCCGTCATCCGGCGCGCCCGCCGGCAACGCCGGTCCGTAGGTGCCGCCGCGGCGAATCATCTTGCGGCGCTGCATGTTCTCTGCAGTGTCGCGCGGGTTCATGCGGCGGATATGGGCGCCGATCGGGCAGCGATAACCGTACGGGTCGGCGTCCTTGTACAAGAAATCGTTCGTTTGCCGCAGATCCCCGCCCAGCGCGGGGTCGTCCTTGTCCGGGCAGAGCACGAGTGGCGCGCCGCTGCGCCAGCGTCCCATCAGCTTCGCCGCCAGCAGTTCCTGCTCGTCCGGCACCGCCGTCTGCTGCCGGAGGAAATCCCGGAACGCACCGACGTGCTCTTCCATGCGCAGGTAGGCGAGATAGCTGCCATTGCGGGACAGCAGCTCGGGCCGGGGCAGCGGCGGCGGCGTGCCTCCCTCGTCTTCGTAACCGAGAAAGAACTCGCCCGCCTTCACTGGCGGTCCCGACCCTGGCGTCGGTTCCTCG
Organism: Vicinamibacteria bacterium; assembly: GCA_963796915.1. Lineage (GTDB taxonomy): Bacteria > Acidobacteriota > Vicinamibacteria > Vicinamibacterales > JAENWD01 > JAENWD01. The sequence goes on along the minus strand of CAWCNI010000004.1, from coordinate 1,180,192 downwards.
CCGGTTCCGGCGATAACCGGCTGGGACAGTCGGTCGCGGTAGCCGAAGTGCTCGCGCGCGACGCCGTCGAATGGTGGCAGGGCTTCCAGATTCAACGCCGAAAGCACCGTCACGCCGGTCAGCGTTGACAGGTAGTCGCGATGTTGCTGTTGGCAGCGATCACGCTCCGCCACGTCACGCGCGAATAGAATCACAATCGCATGAAGGGCCGGACTCGCGAGATCGCCGACCCAGCGATCGGGACCGCTGTTGCCCGCGATGCCGAGAATCGCCGCCCGAGCGGCCATTCCGAGGCGGAATTCCTCGGGGAACGTCGCGAGCGCCGTGTCGTCGACGCCGAGCGCGCGCAGGCCGCCGAAGGTGAAGGCAATCGTCACCCAGCGTGCGTCGGGTGAGGCGGTCCCGACGGATTGGCCCGTGCCGACCTTGTCCGCCAGACCGGCCAGCCATGCCCGACCCGCCGGAGCGCTCTCGAAGCTCAGAAATTCGTACCTCGCCGCGAGCGCGGGTGTCCGCGTCAGCAGGAAGTGCTGAATATCCTCAAGTTCCAGCATCGCGACTCGCTTTTTCTCCTGGGAGGTCCGCAATTACTGCATCTCGTCGAGCATGCCCGAGAATGCCGCCTTGAGCTTCAGCGCTTTCTTGATTTCCCCACAACTCACATAGGGATGCTCGCTGTATTCGAGGAAGCTTGGCCATTGGTGTTCGCGGAAGAACTTGACGATGGCCGAAGGATTGGTCGCATAGTCCGCCGGCCATCCCTCGAGGGCCTCAAAGGCCGAGTGGATTCCGGTTTTTCCGAAGAGGATAGAGGCATCTTCGCAGTACTTGTCGAAATCGGTATCGAAGATGCCCTGGTACATCATGTAGCTCTCCCCTTTAATGGTGAAGATCACCCACCTCAGGTAATGTGCCTGGAGTATCGCTAGCGTGTCCGGGTCATCTGCGATGGCTTTCTCAATCACCCTGGCGTGGTTGTAGATGTGCTCTTCCCTTCCGGGGATGACTTTTGCAACAACAGAGAAGCCGTAGCACGCCGGAGTCTTGGGAAAGATCGGGCCGTACCTGCCCTGCTCAACCTTGTCCTCGAAATATCCGCCCTTCGGGATCGCCATCGCGGCCGGCTTCGTCCAGTCCTCTTGCTTTTTTGATGGGTCAGACATCGTTTCGTCCCTCTGTGTTTCGGTTTGTCGGCCGCGCAATCTCTTCTCGGATCTGCCTGAGACTCCGCAGGCTCTATGCCAAGTGACCAACGGTCCGTAGCTTGGCCCAAGTCTCGATTTGCCAGGGCTTTTTCGAATTCTCGGGGCTCTGACGTGAAGGCCGATGGGGCTGGACTCCGGAATACCGGAGGTCCGCTCACGACCCGGAGGTCCGAACTGTCCTCGTGTTTTCTGGTCTGCTGCAGCTTTTCGAGGACAGGCCAGCACGGTGCGGAGTGCGGATTGGTACCCGGAATTCCAAGCCTATCGACGTTGGCGTTCGCGACTGAGGCGACGCGCAGTCGTTGCATTCGTCCTTGGCAGGTTGAGACAACCGTCAGAGCCACAAGCGCCAAGTCGATGGGTGAGAAAGTCGTCGCAGTGGATTGATTGCGAGGAACAACGAAGATGTTCGAGAGACGGCCTCCGTGCAAGGGGCCGTGGTCGAACACGCCCGCCTCGACCAGCCCTCGGTTTGAAGAGGGACCATCGCTCGCGCTGAAGTAGCTGGTTGCGGCGACGACGCCCAGCATGAGTGCGGGACCACCAACAAAAAAGGCCCTCAACTGACCATGACGGTCAACTGAGGGCCGATTCTATTGAAGTTTTTGGTCGGGGCGAAAGGATTTGAACCTTCGACCCCTCGGTCCCGAACCGAGTGCTCTACCAGGCTGAGCCACGCCCCGACGTTCCGGAAATCATACCTCAGCCCGTTGGCTGGCGTCGAGATGCGCAGAGTTCGGCCCCAGGGGCGCCGGCGGCGCCTGGGACGTCATGAGGCTGCGCTCTTCGGGCTGGACGCACGCGATGCGGTGCAGCTCGAAGAACTCGTAGGTTGCCTCCACGTCCCGCATGACGCCCCAATACCCCACCATCTCCCCCACCGCGTGCGCCAGCAGGCCGGCCGGCACCAGCAGCCACCCGCCGATCGGCGCGCCGTAGCTGCGGCCGGTGCGCCAGCGCGTCGCCGCCATGCGCAGCAGACGGACGGCCGGGACCGCCGGACCGAGGACCGTCCGGCCAAACTTCTCGAAGCCTGACATCGTCGCGCCCCGGTACTGGGCAAACATCAGCCCGCCGAGAAATCCCTGGCGCAGCGCCGTCGAGGCAACCGAGATGTTGACGTGGCGCAATCGGGCTCGAGGCTCGGCCCAGATCACCTCGCCGTCTGCGCGGAGGCGGTAGTGGAAGTTGCGCTCGGTCTGGAGCAGTCGCGCAAGGTCCTCGCCTGCGTATCGCATCAGCACCGATCGCCGGTAGACGGTGTTGTGGCCGGGCCCGCTCTCGACGGGCCCCGCGCTGGCGAAGGCGATCGCGTCGTTGAAGCAGACGAGAAAATTCATCCAGCTGGTCGCCGTACGCGGGATTGCCGTTGCGCATCAGGGGCGCGACGGCGGCGCAGCCGCGCTCGAAGGCCTCCGAGATCCGCGCGGCCCAGTCCGGTTCGACAAAGACGTGGTCCTCGACCAGCGTGATAAAGCGGCCGGTAGCCATTGGCACCGCGGCGGCAAAGCCGCTGGCGACCGTGGGGATCGCCGCCACCGCGACGACCTGCACGCTATGGAAGCCCGCGAACACCGAGAGGTCAATCTCACGCTGCCGTTCGGCCAGCGGCACCAGGACCACTTGAATCTGGGCGCGGATGGTTTGTGCCTGCAGATGCCGGATGGCGCCGGTCAGCTCGTCGAAGCCCCGGGGCATCACGAGGATGGTCGTCAGCAGCGGCGGCTGGGGCTGGATGAGGTTCACACGGGCATCCTAGCAGAGCTGGATCCCGTTTGTGCACAGAGGTTTGAGCCGCCTGTGACAGGAATTGACAGCGGCTATATCGTTTGGTATAGTCCGCTCGTTTCATCCGCACGAAGCGAACGCCCCCTCGACTTTCAGGGCCGGCTCCCCGGCACCCCCTCGAGTTCAAGGCTCCTTCAGTTTGCGTTGCGTCAACGCGCGCAGTGGCGGCAGGTCGTAGTGTGTGGTCATCACGAGGCCGGAAGCCTCGTGGACGGAGACGGACTCATACCATGTCATTCATCGCCCGGTTCATCGTCGCCTCGATCGTCGTCCTGCTGTCCGCGCTGCCGGCGTCGGCAGACACGCTGGGAATCGCCAGTGGCTACAACGTGTTCGTGTTCGGCAACATGACGCTCACCAACACCGACGTCGAGGGCCGCGTGGCCGTTGGCGGCAACGCGACGTTCAGCAACTTCGGCGTCGGCCAGAGCGTCTCGTCCAACCCGGGCCAGCTCAATTTCGTCGCCGGCGGCAACGCCGCGCTGAGCAACGGCCACATCTTCAACGGCAGCGGTCACGCCGGGACCTCGACGCTGAACGGCGTGGGCCTCGATGGCAGCGCCACGTTCACCAACGGCGGCCCGTCGCCGGTGGACTTCGCCGCGGCCGATGCTGCGCTGACGAGCCTGTCGGACAGCCTGCAGGGACTCGGCACCACTGGCGCGTTGGTCTCGCAGCCCTGGGGTGAATGGGATCTCACGGGCGCCAATGCCGCGCTGAACGTGTTCTCGATCAACGGCTCGCTGCTGAACACGCTGAACACGTTCAAGATTGTGGCGCCGACCACCAGCACGATTGTGATCAACGTGTCGGGCACGTCCGCGAACCTGTCGAACATGGGGATCTTCCTGAACGGGTCGCAGAATGCCGACTGGTCGAAGGTCATCTGGAACTTCTACGACGCGACGTCGATCTCGGCGTCGAACATCGGCTGGGGCGGCGCGATTCTGGCGCCCGATGCGAACGTCACATTCAGCAACGGCCAGATCAACGGCCAGGTGATTGCCAACAGCATCAACTCCACCGGCGAGTTCCACAACGTGGCCTTCGGCGGCACCCTGCCAGGCTCGAGCCGGGACACCACGCCGGTGCCCGAACCGGCCTCCCTCGTGCTGCTCGGCCTCGGCCTGTCCGGCATGAGCGTGAGCGGACGCCGGTTCTTCCGGCGCCGCTGAGCCAACCAGGCCTGACGCCGGCCGCTACCGGTTCGCCACCTTTCCCGCTTCCCCCAAGGGCCTGTCCGCGCTGTCGGACAGGCCCTTTTCGTTTCACGGGCCCCACCTCGGCCGTCCTGTATAATCGCGGCCGCATATGGCCTGGTGGCTGTGGCTTCTCCTCGGCATCGGTCTCTCCGCCCTCGAATTGGCGGCCGCCGGCAGCTTTTACCTGATCTTTTTTGGCATCGGCGCGCTGTTTGTCGGGCTGCTCACCGGCACCGGCCTGCTGGGTGCGGAATGGGCGCAGTGGCTGGCCTTCAGCGTGGTCAGCGTCGTGATGCTGCTCGTGTTCCGCCGCCCCATCCTGCGAATGCTGCAGCCCGTCAGCACCGACGTCGAGGCGCTGGCCGGCGAAATCGCCATCACGCTGGATCCAATCAGCCCCGGCGCCGTCGGACGCGCGGAGCTGCGCGGCACGGTGTGGTCGGCCCGCAACACGCATACCGCAGAACTGACCAAGGGACAACGCTGCCGCGTCCAGCGAGTGGACGGGCTGACGCTGATCCTCGTTCCCGAACGATGAGGTCGCACTGATGTCTGGAGCCGTCCTCGGAGTCGTCTTCCTCGCCCTGCTGGCCCTGATCATCGTCGCCAAGACGGCGGTCGTCGTTCCGCAGCAGAACGCCTACATCGTCGAGCGTGTGGGGCGCTTCGCCGGCGTGTTGCAGGCCGGGTTCCACATCCTGATCCCGTTTGTCGATGTCATCCGCTACCGCCACACGCTCAAGGAGCAGTCGATCGACATCCCCGCCCAGATCTGCATCACGCGCGACAACGTGCAAGTACAGGTGGACGGCGTGCTCTACCTGAAGGTGCTGAACCCCGAGCGTGCCTCATACGGGATCTCCGACTACCTGTTCGCGATCACGCAGCTCTGTCAGACGACCCTGCGCAGCGAGGTGGGGAAGATCGATCTCGACAAGACGTTCGAGGAGCGCACGGCGATCAATACCGCCGTCGTCAGCGAGCTCGACAAGGCGTCGGAGCCGTGGGGCGTGAAAGTCCTGCGCTACGAGATCCGCAACATCACGCCGCCCGGAGACATCCTCGCGGCGATGGAAAAGCAGATGCGCGCCGAGCGCGAGAAGCGCGCGGTTGTCCTCACCTCGGAAGGCCAGCGCGACGCGGCCATCAACACCGCGGAAGGCGACAAGCAGCAGACCATCAAGGCCTCTGAGGCGGCACGTCAGCGGCAGATCAACGAGGCAGAGGGTCAGGCCCAGGCCATCCTCGCGGTCGCCACCGCGACCGCCGAGGGCATCCGGCGCGTGGCCGATGCGATCAAGATCGACGGCGGCCATGAAGCCGTGCAGTTGCGGGTCGCTGAACAGTACGTCGCGCAGCTCGGCAGGCTCGCCGAGGGCGAGCACCAGCCTCGTCCTTCCCGCCAACGTGGCCGACGTCGGCGCGATGGTGGCGCTGGCGATGAACGTGTTCAAGGGGCAGAGCGCGGGCAAGTAGCGCGGCCAGAGGAACAAGCGCATCCCTGTCCCCTGTTCGCCGCTGCGCCAGTAGTACACTGTTGTCGTGTCCCTGCGGGACGTGCTCGAGTCGTCGGTCCGGCCTGGCACGCTGGTAGAGCCGCTCGACGGCGGCCGCATCCGCTGCGTGGCGTGCGGTCACGCCTGTCCCCTTCCTGACGGCGCCTTCGGCGTCTGCAAGGTCCGCTTCAATCGCGGCGGCACGCTCTACGCGCCGTGGGGTTACGTCGGCGGCGTGCAGTGCGATCCGATCGAGAAGAAGCCGTTCTTCCACGCGATGCCGGGCGCGCTTGCCTACAGCTTCGGCATGCTCGGCTGCGACCTCCACTGTGGGTATTGCCAGAACTGGGTGACGTCGCAGGCGTTGCGCGATCCGGCTGCGGTGGCGCCGCCGCGCGAAGTGTCGCCGCAGGCGCTCGTGGCCGACGCGCTCGCCCAGGGCGCGCGGGTGCTTGTCTCCACGTACAACGAGCCGCTCATCACCGCCGAATGGGCGGTGGCCATTTTCAAGGAGGCGCGGGCTGCGGGACTGAGGACGGCGTTTGTGTCGAACGGCAACGCGACGCCGCAGGTGCTCGACTATCTGGTGCCGTGGCTCGACTACTACAAGGTCGATCTCAAGTCGTTCGATGACCGCCAGTACCGGACGCTCGGCGGCCGCCTCGCACCCATTCTCGACACCATCCGCGCGCTGCACGCGCGTGGCGTCTGGCTCGAGATCGTCACGCTGCTCGTGCCGGGATTCAACGACAGTCGCGACGAGCTTGACCGCCTGACGTCGTTCATCGCGAGCGTGTCATCCGACATCCCGTGGCACGTGACCGCATTCCATGGCGACTACAAGATGACCGATCCGCGCGACACCACGCCGCGGGACCTGGTCGACGCCGCCGCGATCGGCAGAGGCAACGGCCTGCGATTCGTCTATGCCGGCAACCGTCCGGGCCAGGTAGGCGCGCTCGAAGACACCTGCTGTCCCACGTGCGGTCGTGCCGTCATCGAGCGCACGGGCTATCGCATCGAGGCGTATCGCCTGACACCGGCAGGAGCCTGTCCTGATTGCGGCACCGCCCTTCCCGGCCGGTGGGATGCGTCGTTCACGGGACAGCTGATCGACCGCCCGATGTTCTGGCGTCGCGCGCAGCGCTGAAGCGGCGTTCAGCGCAGTCGGACTGAACGGCAGAACGCCGTAGCCCTGCGTGCTGGTGATCGATCGCGTGCTGCGCCATCTGATTGCCAGCACCGCCGGACGACGCACAATGGACCCTGCCGCTACCCGCCGCGTGTGTGCATTTCGAGGTGTGGATCGTTCCTGAGGGCACTGACCGGCACGAAGGCGGATCGGTCGCGCGCCATCAGGCGTTGCTCGGCGCCGCGATCGTCTCGCGCTTCCCATGACTGACGGAGCGCCGTCGCGATCCCGGCATCGCTTGCGCCGCCCCGGAGCAGGCCGCGGAGGTCGAGCCCGGTGGTGGCGTAGAGGCACAGCAGCCAGAGGCCGTCCGCTGTCAGCCGGCTGCGATCGCAAGTCGCGCAGAAGGGCGCTGTGGTGGACGAGATCACGCCGACGACTTGCCCGGTTGCGAGGCGGAAGCGGTCGGCGGGCGCCCAGCGGTCCGAAGGCAGCGCGGCCACCGGGCCTGAGTGCGAGGCGAGCGCCTCCAGCAACTCGTGCCGTGTCACGACCTGCGCCTCGGTCCAGCCGGTGGCGCCGCCGACGTCCATGTACTCGATGAAGCGCAGCTCCGCGCCGTGGCGCGCTGCTTCGTCCACCAACGCCGCGACCTCATCGTCGTTGCGTCCGCGGACGATCACCGAATCCATCTTGAACCCCGGGAACAGCCGTGCGGCGGCGGTCAGGCCGGCGCGCACCCGATCGAGCTCGTCGGCTCGCGTCATCGCCAGAAACGTGTCGCGTCTCAGGGTGTCGAGGCTGACCGTCAGGCGGCCGAGCCCGGCGTCGCGTAGGGCGCCCGCCTGATCGGCGAGCAACACGCCGTTGGTCGTGAGCGCGAGATCCTCGAGACCGGGAAGTCCTGCCAGCAGGCGGACCAGCGCCGGAAGATCGCGCCGCAGCAGCGGCTCGCCGCCAGTCAGCCGGACGCGCGTGACGCCCAGGCCGATAGCGATTCGGACGACCCGCGCAATTTCATCGAAGTCGAGGATGTCGGACTTGGGCAGCCAGGCGTAGTCCGCCTCCGGCATGCAGTACTGGCAGCGCAGGTTGCAGCGGTCGGTCACCGAGACGCGAAGACTCGACAGGGGTCTGCCGAACCGATCGCCGGGCGATGTCATGGTGCGAGCTGCGATGGGTGCAGGAGTCGACGCCGGCGACGTGCGTGGTCAGCAGGTCGCCGGCCGGAGAGGTCGAGCGGGCGTGCCGCGGCAGCGCGCGCGGCGTCAGCCCTGACGGACACTAGGCGCGATCGGTCGCCGGCGCGCAGTACTGGTCGAACGCGGCCATCAGCTGGCGCGCGATGCCGTCGGCCGACTGCCCTTCGATCTGCCGCCGCTCCATCATGTAGACCAGCTCGCCGTCGCGCAGCAGGGCGACCGCGGGCGAGGACGGCGGGTACCCGGTGAAGTAGGCGCGCGCCTTGTCAGTGGCCTCGATGTCCGCGCCGGCGAACACCGTCGCGATGCGATCGGGCTTGATGTCGTGGCGGAGCGCCATGGCGACGCCCGGCCGGGCCTTGCCAGCGGCGCAGCCGCAGACCGAGTTCACGACGACCATCAGCGTGCCCTTGCGGGCGATGGCCTCGTCGACGGCGGTGGCCGTCCGGAGTTCTTCCACGCCGAGCCCGGTCAGCTCTTCACGCATGGGCGCCACGAAATATTCTGGGTACACGGAATCAGGCTCCTTGGTAGGGGCGCCGCACAGGGACGCCTCTATTAGGATACCGTACGGGCGCGGCGGTTTCGCCGGCTCATGACTGCCTGCACAGCGCCATCCCTTCCGGTGAGTTCTGAGTGACCTCCAGCGTGCCAGCCTCGCGCGTGCGCGCGATCAACGACGCGCCGCTGAACCCGCAGGGGTCCCTGGTGCTCTATTGGATGTCCGCCGCCCGCCGGACGCGCTGGAACTTCGCCCTGCAGCACGCGGTGGACCACGCCAGGGAGACTCGCCGGCCGCTGGTCATTCTCGAGGCGCTGCCGCTCGATTACCCCTGGGCCAGTGATCGGCTCCATCGCTTCCTGCTCGACGGCATGGCCGACAACCAGCGGGCCCTCGCGCGCCGCCAGGGCGTCACCTACCTGCCGTGGATCGAACAGTCGCCTGGCGCCGATCGAGGGCTGTTCGCGTCCCTCGCGTCATCAGCGTGCGTCGTGGTCACCGACGACTACCCGACGTCCAGCGCCACCACTGCGCAGGCTGTCGTTTCAGCCGGCATGTCGGTGCGAATGGAGGCCGTTGACGGCAACGGCCTGCTGCCGATGCGCGCGGCCACGCAGGTCTTCCCCACTGCCTACGCCTTTCGTCGCTACGTGCAGCGGACCTTCGCTGCGGGCCGGCCGTCGATGCCGCAGGCAGATCCTCTCGAACATCTGCCGCGCCTGCCGCCGGCGACGCTGCCGCAGGATGTGCATACGCGATGGCCTGTGGCCGCTCAGGAGCTGATTGACGGCCGCCAGCCACTCGCCTCGCTCGCCATCGATCACCGGGTAGCGCCCGTGAGTGTTCGCGGCGGCGCCGGCGCGGCGGCCGAGACGCTGCGGGCGTTCCTCGACACGGGGCTGGCGCGCTACGCGTCGGAGCGGAACCAGCTCGAGCCCGACGTCTCGAGCCACCTGTCGCCGTACCTGCACTTCGGGCACATCGCGGCCCACGAGGTCTTCGACACGCTGATGTCACGCGCCGGGTGGCTGGGCGCGCTGCCGGCACGTGCGACCGGCGGGCGGGAAGGGTGGTGGGGTGTGGACGCGGCGTCGGAGGCCTTTCTCGACCAGCTCGTCACGTGGCGCGAGCTGGGGTTCAACCTGTGCGTCGGGCGCCCCGCAGACTACGATCGCTACGAGTCCCTGCCCGCATGGGCGCGCGCCACGCTCAACACGCACCGTGACGATCGGCGCGTGTGGGTGTACGATTTACCGGAGCTCGAGCGGGCGGCGACGCACGACCCGTTGTGGAACGCGGCCGAGCGGCAGTTGATCCGCGAGGGCAGAATCCACAACTATGTGCGCATGCTCTGGGGAAAGAAGATCCTGGAGTGGAGTGAATCGCCGGAGGCGGCGCTCGCAGCCATGATCGAGCTGAACAACAAGTACGCCCTCGACGGCAGCGATCCGAATTCCTACAGCGGCATCTTCTGGACGCTTGGACGCTACGACCGTCCATGGGCGCCGGAACGCCCGATTTTCGGCACGATTCGTTACATGAGCAGCCAGAACACCGCGCGCAAGATGAAAGTCGGCCCCTACCTCCATCGTTTCGGCCCGGAGACCGGCGCCGCGACACTCTCTGCAGACTGACGCCTTGGCTATCTACGAGAAGCGCTCCATCGTCGACGTCGACCCCGCCACGCTGTTCGCCTGGCACACCAGGCCGGGCGCATTCGAGCGCCTGTCGCCGCCCTGGGAACGCCTGCAGGTGCTCGCGCGCTACGGCGGGATCACCGACGGCGCCCGCGTCACGCTGCTGCTGTCCCGCGGCCCGATGCGCATTCGCTGGGAGGTCCTCCATCGCGGATTCGTCGACGGCGTGCAGTTCCAGGACGTCATGGTGGCGGGGCCGTTCAAGCGGTGGGTGCACACGCATCGCGTCGAGCCGGCCGGCGACGGCCGCGCGACGCTCATCGACCACGTCGACTACGCGCTGCCGTTCGGTCCGCTCGGCGCGCTGGCGGCGCAGGTGTTCCCCGGACGCGCGCTCGATCGGCTGTTCGCGTTCCGGCATCGGCGGATCGCAACCGACCTCGCGCGGCACAAGGCTGTCGGACAGGGCCGCCGGCTGCGGATCGTCCTGACCGGCCGAGCCGACTTCATGCTCGGGCAGCTCGCCGCGTTTCTCAGCACCGGCGGTCACCTCGTGCACGTCTTCCCCACCACAGAGGACGCCCGGGTGGGCCCGGCGAATCGAAGCTGGGGACCGACGGCGGTGCCGGATCTCGCCGCGCTGGAGCAGGCCGACGTGGTCCTGCACGTCGGCCTGGACGCCCTTGGCGACCTGCTCGCCACGCTCGACACCCGCCGCAGCCGCGCCCGCGCTGTCGTGGCACTCCCGACGCTGGCCGCAGCCGGCCGTGCGACGGTGGCCACGCAGGCGCTGGAGTCCGCCATCGCGGGCTCGCACCGCCGCGTCGTCGCGCTGTTGACGCCGGGCGTGCTCGTGGCGCGGTCGGCGCTGGACGGCCTGGTCGCGCCAGACCTGTTCACGCCGTCGGTGGATGGCGCGCTCGTCGGGCTCGACGACCTGATTGGCGCGGCGCACTACGCCGCGTGCGATGACGGCGTGCAGGGCATCGTGGACGTCACGCTCCGGCGCGCGGGCCAGACGGCGGCGGTGCCGCCCGCCGCGGCGCGCTGGGTGCCGGATGTCGGCGTCGTGCCGCTCGAATCAGCGGCGGACGGCGAACGGCGCCGGCTCACCGACGAGGGCTTCGCCGCGCTCAACCCGTCGATCGACACGACGATTCTCGCGGAGCTGGGCTGGCCCAGGTAGGGCGCAGCAAGGGCAGACGCAAGGCAAGGGCACGCCACGAGCGTCGATCGCATAACCGGGCCTCGCGCGTTTGGTAACCAGCTCGAATACTGCCGGCCCCGGTGATAACATTCGATTATGGGTCAGACGCTCCTCCAGAAGGTCTGGGACGCCCACGCCGTGCGGCGCCTTCCCACCGGTCAGACGCAGCTGTTCGTCGGGCTCCACCTCGTTCACGAAGTGACCAGCCCGCAGGCCTTCGACATGCTGCGGAGCCGCGGGTGGCGTGTCGCGTTTCCCGAGCGCACCTTCGCCACCGTCGATCACATCGTCCCTACCCGCGGCCGTGAGCGGCCATTCCTGGACGTGATGGCGGAGGCGATGATGAGCGCGCTCGAGCGCAATTGCCTCGAGTACGGCATTCCGCTCTACAACATCGGCAGCGAGCATCAGGGGATCGTGCACGTCATCGGGCCCGAGCTCGGGTTGACGCAGCCGGGCATGACCATCGCGTGCGGCGACTCGCACACTTCGACGCATGGCGCGTTCGGATCGGTGGCCTTCGGCATCGGCACGACGCAGGTGCGCGACGTGCTCGCGTCGCAGTGTCTGGCCATTGAGCCGCTCAAGGTGCGTCGTATCGACGTCACCGGTACGCTGGCGGCCGGGGTGTACGCGAAAGACGTCATCCTCGAGATCATCCGTCAGCTCGGCGTGAAGGGTGGCGCCGGCTACGCCTACGAATACGGCGGCGCCGTGGTCGATCGCATGACGATGGACGAGCGGATGACGATCTGCAACATGTCCATCGAAGGTGCGGCGCGGGTTGGCTACGTGAATCCCGATCGGACGACGTTCGACTACCTGCAGGGCCGGGCGTTCACTCCACAGGGCGACGCCTTCGAGCGGGCCATGGCGGCGTGGCGGCGGCTGGCGTCGGATGCCGATGCGCGCTACGACGACAAGGTCGTCATCGACGGCGACGCTCTCGAGCCGACGGTGACCTGGGGCATCAACCCCGGCCAGTCAGTCGGGGTGACCGGGCGCCTGCCGGATCCGGCCGCGGCGGCCGAAGACGAGCGCGTGGGTATTTCCGAGGCGTTGCAGTTCATGGACTTCGCCGCCGGACAGCCGATCGCGGGCACGCCAATCAACGTGGCGTTCATCGGCTCGTGCACCAACTCACGGATCTCCGACCTTCGCGAGGCCGCGCGGATCGTGCGCGGGCAGCGGGTCGCTCGCAACGTGCGAGCGCTCGTCGTGCCCGGTTCCGAAGGCGTCAGGCAGCAGGCGGAACAGGAAGGCCTCGATCAGATCTTCGCCGCCGCTGGATTCGAATGGCGCGGCGCCGGCTGCTCGATGTGCCTGGCAATGAATCCCGATCGACTCGAGGGCCGCGAGATTTGTGCGAGTTCGTCGAACCGCAACTTCAAGGGCCGTCAGGGCAGCCCGACGGGCCGGACGCTGTTGATGTCGCCGGCGATGGTCGCGGCCGCAGCGGTGGCCGGCGAGGTCGTGGACGTGCGCCAGGTCCTCAAGACGGCCGAGGTGACGCGATGAGCAGCCGTCTCAGCACGATTAGCGGCCGTGCGCTGCCCATGCGCGGCGACGACATCGACACCGACCGCATCATCCCCGCACGCTACTTGAAGGCGGTGTCGTTCGAGGGTCTCGAGCAGCACGTCTTTGCCGACGACCGCAGCGATCCGTCGCACCCGTTCAACCAGCCGCAGTACCAGGGCGCGCACGTGCTGCTCGTCAACCGGAACTTCGGCTGCGGCAGCTCGCGCGAGCACGCGCCCCAGGCGCTTCAGCGCTGGGGCATCCAGGCGATTGTCGGCGAAGGCTACTCGGAGATCTTCTTCGGCAACAGCCTCGGCCTCGGGCTGCCCTGCCTGACCATTCCCGCCGACGATCTGGATTGGCTGATGCGGGCGGTCGAAGCCGATGCCACGCTGGCGGTCGGCGTCGATGTCGCCGGTCTGCGCGTCTCGGCCGGCGAGCGCCACGTCGCCGCGGCGATGCCGCCGTCGGCCCACGAAGCGCTGGTCAGCGGCCTGTGGGACGGTACCGGCCTTCTCCTCGAGAATTTTGAGGAAGTGCGCGCTCTGGCGAACCGTCTGCCGTACGTCACGGGCGCCTGGTAACACAAGCGCGCTCCGCCGGCGTTCTCTACGGCATTCCCGGTCCACCGGCCCATCCGCCCCCGGGGCGTGCGAGCAGGAAATCGCCAGGGTCGCGATCCGGAGAACGATTGCCGCGCGGCCGCGCGTAGATCAGCCGCGCGTGATACTGCTCCTTCGCCGTCGGCACGAGGTCCTTGCATCCGTAGTCTGCCGGGGTGCTCATGAGGTTCTCGTGGCCGTTCACATGGAACATGCCGACGACATGGCCGACCTCGTGCTCGACGACGGCGATCGGAATCTTGATGCTGCCGCAGCCGCATCGATCGACGCGCAGGTGCATGGTGTTCGGATTGCCGCCGACGCTTGACGCCAGGCCGCAGTAGTCACCACCGGGAATGTCCTGTTCCGGCACCACGTTGACCCAGCCGACGGTCTCCTGGTGCGTCGCGGTTCCTTCCTCGATCTCGGCACTGAACGCACCGCCGGTGTAGTACTGCACTCCCTGCCGGATGCCCCGTTCGACAACCTGCACGACGTCAGGCGAAAGCGGACGTCCGAACTCGTCCACCGTTCGGAAATAGAACTTCAGCGGCGCCGGCCACCGGAACAACTGATAGTCCTCGCCTGGATACTCGAGCGCGCCGCGCGCAAGCTCGTTGTAGAAGGTCTCGTCGAAAGGCGCCGACGTCGAAACCAAATCCACGACGGGCTCCGTAGTGCGCGGGAGTTTGATCACAGTCTCGCGGGGCCTGTAACCAGCGGCGGTCACGGTGATGGCCTGGCTGTGGCCCGGGGCCGTCGGCGCCGTCAGCGTAAACCGGCCGTCGGCGTCAGTGTCGGCGGACGCGATGAAGGCATCGACGTGCGCGTGCGCTACCGGCGTCGAGGTGAGGGTCGCGACCACACGCCCGGACAGCGTCCAGGGTGGCGGCGGCGCGGGCGCGACGAACACCGGGGTCGGCGCCGCCGGCGGACGCGGACTATCGCCGCCGCAGGCGGGGAACGCAAGCAGGAACAGAAGGACGGGGATTCCGGGGAGCCATCGCATTACACATCGAGGCTACCTCATCCATAAGGCTTTCGGGAAGGGACCGCGCTATTGCTGCGACAACGCGACGACAGGGTTCACCTTCGCCGCGCGTCTCGCCGGCCCGAAGCACGCGACGAGCGAGGTCAGCCCCAGCATGCCGGTCACCGACAGGATGACCATCGGGTCGAGCGCGCCGACGTTGTACAGCTCCGACGCGATCACCTGGCGCAAGGCGACCGCACCGACCAGCCCCATCACCAGGCCGATGGCCACCAGCACCAGGCCCTCTCGCAGGATCATCGAGACGACGCGGCGGGTGTCGCTGCCAAGCGCCATACGAATCCCGATCTCGCGCGTGCGCTGGCTCACCTGATAGGCCAGCACGCCGTAGAGGCCAATGGAGGCGAGCAGCAGCGCGATGACGGCAAAGGCCAGCGACAGCTGCATCGGCGTGCGACGCGGGTTGAGCGACTTCTCCACCCGTTCGTCCATCGTGAACACATCCGACATCTGCAGCTCGGGGTCGATCGTGGCAAGCGTCCGCTGCACTGTCGCGGTCATGAGCTTCGGATCGCCGCTGGTCCGGATGGCCAGGCCCATGCTGTTGTCCACGCTCTGCGCGAACGGGAAGTAGTAAGCACCGGCCCGCGCGTCCTCGCCTTCGACCAGCCCCTTGAGCTTCACATCGCCGATCACTCCGACGACCTGGAACCACTTCACTGTCGGGCCCGGCTTGACGACGTCCTCGACCTTGTCGGGGCGATACACGCGGCGTCCGATCGGATCGGCACCGGGCCAGAACTTCGCGGCGAGCCGTTCGTCGAGGATGATCACCTGCGGCGCACCGGCGACATCGCTCGCGGCAAACATGCGGCCTCGCTTGAGCGGGACGCGCATGGCCTCGAGGTAGCCGGGTGTGACGTGCAGGAGGTTGGGCGACACCACCGACTCACCGGGCGCCATCACGTGGCCTTCCGGGATGATGACGCTGCTCGATCCGTCCCAGCTGAAGGGCAGGAACGTGCTGATGCCTGCGGCTTCGACACCGGGCAGCGCGCGCACCCGTTCCAGCGCCCGGTCCGCGTAGCCCAGAATCGCGGCGTCATTGGGATAGTGGGTCGCCGACGGCGCGATGCGCCCCGTCAGGACGTGGTCCGGTCGGAACCCTGGGTTCACCGCCAGCAACTGACGGAAGCTCGCGAACAGAAGACCCGCGCCAACCAGCAGCACGAACGCGAAACCGACCTGAGCGACGGCCAGCCCGCGACGCAGATAGCGGGCGCCGCGGCCGGCCGTGCCGGTCCGGCTGTTGTCGCGGAGCACCAGGCTCAGGTCCAGCCCGGCCAGGTGCATGGCGGGGACCGCGCCGATGATCACGCCCAGCAGCAGCGCGAGGCCCGCCGTGAAGGCGACCACAGTGCCGTCCAGTCGAATTTCCGAACTGCGCGGGAGATCGGTGAAGCCAAACGACGACAGCCCGTCGACGCACCAGTACCCGATCACCAGCCCCAGCGCGCCGCCGAGGGTCGTCAGCAGGACGGTCTCCGTGACCAGCTGCCGGACGACGCGCCACTGCGCGGCGCCGAGGGCGTTGCGCGTCGCCAGTTCCTTCAGCCGCCCGCTGGCCCGCACCAGCGCAAGGTTAGTGACGTTCACGGCGGCGATGAGCAGGACGAACAGCACGCCGCCCCACAGCAACTGCAGCGCGTTGCGGACGTTGCGGACGATGTCGGCCTGCAGCGAGCCGGTCACGCTGTGATAGCGCGGCATTGAGCAATGCGGTCTTGAGGGATCCGGCACGCTCGAGGGCGCCCGCGTTCAGCGCGTCGATGCGCGCCTGGAGCTGCTGAATGCTCGCGCCTGGCGCCAGCCGGCCGATCTGCTCGTGGTTCTGGCTCCACCGCTCGTCGTCGGCCTTCTGTTCCGGCTTGAACGCCAGCGGCGTGAACAAGCGCACGTCGGGACTCAGGAACGAAAACTCCTTCGGGAGCACTCCGACGACGGTGTACGGCACGTCGTCCAGCCGGATGTTCTGGCCGACGACCTTGTCGACGCCGCCCCGCCGCTCAGCGAAGGAGTAGCTGAGAACGACGACGTGCTGATTGCCGACTTCGCCCTTCGGCCTCCGTGAACAGGCGCCCACGGGCGGGCTGGGCGCGGAGCACCCGGAAGAACGACGGCGTCACGTCCATCGACGACACGCCTTCCTGGCTCGTGCCCTGGCCTACCTTGGCGCCGTCCCAGCGATAGAGGGCGGTCGACTCCAGCACGTCCGTGAGCTTGGCGCGGTCGAAGTAGTTCGGGACCGATGTCCCGGCGCGCTCGACGCCGGCGCCAGGGAAACCGTCGTAGAAGAGGACCAGCCGGTCGGCCTCGGGATACGGCAGCGGACGGATAAGGACAGAGCGGACGATCGTGAAGATCGCGGTGTTGGCGCCCAGGCACAACCCGAGTGTCAGGACGACTGCGACGGCAAAGGCCTTGTCGCGGCGCAGCAATCGGATGGCGAATCTCAGGTCCTGCAGGATGACGTCCATGAACACTCCGATCGATTGCAACTACGAGCTGTCGCGCCGGGCGGTTCCTCAGGGGATGCCGGGTCCGCGCGGATCAGGCTTCCGGATGATGCTGGCGCGCAATCGTCAGAAACGCCTGCGCGGCGTGCGAGAGGTCGCCGACCTTCCGGTAGACGAGCCGCAACTGCCGCGCCAGGCGCACCTGCTGCACTTTCACCTCGGCCAGCTGGCCGCGTGACAGCTCTGCCAGGGCACATCGCCTCGGCAACAGGGCGACGCCCATCTTCATCTCGACGGCGCGCTTGATGGCTTCAAGGCTGGGGAGGGCGACCTGAATGTTGATCGGCGCGTGCCGCTGCTCGAACGTGCGGAGCACGCGCTCGCGCGCGGGAGACGGGTCGTTGTGCGCGATCACAGTCTCGCGGCCGAACTCCGCCAGCGAGACCTCTTTCCGCTTGGCGAGCGGGTGCTGCGGGTGCAGCAGCATCACGAGGTCGTCGGGGCCCAGGTTGAGCGTCATCAAGCCGCGCTCGGCGGGCTGAAACGTGATCACGCCGAAATCGAGGCTGCCCTGCGCGACCTCGACACCCACCTGACGCGACGGCACGCGGCGCACGTCCACCTGGATGTCGGCGTGCGCCTGGCGGAAACGCCCGATGAGCGGCAGCAACGCGTGCACCGCGCCCTCGTTGGCGCCGATCAGCACGCGCCCCCGCCGCAGGTCGCGCAGCTCGCGCACGGCGGTCTCGGCCTCCTCGCTCAGGCGGGAGAGCCGCAGGGCGTAATCGCGGAGCACGCGGCCGGCCTCCGTCAGCGTGCCCTGCTTGGAGGATCGATCGAAGAGGCGCTCGCCCAACTCGTCTTCCAGGCGCCTGATGGCCTGGCTGACCGCGGGCTGCGTCCGGTGAAGCTTGGCCGCAGCCCTCGAGAAGCTGCGCTCCGCAGCAACCGTCAAAAAGACCTGCAATTCGGCCAGCTGCATGGGTTCTCCGGCCCGGCGAGGCGGGCACGCTTTATAATGCCTGATTATTGAAGCGGAAGAAATATCGATTTGACTATGGGTCTTCGGCAATCCCAGAATGATGGCGGAGGCCTCATGGCAGACCGCGTCACCATCTTCGACACGACGCTGCGCGACGGCGAGCAGGCACCAGGGTTCTCGCTGCGGGTTCCGGAAAAGCTGCAGCTGGCGCGACACCTCGACCTGCTCGGCGTCGACATCATCGAGGCGGGCTTCCCCATCGCCTCCGAGGCCGACGCCGAAGCCGTCCGTCTGGTCTCCGCCGAGGTGAAGCGGCCGGTGATTGCGGCGCTGGCGCGCTGCCGCCCCGAGGACATCGACAGGGCCGGCCAGGTCCTGACTGGCGCCGCGCGCTCCCGCATTCACACGTTCATCGCGACGTCCGACCTGCATCTCGATCGCAAGCTGCACATCTCGCGCGAGCAGTGCCTCGAGGCGGCGATCGGCCGCTGTCACCCAGGCCCGGCGCTACACCGACAACGTGCAGTTCTCCGCCGAAGACGCCACGCGCAGCGATATGGACTTCCTGTGCCGGGTCGTTGAATCGGTTATCAAGGCAGGGGCCACCACGGTCAACCTGCCTGACACAGTCGGCTACTCCACCCCCGACGAAATCGAAGAGTTCTTCCGCAGCATCCTCTCCAGAGTTCCCAACGCCGACAAGGCGGTCTTCAGCGCGCACTGCCACGACGATCTCGGGCTGGCCGTGGCCAACACGCTGGCGGCGCTCCGGGCCGGCGCACGCCAGGTGGAGTGCACCATCAACGGGATCGGCGAGCGCGCCGGCAACGCCTCGCTCGAAGAGATCGTGATGTCGACGCGCGTGCGCGCCGACAGGCTGCCCTACGAAACCGGCATTGCCAGCGACCGGATCTTCGCCACCAGCCAGCTCCTGACGGCGCTGACCGGCGAGCCGGTGCAGGCAAACAAGGCCATCGTCGGACGCAACGCCTTTGCGCACGAGGCCGGCATCCACCAGGACGGCATGCTGAAGGATCGGCGGACGTACGAGATCATGCGGCCGGAGGACGTCGGCGTCCCGGCCACCACGCTGGTGCTCGGCAAGCACTCGGGCCGGCACGCCGTCCAGCATCGCGTCGAGCAGCTCGGACTTGCGCTCACTCGTCTCGAGCTCGATCGCCTCTACCGCCGAATGGTTGCGCTCGCCGACCAGCAGAAGACTGTCGCCGACGCAGAGATCGTCCAGTTGGTCGCCGACCTGCGCGCCCAGCCCGACGCCGAGCCCGCCACGTCACGCGCAAACCATCGCGCCGGTCAGGGCACCGAGGAACTCGGGTATGGGCACGGAGTGTAGGGAATGAAGAATGAAGAATGGAAAAGTGAAGAATGAAGAATGGAGGATGAAGAATGGGGAATGAAGAATGAAGAATGAGAGCTGAATGTCGCGAACCGATATCCAGATTCCTCATCGTTCTCCAGTTGATTCGTCTCTCCCCCTCCTTCATCGATGGGTCGTCACGTTGTCCATTCCTGATTCTCAACTCCTGATTCCTCGTTCCTGATTCTTCGTTCCTGATTCTCATTCTTCATTCTTCATTTTCTATTTTTCATTTTCTATTCTTCATTCCATGCAGATCACCATTGCTCTGATCCCCGGTGACGGTGTCGGACCGGAAGTCGTTGCCGCGGCGGTAGACGTCCTCGACGCGGTTGGCGCGACGTTCGACCATCAGGTCGAGACCACGACCCACCTGATGGGCGGTGCGGCGCTCAGGGCGGGGTTGCCGGCGCTGCCGGCCGAGACGCTGGCGGCGTGTCAGAGAGTCAAGGCGACGTTGCTCGGCGCAGTGGGCGATCCGGCCTTCGACCACCTGCCGTCGAAGGAGCGGCCCGAAGGCGGGCTGTTGGCCATCCGCAAGGGGCTCGGTGTCTACGCCAACCTGCGCCCCACGCGAATCTGGCCGGGCCTGGAAGGCGCGGCGCCGCTCAAGGCGGAGATCGTCAAGGGCGCGGACCTGCTGATCGTCCGTGAGCTCACCGGTGGCCTGTATTTCGGCGAGCCCCGGCAGATCGATCGCGAGCGCGGCGAGGCCTTCAACACGATGCGCTACTCGGTCGGCGAGATCACGCGCATCGCCAAGGTCGCCTTCGACGCGGCGCGCCGCCGGCGCAGGCACGTGACGTCTGTCGACAAGGCCAACGTGCTCGAGACCTCGCAGTTGTGGCGCGCTGTCGTCAACGACGTCGCGAAGGACTACCCCGACGTGGCCGTGCAGCACATGTACGTCGACTCGTGCGCCATGGCGCTCGTGACGCATCCCACGCGCTTCGACGTGGTGCTGACAGAGAACCTGTTCGGAGACATCCTGTCGGACGAAGCCGCCGTCATCGCGGGCTCGATCGGCCTGCTGCCCTCGGCCAGCCTTGGCGATGGCCCGGGCCTTTACGAACCCGTGCACGGCTCTGCGCCTGACATCGCGGGCCAGGACAAGGCCAACCCGCTCGGCACCATCGCCTCGCTGGCGATGCTGCTCCGTTTCAGCTTTGACCTGCAGGCCGAGGCCGACGCGATTGACGACGCGATCGGCAGGACGCTGACGGCCGGCGACAGAACGGCAGACCTGCTCGGCGAGGCACCAGCACTTGGCTGCCGCGACATGGGCCGCCGCGTGGCCGCCCGCATCCAGCGCTGATCGCTCGACTATCGATCGATGCGGATTCCGACGTAGAGCAGATCGCCTTCGCGCTCCACCTGCAACACGGCCGCGTCGCCGACCTTCAGCTTCGACACCACACTCCGCAACTGCTCGACGCTGGTGATCGTCGTGCCGTTCACCTGGTGAATGACGTCGCCTGACTTCAACTGCCCTTCAGCGCCGGCCACCGCGCTGTTGCTCATCGCGGCGACAATGACCCCGGAGGCGATGCGGAGATCGTCCAGCAGCTCCTTCGCCTTCGCGTCCAGCGTCAGCCCGAGCACGCCCAGCCTGTCGATGTAGGGTTCGTCGGCCGGAACCAGCGGCGTGAACCTGGTCGGGTCGTCATCCCGCTCCGCGACCTTGACCAGCACGGTGTCCGACGCGTCGCCGCGCTGGATTTCAAGTCGCACGGTGTCGCCGACGGCCCGGCTGTACAGGTTCACCTGCATCTGGCGGCCGTTCTCCATCACCTTGCCGTCGAGGCTCAACACGATGTCGCCGACCTTGAGGCCGGCCTTGGCCGCGGGCGTATCAGGATAGACGTCGCTCAGGATCACGCCGCCCACCCTCGGCAGCTTGAGTCCGTCCGCCAGCACTTGCGTGATGGTCTGGGCGCGGACGCCGATCTCTCCCCGCCTGACGCGGCCGTACTTCCGAATCTGCGCCACGACATTGCGGACGATGTTGCTGGGCGCGGCAAACCCGAGGCCTTCGTTGCCGCCTGACTGCGAGAGGATCAGCGTGTTGATGCCGACCACGCGGCCATCCATATTGACCAGCGGACCGCCGCTGTTGCCCGGATTGATCGGCGCGTCGGTCTGGATGTAGATCATCGCGTCCTCAGGCTCCAGCTGCCGCGCGACGGCGCTGATGACGCCGAGCGTGACAGTGCTGTTGAGACCCATCGGACTTCCGAACGCCAGCACCAGCTGCCCCGGCCTGACATCGTCAGAGTCGGCGAAATCGAGGGTCGGCAGACCTTTCGCGTCGATCTTGATCACCGCCAGGTCGGTCTCTTCATCCATGGCGACGAGACGGGCCGGCACCAGGCGCGAGTGACTCTGGAGGACGGAATGGTGCTGGTCGTCGGCGGAGGCCGCCATGGCGATTTCCACCTGGATGCGGTGCGCGCCTTCGACGACATGCGCGTTGGTCACGATGTAGCCGTCGGGATCCACGATCACGCCGGAGCCGCTGCCCCGCGACGGCGCCACCAGCAACCCGCGCTCGTCGTCGGCGATGTCGGTGCTGGCGAAGCCAAGCGTGATGATTTCGACGACGGCGGGGCCGACGCGGGACGCCAATTCCTCCAGCAAACGGCTGGTCTGGCGGAGATCGCCCTGCGCGGCCACGTCCGCGGTGTGTGCCTGCGCGCCGGCCGTGGCGGGCAACGCGAGGGCGGAGACGAGGGCTAAGACAGGTAGAATAGAGGGATGCACGCGTGGCATGACATTTACGTTGACGACCATGTGATCGAAAAGGTGTTCCCCGTGGTCATCGAAGTGCCGATGGGGAGCAAGAACAAGTACGAGTTGGACAAAGAGACCGGCCTGCTGCGCCTTGACCGCGTACTCTATAGCGCCGTGCACTATCCCGCCAACTACGGCTTCATCCCCCGGACATTCTGCGACGACGGCGACCCGCTGGACGCCCTGGTGCTGGGCCAGGAGCCCGTCAACCCGCTGACGCTGCTCGAGGCGCGCGCCATCGGCGTCATGCGGATGCGCGACGAGAAGGGCATCGACGACAAGATCATCGCCGTCAGCGTCAAGGATCCGGCGTTTTCTGAATACACAGACCACACCCAGCTGCCCGGCTACCTGCTCCGCGAGGTGAAGCGGTTTTTCGAGGACTACAAACTCCTCGAGCACAAGCAGGTCGTCGTCGAGGACTTCATGGGCCCGGCCGACGCCATTCGCATCGTCCAGGACGCCCTCAGCCTTTACCGGAAGCTGCGGCGGGGAGAGCTCGGGAAAGGCGCCTAGCCGATTCCTCACTTTTCATTCTTCACTTTTCATTCTTCACTTTCCATTCTTCATTCTTCATTCCTCATTCCGCGCTCTTCATCCCCCCGTGTCCTTCCACACCATCATCGAGCCGTTCCGCATCAAGTCCGTCGAGGCGCTGCGCTTTCCGACCGAGGACGAGCGCGCGCGGGCGCTCGAGGCGGCGGGCTGGAACGTCTTCCTGCTGCGGGCGGACGACGTGATCGTGGACCTGCTGACAGACTCGGGAACCGGCGCGATGTCGTCGGCGCAGTGGGGCGCGCTGATGCAGGGCGACGAGTCGTACGCCGGGAGCCGCTCGTACTACCGCTTTCTGGGGGCGGTCCAGGATCTGACCGCGTTCCGTCACGTCATTCCGACGCACCAGGGCCGCGCCGCGGAGCGCATTCTGTTTCACACGGTCCTGAAGCCGGGCGACATCGTCCCCAACAACAATCACTTCGACACGACGAGGGCGAACATCGAGGCGGAGGGCGCCGAGGCTCGCGACCTCGTGATCGCGGAGGGCCGCGTCCCGGCGCTCCTCCATCCGTTCAAGGGGAATATCGACCTCGACGCGCTGGAGCGGTTGCTTCAGGCCGAGGGCAATCGCGTCCCCCTCGTGATGGTCACCGTCACCAACAACTCCGGCGGCGGGCAGCCGGTGTCGATGGAGAACCTGCGGGGCGTGCGCGCGCTGTGCGATCGCTATGGCAAGCCTTTCATCCTCGACGCCTGCCGCTTCGCGGAGAATGCCTGGTTCGTCAAGCAGCGTGAGGCGGGTTACGCCGACCGGTCGCCGAAGCAGATCGCGCAGGAGATGTTCGCGCTCGCTGACGGCTGCACGATGTCGGCGAAGAAGGACGGCCTCGCGAACATCGGCGGGTTCCTCGCGCTCAACAACGACGACTGGGCGGAGCGCTCGCGAACGCTCCTGATTCTGACCGAGGGCTTCCCCACCTATGGCGGCCTGGCGGGGTACGACCTCGAGGCAGTGGCCCGGGGCCTGGAGGAAGTCGTCGAAGAGCCGTACCTCCGGTATCGGATCCGGTCTATCGAGTACCTGGCGGAGAAGCTGACGGCCGGCGGTGTGCCGATCATTCAGCCCGCCGGTGGACATGCCATCTACATCGACGCGCGTGCGCTGCTCCCTCACATCCAGCCGCGTGCGTACCCCGGGATCGCGCTGGTCAACGCGCTGTATCTCGTCGGCGGCGTGCGGTCGGTGGAGATCGGGACCGTGATGTTCGGCCTCAAGCCGGACGGGACCGAGCACCCAGCGGCCATGGATCTCGTGCGGCTGGCGATTCCCCGCCGTGTCTACACGCAGTCCCACATCGATTACGTGGCCGAGGTCGTGCTTCGCGTGGCGTCCACCCGGGAGCGGCTCAGCGGCTTCCGCATCACGTCGGCTCCCCGGGTGCTCCGTCATTTCACCGCCCGATTCGAGCCGGCGCTGTAGACTGTTCGTTTCCGGGACGGCCGGTCCCAGCGCTGGTACAACGAAGTCGAAGACCCCGGGCAACCAACCGGGGTAAGTCTCTCGTCAATATAGTGTTTCCGCGGTTTCCCGGGTCTGGCACAGAGCTTGAGTTAATTGCGGGCGGCGGCGCGGGGCCGAATGCGGAGTTTCCGGCGGCACTCGTGTTGGTGCGGTTTTTAGAGACGGTGTGGACTCATAGGCATGGACATTCAGCGCTCTCCCGAGGTCGCGAAGAAGAAGAAGGTCAAGCGGATTGTCTTTTCCGTGGTGGCCCTGCTGGTGGTGGCGTTTGTCACCGTCGTGCTCGCCAAACTGAAGCCAGCGGCGCCGACGGTAGAGCGTGCGACGGTCTGGAAGGACAGCGTCAAGCGCGGCGAGATGCTGCGCCAGGTGCGCGGGCCCGGAACGCTGGTGCCTGAAGACATCCGCTGGGTGACCTCGACGACCGACGCCACTGTCGATCGCGTGGTGACGCTGCCGAGCGCGTCGGTGCTGTCGCCGGAGACCGTGATTCTCGAGCTGCGCGACTCGAAGGTGCAGCAGGCGCAGCTCGATGCGGAGCTGGACCTGAAGGCTGCGTTGGCCGACCTGGAAAGCATGAAGGTGCGCCTGAACAACGAGTTGCTGCAGCAGCAGTCGGACACCGCGAACATCCAGGCGCAGTACCACAAGGCCAAGATTCAGGCCGAGGCGAACGAGTCGCTCCTGAAGGACGGCCTGATCTCGCCGGTCACGACCCGAATTTCGCAGGTGGAGTCAACCGAGCTCGAGAATCGCAACCGGATCGAGCAGGAGAAGCTCAAGATCAAGGCGTCCTCCATCTCGGCGCAGCTGAACGCCGAGGATGCACGGGTCGCGCAGAAGCAGGCGATCTACAACCTGCGGCATACCGAGGCGGAAGCGCTGAAAGTCCGGGCGGGCATCGAAGGGGTCCTGCAGGTGGTCCCGGTCCAGGTCGGGCAGCGCGTCCCGGCGGGCACCAACCTGGCCCGTGTGGCAGTGCCTGGACGCCTGAAGGCCGAGCTGCGGATTCCGGAGACCCAGGCGCGCGACATCGAGATTGGCCAGGTCGCCAGCGTGGACACACGTAACGGCGAGGTGGCTGGACGCGTCTCACGTATCGACCCCGCGGCGCAGAACGGCACCGTCCTGGTGGACGTGAGCTTCACCGAGGCGTTGCCCCGCGGCGCCCGTCCGGACCTCAGCGTGGACGGCACCGTGGAACTCGAGCGGCTGAACAACGTCCTTTACGTGGGACGGCCTGCTTTCGGGCAGGAGCAGAGCACCATCAGCCTGTTCAAGATTACGGCCGGGACGTGCGAGCTGCCTGAAGAGGCCGAACGGACGCAGGTCAAGCTGGGACGGAGCTCGGTGAACACCGTGGAGGTCCTCGGCGGCCTGAACGTGGGTGATTGCGTGATTTTGTCGGACATGTCGTCGTGGGACGGGCGCGATCGCGTCCGGCTCCGGTAACCAGGCAGCGGCAGTGGCGGGGGTACGGCCCCGCCCGGGGGGAGAGAGTTCATGACGTCGGATGTGCTGATCAAACTTGAGGGCGTGACGAAGGTCTTCTATACCGACGAAGTGGAGACGCACGCGCTGGCCGGAATTCACCTCGAGATCCGCAACGGCGAATACCTGGCCATTGCCGGCCCCTCAGGCTGCGGCAAGTCCACGCTGCTGTCGATTCTCGGGCTGCTCGACACACCGACCGGCGGCAGCTACATGCTGAACAACCGGCCGGTGGCCAACCTGACCGCCGCGGAACGGGCGCGCACCCGCAACCGCGAGATCGGGTTCATCTTCCAGAGCTTCAACCTGATTGGCGATCTCACGGTGTACGAGAACGTCGAGCTGCCGCTCACCTATCGCGGCATGAAGCCGGCCGAGCGCCGCACTCGCGTCGAAGACGCGCTGGAAAAAGTCGGCATGGGCCACCGCGCCCGCCATCTGCCCAGCCAGCTCTCGGGCGGTCAGCAGCAGCGCGTCGCCGTCGCCCGCGCGGTGGCCGGCAACCCCGCCATCCTGCTCGCCGACGAACCGACGGGCAACCTGGACTCGAAAAACGGCGAAGCCGTCATGCAGTTGCTGCAGGAACTGCATCGTGCCGGCGCGACGATCGCGATGGTCACGCACGACCCGCGCTACGCGCGCCACGCCGACCGCTCCATTCACCTCTTCGACGGGCGCATCGTCGAGGAGAACGTCCCGGAAACCGTGTAACGCACGAACATCGCCGGGCGGCCGACGCCGCCCGGCGCCCCTTCCTGCCTGCCCCCGCCACAACCCAGAGGGAGCGGACGACGCCGGAACGGCCGTCTTGCTATTCTGAAAGACGCGGCATGCGGGCGGACACGACGCCCGGCCTGCCGGACGTGGAGTGACGCTGGTCCGATGGCACAGACCCCGATCATCAGTCTCAAGAACATCGAGAAGTTCTATCAGCACGGCCTGCAGCGCAGTTACGTGCTGCGCCGCATCACGCTGGACTTTGCGCCGGGCGAGTTTGCCTCGATCATGGGGCCATCTGGCGCGGGCAAGTCCACGCTGCTGCACATTCTCGGCATGCACGACGCGTCGTGGACCGGTGAGTACCTGCTGCACGGCGAGCCGCTCCAGACGATGGGCAAGCGCGAGCGTGCGGACCTGCAGAAGAAGCACATCGGCTTCGTGTTCCAGAGCTACCACCTGCTGGACCACCTCACCGTGTACGAAAACCTGGACATGCCGCTCTCCTATCGCGACGTGAAGAAGAAGGAGCGCGACAGCATGGTGTGCGACATGCTCGACCGCTTCCAGATCGTCGGCAAAAAGGACCTCTACCCGTCGCAGCTGTCCGGCGGGCAGCAGCAGCTGGTGGCGGTGGCCCGCGCCCTCATCAGCAAGCCGACCCTGATCCTCGCTGACGAACCGACAGGAAACCTGCATTCCGAGCAGGGACGCGAGATCATGGAGTTGTTCCAGCGCCTCAACAGCGAAGGCACGACGATCATCCAGGTCACTCATTCGGAGACCAACGCGGGCTACGGCGGTCGCGTGATCCGGTTGAAGGACGGCTGGCTCGCCGAGTGATGGCGCCGATGGCTTCCGATACCAGTCCCGCCGCGACCCGCGGACCCGCGAGTACCTCCGACGTGCTGTCGAAGGCGCGCATCCTGATTGCCGACGATCAGGCCGACGTCCTGCAGGCGATGCGCCTGCTGCTCAAGGGCGAGGGCTGCGAGATCGAAACCGCGACATCGCCGTCGGGCGTCCTCGCCGCGGTGGACGCGCGCGACTTCGACGTCGCGCTGATCGACCTCAACTACACGCGCGACACGACCTCGGGCGAAGAGGGCCTCACGCTGCTCTCCCGCCTGCAGCAGCTGGACACGCCGATGCCGGTCATCGTCATGACCGCGTGGGGCACCGTGGACCTGGCTGTCGAGGCGATGCGGCGCGGCGCGCGCGACTTCGTGCAGAAGCCGTGGGACAACGAGCGCGTCCTCGCGGTGGTGCGGACCCAGGTGGAGCTCGGCCGCGCGCTGCGGCGCAGCCAGCGGCTCGAGGCCGAGAACCGGCTGCTGCGCGATCAAGGCACGGCGCGTCCGTTCCTGATCGCCGAGTCCCCGTCGATGCGTCCGGTACTGGAGCTGATTGCGCGCGTCGGCCCGTCAGACGCCAACGTCCTCGTCACCGGCGACAACGGGTCGGGCAAAGGCACTGTCGCGACCGCGTTGCACTCGGTGTCGTCGAGGGCGGCACGGCCGCTGGTGACAGTGAACGCAGGCGGCTTGTCTGAAGGGCTGTTCGAGAGCGAGCTGTTCGGCCACGTGAAGGGCGCGTTCACAGACGCGAAGAGCGACAGGGTCGGCCGCTTCGAGCTGGCCGAGGGCGGCACGCTGTTCCTCGACGAGATCGCCAACATCTCGCTGAACCTGCAGGCGAAGCTGCTGCGGGTGCTCGAGACCGGCGAGTTCGAGCGGGTTGGCAGCTCGCGCACGCGCCGCGCGAACGTGCGAATCATCTCCGCGACCAACGCCGATCTCACCGCCGAGGTGAGCTCGAACCGGTTCAGGCAGGATCTGCTGTTCCGGCTGAACACGATCGAGATTCCCCTGCCGCCGCTGCGCGATCGTCGCGAAGACATCCCGCTGCTGGCGCGGCACTTCCTGGCGCAGCACGCGCAGCGATACCGCAAGCCGGTGACCGGCTTCGACGCCGCTGCCATGCAGACGCTGCTCGATCATGCCTGGCCAGGCAACGTCCGCGAGCTTGACCACGCCATCGAGCGCGCCGTGCTCATGACGCAGGACGACGTCGTGCGCGGGCGCGACCTGGGCCTGCGCGCCGCGAAGGACGCGGCCGCGCGGATCGAGGACATGAGCCTGGAGGAAGTCGAGGGCTTCCTGATCAAGAAGGCGCTGGCGCGGTACGACGGGAACGTCAGTCAGGCGGCTAAAGCCCTGGGCCTCAGTCGCAGCGCGCTCTATCGGCGACTGCAGCGATTCGGGTTATAAGAACGGCTCGCAGCAGGCAGCTCGCAGTTGGGCTCGCAGTGGCTGCGGCCCGCTTTGCCTATTGTCAGCTGCTCCCTGCCAGCCGCCTGCTGCCAGGCGCCTGCTAAAGTATCCCCACCCCGTGCCGTCCCTCCGCCACGCCTTCAACCGTTGGCTGACTCACGACCGGCGCGTCCTGTTCATGTCGCTGCTCGCGGGCCTGCCGGGCATCGCGATCGCCATGATCCTCCTCTGGCGCGGAGACTTCAGCTCCAAGGTCCAGTGGACCCTCACGCTCTTCATCGTCGGACTCTGGTGGGGCGTGTCGATCGCGCTGCGCGATCGCGTCGTGTACCCATTGCAGACGCTGTCCAACCTGCTCGCCGCCCTGCGCGAGGAGGACTTCTCCATCCGCGCGCGCGGGCAGCGGAAGGACGACCCGCTTGGCGAAGTGCTCATCGAGATGAACGCGCTCGCCGACACGCTGCGCGAGCAGCGTCTCGGAGCGCTCGAAGCGACCTCGCTCCTCCGCACGGTGATGGAGGAAATCCCGGTCGCCGTGTTCGCCTTCGACCCCGAGCGCCGTCTTCGCCTGGCGAACCGTGCAGGCGAACGCCTGCTCGCCCGGCCGGTCGAGCGCCTCCTCGGCCGCACCGGCGAGGAGTTGGGCCTCGGCCAGTGTCTCGGCATCGGCGGCCCCGCCATCCTGCCGGCCACGTTCCCGGGCGGGGCCGGCCGCTTCGAGGTGCGCTCGGGCCATTTCCGGCAGGGCGGCATACCTCTCGAGCTGCTCGTCATGACGGACGTCAGCCAGTCGCTGCGCGACGAAGAGCGACAGGCCTGGCAGCGGTTGATCCGGGTGATCGGCCACGAGATCAACAACTCGCTCGCGCCCATCAAGTCCATCGCGCACAGCCTGGAGCGCCTGCTCGGCCGAGAACCCAGACCGGCTGACTGGGACACCGACATGCGAGGCGGATTGCAGGTCATCGGCGCCCGCGCGGACTCGCTGGGGCGATTCACCGCTGCGTACGCGCAGTTGGCGCGGCTGCCGGCGCCGAGGCTGGCGACGGTCCGTCTCGCGCCGCTCGTGGCTCGCGTCGCCGATCTCGAACGCCGCAAGGCCGTCACACTCGGCGGCGGCCCGCCGGTCACGCTTCAGGCGGACGCCGATCAGCTCGAGCAACTGCTGATCAACCTCGTTCGCAATGCCGTGGACGTCACGGTCGAAGACCCGGCAGGGCACGTCACCGTGAGTTGGGAAGCCTCGGACGCTCGCATCCGCCTGCACGTGGACGACGATGGCCCCGGGCTGGCCAACACTGCCAACCTGTTCGTGCCGTTCTTCACCACCAAGCCTGGCGGCTCCGGCATCGGCCTGGTCCTCTGCCGCCAGATCGCCGAAGCGCACGGCGGCACGCTCACGCTTCAGAACCGGACGCCTCCGCCGGGCTGTCGCGCGACGCTGACGCTTCCCCTCGGCCCATAGCCGCCACGCCGGTCCCGCGCCGGAGCGCTTTCGGCCCTGCCGTGTTCCACGATACGATGCGCGCCATGCGCGTCCTGGCTTCGCTGTCCGCCCTGATTGCCTTACTTTCGTGTGGCGCCCGGGGATTTGCCGACCCGCTGCCCGAACACGCGGCGGCGGTTGTGTCCTACTCCATCGACGTCTCGCTCGATCCGGCGACGCACACGCTCAAGGGGCAGGAGCGCATCACCTGGCGAAACCCGTCGCCGGAGCCAGTCTCGGAGCTGTGGTTTCACCTGTATCTCAACGCGTTCAGGAACACGCGCTCCACCTTCATTCGCGAATCGGGCGGGCAGCTTCGCGGCGACGAGATGCCCGAAGGCGGCTGGGGCTGGACCGACGTCACGCGCCTGACCCTGGCCGACGGCACGGACCTGAAACGCGGGGCGACCTTCGAGCACCCCGACGACGACAACGCTGACGATCGGACGGTGCTGCGCGTCCCATTGCCCTCCGCCGTCGCACCCGGCGCCGAGATCGCGCTGGACGTGACGTTCGCGGCCACGCTGCCGCGCGTGTTCGCGAGGACGGGCTACGCCGGCGACTACTACCTGGTGGGCCAGTGGTTCCCGAAGCTTGGCGTCTACGAGCCACCGGGCATGCGTGGCCGCCTGGTCGGCGGGTGGAACTGCCATCAATTCCACGCCAACTCGGAGTTCTACGCGGACTACGGCCACTTCGACGTCCGGATCACCACGCCCGCACGCTTCGTCGTCGGCGCCACTGGCCAGATGGCGAGCGCCATCAACAACCCTGACGGCACCGTCACGCGCCGCTACACGCAGGACGACGTGCACGAATTCGCCTGGACCGCAGATCCGCATTTCGTCGAGGTGACGGGCCACTTCTCGGGGACGAGCGACGTCACTCCAGGCGAATACGCGTCGGCGGCGGCACTGGTCGGCCGCCCCGTAGAAGAGATGCGGTTGTCCGATGTGAACATCCGCCTGCTGATGCAGCCCGCGCACATGGCACAGGCGGCGCGCCATCTCGAAGCCGTTCGAGACGCGCTGAAGTACTTTGGCCTCTGGTATGGCCGGTATCCGTACCCGACGCTGACAGTCGTCGACCCTGCGTACGGCGCGTTCGGGTCGGGCGGCATGGAGTACCCGACGTTCATCACTGCCGGCACGTCAATGCTGCTCAACCGGTGGCCGTTCGACAAGATTCGCGCACCGGAGGAGGTGACGGTCCACGAGTTCGGTCATCAGTTCTGGTACGGCCTCGTCGGCAGCAACGAGTTCGAGGAAGCATGGCTGGACGAGGGGTTCAACTGGTACTCGACGGGCCGCCTGGTGGACAGACTCTACGGGAGCGACGTGTCGCTCGTCTCATTTCTCGGGCTGCACATCGGGCACACCGACGAGATACGCGCCGAGAACTCCCCCTCCCGTCAGTTCGATCGCATGCGCGCGCCGGCGTGGCAGTACTCGCCGGGCACCTACTCGTTCTACAGCTACTCGAAACCGGAGTTGGCGCTCGAGACTCTCGAGCGGCTACTCGGCGAGCCGACGATGGCCAAGGTGATGCGGACGTACTCGGAGCGGTTCCGGTTCAAGCACCCGTCGAGCGACGACTTCTACGCCACCGCCAGCGAGGTGGCCGGCCGGAACCTGACCTGGTTCTTCCAGTCCGTAGCGGAGGGCACCGAGGTCGTGGACTACGAGGTCGCGTCGGTGGACTCAGAGCGCCAGAAGACTGACGAGGGCCGTCTCGGTGACGCGCCCACCGTGACCAAGGCGCCCGCCGATCCGCCGTCGACGGGCCCTTACGAGTCGCGAATCCTGCTGCGGCGGCGCGGCGGCGTGATCATGCCGCAGGAGGTGCTACTCACGTTCGAGGGAGGGCGAACCGAACGGATCGAATGGGACGGCACCGATCGCTGGAAGCGGCTGATACGGGTGACGCCGGATCGACTGGCGGCGGCGACCATCGACCCTCATCACCTCGTCTGGCTTGACGTCAACTGGACGAACAACAGCCGCCGCACGACAGCCGATTCATCCACAGCTGTCGCCTGGAGCACGCGCGTCCTGTTCTGGATCCAGCAACTGGTCCAGTTCACGTCCCTTTAAGGAGCCTCCGACACATGGGACGCGCATTCAAGCTGACGTTGCTCTGGTGGCTGGTCTATCTGGTGCTCGCCGCGCCGCTCGCCGCGGTGTTTCTCCACTGGGCGACCGCTGCGACGGCGTTCAGTCCGGCTACCGACGTGTTGCGCGAGCGCCTCAGCGTCGGCACGCTCGCGGACATCGTTCGCCCCGACGGCGGCACGCTCCTTGGCAGCGTCCGGGCCGGGGCGATGGCTACGGCACTGGTCGGCGGCCTGCTCGCGCCATTTCTGATTGGCGGGACGCTGCGTGTGCTCCGTACTCCGCGCGCGCCTGTGCTGCGAACTGTTTTTGCCGGCGCCGCGGACGCGCCCGTGGCGCTGCTCGTCATCTGGCTGATCAGCCGGGCATTGGCGATCGGGTTGGGCCTGGCCGCGGGCTTTGGCGTCTCCGCCGGTGTCGTGCGCCTGGGTGGCGAGCTGTGGGAGCCCGGGCCTTTTGTCGGCGCGGCCGCGGGCGCAACAGTGGGCCTGCTGGTGTGGTGGTGGCTGATCGTCGCCGGAGACGTCGCGATGATTCTGCGCACGTCTGCGCAACCGGCCGGCGTCATCAGGGGGCTGCTGGTCGGCATGCGCGCGGGTGTCCGGCACCCGCTGCGATTCGGCAGCGTGTGGATCCTGCGCGCGCTCGTTCCGGTGGCGCTGATCCAGGCGTTCTATCTCTGGTTCCGCGACCCGCGGTATGCGACGCCGTTGGCCGTCGTCGCCGTGCAGCAGCTGGTCATGCTGGTGCGCGCGGGCGCCCGCGTGGCTGTGCTCAACGGCGAGCGACTCGTCGTGGACCGTCTCCGGCCGGCGCCGCTACCGCGCGAAGAAAATCAGGTACGTCCAGGGGATGACCGCGCAGGACAGATACACGATCACGAGCAGGGCCAGCGTCCGGTGCAGGCCGAAGAGGTGCAGGACCATCGCGCAGCCGGCAGCGAGCAGCTTGGCGCCGGCCAGCCCGGGCCCGACACCCGCGTGCCGGAAGGAATACGCGATGAGCGGGTTGCCCTCGGTGAGCCCGACAGTCGCGATCCCGAGGTAGGTGAAGATCCCGTCAAGGGCCTGTGACACGAGAAACGTGATGACGACCAGGTTGCCGAACGCGGCGTCTCTCGGGAATGCGCGGACAACGCGATCCCTGATGGCCGTCAGAGCCCTGGGCGTGCCGGCAGTTATCTGAGTGTCTGCAAGCGCCGTCTGAGTGGTCACGCCCCGAGGATACAAGTCCTGCGGTGGGCCTGACAATCTGTCCCGTCAACAAAGTCGTATCGTTCAGGAAACCCGCAGGCATCTCAGGGATAGCCACGTAAGTTGTCTGGCGGGGAGCCGACAACTAAGCCCGGGAAGCCGAGGGGGCAAGGCAGCCGCGGGCGGCCGCGGCCGATCTAAAGATTGGCCCTACCGAAGCCCGGAGCCCGAAGGCTGTAGGGCCAATCTTCAGATTGGCCATGACCGTAGCCCGAAGTGTGCGTCCGGGAGTCCGGAGCCCGGAGTCCAAGTGGCCCTTCGTCTTATGGCACACTGAAGGCCGTGAAGAAGTCGTATTCCGAGCCGGCTGTCCTGTGGCGTCTCAGCCATCCAGACGGCAGCAGCGCCAGGGCCACCCTCATTCCCGGCACCCCGACGTCGACGCTGGTGTTCTTCTTCAACGATCGGTTCGAGCGGGGCGAAAACATCGAGGAATGGGAACAGGCCCTGACGCGGGCCGACACCGTGCGCCAGGCGCTCGTCGAAGCCGGCTGGCGGGCGGACGACGTGACGGACGAGGCCTCCTGAAGCCCTCAGGCGCGTTTCGGTCCGTCAGGTGAGCGGTCGTCGAGCAGATGCGGCAGCCCCTGGAGCTTGCCGGCGCCGGCCTGAAGGCCTACCAGGTACGCGGCGTGCTCGTAACGCTCGTAGTGGCGGGTAATCGCCTCGAAGAATTCCCGCAACAACGGGCGATCGTCGGGCCGGATGCGCTGCTCGATTCGCGCGTACAGCTCGCTGCCTTTCGAAAGCGACGCCCTGGTATCGAAGATGCGGCCCGCCTGCGCGTCGATCTGCGCCCCCACTTCGTCGAACCTGGGAAATCGGCGCCATCCGGGGTTCCCCGGCGAGCCGAGCGGCTCGAAGCGAATGATGTCGGCCATGACGATACGCCTCCGGGGGACATGCTACCTCAGCGTGGCCTTTCGGTGGAGGTGGCATAATCTACACGGATTACTGGCATGAACTTCCCAACTTCTCCCGATCCTGCGGCTCCGGCCGCTCCCCGCGGCGGGGTTGGCTGGCGCCACGAGCGCCCGTCGGTGAGCCTCCCCGAGGTGCACGGCAGCATTGCCGTCCCGATCACCGCGAGCTTCTGGAAGAAGCTGTTCGCGTTCGCGGGGCCGGGCTACCTGGTGGCCGTCGGCTACATGGACCCCGGGAACTGGGCGACAGACATCGCTGGCGGCGCCCGGTTCGGCTACTCGCTGCTCAGCATGATCATGCTGTCGAACCTGATGGCGATCGTGCTGCAGGCGCTGTCGGCACGACTCGGGATCGCGAGCGGACGGGATCTCGCGCAGGCCTGTCGTGACGCGTACTCGCGACCGACGACGATCGCGCTCTGGCTCCTGTGCGAGGTGGCGATTGCCGCCTGCGACCTGGCCGAAGTTCTCGGCGCCGCCATTGCGCTCAATCTTCTCTTCGGGCTGCCGCTCATCGCCGGCGTCTGCCTGACGTCGCTCGACGTCATCGTGGTCCTGTCGCTGCAGCATCGCGGCTTCCGCTACGTCGAGGGCCTGGTCGTCCTCCTCATCCTCGGCATCGCGGGCTGCTTTGCCGTCGAGGTGTGGCTTGTTCACCCCGACATGGCCGCCGTCGCCAGAGGCTTCGTCCCGAGCACGGAGCTGGTCCGGAATCCCGAGATGCTCTACATCGCCATCGCCATCCTTGGCGCCACGGTGATGCCGCACAACCTGTACCTCCACTCCTCGATCGTGCAGACGCGGAAGTACTCCGATTCGGACGACAGCCGCAAAGAAGCCATCCGGTTTGCGACCATCGACTCCACCATCGCGCTGATGTCGGCGTTGTTCATCAACGCGGCCATCCTGATCGTCGCCGCCGGCACCTTCCACGGGACCCAGTACCGAGTCCGTCGCCGAAATCGGCGACGCCTACAAGATGCTGTCTCCCCTGCTCGGCACGTCGGCTGCGAGCGTGCTATTTGCGATTGCTCTGCTCCTATCTGGCCAGAACGCGACGCTCACGGGGACTCTTGCCGGTCAGATCGTGATGGAAGGCTTCCTGAGCATCCGGTTGCGGCCCTGGTTGCGACGGCTGATCACGCGACTGATTGCGATCATCCCGGCGATCATCGTCCTGTTGATCTACGGCGACCGCGGCACGGGGCCGCTGCTGCTCCTCAGCCAGGTCGTCCTGAGCCTTCAGTTGCCGTTCGCGGTCTTTCCCCTCATCGCGTTCACGGGCAACCGCGCCAAGATGGGGCGGTTCGTCGCCCCACTCTGGATGCGGGCGGTGGCATGGCCCATGGCGTTCATCATCGCGGCGCTCAACGGCTGGCTCCTCTGGCAGACGTTCGCGGCTGGCGCCTAGGAGCCTGGCGATGTACACCCACATCCTCGTCCCCCTCGAACACTCCGACGCCGATCAGACGATCGTCGCCTACGCCACGAATCTCGCGCGGATGACCAACGCGCGGATCCTGCTGATGCACGTGGCCGACGGCTGGGCGGCGCGCAACTACGATCAGCTTGCGCTTCGTGAGT
Organism: Vicinamibacteria bacterium; assembly: GCA_963796915.1. Taxonomy (GTDB): domain Bacteria; phylum Acidobacteriota; class Vicinamibacteria; order Vicinamibacterales; family JAENWD01; genus JAENWD01. The sequence goes on along the minus strand of CAWCNI010000004.1, from coordinate 1,144,183 downwards.
CAGAGGAGATGAAGGATGACCGGGCGTACCTGGAATCGATGGCTGGAGATGTGAGGTCCAGTGGCCTTCAGGCCGAATGTCTGCTGGCGATGGGTGATCCGGCGTCGGAGATCGTGCGGGTCGCCGAGCAGGAGCACGTGGACCTGATCGCCATGGCCACACATGGCCACCGGTTTCTCGCCGACGTCATCAAGGGCGCCACAGCCGATCGCGTGCGCCACCTGTCGCACGTGCCGGTGCTGATGGTGCGTCACGAGGCAACCAGACAACGGGCCGCTGCCGGGCCGACGCCCTGAATCCGTCAGCGCACGATCGCGCCCAGTTCCGCATCTGCCGTCGTCCATCCCGGCGTCGCCGTAAGCGTCGACTGGATGACGACTGACGGCCCGACCATGAACCAGAGCAGCAGCCGGCCTGTGACGGGGTCTACGAATTCGATTTCCGGTAAGCCGTCGCCGTTGGTGTCGCCCATGCCAGCGACCTTCCAGCTGGGACTCAGGTTGTAGCTGGTCTGAAACAAGAGCCGGCGCCCGCTGAAGAACCAGGCCGCGAGCGCGCCGGTTGAGGGGTTCCGCCACAGCAGTTCCGCCTGGCCGTTGTTGTCGAGGTCGGCCATCCCGACGAGCCGCCACGGCGCGCCCGGCGTGAACTGCAGCGTGGAGGTCACGCGCGTGCCATCCATGAAGTAGAGCGAGACGTCTGAGGTGGCCGTCCGCTGCCAGATGATGTCGGCTTTGCCGTCGCCGTTGAAGTCGCCAACCGCCGCCGCGGTCCAGCCAACGCCGATGTCGTAGGTCACCGCCTGCTTCGTCTGCGTTCCATTCATCAGCCAGACGACCGCCCAACCGAGCGTCTTGTGGTGCCACAGGATGTCGGCCTTGCCATCGCCGTCGAAGTCGCCGATGCCGGCGACGTCCCAGGCCGGGCCGATGTTGATCTGCGTGAACCCGGTGACGGTGCCGCCGCTCATGAACCAGATGCCCAGTTGACCTCCCGTGGACCAGCCGACGACGTCGGCTCTGCCGTCGCCGTTGAAATCGCCGGTGCCGACGACAGTCCAGCCCGCTCCGGGCGTGAAGTCTGTTCTGCTGGTCACGGTGGTGCCAATCAGCGTCCACAGGTTGTACGTCCCGTCTCCCGGTTTGTGCCAGATCAGATCCTGCGAGCAGTTGCCGTCAACGTCTGCGGGCCTGGCGAGCGGGCGGCTGTAGCATGCGGGGACGTCGGGAACGAACCGGGACAGCGTGCCTCCCAGATTCACGACGTACATCTCGCCTGTCTCATCTTCGCCGAATGACGAGATGTTCATCGTCGTGTCGAGGACCTTCGTCGTCACGCCGCCAGACAGCGTGAAGATCTCCCCCGTGCAGTAGTCGCCGAAGACATACGTGCCCGTCGGGAAGACCTTGCGTGCCCCTCGGTAGGCGTAGCCGCCGGTGATGGAGCACCGGCCGAGCGAGTGGTCGTACTCGGCAATGGGCGCCGTGAACCCCGCGTCGCCGCACGTGGGCTCGAGGTTGGTGCAGTGATTGCCCTCCATCACGCGCCATCCCATGTTGGCGCCACGCGTGACGATGTCCACTTCCTCCCAGGCGCCCTGCCCGACGTCGCCCACCAGAAGCTGGCCGGTTGCGCGGTCGAACGAGAACCTGAACGGGTTGCGCAAGCCGATCGCGAAGATCTCGTCCCTGCCGGTCTTTCCGACGTAAGGGTTGTCTGTCGGAATCGCGTAGGGCTTGGCGCCGTCAACGCCGATCCGCAGGATCTTGCCGAGGAGCTCGTTGACGTTCTGCGCCCGCTTCTGAGGATCGTTGGCCGATCCGCCGTCGCCCATTCCGATGTAGAGAAAGCCGTCCTGCCCGAATGCCAGCATGCCGCCGTTGTGATTGACGTAGGGCTGGGGGATCACCAGCAGCACACGCTCTGTGCGGCTCGCGGTGAGTCCATTGCCGGTGCGCGTGTACTCGGCGATGACAGTGGCGCCGTCACTCTTGCGGGTGTAGTCGACGAAGAAGCGCCCGTTGCTGCGATACAGCGGATGAAATGCCAGGCCGAGCAAACCCTGTTCTCCGCCGGCCACCACGCGATCGCTGATGTCGAGAAAGACTGTCGGCGTGGTCTGGCCTGAGCCGAGCACCTTGATGCGTCCCGGCTGTTCGACGATGAAGAGGCGGCCGGAGCTGTCGCCCGCGTTGGTGACGAACAGCGGGCTCGAGAGTCCCGAGAGTACAAGCTGGAGCTGAAAGGCGCCCGCTGCTGCCGGCAGCACGAGGAGGCCAAGCGTCACCAGGAGGCACAGTCGTCGAGGCATGCGATCTCCGCGAGAGAGACACCGAACAGCGTATGTGGGCGAACGTCGAACCCGCGAACCGGGGAACGGGAGGGCTGGCTCGGATGATACACCAGCGGCTCTCCGAGTCGGACCGACGGCCCGTCTCGGTTCCTTATCGTCACCGGCGCGCACGAGCGTGAGCTGCTCTGCGATTTTACGAATGTCGAAAGACGCCCGCGCGCCTCGTCATTCCGAGAGAAACATCGGTAGTCGGCTTCCGCGTGACGCGATGGCCAATCTGAAGATTGGCCCTACCGGATTCGGGCTCCGGGCTCCAGATTCGGGCTCCGGACTCCGGGCTACGGGCTCCGGCAAACTGATCCTCAGATCGACGACTGGATCGATCGCCACTCAAGAGTCGAAGGAGACGAACGGCTTCCCCTACCGGCTTCGGGGTAGGGCCGATCTTCAGATCGGCCACTGCGACCAGTCGCTAGGCGAGTGTCGAGGAAGAGACCACTGAGCGAAGACCGAGGACGTGTAAGTGGAACTGCCCGCCGTCTGCGCGGCGTTTCCGCAACCGAGTAAAACCGAAGGTTGAGCGATGCTCCCGCCGACTGGAGTCGTGCCCGCTGGCGCGCGGCCATCGGCCGTGCGCCGCGTGCCTGAAGCCGTCGTCCCAACCGAGTAAAACCGAAGGTTGAGCGATGCTCCCGGCGACTGGAGTCGTGCCCGCTGGCGCGCGGCCATCGGCCGTGCGCCGCGTGCCTGAAGCCGTCGTCCCGACTGAGCGAAAACCGAAGGTTGAGCGATGGTCGGGACGACTGGATTCGAACCAGCGACCCCCTGAACCCCATTCAGGTGCGCTACCAGACTGCGCTACGTCCCGACTCTGGTGGATGACGCCCGCGCTACTTGCCGCGGGAACTCGTCGTCTTGCGGCCGCGAGCGGCAGCAGGCTTTGCTGCCTTCGCGGATGATGCGCGAGCGGGTCGCGCGGGTGTTGCCGACGCAGCCGCCGCAACCGGCAGCTGTGCCCCGCCGTTCCCTCTCGGGCGACTGAGCATCGTCAACAGCGACCTCAGCTCGTCGCGGACCTTGGCGACACGCTTGCGGGCCGCCGCGGGCAATGTCCCGCCCGCCGTCGGCGCCGGCTCGTCGTCGAAAGGCAGCTCGTCGGCCGCGCCGCCGCGCTCTTCTTCGATCCTCCGCCGCGCCCCCGCGAGCGTCAGGCCTTCGGTGAAGACCAGCTGCTTGATGCGCAGCACGCGGTCGACGTCCGCTCGCCGGTAGACGCGCGGCCCGCCGGGCGTCCTGGGCGTGCCGAGATCCGCGAACTCGATCTCCCATGTCCGGAGGACGTACGGCTGGACCTGCGCAAGCTCGCAGACTTCGGCGGCCTTGAACCAGGCACGCTTCGGAGACTCGGCAGACGCCTGGGCCATTGGATGGCGGCCGGCCCGCAGAGGCGCCCGTTTGCGCCTGCGGCAAGACCGACGGTCGAGTATAACATCCTGCGCCCGCTGGTCGATCGCGCCTTCCGCCTCCGGTAGAATCTGTCGCGTGACCTCGTGCCAGACCTGCGGCAGCCGCCTCGCGCAGGACGCCCGGTTCTGTCCCTTGTGCGGCACACCGAAAGACCGGTCGGAGGACATGACCCGTGCGGAGCTGCCCGAGGCCGAGGGGCTCACTATCGCACCGGCCGGGGCGTACGCCGCGCCTCCCCGCCCAGCGTCGCGCCCGCTAACTGGAGCTTCGCACCCCAGCAATCCCAGCTGGCTCTCGACTCCCGACATCTCTCACGGCCGCTTTCCTCCTGGCACTGTCATCGCCGCCCGCTACCGCATCGTCGGGCGCCTGGGTCAGGGCGGGATGGGCGAGGTCTATCGCGCCGACGACCTCAAGCTCGGTCAGCCCGTCGCATTGAAGTTCCTGCCGCCCGACATCGAGGCCGATGCGGTGCGGCTGGCGCAGTTCCACAACGAGGTCCGGCTGGCACGCCAGATCTCGCACAAGAACGTCTGTCGCATGTACGACGTGGGCGAGGCCGACGGCCTGCCCTTCATGACCATGGAGTACGTGGACGGCGAGGATCTGGCGTCGCTGCTGCGCCGGATCGGACGGCTGCCCGCGGACAAGGCGCTCGAAGCCGCGCACCAGCTGTGCGCCGGCCTCGCCGCCGCGCACGAGCGAGGCGTCCTGCATCGCGACCTCAAGCCCGCCAACGTCATGATCGACGGCGCCGGGCAGGTCCGAATCACTGACTTCGGCCTCGCCGCGATTGAGGGGACCGCCGATCTCGGGCGGGCCGGAACGCCCGCCTACATGGCGCCGGAAGTGCTTGCCGGCGCCGATCCGTCCCCGCAGAGCGATGTCTTCGCCCTCGGACTCGTGATCTACGAGCTGTTCACGGGGCGGCGCGCGTACTCGGCCGCGAGCATCCGCGAGCTGATTCGTCAGCAGAACGAGTTGCCGATCGAGCCGCCGCGCGCGATCGTCAAGGACATCGATCCCGCGATCGATCGCGCCATCATGCAGGCGCTCGAACGCGATCCGGCTCGTCGTCCGCGATCGCCGCTTGCCGTGGCCGCGAGCCTTCCGGGCGGAGATCCGCTTGCCGCGGCCCTGGCCGCCGGCGAGACGCCGTCACCGGAAATGGTGGCGGCGGCGGGACAACGCGCGGCCGCCTCGCGCGCGCATTCGATCCAGGCCGCCGCCGCCGTCATCGCGGCACTCGTCCTCTGCGCCGCGATCTCGATGCAGAACCGCACGCTGAGCCGCCTGTCGCTCGACAAGCCGCCCGCGGTGCTCGTCGACCGCGCCCACCAGGTGCTCGGAGCGCTCGGCTACGACGCCAGCCCTCGGCACTCGCAGTGGGAGATCGAAGGCGATGCCGACTTCACCGCCGAGCTGGAGAAGAACCCGGAATCGATCGGCGACCCGGCGAGCGCGCGCCCGGGACTGCTCCGCTTCCGCTGGCGCTCCAGCCCGCGCACGCTCGTGCCGCTGGACGAAGTCGGCATCGTCACCGCGAACGACCCGCCGTCGGACATCTCGGGCATGACCAGCGTCGTGCTCGACATGAGCGGCCGGCTCGTGATGTTCTCCGCCGTCCCGCAGCAGGTCGAGGAGCAGCCACAGCCGGCCTCCGCGCCGGACTGGGCGGTCCTCTTCAGGCTGGCGGGTCTCGATCTCTCGCAGTTCCAGAGCGCCGAGCCCAAATGGCTCCCGCGGCGCCAGAGCGACACGCGGGCGGCATGGACAGGTCGGATGCCTGACGGGCCATCCGGCGTCCGCATCGAGGCGGCCGCCTGGCGCGGGCGACCGATCTACTTCCACATCATCATGCCGTGGACGCGCCCGGTGCAGATGGAGGAGCCGCCACAGTCTGCCAGCGCGCGTGTGCTGAATGCCGCCGAGGCGATTGTCACCGTACTGCTGCTTGGTATCGCGCTCGTGCTGGCCCGACGGAACCTGCGCGACGGCCGCGGCGACTGGACCGGCGCCAAGCGTCTGGCCCTGACCGCCATCCTCACCGAGCTGTTCGCCGCTGCCATCACCAGCCCGCACTACTCGTCGCCGGATCTGGAGACGTCGCGATTCTTCGCCGCCGTCGGGCAGGCGCTCTTCTCGGGCGGCGTGCTGCTCGCGATGTACCTGGCGGTCGAGCCCGCGGTCCGGCGCTACTGGCCCGACAGCCTGCTCGGATCAACGCGACTGCTGCGGGGCCGCTTCGTGGACGCACGGGTGGGCCGTGATGTGCTCGTCGGCCTTGGCGCCGGCGCGTGCATCCTGCTGGTGATCTGGGCGCGCGAGCCCCTCCATCACCTGTTCGGCGTCTCTTCGCCGGCGATCCCCTTCGGCGTCGGCGACACGCGGCAGCTCGCGGGCCCGAGCCACATGATCGCCTACGTCGTGGCGCAATTCGGATTCCAGTCGATATTCTCCGCCCTCTGGTGCATCCTCGCCATCGTGGGTCTCAAGCGGCTGCTGAAGCAGCATTGGCTGGTGGCGATTGTCGCGACGACGCTGCTGACGCTGGTGGCGGGTCGAAACCTGTTCGTGGACGCGCCAGGCGCGCCCTGGCTGAACTTCGCGACGGCGTTCGCGGTGGTCGGCGTGATCGCGGTGCTGGCGGTTCAGACGGGACTGCTGGCGACGGCGACAGCACTTCTCACGACCAACCTGCTGTCCGCCACGCCATGGACACTCGACCCCGGCGCGTGGTTCTTCCCGCAGTCTGTCATCGTGCTCACAGTGCTGATCGGCATGGCCGCCGGGGCCGGCTACGCGATGTCCGCCGGCGCCGCTGACGGCAGCCCGGCGCGACAGTCATGACGCCTGCTCGCGCCCGCCGCGCCGCCGCACCTGCAGGCGAATCGGCGATCCGGCAAACCCGAACTCGGCGCGCAGCTGGTTGAGCAGGTACCGCTCGTAGGAGAAATGAAACGACGTCGCCACGTTCGTGAACAGCACGAAGGTGGGCGGCGCGACGCTGGTCTGCGCCGCATAGAGAATACGCACGCGGCGCCGGCCGGGGCTCACGGGCGGGTTCTGCGTGGTGACGGTCTGGATGAACCGATTCAACTCCGCCGTCGGGACGCGGCGGCTCCGCGATTCCGCGACCTTGTCGATCGCCTCGAGCAGCTTCGGCGTGCGCTCGCCCGTCGCCGCTGAGATGTGCAGCAGCGGCGCGTAGTCGAGAAACTTCAACTGCCGCCGCAGTTCCTCGTCGAACGTCTTCGAGAAGTCAGGGCCTCGATCCTTCATGAGGTCCCACTTGTTGGCGACGATGATCACGCCGCGGCCCTGGCGGTCGGCCTCTCCGGCAATCGCGGCATCCTGATCGGTCGCGCCCTCCGCCGAATCGACGACCAGGACGACGATGTCGGCTTTTTCGATGGCGCGGCGGGCGACGAGCACGCTCAGCGATTCGAGCGGTCCGCTCCTGCCGACGCGTCCCGGCCGGCGGATGCCGGCGGTGTCCACGATGCGGAAAGAACGCTTGTGCCACCGCAACAGACTGTCAACGGCATCGCGGGTCGTGCCGGGCATCTCGCTGACCAGCATCCGCTCTTCGCGCAGCAACCTGTTCACGAGGGACGATTTACCGGCGTTCGGCCTGCCAACGATGGCCACTGACGTCTCGAGATTCGCCGGGGGATGGGCAGGCTCTTCGCCCTCCGACCCGTCCTCCTGGAGCTCGTCACGCTCCGCCGGCTGGACGGCGCCTGGCCGCTTGAGCCGACGCGCGATTTCGTCCAGCAGGTCGTCGATACCGGTGCCGTGCTCCGCGGAGATCTCAAAGAGCGGATCCAGGCCGAGCTCGTAGAACTGCATGGCGGCTTCACGGGCCTTGCGGTCGTCCATCTTGTTGACGACAGCGAGGATCGGCGTGCTCGAGGCACGCAGCCGGGTGACGATCTCGAGGTCGCCCGGCACCAGTCCGGACTGCCCGTCCGCTACGAAAATCAGCAGGTCGGCCGAGCCGATCGCCTCTTGTCCCTTGGCCGCCACCATCGCGATCAAGGGATCGTCGGTGGCGCCGAACATGCCGCCGGTGTCGAGCAGCATGAAGTCGGTGCCCAGCCAGGAGGTGGATTGCTCGATGAGATCGCGGGTGGTGCCGGCCACCGGCGTCACGATCGCGCGGCGGGTCCGCGTGATCCGATTGAACAGCGTGGACTTGCCGACATTTGGCCGTCCGACGAGCACGACGAGGGGCAGCCGGCGGGACACGGGAGTGATTCTACCGTGCCGAAAGGGCCGTTTCAGGCCGCCGGGAGCCGGATGTGACCAAGGGTTGACTCTCTAAGTCTTTATCTTTATTCTAGTTACCGGGCTACGGGGTGCCCGGCATGATCAAGCTGGACATCGTCAACGAGGTGTCGAAGATCGCTGACATCACGAAAGTGAAGGCCGAATTGGCCGTGGATGCGGTATTTGACGCCATGCGCGTGTCGATGCAGAAGGGCGAGCGCATCGAACTGCGGGGCTTCGGGGTCTTCCAGGTGAAGCCCCGGAAGCGCGGGATCGGCCGTAACCCACGGACGGGCAAGGAAGTCCGGATTCCTCCGGGGCGCACGATTCGGTTCAAGCCGGGCAAGGACCTGCAGAACATAGGCTGACGGCCGAGCGTCAATACCTGCAGAGCCTTCATTTTCCGTGACGCCCTCATCGCCCGACCCATACGACAACCCGTCGCCTGTCGCTCCCTCATCCTGGCCGCCGCCAGGCTTGCCGGCCGACTTCGACTACGCACCGCCGGTGAGAGAGCCTGGCCCGGACCGGGTGTGGCTGCACGTGGTCCTGTTCCTGCTGACGCTGGGCACGACCACGTATGTGGGCGCGGCGCACTACCTGTCCTTCATCAGCCATTTCGGCATGCGTCCGGTCCAGTTCACCAGCGGAACGCTTTGGTACGGACTCTGGTACAGCCTGTCGATTCTGGGGATCCTCGGCGCCCACGAGATGGGCCACTACTTCGCCTGTCGCTACTACCGGATCGACGCGACTCTTCCCTTCTTCATTCCGGTCCCGTTCGTGCTGACCGGCACGTTTGGCGCCGTCATCAGGATTCGTCAGCCGATCCTCCGCAAGGCGGCGCTGTTCGACATCGGCATTGCCGGGCCCATCGCCGGATTCGTCGTCGCGGTGCCGCTGCTGTTCTACGGGATGAGCATTTCCAACGTGCTGCCCGTGCCGCCGACGATGGAGGGGATGGAGCTGGGCGAGCCGCTGCTGTTCAAGTTCGCCAGCTGGGTGTTCTGGGGCCACGTCAGCACGCCGTTCTCCGTGAACCTGCATCCGGTGGCATTCGGCGCCTGGTTCGGCCTACTCGCCACGGCGCTGAACCTGTTTCCGATCGCTCAGCTCGACGGCGGCCACATTTCGTACGCGGTCTTCGGACGGCGTTCGACGCAGATCACCTTTGCGGCGCTCGGCGTCGCGGTGCTGCTGAACATCTTCTCTTACAGCTGGCTTGTCTGGACGCTGCTCGCGGTGGCGATGCTGTTCGTCGCCGGCCCACGGCATCCCCCTGTCCTCGACGAAGACGTGCCGCTCGACCCGGTGAGGACATGGCTCGCCGTCGGCGCGCTGCTGATGTTCATCGTGTGCTTCACGCCGGCGCCCATCCAGCCCCTCGACTTGCTCCGCCACTGACCGGCGCGCCACGCGCCGATCTCACAGCATCCCGACTGGATCGACGTCCACGGTGACGCGGCGGGCCAGGTCCGGCAGCGCCGCGAGCGCTGCAGCGACAGCCTGTCGCATGGCGGTGCGATGCCGGCTTTTCAGGAACACCTGAGCGCGCGATTCGCCGCGCAGGCGCGCCAGCGGCGCCGGCGCCGGGCCCAGCACCAGGGCACCGTGAGACGGCGGCAGCTTCGCCACGACATCCGTTGCATCCGCCAGCGCCTGGCCGAGGCTCGGCGCCCGCACCACGATGTTCAGCAGCCCGACCGACGGCGGATAGCGCATCGCCCCGCGGTAGCGCAGCTCCTCCTGGTAGAACGCGACGTAGTCCTGCCGGCACGCGAGCCGGATGCTGTAGTGGTCCGGGTTCAGCGTCTGGACGATCGCAACCCCCGGCCTGACGCCGCGGCCTGCGCGACCCACCACCTGCGTCAACAGCTGAAACGTGCGCTCGCTGGCGCGGAAATCGGCCATGCCGAGGCCCATGTCCGCGGAGACGACACCGACCAGCGTCACGTTCGGAAAGTCGTGGCCCTTGGCGATCATCTGCGTGCCGACGAGCACATCGAGATCGCCGCGCCCGAACCGGCCGAGCACCTCTCCCACCGCTCCACGCTTCTGCATCGTGTCGCGATCCACCCGCCCGACACGGACACCGGGAAACAGCCTCTGGACCTCGGCCTCCACGCGCTCGGTGCCGAAGCCGCTCTGCTCCAGATACGGTCCGGCGCACTTCGCGCACGCGCTGGGCACACGCAGCGAGTAATTGCAGTAGTGGCACACGGCCCGCGGCGTGGACGAGCCGCGATGATGCACCGTCAGCGAAACGCTGCAGTTCGGGCAGTCCAGCATGTGGCCGCATTGCCGGCAGAACACCGCGGTCGAGTAGCCACGGCGATTGAGCAGCAGCAGGGTCTGCTCACCCGCGGAGAGCCGATCTCCCACGGCCTCTGTCAGCGCCCGGCTCAGGATGACATCAGGGCCCGCCGTCGCGTATTCCTCGCGCATGTCGACGATGGACACGTCGGCGAGGGGGCGATCCATGACCCGCCGTGTGAGGACCACTTTCGCGTACCTGCCGGTTTCGGCGTTGTGGTACGTCTCCAGCGCCGGCGTCGCCGACCCGAGCAGGACCACGGCGCCAGCGCTCCGCGCACGCATCACCGCCACGTCGCGTCCGTGATAGCGCGGCGCTTCGTCCTGCTTGTAGGACGTATCGTGCTCCTCGTCCACGACGACGAGGCCCAGGTCGCCGATGGGACTGAAGACCGCCGATCGTGTACCCACGACGAGATCCACCTGACCATCGCGGATGCGATGCCACTGGTCGTGGCGCTCGCCGTCACTGAGGCCGCTGTGCTGAATGGCGACGCGGTCCCCGAAGGCGGCACGGAACTGCGCCGCCATCTGCGGGGTGAGCGCGATCTCCGGCACGAGGATGAGCACCCGCCGGTGTCCCAGGATCGTGTGGCGCGCCAGCCGGACATACAGCTCGGTCTTCCCGCTTCCAGTGACGCCGTGCACGAGCACGGGGCGAAAGGCGCGCAGGTCGATCAGCGACGCCAGGCTCTCGAGGGCCGTCTCCTGCTCGGCGGTCAATGGCCGTTGCTCGTCGCGCACGACCTGCATTGCCGCGGCGACGCCGAATGGGTCGCGCTCGACGCGCTGCTCGCGCAGATGGACCAGCCCTCTGGCGGCGAGCCGCTTGAGCGTGGCGCCGTCCACGCCCCGCGCCTTGAGCGCACGTACCGGTTCCTCGCCCGCAGTCTCCGCCAGCGCCAAGAGCGCGGCGCGGGCTTTCTCGCGGAGCGCCGGTGCATCGTCGGCGGGCGCCTGGGCCGCCGAGAGCCCCGCCGGCGTGAGCGCGGCAAAGGTCTCCGTGCGGAACCCCGCACCCTTTCCAGCCAGCGCCTGCCCCCGCTGCACGAAGCCATCGCGCTCGGCCTGGCGCAGCGCCGTCTCGGTAGCGGCGCGACCAGATCCTCGCGCCAGCTGGCGCAAGGCTTTCGGACCTTTCGCCAGCGCGACCAGCACTCCGGATCCCAATCCCGCCGACACTGCTGTGTGCCCAGCGGGTGTCAGCTCGTAGTGCCGCTCGCTCTCGCGCCACGCGAAGGGCGGTGCCGCCGACCCGATGGCGTCTCCCGGCGTCGCGAGGTAGTACTCAGAAATCCACAGTGCGAGGTCCACGACCTCGGCGGGAAGGAACGGCTGCTCGTCGAGAACCTCGAGCACGTCACGCACACGATCCGGCGCCGGCCCGCTCGCCTCGCCGACGACGATGCCGGTGACGGTGCGGGTGCCGAGCGGCACCAGCACGCGCGCGCCGCGCGACGGCGTCGGCCAGTCACGCGGCAGTTGATAGGTCAGGAGCGGAAGCGTCGCAACGGGGACTGCGACCGACAGGAACATTCGGCGGGCACCAGGCTCGTACGACGCGGGCCAGCTACGACTCGCGCTGGAGGCGCGCGACGACCATCTTCATGTCCTCCCAGACCTCCCGCTTGGCAGAAGGATTCCGCAGCAGGTAGGACGGGTGGAACGTCGGCATCACGTCGACGCGGCCGCGGCGGTGGAACTGCCCGCGCAGGCGGGAGATGGGCGTCTCGGTGGCCAGCAGCGTCTGCGCGGCGAACTTCCCCAGCGCCACGATGACCACCGGCTGAATGGCGTCGATCTGCGCCTCGAGAAATGGCGAGCATGTCGCGATCTCGTCGGGCTCCGGGTTCCGGTTGCCTGGCGGCCGGCACTTCACGACGTTGGCGATATAGACGTCGGAGCGTTCGAAGCCCATCGCCTTGATGATCTGCGTGAGCAGCTGGCCCGCGCGTCCGACAAACGGCTCGCCTTCGAGGTCCTCGTCAGCGCCGGGACCTTCCCCGACAAACATCAGTCGCGCCTCGGGACTGCCGACACCGAAAACGATGTTGGTGCGACCGACGTGCAGCTTGCAACGAGTGCAGTCGCCAATCAGGGCGCGAATCGACTCCAGACGCGCCGCCGGCGATTCGCTGCTCGCCGGTGCTGCGACCGCGGCAGGCGCCACGTTGATTGGGGCGTCCTGCTGAGCCGCCGAAGAAGCCGGAGGCACCGTCTGCGCGGACGCCTCGACGCCGGCCGTTCGCAGCCGCCACGCGCTGTCCTTGGAAATGCCGTTTACGCCAAGCTCCTGGTAGTAGCGCAGGTGCTCGGCGACGTCGCGCCGCGTGGTCATGCGCCGGTTGCCGCCTTGTGCGCCGGCGCAGCCAGCCACTGCTCCAGACGATCGGCGAGGACGGCCGCGATGGCCGTCTTGGACTGCAGCGGCACCGTCTGCTCGCCGCCATCGTCGATGATCGTGACGGCGTTGACCTCGGCCTCAAAGCCCGCGCCGGCGCGGGAGACATCGTTGGCGACGATGACGTCGGCGCCCTTGCGAATTCGCTTCGCGCGCGCCCTGGAGAGGACGTCGGAGGTCTCGGCGGCAAAGCCAATCAGCAGCGGCCGTATCCCGCCCTCCGCCCGGCGACGCGCGGCCACGTCGGCAAGGATGTCGGCGGTGGGCACCAGGCGGAGCACGAGCGGACCGTCATCGTGGGCGATCTTGTCGCCGGCGATGCTCGGCGCCGTGTAGTTGGCGACTGCCGCGGCCATAATCAACGCGTCAGCCTTGGCGACTGTCGCCATGACGGCGCCGTGCATCTCTGCCGCGCCGCGTACCTGGATCACCGTATCCACCGCAGGCAAGGCCAGTGACGTCGGGCCGGTGACGAGGGTCACCTGGGCGCCGCGAGCGCTCAACTCCGACGCGATCGCGTAGCCCATGCGCCCGCTCGAGCGGTTGCCGACAAATCGCACAGGGTCGAGATCTTCGTAGGTCGGGCCCGCCGTCACGACCACGCGCCGGCCCGCCAGGGTCTGCTTCTGCGCCAGCTGCCGTTCCACGGCCTCGACGATGGCCTCGGGCTCGGCGAGCCGCCCCTTGCCGATCCACCCGCAGGCCAGATAGCCGTCCCCCGGCTCCACGAACCGCACGCCGCGCGATTGCAGCGTCGCGAGGTTCTGCTGCACCGCCGGGTGGTTCAGCATGTTGGTGTTCATTGCGGGCGCGAGCAGGACCGGCGCCTCGGTGGCCAGGTACAGCGAAGTCAGGAAGTCGTCGGCGATGCCGCCGGCAAACTTGCCGATGACGTTGGCGGTCGCGGGCACGACGAGCAGCAGCGCGGCGTCAGACGCAATTGAGATGTGCTCGATGTCGGCATTCGCGCCGGGCACCCACTGGCTCGTGATGACCGGATGCCTGGTGATGGCTTCGAACGTCACCGCGCCGACGAATTTGGCGGCCGAGCGCGTCATCACGGCATGCACGTCGTGGCCGCGCTTCTGAAGCAGGCGCGCCACTTCGACCGCCTTGTAGGCACCGATGCCGCCGGTCACGCCGAGTGCGATGAACGCCATGATTAGAGGAAGCTCTCGATGATCCTGGTCGCCGCCGGGCCCATCCTTCGCAGCCTGGCGCGCTCGGCCCCGACGATGGCGCGAAGGCGCTCCACCGCAGGGCCCACCTCGTCGTTGATCACGACGTAGTCGTAGTCGGCGACGGCTCCGACTTCACGCCGGGCGACCTCGAGCCGCCGCTGGATCTGCTGCTCGCTGTCCTTGCTGCGACGCCGGAGCCGTTCTTCCAGCACCGGAAATGAAGGCGGCAGCACGAACACGCCCACACTGCCCGACGTACGCGCGCGCACCAGCCGCGCGCCCTGCACGTCGATCACCAGCACGAGATCGCGGCCCTGCCCGAGCACATGTGCGGTGGACGAGGCCGACGTGCCGTACAGGTTGCCGAAGACATCGGCCCACTCGAGGAAATCGCCAGCGGCGATCATCGACTCGAAGCGGTCGCGGCTGATGAAATTATAGTCGACCCCGTCGATTTCGCCGGGCCGCGGCGCGCGCGACGTGAACGAGCGCGACAGCGCCAGGTCTGGCACGACCTGCACCAGCCGCTCGACCAGCGTCGTCTTGCCGGTCCCTGACGGCGCGGACACGATGAAGAGCTGTCCATGCCCTTCACTCGACATTCTGCACCTGCTCCCGCATCTTCTCGAGCTCTGCCTTGGCCGTCACGATCAGCTCCGACACCTGCTGCCCGTCTCCCTTCGACCCGATGGTGTTGATCTCGCGATTCATCTCCTGCAGCAGGAACTCGAGCTTGCGGCCGCACGGCTCCGGCGAGTCCGTCAGCGCCGACCAGTGCTCGAGGTGCGCGCGGAATCGCGTGATCTCTTCGCTGATGTCGGACCGACCGACCATCCGTACGATCTCCTGCGCGATTGCCGTGCGATCGACCGGCAAGTCCGCGGTGAGCTCCGTGACGCGCGCAGCAATCCGCGCCTGCAGTCCCGCCTGTCCCGCGGCGGCGGCCTCGAAGATCTTTTCAATCAAGTCGCCGAGCATCCGGCCGCGGGCATCGAGATCGTCGCGCAGGTGCCTGCCCTCGTGCACCCGCATGCCATCCAGCTCGATGACGGCGGCCTCGACCGCTGCAACCACCGCGGCGCCGAGCGCTTCCTGATCGTCGGGCTCCGCGGCCGCCTGCTCCTTGATCACCAGCGCCTGCGGCAGGCGCAGCAGATCGCCCGGCGTCAATTGGCCCGCGACAATCCCGCGCTGCCGGGCCCGCTCGAGCGCCCCCTCGAGCTCTGTCACAAACGCGTCGTTCAGTTCCACGCGCGGGGACACGGGACGGGCAGACTGGACGCTGACAGCCAGCTCGATTCGACCGCGCGCGATGCCGCGCTGCAGGGCGGCGCGCACGCGCGCCTCCTGATCGGCCAGGCTTGACGGCATTCGCAGCTGGACGTCGAGAAACCGGTGGTTCACGGCCCGAAGTGTCACGTTGATGGCCGCGATGCCGTCCTCGCGTGTCAGCGCGGCAAAGCCCGTCATGCTCTTGATCATCAGCGCTCCGTCCGCCTGGCGCGGCTCTCGCCCGCGTCGGCCAGTGCCGGCACGGGGCCGCCGGCCCCACGGCGGCCGCCCACCAGTTGCATCTCATACAGCCGCGTATACAAGCCGCCGCGCGCCAGCAGCTCGTCGTGCCGGCCTGTCTCGACGATCCGTCCACGGTCCATGACGAGGATGAAATCCGCCTTACGTACCGTCGAGAGGCGATGCGCGATCACGAACGAGGTCCGGTTCTTCATCAGATTCGCGAGTGCTTCCTGCACGAGCACCTCGGACTCCGTGTCGAGCGACGAGGTCGCCTCATCGAGCACGAGCAACGGCGAGTCCTTCAGCAGCGCCCTGGCGATGGCGAGCCGCTGCCGCTGTCCGCCCGACAGCCGCTGGCCGCGCTCGCCGATCGTCGTCTGATAGCCCTCGGGCAGGCCCTGGATGAAGTCGTGGGCATGCGCGGCGCGTGAGGCGGACTCGATCGACTCCTGCGACGCGCCGGGGCAGCCGTAGGCGATGTTGTTCGCGATGGTGTCGTCGAACAGCACGGTGTCCTGCGTGACGATGGCGATCTGGGCGCGCAGCGACGCCAGCGTCGCCGCCCTGACGTCGATGCCGTCGATCCGGATCTCGCCGCCGGTCACATCGTAGAAGCGGGGGATCAGGTTGACGAGCGTGGTCTTCCCCGCTCCGCTGCGGCCGACGATGGCCACCACCTGCCCGGCGTGCGCGGTGAACGACACGCCCCTCAGAATCGGGCGGGCGTGCACGTCCTCATACGCAAACACGACGTCGTTGAACTCGACGGTCGCGTGGAACGGCGCCAAGGGCAAGGCGTCGGGCCGCTCGATGACCTCGGTATGACGATCGAGCACCTCGAAGATCCGCTGCGCGGCGGCAATCGCCTGCTGCAGGCTCGCGTTGACCCGGCTCAGCTTCTTGACCGGGCCGTACATCATGAACAGGCTGGTGATGAACGCCACAAACGCGCCCGTCGTCAGCCGGTGACCGGCGATCTCGCGACTGCCGTAGTAGATGGCGCCTGCCATGGCGAGGCCGCCGAGCAGCTCCATCAGCGGCGGCAGCACCGAGACGATGCGCGTGATGCGCAGGTTCGTCCGGTACAGCTGCTGCGACGCGTCGTGGAACTTCGCCGACTCACGCCGCTCCGCGCCAAAGGCCTTCACGATCCGGTGGCCGGCAAACGACTCGGCGGCGACGTGGGTCAGCTGCTCGAGTGCCTCCTGGCTCCGGCGGGTGGTCTTGCGAAGGCGGCGGCCGAGTTTCGCGAGCGGGTAGACGACGACGGGCGCCGACGTCAGGCAGACCAGCGCCAGCGGCGCATCGTAGTAGATCAGGAGGCCGGCGTATCCCACCAGCGAAAACGACTCCTGCAGCAGGTCGGCCATCGTCTCCGCGACGACGTGCTGGACCTGGCCGACGTCGTTGGTGATGCGCGACAGCAGTTGACCGGTTGAGCGCCGCGCGAAGAACGCGGCGGATTGCCGGAGCAGGTGGCCGTGCAGATCGTCGCGCAGGTCCCGCACGACCCGCTGGCCGACGTCCGACATCAGGTAGCTGGAGAAGTAGCTCCCCACCCCCTTGATGACGTAGGTGATCACGATCGCCCAGCCGATCGTGGAGACCTGCTCCTGCTTCGGCAGGACGTTGTCGAGAATCGGCTTGATCAGGTAGACGAGGAACGCCGACGCGCCCGCGTAGAGAAACATCGCCGCGATCGCCCAGCTGAAGCGCAGGCGGTAGGGGATCGCGTAGCGAAGCAGACGAAGAAGGATGCTCACTCTGTCAAATGGCGCGCCGGCACCGCGAGCCGTCGACCGACGGCGCCCTCATACGCGGCCGATCGAATGGTAGGTGAAGCCCTGCTCTTTCATCTGCGCGGGGCTGAAGATATTCCGGCCGTCGAAGATGACCGGCGACTTCAGCAGCTTGCGCATCCGCGCAAAATCGGGCTCGCGAAACTCGTTCCATTCCGTGACGATCGCCAGCGCGTCGGCGCCCTTCAGGGCGTCGTAGCTCTTGTCCGTCATCACCACCTTGGCGCCGAAGATGCCCTTGGCGACCTTCATCGCCTCCGGATCGAACGCCTGCACACGCGCCCCGGCCGCCAGCAACTTCTCGATGATCGTAATCGCCGGCGCTTCCCGCATGTCATCGGTCCGCGGCTTGAATGCCAGGCCCCAGAGGGCGATCGTCTTGCCCTTCAGGCTGCCGAAGTGCGCCTGCATCTTGTCGATCAGGCGCGACTTCTGCCGCTGGTTCACGGCTTCAACAGCCTTCAGGATGCGGAAGTCGTAGCTCTTCTCCCCAGAGAAATGCACGATCGCCTTGACGTCCTTGGGGAAGCAGCTGCCGCCGTACCCGACTCCTGGAAACAGGAACGAGTTGCCGATCCGGCGATCGGATCCAATGGCCCGCCGGACGTCGTCGACATCCGCGCCGAACAACTCGCAGACGT
The DNA here is from genome assembly GCA_963796915.1 of Vicinamibacteria bacterium. Taxonomy (GTDB): domain Bacteria; phylum Acidobacteriota; class Vicinamibacteria; order Vicinamibacterales; family JAENWD01; genus JAENWD01. The sequence continues at coordinate 1,126,301 of CAWCNI010000004.1, read as the reverse complement.
TGGCGATCTCGTTCATGAAGGAGATCTTCGTCGCGAGCAGCGCGTTCGCGGCGTACTTGCACAACTCCGCCGACGCGCAGTCCATCACCATGATGGGCGCGCCGGTCCGGGTGAACGGCGAGTACAGCTCCTGCATGATGCGCCGGGCCTTCTCGTCCTCGGCGCCGATCACGACGCGGTCGGGCTTGAGGAAGTCCTCGACGGCCGCGCCCTGCTTCAGGAACTCCGGGTTGCTGACGACGCTGAAGGGATGCGTGGTCTCGCGCCGGACGATGTCTCGCACCTTGGCGGCCGTGCCGACAGGCACCGTGCTCTTGTCGACGATGACCTTGTAGCCGTTCATCGCGTGCGCAATCTCGCGCGCGACGCCCAGGACATGCCGCAGATCGGCCGAACCGTCCTCGCCCTGCGGCGTGCCAACGGCGATGAAGACAATCTCGGCCGCCCGCACCGCCTTGGCCAACTGCGTCGTGAAGACCAGCCGCTTCTTCTTCGTGTTGCGCTGCACCAGCTCCTCGAGCCCGGGCTCGTAGATCGGCATCTTGCCGCGGCGCAGCATCCGCACCTTGGCGTCGAGTTTGTCGACGCACACGACGTCGTTGCCGGTCTCTGCCAGACAGGCGCCTACCACCAGCCCCACGTACCCAGTACCGACCACGGCAATCTTCATGTCGAGCCTTGCTCCTCTGCGGTCCGCCGCCCTGCGCCCCATGGCCAACCGCCGAGGCGCCCCCGTAAAGGGTCAAACGTTACCACAGCACCATAAATCCGTCAACATACTGACCCAAAAGGACTTCCAGCCATTTTGTCAAGCCGCTTGTCTCCGGTGCGCCGGCCCTGCTAGCCTTGCCGCCGGTGAGAGTCCTCCTCGACTACCGTCCCGCGCTGAAGGATCGGACGGGAGTTGGAGAGTACGCCCACGAGCTGGCCCGCGCCCTGGCCCGGCGGATGCCCGACGGGGACGAACTGACGCTGTTCACCAGTTCGTGGCGGGATCGGCCGGACCCTGGCCTGGCGGCCGACTGGCCGCACACGCACGTCGTGGACCGAAAGCTGCCGGTCCGCCCGCTCGCCTTCGCGTGGCACCGGCTGCGGTGGCCGCCCGTCGAGCAACTGGCGTCGCCGGCGGACATCGTGCACGCCCTGCACCCGCTGCTCATTCCCACTCGACGTGCCCGCCAGGTGGTCACTGTGCACGACCTGGACTTCCTCCGCCATCCCGAACGGACGACGGCGGAGATTCGGCGGGACTACGCGGCGCTGGTGCGGCGGGACGTGCCACGGGCGGCCGCGGTGGTCGTCGTCTCGCACCACACCGCGCGCGCCGTCCAGCAGGAGCTCGGCGTCGGCGCGGACCGTCTGGTCATTTGCAGGCCCGGCATTCCCAGCTGGATCGGCGACCCTGTCGACCGCCGGCCCCCTTCGGACGGCTATGTTCTGTTTGTCGGGACACTCGAGCCACGGAAGAACCTGGGCCAACTGCTGGACGCATGGGAGCTGCTGGCGCGCTCGCGACCCGACTCGCTGCCCCGCCTGCGTGTCGCCGGAGGCCTGCATCCGCTCGGCGCAGGCTGGGCGGACCGGATGGCCGCGCCGCCCCTGAACGCGCTGGTGGACTACGCTGGCTACGTGGATGGCGACAAGCGTCGTGCCCTGTACGAGGGCGCCAGGCTCCTCGTGCTGCCGTCGCTGAACGAGGGCTTCGGCCTGCCGGTACTCGAGGCGATGGCGCTCGGCATTCCCGTCGTCACCTCGAATCGTGGCGCGCTTCCCGAAGTGGCCGGAGACGCCGGGCTGATGGTGGACGCCGAGGACCCACGCGCGCTGGCCGAGGCGATCGACGCGGTGCTCAGTGACCCATCGCGGGCCGAGCGCATGAGCAGAGACGGGCTCACGCGCGCCGCGGCATATCGGTGGGAGACGGCGGCGGACCGGCTCTATCACGCATACACACGACTGCTCCGCCCCGGGATGCCCGATGCAGATCGGCGTTGACGGTCGCGAGCTCGGCCCCGGCGGCACGGGCGTCGGCCGCTACCTCCAGCGCCTGCTGCAGGAGTGGGGGCTCAGCCCGGAGGCTCGCCGACACCGGTTCACCATCTATTCCCCGGATGGCGGCGTCGCGCTGCCGCCGGACCTGCCCGGCGAGGTGGCGCTCGCCAACGGCTCGGGGGGCACGGCCTGGGAGCAGGGCGCGCTCGCCCACGCCGTCCGCCGCGATCGCCCCGACGTGTTTTTTGCGCCGGGCTACTCCGCGCCGCTGCTGACGGCGGTGCCGTTCGTCGTCGCGATGCACGACGTCTCGTTTGCCGCGCACCCGGAGTGGTTCGGCCTTCGCGAAGGGATGCGGCGTCGGACACTCGCGCGGCTGGCAGCGCGACGGGCCGGCGCCGTTTTGACCCTGACGGAGTTCTCGCGCGACGAAATCATCAGACACCTCGGGGTGTCAGCCGACAGGATTCACGTCATCCCGCTTGGCGTCGGGCTGGAGTCGCCGGCGTCGCCGGCCGTCGCCAGGGAGCCGCTGATTCTCTACGTCGGATCGATTTTCGACAGGCGTCATGTCCCGGCGCTGATCGACGGGTTCGCCGGCCTCGCCGCGCGCTACCCGTTGGCGCGGCTGGTACTGGTGGGCGCCAACCGGACACATCCCAGAATCGATCTCGTCGGGCTTGCCGCGCAGACAGGTGTGGGCGACAGGATCGCGCACCACGACTGGCTTCCGGACGCCGCCCTGGCCGATCTGTACCGTCGCGCATCTGTGTTTGCGTTTCTGTCGGAGTACGAGGGGTTCGGCCTCACGCCGCTGGAGGCGCTGGCCGCCGGCGTGCCGCCGGTCGTCCTCGACACGCCAGTCGCTCGTGAGGTCTACGGCGAGGGCGCCTGGCGCGTCGCGCGCCCGGACCCGGACCTCGTGACCGACGCGCTCGCGTCGCTGCTCGATCCCGCCAACGCCAGGCGGCACGCGATCCTCGATGCGGCCCCGCGGGTCCTTGGGCGGTACTCCTGGCGCGTGACGGCCGCACGCACGCTCAGCGTCCTGGAACAGGTGGCAGCGCCGTGACGCGCCTGTCGATCGTCATCGTGTCCTACAACGCGAGCGAGGAGCTTGCCGCCACCCTCACCTCGCTGACGTCGGCGCCCCCGGCGCACGCTCACGAGATCGTCGTGGTCGACAACGCGTCGACCGACGGCGCGCCCGCAATGGTGCGCGCGAGATTCCCGACAGTCGCTGTGATCGACGCCGGGCGGAATGCCGGCTTCTCGGCAGGCAACAACATCGGCATTCGCGCGACCCGCGGCGATTTCGTGCTGCTGCTGAACCCTGACACGATCGTGCCGCCGGGCGCCGTCGACGCCCTGATGGACCGGCTCGCCGCGCGCCCCGACGCGGGTGTGATCGGTCCGCGGATCGTCGATGGGCAGGGCCATGCCGAGCTGTCGTTTGGCGACGACCTGTCACCGCTCGGCGAGCTCCGACGGAAGACGCTGCTCGGCCTCGACAGACGCGGGGTGACGGCAGCGGCACGGTTTATCGAGCGCGCGACCTCGACAGAGCGCGACGTCGACTGGGTGACCGGCGCGTGCCTGCTGGTGCGGAGACCGGCGGCAGAAGAGGCGGGCCTGCTCGACGAACGCTACTTTCTCTACGCCGAGGACGCTGACTTCTGCGCGGCGGTCCGGGCCCGAGGTCACCGCGTCGTGTTCTCGCCGGTCGCCCAGATCGTCCACCTGCGTGGGCGATCGGCGCCGTCGACCGGCGGCGCCGCGCATCGCGCCTGGCAACAGAGCCACCTCGCCTACTACCGCAAGCACCGTCCGCGCTGGGCGCCGTGGCTCGAGCGCTATTTGCGCCTGCGGGGCCTCCCGCCGGGCGCCTGAGCGCCGCCCCTCATCGTCCGCTATCATGAAGGCCGTGAGAGTCGCCATCGATGCCCGCAAAGTGCACGACTTCGGCATCGGTACTTACATCCGCAACATCCTCCGGCAGCTGGCACGGATCGACCACGAGACCGAGTACGTCCTGCTCTGCCAGAACGCCGACCGGGACCTGCCGCGGACGCTGGGCGCGGACAACTTCCGCGCCGTCGTCGACCAGTCGCCGCCGTACTCCGTCCGCGAGCAGTTGAGTGTCCCGTGGGCGCTGCTGCGGAACCACGCGCAGGTGTTCCACGAACCGCACTACGTGCTGCCGCCGCTGACACGCTGCCGATCGGTGGTGACGATTCACGATTGCATCCACCTGCGCTTCCCGCAGTATCTGCCCAAGCGCGGCGCGCTCGCCTACGCGCGGGCCCAGATGGGATCGGCCGCGCGGCGATCGGATCGCATCCTGACAGTGTCCGAGGCGTCCAAGCGCGACATCCTCGAATACTTCGACGTGTCGCCCGACAAGATCACCGTCATCTACAACGCGATCGACGAACACTTCGAGGGCGATCCGTCAGACGACGCGGTGCGCGGGGTGGCAGAGCGGTATCAGCTCGCAGGCGACTTCGCGCTCTACGTCGGCAATGTGAAACCGCACAAGAACGTCGAGCGGCTGATCGACGCGTTTCATCGCGTCCGGCAGTCCGGCGTGGACGACCTGCGCCTGGTCATCATCGGCGACGAGATCTCGAAGTACGCGGCGCTCAGGCGCGCCGTGCACAAATACAACCTGCACAAGTACGTCCGGTTTCTTGGCTTCCTGTCGGACGAGACGCTGGCGGTCGTGTATCGGCTGGCCAAGGTCTTCGTGTTTCCGTCGCTCTACGAGGGCTTCGGTCTGCCCCCGCTCGAGGCGATGGCCAGCGGGACGCCGGTCGTCACCTCGAACGTGTCGTCGCTGCCTGAAGTGACGGGCGACGCGGCGTTGCTGGTGGACCCGACCGACACCGACGCCATTGCCGACGCCATCCGGCGGGTCGTCACCGACCCGGCGCTGCATGCGGACCTGCGGCGAAGAGGCCTTGCGCGCGCGCGTCAGTTTTCCTGGGAGCGATCGGTGCGCCAGATTCGCGACATCTACCTGGACGTGGCCGCCCGGTGATGCGCGTCGCCCTGGTGCACGACTGGCTCACGGGGATGCGTGGCGGGGAAAAGGCGCTCGAGGTCCTGTGCGACGTCTATCCGGACGCCGACATCCTGACCCTGGTGCATGTCCCGGGGAGCGTCTCCCCTGCCATTTCCCGCCATCGCATCCGTGCCTCCATCCTCCAGCACGTGCCTGCCATCGGCAGCGTGTACCGGGAGCTGCTGCCGGTGTTCCCGGTGGCCATCGAGCTGCTCGACCTGGACGGATACGACCTGATCGTGAGCACCAGCCACTGCGCCGCGAAGGCCGTCGTGGCGCCTCCGGCCATTCCGCATGTCTGCTACTGCTTCACGCCGATGCGGTATGCCTGGGATCAGCGGGATCAATATTTCGGGCCGGAGCGTATCGGCTGGCCGGCGGCCGCCCTGGCGCGGCCGGTCCTGCGCCGGCTGGCGCGGTGGGATGCCTCAACGTCCGGCAGAGTAAGCCGCTATGTGGCTATTTCGCATTATGTTGCCGGAAGAATCGCCCGATACTATAATCGACGATCGGACGTCGTGTACCCTCCGGTGGACACCGAGTTCTACGCGCCCGATGCACGACCGGCGGAAGGATATGCCGCCGTGGTGTCGGCCCTGGTTCCTTACAAGCGCCTGGAGTTGGCGATAGACGCCGCACGAATCGTGGGAATGCCGCTCAAGATCGTCGGTCAGGGGCCCGAACGTGCCCGGCTCGAAGCGCATGCCGCTGGCGCGGACGTCTCCTTTCTCGGATTTCAGCCCGACGACGTCGTGCGCGACATCTATCGCGGCGCCAGCGCGGTGCTGCTGCCAGGCGAGGAAGACTTTGGCATCGTGCCTGTCGAAGCCCAGGCATGTGGCCGCCCGGTGGTGGCCCTTGGACGCGGCGGCGCGCGCGAGACTGTCATGGACCGCGTGACCGGCGTGCTGGTGACCGAGGCGACGCCTGAAGCGATGGCCGCGGGCCTGCAGGCCGCGATGACTCTGCCGTTCAGCCCTGACGTCGCCCGCGCGCACGCGGCGACATTCAGCCGGCAGCGATTCGCCAGCGAGATCACGGACGTCATCGACGAGACATTGCGGCACGCGCCAGGAACCCGATGGTAAGACGGCACAACCGGCTGCTCGTCGCGTTCTACGTCCTCTCGGACGCCATCCTTGGCATCTCCGCCTTCGTGCTCGCGTACGTGCTCCGGTTCGAAAGCGGACTGATCCCGGTCACCAAGGGGTTCCCGCCCTTCAGCCAGTACGTCAACGTCCTGCCGTTCATCGGCGTCCTCGGCCCGTTCGCCTACCAGGTCCAGGGACTCTACCGCCTGCGCCGCGGCCGCTCGCGGGTCGACGATTTCTTTGCGGTGTTCGTCGGCAGCATCCTCGCCGTCGTCTTCGGCATCATCGCGACGCTGTACTTCCAGGCCTACTACGTCCCCGACGAATTGAAGGATCGCGGGGTGTACGAGGTATCGCAGATCGTCTGGGCGTTCTTCCTCGGGTTCAACGTCCTGCTGACGTTCGCGTCGCGCGAACTGGTCCGTGAGGCGCTCGAGCGCCGGTGGCGCGCGGGCATCGGGCTCAAGCGAATTCTGATTGCCGGCGCCGGAGAGCTCGGGCGGCTCGTGTCCGATTGGATTCTCGAACATCGCGAGCTCGGCTACCACGTCGTCGGCTTCGTGGACGACCGCGCCGGCGGCGACTATCTCGGCCACCGCGGCCTGCCGATTCTCGGCACGCTCGACGAGGCGGGAGAAATCGCCAGGCGCGAGGCCGTGGACCACCTGTACGTCGCCCTCCCCGCCGAAGAGCACGTGAGGATGCTGCAGCTCCTCGAGGTGATCGGCCGCGAGATGATCGACGTCAAGGTGGTGCCGGACCTGTTGCAGGTCATCGCCCTCAGGGCGAGGCTCGAGGACCTCGACGGGATCCCGATCATCAACGTCAACGACGTTCCCCTTCAGGGCTTCAACAGCTTCATCAAGCGGGCCCTGGACATCGGCATCTCGTCGGCGGCACTGGCCGCCCTGGCCATCCCCTTCGGCATTGTCGCGCTGCTCATCCGGCGCACCTCGAGCGGCGCGGTGCTCTACCGGCAGGAGCGCATGGGCCTCGACGGCAAGCCGTTTCAGATTTACAAGTTCCGATCGATGTTCGAGGACGCCGAGGCCGACACCGGCCCGATCTGGGCGCGCGAGGACGACCCGCGCTGCACGCCGCTCGGACGCTTTCTCCGGCGCACGAACGTCGACGAGCTGCCGCAGCTGTGGAACGTGCTGAAGGGCGACATGTCCCTGGTCGGCCCGCGCCCGGAGCGGCCCTACTTCGTCGACCAGTTCAAGCAGCGCATTCCGCAGTACATGCTGCGCCACAAGGTGCGGGCCGGGCTGACCGGCTGGGCCCAGGTGAACGGCTGGCGCGGCAACACCTCGATCGAGAAACGCATCGAGTACGACCTCTACTACATCGAGAACTGGTCGGTCGCCCTGGACATGAAAATCATGTGGCTGACCCTGGTCAAGGGGTTCTTCCACAAGCACGCTTACTGAAACCACACATATGAGCAGTCGTGTCGTCATCACCGGTGCAGCCGGCTTCATCGGCTCGCACCTCGCCGAGACTCTTCTCGACCGCGGCTACTCGGTAGTTGGGATCGACAATCTCCTGACGGGAGACATCGCCAACGTCGCGCACCTGATGCACCGTGATTTCGAGTTCATCAAGCACGACGTCACCAACTACATCTACGTCAACGGCCCCGTGGACTACGTGCTCCACTGGGCGAGCCCTGCCAGTCCGATCGACTATCTCGAGCTGCCGATTCCGACGCTGAAGGTCGGCGCGCTCGGCACGCACAAGGCGCTCGGCCTGGCCAAGGCCAAGGGCGCGCGGTTCGTGCTCGCGTCGACATCGGAGGTCTACGGGGATCCGCTCGAGCATCCGCAGAAGGAAAGCTACTGGGGCAACGTCAACCCGATTGGTCCGCGCGGGGTCTACGACGAAGCCAAGCGCTTCGCCGAGGCGATGACGACGGCGTACCACCGGTACCACGGCGTGGACGCGAAGATCGTGCGGATCTTCAACACCTATGGTCCGCGCATGCGGGTGAAGGACGGGCGCGCGGTGCCGGCGTTCATCTCGCAGGCGCTGCGCAACGAAGACGTCACCGTCTTCGGCGACGGCAGCCAGACGCGCAGTTTCACCTACATCACCGACCTGGTCGACGGCATCATTCGCCTGATGCTCTCCGACGTCAACGAGCCGGTGAATATCGGCAACCCGCGCGAGATGACTTTGGCGGAGCTCGCGCAGTTGATCATCAAGCAGACCGGCGCCACCAGCAAGATCGTGCACCGTCCCCTGCCCGTGGACGACCCGAAGGTTCGCCAGCCGGACATCACGCGTGCGCGCACGCTGCTTGGCTGGGAGCCCCGCGTCGCAGTCGAGGACGGCCTCGCCACCACCATCGCGTACTTCAGGACCAAGATCTGACAGACCGCAGGCGCGCGGGGGAATCGCCCCCGCGCGATCGCGCTACTGCGCGGTGTGGTTGATGATCCGGGCTGCGTGCCCGATGTAGTGCAGGGCTGAGACGACAGTCACGGCCAGCGCCAGATAGACCGTCCAGTCAGTCAGCGGCGACGGCTTCCCGAGATAGTTCACCGTCAGGAATACCAGACACGTGAGGATGTAGATCGCCGTCGCTGCCTTGCCCAGCAGCGTCGGCGTGAATGTCGTGCGCTCGACCGCCAGGTTCACGATGGCGACCGTCAGCACGATCACGACGTCGCGGCTCATGATGCAGACGGTGAGCCAGAGCGGAATTCGCGCGACCAGATTGCTGGCCGGCAGCGTGAGCACGACAAAGGCGCTGAGCAGCAGGAGCTTGTCGGCCATCGGATCGAGCCACGCCCCGAGCGTGGTCTTCTGCCGCGCCCAGCGGGCGATGATGCCGTCGAGGGCGTCGGTGACGCCGGCAACGAGGAACGTGGTCAGCGCCCAGCCCAGCTCGCCGTAGAGCACGAGGATCACGAAGGCCGGCACCAGCAGCAGCCGGACAAGCGTGACCTGGTTGGCGATGGTCAGCGTGCGCACGATCTACTTCCGCTCGGCGCGAGCCTTCGGGCCCGCCAGCTTTTCAAGCCGTCCTACGGCGTCGGAGACCTCCGCGCCGGTGACGAGCCGCGTCGGCTCGAAGGCGCCTCCCGGTCCCGCATCGAGCACTTTGGCGCCGACCGCGCGGCTGGCCGCCTCGTAGGCCGGGTGGCTCGAGGCAAGGTCGGTGAAGGACGCGGGATCTCTCTGCCAGCTGCCGGCTTTCGGCGGATCGAGTGCCGCCATCAGCGACAGCGTCCGATCGACGACGGCCGCCAGATCGGCGCGGCGAACCGTGCCGTCGGGCTGAAACGTGTGGTTCGGAAAGGCGTCCATCACGCCCGCCCGGAGCACGAGGGCGATCCAGGACGCCGCCCACCCGCCGGAAACGTCGGTGACGAGCGGCACCGGCCGTGGCGGAGCGGCCCGCAGGACGCCCGGGAGACGGACGCCGAGGAGCGCCGCGAGATCGGCGCGGGTCACGCTCGGCGCCCCGGCAATCCGGCGATACCGCTCCGGGAGTGCCTCGAGGTCGGCGCGCTCCTGCAACGCGGCGATGCGCGCCTCGATGTCGGGACTGCGTTCCGCGCGTTCGGCTGCCTGGAGCACCTGCAGCGCGCCCTTGCGGTCGCCGGAGGCTTCGAGCAGGTCCGCCAGCTGGAGACGGGCGGCGCGGTCGGCGGGGTCGACGGCAATGGCGCGTTCGAGGTGCGTCCGCGCCGACGTCACGTCGCCGGCCTGCCGCTCCACACCAGCGAGCTCCTTCAGCAGCGGCGCGCTGTCGGGTGAGGCGACCAGCGCAGCGGCGTATCCGCTGCGCGCCTCGTCGAGTTTGCCGGCCGACGCCGCCGCCCGAGCCCGTGCGACGGCGTCCTCGACGGCCCGGAAGCGGAGCGCGTCGATCCTGGCCGACAGATCCAGCGTGGGCTCCGCGGCGTGCGCTGCCTCGAGGCTGGCGATCGCCTCGGCGGCCCTGCCGGACTGCGCGTACGCCAGACCGCGGCCGACCAGCGCCGACGCCGAGGCCGGCTTCACGGCGACCGCTTGATCGAAGCGGGCGATGGCCTTGTCAGGATCGCGCTTGGCCAGTTCCGCGTAGCCCAGGCCTGTCAGCGCCGCGTCGTTGCGTGGCTGCCGCTTCAGCACTCCGGCGAACTGCCGTTCGGCAGCCCCGACATCGCCGGCCTGCAACGCCTGCCACGCGCGGGACAGCGCTTCCCCATCCGGCGAGCCGGCCACGGCTGGCACGACCGGTGAGACGAACTCCGGATAGTGCGCGGCTCCTGGCGCCACTGGCGGCGTCTTGGGACCGCACGCTGCCGCCCATAGGGCGACCGACACCAGGAGCGCCGGAAGGGCGCGCTGCCTCACGGTTCCACCCCGGAGCCCGCAAGCGAGAGGCGCTCGAGCACGCGGCGCGGGACCTCGGCGTCCAGCGTAATCCGGTCGTCGGTCTCGAGGTGCGACAGCACCCGCGCGTCGCGGTAAATCGAGGCGACTGCGCGGCGCTCGCGCTCGTCCTGCTTGTCGAACACCAGCGTCACGCGCTGAACGTCCAGCGACAGTCTCGCGGCCACACGCTCCAGCAGTTCGTCACGCCCGTCAGCCGTACGCGCCGACAACACCACTGCGGACGGATCGGACGCCTGAAGGCGGCGGCGTTCTTCGACGCCGATGAGATCGCTCTTGTTGTAGACGTCGATGTGCGGCACCGCGGCGGCGCCCATCTCCTCGAGGACCTTGGCGACGGCGGCCATCTGCCGATCGCGCTCCGGGCTCGACGCGTCGATCACGTGCAGCACGAGATCGGCGGCCGCCACTTCTTCCAGGGTCGCGCGAAATGCGGCGACCAGCGTATGCGGCAGCCTGTCGATGAAGCCGACAGTGTCGGAGACGAGCAGATCGCGGCGATCGGGCAGCCGCACGCGGCGCACCAGCGGGTCGAGGGTGACGAACAGCGCGTTGTCGGCGTCGGCGACTTCCCGTGTGAGGAGATTGAACAGCGTCGTCTTGCCGGCGTTCGTGTAGCCGACGAGCGCGATGATCGGCACGGCCTGCTTCTGACGCCGCTCCCGCAGGTGCGCCCGCCGCTGCCGCACATCGTCGATCGCCTTCTTGATCTGGTGAATCCTGACGCGGATACGGCGCCTGTCGGTCTCGAGCTTCGTCTCGCCAGGGCCACGAGTGCCGATCCCGCCGCCAAGCCTCGACAGCGCCAGCCCCGATCCGGCCAGCCGCGGCAGCAGGTACTCGAGTTGCGCGAGCTCGACCTGCCACTTCCCTTCCCTCGTGCGCGCGCGCCTGGCGAAGATGTCGAGAATCAGCTGCGTGCGATCGATGACCTTGCGGCCGACGCGCTCTTCGATGTGCCCGAGTTGCGCCGGCGACAGCTCGTTGTCGAAAATCACGACGTCCACGTCGGCTTCTTCGCACGCGGCGGCAAGGATGTCGAGCTTTCCCCTGCCGAGGAACGTCGCGGCATCAGGGCGCGGGCGCTCCTGCGACAGGCGCAGCGCGACGTCGGCGCCTGCCGAGTCGGCAAGCTCCGCGAGCTCGTCGAGCGACTGCTCGGCGACGTGACGACGCGTCGAGCCGGTGATCAGCCCGACAAGCGCGGCTCGCTCTCGATTGGTACGGGACGCGACTGCCATCAGAAACGAACGGTGCGAGGGGCGCTATCGGAGCCGGCTGTCATTGCGGCGTGGAGTCAGGTGCGGGCGAACCGACAGATTCTAACACGCGGCTCCACGGGACGGCGCCTTCACGCACCAGCCTGGCCGCGGCGCCGGTGACGTCGACAATCGTCGATGCCGGGCCGCCCGGCAGGTACTCCCGCGTCGACGAGCACATCGATCTGCGGAAGTTGTCTCGCTACCTCATCGGGATCGGCTGTCGCCGGGCTGCCCGACGCGTTGGCGCTCGTCGCGGTCAGCGCGTGTCCTGCAAGCCTGGCGAGCGCCAGCGCCACCGGATGGCGCGGCACGCGGATGCCCACCAGTCCCCCATCGCCGACAATCGGCTCGGGCAATGTCGCGCGCGACGGCACGAGAAGCGTCAGCGGTCCCGGCCAGAACTGCGCAGCGAGGCGTGCCGACAGCGCATCGAAGCGCACGAGGTCACTGGCCTGGTCGATGTCCGCGGCGACCAGGGCGATCGACTTCGCGGCGTCTCGGCCCTTCAGGCGGATCAGGCGTTGCAGCGCGTCTCTGGACCGTGGATCAACAGCCAGCCCGTAGAGCGTGTCTGTCGGAAACGCGACGACGAGGCCATCGCGAATCGCGCGAACCGCCATTCCGAGCTGGCCGTCCAGCGGCCGCGACAAGTCAACCACCACCCTGTGCACACCAGCATGATCGCAGATTCCGAGGGAGGTGGTTGATCCTCAGGCCGCAACACGGCCGGGCGCTTACGAGACCACGCCTTGACAGCGGCGAGTGCGCGCAGACACAGTGGCTGAGGGAGGACCATTGGCTAAGAAGCGGCGTCCCGCCGCCAAGCGCCGTCGCCTGCCTCGCGTCCCGCTACCCCGCCAAACCGGCGGACGCCACGAGGACAAGACGCAACGCGCCTGGCGCGACAGAAAACACAAGAAGAAGGACGAAGAGCGCTGACCGCTCGGTCATCACTGGCCATTCTTCACTCTTCATTCCTCACTCTTCATTTCCCATTTCCCATTCTTCATTCCCCATTCCCCATTCCTCACCCTTCCATCATCTCCCTCACCGCCACACCAAATCCCAACAGCAGCACTGCATCGGCGACAAAGACAATGCGGATGCCGGCGTGCGCGACCAGGCCGGCGATCATCGGGCTGATCGCCATGCCGATCAGTGAGGCGCTGGACAGAAAGCTGAACCCGAACGCGCGGGCCATTTCCGGCACCGCGCCCGCGGCCGTGGCGTAGGACGCCGTCATGGCCACGCCGATGCCGACGCCAAAGACGAGCGCGGCTCCGCCGAACAGCCAGGTGTTGCCCGCAGCCGCCATCCCTGCAGCGCCGACGGCGGCCAGCAGCGACGAGCGCACCAGCGTCCGCCGGCTACCCCACAGCCCCAGGAAGCGGGCGCACAGGTGATGTCCGAGGGCGGCGGCACACGCCAGGCCCGAGAAGATGACACCGGACACCACGGCGACGTGCGCGTCAGGGACGCCGAGCGCCGTCAGGTGCAGCGGCAGCACGGGACCGAGCGTGCGATCGACGAACTGGAAGCCGAACACCAGCCCCATGAGGAGGAGGAAGTTCTCGAACGCCAGCACGTTGCGGAACGTGACCCGCTCGGGCTCCTCATCGCGGTCGTGGCCGACCGGGCGCTCCACGTAGATCAGGGCCATCAACAGAAACGCCGGGATGTAGAGCAGGCCGGTAACCCAGAAGGCGGGACGCAAGCCGACCGCTGCGACGATCAGGCCGCCAATCACCGGACCCAGCGCCGGGCCGAGGCGCGTGGCCGTCTGCACGAGGCCAATCGACTGCGCCATCCGTCCCTTCGGCGCCGACTCCGCCGCCATCGCCACGCACAGCGCGCCGTATCCGGCAAAAAACCCCTGCACGACCCTGATGGCAAACAGGTGCCAGGGCGCCGTCGCGTAGCCCATGATCGCCATCAGCACGACGAAGCTGGCCAGCGACCGCAGGACCATCACCTTGCGGCCAACCCGGTCCGCCAGCCGGCCCCAGAGCGGCGCAAACAGCGCCGTCATGGCCGGCGTGATGCCGAGCGACAACCCCGTCCAGGCCGCGATCGCCCCGACGTCGGTGACGCCCATCTGCTGAATGAAGATCGGGAGGAAGGGCATCACCAGCGTGAAGCTGGTGAAGCCGATGAAGACTGCCGCGGTCAGGGCGAACAGGTTGCGCCGCCAGACCGCGAGCGCCGCGGCGTCGGCGTCTGGCCCGGGCGCGGCGATATCGCTCATCGGTCGTGGCCTGTCACTAGAACCGGATTGTGACGTCCTCGACGTCGCTCACGTGGATCGCGTCCACGAAGCGAATCTGACGCGGAGAGGTCTGCATGACGAGCGACGCCGTACGGGTGCCGTCGCGGAAGAACCGCACGCCCTTCATGAGCGCGCCCTCGGTGACGCCGGTCGCCGCGAAGATCAGGTGCCGTCCGGGCGCAAGATCCGCAGCGGTGTAGACCCGCCGCAGATCCGTGATGCCCATCGCGCGGCAGCGCTCCTCGTCGGCCGGCGTCCGAACGACCAGCCGCGCATAGATCTCGCCGTTCAGGCAGCGCATGGCTGCCGCTGTCAGCACGCCTTCCGGCGCGCCGCCGATGCCCATCACCGCATGTACTCCGGTGCCAGCGACGGCGGTGACGATGGCGGCCGACAGATCGCCGTCACCAATCAACTTGATCCTGGCGCCGGTCGCCCTGATGTCCGCAATCAGCTGCTCGTGCCGGGGACGATCGAGCACGGTGATGACCAGGTCGTCCACGTCGCGACTGAGCGAGCGCGCGATCGCGCGCAGGTTGTCCGCAACCGGCGCGTCGAGATCGACGACGCCGCGGGACGGCGGCGGGACGATGAGCTTCTCCATGTAGAGGTCTGGCGCATTCAGCAGACCTCCCTTCTCCGCCGCGGCGAGCACCGCGATTGCGCCTGGCGCGCCGGTCGCGCACAGGTTCGTGCCCTCGAGCGGATCGACGGCGATATCCACCTGCGGCGCACCGAGCCCGCTCCGGCCCGCGAGGACGTTCGCGAGACCGACCTTCTCGCCGATGAACAGCATCGGCGCTTCGTCGCGCTCGCCTTCGCCGATGACGATCGTGCCGTCGATCGGGACCGTATCGAGCGCGCTGCGCATCGCGCTGACTGCCGCGGCATCGGCACTGCGGCCGTTGCCCTGGCCCATCGTGTGCGCGCAGGCTATCGCGGCCTGCTCGACGACGCGCAGGAACTCCAGCGATAGGTCGGCGTCCATAAATGAAGAATGCGGAATGAAAAATGAAGAATGAAGAATGAAGAATGGAAAATGAAGAATAAAGCGGCCCCTAGTCGGTCGCGCTCTCCCACGCTGGCAGTTCGCAGCGTGTCGGCTTGTCCTGCCGATAGCCGAGGACGTAGTCGGCCTGCATCAGGGTATGCACCTCACGGGTGCCCTCGTAGATGACCGCGCCTTTGCAGTTTCGATAGAACCGGCCGACGGGATATTCATCGGAGTAGCCGTTGGCGCCATGGACCTGCACCGAGTCTCCGGCGGCCCGCTCGGACGCGACCGTCGAGTACCACTTCGCGAGCCCGGTCTCCCGCGTGTTGCGGCGGCCCGTGTTCTTGAGGTACCCGGCGCGCAGCCACAGGAGCCGCGACACCTGGTAGTCCGACTCCATGTGCGCGATCATCTGCTTGACGAGTTGATGCTCGGCGATCGGCTGGCCGAACGTCCGGCGCTCGAGCGCATACTTCGCGCTGGCGTCGCGGCACGCACGAATCAGCCCCGTCGCGCCCGCCGCGACAGTGTAGCGGCCCTGGTCGAGGGCGAACATCGCGACCTTGAAGCCTTCACCTGGTCGCCCCAGCACGTTGGCCTCGGGCACCTCCACTTCGTCCATCTTGAAGTAGCCGGTGTTGCCCGCGAGGATGCCCCACTTCTCCTTCAGCGTCCCGCTCGAGAAGCCCTTGAACGCCCGCTCGACGATGAACGCCGTGATCCCCGACGGATCCCGCTGCTTCTTCTTTTCGAGATCGGACCAGGCGAAGACCAGGAAGTTGTCCGCGACATCGGCCAGCGAGATCCACATCTTCTCGCCCGACAGCAGATAGCGGTCGCCCTTCTTGATAGCCACGGTCTGGATGCCGCGCACGTCGCTGCCCGCGGCGGGTTCCGTCAGACCGTAGGTCGCGATCTTGTGGCCCTGCGCCTGCGGCACCAGATAGCGCTGCTTCTGATCCTCGGTGCCCCACGTCAGCAACGACAGGCAATTCAGGCCGGCGTGCACCGAGAGGATGACGCGGAGCGACGTGTCGACGTACTCGAGTTCTTCGCTCGCGAGGCCCAGGCAGACGTAGTCCATTCCGGCCCCGCCGTATTCCACGGGCACCGAGATGCCCAGCAGGCCCAACTGCGCCATCTGCGGCAGGATCTTCGGATCGAAGCTGTGCGACCGATCCAGTTCCTTGATGCGGGGAGCTACTTCGCGGCCCGCCCATTCACGCACCGTCTGCTCGAGCAGGCGCTGCTCCTCTGTCAGTTCGAAGTCAAGCATGGGCGAATCGGTACTACACCCTCACCCGCGGTCGATGCGGACGGCAGTCCCCCGGCACGCGCCCAGATGTTCGGCGGCGCTCCCGCCGTTGACCGCCAGTTCGAGGTGGTCGGAACTGCCAAACAGCGCGCACAGGCTGTCGGGCGCGGCCTCTGAATAGGTCGCCACGAGGCGCTCGACGTTCTGCCCGGCGACGGCGACGCGAATCGGGCCGTCGTGCCTGAACTGATCGAACAGCCGCCTGTCGATGTTGCTCACGAGATTCCCGAACCGGTCCACGCGGACGATCTCACCATTCAGCACGGCGTCGTCGGCATGCGGCTCGGGGATCTCCAGGACCTGCCACGACGTGACGGGCCGGCCCATGGCCGTCATCTCGGTGCCGCGCGCCAGCCAGGCGGCCGCGGGCGCGAACCGGTCTCGTCCCTCGAACGTGCGGCTCAGGGTCGGCCGCGCGTAACGCCGCTCGGTCAATTCCACCACCCGGCGCGGGCGATGTTCGCGGAACACCGAGGTCAGGACGCCGTTGTCGGGGGCGACAAACCGGTAGTCGCCCGCTTCGGCGACAAGCCCGCGCCGGGCGGACCCGACGCCCGGGTCCACGACGACAAGAAAGATGGTCGACGCCGGAAAGTATTTGTAGGACGCCGCCAGTTCGAGCGACGCCGTCGTCAGGTCGTGTGGGGGAATGTCGTGCGTGATGTCGACCAGGGTGACGTCCGGGCACAGACCCAGGACCACGCCTTTCATCGTGCCGGCGTAGTGGTCGCGGAGGCCGAAGTCTGTCAGCAGCGCGATGATCGGCCGAGCCATGCCCGTCGCCTCCCGGGTTGTGCCGACGATCCGAGGGCCCGCTCCTGGCGGCCCTCCGTCGAGCGTCAGCCCTGGGAGGCCGCGAGATACGCCGGCTTGCGGAACAGGATTTCCCGGATGTTGGTCTGCAGCAGGAAGGAGTCCGATACCCGCAGCTTCTCGAACATCCGGATGATGTCGCGGTTCTGGAGCACCCGCGACCGCATGCGCTGCGGCCCATACGGCCGGTGCCGCAGATTGCCGTCGTCGACGACGACGTACTTCACGAAGTTGGCCTCGCGGCTGCTGGACGTGCTGAAGAATCCGAGCAGCGCGCCGTCCACGGCCAGGACCCGGCTGAGCTCTACCGCCAGTGCCTGCGCCGCGGCCGGCTCGAGGAAGTCGAGCAGGTCCCAGCAGAGGATCCCGTCCACGCTGGCATCAGCCTGCGGAAAGCGCTTGGCCAGAAACGACGCCAGGTTGGCCGTCGTCCCCGACCGTTCGTGACGCTCGATATCCGAGTACAAATCCTCGACGAGAATCTTGCAGCCAAGCTGCTCGCCGAAGAACGAGACGTTCGCGCCGATGACCGGCCCGAGATCGAGCAGGACGGGATCGGGGCGGCTGGTCAGGACCGACAGGAATTTGCGCAGCGCCTTGGTCCCGTTCACGGACCCCGGCGCCGCCGACTCCGAAAGGGTCGGTACAGCCTCGCCGTCCGCCTCGCGGCGTGCCCCGATGCGGCCGAATAGACCGCCCCAGGGCTTTCCGGTTGAATCCCCCGACACCGCGCCTCGCTCGAATCGCCGCACGCCTCCTCCGCACCGCACTCCGCCGTCAGTAGCGGAGTGCCTGATACGGTCGCAGCGCGACCTGCGTTAGACGCCTACCTTCTGCGTGCCTGGCGACGCAACCGGCGCTGCGGTACCAGGAGCAGGAGGTGCCGCCGGCTTCGGGGCGTCGGTCTTGCTGACGTCGCCCTTGACCATCGGCTGTGCGCCCGCGCCGCGCTTCATGTCGACGCTGCCGCGGAAGTGCGCGCCTTCAGCAATCGCCACGCGCGGCGAGATGATGTCGCCATCCACCGACCCGTTGTCGCGGATGTCCACCTTCTCGGTAGAGGTGATGTTGCCGACGACGTCGCCGACGACAATCACGGCCTTGGCAAAGATTGATGCCCGAATCTTGCCGTTCGGGCCGATGGTGAGCACGTGGTCCTTCAGCTCGATCTTGCCCTCGACGTGGCCTTCGATCGTCAGGTCCTCGCTGCCCGCCAACTCGCCCTTGATCACTACCGATTTTCCGATGTGCACGATATCCCTCGCTCCTGCCGTACGGACTTCGGCGTGTGACGCCGCTACCGGAGCGGCCGGCTGGGCCGCGACCGCCGGAGCGGCCGGAGTCGGCGGGGTCGGCGGCTTGACCGCCTCGTCACGCTTCCACATGTCAATAACCTCCACGGGACCGTCGCCCACCCCACGGTGGACGAAGCCGCATCGTCGAACGCCCGTGCTGGGGGGAATCCCCCGGCAGTATAGGCACTGGCTGGAAGCGTTGTCTAGTCGTTTTATTGCTGAGGGTTAGCGCCGATGCTATGATCGAAGCTGCCGTGAGGATCTACTTCGATCACAACGCGACGACCCCGGTAGAGCCGGCAGTGGTCGAAGCGGTGGCGCGAGCCATGTCCGAGGCGTTTGGCAACGCCTCGAGCGTGCACGCCTACGGCCAGCAGGCCAAGGCGATGCTCGATGTGGCTCGCAGCGAGGTCGCAGGCCTCATCTCGGCGGAGCCGGCCGAGGTGGTCTTCACCGCAGGCGGCACCGAGGCCGACAACTTCGCCATTCGGGGCGCGATCGAGGCCTCCGACGCCAGGGGCCGGCGTCGCGTCGTGTCTTCCGCGATCGAGCACGAAGCCGTTCTCAACACCTGCCGCCACCTCGTCCGCCGCGGCTACGAGTGGACGGTGCTGCCGGTGTCGAGCGCCGGCGTCGTCGACCCGGCGAGTCTGCGGCTGGTCATGGGGCCTGACGTCGCCGTCGTGTCGGTGATGCACGCCAACAACGAAATCGGCACCATCCAGCCTGTCGCCGAGCTTGCGGCAATCGCCCACGAACAGGGCGCGCTGTTCCACACCGACGCGGTGCAGTCGGTCGGCAAGATCCCGGTCGACGTCAAGGCGCTCGGCGTCGATCTGCTCTCGCTGTCCGCCCACAAGTTCAACGGCCCGAAGGGCGTCGGCGCGATCTGGATCAGGCGCGGCGTCCGCCTGACGCCGCTCCTGACGGGCGGCCGCCACGAGCGGAACCGGCGGGCCGGCACCGAAAACGTTCCGGGGATCGCCGGTCTCGGCGTCGCGGCGCGACTCGCGAGAGCCCGGCTCGCGGACGAGACGCTGGTCGTCGAACCACTTCGGGACCGGCTAGAACGTGGGGTCGTCTCGGCGGTGTCGCGAACGACAGTAAATGGCGGCGGCGCGGCGCGAGTGCCGAATACCACCAACATCAGCTTCGAGAACGTCGAGGCCGAGTCGCTCCTCATCGCCCTGGACCTCGAAGGCGTGGCCGTATCGACAGGCTCGGCGTGCTCGTCGGGCACACTCGAGCCGTCGCATGTCCTGAAGGCGATGCACCTGCCGGCCGGCCGGTCGCAGAATGCGATTCGCTTCAGCCTCGGTCACGGAAGCAGCCAGGCCGAAGTGGACCACGTGCTGGCGCTGCTTCCGGCACTGGTCGAGAAGCTCCGATCGCTGACCCGCGTTCCTGCCTCCGCTCGCGCCTGAGCGCGGACGCCGGGCGCCTATCCGCACCATGAGCACCTCACGCGTCGTCGTTGCGATGTCGGGCGGCGTCGACTCCTCCGTCGCGGCGTCGCTGCTGCACGACGCCGGTCACGACGTCGTCGGCCTCTCGATGCAGCTCTACGACCAGCGCGAAGGCACGCCGCACAGCTTCGGTCGCTGCTGCTCGCTCGATGACCTCCACGACGCCCGCCGAGTGGCTGCCACTGTCGGCATTCCGCACTACGTCCTGAATCTCGAGCGCCAGTTCCAGGACACCGTCATCGCCAACTTCGTCTCGGAGTACACGGCCGGGCGGACACCGATCCCCTGCACCCACTGCAACAGCGACCTGAAGTTCGCGACACTGGTCGAGAAGGCCGCGGGGTTCGGTGCGGGGACTGTGGCCACCGGCCACTACGCCAGGCTCGAGCGGGACGAGGCGACCGGGCGGACTCGCCTGCTGCGAGGGGCTGACACCGGCAAGGACCAGTCGTACTTCCTCTTTGCGTTGACTCAGGAGCAGTTGGCGCGCGCGTCGTTTCCTGTCGGTGGGCTGACAAAGGCCGAAGTGCGCGAGCATGCGCGACGCCGGAATCTGCCCGTCGCCGACAAGCCGGACAGCCAGGAGATTCTGCTTCGTCCCGGACGGCGATTACGCCGCCTTCGTCGAGCGGGCGGCGTCACCCGCGCCGGCAGGCGGCGTCGTCACCGACCGCGGCGGCCGCGTGCTCGGTCGGCACGAGGGCGTGCACCGCTTCACGATTGGCCAGCGGAAGGGATTGCACCTCTCCTCGTCTGAGCCGCTGTACGTCGTAGATATCAGCGCCGCGACGCAGACGGTGGTCGTCGGCGACCGCGCGGCGCTGGAGCGTGTGGACTGCCTCGTCGAGAACGTGAACTGGATTGACGGCGACACTCCGGCATCGCCGGTGCGGGCTGGCGTGCAGATTCGTCATCGCCACCCGGCCGGCGCCGCGACGATTACCGCGCTGCCGGGCGGTCGCGCACACGTCCGCTTCGACCACCCGGAGCGGGCGGTGACGCCGGGGCAGGCGGCCGTGTTCTACGACGGCGATGAGGTACTTGGCGGCGGCTGGATTGAACGCGCGGACAGTCAGGCCCCCTGACGGCTGCCACGAGGGCCCGACCGCCTGTCAGGAGTGTTCGGACAGCGCGTGGACCGTCGACGCGGCGTGCGCCTTGTCTTCCAGGAAACGCTCGGCGTCGATGGCGGCCATGCAGCCCGACCCGGCCGCGGTCACGGCCTGCCGGTAGGTGAAATCCTGCACGTCCCCGCAGGCAAACACGCCCTCGACATTCGTACGCGTCCCGTTGGTGACGATGTAGCCGTTGGGGTGAAGATCCAGCTGGCCGCGGAACAGACCGGTGTTGGGTTCGTGCCCGATGGCGACAAAGACTCCGTCGACGGCCAGCTCTGACTGCTCGCCCGATACCAGGTTCTTCAGCGTCACGCCGCTGACTTCGCCCTTGCCGCTGTCGTGGATCTCGAGCAGCTCCGTGTTCCAGACGAACTCGATCTTGGCGTGCGCGAACGCCTTGTCCTGCATCACCTTCGACGCCCGCAGCGTCTCGCGCCGATGGACGACGAAGACCCTCGACGCAAACCGCGTGAGGAACAGCGCTTCCTCCATCGCCGTATCGCCGCCGCCGACGACGACGATCGGGCGATCCCTGAAGAACGCGCCGTCGCACGTGGCGCAGCTCGAGACGCCGTGCCCAACGAGCTTGCGTTCCGACGGCAGCCCGAGCCAGCGGGCCGAGGCGCCAGTCGCGATGATGAGCGCGTCCGCGTGATACTCGCGATCGTCGGTCTTGATCCGGAACGGCCGATGTCCCAGCTCCACAGACACCACGCGGCCGGCCACCATGCGGGCGCCGAAACGCTCGGCCTGGGCCCGCATCTCGTCCATCAAGTTCGGCCCCATGATGCCGTCCCGGTACCCGGGCCAGTTGTCCACCATGGTCGTGATCATGAGCTGCCCGCCAGTCTCGAGGCCTTCGATGACGACGGGATGCAGGTTCGCGCGGGCCGTGTACAGAGCGGCGGTCAGGCCGGCAGGGCCTGAGCCGACGATCACGACCGGAAGGGTCTCGATGTTCACAGATGCTTCTCGATATAGGACGACAGCTGCTCGCGCGTGACCTGCGCGCCGACCACCGACTCCACCACCTGGCCGCCCTTGAAAATCAGCAGCGTCGGGATGCCCCGTACGGCGTACTGGCTGGGCGTCCTGGGGTTGTCGTCGACGTTCAACTTGCCAATCACGGCCCGGCCGTCGAAGTCCGACGCCAGCTGGTCGACAGTCGGCGACAGCCGCTTACAGGGCCCGCACCACTCGGCCCAGAAATCGACCAGAACGGGCTGCTGTGCCTGCAGCACGTCGGCAGAAAAATTGCCGTCGGTGAACACCTGCACTTTGTCCGATGCCATGTTTCCCGTCTCTCCTTGCCGCGGCTCGCGTCCGCGCGTTCACCCGGTGGGCCCCTCCGGAAATCATCGCCTACCTGAGCCCGTCGGCGCCAGTCCCGATCGGACCGCCACTGTATATCAGATGCCGGCAGGCTACGGCCCGGAGCGGCCTCCCGCCGCCGGCGGCATTCGGATAGAGTGACTCGGTTACATGCGCCCTGATGCCCCGCGCCCTGCGCGCGTCGAACCCCGGGATGTCTCGGAACTGCGCGCATTGCGCGCGACTCACCCGGAACTCGCTCCGGCGATCGACCTGCAGCTCGACCTGTCCGAGCTTCAGCGCCGGTTGCAGGCGCGCGTCCCGACGCCGCTCGTGCCCCTGTCGCCCGACGCCGTCACCGCCCGCCTCCTGGCGGGACGACGCCTGATTGAACTCTCCGAGGTCTCGTTCGAACTGGCCGACGTGCGGCTCTCCGTCCGACAAACGGCGGACGCCCTCCGGCGTCACGACATCCTCGACGCCGACGAGCACCGGCGGATTGTCGATCTCGCACGGCAGGACGACAGGTTCGGCGCCCTCATCGACGCGTGGTACGCCGAAAGCGGCGTCCCACCGGCCGGCCGGGCGGCGCTGGCGGCTCATCGCGCCGAACTGCCGGCCGCACTGGAGCAGGTGCTGACGCTGGCGCTCAAGCCGTTCCTCGCCCGCGCCGCCGACGCCGTCATCCCCGGCGTGCAACTGGACGTGTGGCAGCGTCCCTGGTGCCCGCTCTGCGGCAACGAGCCCGACTTCGCCGTGGTGATGGCCGACGGACGGCGACTGCTGACGTGCGGCCGTTGCACGAGCCGATGGGACTGGGATGCGGTGGCGTGCCCGTGGTGCGAGATGCGAGACCGCACGCAGCTCGTGACGTTCGGCAGCACCGACCGGCGCTATCGCGTCTATGCGTGCAATCAGTGCCGGCGATACTTGAAGGCCTACGACGGCCGAGGCGCCAGCAGACCAGCCCTGCCAGTCGTGGACGCCATCGTCACGCTACCGCTCGACGCGGCAGCCATTCAGCACGGATACGGCGGCTAGCGGTCAGCGCCGTGGAGGCGGGTTAGTTCTCAGGCTGTGCGACAGCGGCTGG
Source organism: Vicinamibacteria bacterium (assembly GCA_963796915.1). Lineage (GTDB taxonomy): Bacteria > Acidobacteriota > Vicinamibacteria > Vicinamibacterales > JAENWD01 > JAENWD01. Next base: position 1,102,835 of record CAWCNI010000004.1, on the reverse strand, counting down.
CGACAGCAGATTCAGCGCGGCGGCGCGCGAGCTGAGCCAGTTGAACAGATGGCGGGTTTCCATGAACCGGCCAGCGTTCGATCGGGCGCCGAGCACGACGACCGCGACTTCCTGATTCGATTGCGGCAGGCGCAGCAACGTCGCCAGGCAGTATCCGGACCTCGATGTGAACCCGGTCTTACCCGCCAGCACGTCGACGTCGCCCTTGACGACCAGCTGGTTCGTACTGTGGATGTTGATGACGCGGCGATTGGTCATCACCGTGTAGTACGGCGTCCGCATCAAGGACGCGACGCGCTCGTCGGCAGACGCGACGCTGATCAGCCGGGCCATGTCATAGGCCGACGAGACATTGGCCGCAATCAGGCCGGACGGATCGGCGTAGGTGGTCTGCTCGAGACCGAGCTCCTGCGCCTTTGCGTTCATCCGATCCACGAAGCCTTCGGAGCCGAGCGCAGAGGTCCGGGCCAGCGCGCGGGCGGCGGCGTTGTCCGACGCGATCAGCGTGAGGTGCAGGAGGTCGTCGATCGTGACGCGCTCGCCGGCGCGGAGATACGTGTGGTTCGCGTGACTGACGTCGGACCGCTCGATCACGACTTCACGGGTGAGGTCGGGGTTGCTCTCGAGCAGCACCTCGGCCGTCATGACCTTCGTGATGCTCGCAATCGATCGAAGGTTCTGCGAGTGCTCTTCCCAGAGCACCTGCTTGGTCTCCGGGTTGTAAATGATTGCGGCCTCGGCGCGGATGTCCGGGACCACTTCGCCCTGGTCGTTGGTCTTGAACCGCGGCTGCTGCATTTCCTGCCACTGGCGGGCGCGGGCAACCGACTTCGCGCGAGCCAGCCGGGCACGGCGGGCGCGCGCGGTCGAAGCGGTGTAGTGGCGGGTCTTGCTCGCCGCCGTGTGACGTTTCTTGGCAGTCGAGCTGGCACTCGTTGTCGTTCCGGCAGCCTCCGCGCGGGCGTCGACAGCGGTGCACAGCACGCCTGAGCTCAGCGCGATAACGACAAATCGTGCGAAAAAGCGGGTCCGGAAACGCAGCACCGGCGGGATCCCCCTTCGGATCAAAGACCGACCACCTGAATCCTTTAATCGGTATGCTACCAGATAATCTATAGAGGGCAAAAGAGTTTGGCGTTGATCTGGCGCAAACTCCCCTCCCCCGGCAGCCTCAGTCGGCCCTCAGTCCCTGTCCGATGCCGCCGCCAGCGTAACTAGCAAGGCGCGTTCCGCACCGATTCCGGCTCCCGTGGTGTCGAACCGCTCAGAGGGCGAGTGGGCACCTGTCGCCGTCCCTCCCGCTCCCAGCGTCACTGCAGGAATTCCCAGGCTCATGGCGACATTGGCGTCGGTGGAGCCCTCGGTCAGAGACACGATCGAGCCAAGCGCCTCGGTGATCGAAACTGCACGGCTCACCAGGGGGACGTCGGCGGCGGTGGCACCTGTCGGCCGCGCGCCGGTCTGCTTTATGACGACGCCCACAGGACTTTTGCCTGCCCAGCGAGCGTTCTCCTCCACAACCGCCCGGTCGACGCACGCCCTGAAGCGCCGGTCCAGATCGGCGAGCGCCGCGGCGTCCGACGAGCGCAAATCCACTTCCATCCACGCGTCCGTGGCAATCGCGTTGACCGAGGTGCCGCCGCCGATTCGCCCGATGTTGAATGTCGTCCGCGGGTTCGACGGCACTGGCAGTGCCGCAATGGCCGCCGCGGCCCGGCCAAGGGCGTGAATCGGATTGGCCATCCCGAAGTTGCCGTAGCTGTGCCCGCCTGGCCCGCTGAAGGTGACCCGGTAGCGATTGCTGCCGACGCCCCGCGCGACGATCCCGAGCCCTCCGCCGTCGAGCGACACGAAACTGCGCACGGTACCCGGCGTGGCGCCTTCGAAGAGGTGACGCACTCCGCGAAGGTCGCCGAGCCCTTCCTCCCCCACCGTCGCGACGAAGACGATGGGGCTGGCCGTCGGCAGATGCGACTTCACGAGCACGTGCGCGAGCGACACGAGCACCGCGAGGCCGCGGCAGTCGTCGCCAATCCCGGGACCGGCCAGCATCGCGCCGTTTCTGGACACCCGGACATCAGTCCCGCGCGGGAAAACGGTGTCCAGATGGGCACTCACCATGACAGCGGGGCCTGTCGCCGGCCCAGGCAGGTTGCCGATGACGTTGCCGGTTTCGTCGATGCGGACGTCCTGAAGGCCGGCGAGCACGAACAGGCGGCGCAGCGCCTGCGCGCGGACGCCTTCAGCAAACGGCGGGGCTGGAACTTCGCAGATGGCAATCTGCGTCTCGATCGTGTGAGGCTCCATCGCCACGATTGCTCGCCGTGCGGATTTCACCGCGCCGTCCGACAGCAAACGCGCGAGCACGTCGTCTTGCGATTCCGCGGTGGACGCCTCGGAGGCAGCGAGCCCGGTGATCACACAAATCGTGGCTACCTGAACAATTCGATCGATCAGGCGATCTCGAAGGCGCATCCAAAACCTTGGCGTCAGAAATCGAACAGTTGGAGGGACAAAGACACGACAGCGTCACGGGAGGATCGCATACTCGACGCGTGTCGTCCACGAATCGACCGAACGTACAGATTTCCGAAATCACTCGGGCAAAGCCGGCGCGCGCAGCGCGGGCGAGGACGCAGATCGAGATCGAGTCCAGCTCGGCACGAGAGTTGCTAAAGAGTGAAACGGGAGGGGTCCCAATGAGCCTAGTCAGGTTGCTTGGCTTCACCACACTCGGTTGCGGCTGCGTCGTCGGCCACTACCGTGAAGTGGCAACGAGCCGGTCGGTCGCATACGTCGAAGAGAAGGGCGCGCTCTGCAGCGCTCATGGGCATCGGCGCAATCACACGGTGCTGGCGGATGCGCCGCGCCGCGCGATGACCCACGAACTCAGCGCGCGCGCCTCCTAAGCCCGCCCGCGTCAATCGCGCCGCCGTCAGGCAGGCGCGATTGGCTATGATGGGGAGTCCGTGACGCCCCGTCCGTTTGCCATTCTCCAGTCCGCCGGCGCGACCCTCCGCTTTTTCCACGGCGATTGCCTCTCGTTGCTGCCGACGCTGGCGCCAGGGTCTGTCAGCGCCATCGTCACCTCCCCTCCCTACAACCTGGGTATCCGGTATCGCAGTTACCAGGATTCGCTGCCCAGAGACCGGTATCTGCGCTGGACCGGCGACTGGGTGCTGGCGGCGCGCCAGGCGCTCGCTGAGAAGGGTTCGCTGTTTCTCAACGTCGGCGCCAAGCCAACGGATCCCTGGACGGCAATCGACATCGCGCTCGCCGCTCGGCCGCACTTGACGCTGCAGAATACCCTGCACTGGGTGAAATCGGTGGCGATCGATCGAGACGCCGCCGGCTTGGCCTCAGGGGTCACGCGCGACCTTGCGCTTGGGCACTACAAGCCGATCAACAGCCCGCGTTTCGTCAACGATTGCCACGAGTTCGTGTTTCACTTCAGCCCCGATGGGCGTGTCCCGCTGGACCGGCTGGCGCTGGGCGTCGCTTACCAGGATCAATCGAACGTCACCCGCTGGCAATCGTCCGGGGGCGGGCGCCGGTGCCGCGGGAACGTCTGGTTCCTGCCCTACGAGACCATCCAGCATCGCGACGAGGACCGGCCGCACCCGGCCACCTTTCCCACTCGTCTCCCAGAATTTTGTCTGCGGCTTCACGGACTCTCACGCCTCAAGCTCGTGGCGGATCCGTTCCTCGGGCTGGGCAGCTCAGCCGTGGCGTGCGCGATGCTGGGAGTCGATTTCGTCGGGATGGAGCTCGACGAGCACTACCTCCGCGAGGCAGTGGCTCGCACGCGGCATGCGCTCGAGGGCCGGCTGACGACGCCTGCGCGGCGGCAGACGCGGCGGGCGCCCGCTGGCGCGGACAAGCCGGCCGCGACCCGGCCCCGGAAGCGACGCCCCTGACCGGGCCCCGCTAGTCCTTCGTCGCTTTGGGGGCGGGAGGCAGCTTCAGCGAGTACGACTTCCGCGACCACACGTCCAGCCCGGTACGCTTCACCTTCACTTCGATCTTCCTGGTACGCTTGGTCGGATCGGGATTCCCTGAGTAGTAGCCGAGGACGTAGTAGTCGCTGCTTTCGGCGTCGATGCGCTTCAGCGCCTTGTCGAAGTCGTTCTGGTTGATGGTCGCGAAGCCGCCGGTCTGCTCGGCGATGACCCGCAGGCTGTCCTGCGCCTTCCGGAGGTAGTCGTTCCACTCGGTCGGGTCCACGTCCTGATCGATGTCGGCGCCGGCCACGAGGCCTCGCGGGTCGATCGTGTAGAACGTCGCGTTGGCCCGGTTGGCCGCCCGCGTCAGCTCCGACAGCTCGCGCATCAGGTCGGCGTCCGCGAACTCGTTCTGCTGCCGCGTGTACGGGTCGTAGTCGTTCTCGCCCATGTTCTTGAACTGCTGGGCCGTGCTGTTGGTGGCGCCGACGACGTTGGGGTCGGCGTAGCGGGCGCCTTCAAACGGGTTGAAGTCGTAGCCGTTGCTCACGTAGATGACCGCCTTGCGGCGGTTCTGCACCTTCTCCAGGTTCTTCACGATGTCGTTGGCCGTGGAGAAGGCGACATGCGCGCGATACCGGACTTCGCTCGGGCCCTCCGACGTCGTCGGCCCCTCGATGATCTCGCTCGGTTTGAGGGCGCTGCCCGAAATCTTGTTGATCGCCTCGTCCATCCGCTTTCTGTCGTACGTCATGTCGATCGAGATCGACGAGGTGCCGGTCGAGACGACGCCGAACATGTCCCCTTCGTGCACCAGCATCGTGGACATCTTCTTGAACAGCGCGCGGATGCGCGGCGTGTCGTTGAAGTCCATGTGAAGGTCGTCGACGAAGAACAGGAAAATGCGGCCCGCCGAATCGTTGGTCGGCTTGGACGCCGGCAGGATGATGCCTTCCTGCGGCGGCGGCGGCGGCGGCGCCTGCAGGTTGAACGTCCGCCCGCCGTGGATCAGGTCCACCGAGGAGATGTCCTGCTTGACGCCGTCCTCGTAGACGTCGAAGTCGTCTTTGGTGAGGTCCGCGACAAATTGTCCGTTGCCGTCCCGCACGATCACGTCGGTCGTGATCAGGTCGATCTTCATGCGGAAGATGTCCGCTTTCTGGCCGGACGGCTCCTGCGGCGGCGGAGGGTTCTGCGCCGCCAGAGCGGTCGTCACCAGCGCAACCGGCAAAGCCAGTCGCAGGAAGCCGGACACTGCATCTTTCATAAGTAAATTATAGCCCCGCCGTCTGAGATGCGGCGGTGTGGGACGTCGAAATCTTGGACGAATCAGGCCAGTGAATGGCCGGGAAGAACGGAACCGTCAGTCATCGCCCTCGGAATCGTCCTCCGGGCCGTCGTCTGTGTCTGTCTCGGCGGCGTTCTCAAGAGGCGCTCCGCCGACCGACTCCGCCGGGTTGGATGACTGTCCTGCGGGCCGCGGAGCTTGCGGGCGCCGGCGACGACGCCGGCGGCCGGCGGCGCGGCCGATTTCGGCGTACGCGGCGTCCATTCCCGCCAGCCCCGCCTTTACATCGTCGGCCGTCACCCACGCGTCTGGATTGGCCCGCTCGGCGATCGCTCGCAGCCGTTCCGCCTCACTCGGGTCGGCGACCCGGCGGCCGATTCTCGCCAGCGCGGCGGAGTACTGACCGCGCAACCGCCCCAGTTGCTCGATGCCAAGGATTCGCTCGCTCGCGGAGGGGTCTGACAGATGATGCGGCGGTTCATCGGCTGGCGGGGCGTCGAAGACGCGCACGAACCGCCGCACGGGCATGTCGTCCGGCGTCTCTTCGGGCTCCGACGTTGACGGTGGCGGCGCTCCTGGCGCGACCGGAATGTCCGCGACTGGCATCTGCGGCGCTTCGGAGACTGCCGGAACGGAGACGCTGATTGGAGCGCGCTCGCTCGTTGCCGTCGGCCGGGCGACGACCGGCGGAGGGGTGCGCGGCGCTGCCGCCGTGCGAGGCGGCGAATCCGCGGACCTCCGTCCTTGAAATCTCGGTGCCCGGTTGTCTTCGTGCGGCTCGGCAGGAGGCGCTTTCGCCGCGAGGATGTGGCGCCAGTCGAAATCGACGTCCGGGTGGCCGTCCTCGAGCTCGCGAATAGCGTCCTCGTCGAACGCCGCGCGCCCGACCTTCAGGTGCGGAGGCGTGCGGAACCAGTAGAAGAGGCGCGTTTCCTCGCGCTCCCCCCGGCCTCGACCGGTGGAGACAAGAAATGTGCTCTCGTATCCCCGTCGATCCCTGGTGAAGCGAACAGCCGGCACGGGCTACTTGCGCTTGGCCGCCGGCTTTTTGGCGACGACTTTCTTGGCCGGCGGTCGGGAGGGAACGGGCTTGACCGCTTTCACGGCAACCGGCCGCGCAGTGGCCTTGGCAACCGGGCGTGCCGGCCGAACGACGGCCACCGGCTTTGGCGGCGCGACTGGTCTGGGTGCGGCAGCGGATTTCGCCGCAGCGGGCGGCCTGGCCGGAACGACCGGCTTTGCCGGCGCCAACGGCTTCGGCGCGACAGCCTTGACCGGCACGACGACCGGCCGCTTCGGCACGGCTTTCGGCTGCGGAGCCGGCGTCGGCTTCGCGGCTGGCGCCACTGCCTTCGCTGGAACTGGTGACGGCTTGACCGGAGCTGCCTTTGGCGGTGCCGGCTTCGCTGCAACAGGCGCGGGCTGCGCTACGACAGGCCTGGTCGCCACTGGCTTGAGCGCCGCGGCGGCGACTTTGCCGGGCTTGGCCGGGATCGGTGCCGCCTTTGGCTGGACTGCGGCAGTCTTTGCAGGCGGCTGGGAGGTCGGCTTGGCCGGTGCCGCCGCTTTTCCCGCTGGCCCAGCTTTTCCTGCCGGGACAGCTTTTCCGGCTGCCGCCGTCTTCGCCGGCGACGGCTTGTCGGCGCCTGGCTTGGCCGCCAGTCCCGTCTTGCCCACAGCAGCGACCTTCGACGCCGGTACCGGCGCGGCGACCGGCGGCTTCGCCGCGGGCGGCACGGGCACTGGAAGCGGATCCCGCTCCTCGGGCAGAATCAGCGCCGGGCCGTTGCGCTGGACCGACGTGAAGCGCACGAGATCCCCGACCTGGTGATACGAGAAAATCTCGGTGATGGCGATCTTGTTGTCGGCGGCAAGTCGCTTGGCGACGTCAACAAACCCCATCGGGACGTAGAGGTGAAACGGCGCCTTCAGGCGGGCATAGTGCGCCCACTCCGACTTCGCCTCCAGGTGGTGAATCGACTCCCCCGTTTCGACTTCGATCACGGCCAGGACCTTGCGGGCCTTGTCGAGGGCAAACAGGACCGCGTCGGGGAATTCCTTCCGGACACCGGTGCCAAGACCCACGTTCTGCTCGGCGCCAGGATTGATGCCGACCTCGACCTTCCGTCGAGATAAGTCCCGCTGCAGCTGTCGGATGACGCGGTCGTGCTCGAGTTGCTCACGTACGGGCCGCACGAGAATCGGACTCAACCTACTCCTCCGCGTCGACGGGACTGACGAAACAAACGGCATACTATACACAAAACGCCGCGGTGTCCTCCGCTTCTGGTACCCTTCCCGCCGGCAACTCCGCCCTTCTACGCTGACATCGATGCCTTCATACCGACTGATTTTGCTTGCAGGATTTCTCGTGCTCGCCGGCCTCGGACGCGGCCAGGCCGCCGATCCGCCAACGCCCGGCCTGACGCCGACCGTGCAGTCTGTCCTCGACAGCATCCGGGCCGCCGACGCCGGCCAACTGGCGATCTCTGCCGAGGACGGACGCTTCCTGCGGCTGCTGGTCGCGACCAGCAACACCAAGCGCGCGCTCGAGATCGGGTCCGCCAACGGCTACAGCGCCATCTGGATTGGCCTCGGCCTGCGCGAGACCGGCGGACGCCTCATCACGGTCGAATACGACCCGGAGCGGGCAAAGTCCGCGGCGGCCAACGTCGCCCGCGCCGGGCTGTCGGACATCGTCCAGATCGTGCCCGGCGACGCCTTCAAGGAAATCCCAAAGCTGCAAGGCCAGTTCGATTTCGTGTTCCTTGACGCATGGAAGCGGGACTACCAACATTTTTTTGACCTGGTCAGCCCGCGGATGCCGAAGGGCGCCCTGTTCGTCGCGCACAACGTCATCAACAAGCGCGAGGAGATGCCAGACTTCCTCAAGACGATCGAAACCAGCCCGGACCTGTTCACGACGATCGTCGCGCCCGCCGGCGAGGGCGTCTCGGTCTCGTGGAAGCGTCGCTGAGATCCCGACGAAAGAGAGCGGCCGCGTGAAACCCGTCCACATCATCGGAGTGCCCCTGGACCTCGGCGGCGGCCGGCGCGGTGTGGACATGGGGCCGTCGGCGTTCCGGATCGCCGGGCTGAGCGAACGGATGACCGCGCTCGGCCATCCGGTGGTCGATCACGGCGACCTCGAGGTGCCGATTCCCGAAACCCGCCATTACGGCGACCCGGCCAAGAAATACGTGGCAGATATCGCGACTGTGTGTGAGTCGCTCTTCGCCACCGCCCGGGCCACGCTGGAAGACGACGGGCTCCCGCTGGTGCTCGGAGGCGACCACAGCCTGGCCGCCGGCTCCGTCGCGGCCACCTCCGCCTGGGCACGCCAGCGCGGCGGGCAGATCGGCCTCATCTGGGTGGATGCCCACGGCGACATGAACACCCCGACGTCGTCGGGTTCCGGCAATGTGCACGGCATGCCGTTGGCCGCGCTGCTCGGATCAGAGCCGTCGGAACTGGCGATGGTGGGCGGCTTCGCGCCGAAGGTCGCGCCGGCAAACACCGTGCTCATCGGGGTGCGGAACCTGGACGAGCGGGAGAAGCAGCGCGTCCGCGAAGCACAGATTCACGTGTTCACGATGAAAGACATCGATCGCGCCGGGATTGCCTCTGTCGTCGAGCAGGCGCTGGCGCTGATCTCGGGCGCAACGCTCGGCGTCCACGTGTCGTTCGACCTCGACGTGTGCGACCCGGCGATTGCGCCGGGCGTGGGCACACCCGTCAAAGGCGGCCTCGACTACCGGGAAGCGCACATGGTGATGGAAGTTGTGGCCGATTCAGGCCGTCTGCGGGCGCTCGACATGGTGGAGGTCAACCCCACCCTCGACGTTCGCAACAGCACCGCCGAACTCGGCACCGAGCTCGTCCTGTCGGCGCTCGGCATGAAGATACTGTAGGTGCTGAGGTGCAGCAGTGCCGGGGTGCGGCAGTGCGGTGCTGAGGTGTCGGCGTGCTGAGGTGCTGGAGTGCCGCACCTAAGCATCCAAGCACCACGGCACCGCACGTCAGCACTGCGGCACCCCGGCACTGCAGCACCGCACGTCAGCACTGCAGCACTCCGGCACTGCAGCACTCCCGCGTCAGACCTTAATAACTTCGGTGAGTTCCTTCACGGCCGCCGCTGACTTCTGAAGCGCGACCTGTTCGTCCGCCGTCAGTGTGATCTCGATAATTTGTTCGACGCCTTTGGCGCCGAGCTTGACGGGGACGCCCACGAACAGGTCGGAGATGCCGTATTCGCCCTGCAGGAAGACCGAGCACGGCACGATCTTCTTTTTGTCCTTCAGGATGATCTCGACCATCTCCGCCGCGGCCGAGCCCGGCGCGTACCATGCGCTGGTTCCGACCATCTTGGTGATTTCCGCGCCGCCGTTCGCGGTGCGCGCGCAGATGGCGTCGATGCGCTCCTTCGACAGCAGCTCGGTGATGGGAATGCCCGCCACCGTCGAGAAACGCGGCAGCGGCACCATCGTGTCGCCGTGGCCGCCCAGCACGAAGGCGTGGATGTTCTCGACCGAGACGTTCAGCTCCATTGCGATGAACGCGCGCATCCTGGCGGAATCGAGGACGCCCGCCATCCCGATCACGCGCTCACGCGGGAACCCGCTCAGCCGATAGACGGCCTGGCACATCGCATCGAGCGGGTTGGCGACCGGCACGATTATCGCGTTCGGGGAGTACTTGACGATCTGCTCGGTGACCGACTGCATGATCTTGTAGTTCACCTGCAGCAGGTCGTCGCGGCTCATGCCCGGCTTTCGCGGCACGCCCGAGGTGATCACCACGACGTCCGAGCCGGCGCTGTCGGCGAAGTCTCCGCCGCCAATCAGGCGCGCATCGGACCCCTCGATCGGGTTGGCCTGAAACATGTCGAGGGCCAGGCCCGCGGCCTTCTGGTCGGCGATGTCGATGACGACGACGTCGGCCAGTTCCTTGACCGCAATCGCCCGCGCGACGGTGGCGCCGACATTGCCGGCGCCGCCAACGACTGTCACTTTCCGGTTCATGTCAGTTCTCTCCGTGTCGAAGTCAGCCTCGGCCCTGCATGTGGCCGATGATGACATCCGCAAACTGCGACGTCTTGAGCTCGGTGGCTCCCGACATCTGGCGCGCCAGGTCGTAGGTCACCCGCTTCTCGGTGATCGCCGTGCCCAGCCCGTTGTTGATAAGGCCGGCAGCCTCGTGCCAGCCGAGGTGCTCGAGCATCATGACGCCGGACAGCACGACCGACGACGGATTGATGACGTCCTTGCCGGCGTACTTGGGCGCCGTGCCGTGCGTCGCCTCGAAAAAGGCAATCTCGTCGCCGATATTCGCGCCGGGCGCCATGCCAAGGCCGCCTACCTGCGCCGCGCACGCATCCGACAGGTAATCCCCGTTCAGGTTCGGCGTGGCGAAGACGTCGTAGTCCGACGTTCTGGTCAGGATCTGCTGGAACACACTGTCGGCGATGCGGTCGTTGATGATGACCTTGCCGGCCGCCGAGGCGCCCGCCGTCACTTCGTCTTCGGTGACGACGTGGTCGCGGAACTCGGCTTTCGCGACCTCGTAACCCCAGTCACGGAAGGCGCCTTCCGTGAATTTCATGATGTTGCCCTTGTGGACGAGCGTCACCGACCTGCGCTTGTGCTCGACGGCAAACGCGACAGCCATGCGCACGAGTCGCTTGCTGGCCAGTCTCCGACATCGGCTTGATGCCGATGCCCGAGTCCGCCGGCAGGCGCTTGCCCATCTCGCGCGACAGGAACTCGATGATCTTCTCCGCCTGGGGCGTGCCCTTGGCATACTCGATGCCGGCGTAGACGTCTTCCGTGTTCTCGCGAAAGATGACGACGTTCATCTTCTCGGGATGCGTGACAGGCGCCGGCGTGCCGGTGAAGTAGCGGACCGGCCGCACGCACGCGTAAAGATCGAGCACCTGACGCAGCGTGACGTTCAGGCTCCTGATGCCGCCGCCGACCGGCGTCGTCAACGGGCCTTTGATCGCCACCTTGTACGCCTTGACGGCCTCGAGCGTGTCGTTGGGCAGCCAGTCGCCGGTGAGGTCCTTGGCTTTCTCGCCCGCGAGCACTTCGTACCAGGCCAGCCGACGCTTGCCGCCGTACGCCTGCTTCGACCGCGGCGTCGAAGATCCGAACGCTCGCGCGCCAGATGTCGGGGCCGGTGCCATCGCCTTCGATGAACGGAATGATCGGGTCGTCGGGAACGACGAGCTGCCCGTTGCGCCGTGTGATCGGCGTGCCGTCAGTTGGCGGCGTGAGATGCGTGAACTGTGCCATAGCCTTCCCTGCGATTGATCGCGGCCGCGCGGCTGCGACGTTAGGTCACTTCCCCAGTGCGTTACACGGGTTTCACACAGATGACTGTGGAAAAGCCTGTGGAAAACCACGAGCGCACGACGATAATCGCGGCCCTGTCGCACGCATCACCGTTTTGCACCATCCTGGTGCGCCGCGTCGCGTTCGTGTGGCCGGAACTTGTCGCCCGTTCCGAAACGACAGATTATACTTGTGAACTGTTTCGGACGAAACCGTGCCGCCCTCCGGCGTGATCACGCACTCGTCGCTCCTCCTTATTCACCACTCTCGAGTTCAACCCTCACGATGAAGATTGTGATTGCCGATGATCTGCCTGCCTCCGCCGTTGCGCTGCTGCGCGGCGTGGAGGGCTGGGAAGTAGACGCCAAAGCCGGCCGCGCGTTGCCGGACCTGCTGACTGCCGTCGCCAACGCCGACGCCCTCGTCGTGCGCAGCGCCACGCGCGTCACGCGTGAGGTCATCGACGCGGCGCCGTCGCTGCGCGTCATCGCACGCGCGGGCACCGGTGTCGACAACGTCGACCTCGAGGCCGCGTCCGCGCGCGGCATCGTGGTGATGAACGCACCAGGCGCCAACAGCATCAGCGTCGCAGAACTGGCGCTGGGTCAGATGCTCGCGCTTGCGCGCCACCTGCCCGCGGCCGACGCGGCCATGAAGCAGCGCAAGTGGGAGAAGAAGAAGTTTGCCGGCGTGGAGCTCCGCGGCAAGGTGCTTGGCGTCGTCGGCCTCGGTCGCATCGGCCAGGAAGTGGCGACGCGCGCGCGCTCGTTTGGCATGCAGATCGTCGCGCACGACCCGTTCATCTCGGCCGAGATGGCCGCGCAAGTCGGCGCCCGACTCGGCACGCTCGACGAAGTCTGCGCCGAAGCGGACTACCTGACGCTGCACCTGCCAGTTACTCCGCAGACGCGACATATTTTCAACGCCGACCGCTTCGCGCGCTGCAAGAAGGGCGTGCGGATCTGCAACACCGCACGAGGCGAGCTGATCGACGAGCAGGCGCTCGCCGACGCGCTGCGCTCTGGTCAGGTGGCAGCGGCCGCACTCGACGTCTACGAGCAGGAGCCGCCGTCGGACTGGACGCTCGCCGAGATGCCGAACGTGGTCGCGACGCCACATATCGCGGCGTCAACGGGCGAAGCGCAGGAGCTTGTGGGTGTCGAGACCGTCGCCGCGGTCCGCGATTACCTGCGCGACGGCATCATCCGCAACGCCGTCAACTTTCCGTCGATGCCGGCAGAAGCGTTCCGGCGCCTGCAGCCGTGGGTCACGCTCGCAGAGCGGCTTGGCGCGCTGGCCGCCCAGATGGGCGAAGCGCGCGTCGTCGGCATCGGGATCCGGTACTACGGCGACCTGGCAACCGGCAGGAACGACCTGCTGACCAGTGCGGTGCTCGTCGGCCTCTTCAAGGCGATTCTGTCAGGCGGCGTCACGGCGGTGAACGCCCGCGCGGTCGCGGCCGAGCGCGGGATAGAGGTCATCGAGTCCCAGAGCTCGCGCATCCGCAACTTCACGAGTCTGGTGTCGGTGAAGCTGCACACGAGCCAGGGCGAGCGCTGGGTCGAGGGCACCATCTTCGAGCACGGCGGCCCGCGCCTGGTCTGGGTGGACGGGGTGCCGGTCGATGCGCCGCTCGACGGCGCGCAGATCATCATCAAGAACAACGACCAGCCCGGAGTCATCGGTGCTGTCGGCACTGTGCTCGGCCGTCACGGCGTCAATATCGCCAACTTCGCGCTTGGACGAAGCCCGCAGGGCGCCATCGGCGTGGTCTCGGTTGACGAAGCCGACCTGGTGACGACCGCGGTGCGGGCCGAACTGGCGGCGATCCCGGCGGTGACGTCAGTGGAGGTCGTGCGGCTCGGCCAGGAGACAGGACACTAACGCAACGCCAGTCGGACGTGCTGCTGCGTGAAGCCGTCGAGCAGATCGACGGCTTCCGCCCCGATGCCGACGACGGTATAGCGCCCGCCAAAGGTTTCGCCCGTGCGCGCGAGGACGACGTCGCCAGCCAGCGACAGAATCGCCGTGCGGACCGGCGGCGACTCGCGTCCTTCGGCTACTCCAATCAAGGCGACGTCAGGCTGCGGGAGCGGCAATGGCAGTTCGGGCAGCCCGGCCGCTGGCGGCAGCGGCGGCAACGCGCCGCGACGGGTGTGCGGCGCTTCAGGCGCGCCAAACGCGAACGGATCCCGCATCGCGGCGGGTGGCGCGGGAGGGACGGCGCGCGACCGGATGGGCTCCGGCTCCGCCGGCTGGCGCCTGCCAAACAGCGGCCGTGCGATGCCGGGCGTGACTGGCGGCGACGGCGGCTCCTGGCGACAGCCGGCGGCGACGAGCCACACGCCCGCCAGCGCCACCGTCCACGCGCGTGATGCTCTCGCCATGCCGGTTCGACGATCCTAGCACCTGTGCTATGATTCGTCGTGCTCCCGGTCGATTCCCTCGAGCATTTGCGGTCGCCCTCCTGCGCCGTCGTTATCCCCGCCCGATACGACTCTTCGCGATTCCCCGGCAAGCCGCTGGCGTTAATTTCAGGCCGGCCAATGGTCGAGCACGTCTATCGGCGTGCCGCCTCCGCCACGGGTGTTTCCCGCGTGCTGGTGGCGACAGACGATGAGCGCATTGCGCGCGCTGTCGCGGCCTTCGGCGGCGAAGCGGTGATGACATCGCCGTCGCACCAGACCGGCACCGACCGCATCGCTGAAGTCGCCGCCACTCTCGACTGCGACGTCATCGTCAACGTCCAGGGTGACGAGCCCCTGATTGCGCCGGAGATGATCGAGCAGGCGCTGCGGCCGTTTGCCGGAGCTCCGGATCTCCTGATGACGTCGCTGCGCGCGCCGCTGACGTCGTTCGAGGCGCTCATCGACCCCAACGTGGTGAAAGTCGTCGTCGATCTCGACGATTTCGCCTTGTATTTCTCACGCGCGCCCATTCCATGGGTCCGCGACCCCGTTCCCGGCAGCGATCCGGCGCCGCAGGCGTGGCGCCACATCGGCCTCTACGGGTACCGGCGGACCTTCCTCCCCCGCTACGCGGCGCTGCCGCCCACACGGCTCGAGCAGCTGGAACGGCTGGAGCAGCTCCGCGCGCTCGAGCACGGCATCAAAATCAAGGTACTGGCCACCGCGCATGAGGCCATCGGCGTTGACACGCCGGCAGACCTCGCACGCGTGGAGGCGCTTCTGGCGGCGGCGACGCATCCGGCGGACACACGCGCGCATTCGGGCTGACACTTCTACTTACGAGCAGGGATCCCACAACGATGTCGAATCAGGACAGTCCACGGCCGGTCAAATACATTTTCGTGACGGGGGGCGTGGTGTCGTCCCTCGGCAAGGGGCTGGCCGCAGCCTCGATCGGGTCGCTGCTCGAAGGTCACGGCTATCGCGTCACCCTTCAGAAGTTCGATCCCTACATCAACGTGGACCCGGGCACGATGAGCCCGTTCCAGCACGGCGAGGTCTACGTCACCGACGACGGCGCGGAGACTGACCTCGACCTGGGGCACTACGAGCGCTTCACCAACATGGTGCCGACGCGGAACAACAACTGGACGACCGGCAAGATCTACCTGTCGGTGATCCAGAAGGAACGCCGCGGCGACTACCTGGGGCGGACCGTCCAGGTGATTCCCCACATCACCAACGAGATCAAGGACAGCATCCGGGCAGTCGCGCGTGACGTGGACATCGTCATCGTCGAGATCGGCGGCACTGTCGGCGACATCGAGAGCCTGCCGTTTCTCGAAGCGATCCGGCAGTTCCGGCAGGACGCCGGCCGCGAGAACACGATTTACATCCACCTGACGCTGGTGCCCTTCATCGGCACCGCCGGCGAAGTGAAGACCAAGCCGACCCAGCACAGCGTGCGCGACCTGCGGTCGATCGGCATCCAGCCCGACATCCTGCTGTGCCGTACCGACCGGCCGCTGCCCCGCGACGTCAAGCAGAAGATCGCGCTCTTCTGCGACGTCGACGAACAGGCGGTCATCACCGCCCGCGACGTCGACACTATCTATGAGGTGCCGCTGGCCCTCGCCTCGGAGAACATCGACCAGATCATCCTGAAGCTCCTCCACCTCGACGAGACGCCGCGCCACACGGAGGCCTGGGAGCAGCTGGTCCAGCAGATCAAGCATCCTGAGGACGAGCTCACGATTCATGTCGTGGGGAAGTACGTCGGTTACGAGGACTCGTACAAGAGCCTCAACGAGGCGCTGTACCACGGCGGGTTTGCCAACCGCGTGAAGATCAACATCCAGTGGGTCGAGTCCGAAGCGCTCGAAGAGCCGGGCGGCGAGCGGCTGCTGGACGGCGCCGACGGCGTGCTGGTGCCCGGTGGCTTCGGCAACCGCGGCACGCGCGGCATGATGAAGGCGGCACAGTACGCCCGATCGAACGATGTGCCCTACTTCGGCATCTGCTACGGGTTCCAATGGGCCACCGTCGAATTCGCCCGTAACGTGGCGGGCCTGGTCGAGGCCGACTCAACGGAGTGCGATCCCGACACTCCGTACAAGGTGATCTACAAGTTGCGCGACCTTCTGGGCGTCGAGGATCTGGGCGGCACGATGCGCCTGGGAGAATACCCCTGCGAGTTGATTCCCGGATCCCTGGCGGCGCAGATCTACGGAACGACCAGCATTTCCGAGCGGCACCGCCATCGCTACGAGTTCAACTGCCTCTACGAGAAGACGCTGACAGAGCGCGGCCTGGTCATCTCTGGCAAGTCGCCTGACGGCAAGTTCGTCGAAATCGCGGAGCTGCCCGGGCACCCGTGGTACGTCGCGGTGCAGTTCCATCCGGAGTTCAAGAGCAAGCCGCTGAAGCCCCACCCGCTGTTTGCCAGCTTCGTGGAAGCCAGCTACAAGCACCGGCGGGCCGCGCGGGGCACCATCGAGCTGACAGCGGCCAAGTAGCCTACGTCCGGGGCTGCAGCCCGTAGGCCGGAGTCTGTAGCCCGGAGCCCGTTTCGTCCGCAGTCCGAGACATCCGGATCAGGTATCATTTCCCCTGTGTCCCGAGTCTCGCTCGGCCCGGTGCCGCTCGGGGGCGGCGCGCCGTTGGTGGTTATTGCGGGCCCCTGCGTGATCGAGAGCGAATCACACGCGCTCGACACCGCGCTCGAGTTGAAGCGGATCGCGGAAGCCGTCGGCATCCCGCTCGTGTTCAAGGCCTCCTACGACAAAGCCAATCGCACCTCGCTCGAGTCGTTCCGCGGCCCGGGCATGGTGGAAGGACTGCGCGTGCTCGAGCGGGTCAAGGCTGTCACCGGCCTGCCGCTCCTGACCGACGTCCACGAAGTCGATCAAGTCGCCGCTGCTGCCGCGGTTGTGGACGTGCTGCAGATTCCCGCGTTCCTCTCGCGCCAGACCGACCTGCTCGTCGCCGCCGCGCAGTCGGATCGCGCGGTCAACGTGAAGAAGGGCCAGTTCCTGGCGCCGCGGGACATGCGTCACGCCGTCGCCAAGGTCACCGGCTCGGGCAACCCGAACGTGTTCGTGACCGAGCGCGGCGTGTCGTTCGGCTACAACAACCTGGTCGTGGACATGCGCGCGTTCCCGATGATTCGCGAGCTCGACGTGCCCGTGGTGTTCGACGTCACGCACAGCCTCCAGCTGCCGGGCGCCGGTGACGGCGTCACCGCGGGGCTGGCGCAGTACATCGGCCCGCTGGCTCGGGCCGGCGTCGGCGCTGGCGTGGACGGCGTGTTCCTCGAGGTCCACGAGAACCCCGCCAAGGCACGAAGCGACGGCCAGAACGCCTTGCGCCTGGACCGGCTCGAGGCCCTGCTTCGCCAACTGGTGCAGATCGATGCCATTGCCAGAGCCTCGTGAACCCCGCGCCGGTGCGGTGCTCCCGGACCTCGGCCTGGCCCGCGAGGTCCTGAAGACCGAAGCCGCCGCCATCCTCGCGCTCGTCGATCGCCTCGATGAGCGGTTCGTCCGCGCCGTGACCCTGCTGCGCGACGTCCGCGGCCGCGTCATCGTGACCGGCATGGGCAAGTCGGGGATCATCGCCAGAAAAATCGCGGCCACCTTTGCCAGCACCGGCACGCCGGCGTTCTTCCTCCATCCCGCCGAGGCCATTCACGGCGACCTTGGCGTGGTCCAGGGAGACGACGTGGTCGTCGCGCTGAGCCACAGCGGCGAGACTCCCGAGATCCTCCGGCTGCTCGAGACGATGCGGCGCGTCGGCGCGAAGATCGTCGCCATCACGGGCGTGACGACGTCGACGCTGGGCCAGTTTGCCGACGTCTCGCTCGACTGCCACGTCGACAAAGAGGCGTGCCCGCTCAACCTTGTGCCGACGGCGAGCACCACCGCGTCACTGGCCATGGGCGATGCGCTGGCGATGACACTGCTGCTCGAAAAGGGCTTCAGGGCAGAGGACTTCGCCAATCTCCACCCCGGCGGCAAGCTGGGGCGGCGGCTCCTGCGCGTCGAGCAGGCCATGCACGCCGGCGACCTGGTACCGGTCGTCGCCCTCGACACGCCGATGCCTGACGTCATCCACGAGATGTCACGCAAAGGCCTGGGCATGACCTGCGTGATGGATGCCGGCGCGCTGGTCGGCATCATCACCGACGGCGACCTGCGCCGCCGGATGGTCGACACCCCGGACATCCTTCGCTTGCTGGCTCGCGACGTCATGACGACGCATCCGGTCACCATCGACCGGCGCCTGCTGGCGGTCGAGGCGCTCAACCTGATGGAGCAGCGCAAGATCACCGCGGTCATCGTCGCTGACGCCGCCGGTCAGGTGGAAGGCGTCGTCCACCTGCACGACCTGTGGCGGACGGAGCTGATTTGACCGGCGACCTGGCGGACCGCGCCCGGCGGATCCGCCTGCTGCTGTTCGACGTGGACGGCGTGCTGACCGACGGCAAGATCCTGCTGCACAGTGACGGCAGCGAGTCGAAGACGTTTGACATCCGCGACGGCACCGCGATCGTGCTGGCGCAACGCGCCGGGCTGAAGACCGGCCTCCTGTCGGCGAGACAGTCGGCAGCGACGGCCGAACGCGCCGCGCAGCTCCGCATCCCGATCGTCCATCAGGGTGCCGCCGACAAGCTCGAGACGCTTGGCCGGATCCTCGAAGCCGAGGGCCTGACGCCGGGCGAGGTGGCCTACATGGGCGACGATCTTCTCGATCTGCCAGTGCTGTTGCGGGTGGGCATCGGCGCCGCGCCGGCTGATGCGATGCCGGAAGTCCGCGAGCGCGCCATGTGGGTCAGCGGCCGCAAAGGCGGCGACGGCGCGGTGCGCGACCTGGTCGAGGTGATCCTCAAGGTCCAGGGGCGCTGGGATGGCCTGATCGCCCATTGGGCGGAGGCTCCGAGCCCGGCATGACGCTTTATCCCCTGCTCTTCGGGCTGCTGACGCTGCTCGCCGGCCTTGGCATCGGCAAGGCCTGGGAGCGGTACAAGCTGCGCGACGGCCAGTGGATCGATCGCCGCAAGGCCCGCGAATCCCCGCACTTCATCGTCGGGCTCGACATGGTGGTCGCCAATCAGATCGACCAGGCGATCGAGGAGCTGTCGCGCGCGGTGGCGCTGGACCAGGACGCCCTGGAAATTCATCTCATCCTCGGCAACCTGTATCGCGAGAAGGGACAGGTCGGCCGGGCCATCAACCTGCACCAGAGCCTGCTGCAGCGGCCGCGCCTGAAGCCGCTCGAGCACGCCTACATCCTGCTCTGCCTCGGCCTCGACTTCCGCCGGGCGGGCTTTGTCGACCGGGCGCACGAAGCGTTCAAGGAAGTGCTGCGCCTCGACCCGAAGAATCGCCATGCGCTCGTGCAGCTGGAGAAGCTGTTCGAGGAACAGCATCAGTGGTCCGAGGCGTACGAGGTCCGCAAGCAGCTGACAGAGAACGACGCGCCGTCGATGGTGCCGCGCGATCACTCGATCCTGGCGTTTCTCGAGAACGAGCTTGGCGAAGAGGCGCTGCGCCAGGGAGACCGCGCGCTGGCGGCTGAGCGGTTCCGCGCGGCCATCGATCGGGACCGGACCGCAGCCCCCGCTTATCTGCACCTTGGCGACGTCCTGCTGCAGGACGGCAATGCCGAGGAGGCCCTTCAGACGTGGGAGACGCTGGTCGACGTCCTGCCCGACCGCGCCTACCTCGCCTTCGACAGGATCATGGACGCGTGCCAGCGTCTCGGCACGCCCCAGCGATTCGTCGACGTGTGCCGCAGGCTGGCCACTGCCAACACGCAGGACTGGCGCGCGCGTGTGGCGCTGGCCCGGCATCGCTTCACCGCGGGAGATCCAGCCGGCGCCCTGGAGTTGCTCTTCGAAGCGCTGAGCCACAACCCGCATGCGCTGGTGATTCACCAGGAGATCTGGCGAGCAGTCTCGGCGCTGGGCCGGCCGCCACACCTGGTCGAGCGCTATCTCAATCTGACCCGTGACGCGGTCTTCTACCTCGATCCCCACGTCTGCATCCGCTGCCGCTATCGCAGCACGGAGCTGCTCTGGCAGTGCCCGCAGTGCCACGAATGGAACACGTTCGTCGAGGAGCGGATCGCGCCGGCGAAGGACGACGAACAGTTAAGTGCATAGCTCAATGAAGAATGAGGAATGAAAAATGAAGAATGAAAAATGAAGAATCAGAGCTCCTGACCTTCAGTTTTCATTCATTCTTCACTCTTCATTCTTCACTTTCCATTCTTCATTCCCGAGCCGCCTGGCGATGTCGCGTGCTCGCGCGGCAGTGTCATCGAGCGTTCCCGTCGTCCAGACCACGTACGCGGCGCGGCGGACCTTCTCGTCGATGGGGAGCTGCGCGGCGATGCGCGCATGCGCGTCGGCGGCTGACAATCGGTCGCGCGCCATGAGCCGTTGCAGCTGGTCGCCGGCCGGACACGCAGCGACAATCACCACGTCGAAGTCGGCGTCGCGGCCCGTTTCGAAGAGCAGAGGAATGTCCGCGACGGCCACCCTGGTTTCGCCTGGCAGACCAGCGAACCAACGTTCGATCGCGCCATACACCGTTGGGTGCACGATGGCCTCGAGATCGCGCCGCGCCGCCGCATCGCCGAACACGACCGCGCCGAGCGCCGAGCGGTCGATGACGCCATCAGCCGTCATGACGCGCTTCCCGAAACGCGCCGCGACGGCCTGTGCGCCTGGCGTGCCAGGCGCCAGTGCCCCGTGCGCGAGGACGTCGGCGTCGATCGTGGGAATGCCCTCCCGCCGGAAGGCGTCGAGAACGGTGCTCTTGCCAGTCGCGATGCCGCCGGTCAGCGCGGCGCGGACCATGGCACCCGCGCTTCTGCCGCGGTGACGGTGTTGCGAAGCAGCAACGCGATGGTCAGTGGACCGACCCCGCCGGGCACCGGCGTCAGCGCGCCGGCCACCTCCGCGACGGCCGGATGCACGTCGCCGACGACAAGCGAGCCCCGCTTCGCGAAGTCTGCGTGGCGGGACGATTCCGGCGCAAAGAGCCGCTGCACCTCGGCGGCGTCGGTGACGCGGTTGATGCCCACATCGACGACGGTGGCGCCTGGCTTGACCCAGCCCGCCTGGACGAACGCCGTGCGGCCGACCGCGGCCACCAGCACATCGGCTTCCCTGACCACGGCTGGCAGGTCTCTCGTCCTCGAATGGCAGATGGTCACCGTGGCGCTGCGATGCAGGAGCAGCATGGCCATCGGCTTGCCGACGATGTCGCTGCGCCCGATGACCACGGCGTGGGCGCCGGCGAGCGGAATGCGCTCGCGCTCCAGCAGCTCGATCACGCCGGATGGCGTGCACGGCGCGAGCCGTGCGCGGTTCTGCGACAGCAGGCCGACATTGACGGCAGTGAACCCGTCGACGTCCTTCGCCGGATCGATCGTGTCGAACACGCGCTGCGAGGCGCCGCTGCCCATCGCCTCCGGCAGTGGATCCTGGACGAGGATGCCGTCGTGCGCGTCGCTGGCGTTCAGCGTGCGAACCGCGTCGAGGACGTCCTCCAGGCTCGCGGTCTCGGACAGACGGACGAGATCCGCCCGGCAGCCGATTTCGGCCGCCGCCTTCAGCTTGTTGCGGACGTAGATCTCCGATGGCGCGTGCGTGCCGACCAGGACGATGCCGAGTCCCGGGGGACGCCCGGCCCGCGCCGTGAACGCGGCGACGCGCGGAACCAGCTCCTCGCGGATCGTCCGGGCGACGGCGACGCCGTCAAGAATTCGCGCGCTCACCGATCACCACCTGCTGCTCCGCCGGCGTGTTCCAGCTCGCGCAGGCTCGCCGGCCGGCCGAGCACGACCAGCTGGTCGCCGTCCTTCATGACGGCGTCGGGCGATGGGTTGAATTCCATGCGACCGCCGGCGCGCTGCACGCCGACGACGATCACGCCGAACCGTTGCCGGAGGTTGGCCTCGACAATCGACCGATCCGCCAGGCTCGACCCGCGTCCGACCCGGATCTGCTCCATCGCCAGTTCAAGGCTCCCCGCCTGGGTCGCCAGCTTGACGAAGTCCACCACCGCCGGACGAAGCGCCGTCTGCGCCATCTGCTGCGCCCCAATCGAGTACCGGCGACACCACACGGTCTGCGCCCGCCCGCCGGATCTTGCGCTCGGCGTCCTCGGATTCGGCGCGACCGACAATGAACAGGCCCGGCGCCAGCACGCGCGCCGTCAGAATCGTGTAGACGTTTTCGGCGTCCGTGCCGACCGCGGTGATGAGGCCGCGGGCCCGCTCGATGTGCAGCCGCCGCAGCACCTCTTCCCGGCTCGCATCTGCTTCGACGATGAGAATGCCCCGTTCGAGGGCTTCCTCGACGCGGGCCGGATCGCGCTCGATGACGACAAAGGGAATGTCCTGCTGACGCAGCTCGTCGGCGATGACGCTGCCGATGCGCCCGAAGCCGCAGAGGATGAAATGCTGATCGAGGTCGTCAATCATGCGGCGGACCCGGTGAAGCCGCAGGCGTCTGGCAAGACCGCCTTCAACGACAATCGTCGCGACGAGGGTGAACGCATAGAACGCTGTGCCGACGCCGCTGACGAGGAGGATGGACGTGAAGACCTCCCCGCCGCGCGTAAGGGTGTGGACCTCACGGTACCCGACCGTCGTCACCGTGATGATCGTCATGTAGAAGGCGTCCCACCAGGACCAGCCTTCGACGATCACATAGCCCACCGTGCCGCCCAATGTGACCAGCAGCAGCAAGAGGAGCGCAAACACCGGGCCCGTCAACCTGTGGCGGACCCGGCTCAGTTTCCCCCTCACGCTGTGTGTCCCCGGACGGTGCGGGCCCGCGACAACAGGCTCGAGCGCTCAGCGCGGCGCGTCGGCCTGCGCCAGACGGCTGTGCGAGCGCCCGTACCCGAAGTAGAACACCAACCCGATCACCAGCCAGATCCCGAGGCGTACCCAGTTGGTCCAGCCGAGCCCGTAGATCATCGAGCCGCACACGATGATGCCGAGAATGGCCACCGCCGGCAGCGCGGGCACGACGAAGCCGCGTGGCACGTCGGGCCGTCTCACGCGCATGATCCAGACGCCGGCGCAGACCAGGATGAAGGCGAACAGCGTCCCGATACTGGTCATCTCGCCGACGACGCTCTCTGGCAGGAAGCCGGCGAACAGCGAGGTGAACACGAAGAAGATCATGTTCGACTTCCACGGCGTCTTGTAGGTCGGGTGAATCTGCGCGAACACCGGCGGGACCAGGCCGTCGTTGGCCATTGAATAGAACACGCGCGACTGGCCGAGCAGCATCACCAGAATCACCGACGAGAAGCCGAACAGAATGGCGACGGTGACGAACTTCGCGAGCCATTCGTACCCGTGCATGTAGGTCTGAATGGCGTAGGCCACCGAGGCTTCCTTGCCGACCGTGCGGAAGTCCTGAACTGTCGCCACACCGCTCAGCACATACGAGAAGGCGACGTAGAGCAGCGTGCAGACCACCAGCGAGCCGAGGATGCCGATCGGCATGTCGCGCTTGGGGTTCTTCGCCTCCTGCGCCGCCGTGGACACCGCGTCAAAGCCGATGAAGGCGAAAAACACCACGCCCGCCGCACCCAGGATGCCGAGGATGCCTCCGTACGGATGCGTGATCCCCTGTGATGTCGTGTAGGTGGTCGCCTCGGGAATGAACGGCGTGTGGTTGGCCGGGTTGATGTAGCCCCAGCCGATGATGATCACCAGGATGACGATGCTGACCTTGGTGACGACGATGACGTTGTTGACTGTGGCCGACTCACGAATGCCGCGGATGAGCAGTGCCGACAGCGCCGCCAGAATGATGATGGCGGGGATGTTGATGATGCCGTGCACGCCGCTGGTCGAGACTTCCAGCGGCGAGTGATACCACTGATACGGTATCTGTAACCCCACGAACTCCAGGATCTTGTTGAGGTACTCGCTCCACGCGATGGCGACAGTGGCCGCGCCGAGCGCGTACTCGAGGACGAGGTCCCAGCCGATGATCCACGCAATCAGCTCGCCCATCGTCGCGTAGGAATAGGTGTAGGCGCTGCCGGCGATCGGGATCATCGACGCGAACTCGGCGTAGCAGAGTCCCGCGAAGGCGCAGCCGACGCCGGCGACCAGGAAGGCGAGCACGACGGACGGACCGGAGCGCTCCGCGATCGCCGCCGCCGTCCTGACGAACAGCCCGGCGCCGATGATGCCCCCGATGCCCAGCCCCACGAGGGCGGGCGCGGTGAGGGTTCGCTTGAGCGCCGATTCGCCGGTGTGACTGGCAACGGCCAGAAGGCTATCGATCGATTTGAGGCGAAACAGTGAACCAGCCACTCAGTCCCTCTCAGTCCGTATCGTGATCCAGGCCGCCGCAGCGGCCAATTTGTGCCAATCGTCGTCGTGACGGCGCAGGTTCCCGGGATTATATGGCGGCGCCCGGTGGTTCACCAGCCGCCAAGACGCTGCAGATAGGCGCGGACCCGAGCGGCAGGATCGCCGCCGGTGAGCAGGTCCGAGACCACGGCCACGGCCTGGGCACCGGATTCGATGACGCCGCGCGCCGTCTCCAGGGTGATGCCGCCGATCGCGACGACTGGCAATCCTGGACCGGCGCGCTCCGACGCGTAGCGCACCCGATCGAGGCCGACGGCGTCATATCCCGTGTGCTTGGTCGTCGTGCCGAACACCGGACCGATGGCCATGTAGTCGATGGGGTCCTGAACGGCGGCGTCGATCTGGGCCGCTGTATGCGTCGACAGCCCGACGATCGCCGCGCTGCCAAGGACCTGCCGTACGGCTGCCGGCGTCAAATCGTCCTGGCCGACATGCACGCCGGCGGCGCCCGCCAGCCGCGCGATGTCGGCCCTGTCGTTGACGATCACGCGGGCGTCGAATTCAGCGGCGGCTGCCGTCAACGAGTCGGCGGCGGCGAGGAACGCGGCGGACTGGAGCGTCTTGGCGCGAAGCTGGAGGAAGAGGGCGCCGCCATCGAGGAGCGCCTTGCCGAGATCGAGGAGTTGCCAGCCGTGTCGTTCAGCGACGCCGGCATCGAGCACGGCGTACAGGCGCGGCAGGGTCACACGGCTTCCCGAAGCCGTCCGCCCTTTCCGCCGCCAGGCGTCTGGAAGCGATCCATGAATGCCGTGCTCAGCCGGCCGGCCTGGAAGTCCGGTTCGGCCAGGATCTTGAGGTGGAGGGGAATGGTGGTCTTGATCCCCTCGATGACAGTCATCTCGAGGGCCCGGCGCATGCGCGCGATCGCTTCCTGCCGGTCGCGGCCGTAGGCAATGACCTTGGCAATCATCGAGTCGTAGTACGGCGGGATGATGCAGTCGGTGTGCGCCGCGGTGTCGATGCGGATGCCGGGGCCGCCGGGAACGCTGAACGCGTGGATCGTGCCCGGTGAGGGCGTGAACGTCTCGGGATCCTCGGCGTTGATCCGGCATTCGATCGCGTGGCCGGTGAAGGTGATCTCGCTCTGCTTGAACGACAGCCGCTCACCCGCCGCGATCCGGATCTGCTCCTTGACGATGTCGATGCCGGTCACCATCTCGGTCACCGGATGTTCGACCTGAAGGCGGGTGTTCACTTCCATGAAGTAGAACCGCCCGTCCTTGTCCATCAGGAACTCGAAGGTTCCCGCGTTGGCGTATTGGACGGCGCGCGCGGCGTCCACGACGACAGCGCCCATCTTCTTCCTGATCTTCTCGGTGAGCGCCACCGAGGGCGACTCCTCGATCAGCTTCTGGTGCCGACGCTGGATCGAGCACTCGCGCTCGCCAAGGGACACGACGCCGCCGTAGTGGTCGCCGAGTATCTGGAACTCGATGTGCCGCGGCGCGACGACATACTTTTCGATGTAGACATCGCCGATCCCGAATGCCGCTTCAGCCTCGCGCTGCGCGGTCTTGAGGGCCGTCGCCAGGTCCGCCGGTCCGTGCACCACGCGCATGCCGCGGCCGCCGCCGCCAGCGGTCGCCTTGATGATGACGGGGTACCCGATCTCCCGAGCGACCTTGAGCGCCGCCTCCTCGCCCTCCACCGGGCCTTCGCTTCCGGGCAGAATCGGGACGCCCGCTTTCTTCATGGCACGGCGCGCGCGCGCCTTGTCGCCCATCAGCCGGATCACCGACGGGTCGGGCCCGATGAAGCGGATGTGGCAGGCCTCGCAGACTTCGGCGAGATACGCGCTCTCCGACAGGAAGCCGTATCCGGGATGGATGGCGTCGGCGCCGGTGATTTCCGCGGCGCTGATGATCGCCGGCACGCTCAGATAGCTGTCGGCGCTGCGCGGCGGACCGATGCAGATGTCCTCGTCGGCAAAGCGAACGTGCAGCGCGTGCTCGTCGGCAGTGGAATACACCGCCACCGTCTTGATGCCGAGCTCCCGGCAGGCGTAGATCACGCGCATGGCGATCTCGCCGCGGTTGGCGATCAGAATCTTCTTGAACATCGCCTACTTCGCCCGGATCGCGAACAGCCGCTCGCCGAACTGCACGGCCTGCCCGTTCTCGACGTAGACCTTCACGACCTCGCCCTCATATTCGGAGTCGATCTCGTTCATCAGCTTCATCGCTTCGATGATGCAGAGAACCTGGCCCTTTTTCACCACGTCGCCGACTTCGGCGAACGATCGGGCACCAGGCTCCGACGCCCGGTAGAACGTACCGACGATTGGCGATTTCACGATCGCGAATTCGAGCTCACCCTCCTCGGCGGCTGGTGCGGCAGCCGCGGCCACTGGCGCGGCCGCCGGGCTGGCAAGGGCGTGATGCGCAGCCTGCGCCGCAAGGGGCGCCGCGGCCGCGACCACCGGATGGCCCACGTCCTTCTTGATGCGAATCTTGAAGCCCTGGTGCTCGAGCTCGAACTCCGCGAGCTCGTGCTCTTTCACCATAGCCAGGATCTGTTTGATTTCGTCGAAGTCGAAATCCATCGTCTCGGTGTCACCGTTCGCCGGCAGGGCGTCAGCCGATGACGAGGGTTCGCGGAACGCTCGTCAGGACTTCGACGCCGGAGGCCGTGACGAGCACGTCATCCTCTATACGTACGCCACCAGAGCCGGGCAGGTAGACCCCCGGCTCGATGGTGAAAACCATGCCTCGCACGAGGACGTCCGGCATCGGCGCAAATCCCGCGTCCGGTGTCCGCCCCGGCGCGGCCCTGTGGGGACCAATCCGAGGCGCCTCGTGCACTTCCAGCCCGAGCCCGTGCCCGGTGCCGTGACTGAACCGCTCGCCCAGGCCTCGCGACTCCAGGACCCGGCGCGCCGCGGCGTCGATCTCGTGCGGCGTTCGGCCTGGGGCGACAGCCTCAATCGCCGCCGCCTGCGCCTCAGCCACCGCCAGAAACCACGACTCGGCTTCCGGCCCCGGCGAACCTAACGCGACAGTTCGCGTCAAATCGACGCAGTATCCGCCGTAGACGCCGCCCAAGTCCAGCACCACCAGCTCGCCAGCGGCGATGACCCTGTCCGACGCCCGTCCGTGGGGCAACGCGGCCCTCGGACCCGAGGCCACAATGGTATCAAATGCTGCCCTGCTGAACCCCGCCCGGCGCAGTCCCGCCTCAACTTGTTGTGCAACCACGCTTTCGGGGATGCCCGGCGTCAGGTCGGCCAGCACGCCCAGGGTCACCGCTGAGAGGCGCGCCGCACCCTCGCGGAGCAGACTCACTTCCCAGTCGTCCTTGACGATCCGGCACGACTCGACGGCGTCCGACGTCGGTTTCAGGTGCCCCTGCCAGCCACTCCCCCGCAGCGCCGCCTCAAACCACAGGTGCCGCCCGACAGTCAGGTGAGCCGCCTCAAAACCGACCGGGGCTGCCGAAGGCGCCAGCGCGTCGGCGATGGTCTCGTCGTACGTGCGGCCGACGGGCACCACACCAACCAGCGGCGCAAGCGTCGCCGCAAGGGCGTCCGCCTCCTCCGAATAGCGCGCATCGACAATCAGCCGAACCGAGTCGGGGTCCACCACTGCCGCCGCAGAGGAGCCGGTGAAGCCGGTCAGCCAGGCGATGTTTGGAAGATTGGTGACGAGCAGCCGATCGAGGCCGAGGCCGGCAAGTACGGATCGCAGCCGGGCGTGCCGGCTGGCCACCAGGTCAACGGGCGGCAGCACGTCTATCGAGGGGAGCTGTGGCGAAGGCGGTCCGCGTCCACCAGATCGAGAAATCGTTCGAGGCGCTCGATGGCCGCACGGTTCGGGTCCAGAGGCAGGTCGTGCCCGGATTGTACATGCTCTTCCGACGCTGACGCCGAGGGCGGTTCGGGCGCCGCGTCGACCGAGGGGACGGACGCTGTGGCGACGGCTTCCGGCGTCACGGGCGTGGTCACCGCTACGACCGCTGGCTCCGGAACCGCATGGGCCGCGACCGCTGGTGACGGGTTCGGCGTCGACTGTTCGAGCTCCGCCACCAGCCGTTCCAGATCGGGGTCCTGACGGACCAGCGTGAGCGCGACGCGGTAGGTCGCCAGGGCTTCGGACGTCTCTCCGCGTCGATGGTAGATCTCGGCCGCGGTCTTGAGCGCGCTCAGGTTGTCCGGCGCCGCCGCGAGCACCGCCTTCAACTCGTCGAGCGCTTCGTCGTCCCGGCCGAGCTCGAGCAGCGAGCGGCCGAGCGTCGCGCGCGCGGAGACGTATTCGGGATGGTGCGTGAGGCCTGCCTGGCAGACCGTGACAGCTTCCTCGACCTGCCCGGCGCGACGCAGTTCCTCGGCCAGCGGCGCAAACGCCAACGACGCCGGGTCCTGGTGGACTCGGCGTCGCAGCTCCTGAATTCGAGGACTCTCTGTCACAGAGGGACTGTACTCCAGCGTGTTACAAGCCGCCGTGAATGGGCTGCCGCGACGTCAATCGCCGCGGCAGCCGCAGGGTCAGGGGGCGGGGACCGTCACCGTGACGGCTGACGACGCGGTGTCGTCGTTGCCGGCATCGTCGGTGACAGTGAGCGTGACGTTGTAGGTGCCGGCCTTCACGTATTTGTGCGTGACGATCATGCCGGTCACGGTGCCGTTGCCGTCGCCGAACTGCCACTTGTAGCCCACGATCTGGTGGGGCTGTGACACCGACGACGTCGAGCCGTTGAACACAATCGAGTCGGCCGTCGTGGGGCTGGTCGGCGACATCACGAAGGCGGCCGTGGGCGTCGGCCCAGGTCCAACCTGCACGGTCTTCGATCGCGAGCCCTTCGCTCCGCTCTTGTCAGTGACGGTGAGCGTCGCCGAGAACGTGCCCGCGCGGTCGTAGCTGTGCGGCACGATACGGCCGTGGCCCGTGGAGTCGTCGCCGAAGTCCCAGGCGTAGTCCACCAGGTTGCTGTCGAGCGCCGGGTCGGACGCGTCGAACGTCACGTCTTCGTCGACGTTTGGCGAGGTCGGCGAGACCTTGAAGTCCGGCACCTTCGTCAAGCCACCCGACACGACACCAACGGGCACCAGCTTGATCTGGATAGTGCGCCCGAGGTCGCCGGCCGCGTCGCCGGACTGCGGGGTGATCTTGATGGTGATCATCGTGTCGCGGTCCACGCTGTCCACCGAGTTCGGCGCGGTGTAGGTGAACACCGCCCGGCCGTTGCCGTCAGTCGCCAGGTTCTTGGCCGACAACTCGCCGAAGTCCGTGACGGTCCCGTTGACGGCGATGTCGGCGCGCAGCGACAGGTTCTTGAGCGGCTGCCCGTTGGCGTCGCGCGCCTGGACGACGATCACCGACTGGCTCATCCCGTCCTGGGAGAGCGTGTCGGGCGTCGCCGTGATCGCGATCGACGTGCCCAGTTCCGACGGCCCCGCGGGCGCCGGCGGCTCCGTCTTCTTCGTGGTGCAGGCGGCCGCCAGCAGTGCCAGGCCGGCCACGAGCGTCGTCAGTCTGTAGGTTCGAGCCATCATGATTTATCTCGTCCGCTGATTGTCCGGAGCCTAGTTGCTGGAGCTGCTGGTCGGATCGGCCCAGTCGGCGAAGTTCACCGAAATCGATCCGGTGACCGCGACGTCGGCGCCGGTCTGGTCCTTGCCGTAGAAAGTGACGTCGGCGATGGTCGAAATCGCGACGGCGCCGCCGAGACCGGCGAGGTTGATGAGCGGCGATTCAAGCTTCGCCTGGACGCGGACGAGCACGAACGTGAACGTCGCGTCCTTGTCGCTGATGGTCGCGCTCGACGCGCCGTCAAACGCGTACGGCACGTCGACGCCGGGGGTGTTGCGTCCGTCGGCCCGGCGGTACGACACGTGATACCGGTTGATGGTCACGAAGTTGTTCGAGGTGGGCGAGGTCGGCGCGTCGGGCGACCCGATGTCCTTGAGCCCGAGCGACAGCGTCACTTCGCCCTTGTCCTCGATAACGGAGCCGCCCGTCTGGACGTCGGAATCGAGTGTCGACTCGAACGTCTTCTCCTTGCCCGGCGCGGCGTTCAGTGAGTCCACAATCAGGTACGCCGGCGAGTGGCCCTGACGCGTGGTGCTGCTGGCACACCCTGAACCCAGGAGCGCAACTCCCGAGAGGGCGGTGTAAACAACGGCTCGACGAACGGTGGCGGTCATCATGGTGCGTGCTCCGGTGCCCTTCAACCCTTGAGAATCCGAGGTGTGATGAAGATCAGCAGCTCGTTGTTCTGGTTGTTCACGAGGTTGTCCTTGAACAGCCAGCCGAGCAGCGGAATCTTGTGGAGCGCCGGCGTCCGGCTCTCACGCGATTCCTGTGAGCTGAAGTAGATGCCGCCGATGACAGTCGTCTGGCCGTCGCCCATCAGAACCGTCGTCTGGGCGCGCTGCGTGTCGATCGGCGGGATGCCGTTGACGCTGCGGCCGAAGTCCGCCGTCGCGTTTTCGAGGTTGATCCGCATGATGACGGTGTTGGCCGCCGTGATCTGCGGGGTGACCAGGAGCTTCAGTGCCGCGTCCTTGAACTGGACGGTGATCGTGTTGTTGGCGACGACCTGAATCGGAATCTGCGTGCCCTGCGTCATCTCCGCCTCGACGTTGTTCTGCGTGGTGACACGCGGCGTCGAGACGATGGTGACCTTGCCCTGCGACTCGAGCGCCGACAGGGCGACGTCGAGGTTCAGCGCGCCGTTGACGCTGCCAAGCGCCAGGCCGACCGCGGAGGTCGCGCCGAGCACGCCCAGGTTCACGGCGTTGGGCGAGCCCGTGGCCGTCGCGTCCGCGCCGGTGCGGCCGCCGGCGATGATGCTGTTCGGGAACGACAGCGGCACCGCGTTGCCCAGCCGGGGCGACGCCTCGCCGCCGAGGCCGAGACGCGCGCCGACTTCACGCTTGAAGTTCTTGTTGGTGACGACGATGCGCGCTTCGATTTCCACCTGCGGCTGCGCGCGGTCCAGCGTCGCGATCAGCGAGCTGGCACGATCCAGCGCCGCCTGCAGGTCGGAGATGATCAGCGTGTTCGAGCGCTGATCCACTTCGATGGTCCCGCGCGACGACAGCGCGCTCTTCAGCAGCAGCGGCTTGATCTGCTCGGCAATCGCGTAGCTCAGCGTCACCGTCCGCAGCTGGAGCTCACCGGCCAGCACCTGCTGCTCGACGAGCGTGCGGCGCTGCTTTTCCTCGTCGGCCAGCACGTTGAGCGGCGCGACGCGGACGATGCTGCCGTCGATGTTGTAGCCAAGCTTGTTGGCGCGCAGGATGATATCGAGTGCCTGATCCCACGGCACGTCGCGCAGCGAGACGTCCACCGAGCCCTGCACGGCGGGGTCGATGACGATGTTGAGCCCGCTGATCTCGGCAAACGTCCGCAGGACCGCGCGCAGGTCGGCGCCCTGGAAGTCGAGGCTGATCGGGTGGCCTTCGAACTTGCGCGCCGAGGATCCCGAAGGCGAGGGCGGCGCCGTGTAGATGACGCGGCTTCCACCAGGTTGCTGTGCAGCAGGCGCGGGAGCGGCCTCTTCTTTCCTCGCCTCCTCAGTCGCCTTTGCGGGCTTGGCCGCCGCCGCCGGCGCGGGGGCCGGAGCGACTGCGGGAGCGGGCTTCGGCGCGTCGGGCGCCGGTGCGGGCTGCTTGGTGGCCGCGGCCTTCACGGGCTTGGCCTGCGCTGCCGGTGCCGGAGCGGCGACAGGTGCCGGCGAAGGCGCCGCCGCCGGCTTCTCGCCGAACACCACGCGCATTTCGCGCGCGCTGGAGTCCACCGTGTAGGCGCTGCTGTGGGTCAGGTCGATGACGACGCGCGTGACCAGCGGGTCCTGGCTGTTGACGCCGACGCGCACGCGCTCGACGGGGTCCTTGCCAATCGCGGTGATGGCCGCGACCTGAGACGACACACCCGGGAAGTCGAGGAACAGGCGGCGATCGCCGGCCTGCTCGACGCGCGCGGCGCTGAGCTTGCCGTTGCCGGTCAGGATGACGCTGGTGCTGCCGCCTTCCTGCTCGGCGCGCACGGCGCGCAGCACACTGGCCGGCCCGGTCGGCATCGCCGACGGAGTTGCCGAGGCCGCCGCTGTCGGTCCACGCGGCGCGCCAGGCACGACGAGCGCGCCCGACGCCGCTGGCAGCGTGTCATCGCCGTTGAAGTCGATGAAGATGACGTTGCGCTGGCTGCGCACGTGGTGGCTCACCGGTTCGGAGAGCGACACTCGCACCCGCGTGACCGGCACGCCGTCGTCGGCCTTCGCCGGTTCGACGACGACGGTGCGGACCGGGCTGCCAGGCTGCGGCGTGAAGCCGTTCGCGTAGCCGGCGGCTGCGACGTTGCGCAGATCGACCAGCACGGTGAACGGATCCGGCCGCGTCGACGCGTAGGCGACCGGTTCGGAGGCCTCGATGAGGACCGCCGATCTGGCGCCTGCCGTGGAGGTGATGGCGGTCAGGCGCGGCGCGGTCGACGCGTCGAGCCGCAGGTCACCACCTGCGAGTGCGGCGAGAGCCGCGATGCCGAGGACAATGCCGTAACGACGCATGGGGTCCTACTTCCCTTCCTCGTTAGCGTGGAGCATCTTCCGCACTTCTTTCTGCTTGATGAGCGACAGTGGGTCGCTGACGTCCTGCATGATGACGAGACCCTGCGGCGTGACCGCCTTCACGATCCCGTCGAGCAGCTTGTCGTTGGCGCGTACCAGAAACGTGTGGTTGTCGGGGCCCTGCACGACGGCCACGTAGCCGCTCGATCCGGTCACGATGCCGCGCACCGAGAGCTCGTCGACGGTGAGGCCGGCAACGCCGTCGACGGCCTGGCCGGGCCGCGCGATGCGCTTCTCGTTGCCGTTCTTGATCAGGCTGACGAACGGATCGCGTCGGCCTTCGGGGTTGTAGGTGAACGTGTCGACAGGCGGCGGGCCCTGCAGCTCCGGCGTCGCCGGCGCCTGCGGCAGCACGGCCTGGGCGTGTGCCGCCACCGGGGCGACCACGAACACGACCAGCAGGAGAAGTAGTCGTCGCATGGCTAGCTCGCCTTCTTCACTGGCGCCGCTGCCGGCACCTTGGCGCCAGGAACGGGCGCGCCCTTCTTCGCTTCCACCAGCACGTAGGTGGTGGCCACGCAGTCGGCCGTGATCGTCGAGCCGGGCTGCGGCTTGTCCTTCGCCTTGATGCGCACGTTGCTCACGTTGATGATTCGCGGGAACTTGCCGACCCTGTCGAAGAACAGCCCGAGGTTGTGATACGTGCCATCGAGCTGCAGGCTGATCGGCCACTCGGCGTGGGTCATCTTGGTGACGATCGGCGCCGGCTTGAAGCCCTTGATCTGCAGGTTCGACTGCGTCGCCAGCGTCTGCAGGCGGCGGAGCAGATCCGAGACGTCCTTCTCTTCGGGCAGCACCATCCGCAGGCCGTCGAGCCGCGTCGTCAGTTCCGCGACCTGGCGCCGGAACTCCGGCAGCTGACGCGCGGTGGCGAGGCCCTTGTTCACTTCCTGCTTCATGACGGCGAGCTTCTGCTGCTGCGCGGCGATGTTGGCCTGCGCGCCCTGGACGTAGTACCAGTAGAAGCCGCCGAGCGCTGCAGCCGCGACAGTCAGGAAGATCCCGACTTGTGTCTTCCACGGCAGCTTGGTCAATGCGAATGCCATTGGTTCGAGGTTCCTATCGGGGGATCGCCCCCGTCCCTGTATCCGTGGACTAACGACCGCCCTTGCCGCCGGGCGACACCGGGTCCGAACCCGGCAGTGCGTATGTCGCCTTCAGCGTGAACTTGATCAACTCGCCGGCGTTCGGCGTGTTGTCCACCTGGCTGTCCACAATCTCCACCGGCTTGCGGAAGTAGGTGCTGCGCTCGAGATTGGCGACGAAGTCGGAGAGCGCCGTGAGCGTCGTGCAGCGGCCATCGACTGTCAGCTCGCCGCCGTCCTGCTTCATGTTCGTGAGCCAGAGCATGTCCGGCAGCGACTTGGCGAGCTCGTCGACCATGTGGACGGCCGCGCTCTGCCCTTTGCGCAGCTGCTCGATGAGCGCCACGCGCTCGGTGAGCTGCTGCTTCTGCTTGTCGAAGTCGGCCACCTGCACGAGGATGGTCTTGAGCCGCGCCGCCTCGCGCTGCGCGTCGGAGGTCTCGGTGGTGAGCCTGGCCTGCTCGCGATCGAGCGACCACCACCACCAGCCGATGCCGAGCGCCGTCGCGACGAGGATCAGGCTGCAGAGCAGCATGACCTTCTGGCCGATGTCGATCGAGAAGCCCGCGCGCCGCTTCGGCTTCTCGCGCTCGCCGGCAATGAGGTTGATGCGGATCATCGGTCCCCCACCCGGCGCAGGGCGAGCCCCACAGCCACTGCAGCCGTTGACGCCGCCGCTTCGGCATCCGCGCCGAGCGCCGCGGCATCGAACGCCACGTTCTTGAAAGGATTGAGCCGTTCGACCGGGGTGTCGAAACGCTCGGCGAGCAGCGTCGCGAGCCCGTCGGCGCGCGAGGCGCCGCCGCACAGCAGGATGCGATCGATGCGTCCGGCCGTCGTCGTCGCCTTGAAGAAGTCGAAGGTCTTCTGAATCTCGAGCAGCAGGCCCTCGCTCACCGTCCGCAGGACGTTGTGCACGTCTTCGGCGTGGATGCCGTCGATTGGCACGCCCTTCTTGGCGTCTTCGGCGGTGTCGAAGGCGAGGCCGAACTCCTTCTGCACCGCCTCGGTGTAGGCGTTGCCGCCGACCGAGATGTCGCGGGTGAAGAGCGACTGGTCGCCGCTGATGATGTTGACGTTGATGGCCGAGGCGCCGGCATTCAGGAGGACCGTCACGGCGTGGTCGCTGCCGTAGTTGGCCTCGTAGCAGTTCTGCACCGCGAACGCGTCAACGTCCACGATGACGGGCGTCTTGCCGGCCTGGGCAATCACGCCGGTGTAGTCGGCGATCTTGTCCTTCTTGGCGGCCACGAGCAGCACGTCCATGACCTGCTTGCCGGAGTCCGGCCCGCCGCCATCGAGAATCTGGTAGTCGAGATTCACGTCCTGGATGTCGAACGGGATGTACTGTTCGGCTTCCCAGTGAATCGACTCGGCCAGCTCCGTCTCGGTCATCACCGGCAGAGCGATTTTCTTGACGATGACCGCGCTTCCCGACAGGGACGTCACGACGTCGCTGCCCTTGAAGCGCTTGGATTCGAAAATCCGGCGGATGGCGTCCGCTACGGCCACGGCGTCGATGACGGCGCCGTCGACGATGGTGTCGGGTGGAATCGGCTCGCTCGCGTATGCCGATACGCGATAGCCGTTCCGGCCCTGGGGTTTCACTTCGATGGCCTTCACGGCGCTCGACCCGATGTCGAGCCCCACGAGTGCCTTCGGGCGTCGGAAGAATGAGGTATCGATGGTCAAGGCCTGTCGTCCGTTACCTGTTGGCGCAAACGCGGTACCAGCCCTGCTGGGCCGGCGACATCCCCACGATTCCGGGCCAGAATTGCGATCGGCCGTCATCGCGCCGTCCGGCGAGCCGGTCGGCCGATGACAAAACTGTCAGCGGATCACAAATCTGTCGCTGCGAGGCCTGCGTACTCGACGGCCGGTCCGGCCGCGCCCACCCGGTGATGCTGTGCATACAGCGGGGTTTATCGGCTGAAAAGTGGCCTACTTCAATCGGATCTGACCGATTGACCACGCATCCTCACGGCTGCACAACGTGGCAAACAGGCCGGTTTTGGCGCCAAACTGCCTTGACAACACTCCAAGTGCCACGTATCATTTGGGTTTGCCGTTTGACGGCTGATAGCAGAAGGGAACGCGGAGTCATGGGAACGTTTGTGGCCACCGGCAAAGAAACCGGTGCCAAGTGGCATGTCATCGATGCTGGTGACCAGGTGCTGGGGCGGGTTTCGACCCTGGCGGCGCGCTTGCTCCAGGGCAAGCACAAGGCGCAGTACACCCCGTTCATCGACACCGGCGACCACGTCATCGTGGTCAACGCGGCAACCGTGAAGCTGACGGGCCGCAAGGAAGAACAGAAAATCTACCGGCAGCACAGCGGCTATGAAGGCGGGCTGCGCGAGGAACGGGCCAGCGTGGTGCGCAAGAAGGCGCCCGAGCGGCTCGTCGAGGAAGCGGTCCGCGGCATGCTGCCCAAGACGAAGATGGGCGACGCGATGTACCGGAAGCTGAAGGTCTACGCGGGTGCGACGCACCCGCACAGCGCCCAGAACCCGTCGTCGATCGAGGTGAAGTAACGTGGCTTTGACCCAGTACTACGGCACCGGCCGTCGCAAGACGTCCACCGCCCGGGTGTTCCTGCGCCCCGGCACCGGCACCATCACCGTGAACGCCCGGGGGTTCGACCAGTTCTTCCCCACCGAGGCGCTGCGGACCCAGATTCAGCAGCCCTTTGTCGTCACCGAGCAGGCCGGCCGTTTCGACGTCATGGCCACGGTCAGCGGCGGCGGCGTCTCCGGCCAGGCCGGCGCGCTGCGCCTCGGCATTGCGCGGGCGCTGTGCACGGCCGACGCCGAGCTGCGCAAGGCCCTCAAGTCTCACGGCTTCCTGACGCGCGATGCGCGCGCCAAGGAGCGCAAGAAGTACGGATTGGCGGGAGCGCGGAAACGCTTCCAGTTCAGCAAGCGCTAGTCGTGACCATGAATCGTCACGCGCATGTGGAGGTAGCTTGACCGGAATTTCGATGCAGGAATTGTTGGAGGCCGGTGTCCATTTCGGCCACCAGACGAAGCGCTGGAACCCGAAGATGAAGGAATACATCTTCGGCGAGCGTAACGGCATCTACATCATCGACCTCGGCAAGACGGTCAAGCTGTTCCGTCAGGCAGAAGAGTTCATCTCGCAGCTCGCCAGCGAAGGCCGCACCATCCTGTTTGTCGGCACCAAGCGCCAGGCTCAGGACGTCGTCGCGGAAGAGGCGCAGCGCTGCAGCATGCACTTCGTCAACCAGCGCTGGCTGGGCGGCCTGCTGACCAACTTCTCCACCATTCAGCGCAGTCTGGGTCGGCTTCGCGATCTCGAAGCGATGCAGACCGACGGCCGCTACGAGACGCTGTCGAAGAAGGAGATCGCGCGCAACGAGAAAGAGAAGCGCAAGCTCCAGAAGAACCTCGACGGCATCCGCAACATGAGCCGCCTGCCCGACGCGGTGTTCATCGTGGACACCAAGAAGGAGAAGATCGCGGTCGACGAGGCGCGGAAGCTCAAGATTCCGGTCATCGGCGTGGTCGACACCAACTGCGACCCCGACGAAGTGGACTTCGTCATCCCCGGCAACGACGACGCGCTGCGCGCGATCCGGCTGTTCACCGGCCGCATCGCCGACGCCATCGTCGCTGGCCGGAGCATCCGCGAAGCGGCGGCGGCCGACGAAGCGGCGGAAGGCGCGGAAGCCGAGCGTCAGGCACGAGCGGCGCGCCGGCCGCGACCGGAACCGGCCCCGTCGCCGGCTTCGGCCTAGGACTCGAACCCGGGCGAGCGCCCGGCGACCCTTTCGCGCCGGCCGGGAACCCCGCGCCGGCGCGCGTCATGTACAGCCCCTCCGTGAACGCATCACGCGAGCAGGCCTCGAACTTGGAGAACGACACGGTCATGGCAATTACGGCAGAACAGGTGAAGCAGCTGCGCGAGAAGACTGGCGCGGGCATGATGGAGTGCAAGTCGGCGCTGACAGAAGCCAACGGCGATCAGGACGCGGCCGTCGATCTGCTCCGGAAGAAGGGCCTGGCGTCGGCCGCCAAGCGCGCCGGACGCACCACGAGCAACGGCGTGGTCGGCAGCTACATCCACACGGGCGGCAAGGTTGGCGTGCTGGTCGAGGTCAACTGCGAGACCGACTTCGTCGCGCGCACCGACGACTTCCAGACGCTGGTCAAGGAGCTCGGCCTGCACATCGCCGCGGCCGACCCGCGCTACGCGCGGCGCGAGGAAGTGCCGGCGGAGGTGCTGGAGAAGGAGAAGGAGATCTACCGCGCGCAGTTTGCCGACTCGGGCAAGCCGGCGCCGGTCGTCGAGAAGATCGTCGAGGGCAAGCTCGGCGCTTTCTACTCCCAGATCGTCCTGGTCGATCAGCCCAGCGTGCGCGACCCCAACGTCACCGTAGCGCAGATGATCGCGCAGGTGTCGGCCAAGACCGGCGAGAACATCACCGTCAGCCGGTTCGCGCGATTCAAGGTCGGCGAACAGGCCGACTAGCACCGGGTCGGATCGGGTTGGGTCGGGTTCGTTCAGGTCCAACCCGATCCCAACCCATCGGATCCGATCCACCCTGATCTCCAACCCGATCCAACCTGATCCAACCCGATCGAACCCGATATAATCCCGTCCCGTGCCTGAAGCGGCCTACAAGCGTGTCCTGCTGAAGTTGTCGGGCGAAGCCCTGATGGGGGAAAAGCAGTACGGGATCGACCCGGCTGTCACCGCCCAGATCGCCCACGACGTCCGCGAAATCCAGTCGCTCGGCGTCGAGACCGCCATCGTCATTGGCGGCGGCAACATCTTCCGGGGCCTCGCCGCCAGCGCGCGCGGCGTGGACCGCGCCACCGGCGACTACATGGGCATGCTGGCCACTGTCATCAACGCCCTGGCGCTGCAGGACGCCCTCGAGCAGAACGGCGTCGTGACGCGCGTGATGTCCGCCATCGAGATGCGTGCCGTCGCCGAGCCGTTCATCCGCCGCCGTGCCGTCCGCCATCTGGAGAAGGGCCGCGCCGTCATCTTCGCGGCCGGCACCGGGAACCCCTATTTCACGACCGACACCGCCGCGGCGCTGCGCGCGATGGAGATTCGCGCCAACGTCATCATGAAAGCCACCAAGGTGGACGGCGTCTACACGGCGGACCCGATGAAGGATCCGTCGGCCACCCGCTACGACACCATTTCGTACCTGCAGGTGCTCGAGCAGCGATTGCAGGTGATGGACGCCACGGCGATCTCGCTGTGCATGGACAACCAGCTGCCGATTCTCGTCTTCAACCTCCGTACGCCGGGCAACCTGCGACGGGCGGTGCTCGGCGAGGCCGTCGGCACCGTGGTCAAGGCCTAGCCGCTCGATTCGGGAGCTTCAGTCATGGACGCGAACGACCTCAAGGGACTGTTCACGGAAGTCAACGGACGCATGACCACCGGCGTCGAGCACGTGCGGAAAGAGCTGTCCAACGTCCGCACGGGACGGGCCTCGGTGGGCCTGCTCGAAAGCGTCCAGGTGGAGGTCTACGGCTCGAAGATGCCGTTGAACCAGGTCGCCGGCCTCTCCATCCCCGAGCCGAGTCTCATCATCGCCCAGCCTTACGACCCGTCGACGATCGGCAGTATCGAGAAGGCGATCCGCTCGTCAGATCTCGGCCTCAACCCGGCGTCCGACGGCAAGGTCATTCGCGTGCCGGTCCCGCCACTGACCGACGACCGCCGCAAGGAGTTGTCCCGTCACGTCCACAAGCTCGCCGAGGAAGGCCGCAACGTGCTGCGCCAGGTGCGCCGCGACGCCAACGACAGGCTCAAGAAGCTGCTGAAGGACCACGCGATCTCCGAAGACGACGAGCGGCGCGGCCTCGACGAGGTCCAGAAGCTGACCGACGGCCACATCAAGCACGTCGACGACCTGCAGAAGAAGAAGGACCAGGAACTGCTGGGACACTAGACGGACTGCGGGCTCCGGACTACGGGCTTCGGGCGCCCGACGGTCGCGTCAGCTGAGCCCGGTCCGTAGTCCGTAGTCCGTAGCCCGTAGCCCGATTTCCGATGCTTTCCCACCTCGAATGCTCGCGCCCCTGTGGCGCGGGCCCGTTCAACGCCCACGAGTCGCACCATCTCTGCGCCTGCGGCGCGCCGCTGCTGGCGCGGTATGACCTCGGCGCCCTGACCGGCTGGCGCAAGGAGAGCTTGCGCGACCGCGTGAGCAGCTTGTGGCGCTATCAGGAGCTGCTGCCGCTCTTTCCTGGCGAATCGCCGGTGACGCTCGGCGAAGGCTGGACGCCGCTGCTGCATGCGCCGCGGCTTGGCGCGAGCCGGGGACTCACGCGGCTCTACATCAAGGACGAGTCGCTGAACCCGACGAACTCGTTCAAGGCCCGCGGCCAGGCGACGGCGGTCACGCGTGCACGCGGCCTGGGCGCGACGACGCTTTCGGTTCCGTCTGCGGGCAACGCAGGCTGCGCGCTGGCGGCGTACGCCGCCGCTGCCGGCCTGGAGGCTCGCGTGTTCCTGCCGCGCGACGTCAAGCGCCCGTTCATCCAGGAGTGCGACCTGTACGGGGCGAAGACGGAGCTGGTGGACGGGCTCATCACGGATGCGGGTCGCATCGCGGCCGAGCGTGGCGGACCGCTTGGCTGGTACGACGTGTCCACGCTGAAGGAGCCGTATCGCCTCGAGGGCAAGAAGTCCATGGCCTTCGAGCTGGCCGAACAGCTCGACTGGCGCTGGCCGGACTGGATCCTCTACCCCACCGGCGGCGGGACCGGCCTCATCGGGATGTGGAAAGGCTTCGAGGAGCTCGAGACGATCGGCTGGGTGCCGCGCGGACACCGGCCCCGCATGGTCTCGGTGCAGGCCGACGGCTGCGCGCCGATCGTGAGGGCGTACGAGTCCGGCGCCGCGCACGCCGAGCCTGTCATCGGCGCCCACACTGTCGCTGATGGCTTGCGCGTGCCGAAGGCTGTCGGCGACTTCCTGATGCTCCGCGCGATTCGCGAGAGCGGCGGCACCGCGCTGGCAGTGTCCGACGCGGCGATGCTCGAGGGAGCCCGCGAGATGGGACGCGTTGAAGGCGTGAGTGCCGCGCCCGAAGGCGGCGCGGCGCTGGCGGCGCTGGACCGGTTGATGGCCGATCAGCGTATCGGACGCGACGACGTAGTGGTGCTGTTCAACACCGGCGGCGCGTTGAAATACCTGGAAGCGTTCGAGACGCCGCCGCGCTAGTCGCCGAACGAGACGCCGATGGCGCGTGCAGTCTGGACGACGTCGAAATCCGTGGGGACCGTGCGCGTCTTGCCCACGATCGATTCGAGCGGCACCGAGCCGATGTCCGGCGGCTGGAACGCCACCATCCGGTCAGTCTCTCCCCGCTTGAGCAACTCGACGGCCTTGCCGCCGAACCGCGTCGCGAGTACGCGATCGAACGCCGTCGGCGATCCGCCGCGCTGCAAGTGGCCGAGGACGACGGTACGCGTTTCCTTGCCGGTCATCTCTTCGAGCGCCGCGGAAATCCGGTGACCGACGCCGCCGACGCGTTCCGCGCGTCCGAGGCTGGCTTCCTTGACGAGCGACGTGCTGCCGCCGACAGGCTTGGCGCCCTCGGCGACGACCACGATGGAGAAATGCGCGCCCCAGGCGTCGCGATCCTGAATCTGCTGCGCGACGACCTTGAGGTCGAACGGAATTTCCGGGATCAGGATGACGTCGGCGCCGCCGCCGAGGCCTCCGTAAAGGGCGATCCACCCGG
The DNA here is from genome assembly GCA_963796915.1 of Vicinamibacteria bacterium. GTDB lineage: Bacteria > Acidobacteriota > Vicinamibacteria > Vicinamibacterales > JAENWD01 > JAENWD01. The sequence goes on along the minus strand of CAWCNI010000004.1, from coordinate 1,061,068 downwards.
TGTAGCGGCCCATCACCTCGACCACCATGATGCGGCGATGCGCTTCCGCCGTCGTGTGCAGCCTGTCGATGGCGTCAGTGGCGCAGGTGACGGCGGTGTCGAACCCGAACGTGTTCGTGGTGCCGACGATGTCGTTGTCGATGGTCTTGGGCACGCCGACCAGCGGAATCCCCATCTTCGAGAACCGGTGCGCGATGGCGAGCGTGCCGTCGCCGCCAAGAACGACCAGCGCGTCGAGGCCCATGCGGTGGAACATCTCGACGACGCGTGTGGAGTAGTCCTGCTTGCCGTCGGAGGTCTCAATCGGATACGCGAACGGGTCGCCCCTGTTGACAGTGCCCAGAATGGTGCCGCCGCGCCGGAGAATGCCGGTGACGTCCTTGGCTGTCAGCACGCGGGAACGATTTGGCTCGATCAGGCCGTCGAAGCTGTCTTCGAGGCCGACCACCTCAATCCCGTTGTTGACGCCCGCCTTCACGACAGCCCGGATGACAGCATTCAGTCCCGGGGCGTCGCCGCCGCCCGTCAAAATTCCGATGCGCTTCAGTTTTGGCATGCAGTCAGACTGTCCCGGCGCGGCGGCCGCCACATGCGGACCGGTTCCCGGTGTGCTCCCCCTCCGCGGTCCGCACGCGCGTCCGGTGGGACCGGGCTGCGCGGCTCGTGCCTCAGGAATGTCCGAAGAGTATACAACGCCGCACACCCGCGGTTGACTATGGCGCCCGGGAGGCGTCCTGTACAACGCGTTGAGGGCTTGACGTTTATCGGGCGCCGGCTGAAAGCGGCCGGGAGGGCTGTTGTGCAACGGCGCCGATCGGCCGATACCTTGCCAGGCGGTTGTCCGCCCCAAGGATCGCGTGCTATTCTTGAGGGTCGGCGCGCGGTTCGATGGCGCGACCCGACATCCCCGACATCTTTCGATTCGGGCGGCTAGCTCAGCTGGGAGAGCGCCGCGTTCGCAACGCGGAGGTCGCGAGTTCGATCCTCGCGCCGTCCACCAAGCACCCTCGGAGAGGCGACCTCAGGTCGCCTCTTTTCACGTACCCGCCAACGAAGATCCCTCGCGCCGCTGGCTGACGGTTTTGTGATCCGTCGTCGATTCTCTGACGCGCGCGCACGCTGTCCCGTCCGCCGTGCCACTCACCCGAATCGTCGTTTTCCGCGAATCGCTGGACTTTCTGCGGACTCGTCAGAACAGCACCGGGTGAGGCGCGATGGCACGTCCCGTGCTATCCGTGCAATCACCATGTAATTGCGGGCGCATCCGCTGGTTTTCGCCGGAGTTCATCGCTCGGCAGCGTCCGCAGGGAGGCCTTACCAGGCACATCGACGAGGACCGAGCCATGTACAAGTGGATTACCTGCTATCTGACCGGCAATCACGCGTTCCAGGTCGCCTGCGAGCCGGGCGCGATCTTCCTTCGCTGCCATCACTGCGGCCGCCGCTCGAATGGGTGGGAATTGCAGCGGGAACAGGGCCTGCAACCGGCGCAGATTCGCGTGCCCGATGCCACGCGCCGTCGCCCGGCTCTTCGCGCCGCACGTTAGGATCGCACCCGCGCTCGCTTGACACCGCTCGCGTGGCGCGCCGACAATCGCCGGCGTGCCGCGTGGCACTTCGCCGCCGGATCACGCCGGCCTCTCCTCGACGCTCCCTCCGGCTCCGCGTCCGCTCGTTCGCGTACTCGCCGCGCTTGGCGTCGCGCTGTTCGCCTTCGGCCTCTATCGCAGCACGCTGCTGCCAGGCGTCGACTTCGGCGACACCGCGTCCTTTCAGGCTGCCGTCGGCTATCTCGACCTGTCCCCCCGACAGGCATACCCGCTCTACTTTTTCATCGGCGACGCCGTCGCCCGCATCGCGGGCGGTGAGCCGGCCTTCGGCCTGAACCTCTCGTCAGCCATCTGCGGCGCGCTGGCCGCGGGAGTCCTCGTCTGGGCAGGCAGCGCCCTCACCGGGTCCACGCTGGCCGGCTGCGTCGGCGCGCTGCTGCTCGCGACGTCCTACACCTTCTGGACACAGGCGATCATCGCGGAGGTCTACGCGCTCCACCTGCTGATGATGGGCCTGGTGATCGCTGCGCTTCTCTGGTGGGAGCGGCGGCGAACGCTCGCCCGGCTGGCGTTGGTCTTTGCCGTCTACGCGCTGTCATACGGCAACCACTTGATGACAGTCCTGCTCGCACCCGCCATCGTCCTGTTCGTCATCACGGCGCCCGGAGGCCTGCGTCTGCTCTTCGCGCCGCGCACGATCGCTGTCGCCGCTCTGTGCGCGACCGCTGGCGCGTGCCAGTACCCGTGGAATGCCGCCTACCTCTGGACGCTGCCGACTCCCCCATCGACGTGGAGCAGTCTCGTTCGGACCTTCTGGTTCGACGTCACCAAGTCGGACTGGCGCGAGACGATGGTGTTTGCGGTGCACCCGTCGTCGTTGAGCAATCGCGTCGGCATGTACCGCTTCGACGTGCTGCAGCAGTTCGGCGAGCCCGGCCTCCTGCTGGCGCTGGTCGGCGTCGTCTATCTATGCTGGCGCCCGCGCCTGGCGCTGCTGGTCGTCTCCGGCTACCTGACGGCGTTCGTCTTCGCCTACACCTACAACGTCGGCGACGCACACGTGTTCTTCCTGCCGTCACACCAGATGATCGCGATAGCGGCGTGCGCCGGAGCCGCGGCCGTTCTCTCGCTCGCTGGCCGGCTTCAGCGCGGCGGGAACGCGGCGCCGATCATCGCGGCGCTCGTCATGGTGGCGTATCCGCTCTGGCGCGCATGGGACACCGGTCCCGCCGTCGATCGTCACGAGGATCGCCGGCCGGTCGAGTGGCTCTCGGCGGTGGCGCGCGGCCTGGATCAGCGATCGGTGCTGCTCGCTGACGTGAACTGGCAGCTGGAGAACGGCTTCGACTACTACCAGCACTTCCTTCATCCCGAGCTGAACATGCTGCGCGCCACCGACGCGGTGCTGACACTTCCCTTTCTGATCCGCGACAACCTGGCTGACGGGCGCCAGGTGTTCGCGACGCCGGCGGCGATGGCCGTCGGTCAGGCCGCTTATGGCGATGCCCTGACGTTCGATCCCGATCCGGGTGTCGACGTGCGGCCGCTGCTCGCGCGCATCGGCCAACTCCCGCCGGGTGCCATCTACGTGCTTGCGGTCCTCGAGCCGTACCCTGACCTCTCGTTCGACGTCCAGGAGCTCACCTCGTGCTCGCGCGGGCTGACCGGCGGCGCCGCGTCACTCGGCCGCGAGCAGCCCTACACGGTCATCGCCGGCGTCGCTGGCCGTCGTCCCAGCCTCGATCGCCGGTCGGACCGGCCGTGGCGCGAGCGTGTCCGCATCGGCGACGTCGATCTGGACCTCCGCATGGAGTCGTGGCTGCCGGCCGACACCATCAGGCGGGCCGGCTTCGGGCAGGTGGTCGCCAACCGGCGGCACGTCCTGATTCTGGAGCGCGGCGTCAGCGTCGTCGCGTTGTCGCCAGACGGCCAGCCGCTCACGATCGCGTATGCCTCGAGCCTGTTCGCGCCCCTCGCCCGCTATCGCGTAGGCCTGGCGGGCCCCGTCCGCCCTGGTCCGACCCCCTAGGGGCGCTGTGCTACGCTACTGTTTCGCCCTACGGGCGTCACATGCGACGCGCAGCGATTGCCCTTTTGTGCGGCCTGGTGGCCGGAGGCGTCCTTCGAGCGGGACCGCCCGACGGCTCCGCCGCGACCCTGGCCGCCGCGATTCAGGCGCACTACGACCAGGTCGTCGGCTTTCGGGCCGATTTCACGCACAGCTATGTCGGCGGCGTGCTTCGCAAGAAGACGGTCGAGCGAGGCACCGTCGCCATCCGCAAACCGGGGCGCATGCGCTGGGCCTACTCGGAGCCCGAGGAGAAACTGTTCGTCTCCGACGGCACGAAGCTGTACCTGGTACGTGAAGGAAGATCGTCAGGTATACGTCGCCACCATTCCACCGGACGACCAGGCCACCACGCCAGTCCTCTTCCTCGCCGGCAAGGGCAACCTCGTACGGGACTTCACCGTGGAAGCGGCCACCGTCCCGGATGCGCCAGCCGGATCCGCCGCTCTCAAACTGGTGCCGCGACGCAATGAGAAGGAGTACGACTGGCTCGAGCTTGTCGTCGACGGCTCGACCCATGCGCTTCGCATGCTGGTCACGTCAGATCGCCAGGGCGGAGTCTCGACATTTACGTTTGCCAACCTGCGCGAGAACGTCGCGATCCCTGACAAGGAGTTCGTGTTCGTGGTGCCGCGCGGCGTGGATGTGATCACCGATGCGGGCCGCTGACCTCGGCGTCGCGTCGTGCGCGCGGCTCGGGGCTGTCGTGATGTGCCTGGCGGGAGCTGCGGCCTGCGCGACGGGCACAAACGCGCTCAAGGCCGGCCACACGGCCGAAGTCAACATGGACTTCGACCGTGCTGTCGTCGAATACACCCGCGCGGTGCGGACGCACCCGGACAACCAGGAAGCGCGGCAGGCACTCGACCGCGCCAAGCTGCGCGCAGCCGGTGAGCATTTCACGCGAGCGCGACGGCTGGAAGCGACCGGCAAGCTCGACGACGCAGTCATCGAGTTCGAGCTCGCGCACGAGCTGAACCCGACCAGCGGCGACATCGAGGCCGAGCTGAGGGAAGCCAGGCTCGCCTTGCGCACCAAACTTCAGGTCGCGCCCGGCGGCAAGACCCAGCTCGAGACCCTCGTCGAGCACAGCCGCGATCAGCCGCCCGCCGGCTACGACCTGCCGCACGACGTCAGACTCCCCGCCTCGCTGGTGTTCCGGGACGCGAGCTCGCGCCTGGTGCTGACCACCATCGCGCGGTTCGCCAACCTCAATCTCGTGTTCGACCCGGCGTTCCGCGAGGAGCCGTTCACGACGGAACTGCACGACGCAAAGCTCGAAGATGCGTTGACGTCCATCACCTCGAGCACGCACACCTTTTACAAGGTCACGGCGCCGCGCACGATCACGATTGTGCCCGACACTGCCGCCAAGCGTCGCGAATACGAAGACGAAGTGGTCCGCACGTTCTATCTGAGCAACGCCGATCTGAAAGAGACGATCGACCTGCTGCGCGTCGTCGTCGATCTCCGGCGGATCGCCGGAGTGCCCGGCACCAACGCGCTCACGATCAAGGACACGCCGGAACGGCTGGCGGCGGCTTCCAGGGTCATCTCCGCGATAGACAAGGCCAGGCCGGAGGTGGTGATCGACGTCGAGCTGCTCGAAGTGGACCGTACGCGACTCAAGGAATACGGCCTGCAGATCGCGTCTCCCGGCTCGCCCGGCATCGACGGGTCGCTCGACGTCAATAAGATAGGCCAGACCGTCGCCTCCCTGCGCAGCCTGACCGCCGCCGATGTCTTCGTCACCGGCGTTCCTGGCCTGTACTACCGGCTCTTGAAGTCGGATCAGAACACGCGCACGCTGGCCAACCCGCAGCTCCGGACCGCTGAGGGCATGCCGGCGCATGCCAGCTTCGGCGACGAGGTGCCCGTGCCGGTGACGACGTTTGCGCCGATCGCGACCGGCGGCGTCGCCCAGCAGCCGGTCACGTCGTTCAACTACCGGAACATCGGCGTGAACATCGACATCACGCCGCGCATGCATCACAACGACGACGTCTCGCTGGCGATCAAGGTGGAGGTGAGCAGCCTCTCGGGCACGGGCTTCGGCGGCCTGCCGACGTTCGGGAACCGGTCGATCGACACCGTAATCCGGTTGAAGGACGGCGAGACGAACATGCTGGCCGGCCTGATCCGCGACGACGAACGCGAGGTGCTCGACGGGATCCCCGGCCTGAGCGATTTGCCAGTCGTCGGCCGCATCTTCGGGAAGACGCACAAGGAAAGCCAGCAGACCGACATCATCCTCACGCTCACGCCGCACATCATCAGGGTGCTGGACCTGAACGAGGCGGACCTCCGGCCCTTCAAGCTGGGTCGAGAGACCGGCAGCGCCATGGGAATAGAGCTCACCGCCCCGGGCGCGCAGCCGCTGGCGCAGCCACCGCTTGCGCCGCCGACGGTAGAGCCCGGGCAGACGCCGCCCGGGGAACAGCGGCCGATTCTGCCGATTCTCCCGCCCGACGCTTCGACGCCGTCCCCCACCGTGCCAAAGCCGCCGCAGTAGCGGCGCTACGAATCAGGAGAGCTTCGTGACGCGGGCGCCGAGCGAATGCAATCGCTCGACGAGCCGGCTGTACCCGCGCTCCACCGTTTCGAGGGGGCTCACGCGGCTCTCCCCGTCTGCCGCCAGCGCCGCGGCGATGAGCGACATGCCCGAGCGCAGATCGCGGCTGTCGAGCGCGCGGCCGCGCAGGCGGCTCGGGCCGGCGACGATGATGCGGTGCGGATCGCAGAGGAAGAAGTCGGCGCGCATGCCGCTCATCTGATCCAGCGCGAACAGGCGCAACTCGTACATCCAGTCGTGCACGAGCGTGCGGCCCTCGGCCTGGGTGGCCAGGACCGTGACGAGGCTGACCAGATCGCTCGGGAAGCTTGGCCAGAGGCCGGTCGTGATGCGGCGCGCCGCGACCAGGGTTGACGGTTCGATCAGCAGACGCTGGTCGTCAAAGGTGCACTGCACGCCGAGACGCCGCAGGACGGCGACCGCCACTTCCACGTCTTCGGCGCGGGCCCCGCGGATCTCGACGGTCCCGCCCGTGATCGCGCCGATGACTGCCCAACTGCCGGCGTCGATGTAGTCGCCCCACAGCGTGTGCGTCGCGCCGCCTCGAGTCGAGATGCCGTCCACCCGGATGGTGGACGTGCCGGCGCCCTCGATGCCGACGCCCATCGCGCTCAGGAAGCGGCACAGCTCGACGACATGGGGTTCGGTGGCGGAGTGGCGAATTTCCGTGCGCCCGTTCGCGCAGGCGGCCGCGAGCAGCGCCGTCTCGGTGCCCGTCACCGACGCCTCTTCGAGGTAGATGGAGGCGGGCTTCAGGCCGTCGGGGGCTTCCAGCCAGTGGCCGTGCGTCTCGAACTCACGGGCGCCCATCGCCTTCAACGCGGCGATGTGGGTGTCGATGGTGCGGCGCGCGGGAAAGTCGCCGCCGGGAGGCGCGATGCGGGCCTTTCCACGTCGCGCCAGCAGCGGCCCGAGCAGCAGCACCGACCCGCGGAGCCGGCCGACGAGCATCGCCTCCGGTTCGTCCTTCGTGATCTCCGGGCAGCGAATGCGCAGCGTGCTGGTGCCGATGCCATCCACTTCGGCACCGAGATCGAGCAGCAACCGCGCCATCACCTCGACGTCGCCGATGCGCGGGACGTTGTGCAGCACGCATTCCTGGTCGGTCAGCAGACACGCGGCCACCAGCGGCAGCGCCGAGTTCTTGTTGCCTTCCACGTCGATGCGGCCGCTCAGCCGCTGACCGCCTTCAATCACCAGAGTGGACACGCACGCCTCCGCCCCCGGGCGCAAACCCGAGGTACACGATCTCGTCTGCCAGTTCGACGCCATACCGTGCCCGGACGGCGTCACGGCAGCGTTCAATCAAAGCACGAATATCCGCCGCGCGCGCCGTACCGGTGTTCACGATGAAGTTGGCATGCGTCGGCGACACCAGCGCCCCACCTTCCGTCGCGCCTTTCAGCCCGGCCCTATCCACCAGCGCGCCTGCCGACCGCGGCACATCGGGCAGCGGCACGTCCGCAGCGGGATTCTGGAAGATGCAGCCGGCGCTGGGCGAGGCCAGCGGCTGCGTGCGCTTGCGGTAGGCGAGCGAGCGCCGCGCTTCCTCCCGCATCGCCACGGCATCGCCGGATCGCGTCACGAACAACGCCGACAACAGAATCTCGCCGGTATGCTGCAGGCGGCTGCGGTCGTAGCCAAACTCCATGTCCTTGACTGACGCCTCGATCTCCATGCCCGACCTGGAGACCAGCCGGACCGACGTCACGTGCTCCGAGAGCAGGCGGCCGCCCCAGTGGGCGTTGCCGTAGACACCGCCGCCCACAGTGCCGGGGGTGCCGGCCCACGCTTCGAGTCCGGCCAGGCTGTGACTGATCAGCCATCGCACCAGCCCGTTGATAGTCACCGCTGCGTCCGCACGAACGCCTGCCGTGCCTTCGTGCCGAATCTCGCCGCCGCGCGGCCGTAGCACGAGGCCGCGAATACCTGCATCGGCGATGAGCACGTTGGACCCGCCGCCAAGCACCGTCACAGCCACGCCGTGAGAAGACGCAAGCCGGACCGCGGCGACAATCTCGTGGGACGAGCGCGGCTCGACCAGCAGATCCGCAGGGCCGCCGACCTTGAGTGTGGTGAACGGCGCCAGCGGCGCGTTGACGTGGACCCGCGCACGACCCACGATCCCGGCGAGGCCGTTGGCAAGAGCCGTCAGCGCGTCGCCGCTCACGCCTTCACCTCGCGCGCAAGGTCACTGAGGGCTTGCTCCCGGACAGCGTGCGCCGCAGCCGCCGCGTCCCACGTCGTCTGCGCAAACCGCACACGGTCGCCTGGTCCAAGCTGTCCCGCGGCACCGCGATCGGCGCGCGTCACGACCGCGATCTGCGCGTAGCCGCCCACAGTCTGTCGATCGGCCATGAGCAGCATCGGCACGCCTGACGGCGGCAACTGGATCGCTCCGTACACCGTGGGCTGTGACAGCAACGTCGCGGAGATCGACGGCCACCTGGCGCGGCCCTGGAGGCGAAACGCCATCCGATCGGAATCCCCGGCCAGCACGAACTCCGAGTCGCACAACGCCGCGATGGCCTCAGCGTCGGCCTCCTCGCCAGCGCTGCCCGCCAACACATGCAGCGTCGTCGTCGCACCGGGCCCGGCCGGCGTCGGCGCGGGGACCGCCTGCACGCTTTCTGGCGCGAGGGCGGCATGCGGGCCGAGAGGGAGGCTGTCACCGCTGGCCAGCGCGCGCCCGTCGATCCCGCCCATCCGCGACCTCGTGTGAGTGGCCACGCTGCCAAGCACTGGCGGCAAGGCGAAGCTGCCATCAACGGCGACATAGGCCCGTGTGCCGGCGCGACGGCCGCCAAATCGCACGTGTGTGTCCGCGGGCACCCGGGCGACAAATGGCGAGTGGACGCGCTCGGCGCCGATAGCGATCTCGAAGCACGCGCCGGTGACGGCAATCGTGCACGGGCGCGTGACGACGAAGGACGGTCCGATCAACGTGGCTTCGAGCACGGCCGCTCCATCGCGATTGCCAACCAGCCTGTTCGCCAGCCGCGCGGACCACGCGTCCATCGGCCCCGCGACGGGCACTCCCCGTGCCTGCCAACCCCACCGCCCGGCGTCCTGAACCGTGGTCAGCATCCCGGGCCGTTGCACGACAAGGGCGCTCACGCGTTCATTCCGCGTGCGGCCGCCGCCGCGAACTCCGCCATGCCGATCGGGACGAATCGTACTCGGTCGCCCGCGCGGAGCCCCGCATCTGGCGTGGTCACGTCGAACATCCGCGTCGCCGTCCGGCCGATAATCTGCCAGCCGCCCGGGCTCTCGACCGGGTAGACGCCCGTCTGCCGCGACGCCAGGCCAACCGACCCGGCCGGCACACGCACACGCGGCGCATCGCGCCGTGGCATGGCGATCGTCGGGTCTACCGTGCCGAGATACGCAAACCCCGGCAGGAACCCCACCATGAAGACCCGGTACTCGATCGCCGCGTGACGCCTGGCGACCTCTTCCACCGAACAACTCCCCCATGCCGCGACGGCGTCCAGATCCGGTCCAAGCGCAGGGTCGTAGCAGACAGGAATTTCGTGCAGGCACCCTGGAGCTCCCGGTGTCACCGGCTCAGAGGCCAATCTCCGCAGCGTCTGCTCCACCACGGGAGGTTGGACACCGTCGGGATCCACATGGACCGCCAGGCTGGCGGCCGCGGGCACGACTTCGCGGACCCACGCCGCGTCGATCGACGTGACCCTGTCGGCCAGGGCCAGCACCTGCGTGTTGATCTCCACGTCGAAGCGCGGCTCGTACGCCACCAGCCAGGCGTCCTCGCCAAGGCGTGCGATTCGCGGCCACATGCTGGTTGCCGGCTCAGGCCGGCGGCGGCGCCTGTCGCAGGCGGTCGATCAGTTTGTGATGAATGCCGTCGAAACCGCCGTTGGACATGATCACCACGACGTCACCGTCCTGATGCTCCGCGGCAATTGTCTCGACGATGCGATCGACGCCGTCGACGTGGCGGGCCTGGCGCCCGGCGGCGCGGATGTCTTTCACGAGTGTCTCGACAGACAGCCGCTCGGACTCGGGCAGCGTCGAGCGGAAGATCGACGCGATGACAGTCTGGTCGGCGCCGGTATTGCCGAAGGCCGCCGCGAAGTCCTTCTGGAAAATCCGGCGGCAGGACGAGGCCGACCTCGGCTCGAACACCGCCCATACGCGTCGGCCTGGGTATGCCTCTCTGACGGCGTGCAGTGTCTCGGCGACGGCTGTCGGGTGGTGCGCGAAGTCGTCGTAGACAGTGACGCCAGCGGCCCGGCCCACGATCTCGAGGCGTCGCTTCACGCCGCGGAACGTGCGCAGTCCATCGGCGATCGTCGTCGAGGCCAGCCCGAGGCACTGACCAACCGCAATCGCTGCCAGCGCGTTCCGCACGTTGTGGCGCCCGAGCAGCGGCAGATCGAAACTGCCGACGTAGTCGGTGCCGTGACGCACGGCGAAGGTCTGGCGCCCGTCAGCCGCCCGCAAGTCGTAGGCCACCCAGTCGGCCGACTCGTTGAATCCGAATGTCTCGACCGGCGACACTGCCGCCGCCCTCAGCGCGAGCGCATGCTCGCTGTCTGCGCCGAGCAGCAGCTTTCCGGTTCGCGGCACCAGCAGCGCCAGCCGTTTGAACGCCAGGATTACCGCCGCGAGGTCGGGGTAGATGTCGGCGTGATCGAACTCGACGTTGTTGATGACGGCGATGTCCGGCAGGTATTTCAGGAACTTCGCGGTCTTGTCGAAAAACGCGCTGTCGTATTCGTCACCCTCGATGACGAAGTCCCTGCCCTGCCCGAGCCGATAGCTCGACCCGTCGGGGCCGAAGTTGAGCGCGATGCCGCCGACGAGCAGGCTCGGATCGGCCCCGGCCGAGGTGAGCATCCAGCCTGTCAGCGACGTCGTCGTCGTCTTGCCATGTGTGCCGGCAATCACGATCGATCGGCTGCCCCAGAGAAAGTGCTCGCGCACGGCCTCCGGCAGCGAGCAATAGCGGATCTTACGAGCGAGCACTTCTTCCAGCTCGACGTTCCCACGCGAGATCGCGTTGCCCACGATGACCAGCGAGAGATCGCCGGTGATCTGCTCGACGCGGTAGGCGTCGAAGGCGCGAATCCCTTCCGCTGCCAGGAAGTCGCTCATCGGCGGGTAGACGCCGTGGTCGGAGCCCTGGACATCGTGGCCCCGCTGCTTGAGCAGGGCCGCCAGTGTGGCCATGGCCGTGCCGCAGACGCCAATCAGGTGAATCTTCATCGTGTGTGTACCAGCGGTTCGCTCACGGCGGCTTCCTCGACGATCAGGCGGCCGGAGCCGTCGGCGACGAGGCGCGCCTGCACGCCGAGCGGCACCGTCACGGCAGGCCCATCCACGTGGCCAGTCGGAAAGCCGAATACGACCGGGCCCGCGAAGTCGGCAAAGAGATCGGCAAGTGCGCCGCGAGCCGTCACCGCCCCGCCTGGCTCGTCGCAGCGCGGAAACGTGCCGAGCACGATGCCGCGGACGCGCGCGAAGGCGCCACTCAGGCGCAGCTGCTGCACCAGCCGGTCGAGCCGGTAGGGCCGCTCCGCGACATCTTCAAGCAGCAGGATCGTGTCGTCCCACGGCGCGAGCGCGAACGGCGTCCCGGCCGCAGCCGCGAGAATCGAGAGCGTGCCGCCGAGCAGCCGGCCCCGCGCCTCACCCGCCACCAGCGCTTCGACGTGGTCGCCGCCGAGCTCGCCGAGCGGCACCGCCTCGGTGAGCGAGCGGACGAACGAGTCGCGATCGTACCCCTCGGACCCGCGGCCCAGCCTGCCGGCGACTGTCGGCCCGTGGAATGCGACGACGCCCTGATGGCAGACGAGATATGTGAGCAGCGACGTCAGATCGCTGTAGCCGACAAATGCGTTGGTCCTCTCGGCAAACGCCGATGGCGCCAGGTGCGGCAGCATCTGGACGCTGCCATATCCCCCGCGCGCGCCGACCACCGCGGAGGCCCGCCCTGAACCCCAGGCGGACTCGAGCGCCCGCGCCCGAAGCGCCGCGTCGCCGGCGGCGTAGGTGCCGCGAGCAAAGACGGACTCGTCCCAGGTGGGCAGGAACCCGAGCGCCCGCAATTCCTCGACGCCCGCATCGAACTCCGCGCTGTCGAATCCGCTGGCCGGGGCGACGACGGCGACGGTGTCGCCTGGCTGCAGGCGCGCGGGCTTGCGCAGCGCCGCGCTCATGCGAAGCGCGCCATCTCCGCGGCGACGGCCTGATGTTGCTCCGACCCGACGACCTGCCGCAGCTGGGAGACGTCCGGCGGCGAACGACGCGGAGCCGCCTCGCCCGGGCGTCCGGCGAGGAAGCGCAGCTTGGCCGCGCGCTGATGAGCGAGCGCCTGCTCGACGCGGCGATACGGCAGCGTCCCGTCCTCGACGGCATGCACGATGGCTTCGAGGGTGGCGATCTGCAGGTCGTGGTTGCCGCTGCAGACGAGCACGGCATCGCAGCCGGCGGCCAACGCCTGGACCGCGGCATCCGGGACGGGCATGCGCGCCGCGACCGCCTTCATCTCCATGTCGTCGGTGAACACCAGGCCGTCGAAGCCGAGCTCGTCGCGCAGGATGCCCTGCACCATCGTCTTCGACAGCGTCGCCGGGTTCAGCTCGTCGAAGGCTGGCACGACGACGTGCGCGGTCATGAGTGACGCAACGCCCGCGCGCATCGCCGCCCGGAACGGCTCGAACTCGATCGCCCGCAGACGGGCCGGCTCGTGCTCCACGACCGGCAGGTCGTGGTGCGAATCCGCGACGGTGTCGCCGTGCCCCGGGAAGTGCTTGCCGCACGCCGCCAGGCCGGCCGATTGCAGCGCGGTGATGATGGTGGTGCCAAGCGAGGCCACAGTCGCGGCCTCACCAGCGAGCGCGCGATCGCCGATGACGGTGTTCTTGGGGTTGGTGAAGATGTCGAGTACGGGCGCGAAGTCCAGCGTGATGCCGACGGCGCGAAGCTCCGCCGCCAGTGCCGCCGCAAACCGCCCGGCCAGCGCCAGGTCGCCGCTGCGGCCGAGCGTCGCCATTGGCGGCCATTCGGTGAACGGCCGCTTGAACCGCGCGACCCTGCCCCCTTCCTGGTCGACGGCGATCCAGGGCGGCAGTCCGTCCCCCAACGCGCTCGCCTGCCAGGCGACCTCCGCCACCTGCGCGGGCTCCTCGACGTTGCGCTTGAAGAAGACGACCCCGCCGAGCGAAAACTCCCGCGCGATGGCCGCCAGCTCGGGTGTCAGCTGATACCCATCGAAGCCGGCCATGAGCAGTTGTCCGATCTCGTGGCGAAGGTGGCGCGGAGACATGTCGCGGCAGGAAGGCGTCGCCATTATAATGCGGCCCCGCCTGTGGAAAACGCCGCGATTGCCCGACTCCTCGGCGAAATCGCCGACCTGCTCGAGATCCGGGCCGACAACCCGTTCAAGATCCGCGCATACCGGAGCGCCGCGGACACGATTGCCGCCGAACCGACGCGCGTCGCGGACATGAACGAGGCGGCGCTCCGCGCGCTGCCCGGAATCGGCAAGGACCTCTCCCAGCGCATCCGCGAGATCGCCGAGACCGGCGACACGCCCTATCGCCAGGAACTGGCCGCGGCGTTCCCCGCGTCGCTGCTCGAATTGCTGCGCCTGCAGGGCGTCGGCCCGAAGACTGTCAAGCGCCTCTACGAGGAGCTCGGCGTCGCTTCGCTCGAGGCGCTCGAGGCGGCGGCCCGCACGGGGCGGGTCAGCGCGATGAAAGGCATGGGCGACCGCAAGCAGGGGCTGATTCTCAAGGCCATCGAGGAGCGCAAGCGCTACGCCGGCCGATTCCTTTCCGCCGACGTGGACGACACCGCCCGGACCATCGTCGGACGTCTTCGTGAACAACACCCCGCCGTGGAATTCACCGTCGTCGGCAGCCTCCGGCGTGGCGCGGAGACGTGCGGCGACCTGGACATTCTCGCGGTGGGGGGCAGCGAAGGCGTGATGGCGACCTTCACCGCCCAGCCCGAGGTGATGCGCGTCCTCGGCCACGGCGACACCAAGGCCAGCGTCCTGCTCGCCAGCGGCCTGCAGGCCGACCTCCGTCTGGTCGAGCCCCAGTCCGCCGGGGCGGCGATGCAGTACTTCACTGGCTCGAAGGCCCACAACATCGCGCTGCGCGACCGTGCGCTCGCCAGAGGCCTGAAGCTGAACGAGTACGGCGTCTTCGACGTGGAGACCGGCGCCGCCCTTGCGGGGGCCACCGAGGCGCAGGTCTACGCCGCGCTGGACCTGGACTTCGTGCCTCCGGAGATGCGCGAGCACCGCGGCGAAATCGACGCCGCGGCGCGCCGGGCGCTGCCCCACCTGATCGATCGCGCCGATCTGCGGGGCGACCTGCACATGCACACCACCGCGACCGACGGGAAGGAGACCATCGAGGGGATGGCGCGCGCGGCCCGCGCGTCGGGCCTGGACTACATCGCGATCACGGACCACAGCCAGGCACTGGCGATGGCGGGTGGGCTCGATGAGACGGCGGCGCTCGCGCACGCGGCGCGCATCCGCGAGGTGAACGGCCGCGTGGAGGGCCTGACGCTGCTGGCCGGCATCGAGTGCGACATCCGCGCGGACGGCACGATGGACCTGTCGGAGGACTGCCTCGCCCAGCTCGACTTCGTCGTGGCGTCGGTGCACTCGTCGTTTTCGATGGAGCCGGAGGTGATGACCGCGCGCATCCTGCGCGCGATTGAATGCCCGTGGGTGGACGCACTCGGCCATCTCACCGGCCGGCTGCTCCTGAGGCGCGAGCCGCTTCGCTTCGACGTCGAGGCCGTCGTCACGCGCGCGGCCCAGGCCGGCGTGGCGATCGAAATCAACTGCCAGGTGGACCGACTGGACGTCAGCGACGTCATCGCCAGACTCGCGCTCGACAAGGGGGCCCGGCTCACGATCTCGAGCGACGCGCACTCAATCGCCGAGCTCGCGACGCTGGACTGGGGAGTCCGCGTGGCGCGTCGGGCCTGGGCCACCGCCGACGACGTCCTCACCACCCGATCGCTCGATGGGCTCCGGCCGCTGCTCCGGCGTCACCGTGGGGTCCGGCCATGAGCAGGATGCTCTCGATGCTCGACCCGTTCGACGAGATCAAACGGATCTACTTCAGCACCACGCGCGAGACGATCGAGCGCGACATGGAGCGCGCGCTCGACCTGCTCACCCGGATGCCGACCGACGAGGCCAGGGATCGCGCCGCCGGCTACATGCACGGACTGTCGGACCTGCGCCGGGAGTGGAAGACGGGGAAGAAAGGCGCGAAGGGGGCCGCGAAAAAGACGCCGGCGGGAGGCGCGAAAGGCGGCGCACCGCCGCGCAATGCTGCGGCCGCGGCCCGAAAGAAACCGGGGTAGCCCGTCCGGGCCTTATCCGAGCCGCGCCGCGGCGGCCCGCTTGCGCGCCGCCACCCGCAGCGGCTCCGGAATGTTCCGGTCGATCGCCAGCATCTTCACGTCCTTGTCGTTGATCCGCTGCAGCAGGTGCATGGAGATGGCGACCGGCGTTTTCGGGTTGCGGCACAGGCCGGCGATGACGCCGTAATTCTTCGTCCAGTTCCGGTTGGTGCCAATCAGCCGCAGCACCTCCTCGCCGACGTTGGCCATCTTCGCGAAGGCCTCGACTTCCGACTCGGTGAGCTTCGGGCTGCTCAGCACCGCGCTCGAGACGAGGCGGTTCGGGTCCCTGATCAACAGGCCGCGCGCTTCGCGCGTGCCGCGCATGGCGAGCTTGACCTTCTCCATCACGCCCATTGTCGTGATGCGCTTGGACAGGTTGCCTTCGTTCGTGTCGTTGATCAGCGTCGGGTCGACATCCGAGTCGTCGGCTGCGGCCGTGCCGTCGTCAACCGGGCGGTCCGGGCTGACAGGGGCCTCCGGCGCCTTCACGCCTCGGCCGGCAAAAAACGTGACGATCTCGCTGCTGATGCCGGGCGCAGCCAGAAACGCCGCGAGCGGCGCCGCCGGCAACTGCTCGATCGTGGACCGGGCGGCCGCCGAGATTTCCGGGTCGCCGTCGTCGATCAACAGAATCAGAAGCGCCACTTGATCGAGCGCGGCCGGCGCGAACGCGCCGCGTGCGGCAAGCAGGCGGATCTCCCGCTCGACGTCGCCGCGGCGGAAGGTCTCAACGACCGGAGTGCGGATGCCAGGATCCATGCTGGGGAGATGGGGGCGATCCGTCAGCGCCCGATCATGGGGCTGCCAGGAAATCGCGGTAGTTGGACTGATCGATGCGTGTGGTCACCACCTGACCACGCGCGCCGAGCGAGCGGCCGGCCTCGCCGTTCAACTGCAGTGACACGGCACCGGCGTCGCCGACCTTGATAACGGTCCCCCTTGTCGCGCTCACTTCGACGCGCTCACCTGCACGAAGCAGCCGCTCGACCGCCGGGCGTCCGTCAGCGCTCAGTTGCACCCAGCAGTCTTCCGTCACGCTCAACGCCACGCGCAGCGTTCCGGACTCGTGCACCGCGGGAAGGGCTTCGGCATCGCCAGTGTCTGGAATGGCGTTGACGATCCGGCTCACCGCTGTAGGCGCGAGCACGTCCACACGCGCCGCGGCGAGCGGGCCGCCGACGAGGGGCTGCGGTTCGACGTGGCGTGGGACGAGCACGACCCACAGGATGATGGCCGCAAGAGGGAGACCGACCAGCCCTGCGCGACCAAGCACGCGAAGAGCCGGACCGATCTGCACGTCCCCGGTGTCTGTTGCTTCGGCGGCGGCCGCAGCCGCCTCTTCCTGTTGGACCTCGGGGAACTGCGCGAGGAACTCGCGCATCGTCTGTTCCGGATCGAGCGCCAGTTGCACGGCGTAAGCCCGCAGGAAGGCGCGGGTAAAGATGCCGCCCGGCAGGCGACGGATATCGTCCCGCTCGATAGCCTCGAGCGCACCCGGCGCGATTTTCGTGACAGCGGCGATGTCGCGCAGCGAGATGCCCTGCATCTCGCGCCGCGCCTTCAGTCCCCTGCCGACGCCCGGAGGCGTCTCCTGTGCCATGTTCCTGCCTTCGGCCAACCAGTCGGCGGCCTGGCCGCGCTGGTGATGCGCCGATCACGTCATGTTAGGAAACCGGTTCGGGCGAGTCAAATCTCCGCCGAATCTCGGGTGCAATTCTGTGCAATCCGCCCGGTTCGGTGAGGAAGAGGTCGATGGCCGCCACCCCTGCCGCGCCAGCCGCTGCCACTGCGGCCACCTGCTCGAGGCCGATGCCTCCGATTGCCAGGACCGGCGTTGCAACGGCGCGACACGCGCGTCGCAGCCCTTCGATCCCGGCCAGAGCTACAGCGCCCGGCTTCGACGCTGAGGCGAACACTGTTCCGAAGACGAGATAGTCCGCGTCGCGGCCCGATGCCGCCGCGATCTCGCCGTGGACCGACCGTCCAATCAGGAAGCCGC
Organism: Vicinamibacteria bacterium; assembly: GCA_963796915.1. Classification (GTDB taxonomy): domain Bacteria; phylum Acidobacteriota; class Vicinamibacteria; order Vicinamibacterales; family JAENWD01; genus JAENWD01. Next base: position 1,043,474 of record CAWCNI010000004.1, on the reverse strand, counting down.
TTGCTGTGACTGCGCGAACAAGGGCCTGCGGCAGCCCGTGCTGCGGCAGGTGGACTCCGGCAGCGTGGGCAGCCAGCGCGACATCGAGTCGATCGTTCACGACGACAGCGGCGCGGCCAGCCACCGCCTCCACGACGCGACGCGTCAGGTCCAGCAGCCGGCCTGCCTCGAGATCGCGCTCGCGAATCTGGATGATGTCGATGCCCGCTGCCGCAGCCTCGGCGGCGTGAGCCACCAGCACCTGCAGCGTCAGCGCGTCGTCATCTCTCAGGCCGCGGTAGGCCGCGAGACGCCGACGATCGGTGACGAGGCAGAGACGCGGGGACGTGGGCGGCACGGCGCCGTCAGCGCACGTCGGAACGCGGCGCGAGGCTCGGCCTGCGCGCATCGCCCTCGAGGCGGGCGGAGACCACGCGCGCGACTTCCTGCACGCCAATCGCGATGTTCACCACGCCGAGCCCGGAGACCGCGCCACGAACGTACGGGCTCTGCGTGACGGCATGCACGACCGGAAGGAACTCGAGGACGTAGTTGCGATCCCAGAAGACCGTCCATGGCAGGACGAGCAACAGCAAACCGGCTTCGAAAAAACAGGCGGCGTAAAACAGCTGGCGCACTCAGTCCTCCGCCTGGACCCGCGACAGCCGGTCGATACGCTCGACCACGTCGCGATAGTCGCCCGCGTCGGCACGCAGCTCGATGTAGACGGCGAGGGCGCGGACGCCTTCGCCGGCCTGCTCCAGCACGTTGCCCAGATCGAAGAGCAACTCGCGGCCGGCGTCCGTCGAGGTGGGCGGGGCCTCCGCGGCGCGTTCGAACCATTCCGCCGCCCGCGACAGGTCGCCGCGCTCGCGGAACATGCGGCCGAGTTGCAGCGCGGCTTCGAAGCGATGGCGCGGCTCCGCCGCGATCGATTCCAGCTCGCGGACTGCATCGTCGGGCAGGCCCATCTCGCGATAGCTGAGAGCAAGACGGTAGCGATACGCGGTCTTGTCCGGCGCCGCCGCCACTGCGCGTGCGCGGAACACCGCAAACACCTCGTCCAGCGTCTGTGCGGTCTGAAGCGCGGCGGGCGCCTCGGCGGCGGCGGCGACGCCGCCAGCCCCGGGCTCCAGCGCAGCCAGCGCGGCGCTCAAATCGATCTCCTGCGGCGCGGCGTCGATCTCGAAGCTCGCGCGCTCTCCCGGCTCTTCGTCGATGTCGAGCAGTGTCGTGAGATCGATCGGACTGTCGTCGGTCTCCGGGGCGATGGCGTCGTACGAAGGCGATTGGACATCAGCGCCGACCGTCGCCGCCACAAACGCTTGCATCGATTCGACGGGCGATGGGTCGCCGACCATCGTGAGCGCCGCCACGAGACGCTCCTGCGCCGCCGGATCACCCGGCGTTCGGGAGAGGAGATCTTCGGCGATCAGTCGGCCGTCCTCGGCCTGTCCGCTTGCCAGGTAGGCGTCGACCAGCGCGGACTGCGCGGCGTCGAGCTCCTCCGGCGATCCCGACCCTGCCACAATCTCGGCGCGCTTGGTCAACGCGGCGAGGTGACCGGGAAAGCGCTGGCAGAATCCGTCGAGCACGTCGATCGCCGCCTGCCAGTCCATCGCGTCGATCTCCGCATCGCTGAGCGGATCGGCGATGGTCCAGGCGACCTCGGCAGGCGCCGACGCCATCGCGCTCAGCAGGGCCGCGCGCTCGGCGCTCGACATCAGGCCGCTGGCCAGGAGCCTGCCGACGGCCGCCGTGACCTGGTCCGGCCGTCCGGCACGAATCCATCCCTCGAGCTGCACGAACCGCAGGTCGTCGAACGTCACTGGTTCAAGGGCGGCGAGCCGGTTGCCGGCCTCGACGCGGTCCCCGAGACCGACGAGCGCGCGGGCCAGCATCACCGCTGCGCCGGGGACGTCGGGGTCGAGGTCCAGCGCTTCAGCGAGGGCGTCGCGCGCGGTGTCCAGGCGAGCCTGGCCCAGTTCCGCTTCGCCCTTCGCCACGAGCGCGCTCGCGAGCCGGTCCCGCAGTCCGCGCCGCGCCGGGGCCATGCCCAGTCCTTCGCGCAGCACTTCGATTGCCTCGGGGGCGCGCTCGTCTCCCAGCAGGTCGTCGGCGATGCGCTCGTACTCGGCGAACGCGAGGTCGTGATTGCCGCCCTCTACAGCGGCCCGCGCTGCCTGCCGCCGGGTCTTGACGTCGCCGGGGTCGAGGGTGCCGACGCGGAGCAGGATTTCGGCGGCGCCCCGCCGGTCGCCACGGCCTTGTCGCACGCGCGCCAGGGCGAGCAGGTGGGTCTTGGCCTCGACGAGGATGCCCTGCTTGGTGGAAATGGCGGCGAGCTGGGACAGCGCATGCTCGTCGTTGGGCTCGATCCGCAGGACGCGCTTATAGAACGCCTCCGCCCGCGGCATGAAGCCCTCTTTGGCCAGATGATCGGCAATCCGGGCGAACAAGCCGGCCGCGCGCTCGGACTGCTGCCCTTTCACGTAGAGGTCGGCCAGCGTCGTCAGGGTCTTCCAGTCGTCGGGCGATTGCTCGACCACGCGCTCGTACTCGGCCATCGCCTGGTCGAGTCTGCCGGCGCGCGCGAACTTCTCGGCTTTGCGCAGTGCTTCGTCGCGATCAAACACGCATGCGGCCTCGCGGAAAGCGGTGTCTCTCAGTCGATCGTATCAAAGAGGGACGGAGGCCTGAACGTGCGGCGATGAACTGCCGAATACCCGTGGCGCGCGACGGCCGCGAGGTGTTCAGAGGTGGCATATCCCTTATGTCGGTCGAAACCGAACCGGGGGTCGCTGGCATGGAGGACAGCCATCTGGCGGTCGCGCGTGACTTTGGCGACGATCGACGCCGCCGCAATCGCCGAGGATCGCCGATCGCCTTTGATGATGCCGCGCTGCGGCAGCGCGAGGTCGGGAATGCGAAAGGCGTCGACCAGGACAACCTCGGGGAGAGGCGTCAGCGACATCACTGCCTGACGCATGGCGGCCAGCGAGGCCTGGTGGATGTTCAGGCGGTCGATGTCAGCCGGCTCCATCGAGCCCACTGCCCAGGCGATCGCCCGACGCGTGATGATGTTGTACAGCTCCTCCCGGTCGGCGGCCGGAAGGAGCTTGGAATCGCAGAGGCCCGCGATGTGACGGCCCGGATCGAGCACGACGGCGGCCGCGACAACCGGACCGGCCAGGCAGCCACGGCCCACTTCGTCGACGCCCGCCACGTGCATCAGACCGAGCCGACCGAGCGCGTTCTCGATCGTGCGCCTGGCAGAAATGCGCGCCACGGCGGGCTCGCTGACGGACTACTGCGTGACGACGCGCTTGGTTTCCTTCATGCGCGCCGCCTTGCCCTTCAAGTCGCGCAGGAAGTAGAGCTTGGCGCGGCGCACCCGGAACGAGCGGACCACTTCGATCTTCTGGATGACCGGCGAATGGAGCGGGAAAATACGCTCGACGCCCTGCCCCGAGGAGACCTTCCGCACGGTGAACGACGCCCGGAGGCCGCCGCGGTGCTGGCCGATGACAGTCCCCTCGAACACCTGGATGCGTTCCTTGTCGCCTTCCTTGATCCTCACGTGCACCCGGACGGTGTCGCCGGACTTCATCGGTGGCCGTTCGGTCAGCTGCGCCCGTTCGACCGATTCAATCGCGCTCATGATCCACTCCTTCTCTTCCGTCCTGTCGCTTCGGGCGGTTGCTGCCCGAGCCGCTGCTCTGTCTCGTTCAGCCCCGCGTCGCCGAGCAGATCCGGCCGTTCGCTGAGGGTGCGCTCCAGCGCCTGTTGGCGCCGCCAGCGCTCGATCTCCGCGTGATGCCCCGAGAGCAGCACGTCTGGCACTTTCCAGCCCTGAAACTCCGCCGGCCGCGTGTAGTGCGGGTGATCCAGCAGGCCCTTCGCGAAGGAGTCCTCGCTGACGGACCGCGCGTCGCCCACAACCCCCGGCACGAACCGGCTCACCGCATCGAGAATCACCAGGGCGGCCAGCTCGCCGCCGCTCAGGACGTAGTCGCCGATGGAAATCTCCTCGGTCGCCACGTGCTGCCGGATCCGCTCGTCCACGCCTTTGTACCGCCCGCACAGAATCGCCAGGTGGCCCAGACCCGCCAGGCGTTCCGCCATGGCCGACGTCAGCGGCCGGCCCTGCGGCGAGGTCAGGATCACGGTGTCCGGCTGCCCGCGCGCGTCCCGGATGTGCTCGACCGCCCGGAACATCGGCTCCGGCTTCAGGACCATCCCCGGTCCCCCGCCGTACGGCACGTCGTCCACCACCCGATGCCGGTCTGCCGTGAACGTGCGCAGGTCGTGGACCTTCACGTCCACCAATCCAGCGCTGATCCCGCGCGCGACCACGCCTTCCGCCAGGGGCCCGTCGAACATCGCCGGAAAAATCGTGACGATGTCCACTCTCACGTCGGCGTTCCTCAGGCGTTCAGATCCAGCAATCCCTCCGGCGGATCGACGACGATGCGCCGGCCCTCCAGATCGATCTGGACGCAGATTTCGTCCGCCAGCGGCACCTGCACTTCACCGCGACCTTCACCCGCGACCAGACGCTGACTTCCCGGCGCGCCTTCCACGGCCCGGACCACGCCGATCTCCCGGCCATCCCGCGTGGTCATCGTGCAGCCGATCAGCTCGTGATGGAAGAACGTGCCCGCTGGCAGTTCCTTCAACCCGCCACTCGGCACCCGCAATTCCACGTCGCGCAGCAACTCGGCGTCGTTCATGGTCTCGACGCCTTCCAGGGTGAGGACCGGCCTGCCCTTGTGCAGGCGCGCATCCCGGATCGTCACCTCAGCCGGCTCGCCATTCCTGAGCAGCCAGAGGCCCTGGCCGGCAGCAAAGCGCTCGGCCAGGAACTCCGTCGCCGGGTTGACGATGACCTGACCGCGATGACCTTGCGGGCGGGCGACGCGGCCCACCATCACGAAGTCATCCCAGCCGGCCACAGCCTACTCCGGGTCGCGAATTTCGAGGACGGCCTTGGTGCCCTGGTGATGGGCCGTGGCCGCCACGATCGTCCGCAACGCCTCGGCGATCCGGCCCTGCCGGCCAATCACCTTGCCGGTATCGGCTTGCGCGACAGTCAGCTCCACCAGGGTCGTGCCCTTGTGCGGCGCCTCTGTCACGCGGACAGCGTCTGGCGCATCGACGAGCGCTTTCGCGATCATCTCCACCACCACCGTCACCGGGCTGGCCACTGCTACTCCGCGGCCGGGGCCGGGGCCGCCGGCGCCGGCAGGTGACGCGCGATCAGCGTGCGCACCGTGTCGGACGGCCGCGCGCCCTTCGAAATCCAGTAGTGGACCCGGTCGCGATCCACTTCGATCTTGGCCGGCCTGGCCCGCGGATAGTAGTGGCCCAGGATCTCCACGAACGCGCCATCGCGCGCGGTGCGATTTTCGAGCACCACCACGCGGAAAAACGGACGCTTCTTCGCGCCCACCCGTCTCATGCGAATTGCCAGCATCGTCTCTCCAGTGTCAACCGTCGAACCTAGCGGCGCGCGCGCAGCATCCCGAGTGCGCCCCGCATCTTCCCGCCCCGCATGTTGCCCTGCATCCCGCCGAGCTGCTTGAGCATCTTCTTCATCTGCACGAACTGCTTCAGCAGCCGGTTCACGTCCTCGACCGTCGTGCCGCTGCCGCGCGCGATGCGCTTGCGGCGGCTGCCGTTGATCACGTCGTGCCGCCGGCGCTCCTGCGGCGTCATCGAGCCGATGATCGCCTCGATGCGATTCAGCTGCCCTTCGTCCGGCTTGTTCGCCGCCAGTTCCCGCAGGTTGCCCATGCCGGGCAGCATGCCGAGAATCGACTCGAGCGGTCCCATCTTCCGGATCGCCTTCAGCTGATCGCGGAAGTCCTCGAGCGTGAAGTCGTTGGAGCGGAGCTTCTTCTCGAGCTTTTCCGCGTCGGCGACATCGATCGCCGCTTCGGCCTTCTCGATGAGCGAGAGCACGTCGCCCATCCCGAGCAGCCGCGACACCACCCGGTCAGGGTGGAACGCCTCGAGGTCCTCGAGCCGCTCGCCGCTGCCGACAAACGCAATCGGCACGCCCACGACCGACACCACCGACAGGGCGGCACCGCCGCGCGCGTCGCCATCGAGCTTCGACAGCACCACGCCGGTGACGCCGACGCGCCGGTTGAACTCGCCGGCGCTCTTGATCGCGTCCTGGCCGGTCATGGCGTCGGCCACGTACAGCAAATCCACCGGGTCGACCGCCGCCTTGATGGCCTCGAGCTCGCCCATCAGCGCGTCGTCGATGTGCAGGCGGCCCGCGGTGTCGACAATCACCACGTCGCACCCGACGTTCTTCGCCTCGACGACGGCGCCGCGCGCGCGCACGACGGGGTCCATCTCGCCCGCCGGATCGTGCACACGCACGCCGGCCTTTTCACCGAGCACGTTCAGCTGCGCGATCGCGGCCGGCCGTCGCACGTCGGTCGAGACGAGCAGCGGATGCCGGCCTTGTCGCGTCAGCCAGCGTCCCAGCTTCCCGCTCGTCGTCGTCTTGCCCGAGCCCTGCAGGCCCAGCATCAGCACGACCCGCGGACGGCGGTCGGATGGCTGGAGCCCGCCCTGCGCATCGCCGAACAGCGCCAGCATCTCGTCGCGGACGATCCGCACGACCTGCTGCCCTGGCGTCAGGCTCCGGAGCACTTCCTGGTCCATGGCGCGATCGCGCACGCGGTCCACGAAGGCCTTCACGACCTTGAAGTTGACGTCGGCCTCGAGCAGCGCCAGCCGGATCTCCCGGAGGGCGTTCTCGATGGTCGTCTCCGTCAGGCGCGCTTCCCCGCGAATCGTCCGGAAAACGTCCTGCAGGCGATTGCTGAGCGCGTCGAGCATCGAAACCTGGTCCCGCGCAATCCCGCATCGGGTGCCGCTAGACACACCACGACGTCCGGTCGCGCAAACCCTTATCTTAGCGTCGGTTGGCCGAATCTGTCAACGAATGGGCGGGTCGCGCTGTCACGCCGCGACGGGTTCACACGGACTTCAGGGTGTGTCCGAGCTTTTCCTTCTTGGTCTTCATGTACTTACGGGTGAACTCCGAGGCCGGCGCGATTTCAAGCGGCAGCGACTCGGAGACCGCCAGGCCGTAGCCCTGCAACCCGACGAACTTCCTCGGGTTATTGGTCAGCAGACGCATCGTTTTCACGCCCAGGTCACCCAGGATCTGGGCGCCGATGCCGTAGTCCCGCTGGTCGGCCTTGAACCCCAGACGCTCGTTGGCCTCGACGGTGTCGAAGCCCTGGTCCTGCAGCTCGTAGGCGCGAATCTTGTTGGCCAGGCCGATGCCCCGCCCCTCCTGATTGAGGTACAGCAGCACGCCCCGGCCCTCGCGAGCGATCCGTTCCATGGCCGTCTGCAGCTGAGCGCCGCAGTCACAGCGCGCCGAGTGGAAGACGTCTCCGGTGAGGCACTTTGAATGCACGCGGACCATGACGTCGTGCCCGTCGCCGATGTCACCGCGGACCAGGGCGACATGCGTCTCCCTGTCGAGCGGGCTCTCGAACGCGTGGACCTGAAAATCGCCCGTACTCGGTTGGCAGCTTGGCGCTGGCCACCCGCTGCACGAGCCGCTCGTTCCTCATGCGGTAGGTGATGAGATCCGCGATCGTCACGAGGAGCAGGCCGTGCCGGCGGGCGAAGACCGTCAGCTGGGGGACCCGCGCCATCGAGCCGTCCGGCGCCATGATCTCGCAGATCACGCCGGACGGATTCAATCCCGCCAGCCGCGCCAGATCGACAGCCGCTTCGGTATGCCCGGCGCGGACGAGCACTCCGCCCTCCCGCGCGCGCAGCGGGAACATGTGCCCTGGGCGAAGCAGGTCCTGCGGCCTCGTCTCCGGCGCGATCGCCGTCAGCACCGTCGCAGCGCGATCGGGGGCCGAGATGCCCGTGCTGGTCTTGCCGCGGGCGTCGATCGAGACACAGGCCGCCGTCTCGCGCACCGAGGAGTTCTTCGGCACTTCGAGCGGAATCTCGAGCGTGTCGAGACGCTCCGGCGTCATGGCCAGGCACACCTGCCCGCGCCCGTGGGTCACCATGAAGTTGATCACATCGGGGGTGACCTTCTCGGCGGCAATTGTGAGATCGCCCTCGTTCTCCCGATCCTCGTCGTCCACGACGATGACGATCCGGCCGTCGCGCAGGGCGGCGATGCCGTCTTCGATTGGCGAGAACGGGCTTTTCGACGGACGCGCCAGCCGAAGCTGGTCGGAGCGGGAGCGGCGCGGGCGAGGAGTTCTGGTCATGCGCGGGATCCCTCAGACGCCATCGCAAGGTCGACGGCGCGTCGCACGTATTTTCCGATGACGTCGCATTCGAGATTGACCCGCGTGCCGACGCGAGCGGATTGCAGGTTCGTGTGCGTCCACGTGTGCGGGATGATCTGCACGTCGAACGAGTCGTTCTCGAGCGCCGCCACCGTCAGGCTGATGCCGTCCATCGCGACAGAGCCCTTCGGCACGAACAGCGGCGCCAGGTGGTCCGGATAACGGATGCGCAGCCACCAGAAGTCGCCGTCCGGACGGATGTCGACGATCGTGCCGACGGCGTCCACGTGGCCCAGCACGAAATGCCCGCCGAGCCGCTGGTCCGCCCGCATCGCCCGTTCGATGTTCACCACGTCGCCCGGCTCGAGGTCGCCAAGCGCCGTGACCCTGATCGTTTCCGGCCCGGCATCAAACGCGGCCGCCCGCCCGCCAGTCTCCACGACTGTCAGGCACACGCCGTTGACGGAGATGCTCTCGCCGACTGTCAGTGTCGCGCCGAAGTCCGCTGAGACAAACAGGCGCACCGCGCCGGGACGCTGCTCCACAGCGACGACGTCGCCGACAGTCTCAATGAGGCCTGTGAACATAGCCAGTCACCAGCACGTCGGAGTCGATCAGGCGGGTCCGCATCCCGCCAAGCGCCGCCAGCGGGAGGCCGGCGCCGCCAAACGGCACGCCGACCCTCGCCCAGGGGCTCGGGCGCGATGAACAGGCGGACCTCATCGATCATACCTGTAGAAGCCGCAGCCTGATGGATTCGGGCTCCCCCCTCGAGCAGGAGCGACTGGACGCCCAGCGCCCCGAGCCGCCGGAGCGCCTGGCCGAGGTCGCCGTCGGCTGACTCCAGGCGGGCGCCGGCGGCGGCCAGAGCTGCCGCGGCGTCCGCGCGGCCTCGAATCGCCTCGGGGCTGGTCAGGATGACAACCGGGTCGCGTCCCGCTGACGCCAGCAGGCGCGCGGAGGGCGGCGTCCGCAGCCGCCGGTCGAACACGACGCGCATCAGAGGACGAGCGCGGACGACGTCGCGCGCCGTCAGCAGCGGATCGTCAGCGAGCACCGTGCCGATGCCAACAGCGATGGCATCCACCTCTGCGCGCAGGCGCTGCCCTTCGAGGCGCGATGCCGGCGAGGAGATCTCGGTGCGCACACCCGGCGCCGACGCGATGTAGCCATCGAGACTGACGCCGGCTTTCAGGATCACCCACGGACGTCCGTCGCGGACGTGACGCAGAAACGCGGCGTTGAGCCGGCGCGCCGCGTCCGCCTCGACGCCGGTGGTCACCTGCACGCCATGCGCGGTGAGATAGCGGAAGCCGCCGCCGGCTACGCGCGGGTTCGGATCCTCGATCGCCGCCACGACGTGCGCGATGCCGGCCTCCACGATGCGTTCGGCACACGGCCCGGTGCGCCCATGATGACAACAGGGCTCGAGCGTGCAAATCGAGCGTCGCGCCCCGTGCGCGCTGCGCCCGCCATATCGAGGGCGTGGACTTCCGCGTGTGGCATCCCGGCGCGGTGATGCCAGCCATCGCCGACGATGGTGCCGTCCGGCGCGATCACCGTCGCGCCCACCATGGGGTTCGGGCTGGTCTGGCCGCGTCCGCGCGCGGCAAGCAGCAGCGCCCGCCGCATCAGCGCGTCTACCACTTCTCCTCGAACAGGGCCGTGACGTAGTCGTCCGGAGAGAACGGAATGAGGTCGTCGATGCTCTCGCCCACCCCGACGTAGCGGATCGGCAGCTTGAGCTCCGCGGCGATCGCGACTGCGACGCCGCCCTTCGCGGTGCCATCGAGCTTGGTCAGGACCACGCCGGTGACGCCGGCGACTTCCATGAACTGCCTGGCCTGCGTCAGCCCGTTCTGGCCGACGGTGGCGTCAAGGACGATCAGCACCTCGTGAGGCGCGCCCGGTACTTCACGCGCCGCGATGCGCCTGATCTTCTCCAGCTCCTGCATCAGGTTCTGGCGCGTATGCAGCCGTCCGGCGGTGTCGACGAAGATCGGACTGAACCCGCGCGCCTTGCCGGACGCCATCGCGTCGTAGACCACCGCGGCCGGATCGGCGCCTTCACGCGTCCTGATGATCTCCACGCCGGCACGCTCCGCCCAGATCTGCAGCTGGTCCACCGCCGCCGCACGAAACGTGTCCGCCGCGCAGATGAGCGGCCGCTGCCCGTCGCGACGCGACAGGCTGGCCAGCTTGCCGACAGTCGTGGTCTTGCCGGTGCCGTTGACGCCCACGATCAGGACGACGTGGGGCTGCCCCTGCGCGACGGGCTTTTCCGCGTCGTGGAAAACGGCGAGGATCTCGCGGCGCACGAGGTCGCGCAGGCTGGCCTCGCCCGGAGGCGACGCGGTGACGGCCGAGAGAATCCGTCCGGTGGCGGCGACGCCGAGGTCGGCGGAGATCAGCAGTTCTTCAAGCGCGTCGACGGTGTCGACGTCGATGACCCGCGTGCGCGGCGCGGCGTCGGCGCCGCGGACAATCTCGTCGAAGCGCTCGACGATCTGCTTGCTCGTGCGCGTGAGTCCTGCGCGGAGCCTGTCGAAAAAGCCCATCCGATCGAGTTTATCACCCGCCGTCGGACTCGGCCCGCTGCGGCCTGAGCATCAGTTCCTCGAGCGCGGCGCTCGGCGATCTTCGGCCCGCCAGCACGTCGGCCATCTGCGTCGCAATCGGGAGCTCGACGCCGGCGCGCGCGCCGAGCGCCAACGCGGCGCCTGTCGTACGAATACCTTCCGCGACCATCTTCGTGCTGCCGACGATTTCCGCCAGTGAGTGCCCGTGCGCCAGCTCGATGCCGACGTGGCGGTTCCGGCTGAGCGCGCCGGTACAGGTCAGCACCAGGTCGCCCAGACCGGCAAGCCCGGACAGCGTCTCGCGCCGCCCGCCGAGCGTGCAGGCCAGCCGCGAGATCTCGGCGAGACCGCGCGTGATGAGTCCGGCCTGCGCGTTCTGGCCGATGCCCATGCCTTCAACGACGCCGGCAGCGATCGCGATCACGTTCTTCAGCGCGCCGCCAATCTCCACGCCGATCACGTCGGTGCTGCCGTACAGCCGCAGGTACGACGATCGGAATTCCGCCTGCACCAGGCGCACTGCGCTCTCATCCAGCGACGCAGCGACCACGGCGGTCGGCAGGCCGCGCCCCACCTCCGCAGCGAAGCTCGGACCTGACAGCGCCACGACGGGATGGCCGGGCCCCAGCAGCGAAGAGATGAGCTCCGACATGCGCAGCAGCGTCCCTTCCTCGAGGCCCTTGATTGCACTCACGACGGTGGCGTGCGGCGCGAGCGCCGACGTCGCGTCACCAAGCACCTGACGCGCGCCATGGGACGGCACGGCGCACACCACGAGTTCCGCGCCCGCAAGCGCCTCGGCAAGATTGGAGGTGGGACGCACGCTGGCCGCCAGGGTGAGCTCCGGCAGGTAGACAGGATTGGCGCGCCGCGCCGTCATCTCGCGGGCCAGCTCGGGATCTCTCGCCCACAGCCGCACCTCGTGGCCGATGAGCGACAGGTGCACGGCTAGCGCCGTCCCGAAGCTGCCGGCACCGAGCACCGCCACCTGCTTCATCGCGCCACCTTCTGGCCGATGCGGCGCTCGGTCCTCGACACGAGCCTGGAGATGTTCGATCGGTGCCGGAAGACAATCAGCGCCGCCGTCACGCCGCATGCGATCAGCACGGCCGGGGATGCGCCGAGCGCCAGCGCAATCGGCCCGAGACTGATCGTCGCGACGAGACTTCCCAGTGAGATGAATCCGGTCGCCCACACAGTCCCGACAAACAGCAGCGCCGCCGGGAGCATCGCCGCGGGCGCCAGCGTTCCGAAGACCCCGGCCGCGGTGGCCACGCCCTTGCCACCCCGGAATCGCAGCCAGCACGGATAGACATGCCCCACCACCGCGGCAACTCCGGCCGCCGCGGGAGCCGCGTCACCGGCGGTCAGGCGCTCGACAAACAGGACGGCGCCCGCTCCTTTTGCCGCGTCGAGCAGCACGACGAAGATCGCCGTCCAGGTGCCGGCGGTCCGGAGCACGTTGGCCGCGCCGACATTCCCGCTGCCGGCGCGGCGGACGTCCACGCCTCGGACGAGGCGTCCGACGAGAAACGCAAAGGGAATCGATCCCGCGAGGTAGCCAATCGAGACGGCCAGCAATGGCATCGTCAACGCCTCAACGAACAGCGCGCCCAGTGAGCACGCGGCGCACCATGTCCAGCGCGCCGTGGCTCGAGATGTCACGCACCAGGTCGCGCCCGCCGAAATACCGCTTCGTCCGGACCACGCGCTGTGACGGCGTGTCCACGGCGAGAACCACGGTGCCGACAGGCTTGTCTTCCGACCCGCCCGAAGGGCCTGCTATGCCGGTGACCGCCACGCCGACCTCGACGCCGATCAGGCCGCGGATGCCCTCGGCCATCGCCTGAGCGACCGGCTCGCTGACGGCGCCGTGGCTTTGAATCAGCGTCTCCGGCACGCCGAGCTGCGCGTGCTTGACGGCGTTGCTGTACGCCACGACGCCGCCCTCGACATAGGCCGAGCTGCCCGGGACGTCGGTCAGCCGCTTCATGACCAGGCCTGCGGTGCAGGATTCGGCGACGCCAATCCTCCACCCTCGCTCCACGAGCAGCCGGCCCACGACCACCTCGATCGTCTCTCCGTCGTCGCTCGACACGTCGTCGCCGAGCACGCCGGCAGCTTCACCGGCGGCGACGGCGAGCGCGTCTGCGGCGGAGCTTTCCGACTCAGAAGTGACCGTCAGCAGCAGGTCGATGGCGCCGCGTGCCGCGAGAATCGTGACCTCAATCGGCAGCGGCCTGGCGGCCCACACCGGATAGAACGGACGTACGACCTCCTCGGTGTGCGACTCGCCGCGCCCGAAGATCTTCAGCGCCCGTGTGTACACGCGCGCGCCGGCTGTTCTCGTGCGCAACCGCTCGACGACAGGGCCGTCCAGCATGGGAATCAGCTCGCGGGGCGGGCCCGGCAGCAGCACCACGACGCGATCGCCGGCAGTCATGTAGAGGCCTGGCGCCGTGCCGTGTGGATTCGGCAGCACCTCTGCGCCTTCCGGCACCATCGCTTGTCGCCGATTGATCTCCGGCATCGTCAGACCGCGGTCTGAAAATCGCTGACGCAGCGCGGCAGTGATTGCCACGTCCTCGACCAGCGGCCGCTCGAGAACTGCGGCCACAACGTCGCGCGTGACGTCGTCGTCGGTTGGGCCGAGGCCCCCGCTCAGGACGACGAGATCCACGCGGCTGAGTGCCTCTCGCAGGATTCGCGCAAGGTCGTCCCGGCGATCGCCGACAACGGCTTTCGACCGCAGCTCGATGCCGAGGGCGCGAAGGCGGTCGGTGATGGCCAGCGAGTTCGTGTCGAGGCGCGACGACGTCAACAGCTCGGAGCCGACGGCGATGATCTCCGAGGACGCAAGAGGTGCCGTCACGAGACGAATACCCGTGGGGCAAGAGCCAGCAGGGCCCTCAGAGCGAGGTTCGCGTACACGGCCGCCATCAGATCGTCAGCCATCATGCCCCAGCCGCCATGCAGCGCTTCGAAGCGGCGCGCAGGAAACGGCTTGATGACGTCGAGCAGGCGGAAGAGCAGAAAGCCGGCGACAGCCAGCGACCAGCTGACGGGCAGGAGGAAAAGCGTCACGAGCATGCCCGCGACTTCGTCGATGACGCCGGCACTCGGATCGGTGGTGCCGAAGTGCCGCTCCGCGATCGTGCCGCTCCACGCCCCGGCGAGCACGAGCGCGACGATGATGGCGGCTTCGAGCGGAGCGGAGACGCCCGCCCAGCGGAGCACGCCGTAGAGGACGAGTCCGGCCAGCGAACCTGCGGTGCCCGGCGCCACCGGCGAATAGCCGATGCCGCCGAACGTGCAGATCAGGACTGCGAGGCGGGACATGGGTCCGTGACGATCGCCGCCGTCAGGCAGCGATGCGGATGACCCTGGTATCGGCGAGTCGATCCTCGAGGGCGCGGCCGCCGTCGCTCAACAGCGCGGGCACGAAGCCGAGCCCGAACACGAGAATGGAGCCAAGGCACCCGAGCGCGCGCAGCATCGACAGGCCCGGGGACACCGGCATGTCGGCGTGCGCGACGACGCGCAGCCCGAAGGCCATCTTTCCGATCGTCTGTCCACCGGCGGCGGTAAAGGCCGCGAGGTAGCCGCCGTTGACGAGCGCGAAGAAGCAGAGCAACGGCACGACCGGCAGCAACCGGTAGTCGGCGGACTCGAGGCCGCACAGCCGGAGCGTGAACGACACGACGATCGCGTCGATGGCGCCGATGATGGCGACATCCACCAGGGCCGCCGCGCCGCGACGCAAGGGAGGCGCGCCGGTCGGCCCCTCGTCGTCGCCCGTGGCCGCCGACGAACGCGACACCGGAGCCGCGTCGGCTTCGGGCGGCGGCAGCTCGAGGGACGGCTGCGGCGCCGGATCGAAACGCGGACGCGCGGACTTGGGCCGCAGACGCGCGGGATCAGGAGTGGTGCGCCGCACGGCCAACGGCCGGCGCGGCGACGCGGGTGCCGTCACGAGCGGCGCCTGGTCCGCGGCCGGGTCGTCGCCGCCGAACAGCGGCAGGTCCGTGCCTGCCGCGTCGGTCGCGCCGAAGACGCGGTCCATATTCTGAAGGACGCGGTCCAGCCCCGGCTGGGACGACGCACTCGCTGGCGCCGCGGACGTGGCGGCGCGGGCTCCCGCCCTTGCGCCGATTTCGATCTCGCGGAGGGGCCCGCCCGTGTCGCCGTCCTTGAGCGAGAGCTCGGCGACCGGCGCCTGCGGGGACGCGAGCGCGAATTCGTACCCGCAGTTACGACAGCGGTCTGCCGTCTCGAACCCGATGTAGCCGCACGTCGGACACTTCATCGCTCGGTGCTCATCGCGGCCTGGTCGGCCGATGGGTCCGCCACACTCAGGAGCATTCGCTGGATGTCGGCCTGCAGGCGGTCGGCCTCCGGGCGGTTGCCGTCGGCAACGGAAATCCCGTTCAACAAGTGCAGCGCCTCCCGGGCATGACCGGAGCTGTACAGCGCCCGGGCACGCGCGAGATCGAGATCGGAGGACAGAGGCACCGGCAAGGGCTCGACCTCAGTCCCTGGAATCAAGGTCGCCCGGCCGGTGACTGTGCCGACGCCGGCCAGGTCGGCAATGGAGCCGGCGAACCACCACACCGCTGTCAGCGCCACCACCGTGACGGCAATGCCCGCGGCAAGTCGCCGGTGGCCTTTGCGGTGCCGCGTGTAGACGACTGCCGGCGGGCGCTCGAGGACCGCCGTCTCGGAGCGCGGCGCCGGCTCAGCTCCGCGAGCCACGCTGGCGAGGCGATCGAGACGACCGAGATAGCCGAGCGCGACCTCCGGCGCCGCCCCTCCGTCGACGGCGGCGGTGAGGAGCCGCCGTGCAGCCTCGGCTTCGCCGTCTTCAAACGCCCGGGTGCCGTGGTGCAGCAGCTCATCGGACTCGCGCTGGCGCTCGGCCTGAGCGCTTCGCGCCCGATCGATGTAGGCTCTGGCGCGCGCGTGCCCGCGATCGAGAAAGAGGACGCGGGTCCAGACGTGGATCGCCTGCTCGTAGTGGCCGCCGAAGTAGTAGTCGAGGCCGGCGAGCAGCAGCTGCTCGACGCGCGCAGCGCGCGCGCTGCCACTCAACGTATCTGCCGCGCCGTCAGCGTCGGTCGTGAGCGGATCAGGCATCAAGGGCGGGTGTCGCCGCTGATTATCGACCAAAGCCGCCGATCGGTCAACGCGCGCGGGCTGTGGTAGAACTGCCCCATGCCGATCATCGAGTGCGTGCCGAACATCAGCGAGGGCCGCCGTCCCGACGTCGTCTCGGCGATTGCCGACGCGGTCGCCCGGTCGAGCCCGACGGTCCGCGTGCTCGACCTGTCCTCGGACCCTGATCACAATCGCTCGGTGCTGACGCTCGCCGGTGACGCCGCGGGCCTGTCTGCCGCCATCGAGACGCTGTTCGACAAGACGCTCGCGGCTGTCGATCTCCGAACTCATCAGGGCGGTCACCCGCGACTGGGCGCAGTCGACGTGGTGCCGTTCATTCCGATTGAGGACGTCACGATGGCGGAGTGCGTGACGCTGGCGCGCGACGTGGGCGCCGCGGTCGCCGCGCGTTTCGGCGTCCCGGTGTTTCTCTACGAGGAAGCGGCGACCTCGCCGGCCAGGCGCAATCTGGAGGACATCAGGCGAGGCGAGTTCGAGGGGCTTCCGGCCAGGCTGGCCTCGCCCGACTGGGCACCGGATTTCGGCCCTGCCGTGTCGCACGCCTCCGGCGGCGCGTCGGTGATCGGGGCGCGCATGCCGCTCATCGCCTACAACATCAACCTCGCCACCGATCGGCTCGACGTCGCGAAGAAGATCGCCGCCGCCGTGCGACAGAGCAGCGGCGGGCTGCGGTTCGTCAAGGCGATGGGCCTGGCGCTGACGGACCGGGGCGTGGTGCAGGTCTCGATGAACCTCACCAACTTCGAAAAGACGCCGGTCGCGCGCGTGTTCGAGATGGTGCGGCGTGAGGCGGCGCGCCACGGCGTCAACGTGCTGGAAAGCGAGATTGTCGGCCTGGTCCCGCAGGCCGCCCTGAGAGACGCTGCCGCGTACTTCCTCCAGCTCGAAGGCTTCTCGGCCGACCAGGTGCTCGAAACCAGGCTTAGAAAATAGCGCTACTCGTTGGGCCGGCGCTCTTCGGCCGCGGTTCGAACAGGGGGCGGGGTAATAGCGTCTTCTTCGGCCCGCTTGCCTGGCGCGATGCCAAACGCCCGCATCTTGCGATAGAGATTGCTGCGCTCGACGCCCAGCGCGTCGGCAGTGCGCGACATGTTGCCGTGCTGCTGGGCCAGTGCCCTGAGGATGTATTCGCGCTCGAAGCGGTCACGTGCCTCGTGCAGCGGCAGCAGCGGGACGCCGGCCGCCGGCGCGGTCTCGGCCGCCATCTCCGGCTCGCGTTCGAGAAAAGACAGATCGGCCGCCGTGATGGTGTCGCCTGGCACCATGATCGCGAGCCGCTCGATCAGGTTCCGCAGCTCGCGTACGTTGCCCGGCCACGAGTAGCGACGGAGCAGGCCGAGTGCGTCCGGCTCGAAGGATTTGGGGCGCCGGCCGTACTCGTTGGCGAAACCGCCCATGAAGAACTCCGCCAGCAGCGCGATGTCGCTCGGACGGGCCCGCAGCGGCGGGACGAAGATCGGGATGACGTTCAGGCGGAAGTAGAGATCCTCGCGGAACTGCCCCGCCTTGATCGCGACCGGCAGGTCCTTGTTGGTTGCGGCAATCACGCGGACGTCCACGCGCACCCGCTGCGTGCTGCCGACCGGCTCGACGACCTGCTCCTGAAGCACGCGCAGCACCTTGGCTTGGGTCTTCAGGCTCATGTCGCCGATCTCGTCGAGGAAGATCGTGCCCGAGTCGGCGGCCTCGAACTTGCCGCGCCGGTCTCCCACAGCGCCGGTGAAGGCGCCGCGCACATGCCCGAACAGCTCCGACTCGATCAGCTCCTCGGGGATCGCCGCGCAGTTGACCTCGATGAACGGCCCCTGGTGCCGGCGGCTCAGCCCGTGCACCGAGCGCGCAACCAGTTCCTTGCCGGTGCCGTTCTCTCCGAACACCAGGACGCGGCCGTTGGTTGGCGCAGCCATGGCCACCTGCTCGCGCAGCTGGACCATCGCCTCGCTCTCGCCGACCATCTTGAGGCGCTTGTCCACCTTCGCGCGCAGATCGCGGTTCTCGGCCTCGAGCAGGCGCTGCCGAATCGCGTTGCGCACGACCAGCACCGTCTTCTCGAGTGACAACGGCTTCTCGACGAAGTCGAACGCCCCGAGCTTGATGGCGCGCACGGCCGATTCGATGTTGCCATGGCCGGAAATGACGACGACCTGCGCGTCCACCTGCTTGTCGCGCAGCCGGGTCAGCGTCGCAAGGCCGTCCATCCCCGGCAGCCAGATGTCCAGCACGATGACGTCGAAACTGCGTCGCGACGCCCGCTCGAGACAAGCCTCGCCCGTCTCGACAGCCTCCACTTCATAGCCCTCGTCCCGCAGCACGCCGCCGAGGGCGCCGCGAACACCGGGCTCGTCGTCCACGATCAGGATGCTTGAATGCGCCATCAGCGGAACAGAACTCTCGCGAATGAAAAAGCAGGAATGAAGAATGAAGAATGGGAAGTGCGCTCTGCGCCTTCTTCTTCGTTCACTCTTCGCTCTTCATTTTTCATTCTTCATTCCCAATTCTTCATTCTTCATTGTCTAGACCGGCAACTCGATCGTGAACCGCGTGCCGCGCGGGTCGTTGTCGCCGACTTCGATGCTGCCGCCGTGTTCCGCGATGATGCGCCGGACGATGGCCAGCCCGAGCCCGCTCCCCCGCCGCTTGGTCGAGAAATACGGCATGAACAGCTTCTCACGATCCGCCACGGTGATGCCCGGGCCGTCGTCCCCGACCACGGTCCGGACGACGTGATGGGCGGCGTCGTGACTGGTTTCCACGGTGATGCGGCCTCGCCGCTCCATCGCTTCAATGGCGTTGTCCACCAGGTTGATCACCACACGGCGGAACTGTTCGGGATCGATTCGGACCGCAGGCAGGTCCGCAGCGAAGTTGCGCTCGATCGTGATATCCGCGAACAGGCCGTCGTAGAGCGCCAGCGTATCGGCAAGCAGTGGCCCGAGCGCCGTCGGCACCGTCTTCGGCGACGGCATGCGTGCAAACTGGGAGAACTCGTCGACCAGCCCCTTCAGCGACTCCACCTCGCTCACGATTGCCGACGTGCACTCGTCGACCAGCGCGCGTGTCTGCGCCGGCGCGGCACCGAAATGCCGCTGCAGGCGTTCGGCCGACAGCTGAATCGGCGTCAGCGGGTTCTTGATTTCGTGCGCCAGGCGGCGCGCCACCTCCCGCCATGCGGCGACGCGCTGCGACCGGATGAGCGGGGTCACGTCGTCGAACACCAGCACCGTGCCTTCGAGGCGTCCGCCTTCGCCGGTCAGCGTCGTCGCGACGGCCGCCAGGTGCAGCTCGCGACCCTCGCGGGCCAGCGCCACTTCCTGCGCCGGCGTTTCGCCGCCGAGCGCCGAGGCGGACCGCACCAGCATCGCCAGGGGCGCGAGGTCCTCGCGTGACAGGGCCTCCGCGACCGGGCGCCCAACGGCATCGGGGCTGACGCCGAGCAGGCGTACCGCCGCATGGTTCACAGTGCCGACGACGCCGCGTTCGTCGATGGAGATGACGCCGGTGGCGATGCGCTCGAGGATCGTCTCGATGTAGCGCCGGCGGCCCTCGCCCTCGATGTGCTTCCGTTCGAGATCGAGGGACGAGCGCTCGATTTCGCGTCGGCTGCTGTCGAGCTCCTCGGCCATGCTGTTGAACGCCTCGACAAGCGACCCGAACTCGTCCTCCGTCTCCCGCTCGACGCGATGATCGAGGTGGCCCGCGCCGATCTCCCTCGCCGCGATGGCCAGCAACTGGACCGGTTTCGTGATGCGCTTGGCGAGGTAGAGCCCCATCCAGGTCGCGCCGACGAGAATCAGCAGCGTGACCATCAGGAAGAACGAGACGTAAACGCCAAACAGCGGCGCCTTCAGGACGCGCAGCTGCCTGTAGTCCTCATAGGCGCCGGTCATGCGTCGCGAGCGCGCCGCCAGGTCGCCGGTGAGATAGTCGCTGGCGACGACGACGCCGACCACTGCGCCACCAGGGCTACGGATAGCCGCCGCGCCGCGCAGAAGCTCGCCGCCGGTGCTGACCGGCTCCAGCACCCACAGCTCCGTCGCGCCAGACGCGACGCGGCTCGCCAGGCGTTCCGATGAGGCGCGCGAAGCCCCCGGCGGCAGCGACGGGGACGCCATGTCGAGCACCGGTGTCACGGTGAGCGACGCGGCTCCCCCGCCCGAGGCCCGGTAGATCTCCACCAGCTTCAAGCGTCCTTCATCGACTTCGGGGCCAATGCGCTCCTGGAGATTGCCGAGGTCGGCGGAGGTGAGGTTGACACCGGAGAGCTGGCGCGCAATCCGCGCGGCCTGCGTGACGACCACCCGCTGGCGTTCGGCGTAGTAGTCGCTGGCGATGCGATTCGCCGATGACAGAATCTCGTCCATCGGCGCGTTGAACCAGCGGTCCGCGCTGTTGCGGATCAACTCGCTGCCGACCAGCAGGACGAGGATCGACGGGATCAGCGTGAGGCCGAGCAGCACGGCCACCAGCTTCGCCCTGAAGCGCGCGAACGGGAGGGCGCGGCGGCGCTCGACGATCAGCTTGATGATGTTGCGCGCCAGCACGAACACCAGCGCGACGAGCATCGTCAGGTCGGCAACGGAGAGCGCGTAGAGCACGACCTCCGTGAGGAAGTCCGGCGCGAAGCTGGTGGTGCGGCCGGCCAGCGCCACCAGGCCCGCAAAGGTGCCAAGCAGCAGCAGGATGCCGACCAGCAGCAGCCGCGGGTTGTCTCGAATCGGTTTGCGGAGGGGACGCGCCGGCTCGGCGGCGGGACGCGGACCGCGTGACGGAGGCTCGACGCGAAGCGGCGTGGCGGTCACGGCGGCGCGCTCGCAGTCACTCGCGGGTGTTGAGCAGGTCCTTCAGCTCGTCCATGAACTCGCCGATGTCGCGGAAATGCCGGTAGACCGACGCGAACCGCACGTACGCGACCTTGTCCAGGCGGCGGAGTTCGTCCATGACGGCCTGCCCCACTTCCGCGGTAGCGATTTCTTTTTCGGGTCGGTCTTGGAGCGAGGCTTCGACGCGGTCGGCAATCGCCTCGACCTGGGCGACGCTGACCGGCCGCTTCTCGCATGCCTTGAGCAGGCCGGCGACGACTTTCTGCCGCTCGAATCGCTCGCGGCTGCCGTCCTTCTTCACCACCATGTAGGGGATCTCGTCGATCCGCTCGTAGCTGGTGAAGCGGCGCCCGCAATCGAGGCACTCGCGCCGCCGCCGGATGACCTCGCCCTCTTTGCTTTCGCGTGAGTCGACCACCTTGTCGCCCAGGTGGCCGCAATACGGACACTTCACGCGGCTTCCTCCTGGCCGCCGGTCCGCGCCAGCGATCCGGCCTTCGACAGGCTCAGGCCTTCCTGCGTCAGAAGAAGCAGGCCGGTCACGGCCACCGGGACAAACGAGACAGCGTGCAGGACGAGCGCTGCCCCCACCGCGCGATCGTTCGGCGCAGCATAGAAGGTCATCACTGCCAGCTGGTAGAAGTAGTGGAACCCGCCGACCGCGCCGGGCGTCGGCACCGCGACGCCGACGACCAGCAGCGCCTGGACCAGGAACGAACCGGCGAACGGCATGTCGATGTGGAATGCCCGGGTGACCAGGTAAATGCCGGCGGAGATGGCCAGCCACACCGGCAGCGAGAGGGCGATCGCGACAAACAGGCGCACGGGCTGCCGGACGATGGCCAGGCCCTCTGCAAAGGCGCGGGCCAGCCGTCCTGCCGCGGCGCCGAGCCGTTCGGGCAGCATGCGCGTCACCACCAGCGTCAGACGCTCGAGCGACTCCGGATGTCCCGCCAGGAAGAAGAACACCACGAGCCCGATCACGCAGGCCGCGCCCGCGATAGCGCCTCCGAGCTTGACCTGCGCGAACGTCGTGCTCGACGCCCCGCCGAAGCCGGGATCGAACAGCAGCAGAAACGTCACGAAGAGCACGAGCACCATCACCGTGTCGAGGAGCCGCTCGAGGATGATCGTGGCGAACGTCGCCGTGGCGCTGAGGTGCTCGCGGCGCGCCAGCAGGTACGGCCGCAGCACTTCGCCGGCGCGCGCCGGCAGCACCGCGCTTGCGGCGAAGCCGATAATTGTCGTCCGCAAGGCATTGGCGAAGCGGACGTGGCCGATCGGGCGCAGGAGGTATTGCCAGCGGACCGCGCGCAGCACGTACGCCAGCGCGGTCGTCACCAGCGCGCCGAGCAGCAGATCGAGGCGTGCGCGGCGCATCTCGAGCGCGACCTGATGGAAATCGGTGTTGCGCAGGAACAGCCAGAGCATGCCGCCGGCCACGGCAAGAGCCAGGATCGTTCGCAGGTGCGCGCGCATCTTTGGCGGGTGCCGTAACTATATTCGTATTCCCGGGCATCTGCTACCATTCCGGCCGTTTGGAGGTCCCGCAGAGGTGCCCGTCGCTCAGCCGCTCACACACACAGATTTTCCAGGCCTGACGCGCTTCCGCACGGGCAAAGTCCGCGACGTGTACGACCTGGGAGACACCCTGCTCATCGTCGCTACGGACCGCATCTCGGCGTTCGACTACGTGCTGGGATCGGGAATTCCCGACAAGGGCAAGGTCCTGACACAGCTGTCGGCGTTCTGGTTCGGCCGCCTTCAGAGCGAGGTCCGCAACCACTTCCTCACGATGGACACTGCCAGCTACCCGGTGGCGACACACCCCTTTGCCGCCGACCTCGCGGGACGATCGATGCTCGTCGAGAAGACGGCGCCCATCGACGTCGAATGCGTGGCCCGCGGCTACCTTTCGGGATCGGGCTGGAAGGAATATCAGCAGACGGGACGTGTCTGTGGCGTCGGGCTGCCGGCCGGGTTGCGGGAATCCGATCGCCTGCCTGAACCAATCTTCACGCCGGCCACCAAGGCGGCCAGCGGGCACGACATCAACATCGACGAGCACGAGGCCGCCCGCGTCGTCGGCGATCCCGCACTCGTGGCGCGACTCAAGGCGACGACGCTGGCGCTCTACCGGGAGGCCTCTGTGCACGCCGAGTCGTGCGGGATCATCCTGGCGGACACCAAGTTCGAATTCGGCCGCACGCCGGGCGGCGAGCTCCTGCTCATCGACGAAGCCCTGACGCCGGACTCGTCGCGCTTCTGGCCGGCCGACCAGTACGCGCCCGGCGGGCCGCAGCCAAGCTACGACAAGCAGTTCGTCCGCGACTACCTCGAGGCGATCCGGTGGAACAAGCAGCCGCCGGTGCCATCGCTTCCCGCCGACGTCGTCGAGCGGACCCGCGGGAAGTACCTGGAGGCCTTCGAACGGCTGACCGGGCACCGCCTGCCTGCCTAGTCCGAGGACCCTGCCTTGCGAGAGCTGCTCGATCGGCTTGTCGATCAGATGGTGACTGGCGGGATCACGTTCGACGACGGGCGGCGCGAGTTCGAGCGCCGGTTCATCGCCCGGGTCCTCGACGACACGCAGGGGCATCTCTCGAAGACGGCCGACCGGCTGGGCTTGCACCGGAACAGCCTCGCCCGGAAGCTGACAGAGCTCGACCTGAAACCCCGAAAACCCCGCCGCGCGCGCTGACCTCCCCGCCGGGCAACATTTGCTTGCAGGCCGGGAGCGGCCTTCCATATAATTAGCAGTCGCGCCCGTCGAGTGCTAACAGGCGGGCGCCGGGACTGCCAGGGGGGCCCGGGACGCTCTGCACGACGATCGCGCACGTCCAGCTCGAACCCGAACACGCACGCCCGACACGACCATCACGGCACGACAAGCTTCACGGAGTCCAACACAATGAAGGTCCGACCGCTTCACGACCGCATCATCGTTCAGCGCATCGAGGAAGGCGAACAGAAAGTCGGCGGCATCATCATCCCCGACAGCGCCAAGGAAAAGCCGCAGCAGGGCAAAGTCATCGCCGCCGGCTCCGGCAAGGTGAAGGATGACGGCAAGCGCATTGCGCTCGACGTCAAGGAAGGCGACACGATCCTGTTCGGCAAGTACTCCGGCCAGGAGATCAAGATCGACGGCGAAGAGCGCCTCATCATGCGCGAAGACGAGGTCCTCGCCGTTCTCGACAAGTAGGTGCCGGGGCGCGTGGCGCCCGACCGCCGCAATGCGGCAGACGTCGCGGGGCCCTCAGGCCCTGCCGGTGGTAACAGAAATGCTGCGGGACCGAGACGTCCCGCCAATCAGGAGTAGGCAATGCCCAAGCAGATTATCTACGGCGAGCAGTCACGCCAGGCGATCCTCCAAGGCGTGAACCTGCTGGCCGATGCGGTGAAGGTCACCCTCGGTCCGAAGGGCCGCAACGTCGTTCTCGACAAGAAGTTCGGCTCGCCGACGATCACCAAGGACGGCGTCACCGTCGCCAAGGAGATCGAGCTGAAGGATCCGCTTCAGAACATGGGCGCGCAGATGGTGCGCGAAGTGGCGAGCAAGACGTCGGACATCGCCGGCGACGGCACGACGACGGCGACGGTGCTGGCCCAGGCGATCTACCGCGAAGGCGCGAAGAACGTGACCGCCGGCGCCAACCCGATGGACATCAAGCGCGGCATCGAGAAGGCCGTCGCGGTGATCAACGAAGAGCTGAAGAAGCAGAGCCGCCAGGTCAAGGGCAACATGATCGCCCAGGTCGGCACCATCTCGGCCAACAACGACGCGACGATCGGCAAGATCATCGCCGAGGCGATGGACAAGGTCGGCAAGGACGGCGTCATCACCGTCGAAGAGGCCAAGACGCTCGAGACCAGCCTGGAAGTGGTCGAAGGCATGCAGTTCGACCGCGGCTACCTCTCCCCGTACTTCGTGACGGATCCGGAGCGGATGGAAGTGGTGCTCGAGAACCCCGTCGTGCTGATCCACGAGAAGAAGATCAGCTCGATGAAGGATCTCCTCCCGGTGCTGGAGCAGGTCGCCCGCATGGGTCGTCCGCTGCTCATCATCGCGGAAGACGTCGAGGGTGAGGCGCTGGCGACGCTGGTCGTCAACAAGCTGCGTGGGACACTGCAGGCGGCCGCCGTCAAGGCGCCCGGCTTCGGCGATCGCCGCAAGGCCATGCTCGAGGACATCGCGACCCTGACGGGCGGCAAGGCCATCACGGAAGACCTGGGCCTGAAGCTCGAGAACCTGAAGGTCGAGGACCTCGGCAAGGCGAAGAAGATCACCATCGACAAGGACAACACGACGATCGTCGAAGGCGCGGGCGCAAGCTCCGCGATCGAAGGCCGCGTCAAGCAGATCCGCGCGCAGATCGAGGACACCACCTCGGACTACGACCGCGAGAAGCTGCAGGAGCGGCTGGCGAAGCTGGTCGGCGGTGTCGCCGTCATCAAGGTCGGTGCGGCCACCGAGACCGAGATGAAGGAGAAGAAGGCGCGCGTCGAGGACGCCATGCACGCGACCAAGGCGGCTGTCGAAGAGGGCATCGTGCCCGGCGGCGGCACGGCCCTGATTCGCGCGGCCAAGGCCCTCGAGACGCTGAAGCTCGAAGGCGATCAGCAGGTGGGCGTCAACATCATCCGCCGCGCCATTGAGGAGCCGCTCCGGTGGATCGCCACCAACGCGGGTCTCGAAGGCTCGATCGTCGTCCAGAAGGTGCGTGAGCTCGACGCGGAGTCGGGCTTCAACGCGCTGACGGACACCTACGAGAACCTGGTCAACGCCGGTGTCATCGACCCGACCAAGGTCGTCCGCACCGCGCTCCAGAACAGCTCGTCGATTGCCTCGCTCCTTCTGACCACGGAAGCTCTGATCTGCGAGCTGCCGGAGGATAAGAAGGACGCGCCTCAGGGCGGCGGCCCGGGCGGCGGCGGCATGGGCGGGATGTACGAAATTGGCGATTGCAGACTGACGGCTGACGATTCGTCAGTCGACGTTCTGCGAAAGTCGGTCACGGAACGCGAAAGGCCCGGTGGGATGCTTCCCGCCGGGCCTTTTTTGTCGTCCGCCGAGTGCGTAGCCCTCGGACCTACCTCAACGTAAAGCTCAATTCGATTCTGATCTGCACCGCGACCGGCTGGCCGAAGCGGAGGCCCGGTTTGAACTTCCACTGCTTCGCGGCCTTTACGGCCTCCTGGTCGAGACCGAAGACGGAGTCGAGCGACTTGGCCACCGCGACGCTGCTGACGGTGCCATCCGGCAGCACCACGCAGTCGACGACCACGACGCCCTGGACCTTGGCGCGCATCGCGTCGGCGGTGTAGTTCGGACGCACCTGATAGACGAGCACCGGCGACTCGACGCCGTTGCCGACGTGATAGACGCCGCCCCCAGTGCCGCCGCCTTCGCCGTCACCGAGCCCGTTGCCCTTGCCCGGTCCGATGCCGGTGCCCGTTCCGGTACCGGCGCCATTCCCCGTGCCGGACCCCTGCGAGATCATCGACGCCGCCATCGCGCTCTCGAGCATGCCCGGCGTGATCTGCTGGGCGTCCGCCATGGTCTTGGCGGGAATGTTGAGCGCCGGGTCCTTGGGCTCTTCCGGCTTCGGCGGCTGCGGCGTGGGCGTCGGCGGCTTCACGATCGGCACGCTCAGCTTTTCCTGGCCCGGCAACTCCGCCTTCTTCGGCGGCTCCGCCATCTGGTTGCCGCCGCCGCCACCACCGCCGCCTGGGCCTGCCGTCGGAATCCAGATAATCGAGCTCGGCAGCTCGTTCTTCGTCGGAACTCCGATGTTGGGTTTGGGCGCGTAGAGGGCGAACAGCAGCAGGATGACGCCCATCACGACGTGGGCGCCCAGGCCGACGCTCATCCGCGTCGATGACGTCGCGCTCTCGAACGAGAACTTCAGATCGGGGGCGTGAAGCCCGTCGACGTGCACCGACAGGTGCCCGAGATTGTCGTTGCTGCTCTTTGCGGCGTTCGAGTCGGCCATGAGACGGCTAGAGGCATTGTGCCACGACTGCACGGGCTCCTGCTCTGCAAGAAGACTGCCCGTCAGCGGCGGGACTCCGGCCTCGAAATTCGGGCCGTTCCCGGAAGAGATGCCTGCGTCCTGTCCTTCCAATACGACACCCTCCGGGGTTTAGACGCGCGACCGCGGAAGTTGGACCTTTCGTGAATCGGGCGGCCAGCACGCCGGAAACGGCCCTGAACCGGCCGTTCCGGCCGAGTTTCGGTGCTACAATCGCCCTGTCAGGAGTCATCCCATGGGCAGTCTTGGTTTCCCCGAACTGGTCGTTATCCTCGTCATCGTGATTCTGATCTTCGGCGCCAATCGTCTCCCTGAAATCGGACGCGGCATCGGCAAGGGCATCCGCAACTTCAAGGACGCGACGAAAGACGGCGTCAAAGAGCACGACAACCCGTAGGCCGCTCGCTACAGCACAATCCGCCGCTCCCCGACGCGTCGCGTCACCCGTTCGCGATCCAGATACTCCAGCAGCGGGATCGCAAACTTCCTCGACAGCCCGTACCGGCTCTTGAAGCTGGCTACGTCCACCCAGGCATCCCCGCCGGATGCCTTGAGGGCCGAGACCTCGCTTCGCAGCTCGCGCAGCACGTCGCGGTGGAAGAGCATCCCGCCCAGCGACACTATCGCGTCCTGCCGGATCATCATCTGCACCACGCTGGTGACCAGTGCCCTGGGGACGCCGGGCAGCGCCGTCAGCCGCTCGACATCCGGCGGCGCCAGCCTGGCCTGCAGGAGCGCCGCTTCGATCCGGTCGCGGACCTGCGCAGCCTCGTCTGACAGGGCCACGCGGCGCGCAGCGAGCGCGACGCGGTCGCGGCCGACGATCTGACCCGCGGCCTCCAGGCGGCTCAGGACCAGGTCCGCAACCCCGGCGGCCGTGCCGTCCAGCACGCCCTGGCGAATCTCCTGCCGCGACAGTCCGTCGGACAGCGGCTGGGCCTCGTGGTGCGCGGCAAGTGCCGCCAGCACCAGGCGGCTCCCGCGCTCGAGAATCGGCGGCGAAACAAGCAGCCCCGTTACCGCCACGGCATGGCCGCCCTGCTCGAGCGCGAGGTACTGCCGCCTGCACGTCGCCTGGCGCGACTCCTGCGCGCCAGATCAGGTCATGCTCCGCCAGGCCCATTCCGCCGGCTTCCGCAACCAGCAGTGCATGGGCGGCGAGATCGGTCAGGCCGGTGATGAGCGGGCGCGCATGCAGCTGGCGCAGCCGATCGACGCTTGCCGCGCTGCGCACGGCCCCGCGCGCCACGCCTGAGTCGAGGACGACGCCACCGGCAATCGTCGCCAGCGGTGAAACCGCTCGCAGCACAAACCGGTCGCCGCGGCGGATCGCGACCGCCCGCTCGAGCCTCAGGCGCACCGGGCCATCGTCGCCTCCGGCAACGGACGGCGGCTCGCCCGCTTCCGTCTCCGGACCGACAACGGAGACGCGGCCCAGGACCTCCGCCGTGCCGTGATGGAACCGGACCCGTGCGCCATGGCGCAGCGCATGCCCTGGCAGGACGTCGACCCACGCGTCGGCCACACGCGCGGCGCGAAGCGCTCCCGGCGCCGACAGCACCTGCCCGCGCGACAGACTGTCGAGGTCCGCGTCAGCCAGGTTGACTGCGACGCGCTGCCCGGCGTGGGCCCGCTCGGCGGCCACTCCGTGCACCTGCAACGTGCGCACCGTCGCCGTCATTCCGGCCGGGACGACGTCGAGCACGTCGTTGACGTCAATCGATCC
This sequence comes from Vicinamibacteria bacterium, assembly GCA_963796915.1. Classification (GTDB taxonomy): domain Bacteria; phylum Acidobacteriota; class Vicinamibacteria; order Vicinamibacterales; family JAENWD01; genus JAENWD01. The sequence continues at coordinate 1,014,872 of CAWCNI010000004.1, read as the reverse complement.
GTCGACCAGGGTGCCGGTGACGACGGTACCGAAGCCAGTCATGGTGAACACGCGGTCGATCGGCAGTCGCGCCGAGCCGCGCGCGTCGCGTGAGGCCGTCGCGTCGGCCAGGCGGCGCAGCTCGGCGCGAAGCACGTCGAGACCTGCGCCGGTCCGGGTCGATACCGGGACGATGGGGGCGTCGGCGAGAAACGACCCACGCACCAGGTCGGCCGCTTCGAGCGCGGCCAGCTCGACGACGTCATCGTCGACGAGATCGCGCTTGGTGATGACGACGAGGCCGCGAGGCACGCCGAGCAGCCGGCAGATGTCGAAGTGCTCGCGCGTTTGCGGCATCACCGACCGGTCGGCCGCGATGACCAGCAGCACGGCGTCGATGCCTCCGACGCCGGCCAGCATGTTGCGCACGAACCGCTCGTGGCCCGGGACATCGACGAAGGCGAACGTCCGATCGCCGTCGACCCAGTGCGCGAAGCCCAGGTCGATGGTGATGCCGCGCCGCTTCTCTTCCTCGAGCCGGTCGGGATCGATGCCGGTCAGCGCCTGGACGAGCGAGCTCTTGCCGTGATCGATGTGGCCGGCGGTGCCGATGACGAGGTGCGGCACGGAGAGTCGGGATTACTTCCCTCTCCTCTTGTGTACAGCCTTGCGCGTGGCGCGCTCCCGCTTGCCAGGCCGCTGCGCGCCGCGGCGGCGCGACTCTTTCTTCGGCTTCGCCTTGCTGTGCGCCGGCCCCCGCCTACGCTCGTCCACCCGGATGGCATCGAGGATCTCGGCGAGCCCGAGGTCGATCTGCCGGCGCTCCATGTCGACGCGCACCACCTGGACGCGCACCTTGTCGCCCAGGCGATAGACCTTGTGCGTGTTCTCGCCGCGCAGGGTGTGGCTGCCTTCGAGATACCGGTAGTAGTCGTCGGCCATTCCGGAGATGTGCACCAGGCCTTCGACGAAATGCTCGATCAGCTCGACGAACAGGCCGAAGGCGGCGACGCCGGTGACGTAGCCGTCGAACTCGTCGCCGACCTTGTCAGCCATGAAACGCACCTTGCGCCACTGCAGCAGCTCGCGCTCAGCGGCGTCAGCGCGGCGCTCGCGCTCTGAGGTGTGCCGTGCAATCTCCGGCAGGTCCTCGTCGATCTCGTCGCGACGCGCCTGGTCGATCCGACCGTGCCGGTGCGCGCGCAGAAGCCGGTGCACCACGAGGTCCGGGTAACGCCGGATCGGGGACGTGAAGTGCGTGTAGCTGGGGGCTGCCAGCCCGAAGTGCCCGAGGTTCTCCGGCGCATACCGCGCCTTCTGCATTGTCGTCAGCATGAGAAAGGCGACGGGCTTCTCCTGAGGCGTGCCCTTGATCTTGTCGACGAGCCGCTGGAAGTGTCGTGGTTGCAGCGCGGAGGTCGGCGCCCCCAGCGAATACCCGAACCCGCTGATGAACTCCTCGAACTGCTCGACCTTGCCCGGGTCCGGCTCCTCGTGGATCCGGTACAGTCCCGGGCCCCCGTGCTGCTCGAGCGAGTCCGCGACGGTCTCATTGGCGAGGAGCATGAACTCTTCGATGATGCGATGCGCGACGTTGCGCTCGCTGGCGACGATGTTCTGGATTTCTCCGGCGGCGTCGAGCACAACCTCCGCTTCGGGCAGGTCGAAGTCGATGGAGCCGCGCCGGCGCCGGCGCAGGTTGAGAATCTCGAACAGCTCCCGCATCTGCTCGAACAGCGGGACCAGGGACTCGTACTGCGCGATCGTCGCCGGGTCCTCGTCGGTCAGAATCGCGTTGACCGCGGTATAGGTCATCCGCGCGTCGCTGTTGATCACGCCATCATGAAACTCCGTGCGCACGACTTCGCCCATCCTGGAGATTTCCATGAAGCAGGACTGGACCAGCCGGTCGACGTGCGGATTCAGCGAGCACAGGCCGGTGGCGAGGTCGGCCGGAAACATGTGCAGCGCGCGCTCCGGAAAGTAGACAGACGTCCCGCGGTCGTACGCCTCGGCATCGAGCGCGCTGCCCTCCTCGACGTAATGGGACACGTCGGCGATGTGCACGCCAAGCCAGAAGTGGCGGTTCGGCAACCGCTCCAGCGTGATCGCATCGTCGAAGTCGCGGGCGTGCTCGCCGTCGATGGTCACCGTAACCAGCGGCCGGAAGTCCGTGCGGTTCGCGAGGTCCTTCTCGCGCACGACGGTGCCGAGCTGCCGCGCTTCAGCGATCGCTTCTTCGCCGTGAGCGTCAGGCAGGTTGTGCTTGCGGATGATGATGGTGGTGTCGACACCCGGCCTGTCGATGGTGCCGAGCACTTCGAGAACCCGGCCGGCCGGAGGCCGCGTCGCAGTCGGCCACCGCGTCAGCTCCACCACCACCATGTCGCCCGATGCGGCCTGACGATCGTCAGCGGCGGCGATCTGGACGTCGGCCAGGACGCGCCGATCGAACGGGACAACGTAGCCCGCGCCACTGTCATCGCGTTCATACCGCCCGACCAGCCGGCTGTTGGCGCGCTCGAGCACACGGATGATCCGCCCCTCCGCGCGGTCGCCCCGCTGATGCTCCACGCGCGCGACGACGCGATCGCCGTGCAGCGCTTCGTTGACGTTCGAGGGGCCGATGTAGAGATCGCGCTCCGCCCCGTCGTCGGGCACGACGAAGCCGTAGCCGGCCTGGTGCATCTGCAACCGGCCGACGACCACGTTCATCAAGTCGGCCAGGCCGAGCCGGTTGCCGCGAATCTGCAGGAGCTCGCCGTCAGCGACGAGCCCTTTGACGAGACGCCGGAACGTGGGCCGCTGATCGCGGGGGACCTTGAGGACCTGGATCAGCTCACGCGCTGTCGCGGGATGATGAACCCGTTCCCGAATCTGTTTGAGGACTTGCTCTTTGGAGAGCATGGGCTGCGGCGTGATCCTACGGAAGCAGGGCGGCGATTTTGTCGAGCTCCACCACCGCGGCAGCGGCCTGCTGACCTGCGGCCTGGTCCACACGGGCGGCCAGCGCACGGGCGCCGTCCAGCTGTTTCGCGGCGGCGGTCAGCCGTGCGGGCGCGTCGGCCACGCCGGAATCCGACATGAGCTGCGCCGCCTTCTCGGCTTGCCCGCGTGCAGACTCGAAGTGGCTCGCGGCAGCCCCGAAGTTCAGCTTGTAGACATCCACGCTGCCGGCGAGCGCTTCGCGTCGCGCGTCAGTCACGACCCACCGCCGCTCCCCTGCCGTGAGCTTCGCTTCCGCTACCGAGCGCCCCTGCGCACCCCACAGATATCCGACGGCGAGGACGACCAGCGCCACCGCCAGCCCGATGCCAATCATCTTCAGCCACTTCATCGCTTCCCCCGCAGTCCGGAGCCCGTCGCCCGGAGCCCGTAGCCCGTAGCCCGTAGCCCGTAGTCCAGAGCCCGTAGCCCGTGTTCCCGTGTTCCCGTGTTCCCTTCCGAGTCTACGCCGACGGGCCGGCCAGCAGCACCTGGATGTCGCCGACGTTGGTGCCGGTGGGCCCCGTGCGCAGCAGATCGCCCAGCGCGTCGAAGTACGTCCAGGAATCGTTGGCGTCGAGGACGCCCTCAGCCTCGAATCCGGCCGCCCGGCCCCGTGCCACCGTTTCCGGTCCGACAGTCGCACCAGCCGCATCCGTTGGCCCGTCCACGCCGTCAGTCCCGACGCTCGCGGCGACCCAGCGTCGAGCGACATTGAGCGCCGACGCGAGTCCGAGCGCGAACTCCTGGTTCCGTCCGCCCCGGCCATGGCCGCGCACCGTCACCGTCGTCTCTCCTGCCGACAACACGCACGTCCGGTCGCGATGGCTGGCGAGTGTGGCTTCCACGAACCGCGCGTGCTCGGCGGCGGCGGCGCGGGCCTCCCCGATCACAGGGGCGTCGCGGACGACCACCTGATATCCGAGCGTCGACGCGCGCTCGGCGGCTGCCGCCAGGCAGAGCCGGGCGGACCCGATCACTTCGGTCTCCGCATTCGCGATCGCCGGCGACCCGGGCTTCGGGGTCTCGGCCTCGAGCCCGCGTGCGCCGCGCTCCAAGTGCTGGATCACCGACGCCGGGAATGCCGACCTGCCGCCATGCCGTTCGAGGACCGCGAGCGCGCCGGCAAAGGTCGACGGATCGGCGACAGTGAGACCCGACCCGATCACACTGGGATCGTCGCCGACGACGTCGGACAGCAGCCAGCCGAGGAGACGCCCTCGACATGCCGCGGCCAGGTGCCCGCCCTTGACGGCCGACAAGTGCTTCCTGACGGTGTTCAGCGCCGTGATGTCGGCGCCATTTCTGAGGAGCGCAGTCGTGGTCGCCTGCTTGTCGCTGAGGGCAACGCCCGGCACCGGCAGGGCGAGCAGCGCGGAGGCGCCGCCAGACACCAGCGCCACGAGGAGCCCGTCCGCCGGCACGCTCGACGCAAGCGCCAGCGCGGCGCGACCCGCCACTTCACTTCGCGCGTCCGGCACGGGATGGGAGGCCGACAGGAACCGCAGGGGCTCGACGGGCGCGCCGCCGGCGTCGGTCGTCACGACGAGGCCCTCCGCGATCGGCACCGGCGCGACATCGGCAAACCCTGTCGCCATCGCGCCAGCGGCCTTCCCGACAGCAAGCACGCTGAGCGGCTGACGGCGCAACCGGTCGGACAGGCGATGCACCGCCTCACGCGTAACTGCCGCCGCGTCAGCCGCGCGCAGCGCCGCCGAGACGAGTGTCGCAAGATCTGAATGGAGTCTCGAGGAAAGGCTGGAGGTCAGTGAAACGTCTTCGGATCGGACCAGGCTGAGAGGCCCGTGAGGATGTCGAGTTTCTTCAGAAGCTGGCTGACGACCCGATCGCAGTTCTGTTGCCGGCAGAGCGTCTCGAGTCGCGCCATCACCTGAGTGAGTGCGGCCTCGACCTGCGCGATGCAGCATTCCGAGTAGCACTCTCGCTGCTCTTCGAGGCAGCGGCGATGCTTCAGAAACTCTTCGCGGTAGAAATCAGCGAGGCTGACAGCGGGGTGCACAAGAGATGGCCGCGCGTCGGTCAGGAGGCGGGACATGCAGGTCCTCGTGTCTATCTGATTTTCCGGAAACGAACAGATTCAGTCTAGTGGCGACTGCAGGAAGGTGTCAACGGACCTGTCAACGCGCCAGCCGCGACGCCAGCGCGCCGCCGATACAGCCGAGCACCGTGCCCCCGGCGAGCAGCGCGACGACGAGCGTGGCGGGCAGGAACACGAGGTCTCCCGTGTCCACGATTCCGGACGCCCAGGCAACCAGCGGGCCACGCGTCGCGGCATAGAACAACGCCAGCGCCACCAGCGCCAGGACGGCGCCGGCGAGCCCGAGCAGGGTGCCTTCCATGACAAACGGGCCTCTTATGAAGGCGAGCGGCGCCCCAACGAGCTGCATGATCTCGATTTCCTGACGGCGCGCGAACAGCGCCAGCCTGACCGCCGACATCATCGTGACGGCGGAAGCCACAATCAGCAGCAGCGCCAGGGCGATCCCCCCACGTCGCACGACGCGGACAAGCGCGAGGAGGCGGTCGATCCAGCGCCGGTCGTAGCGGACGTCGGCGACTCCCGACATGCTGCGCACGCGGCTGGCGAGCGCCTGTGCGCCATCCTGTGCAGCCGTGGCCCGCAGGCGCACCTCGTACGACGCCGGGAGCGGGTTGGTCTTGAGCGACGCGGCGGCCGCGGCCAGATCGGGAAACTGCCGGGCGAACCGCACGAGCGCGTCCTGAGGACTGACGTATGTCCGGGTCTCGATCAACCCGCTGCCAGTGAGAGCCGACTCGAGCGCGGAGCGATCGGCCGGCGTCGCGCCGTCGGCCAGGTACACCGAGAACTCAGCGGCTGAACCCCAGCGCTCCAGCACCCGGCCCGCATTGGTGCTGCCAAGGAGGAAGAGCCCCAGCACGAACAGGCTGACAGCGCTGGTGACGAGCGCGAGCAGCGACGCGGCGCGACGCCGCCAGATGCTGCGGGCCGCTTCGACGAGGAAGAACCGGAGCGCCCTCACGCGCCCTCCGTGAGGTGGCCCTGCTCGAGCGCGATCGTGCGCCGGCCCACGCGCCGAATCAGGTCCCGATCGTGGGTGGCGACCAGCACTGTCGTGCCACGCGCGTTGATCTCGCGAAACAGATTCATGATGTCGAGCGCGAGATCGGGATCGAGGTTGCCCGTCGGCTCGTCGGCCAGCACCAGCGCCGGGTCGTTGATGAGCGCCCTCGCCACGGCGACGCGCTGCTGTTCTCCGCCGGACAACTCGAGCGGGAACGCGTTCATCCGATGCTGCAGCCCGACCCACTTCAACACCTGAAATGCCTTGCGGTGCTGGGTGGCCAGCTCGAGCCCGAGCACGCGGGGTACGAACGTGATGTTCTCGTAGACCGTCAGCGTCGGAATCAGCTTGAAGTCCTGGAATACGAACCCGACGCTGCGCCGGTAGGCCTGCACCTGTGACGCATTCATCTTGGCGAGGCTTCGACCGCCGACGACCAGCTGTCCGGACGTGGGCACGTCCTGACGCAGCAGCAGGCGCAGGAGCGTGGACTTCCCGGAGCCGCTCGGTCCGGTCAGGAACACGAATTCGCCCTTGCCGACTTCGAGCGTCAAATTCCGGAGGGCGTACACCCCGCGGGTGTACATCTTGGAGACGTCTGTCGCTTCGATCACAGGGAGATTGCCTGCACCGGCGGCGAGTCTAGCACAGCAAATCCGGGGGCCCGGCGCGCCATTCAGCGCTACGCTCGCGGGCTGTCGAGGGCGCGGCGCACGAGCTCGTTCACTTTCGCCGGGCTCGCCTTGCCACTCGTGGCCTTCATCACCTGGCCGACAAGGAACCCGAGCACTTTGGTCTGGCCCGTGCGGTACTGCGCGACGACAGCGGCGTGGTCGGCGAGCACCTGCTCGACGGCGCCGGCAATGGCATGTTCGTCGCTGATCTGCGCCAGCCCTTCGGCTTCGACAATCGCCGCCGCCGACTCGCCTGCCGTCCACATTCGCTCGAACACAGTCTTGGCGACCGAGGTGCTGATGGTGCCGCGGTCGATCAACGACAGCAGGCCTGCGAGCGCGACGGGCGTGACCGGGCCCTCCTCTACTGAGACCCCGGCCTCGTTGCTCTTTCGCGCGAGCTCGCCCATCAACCAGTTGGACACCGGCTTGGCCGCGGCGCCAGCGCCGACAGTCCGCTCGAAGAAGTCGGCAACGCCACGAGCGCGGGTCAACTCGACGGCGTCGTACTCCGGCAGCCCGTAGGCCGATATCAAACGGGCCCGCCGCGCGTCCGGCAGCTCGGGGAGTGCCTCGCGAATCTCGCGCAGCCGCGCGTCCGGCACGTGGACGGGCGGAAGATCCGGCTCGGGGAAATAGCGATAGTCGTGCGCTTCTTCCTTGCTCCGCATGCCGACAGTCCGTGACGTCGCCTGATCCCACAGGCGCGTCTCCTGGATCACGCGCTGACCGGATTCGACGAGCGCGATCTGCCTGTCGATCTCGTACTCGAGTGCCTGCCGCACGTAGCGGAACGAATTGAGGTTCTTGACCTCGGCTTTGGTGCCCAGTCGCGATTCGCCCACCGCGCGGACCGACACGTTGGCGTCGCAGCGCAGGCTGCCCTCTTCCATGTTGCCGTCATTGACGCCGATCCAGACGAGGGTGTGCCGGAGGTACTCGAAGAACGTCGCCGCTTCCGCCGCCGACCGGATGTCCGGCTCGGTCACGATCTCGATGAGCGGCACACCCGCGCGGTTGTAGTCCACGTAGGTCCGATCGGCGGAGTCGAAGAACCCTTCATGAAGGGACTTCCCCGCGTCCTCTTCCAGGTGCACGCGCGTGATGCCGATGGCACGGCCGCCATCGCCGCCGGCGACGACCCGGCCGCCGGTTGCGAGCGGCTGGTCGTACTGTGAAATCTGGTAGCCCTTTGGCAGGTCTGGATAGAAGTAGTTCTTGCGCGCGAACACCGAGTGCGTGTGGACCTCGCAGCCAAGCGCCAGCGCTGCGCGCGCGCCGAGCTCCACGGCGCGCCGGTTCAGCACGGGCAAGGCGCCGGGCAGCCCAAGACAGACGGGACAGATGTGCGTGTTGGGAGAGGCGCCGAAGCGCGTCGGGCAGCCGCAGAAGATCTTGGTGGCCGTCAGCAGCTGCGCGTGGATCTCGAGACCGATTACGGCTTCGTACGCCATGTCATCCGTTACGGGACCGGGAACCCGCCACCCCGGCCCGCTGGATTCGGCCGAGCCGTCGCCGCTTACACGCGCGGGCCCGCGGCAGCGACCTCGGGCGCGACGTCGGGCACGTAGGTGGCGAAGTTCTCCTGGAACATCGCCGCCACACGGCGCGCCTGGGCATCATACGACGAGGCGTCGCGCCACGTCGACCGCGGGTCGAGCAGCGCCGGCGGAACCCCGGGGCACGCCGTCGGCACGTCGACGCCGAAGACAGGATCGGTTCGCGTCGGCTGCCCGTCGAGGGCACCGCCGAGCGCCGCCGCAATCATCGCCCTGGTCGCGTCGAGGGGCATGCGGCGCCCTTCACCGTAGGGCCCCTCCACCCACCCGGTGTTGACCAGCCACACGCGCGCGTCGTGCTGCGCGATGCGGCGCCCGAGCAGGTTCGCGTAGACCGCCGCCGGCAGGGGCAGAAACGGCGCTGCAAAACAGGCGCTGAACGTCGCCTGTGGCTCGACGACGCCGCGCTCGGTCCCGGCGACTCGCGCGGTGTATCCCGACAGGAAGTGGTACAGCGCCTGCGCCCGCGAGAGCCGTGCGATGGGCGGCATGACGCCGAACGCGTCGGCGGTGAGCATTACGACATCGCGCGGATGGACGCCCGTGCCCGCGGCGACGTGGTTGTCGATGAACGACACCGGGTAGGCCGCGCGCGTGTTCTCCGTCAACGTGGCGGCGTCGAAGTCCGGCTCCCGCGTGGTCTGGTCGAACATCACGTTCTCGAGCACAGTCCCGAAGCGTGCCGCGGCAGCCGAGATCTGCGGCTCGGCCGAGCGCGAGAGGCGGATGGTCTTGGCGTAGCAGCCGCCTTCGATGTTGAAGACTCCCTGCTCGCTCCACCCATGCTCGTCGTCGCCGATCAGCCGCCGCGAGGTATCGCTCGACAGCGTCGTCTTGCCAGTGCCGGAGAGACCGAAGAAGAGCGCGACGGACCCGTCGGCGGCGGCATTCGCCGAGCAGTGCATTGGCAGCACGTTCTGAAACGGCAGCAGGTAGTTCAGGAACGTGAAAACAGACTTCTTGATTTCACCGGCGTACCCGGTGCCCGCTATCAGCACACGGCGCGCGGCGAGGTTCATCGCGATGACAGTCTCGCTGCGCGTGCCATGACGCGAAGGCGATGCCTTGAACCCGGGCGCCGAGATGACGGTGATCCCCGGTGCCTGAGCGTCGCCGTCCGGAAGCAGCAGGTTCTGCGCGAACAGGCTGTGCCAGGCGAGCTCGGTCACGACCTGAACCGGAAGCCGGTAGCGGCCATCGGCCACGGCCGACAGGTCCTGCACGAACACCTCGGTCTGTCGGAGGTAATCGAACACGTCGGCCTCGAGCGCGTCGTAATGGGCGGGCGCCATCGGCTGATTGACGGCACCCCAGCCAATCCGCGCGTCGCTCTGCGGCTCGCGGACGATGAACTTGTCCCGGGGAGACCGGCCGGTATGACTGCCCGTACCGCAAATCAGGGCCCCGTCGGCGGAAAGGCGGCCCTCGTCGCGCCGGAGCGCCACCTCGTAGAGCTGCGATCGCCCAAGATTGCGGCGTACTCGAGGGGAACGCAGGTCAAGACGCGCCTTTTGAATATCGTTATCATGAGTAAATGGCATGACATCACAGCGTAGCGCCCGCAGGCCCGGCAGTCAATGCACTTCACCCGGAAAGCCGGCTGCTTGACCGACGGGGCCGCCATTCGGCAGTCTGCAGGTCCGTGACCGCGCCAGCCGCATCAGAGCACCCACCCGCGAGCGAACTCGAGACGGCCGTCGACGAGCCGGGTTATCTCTCGAAGCAACTCATCACGTGCCTCGGCAACAAGCGCGCGTTGCTCGGGCCGATTCTCGATGCGGTCACCGCCGTTCGGAAGCGCCTCGGCGGACGCACGCTTCGCGTCTTCGACGGCTTCGCAGGCTCGGGTATCGTCAGCCGCGCCCTGAAGCCGCACGCCTCGTTTCTCGCCGCGAACGACCTGGAGGCCTACGCCGCGGTCGCTGGACGATGCCACCTGCGGAACCGCTCCGCCGTGGACATGCCGCTGCTCGGATCAATGGTCGATGCGCTGAACGCCGCGGTGAAGCGCGGCGATGGGCGGCGAGGGTTCATCGAGGCACTGTATGCACCGCGCGACGAGAGCCGGATCTCGGCCACCGATCGCGTCTTCTACACTCGCGAGAACGCGAGGCGTCTCGATGCCTACCGTCAGCTGATCGACACGCTCCCGGCGGAGATGCGCGATCTGTGTCTCGCGCCGCTGCTCAGCGAGGCGTCGATTCACGCGAATACGGCAGGCGTGTTCAAGGGGTTCTACAAGGACCGGCGCACTGGCGTGGGGCGCTTCGGCGGCAGCCATGCGGACGCGTTGGACCGCATCCGCGGCGAGATACGGCTCGAGGTGCCGCTGTTGAGCCGCTACGAATGCGACGTGCAGGTGACGGAGCTGGACGTCGCTGTCGCCGCCGCCCGGACGCGCGATCTCGACCTGGCGTACTTCGACCCTCCGTACAACCAGCACCCCTACGGGTCGAACTACTTCATGCTCAACCTGCTCGCGCACTACAGGGCGCCGTCGGCTATGAGCGCCGTGTCCGGCATCCCGGCAGACTGGAACCGCTCCGGCTTCAACCAGCGGACGCGCGCGCTGCCGCTGCTCCAGCAGCTCTGCGAAGCCACCGACGCGCGCTATCTGCTGATCGCCTGCAACGACGAGGGCTTCATCCATCCGGCCGCGATGCGGGCGATGCTGGCCTCAATCGGCGAGGTCGACCTCGTCACCACCCGCTACGCCGCGTTTCGTGGCAGCCGCAACCTGCGTCAGCGCCGACTCCACGTCCACGAGCACCTGTTTCTCGTGGAACGCCGTTGATCACGACGCGCGTAGTACAATTCAGCTGGCCCACATGCCGCCCCTGATCTTCAGAAAGGGCCTGGACCTCAAGGAGGCTGTCGCCGGACAGCTGGCCGAGAGTTACCACAGCCCGCTCGTCGCCCGGATCAAGCAGGACGACTACCGCTACACGTCGGGCCGGCTCACCGTGCATCTCGCGCGCGAGTTCGGGTTCTGCTATGGCGTCGATCGCGCCGTGGACTACGCGTATCAGGCGCGCACGCGATTCCCCGACCGCACGGTCTTCCTCACCGGCGAGATCATCCACAACCCCCACGTCAACGATCAGCTCCGGGCGCTCGGGATCAGATTCCTCAGCGATCGCGACGAGAGCTTCGAGCGATTGACCGCCAATGACGTCGTGATTCTGCCGGCCTTCGGCGTGACCATCGAGATGCTTGCCGATCTCTCGGCGCGCGGCGTCACAATGGTTGACACCACCTGTGGATCGGTCCTCAACGTCTGGAAGAACGTGCGGCGTTACGCGCAGGGCGGGTTCACGTCGATCATCCACGGCAAGTACTGGCACGAGGAGACGCAGGCGACGGCCTCGCAGGCCATGGCGGCCCCGGGCGGCCGATACCTCGTCGTCTACGACAAGCCGGAAGCGGCGCTGGTCTGCGACTACATTCGCTCCTCGTCGGCCGACTCGGCGGCGTTTCTCGATCGGTTCCGCGACGCAGCGTCCCCCGGCTTCGACCCCGCGATCGATCTGGCGCACGTCGGCCTCGCCAACCAGACGACGATGCTGATGTCGGAGTCGCTGGAGATCGGGGACATGTTCAGGGACGCCATGCGCGAGCGCTATGGCGAGGCGGAACTGTCGACGCGCTATCGCGCCTTCGACACCATCTGCAGCGCGACGCAGGATCGGCAGGACGCCGTGATTCAGCTGCTCGGCGCGGAGACGCTGGACCTGATGCTCGTCGTCGGCGGCTACAACAGCAGCAACACCTGCAACCTCGCGCACATCTGCGCCGAGCGTGTGCCGACGTACCACATCGCCGAGCCCTCCTGCCTGGTGTCAGCGTCGCTCATCCGCCACAAGCCGGTCGGGCAGAAGGACGAAGTGGAAGCGGACGCGTGGCTCCCGGACGCCGGGCCGCTTCGCGTCGGCCTCACGTCCGGGGCGTCCACCCCGGACAACCTGGTCGAAAGCGTGATCGACAGGCTCGCGTCGTTCAGCAATCAGAGCTGAGGCAGGCGCCGACAGAGATCGGCCACAGTGCGGCCCGTGACCGGGTCCATCATCTCGGCAGCCACTTCACTCAGCGGCTCGAGCACGAACGCCCGTTCGCGGTAGCGAGGGTGCGGCACGATCAGGCCCGGCTCGTTGACGATCAACCCGTCGTAGAGAATCAGATCGAGGTCCAGCGTGCGCGCGCCGCCGGGGACACTGCGCTCGCGGCCGTGCTGCGCCTCGATGGCCAGCAGCCGGTCGAGGAGGGCGCGCGCCGACAGGCGCGTGGTGCCCGCCCCGGCGGCGTTGAGGAACCGCGGTTGCGGTCCTACGCCGACCGGTGCGGTGTCGTGAAGTGACGAGAGCGTGAATCCGTCGATGAAGGCGGCGAGCTGGGTGGCGGCGGCGCGAATGGTCGACGCGCGGTCGCCGAGATTGCTGCCGAGCGCAATGGCGACGGCCGCCGGCTCCGCCGGCGCGCTACTGGCCGATCCAGCGGGTTGGTCCGACAACACCACGGTCGCCGGCTCCGGTATCGCTTCGGCCCAGCAGCTCGGGTTGCGACGAGGCGACCTGCTGGAAGAAGCGCAGCTGTTCCCGCACCTCGCCAAGCATCAGCCGCAGCATCGTCTGGTCGCGGGCCTGAGACAGGGCTTCGACCCTGGGCTCCCACTTGGCCAGGAACGCCTGAACGCCGCGCGCGTCCTCGTCGGCCAGCGCGCGCCAGGCGTCCTTGCCACGGCCGATGGTGACCGAGGGACCAGTGCCGCCTTCCGGCACCGCCGCGCCGATCGCCGCGAGCGCGTCGGCCAGCCACGTCAGGTGCGTCTCTTCGCGGTTGATGACGTACTGATACGTGTTGTTGGCGTTGTACTCCAGGACGTGCGCGGCGACGGCCGTGTGGCGCTCGACGAGCGCCAGGCGATCCCGGTAGCACTCCTGCAGCAGGGCGACGAGTTCGGCGGGCTTCACGCTGTTTGCTTTTCCTTGCAGGCGATGCAGACCCGCGTCCACGGGATGGCCAGGAGCCGGGCGGAGGCGATCGGCTCGCCACAGTCACGGCAGACGCCGTAGGTGCCCTTTTCGATCCGTTGCAGCGCTTCCTCGATCGCCTGGAGAATCTTGGCGTCGGTCTGTCGAAGCTTCAACGCGATGTGGACTTCGTTGTTGCCGCTGGCCTGATCGGCCATGTCGCCCTGCCTGGAGTTGTTCTCCATCGACGCTTGCAGCGGGCGAACGGCGGCGGCCTCCGACAGTTCCAGTTTTTTCTGCAGCAGGGCCTCTCTGAAGGCCTCGAAGTCCATGCGTGACGGCTCCCCCGCCGCGTTGGTCAGCGGACTCGACAAAAAAACGATTCTAGCACTACTCCGCCCGCAGGGTCGCCAGGGGCTTGCGCCGCAAAACATCGAGGCTGGCGGCCAGTCCCACGGCGGCAACCAGCCCCGCGGTGAGCAGCGGCGCCGCGACGATTTCGAGCCACGGCACACGCCATGTGACGTCGATGGCCCATCGGCTGATCGCCCAGCTCAGACCCGCCCCGCCGGCCGCGCCGACCAGTCCGGCGATCGTGCCGAGCAAGCCGTATTCGAGGAGCAGCAGCCGGCCGACGACGCCGGTGCTCGCCCCGAGCGTCTTCAAGACCGCCGCTTCGCGCATCCGTCTGAACTTCGTCATGGCGACCGCGCCCGTCAGGATCAGGACGCCGGTAAAGAGCACCAGGCCGCCGACAATCGACACGCCGAGCGCGACGCTCGCCAGCAGCGCGCGGCCGGTGTCGAGGACTTCACGGATGTCGATCACCGACACGTTCGGAAATGCCGCCACGACGTCCCGCTGCAGGCGGGCGCGCTGCTGGACGTCGGCCGGCCCGCGGAACGGGGCGACGAAGCCATGCGGCGCGCGGTCGAGCACGCCGGGACGAAACACGAACATGAAGCCGCCAGCACGGGCGTCGCGCCAGGCGACGGCGCGTACGCTCGTCACCGTCGCCTCGATCGGCTGCCCGAGAATGTCGAACCGCACGGTGTCGCCCACCTGGATGTGAAATCTGTCGTGCAGGCTCTGCTCGATGGACACTTCGGGCGTCGCCGATGGCGTGCCGTCCCAGAACCGGCCGGCCACCACCCGTTCGTTGCGTTCCAGCGCGGGACGGTAGGTCACGGTGTACTCGCGGGCCAGCGAGCCGCGGCCGCGCACGTCCTCGAGCCGCTCGAGCGACACCTGCTTCCCCTTCACGCCGGTCACGCGCGCCCGCAGCACAGGCAACATCAGCGGGGCCGGCGCTGGCGCAATCCGCTGCGCCAGCAGGCTGGCGAGCGACGCGATCTGATCCTGCTGGATGTCGATCAGGAACATGTCGGGCGCGTCCGGCGCGACGTCGATGTTGAGCGCGTCGAGCAGGTCGCCCTGCACCGCCTTGACGCCGACGATGAAGAAACAGCCGAGCCCGACGGCCAGCAGCACTGCGCGTGTCTGGTTGCCGGGGCGATCGAGGTTGAGCGCCGCGTGCCTCAGGATGAAGGTGCGCGTGCGGCTCAGCGGCCTGACCAGCCGCACGAGCAGCCACGACGCGCCGAGCAGGATCGCCGTAATCGCGAGAAAGCCCCCGCACACCACCGCGCCGACACGAAGAGAGCCTGCCTGCCAACCGGCAACGCCGACAAGCGCGGTGCCCGCCAGCAGCGCAGCCACGATGCTGGCCGCATCCACGCCGCCGGTGCTCGAGTCCTGCCGGAGCAGGAGGGACGGCCGCACGCGTCTCACGCGCAGGAGCGGCACGAGCGCGAACAGGATCGACACCAGGAATCCGACGATCAGGCCCTGGGCGACAGCCGCCGTGGTCAGCGCGTAGTGGACGTCGCCGCCGGCCGGCGTGCTCGCGGGGACAACTCGCGGCAGGATGGCGATGACGACAGCCGCCAAACCTACGCCGAACAGGCTCCCAGCCAGGCCCAGGCCGCCGATCTCGATCAGGTAGATGCTCAGCACCTGACGCGTTGCCGCGCCCACGCATTTCAGAATGGCAATGCTCTTCAGCTTCTGCTCGACGAAGACCTGCGTGACGCTCGACACGCCGATGCCTCCGAGCACGACGATGACGAGGCCGACGAGACTCAGATAGTTTTCGGCGCGTGCCAGGTCGTCGCCGATGTCGTCTTCCGTGCTGCGGAACGTCCGCACGTTCACGAAGCGGTCCTTGAAGTCGGCTCGCAGCTGCTTGCCGATGGCGTCCACCGCAGGCTCATCGACGCGGAGCATCAGCTCGTAGTTGGCGCGCGCGCCGAAGCCAAGCAGGCCGGCGCCGAGAAATGCCTCGCGATCGACGAGCACCCGCGGCCCGAGACTGAACCCTCCACTGCGACGGCCTGGCTCGCTGTCGAGCACGCCGCGGATGGTGAATGTCCGCCGTCCCACGATGACCGCGTCGCCGACAGCGACGTCCAGCTCCGTCAACAGCTCCGGCCTGACCAGCATGCCGTCGTGCTCGAGCAACGTGTGGTTGTAGCGGCCGCCCCCGAGCAGCTTGACCTCCCCGTACAGCGGGAACGCCGCGTCGACGCCCCGCAGCTCCACCATTCGCGCAACGGCCTTGCTGGCGTCCGCCGGCCGCACCATCGTCGCCGTCGCCACGGCCTCCGAGCGCGCCCGGAGGTGAGCTCCCAGACGGCTGTCGATCGTGGCGCCGTCGCCGTCGCTCCACGGGCGCCCCGTGTTCAGCACGACGTCGCCGCCGATGAGCGTTCGCGCCTCGCCGCTCATGGCCTGACGCACGCTGCCGATCACCGAGCGCAGCGTGACGATCGCGGCGACGCCGACGGCCAGGCAGATGAAGAAGAACAGCAGCCGCCGCCAGGACGCACGCGTCTCGCGCACCGCCATCCGGAGGACGAAGGTCACGCGCGCTCCACCGGCGTCAGGCGCGAATGCTCGGTGTCGATCCGGCCGTCACGCAGCGCGAGCTGCAGGCCCGCGCGAGCGGCCAGGCTGGCGTCGTGAGTCACGAGCACCAGCGTCGTCCGGCGCGTGTGATTGATCGACACGAGCAGGTCCATGACGTGCTGGCCGTTCACGCTGTCGAGATTGCCTGTCGGCTCGTCGGCGAGGAGAATCGGCGGGTCGTTGGCAAGCGCTCTGGCGATGGCGACGCGCTGCTGCTCGCCTCCGGACAGCTGGGAGGGATAGTGATGCCCGCGGCCCTCGAGCCCCACCTCTTTCATCAGCGCGTCCGCGCGTGCGCCGGCGTCGGCGCGTCCGGCGATCTCCATCGGCACCATGACGTTTTCTGTCGCCGTCAGCGAGGGGATCAGGTGGAAGAACTGGAACACGAATCCGATCTTGGCGCCCCGGAGTCGCGCGAGGCGGTCCTCGTCGAGCCCGGTGATGTCAACGCCGTCGATGAGCACGGAGCCCGACGACGGGGCGTCGAGCCCCGCGATCAGGCCGAGCAGCGTGGACTTGCCGCTGCCGGAAGGCCCGGTGATAGCCACCGACTCTCCGGACTGCACGACGAAATCGATCGGATGCAGGATGGTGAGGGGTGCACTGCCGCTCTGGACAGTGCGGGACACGCCGCGCAGTTCGATCATGATTTCGGAGCGCCCGACGCGAGCGCCCGCACGTCGGGCCAGATGGCATCGGCGATCCGCCGCTGCCCTTCCGCCGTCGGATGGATGCCGTCAGACTGATTGAGCGTCGCGATGCCGGCAACGCCATTGAGAAAAAACGGGACGAGCGGGACGTGGCGGTCCGCCGCGACACTGCGGTAGGCCGCGCGAAAATCCTTCGTGTACTGGTCGCCGAAGTTCGGCGGCGCTTCCATGCCGAGCAGGAGCACGCGGACGTGGCGGGCCGACGCCTGATCGATGATGGCCGTCAGGTTTGCGCGCAGCTCCGCCGGCGGCAGGCCGCGCAGGGCATCGTTGCCGCCGAGGGCGACGATCAGCACGCGCACGTCCCCCTGCAGCGACCAGTCGAGACGACGAAGGCCGCCTGCCGACGTGTCGCCGGACACGCCGGCATTGATCACGTCGAAGGCGAGCCCGGCATCGGCCAGCTTGCGTTGGAGCAGCGCCGGATAGGCCTCGTCGGCCGACGGCAGGCCGTAACCTGCCGTGAGGCTGTCGCCGAGGCAGACGACGCGGGGGCGAGCCGGGGAGTGATCGGGGGCTGATGCCGGAGCCGCCGTGGCGGCGCTCGACGCCGCGCTCGATGCGGAGGCCTCGGGGCGCGCGGTGTCCGGCGCACCGGAACAGCCTGCTGAAAGGCACGCGGCCACTGTCAGCGCCAGCCAGCTGGCAGCGAAGCGTCTCACAGAGACCATTATCCGTCGAGACGGCCGGACGGCTCCCGGAGTTCCCCGGGAGCCGCGTTCAGTCGGCTCGAATGGTCACCGCGGTGATGTTGTCGCAGCCGTTGCGCTCGAGCGAGGTCTGCACCAGGCGCTCGGTGATCTCCGCGATGGCGCCGGGGCCTGCCAGCATCAGCTGCATCGACGCGTCGTCGAGCCCGCCGTACAGGCCGTCGCTGCACAGCAGCACGGTGTCGCCGGGATCGAGCACGCGCTCCCCCACTTCGACCTCGGTGTCGTCCCGCGCGCCGACCACGTTGGTGAGCACGTGACGCATCGGGTGTTGCGCGATCTGCGATTCGTCGAAACCGGGCTCGCGGGCAAGGACTGTGGCCACCCACGAGTCGTCGTGCGTCAGCTGCGTCAGCTTCCCCGCGCTGAGCAGGTAGAGGCGGCTGTCACCGACGCTGCAGAACGTGAGCACGCCCTGTTCGACCAGCGCTGCGACGATGGTCGTGCCCATGCCCGATTGATCGGGCTGCTGCTCGCCGGCCTGGAAAATCTTCCGGTTCGCCAGGCGCACAGCCGTCACGAGACGATTGGCATTCAGCGAGAGGGCGGGATCGAACCCGAAGGGCCAGGTGAGGTCGCTGTCGTGGCGACTGGCCTCGAGAAAGCTGTTGAGGGTGTCGACGGCCATGCGCGACGCCACCTCCCCAGCCTGATGCCCGCCCATGCCATCGGCAACCACGAACAGGCCGGCGGGAAGGTCCCAGAGCAGCGCGTCTTCGTTGTTCGCGCGCACTTTCCCCGGGTGCGACATGCCGAACGCGGTGAGTGTCAAAGCGAAACGATACTAACGTAGGGTCGCCGAGCCTTCAAGACTCGGGGTGTATACTCCCGGTCGTGGTGAGCGGGGCGCTCCAGCGGGTGGTGGCGCGCGCCCATGCCGCGCTCGAGCGTGGCCGCGGCGCGGAAGCTACCCAGATCCTGCAACAGACGCTCCGTTCGACCTCGCTGACGCGCGACGACGAGCTGGCCCTGCGCGTCGTGCTGGCCGAAGCCTGGTTGCAGCAGGACGACCTGACGCAGGCCAGCGCCTCCCTCGGCCGTCCCCCGGACACCATCCGCGACGCTGTCACTCCGGCAACGCTGTCGAACCTCTGGCGCCTGCACGGGCGCCTGGCCGGCGCCAAAGGCGATCAGTCCCGGGCCATTGCGCTACATGTCCGCGCCCTGAAACAGGGGGAAATCGCCCACGATCTGCGGGCGCTCGGGCTGGCGCACTTCGAGCTGGCGCGCTGCTACAAGCAGGTCGGCGACCGCGCGACCATGGCCGACCACTTCGCCGAAGCGGCGTCGGCCCTTCATGCCGTCGGCGACAAGCGGAATCTCGCGCTCGTGCACTCGCTCTCCGCCAGCGCGCTGGCCCAGGAAGGCCGCTACGACGAAGCGCTGACGGCACTGCGGCAGGCCGAACGCGTCGCCAGTGCCGTGGGCGCCGACGACGTCGTGGCGATCGTCTGCGGGAACCAGGCGAACGTCGCGATGATCCGGCACCGCTACGAGCCGGCGCTGGCGCTGGCCGAGCGCAGCGTGGCGCTGCACGAGCAGTACCCGCCAGGCCACGGCCTGGCCGTCGCCCTGGCGACGCTCGGCCAGGTCTGCATCAGGCTCGGGGCGCTCAATCGCGCGGCCGACGTCCTGCACCGGGCGCTGGAGGTCAGGCGTCCGCTCCTGTTTCACGAGACGACCGGCGCGATCTTCGACTCACTGGCGCAGATCCACCTCGTCCGCGGTGACTACACGACCTGCGAAGAATCTCTCGGGAAGGCCCGGGAAGCGTACGGCGCGTACGACGCGCACACGCCGCGCTGGTACGACTGGTCGCTGCGCCTCATCGAGGCGAAGCTGGCGGAGCGCCGCGGACAGTTCGCCCGCGCCGTGGAACTGGCGGATGCCATTGCCGCGACCGGCGGGGTGCCACGCGCTGACGAGGTGCACGCGCGCCTGATTGCCTGCGACGCGCTGGTCGCCGCGGGCCGCTTCGAGGAAGCCGAGGTACGACTCGAACAGGTGGCGGCCAAGGTGGACCCGCGGACCACGCCGGGCGCCTGGGGAGAGTTTCTCCGCTCACGCGGCGTCGTGAACGCAGGAACCGGACGCGTCACCGACGGGTATCACGATCTCGCGCAAAGCGTCAGCGTCTTCGAGCTGCTCGGGGAGCGTTATCAGTCCGCCCTCAGCCAGCTCGCGCTCGGCAGTCTTGCCGCGCGGGCCGGCGCACGGTCGCTCGCAGCCCGCACCCTCGATCAGGCGGCGGCCACGTTTCGTGAGCTCGGCGCCAACAGGGACGGGCGGGACGTCGAGACTGCCCGTGAAGCCGCGACAGAACGCGGCACCGGCGAGTTCATCGGCGCCCCCGCCGACGCCGACGACGCCGTCGTCCGGCGAATTGTCGATGCCGCGGCGCTGCCCGACTTGCTCGTGCGCGAGACGGCAGCGGCGCTGCTCGAGGTCACCGCCGCCGACGCCGTGATCCTGTTCGTGCGAGGAAAGGACGAGCCGCGCGTGGTCGCGCGCGCCGGCTGCGACGACGCGACGGCACACGCCCTCGTGCGTGCCGCCGTTACCGGCACGGCAGTCGGCGGGACACGCCTCGTCACCGAAGCACTCGGTCAGGATCGCGAGGGGCCCCGCGTCGGCCTCATCGCCCTCTCGCGCCCGCTCGGACAACTCGTCGAACGGCGCCTGCGCATGATTGGCGCGGTGGCGCGTCAGGGCTTCGAGTTGTGCGAGGCACGCGATCGACCGACCCGCGCGAGCGACCCGGCCGCCATCGAGCGTCCGCTCGAGCCGCTCATCCCCGGATTCCTGTCTGCCGGCCCGACGATGGCGCGGCTGGTGGATCAGATCAAGCGCCTGCGCGGCAACCAGCTCACCGTCCTCATCACCGGCGAGAGCGGCACCGGCAAGGAACTGGTCGCGCGCGCGATTCACGCCGGATCGACCCGCGCGACGTCGCGGTTCCTGCCCTACAACTGCACGACCACGACCCGGGATCTCGCCGACAGCCAGTTGTTCGGGCATCGGCGCGGCAGCTTCACCGGCGCGATCACCGATCAGCCCGGCATCATTCGATCGACGGCGGGCGGCACGCTGTTCCTGGACGAGATCGGCGACCTGCCGCTCGACGTGCAGCCCAAGCTGCTGCGGTTTCTCGAGCAGGGCGAGATCATGCCGGTCGGCGACACACGCCCGATCCAGGTGGACGTGCGCGTCCTGGCCGCGACCAATGCGGACCTGGAGCAGCGCGTCGGCGAGGGGCGCTTTCGCGAAGATCTGTATTACCGGCTCAGCGTGATTCGCCTGCACGTGCCGCCGCTCAGGGAGCGGCGCGAAGAGATCCCGCACCTGAGCAGCTTCTTCCTGCGCGAGGCGTGCGACGAGCTGGACAAGCCGGACGTCGAGCTCAGCTCCGCAGTGCTCGACCTCTTCGCGCAGTACTCTGTGGCCGGGCAATGTTCGTCAGCTCCGCAACGAGTTGAAGCGCGCAGTCGCACTCAGCCAGCCAGGCGGCACTGTCCTGCCGGACATGCTGTCGGCCGAGCTCGCGAATCTGACCCGCGAGACGCCCACGGCGGCCTCCGCGCCGCGGCGCGCCTCGGGCGTCCCCCTCACCATCGCCGTCGAACAACTGGAGCGAGACCTCATCCGGGCGGCGCTCGACAGGTCGCAGGGCAACATCTCCGAGACCGCCCGCCAACTGGGGGTGACCCGCCGCGGGCTCTATCTGAAGCTGCGCCGCCTCGGGTTCGATGAGCCCGCAGAAGTGGATAGCTAGTATTCAGTCAACGGGTTGGCTGTATACGCGGTATCCTATCTTTTTCTGCTCTCCCTTCACGCTTTTTCGCTCTAAGCCACTGCATTAACAGCAGTTGCGACAGATCTCAAATTTGTAATCCAAGGACGGCGTCTCACTTGATACTCACTATGGCATCGGGAGCGACGCCGTGACTCAGATGCCGAATCTGCCAACCGTTGCAAAATCTCACGCACGACCCGCACGACGGGCATCGCGCACGCCTGTGACAGTGCCGGGACGGCTGATGTGGAAAGACTCGAGGGGCGTTCAGCGCTTCGCCTCGATCGTCACGCGCAACGTCAGCGATGAAGGCGTCTACCTGGAGTGCGTCGGGGGCGAGCCCATCCCGATGTATCGCCTGGTCTACCTGCAGATTGAACGCGAGGGCCGGGAGGCCGCGGCGCTCCCCTCGACGCTGCGAGACGGCCGCGTGCTGTCGGCGGTCTATCGGGTGGGGCCGTGCGAGCCCGCGACCGGCGCGCCGTCCGGCTACGCGCTGCGCCTGCTCGTGGATCCGCGCGTGCTGGCGGGGCTCGATCGCAAGGACGCGCGCGAGATCGCCTAGCCCTCTCCCCGGCGCGCCGCCCCTGGCGCGAGATGACGTCGCCGCCTACTTGCCCGGCTCGACGTGCCCGCCAAACTGCTTGCGCATCGCTGAAAGCAGCTTTTCGCCGAAGGTGTGCTCCTGCCGTGACCGGAACCGCGCGTACAGCGAGGCCGAGAGCACGTCGGCCGGTACCGCCTCTTCGATCGCCGCCAGCAGCGTCCAGCGGCCCTCGCCGCTGTCCTGCACGAAGCCGGTGTAGCCCTCGAGACGAGGGTCCTCGGCGAGCGCGATGGCCGTGAGATCCAGCAGCCACGACGCCACCACGCTGCCGCGGCGCCACAGCTCGGCGATGTCGGCGAGGTTCAGGTCGTAGCGCTGGTCGGCGGGCAGCGTGTCGTCGCCCGCGTGGCGCATGATGTCGAACCCTTCGGCGTACGCCTGCATCAGCCCGTACTCGATCCCGTTGTGGATCATCTTCACGAAGTGGCCGGCGCCGGAAGGCCCGCAGTGCAGGTACCCGAGCGAGGCCGTGCCGGCATTCGCGTCGCGGCCGTGCGACGGCGCGATGCCAGACTCGCCGGGCGCCAGCGCCTTGAAGATGGGCTCGAGCCGGCTCACCGCCTCTTTGGGCCCGCCGACCATCAGGCAATAGCCGCGATCGGCGCCCCACACTCCGCCGCTGGTGCCGGCGTCGATGTAGTGCACGCCCTTGGGCTCGAGCAGCTTCGCGCGCCGGATGTCGTCCTTGAACCAGGAGTTGCCGCCGTCGATGATCGCGTCACCCGGGCTCAACAGATCGCCGAGCGTCGTGACAGTCTGCTCGGTGGGCCCTCCCGCCGGCACCATCACCCACACCGCCCGCGGAGGCGTGAGGGCGGCGACCAGATCCTTCAACGTCGCGGCGCCTGTCGCTCCCTCTTTCGCCAGCGCCGCAATCGCATCGGCGCTGAGGTCCGTCACCGCGCACTGATGTCCTGCGCGCATGAGACGACGGACCATGTTCGAGCCCATCCGGCCGAGTCCGATCATGCCAAGCTGCATTGCTGAAGTCCTTCGCGAGAGGCGACCGCGGGGGCGCCGGAAAGGGTTGTCGATGTCAGGCGGTGGTGAGCGCGTCGGCGACCAGCCCGTCGAGCAGTTCGAGGCCTCGTGTGACGTCGGCCCCGAGGTGCACGCGGAGCGCGCGGCGCTTGCGATCGACCAGCACCTGGAAATCGCCGCGGGCCTGCGCCGCCTTGACGACGCCAAACGAGTAGCGGGCGCCCGGCACGGCGAGGTCTCGCGCGTCGTCGCACGTCACCTGCAGGAAGACGCCGGAGTTCGGGCCGCCCTTGTAGGCCTGCCCGGTTGAATGGAGGAATCGCGGCCCGAAGCCAAGGCACGTCGCCACGCCGCGAGCATCGCGAACGCGAAGCCGCAGGCGGCTGAGAGTCGCCTCGTGACCTGGAGTCATCTGGACGTAGGCGAGCAGCGCGAAGTAGTCGTTCGCCACCAGCCGCGCCAGATGCGCGCGCAGCCATTCGACCGCGCTCGGGGCCGCGGCGGCCGATGACAGCGCCGCGCGATTGGCGTCGTCGGTGAACAGCGCGATCGCCCCGTCCACCAGGACCGGCGCTTCGGGCGGCAGATGACCGCTGGTCTCGTAGTCGGTTGTGAGCTTGCGCGTCTCGATCTTGCTGAATTCGACGTCCGGCTGATCGAACGGGTTGATGCCCATCAGGCTGCCGGCAACGGCGGTGGCGATCTCCCAGCGGAAGAACTCGCCGCCGATGCTGTAGGGCTCCGCGACGTCGAGCCGCACGACCGGACGCCCCGCGGCCACCAGCGCTTCGACAGCGGCGTCCTGCGCGTCGTCTGGCGCGCTGGTCAGGCGCACGTATGCGAACACGCGGTCGTGCCCGTACTTGGATGGCGCCGCGAGCGGCTCACGATCGACCGGGATGATGGCGCGGCCGATCTTGCCGGTCGACTCGGCGATGAGCTGCTCGAGCCACGCGCCGAGATCGTAGATGCGCGGCGAGACGACAATCGTCAACTTGTCGATGCCGTGGTTGGCGCAGGTCCCGAGCAACAGGCCGAGCGAGACGCCGGGGTTGGAGCGCGCCGAGACGTCGCGGCATGCCGTCGCCATGGCGTCGGCGCCGGCCTGCCATCGCGTCAGGTCCAGACCCATCGCCGCCGCCGGGACCACGCCGAATGGCGAGAGCGCCGAGTAACGGCCGCCGATTGACGGCACGCCAGCAAAGATCTGCCTGAAGCCCTCGCCCTTGGCGACGCCTTCGAGCTTCGAGCCCGGGTCGGTCACTGCCACGAAGTGACGCCCGACGCGCTCGGCTCCGACAGCGTCGCGCATTCGCGCGTAGAAGTACGCCTGAAAGATGTTGGGCTCGAGCGTCGATCCCGACTTGCTCGAGACGATCACCAGCGTGTGTGCCAGATCGACGCTCGCCTCGACAGCTGCCACTTGCGCCGGGTCTGTCGAGTCGAGCACGTGCAGACGAGGGCCGCCGGTCAGCTGGCCGAACGTCTCGGCCAGCACCTCCGGGCAGAGACTCGAGCCTCCCATGCCCAGCAGCAACACGTGCCGGAATTCTTCGGCTCGCACTTCGGCGGCGAAAGCCTGCAGCGCCGGTGTGTCGCGGAGAATGTCTGCCGGCGCCGACAGCCATCCAAGCCAGCGCGACTCGTCTGCGCCGGTCCAGAGCGTGGCGTCGCCGTTCCAGAGCCGCGCGGTATTCCCCGCCGCGTCCCATTTGTCCGCGGCCGCGGCAAGCTCGCCGCGCAGGGGCTCGGCGATCGTGTCAAACGTTCCACTCACCGCTTGATCGCTCCTTCTGGAGATGTCGCCGCGGGCAGGCCGGCTTCAAGCGCGTGCACCTTGGCAAGCCGGCGCACGTGCCGTTGCGCGCGCGAGAAGCGTGCCGCGACGAAGGCGTTCACCAACACCTCCGCGAGCGACGTGCCGATGACCCGCGCGCCCAGGACCAGCACGTTGATGTCGTCGTGCTCGACACCCTGGGCCGCGGAGTACGTGTCGTGACACAACCCGGCACGGACCCCGACCAGCTTGTTGGCGGCGACCGACGCGCCGACGCCGCTGCCGCAGATGACGATGCCGCGCTCCGCGCGGCCCTCGACGACTGCGCGGCCGACGGCAGCGGAAAAATCTGGATAGTCCACCGGTTCTGTCGAATCAGTGCCGAGATCCTCGACCTCGTGGCCCTGACCGCGAAGGTACGCCACCACGTGCTGTTTCAGCTCGTACCCTGCGTGATCGGCGCCGGCCGCAATGCGCATCGTGGCCCTGTGCTCCCCGCCATCCTGTGACGACGTCCGGCGAGAATAGCACAGGGTCCGCGGGCCATTCTGTGGCTGCGGAGTAAACTTCGTGGATGAACGCAGACGAGGTGGCGGCACAGGTTGCGGAGCTCTTTCTGGCGCAGGCAGGAGCCGCGATCTCCGCCGGGCGGCGCTTCGCCGTGGCCGTGCCCGGCGGGTCGGTTGCCACCCGCGTGTTTCCACGTCTTGCGTCGCTGCCGCTCGACTGGCCGTCGATCGACGTGACATGGGTGGACGAGCGCGTCGTGCCCGCGTCCGATCCGGATTCGAACCGCTGCGCGGCAGACGACCACTGGCTCGCGCGCATCTCCGGGCCCGGCCCTCGGCTCATCGTGCCGCCGGTCGATCTCGGATCGCCTGATCGGGTGGCGGCCGCGTGGCAGACGGCGCTCGTCGACGCGCTCGGCGATCCGCCGCGGCTCGACGTGGCGATCCTGGGAGTGGGGCCTGACGGCCACGTCGCGTCGCTGTTCCCAGGCCATCCGGCGCTGATGCGCACCGATGCGTGGGCGCTGGGCGTGGACGACTCGCCCAAGCCGCCGCCGGCCCGCGTCACCCTGACGCTGGCGACGCTGGCGCACGCGCGCGAGCTGTGGTTTGTCGCCTTCGGCCGCGAGAAAGCAGCGGCGATGACGGAGGCGCGGAGCGGGCAGCGTTCCAGCCTGCCGGCCGCCGTGCTTGCGCGCAGCGGACCGGCAGTACGGTGGTTTCTCGACGACGCCGCGGCTGGCGGCTAGCGGCGAACCTTCAACAGATCGCGGATTTCCATCAGCAGGGCTTCTGAGGCCGTCGGGGCCGGCGGCGCCGCGGCTGCGGGCGCTGGCGCACGTCGCGCCATGTTAATGCCCTTGACGACCATGAATACGGATATAGACACCAGCAGGAAACTGATGACGGTGTTGATGAACACGCCGACGTTTAACGTCACCGCTTCTGCGGCCTTTGCTGCCGCCAGGGTCGCATAGGGGGGCGGGGCCTTCGTGCCGGCCTTGAGAAGAACGAACAGTTCTTTGAAGTCCATGCCCGCCGAGCAGCATCCCTATCGGCGGCATGATGATGTCGTTCACCAGCGAAGTCACGATCGCGCCGAACGCCGCGCCGATGATGACGCCGACCGCCAGGTCGACGACATTGCCACGCATGGCAAACTCGCGGAACTCTTTCAACATGTCACCGCTCCTCTCGAGGTTCAAATCAAGTAGCACGCCCGTCATCAGAACTTCGCGACAAGGGCCACAGACGTGATCGTGTCGGTCGTCTCGAATCCAACCACCGGCTCGTTCACGTAGCGGACGACGTTGGACAGTTTCAGCGAGAACACGGTGTTGATGGCCGCCGACAGCGACGCCTGGTTTGCCACGCGCCAGTTCGACGAATCGGCCAGCGACTCGGCGATGCCGAACTCGTTGCTGAACTCGCTGGTCTTCGACAGCTTCACCGAGTAGAGGGCTCCCTGCGTCAGCGTGCCTTCGGTAAGATCGTCGCCGACAGTGCGCGCCTCGTGCGTCACGCCGACGCCCGCAGAGAGGATGAACTTCTGACGCTCCGAGTTGATCACCCTGAACGCCAGGCCTCCCGTGACGGAGTTGCGTCCGTCGATGCCCGCAAAGGTGTCGTGCAGGAAGTCGTATTCGGCATAGAGGGCAAGCCGGGGTGTCAGGTCGCGGGCGCCGCGGAACAGCAGCGCCAGCGATTGCGCCGTCACCTCGTCGTCGGACTCGAGCCGTACGAAGGCCGCCTTCGCCTGGAAGGTCCACGGCGCGGGCCGGTAAAAGACCTCCCCGTTCAGCCCGAGACTCTGCGTCGAAGAGTTCCCGGAGGTCTGCACGAACGCGAACTCCCCGGAGCCCTCCACCCGCGGCGGCGGCGGGGGCGGCGGCGCGGCCGGGGCCGCGGCGTCCTGGGCACTGACAGCGGAAGAGAATCCGAGGGCGATCAACACGGCAGCAATCGGCACGATTCGACGCATGAGCAGTCTGGTCCTTTGCGAATTGGAAGACATCCTGCTGATGTTGACGCCGAAGGACGGCTGAAGGATCCGACGCACTGCCGGCACCACGCCTCGCCGGCTAGGGCGTCGTTGGACGCTTGGCCGGGACAGAGGCCAGATAGTCGGCGAAACGTTCGTTGTACAGTGCCCCGGGACGCCGCTCGCGGAGACGTGCCACTGCTGCCGCGCCGTCGACGCCCAACTCTGTGAGGATGATGCCGGCCACCAGTGCCGAGCGGTTGAACCCCATGGTGCAGTGCGCGAGCACCTTCTGGCCGTTGCGAATCAGACGTGCCGCCAGCGCCGAAATCCCGTGGAGCCGCTCGAGGTCTGGCAGGTCCTCGTCGTAGATGTGATGGTAAATGTAGAGAATATGGCCGGGCCGGGTGGACACCCCGTGATCGAGCGTCCCCTCGAGATCGATGATGACCTCGATGCCCTTGTCGTTCACAGGTGTCCAGTCGGCGATGACCGGCGAGATGAACAGCATCCCGTCGTCGTCAATCTGGAACAATTCGGTGCCGAGCAGATCCATGATTACGCCGCCGGCCCGCACGTGAGGCAACGGGCGTCTGGAGAGTATACCGGGAGCCGCGTGTTGCTCCCCGCGACCCTGGTCGCGCTGCTGGTACTGCTCGGCTGGCCACGGCCAGTGTCGGCTGACACCGCGCTCTGGCAGATGGTCACGCTGCCCGGCGGTCGGGCGGCCCTGATGCCCCGCCTGGGCCTACGGCCCGACGTGCCCCGCGCGATCGCGATTGCCGAGATCATCCGCGTGGTGCACCAGGCTCGCGATCCACGAGGGCCGATCTATACCGCCCTCGACACGTACCTCGCCAGCCCTCCGGCGACTGGCGACGAGCTCGTGCCCTTTCCGCTGCCGTCAGCGACCTGGCGGGACTACGTGCTGAGCCGAGCCGTTGACGACCGCCACCTGCTGGCCGCGATACTGCTCGATCATCGTGCCGCGCTGATTTGCTACGGCTTGTACGGCCTGGACGAGGAGACGCTGGCCTTTATCCAGGGACAGCCTTCGCTCCTGCGGCGGCTCTACGAGCAGAACGCGACGGCGTTCGCCTCGTTCGCTCACCTGCTGCACGTCCGCGGCACAACGCTGGAGTTGCCCGGCGGCCAGCCTGCCGTGGCCGTGTGGGAGAAATTGCTGGATGCGCCGCCGTCGGACGCCGCGGCGGCGATCGTCGCGCTCCTGACCCGCGACAACGGACGCCTCGCCTATTTCGCTGAGGCCTGCGGCACGCTTGATTCCGCCCGGGTCCAGCAGCTGCTGCTGTCGGGTGCGACACCAGTCAAGGTGCTCGAGTCGGCGCGCGCCAGCGCACGGGCATTCATCGACGTCGATTCGGCACGCAACCTGACCGACCTTCCCTTTCAGCGCGTCGCCTACGATCCGGTCCACCTCCTGGAGCAGCTGCCGATCGGCCCCGACGGCCTGAGCGGCACGGAGAACTACTGGAAGGCGCTCCTCGACAACGCCGACGTGTCCGAGAAAGGCGCCAGCGAGTGGACGGATCTCGACGATGGCCCGCCGGCCCGTGTCGCCGACGTGCTGAATCGGCTTTCCGGGCTGGCCTACGAAGCGCGCCACGACCTGATCGACGCGGTGGCCTTCGCCGGACGGCTGGGCGCCCGCCTCCCCTCCGCCACATCCGCCGATCGGGTTTACCTGACGCACGCCTGCATGCGGTACCCGGCGCTCATGCTCACGTTGGAACGTATCGGAATCGACCAGCTCCCGGCGTGGAACGCGGTAGCCGCGCGAGCGGCGCTGCTCGACAACCGGGTCTCGTCGCGCGACGCATCGGAAGATCCGCTGGTCCTCTTCCAGGCGGCAGTGGCGCTCGTCGACCGCGCCGTGCAGGTGGGATCGATGAATCGGGACGCCGCCGCGGCAGCGCTGACAGCGCTCGCAGCAGTGGACACCGGCGCAGCCGATGGCGCGCGCCGCCTGGCGGGATGGCTCGAAACTGACCTCATTCCAGCAGCCGCCGGCACCAGCGCCGGCGCCGTCAGCGACGCCGACACAGCGCTGCTCGAGGCGATGGCAGGTGTCGGCGCACGCAAGACCGCTCCGCCGCAGCGTGTGCGCTGGGAGGACGCCGACTACCGGGTCGATCCGGCCGCAGCGGAGCACGAACGTCTCGCCGAAGTGAGGCGGCGGCAAGGCGGCAACACGCTGGACCTGGCGCTGCGACTGACGCAGGCGGGCGATCGGCTCGCGCACGCAAAGGACGTCGCCGCAGTCGGCGAGGTGCGTAAGGCGTTGGAGCAGGCGCACGCCAGCCTGGTGCCGATTGAAGCCAACGACCTGGCGCCGGAGCTCGCGCCCCCGGACGTCGCGCACGTCGTGGCGCAGGCCATTGCGGATTGCGCTCGTGTGCGATCGAAGGCGGATGTGAAACGTGCCGGCGGCATCGCCGCGCGCCTCTCGCACGCGGAGAATGCGGTGCTCGCGGAGGTCTTGATGTCGTTCGTGTACGCGTTCGCGATTGGCGATCCCGACGGACAGGTGTTTCTCGCGGGAAACGTCGCACGGCGGCACGATTTCGGACGGCGCGCCAGCTCCGGCATCGAGCGCGAACGGGTGCGCTGGCAGCTTCCCGAGGAGGCCTCCGGAACCAACGAGCCGTGGCACGTCCGCGGCGCCTTGCTCGCACTCGACATCGGCCTGGGCCGGCTGGCACTTCGGCGCACGTCGCTCGACATCCCGGCGCAGGGCCCGCGGCTCAACGAAGGCGACCGCCACGCGCTCATCGCGTCGATGGTCCTGATGCCTGCAGACGTGCCCGACGATGCCGCACCCATGCAGTTGGTGCATTGGCTTGCCGACGGCCGGCGCGTTGTCGCGCGGCTCGCCGACGCGACTGCGCGCGAGCAGGCGCGCGCCCGGCTCGGGCTCGACACGCGGCGAAGCCGCGCGGTGGAATGGACAGCGCTCCACGACCCGGGCGACCTTGAACGTCTGTTTCTCACCACGGAAGTCGTCCAACTGGGACGGCCCGACGCGGCTGCCCCGCCACCGGGCTGGGGCCCTGCTGAAACGGCCTGGACCGGGTGCCTGTGCCGGTCGCTGCCGGATCCGCCGGCCCCCCATCGCGCGGAATCGCGCCCTGGCACGGGGCTGCTGGCGGCGCACATCGGCGACGTCGAACTCCGGGTGCTCGACGCCCTGGCCGCTCACGGCCTGCCGATGACGCTCGCCCGCGGCGTGGTCGCGGCGGCGCTCCAGGACTACCTGGATGACGCACGTCCCGCCTACACTGGCGACTGGTTCACGCTGGCCGCGCAGGCACGCGACATGTCCGACGACCACCTGGTGGACGAGATCTCAGCGCTGACAGCGAGGGGTGCCCTCATTCCTGCCGACGCCGGCACCGACGGTCATCCGTGATCAGACTGCTCCCACACTTCACGCTGGCATCGCTCCTGCTGGCCGTTTCACCAGCATCGACCGTTGCCGCTCAGGCAGCGCCCTCGCCATCGGCCGCCGCACAGTCGGCTGGCGGAGGGCTGACGATCGTCTCGCCCGCCGACGGCAGCTACGTCACCGGTCCGATCACGATTCAGGTGAAGGCCGACGACCCGGCCACGATCCGTGAAGTGACGTTCTTCGCTGACGGCCGCAACGTCTGCATGTCGGCGCGCCCGCCTTTCGAGTGCGCCTGGGACGCTGGTGCCGGCCTTCGCGATCATGTGATCCGGGTGGTGGCGTCGACGACCAGCGGTCAGCGTCTCGTCGCCACCGTCAGAACAAGAAACGCGGGCTATACCGAATCGGTGGACGTCGAGGTCGTTCAGGTCACGGCCACCGTCACCGACAGCCAGAACGCCTTTGTACGCGGGTTGACTCGCGACAAATTCCGCGTGAAAGAGGACGGCGTGCCGCAGCGGCTCTCGGCATTTTCCGGCGAGAACATCCCGCTCGAACTTGTCGTCGCCGTCGACGTCAGCGACAGCATGACGGATGCCATGCCGACGCTGAAGGCTTCGGTGAAGGCCTTTCTCGGCGCCCTGCGCCCGCAGGACCAGGTGACGCTGCTGGCGTTCAATGACACGATCTTCACGGCCGCCCGACGCTCCACCGATCCGGTCGCGCGCATCAAGGCGGTGGATCGGCTTGCGCCGTGGGGCGGCACGGCGCTCTACGACGCGATTCTCACGTCGCTGAACATGGTGGGCAAACAGCCTGGCCGGCGTTCGCTCGTCGTCTTCACCGACGGCGAGGATCAGAACAGCGTCGCCACGATGAAGCGGGTCGAGACGCGGCTTGAAACGAGCGACGCGACGATCTACACGATTGGCCTGGGCCGCAGCGTCAAGGACCGCAGTCTTGCCGGCATCCTCGCGCACATGTCCGACATGAGCGGCGGCCGCTCATTTCTGGTCGATGATGTCTCTGAGCTGAAGGCGGTGTTCGGCGAGATCGTCGACGAGCTCGCCAACCAGTATCTGCTCTCGTATGCATCGTCAAACGACAAGCGCGACGGCAGCTGGCGCAAGATCGTCGTCGAGACCACAGACAAGGGCTACCGCGTCCGGCATCGGCAAGGCTATCGTGCCGGCGGGCAGAAGAAGAACTGATGGCGTTCCTGTCGACAGTCCGCGCCTCGTTCGCAGCCGCACTCCTGTTATCGAGCGCGGCCTCTACATCGGCACAGGCGCCGCCGCCGGCTCCCCAGGCGCCCGCGCCAACACCGCCGACGTCTGCCCAGGCGCCGTCGCCGCCGACGCAGCCTCCGGTTTTCAAGTCCGGCACTGACGTCATCGCCATCGACGTCAGCGTCATTGGCGGCAAAGGCGACGTGGTGTCAGGACTCGGCGCGGGCGATTTCACAGTCGAAGTGGACGGCAAGCCCCGCCACGTCACCAGCGCCCAATGGATCGGCGAGGATGCCGCGACCTCGACTGCGGCCGCCGCCGCCACTCCAGCACACGGCTCATTCGCCTCGAACGAGACGGCGGCGGGCGGCCGGCTGGTGCTTCTCGCCTTCGATCTCGACGGGATCAAGACTGGCGGCGGCCGCGATGTCGCGACGGCGGCCGGCAAGTTTGTCGATGGTCTCGCCGCCAGCGACCAGGTGGGCCTCGTCTCCCTGCCGAGTGGCCCGAGCGTCGAGTTCACGCCGGATCGCACTCCCATTCACGACGCGCTCAGCCACATCGTCGGCCAGGGCACCCACGTCGCGCCACACATCCATTCGGTGGGCCTGTCGGAAGCCTACGACATCAGCAACGGAAACACCTTCGCGCTTCGGCGCGCCGTCGAACGCGAGTGCGTCGGGACATCACCGCAGTCCAGCCGGCCGAATGGTCCCGTGCAGGCAGCGTCGCCGTGCCCGCGCGAAGTCGAGCAGGAAGCACGCGAGATCGCGCAGCTCTATCAGCAGCGCAGCCAGACGACGATGCGTGGCGTGGAGTCGCTGCTGGTGTCGCTGAGCAGCATCGACGCGCCGAAGATCATCGTCTTCGTGTCGAGTGGCGTGCCGGTGGCGTTCGGGGACACGGACACCGCGGCTCTCGCCAGGTATGCCGCGGCGGCGCACGCGACGATTTATGTGTTGCATCTGGACGGCGGCACCTTCGCGATCGACGCCTCTACATCGCAGCGGTCGCCCTCCGCGGTCGAGGACCGCGGCATCAACCTGCACGGCCTGGAGTCGATCGCCGGCTCGACTCGCGGTGCGGTGTTCTCGTCGATTGGCGATGGCGCCAACGCCTTCGATCGCATCGCCAGGGAGATGGCCGCCTACTATCTGCTGAGCGTCGAATCCGATCCCGCCGATCGCGACGGACACCGGCACAAGATCAAAGTCTCGCTGGGCCGCCCGGGGCTCACCGTTCGCGCGCGACGCGAGTTCGTGGCCGGTGGGGCCGCGGAAGCGGC
The DNA here is from genome assembly GCA_963796915.1 of Vicinamibacteria bacterium. Taxonomy (GTDB): domain Bacteria; phylum Acidobacteriota; class Vicinamibacteria; order Vicinamibacterales; family JAENWD01; genus JAENWD01. The sequence continues at coordinate 981,685 of CAWCNI010000004.1, read as the reverse complement.
CACCACCCCGGAGGAGCAGGTCCACCGGGTGCTCCAGGCGCCGCTCATGGCGACTGGCCTTCCGCTTCGAGTGGCCACTTACAACCTGCGCGCGCCGCAGCCTGACAAGGTGCGCGTGCTCCTGGCGGCCGACATTGGCCGCGCCGAGCCGGCGGCGCTCACGGCCTCGCTCGGGTATTCGGTCCTCTCGCCGCAGGGCAAGCCGTTGGCCAGCGCGTTTCAGTCGGCGACGGCCGAACTGATGGACAAGTCAACGCCGGGCGCCGCGCACACGACCGTGGCAATCGATCTTCCGCCCGGCAAATACCGGCTCAAGCTGGCCGTCGTCGACAAGGGCGGCCGGAAAGGCAGCGTCGAGCATGCATTCGAGGCGTCAATCACGGGCAGCGGCGGGCTCGAGGCTGGCGATCTCCTCCTCACGCCGCCGATCACCGACGTCAACCCGTCGGTCCGGCTGACGGCTGCACCGGCGGTCGACGGCGCGGCGCTGGACGCGTACGTCGAGATCTATGGCCCCGCGGCGCCGGGCCTCGCGGTCCATGTCGAGGTCGCCGACACCGAGACGTCGCCGGCGCTGGCCACCGCCGATGCACCAGTCAGCGAGGGACGGGACAAGTCACGCCTCGTCTCCGAGGGCCCGTTGCCCCTCGGCCTGCTGCCCCCTGGCTGGTACGTGGCGCGCGCACGCATTACAAACGGCACGTCGACGATCACGCGGTCACGTCAGTTTGAGCTGGCCCACGGGGTACCGGCAGACGACGTCTTCAAGCAGGACATGGCAAAGCGTGTCGGCGCGTTCGTGCCCGATGCCGTTCTCTCCGCAGGGCTGCTGCATGCTGCCGTCGAGAGTGCGGTCGCACTCGACAACAAGCAGTCGGCGCCAGCCGCCCGCGCGCTTGCCGCAGAGGTCTCGGCGGGCCGGCTCGAGGGCCTTGCCGACGTGAAAGCACTCAGTGGGGACACGTCGCTCCTGGCGTCGTTCCTGCGCGGCCTCTCGCTCTACAAGGCCGGCAAGATCGAAGACGCCGCGCTGCAGTTCCGGGCGGCGATCAAGTCGTCCCCCGATTTCCTGTCGGGCGTTTTCTACCTCGGCGCGTGCTACGCGGCCGGCGGCAAGACCAAGCAGGCTGTCGGCGCCTGGCAGGCCGCACTGACGGGAGATGACCTGCAGCCCGACATGTATCAGCTCGCTGCCGACGCGTTCCTTCGCCTCGGAGACGCCGATGAGGCCGCGGGATTGCTTCAGGAGGCTGGTGCGCGCTGGCCTGACGACCCGCGCTTCGCCCTGACAGCGGCGCTGGCGCGCGCTGCCAACGGCCATCTGGACGAAGCGCTCGCGGGCATCCAGCCCCTCGTCGATCGGCCGACGCCGGATCCGGACGCCATGTCGCTCGCGATCCAGATCCGCATGGCGCAGCTGGCGACGACACCGGATGCTGCCGATCCGGCAACCCAGTTGCGCAGCCTCGTGTCGCAGATGCAGAACGCGCGGACTGCGGTACCTCCGATGGCGGAACGCTGGCTGAAGTACCTGGCAGACAAGCCGCCGGCGCACTGAGGCGCCCACGGCGTGCTCGTGCGGTTCAGGGCTCTCGAATGGCAGCAAACATGAACTCGTCGAGGACGCGGCCTTCCTTGACGACAGCGCGCCGCAGCCGCGCTTCGCGGACAAATCCCGCCTTCTCGAGCACCCGAGCCGACCCCTCGTTGAAGTCGAAGACGCGCGCGTAAATTCGCGTGAGGTCGAAGGCGGTGAAGGCCCACGGCACGAACGCCGACACCGCCTCGGTCATCAGGCCGCGGCCCCAGAAGGCCTCGCCGAGCCAGTAGCCCAGCTCCGCGGAGACCCGCTCGACGTCCTCGCGCAGCATCACCCCGATGCCCCCACAGGCGACGCCCTCGACCTCGATCGCGAAATCAGTCGCCGGATCCGCCGTCATGCAGTGCTGGACCCACTGCTCGGCATCTTCGTCGGTGTACGGATGGGGAAACCGATCCCGGACGTTGATCCAGATTTTGCGGCTGTTCGCGTGACGCGCGAGCGACGGCGCGTCGTCGGTCTGCCAATCCCGGATCACGAGGCGAGGTCTGACCAACCGCATGGCCGGCGATTATAACGAGGCCGGGACTCTTCACGCACGGCGCACGATGAGATAAGGTTTTGCGCGATGTCAACGGCTCCTCTCACCCGCGCGCAACTCCACGAGCCCATCCTGCCTTACGTCCGGCCGGCTGCGCTCACGCTGAACCCCGACGAGTCCATCGAGCAGGCGCTCGCGCACACCCGGACTCTGCCGTCTGATCAGATAATCCTGTACTGCTACGTCGTCGAACCTGATGGCCGCCTGGTCGGCTTCGTGCCGATCCGGCGCCTGCTGACGACGGCGCTCGACGCGCCGCTCCGAAGCGTCATGATCGACGACATCATGGCCATTCCCTCGTTCGCTACCGTGCTGGTGGCGGCCGAATACTTCGTCAACCATCGGCTCCTCGCGTTTCCCGTGGTCGAACCCAGCGGGAAGCTCGTCGGCGTGGTGGACGTCAACCTGTTCACTGACGAACTGCTGAACCAGGCGAAGCAGTCCTTCGACGGTATCTTTCAGCTCCTCGGCATTCACGCGACCGAGGGGCTGACGCCGTGGGGCGGGTTCAAGGACCGCTTCCCCTGGCTGCTCTGCAACGTCGCTGGCGGGCTGCTCTGTGCGCTGCTCTCCAGCTTCTACGAGCCGCTGCTCCACACGGCGGTGGTCCTGGCGCTGTTCATTCCCGTGCTGCTCGCGCTCGCGGAGAGTGTCAGCATCCAGGCTGTGACGCTGACGCTGCAAAGCCTTCAGGACGGCCCGATCCAGTGGAAGCTGTTCGGCAGTGCCATTCTCAAGGAGGCGCTGACTGCGGTGATGCTGGGTCTCGCCTGCGGCACGCTCGTCGGCGTGTCGACGTGGGCCTGGAAGCACGAGGCGGTGGTGTCCGCCGTCCTCGGTGGCGCCATTGCAGCGGCGATGCTCACCGCCTGCATGTTCGGCGTCATGCTGCCGACAGTGCTTCGCCTGATCAAGGCCGACCCGAAGATCGCGGCCGGCCCCATCGTCCTGGCACTCACGGACCTGGCGACGCTGTTGTTCTACTTCAACCTCGCGGGGCGCGTCTTGTCCTAGATCGGGGCAAGTGCGTGGGACACGACTGCACGGTCGCGCCGGCCAACATAGGGCAGAATGAAGCAGCGCCGGGGTGGCGAAACTGGCAGACGCAGCGGACTTAAAATCCGTAGATCGCCTAGCGATCATGTGGGTTCGATTCCCACCCCCGGCACCATCGCTCGCGGCGCTCGCTCAGGTGCCAGGTCCGCTCATCAGGCACGCCGGTCGCGCCCATCGGCGCGACCGAACGGGCTCGACCCCCACCCCCGGCACCATCGTGACGAATGCCGAATGCCGCACAACCGCGTCGGTAGGGCCAATCTTTAGATTGGCCGACAGCGGCCGATGGCTCTTCCTAGGATCAATGGCCGATCTGAAGATCGGCCCTACCGGGAACGATCGAGCCTACCGGGGACGTCGCGCCCAATCGAGATCGCGACGTCGCGTAGGGCAATATTCAGACTGGCCGGCGGCGGCCGGTGGCATTTCTGAGGGCCGATGCCGATCTGAAGATCGCTTCGCAGGGAATTGTCCGGGCACAATCGCCACTTTCAGGCATAATGCGCCCGCGACCAGGTCGCGAGGAGGTTCAACGTGGTGATTGAGACCAGCCAGCAGGTGCGAGCGGGCACGGGGACGTCGAAGTCGGCAGCTGAAATGGTCGGCGAAGCGATGCGCGCGCTGGGCGTGCTGTCGTTCGTCGCCATCCCGCTGGACCGCCTGATCGCCGACAAGTCGGCGGTGCCGCTCTGGGGAGCGATGGTCGCAGCCGTCGGCTTCGGCCTCGCGTTCTTCATCGTCGGCGTCATGATCGAGGGAGCCCGGAAATGACCACACTGCTCATCGCACTCGGCGTTGCCCTCGTATTCGGTGCGATCGGCGGGATGTACCTGGCCCGGGCCGAACGCGCCGCGCGCGCGCACTAGTCGCCGTTTCTCAACCGCGGTGCGCCGGGAGCGGAGTCTGCCGACTGCTCCCTCTGAGCCCGTTCGCCTATTCCGCATTCTTCATTCTTCATTCTTCATTCTTCATTCTTCATTCTTCATTCTTGCATTCCTCATTCTTCATTCGCCGCTCCCCTCCCCGCCCTCCTGAGGTATAACCACCGCCATGAATCGATGGCGCGTCGTCGTGGGCGGAGTTCTGATGAACCTGGCACTCGGATCGCTCTACGCGTGGAGCGTGTTCGTGGCGCCGCTGGAGCGCGAGTTCGGGTGGAAGCGCGCCCAGACGTCGCTGGTCTTCACGATCGCCGTCGTCACCTTCGCGCTGACGTTCATCCTCGGCGGCCGGCTCCAGGATCGCCGGGGTCCCCGCCCTGCGGCGCTGATCGGCGCCGTGCTCGTCTCGCTCGGCTTCTTTCTCACCAGCTTCACGAGCTCACTGGTCTTCCTCTACATCGTCTTCGGCGTCATCGTCGGCGCCGGCAATGGCTTCGGCTACGCGACGCCAATCCCTGTCGCGTCCAAGTGGTTTCCTGACAAGCGTGGCCTGATCGTGGGCCTGATGGTCGGCGGCTACGGCGCGAGCTCCGCGATCATCGGGCCGCTCGCGACGGCGCTGATCGGATCGATCGGATGGCGGCCGACGTTCCAGCTGCTTGGCGGCGCCTTCCTGATCATGGGGCTGACGGGCGCGTGGTTGATGGCGAACCCGCCCGCCGGTTACACGCCGGCCGGCTGGACGCCGCCGGCTTCGGCCGCGACGAGGCGCGATTTCACGACCGCCGAGGTGCTGCGCACCCCGCAGTTCTACATGCTGTGGATTGCCTACTGCCTGGGCACGACCGCCGGGCTGATGACCATCAGCCAACTGGTGCCGTTCGCCCGCAGTGCCGGCCTCACCGCCACTGCGGCAGCCCTCGCCCTGACCGTCGGCGCCTTCGGGAACGCCGGCGGGCGGATTCTGTCAGGCTGGCTCTCGGACTCGCTCGGCCGGCTCACCACGCTCCGCATCATGGTGCTCACGTCCGCGCTGGCCATGCCGCTGCTCTTCGCCGTCCGCGAGCAGGCGCCGCTGCTCTACCTGCTCGTGGCGTTGGTGTATTGGTGCTACGGAACACAGCTGTCAGTGTTCGCATCAGCGACGGCAGACTTTTACGGCACGCGGAATCTCGGGGCCAACTACGGCGCGCTCTTCACGGCGTGGGGCGCCGCAGGTGTGGTGGGGCCGCTGGTGGCCGGGCGGGTATTCGACGTGACGCGGAGCTATCAGTACGCGTTCTACGGCGCGGCCGCGCTCGCGGCAATCGCCTTCGTCGTGCTGCTGGCGGCAAGGCCCCCGGCGCACTCGACCGCCAGCGCGTTGAAATCAGCCTGACAGCGAAACGGCGGGAAGCACTGCCTCCCGCCGCTAACGAACCGAAGACTACCGAGGACGCGCGTTACGGCGTGTCGTCGGGCTCGACCCAGCCCGCGACGACGAGCGGCGACTTCAGGCCATCGGCCCTGAGCAGCGCAGAGTCGAGCTCGGTATGTGTCTCGCTGAAAATCAGGTCGGCCCCGCGCTCGACGCCAAGCCAGAACCCGCGCGGCGGCTCGACGATGAAGCAGCGGACGTGCTGGTCGGCGCGCTCGAGACGCCAGAGCGTCACGGACTCGCCGCGGAGATGTTCGAGGGAACGCTTCCTTGTCACGGGCACAGTCGGCTCTCCGTCGCTGGTCGTTCGCCCTAGTGCACGGCCTGCGATACCGGCCCGTCGGCCCGATCGCCAGCCATCGCTCGCGTGATCATCTCGTTCAGTTGCGCCTGCTCGATCGGAAACGGGCCCGCCGCCGCCGCGCCCAGCTGGATCTCGACGGCGATCGTGTGGCCGCCGCCTTCGAACGGGCTCACGATCCAGCTGAAGCCGCGCAAGACCACCGGGCGATTCCGATCCGCATCGGGATTGCTGGCCCGCTCAATCGACCGGAGCAGCTCCTGCAATATCGTCCGGACGTCGGCGTCACTCCAGGCCTCGGCGGGCGGCACCGGCACAGTGACGACGTCGGTCGTGGCGAAGTCGTTGCCTCTCAGCCAGACCTCGATCTCCAGGCGCATCCGGCCGATTGTAACAGGAACGCAACAGCCGGGCGCCACGGGAATCAGAAGTGGCGTGACCTCATCGACGCAGCGCCTCGTCCAGCTCGCCGGCGCTGCCGACGGGCGCCTGACACACGAAGTCCCGGCAGACATACGCCGTCTCCTCGCCGCTGCGCGCGGGCAGCGACGCGACAAACGGCAGCGCCTGCGCCAACGCGTCCCTCGACCCGGGCGCGATCGGAATGACGACGGTAAATGGCAGGTAGTGACGGGCAAGCGTCGCCACCAGATCGCCGGCGGTGTCATCGCTCCGGGCGATCACGATCTGGCCGACACCCGCATGCCAGGTCGATACCGCGGCGCTCACCAGGGGGACAACCCGGGCGACCTCGCCAAGGCGCTGGCCAAACCGCGCCAGCGCCCGGGTGAGGCGGGCCTCGCGTTCGACGTCGGGACGCAGATGCGTGAGTGTCAGCAGGTTCAGACAGGCGACAGCACCGGCGGACGGCTCGGCGCCGTCGTACTCGTCCTTCAGGCGCACGAGCACGGATGGATCTTCGCCGGTGGTGCTGAACCAGCCACCGGCTTCCGGATCCCAGAATCGGGCGTCGAGCTCCTGTTGCAAGCCGTCCGCCCATTCAAGCCAGGTGACGTCGCCATCCGCCTGAAACAGCTCGAGCAGGCCGAAGGCCACCGACGCGTAGTCCTCGGCGTAGCCGTTGACGCCCGCCTCGCCTTCGCGGTAGCGGCGCTTCAGCACCCGGTGTTCTCCGTCCCAGAGCGCGTCGCGCAGGAAGCGAGCCGCCCGCTGCGCCGTTGCAAGGTGCGACGCCGCGGCCTCGGTGAGCCCGAAGCCGGGATGCCGGAGCACCCGTGACGCGCGCGCAAACGCAGCGATCATCAGGCCGTTCCAGGCCGCAAGGATCTTGTCGTCCAGGTGCGGGCGCGGGCGGCGGAGCCGCGCGGCGTATGCGACAAGACGTGACCGCGCGAGCCGTTCGATGACATCATCCTGCGACTGCGTGGTTGAGGCGGCGATGTCTTCGAGGGTGCGTGCCGTGTAGAGGATGTTCTTGCCGATGAACTCGCCGTGGGGGTCGGACGGCGCGTTGCCACGCTCCTCGACGCCGAAACGCAGACCGAACACGTCGGCGTCGTCACCGAGGACCTCGCGCAGTTCGCTGGCGCTCCAGACGTAGAACGCCCCTTCAACGGCGTGAGCGTGCGGGTCGCCCGCCTGCTCCGGCGGCCGGCTGTCAGCGTCCTCCGCCGAGTAGAACCCGCCCTCAGGGCTGGTCAGCTCGCGTCCGACGTACTGAAGCGTGTCCTCGGCAACCTGCGCGAAGAACTTCTCACCGGTCACCTGGGCGGCTTCCAGGTACGCGATCACGAGCTGCGCCTGGTCGTACAGCATCTTCTCGAAGTGCGGCACGCGCCACTCGCCGTCGACCGAGTAGCGATGAAAGCCGCCGCCGACGTGGTCGCGCATGCCGCCGAGCGCCATCGCCTGCAGCGAATGGCGGGCCATCTCGAGCGCCCGCGCGTGGCCAGTACGCGCGTGCTCGCGCAGCAGGAACAGCAGCTCACTCGGTCGCGGGAACTTCGGCCCGTCGCCGAATCCGCCACGTCGCGCGTCGTAGGCCATCTCGAAGTGCTTGACGCCGGCCGTCAGCTGGTCGGCCGCGGCAATCTCTGTCCCGCCAGCGCCGCTCGACCGATCGGCCGCGCGCCGAACGTTCTCGACCAGCGCGATGGCGGAGGTCAGGACGCGTTGCCTGTCGTCGCGCCAGGCGACGGCGATGCTCTCGAGGACGTCCTTGAAGCCCGGACGCCCCCACCGTCCGTCGGGAGGAAAATAGGTGCCGCCGTAGAACGGCTCGAGCGCCGGCGTCAGCCAGACGCTCATGGGCCAGCCGCCCTGACCTGTCGTCGCCTGCACGAACAGCATGTAGACGCGATCGATGTCCGGCCGTTCTTCGCGGTCTACCTTCACTGCGACAAAGTCGCGGTTCAGCACCTCGGCCACCGCTGCGCTCTCGAACGACTCGTGCGCCATCACGTGGCACCAATGACAGGTCGAATAGCCCACCGAGAGGAAGATCGGCTTGTCTTCGGCGCGCGCACGAGCGAACGCCTCGTCGCCCCACGGGTACCACTGCACCGGGTTGTCGGCGTGCTGGAGCAGGTAGGGACTTCTCTCGCTCGCGAGGCGATTCGACATCCGAACATTATGGGCCGCGTCATTCGCCGCTGGCACACTCAAGCGTGATATACACTCCGGGCGAGAGGATGGCGGACGGATGGACGGCGGCATGACGGGACCGGCGCGGCGCGTGGCGATGCTGGTCGAAGACGAGTTCGAGGACGTTGAGGTCACCGGTCCCGTGGACGCCCTGAGGGCGGCGGGCGTGGAGGTCGTGCTGGTAGGCCCGCTCGCGGGCCGCGTCTACACGGGCAAGCGTGGCGCCACCGTGACGGCCGACCTGGCCGCCGGCAAGGCGCGCGCAAAGGACTTCGACGCCGTCGTGATCCCCGGCGGCCATGCTCCGGATCGCATGCGGATGCGGCACGCGATGGTCGACCTGGTGCGTGACACGATTGCCGCAGGCAAGCCCGTGGCGGCCATCTGCCATGGACCGCAGCTGCTGATTTCAGTGAACGCGCTCCGCGGACGGACAGTCACCTGCTGGCCGTCGATCGCGATCGACGTCAAGAACGCTGGCGGGATGTACGTCGACAAGCCGGTCGTTGTCGACGGGCCGATTATCACGGCACGGAAGCCGGACGACATCGCGGTGTTCACCGACGCACTCATCCGCGCTCTTTCACCTGCTCCGTCCGACTAGCCCGGCGCGCGGTGCGCGGCGGCAGCCGCTCGCGACCGCCGAACGGGTCTACTTCGTAATAGAGGTTCCCGATTCCTTCCGCGGTTTCACTGTCACTCTCCACTGATCAGACCTCATGCGCATCGGCATCGACCTCGGCGGGACCAAGACTGAAGCCGTCGTGCTGCAGCCCGACGGCGCAATCGCGTTTCGCGAGCGCCGTCCCACGCCACGCGGCGACTACGACGGGACGATCGAGGCCATCGCCTCGCTCGTGCACGCCGCCGAAGCACACGTCAACGCCCGCTGCTCGATTGGCATCGGCATGCCGGGCGCCATCTCGCCGGCCACCGGCCTGGTCAAGAACGCCAACTCGACATGGCTGAACGGCCGTGGGCTGCACGAAGACCTCGAGACGCGTCTCGGGCGGCCCGTGCGCCTCGCCAATGACGCCAACTGCTTCGCGCTCTCCGAAGCGAGTGACGGCGCCGGTGCGGGCCTGGACGTGGTCTTCGGCGTCATTCTCGGCACCGGCTGCGGCGGCGGCGTCGTCGTGAACGGGCGCGTCCTCACCGGCCCCAACGCCATCGCCGGCGAGTGGGGCCACAATCCCCTGCCCTGGCCTCAGGACGACGAACGGCCCGGACCGCCCTGCTATTGCGGACAACATGGCTGCCTCGAGACATTCATCTCGGGGACCGGCCTGGCGAACGACTATGGCGGTGGCGTCGATGCAGCGGCGGTCGTCTCGCGCGCGGCGGTTGGCGAGGTCAGGGCTGAAGCCGCGCTCGCGCGCTACGTCGATCGTCTCTCGCGCGCGCTGGCGACTGTCATCAACGTCCTCGACCCCGACGCGATCGTCCTGGGCGGCGGCATGTCAAACGTGCTGCAGTTGTACGAGGCGGTGCCGGCGCGGCTTCCGCGCTACGTCTTCTCGGACACCGTGCGGACGCGATTGGTCGCGCCGGTCCACGGCGACTCGAGCGGCGTGCGCGGCGCGGCCTGGCTGTGGCCGCTCGAAGGACCGTCTACGCTCGCGGCGCGCGGCCGGCAGGCGGAAGACGCGCCAACCGGCGCTTGACGTCGGCGAACGCGCTGCTCGTCACCCGCCCGTGCGGGCCCCGCGAGGACTCCCCCGCCAGATCGCGAATTCGTGCCTCGAGCGCTGGATGCGTCGAGAAGAAGACAGCCAGCGCCGACGGATCACGGCGTGATTGCGTGCGGGCGCGCTCGAGGAACTGTTCGAGGCCGCGCGCGTCCCATCCCGCCTTCGCGAGAATCCCGGTCCCCGTCTTGTCCGCCTGGCGCTCGTCCTCGCGCGAGTAGGCGAGAAAGGCGCTTCCGGTGAGCGCATGGGCGGCCGCCGTTGACGTCGACGCGCCGCCACTGTTCCCGAGCAGTGCGCCGAGGAGCGTCAGCCCCATGTTCGCCAGCATGGCGTCGGAGATCTGCGCGGCAGGATGCCGGAGCGCGGCATGCGCGACCTCGTGCGCCATCACGCCGGCGAGCTCCGCTTCAGTCGCCGCCGTCGCAATCGCGCCGCGATAGACCCAGATGTGGCCGGCCGGCAGCGTGATGGCGTTGACGTCGGCGTAGTTCGCGACACGAAAAGTGTACTGGTACGGCGGCCCGCCGGCGACGCTGGCGAGACGCCGGCCAACTGTCGCGACGTAGTCGTCGATCCGGCTGTCGCCGGTGCGCGGCGTGCGCCCGCGCATCGCCTGTTCCGCTCGGCGCCCGATCGCCGCTTCGTCGGCGACACCGATCAGCACGAACGCAGGAGTCGCGTCGGCAGCCAGCACCGACAGGCCGAGAGCGAGCGCCGCGATGTGGCAGGCGACGGAGCGTGGCCGGGTCACGCCGCCGTCGGCGCCGGATCCGGCGCCGGGTCCGGGCGCGCGCGGCGCAGCCGGCTGTACGCCGCCGTGAACTCGACGCCGTAGAGGAGGATCACCGCCGAGATGTAGACCCAGACGAGGAAGACGACCACCGCGCCGATCGACCCGTGGATGCTGTAACGCGACATGTCGCGCACGTACCAGGAGAACCCTGCCAGCGCCGCGCGCCACAGCAGGCCCGTCAGCACAGCGCCGACCCAGACGTCGCGAAAGCGGACCTTCGCGTTGGGCACGAAGTAGAGAATCAGTCCGACGCCGGCGATGAGCGACAGCGTGGCCGCCCAGTTCACGGTGATCCCGCGGAGCGTGAGCAGCCAGGGAAAGCGCGTCGCCACGCCGCCGAACCAGGACGCGCCGACCACCTGCGACGCACTGAAGACGAACACCGTCAGTGCGAGCAGTCCGCACGCCGTGCCCATCATCAGGAACGCCATGACCTTGTGCTTCAAGTAGCTGCGGGGCTTCTCGACTTTCCACGCGTAGTTGACGGCGGTGCTGATCGCGCTGAAGAAGCCGGCAGCGGCCCACACCAGGGCGATACCGCCGACGACGCCCAGGGAGACGCGCGTCCGTTGCAGCGCCTGCAGCTGCGAGGCGACGAAATCAAGCTTGGCTGGAAAGTAGCGCAGGACGAAGTCGAGCGTCGCGGCGCGCGCGTCGGCGCGGGACGTCACCATGCCGAGCACGGAGATCAGCAGCAGCAGGAACGGGAACAGCGACAGCAGCGAGTAGTACGCGATGGAGGCGGCGTAGGTCAGGTCGTCGCTATGGTAGATGCTGACCAGGCCGCCCCACGCGGCCCGCTTCGAGAGTGCGGCGACGCGCCGGGTTCGCGCGGCCACCGCGCGACTGAACCAGCGCCAACGGTTTTGCTGTGGCGGCCACCGGGACATCCCGGGGCTACTCTATCGCGCGGAGGGGCGGACTGCCACTTCCTGGAGCGTGCGCAGGCTCTCGACGCCGGCCTGCTGGATGCGGCGCGCACTTGCACGGATGGCCTCCGCGCGCTCGGCCAGCTCGCCGATCCGCGGCTCGAGGCCTTCGCGCAGGCGCTGGCCCGACTCGGTGAGATACAGGTATCCAGCGACGCCGCCGACGACTGCGCCGACCACCGCGCCTCCCAGCACTGCCAACCGATCACGCATGCTCTTCTCCCCGCTCGTGCGGCTCGCGGCGATCGGACGCCAGGCCCGTCGTTCGCGGCCGGCCCGTGCGCCGTCCCCGCCCCTGATCGCGAATCTCGTGTTTCCGCATCTTGCTGTACAACGTCGGCCGATACAGTCCGAGCTGTGCGGCCGCCTCCTGCTTGTTCCAGTTCGTGCGCTCGAGCGCCTGCACGATGGCCATCCGCTCGATCTCGGCCAGGGTGCGGTGCGCCGGGAGCATGAAGTCGCCCGCCGGGCCCGCCTCTTCGCGCAACGAATCCGGCAGGTCCGCCGGCGTGATGTCGTTGCCCTTGGCGACAAGCACCGCTCGCTCGATGGCGTTTTCCAGCTCACGCACGTTGCCCGGCCACCGGCTCCGGATCAGGAGGTGATACGCCGCAGGCGCAATCGTACGGATCGTCCGCTGGTAGCGCTGGCGGAACCGCTCCAGGAAATGATCGCACAGAAGCGGGATGTCCTCGGTGCGCTCGCGGAGCGCCGGCACGCGCAACGTAATCGTGTTGATGCGGAAGTAGAGGTCTTCGCGCAACCTGCCTTCGCGCAGCGCCGCCTCGACGTCGACGTTGGTCGCACAGATGAGACGGAAGTCCACCCGGACCACACGGTCGCTGCCCACGGGACGGTACTCGCGCTCCTGCAGCACGCGCAGCAGCTTGGTCTGCAGGTACGGCGGCATCTCGCCGATCTCGTCGAGCAGGAGCGAGCCTCCCTGCGCCTGCTCGAGCAGGCCGTCCTTGTCTGTCAGCGCGCCGGTGAAGGAGCCGCGGCGATAGCCGAACAGCTCGGACTCGATCAGGTCCTTCGGAATCGCGGCGCAGTTGATCTTGATGAACGGCCCTTTGGTCCGACGGCTGTTGTAATGCAGCGCGTTGGCAATCAGTTCCTTGCCGGTGCCGTTCTCGCCCTGGATGAGCACGTTGGCTTCCGAATCGGCGACGGCCGCCACCAGATCGAACAGCTCGCGCATCTTGCGGCTGCGGCCGATGATGTTCTCGAACTGATAGCGATCCCGAAGCTGACGCCTGAGCGAGGCGTTCTCGGCTTCGACGTCCATGCGCTCGATCGCCCGTTCGAGCAGCGCGAGCACGCCGTCGGCGTCGATGGGCTTTTCGAGGAAGTACGAAGCGCCGGCCTTGATGGCCTCGACAGCACGCGGGATGCTGCCCTGTCCGCTGATGACCAGCACTTCCGTGCGCGGCTGGAGCGACTTGAAGTGACGGACGAGGTCAGCGCCGTTGGCGTCCGGCAGGATGAGATCCACGAGGGCCGCGTCGGGCAGCCAGGTCGCGAACACTTCCATCGCCTCGGCGCCGCGAACGGCGGTGCGCGTGTCGTAGCCGGCGCGGGCCACCACGGCTGACAACCACTCAGCCATGTCCGGCTCATCGTCAACGACGAGGACTCGGCGGGTGCGTGCGGTGGTCATAAGCGGCAGATGAACTGGTTCAGGTGTCGCCGGGTGATACTGGACTGTAGCACGCTACCGATGGCAATTCATACACCCCATATTGTTTGTGTCGGAAACATGACAGAGTCCTCCTGCCGTAATACTTTTAACTCCGCCTATAATGCGGCCCATGGCAGAGCGACCTCTGAAGTCGACGCCTCCGATCGTCACTCCCCTTCGGACCCTGCTCTCAGCGGCCGAGCCGGCGGCTACCGACCGGATGGTCTGCGAGCGTTGCGGCAACGCCAACGTCTACCGGATGCATGCCGTGTGGCGATGCGCTGACTGCGGGTTCAAGACCGACTGCTGCGGCTGGTAGGGCTTCATGGATCGGCTGGCGACCAGCGTCGCCCCTCAGAGCGCCGAGTTCAAAGCCAACCACGCGTCGATGACGCGTCTGGTCGCCGAACTCCGGGCTGCCGAGGCCCGGGCCCGCGAAGGCGGTGGCGCCAGGCCGCTTGAACGTCACCGCGCGCAGGGCAAGCTGCCCGTGCGCGAACGCCTCGATCGGCTCCTCGATTCAGGCTCGCCATTTCTCGAGCTCTCGCCGCTGGCGGCCACCGGCATGTACGACGACGACGCGCCGGGCGCGGGCATCGTCACCGGTATCGGACGGGTCTCCGGCCGCGAAGTGGTCATCGTCGCCAATGACGCGACAGTCAAGGGCGGCACCTACTACCCCATCACCGTCCGCAAGCATCTGCGCGCGCAGGAAGTGGCCCTCGCCAACCACCTGCCCTGCGTCTACCTGGTCGACTCTGGCGGCGCATTCCTCCCCCTCCAGGCAGAGGTCTTCCCCGATCGCGACCACTTCGGCCGGATCTTCTTTCATCAGGCACGGATGTCAGCCGAAGGCATCCCGCAGATTGCCGTCGTGATGGGATCCTGCACGGCGGGTGGCGCGTATGTGCCGGCGATGTCCGACGAGACTGTCATCGTTCGCGGCACGGGCACCATTTTTCTCGGCGGCCCGCCGCTCGTGAAAGCGGCCACCGGCGAAGACGTCACCGCAGAGGATCTTGGCGGCGCCGACGTGCACACGCGAATCTCCGGCGTCGCCGACTACCTGGCCGAAGACGACGCCCATGCCCTGGAGATCGCGCGCACGATCGTCTCCACGCTGAACATGGCTCCGCCGGCGGCCATGGATGTCACGACACCGGAGGACCCGGCGTACGACCCGGCAGAGTTGTACGGCATCGTGCCGGCCGAATTGCGGCGTGCCTACGACGTGCGCGAGGTGATCGCGCGGCTGGTCGACGGATCGCGGTTCGACGAGTTCCGCGCGCGCTACGGCGCGACGCTGGTGACGGGCTTCGCCAGGCTGCACGGCATGCTCGTCGGGATCATCGCCAACAACGGGGTGCTGTTCTCGGAGTCCGCGCTCAAGGCGACACACTTCATCGAGCTGTGCAGCCTGCGCGGCGTGCCGCTGGTCTTCCTGCAGAACATCACCGGCTTCATCGTCGGCCGCGAATACGAGCGCGGCGGCATTGCCAAGGACGGCGCGAAGATGGTGCACGCCGTCGCCAACGCCAGCGTGCCCAAGGTGACGGCGATCATCGGCGGCTCGTTCGGCGCCGGCAACTACGGCATGTGCGGCCGCGCGTACGACCCGCGCTTCCTGTGGATGTGGCCCAACGCCAGAATTTCGGTGATGGGCGGCGAGCAGGCCGCCGGCGTGCTCGTCACCGTCAAACGAGATCAGCTGGCGCGGGACGGACGCACGCTCGAGCCGGCTGACGAGGCCGCTATTCGCGATCCGATCCTGGCGAAGTACGATCAGGAAGGATCGCCGTACTACTCGACGGCGCGGCTCTGGGACGACGGGATCCTGGATCCTCTAGCGACCCGCGGTGCCATCGCGCTCGGCCTGTCGGCTGCGGCGCACGCGCCTCGGGTGCCCGTTCGGTTTGGCGTTTTCAGGATGTAGGCCGTGGGATTCAAGTACCTGAAAGTGGAGCGCCGCGGCGGCGTCGAATACCTCGAGCTCAATCGCCCCGAGGTGCGCAACGCCTTCAACGAGGGGATGATCGCCGAGTTGACCTGGTGGGCCGACTCAGTGAAGGCCGATGCCGAGGTGCGCGCCGCTGTCATCGCCGGGGCCGGTTCGTCGTTCTGCGCAGGCGCCGATCTCGACTGGATGGCGCGCATGGCGTCGTTCTCCCACGATCAGAACCTGGACGACGCGAGCGAAATGGCGCGGCTGTTCACGGCACTCGATCAGCTGCCGATTCCGCTCATTGGCCGCATCCACGGCGCGGCGCTTGGCGGAGGCACCGGCCTGGCGGCAATCTGCGACATCGTCGTCGCCGCCGAGGACGCGGTTTTCGGATTCACCGAGGTGCGGCTGGGCCTGATTCCCGCGGTGATCTCGCCGTTTGTCATCGCCAAGATCGGCCGCTCCGTCGCACGCGAGCTGTTCCTGACCGGCGAGCGGTTCTCCGCTCGACGCGCGTACGACCTGCACCTGGTCCACGCGGTGGTGCCGGCAGCGCAGCTCGACGTCGAGGTCTCCCGGTTCCTGACTGCCCTGCTGAAGGGCGCGCCCGGCGCGCTGATGGCAGCCAAACGACTGATTGCCGAAGTGGGCCGGCGTGGCTCCTCGGATGTGGGCACGATTTGCGCGGAGGCCATCGCCGAACGTCGTGCCTCTGACGAAGGCCGCGAAGGCGTCCGCGCGTTCCTCGAGAAGCGCGATCCGTCCTGGCGCACTTCTTCCTGACGCGATCGCCATGTTCCGACGTGTCCTGATCGCGAACCGCGGCGAGATTGCGGTACGAGTCATCAGGTCGTGCCGTGAGATGGGTGTCGAGACTGTCGCGGTGTTCTCGGACGCCGACGCGCACGCCGCCCACGTCGCCGCTGCCGATCGCGCCGAGCGCATCGGCCCGGCTCCCGCCGCTCAGAGCTATCTGCTGGGCGACGCCATCATCGACGCCGCCCGCCGGGCGGGCGCCGAGGCCGTGCA
This sequence comes from Vicinamibacteria bacterium, assembly GCA_963796915.1. Classification (GTDB taxonomy): domain Bacteria; phylum Acidobacteriota; class Vicinamibacteria; order Vicinamibacterales; family JAENWD01; genus JAENWD01. The sequence goes on along the minus strand of CAWCNI010000004.1, from coordinate 965,220 downwards.
CCCGGGGTACGGCTTCCTGTCCGAGAACGCGGCGTTTGCTGCCGCGTGTGCCGATGCCGGGCTGGTGTTCATCGGGCCGCCGGCAGAGGCGATCGCGCGCATGGGCTCGAAGACAGACGCGCGTCGACTCATGCAGAAGGCCGGCGTGCCCGTGGTGCCGGGCGAGGCGCCACAGGATCAGAGTGACGCCGCGCTGGCAGACGCAGTGCGGAAGGTCGGACTGCCTGCCCTGATCAAGCCGGCATCGGGCGGCGGCGGCATCGGGATGCGCGAAGTGCGGCGTCCTGACGAGATCGACGGGGCGATTCAAGCCGCTCGCCGCGACGCGCTCTCGGCGTTCGGCAAGGGCACGCTCTACGTGGAGCGGCTGGTCGAGCGTCCGAGACACATCGAAGTCCAGATCTTCGCCGACGATCGCGACCAGGTTGTCACGCTGTTCGAGCGGGAATGTTCGCTGCAGCGCCGGCACCAGAAGGTCATCGAGGAGAGCCCGTCGCCTGCCATGACGCCGGAGTTGCGGGCCGCGATGGGCGAGGCGGCTGTCGCCGCTGCCCGTGCGTGCGGCTATCGGAACGCCGGCACCGTCGAGTTCCTTCTCGACACCGGATCGCCGGAGCCGTCATTTCATTTTCTCGAGATGAACACGCGCCTGCAGGTCGAGCACCCGGTCACCGAGCAGGTGGTCGGCGTGGATCTGGTGCGCGCGCAGCTGATGGTCGCCGCGGGCCAGGGCTTGCCATGGCGTCAGGACCAGCTCCGGCAGCGCGGCCATGCCATCGAATGCCGGATCTACGCCGAAGATCCGGCGTCGGGTTTTCTCCCGCAGTCCGGACCGCTGCTGCTCTATCGCGAGCCTGCAGGCCCGGGCGTGCGCGTGGACTCTGGGTTTCGGGAAGGCGACCACGTCCCCGTTCATTACGATCCGCTGATCGCGAAGCTGATCGTGTCGGCGGAGAATCGCGCGGCGGCGTTGCAGCGCCTCGAGCGCACCCTCCTGGACTTTCCGATTCTCGGCATCGCCACTAACGTGCCATTCCTCCTCTCCCTCGTCCGGCATCCCGAAGTTCGAGCCAGCCGCATCGACACCGGCTTCATCGAGCGCAACGTATCCGAGCTGACGGAGAAGCCCGCAGACTTGCCGCCGGAAGTGGCCGCAGCGTTCGTCACTGCGCGCGAGCACCCCGAGAGGGCGGCCGATGTCGAAGCAGGCCAGCCGGCGGGTCCGTGGGCCACTCTCAAGGACTGGCGGCTCTGACATGGCGGCACCGGTAGACGTCGTCGCCAACGGCATCACACGTCGCGTGCTCTCGGGCGCGGACGGGCAGGCCACTGTCGATGATGGCGGGCCAATGACAGTCGTGCCCGCGGGACCTGGCACCTGGCGCGTGACGACTGACGGAGCGTCCCGTCGTCTCTGGGTGACCGGTCCGCGCGACGCGCCGTGGATCTATTTCGACGGGCGCGTGTACAGGCCGACCGAGGTGCGCAGCGGTTCGGTCTCGCGGCCGGGCGCGCGCGACGACGCCGCGGCGTTGAGTGCGCCGATGCCGGCGACTGTTCGTGAGGTGCTGGTGAAGGCGGGCGATCGGGTCGAGGCCGGCGCCACGCTCGTCGTGCTCGAAGCGATGAAGATGGAACTGATCGTGAGAGCCCCGGCAGAGGGCACCGTGCGCGCGGTCTTCTGCGAGCAGGGCGAGCTCGTCCAACCTGGCGCGCCGCTGGTGGATCTGTCATGAGCCGGCCCGTACTCCCGAGCCGCGTCACCATCGTCGAGGTCGGTCCGCGCGATGGCCTGCAGAACGAGGCGTCCGACGTTCCGACCGCGGTGAAGATCGCCTTCATCGAACAGCTCGCCGCGGCGGGGCTGCCCGTGGTGGAGATGACGGCGTTTGTCAGCCCGAGATGGGTGCCGCAGATGGCCGATGCGCGCGAGGTCGCCAGCGGCGTCGCGCGGCGCCCGGGGACGCGCTACAGCGCGCTCGTCCCCAATCTCCGTGGCCTCGACGCGGCCGTCGAGAGCGGGCTGGATCACGTGGCAGTGTTTGCCGCTGCGTCGGAGACGTTCAGCCGGCGCAACATCAACCAGTCGATCGACGAGTCGCTCGCCACCTACGCGGACGTGGTGAAAGCCGCGCGCGCGCGGGAGATGGGCGTTCGCGCTTACCTGTCGACAGCCTTCGGTTGCCCGTACGAGGGGACGGTGCCGGTGGCGAAGGTCGTCGAAGTCGCCGGCCGCCTCCTCGACCTTGGCGCTGACGAAATCGCCGTCAGCGACACGATTGGCGTCGCTCATCCGGGCCAGGTCGTGGACGTGGTCGAGGCGGTCACCACTCGAGTGCCGCTCGATCGCATCGGCCTGCATTTCCATGACACGCGCGGGACAGCGCTGGCCAACGTCTACGCCGGCCTCGAATGTGGTGTCACGGTGTTCGACAGCTCCGCGGGTGGGCTCGGCGGCTGTCCCTATGCGCCGGGCGCTGCCGGAAACCTCGCGACCGAGGATCTGGTGTACATGCTGGACGGTCTCGGGATTGTTACGGGCGTGGACCTGAGCGCCGTCGTCGCGGCGTCGCGCACTGTCGCGGGCTATGTGGGTCACCCGCTGCCATCGCGATATCTCCAGGCGGCAGCGCGCGGCTGACGCGATCTGCGCCGCGGCCCTCGTGGGCCCGCGGGACCGTCAGTGAGCGTCACCCGATGCCGCACGCAGCGGCGCTTCCGGCAGCCGCCCCGGGAGCGTCACAGCCATCGTCGTGCCGGTGCCCTCGCCGTCGCTGTGCGCCAGGACGGTGCCGCCGTGGGCTTCCACCAGTTCCCTCACGATCGCGAGCCCCAGGCCCAGCCCGCGCACGCCGCGCATCTGTTCGTCGTCGCCTTGTGAGAAGCGCTCGAAGACGTGCGGCAGGAACGCCGGATCGATGCCGCGTCCGGTGTCGCGCACCTCGAGGCAGACGCTGGGGCCGGCGGCTTCGAGCGTGAGCAGCACGGTGCCGCCAGACGGCGTGAACTTCACCGCGTTCGCCAGCAGGTTCCACGCGATCTGTCGCAGGCGATCAGGGTCACCCGGAACCCACCGCGCAGCCGGCGCAATGGAGGTCACCAGCTGCACCTGCCGTGCCTCGGCGGCGGGCCTGACGACGTCGAGCGCGCTCAGCGCCACAGCGCCAAGGTCCACGGGCTCCACCCGCAGCCGCAGCTTGCCGGTGACGATGCTCGAGAGATCCAGGAGGTCCTCGACGAGACGCGCCTGGGCCTGGGCGTTTCGCTCGATGACGCTGATCGCGTGCGGCACGCGGTGGGCCGGCAGATCGCCGGTCGAGAGCAGACGCGCCCAGCCAAGCACTGCATTGAGCGGCGTGCGCAGCTCGTGCGACACCGCGCCGAGGAACTCGTCTTTCAGGCGGTTGGCCTCGGCGAGCGTTTCCTCCGCCATCTTCTGCCGCGTCACGTCGACGGTGATGCCGTCGAAGCGCGTTGGCCGGCCGGCGCGGTCGTAGAAGCCACGGCCAAGCGCCTTGAGCCACCGCACTTCCCCGTCCAGGTGCACCACCCGGTAGTCCACGTCGCAGCTCGTGTGCCCGAAGATGGCGCGCTCGGCGGCCCGCTGGAGATGGTCGCGGTCTTCGGGATGCACGCAGCCCAGGAGGACGTCCAGCGTGATCTCGGCGTCGGTCGGCAGGCCGTAATGCGCCTTGCACTGCGCGTCCCAGAACATCTGCTGCGTCGGCAGGTCGCTGTACCAGTGGCCGATGCCGATTGAGTGCATCACCTCGGCGAGCCGCTCGTGCTGGGCCCGGAGGTCCTCCAGTTGCAGCTGCTGCCGGCGGCGGCCGTCGAGAAACGTGCTGACCGCGACGCCCACGACCGCGAAGACGAGGGCGTGACGGACCGACGACGTGGAGAGCGCGCGGCCATCGACGGTCACGTGCGCCGCGGCCATGGCGCCCGCGACCGCCAGCGCCGTTGCCAGCAGGCCGGCGGGCAGTCCCCCGTACCACGCCGCCATGAGAACGGCGAGGACGAGAATCGTGAACGAGGTCGGCCCGTACGGCGACACCAGGACGCTCAGCGGCAGGCTGATCGCCACAACGCCAACCGCAAAAGCGGCAGAAGTCCACTGTGAACGCATCATGGGACGGCGTCACCCCGCGGGCGACCCGATCACGATAGGGGCGGCTCAGCAGCCTGTCAAACGGCTGTCGGCAGAACGGCGGGAACGGCGGTCGAGAGCGTGCCGGGCATGGCGGCGGTGGGCGTGTCGAGCATCATCCAGTCGAATGGCAGGCGGCCGTGCGCGTCTTCCCCGGTCATCAGGAGCAGCGGCAGGAACCAGTCGGCAAGCGCCATGCGACTGGTATATCGGTCAGGTTATAGCTGGACTGTAGACGGCCCAGCTGGAAGGGGATGCGGGCGCCAGCGCGGCGCCCGCCCCACGGGACGATTGATCCGAGCGCGCTGCTAGGTACACCACCAGCTCGCCGTCGGCTGCCTGCAATTGCAGGGACGCCGCCAGGGGCAGCCAGGCATACCGAACGTGGCGGTCGGCGGCGCCTGGCTGGCGGACTCGTGGCGCGGAACCGGCCAGGGACCAGCCTGGCGATTCCACCTGGCAGGTCGAGCAATAGAGAAACAGGCGATCGCGCTCCATCTGGAGCTGCGGAGCGTGCCCGTGGAGGTGGCAGAGCCACGACGCCACGTGGCGTCGGAGGCCGTCGACGAGACCGGTCTCACGGGATCCGGGATTTGCCAGCACGTCGAGGTGCTGCGGCAAAGTCTGGCTGCTGGTCGTCATGCCCGGACGATTCGCAAGACGCGGGCCACGCGCGAAGACGCCTGATTCCACGCGGATCGTGGTCCTGCGGCGGATTTGGTCTGGCAGGACGCGGACCTTTGTCCGGTTGCACCGATGTGCAACCGGCACGCGTGCGGGCGTGCGCTATCGGGACTGATCTGTCGCAGGGCTCGCGGAAGACGTGCGCGCTCGCTCCGACGCGCCGCGCGGGATGCTCAACGTCTCCCACCCGCTGCCCTTCCAGTGCTTCGCCAGCATGACGATTTGATGGACGTGACCGGCGACATGCGACAGGTTTCTCGCCAGCGCCCGCGGCAGGCTGGCCGATTCGCCGCGGATGACGATCTGGACCGTCCGATCCTGGCCGGTCATGCCGTCGAGGGCGTCGAGGAGCACACCCCACCCCTCGGCCCACCGCTGTTCGATGTCCACCCGCGACTCGCGAATCTCGAACTCGCTGTCGCGCAATCTGTCCGGCTTCTCCCCGTCGGTTGTCCGGAAGTCGCGCCAGCGGGATCGCAGGTTGCCGCCCAGATGCTTCATCAGCATGGCCACGCTGTTGGCCTCGGGGTCGAGCAACGCGAAGAACTGCTCGTCGTCCAGTTGCGCCGCCGCGCGCTCGGCGAGCGTCTTCAGGCTGTGGTATTCCGCCCGCAGGGCGTGGACATAATCGAGAAAGTCGTCCATCTCCCGAGTATAGCCATCCCGTCCTCGCGACGTCATCGCGACCGCGCAAGATCGGTGAGCGCACTGACGACCGCCGCTACTCTTTCCGCGTCGACGGTGCCCGTGACGGAACCTCCAGCCCGGGCCGCTCGGCCGATGTGCACCTCGCGAATGCCGTTCACGCCGGCAACCGCGTCGAGGGTGTCGAGGGTGAGACCGCCGCCGAACAGCATCGTGGGGCGGCCGACGCCGCACCAACGCTCCAGGCGGGCACGCCGGGCTGCCCATTCGCCGGCCCCGCCGGAGGTGAGGACCTTGTCGACGGCGTGCGCTCGCGCCAGTTGCGACAGCGCGGCGTCCTGGTCGAGCGCCTCGTCAAACGCGCGATGGAACGTGAGCGCGACGCCGTTGGCGGCCGCAGCCATCTCGGCAGTCAGATCGAGATCCGGCATCCCGTCGCGCAGAAACCCGCACACCAGCCCGTCCACCGGGCGGCTCGCCACCGCCTCGGCATCGCGCAACAGTTGCCGCCTGACACCGGCGTCGAGGATCTCGTGCGACTCGGTAGCTCTGACCATCACGCGAACCGGGATCGTCACGGCGGCCAGCACGGCGTCTATCACGTCCAGGGACGGGGTCATCCCGCCGCGCGCCAGATCGGCGACCAGCTCAATCCGATCAGCGCCGCCGGCTTCGGCGGCCGTCGCATCGGCGACGGACATGGCGATGACTTCGAGTCGAAGGCGCGGGAATCGCGCCGGCGAATGCGTTACACTCACCGGTCAGCCGGACCGTGTGGCCCGGCGTTTCCGGAGGCACACGCATGCGTCAGGTGAGCAGGTGGCAGCGCGCGATTGCGACGCTGGCAGTTATCGCGGGTCTTATTCCCGCTGTCCCCCTGGCGGCCGCCGGCGGACAGGACAGCGGCAAGTTGAAAGTGTCGGCGACGTATACCGGTCACGGAACCGTGGACGCCACGCATCAGATCTTCGTCTGGGTGTTCGACACCCCGGACATCAACGGGTCCACCACGCCGCTCGCCGTCGACAAGATCACCGCCAATGGCGGCTCGGTGGATTTCACCGGCCTGCCGAAGACCGTGTATCTCGCCGCGGCGTACAACGAGAAGGGCACCTACGACGGAACCCAGGGGCCTCCCCCAACCGGGACCCCGGTCACGATCTACGGCGGTGAGGGCTCCGCGAAGGCGGTGACGACAGGCGGAGCGGATGCCGGCGTCGCGATCACCTTCGACGACGCGATGCGCATGCCCTGACATCGGCCGGGGGGACGCGGGCGCCTGGCCCGCGTCCCGTCCTGCGCGGCTCAGACCTTCCTCAGTTTCGTCACCCGCCCCACTTCCACCCACTCGACGACGAAGATGTTGCCTGCGTGGTCAAAGCACGCGCTGTGCGGGCACACGAACTTGCCGACCGGGAAGTTCTCACGCGGCCCGGTGCGGATAGCCTTCCACGAGTCCACGCCGGCGTCGCCGAGCTGCTCGATGACATGGTTGTCGCGATCGATCAGCGTGACACGCGCGAACAGGTCGGGCACGACGATCACGCCGTGGCGCTCGCTGAAGTGACAGGGCGCCGGGAAGTCCTCGACAAACCCGAGGTGGGTGCCGTCGAGTGAGAAGGTCTGCAGCCGCTTGTTGCTCCGATCCGCCACCAGCAGCAGCGGCGAGGGGCCGCGCGTGTCCACCATCAGGCCGTGCGGGCAGTCGAGCATGCCCGCGTCCTTTCCCTTCCCGCCGAAGGTCCGGATGTATTTCGCGTCCTTGTCGTACTGGTTGATGAAGCTCGATCCGTAGCCGTCGGCGACGTAGAACTCGCCGTTGGGCGCGATGGCGATATTGGTCGGCGAATACTTGATTCCGGGGGTGCCGTCGCTGTTCACCGGGTACTTCGCCGATTCCTTCGGGTAGCCGAATTGCCAGACCACCTCGCCCCGGGTCGTGGCCTTGGTGACCAACGCGCGCTTGGTGTCGCAGAGGTAAAGGAACTCGTCGCTTCCCTCGCGACGGATGTGCAGGCCGTGCGCGCCGCCTTCGAACTCGCTGCCCCAGCTCCGGACAAACGTGCCGTTGTGATCGAACACGACCATCGTGTCGTGCCTGTCGCTGGTCGCGTTGACGGTGTGGTGAATGTAAATCTGCCCCTTCGAGTCCTCGCAGACACCGTGGGTGTTCCCGTACTTGAGGCCTGCCGGCAGCACACCCCAGTCGTGGTACACCTCATAGGTGAACTCGCCCGATCCGATGACCGGACGCTTCATGCCGGCCTTGTCGGTGGCCCGCAGAATGGTGGGACCAGCCACGCTGGCCGCCATGCCGGTGCCCAGCACTCTCAGAAAGTCTCGACGTGAAGACCCTGTGCTCATAGGGCGCATTCTTCACCGAAAGGACAGCGCAGTAAAGTGCTCTCCGACTTCTCGCCGGCCCCTCTGCCGATGCGGGTTACGATCCACGGAGTCACGCGATGCCACACCTGATCACCTCGCTCTACGCGACGCCCATGGGCCCTCTCGCCATCGCCGCACGCGGTGATGTTCTGGTGACGATTTTCCTCGAGGGAGACATCGACGGGCTGTCGACGGCGATGGGGCGCCGCGAGCCGACGCGGCAGGGACCTCTGGCCGGAGCCATTCGCAACGCCTTCGACGCCTACTTCGCCGGTCAGCTCGACGCCATCGACGGTCTGGCAGTGGACCCCGCGGGTACGCCCTTCCAGCAGGACGTCTGGCGGGCGTTGCGCGGCGTGGGCCCCGGCACCACAGTCAGTTACAAGGAACTGGCGCGTCGCATCGGCCGGCCGGAGTCTGTGCGGGCAGTGGGCGCGGCCAACGGCGCCAATCCGGTGCCGGTCGTGATTCCCTGCCACAGGGTCATCGGCGCCGATGGGCGGCTCGTCGGATACGGTGGCGGCCTCGACCGCAAGCGCTGGCTGCTGGCGCATGAAGGCGTCGTGCCCGCGCGCCTGTGGTAGCGGGCTAACGGCAGGCCCGGTGTTCCCGTCCAACCCCCGTGGGCCATCTCTTTGTAGACATTCGTCACGCCGCACGCGGCCTCAGGCGCGCGCCCGGCTTCACGGCATCGACAGTGCTCGCGCTCACCCTGGGCGTCGGCGCGACTACCGCACTGTTCGGCGTGCTCTGGGCTGTCCTGATTCGCCCGCTGCCGTACTACCAGCCCGACCGCCTGGTGACGATCCTGCACGGGCCCACGGCCAGCGCACCGGTGTCGCCGGCGGACTACCTGGACCTGCGACGCCAGGCCCGCACCGTCACTGACATCGCCGCCGCGCAGGCCTGGGGCGCGTCGCTGTTCGCCGATGGCCGCGCAGAACGCATCCCGGCGATGCAGGTGTCCGGCACGCTGTTCCGCGTCCTCGGTGTGAACCCTTCGCTCGGCAGAGCGATCGCTGACGGAGACGCCGCGCCCGGGCAAGGGCACGTCGCCGTCATCTCCGACGGCCTCTGGCGACGACAGTTCGGCGGCGACGCCAACGTCGTCGGCCGCCAGGTCCGGCTCAACGGCGAGCCGTTCGCCATCATCGGCGTGATGCCTCCGGCATTCCGGTTTGCGCCGTTCTGGCAGACGCAAGCGGAGCTCTGGGCCCCCCTGATGCTCGATCAACGGGCCACCGATCGCGATGGCCGCTCGCTGCGGCTTTTCGCACGACTGCGTGACGGCGTGTCTCTCGCGCAGACGCGGGCGGAGTTCGACGTGCTCACGGCGCAGCTCGCACACGACCACCCCGACACGGATGACCGCCTCACAACGGGCGTCACGACGCTGGCCGAAAAGGCGTCCGGCCCCCTGCGTCCGGTCGTCCTGGCGATTTTCGGGCTCGCCGCAGCCGTGCTGCTCATCGCCTGCGCGAACGTCGGCACCCTCACGCTGGCCCGAGTGATCTCGCGCGGCCGTGAGCTCGCGGTGCGGGCGGCGCTCGGCGCAGGCCGCGGACGGCTCGCCCGCCTGCTGCTCTGCGAAGGCGCCATCGTCGGAGGGCTGGGCGCGGCGTCCGGAACGGCGCTGGCCTGGGCCAGCCTGGTCGCGTTGCGTCGATTCCTTCCGCCCGCCGCCTTGCCGCCGCACGCCGATCTCTCGCTGTCGCTGCCAGTGCTGGTGTTCGGGCTCGTCGTGGCGCTCGGATCGGGTTTGATCGCCACGTTACTCCCACTGCTCGACCTCGGCGACCGCGCGCATGGCAGACGCTGTTCGAGACGGGCGTGCGCCGACCGGCTCACCGGCGAGCCGCAGAACGCGTGCGACGCTGGTCGGGATCGAGGTGGCGCTCGCCGTGGTGCTCCTCGTCGCCGCGGGACTGCTCGGCCGAACGCTGCTCTCCCTTCGGCACGTCGATCCGGGTTTCACCCCGCGCGGTGCCGCCGCCCTGACGGTGTCGCTGCAGGGCGCCTCGGAGCAGAGCACTCGCGACGTCCCGCGCTTCTTCAGCGACGTCGTCACGACGATGGCCTCGCTGCCGGGCGTGACCGCCGCCGGCGCTATCAATCACCTGCCGCTCGCCGGCGATCTCTGGAGCTTGTCCTACGGTGTCGACGGGCAACCCGCACGGCGGGCCGGCGACGAGCCACACGCGGCGTACCGCGTGATCACCCCGGGATATTTTCGGGCGATGGGACAACCGCTGATGTCCGGCCGCGACTTCGATCGGCGCGATGACGACGGCGCGCTGCCGGTGGCCATCGTCAACGAGACGCTCGCGCGACGCTGGTGGCCGCGCGGATCCGCGCTCGGCCAGCGCGTCATCTTCAGCGCTCAGCACGCCGGCGACCCGCCGCGGACGATTGTCGCGATCGTCGCCGACGTGCTGCAGACCGGCCTCACGACAGCGCCGATGGACGAGATCTACCTCCCGCTGGCGCAGCGCGCGGAGACCGATCCCGGACACGCGTCAATGACCCTGGTGGTCAGGGCCAGCGGCAGCGCACCGGCGACGCTCTTTCCTCCGGTGCGAGACGTCATTCGACAGGCGGATCCGCAGGCGGCGGTGTACGAGGCGCTCACGCTCGACGAGGTCTTGGACCGCGAGGTCTGGCGCGAACGGCTCGCTTCCGATCTCACTGCGGCCTTCGCTGTCGTCGCGCTGCTCCTGGCAGCCCTCGGCATCCAGGGCATCGTCAGTCACGCCGTCTCGACGCGAGTGCGCGAGTTCGGCGTCCGTCTGGCCCTCGGCGCCGCGCCGTCGAGTCTCCCCAGGCTGGCGATGCGTGAAGCACTGGCGCCGGTCCTCTGCGGGCTTGCCGGGGGCCTTGTGCTTGCGCTCGCCGCGGGCAGATTGATGGCGTCGCTGCTGGTGGGCGTCGCTGCTGGCGACCCGCTGGTGCTCGCCGCAATGATCGGCACCCTGGCAGTCGCATCAGCGGTCGCCGCGTGGCGGCCGGCCTCGCGTGTCGCCCGCCTGGACCCGTCGGCGGCGCTGCGCGACGAGTAGCCCTCCCGCCGACGCCGGCGCTGGCGCCAATCCGCTCCGTTCTCGCCGGGTTGCCCGGTCGGAGACCCGAAGCGATAATCGCTCGTGTGAGCGCCTCTGCCTCAGACGACGCCTCCACGCCGGCATCAGGGCCCGATCTCGCCGCGCTCGTCGTCGAGGTCTATGCCGAGCTCCGGCGTCTCGCGGACATGTACGTGCGGCGGGATGGCGGCCGCAGCGTTCAGGCCACCGAGCTCGTTCACGAGGCCTACCTGCGCCTGCTCAAGGACAAGCAGCAGGCCTGGACCAGCCGAAGCCACTTCATGGCGATCGCGGCGATATCGATGCGCCGGCTGCTCGTCGAGCGCGCCCGCGTGCGCGGGGCGTCCAAGCGTGGCGGCGCGCGAGTCCAGGTGACGCTCGACGAGACGCTGCTGCAGCAGCCCGGGCCCGATCTCGATCTGCTGGCGCTCGACCGCGCGCTCGAGGGGCTGGCCCGCCTGGATCCGCAGCAGGCCCGCATCGTCGAGTTGCGTTTCTTCGGCGGGCTGACAGTCGAGGAAGCCGCCGACGTGCTCGGGATCGCGCCGGCCACGCTGAAACGTCACTGGACCGTCGCCAAGGCGTGGCTGCTGCGGGAAATGCAGGGGACGGGCACGCGGTGAGCGAGCGCCAGCCGCCCGACGCCGGCACGTGGGCGACGATCAACGACCTCTTCCATCGTGCGATCGAGAGACCGCCCGCCGAGCGCGCGGCCTTCGTCGACGATGCGTGCGCGGGACGGGAGGATCTGCGGCGGGAGGTCCTGTCGTTGCTGGCGTCGCACGACCGCGCCCACGACTTCATCGAGCGCTCTGCGGTGAGCGCCGAACAGCTGCTCGACGCGAGTCGAATGGACCAGCGAGTGGGTCGGCAGATCGGCCACTACGCCATTCGCCAGGTCCTGGGCGAAGGCGGCATGGGCGTCGTCTACCTGGCGCACGACACGCGGCTTGGCCGATCGGTCGCCCTGAAAGCGCTGAGAGCGCGGCGTCGTCCCGACACGGCCAGGGACGCCTCGCTGCAACGCGAGGCACAGGCGGCGGCCGCACTCACCCACCCCGGCGTGGCCACCGTCTACGCGCTCGAAGAGATCGACGGAGATCTCTTCATCGCATCCGAGTACGTGCCCGGCGACACGTTGCGGACGGAACTGCTGCAGGGACCGGTTCGCGCTGATGCTCTGCTGCAGACGGCGCTCGGCATTGCGCGGCCGCTGGCCGCGGCCCACGCGCGCGGCCTGGTCCATCGCGACCTGAAACCCGAGAACGTGATGCGCACGCCGGACGGGGCGATCAAGATCCTCGACTTTGGCCTGGCGCTCTCGCTGGCCGCATCTCGTACGCCGACTGACGCGCCGCCTGACGAACGACGATTCGGAACGCCGGCATACATGTCGCCGGAACAGGCGCGGGGCGAAGCCCTCGACCAGCGGTCGGACTTGTTCTCCTTCGGCACGCTCATCTACGAGCTGGCGACAGGGACGAACCCGTTTGCCGGCGCCGATGCCGCTGCCACGGTCGCGCGGGTACTCGACACGGCACCCGCGAGCCTGGCCGAAGGCGTACCCGTCAGCTCGGCGCGCGTGCCGGGTCTCGACGCGCTGGCGCGCATCGTCGACACATGCCTGCGAAAGGATCCGTCGCAGCGGTATCAGCGGACAGACGACCTCACGACCGCGCTGGTGGACGCGCAGCACGCTGCCGGCGGCCAGTCGCCCTCTCAGCAGACCATCTGGTGGTGGCAGTTTCACCAGGCGGCGGCAAGCGCGGCCTATCTGCTGCTCCTGATCCCGCTGTGGCTGACTCACGGCAGCATCCCGTATCACGCCGGCGTCGGGCTGTTCACCGCAGGTTTGATTGCGGCGCTCGCGGCGGCCACACTGCGCCTGCACCTCTGGTTTGCCGTGCGCTCCTATCCCGCGGAGTGGCGCCGTCAGCGGCTGCGCACGTCAGCCTGGCTCCTGGCGGCCGACGTCGTGTTCGTGGCGATGCTGCTGCTGGCAGGCCTGGGATTGCTGGAGTCACGCATCGAGGTGGGCCTGACGCTGATCGGCGCCGCCGTCCTCGTCCTGCTGTCGTTTGCCGTCATCGAGCCAGCCACAGAGCGGGCGGCCTTTCAGAAAGAAGGGGGTGTCACCGTCTGAGCGCCGACCTGCCAGCTCGTCCGCATCGCCGATCGCGGACATTTTGTTCCGACAGCCGCCCTCGCCCGTAGTCGTTACAGCACCCGGTCCACATCCACACGCGCGGCACAGTCAGCCGCACGCGCCGGCAACGTCGGAGCACACATCACATGACGCGTCGTGCGTTTGCACTCTCGAGCCTCGCCTTTTCCTGTCTGCTGCTCACCGCCCCTTCGGCATCGGCCCTCTCGATCTCGCTGTCAGGGACACTCGCGTCGCCTGAGGACGTCGTCACCGCCGCCTTCACGCTGACGAGCCAATCCGACGTCACGATCCAGACGCTGGGTTTTGGCGGCGGGACCAATCTCGACGGCATGGCGATCGCCGCAGGCGGCTTCGACCCGTTGATCGCGCTGTTCTCCGGGCTTGGCCCGACGGCGGCCATCCTCACGGACGCGACAGGCGCCGCGATCTTCAGCGCCGACACCTTTCCGGGTTTTGAGGGATCGTGTCCGCCCGGGCAGACCGACACCATCGGCGCGATCGCGCAGTGCGGCGACGCAAGACTTACCTACACCGCGCTCGCCGCCGGCGACTACACGCTGCTGCTCACGTACGCGCTCTACATCCCGCTGGCCGTCAGTCCAGGACCGCCCGACGCGGCGGCGCTGGGCGACGGCTACTTCGACCTGACCGGCGGCGTGTTTCAAACGTGCGTGTCCGACGCCGAGTTCACGTGCGCCGAGCGAAACGGGAGCTGGGCCGTGGATCTGGCGATCACGCCGTCGACACCTCGTTCTCCGGTTCCAGAACCGGCTACCGCCCTGCTGCTGGGCGCCGGCCTGATCGGACTGATTCGCATGCGACGCGCGCAGGCGCGACCGCACTCACAGGAGGCCGAGCAATGACGTACGTCGCGAGAATGCTGGCAGGATTGCTGGCGCTGGGTATCGTCGCGGGTGGAGTCTCAATCATCGTCCCGGAACGCGCGGCGGCGACTGCCGCTGCCGCCGTGCAGGTCGTGAACACCGCGGCCAACCCGGTGCCCGTGACCGGCAACGTCACGGCATCGCTGTCGGGCCCGGTCACCGCCACTGTCAGCGGGCCTCTGACGCTCGCGTCGGGGTCTACCGTCACCGTCGGCAACTCGGCGCTGAATCCGGTGATCGTGCAGGACGCGGCAACCGCGCGGCAGCCGGTGTTCGGCGGCAACGGCTGCTTTTTTTCAGGCGCCGGCTGCGCCGTCGACCTCTACACGGTGCCGGCTGGCTATCGGCTGGTTGTCGAGCACGTCTCGATCAACATCCAGGTCCCGGCCGATCAATTCATATCCCAGGCCCTGATCGGAGCGGGCGCCGTCGGCCCGAACACGTCCTTCATCGGAGACCCGTTCGACTATTTCGTGCCCCAGCAACTGTCCGGAACGACGATCTATCAGTCCAACTTCCAGACACTGCTGTTCTTCGAAGCCAATCAGATTTTCAGGCTCGCGCTGGGCAAGACGTCGCAAAGCGGCAACGGCTCGGCCAACGCACGTTTCTCCGGATACCTCATTCCGGAGTAATCGGCGCCTGGCGTCAGCCCGGAGACGCGAAGCGCCGCCGGAACGCGATGAGCGTGCGCTCCATCGACTCCCGGGCTGCGCTCTCGACGAGCGGAGACGCCAGGGCGCGGACCACGTACGGAACGTCACGACTGAGGCTGATCGACTCGCACTCGGCAATGACGCCGCCGGGGACTTCTTCGTAGCGCCAGTACGCGTTCAGCTTCCACAGGAAGCCGCGGTCGTCTCCGGGCGGCAACTCGTGCTCGGTCCCCGTCCCGGCGTCTCCCACTTCGGCGATCTTGATCGCCACGCTGGAGCTGGCGGCGCGCGCCGGACCATAGGTGACGAAGCGCACGACGTGTTCCGTGTCGTAGACGACAGTGACGATCTTGTGGCGCTGAATGCGCAGGAACACGCGCATCTCGTCCGGCCCGCGCTCGAGAATCCGGGCGCTCAGCACGTCCTGATCGACCGGCGGCGCGCTGTCTTTCAGCGCCCGGACGATGCCAGCCACTGTCGCCCCCGGGATGAGAACGGCACCACGCCAGTGGTTGACGGTGGCCGAACGCATCGTCATGTGCCTGCCGTTCCGGTCGGTGGCTTCGAGCCGGCCGACGACTAGCTCGCCCGCCAGGACCGCGCGGCGCGACTCGCCGGCGTCGCGATCGAATTCGAGACCGAGGAACCTGGTCCCGGCATCCAGTTCGCGTTGAATGCGCGCTTCAGCAACGGCGACGTAGAGGTTCCAGTCGAGTAGCGACTCCGGTTCAAGATGCGCGGCAACGGCTGCCGTCGCCGTCAGTGCCAGCATCGCCGCAACGAGGCCCGCCAGGCGGCGGCGCCCGGTCGTGGCGGTCTTCCCCCCGATTGGTCCTGGCTCCATCACACAGTAGTGCGCAATCGACGCCGGAACCGGCTCACGATTCGGCGGCGGCCGATGGCGGGAACTGCGCGATCGGGCCAGATTCCGCGTAATCCGGCGCCCGTGGGCCGATTTGCCGGCCCTTTGCGCATTCCCTGTCAGCGTGTCATCTCGCACGCGTGAACAGGAGGGCCCATGCACGGAGCCGTCGCGATGTCCGGGAGTCAGAGGAAGTTCATCGATGCCACGCGTGTGCTGACCAGCCTGCTCACGCCTGTCGAAACACGCACGCTGGCCTGGTTGTCCCGGCGCATGCCCGCGAGCGTCAACTCGGACCATCTGACGTTGCTGGCGCTGCTCGCCATGGCCGCAGCCGGGCTCTCCTACTGGCTGGCCAGCGTGACGCCGATCGGCCTGTGGCTCGTGGGGCCGTGCCTGGCGCTGAACTGGTTCGGCGACAGCCTTGACGGCACGTTGGCACGCGTGCGACAGCAGCAGCGGCCACGCTACGGCTTCTACGTCGACCACGTCGTCGACGCGCTGGGCGCTACGTTCCTGCTCGCGGGTCTTGGCCTCTCAGGCTACATGAGCCCGCTAGTGGCCGCGGTGCTCCTCGCGAGCTATCTGCTGCTGTGTGTCGAGACCTTCCTCGCCACGCACTCGCTCGGCACGTTCACGATGAGTCATTTCAAGGTCGGGCCGACCGAGTTGCGCATCCTGCTGGCCTTCGGCACGCTGGTCCTCCTCGTCCATCCGAACGCGACCATCCTGGGTCACACCTATCGGCTCTTCGATGTGGGCGGTGTTGTGGCGGCGGGGTGCCTGCTCGTGACGCTGGTCACCTCGTCGATCCGCAACACGCGGACGCTCTACCTGGCCGAGCCCGTGCCGCAGCGGACGCAGGCGTGAGTCGACGGCACTTCTGCCGATTCAGCCTGGCAAGCCTTGCCGGCGTCGGCGTGCAGCTGGCGCTCCTGGCAACGCTGGTCCACGGCCTGCGCATGCCTTACCTGGCCGCGACGGCGGTGGCTGTCGTCGCGACGATCGTTCACAACTTCCTGTGGCACTGGCGCTGGACCTGGGCCGACCGGCACCTGTCGCCGGGCGAGTCCGCCGGGGCCTTCGGCCGGTTCGCCCTGAGCAACGGATCTGTTTCGCTGGCAGGCAATCTGGTCGCGATGCCGCTCCTGGTCGGGCGAGCGGGTCTTCCGCCGGTGGCGGCAAACGTGGCGGCGATCGCGATCTGCGGGCTGCTCAACTTCTGGCTGGCCGATCGCATCGCATTCCGCCCGCGGGAATCTCGTCGGCGCGCGAGTTCGTCGCTATGATGAAGGCATGCCGACACCCGAACAGCTGCGTGCGCTCAGAGATCGGTTGCTGACGCTTCACAAGACCCTTCTCGACGCCGAACGCGCAGCCTACGAACAGACACATGGCCCGGTACGGTCGAGCGGCGAGATGCTGCAGCTGGTCATCGGCAACGAGCATTTCGCCTGGCTGCGAGCCTTTTCCGGGCTGATCGTCCGCATCGACGAATGGATCGCTTCCGACGACCGCCAGCCCGGCGAGCCGGACACCTTCTGGCAGGAAGCCAGGCGGCTGACGTCGCTTGCTGACTCGCCCGAGCAGGCGCGATACCGGAGCGCCGTGCATGCATCGGCGCCGGCGGCGATGGCCCATGCCGCCGTCCGGGATCTCCTCGATGTTGAATAGCCCGGGCCGCCGCGGCCCGCAGGCCGGGGTGATCGCCTACCGCAACGTCGACGACGACGTGCAGGTGTGCCTGATTCGTCGCATCGACGGCGGCAATTGGGGCATCCCGAAAGGCGACATCGATCCCGGCTACACGCCCGAGCAGACTGCGCTCAACGAAGCCTGGGAAGAGGCCGGGATCCGTGGACGGCTGGTCGGCGCGAGGGTCGGAAACTACACCTACAAGAAGTGGGGATCCGCGTTCACGGTGGCGATGTACCTGATGGCAGTCGACCAGGTCGCGGACACCTGGGACGAGATGACTGTCAGGGAACGGCGGTGGTCCACCCTGGACAAGGCCAGCGTGCTGCTCGCGCGCCACCCGGTGCACGCGCTGTTCGACAGCGTCATACGTAAGCAGCTCGAGGCCCGCTAGGACGCACGCGCTATTGGCGCGCGCCCGCGAGGCGCCAGCGCAAGCGCCAACAGCACCGCAGCCAGGCCCGCCAGAATCAGCCAGCCCTGGATCGCCGACGGCGGCGCAGCGGTCGCGGCACGGCCAGCCTCCCCCGCCGGGACCATCCACGAGAGCCACGTCGCCTGCAGCCACGTCATCACTGAAATCGCGAGCACCATCACCAGCGAATGCGGCAGGGTGAAGCGAAGCAGGTCGGGCTCGCGCCCGGTCAGTCCCGTTGCCGCGCAGGCCACGGCAATCGACTGCGGCGAGATCATCTTCGCGGTGACCCCCCCTGACGAATTCGCGGCCACGGCCAGCACCGGACTCAGTCCCAACTGCTCGGCCGTGGTCTGCTGGAGCTTGCCGAACAGCGCGTTCGCTGACGTATCGGATCCCGTAATGAACACGCCGAGCCAGCCGAGCAGCGGTGAGACTGCCGGAAACAGCGCGCCGGTGCCGGCCAGGGCCCGACCAAGCGTGGTCGTCATGCCCGAGGCGCTGCTCACGTAAGCAAAAGCCAGAAAGAGCGCAATCGTCAGCGCGGGACGCGCCAATTGCGCTCCCGTGCGCGCGCACACCTGGCGCATGTCAGTCCAGGGCATCCGCAGGAGCAGCGCGGAGGCCAGCGCCGCGAGCACCACGGATGTGCCCGCCGCTGACAGCCAGTTCAATCGCACGACGGCGGCGATCGCGCGGCCCGTATCGGGGTTGACGATGGCGTTGTCGAGCAGCGGCACGGGCGCGACAACCGTGACGTGGCCCAGCACGGCCTGGACCGATCCGGCGCCCCACGCGCCGATGAACATCGTGAGAACGACAAACGGCGTCCAGGCGCTCATCGCGTCGGCTCGAGACGGACGTTCGGCGCGCACGGCGGACACGCTCTCGTGCGGGAATCTGAACGTGGTCCGCGGGCGCCAGACGCGCAGCAACAGCACCAGCGCGGCAATCGACGCCGTGGACGAGATGATGTCCGGCAGCAACGGGCCGAGGTAGTTCGACGTCAAGTACTGCGCGAGGGCGAAGACACCGCCCGACGTGAGTGCCGCAGGCCACACCTCACGAAGTCCACGCCATCCCGCCATCAGCACGACGAGATATGCCGGCACGACGAGTGACAGGAGCGGCAGTTGCCGCCCCACCATGCGCGACAGATCGTGGAGGTCCAGCCCGGTGACCTGGCTGGCGGTCACGAGCGGAATGCCGATGCTGCCAAACGCGACGGGCGCCGTGTTGGCGATCAGGCAGAGGCCCGCCGCGTAGCGCGCGTCGAAGCCGAGGCCGACCAGCATGCCTGCCGAAATGGCCACCGGCGCGCCGAAGCCGGCGCAGCCTTCGAGGAAAGCGCCAAAGCCGAAGGCGATCAGCATCGCCTGCAGGCGCCGGTCGTCAGTCAGCGCGCCGATCGACTGCTTCAGGATCTCGAAGCGGCCGCTCTCCACGGTCACCTGGTAGAGCAGAACCGCGGAGAAGACGATCCAGCTGATCGGAAACAGCCCGTAGACGGCGCCCTGAAGCGCCGCCAGGACCGCCAGCGCCGGCGGCATGCGGTAGACCGCGATGGCTATCAGCAGCGCGACGCCCAGTGTCATCGCACCGGCAGTCACGCCCGCCGCCCGACGCACGACCAGCACGTAGAGAAGGAGGACGATGGGCGCCGCGGCGACGGCGGCAGACGTCCACGGACTGGCGAGCGGGCTGAAGATCTGCGTCCACAAGGCGCCCGATTATCGTCGGTTCGGTCCCGCTTGACTTTCGCCTTTTATTCGTCCACACTCCGCGCTCCCATAGACAGATATGCCGTTCCTGTTGGAGGCCGCGGCGGGAGGACTTATGGACGAAAAGGCGTTGTTTCTGAAGTTCTACGAAAAGGAAGGCCCGGCGACGCGCAAGGTGCTGTCGCGGATCCCCGAGGGGCGGTCGGACTACCGGCCGGATCCCAAGTCACGAACTGCCAGGGAACTCGCCTGGCTGCTCGTCCACGAGGAATCTTTTCTGGGCGATGGCCTCGAGCGCGGCGCGTTCGAGTGGATCGAGCAGCCGCCTCCCGCGACGATGGCAGAAGTGCTGGCGGCCTACGACGCGCACCACGACGCCATCCTCCAACGGCTGAAGGCTCTGCCGGCCGAGCAGTGGGCGCGCCGGATGCCCTTCACCTACCAGGGTCAGGAAATCATGAACGAGACCGGGTACGACCACGGCTGGATCACCCTCTTCGACCAGGTGCATCACCGCGGTCAGCTCTCCACGTATCTTCGCCCGATGGGATCGACAGTCCCGCAGATTTACGGGCCGAGCGCCGACGAGCCGATGTAGCGGGCCCGTCCCTACTTCAAGCGCTCGAGCAAGCCGGCGAAGTCGGCGGGCGGCGGTGCTTCAAATTCGAGCAGGCGGCCATCGGCGGGATGCACGAACGCCAGCCGCCAGGCGTGGAGGGCCTGACGGGGAAACGCGATCGGCCGCAGGCTGTCAGGCCCGAAGACGTAGCGCTGCTCGCCGACGAGCGTGTGCCCGCGCAAGCGGGCCTGCAGTCGTATCTGATTGCGCTTCCCCGTCACGAGTTGCACTTCGATGAGCGACGCGTCGCGAAACCGGCGGATCACGCGGTAGTGACACTCGGCGTCCTTGCCGCGCGGGTCGCGGGGATGGGTCTCCTTCTGGATCAGGGCGTCCTGATCCCACACCAGCCGATCGCGCCACGTGCCTGACGGCGGCTGCGGATGGCCGTACACGACCGCCTGATAGATCCGCTCCGCGGTTCTCCGCTTGAACTGCTCCTTCAGCGCCGTCGCGGTGCGCGGGTCCTTCGCGAAGACGACCAGGCCGGACGTGTCGCGATCGATGCGATGAACCACCAGCGGCCGGCGCTTGCCGTGTGAGCGCAGGTGGTCTTCGATTCGATCGACCACAGACGGCTCGTCGGCCCGCCGCGGCAGCGGCACCGCCAGCAGGCCCGCAGGCTTGTCGATGACCAGCATCATCGCGTCTTCGTAGACGATGTGCAGGTCTCCGGACACGCGAGGACCGGTGCGCGCACGCGACGAGCCGGGCCGGTCTTCCCAATAGCGCACGACGTCACCGGCTGACAGCAGCTGCGCCGCATGTTCGAGCGCCGCCTCCTCGTCGTTGACGAACACCCTGCCGCGCGACAGCGCGGTCGCCGCTTTCCCGCGCGAGCCGAGGCGATCGGCGAACGCCAGGAATTTGTCGAGCCGGACGCCCGCGTTCTTCGGGTCGACGACCCACTCCGCCGTCGCGTTTCTGCCCATCGCTCGGCGCAGTATAGCCAGCTGCGGTACACTCGGATCAGCAGGATTTGGGCGCGTTACGCCGGATTGGCGTCGTGCGCCGGTCAGTCATATGAATGAACAACGCCAGATCAATCCCTGGCTCATCGCGCTCTCGGTGATGTTTGCCACGTTCATGGAGGTGCTCGACACCACCGTCGTGAACGTCTCGCTGCCGCATATCGCCGGAAACCTGTCGGCCACTGTTGACGAGGCCACCTGGGCCTTGACGTCGTACCTGGTTGCCAACGCCATCATCCTGCCGATGACCGGCTGGCTGGCCGGCGTCTTCGGTCGGAAGCGGCTCCTGATGGCGTCGATCACCGGCTTCACCCTGGCCTCGCTTTTCTGCGGCCTCGCGCCGACGCTGTCCACGCTCGTCTTCTTCCGCGTCGTCCAGGGAGCCACCGGCGGGGCCCTGCAGCCGCTGTCGCAGGCGGTGCTGCTCGAGTCCTTCCCGCCGCACGAGCGCGGGAAGGCCATGGCCTTCTGGGCGCTCGGCATCGTCGTCGCGCCGATCCTGGGGCCGGTGCTCGGCGGCTGGCTCACCGACAGCTACTCGTGGCGCTGGGTCTTCTACATCAACCTGCCGGTCGGCATCGTGTCGCTGCTGATGGTGCGCGCGTTCCTGTTCGACCCGCCCTACATCAAGCACCGCGAAGGCCGGGGCGTTGACTACTTCGGCATCGGCCTGCTGGCGCTCGGCATCGCCGCGCTGCAGATCGTGCTCGACAAGGGCCAGGAAGAAGACTGGTTCTCGTCGCCGATGATCGTGATGCTGACGACGGTTTCCGTCGTCTCGCTGATCTGGCTCATCTGGCACGAATGGCACAGCGACGATCCCGTCGTCGACCTCCACGTGTTCCGCGAGCGGAGTTACGCCGTCGGCGTGTTCCTGATGACGATGGTGGGGTTCGTCCTCTACGGCAGCATGGTGCTGCTGCCCATCATGCTTCAGACGCTGCTCGGCTACCCGCCGTTACAGGCGGGCATTGCCATGGCCCCACGCGGCATCGGCTCGTTCTGCATGATGCCGATCGTCGGGTTCCTGACCGGCAAGATGGACCCGCGCAAGCTGCTCGCCTCCGGGCTTGCCATCGGCGGCCTGACGATGTGGTGGCTGGGGCGCATCAACCTGCAGGCGGGATACTGGGAAGTGTTCTGGCCGCAACTGATTCAAGGCTCGGCGATGGCGCTGCTCTTCGTGCCACTCACCACGGTGACGATGGACGCGATCAAGCCGGAGCGGATGGGCAACGCGACCAGCTTGTTCAATCTGATGCGCAACATCGGCGGCAGCATCGGCATCGCCACCACGGGCACGCTGCTGTCACGGCGATCGCAGGCCTACACTAACGTCATCGGCGCGCACGTCACCGGCTACGACGCGGCGTCGCAGTCGATGATCGCAAAAATGACGGCGGCGTTTATGGCCGCGGGCGCGGACGTGACCACGGCCGCGCATCGGGCCGAAGCCGCAGTGTTCGGGATGGTGCAGCGCCAGGCCACGATGGTGGCCTTTGTCTCGATCTTCCAGCTGCTGGCGATCGTGTTCATCGCCATGGTGCCGCTCGTCGTCCTGATGAAGCGCCCGAAATCCAAGGCGCGTGTCGAGGCGGCGCACTGACGCGGCGCTACGTCTCGTTGAAATCGAGATCCCTGCCGTAGGTCTCGTCGAGCAGGACGATGGAGATCGCGGCGAGGGCGAGCACGATGACGCCAAGCAGGACGCCGGCGGACACGAGGCCCATCGACGCGCCAAGCGCGCCAAATGCCTTGCTCAGCGGCACGACGGCCCCGCGGACGAAGTTCGGGACAGTCGTCGTCGCCGTCGCCCGCAGGTTCGTGCCGAACTGCTCCGACGCGACGGTGATGAAGATCGACCAATAGCCACCGGCGACACCGAGGGCGAAGCACAGGGCGTAGAACGACCCGATCGACTTCGGTCCCGGCAGGAAATACACGGCCACGCCGGCGGCCGTGAGACCGACAAACAGCGCGAGCACCTTCTTCCGGCTTCGCAGTAACTGCGAAAGCCAGCCGCTGACGATTCCACCTACCGACAGCCCGACGTAGCAATACACCACGGCACGTCCGGCGTCCGGCAGGGGGTGCATGCCGGTCGCCTTCGCGATCTCCGGCGAGAACGTCATCAGGATCGCCACGACATACCAGATCGGCACGCCCACCAGGATCGACGCCAGGTAGCGCGACGCGCGCCGCCAGGTCGTGAACAGCTTCAGGAACTGCCCGCGCGGGTGATCGCCGGCCTGCGATTGTCGAAAGAGTCCCGACTCCTGCACGCCGACACGGAGCAGCAGGAGCGCAAGGCCCATCACGCCGCCGACGAGATATGCGGTTCGCCAGTCGAACCGCTCCCCCACCATGAAGGCCGCGACGGCGCCGCAGATGCCGATCGCCGCGACAAACGACGTCGCGTAGCCGCGCGACTCCCGCGGCATCAGCTCCGACACCAGGGTGATGCCGGCACCCAGTTCGCCCGCCAGGCCGATGCCGGCCACCAGCCGCAGGATCGCGTACTGCGGCACTGTCGTCACCCACGCGTTCAGCAGGTTTGCGGCGGAATACAGCACGATCGTGCCAAACAGCACCGAGAGCCTGCCGCGCTTGTCGCCGAGCACGCCCCACAGGATGCCGCCAACCAGCATCCCGGTCATCTGCATGTTCAGCAGCATCACGCCGGTGGGAAAAATCTGGTCGGCGGGCACACCGATGTCGCGCAGGCTGGGCACGCGGACGATGCTGAACAGGATGAGATCGTAGATATCGACGAAATAGCCGAGCGCGGCGACGAGAACGGCCAGCGCAACGGCCCGACGAGAGGCGGGACCAACCATCGGCGGGCATTGTCGTCAATCTCCGGCGATCAGGCAACCCGCCGATGGTCCACGACGCTGCCCCCGGCATCTGCCAACGTCGATCCTCGATTGCGTCGGACGTGCTGCAGGTGATACGAAGGACGCGCATGGCGGAGTCGGCAAGTGAATGTGATGTGGCAAATCTCGGGCGCGTAGGACGCGCGAGCTGGCGGGCCGGAATCGGCCTCGCGTCGCTGCTCCTGTCGGCCTGCGGCGGTGGCGACAGCAAGCCCGGACCTGGCCCGTCACCGACACCTGTCACCCAGGTGACGGTGTCGCCACCGTCGGCGTCAGTCGAAATTGGATCGACCGTGCAGTTCACCGCGACTGTCACCGGCGGTGCCGGCGTCGACAAGACCGTCACCTGGGCCGTCGAGCACGTCACTGGCGGAAGCCCCGTCAGCGGCACGATCAGCGCGGGCGGCCTCTACTCGACGCCGTTTCCGGCGCCCGGCTCTGTGACCGTCAGCGCGACGAGCACAGTCGACGCCACTCGCTCGGGCACGGCGACAGTGACCATCACCCCGCCAGCGGCCGCCACGGGTCCTGATCTGGTCATCGACGCCGCCGCCAACCGCCACGCCATCAGCCCGTTCATCTATGGCATGAACGGCTACTCGGCGGACTTCGCGGCAGTCGCACCGGCAGTCCGGCTGCCGGTGGAGCGCTGGGGCGGAGACATCGCGACCCGCTACAACTACCTGCTCGACGTCTACAACTCGGCCAACGACTGGTATTTCTCCACCGACCCGAACTCCAACACGCAGTATCCAGACACCTCTGATTTCAACGCCACCGTGGCGCGGGACCGGACCACTGGCACGTTGACGATGGGCACGATTCCGTTGATCGGATGGACGACCAGGCGCGAACGCGCGTGCGGGTTCAGCGTGGCGAAGTACGGCGCGCAGAAGGCTGTCAACCCGTACAACAGCGACTGCGGCAACGGCGTGCGCCCTGACGGGTCGAACGTGATCGCCGATCCCGGCGATGTGAGCGTGCCCATCGACACGACGTTCGCGGCCGGCTGGATCAAGTACCTGATTGCCCGCTACGGAGACGCGCGCCACGGAGGCGTCGCGATCTATAGCCTCGACAACGAACCGGAGCTCTGGCAGTTCGTGCATCGCGACGTGCATCCTGACTATCCCGGCTACGACGAGCTCGGCGGGCTTGGGCTGAAGTACGCGGCCGCGATCAAGCAGGCCGATCCGTCCGCCCTCGTCAGCGGTCCCGTCACCGCGTCCTGGATGGGATACTTCTACTCGCCGCAGGACTGGAGGAGCGGCTGGAACACCGGCCCCAACTACGTCTACAACGGCAACCCCGTCGATCGCCGCGCGCACGGCGATGTGCCGTTCATCGAGTGGTACCTTCAGCAATTCGCCGCAGCCGAGCGGCAGACTGGCAGGCGCCTGCTGGACTACCTGGACGTGCACGGCTACCTGGCCCCGGACACGGTGCAATTCCAGCCGGCCAGCGACACGCAGAACCAGCGCGATCGGCTGGACGCCACGCGGATATTCTGGGACGCCTCTTACCACGTGGGTGGCGACATCAACGACGCGCCGGCGCTCGTCCCGCGGATGAAGGACTGGGTCGCACGCAACTACCCGCGGACGCTGACCGCGATCACCGAGTACAACCTCGGCGCGCTCGATCACATCAACGGCGCACTCGCGCAGGCGGAAGTGCTCGGGGTCTTCGGCCGCGAGGGGCTCGACCTGGCGACACTCTGGGCCCCGCCCGCCAACAACACCCCGGGCTTCTTCGCGTTCCGCATGTTCCGCAACTACGACGGCGGCGGCAGCGGCTTCGGCGATGTCGGAGTGGCGGCGTCCAGCGCCGACCTGTCGCGCCTGTCGGTGTTCGCGGCAGAGCGCTCCGCCGACCACGCGCTGACCATCATCGTCATCAACAAGTCGTTCGGCGACCTGACGAGCACTGTCGCGCTTTCGGGATTCAGCGGGAGCAGCGTCGCGGCAGTCTTCCGGTACAGCGCGGCATCGGCCTCGCAGATCGTGCGCCAGCCTGACCAGCCCATCGGTTCGCGCACGTTCGCCGCCACGTTTCCGGCGGGCTCCATCACGCTTATTGTCATCGGCGAACGCTAGCGGCCGGCGCAGCGGACGCAGTCTGGCGTATGCTGGAAGCACGTCCGTACTTCACATGCCGGAGCCACTCATGACACGACTCGCACTGCTCTTCCCAGCCTCTGCCCTCGTCTCGGTGGTCATCGCCGCCCCGGTCTTCGCCCAGACGCCGCCGCCACCGCCGACCTCGCAGGAACGTCCGGCGCCGCGGCATGACGAAGTCCCGCCTGGCACCGCAGGGCCGGTCATCACCGTCACTGGCTGCGTCGATCGCATGCCGACGCGACATGCGCCACTTGGCGGCGACCAGCCGGTGACGACCTACTACGTGCTGCGTCAGGCGGCGGACATGCAGCTGCAACGCACCGAGCAGCGGCAGACGTCGGAGGGCACCGGCGTGGCCAGTCTGGAGGGCCAGACCGGACGCACCGAATACGGGCTCATCTCGGCCAACCAGGCAGCGCTGCCCGAGTTGCACGTCGGCGAGCGTGTGGAGATCACTGGCAGTCTGCGGTCACCGGTCGGTCTCGGCCCCACGCCCGCGTCGTTCCTGCTCACCGCGCCCCCTCCGTCTGCCGATGACGCGGCGCCGCCGATCATCGTGCGGTCGATCAAGACGGTGTCGGCGGAGTGCGAGGGATCGAAACACTGATCGGGAAGCAACTCCCCAATTGCCAGGGCCGATGCCGATGAGGGAGATGAGCACGCCGCTCTCGTCCTGAGGGCTGCAGACGCGACGTGGACGCCATCCGTTTCAGCTCGTTCCTGAGGCGCTGACTGCGGGGATGCCACGCGTTGCCGCGATCCGCGTCGAACTGCTTGGCGGCTGCCGCGTCGTCCTCGACGGCACGGCGATAGTCCGCCCCCTCTCGGCGCGCCAGCAGCAACTGCTGGCCTGCCTGGTGCTCGCTGGCGAGCCAGCCATCAGCCGCGCGCTGGTGGCCGGCCGCCTGTGGCCCGACTCGACAGACACCCAGGCGCTCACGAACCTGCGACGGGAATGGCACCATCTCCGCGACACCTGGCCTGAAATAGACGGTGCCCTCGACGCTGGTGCACGAGTGTTCACCTGGCGCGGCCCGGCCCCTGTCAGCGACGTCGCCCTGTTTACCGAGGCCGCCGATCGCGGGCTGAAGGGCGACCGCGAGAGGCTCGAAACCGCCGCCACGTTGTATCGCGGCGATCTGCTGCCGGATTGCCGCGACGAATGGCTGGACGCGGATCGCGAGCGGCTGCGTCAGCTCGCCGTGCGTGTGCTGACCACTCTCGTCGCGGAGGTCGAAGCCACGCGCTCCCTCGGCGACGCAATCGCGAGGGCGCAACAGCTCCTGCGACTGGACCCGTTGAACGAACCCGCCTGGTGCGCGCTCATGCGTTCGCATGCGCGGCGCGGCGAGCGTGCCACAGCCTTGCATCTCTACCAGCAATGCGCCGCCATTCTGAAGCGCGAGCTGGCAGTGTCACCCGGCGCGGTGACACGGGCGACTTATCGCGAGATCCTCGACCTCGACGAGGACATTCCCGCCCCGGCCGTCGCGCCGACGCGACCCGCAGTCTTTCCGCTGGTCGGCCGGAAGGCGGAGTGGTCGGCGCTGCTCGAGTCGTCTCCGGCGGCTACCGGCGCTCCCGCCCGCCTGGTCGTCGTCGAAGGCGAGGCCGGCATCGGCAAGTCCCGATTGGTCGAGGAGCTGGTGGCGCGCCGTCGCGCGCAGGACCGCCGTGTCGCGGTGACGCGCTGTTACGCCGCAGAGGGACGGCTCGCCTACGCGCCGATCGCGGCGTGGCTTCAGAGCGACGCTGTCGCGCCGGCACTCACATCGCTCGACACACTCTGGGCTGTCGAGATTGCGCGTCTCCGGCCCGAGGTCCTGACGGCGCGCGCGGATGTCGCTGCGCCAGACGCGCAGCTCGAGCCCTGGCAGCGGACGCGCTTCTTTGAAGCGCTCGCTCACGCGTTTCAGCACGCGGCGCCACTCCTGCTGGTCGTGGACGATCTTCAGTGGGCCGACGCCGACACGCTCGAGTGGCTCCACTATTTCCTCAGGGCCGATACCACCAG
The DNA here is from genome assembly GCA_963796915.1 of Vicinamibacteria bacterium. Classification (GTDB taxonomy): domain Bacteria; phylum Acidobacteriota; class Vicinamibacteria; order Vicinamibacterales; family JAENWD01; genus JAENWD01. The sequence goes on along the minus strand of CAWCNI010000004.1, from coordinate 937,279 downwards.
CGGCTGCACCGTCGTCGCCACCCTCCGATCTGAAGAGGCGCCGGACAACCAGAGCGTCGGCGCCCTCATGACGGCGCTCGACCAGCTGTCGCGTCTCACGAAGATCGCCCTTGGCCGCCTCGACGAGGCCGACACCGTGCGACTTGCCGAGGAAGTGGCCGGACACCCGCTCCGGGAGGCCGCGCGCAGCGGCTTGTTTGGACAGACTGAAGGACACCCGCTGTTCGTGGTCGAGCACGGCCGAATGAGCCAGACCGACGGCGCGCCGGACCGCTCCCCTCGGGTACAAGCCATCGTCGCCGCGCGGCTGGCGCACCTGCCGCCAGGGGCCAGGGAGGTCGCCGAGGTGGCAAGCGCGATCGGCCGCGATTTCTCCTTCGATGTGCTCGCCGATGTCAGCGACCTCGAAGAGGGCGCCGTCGTGCGCGCTCTGGACGAGCTCTGGTGCCGCAACATCGTCCGCGTCCAGGACGGGGAGCGGTGGGACTTCAGCCACGACCGCATCAGGGAGGTGGCCTACAGCGAAATCGGACCGGCACGGCGGCGACTGCTCCACCGGCGGATTGCCCGAGCGCTCGAACGCATCCATGCCGCCGACCGCGATCCGGTCAGCGCCGCGATTGCCGCCCATCTCGAACGTGGAGGTCAGCCGGCGGCTGCTATCCCGTTTCTGGAACGGGCCGCCGACCTCGCCGCGCGGCAGTCTGCGACGGAAGAAGCGATTCGCTGTCTCACACATGCGCTGACGCTCGTCGACGCCATCTCCGCCGGTCGCGATCGCGACGGCCGCGAGCTGGGACTTCGGACCACGCTGTTGGCGCCGTTGACCTCGGCAAGGGGTTACGCTGCGCAGGACGTCCAGGAGAATCTCGAACGGATCGTCGCGCTCGCGACGGCAATCAACCGGGGACAGGTACCGGTGCACTGGCTCTGGGGTCTGTGGAGCCTGCACTTCGTTCGCGGCGATTTCGACGCGGCCCGCGCCAGCGCCGAGCAGGCGATGGCCGCCAGTCTCGGCGATCCCTCAGGGCGCTGCGAGGCGCACCACGCGATGGCCGGCACGCTGCTGGGCGTCGGCGCTCTCGTCGAGGCCCGCGGCCACTTCGAGGCGGCGCTGGCGGCACACGACGACGGGGCGCCGGCGCGATCGGTATCGGGAACGGACCTGGCAGTCTTCATCCGCGCCCACTATGCGCATGTCCTGTGTCTTGTCGGCGAGCCGGACGCCGCCGCGCAGCAGACCGATGCGGCGATCGCCAGGGCTGAGCGGCTCGGCCACCCGTTCAGTCAACTGCTGGCGCTGGCCTACGCCGCCATCACGCATCAGATGCGGGACGACGTCGGTCGAGTCGAGCACTACGCGGCGGCGGTGCTCGCGCTCAGCGAGCGTCACGGGTTCGCCTACTACGATGACTGGGCGCGCATCCTGCTCGGATGGACTCGGGGACGCACTGGCGATGCCGCGATGGGCGTCGGGATGATCGAGCACGGCCTGCGCCGTCTCGACGCGCAACGCGCCATGACGCGTCGGCCGTACTACTTGTCCCTGCTTGCCGAGACGCTGATCGCCGCCGGCAACCGCACGGAGGCCTTGTCAGTGCTGAGGAGGGCACGAACGATCGCCGACGCCGGTCGTGATCGATGGTGGCTCCCCGAAGTGTTGCGACAGCTGAGCGACCTGCAGCTGTCGGAGCGGGAATCCCTCCGCCAGGAGGCCCTCGAGACTGCCCGGGCGCAGGGAAACCGCGCCCTCGAACGGCGGCTCCTCGACGTCTGACGCTCCGGTTGCCGCACGAACGGTTCCGCGAACGGTTTGCGAACGCCGGCCTGTCTAACCTCCTCGCTGGAGGTTGCAATGACGCCTAGGTTCCGTTCGGTCGTCTCAACAGCGCTTTTCGTGGTCGTCGCCGGATTCGGTGGTCCGGCGGCCGCGCAGGACCATCACATCATCGTTCCCGTCGACAAGGTCCAATGGGCCCCCGCACCGCCGTTCATGCCAGCCGGCGCAGAGCTGGCCGTGCTTGAAGGCAATCCCGCCGCCAAAGGTCCGGTGGTGTTGCGGTTGAAGTTTCCCGGCGGCTATGCAGTGCCGCCCCACTGGCACTCGATGGCCGAACGTCTGACGGTGATCTCCGGAACCTTCAACGTCGGCGCGGGCGACACGCTCGACCGCACGGCAACGCAGGTGCTGGCTGCCGGCGGCTTCGTGTCGCTCCCGCCCCAGATGCACCACTACGCCTGGACGAAGGTCCCGACTGTTGTCCAGATCAATCTCGAAGGGCCGTTCGACATCTTCTACGTCAACGCGAACGAGGATCCGACCAAGGCCGGCCACGCCACCAAACCGTAGGCGTTCGTCAGATTGGGCCCATGGTCTCAGTGGAGGCGGCGGCGACCGCCCAGCGCAATTGCATCAGGAGCGATCCGAAGCGCAGCTCGTCGCCGTCCGCCAGTTCCACGACGTCAGTCACGCGCTCGGCGTTTCGCCACGTGCCGTTCTTGCTGGCCAGGTCTTCCAGTCTGAGCGTGCGGCCGGCGACGTGCAGGCGTGCGTGACGGCGGGAGACGCTGCTCGAATCCAGCCAGACGTCGACAGGCAACTCCCGCCCCACGAGATTGTCGCCCTCATGAAGCTTGACCTGCACGGCACTCGAGAACAGCCACCAGGCGCCGCGTTCCTTCTCCACCCGGGCGCGGGGGCCGCTGCCCTCGCGCCGGACATCGGCGGCAAAGGCGTAGCCGAACCCGTGAACGGTCCGCACGTATCGCGGCTGCCTCGCGTCGTCGCCCAGGCTGGCCCGCAGCTCGGCGACGACGACGGAGAGGTTGGATTCATCGACATACGTCGACGGCCACAAGCCTTCCTGCAGTTCTTCCTTCGACAGGGCACGCGGCCAGGTCTCCACGAGGAGCGTGAGGAGCTGGTAGGCCTTCGGGGTGAGGTGGACGGGTTCGCCGTCGCGGAGCAGCTGGCGCGTGTCGCCATCCACGACGAACTTGCCGAATGCGGCTCGCATCAGTGCGCTCGGAGATCTCTCGGAGAAAAACCGGACGCTCCTCAGGACTTCTGGCGTCGCGGCGGCCATATTACTCCCGATCACGCCGGTGGTGCCCGGACAGCCGGGTCCCTGGCGGCCAGCGACGACCACGTCAACGGAGGCAGGCCATGAGATTAGTCGATGCGGTTGGCATCGGGGTGATCGCGACGTGTCTGGCCTCGGCTGGGTCGCTGCTGGCCGCAGATACTCCCCTCTCTGTCGAGCAGCAGGCACGGTTCCTTCAGAAGGCACGGATCGTCAAGCGCCACGATATCGGCAAGGGCATCACCCATCCGACGCGCCTGACGCTGACTGACGGCACCGTCACGCACGACGCCGCGTTCTCGGCGGTCGACGAGCGCATCCCCGTCATGCGCTTCGACAGCGGGCGTACCGAGATCGACTTCGTGGATTCTTACAAATACTCGGTGGCGGCGTTCCGCGTCGCCGAGCTCCTCGGGCTCGCCGACATGATGCCGGTGACCGTTGAGCGCGTCGTCGACAGCCAGCCGGGCTCCCTGTCGTGGTGGGTTGACGACGTGAAGCTGGATGAGGGGCAGCGGCTGAGGGAAAAGCTCCAGGCGCCGGATCCTGAAGCGTGGAACCGGCAGATGTATCGCATGCGCCTGTTCACCCAACTGGTCGCCGACACCGATCGCAACACCGGCAACGTCCTCATCACGAGCGACTGGCGCCTGTGGATGATCGACTTCACGCGAGCGTTCAGGAAGTCGCACCAGCTGATCGCGCCGGGAGACGTCACGCGCTGCGATCACGCCTTGCTGTCGCGGTTGCGGGCGCTGACCAGAGAGTCCGTGGCCACGCGGACCAGAGGCGTCCTCGGCGGCGCCGAGATCGACGCGCTCATGGCGCGGCGGGACGCCATCCTGTCGCAGGTGGATGGACTTGTGCAGTCACAGGGAGAGGCGCGCGTCCTCTACTGAGGCGTGCGCGGGTTCGTTAACTCGGACGAAGAGGGAGATTCCAATGAGAACGATGATGGCACTTGTGGTAGCGGGCGCGTTGACGGCTGCCGCCGCGCCGGCGCGCGCCGCGGATGAAGCCCAGGTCAGGTTCTCCGGCATCAAGCTCGTGGACATGAAGGCCCGCACCCCCGAGCAGACGGTGAACGTGCTGGTGGCGCACGACAACCTCTCGGTGATCGACGCAGCCGCCAACACGGCGATCCGGACGTTCGATTACTCCGGCCTGGCGGTCACGCACACGTTCGCAAGTACGCCGCCCGCCGAGGCCGGTAACCCCAACACTGCGACAACGCAGCCGATGGCCATGCCGATGTACTTCGGCCGCGATCCCCGGAACTGGCTGACTCTCACGTCAGGATCGCAGACGGTGGTGCTTCGCGTCAGCCCGCACGTCTACGAGAAGTTCAAGTCCGCGCTTGGCGAGCACAACGTGACGGTGTCCGAGGCCGGAAAGTAGCAGACTGCTGCAGCGTTGGACTCGGACGGATGGGGTCTCCGTCCGGGTCCTGACTGCGGGCTGCGGGCTGCGGGCTGCGGGCTCCGGGCTACGGGCTACGGGCTCCAGCTACGGCTCCAGCGGCTGCGGCGGCGGTGACGCGCCGCGCCAGGCCTTTCGCGCTAGGATGAGCGGCACTCGGGGTGCCGCATGGCCACTGAATCACGACCCGCTGTCTCCCGCTCCTCGTGGCCGGCCCTGTGCGCGCTGGCGCTGGCCGCCAGTTGCCTGACGCGGGGACAGCCGTTGTCGGCGGGCCTCCCCGCCGCTGCCACAGATCCATTTCCGGTGCGAATCGTCGTCGATGCGTCTGGGCCGACCCACCCTTTGCCGCAGATCTGGCGTTTCTTCGGCGCCGACGAGCCCAACTACGCCTACATGAAGGACGGCCAGCAACTGCTGTCCGACATCGGCCGGCTCGCCCCTGGCCGCATGTCACTTCCGCGCCCACAGCCTGCTCGTCACCGGCGACGGGACGCCGGCGTTGAAATGGGGCTCGACCAACGCCTACCGCGAGGACTCGCACGGACGCGCCGTCTACGACTGGACCATCGTCGATCGCATCTTCGACACCTATCTCGCCGCGCGGCGTGAAGCCATACGTGGAGATCGGCTTCATGCCGGAAGCGCTTTCCACCCATCCCCAACCGTACAAGCACGCGTGGACGCCGCAGGCGAAGTACGACGAGATCTTTACCGGCTGGGCCTATCCGCCTGTTGACTACAGCAAGTGGGGAGATCTCGTCTACGAGTGGGCGAAGCACTGCGTGGACAAGTACGGGCGCGCGGAGGTCGAGCAGTGGTACTGGGAGACGTGGAACGAGGCCAATATCGGCTACTGGCGCGGCACGCCTGATGAGTTCCTCAAGCTGCACGACTTCGCGATTGCCGGCGTCCGGCGAGCGCTGCCGACAGCCCGCGTCGGCGGCCCGGACACTGCCGGCGATGGCGGGCCGTTCTCCCGAGCGTTCTTCGAGCATCAGCTCCGCGGAACCAATTTCGCGACCGGCCGCGCCGGCACGCCAATCGATTTCGCGTCGTTTCACGCCAAGGGCAAGCCGGAATTCGTCGACGGGCACGTGCGCCTCGGCATTGCCAACCAGCTCTCCACCATCGACGCAGGCTTCCGCCTCATCGCGTCGTTTCCAGAGCTCAAGGCGACGCCAATCGTCATCGGGGAGTCCGATCCTGACGGCTGCGCGGCGTGCCAGGGCCCACAACTCGCCTATCGCAACACGACGATGTATTCCAGCTACACCGCCGCCAGCTTTGCCCGTGCGCTCGATCTGGCCGATCGGCATGGCGTCCATCTCGAAGGCGCGCTGACGTGGGCCTTCGAGTTCGAGAACCAGCCGTGGTTTGCCGGCTTCCGCGTGATGGCCAGCAACGGCGTCGTCCTGCCGGTGTTCAACGTCTTCCGCATGTTCAGCCTCATGGGCGCGCAGCGGCTGCCTGTCACAAGCGACGGCGCTGTCCCCGTCGAGACGATGATGTCGGCAGGGGTGCGGCAGGGCCCGGACGTATCGGCCCTCGCCAGCCGCGATGCCCGCCGGCTGACAGCCTTGATTTGGCACTACCACGACGACGACGTCCCTGGCCCGCCGGCGGCGGTCACGCTGGTCGTGAAAGGGCTCGCCCCCGAGGCGCGGACGGCGTCGATCCGTCGCTTCGTCGTCGACGCGTCGCACAGCAACGCGTACACGGTCTGGATGGGGATGGGGTCGCCTCAAACCCCCTCGGCGGCGCAGGTACGACGAGTTGAAGGCCGCCAGCGCGCTCGCCTCTGATGGCCCCGCGGCGCGTGTCGCCGTCGCCGCAGGCTCCGCCACTCTGTCCATCACCCTTCCCCGCCAGGCCGTGACACTCGTGCAACTGGAGTGGTGAGACCCGACAGGCGCGTCATCACTTGTCGCCGACCAGCACGGCGACGCCGTCCAGGATGCAGGAGAGGCCGAAGCGGAAATCCGCAGCGAGGTCCTCGCTGCCATCGAACGCGCGCGCCCGAAGCAAGCCGCCAATCGCCGGGAACGATTCGTAATCGGTGAGGCTGCCCAGCAGGGCGGCGTACGACATGCCTGCCGCGCTGCTCTCGATGTCCGGCGTCGCCAGCCGGAGGTCAGCGGCCAACGTCGCGTGGTTGCGCACAAAGCCATTCACCAGCGTCAGCACCGCCAGCGTCTTCCGGGCGGACAGACCGCTCGACGCGAGCGCGGCGACGCCCCGCTCGAACCATTCCACCAGGTGCGGCGTCATGGGCGGGCCGCTGAGCGGAACCCGCACGATCCACGGATGGCGTTCGAGGACGGCCAGGTAGTCGCTTGCCCAGCGCGTCAGGCCGCGACGCCACGGCGTCCTGGGCTGCACGTCGCCAGGCGGCGTCCCGAACGCGGCGTCGACCATCAATAGGAGGAGTTCGTCCTTCGTCGCGACGTAGCGATACAGGGCCATCGTCCCCGCGTTCAGTTCGTCGGCAACTCGGCTCATCGACACTGCCGCGATACCGTGCCGGCCGGCGACGTGGACCGCAGCCGCGACGATGCGATCGAGGCTCAGCTCACGCTTCGGGCCCCTGCCAGACCTGGTGGTGGAGACGCCCCATGCGGCCTTGAAGCTTTGCGGCAGATTGAGCCCGTCAAGGGAGCGATCTCTTGCCATATGTCGAGCCAGCGTATAACATACGCCTATAGCGTACATTGTACGCGCACCCCGCGGAACGGAGACATCGTCATGACTGCCTTCGCCACTCTGTCGACGCCTGTCCTCAACCCATCACGCTGGCGCCGGGCGCGGATCGGCGCCCTCGCTGTCGTCGCCGTGATGTTTCTCGTCTACGCGGTGCCTCCCTACCTGACGCTGGACCCGGCCCGCTCCCGGATCCAGGCGCCCGCCGGACATCCCTTCTACTACCGGCTGCTGGCGGCCCATGTCATCTTCGGCGCGATCGCGATGACGACGTGCCTGTTTCAACTCTGGCCGTCGTTCCGCCGGAGACATCCGGAGGCGCATCGCCTGATCGGCCGCGCCTACGTCTTCGGCGGCGTGATCCCGGCGTCCCTGATTGGATTTTCCATCGGCACGATCAGCCCGTTTGGTCCCGTCATCCGCGCCAGCAACATGCTCCTGGCAGCGTTGTGGCTGTCGTGCACGGTTGCCGGCTTCCGGATGGGGCGCCAGGGGCGATTCGTCGAGCACCGGCGCTGGATGCTGCGCAGCGCGACGTTGACGTTGTCGATCATCACCAATCGCGTGTGGGCGGTTATCGCGGCACTCCTGTTGATACCGCAGTTGTCCACGATGTTCGACGGCAACGAGCGGCTGATGGTGCAGGCGATCGCCGGGCTGGCGGGCTGGCTCGGGTGGACGATTCCGCTCCTGGTCACCGAGCTCGTCCTCGATCGCGAAGGCACCCGCTCCGCCCGGCAGGCCCGCTCAGGCGACCTGCCCGTGGCGCGTCCAGACCCGTTGCCCTCCTAGCAGCTGGCCGGATCGACGGTTGCCATCACGTAGTGCGAGCGCCTCGAGAGGAACCGCTTCTCCACCAGATGCCACATCATGGCGGACGCGATCAGGACGAGAGCGCACCCGATCGCCAGCGCGGAGCCCGGCGACCAGGCGAACACGCCGCACGCGACCAGCGTCTGCAGGATGGGCGCGTGGAGGATGTAGATGCCGTACGAGAAGTCGCCGTGGCGGCCGAAGTTGCCGGCGTAGAGAAAAAAGCCGGCGAACGTGACGAGCGTGCCAAGCCAGAGCGGCTCGAGCGGCTGAAGGGGCCAGTACCCTGTGCAGCACCGCCAGCGCGGCAGCCGCCGTCGCCAGACCCAGACGGTAGCGTTTGAAGAACGGAAAGTAGAAGTACCACAGCGCGCCAACCAGGAAGTACGACAGTTGTCCCGGCAACTGCCGGCCAAGCTGCTCGTAGAGCGGCGACCCCGTACGGCGCGCCAGCGACTCGAAGGTCAGCACGTACAGCACTGAGCCCAGATAGAGCGTCACGAGCACCGGCAGGCGGCCAAGCCTGGCGCACAGCCATGCGATCACCGGAACGGCGATGTAGAACGCCACTTCGATCTTGAGCGTCCAGAGCGAGCCGTTGACCTCTCGCATGGCGTTGTCCTCGAACACCCCCGGAAGAAACGGCGCGCGGAAGTTGAGGAAGACCAGGTTCGCCACGACGTACTTCAGCGCACCGGCGATGTACGCGGCAGCGCTCGCGCGGCTCAGCGGATACAGGAGCACCGCCGCGCCCATCACCACTGTGAAATAGGCGGGATACACCCGACGAAAGCGCTTGCCCGCGTACGCCTTGAGATTCCGCGTCCGGTCGTAGCTCATGAAGACGAGCAGCCCGCTGACGACGAAGAATCCCTTGACGGCGATATCCGACGACAGCCAGGTGACCAGGAACGAGAGCGACGCCGACTGGGACAACACTTGCGCGTGGACGAACAGGACTGTCGACGCGAACACGAACCGCAGCAGGTCGAAGTTGTTGTACGTAAACGGATCGCGCGGCCGCTGCCGCGACACCTCCCGATCCGGCATCGCGTTGTCCGTGCGTCTCGAGTCAGGCTCACGGCCTGCCGCGTCCGGGGGCGGCATCACTCCGGGCGGGTGCTCGGGTCCGTCGCTTTCGGGGGCGCCTTGACCGGTGTCACGAAGTCCGGCGCCGGGTCGTTCCACAGATAGTGATTGAACCACTCGAAGTTGTGACGCATCACCGCGCGCTGCGACTTCGGCTTCGTGATGCCGTGCCCGTAGCCTTTATAGACCACCATCTCGACGGGGACCCCTCGATCTTCGAGTCCCTGCCGAAGCTCGAAGCCATTGGCGATCGGCACGCGGCGATCGTTTTCCCCGTGCTGAATGAGCGTCGGCGTCGCGGCTTTCGCGATGTATGTCATGGGCGACGTCTTCGCGTAGATGGCCGGATCGTCCACCGGGGTGCCGCCCAGGTACTGCCGCGTGAATGGCGTGATGTCGGTGTTGTAGTAATAGGTCGACCAGTCCGAGATTCCCGCGCCCACCGACACCGCGGCGCATGTCGTGGTGGAAGTCGTCAGAAACGCCGAGATGTAGCCGCCCTGGCTCCATCCCATGCACCCGACGCGCTTCGGATCCACCCAGCCCTTCTCCACCAGGTTCTCCACGCCCGACACGACGTCCCAGGCATCGCCGACGCCGAGATTGCGGACGTTCAGCTGACGGAAGGCCTGGCCGTAGCCGGCGCTGCCGCGATAGTTGACCTTGAGCACCAGCGCGCCACGCCCCACCCAGGCGTCAACTGGATAGTAGCGATTCTCGAGCAGCGTCGGCCTGTCGATCCCTGTCGGGCCGCCATGCGTGACGACGAGGAGCGGGTACTTCGTCGACGGCGAGAAGTCCCTGGGCTTGATCAGGACGCCCTCAATCGTCGTGCCGTCCTTGCTCTTCCACGACACGACCTCACGCGTGCCGACAATCAGCGCCGACAGCTGGCTGCTCATCGCCGTCAATTTCGTCGGCGTGAAAGCGCGCGTGTCAGCGACGAACACTTCACCCAGCGACGTGGGCGACGCCGCTGAAAACCCGGTGCGGGCGCCATCCGCCGACACCGTGAACGCGCCGCCGATCAGGCCATCGGGCTGGCTGACCCGCCGGATCTTTCCCGTGGCGGCATCGATCGCGAACAGGTGGCTGGTGGTCTTCTGCAGCGACTGAAAGTAGATGGCATCGCCAGCCCAGGCGAGCAGCCCGGGATCTTCGTCGAAGGTGTCCGTCATCGAGCGAACGGCGCCGCCGTCCGCGCTGACGACGGCGATGCGGCCGTTGGCATGAAAGAAGTCCGCGCGGCCCATCGCCGACTGAAACGCGATGCGCGTGCCGTCCGGCGACCACAGCGGATCGGTGTCCGGTCCAGGCTGCGAGACGATCGGCCGGACTGCGTCATCTTTCAGGGTGAGCACGTAGATGTCGCTCGTTCCGCCGTCGATCAGGTCCGGCGTTCGTGTCGCCTGAAACGCGATGCGGGTGCCATCCGGCGACCAGGCGAAGTCATCCACGCTGCGGTCCGAGCCGTGCGTGCGCATCGTGCCGGCGGCGGGCGCCTGCATCGCATCGGCCACCGGCGCGGTCCACAGCTGCACGAACGCGTAGTCGCGGTGCACGTCAGTGTAGTCACCGAGCTGCGCCTTGCGCGCCTTCTGATCCTCGGTGTCTGGAGCGGACGCTGTGAACGCAAGCTGGGTGCCGTCGTGTGACCACTCAAACGCTTCGACGCCGGCTTCCGCCTTGGTGAGCTGCACTGCCTCCCCGCCATCGGGGCGGATGGCGAAGACCTGCGCCTTGTCGCCGACGCGCGAGCTGATGAACCCGAGCCAGCGGCTGTCCGGCGTCCAGCGGACGCCGGTGGCCGACTTCGCCCCGCGCGTCAGCTGGTACGGCTTGCCGCCGCCGTCCGACGGCGCCACCCAGATCTGGGTGACGAAGGCGTCCTGGTCGAAGTCAGCGCTCACGACGCCGAAGGCCACCCACTTGCCGTCGGGTGAGATCTGGACACCTGCGACTGTCTGGAGTTTCAGCAGGTCGTCGATGCCCGGCACGTGCGGCGAGGGCGCGGCATCCACAATACCGAATACGGCGAGCAGGGCGACGATCAGCGCACGAGTCATGCGCCTAAGTACCACCAACAGCGTGCGGTCCGCAACGCTTTCCGCGTGCACATCCCGCTTGCTGCCGCAGCTGGGACAGACGGCCGGACTACGGCCCGGCCGTCTGCTGGTTAGAGCGAGTTCAGAAACGCCATCAACGCCTGCTGATCCGTGGCCGACAGCGCCTTGTACTTCAGCGTGACCGCCGCGGCCTGTCCGGCATGGCGCAGGATCGCCTCCTGACGGGTGAACGAGAGCCCGTCGTGCATCAAGCGGTTCCTCGTCCGCAGCGCCCAGAGCGGCGCCGTCCGGATCTGATTCGCCGTGGATGCGAACGCCGGCGTCGGCTGGATCGGAATGCCGTCACCGGTGCCGATGTTGTGGAGCAGGAAGTCGCTGTACGGGTGAATCACCTTGTTGCCCAGCGCCGCACGGACGACAAGCGCTCCGCCGTTGATGGGTGTCCCGGCCGGCGCGGTGGTGATCGACGCGACGTGACACGTCGCGCATCCCGTCTTCGTGAAGACCTGCTCGCCCGCCGACACCGTGGCCGTGATCGGCCCGCGTGACGGCGCCTTGGTGGCGCGCATGAAATTGGCGAAGGCCTTCACGTCTTCCCCGTCATCCTCCGGATCGCCCACCGGGTCGTACGGCGACGCATCGGCTCCAGCGATCGAGTTTTCCAGGGGAAGCAGTGGACTGGTAATCCCCATCTCGTTCAGGTACGCGTCGGCTGCGAAGGACTCGAGGCTGGCGTGCTGCCCCTTCCACCCGAAGCGGCCGATGCGACCGCGACTGTTGGCTTCGAGCACCGGAACGATCACCGCGGTGCCTCGCATCGTCAAGGGCTGCGCGTTCCGGATATTGACCAGGGTCTTGTTCGAGATGGCTTCGACGAAGCCAAGGCCGAGCGTGTTGGTCGAGATGCGGAACGTCCGCACGTCGTCGCCCACGGCGACCAGTTCGGTGGCTTCCGGGTTCGTGGCGCGCGATTGAATGAGCGATCCACCGAGCGATTCGAAGAAGGAGCCCCCAGTCAGGTGGCCCGTGCGCTGTTCGGTGACCTGGCTGGCGCCCCCGGTGACGACGTTCTGGTGACACTCGCGACAGCTCTGCGCGTTGTAGGTCGGGCCCAGCCCGTCGGCGGTGCGCTCCACCTCCTCGAAGATGAACCTGTTGTCGTTGAACGAGTTCAGCGGCACGACGCTGCCATCGGTGATGCCGCCGAAATCAGGCCCCTGCGGGTCGAACCCGTTGGTCGCGCTGTCGAACCCCGCCGCGGCCTCAGCGGCCGCCGCGGCGGCCAGGTTGCCTTCGACGTCCACATCGGCGCCCGCCGGCGTAAATCGGCGCCTCCTCTCCTGTTCCCGTGTCGTGGGATCGACCGGTTGTCCGCGGCCGGTCGGCCTGGCCGCCTGCTGGGTCCTGACGATTGACCCGGCGACCACTGTCAGGCTCGCCGCCGCAACGACGACCATGGTCGTTCTGTACACACGTGCCCGTTTCATAGAACGCTCCCTTCCAAAGGGCGGTCCTCGACTGAGGTTCGCAAGCGCGTCACTGAGGCACGCGTTGCCACAGGGCTCCAGCGGAGCGCTCACGACCGTTTTTTGGGGATGGCGATCCGGGTGGTGCAATCCAGGCACCAACGTCGGGTGTTGCTCCGGCGGAGAAAACGGACCGCCGCGATCGGAGCGATCGCCGCACGCGGCGTGAACGATGTCAGGATTGCGTGGCGGTACTTACACGGGAGGCAGGCGCGTAACTCTTGCCGGGACGAACGTGGGATCGACAGTCCACGTGCCGTTGGACCGCGTCAACCTTCCAATCGCGACACCGTCGCCGGGCACTGCCGCGGCACACTCGATCGCGGTGCGCTCTTCGACGCGCGTCGCCTCCAGCGTCGGCGGGTCGTGGGCGAGGACGGGATCGACGTCGCGCTCGAGGTGGCAGAGAGCGACGTAGACAGTCGGTCCCTCTGGTGTCACGCGGCAGGTCGTGCACCGATCGATCACGAGCAGTTCCCCGCTGCTGGTGACAGCGCATCCCGGCCCGATGGTGACGTCCACCGCACCGGCCGTCGCGTCGTCCGCACCGACCTCCAGGCCTGTGACCACACCGGATCCCACGAGGCACCGCAGCAGGCGCCGGCGCATGTCACGGTGGTACGTCTGCTCGTCCTGAAAGTCCCGGTCCGTGAGCAACTGGCCGCCGAAGTATCTGACCCGACGGAGGTCGCCGGCTTCACTTGATGCGGCCCACGCCAGCAGGCGCTGGCGAACGAGCGCAGCGAGGCTGCCCGTCTCGGGAGTGGGCTGCCGATAGGCGATCGCCTCGGCGGCGTACGCCATCACCTGGAGCAGCGTGATGCCGGGGTCACTTGACGGGCGGGCGGTCCACCCGGGGGCCCGGGCGTCCAGGACCAGCGCAATCGCGTGCGAGAGATCGCGGAGCTCGTCCTCTGTCAGTGAAGGCATCGATGGCCTCGTCCCTGGCCCTTCCCGTCCGGCGGCCGATCTGCCGTACTGCTACGGCCTGCCGACTGTGAATCGCTCCTCGTGCAGCACGGTGCCGTCCGTCGTTCTCAGCTCGACTCGCCAGTCGCCAGCCCCTGCAGGCGAGACCGTCGTGCGGCTGTAGGTGCGATAGCCCCGATCCTGGTTCGCGTGGATGTGCAGCGTCATCGTCTGGCGGAGCCGGTCGTTCAGATACCAGCGATGTTCGACAGTCATATCTGACCGCGTCTTCAACCTCGTGTAGAGGTACACGGGGCCAGGCTCGAGGCTTCCGGTCACTGGCGTGCACCGCCATTCGGCAGCGGTGTCGAGCGCTCGGCATACCTGAGCCGTGACGATGTCCGGCGCCGCCGCCGGCTTCGCGCTCGCCGAACGTCCTGTCGGAGCGGCGTCCGGCGTCTGCGCTGGTGCAGGTTCGGGTTTCGGCTCTGGCGCAGGTGCGGCGGCCACTGCGGGCGGAGGGTTCTCGGGCGCGGCCGGCGATGTCGAGGGATCTGCGGTAGACGAGGGCACCGTCGCTGGCGCTGCAGGCACTGGGGCCGAAGGGGTCGGCACCGAGGCGGGCGGCGCTGCGACTGGCTCGCGCGCAGCCGTCGTGGCGGGAGGCGCAGTTCGCGGACGCTGCAAGAACATGACGACGGCCACGAGTGCCGCCAGCCCGATCAGCGCCCAGACGACGGTCGAGCGCGACGATGCCGGGCCGGACGGACTGGGTGGCGCGGGCGCGGCGACGACGGGCGGCCTCGGTGCCGGACGCGCGGGCGCCGGCGGAGTCGCCGGACGGGGCGGCGACGCGGCCGTGGAAGCCGAGCGAGAGGCGGAAGCCGAGGAGGCCGAGGGGGCCGAGGGGGCCAAGGGGCGAGGGCGGAACTGGCGTCACTGGCTGCGATGGCGGCGTGACAGCGCGAGGCGCGGTCGTCGCAGCCGGCACAGACGCTCGGGAGGCTTCGGCGTTCTGGCCAGCAGGAGCCGGCGCGGACGCGAGCGGCGCCGTGGGCGCCTCGAACGGAATGCCGCGCGCCTCGCAGAAGTCGCGCAGGTTTTTCGCGCTGAGCACGACGGACGCATCGTCCGGCGGAAGTGACGCACTGGCCACGGCGTAGGCGCGCCGATAGCAGCGCTCGGCCTCCGCGGGCTGGTTCAGGTGCTCGTAGACGACGCCCAGGTTGTTGAGCGTGCTCGCGACATCAGGATGTTGCGCCCCGAGCGTCGCCTCCTGCAGCGCAACCGCCTGCCGCAGGTGCTGCCCTGCCAATTGAAAGTCGCCGGCGCCGGCAGCGGCCTCGGCGGCGTCCATGACGGATGAGAGCGTGGGCGTCTCGGGCATCAGTGGGTCTCGCGGTCCACTATAAGCGCGCCCGGCGCATTTGGATCGCCCGGCGCGCCTCTCCAGCGTCGGATGTCAGCCGGCCGCCACTCGAGCGCTGGCGACAGCCGGTGACTCAGGCGCCCAGGATTGCGCCCATCAGGACCATGTAGACCAGCTGATACCCGGCGTCGATCAGGAACACGCCGATGGATTTCTGCGAGTACAGGTATGCCGTGAAGCCGACCGGGACGGCGAAGCCCAGCCACGCGTGGAAGGCCCATACGATGCCGTCGTGGACAGAGTCCGAGCCGAGGTGGCGGAGGAAGAGGTTCAGGACAAATGCCATCAGCAGGAACGCCACGAACGTGCCGGCGTATGCGCGGCTGGCGTTAGCCTGCATCGCCTTCACCTCGTCGGGGGTGTAGCGATGCGCGCGGATCCAGGCCTTCGCAAACAACAGCGGTGAATACCAGAAGGCGCCGACCAGAAAGGCCACGAGTGCGGCGATGAAGATCCCGAGCGCGTGCTGCGCGAACAGATGATGAGAAGCCATGTGTTGGTCCCTTCAGAACATCGACGGAACGAGGTGAATGACGCCGTTGGCAGCCGCGGTCATGTGTGTGTCTCACGTCCCTGGAGCGCCGCGACCTCACCGAGCGGCTCGGCGGTCATTGGCAACTCGATGGTCACGCTGGTCCCCTGGCCCGGCATGCTTTCGACGCTGATCGTGCCGCCGCTCTGAACGACGATGCCGTAGACGCTCGAGAGGCCGAGGCCCTTGCCGCCGCCCTGCGGCTTGGTCGTAAAAAACGGCTCGAACGCGTGCGCCAGCGTCTCGTCGTCCATGCCGATACCGGTATCGTTCACGCGCAGCTGAATTCGCGGCTCCGCACGCGCCTCCCCCGTCGTGCCGTCTGCCGCCTTCTGAGCGACGGATGTCGCGATTGTCAGCGCGCCGCCGTCCGGCATCGCATCGCGGGCATTCAACGCCAGGTTCAGCACGATCTGATGAAGCTGCCCGGGATCCATCTTCACGTGGTCCGGCTGCGCGGCGAGATCGGAGTCGAGCGAGATGTTGGCGGCAAGCAGCCCCTTCAGCATGCCCGCCGCTCCTGCCACCTCACGATTGAGCGAGAGCACGCGCGGCTCCGCCTGCTGGCGGCGCCCGAACGCCAGCAGTTGGCCGACCAGGCTCGAGGCGCGGTCGCCGGCGCGCTTCACTTCTTCGATCGCCGGGCGCCTGGGATCGTCGGCACCCAGATCGTCGAGCACGAGCTGCGAATAGCCGGTGACGACTGTCAGGAGATTGTTGAAGTCGTGTGCGACGCCGCCGGCCAGCCGGCCGATGGCTTCGAGCTTCTGCGCCTGGCGGAGCTCGCCCTCGAGCCGATCGCGGGCGGCCCTCGCCCGGGCCGCAGATCGGCTTGCGGTGTAGAGCGCAAGGCACAGCCCCAGCGTCACGACCAGGGCCACGGCCAGGGCGACGACGCCCGCCATGAGTTGGCGGGCCCGCGCGCGCTCTTCGAGTTGGTCGAAAATCGCCAGGATCTGCGAGGCCTGGTAGTACGAATACGGCATGACCAGGCCGGTCAGCGAGCCGTCGCCCGCCATCCGATCCAACTCCTGCCGCAGGCGGTCCACGGCGCCGCGAAGCTCAGGACGCGCGGCCACGGCCAACCGCAGCGGGTCGTTGATGGAATAGGCCTTCATCGCGTGGCCGGCGCACGCGGTCTTCGGGTCCAGGTTCGCCCGTGTCGCGTCCGACATCGGGAGAAACGCCACGTCGATACTACCGGCGCAGAACGCGCGCGCGAGGTCGTCGCCGTCGCGGAAGATCACGTCGACGCCGCGCGGGTAGTGCTTGGTACGCAGGTATTCGAGGACGGGCACTGCCGCGTGCCCGACCCGGCCGGTGAACTCCTTGCCCGGCATAGGCTGACCGTCGGGAACGACGACGTAGACGTCGGCGACGAGCCACGGATCGGAGAAGTACAGAACTTCCTGGCGCGGCGGGATGATCGTGAGCGCCGGCCACAAATCCACGGCGCCGGTTCGCAACGACTCGATGACGTTGTCCGGCCAGTAGATCCACTCCAGTGCTATGTGCTGGCGCCTGGCGGCCTCCGAGATCACGGCCACTGACAGCCCCATCGGGCGCCCGTCGGGGTCCTTCTGCATGTAGGGCGGATCGTGGATGAAGCCGATGCGGAGCGGACGATCGGGGAGCGCGGGCGCCCGAAGCCGCCAGACCAGGCCGCCGATTGCCGTCGCCGCCGCGACAAGGACGACCGCCGCGATCCACGTGCGGCGCGGCGCGCGCGCCTGAGGTCGCATCGGCAGCCTCAATGGGTCGATCGCCGTTCCGCGACGACACGCACTGGCCCGAGCAGGCCGGATGGCAACAGGGCCGAGTCCGCCTTGTAGAACTCTGGCCGCGTGAAGGTGTAGTGCTTCGGCGCGTTCGGCTGGCGGTCGCCGATCATCCGATTGACCCAGAGGTTGGTCACCCGGATCACGAGCGCGTTCGCACCGGGCTTCAGCGCGCCCGTCAGGTCCACAGCGAAGGGCGGCTTCCAGGCGATGCCCAATGCCTTGCCGTTGACAGACACCTCCGCGATGTTCTTCACGTCGCCCAGATCGATCCAGAACCTGGTGCCGGGCGTGAACCAGCTGGCATCCGCGTTAACTGTCTTCGTGTAGGTTCCGGTGCCCGAGAAATACCTCACCCCATCGTCAGCACTCGCCGACCACGAGACCAGCGAGTCTAGTGACAGCGACGGCGGTGCTCCTCGATCTGGCTGAAAACGGACGTCCCACCGTCCGTCCAGGGTGGTGAGGTCAGTTCTGACTGCCATCGGCAGCGTCCTCGACGGCGTGGATGACGGCCGGCGGAAGACGACGAACACGGTGCCCCAGGGCTCCAGATGCAGCGGCACCGTGGTGCGGCCGTTTGCGACCGTGAACGACGCCGGCTCGCGCTCGCCGGTGTCGGCGTGCCACAACTCCGGCTGCCTCCCGCTGACGCGGAACGTGGCATCGACCTCCTCTGCGCGGTCACGGCGGTTGTTCACGAAGTAGAGATCGCCCTCAGGCAGCGCGCGATGCACGAAGAGCAGGGTTGTGTCCGCGGCCGGCTTCGCGTGGTCGAAGTCCGGCTGCACGCCCATGCGCTGCAGCACGTCACCGACGCTGCCGTCGCCGTAGACAGTGCCGCTGCCCTGATGGTGCTCGCCCGCGCCATCGCCGGCGCCCCACAGCGCGTCCGCGATGCGATGAAACTCCTTGTCGTCGTCGCTGAGGCTTGGGGTTGCGGTGGGCTTCGGGCCCGCGACGACAGCCCCGGCAGCGACGAGATCCCGGATCTTCCGCAGCACAGGCAACGACATGAGCCGGCTGTGCGGGTCCAGCGCGAGCACGCGATAGCGCATCCCGCTCGGCGACGTGAGGCGGCCGGCTGTCACCGACAGGACATGCACCAGCGCGTCGGCGTTCACGTAGTCGAAGTTGTAACCCGGCGGCACCGGCGGCGCTTTCGCGGCGAACAGCGCGGTGACGTTGGAGTCTTCGCCGTAGTAGTACGCGACGTCGGCCACGAAGCGGCCTTGCTGCAGGAGGTACGAACTGCGCGCCAGATAGGTGATCCACGCCTTAGCCGGCTCCGCCCAGGTCTCGTTGCGGGTGAACCACTGGCCGAACGGACCAAGGCTGAGACCCGGGCCTTTGTCTGTCAGCGGCTGATGCACGGACGTGTGAATGACGAAGCGGTTCAGACCCATCGCCATCAGCTTGTCGGCGGTCGGCTTCAACGTCGCGGGCGACCAGGCCCACGCGCCCGAACGGGCGGTCATGGATTCCGCCGCCACCAGGTTCTGGCCGTAGAGATGCGCGACCGACGCCGACTCGCGAATGTCGGCATTGGCGCCGGGAAGGTCCTCGTTGACGCCCGGTTGCTGCGTCCACATCGCGCCCATCGGCACGTCGTTGCTGCGCTTGACCTCCATGCCGTCGCCGATGAAGGTGCGTCCCGTCTCGTGCGACTCGCCGTAGTGCCCCATGCCGCGCGCCTTGAGCAGCGCCGTGATCTGATCGTAGTGGTACTCGGCCAGCATGTCGGCCAGCGTGCGCCTGAAATCCCACAGGAAGCGATCGCTTGCGCCGGCGTCCTGAACGACGCGGCCGGTCAGTACCGGAAGCCACGGCCGCGGGTCGTAGCCGCGGCGCTTCGTGAACTCGGCGAGCATGTCGTCGGTCCAGTTCTGTGCGCCGGCTTCCCAGCTGTCGCTGATCAGGTACTGCAGGCCGCGCTTCCCCATCAACGGGCCGACAGCGCTCGCGTACTGATCCAGGTAGGTCTGCATGTAGGCCCTGACGTCCGCGGCGTTCAGCTTGTCGACTTCGAGGCCGGTGCCTTCAGGTGACGCGGGGTGATTCGTGATGCCGAGCAGCGAGTACCCCAGTCGCAGCACGACCCACTCCCCTGCGGGCGGTGTCCAGTCGAGCGTGCCATCGGGCCGCATCTTCGACGTCAGGTCCACCGCGCTCGACTTGTCGATGGCCGTGTCGGAGGGCTGTTCCGGCGTCGGCACCGAGGAGACGTCCGGCATCGGCGCGAAGGCGGCCTTCTCTTCGAAGCGGTTCACGCGGGCGCCGGCGTGAAGGACCAACTCCGCGATCTGGTGGCTCGTTGCCGTCGGCGTGGGAAAGCTGACGTCTCCGATCGCCAACGGCGCCTGCGGGATCGTGACAAACGTCACCCTGAAGAATCTGGCGCGCACCGCTGGAAACGACACCGTGTTCTGCTCGGCAGTGCTGAGCGGCACGTTGACGACGGCGCGAAATGATTGCCCGTCGTCGCTGGCCTCGAGATCCGGACCGGGAGGCGGCGGCGCCCATGGGTTCTTGAATCCCGACATGACCAGCGAGAGGCCGCGGATCACCTGCGGCTCTGGGAAGGCGAACTGGATCCATGCCTTCTGGCCTTCCGGCGCCATCGGCAGCGCGACCGGGGTGGCCCGGTCCCCGTCCCACAGGCGCGCCTCGTCGATGCCGCCTCCGCTGGTCGTGACCACAGGGTGCAGGTCCGCCATGGGCAGGTCTGTGTCTGGAACACGAAAGGCGATGACAGCGGCGTCCTTGTAGTACTGCGGCGGCTCGGGCGGTTTCTTTCCGGTGATCGCGGCGATAAAATCGAACATCGGGATGTTCTGAAAAGGCCCGGTGATCGTCGGCGGCTTCGGCAAGGCGCCCGCGAACGGCTGGCCGCCGTGGATTCGCGTCTCGCTCCAGACCACTTTCTTCATCGCCTGCTCTGGCTTCACCCACGGCCCGCCCGACTCGCTCCAGCCCGGCGAGCCAGCGATCGCTTCCTCGAGGCCGAGGCTATCCGCGAGTGTGGTCGCGTAGCGGAAGGCATCCTTCCACTCGGGCGACATGTAGACCAGCCGTTTGTCCACCACCTGATCCGCGAACAGCGAGGCGTCGAAGTTCTGGAAGCCGCCCACGCCGATGCGATGCATCCACTCCAGATCGAGTCTGATCCCCTCCTTCGTGATGTTGCCGTTCATCCAGTGCCACCAGACGCGCGGGCGAGCGGAGTTCGGCGGATTGAGGAAGTCGCGATAGAGAGGGTCGGCCGCGCTGACCGGCGCGTGCGAGGCATGTCCGGCCGGGACATGAGGCGGAGCCTGCGCGCGCCCCGACGCCGTCGCCGCCGCGATCAGCGCCGCGGCCACCAGCAGAGCAGAAGCGCGAGCGGCGTGTGTCATGGCTGAAGGGCTGCCGCACTCTCGACGACGGGAATTCGGTCTCACGGGGCGGAGGCTACATCGCCCCGCCTCGGGTGTAAAGACAGCCGGGCTGGTTTCGGCGCGCCACAGGTGGTCAAGCCACGTCATGATTCCAGGGCGCTCCACAGCGAGCCTCGTCGTATACTCCACCCGGCATTTGCGCCAGCCCTTGAGCCTGCGTGATGACCTGGTTGATTCCCGCGACCCGGACCGATCTTCAGCTGCTCCCACTGGCCTGGCGACACGCGTTACAACGGCGTGACGACACCCCGTTAGACTCGTGGCGTTTATCGCGCGGCGCTTCCCCCGCGTTGCGCTCCACTCCTGGGACATGTACCTGGATTTGGGAGACATGATGGCTCGAAATATGTCGAGAGTACTCGCCCTTCTGTTGTTGTTCAGCGCCCTGCCGTGGTCGGCAGCGGCGCGTGCACAAGGCGTCACCACCGGCGGCGTGTCCGGCGTCGTCAAGGACTCCCAGGGCGGAGTGCTGCCGGGAGTGACGGTGACGGCGGTGCACGTTCCGTCGGACACCACGTACGCCGCTGTCACGCAGGGGGACGGGCGGTTCTACATTCCCGGCATGCGAGTCGGCGGCCCCTACACCGTGAGTGCCGTGCTGCAGGGATTCCAGACCGAGGAGAAGCACGACGTCATGCTCAGCCTTGGCGTCACGCAGGATCTGACCTTCGCTCTCGGCCCGGCGCAGGTGGCCGAGACCATCGTCGTCTCCGCGGAGAGCAGCCCGATCTTCAGCTCGGCCAGAACCGGCGCCGCCACCAGCGTAAACCGCGACGAGATCTCGATACTGCCGACGGTGTCCGGCCGCATCAACGACCTGGCCCGCCTCACGCCGCAGTACGGCGGCGTCGGCAGTTTCGCGGGCCAGGACAACCGCATGAACAACATCACGGTGGACGGCTCGTACTTCAACAACTCGTTCGGCCTTGGCGGTCAGCCTGGCGACCGCACCGGCGTCGCTCCGATCTCGCTCGAAGCCATCGAGCAGATCCAGGTGTCGGTCGCGCCGTATGACGTCCGCCAGGGCAACTTCGTCGGCGCGGGCGTGAACACTGTCACGCGCAGCGGCGCGAACCGGTTCAGCGGGTCGTTCTACTACCGCACGCGCAACGAGTCGTACGTGGGCACCGAAGCCTCCGGGCAGACGTTCAACCCCGGCACATTCGACACGACGAACACGGGCGAGTGGGCGGCGGGGCCGATCATCAAGAACAAGCTGTTCTTCTTCGAAAGCTTCGAGAACCAGCAGGACAAGCGGCCGCTCACGACGTTCACGTCCAACCCGGGAGGCGCGCCGGCCACCGGCAACACGACCCGCGTGCTCGCGTCGGACCTGACAACTCTGAGCTCGTTCCTGTCGTCGAAGTTCAGTTACGACACCGGCCCGTTCGACGGCGTCGACGAAGAACACCCCGGCCAAACCATTCCTCGTCAAGGGCGACTACAACCTGAACTCGAACAACAAGGTCAGCTTCCGCTACAACCAGCTGGAGTCGAGCACCGACGTCTACCTCTCGAACTCGTCGTCGCTGGGGTTCGGCCGCCAGACGTTCAGCACGAACTTCCTCGGCTTCGGCAACTCGAACTACACCATCCTCGAGAACATCAAGTCTGGGATCGGCGAGTGGAACTCGGTGCTCGGCACGTCGATGTCGAACAACCTGATCGTCGGCTACACCAAGCAGAACGAAAGCCGTGGCCAGCTCGCGACGCTGTTTCCCGTTCGTCGACATCCTCCAGGCCGGCAACGCCTACACGTCGATCGGCAGCGAGCCATTCACTCCGGCGAACCTGCTCTTCTACAACACGTTTCAGGCGCAGGACAGCTTCACCAAGTTCGGCAGAAACCACTCGCTGACCTTCGGCGGCGCCATCGAGAAGTACCACTCCGACAACTCGTTCTATCCGGGCGTTCAGAGCGCATATGTCTACAACTCCCTGGACGACTTCTACGCCGACGCCAACGACTACCTGGCCAACCCGAATCGGACGACGTCGCCGATCACGCTGAACAAGTTCCAGGTGCGCTACTCGAACGTTCCCGGATCGACGAGCCCGCCCTTCCAGCCGCTGGACGTCTGGTACGTCAGCGGCTATGCGCAGGACGAATGGCGGCCGAAGAGCAACTTCACGGTGACCGGCGGACTCCGTGTCGACGTCGCGCACTTCGGCGCGACCGGTTTCGACAACCCTGCGGTGGACGCATTGACGTTCCGCGACCAGGATGGCAATCCGGCGCAGTACAACACCGGCGCGCTGCCGAAGGCGTCGCCCCTGTGGTCGCCGCGCGTCGGCTTCAACTGGGACCTCAACAGCGATCAGACGACGCAGATTCGCGGCGGCACGGGCGTTTTCACCGGCAAGCCTGCCTACGTCTGGATCTCGAACCAGATCGGCAACACGGGCATGCTGACAGGGTTCATTCAGGCGACCAACACCACGGGCTTCCCGTTCAATCCGGACCCGAACCACTACAAGCCGGAAGCGACCGGCCTGCCGCCGTCCAGTGCCGACGTGGCAGTGACGGACCAGGACTTCAAGTTCCCCCAGACATGGCGCACCAACGTCGCGATCGATCGGAAGATCTGGTGGGGACTGGTCGCGACCGGTGAATACATCTACAACCGCGACGTGAACGGGATGGCGTATATCAACGCGAACCTTCCCGCCGCGCAGTCGTCGTACGTCGGCCCCGACGATCGGCCGAACTGGACGAACAATCGCATCAACAACGCCGCCGGCAATCAGGTGGTCGAGAACATCGTGCTGACGAACCAGAACATCGGACGGTCCTGGTCTCTCGCCGGCAGCGTGACCAAGCCCCTGACGCACGGCTTCAGCATGAAAGCCGCCTACAGCTATGGCCGGGCGAGAAATACGATCGACCCGGGCTCCATCGCGGCCGGCTCGTGGACGGGCAACCCGATCGTCGACGATCCGAACAACCCGATCCTGTCGCTGTCGTCATTCTCCGCCGGGCCGCGGTTCTTCATCGCGCCGACCTTCACGCACAACTTCTTCAAGTTCGGCGCGACCACCGTCGGGGCGTTCTTCGACATGTCGCGGGCGTGCACCATCACCGGTTGCGACACCAGCTACATCTTCTCCGGTGACATGAACCACGATGGCGCCTCGGCCAACGACCTGATCTACATTCCGAAGGACACCTCGGAGATGAACTTCCAGGCGTTCACCGCGCCCAACGGCGGCCCGACGTTCAGCGTGGCAGACCAGACGGCGGCGTTCGAGGCCTACATCAACCAGGACGACTACTTGAGCAAGCACCGCGGGCAGTTCGCCGAACGCGGGGCCGTCAGCTTCCCCGTCGTCGCGCGAATCGATCTGAGCATCGCGCAGGACGTGGGCAAGAGCATCGGCGGCGCGCACCACTCGGGCCAGATCCGCCTGGACATCACGAACTTCGGCAACATGCTGAACAGCGACTGGGGTGTGAGCCAGAGCGTCATCCAGAATCGCATCCTGACGAACCCGGCTGTGGACGCGCAGGGCAAGCCGGCCTACCGCCTGGCGACTGTCGGTTCGGGAGCGAGCACGAAACTGGTGAGCAAGACGTTCCAGACCAACGCCGCCATCGCGGACGTGTACGTGATGATGCTCAGCTTCCGCTATCGCTTCAACTGACGTTCTCCGGCACCGGCCGATCGGGCTCCTCCGATCGGCCGGTCGCCGCACCGCCGTTCTACCCGGTTCGAGCCAGCTCGCTTCGGCCGCGCAATCGACCTCGAGACAGGCGATGATGGGGGGCGTTGCGCGTGCCCGAGTCCCCATCCAGCCCTCAGGAGGATCTGCTCCACACGGATCATCTCCTGCCAGACCTCGCCCTGCGTTCCGCCAGCGGCAGCCTTGTCACAGTCGCTGCCGAAGCCGTCAAGTTCACTGTCGGCACCGCCGCGACAATGGTCCTCGCGCGCCTGCTGGGACCTGAAGACTTCGGCCTGGCGGCGATGGCCCTGGCCACCGTCGGCATCCTCTCCCGGGTGAAGGACGCCGGCCTGTTCACGGCCGCGATCCAGAGCCGGCAGATCACGCAGGCCCAGGCCACGATGCTGTTCTGGGTGAGCGCGGCGCTGGCCGCCACCACTGCCCTGGTGACGCTCGGTCTGGCGCCGGGCGTCGGCTGGTTCTTCCACGAGGCCCGCCTCGTGCCCGTCGTGGCGGCGCTGGCACTGGTCCCCCTGCTCGACGGCACGTCGCGGCAGGTCGAAGCGGTCATGAACCGGCAGATGCGGTTCGGGGCCATCGCGCTCATGGACACCGGCGCACTGGCAACCGGCGTGGCCGCAGCGCTGGCACTGGCCTGGACCGGCGCGGGGTACTGGGCGCTCATCGTCCAGGAGCTTCTCTACTCGGCGGTTTACGCGTGCGCGGTCTGGACGGTCTGCCGCTGGCGTCCCGGACGTCCGGTCCGGGACTCCGGTGTCGGCCCGATGATCTCGTTCGGCCTGAACGTCACCGGCGGGCGCATCCTGAACTACCTCGCGATGAACCTCGACACCGTCTTCGTCGGACGCGTCAGGGGCCCGCAGCAAGCGGGCGTCTACGACCGTGCATACCGCATCCTCACGATTCCCTCGACGCTGCTGAACCAACCCTTGAGCGGAGTGGCAGTCCCCGCGCTGAGCCGCCTGCAGGCCGACGGCGAGCGCTATCGCGTCTTCTACAGGAACTGGATCCAGATCGTCTTCGCGCTGACGATGCCGATTGTCGTGTTCCTCTTCGTGGATGCCGAGCGGGCGATCCTGACGATTCTTGGCGACCGCTGGATCGGCATTGCGCCCATCTATCGAGCGCTCGCGCCAGCTGCGTTCATCGGCCGCTTCAACGTGGTCACCGACTGGCTGTACCTCACGACTGGGCGAACCGATCGGCAACTTCGCTGGAACGCGTTCCTGCTCGTCCCGATGGTCGCGGCCTATGCCGTCGGCGCGGGGTGGGGGGCGTTTGGCGTCGCGGCGGCGCACAGCCTGGTGATTTGCACCCTCTGGTATCCGGGCGTCGCGTACTGCTGCCGGACGACGCCAGTCAGGCCGCGTGACGTACTAGCTGTGATGGTGCTGCCGGCAGCGGCCTCGACGGTGGCCGGCCTCGTGCTGCTGACGATTTTGACAGCGTTGCCGGCGACGTCGAACGTGGCGCTGCGATTCGTGCTGGACGCGCTGCTCTATGGCACCGTGTACATCGCGGCATGGGCTGCGTCCTCTCCAGGCCGGCGGCAGCTTACGGCATTCATCGCGCTTGGCCGTCAGGCGCTGGCAGCGAAAGCCAGCTTGCAGGACGGCCCGTAAGGTGTGACGACGTAGTTTGCAGTCCCACACTTCGGTTCTTGCCAGCATTTGTCCCAGTAAACCACCGTAAACACCTGCCGCCGCGCAACTGAGCGCGCCATCGTCTGCTCCTCGCTCTCGCAGTGGAGGAGCAGAATGACTGGCACAGGCCTAAGCGTTGTCGCACGGACGGTGCTCGTCGCGCTGATCGCCGTTGCGGCCAGCCGTCTCGCGGCGGCCGGTGAGCCACCCGCCGTCGAGCTGCACCTCGGCGCTCGCGGGGGCCTCGACGCCGTCACGCTCCGGCTGGCCGAACGGACTGTCGGCGCGCTGCTTTCCTCGGCTGGCATCAGTGCCGATTGGAATGAGTGCAGGACTTCGGAATCGTGCGTGCCCGACCACCACCTCGTGGTCCTGGTTCACCTGCTGTCCGTGTCGAAGATGACTGACGACGAGCGTGGTCACGCTACATCCGCCTCAGCACGACGTCAAGGGACCAAATGAACACCTGAGGAGTCCGGCGGGGTCATTGATATGCCAGCACGTCTCCCGTGAGGTAGGGTTCTTCGTCGACGCGGCGAACCGCACGACGCTATGATGGGCGCGTGGCCGCGGACACACTCCACTCCTTCGACGTCATCGTCGTGGGCTCGGGCGCGTCGGGCGGATGGGCGGCCAAGCGCTTCACCGAAGCCGGCCTTCGCGTGGCGGTGCTCGAAGCCGGACGCAAGCTGACCGACGCGGACTACCGCGAGCACGTGCCCGCCTACGAGCTGCCCTACCGCGGGATGACCAAGGCGCCGCTCGCCCGCGCACGGCCAGTTCAATCGCGGTCCTACGCCGTCCGCGAGTGGAACTCGAGCTGGTTCGTCAACGACGTCGAAGAGCCGTACGTCGACGAATCCGATCCGAAGTTCGTCTGGGTCCGTCCCCGGCTCGTCGGCGGGCGGACGAACGTCTGGGGCCGCGAGTCGCTTCGCCTCAGTGACTTCGAGTTCAAAGCGGCGTCGCACGACGGCGCCGGCGCCAACTGGCCGCTCGGCTACGCCGATCTCGAGCCGTACTACGACCTGGTCGAGCAGTACATCGGCGTGCAGGGCATGACGGAAGGCCTGCCCGGCCTGCCTGACGGACGGTTCCAGCCGCCGATGGCGATGACGTGCGCGGAAGTCGCGCTCCGCACCCGCATCAAGAAGGCATTCGGGCGCACGCTCACCCAGGGTCGCACGGCCAACCTGTCGCGCCCGATCAACGGGCGCCAGGCGTGCCACTTCTGCGGGCCGTGCGAGCACGGCTGCGTCACGCACTCGTACTTCAACGCGTCGTTCACGACGATGGCGGACGCCCTGGCGACGGGCCGTTGCACGCTGGTCACGGGCGCCATGGTCCACAAGGTGCTCGTCGATCCCGACACGCGGCGGGCGACCGGCGTGTCGTACATCGACAGAACCACGCGCCAGCCCCGGGAGATCCACGCGCGTGTGGTGGCGCTCTGCGCACAGACGCAGGAGTCGACACGCATCCTGCTCAATTCCGCGACGCGGCAGGATCCGAACGGCCTCGCCAACACCAGTGGTCTGGTGGGCCGCGGCCTGATGACACACTTTTCGGATTCGGGAGCCACCGCCGAACTGCCCGAGTTCACGACGAAGCCCACGGTGGCCGGCCCGCGCCGCCCGTGCTGGCCGATGCTCGTGAACTTCAGGAACCTGCCCGGCGGACCGCAAGAAAAGGGATTCCTGCGCGGCTACGCCTTCGGCACCTACGTCGGCACCGACGTGAATCTCGGCGTGCCTGGCTATGGCCGCGCCTTCAAGAGCGCCGCGACCTCGCCGCAGCCGGCCAACGTCACGATGCAGGGCTGGGGAGAGTGCCTTCGCTACGAGGACAACTACGTCACCGTGGACCCGAACGTCGTCGACATCTTCGGGATCCCGGTGGCAAAGCTCCACCTGACGCCACGCGAGAACGAAAAGGCGATGCTCGCCGACATGACCGCGACGGCCGTCGAGATGCTCGAGGCCGCCGGCGCGCGGAACATCGTGCCGCTGCGAGCCGCGCGCGGCCAGGCGCACGAGCTCGGCGCCGCGCGCATGGGGACCGATCCGAAGACCTCGGTCCTCACGCCGTTCCAGCAGACGCACGACATCCGGAACCTGTACGTGATGGACGGCTCCGGCTTTCCGAGCAGCCCCTGGCAGAACCCGACCCTCACGATCATGGCGCTCGCCGTGCGATCGTCCGACTACGTGAAAGAGCAATTGAGACGCGGCGACCTGTGACGCGAAGGACGTGGCATCCGATCGCGTTGGCCGTCCTCGCGAGCCTTTCCACGGCGATTGCCGCGGCGGGCCAGACCACTGTCGTCCGCCCGGCTGAAATCGACGACATCCTGATCAACCCCGGCATGGGCATCGAGACGTTCCAGCGCTTCAGCGGCCAGGCGGTGAACGAGGGCGTTCATTGGTCGGAAGTCGGGCCCGACACTGCCACGTCCGCGCCGCCATCGAGCGTCGATTTCCCCGACTCGAGCGTCGCCTATCTGCGCTGGTTCTGGTCGCAGATTGAGCCCCGGCGCGGCGCGTATCGCTGGTCGATCATCGACGACGCCCTGGCGGAGGCGCACCGCCATGGCCAGCGGCTCGCCATCCGGATCATGCCGTATGACGACAAGCACCCGATGCCCGACTGGTACCTGGCATCAGGCGCGAAGCGAGCCAATGCGGCGACGGACAAGGACGGCGCGATCTGGTCGCCCGATGCCGACGACCCGCTGTATGCGGCGGCGTGGAGCGCTCTGGTCGTCGAAGCCGGGAAGCGCTACGACGGGCATCCCGATCTGAATCACGTGGATGTCTCGACGGTCGGGTATTGGGGCGAAGGCTGGGGACCGTATCTCCCAGCCTGGTCGATCCAGCAGCAGCTGATCGACGTCTACTTCACCGCCTTTCCGCGCACGCTCCTGCTGATGAACTTCGACGCGCTGCCAGCGCTGCAATACGGCGTGAAGCGCGGCGCCGGATGGCGCCTGGACTGCTGGGGCGACATGGGCGCGCCTGGCCGCCACTTCGCGCACATGATTGATTTCTACCCGCAACAACTCGCGCGTGGCGGGCTCCAGGACGCGTGGCGGACGGCTCCGGTGGCGCTCGAGACCTGCTGGGTGCCCGAGCAGTGGCATGAGTGGAAGTTCCCGCTCAAGCCGATTCTCGAGCAGGCGCTTCGCTGGCACGCGTCGACGATCAACATCAAGTCGAGCCGGATTCCGGCCGAATGGAAGCCGGCGTTCGAGGAGTTTCAAAAACAGATCGGCTATCGCTTCGTGCTCAAGCGCCTCGAGTACCCGTCGCACGCGGGCCGTGGAACGATGGCGCCGTTCAGCATGTGGTGGCTCAACGCGGGCGTCGCGCCGATCTATCGCCGCTACACACTCGCGCTCGCCATCGGCGACGCCGTCGTGCCGCTCGACGCCGACGTCCGGCAATGGCTGCCGGGAGACGCTGTCGTCGACGGCAGCATCGCGGTGCCGCGCGATCTCGCGCCCGGCCGCTACCCCGTTCGCGTGGCGCTCCTGGATCCCGAGACCCGGCGACCGGCGATTCGTCTGGCGATTGCCGGCCGGCAAGACGACGGCTGGTATCAGGTCGGCGAGATCGTGATCGATTGAGCGACCGTCCTGGATCATGAAACACACACGTCGCAGTTTTCTCGAAGCCGCCGTCGCCGGCGTTGCAGGCCTCCGCCCCACATTCGCCGCTTTCGGGCAGGCTGCGGGAATCCGGCAGGCGGGCGCGCCGGGTGTGCAATTGAACGTCGACGTCGCAGCGCTCCCCGACTATTCCCGCGACCTGGAGCGCTACCTGATCCGGATTTCGGACGAAGCCCGCCAGCGACGCAAGCACGTCATCGACGCGATCTCCACGAGACAGGGTGTCCTCGACCGTCAACAATCGGTCGTCGCGGAACTATGGAAGATGCTGGGAGGGCCGCTCGACCGAAATCCCCTCAACCCGCGCGTGACGGGGACGATCGAGCGGGCTGGCTATCGAATCGAGAAGCTCACATTCGAGAGCCGCCCGCGGCTCTACGTCACGGCGAACCTCTATCTCCCGGCCCGCACGGGACGCCATCCGGCGATTCTTGCCCCGCTCGGGCATTCAGAGAACGGCAAGGCCTGGCCGAGCTACCAGAAGCTGTTCTCGAACCTTGCGCGCAAAGGCTATGTCGTCCTCGCGTACGACCCGTTCGGCCAGGGGGAACGCATCGAGTACCCCGGCGCACGCCCCGGGCAGTCCGCGATCCCAGACGGCGGAACCGGCGAGCACGAGTACGCCGGGCGGCGACTGATCCTCCTCGGCGCCAACTTCGGCCTGTTCCGCACCTGGGACGGCATCCGCGGGATTGACTACCTGCTGACGCGGCCCGAAGTCGACCCCGAGAAGATCGGCTGCTGCGGCCAGTCGGGCGGCGCGACGCTGACCCAATTCCTGGCGGCGCTCGACAGCCGGATCCGCGTGGCCGTGGTCTCCGAGGGCAACACCGAAAACCTCGCCGAGGCCGGGGTCGAGCCCCCTGGCTCCGCTGACGACGCCGAGCAGAACATCGTGCCGGCGCTCTCGCGCGGGATCGACCGCGCCGACCTGCTCTATGCGTTCGCGCCGAAGCCGATGCTGATGTTGATCACGCTGCACGATGCGGGTCACACCTATTCTCCTGAGTACGTCGCCGGCTCGCTCGCGGCCGTCGATGAATACCAGCGCGCGTACGGGCTCCTCGGCGGCGGCGACCGCCTGTCTCTGCAGGCCACCACCGCTCGGCACGGATACGTCTACGAAATGCGCCGGGCCACGTACTGCTGGTTCAACCGCTGGTTCGAGATGAAGGGCGTCGACGATGGCGAGACGGCGCAGGCGGCCGAGTCGGACGCGGCGCTGTTTGTGACGCCGACCGGTTTCGTCAGCACGTCATTCGGCGGCGAAACGGCGCTGTCGCTGACGCGGGAGATGTCCGAGTCGGTCCACCCGCCGGGATCCGTGTCCGCGGATGACGTGCGGAGACGCGTGCGCGCCGTGCTCGGCATCGAGGAGTCGCGCGGCCCGGCGCCCACAAGCCGTGTGCTGGCCACGATCAGAAAGGCAAGCTATCGGGCCGAGCAGTTCGAGCTCGCGAGCGAGGCGGAGATTCGCACACCGGGCTGGCTGCTCACGCCGGACACTGCGGGGCCTTCCACGCCGACCGTCTTGTACGTCGGCGAGGCCCCTGCGTGGAGCTCGGTGGCAGAGGACGCGTTTGCCGAGCGTCTCTGTGCCCAGGGGAAATGCCGCATCGCGGTGATCGACGTCCGGGGACGCGGCGACTGCGCGATTGGCTACCCGCAACGGGGACGGTTCTACTTTCCGGAACGCATCCCCAACGAGGCCTACCTGACCTGGTTCACGTTGATGCTGGGCAGGCCGCTCCTGGGCGGACAGGTCTACGACACGCTGAGGGCGATCGACTATCTTCGCTCGCGGCCGGACATCGGCGGCGCCGTATCACTCGTGGGCGACGGGCCTCACGGGGTGATCGCGCTGTATGCCGCCGCACTCGACGAGCGCGTCGGCGGCGTCGCGTTGCGGCACACCGTCACGGACTACCGCTCGCTCGCGGTCGCCGAACGCTACACGCAGCCGTTCGATATCTACGCGTACGGCATCCTGCGCGAATTCGACCTGCCCGATGTGGCGGGGGCCGCGAGACCGCGGCCGGTGCTTCTGCTCGACCCCGTGACGCCGGTTGGCGAACCGGCCG
This sequence comes from Vicinamibacteria bacterium, assembly GCA_963796915.1. Classification (GTDB taxonomy): domain Bacteria; phylum Acidobacteriota; class Vicinamibacteria; order Vicinamibacterales; family JAENWD01; genus JAENWD01. Next base: position 905,423 of record CAWCNI010000004.1, on the reverse strand, counting down.
GGGCGATCGCCGGGGATCTGTACAAGGGCGTTCCCAACGTCACCGTTCGCACGACTGACGCCGCCGAGGATCCCGCGCAGGTTCTGGCCGCCTGGGCATCACACCGCTAGCCCGACTGTCCGCTGTCGTCCCTACACAATCTCACCGCGCTCCGCGTCCCATGTCACCCGTCGACCTTCTCGAAACGCGGTGAGCGCCATCCGGCAGGTGATCGCGGAACGGAAGCCAAGCTCGAACGGACAGTTCGGCTGCTTGCGGGTCCGGACGCAGTCGAAGAAGTTCTGCAGATGCACGTCGGTGGAGTCCGATTCGCCGACGACGTCCGGGGCGGCCTTCGTCGTGGCGATCTCTTCAGCGCCCTGTTCAGGCTTCGTGGACTGAGACTCGTATCGCACGCGATCGGACTCGTCGCGAAAGATCGCGCCATTGGTGCCCAGCAGGATGTCGTTGCCTTCGCCGTAGTGACGATTGCCGAACATCGAATTCCAGGTGAAGAGCAGGTTGCCGTGGTCCATCGCGACGTCGTAGGTGTCGGGCACTTCCATCTCTGGACTGCGGTAGTTGCCGGCGCCCATGGTGACGCTGCGTGGGATGTTCAGGTCGAGGATCTTGTACCAGAAGATCACCTGGTGGACCATGTTCTCGAACACGTTGCCGCCTGAGTAGTCCCAGTAGAAACGCCAGTTCATGTAGCGATTCGGATCGAAGGCGTGCGGCGCGGTCTCGCCCTGGAACGTGCTCCAGTCCACGTGCTGCGCATCGCAGTCCGCCGGAATCGGCCGCTTCCAGCCCCCGTACGGAGCGTTGCGGTAATGGTGGGTATGGAGCTGGGTGATCGTGCCCATGCGGTCGTCGTTCAGGTACTCGTGGACGGCCTTCACGGCCGAGCCGCTGGTGGCCTGGCTGCCGATCTGCACCACGCGACCGGATCCCTCGAACGCCTTGCGCATCCGCCGGGCGTGATCCGGATTGAACGCCATGGTCTTTTCCTGGTAGATGTCCTTGCCGGCCTGGATGGCAGGCACGAACTGCAACGCGTGCTGATGCTGAGGTGTGGCGATCAGCACGGCATCGATCGTCTTGTCGTCCAGCAGTGCGCGGAAGTCCTTGTACGTCCGGGCTTGCGGTGCGATCTCCCTCGCCTGATCGAGTCGCCGCGTGTAGAGGTCGGCTACGGCGACCGCCTCCACGTTGGGGGCTTTCAATGCCGCGCGAAAGTCCTCGAGTCCCCTCGAGCCGCACCCGATCAGCCCGAAGCGGACCCGGTCGTTGGCGCCAAGGACACGGCTGTCTGGAAAGCCCGCGGCAAACACTGCCGTGCTCCCGAGAACGGTGCTGATGAATTGACGACGAGTGGACATGGACGACCTCCCTACGCGGTGGCGTACCTCGCGCACAGCGATTTGATGCGGTCGACGAGCTTTGGCACGGCCGTGGCCGCGCTCTCCTCGCCTTTGTACTCGGCCGACATATAGCCCCTGTAGCCGCCACGGGCGAAGATCTTCCACACGCGATCGAGGTCAATGGGACGGTGGCTGTCACCGAAGTGATCACGAATGTGCGTGTGCGTGGCGTACGGGACACAGGCTTCAATCTGCCTGTACTGATCTTCGTCAGAGTCGGCGACGAAATTCGAGATGTCAAGGTTCACACCCGCGAACGGTGAGTCAACCCGGCGAATGATTTCGAGCGTGGTGTCGGACCTCTGTGTGATGCCTTCGTGGTCTTCGATGCCGAGCGTGATGCCGAGCTTTCCGGCAACGTCACATGCCGGCTTCATCACTTCCACCGTCCAGTCGATTCCTCGAGCCACGGTGAAATCACCTTTCGGCAGGACGCCGGCGAAGATGCGCAGATGCGGTGCGCCCAGCCTGTCGGTGACGGTTATCCATTTCTTGATGTCGTCGAGCACCTCGGCACGTGCTCCCGGGTCCGACGCCACCGTACTCGCGCGACACGCCGCGCCGGAAAACGCTAGCCCGTTTTTGAAAGCCAGATGCCGCAGGCTGGCAAGGTATGCCGGCTCGGTGGACTTCAGCCAGTAGACCGTCATGTCCACGGCAGCGACTCCGAGGTCGACGCCCTTCAGGATGAAGTCTTCCATGCTCATCCGGCCTGACGCCAGATCGTCGTGGTACGAGTAGGCGCAACAGCCAGGCAAGAGCCTGGCCTTCCGGATTGAGGTTGGGGGTGTTGGCGCGCTGCCCGAGGCCTGTGGCCGAGTCAAGCCGGTGGTGGCCAGGGCCGCGGCCCCGGCGCTTTGGAGGAACTGGCGGCGTTGCATCATGTCTGGCGCTCCGTGCTCAGGGAACTCTGTTAGCAGATTTGCGCGCCGTGCTCCGGGCTGATCTCCCGGCACCGCTCAGTCTGTCAGCCCGGTCAAATCCGGCACGAGCCGTTCGTCGCTCTTCACGATCTCGTCCCACGTCACGACGCGATTCTCGTACGCCGCCGTCCGGCCGAGGATCGTGACGAGCGTGCTCCGCACACTCTCGGGTACCGTCAGATTGGCGTAGTCTTTCCGCGCGATGGCATTGTGGAACGCGGCGATGTTGTTGACGGCCCCCTGCTCGTAGATGGTCGGCGTTTCCCCGCCACGGTAGAAGTGCTTGCCGCGCACGAGCACCTGCCCGCCGTACTCGGTCTCGAGGACGCCCTCGGCGCCGAACATGCGGTTTCTGATCCCCTCTGGCCTGGTGCCCTGACCATTGAACTGCCGCGAGCTGAAGGTGACGCCAACGTTTTCGGGATACGTGTAGACCACGCTGAAGGTGTCCCAGCAGGTCCCGGCGTCGCGCACCTTGCGCCCGCCGGACCCGAACGCCGATATCGGAGGGCGCCCCATGATCCAGCTGGCCACGTCGAGGGTGTGAATGTTCTGCTCGGTGATGATGTCCCCTGACAGGTCCCGGAAGAGCCCCCACGCGCGCAGGCGATCCTCGGGGCCGCCGGACCGGGCCAGGTCGTGCTTGTCCAGGAACGGATCCTCCGCGTGATACGTCGCCTCGCCGAAGGCGAAGCGCCCGAGTGCCCCGTCGTGGACCCGTCGCACTGCTTCGACGAAAAACTCGTTGGCGCGTGTCTGGAAATCGACGAGAAAGCACAGGTTGCTGGCCGTTGCTTTCGCTCCACCCTGCAGGATCGCGGCGCAGCCGGGGACGTCGACGGCGACCGGCTTGGCGAGATAGACGTGCTTGCCTGCCGCCACGGCGTCGGCCGCCTGCGCGGGATGGAAGAACGGCGGGCTGATGATGGCCACTGCGTCCAGGGGCTGCTCGAGCAAGCGGCGGTAGGCCGAGAGGCCAGTGAAACGACGCGCCGCCGGCACTCCCATCTTCTCGCCGAACGCGTCGACCCGATCCTTGAAATAGTCCGCGGCAGCAACCACGTTGTAGCCGCCGTGCTTCTGGAACAAGTCGGCGATCCACGTGCCCCTCCCGCCGCAGCCGATCACTCCCAGTGCCAGTGTTCCGTTCGGCGCGGCGGCGCGGACCAGATCCGGACCGACCATCGAGAGGCCGAGCGCGGAGGTGCCGGCCTCGAGAAAGCGACGCCGCGAGATGCCGCCCGTCGTTGGCAGGGCGTCAGAGTCGCCTGGTTGCGTTGGCATGATGAACTCCCGGTGCGCTTCCGTTGTGTCGTCGAGGCGGATTTCGGTCGGTCAGGGTACCACGGCACGGGAGGTCGGCGGCAGACCCGTCATCGAATGGCGCTCGCCGGACGGGCGGGTTCGTCCTAGAATGCCGCCATGTTCACCGCCACCGCCGACCTGATTCTTCCCAGCACCGTCACCGGCTCCTGGCCTCGGCCGCGCTGGTTCGACGTCAGCATGTGGGGCGAGCCCCTCGACACGTGCATGATGGATGTCCGCTTCCGCGAGAAGTTCCAGGACGCGCTGGCGGTGGTCATCAGCGACGAGGAGCGGGCCGGGCTCGACATCCTGACGCACGGCGATTACCACTGCGACGAGGACCTGGCCGGCCGCTCGTGGCATCACTATCCGATCCAGCGGTGGGCGGGGTTCGCGGGCGACGAGCTGCAACCCGAGGAAACCCGCGCCCCGTGGCTTCACTATCCGCCAGGCACGCTGCTGAACGAGATCTACACCGGCTGGCGCTGGCCGCACGTGGTGGACAAGATCGAGCACCGGCCGCTCGGCTACCCGAAGCTCTGGAGGATGACGCAGGCGAAGACGCGCAAGCCCGTCCGCTTTGGCACGTGCTGCTCGCAGGTGATGGCGCTGTTCCTCGACATCCACACGAAGAAATACAAGGACAAGCGCCAGGTGATCTGGGACATGGCCGAAGCGATGAACGCCGAGCTCCTCGCGCTGCGCGACGCCGGCTGCCGGTTGATTCAGATCGAGGAGCCGACGTTCCACTTCATGGCCAACACCTTCGGCAAGGACCACGAAGAGGTGCTGTTCCTGATCGACGCCTTCAATCGCGAGGTGCAGGGCCTCGAAGACGTGCGAGCTCTGGATCCACACCTGCTGGGGCAACCCGAACATGCAGCGCGTCATGGAGGACACCAGCTACGCCAACTCGATCGAGATCTACCTGGAGCGCTGCCGCGGCGATGTGTGGACGCTGGAGATGAAGGATCGCAATCAGCGCGACATCGAGCTGTTTGCGCCGTTTCGCAACGATCTGAAAAAGAAGATCTGCATCGGCGCCGTCAGCCACCGCACGCTGCAGGCCGACCGGGCCGAGGACGTCGCCGGCGAGATCCGCAAGGCGCTGGTGCACATTCCCGTCGAGCAGCTCATCGTCTCCAGCGACTGCGGGTTCGGACGGCAGGGGTGCAACCGCGAGATCGCCTTCTACAAGGCCAGCGCCATCGCGCAGGGCTGCAACATCGTCCGCGGCGAGCTCGGCCTGCCGACGACGTATGTGTCGGCCACCGATCCGCAGTTGCAGACCGACGTGGTGGAGCGACAGCGACCGGCGTGATCTCAACGCCGGGCGACAGGTTCACACCTACACGCCCAATTTCCACTTCGCCGCCTCGTCGGGCCGTCCCCAGTCCTCATACAGGCGGACGATCCACTCCTGGACGCGATGAATGAAAAACAGGTTCGGGGCGCCCATCCTGTCCTTGCGCTCGACCATCCGCCGATACCCCTCGAGCAGCAGCGGCTCGGCTTCCGCAAATTTTTTCTGGCCTGAGCGGATTGCCCCAAGCAGGCACTCCAGGCCGTATCGCTGCCACTCGTCGGGCGCTGTCTTTCGGGCGAACTCGAGGCTCTCGCGAGCGAGGGGTTCGGCGTCGGCAAACTTTCCCTCGGAGACGTAGAGAAGCGCCAGGTCGCCCGCCGACGACATCGTGGCGTCGTTATCCGATCCGTACGCCTTCCGTCGTCCTTCAAGCGCCGTGATCGCTCGGGGTTCTGCCAATGCGTACTCGTGTCGTTGTTCGTAGAGGGAGGCGGAGTCGGCAAGCGTGGCAAGAGTCATCGGGTGCTCGGGACCGAGGACGCGGGTGCTGATGTCCAGTGTCCTGTCGAAGAGCGCCTCCGATTCCGCGGGCTTGCCGTTCAGCGCGCAGGCACTCGCCAGGCTTTCCATGGAGATCAGCGTGGAGACATTCTCTGCACCGAGAGTGCGGGTATTGATCTCCAGCGCCTGCCTGAAGAGCGTCTCGGCGCGTGAGTAATCGCCTTGCGCGCCCAGGCTGCGGCCAAGGTTGCCCATGGTCATGGCCACGTCGGGATGCTCGGAACCCAGCACTCGGCGCTGGATCTCCAGCGTCTGTGCGTACAGCGCTGCGGCCTGCGCGTACTTGCCCACCGAGTTGTAGTCGGACGCGAGGTTGTCCATGGTGACGAGCGTATCGGGATGCTCCGGCCCGAGGACCTTGCGCTGGAGTTCCAGAGCCTGCGCGTGCAGCGCTTCGGCCTCCGCGTGTTTGCCCTGCAGGTCGTAGGCATTTGCCAGGCTGTTCATCGTCACGAGCGTCGAGGGATGCTCCGGACCGAACACCCGGCGCTGAGTCGCAAGCACGCTGGCGTTGAGCGCTTCGGCCTCCGCGTATTTCCCTTGCTGGAAATACACTTCGGCGAGGTTGTTCTCGGAATACAGCGTGTCGGGATCCTCCTCGCCCAGCACGCGGCGCTGAATGGCCAGCGCCTGGGTCAACAGCGTCTCGGCCTCCGGGTAGTTCCCCTGCAACTCGGCCGTTCGTCCCAGACGCCCCATGGTCCTGAGAGTGGTGGCGTTCTCTGCGCCGATCGCCTGTCGCTGCGCTTTCAACGCCTGCTCGAATTGAATCCGGCCTTCGGGATACATCCCAAGGTCCAGATACGTGCGCCCGATGGTGTATCGAACAGCACCCTCGATCGCCGGCTGGTGAGCGAACTTCCCGCTGATTCGTGCCGCCGCGCGATCCAGGGCGGTTCGCACCTTCAGGTCAGGATCGGGCCTGGCGTTCGGTGTCGACTGCGTCGCAGCGCTGGCCTGCGCCAACACATCGTTCTGCAGAAAGTCGCTCACCGCCTCGGCTGCCTGCTCGGCCTGGCGCGCGCGCACCGCCGCCCGTGCACTGACGAACAGCCCGCCCACCAGGGCAGCAAGCACGGCGACGGTTGCCGTGACGAGGGTCTTGTGGCGGCGAGCAAACTTCCGCATCTGGTAGGTCGCGCTCGCCGGGCGCGCCGTGATGGGCAGGTCTGTCAAGTAGCGACGGACGTCCGCGGCGAGCGCCGCGGCCGACGAGTATCGACGCGACTTGTCTTTCTCCAGGGCCTTGGCGACGATGGTTTCCACGTCGCCACGGTACGCCCGGCTGATTGAACTGAGTCGAGAGGGTTCGTCTTCACGGATTGCGCGCGCCGCTGCCAGCACGTTCGTCTTCATCTCGTACGGCAGCCGGCCGGCGAGCAGCTCGTAGAGAATCACCCCCAACGCGTACACGTCGCTTCGCGTATCCAGTTCGAGCGGATCAGCGAGCACCTGTTCGGGGCTCATGTACGCCAGCGTCCCAATCAGCTCGCCCATCTCGGTCTGCTTGGTGGCGTGGGCATCGCTGTCGGTAATGCGCGCGACGCCGAAGTCGAGGATCTTGGGTTGTCCCCTCTCGTCGACGAGGATGTTTCCGGGCTTCAGATCGCGATGAATCACGCCGCGCTGGTGGGCGTGCTCGACGGCGTCGCAGACACGCGCCATCAGCTCGAGGCGCGCGCGCGTGCTGAGATTGTGCGACCGGCAGTACTCCCGCAGCGTCTCGCCGCGGATGAACTCCATGGCGAAATACGGCTGCAGCCCGTGGCCCGCGTCGGCCGTGCCCGCTTCGTAGATCTGTGCGATGCCGGGATGGTGCAGCCGCGCCAGGACCTCTGACTCGCGCTCGAAGCGGCGCAGCAGCTCGCTCGTGGCAAGGCCGGGCCGGATGACCTTGAGAGCGACGATGCGGTGCGGGTGGTCCTGCTCGACCTTGTACACCGCGCCCATGCCGCCTTCGCCAAGCAGATGCAGCACGCGGTACGGTCCCAGCCTGTCCGGGATCAGGCTGTCAGTACGGCGAGGTGAAGGGGTGCCCGTCGAGGTGACAACGTCGTTTCCGTCGTCGGGGGTCATGGCGGCTGGGGTGGTGGATTCTACCACTCCGTCGCGGCGTCAACGGCCTGCGTCTCTACCGCGACGCGAGGAACGGCAGCACGTCTCGCGTGAAGTAGGGCTCCTGCGTGCCCCAGAAGATGTAGGTCACGTGCAGCTCATCGCTCGCGTAGGTGACAAGCTCGGGAACCGTCACTTTCTTGCCCGTTTTCGGATTGATATCGGCCAGGTTGTCGTCCTGAACCGCGATCCCCATGGGGATTCGGTCGGAGAACTCCCGGATCAGCGGGTAGCTGTTGAACAACTGCCACTTCCTGTGGGGCAACAGGTCGGGGCCGCCCATGCCCAGTTTCAGTTCGGCAGCCCGTTCGTACAGGCTTCGCAGGTATACCGGCTTCCCGCTCGGATCAGCCTCTGACATGAAGTTCGCGTACAACAGCGCAGTCGACCTGGGAAACGCCTTCTTCAACGCGGCCATCGTATCGAGCAGCGCGTCGCGGTATCCCTCGCGGGTGTAGCCGCTGGGCATGAGCGGACCGGCATAGGGAATGTCGATCGCGCTCTCGGGCAGATTGATGCCTTCGATCTGGCCGTCGAACTCCCTGCCGAGGGCCGCGAGGAGCAGATGGAATCGTCCGCGGACTGCGGGGTCCCATCGCCGGGCGACCCAGCCGTAGGGCTTGGCTTTCTCGGGTTTGCCATCGGGGTAGCTGGCTTGCTGTGCGACGCCGCCGTGATACGCAGCGTCCTCACGGAGGTACTGTGGGCACGGGCATGTATTCGAGCGCGAACGTCGAATCCTGCACCTGGACGAACAGCCGTTTCCCTTTGGCTTTGACCAGTTCCAGATCGGCGCGCACGTCGTCGAACACGTAATGGTCTTTCCCCTGCTCCAACTGCCGCCAGGTGTACTTCACCTGCACGCCGTCGACGCCTTTGTGGTCGAGGAAACCGGACTCGGCAAGCCGCTCGCGATCCATCCCGACGAACACGTAGTGATGGACGGTGTCGGCGAGCGTCACGGGCGCGCTGACAGCGGTCAGCAGCAACAGTGCGAGGTTCAACGCGATTGAGGGTCTGACCATGGCGTGATTGTCCGGGAAGAAGCTCATTGGCCGCTCACTGCCGCTGCCAGGCCCATAGGTCGTCGCCTCGCGGATCGCGAAGTCCGCACCGTGATCGAGCGCTCCACAGCCATCTGCTGCGCATCCGACCACGACCAGCTCCGCGTCTTTCAAGCGCTCGTTTGTGCCAGTCACCGCGCGATCCCGCGACTCGAAACCGATCCTCCAAATACGCGCCTCGAAACCGGACGTCGGGCCGGTACCGACAGCCACGCCAAAAACATCTGTGGCACTGGAAAGCGGCTGAGATCGAAGGTCTCGGCCGGAATTACCTCGGTGGCGCCTATCGCCTGCCGCGTGTGGAGGCTCCTCGGATGACAGTACCGAGAACGTGGAGCCTGGTTTTCGCGTGAAGCTGGACGTCGCATTCGAGGACCGGATTGTCACAATCGCATCCCCACGGCTCGCGTCCACGGATTCGATGGCGATGCGCAGCGGGCCGTTGACATGAGACATCCCGGGCTGCAGGGGCAATGCCGCTTCGACGACGTGCTTCGTCAGGACAACCTGCATGCGGCCGCGATAGGTGGCACGTCCGGCGGCGCCCACGGGCAAGACGTCCTGCCGGAACACCATGAGATGCGCCATCGGCCATTCCGGCATCGGCGTTTCCGGTAGCCAGTCGACGCCGAGCAGGCGACGGAGGACGCCACTCGTGGATTCCGGACCGTCTCCATCCAGGGGTAACGGCGACGGCGACGTAGGCCCGAGGCTTTGGAGGGCCGTTCTTCCGTCAATTTGCAGTGCACCTTCGAGTGCACCTCCGTTGGCCGTCCAGCCGGGCTCGATGGCAGCCACTCCCACACGGGACCGCAGCACTTGCCATTTGCTCCTTGACCCGAACGGCGCGCGCCAGTCCTTCACTTCCGTCGCCTCCGAACTGGTCACCAGCCGAAGTGCGGACTGGCCGTCGGTGCGCGGAAAGTCGGGATTGACCGCCAGGATCGGCCACGGCCAGCACGCTGAAATGACGAAGGCGGCCGCGACTCCAATCATGCCGGCGCCCGCGGCGCGACCTCTGGAGCGAGTCCGGTATTGAATCAGCAGCCAGACGGCCTCCGCGCATGTCAACATCGCAATCAGCACCACCCACGAAGTGGGATCCGCCGGCTGAAACGGCGTGCCCTGCCCCGGGTTCCGGTCCGTGGAGAATAGACGCGGTCACTCCGGCTACCATGCCACCAGTGCGATGATCGCGGCTCCGCAGACGAGCGTGAATCGCGCGATGGAGCCGGTGGCAGCGGCGGCGACAGCGAGCGTCATCACACAGATCGCGCGCCAGAGCGTCGAGTCGGCGAGGACGCCGCAGGCATCCCGAATCGGAATCTGATGGCTGACCATCACCGTCAGATCCGCAATCGCGGGCAAGACGAGTGTCACGGTCCCGACCAGAAGCGCTTTCGACGCGAAGAGCTGCCCGGGTGCAATTGGCCTGGTCATCCAGAACGCGTCGCTGCCGACGAGAGGGTGTGACTGGATGACCAGTGGCACGATTGCGACGGCAATCACCAGCCAGGACCACCAGATCAACGCGTCCAGGAGTCCGGCTGCCGCGTGAATGCCGGGCTTCAGAGCGAGCTCGGGACGGATGCCGTCGAACAATGCGGAGGTGATGACGACGCCGCTCCACATCGTGAGCAACCATTTGTGTCGACGTACGTCGGAAGCGACGAGGTGCCGCAGTATCCTCATGACACTGCCTCCGATGCCTGCGGCGTGGAAGTCGGGCGGCGTCCCACTACCAGAAAGATCTCGCGCAGCGTCAAGGGCATGACCTGCAGGTCGGCGCCGGGGTACGCTCTGGCGATGCGCATCAGCGCGTCTGGCGCGGCATGGTCGGTGTCGATGAAGCGCACTGTGCGTCCCGCAACGCCCTCGGGCCACCACTCGGCACGTGGCACCGGCTGCGCCATGGGCACGCCGAGCACGGTCGCCTCTATGCGGCGGAATCGTCCCAGCAACGAGTCCACCCGCTCCGCAAGAATCAGCCGTCCGCGGTCGATGAAACCGACGAAATCGGCTAGCCGCTCGACTTCGTCGATGTCGTGCGAAGAGAGGAACGCCGTCCACGGATGTGTGCCCTGCAGCTCCAGCAACGCCTGAATGAGCTCGTCGCGCACGATAGGGTCAAGGCCGCTGAAGGGCTCGTCCAGAACGAGCAGGTCGGGGCGGTAAGCAAGTGCGGCGAGTAGGGCCGCCTTCATACGCATGCCGCGCGATAGCGATCGCAAGCGCACTCGCGAATCGAGTCCAAGGCGTGCACGAAGAGTCGCGCACAGCTGCGGGTCCCACGTGGGATAGAACGGCCGGACGAAGTCCAACAGTTCATCCGCGGTCATCCAGTCGGGAAGGCGCTGGCTCTCGGAGACGTAACCGATCCGTTGCAACTGGCGCAGTCCGAGCCGGCGCGTGTCGGTGCCAAGCACACGGGCGCTGCCGCGGCTTGGACGGATCAAATTCAACAGCAGCTTGATCGTCGTCGTCTTGCCGGCGCCATTCGGGCCGATCAACCCGAATACACTGCCGGCCGGAACCTGCAGCGTCAACCCCTCGAGCGCCTCGAATCGCCCGTAGGTTCTGGCAAGATCGGCGGTCTCGATAGCGTTGGACATGGTCTCCACCCTGTCAGCTCGCGCGGCTCGCCGACCTGGCCCAGTGACGCCGGATGGCGCTCACTACGGCGTGAAGGGACACGCCCGCCCGTTTTGCGTCGATCACCAGCCGCTCTGCGTCCTCGTTCAGCAGCTGGGTTGTTGTGGCGGCGAGCGGAGGCCCATCCGCCACGAGGGTCCCGATACCTGGCCTGTACGACGAGCAGCCCCTGTTGCACGAGCGCTGCGACGATGCGATGGGAGGTATTCGGGTTGATGCGCAGTTCCTGACTGAGCACGCGCACGGACGGAAAGGCGTCACCGGGCCGCATCTGACCCGTAACAATCGATCGCGTGACGGCGTAGATGACCTGCTCGTAGAGCGGCGTGCCCGGACGCACCGCGACGGTGAAGGGCAGCATGTGGTGTTCTATTTACGCTAAACGCGCCCGGTCTAACGCCCCGGGTTTATACTGGCGCCATGGCCGTCCTGGCGGTCGCCCTGCTCACTGCGTCGCTGCTGGCAGACGCCTCCCCCACTGGTCCGTTCGTCAAGTCGGTACTACTTCGAACTGCAGAATCAGTCGCAGGTCTGGATTGACCTGTCGCCCGGCGCAATTCCGGAGTTGGGCGTGGCGCCTTTGAACGTGACGGTGACGTTCCCGGGGCGTGTGCTGAAATCGCCGCCGGATCACGTTGCGCTCAGGGTGTATACCGGCCTGCTCGATCACATATCGACCACCGGCGACCTGCGAATCATCAGCGACGGCCAGGCGTGGGACCTCAGGGCGCCGGGACGCGACTACCGGTCCGAAGCGGCGTGCAACGAGGCGGACGCCGGTTGCGGCACCGGAGCGTTCAGGCTTCGGGGATACCTCGTGGCGTCGCTGTCGTTTGCGGAACTCCAGCAGATTGCCGATGCGTCTGTTGTCACCGTCGATGCGCTGGGCGCGGAACTGACGTTGACACCGGCCGACCTTGCCGCGTTGCGACGTCTGGTCGCGATGACGAGTCAGCCGCTGACGATCCAGTATTCGCGTTAGCGCCTGGAGTCTGCACCATGCCTGTCGCATCCATCGTTCTGGTTACGGCGCTGCTGATGGCAGACTCGACGCCGAGAGGTCCGGCGGTGCAGCAGGTACTATTTCGAGACCGCAAACGAGTCGCAGATCTGGGTCGACTTGACGCCTTATCCGGACGAGGCTCCGCCGGGAGTCAGCCGGCTGAACGTGACGGTCCGCTTCAGTGGGCGCCAGCTGAAGTCAGCGCCAGCGACGGCTACGTTCACGGCGTTTTCGAATGAGGCCAACTTCCCGTCTCGTGCACGGACGCCCACGCTGCGGATCACGACGACGGATGGACGCGTGCACGACCTCGCGGCCATCGGGACGGAAGTGACTCTGACACCGCCGTGCAGCGATGACACATGCACCATGACGGACAGGTCGGGCCGCCTGTCCGTACGCGTGCCATTCGACGAGCTGAGACAACTCGCCACGTCGCCGACGCTCTCCGTCAGCGCGATGGGCTTTGACTCCGAGTTGTCCACCGAGCAGGTCGATGCACTTCGGCGCCTGCTCGAGGTCATCGAGCAACGGCCCACACTCGCCATTCCGCGCTAACAGGCTATCGATTAGAAGTTGGAGGCGCCGCCCGGAATCGAACCGGGGATGGAGGTTTTGCAGACCTCTGCCTTACCGCTTGGCGACGGCGCCGGTCGGAACTGTTGTTCGTACAGGAAAGTCCGGCCGAGTCTAGGGACAGGGTCGACAGCGCGTCTGGAGGCCGGGTGAGAGGATCATCACAATTCAGCAGAACATTGTCGGTCGCGGCAACCGTAGCTCTCGAAGCGGGTGCCGTCCACCTCCGCTCGCCGGATGTCGTCGCGAGCTACGGCGGACAACCTCCGCACTTGCACTTGAGCGGAGGTTGGAGCGGGAAACGGGATTCGAACCCGCGACTTCGACCTTGGCAAGGTCGCACTCTACCACTGAGTTATTCCCGCGTTCCAGGCCAACGGCCGAACCCTAATGGTAATACAGCCCATCCGGGGGATGCAACCGGCTAAACCGTGTGTCCTGACGGGTTATCGGACGCCGGGGCCTTTGTCGCCACTCCCCTGAGGCCTGGCGGGCCGCTTCCCCTTCGGTGTTGCCTTGGAGGAGTTCCATGACGGAGGGTCGCTGGCGGGGAACGACTCCTCGCCGGCCTCGTCCACCTCAGGCTTCACCGGCTCATCCTTCTCGCTTTTAGGTTTCTGGGGCGAGGGCATGACGGCATTGTCGCACGGTGCCGGCCGATCTGAAGATCGGCCCTACCGAGGTCGGCTCTAGACGGTCGCGTCGCGGAGCACTTCCGCCGCTTCTTCCGGCGCCGTGGGATTGATGTAGAAGCCGCTGCCCCACTCGAAGCCTGCCACTTTCGTCAGCTTCGGCATGATCTCGACGTGCCAGTGGTAGAAGTCCGCGGCCGACTCCGTGAACGGCGCGCTGTGGATGATCAGGTTGAAGGGCGGCGACTCGAGCGCGCGGTTCATGCGCTGGAGGACGTCCTTCAGCATGCGGGCCAGCGTCTCGTACTCGTGCCGCGGCGCTTCCTCGAAATTCGAGCCGTGCCGCTTGGGCAGAATCCACGTCTCGAATGGAAAGCGCGGCGCATACGGCGAGACGGCGACGAAATCGGCGTTCTCTGAAATCACCCGCGTCCGCTGGTCCAGCTCCTGGCGGACGATGTCGCAGTAGACGCAGCGTTCCTTGTGCTGATAGTGCTGACGCGCGCCGGAGATCTCGTCGCGCACGTTGCGCGGGATGACTGGCAGCGCGATGAGCTGACTGTGCGAGTGGTCGAGCGACGCGCCGGCAGCCGCGCCGTGATTCTTGAAGATCAGGATGTAGCGAAAGCGCCGGTCCTGTTTCAGGTCGAGCACCCGCTCGCGGAACGCCCACAGCACGCGCTCGACGGCGGCGCTCGGCAGCGTCGCCAGGCTCTCCTTGTGGTCGGGCGTCTCGATGATCACCTCGTGCGCGCCGATGCCGTTCATCTTGTCGAACAGCCCCTCGCCCTGCCGATCGAGGTCGCCTTCCACCTGCAGCGCCGGAAACTTGTTCGGCACCACGCGCACGTCCCAGCCGGGGCTGTTGGGGCCACCGCCGTTGCGCCGGTACGACAGGACCTCGCGGGGCGTGTAGTCCTCGTGCCCCTCGCAGAACGGGCACACCAAATCGCCGGTCGGCTCGGTGTGGTCGACGCGGAAGGCGTCGGGACGCTTGCGCCGCTCGGTGGAAATGATCACCCAGCGGCCGGTGACGGGATCTTTGCGCAGTTCAGGCATCAGGCGGCGTCAAACGCATCTCGGATGATCGCCACGCGCGGCCCCCGCTCGTCGAGGTCCACGGTGACGACGTCGAAGCGGCAGGCGGCGGCACCCGTACGGTGCCTGGCCAGATATTCGGCGGCGACGGCGACTATCTTACGCTGCTTCCGGGGTGTCACCGCATCGGCCGCGCATCCGGTGCGGAATCCCCTGCGGGTCTTCACTTCGACAAACACCAGGCAGCCGCCGTCCATGGCGATGATGTCGATTTCGCCGAGCCGAACGCGATACCTGGTGGCGACAATTGCATAGCCTTCGCGTCGCAGGGCGGCGACGGCGAGCGTTTCGCCGTGCTCACCCAGGACAAGATGCGGGGCGTGCGGCACATCTCGCGGAACTGCAAGCCCGGGGCCACCGCCTCGGGCTCAGGCTCCCTTCGCGGCGACCTCGCCGATCACCTCGTCCAGGATCGTGATCGCCGTCGTCGCCTGGGCGCGCGTCAGCGTCAGCGGCGGCGACAGGCGGATCGCGTTGCGGCCGGCGCCCAGCACCAGCAGCCCTTTGTAGAAGCACGCCTGGACGACGGCGTCGCGCTCCGCGATGGCGCGCTCCTTTGTCGTCCGGTCCTTCACCAGCTCCACGCCGATCATCAGGCCCTTGCCGCGCACGTCGCCAATCAGCGCGTGCTTGTCCATCAGCGCGCGCATGCCGTCCTGCAGAAACGCGCCGACGTCAGCGGCGTTGGCCACGAGCGACTCGCGGAGCAGCTTGATGGTCGCCACCGCGGCGGCGCAGGACACCGGGTTGCCGCCGAAGGTGCTGGCGTGCGCCCCCGGTGGCCAGTCCATGACGTCGGCCCGGGCACAGCACACGCCGAGCGGCATGCCGGACGCGATGCCCTTGGCGGTCGCCAGGATGTCGGGCTCGACGCCGAAGTGCTCGATGCCGAACATCTTCCCCGTCCGCCCCATGCCCGACTGCACTTCGTCAGTCACCAGCATGATGCCGTGCTTCTTCGTCAGCTCGCGCAGGCGCTGGTGAAACGCGACCGGCGGGACGACGTAGCCGCCCTCGCCCTGGATCGACTCCACCACCACCGCAGCGACTTCGTCCGGAGAAATCAGGTGGCCAAGAATCTGCTGCTCGATCCAGTCCACGCAGTCGTCCGCGCAGGACTCGGGCGACATGCCCTTCGGCGCGCGATACGGATTCGCGTACGGCGCGTGGTAGACGCCCGGCAGGAGCGGCCCGAACCCGCGCCGCTGCGTCGTCTTGCTCGACGTCATCGACAGCGAGCCCATGCTGCGCCCGTGGAACGAGCCAAGAAACGCGATGATGCCGAAGCGCTTCGTGTGGTACTTCGCCAGCTTCACCGCCGCTTCCACGGCCTCTGTGCCAGAGTTGCCGAAGAAGGTGCGCACCGTGCCCGTGATCGGCACGATCTGGCTCATGGCCTCGGCCAGCTGCACCTGGGGCTCGTAGTAGAAGTCGGTGCCCGACATGTGCAGGTAGCGCTGCGCCTGGTCGACGATGGCCTTGACCACGTCGGGATGGGCGTGGCCGGTGGCATTCACCGCGATCCCCGCGGCGCAGTCCAGGAACGTGTTGCCGTCGATGTCCTCGACCACGGCGCCGTGCCCGCCGGCCATCACCAGCGGATAGTCGCGGGTGTAGGACGGCGACACGGAGGCCTTGTCGCGGGCGATGATCGCCGCGGCCTTCGGGCCAGGCAGCGAAGTCTTGAGCAGAGGGGCGTCGGTTGACATAGGCGTTGACTACTTCCGCTTCCAGCGTGTGCCGCCGGCGCCGTCCTCGAGGACAATGCCGCGCGTCGTCAGTTCGTTTCGAACACGATCGGCTTCCGCGAAGTCGCGCCGCCGCCGTGCCGCATTGCGCTCTTCGATCAGCCGCTCGATCTCGTCGTGGTCGGCGGAGGGCGCCGCGTCTTCCGCACGCCGCAGGCCGATGACCCCCATCACGCTGTCGAAGTGATCGAAGGCCTCACGGACTGCCGGCAGGTCGGCAGCGCCGAGACGGCCTTCGTCGATCGCGCTGTTGAGGGCGCGCACCAGATCGAACATCACCGCCAGGCCGGCGGACGTGTTCACGTCGGATTGCAGCGCAGCGTCGAAGGCCTGTCGCGCCTCAGTCAACGCGCTGACAATCTCGGGGTGATCGCCGGCGGCCGTGACCGCGTCGAGCCGCGCGACGAAGTCTACCAGCCGGCGCAGCGCTTCGTCCGCCTGCTGCAGCGTCTCCCACGAGAAGCGGAGCTGCTTGCGATAGTGGCTCGACAGCAGGAGGTAGCGCAGCGTCGAGGCGCGAAACCCGTGATCCACGACGTCGCGGACGGTGAAGACATTGCCGAGCGACTTGGACATCTTCTCGTTGTCCACGATCAGGTGCTCGACATGCACCCAGAAGCGCGAGAACTGGATGCCCGTAGCGCCCTCGCTCTGCGCGATCTCGTTCTCGTGGTGCGGGAAGATGAGGTCGATGCCGCCCGCGTGGATGTCGATCGGCGGCGGGCCGAGCAGCCGCAACGCCATGGCCGAGCATTCGAGATGCCAGCCGGGCCGTCCGGGGCCGGTGCCGAAATCCCAGGTCGGCTCCCCCGGCTTGGTCGCTTTCCACAGCACGAAATCCCGCGCGTCGTCTTTGGCGTAGTTGTCCGAGTCCACGCGCGCGCCGGGCTTGATGCCTTCCTGGTCGAGGCGAGCCAGCTCGCCGTACTTCGGGAAGGACGCGATGCGGTAGTAGGTCGACCCGTCGCTGGTGTAGGTGTGGCCGTTGCGCTCCAGCGCCTGCACCAGTTCGGCCATCGCGCGCAGGTTGGCTTCGTCAGTCGCCCGTGGATTGGCCTCCGCAGGCTCGAGGGCCAGCGACGCCGCGTCCTCGCGGAACGCCTGGATGTATTGATCGGTGTACTCGCGCAGATCGCGTCCGGCCTTCTCGGCGCCCAGAATCGTCCGGTCGTCGACGTCGGTGAAGTTGGTCACCTGCTGCACCTGCCAGCCGCAGATGTACTTCAGCGTCCGGCGCAGGACGTCGAGGCAGACGAAAGTGCGGAAGTTGCCGATGTGGCCGCGGTTGTAGACAGTCAGGCCGCAGCTGTACATGCGCACGGTGCCGCCATTGGCGGGCGCGAACTCCTCTTCACGGCGCGTCAGCGTGTTGTACAGCCGCATGCAGTCGTCCAGGGACGCTAGGCGCGCGGCAGATGCCGAACCAGCCGGTAGGCGTGCACGCCATTTTTTGTCTCGGCGGTCACGTGGTCGATGGCGTGAAGAGCCGGAGCGGTGGCCGCGAGGTGCGCGCCGGAGACGACGATTTCGAGGCGTGTGTCGTGGCGCTCGAAGCGCAGCACGACGGACCCGTGCGCGCCGGCCGGCAGCCCCACGCCCATGGCCCGCTCGACGGACAGCGCGACGGCCGCCGCGTCGTGGTCCGGAAGGCCGCAGAACGCCAGCATGTGCCGCGTCAGCTCGCGGGCCGGCTCCAGGTAGTCGGCCGACGCCGGAAGCGTGGCCTCGAAGTGGAAGTTCGTCAGCGCCATCTCGTTTACAGTCAGAGCGACATCTGCTCGAAAAGCGTGCGTGCCTTCTGGACGTCCGCCGCGATCTGTGCCGTCAGCTGGTCCACATTCTCGAAACGGCGCTCGTCCCTGATGCGCAGAATGAAGCCGAGTCGCAGTTGCTGATCGTACAGGTCGCGATTCACGTCGATGAGGTGTGACTCGACCACCGTGCGGGGATCGCCGCCAAACGTCGGGCGCACCCCGACATTGGTCACCGCCGGATAGATTACTCCGTCCAGCCGGACCATGGTGGCATAGACGCCGTGGGGCGGCAGCAGCTCGTTCGCTGTCGCCAGATTTGCCGTGGGAAAGCCAAGCTGCCGGCCGCGCTGGTCGCCCTGCTCGACGACGCCCTCGATGGTGTAGGGATGCCCGAGGAGCGCCCCCGCCTCGTCAACGCGTCCCTCGCCAATCAACCGCCGGATCCGCGTGCTGCTGACCACGAAATCCTTGTAGCGGACCGGATCGATCTTCTCCGCCCGGAAGCCGTAGCGCGCGCCGAGCGTGCGCAGCAGGGAGAAGTTGCCCGCACGATCGTGCCCGAACAGAAAATTCGCGCCCACCCACACTTCGGCGACGTGCAGCCATTCGACCAGCACCGTGCGGACGAACGTCTCCGGATCCCACCGCGACAACTCCGGCGTGAAGCGGACGACTGCCACGCCCTCGACGCCGGCCTTCTCGAGCGCGTCGAGCCGCTGCGCCTTCGTCATCAACAGCGGCGGCGCCTTGTCCGGCCGGACCACGCGTGGCGGATGCGGGTCGAAGGTCATCGCGACAGAGGTCGCCGCGCGCTCGGTGGCGACGCGACGGACGCGCTCGATGATCTTGGTGTGTCCCCGATGAAGCCCGTCGAAGTTGCCGAGCGCCAGCACGGGGTGCTGCCATCGGCTCGGTCGGGGGTCTTCAGGAAAGTGGATGACGTCCAAGGGCCTCGGGTCCGGGTCTCGGGCCCGGGTTCATCGGTCAGCCGGCCTGAAAGGCGACCGACAGGCCATCATAAGCCAGATGCACGGGGGCTGGCAGGCTCGCGTCGGTGGCCGCATGGGACAGGTCGTGGCAGATGTGGGTCAGCCACGCCTCACGCGGGTCGAGACGGGCGATCGCCTCGAGCGCCTGGGCCACGGTGAAGTGCGTCGGGTGCGGGCGATGGCGCAGCGCGTCAATCACCAGCACCTCCACGCCGTCGAGCAGCGGCCACGACGTGTCGGGGATCGCACTGACATCGGTCAGATACGCCAGCGTGCCGATTCGGTAGCCGAAGACCTGGCGGCGGCCGTGCCACAGCGGCACGGGGACAATCGAGTACCCGCCGATCTCCAGCGGCCCGTCCACGACATGCGTGTCGATTTCCGGCATGCCGATCCCGCTCGGGATGCGCGGATCGAAGATGTAGGCAAACGTGCGGCGGATCTCGTCGATTGTCCGGCTGTCGCCGTAACACGGCACGCGTGATTTCTGCATCACGTTGAAGCGCCGCACGTCGTCCAGGCCGAGCACGTGATCCGCGTGACCGTGCGTGTAGAGGATGGCATCCACCCGCCGCAAGCCGTGGCGGAGCGATTGAAATCGCAGGTCGGGCGACGTGTCGATCAGCACACGGGTGCCGTCCGGCAGCGTGATGTAGACGGACGGCCGCGTGCGGCTGTCGCGCGCGTCCGTCGACGTGCAGACTGCGCATTCGCACCCGATGATCGGCACGCCGTTGCTGGTGCCGGTGCCGAGAAACAACAGGCGCGCCGCGCCGTCAGGCCCCGGCCCCGGGGCTCGCGAATCGCCGGACGGTTCGTTCACGGGACGATGATGCGGGGCGCGGCCTGCTGCACTTCCACGAAGCGCATCCGCAGCTCGTAGAGGCCCTGTTCGAGCAACTGGCGCTCTTCCGGCGTCAGGTTGCCGCGCGTCTTCTGCTCGAGCAGGCCGAGGATGTCGATCATCTGCCGCGCGCCCTCGACGTTGGGCGCGCCCGGTTGACCGGTGACCGGATCCGGGGCATCGCCGAGATGAACGGCGGTGGTGTGCATCAGGGAAAAAATGAACGCGGTGAAGCTCAGCTCGGGCGCCTGCTCGCTCATACGTCTAGAATACCGCAGCGATGGCAACCGCAGGCGAACGCTTCGACGAGCTGGTCCAGATCATGGCGCGACTTCGGGCGCCGGACGGCTGCCCGTGGGATCGCGAGCAGACGCTGCAGTCGCTGCGGCCGTTCCTCCTGGAGGAGACGTACGAGGCTCTGGAAGCACTCGATCGCAACGACTCGGCGGGCCTTCGCGAGGAACTGGGCGACCTGCTCTTCGAGGTGGTCTTCCTCGCGCGCATTGCCGAAGACGCGGGCGACTTCTCGATCGGCGATGCCATCGCGGACGTCGCCGCCAAGCTGGTGCGCCGGCACCCGCACGTCTTCGGTGACGGCCCGCGGCTGACGACAGCAGACGCAGTGCTCGGGCAGTGGGAAAAGCTGAAGGCCGAGGAGGGGAAGGGGGGCGAGGGAGCCGAGGGAGGCGAGGAAGGCAAGGGGGTCAACGGGGCCAAGGGGGGCAGGACGAAGACGCTGCTGAGCGGCGTGCCGGTCACGCTTCCGGCGCTGCTGCGCGCGTACCAGTTACGGCAGTCGCGCGGCTGCCGTGGGGTTCGACTGGCAGCGCGCCGAGGATGTGCTCGAGAAGATCGACGAAGAAGTCCGCGAGCTGCGTGAGGCCGTGCTCGCGCAGGATCGGGTCGAGGAAGAGATGGGCGACCTGCTGTTCGCGATCGCCAACCTGTCACGCAAGCTGGGCGTGGAACCCGAAGCCGCCCTGCGCCGGGCGAACGACAAGTTCCTCGCCAGGTTCGGCGCCGTCGAGGCGCGCGTCACCGGCCGCGGCGAGCGGCTGCACGACAAGTCGCTCGAGCAGCTGGAAGCGGAATGGCAGGAGGTGAAACGGAGCGAGCGTAATGAAGAATGAAGAATGGAAAATGAAGAATGAAAAGTGAAGAATGAAGAGTGAAGAGTGAAGAACTAAGAACAGTCCTACCGCGGCCACGTTCTGCCAGTCCACGAACGAACCTGCAGTGTTTGTCCATCGGTTTCGAGGAAGACTTCCCCATCCACATCGGTCCGGAACGCCGTGATGTGGCGTGCGGCGAGGCGCGCTAGTACGGGCGGGGCGGGGTGACCGAAGCGATTGTCGCGGCCGCAGCTGACAAGCACCAGGGCTGGATGCAGGGCATCGAGCCACGCGTCGGACGTGGACGTCGCGGATCCGTGGTGCGCGGCCTTCAGGACTCGGAGACGCGCTGGCTCCAGCCGCGGGGCCAGCGTCGACTCGACGTCGCGCGAGATGTCGCCCGGCAGCACCACCGACACGTCGCCGTAGCGCAGCTCCAGCACGACGGAGTCGTCGTTCCTCACCTTCCGGCGCTCCCAGTCGGGCGAGTCCGGATGCCAGATGCGAAGCGTCACTCCGGCACGCTGCCAGGCAGCGCCGGCTCTGAGCGCGTTCCATCGCAGGCCGTCGCGACGGGCGATCTCTCGCAATGCGGCCATCGGCGCGTGTCCGGCGACCGGGATGCCTTCCCAGATCGTGCGCGGACGAAACGTCTCGATGACTGTCGCCGCGCCGCCGATGTGATCGGGATCGCCGTGGGTCAGCAGCAGCGCGTCCAGGGCACCGACGCTCTGCGCCCACATCGCCGGTGCCACGACGCGAGCGCCGATGTCGAATCTCGCGTCCACACCCAACCCTCCGACATCGACCAGGATCGTCGTCTGGTCCGGCAGCTCGATCAACGTCGCATCCCCCTGCCCGACGTCGATGCTGGTGACGCGCAGGCGACCGTCGCCGCGCCACGGGCCGCGCCACGTCCACGGATGAAAGACGATCCACAAAGACGCTGCCGCGACGCCGACGACACCAGCCGTTCGGAGGCGAGGACGCCAGCGTCCGGGTAGCCGCGCAAGACGGTATGCCGCGGCAGCGAGCGCCGCCGCGGCGAAGTACGCGCCGATCGCCCACCACCGCGGCGGCGGCACCCGGGTCGCCAGCACAGGCAGCCACTCGAGCAGCGCGGAGCTGTCCACCATCGCCCGTGCGCCGACGGCGGCCACCCACCCCGCCAGATCGGCGAGTCGCGGCGCGACGCGCGACGCGACGACGACGCAGAGGCCGGCCTGCTCGACGATCGCCATCGCGGGCACGGCGACGAGATTGAGAACGGGGCCGGCGACAGTGACCCGGCCGAAGAGCGCGGCGGAAACCGGCAGCAACGCCAGCTCGGTGGCAATCGAGGCGGCCACGAGCGCCACGATGGCCCGGAGCGCAGATGGCCAGGCCCGCGCCGCTGCCAGATGGGAAGCGACCGTGACAATCGCGGCGGTGGCCCCGACTGTCAGCAGGAAACCCGCGTCGGCAGCGAGCAGCGGCACGGCCACGAGCATCGCGCCCGCGGTAGTCGCCAATACGTTGATCGGCCGGGCGCGCAGGTCGACGATGCGGAGCGCCAGGTACGCCGATGCCATGACGGTGGCCCGCATCACCGATGCGCCGCCGCCGACCAGAGCGGCGTACTGCCAGAGCGCCGCGACGACCACCAGGCGCGCCACTCCCGGAGGCAACCGTACCAGCCACGTCAGGGCAAGCAGCGTGCTCGCGAAGATGGCGATGTTGCCACCCGAGATGGCGATCACGTGATACGTGCCAGAGGCCTGGAGGCGGTCGACCAGCTCGGGCGACAGCCCGGTGCGGTCGCCGATCAGAATCGCCGTGGTGATGCCGGCGGCTTGCGGGTCGTGCCTGCCGACGTAGCGGCTCACCTCGCGGCGGATGAAGGCGCGGACGTCGGCGCGCCGTTCGTCGAGCCACGATCCGCCAGACAGCAATTCCACGAGCGATCCGCTCTTGACGCTGCCGACGAGCACGAGCCCGTGCCGTGCCAGCGCCAGGCGATCGTCTGCCACGCCCTCATCCAGGTAATGCGGCGGCTTCCGCACCGTCGCCGGAACGGCGATGCGACGCTCTCCGCGCCACGCCGGCCACTCCCGCTGGGCCAGTTGCCCCGCCACCGTCAGCGCGACGTCTCCATCGGCCGGAACGCCGTTGGCGCTGTCCAGGGAGAGCCGCAGTCTGACGCTGCCTGGATCCGCAACAGCATCAGACGTCAGCCGCCCCTCGAGGCGCACGGCACCGCCGCCGACGTCCGCAAGGTGGGACGCCGGCGGGTTCCGCGCGTATCGCTCGTCGGCTGCGCCAATCGCCCAGGTGTCGACCGCCACAGCAGCCAGCGCCGTCGTCAGGAGCATCGTCCTGCGCCCTGCGACAAAGGCCTGGATGGCCCAGGCGGTGAAGACGGCGACCAGCAACGCACCGGCATCCCGCGGGATCGGCAGCGCGATGGCAAGGCCCGCACCAGCAGCGGCGCACACGGCCAGCCAGACTGGCAGCAACGGCATGCCGGTGAGGGAGCAAGAACCGTCGCGTCCTGCTGGCGGCGTCCGGCGGGACGCTGTTCGCGCCGATGCCGCCGGTCATAACCGCCGCCGTGCGCGGCCGGGCTGTCTCAGAGAATGTCGAAAGGTGGCAGGAAGCGCCACCCGTCAGGGCTTAGGCGGTGGTCTTTCCTGCGTAGTAGTCCTGCAAGGCTCGCACTTCGAGCGCCTGTGTGCGGACCGCGCGGATGGCGGCGACGGCAGCAGACGCCCCGGTCAAGGTCGTGATGCAGGGCACGGCGTGCATCATCGCGACGCGACGCACCGTGCGGTCGTCAAAGAACGACTCCTTGCCGAGCGGGGTATTGACGATCAAGCCGATCTCGCCGTTGACGATCTGGTCGGCGATGTTCGGACGGCCTTCGTTCACCTTGTAGACGACATCGACCTCGAGGCCGTGCGCGCGAAGGTACGCCGCCGTGCCGCGCGTGGCGACAAGGGGAAATCCGAGCTCGGCAAGATCCCTGGCAATCGGCAGCACCGTCGGCTTGTCGATGTTGTTGACGCTGATGAACGCCCGGCCGCTGTCCGGCAGCTTCTGTCCGACAGACAGCTGCGCCTTGGCGAACGCCGCGCCAAACCCGTCGGCGCCGCCCATCACCTCGCCGGTGGATTTCATCTCGGGCCCGAGGATGGTGTCCACGCCCGGGAACCTGACGAACGGAAAGACCGGGCTCTTGACGAACACGCCGGCGACCTCGAGATCGTCGGCGAGCCCCAGTTCCGCTAACGTCCGGCCTGCCATGACCCGCGCGGCCATCTTCGCGAGCGGAACGCCGGTGGCCTTCGACAGGTACGGCACTGTCCGTGACGCCCGCGGGTTCACCTCCAGCACATAGACCACGTCGTCTTTGATCGCGTACTGGACGTTCATCAGGCCGACGACCTTGAGTTCTCTCGCGATGCGCCGCGTGTACTCGCGGATCGTGCCGAGATGGCGCTCGGCGACCATGAACGGCGGCACCACGCAGGAGCTGTCGCCGGAGTGGATGCCGGCCTGCTCGATGTGCTCCATGATCCCGCCGATGACCACCGCGCCGGTGCGGTCCGCCACGCAGTCCACGTCGAACTCGAACGCATCTTCCAGGAACTTGTCGATCAGCACGGGCCGCTCGTGCGAGACGTCCACGGCGCCCGCCATGTACCTGTCGAGTGTGGCCAGGTCGTAGACGATGGCCATGCCACGCCCGCCGAGCACGTAGGACGGACGGACGACAACCGGGCAGCCGATACGCGTCGCGACGTCGCGGGCTTCATGGCGCGAGATAGCGGTGCCGCTGGCGGGCTGCGGGATGCCGAGATCCCAGAGCAGCTTCGAGAACCGCTGCCGGTCCTCCGCCAGGTCGATGGAGTCCGGTGACGTGCCCATGATCGCGATGCCCGCCGCCTGCAGCGGCAGCGCGAGCTTCAGCGGTGTCTGCCCGCCGAACTGCACGAGGCACTGCACCTCGGCGCCGGCGCTGCGTTCCTTGTCGAGCACTGACATCACGTCTTCGAACGTGAGCGGCTCGAAGTAGAGGCGGTCGCTGGTGTCGTAGTCGGTGGACACTGTTTCCGGATTGCAGTTCACCATCACCGTCTCGTAGCCTTCTTCGGCCAGCGCGAAGGCGGCGTGACAACAGCAGTAGTCGAACTCGATGCCCTGGCCGATCCGGTTCGGCCCGCTGCCGAGGATGACTGCCTTGCGCTTCCCGTTGGGCTCGGACTCGCAGAACGGCTCGAAGGTGCCGTACATGTACGGCGTGAACGACTCGAACTCGGCGGCGCACGTGTCGATGCGCTTGTACGACGCCGAGATGCCCTGCTCCAGACGGCGGGCACGGACGGTCTGCTCGTCGACGCCGATGATGCCGCCAATCTCCTGGTCGCCGAAGCCCGCGCGCTTGAGCGTCAGCAGCAGCTCGGCGGACATGTCGCGCGACCCCACCAGTTCGGCAGTCTTCTTGAGCGCGACGATCTCGGCGAACTGCTGCAGGAACCACGGATCGATTTTCGTCAGCTCGTGGACGGTCTCGGTGGTCCACCCGCGGTCGAGCGCCTCGAAGACGGCCCACATCCGGCGGTCGGTCGGGACGACGAGCTTCTTGCGGAGGGCAGCCTCGTCAAACTCCTCGTCGCTGGCGATCGGCGTGAACAGCCGCCCGGTGCGCCCGAGCTCGAGCGAGCGGATGCCCTTCAGGAACGCTTCCTTGAACGTCCGCCCGATGGCCATCGCCTCGCCGACAGACTTCATCTGCGTGGTCAGCGTCGGATCGGCCTCGGGAAACTTCTCGAAGTTCCACCGCGGAATCTTCACCACGACGTAATCGATGGTCGGCTCGAAGGACGCCGGCGTCAGCCGCGTGATGTCGTTGGGGATCTCGTCGAGGTGATAGCCGAGGGCCAGCTTGGCGGCGATCTTGGCGATCGGGAAGCCGGTCGCCTTCGACGCGAGCGCCGACGAGCGCGACACGCGCGGGTTCATCTCGATGACGATCATCCGGCCGTTGGCCGGGTTGATCGCGAACTGGATGTTCGACCCGCCGGTCTCGACGCCGACCCGCCGGATGATGCGCCGCGCCGCATCGCGCATGCGCTGGTATTCCTTGTCCGACAGCGTCAGCGCCGGCGCGACCGTGATGCTGTCGCCGGTGTGGACGCCCATCGGGTCGATGTTCTCGATCGAGCAGATGACGACGAAGTTGTCGGCGACGTCGCGCATCACCTCCAGCTCGTATTCCTTCCACCCGATGACCGATTCCTCGATCAGGATCTCGTGGACGGGCGAGAGGCTCAGCCCGCGCTCGGCGAGGCCGCGGAACTCTTCGATGTTGTAGGCGATGCCGCCGCCCACGCCGCCGAGGGTGTAGGAGGGCCGGATGATCGACGGGAACCCGGTGCCGTGCACCAGCTCCATGGCTTCGGCCAGCGTGCGGGCCAGGCCGCTGCGCGGGACCTCGAGGCCGATCTCGCCCATCGCGTCGCGGAACAACAGGCGGTCCTCGCCGACGCGGATGGCGTCGATCTGGGCGCCGATCAGCTCCACGCCATGCCGGGCCAGCGCGCCGTTCTCGTGCAGCGCCACCGCCAGGTTCAGCGCCGTCTGACCGCCGACAGTCGGCAGCACCGCGTCCGGACGCTCGGCGGCGATGATGCGCTCGGCGATCTCCGGCGTCAGCGGCTCGATGTAGGTGCGATCGGCAAACTCCGGGTCCGTCATGATCGTCGCCGGGTTGCTGTTGATCAGGATCACCTCGAGGCCTTCGGCCTTGAGAGCCTTGCAGGCCTGCGTGCCCGAGTAGTCGAACTCGGACGACTGGCCGATCACAATCGGCCCGGAGCCGATGACGAGGATGCGCTTCAGATCAGTACGACGGGGCATGGGCGTTGAGTCGGGCTACACAATTACGGGCTACGGGCTACGGGCTACGGGCTACGGGCTACGGGCTACAGCTCAGTCACCGTTCGATTTCGTCCAGGAACTGGCGGAACAGATAGTCGGCGTCGTGCGGGCCGGGCGAGGCCTCGGGATGGTACTGCACGCAGAAGACGCGCTTGTCGACGTGGCGCAGGCCCTCGACAGTGCCGTCGTACAGATTCAGGTGCGTGACCTGGACGTTGCCCGGCAGAGAGTCCGGATCGACGGCAAAGCCGTGATTCTGCGACGTGATTTCGACGTGGTTCGTCGCCAGGTTCTTGACCGGGTGATTGCCGCCGCGGTGACCGAACTTCAGCTTGAACGTCTTGCCGCCCATCGCCAGGCCCAGCACCTGGTGGCCCAGGCAGATTCCGAACACCGGCGTGTCGCTGGCGACGAGTTGCTTCACGTTCTCCACGACGTACGGCAGCGCCGCCGGGTCACCGGGGCCGTTGCTGAGGAACACGCCGTCGGGCGAGGTCGCGAGCACCTCCGCCGCGGGCGTCGAGGCCGGAAACACGCGCACGTCGCAATTGTGCGCCGCCAGCCGGCGGAGAATGTTCAGCTTGATCCCGAGGTCGTAGGCGGCGATACGGAGCCGCGACTTCGCCCGGCGCTCGGGCGGCACGACGAAGCCTTCCGCGGTGCCATCCTCGGCGCCCCAGTCGTACGGCGCCGCGCAGGTCACGTCGCGCACCAGGTCGGCGCCTTCCATGGGCCGGATGGCGCGCGCCCGCTCCGTCAAGTCGCGGGCGTCGGCGACGCCGGTCGCGATGATGCCGCGCAGCACCCCGCCGGAGCGCAGCTTGCGCGTCAGCGCCCGCGTGTCGATGTCGGCGATCGCGACGATCCGGTTGGCGGTGAGGTACTCGCGCAGCGTCTGATCCGCGCGCCAGTTGCTGGCGACCGGCGATGACTCGCGGATGACGAACCCCGACACCTGCGGGCGCGCGGACTCGACGTCGTTGCGCGAAATGCCGTAGTTCCCGATCTGCACCGAGGTCATCGTCACGATCTGGCCGGCGTAGGAGGGATCGGTCAGCACCTCCTGGTACCCGGTCATGCTCGTGTTGAAGACCACCTCGCCTTCGGTCTCGCCAGGCGCTCCGGCGGACGTTCCTGTGAAGACGGTGCCGTCTTCGAGTGCCAGCACTGCGTTCATTGCGATGGTCCCTGCTCCAGCGATGCGGCCACGCGCGTCCGCGCGCCGGCCGTGACTTGTGATGTCGTGATCCACCGCGTGAATCCCGGCATCTCCAGGCGCACGCGGTGGGCTCCCGGCGCGATGTCCGGGAGCGAGAGCGGCGTCACGCCGATCTCCTGATCGTCCAGGAACACGCGCGCGCCAACCGGCCGCGACTCGATGACGAGGGCGCCCGTCGTCGCGCTCGTGGTGCGCTCCGGCGCTTCCTTGGTCAGGCGCGCGTCGAGCGTCACCGTAGGATGTGCGGCCGACAGCGCGATGCGGCGCTCGTCGGGGCGATAGCCGGCCTGCTCGATCGTCACCGTCGCGCCGCGCAAAGGCAAGTCGCGGAGTGAAAGCGGCGTGCGCCCCCGCAGTTTTCCGTCCACCCGCACGTGCGCTCCCTCCGGAGTCGAGCGCACGACCAGCGTGCCCGTCACCGGGGCCTCGCGAGCGGGACGTGCCCGCTCAGGCTCGGGCGCGGGCGCAGGTTTCGGCCTGGCGGCTGCCTGCGCCGGCGCTGGCGCCGTTCTGGGTGCGGGGGCCGGTGGCGTCGCGCGCGTCGTTGCAGGCGCCGAGGCTGTCGGTGCCGGTGGCGCCGTCTGCGACGACGCAGCCGTCGGCTGGTTTGCGGTGGCGCTTGCCGCCGCGAGCACGTGAGCGGCCTCGCGCACGGCGCTGCGCCAGGCCACCCAGTAGCCGATACCAAAGCCGCCGGCGAGCCCGACCATCAGGGCGACGAGCAGCGCCAGCAGCGGACGATCCGGAACCGGGCTGGCAACCGGCGGACTCCACGTCGCGCCGCGCAGAGCGGGCCGGTCGAGAAGCGTCGCGCCGAGCTCGTGCACGGTGTCGTGACCCGGTTCAGGCTCAGGCTCCCTCACAAGCGCCCGTTCCGGCTCGGGCTCCGGCTCTGGCTCTGGCTCCAACTGACGGAGCGGCGCCGGCGTGTCGACAGCGGCCGCGTGGGTGGACCCTGCGGAATCCTCGGGCACGTCGGCCGGAGGTTCGTCTGCCAGTTCGACGCCCGGCTCGTGTTCGAACGCCGAACGAGCCTCTTCCTGAAGCACGTCGGCGAACCGGTCAGTCTGCATGACCTCGGCGAGCGTGGGCGTCTCCGGCGGGTTCTGCCGCGGCGGCGCGATTGTCTCCGACGGCAGCGCGACCACTTCGTCTACCACGCGCGGCACACGTTCGAACTCGTCGAGGTCGAGCGGAAGGGTGCCCGCGTCAACGGGCGTCAGGCGTGATCGCCTGACAGCCGAGAGGCGTCGGCCGCGCGCCAGAATCGGGCGGAGCTCGTCAACCAGGTCCGAGGCGGACGCGAAGCGGCTCGACGGGTCCAGCGCCAGGGCCCGCGCAAGGACGTCGGCAAAGGCGGCCAGGTCGAGGCCCGCCGGGCCTTCAGGCGCAACCGCGGGCGCGCCCGGACCCGAAATCCGTCGTCCCGTGACCAGCTCGTGGGCGAGCGCGCCAAGCGAGAACAGGTCGGCGGCGCCTCCCCACTGTTCGCCCGCGACTCGTTCAGGCGCGGAATAGGGCCGGCGAATCGGGGCGCGCAAGCCAGCGCGCTGCAGGGCCTGCGCGACGCCGAGGTCGATCAACCGGGGCTCGCCCCCTCTGGCTACCAGCACGTCGCGAGGGTGGAGCGCGCCATGGTGAATGCCTTCGCCCGCCGCGCGATCGAGCGCCTCCGCCAGCCGGCTCAGGGTGACCAGCACGGCCTCGAGCGGCGGCTGGCCGTGCTGCCGGAGCGAGGCGTCGAGCGCCTCGTCTGTGACGTACTCCTGGGCAAGGTAGGCCGAGCCGTGCGCCACGCCGGACGCCAGTGCGGCCGCAATCGCCGGATGCCTCGGCTGCTGCTCGACCAATTGTTCGAGAAAACCCGCCAGCTCCGCCGACTGCTCGGGCGTGGCCTCGATCCGGAACACCTTCAGCGCGACGAGCCGGTTCTCCGCCGGATCGTGGGCGCGAAAGACAGGGCCAAGGCTGCCGGCCCCCACCTGATGCAGGATGCGAAAGGGGCCACAAGTGGCAGGCGGAGGGTCGAGGGTGGAATCCGTCAGCGTTCAGCGGTAGTACTCCTGCGACCTGGCGGTCGGAGGATCGTAACACGCTTTGCGCTTCATCCCACGGCCCGTCATCACGTTACCTTGACAGCAACTTTCTGGGGGTGCCACAGTACCGGCTTCCGTGCAGTCGCCTTCCGCCCCCTCCTCAGACAGCGCGCTCCGCCTGGCCGTCGACGTGCGCCGCTTCCCGTGGATTCGGCGGCTGGCGGCGGACTACGCGTTCGACTTCCCTGCCCTCGCGTCATTCTTCGCCGGTGACCCAGCGGATCCCGCCGCGTGGGTCCGCACGATTGCCGAGGTCCGCGCACACGATCGGCCACGCGCGGAGATCGCCGCGGCCATCGAGGCGCAGCAAACGCGCCACGGCGCACCCGACGCGGCGATTGCCAACGCACGCCGGCTGGCCGACGCGGGCACGGTGGCCATTCTCACCGGACAACAGGCGGGCCTGTTCGGTGGACCGCTGTACACCCTGCTCAAGGCCGTGACTGCAATCCGCCTGGCCGCCCGCGTCAGCCGGGACCACGGCGTGCCGGTCGTGCCGGTCTTCTGGATCGACGCCGAGGATCACGACTGGGACGAGATTGCCAGCTGCGGCGTGCTCGACGCCAACGACCAGCTCCGCCGGGTCACTGTCGCGCCGCCCGAGGGCGCCGGCGATCGCCGCGTCGCGGAACTGCGCCACACCGACGACGTGTCACGCGCGCTCGAGGAGCTGCGCCAGCTCCTGCCGCCGACCGAGTTCACCGGCCCCCTGCTCGAGTCCCTCGCCGCCGACTTCGCGCCGGGCCGCGGCGTGTCCGACGCCTTCGCCCGCTGGATGAGCCGCACGCTCGGGCCCCAGGGCCTGGTCGTGTACGACGCCTCGGATCCTGCGACCAAGCCGTTTGCCGCGGCGCTGTTCGGCGCGGAGCTCCAGCATCCGGGGCGTACGTCGCAGCTGGCCGCCCGCGCCGGCGCCGCCCTCACCGGCCGGGGCTATCACGCGCAGGTGACCGCTGCCGACGACAGCGTCGCGCTGTTCGACCTGACGGCCGGCCGCCGCCCGATTCGCGCGGTGGCCGACGCGTTCGCCATCGGCGACGACACCATGCCGCGTCCGGCGCTCGCGTCGCGTGCCGCGACCCAGCCGGAGACGTTCAGTCCCAACGTGCTGCTGCGCCCGCTCGTGCAGGACACGATCTTCCCGACTATCTGTTACGTCGCCGGGCCGAGCGAGCTCGCCTACCTCGGACAGCTCCGCGACGTCTACGCCAGCCTCGGGCTGCCGATGCCGCTGTTCCAGCCGCGCGCCACCGCCACGATTCTCGACGCCGCCGGCGTGCGCTTTCTGACCCGTTACAAGGTGCCGCTCGAGACGCTCGAGGCGCAGGACGAGCGGGCCCTGAACGACCTGCTGCGTTCGCAACTCCCCCCGTCCGTTGAGAAGGCGATCCAGGACGCCGATGTCGAGATTTCCGCGCGCCTCGACGAGGTGATCCGCGCGGTGCCGGCGATCGACCCGACACTCGAAGGCGCGGCCCGCTCGACCCTTGGGAAAATCCAGCACGACATGAAGGGCTTGCGCGGCAAGATCCTGCAGGCGGCCAAGCGCCGCGACGAGACGCTGCGCCGGCAGTTCATGCACGTCCGCGCGCAGGCCTTCCCCGGCGGCGAGCCGCAGGAACGGGCCGTCGGTTTCGTCCACTTCATGAATCGTTACGGTCCTGCGCTGGTAGACAGACTGGCCGCGGAACTGCCGATAGACGGTGGGATGCACTGGGTCGTGACGGTTTGATCTGAGATGCCACCCAAATCCTCCCGCTCGTCCGGCAGGCGCCGGTCGACCGGCTGGTTCAAAGGCCTGATCGTCCGGATTCCCCGCCGGGCCTGGCTGGTGCTCTTCGCCGCGGGCTTCCTCGTCGCCGGCTGTTGCGGTGGGCATCCTCAGCTACTACTGGGTGACCTTCGGACGGCAGATCGACGAACGTCTCCACGGCGAGCGCGATCGCGTCCTGCCGCACGTCTACGCCCGGCCCCTCGAGCTGTTCCGGGGGCAGGCCCTGGGCCAGCCGCAACTCATCGATCGCCTGAACGATCTCGGCTACGCCGAGCGTGCGCGCATCGAGAAGCCCGGCGAGTTCCTCCTCGAGCACGACTCGATCAGCCTCATCCCCCGCGACGGTGACCGGACCGGAGTCGTGGTGCGGGTGAACTTCGAGGCGCCCAGGGCGCCAACCAAGGCGGCACCGCTCCCGCAGGTCATCCGGATCAACGGCATCTCCGCC
This sequence comes from Vicinamibacteria bacterium, assembly GCA_963796915.1. Lineage (GTDB taxonomy): Bacteria > Acidobacteriota > Vicinamibacteria > Vicinamibacterales > JAENWD01 > JAENWD01. The sequence continues at coordinate 872,882 of CAWCNI010000004.1, read as the reverse complement.
GGCGCCAAACAAGTGGACCGCGTGACGCTCGATCCGCCGCTGCTGACCGCCCTGATCAGCACCGGCCGTGAGAAGCGGCGGCAGGTGCCGCTGGCCACCATCCCGGCGCGCATGATCCAGGCCGTTCTCGCCATCGAGGATCGGCGGTTCTACGACCATCCCGGCGTCGACGTCATCCGCACGATCGGCGCCGTGATGACGAACCTGCGCGGCGACAAGAAATACCTGGTCGGCGGCAGCACCCTGACGCAGCAACTGGTGAAGAACTTCTTCCTCACGCCCGAGAAGTCGGTGCGCCGGAAGCTTGCCGAGCAATACATGGCGCTCATTCTCGAGCGCCGGGCGTCGAAAGACGAGATCCTCGAGATGTACCTCAACGAGGTGTACCTCGGACAACGCGGATCGTACGGCGTGCACGGCGTGGCCGAAGCGGCTCGCCTGTTCTTCGGCAAGGACGTCAGCAACCTCACGCTGCCGGAAGCCGCGACGATTGCCGGCGTGATCCAGTCGCCTTACTACTGGTCGCCGTTTGTCGCGCCCGATCGCTGTCGCGAGCGCCGCAACGTGGTGCTGCGCTCGATGGCGGAGGAAGGCTTCGTCTCGGCCGACGCCGAAAAGCGTGCGGAGGCCGAGCCGGTGCAGGTCGCCCGGCAGGCCCTCGACTCGCAGGCGCCGTACTTCGTGGACTACGTCGGCCAGACCCTGAGCGAGCAGTATCCGGGGCTGACGCAGGCGATCGGATCGCTCGACGTCTACACGACGCTGGACCTCCACCTGCAGCGCTACGCGCAGGACGCCATCACCGACGGCATGGCGAAGGTGGATCAGATCCTCGCCAAACGGAAGCGACCGCGCCAGGCGCAGGCGGCGCTGATTGCCGTCGACCCGAGGACGGGCGAAGTCCTCGCGCTGGTCGGCGGGCGCTCGTACAACCAGTCGCAGTACAACCGCGCTGTGAACGCGCGGCGCCAGCCCGGCTCAGTGTTCAAGCCGTTCGTCTACCTCGCCGCGTTCGAGCGCGCCGCGGCCGAAGGCCGATCGGACCTGACGCCGGCCACACTCGTCGACGACCAGCCGACGTCCTTCACCACGACGACAGACCAGGATTGGACGCCGAGCAACTACGAGAACGAGTACCGACGGCCTCATCACGCTGAGGCGGGCGCTGGCGCTGTCGCGAAACATCGCGACCATCAAGGTCGCCGAGATGACCGGCTTCGACAAGGTCGCCGCCCTCTGGGACCGCATCGGCGTCGGAAGCGACGCGCACGCCTATCCCTCGATCACCCTGGGCGTCTTCGAGGCCTCGCCGCTCGAGATCGCCACCGCCTACACGCTGTTTCCCAATGGCGGCCAGATCCGCCCGCTGCGGGTGCTCTCGCGCGTAGTGGCGTCCGGGCAATCCAACGTGGTCCCCGACCAGCCGACCAAGCGGATCACGCGCCCCGACACCACCTACCTGGTCGTGAACATGATGCGGAGCGTCATCAACGAAGGCACGGGCGCAGGCGCGCGGGCGGCGGGATTCTCGCTCGACGCGGCCGGCAAGACCGGCACCACCAACGATCTTCGCGACGCCTGGTTCGTCGGCTTCACCCCCGAGCTGCTCACTGTCGTCTGGGTGGGGCTGGACGACAACCAGCCGCTCGGGCTGAGCGGCACGCAGGCCGCACTGCCGATCTGGACCTCCTTCATGATCCGCGCGCTCGCCGGCCACGCGAACCTCCCCTTCGCCCAGCCACCCGGCATCGTCAGCGTGCTGATCGACCGCGACACGGGCAAGCTGGCGGGGCCGTACTGTCCCCGCGTGTTCACCGAGTCGTTCCTGAGCGGCACCGAGCCCACCGAGCCCTGCGACGTCCACAAGTAGGGCCCGGGTCGCCGTCGATTCCTGCTCGCCGGCCGTGCAGCCGCGCCAAATCGCCGAATGGGGCCTCATAGGCATGGGAATCGCCCCAAATGGAGGCCGCCATCGCCCGGGATCCGCAGTCCGGCCGTATAATGAGAAGACCTTGTTAGCACTCACACATCCCGACTGCTAATGACTGCCCGCCCACTGCCCCATCGCACCGGCCGGATTCTTTCCACGCTGGTCCGCGAATTCATCGAGACGGGAGAACCTGTCGCCTCGGTGGTTGTCGCTCGCCGCGGCGCGCTCGGGGTCTCGGCGGCAACTGTCCGGAACGTGCTGGCCAGCCTCGAGGAGCAGGGATTTCTGCGGCAGCCGCATACCTCGGCCGGACGTGTGCCGACGGATCGCGGCTACAGGTTTTACGTCGATTTGCTGCTCGAACATCGCCGGCCAGGCGACCGTCAGGGCGTCGTCGCCCAGATTCAGCAGGCGGCGACAGAAGAGCCCAGCGTGGAGGCACTGCTCGCGACGGTGTCGCGTGTGCTGTCGCAGGAATCGCGTCACGTCGGGTTCGGGCTCGCCCCCGCCGTCGAGGACCAGCGTCTCGACAAGCTGGAGTTCGTGTCGCTCGGCGGATTGAGGGTGCTGGTGATCGCAGTCACCGAAGGCGGCCAGACGACGCAGAAAGTGGTCGACAGCGGCGAGGTGCTGTCGCCGGAAGACCTGCGGCGGGCCGCGGACTACGTGAACCGCGAGTTGGCTGGCCTTCCGCTCGACGAGGTCCGCGCCGTCGTCCTGGCCCGGCTGCACGAAGCGCGTGGCGTCTACGACGGGCTGATGGCTCGGGCGTTCGCGCTCGCCGACCGCGCCCTCGAAGCCAGGGCGAATCGCCACGCCCTCTACGTTGACGGCACCGCATCCCTGCTCGCAGACGCGTCGCAGTCCCACGAGGGGCTCTCGCTCGAGACGCTGCGCGCGCTGGTGGAGATGATCGAAGAGAAGCAGCGCCTCGTGCGGCTGCTGACTGAATACCTCGACGCCCCCGGGCTCGCGGTCGTCATCGGCGCCGAGCACACGCTGCCCGACCTGAAGCCCTTCAGCATCATCGCCGCGCTCGTACTTCGACGGGCGCAGCGGGGGCAGCGTCGGCGTCATCGGTCCGACGCGGATGCGATATTCGAGGGCCATCAGCGCTGTCGAAAGCGCGGCGCGCGCTGTCGGCGAGGCCCTCGGCGGAAATGCATAACTGAGCTGCGGCGCGTGCGCCAGCGGTACGGGCCGCGGCAAGACGGCGGCGTGATCACGGCCCTTGGTAATTTTTCTACTCCAACACCTGATTTGACCAGTCACATGAGCCCTGACGTCAACGACGACGTGGATATTCCTCTGGACGCGCCTTCCGGCGGCGACGCCGATCGCGTGGCGCGCGCCGAAGCGGCGCGCGACGAGCTGCGGGACCAGCTGCTTCGTACGGCGGCGGAGTTCGACAACTACCGCAAGCGCGTCGAGCGCGAGCGGCGCGAGGCGTCCGAACGGGCCGCCGAAGGCCTGCTTGCCGACGTGCTGCCGATTCTCGACGACCTCGAGCGGGCGCTTGCCGCGGAGGACGCTGGCACAGCCTCGCCCTATCGACGCGGCGTGGAGCTGATTCACAAGCAGCTCCTCGATCTGCTGTCGCGTCGCGGGGTGAAGGCCATCGAGACCGTGGGCCGCGACTTCGATCCGCACCTGCACCAGTCGGTGGCGTCCGAGCCCGCCGCTGGCCATCGCGACGGCGAGATCCTCGAGGAGTTCCGTCGCGGTTATGTGCTCGGCGACCGGCTTCTGCGCCCGGCGATGGTGAAGGTGGCACAGGCATGACGCGGCGCGATTTCTACGAAGTGCTCGGCGTCGCACGGCACGCGCCCGAGGGCGAGTTGAAGACCGCCTACCGGCGGCTGGCACTCGAGTTCCACCCCGATCGGAACCAGGGCAGCAAGGACGCCGAAGAGAAGTTCAAGGAGGCGGCTGAAGCCTACTCCGTGCTCTCGGACCCGCAGAAGCGCGCCGCCTACGACCGCTACGGGCACGCCGGTCTGACAGGCCAGGGCGCAGGCTTCGATCCGTCGACCTTCGTTGGCTTCGAAGACATTCTCGGCGGTCTCGGCGACGCGTTCGGCTTCGGGGACCTGTTTGGCAGCGGCGGCAGACGCCGAAACGGCCCGCACCAGGGCTCCCATCTCCGCTACGACCTCGAGATAGCTTTGCGGAAGCGGCCCGTGGGGTGGAGACGAGCATCCAGTTTCCTCGCGCCGAAGGCTGCGACACATGTCGAGGCACCGGCGCGGCGCCCGGCTCTGGCCCGACGGCGTGCCAGGCCTGCGGCGGGCGCGGGCAGATGCGTTACCAGCAGGGATTCTTCACTGTCGCGCGGACCTGTGGCCAGTGCCGCGGCACCGGCCAGGTCATCGCCAAGCCGTGCACGACTTGTCATGGCGAAGGCCGCGTGGCGAAGGAGCGCAAGCTCACTGTGAAGATTCCCGCGGGCATCGCGACCGGCCAGCGTCTGCGCCTGCAGGGCGAAGGCGAGCACGGCGTGCTCGGCGGGCCTCCGGGCGACCTCTACGTCGTCGTCCAGGTGCAGGATCACGAGTTCTTCGAGCGCGAAGGCAACGACCTGTCCTGCGACATCCCGGTCCACTTCCCCACCCTGGCCATGGGCGGAGAGTTGCGCGTGGTCACCGTCCTTGGCGACACCGAGACCGTCAAGGTCCCGGAAGGGACGGCGACGGGCACGACGTTCAGGCTGCGCGGCAAGGGCATGCCCGACGTCTCTGGCCGCGGCAAGGGCGACATGCTGGTCACGGTGCACGCCAGCGTCCCGAAGAAGCTGACCAAGGAACAGCGTCAGTTGATGGAGCAGTTCGCGGGCTCGCTTCCCGCGGAGAAGTTCGAGCCGCACGCGCCGGGCGCGCAGGACGACCGCAACATCTTCGAACGCGTCAAGGACATCTTCGGCTGACGTGCCGCGCCAGCTGCTCGCGCTCGACCTCAGATTCCCGCCACTCGCCGATCGACCCGACCTGCCAGACCTGCTGGCAGCGGCGCTCGACGACCTTGGTGTCGCCGCCGTCCACGAGGCCGGCGACGACGACCAGCCGGTCTGGCGCGTGTTCCTGCGCGATCAGGCACGCGTTACCGGCGCGGCCGAAGCGCTGCGCGCCGACTGGTCCTCCTCTGGCTGCGCGGTCGATGTCGTCACCGTGGACGACGAGGACTGGGCCGCGCGCTCGCAGGCCGCCCTGCGGCACGTCACTATTGACGGCCTGATCGTGGCGCCGCCCTGGGACGTGCCAGGCAGCGCGGGGCCGGAGACGCGGGTGATCGTGATCCAGCCGTCCATGGGGTTCGGCACCGGGCATCACGAGTCCACGCGCCTGTGCCTGCGGCTGCTCCAGCGCCTCGACGTGCGCGGCCGCCGCGTAATCGACGTCGGCACCGGGTCTGGCGTTCTGGCGATTGCCGCGGCGCGCCTCGGCGCCGGCAGCGTCGAGGGCGTGGACTTCGACGAGGACGCCCTTCACTCGGCTCGCGAGAACGTCGCGCTCAACGGCGTCGGCAATGCCGTCAGTCTTCGGCAGGCCGATATCCGCTCGGATCGGCTCGAACCGGCCGACCTGCTGTTCGCCAACCTGACCGGCGCGCTGCTGATCGCCCAATCCGACAGCCTGCTGCGGCTGGTGCGGCCCGGTGGCGCGCTCATCGTCAGCGGATATCAGGACATCGAGTCGGACCATGTGGTCTCGAGCTTCGCGCCGCGGCTGTCGCAGGTGACACGCCTCACCGAGCACGATTGGGAAGCGCTCCTGGGGTTGCTCTGAACGCCGAACGCCGATAGGCTCTCGGGCGATCGCACCTTCATCCCGAGAGGCCGTCATGAAGCGCCTGCTGTCTGTTCTGATTCCCGTACTGCTGTTCGCGTCGATGTCCGGCACCGCGGAGCGGCTTGGCTATCCGCCTGCGGAGTTCATCGCACGGCGTCATGCGCTCGCTCAGTCCCTGGGCTCCGGGCTGGTGATTCTGTGCGGCAGCACCATGCCGGCCAACGGCGAGCGCTTCCGCCAGGACAACGACTTCTACTACTTCACCGGCAACGAAGATCTCAATGCCGTGATGGTCATGGATGCGGCCAGCGGCGACGCCTGGCTGTTCCTGCCCGAGCAGGGCGTCAGCGAAGTCAGGGCGGACGGCAAGAACTGGCTCTCGCAGGGCGATCAGGCCAAGCCGTGGGGCTTCACCGCGATTCAGCCGCTCGGCACGTTGACTGAGTTCCTGGCGCGGCGGCGCGGCGGCTTCGGGCCGCAGACGCTGTGGACCCGCCTCTCGGAGCGCGACGAGGTCGACGACAGCCGCGGCGACAAGGCGACCTCGCTCGCCCGGCGATACAACAACCCGTTCGGCGCGCAGCCGAGCGAGGACGGCTGGCGGGCCGAGACTATTCGATCGCGCTTCCCGTACTACGAGCTCCGCGATCTCACGCCGGCCATGGACAAGCTGCGCGTGATCAAGTCGCCACGCGAGATCGAGGCCCTGAAGCTGAACGGCCGCATCAGCGCCGAAGCCATCCGCAACGCCATCCAGATCACGAAGGCCGGGCGCTTCGAGTACCAGCTCGAGGCGGAGGCGACGTACCACATGCTCAGGAACGGCATCCAGGGCAACGGCTATCCCGCGATCGTCGGCACCGGGCCGAACGTCAACGTCTGGCACTACCAGGACAACGGCAGAAAGATGGAGGCCGGCGACCTGGTCGTCATGGACTACGGCGGCTCGCTCGACTACCAGGTGGTGGACATCACGCGGACGTGGCCGGTGTCCGGGCAATTCGACGATCTGCAGCTCAGGGCCTACAGGTGCGCGCTCGAAACGCAGAAGGCCATCATCGCCGCCATGCGGCCGGGCGCGACGCGCAAGCAGACCGTCGAGATCAGCAAGCAGATCTACGAGAAATACGGCTTTGCCGATCAGCGCCCGGCGTCGGCCGGACACTTCGTGGGCATGAGCGTCCACGACGTCGGCGACTACACGGAGCCGTTCCGGCCGGGCATGGTCATCGCCGTCGAGCCGATTATCGAGATCGCGGACAAGCACCTCCACGTCCGCATCGAAGACACCGTGCTCATCACCGACGGCGATCCGTTTGTCGTCAGCGCGGCGGTCCCGAAAGAGGTGGACGAGGTGCTGGCCCTGATGAAAGGCGCAGGCACCCGTTAATCGGGCCGGCTGGAGTCGGCCGGCGCACCGTCAGGGCGGCATGCACAGGTTCTACGCACCGGAGGTCGGCACCACTGGCGACGCGGCGCCCTTGCCGGCCGACGAAGCCCAGCACGGGCTTCGCGTGCTGCGTCTCCGCGTCGGCGCGGAGGTCCGCGTCTTCGACGGCCGCGGCCGCGAGTTCGACGCCGTGGTCGAATCTGTCACGCGACGCGATGTCGTCGTCAGGCTCGGCGCGCCCGCGGTGGCGGCGCCAGAACCGTCAAGCCGCGTGACCATCGCGCAGGCGCTGCTCAAGGGCGACAAATTCGACGACGTGGTCCGCGACGTGACGATGATGGGCGCGGCGGCGATTCAGCCGATCCTGACAACCCATGCCGAGGTGCGACAGGCAGGCAGCGCACGAATCGAGCGCTGGCGGCGCGTCGCCGTCAGCTCCGCCAAGCAATGCGGACGGGCGGTGGTTCCGGAGATTCTGGTGCCGATGGATCTGCCACATGCCCTCGGCGCGCTGCCGGGACCGCTGATCCTGTTGGCGGAGCCCGCGACTGGAACGGCGTCACACGGCCCGCCCGGCTCCACTGCCAGTGCGACGCTGCTGTGCGGGCCCGAAGGTGGCTGGAGCGGCGACGAGCTGACGCGCGCCACCGACGCGGGCGCCGTCTTCTGGCGTCTCGGTGGACGCACGATCCGTGCGGACGCCGTCGCGGCGATCGCGCTCGCGGTGCTGCTCCACCAATGGCAGGCGCTCTGAGCCTGCTATACTCCTGACGTGTTCTTCCGCGGGCAAACCGTCGGAAAGTACAAGATCCTCGCGCCGCTCGGCAGCGGGGGGTTCGGCACCGTCTTCCTCGCGCAGGACACCTGGCTCGACAACAAGGTCGCGCTGAAGGTGCCGCATCGCCAGCAGAACCTGGATTTCGGCGAGCTGCTGCACGAGCCACGGCTGCTGCGCAGCCTCAATCACCCCAACATCGTCACGGTCTTCGCGGCGGAGAAGCAGGAAGGCGTCTTCTTCATCGTGATGGAGTACGTCGCGGGCGAGACGCTCGAGACGATCGTGATGCGCGAGGGGGCGATGGAAATCACCCGGGCGCTGGACTTCGCGGTGCAGATCGCCAACGCGGTGGACCATGCGCACCGGAACAACGTCATTCACCGCGACCTGCGGCCGGGCAACGTGCTCGTCTCGGAGAAGGGCCTGGTGAAGGTCGCCGACTTCGGCACGTCGCGCGTGCTCGAGATCGCGGCGCATGGCACGACAGTCATCGGCAGCCCGCCCTACATGGCGCCCGAGCAGTTCCATGGGAAGGCGGTCTTCAGCTCGGACCTTTATTCGCTGGGCGTGACGATGTACCAGATGCTGACGGGCATCCTGCCGTACGAGACCCCGTCGCCGGCCGAATTGCAGAAGCTGATGACCGGCGAGCTGGTCTCGGCGCCCCGCTTGAAGAACCCGAAGATTCCGAAGGCCGTGAACGACATCGTCATGAAGGCGATGACGCCCGACGTCAGTGGACGGTATCAGCGCGCCTCGGACCTGCTCGCGGACATCCTGTCCCTGGGCCGCGAGGGCTCGTCCCGCCGGCCCGCCCGCGTCGTGGCCTCGGAGCCGGCAGCCGCGGCCGTGGCCGGCTCGCCGATGCACGACATCCAGTCCCGCCTGCGCGCCCGCGAAACGCCCCAGTCCCGATTCTGCTGGCACTGCCGCAAGCCGCTCCACGCCCGCTCCGACAGCTGCCCGTTTTGCGGCGAAGGGCAGTAGATGCCATAATTTTCGGGTAAGGAGCACCTCAAATGAGTTTCGGCAGCGGAAAGATCTGGATGAACGGGTCCCTGGTGGACTGGGCCGACGCGAAGATTCACATCGCGTCCCACGTCATCCACTACGGCACCGGTGTGTTCGAGGGCGCGCGTTGTTACCAGACGCCGCGCGGGTCGGCCTGCTTTCGACTCGACGATCACGTCGTCCGCCTGATCGACTCCGCGAAGATCTACCGGATGGACTCGCCGCTTGACGAGGCCGGCTGGACCACCGCGATCCTCGACACCATCCGCGCCAACGATCTGAAGGCCTGCTACGTCCGTCCGCTCATGTATCGCGGCTACAACCAGCTCGGCGTCAACCCGCTGCCCTGCCCTGTCGATACCGCGGTGCTCGTGTGGGAATGGGGTGCGTACCTCGGTCCTGACGCCATCGAGAAGGGCGTCGACGTTCGCGTCAGCTCGTGGAACCGGACGGCGCCCAACACGTTCCCGGCGGCGGCAAAGGCGACGGCCAACTACGCGAACTCGACGCTGATCAAGATGGAAGCCATGCTCGACGGCTATGCCGAGGGCATCGCGCTCGACACGCAGGGCTACGTCAGCGAAGGCAGCGGGCAGAACCTGTTCCTGGTCCGCAACAACGTGATCTTCACGCCGCCGGTGTATTCGTCGATCCTGGGCGGCATCACCCGGCACTCGATCATCACCATCGCCCGCGGCCTCGGCTATGAGGTCCGCGAGGAGGTGATGCCGCGCGAGATGCTCTACCTCGCCGACGAGGCTTTCTTCTGCGGCACCGCCGTCGAAGTCACGCCGATTCGCAGCATCGACAAGATCACGATCGGCTCGGGCCGCCGTCCGGTCACCGACTCGATTCGCCAGACGTTCTTCGACATCCTCAACGGCGAACTGCCCGACACGCATGGCTGGCTCACCTTCGTCTACGACGAGGAAAAACCGCTGCGCGAAGCCCAGACCGCCGTTCGCGCCCGCTGAAATCTGGCCAGGAGCGGGCATTGCCCGCCATTGCCCGCCTCTAACGCGGTCCCCCCCTTCCGCCGATACCGGATCGGGAGGACCGCGCGAGCATGCACGTCAATGAACTGCTGAAGCTGGCTGTCGAGGCCGGCGCCTCGGACCTGCACTTGAAGGTGGGCAGCTATCCGATGATGCGCGTGCGGGGCGAGCTTGCCCCGGCGAGCGAAGTGGCCCGGCTGTCGCACGAGGACACGGTGAGCATGGCGGCCGCCGTCATGTCCACGCAGCAGCGCCAGAAGTTCAAGGACAGCCTCGAAATCGACCTGGCCTACAGCGTCCCGGGGCTGGGCCGTTTCCGCTGCAACGTCTTCCAGCAGCGCGGCACGATCGGCCTGGTCCTGCGCGTCATTCCTGTCGGCGTGAAGGGCGTCGAGGATCTCGGGCTGCCGCCGGTCCTCAAGGACATCGCCTCCGAAGAGCGCGGCCTGGTGCTGGTCACCGGGACGACGGGCAGCGGCAAGTCCACCAGCCTGGCGGCGCTGGTCGACCACGTCAACGCGAATCGGTGCTGCCACGTCATCACCGTCGAAGACCCGATCGAGTTCCTGCACCGCGACAACCGCTCGGTGATCAACCAGCGCGAGGTGTCCGTCGACACCCGGTCGTTCGCTCACGCGCTGCGCAGCGCCCTGCGTCAGGACCCCGACGTGATTCTGGTCGGCGAAATGCGCGACTACGAGACGATTGAAACGGCGCTCCACGCGGCCGAAACCGGCCACCTGGTGTTCTCCACGCTCCACACGCTGGACGCCACCGAGACCATCAACCGCATCATCGCGGTCTTTCCGCCGCACCAGCAGAAGCAGATCCGCATGCAGATCGCCTCGGTCCTGCGCGCCGTCGTCAGCCAGCGCCTGATGCCGCGGGCCGATGGCAAGGGCCGGGTCGCGGCGGTCGAAGTCATGATCACGACGCCGTTCATCCGCGACTGCATCGTCGACAAGGAAAAGACACATCTGATCCAGTCGGCCATCGCGTCCGGCACGTCGCAATACGGCATGCAGACGTTCGACCAGGCCATCTTCAGCCTCTACGACCAGAAGCTCGTGACCTACGACGAGGCGCTGCGCTGGGCGACCAACAAGGACGAGTTCAAGCTGCGCGTCCAGGGCATCTCGACGACGTCGGACGAGACGCGCGATCAGATGGCCCGCAGCGGCGGCGGTCAGCGCGCGACCGCGGAGCCGCCAGCCAAGGTCACGCGGTTTACGAGGGGATAAAGGCGGGCTGCGTCAGGCTACGGGCTACGGGCTCCAGGCTACGGGCGTGGCCCTACGCCGATATCCCCCGGCCGATCTGAAGATCGGCCCTACCGAAACACCCAAGCCACGCTCTCGACCTGTAGGGCCAATCTTCAGATTGGCCGCTGCATCACGCTCGGGGCCGATCCAAAGATCGGCCCGACCGAAACACCCAAGCCACGCTCTCGGCCTGTAGGGCCAATCTTCAGATTGGCCGCTGCATCGCGCTCGGGGCCGATCCAAAGATCGGCCCGACCGAAACACCCAAGCCACGCTCTCGACCTGTAAGGCCAATCTTCAGATTGGCCGCTGCATCGCGCTCGGGGCCGATCCAAAGACCGGCCCTACCGAAACACCCAAGCCACGCTCTCGACCTGTAGGGCCAATCTTCAGATTGGCCGCTGCATCGCGCTCGGGGCCGATCCAAAGATTGGCCCTACCGAAACACACAAGCCACGCTCTCGACCTGTAGGGCCAATCTTCAGATTGGCCGCTGCATCACGCTCGAGGCCGATCCAAAAATCGGCTCTACCGAACCCCAAGCCAAGGTCCTGAACCTGTAGGGCCAATCTTTAGATTGGCCATGCATCGCGCCCCGACGCCGATCCAAAGATTGGCCCGACCGGCCCGCAGCCCGCAGCCCGCAGCCCGCGAGCCCGGGCAGCCCGGAGCCCGGAGCCCGGAGCCCGGAGCCCGTTATACGATTGTACCGTGGCTCGCTCTGCCCCACGCCCGCTCTCCGACGACAGCCCCAAGGCCGCGACGCGCACCGGCATGCTGATGCTGGGACGCCGCGAGCTCACGTCGCGGCAGCTCCACGACCGCCTGCTCCGCAAGGGCTTTCCCCGCGACGCTGCCGACGCCGCCGTCGCCGACCTCCAGCGAAGCGGCGCCCTCGACGACGCGCGGGCGGCGACCGCGAAGGCACGGCACGGGGCCATCATCCGGCGGCACGGCAAGTCCCGGGTGCTCCGTGAAGTGCGCGCGACGGGTGTCGATGGCGAACTGGCCGCGCGGGCTGTCGGCGCGGTCTTCGACGAGGTGAGCGAGGATGCCCAGATCGTCGCCGCTGTCACGCGCAAGCTGCACGGAGGCGACCCGCCAACCGACCCGAAGCTGCTCCGCCGCCTTCAGGGCTGGCTGCTCCGCCAGGGCTACGACGCCGCACGCATCCGCCGCCTCCTCAAGGCCGGCTTCCAGATCGACGACAGCGACGCCTAGTGGCCTGTCGGCCATGTACAATTGATTGGTTATGACCTCGTCCGAGCTCCGCGCGTCGTTCCTCAAATACTTCGAACGGCACGGCCACCGCATCGTCCCCAGCTCTCCCCTCGTCCCGCACGGCGATACGACGCTGTTGTTCACCAACGCGGGGATGAACCAGTTCAAGGACGTGTTCCTGGGCAAGGAGCAGCGCGCCTACTCACGGGCAACGACGTCGCAGAAGTGCATGCGGGTGAGCGGCAAGCACAACGACCTCGATAACGTCGGCCCGTCGCTGCGGCATCACACCTTCTTCGAGATGCTCGGCAACTTCTCGTTTGGCGATTACTTCAAGCACGACGCCATCGGCCTCGCGTGGGCGCTGCTCACCGAGGAGTGGCAGCTGCCGGCCGACAAGTTGTACGTCACGATCTTCAAGGGCGAAGACGGCATTCCCCGCGACGAGGACGCGTTCGCGCGCTGGCGCGATTTCGTCCCCGCGGAGCGGATTCACGAGCTCGGCTCGGCCGACAACTTCTGGTCGATGGGCGACACCGGGCCGTGCGGCCGCTGTTCCGAGATCCACTACTTCCGCGGCAACCACCTGCCGTGCACGGCGCCGGCGTGCCTCGGGCCGGCCTGCGACTGCGATCGGTTCGTGGAAGTGTGGAACAACGTGTTCATGGAGTTCGATCGCCAGGCCGGCGGCATCCTCGCGCCACTGCCCAAGCCGTCGATCGACACCGGCATGGGGCTGGAACGCATCGCGGCCATCATGAACAACACGCTGTCGAACTACGACACCGACGTGTTCGGACCGGTGCTGGCCGCAATCGACTCCGCGGCCGGCGGTGACGGCTCCCCGGCGTCGATCGCGGTGCTCGCGACGGACATGGCCCCGCGCGCGATATCGACGCGCGTTGTGGCCGACCACCTGCGTGCGATGACGTTCCTCATCGCCGACGGCGTCCTGCCGAGCAACGAGTGGCGCGGCTACGTGCTGCGCAAGATCATGAGGCGTGCAATGCGGCATGGGCGGCGCCTGGGCCTGACCGAGCCGTTTCTGCACTCGCTCGTCGATGTCCTCGTCGGCCAGATGGGCCACGCGTATCCGGAGTTGAAAGCGGGCCGCGACACCATCGTGCGGATCGTGCGGTCAGAGGAAGAGCGCTTCGGGATCGTGCTGAGCGGCGGCCTGCCGCGCCTGGAGGAATTGCTCGATCGAACGGCGTCGGCGGGCGGGCCGCTGGCCGGCGATGAGGCATTCAAGCTGTACGACACCTACGGCCTGCCCCTCGACTTCATCGAGGATCTGGCCAGCGAGCGCAAGCTCGTGCTCGACCGGGCCAGCTTCGATCAGGCCATGGAAGCGCAGCGGGACAAGGCACGGGCCAGGAGCGCGTTCGACGGCCGCAAGGGCGACGCCTTCGTCGTCGCCCCTGATCTGGAGGAGCGCCTGCGCGTCGCCGGCGATCAGTTCGAGGGTTACGCGACCACGGCGTCGGCCGATGCCCACATTCTGGCGCTATTCGACGAGCACAAGCAGCCAGTGGCGGAGCTGCCGTCGGGCGCGAGTGGCTTCGTAGTGCTCGATCGAACTCCCTTCTACCTCGAGTCGGGCGGACAGGTGTCTGACGTCGGGACGCTGCGAAACGAAGCGGGCACAGTGCTCGCGCGCGTCGAAGACGTCGTTCGTCTCGGACCCGGGCTTCCCCGCGCACACCGTGTCGCCGTTGCCGGCGCGCCGCTCACCGACGAGCAGGCCATCAGCGCAGTCGTCGATCAGGCCAGTCGCGACGCGACACGCCGCAACCACACGGCCACTCACCTGCTCCACGCGGCGCTGCGCCAGGTGCTTGGCACGCACGTGAAGCAGGCAGGATCGCTCGTCGCGCCCGGCCGGCTGCGGTTCGACTTCACGCACTTCGCGCCGATCTCACCCGCCGAGATCGCCGAGATCGAGGAGATCGTCAACGACCGCATCCTCCGCGACGATCCGGTCACGACCGAGGTCAAGGGCGTCGAAGACGCGATCGCCTCCGGGGCCATGGCGCTGTTCGGCGAGAAGTACGGCGATCGGGTCCGCGTGGTGACAGTTCCGGGATTCAGCGTCGAGCTGTGCGGCGGCACGCACACGCGGGCGACCGGCGAGATCGGGTTGTTCACCATCGTGAGCGAGGGTGGTGTCGCCGCCGGTGTCCGCCGTATCGAGGCTGAAACAGGCACCGGCGCGCTCCAGCAGCTGCAGGCCCACCGCGCGGTCCTCGGCCGCGTGCTGGCCGCGCTGAGCGTGCCCGAGGAACAGGCGGCCGACGCCGTGACCCGCCTCCAGGCCGAGGCCAGGCGCCTGGCCCGGGAAGTCCAGGACCTGAAGGTGAAGGCGGCCCTTGGCGGCTCGCCGGGGGGCGTTGCCGCCGGCGTGGACGACGCGGTGAGGATTGACGGCGCACGCTTCGTGATCCGGCGTGTCGATCACCTGGACCGGGACGCCCTGCGTCAGATTGCTGATCGCCTCAAAGACCAGCTGAAGACCGGTGGGGTCGTCCTCGTGTCAGCCGGCGCCGACAACAAGGTGTCGATGGTTGCCTCGGTGACCGCGGATTTGAAGACTCGCTTTCACGCCGGCAACATCGTCAAGACACTGGCGCCGCTTGTGGGCGGCAAGGGCGGCGGCAGGCCTGATTTTGCCGAGGCCGGCGGGTCGGACGTGGCAGGAATCGACGCACTTCTAAGCCAGGCGCCCGCGATCCTCGCCGGCCTGGCGTCGCAGAAACCCTAGACGTCATTCAACTTCGCCACCCCGCGCGTCGTCGCCCCGGGACGATGGCACGGCTGGTGCGCTCTGCAGGGGTCAGGTGGCGACCCGGCCGATGGCATCCGCCGTCGGCCGTCGCTCTATGCCCTTGCGACTCAAGACTTTCGCGTTGCTCATCGCCGTCGCCGGCGTTTTCCGGCCCGTCTCGGCCCAGGCAGATATCTACGCCTGGCGAGATGAACATGGCCGGCTCGTCGTGTCCGAGCATCCGGCGCCCCAGGGCGTCTCTGCCCAGACGTTCGCTGTCCACGGCAACGACGACTACCGCACCACCGCCGTGGACGTCGCGCCGGCGGTGATGGAGTCGCGCCTTCAGGATGTGGTCGCCGAGAACGCCGCGCGTCACGAGATCAGTGCCGACCTGGTGCGCGCCGTGATCCGGGTGGAATCGAACTGGAATCCCCGCGCGCGCTCGGCGAAGGGCGCCCAGGGGCTGATGCAGCTGATGCCGGCCACCGCCGCGCAGTACGGCGTCTCCAACGCCTACGATCCGGAGCAGAACATCCGGGCCGGTGTGGCGTACTTGAAGTCGCTGATCGATCGGTTCGACGGCAAGACCGAGCTGGCGCTGGCCGCCTACAACGCCGGGCCCGGCGCTGTCGAGAAGTACGGGCGTGAAATCCCGCCCTACCGCGAAACCCAGAGCTATGTGCGCCGGATCGTCTCGGTCACCCCGGTGCACATGGGACCGAACAAGCTGATTTACAAGATCGTGGAGTTGATCGACGGGCGCGAAGTGCCGCGCTATTCCGACAAGAAGCCGGACGGCACCTACGAAGTGGTGACGAACCGGTAGTCCACCTGCCAGGGCGTCGCCGCTTCCAGTCTGGAGCTGTCGATGTCCACGCGTCCGCTGAGGGTCGCGTCCACAATAGCCTTTTCACCGGCCTCGTCGAGCAATTCGGGCCGGACCCCCATCAGCGCGTTGACCGCCAGAGGACAGTAGCGCCGCGAGGCCTCGCGCGCGATCGCCATGCGCGCGGTATCCGGCTGCATCGGCACCTGGTATTCCCGGGCCGACGTGAGGTCGTCAAAGGCGTGGGCGACTGCCAGCAGACGCGCCGCCAGCGGGGCGTGCCGGTGCAGGTCGTAGCGGCGTGACGCGTACCACAGGATGTCGGAGACCTCGGCGTCCAGCCCGCACCAGGCCTCGAGCCCCGGCAGCACCTGCTGGTCCAGGAGGGCGCCGGCGTCGTGAATCAGGGCGGCGGTGACGAGCACCTCGAGATCGAGCGCGTCAAGCCCCACCAGGTGGCCCAACTGACGCGCGGATGCCGCCACACGACGGCTGTGCGCGGCCACAGCGGGTCGTCGCAGATCCAATGTTTCGAGCAGCGAGTCCAGCGAACCGAGCGGCGCCAGGGGCATCGCGATGCTTATCGGCCGATCGCCGCCGCGTGTTGCGCCGGTTTTCCGGGCATTCACGCCGATGACGGCGAGGGCCGGCCCTCCTTGCCTCTCCGTCAGTGGCAATCGTCGTACCAGGACGCGCCCGGACATCTCGCGCGGCGGCGGGCTCCGGGCTCCGGGTTACAGGCTACGGGCCAGCATCAAAACGCGGCGCGCTTCGCGTTGCCGGCGAGCTGCTGCGACAGCCGGGTGGCTGGCCTCCGGCGCGCAGGGCCGTCCCGTAGCCCGTAGTCCGTAGTCCGGAACCCGTGGTATTATTGGTGGTTCTGGTTCAACGGCGCGCGCGGCTCACCGAAGCGCGCCCATTCCCGGTCCGCCGGGGCGAGAGAGAGGCGAGGCACACGCGTGGCACCAAAGAAGAAGGTTTCCTCGGCCGTGAAGGCGTTCCGGCAGAACGTGAAGCGGCGGGATCACAACCGCCAGATGCGCAGCAAGCTGCGCACGGCCCTCAAGAGCATTCGCGCCGCCATCGACGACGGTGACGTCACGGCTGCCAAAAAGGCGCTCGACGGCACCTTCTCGCTCGTGGACAAGATGGCCAACAAGGGCATCATCCACAAGAACGCGGCGGGCCGCTACAAGTCCCGCCTCGTCAAGCGCGTGGCCAGCAAGTCGAAGGCGGCCTAGCCGCCGCTCATCCGGGGCGCGGTCTCAGGGCCGCGCCGCGCACGCCTGGCGGGCCCGTTCAGGGCCCGCACAACTCCACGATCAGACGCTCCAGCAGTGTGCGCGGGTCGCCGCCCGACGACTTCATGGCGACGTCGGTCCTGAACAGCGCATCGACGGCTGCCGGCACCCGGCGCGCCGGATAACGTCCCCGGGGCGGCGGCGTCCTGATCGCGTAGCCGATCTGCCCCAGGATCGCGAACGGGATTCCGCCGTGATCGAGGGCGGCCTGCAGCTCCCGCAGCGCGAGTGCCGTGTCGCCCTGCTCCAGTGCGCGAACCAGTGCCCAGTCGTCGCCGTGATGCGTGGGCGCGCCGGCGATGGCCGCCACGTGGTCCGTCGTCACGCGGCCGGCGCCGGCGGCAAACAGCAGCAGCTTTTCGACGTCCGCCCGGATCCGTCCCGGATCGCCCCCGGCGAGCGCCACCAGCCGGGCCACGGCGGCGCGATCTATCTCCAGCCCCATGGCCTTTGCCCGCGCGCCCACCCAGGCCGCCGGGTCCTTTCCGCCATCGAGACCGGCGCACACGACCACCGTCGCCGCCTTCGCCAGCGCCTTCGTGATCCTGAGATTTTTCGGCAGCGGGATCGCGTCGGGCGCGCCGTCGGCAGCCGAGCACACCAGCACCAGCGTGGTCGTCGGCGAGGGGTCGCCGAGGTATTCGACCAGCCCTTCGACGTCGCCGCCCTGCTCGTCGTCGGCCTCCTCGGCAATCGCGCCCAGGCTCCTGGCGCGCTTCGGCGCCAGCAGCGCCTCGGCCGTCAGCACGATCACGATCCGGCGAGGGACCATCATCGGCAGCGTGCGGGCGGCGTCGGTCACCGTCTGGGCCGTGACGGAGCGGTCCGTTCCGTACAGGCGCTCGACGTTGAACGCGCGCAGGTCGTCCTCGACCATCTCTCCGACGAGCAGCGCCAGCGCCGACTTCTCGTGGTCGTCGTCGCCGATCACCAGGTAGACGGGATCGACGGTCCCGCGCTTCAGCTGCTCGCGAAACGCGTCGGGCTTGATTGCGGCCATCCGGCTCGTGTCAGAACGCTTCGAGGATCGCGCTGACGACGGACTTGGCGAACTCGTCGCCGACGCGCTGGAGCGCGTTGACTTCCTGGCCGAAGAAGGCGTTGGGGTCGAGCGCATCGACCGCCGCCGACGCCTCGTACTCTTCGCGGAACTGCCACTGCGGGTTGTCCCAGATGACCTTGTTGGTCTTCATGTCCCGGAACTCGATCTTGGCGTTGACCAGGATGATGTAGCGGCTGGCCTGCTGCTGGTCGCTGAAGCTGGTCGGCGTGATGCTGATCGACAGGATCTCTCCGCTCAGCAGCGCGTCGACGTCGGTGGCTTCGGGCAGCACCTTGTACTTGCCGCGGTTGATGAACTCGGTCCGCACGCTCTGCGTGAAGACCTGCTCGACCTCGTAGTATGGCGTCGTGTTGACGAACTGCGGGATGCCAATCGTCTGGATGTACGCCGGCAGGAACGAGCCACGCCCGGCCAGCGAATAGCCGCAGGCCACACTGCCGCCAGCGCCCGCCGCCAGCACTCCGAGAAGAAACTCGCGCCGCCGCATCAGTCCCCCACCACCAGGCTCACGAGCTTCCCGCGCGCCACGATGACCTTCTTCAGCTGCCGGCCCGCGACATGCGCCTGCACGCTCGGCTCGGCGAGCGCGCGTTCGCGCAGCTCGTCCTCCGACGCGTCCGCCGGCACCGTCACCCGCCCGCGCAGCTTGCCGTTCACCTGGACCGGAATCACCGCCTCTGTCGCGCGCGCGGCGTCGGCGTCAAACGACGGCCAGCGTGCCGCGGCGAGGCCGCCGGCGTGCCCCAGCACCTCCCACAGCTCTTCGCTGGTGTGCGGCGCGTACGGCGAGATCATCAGCACGAGCGCTTCGAGTGCCTCCCGGACGACGGCAAAGGTCTGGCGGCGGTCCTCCGATGCCGCACCGGCCGGCCGCGCGCCCGGCGAGCCGGTCGACGTCTGGTCGCTGAACGCATACAACTCGTTGACCAGCTCCATCAGCGACGACACCGGCGTGTTGAGATGCTGGCGCTCCTCGATGTCCGCGGTCACCCGCCGAATCGTGTCGTGCGTCTTGCGCCGGAGTGTCCGCTCGGCATCGGTCAGATCCGTCAACGGACCGATGGCGGTCTGGCCGCCCATCGCGTCGCTCCAGTGGTCCACCAGCCGCCACAGGCGCGCGAGGAACCTGAAGCTGCCCTCCAGCCCGGCATCGCTCCACTCGATCTCGTGTGCCGGAGGAGCGACGAACATGACATACAGGCGCAGGGCGTCGGCGCCGAACATCTGCAGCATCGTGTCGGGGTCCACGACGTTGCCCTTCGACTTCGACATCACCTTGCCGTCCTGCAGCACCATGCCCTGCGTCAGCAGCTGCGTGAACGGCTCGTCGTGATCGACGAGACCCAGATCCCGAAAGACGCGTGTGAAGAAGCGCGAGTAGATCAAGTGCAGGATCGCGTGCTCGACGCCGCCGCTGTAGAAATCGACGGGCATCCAGTACTTCGCCCTGGCCGGCGAGAACGGCTGCTGCGTGTTGCCCGGATCGCAGAACCTGTCGAAGTACCACGACGAGTCCACGAACGTGTCCATCGTGTCGGTCTCGCGCCGGGCCGGCCCGCCGCAGACAGGACACGTGGTGTTCACGAATTCAGGAACCTGGGCCAGCGGAGAGTCTCCGCGGCCGGTGAACTCGGTGATCTGCGGCAGCACCACCGGCAGCTGTTCGTCGGGAACGGCCTGCGCACCGTGAATGTCGCAGTACACGATGGGGATCGGCGTCCCCCAATAGCGCTGGCGCGAGATGCCCCAGTCCTTGAGACGGTACTGGACTGTCCCCTGCCCGATGCCACGGCGGACGGCTTCGGCGGTGAGCTCGCGGCGCGCCGCGTCCGACGACTGGCCATCCCAGGGCCCTGACGACACCAGCACGCCGTCATTCGAGACCGGCTGCGTCAGCGACGCCGAGTCGGCGGCCTCTCCGCCAGCCTCCTTGACGACAACGCGCACTGGGAGATCGTACTCTACGGGCAAACTCGAAGTCGCGCTCGTCGTGCGCGGGTACCGCCATCACCGCGCCCGTGCCGTATTCGCCGAGCACGAAGTTGGCGATCCAGATCGGCACCGGCTCGCCGGTAAACGGGTTCGTGGCCTGCTGCCCGGTGAAGAACCCTTCCTTCTCGACCGCGCCCGATTGCCGATCGGTGCGATCCTGCGTCCGGAACCGGGTCACCGCGCGGCGGAACGTCTCGGGATCGGCGCTGACCGCGGCAAACGACTCCACCAGCGGGTGCTCAGGCGCGAGCAGGACGAAGGTCGCCCCGTAGATGGTGTCGATGCGCGTGGTGAACACTTCGACGGCGCCGCCGCCGGCCAGCGGGAACTGCACCAGGGCGCCTTCCGAGCGCCCGATCCAGTTCCGCTGCATGGTCAGGACCTTCTCCGGCCACTTCGTCAGCGTGTCGAGGGCGGTGAGCAGCTCGTCGGCGTAGGCGGTGATCTTCAGGAACCACTGCTCGAGGTCGCGGGTCACGACAGTCGTGCCGCAGCGCCAGCAGGCGCCGTTGACCACCTGCTCGTTGGCGAGGACTGTGAGATCGACCGGGCACCAGTTCACCGTGGATCGACGGCGGTAGGCGAGGCCGCGCGCGAACATGCGCGTGAACAGCCACTGGTTCCAGTGGTAGTACTCGGGGGTGCACGTCGCGATCTCGCGATCCCACGCGTAGCTGATGCCGAGCCGCTGGAGCTGGCCCTTCATGTGCGCGATGTTCGCGAAGGTCGAGACTTCGGGGGGAATGCCGCTCTTGATGGCGGCGTTCTCGGCCGGCAGTCCGAACGCGTCCCAGCCAAACGGGTGCAGCACGTTGTAGCCGCGCATCCGCTTGGTGCGCGCCATCACGTCGCCGATGATGTAGTTGCGGACGTGGCCCACGTGCGCGTGCCCCGAGGGGTACGCGAACATCTCGAGGCAGTAGAACTTCGGCTTGTCGGGATCTTCTGTCGGTTCGAACGCGCGCGTGTCGTTCCAGCGCTCCTGCCACTTCCGATCGAGATCCTGCGGGCTGTAATCCCTCACTCGACGATTATAGTCCACCGATTCCAGGGCTTCCGGCAGCGCGCCACGCGGCCAGCGTGCGATCGCCGCGGCCGGTCTGCGTACGCCAGCCGCCCGCCGGCGTTGCCGCCACACCGCCTTCGAGGACGCCACACACGGCATCGAGCGAGGCCGCCAGGGCGTCGAGCGCGTACCCGCCTTCGGTCATCAACACCAGGCCGCATCCGGCGTCGCGCGCCATTGCCGCGAGACTCGCCGCCAGCCAACCGAAACCATCGGTCGTCAGCCGCATCTGCGCAAGCGGATCGGCTTCGTGCGCGTCGACGCCCGCAGACACGAGCAACAGCTCCGGACGAAACCGCCGGACGACCGGCGCGACGGCAGCCTCGACGACCTGCTGGTAGTCGCCATCGCTCGCCCCGGCCTCGATCGGCAGGTTCACCGTGAAGCCCCTGCCCTCGTCCACGCCAGTTTCGGACGCGGCGCCGGTGCCGGGATAGAACGGAAACTGATGCGTCGACACAAAGAGGACGCTCGGGTCCGCATAGAACATCGCCTGCGTCCCGTTGCCGTGATGGACGTCGATGTCCACGATCGCCACGCGCTCGAGCCCTCTCGCCCGGGCATGTGCCGCGGCGATGGCGATGTTGTTGAGGAAGCAGAAGCCCATCGCCTGACCGGACTCCGCGTGATGGCCGGGAGGCCGCACCAGCGCGAGCGCCGCGGACGCCTTCCGGTCGAGGACGGCGTCCACCGCGACGATCCCGGCGCCGGCCGCCAGCGCCGCCAGATCCGCTGTCGCCGGGGACGTGAAGGTGTCCTCGTCGATCTTCACCGCGCGTCCGCGCAACGCGGCAATCGCCTGGACGTGCGCTCGGGTGTGCACCCGTTCCAGTTCGCCGGCGGTGGCGGCGACTGGCTCCAGCACCGGCACGCCTCGCAGCCTCGCGCGCTCGGCTACCCCTTCCAGCACCTCGGCCCGCTCCGGCGACTCGGGATGCCCCGGAGGCGTCACATGACCAGCAAACAGCCGCGAGGAGACGAGGACCAGACTCATGCCGGCTCCGCGATCATCGCCAGCGCGCGGCGTTCGAGGGCCTGCAGCCGCTTCTCGAGATCCACACGGCTCCGGTCGAGTGCGGCATCGTCAGAGTCGGGCGGAACCGTGAACGGCTGGCCGACCGCAATAGCCACGCGACTGAATGGCCTCGGAATCTGCGTGGCGTCCCAGCTGCGGGTAGTCCAGTAGCTGGACGCCTCGACATGGAACGGGACAATCGGATTGCCCGTGACCTTCGCCAGCCACACAGCGCCCGGCTGCGCCACCTTCGCCGGGCCTCGCGGCCCGTCGAGCGTAAAGCCGACAGCGTGCCCCTGCTCCATCATCCGCTTGGCCTTGAGCGCGGCGCGCGCCGCATTTCGAGACGTCGATCCGCGCGACGTCATGTAGCCGAACCGGTGGATGATTCTCGCAATCCACTCGCCGTCGAAGTTGTCGCTGGTGATGACGACGATGTCGCGGTGACGGAAGTAGAACATCGCGGGCAGGATGCGGCCGTGCCAGAAGGCCATGACCGGATACTGGCCTCGCGCGCGGATGTCGTCGAAGTGCTGAAGCCCCTCGACGCGCCAGCGCCACGTGCGCCCGAGCGTCCAGATCGCCGGCACGCCCACTGCCCCGATCGCTGACGCCTGAAGGCGCCGGCTCCTGGACGCTGCCCAGTCCGGGGCGCTTGCAGTTGCTGTCACAGGCCGTCGTACTGCGGGCCGCCCCCGCCCTCCGGCGGCACCCAGGTGATCACCTGGTAGGGGTCCATGATGTCGCAGGTCTTGCAGTGCACGCAGTTCGAGGCGTTGATCTGCAGCCGCTTTCCGCCGGTGGCGTCGCGCACCATCTCGTAGACGTTGGCCGGGCAGAACCGCTGGCAGGGATGCCCGTACTCTTCGCCGCAGCGCGAGTAGCAGACGTCGGTCTGCACCAGGAGGTGAACCGGCTGGTCTTCCTCGTGGCGCGTGCCGCTGTAGTGGACCGACGTCACCTTGTCGAACGTCAGCACCCGATCGGGACGCACGGCGTTGGACGCCGCGATCGGCCCGCGAGCGTTGCCGTAATACTCGGTCAGCGTCCGCATCCGCGTGTAGCCGGGATGCCCGTGAATGGTATCGGGCCAGCGGCCGCCTGTGAGCACCACAAAGGCCGCAAAGCCGAGTCCTGCGGGCAAGCCGCCCGCAAAGGCCTGGTGGACGTTTCGCACCGGGTAGAGCTCGTCGCGCACCCAGCTCGCGTCGATCGCCGCTTCGTACTTCTTCAACGCACCGGGCTGCGCGTCCGTGCCGGCGCGAATCACGTCAAACGCGCTCTCGGCCGCGAGCATTCCCGTCTTCATGGCCAGGTGAATGCCCTTCAGGCGGAACGAGTTCAGAAAGCCGCCCGCGTCACCGGCGATCAGGGCGCCATCGGTCCAGCAGCGCGGAATCGTGTGCCAGCCGCCTTCGGGCAGCGCCTTCGCGCCGTACTTGATGCGCTGGCCCGAGCGCAGCACGTCGGCGATGAGCGGGTGCGTCTTGAAACGCTGGAACGCCTCGTAGGGATCGAACAGCGGATCGCGGTAGTCGAGGCCGACGATGAGGCCCAGTGAGATGCGGCCGCCGGGCATCGCGTACAGGAAGCCGCCGCCGAACTCCTCGAGGCGCAGCGGGTAGCCGAGCGTGTGGATCACCGTGCCAGGCGCGAGCCGGTCGGCGGGCACGTCCCACAGCTCCTTGATGCCGATGGCGTATTGCTCCGGTTCACGGCCCTCCGCGAGCGGCAGCCGCGCGAGGAGTTGCTTGGTGAGGTTGCCGCGGACGCCGTCGCAGAAGATCGTCACCTTCGCGCGGATGTCCACGCCCGGTTCGAAGCCGCTCTTGTGCTCGCCTTCGCGGCCGACGCCGCGGTCCCCGGTCCGCACGCCGACGACACGCTCGCCCTCGAACAGGACCTCTACGCCGGCAAACCCGGTGAAGAGATCCACGCCTTCACTTTCCGCACGTTCGGCGAGCCACTTACCCAACCGGCTGACCGAGACGATGAGGTTGCCGTGATTGCGCAGCGGCGGAGGCGTGATCGGCAGCTGCAACTTGCCGCCGGCGTCGAGCAGGTAGACGTGATCCTCGGTGACGTCGGCCTCGACTGGCGCGCCGGCTGCGCGATAGTCCGGCAGCAACTCGGCCAGCGCGCGCGGGTCGAGCACTGCGCCTGACAGCAGGTGCGCACCCGGCTCGCGGGCTTTCTCGAGGACCGCGATCGACAGCGGCGCGCCGCCGTCGCCCTTCTGGAGCTGGGCGAGGCGCAGCGCGGCCGAGAGACCGGCCGGGCCGCCTCCGACGATCAGCACGTCAACGTCCAGCGTCTCGCGTTCCATCGTCGTCAGTCCGCCCGACCGCGTTGGCGCGCCAAGCTGGCGCGCTGCGTCGCCGGGCCTACCCTTTCTTCAGCTCCGCGGTGAGCGCCGGGAGGAACTCGAACAGGTCGCCGACGTAGCCATAATCGGCGACTTCGAAGATCGGCGCCTCGGCGTCCTTGTTCACCGCCACAATCGTCCGTGCGCCCTTCATGCCGACGACATGCTGGATGGCGCCCGAGATGCCGACCGCCACGTACAACTTCGGCGCGACAGTCTGCCCCGAGCTCCCGATCTGACGTTCCATCGGCAGCCAGCCCGCGTCGCAGATCGGCCTCGACGCCGCGACCTCCGCGCCGAGAGCCTCGGCAAGCGCCTGCGCCAGCGGCAGGTGATCGGCACTCTTGATGCCGCGGCCGACCGCGACGATCCGCTCGGCCTGCGAGAGATCGACAGCCTGCCTCGCCTCGCGGAACGGCGGCTCGGGGTGCTGGCGGACTGCGGCGGCATCGATTGACAGCGCCTGGCGTCGAACGGCAGCGCCCGCAGTTCCCTTCCGCGCGGCGTCGGCGCGAAACGCGCCGATCTGGAACGTCACCACGTGAGGGCCGTCTCCGAGTGCGCGCACGTCAGCCGCCAGCTTGCCCTGAAACATCGGGCGCGTGAACGTCGTCCCCGATGAGTCGCGCTTGAAGCCGGTGCAGTCGGTGACGATCGCGCGGTCGAGCGTCGCGGCCAGGGCCGGCGCGAAGTCGCGGGTCTGATAGGTGTGCGGCAGCACGATCAGCGACGGATGCGTCGCGTCGACGATCGCCCGGCATGCCGCGACCCAGCCGTCGGCGGTGTATTCGGCCAGCGCAGGCGAGGTCGCCTCGATGACCTCGGCGACGTCCGCCGTCGCCATCTCTGAAACGGCCGCGCTCACCTCGGCGCCGACGACGGCAACGACGACGGGCTCGCCGGCGGCCAGCTGCTGCGCCGCGGCGACGGCTTCCCACGACACGCGGCTCAGTGCACCGCCGCGCTGTTCCGCAAGGACGAGCACCATCACAGCACCCGCGCGTCCTCGCGAAGGCGGCGCACCAGCGCCGCCGCCGCGTCGGCGGGCGCGCCGGAAATCAGCTCGGTCTTCCGCGATTTCTCCGGCACGTAGAGCGCGACGATCTCCTGGCGGCTGCGAATCGGCGAAGACGGCGTCACGCGCCGGATCTCTTTCTTCTTCGCCGCCATGATGCCCTTCAGGGTCGCGTAGCGCAGTTGATTGATGCCGCTCTGGATGGTCAGCACCGCGGGCAGCGTCATCGCCACCCACTGGAACCATCCGCCCTCGAGCTCGCGCTTGACGCGCAGCGCCTGGCCGTCGATCGCCACTTCCATGATGATCGTGGCGTGCGGCAGTCCAAGGCGCACGGCCAGGACGACGCCGGCCTGGGCGTGGCCCTGGTCGTCCGATTGCAGCCCGGTGAGGATCAGATCGAAGTGCTCGTCACGAATGGCGTCGGCCAGCACGTCGGCCACCGCCGCCGCATCGGCGGCGCCGAGCGCGGCGTCCTCGACGTGGATCGCGCGGTCGGCGCCCCTGGCGAGCGCCTCGCGCAGGACTGGCGTCACGCGCGCGGGCCCCGCGCTGCAGACCACGACTTCCCCGCCGTGCTTCTCGCGAAGCCGCAGGGCCTCTTCGAGCGCGTAGGCGTCCGGCTCGTTCAGCTCCCAGCTGGCGTCCTGCTCGCGGATGTAGCGGCGGTCCTCAGTCAGGCGCGGCTGCCACTCCCGCGTGGGGACCTGCTTGATGCAGACGGCTATCTTCATGGATGCACGGCACGTCGGACCCGCCAGACGCGACCAGGCGCGTCAGGCGAAGCGGCGAAACAGCAGCGAGGCGTTGGTGCCTCCGAACCCGAACGAGTTCGACAGGGCATACGTGACCGCGGCCTTGCGCGAGACCTTGGGCACGTAGTCGAGATCGCAGCGTGGGTCGGGCTCGTCGAGATTGATCGTCGGCGGCAACGTCTGCGTGTGAATGGCCAGCGCCGTGATGCCGGCTTCGAGGCCGCCGGCGGCGCCCAGCAGGTGTCCCGTCATCGACTTGGTCGACGACACGGCAAGCTTGTAGGCGTGCTCGCCGAAACAGCGCTTGATGGCGAATGTCTCGTTGGGGTCGTTGATGGGCGTGGAGGTGCCGTGGGCGTTGATGTACTGCACTTCGGCAGGCGCGACCCCCGCCGAGGTCAGCGCGCCTTCCATCGAGCGGACGGCGCCATCGCCGTCCTCTGGCTGTCCCGTCATGTGATACGCGTCGCTCGACATCCCGTAGCCGACGATTTCGGCGTAGATGCGGGCGCCGCGCGCCTGGGCGATCTCGAGCGCTTCGAGGATCACCACACCGGAGCCTTCGCCGATGACGAAGCCGTCGCGATCCTTGTCGAAGGGGCGGCTGGCCCGCTGCGGCTCGTCGTTCCGCGTGGACAGCGCGCGCATGGCGCCGAACCCGCCGACGCCCATTGGCGTGATGGCCGCTTCCGAGCCGCCGGCAATCATCACGTCGGCGGCGCCGCGGCGGATGATCTCGAAAGCATCCCCGATGGCGTGCGCCGAGGCCGAGCACGCCGTGCAGGTGGCGGTATTCGGGCCCTTGGCGCCGAAACGGATCGACACCTGTCCCGAGGCCAGGTTGATGATGGCCGAGGGAATGAAGAACGGCGAGATGCGGCGCGGGCCGCCATCGAGGTACGCCTTGTGCTCGCGCTCGATGGTGCCGAAACCGCCGATGCCGGACGCGATGAACACGCCGACGCGGTTGGCGTTGTCCGCCGTCACCTTCAGCCCGGCGTCGTCCACCGCGAACTGCGACGCCGCCACGGCGTACTGGATGAAGACGTCCATCTTCTTGACGTCCTTCTTCTCGATGAACTGCAGCGGATTGAAGCGCCTTCACCTCGCCCGCGATCTTCGTCGAAAAATCCGACGCGTCGAAGTGCGTGATGGGCGCAATCCCACTGCGGCCTTCCAGAAGCGCGGTCCAGTTCGCGTCGGTGCCGATGCCCAACGAGGACACCAGCCCGATGCCCGTGACGACAACTCGCCTGCTCACTCTGCCTCCACCGCCGAACGCCGGAGGCGCTGCGGCTCCCTGCCGCGGCGCCTACTTCTTGCTCTTGGCGTGCGCTTCGATGTACTCCACCGCTTCCTTGACGCGGGTAATCTTTTCGGCGTCCTCGTCCGGAATCTCGATCCCGAACTCCTCCTCGAACGCCATCACCAGCTCGACGGTGTCGAGCGAGTCAGCGCCGAGGTCGTCGACAAACGAGGCATCGGCCGTCACTTCCTCCTCGTCCACTCCGAGTTGCTCGACGATGATGGCTTTCACCTTTTCCGCAACCGCCATTCCTTCCTCCTAGGTGTACATCCCGCCATTGACGGCCAGAACGTGTCCTGTAATATACGACGCCTCGTCAGAGGCAAGAAAGCACACCGCGTGTGCCACATCAGCCGGACTGCCCAGCCGGCCCAGCGGAATTTTCGACGCCCAGTCCCCGCGCGAGTCCTCGGTCAGCGCCCGCGTCATGTCCGTTTCAATCAGCCCCGGCGCCACCACATTCACCGTGATCCCCCGGCTGGCCACCTCGCGCGCCATCGACTTGCAGAACCCGATCAGGCCTGCTTTCGACGCCGCGTAGTTCGCCTGCCCGGCGTTCCCCGACTGGCCCACCACGGAGCTGATCACCACAATCCGCCCGGCGCGCTGCTTCAGCATGGGCCGCATTGCCGCCTGACACAAGGTAAAGGTCGCGGTCAGGTTCGTCGCGATCACCGCGTCCCAGTCCTCGCGCTTCATCCGCAGCAGCAGCTGGTCGCGCGTGATCCCGGCGTTGCTCACGAGCACGTCGATGCGCTGATGCCGCGCCATCACGTCGGCCAGGGCCGCCTCGACCGCCGCGCTGTCGGTCACGTCGAGCGAGATTGCTTCGGCCCGTCCGCCCGCCGCCACGATCGACTCGGCGGTCGCCACGGCGTTGTCGCCACGCGCCGCGGCCACGACCACCGCGCCCTGTCGGGCGAGCGTTTCGGCGATCGCGCGGCCGATGCCGCGAGAGGCACCGGTCACCAATGCAATCCTGCCGGTCAGATCGATCATGCGTGGGGACAATCCGGGGACTCGAGCGCCAGCGTCCTAGACACCGACTTCCGCCACGAAGCGCTCCACGGCCTCGAGATCGGCGGGGGCCTGCAGGTTCGCCACCCGGGCCTCGCGGTCGATCTTGCGCACCAGACCGCTCAGCACCGTTCCTGGACCCACTTCAACATATGCGCGGACGCCCGAGGACGCAAGCTGCCGGATCACGTCCTCCCAGCGCACGGGCGCCGACACCTGCCGGATCAGCGCGTCGATCGAGGCCGGCCCGTCGGTCTTCAGCGTGGCGTCCACGTTGGCGACCACTGGTATCCGCGGCGTACGGGCGGTGAGCGCGCGCAACTCCGGCGCCAGCCTGTCTTCCGCCGGTTTCATCAGCGCGCAGTGGAACGGCGCGCTCACTGCCAGCGGCACCACACGCCGCGCGCCGAGCGCCCGCGCCCGCTCGCCAGCGCGCGCCACGGCTCCGGTCGTGCCGGCAATCACCACCTGGCCTGGGGCGTTCAGGTTCGCCGGCGACACCACTTCGCCATCGGCAGCCTCGGCGCAGGCCTGCGCCACCTTGCCGCCATCGAGCCCCAGGATGGCCGCCATGGCTCCTGCCCCGACCGGCACGGCTTCCTGCATGTAGCGCCCACGCCGACGTACGACGCTGACGGCGTCGGCAAACGTCAACGTGCCAGCCGCCACGTGCGCCGAGTACTCCCCGAGGCTGTGGCCGGCGACGTAGGACGGCGTGATGCCGCGGGACTCGAGCAGGCGCGCGGCGGCGATGCTGGCCGTCAGGATTGCCGGCTGCGCGTTCTGGGTGAGCATCAGGCGGTCTTCGGGGCCCTCGAAACACAGGCCGCTCAGCGACTCGCCCAGCACCGCATCGGCTTCGTCGAAGACGGCGCGGCACTCAGGAAAGGCGGCCGCAAGCGCCTGGCCCATGCCGACCTGCTGCGAGCCCTGTCCGGGAAAGATGAAGGCAATCACGATTCTGTCACCGCGATGCTGGCCAGCCCGTGCGCAAGCCGTTCCACCAATGCGCCGGTCGAGAACCGCTCCGCCATGAGGATGGCGTTGCGGATCGCCTTCGCCGACGACCGGCCGTGCGCGACGACCACGACACCACGCACGCCGAGCAGCAGCGCGCCGCCGTACTCGGAGTAGTCCACGCGCCGGCGGAACCGGCGCAGCGCCTGCTTCACGAGCAGGAAGCCCACGCTCGCGGAAAAGCTGCTCGACAACTCGTCGCCGAGCCGCGCTTCCACCATGTCCACGAGTCCCTCGCTGGTCTTCAGCACGACGTTGCCCGTGAACCCGTCGCAGACAATCACGTCGGCGACGCCGGCGTAGACGTCCCGCGCCTCGACGTTGCCGACAAACTGCACGGGCGCGCCCTTCAGGAGCCGGTGCGCCTCGCGGGTCAGGTCGTTCCCCTTGGTCGCTTCCTCGCCGATCGACAGCAGGCCCACACGCGGCGTCGCAACGCCGAGCGCGATCTGCGCGAAGGCAGCGCCCATCACGCCGAACTGCAGCAGGTGCGCGGGCCGGCACTCGGCGTTCGCGCCAGCATCAAGGAGCACTGCCGGCTGCTGACGCGTGGGGATCGTTGCCGCCAGCGCCGGTCGATCGACGCCGGGAAGCAGTCCCAGCCCGGCATATGCCGCCATCACCGTGGCGCCCGTGCTGCCCGCCGACACCAGGCCGGCCGCCCTGCCCTCGGCCACTTCCCTCACGGCGACGCGAATCGACGCATCAGGCCGTCGCCGCAGTGCCGCCGCGGGCGACTCGTCCATGCCGATCACGTCCGCGGCGTCGACAAGCGAGAGCGGCAGCGCGTCGGCGCCCGCATGGCGCGCCAGCTCCGCTCGCATCGCCTCGGCGCGGCCGACGAGACAGACGCCGTGGCGCAGGTGACGTGCCGCGGAGACCGCGCCCTCGACGATGGGCCCGGGCGCACTGTCGCCGCCCATCGCGTCAACGGCAATGGGGGTGTCATGGATCGAGGGAATGTCAGACACGGGATCCGGTGGGGCCGGACCGGCAGCCTGGCGCACTCGTGGTGCCGCCGGGCACGTCCGGGCCTGCCGCCGGGAAGTACCTAGGCTTCGTCGACGGGACGAACCTGCCGTCCGCGGTAAAAGCCGCATTTCGCGCAGACCTGGTGCGAGTGCTTCGGCTCCTGGCACTGCGGGCACAGGCCGGTGCTGACCGGCGCGAGGGCGTCGTGGGTGCGGCGCTTGGCCGTCCGCGTCTTCGAGTGGCGTCGCTTTGGATTAGGCATCGTCGTTGTCTTTCAGCAGTGCTTTCAGGGCCGCAAGCCGGGGATCCTCCCACCGGGCGTTGCAGGCGCAGGTCGTCACGTTACGGTTCGTCCCGCAGATCGGGCACAGGCCCAGACAGGCCTCCTTGCACAGCGGCTTGAGCGGCAGCGAGAGATACAGCTGCTCGTGCAGCAGTTCGGCCAGGTCGATCACGCCGTCGCGATAGAACGCCGTCGTCGCGTCCTGCTCCGCGATTTCGACCTCCTCTGCCGCTGCGGCGTCTTCGCCGGTCGGCAGGTACGTCAGGTCGAATGCCGCGTGGACCGGCATCGGGTAGCTCTCGAGGCAGCGGCTGCAGGCCAGCTCCAGCACCGTCGCCGCGGTGCCCACAATCTGGACCCGATCCTTGTCGCGGCTCGCGGTGGCCGTCAGGGCCACCGGTTCCACGACCCGGTACTCGCTTTCGTCCGGCAGCTCCGATGCCGCCACGGTCCGGTCCAGCGGCGTCGCGCCTTCCCGCATCCGCGCGACGTGCAGCACATTCATGCGTCTCACTCTCGCCCGGGCGCTCGACTGCCCGACCCGCAAGTATAACACGGAGATGGGCTTGACCCCTGAACCCTGCCCTGCGTCAGGCCATGTCCGCGCCCACCCAGGGACGCGGGATGAAGAGGCGCTCGAAAAGGGCGACGGCGTAGCGGTCGGTCATGCCGGCGATGAAATCGCGAAGGGCGGCGTCCCTGCCCTCCGACTCCATTGTCGACTTGTCGAGAAAGGCCTCCGGCGCTTCGGCGACCTTCTCCCAGACGCCGCCGAGAATGCCGCGCGCCTTCTTGAACTCGCCCGTCGACAGCTCGTTCTCGTAGACCGCGCCGAACAGAAACTCCCGCAGGCTCAATGTGGCCTCGAGGACTTCCCCGCTCATCTGAATTTCGGACAGCCCGACGCGCAGCGTCTCGTGCACGACATCGCTCACCATGCGGCCGATGCGCTCCGAGGACGAATGACCGAGGACGCGGACCGCCGCCGCCGGCAGGTCGGTCTCCAGAAGCACGCCCGCCCTGACGGCATCGTCGATGTCGTGGTTGACGTACGCGATGAGGTCCGCGACGCGCGCAATCTGTCCTTCCAGAGTCGAGGCGCGCTTGTCGGGGTCGGCGCCGACCGGCGCCCCGCGCTTGCCCTTCGAATGCTTCGCGATGCCGTCGCGCACTTCCCACGTCAGGTTCAGCCCGCGTCCGTCGTTCTCGAGGACGTCGACGACGCGCAGGCTCTGCTCGTAGTGGTTGAAGCCGCCAGGCATCAGGTCGTTGAGCACGCGCTCGCCCGCGTGACCGAACGGCGTGTGGCCGAGATCGTGACCGAGGGCGATCGCCTCTGTCAGCTCCTCGTGCAGGTGAAGCACCTTGGCCACCGTCCGCGCAATCTGGGAGACCTCGAGGGTGTGTGTCAGTCGCGTCCGGTAGTGGTCGCCGGTCGGCGAGAAGAACACCTGCGTCTTGTGCTTCAACCGGCGGAACGCTTTCGAGTGGATGATCCGATCGCGGTCGCGCTGGAACGCGGGACGGATGTCGTCCTCTGCCTCGGGGCGCAGCCGGCCTCGTGTCTTGGCCGCCTTGGCCGCCTGTGGCGCGAGAATCTCTTGCTCGCGCGCCTCGAGTTGCTGGCGAATCAGTGTCATGAGCGGCCGTCTCCCACGATGGCCTCGAGAAAACTGGCGCCGTGGGCCAGGGGCCCGACGCCGAAATTGGCGGCGATCGTCTGGCCGAGGTCGGCGAATGTCGCGCGCGTGCCGAGGTGCACAGCCTCCGCGACCCGTGGTCCCGTCACGAGCAAGGGCACATATTCCCTCGAGTGATCCGTGCTCGCCGTCGTCGGATCATTGCCGTGATCGGCAGTGATGACGAGGAGATCGCCGGCCATCAGGCGAGGCAGAACACGCGCGAGGCGGCCGTCGAAGCGTTCGAGATTGTCGGCGTAGCCGGCGACGTTGTTGCGATGCCCGTACTGCGTGTCGAAATCCACCAGGTTCACGAAGATCAATCCGTGCCCGACCTCCCCCAGCGCCTGTTCCAGGGCGTCCATCCCCGCGTCATCGGACGGCGTCGAGACGCTGCGCCCGATGCCGCGCCCGGCAAAGAGGTCCTTGACCTTCCCGATCGCCAGGACCGGGACGTCGCGATCGGTCAGTCGATCGAGGAGCGTCTCAGCGGTTGGCGTCATCGCGTAGTCGTGACGGTTCGCCGTGCGCACGTAGGCGCCAGACACGCCGACGAACGGCCGCGCGATCACCCGTCCCATCCCGAGGCCGGTCACGGCCAGCTCGAATGCGATCTCGCACATTCGGTACAGCTCCGGCACTGGGACGACAGACTCGTGTGCGGCGATCTGAAACACGCTGTCCGCCGAGGTGTAGACAATCGGCCTGCCCGAGGCGACGTGCGCGTCGCCGAGGCGGCTGACGATCTCGGTTCCCGACGCGACCTCGTTGCCGAGCGTGCGCCGGCCGATGCGCGCTTCGAAACTGGCGATCAGGTCTGCGGGGAAGCCGTGCGGGAACGTCGGGAATGGCCGGTCGAGCACGACGCCCGCCATCTCCCAGTGGCCAGTCACGGAGTCCTTCCCTGGCGAGGACTCCGCCATCCGTCCGTACGCGCCCAGCGGACGCTCGACGGCAGGGACGCCCACGAGCGGCGCGATGTTGCCGAGCCCGAGCGCGCCGAGCCGCGGCAGATTCAGCGGGCGCGCGCGGCTGATGTTGCCGAGCGTGTCGCTGCCGCCGTCGCCGTAGGCAGCCGCATCCGGCAGCGCGCCGATGCCGACGCTGTCGAGGACGAGGAGGATGACGCGCGCGAAAGGCGGCACGGCGATCGTCGGCGAACCGGAACGGCTAGCCGTGCGTGAAGTAGTTGGCGACGGCCTTCGGCGCGCGGATCGACGCGATCGCGTGCTTGAACAGCATGTGGTCGGCGCCGCTGACCTCGACGATGACGGCGAACCTGTCGAAGTTCTTGATACGGCCTTCGATGGTGTCACCCGACATGAGCTGGATCGTCACGGTGAGGCGTTCGCGGCGCGCGAAGTTCAGGAACACGTCCTGAATG
The DNA here is from genome assembly GCA_963796915.1 of Vicinamibacteria bacterium. GTDB lineage: Bacteria > Acidobacteriota > Vicinamibacteria > Vicinamibacterales > JAENWD01 > JAENWD01. Next base: position 838,687 of record CAWCNI010000004.1, on the reverse strand, counting down.
TTCGGCTGTCCGCTGCTCGTCTTGGGCTCAGGAGTGTGCGGCATTCGAAGTCCGGCGCTCCTCATCGGCCGCCAGCGCAGCATCAACGGCGGCCAGCACGCCCGGTGACTCGCCCGGCCCCTCGAACCACCTAAGATTAGGCTCTTTGCGGAACCAGATCAACTGGCGCCGGGCGTAGCGGCGATTCTCCTGCACGATCAGCGCGCGGGTGGCCGCCTCGTCGCGAACGCCGTGCAGCAGCTCGAGCGCCTGACGGTAGACCAGGCCGCCGAAGGGGTTCACGTTCTCGGGCACGCCTTTGGCGAGCAGGCCGCGCACCTCGTCCATCAGACCGCGTTCGAACTGCTGATCGACCCGCCGGGCTACGCGCTCCGCTGTGAGCGCAGCGGGCAGGCGCAGCGCCACGGGGTCGACGCGACAGAAATCCATCGGCGGACGCGTCTCGGCGAAGTGGGAGGTCAGTGGCCGTCCGGTAAGGAAGAACACTTCGAGCGCCCGCACGAGTCGCATCCGATCCCTGGGCTGGATGCGGCGTGCCGACTCAGGATCCACACGGCGCACCATGCGCCACAGCCATTCGACGCCTCGCCGGGCCGCCGACTTCTCCAGTCGCGCGCGCAGTCGAGAATCGCGCCCGGGGCCTGGGAACAGCCCGCGCGTCAGAGCCCGATAGTAGAACCCGGTGCCGCCGACGACGATCGGCAGCCGGCCTCGCGCCAGCACGCCGGCGATCGCCATGGCCGCGTCGCGACCGTAGCGCGCCGCCGTGTATTCCTCGGTCGGCTCGGCGACGTCCACCAGGTGATGCGGCACGCCCTGCTGTTCGGCGGGCGGCACCTTGTCGGTGCCGATGTCGAACCCGCGATAGACGGCCGTCGAGTCGCAGCTGACGATCTCGCCGTTCCAGCGCTTCGCCAATGCCAGCGCGAGCGCGCTCTTGCCCGATGCGGTGGGTCCGAGAATCGCAAGCGCGCGCGGCAGCGCCACGTCGCTCATGGCGCCGGGGTCAGTGCGCCGGGCACCGCGAACAGGCGCCAGGCCGTGTAGATTGCCAGGACAACGACGAGCGCCACCAGGCCAACCTGCTGCGGACGGCTCGGCACATCAGGGCCCTTCGGCGGGACGCTCGTTGTAGAAGAACGTGACGGTGAAGAAGGCCTTCTCGGAGGGATATTCGGTCGGCAAAGGCTCTGTCGGATTCGACGAGGCCAGCGCGCCAAAGGCGGCGTTGTTGAAGGAGTCGACCACCGACGGACCGATCACGGATACGTCTGTCAACGCGCCGCTCTTGTGGACGTTGAAGGTGATGACGACATGCCCGCGCAGCGACATCGCGGCCTGCGGCACGAACCAGTTTCTCTTGATCTGCGCGATGAACCGCCGGAGCCACGGCCCGAACTCGACGCCCTTGGTGTCGAACTGGATGTACGGGCTCAGCGAGTTGTTGCCGCCGTTGGGGTTGTCGAAGGCCGCGCGCTCGGCGAATCGCGACAGACTCTGGGCGCTGAGGGGTCCCGTATTGGGCCGCCCCCCTGCCGGCGCGGTGTCGTGCGCCGCCGGCGTGTGGTTCACGATCTCCGGCAGGCGGAAGTCCGAGGCGTTGTTCGCAGCGTTCTGGGTGTTGTTCTGCGACGGCTGGTCGGTCGGCGGCTGTGGCGGACCAGGCTGACGCTGCATCTGCTGCGGACTCGGCGGCGGCGAGCGCTCCACGTACTCCGGCGTGTTGCCGCGGGCAAATGGCTGCTGATTCTTCGGAGTGGGCGGCCGCTCGCGCGTCATCGCCGTCCGATCGCGGTCGGAGGCCGGCGCTTCCTGCGTCGGGCGCCTCGCCGGTGTTTCCACCCGGGGCTGCACGAACACGAACCGCATCGGCTCCTTCTTCGGCTGCATCATCGCCAGCCGTTTGGCCTCGGCCTCGGCCTGACGCTTGTGCACGAAGTATGGGAGCTTGGGCACCACCAGCACGACGATGACAGCGAGCAGGTGGATGATGATGGACAACATGACCCCCTCGCGTGCCGACAGCGCTGTCGGCACCCGGTCAGGTTCTGGGTGTCCATCCTCGAAATCGAAGTACATCAGTAGTTTAGGAAATTATAACATCCCGCGATCGGCCGGTCCGGGCTCACCGTTGTGCCACGTAGAGGTAAACGATTCCGAAGGTGAGCGGCACGACCTCCACGTGCGGAAACCCGCTGGTCTGGAGGAGCCGGCCGAACTCTTCGGGAGGCGGAAATCGCGCTACCGATTCGGGCAGGTACTCGTACGCGCTCGCGTCACGGGAAATCATTCGTCCGACCGTTGGCAGCACCCTCGCTGAGTAAAAGCCATAGAGCGCGCGGAACGCGCGCGAGTCGGGCAGACCGAATTCGAGCACCGCCAGGCGCCCTCCCCTACGCACAACACGTGCCAGCTCGACACAAGCGGCGCCCGGGTCTTGCACGTTGCGGATTCCAAAGGCGATGGTCGCGGCGTCCACCGACGAGGTCGGAAGCGGGATTCTGGTGGCATCCCCTCGAATGAGGCAGACCCGGGGCCAAACGCCCCGGCGCCGGGCCTTGGCGAGGCCAAGACGCAGCATCTGGTGCGAGAAATCGACGCCCACCACACGCGCGGCGCCCGGCCTCGCCGTCGCCGCCGCGACGGCCACGTCGGCAGTCCCGGTACACAGGTCCAGCACCGTTTCGCTGCCGGTCAGCGCCAGGGCTTTGACAGCCCGCGCCCGCCACCACTGGTCCAGGCCGATGCTCAGGACGCGATTGAGCAGGTCGTAGCGCCCGGCAATGGCGTCGAACATCGCCGCGATGCGCGACGGCTGCTTGGCGCGCAGCGCGTCGTCGACTGACGCTGATTCTGGGAGGGAGGGCTGTCGCGTCTCTGGGATCACGGGGGCCTAAGGGTTCAGACGCGCGGCGACGGGAAATAGACGCGCGCGTCTCGTCAGTGGATGTAGACGGCCGCGGCGGTGGCGGCGAGGTACAGCAAGCCCACGTAGCCGTTCAGGTCGAATGCGCGCTTCACCTGGGACAGGTCGTCGGCACGCACGAGCGACTGCTCGTACACCAATAGCAGTCCGACCAGCGCCACGCCGGTCAGATAGATCGGCCCGAGCGCGGTCGTGACGCCGAGCGCGAGCATCGACAGGATGGCGCCGACGTGCATGGCGCGGGAAATGGCGAGCGCGCGATCGATGCCGAAGCGGACGGGAATCGACTTCAACCCGTGCGCGCGATCGAACTCCACGTCCTGGCAGGCGTAGAGCACGTCGAAGCCGCCAACCCACAAGCCTATCGCCAGTCCCAGCCACCAGGGCTCGGCGCCCGCGCGGCCGCCGGCGGCGAGCCAGCCTCCGACCGGCGCCACGGCCATCGCCAGACCCAGAAACAACTGCGTGTAGGTCGTGTACCGCTTGGCCAGTGAGTACCAGAAGACGATGGCGAGCGCGACCGGCGACAGGATCAGACACAGCGGCGACAACGCGGCGGCGGCGCTCACGAACACAACGGACGTGACGACCACGAAGGCCGCGGCCGCTGGCCGCGAGATGATGCCCCTCGGAATCTCCCGCATCGCGGTGCGCGGGTTGCCGGCGTCGAAGTCGGCATCGACGAGACGGTTGAACCCCATGGCGGCGCTGCGCGCGGCGACCATCGCCACCACGATCCAGCCGATGTCGGCCCAGTGGACCGGCGTGTGCCGCGCGGCCAGCAGCGCGCCGACCAGCGCGAAAGGCAGCGCGAAGACGGAGTGGCTGAAGCGGATGAACGAGAAATACGTGCGCAGCGACATGGTTGCTGACGTTGGCCGGAGGCGATCAGGCGTGGTGCGCACGGCTGCCGAGCAGGTCGGTCACCCAGTGCACGCGGCCCGATGGCACACCGCTGACCAGATATTCTTCCACATCCGCCCCATCGTCGGGCAGGTCCACCGCAATCAGCCCCGATCGACGGCCCGGCTCGATCGTACCGGCGTCGGACTCGAAGCCGAGCGCACGCGCGCCCTCGCGCGTCGCACTCGCCAGCAGCTTCGCCGCAGGCACGCCGGGCGCCAGCCGCCGCATCGCGGCGAGCTCGGCAAACAGGTTGAGGTCCTCGTTGCTGGCGAGGCTGTCGGTGCCGATGGCCACGCGCACGCCCGACTCGTAGAAGCGGGCGACGGGCGGATCGCCGACGCCGACGTGCCGGTTGCTGCGCGGGCACGTCACGAGAGTCACGCCGGCGTGGGCGAGACGGCCCAACGCCTGGTCGCTGCACTGCGTGGCGTGGACGACGAGCATGCGCGGCGCGAGCACTCGCATGCGCTCGAGGTACTCCACAGGCCCGCAGCCCGGGGGCTGCCAGGCCGGATCCCAGGCGCCGAGCTCCTCGAGCAGCGTTCGCCACGGCCCGGCGCCCGTCTCGAGCAGTTCGGTCTCTTCCGGCGACTCGGCCAGATGCACAGTCGACGGGAGGAAGGGCAAGCGATCGAGCGCCGATCGGATCCCCTGAAACAGCTGCGGAGAGACCGAGTACGGCGCGTGCGGCGCCAGGCTCACCGGAAAGCGCGACGATGTCCCTGCGCGGTCCAGTGCCATCAGGCCTTGTTCGAGGACAGCGTCCGCGTCGGCGCCCTTCAATCGCAGCAGCTCGTGAAACACGACGCCGTCGAGCGGGCTGTCGCGCAGCAGCGGGACTGTCTTCAGGGTGTTGCTGACATCGCCGACCAGGCCCGTGCCGGACGCGCGCATGCCGGACAGCGCGTGCGCGGCGGCGCGATCGGCTTCCTCGTCGGGAGGCGCCTGCGTCCGGCGGCGGCGCAGCATTCCGCGCACCCAGTCAGTGAATCGTTCCGCCGGCGGGATCATGCCGGCCATCCACGAGAGCTCGAGGTGCGTGTGCGCGTTGACCAGGGCCGGCAGGATTGCCATCGGCCCCAGATCAATCAACGGCGCGTCGTCGCGAAACGGGAGGGCGGCGCCGGAGCGGCCAATCGCCGCCACGCGGCCGCGTTCGAGCGCGATCCAGCCGTTCAGGATCGGGCGCTCCGCAATCGGGAGCACCCACCGGGCGCGAACTACCAGCATCTGGTTGACAGGGCCCGTGGGTGGCGGCGTGCGTCGATCGTCAATGCTTCCGCGTCGCCTTCGCGTGACGCGACCGCCCGGCATAGTTGACGAGCTCGGCGGGGACCGAGGTGTCGCCGGCCTCGCGCGCCGTCGCCAGGTGCAGCATGCGCGGCACCTGCCGTTCGCGGAAGATCGGATCGCCGAGCACGTCGTAGTGCATGTTGCGCCGTTTGGCGGCAAACCCCGCGTCCTCGATGTTGCGGACGATCTCGACTTCGTCCATGCAGTACGACGCGCCGGCGGCCCTGACGACGTTTTCTTCGATCATCACTGAGCCCATGTCGTTGGCGCCAAAGGCCAGGCTCAACTGGCCGACCTTGCCGCCTTGCGTGACCCAGGAGGACTGCAGGTTCTCGAAGTTGTCGAGCACGAGGCGGGCGATCGCCAGCGTCCGGAGATACTCGACGCCGGTAGCTTCAGCCGTGACGCCATGCACGGTCCCGAGCTCGGTGTGATCGGGCTGGAAGCTCCACGTGATGAATGCCGTGAATCCGCCGGTCTCGTCCTGAAGCGCGCGGAGCCTGAACAGATGCTCGAGGCGTTCTTCGATCGTCTCGACAGTGCCGTACATCATCGTCGCCGTGGTGCGCAGGCCGGCGCGGTGCGCGTGGCGCATGACGTCCAGCCACTCGTCTGCGGTGGCCTTGCCGTAGCAATGCAGCGCCTTGCGTACGCGATCGACGAGGATCTCGGCGCCGCCGCCGGGGATGCTGTCCAGGCCGGCGGCAATCAATCTGTCGATGACAGCCGGCACCGGAATCTGCGCGAGCCGCGAGATATGAATCACCTCTGGCGGCGACAGCGCGTGCAGCTTGAACTCGGGGTAACGCTGCTTGACGGCGCGGAAGAGATCCTCGTACCAGGCCAGCGGGACGTCCGGGTTGTGACCGCCCTGCAGCAGGAGCTGCACGCCGCCGACGGCGATGGTCTCGTCGATCTTGCGGAAGATCTCCTCGAACCCCAGGACGTAGCCTTCGCCGGATCCGACCGGCCGGTAGAACGCGCAGAAGTTGCAGCGCGCGACGCAGACGTTCGTGTAGTTGACGTTGCGATCGATGATGTAGGTGACCTGACGGTCCGGGTGCTTGCGGGCCCGGAGCGCGTCGGCCAGCCGCCCGAGCGTATGCGTCGGCGCATCCCGGTAGAGCGCCAGGGCCTGCTCTGCGCTGAGCCGGCCTCCGGCCGCGGCGGTGTCCAGGGCTGCCTGCAGCATCACTTCAGTGTAGATCGATCAGTACCAGCGCAGCGGCTGGGTCCGCTCGACGACGCCGACGTCGGCCGCCAGGGCGAAAAATCGTTCGAGCCCGGCGCGCTCGCGCTCGCCGAGGCTGAAGCGGATGTTCTCGCGAAGGTAGCGTCCGCCGATGGCGGCCCTCGCGGTGTCGGCGCCGAAGAAGCGCGCGGCGACGCCCTCCGCGTCGGCTTCACCGACGGCGCGCGCATGCTGCAGCGCGTCGATGTCGGCGGGCCCGAGCGCGTCGGGCCGGCCGGTCCAGCAGGCGTAGACAAACGGCAGCCCGGTAAAGGCCTGCCACTCGGCGCCCAGGTCGATCTTCTCGAGCCCGAGCGCGGCGTAGTCCGCGAACAGCGCGGGGTCGCCGATCAGGAGGGCCGCGTCGGCACGCTCGAGCATGGCCGGCAGGTCGGGCCGGTGGTTGACGAACACCGGCGCAATGCCGAAATGCCGCGCCGCCATGACGCGTGTCAGCGCGACGGAGGTGCGTGAACTGGTATCGAGCGCAATCGTCCGCACCCGTTCGATCGGCATCGACGTAAAGATCGCCACCGACGCAACCGGGCCATCCGACGCCACCGCGCAACCCGGAACAATCGCGTAGCCGTCGCCGCGGAGGTATTCGATCGAGGGGATGAGGCCGAGGTCGATGTCGCCCGCGTGCAGCAGGCGCGCACACTCGCTCGGCAGGTCGTAACGGATCGAGAAGCGATCCGGGAAACTGCCAAGCTCCTCGACCAGCGGACGCGCGTTCAGGTACGAGACCGCCCCGACTCTCACCATCACGCGCGGGGCCTGAACAGGCCGTCCCGTTCAACCGGCTCGCCGCCCGCGGCCACGATGTTCCGGCGGATCTCTTCGAGCGGCGCGCGGCGGCGTCCCTCGCCGGTGTCGTCGAGCGGCGAGACGCGGTCGACGTCGTCTGCGCCGAACGTCAGCGCGACCTGCGCCAGCTTCGGCCCGTAAACGGCCCAGTCCACCTGGACGTGATCCGCCTCGACCATCAGGCGCGCGAGCGCGATAAGCCGAACGTCTTCGTACCCTGTCGAAGGCGCGGCGGGATTGGGGCGGGCGGACAGCGGCGCGACGACGGCGGCAGGAGCCAGCCGGGCGCACTCGGACAAAATGGCGATCACCTGGGCCGGCGCGAGGCCGCCGCTCCCGTCGATGGTCAGCCGGTTCACGCCAAGGCCGAGCGCCGCCGCGGTCTCCAGCAGCGCATGCGGCGATGTCATCGCGTCGACCTCCGCGGCGTCGAGGGCCGCAAGGCCGGCGTCCTTCAACCGCGCGAGCAAGCCGCGCATCGCGTCCGGCGCGCCGCCAGTGGCGGCTTCAATCTGCAGGCCGGAAAAGCCGGTGACCGGAACGCGGCCGCCGGCCGCATCCACCACCAGACGAATCATCGACTCGGCGGCCGACCAGTCTGCGGGTTGGCCGGTCAGCCTGATCTCACCGGCAGACGGCGGCACGGCGATCCCGTCGGCTGCTGCCGTCACGTCCAACTCGGCGACTCGCACAAACGTCATGCGTCGTCCGTGCTTGCGGCGGCGGACTTCGTCAGCCGCCATGCCGAGCGCCAGCAGGTCGGCGCTGGCGCACAGGGCGTCGTGCTCGTCGGGCGACAGCGCCGCGCCGGCTGCGGCGCGCTCGAACAGCAAATCCGTGGAGGTCATATCGGTCATCTACACCGCGGCGACCATCTGATCGGTCACCTGCTGCGCCAGCGCCAGCGCGCGGCGGCCGTCGGCGCCGCTGACGCCGGGCACGCGCCGGTTGCGAACAGCGTCGATGAAGTCTTCGAGCTCGCGCCGGAGCGGCTCTTCGTTCTGCACCGCCACCAGCCCGCCCTCGATGCTCGGAATGCCTGCGGGAGGACGCACGAGACGCCAGACCTCCAGCTCCTGCGCGGCGTAGTCGACCGACACGTACGACTCGGGCTGGAAGAAGCGAATCTTGCGCGTGCGGTCCCGGCTGATGCGGCTGGCCGTGAGGTTGGCGATGCAGCCGGACTCGAAGCGAAGCCGGACGTTGGCGATGTCGAACTTCGGTGTCAGGACCGGCACGCCGACGGCGTCGATGGCTGCCACCGGGGACTGCACGATGGACAGGATGACGTCGATGTCGTGGATCATCAGGTCGAAGACGACGTCGATGTCCAGGCTTCGATCGGGAAACGTCCCCAGCCGATGGACCTCGATGAAACGCGGCGCCGTCAATCGCGTGCGGGCCGCGGCCACTGCCGGATTGAACCGCTCGGTGTGGCCGACTGCCAGTGTCGCCTTGCCCTCGGCCGCCGCCGCGAGGATCCGGTCCGCTTCGTCGAGCGACCGGGCCAGCGGCTTCTCCACCAGCACGCCCACTCCCGCTTTCAAGAGCGGCGCGGCCACAGCTTCATGCGACGCAGTGGGGGTGGCGACCACGACGGCATCGACGAGCCCGGGCAAGTCCGAGGCATGCGGAATCACGCGGCACCCGTGCATCGCGGCGATCTCCTCGGCACGCTCCTGGTGGACGTCGACGACGCCCACGAGCTCCACGCCGTCGAGACCGCTGAGAATCCTGGCGTGATGTCGCCCGAGGTGGCCGACACCGACGACCGCCGCTTTGACCCGCTCACCCATTTGATCAGCCTGCCTTTTCAGGTCGCCCGACGATCGCGATACCGGCGGCGTCAGCGGCCTGGATCACCGCGTCGCCGTCGACGAACAGGGTGCGTCCCGCGTCCACCGACAGCGCCGTCGCACCAGCCTCGCGCATCACCGCGATCGTCGCGGTGCCGACGACGGGCACGTCGAAGCGCATGTCCTGCTTCGGCTTGGCCACCTTGATCACCCGCGTGGCTCCCCCGGCCAGGCGGCCGGCACGCCGAATCATGTCGTCGGTGCCTTCCATGGCCTCCACGGCCACGACTGCGCGATCGCGTACGGCGACGGACTGGCCGATGTCCAGGCCCGCCAGGGCGTCGGCCATCTCGTATCCGAACGCGATGTCGGCCAGCTCCTCCGGCGACGCCGCGCGCGTCGTCAACGTGCCTGCCCGCGCCATCAACGGCGCCAGCAGTGCCGTCGAGCTGAGCAGCTCGATGCCATGATCCTTCAGCACGTCGGCCACTGCGGAAATCAGCGCGTCGGTGTTGCGGGCCTTCAGCCGTCGAAGGACTGAGAGCAGCGTCAGGTCGGGCAGGATGCCGGAGAAGATCTTGGCGTGCTTGACCTGCCCCGCCATCACGGCATGGGCAGCGCCGGCCTCCTTCAGCACGCGGATGCAGGTCCCCAGGTGCCCGAGCGACACCCAGTGCAGCGCCGCCTTCGGCTCACGCGCCGCTGCCTGCTCCAGCTCCGGAAACGCCTCTTCCTTGATCGCGACGACAGTCACCTCGTGCCCCTGCGCCCGCGCGGCGTCGAGCACGAGGAAGGGGAAGCGGCCGTTGCCGGCGATCAGGCCTAAACGCATCGAAATGAAGAATGAAAAATGAAGAATGAAGAATGAAGAATGAAGAGTGAAGAATGAAGAGTGAAGAACAAAGAGTCGGGAGTGAAACGTGGAGAGTGAGGCTTTCCAGACTCTCTAAGAGTCATCAGCGGCGCTTCGCGCCGCGGGTCTTCGCTCTCCATTCTTCATTCTTCATTCTTCATTCTTCATTCCCAATTCTTCATTCAAGATTCCCTATTCGTCCGCGACCATTTCTTCCGTGCGCCGCGTCGGGCGCCGCAGGATCACGCCGCGCTTCGAGTCGCGGATGAACTCAGTCAGGTAGGCGACTTCCGGACACGCGAGCGAGTCGTCCTGCTCGATTTCGCGGAGGGCGCGGCTCGTGTTCAGCCTCGACACCAGCAGGTAGCGGTAGGCGCGTTTGAGCTTGCTGACGGTGTCTTCCGAGAAGCCGCGGCGGAGGAGGCCGATATTGTTGAGGCCGTAGATTCGCGCGCGGTTGCCGACGGTCTTGGCATACGGCAGCGCGTCCTTCGTGACGACCGAGTAGCCGCCGATGAACGCGTGCTCGCCGACGCGACAGAACTGGTGGACGCCCGAGAAGGCGGAGATCGTCGCGAAGTTCTCGACCCAGACGTGACCGCCGAGCGTGGCGGCGTTGCCGAAGATCGTGTCGTTGCCGATCCGGCAGTCGTGCGCCACGTGCGCGTAGGCCATGAACAGGTTGCGGTCGCCGATGCTGGTCAGCCCGCCGCCCATCTTGGTGCCGCGATGGATCGTGACGAACTCGCGGAACACATTGCGCTTCCCTACCCGCAACTGCGTCGGCTCGCCGCGATACTTCAGGTCCTGCGGCATCAGGCCAATCGAGGCAAATGGAAACACCTGTGTCTCGTCGCCGAGCTCCGTCCACCCGTCGATCACCGACGACGCGGCGATACGGCAGTTGCGCCCGATTCGCACGTTGGCGCCAATCGTCGCGTACGGACCGACGGTGGTGCCTTCGCCGATCTCGGCGCCCGGATGCACGATGGCGAGCGGGTCGATGTCGGCGCCCAGCCGGGTCTCGAGCAGGAGGTCGGCCTCGGCGACGACCTGATCGCCGATGAATGCCGTGCCGTGCGCGCGGGCCAGCGACCGCCGGCGGCGCCCGAGGACCACTTCGAGGCGGAGGCGATCGCCGGGCACGACCTGACGCCGGAACTTGGCGTTGTCCACGCCGCGCAGGTAGACGCGCTGCCCTGGCGTCTCGAGGTCGATCAGCAGGACCGTCGCCGCCTGCGTCAGCGCCTCCATCATCAGGACGCCCGGCATGAGCGGCGCGCCCGGAAAGTGGCCCTGGAAGAACTCCTCGCTGACGGTGACGTTCTTGATCGCGACCAGACGGCGGCCGGGCTCGTGCTCGAGGACGACGTCCAGGAGGTACGACGGGTACCGGTGCGGAAGGCGGTCAACGAGGGCGGGGATAGAAGTGGCCACGGTCAGACGTCCGGCTGGACAGTGCTCTGGATGGTACACGACCCGGGCATCAGGCGCACACGTACAGCACGCGCCCGGCACGTCTCCAAAAGACGATGTGCCGGGCACATGCGCGGCCGATGGCCGCACGCGTATTCGCGCTGAGACAGCGGGCCTAGTCCTGCTTCGGCTTGGGCGGTGCCGGCGTTGTCGGAGCCGGTGTCGCCGGAGCCGGAGCCGCCGTCGCCGGCGCGGCGGGCGCTGCCGCCGTTGCCGGTGGCGCCGCGTCGAACCGCTTGATCACGTCGGCGGTGAGGTCGAGCCCCGGATCCGCGAACACGATGCCGGCGTCGGCCTGGCTGAACAGGATCGTGATCTTCCGCTCGGCCACCACCTGCTGGATGATCGGCAGAAGCTTGGCCTGGAACGTGTTCTGGAGGTCCTGCTGCAGCTGCTGCACTTCTTCCTGTGCGTCCTGCTGCATGCGCTGCAGTTCCTTCTGCTCCTTGTCGATGCCGCGCTTGAGCTCGTCCTGCGCCGCCTCGTTGAGCATCGCTCCCTGCGACTGAAGCTTCGCCTGGTCGGCCTGCAGCTTCTTGTTGATCTCGTTCAGGTCGCCGATCTTCTTCTGATTGAGCGCCTGCACCTTGGCTGTGGATGCCTTGCCTTCAGTGGACTCGGCCGCGATGCGCTGGATATTGATGACCGCGAAGCGCTGCCCTTCCGGAAACGGCTGCGGCGGCTGCGCTGCCTGCGCAAGCGCCATCCGGGGCGCGGCAAGACCGAGAACCAGGCCGAACGCGAGACTGACGAACACCTTCATAGACCCAATCCCTTTCACAGAAGAAAGAACCATCAATGATAACGCAAGCCCGGCAGTGCGGTCGAGCCGGCGCTAGAACGTCGAGCCCACGGCAAACCGGAAGACGTTGGCCTTGGTCGGCTGCAAGTTGTTGTCGTAAATGCCGTCGCGATTGATGTTGTGGGCGTAAATCAGCCGGAACGGCACGTTCAGCACGGGCATGAAGAATCGCACCTCGGCACCGGTGGAGATCACGAAACTGTCCATCTTGAAGCTGTTTCCGAAGTCCTGGACCTGCCCGGCATCGAAGTAGGCCATCACCCGGAACGGCCCCGCGATGGTGTACTGGTAATCGGCGTTGAACAGCAGGTCCTTGTTGCCGCCGAGAACGATGAACGTGCCCGGGTTCGCCGGCGTGCCCACGTCCCGCGGGCCGATCGTGCGGATGTCGTAGCCGCGCACGCTGTACTCGCCGCCGAGGAAGAGCCGCTCGTAAATCGGCAGGTTGTCCAGCGTCGTGCTTCCGAACGGATGCACGTAGTCGGCCTCGAGCCGGGTGCCAAAGGTCAGCTTCTTGCCGGTCGGCTTCCACCACACCACTTCGATCTTCGGCTTGAGAAAGTTCGTGTCACCGCCGATGCCCGCGAAGTCCATACCGAGCGTATACCGATGCCCCCGGTTCGGGAAGATCGGGTTGTCGATGGTGTTCTGCACCAGGCTCGGACTGATCTGGCTGATCGTGCGCTTGCCGCCCTGCCCGATCAGCAGCGCGTCGGCGAGGAACGGGTTGCGCGCGATGACTTCCGGATCCAGGTAGGCCGGGTTGATGTCCGTCACCTGGTCCTGTTCGAGGGTGTAGTTCAGGAACAACCGCGTGAAGTTCTTGATCGGGAACCCCAGCGTGATGTTGCCGCCAATCGAGTTCTGCGTATACGACAGGTAGTACTGAATCGAGCGATCGTACAGGCTGATGCCGGCAGTGATCGGGCGGTCGAAGACGTACGGCTCGCTGAACGCCAGCTGGTAGTTCCGCACCTGCGACCCGGCGAGCACGGCGAAGGTGACGCTCTCGCCGCGGCCCATCAGGTTCGCCGTCGAGAACGAGAGCTGGCCGAAGAAGCCCTCGTACTGCGAGACGCCGGCGCCAAAGGTGAGCTGGTTGCGGTTCTGCTCCTCGACCTTGACCGAGACGTCGACCTTGTTCTTCTGGCCGGCCACCTTCTCGACCTTCGGGTTGTCCGGACCGCCCTCGATCTCCTTGAAGTACCCGAGCTGGTTGATGCGCTTGATGCTGAACTTCAGCGCCTCGGTATTGAACACGCCGTTTTCCAGCAGGCGCATCTCGCGCCGCACCACCGAGTCGCGAGTCGTCGTGTTGCCGACGAAGGTGATGCGGTTGACGAAGTACTGCTCGCCTTCCTGGAGGCGCATGGTGACGTCCACGACAGCGGCCGGCTTGCCGGCGTCGGTCTTCGGCGCGGGGGTCGCGGCCTTTGTCGACGCTCCGTCGGGCTTCGGCGGCGCGCTCGGGGTCTGCGTCGCGGTCGTCTCAGCGCTCGCCGCCGGGGCGTCCGTCTTCGGCGCTGTCCCGTCGGTGCCCGCTGGCGCCGCGGCTGCCGGCGCCGGATCGCCGAGCGTGCGCGGCTTCAGATCCGGATAGCCGGTGAACTCCCAGTAGCCGCCGGTGCCGTACACTTCGCGGGCCGCGTCCAGCCCCTTCCGCACCTTCTTCATGCTGAAGTAGTCGCCCTCGTCCATTTTGAAGAGGGTCCGGAGGTACTCGGCCTTCAGCACCTTGTTGCCATCGAAGTTGAAGCTGCCGACGCGGTAGCGGTCGCCTTCGGTGAGCGGAATCTTGAGCTGGATGTAGCGCGTCTTGCCGTCGGAGCTGTCCTCGAGAACCTTGACCTCCGGCGTGCCGACCCGCGCGTTGATGTAGCCCTTGTCGCCGTAGTGCTCGTGAATCCTGTCGGCGTCTTCGTCGAACTTGGCTTCCTGGTACGTGCCGCGGCCGTCGATGAACGACAGCCAGTGCTGCGGGCGGTTGCCCTTCATCTGGCGGATCAGCTCGCTGTCGCTGACCGCTGTGTTGCCGACGAAGTCCACGCTGCGGATCTTGACCTTGGGGCCTTCCTTGATGTCGAAGGTCAAGTGCACGAGCTTCGGGCCCGTCGGCAGTTCAGCGACGGTGTGGGTGACCTCGGAGGTACTCGTAGCCCTTCTCCGACATCATCCCGCGCACGATGCCTTCGACCCGGCGAATGAGGCTGGGATCGATGAACGAGTCCAGGCGGATCTGGACGTTTTCTTCCTTCAGCTTGTCGTCGATCTTCGACTGTTCGAGCTTCTTGCTGCCGGTGTAGTCGACGATCTTCACGCGCTGCCGCTCTTCCATCTTGAAGATGATGCGCTTGCCGACCACGCCATTGGGCCAGTTGTCGTCCACCACTTCGATCGACAGGTCGTCGAGGAAGTTGGTCGCCCACAGCCGCTTGAAGTCCTCGACGAGCATCGCCTCGGTCTTCTGGTTGTAGGGCACCCACACACCAGCCGAGGGCCGTGACGAGGAGGTCTGGATGTAATACAGGTAGGTCTGGGCGTCGATGACCGAGGCGTCACCCTGGGTCGGAAACGAGAGCTGGATGAAGCGGACCAGCGCGGGCGAGTTCGATGGCGGCAGCACCGATGGCGGGGTCGCGCCACGTGCGGCCTGCGCCGGGGCCGGAGCCGGCGCGGCCTGGGCTCCGCCACCAGGCGGCGCCTGACCTGTTCCGCCGCCGGCGGCGCCGGCGACGGCGCGGCGCGGCCGGAGTCGGCGCGGGTGATTGAGCGGCGCCGGCCGGATTGGCGTCCGGCGTCTCGCCCGGCTTCTGGGCCGGGGCCTGTGCCGTGGACGGCTGGGGGGGCGCGGGATCGGCGCTTTGGGCGCGCGCCGTTCCATTCAAAGCGCCGGCCCACACGAGCAGGGCAAGCGCGAGCGCCAGAAAAAACCGACTTGGCATGTTGTCCGGGAATCCTGCAGGGCGATCCGGGGGGCGCACCTCGCCCCTCCGGGTTCCCCAAACCTCTAAGCCTACAGGATGTTTGACGTGTCAGGCCAGCCGGCGGCCGGGCTCGGGCTGTCCCAGGGGTCTATACGCCAGCACTCCGCCATCGAGATACACCTCGACGTCGCCGCCGCGGAGTTGACCGCGGATCAGCTCCTCCGAGAGCGGATCTTCGACATAGCGCTGGATGGCTCGGCGCAGGGGGCGTGCGCCGTACGACCGGTCTTTGCAGGTGGCTTCGATAATCCAGTCCGCCACCTCGGGGGTGATCGTGATTTTCAGCCGGCGGTCGGCCAGGTTCGCATTCAGCTGCTCGACCAGCAGGCCCAGGATCTTACGCAGATCGTCGTCTGACAGCGCCTCGAACACGATGATCTCGTCAATCCGGTTGATGAACTCCGGGTTGAACGTCCGCTTGACCTCGCCGAGCACCATTTCCGACACCGTGCGGCTGACTTCCGCCTGGTCGGAAGACTGGAACCCCAGGGCGGCCTTCTTCTGGATGAAGCGCGCCCCGATGTTCGACGTCATGATGATGATGGCGTTCTTGAAGTTGATCCGGTTGCCCAGTCCGTCCGTCAGGTGGCCGTCTTCGAACACCTGCAGCAGGATGTTGAACAGGTCCGGGTGCGCCTTCTCGATTTCGTCCAGCAGCACCACCGAGTACGGGTTGCGCTTGACCTTTTCGGTCAATTGACCTCCCTCCTCGTGGCCGACGTAGCCCGGAGGGGAGCCAATCAGTTTGCTGACCGAGTGCTTCTCCATGTACTCGGACATGTCGAAGCGGATGAGCGAGTTGTCGCTCCCGAAGAGAAAATTGGCCAGGGCCCGGGCAAGCTCCGTCTTTCCGACGCCGGTCGGCCCCAGGAAGACGAAGCTCCCGACAGGACGGGCAGGGTTTTTCAGGCCGGCCCGCGATCGGCGAATCGCCCGCGAGACGGCCGAGATCGCCTTCTCCTGGCTGATCACCCGCCTGTGCAGCTCCTCTTCCATCCGGAGCAGCTTGTCGCCTTCGTCCTGGTTGATCGAGGTCAGCGGCACGCCGGTCCACTTGGACACGACCTCGTCGATGTCCTGCTTGCCGACGACGACCTTGCGGCCCGAGTTCTTGACCTCGAACTTCTCGCGGACAAACTGCAGGTTCTCGCGCGCAGTCACCTCCTGCTCGCGATAGAACTGCGCCGTCTCGAAGTCCTTGGCCGACACCGCCGTCTCCATCTTCTCGACGGCGACGCGGATGCTGCGGTTGATCTCGCCGAACTCCTCGCTGAAGCCCGCTTCGCGCAGCTTCGCGCGCGCGCCGGCCTCGTCGATGAGGTCGATGGCCTTGTCGGGCAGGAACCTGTCGGTGATGTAGCGGCTGGACTGGTACACCGCCGCCTCGATCGATTCCCGCGTGTACTCGACGTGATGGAACTGCTCGTAGCGATCCTTGACGCCGAGGATGATCGAGATCGCCTCGGTCTCGCTCGGCGGATCCACCTTGACGGCCTGGAACCGGCGTTCGAGCGAGCGGTCCTTCTCGATGTACTTCCGGTACTCCGCCGGCGTCGTCGCCCCGATGCAGCGGATTTCGCCGCGGCTGAGGGCCGGCTTCAGGATGTTGGCGGCGTCGAGCGACCCTTCGGCAGACCCTGCCCCGACCAGCGTGTGCAACTCGTCGATGAACACGATGATGTTCGGGTTGTCGGTCAGCTCCTTCATGATCGCCTTGAGGCGCTCTTCGAACTGACCGCGATATTTCGTGCCGGCGACAATCAGCGAGATGTCGAGCGCGAGGATGCGCTTGTCCGCCAGGAAGTGCGGCACGTCGCCGTAGACGATCTTCTGCGCCAGGCCCTCGACGATGGCAGTCTTGCCGACGCCGGGCTCGCCGATGAGCACGGCGTTGTTCTTGGTGCGGCGGCAGAGGACCTGCTGCACCCGCTCGAGCTCGTGGTCGCGGCCGACGAGCGGGTCGAGCTGGTTCTTCATCGCGGCCTCGGTGAGGTCGCGGCTGAATTCCGCCAGCAGCGGCGTTTCCTTGACCCGCGTGAGCGTGGTCTTCTCGTTCAGGAGCTGGACGATGTCGTCGCGCACGGTGTTCAGGCGCATCCCCTTTTCCATGAGGATGGACGCCGCGACGGAGCGCTCCTCGCGCAGGATGCCGAGCAGGAGGTGTTCGGTGCCGATGTAGTTGTGGAGCAGGCGGTCGGCTTCTTCAGCGGCGAAGCCGAGGACCCGCTTGGTCTCGGCGCTGAACGGAATCTCGACCGACGTGGACACCTTCTCGCGGAAGACGGTCCGGCCTTCGATTTCCTTCCGGATGTTTTCGAGGGAGAGGTGCGAGCGCGCGAAGATGCGGCTGGTCAGGCCTTTCCCCTCGCGGATGAGGCCGAGCAGGAGATGCTCGGTCTCAATCGAGATGCTCCCGAGTTGGCTGGCCTCGTACCGGGCAAAGAAGAGAACTCGTCTCGCCCTTTCCGTGTACCGTTCGAACATCCGGCCTACCTGCGGTATTGGGTTGTCTGAGGAGGCGGCACCCGATCACCGGCCTCGCATCAATTATACGGCATCCCGGCCGAGCTCTCCGACGCCGCCCGACCAACTCGCACCTCGAATGGCTCCGCGCGTCTCTTCTGGACGTATCGGATCGAACGGCGGCAGGCCGTAGGCGGGGGCTTCGGGTTTCCGGATCTCGTAATCAGAGCGCTTGCAGTCGTGCGCGTACCGCGTCTGCGCTGAGACCGGCGTCCATCAAAACGGCGGCGGCGACGGTGCCCCCGCCCGTGAGGAGACCGAGCAAAATATGCTCGGAGACAATCGTCCGGCGGAATCTGGCGCTACGCGGAGATGAGCCGACCCCCTTCGAGCCGCAGCACGCGGTCGCACGCCCCGGCCAGTCGCGGGTTGTGCGTCGCGATCACCGAGGTCACGCCACGCTCGCGATGCATCTCCCGGAAGAGCGCGTGCAGCGACTCCCCTGTCGCCTCGTCAAGATCGCCGGTCGGCTCGTCGGCCAGCACCAGTGCCGGCTGCATGACGAGCGCGCGCGCGACAGCCACGCGCTGCTGCTCGCCGCCCGACATCATCGACGGCCGGTGATCGAGCCGCTCGCCGAGGCCGACCCTGACCAGCAGCTGGCGGGCGGTCTCCCGCGCATCGGCGAGCGGACGCCGGGCAATCCGCATCGGCATCTCGGCGTTCTCGAGCGCCGAGAACTCCGGCAGCAGATGGTGGAACTGGAACACGAACCCGACCTGCGTGTTGCGGAACATCACCCGCGTTTCGTCGGCCATCGCGGTCACGTCCTGCCCGTCGACGACGACGCTCCCCGATTCCGGCCGGTCGAGGCCGCCGATGACGTGCAGCAGGGTGCTCTTGCCGACGCCGCTGGCGCCGACGATGGCGATCATCTGTCCCTTTTCCACCGACAGGTCCAGATCGCGCAGCACGTGGATGGATTGCGTGCCCACCTGGTAGCGCTTGTTCAAGCCGGTGATGTCGAGAAACGCCATGGAGGTCCGCGACGGCGGCTATTCGAACCGGAGCGCCTGCACCGGGTCGAGCCTCGCCGCCTGACGCGACGGGTAAATGGTGGCGAGGAAGCAGATGACCAGCGCCGAAGCGACGACGACGGCGAAGTCGAGCGGGAGGACCACAAACGGCACGTAGGAGACCTGGTAGACGTCCGCCGGAATCTTGATCAGCCGGTAGTGGTCGAGGATCCAGGCCAGCCCCAGTCCAAGCGCCGCGCCAGCGGTCGTGCCGACCAGGCCGATGATCAGCCCCTGCAGCATGAAGATCGTCGTGATCGCCCGGCGTCGTGCGCCCATGGTCTTGAGAATGGCGATGTCGCGGCTCTTCTCCATCACCAGCAGCACCAGCGACGCGATGATGTTGAGTGCCGCGACCGCGACGATCAGGCCGATGGTGATCGAGATGGCCATTTTCTCGAGCCACAGCGCCGAGTAGAGCGACCGGTTCATGTCAGCCCAGTCCTGCACCCAGTAGTCTTGCCCGAGGCGCTCGGCAATCGCGCGGGCGATGACCGGCGCGTCGTAGAAGTTCTTGACCCGCAGCTCGACGAGATCCGGATCCTTGTCGAGCAGCCGCGTCGCCATGGCCAGCGAGACGAACCCATACGTCGCGTCGAACTCGTAGAGTCCGAGGCGAAAAATGCCCGCGACGCGCAGGCGCCGCGTGCGCGGCATCATGCCCATCGGCGAGAGCGTCCCCTCGGGCGTCAGCACGGTCACCGAGTCACCGACGTGCAGGTCCAGGTCCCTGGCCAGGTCGGCGCCGATCAGGATGCCCGGGACGTCATCCTCGTTCCGCAGCGGCGCGGCAAGGGCCGCCACGCTGCCGGAGACCATGGAGGCGCCGATGTCAGTGACCGACGGCTCCAGTGCCGGGTCGATGCCTTTGAGCGAGATGAACTGATCGCCGTGCTCGTTTCTGACCAGTGCCTTGCCGAGGATCGCCGGCGCCGCGCCGATCACGCCCGGCATGGCCTTCAGCTTCGCGACTTCCTGGTGATAGTCACCGAGGCCGGTGCGCTTGGAGACGTAGACGTGCGCCGTCGCCCCCAGAATGCGATTCCGCAACTCGCCCTGCAGCCCGGTCATCAGCGCCAGTGCGATGACCAGCGCCGTCACGCCGACCATCACGCCGAGCGTCGAAATCAGCGAGATGACAGAGATGAATGCCTGCTTCCGCCGCGCCAGCAGATAGCGAAGGGCGATGTGGAGTTCGAAGGGCATGGATAGCGGGCTACAGGCTACGGGCTACGGGCTCCAGGCTACGGCATGACGCGTGCTACGCACGCAGCCATGAGCCGAGACCACAAGAAGCTGAACACCTTCCACCTGGCTGATACGTTGGCACTCTGCGTCTACCGCGAAACGGCCAACTTCCCGCCAGGCGAACGGTACGGCCTTCAAAGTCAACTCCGACGCGCTGCGGTGTCGATTCCGACGAATATCGTCGAAGGATCTGCGCGCCGGTCGGAGGGCGACTACCGACGACTCCTCGAGATCGCCTTGTCGTCCGCCTGCGAAACAGACTATCTCATAGACCTCTGCCAACGCCTGTCGATCCTGCCCGCCGAAGCTCACGCGCGTTGCAAGAAATGCAGCATCTCTACGGTTAGGTCGCTGCAGAAACTGATTACTTCCTTCGGCAGCCCGGAGCCCGGAGCCCGTAGCCCGTAGCCCGTAGCCCGTAGCCCGAAGCCCGTCCCTACTTCCTCCGCATATGCGGAAACAGGATCACGTCCCTGATCGACGGGCTGCCCGATAACACCATCACCAGGCGATCGACGCCGATGCCTTCGCCGCCCGTCGGCGGCAGGCCGTATTCGAGGGCGCGGACGTAGTCCTCGTCCATCACGTGCGCCTCGGCGTCGCCCTTGGTCCGCTCCTCCAGCTGCTGCTCGAAGCGGCGCCGCTGCTCGTCCGGGTCGTTGAGCTCGCTGAAGGCGTTGGCCACCTCGAAGCCGCCGATGTAGAGCTCGAACCGCTCGACGGTGTCGGGGTCGTCGGGCCGCTGCTTGGACAGCGGCGACACCTCGGTCGGGAAGTCGTGCACGAATGTCGGCTGCACCAGCTGCTCTTCCCAGAGGGCCTCGAAAATCGCCGTCGCCGACTTGCCCGCCGTCGTCGTCGCCGGCAACTCGAGACCGAGTTGGTTGGCGATCGCCAGCGCGCGCGGGCCGTCGCGCAGATCGGCCTCGGTGATCGCAGCCCCCAGCCGCGTGGCCGCCTGCTCGGCCGCGGCCTGCCGCAGCGGCAGCCGGCGGAACGGCGCCTTGAACGAGATCTGCTGACCGTTGAACGTCGCCTCATGGCCGCCAATGGCGGCCTGCGCGACCTCCGCGAGCATCTGCTCGGTCATCGTCATCAGGTCCTGATAGTCGGCGTAGGCCTGATAGAACTCGAGCATCGTGAACTCGGGGTTGTGCTGCGTCGAGACGCCTTCGTTCCTGAAGTTGCGCGACAGCTCGTAGACGCGCTCCATGCCGCCGACGACCAGCCGCTTCAGGTACAGCTCCGGCGCGATGCGCAGGAACAGGTCCATGTCGAGCGCGTTGTGGTGCGTCACAAACGGCCGCGCGGCCGCGCCACCAGCGACCGGCTGCATGACCGGCGTCTCGACTTCCAGGAACCCGCGCGCGTTCAGGAACCCGCGGATCGCGTTGACGACCTTCGTCCTGATCTCGAACACGCGCCGCGACTCTGGATTGACGATGAGATCCAGGTAGCGCTGGCGATAGCGCGTCTCGACGTCGGTCAGGCCATGCCATTTTTCGGGCAGCGGCAGGTGGCACTTGGCGAGGAAGACGAGGCGCTCGGCCTTGATCGTCAGCTCGTTGGAGCGCGTCCTGAACAGCACGCCCTCGACGCCGACGTGATCGCCGAAGTCCAGCGTCTTGAAGACGGCGAAATCCGCCGCGGGCAGGACATCGGCGCGGATGTAGGCCTGGATGCGGTTCAACCCGTCGGAGAGCACGAGAAAGCTGGCCTTGCCGAAGCTGCGGATCGCCAGGATGCGTCCGGCGGTCGTCGTCGTGGGCCTGGACGCGTCGAGCGCTTCACCAGTCTCGTTGCCGTGGGCGTCTACGAGAGCGGTGATGCTGTCGGTGCGCGCAAAACGGTTCGGGTACGGCGCGACACCGAGCCCGGCGAGGGCTTCGAGGTGCCGGCGGCGTTCCTGAACGAGCTCGTCTTCCTGACTCATGATGTCGCGGGGCCCGGGGCAATCTCGCCGCGCTCGATGCGGCGCTTGATGGCGTCGAGCACGCCGTTGACGAACGACACGGAGTCGTCGGAACTGAACCGGCGGGCGAGCTCGAGCGCCTCGTCGATGACCACCGCCGGCGGCGTGCCCGGCTCGTGCAGCAGCTCGTAGACCGCGAGTCGAAGCACGAGGCGGTCGACGATGGCCATGCGGTCGAGGCGCCAGTGGCTCGACGCTTCAGAGATGATCGGGTCGATGGTGCCGACCGCGGCGACAGTGCCGTCCACGAGGGCACGCGCCCGCTGACGCACGCGCTCGGGCATGTCGTCGTCGACGTCGCCAATCCGCCAGAACGAGTCGGCTACTTCGGACACCGCCAGGCGGCCGACCTCCCACTGGTAGAGCATCTGCACGGCCGCTTCCCGCGATCGGCGCGCCCAGTCCCAGCTGGCTTTGTCTGTCGTCACGAGCGCGCTCCCCGCGGCCCGGGGTCCAGCTGCGTCAGAAGGCTGGCCATTTCGAGTGCGGCCTGCGCGGCCTCCCAGCCCTTGTTGGTGGGACCCGGCTGCGCACGTTCGAGCGCTTCCTCGGCGGAGTTGGTGGTCAGCACGCCAAACGCCATCGGGACGCCGGTCGCGGCCGCCGCTGCTGTCAGCCCCAGAGACACTGCCTGCGAGATGTACTCGAAGTGTGGCGTGGCACCGCGGATCAGGCAGCCGAGACACACGATGGCGTCGAAACGCCCCGTTTCAGCCGCGCGCTGCGCCGCGAGCGGAATCTCGAAGCTGCCGGGCACGCGCAGCACGACGACGTCGTCTGTCGCGACGCCGGCGTGCGCGACACACTCGACGGCGCCAGCCAGGAGCTTCTCCGTCACGAAATCGTTGAACGTCGCGACGACGATCGCCACGCGCGCACGTTCGCCGCGCGCGCTGCCGGTGAGCGTGGTTACCATGCGG
Organism: Vicinamibacteria bacterium; assembly: GCA_963796915.1. Lineage (GTDB taxonomy): Bacteria > Acidobacteriota > Vicinamibacteria > Vicinamibacterales > JAENWD01 > JAENWD01. The sequence continues at coordinate 815,934 of CAWCNI010000004.1, read as the reverse complement.
CCGCCATCATCGCCCCTTGAACACCGGCTTGCGCTTCTCGAGAAACGCGCGGGTGCCTTCGCGCATGTCCTCGGTCGCCGCCGTCAGCCCGAAGTAGGCGGACTCGATGCCGTTGGCCGCGCCGAGCGTGAGGTCGGCGCCCTCGTGCACGGCGGCCAGGATGTATCGCATCGCGACCGGCGCTTTGGCGGCCAGTTCGCCGGCGATCTGACGCACGCGCTCGAGGAGCGACGCCGCCGGAACGACCAGGTTCACCAGCCCGATGCGTTCAGCCTCCGCGGCCCCGATTCTGTGGCCACGCAGGAGCAGGTCGAGAGCGCGCCCGCGCCCGACCAGGCGCGTGAGGCGCTGGGTGCCGCCGAATCCTGGCAGAAGTCCGAGATCGATTTCCGGCTGCCCGAACTGGGCGGAATCGGCGGCGATGCGGAGCGTGCAGGCCATCGCCAGCTCGCAGCCGCCGCCGAGCGCGAAGCCGTTCACCGCCGCGATCGTCGGCTTCCCGAGGGTCTCGAGGCGACTGAAGACCGCCTGGCCGGCGGCGGCAAAGCCCCGCGCAGTGTCGGGTGCCAGCGCCGACAGCTCAGTGATGTCAGCACCGGCCGCAAACGCACGGTCTCCGGCACCGGTCACCACGAGCACGCGAAGGGACGCGTCCGCGCCGACACTCGCAATCACATCGTCCAGCTCCGCGAGCAGCTGACGATTCAGCGCGTTGAGCGCCTTCGGACGGTTGAGCGTCACGATCGCGACGGCGTCGTCGCGATCGAGCAGCAGCGTCTCGTACGGCATGACGGGTAGATTCTAACAGGCCGGGATCGGCCGGGTCGCCGTGACTAGGCTGCGGGACGCCGGCGTCGGACGACGGCGACCAGCCATGCCAGCCCCGCCGCCACGCTGGCGCCGAGCGTGTCGGCCGCCAGATCGGCCAGATCTGCAGTCCGCCCCGGCACGAATCGCTGATGAAACTCGTCGCTGGCGCCGTAGGCCGCACTCAAGGCAATCGCCGCCAGCACTGTGGCGATCGAGACGCGCCGCCAGTCGGCGCGCGCCAGGGCGCGGAGGATGAGCAGCCCCAGGCCCGCATAGAGGACGCCATGCGCGTCCTTGTCCGTCACTCCTGACGGCAGGGACGGCACCTGGCTGATGGACGACTCGATGAAGATGCCGATCGCGTAGGCAGCGACGGGCCCCCAGAGCCATGCGGGACTGGCCAGCCGCGCGCGGCCAGGCGCACCCGTGTCGAGCGCCGTGCGATCGGTCAAGGAACGATCAGAGGGGAAACGGCAGCATCAGCCAGCCGAGCACGACGGCGCCGATCACGAAGCCGCCAAACAGCGTGGCCCCGAACCGGAGTTGCTCGGCGGTGTCGTCGCGCATCAGCACGGCGAAGACGATCGAGACGAACAGAGCGAAGACGATCAGCAGCAGGAAGTGGCTGTGCACAGCGGGTCCCGGTCCTATTTCCTTCCGACTGCCAGATCCCACGCGTCGCAGACGACGAGCAGGTTGAGCAGGCCGGCGACGATCAGGAACGTGTTGCCGTACTCGTAGGTGACCGCCGTCACCGTTCCGGCGCCTTGTCCGAGCAGCCTGGCGATGCCATACGGAAGGCCAATGCCGATGTCGGCGAGCGCGGCGAGGGCCACGAGTGGCTGGCTGGTGTCGAAGGGAAACAGCCTGCCCTGCAGCGCCAGGCCGACGGCGAACATCAGCGGCAGGACCACGAGGAAGATGACGCCCTTGGTTCGCTCCCCTGTCCACACGTGGCCGGCGCCGGGCACGACCCAGGCGGCCAGCGCCACCAGGACAGGATTGAGGCCGGAGGTCCGCTCGATCGTCGTCACACGCACCGCAGCAGTTTACCGCAGGTCCCCGCGCTGGACCGCCCACAGCCAGGCGGCCCCGCCCAAACCGAGCGGCAGCGCGCCCGCAAAGCGCGCGGGCGTCCCGGGGTCCATGCCCGCGCCGAATTCGAGCGCCCAGAGCGCTGCTGTCGGCAGCGCGACGACGATCAGCGTGCGCCGCCACCAGGCACGTCGTTCGTCCATTTCGACGCCCGCGGTCCCGGCCTGCGAGAAATTCACGGCGCCGCCCGCCGTTGTCCGCCACGGCCACATCCACGCGAGCAGCGTGCCTGCGGCGGCCCCCAGGTAAAGACCCGAGCAGCGGCCGCAGACCGGCCACCGGAACCCGCACGTCCAGAAGGACCGCTCCGGGCGCTGATGGCAGACCGCGCTGCCGAGGACGTCGATCACTGCGGCCGCGCGAGCGATCAGCGGATTGTGAGACGCGCGGGCACACGCGACCCACGGGAGGATCGCGCCGCCGAGCACTGCAAGTGTCAGGAGCACTCGTGCCGGGAACACCGCGGCGGCGCGCATGGGCCGAGCATATCGCAGCCCGCATTCGCAGGCGTGTGCGAGAGAGCCGACACCCCAGAGTACTATCGAACACCTACAATCCCCCGGAGGAACGCCCACTGCCGCCCTGGATCTCCTTCCTGCTCGTCGCGACGGCCACGGCGACAGCCGGCATCTTCCTGGTTGCCGCCGTCGGAGCGCGCCGGATCCGGCGCCTTGCCGACGCGCCGCCGATCGGCCCGGGCGGTGCGCCGCGCGTCTCCGTGATTGTCGCGGCGCGCGACGAAGCCGCTCACCTGCGCGCAGCACTCACGTCGCTGCTCGCCCAGCGCTACGCGGCGCTGGAGATCGTGCTCGTCGACGATCGCTCGACGGACGACACCGGCGCCATCGCCGACGAGATCGCGGCGCACCACCCTGCCCTTCGAGTGCGGCACGTGACCACGCTGCCCGATGGCTGGCTGGGGAAGAACCACGCGCTCCAGGCGGGCGCCTCGGATGCCTCCGGCGAGTTCCTGCTCTTCACTGACGCGGACGTGGTGTTTGCGCCAGACGCGATTGCGCGCGCCATGACGGTTGTGGCCGCCGAGCGGCTCGATCACCTCGCCGTCATTCCGGGCATCACGTCGCCATCGCGACTCGTCCGCTGGTCTGTCGGATCGTTCTCCATCTTCTTCGTGCTGTTCACCAGGGCCTGGCAGGTCGGCAATCCGCGGTCGAGCGCCTCGATCGGCATCGGCGCGTTCAACCTCGTGCGCACCTCGAGCTATCGGGCCGCAGGGCGGCACGAGCCCATTCGCCTGCGGCCAGACGATGACCTCGTGCTCGGGCGGCTGTTGAAACGCCACGGCGGACGAGCGGCGCTGTGGCACGGCGACCGGACCGTCGAGGTGGACTGGTACCCGTCGGCGCGGGGACTTGTGCGCGGCATGGAGAAGAACGCGTATTCCGGCATGAACTACCGCCTCTGGGCCGCCATGCTGAGTCTCGCCGGGTTGGTCCTCCATGCGGCGCTCTTCACTTTTCCCCTTTTTCTCCAAGGCGCCTGGCGAGTGGTCGCACTCGCCGACCTCGCGGTGATCGTCGGCGCCACCGGCGTCTGCGCGCGGCTGGTGGGTCAGAACCCCCTGTGTGCGCTGCTCCAGCCCGTTTCGGTCCTGCTGATGGCGTTTGCCCAGACGCGCGCCGTGGCGCTGACGATCTGGCGCGGCGGCATCGAATGGCGCGGGACCTTCTATTCGCTGGCCTCCCTTCGCGGCAACCCCCTGCCCTAGTCTGCCGGTCAGGCTCATGACCGCCTGAGCGTCAGTCATAAGCGCTTGTGATACTGCTGCTTACGTGCTTGTGAAACAACGCACTTGCGCGGCTCGTCAAAGCAGGTTAGGCTGTGAACACCGTTCAGTAAACACTGTTCACATCAGGAACACAGTTCAAAGCATGGGTATCAAGGAACGTCAGGACCGCGAGCGGACCGTGGTGCGCGAGTCGATCCTCCACGCGGCCCGCGAGTTGTTCGTCGCCGAGGGCTACCGCACCGTCTCGATGCGCAAGATCGCCGAACGGATCGAGTACAGCCCGGCCGCCATCTACGGCTACTTCACCAGCAAGGACGAGATTTTCTTCGCGCTCGCGGAAGAAGGCTTCCGCATGATGCACGAGGCGGCCAGGGCGGCCAGCGCGGGTCAGACCGATCCGCTCGTGGCCATGCGTGCCGGCTTCTGGTCCTACTACCGATTTGCGCGGGAGCAACCGCAGTACTTCGAGCTGATGTTCGTCGATCGCTCGGTGCCGCAGATCACCGACGCCGATCGCTTCGACGTGCTGGCCGAGCTGTGGCACGACGCCAGGGCGCTGCTCGTCGGCTGCATGGACGCCGGCGTGTTCCCGCCGGCCCTCGACGTCGACACTGCCTTTCACATCCTCTGGGCCGCCATTCATGGCGCCGCGACGCTGCAGCTCTGTCAGCGCCTGAGCCCCGGTGAGGATCCCGATCTGCTGGCCGCCGACACGCTGAACGCGGCCATCGCCGGCTTGCAGTCCGGCGTGAAGACCACATTTGTCTCGTCCCCGTGCCCGCCCACGTCGGCGCCGGCCGTTCTGCCTGGAGTACGCAATGACGTCTCGTAAGTCCGCCCTGCTCGCCGCTCCCCTGCTGCTGTCGGCGATGGTCGCGCTCTCAGGCTGCGACAAGAGCGGCGCCGCGCCGCTCGATCACAGCAAGCCGCTGGTCGAAGTCGATCCGCCGGCAGTGTCGGTCATCACCGCGCAGGCGGGCCATCTCGAGGCCTCGCTGTCGATTTCCGGCAGCCTCTCGGCGCGCAGCCGCGTCGCCGTGACGCCAAAGGCGACAGGCAGGCTCGAGCGCGTCCTGGTGGACATCGGCGATCGCGTGCGCGCGGGCCAGGTCGTCGCGATCCAGGACACCCGCGAGCTCGACGCGCAACTCGACGCCTCGCAGGCCTCGGTGGCCGTCGCGCGCGCGTCGCTGGAGCAGGCCGAGGCCGCGCTGGCCAACGCGACGCTGGAACGGGATCGCGCGAAGAACCTGTTCGAGAAAGGCGCCCTCGCCAAGCAGCGGCTCGACGCCGCCGACACCGCAAACCGCTCCGCCACCGCGCAGCGCAGCCTGGCGCAGGCCAACCTGCAGCAGGCGGAAGCCTCGATGCGCCGCGCGCAGGAGGTCCGCCGCGAGGCGACGCTCACAGCGCCGACCGGCGGCGTGGTCGTCGAGCGCAACTACGACGCCGGCGCGCTCGTCGGTCCAGGCGATGCCCGGGGCGTCGTCGTGGTCGCGGATACGAGCGAGCTGAAGCTCGACGCGGGAGTCTCCGAGTTCGAGGCCGGCGCGCTGCGCGTCGGCATGACCGCCCAGGTCGCGGCACAGGCACGGCCCGGGCAGTCCTGGGCGGGCCGCGTCGTCGCCGTAGCGCCGGAGGTGGACGAACGCAACCGTCACTTCCACATCGAGGTGCGCGTGCAGAACCCGCGCGACGAGCTGATCTCGGGCATGTATGCCGTGGCGCGCATCGAGACCGGTCACGCCGACCAGGCGGTGCTGGTGCCGCGCGAGGCCGTCGCCACCCGTGACAGCGCGCGGGTGGTCTACCGGGTGGCCAATCAGATGGTGACGCCGGTCGCCGTGACCGAAGGCCTGAGCAACGACACGCACGTCCAGCTCGTCGCCGGTCTCTCCGCCGGCGACGTCATCGTCGCCGACGCGCGCAAGCCGATCGCCACCAACACGCGCGTCCGCGCCATCGCGCTGGACACGAAGACTCAGTAGTCGGCCGACAGCATTCCCGGAACGAGCGAACCGCCATCATGTGGATTTCGAATACTTCAATCAAGCGCCCGGTCTTCGCGACGATGGTCATCCTGAGCTTCATGGTGCTCGGGATCGTCTCGATGAGCCGTCTCGGCGTCGACCTGTTTCCAAGCATCAACTTCCCGTTCATCACCGTGACGGTGCCGTATCCAGGCGCCGCCCCGGAGGAAGTGGAGACGCTGGTCACCAAGCCGATTGAAGATGCCGTCGCCGGCATCAACGGCGTCAAGCGCATCGAGTCGCACTCGCGCGAGTCGTTCGCCCAGGTCGGCATCGAACTGCGTCTCGAGGTGGACCCGCAGCAGGCTGCCGCCGAAGTCCGCGAGAAGGTCGCCGCCATTCGCGGCTCGCTGCCCCGCCAGATCGAGGACCCGACGATTCAGCGTTTCGACGTCGGAGCGCTTCCCGTCATGGTGTTCGGCGTCGGGTCGTCGCAGCCGAGCGACGTCACCCGCCGCACCATCGAAGACAAGCTCAAGCCGCTCATCGAGCAGATCGACGGCGTCGCGGCGGTGCAGACCAACGGCGGCGACGTCCGCGAGATCCAGGTCAATCTCGATCCGGGCCGCCTGGAATCACTCGGCCTGCCCGTCAGCGAGGTCGCCGACAGGCTCGCGTTCGACAACCTGGACCTTCCCGCCGGCAAGGTCGTGCGCGAGGGACGGAATATCGCGCTCCGCACCAAGGGCGAATTCAGGACCACCGCCGAGATCGAGAACGTCATCCTGCGATCGACGGGCGGCAGCACCGTGCGCGTGAAAGACGTCGGCACCGTCGTCGACGGCTACAAGGAACGTGAGTCCACGACACGGCTGAATGGCGTCGACGCGGTCTCCTTCTCCGTGCGCAAGCAGTCCGGCGCCAACACCGTGGAGATCTCGCGGCGCGTCACGGCCTTGCTTCAGAAAGTGGCGCCGTCGTTCCCCGAGCTGCACATCAGCCCCATCCACGACGATGCCGACTTCATCAAGTCGAACGTCGACCAGGTCCGCGAGCACATCTTCTTCGGCGGCATCATGGCGGTGTTCGTCATCTTCATCTTCATGCGCGACTGGCGCTCGACGCTGATCTCGGCGCTGGCGCTGCCGACGTCGATCATCGCCACGTTCTTCTTCATGTACATCGCGGGCTTCACGATCAACATGATGACGCTGATGGCGATGTCGCTCGTCATCGGCATCCTGATCGACGATGCGGTCGTGGTGCGCGAGAACATCTACCGCCACATGGAGATGGGCGAAGACCCGGTGACTGCCGCGCGCAACGGCACGGCGCAGATCGGGCTCGCCGTCATGGCGACGACGTTCACGATCCTGGCGGTGTTCCTGCCGGTCGGCTTCATGACCGGCATCGTCGGCCAGTTCTTCAAGTCGTTCGCCCTGACCATTGCCTTCGCGGTGGCGATGTCGCTGCTGGTCGCCTTCACGCTCGACCCGATGCTGTCGTCGCGCTTCGTGCGGTTCATTCCCGAAGAGGAGCGGACACGAACCCGTCTCGGCAGGTTCTTCGAGCGCATCGGCCACCAGTACGACAAGCTCGATGCCGGCTACCACCGCGTGTTGACCTGGGCCCTCGATCGGCCCTGGACAGTCCTGGCCATCGCGGCTGTGGTGTTCCTCGCCAGCCTGACGAGCATCGGCTTGATCGGCACGGAGTTCGTGCCCGACGAGGACCGCGGCGAGTTCCACGTGCTGGTCGATCTGCAGCCCGGCACGTCGTTCGAGCAGAGCGTGGCGGAAATCAGTCAGATCGAGCAGACGCTCGGGCGCATTCCCGAAGCGCGTCAGATCTTCAGCACCGTGGGCATCCAGGGCGAAGTGCGATCGTCCGACATCCAGGTGATCCTGACGAAGAAGGACGCGCGGCACCGCGGCATCGCGGAAATCAAGTCGGACGTGCGAAAGCAGCTGAGCACGATTCCCTTCGCCGACATCAAGGTCGCCAAGCCGCAGTTCCTGCAGGGCGCGCCCAACCAGGCGCCTCTCGAGATTTTCGTGCGCGGTGACGATCTGGCCGAACTGCAGCGGATCAGTGACGAGCTGGTCACCCGCATCAAGCAGATCCCCGGCGCCGTGGACGTGAAGAGCTCGCTTGTCTCGGGCCAGCCGGAGATGGTCGCCCGCATCAACCGCGACATGGCGGCGGACATCGGCTTCGACGTCGGCGGCATCGCCGCCCAGCTGCGCGGCATGGTCGAGGGCATCGTCCCGACCAAGCTGCGCGACGGCGACCGCGAGCACGACATCCGCGTGCGCCTGGCGCCGGAGTTCCGCAACAACTTCGCGACCATCGGGCGCACGCCGCTGTATTCGCCGGCAGGCGCCGCGGTGCGGACCGCCGACCTGGTACGGATGGAGCCGGGCGTGGGTCCGAGCAGCATCGACCGCGAGCAGCGGCGCCGCCAGGTGAAGGTCGGCGTGGATCTGTCGGGCCGCCCGCTTGGCGACGTCACTGCCGATGTCGACAAGGTGCTGGCCGCCGTGAAATTCCCGGCCAACTTCGAGCACGGCTATGCCGGCGACGTCGAGTTGATGCAGGAGTCGGCGCAGGCGATGGGCCTGGCTATCGTGCTCGCCATCTGCTTCATCTACATCGTGCTGGCGTCGCAGTTCGAGTCGTTCGCCGAGCCGATGCTGATCATGTTGTCGCTGCCGCTCGCCCTGGTCGGCGCGCTGCTGGCGCTGCTGATTACGGGAAACCACGTCGGGATGCCGGCGATGATCGGCGTCGTGATGCTGATGGGGCTGGTCACCAAGAATGCGATCCTGCTGGTCGACTACACCAACCAGCTCCATCGCGAGGAAGGCCTCTCAGTTCGTGACGCCCTCCTGAAGGCTGGCCCGGTCCGACTTCGCCCCATCGTCATGACGACGATGGCGATGATTCTGGGGATGCTGCCGTCGGCGATGGGACGCGGCGACGGCGGCGAATTCCGCGCGCCGATTTCGGTGGCGACGATCGGCGGGCTCATCACCTCTACCCTGCTGACGCTCGTCGTCGTGCCGGTGTCGTATCTGCTGCTGTCACGGCTGCTTGGCTGGTTCCGGTCGTCGCGGCGTTCGCCGCGGCGGCTGAGCCCGGCGCTGCGAGTGGCCGGCGCGGTGCTGCTCGTCCTGCTGCTCGGCGGCCTGCTCGCGGCGGCCAACGTGTTCGGCGCGACGCTTGACGAGGGACAGGCCGGCGGGCAGGGCGGGAGACCGGCCGGCGCGGAAGCGCCGACGGTGACGCTGACGTTCGAACACGCGCTCGACCTCGCGCTGCAGAACAACAACCAGCTCAAGGTGACGCACGAGTCCGTGCGGGCGGCCGAGGGCCGCGTGGCCGAGGCCAAAGCCAACTTCCTGCCGACGCTGGAGCTCGGGTTCAATTACACCCCTGCGCAGGAGTTCCCGCTCATCAAGATCCCGGCCGGCATCTTCGGTCCGGACGAGCAGACGTTCCAGGCGGCGTTCACGCGGCAGAACATCATGACGTTGAACTTCGCGCAGCCGCTTTACACGGGCGGGCGATTGCGGAACCAGTACGCCATCCAGGCCGAAGCGGCCGACGAGGCCCGCCTGACGCTCGATCGCGCGCGTGAGCAGCTCGAGCTGCAGGTCGTCGAGGCCTTCTACCGGGCCCTGCTCCAGGAGCAGGGCGTCACCGTGGCGCAGCAGGGCGTGCGGCTCGCCGATCAGCAGCTGGGCCTGGCAAAGACCAGGTTCGAAGCCGGCTCCGCGGCGCGCTTCGACGTGCTTCGCGCCGAAGTGGACCTCGCCAACGCGAAGACCACGTTGATCCGGGCGAAATCGCAGCTCGACATCGCGTATCAGGCATTGCGTTCCGTGCTGTCGCTGCCGACGTCGACTCCGCTCACCCTCCAAGGCACGCTGGAGCAGGTCGACACCCTGCCGGCGCAATCCGACCTGCTGGCGGGTCTCGAGCAACGCCCGGACCTGCGCGCCATCGGCTCCGAACGCGCGATCGCCGAGCGTTCCGTCGCGCTGGCCAGCAGCGAATGGAAGCCGAACTTCGCCGTGACGGGCAACCTGCAGTACCAGCAGGACGCCCTCAACCCGCAGTTCCTCGATGCCACCAATCGCAGCTACGCCGTGGGCGTGGCCCTCCGGATTCCGCTGCTCACGCGTCCGGGCGCGATGGCCCGCAAGGCAACGGCCGAGGCCCAGGTGCGTCAGGCGCAGAATGGCTTGAACGCGGCGCTCGACAGCGGCCGCCTCGAAGTCACCTCGGCGTATACCGAATGGGAAGCAGCGCAGGAAGTCGTGGAAGCCCAGCGCAAGGCCCTCGACCTCGCGCGCGAGAGCCTGGCGATCGCGCAGGTCTCCTACGAGAACGGCCTGATCACCTCAATCGAGCTGAGCGACGCGCGGCAGTCGATGATCGAGACCGAGTGGAACCTCGCGCAGGCCAAATTCGCGCAGATCCTCGCCGCCGCGCGGACGCGATTCGCGGCAGGAGCCTAACGAATGAAGAATGAGAAATGAAGAATGAAAAATGACGATGGGGGCGCCGCTTCGCGCGCCCACCCCCTCGTCACCTTCACTCTTCACTTTTCATTCTTCATCTCCATCTCATTCTCCATCTCCATCTTCATTTCTTCATTCGTCACTCTTCATTCTTCATTGTTCTGAGCGGTCCGAAGTGCGCTTCGTAGCGGGCCGCGAAGTCGTCCGGCGTGTAGGTGTGGCTCGTGCCGCCAAGGTGTTCGAGGCAGTATGTCGCCGCGACGCTGCCGATGCGGCCGCAGGTCTCAAGGTCCGCGCCAGCGATCATCCCCTTCATCAGGCCGCCACGGAAGGCGTCGCCGACGCCGGTCGGGTCCACAATCCGGTGCGGCGGCACCGCCGGCACGTCAACCTGGCCCGAGCCGTTGAAAAACGACGAGCCGTGCTCGCCCCTGGTGACGATCAGCAGGTCGGCGTGCTCGAGCAGCGTGTCCTCCGACTGGCCGGTCTTCTGTTTCAGTAGCTCCAGCTCGTAGTCGTTGACGATGAGCACGGCCGCGCCGGCCAGCCCCTCCGCCAGTTCCTCACCCGACATGCGGGCGCACTGCTGGCCCGGATCGAAGATGAAGGGGATCCCCAGGGTCCGGCACTCCGAGGCGTACTGCGTCATCGCCCGCGGATCGTTCGGCGAGATGATCGTCAGCGGCACGTGTCCGGCGGTCCGGAACGACAGCTCGGCGGCATTGGCCATCGCGCCGGTGTAGAACGACGCGATCTGGTTGTTGTCGACGTCGGTGCTGCAGAAGAACGACGCCGTGAACTTGTCGCCGACGACGCCGACGAGGGACGTGTCCACGCCGGCCGCTTCGAGCCACTGGCGGTACTCGCCGAAGTCCTGCCCCGCGGTACCCATCAGGCGCGGCCGCTCACCGAGCAGTGCCAGCGTGTAGGCGATGTTCGGCGCGCAGCCGCCGCGACGCTTGTCCATCGTGTCGACGAGGAAACTCAGGCTGACGCGCTGCACGTGCTCGGGCAGCAGGTGCTCGGTGAACTTGCCGGGAAACGACATCAGGTAGTCGTAGGCGATCGATCCGGTGACGACAATGCTCATTGTGGGCTCAGGTCAGAAGGACGAATGCGCGGCGGCGCCGATCCTATTTCACGTATTTCCCGATGATTGGCGCCAGCTCCTTCTTCAGGGCCGCTGGAATGGCGTCCGGCCGGGTGATGATGGCAGTGGCGAGCGCGGTCGCGCAGGCGCACGTGCGCGGCTGGGGCACGTGCTCGACAGCCTCGGCAATCAACTCCTGGGCCGTCTTGGCATTCTGCATCAGCGTCGCGATCACCATCTCCACTGTCACCGCGTCGTGATCCGGGTGCCAGCAGTCGTAGTCTGTCACCAGCGCAATCGTCGTGTAGCAGATCTCCGCCTCGCGCGCCAGCTTGGCTTCCTGCAGGTTGGTCATGCCGATGATGTCGGCACCCCACGATCGGTACAGCTGGGACTCGGCGACAGTCGAGAACTGCGGCCCTTCCATGCACACGTACGTCCCGCCGCGATGCACGGTGGCGCCGACGTGGTCGCCGGCAGCGGCCGCCACCGAGGCAAGCGTGCCGCAGATGGGATGCGCGAACCCGACGTGCGCGACGAGCCCGCGGCCGAAGAACGTGCTGATGCGCCCGCGGGTGCGATCGATGAACTGGTCGGGGACGACGATGTCGAGCGGCTTGAGGTCTTCCTTGAGGCTGCCGACGGCGCTCGCGGAGAGGATCGACGACACGCCAAGCAGCTTCATCCCGAAGATGTTCGCGCGGAAGTTCAGTTCCGACGGGCTGATGCGATGCCCGGCCCCGTGGCGGGCCAGAAACGCCACGCGGCGTCCCCGCAGCGTCGCCAGCACGTACGGCCCGGAGGGATCGCCGAACGGCGTCTCCAGCGTGACTTCCTGACGGTCGGTGAGACCGGCCATGTCGTAGAGGCCGCTCCCACCGATGATCCCGATCTCAGCCTGCATGCAGAACTCTCCCTGGACGCGCCGTCAGGCGACGGCCTCCACGCGAATGCGCCCGTCCTGCTCGCGCAGGTAGCCGGCCGCGATAGTTGGGTCGTGCTCGAACAGAATCAGATACTCGCGCTCGACCGCCTCGCGCAGGAACGCGCGCTTGAACGCAAGCGTCTCCATCGGGTAGAGGTCGTAGCCCATGATGTACGGCACCGGCAGATGGGCCGCTGTCGGCAGCAGATCGGCGGCGAACACCGCCGTCCTGCCCTCTGACTCGATGTAGACGATCTGGTGATGCGCGGTGTGGCCGCCGGTCCGCCGCACGCGCAGGCCCGGCGCCACCTCGCCGTCGGCGTCCACGAAGTCGACAAGGCCGGCCGGCAGCAGCGGCACGTAGTTCTCGGCGAAGTAGCTGGCCCGGTTCCGCTCGTGCGGATGGGTGGCATCCTCCCATTCGCCGCGGCGAATGGAATGACGAGCGTTCGGAAACCTGGGCCGCGCGATGCCGTCCGGACCGGGCTCGGTGAAGCCGCCGGCGTGATCGAAATGCAGGTGCGACGCGACGACCACGTCGATGTCTGCCGCGCCGAGGCCGCGGGCCGCCAGTGCGTGCGTGAGGTTCTGGCTGCGATCGAAGGCGTAGATGGCGGCGGTCTTCGCGTCGAGCTTGTCGCCGGCGCCGGCGTCGATGAGCGTCGTGCGGCGTCCGTCGCGTACGAGCCACGCGCGCATCGCCAGCCGGATGCGGTTCCGCTCGTCGGCAGGCGCGACCCGCTCCCACAGCGGCTTCGGCACCACGCCGAACATGGCGCCGCCGTCGAGCGCGAAAAAGCCGTCGAGCACCGGCTGCAACTCGAGTGCGCCGAGCCGGATCGAGAGTCCGGCCGCGGGCGCGCCCGGTGCAGAGGCTGCGTCAGCCATCCTGTTTCAATTCCACCAGCACGCCGCCCGCACTTGACGGATGTATGAAGGCGACTCGCGAGCCGTGCGCGCCCGGCCTCGGCGTTTCGTCGAGCACACGAACGCCCCGTGTGCGCAACTGCGCCAGGGCCGCGTCGAGGTCGTCGACCCGGAGGGTGATGTGATGAAGCCCCGGGCCGCGACGCTCCAGGAAGCGGCCGATCGGCGAGTCCGGCGAGGTGGCCTCCAGCAACTCGAGAGAGGTCTGCCCGACCGGAACGAACACCGCCCGCACGGCCTCGCTCGGCACATCATGTGGAGTCGAGACCTCCAGACCGAGCGCATCGCGATAAAACGCCAGCGCCTGCTCCAGCCCGGCCACGGCAATCCCTACGTGATCGAGCGTCGCCTTCACTCTTCGCCGCTCCTGCCGCAGACCTGATCGAGCATCTCGATGGCGGCGGCGTGCGGCTCCAGCTCGCGGCGCGCCACGCGCGCCGACACGTTCCGCCAATCCTCGGGGCTCAGCTCCAGATCGGCACGACGGAGAAAAGCCGCCGCCAGCAGCTCGCGCAACCGCTGGGAGCTTCGGGCAAGTCTCCTGGTTTCGAGCGCCGGCGCTTCCTGCCGACGGAACGCATCGATCGTCTCGACGAGCGCCTCGACGCCAGTGCCACGAGTCGCTTCGGTCTTGAGGACTGGCGGCACCCACGTCCCCGGCGCGGCGGGGGCCAGCGCGAGCGTCGATTCGACAGCGCCGACCATCCGATCCGCGCCTTCGCGGTCCGCCTTGTTCACCACGAACACGTCGGCTATCTCCATGATGCCGGCCTTCAGCGCCTGCACCTCGTCGCCGGTTCCCGGCACCAGGGTCACGACGCAGACGTCCGCGGTGCGCGCGATGTCCACTTCCGCCTGGCCCACGCCAACGGTCTCGATGATGACACACTGGCGGCCCGCGGCTGCCAGCACCAGCGCGGCGTCCGTCGTGGAGCGCGAGAGGCCGCCCAGATGTCCGCGCGTCGCCATGCTGCGGATGAACACGCCCGGATCGCCGGCGTGTCCCTGCATGCGCACGCGGTCGCCCAGCACCGCGCCACCAGTGAACGGGCTCGTGGGGTCCACGGCCAGAATGCCGACGGTCGTGCCGCGCATCCGAAGAACGCGGGCGATCTGGTCCACGAGCGTGCTCTTGCCCGCTCCCGGCGCCCCCGTGATGCCGAGGGTCCAACCCTTCCCCGTGTGCGGATAGAGCGCGGCGAGCAGCGCGAGGCCGGCCGCCGATCCGTCCTCGACCAGCGTCAAGCCCCGTGCGAGCGCGCGCGGGTCGCCGGAAAGCACGCGTTCGGCGAGCGTGTTGGCGGTCGGCACGGCGCGGGTCAGGCCAGCAGCTGGCGGGCGATGACCAGCCGCTGAATCTCGCTGGTGCCCTCGCCGATCGTCGTGAGCTTCACGTCGCGGAAGTACTTCTCTGCCGGGTAGTCCTTCACGAAGCCATAGCCGCCGTGGATCTGCACCGACTCGTCGGCGGCACGGACGGCAGTTTCGCTGGCATACAGCTTGGCCATGGCGGAGTCGATGGTGGTGCGCTCGCCGCGGTCTTTCAAGTACGCCGCGCGGTAGGTCAGCAGGCGCGCCGCCTCGATCCGTGTCGCCAGATCGGCCAGCTTCCACTGGATGGCCTGGAACGAGGCGATCGCCTGGCCGAACTGCCGCCGGCTTCGCGCGTAGCTCCGGGCCGCTTCGAACGCGCCCTGCGCCAACCCCACCGAGAGCGCCGCGATGCCGATGCGGCCGGCGTCGAGCACCTGCAGGGCGTTGATGAAGCCCTGGTTGAGGGTGCCAAGCAGGTGATCCGCCGGAATGCGACATTGCTCGAAGCGGACCTCGGTGGTCTCGCTGGCGCGCATCCCGAGCTTGTCTTCCTTCCGCCCCGCCAGGAACCCCGGCGTCCCGCGCTCGACGACGAAGGCCGAGATGCCCTTCGCGCCGCGCGAGCGGTCCGTGACTGCCATGACCACCATCACGTCGGCGCTGGCCCCGTGCGTGATGAACGTCTTGGTGCCGTCGAGCACCCAGTGATCGCCGTCCAGGACCGCAGTCGTTCGTGTGCCGGCGGCATCGCTTCCGGCTCCGGGCTCTGTCAGCGCCCACGCGCCGAGATGCTCGCCGCGGGCGAGCGGTCCCAGCCATCGCTGCTTCTGGGCGTCGGTGCCGAACATCGCGATGTGCGCCGGCCCCAGCCCGTTGTGCGCCGCCACGGACAGGGCGACCGACGGATCCACGCGCGCCAGTTCTTCAATGCACAGGCAGTAGTCGATCGCCGTCATCCCGGCGCCGCCGTACTCCTCGGGAAACTGCACGCCCATCAACCCGAGCGCAGCCAGTTTCGGCAGCAGCTCCGCCGGGAAATGCTGCGCCTCGTCCCATTCGCGGACGTGCGGACGGATCTCGGTCTCGGCGAATTCGCGGACGGTCTGGCGGAGAAGATTCTGGTCGTCGGTGAGGCGGAAGTCCACGCGGTCCTCGCGGGCGCGGGAAAATCATATCATTGGGACGCGGACCACTCCGCTTCCCGGAAAGGAACCCGACCGGATGCGATGCCTGCGCCTGCTGCTCTTCACGCTCGTGACCGTCGCCGCCACGGCGATGCCCGCCTGGGCGGATCTCACGCTCTTTGTCGGCGGGCAGAGCGCGCCGTCCACACGGCGCACCACCGGCATCTCACTCGGCACCGGGCTGCTGATTCTCGGCTTTGAAGGCGAGTACGCCCAGGCGAAGGCTGACGACGAGTGCTTCTCGGGCACCAGCACCTGCTCGCCGTCAGTGCGAACGGTGATGTTCAACGTGCTGGTACAAACGCCGCGCGGCACGCTGCCGCACGCCCAGCTCTATTTCACGGCGGGGGGCGGCTACTTCCGCGAGCGGTTCGAATCGCTCGACATCCAGCATTCGGGCGTCGGCACGAATCTCGGCGGCGGGGTCAAGATCGACCTCGTCGGGCCGCTGCGGGTGAGAATCGATTACAGGGTGTTCAAGCTGGGGAACGACGCGGTCTACAGCACGTCCCAGCGCTTCACGGTGGGCGCGAACCTGGCGTTCTGACGTCGGCGAGGGGAACGGCCAGCCGTCCCCCTCACCCCTGATGACGCTCGTTACTGCGCTGGCGGTGCGGCTGGCGCGGAGGGAGGCGCCGGCGCGCTGAAGTCCTCGACCATCTTCAATTCCGCCCGGCTGAGACCCGCAAACGCATCGCGGTAGAGCGGGAACAGCTGCTGAACTTCCTGCGGGTACACTTCCGCGAGGATCTTCGAGATCGTGTAGTCGCCGCCCTTCGCGGCCGGGGACAGGAAGTTGATGTAAAGCACGGTGCCGTTGGGCCCGGGCTCGGTGGCCTTATAGAGCTTCCACCCAGCCGCCTGCGCCTTGCGCTCCGGCTTGTCGCTGTTGGCGAGCGCCTGATGCAGCTTGGCCATGACCTTCTCGAAGTCAGCCGCCTTGTCCGGCTTGATGAAGAAGGTCAGCATCGCCGCGTCGCTGTTGAAGACAAACGGGTTCGCCTGGGCCGCCGGTGCTGCTGGTGCTGCTGGCGCCGCAGGAGCCGCCGGCTGCTGACCGGGGGCGGGCGGAGCCGCAGGATCCTGAGCAAACAGCGGCGACGCTACAAGCACCCCGGCGACCATGAGGCTCGCCACGAACGTGTTCCGGCCTCGTGCCGACCGGCAGTCGAATCCTGTCATCGAACGTCCCTCCTCCAGAGGAAAAACTCTACTCTACAGTACGGTTCTGTCGTAGAAGAATGCAAAATACGCGACTAGACAAATACCGCCATCACGTCATTAGCCACAAGCATGCCATCCCGGGTCAATCTGACACGGTGCCCCTCGATGATGAGACGGCCCGCGTCCTCCTGCGGCCGGAGTGTCTCACAGTAGCGGTCCCAGGCATCGATGGCATACCGCGCGCCAATTTCGTCGAAATCGAGGCCTTCCGTCAACCGCAGCCCCGTAAACAGCGCGTCGCCGAGCCGTTCCTCGGCCGATCGTGCTCGGGGCGGGTCCGCCGCGACACTCACGCCGCTGTGTATCCGTGACACGTACTCGGTGGTACTGGCGACATTTCTCCACCGTTGCGCCTCGCGCGTCGAATGGGCGCCGCACCCGAACCCCAGCCAGGCGCCATCCTGCCAGTATTTCAGGTTGTGTCGCGACTGGCGGCCGGGCCGGGCGACGTTGGAGATTTCGTACTGCTCGTAGCCCGCGGCGTCCAGCGTGGCGAGCGCCGACAGATACATGTCCGCGGCGTCATCGTCTGGCGCCAGCGACCAGTGGCTTCGCGCCATCTCCTCGCGGAGCGGGGCGTTGGGATAGAGCTCGAGGATGTAGAGGGACGCGTGCTCGGGATCGAGAGCGACCAAACCCTCGACAGATTCGTGCCAGTCGGCCTGGCGCTGTTCGGGGAGCCAGAGCATCAGGTCGAGGCTCGTGTTCGTGATCCCCGCCTCGCGGACCTGCTCGAGGGCAGCGCGCGCACGTTCGGCTGTGTGCTGGCGGCCGAGACGCCGGAGCTCGTCGTCGCGCAGCGACTGGACGCCCATGCTGATGCGCGTGACGCCAGCATCGCGGAAGCCGCGCATGCGTTCCGCCGACACTGTTTCCGGGTTGGTCTCGAGTGTCACTTCGGCGTCGCCGGTGACCGCGAAGGCGGCCCGGCACGCGGCGACCAGACGTGCGACGTCGTCGGGGTCCAGCAGCGACGGCGTGCCGCCGCCAAAGAAGATCGTGTCAGCGGGCGTGCCGTCCGCGGCGCGTGCGATCTCGGTCTCGAGAGCCGAGACGTACCGCCGCTTCAGCTCCGCGTCAAACAGGCCGCGGTTGAAGTTGCAGTAGTTGCAGATGTGGCTGCAGAAGGGAATGTGCAGGTAGAGACCAAGCATCCGGCCAGCTGACGTCTAGCTTCCCGCTCGACCGCCGCTCCACTTGAGATCGGACCTGGCGTCGGGCTTGTCGCGGTTCTCGCGGAGCTGGGCGCGCAGCGGCCCGGCACTCCTGGCGGGCAGCTTGCCCGGACGCTTCAGGGTCTTCCACAACGCCAGCAGTTCGTCGGCACCGGAATTGGCCGGCGCGTGCCGGTAGTCGGCGCCGTCGAACTCCACGAACTCGCACATCTCGTACAGGCGCGAGTGCATTCGGAAGCCGACGCGGACCAGGAGGGACTCCGGATCGGTCCGGTCTTCCTTTTCCTCGTAATTTGTCGTGAAAATCGTCGGCCGCCGCTCGTTGTAGCGGGTGTTGACGATGAGATTCAGCGTCTCCTCGACCCAGTCCGAGGTCTTTTCCGCGCCCAGGTCATCGAGGACCAGCAGGTCGGCCGTCATGACAGGCCGCAGCACGTCCTGCTCACTGGCACGATTGGACGGGTCGTAGGTGTTGCGAATGACCTTCAGCAGGTCGCGCGTGTCGTAGAACAACCCCGTGGCTCCGCGCGTGCGAATGACCTGGCTCAGGATCGCCACCGCCAGATGGGTCTTGCCGATTCCCGGCGAGCCGACGAAGAACAGCCCCTTCTCGACGACGGGGAACTGTTCGGCGAACTGGCGGGCCCGGGCGAGCGCGTTCAGAAGGCGCTCGTTCGGATAGGTGACGAAGGCGGCGAGGTCGCAATGCTGATAGCGGCGCGGAATGCGCGCGCCCGCGCGCAACGTGTCGCCCACCCGTGCGCGCCAGCAGTCGCATCGTGTGACGCGCGACACGCCGTCCACCTCGATGGGCTTCCACCCGGTGCCGTCACACAGCGGACAAATCGTCACAGAGATGAATGTAGCACGGGGGGGTCGGGTTGGATCGGGTTCGATCAGGCTGGCCGGGTTGGCTCGGGTCGTTAGGTGTTTCGCGTACTCCCAGCGGCCTTCTCTGTCGCCAGGGGATCTGGCGCGCCAGTTGCCGCAGTCGCGGCGGGCGCGTTCGAGCCGGTCCTCACCAAATCTGTCGGCGACGACTTCACCATCGCCGTGCTCAGGCGTTGCTCCCAGTCGTCGAGCCCGCGCGCCATTTCTTTCTTGACGTACGCCATGAACTCGTTGACCTCGTTCTGCATGCGTTCCATCCGGCGGCGCATGTTGAGAATGACGTCGACGCCGGCCAGGTTGACGCCGAGCTCGCGGGTCAGCGAGAGGATCGTCTCGAGTTGCTCGAGGTCCTCCTCAGAGTACAGCCGCGTGTTGCCTTCGGTCCGCGACGGAGTCAGCAGCCCTTCGCGTTCGTAGAGGCGCAGCGTCTGCGGATGGATGTCGTACTTCGCCGCGACGGCGCTGATCATGTAGTACGCCTTTCCGCCTCGCTTGCTGACCATGTCTCTCCCTCAGCCTCGCCGGCTTCCACTCGCGCCCTCGGCCCTCGCGGCCGCCTGGCTCGCCTGGCCTCCCTGGGCCCCCTCGGCCTTCTCGCCTCCCTCGGCCCTCTGGTCCCCCCCTGCCCCTTCCCGGACACTCTCGCCGTTGATGGCGCCGAACTCCTTCAGCAGGGCCTTCGACCGCTCGTCGAGGACGCGCGGCAGCATCAGCCGCACCTCGACGACAAGGTCGCCCCGGACACCGGTACGAAACGAAGGAATTCCCCGTTCCCGGAGCCTGAACCTCTGTCCGGATTGCGTTCCCGGCGGCACCCGCAGGCGCGCGGCGCCACCGATCGCGGGCACCTCGATGCGCGCGCCAAGCGCCGCCTCGTGAATCGCGACCGGCACCACCACATGCACGTCATCGCCGTCCCGCCGGAACTGCGGATGCGGTGCGACCTGGATCGTCACGTAGAGATCGCCGGGCGGCCCGCCGAAACGGCCGGCGTGCCCGCGCCCAGCGACGCGGATTCGAGTCGCGTCGTGCACGCCGGCCGGCAGCGGCACGGCGACGCGCTCGCTGCGCGTCAACGTGCCACGTCCACCACAGCCTGCACACCGTTGCCGCGAAAGGACGCCGGCGCCCTGGCAGCGGCGGCACGCGCGGGTGAACAGCATGTGCCCACGCGCTGACCGCTCGGCGCCGCTGCCGTCACAGGCCGGACACTTCCCCGCCGCGACTGACACCAGCCCCGTCCCGGCGCAGTCGTGGCAGGTGGCCTCACGCACGAGTGACAGCCTGAACTCTCCGCCGCCGGCCGCCTGCTCGAACGTCAGCGGCAGCACGGCGTGCAGGTCCGTCCCGTGCGCCGGCGCGAAGGGCCGTGCCGCCTCACCTCTCAACACCTCGGCAAAGAGGTCGCCGAAGGTGGACTGCTGATTGGCGTGCACCGCCGTCGAAAAGTCGAACCCCTCGAAGCCCGTCGCCCGCGGTCCTGCCGCGGGCGGCTCGTAGCCCACTTCGTCGTAGCGCTGCTTCATGCCCGGATCCACCAGCACGTTGTATGCCTCCGCGATCTCGCGAAAGCGGACAGACGCGCGGTCGTCGCCGGGATTGACGTCGGGATGAAAGCGACGCGCCAGCCGGCGGTACGCCTTCTTGATCTCGACGACCGACGCGGTGCGGGTGATGCCGAGGACGACGTAGTAGTCCATCACTTGTGCTCGTCCACGACCTCCGCGTCAATCACACTGTCGTCGGACCCGCCCGCCGCGCCTTCGCCTGACGGCGTCCCGGGCTCAGGCCCCGATCCCGGCGCCCCTTCCGGACCGCCTCCGGTGGCGCGATACATCGCCTCGGCGGCGCGGTGCTGGGCCGACATCAGCGTCTCGAGCCCCTGCTTCATCGCAGCCACGTCGCCCTTCTCGATCGCGCTCTTGAGCGCCGTCACCGCGGAGTCGATGGCGCCGCGGGCGTCGGCCGGGACCTTGTCCGCGCTGTCCTTCAGGAATTTCTCCGCGGCGTAGACCGACTGGTCCGCCTGGTTGCGCACCTCGATCTCTTCCTTCTTCTGCTTGTCTTCCTCGGCGTGCGACTCGGCCTCGCGCATCAGCCGATCCACTTCGTCTTTCGACAGGCCGCTCGACGAGGTGATGGTGATCTTCTGTTCCTTGTTGGTCGCCTTGTCCTTCGCGGTGACGTTGACGATGCCGTTGGCGTCGATGTCGAACGTCACTTCCACCTGCGGGATGCCACGCGGGGCCGGCGGGATGCCCGTCAACTGGAACTTGCCCAGCGTCCGGTTGTCGCGCGCCAGCGGGCGCTCGCCCTGCAGGACGTGGACCTCCACGCTCGTCTGGCTGTCGGCCGCTGTCGAAAACGTCTCGCTCTTCCGCGTCGGGATGGTGGTGTTCCGCGAGATGAGCGGCGTCATGACACCGCCCAGGGTCTCGATGCCCAGCGACAGCGGCGTCACGTCGAGCAGCAGGAGGTCCTTGACCTCGCCGGCCAGCACGCCCGCCTGCACGGCGGCGCCAATGGCGACCACCTCGTCGGGGTTCACGCCCTTGTGCGGTTCCTTGTTGAAGACGTCCTTGACGATCTGCTGGACGCGCGGGACGCGCGTCGACCCGCCGACCAGCACCACTTCGTCGACCTGCGTCGCCGATACGCCCGCGTCGGCCAGCGCCTGCCGCGTCGGCCCGATCGTGCGCTGCAGCAGGTCCTCGACGAGCTGCTCGAACTTCGCCCGCGTCAGCTTCTTCACGAGATGCTTGGGACCGGTCTGATCCGCGCTGATGAACGGCAGGTTGATCTCGGACTCGGCGACGCTGGACAACTCCATCTTCGCCTTCTCCGCCGCCTCCTTCAGCCGCTGCAGGGCCATCCGGTCCTTCGACAGATCGATGCCCTCGTCTTTCTTGAACTCCGCGATGATCCACTCGATGATCCGCTGATCGAGGTTGTCGCCGCCGAGATGCGTGTCGCCGTTGGTGGCTTTCACTTCCACCACGCCGTCGCCGACTTCGAGAATCGAGATGTCGAACGTGCCGCCGCCGAAGTCGTAGACGGCGATCAGCTCTTCTTTCTTCTTGTCGAGGCCGTAGGCGAGCGCGGCGGCGGTCGGCTCGTTGACGATGCGCATGACCTCGAGGCCGGCGATCTGCCCGGCTTCCTTCGTCGCCTGGCGCTGCGCGTCGTTGAAGTAGGCCGGCACGGTGATGACGGCCTTGGTCACGGGCTGACCGAGGTAGTCCTCCGCCGACTGCTTCAACTTCTGCAGGATCATCGCGGAGATCTGCGGCGGCGGATACTCCTGGTCGCCGGCCTTCACCCGCACGTCGCCGTTACTGGCCTGGACGACGCGGTACGGCACCATCGTCATCTCTTCCGACACTTCGCTGAACTTGCGGCCCATGAACCGCTTGATCGAGAAGACTGTGTTTTCGGGGTTGGTCACCGCCTGGCGCTTCGCGACCTGCCCGACCAGCCGCTCGCCGGACTTGGTGAACGCGACAACCGACGGCGTCAGCCGGCTGCCTTCGGCGTTGGTGATCACGACAGGTTGGCCGCCCTCGATCACGGCGACGACGGAGTTGGTGGTGCCCAGGTCGATCCCGATGATTTTGCTCATGGTTCCTCAGTTCAGGTTTAGGACGATTTCAGTATTAAATGTTAGTGAAGTGTAGTCAATGTTCGAAAGGCCGTGGGCCACGGCGTGAACCCGTGGGAAGGCCGTAACCATCGTCCCTGCAACAGTTTTCCGCGCTGCGTGGTATTCTGATTTTGCCAGCCTGCCGTCGCGCGCGCCCCGCGATTCGGGCCCTCGACCGGAGGTCCTCATGCTCCGCCAGATTGCCGCAGCCACCGTCGTCGCGTGCTGCCTTGCATCTGCGCCCGCGACGGCACAGCCTGCCGCGCCTCCCCATCTCTCAATCGTCGACGGCATCGTGGTCGTCGAACACCAGAACGGCAATGAGCCAGGGGCCTCTGGCCTGCCGCTCGTGGCCGGCGATCGAGTTCGCACGAATCGGGGCCGTGCCGAGATTGTCTTCGGCAACGGATCGGCGCTGCACCTCGACGACGGGACACTCGTGGTGATCAGCGGCAGCTCCGACGTCGAGCTCGCCTCTGGCCGCGTCGTGATGCACGGATCGCCCGACCCCGCCGACGTGTTGCAACTCGACGCCGCGCCGGGCTCCGTGCGCATTGCAGGCGGCTCCGACGCGCGCGTTGGCATCCGGGACGACTCTGACGCGCCGACGGTCGTCGTCGGCGTCGTTCAGGGCGAGGCAGACGTCGCGACCGATCAGGCTGGCGCCACCGTCGCCGCGGGCCAGCAGGTCGAGTTGCGGCAAGGTGAGGCGCCGGGCGCTCCGAGCTGGTTCAACACTGCCGATCGCGAAGGTTTCTACGAGTGGTCCACGGCGCTGCTCGAAGGCGAGCGGGACACCACGTCGGCGGAGTATCTGCCGGCGGACCTGGCGCTGGAAGCGGATGCCTTCGACCAGTCCGGCGGGTGGTCCTATCTCCCGCCGTACGGGTACGTCTGGTGTCCCCGCGTGGAACCAGGATGGCAGCCGTACACGCGGGGCCGCTGGACGTATGTCGGCGGCGGCGTCGGCTGGAGTTTCGTCGGCCGCGAACGATGGGCGTGGGCGACGCATCACTACGGCCGCTGGGGCGTCAATGGCGCCGGCAGTTGGTACCGGATCCCGGGCAACGCGTGGTCCGCGGCCTGGGTGCGTTGGGGTATCGCTCCTGGTTACGTCGGATGGTCGCCCCTTGGCTGGGACAACCATCCCATCCCGCGTCAAGGGCCTCCCACACGCGCCGGCAACGAGTCGGGGCGCGGGTGGACCACGATGGCATCCGACGACTTCCGGCGCGGCAAGCCGATGGCATCGATTTCCGCCGCCAGTCATGTGCCGGCGGGCGTCACCTTCGCGTTTCAGCAGGCTCCGCCGACGGGACCGACCGCTGCCGGCCGGCTGATCGTGGCGGGACCTGGCGCGAAGGCGCCCGGGCAGGCACGCGCCAGCGCGGGTACCTCGCCGCCAACGGCAGGCGCAGGACGCGCCGGGCGACGACAGAGCGGACGCCTCGCGCTGGGCCGATGAAGGCAGAGGGCCCGGGTCCGGCGGCGATCGGGAGCATCGGCCTCCGTCGAATCCGTACCCGCCGGCCGCAGGAAATGGCGGCGCCGAGCCGGTGGACGCGGCGCACGCGGGCGATTCTCCGGCCTACGCGCCGCACTACAACAATCCCTGGGCCTACGCGCCGCGCTACCAGTCGCCGGGCACGGCTCGTCCGTGGCCAGTCCGGCCGCCCGGCGCGGTTCCGCCGCCACCTCCGGCGACAGGGAAACCATCGACCAGCCCGACGCCGCCACCATCTCCGCCGCCACCACCGCCACACGCGGCGCAGACACCGGCGCACCAATCCGCTCCGCATCCGGCGGCCGTGCCATCCCCGAAGGGTGGCAGCCCCAAGGACTGACGCCACCTTCATGGCCCACTACGTCGTCCGGATCGCGCGCAGCGCGATCATCGTGTTGCTGTTCCTGCTCGCTGCCGGCGCCGGAACGCTCAGCGGGTTCCTGTTTGCCTCCTCAGCCGACATGCCCCAGGTGTCGGCGCTCGACGACTACGCCCCGAGCACCATCACGCGGGTCTACGGCGTCAACGGAGAGGTGGTCGGCGAGTTCGCCACCCAGCGGCGGATCGTCATCACCTACGATCAGATTTCGCCGCTTCTTCGTCAGGCAATCATCGCCGCCGAAGACCAGAACTTCGACTCGCACCTCGGCCTCAGCATTCCGCGCATCGTCGTCACGGCGGTGCGGGATCTGGTCCGCGGTCAGCTGGCCGGCGCCAGCACGCTGACGCAGCAACTGGCGCGCAACCTGTTTCTGACCAACGAAAAGACTGCCACGCGGAAGATCAACGAAGCCATCCTCACGATCCAGATCGAGAAGCGCTACACCAAGCGCGAGATCTTCACGCTGTACCGCAATCACATCCCGTGGGGACACGGCACGTATGGCGCCGAGGCTGCGGCGCGCCTCTATTTCGGCAAGTCGGCGAAGGATCTGACGCTCGAGGAGGCGGCGCTGCTGGCGGGCATCATCCAGGCGCCCTCGCGCGAGAGCCCGTACGTCAGCGTCGAGCGCGCCATGCGCCGCCGCAACTACGCCCTGCAACGGATGGCCGACGAGGGCTTCATCACGCAGGCACGGGCTGACACCGCGAAGAAATCGCCGATTGTCACGGCAGGGCGGCCTTCCGCCGGCGGCTTCGCCGCATTTTTTCTCGAGGAGGTGCGCCAGCATCTCGAAGAGCGATACGGCGCGAAGCGCCTGTACGAGAGCGGCCTCGCGGTCTACACGTCGATCGATCCCGCGCTCCAGCACGCTGCCGAGACCGCGCTCGATGCGGGCCTGCGGAAGGTGGACAAGCGCCGTGGCTTCCGCAAACCGCGTCACAACGTCATCGTCGAGGGCAGCAGCCCGGAGGCGTGGACCGCCGACCGCTGGAAGACGCCGATGCACGCCGGCGACGTCGTCCCGGCGGTGGTGCTTGGCACGTCATCGGGCGCCGCGAGGACGACGGCTGCGGGAGCGCTGGTCCTGCGAGCCGGCGCATTGACAGTCGAGGTGCCGAAGGCCGGCTACGCCTGGACGCGCAAGGCAAAGCCTGACTTCGCGCGCGCAGGGGACGTGGTCGACGTCCGGCTGACGGCCGACGACGGCGCGGGTAACGCCACAGGCGACCTCGAACAGGATCCCGTGGTCGAAGGGGCGCTGCTGGCGATCGACAACGCCACCGGCCAGATCCGCGCGATGATTGGCGGCTCAGACTTCTCGCGCAGCAAGTTCAACCGGGCGACGCAGGCGCTCCGGCAGATGGGCTCGACGTTCAAGCCCATCGTCTACACGGCGGCGATCGATCGCGGCTACACGCCGACCTCAATCATCGTCGACGCACCTGTCGCCTTCCCTGCCGGCCCGGGCCAGCCGCTCTACTCTCCGCAGAACTACGACCGCACCTTCAAGGGGCCGGTCACGCTGCGATATGCCATCGAGGAGTCACGGAACGTGCCGGCCGTGAAGATGACAGACACCATCGGGCCCGCTGTCGTCATCGACTACGCCCGGCGATTCGGGTTCACCAGCAAGTTCCTGCCATACCTGTCGCTCGGCCTCGGCGCCACTGAGGCGACGCTGCTCGAGGCGACGTCGGCATACACGGTATTTCCGCACCAGGGCATCCGGATGGCGCCCTACGAAGTGCTGCGGGTGGTCGATCGCCAGGGCGCGGTCCTCGAGGAGAACCACCCAGAGCCGCACGACGCCATCCGCGCGGACACTGCCTACGTGATGACTCCCTGCTCGAAGGCGTCACGACGCGCGGCACCGCGGCAACCGCCGCCGCGCTCAAGTGGCCCATCGCCGGCAAGACCGGGACGATGGACGAGTACACGGATGCGTGGTTCATCGGCTTCGATCCCGACATCACCATCGGCGTGTGGGTCGGCTACGACGAGAAGAAAACGCTCGGCAGCGGCGAGACCGGCGCCGTGGCGGCGCTGCCGATCTGGATCGACGTGATGAAGGCGTACATCGCGCAACGAAAGCGCGACACGCCACCGGCATTCCAGGCACCGGGCAACATCGTGTTCGTGTCGGTGGACAAGGGCAACGGCGCGCCGTCGGCGGCGAGCGACGCGATCACCGACGCCTTTATCGCCGGCACGCAGCCCGAAGGCGCGGCGACGCGGACAACAGCGGCGCCAGCGCCCTGACGCGCATCGGCCTCAGCACAGCACGCTGAGGACGTCCGACCGCGTGATGATGAACGTCTTGTCGGTCTTGAAGTCCCTCACGAGCACTGCGGGGTTCGCCGGCGTGATCATCGTCGCGAGCAGATCGACGTGGGTGGAGATGTCGACGAACGGAAAGGCCGGCTGCATGATCGACTCGACCGGCCGGGCCAGCGCGGCCGGATCGGACACCAGCACTTCATACAGGTGCGCCTCGTTGAGCGAGCCCACCAGCCGCCGGTCGTGCGTGATGGAGATCTGCGAGTAGTCGTTCTTGCGCATCAACCGGGCCGCGGCCTCCACGGGCTCCGACGCCTCGATGGCCTGGAGCTCGCCCGACAGGCCCGACGCGACGAGCGTGGCGGCCGTCAGGCCGCTCTTCTCGAGGAAGCCCTTCTCACGCATCCAGTCGTCGTTGAACATCTTGCCGAGATAGCGCGAGCCGTGGTCGTGAAAGATCACGACGACGACGTCGTCGGCGGTGAAGCGGTCGGCGAGCTGCAGCAGCCCGGCCATCGCAGAGCCGGCGGAGTTCCCCGCGAAGATGCCTTCCTCCCGGGCGATGCGGCGCGTCATGATGGCGGCGTCGCGGTCGGTGACCTTCTCGAAGTGGTCGATGACGTCGAAGTCGACGTTCTTCGGCAGGAAGTCCTCGCCGATGCCTTCGGTGCTGTACGGATAGATCTCGTTCTTGTCGAAGATGCCGGTCTCCTTGTATTTCTTGAAGACCGAGCCGTACGTGTCGATGCCCCACACTTTCAGCTTGGGGTTGCGCTCCTTCAGATAGCGGCCGGTGCCGCTGGCGGTGCCGCCGGTGCCGACACCGACCACCAGCTGGGTGACAGTGCCGTCGGTCTGGTCCCAGATCTCGGGGCCGGTCTGCTCGTAGTGGGCCGCCGAGTTCGACAGGTTGTCGTACTGGTTGGCTTTCCAGGAGTTCGGCACCTCGCGTTCGAGGCGCGAGGACACCGAGTAGTAGGATCGCGGGTCGTCGGGCTCGACGTTGGTCGGGCACACGATCACCTCGGCCCCGAAGGCCTTGAGCGCGTCTACTTTCTCCTTCGACTGCTTGTCCGTCGTCGTGAAGATGCAGCGGTAGCCCTTGACCACGGCCGCAATCGCCAGTCCCATCCCCGTGTTTCCGGACGTGCCTTCGATGATCGTCCCACCGGGCTTCAGGAGGCCTGCCCGCTCGGCGTCCTCGATCATCTTCAGCGCCATGCGGTCCTTGATCGAGTTGCCGGGATTGAACGTCTCGAGCTTGGCCAGCACCGTGGCCTTGACCAGGCCCGCCGTGAGGCGATGAATCCGCACCATCGGGGTGTGTCCGATGGCGTCGAGAATGGTGTCGGCGATCTTCGTCACGAATGCCTCGTCGGGCCAGGCGGTCGGCCCTGTCGAAAGTATACGTCGCCGTCGCGCGCACGGACGTGCTTGCGTCCGCGCGCAACCGGATAGTAAGTAAAGCAGGATGAACGCGGCCGGCGTCGACGCGCATGAGTGAGGATCCGCTCTCCACTCAATCCACCTGGTACAAGGACGCTGTCATCTATCAGCTCCATGTCCGGGCCTTCGCCGACAGCAACGGCGACGGCATCGGCGACTTCCCCGGCCTGACCTCGCGCCTCGACTACCTGGCCGACCTCGGGGTGTCGTGCCTGTGGCTGCTGCCCTTCTATCCGTCGCCGCTCCGCGATGACGGCTACGACATCGCGCACTACCAGGGCGTGCATCCGTCCTACGGGACGCTGAAGGACTTCAAGGCGTTCCTGCGTGCTGCCCACGATCGTGGGCTCAAGGTCATCACCGAGCTGGTCATCAACCACACCTCGGACCAGCATCCATGGTTTCAGGCCGCACGGCGGGCGCCTGCCGGATCGCGCAAGCGTGACTACTACGTCTGGAGCGCGACGTCGCGCCGCTACGAAGGCACCCGGATCATCTTCAGCGACAGCGAGACCTCGAACTGGGCGTGGGATCCGATTGCCGGCGCCTACTACTGGCACCGCTTCTTTCATCATCAGCCGGACCTGAACTTCGACAACCCGCACGTGCGCCTGGCCGTGCTGAAGGTGATGCGCTTCTGGCTCGACATGGGCGTCGACGGCATGCGTCTCGACGCGGTCCCGTACCTGATCGAGCGCGACGGCACGAATTGCGAGAACCTGCCGGAGACGCACGCCCTGTTGAAAGAGCTGCGGCGGGACCTCGACGCGCGCTATCCCGATCGCATGCTCCTCGCCGAGGCCAACGGCTGGCCCGGCGATGTCCGCGCCTATTTCGGCGAGGGAGACGAATGCCACATGGCGTTCAACTTCCCGCTCATGCCGCGCATCTACCTGTCGCTGCAGCAGGAGGATGCCCACCCGGTGATGGACATCATCCGCCAGACGCCAGACATCCCGGACAACTGCCAGTGGGCGCTGTTCCTGCGAAACCACGACGAGCTGACGCTCGAATCGGTGACCGCCGAGGAGCGCGACTCGATGTACCAGGCCTACGCCGCCGATCCCCAGATGCGGGTGAACCTCGGCATCAGGCGGCGGCTCGCGCCGCTGATGCAGAACAACCGCGAGCGCATGCAGCTGGTCAACAGCCTGCTCTTCTCGCTGCCAGGCACGCCGATCGTCTACTACGGCGACGAGATCGGCATGGGCGACAACATCTATCTCGGCGACAGGAACGGCGTCCGCACGCCGATGCAGTGGACCTCCGATCGCAATGCCGGCTTCTCCGGGGCCGACCCGGCCCGGCTCTTTGCGCCGGTGATCATGGACCCGGTCTACGGCTATCAGGCTGTCAACGTCGAGGCGCAGGACCGCTCGCCGTCCTCGCTCCTCCAGTGGATGACGCGCCTGATTGCGACGCGGCGGGCGTATCGCTCCCTCGGCCGGGGCTCGCTGCAGTTCGTCTCGACGACCAACCGGAAAGTCCTCGCCTACGTGCGGCAGCTGGACGGCGAGGTGCTGTTGTGCGTCGCCAACCTGTCGCGTCACCCGCAGGCCGGGGAGCTGGATCTCAAAGCGTTCGACCGCCGGCTGCCGGTGGAGCTGATGGGCGAAACCGCGTTTCCCCGCATCGACGGCCGTCCATACGTCGTCACGCTCGGCCCGTACGGCTTCTACTGGTTCGTCCTGCGCGAGGTGCCGGACTCGCAGGCCGCCGTGCGCAACGTGCCTGCCGCGGCGCCCAAGGTGGTGGATGCCATGGCACTCCCCGCCCTGCTGCTCGGCCCCGCGTGGGACTCGGCGTTTGAAACTGCGACGCACGAGATCCTCGAGCGCGACTACCTGCCGGCGCATCTGGCTAGCCGGCGCTGGTTTGCGGCGAAGTCACAGAACCTCACGCGCGTGCGGATCCGCGACCACGCCGTGCTCTCGAACGGCGCCGAGCCTGTCGTGGCCGTGCTGATCGACGTGAGCTTCGACCAGGGACCCGATGAGACCTATTTCCTGCCGATGACGTTTCTGTCGGGCCCGGCGGCCGATGGGCTGCTCAAGGCGTCGCCCGACCTGGTGATCGCGCGCATCAGCGGCGCACGCCGCGGCGTCCTGCACGAACGGCTGGACTGGGGAGCGGCGGACCGGCTGTTCGACGCGATCGCCGCCGATCGGGTGATCGCGACCGCTCACGGGACGCTGCGCGCGTCGGCCACGCCACGGTTCTCCGCGTTGCGCGGCGCAGACGCGACGCTCAACGTGGAGCGCGCCAACGCCGATCAGAACAACACGTCGTTTCGTATCGGCGACCGCTTCGTGCTGAAGCTGTTCCGGAGGGTGGAGCCGGGGACGAACCCGGAAATCGAAATCGGCAGCCACCTGACCGAACGCCTGGACTTCACCCGCGTGCCGCCGCTGGCGGGCGCTCTCGAGTACGACGACGGCCGCGGCCGCTTCTCACTGGCCGCCCTGCATGGCTACGTGCCCCACGCCGTCAGCGGCTGGGCCCAGGCACTCGACGAGGTGGATCGCTACTTCGAACGCGCGCCGGCCGACCAGGCGGCCCCCAGTCTTCAACATCTGGGCTGGTATGCCGACGCCCTGAGGCGACTCGGTCAGCGCACCGCGGAACTGCACGTTGCCCTGGCAACATCGGCCGGCGACAACGCCTTCGAGACCGAACCGCTGCTCGCGCAGGACCTCGCCGGGATATCAGCCAGGCTGCGCGAGTCGGCAGGCGCATCCTTGGCCACACTCCGGCAGCACCTCAGCGTGCTACCTGAAGACGCGCAGGCGCTCGCCGCCATCGTGCTCTCGCACGAGGCCCGTCTGCTCGATCTCACGCGCGCCGATCTCTCGGGCGCTGTCGCGGGCCTGCTGAAGACGCGCACGCACGGCGACTACCACCTGGCGCAGGTGCTGTGGAAGGACGGCGACTTCGTCGTGGTGGACTTCGAAGGGCCGCCGCAGGACTCGATTGCCGACCGGCGGATGCGCAGGTCGCCAATCGCGGACGTGGCCGGCATGGTGCGCTCGTTCACCTACGCGGCCCGCTCACGATTGTCTGCGTGGCGCGACAGGGGCCCGGCGATTGCCCGACGGATCGAACCGTGGGCCGATTTCTGGGCGACCGCGGCGACCGAGCGCTTCCTGGACGGGTATCGCGCCGCGGCCGCCGGACACGGCTTCGTGCCGGAGCCGCCGGCGGCGCTTCACGCGCTGCTGCGATTGTTCCTGCTCGAGTATGCGGTGGACGACCTGGCCCGCGAGCTTCAGGAACGCCCTTCGTGGGCCGCGATTCCCCTCGCGTCGCTGGCCGCGCTCGCCGGCAGGACGCCGACGCCACCGCCCCAATCCTGAATTGCGGGTCGCGCTGGATGGCCGATCTAAAGATCGGCCCTACAGAAGCAATCGCGTCGCCAGCCCTCGGCAGGGCCAATCTTCAGACTGCTGTCGGATTTGTTCGGTAGGGCCAATCGTTGGATTGCCCATCGGATTGTGCAGGAGGGCCAATCTTCAGGCTGGCCGTCGTCGGCTGATGGCCGATCCGACCGCCTTCGAAGATCAGTCCTACAGAGAACGGAGATCTCCGGTAGGGCCAATCTTTAGATTGGCCATCAGATCGTGCGGTAGGCCAATCATCCGATCGGCCGCCGACGTCAGTCCTCGTCCGGCGTCGCCGCGCTCAACGTGCCTGACGCCTTCTTCATCAGGTATGCCTTGATGAAGCCGTCGAGGTCGCCCTCGAGCAGCACGCGATTGATGTCGCCCACCTGCTCCTTCGTGCGATGGTCCTTGACCATCTGGTAGGGGTGCAGGACGTAGCTGCGGATCTGGTGGCCGAACGCGATGTCCTTCTTCTCGCCGCTGATCGAGTCGAGCTTCGCCTGCTGCTCCGCGAGCCGCAGGTCGTAGAGCCGCGACTTCAATACCTTCATCGCCGCGTCCCGGTTGCGGTGCTGCGATCGCTCGTTCTGACAGGACACGACGATGCCCGTCGGCAGGTGCGTGAGCCGCACGGCGGAATCGGTGACGTTGACGTGCTGGCCGCCGGCGCCGCTGGAACGGTAGGTGTCGATCCTCAGGTCCTTCTCAGGAATATCGATGTCGATGTCGTCCGGCAACTCCGGCCACACGAAGACAGACGCAAACGACGTGTGCCGCCGGGCTGCCTGATCGAAGGGCGAGATGCGAACCAGCCGGTGGACGCCCGCTTCCGCCGACAGCAGGCCGTACGCGTAGTCACCGGTGACAGTCATCGTCGCGCTCTTGATGCCGGCCTCGTCGCCCGGCTGCTCGTCGATGATCTCCCGCTTGAATCCCCGGCGGTCCATCCAGCGGATGTACATCTTCAGCAGCATCTGGGCCCAGTCCTGCGACTCGGTGCCGCCGGCGCCCGGATGAACGGTGAGGATCGCGTTGCGCCGATCGTGAGGGCCGCCAAGCATCCGGCGGGTCTCGGCAGACTCGACGTCCTGCTGGAATTCGTCGAGGCCTTTTACCAGGTCGGCTTCCACCGACTCGCCCGCCTGAGCCCATTCGACGAGCACGCCGAGATCGTCCACCCGGCGCGAGAGGGATTCGCCGAGGACGACTTCTTCTTCGAGGCGGCGGCGGCGCTGGAGCAGTTTCTGGGCTTCGGCCTGATCCTTCCAGAAATCAGGCTCGGACACCCGCGCTTCTATGCGATCGAGGTCGGCGCGTCCACGAGCCGGGTCAAAGATAACCTCGGAGATCGCCCGCCCGTTTTGCCAGTTCCTGGTATCGCCGAACCTGCTCTTCGATCACGAACGCCACGCGCATCTCCTGGAGGATTGCCGGTCTGTGCCGCGAGCCACGCGGCGACGTCAACAATTGAGCATATCAGACAGGAGCGCCGGCACGCCGCGCGGAACGAGTCCCCACCAGTGCGAGCACCGTCAGGCCGATCGAGACCCACACAATCGCGTCGCCCATCGCGGCATACACCGTGCGCTCGTCGATCATCCTGACGTCGGCCACCCAGGCGCCCGTCACGAAGAGATCCGAGGCCAGCAGGACCCGCCCGTAGGGATCCACCACGCCGCTGATGCCGGTGTTGGCGGATCGGACCAGGTAGCGACCCTGCTCGATGGCTCGCATCGTCGCCATCTCGAAGTGTTGCCAGGGGGCGGAGGATCTACCGAACCATGCGTCGTTGGTGATGGTCGTGAGCAGCTCGCTGCCGCCGAGCACGCCGTCGCGGATCAGACCTGGATAGACGACCTCGTAGCAGATCGCCGTCGAAATCCGACCCTCGGCGATCGGCAGCGTGTTGACTTCGGTGCCTGGCGAGAAGTCCGACACCGCCTCGACGAGCGGCGCGGCGAAGAACAACAGCTTCTGGAGCGGCACGTACTCGCCGAACGGCACGAGGTGGACTTTCCGGTACACGCCGGCAGTCGTGCCGTCTGCCGCGATCAGAAACGCGGCGTTGTAGATCCGGCGTGGCGTGCCCGGAGCGCCGCTTTCCCACTGGTCGCTGCCGATCAACATCGCCGTGTGAGTCGTGGACGCCAGCTCGCGCAGCCGCGTCGTCTCCGGGCCGGGAGCGCCGAAGTAGAAGGGAGTCGCCGATTCCGGCCAGGCGACCAGCGTCGCGCCTTTCCCGATCACGCCGCGCGTGAGCTGCAGGTAGCGCTCGAAGATGTCGCTCGACAGCGTCGGCTCCCACTTCTCGTCCTGCGCCACGTTGCCCTGCACGATCCCGACCCGGAGCGGACGGCCGGCGGTGACCAGCCGCTGTCCGCTGACTCGGGCCCAGCCCCAGAGCCCGATGCCCGCGACGACGACCACGAGCGCCATCGGCGCAACGAGCCGCGCGCGTCCTCGTCCCACGATGGCCCAGGTCAACGCGGCCCCCGCCGCCGCCAGCAGCCACGACACGCCGAAGACGCCAGTGATCGAGGCCATCTGCGCGATTGGCAGAACGGGGACCTGGCTGTAGCCGAGCAGCACCCACGGAAAGCCGCCGAAGAGCGCCAGGCGGCCCGTACTCGGTTGCCGTCCAGACAAACGGCGCCAGCACCAACGCGCGCGGGCCCAAGCGACGCAGCAGACGGAGTGTGATGAGCCCGAAGGCCGCGGGAAACAACGCGAGGTAGGCCACGAGCAGGCCCGCGATCGACGACGCCAGCGGGAGGCTGAGCCCGCCGTATCGCGCCATGACTCCGCCAGTCCAGTAGACGGTCCCGGCGAAATACACGAGTCCGGTGACGAGACCGAGCCAGAGGCCGGCTCGCGCACGGCCGCCTGGCACGAGCGCGCGGCGCCACAACGCAAACAGCAGAGGCGTCAGGGAGACCCACGCGAAGGCCGGCAGGCCGTAGCGCGGAAAGCTGAGGGCGAGCAGCGCCCCCGAGAGGACGGCTAGCGCGTAACCCAGGGGCTGAACTGCTCTTCCTTCTGGAGCCGGACCGCGATCCGATCGGCTTCGGCGCGCTCGGTATACCGGCCCACCTGGACGCGATACACCGGCGGCTTGCCCGGCAGCGGATTCAGGACGAACGCGGGATAGCCCTTGGCCACCAGCCGCTTCACGATGGCATCGGCCTCCGAACGTTCACGCAAGGCCGTCAGCTGCACCGCGAAACCGCCGGACGTGACGGTGGACGGCGGGCCTGCGGGCGCGGGAGCGGGGCTCGGCGGGGCCGGCTTTTCCGGAGCCTTCGCCGCCGTTTCTTTCGGCGCCGGCGCAGGGATCGACTTCACAGCTTCGGCTGACTTCGGCGGAGCCGGCTTCTTCTTGTCCGACCCGAGGGTCTCGTCGTGGAGATTGTCGTTCTGCAGGCCGGAGACCACGGACTTGTCGTCTTCGGCGGATGCCTCGGGCACCGGCGCCGTCTTCGACGCGGCCCGTGATGCCGCCCCAACAGAAGGCGGAGGCGCGGCCACCGGACCCGGCGGCGCTACCGCCGATGGGGGCAGATCGACCTGGCCGGCGTCGGCCTTGATCGGGCGCACGCCCCGGCCGACCATCACCCCGCACAGGAAGATGACGACCGACACGGCAGTGGCCGCGATGAACAGGACGATGAGCTGCTTCCCGTTCAGTTGTATTTCGTGAAAGGCGTCATCGCTCATAAGGGTGCCCGGGGATCTTGTCGGACCAGTGTAGCACCGGCTCCGCTGCTCACTGCGCCGCGGCGCCCCGGTCGCTGCGCGCGAGCAACTGCTTCGCGTCGTCGCGCGCCGGGTCGAGGACGAGTGCCCGCTGCGCCTCGCTGTGCGCCTGTGCGAGATCGCCGGCCTGGACGTAGGCCTCGCCGAGGGCGACATGCCCTTCAGCAGTGTCCGCGCTCCAGAGCGCGATCTTCAACGACTCGATCGCCTCGCGCGTCCGGCCCGCACGGAGGTGGATTCTGCCCACCAGCAAGTGCGCTTCAGCCTGGTAGGGCGACAGGTAAATCGCGCGGCGCAGCTCGATGAGCGCGTTGCGGTCGTCCTCGCGCTCGTAGAACCGCCGGCCCCGCTCGAGGTGGAAGGCCGCCATCTCGCGCTGCTCGCGCTGCTCGGTGGCCACGAGGGCCGCATCCGACTTGCCGGCCTCGGCGCGCTGGAGGTAGGTGCAGACGCGCTCGAGCTCTTTGGGCACGGCCCCGCCCGCCGAGCGGTCCTCCCCTTCTTCGTACTCGGCCGACAGCCGTCGGGCCAGCTCCCGCTCGCGCTGCGCCTCGGTGCCGTGGGCACTCGCGTCGAGCGCCGCGGCAAGGACGAAGTGCGCGTCGGCGTCTCCGGGATCGCGTCGGACGGCCTCGTGCAGCCAGTAGATGGCCGCCGGATAGTCCTGGTCGTGCCAGTAGGCGTAGCCCAGATTGAACGTCGCGTCGGCAGACGCCTGATCGAGCTCCGCCGCCTTGTTGAAATAGTACGTGGCCTTGCCGGTCTGATCGGTGACCGCGCGCCGCAGTTGGATGACGCCGAGATTGTTGTAGACCTCGCTGCTCGCCGACTGCGTGGCCAGCGCCTGCAGCCGGCCGAACGCGTCGTCGTACCGCTTCAGATCGATTTCGGCAAGCGCCGCGGTGAACTGGCTCTCGCGCCGGAGCGCAGACGCGTCAGGCACTGCCAGGGCCGCCGTTCGTGCCTGCTCGAAGTCGCCGGCATCAAGGTGTGCCCTGGCGAGCGCGAGGCGCGCCTGGTTGAAGCCGGGAGACAGCGCGACGGCTTTTTCCAGATACGTTTTCTGCGTCGCGGGTGTCTCGGCGAGCAAGCCTTTGATGAAGCTCTCGTAGGCGGGCAACGGGGGATGCGGCGAGGCCGGCGGGGTCTGCGGCGGCGATCCGGCTGCCGGGCCAAGCCGCCGCACGGCCCGGGCCGTGATGTCGAACAGCGTGTCGACGGCCCCTCGCTCGTCAAAGGCAATGGCAATGCGCCCGGTATCGATGCGTATCGACTGGACGCTGACCGTCAGCATGCCGCCGTCGAGCGCCACATGGCCGCCGACGACAGTGGACGCGCCAACGAGCTGGCCGATTCGAATCACGGTGCCGCTGGTCAGGCTGGCCCGGACCGGAACCTGGAGCCGCTCGAACGCGCGGACCCGCTCGTCGCGCGTCAAGGCGGGCACGCCGCTGTCGTTGAGTCCATCGGCGACCAGAATCGCAACCGCCTCGCTGAGCCACATCGTCCGTGGATCCGCGGTACCGGCGAACGGCACGACAAGTGTGGGCCCCGCGATGCGCGTCTGCGTCTGCGCCGAGGCGAGGGGGGCCGCCATGAGCCAGGCGGCCACGATCGCGAGGACGACGCCGATCGAGTGGAGGCGCGATCCGGCCATCAGGCGCCGACCCCGCCGGGCATGGTGAGCCTGACTTCGACGTGGCACGCTGGATCGCCCTCTGCCTGACACGCGGTGACTCGCGTGGCTGCGTCGATCGCGAGAGCCTCGAGGACACGGTGCACGGCGGACGCGTAGAAGTAGCACAGCGGATGGGACATGCGATCGCGCACACCGCAGAAAATCGAGCTGCGAATGCTGACCGCGCCGAGACCGCGACGCATCTTCACCGTGGCGCGGCTGCCTGTATACGTGCTGTGTACGAGCTCGCGGGCAATCCGCATGGCCAGCGTCCGGCGCACGAAGACCGGCGAGGACGAGATCACCCGCCGCCACAGCGGCGACAGTTCCTCGAGCGTCCAGTCGGCGGCATACTGGCCGGCCCGCCGCGTGACCTGCTCGTAGGCGTCGCCCTCGGTGCGCAGGAAACTGAGCACGGCGTTGAGCGGGGCCAGGCCGATGGTGCCGTCCCGCAGCCCCTGGCTGTTCAACCAGTTCTCGTAGAACTCGAGCCGGTCCGGCAGCTCCTCGGCGATGCCCTGATGAAGCGACGCGACCAGCACGCGCCCGATGCCCGCGTCTCTCATTTTTCTGATAAATTGAGTGGCTCGAGGCGCCAAGCCGGGATGCGAAGTGCGGCCATCCTCGCGGGCGGCCGGGCGCGGCGGCTCGAGGGGCACGACAAAAGCGCGCTCGTGGTGGACGGCGTTCGGTTCCTCGATCGCCAGATTGCGGCCCTGCGGCCTCTCGTCGCTGACATCCTGCTGGTCGGCTATCGCGGCCAAATCCCGGAGACGTGCACGGCTGTCGAGGACCGGATGCCGGGAGCGGGCCCTCTTGGCGCCATCATCAGCGCGCTGACGGCGACACGCGCCGATCGCCTGCTGGTGCTGGCTACCGATCTTCCGTTCGTCACCACGCCGTTTCTCGAGTGGCTGTTGGGCGTCGATGAACGAGCGCTTGCCGTCGTGCCCGTGACCGAGGACGGGTGGCAGCCGTTGTGCGCCGTGTACGATCGCCGGGCACTGCCAGTGTTGTCGGAGGCATTCGACAGCGGTGAGCGCTCCGTGCGGACGGCGGTATCGGCCCTCGAGCCGACGCTGGTCGGGGCCGCGGCACTCGCGCCGTACGACACGGAAGGACGGTTGCTGGCCAACGTGAACACGCCGGCGGATCTGGCGCGGTGGAAGGTCACCTGCGGCCCGAATCGTACCGCAGGGACCAAGGCGAGTCAAACGATCACACGATGATTCTTCCCTTTCATACCGCAGTCCGCGCCAGGCTCTCGACGCTGCTCGCCGATCACTTCGGGATCGCACCAGCCGACCAGCCGGCCATTGTCATCGACTACCCGCCCAACCGCGCCCTTGGCGATCTGGCGCTGCCGCTGGCGTTCGAGCTCGCGCGCCGGCTGCGAAAGGCCCCGCGCGCGATTGCCCAGGAGATGGCCGGCGCGCTCGGCCCGATCGCCGGCGTGCGGCGCGTGGACGTCGCCGCCAACGGGTACCTGAACGGCTTTTTCGATCGCGGCGCCTTTCTGCAGGCACGGCTCGCTGACGGCGCTCCCGCGACCGAGCCGGCCGCCGATCGCGGCAAGACCATCGTCGAGCACACGGCCATCAACCCGAACAAGGCCGCGCACATCGGGCACCTCCGCAACTCGACGCTCGGTGACACCCTCGTACGCGTGCTGCGCTTTCGCGGCGTGCCGGTCGAAGTGCAGAACTACATCGACGACACCGGCGTCCAGGTGGCCGACGTCGTCGTCGGGTTCCTCGAGCTGGAGCACGCCACAATCGATCAGGTGCGTGCCCTCGCTGCGACGCCGCGGTTCGACTTCTACTGCTGGGATCTGTACGCGCGCGTCACCGAGTGGTACGCCGGCGACAAGGCGCGGCTCGAGATCAGGCTGCGCGCCCTGCACGACATCGAGCATGGCGGCAATGCCACCGCCGACATGGCCGCACTCATCGCCGACGCCATCGTCCACCGTCATCTGGAGACGATGAAGCGGCTGAACATCGACTACGACCTGCTGACGTGGGAAGGCGACATTCTCCGCCTGAAGTTCTGGGCGCACGCGTTCGAGATTCTCAAGAAGCAGGGCACCGTCTACCTGCAGTCGGAGGGGCGCCTGAAGGGCTGCTGGGTGATGCGCATCGACGAGGAGGGCGCCGACCCGGGCTCGGGGCAGGCCGATGCGGCGGGAGACGGCGAGGACGAGGACCGGGAGAAGGTCATCGTGCGATCGAACGGCACCGTCACCTACGTCGGCAAGGACATCGCCTATCAATTCTGGAAATTCGGCCTGCTCGGGCTGGATTTCAGGTATCGCCAGTTCGCGGTCCGGGCCGACGGCGCGCCGCTCTGGGCGACGACCAGCCGGGAGCCCGGCGAGGCGCCGCATCCGGCGTTCGGCGCGGCGTCCAGGACCTACAACGTCATCGACGTGCGCCAGTCGTACTTGCAGAAGCTGCTGAAGCAGGCCCTGGCGGCGATGGGCCACACCGCGCAGGCCGAGCGATCCGTTCACTTCAGCTACGAGATGGTGGCGCTCTCACACCAGACCGCGCGCGCGCTCGGCTACGAGGTGTCCGACGAGGACGGGCGCAAGCCGTTTGTCGAGGTGTCCGGGCGCAAGGGACAAGGCGTCAAGGCAGACGATCTCATCGACAGGCTGGAGCGGACTGCCGCTGAGGAAGTGGCGCGCCGGAATCCGGATCTGTCAGCCGATGACGTGGCACGGACGGGGCGGCAGATCGCCATCGCCGCGGTTCGCTACTTCATGGTCAAGTACTCGCGCGGCAAGGTCATCGCCTTCGATATCGACGAGGCACTCAGCTTCGAAGGCGAGAGCGGGCCCTACCTGCAGTACGCGGTCGTTCGCGCCAACAACATCTTCACCAAGCTCCACGAGCGCCTGGGCCTGGACGCCGACGCGATCCGGGCGAAGCTGGCTGCGCTTCCGACAGAGGCGATCGACGGCGCCGAGGGAGACGCCCTCTGGGGCCTGGTGCTCGAGGCGTCACGCCTCGACGAGGTTGCCGAACAGGTCGTGCGGACGTTGGAGTTCTCGGTGCTCGCCAAGTTCGCCTTCGGCCTGGCTCAGACGTTCAACGCGTTCTACCACAGCTCGCCGATCCTGAACGAGGAGCGCGAAGACGTCCGCCTGTGGCGCGCCGCAGCAGTGTTGTACGTGCGGCTGCAATTGACCCGCGCCCTCGACCTGATGGGCATCGTCGTCCCGTCGCGGATGTGATGGCGATCCGCGTCGGCATCGCGCGCTGCAGCAAGCTGCCCGACTACGTCACATCCGTGGCTCAGGCCGGCGCCGAGCCGGTCGTGCTCGACGTGTTTGCGGGATTACTGCCCCGGGACATCGACGCACTCGTCCTGACCGGCGGCGGCGACGTCGACCCGTCGCTGTACGGAGCGGCCGCGCACCCCACCTTCTCTCCTGCCGAGCCCGGCCGCGACGACGCAGAGATCGACGTCGCGCGCGCGGCACTGGCGGCAGACCTGCCGTTGCTGGCCATCTGTCGTGGTGTTCAGGTGCTCAATGTCGCGACGGGCGGGACTCTCGTCCAGGACATCCCGTCCGAGGTGGGCGTCGCTGTCACGCACCGGAAAGAGCCGGCCACGGCGTTCGCCCACGACGTGCACATCCGCACTGACTCTTCGCTGGCCCGGCTGCTGGGCGAGCGCGCACCGTCCGGCACGCTGGCCGTCAACAGCCGCCACCATCAAGCGCCGGCCCGCCTGGGAGCAGGCCTGGTCGTAACCGCGACGGCGCCTGATGGCGTCATCGAAGCCGTCGAAGCGCCAGGCCAGCGGTTCTGTGTCGGCGTCCAGTGGCACCCCGAGAACTTCTGCGCCACCGGCGATTTCCAGCCGCTCTTCGACGGCCTCGTCGCCGCCGCACGAGCGCGCAAGGGCGGATAGTTACAACGGGCTACGGGCTTCTTCATTCTTCACTCTTCATTCTTCATTCTTCATTCTTCATTTCTCCTCCTTCAACATCTCCCCCATCCCCGTTCCGACGTACCCCGTCATCTCGAGATATCCCCGGCCACGCACCGCGCGACCACGGCGGGTGCCGACCACGTCAATCGCGCCTTCCCAATATCTGACGCCGGTTCGCGCCCCGACGAACTCCTGCGAGTCGAGGACCGGAGCAACCGTCAAGCGCAACGCCTCGGATGGCGCCTCCACCGTCCATTCCACCGGATACCGTCCACCAGTCGCGGGTGATGTCCAGGCACGACCTGGCGTCAGCGTGAAGTCGGACGCGGAGAGATGACGCGGCGGACTGGCTGGAGAGGCGACGGTGCCGCTCGACCACGGGTCCGGCGCGCCGCCAACCCGCCGAAATCGGTACAGCATGACGTCGGTCTTGTCGTCCAGCTGCACCGACAGCCAGTCCCATCCCTGCTGCGCGGACTCGAGAAACGTCGTCCCGAACTCGTGGTCCATCCAGCTGTCGCCCGCAACCTCGAACCGGGCGCCGTCGAGCGTGACCGCGCCCGCCGTCGGCATTCGCGTGAGGGAGTCGTCCTCCGACGCATTTCCGGCGGCACCGCCCTTGCGGCTGTACCCGCGATCGCCATGAAGCACGGGCGGGACAACCTCTTCGAGATCAAGGTCGACGCTGAACGACGGCAGACTGGCCCGCAGACGGTGCTGATGGCCTTCGGCGACGGCCGACCAATTCTGGTTCCACACGTGGAGCGATGTCGTCGACGCCCCCGCGACGTCCACGCCCGCCCGATTCAGCAGTTCGCCCGACAGGTACCGATGGCCATCGACGTCGGTCAGGGCCGCGTGTGCGACGAAGAGATCGCGGACCGCGAAGCGCGATGGGTTCTGCGGGGCAGCATCAACACCGATTCGGAAGAATGTCAGCTGATAGCCGAACCGGCGGCCCTCGTGCGTCCTGACATTTCCCGTGTAGTACCACCACTCCAGGCGGTACTCCGGATGGCTGACGTGATCGCGCGGCAGCGACAGCTCGTAACCGGGCATCGCCTGCTTCCAGTCGGCGGGCACCGCAGCCGCGACAAGGCCGGCGACGAGCATCAGCGCAGGCGTCAGGGCCCTGCGGGTCATTCGTGAGCCCTGGCGCCGCGCCTGGCAGCCACTGTCGCCGGATACGCACCGGCGAGCGTAGTCACGATCAAGACGACTACTCCTGCCTGCAGCAGGAATCCGACTGGCACATGAAACTGAATCGTCCACCCGAAGCTCTGGACGTTGACGACGTAGATCAGGATCAGGGACAGCGCGAGTCCAGTCGCAAGGCCGAGGGCCTCGCCGACAAGCCCGAGCAGTCCCGACTCGATCATCACCATGCGTCGCAACTGTCCGCGGTCCGCGCCTACGAACCGCAGTGTCGTCAGTTCGTCGCGACGCTCGATGACCAGGGTCAGCATCGCGCCGACGACTCCCAGCAGCGCGACGAGGATCGCGATTGCCTCGAGTGCATAGGTGATGGCAAATGTCGCGTCGAAGATCCTGAGCACCTCCGCGCGGAGGGATGCATTTGTGTGGATGAAGGCGTGATGCGACGGCCCCAGCGTGTCGAGCAGCCGCGCTCTGACGGCGTCGGCGTTGCTGCCGGGACGCAGATAGATCGAGAGGCTCGTCGGGCGTTGCGCGCCGAATGCGCGCGCGAACGTCTGCGCGTCCATCAGCACCACGCCGCGATCGGTCGAGTAGTCGAAGTACACCCCGGCGACGCGGAACGACCGTGCGCCGACCGGCGTCGACAGCCTGACGTTCGCGCCGACGGGCGCCTGAAAACGTCGCGAAAAGCTCTCGGACACGACGACTTCGTCGTTGGCCGCGGCGATGCCCAGGACTGAATGGCTGCCGGCGGGCTCCGCGAACACGACCGCGTTGCGTGACTCGAGCCCCCTGAACTCCGCGGCGCCGAGCAGAATCAGGCGCCCCTCGTAGGGCAGCGTCAGGGCGGTGAAGGGTGCCACCTCGGCGACGTCAGCGTCGTGCCGGATTGTCCGCTCGAGGGCCTCTGAAATCGTCGGCTGCGCGTCCAGGCTGGCCCGCCGGCCGGTGGCGACGAACAGGTCCGCCTGCAACGTCTGACCGACCCAGTAGATGACAGTCTCGCGGAAGCTGCCGATCATGATGGCGATGGCCACGAGCATGGCAAGGCTGATGGTCAGCGCCGCGACCGACACCGAGAGCCGGCGCACCGCGGCTGCCAGATTGGCCGTGGCCAGGCGCAT
Source organism: Vicinamibacteria bacterium (assembly GCA_963796915.1). Taxonomy (GTDB): domain Bacteria; phylum Acidobacteriota; class Vicinamibacteria; order Vicinamibacterales; family JAENWD01; genus JAENWD01. The sequence goes on along the minus strand of CAWCNI010000004.1, from coordinate 772,766 downwards.
TGCCAATCCCATCGCCGGCGCTGCCCTCACCGCGACAGTCGCGAGTGATGCGAGCACAGCCGGAATCAGGAGCGAGACACCGACAACGACCAGGACCGCCGCCGCGAGGCCGAACGCCGGCACGCCGGCCAGCGGCGGCTGACGGGACGCCAAGAAAGCCGCGACGAAGCACGCAAGCGCCGCCGTCAGGTGAATCCACCAGCGGGCAGGCGTGCTGTCACGAGCTGCCGAACGAATGGCGTCGACCGGCGTCACGACGCCGGCCTCGCGTGCGGGCCCAAGCGCGGACAGCACCGCCAGGGGCACGCCAATGACAAGGGCGCCGATTGCCTGTGCCGCCGACAGACTGGGCACCGACGCGGCGTCGGCGACATACAGCGTCGTCACCGTCGCGGACGTGAAGTGCACGGCGCCCCAGGCCAGCGCCCGGCCGAGTGGAATTCCCAGCAGGCACCCCGCCGCGCCGAGGACCGCGGCTTCAGCGAGAAAGAGCGACACCACCGTCTGCCTCGTCGCGCCAACTGCCCGCAGCATGCCGATCTCCCCGCGCCGGGCAATCACCGCGGTCGCGAGGGTGTTGTAGACGAGGAACAGTCCCACGATCACCGCCACCCAGGAGAGGGCGGCGAGGTTGAACTGGAACGCCGCCAGCATCTGCTCCACCTGCGCGCCACGTCGCGATGGCCGCTGAACGGCGAGCCCGGGCGGCAGCCGTGACGCAATCGACTGCTCCGCCTGTCAAGGCGCGACGGATCGGCCAGGAGCAGGTCCACACGATCGACGCGGCCCAGGCGGTCGAATGCCCACTGTGCGGCCGCGATGTCCATCAGCACGAAGTTGCCGTCGAGCACGCGGGCCGGGCCGTCGCTGCCGAGGATGCCGCGAACGGTGACCCGCTTCACCGTGTCGCCCAACGAGAGATTCAAAGCGCTGCCCACGACGAGCCGGTGACGTCTGGCGAACCCGGCGCCGACGACGACCGACGACGGATCGACGAGCAGGTCGAGGAATTGCCTGGCAGTCGGGCGGCGCGCGGCACTGCTGGCCGCTCCGAGCAGACGGTAGTCCCTGAACGGCTGGTCCTGCAGGATGTCGACGCCGAGGATGCGCACGGCTTCGCCGCGATCGGCACCGAACAGCGCGGTGGCGTCGCCTTCGATGACCGGGCTCACCTCTCCCCATTCGCGCAGCCATGTCAGCCCAGCCAGTTGCGCCTCGCCGACGCCGACGCCGGCCCCGACGATTTCGAGCGACGTCCGGCCAGCAACGGCATCCATCGCGGCGCGAAACCCGCCGAGGGCACTGTGATTGGCGAGCTGGATGGCGAGGACCACTGCCACGCCGAGCGCGATGCCGCCAAGGGTCAGCGCCGTGCGGAGCAATTCCTGGCGCAGGCGCCGAACCACGAACCACTGGAAGAGGGCCATCAGCTCGCGGCGGCGTCGCGTGGTCGGCCTTCGGTGCGCTCGATGCGGCCGTCGCGCATGTGGATGACGCGGTCTGCCGATCGCGCCAGCTCCGCTGCATGCGTGGCCAGCAGTATCGCTACGCCACTCTCGCGTCGCAGCTCGGCCAGCAAGGCGAGCACAGCCTCGCCCGACGCGGAGTCCAGGCTCCCCGTGGGCTCGTCGGCGACGATGAGCGCCGGGGCATGGATCACCGCGCGCGCGACTGCCGCGCGCTGCGACTCGCCGCCGGAGAGCTGCGCCGGGTAGTGCCCCGCACGCCCCGCCAGCCCGACTCGCGCCGCCAGATCGCGCGCCCGCGCCAGCGCGTCCGCCTGCCGCGCGCCGTCAAGCAACAACGGCAAGGCGATATTTTCCAGGAGCGTCAGCGTCGGCAGCAGGTTGAAGAACTGAAACACGAAGCCGACACGCCTGCGCCGCAGGTGCGTGAGCGCGTCGTCCTCGAGGTCGCCGAGCGTCACGCCCTCGAGGCACACGCGGCCGGCAGTCGGGCGGTCCATCGCGCCGCACAGGTGCAGCAGCGTCGACTTTCCGCAGCCGGAGGGCCCGACGATGGCCACCGCCTCACCAGCAGCGATGTCGAGGCTCACATCGTCGACCGCCTGCAGCGTTCCGGCGCCGGTGGAATAGGTCTTCCTGAGATGTTCGGCGACGAGCAGTGGCCCCACCGTCGCGGCTACTGGCGGTCTTCGAGGACTTCGCGGATGCGGGCGACGAGCACTGTCGGCGTGAACGGCTTCTGCAGAAAGGCGACGCCGGCGTTGACGACGCCGCGCCTGACCATGGGGTGATCTGTGTAGCCCGACATGTAGAGCACGCGCAGCGCGGGCCGCTTGACGAGAAGCGCCTGCGCCAGCTCAGGCCCGCCCATTCGCGGCATCACGACGTCGCTGAGCAGCAGGTCGAGCGGCCCGCTGTGCCCGTCGGCGACGCGGAGCGCCTCTTCTCCATTGGCCGCCTCGAGCACGGTGTAGCCGTATTTTTCGAGGACTTCACGGGTCAGGCTGCGAACGCCATCTTCATCCTCGGCAACGAGGATCGTCTCAGAGCCACGAAGGGACACGCCAGGCGAGCTCATCAGGAAGAGTGCAAACCCAGAAAACTATACACAGGTTCTCGTCGCCGGTGCCACGTCGCCGGATCAGCGGACGAGGCCGGCGCGCTCGAACACCGCGAGTGTCTCGACATGTGCCGTTGTCGGAAACAGGTCGAAGATCTCCACGGCGCTCAGATGGTAGCCCGCATCCGCGATTCGGCGCGCGTCACGCGCCAGGGTGGCGGGATCGCACGACACGTAGACGATGCGCGCCGCTTCGGAACCGACGACTCGAGCGCCCGCGTCGCGCGACAGGCCGGTGCGCGGCGGGTCGAGCAGCAACGTGCGCCCGGCCAGCAGCGGCGAGCTCGACAGGTACTCCTCCACCGACATCGCGCGCACACGCACGTGCCAGGTGCCGGCAGCCGCGTTGGCTCGCAGGTCCTGCACCGCCAGCCGGTCGCCCTCGACGAGCTCCACGGACCCCCGGCCCGCGGCCGCACAGGCCAGCCCCAGCAGGCCGCCGCCGGCGTAGAGATCGACGAGCGGTCCGTCTGGCACGTGCGCCAGCACGCGGTCCACGAGCGTCTGCAGCAGGAAACGGTTGCCCTGGAAGAAGGCGCCCGCGTGTCGTTGCAGCCGCAGCGCCACGGTCTCGCCGGAGCGAGGTGCAATCGTGATGTCGTCGTGGACCAGCGGCTCGCCACGGTGGGCAATGAGCTGGCCATCCACCGCGACGGCGACAGAGGTGGCGTCAGCGGTCAGCAGATCGTCCCATCGACCCTGACTGTCGGGCGTGGACCGCAGATCGATCCAGAGCGCCCGCTCTGTCGCGGCGGCGTTTTCAGCAAGGTCGACGCTGATCGCCGACGTCACACGACCGGCCGCCAGCGACCGCGACAGGCCGGCCAGCGAGGCCACCGTCGCGTCGAGCAACTGCCCCGAGGCCGCCGGATCGCAGAGGTCGTGGCTGCCCTCCCGGTAAAAACCGATCCGATCGCCGTGCACGTGGAGCCTTGCGCGCATGCGGTAGCCGCGCTCGGGAGACCCGTGCACCAGCACGCCGTCGTCTACTGGCAGGCGTCCTATTCTGCCGAAGGCGTCGCGCAGGACCTCGCGCTTGAGCGACAACTGTCGTTCGTAGGCGATGTGCGAGTAGGCAGTCCCGCCGCAGGACGGATCCGGCCCGGCTTCGCGCCGGTCGGAGGACGCAGACTCGATCGCGTCGATGGCGGCGAAGATCACTCCGCCTTGCACGCGTTCGACCCGCGCTGCGATGCGCTCGCCTGGAATGGCACCCGACACCAGCACCACCTGACCGTCGTGACGGGCAAGCATCCGGCCGCCGGCGGCAGCCTTCTCCACGTCGAGGCGCAGGACGTCGCCGCGTGCGGGCATGTGTCTATTCGACTCTCAGCACCGGCAGGCCGGCGCGCTCGCGGACTGCGCGCCCGACAGCGGCCTCGCACGCGTTCGACCACGCGTCGGCTGTCATCCGCTCGTGAAACGGCGCAAGGTCCTCGGCGGCCTGCCGGCGAATGTCCTCGACAGCGTCGGCTGGCAGCGCAGACCGCGCAGCTGCCAGCAGCTCGCGATCGATGCGCTCGAGCGACGCCACGATGGTCTCGCGATTGGCGCCCCGGGCCGTGCGAGCGGCCGCAGCCATGGCGTCGAGCTCGCGAATGGCGGCGTCGAGCGTGTCCGTTGGCAGCCCGGATGCGTTGCCTGCGCGCAATGTGGTCAGTCGCGCGACGGCACGGGCCAGGCTCGTGGCCAGACCCTCGTGACGCTTCGCGGCGGCCTCTCCGCCCTCGGTGCCCGCCATGCCGACGCCGACGGCGCGACGCCACTGGTCGAAGCCCTCCAGCACGTCGGCCTCGCAATGCTCGATCCTCACCGGCCGGCGCCGCGGTCCCTTCGCGTAGTAGCGCTCGACGTACCTGTCGATCCCGCGATATGCGACCTTGATCGGCACGCCCTGCGCCGCCCAGTCGCAGACACGATCGAAGGCGGGCCCCACAATCCTGATCAGGTGTCCGTCGTTCTTCCGTGTCAGGTAGGCCTCGATCTCGCGACAGTAATCCGCCGGTGTCACACCCATGTGACCTCGCCGCCGACGAGACGCTCGACCGCGGCGCCGCTACGGACTGTCAGGGCGCCGGTCCGATCGATTCCCCCGGTGACGCCGCGCCGGGCGCCGCTTTCATCGTGCCACTCGACCAGCGCGCCGCTGGCGCCGACGGCCAGCTGGGACCACCGGGCCACGACGTCCGCGCTTCGGCCGGCGCGAAGCCGCGTGAGCCACGCGGCGAACCTGCGAAGGAGCGCCACCAGCACCTGCGAGCGATCGACGTCGCGGCCCAGTTCGTCTTCGAGTGAGGTGGCCCTGGCGCTGATCTCGGGCGGAAACGACGACCGCCTGACATTGATGCCGAACCCGACCACCACGTGCGTCAGGCGGCTGGAGTCCACCCGGGCTTCTGCGAGAATCCCGCCGAGCTTGCGGGCGCCGCGCACGCTTCCCGACGGCGCGATCACCAGGTCGTTCGGCCACTTGATCGACACCGGCAGACCAGACGCGGCATGCAGCCCTTCCGCGAGCGCGACGCCCGTCGCAAGTGTCAGCCATCGCGGCCAGTCGGGATCGGAGACCGCATGCTCACGGTTCTCGTCCGCGCCGATGACGACGGAGACGTAGAGCCCGGCCCCCGGCGGCGAGAACCAGGAGTGACCGCCGCGACCGCGACCCGCCGTCTGGCGGTCGGCGATCAGGATCGTCCCGTCCGCGCCGCCGCGTTCGGCCAGCCGGAGCGCCAGATCGTTGGTCGAGGTCGCGACCGGAAAGTAGAGGACCTCCCTGCCGATTGGCGCCAGCAGATCGGCGGCGAGCGCCGCGTCGAGCGGCTCGGCCAGGTCTGGCGGCAGCACTGTCGCGCGGTCGACGCCGTTCATCGCCGGACCTCGAGAGGCTCCATTTCGAACGAGATGTCTGCGGCCTGCACGGAGTGCGTCAACGCGCCGATCGAGACGAAGTCGGCGCCGGTCGCGGCGAGCTCGGGAATCCGATCGAGCGTGACGCCGCCGGAGATTTCGGTCTGGGCGCGCCCCGCGATCAGCGCGACGGCGTCGGTGATCTGCGGGGTGCTCAGGTTGTCGAGCAGGATGATGTCGGCGCCGGCGTCTGCGGCTTCACCAGCCTCCGCGACAGTCTGGGCCTCGACCTCGACGCGAAGCCCCGGCGATGCCGCGCGTGCTGCGGCGACGGCGCGGGCGACGCCGCCGGCGATGCGCACGTGGTTGTCCTTGATCAGAATCAGGTCGTAGAGCCCGAAGCGATGGTTCGTCCCGCCGCCCACGCGCACGGCATACTTCTCGAGCGCGCGCAGTGTCGGCGTGGTCTTGCGAGTGTCGAGGATGGTGATCCTGCCGCCCGTGGCATCGACGGCACGACGTGTGGCGGTCGCGATGCCGGACAGGTGCTGCAGCAGGTTGAGCGCGGTCCGCTCGGCAGTCAGCAGGGCGTCCACGGGCCCGTCGACCGTGGCCAGCGCCGTGCCCGCCGTGACGGCGTCGCCGTCACCGACAGCGGCGGCGAACTTGAGGGGTGCCGAGCCTGCGACCTCCACGAATGCGGCGCGGGCGATGTCGAGGCCCGCCACCACGACGGCGGCTTTGGCCAGCAGGACGCCGCGCCCGCGGGTGCCCGCCGGCACAGTCGCCCGGGTCGTCACATCGCCGGTGCCGATGTCCTCGGCGAGCGCCTGGCGGATCAGGGCGTCGTAGGCGTCCGGCGACAATGCGGGGATGCGATGCGTCACGCCGTCGGACCCGCCACCGTCGGTTCCGGGTCTGCCAGCGTGACTTCCACCCCGAACGTGTCGGCTTCCTCGGCGATCAGATCCTCGACGAAGCCCGACGATCGCAGGTCGCTTTCCGCGGTCCTGAGCGCCGCGAGGTTCGCCGCCGAGTCGCGCACGACGAGCCGCGACACCGGCGTGGACAGCTTCCGCTTGGCCTCCGACTTGGTCTTGCGCACTTCGCCGAGCACCAGGGCCGCACGCTCGAGGGCGAGCGCGGCACGGTCGTCGGCGCCGCCAATCAGTGCCAGCAGCGCCGCCGGCTCCGGCCACGCGGCGCGGTGCACCGATCCCGGCTGCCACCACGACCACACCTCTTCGGTGACGAAGGGCAGGAACGGGGCAAACAGCCGCAGGAGCACCGACAGACTGGCAAGCAGCGACGTGTTGGCCGACCCGGCCAGCTCCGCGCCCTGCGCGCCATAGCGGCGCGACTTGACCAGCTCGAGGTAGTCGTCGCAGAACGACCAGAACCACCGCTCGGTGCGCTCGAGCGCGGTGGCGTACTGACATTCCTCGAACAAGCGCGTCGTCTCGTCGACGAGCGCGGCCAGGCTGGTGAGCATGGCGCGGTCCACCGGGACGGTGACGGCGCTGCGCGGCTCGGACTGGGCGAGCGCGAACCGCGACGCGTTCAGCAGCTTCATCGCGAGCCGCCGCCCGACCTTCATCTGGCCCGGCTCGAAGGCCGTGTCGGTGCCCGGGCGCCCGGAGGCGGCCCAGTAGCGCACGCCGTCGCTGCCGTGCTCTTCGAGCAGCGCCATCGGCGTGACCACGTTGCCCTTGGACTTCGACATCTTCTTGCGCTCGGGGTCCAGCACCCACCCCGCGATCATCGTCGTCGACCACGGCAGCGAGTCGTGCTCGAACTCCGCGCGCGCGACCGTGTAGAACAGCCACGTCCGGATGATCTCGTGCGCCTGCGGGCGCAGGTCCATCGGGAAGACGCGCGCAAACAGGTCGGGGTCGTCTTCCCAGCCGCCGGCAATCTGCGGTGTCAGCGAGGACGTGGCCCAGGTGTCCATCACGTCGGGATCGCCGACGAAACCTCCGGGCTGGCCGCGTTGCGCCGCCTCGAAGCCGCGCGGAACGTCGGTCGACGGGTCGATCGGCAGATCGGATTCGTCGGGCAGGATCGGCGACGCGTAATCCGGAGAGCCGTCCGACGACAGGCGGTACCAGACGGGGAACGGGACGCCGAAAAAGCGCTGCCGGCTGGCACACCAGTCGCCGGTCAGGCCCTCCACCCAGTTCTGGTAGCGCGACTGCATGAACGGCGGGTGCCACTTCAGCTCCCGTCCCCGCGCGAGGAAGGCGTTCCGGAACTCGATGGTCTTGATGAACCATTGCCGGCTCGTGATGATCTCGAGGGGACGATCGCCCTTCTCGTAGAACTTCACCGGGTGGGTAATCGGCCGTACATCGCCGACAAGCGCGCCCGCCGCCTTGAGCAGCTCGACGATCTTCGCGCGCGCTTTCTGCGCCGGAAGGCCGGCCATCTGATCGTAGGCGGCCTGGGCCTCTGCCGGCGCCTCCGAGGACCAGCCGGCGCTCCCCCACGTGATCGGACGGAGGCGTCCGTCCTGCTGCAGCACCGCGCGGACAGGCAGCGCCAGCTCGCGCCACCAGGTGACGTCGGTGACGTCGCCGAAGGTGCAGATCATCGCGACGCCGGTCCCCTTCTCGGGATTGGCCAGTGGATGCGCGCGCAGCGGGACGCGGACCTTGAACAACGGCGTCACCACTTCGCTGCCGAACAGGGCCTGGTAGCGTGCATCGTCGGGATGCGCGACCAGCGCGACGCATGCGGGCAGCAGCTCGGGGCGCGTGGTGTCGATCTCGATCTCGCCGCCGCCGACCTTCTCGAAACGGAGTTTGTGGTAGGCGGCCGGCACTTCGCGATCTTCGAGCTCGGCCTGCGCCACGGCGGTCCTGAAGTCCACGTCCCAGAGCGTCGGCGCCTCGAGCTGGTACGCGATGCCGCGGGCCAGCAAGCGCAGGAACGCGCGCTGGGAGACCCGCTGCGATTGCTTCGACACAGTCGAGTAGGTCAGCTGCCAGTCGACCGAGAGCCCGAGGTACTGCCAGAGGTTCTCGAACGCTTTCTCGTCTTCCGCCGTCAGGTGCGCGCAGAGCGCGATGAAATTCGGACGCGAGATCGACACCGGCTGCTTGCCGGGCGTCTCCGGCGGCGCGAAGGCGGGGTCGTAGGGCAGCGACGGGTCGCAGCGGACGCCGAAATAGTTCTGCACGCGCCGCTCGGTCGGCAGGCCGTTGTCGTCCCATCCCATCGGATAGAAGACTTCGCGGCCGCGCATCCGGTGGAACCGCGCGAGGACGTCGGTGTGCGTGTACGAGAACACGTGCCCGACGTGCAGCGAGCCGCTGACAGTCGGCGGAGGCGTGTCAATCGAGTAGACCTGGCTGCGCTCTGCGCGCCTGTCGAACCGATACGTGCCGTCAGCTTCCCACTTCGCGCGCCACTTCAGTTCCAGGCCTTCGAGGACGGGCTTTTCGGGCAGGCGGATCTCTCCGCCGGTCAGCCCGGACGAATCTGTCATAGCCCTTTATGGTAGCGCGGAACGTTCGCCTCTACGACCGTTGACAGTCGCGTGACGATCGCCGACGGGAGCGGCGTGCCGGGATCAGTGCCCGGGAGCGAGCCCCGACTTGAGCCGCTCGATCTCCTCACGCACGAGGCGTTCGGCCGTGCGCGAGACGATGTCGGCCGCGATCTCGCGGACGGCGCGGTCGGCCAACTGCTCGACGACCTTCCTGGCGATGCGATCGACGAGGTCGTCTTCGGCGCTCTGCGACGGCGGGGCCAGGGCCGAAGCCGGCAGTTCGCCCTGCTCGACAGCGAGCAGCCTCGAGAAGGTGTCTCCCAGCCCGGCGCCTTCCGAGTGTGGGACGGGCGCTGCGGCCTGGGCGGGTGCCGCTGCGCGATGCGGACCGGACTCCTGCCCGGCCGCTTCCCGCGCCAGGGGCGGCGCGTTGCGGCTGGCCAACTCCTCCTGGGCAGTCGCCAGCACAGGAATCCGCGGTGGCGCCTGGACAGCCACTGGGACGGGCCGCGACGGGTTCCTGGCAACGGGCGCGGCGTCGCGTGCGTCCCCCTGCGCGTTGAGGTTGGCAAATGCGCGGTCGAGGCGCTCGAAGTAATCATCGACCGAGGGCGCCTCGGTCTCACCGGCGGAGGGCGCCGCGAGCAGCGCGTCGGCTGCGGAACTGCCGCCCGCGGCAGCGTGCGATCCCGAAGCTCCTGCGGGAGCCGCTGCGGACGAAGTCTTCGCCGCATTGAGCAGCGACTTGACCTTGGCCACGAGCACTTGCGGCTCGAATGGCTTCGACAGGACGGCGGCGGCACCGACTTCCGCCACCTTCGCGTCGTCCACCGGATCGAAGGCGCCTGTCGAGCAGAATGACCGGCATCCGTCGCCCGGGCGGCATGTCGCGGACGTGCGCCGCGACCTCGAAACCCGTCTTGCCGGGCATGCCGACGTCCGCGAGGACGATGTCGTAAGGGTCGATGGCCAGACGCGCGAGCGCCTGATCGCCGTCGCCAACGGCGACCACCTTGACGTCCTCATCAGCGAACGTCAACTCGATGACCTTCTGAATCGTCACGCTGTCGTCGGCAAGAAGAAGCCGGTGTGCCATGGGGGGAGAGTACGGCAGCTCAGCGCGACGGTCAAGGTGCCGAGCATCGATTTCTGGAAGAATCGTGCACGTTCTGGCGGGTGCCAGACGCCGGTGCTCCGCGCGCGCGCTGGTCAGGCCGTATCGCGCTGTCTCACGTGACCGCGGATGAAATCGACGATCTCCTGCATCGGCGTGCCGGGCAGGAAGATGCCGGTGATGCCAATGGCCTTCAGCGCCGGGATATCGGCGTCCGGGATGATGCCGCCAATGACCACGAGCACGTCGTCGAGCCCCTGCTCGTGCAGCAGCGTCATGACCCTGGGACAAATGTGGTTGTGCGCACCCGACAGAATGGACAGGCCGATGACGTCCGCGTCTTCCTGCAGGGCCGCGGCGACGATCTGCTCCGGCGTCTGACGCAGGCCGGTGTAGATCACTTCCATCCCCGCATCCCGCAACGCGCGGGCGATCACCTTCGCGCCACGATCGTGCCCGTCCAGTCCCGGCTTCGCGATGATGACTCGTGTCATGGTCTCTTCATTCTTCACTCTTCATTCTTCACTCTTCATTCTTCATTCTTCATTTCAGATAACCGCCTGCTCTTCCCACTCCCCCCAGACGTCGCGCAGCGTGTCGCACATCTCGCCAAGGGTCGCCTGCGCGCGCACGGCCTGCAGGAGCGGCGGCATCAGGTTGTCGCGGCCAGCCGCGCTCGCCCGCAACTGCGTGAGCGCGTCGTGTACGGCCGCGGCGTCACGGTGTCGCTTGGTCTCGGTCAGGGCCTCGGTCTGGCGCTCACCCGCGGTCTCGTCAATGTAGAGGGTGTGTACTGGTCGCTCACCGGTCGCCACGTGGGCGTTGACGCCGACAATCTGCTGCTCGCCCCGCTCCACCGCCTGCTGGAATCGGTACGCGCTCTCGGCAATCTCGCGCTGTGGAAATCCCTGCTCGATAGCGGTGACCATGCCGCCCATGGCGTCGATACGCGAGAAGTAGTCCAGCGCTTCACGTTCGAGTGCCGACGTCAGGGCCTCGACGAAATAGGAACCGCCGAGCGGATCGGCAGTCGCGGTGACGCCGGTCTCGAAGGCGATGATCTGCTGCGTTCGCAGCGCCAGGGTGGCCGCCTGCTCGGTCGGCAGCGCCAGCGCCTCGTCGAGTGAGTTGGTGTGGAGTGAGTTGGTCCCGCCGAGCACGGCAGACAGCGCCTGGATGGCCGTCCGGACGACGTTGTTGTACGGCTGTTGCGCCGTCAGCGACACGCCCGCCGTCTGCGTGTGGAAGCGCAGCTTGCACGAGCGCTCGTCCGTGGCATGAAACCGCTCGCGCATCACGCGCGCCCAGATGCGGCGCGCGGCGCGGTACTTGGCCAACTCCTCGAAGAAATCCGAGTGGGCGTTGAAGAAGAACGAGAGGCGCGGCACGAAGTCGTCCACCGCCAGGCCCGCGTCGATGCCGGCCTGGACGTACTCGATGCCGTCGCGGAGCGTGAATGCGAGCTCCTGGGCCGCCGTGGAGCCGGCCTCGCGGATGTGATACCCGCTGACTGAAATCGTGTTCCAGCGCGGCACTTCACGCGCGCAGAACGCGAAGACGTCGGTGACCAGCCGCATCGACGGCCGCGGCGGGTAGATGTATTCCTTCTGCGCGATGAATTCCTTCAGGATGTCGTTCTGGATCGTGCCGGAGAGCGTGGACCACGCGGCGCCCTGGCGCTCGGCCACGACGAGATACATCGCGAAGATCATCGCAGCCGGCGAGTTGATGGTCATCGACGTCGTCACGCTCGCGAGCGGGATGCCGGCGAACAGGGCTTCCATATCCGCCAGCGTCGCCACCGACACGCCGCACTTTCCGACCTCGCCTATCGACAGCGGGTGATCGGGATCACGGCCCATGAGCGTTGGCAGGTCAAATGCCACGCTCAGCCCGGTGCCGCCTTCCTCGAGCAGGTGCCGGTAGCGCGCGTTGGTCTCGGCGGGCGTGCCGAACCCGGCAAACTGGCGCATCGTCCAGAGCTTGCCGCGGTAGCCGGTGGCGTGAATGCCGCGGGTGTACGGCGGCTGCCCAGGGTCGCCGAGGTCGCGCGCGTAGTCCAGATCCGCGACGTCGGCGGGGCCGTAGAGCGGCTCGATCGGGCGCTGGGAGATCGTCCGGAATCGCGCCGCTGCTGCTGTTGCCGAAGGCGGCCGCTCACGCGCCCCTGTCGCCATTGCTCAAGTATACGCAGACCACTGCCCGCCATCGTCACTCTGCCCTCGCCAATCGCCACTGAAGTGCGCTTGACGTCTCCTTCAGGGCGGCGCTACGCTCAATCGTTTGCTCGCCACAGGCACAATCCCGGCGTGGCGCGGCCTCATACCATCGACAGCCCGTGCGCGGGCTGGGGAGAGACAACCGTCATGGCGGGTCACGGCACGATCTTCGGCGCGATGCTCCAGGAGTTCGACAGCGCCGCGCGTATCCTGAACCTCGAACCAGGAATCTGGCGCGTCCTGACCGCGCCCAAGCGGCAGATCATCGTGTCGTGCCCCATCCAGATGGACAGCGGCGAGATCGAAGTCTTCACCGGGTATCGCGTCCAGTACAACATCAGCCTCGGGCCTGCCAAAGGCGGCATCCGCTACCATCCCGACGTCAGCCTCGACGAGGTGACGGCGCTTGCGGCGTGGATGACGTGGAAATGCGCCGTGGCGCAGATCCCGTTCGGCGGCGGCAAGGGCGGCGTCATCTGCGATCCGACGCGCATGTCGCGGCGCGAGCTGGAATCCCTGACCAGGCGGTACATGGCGGAGATCATCGACGCCATCGGCCCCGACAAGGACGTCCCGGCCCCCGACGTCAACACGAACGAACAGATCATGGCGTGGATCATGGACACGTATTCCATGCACGTCGGGCGCACTGAAACCGCTATCGTCACCGGCAAGCCGGTCGTGCTCGGTGGCTCGCAGGGCCGGCGCGAAGCGACCGGCCGCGGCGTGATGATCTGCACGCGCGAGACGGCAAAGCACCTCGAGATCGACATGCGCGGCGCAACCGTGGCCGTGCAGGGGTTCGGCAACGTCGGCTCAGTGTCGGCAGACCTGATCTCGCGACTGGCCGCGAAGATCGTCGCGGTGACCGACTGGAAGGGCGGCGTCTACAACGAGGCCGGCCTCGACGTGCAGAAGCTGATCGACTGGACCAAGGAGCACAAGACTGTCGACGGTTTCCCTGGCGCGGATCCGCTGACCAACGACCAGATCTTTGGCCTCGACGTCGACTTCCTGATCCCGGCGGCGCTCGAGAACCAGATCACGGTGGACAACGCCCGCGACATCAAGGCCAAGGCGATCGTCGAAGGCGCCAACGGGCCCACCACTCCAGAGGCGCACAACATCCTGCACGACAACGGCGTCTTCGTGGTGCCCGACATCCTGGCCAACAGTGGGGGCGTGACGGGATCGTACTTCGAGTGGGTGCAGAACCGGCACGGCTACTACTGGACCGAAGCCGAAGTGAACCGCCAGCTCGAAGAGAAGATGGTGGAGGCGTACAACGCCGTCCTCAAGGTGTCGCTGAAGCACAAGATCGACTTGCGCACGGCGGCCTACGTGGTCGCGATCGACCGTGTCGCGACAGTCACGCGGCTGCGCGGCATGTATGCGTAAGGGGTGGCTTCGCTGTCGGGAGCCTCAAGGGGACTAACGCTGTCGGGTGCTCGGGGGACTTCGCAGTCGGGTGCTCCAGGGGGCTTCGCTGCGGGGTGCTCACGAGGCTTCGCTGTCGGGTCCTCAGGAGGCTTCGGTGTCGGGTCCTCGGATGCTCGCGATCAGGCGGGCCAGCAGTGTGCGCGTTCGTCGACACAGGACGAGCAGTTCGTGGAACTCCCCCTCGGACCAGAAGCCGCGGGAGTACCCGTGTCGGACGCGGGTGGTGGTCTCGGCGGCCGAGGCCTTCGCGATTTGCAGGAAGTACCGGAACTGCTTCCGGCTGAAGCGGTCGAACCCCTCCGCGATATTGGCAGAAATCGACTCACTGGCAGCATAGAGCTCGCTGCAGAATCTCCGATCCCATTTCGCTGGCGGGCGCTCGAGCAGAGGCACGAGCCTGTGATGCAGCAGCATTGCGACCTGCCATGCCACAAGGTCTTCATGTCGCCGGATTGACATCCAGCCAACAGAGGCACGCCCCATGCCAGTCGCAGCGTGCCCAAGCACCCGACAGCGAAGGTCCCCGAGGACCCGACTGCGAAGTCTCTGAGCACCCGACAGCGAAGCCCCTGAGCACCCGACAGCGAAGCCCCTGAGCACCCGACCGCGAAGTCCCCCGAGCACCCGACCGCGAAGTCTCTGAGCACCCGACCGCGAAGCCCCCAAGCACCCGACGGCGAAGCCCCCCGTTACGCCGTGAGCAGCGACTCCTCTGCCTTCGGCGCCACGAAGACCTCGGTGCCTGGGCGCAGGCCAAGCGCGCGGTAGCGCTCCTGTGACAGGTCCACGCGCACCAGCGCGCCCCAGTCGCTTTCCAGTTCGACTCTGACCACCGGCCCGGCAGGATTCACCATCAGGACCGCGGCCCGGAACTGGCGCGAGTCCGTCCAGCCAAGGCTGATGTCGAGCAGGTGCGGCCGGATGAAGACAGTCTCCGGAGTCGAGCTCGTACGCCTGTCGTCCGGCGGATCCAGCGCCGGCGCGCCAAGGTAGGTCCGGCCGCCCTCGGTCCGGCAGTGGAACAGGTTCACGTCGCCGAGGAACTGCACCACGAACGGCGTTGCCGGGCTGTGATACACCGCTTCCGGCGTGCCCACCTGCTCCACGCGTCCCTGATGCATGATGACGACCCGGTCCGAGAGCTCCAGCGCCTCGTCCTGGTCGTGCGTCACAAACAGCGTCGTCACGCGCAGCCGTTCGTGCAGGGCGCGCAGCCAGCGCCGCAGGTCCTTGCGCACGCGCGCGTCGAGCGCGCCGAATGGCTCGTCGAGCAGCAGGATCTTCGGCTCGACGGCCAGCGCGCGGGCGAGCGCGACGCGCTGGCGCTGACCGCCGGAGAGCTGCGACGGGTGCCGGTCTGCGAGGTTGTCCAGCTGCACGAGGCCGAGCAACTCCGAGACGCGGGCGCGAATCGCGTCGTTCGAGGAGCGCACGCGTCTCGGCTGCACCCTCAGGCCGAACGCGACGTTCTCGAACACCGTCAGGTGCCGGAAGAGCGCATAGTGTTGAAAGACGAAGCCTACACCCCGCTCTGCCGCCCGCTGCCGTGTCCGGTCCTGTCCCGACAGCAGAATGGCTCCCTCGTCCGGCTGCTCGAGGCCCGCGATCATCCGCAGCAATGTCGTCTTGCCAGAGCCCGACGGACCGAGCAGCCCGACCAGCTCGCCGGCGCCCACCTGGAGGCTGACGTCGCTGACGGCCTGGAAGCCGCCAAACCGTTTCGAGAGATGTCTCGCTTCGATGCTCATGACCGCGCCATCCTCCACTCGACTGCGCGCCGCGCGGCGAGGCTGACGAGCGCAAACAGCGTCAGCACCGACGCCACGGCGAACGCCGCGGAGAACTGATACTCGTTGTACAGAATCTCGACGTGCAGCGGCGCCGTGGTCGTCTGGCCGCGGATGTGACCAGAGACGACGGACACCGCGCCGAACTCGCCCACCGCACGCGCAGTCAACAGCACCACGCCGTGCATCAGGCCCCAGGAGATCTGCGGCAGCGTGACGCGCCAGAACATCTGCCAGCCGCTCGCGCCGAGGGCCGCCGCCGCTTCCTCCGCGTCCGCGCCCTGCTCCTCCATCACCGGAATCAGCTCGCGCGCCACAAAGGGCACCGTCACGAACGCCGTTGCGAGCACGATGCCCGGCAGCGCGAACACGATCTTGATGTCGTGCTCCGCCAGCCAGGGCCCGGCCCAGCCCTGCGCGCCAAACAGCAGGACGAAGACGAGCCCGGAGATCACCGGCGACACCGCGAACGGCAGGTCGATCAGCGTGACCAGCACCTGCCGGCCGGGAAACGAGAAGCGCGCGATCGCCCATGCCGCCGCCACGCCGAAGACGACGTTGAACGGCACCGTGATGGCCGCCACCAGCGCCGTGAGCCACAGGGCATGCAGCGCCTCCGGCTCGGTGACGGCTCCCCAGTACGCCGACAACCCCAGCGCGAAGGCCTCGATGAAGATCGCGGCCAGCGGCAGCAGCAGCGCGCCGCCGAGAAACAGCAGCGCCACGCTGATCAGTGTCCAGCGGACGACGCGATCGCGGGTCATGACGCCGCGGCTCCTTCGCGCCGCCGCAGCCACGACTGCGTCATGTTGATGGCCAGAAGCAGCGAAAACGAGAGCCCGAGCATCACGGTGGCCAGCGCGGTCGCGCCCTTGTAGTCGTACTGCTCGAGCTTGGTCATGATCAGCAGCGTTGTGACCTCTGTCTTGAGCGGGAGATTTCCGGAGATGAACACCACGGAGCCGTACTCGCCGAGCGCGCGCGCGAACGCCAGCGCCGTGCCCGTAATGAGCGCGGGACGGATCGCCGGAAGAATCACCCGCCAGAACGTCTGCGCCCGCGTCGCGCCGAGGCTGGCGGCGGCCTCTTCGATCTCGGCGTCGAGATCCTGCAGGACCGGCTGCACCGTCCGCACGACAAACGGCAGGCCGATGAAGATCAGGGCGATGGTGATGCCGAGCGGCGTGAACGCCACCTTGATCCCTGCGCGCGCCAGCGGCGCGCCAATCCAGCCGTTCTCTGCGTAGAGCGTCGTCAGCGCGATGCCGGCGACAGCCGTCGGCAGCGCCAGCGGCAGGTCGACGACGGCGTCCACGAACCGCCGGCCCGGAAACGGATACCGCACCAGGACCCACGCCACGAGCAGGCCGAACGCCGCGTTCACCAGCGCCGCTTCCGCCGAGGTCCTGAACGTGAGCCAATACGACGCGAGGGCACGCTGGCCGGTCACCAGGTGCCAGTACCTGCGGCCACGTCATCGCCGCACTCTTCAGGAACAGGCCGGCGAGCGGGATCAGCACCACGAGGCTCAGATAGAGCACCGTGAAGCCGACCGCCGGCCTGAACCCTGGAAGAGTGCGCGATGCCATGAGCGACCGCTCCTACGAACCCGGCTCGTAGATCTTGTCGAAGATCCCGCCGTCGTCGAAGTGAAGGTGCTGCGCTTTCGTCCAGCCGCCGAACACTTCGTCGATCGTGAACAGCGGGATGTTCGGGAAGCGCGACGCGTACTTCGCCAGCACGTCTGCCTGGCGCGGCCGGTAATAGTGCCGCGCGGCGATGTCCTGACCCTCTGCCGAATAGAGGAACTCCAGGTACGCCTGCGCCACCTTTCGCGTCCCGCGCTTGTCCACGACCTTGTCCACCACGCTGACCGGCGGCTCGGCCAGGATGCTGACCGACGGGAAGACGATCTCGAATTGGTCCTTCCCGAGCTTCTCCGTCGCCAGCAGCGCTTCGTTCTCCCACGCGATCAGCACATCACCAATCCCGCGCTGCACGAACGTGGTCGTCGCGCCGCGCGCGCCAGAGTCGAGGACGGGGACGTTGCGATACAGGCTCGCGACGAACTCCTGCGCCCTGGCGTCGGTCCCGAACTTCTTTCGGGCGTAACCCCACGCCGCCAGGTAGTTCCACCGCGCGCCGCCGGAAGTCTTCGGGTTCGGCGTCACGACAGACACTCCCTGGCGCACCAGGTCGTCCCAGTCCTTGACGTGTTTCGGGTTCCCCTTCCGCACGAGCAGCACGATCGTCGACGTGTACGGCGTCGAGTTGTTCGGCAGCCGCTTCTGCCAGTCCGGAGGAATCAGATGCCCGATTCTGCTGATGGCATCCACGTCGTAGGCCAGCGCGAGCGTGACGACATCGGCCTCGAGCCCGTCGATGACGGCCCGTGCCTGCTTGCCCGATCCGCCGTGCGACTGATTGACAGTGACGACCTCGCCCGTCCTGGCCTGCCATGTCTTCGCGAACGCGGCGTTGATGTCCTGATAAAGCTCGCGTGTCGGGTCGTACGACACGTTGAGCAGGGTGACCTTGTTCTGCGCCGAGAGCGGCGCAACCGCCGCCACGAGGGCAGCAGCGGCAATGAGGAGTCGTGATGTGCGCATGATGGCTGTGGTCCTTGGGTCAGAATGCAAACTGCAACCGGGTGAAGACGCCCTTTTCGGAAGGGCGATCGCCGCCGTTGGGCGCGCCGCCGTCGAAGAGGCCGGCCTCGTATTGCGCCGTGATCTTCACCATCCGGTTGAGATACCAGTTCACGCCGCCGACGATGTCGTGCGCTTCGCGCGCCGCAGTGGCGGGATTGGCAAACAGCGGAAACGCGCTGTCGTCCACGGCGAACTCGCCATACCTCGCCGTCAGCTCGAACGCGCCCCAGCCGCCCGCCTTCCTGTCGAACGGATGCTTTGGCGTCAGGCCGCGGTACGACGCGGACTCCCCTGTCAGCGCGTAGGAGCCTTCGATCTGCCACGCCCTGGCCTGGATGTCCGCGGCCGTCGTCCCGCGCCGGACGCGCTGGCTGCTCACCGAGTACTCGGCCAGCAGGCCGAGCGGCCCGACGTAGTAGTAGCCCTGCGGGCCGACGCGCCAGTGGGCGCCGTCGGCCAGGCTCGTGCCGTCGACGGTGGCGTCGGAGCGGTAACGGAAGAACGTCTGCTGGGCGGCCGTCTTGTATTGCGGCAGGCTCGGCGCCGTCAGGGTGCCGTGCTGGCTGCCGTCGGTGAACGCGATGCCGACGCCGAGGTTCTTGAGCGCGCCATCCGACTTCTTGAACGGCAGCGTGAACACGCGCGCGAGGAAATCCTTGCCGCTGTGGTCGTCGATATCGGCGTTGCCGGCATCGACGACGCCGTTGAACACGCCGATCGAGTAGTTCACTCGCTCGCCGACCACGTCGCCGGACAACGACGCGCCGAGATCGCGGTTGGGGGCGATCAGCGTCGGCGTCCCGCGTTCGATGAACGTCAGCTCTGTCGCCGACTGCAGGCGCTCGAGGCCGAACTGCGGCTTGTACTTGCCGATGCGAAACTTCGCCCAGGTGGCGAACCTCGCTTCGGCGTACGCGTCGTAGAGGACCGTCTGGCCCTGGCCGAAGTCCGGCATCAGCTTGAAGTCGAAAATCTTGAACGCTGTAGCCTCGAGGACCGGGCGGACGCGGCGCAGCACGAAGGTCGTCGGCCCGCTGGTGGTGTCGTTGTCGCCGACGAAGCGTCCGTCGGACTGGACATAGCCACGGAACTTCAACTGGAAATCGCCGTCGGCCGACTTCAGCTGGAAGCCGTCGCGGCCGGCGCCGACCACCGGCGTGACCTTGACCTTCTCGGCCGTCTGCTCACGCTCGATCTCGAGCTTGCGCTGCAGCACGCGCAGCTGCTGATCGAGATCGCCGATCCGCGCCACCAGCGCTTCGAGCGCGGCGCGAGCGGCCGCCGCGCTCTCCGGCGTGGACGGCGACGCCGAGCCCACGGCAGCGACGAGCTGCTCGAGGCTGGGCTGCGAATCGGGTTTGGGATCGGCGGCCGTGGTCTGTGCGGCAAGCCGTCCCGGAATCAACGCTGTCACCAGTACTCCTGCTCCGACGAGGCGGAGGGCTGTCGTGCGCATGTGCTGTGCCTTTTCATGACGCGCCTCCGGTAGTCCGGTCGGACTGCGATATTGGTTGCGCCCGCCGGCTCGCGCCGGCGGGCAGTGAGTGGACTTCGGCTCAGACCTCCGCGCGTCCCGCGGTTGGCGACGGCCGCGCGTCGAGTCGGACCTTCTCAGTCCGGACGACCTGCACGACCTTGGAGTCGTGAATCACGACCTCCACCGAGCCGTAGCGGATGTTTCGCACCGCGTCGAGAATCTCGCGCTCGACGGGTGCGGTCAGTGTGCTCATCGGCGCTCTCCGATCGATCGCCCTAAGTGGCGCATTCGCCATCCATCACTTCCGGCGAGTAGGTCTCTGTCTCGCCAAGATCGATGAAGTCCTCTGGCACTGCCGTCTCGATGGACAACTGTTCGAGGTCGGCAATCTCCGCCTTGACGTCCGCCAGCCCTACACGCTGGAAGAACGCTGTCGGTGTCTCGCCTTCTCCACCCGTGCGGCGGTAGAAGTTGATCGAATCGCTCGAGTACCTCGGGCGCCCGCCGCGCCGGGACCTTGGCTGCCAGCCGCCCGAACGTCACGCCGGTGGCGGTCGGTCCACCGCCGACGAGGACGAAGTACTGCGGCACCGCCCGCCCGGCCAGCTTCCGGATGCTGCCCTGGAACCCGATGCCCGCGATGTGATGCTGGCCGCAGCCATTGGGACAGCCGCTCATCTTCACGACCAGCCCGGTGGCCGCCTCCGCCAGTTCCGGCGCCCCGGCCAGCGCATCGTGCAGAGTCCGGCCGAGCCCGCGCGACTGCGTCACCGCCAGCCGGCACGACTCGGCCCCCGGACAGCTTGTGACGTTGGTCGGCAGACCGGCTTCAGCGAGGCCGAGTCCCGAGGCGGCGAGCCTCTCGTAGAAGGCATCCAGGTCTTTCACCGCGATCCACCGCAGGATCAGGTCCTGCTCGATCGTCAGGCGTGCCGTGCCGTCGCCGTAGGACTCGGCGAGCGCTGCGACCGCGCGCAACTGCTCGGCCGTGATGTCGCCAAGCGGCAGCGTCACCGTCACCGCCGCGTAGCCGGCCTGGCGCTGCGCCCTCACGTTGCGCCGCTGCCAGGCGAGGACGTCGGCGTCTTCCACACGGAGTATCGGCCGGTGATCGGGAAGAATGCCGGGCCCGTCGGGCGACTGCCCTTCGACGCGCTCGGAGAGTGTCGCCGCCGCTGGAGGCGCGGGACGATGCCAGTCCGGCGCGTGCTCGGCGGGCGGAGCGTCAGGGTCGAACGGCAGCGGGGGCACGCCTTCCGCGAGCACCTCGGCGAGGGTGATCTCGTACTCGGCGGCAAAGCGCTCCCAGCCAAGCGACCGGATCAGGAACTTCATCCGGTTCTTGTGCTTGTGCTTGTAATCGCCCAGGCGATGGAAGACGCGGACGATCGCTTCCGCCGACGCGAACATGTCGGTGACGGGCAGGAACTCGTGCAGCGCTGCCGCCTCCCGGCACATCGTCGCGGTGCCGCCGCCGGCCGCAACGCGGAAGCCGCGGACGGCACGGCCGTCCTCCTCGCGGACAACGGCGCGGAAGCCGATGTCGTGAATCGCGGTGAGCGCGTGATCCTCCGGACAGCCTTCAAAGGCGATTTTGAACTTGCGCGGCAGCGACGCGCTCAGCGGGTGGCGCAGGAAATAGCGCGTGAGCGCCTCGCCGTACGGCGTGACGTCGAACAACTCGTCGGCGGCCACACCGGCCCACGGGCACGCCGTGATGTTGCGGACCGAGTTGCCGCACGCTTCCCGCGTCGTCAGGCCCTCTTCGGCCAGGCGCCGCATGATCGTCTCGACGTCGTGCAGCTTGATGAAGTGCAGCTGGAAGTTCTGCCGCGTCGTGACGTGGGCGAACCCGCGCGCGTACTGCTGGGAGACGTCAGCAAACGCGCGAAGCTGCTGCGCCGTCAGCAGTCCCTGCGGCGCCTTCACGCGCAGCATCTGCGCGTCTTCGGCCTGCCGTTGACCATACGTGCCGCGCACGAGACGGAACGCGCGCCACTGGTCCGGCCCGATGTCTCCGCGCTCGAACTTGTCGAGCACGTCGGCGAATTCGTCGATATCGGCCTCTGCCGCAAACGACACGCGTGCGCGGCCCAGGGTCTTCGAATCGTCCAAAGCTGACATGTGCGTTACCCCTGTCCCTGAATGTCGCGGTTGTGGCGATCCGGGGCGTCATACGCGCTCCGCGGAATCACCCCGCCAATCGCCGACGAGAGGGCGACTACTTCCCCGATGACAATCGTCGCGGGCAGGTCGCCCGCGACCGGCGCCGACGCAAGCTGATCGAGCCGGCCGGTCCAGAGGGCCGCGCCATCGTGTCCCGCGCCCGACACCACGGCAGCCGGTGTCGCAGCCGCCCAGCCGTTCTGGACAAGGCGCTTGACGAGATCCGCGCGCGTGGCGAGACCCATCAGCACCACGAGAGTGGCCGACCGCGGCTGCAGCCAATCCACCACCGGTCCGTACGACGCCTCCGCGTGTCCGGACACAATGACGACGCCCGGCGAGATGCCGCGGTGCGTGACTGGAATTCCGGCGAGCGCCGGTGCGGCAAGAGCCGAGCTGACGCCGGGCACCACGTCGACGTGAATGCCCGCCATCCGCAGGGCCAGCGCTTCCTCGCCGCCGCGGCCGAACAGGAACGGGTCGCCGCCCTTCAGGCGCACCACAGACTGTCCCCGGCGCGCCGCGCGAATCATCAGGCGATGAATGGCCTCCTGGCTCATCGCGTGACGCCCGTGCCGCTTGCCGACGTAGAAGCGTTTGGCACGGCGCGCCATCGCCACAATCGGCGCCGACACCAGAGCGTCGTAGAGCACCAGGTCCGCACGACGCAGCACCTGCAATGCGCGTCTCGTGAGCAGGCCCGGGTCTCCGGGACCGGCGCCGACCAGCGCCACGCGGCCGGTCATCGCACAGACCCCGTCGTCGCTGCCGCGGCGTCGCGGGCCGCGTAGAGCGCGTTGATGGCCGCCAGCAGCCGTGGCCTGCGCGACGCCATCGGCACGCCCGTGGCACGCCACTCGTGACGTGCGGCATCGGCGGCGGCCATCCACTCGCCGACGTCGTCCGGCAGCGTCGCCTCGAGGCCCTCGCGCAGGAGTCCCGCCAGTGCGGGAGCCCGGCCGTCCGTCGAGATCGCCAGCGTCACACCGTGCTTCCGCACGACGCCGCCCAGATAGGCCGAGGCGTGCGCCGGATCGTCCACGGCGTTGACGAACAGGCGCCTCGCTTCAGCTGCCGCGGCGACTTCCCGATTCACGTCCGGCGGCGCGGCGGCCACGACGAACCACGCGGCATCGAGATCCGACGCCGTGAATTCGCGGCCGACGATCTCGACACCCGACTCGACGATCTCGTCCACGACGTCAGGCGCCACCACCGTCACCGCTGCCTGCGCTGCCAGCAGCGAGGCGATCTTGGAGGCGGCCACGGGGCCGCCTCCCACCACCACGACACGGCGGCCGGCGAGCTTGAGGAACGTCGGGAACAAGTCGGCGCTCATGACACGACCGTGGCTGACAGCCCGGCGAGTACCGTCGGCTCGACGAGCCCTCGCGCCACCAGCAGGTTCAGGATGCGCGCCAGGCTCTCGTCCACGGTCTCGCGGTCGCTTCGGACGACGAGCTCCGGATTCTTTGGCGCCTCGTACGGATCGGAGATGCCGGTGAAGTTGCCGATCTCGCCGGCCAGCGCCTTGCGATACAGGCCCTTCACGTCTCGCGCCGCGAGGGCGTCGATCGTGGCATCGGCATGCACTTCGACAAACGCGACGCCATCGCGCGCCGCGGCGGCCCGGACCTCGTCACGGGTGTCCGCGTACGGCGAGATGGCAGCAGTGATGGTCGCCACGCCATGACGCGCGAGCAGCCGGGCGACGAACCCGATCCGCCGGATGTTGGTGTCGCGATCCTCCTTCGAGAAGCCCAGGCCCTTCGACAGATGCGTGCGCACCTCGTCGCCGTCGAGCACCTCGACCTGCCGCGTCGGCGCCAGCCGCGCCTTGATCGCCTCCGACAGCGTGCTCTTGCCGGCGCCCGACAGCCCGGTGAACCACAGGATGAAGCCCTGCGTTGCCGGCGCTGCGCTCGGCGGCGCGGCCTCGGCCGGCAGCACGCCCGACACCGTCACGTAGTGGGCACGGAGGATCTCGGCGACTTCGGGCCGCGTGAACTCCTCCGGCAGGTGGCCGCCGGCGCGCAGAATCTCGCGCACCTTCGTGCCCGACAGCTCGAGGCGCGAGGCGGCGTCGTGCGGGCAGCTCTTCGACGAGGCCAGCGTGCCGCAGGCGCGGCAGTAGAACGTCGGGTCGAGCTTGAGCGGCGTCACGCCGATGTCTTCGACGGGGAACTGATCGAAGATCCGCTGCGCGGCGAGCGGCTCGTAGTACTTGCCGACGCCGGCGTGGTCGCGTCCCACGATCAGCTGGTTGATGCCGTAGTTCTTGCGGACGACGGCGTGAAACAGCGCCTCGCGCGGGCCGGCGTAGCGCATCGCGGCGGGAAACGCCGCGAGCACCGCCCGGTCCTTCGGGTAGTACTTCGCCAGCAGCGCCTTGTACGCCTCGAACCGCACGGAAGCCGGGACGTCGTCCTGCTTGGTTTCGCCGACCAGCGGGTGAATGACCAGCCCGTCGCTCACCTCGAGGGCGAGCTTCGTGAGGTGCTCGTGCGCCCGGTGGATCGGGTTGCGGGTCTGGAACCCCGCCACGCGCCGCCAGCCGCGCTCGGCAATCAGGGCGCGCAACTGGCGCGGCGTCAGGCGATGGGCCGCAAACGGGCGATCGTCGCCAAGCGGCAGGACGCGCACCGGCCCGCCAGCGAGCGTGCGCGGGCGTCCGAGCAGGTACGCGACACCGGGATGCGCCGGATCGTCGGTGCCGTAGACGGCACGAGACTCCGCCTCCGGGTCGCGCGTGAACACGTCGGTGACGGTGATGACGCCCCACACGCGGCCGTTGCCGTCGACCAGCGATCGCTCCTCGCCGACCGCGACTGGCGTGTCGTCGGCGACGGCCAGCGTGAACGGGAGCGGCCACACGGTGCCGTCGGCCAGCCGCAGGCGTGCGAGCACGGAGTCGTAGTCGGCCTTGCCGAGAAACCCGATGAGCGGGCTGGCGGCGCCGACGGCGATCAGCTCGAGGTCGGCCTGCTCGCG
Source organism: Vicinamibacteria bacterium (assembly GCA_963796915.1). Classification (GTDB taxonomy): domain Bacteria; phylum Acidobacteriota; class Vicinamibacteria; order Vicinamibacterales; family JAENWD01; genus JAENWD01. The sequence goes on along the minus strand of CAWCNI010000004.1, from coordinate 747,998 downwards.
GGCGTCGAGCGGCAGCGGCTTCAGGGTGGCGGCATGCGCGGCGGTCGCCGCGGCTTCGGCGTCGGGAATCAGGCGGTCAACGAGAACGCCGCCGTGCGGGCTGACGAGTTGAATCTCACTCACGTGCTGTGTCTCCCTTGGTTTGGGTCGTCACGAACTCACTGGTCTCACACTCTGGCGGCTATGGCTTCACATGCAGGCCGCACTCATTCTTTTGGCGCCCGCGCCACCGTCCGGCGCGGGGATCCTCGCCCTCGGCAACCCGCGTCGTACATGGCTGGCACCCGATGCTCGGGTAGCCCTGGTCATGCAGCGGGTTGTAGGGGACGTCGTTGTCATGGATGAACCGCCAGACGTCTTTCGCTGTCCAGCGGACCAGCGGGTTCACCTTGATCAGCCCATAGCGGCTGTCCGGCTCGACGACGAGCGCGGCGGCACGGTCGGCGGTCTGATCGCGGCGGATGGCGGTGATCCAGAGATCGGCGCTCTTGAGGGCCTCGGCAAGCGGCGCGAGCTTGCGCAATGCGCAGCAGCGATCCGGCTCGCGGGTCCACAGCGCGGGGCCGAACGTGACGGCCTGCTGCTCGATGGTTTCCTGTGGCACGACGCCGCGGATAGTGATGCCGTAGCGGTGCTCGAGCGCGTGCCAGAGCGCGTAGGTCTCGGGGAACAGGACGCCGGTATCGAGCGTGAAGACGTCGACGGGAAGCCCGGCTGAGGCAATCAGGTGAATCAGCGCGCAGCCTTCGGCGCCAAAGCCGGTGCTGAACGCCGCGCGCCCGCTGCCGGCCGCCCACGCCAGGATCCGGTCGGCTGACCAGTCGTCCATGTCGGACGCCGCGCGGGCGAGGTCGACCGTCAGGCCCACGCGGCCTCCCGGAGTCGTCCTGTTCCTGGTTTGATCCTGTTGCTCACGATTGCACCCTCGCACACGCCGGACAACCTGGCCTCTGCGTCCGACGCTGAGGCCCGGAAACGAAAAAGGCCCGGAAGGTCTGTGCCTCCCGGGCCTCAGGTTGTCTCGTGTGTCTGGTGCTTTAGCTGGTGAGCGTCCGGCACGAGCGACGACCTGCGGCGCGGGGGCCCTTCCGGGCCTCGCGACAACAACAACAGCAGGACATCGACATCAATGCGGACGACATGGCGAAGATGGCCACAAGTATAACGGCAGGTCCGAGGTCCATGTCAACTTCCGGCCCGCGCATCGTCGCCGATGCGGTAATGAGATGGGTCTGAATTGCCTGGGGCGCGCGATCGGCCTACGATGGCCGGAAGGGCTGCCGTGCTCAGCCGCCGACGGTTTCTTGCCGCGCTCGCCGCCTCGGTGGCGTCACGTCCCTTCGGGGCGCTCGCGGTCCCTCGGCACCGGGTATCCGTCCCACGCGTCGATCCCGACTGGCACTACGGTCGAGGCTACACGCTGGCGGTCAGGACCAACCAGCGCGTCCCCGACCTCCCGCCGCTTCAGCTGCCGACCTTTCCGGCGCCGGTACCGCCGGTCGACGCGGCCGCCATTGGCCCGCCGCTGCGCCGGCGCTTCCCCGACCTGCGCCGACACTTCGTGTTCGAGTACTACCCGTCGTACGGCACGAGCCCGTGGCGTCACTGGAACCAATGGGATCGCGTGCCGCCGTACGACATCGCCGTGACGTCGGTGCCCGCGCTCGGCCCATACGACTCACGCAGCGCGCAAGTCATCGAGCAGCACGCGGCGTGGATCGCCGCGAGCGGCGTGGGCGCGATCAACATCAGCTGGTGGGGACGCGGCAGCCAGGAGGATCAGGCGGTGCCGCTGATCATGGACGTGATGAACGACCATGGCCTCAAGGTCACGTTTCATCTCGAGCCGTACGCCGACAACCGCACCGAACAATACGCCGCCGATCTTCAGTACCTGCTGACCGAGTACGGCGAGAAGCGCCGGTTCGATTGCCTGCTGATGCTGCGCGACGCCGACGGCTCGGAAGCGCCGGTGTTCAAATCGTTCGCGACGATCCTGCCGCAGACCTCGACGGACTGCCGTGGCAACACGTCGCCGGTCTCGCTCTGGCGGCCCGACGCGACCTGGCGGCAGCAGACCGACACCGTGCGCGAGACGTTCGTTCGCGACTTCGATCGCCTGCACCTGCTGGCGGACTCGTCGGCGCTCGAGCGGGTGCGCGCCGGCGGCTTTGACGGGATCGCGCTCTACGACAACTACGTGCGCCCGGGGTCGTGGCCGCGCATCGCGGAGGACTGTCGCGCGTTCGACCTCGAGTTCTCGTTCAACATCAACGCCGGCTTCGATGGCATCGCGCAGCGCGGCGTGCCCGCGGGATCGTGCTACGCGCCGCCACGCTTCGAACCGCCGGCGGCCATCGACTGGTCGTCGGCGCTGGATCGGGAGGAGGCGCGGTTCCTCGCGCAACATCGCATCGACGATTCGTTTGCCGCGACGCTGAACCTGCAGACCAGCACCATGCTGCCTGATTCAGGCGCGGGGTTCTTTTTGGTCTACATCAACTCGTTCAACGAATGGCACGAAGGAACGGCGTTCGAGCCGATGCGGAACCATCAGGATCTGAGGCCGGAAGAACTGCCATTCGGGTACCACAACCCGACAATCGGCGACTACCGGCTGTCGTACTTGACCAGCCGGTTGTCGCCGCTGCTGACGCCTGCCTGAGCGGCGCGACTCAGTTGACGGGCTTGCCGTCGCGCTTGTAGACCACGCCGCCCTTCATCACGAACTGCACGCGCTCGAGCTCCGAGATGTTGGCGAGCGGGTCGCCGGAGACGGCGACCAGATCCGCAAACCGCCCCTGCTGCACCGACCCGACACGATCGCTCCAGCCGAGCAGGTCCGCTGCCGACGTGGTGGCGGCGACAATCGCCTGCATCGGCGTCATGCCCCACTCCACCATCTTCGCGAACTGCTTCCCGTTCATGCCGTGCGGATACACCCCGGCGTCGGTCCCGTAGGCCATCTTGACGCCGGCCTGCCACGCCTTGCGGAAGTTCTCGCGCTGGGTCTTGCCGACGCGGCGCTCCTTCTCGAGAATCTTCTCGGGATAGCCGCGCTTCGCATACTCCGTCATGATGTAGTCGTCGTTGTAGATGTCCATCACGAGGTAAGTGCCCTTCTCCTTCGCCAGGCGGATCCCCTCATCGTCGATGAACGACGCGTGCTCCACCGAGTCGATGCCGGCGCGAATCGCCCGCTTGATCCCCTCGGCCCCGTGCGCGTGCGCGGCCACCCGGCGCTCCCACATGTGCGCTTCCTCGACGAGGCCGTTCAGCTCAGCCTGCGAGTATTGCGGCGCGCCGGCCGAGTCCTCTTCAGACAGGACGCCGGCGGTGGCCAGCACCTTGATGACGTCGGCGCCCTGACGGATGTTCTTCCGCACCAGCTTCCGGATCTCGTCCGGGCCGTCGGCGATGCCGCTGAGCAGGTTGAAGGACAGGTACGGCGAGTAGCCGTTCAGGTCGCCGTGGCCGCCGGTGGCGCTGATCGCCAGGCCGGACACCAGCATTCGCGGGCCCGGGATGTCGCCGCGGTTGATCGCGTTCTTCAGCGCGACGTCGGTGTATTCCTCGGCGCCGACGTTGCGAATGGTGGTGAAGCCGGCATCCAGCGTCCGGCGGGCGTAGACATGCGAGATGACTGCGGAGTCGATGGGGCTGCGCTTGAAGATGTCTTCGTAGAAGTTCTCGCCCGGCTGGCCGGTGACGTGAGTATGGCAGTCGATGAAGCCAGGCAGCAGCGTCGCGCCGCCGAGATCCACCACCTCGGCGCCGGCCGGAATCGCGAGCGCGCCGCCCACCGCCGTAATGCGATCGCCTTCGATGATCACCACGGCATTGCTGATCGGCGCGCCACCCTGGCCGTCAATCAGCCGGGCGGCCTTCACCGCGATCACCTTCTTCGCCGGCGTCGCCGCCTGCCCATGCCCGACCACCGACGCGAGCGCCAGGGCCATTCCGAGCGCGCCTGCCGCGCGCATGAACCGATTCATCAAGATGTGTCCTCCTGTCAGCAGTGCAAGCCTGGTCACAGTAACAATGAAGTGCGCGATTGGCCGATCTGAAGATCGGCCCTACCGAATGCTCAGGGAGCGCTCGGCGCCGGCGCGGCGACCGGCTCGTGGGGCCGATAGGTCACCGCCGCCTGAATGGTGACCTCCGTGCTCTGGGAACGTGAATCTGCCTTGCCGGTCACCACGATCTTCAGGGTGTGCGTGCCCGGCGCAAGCCCGTACGCGTGCCACAACACGTCGTCGTTGGTGCGTTCGGGAATCCACCCATCGAGCTGGCGCCGCTGCACGCCGTCGAGCCAGACATCCGCCCGGCCGCCGAACTGATTCATCCGACCGAGGACCGTCACGGCGGTGCCGGTGAACGTGAACGTCGCGGTCTCGCCCTCGGCTTTTGCCATCGAGCGTGGCCCCCTGTCGTCCACGCCAGCCGCCGTCCAGCCAGCGGTCCACTGCCAGGCGGGATCCGACGACAGCACCAGTTTGTCCGGCACGCCCATATCCCACTGCTCGAGCGGCGGCGGCTCGGCCGTCTGCACCGGGATCGACAGGTCGTGGTCCTTCACGCTCCCGCCCTGGTCCACGACAATGGTCTCGGCGCGCCTGATCGTGGACTTCACGATCTGCTCGTACGAGTAGTCGGTGAACGAGAACTTCTGCTTCGCGATGGCGGGAATGCCGCTCTTCCACTCGTCGGGGATCCGCTCGTAGCCGAGCATCACACCCAGGATTCCTCCCGCACTTGACGGGTTGCAGTCCGAGTCCTGCCCGGATCGCGTCGCCACGTCGAGCGTTTTCGTGAAGTCGCCGCCGCCGTACAGGAGACCCAGCGCCACGTACGCGCCGTTGAGCCGTGCGTCGATGTTGAACGGCTTCAGCGCCCCGTCAGGGCAGGAGTCGTCCTTGTCCCACTTGTCCTCGATCAGGTGCCACGTCGCTCGCCAGTCGTCGGGATGCGCCGTGTGCCATTCGAGCACGTCCCGGATGATGGCGGCGTAGCCCGAGCCTTCGGGCAGCATCGCGAGGCCGGCGCGGACGACGTGTTCGGGATCGGACTCGAAGAACGCCGCGGCGTACATGCCCGAGATGAACAGGCCTCCGTACAATCCGTCGCCGGAGTTCATGACCTGTCCGACGCGCAGGCTGTACTCCGCCGCCGCGCGAGGCAGGCCCGGCGACATCAGGCCGATGAAATCCGATTCGATCTGGAAGTCGATGTCGTTGGCGTGCGCATTGAACTCCGGCTGACCGGATCGCGGCGCTTCGATGCCGATGTTGAGCAGTCTGCGGGCGCCGGCATTGGCGTGCCAGAGGTCGTACTTGGAATTCTTGAACGCCTCGCCGTACTGGCGCGTCGTCGCGGCCAGCCCCTTGTGATCCATGACGGCGGCAAACGTCATCTCGACGTACAGGTCGTCCTGATCGATGGCGTTGGTGACGCGGTCCGGCGTCCAGGCCGGCAGGTCCCCTTCGATGATCGCGCCAGTGGACCGGAACTCCGTCGGCGCGCCGAACGAGACGCCGATCATCTGGCCCGCCCAGCCGCCGCGCACCTTGTCCTCGAAGACGTCACGCGTCATCTGGCGGGGCTCGGCGCCAGCCGGCTGCGCCCGGTCGGCCGCAGTGCCGCCGAGGCAGATGACGACGACAGCAAGCGCCCTCGAGAGAACACGACTTTGCATCTTCATGGCCGGGACGGTACCGCCGCCACCTCAACGTGTCAAACAGTGTCAAACACCCTTTGCGCGCCGGGAGGCCCTTCCGCTCGGTCCGCTCGGCGTTTCAGGGGCTGTTTGACAGAACGGGCAGGCAGACGTCAACTCCTTTACGCGCAGTGTGAAACGCGTGTGGATTGATTGACCCGGCGCTTTGTAACCGATTACGATCCGCCCGTGAGCGACGAGGTCCGGCACTACCCGCCAGGCCCGGCCAACCGGCCGCAGGACGCCCCGGCTGCGCCTACCATCCGCCAGGTCGCGGCGATGGCCGGCGTTTCGACGGCGACGGTCTCGCGCGTGCTGGCGCAATCCGGTCGCGTCAGCCCCGACCTTGAAGCGCGCGTTCGCGCGGCGGCGAGCTCCCTGAACTACCACCCGAATCGCGCCGCGCGGACGCTGCGCGCCCGGCACGGGTCAACAGTCGGCGTGCTGATCCCCGACATCCAGAACCTGTTCTTCACGGCGATCGTCCGCGGCATCGACGACGAGATCCAGAAGCATGGCTACACGGTGCTCCTCGCGAACTCGGACGGGTCGCTCGAGCGCGAGCGCGTGTACTTCGACACGTTCCGCGCCGAAGGCGTCGCCGGCCTGCTCGTGGTGCCGTCCCAGCACGACGAGCGCATCTATCGCGAGTTCCTGAAGACCGGCGTGCCGCTCGTCGTGCTGGACCGCACCGTGCACCTCCCCAACGTGGATTTGGTCTCGGTGACCAACGCCGAGGGATCGGCGGAAGCGGTCACCTACCTCGCGGGCCTCGGCCATCGTCGTATCGCGATGATTGCCGGCCTCGAGGCGCACAACGTCGGCGCCGAGCGCCGGCGCGGCTACGTCATGGGCCTCGAGTCTGCCGGTCTGGCGGTTGACCCTGCTCTCATCCGCGATGGCGGGTTCGAGCGGGAGTCCGCGCGCCGCGCGACCCACGACCTGCTCGGCCTCCCCGATCCGCCAACGGCAATCTTCAGCGCCAACAACACGATGTCGCTCGGCGTGCTCCAGGCGATTCACGAGCGCGGGCAGCGAGCGCCGGAAGACGTCTCGATCGTGGGCTTCGACGACATGCCGTGGCAGGTGGCGACGCAGCCGCCGCTCACCTGCATCTCTCAGCCGACCTACGACATCGGCGCCACGGCGGCGCGCCTTCTCATCGCGCGGATCAGCGATCCGGGACGGCCTGTCCGGCGCGTCGTGCTCGAAACCGCGCTGATCGTGCGAGGATCGTCCGGTCCGCCCCCACGCCGTTGACCGGCGGACAGCCCGGATCCCCGATGCCATTTCGCCGCTTCAGCCTGGTCGTGTTCGCCGCGTCACTACACCTGGGGTGTGGCAGCCCACAGCCGCCTCCGCGCCCCGTCGTCGCGCTGGTGATGAAGTCGCTCGCCAACGAGTTCTTCCAGACGATGGCGCAGGGGGCGCGGGATCATCAGGCGGCACACGCCTCGGCATACGACCTGCTCTCGACGGGCATCAAGGACGAGCAGGACGTCGCGCGCCAGATCGCACTCGTCGATCAGATGATCGCGCGACACGTGGACGCGCTGGTCCTGGCCCCGGCAGACTCGAAGGCGCTCGTCGGCGTCGTCGGCAGGGCGCTCGACGCAGGCCTGGTCGTCGTGAACATCGACAACCGCCTGGATGGTGACGCAATGGCCGCGCGACACATCTCGGTGCCGTTCGTGGGCCCGGATAACCGGAAGGGCGCGGCCGCTGTGGGACGCTGCGTAGCGAAGCGCTTGAAGCGCGGCGATGCGGTGGCCATCATCGAAGGCGCCCCCAATGCCTTCAACGGCGTCCAGCGGCAGCTCGGGTTCAACGACGCCGCAGCGGAAGCCGGGCTCGTCGTCGTGCGCTCGCAGACGGCGTACTGGGAGACCGCGCGGGCGAACCAGGTCGTGTCCGCGGTCGTGGCGGAGCGGCCCGACGTGAAAGCGGTGTTGTGCGCGAACGACAGCATGGCGCTTGGCGCCGTCGCCGCCATCCGCGCCGCCGGCCGCGAAGGACAGGTGATCGTCGCCGGCTTCGACAACATCTCGGCGGCGCACGCGTTGCTGGCCAGCGGGGCGATGGCAGCCACCGCCGACCAGCACGGCGATCGGCTCGCGGTCTACGGCATCGAGTACGCGCTGGAACGGCTGCGCGCCAGACAGGCGCCGCTGGCAGACCGGGAGACGCCCGTCGACGTGGTCACGACGGATGGATGCCGCTGAACGCGGCGCCGGGCGCCAGTGGCTCGGCCTGGTTGGCGTCCTCGCCGTGCTGGCCGTTACCTTCGGCCTGCTGACCGATCACTTTCTCGCCTGGCCCACGGCCCGCGCCCTGGCGAACCAGGCCCCCGACGGCCTGCTGCTCGCGACGGGCATGACGCTGGTCATCGTGACTGGCGGCATCGATCTCTCTGCAGGATCGGTCCTCGCCCTGGCGGGCGCGGTATTCGGGGTGATCGTGGCGGCAGCCGGAATGCCGGTGCCGGTCGGCATCCTTGGCGCCGTTGGAACGGGCGTCGCCTGCGGCCTTGTCAACGGCGCAATCACCGTCCGCTGGCGCCTCCCGTCCTTCCTCGTCACGCTCGCGATGCTCGAGATGGCCCGCGGCGCGACGTATCTGGTGACCTCGTCGCAGACCATCTATCTGGGTGCGTCAGTCGACGCCCTCAACAGAGGTGTGATTGCCGGCCTGGCCGGATCCGTCATTCTCGCCGTGGTCGTCGTCGCCTTCGGTGAGCTCGCGCTGCGCCAGAGCGTGTTCGGCCGGCAACTGCTGGCCGTCGGCAGCAACCCTGAATCTGCACGGCTGGCGGGAATCAACACCGCGCGCGTCCGCATTGCGGCGTTTGCCATCGCCGGCGGCCTGGCGGGCCTCGCGGCGGTCATGCAGTCCGGCCGTCTCGCCGCCGTCGATCCGAACGCCGGCGCCGGCATGGAGCTCGACGCGATTGCGGCGGTGGTCATCGGCGGCACCAGCCTCGCCGGAGGTCGCGGGTCGGTGGTGGCCTCGGCGCTCGGCGCGCTGGTGATTCTGCTGCTCGGCGCGGGCCTGGCACAGGTGGGTGCGCAGGAACCGACACGGCGACTCGTCACCGGCGCCGTCATCGTCGCGGCCGCCATCCTCGACCACTATCGCGATCGGCGCGGGGCGGAGTCGCGATGACGCCGCTCATCGTCGTCGTCGGCAGCCTCAACGCGGATCTGATCGTGAGAGTGCCGCGCTTTCCGGTGCCTGGCGAAACCATCAGCGGCGATGGGTTCACTGTCGCGCCCGGCGGGAAGGGCGCGAATCAGGCGTGTGCCGCCGGCCGCCTTGGCGGATCTGTCGCGATGGTCGGCCAGGTGGGAGCCGACGCGCACGGCGCGATGCTGCGCGACTCGCTCGCGAGCGCGACAGTCGACGTCGGGCTCGTCGCAACTGATCGGGCTGCGCCCACCGGCGTCGCGCGTGATCGCCGTGGACGCGCGCGGAGAGAACGAGATCGTGCTGGCGGCGGGTGCCAACGGCACGTTCACCGCTGACCGACTGATTCCAGCGCTTCCCGCGATCCGGCACGCCAGGGTCGTCCTGCTGCAGCTCGAGATCCCGATGGAGACCGTGCTGCGTGCCGCGGGCGAAGCGCGTGACGCCGGCGCGACTGTCATCCTGGATCCGGCGCCCGCCGTGCCGGTGGACGACCGGCTGCTGGCGCTTGCCGACTATGTGACGCCGAACGAACACGAGCTCGCACGCCTCGCCGGCGCAGCAGACCACGAGAGGCCCTCGATGGACAGGATCGACCAGCTGGCCCGTACGCTGCTCGCGCGCGGCAGCGCTCGAGTCCTGGCCAAGCTCGGCGATCGCGGCTCGCGCCTGGTAGCGGACGACCAGCTTGCGGAGTGGCCCGCCGTCGCGGTGACCGCGGTGGACACCACGGCAGCCGGCGACACCTTCAATGGCGCCCTCGCCGTCGCGCTGGCAGAGGGCCGGGGCCTGGACGAGGCCGTACGGTTCGCGACCGCCGCGGCGGCGATCTCTGTCACCAGGCGCGGCGCCCAGCCGTCGATGCCGTCTCGCGCCGACGTCGAGGCGCTGCTGTAGAATCGCAAGCCATGCCCGTCCGCGTCGCGCTCATCGGCACCGGAAAGATCGCCCTCGCCAACCACTTGCCGGGAGTCAGGCTCTCGCGTGACGCGGAAGTGACAGCGCTCTGCGATCCCAATCCCGCCGCGCTTGCCGAAGCGTCCGCTCAGAGCGGCATCAGCCGCACCTGGAGCGATCCCTTCGCGCTGCTGAAGGAAGCGCCGGTTGACGCCGTCATCGTCGCCACGCCCAACCGCTTTCATCACGACATCGTGGTGGCCGCCGCCGCCAGCGGCCGGCACGTGCTGTGCGAGAAGCCGCTGGCCTTGACGGTGGAGCAGGCAGAGTCGATGCTCCGCGCGGTGGAACAGGCCGGCGTGCGGCACATGACGGCCTTCACCTATCGCTTCGTGCCGGCGATGCGCTACGTGCGGCACCTGGTGCGGAGCGGCGCCATCGGCACGCCGTGGCATTTCCGTGCGCAGCGGTTTCAGGACTGGGGGCGCGCGGCGCTCGGCTGGCGCCAGCGGCTGGCGGATGCCGGTTCCGGCGAGGTCGGCGACATGCTCTCTCACCGGCTGGATTTCGGCCACTCGGTGATCGGCCCGATCGTCCGCGTCATGGCGCAGACGTCGCAGATCTGGGCGACGCGCCTCGACGACAACGGCGAGATGCAACCGTCCGATACTGAAGACTGGGTCGGCTGCCTGACGGAGTTCAGCGGCGGCGTGACCGGCGTGTTCGAGAGCGTGAAGACTGCCACCGGCTACGCCGGCGGCGTGACGAGCCGCGACTGGTGTGAAGTGCACGGCAGCGACGGCGCCGTGGCCTACGAGCTGGCCCACCCGCTGCGGATCCTGCGCGCGGGCGCTGGCGGCAACTACGAGGCGACGCCAGTGCCGCCCGAGTTCCGGAAGCTGGCGGGCTCCCCGCGAGACGGCGACGCCGATCCCTGGCAGGGCTTCCGCTACGACCAGGACTTCGAGTTCATCGACGCCATCCACGCAAAGCGCGACTGCGAGCCGTCGTTCGTCGATGGGCTGCGCGTGCAGGAGGTGATGGCCGCAATCGCGCGATCCGCGCGCGAGCAGCGCGCCGTCCACCTCGACGGCGGCGGCCCGCTCTAGCCGGCCGGCTTTTTCGACGCGGTGGCGTCGCGGAATCGCGACACGACGGCGTCGGTTGACGTCCGCAGCAGGCCGAGGTCGCTGGCGACGGCGATGAACGTGAACCCCATCGCGAAAAACGCCTGCGCGTCGGCTTCGACAGGCGCGAGGATGCCAATCGGGATGCCGGCCGCTGCGGCCCGATTGCACAGCCCCTCGATCGCGGCGCGAACCTCCGGGTGCCGTGGCTGGCCGAGGAACCCGAGATCGGCCGACAGATCCGACGGGCCGATGAAGACGCCGTCCACGCCTTCCACCGCCGCGATCGACTCCAGCGCGTCGGCGGCCTGGCGCGTCTCGATCTGTACCAGGACGCACATCTCGTCGTTCGCGCGATGGTGATAGTCGGCGATCCGGCCGTACCGGTTGGCACGCTGGACAGCCGCCACTCCCCTGTTGCCGTGCGGCGGGTAACGCGTGGCGGCGACCGCGGTCCGGGCCTCCTCCGCCGACTGCACATAGGGCACCAGCAGCGTCTGCGCGCCGCTGTCGAGAATGCGCTTGAACAGCACGGCGTCATTCCACGCCGGCCGCACGATCGCCGTCACGCCAGAGGCATCGAGGGCACGGAGCTGGTCGAGCACGCCGGTAATCTCGAGCGGCGCGTGTTCGGTATCGATCAGCACCCAGTCAGGCCGCGCGTCGCCGAGGATCTCGGTGACGGCGGCGCTGCCGGCCTGGCCCCAGAGGCCGATCTGTGGTGTGCGCGCCTTGATGGCCCGCTTGAAGGCGTTGTGCGAGAGCTGCATGCCGGCCTCGAGACGATCAGCGGAGCGGCGAGTAGTCGGTGGGCGCGAGAAAGAGCGAGTCCACCTTGTCCACCAGCTTGCCCTCCTTCTCCGACTCCGTCTTGACGGCCACCCACTCGGGGTCCTTGCCGAACTCGTCCCAGGCCTGCTTGCGCGCATCGAGATTCGGATACGACAGGATGTAGACCAGCGTGTTTCCTGTCGCGGCGCCGGTCGCCTGGTCCACCGGCACCCAGAACGCGACGACAGTCATCCCGTGCTTCTTGAAGATCTCGATGGTGTGATTGCGGAACCGTGAATGGAGCGCCTCGAGCTTGCCAGGCGCAGCGTAGTACGTGCGCAGCTCGTAGACGCGGGCATTCGGCGCGGTGGATGGCGGCGCCTGCGCCGAGCTCATCACTGTCATCATCAACCCCAGAATAAGTGCCATCCCTGTCGTTCGCATGTCTCTCGTCTCCTCACGTTGGTAGGCAGATACAGTTTCGACTCAGCGTGATCCGTTTCGTGCTCAGGGCAGCGCCGTCGCCGGCGCGCAGGCGTCGCTGGCGAGATACGTCAGCATGCCATTCACCAGGCGCGTGGCGAACGGATCCTTGCCGTACGAGGCCACGTCGAAGGTCGTGACGATCACCTTGCCCTTGCCGATTTTGAACTGCGCCGTCGTCGCACGGTTCTCATTCAGCCAGCCATAGAACATGCCCGACAACACGTCGCCGGCCCGCCATGCCGCCGCCGGCACGCCGTCCAGCAGCCATCGCGGCGTCGCCGCTGCGGCCTCGCCGCCGGTCATCGGTCCGATCGCCGCGGCTGTGAACGCCGGGCTCGCCGGGTTCATCCACGGAAAGTTGCTGACCCAGTTCCCGTCCAGCTGATCGCGCCGCGAGACCGCCGAAAGCCCTGGCGTCGCGGCGAAGCTGAAGATGACGCCCCTTGGCACAATCAGCGCGCGGCCTCCTGCTTCGACGAACCGTCGCAGCTGGGCGTCGAGCACCGGGCTGACGATCGTCGCGCCCTGCTCCAGCGCCCCCGGCTTCCACGGCAGCATGCCGAGCGCTCCGAATGCGTCGTAGACGCGCACGCCGGACGGCGGCTCCGCCGCCGGTGGGTAGACGGCGACATCGACGAAGTTACGGGCCAGGAGCTTGCCCTCTTTTGACAGCTGGAGCCCGACGCGAACCGTCGTCGGCTGCGTGACGGCCGGCGCCGTCAGCGCGAAGCTCGCGATGCGCGCGACAGTGCCTCGCGCCACGGGGTCGTGAATGAAGAACGTCGCGTGCGGGAGTCCGTTGGTGGCGGACCAGTCGAGCGTGCCGCCGGCAGGGTCTACTGCCCCATACCGTGACAGCGCGACGGACACGTGCACCTGCTCTCCGGACGTCACGGCTGTCCGGTCGACCTCAGGCAACAGCACGTCGTCCTGCTGTATGTCGGCGAGCTCCGCCGCATAGGCCTTGGGCCGACGCCACATGTCCATCAGGCCGTTGGCTTCCCAGTTGATGTCAGTGAACTCGGTGATCACGTAGCCGCGGATCGGCTCGTGGCTGCGAATGTTCTCGATCTCGTGCTTCAGGCTGCGGAACTGGCGCCACTGAGCCTCGCGGGCAAGCGCGCCGTAGTTCTTGAAGACGCGATCGAAGCCGAACTGCGAGAACCTGTCGAAGAGCCCTGCCGGTCGCGTGATCGCGATCCCGTTGAAGTCGCGCGGGAACCACCACGGCAGCGGGTCGGGCAGCGCCGGGAGCCCCCAGTTGCCGAACTCGGACACCACCAGCGGCTCGTTGCGTGTGCGCACGGCGTCGCCGTGCGGGCTGTAACTCCAGGCCGGCCTGGACGCGAAGTCGGCCACCCACTTGTCCCACTGCGCGGCGTTGTCGGGGATGGAGAAGTACTGGTGGAAGTCGTCGATATCCGAGCGGACGTGGAAGTTCTCGCAACAGGCGCTGTTGTCGACGATCAGGCGGCCCAGCGGCGCCGTGCGGGTCTTCGCCTCGTCGAACCATCGAGACAGGCCGGCACGCTGGTCCGCCTTCGTCATGTCGATGCCCCAGGCCTCGTTGATCAGGCTCTGGATGACGATCGACGGATGATTCCAGTCGCGCGCCACCATGTCGTCGAAGATCCGGTGGCCGCGCGCGACGGAGGCATCGGTCCAGCGGTCCCAGCTCGGCACCTCGTACCACACCAGCATGCCGACCTCGTCGGCCGCATCCAGGTAGGTCGGGTCGCAGACCTTGATGTGGCAGCGCAGCAGGTTCAGCCCCAACTGACGGCCCTTCTTCATCGCATCGACGACATACGCCTTGTCCGGCGTGCTGTAGATCGACTCCGGGTAGAAGTCCTGATCGAGTGCGGCACGCATGTAGAACGGCTCGCCGTTCAGGAAAAACTGGCCGTCCTTCGTGGTGAGCTCGCGGAAGCCAAAGCGCGCGGTGACCCGGTCGCTGACCGACCCGGCAATCCAGACGACGGCGCTGTAGAGCGCCGGTGACGCGGGCGACCACAGGGACGGCCGCGGCACACTGCCTGTGACAGTGATCGCCCCTGGCGCCTTCACTGTCGTCGCCGACAAGGCTGCCGAAAGGGCGCCGTCGGGCCCGAGCAATTCGACATGAAGCGATCCCGGGCGCGCCAGGCCGGCGCCTGCCAGCGTCACCTCCACCGACACGTCGCCGGCGTTCTTCGGCGTGACGTGCACGCGCTCGATGTAGAGGGCGGGGCGCACGTCGAGCGTCACCGGCTGCCAAAGGCCGGCATTCTCGATGTACCAGTTCTGCTTGCCGCGCGGCAGCTCCTCGTACGGCATGTCAGGAAAACGGGCCGTGACGCCCGGCGGCGTGGGCGGCGGATCGACGACCCGCACGAGCACTTCGTTCGCGCCTGACCGCGCCCGGCCGGTGACATCAACGGTGAAGGGTGTATACGCACCTTCGTGCGTGCCGACGCGCTCGCCGTTGACGAAGACCTCAGCGGTGTAGTCGACCGCGCCGAAATGCAGCAGCACGTGGCGCTCGGCCTTCGACGGCAGCACCGTGAAGGAGGCCTTGTACCAGGCGACGCCAAAGTAGTCGCGCAGATCGTCGAACTGCGCGTTCCACGATCGGCCAGCCTGCGCGGGCCGCCAGCCGTCCACGGGCAGGGTGGACGCCGTCAGCGTGCCGGCGGGATCGGGCAGAAGCTGCCAGGCGTCCAGCCGCACGGGCTCCGCCGGCTTCTCGGCCGCCTCCGCCGACGTCGACGCCAGCGCCACGACCAGCGCGCACACGAGTCTTGCCCATGCCCGGGTCACGTTCACGCGATGCTCCCCAAGAAATGTGATGCGGCTGAAGGCCGTCCGCCGCTAGTTGCCAGCCGCGCGTTTCGCCGTAATCCTGATGCGCACCGGCGTCGAGATCTCCTCGACGTTGGTGCCGCCGTTGGTCTCGACGCGCGCCGTCACGTAAATCGTCTGCTCCACCGGATCCACCGAGTCATCGGCGACGATGTCGAAGCTGCGGCTGTCTTGCGTCTCCGTAATGAGGATGCCGTTCAGGCCGATGTCCGGAACCGTCACGCGGAACGGCAGGTTGCTGACACCGAGCGGGACGCGACCGGCGAATCCATTGGCGCGCGCGATCGTGGCCGTCACCTTCGCCCGCCCGCCCGGCGCGAGTTCGACCACGTCCGGCGTCACGGCCACCACGCGGACGTCCGGTGGCGTCGCCACCGACACGACGCTCACCAGATCGTCAGGCCGCGCCTTGTGCTCGACAGCCTTGCTGCGAATGGTCGCCCGGCCGACCACTTCGAGAGGGGCGGTGGCGCTGGCGGCAACCGACGCGTCGGCGGACAGCGCCAGTGACACGCGGCTCTCCCCCGGCAGAATCGTGCCCGGTGTCGCCGTCAAGCCGGCAGGAAGCGCCTGCGCCGTCACGGCGATGGGCCCGTCGAAGCCGTCGCGCCGCCACGCGAAGACGGTCACCGGGATACTTCCGCCACGCGGCACGTTCGGGTTTGACGGCGTCACGAACAACTCGAAGTCCGGCACCGGCGGCGACACCGTCAGGCGATAGGGCTGGCGCGGACCACTGGTCCCGCGGCTGTCGGTGAGGCGGATGTAGTACGTCCCCGTCGCCGGCGGCACGAACGTGAGGTGCGAGTCCTTCCCGTACATCGGACCGCCGTCGTCATTGCGGGACATCACGTCGAAGACGGGAAGGCCGTTGGGTGGAACCATCGCACCTGGCGGCAGGACGTCGACTTTGTAGACCGGCCTGAGCAGGGCGTGCCCCTCTGCCGTCGTGTCGGCGAAGCTGATGCGCTGTCCGCGGAACTGGGCGAACGACACGTCCTCGTCGGGGCCCTTCGGCAACTCCTCGACACGCAACAGCTCGCGATCGACGAAGACGTAGTCGCCCCGGTGGAGCTCGCTCCAGGCGAGCAGCCTGATGCCCGTGCCCGTGGAGAGATGGTTGCGCAGATCGACCGTCGTCTCCCACACTGGCCTGAGGCGCGCGCGCGGCACCGGGTGGCCGAGATGGTCCAGCACTTCGACGACAGAATCGAGCGACGATCCCAGCCGGGCCGCGGCGACCTGAATCACCAGCGGCTGACCCTTCTCGGCCGAGACCTTGAACACGTCCACGTCCGGCTTGCCATCCGGATGGGCGATGTGGCCGTTCACGGTAACCGGAGCCGCGATCGGCTGCGCCGTCGCGATGCTGTCATTGCCCTCGCGCTCCACGACCTCGGGATAGGCGCCGAGCGCCACGTCCACGCGATTGATCGGGTCGCGGCGCAGGCCCGGCACCACGACCGGCGCAACCAGCGGCCTGTCGGCGTGCGGGGCACCCGTCGCGCCCTGCGCGTGACCCGCAAGGTTCACTCCCTCGATCGCGAGTGGCGTCTGGCTGCCGCGCTGGCGGCCGAGCGGAAACACGTTGGTCAGCACCGGCAGCTCGCCAATCGTCGCGCGATAGCGGTGGCCGAAGCTGCCGCCGCCGTTCGCGTCCGAGATTCGCACGACAAGCGGGCCATCCGCCGCGGGGCGATACGTCAGGAGCGAGTCGCGGCTGCCCTCGAAGTCGTCGTTGGTCGCCAGCACCTTGCCGTCGGGCGTCATGACGGAGACCGTCGAGTCCAGAGCTGATCCAATCGGGGCGGCGATGATCCGGACCACGAGATCGCGCCCGGCGTGTGCGTCGACGCGGTAGAAATCCTGATCGCCTTCCGGGTCGAGCGTGCCGTTCACCGTCACCGGCGCGGCGACGACCATGGGCTGCTGCGGCGAGTCGTCGGGCTCGCGCTCTGTCAGTTCGGGCTCAGCGCCAATCCAGATCGTCGCGAGACTCGACGTGCCGAGCGGGGTGTGCAGGCGCAGTGCATGACGGCCGGCTGGCACGTCCGCGCTCGCGGTGACTGTCAGGACCATCTTGGCCTTGCGAGCCTTGTCCTGGATGACGGCGCCGGTCTCGCCGGGGTTCAGCACACGGATATCCGCGCCGACATCGATGGGGGCGCCGACGGTGCCGGACAGCCCGGGCACGTCGAACACGACGCTGTCGGCATCAGCGATGTTCGCGCCGTCGAGCGTGAAGGTCGCGGTCGTGCCCCGCTGCATCCCGAACGGGTAGATGCCGGTGAGCACCGGCGGACGCGTCTGCGCGGAGAGGCTGACGGCGCCGGCCGCCCATGCCGCGACCGCCACAGCCGCACAGCGGCGCCATCCCGTCACGTGTCGCATCTGCGTTGTCATCGTTGTGCCACCCTGGCGGCTTCCGAGGTTGCGCGCGGCGCGATGATCTCAGAAACCACCCGCCCGGTCGCCGGATCGAACAGCGTGAGCGTGCCGTCGTAGCGGCCTACCGCGAGGCGTGTGCCGTCGGGGCTGAACGCGAGGGCCTGCGCCCAGTCGTGCTGCGCCGCCAGCGTCCGTCGCAACGTGCCCGTCGCCGCGTCCCAGATCTTGACCTCGCGGTCCGAAGCCGCGGTCGCCACCGACGCGCCGTCTGGCGAGAATGCCAGCCGGATGATGCCGGCGCTGTGCGCGAGGATGTTGACGCGCAGGACGGCGGCAGTGTCTGTCACGTCCCAGATCCGCAGTCGCTTGTCGGAGCCGGCGGCGGCAAGCTGCCGCGTGCCGGGCCGGAATGCCAGTGTCAGGACGGCGTCGGTCGCGTCGGCGATCGTGTACAACCTGACGCCCTGCTTGACGTCCCAGATCTTCACCGATCGGTCGGCTGCTGCCGACGCCAGCAGCGCGCCGTCAGAACTGAAGGCCACGGCGTAGACGGCCTCCGTGTGCTCCTTGAGTACGCCGGTGGGTTTCCCGGTCGCCACGTCCCACAGGCGGACTTGCCGATCGTAGCCACAAGACGCGAGCCGCTTGCCGTCGGGACTGAAGGCGACGTGATAGACGTAGTCGCGGTGGCCCTCGAGGCTCTTCAGGAGTTGCCCAGTGGAGGCATCGATGAGCACGAGCTCACCCGAAATCCCCGGCGTGCCCCCGCCAGCGGCAATCACACGCCCATCCGGGCTCCACGCCACGGCGCGGACCTGATCTGCCAGCTGCCCTGTGCGCCCCGCGGACGTCCCGGCTGGAAGCGCGTATCGCAACACCTCTTTGTAGCCGGCGACCGCAAGCTCTCCGCCATCGGGACGGAACGCGACCGAGGGCACTTCTGCCAGCAGCGGCGCCGCCTGCGCCAGCACCGGCACCTTGCCATCCAGCGTCATGCGCGGAACCGGCGAGTACGGCGCGCCAGCCGTGATCCAGGCCCTGAGTACCGCGATGTCTTCCGGGCGAAGGTCGCTCTTCGGCGGCATCTTCGGCTTCGCATGACCTTCCAGCTGCCGGATCATCGCGCTTTCGTCGGCCTTGCCGGGCACGATCGGCGATCCGTCGTCGCCGCCGCGCATCATGTCTTCGTAGGTCTCGAGGAGCAGGCCGCCGCTCTGCTTGGCGGTGTTGTGGCAGCGCAGACAGTTCGACTCGAAGATCGGCATCACGTCCCGGCCGAAGTCGGGTGCCGTCACAGCGGCGGCTGGCGCCGGTCCCTGGGCCGACAGCACGACGGCTGCCGACAGCGTGACAATCGCCAGCAGGAGCGTCAGGCCACCGGCGACACGCCGCGGCGTCAATGGTTGAAGAGAAATTCTCTGGACGTCAGCACGGCCCACGCCAGATCCTCCGTCTCCGCACGGCGGGCCGGCATGTCCGCCGCCCAGCCTGACGCCAGCCTGTCGACCAGCGCCGTCCGCTCGGCGGCACTCGGAGCGCGACTGAATGCCGTCATGTAGATCTCGTCCACGATCCGTCCGGGATCGTGGCCAGACGCCGAGAGCCGGGACAGGAGGCCGCCGTCCGCCCTGAGCTTCGAATTGAGCGTGTCGCCGTTGATCGCGTGAAGCGCCTGCGGAAGCGTGGGATCCTGCATCCGCTCGGCCGCAGACGTCGTCACACGCTCCGGCCGGCCGAAGACGCTGAGGAAGTACCGACTCCACCCGCGTGTCGGGCAGCTGCATCGCGCGCGTGCCCGCCGGATAGCCGGAGAATTCTTCCGGGACCGCCGTCACCTCGGAGAACGCGTCGAGAATGACCTCGGCGGGCAGGCGGCGAATCAGGTAGTGCGAGTAGAACCTGTCGTCCGCCGCGTTGAGCGGCGTCGTCGCCGACGATCGCTGGTAGGCCGCCGACAGCATGATCTCGCGCATCAGCGCGCGCAGGTCGTAGCGGCTCTTGACGAAGTCCGCGGTCACCGCCTCGAACAGCGGCTCGTTCGATGCCGGGTTCGTCAAGCGGAGATCGTCCTGCGGGTGAACCAGCCCGCGCCCGAAGAAGTTCGCCCACACGCGATTGACGACCGCGCGCGCAAACAACTTGTTGTCGGGGCTCGTCGTCCACGCGGCAAGATATTCGCGCCGGCTCGCCGTCGAATGGGCGGGCATCGGCCGCCCGTCCAGCGGGCGCGGCGGCAACGCGATACCGAGGCGCGGATGCAGGATTTCGCCGTCGGGCGTGTCGAACACAGTGGCGGTATCCGCTTTGCCGCCGAACGCGCCGTCTTCTTTCACCGACACCCGCGAGAACAGGTTGGCGAAGCTGTAGTAGTCGACCTGCGTCCACTTCTCCATCGGATGGTTGTGGCAGCGCGCGCAGGTCAGCGTCAACCCCAGGAAAGCCTGCGTGTAGTTCTCGGCGAGGTCAACCGGGCTTCGGTGAATCAGGTAGTAGTTCGCGGCGCCGTTCTCGTCAGTCCGGCCGGTCGCCGTGGTGATTGCGGCGACGAAGCGATCCCAGGGCATGTTGGCCTTGACCGCCGCGCGAATCCATCCGTAGAAGTCGCGCACGTTGTTCTTGCCGAGCGCGCGGCTCGACACGAGCAGGACATCGGACCACTTGTACGCCCAGTAGTCGACGAACTCGTCTCGGGTCAGCAGGCCGTCGACGAGCTTCGCGCGCTTGTCTGGCGTGCCATCCGCGAGAAACGCCTCGGTCTCGGCCCGTGTTGGCAGAATGCCGGCCGCGTCGAGATAGGCGCGGCGGATGAACTCGCCGTCGCTGCAGAGCGGCGAGGGCGGAATGTGCAGTTGCTTCAGCTTGACCAGCACCAGGTCGTCGATCTGGTTGACGCGTACGGCGCTGTCGAACACTTCGTCGGGAACCACTGCCGGATACGAGGACCGGACGCGCGCCAGCGCGACGCCGGTCAGGAAGCTCGCCGTGATGGCGGTCTCCCCCGGGCCCTTCACGGTGACCCGGCCGTCGTCTTCGACATGCGCGACGGTCTCGTCGGCGGACCCGAATCGCGTCCAGCGCGTGACGTCCACGCTCGTGCCGTCGCTGAAGTGAGCGGTCACTGCCAGCGGGGTCGTCGCGCCGCTGGCCAGGGTCTGGTCTGCCGGCGAGACATCGACGCCGGTCAGGCGCGGGTCGTCGGCGCGCGGCGCCGGCATGCCCGAGGCAATCCACGAGGACAGCACAGTGTATTCAGGCGACCCCACGGAGAACCGGTGGCCACCGACGTGCGGAATCGTCTCGGTCGGCTTCAGGAGGATCAGGCTTTTTGCCGGCTCCAGCTTGTTGACGCGCCGGCCGCCCGCTTGTCGCGTGATCGTGTCGTAATCCGCCGCCGGGTCGTAGCCGCGCAGCGTCAACCCGAAGCCGTTCTTGCCGGCAGCCGCGCCGTGGCACGCACCGGAATTGCAGCCGGCCTTCGTCAGGACCGGAATGACCTGGTTGCGGAATGACACCGCCGGGACGACTGCTGTCGCCGGCGACGCCCCTGCTGCGACGGGAGCCGTGTGCGATGGCACCGGCCGGATCGGCGGCGATGTGCGATCCGCCGCTGTCGCGGACGCGGTCATCGCGAGCGCCGCGACGACGGCGAGCGCCGCGCTAGAACAGCTCTTTGACTGGCTCGATGCCACGGTCCACCATCGGCATGGGACGTCCCTGCGCGCCGGGAAGCTCCTTGTCCAGGTCGATGCCCAGGCCATACATGATCGTGGCGGCGACAGCCGCTGCCGGCACCGGACGGTCTTTCGGGTAGGCGCCGATTTCGTCCGACGCGCCGATCACCTGTCCGCCCTTCACGCCGCCGCCCGCCATCGCCATGCTCCAGCACTGCGGCCAGTGATCGCGGCCGCCGGCCGGGTTGATCTTCGGCGTGCGGCCGAACTCGCCCATCGCCAGGACCATCGTCGTGTCGAGCATCCCGCGATCGGCCAGGTCTTCGAGCAGCGCGGTGTAGGCGTTGTCGAAGTTCGGCCCGACCTGTTCTCGTAGCACTCGATCGGGCTGAACGGCGCCGAGCCGTGGATGTCCCAGGTGATCTCGTTGAACACGGTCTCGAACATGTTGACGGTGACGAACCGCACGCCCGCCTCGATCAGCCGCCGGGCCAGCAGGCAGCTCTTGCCGAACCGGGT
This sequence comes from Vicinamibacteria bacterium, assembly GCA_963796915.1. Taxonomy (GTDB): domain Bacteria; phylum Acidobacteriota; class Vicinamibacteria; order Vicinamibacterales; family JAENWD01; genus JAENWD01. The sequence goes on along the minus strand of CAWCNI010000004.1, from coordinate 726,399 downwards.
CCGGCCGTACCTCTCCTGAGGGCATCCGGCTCCTTCGACAGGTCGAACGCCTCGCGCGCGTTGCTCGACGAATCAGCGTGTAGGCCTGCTCGAAGTTCGAGTCGAGCAGCCGGGCGTCGGCGGCTGGCCTCGAACGCCCCGACCGCCCCGTCGACGACGCGAGCGCAGATCGCGCCGGCGATCCGCACGACGCCGTGACGTAATCGGGCGGCAGCAGGTCGGGGACCTTGAAGTTGGGATCGGTCGGATCGGCGTTGAGGACGAACGGGTCGTACGTCTTGCCGAGATAGCCCGCCGTCTGGCCGTGCGGCATGTTGCCGCCGGTGTTGCCGATCGGCCGCGGCAGCAGGACGTGCGGCGGCATGTCGCCTTTGGGTCCCTTCAGCTAGCCGAGGACGCGACCCGACGTGCGGATGACTCGATGCCCGCCTGAAAGAGCCGGCCGGTCTGCATCATCTGGTGGCCGGTGTCGTGGACGGCGCGCCGGCGTAGTGCACCGATCGCACCAGCGCGAACTTGTCGGCCTGCTGCGCCATCCTCGGGAAGATCTCGCTGATCTGGATCCCCGGGACGTTGGTCTCGATCGGCCTGAACGGGCCGCGGACTTCGGCCGGGGCGTCGGGCTTCATGTCCCAGGTGTCGAGCTGACACGGCGCCCCCGACCAGGAACAGCAGATGCAGTTGACGTCCTTGTCGGTCCGGACAGCCCCGGATGCCTTGAGGGCGAACAGGTCCGACAGCGTGAGCCCGAGGCCTCCCAGGCCAAGCGCGCCGGCGTGAAGAAAATCGCGCCGCGTCAGGCCGTCACAGAAGTGGACCGCCTTGTCAGCGTCGAGCTTGATCATCCCGCCTCCCGATCCGCGTCATGATACGCGGCCGGAACACGGGATACCAGCCCATTGGACGAAACCGACGGCGCGGCAGCAGCCGCGCGGTCCCGCCCTCCGGACCGCTCTTTCCTCCAGAAATCAGCAGGTACTGGCCGGAGCACGGCGGCGGCGGCGCGCCCCCCGCGGCCGAGACCGAGCCGATCATCGTCGGATGGATCGAGCAGTGGTAGTTGGTGCCGGCCGCCGCGATGGTGACCGCTGCGCTCGACGCTCCTGGCCCGATGTTGCCGGTGTCGAAGGAGCCGTCGTTGGCGACGATGCGATGGGTGGTGTTATCGCTGTTGCTCCAGGTCACCGTGCTGCTGGTGCTGAGCGCCCCGGGGTTGGGAGTGAACGAGCTGCTGCCCGCTTGCCCCTTGATGGTGATCTGTCCCGCCGTCGGTGTGGGCGTCGGCGTCGGGGTGGGTGTTGGCGTCGGCGTCGGTGTGCTGCTGCTCCCCCCGCATCCGGCTGCCGCCACACAGAAGAGGTACTGCCGCTAAGAATGGACCTGCTGTTACGACACGCATCGATTCCTCCTCCGGGGGTACGTCGATGCGGAGCACGAACCATACCAGCCACTCGAAGGGCGGATTTGGCGATTCGTCAGCAAAATGCGGGGAACGGCGATTACAGCGGGCGTAATCGCTTACGGGCCGCGTTGACGCGCCCACGTACGGCTCAGCCGTCGACGCCGCCGCTGGCGAGCCATCCGCCGTCGATCACGATCGTCTGGCCGGTGATGTAGCTGCCGGCGTCGGACGCCAGCAGGATCGCGGCGCCGGCGAGATCCGCGGGAACACCGGGCCGGCCCATGGGAATCACCCGCACCGCGCTCGCGTAGAGCGCGTCGTCGGAGAAGACGGCGTCGGTCATGCGCGTCCAGAATCGGCCTGGCGCGATGGCGTTGACGGTGACGCCGGACTTGGCCCATTCCAGGGCGAGCGACTTCACCATCTGCCGCATGCCGCCCTTCGACATCGCGTAGATGCCGACATTGGGGATCGCGACTTCCGCCGCAATCGATCCGATGCAGAGAATCCGCCCCCAGCCGGCGTTCCGCATCACCTGGCCGGCTGCCTGCGAGATGAAGAACGCCGCTTCGAGGTTGATGCGCATCAGCGCGGCGAAGTCTTCGCGGGTGAAGGAGGCAATCGGCTTGCGGACGTTGATGCCGGCGCCGTTGACGAGGATGTCGAGACGGCCGAGCGATTCGACAGTCCGCGTCACCAGGAGATCCGGCGCGTCGTCTTTGCCGATGTCAATGGGGATGGTCGTGACGCGGCGGCCGCGAGCACGCAGCGCCTCGGCGGCGGCATCGAGCTCGTTGGCGCCACGCGCAGCCAGGGCAATGTCGGCGCCCTGTTCGGCCAGCGCCAGGGCGATGCCCAGGCCGAGCCCACGGCTGCCCCCGGTCACCAGTGCGACGCGGCCATCGAGCCGCAGCGACGGAAGCTGGAAGTCGGAATCCGACGGGCGGGACTGTCGTGTCATGGCAATCGACGGCGTTTCTGCGCGCTCAGGCGTGCGGCGCGAACAGATCGGTGGCCGCGTCGAGATTGCCCGAGGCGTCGAACTGCCACGCGGTCGGCGCCACCAGCACCTCGACGCCGGCGCGGATGGCCGGCAGGCACGCCTCGGACACGACGACGCGGTCGAGGCCCAGGGTGTGCCGGATCCGCACGATGCGCGGCCGATCGACGTCCGCGCCCGACATCCGCAGCGCAGCACGAAGGCACTCGCGATCGGTGTCGAAGTGCATCGAGATCCGCGCCGGCGCGGGCGTCATCGCCGAGACCGCGTTTGTGTAGGTGCTCACCGGATCCATCTGCCGGACCAGCCGCGACGACACCACGTCGGCAAGGCCGATCCCGATGGCGTTGCCGTGGCTTTCAGGGGTCAGGTCGCGAAGATAGATGGCGCGGACATCACTCGATCGATTCTGCCGCGGCCGCAGGTCGACGCCGCGGCCGACGATGTTGGTGTCCATCCCCGTGCCGCTGATGTTCTTGCCGATCGCGTCGACGATCAGGACGTCTACCTCCGGCACCGGCAGCATCGGCATCCAGTCGCGGGCCTGCTTGAGCAATGCCGGCTCGTGCGAGCGAAACGCCGCGCCCTCGAGCACTTCGATCCGGGCGAGTTGATGGCCGCCGTCCTCGAGCAGCGCAACGCCGTGGACGCGGCCCAGGCGGCCCAGGACGATCGCCGACGCCTCGAGGATCACGCGCTCGTGCCCGACGCGCGCCGCCGCGAAGTGGTTCCGTACGGCGCCTTCCTCCTTGCCGAGACCGATGGCCGACATCTTCAACAGGCCGCTGCCGACCAGCGGGCTGTCGAAGTCGGTGTGCGGCTTGATCCGGTTCAGGAGCACGACGACGTCCGCCGCCAACGCCACCGACGACACCACGACACGCACGCCGGAGGGTGTGTCGCCGATCTCGGTGACCTCCATCGAGGCGTCGATGGGCACGCCCAGCGCGGCCTCGGTGACCCCATAGCTCTCGAGCAGCTCGCGCTGCCCTTCCGGCGACGCGCCGCCGTGGCTGCCCATCGCGGGCATCACGAAGACGCTCGCCCCGCGCGCCTTGAGCCATTCGACGACTACCCGGGCCACGTCGCCGATGCGGTCGATGCCGCGGCTTCCAACCGCAACAGCGACCCGCTTGCCCGCCCACGCCTCCGCCGCCCACGACGCCTCGAGCCGCTCAGCGAGCGTCCGCATGGGATCACGCAGCGCGTGATGCTCGAGTGTCGGCGCGACGAGGCACTGACGAGGAAGTGAGGTCATGGCGCAGCGGACCGTTGAAAGACTTCCATGGGATCGGGCGAGCTACCGGTGGCAATCTCCAGCACCGGCCGCCAGTCTGTCAATGAGAACTTCACCATCCGGTTGGCGCCCTGCGCCGATGCGTAGCCGAACCCGCTGCGCGTGTCGATGGTCAATCCTTCGGCGGCTGCCCCGATCTCGAGGCGCGCCACTTCGTGCCGTGTCGCCATGTCGATCACCGCCAGCTGCCCGCTGCCGATCAGGGTGACGAGCAGGAACTTGTCGTCCGGCGTCAGTCTGACACGAGCCGGGGCGCCAGTCACGGTCAGCCGATCGACGACCTCGAGGCTGGCGGTGTCAACGACGACCACCGTGTTCTGGCCGCTGGTGGCGACGTAGAGGCGCGTCCCGTCGCGCGAGAGCGCAAGGCCCATCGGCACCCCGCCGACAGTGACACTGCGGACCTCGCCGTCGGGCCGTCGGTCGATCCGCGATGCCGTGCCGGCGCCGGCGTTGGCAGTGAACAGCGTCTGCTCGTCCCGGCTCACCACGACCATGTGCGGCAGCGCCTGATCGAGCAGGTGCTCGGCAGCGACCCGCCTGCTGACGGTGTCGATCTCGAGGACCGCCGCGGGATGGTCCACGGTCACGTAGACGCGACCGGAAAAGCCCAGCGCGATGCCATGCGGGCGCCGAAAGCGCCCCAGATCGACAACCCCGACCCGCTCGCCTTTCCGCAGGTCCACGATCGACACTGTGTGACCGCCTTCGGCCGGGTCGGTGTACGTGCCCACGCCATAGTCGGTGACATACGCATAGCGCTCGCCAGCAGAGAGCACGAGCTCGTGCGGCCGGACGCCGACAGCGGCCGTCCAGATGAGGCTGCCCGTTACCGAGTCGTAAAGGCCGAGCGAGTTGGCCACCTTTTGCACGACGACGACCACGGGCGGCTCGGCGCGACGGGCGAATGTCCGCTCCGGCCCCAGCAGCGCGAGCAGGGTCAGGCCAATCCCCAGCGGGCCCGCGGCTCGTCGACGGCAGAGCGTCAGGTTCAATGCTCCACCCAGTTCAGTGAGCGGCTCACCGCCTTTTTCCACCCGGCGAACAATCGACGACGCTCACCTTCCTCGATATCTGGCGTGAACGCGCGGTCCAGCGCCCAGTTACGCGTCACGTCTCCGGTCCCCTGCCAATAGCCGACCGCCAAGCCCGCGAGATAGGCAGCGCCGAGCGCCGTCGTCTCGGCGACCACGGGACGATGGACGTCCACGCCGAGCAGGCTGGCCTGGAACTGCAGGAGCGCGTTGTTGGCGGCGGCGCCGCCATCCACGCGCAGCACCCCGAGCTTCAACTCGGCTTCCTGCTGCATCAGGTCGAGCAGCTCCCGCGTTTGATAGGCCATCGACTCCACCGTCGCGCGCGCGATGTGCCCGAGGCTGGTGTCTCTTGTGAGGCCGATCATCAGCCCTCGTGCGTACGGATCCCAGTACGGCGCCCCGAGACCCACAAATGCCGGCACCATGTAGACGCCGCCGGCGTCAGGCACGGATGCCGCGAGCTTCTCGACCTCGGCGGAGCTGGCGATGGCCTTCAACCCGTCACGCACCCACTGCACGGCCGCGCCCGCAATGAAGACGGCGCCCTCCAGGCAATACGTCGTCTTCCCATCCAGTTTCCAGCCGACAGTCGTCAACAGGCCACTCTGCGACGCGACCGGCGCATGTCCCGTGTTGAGGAGCAGGAAGCAGCCGGTGCCGTACGTGTTCTTCGCCGAGCCCGGCTCGAAGCACGCCTGTCCGAACAAAGCCGCCTGCTGGTCGCCGGCGGCGCCCGCGATCGGAATGGCCGCGCCGAGCAGGGACGGCTCGGTCTGCCCGTAGACTTCGCTCGACGCGCGCACCTCGGGCAGCATCTCGCGCGGGACGCCGAGAATCTCGAGCAGGGTGTCGTCCCAGTCGAGCGTGTGGATGTTGAAGAGCAGCGTGCGGCTCGCATTGCTCACGTCGGTGACGTGACAGCGCCCGCCCGTCAGCCGCCAGATCAGGAACGAGTCCACTGTGCCGAACAGCACCTCGCCTCGTGACGCGCGCGCGCGGAGATCTGGAATCGTGTCGAGCAGGTGCTTGAGCTTCGTGCCGGAGAAATAAGGGTCGAGCATCAGACCGGTACGGGATCTGAATGTCGCTTCGTGCCCAGCGGCTTTCAGTTCCTCGCAGATTGGCGCAGTGATACGACTCTGCCAGACGATCGCATTGGCCACGGGCTTTCCGGTGGCGCGATCCCAGACGATCGTCGTTTCCCGCTGGTTGGTGATGCCGACGGCCTTGATCGCGCTCGCGGGCACCTTGGCGCCGGCAATCGCCTGCCGCGCCGTCTGCAGCTGGGACGTCCAGATCGCCTCGGGATCGTGCTCGACGTGGCCGGGCGACGGGAAGATCTGCGGGAACTCCTGCTGCGCCGACGACACCAGGCGGCCGTCGCGGCCAAAGACGATCGCCCGGCTCGATGTCGTGCCCTGGTCGAGCGCGATGACGAACTCGCTCATCCCCGTGCCTCCCGCACCGCCGGGTGCTGCCAGCCAATGAACAGGTCGTAGGCCAGACCGCCGACCAGGCCGCCGACGAGGGGCCCGGCGATCGGCACCCACCACCAGTTGTTGGCGGCGGTGAACACGCCGCTGCCCCATCCGGCGACGGCGGTGAACAGCCGCGGGCCGAAGTCGCGCGCAGGGTTGATGGCGTAACCCGCGTTGAGCCCGTAGGTGGCGCCGATCAACAGCACGAGGAGGCCGACCGCCACGGGACCGAGATTGCTCGGCGGGGCGAGGTTCTTCTCGTCGGTGACGGCAAAAATTCCGATGATGAGCAGCGCCGTGCCGAGGACCTGATCGACAAAGCCCGACACTGTCGTCAGCCACGGCTGCGGGTAGGTCGAGAAGATACCGGCAGTGCCGAGCGCGCCACTGACCTGGCGGACGCCGCCGTCGAAGTGCTGAATCGCGTCGTGATACGTCAGGAACACCACGGCGGCGGCGACAAACGCGCCCGCGGTCTGCGCGACGATGTACGGGACCACCTTCGGCCAGGCGAAGCCGCGGAATGTCGCGGCCGCCAGCGTCACCGCCGGATTCAGGTGTGCCCCGGAGACGCCGGCGACGTAGGCGGCGATCATCACCGCCAGGCCCCAGCCGATGTTGATCGACAGGTACTGCCCGTTGGCGCCGCCGCCAAGGTTCACTTGGGCGACCACACCGACGCCGAAGACGATCAGCACGAACGTGCCGAAGAACTCCGACAGGAACTCGCGACGCAAAGTGGACATCTCTGCTCCCGGATTCTCGACTCAGGGGTACAGCAGGTGATGGCGCCAGCTGGCGCCTTCGCGAACGTACACCTGCCGATCGTGCAGGCGGAAGCTGCCGGCCCGCCAGAACTCGATCCGTTCCGGCCGCAGCAGGAAGCCGCCCCAGTTCGGCGGCCGCGGCACCGGCCCGTCGCCGAAACTGGCCTCGAGCTCGTGATACCGTCGCTCCAGATCGGCGCGGTCGGAGAGCGGTTGGCTCTGCGCCGACGCCCAGGCGCCAATCTGGCTGCCGCGGGCCCGCGACGCGAAATAGCGATCGGAGTCCTCCGCGGGTGCCGGTTCGACGCCGCCTTCGATCCGGACCTGTTCGTCGAGCCAGGGCCAGTAACAGCACAAGGCTGCGTGCGGGTTTGCCGTTCAGCTCGCGCGCCTTCCGGGACTCGTAGTTCGTGTAGAAGAGGAACCCCCGTGCGTCAACGCCGCGTAGCAGCACAATCCTCGCCGACGGGCGGCCGTCTGGGGTACTGGTGGCCAGCGTGACCGCCACCGGATCAAAAGGAGCGCCGGCGCTGGCGCGCGCGAGGACCGCTTCGAACAACTCGATCGGATCCGCCACCGACACGGGCGCAGTTTATATCATCGAGGTGTGACCAATCCTGCGGCACCGCCGCCCGGCGACGACCCGATGGATCGGCTGCTGGCAGCCACTGCCAGAGCCGAGACCGCTCATTTCTGGTTCCGGGGATTCCGCCGCTTTGTGGCGCCGCTGGTCGAGCGCGCGGTGCAGGGCGTGGCGCATCCGACCCTTCTCGATTGCGGCTGCGGCACGGGGCACAACGTCGCCTGGCTTGCCCGGTTCGGCAGCGCTGCCGGGTTCGATCTGAACTGGAGCGGGCTGGTCGCCGGACACCGGGCGGGCCGGCGCGGACTCGCTCGCGGCAGCGTGGCGGCGGCCCCCTTCCAGTCGTCCCGCTTCGACGTCGTCACCTCGTTCGACGTGCTGTACATGCTGGACGACGAGACCGAGCGGCGGGCGCTTGCGGAAATGCACCGGCTGCTGCGTCCGGGCGGAGCCCTGGTGGTGAACGTGGCGGCGATGCCTGTCCTGCACGGGGATCACTCGCGCCTGTCCACCGAACGCCGGCGCTATACCCGGCCGCTGCTCCGAGGCCGTCTCGCCGACGCCGGCTTCACGGTGGAGACGCTCACGCACACGAATGCGACGCTGTTTCCGTTGATGCTGGCGGCGCGCGTGGGACAGCGCCTGAAGGGCGCCAGCGCGCAGGAGTCCGACATTCAGCTGCCGCCGCGGGCGCTGAATGAGTCACTGGCGGCGGTGCTGGCCACGGAGGCCGCTCTGGTGCGGCACATCTCGCTGCCCTTCGGCAGCTCGCTGCTGGCGCTGGCGCGCAAGCGCTGAGGAGAACCCGGCTAGGGGTTGCGAGACTCGATCCAGCTGCTCGCGCCGCCCCGGGTCTGCTGCCGCTGCCGGGCGAGCATCACGAGCAGCGCGGCGGGATAGATCGCCAGGCCCAGGAGAACCGCGCCAATGGTGGGGCCGGCCACGAAGGGCACGACCCACGGGCGCACCAGCCGGAACAACTCGTGCCAGAACGACCACGACACGACAGACTGGCTGAAGAGCAGATTGAACTCGCCGCGGAGGTCTGCCGGCAACGGCACCCCGAGCACCGCGCCGGCGATGGCGGTGGTCGCGGTGTACCACGGCACCATGATCCACGGGAGATTGGTGCACAGGCCCGCCAGGACCAGCAGCTTGTTCAGCCGCAGGACGAACGCCACAGCGAAGGCGACTACGTACTGGACGCCGAAAAACGGCGAGAAGCCGGCCACGATGCCCCAGGCATACGCGGCCGCCAGCCGCGGCGGCGTGTCGTCCAGTCGCAGCACCTTGTCCGCCCAGCGATACAGCGTGCCGAGGGTCGCTTCAAAGGCCACGGAACCAGTATAGGGGGAGCCGCGCTGCCAGACGACGACAACTTGACTGACCACTTCGGGGCTGGCCTTGACACTGTGCCAGCCGCCCCATACTAATGCGTCATGACGGTGGTTCCCGGCCTTGGACCGGGCGCGCTCGGCGATTGCGCGCCCTTCCGCGGCTACGCGCTCGATCACGCCTTCGACGAGATGTTCGACGCGGGCGGGCTTCCCCGATCGCACTACCGCCCCCTGTTCGAGCGCCTGTTACATCTCGACCCCACCGAGCTTCGTCAGCGCCAGTCGGCCGCCGACTCGGCGTTCCTCAATCAGGGCATCACCTTCACCGTCTACGGCGACGAAGGAAGGCACCGAGCGGATCTTCCCCTACGACCTGCTGCCGCGCATCATCACCGGCCGCGGAGTGGGACACGATCGAGCGCGGGCTCACGCAGCGGATCACGGCGCTCAACCTGTTCCTGAACGACATCTACCACGAAGGCACGATCCTCGCCGAAGGCGTCGTGCCGCGCGAGCTGGTCTACAGCTGCCGGCACTTCCGGCGCGAGATGCGCGGCGTGCGCGTCCGCGCGCGACATCTACGTCTCGGTCGCCGGCACCGACCTCGTCCGCCTGCCCGACGGGCAGTTCGCCGTGCTCGAGGACAACCTGCGCGTGCCGAGCGGCGTGTCCTACATGCTGGCCAACCGCCAGGTGATGAAGCGCGTCTTCCCGACGCTGTTCAGCAGCTACGACGTCCGGCCGATCGACCACTACGGCCAGGCGCTGCTCGCGACGCTGCGCGCGCTGGCGCCGCGCGCATCGCCCGATCCGACCATCGTCCTGCTCACGCCCGGCGTGTTCAACTCGGCCTACTTCGAGCACGCGTTCCTGGCGCGGCAGATGGGCATCGAGCTGGTCGAGGGCCGCGACCTGCTGGTCCACGACAACATCGTCTACATGCGGACGACCGGCGGCCTGCAGCGCGTGGACGTGATCTACCGCCGCGTCGACGACGACTTCCTCGATCCGCTGGCGTTCCGTCGCGACTCGCAGCTCGGCGTGCCGGGCCTGTTCAACGCCTATCGCGCCGGCAACGTCGCGCTCGCCAACGCCATCGGCACCGGCGTCGCCGACGACAAGGCGCTCTACGCCTACGTGCCGCGCGATCATCAAGTTCTACCTCGACGAAGATCCGATCCTGCCCAACGTCGAGACGTACCTGCTCGCCGGAGCGCGATCAGCGCAGCTACGTGCTCGAACACCTGGACGAGCTCGTCGTCAAGGCCGTCGGCGAATCCGGCGGCTACGGCATGCTGATCGGCCCGCACAGCACGGCGCAGGAGCGCGACGAGTTCCGCACGCCGCATCGAAGCCGACCCGCGCAACTACATCGCGCAGCCGACGCTGGCGCTGTCGCGCGCGCCGTGCTTCATCGACGACCAGGTCGAGCCGCGGCACGTCGACCTGCGGCCCGTACATCCTGTTACGGCGACCAGCGTCACGATCGTGCCCGGCGGCCTGACGCGCGTGGCGCTGCGGCAGCGGCTCGCTGGTCGTGAACTCGTCGCAGGGCGGCGGCAGCAAAGACACCTGGGTCCTCGATGCGTAGGCTGGTAACCGCAAATGCTTTCCCGCGTCGCCGACAGCCTCTACTGGATGAGCCGCTACCTCGAACGCGCCGAGCACACGGCGCGCGTGGTGAACGTCAACCTGTACCTCACGCTCGATCGCACGCCCATCGACGCGCTCGCATCACTGGGGCCGCCTGTTGTCGAGCCTGCGGATGCCGCCGCCGATGCCGGACTCGCCCAACGTCGCTGTCGAAGCGACCGGGCAGGTGCTCGATCTGTCCAACCGCGACTCGATTGCCGCCTCGATTGCCGTCGCGCGGGAAAACGCGCGCCAGGTGCGCGAGCAGATCAGCGTCGGAGATGTGGGAGCAGATCAACCGGCTGTACCTGGCGGTCCGGCGCGACGTGCCCGATCCGGGGTGGACCGGGCGCACCCACGAGTTCCTGACCTCGGTCATCGAAGGCGTCCATCTGTTCCAGGGCATCACCGATGCGACGATGACGCATGGCGAAGGGCTGGCACTTCATCGAGCTCGGCCGGTATCATCGAGCGTGCCAGCGCGACGGCCGCCCTGCTCGACGTGCACTATCGCGACTTCCCCACCGCGTCGCTGCAGCCGGCCGGCGTCGGCGAGTACGTCGAGTGGGTGGGCCTGCTGCGATCGTGCTGCGCCTTCGAAGCCTACTGCCGTCAGTACACCGCCGATTTGCGCGCCGACCGGATCGCCGAGTTCCTGCTCCTGAGCGCGCAGTTCCCGCGCTCGGTGCGCTATGCCGCCCGTCACATCCAGAGCTCGCTGCAGGCCATCGCGCAGCAGAGCGGCCGCGCGCCGGGACGGGCGCAGCGTCTGGCCGGACGGCTCCGGGCGTCGCTCGACTACGGCCAGGTGGACGAGATCCTCAACGACACGCTGCCGGGCTACCTGGAGACCATCGTGCGACAAGCGCACGCAGATCAACTACGCCATCCACCAGCAGTACGTCCAATACTCGGTGGATCAGGCGCTCTCGGCGTAGCCTCGTGGCCACCTACTACACCATCCGCCACGTCACCCGTTTCAGCTACGACACGCCTGTCAGCGAGGAGCTGATGGAGGTCCGCATGCAGCCGCGCAGCGAGGGCGGGCAACGGTGCCTGCGCTTCGAGCTCGGCACCAGCCCGCGCGCGCGGGTCATGGCGTATCTCGATCACCTCGGCAATTCTGTCCATCACTTCGACACGCCCGCCCGGCACACGCACCTGACGATCACGGCGCGTGCGCACGTCCAGCTGGATCCACCGCCGCCGCTGCCGGAATCGCTGCCGGTGTCGTCCTGGGATCAGGTCGACGCGTGGGCGGCGTCCGGCGAGCAATGGGACTTCATCCATCCGAGCCGCTACGCCAAGTGGACCTCTGCGTTGCAGGACTTCGCCAGGGCGACCAACGCGGCGCGCGCCCGGGAGGTCGATCCGCTGACGGCGGTCCGCAACCTGACCACGGCGGTGCACCAGGCGTTCGAGTACGTCCCGAAGAGCACGCGCGTCGACTCGCCCATCGACGAGGCGCTGGCAGCGCGTCGCGGCGTGTGCCAGGACTTCGCGCACATCATGATCGCCGCGACCCGGCTCTTCGGAGTCCCGGCGCGATACGTCAGCGGCTACGTCGCGCCGCGCATCGGCGGCGACGACCGCGCCCGCGCGACCTCGGCGGCGACGCACGCGTGGGTGGAAGTGCTGCTCCCGCAGATCGGCTGGTCCGGTTTCGACCCGACCCACAACCTCGAGGCCGGCCTCCGTCACGTCCGCGTCGCGGTCGGCCGTGACTACGCGGACGTGCCCCCGACGCGGGGCGTCTTCAAGGGCGACGCCAAGAGCGCGCTGGCGGTGAGCGTCGAAGTCACGGCCACCGGGCCGCCGACGAACACCGAACCGATGCTGCCCGAGCCTCAATGGGCCAGCGACGAGGTCGCGGCAGCGCCGCACGATCACGACATCGAAAAGCAGATGCAGGCCCAGCAGCAACAGCAGCAGCAGTAGTCTCCGGACGCGGGTTCACGTACAATCCGGCCCGCCCGAGGAGGCCCTGATGCGTGTTGCTGTCCTGCTCCGACTCTCGTTCCCGATCGCCCTTGCCTTCTTCGCGCCGAGCGCGCACGCCGCGGCGCAGACGCCTGCCGCTGCCCCCGCCGTCACCGAACCATCGGCAGAGTGCCAGGACTGGACCCGCGCGTTGCGCGACATGATGTCGCAGGACGCTCGCCTGCGCGACTGGCCGAACCTCACGCGCTATCGCGCGGCCAACACGGAACTGAACCGATCCGCGGAAGCTGTCCCGGTCGTCTTCCTCGGCGACTCGATCACCGACGCCTGGGACGACGAGGGACGCGGCGGGTTCTTTCCGGGCAAGCACTACGTCAACCGCGGGATCGGCGGGCAGACGACGCCGCAGATGCTGGTCCGGCTGCGACCAGACGTGCTGGCCCACCACCCGAAGGTGATGGTGCTGCTTGCGGGCACCAACGACATCGCCGGCAACACCGGGCCGATGAGTGACGAGGACATCGAGCAGAACATCGCGGCCATCGCCGAGCTGTCAGCCGCCAACGGCGTCAAGGTGGTGCTTGCGGGGATCCTGCCGATCAGCGACTACCACAAGAAGCCCGATCAGGTGGCGCAGGTGATCCGCCGGCCGATGTCGCGGATTACCGCGATCAACGCCTGGATCAAGTCGTACGCCGCCGCGCACGGCCACGTGTTCCTGGACTACGCGCCTGGCGTCGCCGACGCGCGAGGGATGCTGAAGAACGAGTTCAGCGAGGACGACCTGCACCCGAACGCGCAGGGATACGCGCAGATGGCGCCGCTGGCGGAAGCAGCGATCGCGCAGGCGCTCAAGTAGCGCGTGCGGGCGCTCAGCTCGTGACGTGGAAGGCGACGAGTTGCTTCGCGTCGCCTCCTGACGCGCCTTTTGCCTTGACCTCAATCAGGTAGTCGCCCGGCGCGAGGTTCGCCAGCGGCACCTGCACGTCCACCGAGGAGGTCGTGCAGCGGCGACGGCACCGACAGCGTCTCCATGGCGTCGCCGGCGCGGTTCAGGACGCGGACCGTGACCTCTGGAATCTCGGTGCCCGGCCCGTAGACCTGGGTGCGCATGACGAGACGCTCGGTCCGGCGGAACTCCCGGGCGATCGTGGGCACGGCGGTCTGACTCTTCGCCAGCGCGTCGGCCTCAGGCTGCGTGCGCGCGCGGAAGAGCGCCGGCGTCGCCAGCATCACGTCGGGGGCCGACAGGTCCGGCACCTTCAGCTCACGCGCGTCGGTGTCGAGTGACGCATGGCCGCCGTCTTCCACGGCGACCTTCATCTGCACGATGCCCGGCGGCACCTCGAACGACACCACGTGTGCCGTTCGACTTGCGGACGGCGTGGCCGCCGCCGGCGCGGGCCCGTCGATCTGGATCATGCCGTCGCTGGGCGCGGTGGTCGTCGGGCTCTTGCCGCGATAGAAGGGCCGCCCGTCGGGGCCGATGACAGTCACCTGCACCGCGGCGGGCTCTTCACGCCGCGGACCGCCGGGGGCCGTCGGCATCGGCTCCCAGACATACGTGATACGGGTCTTGCCGCCCATGCCCCGCGACATCCCGATCCAGGATCGGATGTACTCGCCGTGCGGCTGCGTCATCACCGCGGCCAATGCCGTGTCGACGTCCTTGGGCCGGTCGGGGCGCGAGGGCGCCATCGCCCGCTTCATGTCCTCGGCGCTGAATGCCACATAGCCCTTGCGGCTGCGGATGTCCACGCCGGGCCGCTTCACCTTGACCTTGATCTCGTGGAACTTGCCGTCGGCGGTGACGCGATTGGAGTTGTAGCCGACCAGGTAGTACGCGCTCTGGTCGCGCACGATCTGGCGCAGTCCCTTCGCCAGGTCGTTCGAGTTCACGATGGCGCGCCCGTCGGTGTTGTCCGCCAGGATCCTGATCGAGTCCATCGTCAGCCGCAGCATCTCCGCGTCGGTGGTGAGGCTGATCCCGCCGGCGCCTTCGTCGATGTCGCTGTCGAACGCCGCCAGGCCGCGGGGATCGAGCGCGTAAATCGACACGTTGTAGCGGTTCGCCAGGTCGAAGACGTCGTGGAGCCTGCCGATCATCTCGGCCTGGTCGAAGAAGCGCTCCTTCTGCTGCGCATCGCTGTCGCCGGCGAACGCATCGCCGGTGATCGCCGTGCCCGGCATCATTGCGTTGGTGCGGCGCGACTGCGGCGGGATGTAGTTGGTGTAGCCCTCGCTCATCAGGACGAGCGCCTTGCGGCCTTCGCGCAGGCCGCCGAGCTTGATGATCAGTCCCTTGAGCGCCGAGAGCGACACGTCGTTGCGGATCTGTTCGACAGTCTGCGTTGGATAGTTGGCGTACTGATCCTCGAACTGGTTGCGCGGCGTGTAGTCGTTCTTCCGGCCGTCGAACTGCTCCATCGCCTTGGCCAGGTTCTCGTGATCCCGGCTCATCACGACAGTGTCTGTCGGCTGGAGCGGGTACATGATGCAGGCCATGTCCTGCGGCGCGATAGAGCTGCGCATGAAGTCGGCGAGCGCGATGCGGGCCCGCATGCCGTTGCCGCGGCGGACGTGGTAGTCGTCGAGGAAGAACGCGAACAGCCGCACGTCGGGCCGCTGCGCTTCCGACTCTTCGTCAAACGTCGAGCGGATCGGCCTGGCGGGCGTGAGCTGGGTGATGGCGTCGATCTGAATCAGCTTGAACGAATCGACCTGCTGGAGCTTGCCGTCCTCGTAGACGTCGAAGTCGCCCTGTTTCAGGTCGAGCACCGGCGCGCCCTTCTTGTCGGTGACGATCACGTCGACGCGAACGAGGTTGATGCCGGCCTTGAAGGTCGGCTGCTGCGCGTCATCCGCCGGGGCCTGCCCATCGGGGGTTGCGGGGGCGGCCGGCGGTTGCTGCCCGGACGGCTTTGGCGCGGACTGCTTCGGGGCGGGCGGCGCCGGTGTCTGCCGGGCGGACAGTCCTGCCACACCCAGAGCGCTGACCAGGAGCGCAACGGCGGCGAGTCGATGTCTGGCGCGCATGTCCCTCAGTCGATGATACCCCTGCTCTGAACGGTAAGACGATCGGCGGCCGGGCGCGGACGGGAGGGGTCGCTTCGGGTTCATCCGTCCGGGGACCCAAATGCTACGATTCCCCGTGCCTCCGACGCCCCTGACCGATCTTGCCGACGACGAGCGGCTGTTTTTCGATGCCGTGCTGGAGTTCGCGCGACGCGAGATTGCCCCGCACGTCCGCGAAATGGACGAGCAGGCGGCCTTTCCGAAGCACCTGCTCGACGGCCTGACACAGCTCGGCGTCATGGGCATCGAGGTGCCGGAGCCGCTCGGCGGCGGCGGCGCGACGTTTTTTCACGCGGTGCTGGCCGTCGAGGCGCTGGCGCGGGTGGACGCCGCGGTGGCCGTGCTGGTCGACGTGCAGAACACGCTGGTCATCAATGCCATCCTGCGCTGGGGCAGCGAGGCGATCAAGGCCTCGTGCCTCCCGTCTCTGGCCGGAGGCGCAGTCGGGGCGTATGCCCTTTCCGAGGCGGCGTCAGGGAGCGACGCGTTTGCGCTGCAGACCCGCGCCGTCGACGCCGACAACGGCTTCCGCCTCACTGGCAGGAAGCTCTGGATCACCAACGCCGCCGAAGCCGACTGGTTCATCGTCTTTGCGACGGTGAATCCTGAAGCCGGCTATCGCGGCCTCACCGCCTTCATCGTCGAACGCGGCGCGCCTGGGTTCAGTGTCGGCAAGAAAGAGGACAAGCTCGGCATCCGGGCGAGCAGCACGTGCGAGTTGCTGCTCGAGGACTGCGTCGTGCCGCGCGATCGTGTGCTCGGCGAGGTCGGCAAGGGCTACAAGGTGGCCATCGAGACGTTGAACGAAGGCCGCATCGGCATTGGCGCGCAGATGCTTGGCATCGCCCAGGCCGCGCTCGATCACGCGGTCGCATACACGAAGGAGCGGCGTCAGTTCGGGAAGGCCGTCGCCGAGTTCCAGGGCGTGCAGTTCCAGCTGGCGCGCGCCGCGACTGACATCGCCGCGTCGCGGCTCCTCGTCTACAACGCCGCCCGGCTTCGCGACGCGGGACGGCCGTTTCTCACCGAGGCCGCGATCTGCAAGCTGCACGCCTCGGAGACGGCGGAGCGCGTCGCGTCGCTGGCAGTCAACCTGTTCGGCGGGTACGGCTTCGTGAAGGACTATCCGGTCGAGAAGCTCTATCGGGACGCCAAGATCGGGCAGATTTACGAGGGCACAACGAACCTGCAGCTCCAGACCATCGCCAAGGCGCTTCTGGCCTAGCCGATCTGCACTGCCTCACTCGTCATTCTTCATTCTTCACTCTTCATTCTTCATTCTTCATTCTTCATTCCTGCCCCCCTCATCCGCCGAGCACTGAGGCGGCGATGATCATCTTCTGCACCTCGGACGTGCCCTGGTAGATCTCCGTGGCACGCGCGTCGCGGAACAGCCGCTCGACCGTGGACCCGCGCCGGTAGCCGGCCGACGCCAGCACCTGCATCGCCTTGTCAGCGGCGCGATGCGCGGCCTCTGACGCGGCGAGCTTGGCCATGGCCGCTTCGGTGCTGTAGGCGCCTGGCAGATCGCAGGCGGCCGCTGCCTTGAGCGTCAGCAGGCGCGCGGCCTGCAGCTCTGTGGCCATGTCGGCCAGGAACCACTGAATGGCCTGATACTGCGCAATCGGCCGCCCGAACGTCTCGCGCGTCTTCGCGTGCCGCAATGCCTCGTCAAGCGCGGCCTGGCCGACACCGAGCGCCTGCGCGGCGATGGCGACGCGGCCGGCGTCGAGTGCGAGCCGGGCCAGCGAGAATCCGCCGTTCTCCACGCCGACCCGCTCGTCCACCGACACGTGCACGTCGGCAAGGGTGAGGTCCACGCAGCCGAGCCCGCGGACGCCCAGCGAATCCACTCCGGGCTCCTTACCGATCCCCTCGCGGTCGAGCGGGACGACAAACGCCGAGACGCCGCGGCCTCGCGCGCCCGGAGTGGTCGCGGCAAAAATCAGCGCCACGCCGGCCGCCGCGCCGTTGGCCACCCAGACCTTGCGCCCGTTCAGCACGTAGCCGTCCGGCGTCTGCGCCGCCGTCGTCTGCTGGTTGGCGGCGTCGGTGCCCGCATCGGCCTCGGAGAGCGCGAAGGCGCCGATGACGGCGCCAGTGGCCAGCGGGCCCAGCCAGCGCTCGCGCTGCGACGCGGATCCCGCGCGCAGGATCACCTCGGCGACGAGCGAGTTGTGAACCGCCAGAATCACGGCAAGCGTCGCGCTGGCGCGCGCGATGGCTTCAATGGCCAACGCGTAACTGACGTGGTCCACGCCCTGGCCGCCAGCCTCGACCGGCGCCAGCATGCCGAGATAGCCGCGGGCCGCCGCTTCCCCGACCAGCGCCGCGGGAAAGATGCCGTCTTCGTCGATCCCCGCCGCCGCCGGCGCGACGAAATCGCGGGCGAACCGAGCGGCGCCTTCGACAAAGGCTGTTTGCTCCGCGGTCAGATCGAGGCGCATGACGACATTCTACAGGGGCCCGTTCACGACTTCACCAGCACCGCGCGCGCGTAAAGCAATTGGAAGCCCCGGCGCTCGGCGTTCTGCTGCGATTTCGAGCCCGGCTGCGTCGTGACGACGGCGATGGCACATCCCGCCGTGCGAGCAGCAGCGAGGCGGTACGCCAGCAGCGCCGACTGCACGCCCGTGCGGCGATTCGCCGGCAACGTGGCCGCGCCGCACAACTGCGCGACTGCGCCGTCGACGCGCATCGAACCCGCACCGACGGCTAGGCCGGCCCGCGTCGCCACGTAGCGTGAAAAGTGACGGGCGTCGGCCATGTCGCGAAAGATGCCCTCGATCACGCCGCGGTCGTAGTGCTCGACCGCAGCCCCGTCATCCGGCGCGCCGAAGCCGTCGAGCAACACGTGCAGCCACGCATCGCCGTCGTCAGCGGACGGCGGCCCGATCGCCAGGTCGCCAGGCGCCTCCGACGACGGCAGCTCGTCCAGTGAAAGGCCGAGGACATTTTCAAAGCCCACCAACTGATAGCCGCGGGCGGTGAGGTCGGCGCCGACCCGTGCGTCGGCCAGTGTGGACAGCTCGATCCGGACAGCCTCGCCGCGCGCCTGCCATTGGGCTTCGATCGTGTCCATCGCTGCCGGGTCGGGCCCCTGGTCGAGGCCGAGAGCCACGACCTTGTTGGCCGGCGCGCCCGCACCGGCAAAGACCGCGACGCCGCCGGCAACCGGCCAGACACCAACGCGCGCGTCCGGACGTTTCCGGCCGACGGCGTCGGCGATCTCCACACAAAGGCGCCCTTCCGCGCCGTCGATCTGCGACGCCAGCGCCGCTGTGGCAAACATGAGGTCCATCGTATCCGGTGTCCGTGCCATAATTTCTCCCTCGGACGTTGGAGCAGCCCTGTTGCTCCCCATGGAGGGCTCGATGGCCGAGGTGAGCGACGCGCCACCCGGGCAGAACAGGCACGACGGCGAGCACCACGAGGTCCGCGAGCGGCTGGAAACCGCCGTCGGCGCCGCGAAGGAGGTCGGGCTCCCGCTCGAGTCTCTCGAACGGGTCCTCTATTGGTGGAAGCACCTCGGGCTTCGCTCCGCCCTCTCCTTTCTCGTTGTCGCCGTCCTGCCGGTGCTGAACTCCGAGTGCCGCGCCAAGGCCGGCGAGCACATGGTCAACGCGTTCGCGCAGTACCACGAGATCGATCTCGAAGTCGGCGACTGGAGCGGCCAGTTCTTTGGCGGTCAGGCGACAGCGCACCACGTCGTCCTCAAGGGCCGCGGACCGTTCGCGCGGTCGGAGCTGTTCACCGCCGATCAGGTGACCGTCGACCTGAGCGCCTGGCGATGGGTGAAGTTCAACGCGTTTCGCCTGCCGTGGCACTGGCAGCTCGGTGACGTGCTGAAAGGCATCGAGATCGACAAGCCGCAGATCTACGCCGAGCGCACGCTCTCGGGCCAATGGAACTGGGACGAGGTGCTGGGGCTCGACGATGACCCTGGCAAGGACGCGGAGACTGTCTCGCTGCCCGTCGGCCTGCCGCGCCTCGATCTGAAGAACCTGCGCGTGCAGTGGGTGGAGCAGATGCCGGCAGCGTCCGGTTCTGGCGTGCTCCAGTCGTCCACGTTCACGATCTACCTCGAAGACGTGGACGCGCGCATCGACAACATCAACGTCGAGCGCAACGGCGCGATGCTGCCGGTCGGCTTCGCGATCGACGGCCGCACGGCGGACGGGCGGTTCTCGCTCAAGGGGAAGGCGCAGTACGACGCGACGTCGCCGCGCCTCACCGCGACAGTCGTGCTGCAGAACATCGGCGCTGCTGCGTTCGGCCGCATGCTCGTGCACTCGGCCCTGGTGCCGTCGGCCGGCACGATCGACGGACGCATCGAGCTCGACGCGAAATACCCGGCGCTCAATTGCCGGACCAACCTCTCGCTGCGGAACGTCAGCTACAGCCTGAACCCCACTGCGCCGCTCACCCAGACCACGCGGCCGCAGATCGAGCGCGAGCTGGCGTCGCTGCAACTCAATCGCGGCGTGTTCGCGAACTGTGACGGCGACATCTCGAACCCGGACTTTCGGGTGATTCCCGCCGTGCAGGCGGCGATGACCGCGCAGGCGCTCTCGGACGCGCCGCCCGCCGTACGCCAGGTAGCCGCCACCGACTACCGCCACTTCGGCGATCAGCTGGCTTCGAGCGCCGTCAACGCCGCGGCGGTTGCTGCCTCACAGAAGGCCGGCGACCTGGTGAGCCGCGCGCTCGGCGTGCCGCCGGCGCCCGCGCCTGGCGTGCAGAACGGCACCGCTCCCGCGCCCGGAGCGCAGCGGAACACGAGCGGCAAGTCGCCGCTCAAGAGTTTCATGAAGCTGTTTGGCGGCGGGAAGAAGAAAAAGTAGGGCTACGGGCTCCGGGCTACGGGCTACGGGCAGGCTCCGGACTGCTGGCTCCCACTTACGCAGCGGCACTCGCAATCGTTCTCACCTGAAATCAAAGTTGGCCACTTTCAATTCGCCTGTATACTCGGCGAACTTCAGTCCTGACCTGGCTAGCGCGTCGCGGAGAGGGTGGACTCCAGCATGGCGGACCCTGCCGGCGTATCCGACTTCGGGCGCTATCAGCTCGGCGAGTCGCTGGGCCGCGGCGGCATGGGCGAAGTGTTTCGCGCGAGAGATACCGGACTCGAACGTGACGTCGCAATCAAATTCGTCGCCGCCGACAAACTAACCAGTCCTGACGCGCGGGCGCGACTGCGTCGCGAAGCTAAGGCCGTCGCCGCCCTCGATCACCCCGGGATCTGCCAGGTTTATGACGACGGCGTGACGCCAGACGGCCGCGGCTACATCGTCATGCAGCTGGTGGAGGGCGAATCCCTATCCGCCACGCTTCGCGAGCGCGGTCGGCTCGGTGTTCGCGAGGCACTCGATCTGACAGTGCAGGTCGCCGATGCCTTAGGCGCCGCCCATCGGCGCAACATCGTCCATCGCGATCTCAAGCCGAGCAACATCATGGTCGACGCGAGCGGCCGCGCCAGGCTGCTCGACTTCGGCATCGCGAAGATCATCACTGTCCGCGGGAGCGAAGAGACAACTGTATCTGGTCACACGGCCCCCTACGCCATCGTCGGCACGACGGCCTACATGTCGCCCGAGCAGGTGCAGCGGCGACCGGTGGATGGCCGCAGCGACCTGTTCGCGCTGGGCGTCCTGCTCTACGAGTGCCTGACGGGCCGGCGGCCCTTCGACGCGCCGACGGCGGTCGAGATTTTCGCCAACATCATTCACAAGCAACCGCCGGCGCCCTCGACGCTGCGGCCGGAACTGGAGCCGACCCACGACGCGCTGTGCGCGCGCCTGCTGGCCAAGGAGCCTGCGGATCGGTTCCAGTCAGCCAACGAAGTGGTCGGCGCGATCCGGTTGATGCTGCATGAGTCGGGAACAGTCCCGCAGCCCACGCCGACGCCGAATCCGTGGAGCCGGCGCCTGCGGTTGGCCGCGGCTGGTGCTGGCGCAGTCGCCGCTGCGGCACTCGGGGTGTGGTTCTGGTCTCGCCGCCGCGCCGCTTCCCATCCCGCCGGCCGATGCGGTCAGACCTGGTACCGACCGCGGCACAGAGGCCTTACGTGAAGGCGCTTATCAGCGCGCCCGCACTAATCTCGAAGAAGCAACGCTCGGAAGTTTCCAGCGTACGCGCTTCGCTTACGCGCGGCTGGCTGAAGCCGACATGGAGCTGGACGACGAGCGGTCCGCGGAACACCGGCTCGTGCAGCTTTCCGCACTCGTCCCGGATGCCTCGCGTCTGCCGGACGATGAGCGGCTTCGTGTCGATGCGGTCCGGGCCTTTGCCCTGCGGATCCCGACACCGCCGTGGCCGCCTATCGCACTCTTGCTCTACGTCGACCGGACGATGCCGGCGCGTGGGTCGACCTCGGGCGCGCGCAGGAAACCAGCGGCCTGCGGTGACGATGCGAGCGACTCCTACGCCCGTGCCGTCGCCAAGGATCCCCAATATGCCGCGGCACACCTACGCCTCGCGGCCGTCGAAGGCCGTCACGCTGCAAATCGACAAGGCTCTGGCGTCGTTTAAGGAGGCCGAACGCCTCTATCGCGGTCGCCGAAGATCAGGAAGGGATCACCGAGGTCCTCGCTCCGCCGTGGCGCAGCCTTGGACGCCAGCGGCCAGACGAAGGCGGCGCGAGCGGATCTCGAACGCGCGCTGGCCATCGCCAAGACGACCGGCAGCGCGAGCCAGCGCGTCAGGGCGCTGATGACGCTCGGCAGCGTCACCGCAACGGAGGGACGTCTCGCCGACGCGCAGCAGATCGCGTCTGGCGCTGTCGACGACGCCTTGCGGGAGGGGCTCGACACTGTGGCGGCGGAAGGCCTGATCAGCCTCGGCGCAACGCTTGCCGACCGTAAACAGTACGACGAAGCCGCTGATCGACTCGACCAGGCCGTCAAACTGGCCGAGGGCCGTGGCGCCCGGCGTGTTGCCGCGGCAGCCCGCGTGCAGCTCGCGGAAGCCCGTCGGCTCCAGGGACAGCCGGAAGCGGCCCTGAAGATCGTCGACGAGGTCCTGCCCTTCGTCCACACGAATCAGTACCCGCGCCTCGAGTTGCGTGCCCTCCTGATTGCCGGACGCGCGCACAATGACCTCGACCAGACCGACCAGGCAGGCGCGTTGGCCGCTCAGGCCCTGTCGGTTGCCGAGGCCGTACACGACAACGACAGCATCGCCGTCTCGTCCTCCGAACTCGCCGGCACGCTGACCGGGGCCGGCGACTACGCACGGGCCTTGCCCCTGCGGGAGCGTGCGGAAGCTCTTTATCGGTCGCTCGGCGATCACCGTTCGCTCCCTTACGCGCTGGTCAATCACGCCGACGTCCTTATTCGCCTCGGCCGCCGCAAGGAGGCTGAGATGCCTCTGGCGGAGCTCGACGCGGGCATCGCGCGGAAGGTCGACATGTACGTCGACCGGGCCAAGCGAGCCGCGTTCCTGAGGGCGTACGCGGCGGCCACGGCCATGCGATGCGACGAGATGCGCGGTCCCCTTGCCGCGTTTGGGCCTTCGCCGCCCGGCGCCGCGACTCGAGCTCTTTGCTCGCGCCCGCAATAGGCGCCCTTTGCGATGGCGGATCGAGACCGGTGACGCCGCCGCCCGCAGATGCCGACCCGCTCGTGCTGGCCGAAGCTGACTATTGGCGTGCTCTCGCTGCCCTGACACATGACAACGCGCGTGTCGCCGCGGCGTCGGCAAGTGATGGACTGGGGCGGATGGCGAGCGCTGCTAACGATGAACTTCGCTGGCGCCTGCTGGCGGCCTCGTCAGCCGCCGTACGCGCCAACGGCGACACTGAATCGCCGATCAATTGCTCGCCGACGCGCGTGCCGCGCTCGACAAGAGTTCGTCTGACGATGGCAGCCGCAGCCAGGAACTACGACGCACGTGAGGATCTGACCCATCTGAGAAACCGGGCCAGGCTTAGCTGAGCCCATAACGACGGGGAGGCTATCGATGTGGTTGTCGATATCGCAATTTGTGACGACAGTCTTGTCTCTCTTCCGTGATTACCCCTTCGCAGGCAACGGCGACGATTGCGGTTCTGCTCGGCTATCGGGGTGCCTTGCTCGACCGGATCGGTGCCCTCAGGAAAGGCGAAGAGCCCCCGATTCGCGTGAAAGGCGGCTCGTTGCATCTCGACATCGCTCAACACTGCACGTGGGATACAGCGCTCGTCGACGAATCCTCGATTACCGGTCCGGGGTTATTGCGACGACGATCCGGCCAACCGATTGGCAGTGTGGAATCAAGTAGCTGGTGGCCCTCCAGCTCTGCACTCGCCGTCGGCCTTCCGAATGCTAAGGCGGCAAGCAGTCCCGCCTCCGCGTTCTTCGCCGAGAATGCGCACATCGTGCACGTTCGAGCTGTCGAGAGTCACACCTGTGGCTGGCCGACGCCATGTGGGCATCGTGACGGTCACGACACAAGTGGCCGCAAGACACGAATATGCTCCCACATCGGTGCCAAGCCATCACCTAGTGACCCAAGCGTGCTCCAGCTCCGCCAAGCCCAACCATCAACGGCAACTCGTCTACATCTCTCTCATTAGAGATCGGATCAAAAAGATTCGAACTGTCCTACTCGATTCCAAGTCGACAACGACTACTAACCCGGTCGAGACGCGATCTTCATCTTCAAACGCTAACGTGACACGGAGGGTCCTCAGCGATCGCAGCCCGTTCAGGCCCTTCGCGTAGTTCGGATCGATCGTCGCCAGATCGGTCCGATAGCTCACCGTCGTCGCGGTCGGGAACGTCGCCGGCACCTTCTGGGTGACGTTCCCGGTCGCGACCCACTCGGTCCCGCGCTGCAGCAGGACGACGAAATCCACCGAGCTCATCGCCGCGACGTCGTGGCCGAGCGTGGTGTGGAAGATGCGGCCCTTGCCGTAGGTGAGCGCCATCAGCATCGGCTCGTCGCGGCCGGTGCCGGAGTTGGCGGGATCCGAGAAGGCTGTCGCGAGCACGGCCATGTTCTTTCCCGGCCCGCGCAGGTTCGCGTACATCTCGTCGCCCTGGTGCATCCACACCGGCGGCAGACCTTTCACGATCGGATGCGAGGCGTCCCGCACCGTGATCTGGAACGGCAGCCGCAGCCCATGCTTCCCGGCCGGCCCGGGCGGCGTCGTCGGAAGTGAGCTTCCCGTCTTTCAGGAACCAGTACGGCCCGTCCTTCTCCGTCCGGTTGCGCCAGCCGCCGATGCCGATCATCTCGTTGAATGCGGTCCACCCGGCAAAGGCGTTGTCGGCCGCATGCACGCTCACGACTCCGCCGCCGTCAGTCACGAATCGATCGAACGACGTCTTGAGCGCGTCGGGCCAGCGCTCGCTCGGAGCGTCGTAGTTCAGCACGATGGCGCGATAGTCACCGAACTTCGGCGCGAAGGTGGCGAAGTTCCCGCCAGCGGGCGGCGCCGTCACGACATCCACCTGAAACAGCCCGGTCTCGTCGAGGGCCTTCTTCAGGACCTGAGTCGTGACCTGCCACTTGTGGTACGGGCCACCGCTCTCGCCGTCGAGCAGCATGACCCGAATCGGCGCCGCGGCCGTCGTCGCCGTGGCCAGCAACGCCACTCCCAACATCGCCATCAGTGAACGCAACATCGAAACTCCTGAACGTGACGGGCTACGAGGCTCCGGGCTCCGGGCTCCGGGCTCCGGCCATTCTTCATTCTTCATTCTTCACTCTTCATTCTTCATTCATCGCTCTTCATTCGGAATGCGCGCGAACACCGGCCGAAGGCGCGCCGCGCTGACCGGCACTTCTTCCGGCAGCACACGCACGTCGCCGACGACAGACATGAAGTTGGTGTCGCCGTTCCAGCGCGGCACCAGGTGCACGTGGAGGTGGTCGGCGACGCCGGCGCCGGCCGCCTTGCCGATGTTGACGCCGATGTTCAGCCCGTGCGGCTGGTAGACCTCTGTCAGCGCCTGCTCGGCACGCGCTGTCAACTGCATCAGCTCGGCCAACTCGCCCTGGTCGAGGCCACCGAGCGCCGCGACATGGCGGTTGGGAACCACCATCAGGTGGCCGCTGTTGTACGGAAACAGATTGAGGATCACGTAGGCGGTGCGCCCACGCGCGACGACGAGATCAGCTTGAACTGTTGAATCAGCGGCTTGACAGAAGATGCAGCCGGGAACTGGTGTGGACGTGGCAGTCACGTAGGAGTAACGCCAGGGGGAGTAGAGACGGTCCACGGAGAGTCGCTCTAGGCGCCCACCTCGTGGTCGGCCTTGGGCTCGCCGCCCGCGGCGCCGTCAGCGACGGGCACGCCTTCCTTGTTGATCAGCTCCTTCAGTTCCTTGCCGGGCTTGAAGTACGGCACCTTCTTCGGCGGCACGTCCACCTTGTCGCCGGTCTTCGGATTGCGGCCCTTGCGGGGCTCGCGCTGGCGCAGGCGGAAACTGCCGAAGCCGCGAAGCTCGATCTTCTCGCCTCGCTGCAGGGCGTCGATGATGCTGGTGAATACGGTGTCGACGATGAGCTCTGAATGCTTCTTCGTCAGGTCAGACACGCGGGAGACTTCTTCGACGAGCTCCGCCTTTGTCATGAGCGCCTCTCGTAGCTGGCAGCGGACGGCAGGCGGCTGGCAGCAGCGTCGATGCTGCCCGCTGCCAACTGCCCGCCGCCTGCTACGCCGTTCGCTAGCTCTTGAACCGGATGTGATCCCCGAGTGTGGCTTCGCCGGTGCCACTGCTCTCCTGGTACGCTTCCCAGTCCGACCGGAATTCGTCTGACTTCAGCGCCCGGATGCTCAGCCCGATCTTCCGCTCGGCGGGGCTCAGCTTGATGATCTTCATCTGGTAGGTCTCGCCCACGACCAGCTCCACTTTCTCCTGGCCATGCGCGTCGTCGAACTCCGAGACGTGGATGAGGCCTTCGATGCCTTCGTCAAGCTCGACGAACGCGCCGAAGTTGGTCATGCGCACCACCTTGCCCTCGATGGTGTCGCCGGCGTGGTGACGCGAGAAGAAGTCGTCCCAGATGTCGGTGGCCAGCTGCTTCAGGCCGAGCGACAGGCGCTGGTTCTCCGCGTCGATGTTGAGCACCATCGCGTCGACCACGTCGCCCTTCTTCAGGACTTCCGACGGGTGCTTGATCCGCTTGCTCCACGACATGTCGGAGATGTGAATCAGGCCGTCGATGTCTTCCTCGACCTCGACGAACGCACCGAACTCGGTCAGGTTGCGGACCTTGCCCTTGATGCGCGTGCCGACCGGGTACTTCTCCGCCAGGTCGTGCCACGGGTTCTGCTCGACCTGCTTGAGGCCCAGCGAAATCCGGCGCGCGGTGGCGTCCACGCCGAGGACCAGCGCGTCGACGGAATCGCCGACGTTCAGGATCTTCGACGGATGCTTGACGCGCTTGCTCCACGACATCTCGCTGACGTGGATCAGGCCTTCGACGCCCGGCTCGAGCTCGATGAACGCGCCGTAGTCGGTCAGGCTGACGACCTTGCCGCTGACCCGCATGCCGACCGGGTAGCGCTCGGCGACCGCCGACCACGGGTCGGCGACGAGCTGCTTGTGACCGAGCGAGACGCGCTCGGTCGCCGGGTCGTACTTGAGGACGATGACGTCGATCTCGTCGTTGACCTTGATGGCCTCGGACGGGTGGCCGACGCGGCCCCACGACATGTCGGTGATGTGCAGGAGGCCGTCGATGCCGCCCAGGTCGATGAACGCGCCGTAGTCGGTGATGTTCTTGACGACGCCGCGCAGCACCTTGCCCTCGGCGAGGGTCTCGAGCGTGTGCTTCTTCTTCTCGGCGTTCTCTTCCTCGAGCAGGACCTTCCGCGACAGCACGATGTTGCCGCGCTTCTTGTTCACCTTGATGACCCGCATGCGCAGGTCCTGGCCCTTGAGGGCGTCGAGGTTGCGAACAGGCCGCACGTCGATCTGGCTGCCGGGGAGGAACGCGCGGACGCCGATGTCCACGGCGAGGCCGCCCTTGATGCGCTCGATCACGCGGCCGACGACGACCTTCTTCTCGGAGTAGGCCTTTTCGACCTCGTCCCAAATCTTCATCTTCTCCGCTTTTTCGCGGGAGAGGACGACGTAGCCTTCGCGGTCTTCTGTGCGCTCGAGCAGGACGTCCACGACGTCGCCGGGCTGGACGATGACCTGACGATTTTCGTCGAGGAACTCGTCGAGTGCGATGACGCCCTCGGACTTGAACCCGACGTCCACCACCACTTCCGTGTCGGTCACCTTCAGCACGGTGCCCTTGACGACTTCGCCTTCCGCGATGTGGCGGAAGCTGTTATCGTAAAGGTCCAGAAGCTGAGCGTATTCCTGCGGACTCACCGCATCGTCATCGTAGCTGGGCGCCGTGCGACGAATGGTAGTCGTCTGGTCACCTCCAGATTTCCCCTTCCGAGGGGTGCTCCCCGTACTGGGGGTTACTACCGCAGGGGTCTGCGGTTCGTGTTCAACGTTCGCCATGCCGTGCAAGTCCTCCTCGATCGATCGATTGCCGGATTGGGTATGGGGACCGGCGGCCCCATGATGTGCTCGTCCGAGAGGGAGGCGTTGGGCAGGTCGTGCACGCGCCGTCCCGAATTAGGATAAGCAATAGAAGATACACCACTTATCGAATTGCTGTCAAACGGACGACTGCTGAAAGGACTCGCTCGCATGGCCAGGTCGAGGACCAAACGCGCCCCCGCGTCACAGCCTGTTTCCCGACGCAAATCAGCTCGTCCCGCTGCTCGTGCGGCGGCCAGGAAAAAGGCGCCCGCCCGCAAGCCAGCCCGGCGGCAACCGGCGGCAAAGCCGGCGAAGAAAGCGAAGGCCAGCGCCAAGGGCCGCAGCCGAAAGGCGCCGAAGGCCAGTTCGACCGCCAAGGCTGCAACGGCTCGAACCCGGAAAGCGGCAAAGGCGGCACGCAGCAAGAAGCGGCCGATCAAACGCGTCACGACCAGGAAGGTGGCTCGAAAGGCCGCTCCGGCCTCGAAAGCTCCCCGTAAGGTGACGAAGGCCACCCGTTCCGCCCCAGTCCGTCCGATCGCAGCCAAGCCGGCTCGTCCAGTCGCACCCAAGCCGGTTCGTCCGGCTCGCACGCCGCCGGCCCCGCCGGTGCCAGCCACCCCGGTGGCAGTCAAGCGCCCGGTCGCCGCCGCGAAACCACGTATTACCGCGACACCCGCGCCTCCCGCACCTCAGCCTGCGGCCAAAACCGCGCGTTCGCGGCCGAAGCCGGCCGCGCACCCGCCGTCACTCCAACGGGATCGCCGTCGGCTGCCGGAGGCCGATCTGACCGTTCCGACGCCACCCTCGTCGCTCAATCCGGGCACGCAGCCATCCGCCGCCAGAAGCGGGCAGGCCGGCATGCAGCACCACCGGGCGGAACACAACGAGAGCGGTCCGGAACTGACCGGTGGCGACGTGGACGCCGACTGGGAAAGCGCCTACAGCTCCGGCGACGAGGCGCCGGGCGGCGACAACCCGACTCCGGACCAGGACATCGTCGACGAGATTGGCCGTTCGCTCGGCGTCGAGTACGAGGACAACGAAGAATTGAAGGGCGCGGCCAAGATCGAGGAGCGCGACAAGCACCGCTGGGAACTGGATCCCGCGTCGTCGGAGGACTTCAAGGACAGGGACTAGACGGCGCGTAGTTCGGCCCTGCGAAGGAGAACGCGGCCAGCACTTGTAGTGCCAATTTTCAGATCGGCCAGTCGCGCGAACGTGGCTAGGGCGTGGCGCTGTCCGCGGGGCTGGCGCTGCGTTCCCTGACGACGTCCAGCACTGTTGCGACGACGGCATCCACTGGCAGGCCGGTGGTGTCGATCACGACCGCATCCGCGGCGCGCATGAGCGGCGACGCCGCGCGGGTGGAATCGCTCTTGTCGCGTGCGGCCAGCGCCGTCGCGACAGCTGCCAGTTCCTGCACGCCGCCACCGTGGGCGGGGTCGGCGGCTCGACGGCGGGCGCGCTCTTCCGGCGACGCGTCCAGGTAGATTTTCACTGCCGCCTCGGGAAACACCACCGTCCCGATGTCGCGGCCTTCCATCACCACTCCCCCGCGCCTGCCAAGCGCACGCTGACGCTCCACGAGCACCTCGCGGACGCGCGGCAGCCGAGCGACTGACGTCACCGCGCGATCGATCTCCGCCGTGCGGATGGCGCGGGTCACATCAAGGCCGTCCACCGACACGTGGTCGGTGTCCACGACGATGTCGACGCGGTGGGCGAGCTGGCTGATCGCGGCCTCGTCGTCGAGGGCGGCGCCGACTCTCAAGGCAAACCAGGCGAGCGCGCGGTACATCGCCCCGGTGTCGACGTGCCGGTAACCGAGCGCGCGGGCAATCGCGCGCGACACCGTTCCCTTGCCAACGCCCGAGGGGCCGTCGATGGCGATCACGGCAGGCGGTGCTGGAGATGGGGCGGCCACGGCGACCCACGAGTGTAGCACCGAGCTACGGCGTGCCGGCGGGGGCTGTTAGTATCACCACGCGATGAAACTGGTGCGGCGAGTCGCGTTTGTCGTGACCCTGTTTGCGGTGGCGGCGGCAGTGCTCTGGGGCCCGACCTACTTGCGCGGCGCGTCGTTTGTCGTGCGCGCGGCGGGCATGGACGGCTGGGTGGCCCACGCGTTGGCGGGCCGGTCCGGCGCGTGGCGCGCCGGCGACGTGATGACGATTCCCACGCGTCACGGGCCGATCCCCGCGCGGCTGTACCAGCCGGATGGGGCCAGCCGTCGCGCCGTGCTGCTGACACCCGGCGTGCACGCGATGGGCGTCGACGAGCCGCGGCTGAAGGGACTCGCCGCCGATCTCGCCCGCAGCGGGCTGACGGTGCTCACCGTCGCCCTCCCGGACCTGGTGCACTACCGCTTTGCGCCGCAGTCGGTGGACGAGATCGAGGACGCCGCCGGATGGCTCGCCGGCCGATCCGATCTCGCGCCGGATGGACGCGTCGGACTGATGGGCATCAGCTTCGCCGGCGGGCTCTCCGTTGTGGCGGCGGGCCGGCCGTCACTCCGCAATCACGTGGCCTACGTGTTTTCGTTCGGCGGCCATGGCGATCTGCCGCGCGTCCTGCGATATCTCTGCTCCGGCCTCGAGCCGCGGCTGCCGGGAACATCGGCGCAGGAGCCGCCGCACTTTCGCGCGCCGCACGACTACGGCGTGGCTGTCATTCTGCTCGGCGTCGCCGATCGCGTCGTCCCACCCGATCAGGTCGACGCCCTGAGGGCCGGCATCGAGACGTACCTCACCGCCTCGCAGCTGACGCTGGTCGACATGACAAAGGCGAAGGCGGTGTACGAGGAGTCGAAGCGGCTGGCCGAGGCGCTGCCGGAGCCGGCGCGCGATCTGATGCGCATGGTGAACGAGCGCGACACGAAAGACCTGGGCGCGCGCCTGTTCCCCGTCGTCGATCGCGACGTCCCCTATCCCCCGTCACTGTCACCCGACCAGTCGCCGCCGCCATCCGCTCCGGTGTTTTTACTGCACGGCGCAGACGACACCGTCGTCCCGGCCGTCGAGACGGTGCTGCTGGCCGATCACCTGCGGCAGGCTGGCGTCGAGGTGCATCCCCTCCTGAGCGCGCTGATCACGCACGCCGAGGTCAACAAGACTGCTGCGGCGAGCGAGACGTTCAAGCTGGTGGCGTTCTGGGGAAATCTCCTGAGTCGCTGACAGCTCGCCACTGAGTGATGACGTTGTCTGCACCTGCTGGATGAGCTTGCACAGATCCTCGGCACTCCGGCCTGTCTTCGGGCCTTCCGTCGCGTTTGACGCGCCATTGATCGCGTAAAATGTCCAGCCACCGAGACTTCTGTGCTTCTGGCTCTTCAGCGGGGAAACGTGTGCGTCGTGGTGTCTGTACTGGCCGGCGCCGTGCTCGGAGCCGCAGTCATGGCCGACGCGCGTCAGTTGCCGGGCGACGTGCCGATGCCCGGTGCGACCGCCGCAATCGACGGGCTCTGGTCCCGTACCCCGGCGCAGTGGCGATTGGCGCGGGTGTGGCGGGTATCGAGGCCGTGGCCATCGCGGCGCTGCTTCGTGAGCGCCGACGACGGCGCGAAGACACGTCGTGGACGCCGCCCGATCCTGCCAACCCGGGGCGGACGTTCGCCACGGCGCTGACACCCGTCACCGAGCGTGCGCCCGGCGAGCCGCCCGCGACAACCCGGCGCACGTACGTCGAGCCCGCGATGAGCGCACCGCTCCGCCCATTTCCCGTCATGGCTCCGACAGTTGATCTCGAAGTGATGGAGCGCCTGCACGAGCTCGCGCACCTGAACATGGCCGCGGCCCTGGGCGAGCTGGCCGCGTCGGTGGCGCACGAGTTGAACCAGCCGCTGACGGCCGTCCTCAGCAACTCGCAGGCCCTGCGCCGGATGGTGGACGCGAGCGCCGCCGGCTCCGAGGCACACGAGGTGCTCGACGACATCATCGAGCAGACGCGGCGCGCCAGCGACGTCACGCGCCGGATGCGAACATTGCTGAAGAAGGAGCCGTTCGCCTGGACACCGGTGGACGTCAACGCGATCGTCGAAGACGTCACGCGCATCATCTCGCACGAAGCCACCGCCCGCGGCGTGACAGTGGCGACAGACCTGATGCCGAGCCTGCCAGCAGCGCGCGGCGACCGTGTGCAACTCCGACAGGTCCTGCTCAACCTGGTCTTGAACGCGATACAAGCCACCAGCGGCGTCGCGGGTCGCGGGCGCGTCGTCGTCGCGACCGAGGCGTGCGCGGAAGGCTTGCGGCTGACTGTCACCGATTCCGGGCACGGCATCGCGGTCGGCGCCGAAGGCCGGTTGTTCGAGCCGTTTTTCACGACCAGGCCCGACGGCCTCGGCATGGGGCTGTCGATCAGCCGGTCGATCGTCGAACTGCATGGCGGCCGCATCCAGGCGAGAAATCTGCCTGCTGGGGGCGCCGAATTCGCTCTCCTGCTCCCCGCCGAAGGTGTCGCAGTATGACGGCTCCCAAGGTGTATCTCCTCGATGACGACGAGGCCGTCGTCATCGGACTGCGCCGACTGCTGACTGCGGCTGGCTTCGCCGTAGAAGCCTTCACCTCTGTTGGCGCGTTTCTGCAGCGAACGCCACACGATGGCGCGGCCTGCCTGGTCGTCGACCTCCGGATGCCGGAGGCGAGCGGGCTGGAAGTGCAGGCGATGCTCGGCCAGGACAGCACGATGGCCGTCATCTTCGTCACCGGCTTCGGTGACGTCGCCACCTCGGTCCGCGCCATGAAGCACGGCGCGGTGGACTTTCTGACCAAACCCGTCGATGCGGTGGATCTCATCGCGGCCGTGCAACGCGCACTCGAGCGCAGCGACACGATGTGGACGCGTTCGCTCGAGCGCGACGCGGTCGCCGCGCGAGTGGCGCAGCTGACGCCGCGGGAACGCGAAGTCTGCGCCCTCGTCATCGAAGGGCGGTTGAACAAACAGATTGCCAGCGAGTTCGGCACGACAGAAAAGACGATCAAGGTCCACCGCTCCCGCGTCATGCAGAAACTGGGCGTCGGCTCGGTGGCGGAGCTGGCGCGTATCATCGAGCGCACCGCGGCGCTGTCCTGATCGGCGGCGTGGCCCGGGGTCGTCGGCGCGCGGCCCGCGTAAATTCCTGGATCTAGTCCAGGGCGACGCGCGTCCTAACGCGCATGCTCAGGTCTTCCAGGCAATTCCTCTCCGTCTCTGCGCTGGTGCTTTTCGCCGCGTGGGGCTGCTCCCAGCCACCCGCCTCGCCCGCACCCGCGCCGCCTGCCGCGGCAGCGCCGGCCGATCCTCTTCCCTCCTGGAACGACACCGAGACCAGGAAGGCGATCATTGCCTTTGTCGGGCGTGTCACGTCGCCCGGGCCGGACATGGTCGCGCCCGCCGAGCGGATCGCGGTCTTCGACAACGACGGCACGCTGTGGACCGAGCAGCCGCTGTATTTCCAGCTCGCCTTCGCGCTCGACGAAGTGAAGGCGATGGCGGACAAGCACCCGGACTGGAAGACTCGCCAGCCCTTCAAAGGCGTGCTCGAAAACGACATGAAGGCTGTGCTCGCCGGCGGCGAGAAGTCGATGATGCAGATCGTGGGTGTCACCCATACCGGCATGTCCACCGAGGAGTTCAGGGCGGCCGTTGATCAGTGGCTGAAAACCGCCGTCCATCCACGCTTCAAGCGACCGTACACGGATCTGGTCTTCCAGCCGATGCTGGAGGTGCTCACCTACCTGCGGGCCAACGGCTTCAAGACGTTCATCGTCTCGGGCGGCGAGGTGGAGTTCATGCGGGCGTGGGCCGAGAGGGTCTACGGCATCCCGCCTGAGCAGGTCGTCGGCACGCGCTTCAAGACCACCTATGTCGTGAAAGACGGCGTGCCGGCGCTGATGCGCATGCCGGCGCTCGACTTCAACGACGACAAGGACGGCAAGCCCGTGGGCATTGCCACGGTGATCGGCCGGCGGCCCACCATCGCCTTCGGCAACTCCGACGGCGACTTTCAGATGCTCGAGTACACGACGAAGGGCGCCGGGCCGCGACTTGGCTTGATCGTTCATCACACCGACGCCGACCGCGAATGGGCGTACGACAGGAAGTCCGCCATCGGCACCCTCATCCGCGGCCTGGACGAGGCCAGCGCCCGCGGCTGGGTCCTGATCGACATGAAGCGCGACTGGAAGAAGATTTACCCCTTCGAACACTAGGCGGATCCGAACGATGAACATGCACGTCGAACCGGTGTCGCCGCCCCGCCGGGCAGCTGACAGCGCGAGGCCGATCCAGATGGTCCCGGTCGCAGTGGTGGACGACGACCCGCCCGTCCGGCGCGCGCTTGCCCGGCTGCTGACGTCAGCCGGGTTCACCGTGACGACCTTCGATTCGGCCGAGGCGTTTCTCGACGGCGTGGCGGACGCGTCCCCGGCCTGTGTCGTGCTCGACGTGCACCTGCCCAGGATGAGCGGTCTCGATCTGGCCCGCCTGTTACGCGGTGTCGGGTCTCCGGCACCCGTCATCCTGCTCACCGCCGACCACGACCTCGCGCGCAGCGAACGCGTGACGCTGACAGGAACGCCGTGCTTGACCAAGCCGTGTGACGGCGAGTTGCTCATCGACAGCATCCGTCACCTGCTGCCGGCAGCCATGACGGTTGCTCGCTGACAGCCTGCTGCCGTCAGTCGACGGGCGCCACCTTTCCCGAGAGCCGCACGCCCTCACTCACGGCACGCAGCAGTTCCTCATCGTCGAATGGCTTGGTGAGAAAGCGGACGGCGCCGGTGGCCATTGCCCTGCGCGCCATCGCGCGGTCGCCATGGCCAGTGATGAAGACAACCGGCATGGCGTGGTCGGAGGCTTGCAGCCGCTCCGGCACGTCCAGCCCCGAGGTCCCCGGCATCCGGACGTCCAGAATCAGGCAGGCAGCGCGGCAGGTGTCGAGCTGGGCCAGGAAGGCGTCGGCGCTCGGGAACGCCTCGACCTGATAGCCGGCCGAGCGAAGCAGACGTACCAGAGCGCGACGGACCGACAGATCGTCATCGACAACAGCGACCAGCGGATGGACCTCGCTCACACAATCCGGCCGCCGGCGAGAGGCAACGCGAATCGGATCTCCGTGCCGCGCGGACCGTGCCGCCCGGCAGAAATTCGCCCCCCATGAGCGTCCACGATCGAGCGTGCGATCGACAGGCCCATGCCCATGCCACTCGGCTTGGTCGAGAAAAACGGCTCGAAGATCCGTGCCTCGACGCCGTCGTCCAGCCCCCGTCCGGTATCCGACACGATCACTTCGACGCCAGGCGGCTCGATTCGGGTTCGGACTTCGACGCGGCGGGCATCTGGCGTCTCCCGAACAGCTTCAAAGGCGTTCAGCAGCAGGTTCAGCACCACCTGCTGCAGCTCGACGCGGTTGCCGCGGACGATTGGCATCTCGGGCGTCAGGTCCTCGGCGACGACGACGCTGTGAATGAGGGCGTCGCTGCTCACCAGGCGGACGACATCCTGGACCACGCTGTTGAGGTCGAGCAGCGCGTGGTCTGATCGTCCCTTCTGCAGCAGATCGCGCAGTTGCTGGATGACATCTGCGGCGCGACGGTCGTCGTCGACGATGTCGTCGAGAATGGACCGGATTTCCCGGAGCTCTGGCGCTGTCTCCTCCAGCAGCCGCCTCGCGGCGTGGGCATTTGTCATGATCCCCGTGAGCGGCTGGTTGAGCTGGTGAGCGAGTGACGATGTGAGCTCCCCCATCGCCGCCACGCGGGTGAAGTGCGCCAGCTCCTGCAGGCGGAGTCGCGCTTCGACTTCTGCGCGGTGTCGTTCCGTCACGTCAGAGTGCGTCACGACGGCGCCGCCCTGCGCGCCGGACAACGGCACCACCCGCAGCACTGCCCACCGCTCGCCGGCCGGACCGTCGGTCTCGTAGTCGAGCGTGAAGCTCGACCGTGATCGTCCGAGCACAGACTCGATGCCTTTACGAGCCGCCTCGGCATGGGGCGCCCCGCGGGCCGCGGCCACGCGGCAGAGCTCGAGGTAGTTGGCGCCGATCGTCACCTCGCCGAGCACAATCTCGTGCTGTTCGTGCGCGAGCTGAATCCAGCGATCGTTGACGGCGATGATGTGGCCGGTGCGATCGAGCACGGCCACGCCGCTCGACAGCGAGGCGAGGATCGACGACTTCATGGCCTCGCCCGCGCGAAGCGCTGTGTCGGCGGCCTGTCGCGCCAGCGCGCTGGCGAGCACTTCGCTCACCAGCCGCAGCCGCGCCTGCAGTTCCGGCGACCAGCGCCTCGGGCCTTTCGCGTCGGCAAAGATGATGGCGCCAAGTACGCGGCTGCCGGC
The DNA here is from genome assembly GCA_963796915.1 of Vicinamibacteria bacterium. Taxonomy (GTDB): domain Bacteria; phylum Acidobacteriota; class Vicinamibacteria; order Vicinamibacterales; family JAENWD01; genus JAENWD01. Next base: position 690,055 of record CAWCNI010000004.1, on the reverse strand, counting down.
TCCGACAGACAGGCCGAGCACAGCCTTGGCCGCCAGCCGCTGGAGCGACTGGCGCTCTGCTTGCGGCAGCGCCTCGACGTCGTCCACGGTGACGACGGAGTGTTCGAAGCAGCGCCTGACCGTCGTTCCGAGCTCGCGGATCGGGTCCACCGCTGTCAGCACGGGCCGGCCCGGCGCCAGCCAGCCGGACGCGACAGCCAGGCTGCCGTCATCGGCGCGGACGAGAAGCCAGGCGCCGTCGGCGTCGAGATAGACCGCGAGCTTTCCGAGCCAGATGGCGGCAGTCTCGCCGATGCCCTGGCCTTGCGTCAGGACGAACGCCCCCGACATGCGGGACAACAGCTGTTCGAACTCAAGCCGATCTGCCAGGTGCGCTTCGGTCGCCCAACGCTCCTGAATCACGGCCGCAAGGCAGAGAAGTGGGACGCCGATCACGCCGAGCAGGAACTGCAGGGCGAGCACGCCTTCGACAACGTCCATCTCTTCGAACGGTCCTGAGCGATGCGTGCCGGCCCAGTTGCCGACGAGCGCCGTGGCGAGCAGGCCCAGGCTGGCGCCGCCAGGGCCGAAGCGGACAGCCGCCCACAGCAGGCACGGGAGCAGCAGCGCGACGGGAGTCGGCGGCGCGCCCGGCAAGAGCGGCAGGCTGGCGGATCTGGCAAACACGGCGCCGGCCACGGCCAGTGTCGCCAGCGCGAGCGCCGCCGCTTCGACGTGCGCACGGGTGGCGGATCGCGTGAGCCAGCGCCGCCCTTCGGTGACGCAGAGACAAATCACCGGCACGAACGTCAGGTCGGTCACGACATTCGCGAACGTCCTGGAGCGCCACACGGCCCAGTAGGCTTCGTGGCGGAAGGTCGTCACCGCGGCCGCGTCGCCGAACGACGAAGCGATCGGCGCGAGCAGTCCCGCCGCCCCGATGAAGGCGACCATGCGCCAGAGCGTGTCGAAGCGGCCGGGCGCGTCGCTGAGCGCGCGCACTCCGGCGGCGCCGATCAGCGCCTCACTGCAGTTGGTGACGAACAGGGCGACGAGGAGAGGAACCGGCCAGCCGATGTGCAGGCCGAAGGCGAGGTGGGCAGGCAGCGCGGCCAGCAGCAGCCACCACCAGTCCCGCGGCGGTGACAGGATCAGCGCCGCCAGCAGGATGGCATTGGGCGGCCAGATGGCCGACGGCGTCGCCGGCGGAAGCCTCATCAGCACGCCGATTTGCGTGCCTGCGAAATAGGCGACGGCGACAGCCAGCGCCACCAGCAACCGGCGCCGGGGCAGCCCGGCGGACGCGTCACGTGGCCCCCGGACGGCGGAGACCTCTCCGGCCAGCGCCGTCGCGCGATCTGCGACGCCATCGAGCGTGATCGAGTCCGGCACAGCGGTCCTGGGCTATTCTACGCAGTTGGCGGGCCGCGCGGGACATCTCGCGGGCCTCGCCAGAGGGATCCCGGCGAGCCCTGCCGGCGTCTAGGTCAAGGGGTGCGCCTGAGCGCCCGAGGAGAATCGTCCATGTGGAATCATCGAGTCGCGGCCTTTGTGCTGAGCGCCTGCCTGCTGCCGCTGTCCGCCGCCGCCCAGAAAGCGCCGGTCGTGAAGTCTGCCATGGTCACCAAGACCGTGACCATCGAGGCGATCGATCATACGAACCGCCTGATCACTTTCAAGGATGAAGCCGGCGCCACCGACATGGTGCAGGCGGGTCCCGGCATCACTCGATTCGACGAGTTGAAGGTCGGCGACAAGGTGACCTTCAAGTACTACGAGTCGCTGGTCTTCCAGGTGAAGAAGTCCGGCGCGGCCGCCCCGGACATGGCGCAGGCCGGCGTCGACGTCGGCGGCGGCAAGACGCCTGGCGGCACGATGTCGCGTCAGCTCACCATGACCGTGACCGTCGTGTCGGTAGACCCGGCCGTCCCGTCGATCACCGTCAAGACGGAGGACGGCTCTGTCGTCACCCGCAAGATCCAGGACCCGAAGAATCTCGAAGGCGTCCAGGCCGGTGACAAGATCGTCATTACTTACACGCAGGCACTCTTGACCAGCGTCGCGGCTGCGAAATAGCGGCCGACCCGAACACACGGAGAGAACCCGCACATGAAGACACGACTCATCACGGCCACCGCCGCTGCCGCCATCGCGATCGCGGCGCTCGTGGTCCCGTCACACGCGCAGACCAACGACGAGAAGCTGCACATCGAAGCTTTCGCCGTGAACATGAGCAACATCGCCACCGGCGCGAATCAACTGCTGATGGTGGACGTCAACGCCTGGTCCCTGGCCGACGAGCGCAAGCTGCTCATCACGACGATGCTCGACAAAGGCCAGAATGCGCTGCTGAAGGCACTGCAGAAGACCAAGCCGCTCGGCCGGATGTGGTTCCCGCAGTGGCAGGGCCCGGACCCGCATCATGCCCGGCTCGGCTACGACCTGCACTACGCCTGGCAGACACCGCTGCCGGAAGGCGGCCGGCGCGTGGTGATCGCGACCGATCGCTACATCGGCTTCAACGAAGCCCGCAACTCGGGGCGCAGCATGGACTACCCGTTCACGCTCATGCAGTTTCAGCTCGACAAGGACGGCAAGGGCGAGGGAAAAATGTCCGTCGCAACGAAGATCTCGTTCGACAAGGACAAGAACACCATCGAGCTGGAAAACTACGCCAGCGAGCCGGTGCGCCTGCAGAACGTGAAATCTGAAGTCAAGAAGTAGCGGAACCGTTCGTCCTGAGCGGAGTTGAAGGGCGAACGAGACGCGAATTGGCGAGGAACGGGCTCTGGTCCGTTCCTCGCGCCTACTGTAACCGCTCGAGCCCCACCAGTTTCCAGCCGTCGCCAGACCTGCGGAAATAGAGATCGATTGGCTGGGACCACGTCGCGTGCCGGCTGTCGGGCGCCGTCAGCGCGACCTTGATGATGGTTCCCTCGCCATCGGGCAGCCGCGGCGCCATCATCTGTTCGCTTCCCGTTGCATCGGTCTTCCCCAGCGACCTGGTCGCCGACGTCGCGTTGTCGAAGACGAACCACTCCGCGTGGTAGCCGCCGTCGGGGCGCGGCAGGTGTACGACAGCGGTGGCCACGTTTCGAAACGTGAGCGCGCCGTCCGCAGCGAGCGCGAAGTCTGTCAGCGGCGTGATCTTGGGCAGGTAGGCGCGGCCAATCGCGTCGCGGCGCTTGATCATGACGTCGCCCAGCAGGCGCTCTGCGGCGGGATCGCCGAACTGTCCTTCGTGCACAGCGGCGCGGACCTGGTCGTCGGTGAATGCCATCACTCTGAGCGCGGCCCAGAACGTGTCGTCGGGACGAGCGCGGAGAAATGCCGCCGTCGGCACGCGCGGCACCCAGGCCTCGGGATCGAAGTGGTCCCCTTCGAACCGTCCCACCTCGGGCAGGACCGTGTACGGCACCGTCTGCCACGGCTGCAGATAGAACCCCAGGCTGGCCAGCCGCTTGAACGTGGGGTCGAGGTCGACGACGTACTCGTAGCCCTCGTCCCACTCGCGCGGACCAGCGCCGCCGGCGCCAAAGGTAGAGCCGACATCCTGCAGGTAATGCCGGACGCGATGCCTGCCGCTTTCCTCGACGACAGAGTCGAGCGTGTTGCCCGCCTTCATGTCGTTCAGGTTGATCCAGGCGCCAAACACCTTCAGCGCGCGCAGCGAGCGGCGGTGCTCGTGCGGAATGAGGTCGTTCGGGTCGTCGTGGCGGGTACCGTAGTACTTGAACGGCCCGACGATCTTGCCGGGCAGGAGTTTTCCGGCAACCACGCGATACGAGCCATCGGGTTCGCGCTGCGCGCGCCGCAGAGTGCTTTCGATGTCGGCATGGGTCATGGCCCGCTTGCGCCAGGGCCGCGGGCTGACAGTCGCCTTCGGATCGATGTCGAGCTGATCGAGACGGACACTGCTGATGTGGGACTCGACCTGGTAATAGCCGAGCGCCCAGAACAGCTTCGTCGCCACGAGCACCGCCGCCGTCGCGGCGTGGGGGTAACCTTTTGGATCGAACTCGAGGAACCACGTCTCGCCTGCCGAGTCTTTCGCGGTGAAGCCCGGGGCGAAGCCGACAGTCTTGGCCCGCGTCACGGTCCAGTGGCCGGGCGCAGGACCGGTGCTGGTGTCGGGGCCGCGCGCGATCTGCTCCAGGGTCAGTGGCGTGCCGTGATTGCGGTTCGTGAACCAGCTCGAGTCCGGCACCTCGTCGACGGTGTTGATGTCCTTGGCCCTGACATTCAGCGCGGCATCGCCCGGACGCGTGAACAGGTTCAGGATCAGATCAGGAATCAGGTCGACGTCCTGACCGGTGACGTGCGAGGCGTCGGCGGTCTCCGGCTCCCGCATCAACGGATCGTCGCGAAAGAATTTCTGGCCGGCGGTGCGCGTGCCGGCGATGCTGAGGCCGACCAGCGCGAGGGTCAGGGCGATGAGACCGGCGAGACGTCGCAGGCGAGACATCAGAACGCGGCCTTGCCGCTGAACACCAGGTTGATGCCTTCAGAGCCCCTGGCGACCTCGATACGCAGCGGCACTGCGGTCGGTCCGTGGAACCGCACGCCGATGCCCCAGTCGTGCGCGAGGCCCTTGAAGCTGAAATCCTCGGCGCGGCTCGTGACTTTGCCGGCGTCATAGAAAATCGCCATGTCCATCGCGAGGCGGTTCGGGATCCACCGGAACTCGGCCTGCGTCAGCATCGAGTTCCGATCGCGGAAGCGCCAGCTGGAGTAGGCGCGCAGCGTGCTGCCGCTGCCGAGCGACGGCAGCAGGAAGTACGGGACCGTGTCGTCGCCGAGCGACGTCTGGACGAGCCCGCGGACGGAGAACACCCACGTCTCACGGAGTATGGGGAAATGCTGAATGACTTCCCCGTCCAGGCGGTTGAAGTCGAGGTCGCCGTTGGTGTTCGCGTAGTCGTGCAGCGTGACGCCGTAGTAGCCGCCCGTGCGCGAATAGCCGGGCGAGGTCCGCCAGTCGATGGCGGCGGTGCCGCTGGTATGCACGTATGTCGTGTCCACGCCCAGGCCAGGCGCGGTCGCCGGCGTGTGGACGTCGAATATGGACGGCGAGCGTGCCCCCGAAGGAGACCCGAGGTTGTAGTCCTCGAATGCCACCGTCCCCGCAAGCAGCGTCCAGTCGGAGGCCCGCAGTGTGGCGTCGCCCTGAGCGTAGGTCTCGTCGAACCCGAAGTTGGTGCGATCGTCGATCGTGGAGCTCATCCCCAGCCCGTAGTACGCGGCCTGTGTGATGTCTCGCCAGCCGACGACGCCCCCAAGCGTCAGTTTGCCGTTGAGATGACCGGGCGACATCGCCCTGGCCTCGATCAACTTGTAGTTCTTGATCGAGTAGAGGCCCTGGACCGCGTAAGTGGCCTGGTCATGGTAGGCCCAGGAATAGCCGGCCCCGAGCGTGAAGCCGCCGCCCGAATACACGCTGTCGAGGTACGGATACCAGCCGTGCGGCTTCGGCGTGAGGAAGTTGTCGATGACGTCGCTGACCCGCTCTGCCTTGGTCTCCGTCGCCGGCGGCAGGTTCTGCGCCTTCGCCGCCTCGGCCTGGGCGATGGCGCCCTCGCGGGTGTCCGGATCCTGGGCGGCGACCGGCACGGCGACGCCGAGCACGGCCAGCAGCGCCAGCAGGCGCGCACACGAGAGAGGGGAAGCGAAATGCAATGGCGGTATCAACAGTTGACGTGCGCATCGATGGTAGTGTCTCGCGGCGTGTCTTGTCGATACACCCATTGACTCCGCGCCCGCCCCGCCCGACCATAGCGCCGTGGAACGCCTGCAGAAGCTGCTGTCGGGGGCCGGTATCGCGTCGCGGCGGGCCGCCGAGGATCTCATCCGCCAGGGACGCGTCAGCGTGAACGGCCGGACCGTCACCGAGCTGGGCACCAAGGCCGACCTGTCGCGCGATGAGATCAAGGTGGACGGCCGGCGCGTCAAGCCGGTGGCGCGCTACCGCTACCTGCTGCTCAACAAGCCCCGCGGCTACGTCACCACACGCAGCGACCCGCAGAAACGCCGCACCGTCATGTCCCTGCTGGGCGAAATCCGGGAGTACGTCTACCCGGTTGGCCGGCTCGACTACGACTCTGACGGCTTGCTGCTCTTGACCAACGACGGCGACCTGGCGGCAGCCCTCACCCACCCCTCGCACGAAGTGGAGCGGGTCTACAAGGTGCAGGTGGCCGGAGTGCCCGACGAACGGGCGATCGAGAAGCTGGAAAAAGGCGTGCCGCTCGACGGCAAGCGGACGGCGCCGGCGGAGGTGCGCATGGCCCGGAGCGATCGCGAACGCTCTGCGACGTCAGCCACGCTGTTCATGACCATCCGTGAGGGGCGCAACCGCCAGGTCCGCCGCATGTGCGAGGCTGTCGGCCATCCGGTGGAACGTCTCACCCGGGTGAGGATCGGTCCGCTCTCGGACGCCGGGTTGCGCGCGGGTCAGGTACGCGACCTGACGCCTGCGGAAGTGCGAAACCTGAAGGCCGCCGCCGGCCTGGCGTAGCGCCGGCGCCGCTCAGACTTCCGTATCGGGGTCGCCTGGTTCCTCTTCGCCGGCCAGGACCGCCTGGTCCTCGGGCGTGGCAGGCTCTTCGACAAGGCCCGGCTGCTCGCCGGGAAACGAGGGCTCGAACCCCAGGACATCCGCCATGTCCTCGACCCGCGGCAGATCGGTCAGGTCTTTCAGGCCGAATCGATCGAGAAACTCGCGGGTGGTCGAGTAGAGGAACGGACGGCCGACCACCTGCTTGCGCCCGCTGATCTTCACCAGGTTCCGCTCGAGCAGCGTGCCGACCACGCCCGACGTGTTGACGCCGCGAATCTCCGCCACTTCCATCGCGGTGACCGGCTGCTTGTAGGCGATGACCGCCAGCGTTTCCAGGGCCTGCACCGACAGCTTCTGCGCGGTGCGCTCGTGGAACAGGCGCCGCACCCACTCGTGCAGCTCGGGCCGCGTCACGATCTGGTATCCCGAGGCCACTTCCACCAGCTGCAGGCCGCCCGACCGGTCGTAGCGACGTTTGAGCTCCGCCACCGCGGCGAGCACGTCTTCCTTCGGCTCGGCGTCGAGGAGCTTGAACAACTGCTTCGGCGTCACCGGCTCGGGCGACGCGAAGATCATGGCCTCCACGATGCCGACGAGGCCGGCCGCGTCGTCGGCGGCCTCATTGTCCTTCGCCGGCGCCGCCGGCGCGATCAGGGAGTCCACCGAGACCGGGGCGTCGTCGTGATTGTCCGGTGAGCCGTTGTGCGCGTGGTCGTCGCTCATGAGTCCTCGTCCGTCGAGCCCGGATCGGCAGGACTACCGGGCGTCGGATCGACGTCGCCGGTCGTGCCGGGGCGCGGGCTCTGATGGTGCTGGTCGTAGCTGTCCTGCGGGTCGCCAATGGGATGCGGGGCGTCGGCCGGCCTGGCCCGTCGATAGACCCGAATCGGCCCGAAGCTGCCGGACTGGAACGCGCGAATCAGCTTCAGCCGGATCATCTCGAGCAGCGCCAGGAACGTGACGATCAGGTCCTGGCGTGAGTTGGCGTCGGCGAAGAGCTCCTCGAAGCCGACGGCCTCGGTTTCCGACAGCCGTTCGAGCAGCTGATCGATCCGCTCCTCGATGGACATCTGCTCCGGCGGCAGGATGACCTTCGGCCGTGTCTTCGCGCGTTCGAGGATGCCGCGGAACGCCGCCAGCAGGCTGAAGAGATCGACCTCGAGCTCCGGCTCGACATCCTCGCCCGTCACGTCGGCGATCGCAGAATCGGGCCGGCGGTGCTGCGCGTTGCGGAGCGTCTCGCGTTCGTGCAACAGCTCGGCGGCGGCCTTGAAGCGCTGGTGCTCGAGCAGCCGGCGCACGAGCGCTTCACGCGGGTCCTCCTCGTCCAGGTCACCGGGCAGGTCCGTGGTCGGGCGCGGAATCAGCAGTCGCGACTTGATGTGAATCAGCGTCGCGGCCATGACGAGGAACTCGCCGGCCAGGTCGAGATTCAGCTCCTGCATCACGTTGAGGTACTGCAGGTACTGGTCGGTGATCAGCGCGATTGGGATGTCGTAGATGTTCAGCTCGTTCTTCTTGATCAGATGGATCAACAGATCGAGCGGGCCCTCGAAGTTCTGAAGGCGGACCGGATAGGCCTCGAGCGACGATTCGAATTCCGGTGCGTCTGGCGCCATGGCTGTCAGCGGTAGCGAAGCTTCATCGCGTCGCGCACGCGTTCCATCGTCCGCGCGGCCTCTTCGCGGGCCTTTCGCGAGCCCTCGAACAGGATCTCACGGACGTGGTTCGGGCGCGCCATGAGAGCGGCGCGGCGCTCGCGCATCGGGTCGAGCTGGGCGTTGATGGCGGTGGCCAGCTTCGTCTTCACCTCGACGTCGCCGACAGTCCCCGCGCGGTAGCGGGCCTTCAGGTCGTCCACTTCCTCCTGGTTGGGGTTGAACGCGTCGTGGTAGATGAACACCGGGTTGTCTTCGACGGTGCCTGGGATGTCAGCGCGCACGCGCTTCGGGTCCGTGTACATCTGACGGACCTTCTTCTTCACGGCCTCCGCATCGTCCGACAAGTCGATCGTGTTGCCGTAGCTCTTGCTCATCTTCCGGTTGTCGAGGCCGGGGAGACGGGATTCCTTCGTCAGCAGGTGCTGCGGCTCGACGAACACCTGGCCGTAGAAGTTGTTGAAGCGGCGGACGATCTCGCGCGACAGCTCGAGGTGCGGCACCTGGTCGTCGCCGACCGGCACGAAGGCCGCGTCGTACATGATGACGTCGGCCGTCTGCAGCAGCGGGTAGCCGAGAAATCCGATCGACGACAGATCGCGTTCGGAGAGCTGGTCCATCTGCTCCTTGTAGGTGGGCACGCGCTCGAGCCACGGAATGGGCGTGACCATCCCGAGCAGCAGCGCCAGTTCGGCGTGCTCGGGCACCAGTGACTGCACGAACAGCGTGGATTGTTCGGGGTCGAGCCCTGCGGCAATCCAGTCCGCCGCGTTGTCAAGGGCGCTGGTGATGACTTCGGATGTGTCGGCGTAGTGGCTGGTCAGCGCGTGCCAGTCCGCGACGAAGTAGAAGCAGTGGTACTGCGCCTGCAGGCCCACCCAGTTCTTCAGGGCGCCGACGAGATGCCCAAGGTGCAACCTACCGGTCGGGCGCATGCCCGAGACAACTCGACGACGGGTCATAGGAGCCACTCGAGGATGCCCGATGTGACGGGCATCATGAAGCGATACAGGAGGCCGCTCAGCATCAGCGCGTAGAGCGCGACGAAGCCCCACGAGCGGATGGCATTGAACCCGGGGGCCAGACCTGGCGGCAGAAGGCCGGCGAGCACGTTGCCGCCGTCAAGCGGCGGAATGGGAATCATGTTGAACACGGCGAGAGACACGTTGACCGCGGCGGCGGTCAGCAGGAGCTCTCCCACTGCGCTGGTGGCCCGGCCCACGACCAGGTGGCCACCCAGCACCGACGCGACGACGGCGCGGTACAGCACGGCAGCGACGACGGCGAGCAGCAGGTTGCTCAGCGGGCCCGCCGCCGCGATGAGCACGAAATCCCGCCGGGGGTGCCGCAGTCGCGCGGTGTTGACGGGAACCGGCTTGGCCCAGCCGATGATCGGCAGCCGCGACAGCATGCCGATCAGCGGGAACAGAACCGTCCCAATCGGATCGACGTGTACGGCGGGGTTGAGGGAGACTCTGCCCAGCAGTCGCGCGGTCGGGTCGCCCAGCCGATCGGCGGTCCAGGCGTGCGCCGCTTCATGCACGGTCAACGACACGATCAGGACCAGGAACCCGATGAATACTTGAAGAAAATCGATGCCCGCCAAGCCCCCTAGCGTACGCCGAGAACCGGCCTTCCTGCAACAGACCCGTGCCGCTCGACTACTCCGCCGCGCCCGGGGAAAAGTATCGAATGACAGCGTCGGCGACCTTGTCGCCCACAACCGACGCGAGCTCTTCCCTGCTTGCCCGCCTCACGCCGGACAGGCTGCCGAACGTGCGCAGCAGCGTCTGCCGCCGGCGCGGGCCAAGGCCCGGCACCGCCGCCAGTTCAGACGTGATCGTGCGCCTGGCCCGCGTGTTCCTGTGAAAGGACACCGCAAAGCGGTGCGCCTCGTCACGAATGCGCTGCAGCAGGAGCAGCGCAGCGGTCTCGGAGCCCAGCGCAATCGGGTCGACCCTGTCGCGGGTGAAAATCAGCTCCTCTTTTTTGGCCAGGCCGATCGCCACGAGGTTCGCCAGCCCCAGTGATTCGAGCGCCTCGTACGCCGCGCTCAGCTGCCCCTTGCCGCCGTCGATCACGATCAGGTCCGGGAACGGTCCGCCGTCCTCGAGCACTCGGCGGTAGCGCCGCTGGACTACCTGCTTCATGGCGGCGAAGTCGTCGAGAAAGCGTTCGCCGCTCGTCGTCAGGTCGCCACTCGCGGTGCTCGACGCTCCGCTCGTTGCCCGTCCCTCGTCGCTCGTCGCCCGGACGCGAAACTTCCGATACTCCTTCTTCTTCATCCGCCCGTCTTCGCACACCACCATCGACGCCACGGTGTCGCTGCCCTGAATCGTCGAGATGTCGAAGCAGTCGATTCGCCGAGGCACCGACGGCAGCGCGAGGACGGCACGGAGCGTCTCGAGCGCGTCGTAGTTGGCCAGCGTCTCGGCGTTGAATCTCGCGTCGTATGCGAGGGCGGCGTTGCGGGCGGCCAGGTCGAGCAGGTCCTTCTTGTCGCCGCGCCTGGGCACGACGATGCGAACGCGCCGGCCGGCGCGATCGCCAAGCCACGCCTCGAGCGCCTCCGTCTCCTCGACCGCGGCGGGCAGGTGGATCTCCGGCGGAACCTGGGCGGTCTCGTAGAACTGCGCGAGCGCTGCCGACAGCACCTCGCCTTCCGATGTCGGCGCCCCGCCGGCAGCCTCGGTGACCAGCTCCACGCGATCGACGACGCGCCCCCGGCGCACCTGAAATACCTGCATCACCGCTCCGGCCGCTCCCAGCTTCAGGCCGAACACGTCGCGCGCGCCCATGTCCGGCGACGCCATCTTCTGCTGCCGGTCGGTGAGCGTCTCGACGGTACGCATCGCGTCACGCAGTTGCGCCGCCTGCTCGAAGCGTTCGGCGCCGGCAGACTCCACCATTCGCGTTCGCAGGTCCTCGGCCAGTTCCTCCGTGCGCCCTTCGAGGAACAACCGCGTGTCGGCGACCGCCCGCTGGTACTCCTCCTCGGTGCAGATCGTGTCCACGCACGGCGCGATGCAGCGCTTGATGTCGTACTCGAGGCACGGGCGTCCGCGCTTGCCGGTGATGACCTCGTTGCAGGAGCGGATGCCGAACAGCCGGTGGGTCAGCGCCATGGTGCGCCGCGCGAAGCGCGCCGGCAGGAACGGGCCGGCGTAGAAGTGCGCGTCGCGCTCGACGCGGCGCGCCACCAGGACGCGCGGAAAGCGCTCGCCGGTGGTCAACTGCAGGTAGGGATAGTTCTTGTCGTCGCGAAGCAGGATGTTGTAGCGCGGGCTCCGCGTCTTGATCAGGTTGTTCTCGAGCGCCAGCGCCTCGACGACGGAGTCGGTGACGATGACCTCCAGCCGGACGATGTCGTCGAGCAGCGCGTCAGTCCGCGGACTGAGCCCCTGTGCGCCCAGATAGCTGCGCACGCGATCGCGCAGGCTTCGCGCCTTCCCGACGTAGATGGTCTCGCCGGCCGCGTTGAAATACAGATAGACGCCGGGCTGTTCCGGAAGCCGGGCGATCTGGGCCTTGAGATCGTGAATCGCCATCGGGTACCATGTTTCGATCGATGCCCGCCAGGGAACCTCTCATTATACCGGCCCCTGCCCCCGGGCGGCACCGCACGACCTTTACGGGAGTGGTCGGCGCCGTCTGCATGCTGCCCCTCCGGGGCATCATCAACGCCTCGGTGGCGCTGGGGATCCATCCCAACGTCCTCACGCTGATCGGCGTCCTGATCAACATGGTCGCGGGTTTCGCGCTGGCGAACGACAGATTCCTGCTGGCCGGCGTGATCATGATCGTCGCCAACATCTTCGATTTCATCGACGGCAAGGTCGCCCACATCACCGGCACGCAGTCGGCCTTCGGCGCCTTCTGGGACTCGACGCTCGATCGGTTCTCGGACCTCGCGCTGTTCACCGGCCTGATCTACCTCTACTCGACGCTCGGCCGGCACGACTACGTGCTCATCACCACTCTGACCCTCATCTTCGCGACGATGACCAGCTACGCACGCGCGCGCGCCGAGTCGCTCGTCCAGAAGTGCAAGGTCGGCTTCATGGAGCGGCCCGAACGGATCGTGCTGTTCATGATCGGGGCGTTCACCGATCGCATGGCCGCCGTGCTGTGGGTGATTCTCGTGCTGTCTGTGGTGACTGTCGCGGACCGCATCTACTACACGTACCTGGCGCTGAACGACCTGCCGCTGCCGTCGCACGACGGCGTCGGCGGCGTGCTGAAGCGGGCGTTTTTCTGGACCGACGACCGCGCCACGATCGCCTACGACGTGTGGGTGATCGCGATCCTGGCGTTCGTGTGGCTGACACCACCGGCCTGGATCGGCGACCCGACCGCGAGCGGCCCGGGTCTCATCGGCCTGCTCCTGCACGCCACGCACGCCCGATAGACGGCCAATCTAAAGATTGGCCCTACCGACAACCGCGCCGACCATCCCTGTGGGCCTGTAGGGCCGCTCCTTCGATCGACCACATCATCGCCGCCGGCCAATCTGGTTTGCCCTACCGACAACCGCGCCGATCATCCCTGTGGGCCTGTAGGGCCGCTCCTTCGATCGACCACATCATCGCCGCCGGCCAATCTGGTTTGCCCCACCGACAACCGGGCCGATCATCCCTGTGGGCCTGTAGGGCCGCTCCTTCGATCGACCACATCATCGCCGCCGGCCAATCTGGTTTGCCCCACCGACAACAGGGCCGATCATTCCCTGAGGGGCCGATCATTTTTCCTGTAGGGCCGATCTTCAGATCGGCCAATAGCTGCCGGCCAATCTGAAGATTTGCCCTACCGACAACTCCTCGGGGCCGTTCCTACGCGCGCTTTCGCTTCGGCTCGGCCTTGGCAACCGTCGTCTTGGCCGCCAGTTCCGCCTTCGCCGGCTTCTTCTTCGACGCGCTGGCCGCATCGAGGCTCTTGCGCAGCGCCGCCATCAGGTCCACCACGTTGCTCGGCGTTTCCTCGACTTCCGCGGCCACGTATTCCTCGCCGGCGACGCGCGCGTCGATGATCTTCCGGAGCTCTTCCTTGTACTCGTCCTTGTAGTCCTTCAGGTTCAGCTCGCCCTCGAACATCTCCACCACCTGCTTGGCGAGCTTCAGCTCCTGCGGCTTCACGGTGCGAGGCACGATGTTCAGCTCCTCGATCTGATCGATCGTCCGGATCTCGGCGGCGTGGTGCAGCGTGTACATCACGAGGCCGTGCTGCTGGGCCTTGATCGCGACGAGGTATTCCCTGCCGTACAACGCCACCTTGCCGATGCCTACCTTGCCGCGCATGCCCTCACGCATCACCGCGTAGGCGTCGGCGGCGACCTGGCCGTCCGGCGCGAGGTAGTAGGCGCGGTCGACGTACATCGGATCCACGGCGGTCTCGTCAGTGAACTGCTCGAGGCTGATGACGCGGGTCGACGGCGTGGAGACCTTGGCGAAGTCGTCTTCCTGCATGACGACGTAGCGGCCCTTGGCGAATTCGTAGCCCTTGACGATCTCGGCGAGCGGCACCTCGCGCTCGCAGTGGGGGCACCACCGCTTCTGCTGGATCCGCGTCTGGCACTCCTCGTGGAGCTGGTTGAACGAGAGCGTCGCCGCGGACTCGGTGGCCGGAAACACCCGGATCGGGATGTTCACCAGGCTGACCTTCAGGAAACCCTTCCACGTTGATCGAACCGCCATGTACCCCCCTCGAGACGTGCCCGGTTGCGTATCGGCACGAAACGGCGTGAACTGCAGTGCCCCGCTGCCGGCCGCCCGGCCTCAGACATCCTCGCGTTCGTCGTGGCCATCCAGGTCGAGCGAATCGCCGGCGAACATGATGTCGTGTTCGCCAATCTTGTCACGCAACAGCCGGCGGACGGCCCCGTAATACGGCGACGGGACCAGGAGCGGCCGCGCCAGCTGCCGGAACCTGGGGACGACCAGCAGCGTCACGGGCCGGCCCTGCCGCCACGCCATGCCGCCGATCTCGTGATACGGGATGAACCCCTGCTCCGACCAGACGCCGTCGGTGTAGAACCCGCGGCCGATCCGGCGGCCGAGCGGCACCGCGTACGCGAAGTACACGAACATCATCAGCTCGCCGAAGATGCCCCAGAAGCCCCGGTGCAGGAACACCACCTTCACCACGATGAGCAGGCCCAGCGTGACGCCCAGGAACAGGATGAGCCCGTAGAACGGCGGGCGCGGGCCAGGCCATGTCAGCACGGCCTGAGCGCGAAGCCGCCGGAAGCGCAGGAACTGCAGCAGCACACGCACGTTGGCCACGAGAAATCCGGTGCCCAGCCCGATCAGGACAAACGGCAGCAGCCCGACCACGTTCTGATCTTAATCTGACGGAAACGGTCCCCGCCCTCAGCCGTGACGGTCCATCAGCGCCACCAGCTCGTCGTACATGGTCTCGGCGTCATCGCCGCCGCGGCGGATGGCCGAGGTCGCGCAATGCCGAAGGTGGTTGCGCAGCAGCTCCTTGCCGACCGCCCGGAGGGCCTGCTGCACCGACGAGAGCTGCGTCAGGATGTCGGCGCAGTAGCGATCGCCCTCGACCATGCGCTGGAGGCCGCGCACCTGGCCCTCGATGCGCTTGAGCCGATTCAGGCTCCGCGCCTTGAGGGCAGGCTCGACTTCAAGCGCGCCGCGGGCGCCGCCCTGCTGCACCGCGCATCCGCAGCCGGCCTGATCCGCCTTGTGCACGCCGTTCAGATCCTTCGCCATGCGCCTCCTTACACGAGGGGTGTCGTCCGCAGCCGGAGGCTGTTGGTGACGACGCTGACGGAGCTGAAGGCCATGGCCGCGCTCGCCAGGATCGGGCTCAGCAGCAGCCCGAAGAACGGGTACAGCGCGCCGGCCGCCAGCGGAATGCCGATGACGTTGTAGGCGAACGCCCAGAACAGGTTCTGCTTCATCACGCGCATCGTCTTTCGTGACAACGCGATCGCATCGGCGACGCCGCTGAGGTCGCCGCGCATGAGCGTGATGTCGGCGGCCTCGACGGCCACGTCGGTGCCTCCGCCGATGGCGATGCCGACATCGGCTTGCGCGAGGGCCGGAGCGTCGTTCACGCCGTCGCCGACCATCGCCACAATCCGGCCACCTGCCTGCAGGCTGGCGATCTCTGCCAGCTTGCCTTCAGGGAGGGTCTCTGCCACGACGCGACCGATGCCGACCTCGCGCGCAACCGCGTCCGCCGTCGCACGGCCGTCGCCGGTCAGCAGGACCAGGTCAAGGCCCAGCCGTTCGAGGCGGCGGATCGCGCCCGCCGCGCCGGCTTTTACGGGGTCGGCGACCGCCAGGACGCCCGCGGCCCGGCCGTCCGACGCGACGTAGATGGTGGTGCGGCCGGCGCCGGCAAGGCGATTCGCCGCGTCCTCGATCGGCGCCACATCGATGCCGCGCGCTTGCATCATCGCCAGGTTGCCGACGACCACGGTCAGCCCGCGCACACGGCCTTCGGCGCCCCGCCCCGGGCTCGACGCAAAGGCGGTGGCGTCACCGATCGAGACGCCGCGGCGCCGGGCTTCCCCGACGACAGCCGCGGCCAGCGGATGCTCCGACAGGCGCTCAATCGCGGCAGCCATGGCAATCACGCGATCGGAATCGCCGCCGGCCACAGTGACGACATCGGTGACAGCCGGGCGGCCCTCTGTGACAGTGCCGGTCTTGTCGAGCACCATCGTGGTGACATCGCCGGCGCGCTGCAGCGCTTCGCCGCCCTTGATCAACAGGCCCATTGCCGCGCCCCGTCCGGTGGCGACCATGACCGCCGTCGGCACCGCCAGCCCCATCGCGCAGGGGCAGGCGATGATCAGCACGGCGACAGCGGCCGCGGACGCCCGCACCAGCGGCGCGTCGGTGGCTGTCAGCATCCACGCGGCAAACGTCAGCAGGGCCAGGCCGAGCACGACCGGCACGAACACGCGGCTGATGCGGTCGGCCAGCGCCTGAATCGGCGCGCGGGTGCTCTGCGCCTCGCGCATCAACCTGACGATTCGCGCCAGCGCGCTGTCGGCGCCAATCGTCGTCGCCCGATAGCGGAACGCGCCGGTGCTGTTGATGCTGCCGCCGGTGACGCGGTCGCCTGGCGCCTTCGGCACCGGCATCGACTCGCCCGTGAGCATCGACTCGTCCACCGCGCTGGTGCCGTCGACGACGGCGCCGTCCACGGGCAGGCGCTCGCCCGGGCGGACGAGCACGAGATCGCCGGCGCGGACCTGCTCCACCGGCACGTCGATTTCGGCGGT
The DNA here is from genome assembly GCA_963796915.1 of Vicinamibacteria bacterium. Taxonomy (GTDB): domain Bacteria; phylum Acidobacteriota; class Vicinamibacteria; order Vicinamibacterales; family JAENWD01; genus JAENWD01. Next base: position 673,611 of record CAWCNI010000004.1, on the reverse strand, counting down.
GTCGCGCAGCAGCCGTGCGGTCTTCGGCTGCAGCGCCGCCAGCGCGTGAAGCGCGGCCCGCGTGTGGTGCTTCGCACGCGCTTCGAGGGCGTTTCCGGCGAGGACGAACCCGATGATGAGAATCACGGCTTCGTAGTAGACGTCGGGCGCAACGCCGCGGGCCAGAAAGGCGCCGGGCGCGAGCGTGGCGGCCGCGGAGTACACGAAGGCCGCGCCTGTGCCGAGCATCACCAGCGTGTTCATGTCTGCCGAGCGCCGGCGGACGCTTGCCCATCCACGGACGTAGAAGTGGCGCCCCGGCCAGGCCATCACGACGGCAGTCATCGCAAAGAGCGTCCACCGCAGGATCGACGGATCGATCTCGTAGGCCCAGGGCATGACGCGTCGCAGGGTCGGCGTCAGCACGTCCATCGCCCAGCGCATGAACGGGTCCACTGTCGTGTCCTGGCCGTGGGCCGATTCGCCCATGAGCGGCATCGCCATGGCCATGGCCACGACGCCAAGAACCACGCTCAGGATGGCCTTGCGCCGCAGCGACCGGTACTCGCGATCTCCGGCCGCGTCGAGTGCCTGCTGCGCCACGACGCTGCTCGCATCGTCGGCCGGCAGCGTAGCGCTGTAGCCGCTGTGGCGCACGGCGTCGATGAGGCCCTGGGTGGAGATCACCGACGGATCGAAGGTCACCGCCGCTGTCTTCATCATCAGGTTGACCGACGCGTCAGTGACGCCGGGCTGCTCCGCCAGGGCCTCCTGCACGTGCGCCTGGCACGCGGCGCAGGTCATGCCCTCGACGTCGAGCGTGACGCGACGAGGCGAGACCTCCGGCGGTGCCGGCGTCTCGACCACCGTCGGGATGCTCACGCAGCCTCCGCGCGGTAGCCGGCACGGTCCACGGCGTCGAGGACGTCTGGAAGCCGGCCGAGGCCGCCTTCCAGCTCCAACGTCGCCTGGCCCACGGCGACGGCAGTGACGGTGACGCCGGGCACGGCGGCGAGTGCGGAGCGCACGCGACTCACACAGTGCCCGCAGCTCATTCCAGTGATGTTCAGCTTGACGGTGTCCATGGATCGCCTCGCCTCTTATTATACCCCTGATGGGTATACAAGGCACGGGCGCAAATGCGGCGGTGCAGGGGTGCTGAAGTGCAGAAGTGCAGAAGTGCTGCGGTGCCGTGCTGAAGTGCCGCAGTGCGGTCGTGCTGTAGTGCGGTGCGGAAGAGCGGCGGTGCGGCAGTGCGACAGGAAACGCGCCAGGCGGTCAGGTGTTCGCGAGTGTCGGGTCGAAACAGTGGCGACAGCGCGCCTCGTAGGTGCCCTGCGCGCCGAGCAGGACGCGGTCGCTGCTCGCGACCAGGCGCTGCGTGTGATTGGCCGGATTGCCGCAGACCATGCAGATGGCCAGCGTCTTGGTGATGTACTCGGCGATCGCCAGCAATTGCGGCATCGGCTCGAACGGCTTGCCGAGGTAATCCTGGTCGAGCCCGGCGACGATCACCCGCCGTCCCTGATCGGCCAGCGTGCTGCAGATCATCGGCAGCTCGGCGTCGAAGAACTGGCCCTCGTCAATCGCCACGACTTCAGTGTCGGGCTTGACCGCTGTCAGCAGCTCGCGGGACGAGGCGACGTTCTCGGCGGCAAAGCGGATGTCGCTGTGCGAGACGACGTAGTCCTCGGCGAAGCGGTTGTCGAGCAGCGGCTTGAAGACCTGGACGTGCTGACGTGCGATCTCGGCCCGGCGCACGCGGCGGATGAGCTCCTCGCTCTTCCCGCTGAACATGCTGCCGGTGATGACTTCAATCCAGCCCTGGTTGGGGACCTTGCGAATGATGTCCATCTGCGGAAGGTCGGCGCCTGCGGCGTGTGGCGCCGGGGGCGCGTCGAGAATCAGGCGCGGGCGAGGTACTCGCCCGACTCCGTGCTGACGCGAATCTTGTCGCCGGTCGCGACGAAGGGCGGCACCTGGACGATGAGACCGGTTTCAAGCGTCGCCGGCTTGAGCTGTGCGCTGGCAGTGGCGCCCTTGATGGCAGGGGGGGTGTCCTGGACCAGCAGGTCCACGGTCTGCGGCAGCTCGATGCCGACAGGCTCGGTGCCGTAAAACCCCACCGAGATCACCATCTCGGCGATCAGGTAGTGCACCGACTCGCCAAGCGCTTCGCCCGAGATGTGGATCTGTTCGAACGACTCGTTGTCCATGAAGTAGTAGTCGGAGCCGTCGCTATACATGTACTGCATGGCGCGCTCGTCGAGCGTGGCGCGTTCGACGAAGTCTTCCGACCGGAACTTGTTGTCGGCCAGCGCTCCGCTGCGGACGTTACGCGCCTTCACTCGCACGAAGCCGCGCAGGTTGCCCGGCGTGACGTGGTTCACTTCGAGCGCGCGATACAGGTCGGTGCCCTGGACAAAGAGCATCCCCTTGCGCAGCTTGGTTGCCTGAATGGTCGCCATAGGTTCTGGTGTCTTTCGGGAGGTAGAACCTTACGACGGTACCACAGGAGCGGCCGTTTCCTCAAACATGCTACGATTTCCCGTGGCCTTCACACGCTGGGATCCGCTGCGGGATCTGCTCGCGCTGCAGGAGCGGATGGAGAGGCTGTCGGGCGGCGAAGCGGCCGGCTGGACGCCGCCCGTGGACCTGTACGAAACGGCTGAAGCGTTCGTCGTCACGGCGGAACTGCCCGGTCTCAGCCGTGAAGACATCGACATCCGTTTTCACGACGGACAACTCACCCTCCAGGGCACGCGGCGCAAGCCCGACGTGCCCTGCGAGCGCTACCATCGCGTGGAACGCGGCCATGGCTCGTTTTTCCGGCGGCTGGCGCTCCCGGCGTCGGTCCACGTCGAAGGCATCACGGCCGACTTCCGCGAAGGCCTGTTGACAGTCACAGTCCCGAAAGCCGCTGGCCAGGGCCCGCACCGCGTCGACGTCAACTGACGTGATTCGCCGCGTCGCGTTCTCGGCTCTGCTCATCACATGCGGCCTCATGGCCGGCCTGGTACTCACCGGGCGCCTGCGCTCCGCCGACCAGGCCTCGGCCGCGCCGCTCCCTGACGCGCAGGCAACTGCCGCAACGCCGGCGCCTCGCGCCGTGACGAGCGGGCCCGACTTCACCGAGGTCGCCGCGCGCACGGTGAACGCCGTCACCAACATCTCCTCGCTGCAGCCAATCCGTCGGCAGAACGGGCCGTTCGAGAACGACCCGTTCTTCCAGTACTTCTTCGGCAACATGGACGTCTACGGCGGACGCAACCGCGGCGAGTTGAGCCTCGGCTCGGGCGTCGTCGTGTCGTCTGACGGGTACGTGCTGACCAACGTGCACGTGCTCGGCGCGCAGGGCCGCGGCACCGAGGTGCGCGTGGCGTTGTCGGACAAACGCGAGCTTCGGGCGCAGGTCGTCGGCGCCGATCAGTTCACCGACATCGCGCTCGTCAAGATCGACGCCCACAACCTGCCGACGATTCCGTGGGGCGACTCGAGCAAGCTCAAAGTGGCCGAGTGGGTGCTGGCGATTGGCAACCCGTATCAACTGAGCCAGACAGTCACGCTCGGCATCGTGTCGGCCCTGCGGAGATCGAACATCGGCGCTGCCGGCTATGAAGACTTCATCCAGACAGATGCCGCCATCAATCCCGGCAACTCCGGCGGCGCGCTGATCAACAGCCGCGGTGAGCTGATTGGCATCAACACCGCCATCTACTCGCAGAGCGGCGGCTATCAGGGCATCGGGTTCGCCGTGCCGAGCAACCTGGCGCGCAAGGTCATGGACGACCTGATCAAGTACGGCGAGGTCAAGCGCGGCTACCTTGGCTACTTCGAGACGCTGGCGCTGAATCCGGAGCTCGCCGCGGAAGTGGGCATCAGCCGCACGCGCGGCGTCCTGGTCTCACGAATGGATCGCACCGAGCGCCGCCTACGCGTCCGGCATGCGGCCCGGCGATGTCGTCCTCGTCTACAACACGACCAATATCGACGATGCCGGTCAGCTGGAACGGCTCATCGCCGACACGCCAGTGGGCTCGACCGCCAGACTCAAGGTCGAGCGGGAGGGCCGGCAGATGGATCTGCAGGTTCCAGTGGTCCAGGCCGTCCCGCGCCGCGCCGTCACCAACTACTGACCGGGTTCCGGCTCACCCGCCAGCACGCCATGCCCAACCCGTCTGCCTTCTCCTTGCTGGACGGTCAGCCCCAGTGGTCGGAAATCGCGCTCGTCATCGGCGTGGGTTTCCTGGTCGCGTCGATTTTCTCCACGATTGCCGCGCGCCTCGTCCGGCGCACGATCCACGCGATCTACGGCGAAGCGCCGACCGTCGACGCCAGCGTCAAGGGCCCGACTGAAATCGTCCGTATCATCTCGTTCCTGCTCGTCTTCGTCGTGACGGTGCTGCCGATGCTCGACACCATCGGCGAGCGCTTCGACACGGGTCTGGACGGGCGCACCGCGTTTCACTGGATCGTCGGCTCCGGGCTGCGCATCGCTCTCATCATCACAATTGCCTGGCTCGTCGTCCGAATGATCGCCACCTCCACGAGCCGGCTCGAACGGCAACTGGCCGGCACCGGCGCGGGACGCGACGATCGGCTGAAGCGCGCGCAGACGCTGGGCGGCCTCATTCAGAACGTCTCGACCGCCGTGATTGCTGCCGGCGCGTTGCTGATGGTGCTGCGCGAGCTGAACGTCGACATCGTGCCGATGCTGACCGGCGCCGGCATCGCCGGCGTGGCGCTGGGCTTCGGCGCGCAGTGGCTGGTGCGCGACGTCATCGCCGGGTTCTTCCTGATTCTCGAGGACCAGGTGCGCGTCGGCGACTCCGTGGTCATCAACGGCCAGGGCGGCACGATCGAAGCCATCAACCTCCGCACCACGATCCTGCGCGACGTCGAAGGCGCCGTGCTCGTCTTCCCCAACGGCGCCATCGCCACACTGGCCAACAAGACACGCGACTACGCCTACGCGCTGGTGGACCTGGCCGTCGATTTCCAGGAAGACACCGACAAGGTCATTCAGATCCTGCGGGAGACTGCCGCGACACTGCAGGCCGAGCCTGCGTTTGCGGGCGGCATTCTCGAGCCCCTGGAAGTCCTGGGCATCGAGAGCTTCAGGGACGGGCAGGTTGTCGTCCGATCGCGGATGAAGGCGGTGCCGCAGCGGCAGGGTGAGATCGCGCGCGAGCTGCGCCGGCGATTCCAGCATGCGCTCAACAAGGCCGGCGTGGACCTGCCGCCGGTCGGCCTGCACACCATGCTGTCGCGCAAGTCGCCCCCGGCCTGATCCAGCCTCAGCCGAGGCGCCCGGACACGAGCCGCGATCCTGCTTCGTGGCAGCGCCACACGCGGTCGGTGCCCACGCGGAGCCCGATGCGCGGCGTCCACGTCAGCGGCGGCGCTGACAATCCCCAGTCCTCCACCGACAGCTTCGACCGGATCAGGTCCAACCGGTTGTCGCGAAGCGTAATGGCGAGCGCCTTGGAGAGGTTCCCTGGGCCGCGGCACAGGCTATCGTCGGTGAAGGTCGAAGCCGCCTTGCCGGTGCCACGGGCGCGGCGCCGGCGCATCAGCGGGAGCCCCTCGAGTGGCTCGAGCGCCCGCAGCAACACCGCGGCCGGGAAACCCTCGTCTTCCGTGACGACGTTGGTCAGGTAGTGGAGTCCGTAGTTCAGGTAGACGTAGGAGTAGCCGGGCGGTCCGTACAGGGGCTGGTTGCGTGCCGTCGGTCCGGGCGCCGCGTGGCAGGCAGGATCGTCCTCGCCGATGTAGGCCTCGACTTCGATGATGCGGCCGGCCGCACGCCCCGAGGCGGCGGTGTGGACGAGGACCTTGCCGATGAGCGCGGCCGCCACGTCAAGTGTCGGCCGCGCGTAGAACGCGCGCGGGAGCCGTCGGCTCACGGCTTGGCGGCGACAGCCTCGTAGGCGTGCAGGCGGCGAATCGCTTCCGACGTCGCCGCCACTACCTCGGGCGACGGGTCCTTGAGCAGCGGGTCGAGAGCCGTCACCTGATCGGGGTGCCGGCTGGCGCCGAGCACTTCCACCGCAATCATCCTCGTCGAGGGGCTGGGCGTCTTGAGGAGCGGCGTGATCGCGGCGGGCTTGCTGATGGCAATCTCGCCGAGATAGACCTTGGCCTGCACCGACGTCTCCGACTTCTCGAGCGCATCGGCAATCGCGATGACGTCGGCCTGCCCGAGGAGGAACCGCGTGTAGGCGCCGGCCAGCTGCACGCCGGCGTCACTCTCCGTGCGCAGCGCCTCGGTGACCTGCGGCAGGCCGCCGGCGTCGCCGGTGCGCCCGATGCCCTCGATGGCGATGAGGCGGAACGGCACGTAGGGGTTGACGACCAGCGGACGCAGCACAGGCGCGCTGGCGGGATTCGCGATTCGGGCGATGGCGTGCAGCGCCGCCGCGCCTTCCTCGCTCTTGCCGTAGAAGCTGGCGCGATCGGTCAGGGCCTGCAGTGCGCGGTCGTAGCGCAGGTAGCCAAGCGAGTCCATCGCCGTGCGGCGAACGACGCCGTCCTTGTCGTTCATGGCCGCCACCAGCGCGTCGCCGACAGCCGTCGACGCCGGCGCGTCACCCGTTTGCGCGAACACGCGCCCGGCGACCCTCGCCACCAGTTGCCTGGTGTTGGTGTCGGCATGCGTCAGCCCCGAGACGACGTCGGCGGTGACCGGCGCCACGGCGGCCGCCGGCATCGGGCCCATCGCCGGGGACGCGAGGACGCCGAGCGCGTAGGCGGCGGCAAAGCGGATCCGTGCGGTCTCGTCCTGGCGCATCACCGATCCGAGGTTGACGAGGACGTCAGGTGAAACAGCGGCGGGGATCGTGGCCAGCGGGCCGGCGTCGAACGCGCCCTCGACGAGCGTGGTGGGCTTGCCGGTCGCGGTGACGCCCCACGGCCGCAATGACATGTCGGCCCGTACGGTGTAGAGCTTCAGCACGGCCTCTATCGCCTCGAACTGCACGTCGTCGTTGCCGTCGAGGAGAAGGGCGGCCATCGGCACCGCGGCGTCCACCCGCGCCTGTTCGCCCAGCGAGTGCAGGGCGTCGATGCGCGTGCGTGTGCTCGGACTTCGCAGGTCCTGAACCAGTCGATCGCTGGCGCTCTGCGCGCCTGCCGTTGCGGTCGCCGTCAGCACGCCCGCCGTCGCTGCCAGCACTGCCCAGACCATGCCTCTATTCATCCCGTCCTCCCGCGTACGCGTGCGCCCGGCCGGATGCCAGGACGCTCTTCAGAAATTCGCCGGTATACGTGCCTGCCTTCGCGATCTGTTCCGGCGTGCCGGTCGCCACAACAGCGCCGCCGGCGTCCCCGCCTTCCGGCCCGAGGTCGATCACGAAGTCAGCGGTCTTGATCACATCGAGATTGTGCTCGATCACGAGCAGCGAGTGGCCCTGCTCGAGCAGCTTCCTGAACGCCGCCAGCAGCTTGGCGATGTCGTCGAAGTGCAGGCCGGTCGTGGGCTCGTCGAGCACGTACAGAAGCCGCTCGCCGCCGGTCGCCGCCAGGTGCGCGGCAATCTTGATGCGCTGCGCCTCGCCTCCCGACAGCGTGGTCGCCGGCTGCCCGAGCCGGAGGTAGCCGAGGCCGATTTCGTCGAGAACCTGAAGGCGCCGAAGCACTTTCGGCGACGTCGAGAAAAACGTCAGGGCCTCTCGGACTGTCAGGTCCAGCACCTGGTGGATGTTCCGGCCGCGATACTTGACCTCCAGCACCTGCGACTTGAACCGCTTGCCGTCGCACTGCTCGCACGGCACGTACACGTCGGCGAGGAACTGCATCTCGACGTGAACTTCGCCCTCGCCCTCGCACGCCTCGCAGCGGCCGCCGGGCACGTTGAACGAGAAATGGCTGGCTGTCAGGCCCCGGCTGCGCGCGTCCTTGGTCGCCGCGAACAGCTCCCGGATCGGGTCGAACGCCTTGAGGTAGGTGACCGGGTTGCTGCGCGGCGTGCGGCCGATCGGCGTCTGATCGACGAGGACGGCATCCGAGATGAACTCGGTGCCGTCGATCGATCGGAACTTGCCGACGCGGCGCTCGCCGCCCACCTTGCCCTTCGCCCGCCTGACGCCGGCGTAGATGATGTCGTGCACCAGCGTCGACTTGCCCGATCCGCTGACGCCGGTGATGCAGGTCAGCGCGCCCAGCGGAAACGAGATGTCGATGTCCTTCAGGTTGTGCTCGGACGCGCCCGTGATCCGCAGGCGCTGTCCTGTCCCGCGGCGGCGGGTCGCAGGCACGGCGATGGTGAGCTCGCCACGGAGGTACTTCGCCGTCAACGAGCGCGGATCCCTGGCCAGGCCCTCCAGCGGGCCTTCGTAGACGATCCGTCCGCCCTGTTCACCGGCGCCGAGACCGAGGTCCACGACGTAGTCGGCGACGTTGATCATGTCGGCGTCGTGCTCGACCACGAGCACGGTGTTGCCCTGATCGCGCAGCTGCCGCAGGATGGCAATCAGCCGCAGGTTGTCGCGCGGGTGCAGGCCGACCGACGGCTCGTCGAGCACGTAGAGCGTGTCCACCAGCGCCGAGCCCAGCGACGTCGCGAGGTTGATGCGCTGCGACTCGCCTCCCGAAAGCGTCGACGACAGCCGATCGAGCGTGAGGTAGTCCAGGCCGACGTCGGCCAGGAACCGCAGGCGGCGGGAGATCTCGTTGAGCACCTTGCCGGCGATCGCCGCGTCCTGCTCACCCAGTGACAGGCCGCTGAAGAACTCCTGCGCCTGGCTCACAGTCAGCGCCGAGACGCGGTCGATCGTCTGGCCGCCGACCTTGACGTCACGCGCTTCCTGGCGCAATCGCGTGCCCTTGCAATCGGGGCAGGTCAGATAGCCGCGGTACCGGCTCAGGAACACGCGAACGTGCACCTTGTACTTCTTCCGCTCGAGCCAATTAAAGAACCCGCGGATGCCCGCGAAGTCGCCGCCGTCGCCGTCGATCACGACCTGCCGCGCCTCCGGCGACAGCTCGCTCCACGGCGTGTCGAGCGGCACGCCCAGCCGCTTGGCCTCGCGCTTCAGTGTCGCAAGCTCGGTTCGGTAGTGCGGCTTGGTCCACGGCTCGACGGCGCCCTGTCGAATCGACTTCGCCTGGTCGGGGACGACGAGGTTCATGTCGAGCTCGATCACGTTGCCGAAGCCGTGGCAGGTCGGGCAGGCACCGAACGGGTTGTTGAACGAGAACAGCCGCGGCTGCGGGTCCTCGTAGGTGAGCCCGCAGGTCCGGCATTCGAAGCGCTCGCTGAACTGGTGCAGGCGCGTGGTGTCGCCTTCGCCGGCCAGCTGGAGCGCAAACGCGGCACCGCCGCCCTCCCGGTAGGCCGTCTCGATCGAATCGGAGAGGCGGGACCGCGAGTCGGCGTCGATCTGCACGCGATCCACCACCACCTGCAGCGTGGCGCGGCCCATCAGTGACGCGGCGTCCACATCGTCGAGGCTCACCGCCTGGCCGTCCACGAGCACACGCCGGAAGCCCCGGCGGCCAAGGCTGGCGAGCGTGTCCTTCAAGCGCCAGCAGCGCCGGAGATCCAGCCCGCGCCGCCTCGGTGCGGTCGCCGTTCTCGGTGGCGTCGCCCTCCTCGAGGTCGGCCGCGGGGGGCCGATCGGGCACCGCGACGACCGGCATCTCGAACCCGACGAGCAGACGTGTCCCCGCCGGCAGCGCCGCCAGCCGCTTCGACACGACGTCGGCGGTTTCGCGGACGACTTCCTTGCCACAGGATCGGCAGAACGTGTGGCCGACACGCGCCCAGAGCAGGCGCATGTAGTCGTGGATCTCGGTCGTCGTGCCGACGGTGGAGCGCGGGTTGCGGATGCTGTTCTTCTGCCGGATCGCGATGGCCGGGCAGATGCCGTCGATGCGGTCGACGTCGGGCTTCTCCATGCGCTCGAGGAACTGGCGCGCGTACGCCGACAGCGACTCGACGTAGCGCCGCTGCCCTTCGGCGTAGATCGTGTCGAAGGCCAGCGACGACTTCCCGGAGCCGCTCACACCGGTGACGATGATGAGCTTACCCAGGGGAAGGGTCGCGTCGACGTTCTTCAGATTGTGCGTGCGGGCGCCGCGAACGACCAGGTGCGTCGCGGCTCCGGTAACAGCGTCCGGCATGAAGACACCAAGGCGAGGTCCCTCGGAGGGACCTTAAACCACCAATGGTACTTGAGAAGTGCCGGCGACTGGAAGGGCGATTGATCAGGCCGGAATATCGAGCGCGTCGGCGAGCAGCGCCGCCGATTCGTCCTCCCGCCACGGGAGGCTGAGCGTCACGACGCAGCCGCCGTCACGCGGCAGCACGAGCTTCAGCGCGTGTGCGCCCGGATACAGGTGTTCGAGACGCGCGCGGGTGTTGGACAGGCCCACGCCCTCCCGCGCCTCCGCCTCCCCGGCGGTGCGGCCGTAGCCGTCGTCGACGACGGTGATCTCGAGGCTCTCGCCGGACTGGCGCGCCGAGATCCTGATCGTGCCGCCCGCGGCACGACCGGCAAACCCATGCTTGATGGCGTTTTCAGCCAGCGGCTGGAGGATCAAGACCGGCACGAAGACGTCGCGCGCCGCCCGCGGGACGTCGAACTCCGCGCGCAGATGCCCGCCGAAGCGCACGCGCTGGATGTCCAGATACTGCTCGAGGAGCGACAGCTCCCTGTCGAGGGGGACCTCCTGCTGCGCCTGGCTGCGGAAGACCGCGCGCAGAAGGTCGCCGAGGCGGACCAGCATGGCCTCCGCGCCATGCGGGTCGCGATGCAGCAGGGTGCTGACAGCGTGGAGCGCGTTGAAGAAGAAGTGCGGGTTCAGCTGGCGCTGGAGGGACTCCAGCTGCGCCTCGACAAGGCGCGCTTCGAGCCTGGCTTCCTGCACCTGCTTCTGCTGTAACTGACGCGACGTCCTGAGGGCGTGATGTCCCGCGACGATGCCCCAGTAGATGAGCACTTCCCATTCAACGGTGAACAGGAGCGCCCACTGGAACAGGGGGACAAAGCTCAGCGGCCGCCCAAGCAGCTGTTCCTGTCCCGCGACAGACAGCACGGCGACCTTCACCGCGGCGTTGATCACGGCGTGGACGGTGGCAATGACGAGGCTGGCCACGCCGTGGAACGCGAGCGACGCGGCCCGCCGACGCCCGCCGATTGGCACCAGGCTCGCGAGCCGCCACACCACCGGGACGACGAGCAACCACGCGGGCCAGACGAGGATGTTGAAGAGCAGCACCCAGACGAACTGCCCCTGCGGCTGCTTTTCGAGGTCCGGAATCAGCCAGGTCTGCAGCAGGTAGGACGCGGTTCCGCAGACGATGCCCGCGGCTACACCGCACGCCAGCAGACGCCAGAGGCGGATCGGGAACGTGTCGCTGTCGGCGGACGTACCAGTGAAAGGCGCTCCCATGCCCGGTGAGGCCATCATGCCACAGCGCGCTGGGCCAGTCCGGAAGGCGTATCACGCGAAACAAGCGGTTCGTCACCGCCAGCACGCCACTGGTCCCTCGTCACACTCCGTCTGACGGCTCGAGTCGAGTATCACGCGCCGTAATAGGCCCGGCGCTTCTCTTTCAGGAACTCCACCGACCGCGCCAGCTCGTCCAGCCCGTCCATCCCGTCCTCGACCGAGATCCAGCCCGTGAAGTTCACGTCCCGCAAGATCTTGAAGATCGCGTCGTAGTCGTTGCTTCCCGCTCCGGTTTCGCCATGCCGCAACTTGTCGGGATAGCCGATGGTGCCATCTGCCAGCAGGATCTCGTCGAGGCTGGTGCCGGGAACCAGGTACCGATCCGACGCGTGCATGGTGACGACGCGCGTCTTGATCTTGTCGCAGAAACGCGATGGGGTCGAAGCCGCCGACCAGCGCATTGGACGGGTCGTACTGCACGCCGAAGTGTGACGGCGTGCCCACCGCGTCGAGCAGCGCGAGAAACGGTTCTTCCTGCTGCGCGAACTCCGGGTAGAGCCAGTCGCCGACCTTGTAGTGGTTCTCCAGGCACAAGACGACGTCGTGCTTCACCGCGTACTCGAGCGACCGGGTGATGCCCTCGGCCGCGCGCGCGACGCCTTCGTCGATGGACAAGCCGGGATACTTCTGGCCGCTCAACGTGCGGCAGTACTTCGCGCCGATGCGGACACTCAGATCGATCGCGCGCTTCTGCCGTTCCACCTGCCTGAGGCGCTCATCCGGATCCGGATGGGTGAAGTTCGGAGAGAAGCAGAGCATCGACGTGACCTGCCCCGTCTGCTCCATCGCCGCCATCACCGGCGCGACGTCCGCCTCGTCGTAGCTCGGGAAGAACTCGTCGTAGTGCTCGACACCTTCTCCGCCGAGCGTCGCCGCATCGTGAATCCACGCGACGTAGCTGCGATCGCCGCGCACCAGCTCGTCGAAGTAACACTTCGGAAAGACAGAAATCCTTGGAATCATTTGGTAGTCCGCAGTCCGTAGTCCGAAGCCCGAAGCCCGTAGCCCGTTTACCAGTTCGGCGGGGCGCCGACGGGGTACTGCTCGAGGTCCATGACCGATCCGGTGACGAGTTGGCTTGCGTCGGAGACGAAGTAGGCGACGGCATGCGCGACGTCGGCAGGCGACAGGAGCCGTCCCCACGGTCGAGAGCGCATCGCTTCCTCGAGCCAGTGGTCGCCTTTCCCTTCCAGGCGCTTCACCCGGTCCTCGCCCTCCGTCAGCGTCCAGCCGACGTTGATCTGGTTCACGCGGATGCGATCCCGATTGAGGTAGGCGGCTGTGTTCTTCGTCAGCGTCATCAGGCCGCCCTTGGACACCGAGTACGGGCACAACTTCGGCTCGCCGATGTAGGCGTTCACCGAGCCGATGTTGACGATGGCGCCGCCGCCCTGCGCGCGCAGATGCGGCACGGCGGCCTGAATGAGGAGCAGCGGCGCGCGGAGATTGACGGCAAGGATGCTGTCGACGACGTCGAGTGACACGTGCTCGATGTCGCCGCGCGTCGTGAGCGCCGCGTTGTTGATCAGGATATCGAGCCGCCCGAACGCGGCGAGTGCGGCCGGCACGATGCCGCGGCACTGCTCAGCGTCCGCCAGATCGGCCTGATGCCAGACGGCCTCCGCGCCGCCGGCGGCGCGAATCGCGTCCAGCGTCAGCCTGGCGCCGTCGGCCTCGCGCCCGTGGACCAGCGACGCGCGCGCCCATCTCCGCGAGCCTGATCGCGATGCCACGGCCGATGCCTGACGTGGATCCCGTGACGATCGCGACGCGCTCTGCCAGACCGCTGCTCATCGCGCTGACGGCACCAGCACCGACTTGATGACGGCGCCGGTGTGCATGGCGTCGAACGCCGCGTGCCAGCCCGCCAGGTCCCGCTTGAGCCCGACGATCAGCTCGGCCTTCGTCAGGCCCGCGGTCAGCAGCGCGATCACGCGCTCCCAGATTGGATAGTTGTGGCTGAAGGAGCCCTGCAGCCGCACGTTCTTGTGGACGAGCGGGTTCAGGTCGACCGCGAACTGGTCAGGCGACCAGCCCACCTTCACGACCTGACCGTCCGGGCGCACCAGCTTCAACGCCGCGTCGAGCGGACGGCTGGCGCCCGACGCGTCGCACACCACGTCGGCGCCGAGCGGGGCCAGGCTGCGCACGACCTCGTTCGAGATCCTGCTCCTGGATGTTGACAGTGTGCGTCGCGCCGAGTGCGCGCGCCGTGGCGAGCCGCTCGCTGTCGCCCGACAGCCCGGCGACGATCAGCGGGTAGGCGCCGGAGAGCGCCGCCATCCGCGCGCACAGCAGTCCGATCGGTCCCGGCCCGAGCACGAGAACCGCATCGCCGGGATGAATCTGGGCGTTGCCGCACATGGCGTTGTAGGCCACCGCGTGCGGCTCGGTGAGACAGGCCAGCTCGAACGGCAGCGCATCTGGTACGTGATGCAGACAGCGCGCCGGCACCTTCACGTAATCGGCCATCGCGCCGTCGACGCCGTAGCCGAAGCCCTTTCGTGTCGGGCACAGGTTGTAGCGGCCCGTCCGGCACATCAGGCACTGGCCGCAGATGACCGCAGCCGTCTCGCTGACGACGCGGTCGCCTTCGCGGAAGCCGTCGACGTCACGCCCGGCGGCGGCGATGGTGCCGCCGAACTCGTGGCCCAGCGTCACCGGGATGTTCACCGGCCACGAGTGTGTCGCGTACGCCTGGTGCACGTCGGACCCGCACACGGACACCGCGCCCACCGCCAGCAACACGTCGTCTGGTCCGATCTCCGGGACAGCGACTTCACGCAGTTCGACTGCCATCGGCGTCAGCGCGTACTGCACGACAGCCTGTTGTGTCCGCGTCATCGGGCCTGGCTCCAGCTCCTGGGTCGCTTGAACGGCGTCTTGCGGATCTCGCCGCAGATCTCACTCAGCACGTCGTGCAGGTCGAGCCGGCGGGCTTGAAGTCGTCGGCGTCGATGACCAGCGGCGCCCCGAGGACGACCAGCGGCGCGCCGTGCGCGGGACATTCGATCGCCTGCCGGATGGTGAGGCCGCCCACTGCCTGCACGGGGACGGACACTGCCGCGCACCACATCGTCGAGCTCGTCCATCGGGCTGAGGCCCTTGATCAGCCGCCGCTCGTCGTAGCCGATGTGGTGGATCACGTAGTCGACGCCGAGCATCTCGAGCCACTGCGCGTTGGCGATGCGATCGTCGGCGCCGAGGTTGTCGCCCATCACCTTGATGCCGTAGTCGTGCGCCGGCATCGACGACCCGGCGCATCGTCGCCTCGTGCGCGCGGCCCATGACCACGACGAAACTGGCGCCGGCCCGAGCCATCATCTCCGCTTCGAGGTAGCCGCCGTCCATGGTCTTCAGGTCGGCGACGATCGGGTGGCTCGGGAAAGCGGACGCGCAGCGTCTCGACGGCGCGCAGCCCTCAGCGAGCAGGAGCGGCGTGCCGGCCTCGAGCCAGTCGACGCCGGCATCGACGGCAATCTCCGCCATCTCGATCGCTTCGTGCAGGTTGGTGAGGTCGAGCGAGATCTGGACGATGGGAGCTTCGGGGAAGGCAGCCGCGGGCATGCGGACGTCAGTCTATCAAACGGCCCGCCGGGCAGATGCCGCCGCCCGGCGAGCCGCCATTCCAGTGAGTGTTACGCGCTGATGCGCTCGACCCGGTAACCGCCCTTCGCCTTGTCGCCCATATACAGCAGACCGAAGATCGCGATCAGCACGACCGGCAGGATGGCCCAGATCGCCAGCATCTCCCGCGGCCCGTAGATGTCGTTGAGCCGTCCCATGACCGGTCCGGCGATCGCGGTGGCGAAGCTTCCGGTGCCGCCGATGACCGCCAGGCCGAGGGCGCCCGCGCGCGGGAACCGCTCCGACGTGATCCCCAGCATCGTCGGCCACCAGAACGCCGTGCCGATCGCCAGCAGCGCGGCAGCGGCGAACGCAGCCGTCGGTGTGCTGGCGCGGCTGAATAGATACAGGCCCGCAGCCGCCGAGATCGCGCTGACGGCAATCAGCGCGATGGGCGACACGCGGTGCGAGATGCCGCCGCCGAACTGGCGCATGAGATACATGATCCCGTTGACCCAGACGAGCACGCAGGATGCCGGCCCGCGCCGAGCTGTTCATGACCTCGTTGAAGACGTTCGCGTACCACTGGCCGGGCCCGAGCTCGGTGGCCGCCGTCAGGCACATCGAGACCCAGATGACCAGGAACAGCGGCCGCACGATTTCGGTGAACATGTCGCCGAACGGGACGCCGGCCGCGGCACGCTCTGTCGCCGGGAACGTCTGCCCCATGAACAGGAACGTGTAGACGACCGACGGCACCAGCAGCAGCAGCATCTTCGCCTGCCAGCCGAGGCCGATCTGCGTGAAGGCGAATGCCAGCACGCCGCCGATGACGATGCCGCCCGGGAACCAGGCGTGCAGCGCTGTCAGCTTCGCCGTCTTGTCCTTGTCGAAGATGGTGGTGATGAGCGGGTTGACCGCCGCTTCGACCAGCCCGTTGGCGATGCCGATGATGACGGTGGCGAGAAACAGGATCTCGAAGTTCGGCGCGAAGATGGTGAGCAGCGTGCCGCCGATGTGGCCCAGTGCCGCGAGCCGCATGATGGTGCCCATGCCCAGCAGGTCGCACAGCGGCCCGCCAATGAAGATCGACAGCCCGAAGCCCCAGAACGCCGCGCCGGCGATCCAGCCGACATCGGTCTTGTTCAAGTGGAAGATGGTCTCGAAATCTCCCATGATGTCGCCGCGAATCGCGAACGACATCGCGGTGGCGATCAGTGCGATGCAGCTCGCGAGGAAGAGCCGTTGCTTGTTCATGACCGTGTGCGCCCTCTCCGAAAAGTGGTCGGCAGCGCCCGGTTTCGCGGAACCCGGGCCGACCGGCTAGACTGGCCCGGAACTGTTCCGCGGGGAAACGGCGTCAATTGGTCCGACCGCCTCCGGGCGCGTCGGACTATAGGCCACCTCGACCGGTTCGCACAAGGCACGTGTCGGCATGCCGTTCAAATCCTCCCTGAAAACCCTCGTCAGTGGCAGCTATCGGGCGGAGCAGCGAAAGCTCTGGCGGTCGGCGTCCGCCGGATCGAGAGCGTTGCTCCTCGCGGCGGTCTTCTTCCTGTTTGCGTCGATGGGCCTGCTCGGCGACGTCGCCGCGCTCGTCCGCTCCACGTGGACGACGCTGCTGGCGCTCACTGTCTTCAGCGGCGCAATCGCTGTCGGTTATCTCGTCGTCATCCTGCTCCGGCTCCGCTGGCTGCCCGTGCTGATCCTCGTGCAGGTCACTCGCGTCGACGTGGATCAGCCATCGTCCCCTCAGCGCCGGCCTGCCGATGCCGGCGGGGCTGGAGCAAGCGCTGCACAAGCGGCTGGCGGTGAACGTCGCCGGGACCATCGCCTGCATTTCGATCAGCTACGCGCTGTTCATCGTCTTCGTCACGCAGTCGGGCAGGCGCGTCGTCCAGCTCGACACTGAGCTGGCACTGGCCCGCGACATCCACCAGTCGCTGGTGCCGCGGATCGATCGACGGATTGGGGCGTTCGAGTTTCTCGGCGTGTCGGTGCCGAGCGGCGCCGTGGGCGGCGACCTGGTGGACCTGGTCGCGCACGGCGATGAGGGCGCGTGGACGGCCTATGTCGCGGACGTGTCGGGCCACGGCGTCCCGTCGGGCGTGCTGATGGGGATGGTGAAGAGCGCGGCTCGCACCAGCTTGTCCTCTCCCCCGCCGCTCGACGCGATGTTGTCGACGCTCAACGACGTGCTCTACGGCGTCAGCCAGCCGCAGATGTTTGCGACGTTCGCGGCCATACGCCCGGCCGGCGCGGGGATTCTGACCTACGCACTCGCAGGCCATCTGCCGATCCTCTGCTGGCGCGCGGCAACCAATGCCGTGGAGTTCCTCAGCGTCGCACGCGTGCCGCTCGGCATGCTGCCCGGGCGCGAGTTCGAGTCGGCGGAGACGCACTATGCGAACTGGCGATTTGTTTCTCGTGCTGACCGACGGCCTGACCGAGGTGTTCGATCAGAAGGACCAGGAGTTCGGTCTCGAGGGAGTCAAGGCCGTCCTCGCGACTCATGGCAGCGCGCCGCTCGGCCAGATCGAGCAGGCGCTGCTGGCCAACGCGCGCCGCCACGGCGCGCAGCTCGACGATCAGTCGATCATCCTGATCCGCTGCACCTGACAGTCGGTCAGCACTCTGAGAGGCTGATGGGGATCAGGACCGCCAGGCCGCCGTCGGCGGTCTCCTTGTACTTCGCGTTCATGTCGAGCGCCGTCTGCCACATCGTCTTCACGACCTGATCGAGCGACACCTTGGCGCGGGCAGGATCGCTCTGACACGCGAGCTGCGCCGCGGTGATCGCCTTGATCGCGCCCATCGTGTTGCGCTCGATGCACGGCACCTGCACCAGGCCACCGACGGGGTCGCACGTCATGCCGAGATGGTGCTCCATCGCGATCTCGGCCGCCATCAGGACCTGACGCGGCGACGCCCCGAGACATTCCGCCAGCCCTGCCGCCGCCATCGCGGAGCTGACGCCGATCTCGGCCTGGCACCCGCCCATGGCGGCGGAGATGGTCGCGCCCTTCTTGAAGATGCACCCTATTTCAGACGCCGTCAGCAGGTAGCGAAGGATGGGCTCGATCTCGTGCGATCCGTCCGGCGACACCGGCCACGGCGAGGGTGTGACTGCCCGGTGCGGCTCGAAGGCGACCAGGTACTGCCCGACCGCGGGAATCACGCCGGCGGCGCCGTTGGTCGGCGCGGTGACGACCCGGCCAAAGCACGCGTTCTCTTCGTTGACAGCAAGCGCAAAGCAGCTCACCCAATCGAGGATGTAGCTGAAACGATCGCCGCCATCCCGGATGCCCTCGAGCCACTCCGCGGGACCTGGCCCGTCGGGCGCGCCACCGGCGGCGCGGCCCGCCAGCAGGTGCGCGTTCAGCTCCGGCGCACGGCGATGGACGCCGAGGCCGCCCGGCAGATTCCCCGGGGTGTAGCAGCCGCGATAGATGCACGCGCCCATCACCTGCCAGATACGCGCGAGGCCCGCCCACGTCGCCGTCTCTGGCCGCCAGGCCAGCTCGTTCGCCCAGACGACGCGCGATACAGGCCAACCGGTCTCGTCGCACCAGCGCAGCAGGTCCGCGGCTGTGTCGATGGGATACGGCAGCTCGGGCCCCGGCCTCGCCGCGGTCGCGACGGCGCCGTCGCGGACGATGAACCCGCCGCCGGTTGAATACCAGGTCGCGGACAACGTGCCGCCGGAATCGAGCGCTGCCGTGAACGTCAGCGCGTTGGGGTGGAACGGCAGGCTCACGTCCGGACGAAACGTGATGCCGTCGTCCGGATGAAACGCGATGGGGACACGGCCGTCGAGCGCCATCTCTCCCGTCTCGCGAATCCGATGAATCGATGGCCGGAGCGCGACCACATCGCACGTTTCGGGATCGAGGCCCGTCAGGCCGGCCTGCACGGCGAGGTCGGTGCCATGCCCGCGTCCCGTCTTGGCGAGCGAGCCGTAGAGTGTGACGTTGACGCCGGTCACGTGGGCGAGCCCTGACGTCGCGTCGATCTCCGCGAGAAACGCGCGCGCGGCGCGCCACGGCCCCAGGGTGTGCGAGCTCGACGGCCCGACACCCACCTTGAACATGTCAAAGACTGACAGGCGTTCGGACACCGTCTACTTCACTTTCGCGACGATGAGCGTGAGGTCGTCAAACTGCTCGCGGCCGCTGTGCCCGCGGACTTCGTTCACGATGCCCTGCAGCAGCGGGACGGCGTCCTTCGAGCGCTGCGCGCGGATGACCTCAATCAGGCGCTCCTCGCCGAATTCCTCGTCTGTGTCTGACGTCGCCTCGCTGACGCCGTCGGTGAAGACAACGAGTGTGTCGCCGGCGGCCAGGTTCACGCTGCGGGTCTCGCACTCCCACGGATGGAACAGCCCGATCACCGGCGCCGTGACCTCGAGGCGCTCGATGCAGCCTTGGGCGCGAAGCAGGATCGGGGGCAGATGGCCGCAGTTGGCATAGCGCAGCTCTCTCGTCGTTCCGTCGTACAGCCCGAAGAACAGCGTGGCGTAGTGATTCGGCGCCGTCGAATCGAAGAAGCTGCGGTTCACCGCGGTGAGCACGCCGGCAAGATCGCCAGGCGCCTGCGCGTAGAGCGCGCGCAGGTTGGCCTGCAGGCTGGCCATCAGGAGCGCCGCCGAGATGCCCTTCCCGGAGATGTCTGCCAGCACGAGGGCGACCTGCCCCGAGCCGGGCGACGCGAAGTCGAAGAAGTCGCCGCCGACGACACGAGCCTGGAGACAGGCGCCCGCGTAGTCAAGTGTGGCCAGCGGCGCCCAGGACTGCGGCAGCAGCTTCGCCTGCACGTCACGGGCGATCTCGAGCTCGTGCTTGGCACGACGCTCGGCGTCGATGCGCGCCGCCATCGACTCGGCGAGCCGGATGTTCTCGAGCGCGAGGCCGGCCTGCGTGCCGACAGACGCGAGCAGGCTGACGTCTTCGCCGGAGTACGGCTCGTCCGACAACCGCTGGCCGAGCACGAGGACGCCCTCGATCTGGCTCGATCGGCCGACCATCGGCACGATGGCTTCCGGAGCGAGTTGCGCGAAGCTCGCCCAGACGCCGCCTGGCGCGAGCTGGACGGGGTCGATGAGCAGCGGGCGGCCGCGACGTCCCAGCTCAGTCAGTTGCGGTTTGCTGGCCGGCAGCGTCGAGGCGTCGTCGACCAGGGCGTGGTGCGCCGCCGCGTCGAACTGCCAGTCGCTGGCACCGCGAAGAAATACGAGCAGCGCCCTCGGATGCAGCGCCTGCGTCACTGACTGATCGATCAGCGCGGCGAGCGCCGATCGGTCGGTCGCCAGGCGTGACTGGTCGGCAAGCGTCTGCAACAGACGCCGCGCGTCGGCCGCGCCGCGGAAGAAGGCCTGATCGAGCCGCTCCGCTGCGGGCTGCCACGCGCGCTGGCCGACGAGGGCCAGCAGCCCACCGAACACCGACCCGGCCACGAGGCCCGCCGACAACTGGTTGCCGCCGAAGTCCGAGAAGTCGTTGACGACGCGGGCGAAGACCAGCGTGACGCCGACGCCGACGAGAATGGCCAGCGTCACCAACCCGCGGCGCACGAGCAGGTAGCGCGCGCTGCGCCGCAGGAGCACCGGGATCTCCATCGCCCGATGCTTGACCACCGCGTAGCCGAGCGTCACCGGAATCGCGAACAACGCCAGGATTGACGCGGCCCAGATCCCGAACGGCAGCTCCTGCGGGCGGACGTTGAAGACGCCGATCGCGATCTGGAGCGCCGTCACCGGGACGAGCCCGACGACCATGCCGAACAGGATGACGCGTGTCTTGCGGCGAACGTCCGGCGTGCCGAAGGCGTTGAGCGCCAGCGAGACTGTCGCCAGCATGAAGAAGAGCATCGTGTAGATGCCGAGCATCCAGTCGAGCGACACCCACCAGTTGGCGGTGACGTCGCCGAGCCACCAGATGACGAGCGAGCCGCCGCCCGCCAGCACGGCGACGGCCGAGGCCATCGCGAACAGGCCGAACGCGACGCCCGCGACCCACTTCAGCCAGGGAATCCGGCGGTCCAGCGGCGAGTGCGCCGGGAAGATGCTGAAAAACGCGTAGGTGATCGCGGGCAGCGGCACCGAGAGCAGCGTCCAGATCGCCAGCAGCGGGCCGCGCAGCGCGACAGGCATCCGGTACTCGAAGTCGAGCATCGGCGCCATCGTGACGAAGCCGCCGAGCATGGCCGCCAGCAGCCAGGCGTGCGGATCCTCGGGTCGCTGCAGCAGCACGCTGACAGCGACAATCAGGAACGGCAGCGGGTAGAACGCCAGCAACTGGAGTACGACTTCGCCGACGCGAAAGCGTGCCCACGACGTGGAGGCTCCGGGAGGCAGATCGGGGCGCGCACGCGGCTTCAGGACAAGGTCGAGTGTGTCAGCGCCGCGCGCGGCCTTGAGGTGCACGAGCACGTCGGGCCGGACGTCGCGCTTGAACGCCAGGTAGATCGCGAGCCTGTCGATCGGATGGTTGTCGATCGCGACGATCCGGTCGCCGCCTCGCAGGCCGGCGTACTCTGCCGGGCTCCTTGGCTGGACCGATGTCACCGCCACAGAGCCGAGCGTCGGCTGGTAGTGGCCGTCGAAGCCCACGACCGCCGGCGGCGGCTGACGAACCAGGCGTATCCACTCGACGCTGTAAGCCGCCAGCAGGGTGGCAAACAGCAGGGCGAGCAGCCGGGGGGAGAACACAGGTTCAGTGTACGCGGTCCTCGGGGGCCTCGCTATCGGGTGCCTCAGGGGGCTTCGCGGTCGGGTGCTCGGGGCGCTTCGCCATCAAACCAACGGCACGAATCGCACGTCGATGAGCAGGGTGTCGGTGACTTCCCCGTTGCGATTCTCGATGAGGTGGAGGGTTTGAAAGACGTCGTCGCCAATCGGCACGATGAGGCGGCCTCCTGCGGCGAGTTGCGCCAGCAGTGCCGGCGGAACGGCGCGCGCGGCGGCGGCGACGACGATCGCGTCAAACGGCGCGTGCTCCGGCCACCCGGCGCGTCCGTCGCGGGTAGCGATGACGACGTTCCGGATGTCGAGCGCCGCGAGGGTCGCGGTCGCCTGCGCCGTGAGCTCGGGCACGATGTCGATCGCGTAGACCTGCTTCGCAAGTTGCGCGAGCATGGCAGCCTGGTAGCCACACCCGGCGCCGATTTCGAGCACACGGCTCTCTGGCGTCAGCCGCAGCTGCTCGATCATGTAAGCGACGATGTAGGGCTGCGAGATGGTCTGGCCGTAGCCGATGGGCAGCGGGTAATCGGCGTAGGCCTGGCTGGCGAGATCCGGCGGGACGAAGCGATGACGCGGGACCGTGCGCATCGCGTCGAGCACGCGGGGGTCGGCGACGCCGCGCCGCGCAATTTGCGCGCTCACCATGCGCTCGCGCGCCTCGGCAAATTCGTGGGGGGTCACAGGCGTCAGAAAAACGGTTGTGCTAGGCTCCGCGCACGCTGGCGACCGACGATGCCGGCAGCGTTCGGCAAGCGTACACCGGGCGTCATGGCGGCGCCGGTTTCGAGGAGCCTCTATGCGACGTCACGTCACTTGTCTCTTCCTCCTCGGCGTGGCCGTGTTGTTGATGCCGCGTCTGGCCGATGCTCAGGACATCGACCCGGCGCTCCGCGCCGACATCGTCAAGCTGATGGAGGCCACTGGCAGCGCGAAGATCGGGCAACAGATGGCCTCGGCGGTGTCGCAGCAGTTTTTGGACTCCTTTACACAAGGGCATCCCGACCTGCCGCCGCGCGTCCTTGAGATCGCGAAGGAGGTCTTGGAAGAGGAGATCGCGAAAGCCTTCCAGGGCCCGGACAGCCTCGTGATGCAGCTGGTGCCAATCTACGCGAAGCACTTCAGTCACGAGGACATTCGCGGGATGCTGGCCTTCTACGACAGCGACCTCGGCCGGCGCGCCATCGCCGAGATGCCGGCGCTGCTGCAGGAGTCCATGCAGGTCGGCCGGCGGTGGGGTGCCGATGTCGGACCCCGCGTGCAGGCGGCTATCGAAGAACGTCTGAAGGCCGAAGGGCTCAAACCGTAAGGGCGGCGACCGCCTGTGCTAGGATGGTGGGTCGTCTTTTGGGCGGCACCCACCACGCCAGCCGGCGTAGCTCAGTTGGTAGAGCAGCTGATTCGTAATCAGCAGGTCGTCCGTTCAATCCGGATCGCCGGCTCCACTTAAAATCAAGCACCTACGGTTTTTGCGGATTCGATCTCGCGCGATCCGGTTGCACCCGAGGTTACTGGGCCCTTACTCACATCGCAGCGCTATCACCGGGTCGAGCTTCGATGCGCGCCGCGCGGGCACGTACGACGCCACGAGGGTCACGAAGCCGAACGCGAGGCACACAAGGACGAACGATGTCGGATCGAGCGGTGTGACGCCGAACAGCATGCCGGCAAGGAACCGCGCGCCGGCCGCGGTAGCCGCCAGGCCGATGACGATCCCGACCACCGTCAGCCGCGCGCTCTGGCCGAGGACGAAGCCGAGCACCTCCGAACGCTGCGCGCCAAGCGCCAGCCGCACGCCGATTTCCTGCGTGCGTCGCGTCACGCCGTACGACAGCACGCCGTATAGACCCAGCGACGCGAGCATCAGCGTGAGGGCGCCGAAGCCGAACGCCAGAAAGGCCACGACCCGCTCGCGCGTCAGGTCGCGTTCCAGTCGCAGCGCCATCGTCCCGACGTCGCTCACCAGCAGGTTCGGTTCGGCGCGCTTGATCGCCTGACGAACCGCCGAGACCGACGCGCCGGCCTCGCCGGCGACACGCACGTCCAGGTTGGTCAACCCAGTCTGCCGCGTGACCGCTTTCTGATCGACGGGCATGTAGACCATCGGCACCGGCGGGTCGTGCACTGTCTGCGTGCGCGCGTCACGTGCCACGCCGACGATCTCGATATCGAGCTCGGACGAACCGAGCCGGCGTCCGACCGGGTTCTGTCCGGCGAAATACCGGTGGGCGGTGGTCTCGTTGATGATCGCTACCTTCGGGCTGTGCGCGGTGTCCCGCGCCGTGAAGTCCCGACCGGTGAGAAGGGAAAGGCCGGCGGTCTGGAAGTATCCGGGGGTGACCCAATTGTTGTACAGCGTGACCGCTGAGCCGTCTCCCTCGACACGAAACCCCGACGAAGATGCGCAGCCGGCCACGAGCCCGCACCTCGAGACGGCCGCCGATACGACCCCGGGCACGGATTCAGCGGCGGCAATCAGACGCCGGCTCAGCGCGGTCATCTGATCGGGTGGATACAAGCTGGTCACCGGATCGAACGAGACGGTGACCAGGTGATCCGGAGAGAACCCCGGATCGATGCGCATCACGTTGATCAGCGTGCGGCCCAGCAGCAGCGCCGCGAATACGAGAACGACAGACAACGCGAGTTGCCCGGCCACCAGCGAGCGCATGCCGGCCATGGCTCGATGCCCGACGGATTGCCGCTGGTTGGTCGGCAGCGCGGCCTGACGTCCCAGCGCGATGGCGCGCGCCGCGGGAGCGAGACCGAACACCACGGCGGTGAGCAGCGAGACGGCGGCTGAAAAAATCAGGACGCGACGACCCGGCGAAAACACCAGCGGCAGTTGATCCGATCGCCCGAGCACTTCGCGCGCCAGAAAACGGCTGGCGGCTTCACCCAGCAGCAGGCCGAAGACCCCGCCGACGAGGGCCAGCACGAGGCTTTCGGTCAGACCTTGCCGCACGAGGCGGTTCGTCGTGGCGCCGAGCGAAATCCGAATGCCGATGTCGCGCGCATGTGCGGCTGCACGCGTCAGTAGCAGATTCGCGACGTTGGCGCATGTGGCGAGCAGCACGAGCACGACGAGTCCAGAGAGCGCGAAGAGCGCCTCCGAATAACGCGCGCGGACCAGCGAGAATCCGCGCGAGAACGTCTCGACCGCCAGCCCGTGCGCCAGTGTGCTGCTCCGCTCTGTCGGATCGGTGAACGTGGCGGCCAGCGCCGCTACGCCCGCTCGATTCGCCGTCTGCAATGCCGCCATCGCCAGCGGCCGCTCCGCCGCGGGCACTCGGGCCACGAGGTTCAGCCACGCCACGAGGTCCTGTTCCAGCCAGGACTGGTCGTCCGGGAACGACCCGTAGCTGCTGCTGTTGCGCCGGTAGTGCAGGTCTGACTGAAGTGTCACCGGCAGCCAGATCTCGGCCTCCGCGTCCGTCCACATGCCGACGAAACCAGGCGGCGCGATGCCGACGATGGTGACAGTGACCCCGTTGACGATGAGTGTCTGGCCCAACGCAGCGTCCGTAGCGCCAAGCGTTCGTCTCCAGAAGCCGTCGCTGACCACGGCGGCCGGCATTCCCTGACCCGGGCGGACATCGTCGTCGGTCAGGACGCGCCCGCGCGCGGCCGAGACGCCAAGCGTCGAGAAGTACCCGCCCGTGACCAGCTGGGCGCGCGCGAACTGCGGATCCGCGTTGCCGCGCAGACGCACGACGAACTGCGAGCTTCGCGTCACAGCGGCAAGCGATCCGTGAGACCCGAGCGCCCGCTGCAGGCGCTCGAACCTGGGATAACTGAAGACGAGAAACTGGCCGGTCCCGCCGGCCGCATCCGGGTGACCTTCGGGACTGTTCTCGTACAGCGTGAACAGCTCGCTGGCAGCGGGCACCGCCAGAGGCTTCAGCACGACAGCGTCCAGCAGCGTAAAGATCGCGGTGTTGGCGCCGATCCCGAGCGCCAACGTCAGCGTGGTGACCGTGGCAAATCCGGGGTTCTTCGCCAGCATGCGGACGGTGAAGCGCAGGTCCTGGCGCAAGTCCTCGAGCCATCGGACGCTGCGAGCGTCGCGATGTGATTCCACCACCCGGAGGACACCGCCGAAATTGCGCAATGCCGCGTGACGCGCGGCCTCCGGCGTCAGCCCCCGCTCGACGAATTCAGCGGTGGCCTCCTCGAGGTGGCTCGCGATCTCGTCCTCCATCTCCCGATCGATCCGCTTACCGCGGAACGTCGCCAGGAGGCGTGCGGCGAATGCGCGCAGCGCCGTCACGACGGCTCCTCGGAAATCCTGAAGAATCTGGCGACGATGCGTGTAGCCCGCTGCCACTGGGCTTCCTCGGCGTGCAGCTGCTTCCGTCCGGCGGCGGTGAGCGAGTAAATCTTGATGCGGCGGCCGCTGTCCGATTGGCCCCAGCGCGAAGCGATCCAACCCATCTGCTCGAGCTTGACCATGGCCGGATACAGCGTGCCCTGATTGAGCGTCAGTTGGTTGCCGCTGATCTGCTCGATCCGGCGGGCGATGCGGTAGCCGTGAAGCGGGCCGAGCGCCTCGAGCGTCTTCAGGACCATCAGCCCGAGGCTGCCGTACAGGACGTCGCCGTTGTCGCCTGCCATGTGTTGGCAGGCTACCTGTTAGATATGTTGGCTGTCAACCGATCGGCGCTGGGGCCGCGGTTTCTGCTTGCTGCAAGGACGTGGTGGCCCGCATTCTCCTCAGCGCTCCTGCGGGGCTACGCCCTCCAACGTGAATTGACCGGCAGCAGTCAGCCTTGCGAGGGTCCGGCCCGATTGATGGTCAATCACGGTGAATGACGGAACACCGCAGACCGACGCCACGGATTCAACGAGAGTCTTTTGCGCCACGACTCCGAGGTACTGCCAGGCGGTGACCTTGACGGCGAGCTCACCCTTACCGCAGTCGTCGCGAACGATCAGGCCGGCGACAGTAGCCTTGTAGACGACGCCCCTGGACACTGTCTGATCGACTCCGTGCTGGAGTCCCGACGGCAGATCGCGGCCTCTCCATGCGCCGACAAGCCATAGAAGCGACAGCAGTCCGATGGCGAGCGCGAGATAGACGCCGCGACTGACGGAAGTCGACACACCCACAAGCTCCGCCTCTCGCAGTCCGGTTGCTAGGCCTTCGACGGGCGCGTAATCGACAGCAGCTGCTCCTGGGCGTGGTCCACCTGCAGCGTCGTGTGCTCGATGTGGTAGCGCTCGCGGAGCATCAACTCCATCGACCGCCGGATCGCGTGGCAGTCGGAGTCCTTCGCCACCAGCACGTGCGCCGTCAGGATTGGCGTGCCCGGCGTCAGTTCCCACAGATGCAGGTCGTGCACCTGCGTCACCTGCGGGACTCGCGCCATCGCCCATCCCACGTCGCTCGGCGTCGTCTTCTCCGGCGCACTCTCGAGCAGCACGCGGATCGACTTGCGCTGCAGCACGTAACCGGACCGGATCATCAGTGCGGCCACCACCAGGGACGCGATCGCGTCGGCGCGGTCGAAGCCTGTGAAGATGATGATCAGGCCAGCGATGAAGGTGCCGATGAACGCGTAGAGGTCGGTGATGATGTGCTGGAAACTGCCCTCGACGTTCATGCTCTGGCGGTTGGCCTTGGCCAGCACCCAGGCGGCCGCGAGGTTCACGACGATGCCGAGTGCCGCGACTCCGGTGACGAGCTTGCCCGCGACTGTCGGAGGGGTGATCAACCGCCACACCGCTTCGTAGCTGACGAGCGCGCCGAGCACCAGCAGCACGGCGCTGTTGGCCTGACCGCTCAGCACTTCCGCGCGCCGCATCCCGTAGGTGAGGCCCTCCCCCGCGGGCTTCTGCACCAGCCGGATCACGATCAGCGACAGCACGAGCGCCCCAGCATCGGTCACCATGTGCCCGGCATCCGAGAGCAGCGCCAGCGAGTGGGCGATGATGCCGATGACGACCTCGAACGCCATGAAGCCAACGATCAGCGCGAGCGCGACTGTCAGGTAGCGCCGATCCGCGTCGGCGCTGATGGCGTGGGAATGATCGTGGCCGTCCGTGCGGTCGTGCGCGTGACCGCGGTCGTGAGGATGGTCGTGCGCCTGAGCGATGGCCATGCTGTGAGACGATCTTACTGCGTGCCCGCCGCGCCCTGCAGCACGAAGTGATAAGCGCCGGAGCCGCCGTCAGCGTCGTTGACGACCAGTTGATGCATGCCCGATACGGTGATGCGAAAATCAGTGCCGGTGCGGCAGTTCGGCCCCAGCATTGACTTGCCGCTCGGCAAGGTGATGCCGATGACCAGGTTGCCCAGCTCGCAGCCTGCTCCCGCAACGCGCAACAGATCGCCGGCCTTGGCGGCAAACGTATAGACGTCGTGGGCGCCGCGCGTCTCGACGTTGCCGAAGATCACGTCGCCGTAGGCCACGGCACGCGCACGATCCGGCCGCACGAAACGAATCGGCACGTGATAGGGTCCGAGCGGGTTGCCCGTCCGGTAGCCGCGCATGGTGTAGACGCCGGTGGCCGGCAGCACCCGCCGGCCGACGGCACAGGGCCAGCCTCCCGACAGCCCCTTCCCCGCCGGATCGGTCATGCCGATCTCGATGTACTGATCGGTGCAGTCCGGTTGACCGATCCAGACGATGTCACCCTGCGTCGCGCTGAATTGCATGGCGGGCTTGGCGTCAGGGTCCACCATGGTGCCGGACATGGTGACCGTGCGAAGCACGCCGCGCGTCGGCGCGGGCGCGGCAAAGGCGCGCGCCGCGATCAGCTGCTGTTCGTGGCTGTAGGAGCTGGCAAAGACGAAGTCGCTGGTCAGCGCGAAGTCGACGATACAGTTGTCCAGGAGATGCCGGTCGGTGATTCCCATCTCCCGGCAGTCCCGTTCCGCCGTCTCGCGGTTCGGCACGCGGCCCGGATCCGCAGTGCTGTCGGGGAACGTGGAGTCGGCAAAGGTCGCCACCGACTGCCCCGGCTGATAGTCGAAGAGCGAATCGGCCTGGCTGATCCGCCAGGCGTCGGCGAACCCGTGCGTCAGATCCGCCGTGCTCGGCTGCATGCCGAGCTTCGTGCCTCCGGTGGCCACCAGATCGTTGAGCGGCGAGCCGTCATCGTCGCCCAGCAAGCCGGCGAGCTTGCCTTGTCGCGCGGTTGCGGGTTCGACCTTCACGTTGAGGACGCTCGCCCCAAGCTGGGCCACCCGGACACGCGTCCCGTCGGCCCACTCGATCGTGAAGGTCGGGCCGTAGACGGTTGCCGAGCGCACGATCGAGCCGAGCGGCAGCGTCGTGACGGCATCGTTCACCACAGCGCCGTCGACGCGAAGAATCGCGCTGTCGTTCTCGATCTGAATCGTCACCCGGCGATCGCCGATTTTCGTGGCCATCGCCTGGTTCACGCTGACAAGGCGCGACCTGACCACGGGGACCTGGCGAGTCTGGACGATGAAGCCGTCCCTGGTGGAACGCGCGAGGACGAACTCGCCAATCGGCTGAAAGTCGTATTTCAGTCCGTCGAAGGTCGTCAGGTGGGTGTCGCCCTGGCTCGTGCCGCCGACGTTGTGCGGGTCCGGCGGAGTGCCGCCGTCGCCGCCACCGCCTCCGCCACCGCCGCCGGGGTTCTGCGGATCCTTCGGGTCCTCGTCTTTCTTCTTCTTGCAGAAGTCGTCGAGCGACAAGCCCATCACGTACATCTGCGCCGAGCTGCCGCCGCTCTCCAGCCCGATCGAGATGGGAAGGGTGGCCTTCTTCGTGATCAGCGACGCGCCGGCGCTGCCGTCCGGGCAGCGGCAGCCGCCGGCCTTGACGCAGAGCGCCAGCTTCCCCGACGTGTCGAGCGGCAGGTCGACGCCGAAGCCCTCGTCGTGGAGCCGGCCGTAGCCCGTAAACAACGTGACGCCGATGATGTCGGCGTTTCCGGTCAACTGCCGCAAGTCCGCACGATAGGCGTCCACGTAGACGGGCTCGCCAGATCCGGCGTCCACCTTCATCGTCTGCGAGCCGATGCTGGTCTGAGGCGGATGACCCGGGCCGGTCATGGTCCACGGTGTCTTGCCCTGAGCCAGGAAGTAGCTCGACCCCCACGACGTCATGTACGCCTCTTCGTGCCCCTGCGTCAGGTTGAAAAAGGGCGTGTCGTTGTCTCCGCCCACGGCCTGCTTCACCATCGGCAGCAGCTTCGCCCAGACGAGCCCCTCGCTGGTGGTATCGCTCATGTGGGCGAACGCTCCAAGGGCGTCGTACTTCCGGTCCATGTAAGGTGTTTTGGGTGACGCCGCGTACGACGTCCAGTACTTCTCCACCACCTTCGACCCTGAAGGCACCGCCGCCACCATTGCCCACGTCGCTTCGCCCTCCGCGATCCACGGTGGCAGGCTGATGTCGCTGGGGGCATCGCCAGCGGCTCGCTGCTGGTAGCAGTGGAACAGCTCGTGCGTCACGACCGCCAGTGCGTCTTCCTGGTCGAGACCGTTGAACATCGGGTTGAAGAACGTGATGTGGCAGCCATTCTCGGGGTACTCCTTCCAGCCGCTTACCGGCTGGCCGTTGTACTCCAGGCGGTACCACGAGAACGTCGCGGCGTACGCGGTCCCGTTCGGCGCCATTTCGGGGTCCACGTCATACAAGAAGCGGATCGGCGACTGCCCCACGAGGGGAGCCAGCCGGGTGTTCGCGGTGACCAGGAGCTGGAAGTAGTCCTGCGCTGGCGGCGGGTCATCTGGCGCGACGAAGAGGGCGTGGGTGACATCCGGGTGCAAGGCCGACACCCGCGGAGCAGGCGACGCGTCCGCGCCGCGGATCACTCGCGCGACAGCCGCCCGCTGCGCCGGCGTCAGGAAGTCCCACACCGCATACAGTTGCTGCACGGCGATCGTGCCGTCGAACTCGGTGGGGTCGCGGACGATGTTGGCGGGAATGGTGACTCCCGGCAGCGGCGCGACGACAAGGCTGAAAAGCAGCGCCGCCTTCTCTGGCGTCGCGCCATTCCTGAGGATGTCGTTCTCGAGATCCTCCTGCGACGCCGCGAGAACGGTTGGCGTGGCGGGGGCGACCGCAGCCGTCGCCATCGGCGCGGGCGCAGCCGCGGACGGCGGGACGCTCGGCGCCGGTCGTGACCGGAACCACCACACCAGCGTCGCCGCGACAACCAGAACGAGTGCCGCGCCAGCCACGAGCAGCGTCCGACGCATCACAGCACCTCACTGCAGTCCTACGACTCGTGCCGGAACTACATCAACGTGCGGGCGATCTTCGCATATTCGTCTGCCGGCACAAACGCGCGCCCATCGCGCCAGGTGTGGCGTTTTGCACCGCCACGTATGGGTAGGGCCAATCTTTAGATTGGCCAGCGGCCGTTGGCCGATCTGAAAATCGGCCCTATCGGTCTGAAGATCAGCCCTCGGGAGTTCCCACTCGCCGACCTCTTGACATTAACGATACGATACCGTATCGTATCTATATGGCACGACACAAGACCGCCGGCAATGACGTCACTCGCCGCCCGGGCCGGCCGCCCGACATCGAGCTGGATGCTCTGATCCTTCGCACCACCCTCACGCTTGCTCGGGGAAAACGGCTACGAAGGCGTGCGCATCGAGGAGGTCGCTCGACGCTCGGGCACCGCCAAGACCTCCGTCTACCGGCGATGGCCGGACAGAAATGCGCTGATCCTCGCGGCCGTCCGCTTCTACTTCGAGGCCGCCACCGGAAAGAGCGCCGGCCGCGAGCGGCCCGCCGCGGCCACCCTTCGCGACGACCTGCTCGCGCACACCCGCCAGCTGGCCGCCCTGCTCTCCCCGGAACGGGTCCGCATCATCGCCGGGCTGCTGCTGGCCATGCAGACGGAACCGGCGCTCGCCGCGGCGGTGCGCGCCACCTTGTCCGAAGGCGAGGGTCACGCGATGACCGCGCTGCTCGAACGGGCGGTTCGCCGGGGCGAACGGCAATCGGCCGCGGTCCCTGGCCTGGTCCTCCACGTCATGCCCGCCGTGCTGCTCATGCAGCTGCTCGTGCTGGGCGAACCGGCCCACGAACGATTTCTCACGCACCTTGTCGACGACGTGCTGCTTCCGCTGGTAGCGTCGGCTCCCCGCCCGTCATCGCGCCGTCGTCGCGCCAACCACACACTCTGACGACTCACTCGGCATGTTAGGAGGCCTCATGACTCTGCATCCTGGTTCGACAAGAACGCTCCGTCTAGCGGCGATGGTCGTCCTCGGCATCGGGAGCGCCGGGACAGCGAGCGCGCAATTGCCGGCGAATGGTCAGGTCGTCCTGAACGTGGAACAGATCGCTGCCGCGAGTGAAGTCGTTCCCTTCGCGGTACCAGTCGCACTCGCCTCAGAGGAGCGCACGGGTGAGATTCAGTCTCCGCTCTGGCCGCGTCTTCCGAGCCACCTCTCGAACCGCTTCCCGCAGGTTTCGTTTCAGCTGGCGGATCAACCGGTGCGTGCGATCGGCATCAACCTCAGCCTGCTGGGCATCACCGATGCGACGGTCTTCACGAAGGGCGTCAGCTATACGAGGAGCCTCTCGGAGCCCCTGGCGATCGAAGGCGCCATCGACATCGGCCGTGGATCCGGGCACGAGGTCGCAACCGCAGCGCTGCGCGCCGTGATCCGCGGGTACGATCCGCAGAGAGGTCAGGTGTTCGCGGCCGTTGGCCTGGCGGAAGCGTTCGCGAGCGGCGACCAGCGGGTGCATCCGCATGGCCTCGGCGTCGCGTATGGCATCGGCGCGCAGTCGCGCTGGACGGGCAACGTGGCGCTGCGTGGCGAGCTCCAGCTCCTGACCTTCCGCCACGACGTGAACGCGCTGCGGCTCACAGCCGGAGTCGTGGTCGGCGTCGACTAGGACTCACTCGCTCCTGAGCACCACGATCGGGTCCACTCTCGTCGCACGCCGCGCGGGAAGGTAGCTCGCGGTGAAACCGGCGACGGCCAGGACCGCGAACACGGCGCCAAATGTGAGCGGATCGGTCGGGCTGACCTCGAACAGCTCGCTTGCGACGACGCGCGTCGCCGCGTAGCTGGCGGCCAGCCCGATCGCGCCGCCCAGCACCAGCCAGCGCACGCCCATGCCGACGGTCATGCGCAGAACGTCGCTCCGGCCGGCGCCAATCGCGATGCGGATCCCGATCTCGCGCGTCTGCCGTGAAATCGTGTAGGCGATCAGGCTGTAAACGCCCACGACCACCAGCACCAGGCCGATCACGGCGAACGCAGTGAAGACGCACAGCCCGAGCCGCGGCGCGGCATACGCAAACCGGGTCAGGTAGCTCTCGAGGGAATCGGCTTCGGCGACGGCGATGCCGGGATCGATCGCCCACAGCTCGCGCTTGACGGCCTTCAGCGCGGCGAGCGGCGACCCCGCGGTGCGGACGACGAAGCTCAGGCCGCGCACCGGGGCCGCCGAGTACGGGACGAACGCCTCCGGATCCGACGGCTCGACGACGCCGTGATTCTTTGCATCGCCAACGACGCCCACGATCTCGTAGGGCCGCTGCTCGTTGCCGCCATCGTCGGTGCGCAGCGTGAGCAGGAGCGTCCGCCCCAGCGGATCCACCTTCGCCAGGAATCGCTCGACGAACAGCCGATTGACGATCACGACCTGCCGCGCGGCGTTCAGATCGTCGGCAGTGAAGTCTCGCCCCTGCAGAAGCGGCACGTGCAGGTTCTTGAAGTGGCCGTCACTGACCAGCTCCAGCTGGCCGCGCCATTTCTCCTCGTGGCCGATGCCGACGACGTCGAAATCGGCGCCGAAGCCGCCGAAGGGCGGGAGGCCGACCGTCGTAGACGCGCTGATCACGCCCGGCAGTCGCTCGAACGCGCGCGAGGCCCTGCCCGAGAAAGCGCGCCTGCTCCACGCCAAGCTTCACGTGGCCGCTGCCCATTGGCACGCGCACCATCAGGATGTGATCGGGATCGAAGCCGAGCTCGGTGGTCTGCAGCTTGATGAAGCTGCGCATCAACACGCCGGCCGAGGTCAGCAACACCAGCGAGAGCGCGATTTCGGCGACGACCAGTGCGCTGCTGAGCCGTCCGCCACGGAAGCCACCGCCGGTTCCCTTGCCGGGATCGCGCAGCGGGTTCATCAAGTCCCGCCGGACCGACTGGAATGCGGGCACGAGGCCGAAGAGCAGCGCCGTGCAGGCGGCCACGACCAGACTGAAGATCAGCGCACGCGAGTCCAGCTGGATCAGCGACTCGCGCGGGATCAGTCCCTCCGGAATCGCGCGCACCAGCGCCTTGATGCCGACGACGGCGGCGCCGCACCCGACCAGCATGCCGAGCAGCGCCAGCAGCAGGCTCTCGATGAACAACTGGCGAACGAGCCGGCCCCGGCTGGCGCCGAGCGACGCGCGCAATGCGAGCTCGCGCTGGCGGCCGGCGGCGCGGCTGAGCAGCATGTTGGCGACGTTGGCGCAGGCGATGATCAACAGCAGGCCCACGGCGGCCGCCATGGTGTAGAGCGTCGTCCTGAACCCGAGCACGATGCTGTCCACGAAGCCGACGACATGCCCGGTGAAGTGCTCGGGGTAGTTGGTGGGATAGTCCCTGGCGATCCGCGCCGCTGCGAGACGGAATTCCGCGTCAGCCTGCTCGATCGTCACACCGGGCTTCAGTCGCGCCTGGAACTTGAAGTACTGGTTGCGCAGCGCGGGATTCGCCCGATCGAGGAGGACCGGGCGCCAGATGTCGGCGGCGAGCTTCGACACCCGTGGCGGCATCACGCCAATGAGCGTCGTCGGCACCCCGTCGAGCACGAAGCTCCGACCGATGAGTGCCGGATCGAGCCCGAACCGGTTCGCCCACAGCTTGTAGCTCATGACGAACACCGGCGGCGCATCGGGCTTCGCGTCGGCGGGCGACAGGGTGCGTCCGGCCACGGCGCTGACGCCAATCACGCTGAAAGTGTTGCCCGATAGAAAGGCGCCGCTGAACTGCTCGGTGCCGTCGGGGCCGGTGTAGAGCGTGTCGCCGTTGCCGCCGCCGGCGATGATCGCGTCAAACGAGGTCAGCTGCGCGGCGTAGTCGAGAAACTCAGCGGTCTGGAAGAAGTCGCGGCCGCCTGGACGGCTGCTCGCCTCGTCGTGTATCGACACGCCAACCATGCGATCGACGTTGGCGTACATCGGGTAGGGGTCGAGCAGGACGTTCTGGATGACGCTGAAGATCGTCGTCGTGGCGCCGATGCCGAGGCCGAGAGCGAGGACGGCGCCCGCCGTGAACGTCGGCTGCTTGGCCAGTCCCTTGACGCCGTAGCGCGCATCCTGGACGACGCCGGCGGCGAGCTGCCGAGTGGCGGAAAGCAGACCTTCCCCTCGCCATGACGCGCGCGTCGACTCCTCGACGCGGGTGACATTGCCGAAGGCCCGCCGCGCGGCGTAGGGCGCTTCGTCCGCTGCGACTCCGCTGTCGATCTGGTCCTCGGTCTCCGCATCGAGATGCGACCGCAACTCGCGGTCGAGATCCGCGTCGCGGTCCTCGCGTGTCACCAGTTCCCTGAGCGTCTCCAGCCAGCGACGGAGCATGGGGCCTCCCGGCAGGAATCAGGCGCGCTTCAGCACCAGGCCGATGGCGCGCGTCAACTGTCGCCAGTTCGATTCTTCAGTCGTCAATTGCTTCCGGCCGGCAGCCGTCAGGCGGTAGAACTTCATCGGGCGGCCCTTCGCCGTAGGCTGCCACTCCCCCGCCAGCCACCCCTTGCGCACCAGGCGATGAAGCGCCGGGTAGAGCGAGCCGTGCTCCACGAGGAGCAGGTCGTCGGAGTGGCGCTGGATCGCCTTCGCGATGCCGTGGCCGTGCAGCGCGCCGAGCAGCAGCGTCCGGAGGACGAGGAGATCGAGCGTGCCCTGGAGCAGTTCGACACGATCGGCAGGCTTGGCGACAGGCATGGTAGGCAATCTACCAGCTATGACGGTCTACCAGTTGCCGATGTTGCCCGGCGAGCGGACAAACTTGCCGGTCAGTCGCGATTGGTGGGACGAGCGGCGGTGCGGCGAGGTCGTGCACGTGACGGCCCGCGCTTCGCTTGCGCCCGCTTCGGGGACGGCGCCGGCTCCATCGCGCAAGCATCCAGAACCGACCGCAGGTGGGCTGCAACCTGCTTCAGCGCCTCGCTCTCCCCTTCGAGCCGGCTCATCATCAGCGCTCCTTCGAGGCTGGTTTGTGACGACGCTGCTCGAGCGACGCGCAATTCCACCAGTCGGTGCTGAGCGCGCACCTCAGTCCATCCGAGCCGGCCTACGTGCAGGCGATGACGGCCATTACCGAGCGGCTGCTCAGCGACGGTGACAACGCCGTCGAGGCCGCGACGCGAGCCCAGGCGATTCTCGCCAGGCTGCTCCAGCAGCAGGCGATCTTGCTCGCCGCGCTGGACTGTTTCCTGGTGCTGGGCCTCCTCGCGATGATCGGCCCGCTGCTGGCGGTGGGGATCAAGGCCTTCGATCAGACTGGCGGCCGCGGCGGCAGCCACTGAGCCTTCCCCCACCCCGGGTTCATCGGCGGCAGGAAGCCCGCACGACGAGGGCCGTCGGCGCTGGCAGACCGCCACGCCTCGCGTGCCGCGGCCGCAGCGTCGCGCAGGCGGCGGCCGGACCACTGGGTGTCTACCGGCGCGCCGGCAAACAGGCGCGACTCGAGTTGCCGGATCTCGGCGTCCAGCGCGGGCACACCCAGCGAGGCGAGCCACTGCGCGGCCGGCTCCCCGCTCGCGTGCCTCGCCCACGCGGTGAGCGTGGCGTAGGCGTTGGCAGCGTCATCGCGCCCGCATGCGCGTTCGAATCTCGCAAAGTAAGTGCTTTCCGCCTGGGATCTGACCAGCGCGCGTGCCGAACGCCACACCCGGTAGCGTGGCCATGCCAGACGAAACAACCAGATGCCCACCAGCACCACCCCGAGGGCGGCCGCAATCCAGAGAGCGCGCCGCTTCCACACCAGCCACGGTGACGGCGGCGGCGCGGGTGCGGGCGCCGGCGCGGCCTCCGGCGGAATCACCGGTGCGGCGACCGGGTTTGGCGCCACGCTGACCGAGACGGCCGCCGCCTGCGCGACCACGCGGGTGCCCGTCGACGCATCGAACCAGGGATAGTCGATCGCGGGCAACGTGTACGTGCCAGGCCGCTCGAACAGGTAGGTGACGCGGTCCACCCGGCGCCCGCCCAGAAACTCGCCGCGCGTCCCGATGTCACTCGTCAGCACGGGATCCTTGCGATACACGCGGACGCCATCCGGCGCGTCGATACGCGGCGGCAGAATCATCATCGGCTGCGCGTGCTCGGCGACGACAGCAATCGTCCTGGTCAGTGTGGCGCCGGCTTTCATGCTGGCGGTTGTTGGTTCGATTGTCTGCCTGACTGTCAGCTTCGAGACCGGCAGCACTCCCTCGTCGGTCCGCGCCCCCTCGGGGAGCCGCGCGACCACTGTCGTGTGCGGCAGCTGCACGACGCCATCGGCCGGAGGCTGCCCTGGCACAGCGGCATACCTGAAGGTGATCTCGGCGGATGGGAGGACGAGCGTTCCTTCCTGCTGCGGTGCAATGACGTAGTTCTTCTGGACTCCCACGTAACTGTCACCAGCGATGGTTTCCGACAGGTGCGGCAAGACCTCGTCGGGCATCGTGACGATCGCATCGTCCATGTCGAGCGTCGGAAAATCAGGCGCCGACAGGAAGTAGTTCGGCACAAGCACCTGGACCGTTACCGTGACCTGTTGCCCCACAAGGACGGGACCGTGTGCCTGCACGACGACGCGGACAATCGGCTTGCCGGCGGCGTCCACCCTGGGCGCCAGCCCAAGAAACACGAGCAGCAGGGCAGTCGCGATCAGGCGCGTCACGGCCTGCCCGCCTCGCGGTGCGCTTCGAGCGCGAACTTGCGCAGCAGCAGATCGCGCGGCGTCGTCTGGATGTTGCGCATCCACATCTCAGCGGTCTGCCGGCCGACATCCACCTGGCCCTTCTTTCCCTTCTTGCCCTTGTCGTCGAACTTGATCTGATCGGGCTTGTCGATGGTGCCTTCGGTCTCTTCCTGGTCTTCCTTTGGTGGGATCAGCCGTTCGACGAGCGCCAGGTTCTTCTTGGCGTCGGGCCAGTCGGGCCGGCGTTTCAGCGCCTCGCGGTAGCTGGCCGCGGCAGCAGGAAACCGTCCAAGGTGCGCCAGCGCGTTGCCCTGGTTGAAGTAGCTCTCCGGCGTATCCACCCTGGAGAAGGCGCCGAATGCCTCCTCGAAACGCCCAGCCCGATATAGCGACACGCCTTTCCACATCGGATCGGCGAACCGATCGGCTGCAGTGACGTAGTCTCCGCGATCGAAGTAGTAGCGGCCCTGCTGGTCCGCCGTCATCCAGAGATCGGCGAAGCGCCAGTCTGCGGCCTGCGCATGCGCCGGCGATCCCAGCACGACGGCAAACGCAAAGATGGCCGCCCAGCGGATCGTCCAGCCACGACGAAACCAGAACCCGCCGAACACGGCCAGCGGGATCGTGAGCCACCAGCCTTCGTCACTCCACCGCGTCTGCGCGTCAGACTGCCGCTGCTCGAGATGCGTTTGAATCCGCCGCTGCACCCACTCCACGTCGCTGTCGTCGACCGAGATCGTCGCCACCGGCACACCCGCGTCCGAGTGCAGCTTCTGCAGGCCGTCGACATCCAGCCGCGTGAACACGCGGCGCCCGGCCTTGTCCGTCAGGAACGTGTCGGGCCCGGTAGGCACCGGGCCGCCCTCCGCAGTTCCCACGCCGAGCACCAGGATCTCGTTGGGGCCGGCATGATCCCTGAACCGATCGATGGCAGACGCTTCGACGCCATCGGTAAGGAACAGAATCGTGCCTGGCGTCTGCTCGCGCGCGAGCCCGGCGTCGACGGCTGCGAGTGCTTTGGCGGTGTCCTTTCCGGCCACCGGCATGATCGCCGTGCCCAGCGAGTCCACATAGGTCTGGATCAGCGCTGGATCGTCAGTCAACGGCAGCACCATGTGCGCCGAACCGGCGTACGCGAAGACGGCGGTTCTCGCGCCGGATCGCAATGCGAGCAGATCGCGCACCTTGAGCTTCACGCGTTCGAGCCGACTCGGCGACACGTCGGTGGCGTCCATCGTGCGCGACAGATCGATCGCGATGGCCAGCGGCGCCTTGTCTTCGACAAAGGGCGGCCGCTGCCGCTCCCACGTCGGCCCCGCTGCCGCCAGCGCGGCGCAGACGATGCCGCCGACTGTCAGGTGCACCGGCCGGAACCGCCACCGCGAGCGGCGGCCGACGATGAGACGGTCGAGCAGGTGCGGCGCAATCGCACCTGCCCAGCGCCGTCGCAGGTCCTCGCGGCGCGACACGATCCAGAGCAGCACGAGCGCCGCGGGAATCGCGAGCAACCACGCGGGCCGCAGAAAATGGAAGGCGGCGATCATGCGGCCTTCCCTGCCCTGCCAGCCTGCCACTGGGCGAGCGCCCGGCGCGTCCCGGTCATCACGATCATCAGCAGTTGATAGGCGAGCACGACGACAACGGCCAGGCCGACAGGGTAGAAGAACAACTCGCGCTTGGGGCGCCAGCTGAGGGTCTTTTCGTTCGCCGGCGTCAGGCGATCGAGCGTCGCGTAGATCTCCTCGAGCTGCTTCTGGTCCTGGCCCTGAAAGAAGCGGCCGCCGGTTGTCGTCGCCACCTTCTGAAGCGTGGCGATATCAAGCTTGTCCTCGCCGGCAGCTTTCGGGTTGCCGAGGCCGATGGTATGGATGCGGATGTTCTTGCGCCTTGCGATGTCGGCGGCGCGCGACGGCGGCATGCGGCTGGCAGTGTCGTTCCCGTCGGTGAGCAGGATCAGCACCTTGTCCGGCGCCTTGCTGCTCTCGAACATCTTGATCGCCAGCCCGATTGAATCGCCGAGCGCCGTCCTGGCGCCGGCCATGCCCGGCAGGATCGCGCCGAGCATCACCAGCACTGTCTGGTGATCCAGCGTGAACGGCACCTCGGGATACGGAGCGTCACCGAAGACAATCAGGCCGATGCGGTCGGCCGGCCGCCGCCGGACGAAATCCTGCACGACCGACTGCACCGCGTCCACGCGCCGCACCACGGTCCCCGCCGGCGTTCGTACGTCGCGGGTCTCCATCGACTGCGAGAGGTCCAGCGACAGCAGCAGGTCGCGCGCCGGCTCAACCTTCTGAATCGGCGGCTCGACAAACTGCGGGCGCGCCAGCGCGATCACCAGCAGCGCCCAGCAGAGCGGCCCGACGACTTTCTGCAGCCAGTTCGTCCTCGGGACGATGGCGCCTGGCGCCGGGGCAAGCCCTGCCGCACGCGCGACATCCTGAAAGAACGGAATGCGCACCGAGGCTGTCTCCTCCCGATATGGCGGAAGCAGCCACCAGATCAGGAGCGGCAACGGCAGCACGGCAAGCAGCCACGGATGTTCAAGGACGTACACGATGTCCCTCGATCCAGCGGCGCACCTGATCGACGACGAGCCTGGCGTCATCGGACGAGATCGCGTCCAGCGCGTGGGCGCGATACTGCTGGTCTTTCACGAACGCCGACGCGGCGTCTGGCAGCCCGGCGCGACCCGCGTGCGCCCGGAGAAACGCCACCCAGGCGTCGCCGGACAACGCCGCGACGTCGGGTCTGGGCCACGCCGCCAGCGCCACGCGCTTGAGCAGCGGCGGGATCTCCGCCATCGCAGCCGGGCGGCTGGCGGCGTCGGGCAGGCGCGACTCGAGCGCCGCGAGATCCGCAAGCGCCTCGACGCGGTAGCGGTTGGCGCGGCGCCGGCGCACGGCCCGCACGATCAGCCAGACTGCCGCCCCGAGCGCCAGGGCGGCGACGACGGCCCAGCCCCACGTCTGCGGAGTCCACGGCGTCGGCTCGGGGACGGCGATGTCCGCCAGCTTGGCGATGGCGGCCTGTGCCGCGGCATCGAGTGCCGGCGGCTTCGAGGGATTCATCGGGCGCCTCGCGCGGCCTGGTCCGCGTGCCCGAGGAGCCGCCGTACTTGCGGCGCCGTCTCTTCGGCGGCCGAGAGCGGCGCCACGGCAATCCCGATCTCGTGCTGCCAGCCGAGAATCTGACGGCCGTGCGCGTCGGCGAATTCCAGGATGTTCTTCCTGGTGCGCTCGCGTCCCAGCCCGAGCTCCACCTGCAGCTCGCCGTCGCTGACGACGAGGTCGCCGGAGGCGGGCAGCTCCAGCAGGAACGGGTCGTAGACCATGAGGGCGACGACGTCGTTGTGCGCGCGGAGGCGCAGCAGCCGGTCGCGCGTGCCCTGGTCGGCGCCGTTGAAGTCGCTGGCCACGATGACCAGGGCGTCGTGCGGCGCCAGCCGGGCGATCCGATCCAGCGCGGCGTTGAGTTGGGCCGGCGACTGCGAGGCGGCAGATTCGGCGTGAAGCTCCCCGTTGCGGGCCGCGATCGTCGACAGCAGGCGCATGACGGCCGCTCGGCTGCGCTCCGGCCGGAGCTCGTCGATCCGGGTGTCGTTGAAGACGACGCCGCCGACGCGATCGCCCTGGGAGAGCACGCGCCAGGCGGCGAGGGCGGCGACCTCCGCAGCTGTCACCGATTTCATCGCGCGGCGCGTGCCGAAGAACATCTCGATGCGCTGGTCCACGACGATCAGCGCGTGGCGGTCCTTCTCTTCCGTGTAGACCCGCAGGTACGGAGAGCCCATGCGCGCCGTGACGTGCCAGTCGATGGCGCGAACATCGTCTCCGGGCAGGTACTGGCGGAGTTCCTCGAACGCGAGGCCACGCCCCCTGACGCGCGAGGCGTGACGGCCCGCGAGGATGCTGTGAACCGGCTGGTGCCGCAGAAACGTGAAGTCCCGCGCCGCCGTCTCGAGGGCAGCGAGGTCGTCTACGGACACGTAGACGCCCGGCGCCGCCTGCGGCCGTGCCTCCGGCTGGCGAATCCCTGTCGCGCGTCCAAGCGCCGGCGCCGAGAATGCCATCGTCGACTCCTCCGCCGCCTTACGCGACCGCCACCTTCTCCACGAGCGCGTCGATCACCTGGTTTGCCGTGACGCCCTGGGCGTGCGCGTCGTACGAGAGCATCAGGCGATGACGCAACACGTCATGGACGACTGCCCGCACGTCCTCTGGCGTGACATAGTCGCGGCCGGCAAGCCAGGCGTAGGCGCGCGACGTCTTGTCGAGGCCGATCGCTCCGCGCGGGCTGGCGCCGACGCGGATCCACGTACGGACCTTCTCGTCGATCTTCTCCGGATACCTCGTCGCGAAGATGAGCGCGACGATGTAGTTGGCGACGGCGTCGGAGACAGTCACCGCCGCGATCGCGCGGCGCGCGTCGAAGACGACGTCCTGCGCCAGCTTGTCCGCCGCCGCCGGCGCCGGTGCTGCGTCTGCCTTCGGCGCCTCGCCGGCGTGCTGTGCGGCGCGCTGCTCTTCGCCACGAACGAGCTGCACGATCCCCAACTCCGACTTCTCGTCGGGATAGCCGACCTGCACGTGCATGAGGAATCGATCCATCTGCGCTTCCGGCAGC
The DNA here is from genome assembly GCA_963796915.1 of Vicinamibacteria bacterium. Taxonomy (GTDB): domain Bacteria; phylum Acidobacteriota; class Vicinamibacteria; order Vicinamibacterales; family JAENWD01; genus JAENWD01. The sequence continues at coordinate 631,399 of CAWCNI010000004.1, read as the reverse complement.
GGGTACGTCCCTTCCTGCTCGATCGGGTTCTGCGTCGCCATGACGAGGAACAGGTCCGGCAGCTTGTGAGTCTTGCCGGCGACGGTGACCTGCCGTTCTTCCATGGCCTCGAGCAACGCGGCCTGGACCTTGGCCGGCGCGCGATTCACTTCGTCGGCGAGCACGAGGTTCGCGAAGACCGGCCCGGGCTGAAAGGTGAATTGCCCCTTGCCGCCTTCGGTGTAGTAGACCTCGGACCCGGTGATGTCGGCGGGAAGCAGGTCTGGCGTGAACTGCAGCCGCGAGAAGTCTGCGCTGAGGTGCTTCGACAGGCTCTTGATCGCGCGGGTCTTGGCCAGCCCGGGCAGGCCTTCGACAAGCAGGTTGCCATTGGCCAGCAGGCCGAGCAGCAGCCGTTCGATCATCGCTTCCTGGCCGATGATCGATTCGGCCATCTGCGCCTTGAGCTGGAGAATCGCGTCGCGGGCGGGGCTGCTCATGTCTGAAACCTACAACGGCGGGAGGCCCGCCATCCAGCGATAGTATGGGTTGCGATCGTCTTCGGCGAGAACCTGGCGAAGCACATCCACGGCGTGCTGGCGATCGCCGGTGAGCGCGCTCAGTCCGGCATCGTAGAACCGAAGCAGCCTGGAACGCTCCAGCGTGACACCGGTCAGAAATGCGGAGTCGGTGTTCACGACGGGCGGATCGGTGCGAAGCGCCAGCAGCGCTGTGAGGACGCGACTGAACTCCCCTGGCCGCGTCCACGTGGCGTACTCGATGCCTGGGCGGTCGTCGGTAACGGGCGCCGCGGTCCCGGCATAGCGCTCGAGGCCCGCCCTGTCGGTCACCCACGTCGCGGCGAGGGCTGAGGGCGAGCCGATCCCCACCTCGGCAAGCGCACCGGCGACTGTCGGCTCCGCGAAGCGCTGCGTCATGCGGGTCGCGTCCAGCTCCATCGGCTCCGCCGAACCGACGAGCAGCATCTCGTGCAGCTCGGTCGTCCACAGCGAGGCATAGGGAAAGACGTCGAGCAAGCTCCGCACCAGCGCCCGCGAGTCCTCGTCATTCTGCGTCGCCAGAGGCCACCACTGCGCCAGCAGGCCGTTGGGGCGGAGCCGGCGGCGCGCCAGCTCGTAAAAATCGCGCGAGTAGAGGTTGACGACACCGGCCGCCGACGGGGGCGGCGGCTCGAGCGTGATGAGATCGTACTCGTCGATGCTGCGAAGCAGCTCCCGCCGTCCGTCCCGCACTCGAATCTCGAGGCGCGGATCCACCGGCCGGCCCAGGTTGTTGTGGAACAGCGGCGTCGCCGCGACGACAGCCGGCAGCAGCTCGGCGCAGACCCGGTGCTGCAACCCGGCGTAGTTCAGCAGGCTGCCTGCGGTGATGCCGGTGCCAAGGCCGATCACCAGCGCCGCGCGCGGCTCGCCGCGATGGATGACGAGCGGCAGCAGGGCCTGCAGCCGCATGTAGCGAATCGACGTCATCGCGTCGCCGGAGTTCGACACGCCCTGAATGTAGAGACGCCTGAACGTGCCGGCACCGCCATGCTGCTCGACCACGGCGACGGTGCCGCCGGCGCTCTCATCGTAGTAGACGACGTCACCTCCGCTTCGAGATGCTGTCAGCAGGCGTGCCAGCGTGTCTGCTGGCGTGGCGGCGGCCACGGCGATCGCACACGCCGCACACACCGCGGCGGCTGTCCGAGCGTTGCGGTTGTCCACGGACCTGAACACGGCGATCAGGCCGACGGCAGCCGCGCCCAGTGCGAGGAGGCCCAGTGACCGCACGATGCCCACCGTCGGGATGAGGACGAATCCGGTGAGCAGGGTGCCGGCGATGCCGCCGGCCGTATTCAATGCGAGGACGGTGCCGAGATCGCGAGCCCGTCGCCGCTCGTCGACGGCCAGCCGCAACGCCGCTGGAAATGCGGCGCCGAGCAGCAAGGTCGGCACGAACACCACGCCCAGCGCCGCGACGGCGAAGCGGCCGCACATCGCCAGCAACTCGTTGTGCGTCGCCTCGCGCAGCGAGCGCTCGACAGCCGACTGCCAGGCCATCAGCCACGGCCCCAATCCGGCGACGCCGATCAGCGCGACAAGTCCCGCGGCAGCCACCAGCAGACCGAACGCGTTCCAGGGGTCGCGCACCCGCGCCTCCAGCCGCACGTAGACGAAGCTGCCGATGGCGAGGCCTGCCAGATAGGTCGCCAGCACTATCGAGAACGCAAACACGCGCGTGCTCGTGAACTGCACGATCGCCTGGGACCAGACCACCTCGTAGCCAAGCGCGATGCCGCCAGCGACAGCGTAGAGTCGCAGCGCGAGTCGCGGGTCGACTGGGAAGGTCGATTTCGGCACGACCAGCGGCCTGCGCCGACGTCGCCGCGAATCAGGTCGTGAGGCCGACGGATCAGGCTGACGGTTGGATGTGCTCACCGCCAAGGCCGCACCGACCTCCGCGTCCGCCCTGAGCCTGTCGAAGGACGACCCCATCGGTTCTCCGTTCGTCCTGAGCCTGTCGAAGGACGACCCCATCGCCAGCGCGACGCCCGCGGCGACCAGATTGAGACACGCGGCTGCCAGGGCGGCGCCAGTCACCCCGAGCGCAGGAATCAGCGCGAACGGCGCCAGCAGCGAGCCCAGGATGGCGCCCACAGTGTTGGCGGCGTAGAGCACGCCGCCGGCCTGGCTGGCGGCGCCGGATTCAACCGGCTGTGCCTTGAGGATGGCGGGCAGCGTTCCGCCCATGACGAAAGCGGGCGTGCCGACAATCAGGAACGGCAACAACCAGGCGATGGCGCCGGCATGTCGCTCGAGCGTGGCGAACAGCGACGCAGAGTGCGCGAGGGCGACGGTTGCAGCGACGGCGATGATCGCGGTCGCCACCTCGAGGCCGGCATAGAGCCGGAGCGGCCGGCGGGCGATCTCCGCTCTGCGCCCGAGCACCGCGCTTCCCAACGCGAGCCCGGCAAAAAACGCGCTCACTGCCGTCGTGATGGCGTAGACATCCACGCCGACGACCAGCGAGAGCTGCTTGATCCAGAGGATCTGGTAGATGAGCGCGGCCGCCCCGGACAGACAGAGCAGCGCTCCGCTTCCAAGGCGGCTCACTGTCGAATCATGCCACAGCGACGACGGTCTGCCAGCCACGGCAGGCCGTCCACTCCGCTGTGCAGCGATGCGCCGGTGCACGATCCCGCGTCAATGTCCGTCCGGCTGAAGCGGCGGTTTCTTCCACGTCCCGTTGATGACCTCTGGCGCCGGCATGTAGATCCGCAGGATCGCGTAGAACGGGCCATCAGGGGCCGGCAGCCAGTTGGCCTGCTTGCCGGCGCCTGGCGACGCCTTCGACACGTAGAGCGTGAGCGCTCCGTCCGCACCGTACTTGAACGACTTGAGCATCGTCGAGTTGAGCAGGTAGCGCTTGAGCGGGTTTGCCACCAGCAACTGGCTCTTGCCGTCGTACATCGTGAGCGACCAGAACGCGTGCGCCGGGGGCAGGCCGCCTTTCGGGAACGTGAGCGTGTAGGCGTGCTTCGAGGCGTCGGCGGGAGCGCCGGTCGCATCGACGAAGTACGACAGATAGATCGCTTCGTCGCCGGAGTTGCCGTAGAGCCCCAGCTTGGCGCCGGCGAATCGGTACAGGTAGTTGCCCTTGAGGAAGTCCCGCGTCCCGAAAAAATCAGCGCTCGAGACCGTCTCTTCGTTGATCTTCTTCATCAGGCCCGCCATGTCGGTGCCGGCGTCAGCGATGCCGTCCTGGACGGCCTTCTGCTGCTCCGGTGACAAGGCGTTCATGTCGAACGTCTTGCCGGCGCCGATGTTCAGCGTCGCGAAGCGCGCCATCAGACTTGCCTCCGACGGATTCGGCGGACAGAACTGGAGCATGAAGTTCAGATACGGGAACAGCGCCGGCGTGGTGAGCATGTCATCGGACAGCTTCGGCCACGACACTGGCGGTGCCGCTGGCGGTGCCGGCGTGCCGAGGAACGCACTGAGTGGCTTGACGCCGTAGCCGGCCTGGATCTTGTTCACGTTCGGCAAGTCGGCGCTGTTGAACAACTGCGTGCGAAACAGCACGTAGGCGAACTGCGTCTCGGCGCGGATGACCGAGGAGACGCCCTTGGGCGTTTCACCCGTCCACCCCGGGCCCGCCAGCAGATACGTGCCGCCGCCGTTGCCGAACGCGCGCGATCCCAAGTACGCGAAGTTGAAGGTGTACAGATCGATCATCTGCCCCGTGTAGTAGCGGCCCTTCTCGATCTTCGGCACGGAAATCACCACCGGCTCGGCGCGCAGGTCCGCCCACAGGAAGCTGTACGGCGTGTCCGAGTTGGGCGTGACGACGAACTTGTCCTCGGGCGTGGCTACGCTCTTGATGTTGCCGATGGTGTTGAACGGGCCGCGATAGTCCTTGTTGCTGGTGTCGACCGCCTGCTTGTAGAGGGTCGTGTAGTTGACGACTACCGGGAAGCCGTAGAGGTACGCATCTTTCGCGATCTGGCGGACTTCCTGGGCTGTCGGCCCAACCGCCGCCGGTGGTGGCGGCGGCGCGCAGCCAAGCATGGTTGCTGTCGCCGTTGTCGCCGCAAAGAGCTGTATCGCTCGACGCATGTCTGCTCCGTTCCAGAAATACGAAGGGGTCTCAGGATCGAAGACCCCGAGACCCCTCTCAATCAGTCCTTCCAGCCGCCTGAACCCATGGACCCATGGACCCACGGACCGACCTCTTCCGTCAGTCCTGCGGCGTCGTCGTCTTCATCGTCTTCAGTCGCGCGATCTGTTCGTCCACGCTCTTGCGGATCTGATCGACGGTGAAGCTTGCCGGCGGCTGGCTCGGCGGGTACTGCACGAACGTCTCAAGGAACGCTGCGGCTTTCACGACGCCGTAGAAGCCCATGTAGACGTTCCTCATGGACCAGTCGTAGTACTGATCGGACACCACGTCTGCGCGCTCGTACGGATCCATCCGAAGGTTGAACATCTTCGGCACGCGCAAGCACGTCAGGGGGTTTGCCCAGACAGTGAAGCCGCCCGGCGCCCGCTGCTCGCACCACACGAACTTCCAGTCGTCCACGCGGGTTGCGACCAGATCGCCGTCGTCGTCGAAGTACTCGAATTCGTGCCTCGCGCTCTTTGGCGACTTGCCCGTGAGGTAGTCGAGCTGGTTGTAGCCGTCGAGATGGACCTTGAACGTCTTGGCGCCAATCGCCGCGCCCTTCAGAAGCCGGTCCGTGATCGTGGTGTCGCCGGCGGCAGCCAGGAACGTCGGGAACCAGTCGAGCCCGGAGAAGATCTGGGTCGAAATCTCCCCTGCCTTGACGTGACCCGGCCAGCGAACCGCTGCCGGCACGCGGAACGCGCCCTCCCAGTTGGTATCCTTTTCGGATCGGAACGGCGTCGTCGCCGCGTCCGGCCACGAGAACTGGTTCGGCCCGTTGTCAGTCGTGAAGACCACGATGGTGTCGTTGGCGATTCCAAGATCGTCCACGGCCTTCAAGATCTTGCCGACGTTGTTGTCCATTTCGACCATGCCGTCGGCGTACTCGTTGTCCACCAGCCCGCTCTGGCCTCGCATGGACTCACGCACGTGCGTGAAAGCGTGCATGCGGGTGAAGTTCATCCACACGAAGAACGGCTTGCCCGCATTTTTCTGCTTGGTGACGAAGTCGATGCACGCCTGCGTCGTCTCGTCATCGATCGTCTCCATCCGCTTCCTGGTCAGCGGCCCCGTGTCCTCGATCTTGCCGTCCGCGAACGTATGAAGTACGCCGCGCGGCGCGTAGCTCTTCTTGAACTCCGGTGACTCGGCCGCCGCCTGCTTGTAGAACGGTCGCTCGGGCTCCTCCTCGGCGTTCAGGTGATAGAGATTGCCGAAGAACTCGTCGAAGCCGTGGTTGGTCGGCAGGAACTCGTCGCGATCGCCCAGGTGGTTCTTGCCGAACTGCCCCGTGGCGTAGCCGAGCGGCTTCAATGCCTGCGCGATAGTGACATCACGAGCCTGAATGCCGACGGGCGCGCCGGGAATACCCACCTTCGACATGCCAGTGCGCAGCGGCGACTGGCCGGTGATGAACGTCGATCGCCCCGCGGTGCAGCTGTTCTCGGCGTAGTAGTCCGTGAACATCATGCCTTCCTTGGCGATCCGATCGATGTTCGGCGTCTTGTAGCCGACGACGCCGAACGAGTAGGCGCTGATGTTGGTCTGGCCCACGTCGTCGCCGAAGATCACGAGGATGTTCGGCTTCGCGCCCGACGCGGCTGCCTGCGCCGCGGCAATATCGGTGGCGGCCGCGCGACTGCCGGCCGGAACCAGCGTCACCTGGCGTCCGCCGGGCGTCCGCACGGTCTGCCGTGATCGCGCGTCGACAGAGCTTGCGGCAAGCACCGTGCGCGAGACGGGCAGGTAGCCTGCCGATCCCAACCACACGGCGGCGACTCCGCCGAGCGACGGCCGCCGTCATCGATATTCGTCTTGTTCCAACCCATCGATGTCTCCCTTCGGGAAATCGCCGACGCAGCACGCGCTGCGCGGAGGCGCTATTGCGGAGGCGGACTCAGTTTCCGCATCACCTCGTCGAGATTGAAGCTCGCCGGCTTCTGCCGGATCGGAAAGTCCTTGAAGCTCTGGAGCCATTGCGCCACCACGGCGCTGGCCGCGTACTGATACGGCACGTGGTCGACGAACCACTTGTCCCAGTAGATCGACTCGTCGCCGCGTTCGAAGGGGTCGCCGACGATGTCGAAGATCTGCGGGACCCGCAGCTTGGTGAACTCGTACCGCCAGACGCCCAGGCCCTGGTGATCCTGCTGGAAGAAGATGATCTTGAAGCGCGCGAGGCGGATGGCCATCATGTCGCCGTCGTCGCTCCAGTAGAGGAAGTCCTTCCGCGGGTCCTCTTTCACCTCGCCCTTGAAGAACGGAATCATGTTGTAGCCGTCGAGATGCACGTGGAACGACTTGCTCCCGGCCGTGCAGCCCTTCATGCACTCGGCGACCACGTTCGGGTTGCCGCCGGCGGCGACGAACGTCGGCAGAAAGTCCTCGTGCGCGAAGATGTCGTTGTAGACGGTTCCCGGCTTGATGACGCCGGGCCACTTGATCAGCGTCGGCACGCGGAAGCCGCCTTCCCAGTTGGTCGCCTTCTCGCCGCGGAAGGGCGTGATGCCGCCGTCGGGCCACGACATCACTTCGGCGCCGTTGTCCGTGGTGTAGACGACGATCGTGTTGTTCGCGACGCCCAGGTCGTCGAGCTTCTTCAGGAGCAGGCCCACGTCCTTGTCGTGCTCGAGCATCCCGTCGGCCTGCAGGCCCAGGCCCGTCTTGCCGCTCCACTCGGGACTCAGATGCGTGTTGATGTGCATCCGGGTGGAGTTGAACCAGCAGAAGAAGGGCTTGCCCGCTTTCACCTGGCGATCCATGAAGTCGATGGCCGCGGTCGTGAACTCCGTGTCCACGGTCTCCATGCGCTTCTTCGTCAGCGGGCCGGTGTCCTCGATCTTCCCGTCGGCGTAGGAATGCAGCACGCCGCGCGGGCCGAACTGCTTCTTGAATGCGGGGTCTTTCGGGTAGTCCGGGAGCTCGGGCTCTTCTTCGGCGTTGAGGTGATAGAGATTGCCGAAGAACTCGTCGAAGCCGTGCTTCGTCGGCAGCATCTCGTCGCGATCGCCGAGGTGGTTCTTGCCGAACTGACCGGTCGCATAGCCCTGCGGCTTGAGGAGCTCCGCGATGGTGGGATCCTCGGGTCGCAGGCCGACGTCGGCGCCCGGCATACCGACTTTCGTGAGACCGGTGCGGATGGGTGACTGCCCCGTGATGAACGCGGCGCGCCCGGCGGTGCAACTCTGCTGGCCGTACCACGACATGAAGATCGCGCCTTCCTTGCTGATGCGATCGATGTTGGGCGTCTCGAAGCCGAGCATCCCGCGGTTGTAGGCGCTCGGGTTGAACCAGCCGATGTCGTCGCCCATGATGACGAGAATGTTCGGCTTGGTGCCGCTCGCCGCAGCCTGGGCCGCGCCGATTTCGTCCGCGGTCCTTCTGGACGCGGACACGAGCGTCACGCGTCGCCCGCCGGGCGTCTGCATCGACGTCGAGGACGCCGGAGTCACCGCGCTGGCGGCGATTACCGTGCGAGAGACCGGCACGACGCCGGAGGATGCGAGCCCGCTGACTAGCGCGCCGACAGCCAGCGCGATCACCAATGAGAATCGTGACGTCCCACCCATTTGTTCAGTCCTTCCCTCGATGCTGGCAAGCGCCACCAGCGTTCGTCGCACGATGATGTCTACGCCGTCCGGGGAAATATCGCTGAATTCAGGCGGCCGAGCAACCACGGCCGTATGTCATCCCACGACATGTCGCGGGCTGCCACGGCTGTAAGCGGTCCGGCCTCCGCATATTCGGAGCACTAACCAAAAGTAGTACGCTTCCCGCGCCGGTTTGCTTGCAGGATAGGACGACCCCGGCCCCTTCAGGAGTTGTGTTGGATGCGGAAAGCCTTGATTGTTCTGTTGGTCGTCGCCGGCGTGCCTCTGGCGAACTCGGCCCGCGCCCAGGAGGCGCCGGCGCCGCAGCCAGACGCCACGGAGCTGGCAAAGAAGACACAGAATCCTGTCGGCGACCTGGTGACGCTTCCGTTCCAGTTCAACTTCAACAGCGGCGGCGGGCTCGAAGACGGCACGTTCTTCAATGTGAACTTCCAGCCGGTCATTCCGTTCAAACTGACCGAGCACTGGAGCGCGATCTCGCGGACGATCCTCCCGATCAACAGCCTGCCTGGCGCGGACGGTCAGCAGGTCAGCGGGATGGGCGACATCCAGGAGCAGTTGTTCATCACGCCGGCAAGGCCGGGGAAGATCATCTGGGGTATCGGTCCGATCCTGTCGATGCCGACGGCCACCGCGCCGTCGCTGAGGACGGGAACGTGGGCGGCGGGACCGACCGCCGTCGTCCTGACGATGACCGGCCCATGGGTCCTCGGCGGCCTGATCTCGCAGGCCTGGCCGATGTCCGATGTGGGCGGCGCGCCGAAGGCTGACCTGTTCTCGCTGCAGCCATTCGTCAACTACAACTTCGCGAAGGGCTATGCGCTCAGCTTCTCGCCGATCATCACCGCCAATTGGGATGCGCCGAGCGGGCAGGAGTGGACGGTGCCGCTCGGGCTCGGCATCACGCGGACGGTGGTCTTCAACCGGCGACCGATGAATATCGGCGCGCAGTACTACTACAACGTCGAACGGCCGGACGCCGGCGCCGGACAGACCCTGCGGCTCATCGTCGCGTTGCTGTATCCGACCGCCAAGCACTAGCCCTTCCTCTCAGCAAAGGACTCGCGCATGTCATCTCGTCACGCTCTTGCGGTGATCTTCGCAGCCGGACTACTGACGGCGGGATTCGCCGCTCCTGCCCACGCCCAGTTGAACACCCAGCACGTCAAGGGCACCTTCGGCGTGAAGGGCGGATCGCAGGCGCCGCCGGGCGAGTACGCAGTCGCGCCGCTCCTGTATTTCTACAGCACCGACGACATCAGGAACGCCAACGGCGATCAGGTGCCGATCAACGCCAACGTCGACGCGGCGCTGTTCGGCACGGGCGTCGCCGTCGTGACGAAGAAGACGATCCTGGGGGGCTACTACGGGTTCAACTTTCTGATCGCCGGCGCGAACAACCGGCTGCAGGGCGCGGAAATCGATCAGAACCCGGGCGCCGGGATCACCGATTCGGTGCTGTGCCCGTTTCAGCTGGGATGGCACAAGAAACGGGCCGACGCGATCCTGTACTACCAGCTGTATCTCCCGACGGGCCGCTATGAGGACGGCGCGTCGAACAACACGGGCTTCGGCATGTGGGGGCAGGAGATCGGCGGCGGGACAACGGTCTATCTCACCGAGGATCGCAAGTACCACGCGGCGACAGTCGTCTCGCTCAACTTCCAGTCTGACAAGGAAGACAGCACGACTCACGTCGGCAACCAGATGAACTTCGAGGGTGGCGTCGGCGGAGACTTCCTGAAGGGCGGCCTCGTCGCCGGCTTGTCGTACTACTCCGCCTTCAAGCTCTCGAATGACGAGATCCAGCCCGGGCGTCTGCCGCAGCCGCTGGCGTTGAGCAAGAGCAGCACGTTCGGCCTGGGACCCGATCTGACGCTCGCCATCGCGAAGAACAACACCGTCTACGGCTTCGTCGGCTTCAAGTACTTCTGGGAGGTCTACGCGAAGACGACGACGAAGGGCGGCGGGATGCTGATCTCTGCGACCTTCCCCTTCAAGCCGATTCACATTCCTGCGCCGTAGGTGGGCTCGGCGACGCGGTGCCGATAGCGCTCAGCGCGCGACCCGGAAGCCGTAGTCGGTATACCGGAACGACGGATCGAGGCGGCTGCGCGCAGCGCACGTGCTGATCGTCACGGCATGACGCCAGGAGCCGCCGCGCGAGACGCGGCGCGCGCCGTTTGGCTGGCCCCGCAGGGTTGCGCTCTGACGACTGGCCGTAGTAGTCCGCGGCGTGCCAGTCGGCACACCACTCGTGGATGTTGGCGGCGATGCCGAACACGCCGAATCCGTTGGGTTCGCCGAGGGTGACGGGCCACGGCGCATCGAGCGGTCCCCGTCCGTTCGCGGGAATCCAGGACGGGATGTCGTCCCCCCACGGATACCGTCGGCGTTCGTGGCCGCCGCGCGCGGCGCGTTCCCATTCAGCCTCCGTCGGCAGCCGCACGGGCTCGCCGACACTCGTCCGCCAGTCGCAGTAGCGCTGGCAGTCAATCCAGCTGACGCCGATCACCGGATGGTCAGCGCTTGCGGCCTCGGGGTGCCAGTCGCGAGGCTGTTCGTGCCCGGTGGCCGCCAGAAACGCGGCGTACTCCAGGGACGTCACCGGGTACGCCGCGAGCGCGAATTCGTCGACCCAGACGCTGTGCACTGGCCGCTCGTCGTCTTTGCCCTCAGCGCTCCCCATCTGAAACCATCCGCCGGGGATGCTGACAAACGCGCGCTCAGCCATCAGTGCGACGCCCTGGCCTGCTCCGCCATGAACTGGCGCACGACGTCGTCGATGCTCTCGTCGACGCGGAAGCCAAGCGCGAGCGGCCGGCTGATCTCGAACGCGCCCGGCCAGCCGCAGACGATTCGCATCGTGTCCGCGTCTGGCTCACATCGCACGAGCGAACGGGCCGTGGCGCCGCCCAGGCGCTCGAGACTGTCGAGCATCGCCGCCGGAGTGACACTCAAGCCGGGAAGATTCAGGACGCGTCGTCCCTCGAGCGACGCCGCAGGGAGCGTCGACGCGTGAAAGAGATTCGCGGTCGCGGTGTCCGGAGAGCTGATCCACACGCGCGTGTCGAGCGGCACGGGACACACCGACGCGATGCCGGCCAGCGGCTCGCGGATGATCCCGCTGACAAACGACGACAGCGCCGAGTTCGGCGCGCCGGGCCGGATGGCCACTGTCGGCACGCGGCAGGCGACGCCGTCGACGAACCCGCGCCGGGAATAGTCGCTGACCAGCAGCTCGCAGATCGCCTTCTCGGTGCCGTATGACGACTGCGGCCGCACCGCGAGATCTTCGGGGATGACCTCCGGCAGCCCGCCGCCGAACACCGCGATGGTGCTCGAGAAGACGAGCCGCGGGGCGCTGCGGGCCGCGCGGCACGCCTCGAGGAGACTACGCGTCGCCTCGAGATTGACGCGCATGCCCGTGTCGAATTCCGATTCCGCCTGCCCGCTGAGCACCGCCGCCAGGTGGAACACCAGGTCCACGTCGCGGTCGACGATGTGACTGACGAACGCCTGGTCTGTAATCGTGCCGACCCTGGACTCCACTCGCGGATCGTCGGCGGGACACGGCACGGTATCAGCGGAGACCACGTGCACGTCGTCGCTGCTGCCGGCCCCGGCAAGGAGGGTCTTGATCAACCGGACGCCGAGAAAGCCTGCGCCGCCAGTGACGAGGATTCGCATAGGGATGTATCGCGTCAGTGCCGCGACTCGCGTGTCATGTTACCGTTCGGACGATGAACGCACCACCCAGAGTTGCGATAGTCACGGGCGGAGGCAGCGGGATCGGCAGGGCGGTGGCGCTGGGCCTCCTCGGCGAGGGCTATGCCGTCGTCGTCGCTGGCAGGCGCGCCGAGCAGTTGGCTGCCACTGTCGCGGCGGCGCAGGCGGACCGCTCGCGGGTCCTTGCGTGCCCGACCGACGTCACCGATCCGGACTCGGTCCGCCGCCTGTTCGACGCCGCGGCCGGCACGTTTGGCCGGCTGGACCTGCTGTTCAACAACGCCGGCGTCAGCGCGCCGAACATTCCGATCGAGCAGCTGTCGGTCGAGCAGTGGCGCTCGGTCATCGATGTCAACCTGACCGGCGCGTTTTTCTGCACGCAGCAGGCGTTTCGCCTGATGAAGGCGCAGACGCCGCGCGGCGGCCGCATCATCAACAACGGCTCGATCTCCTCGCAGGTGCCGCGTCCGAACTCGGCGCCGTACGCGGCGAGCAAGCATGGCATCACCGGGCTGACGCGCTCCACCTCACTGGACGGCCGCGCCTTCGACATCGCCTGCGGCCAGATCGACATCGGCAACGCGGCCACCGACATGACGGCAAAGTTCGCCGTCGGCGCGCTCCAGGCCAACGGCGAGACCGTCGTCGAGCCGCGGCTCGACATCGCGCACGTCGTCAAGGCAGTGCTCTACATGGCGAGCCTGCCGCTCGATGCCAACGTGCAGTTCCTGACGGTGATGGCGACGAAGATGCCGTTCATCGGCAGAGGCTGAGGACCCGACAGCGGGTCCCTGACGAACTAGTAGCCGACCGCCTGCCCGTCCTTGCGGTGGTCGGAGCCGGCGCGGTAAACCCCCTTCACCGGCCCCGGCGGCAGCGTCGCCGCTCCGTCGTCGGGGACGAACATGATGGCCTGGTAGCCGCCGACGGTGTCGCCGCTGACAGACTTCACCGTGTGGCCCATGGCCTCGAGCTGACTACCGACAAGGGCGAACAGCGAAGACTCCAGCGTGAGCTGGTTCGGGACCTGCAGGTGCCTGAACCGCGCCATGTCACTGGCGGCCTGGACGTTGGCGCCGAGATCGAGGACGTTGAGCAGCACTTGGGCGATCCCCTGGGCCTGCATGTCGCCGCCCATGAGCGTCACCGTCATCACGGGCCGATCGCGGCGCATGACGAAGCCGGCCGACAGCGTGTTGTACGGCTGCTTGTGGGGGGCAAGCGCGTTGGGACTCTTCGGATCGAGCGTGAACAAGCCGCCGCGATTGTGCAGCGTGATGCCGTAGCCCGGCACCGTGAGGCCCGAGCCGAAGCCGTTGAACAGGCTGTTCACCCAGGCCACCATGTTGCCGTCACGATCCGCCGTCGAGAGCACGACGGTGTCGCCGCTGCTCTGCACACGCGCGTCTCCCGAGGTGCCCGACGCTCGATGGGGATCGACACGGCTGCAGAGCGAGCGGGCATGTTCCTTCGACAGGAGCGTCTCGAGCGGCACCGCCGCCACGGCGGGGTCGGCATTGTGGCGATACAGATCCGCAAACGCGAGCTTCTTCGCTTCGACGACGAGATGCCAGTACGTGGGGCTGGCGGGCCCGAGCGTGGCCAGGGTCTGGCCGGGCACCCATGTGGGCACGCACGCTTCGAGGATGTTCAGCATCTCGCCGCTGGCCCACGTCTGCGACGGCGGCGGCAGCGTGAACAGGTCGTAGCCGTGATAGCTCGACACTGCCGGCGACACCCACCCGCCCGAGTACGACGCGAGATCGTCGAGAGTCATCGTGCCGCCGACCGCCGTCGACTTGGCGACGATCGCGCGGGCGACCTCCCCGCTGTAGAAGCCGTCCCGTCCTTTCTCCTGAAGGATCCGGTACGTCCTGGCGAGATCGAGATTGCGGAACACCTGACCGGCGACCGGCGCGCGCCCGTGCACGTACCACGTCGCAATGCCGTCCGGGTCGACCTGCGTGCAACACTGGCGCGGGTCTGATGGCACCGGCCCCAGGCCGTTGGGAATCGTCCAGTCCTTCGCGATGCGCTCGGACACCGGAAAGCCCTGCTCGGCGTAGTCGATCGCCGGTTGCAGCGTCTCCTTGAACGTCAGCGTGCCAAACCGGTGCAGGACCTCCGACCAGCCCCAGACCGCTCCTGGAACTGTGACATCGAGGATGCCCCCGCTCGGCATCCCCGAGCCTGGTCCCCAGTTCGCGCTGTCCCACGAATAGCCCAGGTCGTTCATCCGCGCGACAGTGGCGCCGCTTGGCGCCCTGCCGCTCGCGTTCAACATGTAGACCTTGTTCTCGCGGGCGATATAGAGGACGGCGAACAAGTCGCCGCCAGGACCGACGTTCATCGGCTCCATCACGCTGAGCGCTGCAGCGGTGGCGACGGCGGCGTCGATCGCGTTGCCGCCGCGGCGCAGCACGTCGAGGCCGGCCTGCGCGGCCAGCGGCTGGCTGGTCGCGACCATCCCGTTGCGGGCCATCACCTCGGAGCGACGCTGCGCCAGCCAGCCTTGCGACCGATCGCCGGCCACCGCGCTGCACCACGCGGGCGCCGGTGTCTCGTTGCACGACTGCACCGGGGATTGCGCGCGGAGCAGCGACGCGCCCGCCACGCCCGCGACAATCAGACCGACTGCCACTCTCGATCGAAGCAACATGCCACGTCCCTGCCCGGGCATCGTGAGCGCGGCTCCCCCGCGCTCCGACCCGATTCGTCCCGACTATACCGCGGACGCAACTCGACAGCGCCGGGCATCATCCTCCGGGCGGATCCTCACTCAACTTGTGGTCGGTGCCCGTCGCCTCGACGGCGCGAGAGCTTGAAGCTCAGGATCTGGACCGGCGGCCCGGACGCGCGGATGCCGACGCGGAGGGAACCAGACGGCTGGTAGATTCCAGCCTTCAACACAATCAGTCCAGCGTACCGGGTCGTCGACTGCGAGGGCTCATGGTCCACCGTCGTCGTTGTGAGCTCGGTGTCGATCGATTGCGGGTCTGACGCGTCAAACGCCGCCACGACCTGCGACGCCGGTGGAACTTCCGCTGTCGTCACCTGCCAGGTGACGACGCCGTTGTCGTAGTCGAACGGGCCTGTCTCGATCATCAACTCCGTGTCGCCCGTCGCGCCTGGCGGACCGGCCGCGCCCGGCGTCGGAATCGGCATGTCCTGCAACTGCTCGCGCAGCCACACGCGGTGCCAACCCGGGGCCGCGACCAGGACCCAGGACTCGGAATCGTCGGGACGGCGCCCGTCGTGCCCCGCGAACACGTCCCCGGCGAGCGACAGCCCCGCGGGCCAGTTGAACAGGGTGAAGACGCCATTCTCGTAGAACCGGAACAGCAGCGACGTCGCAAAAACGTGCTGCGCGTTGGTCCGGCGCGCCAGCGTCGAGACGTATCGGTAGACTTCGGTGTACCTCGGAAAGAAGAATGGCGGGCGGCCGGCCGGCCCCTGCGGCATCATGGCGAGCCGCAGAAGGATTGATGCCGGCCCGCTGAACGTCGCCTTCAGCCTGGCTTGTGCATCCTTCAGCAGGCCGGCTCCAGAGATCACAACGAACGCTCCGATGACAACGGCCAGGAGCGAGAGGATGAGCGGGCGTCCCCACCGAGAGGCGAGGCGCACGGCCCCTGTCGCTGCGATCGCGCCAACCAGCGGAAGCGCCAGAAACAGGCTGCGCTGGTCGTAGGAAGACCACGCGAGCCAGACGACAGCGTAAAGACTCACGACGACGGCCAGCCCTCTCAGGTCGCGGCGCATCGCGCCGGCGGCGAAGAGGATGACGAGCAGCGCGCTCAGCGGCCATCGGAGCACGTCCGGGGCGGCGTAGTCGCTCCAGAACCGAAGGACAGCGGCTTTCGGACGCATAGCCAGCGGCTCACCGTGAGAGACCTGATCGGAATCGGCGGCCAGCACCCGAGCCATGTCGCCGGCCGGGATGTTGAGTTCGTCCGGCCGCGGCTGTGCATGGCGCGAGCGGGATTCAGCGAGGCCCTGCTCCACCACGAACGGAGCGATCGCCGCGAGGGCCAGGGCCACTCCCAGCAGGAGTTGTCGGCGCTCGGCGTGGGCGCGCTCCCCGCCCACGCTAAGGGCGGCGCCAGCGACCGCCGCCAGAGCGAACAGGCCTGTGACCCTGGTGAACAGGCAGACGAACATCGCCGCACCGAGAACTGTCCACGCCCCGCGGCGCGCGTTCCATTCGCCCTTGCGGAGCGCCAGGAACAACGCGAGCAGCGTCACTGTCGCTGCCGCCAGCAGGACGTCGACGGAGCCCGATCCGATCTGTTCGCGGAACGTCAGCGAACCAAACGACAGCAGCACCAGCGGCCATGACGGCAGAGCGAGCAGACGAGCGAGCCGGGCCGACGCGAGCACCAGCCACGCGGCTGCCGCGACACCGAACCCGTGGATCACGAAGGTGTCGAGCGGAAGAACCTGCAGCGAGGTGCCATCGAGCTTGTAGAGCACGGACAGAAACCTCGGCACGAGCTGCGGATAGCCACCGACCGCGTAGTCGCCGCTCGCACTGCGTCGCCCCCAATCGGCCGTCCACTTGCCCCACGTCACAAGCCCGTCCCACCCGCCTGCTGGAGACGTCAGCGCGTCGAGCAGGTACACGCACAGAAAGACCGCGACCGCCGCGAGGATTGCGCGCTCGACGTAGTCGCGCTTCACTGGTGGTGCGGCCGCAACCGGCGGTTCGCCGGGCAGGCCGCGGCGCGACAGCATCAGTACGGCCGCGGGACACAACAGCACGACGATCAACACCGGCCGGAAGTAGGCGTGCGCGAGGAGCAGCAGCGTCACAGCGGCACTGACGCTCGAGAGGCTCAAGACGACGACAATGAGAATGGCGTCGAGTCGCGACGCTGTCTGGATGCCGAGCCATCGGACCAGTGCGCGGCCGGGAACGACGAGGCAGTACCGACAGCACGGCCAGCCGTACGGCCATCGCCGCCACGACGAGCCCTACAGGCTCCACGGGACCCCGCTGACTCTGCGCGCGATGGCGACGCACCCAGGAACAGGCACAGCGGGCGATGGTAGCTGACCTTGGACCGGATCAACAGCGGCGCTCGGCGCCACGGCGTTCGCGACCGTGCAACAATGAGCGGGATCGCTCGAGGGGTTTCTCAAATGCTTCTGCACCTGTTGCTGCCAGCCATCGCCGCCGCGTTCCCGCTCCAGGCGCAGGCGCCGTCCGCCACTCCGCCGTCATCGCCGGTGAAGATCGTCATGGTGACGGTCGAGGGCTGCGCGTCAGGCCTGGAGTTGAAGGCAGCCAGACCTGCAGGCATCGACGACGCGGAGTTGATCGTGAGCCCGACCTATCGGCTGAAGGGCACGAAGGCGATCAAGGCCGACATCAAGAAACTGAGCGGCACCGTCGTTCGCCTGAAGGCCGAGATGCCGGACCCGCCGGGCCAGCCGGCGCCGTCGGTCAAGCTCGGAAACACCGCGCTCACTCTCGGCTCGAATGACGACCCGATCTCGCCGAACCCGGCGCGGATGCCGGAGCCGCCGATCCTGGACGTGCAGAGCATTACGTCGCTGGGTCAGAAGTGTAGTCCCTAGCGATTCGTCGGCGATGCTACGATTCGCTCCCGATGAGCCTCGCGTCACCTGCCTCGGCCGGCGCTAGCGCGCCCACGCGGATCGGCGGCCTCGACGTCGTCCGCGGTGCCGTCATGCTGTTGATGGCCATCGATCACGTGCGCGTCTACTCAGGCCTGCCGGCCGGCGGCCCGAGCCCCGGCATCTTCTTCACGCGCTGGATCACCCACTTCTGTGCGCCGGCGTTCATCTTTCTCGCCGGGACCAGCGCGTTTCTTTACGCTCGCCGACACGCCGACATCTCTCGCTTCCTGTTTACGCGCGGGCTCTGGCTGGTGGTGCTCGAGCTCACCTACTTCCGCGTGATGTGGACGTTCAATTTCGAGTTCCTGCAATACGAGCTGGCCGGCGTGATCTGGGTGATCGGCTGGTGCATGATCCTGATGGCCGGGCTCGTTCGACTGCCGGTCACGGCCATCGCGGCGATCGGGCTGGCGATCGTCGCCGGCCACAACCTGCTCGACGGCTACGTCGAACAACTGATCCCAACGCTGACAGACAGCCTGGCGTCGAATGCCTGGCGGATCCTGTACGTCGGGTTCTTTGCCGGACCCGTCCAGTTCGGCGCCAGCGGCCCCCATCTGATGGTGCTCTACTCCATCATTCCGTGGATTGGCGTCATGGCCGCGGGCTACGCGTTCGGGACGGTCCTGGGGCAGCCCGCACGCCGCGACCGGCTGTGCCTCACGATCGGGACCGGCGCGACGCTGCTCTTTGTCGTGCTGCGGTTGCTCAATCACTACGGCGATCCCCATCCGTGGTCGCCGCCTTCCACAGACCCGCACGGCCCACATCTGCCGACACTGTTGTCGTTTCTGGCGACGACGAAATATCCGGCGTCGCTGGACTTCCTGCTGATGACGCTCGGCCCGACGATCGCGCTGCTGCCGGCGGCCGGGCGCGCGTCGGGGCCGCTGGCGCGATTCCTGTCGGTCTTCGGGCGCGTGCCGTTCTTCTATTACGCGCTCCACATCCCGCTGATTCACGTCCTCGCGCTGATCGTGTCGAAGCTGCGGCTCGGAGAGGTCAGCTGGTGGCTCTTCACCAACCATCCGATGGGCAACCCTCCGCCGCCGGATGGCTACACGTGGTCGCTTCCGCTTCTCTACCTGGTCTGGGCCATTGCAGTCGCGCTGCTCTATCCGGCGTGCCGGTGGATGGCGGAGGTCAAGGCGCGGCGCGCTGACGCGTGGTTGAAATATGTCTAACCAATGAACAGTGAAGAATGAAGAATGAAGAATGAAGAATGAAGAGGACCGCCGCATGCGGGTAGCCGTCGTCACCGGCGCGGCGCAGGGCATTGGCCGCAGGATCGCGGAGGTGCTCGCGGCCGAGCGTTGTGCGGTGGCATTGATCGACCTGCGGCCGCCGGCCGAGACCGCCGCGGCTGCGCGTGCATACGGCGTGGACGTCCTCGAGCTCGTCGGCGACGTCTCTGACGAGCAGGCCGTGTCGCAGTTCGCCGCAACGGTCCAGCAGCGCTGGGGCCGCGTCGACGTCCTGGTCAACAACGCGGGAATCAGCTGCATCTCGCCGGCCGAGGACACCTCGCCCGCGGACTTCAGGCGAGTGCTCGAGGTGAATCTCGTCGCGCCGTTCCTGCTGGCACGGGCGTTCGGGCCGATGATGCTGGCCGCGCGCTCCGGCAGCATCGTGAACATCGCATCAGTAGCGGGGTTACTGGGAGTGTCCGATCGCGCGGCGTACAACGCGTCCAAGCACGGGCTCGTCGGTCTGACTCGCACGCTCGCTGCCGAATGGGGCGGCCGCGGCGTGAGGACCAACGCGGTCTGTCCAGGATGGGTGAAAACTGAAATGGACGCCGCCGATCAGGCGACCGGGCACTACGCCGACGTCGACATCACGTCGCGAATTCCACTCGGACGGTTCGCGTCGCCGGACGACGTCGCGAGCGCCGTGGCATTTCTCGCCAATTCGCAGCTGAGTGGCTTCATCAACGGCGCGACGCTCACCGTGGACGGCGGCTGGACCAGCGACGGCAGCTGGCAGAGGCTGAGGGATGGGAAGAAGGGCGGGAATGAAGAATGAAGAATGAAGAATGAAGAATGAAGAATGAAGGATGAAGAGGCTCGGGTCCGCAGGAGGCGGGTGAGACGTGTTCAGAGCTCCAGTTCCTGCCCGACGTCGCTGGCCACGGCCTTGTCGTAGACGATGCGTGCGGCGACGACGTCCTCGACGGCCAGACCGAGCGACTTGAAGATCGTGACGTCCTGCGGCCACCGCCTGCCGGTGACGTGGCCCGCGAGCAGGGCGCCAAGTTCGCCGGCGATGTGCGCCGCGGCAAACCGGCCTTCGGCGATTGCCATCACGATATCGCCGGACTCCACCAGGGCCGCCTCGCGAGAGTCCACAAACAGCCGGCCTCTCTCGACCAGCGCCGGGTCCATCTCCCGCTGATCCGGACGGCACGCGCCGATCGCCATGACGTGGGCGCCGTCGGCCACCCACTCACTGCGAATCACAGGCTCCGGTGACGACGTCGCAAGGACGATGAGGTCCGCGCCTCTGACGGCAGCTTCAGCGGAGCGCGACTGCACGATTGGCGCAGTGGTGCCCGGCTCCATCTCGTCGACAAACGCGGCAGTGTGCTCCGGCGTCGGGCTCCACACGCGGACTTCGCGCAGCGTGAAGGCCTGCTGGAGCATCGTCAGATGGCTGCGCGCCTGGGTGCCGGAGCCGAGGATCGCGAGCGTGCCGGCATCGTCTCGCGCGAGCGCGATCGCGGAGACCGCCGACACGGCGGCGGTGCGCGCCTCGGTGATGTAACGGCCGTCCATCATGGACACCAGCGCGCCAGTCTCGGAGCTGAGCAGAAGAATGCTGGCCAGGTGCGTGGGCAATCCGCGTGCGGCGTTGTCGGGAAAAACAGCGACGAGCTTTGCGCCAAGAATGCCGCCCTCGTGGACGCAGGCAGGCATCACGCCGAGGAACGAACGGTTCTGGCCAACCGGGATCACCGTGCGCACGGGCTGGGTGACCTTGCCAGCGGAGAACTGCATCAGCGCGCCTCTCATGGCGTCGATCAGCTGGCTCGCGGGAAGCAGGTTTGCCACGTCAGATTCGGTGAGCAGGCGGAAGAAGACAGACTGGTGCGGCCGGGCGTCGACGCTCGCGCCGTCCTCGTCTGCGTCCTGGTCCGGGAGCGCGGGCTCCTGGGCGACCAGCTCAGCCCCTGTGGCCAGGCAGTAGTCGCAAATCGCCACCTCCCCGCTCACAATCAGGGTCCCGCCGTCAGTAGGTTCCCGCTCGCAAAAGGAGCATCGAAGGCCGTCTGCTTGTTCGTCAACGCCCACAACCAGTCGCTGTAGCTGCACGCCGGAAGTATAGCGGCGCGACCTGGTGGCGGTCACAGCTCATCAGGCAATTCCGCGCAACTGGACAGGCGGTGTGCGGAAACGCCACCCCGTTCGTTTCTACCTTCCAGACCACCGAACGCGTCGCCGGCGCCTATCCCCAGGCCCGGCCGAACCCCTGCCTCGCGAATCGCGGTGCTGTCTTCAGGGACAGCGGGGCGCAGGGCGGACTGCGGCTTCCGGGTGTCGGGAACAACGGCCATGGCTTCACGGCACTTTGCTCTGCCGCTGGCGATTGTCACGCTCTTGTCGGCGGTCCTGGTTCGCGGATCGGGCGGCGGGGACGACTCCGCGTCTTCGTCGCGAAAGGCGAAGGCCGGCTCGGGGGCGAAGGCGGCGTCTGTCGCCTCAAACGCCGGCGACGATGAGGACGCCAGCGACGTCCTGGATGTCCTCGCCCAGTCGTATGGCGTCGACCTGGCCCCGCACCGGCTGATGCAGATGGCCGCGCGGGCGATGGCTCAACTGAAGGATCGCTCGACCGCGCCCGAGGACTTCCGGCGCTCGCTGCTCTTCATCAACGATCTCGTCACCCTCGACCTGCGCGAATCAACCGCCGGATCGCGTCAGGCAGCGCGCGAGAGCGCGACGCGGCTGACGAATCGCACGCTGTCACTTGGACATGAGGCCATCCCCGAGGACGCGGCCGGTGACGTCGGCAGGATCGCGGCATTCGTCGATCCGTACGTCGCGCGGGAACACGTGTCGTCGAACCAGCCGGAGGACGACGCGGACTCCGACTTTGCCGGGGTGGACAAGACTGCGCTGAAGCGCGGCGTGCTGGCACGAGCCATCGATCGCCACGACAGCTCCGTCCGCTACCTGATCGCGTCTCTTCCCGATCCGGTGGACTCGTACACCGGCTGGCAGTTCGACCCGATGCTCGACGGCATCGTCCAGGCGATCTCTGCGAGCGACTTCATCCTCGATCGATTCTATCTGCCAGGATCGCAGCCCGGTGCGAGCGAGGACCAGGAGGCGCTCCGCCGACAGCTGCACGACGCGCAGCCCGGGCTGGTGGTCTTCAAGCGACAGGTGGGTGAATCGAGCAGGCCCGACGATGCGCCCGCCGCGTGCCTGCCGAACCGGAATCGTCCCGGCGGCATGGTGACAGGGACCGGGTCGGCGCAGGTGCCAGTCTGGCAGGACCGGCTCGTCCTGATGATCGTCCACGAGAACCCGACCGCCGGCGTGCACCAGGCTGCGTTGAGTCACGCCATCAACTGGGCCGCAGATTGGCCGTCGACGCCGCCATGCGAGTCGATCCTCATTCTCGGTCCCACGTTTTCGGGAACGAGCGATTCGATGTCGAGGGTACTGGAGTTGGCGCGGGCGCGGCGTGTGAGCCGCGGGATCCGCATCGTGTCTGGGAGCGCGACGGATCCGCAGAACAAGGCCACCCTCGAGCGGACTGCGAACGTGACGTTCCACGCGACGGTGAATCCGGATTCGAGCCTGATGGCGACGCTGATGGGCCACTTCCGCAGCCTGGGCTGGACCACGCCGATTGCCATCCTGCACGAGGCCAACACCCAGTACGGGCGCCAGATGCAGAAGCATCTCGTCAAGGCGATGCCTGATGCAACGCGGGGCGACCTGATCGAAACGCAGTTCCCCATGAACCTGTCGCGCCTGCGCACGACAGCGGACCGCAAGGCCGCCGACAACGACAGCGGCGTGGACCTGCAGACCACCATGCGTCCGCTCGCGATGGAAGACAAGGAAGACGCCAAGGACAAGATCCCGCAGTACTTCCCCGGCACCGCCAACGCCTACATCGCACTCGGGCTCGCGCGCATGCTCGAGACACTGGGCCAGGCCGAAGTGAAGAGCGTGGCGATCATGGCGACAGACCCGCGCGACAAGCTGTACCTCGCTCAACAACTGGCATTGCATCGTCCCGACGTGTCGGTGCTGACGGCGGAGACCGATTCGCTGTACCTCCATCCGGACTACTCGGCCTACATGCGCGGCGCGCTGGTGGCCTCGACGTATCCGCTGTACGGCGCGCTGCAGCACTGGACCTACGGCCGCTGGACGTTCGGCGAAGGGCCCGCCGATGCGCAGCGAGAGTTCGCCAACGACAGCGCCCAGGGCGTCTACAACGCGACGCTCGCGCTCATCGACTACGACCAGGACCCGACGTCCCACACGCCTTACGCGCCGGCGGTGCCGAACGTGCCCTCGCCGCCTCCGCTGCTCGGGTATGGACTTGCCGGAACTGGACTGCGAGAGGCAATGCCGGCCGCCAGTCTGGGTCGGAGTCGTCGGCCGGAAGACAGTCCTGCCCCTGCGCGCCTTCGAGGTCACTGACGACTCCGGGACCATTCAGACCGGGCCGTACGTCCTGGAAGTGTCTCCCCGCTGGAAGACTCCCGCCGGCAGCGCCGCAGCAGCCGTGACGAACGCCGCGCCGGAAACCCGACAAACCGGCGGCCGCGCGGCGCCGTTTCCTTCCCCCGTCCTGGACGCGGCGTTCCTGATCGTCAGCGCCGCGGTTCTCGCGTACTGGGCGTTCACGCGACAGGTGCGGCGCCGCCTCGACGACTCGCTCGGCCGCCACGGACATCGCCGGCAGCTGGCGGGGTTCCTGTGCACGCCGAAAGCGCGTGGACGCGGCAGCTTCCTCGCGGCGATCGCCGGCGTGGCGATGGTCCAGACCTATGCGGCGGTTCTCTGCGTTGCGCGACTTCGCGTGGACCACTGGTCGCCGTGGTCGTTGTGCGCGACGGTGATTGTGGTGGCCTGTCTTGCGGCCCTCGCCGACATGACCCTTCCCGTCGCGCGACGCTTCGTCACCGACGACCTGACACGACGGCGCCTTCTCAGTCCGGAACGATTCGGCTGGCATCGTCCCGCGACGTGGGCGGGAGCCGGCATCGCCGTCCTCATCGCGACGGCCGTCGTCGGCCTGCTGGCCTACGAATGGTCGCTCGTGGCGGGTGTGATCGACGAAGCTCCGGTCGCCATCGGCCTGATCGCGAGAGCGGCGGACCCGACGAGCGGCGTCTGCCCGACCCTGCCGATCGTGTTGCTCGGCGGGGCGATCACCCTCTGGGGCGTGCTGGAACTGGCGCGGCTCCGCAGCCCGCACGTGGCACTCGGCGAACCCGGCGTCTATCCCCTGGTGCGCCAGATGGTGCACGGGCACATCGACACCTTGGCGGCGGATTGGCGGCTGCTGGACCGATCGATCATGACCGTGCCGGCACGATTGGGCGTCGTCGTCGCGCTCGGCGCGCTCGCGACGTGCATCTTCTCGTTCGATCCCTGGCTGCGCTCACTGGCCACCGTCGAAGGCTCGTGGTTCGGGCACTTCGCCTCGGCCACGCTCCTGCTGGTGCAGGTCATGGTGTCGCTGGCGCTGCTGCAGTTCGTCTGCCTGTGGACGTCGCTTCGCCGGCTGCTCGAACGGATGGCCTGGCATCCGATGGCGGCCGCCTTCGATCGGGTGCCACGGGAGTTGTTCCCGAAAAGCCTGCTGGTTCGCGTGCCGAAGCTGATGGAGTTGCAGCGGCTCGTCGCCGACCCCGGCGCGTCGGCAACATCTGCCGCGGCAGAGAAGCTGGATCAGAGCTTCAAGTGGGACATGAAGCAGTCGCCGATCCCGAAGTGGTCGGCCTCCGACACCTGGCGGATGCTGCTGCAGCGCGCGACAGTGTCCAGCCTGATGCCGGCCGCGTCGCCGGCCGGCGCCGTCGCCCTGGCGGGAGCCGGCGGCGCTGCCGCGATGCCCGGTGAGCCGGCGACCGCCGACCGGCCGGGAAGAGCGTCAGCCGAAGGCCCCAACGAGCTTGCCGCGATGGCGATGACCCTTATCATCCGCGACGCGCTGGCGCGCCTCGGTTACAACCTTGTCTTCGTCATCGGCGCCATCCTGCTGGTCTTCGGCAGTCACATCGTGTTTCCGTACCGCCAGCATCAGAGCCTGGCCGCGCTCGACTGGCTGTTCATCGGCTTCGCGTTTGCGGCGATCGTCGTCGTGCTCGCGCAGATGAAGCGCAACGACATCATCGGACGTCTGAGTGCCGCCAACCCAGGCGAGCGCGCGACGTGGGACGCGGAGTTCGTGCTGAAGCTGACTGTCTTCGGTCTGCTGCCCCTGCTCACGCTGTTTGCCGCGCAGTTCCCGGAGATCGGCGGCACGCTGTTGCACTGGCTGGAGCCCGTCGAGAAGGTCCTTCCGTAGGTGAGGGGCGCCGGGTCACGGCGACCCGCGTGGTACCATTTGCCGCGGCATGGCGACCTTCGCAATCGGCGACATCCACGGCAATTTCGCCGCGCTGTCGGAACTGCTCGATCAGATCGCGCCGAGCCTGTCACGCGAAGACGTGGTGGTGTTTCTCGGTGACTACATCGATCGCGGCCCCCAGAGCCGCGAGTGCGTGGACGCGATTCTCAGCTTCAAGCAGGCGACCGCCGCCAGCGTCGTCTGCCTGCTCGGCAACCACGAACAGTGGATGCTCCGCTCGCTGCGCAATCCCAGACGTCACTCGTGGATCCTCGGCATGTCGCCGTGGCCGACCATCGCGAGCTACGCGCCGGATGCCGTCGACGTCCTGAAGGATGCCGTGCAGCAGGGTGGGGTGATGGTCTACGCCGGCCACGCGCCGCTCCCCTACGAGGTGTTCTTCGATCGCGTGCCGGCCGCCCATCTCGAATTCTTCAAGACGCTCGCCACCCACTACCAGAACGCCGATGGTCTGTTTTCACACGGCGGGATCGACCCGCTGTCTGGCATGGACGAGCAGACCGAGCAGTCTCTGGTGTGGGGCGCGAACGGATTTCCCGAAGGGTACACGGGCAGCCAGCCGCTCGTGTACGGTCATCACAACAACGCCGTGCTCGATGCCGACGGCTGGCCGCAGCCAAGAATCGTCGGCGCCACCATCGGCATCGATACCAGCGCGCATGGAGTCCTGACCGCCATTCGCATGCCCGACCAGACGATCATCCAGACCAGCCGCTACGAACGCCGGCGCGACTGAGGCTCGGGCTCCGCCGCTACTTACCCTTCACGAGCACCGGGTCGGTCCGATAGAGCTCGGGGAACAGCTTCTGCAGATCGGCGACCTTCGGCAGATCGTTGATGACGATGTACGGGTAGTGCGGGTTGCGGGTCAGGAAATCCTGGTGGTACCCCTCCGCCGCAAAGAACGCCTTCCCCGGTTCGATCCTGGTGACAATGGCGCTCCGGTAGACGTGCGCCTGATTCAGCTGGGCGATGTAGGCCGCCGCCACTCTGGCCTGATCGTCGCTGGTCGGGAAGATCGCGGAGCGATACTGTGTGCCGGTGTCCGGTCCCTGACGATTCAACTCGGTCGGATCGTGGGCGACTGAAAAATAGACCTGCAACAGGCGGCCATAGCTCACCTGCTTCGGGTCGAAGGTGATCTGCACCGACTCGGCGTGACCGGTCGTGCCAGAGCTGACAGTTTCATATTCCGCGGTGCGCTTCTCGCCGCCGGCATAGCCCGACACGGCGCTGGTCACGCCTTTCACGTGCTGGTACACGCCCTGGACGCCCCAGAAGCATCCGCCGGCGAGGACCGCGACTTCGGTGCCGCCCTGTGCAGCCTGCTCGTCCACCTCCGGCGCCGGCACCGCCCGCGCCGCCGCGAGCAGACCGGTTCCGCCGAGGCGCGCCAGCAGCAGGCCGCCGGCGACGACGAGCGCGATGCCGACGCGAGGCAGCGCCGTGCGCATATGGCTCGAGATCCTGATCATTGAACGCACTCCCCTCTTGTCCGGTGTTACGCGGCCGCTGGCTTGAACGTGAGCGCCAGGCCGTTGATGCAATAGCGCAGTCCGGTGGGCCGGGGGCCGTCATCGAAGACATGGCCCTGGTGCCCGCCGCAGCGGTGGCAACTCACTGCCGTCCGCTCCATTCCGAGCGACACGTCATGGTGCTCGTTCACCGCCTTGTCGAGCGGCTTCCAGAAACTGGGCCAGCCCGTGCCGCTGTCGAACTTCGTGTCCGACGAAAACAGATCGAGGTCGCAGCCGGCGCAGGCGAAGGTCCCGCGGCGTTTCTCGTGAAGCAGCGCGCTCGTGAACGGGCGCTCGGTCGCGCTCTGACGCAGGACGGCATACTGCCCTGGCGACAGAAGCTTGCGCCACTCGTCGTCCGTGTGCGTCACCTCGAAGTGGTCGGCGGCATCGGCAGCCGGCACCCACAGCGCGCGAATCGCCGCTGTTGCCGCCCCAGTCAACCCGAACACCAGAATCTCCCGCCTGTTCATGACCATATGCCTCCTGGCGCCGCCCCGCCCGACACGCGGCTGGCGCCCCAGATACTCCGCGGTCCCCGGGACCTCTACTGAAGATACGTCCAATCCGGCCCGGCGGATTCGAGCTGCAGGGCTGGCGCATCGAACATGGGCCCTACGGCACTCCGCGTCCGCTCTGCGCCCATCACAGACTGAGCAGGGCTGCCATCAGTTCGATGCCGTTCCACAGGTTCTGGATTCGGAGGTTCTCGTTGGCGCTGTGCTGGTTGTTGTCGTAATTCGCCATCGGAATCACGATCGTCCGGGTGCCGAGCGGACGCTCGATGTGCTCGAGCGGCAGGCCGCCCCCCATCGTGGGCATTTTCACCGCCGGACCACGCGCTTCCTCGACCGCGCGAATGACGTCGCGGGCGATCGGCAGGTCCATCGGGGTCCTCATCGCATTGTAGCCGCCGGGATCGACGGCGACCTTCGCCACCAGCGGGTGGCTGGTCCGCGTCGCGGCATCGGGCTCGGTGTCGACGACGAAGAAGCCCTGGCGTCGGATGTGATCGACGAGGCGTGCCGACGTACGGACGCGGTCCATGCCCTTGACGAGGCGCACGTCGATGGTCGCCGTCGCCGTCGCCGGGATGACGTTCGACGCCTTGTCACCGACACGCGCACTCGCCATGCCCCGGATGTTGAGCGACGGCAGCGTGATGAGCTCGGCGAGCCGCATCGGCGCGCCCTCGGTGGAACCCAGCCACAGGTCTTTCATGAGCGAGGCATCGATGTCCGGCGCTTCGGCAATCGCCCGCTTCTCGGCAGCGCCAAGCGGCTCGATGCCGTCGTAGAACCCGTCGACCAGGACGTGGCCGTGCTCGTCTTTCATGGACGTCAACAGCCGCGCCATCAACATGGCCGGGTTCGGCGCCCAGTTCCCGTAGTGCCCGCTGTGGAGCTCGACGCGCGGGCCGTAGATCGTGATGTCGATGGTGGTGATGCCCCTGGCGCCAAAGGCGATCGACTGCTGACCGGTCTGGTGCACGGGTCCGTCGCACATCAGCCACAAATCGGCGGCGAACAGATCCTTGTGTTCGGCCAGGGTCTGCTCCAGGTTCGCCGAGCCGGCCTCCTCCTCTCCTTCGAAGACGAACTTGATATTCGACCTCGGAGACAGGCCTGCGGCATGCATGGCATCGAGGGCTGTCATCAGCGCGACGATGGGAGCCTTGTCGTCGGATGCAGAGCGCGCGTAGATGCGCGACTCCGGGTCGAACGGGGTTCCGGCCTGAGGCAGCGGCACGACGGTGCCGCCGTCGGCCAGGGACCGGGTGCGGAGCACCGGCTCATAAGGCGGCGACGCCCACTCCGCCGGGTCGAGCGGCTGGCCGTCGTAGTGCGCGTAGAACGCGAGCGTGCGCGTTGCTCCCGGCGTCTGAATCTCCGCGACCACCACGGGGTTGCCGCCGGCTACGCTCACCACCTGGGGCGACAGCCCTCGCTTCGACATCATCGCCGCGATCGCGTCCGCGTTCCGGCGGATGGCTACGTGATCCCGCGCGATGTTGGGAATCGCAAGCAGCGTCGCGAACTCGTCGACGATGGCGCGCTCGTGCTGCTGGCGCCAGCTACGCGCGGCAGCGACCGCTGGGTTCGACTGCGCGGCAAGCGGGCTGGCGACGGCGCACAACACACACGCCAGGACATAACGTTTCATGCGCTGTCCACCTCACATTGCCGGGGATCCCGCGGCGCCGAACAGCGACGCAGGCGTGCTAGCATCGCGGCGGATTTCACGTCCACGATGACATTCGAGTTGCGCCCGCTCAGTCTGCCAGATTTGCTCGGCCGCTGCCTCTCAATCTACGTCGATCGCCTGCCGCTGTTCGCCGGCATCATGGCGATGCCAGGCCTGCTGTCGCTCGTGTTCATCCTGCCGCTCCAGGCGATCTCCGCACGACCGCTCGATGCCTTCACCGCGCCGCCGGATCCGGAGGCGCTGATCCGCCTGGCGGCAGTCGTCCTGCTCGTCGCCCTGCTCGTGAGCGTGGCCTACACGGTGGTTTACATGTGGGCGATCGGCGCCGCGACGGAGGCGGTGTCGGCCATCCGCGCCGGGACGACCATCACGATGTGGGGCGCGTACGAGGCGTCGCTGGCGCGGCTGTGGCCTCTTGTCGTGCTCTCGATCAACATCTCGAGCCGGCTGCTCCTGATCTGGATTGGGGTGCTCGCGCTGATCGCAGGGCTGACGCTCCCGATGCAATCGTTGTCGACCAGCGGTGTGATCGCCGCAATCGCCGTGATGGCGCTGCTGGTACTCGTGGGGGGCGTCGCGACGTTCGTTTTGTTCCTGCGCTACGCGCTCGCGGTGCCGGCGCTGCTCGTGGAGGGCTTACGGCCCAGTGCGGCCGTGGCGCGCAGCGTGGCGTTGTCGCGCGGGACACTCGGCCGCATCTTCGTCGTGATTGGCGGAGCGGTCTTCGTGGCCGTCGCCGCCATCGCGCTGCTTCAAGCTCCATTCATGGTGGCGAGCGTCGTCGCCGGCTCGGATACGCTTGCGGGGATGGCGCTGGAGATGGCGGGAACCGTCGCCGGAGCCGTCGCCGGCGCGGCGACGTCGCCACTCCTGGTCATCGGCGCGACTGTGCTTTACTACGACGCGCGCGTCCGAACGGAGCCAGGTTTCACGCTGACCGCCTGACGGCCTGCCGCCCTCACTTACCCGGCGCCCGGGCCGCTTTCTCCGATTGCGCTGTGTCGACAGCGTCCACCAGGGCCGCGACGTCCGTTTCGCTCGCCATCTCCTGACTGTCTGGATCGTCGCAGACGCCCTCGATACCCAGGTGCTCCGCAATTCTCGTCACGGCCCGCAGCACCTGCGTCATCTCCGCTTCCGCCAGCAGGTTGATCTGCAGGTCGAGTGCGGCACGGCGGTGCGATTGCCGCTCGAGGTGGTTCTGGCTGATGAGGACGAAGCTCGTCAGGAAGATCGCTTCGAGTGAGACCAGAAACGTCAGGAAGGTGAAGGGGTACGGATCGATGGCCTTGCCGGTCAACGTGTTGACCGCTACCCAGAGGCTGAACCAGATGACGTGAAAGACGAGGAACCAGGTGCTGCCTGCGAACTCGGAGACGCGATCGCTCAGGCGATCGATCGCGCTGCGCTCGGCTTCGGCCTTCGCCTCGATGTCAGCGATGGTCCGGACGTTTTTCAGCGCCGGGGCCGGGAACCTGTCGGACGTCGCGACGCCGTCTGCAGGGGTGGTTGTATCGCTTCTGGACATGCTTCCGGCCCTCCAGGGCTTGCTGGCAGAGGTTGCAAGTCCCGGACCGGACTCGCAGAACGCCAACCTGCATCGTCGAGAGTGCTGATTCCAACGCGCTGACGCCGGCGGTGTGCAATTTGCACTGCGGTGCCGCATGACGACGTCGGGCCTCGCGCTCGTTCGGCAGTCGCGTCGATCGGCATCGGCCGCCGGACTGCACTACGTGATGGACACCGCGCCCGGCATCCGCCGGGTCCGCACGCGTTCCGGTTTTCGCTACGTGACGTCGACGGGAACGCCGGTGCGCCAGCGGAGCGAGCTCGCCCGCATCCGAGCGCTCGCGATCCCGCCGGCCTGGGAAGATGTCTGGGTCTGCGCGGACCCGTCAGGCCATCTGCAGGCCACCGGGCGCGACGCGCGCGGCCGCAAGCAGCACCGCTATCACTCGCAGTGGCGCCGCGTTCGCGACGAAGCCAAGTACGACC
Organism: Vicinamibacteria bacterium; assembly: GCA_963796915.1. Lineage (GTDB taxonomy): Bacteria > Acidobacteriota > Vicinamibacteria > Vicinamibacterales > JAENWD01 > JAENWD01. The sequence goes on along the minus strand of CAWCNI010000004.1, from coordinate 600,453 downwards.
GCATCCTGGAGTTCGCCAGCGCCTTGCCCTCGCTTCGACGGCGCACGGACGCCGACCTTGCCGCGACCGGGCTGCCTCGGGAGAAGGTGGTCGCGCTCATCGTTCAGCTCCTCGACAAGACAGCCATCCGCGTCGGCAACGACGAATACGCCCGCGACAACCATTCGTACGGCCTGACGACGCTGCACGGGCAGCATGCGAAGGTCGCAGGGTCGACGATCCGCTTCAGGTTCAAGGGCAAGTCCGGCAAGGTGCACGACATCTCGTTCAGCGACGCGCGCCTCGCCCGCATCGTCAAGCGATGTCAGGAGCTGCCGGGACGTGAGCTGTTCCAGTACGTCGATGACGACGGTCAGGTGCACTCCGTGGGTTCGGCGGACGTGAACGATTACCTGCGCGCGGTGAGCGGCGGCGAGTTCAGCGCGAAGGACTTCCGTACGTGGACGGGCACCGTGCTTGCGGCAGAGGCGTTGCGCACGCAGCCGCCGTTTGAGTCGGAGGCCGAAGCCAAGTCCGGCGTGGTTGCCGCCGTGGATGCCGTCGCTGGCGCGCTGGGCAACACGCGCGCTGTCTGCCGCAAGTGCTACATCCATCCAGCGGTGATCGACGAATACCTGGCCGGGACACTGCAGCAGCGGCTGGCGTCGCAGCGCGCCGCGGGCGCGACGAGTCGGGGCTTGAGTAAACCGGAGACCGCCGTTCTCGGCCTGCTGCAGCGCCGGCTCCGGCGTGACGCGCAGAAGCGGTCCGCCTGAACGGCTGACGCCGCGTCAGACGAACAGGTCGGGCCACGCGGCCACGCGCCGGCCGCGCCACGTCGGCCCTTCGCGCACGTATTGCCATTCGGGGTTCGCTGTCGTGTCCCGCAGCCGCGCGCAGACGGCGTCGAAGATCGGGATGTCGGCGTCGGCGCACTCGAAATAGGTGAGGAAGTCGTAGGTCGCAGCCGCGGTGCTGTCGGGGTCGACACGGTAATTCCGGCGCATCAGTGTCGCGATGCCAGCTTCGGCGGCAAGCGCATGCCCGACGCTGGTCCGCCGTCCGGCGTCGTCGAAGCGCGGCAGGAAATACGTGTGCCGTTCCATCCAGTCTTTCGCCCACCATTCCGGCGTCTTCTTGAGCGGCAGCAGAATCGCGTTCGGCATGCGCGCGCCGGACAGCTGTGTCGCCTGATGCGCGTACGCAAAGGCGTGCATCTCTCCGCCGGTGTACCGTGTCGGGCGCACGCCTCCGCTCAGGACGTAGGGCGTCACTCGCGCGCCGAGCAGCCCCTGCAGCGCGACACAGAAAGTGCTGACTGTCACGGCGTGCGGCGCCGCGACGTGGACGACCGCGACGGCGCCGAGCAGCGAGTCATCTGATATCTGGCCCGGTGTCGTGCCCTGACGCTTGAGGAACGCGATCGCCTGCTCGGGATGCCCGCCTGGCGTCGAGAACTCGCCGCTCAGGCCCAGGCTCGATGCAAGTGCGTCTACAGGCAGCGCGGCGAGCGCGGCCAGTCCTGCGGCAGGCGCTTGCAAACACAGGTAGGCGCCGTAGCGCAACACGTCAGACGAAACGGGATCAGGCATGTCAATCAACTCACCATGGAATCACGGCTTCATCGCCTGGGCAAAGAGGCCATCGTAGCGCCCCGTCGCCAGCGCCGCATCGATCCTGCCGCCGATCGCCGTCATTTGCGCCGGATCGCCTTCGGCCGGGTCCATCGACACCGACACGTAATTCGGCGACTCGATCGACATGACGCTGATCGTCTTGCCGCCGACGCGCACACGGCGCTGGACGTGGCCGGCGTCATCGGGCAGCGGCTCGCCGTGAAGCTCCGAGACGAGCAGGCCGGCGATGACGTCCCGCATCGCCGTGCCCGCGGGTTCGAGTAAGTACGACTGATACTCGCCCGGCTTTCCCAGCTGCAGTTCGCCGCTGTACGGCAACGGCACGAAGGACTGTCTTTCCGCCAGAGTCATCACACCGTCGACGCCCGGCCGCCACTCGAAGTGGTGCGCCACCCACGCCGGGTCGAGTGCCTTGCGGCTGGCGAAGCGCAGCCGCGTGCGATCGATCGGCAGGACGTACGACCGGCTTGACTTCCAGTCGGTGACGACGAGGATCGGGTCGGCGTGCTCGCCCTGCTGGGCAAACCACACGAAGCTCCGTTTGTCCGGCGACACGGTGAGCGGCGGCACGTCCGTGACCGCATTCGGCTCCGTGAACGGCGTGAACTTCGTGGCCGTCAACGCCTGCGTGTCGAGTACGGCGTCGCCCACCCGGAACAGCCCTGGAACCGCGAAGATCGTCCGATCCACCCAGCCGGGCAGGATGACGCGTGATCTTGACGCGTTGAACTCCGCGACGTCAGCGGTCAGCCGCTGGGCGTCAGCGAGCGTGCAACTTCCGAGGTCGCGATCGTCGGGGTGTTCCCCACCGCTGTCCACGAGCAGGTGGCACGAGTCTGCCTCACCCTGTTTCGATGCCTGCGCGACAATCGCGGGCTGCGTGCCCTCGACGATGGCGACAGCGTTGACCTCGCTGAGACCGGTAAGAGGCCGGCCGTGAAAGCGCACCTCGAACTGCGCGCCCGCCGCCAGTTGCCCGGTCCCGTTCACGTTGTGAAACCCGCTGACGACAGTGCCGATCTCGAAGCCGCCGAGCGTGGCTCTTGGTACTGGCTCACTCTGACGTACGACGCGATAGCGAAACGTGAACTGATCCGGCAGCGGCGGCGCGCCTGCGGGAGCGCTGGGAAACCACGCGCTCCATTGCCGGCTCTCGGCGCCGGGATAGGCGGGCAGCGGCAGGACAAACCCGCCGAGCGCGGTGCTGCCCACGGTGAACGTGAGGACCCGCCCGCCGCGGCTCGTGAAGACGTGCACGACGCCGGGCACGATCAGGCGACCGCCGGCACGCGTCGCGTCCTCCAGAAACAGCGGTCCGCTCTCCTCCACGCGCATCGTCGATCCGCTCGTCGCGCCGAGGCGCACGATGGGCGCGCCCGTCAGCGTGGCAGGATTGGCGCCGCCATTGAGCGGCCAGCGCAACTCGACGAGCAGGAACAGCTCCTCGCCATCGATCTCCGGCGGCACGTCGGCCAGCAGTCTCGCGCCTCCGGCAATTGCGCCGAGGACTCCGCACAGGACGGCGAGAGACAGCCCGAGCGCCTTGAGAAACCCCGGGTGAGGCCGCGATGCCACGACACGCGCCGTGATCAGGCCGATCGGGAAACCCGCGGCGAGACCGATGAGAGCCATGCCGATCACGAAATAGCCGGCACCCCCCTCGAACGACGAGACGTGGTACCAGTCCACCGCGTAGCTGGCGACGACACCGCTCAATCCCAGGCTGGCGAGACTGGTGAGGAGGGCAACAGCGATTGAACGAATCCAGGACATCAGGCCGCGCGGCGCGCGAGCCCGATGATAGCCGAGGTGGATGAGAGATCCGCGATCAGCGTCCCGCTTCGAGGCGCTGCTTGGTCTGAAGCAGCGACCGCGTCAATCCCGCGCGTGCCCGGCCCTGAACGATGGGGCGGGCGAAGGCCCCGAGGAACCCGCCCAGACTGCCGACACGTGACCGATTCACGAACACCCAGTAAAAATCAGCGCCATCGGTGCCTGGTGCCGGCACCAGCGCGCTCACCGACATCAGGGCGTCCATGTAATGGCTCGCGTAAATCTGCGTCGTGGCGATCATGACCAGACCGCCGGGCTCCGGCTCGTAGACGCTGACGTGGTTCAGCCCGATCACCGGCTTGAAGCCGAAGGCTTCCTTCGACCAGTAGAAGAAGTCCTCGGTGTGATCCAGTGAGCCGCCGGGAAACTGGCGGACGTAGTCCCTGAACTCCGGCGTCCTGTCGAGCGGCGACGGCCTGGCCTCGAGCAGGGCACGCATTTCGGTCGAGAGGTCCACCGGCGTGTCGCGGTCGTTGTAGCGGAGCAGACGATTGCCGCCGCCGGCCATGTACTCCGTCAGGTGCGCGAACAGCACGGCGCGGTACAGCCCCGCCGCCTTTTGTGCAGCATCCGGCGCACTCCAGTTGATCTCGGTCTTGAACCGCCGGATGTCCGCGGCGGCCAGTTGCACGTCGCAGTCGCCAACTTCGCAGGACTCCAGCGCTTCGAGATCATCGGGATCGAGCGTCAGTCCGTCGAGGTCGGAGGCCACCGGCGTGCTGCTGAATCGGCCGAGCTGTTGCACAAACTGGCTTGTTCGAAATCCTTCCAGTGTCTTGAACTGCCCGACGAATTTCGTGAGTCCTGTCCCCTGCACGCGAACGCCACCGGCGGTGGTCATCTCCCGCCGCATGGTCTCGGGCAGGCTCTTGACGATGGGCCGGCCGCGATCGAAGGCGACCCATTCGGCATCCGACATGCGCAATTGCGCCCGGAGAAAGGCCTGCAGGGCGCTCGGGTCGGCGAGTGTCGCGGCCGTGGGCAGGCCCACGAACAGGCTCAGCAGTAATCCGGTGGTGCTCAGAACTCGCATCGGCGTCGCCACTCCCTGTGCAAGGGTCGAGCCGCGTCGCATCAACGGGACGCGGAAACTCCGTATTAATTAGGAGTCGACGCCAACCTTATCACGATAGTGGTACCCTTGACCACTCCACTTCGCACATGCTCAAGAACGCAACCTCTGCGACCACGCGCAATACCAGCGCGCTGCTGACCCTTGCGCGCCGGACCGGCCACCTGCTGGTGCCGCAGCAGGTCGTCACCAGCCCTGAATCCCGTCTCAGCTACCGCGTGGAACGCCTGCTCGGGGAAGGCGGCTTCGGCCAGGCGTTTCTTGCGGCACGTCAGGGCCGCTCCGCCGTGGTGCCGTCGGTGGTGTGCGTCAAGGTGAGCCCGCACATCGACGGCTGGCTCCGCGAGGCGTACTTCGGCGATCTGCTCGACGACCATCCGCGCGCCATCCGGATCTTCGACAGGTTTCCCTACCTGCGCCCGGACGGCCAGGTGCTGTATTGCCTGGCGATGGAGTACGCGCGGCACGGCGATCTCAGCGCCCACCTGCTCCGTGAAGGCAAGGCGTTTTCGGAGGCGATCGTCCGCCGTGAGATTGCCGGCATCCTGCAGGTGCTCGACAAGCTCCATCAGGGCCGCATGCTGCACCGGGATCTCACGCCGCTCAACGTCTTTGTCTGCGAGGGGCGAAAACTGAAACTCGGCGACTTCGGCATCGCGCGACAGCAGAGCGACAGGCGCGGCATCACCGTCCGCACGCTCAATCCCTTCACGGCGCCGAGCGACATCCTTGCCGGTCACGTGCCCAAGTGGCAGGCGCGAGACGACGTCTACCAGGTCGGCCAGCTGCTCGGCATCCTCGTCAAGGGCGACGCCCGGACCCGCATCAGCACCGGCGAGATCCGTCACCTGTCGTGCAGCGATCACCTCAAGGAGATCATCCATCGATGTATCGGCGAGCGTCGCAAGCGCTACGACAGCGCGGAAGAGCTCATCGACGCCCTGCAGCACCCGCCCGCGCCGCTCAAAGCCGGGGTGCTGCGGTCACTGGCCGGCGTGCACCTGGCGTTCACGGGGATCCTCAGCCGCACGCGCAAGGAGGCGGCGCGCGCCGCGAAGCGCGCCGGCGCCGTCGTGCACGGCCAGCCGTCGTCGCAGACCACCGTCGTGGTCCGCGGCCGGCCCAACGCGCAGCAGGCCGCCGGGCGCGATGCGGGGCTGAAGCTGATGGAGATCAAGCGCCTTCGTGAGAAGGGCCATCGGATTACCCTGCTCAACGACGCGCAGTTCTGGAAGCTGGCCGCCAGGCGCAGATAGATTGACCGGCGATTGTCACGACCGGCATCGCCGGGCGAGAATGCGCGGCATGAGACCATTCGCGCTTCGAGCGGTACTCTGGAGGGCTCTGCCTGCTCGCCATCGGAGCTGGCCCCGTGCCTCCCTCGCCTCCCTCGCCCCCCTCGGCCTCCTCGGCTCTCTCGGCCCCCTCGGCCCCCTCGGCTCGTGCAGCGTCGCCCGCCCCCGTCCGCCTCGCGATCGCCGGCCTGGTGCACGGACACGTCGAGCACTTCATCCGGCTCGCCGGCTCGCATAGCGAGGTTCAGATCGTCGGCATCGCCGACCCCGACGCGGCCCTCCGTGCGCAGGTGGCCGGAGAGGTCCATCTGCCCGCCGAACTCTTCTTCGACAGCCTCGAGACGATGCTCGACCGCGTCCATCCGGATGCCGTCGCGACGTTTACGAGCACCTACGATCACCCCGCGGTCGTGGCGGCCTGCGCCAGACGCGGCATTCACGTGATGATGGAAAAGCCGCTCGCCGTGAGCGTCGAGCACGGCGAGGCGATCGCGAAGGCCGCCGCCTCGGGCCACATCCAGGTGATCGTGAACTACGAGACGACGTGGTATCCGAGTCACGCCGCCCTCTGGCAGATGCTGAAGGTGGACCATCGCGCGGGCGACATCCGCAAGATGGTCGCGATGGACGGCCACCAGGGCCCGAAGGAAATCAACGTCGGCCCCGAATTTCTCGGATGGCTCGTCGACCCGGTTCGCAACGGCGCCGGCGCGCTGTACGACTTTGGCTGCTACGGCGCGAACCTGATGACGTGGTTGATGGACAACGCACGCCCAACGGCGGTCACCGCCCTGACGGCCACGAACAAGCCGTCAATCTACGCGCACGTCGACGACGAAGCGACAGTGCTGCTGCAGTACCCGGGGGCACAAGGCATCGTGCAGGCGTCGTGGAACTGGCCGTTTGGACGCAAGGACCTCGAGGTCTACGGTCAGACGGGCTACGCGATCGCGACCGGCGGAAACTCCCTGCGTGTTCGGACAGGGACTGCCGCGGAGGAGTCGCCCGCGCTGGTCCCACTGCCCGTCAACGCAAAGGACGAAGTGGCGTACCTGGCCTCGGTGGTGCGGGGCGAATTCGCCCCCTCGGGCCTCTCGTCGCTGGCCAACAACCTGATCGTCACCGAAATCCTGTCGGCCGCACGGGAGTCGGCCCGCACGGGCCGCACCATCGCGCTGTCTCCTGGCAAATCGGGCGGCCACTGACGCCGACGGCAGCCATGTAGAATCTCGCCATGCGCACGGCTCCGATCACGCGAGACGACCTCCGCGGCGTATTCGCGGTGCCTCCTCTGGCGCGCCGCCACGCGCCGGGCCGGCCGCTGGCCCACGACGAGAACAGCCGGCTGGCTCGGCACATTGTCGCAGGCGGCATCACGCGTCTGCTCTACGGCGGCAACGCGTTCCTGTATCACGTCACGCTCGCGGAGTTCGAGTCGCTCCTTGACTGGATGACTGCCCTGCCGGACGACACATGGGCCATTCCCAGCATCGGGCCGTCATTCGGCCACGCGCTGGACCAGGCGCCGATGGTCGCGCGAGGCCGATTCCCCACGGCGATGCTGTTGCCGTGTCACGATCCCCGCGACGCCGCCGGCATCGAGCGCGGCGTGCAGGACATCGTCGCGGCCGCCGGCGTGCCGCTCGTGCTCTACATCAAGGAAGAGGACGACCTCGGGCGCGATCGCGCAGCCGGCCTGGATGTCGTCGGCCGACTCGTGGACGCTGGTGCCGTGACGGCGATCAAGTACGCCGTCGTGCGAGACGACCCTTCCGACGACGCCTACCTCGACGCGCTCCTCGCCCGCGTCGATCGGCGCCTGGTGATCAGCGGCATGGGCGAGCGTCCCGCGGTCGTGCACCTGCGCGATCGGCACCTGCCCGGATTCACAACGGGCTCCGGCTGCGTCGCGCCGGCGTTGAGCCAGTCCATTCTGTCCGCCGCGCAACGCCGGGAATGGCCCGCCGCCGACGCGGCACGAGCGCTCTTCCTCCCGCTCGAGGATCTGCGTGATGCCCTCGGGCCCGCACGCGTGCTGCATGCCGCCGTCGAAAGCGCCGGCATCGCCGCGACGGGACCGATTCCTCCGTACGTCAGCGAGATCGCAGAGGCGCGCCGCCCCGAGGTTCGCGCCGCCGCGGTGGCGCTGGCGCACGCCGACTCACGCCAGCCGCGCGGGGCACAGGTATGAGCGCGACGCGGAAGTCGAAGGAGCAGCTGCGCAGCCACCGCTGGTTCGGAGTACAGGACCTGCGGTCGTTCGGCCACCGGTCGCGCACGAAGCAGATGGGGTTTGGCGCCGAGGACTACGCGGGCAAGCCCGTTGTCGCGATCATCAACACCTGGAGCGAAGCCAATCCCTGCCACGTGCACCTGCGCCAGCGTGCCGAAGAGGTGAAGCGCGGAGTGTGGCAGGCCGGCGGCTTTCCGCTCGAGATGCCGGCGATGTCTCTCGGCGAGACGTTCATGAAGCCGAGCACGATGCTCTACCGCAACCTCCTGGCGATGGAAGTGGAGGAACTGCTCCGCTCCAACCCGGTGGACGGCGTCGTCCTGCTGGGCGGCTGCGACAAGACGGTGCCCGGCCTGCTCATGGGCGCCATCAGCATGGACCTGCCGGCGATCTTCGTCCCTGCCGGCCCGATGCTGCGCGGCAACTGGTGCGGCCAGCCGCTCGCCAGCGGCACCGACGTCTGGAAGTACTGGAACGAGAAGCGCGCCGGCCGACTCGACGATCAGGCGTGGGGCGAGATCGAGAACGGCATCGCCCGGTCGACGGGCACCTGCATGACGATGGGCACCGCGTCGACGATGGCGAGCATCGCGGAGGCGATGGGGCTCGCGCTGCCGGGAACCGCCAGCATGCCGGCGCCCGACGCCGGACAGGCCCGACTCGCAGCGGCCGCGGGACGGCGCGTCGTCGAGATGATCTGGGAGGACGCCAGGCCTTCGACGCTGCTGACCGCGGACTCGTTCATGAACGGCGCGACGACGTCGCTGGCGATCGGCGGATCGACCAACGCCGTCATCCACCTCGTCGCCATAGCCGGCCGCGCGGGCATCCCGTTCAGCCTCGACGACTTCGATTCGCTGTCGCGGCGCACGCCGGTTGTCCTGAACCTGCGCCCGGTCGGCGAATACCTGATGGAGGACTTCTACTACGCGGGCGGCGTCGGCGCGCTCCTCGGGGAGATCGGCGATCTGCTGCGGCTGGACGCGCAGACTGTGACCGGCGGCTCGCTCGGTCAGAACATCGCCGGCGCCAGGGTGTTCGACAGCCGGGTGATCGTGCCGCGGGAACGCGCGCTCTCGGCGGAAGGCGGACTGGCGGTGCTGCGCGGGAACCTGGCCCCGAATGGCGCCGTCATCAAGCACACCGCCGCCGAGGAGCGGCTTCTCAGGCACGTCGGCCGCGCGGTGGTCTTTCGCGACTACAACGACATGACTGCCCGCATCGACGACCCGGCGCTTCCGGTGACCCCCGACTCCGTTCTCGTCCTGCAGCATGCCGGCCCGATCGGCGGCCCCGGCATGCCGGAGTGGGGCATGCTGCCCATCCCGAAGAAGCTGCTCGAAGCGGGGGTGCGCGACATGGTGCGCGTGTCGGACGCCCGCATGAGCGGCACGGCATACGGCGCCTGCGTGCTGCACGTGGCGCCGGAGTCTTTCGTCGGCGGTCCGCTCGCCTTCGTGCGCGACGGCGACGCGATTGAGCTCGATGTGCCGGGTCGCCGACTCGAGCTGCAGGTCAGCGACGAGGAAATCGCCCGCCGCCGTGAGCAGTGGCGGCCCGAGGCGACGATCTATCCCCGGGGCTACGGCTGGCTCTACTCACGGCACATCATGCAGGCGGATCGGGGCTGCGACTTCGACTTCCTCGCGCAGCCGGGACGAGTGCCGGAACCAGAGATTCACTGACGCGCGGCCGCTGGCCGCGGCGGGGGCGCCGGCAGGGCGATCGCCATCACCACTCCGGCCTCGACCAGCAGCGCAGCCGCGAGCACCAGCATCCCGGGACCGTACCCGCCGGTTGCCTGACGCAGATATCCCATCATTGTCGGCCCGGCATAGCCGCCGAGATTGCCGATGGCGTTGATCGTCGCAAAGCCTGCCGCGGCGGCGGTGCCGCCGAGAAAGAGCGGCGGCAGCGCCCAGAATGGCGCCTGCACCGACCGTTGCGCGGCCTGGCAGATCGTGAAGCTGGCAAGCAGCAGCGGCAGGTTCTGTCCGGATGCGGCCGCCAGTGCCAGCCCCAGGGCCGCCACCAGCGCGCACGCGGCGACGTGCTGCTTCGGCCGGCCGGTGCGATCCGATCGGGCTCCGACAAGCACCATGGCGATGAGCGCAAACACGAACGGGCCGGCGGTGATGACGCCGAGCGCGAACCCGTGTGCGCCCGAGGCAGCCTCCAGGATCTTCGGCAGCCAGAAGAACACGCCGTAGGTCACCGACGTGTTGAGGAAATAGACCACGCAGAGGATCCAGACACGCCGGCTTCGCAGGCTGGCGCGCAGGTCCAGGTGCCGTACGCCGGTGGCCGCACGGTCGCGCGCCATCTCCGCGACCAGCCAGTCCCGGTCCCCCTTGGGCAGCCACATCGCCAGTTCCGGCCGATCGGTCAGGTATGCGAGCGCCACGAAGCCGAGGACCACGGCCGGCAACCCCTCCGCGAGAAACAGCCATTGCCAGCCGTGCAGCCCGAGGAGCCCGTCCAGGCCAAGCAGCAGGCTCGAAAGTGGAGCGCCGGCCAGAACCGCCACTGGCACCGCGGTCATGAACAGGGCGCCGGTGCGCGCGCGTTCGTGTGCGGGAATCCAGTAGGTGAGATAGAGGATCACGCCCGGGAAAAAGCCTGCCTCGGCCAGTCCCAGCAGGACGCGCATCCCGTAGAAGCTCCACTTGCCGGTGACAAGCACCATGAGCATCGAGACGATGCCCCAGGCAATCAGGATTCGAGCCATCCAGCGGCGCGCGCCGACGCGTTCCATGATGAGATTGCTCGGCACCTCGAACAGGAAGTAGCCGAGGAAGAACAGTCCGGCACCGGTGCCGTAGACCTCGTCGCTCAGATGGAGGTCGGCCTGCATCGCCGACGCCGCGAATCCCAGGTTGAATCGATCGAGGTAGGCGATGACGTAACAGAGGAAGATGAACGGGATCAACCGCCGACGAACGCGCGGCAGGACGTCACGACCGGGAGGCGCGCTCGAGGTCAGCATCAGGCGGCGCGTAGCATAACAGGATGGCGGCCGCGGTGACGCCACGAGGTCACGTCGCAGCAACCGCTCGCATGGACACCAGATGATCTACCGCACGCTGACCGAGCTCACCGTCGCCTTCCACTTCCTGTTCATCGTCTTCGTGCTGGGCGGCGCCGCGCTGGTCTGGCGCTGGAAGTGGATCGCCGTTCCTCACCTGCTGGCGGTGGCCTGGGCGGTCTACGTGGAGGCGGCACCCGGAATCATCTGCCCGCTGACGCCGCTCGAGAATCACTTCGCCGCCCTGGCGGGAGCCGCGGGCTACTCGGGCAGCTTCGTCGAGCACTATCTGGTGCCGATCATCTATCCCGACGGGCTGACGCCACCGCTCCAGTGGACGCTGGCCGCGGTGGTCGCCGTCGTCAATCTCGGTGCGTACGGGTTGCTCGCGACGAGGCGCCGCCGACTTGGGTGACGGGCGCTGGGACGTCACGTCGTCGAGCGTGACAGTCGGGGTCCGGCTTCAATTGAAACGGCTGCGATGACGGACGCCACGGTCGGCCGTGATCGTGACCTGGAGGTCGGGCGCGAGACTGACGATGCGCTGCACTGGATCGCGTCCCAGCAGCGATCGCCAGGTCGCCGAGCGGCTTCGGGCGATGAAGATCTGGGTCGCCTGATTCAGGCGGGCAAAGCTCACCAGCGTGAGCGCGACATCGTGCCCGACCAGCACGCGCGCCTCGATGCGAAGGCGGCGAGCGAACGTGAGCTGCCGCTCGAGCGTGTGCCGTGCCTGCGGCGGCAGGTCGGAGAGGTCGGGGCGCCGGGCGACGTAGACGGCGGTGCACTCGGCCTGCAGGTAATCGGCGACCCGCCGCCCTCGTCTGATGAGCGCGGCGCTCGACGCGTCGGGCGTCAGCACGAGGACGAGTCGCTCTCGTGATGTCGGTCGGCCCGCCGATGTCGCGGCGGTAGTCTCGCTTCCGGCCAGTGGCGACGTCGCTCCTGACGACACGGCATGGCGCCTGGCGTCGATGACCTGCGCGGTCTGGCGCATCGCCAGTTCCCGCAGCGCGACGAGCGTCGGCTCCTTGAAGAAGTTCTGGAGCGCCGCCTGTGCGCGCTCCGGCGGGTAGACGACGCCGCGCTCGAGCCGGTTGAGCAGCGCCGCGCGGCGTGAGATCGACCATCACGACCTCGTCGGCCTGCTTCAGCACCCAGTCCGGGATCGTCTCGCGCACCCGCACGCCGGTGCTCTGCCAGATCTGGTCGTTCAGGCTCTCGAGGTGCTGCACGTTCATCGTCGTCAGCACGTCGATGCCGGCGTCGAGCAGGACGTGACACGTCCTCCCAGCGCTTGGCTCGCGTCGATCCGGGCACGTTCGTGTGCGGAAACTCGTCGACGAGCGCGACGGCCGGCTGCCGGGCCAGCACCGCGTCGGTGTCCATCTCCTCGAAGACGCGGCCCGCGGTAGTCGACCGCGCGGCGCGGCACGATCTCGAGCCCCTCGGTCAGGGCGATCGTCTCCTGCCGTGCCGTGCGGCTCGAAGTAGGCCGATGACGACGTCGACGCCCCGGCGCTGCAGTTCCTGCGCCTTCGGTGAGCATCTGGTACGTCTTGCCGACGCCGGCGGCGTAACCCGAGAAACACCTTCAGGCGCCCGCGCGGCCGAGTCGTGCACGGTCAGGTCAGTGCGGAAAGACGCGCACGTCGATGCCCTCGGCTTCGCCGATCAGCCGATCGAGCAGGCTGCCCGCCAGACGGGTCCGCCAGCGTCGTGCGCAGGTTGTGGCCGACAAACAGCTGGGTGACGCCTTGCGCTGCCGCGCGTAATCGAGAATCGCGCCGATCGGATCCTGCCCTTCGAGGATGTCGACGTGCGCCTGCTGCGCCCGCGCGAGCGTCACGTTGCGGGCGAGCGCCGAGCGGTCCTCGGCGGTCAGGTTCGGCTGGTTGACGTAGACGGCGAACAGCTCGCCGTGGAACCGATCGGCGTTCCGGCGGCCGCTGGCCAGCATGCGGCGGCGTTGGCGCGCGGCGTCATGCAGACGAGAATACGCTCCTGGGTGCCCCAGGACGAGTCGGACGCCGTTGCAGTCCGGAGATACGTCTCGAGCTGCCGATCGCACCGACGTCGGCCGTCAGCAGCAGCGCCCGCTGCCGCAGCTGCGAGAACATCGCTGCAGCGCCGCCAGCGCACGGCACGGCCTCCGGCGGGGCGTCGACGACGACGACTTCGTCGGCCCCGTCGATGAACGCCTGCGGCACGGTCTCGAGTCGCCGGCGTCCGGTCAGCGCCTCGACGAAGGCCTGCTGCTCGTCGATGTACTCGAGATTGACGGACGTCAGCACCGAGATGCCGGCGTCGAGGATCGCGCTCGACGTCCTCATATCGCTTGCGCCGCGACGGTGCCCGGCGGATTGTCGTAAGCGAGGCCGTCGATCGAGACAGACAGCGGGACGCCGCGACGAGCACGCTGGTCCAGCGCCACCACGGCACGCCGGCCACGTCCAGCATCGGCACCTGCTCGAGCTGCTGGACGAGGGCCTGCACGTCGGCCGGGATGTTCGGCTGAGACCGCCGCGACGACGACGTCCTCGCCGCGCTCTTTGCGCCGGCGGCCCTCGTCGAACAGACGGAACGACTTGCCAACGCCGGACGCGTAGCCGAGGAAGATCTTGAGCACGCCGCGCTCGGCCGCTTCGGCGCGGCGAAGCAGCGCGTCGGGATCGGGCGCGCAGCATCGGCCATTCGCACTCGGGCCGGCGTCAGCGGGGCAACCGGCCGAAGTGCTCGTCGAGACTCAGGTTGAGCCGCAGCACGTTGACCCGGGGCTCACCGATGAATCCCAGCCACGCGCCAGTGGTGGCCTGGTCGACGAGGGCCTGCACTGCGGCCACGTCGACCGTGGCGGGCCTTCGCGACGCGCGCGGCCTGAATCGCGGCGTTGGCCGGGCTGATGTGCGGGATCGAGGCCGCTGGCTGACGCGGTGACGGCGTCGGCCGGAATCGGCGCCGGTGTAGCCGCGGATTCTCCTGGCGGTACTGCGCCATCGAGGCCTTCACGCGATCGATCAGCTTCTGGTTCGTCGGGCCGAAGTTGGATCCTGCTCGAGGCCGACGCGTCGTAGCCGCTGCCGCGGCCGACGGCCGGGATGGAAGTATTCGGGCTGCGTAAAGCTCTGGCCGATCAGCGGCGGAACCCGATCACCTGCCGTCGCGGCTCAGCAGCGAGCCGTGAGCCTGACGGGAAAGAGCACCTGGCGACGCCGGTCACGGCCACCGGATAGACCAGGCCCGGTCAGTACCGTCATCACGACGATCATCGCGAAACGCCGGCAACGAGTTGGGACCACATGGACGTCCTCATGCCAGATGCAGCAGCACCAGCAACTGATCGATCAGCCAGATGCCCGGGAAACGGCGCGATGATTCCGCCGACGCCGTAGATCAGCAGGTTGCGCCGCAGCAGCTGGCGCGGCGCCTTCGGGCCGGTACTTCACGCCGCGCAGCGCCAGCGGCACCAGCGCGATGATGATCAGCGCGTTGAAGATCACCGCCGCCAGCACCGCGCTCTGCGGCGTGTGCAGGCGCATGATGTTCAGCGCGCCGAGCGCCGGATACGTCGCCATGAACATCGCCGGAATGATGGCGAAATACTTCGCCACGTCGTTGGCGATCGAGAACGTCGTCAGCGCGCCGCGCGTGATCAGCAGCTGCTTGCCGATCGCGACCACCTCGATCAGCTTGGTCGGATTGCTGTCGAGGTCCACCATGTTGCCGGCTTCCTTGGCGGCCATCGTGCCGGTGTTCATCGCCAGGCCGACGTCGGCCTGCGCCAGCGCCGGCGCGTCGTTGGTGCCGTCGCCGGTCATCGCGACCAGGCGGCCTGTCGGCCTGTTCCTTCTTGATGTATTCGAGCTTGTCCTTCGGCGTGGCCTGCGCCAGGAAATCGTCCACGCCGGCTTCGCTGGCGATCGCCGCGGCGGTCAGCGGGTTGTCGCCGGTGATCATCACGGTGCGGATGCCCATCGCGCGCAGCTGCGCGATGCGCTCCTTCATGCCGCCCTTGACGATGTCCTTCAGGTGAATGATGCCGAGCAGGCGCGCGCCGTCGGCCACGGCCAGCGGCGTGCCGCCGGTGCGCGAGATGCGGTCGGTCAGCTCGCTGAAGTCCGGCGGGACGCTGCCGCCGCGCTCCTTGACGAACGTCGACGATGGCGTCGGTCGCGCCCTTGCGCAGCTGGCGGCCATCGAGGTCGACGCCGCTCATGCGCGTGTAGGCCGAGAACGGGATGAAGTTGGCGCTCGTGCTCGGCGACGTCGCGGCCGCGCAGCCCGTACTTCTCCTTGGCCAGGACCACGATCGACCGGCCTTCCGGCGTCTCGTCGGCCAGGCTCGACAGCTGCGCGGCGTCCGCCAGCTCGGCTCCG
This sequence comes from Vicinamibacteria bacterium, assembly GCA_963796915.1. Classification (GTDB taxonomy): domain Bacteria; phylum Acidobacteriota; class Vicinamibacteria; order Vicinamibacterales; family JAENWD01; genus JAENWD01. The sequence goes on along the minus strand of CAWCNI010000004.1, from coordinate 585,002 downwards.
TCGACGCCGCTCGACCGGCAGGAACTCGACCGCCTGGCGATTGCCGAGCGTGATCGTGCCGGTCTTGTCGAGCAGCAGCGTGTTCACGTCGCCCGCCGCTTCGACCGCCTTGCCGCTCATCGCCAGCACGTTGTGCTGCATCACGCGGTCCATGCCGGCGATGCCGATGGCCGAGAGCAGGCCGCCGATGGTCGTCGGGATCAGGCAGACCAGCAGCGAGACCAGCACGGCGACGCTCGGGACGCTGCCGGCGCCGGCCGACGTCGACGCTGTAAGCGGCGAACGGCTGCAGCGTGACCACGGCCAGCAGGAAGATCAGCGTCAGGCCGGCGATCAGGATGTTCAGCGCGATCTCGTTCGGCGTCTTCTGCCGCTCGGCGCCCTCGACCAGCGCGATCATGCGATCGAGGAACGTCTCGCCGGGGTTCGACGTGATCTGGATCTTGATCTGGTCGGACAGCACCCTGGTGCCGCCGGTGACCGCGCTGCGGTCGCCGCCCGATTCGCGAATGACCGGCGCGCTTTCGCCGGTGATCACCGATTCGTCGACCGTCGCGATGCCCTCGATCACCTCGCCGTCGCCGGGAATCAGTTCGCCGGCCTCGCAGATCACGACGTCGCCGGCGCGCAGCTGCGAGGCCGGCACCTTCTCGATCGTGCCGTCCGCCGAGCAACGCGCTTGGCGAGCGCGTCGGTCTTCGTCTTGCGCAGCGAGTCGGCCTGCGCCTTGCCGCGCGCCTCCGCCATGGCCTCGGCGAAGTTCGCGAACAGCACCGTGAACCACAGCCACAGCGGAGATCTGGAGCTCGAAGCCGATGCCGCCGCGCGCCGGTGACGCATGTCGCGGATCAGGAACACCGTCGTCAGCGCGGCGCCGACTTCGACCACGAACATCACCGGGTTCTTCACCAGCGTCACGCGGATTCAGCTTGACGAACGACTCCCGCAGTCGCCCGCCGCACGATCTCCGGATCGAACAGCGGCCGCGAGCGCGCCAGCTTCTTCGGCAGCAGCGACGTCGGATCGTCGGCGGCCGGCCGGGCGCCGGCGTCGGCGGTGCGGTGTCGGTCGTGGTTGCCATGACTTAACTCCAGATCAGCAGACGGCAGGATCATCGAAAACAGCTTGCCCTGCATGCATCAGGAAGTGCTCGACGATCGGGCCCAGCGACAGCGCCGGGAAGAAGGTCAGCGCGCCGACGATGACCACCGTGCCGACCAGCAGGCCGACGAACAGCGGGCCGTGCGTGGGCAATGTGCCGCTGGTGACCGGCACGCTTCTTCTTGGCCGCCAGACTTCCGGCCGCGGCCAGCAGCGGAATCAGGAACAGGAAGCGGCCGATCAGCATCGCCAGCCCGAGCGTCAGGTTGTACCAGGGCGTGTTCGCGGTGATGCCGGCGAAGGCGCTGCCGTTGTTGCCGGTCGCGCTGCGTGATAGGCGTACAGGATCTCGCTGAAGCCGTGCGGGCCGCTGTTGTTCAGGTTGGCGATCGCCGGCGCCCGGCGGATTCCAGTAGCCGCCCTTGGCGAACGGAATGACCGACGCTGACCGCGGTGAAGACCAGGATGCTGAACGCGGTGGCGATCACCGCCAGCATCGCCATCTTCACTTCCTTCTGCTCGATCTTCTTGCCGATATATTCCGGCGTCCGGCCCACCATCAGGCCGGCGATGAAGACCGCCAGGATGCGTAGAGCAGAATGCCGTAGAGGCCCGCGCCGACGCCGCCGAAGATCACTTCGCCGGTCAGGATGTTGAACAGCGGCACCAGGCCGCCGAGCGGCGTGAAGCTGTCGTGCATGGCGTTGACGGCGCCGCAACTGGCGTCGGTGGTGACCGTGGCGAACAGCGCCGACTTCGGCGATGCCGAAGCGCGTCTCCTTGCCCTCCATGTTGCCGCCCGGCTGCGTCGCCGGTCGCCGCGGTCTGCGACGCCCAGCTTGCCGAGGATCGGATTGCCGGCCTGCTCGGCGCGGTAGGCGACGAACACGCCGACCAGGAACATCACGCGACATGGCCGCGAAGATCGCCCAGCCCTGCCGCGTGTCGCCGACCATCTTGCCGAACGTGTAGGTCAGGCCGGCCGGGAATCAGGAAGATCAGGAGCATCTGCAAGAAGTTCGTCAGCGGCGTCGGATTCTCGAACGGATGCGCGGAGTTGGCGTTGAAGAAGCCGCCGCCGTTGGTGCCGAGCTTCTTGATCGCTTCCTGCGACGCCACCGGCCCCTGCGCGATGGTCTGCGTCGCGCCTTCGACCGTCGTCGCCTCGGTGTAGGGGTTGAAGTTCTGAATCGACGCCCTGCGAGCACGAACAGCAGCGCCGCGACGAGCGAGAGCGGCAGCAGGATGTAGACGGTGCGCGCGTGAGATCCACCCAGAAGTTGCCGATCGTCTTCGTCTCCTGCCGCGCGAAGCCGCGGATCAAGCGCGATCGCGACGGCGATGCCCGCGGCCGCCGAAGCGAAGTTCTGCACCGTCAGCGCCGCCATCTGCACGAAGTAGCTCAGCGTCGTCTCGCCGACGTAGGCCTGCCAGTTCGTGTTGGTCACGAAGCTGACGGCGGTGTTGAAGGCCAGGTCCGGGGTGAGCGCGGTGGCGTTGGCGGGCGCGTGGCCGGTGCTGAAGCCCTGCGGGTTCAGCGGCAGCCATCCCTGCAGCCGCTGATGCCGTAGACGAAGAGGAACTTGGCGACGCTGAACGCCAGCATGGCGCCGGCGTAGGCGTCCAGCGCTGCTCGACATCCTCGCGCACGCCGGACAGCCTGTAGAACAGCCGCTCGAGCGGCCGGAGCACGGGATGCAGGAACGTCCGCTCGCCTGCGAAGACGCGCGCCATGAACATCCCCATCGGCTTGGTGACCGCGAGGATGACGAGAAAGAAGAAAAGGATCTGATAGACGCCAAGGGCCGACATGAATCGCCTCAGAACCTTTCTGGTCGAAGCAACGCGTAGATGAGGTACACGAACAACCCCACGGCCGCGAGACCCGAAATGATGTAGTCCATGGTCACAACCGATCGCAGGCTTTGACGAACAGCCAGAACACCGTCAGCGACCCGAGACCGACGGCCACGTAAGCAAGATCAAGCAGCATGAAAGACCTCATCGACGAACAGGAGGCAGCGACCGGGACCCGAGTCCGGAAAACAGCTTGGCGACGTGGCTGGATCCGGGGCGCTGATCTCGAACCGCTCGTCGACCCGGTGTGGTGGCACTACCCGAAGCTCAGTCGCACTGGACATGTCCGTCTCCACGAACAGGTCCAATCTACGACCGGGCCGATCAGGAAGTCATAAGGAGGAACTCAGGAAGCGCAACTCAGTCCGGATCCGACGTCGAGGCAGGCAGTTGCAGGCGATAGCCGACCCAGGGCTCGGTCAGCAGGAAGACGGGCCGCGCCGGCTCGGCTTCGATTTTCTTGCGAAGCTGGTTGATGACCACGCGCAGATAGTCCACTTCGTTGCCGTAGTCAGGCCCCCACACCGCCTGCAGCAGCTCGCGATGGGTCACGACCTTGTTGGCGTGGACCGCGAGGTGGCGGAGGACGTCGAACTCCTTCGGTGTCAGGCGGACACGGCTGTTGATCGACTGGACCTGCCGGGCGTCGAAGTCCACGACGACGCCGCCGAGCGTGAGACGCGTGATCTCGGCGGCACGACCGGCCGGTGCGCGCCGAAGCGCGGCGCGGATCCGTGCCAGCAGCGCATTGGTGTGGAATGGCTTGGTGATGTAGTCATCGGCTCCGGCGTCGAGCGCCTGGACCTGGTCGGCTTCGCTGTCACGGACTGTCAGCATGACAATGGCGATATCCGAGTCGGCGCGGATCAACCGGCACGTCTCGATGCCGCCCAGCCCCGGCATGTTCATGTCGAGGAGCACGAGATCCGCTCCGGTCTGGCGCAGCGCTTCGAGGGCCTCTTCCCCGTTGCGCGCGTCGGTCACCTCATAGCCCTCGGCCACGAGCGTCACCCGCATGACGCGGCGAATCTGCGGATCGTCGTCGACCACGAGAATGCGTCCGGCACTCATCGGTCTGGCGCCTCCTGCGGCAGCGTCATCCGAAAGGCCGTGCCGGTCGGATCGGTTTCCAGCGCGACATCGCCGCCATGCGCGCGGGCGATCTGCCGGACAATTGCCAGCCCCATCCCGCTGCCAGCGATGGACGTGGACGGCCGTCCGCGAAAAAACCTGTCGAAGACCCGCGGGGCGTCTTCAGCCGGGACGGCGGAACCGGTATTGTGAACCCTGAGCTCGACGGTGCCCGGAACCGTGCCCGGCTGGGCCCCGATGGTAATCGTGGCGCCGGCCGGCGAGTACTTGATGGCATTGTCGGCCAGTTGTCGCAGCGCCACGCTGAGCAGCGCCGCGTCCGCGTGAGCCACGAGGTCCGGCGCGACCACATCGACCACCGTCCGCCCGTCCAGCCGCGCGGTGAGATCCGACAACGTCCGTGCCGCCAGATCCCGCAGTACGACCGGTGTACGGTGAAGGTGGAAGTCGCCCGACTCCAGGCGAAGGACCTGAGTGGCGTCGCTGACCAGCCCCTCCAGACGGTCCGACTCCTCGCCGATGATCGTCGCGAGCTCGTGCTCGACCGCGCCGGTGGGCAGCTTCTCCGCGAGGGCACTGGCAGCAGCCTTGACCGACGTCAATGGCGTCTTGAACTCGTGCGCGACGGCGTCGAGCAACGTCGCGCGGAGTTCCCCGCTTCGGCGCGCGGCCTCAGCCCTGGAGAGTGCGTCCTGGCCCCGCGCACGCTCGAGCGCGATGGCCGCCAGGTTCGCGACCGATTGGACCACCGTGTCGGTCAGCGCCTCTCCGGCCATCGCCAGCCCTCCGATTGGCGCGCCACCCAGCCGGATGGCGGTGACGACAAGGTCCGGGCGCGGCTGGAGCACGGTGCCCTGTAGCGACACCTCGTGAAGGGCAGCGCCGACTTCGGGGAGATCGTCGGCGCCCGCCCAGGCAATCGCGTCCGCGCGACGGTCGTACAGCGCTACCGCGCGCAGGCCGAACGAGGCCGCGATGTCGGACGCCACCGCCTGCGCGGGCGGCGATCGGCCATCCCACAGCAGGAGCGCGCGTCCGAGGGCGTAGAGCCGTTCGAGGTCGCGTTGTCGTGCGAGCGATTCCATGGTGCGCTGACGGGCTCGGCCAGACAGCTGGCTGGTCACGATGGATGTGGCCAGAAACGCCAGCAGCGCCACCCAGTTCTGCGGATCGGCAATGGTGAACGTCCTCACCGGCGGCAGGAAGAAGAAGTTGAGGCACGCGACTGCCGCGACCGACGCCAGCGTCGATTCGAAAATTCCCCAGGCCGACGCGATCAGGAGAATCACGACCAGGTACGACAGTGCGACGGTGGTCGGGTTTGCAGAGAGAAGGGTCGCGAAGACCATCGTGACGGCGGCCACCGCCGAAACGGATGCGGTGGAACGCCAGGCGGACCGAACAGCTACCGACACGGTGCGAATCTAGCGGGAAGGCCCGGGCCTGTCCAGCCGATCAGGCGAGACCCGCGATCGTCCAGGAGGACGCGACAACCGCCCAGGCGAGCCGGCCGGCACACACCAGCATCGCGACGCCGCTGAGCGCCCGGGGTCTGGTCCAGACCGCGGGGGCCCTCTCTGGCAGGCACACGTACAAGTTGCCGCAGCAGTCGGTCTCCGCGACGCGGCGGCCTGAACCAGTCATGCGGCCAGCGTAGCGTGCTCGTCGTCAGCGTCGCGCTAGGGATCCGTTAGAAAGTCGTTAGGACGCCGGAACGCCAGCCGGAACAGCATCGTAGAGACGTTCAAGACTCCGCATCAACCATGTCACGCCGCCACCGCTACCGGAACCCCTGGCCGGGCACCGTCGAACACGGGCTCGGGTCCGTGCTGCGGTGGGCTGTCCAGCGTCGGCGCACGCCTCCGCCGCCCGACCCTCCGGCCTCGGCCTTTCTCGCCGGCACTGCCGCGTTCCGCGCCCCAGGGGCGCTGCAAGGCGAGCTGACGGTGACATGGGTCGGACATGCCACCGCCCTCCTGCAGCTTGGGCCGCTGAACGTCCTGACGGACCCGATGTGGAGCGATCGTGCCTCCCCGGTGTCGTTTGCCGGGCCCCGGCGCAAGACGCCGCCTGGCGTCCCGTTTGACGTGTTGCCGCCCATCGACCTGGTCCTGCTGTCGCACGACCACTACGACCATCTCGATCGGCCGACGGTCCGCCGCCTGCTGAAGCACTCGCCGGAAGTGCGATGGGCCGTCCCGGTGGGCCTCGGCCGCCAGCTCCGGAAACTGGGGACCACGGCTGTTGGCGAACACGGCTGGTGGGATCGCGAAGTGGCCTCGGACCTCGGCGTCACCGTGGCGTGCACGCCGGCCAGGCACTTCAGCGGACGCACGCCGTGGAGCCGGAATCGCTCGCTCTGGTGCGGGTGGGTCGTGCAGGCGCACGGCCGCAGTGTCTATTTCGCGGGCGACACGGCGTGGCATCCGGAGTTCGGCGAGATCGCGCGCCGGTTCGGCCCGTTCGACGCCGCGCTGATTCCGATTGGCGCGTACTCGCCGCGCTGGATGATGTCACCCGTGCACATGGACCCGGCCGAGGCGGTACAGGCCTACCAGTCGATCGCGAAGGTCCACGACGAGTCGGGCTGGCCGCGTCCCGTGATGGTGCCAATTCACTGGGGCACCTTCCGGTTGAGCGACGAGCCGCTCGACGAGCCGCCCAGCCGCCTTACGGATCTCTGGCACGACGCCGCGCTGCCGGAGGACGCCCTGTGGCTGCTCCGCCACGGCGAGACACGGGCGCTCACGCGCACTACGACCACCGGCGCATAACGCACACGCGCATCGGCGCAAGGCGTCGGAGACCTGCACGGGCGGCCGGGCTGATCGCGCTCATCGCGCCATCATATGCGGGGTCCAACGTCACCGTGCGCCTGGCCAGCCGTCACGTGAGTGGCGGTGTCCCAAGCGCGTCGTGCCCGCTCGAGCTGCACGCGCACGCCCGAGTCGCCGAGCGCGGGAAAGTACGAGTCGTGGAACTCGAACGTGATGCCGCAGAGTCGAGACGCGCGCGGCACCACGTAGTCGAGCAACTGCCAGACCGGCGGCGGGCACGGGCCGGAATGAGAGTCCCTGTACCAGGCGCCGAGCTCGCCTCCACCGGCGATGTGGACCTCGACGACGCGTTCGAGGTCGAGGGCGTCGATGAACTCGAACGGGTCGAAGCGATGGCTCTTGGCGTTCGCGCAGAGATTGTGCACGTCAAGCAACAGGCCACACCCCGTCCGCTCGGCCAGCGCATTCAGGAGCCGGGGCTCGCTCATCTCCTGCTCCGGGAGCGCGACGAAGTCGACCTTGTTGCCAATCAGAAACGGCAGCGGGCTTTCGGAGTGCACCTCGTCGATGCGGGCCGCGATCGTCGCCACCAGTGCTTCGTCATAGCGTGCTGGGAGCGGCGCGGCGGCCTTGCGCATCTCTCCGTCACCGGCACGCATCTGCACGAACGGCAAGCGGACGCCATGCCAGACGGGTTGATGCCGTCGCTGCCATGCAACGAGCTGCGCGAGATAGCCGGGGTCCGACCAGGCCTCGGTCCCCAACGACAGGCCGATGTCACGCGCGACGAGCGGCATGCGATCGGCGATCCGCTCCGTCGCCTCGCGCCAGCGGCCCAGCTCCGTGAATCGCGGCGTCGCGTGCCGGCCGTGATCGGTCCAAGCCATGTCTGGGATCATCTCGACGTAGTCGCAGGCCTCCGCGTGGACGTCGAGACACGCCTCGAGCGACGGGTTGTAGAGGACCCCGACGCCCAGAGGCAGGAGCTGATCGAGGCGCTCTGTCGATGGGCATTGCGACCGTGCGTATTCCTTACGTGCCATTCATGGCTCCCGACCTGCCTTCTGAAAATGAAACGTGCATCCTGAAGAAAGAGAACAACTCAGCCGCAGTTGCTCTGCGCCTGTCGAGCAGGTAGTCTCGGAGAATGGAGGAGACCGGCCAGTTCTTTCGCTCGGTGCGCTTCTCGCACCTGACGCTGCGAGTGGCGGACCTGGCGCGTGTCGCGCACTTCTACGAGGACCAGCTCGGCCTCGTCCGACTTCGCGCCACGGCAGAGCGGGTCGAGCTTGGCGCGCCCGATGACGACGTCCCGCTTGTCGTGCTCGAATCGGCGCCGCGGCGCGTCCAGGCGGCCGCCCGGCAGCGCCGGCCTGTTCCACGTCGCGTTCCTGTTTCCGGATCGCGACTCGCTCGGCCGCATATTCGGCAGGCTCGTGGAATCGGGCCTCCGGCTTGGCGCCTCGGACCACGGCGTGAGCGAGGCCCTCTACCTCAGCGACCCGGAAGGCAACGGCCTCGAGCTGTGCGCCGATCGCCCTCGCGCCGCATGGCCCCCTGAGGTGAATGGCGAGGTGGCGATGTTCACCGACGCGCTCGACGCGGACAGCCTGCTTGCGGCCGGCCGACGCGCACCGGATCGCCGGATGCCGCCTGGCACACGCATCGGCCACGTGCACCTGGCGGTGTCGAATCTCGATCGGGCGACGGACTTCTACGGCACCCTGCTCGGCTTTCCGCTACGGCAATCCAGCTATCCCGGCGCGCGCTTCTTCGGACGCGACGGCTACCACCATCACATCGCTGCCAACACCTGGCAGTCGGCGCGGCCGGCAAGCGTCGGGGCGCTCGGCCTGTCGCAGGTCACCCTGCACCTGCCGTCGGCCGATGACCGCCGTGCCGTCCTCGACCGCGCTGCCATCGCCGGACCCGCCCAGGCGTCCGGCGGCGTCGTCTTACGAGATGCCGACGATCTGGGACTGGAGGTACAGCCGTGAGCCTGATGGACGATGTCGATCTTGCACGCGACGGGGAAATGCCGGCGCAAGCGCCGTCGCGCGGCCCCGGCTGGCTGGTCCCGGCCGTGGCGCTGGCAGTGTTCTGCGGCCTGCTGCTGACACTCTGGATCTACCGCTCCCGCCAGGAGAAGGCGCCTGTTCAGACCGCTGCGGGTCCTGCGGCACCGTCCGCGCCGCCCCACGCAGTTGCGCCGGAGCCGCCGACGACGCTGCCGGCTCTTGCCGATCTGGACGCATTCGCGCGCGGGCTGGTGAGCCCGCTGCTCAAGACCGCGATCGGACAAAGCTGGCTCACCACCGACCACCTTGCCGAGCAGTTCACCGCCATCGTGCAGGGCGTGGCCGAAGGGCGCGCGCCGACGCGCATGCTCGGGCGGTTCCGGCCGTCGGCGCCATTTCGCGTGATCACGAAGGGCGACCGCACTGTCATCGATCCGCAGACGTACGCACGGTACGACGTCATCGCTGATGCCGTCGGCGGCCTGGACCCGGCCGCCGCGGCGCAGGCATACAAGACGTTGCTGCCACGACTGAACGAGGCGTACGCGCAACTTGGCATCCAGGACGCGACGCTGGATGCCGCGTTGCAGCGCGCCCTCGTCGTGCTGCTCAGCACGCCGGTGCCGTCGGGCGACGTCGCGGTGGTGCCAAGCGGCGGGACCTACGTGTTTGCCGATCCGACGCTCGAGGCACTCACGCCGGCCCAGAAGCTCCTCATCCGCACCGGCCCCGCCAACGCCAGACGAATCCAGACCCAGCTCGCAGCGCTGGCGACCGCACTCGGGATTCCGGTGACACTGCCGCTTGCGAAGTAGTGCGCCTCTCCCGCGTCGCTCGCGGTGATACGCTTCTCGCAGTCTGATGCGTCGCTCCCGGCTCATCGCGTGCGGGCTCGTGGGCCTGGCGCTTGCCTTCCGCCTTGCGCTGGCCCTCGGCATGCCGAACGACGAGCCTGACGACGGCCTCGTCTACAGCCTGCTCGCGCACAACGTCAACGTCCATCACATCTACTCGAACGACGAGGAGGAGCCGTACAGCTCCACGTACGTGCGCGTGCCGGGGTACCCGTTCTTCCTCGCCGCCATCTACCAGGTCGCCGGCGATCGTAACAACACCGCCGTCCGGGTCTTGCAGGCCCTCATCGACACCTTCACCTGCGTTGTCGTCGCCGCGATCGCGCTGGTCTGGTCGCCGCGGCGGTGGCCGCCCGGCCGGCGCCGCAGGGCCGGTCTGATGGCGCTCGGACTGGCCGCGGTCTGTCCGTTCGTCGCGATCTACGTGACGACGCTCCTGACAGAAGTGCTGGCGACCGCGCTCGGGATGACGCTGCTGCTCACGACATCACTTGCGGCAGTTGGCGATCGGCACGGCCATTTCGGCTGGCTGGGCCGGCTGTCGCCCCGGGTGCTGTGGTGCATCACCGGCGCTGTCGGAGGCGTGATGACCCTGGTCCGTCCGGAAAGCGGCCTCTACGTCGGCGCCGCCGGGCTTGTCATGCTGATCGTGAGTCTGCGATCGCAGGGGTCAACGGCGTCGCCGGTTACCGGCTTCGTGCGGCGCGCTCTTTCGCACGGGCTCGCGCTGTCGATCCCGTTCGTGATCGTGTTGACGCCGTGGACTGTCAGGAACTCGCTGGTGTTCGGGACCTTCGAGCCCCTGAATCCGCGCTCGCTCTCGATGCCTGGCGAGTTCGTCGCGTGGGGCTACGCGGAGTGGCTGCGCTCGTGGATCGATCACCCGCGCTACGTCGGTCCGATCCTGTTCAGCCTCGACCGCGATCCGATCACGATCGACGAGGTGCCGGACCGTGCGTTCGACTCCCCTGCCGAGCGCGCGGAGGTGGCCCGGCTGCTCGAGAAGTACAACGTGCCGGCGCCTGATGCCGAGGTCGACCCGGCGACGGGCCACGTGCCACCGGGAGGCATGACGCCGGAGCTCGATGCGGCGTTCGGCGCCATCGGCCGAGAGCGCGCAGCACGACATCCGCTGCGCCAGTACCTGGTCCTTCCGCTCCAGAGAGCGGTGATGCTCTGGTTCGATCCGCACGCCGATTACTATCCGTTTGGCGGGTATCTGTTTCCGTGGGCGCAGATCGATCGCGACCGCGCGCAGCAGATCTGGCTTCCGCTGTTCACTGCCATCGCGCTGCTCTGGACGATCGCCGGCTGGGCCGGGGCCGTGGTGCTTGCACGAGGTCGAGACGGCTGGTTGTGGCTGCTGCTGAGCGCGCTGGTCATCCTCCCGCGGCTGGCGCTGCTCTCGTCCATGGAAAACCCGGAGCCGCGCTACACGATGGAGTTCTTCCCCGTCGTCACCATCCTGGCGGCCATGGCGATGGCCTGGCCGATCAGGACCAGCACGCGCGCGCCATCCTTCACGGGGTAACCGCTCTCGCAGCGCCGGCTCGGCGCCGGGTATAGTTTGTCGGTGGCTTCCACCCAGACCCTGATTCTCGCCGGCGTCCTGGCGCTCGTGCAGTCCGCGTCGCCATCCGCGCCTGCCAGTCCGCCGCCGCCCGCCGTCGCTGACAAGGTGAGCCCGACGGCCACTCCTTTTCCGCTGGACGAGGTGCGACTGCTCGACGGCCCGTTCCGCGACGCCATGCTGCGCGATCAGCAATTCCTCCTCGCCATCGATCCTGACCGGCTGCTGCACAACTTCAGGGTGACTGCCGGTCTTCCCTCGACGGCGCAGCCGCTCGGAGGCTGGGAGGCGCCCGACATCGAGCTGCGCGGGCACAGCGCGGGGCACTACCTGTCGGCCCTCGCGCTGATGTATGCCAGCACCGGCGACGAGCGGTTCAAGGCGCGCGCGGATCTGATGGTGGCCGAGCTCGGGAAGGTCCAGGCGGCGATGCCCGGCCGCGGATACCACGCGGGCTACCTCTCGGCGTTCCCAGAGGAGTTCTTCGATCGCGTCGAGACGCGAAAGCCAGTGTGGGCGCCCTATTACACGCTGCACAAGATCCTCGCCGGCCTCCTCGATGCCAGTCAGCTGTGCGGCAACGCCGACGCGCTGGCCATCGCCGTGCGCCTGGCGAAATGGGTCGAGTTCCGCATGGACCGGCTGACGCACGAACAGCAGCAGGCCCTGCTCCAGACGGAGTTCGGCGGGATGAACGAGGTACTGGCGAACCTCTACGCCGTCACGGGCTCGCCCGACCTGCTCCGCCTGGCGCGCACCTTCGATCACGAGGTGGTGTTCGGTCCGCTGGCCGAGGGCCGCGATGCCCTCGACGGCCTGCACGCGAACACGCAAATCCCCAAGATGATCGGCGCCGCGCGCGAGTACGAGCTGACTGGCGACGACAGGTACCGGACGATCGCGACGACGTTCTGGACCACTGTGGCCGACCTCGCGGTCCTTCGCCAACGGCGGCCACAGCGACGGCGAGCACTTCTTTCCGGTGAGTGACTTCCCGCTCCATCTGGGCGCGGAAACGTCGGAGACCTGCAACACCTACAACATGCTCAAGCTCACGCGACACCTGTTCGCGTGGGATCCGTCCGCTGCCGACATGGACTTCTACGAGCGCGGCCTCTACAACCACATCCTCGCGTCGCAGGACCCGGCGACGGGAGGCATGACGTATTTCTGCCCGCTCAAGCCCGGCTCGTTCCGCACCTACTCCACGCCCACTGACGCGTTCTGGTGCTGCGTCGGCACCGGCATGGAGAACCACGCCAAGTATCCAGACTCCATTTACTTTCACGGCACCGACTCGATCTGGGTGAACCTGTTCATCCCGTCGCTCCTCACGTGGCGTGAGCAGGGCATCACGCTGCGCCAGGAGACGCGCTTCCCCGACGAGGACACCTCGAGGCTCACGATCACTGTCGATCGTCCGCGTCAGCTGACGCTCAAGATCCGCTATCCGTCGTGGACTGGCGCGGGGGCGACGGTCGCTGTGAACGGACAGCCGGTCACCATCGACGGCCAGCCCGGCTCGTATCTGTCTGTCAGCCGCCAATGGCAGAGCGGCGACGTCGTCTCGCTGCGCCTGCCGATGCCGCTGCACCTGGTGCCGCTGCCGGGCGACGCGAAGACGGTGGCGGTTTTCGCGGGGCCGATCCTGCTGGCCGGTGACCTCGGCCGCGCGGATGTGACGGCGGCGACGCGCCTCGGTCTCCAGGCGCCGGAGCTCGCGCGCCTTCAGGCGGTGGACGCTCCCGGCCTCGTCTCGAGCGACGGCGATGTGCTGGCAGGGATCAAGCCGACTGGCGCGCCGCTGACGTTCGTCACGTCGGGACTGGCGCGGCCGAACGACGTGCGGCTGCTGCCGTTCTTCAGGGCCGATGGGATGCGCTACTCCGTCTACTGGCACCTGTACTCGCCGTCTGAATGGGCCGCCCATCGCCATCAGGTCGACGCCAGCACCGAGACACGCCGCCGCATCGACGCGTCGACGATCGACCACGTGGACACTGACAACGCCGACTCCGAAAAATCCCACCAGGGCCAGAACCTGCAGGAGGGCCGTCGGCCGTGGTTCGAGGGACGGAACGGCCGCGAGTCGAAGGCCGCGCCGTTCGGTTACACGCTGAAGGTGAAGCCTGACAGCCCGGTCTCGCTCGTGACCACCTACCGCGCCGGAGACGGCACGACGCGTGCCTTCGACGTGCTGGTCGAGGGTAAGGTTCTCGCAAGCGAGTCGCTGGCTCTCGGCGCCGACGAGCTCGTCGAGCGTGAGCACGCGGTGCCCGCGACCCTGACGCGCGGCAAGTCATCGATCGCGGTGACCTATCGCCCGCATGCCGGCGCGATCACCGGCGCCGTCTTCGACGTCAGGACAGTCGGCAGCGTCTCTCCGTAGCCCGGGGCCCGGAGCCCGTAGCCCGACCACCGGGTTACCATTCCCGCCATGCGTCCATTGCTTCGCCTTGCCCTGGTCGTCCTCGTGGCGGCCTCGACTGCGGTGCCAGCGCACGCCGGCCAGAAGCCGCGCGAGCGCGACCTCCGTCTGCCCATCGGCGGCACGCCGGGGCCGCTCGACGCCATCACCGACGTCGCCGGCGTCGAGGTCGGACACACGACGCTCATCTAAGGCAGCGGCGCGCTCGTCGTCGGCAAGGGACCCGTGCGCACCGGCGTTACCGTCGTCCACCCGCGCGGCAAGGAGAACCACGATCCGGTGTTCGCCGCCTGGTCCACGCTCAACGGCAACGGCGAGATGACCGGCACGACGTGGGTGAAGGAGAGCGGGTTTCTCGAGGGGCCGGTCGCGATTACCAACACGCACAGCGTCGGCGTCGTCCGCGACGCGATCATCCGCTGGGAGGTCACGCAGCAAGAACGCGCTTCAGCCCTGGTGGCTGCCAGTGGTCGCCGAGACCTAGGATGGTCGCCTGAACGACGTCAACGGCTTCCACGTCAAGGCGGAGCACGCCCTCGCGGCGCTCGACAGCGCGCGGGGCGGTCCCGTGCAGGAAGGGGCGGTGGGCGGGGGCACCGGCATGGAGTGCCTGGAGTTCAAGGGCGGCATCGGCACCGCATCGCGCACGCTTCCGGCCGACCAGGGCGGCTACACCGTCGGCGTGCTGGTGCAGTGCAACTTCGGCATCGCGGCGCGAACCTGCGGATCGCCGGCGTCCCGGTCGGCGAAGAGATCAAGGACCTGCTGCCGTGCACCGCAGGGACGGGCCCGCTCGACGAGGACGAGCCACGATGCGACACGCCTGAGGCCGCGCGCCGGCATGGCGAGCCACGCGATGTCGGCTCCATCATCGTCGTCGTCGCGACTGACGCGCCGCTGCTGCCCAATCAGCTCAAGCGCGTCGCGCACCGCGTGTCGCTCGGCATCGGACGCGAAGGCGGCTTCGGCAGCAACAGCTCGGGCGACATCTTCATCGCGTTCTCGACGGCCAATCCGAAGGCGTGGTCGGCCGATCGGGTCACTGCCGTGCAGTCGCTGCCCAACGACAGCCTGTCGCCGCTCTTCAAGGCCACGGCGCAGGCGACGGAAGCCGCGATCACCAACGCGCTGCTCGCCGCCGAGACCATGACCGGCGCCGCAACCATCGGGTCTTCGCGCTGCCGGTCGATCGCCTGCTCGCGGCGATGAGGAAATACGGGCGGCTGCCGTAGGGACTACGGGCTACGGGCTACGGGCTACGGACTACGGGCTACGGGCTACGGGCTACGGGCTACGGGCTGCGGACGGGCGCTACTCGCTCCGCAACGCTGAAATCACATCGACGCGAATGGCTTTCCGGGCGGGCACCAGGCAGGCTATGACCGCTGCCACGAGGATCGCTGCCGCCACGCTCACGTAGGTCCAGGGATCTGTCGGCGTGATGTCGAAGAGCAGCCGGGTCATCAACTGCGAGAGCAGGCCGGCGGCGACGAGGCCGACGCCGACGCCCGCGATCACCGGCCGGAGGCCCTGCCCCACGATCAGCGCCAGTACCGTGCGGCCGTTGGCGCCGAGCGCCAGCCGCACACCGATCTCGGTCGTTCGGCGAGCCACCGTGTAGGACAACACGCCGTAGATGCCGCCGAGCGCGAGCACCAGCGCCAGCAGCGCAAACGCCGCGAGCAGGGTCATCGCGAAACGACGCGACGCGACTGAGGCATCGACCATCTCGTCGAGGCTCTGGACGTCGGAGATCGGCACGTCGCGGTCGATGCCCGCCATCACGGCGCGCAGCGCGGGCACGAGTGCGCTTGTGGCTGTGGTCGTGTTGAGCACGAACTGAATCGGCGCCCAGGTGGTGCCACGCGCCGGAAAGTAGACGGCAAGTGTCGGCTGCTGGTCGAGCCCACGCTCGCGCATGTTGCCGACCACGCCGACAATCACGGCGTGCCCGTCGCCCTGTCCTTTCCAGACGATGAGCTCGCGGCCGACGGGGTCCTGATTGGGATACAGCAGCGTCGCGAGGCGCTCGCTGACGATCGCCCGCCGTGGGTTCATGCCCACCACGTCCGCATCATCGAATACGCGCCCGCGCAGGAGCGGCACGCCCATGACGCGGAAGTATTCCGGCGTGATCATGCGCCACGTCGCCCACGGCACCTCGCCGCCGCCGCTGTCCGCGCCGGGGACCGCGACGCCGAGTCCCGTGCTTCCGTCAGACAACGGCCGTCCGCTCACGCCGGCGACCGCGGCCACGCCGGGCAGGGCCCGGGCGCGCTGGGTGAAGTCCTGAACCAGTTGCCAGCTGCGCTTGTCGTCGTAGGTGGACGGCGGGTTCACCTGCACCAGGACGCGGTGTTCAGTCAGGAAGCCGCGGTCGGCGTGCATGACTGCGTCGAAGCTGCGAAGCAGCAGACCGGCACCAATCAGCAGCGTCATCGCCAGCGCGACTTCCGCGCCGACCAGGATCTGCCGCAGACGGCGCTGACGCGGCGACCCTCCCGCACCGCGATCGCCTTCGCGCAACGCCGGCATCAAGGCACCGTCGGACGCCTGGAGCGCGGAGACCAGGCCGGTGGCGACGCTGATGGCCACGCCGACCAGCGCGGTGAAGATCAGCACTCGCGTGTCCACGTGCACGAAGGCGAGCCTGGCAATGCCGACGTTGATGCCGCGCAGGGCGCTCACAATTGCCAGGGCGAGGAGAAGGCCGAGGGTCGCGCCGACGCCGCCGAGCAGCAGGGCCTCGACCACCAGCTGCCGCACGATACGCCACCGCGCGGCGCCGATGGCGGCGCGCAGCGCGACTTCGCGTGCGCGGCCTGTGGCCTGCGCCAGCAGGAGGTTCACCAGGTTGACGGCCGCGATGAGCAACAGGCAGCCCACGGCGCCCATGAGCACCCACAGGGCGCGTCGTGTTGTCTCGCCGGCGACCCAGTTGGCGGACTCCTCGAGGACGAGCGTGTGGCCCTTGTTGACGTCGGGGAACTGCCGTTCCAGCAGCAGGCTGATGCGCGTGAGGTCCGCCTGCCCCTGTGCGGCGGACACGCCAGGCTTCAGCCGTCCCACCGCGAGCAGCTCGAAGCTGCCGCGATCCTCGGTCGGCGTGCGGACCATCGGCACGAAGATGTCGCCGGCGTCGAGCCATGGCGTACCCGGCGGCAGCACCCCGACGACTGTCACGGGGCGGCCATCGAGGATGAGCGACCGGCCGACAACACGCGGATCGCGCCCGAAGCGCGACTCCCAGAGCGCGTGGGACAACAGGGCGACGGCAGTGTCGTGGCCCGACTGGTCCTCGCCTTCCGCAAACAGGCGGCCTGCCGCCGGCGTGACGCCGAGCGCGCGGATGAAACCCACCGACACGATCGCGGCTGAGAGACGTTCGGGGGCCCCGCTGCCCGTCAGGTTCTGCGTCCCCCAGGTGATCGCGCCGAGGTCGGTGAAACTCCGCGCCATATCGCGCGCGTCCCAGAAATTGGCGTGGGTGAGCGAGTTCTGGGTCCACCCCACCGACGGCTTGGAGTCCCAGATCCCGACCAGCCGATCGGCCTCGGGAAATGGCAGCGGCGCCAGGAGCACGCCATTCACCACGCTGAACATCGCCGTCGTCGCGCCGATGCCGAGGGTCAGCGTGAGGATGGCCAACGTAGCGAAGAGCGGATTCTTCCGCAGCATCCTCAGGCCGTATTTCAGGTCCTGCCAGGCGTCCGGCAGCATACGGCCGCGCGAGGCGCCGAGAATCGCGGGATCGGCGGGCAATGACGGCGCGGCTTTCAGCGCGTCAGCGAGGGCTGTCTGATCGAGCTCGGCAAGCAGCTGCCGCGAGGCCTCCGATGCCGGCAGGCCGCCGCGCACGAGCGCTGCGAAGCGATCCTCGGCGTCCTGCGCCAGCTCCTCGACAATCTCGGTTTCACGGGCCACCGGCAGGCGCATGGGCGCCAGAAGACGCCGGATCTCGGCTCTCCAGTCAGGCATGTTCTCCCCCCGTCACGCGTGCGATGGCACCGGCGAAGGCCTTCCAGGTGTCGCGCTGCGCCTCGAGCACCTCGCGCCCATCCGGGGTGAGCCGGTAGTACCGCCGCCGCCGCTGCCCGGCCTTCTCCACCCATCGCCCCAGGATCCAGCCTCTGGCTTCCAGCCTGTAGAGCAGCGGGTAGAGAGAGGCGACCTTGAACTGGATCACGCCCTTCGAGCGCACTTCGATCAGGCGGGCGATGTCATACCCGTGGCGGGGCTCCTGGTCGAGGAGCGACAGGATGAGGAGTTCGGCACTGCCCTTCTTGAGCTCGCGGTCGAACATCCGCGAGAGCTTATGTCGCATAGCGACATATTACACCACAGCATACGGGCTGCTGGAGAGCGGGCTACGGGCTACGGGCGCAGCCTATACCTTGAGCACGTCGTCTTCGCGGGCCACCAGCACGTAGAGCACGGGGGCCAGGAAGATCGAGAGGGCCAGCCGCGAAATCAAGCCGCCGACAATGACGATGGCGAAGGGTTTCTGCGAGTCGCTGCCGATGCCGGTGGACATCGCCGCGGGAAGCAGGCCGATGCACGCCACGAGCGCGGTCATCATGATGGGCCGGAGCCGGAGGAGGGACGCCTCGTACGTCGCTGTCGCGATGGTCCTGCCTTCGAGCCTGAGCTTGTTGATGAACGAGTAGAGGATGACGCTGGTCTGCACGGCCACCCCCATCAGCGCGACGAATCCGAACCCTGACGAGACGCTGAAGTGCGTCCCGGTCAGCTTCAGCGCCAGCAACCCGCCGACCGGCACTGTCACGAGCACGCTGAACATGATGATCGCGGGGAACTTCAGGTTGCCATAGAGGGCGAACAGGATCAGCAGAATCAGGACGACTGTCATCGGCACGATCACCGTCATCTGCGATTTTGCCGCGAGGTATCCTTGTACTCGCCGCCCCAGTCGTAGGTGTAGCCGATCGGCAGCGGCACCGCGGCCTGCACCTGCTTCTCCGCGTCCTGCACGGCACTGGCGAGGTCGCGCCCATCGACGCTGAACTGGATGCCGATGAACCGCGAATTGCTTTCGCGGTAGATGAACGACGCCCCCTGGCTCACCTTGATCTCGGCAAACTGGCTGAGCGGCAGGTGTTGTCCGTCCGGCGTCGCGATCAGCAGGTTCTTGATCGCGTCCATGTTCTCCCGGAACGGCTCCTGCAGCCGCACGACGAGATCGAACGAGCGCTCGCCCTGCAGCACCTGCGTCGCGGGCGTGCCGCCGACGGCAGTCTCGATGAGCGTGTTGATGTCGGCGACGTTCAGGCCGTACTGCGCGATCTTCGCGCGGTCGGGCTCGATCGTCAGGCTTGGCTGCCCCAGCTCGCGCACCAGTGTGATGTCCCGGATGCCCGGCACCTTCGCGATCACGGCGCGGACCGCCTCCGCCTTGGTCTCGAGCATCTGAAGATCGGATCCGAAGATCTTCACGGCCAGCGAGCTTTTCAGGCCGGTCTCCGCTTCGTCCACGGCGTCTTCGGCCGGCTGCGTGTAGTTGAAGATGATGCCGGGGAACGCCGCCAGCTTCTCCTGGATCGCGTCTTCCAGCTCCGCCTTCGTGCTGATCTTTCCGCCCCAGGCAGGATCGTCGTAGGGCTTCAGGCCGACGAAGTACTCGTCATTGAAGAACCCGATCGGGTCGGTGCCATCGTCGGGACGTCCCAGCTCGTTGGCGACAGTGGTCACCTGGGGAAAGCCGAGCAGCACGTTCCTCAGCTCGGGGCCCAGCTTGGATGCTTCTTCGAACGAGATGCGGTACGGCATCGTCGCGCGGATCCACAGGGAGCCCTCGTCGAGATGCGGCATGAACTCGGCGCCGATGAACGGCGTCAGCAGGAGCGAGGCGACGCAGAGCGTCAGGCACACCGCCATGGTGGCCCAGCGGTGCCGGAGCGCGACTCCGAGCATCCGGCCGTACCCGTCGCGGACCTTGTTGTAGATCGGAACCTCGGGCTCCTTGATCTTTCCGCGGAGGAAGTAGGCGCACAGCACCGGCAGCAGGGTCAGCGAGCAAAGCAGCGACCCGAGCAGGGCGAACGCCATGGTGTCGGCCATCGGGCGGAACAGGCGTCCGGACGGCCCGGTCAGCACGTAGATCGGCAGATAGGCCGCGATGATGACGGCGATGGCGTAGAAAATCGGCCGCTCGACGTCGCGCGCCGCCGCGCGGACGACATCCACGAGATTGAACTTCTGACCGTGGCGCTCGGCGACCTCGCGGAAGATGTTCTCCACCATGACGACCGCGCCGTCCACGATCATCCCGAAGTCGATGGCGCCGATCGAGAGCAGGTTCGCGGGTATGTGCGCCCAGTCCAGACAGATGAACGAGAACAGGAGCGCGAACGGGATGGTCACGGCGACGATCACCGCCGTACGGACGCTGAACAGGAAGATGACGAGGACGACGAAGACGAGAATCATGCCGCGGACCAGGTTCTTCTCGACGGTCCGCGTGGTCTCCTGAATCAGGTCGGTCCGGTCGTAGTACGGCACGATCTTGACGTCAGGCGGCAGGACCGTCTTGTTCAGGACGTCGGTCAGCGCCTCCACCTTCTTCAGCACGACCTGCGCCTGCTCACCCACCCGCATCAGGATCACGCCTTCGACGGCGTCGTTGTTGCGCATGAACCCGAACTGCCCAAGCCGGGGCGCGTGGTCGATCGCGACACGCGCGACGTCCTTCACGTAGACCGGGATCCCGTCGTGGGACGACACCACGATGTTGCCGATGTCGTCGAGATTACGCACTTGTCCCAGCCCACGGACGTAGAAGAACTGCCCGCCCTGCGTGTAGAAGCCGCCGCCCGCGTTGGCGTTGTTGGCGGCGAGCTGGTCGACGATCTGCTGGACGCTGACGCCGTACGAGAACAGCTTGTTCGGATCCAGCTGCACCTGGTACTGCATCGTCGTGCCGCCGAGGCCGGAGTCGTCGGCGACGCCCTGGACCGCACGATATTTCCGCTCCAGAACCCAGTCCTCGAGGATCTTCAGCTCCTGGGCGGAGCGATCGGGGCTCTGCAGCACGTAGCGGTAGATGAGCCCGCTCGGGCTGAAGAGCGGCGACATGCCCGGCGACACGCCCTCCGGCACCTCGGCGTCGGGAATCCGCTCGAACGCCTGGGCGCGCGCGAAGTACGGGTCGGTGTCGAACTCGAAGTTCATCGTCACCGACGAGAGGCCGTAGATGGAGATGGAGCGCAGGGCCTCGAGCTTCGGGATGCCGTTCATCTCCGTCTCGAGCGGGATGGTGATCTGCCGCTCCACTTCCTCGGCGGCGTGTCCCGGCCACTGCGACACGATCTGGACGCGCGGCGGCGAGAGGTCCGGATAGGCGTCGATTGGCAGGTTCTGGAACGACACCACCCCCCAGATCGCGAGACAGATCATCGCGACCAGGACCATGAAGCGCTGCGACAGCGCGAACGAGACGATACGGTCAATCATTCGCGGCCTCTATCCCTGGAAGCTGTTGGCGAACTGCAGGAAAAGGCTGCCCTGCGCGACGACCTGATCGCCTTCCTTCAGGCCCTCGACCACCTCGACGCGATCCTGTTCCTGGGCGCCGATGGTGATCTGCCGCTGCGCAAACTGTCCGTGGCTCACCTGCACGTAGACGAACGAGAAGTTCTGCTCGTCGTAGAGCACCGACGTCGTCGGCACCACCAGCGCCTGCCGCGACGTCTTGTCGTTGATCGTCACGTCGACGAAGAGGTCCTTCTTGAGCAGCCCCTCGCGGTTCGGCGTGACGATGCGGACCGGGGTGGTGCGGGTTGCCGGATCGATCATGTCGCCGATGTACGACACCGTGCCGTGGAAGGCGGTCGGAAACGACGCGTTCCGCATCTCGACGACATCGCCCTTGTGAATCAGCGGCAGGTCCTTCTCGTAGAGATGGCCCTGCACCCACAACGTCGACACGTCGCTGATGACGAACGCCGCGGTGCTGCCCGCCTGGATGAATTGCCCGGGCAGGACCATCTTCTGGACCACAGTGCCGGCAATCGGCGCTCGCATGGCGAGCTCTGGCTGGATCGCGACGTTCTGCTGCTCCGCCTCGGCCAGATCCTTCTGGGTGACGCCGAAAATCCTGAGCGCCTGGAGCGAGGCCTGCACGTCAGTCGCCGCGTCGTTGAAATCCGCCTGCGCGGACTCCAGGTCGCGCTGCGAGATCGCCTTGTGCTCGAGCAGGTCTTTGCTGCGATCGAGGTTGCGCTGCTCGAGGTCCGCTCTGTTCTTCGCCTTCCGGTACGCGGAGATCGCCGTGCTGACGTCGGGGCTGCTCACGTAGAGCAGCACGTCGCCCTTGTTCACGCGCGTGCCGGTGTCGACGAGAATCCGCGTGATGGGGCCACTCACCTGCGTGATGGCCTGCGTCGTGTGATCGTTGTCCCAGTCCACCGTGCCCGTCGTGTGCAGGACGGTCGCCCACGTGGTCCTGGCGACCGGCACGAGCTGGACGTGCGACATCTGCTGCGCCGGCACGGTGAAGTAGCCGGCAGCCGACGGCGCGGCGGGATCGCCGGCGGCGGGCGGTGCGGCCGGCTTGCTGCCACCGCATCCTGCCAGTGCCACGGCGCCCGCCAGGGCAAGACCGAGTGTAAGGGGCGCCGATCTCATGGAATCACCTGCTTTCCGACTGCGAAGTTGAGCTGCTTGACACTCGTCATGTAGTCGGCGAGCGCCTGCCGGTAGGCGAGCTCCGTGTCGCGATAGGTGCGTTCGGCGTCCAGCAGATCGAGGATCGTGCCGGCACCGTGCTGGTAGACGTAGGTCGTGATCTCGAGCGACTTGCGCGCTTGATCGAGGTAGCCGCCCTGATAGAGGCCGAGAATCTTCTGGCTGGTCTGGAATGCCGCGAAGGCGTTGACGACGTCGGTGATGGCCGTGAAGCGGGTGGCGAACTCGGACTCGGTCGCCTGGCGAACAGCCACTTCCGCGTGCGCGATGTTGCCCTCGTTGCGATCGTGCACGGGCAGGTCGAAGGACACGGCGACGCCGAACAGGTTGGACGGTCCCGTCCGCGCGTAGTCGCCCTCGGCGGTGATGTCGCGTGCGCGGTTGCCGGTTTCGAGCGCGAGCGTGTCCTCGGCCAGCTTCACGCCGTCGCGCGCGGCCAGCACGTCGGGGCGATTTTCGAGCGCTTGTGTCTTCAGCTCGTCCAGCGTGACCGACTGCTTGTCGAACGCGAGATCGCCGTCGACAGTGAAGTCGTCCGCGACGGCCTCGTATCCCATCAACTGCCGCAGATTCGCTCGCGCCTGCACCAACGCGACTTCAGCGGCTGAAAGGTCCTGCTCGAACTGGAGCTTCTGGAGGGAGATCTTGAGGAACTCGCCCTCCGCCAGGTCGCCCGACGTGACACGCTGGCGATTGACGTCGACGACCTGCGAGAAGTCCTTCAGGTTCTGCTGGGCCAGTTCCAGCGTCGACTTTGCGAGCAGCGCCTGGATGAAGGCCTGCTCGGTCTGGAAGCGCAGCTGGCGCTGCTGGTCGGTCACGCTCTTCCGCGTAATCTCCGTCGTGTCGGTCGCCACCGTGGTGCGCTTGCCGCGCTTGCCGCCCCGCTCGAACGTGTAGCTGAGCGCGGCGCTGTAGCTGATTTCGTTGCCGAGGAAGTGCGTGTTGATCTCGCCGGGTGAAAACAGCGGGAAGCCTTCGGCGCCGAACGACACGTTGAAGTTGGGCTTCTGCGCGGCAGTGATCTCGTCGGCTTTCGCCAGATCGACGCTCAGCCGGATCGCCCGGAACGCCTGGTTGCGATCGAGCGTCATGCGAACCGCGTCGTTCATCGAGACGTGCGCGACCACCGACGGCGCCTGCGCGCCGAGGGTTGCCGTCACGCCCGCCACGAGTGCCGCCGTGAGACATCCGGCAACACGACTGGACATGCAATGCTCCCGCGTCAGCCGGCAGTCGCATCCGCGTCGCCGGCGGCCGTTATCGGGCCGCCCGGCGTCACGGGACGAAGTGCCGGTTCTTACAACCGACTACTTGAATTGAAAGGAATGCGGACGATCAGGCGAAGGCAGGCGGCGCGCGACCCGTGCGGTCGAGCAACCGGCTCGCGGACACGACGGTCTGGTTGAGACCGACGATCGGCGCGACGTGCAGTTCGGGGGACACGATGGCAGGCGCTTCGGCTGCAACGCCGGCGGCCGCCTGGGAGAACACACAGCTGGTGCAGTGGGTTCTCGACTTCTCGTGGCAATCGAAGTCGTGATGAAGGAATGCGGATCCCAGAACAACGAAGACGTACAGCAGGGCAATCGTCAGGTGGCTCGGCCTGCGGACCCGTCTCGCCGTCGATCGGAGGACCCTCACTCTCATCAATATTAGGCGCTATCGGCTCGAACGGTCAAAACCCGCAGATGAAAGGGGGGCGGGCGCGTGTGAGCGGTCCGGCCGCCCGAAGTATCATGCCCGGCGATGACCACCGACGCCCTGACGACGTCCACGCCCGACACCGGAGGATGGTTTGGTCATCCCAGAGGCCTGTCCACCCTCTTTTTCACGGAGATGTGGGAGCGCTTCAGCTACTACGGGATGCGTGCCTTTCTGATCCTGTACATGGTGGCGCCGGCCGCCGCAGGGGGGCTCGGCTTCACCGACCTCCACGCGGCATCGGTGTATGGCACCTACACGGGCAGTGCCTGGGGAGCTGGCCTGCTCGGTGGGCTGGTCGCTGACAGGCTCACCGGCCAATACCGGGCGGTCTTCCTGGGCGGGCTTGTCATCGCGCTCGGCCACTTCACGCTCGCCTTCAAGGCCATCCCGGCCTTCTACGGCGGCCTGGCCCTCGTCGCGCTCGGCACCGGCCTGCTCAAGCCGAACGTCAGCACGCTGGTCGGCGCGCTCTACGAGGAAGGCGACAAGCGCCGCGACGCGGGCTTCTCCATCTTCTACATGGGCATCAACCTGGGCGGATCGGTCGGACCGATCGTCGCAGGTTACCTGGCGCAGCGTGTGGACTGGCACGTGGGCTTCGCCGCCGCCGGTGTCGGCATGGCCTTCGGCCTGGCCCAGTACGTCGCCGGACGTGGCCGGCTTTCGCATGCGCTGCAGCGCCTGTCGACCCGCCTCGACGCGCCAACCGCCGGGAACGCGCCCGCCCCGGCGCGCGGCTTCACTGCCGATGAATGGAAGCGCGTCGGCGCCATCTTCATCTTCTTCCTGTTCGCGTCGCTGTTCTGGGGCGCGTACGAACAGGCGGGGTCGACGCTGAACCTCTTTGCCGACCGCTACACCGAGCTGTCGGTCTTCGGCTATTCGTTCCCCTCGTCGTGGCTGCAGTCGGTGCAGCCGGTCTGCGTGGTGCTGTTCGCGCCGGTGTTCGCGTGGCTCTGGCAACGCCTGGGCTCGAAGGAGCCGTCGAGCCCGGCAAAGTTCGCCATTGGCCTGCTGTCTGTCGGCCTGGCGTTCCTGCTGCTGGTGCCTCAGGGCATCGCGGTGCAGGCGACAGGCATCAAGGTGAGCGCGTGGTGGCTGATCCTGGCCTACGTCATCACCGAGATCGGCGAGCTGTGCCTGAGTCCCGTCGGCCTGAGCCTGGTGACAAAGCTGGCGCCGGTTCGGATCGTCGGCCTGATGATGGGCGTGTTCTTTCTCTCGAACGCCGTCGGCAACAAGCTGGCCGGCTGGGCCGCAGGCTTCTTCAGCACGACCCCGCTCGGCACGCTGTTCGGCACAGTAGCCGCTGTCACGATCGTGGCCTCCGCCCTGCTCTTCACCATGGTGCCGTGGGTGAAGAGACTGATGGGGGACGTGAAATAGGTCCACGGGTCTACAGGTGCACGGGTTCACAGAACGACGCCATCAGTGGGCGTCTCAGCCTGCGGACCTCTTGCACCTGTGGACCCGTGAACCGAATCCGCCTTCCTAGAATTCGTACCGCAACGCAAACTGCATGCACCGCCCCGCCCCGCCGTCGCAGGTGGCGATGGTGTTGTAGTAGCGGCCGAACGTCGACGCCCGGTCCGGGTAAACATCCAGGAACTGCACGTCGTAGCTGGGCGTGTTGGTCACGTTGAACGTGTCCCAGCGGAACCGCAGCTTCTGCGTGCTCCCCCATGGCATCGTCCAGGTCTTGCTCAGGCTGAAGTCGATCGAGTAGTAGCCGTCGCCGCGCAGGACGTTGCGCAAGCCGACTTCGCCCGGATACGCGCGACGGAAGGCGTCCACGGCGGCCGACGGATCGACGAACGGGCTCGGATACCCGTCGATCACGTTCTTGGTCGTGCCGGTTTCCGGCAGCACGCCCGGCGTCACGAGCTCCGCGTTGCCCTGCAGATCCCAGTTCGTGGACCAGCACTGGCGGCAGTTGATGACGGTGAAGGGGAATCCGCTGGTGAGGCGGAAGACGCCCGCCGTCGCCCAGCCGCCGACGATCGCGTCGAGGTAGCCCGGCAGGTTGCTGCCGAAGTGGTGGTTGCGGCCGAACGGCAGCTCGGCGATCCAGTTCACGTTGAGCAGGTGGCGCACGTCGTAGTCGGCGTTGCCGTAGCTCTTGTCCGGCTCCCACGAGTTGATCAGGAACCCGGTGTAGCCGCCGTTGCTGAACTGAGCGAACACCTGGTCGCCCTCGAGCAGCGACGCATGGTCCTGCGCGTGGCCGAGCGTGTAGTTGACGTCGAACTGATAGCCTTCGCTGAAGCGCTTGCGCACCGAGAGCTGCAGCGCGTCATACGACGACCGTCCGATGGTGCTCTCCACGCCGAGCGTGTCGTATTGCGGCGTGAAGAACGCAAACGGCCCGAGCGCGCTGCACGCCGGATAGCACCCTTCGTCGGCGTTGTAGAGCGCCGTGATGTAGTCCGGGCCGTGACCGTTGAACTCGGCCGCCATGCGCTGCGTCGCTGTC
This sequence comes from Vicinamibacteria bacterium, assembly GCA_963796915.1. Taxonomy (GTDB): domain Bacteria; phylum Acidobacteriota; class Vicinamibacteria; order Vicinamibacterales; family JAENWD01; genus JAENWD01. The sequence continues at coordinate 558,422 of CAWCNI010000004.1, read as the reverse complement.
AGCCCGTCCTGCGCCGCGCCCGGGAACAGGTTCTCCCAGTACGGAATCGACGCGATGCCGCCGTATGCCGGCAGATCGGCGGTCTTCGGTATCGACTTCGACGCGTTGATCAGCTGCGCGACGGCCGTGTAGTAGTCGGCGCCGGACTTCGCATCGACCAGATCGGCAGGCATCGCGACGTCGCGGCGCACCAGTTGATTGCGCCCACGGCGCCCGACATACGCGGCCTCGAACGAGAACCCGTGACCCAGCTCGCGTCCGACGACGATGTTGAACGAGTGGGCGTAGGGCGTGACGATGTTGCCGTCGAGCGCTTCGGTGATGATCCCGGCGTACGACGGCGGCGTCTGCGGGAATCCTCCCGGAGGGGCGTCGGGCAGCGTCGGCGGGATCACGTCGAGGCCCGCGAAACGGATGCTCGGGTCGTCCTCGTTGTGTCCGCCGAACTGGCTGCTGAGGGTGGTCGAGAGCCCGAACGCGCCAGCCTTGTCGAAGTTGGTCGCGATGGCTGTGCCGACGCGGTCGTAGACGATCGAGTAGCCGCCCCGCACCACCATCTTTCCGTTTCCAGTCAGCTTGCCGAAGAACCCGCTGTCAGCCTGCGGTGTCCACGCCGCCGCCAGGCGCGGCGCGAAGTTGTTCTTGTCCCAGTCGTAGTAGCCCGGCTTGTTGTTGGCCGGCCCGGCCAGGTCGAACAGGACGGGAGGCGCATCGCTGGTGGACTGACCGGCGTTCATCAGCGCGCGCCGCTGATCCATCCAGTCGCCCAGCTTGATGTTCGGCGCCACCTGCAGGCCGTTGACCTCCCACGGCGGCGAGAACAGGCTGTAGCGGAGGCCCGCGGTCACCGTCAGGCTCGAGCCGATCTTCCAGCTGTCCTGCGCGAAGAATTTGTACTCGTCGGTCGCGTACCGCCTGGAGACGGGGGCGCCGAGCGGCAGCACGTTCCCGTCGCGGTCGTAGTTGTAGTAGGCATCCACCTCCGAAATCACGCCAAGCAGCGGGATGAACGTGTCCCCATAGGTGGAGACACCGCCGGGGTCCACCGCGGGCAGCGCGTCACAGGCGGCTACAGTTGACGGCGAGCACTGGCTGCCGGGCATGTAGGTCGTGCCGACGCCATCCACCCATGACCCGTTGGCCTGCGGGATGTGGTACGAGAACGAGTTGTTGCTGGTGCCGACGCGCGTGAGCCGCACGTCGCCGCCGAACTTGAACGTGTGAGCGCCCTTCACCCACGACACGTCGTCCACGAACGTGTGCGTCGGGATATCGCGTGACGATGAGGCCGTCTGCGCGGCCAGCCCGTCGATGTTGCGGAAGTCGACCTGCACGCCGGTCGCCAGGCCGACGATGTTCTCGCGAATCTGGGTGATCCCGTAGCGGAACGTGTTGACCATCGACGACGAGAGCACCGAGTCCCAGCCCACCGCCAGGCCGCGGCTCTTGACCTGTCGATCGGTGTTGGCCGGCTCACCAGGAAATTCCGGCGCGCTCAGCACGGAATCGTCCTGGATATTGAACCTCGCGAAGAAGCTCTGCCCGTTCGAATGCCGGTAGTCGAAGCGCCCGATATAGGTGTTGAACGCGTTCTGGATCGGCGCCGCGAAGCGGTAGCCGACCAGGTTCAACCCGTCGATGCCGGGGTCGTTCGGCGTGGGGTACTTCTTGAAGTAGTCCGAGACCAGCGCGCTCGGCCCGATGCCGAGAGGGTCCACCGACGCGAGGTTCGATGGGCTCATGCCGTAGTGGCCGGCCGGCACCGGGTGCGAGTCGGAGAATCCCTGCACGGTGCCTCCGGGGCACTGCGACGGGTCCGCGCACGGATAGATCAGCACGCCGTCCCGCATCGAGAGCGACGGGACATTCCGCAGCAGCGGCGTCTCGCTGTCTTCGGTCAGGCGCTCGTAGTTGCCGAAGAAGAACATGCGGTCCTTCACGATCGGCCCGCCGAACGCGCCGCCGTAGATCCGCTTGTCCAGTTTCGGCGCCACGCTCGGCTCGCCCGCCTGCAGCTGCGACAGCTTCAGGAAGTAGTCGTTGGACGAGAACCGCGTGTCACGCTGCACCCAGTTCGCCGACCCATGGTAGTCGTTGGTCCCGCTGCGCGTGACGAGCGACACCTGCGCGCCAGACGATCGCCCGGAGTCGGCGCCGTAGTTGCTCGTGCTGACGCGGAATTCCTGCAGGGAATCCAGCGTCACGCGCACGGCGCTGCTGTACGCGGTGCCGAACTGCGGGTCGTTGACGTCGATGCCGTCCAGCGTGACATTGGACTGGTCGGCGCGGCCGCCGCTGACGGCGCCGCTGCGCGGGTCGATGTTCAGGACCGCGCCGGTGCGCGCATCCGTCGTCGCCGAGTTCGGGACGTAGACGGCCCCGGGCTGCAGGCTCAGCAGGCCGACGACGTTGTTGGCTTCGAGCGGGAGCGAGCGCACCTGCTGCCCCGTGATGACATTGCCCATCGTGGAGTCTGTCGTGTTGAGCGGCGACACCTCGGCTGACACGTTGACGGTCTCGCTCAGCGATCCCAACTGCAGTGTCAGGTTCAACTTGCTCGAGGAATCGACAGACAGCTGCACCTGCTGACGGATGGCAGTCCGGAACCCGCTCAACTCGACCTTCACGTCGTACGGACCCGGCCTGAGCGCGAGCAGCTGATACGCGCCGCTCGCATCCGTGACAGTGCTCCGGGTTGCCCCCGTGGCCGTGCTCGTCGCCGTCACGGTAGCGCCTGGTAGCGCTCCGCCCTGTTCGTCGATGATCACACCGGCGAGAGTGGACGACCCCGCCTGCCCCAGCACCGCGACGCTGGCGACGAGCAGCGCCGCGACTGTCCCGATACACTTCTCCCGCCATCCTGCAGAGCCGCTCACGACCCACCTCCTCAATCAACGTCGAGCACTACGCGGGCCGCGTATCCGGCAGCATCAGGGCGATGCCGGGAAACCCGGACGGGGGAACATTCACGCCGCGTTGTGATCGTGATTAAGGGGTGAGACGAATGAAAGCAACGGCAATCCTCGCGTCCGCTCGAGTTTGCAGTGGCAGTCGGACGCGGTGCCGTGATGGCGGCTGGCAGACGGCGGTTCATCCCACGCCGCGCGGGGATCGGGATCAGGCTGCAGGCAACGGCAGCGGCTCGGTCTCGCTGGTCAGCACCGCGATGCGCGGCTCCCACTTCGCGACCATCAGATCGAAGGCCGAGATGAGATCGGCGTCGAACTCCACTCCGGCCCGTTCGCGGAGATAGGCCAGCACCTTTTCGAGTGGCCACGCTTCGCGGTACGGACGATGGGTGCGGAGCGCGTCGAAGACGTCACAGACGTGGACGAGGCGGCTGGCCTCGTGGCAGCCGCGCCGGAAGTGCATGGACGGGTAGCCGCCGCCGTCGATCATGATGTGGTGTTCGTAGGCCACGATCGCCGCCAGATCCAGGCTCTGCTCGGACGCCAGGATGAGGCGCGCGCCGTCGGACGGATGCCGGTTCATCACCGCGCGCTCTTCGTCGCTCAGCTTTCCCGGCTTGGTCAGGACGTCCAGTGGAATGCGCGTCTTGCCGATGTCGTGCAGCAGGCCGGCCAACCCATACGTGCGCACCTGCCGATCGCCGAGCTCCAGGAACTCCGCGAGCGCCATCGCCAGCACCGCCACGTTGAGTGAATGCGTCGTCGTGTACTGGTCGAAGTCCTTGAGCTGCAGCAGCGGCAGGACGATGCCGCGCTCGCCGTGCATGGCCACTGACAGCGAGCGGACGATCGTCTCCGCTTCGACGAGCGGGATGACCCGGCTGGCCTTGGTCTCGTCCTGCAGCCACCGGACCGTCTCCGCTTCCTCGCGCATCGAGTAGCGGAGCGCCGGCGCGCTCGGGGTCTGCCCGTCCTGCGACTGGCTGGTGCCGCCTCCGCGAAGAGCGACCGAGCCGGACTGGATCCCGTCCCGCGCCACCTGCCGCGCGCTGGCCGTCGATCCACCAGGCGACAGGCGCGACACGACGTCGTAGACAAAGCCGTCAAAGCCCTCGCGGGTCACCGTCTTGTCGAACTGGATCCGCTGCAGGCCGCTTTGCGACAACCGGTCGCCCCACTCCCACGACCGCCGTTCCCGCAACGGCACGTCGGCGAAAAACACGGTCTCGCCCAGGAAGGTGAACTCCACCCGCGGCGCCCGCGCCAGCAGGTCGGTCAGATCCCGCCAGGCGCCGTCCATCGCGCGCTCGAGCGACGGATGGCCGTCGGAGTAGAGCGCGGCCGACGAGAGCGCCCGGCCGAAGGAGCTGAGGAAACGTGACGCCTCAGTCATGAATGGGTCACCGCCTGCCGGACATCGGCATCCGAAGACACGCGCGCGCGCCGGACGACGGACGCCGCACGGCGATCCTCGCGCCACAGCTGGGACAGTGCCGTGAGCGACGACAGCAGCGCCTGACTCGTCGGCGGCAAGGTGCGCCAGGGCGTCCACATCGTGTCCCCTCCGGTGATGTGCAGAAGCACGTCGAGCACTTCGGGGTCGCGTCCCACCTTGACGAGGGCCTTGATCGCCGCACCCCGCATCCCGTCGTCGAGCATCTCGTCCTCGACCAGGTCCATCAGCGGCCCGCGGGCCTCCGCCGGCGGGTCGTCTGCAAGCGCCGCCAGCGCCTGCGCGAGGACGCGAGAGTCGTCGTCCTTGAGTGCCAGCGCCAGCGCCTGATTGCGGTACGGATCCAGGCGGAACGCGAGGCGGAAGGCCTCGCGGCGCACGCGCGGGTCGGCGTGGCGGAGCCACGGCCTCGGGTCCACACCTGCCGGCGCGTCGTCGAGCAGGGCCAGCAGCGACAGCAGGTTGCGGATGACGTACCAGCGCTCGTCGTCGAGATGCTGAATGGCAATCGCGACGACCGGCGGGCCGACGCTGCGGAGGCGATCGAAGATCATCCGCCGCACGTGACGGTCGGGCGACTCGATCAACAGCTCCAGCATCGGCACCAGGGCGCCGGCGCTCAGGTGCGGCAGGATCGCGTCGAGGCTGGCGGTGTCGAACACCGCGCGATCCAGCACCTCGCGCACGATGTTCGGGGACGACAGGCGGGCCCACGTCCGCTTGGCCAGCGCCGATTCGGGCAACGACGAGAGCAGCTGGATCAGCGTCGGCAGTTCGTCGCCGGCGACGATGTCGTAAAGCGCGCGAGAGTAGGCCGGCCCGTCTTCCTCGAGCTCCAGGGACATCTGCACGATCCGCAGCGGCTCGCTCATGCCGTCGGCGTCGTCAGGGCGGCGGCCGGCGGTCGGGGCCGACTGCGCCATGCGCTGCAGCATCGACCGGTAGTCATCCGGGTTGGGATCGGCCAGGTTCCAGTCGGCGAGAAGCCGCTGGACCTGGTCGCGCAGCGCCGAGTCCGCGAGCGGCCGCGTCGTCTCGGCGCCCTGCTCCGCGTGCGCGGCCAGCTTGGAGAACAGCCGGACGAGGCCGTGCGACACGGTTTCTGACGAGGCCTCCGCCGCGGCCTGGACGAGATCGACGACGGCGCCGGCGGCCATGCCGAGCGCCGCATCGGCGACGAAGCGCTGGCGCTGGAGCGCGTCGCCGCCCATCGCCAGGAGCCGCTGGAGCGTCTCCGGCTGCATCGCGGAGACCAGCAGTGAGGTCCGGCGCCGGAGCTCTTCCGCTTCCTCGCCCTGCGCTCCGCGCAGCTCCTCGGCGATCTGCAGCAGGTAGCCGACGACGACCTGATCGTAGGCCTCGACGCGCTGGTGCTCGTCGATGGCGCGCGCGACGACGGCGGGCTCGAGCGCGAGGTCGTCGTCGCCGCCGCCGGCCGCGCGCTCGATTGCCGCTGTCGCCAATCCGACCCAGAGCTCGGCGTATGGCGTCGCGGAGCGCGCCTCGCCCTCGCCCTCGCCGATGATTTCCAGGCCACCCAGCTTGAGTGAATGAAAGCCGACGTGCGGCCATTGACTGAGCCGCTCCGGCGTCGCGTTGCCGAGCGGGCCCGTTCCGCGGTCGGGCGGTTCAGCGATGGCGCGCACCACCCCCGCCAGCTCCGACACGTCGAGGCCCCGCGAAAATGTGATCGCGGACAATTGATGACGATGAAGCAGGTCCGCGAGGGCGCGCAGTACGGGCTGGCGGATGTCTGTGGCGATGCCCTGCACGACCAGCCGGTCGCGGGCGACGCCAACGGCCACCATGGGTCGATCGATCAGCAGGAGCTCGGCGCGACGGCAGACCGCGTCGAGTGCCGGCGTCAGCGCGGGATGCCCGTGCGGGTACATCGCCGACCGATGCAGCGCGAGCGACAGATCGAGCAGGAACTTGCTTATGTCGGCTGGGAGGACCAGGCGGTCGGACGGCGATGGAGTCCCATCCGGCGGGGCAGCCGGCTGAGAAGTGGCCGCGCTTGGGCCGCGAGGTGCGGAGGGCTCACTCGCCACGCGTGGGTCGGGGTCGCCATAAGGTCGCAAAACTCAGCCGGTTTGGCAAGGGACTCTTCACAGAACCTTGCCCCGGCTCCCCGCCGGGGTCAGCGGCGTGACCTCGACGTAGTCCAGGACCGAGTGCTCGTCGGCGTCCGGCGTGCCAGTCACCTGGATGGCGTCGCCGGGCGCGAGGGCCACGTCCTCGATGACACGCCACGACGAGGTGTGCCCGTTGGGATCCTTGGCTGGCAGGGTGTCGTCGGCGAGCCACGCGTCCACGGGCCGCCCGGCCACCTGCAGGGCAAAACGCGACTCCCCGTCGTTCTCGTCGAAGTACCCTGACGACCATCCGATAGTGGCCTGACGGGCCCTGGAATTTGAACGTGGCTGTGCACGGCGACGGCCCGGCGCAGGCGACCGCCTGCCCGCCACCTGCCGTTTCCCACGGCATCACCTCAACGGGCGCATAGCCGTCGAGCGTCATCTGCTCGGCCTCCTGGCGCCCGGGGAAGTGTCCCGCGCGGCCCCTGGCATCCGGGATGCCTGACAGCTTCAGAAAGTAGGTGTTGATCGCGTCCCGCCAGACGATGGCGTGACCGGCCTGGAAGTGCAGGCGCTCGAGCACTTCGCCGTAGCGCTGCTCGTCCACCTTTCCCTTGAGCCCCTGCCACCGGCGCTCGAAGTCCGCGGCTTCCTGTGCGCCCTGATAGTGCGTGTCGTAGACGTGCTGAATCACCGTCTTGCCCGAGTGGAGCACGTGGGTGTAGGGCACGTGATGCATGAAGAGGATCAGTTCGTCGGGGCAGGTTCGTACGCTCTCGTAGATCGCCGCGACGTGGGCAGTGTACTGACCGATGTAGCCGGTGCCAGTCGCGACTGTCCGATCCATGCCGATGCCCCGCTCGTCGGCGCGGTGCCACTGCCCCCAGCCATTACGTTCCGACGACTCGATGCCCGGGCCGAAGTGCGGCCCCAGAATGTCTGTCAGCGTCTGCGCGCCGAGGGGCCCGGTGTAGCGCTCGTAAGCAGGCCACGACTCGAGCAGAATCGAGCGGACGGTTTCGACAACACCTGGATCATCGCCGAAGGTCTGCTGCGTCCACTCCGTCGCGATGCGATCGGCCTGGAGCGCCGGACTCCAGGCCAGGCGTCCGAACCCGTACAGGTTGGCCATGGCGAGATGGTGCCCGAGCCAGCTGGGAGAGTTGCCGACGTTCGAGACGCCGACGAAGCCGCCAGCCGGCCGATGAAACGTCTTGCCGGTGACCAGCGCTGACACGGGAGTGCCCGGCCCCTTTGCCTCGAGATCGAAGTCGAGTGCCTGCTTCCACATCGGCACGAGGAAGCAGACATGCCGCTGCTGGCCGGTGTACTCCTGGGTGATTTGCAGCTCGATCGCCTGGTTGGTCTTCCGAAGCGCGCCGAACAGCGGCGACACAGGCTCGCGGGCCTGGAAGTCGATCGGGCCGTGCTTGATCTGCAGGATGACGTTGTCGGCGAACTGGCCGTCGAGCGCATGAAAGTTGTCCCACGCCGCCCGCGCCCGATCGTTTTTGAGGTTGCGCCAGTCCATGTGGTGGTCGTAGACGAAACCCCGGTAGAAGAACACGCCGCCGTGCGGCGCCAGGGCGTTGGCAATGACGTTGGCGGCGTCAGCGTGCGTCCGGCCGTACGCCGACGGGCCGAGCCGTCCTTCCGAGTCGGCCTTGAGGACGAAGCCGCCAAGATCGGGAATCAGCCGGTAGGCCGCGTCCGCGCGGGCCTGCCAGAACGCAATCACCCGCGGGTCGAGCGGGTCGAACGTGTCGAGGGCGCCAATCGTCTTCGGGCTCGAAAAATCGACAGCGATGGCCAGTCGCACGCCGTACGGCCTGAAGGCGTCGGCGATTCGGGCCAGCTCCGGCAGAAACGCGTCTGTCAGCGCGAGCGGGTTGGCATTCACGCTGTTGGCCGCGCAGCCATTGATGCCGACTGACGCCAGCAGCCTCGCGTACTCGCGGGCCCTGGTCAGGTCGGCCACCACGTGGCCCTGGTCGAAGAAAATCGACCGGCCGGCATAGCCACGCTCGATCGATCCGTCCAGGTTGTCCCATTCATCAGTCCAGCGCTGCGGTGCCGACGGCGTCTCGGTGACGTCCAGTCGTGACAGGTCGCCGTGCAGGCCGATCAGGCGAAGCAGGGCGAAGACCCCGTAGAGCGTCCCGCGATCGCTCTGCCCCGCTACCGCGATGGTCACCCCCGCAGCGCCGCGTGTCACCTTCAACCGAAAGCCGTCGACGCCAGGCGGCGTGGCTGGCGCCAGGCCGGGCACCAGGCGCGCGACTTCTTCGACAGTGCCAATCACGAGCGCCCCGCCGGGCGGCAGCGCAGTTCCGACAGCAGGCCGGCGTCCCGTCATCCGCTCGATGCCGTCGGCGAGCTCCGCGGCGGCAGTGCCGGTCAGCTGCCGCGAGTTGCCGGCGACCAGCGCCTCCGGCAGCGCGATTCCGAGCTGCGCCTCCGCTGGCGCACTCAACCGCTCGTACCGCAGCCAGCCATCGTGCCCCGTCTCGGCGACCGCCGTTCCCGCGCCAAGGGCAAGGCCCACGGCTGTCAGAGCGATGAGATATCGTGAGGTGCGCACGCCCCAGAGTATGTACGAGCTGCGACACAATCCGTCCTCGATCCCAGCGGTTGCGGGCGCGACCCGTGGCGTTGCCTCCGTCTCTGCCCTCGCCTTTGCTTGCCTTCGCCTTGCCGTTGCTTGCCTTCGCCCTGCCCTGTCGCGGGCCCCTGCGTACCTTCGCCGTGCCCCTCTTCGTGCGAGTGCCTGTGCCCTTGCGATAGCCCTGGCGGCTGTCGCCGTGGCGATCGCCGGCGCCAGCGCCAGCTCGCCGCCAGAAGACGCGAGCCTCGCGGGACTCAGGGCGGCTTTCACGACACCGGATCCGGCCAGTCGCATCATGATGCGCTGGTGGTGGTTTGGCCCGGCGGTGACCGACGAGGAACTGGGACGTGAGCTGGCCGCGATGCAGCAGGCCGGCATCGGCGGTGTCGAAGTCCAGCCGGTCTACCCCGTGTCGCTCGACGACCAGCGGATTGGCGTCCGGACCGATCCGTATCTCTCGGACGCCTTTCTCGCGCATCTGCGCTTTGCCGCGGTCACCGCCCACGCGCTGGGCCTGCGCTTCGACCTCACGCTGGGCAGCGGCTGGCCTTACGGCGGGCCATCGGTTCAGATCGGCGACGCCGCCGGAAAGCTGCGCGTCGAGCGCGTCCCCGTCGCCGCAGGCCAATCGCGCATCCCGGTTCCGGCAATCGGCGCCGGCGAGTCGATCGTTGCGGCCTTCTTCCCTCTGCCGGCGGGGGCCGCGCCCGAGTCTCCGGCACAGTCGCCCCCGATACGGCCGGCCGACGGCGCGATCGAGGCTGCGGCAACGCCGAACTCACGCGAGCTCGTGTTCCTGATCGCCAGTCGCACCGGCATGATGGTGAAGCGGGCCGCGATCGGCGCCGAGGGCTTCGTCGTCAACCACTACGATCGCGACGCTGTCGCGCACTATCTGTCGACGGTCGGCGAGCGGCTGTGGCAGGCGTTTGACGCCGACACGGCGCCTGCCGCTGTATTCTGCGACAGCCTCGAAGTCTACGGCTCGGACTGGACACCGCGCCTGCTCGACGAGTTCAAGCGCCGCCGTGGCTACGACCTCTGGCCCATGCTCGAAGCGCTGACGCGTGACGATGCCGCCGCCGCGGACGTCCGTCACGACTGGGCGCAGACGTTGACCGAGCTGCTGGACGATCAGTTCATCGATCCGCTCCAGGCCTGGGCGACGGCGCACCACACGAAGCTTCGCGCGCAGATTTACGGCACGCCGCCGGCGTCGACGTCGAGCGCCGCGCGTGTCGATCTGCCTGAGGGCGAAGGCTGGAACTGGCGGGCGATCCGCTCGTCGCGGTGGGCCGCGTCCGCGAGCCACGTCGCCGGCCGCACGGTGACGTCGGCCGAGACGTGGACCTGGCTGCACTCCCCCGCCTACCGCGCGACGCCGCTCGACATGCAAGCGGAAGCGAACCAGCAGTTCCTGCAGGGCGTGAACCAGCTGGTCGGCCACGGCTGGCCCTACTCGCCGCCAAAAGAGGACGCGCCGGGCTGGCGCTTCTACGCCGCCGCCGCTCTGGGCGATCGGAATCCCTGGTGGCCGGTGATGTCCGACATTGCTGCCTCGCTGCAGCGCACGAGCGCGGTGCTGCGCCAGGGGACGCCAGTGACGGACGTCGCGCTCTATCTGCCGCTCGACGACGCCTGGGCAGCGATGGGGCCGGGCCACGTCCAACTGAATGACGAGTTGCAGCGCCGTGTCGGCGCCGATGTGCTGCCCGCGATCCTCGACGCCGGTTTCAACGTGGACTTCGTCGACCGTCGAACGCTCGCGGCGCAAGCCAGGGTCGATGGCTCGCAACTGGTCGTCGGCGCGGCTCGGTATCGTGCCGTCGTCCTGCCGGACGTGGAGCGCATCGACCGCGCGACGCTCGCGACGCTCGATGCGTTCGCGCGTGCCGGCGGCGTGGTCGTGGCGGCCGGCCGGACGCCGCAGCGTCCTCCCGGCTGGGAAACGCGGGGAGACGGCGACGCCACCGCGCTTGCGTCCAGGCGCCTGTTCGCCGACGGCGGTGCGCCGGCCCACGTCGTCGCGTCGTCCGCAGAACTGGGCCAGGCGCTGCGCCGCCTGCTGTCGCCCGATGTGACGTTTGAGCCGGCGGCACCCGAGGTCGGCGTCGTCCATCGTCAGGCCGGGAGCGCGGACATCTACTTCGTCGCCAACACGTCCAACGTGCCGCAGGCGGTCGCCGGTAGTTTCCGCGTGCACGCGGCTCGCGCCGAATGGTGGGATCCGGCCAGCGGCACAACTGAGCCACTCGACGTCGCCACCGGCGGCGGCGACGCGCGCATGGTGCGCCTTTCGCTGGCACCCTATGCGTCCGGGTTCGTCGTGTTCTTCAACGCGACCGGATCCGCGCGCTCGACGCCCTCCCGAACGCTGGCCCACGGGCAGGTTGTGATCGATCACGCGACTGTGACCTTCGGCGAAGAACCGCGGTCCGAACCGGTGCCTCTGCCTCATGACTGGACGAGCGGCAGCGACCGTCGATTCTTCTCCGGGGTCGCGCACTACGACCTGCAGGTGACTTTGCCCGCCGTCGCCACCGCGCCGGGGCGGCACATCGTGCTGGACCTCGGAGCTGGCACGCCCCTCCAGGCGGCGCCTTTGGCGAATGGCATGCGGGCATGGCTCGACGCGCCGATGCGCGAGGCGGCGGTCGTTCGTGTCAACGGCGTCCGCGCCGGGGCGATCTGGTGCGCGCCGTTCGTCCTGCGGCTCGACGGCCTGGTGAAGCCGGGCGACAACGCCATCCGGATCGACGTCGTCAACACTGCCGTCAATGCGATGGCTGGCCGCGCCTTACCCGACTACCGCCTGCTCAATCTGCGCTACGGGACGCGCTTCGAGCCGCAGGACATGGATCAGATCCGCCCGGCGCCCTCCGGCCTGCTGGCGCCGGTGACCGTCCGCTGGCAGTAGTGGAGGGCCCGCCCGATATACTCGGATCTGCGATGGTTGCCGCGTCCGAGCGACGTCCCCCGAAATCGAACCGCACCGTCCGATGGTTGGGCCTTGCGGCGCTGCTGCTGGCGCCGTGGATGGTCCTGCGCGCCCAACAGCCGGGGACACAGCGCGCCGTCAACTGGGAGCGCGCGCGTCAGGCGATCTCGAAGTATCGCCCGGTCATCGACAACTCCGGCCTCGTCGAAGTGGACGCGCAGATCGACGCGTCGGTGGATCCCGAGGATCTCCACGCGCTCTGCGACGCGCGGAAGAGCGCCATCGTCAAGGCGCGGACGGCCGGCACTGAGTCGCTCCGCCAGATCATCGCCGGCCACGATCCCATTACCGACGAGCAGCGGGCCAACGCCTACCGGCTCCTCGCGTCAGTGGACTCGTTCGAAGGCAAGGTCGACGACGCGGCGAAGCACTTCGACGCGGCCCGCGACGCGCTGGCGCCGTACCTGCAGGACTATCCGGATCTGTCGAAGAAATACGCCATGCTCGTCGAGGCCGCGGCCGTCGAGCACATGCGGCAGGGCGAGGTGGACAACTGCCTGGTGATGTCGACGCCCGATCGCTGCATCTTCCCGCTGCGCCCCGGCGGCCACCACCACGACACCGCTGGCGTGGACGCGGCGCTGAAGGGGTTCCTCGAGTACCTGACGCTGCAGCCGAACGACCTCGAGGTGCGCTGGCTCGCCAACCTGTCGGCGATGATTCTCGGACGCGACGAGAAGGCACTGCCGCCTGGAATGGCGCATTCCCGTCAGCGCCTTCGCGTCGCCGGTGAAGATGCCGCGCTTCTACGACGTCGCGCCGGCTGCCAAGCTCGGGCGCTTCGGCATGGCTGGCGGCACCGTCGTCGAGGACTTCGACGGCGACGGGTTGCTGGACGTGGTGTTCTCGAGCGTGGACTTCTGCGAGCCTCTGGCCTACTTCCACAATCGCGGCGACGGCACGTTCGAGGATCGGTCCCAGGCGGCGGGGCTGTCCGACGAGCTCGGCGGCTTGAACGCGACAGTCACCGACTACAACAACGACGGGCGGCCGGATCTCTTCGTCATGCGCGGCGGCTGGGAGATCCCGATGCGCAACTCGCTGCTGCGCAACAACGGCGACGGCACGTTCACCGACGTGACCAAGGCCGCCGGCCTGTCCAGCGGCGAGCACGCAACGCACTCGGTGGCCTGGGCCGACATCGACAACGACGGCTGGCTGGACGTGTTCGTCGGCCACGAGCTGACGCCGAGCCAGTTGTTCCGCAACAAGGGTGATGGGACCTTCGAGGATGTCACCGCGCGTGCCGGCGTCGGCGCGGCCACGTTCGCGAAAGGCGTCGTGTTCGGCGACTACGACAACGACGGATATCCGGACCTCTACGTCTCGAACATGTTCGGGGACAACCTGCTGTATCACAACAACCGCGACGGCACGTTCAGCGAGGTCGCCAAGACGCTGCACGTCGAGAAGCCGTTCGCGAGCTTCCCCACGTGGTTCTTCGACTACGACAACGACGGCTGGCTGGACATCTTCGTGTCGTCGTACGTCACGTCAGTCGAGGAATTCCTGAAGTACTACCTGCACCAGCCGGTGCAGGGCGAGAGCCTGGCCCTCTATCACAACAACCACGACGGCACCTTCACCGACGTGTCGACAGAGGTCGGCCTCGATCGGGTGGTGCCGTCGATGGGCGCGAACTTCGGCGATCTCGACAACGACGGCTATCTCGATTTCTACCTGGGCACCGGCTCGCCCTCGTTTGCCTCGTTGATGCCGAACATCATGTTCAAGAACGAGGGCGGCAAGCGGTTCGTCGACGTCACCGACGCGACGGGCACCGGCCATCTGCAGAAGGGACACGGGATCGCCTTTGCCGATCTCGACGGCGACGGCAACGAGGAGGTCGTCCTCAACACCGGCGGTGCCGTGCAGGGCGACAAGTACGACGAGGCGCTCTTCCACAACCCCGGCGGCTATGGCAACCACTGGATCGAAGTTCGCGTACGCGGCGTGAAGACCAACCGCCTCGGCATCGGCGCGAAGATCACGCTCGCCGTCGACGGCTCCGGCACGCCGTCGCCGATTCGCTACCGTGAAGTGTCGAGCGGCGGGTCGTTCGGCGCATCGCCCCTGCTGCAGCACATCGGCGTCGGCAAGGCCAGAGGCGTGAAGACGCTTGAAGTCAAATGGCCCGGGAGCGGGACGACGCAGGTGTTCCACGATGTGCCGGTGGACGAGCGGATCGAGGTCACCGAGCTGGCCGACAACTATCGCGTCGTGCCGGTGCGGAAGTTTCAGCTTGCGGGCGCCTCGAATTGATCTAACCAACGCCATTTCGCATACTGTCAGGCCGGCTGTTCACGGACGCCGCATCGAATGTCGAGCCGTAAGCCTTCGTCCCACGACCGAATGGAGACTGAACCCCGTATGATCCGACGCCAGATGTTCATCGCCGCGTGTGTGATTGGGCTTGCTGCGCCTGCCGTCGCGCAGCAGCCGGACATGGACGCCATGCAGAAGTGGATGGCCGCCCGGCACGTCGCGTGGCACATCCTCGGGAAGTACAGAAGGCGACCCGTCGATCTCGAGTGACGGCCAGGGCCTTGCCCATGTCACCGACTCGGTCGAGATCGACGTGACGCTGGCCTGGCAGGACGACAACTCGATCGTCGGCACGCCAACGATCACCAACGCCCCGTCGATCGTCACCAACCCGCACGACCGCTCGCCGAAATGCCTGGCCCCGGTACTGAAAGGCGAGTTCGACTACGCCACGGTAGAGACCGTGACACCTGGCTTGATTGGCGGGCTGCACTTCAGGATGACCACCACGTTCCCCGCGGTGGTGGTGTCGCAGGTCTGCTCCGGCACGAAGCTGGCGCCGGCGAAGAAGACGGTCGAAGAGGAGGAGCTCTTCATCCCGCAACCGACAATGCTGGCCATGGGCATGGGGGACAAGAACATGTCGGTCTCGCCTGACGGAAAGTCGGTGATCCTGAAAAACGCGTCTGGGTTCGAGGGCTGGGTCTGGACGCTGACGCCAACGCCCCGGTGACCCGGCCGACGGCGTTCTCACGGCATCAAGTTTTTTGGCACGGTCGCCTACTCGGTCCGAAGTGCCTGGATCGGCTGAATCGCGGCGGCGCGCATGGCGGGCACGATGGCCGCCACGAACGCGCAGACTCCCAGGGCGACAGCGGCGATCGTCAGCGCCGTCGGGTCCCAGAACGACACCTGATAGAGCTGCGCGGAGAGCAGGTGCCCAGCGCCGATCGCCAGCGGGATGCCGAGCGCCAGACCCGCCAGGACGCGGACGAAGGCGCCGCGCAGGACCAGGTTCACGACGTTGGGACGGTCCGCGCCGAGCGCCATGCGGAGACCGATTTCGCTGGTGCGCTGCGCGACCGTGTACGCAGTGACCCCGTAGAGCCCGACCGCCGCGAGCAGCAGGGCGACGACGCCGAACAGCCCGGCAAGACTGGCGACCGCGCGCTCCTGATCGAAGGAGCGTGCGACCTGTTGCTGCAGCGTCCGGACGCTGGTGATCGTCAAGTCCGGATCAATCGACGCCAACGTCTTGGCGAGCGCCGGCTCCAGCGCACCGGGCGCGACGTCGGTCACGAGCAGCAGTCCGCTGATGAAGTGGGTCGACTGCTCGACCCGCTTCATCATGTCGTTCGAGTAGTCCACGTTCTGCGCAAGCGACACGTAGAACATCGGCCGCGCCGGCTGGTCGAGGCCCCAGCCCGCGAACTTCGCGTCGCGGACGACGCCCACGATGCGGTAGGTGCCGGCGAGCTCTTGCATGTCGAGCCCGAAGTGCTGCTCGAGCGGCTCCTCCCCGCTCTTGAAAAACCGCTTCACGAACGCCTCGTTGACCACGGCGACATCGCCCGACGTCTCGTTGTCTGCCGCGGTGAAACTGCGGCCGCGCAGGACGCTGACGCCGAGGTGCCGGAGGTAATCCGTGCTCACGCGGTCCCACGAGGCGCCGGCGTCTTCGCCCATCGTCGGCGGCGGGTGCCCCTGCACGTGGATCATCTCGCCCCAGTTGTCCGTCAGCGGGTTGTAGAGCGCCAGCCCGGCGCCGGTCACGCCAGGCAGCTGATTCAGCCGCTCCTCGATCTGGCGGTACATCGCCGTCAGCCTGGGCACTGAGTTCGACGCCGACGGCCGATTCAGGCCGACGACCACGCGGCCGTCGATGCGGTAGCCGAAGTCCTGTCGCTCGAGGCGGTCGAGGCTTCGTGCCAGCATCGTCGAGCCGGCGACGAGGACGACAGACAACGTCGCCTGGACGATCAGCAGGCCGTTGCGCGCGAGCGAGGAGTGGTCGCGCGTCGTACGGCCGGCCCCGCGCAGCGCCTCGACTGGATTGGTCCGCGTGGCGAACCACGCGGGCGCGGCGCCGAAGACAACACCGGTGATCAGCGCGAGCGCGAAGGCGAAGCCGAGAACCATCAGCGAGGGGCGCGTGCTGACTGGCAGGAAGTGCGCGCCCTGAAATGCCAGCGAGACCAGCAGCTGCGCGGCGGCCGCCGCCACGAGGAGGCCGGCGATTCCGCCAGCCACCGCCAGCAACACGCTCTCGATGAGCGCCTGCGTGACGATCCGGGCGCGCGAGGCGCCGAGGGCCAGGCGCAACGCGGTCTGTCCGCGCCGTGCGACGGCCCGTGCCAGCAGCAGGTTGGCGACATTCGCGCAGGCAATCAGCAGCACCAGCGCGCACACCGTGAGCAGGATCTGCAGGCTGCGCCCGTAGGCTTCTTTCATCTCCCCGACGCCGGCGCCGGCCGGCACGACGTTGATTACCTGGTTCGGGAGCGCGCGCATGATGCCTGGAAGCCAGTCCGCGGGGTACGCCTCGTGTGCCATCCAGTTGCGCAGGACCCCGGTCAGCCTCGGGCCCATGCCGTCGGTGGTCGCGCCTGGCTTGAGCCGCCCGATGACCCGCAGCCACGCGGAGATCGGCTGCCGCAGGAGCGTGGTCTCGCCGGCAATCGCCGGCTCCAGATGAAGTGGAATCCAGAGATCCGGCGGATCGCCACGCAACGTCTCGCCGAAGAAGCCCGGCGGGGCCACGCCGATCAGCGTCACCGGCTGGCCCTGAACGATCAGCGTCGAGCCGACGAGCGCGGCGTCGCTGCCGTACTCCTCCTGCCACGCGCGATGGCTCAACACCACGGCGGGCGCTGCGGCGTCGGTGTCGTCAGCCGGCGTCAGGAGCCGGCCGCCGAAGGCGCCGACACCCAGCGTCGAGAAATAGTTGCCCGAGACGTATTCCCCGCGCAGCGGCTTCGCCGCCCCAGCCGCGCCCTGCCGGCGCACGCTGAGCCGCCCGCCGCCAGCCTGGAACGCTGCCAGCTCCTCGAACTCCGGCGTCTCAGCCTTGAGGCGCGTGTAGAAGGGGTAGGCGTACATGCCCCAGCGGTCCTGCGGGCCGCCCTCCACGCAGCAGTCCGTGCCATCGCCGATCCGGACCAGCCGCGCCGGGTCGGCGACCGGCAGAGAGCGCAGCATCACGGCATTGATGAGCGTGAAGATGGCTGTCGTCGCTCCGATGCCAATCGCCAGCGTGAGGACAGCGGTGGCAGTGAACACCGGCGACTGCCGGAGCTGACGGATCGTGTAACGGAGATCGCCGAGCAGATGTGACATCAGGCCTGGTCCCGGGACGGTCAAGCGACGCGATACTGCTCTTGGACGGAACCGGTGCCGCAGACGTTGCTCCGGGGCGAGCGCAGGCGTCCCGTCCGCCACTCGCCGAGCTCGGGACTAACGGCACGTCCGGTCCGCCGGATCGGGCGCGTGGCGCCGTCACTTCGATTCAGCTGGCAGAGTCACGGTCAACGCGGACCCGTTGTACGTCACCGTCCGCGCCGCAGCGGAGTCGGCGCCCAACGCCAGCGGCGCGCCCGGTGACACGAGCACAACCCGGAACGTTCGCGAGGTGAGCATCCCGTCGAACTGCCCTGAACGTTCGCCAATCGTCAGGGTGCGCGCGCCGTCGTCCCACGTCAGCGGAATGCGCGACGCCGCGCCCCGTTCGTAGCCGTTGCTGATCCCGTCGTCTTCATAGAGCGTGAAGCGGCCGCCGCTGCCAGCGTAGACGTAGAGCGTGATCGGATCGGCCGGCTTCTCGTCGGTGTATTCGAGGTCGGGGCCCAGCGGTACGATCGAGCCGGCGCGCACGTGCACCGGGAGGACATCGAAAGGTGCCGGCGCAGCGAGAGCCTGTCCGCCCGGCAACGACTGGCCCGTCCACAGGTCGTACCAGGTAGCGCCCGCCGGCAGATAGACCGAACGGCTTCTCGCCTTGTAGACAGTGACAGGGCTGACCAGAAAGGCGGGACCGAACATGTACTGGTCGCCGATATCGCGCACCTTCGGGTCGGCGGGAAAATCCATCACCAGCGCCCGCATCATCGTGCCCGCGTCATGCGTGACAGCGCCGGCCAGCGAGTAGACGTAGGGCAACAGGCGATAGCGCAGCCGATCGAACGTCAGTTCCGTCTGGTACGCCGGGTCCCCTTCCCCGCCGAGAAACCACATCTCACGGAACGGGAACTGCCCGTGCACGCGGAGGATCGGCGTGAACGTGCTGTACTGGAACCAGCGGACGTTCAGCTCCTTCCATTCCTCGGCGTCGTCAGGCGCCATGGGCGTGCGCACGAAGCGCGGCGAGGTGTCGAACCCGCCGGTGTCCGACGCCCAGTACGGGAGGCCGGACAGCGAGAAGCTCAGGCCGGCGGGAATCTGCTTTCGCATCGCCGTCCACGTGGTGGTGATGTCTCCGGACCACGTGGCGGCGCCATAGCGCTGCTGTCCCGCGAACGCCGACCGGGTGAGAATCACGACCCGGCGATCGGGTGCCGCCGCACGCTGGCCCTCGTAGATGCCCAGGCTGTTGACGAGCGAATAGCCGTTGAGCACGCGCGCGCCGGATCCCATGCCGGTGGGGTTGGCGTAGCTGCGCTGGCCATCGAGCGTCTCGCGCGGCTGCACCAGGTCTGGCTCCGTGGCGTCCATCCACCAGGCGTCCACGCCGCGATCGAACAGCGCCGGCTTCACCTGATCCCAGAACATCTGCCGGGCCCCCGCGTTGAACGGGTCGTAAAAGGTGTAAGGAAAACCCAGCCAGTCCTTCAGGTGATCCTTGAGCGGGCCTTCGTAGAGAAAGCCGGCATTGTGCAGCGCGTCGAAGTTCGCGGTGCCCGGATAGAACTTCCCCCACACCGAGATCATCAGTTTCGCGTGGCGGTTGTGGATGCCGGCGATCCAGCCGTCGGGGTCGGGGAATCGATCCTTGTCGAAGATGTGCGAGCCCCAGGAGTCTGTCTTCCAGTACTGCCAGTCCTGCACCATCACGTCGATTGGGATGTGGCGGGTCCTGAAGCCGTCGAGCACGTCGAGGCTCTCCTGCTGGGTCTTGTAGCGCTCGCGCGACTGCCAGAAACCGAACGCCCATTTCGGCATCATCGGCGCGTCGCCGGTGACGCGCCGATAGCCGGCAACGACGCCGTCCAGGGTCGGGCCATACAGGAAGTAGTAGTCGACGCCGTCGCCGACCTCCGACCAGAGCGACGTGTTCGCGGACGGCGCCGGCGTCTTCCAACGCAGCTGACACGTGTCGCCTTCATCCTTGGCCCATTCGATCTTCAGCGTGTAGCGGCGGCCTTTGACCATGGCGACGCGTGCGACGTCGTTCCACGGCAGCCAGCCCTGCCGCCAATGATCGACGACCAGCCGGCCGTCCACCCACATCCGCAGTCCGGCGTTGGAGAACGCCTGGAATGTGTGCTCGCCGCTGGCGAGCGCGAGCACGCTCCCCTGCCAGCGAACGCTGACCGGCCCTTCGGCTGGCAGCGCCGGATGGATTCGCGTGTTCGGCGCGGGCACTCCCGACACCTGGATGTCGATCTGCTTGTCCACCCGTGTCGCGACCGGCGTGCCGAAGGTCGCGCCTGAGAAGTAGTGCCCGGTCAACCCGCCGGCGTGACCGCTCTCGTCGAACAGCTGCGCGGCGGGCATCGCTTCCGGTGCGCGGAGATCGCCGAAGCGCGTCAGGGACATGTTGTCCCACAGCAACCCGTAGCCGCGGCTCGAGACAAGAACGGGCACGGCGACGCTGACGTTGTATTGCCAGAGGTCCAGGTCGTAGCCCTTGATGTTCATCAGGCCAAGCTGATGCTGGCCCAGTCCGTAGAGCGCTTCAGCGGCTGCCGGGCGCCACTGTTGACGCACGTGATAGGTCCGCTCGCCCTGAACCTCTGCCGCGCTCAGGCTGCGCGCGGCCTCGGCCAGCAGCAGCCGGCCATGCGTGTCGTAGAACGACACCGCGCCGCCCGGCCTGGCGACGACAACGCGCAGGTGCGCGGTGCGAACCACAACCGCCGCGGCGCTCGTCGTCGTGTCCCACGTGGCGCCATCGCACCGCTTCGGGGCGACCACGAGCGATTTCCGCTCAAAAAACTCGCGCGCTGGCGCGTAGGCGATCCTGACGACGTCGTCTGTGCAGACTTCGACCTTGAGAGTGGCGGACCCGACCGGCACGAGCACCCCGTCGGCCACCTTCTCCGGGGCCGGCTGGGCGGCGAGCGGCGGCGCGGCGATCAGCAGCGCCAGGGCGGCGCCGCGCAGCAAAGACACAGACGTCATCTCGGGAGTCTCCTCGAGCTCAGCATTGTTCCACAGCCGGGCTCGCAGGACACTCGCCGACTGCACGGGGATTGCCGTCGTGGCACGACGCTAAACGCCGGGCTTTCAGGGACTTGACCGCAACAGCCCAAGGGCCGACAATCGAAGGACTCCGTGCGAAGGCTGGCCCTTCTCCCCCTCGTCGCGCTGGTCGTGGTGCTGATTGAATGGTCGCCCACGGCGGACAACGCGCCGGTGCCGACGGCATTCGAGACGTCGGTGCAGCCATTTCTCGCCGATCACTGCTACGACTGTCACGACGCGCGGCGTCACAAGGGCAACCTCAATCTGGAGAAATTCCAGACGACGACCGCCGTCGCGGCCGATCCCGACACGTGGGATCTGGTGCTGCAGAAGCTCCGCACCGGCGAGATGCCGCCTGAGGACGAGATCCGTCCGGACCCCGAGGATCTCGCGCGCATCACGACGTGGATCGGCCACGAGGTGGACGCTGCCGACGCCGCGGCGCCTCCGCGGCCAGGCCATGTGGTGCTGCGCCGGCTCAATCGCGCGGAATACAACAACACCGTCCGGGATCTGGTGGGCGTCGATCTCCGGCCCGCCGACGAATTTCCGCAGGACGACACCGGCTACGGCTTCGACACGATCGGGGCGGTGCTGTCGGTGCCGCCGGTCCTGATGGAGAAATACCTGGCCGCGTCAGAACGCGTCGCCCACACCGCGATTTTCGGGCCGCGCCCGATGAAGCCGATGCTGGACAAGCTGACGCTGATGTCGCGCCACATCACGCCGAGCGTGACGCCGCTCACCGAGTACGACAGGACCGGGCTCAGCCTCCCCAACGCGTTTCACGTCGAGTACCGCATCGCTGTCGAAGGCGACTACGTCATCAATGCCGTCGCCGGCGGGACCCGCCCCGCCGGGTCGGAACCGATTGAGATGACGTTGTGGGTCGACGGGACCGCCCGGCAGACGCAATCGCTCGATCCGGACAAGGCGGCGTCCTTCGATGACGACCAGCAGGACTTTCTCGGCAAGGGCCGGGAGTTCCACCTGCACCTGACCGCAGGCACGCACTGGCTCGCCGTGTCGATCCCGCATCTGTACGAAGGGCTGCCTCCCAGCTATCGCGGGCCCAACCCGTCGGCGCGACCCGAGCCGCCGCCGCCCCATTTCGAGCCGCCGTTCAGCGCGCCGCCTGAGGAAGTGGGCAGGCTCCGGCAGAAGTTCGAGGAAGAGCACAAGGATCTCCCGCCGGTCAACAACGTGCGCGTGAGCTATCTGGAAGTCGGCGGGCCGTACCACGCGGTGAGCGGGCCGTCGAAAGCCAGCCTGCAGCGCATCTTCATCTGCGGACACGCGAAGGGCCAGCACACGGCCGACTGCCCGCGGCGCATCGTGGCGAGCCTGGCGGCGCGCGCGTTCAGGCGTCCCGTCACACCCGCGGAGGTCAGCCGCTACCTGCGGCTCTACACGGAGACCAGGCGGCAGGGCGAGTCGTTCGAAGAAGGCATCGCCATCGCGCTGCAAGGCATGCTGGTGTCGCCGGACTTCCTGTTCCGGCTGGAGCAACCGCCTGCTGCCGGCAGCGCTGCGCCACAGCCGGTGTCGGACGTCGAGCTGGCGACCCGCCTCTCGTATTTCCTGTGGGCCAGCATGCCGGATGCGACGCTGCGTCGCCTGGCGGCGACGCACCAGTTGCGCGCCCCGGGCGTGCTCGAGGCGCAGATCAAGCGCATGCTCCTCGACCCGAAGTCGCAGGCGCTGGTCGAGCAGTTCGGCGGGCAGTGGCTGCAGGTGCGCGCCCTCGAGTCCGCGCGGCCCGACCCGGACAAGTTCCCCGACTTCGAGGATTACCTGCGCCTCTCGATGCGGCACGAGACGGAGCTGTTTTTTGCCTCCATCATCCGCGACGACCGCAGCATCCAGGACTTCCTCGACGCGAAGTACACGTTCCTCAACGAGCGCCTTGCGCGCCACTACGGCGTCGCCGGCGTCTCGGGCCCCCAGTTCCGCCGCGTCGATCTGACAGGCACGCCGCGACAGGGCGTGCTGATGCAAGGCAGCGTGCTCACGGTGTCGTCCTACGCGACGCGCACGTCGCCGGTGTTGCGCGGCAAATGGGTGCTCGAGAACCTGCTCAATTCGGCGCCGCCTCCGCCACCGCCGACGGTGCCGCGGCTGGACGAGTCGTCGGTCGGCAAGTCGACGACCCTGCGCCAGCAGATGGAAGCGCACCGGAAGAACCCGACCTGCGCGTCCTGTCACCGCCGCATGGACCCACTCGGCTTCGGCCTGGAGAACTTCGACGCCATCGGCCAGTGGCGCACCGAGGACGGGAAGTTCGCGGTAGACTCGACTGGACAGCTGCCGGACGGCCGGACATTCAAGGGACCGGCCGAACTGGCCACGATCCTGGACTCCGAGCAGGAGGCCTTCGCGCGCGCGCTGACGGTCAAGCTGCTCACCTACGCGCTGGGCCGCGGGCTCGACGGCCCTGACAATCGCACCGTCCGGCAGATCGCGCGGCGCGTCGCCGCGCACGACTACCGGTTTTCCAGTCTCGTGACCGAGATCGTGCAGAGCGTCCCGTTCCAGATGCGCGAAGGAGCGTCAGCGCAATGATCGTCACCGGAAAGTTCCTGCCGCGGCGCACGTTCCTGAAGGGCCTCGGCGTCGCCGTTGCGCTCCCGATGCTGGATGCCATGACGCCGGCGTTTGCCAGCGCCGCCGCGGTCGCGAAGCGGGCGCCGCTCCGCCTTGGCTTCACCTACATCCCCAACGGCGTGACCCTCGAGGCCTGGACGCCGTCGGCGGCCGGGACGGAGTTTGCCTTCACGCGGATCCTGAAGCCGCTCGAGCCGCTGCGCGCGCACACGCTCGTGCTGAGCGGCCTGGCGCAGCAGAACGCCAACCAGCTGGGCGACGGGGCAGGCGATCACGCCCGTGCCGCGGCCTGCTACCTCACCGGCGTGCATCCGAAAAAGACCGCCGGCGCCGACATCGCTGCCGGCGTGTCTGTCGATCAGATCGCCGCCAGCCAGATCGGCAGCGACACACGCTTCCCGTCGCTGGAACTTGGCTGCGACGAGTCACGCACCGTCGGCAACTGCGACTCGGGCTATAGCTGCGCCTACACGAACAGCCTGTCGTGGCGCAGCCCCACGTCGCCAATGCCGCCAGAGACCAACCCGCGGCTGGCGTTCGAGCGCTTGTTTGGCGGCATGGATGCCGGGCTCGATCCTGCCACGCGCGCGCTTCGCCGTCAGTCCCGCCGGAGCATCCTCGATCTGGTCGCGGAGCGCACGACGTCGCTGGTCTCCACGCTCGGCACGTCGGATCGGCACAAGGTGGACGAGTACCTGACGTCGGTCCGCGAGATCGAACGCCGGATTGACATCGCCGAGCACGACACGCGGGAAGTCACGCCTGACTTCGAGATGCCGAGCGGCGTGCCGGTGCTGTTCGCGGACTATGCGTCACTCATGTTCGACATGCAGGCCATCGCCTTCCAGGCCGATCTCACGCGCGTGTCGACGATGATGCTCGGACGCGAAGGCAGCCTGCGCACCTATCCCGAGATTGGCGTGCCCGACCCGCACCACCCGCTGACGCACCATCGCGACAACCCGGAGTGGATCGAGAAGGTCACCAAGGTGAACGTGTTCCACATGGAGCTGTTCGCGAAGTTCATCGCGAAGCTGGCCGCGATGCCGGAAGGCGACGGCTCGGTGCTCGACAACACGCTGGTGGTCTACGGCAGCGGCATCAGCGACGGCAACAAGCACACCCACGAAAACCTTCCGGTCGTCGTCGCCGGCCACGGCGGCGGGCTGGTCGGCGGACGGCACCTGGTGTTCGACGACAACACGCCGATGACGAACTTCTACCTGACGGTGCTGAACCGCATCGGCGTGCGTGAAGAGACGATCGGCGACAGCACAGGACAGCTGACGCATCTCACGGACGTCTAGGCGGGCCAGGAAGCCTAGGAGGCCGAGAGAGGCAAGGAGCCCCTCGGCTCCTCTCGGCCCCCTCGTCCCTCCCGGCTCTCTCGGCCCGCTCCGCCCTACTCCGGCGCCAACCTCGGCGCAGGGCGCGCGGGCGCTTGGTGACTGAGCTCCGTGCCGGTGGTGGTCACGTAGTACTTGGCCAGCATGTTGGCGCGCTCCCAGCGCGGGAGGCGCGCGCGGTCCTGCAGGTACGACAGGAAGTTACGCGTCACCTGGGCGAAGTGCGCTTCATGGCCGACGCGGAACCGATCCGGAATCGCGATGTGGATGCGGTCGCCGCGGACCTCGGCTGACACGCCAGCGAACTCGCCCTGCAGCGCCGCCAGACGTGCATCCACCGCCGCCTTGACGGCAGTCAGTTCCTCGGCGCGGTTCGGGATGACGTACAACTCCGGCAGGTATTTGTCGGCCTTCGTCTGCCGCACCTCGACAGCCGCGCGGCGGCCGCGATAAATGGCGTAGTGCCGGTCCCCCGCCCCTGCCGGCGGCTCCCAGTCCCAGATCACGTTCAGCGTCGTGTGAATGCCGCGGACGGCGTACGAGACCAGCGTGTTGCAGTCGTATTGCAGCACGCCATTGTCTACCCGCGACTGCACCGAGGCCGGAAAGCTCTGACCTCCCGTCACGCGCTTGAAATCGGCCTCGGCGATCGGCGTCGGCCATCGCTGCGCCGACAGCACGCGCACGTCCTTCGTGTAGTCGACGGCCTGATCGGGAAACAGCGTCCACTGCACCAGGTCGACGAGATGCGTGCCGATGTCGTTGAGGCCCTCGCCCTGCGCCGAGGTGTCGAAGAACCACGCCGGTCGGATGTTCGGCGCACCGGCCACTGTCTTCAACAGGTGGTGCACGCTTTCCATGTAGACCGACGGCTTGTCCGGCGTGCCGGCGTCGATCCCGCCCGACACCCCCGTGTCGCCGACCAACGCCCGCTGCAGCTCCGTCGTCACCTCGAATCGCTCGGTCATGATGTCGTAGGCGACGACGCCCTTCTCGTCGGCTTCGGTGAGCGCGCTCGCGAGCGCCGGCAGGTCGCTCGACTTGAGAATCCACGGCTTGTCGGCGAGCACGTTGAGCCCGGCATGGACGGCGGCGCCGATGCGGGCCATCTTTCCCATGTTGCGGCCGGACAGGACGACCACGTTGCCGGGCCGCTCCGCGAGCATCCGCTCGAAGAAGTCAGGGCTGGTGTGGATCTCCATCCGCCAGCTGGTCGGGTTGTCCTTCCGCGTGTTGAACGCGATGATGCGGCCGAGATGCTCCGTCAGATCGGACCCGAGCGGCGCGTAGACATCCACGCGCGGGTCGACGCCGGGATACATCTCCTTCTGCACCAGGCTCGCGTGAAAATGGCCAGGGTCCAGCGTCATGAAGTGGACCGTCGGCATCGGGCGGCTCTCCGTTGGAAAGGCGGGGCGTCTCGCGGCGACAGCAACCGGCAGCGCGAGCAGCGCCGCCACTGACAGGACTCGAATGGCACGCATTGGCGAGCGTCTCCTCCAGCTACAGGCGCGGGACTGCAAGCCCGCCATCGACGTGCACCACCGAGCCAGTGGCGTACGGCATGTCGCCGGACACCAGCGCTGCGACGACGCGCCCCACATCATCCGGTGTGCCCCATCGGCCCGCCGGGATCAGCCCGTCGGCGATGCGCCGGTCGTAGGTCTCCTTCACGCCAGCCGTCATGTCGGTGGCGATCACGCCGGGCCGTACCTCGAACACCGGGATGCCGTCCGCGGCGAGTCGCACCGCGAAGAGACTGGCAGCCATGGCGAGCCCGGCCTTGCTCACGCAGTATTCGCCCCGGTTCGGCGACGCCATCGTCGCCGAGACCGACGTGACAAAGACGATCGCCGTCGGCTCGTGCGGCGCCTGATGGCGCCGTTCGCGCAGCAGCGGCACGGCGCGCTGGGTCAGGAAGTAGGGGCCCTGCAGGTTCGTCCGCAGCACTTCCTCGAAGCTGGCCTCTGACGCTTCGAGCAGATCCGCGCGCAGGCGAGGTGCGCGGCCGGCGTTGTTGACGAGCACGTTCAGCCTGCCGAAGCGGGCTCGCACGGCGTCGACCAATGCGTCGCGATCGGCGGCGCTCGACACATCGGCGCGCGTATAGGAGACCTCCGCGCCATCGCCTTGCAGTTCGGCGACAGTGCCGGCAATCTCGCCCGACGCTCTCATCCCGGCCAGCGCGAGGTCCCACCCACGGCTCGCCAGCACCCGCGCAATGCCCAGGCCAATCCCGCGCGTGCCCCCGGTGACGAGCGCAACGGGCCGCACCTTGTTGCCGGCGGTCACGCAGTCCTCGCCGCCGGTCCGAAGAACGTGAGGTAGGGCTGCCCCGTCGCCAGCCGCTTGAGATACAGGGCGACCTCGCGGGCGTGATAGTCGCCCCACTGGCTGGACTCCCCTCGCGGCGTCGTCGATCCCGCCGGCACGTGGTCCCAGCCATTGGGCCAGTGGTAAACGGAGTGCAGCAGCAGCCCCTCGTGGTCGGCGCGGGTCGACAAGTACGGCCCTGACGGATCGAACAACGTCTCGACGATTTGCAGGCCCGCCTGCTCGTATCGCTCGCCCGACAGTCCGCGGCTGGACTCGAGTCGTGCGAGTCGAAGCAGCCCCTGCGCGGCAATCGCCGCCGCCGAGCTGTCGACAGGCTCGTGATCGTTGAACGGGTCGGCCGGCCGGCCGGCCCAGTCACCGAGGGCGGCCAGACCGGGCGCGCCGGCGTCCCAATAGGGAATGCCGTCGGACGCTGACGCGCTGTCGATGTAGTGGTCGCACGTCGCGCGGGCGGCCTCGAGCATCCAGTCTTCGATTCCGGCTCGCCCGCCAAACGGCGCCAGCGCGTCGTCGTCGACGACGGCGAGGAACTCGAGCTGTTCGGCGAAGCCGAGCATGGCCCACGCCAGG
Organism: Vicinamibacteria bacterium; assembly: GCA_963796915.1. GTDB lineage: Bacteria > Acidobacteriota > Vicinamibacteria > Vicinamibacterales > JAENWD01 > JAENWD01. The sequence continues at coordinate 530,858 of CAWCNI010000004.1, read as the reverse complement.
CCGCGCGTCCAGGTGGTGAAGGGCGAGTAGCCCTGCTGGCTGTTGGGACCGCGGTACGAGCCGTTGGCGGGGTTGAACAGACTTTCGTGCGCCGTGCGGCCGCGGACGTCGTAACGGTCGCGTCCGGCGCCGTAGTAGACGCTGAAGCGCGCAGTGGCGCTGGCGTGCTGCACGAGCCGCTCGAGCAGGCTGACGGCGGCGTCCTGCTCGCCGGACAGGCGGTGACCGAGATGATGAGACAGCGCCAGCGCGCGCAGCGATCGGATCGTGTCGACGAACAACGAGTGCGCGCCGTTGAACGAATGAATGAACCCGCCGCCCGGAATCGCCGTCCACCGCCCGGCCTGGACGGCGCCGCTGACCTTGAGCGCCAGCTCGTAGAAGCGGCGCTCCCAGTCGGCAGCCTCGAACCGGCCTTCGACGGCAAGGCGCCACAAGGCGCCGTAGGTACTGACGTTGTTGAAGCCGTGGTCGTGCACGCCGGTGTGCGTCAGGTGCGGCGCCATCCGTTCGAGCGTGCGCTGCCGGCCAAGGTCGAGGAAGGCGGCCTCGCCCGTCGCGTCGTATTGCAGGATCGCGGCGCCGAACTGGAAGCCCTGCGTCCACTCGGTCCAGCCGCGGGCCTGGTACTGGCCGTTTACTGTGAAGACGGGCGCGCCATCCTCGGGCCGCCAGCGCGCTTCGAGCGCGCGGATCTTCTGGGCCGACAGCTCGAACGCGGCGTCGATTTTCGGAAGCAGGTCGCGCGCGGCGCGCTTCTGGTCGATGGCGATCATCCTCTGGCCCTCGGTGGCCCCACATCTTTGATCAGGTCGGGCGCCGGCCCCCGGCCGCCTCGGCCGTTGGCCAATTGGCTGGGTCCTTTACCGGTTTCGTTCATGCAATTCTTCGATTCCCTGTTGACGTCGCCCACCCTCCGGCCGTAGGGTGAGGCCGAGACCACAGGCAGCGAGAACGACCGCCGTGCCGCTACGCCCCCTGCACCCCAACGCGCCCCCTCCGGCCGGCCTGACCCGGCGCGACGTGCTGTCCGCGGGATGGGGACGCCGGGAAACCGCCGCCCCGCCGAGCCACTATATCCGCGTGCATCGGCGGGCGATGGCCTGTCGATTCGAGGTGGCCCTGCCCGGGGACCGCGCGGGCGACATCGCCGCGGCGCAATCGGCGCTCGAACAGGCCGATCGACTCGAGGCGCTCCTGTCGATCTTCCGCGAGTCGAGCGAGATCTCGCGCATCAATCACGCGACCGACCACACGCCGATCGCCGTCAGCGACGAAGTCTTCGACCTGCTCGCCCGCTGCGTGGAGCTGTCGTCGTTGACCGACGGCGCCTTCGACATCACAGCGACGGCATTCAGCCGCTGCTGGGGCTTCCTGCGGCGTGAGGGCCGCCTGCCGGGCGACGACGAGATTGCAGCCGCGCGGCAGGTGGTTGGCAGCGAGCTGTTGTCGCTCGACCAAGCAGCCGGAACCGTGTCGGTGTCGCGCCCCGGCGTGACGGTGAATCTCGGGGCGATCGGCAAGGGCTTCGCCGTACAGGCCATCGGCACAGCGCTCTGGGGCAGCGGCGTACGGCATGCGCTGGTGTCCGCAGGCGCCAGCTCGGTCATCGCGCTGGGCGGTCCCGAAGAGGGATGGATTGTCGACATCACGTCACCCGCCGCGGGTCGCAGCCCGCTGGCCCGTCTGCGGCTTCGCAACGCGGCTCTCGCCACCAGCGGCGCCGGCGAGCAGTTCGTCGAAGTGGACGGCGTTCGCTACGGTCACGTGATCGATCCTCGCACCGGGCGGCCAGCCACCGGTATCCTGAGCGCATCTGTCGTGACGTCGGACGCCGCGACCGCGGACGCGCTGGCCACTGCGTTCTTCGTCGGCGGCATCGAGCTGGCGCGGCAGTATTGCGACGCGCATCCCGGGACGCTTGCCTTGATCACGCCGGACGATGGGTCGCTGCGCCCGCTCGTGGTCGGGCGATATCTCGGCGCCGTCGTGGAGGAACAGGGGTGAATCTCACACCCGAGCAACAGACGATCGGACGACGTAATTTCCTCAAGGCAGTCGCCGGCGTGCCCGCGCTGGCCGGCCTGGGTGTGGCCGCCGCCACTCAGGGACCTGTCAGGGGCGGCCCGGTCCGGATCGGGTTCATCGGCCTTGGCGGCGAGGGTCGCGTGCTGCTGGCGCAAGTGGATCCCGCCTACGGCGACGTCCGCGCGATGGCGGACATCAACCCCGATCAGCTGACCAAGGCAGACGACGTCCTCAAGAAGACGAACCGTCCACCCGCGAAGCACTACGCCGAGTGGAAGGAGATGATCGCGCACGAGGACATCGAGGCCGTCGTGATCGCGGTGCCGCTCTGGGCGCACGCCGACGTCACGACAGCCTGCCTCGAAGCCGGCAAGCACGTCCTCTGCGAGAAGATGATGGCGTGGGACGAAGCCGGCTGCCTCCGCATGCGGCAAGCGGCGCTGACGACGGGCAAGGTCCTCGAGATCGGCTATCAGCGCAACTACAACCAGATGTACCAGGCCGCGCACGAAGGCATCGTCAAGGCCGGCCTGCTGGGCGACGTCTACCTGTCGCGGATTGCGTGGCATCGCAACGGCAACTGGCGCCGCCAGGGAACGCCGCCTTCGAAAGACTACGACCCGTCGAAGTGGGGCTATCCCGACTTCGAGCACCTGTGGAACTGGCGGCTCTACAACCGTTACTCGCGCGGGCTGATCGCGGAGCTCGCCAGTCACGAGCTGAACATCGTCAACTGGTTCTTCGGCGCGGAGCCGACCGCCGTGCTGGGCAGCGGCGGCGTGTATCGCTACAAGGACGGGCGTGAAGTGCCGGACCACGTGTATGTGACGTGGGAGTACGCGGACGGCCGGACGGCGGTGTTCTCCTCGGTGGAGTCGAATGCGTTCGATCACTACTACGAGGCGTTCTTCGGCACCCAGGGCACGTTGATCCTGCAGGGAGAGGCCGAGGCGTACCTCTTCGATGAAGGCACTGGCAAGCCGCCCACGGGCATCGAAGTCACACCCGCGGGCAAGGGCCCCGCGCTCGAGGCGTCGGAGAGCCGGGTCGCCGACGCCGCGGGCCGCGGGCAGACGGGCGCAACGTCGACCGGCGATCGCCTGGTTGCCTATCGGAACGAGATCTCGGGGTTCTGCGCCGCTGTCAGAACGGGACAGCCGCTGGCGTGCGGGCCGGACCGCGCGATGGGCTCGGCCCGCGCGTGCATTGCCGCCGTCGAGGCTGTGACCACTCGCGCGCGCATCCAGATCCCGCCGGCCCCGATCGCACGCACCTGACCCGAGCGTCCATGCTTCCGTTCTCCCGCTTTCAGGCGGCCGGCCTCGTCGTGCTGCGCACCCTCATCGGCTGGCACTTTCTGTATGAGGGCTACTACAAGCTGGCGATGCCCGGATGGTCGAAAGCCGGCGCGCCGCTCACGCGATGGAGCGCGGCTGGCTACCTGAAGGGCGCGTCGGGCCCATTTGCGTCGTTCTTTCACGCCCTGGCGGCTTCCGGCGCGGCCCACGCCGTGGACCTGGCCATTCCCGTCGCGCTCGTGGCGATCGGGTTGTCGTTGACGCTCGGGTTGCTGACACGGGTCGGGCTCTGGGCGGCAGCTGCCCTGCTGACGGCGTTCTACCTGTCTGCGATACCAACCACCGGCGTGCCCGTGACTGGCCAGGAAGGCACGTACTTGATCGTCAGCAAGAATCTGATCGAGCTCGGCGCCGTAGTCGTGCTGCTGGCGTTCCACACGGAACGAATTGCCGGTCTCGATCTGCTGTGGGCCTCCCGCACGCATTCCAAGTCCCAGTGACCGCCGGGGTCACCATCGAAAGGCGTCCTGAGTGATTCCCGACCTGACACGACGCCGATTCGTGCAGCTGCTGGCGCTGGCCAGTGGCGCGCGACCGGCCCTTCTGGACGCTGCCTCACCGGATGTCACCGCCGGCCAAGCGACACCCGCCGCGGCCGGCGCGATGCCGCTTCCGCTGCAACTCTGGTACAAGCAGCCCGCCACCGCGTGGGTCGAAGCGCTGCCGCTCGGCAACGGACGGCTGGGCGCGATGCTGTTCGGCGGCATTGGCCGCGAGCGGTTGCAGCTGAACGACGACACGCTGTGGTCCGGTGAGCCGCGCGACTGGAACAACCCGAAGGCCAAGGACGTCCTGCCGGAGATCCGCAAGGCTGTCTTCGCCGGCGACTACCTGCGTGCCGACGAGTTGTCCAAGCAGATGATGGGCCCCTACACCGAGTCGTACCAACCGCTCGGCGATCTCGTGCTGACTTTCGAGCACGGCGACGTGGGACGCGACTACCGTCGCGACCTCGACCTGACGACAGGCATCGCAACCGTCCGTTACAAGATCGGCGACACCGTCTACACGCGCGAAGTGCTGGCCAGCCACCCGGCGCAAGTCCTCGCCGTGCGCCTTTCGGCCGACAAGCCGGGCCGCCTCTCGCTCGCGGCCGTACTATCGAGCCGGCAGCGGTCGCACACCGAAGACGCCGGCCAGGATTTGCGCTTGCTCGGGCAGGCGCCGGCCCATGCCGATCCGAGCTATCACGACGCTGCGGTCCCGGTCACCTACAACGAACGCGGCATGCGCTTCGAAGCGCGCGTCAGGGCGATCGCGCGCGGCGGCACGCTGTCCAGCGGCCGCGATGGCATCCGCGTCGATGCCGCTGACGAGGTGCTGCTGCTCGTGGCGACAGCGACGAGCTTCAATGGCTTCGACAAGTCGCCCTCGACAGACGGCCGCGACCCGGCACCGCTGGTGGCTCAGATTCTCGATCGCGGCGCGGCATCGCCCTGGGCCGACCTGAAGGCATCGCACGTCGCCGACCATCGCCTGCTGATGGATCGCGTCAGCCTGGTTGTCGGGACGCCATCGACCGACGTGCCGACCGATCAGCGCATCGTGTCGCAGGGCGCCAGGGACCCGCACCTCGTCTCCCTGCTGTTCGCGTACGGCCGATACCTGCTGGCGGCCAGCAGCCGCCCCGGCACGCAGCCGGCAAATCTGCAGGGCATCTGGAACGACGAGATCCGTCCGCCCTGGAGCTCGAACTGGACGATCAACATCAACACGCAGATGAACTACTGGCCCGCCGAGTCGGCCAACATGGCGGAGCTGCACCAGCCGCTGCTCGACTTCGTCGCCGACCTGTCGGTGAACGGGGCGCGCACGGCGAAGACCAACTACGGTGCCTCGGGGTGGGTGTCACATCACAACGCCGACCTGTGGCGCCAGTCCGCGCCCGTTGGCGATTACGGCGACGGCGATCCGGTGTGGGCGTCGTGGCCGATGTCGGGGCCCTGGCTCGCGCAGCATCTCTGGTGGCACTACGCGTACGGCGGCGACGCGACATATCTCGCACGGCACGCGTACCCCGTGATGAAGGGGGCCGCGGAGTTCTGTCTCGACTGGCTGATCGACAACGGCCACGGACAGCTCGTCACCAACCCGTCCACGTCCCCCGAGCACAAGTTCGTCCTGCCGGGCGGACGGCAAGCCGCGGTCAGCCAGGCGACGTCGATGGACCTGGCGTTGATCTGGGATCTGTTCACGAACCTGCTCGATGCCGTCGCCGTGCTGAAGACGGACCAGGCCTTCGGCGCGCGTCTGACGCAGGCGCGCGACAAGCTGCTGCCGTACCACGTCGGCGCCAATGGCGCCCTGCAGGAGTGGTTCGAAGACTTCGCGCCCGGCGAGGCGCAGCACCGCCACCTGTCATTCCTGTTCGGGCTCTTCCCCGGACGGCAGATCACGCCAGACTCCCCCGCCCTGTTCGCTGCCGCGCGCCGCGGGCTCGAGCTCAGGGGCGATGGCGGCACGGGCTGGAGCCTGGCGTGGAAGGTCAACGCGTGGGCCCGCCTGCGCGACGGCGACCACGCGTACCTGCTGCTCGGGAATCTGCTGAAGCTGGTCGAGACCAGTGTCGTCCGCGTCACCGGCGGTGGCGTCTACGCCAATCTCTTCGACGCACACCCGCCATTCCAGATCGACGGGAACTTCGGCATCGTGTCCGGCATCACCGAGATGCTGGTGCAGAGTCATGCGGGCGCGATCGACCTGCTGCCGGCACTGCCGTCAGCGTGGCCCGATGGCAAAGTCACCGGCCTCCGGGCATACGGTGGCTTCGAGGTTGACGTCGAGTGGACGGGCGGCGCGATGAAGACCGCGGCGATCCGCTCGCGCCTTGGCGGCGTCTGCCGCGTTCGCAGCGCCGCGCCATTCAGCGTGGACGGCGCCACGGCGCGGCCGGCAACCGGCACACACGCCAACCCGTTCTACGCCGTCCATCCGACTGCCGCCCCGGTGTTCGCCGCCGGCGTGACGATGCCAGCGCCGCTGGTGGTCAAGGGGACAACGGTGGAGTTTGAGACCGCGCCTGGCGGCACCTATATGTTGAAGGGCGGGTGAACGGAGGAATGAAGAATGAAAAATGAAGAATGAAAAATGAAGAATGAAGAATGAAGAACGCGAGAAGGACACTGCGGGACTGTGCCGGCCACCTGCTGCACGGTAGCCTGCGGCAACTGCAGCACCGCAGCACCCCAGCACTTCCGCCACCGCTCAGGGCTGAGGCGCGGTGTCGGTAGGGCCAGCACGGCCGGGCGCATTGGCGCACCGTAGCACTGCTGCGCTGTCGCCGCGCTATGCGGTCGCGCGGACGATGTGGGAAAGGCTCGCCACGCGCAGCGCGTCCGTGCGCTCGCTGAAGTACCGGCGGTTCAAGGCGTCGCCGTCCAGGTCTTCAACGTCCGCAAACCCCAGCGCGCGCAACTCGGAGACGATGCCGTCGGCCGTGAAGTACGACACCCACGGCTCGCCGATCTTCTTCACGCCCTCCGCAAACCGATTGAAGACGATGCGGTGCGTGAACGGCAGGTGTGCCGGGTCGTGCACGTAGTCGAAGACCACGCCTCCGCCGCCGCGCGCGGCGCGCTCGATGTCCGTGAGCGTGGCAGTCACCGCAGGACGCTCCAGGTACATCGTCACCCCCAGCCAGGCGAATTGCGCGGGCTCGTCCACCGCAACGCCAGCGGCGGCGAGCGCGTCGCGCAGCGGAGTACCGGCGAGGTCGACGGGCGCGTGGGTCACGTTCGAGGGGACGGCGATGCCGGCGTCGCGCAACCGCTGCAGCTTCCACGCCTGAGTGATCGGGTGATCCAGTTCGAACACCCGGAGCGCGTCCGGGCGGAAACGTCTGTCGATATGCGAACGTGTCGAGTCCGGCGCCAAGGACCACATACTGGCGCACCCCGCGGGCCATCGCCGCTGCCAGTTCGTCCTCGGCGAGACGACTCCGCGCCGCCATGAAGGCGCGGATGAACGGCGCCACGATGCCGCCCTCCCGGCGGAGCATCTCCTCACGGATCGCGGGATCGCGGTCGGCGCCGACCACGCGCAGGGCGAGCGGGTCGTCGAGGACGAGCGGTCTATCGAGGAGCTGGTGCGCGGCGCGGCGATACGCGACGGCCAGTGCCGTCCGGCTGGGCGTGCCTTCGATCATCGAGCCAATCGGGATGACGCTGCCACGCCGCCGGCGAGCTCAGCGCCCTGACGGCGCTCGCCAGCATGGCGGCGGCTGAATCGAGCGAATCGAGAACTGCATCTCCGTCGGCACCGGCTTCAGCCAAATCCCGGCGTCAACTTTCGGGTCGGCCGGACCGGCACTGAGCAGGCATGCGGGCTGTGGCGTCATCGACATCACCTCGGCCTGTGCCAGCGCGATCGCCCGGGCCTGGTCGAACAGCTGCTTGAGTTGCGCCGGGGGAAGCTGCACGGTGCCGGCAGTGCCGGAGCGAGGGTGGGGAGGCATCGCCGGGCCTGTCAGCAGAAGCGCCACGACAAGGGGAACCATTGGCATCGAGCCCTCCACCGCGTTAGACGCCGGCTGCCCCGGCCGGCCGGAGCACAGGAACGAAGTCTACCGCAGGGCTTTGCCGCCTGCTAGAAGCTGACCCCCAGCGTCACGTGCGCGCGCGTGCCGCCGCCCAGGCCGTGTGCGACGTCCAGACGGAACGACAGAATCGGCAGCTGCATGAACCATCCGGCGCCGATTCCGGTGTCGAAGACGGCGTGATCCAGCGTCGTGTTGGCGTCGTACACCGCCCCGGAATCGGCGAACACCGCGACGCCGGCGCGGCCGATGTGGCGGGGCGACGACACCGGCAGCCGCAACTCGATGGTGCCGCTGGCCAGCCGATCGCCGGAACGGAAACCCAGCGCGAAGCCGCGCAGCGACGACGTGCCTCCGAGCAGCGCCTGCTCGAACGCCGGCAACGGATCCGCGGCGCGGCTCTCCTGAACGCGCACTGCCAGCACGCTTTGCCCGAACAGCGCGACAAACCCGCGCACGTCGGCGGTGAAGCGGCTGGTGTCCGTCGCATGATCGAACCAGAGGCGCTCCCACCCTATCGAGGCATACACGGCGTTCCGCGGGAACGCGGGATCGCGGCGCGTGTCGACCGTCGCCTCGACGCCAGCGGTCTTGAGCGAGTCGTCCACCACGCCGAACTGCACGGACTGGAGGCTGCCCGTCGCGCCGGCGCGAAGCCAGGTCGTCAGCGCGCGATCGGCCAGCAGCGTCGTCCCCGTGCGCGTGTCGCCGGTGTCGAACGCCGGGTTTTCCCGCCGCCACACGCCGGCGCCGACGTCGATTCGTGAGAGCGGGCCACGCTCGAATGTCCGTTCGAACTCCGCGGTCGCCCGCCGCTCGCCGCCCCACGTGAGAGGCGCCGACAGCCGCGAGTGAGGGCCCAGCACGTCCACCAGCGCGAGGCGTGCGCCGTAGGTGAACCCATAGCCGTCCTCGTAGCGCAGCACCGGCTGCCACATGGTGCTTGCCCACAGCCGCCGCACGGGGCTCGGGTCAGGATCGGCGATGGAGATCGCCGCCTTCTCTTCGACGACGATGACGAGGAGGATGGCGGAGGGATCGCTCAACGACTCGAAGCGCTTGAGGACTTCGATGTTCCGGAACCGATGGCTGGCTTCGAGGCGTGCCGTGACAGTCGCGATCGTGTCGTCCTGAAACGGCGCGCCGATCGGCACTGCCACGATCGCCAGCACCGCGTCGTCGGGTGTCGTGTGGTTGCCGCGCACGCGGAGGCCCGCGACATGTGCGGAGGCGGGAGTGGGCGGCGCGGGGGCGGGCGCGGGCGCCTGCTGCCGGCCGAGCAGCGCCATCGCGATCATCGCCGCGACGATCACTGAATCCTCGCCTTGACTTCAGCCAACCGGTAGTTCTGGTACGCGACCTCGTAGTGGGCGTCGAAGCTGCCGTTGGCCAGCGTGATGGTGCCGCTGGCGTCGATGCCGTGCGGCAGCCAGACGCCGGGAAACGGCTGGCTCATCGTCATCGTAGCGCCGAAGCCGTTGACGCGGATCAGGGACTTCCCGGGGAGAAACGCCATCGGCATGTTGTCGAGGCGGTACTTGACGATCTGATGTTCGGTGGGCTCGACCCAGAGCGTCACGAGCGCCACCTTGTTCATCTGCCGCTCGATCCGGGCGTCTTCGTCGTTCGACGGCTTCGCGTCGGCCGGCTTCGCATCAGTTGGCTTCGCGTCTGGTGGCTTCGTATCCGCCGCCTTCGCATCCGCCGGCGCGCCGTCGTGATCGTCGTGATCGTCGTTGTAGAGGCGTGACGGGTAGTACTCGATGCGCAGGACGCTGCGGCCCTCGAAGGTTTCGGGGCCGACAAACGCGTAGTGGCCCGATTCGAACCTGAGGTGGAGGAAGTAGGCCGCGGAGACAAAGTCCGGCTCGCGTGTCGCGCGCATGAGGGTGTCCATTGCACCCGCGTCGCTCGTGGGCATCGGGGCCGCCGGCGTGCCGGCCGTCGCGCCCTTGGCGGCGTTGTCCTTCTCGCGGTGCGAGGCGATCCAGTCCTGTTCGGCGTCCCGCCGGTCCTTGTCGCTCAGCGCGACGCCATCGAATCGGACGGGGCTGCGCACGAAGACGCCATCGCGGATGTACCAGCTGTACTCGCCGATCGAGGGCAAACAGGCGCGCGCGGCCCGGCCCGAAAAACTCGGCGGTCTCGCGCTCGTCGAGCACGTATTGCTGCAACTTCTTCCAGTTGTCGTCCCGGCGGGCCAGGACCTGGGCCATGAACTGATCGAGGTCGTTGCCGCTGCCCTGCGCGCCGGCGCCCGTCGACAGGAGCAGACCGAGCGCGGCGATTGTCGCCGCGGACCATACGGATCTGGAGTGATTCATTGAAGGCCCTGGAGGGTGGGCGCTGGCGGCACCCGTGCCATTGGACGGCGGCGGGCGGACTGAGGTTCCCGGTCCGGAATTGCCAGCGGCGACCGCAGGTGTTACAACTGCCCCGCCATGAATCGACGCGACTTCCTGAAATCCTCGACCGCTGCTTTCGCGCTCGGCTCAACGGCCTGGCGCGCCGACGCCCTGGCAAAGGTGGGAGCGAAGGCGGCCCGCGCCTCAGCCCTTGCCGCCACCACCCCCAGGCGCGTCGGCCTGATCGGCACCGGCTGGTACGGCAAGACGGACCTGTTCCGCCTGCTGCAGGTCGCTCCTGTCGAGGTCGTGTCCCTCTGCGACGTGGACAAGCAGATGCTGGCGGACGCGGCCGTGCAGGTCGCCGCGCGGCAGGCGTCGAAGAAGACGCCTCGCACCTACGCCGACTACCGCCAGATGCTCAAGGAAAAGGATCTGGACATCGTCCTGATCGCCACGCCCGATCACTGGCACGCGCTGCCGATGATCGAGGCGGTGGCCTCCGGCGCGGACGTCTACGTCCAGAAGCCGATCAGCATCGACATCGCTGAGGGCCAGGCGATGCTGGCTGCGGCACGGAAGTACCAGCGCGTCGTCCAGGTTGGCATGCAGAGGCGCAGCACGCCGCACCTGATCGACGCGCGGAACCGATTCATCGCGACAGGGCGCCTGGGCAAGGTGGCGTACGCCGAGATCTACTGCTACTACCACATGCGCGCGACGGGCAACCCGCCCGACACCGCGCCGCCGGACTACCTCGATTACGAGATGTGGACCGGTCCGGCGCCGATGCGGCCGTACAACAGCCTGGTCCATCCCCGCGGCTGGCGCGCGTTCATGGAATACGGCAACGGGATCGTCGGCGACATGTGCGTGCACATGCTCGACATGGTGCGCTGGATGCTCGACCTCGGCATGCCGACGCGCGTGAGCTCGACCGGCGGCATCCTGGTGGACAAGGCGAGCAAGGCCAACATCACCGACACGCAGGAGGCGACGTTCGATTTCCCCGACCTGCGAGTGACGTGGACGCACCGGTCCTGGGGCGATCCGCCAGATCCGAAGTACGGCTGGGGCGCCACGATCTACGGCGAGAAGGGCACGCTGAAGGCCAGCGTCTATGGCTGGGACTTCATCCCGGTTGGCGGCGGGTCGCCGGAACATGCGGATGTCCAGTACGAGCTGGACCAGTTCCCAGAGGACAAGACAGAAAAGGATCTCGAGAAGCACGTCGCGCCGGCGATTCGCGGTCACATGAAGAACCTGCTGGAGTGCATCGACACGCGCGCGCGCCCGGTGTCGGATATCGAGCAGGGCTACATGTCGACCTCCGCCTGCATCCTGGCCAACCTGTCGCAGAAGCTTGGCCGCTCGCTCACCTGGGATCACCAGCGCGGCATGGTCGTCGGCGACGACGAGGCCAACGCGCTGCTGAAGCGTCCCTATCGCGGCCCGTGGACCCACCCGGACGCGGCGAACGTCTGACAGCGAGGCCTGCCATGTCCACTCGCCGCACGTTTCTGAAGAGCCTGGCTGCCGCGTCGGTGGCGACGGCTGCCTCCAGCCGGCGCGTGCTCGGCGCCAACGACCGCGTGCGCGTCGGCTTCATCGGCATCGGCCTGATCGGCACGCGGCACCTGCTCGACTTCCAGGCGCAGCCTGATTGCGAGATCGCCGGCATCTCGGAGCTCTCCGACGAGCGCATGGATCTGGGCGTCACGAAGGCCGGGAACAACCCGGCGCGCTTCGCCGACTTCCGGCGCATGCTCGATCGCTCCGACATCGACGCCGTCGTCGTCTCGACGCCGGATCACTGGCATGCGCTGATGACGATCCTCGCGTGCGGCGCCGGCAAGGACGTCTACGTCGAGAAGCCGCTGACGTGGGCGATCAAGGAAGGCGAGTGGATGCAGGCCGCGGCGACGGCGCACAACCGCGTGGTGCAGTGCGGCACGCAGCAGCGTTCGGGCGCGCACTACCAGCGCGCGCGACAGCTCATTCGCGACGGCCGGCTCGGCGAGGTTCGCGGCGCCCGGGTGGGCGCGTTCCGGAACATCACTCCGGGCTTCTCGCAGCCAGTCGGCAAGCCCTTGTCGGCGGCGCAGTGGGACATGTGGCTGGGGCCGGCTCCGGCGGTGGCCTACGACCCGGATCGCTGCCTGTACCACTTCCGCTGGTTCAACGACTACTCCGGCGGGCAGACGACGAACCTGCTGGCGCACGAGATCGACATCGTGCAGTGGGTCACCGACGCGATGCCGGTGCGGGTTGCCGCCTTCGCGCAGCGCAAGTCCCTGACAGGCTTCGGCGAAACGCCGGACGTGTTCGAGGCCATCTTCGAATACCCGAACTTCCTGGTGAACTGGTCGAGCCGCGAAGTGTCGGCTGGCGGCCGGGGCGGCGGCCTGGAGTTCTACGGGACCAAGGGCACGCTCCGAATCAATCGGCAGGGTTTCGAGCTGACGCCCGACCGGCAGCTGACACCCGAGTCGCAAATTCCGCGGGTGAGCTTCAGCGAGCAGGCCGCGAGCGAGGATCCGGTTTCGTTCCGGACCGACGCCGTCAAGGACGAGGGCTACGAGCAGGTGCGCGATCAGTTCCGGCCTCATGTCCGGAACTTCCTCGACTGCGTGAAGAGCCGGCAGGCGCCAGTCGCGGCGCTGGCGGGTGCGCATCGCACGGCCGTCGCCTGTCATCTCGCCAATCTCGCCGCGCGGACGGGTACTGTCATGCATTGGGACGACACACGACAGCAGCTCACCGGGCCATCGGCCGAGCTGTCGCCGCTGCTCACGCGCGCCTACCGCGCGCCCTGGGACCGCGAACTGCGCGCCGTCGTGGCCTCGGCATAGTCGACATGACTCGCCGCGACCTGTTGAAGTCCATCTCAGTGCTGGCAGTGGCGCCGCTGTTGCCGCCGCCCGGAGTGCGTTCGCAGATGTGCCTCGCCTACACGTCGTTCGCCGTGCGGCTCCTGCAGGGCCGCGACATTCTCAAGTCCAACGCCGCGGCGGTTCCGGCCGGAACGTTCCTGGACCTCTGCGTGCAATTCGGCGCCGGCGGCGCGCAGCTGGACTGGTCGCAGCTCGAGTCGCACGAGCCGGATGCGCTCGCTGCGCTCAGGCGTCGCGTCGAGCGCGATCACCTGACACTGGAGCTCTCGGTGCCGTCGTCATGCCTGGAGACGCCGGACGCGTATGCGGAGATGGCACGGGTGGCCGCGGCGCTGGGAGTGACCCGGCTGCGCGTGGCGCTGCTCTACGGGCGCCGCTACGAGAGCTTCAAGACGCGCGAGGAATGGACGGCCTGGCGCAGCAAGTGGCACGGCACGCTGAGCTCGATGCGGTCGACGATCGATCGCTATCCCCTGCTCGTCGGCATCGAGAACCACAAGGACCTGCACGCGCGCGAGCTGGTGGAGCTGCTGCAAGGGCTCGACAGCCCGCGCATCGGCGCCTGCGTGGACTTCGGCAACAACATCTCGCTGCTCGAGCCGCCGATGGAGACCCTGAAGCTGCTGGCGCCGTTCGCGGTGACGACGCACCTGAAGGACATGGCGGTGAAGCTGACACCCGACGGGTTCCAGCTGTCGGAAGTCCCGCTCGGGGATGGCCTGCTGCCGCTGGCGGCGATGATCGCGGAGCTGCACGCGCACCGGCCTGAGGCGCCGCTCTGCCTGGAGATGATCACGCGCGATCCGCTGAACGTGCCCTACAAGTCCGACGCCTACTGGATCGCGCTCGACCGGCCGGCCGCCGACGTCCTGGGCCGCTTCGAGCAGGACGTGCTCGGCAAGGCCTGGACGCGCGATCTGCCTCACATCACCGGGCGGACAGCCGCCGAACAGGTCGCCGACGAGGACGCCAACGTCCGGCGATCGATGGACTACGCGAGAGGGACGCTGCATCTATGAACGTGCTCGATCAGTTCCGCCTGAACGGCCGGAAGGCGCTCGTCACGGGCGGCGCCAGGGGCCTCGGCCGCGTCATCGCACAGGCGCTGGCGGAAGCGGGCGCCGACGTCGCCGTCACCAGCCGCACGCTCGAGCAGGCGCGCGCGGCGGCAGCCGACATCGCCGCAGCAACCGGCCGGCACGTGGTCGGCCTGCACGCGGATGTCAGCGTGTCGTCGGACATCGCCCGCCTCGCCGACGACGCCCATCGCGAGCTCGGCGCGGTCGACATCCTCGTGAACAACGCGGGCATCAACATCCGCGGGGCCAGCGAGTCGCTGTCGGAAGCGGACTGGGACACCGTCATCGACACCAACGTCAAGGGCCCGTTCCTCTGCTCCCGTACCTTCGGGCCGCTGATGGCGCAGCGCGGCTGGGGCCGCGTCGTCAACCTCGGATCGATTCTGAGCGTGATCGGCATCGCCGGCCGCGCGCCCTATGCGGCGTCGAAAGCGGCGGTGACCAACCTGACACGGGTGATGGCGCTCGAATGGGCCGACAAGGGCGTCACTGTCAACGCGATCTGCCCGGGACCGTTCGGGACCGAGATGAACCGCCCGCTGATGAACGACCCGGAGAAGTTCGCGGCCTTCGTCGCGAAGATTCCGATAGGACGGTGGGGCGAGCTCCACGAGATCGCGGGCGCCGCGGTGTTCCTCTGCTCGGACGCGGCGTCGTTCGTGACGGGAAGCCTGCTCTTCGTGGACGGCGGCTGGACCGCACAGTAACGCCCGCCGCCGGCGTCAGTGCTTGCCGAGCGCAACGAGCGAGATGCCGACGCCATGCGGCGACGCCAGCGGCGAGACGCCAAACCTGGCGTGGCCGACAGTGACGGTGCGGCCCGACATCACGCCAAGGCTGGCGCCGAAGACGACGTCGCTGAGGTAGTGGCGGCCTTCCGACAACCGCGATGCGGCGACGTACGACGCCGCCGCGAATGCCGGCACGCCGGCCTTCCAGCCAAAGTACCGCTCGATGACCGCCGCAGTCGCGAAGCTCGATGACGCGTGCCCGGACGGGAACGAGTAGCGGGCGCCGTTGGGCCGCGTGCGATCGACCGAGACTTTGATTACTTCAGTGATCAGCGTGTCCAGCACCTGCGCGCGGATCAGGTCGCTGCCGAACGCCGCCGCCCGCGGCGCATGTCCCAGGCGGCCGGCAACGTAGATCGCAATGGCCCCGCCAACCTGGACGATGCCCCCGCCGAGCGCGTCGCCGCCATCGAGCGACTCTTCGCCAGCGTCCTCCCGCGCCGGGCTGAACGTCAGGTTCTGATCCGCGGGATGCACGGCCAACGTCGCCGCTGTCCCGATGCCGAGGACCCACGCGGTGTCTTTCGACGGGAGATGACGGATGTCGGTCCACAGGTTTGAAAGCACGTGCGTAAACGGATTGTTGACGACGACCTCGGTGCCGGCGACCTGGGCGGGGTCTCCCTGATCCCCGACGGCCGGCCGGACCGGCGAGAGCGGCGAGACCGGCGGGGACGGCGAGATCGCTTGCGCGGACGCCGCGGGCGCCACCGTATGGAGACAGCAGGCGACGACGGCAGTCAGCGCAACACGGCGGATACGCTCACGCACACGAATCACAGGCACTCCGGAAGGTTGGACGACGAATTGGCAGTTGGCGTCTGCACTCAGGCCTCGGGAGCGCGCCGGGCCTCGAGAAACGCCGCGACACGCTCGCGGAACTCGTCGCTCCACTCGTGGCCGCCGGCAAACGCGACGCTGGCCGACAACGCGCCTCGTGCCGACAGGAAATGTACGTCCCGCGCGAACCGCTCGGCCGAATAAAACCGATCCGAGTGGCCGCGCCCGATGATCACGGGCGGCCACGCGGCGTCAGTCTCTGTGAGCAGCTCCGGCGGGATGTCGCCGCCGAGCGCCACGACGCCATGACACGCCTTGCCGCTGCTCATGGCGGCGCGGAACGCCATCGACGCGCCCTGCGAGAAGCCCGCGAACACCAGCCGCGTGAACGGCCACGCATGCCGGACGGCGTCCACGACGTCGGCGACATAGCGCACGTTGTCCGGAATGGCGAGCTCGCGATCCTCGCTCGTCATCCACGAGGCCACGACTGTCCGCTGGTCGGAGGCGTAAAAGCGGTGCAGGCCCTGCACGCCAACCAGGAGCCAGCGGTCGGCGTGGGGCAGCCGTTCGAGATCGGCGAGGATGTGGGACGCGTTCTGCCCGTAGCCGTGGAAGCCGACGATAGCCGGCCAGGGCCCGGGGGTGGACGGATGCTTGACCAGCACCCGTCCATGTGTGGTGGCCGCGATGGTCAGCCGGTCAGGCATCGCCGGAGGATATCATCGCACCCCGGCACTTCAGCACCGCACTTCAGCACTGCAGCACCGCAGCACTTCAGCACCTGCAGGTCACTGCACCTGCGCTTCCACCGCGTCGTCGTAGTAGTGAGTGATCGGCGGGCGCTCGTTCCCGTCCTGCGAGTGACCGCCTTCCATCTTGGTCTGCACCACCAGCTGACGCCTGTCCGGCGCAATGGCGTAGGTCTGCGACACCTTCATCCCGTTGTCGAGCGCCGTCTCGATCACCAGGTCCGTGGGTTCCCACTTCGTCTTGGTCTCGACGGTGCCGTTGTCGAACTGGTGCTTCTCTTTCTTGCCGTCGGTCTTGTACTTCCGCACGCGGCCATCCGCGTCGGTGAACGACACGATGTCGCCGTCCACGCTGATATTCAGGCGCGTCGGCGGTTGCAGCACCTCGCGCGCCAGCAGACGGCGGCGCTGCATTTCCTGTTCGTCGACCTGGCCGCCACCACCGCCCATCCCGCCGCCGCGGCCTCCGCCGCCGCCGTAGCCGCCGCCCCCGCCCATCCCGCCGCCGCGGCCGCCGCCACCGCCGTATCCGCCGCCGCCACCGCCGCCGTGTCGATGTCCCTGCTGGCCGGTGTCGCCGTCGCCGCCGGCGGAGCCGCCGCGCATGGGATCGCCCATGTCACGGTTGATCGTCCACGCGCCTTCAATCTTCGGCCGCTCGGCCGGGACGGCCTGCGCGCCCGACAGGCGCACCGCGGCGGGCGCCAGCAGCGCCAGCCCGAGAGCCCCGGTCATCATCACCTTGCGCATACGTGCTCCGTCGTCGTTCGATCGTGAGAGGCCCGGGCGGCCGGGCCAGGGCGAAGCCGCCCGGGAATGAAAGGATGCGAACCCGATGATGCCTGACCGCATGGGGCGCCCTGGCGTCGCCCGACATCAACGAACCCGCATCACATTGGACGCCGCGGCCTGAAATCGGCCGGGCGTGGACGCGTAAATAATTATGACGGCCCGGCGACTGCGGTCGGCTCGATGCAGAACAGGTAGCCGACGCCGCGCACGGTCCGGATAATCGTCGCCCGCTCCCCCAGTTTCCGGCGCAGGCGGCTGATATGCACGTCGAGCGACCGATCGAGGCTCGAGGGCTCGCGCTGGCAGACCACCGCCATCAGTTCGTCGCGCGGCACGATCCGGCCGGCGTGGCGAACCAGGTACTCGAGGATCTCGTACTCCGTCGACGTCGCGGCCACCTTGCGCCCCGCGGTGTAGACGTCGCGAGTGCCGGTCTCGAGGACGACGCCGCTCGCATCCAGGCGCTCGGGTCGCGACGCGACGGCGCGTCCGGCGCGGCGGAGCACGGCGCGAATCCTCGCGAGCAGCTCCTCGATGCCAAACGGCTTGGCCAGGTAGTCGTCGGCGCCCGCGTCGAGGCCGGTCACGCGATCGGTCTCTTCGCTTCGCGCCGTGAGCATGATCACGGGCACGTGGCTGCGTCGCCTGACCTGACGCAGCAGCTCGAACCCGTCCAGCCCCGGCAGGCGCACGTCGAGCAGCACGAGGTCGTGCCCGCCTTCCAGTGCCTGACGCAGCCCGAGGTAGCCGTTGTGGACGCTGTTCACGCGCATGCCGTAGTACGGCAGCACCTGACCCATGACCCCACACAGGCTTTCGTCGTCGTCGATCAGCAGGACCGACAGCGACGGCATGTCTAGCGGTTGAGAATCGATTGACGCGACGGATACATTGAGTGCCACGCACCGATTGTGCAGCAGTCAATCGCAGTATTGCGCGGCTTAACAATCATTTAACAACAAGACAGGAATGAGGTTGTACCGGAGCGTGCCGTCCAATACAGGCCGGGTGTTCTGTTCGAGATTCGTCGTGGACCTGGCGTCAAACCGTGCCAGCCATACCGCCCCATACCGGCTCTTCCGCCAGGTGAATGGCAGGTTGCAGGTCCTTCGCTCACGCATGCTTGGCCACGTCGCGTTGGCCTTGCGCATGTTGGCCAGCGTGCGCTCTGCCGTCGCGTGTGCAGTGGGCGTAGACCTGCAACGCACTCTGCAAGGTTCGCCATGCAGAGTGTCCTGTGCAGCCCGACAGCGCGCAGCGCTAGGCGGCTGATGAAAGATCGGCGTGGCGGTTGGGTCCGTGCAATATTCCCACTGAGGTAAACGAAGGATGACACAGCCGACGACGTGCCCGAAATGCAATGGCAGCATGGAGCCAGGCCTCATGCTCGATCGGAAGGAAGCCAGCGATCTTCAGGCTAGATGGGTGGGCGGCGAGCCGACGCCCAAAACCTTCTTCGGGAATATGAGCCTAAAGGGGCGGGAGCCGATGCCGGTGACGACGTATAGGTGCGAGGGTTGCGGCTACCTTGAGTCGTTCGCAATCCGTGCGTCCTAGACTAAGAGCTTGCTGAAAACCGTCAGTTTAGGGATCGACAGTGGACTCCACAGCCGACGCGTCATGACTCGATTACTCGCGACTGCGAGCGTTTGAACACTCGTCATTGACGGTTTTTCAGAGACTTCCCAGAGCGGCAGCTGTCGCTCTGAATGCCCGACCTCCGGTGCGTAGCAGCGTAGCACCCATGGGCCGGCGTAGCAGGCTCCGACTTCTCAGCAGTACTTGATGGGCGCCCCGTGCCCGGGCTCGCCGAGGTGTGACGCACCAGGGTGTGCTTCTGGGCAAAGCCTGCGGAAGCTGATCTTTCCGAGCGAGGCGGCAGCTCGCGCGCAGCCCGGGCCCTTGACCACGCCCGCCGATCAGGAGCGGGCCAAAGGCCACATCCGTACCTGTGACTGGACTGCGTGGGCTGTCACATCGGCCACGGCACGGCGCTCTGAGCTGGCTTCGCCTGTGAAGTACGACGTTCGGCGGCAGAGCGGCCGCCGCGCTGCTCCGGCGAGCGGCGTCACGTCTTAAGGAATGGCGTCCCCGACAGGCTGCGCTCCCTTGCCCCAGCGACCGCTTTATGTAACTGTTCGCCCGTCAAGCTTCCGAAACCGCAACATGAGGAGTCTGTACATGAAACTGACGACCATTCTCCTGGCCAGCGCGATCGTCGTTGTGGGAGCGGGATACGCCGGCGCTCAGGACCTCCAGGCGGAAAAGACCATCATCGCCAACGAGCGGGTGCAGCTCGACGCGATCGCGAAGGGGAATGCCGCGGCGTTCGCGCAGTACGCGGCCGCCGACGGTTGGTCGGTGGACGGGACGGCGGGCCGGATGTCGGTGGCCGACTTTCTCAAGGGCTTCGACGAGATGACCAAGGGCCTGAAGGTCGCGTCCTGGGACATGACCGACAGCATGGTCCAGTGGGTGGACGCGACAACTGGCGTCCACACCTACAAGTTTTCGATCCAGGCCACCTATCAGGGAGTGCCCATGCCGAGCCCCGTCTGGGTATCAACCGTGTGGACGAAGAAGAACGGCAAGTGGATGGCGATGTTCCACCAGGAGTCCGTGGTCGCGCCCCAGCCTACGAAGTAGTATTTGCGCGACGCGTGAAGCCTTTTAATATTCTTTTAACAACTCGTCACGTTTCTTAATGACCCACTCGGCAGCCGCGCCTCGTAACATCAGAGTTGCTCGGCCGTGGGATTTCGGGGGTCGTGTGCTGCACGCCCGGCGGTAGACGCCCTCCCCACGGCGGGCTTTCCCCTCAGTCGGCCACCGACACCAGCACCTTCCCGATGCCCGACGTGCCCGTTGCCCAGCGCGCCAGCGTTTCGGGCACTTCGTCGAGAGCAATTCGATCCGACACCAGCTTCAGCGGGTCGATGCGGCCGGATTCGAACAGCGCCACGACATCGTCAAGCTCCGTCAGCGCATTTCGCGAGCCGAGCAGGTCCATCTCCTTGGCCACGAAGTGGCGAGCCTCGAGCGGCACATCGCCCTTCACCCAGCCGAGGCACACGACGCGGCCGCACGCGGCCACCAGTTCGAGCGCAAGCCGGTAGGTCGCTGCGCTGCCGACGGCCTCGATCACGACGTCCGGCCCCTCGCCGGCGGTGAGCGCGAGGACTTCGGCGGCGGCCTCCGGCGTGGCGCGGACGGTCTCGCGTGCTCCGAACGCACGCGCGAGATCGAGCTTGTGCGGCTCGAGGTCGAAGGCGATGACTCGCGCGCCCTTGCCTGCCGCGCCGGCCACGGCACCGGCGCCGACGCCGCCGCAGCCAATCACGAGCACTGTGTCGTCGGCAGTCACTCGTCCGCGCTGGACGGCGTGCATGCCGACGGAGAACGGCTCGACGAGCGCCAGGCGATCGAGATCGAGGCGCGTCGAGCGAACCAGCCGCGACGTCGGGACGGCGACGAATTCGGCGAGCGCGCCCTCGCGCTGGACGCCGAGCGTTTCGTTGTTACGGCACGCGTTGGGCCGCGAGTGCCGGCACGCGGCGCAGGCGCCGCAGTTCTTGTAGGGGCTGATCGCCACCCGATCCCCGGTCGCCCACCCTGCGACGTCGCTGCCCAGGCCGATAACCGTTCCGGCGATCTCGTGCCCGATGACCCTTGGATAGCTGACGAGCGGGTTCTTCCCCATGAACGTGCTGAGGTCAGTGCCGCACAGGCCGACCCGCGCCACGCGGACCAGCACCTCGCCGGTGGCAGGGGTCGGCACGTCGCGCTCGACGATGCGGGCGGTGCCTGGCGATTCGATCGCGAGGGCGCGCATCAGGAGTTGGCCTCGCTCATCCGGCGCTCCGAGAGGACTGCCGCGATTTCGTCGAGCGCGCGCGTCATGGCGGCGCCAATCACGCGCCGATCCTCGTCGCCGAGCCCGCTCATCAGGCTGTGGGCGGCCGTCGTCCGGCTATTGAGAGCAAGCGACACCCGCCAGCTGCCGGCGTCGTCGAGGCTTCGGTCACGTTCCATGCGCATATGCCAAATTGTAGGTGTGAAACGGGCTCCCGTGGTATTTCTCCGGCCATGAGCCTCAGGCCGGTCGAGTGCGCGGGATTCTGCGATCTGCAGGTCAACGGGTTTGCCGGCGTGGACTTCAACGCCGCGGACCTGGCGCCCGACGCCGTGGACCGTGCCGCACACGCGATGGCCGAGACCGGCGTGACCCTCTTCCTGGCCACGATCATCTCGTCGTCCCTGGAGCATTTTTCTGCGTGCGCTCGCGCCGTCACTGCTGCCCGAACTCCTGCCCTGGCCGGGATTCACATGGAGGGCCCGTACCTGGCACCGGACGACGGGCCGCGCGGCGCGCACCTCCGCGCGAATATCCAGCCGGCGACAGCCGACGATTTTGCGCGACGGCAGGACGCTGCTGACGGCCGGATCCGCCTCGTCACGCTCGCGCCTGAAGTGCCAGGAGCACTCGACCTGATCGATCGACTCGTCGCCGGCGGAGTGCGCGTGGCGCTGGGACACACTGCCGCCGGGCCCGAGGTCATAGCGGAGGCTGTCGCCCGGGGCGCGACGCTGTCCACTCATCTGGGCAATGGATGTGCGTCCGTCCTGCCCCGCCATCCGAACCTGCTGTGGGAGCAACTGGCAGACGACCGGCTCTCGGCCAGCTTCATCGTCGACGGGCACCATCTCGCGGCATCGACAGTGAAGGTGATGGTGCGGGGCAAGACGCCTGCTCGATCGCTCCTGGTCACCGACGCCACGTCCGCGGCCGGGCAGCCGGAGGGAGAATATCTGCTTGGCGGACAGGCGGTGCGACGTGCGGCGTCCGGGCGCGTCACCCTTGCCGGACTCGACAGGCTGGCAGGATCCGCGCTGACGCTGGACGAGGCCGTCGGCAATATCGTGCGATTCGCCGGTGTCTCCCTCGACGAGGCGATCGCGATGGCGTCGACGCAACCAGCGGCGGCCATTGGTCTTTCCCCGAGAGGCCGGGTCGAGGCCGAATGGGACGACGGCCTGGCACGCCTCGTGGTTCGTGGCGTCAGGGACTAGATGCCTTCGGGTCGTAACTCTCCCGGATATCCGGGCGTCGTGCGGACGCTCTGGATCGCGGTCGTGTGTGCCCTGCTCACCTGTTCGCCGGTCCGCGCCGACACCATCGCAGGCCGCGTTGTGACTGTCCACGACGGCGACACCGTGACAGTTGCGACCGCAACCGGACGCATCAAGGTGCGACTGGTCGGCATCGACAGCCCTGAACTTGGCCAGAAGTGGGCCTCGCAGGCCAGGGATTTCACGGCGTCGCTCGTGCTGAACAAGACGGTGGTCGTCGAGACGACCGGCAGCGACCAGTACGGCAGGCTGCTTGGCGACATTCGCGTTGACGGCGTCGACGTGAACGAAGCCATCGTTCGCAAGGGAATGGCCTGGCGGTACGATCTCGGCGGCGCGGACTCGCAGATCGTGGCCGCAGAGCGGGCAGCGCGCGCCGAGCATGCCGGCCTGTGGACCGACCCGTCGCCGATTCCGCCGTGGCAGTGGCGGCGGATGCATCCGCAGCGGGATGCCGCCGGAGCCCGAAGCGGCACGCCGTACGCAAGCTCGCATGCCGACAGAACGCCGCGCCTGAACATCGAGGACGCCCGCGGGCCGTTCCACGGCAACACTCGCAGCCACCTCTTCCACCGGCCGGGTTGCCCGCATTACAACTGCAAGAGCTGTGACGAGGCGTTCCTCACTGTGCAGTCGGCGGAGGAAGCCGGCTACACGCCTGCCGGCGATTGTCTTCGCAACTGATCGGCGCGGCGCGACTGAGAGCCGCGTTCAGGGTTTGGGTTTCTTGAAGAGACCGCCGAGGCTCTTCTGCAGTTGATCGGTCGCCTGATGCGTGGCCTTGTTGACCTGCTTGTTCATCTCGTTGCGCGCCGCGCGCGAGAGCAAATCTCCCACATCCGGCAGAACGGTAGGCGCCGCAAAGGTACCGGCGATCGTGGCCGGCAACGTGATGCGGCCGTCCTCGAACAGCAGTTTCAGATCCTTGTTCTTCCCTTGCGCCTCCTTCGTCATCGCATCGGACAGCGTCACCCGCCCGCGTCCGGACAGCGCCCCGCGCGGATCGACGTGCACCACACCGGTCAGGTCGAAATCCGGCGAGTGCATGGCCACGTTGTCGGCCGACATCGCGCCTCCCGAGAGCGTGACGTGACCGGTCAACGAGTCGAAGCGCTCTCCCTGGCCGGTCGTTGGCGGCGGGGTGCCAAGAAGCGTGAACACCTGGCGGACGACATTGAGACCCGTGATGCTCCCCTTCGTCAGCCGGACGTCGGCAACACCCGCCACGCCCGACGCGGCGTGCGCGAAGTCGGGCCCGGCGCCGCGGAGCTTTGCGCCAAAGCCCAGCGACCCGCTCGCCACGCCCGGATGCCCGAGCAGCGCAGCGAGACGCGCCAGATCGGATCCGGCCAGCGTCGCCGTGTGCGCCATCGCGATGTTGCCCCCGGCCAGATCGAGCGTGAGTGCGGACTGGTAGTGTCCGCCGTACAAATCGAAGTTCAACGGATCGGCGGTGACTGTCGTGTTCTGGAGGTCGAGCTTTGTCGTGATGTGAGTGATCTCATACCCGAGCGCCGTCCCCTTTTCGACGGCGGCGTTCACGACGATGTGACCGAACCCGAGGTTCGTCGCTGGCGCTGATGCGGGGCTCGTAGGCGCGCTGCTCGACGGCATCATCGCGTTCATCAGATCGAGGACTTCGCTGACGTCTACGAGGGGGCTGGTGACCTCGAGCGTCGCGTCCCTCGCCTTCAGGCTCGACACGAGACCTTTTGCGGTGAACGCCGTCGTGCCGGAGCGCGCCTGCAACGACTTGATCGCGAACTGATCGCCGGTGAGCGCTCCGTCCAGATCGAGGCGCAGGGTGCGGCCGCCACCCACGACGACGATGTTTTCAAAGCTGATGGCGCTGACCGAGGCGATCGTGAACCCGCCACCGCTGCCGGCGTGCGACGTGCCAGCAGGCTCGGGAGGCGTCGCGGCAGGCTGCGGCGTGGGCGAGGCCGCGGACAGCACGATGCGCCCGTTCTTGACGTGAATCGCCGCGTCCTCGACCCGGCGCGAGAGCAGGGCCCGCAGTCCGGCCCCGACCTTCACTTCGTCGGCGCTGAGCGGCTGCGGACCGTCGACGCGCAGGCCCGTCAACTCGAGTCCCGCGCGGGGAAACACCTCGACTTTCGCCGTGGCCACCGTGACGGCATGGCCAAGCCAGGCGCTGCCCTGGCTCTCGACAGCGCTCTTGATCGTGTCGGGACTGAGAAGTGCCCGGACGGCAATGGTCGCGGCGACCGGAATGACGACAGCCAGTCCAGCGACCACAATCAGCAGTTTGCGCATGGCACCTCGGAAATGACTCGCCTGACGCCGCAATGCTACACGCTTGGTATATGAATTTGGACGGGGGACACGACTGTGGAGACTCGGCGACTCGGTAATTCAGACCTCGACATCACGCTGGTGGGGTTCGGGGCATGGGCCATCGGCGGCGGCGACTGGTTGTTCGGCTGGGGGCCGCAGGAGGACGACGACTCGGTGAGGGCGATTCATCGGGCCCTGGACCTCGGCATCAACTGGATCGACACGGCGGCGGTGTACGGGCTCGGACGTTCGGAGGAAGTGGTCGGACGCGCCCTCAAGTCCAGGAAAGGGCCGCGCCCGTACGTCTTCACGAAGTGCAGCCTCGTGTGGGACGCCAACCGTCAGGTGTCGCACACTCTCAATCCCGATTCAATCCGGCGCGAAGTGGACGGCAGCCTCACTCGACTCGGAGTGGACGCGATCGACCTGTATCAGATCCACTGGCCGCGTTGGGGCTCCTCGCCCGCTGGCCACGATCCTGGTTCGGTGGCCGACGCGTGGCATGCGATGGAAGGCCTTCTGTACGGCCGGCAAGGTCCGGCACATCGGCGTCTCCAATTTCTCTGTCGCCGATCTCGAGGCCGCCACCGCGGTGGCACCGGTCACCAGCCTGCAGCCGCCCTACTCCGCGATCCGGCGCGAGGCCGAACAGGACGTGCTGCCGTGGTGCCGCGCGCACGGCGTCGGAGTCATCGTGTATTCGCCCATGCAGTCCGGCCTGCTCACCGGCGCGATGACCCGCGCAAGACTCGCGTCACTCGCGGAGAACGACTGGCGGCGCAAGGCGAAGTACTTCCAGGAGCCGTACTTCACGCAGGGCCTGGAACTGGTGGAGCGCCTGCGGCACGTGGGCGAACGCTACGGCAAGACCCCCGGCGAGATCGCGATCGCCTGGACCCTGGCCAATCCTGCCGTCACCGCCGCGATTGTCGGCGCCCGCCAGCCCGAGCAACTGGACGGCATCGTCGGCGCGGCCGACGTGACTCTGACGGATGCCGATCTTCGCGAAATTGGCTGACGGCCGCGTGACGACTCGTCACCACGCGTTGTAGAAGCCGTCCCGCGCCTCGACGCGCACCTGCAGCCCGAAGACGTCAGAGAGCACGCCGGCGTTCAGGACGTCGGCCTTGGCGCCATCGCGATGGACGCGGCCGTCTTTCAGCACGACGACGCGATCGATCTCTGGAATGACGTCCGGCAGGTGGTGTGTGACCAGGATCACGTTGGTGCCCCGGCCGGCGAGCGCGCGCATGCGGGAGGTCAGGTCGCGACACGCGCGGAGGTCGAGGCTGTTGGTCGGCTCGTCGAACACCAGCGCCTGAGGCCGGTGTGCCAGAGCCCTGGCGACGAGCAGCCGCCGTGCCTCGCCCGACGACAGCTGGTTGACATGCCGCGCCGCCAGATGGCCCACTTCCATGACGTCCAGCGCCATCAGGGCATCCTCCTCCATCGCCGGCGTCACCTCGTGGTGCGGCCACAGGCCGACGCTGCCGAAAAACGCAGACAGCACCATCTCGCGGCCCGTGATGTCGCGCGTGCATGTCGACATCAGATCGTTGGACACGATACCGAGATGCGCGCGCAGTTCGGAGAGGACCCACCGATCGCGCCCGAGCACACGAATCTCGGCGTCCGGAGCGACGACGGGATAGACCTCGCGGGTAATCAGCTTGATGAGGGTGGACTTCCCGGAGCCGTTCGGGCCGAGGATGACGACGTTCTGCCCTGCCGGGATGGTGAGGGAGAATCTGTCGAGCACCCGCGTCTCGTCGCGGTAAACGGTCAGGTTGCGGAACTCGAGCAGCGGCGGCGACACGCCCGCACTTTATCATCGCGCTCCGGGCCTTCGCGCGCGATGGACGCGTCGATCGTCAGGCCAGGTACGGAATCGTCATCGGCCCTTCGGGCAGCACTGCCACCGGAGCGTCGCCGCCGAGGCGCGACCGCTCTCGAGCCACCACCGCGACGATGTCAGTGATCGGCTCGAGGTGCGCGCGCCTCACGTCGTCATCGGCCAGCGCGCTCAAGAGACCGACGCGCGCCTTGACCCGGATGTTGGCGAGGATCTGTGCCTCCCATTGATCGTAGAGGCTGAAGCCGGGCGCCAGGATCGTGTCGAGCAGCGCTTCGGGCGAGGCGTGGTCCATCAGGAGCGCGCGGAAATTGCCGTGTGACGGAAAGCCGTCGTTGCAGAGCGCGACGGTCGCGATGTAGCCCTGGTCCGACACGATCTGCGCACCTGCCGACATGCCTTTGACGGCCTGGTACAGGTTCTGATCGAGCGGATACCCGCTGTTGGTCGTCACCACGATGGGAAACGCCGTCTCGCAGGCCACCATCGCGGTGTCCCTCGAGAACGCGCACCCGGCGTCGTGCGCGGCAATCACGTCCCCGCAGAAGAACGCCGTGATCCGGCGGTCGCGGTTGAGCGTGACGTTCACGCAGAAATCCACCGGGAGCAGCGCGCCGTCATGCCGGATGCGGCGCTGCGTGGGGTTGCCGGCGAGTCGTCCCCACGTCGTATTGGGATCGCCAATCATCCGCGCGTCGTGATAGCGCATGATCGACGCGATATCCGCTACGGCAGGAAACACGCCCTTGTAGCCGCCAGAAAAGCCGGCCATGAAGTGCGGCTCGATGAACCCGAGCACCACGCGGCGATCCGCCTCGACGTAGTCGCGATTGAGCAGCACCGGCTGCCCGTCTTGCCCACGGCCCGCCAGCGCCATCGTCGACGGGTCCTGCGAGTCGTGGTTGACGACGCGGTAGCCCGCGAAGACGTCCGGGCCGACCATCGCGCGAAGTTCGTCCGGCGTGTTCGCTCTGTGCGACCCGGTGCCGTTGATGATGACGACTCGCTCGCGCGGAACGTGCGACAGCTCCGACAACACCCACGGAAGGAGGCGGGCGGTCGGCAATGGCCGCGTGATGTCGGGGATGACAATGGCGACGCGATCGCCCGCACCAACGTGCGACGACAGCGGCGGGCCGGCAATCGGGTGACGCAGCGCTTCGAGACATGCCGCGCCTTCGTCAGGCAGGCCCGCGACAA
This sequence comes from Vicinamibacteria bacterium, assembly GCA_963796915.1. Classification (GTDB taxonomy): domain Bacteria; phylum Acidobacteriota; class Vicinamibacteria; order Vicinamibacterales; family JAENWD01; genus JAENWD01. Next base: position 503,025 of record CAWCNI010000004.1, on the reverse strand, counting down.
ATCGCGGCTCGAGCACGGTGACGTCGCCTGGAAGATCGACGTCGAGTCCGCTCCGCCCGTACTGCAGGTGCACGCGCATGGCCCATGATCGCACGGACCGCACTCCGTAGCCCGGAGTCCGTAGCCCGTAGCCCGCTTACCAGTCCGACCAGTCGACGTGGTTGCGATGCCGGACGTCGCGGCATTCGCCCGGATACATCCCGCCGCGACGCGCGATGTCGGCAGCTTGCGTCATCTTCCCGCGAAACTCTGATGCCGCTGCCTTGAAGCTCGCGTAGTAGCTCCCGCAGGCGGGCGCCACCCGTTCGTCGTCGAAACGCTCCCAGAGGACGAACCAGTCGCGGTCGCCGCTGGTCGAGGGGACGGGTCCGCTGATGCACTTCGCGGCGATTTCCTGCCACGACCGATCGAGTTGATCGGCGCGCTGCGAGGCCTCCGCCATCAGGCGCTCGTACGCTTCCGCCGCGGCATCGCGCTCGCTGTCCATCCCGCCGCTGGCGCCGGCGCTCGAGCCACCCGTGAGCACGTCGGACGGACGATGGCCCGAGGCCGTGACAGTTCCGCCACCGCCGTCGAGCAGGGCGCGCACGTGCTCGGCCGCGACCCCGAATCCCAGCGACTCGGCCTGGCCGGCGAGCTTCATCGTGGCGACGGCGATGACGCGGCCATGTCGATCGAGCAGTGGGCCGCCGCTATTGCCGGGATTGATGGCCGCGTCCGTCTGCACCAGTGTCAGCCCGTTCGCTCGCCGAAGGCTGCTGACGATGCCGCGCGTGACAGTGTTCTGAAGCCCCATCGGCGAGCCGATGGCCACGATCTCCTGGCCGACGCGGATGTCGGCGGACGACCCGAGCGGCAGCACGGTCTGGCCGCTCATCGTCTTGGCGACGCGCAACGCGGCGAGGTCCAGTTCGGTGCTGCGCATCGTGACCACGGCGGAGGTCTGCTCTCCGGATGCGGACCGGATCGTGACGTAGGTGACGCCATCCACGACGTGCGCGTTCGTGATCACCGTGTCGTTCGCGACGAAAAAGCCGGTGCCCTTGGCGTCCGCGGTCTCGATGAGCACGACTGCCGGCATCGCCCCGCTGACCACGTCCTCCACCGACTCGGTCCGATCGGTGCCAGGCTGGCTCGGCATCGGCTTCGGCGCGTTGCCCTCGGCGGGACCGGATGCCGGGGCGTCCTTCCAGAGCGCCGAATCGGCAGGCCACCGCTGCGCGGCGGACGCCGGAACCTGGCCCGGCGTAGTCTCCGCCGAGGCGGCATCCGTGGCCGCGATCTCTGTCTGGGTGGTGACGCGCTCCGAAGCCGCCGGTGTTCGCAGGGCGAGGTAGGTCAGGCCGATGCCGGCCACCAGCGCGCCGAGCACGAGAATTCCCGGACGAGTGCCGGACTGTGCATGCGTGCTCGCGGATTCAGGATCCGGCGAAGGGGCGGGCGCCGGCGGCGGCGGCGCCGCAACGCCCATCACGGCCGGCGCTTCAATGCCTTTGCGCAGGTATCCGCAGCGGCACACGCCAAGGTTGAGGGGCACGAGCCGCTGACAGGTTGGACAGGTCCAGGCCTCGACGGGACTCACCGCAGACACACCTCCGCACCGGGTATCGGCGCAAGGCGCCGCCGGCTGGAGGACAAAAAAACGTCAGTGCGGTCGAAGGACCTGCGAGACGGCTTCGCTCAGCGTGGCCAGCGTCAGTGGCTTGGGAAGAATCCGGCGCACGCCAGCACCGCCGACCAGGTCGGCCGGGAACTCCTCCATGTAGCCAGTCGCGAGGACGACCGGGATCCCGGGGCGCAGGGCGACCAGCTGCCGTGCCAGCTCGAGACCGTTCATGCGCGGCATCGAGTAGTCGGTCACCACGAGATCGAAGTCCGACGGCGTCTTGCGAAACCGGTCGAGCGCGACCATCGGGTCGGTCGCGGTGACCACCTCGTATCCGAGCGACTCGAGTCGCCGCTTCCCCACCGTCACGAGCGACGCCTCGTCATCGACGTACAGGATTCGCTGGCCGTGGCCGCGCGACACCACGGGCGGCGTGGTGATGACGTCCGCATCGAGCTGTTCCACCGCCGGGAACAGGCAGCGGATTGTCGTTCCCGCGCCCACTTCGCTGTCGAGCCACACCATGCCGCCATGATCGCGCAGGATGCCGTGCACCTGCGCCAGGCCCAGGCCCGACCCCATCGCCGCCTTGGTCGAAAAGAACGGCTCGAACGCGCGTGCGCGCGTCGCCGCGTCCATGCCGTGCCCGGTGTCGCGCACTTCGAGCAGGACGTGCGGCCCTTCGCGCAGGCCGGCATTTGTGCGCGCCACGATGTCGCGCACGACGTGCGGCTTCACGTCGATCTCGAGTTGCCCGCCGTCAGGCATGGCCTGCGCGGCGTTGGTGGCCAGGTTCATCAGGACCTGGTGCACCGAGGTCGCGTCCGCGAGCACCTTCGGCGACGCCGGATCGATCGACAGTCGGATCTCGATGCCGGCCGGCAGCGTCGCGCGGAGCAGCCTCGTCACCTCGCGCACCACCTGCCCGAGGTCAACGGCACGGGGCACCACATCCTGACGGCGGCTGAAGCGCATGATGCGCTCGACCAGCTCTTTCCCGCGCGAGGCGGCGCGGAGCAGGTCGTCCATGTCCGACGACGCTTGCGGGGAGCTGGCCACTTCCGGCCGCACGAGCTCGGCGTAGCCGACGATGGCGCCGAGGATGTTGTTGAAGTCGTGGGCGATGCCGCCAGCAAGCCGCCCGAGGGCTTCCATCTTCTGCGCCTGCCGCAGCAGCTCCTCCAGCTGCGCGCGCTCGACGTCAGCCTGCGCGCGCGCGGTCAAGTCGACGATCGAGCTGATGACGAACAGGCCCTCTGGCGTGGCGACGGTGGTGGATCCGATCTCGACGGGGACTTCCGATCCGTCCTTCCGCCTCAGATGCAGGTCACCGCCGCGCACGGTGCCCGCCTGCGAAGGCTCGGCGCCGAGCGTGAACATGGCAATGGCGGACTGGCCATGCTCGGGGATCAAGATGTCGACGGCCTGGCCCAGCAACTCGTCGCGCGTGTAGCCGAACAGCCGCTCGACCTCGCGGTTGACGAGCACGATGCAGGACGCCGCATCGACCATCATGAGACCGCTGGGAGACGACTCGACGGCGGCGCGCAGTCGAAGTTCCAAGGTTCGCTCCGAATCGCGCATCCGATCCTTTCACAGACGGTTGCGCTGGGGGTGCGACATCGTCGCCCCAATGGCGAGGCCTTGGCAACCTCAGCCGGAGCTGTTTTTTGACGCGCCAGCGCCGATCGATCGCGCCAGATCGTCGTCGAACCGCCAGGCCGGTGGCCCTGGCTGCGACGTGCTGTCGCGGAGGCGCCGCAGGAAGTCGGATCGCGGGATTTCGCGTGCGCCAAAGCTGGCGAGATGGGGTGTCTTCTGCTGGCAGTCGATGAGGCCGAACCCCCATCGCGCCAGCTGCGTCACGAGAAACACCAGCGCCAGCTTCGACGCGTCGTCCTGGTGCGCGAACATCGACTCGCCGAAAAACACGCGCCCGATGGCCACGCCGTACAAGCCGCCGGCAAGCTGCCCGTCCATCCACGTTTCGATGGAGTGCGCGTGCCCGGCCTGGTACAGGTCCTCGTAGGCGCGCCGGATGTCGGCGGAAATCCACGTGCCGGTCTCGCCGTCACGGGCGCCGGCGCAGGCAGCGATGACTCGGCGGAACGCGTGATCGATCCGCACCTCGAAGCCGCCGCGCCGCACGCGACGGCGAAGCGACCGGGCGACATGGAGTTCGTCCGGCAACAGGACCATCCGCGGATCGGGACTCCACCACAGGACCGGCTCGCCTTCGCTGTACCAGGGAAAGCAGCCGCGTTCGTAGGCGTCGAGCAACCGTGGGACCGACAGTCCGCCGCCGGCCGCAAGCAGGCCGTTCGGACGGTGGAGCGCGCGCTCGACTGGCGGCAGCGCGTCCTCCGGCTCGAGCCACGGGATGTTCACGGCATGGCCTTGCGATCGCGCGCGGACGGCTCCGAGACATCGCGCCGGCTCTCGCCGAGCAGCGCGTCGATCGCTTCCAGCGTCGTGCCGTCCAGTGTGGTCAGCACAAGGTCCGGCGCGGGAAGCGCCAGCGACGACGTGAGCGCGTTGGGGACGGCCACCGCCCACATCGACGCGGCCTTCGCGGCCAGCAGGCCGTTGGGCGAGTCTTCGAACACGAGGCAACGCTCCGGCGGCACACCGAGCCGCCGCGCCGCCAGCAGGAACAGATCGGGCGCGGGCTTGACGGCGGCGACGTCGTCGCGCGTGCACACCGCCTGCAGGCGCGTGTCCAGGCCGTGGCGCGCCAGCCAGGGCAACACCCAGGCATTGTTGCTGCTCGACGCGACGGCAGCCGGCATCCCCAGTCGCGCCGCGTCGTCGAGGCGGTCAGAGACCCCAGGCAGCAGCGGCTGCCCTTCGCAGCGACGCCAGTGCTCGTCGCGGATTTTCGGCATCCAGGTGTCACGGTCGAGTGTGACGCCGGTCTGCGAGCGAAGCTCGGCGTAGGGATCGAACCCATGCTGAGTGCCCAGCGCGTGCTGCCACGAGCCAAGCGTCAGGTCGCCGGCATGGTCGCGGTAGATCTCCTGCCAGATTTCAAACAGGGGCGACTCGCTGTCGATGATGAGGCCGTCAAAGTCGAAGATGACCGCGCCGAAACGCATGTACCCATTGTAGGGCTCGGCCGATCCTGTTGATTGGCCGCGCGCTGTCGAGTACGCTTCCGCAACTCATACTGGCCAAGGAGCCTGGACATGATCCGGACCGGTTCGCTCACCGCCCTTCTCCTCGTCGTGGGGCTCTCCTCATTCGCGTCGACCGCCCCGCACCAGGCGGCCCAGACGCCGCCCCCCGCTCAGGCGCCCGGCAACCCCGCCATCGAAGACTGGAAGCCGGAAAAGCTGGTGAACGTCGAGGTGCTGCCGAAGACGATGGCGCCCGATGACGTCATCAAGCTGATGAAGACCTACAACGCCGCACTCAACGTGGATTGCGTCTTCTGCCACAAAGGCCAGGTCGGCAAGCCGTGGTCGACGTACGACTTCACCGACACCAGCAAGAAGCGGCACGAAACCGCCCGCCTGATGATGCGCGCGACCAACGATCTGAACGAGAAGTTCAAGGATCTGGGCGACATGGACGAAGGCACCAAGGTCGCCTGCGCGACCTGCCACCGCCGGTCGCGTCACCCCGAGATCGAGCCGCCGGCGACGGCGCCCAAGCCGGAAGCCGGCAAGTAACCTCTGCGCTGCCCGGAACATCCAAGTTTCGGGCCGATCGGGCGGACAGAACTCCCGAACCCTCAAGCAGATACGCGGCTTGACTCCCAGGGGAATTTCCCCCTAAACTAGGACTGTAACGGTCGGATATCCCCCGGTCCACGCATGCTCAGGCTGTCTAAGAAAACGGATTACGCGCTGATCGCGCTCACTTACGTCGCGGCGCTCGGCGCCACGCCTGCCAGTGCCCGCGAGATCGCGGAGAAGCACGACGTCCCGGTGGAGCTGCTGGCCAAGGTGCTGCAGCGCCTGGTGCAGCGCGGGGTCCTGAAATCGCAGCAGGGCATCCACGGCGGATATCTGCTGGCACGCCCGGCGGACACCGTCACCGTCGCGGAGGTCGTCGAAGCCATCGACGGCCCTCTGCAGTTGACGGTGTGCGGCACGAGCGACGAACGCTGCGAGCAGTTCGAGAAGTGCAACATTCGCGACCCGCTTCACCGGATCCGCGACCGCATCATCGGCGCGCTGATGGCGTGCACGGTCGCCGAGCTCGCCGTCGATCGCCACGACGATGTGGTCGCGATGCCGATCGCCACTGGCGGGCTGGCCATCGCCGGCCGCAGCAGCGCGTCGGCGGGCCGGCGCAGCTGAGCGGCGGCGAGAGTATCGAGGTCGAGTCATGGTGCAGATGACAGAGAACGCGTCGAAGCAGATCCTGAAGATGCTCGGCAAGAACGACTTGCCTGGCGGCGGGCTGCGCGTCGGCCTGAAGGCCGGCGGGTGCTCCGGCTACGAGTACACCTTCGCGTGGGAAGCGACGCCGCGCGCCGACGACCAGGTGTTTGACGGCCCTCAGGGAGCGCGTCTCTTCATCGACCCGCGCAGCCTGCGCCTCATCGACGGCACGGTGCTCGATTACGACACCAGCCTCGTGAGCAAGGGCTTTCTGTTCAACAACCCGAACGCGAAGAGCACGTGCGGGTGCGGGATCTCGTTCAGCGTGAGTTCCTAAGGGCGGTCCATGGGTCCATGGACCGTTGAGACAACGTCATTCTGATGTCTACATCCACCGAAACGATCGAACAGCTCGCGACGCGTGAATACAAGTACGGCTTCATCACCGACATCGAGGCCGACACGCTGCCACCGGGCCTCAACGAGGACGTCGTCCGCGCGATTTCCGCGAAGAAGCACGAGCCGGAGTGGCTGCTCGACTTCCGCCTGAAGGCGTATCGCGCGTGGCTCGACATGTCCGAGCCCACCTGGCACAACGTCCACTACGACAAGATCGACTACCAGGCGATCAGTTACTACTCGGCGCCGAAGAAGAAGCCGGTGCTCGCCAGCCTCGACGAGGTCGATCCGGAGTTGCTCAGCACCTTCGCCAAGCTCGGCATCCCGCTCGACGAGCAGAAACTGCTCTCGGGCGTGGCGGTGGACGCCGTGTTCGACTCGGTCTCCGTTGCCACGACGTTCCGCGGCAAGCTCGCGGAGCTCGGCATCATCTTCTGCTCGTTCAGCGAGGCCGTGCAGGAGCACCCGGAGCTGGTGCGCAAGTACCTGGGCTCCGTGGTGCCGTACACGGACAACTTCTTCGCGACCTTGAACTCCGCCGTCTTCACCGACGGCAGCTTTGCCTTCATTCCCAAGGGCGTGCGCTGCCCGATGGAGCTCTCCACCTACTTCCGGATCAACGCGGCCAGCACCGGGCAGTTCGAGCGGACGCTGATCGTGGCCGAACAGGGCTGCGTACGTCAGCTACCTGGAAGGGTGCACGGCGCCGATGCGCGACGAGAACCAGCTCCACGCGGCGGTCGTTGAGCTCGTGGCCCTCGACGACGCCACCATCAAGTACTCGACGGTGCAGAACTGGTATCCCGGCGACAAGGAGGGCAAGGGCGGCATCTACAACTTCGTGACCAAGCGCGGCGCCTGCCGCGGCCGCCACTCGAAGATCACCTGGACGCAGGTCGAGACCGGATCGGCGATCACCTGGAAGTACCCGAGCTGCCTGCTGATCGGCGAAGGCTCGATCGGCGAGTTCTACTCGGTGGCGACTGACCAACAACCGCCAGCAGGCCGACACCGGCACGAAGATGATCCACATCGGGAAGAACACCCGCAGCACGATCGTCTCCAAGGGCATCTCGGCGGGCCACGGCCAGAACACGTATCGCGGCGCGGTGAAGATCGGCCCCAACGCCGAGGGCGCGCGCAACTACTCGCAGTGCGACTCGATGCTGATCGGCGACCGCTGCGGCGCGCACACGTTCCCGTACCTCGAGATCAAGAACTCGACCGCGCAGGTCGAGCACGAGGCGTCGACGTCGAAGATCGGCGAAGACCAGATCTTCTACTGCCGCCAGCGCGGAATCTCGACGGAGGACGCGGTGAACATGATCGTCAGCGGCTTCTGCAAGGAAGTCTTCCGCGAGCTGCCGATGGAGTTCGCCGTCGAGGCGCAGAAGCTGCTCAGCATCAGCCTCGAGGGAAGCGTTGGGTAGTAAGAAATGAAGAATGAAGAATGAAGAGTGAAGACTGAAGAACGAAGAATGAAGGGCCGATGTCGTCGGTCGTGAGGATTGTTCGAGATGCTTGAAATCAAGGATTTGAAGGCGGGCGCGGAGAATCGGGAGATTCTCAAGGGCGTCACGTTGACGGTGAACCCTGGCGAAGTGCACGCCATCATGGGGCCCAACGGTTCCGGGAAGAGCACGCTCGCCCGCGTGCTGTCGGGGCATCCGGCGTACGAAGTGACCGGCGGCTCGATCCAGTACAACGGGAAGGACCTGCTGGACATGGACCCCGAGGAGCGCGCCTGCGAGGGCGTGTTCATGGCGTTCCAGTACCCGGTCGAGATTCCCGGCGTGAACAACTCCTACTTCCTCAAGACCGCGCTCAACGCCCAGCGCAAGTTCCGCGGCGAGCCCGAGCTGGACGCGATGGAGTTCCTGGAGCTCGTCAAGGATCGCCTGCAGCTGCTCCACATCGACAGCGACCTGATGCGGCGGCCGGTGAACGAGGGCTTCTCGGGTGGCGAGAAGAAGCGCAACGAGATCTTCCAGATGCTGATTCTGCAGCCGTCGCTCGCGATCCTCGACGAGACGGACTCGGGCCTGGACATCGACGCGCTGAAGACCGTGGCCGAAGGCGTCAACGCGATGCGCAGCCCCGATCGCGCGATCATCGTCGTCACCCACTACCAGCGGCTGCTCGACTACATCGTGCCCGACTTCGTGCACGTGCTGAGCGAGGGTCGCCTGGTGAAGTCCGGCGGCAAGGAGCTGGCGCTCGAGCTCGAGCAGAAGGGCTACAGCTGGCTGGAAGGCGTCACGGCATGAGCTCGGTCGTCGAACAGGGCGAAGGCCGCGTCGAGCGCTACCTCGAAGCGTTCGAGCGTGCCACCGGACGTCCGGCAGGCCCGGCGTGGCTCGACGCCCGCCGGCGTCAGGCCATCGATCGTTTTGCCGCGCTGGGGTTTCCGACCACCCACGACGAGGAATACCGCTTCACCAACGTCGCGGCGATCGCCTCAACGGCGTTCGAGAGGGCGGAGAGCGAGCGCGTCGACGCGTCGGCCATCCGCGATCACCTGTACGGCGCCGAGACTGCCGCCGAGCTCGTCTTCGTCAACGGCCGCTTCGCGGAGGCGCTCTCGTCACTCGATCGAGTGCCGCGCGGCGCGATGGTGACCAGCCTCGCGCACGCGCTGAGAACCTCGCCCGGCGAGCTGGAGTCGCTGGCGGAGGTCGCGTCGACTGACACGTCGGCGTTCACCGCCCTCAACACTGCCCTGTTCGAGGATGGCGCCGTCATCCGGCTTGGCCGCAACGTCGTCGTCGAGCAGCCCATCAATGTCGTGTTCGTCACGACAGGGGGCGCCGCTCCGAGAGTCAGTTACCCGCGCGTGCTGGTGATTGCCGGCGAGCAGAGTGAGTGCCGGGTCATCGAGAGCCACGTCGGCCTCGGCGAGGGCCGCCATTTCTCCTGCGCGGTGACGGAGCTGGTGTGCGGGCCGAACTCGCGCGTCGATCACGACCGCGTGCAGTGGGAGCGTCCCGAGAGCTATCACTACTGCCGGCTGCAGATCCGGGCGGAGCGAAGCGCCACAGTGGCGTCGCATGCCTTCTCCTTCGGCGGCGCTGTCGTGCGGAACGACCTCGGCGCGGTGCTGGCCGGCCCGGGTGTGGACTGCACGCTCAACGGCCTCTACCTGGCGGAAGGCCGGACGCTGGTGGACAACCACACGACCATCGATCACGCCGAGCCGCATTGCGCCAGCCACGAGGTCTACAAGGGCATCCTCGGCGGCAAGGCGCGCGGCGTGTTCAACGGCAAGATCATCGTCCGGCAGGACGCCCAGAAGACCGACGCCAAGCAGACCAACAAGGCGCTCCTGCTGACGGACACGGCGCAGATCAACACGAAGCCCCAGCTCGAGATCTTCGCCGACGACGTGAAGTGCACGCATGGCGCGACGGTGGGCCAGCTCGACGCCGAGGCGATGTTCTACCTGCAGGCGCGCGGCATCTCCCGCGACATCGCGCGCATGCTGCTCATTCGCGGCTTCGCCGGCGACATCGTCCAGCGCGTGAAGTTCGAGCCGTTGCGCGCCCGTCTCGACGGCTGGCTGCTCTCTCAGATACCGGCTGAGGCCGAGTAGCCGTTCGCCCTTCGACACGCTCAGGGCGAACGGGACGAGCTCGAAGGACGAACGGCAAGATCTCCTGAATCAGGGCACCGATGACGAAACTGGCCGAGCCCACGACAGCGTTTGACGTGAAGCGGGTCCGCGAGGACTTCCCCATCCTCGACGAGATTGTACACGGCAAGCCGCTGGTCTACCTCGACAACGCGAACACCACCCAGAAGCCGCGCCAGGTCCTCGACGCGCTCGAGGCGGTACTACCGGCATGGCAACGCCAACATCCACCGTGCCACACACCTGCTGAGCGAGCGGGCGACCGAAGCCTACGAGGCCACGCGCAATGTGGTGGCGCGTTTCATCAACGCCGGCGACCGGCGCGAGATCGTCTTCACCAAGGGCTGCACCGAAGGCATCAACCTCGTGGCGCAGACGTGGGGACGAACCCATCTCGGGCCCGGCGACGAAGTGCTGGTCACCTGGATGGAGCACCACTCCAACATCGTCCCGTGGCAGATCGTCTGCGAGCAGACGGGAGCGACGCTGAAGGCGTGCCCGATCACCGACGCCGGCGAGCTCGACCTCGAGGCGTTCGCGCAGATGCTGACGCCGCGGACGAAACTGGTCGCGATCATCCACGTCAGCAACGCGCTTGGCACGATCAACCCGGTGGAGTCCCTCGTCCGGCAGGCCAAGGCCGCCGGGGCGACGGTGCTGGTTGACGGCGCCCAGGCCGTGCCGCACCTGCCGGTCGACGTCCGAGCCATCGGCTGCGACTTCTACACCTTCTCGGGGCACAAGATTTACGGGCCGACGGGCACTGGAGTGCTCTACGGCCGCGCCGAGGTCCTCGACGCGATGCCTCCCTACCAGGGCGGCGGCGACATGATCGCGTCGGTGACGTTCGAGAAGACCGACTACAACGTGCTGCCGTACAAGTTCGAGGCCGGGACGCCCAACATCGCCGGGGTTGTCGGGCTCGGCGCCGCGCTTCGCTACGTCGAGCAGCTGGATCGCGCCGCGATGATGGCGCACGAAGACGCGCTGCTCGCGCGGCTGACGGCGAAAGTCGTCGAGCTGCCGGGCGTGCGCCTGCTCGGCCAGGCCGCCCACAAGTCCAGCGTGTTGTCATTCGTGCTGGACGGCGTGCACCCGCACGACATCGGCACGATTCTGGACAACGAGGGCATCGCGGTTCGCACCGGTCAGCACTGCGCGCAGCCGGTGATGGATCGCTACGGCGTGCCCGCCACCGTACGGGCGTCGATCGGGCTCTACAACACACCCGAAGAAATCGACGCGCTCGTCGCCGGACTGCACAAGGTGCGCGAGGTGTTTGGCTGATGTCGGACCTGCGCGAGCTTTACCAGGAGGTCATCCTCGACCACAACAAGCGGCCGAGGAACTTTCACCCCATCGACCACGCGTCGAAGACTGCGAAGGGCCACAACCCGCTCTGCGGCGACCGCCTCACCCTGTACCTTTCGATTGAGGGCGGACGGATTGCCGACATCGCGTTCGAGGGTTCCGGGTGCGCCATCTCGAAGGCGTCGGCCTCGCTCATGACCGAGGCCGTCAAAGGCCGGACGCTGGTCGAAGCGGAAGCGCTGTTCGAACGGTTCCATGCCATGGTCACCGCGCCGGGAGACCGGCCCGTGTCGACTGAAGGCCTCGGCAAACTGGCGGTGTTCGCCGGTGTCCGCGAATACCCGGCGCGGGTGAAGTGCGCCAGCCTGGCGTGGCACACGATGAAAAACGCGGTCTCCGACGTGGACGACGTGGCACGGACGGAAGACGACGCCAAATGAAGACGCTTCCGGTGATTCAGCCGCAGGATCAAACGCCGCCGGCGCCACCCTCCGAGTCGACGACGTCGGACCTCGTGCCCGATGCCGAGCGCACGGCGGCGCTGGAACCGGCGTTGATCGCTGCGATCAAGACGGTGTTCGACCCGGAAATCCCGGTCAACATCTACGAGCTGGGCCTGATTTACGCCATCCTGGTCGATCGCGAAGGCGTCGTCGGCGTCCGGATGACGCTGACAGCACCGGCGTGCCCGGCGGCGCAGTGGCTGCCCAATCAGGTGCGCGAGGTGGTGAAGCGTGTCGACGGCGTGACGGACGCACGCGTGGACGTGGTCTTCGACCCGCCGTGGACGCGCGACCGGATGTCGGAAGCGGCGCAACTGCAGCTCGGCCTCTGGTAGCGACAGTGCGTCCGCTTCCCTCGTCACAACCTGCAACGCCGGCCCTCCGAGCGACGTCGAAGCAGCCATGCTGACCACGACGCCCGAGCATTTTCGGCGGGTTGCCACCTTCGACGGCCTCGACACCGACCTGGTCGCGTATTGCCTCCAGTACGCGACGACAGCCTCAGTCAAGCGCGGCGACCTGCTGATGCAGCAGGGCGAGCGCGCGACTGTCGTCTACGTCGTGCGGACCGGCTACGCCAAGCTGGTGTCGACGTCGTCTGAGGGTCACGAAGTGCTCGCCGGCATCGCCGGCCCGCGCGACGTCTTCGGGCAGGCCGCAGTGGTCGAACCCGAGCGCGACTACATGGTGACGGCGACCGCGCTGACTCCCATGGGGATCGCGACGTGGGCCCGGCCGAAGGCCCTCGAGCTCTACAAGAAGTTCCCGGAGATTCACGCGCGGCTCGACGCGCAGATGCTCATCAACATCGACGTCCTGCTCGGGCGGCTTCACACTGTCAGCGAGGGACAGGTCTCGCAGCGCGTCGCGCGCGTGTTGCTCGAGCTCGCCCACCGGCACGGGGAGCCGCGCCCGCGCGGCGTGGCGATCCTGCCGCCCCTGACCCGGCAGGATCTGGCGGCGCTGACGGGCACGACGCTCTACAGCGTCAGCCGCCTGCTGGCGGACTGGGAGCACCGCGGGATGCTGGCCAGCGCCCGCGGCCACGTGGAAGTGTTCGACCTGCCGGCGCTCGGCACGATCGCCGGTGGCGACTCGGAATAAATACCAATCTTGACGGGCGACAGGTCGTCGCCAGGGAGCCGTAGACGATGCGTGTGCTGGGATTGCTGTGTGTGGCGCTCTTTGTGAGCGCCGGTGTTGGGCGGGCCGCCGAGGCCCCGGCGCGGACGGTGTCGCTCAGTGCGACCGACGCGCTCAAGTACGACATCGTGACGATTGCCGCAAAGCCTGGCGAGCGCATTCACCTCGTGCTGAAGACCGTCAGCGCGCTGCCGAAGATCGCGATGTCGCACAACTTCGTCATCCTGAAGCCCGGCACCGACCAGACGGCCTTCCTCAACGCCTGCGCCCAGGCCCACGACCACGACTACCTGGCGCCGGAGTTCGCCGCAAAAGTGCTGGTCGCCACGAAGATGGCCGCCGGCGGCGAGACCGTGGAAGCCACCTTCACCGCGCCGACGGCGCCTGGCAGCTACCCGTATATCTGCTCCTTCCCGGGCCACATGCTGGCCGGGATGAAGGGGACGCTCGTCGTCAAGTAAGCAGACAGCGCTCTGCCCTCGCGGTCGCCTTTGCAAAGGCGGCTCCAGACCCCTGCCTGCCCCGATTTGTCCGGGCGCAACGACGCCCTTCCGGGCCAGCCCTACTCTGGTCGGGATGAACCAGACTTACGCCTCCGACGAGTCGGACTGCGAGCAGGAATGGCTCGACCGTCCTCTTAGTGCCATTGCGGCTCACATCAGCAGCGTGTATCACGCGTTCACGCGCGACCGGCTGCCTCTCCTCGCGCAACTGTCGGGTCGACTGACGTCGGGCCCGGCCTCCGGCTGGGACGACACGCTGGTGGCGTTCAACGCGCTCGTCAGCGAACTGCGCGACGCCGTTGAGACGCACGGCATGACCGAGGACGACCGGCTGTTCCCGGTCCTGGTGGCGCTGGAGTATCCCAACGTCCTGTCGACCAGCGTCTCGCGGGACGAGCTCGCGCGACTGGTCGAGACACTGACAGAGGAGCACCTGCAGATCCGGCGGCTGATTCTCGATCTCGAGGCGCTGACCAACGGCTTTCGGGCGCCTGACGGCGCGCCGTCGGACTTCGGGGACATCGTCAGACTGCTGCACGAGCTGACGGTGTCGCTGCTCGAGGAACTGGACCTCGAGGACCGCTGCCTGCTGCCGCGCGCGCGGGTGCTTGCGGGCTTGCGCAGGTAGCCGTCAGGCGAGCGCGCGGATTTCGTCCCAGACGGACTCGTCCACCGGGACGCCGAGGCGGCGATTCTCCTCGCGCGTCCGGAGCACACCCTCGCCTGGATACCGGGCCGCTGCGCCGTCCGGCGCCGCGAGAGCGGTGTGCAGGTCGTCGATGACGGAGTTGACCAGTTGCACGACGGCGTCGGGGCTGCTGGCCCGGCCGACGTCGATCACCATGAAGACCTGCGACAGCCCTGTCTCTTCGGGCTGCTGGCCGATCTCGCTCGTCGTCTGCCCGCCCGACAGCACCGCGGCGAGCAGGTCGAGCACCAGCGAGAGACCCGATCCCTTCCAATAACCGATCGGCAGCGGCCGAAGGCTCCTGAGAATGGCGCCGGGGTCTGTCGTGAGCACGCCGGCCTCGTTGTAGCCGCCGGGAATCGTCAGCGCATCTCCCTGCTGCTGCGCCCGCTCCATCTTTCCGTACGAAAACTGGGACATCGCGATGTCGAGCACAACCGGCGCATGGTCGCGCGGGATGGCGACGATGAGCGGGTTGTTCCCGAGCTTCGACGAGACGGTGCCCCAGGGTGGCATGTTCGGCGTGGTGTTCGTCCACCCCATGAACGCGAAACCGGCCAGCGCGGCCTGCCATCCGTACGTGCCGCCTCGCATCCAGTGGTTCGTGTTCCGCAGCGCGACGAGGCCGAGCCCCTGTTCGCGCGCGAGCTCGATGGCCCGCGCGGTGGCGGCCACCGCATTCAGGTTCCCGGGGCCGCGGCGTCCGTCCCACTGCTCCCAGACGCCGAAGCTCGCAACGCGCTCCGGCTCCGCGTTCACGTCCACGACGCCGGCGCGAATCTGACGGACGAATCGCGGAAAGCGGTTCAGGCCGTGCGAGGCGACGCCGTCGAGGTGCGTCTCCGCGAACAGCTCGGACGACTCGCGGGCACGCGCCTCGGAGAAGCCGAGCGTCATCAGCACACGCGACAGCTCGTTGACCACATCGTCGAAGGACAGGCGCAACATGGGAGTTCCGGGAAGCTTACTCAGAAACGCCCGCGCGTAAAGGAAACTTTGCTATCGTGGCCCCGGATGCCCGCTCGTGCCCTCTCGCGGGACGCCGTCCTGCCGGTCATCGTCTCCGAGGTGGCGGGCGCGGGCCGGCGCCAGACACGCGAGTCGCAGCTGCGCGCGCTGCTCGAGCCGGCGGCACGGCCGCGTTTCTACTGGCCGCCGACGCTGGCGGAGTTGCGGACCACCGTCCAGGAGGCACTGCGCCACCAACCGAGCCACGTCGCCGTCGCGGGCGGCGACGGGACGATTCACCACGTCGTCAACGCGCTTGGTGACGCCGACGTCACGCTGGTCCCGCTGCCGTTTGGCAGCGGCAACGACTTCTGCCGCGGGCTCGGCCTCACCGCCGATCCGGCGCGAGTCGCCGAGGTGCTGGCCGACGGTGCCGTCCGCCAGGTGGACCTGATCGAGGTGAATGGCAAGCGGATCTGCACTGTCGCGGGGCTGGGACTGGTGGCAGACACCGGCGTCCAGGTGGCGCGCCTCATGGCGCCCGGATCGCGCTGGCGGCGCATGGCGTGCGCACTCGGACAGGCCACCTACCTGGCCGCCGCCGCTGGACGCCTGCTGGCCGCGCGTCATCTCGCGGCTCCGGTCCGCATCGCCTGCCGCACTGACGGCCCAGCCGTGGAGACGACGTCGCGGCTGCACGGTCTCTTCCTCGCGAACCTGCCCACGCTCGGTGCCGGCCTCAGGCTGCCAGTGGCCGCGAGCATCGACGACGGCTACTTCGAGCTGGCGACGTTGCCGGAGAACTCCCGGCTGCGCCTGGCGGCGAGCCTGTCGCGGCTCAGGTCGGGCCGCCCGCTGCCCGATCACGTGCTCCACGTGACCAGAGCGGTTGACGCGGAGATCGTGTGGGAGGGCGGCACCGCCCTGCTCGGGGATGGCGAGGACATGGGCCGCGCCGATCATTTTCACGTCACACTGCTGCCAGCCGCGCTGCGTGTCATCGCGGCGAGGACATCATGAAACCACCTACAGTCTTTCTTGGCGAGATGACGAACCTCGAAGTCGAGGCGTTTCTCGAGCACCACTCGATGGTCATCGTGCCGGTCGGCGCCACCGAGCAGCACGGACCGCACGGGCCCCTGCTGACCGACGTGCTGATTCCGCAAGAGGTGGCACGCCGCGCGGCACCACGCCTCGGCGCCGTCGTCGCGCCGCCGGTCAACTACGCGCTGTCGTATCCGCATGTCGGGTTCACCGGGCTGGTCCACGTGCGCCTGGAGACCTTCATCGCGCTGATCGGGGATCTCGCCGCCTCGCTCGCCAGTGTCGGGTTTCGCCGCATCGTGTTTCTGAACGGGCACTACGACAACACCTATGCGCTCGCCTACGCCTGCGCCGGCGCCGCGTCACGGTTGCCCGATGACGCCCGCGCGTATCCGCTGAACTACTGGGACGGGATGCCGCCGGACGTGCGCGATCGGTACTCCAGCCTCGAGAAGGGCATGCACGCAAACGCCGCCGAGACCTCCGCGATACTCGCCATCAACCCGGCGCTGGTGGACATGGACAAGGCAAACGCGGAGTTTCCCGCGTTCCCCGAGTTCACGGTGAGCTCGGCGCCGGTGCACACCGCGTTCTTCTTCTCCAACCCCGGCTCGGTGTTCTGGGCCACGCGCTCCGGCACGTGGGGCGACGCGCGATCGGCCACGGCCGCGATGGGCGAGGAATACCTTGCCGCGGGAGTGGAGTCGACGATTGCCGTCATCGAGAATGTCGAGCGGACGTTCGCGGCCATTCCCCGCCGGCCCGTCAAATGACGACATGCCGGTAGTGCGTGTCGACGATGTCGCGGACGCGCGGTTGGATGACTTCCGCGCCCTGGCCGATGCGCGCCGGCTGGCGGCCGGTCATCTCTTCCTGGCTGAAGGCCGGCTCGTCGTCACACGGCTGCTCACCGAGTCGGCGCTTGCCGTCGGCGCGGTACTCGTGAACGAGGCCGCATACCACGCGCTTGGAGCGGTGCTCGAGACGCGCCCTGACGTGACTGTCTTCGTCGTGCCAGCGGCGATTGTGGAGGCGCTGACAGGGTTCAACATCCATCGCGGGTGCCTGGCCACCGGCCGCCGGCCGGCCCCGCGGACGACGGCGGACCTGCTGGCAGCTGGCGCACGGCGCTTTTTGGCGCTCGAGGGCGTCAGCAATCCCGACAACGTCGGCGGCCTGTTCCGATCGGCGCGCGCGCTCGGCGTCGACGCGATTGTCCTGGGGCCCGGGACCGGCGATCCGCTCTATCGCAAGGCCATTCGCGTGTCCTCCGCCGCCTCGCTGGTGCTGCCGTTCGCGACTGCCGCGTGGCCCGGAGACCTGCGCGACCTCCGGGCGGCAGGCGTGCCGATCCTGGCGCTGACGCCGGCCGGGGCCGAGACGATCGACGAGGTCCGACAACGTCTCGGTCGCCTCGCGAGCTTTGCGGTGCTGGTCGGATCGGAGGGCCACGGCCTGTCGGCGGACGCACTGGCGGCCGCCGACGCGCGGATCCGCATTCCGATCGACCCGCGCGCCGACTCGCTCAACGTCACTGTCGCGGCCGGAATCGCGCTGCACGCGCTTCGGTAGCCCGCCGGGTACAATGGAACGAGGCTGGTCATGCGGTTCGCCCTGGCGCAATTGAACCTGACTGTCGGCGCGTTCGACGCCAATTTCGCGCGCATCGCCGACGC
This sequence comes from Vicinamibacteria bacterium, assembly GCA_963796915.1. GTDB lineage: Bacteria > Acidobacteriota > Vicinamibacteria > Vicinamibacterales > JAENWD01 > JAENWD01. Next base: position 485,248 of record CAWCNI010000004.1, on the reverse strand, counting down.
GGCGGAGCGCGCGCGCACCGCCGGCGCCGACCTGCTTGTTTTGTCGGAGCTCGCCACGACCGGCTACCCGCCACGCGACCTCCTGAATCACGACCGGTTCGTCCACGACAGCGTCGCGATGCGCGACCGCGTGGCGGCCCTTTCGGACGAGCGGCTCGCCATTCTCGTCGGCGCCGTCGAGCCCAACGAGGCTGGCGACGGCAAGCCGCTGTTCAACACGGCCGTCCTCTGTCATCAGGGGCGTGCGATCGCACGGCACCGCAAGACCCTGCTGCCGACCTACGACGTCTTCGACGAGGACCGCTATTTCGAGCCGGGCGACGAGGTCGCGCCGTTGGTGCTCGGCGGCGTCCGGCTTGGCGTCACTGTCTGCGAGGAGGTCTGGAACGACGCCGCGTTCTGGTCGCGGCGCCTGTACCCTCGCGACCCGGTGACGGAGCTGGCGCGCGCCGGCGTCGACGTGTTCGTCAACATCTCGTCGAGCCCCTTCACCATGGGCAAGGCGGCGCTGCGGCGCGACATGATTCGCGAGCACGCGGCCCGGCACAACCGCCCCTTTGTCTATCTGAATCAGGTGGGCGGCAACGACGAGTTGATCTTCGACGGGCACAGCATGGTGTTCGACGGCGACGGCCGGGTGATCGCGCGGGCCCGCGACTTCGCCGAGGACCTGATCGTCGTCGACGTGCCGACAGACGGCGCGGCGGCTCACCCCGGCGCGTTGGCCGAGGTCAGCACGTCGCGCGAAGAAGAGGCGTGGAAGGCGCTGGCGCTCGGCCTCGGCGACTACACCAGGAAGTGCGGGTTCCAGTCGGTGGTGGTCGGGCTGTCTGGCGGGATCGATTCCGCCCTGACGGCAACCCTCGCCGCCGACGCGCTCGGCGCGGAGCACGTCACCGGGGTCGCCATGCCCACGCGCTACTCCTCGGACCATTCGCTGGCTGATGCCGAGAGCCTGGCGCGCAACCTCGGCATCGCCTTTCACGTGGTGCCCATCGACGGCATCTTCCAGAGCTATCTCGATGCGCTCGCGCTCGCGTTGCCAGGCCCGCTCGGCGTCGCCGAGGAGAACATCCAGGCACGCGTGCGCGGTGCGGTGCTGATGGCCTTCTCGAACACCCGTGGCTCCATGCTGCTCTCGACGGGCAACAAGTCGGAGCTCGCTGTCGGCTACTGCACGTTGTACGGCGACATGTGCGGCGGGCTCGCGGTGCTGAGCGACGTGCCGAAGACCTGGGTTTACGATCTCGCGCGCTTCGCCAACCGCCGGCAGGCGGTGATCCCGGAGTCGAGCCTGACCAAGGCGCCAAGCGCCGAGCTGCGGCCGAACCAGACCGACCAGGACTCGCTGCCGCCCTACGATCTCATCGACCGCATCATCGAGGCCTACGTCGAGCGCGACCTCGATCCCGATGCCATCATCGCCACCGGCATCGACCCGGCCGTCGTGCGGTCGGTGATCACCCGCATCGACAGGAACGAGTACAAGCGCCGGCAGGCGGCTCCCGGCCTGAAGATCACGTCGAAAGCGTTTGGCGTCGGCCGCCGGTATCCCATCGCCGCCAGGTACCCCGACGCCGAACCATCAGTGGAACTGAGCGACACCGTCGGCAGCTCCACCCGCCGCGCGCGCTGATGCCCGCCGCGGAGGGCCCGGCGCGAATCGACATCGCCAGTCTCGCCCAGCGCCTGCCCGCACGGCCCGTCACGCGGTTCGCGCCCTCGCCCACCGGTCACTTACACCTGGGGCACGTCGTCAACGCCATTTACGTCTGGGGCCTGGCGCGCGCGCTCGACGGCGTCGTGCAGCTGCGCCTCGAGAATCACGATCTCACCCGCTCGCGTCCTGCCTTCGAGCAGAGCATCCTGGACGACCTCGACTGGCTGGGCCTGGTGCCCGACGTCGCCCTCGCTCGATGATTTGCGGGGACCGCCGCCGTCGAACTGGCGACAGATGGACCGCCCCGACCGCTACCGCGAGGCGCTCCTGGCACTCGACGACGCCGGCCTCACGTATTGGTGCGACTGCTCGCGCAAGCGCCTCGACGCGCAGCCGGCGGGGCCGGACGGCGAGCGGCGATACGACGGCCGATGCCGCAGCCGCGGTCTGGGCCCGGGGCACGATCGCGGGGTGCGGGCGCGCATCGAACCGCGCGTCGAGAACTTTGACGATGGGCGATTGGGAGTGCTGAGCCAGGAGCCGTCCAGCCAGTGCGGCGACGTGCTGCTCCGCGACCGCCTCGCACAGTGGACGTATCAGCTGGCAGTGACAGTCGATGACTGGCTGGATGGCGTGCACCTGGTCGTCCGTGGCGAGGACCTCCTCACGTCCACCGGGCGTCAGATCGCCATCGGTCGCCTAGTCGGCCGTCGCACGCCGGCGACCTTCGTGCATCACCCGCTCGTGATGAATGCGGATGGCGTGAAGTTGAGCAAAGCCAATCGCGACGCCAGCCTCCGGGAGCTCCGTCGGGACGGCCTGTCGCCCGCTGCGGTGCTGGGCAGGGCAGCAGCCGCGTGTGGGCTGATCGGCACGGCACGCGACGTCGGAATTGCGGAAGTGGGCGATATCGTCATCCGACGGTGAGTCGGACGCCTCACCTTACATCTGGAGCCTCGACCGTCCAACTTCCGTCAGCAACTCCGTCGCAAGTCCCAGGAGGATCCCGGTCGCGAGCGCCCACATCGCGGCGACGGGGCTGATGTGATCCAGCCGGACGCGCAGGAGCTCCCGCAGCACGTAGATGAGCGTGCCCGCGGCGAGTGAGAGCACGAGAAGCTCCAGGCCGGGCCCGACCCAGGACGTCCCGAGGATCACGCCCAGCAGGCTGGGGCCGGCGGCGATCGCCGCGAGGAGGAGGAGCCGGGACAGCGGCGTTGGCTGGCCGACGACGGGGGCAGCCACTGCAGCGCCGTCCACCAGGCTGTGCAGCGCGAGGCCCAGGAGGATGAGGGCGCCCGGTCCGGCCAGCGAGGTGGCCATCGACTGCCCCACCGAGAGGCCTTCCGCCAGGCTGTGAAGGCCAACGCCTGCCGCGAGCATGATCGCCACGTCGAGCGGACGCGGCGCGTAGGCCCCGGGCTCTCCGCGCCGGGACTCGATCCACGCCAGGCCCACCATCCCGAACAGCAACCCCGCCAGAAATACACCGCTACTGAGGACGAGCGATCCGGGCGCGTCGCTGATGGCCCCGAGTTCGACGGTGCCGAGAGCCTGATAGCCGACCTCGATGATGATGAACAGCGCGAGGCCCGCGGCGGCCATCGTGTAGAGACTTCTGTGCCGGTCGGTGCGAAGCAGGCGGCGCACCAGGATCAGACCTCCGCACGTGCAGGCGGCCGCCAGGAGGCCGACGCCAAGACTCGACACTGTCATGGCGGCCACGCTACCGGCGGGCGCGATAGGTGTCAAGGCAGCGCCGCAGCGCAGCCGGCATCCATACCTCCCGACGCGCAGCTCCATCCCCTTGGAGAATGGGCCGCAGACAGCGGTCCTTTCTCGCTGCCGTTGGTCCCAGATGCGATCCAACGGTTTGAAGGGATGGACTGCGGTGCCAACGTTCGTCCCACGTGGGCAAACCACTCAGACAAAGCAGTTGACTTCGGCTCCGGCCGGGCTAATCTACACACCAATTCCTTCCCCAACCCCGCACATCGGCGGTTCGTCCTCAGTGACCGATGGCGGGTGTGGCTCTCTCGAGCCGTTTGCAAGTCGTCGCGTCCGGGCCGTGCGCCCGGGATGGAGGTGGGTGTGAGGTTGTCTGGTCCATGGGGGCGTTTGCTCGCACTACTGACACTTACGTGCCTGGTTTCGGCAACAGGCGTGCTGGCGCAGTCGGGCACGTCAGGGCTCTTCGGCAAGGTCACTGACCAACAGTCGGCGGTGCTGCCCGGTGTCACCGTCACGATCACCAATGCTGCGGCCGCGATCACGCGCAGCACCGTCACCGACGCGTCCGGTGACTATCAGTTCCTGGCGCTGCAGCCGGGGACCTACAGTGTGAAGGTCGAGCTCACCGGCTTCCGCACGGCGGTGCGCGACAACATTCCGCTGGCGGTCGACGTGCGGACCAGGATGGACGTCCCGATGGAAATCGGCGCGCAGACGGAGACCGTCGAGGTCACGTCGGTCGTCTCGCCGATCAACACCACGGATGCCAGCCTCGGCAACGTCATCAGCCAGAAGCAGATTCGCGAGCTGCCGCTCGAAGCGCGCAACCCGGTCGGCCTGCTGAGCCTTCAGCCAGGCGCCGTGTATCTGCCGCACATGACGACGACAGACCCGCGCAGCGGCTCTGTCAGCGGCAGCCACGCCGACCAGTCCAACGTCACGCTCGACGGCGTCGACGTGAACGACCCGCAGTACGGCACGGCCTACACCAGCGCGGTGCGCGTCACGACGGACTCGCTCCAGGAGTTCCGCGTCACGACCAGCAACTACAGCGCGGACACCGGCCGGTCGAGCGCCGCACAGGTGTCGATGGTCACCAGAAGCGGCACCAACAACTTCCACGGCTCTGGCACCTACTCCGAGCGCGACACCAAGTTCTCCTCGAAGGAATACTTCCTGGGCCTCTCGGGCCAGGACAAGGCGAAACTGGACAAGAAGATCTTCGGCGGCGCCGTTGGCGGGCCGATCAAGAAGGACAAGCTGTTCTTCTTCGGCAACTACGAGCGGCTGAACGAGTCGTCGGAATCACCAGTCCTGCGCGACATCCCGTCGGAGACCATGCGCGACGGCGTGCTGGTCTACGGCTGCGAAGACCCGTCCGCCTGCCCGGCCACGACGGTGCAGGGCTTCACCGCGTCGCACGCGATTCCGGAAGGCTTCCATGGCCTGACGCCGAGCGAGCTGACCGCGATCGACCCGTTGCACCTCGGGCCGAGCAAGGCAGTGTCGGACATCTTCAGCAAGTACCCGACGCCGAACGATCCGGGCGTAGACGGCTACAACATCGTCGGCTTCCGCTTCGCCTCGCCGCTCCAGAACCACTTCAACACCTACATCGGCAAGGTCGACTACAACGCCACGTCCAACCAGCGCATCTTCGGCCGCTTCAACGTGCAGGACGACGCGATCGTGGACGTCCAGCAGTTCCCCGGGCAGGCGCCGAACAGCACCAACCAGGTGAAGAGCAAGGGCTGGGCGTTCGGCCACGACTGGGTCCTCTCGTCGAACAAGGTCAACACCCTCCGCTACGGCTACACGCAGATCAAGGAAGACAACATCGGCCTGCAGACGGCCAGCGTGGTCAGCTTCCGGTTCATCGACGACTACAGCGCGCTGACGCCGACCGGCGGCCGCGAGACGCCGACACACAACTTCGTCGACGACTTCAGCTGGATCAAGGGCAACCACACGCTCAAGTTCGGCACCAACATGCGCTTCACGCGGGTGCCGCGCTACGACAACACGTTCTCCTTCAACGACGGCATCACCAACGCGTCGTGGATGGCGGGCGTCGGCCGTCGCTACGCTCCGGGCAACGCCTGTCCGGGCACCGAAGCGGCTTGCGCCGCGCTGCCGGCAGTGGACAGCTCGTTCCAGGCGACCTTCGCCGACAGCTTCGCGCCGCTGCTGGGCATCGTCTCGGAAACCGACCTCAGCGCCAACTACAACGTGGACGGCTCCATCGTCCCCGAGGGCCAGGCGGTCCGCCGCAAGTACGGATCGGACGAGTACCGAGTGGTACGCGCAGGACAGCTGGAAGATCGGCTCCAGCCTGACTGTCACCGCTGGTCTGCGTTACAGCCTGTTCTCGCCGCCCTGGGAAGTGAACGGCCAGCAGGTCGCACCCAACGTGGACCTCGGCGATTTGCTCGCGACACGCGCCGCGAACATGGCGGCGGGCATCCCGGACAACTCGCTGCCGCTCATCACGTTCGACCTGGCCGGACCGGCCAACGGCAAGCCGGGCTTCTACGACTGGGACAAGAACAACTTCGCGCCGCGCCTGGCGGCGGCGTGGACACCGCACACGGACGGCGGCATCTTCCATTGGCTGACCGGTGACGACAAGATGGTCATCCGCGGCGGCTACTCGATGGTCTACGACCGCATCGGCCAGTCGCTGGCGACACGGTTCGACCAGGTCGGCTCCTTCGGCCTCTCGACGCAGCTGTCCTCGCCGGTCAACGCCAACAACGAAGACAACCCGGACATCCGGTTCACAACGCTCACCGGCATTCCGAGCACACTGCCGGCAGTTCCTCCGGGCGGCTTCCCACAGACACCGCCTGTCGCGGCTGGCCAGATCACGTCAGCGCTGGACAGCTCGATCAAGACGCCGTACTCGCACACGTTCAACATCGTCGTCGGGCGTGAGCTGGGCGGCGACTACTCGTTCGAAGCGGCGTACGTTGGCCGCGTCGGGCGCAACCAGCTGATTCGGCGCGACCTGATGATGGCGGCCGACTTCACCGACAAGAAGTCCGGTACGGACTACTTCACGGCGGTCAAGCAGCTCATCGACGCCGCACACGCGTCGGGTGATCCGCTCACCGTCGCGAAGATCCCGTACTGGGAAAACGTGTTCCCGGGTGCCGCAGGCGACCCGCTCGGGTTCGGCGGCAACTACACGGCCACGCAGAACATGGCCGAGTGGTTCACCGAGAACGAGCCGGACTGGATCACCGCGCTCTGGGTGGCCGACGAGGGCTGCTTCCCGTCCTGCGCCTCGACCGGGCCGTTCACGTTCTTCAACCAGCAGTACGACTCCCTGGGCGCGATGAGCTCGATTGCGCACTCGGACTACAACTCGCTGCAGGTGTCGCTGCGCAAGCGGTTCAGCCACGGCTACCAGTTCGACGTCAACTACACGCTGGCCCACTCACAGGACCTCGGGTCGGCGGTCGAGCGCGGCAGCTTCTTCACCACTTACGGCAACGGCGGCTACACCGGCTTCCTCATCAACACGTGGAACCCGGAACAGCAGTACGGCAACTCCGACTTCGACATCCGGCACCAGATCAACGTGAACTGGGTGGCGGAACTGCCGTTCGGCACCGGGAAGAAGTTTGGCGGCGACTCCAACGGCTTCGTCAACGCGCTCATCGGCGACTGGCAGATCTCGGGCCTGTGGCGCTGGACCAGCGGCTTCCCCTTCAACGTCCAGAACTGCCGTTCGTGCTGGGCGACGAACTGGAACCTGCAGGGCAACGCGTCGCTGGTCACGCCGGGCGTGCTGCCGGCGCTGGCGACGACCAAGGACGCTGTCAGCGGGCAGCCGAGCCCGTTTGTCGATCCGCAGGCGGCCATCGACTTCTTCCGGCGCGACTACCCCGGTGAGTCGGGACTCCGCAACGAGCTGCGCGGCGACGGCTACTTCACCATCGACACCAGCATCGCGAAGAGCTTCGAGATGCCGTGGTCGAAGGACCAGAAGCTGCGGTTCCGCTGGGACATCTTCAACCTGACCAACACGCCGACCTTCGACGTGGGCAACGTCACGATGCTGCCCGATCGCGCGTCGACGTTTGGCAGCTACAACGGCTCCTACGCGACCTGTGACGGCGGCGCCGGCCGCTGCATGCAGTTCGCGCTTCGCTACGAGTTCTAACGTCGCCGCCACGGCGACGGCACCCACAGCGGCGGTCCCCTCCCCGGGGCCGCCGCTTTTTTTTGGTGCGGCCGGACTGAGGCCCGTGCGCCGGTAGGGGCATCTTTTAGATGCGCCTTGATGGCCGATCTGAAGATCGGCCCTACCGATGCGCCGGGTGGCCGATCTGAGCTTGGCCGTGCTCGGTGGGGAGCATCTTCAGATGCGCCTCGGTTCTGAAAGATCGGCCTACAGATGCGGCGGGTTGCCGATCTGAGTATAGGCCGCGTCCCCGGTAGGGCGCATCTTCAGATGCGCCAGGGTGGCCAATCGAAGGACCGTGAGTACGCTACCGTAATGCCGTGCCGGCAACGACATTGAGAGCCATCGGCCTGGCGTGCGTGCTCGTCTACGCGGCGGCCATCGCCCGCGTCTATGTCCGCCAGCCCGCGTCGCTCCCCGAAGTCGCCGGGAGCCTCACGTCGTCTGTTGGCGCCTACCGCATCGACCAGGCGCGCTTCGATGCCGGCCTGCGGTTCTTCCATCAGGGGCAGTTCGTCGAGGCCCGTGACGCCTTCGCGCAGGCCGACCCGGCGCGGCAGGACGCTCGCGTCCTGTTCTATGTCGCCTACAGCTTCATGCGACAGGGCTGGGGCCGCGTCTACTGCGACGAGGCGCTCTACCGCGCCGGAAAGGCCACGCTCGAACAGGCGCGTTCGGTGGCGTCGGGCAGCGCGCTGGTCGTCGACGACCCCGACCTGAGGCTCCACAGCGCCGAGGAGCTTGCGGCGGAGTTCGATCGCGGCCTCACACGTCAGATCTCTGACCTCGGCCCGAGCCACCTGCTGAGGGAGCGCCCGTGACCGACGACCTCGACACGCCTCTCGCGCAGGACGTGCGCTATCGGCCTCGGGCCGCGCGCTCACAGGAGCTGCGTCGACGGGGACAAACGCCGCGGGACTTGCCGGTCGGGCGGGAGGCGTTCACGCTCCCGCTGCTGTTTCTGACTGTCGCGGCCCTCGGCGGCGTGCGCGTCAACGACACCGGAGCGCTGGCGCTCGTTCCCCCGTCGTTGATCTCACTCGTGTTGGCCGTGCTGCTCGTCGCGGCGATGGTCGGCGCCGGCGCCCTGGCGCCGCATCGGCTGGCCAACCCGCATCGCAGCGGCCTCGAGAATGCCTCCGGCGTCGCCGTGCTGCTCGCGCTGCTCGCCGCGTCCGCGCAGGTGTTCACGATGCTGACGCCGCCAACCGGGCTTCTCGCCTTCGTCGTCACGACATTCTTCGTGCTCCTGCTCTGGAACACCCTTGCCGTGGGGCCCGATCGCCGTCAGTTGCTGCGCAGCCTTGGGGTGGTGTTCGGCGGCGCGTTCATCCTGAAGTTCGTGATCTTTGCCGCCATCTACGACAGCCACGGCGGCCTACTCCGCCGCGTCGTCGTCACGTTGCTCGAAGGCGTGTCGCTTGGGGCGCTGGGCTTCACGCCCGACGGCGCGGCTACCGGCTACGTCGCCTTCGCGACACTGGCCCTGTTCTTCGTGGGCGTGACGATGCTTCCCGGGCGCCAGAAGACGATTCAGGCGTAGCAGCGTCGCCCGGGCTGCACTGCCGTGTTACCTTGCTGTAACACGGATGACACGCGATTTCGTTCCTCTCATCGCTGGGCTTCGCAGTCCTGCCGGCCAGTCGAGGTGATGCCCGCGCAATCCTCAATGACACGGCCATCCGCGGGGCGCCAACTGGCTCACGTGGGCGTGCTCTGGTCCTTCGCAGTCGCCGAGCCCGTGTACGACGTCCTGAGACGGAACCGCGAGTTCTTCGTCGCGCACGATGCCAGGCTGTCCGACCTGCTGGGTTTCGCCGCAGCGGTCTCATTCCTCCCGCCGCTCCTGCTGATCGGCGCAATTCTCCTGCTGCGCAGATTCGCGCCCCGTGCGGCGCACTCGCTCTACGTCGTGGTCATGGGCGCGCTGGCGGCGGCGATAGCGGCGCAGGTACTGGCAGTCGAGGCCGACCTGCCGCTGACACTGCACTGGCTGGCTGCCTGCGTCGGCGGCGGACTCGCGGTGTTGGCCTATGCGACGTGGCCCGTTATCCAGCGCTTCCTGTCATTCCTGACGCCGGCAGTGGTCGTCTTTCCCGCAATTTTTCTACTCCATCCGTCGATGGCGGAGTTTGTACGCCCGTCGACGAAAGAGCGCCAGCCGCCCGCGGCCCTTGCGGGTCCCCGGCCGCCGATCGTCGTGGTGATCTTCGACCAGTTGCCGCTCACCTCGCTGATGTCTGCCGACGGCGGCCTCGACAGGGCCCGATACCCCGGCTTCGCGGCGCTCGCCGACGGCTCGACGTGGTACCGCAACGCGACCGCGGTGGCGGAGCAGACCGGCTGGGCGCTGCCGCCGATCCTGACCGGCCTGCGCCCGCGACCGTCGACGCTTCCAACGACAGCCGACCATCCCGACAACCTGTTCACGATGCTCGGCGACCAGTATCACTTCGAGGTCGAGGAGCCGATCACCGACCTGTGCCCGGACGAGCTCTGTCCGCCGGACCGGCCGCCAGGGCTCGTTCGCCTGGCAAGCATGCTGTCGGATGCCGCCGTCGTCTACGCGCACGTCGAGACGCCGCCGAGGGCAAGGCTCCGGCTGCCGTCATTGACGGCCGACTGGAAGGGTTTTCTCCAGGGACAGAACTGGCAGCGGCGATGGGTCAGCAACCGCGATGACGATCGCACGCGTGGCCCGCGGCGGTTCATCGACGGCATCAGCGCCGCCGATCCGAAGCCCACGCTCTACTTTCTGCATGCCCTATTGCCGCACGAGCCCTACATCTATCTTCCGAGCGGTCAGCGATTCACCGACGACGTCGCCATGCCTGGCATCAACGAGGCCGGGCGGTGGGTGGACGAGCCGTGGCCAGTCGTGCAGGCGTACCGCCGCCATTTGACGCAACTCGGCTTCGTGGACCGCCTCGTTGGCCAGATGGTCGACCGCCTCAAGCGCGAAGGCCTGTGGGACGACGCGCTGGTGATCGTCACCGCGGATCACGGCGTGAGCTTCCGCACCGGGCATCCCTTCAAGGGCGTCGACGACGAGACGCTCGCGGACATCATGCCGGTGCCCCTCTTCGTCAAGCAGCCGCACCAGCGCGCGGGCATCGTCAGCGAACGCGACGTGGAAGCCATCGACATCGTGCCGACGATCGCCGAGTTGCTGCACGTCGCGCTTCCGTGGAAGGCGGACGGGACATCTGCGCTGTCGGACGACGCCGGCGACGGCACCAAGCGGATCCAGCACATGGCCGCCAGCCGTGTAGTCGACATCGACGTCGCGCGGCTGGCCGCGTTACGCGACGCGTCGGCGCGGCGCAAGGCCGCGCTCTTCGGCGGCGACGAGCCTGCCGATCTCGTGCCGACACTCTCGGTGCATCGCGAATTGATGGGCGCGACGGTCGAGGCATTGCGCTCTGTCGATGCGACCGATCGGATCGTGCTCGTCGACGCCCCGGAACGCTACGAGCACGTCGATCTGCAGTCCGCCGATCTGCCGGCGCTGGTCAGCGGCAGCCTGCGCGACCCCCGCGGTCATCTCCGCGAAGGGGCGCTGGCGATTGCGCTGAACGGCGTCGTCCGGGCCACCACGACGACGACCGGGTTTGTATGGGGCCGGCCCGGCGTGTGGACGGCCATGGTGCCGGCCCGCTACTTCCGCCAGGGACGGAATCAACTCGACGTCTTCGTCCTCGATCCGGCGACCGGCCGTGCGCAGCTTGGCTTCGCCCTCGGCGATCTGCCTTCGGGCGTCAATCTTCTGTCGCGCGGCGCGCGCGATCACTGGTCGGTCACCGATACGGGGCTGTCGGCGAGCGACGACCACGGCGTCCGCTGGGCGAGCAGCCGGGCGGTGGTCGACGTCCCCCTGGAGCGGATTACGCCGGCGCCGACGTCGCTTCGCATTGGCGTGGCCGAACTGCCCTATGGCGTCGCGACGCTCAGGATTCGGTTCAACGAGTGCACGCTCTTCGACGGCCGCGTCGATGTCGTGCCGTGGTACCGCACCTTCGCGCTGAGCGCGTGCCCGGCGTCCGTGCTGACGGCGGCGAAGGGCGAGATCTCGGTGGAGCCGGTGGGTGCCGACGGCAATGCGCCTTCGACCGCCCGGAACAGCGCGGAGGGACACGGCCTGGGGCTTTCGACGCTGAATCTCTATGCCGGGGACTGGCCCCTGAAGCGCGACGCTGGCGACGTTCACGGTCGCGCGGTTGTGCAGATGAAGCCTGGCGCGCCGCCGGTGGCCGGCACGCCCGTGACTGTCGAAGTCGAGAATATCGGGCAGTCGATCTGGCTTGGCGCCGGGGACGCCGGGCCGGACAGCCAGCGCGTCGCCCTGCGCCTCACGTGGCGCACGGGCTCGAAGCCGCTGGCCACGGCGATGATGCCGCTCGGCAGGACGTTCTATCCGGGCGACAAAGACATCGTCGCGGTGCCGACCAGTCCGATGCGGCCGCTTGACGCCGGCCAATGGGACCTCCTGGTCGAGCCTGTCGACGGCGCCGGGCAGCCGATTCCGGTGGAGACGGCGTGCGTGCTGCGGGTCACGTCGGAGGCCCGGTAGCTGCCAGCTATTTGACCAGGCCCCGGCCTTCCTCGATCCTGACGAACTGGTTGGCCGCCGTGCCGGGGATGTGATCCTTCGCACCGCCGGGCCACACGACGTCGATCCCTTTCACCGCAGTGTCGGCACCAAGCCCGAACGTCAGCGCGAGATCGCTCTGCGAGCAATAGCTCGACCCGCTGTGCACCGTCTGCATTTGCACGCCGCTGGACGTCTCGACGCGGACGACGGCGCCGATCCCGTCGCGGTTGGATTTGGTACCGACCGTCCGAATCGTCAGCCAGTGATTGTGGTTGCCGCCGTCGTTGCGGAGGAGCCGCGTGGGGCCCTGGTTGTTCATCAGGAGGATGTCGAGGTCGCCGTCGCGGTCGAAGTCGGCATACGCCGCACCCCGGCCCACCTGCGGCACGTTGAAGGCGGGCCCGAGTGACGGGCCCACGCTCTCGAACCGGCCCTTGCCCAGGTTCCTGAACATGAGCGGCACCTGCTTGTACTGCACCTTCGGCTGCACGCGGCCGATCGCTTCCTCGATGTGGCCGTTCACCGCGAAGATGTCCAGCTGGCTGTCGAGGTCGTAGTCGAAGAAGAACACGCCGAACGCCAGGTACAGGAGGCTGGTGCGGCCGACAGTGGAGGTCGGCGCCTCGTCGACGAACAGGCCGTTGCCCTCGTTGCGATAGAGCGCGAGCATCTGGTTCGAGAAATTGCCGACGAGCAGGTGCTGGCGGCCCGAGCGATCGTAGTCCCCGGCGTCGACGCCCATCGCGCCGCGTGCCACGCCGTCCTCTGAAAATGCCACACCAGCGGCGACGCCCTTCTCGGTGAAGGTGCCGTTGCCGTTGTTGCGATAGAGCTTGTTGGGCTGCGTGTCGTTGGCCTCGAACAGGTCCGGCCAGCCGTCGCCGTCGTAATCGAGCACGGCGATGCCGAGCGCCTTGCTCGTCGGATCCGCCACGCCCGCTTTCTCGGTGACGTCCTCGAACCGGCCGTTCCCCAGGTTGTGAAAGAGGCGCGAGCGACTGCCCTTTGTACGTTTCGGGCGTGCAGTACCGACTTGTTGGTCCCGTCCAGGGCGCAGAAGATGTCCTTGTCGGCGCTCCACTGGACGTAGTTGGCGACAAACACGTCCAGCTTGCCGTCGCGGTCGTAGTCGAACCAGGCGGCACTTGTGGCGAAGGCGTGGTTGGTGAGCCCGCTGCCCTTCGTGACGTCGCGGAATTTGAAGTTGCCCTCGTTGTGAAACAGGCGGTCGCCGTCGAGCGAGGTCACGTAGAGGTCGTCGCGCCCGTCGTTGTCGTAGTCGCCCACGGCCAGGCCCATGCCGTACGTCTCGACGTCAAAACCACTCCCGGCGGTGACGTCGGTGAAGGTGCCGTTTCCGTTGTTGCGATAGATCGCCGGCAGCGACTTGCGGGTGTGCGGCGCCCAGTCGCGCCCGTTGATGAGAACGATGTCGGGCCAGCCATCGCCGTTGAGATCGGCGAAGCCGCCGCCGCCGCCCATCGTCTCGGGCAGATACTTCTTGCCGGCGCGCCCGCTGTTGTGGACGAACGTGATGCCGGCACCCGTCGTGGCCTCTGTGAACTGGATGCCCGGCGACGGCGGCGGCACGCCGGCCGACAGGTGAATGGCGCTGACGGCGAGAATTGCCGCCAGGATGTTCGTTCCCGGAAATCTCATTCGTGACGCGCTCCGCGACATGTGCTGGCCGGACGGATCCGGCACGCAATTGTACTGCTGAGGCTCGACGGCCGTGGTTCCGGAGGGCTGCCGCGCCGGCAACTGAACGGCGGGTCTAGTAGGAATGGACTAGCGTTGTCGCGTTAGAGCAGTCGCTGCGCGGCGAGGATGGCCTGGACGAGTTCTTCGGGGATATCGGCTGGGACTTCCTCGTCGGACAGCGCGAACGCTTCGCGGCAGAGCGTGATGGTCTGACGGTAGGTGGCAAGGTAACGGACGCAATCGCCGCAGGCGCCGAGGTGCTGTTCGAATGTCTGGCGTGCGTCGCCGGGCAGCTCGCTGGTCTCGTAGTCGATCATGAAGTCGACAAACTCGCGACAGGTCATGCGTGCAGGTCGGCTCATGCGATTTTGCGTCCCAGATGTGCGTTCAACTGCGCGCGCAGGGCGAGACGCGCCCGGTGCAGCCGGATCTTCACGGCGTTGGGCGTGATGCCCAGCGCACGCGCCGTGGATCCGGTGTCTTCCTCCTGGATGTCCCGGAGCACCAGGACTTCCCGGTACGCGTCCGGCAGCGCGAGAATCGCGTTCCGCACAATCTGACGCGTCTGCTGCCGCTCGGCGGACTGATCGGGCGACTCGTCCCACGCCTCGATGTCGCGCAGATGATGCCCGTCGTCACGAAACGTCGGCAGCATCGACTCGAGCGATTCCTCGGGCTTGCGGCGGCGGGTCCGCAGCTTCATCAGCGCGGCGTTGACCACGATCCGGTGCAGCCACGTCGAGACCCGCGCCGTGCCCTCGAACCGATCGATCGATCGGTACGCCGACAGCATCGCGTCCTGCACCACGTCCTGCGCGTCCTGATCGGTGCCGACCATCCGCCTGGCCACCGCCAGCAGCCGCGGCGCGTACGTCCGCACCAGCGTCTCGAACGCTTCCGGTCGCTTCGCCTTCAGGCCCGCCACCAGCGCCGCTTCGTCCACGACGCCCGCGGCGGCCGGTCTCACCTCCGCCATCCGTGCAACGCTAGCACAGGGCTCCAAACGCCGTCCACGACACTACTCGCCGCTCTGCTGCAGGAGCTTCGCCACCAGGCCTGTCCATCCCGTCTGGTGACTTGCGCCCAGCCCGGCGCCGTTGTCGCCGTGGAAGTACTCGTAGTACAGCAGCAGGTCCCGCCAGTGCGGATCCTGCTGAAACACCTCAGTGCCGCCATAGACCGGGCGCCGTCCGTCCGGTCCGCGCAGAAAGATCCGGGTCAGACGCCGCGACAGTTCCGCTGCGACCTCCGCCAGCGTCAGATGTCGGCCCGAGCCGCTCGGGCATTCCACCGTGAAGTCGGTGCCGTAGTAGTGGTGGAACTTCTGCAGCGACTCAATGATCAGAAAGTTCACCGGGAACCACACCGGACCGCGCCAGTTGGAATTCCCGCCAAACAGGCCCGTCTGCGACTCGGCGGGCTCGTACGCCACTGAGTATTCGATGCCGTCAACCGACAGGCGGTACGGCTCGTCGAGGTGGCGGCGCGACAGCGCGCGGATCCCGTGCGGCGAGAGGAACTCGGACTCGTCCAGCATGACCTGGAGCACGCGGCGAAGCTGGTCGCGGTTGACGACAGAGAGCAGGCGGCGCTCGCCATGCCCTGCCACTGTCATCGAGGCGACGTGGTCTGTCAGATCCCGCCGGTTGGTAGTGAACCACTCGAGGCGCGTCGTGAACCCGTGGAGGCGTGCCATCAGCTCCGGCTCCAGTGTCTCGACGGCAAACAACGGGATGAGGCCGACCATCGACCGGATCTTGAGAGGGATGCGGGCCCCGTCCGGCTGGTGCAGGACGTCGTAGAAGAAGCCGTCGCGATCGTCCCAGAGGTCGATCCGGCGGCCGGGCGCGCTGCTCATCGCGTTGGCGATGTAGAGGAAGTGCTCCCAGAACTTGCTCGCCACGTCCTCGTACGCCGGGTTGTCGCGCGCCAGTTCCAGGGCAATGGCAAGCAGGTTGGTCGAGTACATCGCCATCCAGCTCGTGCCGTCGGACTGCTCGAGCACGCCGCCGGTCGGCAGCGGCTTCGACCTGTCGAAGACGCCGATGTTGTCGAGACCCAGGAACCCGCCTTCAAAGACGTTGCTGCCTTCGGCGTCCTTGCGATTCACCCACCACGTGAAGTTGAGCAACAGCTTGTGAAAGCAGCGCTCGAGAAAACGGCGGTCGCCCTTGCCGCGCGCCTTCTTGTCGATCTTGTAGACGCGCCACACCGCCCAGGCGTGCACCGGCGGGTTGACGTCGCCCAGCGCCCATTCATACGCGGGCAGCTGGCCGCTCGGGTGCATGTACCACTCGCGCAGGAGCAGCGTGAGCTGGTCCTTGGCGAAGTCGGCATCGATCACCGCCAGCGCGACGCAATGAAACGCCAGGTCCCAGGCGGCGTACCACGGGTACTCCCACGTGTCTGGCATCGAGATCACGTCGGCGTTGTAGAGCTGCACCCATTCGTGATTGCGGCCGTCGAGGCGTGACGCCGGCGGCGGCGGCTGCGCCGGGTCGCCTTCCAGCCAGTCCTTCACGACGTAGTGGTAGTACTGCTTCGACCACAGCAGGCCTGCGAACGCCTGCCGCATCACCGCCCGCGCGTCGGCGCTCAAGTCGCGAGGAATCAGCGTCGCGTAGTACTCGTCGGCCTCCCGCTGCCGCAGGGCGATCAGGTCGTCGAACCCCTCGAACGGCGCGGGACCGATGACGTCGGCCGACTTGTCGGAGAACCGCAGCCGCAAGTCCACGTGGCCGCCGGCCGGAACGCGCAGCGCATAATGGGCCGCGCCTTTCGTGCCCTGCTGTTCCGGATTCACGGCGGTGCTCTTGCCCTCGAGGACCGCATCGCCGATGCCGTCCTTGTAGAACCGGCCGTCGCGCGGCAGGCCGAACAGACGCGCGCCGTTGGTGTCGTTGTCGGTGAACAGCAGCGGCGGCGCGCCATCGGCGTACAGCCAGCGCGCGCCGTACTCGCCCGACTCCACTTGAATGAGTGAGGTGCCCGCAGGCGCATCGCCCATCGCCGCCAGTGACGGCCGCTCCTGGCCGTTCGCCCAGCTCCAGGTGTTGCGGAACCAGACCGTCGGCAGCACGTGCAGAGGCGCATCGTCCGGCCCGCGATTCTCGACATGGACGCGCATGAGGATGTCCTCGCAATCGACCTTCGCGTACTCGACAGTGATGTCGAAGTAGCGGTCACCTTCGAAAATCCCCGTGTCGAGCAGCTCGAACTCCGGTGCGGTGCGGCCGCGTTTTGCGTTCTCGTCGACGAGCTGCGCGTAGGGAAACGCGCCCTGCGGGTACTTGTAGAGAAACCGCATGTACGAATGCGATGGCGTGTTATCCAGGTAGAAGTAGTACTCCTTGACGTCTTCGCCGTGGTTGCCCTCCTCACCCGACAGGCCGAACATCCGCTCCTTCAGGATCGGATCGCGCTCGTTCCAGAACGCGAGCGCCAGGCAGACCACCTGGTGGCGATCGCAGATGCCGGCGATGCCGTCCTCATTCCAGCGGTAGGCGCGTGAGCGCGCGGCGTCGAAGGGAAAGTAGGTCCAGGCAGTGCCGTCGGGACTGTAGTCCTCGCGCACCGTGCCCCACGCCCGCTCCGCGACATAAGGTCCCCACCGTTTCCAATGGGCCTTGCGCTGGCGGGCTTCGTCGAGTCGGAGATCTTCGGCAGTAGACATGGGGGGAATGGGGGGGAATGCAGAATGGAAAATGAAGAATGAAGAATGAAGAATGGAGAATCAGAAATTAAAAAATGAAGAATGAAAGCTACTGCACGGGATCGGCCACCGGCGTGAAGATGAGAATGTGCTGACGCGGCAGGTCCTCCTTCACCGCGGCCAGCGTGAATCCCTCGGCGGCGAGTTCGGCTTTGGCGTCGGCGACGCTCATCTTGTGCTCCGGGCGTATGGGAACCTTGGGGTCTTCCTTCCGGTATTCGAGGAGCACGAGCCGGCCGGACGGCTTGAGCGCTTTCTTCAGATGGCGCAGGACGATCTGAGGCTGCGCCAGTTCGTGGTAGACGTCCACCATCAGCACCAGGTCCAGCGTGTTGTCCGGCAGGCGCGGATCGTCGGGCGTGCTGAGGACCGTCGTGACATTGGCCAGCTTCTCGCGCGCCATGCGCGCTGTCAGCAGGGCCAGCATCTCCGGCTGGATGTCGACGGCGAACACCCTGCCGCCGGGACCGACGGCGCGGGCGAGCCGCACGGTCATGTAGCCCGATCCTGCGCCGAGGTCCGCCACGACATCGCCAGGTGTGAGATTGAGCAGCGCGATGGCGCGGGTCGGCGCCTC
The DNA here is from genome assembly GCA_963796915.1 of Vicinamibacteria bacterium. Taxonomy (GTDB): domain Bacteria; phylum Acidobacteriota; class Vicinamibacteria; order Vicinamibacterales; family JAENWD01; genus JAENWD01. The sequence continues at coordinate 467,087 of CAWCNI010000004.1, read as the reverse complement.
TTCGTGCTCCCGCTCCGGGCGGTCCAGCCAGTCGGCGCCCTCGTGGCCCATCACCTGCGCGATCTGCCGGCCGGTAACGGGGTGGACGCCTTGCGCGGCGGCGGGCGCCGCGGCCGCAAGCATCAGTGCCAGAGCCGCCGCGATCAGCCGCGGGGTCATGGCTGCGTGCCGGCAACAGGCTTGCGACGGGCGTCGGGCATGGCGCGGTAGACGGGGACGGCCTTGCCGTCCGCGAGCCACTCGTCGATCACGTTCCAGGCAACCAGGCCGTCGTCCGACGTCGGCTCGAGCAGGTGGAACGCCAGCCTGGCGAGCGGCTGGTCCATCCGGATCACCAGCGAGCCGGCAGGAAACGTGACGGTGCTCGTCGTCCGCTGGACGTCGACGAGATGCACTTCCTGGTGTCCCTGAAACGTACGGGACGATCGGTCGACGTGCGCCGGCACCACGGCTTCGACAGTCATGGCGGTCGTCTCCGTCGTGCGCTGCAGTCGGAGCCCGTGCAGCTCGACGAGCGCCGCGACCTTCGACACCAGCGCGCCGTCCTCAGCCGAGATCACGTACGCACGCGGCGCCAGCACCGCGTCCACCGGCTCGAACTTCCCGAACTCGCGCATCGGCGTCGGCCTGGCTGCCGATTCGTCGGCCACAGTCATCTGCCGGCCCGAGCGCGGGTTGATGCGGTTCTCGATCTCCCCGACAAGGATCGGCACGCCATCGCCGGACTGCGCCAGGCGGCCCGAGGTGCCGAGCGGCCCGAGGGCGCCGCGCCCGCCCAGCGCGGCGGTCTCACGATCGAGATCGGAGAGCAGCCGGGTAATGGCAGCGCCGCGCCGGGAGATCTGCCCGAGCAACGTCTCGACAAATGCCTCGGTCACCAGGATCCGGCGCTCGAACGACAAGTAGCTGTAGGCCTCCGACAGGATGCTGATCCGGTTCCGCAGCCCGATGCCGTTGGTCACGAAGCGCGGCCGTGCGTCAAAAGTCCGCCACGCGGGCACGCCGGCCCCTGGACCCGCGGGCCGATCCTGCTCGCGTTCGAGCTGGCCTTCCGTGGTGAAGTTGCCGTAGTAGTGCGTGCGCCATCCGTGCACGCTCATGAGCGCGGTGGTGTCCGCCAGGAGCGTATTCCGCTCGAAGTCGACGAGGCGCGCGTCCGCGCCGACAGCAAGAGTCGGCGCATATGTGAGGTGATAGCCGTGATAGGAGCCGTCCGTCGTGTGCAGGTCGATGACGACGTGCGGGTCCCAGTCGTTGAGCAGCTTCACCAGCGCACGAGACTCGGCCGCTTCGAGCTTGGTGAAGTCGCGGTTCAGGTCCAGGCCGTTGGCGTTCTCACGCGTGCCCACGCCCCCGAGCGGCCCGAACTGCGCCGGCCGGTGATCCACGCTGATCCGCTCGTTGCCGTCGACGTTGTAGATCGGCGCGACGAGCACGACCATGCGTGAGAGAAGCGGGCGGAGATCGCCGAGCGCCAGCCGCCGCGCCAGCATCAACGCGGCTTCCTTGCCCTCGACTTCCCCGGCGTGAATGTTGGCGAGGATGAGCACGCGCGGCCGTCCCGTCGCGCGCGCGTCGGCCGGCGTGCTCACGGCCGGCGACGACAGCACGGCGAGCGGGAGCGGCCTTCCCTCTTCCGACGTGCCGAATCTGGTGACCTTCACCGACGCGCTGGCGCTCGCGAGCGCCGCCAGCACGCGGTCCACGTCCTCGGCGCGGCTCGTCTCCTCGAAGTTCGTCAGCTCCGCTCGGGTGCTGACATCCGGTGGCGTGTCGCCCATCGCGCCGCCGCGCAGCGAGACCATCAACATCAAGGCGAACGCACCCAGGGCAACGAAACGTCGTGGCATCGAATCAGCAGTCTATCCCGGCACAGGCGCGACGGCGGGGCGAGGCAGGGAAAGGGCAGGCCAAGGGCAGCGCCGATTCAGCAGTCCCACGTTGGATGCCGGTAGGGCCAATCTTCAGATTGGCCACTGCAATCGACGCCGTGAGGCCGATCTGAAGATCGGCCCTACAGGCAGTCTGCCCGGCCCGGAGCCCGTCTAGCCGATCGGCTGATCCATCCCGCCACACCAACGGCCCATAGTGAGGGCATGTCTACTTCGAACCCTCTCGACGAGTTGTCATCGTCCACCGAGCGTGCCGCCGCGGCCGTTGCGCCCTCCATCGTCCAGGTCCATGGACGGCCCCGGCGCCCCGCCAGCGGTGTGGCGATTGCGCCCGATCGCGTCGTCACCACCAGCCATTCGGTGGAGTGGGACGACCATACCCGTGTGCGGACTGCCAGCGGCGCGGTCCACCAGGCCCAGGTCGCCGGCCGCGACGCGCAGTTGGATCTGGTCCTGTTGCGCGTTCCCGGCCTGGACGCGGCGCCGGCCGGCATTGCTGACGCTGTCCCGGGCACCGGGGCGCTCGGCCTCGTCGTCGGCCGGAACTGGAGCGGTCACCTCCGGGCGCGCCTGACGACGGTGTCACGGCTCGACGGTCCCGTCCGCGTCGGGCGTGGCACGACGCTGGATCAGGTCCTGGCCCTCGACGTCGGCGTCTTCAACGGGTTTTCCGGCAGCGCGCTGATCCGGGCCGACGGCCAGCTGTCCGGGCTGGCGACCGCCGGCATTGTCCAGGGCCAGGCGCTGGCCGTCCCATGCGACCTGCTGCGCCGCAGCATCGAAGAGATGGAGCGGCATGGCACTGTGAAACGCGGATTCCTCGGCATCAGCAGCCAGCCGGTGCGCATTCCCGAGCGCCAGCGCGGCCAGCGGCCTGAAAGCACGGGCCTCCTGGTGGTGACGATCGCGCCCGGGGCGCCGGCCGACTCGGCGGGCTTGCTGGTCGGCGACATCCTCGTCGGTTTCGACGGCACCGCGATCGACGAGCCGGAGGCCCTGCTTGCGCAGTTGAGCCCGGCGCGGGTCGGAACGACAGTCCCGCTGACCGTTCTGAGAGCCGGAACCGCGACGGAAGTCCCGATCACCGTCGGCGAGCGTCCGGCCGGACACGAGTGAATCGCACACCGGACATCGTGGTCGTTGCCCGGCCGTCCTCGTCGGCCGAACAACTGGCTCGACGCGTCGAGCGCGCCGGCTTTGTCGTCGTGGCGCGTCGCGACCCCGGTGTCGTCACCGCCGACGACGGCCGTGACGGGAGGCTGATGGTGGTGGACGGCGCGGGCGCGGCGGTGGACGAGGTGATCCGCCGCGTCCACGGCGCGCGGATCATCGTTGTCGGCGACGGCACCTCGGCGTCCCGCAACGGATCCGCGATCGCCGGCGTGGTGGGAGGCGACGCCGACGAGGTGGTGCTCGCCGCCGCGATCCGAGCGGTGTTCGCGGGCCTGCGTGTCACGCCGCCTCTGCCCCGACCGTCGACAGACGACGCGTACGCTGACGACGAGATCGAGGCGAGCGGGCCGGAAGAAGCACTGACAGAGCGGGAGCGCGAGGTGCTGGACCTGGTAGCGACGGGGCTGTCCAACCAGGCGATCGCGGAACGCCTCGGCATCAGCAGCCACACTGTGAAGTTTCACCTGGCGTCGGTGTTCGGCAAGCTCGACGTGTCGACCCGCACGGCGGCCGTTCGGCGAGGGCTCGCACGCGGCCTGATCACGATTTGATCGACGGAGAGCGCGATGCCACTCGACGCTGAGCTGCTTGATGCCTACTCGCAGGCCGTTGTCGGCGCCGTGGATCTGGTCGGGCCGTCGGTGGTCAAGATCGAGGTCACGGCCGCCGGCGCCGGGCGGCGCGGTGAGGGGGCCGGGTCAGGGCTGATCATTTCGCCGGATGGCCTCGTCCTGACGAATTCGCACGTCGTGGAGAACGCCACCAGGATCGGCGTGCGCCTGCATGACGGACGGGCGCTCGGCGCGCTGCTGGTCGGCCTCGATCCAGGGACGGACCTGGCGGTCGTTCGAACCGAGTCCGGCGACCTGCACTGGCGCCCGCTGGGAGACTCGTCCACCCTCAGGCCCGGGCAGATTGCGATTGCCATCGGCAGCCCGTACGGATTTCAGCACACGGTGACAGCCGGAGTGATCAGCGCGCTTGGCCGCGCGCTGCGGGCGAAGTCGGGGCGCCTGCTTGAGAACCTGGTGCAGACCGACGCCGCGCTCAACCCCGGCAACTCCGGGGGCCCGCTGGTCACCTCACGCGGCGAGGTCGTCGGCATCAACACGGCGGCGATCCTCGGCGTCCAGGGCATCAGCTTCGCCATTCCCATCAACACCGCGCGCCACGTGGTCACGGCATTGCTGCGCGACGGCCGTGTGCGGCGAAGCGTCATCGGCGTGGCCGGACAGGACGTCCCGCTGCCGAGGCCGCTGGCACGCGTGCTCGGCATCGACCAGGCACGCGGCGTCGGCATCGTCCAGATCGTGGACGGCGGCCCCGCCCGGGAAGCGGGCGCGCGGGCCCGCGACATCATCGTCGGCTTCGACGGCGCGCCGGTGGCAGGCATCGACGACCTGCATCGCCTGCTGACAGAGGAACGCATCGGCCATCCGGCGCCGCTGCTCGTCGTGCGCGGCGACGAACGCCGCACGCTGGTGGTGATCCCCCGCGAGTCGGCAGCATGACGCCGCGCACTGTCACGCGCTCACGTAGGCCCGGCTAGATCGTCCAGTCGTCGGTGCGGATCGCCAGCAGGAGATAGCGGTCGCGCAACTGCGCCACGCGTCCCGAGTAGGTCGCCTTCGGGAACTCGCCGCGAAGCAGCCGCGCCCGCAGCCGGCGAATCTCATATCGATACAGGTCGTTCAGATACTCGCGCACGAGCGCCGGCGGCGTGTCGTCGCGCGGCACGATGCCGTGCCGGCCCAGCGCTTCGAGCACTTCCGGCCTGTACCGCTGCCCCATCACCTCAGTATGGCACTCGCGGCATGCAGTATTCTCTGGCGCGATGCAGCAGCTCGTCTCGTTTTTCGACATGCAGGCGCGCGGCACGACTCCGGCCCGCGAGCTCCGCGGCGCCGTCGCGACGTTCCTGACGATGGCGTACATCCTGTTCGCGAATCCGGGCATCCTGCAGGCCGCCGGGATCCCCTTCGAGGCCGGCGTCGCGGCCACCGCGGGGGCGGCAGCCGTGTGCTCGATCCTGATGGGCCTCTCGGCGAACGTGCCGATTGCGCTCGCGCCGGGCATGGGCCTCAACGCGCTGGTCGCCTACCAGCTGACGACGGCGACCGGATCCTGGCAGGGCGCGATGGGACTGGTCGTCGTCGAGGGACTCCTGGTCTTCGGCCTCGTGCTCGTCGGCGTCCGTGCCGCCGCGCTCGACGCGATGCCCGTCGACTTGCGACGGGCGATCGGCGCGGGCATCGGGCTCTTCATCGCCTTCGTCGGCGCCGTGGACGCACACCTGGTGGTCGTGCCGGCCGGAACGCTGGCGGTTCTTTCGCACAATCCGCTCGCGACGCTGCCGCCTGTCACCACCGGCTCGCTGCACAACCCGGAAGTGCTGCTCGCGCTCGGCGGCCTGCTGGTGATCGCAACGCTGGTGGCGCGCCGCCAGCCCGGTGCGCTGGTGCTCGGTATCCTCGCTGTCACCGTTGCAGCGCTCGTCACCGGGCAGACCCACGTGCCCGCGGGACCGTGGGTTCGCGTGCCGCACCTGACGACGATGGGCCAGGCCGACGTGATGGCGGCACTGCACTGGTCGGCAGTGCCGTTGCTCCTGTCGCTGATGATGGTCGACTTCTTCGACACGATCGGCACGGCGACGGCGATTTCGGAGCAGGCGCATCTGACAGCAGCCGATGGCAGAATCCCCCGGCTGAAGGCGCTGCTCGCCGCCGACGCGATCAGCGCATCGATTGGCGGGTGGCTGGGGGCCAGTTCCGCGACGTCCTACATCGAGTCCGCGTCGGGCGTCGCCGAAGGCGCGCGCACTGGCCTGCACTCCGTGATCGTCGGCCTGCTGTTCGGCGCCGCGGCCTTTCTGGCTCCGCTCGCTGGCATCGTCCCGGCGGCGGCGACGGCGCCGGTGCTGATCGTCGTCGGCTTCCTGATGTGCGGCTCTCTCACGCGCATCGATTTCACGAACGCCGACACCGCACTGCCAGCCTTCGTCACGCTGCTGCTGATCCCGCTCACCTACTCGATCGCCCACGGCATCGGCTTCGGCGTCCTGACGTACGTCGGCGTCGCACTGCTGCGCGGGCGGGCCAGCCAGATCCATCCCGTGATGTACGGCATCGCCGCCGCATTCCTGGCGCTCTTCGCATTCGAGTGACGGGGGCGACGAGCGCTCGCTGCTCGTCGCTCAGTCGCTCGTCGCTCGGCCGGCTACCTTGTCGCCCGCCCCGTGGCCGAGTACGCTGTCTCGTTCATGGCTGCGTCGTGGAAGTCCCGTGTGGACCTGGCAGAACTCGGTGACACTGCCGCGCTCGCGTGGCCGGTCATCGTGGCGGAGCTCGGCTGGATGTTCATGGGCGTGGTCGACACGCTGATGGTGGGCTGGCTTGCGCCGGAGGCGATCGGCGCCGTCGGCCTTGGCAGCATCCTGTTCTTCACTGCGGCCGTCTTCGGCATGGGCTTGCTGCTTGGGCTCGACACGTTCGTGGCCCAGGCGTTTGGCGCCGGCGACCTTCACGAATGTCATCGCTGGCTGCGCGACGGCGTCCATCTGGCCCTGCTCGCAGCGCCGCTGCTGATGCTCGTGTCCTTCGGCCTTCTCTACCTGCTGCCGTTCATCGGCCTGCACCCGGCCGTGCTCGTTCTCGTCGGGCCCTACGTCTCGGCGCTGACGTGGAGTGCCGCGCCGCTGCTGCTCTACGCCGCGTTCCGCCGTTACCTGCAGGCCCTCGGCGTCGTCCGCCCGGTGATGCTGACGCTGCTCGCGGCCAACATCGTGAACGCCCTGTTCAACTGGCTGCTGATCTTCGGCCGCTTCGGCCTGCCGGCGATGGGCGTCGCGGGCTCGGCCTGGTCCACGGTGATCGCGCGCGTGTTCCTGGCGGTCGTTCTCGGCCTGGTGATTGTGTGGCGCGAGCGACGCGATCGGCTGGGGCTGTCCGACATCTCGTTTCTCACCGTGGAATGGCCGCGCATCTGGCGGCTGATCCGCCTGGGCACGCCCGCCGCGCTCCAGGTGACGGCGGAAGTGGGCGTGTTCGGTGCGGTGGCCGTGCTGGCGGGCCGCATCGATCCGATCGCGCTGGCCGCGCACCAGGTGGCGCTGAACATCGCCAGCGTGACGTTCATGGTGCCGCTGGGGCTGGCCTCCGCCGGCGCCGTGCGCGTCGGCCACGCGATGGGGCGCCGTGATGCGGAGGGCGTGGCTCGCGCCGGATGGGCCGCCATCCTGCTCGGCGCGCTGTTCATGACAGTGGCGGCCCTGATCTTCGTCGCAGCGCCGGCCGCGCTCGTGCATCTCTTCACGGCGGATGCCGCGGTCGTAGCGACGGGCATCGGCCTGTTGCGCGTGGCGGGGGCGTTCCAGCTGTTCGACGGAATCCAGGGCGTCACGACTGGCGCGCTGCGCGGACTGGGTGACACCCACACGGCGATGCTCGCCAATCTCATCGGCCACTGGCTGATCGGGCTGCCGTTTGCCGCTGCCGCCGCGTTCTGGTTTGGCTGGGGCGTCATCGGCCTGTGGGCCGGGCTCTCGGTCGGACTGACTCTCGTCGCGCTGGTGTTGCTCGTCGTGTGGCAGCGACGCCTGGTCGAAATACGCGCGACGCTCACGCCGTCTGCCCGAGGCGCCGCGGCACGATGAGCCCTGCCTCGCACGCCGACGCCGAGTCCCTCTTCACGCCGCGCTTCTTCGTGATGTGCGGTTTCACGTTCACTGTCTTCCTGTCGCTGTTCCAGCTGATCCCGACGGCGCCGTTTCACTTGCGCGAGCTTGGCGGCGGACCGTTGGCGTCGGGCCTGTTCCTCGGGTTCCTCACCTTCGCGTCTGCCTGGTCCGCCCCCTTCACGGGCATCGTCGCCGACCACATCGGCCGGCGGCGCACGCTGATCATCGCCGGCCTGTGCCTCTCGGCGTTCACCGCCAGCTACGCCTTCATCACCGACCTCCGGCTGCTGCTGGCGCTGGTGGTCGTGCACGGCGTGGTGTGGTCGTCGCTGCTGACAGCGTCGGCGGCGTACCTGACCGGCATGTTGCCTGCCGCTCGCCGCGGCGAAGGCATCGCCTATTGGGGACTGGCCAGCGTGCTGGCGGCCGCAATCGCGCCAACCGTCGGCTTCTGGGTCTACTCGCATGGATGGTCGCTGCTGTGTGCCGGGACGACGCTCCTCAATCTCGTCATGGCCGGTATCGCGTGGGCCATGGCCGACGACCGCGCGGCTGGCGCGGAACCCACTCAGCACGCCATTGACTGGCGGGTCCTCGGCTTGTCGCTCCCGCTCTTCCTCTACTCCTACAGCTACGGCGCCGTCAGCACGTTCAGCGCGGTCTACGCGGACGCGCTCGGGATCGCGCCGAAACAGATCTACCTGACGACGCTGGCGGTGGTCGTGCTTCTGACACGGCCGTTCTCGGGCCGCTTCGCCGACCGGATCGGCTACCGGCAGTTGTTCCTTCCCAGTCTGGCGGTCATGGCAATCGGCATGACGACGCTGGCGCTGACGGCCAGTCGCGCCGGCCTGGTCACCGCGGCTGCGCTGTTCGCCGTCGGCTTCGGCACGGCGTACCCGGCGTTTGCGGCGTGGGTCATGCGCGATGTGAGCGCGCGCCGACGCGGCGCGGCGTTCGGCGCCATCCTGGCCGCGTACGACACCGGCATCGGGGCAGGCTCGACGACCACCGGATGGCTCATCGGGCAATCAGGGTTCGGTGTGGCCTTCGGCGTCGCTGCCGCGCTGGCGGCACTGGCCCTGCCGGCATTTCTCGTGACCTCGCGCCGGTTCGGATATTCGCCGACGCCTGGAGGATCGGAGCACGCGACGACGCCGGGCGATCCGATCTTCAATCCGGCGGTCCCCGAGGACTGAGATGAGAAGGGTGCTCGCAGTGCTGCTGCTGGTGTGGGAGCCGCTGACGTCGGCCTACGCCGCATCGGGCCTGATCACGCGTTTCGGGACTCGGCCCCTCGTCGCGGTGCTGCTCGTGCTTCGAGTGCTGGTCGTCGCCGCGGGAATTGCGGCTGGCATGTCACTCTGGCAGGACCGTCCCGGCGGCATCGTGCTCGCCAGGTGGGCGATCGCGCTGTCGCTGGCCGCCGCCGTCGCCACGTCCTTGTCGCGCGCCTGGCCGGGCGCGATGCCTCCAGAACTGGCAGGGCCGGCATTGGCCGCGCTCGTCGTGTGGAACCTTGGCTGGCTCGCGTGGACGTTGCGTCAGCCGTCGTAGATTGGCCGATCTAACGGTCGAGGGGGAAGATCGCCCTACCGCTGCTCCTGTGGACGTTGGGTCAGCCCTCATAGGTGGGCGATTAGCAGTGCGCCTGTAGGGCCAATCTTCAGATTGGCCATCTGCGGCCGATATAAGGCGCGTACGCCCCCGCTCGGCCCTACATGGCCGATCTGAAGATCGGCCCTACGGACGTCCCGCGCTCGGCCCTACGTACGCTGCACGCTGCACGTTCGCTCAGACTGTCAGGACGATCTTGCCGACGTGCTGGCCGGACTCCAGCTCCGCGTGCGCGAGCGAGGCATCCCGTAACGGGAAGGTGGCGTGCAGCACTGGCCGTACGTCGCCCGCGGTCAGCAGGGGCCACACCGCCCGCTCCAGGGCCTTGAGGATCGCGCCTTTCTCCTGCGGCGTACGCGGACGCAGTGTCGATCCGGTGAGCGTGAGGCGCTTCCGCATGAGCGGGTTCAGGTTGATCTCCGACTGCGGGCCCTTCAGAAACGAGATCTGCACCAGGCGCCCGTCCATGGCCAGCAGGTCGAGATTACGCGGCAGGTAGTCGCCGCCCACCATGTCGAGGATCACATCGACGCCGCGGCCGCCGGTCGCCGCCCTGACAGCAGTCACGAAGTCGTCGGCGCGATAGTTGATCGCGCGCTCCGCGCCGAGCCGCTCGCATGCGGCACACTTGTCGGCAGAGCCAGCGGTGGCGAAGACCCTGGCGCCAAACGCATGGCCGAGTTGAATCGCCGTCGTGCCGATGCCACTCGAACCGCCGTGCACCAGCAAGGTCTCGCCTTTGACGAGCCGGCCGCGTTCGAAGACGTTGCTCCATACGGTGCAGAACGTCTCGGGGACGGCGGCGGCCTCCTCCATCGACAGACCAGGAGGTATCGGCAGGCACTGGGCCGCAGGGACGAGGCAGTACTCGGCGTAGCCGCCGCCAGCGACCAGCGCCAGCACGGGATCGTCCACTCGCCAGCCAGTCACGTCGGGACCGACCGCCGCAACGTGTCCGGCGACCTCCAGGCCGGGGATGTCCGACGCGCCGGGTGGCGGCGGGTACTTGCCGAGCCGCTGCATCAAGTCCGGGCGATTGACGCCCGCGGCGGCCACGCGAATGAGAACTTCCTGAACACCGGGCACCGGCGTCGGTCGGGCCACGGGCTTCAATACGTCCGGGCCTCCCGGCGTCGAGATCTCGATCACCGTCATCGTGCCGGGAATGGTCGCCGCGCTCATAGGTACCGCTCCCGGATGGTCGGAATCAAATACTGGCTGAACGCGCGGTCGAGATCGTAGGCTGGCGCGAAGCCCCAGTCGCGGCGCGCCGCTTCATCGTCCACGCCGGCGGGCCAGGAGTCGACGATGCCCTGGCGCTTGCGATCGACGGCATAGGTGATGTCGGCGGAAGGAAACGCCTTGAAGACGATCTGCCGCATCTCGTCGGCCGACGGATTGAACGCGGCCACGTTGTAGGCAGTGCGCGTCAGCTGCTCACGCGGCGCCTCGGCCAGCCGGATCAGCGCCTCGACTCCGTCGGGCATCACCATGAACGGGATTCGCGTGTCCGGACGGACGAAGCAGGCGTAGGGCTGCTGTCGCGCGGCCGCGTGAATCATCTCGGGTGCATAGTCAGACGTGCCGCCCGACGGTACCGTTAGGGCGGAAATGAGCCCCGGGAACCTCACCGACCGGAAGTCGACCTTGCCGCTCAGGGTCTCGGCCGCAAGCTGCTTGTAGTGCCGCGCGTAGTAATGACCCAGCAGCTCGCAATAGAGCTTGTTGGCGCCGTACATCGTCGTCGGATGGTTGAAATCGTCTTCGCGCACGCTCGTCGCGCGCGCCTTCGCGTCGAGGTCCGGCAGGCCATAAGCGGCGATGGACGACGGGTAGAGGAACCGGACGGGACGGCCGTGCGACTCGGCCTCCTTCTGGGCGAACTCGAGCAGCGTCAGCGTGCCTTCGACGTTGACCTGGTGGGCGCGCGTCGGGGTGAACTCGGAACGCGTCGAGAGCAGCGCCGCAAGATGGAAGACGAGATCCACCTCGAACTCGGCGAGGATGCGCTCGAGCAGGCCGGCGTCGAGGATCGAGCCGAGAAACTCGCGCTGCACCAGCGGGGCCAGCGACGAGTCGAGAGGCGCGAGATCGAGCGTGACGATCGGCCGCCCCTGGCCCGCGAGTCGCGCGATCAGCCCATGACCGATCTCGCCGCCGGCGCCTGTGATGAAGATGACTGGCTTACGCATCCGCCCATTCTGTCCCGGCGGGCGGCGAGGATCCAGCCCACCGCTGCCCGCTGCCTGGCACCCCGCTGCCCAGTCCTTACCTGCTCCCCGCTCCCCGCCTGCTGCCTGCTGCCCGCTGCCTGCCGCCTGCCGCCTGCTTTTCTAGGCTAGACTCCCGGCATGGATCGCGACGACTGCATTCTGTTCAGCGGCGGCGCCCAGGGCGCGGAGGCTGCCTTCGGCGAGCAGGCCGAACGGCATGGCCTGGACGAGGTCAACTTCACGTTCGAGGGCCACTCGATCGTCCGCCACCGCGGCGTCCGGGTGCTGAACCACGAGGAGCTGCTGAACGGCGATGTCAGCCTGGAATACGTATCGCGCCTGATGAACCGGCGCTACACCGAGGGGCCAACGCTCCGGAAGATCCTGCAGACGATCTGGTATCAGGTGAACAGCGGGCAGGAAATCTACGTCGTCGGCCATATCGAGGACGACAACACCGTCCGCGGCGGCACCGGTTGGGGCGCAGAGTTCGCCAAACTCTGCAACAAGCCGCTGTCGGTCTTCGATCAGGCGAGAGACAGCTGGTACTCGTGGACGGGGAGCAAGTGGATCCGCCGCACGTCCGACGACCAGCCCGTGATGACGCATCCGCACATCACCGGCACGGGGACGCGAGTGCTCGAGGACAACGGGCGTCGCGCCATCGAGGATCTGTTCGAGCGGACGTTCGGTTCGGCCCGGCGCTGACAGCCGTCATTCCGCCCAGCCGTCTACAGTCACCAGTCGAATCTCGCCGGTGAGTGTCCTGCTCGCCGGGCAACGCCCGCCGATCTCGATCATCCGCGCGCGCTGAGCGTCGTCGACGTCGCCGTCGATCGCAATCTGGCGCTCGATGATGAAGACGCCCTCCTCGCGGCGAGCCCGTACGCGCACGTGCACCTGACGCAGCGGCAGCTTCTTGTGCGCCGCGTAGGCCTGGATGGTCATCGCGACGCAGGACGCGACGGCTGCCAGGAGCCACTCGTGCGGCGACGGCCCGGTGTCGTCACCGCCGTTGGCGGCGGGCTCGTCCGCGGCAAGACGATGCGGGCCGATCTCGATGGTCTGCCCGTAGGCGCCCGACGCGGTGGACGCACGCACCTCACGATAGGGATAGGGCGACTGGGTCATGACGTCGGGTCCGGCTCCTGAGCCCTCGCCGGCTCGCTCGTGCCTGGCGCTGCAAGGGACAGGGCGCCAGACGGGCATCGGTTGACCTGCGCGACGATCTCCGCGGTGGTTGCGGCGCTGGCGTCGATCCAGGGCCGCCGGCGCGGGTTGAAGACCGCAGGAAGGCCGCGCGCGCAGATGCCGGAGTGAATGCACAGGTCCGGCTGCCACACGACGGTGACCTCGCCGTTGGAGTAGTGCTTGATGATGTGCTCCATCGCGTCGTTCCTCCGGGTCTTATCGTACGGCGGCGATCTGCTGAATCTGCCCGAGATGACGCCGCTCGTGGCCTGCGCACCATGCCAGCAGCCATGCCACTGACAAGTCACCGTAGTCGGGATGACGAAACCGGCGGCTCATCTGATCCGGCGTCAGGCCATCGATGAGCGGCAGCGCAAGATGGCGCAACGACAAGTACGCGGCAAGCGCGTCCGTGCCGTCGGGTGCTGGAGCGACGGCCATGAATTGGTCCTGGTCGAACGGCTGCGCCACGTAGTCGTCCGTGCACAGCGCGAGATACAGCCGGCTCTGGAACATCATCTCGACCTGCGCAAGGTGCAACAGGATCTGACTGAGGTTCCATTTGCCCGGGCCGGTCTGGCGCGCGTACTCTGTCGCGCCGAGGGGCGCGCACAAGCTCCGGATCGCGGCTGGTGTGTTTCTGAGGGCTTGCCGCGGCTCGTGATCACCGAGATCGACGCCGTACGGGTTCATCGCCTCGCTCATTGTCCCTCCTGCCAGAACATCTTCGGCAGGGGCCGCTGCTCGGGCCACTGCTCCGCCAGCGTGGGCCCGTCGAACAGCACGCCGTTCTTGATGACCCAGCGGATGTGTGTGGAATTGTGGATGTCTGCGAGCGGGTCGGCATCGAGCACGATGAGGTCGGCGAGCTTGCCCGACTCGATGGTGCCGAGATCCGGCAGCAGGCCCAGCTTGTCGGCGGCATCCCGCGTGGCGGAGCGCAGCGCCTCGAGCGGCGTCATCGCGGGCTTGCCGGTGACCTCGCCTTCGCCAGTCAGCGCCCAGAGCTCCCAGTGCGCGCCAAGCCCCTGAAGCTGTCCGTGAGCGCCAAGCGAGACATGGCCGCCAGCCCGCTTCACCACCGCCGCTGACTGGGCGACCACGGGGAAATGGAACTCGTCCGGCGCGACCCACGTGTGGCGACGGGCGAGCAGGTCGATCATGCGGTGCGGCACGAACCGGCGCAGCTTCTCGTCGTCGTGCGGATTGCGTGTCTGATAGAAGTAGTGCTCCGCCTCCGGGCCGCCGTAGGCCACGATCAACGTCGGCGTGTAGTAGGTGCCGGCGTGCGCCAGCAGCTGAACGACGTCGTTGTGCAGCTCGTACGGCAATGAGTGCTCGAATGCCGTGAAGCCGTCCACCACTGTTGACAGGTCGGTCTGCATCTCGCCGGCGCCTTCGACGGTGAGGCGCATGTGCGCGTCGCGGCAAGCCTGCGCGAACCAGAGCCGCTGATCGCGGCGCGGCTGCTGGTAGACCTTCACCATGCGCGCGCCGTACGCCAGCATGCGGCGCACCTGCTTGCGCGCGTCCTCCTGATCGTCCACCTCGGCGTACATCGGCGCCTGCTGGCCGCCGTACAGGATGTCGCCGCTCGAAAAGATCCGGGGGCCGAGCATCCGTCCGGCCTCGACCATCTCGCCCTGCTCGAAGACGTCGAGGGACGGCGCCGACGGATCGTAGGTCGTCGTCACGCCATAGGCGAGGTTCGCCGCGTACTCCCACTTGGTCTCGGGCAGGATCTCCAGGCCCGAGTAGTGCAGGTGGGCGTGCGTGTCGATCAGCCCGGGCACGACGGTCGCGCCAGCAAGGTCGACGCGATGGGCATCTGCCGGCGCTGTGACAGTCCCGGCCGGGCCGATCGCTGTGATGCGATTGCCGCTGATCAGCAGATCGGCCGAGGCCAGGATCTCGTCGCCCTTCATCGTGATCACGCGCGCGTTGGCAAGGAGGAGCGCGCCAGTTGGCGCTGCGCGCGGGAGCGTGACGACCAGCGGAAAGGCTGTCGACGGCGGCACCTTGGGCTCGCCGGCGGCGTCCTTGCCACTTCCCTTCGCCGCCTTCTTTGCGGCGTCCTTGTCCTTGTCCTTGTCGCCGGCCGCGTCGGCTGCTGCCTCGGCGACGGCCTTGGCACGCTGCTGATCGGCGAACGCCATGGCATCGGCCAGCGCCAGACGATGGAAGGTGGCGCCGAGTGTCCAGGTAATCGCCTTGCCGCCATCGGCCCACGCGGCGTAGCCGCCGGCCTCGTCGGTGAGACGCCACACGGGAACGGCGCTCTCCTTGATGGCGACCTCGGTCGTCGTCTTCAGCTCCGCGGGCGGGAGGGCCGTGACGTATACCTCGTCGTGCGTCGAGAACAGCAGCCAGCGCCCGTCCGGTGACGGCACGAGGTCGTCCACCGGCGGCAGGCGCACCGCGGCGCGCGCGTCGGTGCCGTCCAGGCGAATCGACACGAGGTCCGTCTTGTCGTCGTCGTCCGGGTCCTTGCTCTCGACGGGGCGCGGGTAATAGAGCCGAGTGCCGTCCACGCTCCAGTGCACCTGCGGATGGAACCGCAGGGCCGGCGAGACGTCCACCGAGGTGACGTACTGGGGCTCGCCGCCGTCGGCCGGGAACCACACGAGATCGAACGCGCGATCGTCTTCCGGCTGCAGGCCGCGGAACTCCATGCCCGAGCCGCGGACGGCCGCGAGCCTGTCGCCGCCCGGCGACCACGCCGGGTTCGCATAATGCCCGGCCACTGTCGTGACGCGTACCGGGGCGGCCGCGGCCGCCGCGGCGTCCGCCGGGGTGTGAACCTTCCACACCGCGCCACCTTCGGCGTCTGTCCACGAGGCGAACGCCACCCACTGCCCGTCCGGCGAAAAGGCAGGGGCGTATTCGCGATCGGGGCCGCCGTCGGCACTGAGCCGCCGTGCCGCGCCAGCGGGCTTTCCGGCGTCGAGCTTCTGGAGCCAGCACCGGCCGAAGGCCTCGAGCACGATCCATTGGCCGTCAGGCGATTGATGGGCGCGCCTGAGAATCTTCGCTTCCACCGGTCCGGTCGGCAGGGCGTCCTGCCATGTCACTGTCGGCGCCAGGGCCAGATCGACAGCGGCCTTGAAGGGGATGTCCACCGGCGTGGCGCCCGCTGTCAACGCAAGCCGCTGAATCTTCCCGTGATTGCTGAACACGAGACCGGAGCCGTCCGGCGTGAAGGCGTAGTTCGGCCACACGTCCATCGCCGCGAAGCCTTCCTGATCGTCACCGGTCAGGTGATGGAGCAGCACGCGTTCGGCGCCGGTGGCGAGCGTGCGCGCGACCAGGACAGTCTCGGCGTCGCGCCGGCTCACGAACACCAGCGTCTTGCCATCGGGCGACACCGCGGGCCGCGCCGCGCCGCCGATGCCAGTCGTCAGCGTGGCGCGCTCGCCAGTGGTCCGATCGAAGCGGTAGATCTGCCACAGGCCCTCGGCGGTCTTCGGGTCGTAGCTGAACTTGCCCGGCCGGGCGGCGAAGTAGATGAAGCGCCCGTCGCGCGACGCCACTGGCCCGGCAGAGTCGTTCAGATCGTCGCTGGAGGTGAGCTTGACGCCGCTGCCGCCCATGCGGTGGTAGAGCCAGAGCTCGCATGGGGGGAGCCCGGCGCGCTTGCCCTCTTCCTTCCGGGCCACGAGATAGTCGCCACCAGGAAGCCATGCCGCGCTCCTGATGTATGCCGTGCGCTCGCTGGTCAGCGCCCGCCGGTTGGTGCCGTCGGCGTTCACCAGCCACAGGTTCTCCATGCCGCCTTCGTCCGACGTGAACGCGATCGTCGTGCCGTCGGGGGAGTAGCGCGGATGATTGTCGAAGGCTGGACCACGCGTGAGGGCGGTGGCCGCACCGCCACCGACTGGCATGGTGTACAGGTCGCCGAGCAGGTCGAAGACCAGCGTCTTGCCGTCCGGCGAGATGTCCACCGACATCCAGGTGCCTTCGGTGGTGTCGAACGTCACGTGCCGCGCGTCTGGCCGCGCGGTGTTGATGCTGGCCGCCGCATCCTTCACGACCGGCGCCTTCTTCGCAGGCGGGCCGTCAGCGCCGGTCACGCGGACAACGGCGAGAAGACAGAGAACGACCGGGCACACCATCCACTGCACTCGAATCATGCGTCTCACCGCGAAGAGGAGGAATCTGTCTGCAGGCCAGAGGGCAGCCGTGGCGACGAGATCAACTCGCTGAACACCCGCCACCGTTGATCGGGGTGATCGCTGGTGCCGCCATGGGCGTCCACGTAGCGACGCACCAGGTCCTTGCCGTAGTTGTAGTTGATGACGTAGCTGCGATTCTGATCGAAGAAGCGGACGCGCTGCTCGGCGCGCGGCCGTGACGACAACGTGTAGGTGACCAGCCAGTCGGCGGCCTGCGACGCAGTGAAACTGCCGTCGATGTACTTGCGGGCGGCCTCGTTGCCCGCATAGCTCAGGCCGTCCAGCAGGTGAAGTACCTCGTAGTATTTCGCGGCCGACGACGGCTCGAGCCCGGCGAGCGGGAAGAGATGATCCCGTTCAAACGCGGCGCGCGACTCGGCGGGAAACGCGACGTCGATGCCGAAGTTCGCCGAGCCTTCGGCGATCAGGGACTGCGGCGAGTAGAGCGGATACACCATGAACTCGTGCCAGCCGCGCTCGCGCGCCAGGTGCTGCTCGAGCAGCAGGTTGTAGACGTGGTGACCGGGGTAGCCCTCGTGACAGGCGAGGTCGATGGCGCGGTCGATGAAGATCGGCAGATCGGTATTCACCTGGATCAGGCTCTGCGCGTGACCCTGATACCAGTTGTAGCCGCTCCAGGCCTTGTTCGTGACGTATTCGAGCTGGAAGTGCTCGTCGGCCGGCAGCGCGATGTGGGCCGCAGTGCGCGCCCGGCACTCGGCGATGGCCGCACGGAAGACCACATCGAGCTTCGCTGGCGGAACCACGTAGCGCTGCCGGAAGGCTTCGACGCGATCGGCCAGCGCGCCGGGGCCCGGCATCAGCGCGTCCAGCTTTGCCAGCGTCTCCTCGAAATGGCTGGCCGGGTACGTCGGCGCGACAGCGTCGTAGAGCGCCCGTGACTCCTCGTCGAACGTCAGTCGCGTGCCCTGCAACATCTTGATCCGCGCCGCGACGGCGCCCAGCTGCACGCGCAGGTAATCGTGGCGCAGCCTGTCCATCTGATCCGATGGCACCGGGATCGCGGCGAGATCCTTGAGCGCTGCTGCAGCCTCGGCTTGTAGGTCCACGAGGGGCCGCTTCCCTTTCGCATCCGCGTCTGTCTTCCATGCGGGCGGCCCGTAGTACGCATCCACGTAGGACGCGTCGTGCTGGCCGACGGCAAGGACGAGCCGCACGTATCGATCGGCGATCGCGTTCATGTCTGATGAAGCGGCGGCGCCACTGACGGCCGCGAGCAGGAGTGTCGAGAGAAGCCATGCGGAGCGCATCGGCTCATCTTACGCGAATGGCTCAGCCGCCGGCCCACAGCCGAGTGGAAGATCTGCACGCTGCCGGGTAACTTCGCCGCACATCGGGTCTGGCGCATTTCCGCAATCGCCGCTAATCACTGAGCCGCAATGGCCTCCGGGACGCCAGTGCCTGGCACGGCACTTGATGCCTTGCCAGACATCGAGCGCCGCGATCTTGTCGCGGCTGAATTGTTGGAGGAATAGTGATGAAGAAGCTCTTCTTGTACGCGAGTGGCGTATCGCTGCTGCTCGGCGGCGCGCCGATGCTGGCTATCGCTGCGGATGCAAAGGCTGACCAGGGCACGACGGTGACGGGATGCGTGACGACAGGGACGGACGGCAAGTCGTTCGTGCTGACCGAGACGCCTCAGGACGCGACGCAGCCCGCCGGCACATCCAAGGTCTGGACGCTGGTCTCTACCGGCAGCGTGGACCTGAGCAAATACGCAAACCACAAAGTGGAACTCACCGGCGCCTCGGAGACCGCGAAGGGCACGATGAGCCCCGATGAGAAGCCGGCCTCCGCGGCGAGCGGGCCGCAGTTCAAAGTGAAGTCCGTCAAGGACATCGCGAACACCTGTTCGTAGGTCAGGCGCAACGCCGAACCCGATACGCGGGTTCGGCGTTGCGACTCCTCAGTTCTCGCAGCGCCGTCGCTCATCCCCTCATTGCTCGAAGCCGCTCAATCAAGCGCGTGATCGCTCGCAACGGCTTGCCCACTCCAGGCTCGCTGGCTGGTTGAGAGCTGCGCGGCACCAGTCCAGAACGCATGCGACGGCTCCAGACCGAGCGGCAGGAACGCCGTCGCACACAGATACAGACTCCCAGTCGAGATGTACCGCTCGCCGAGTTGCGGCTGGTGCCCGGCGAGGCCGATGGTCAGCCAGCCTTGCGGGTCGAATGTTCCTGGCGCGAGCAGCGTCCGGCGGATCACCCCGCTGAGCGCGCCTCGAACCTGTGCCGGCTGCAGCGATTCTGGCAGCAATCCCTTCAACGCCGCCTGCGCCAGGAGGTGAAACGCTCCACACCGGTAGGCGATCGACCGCCCGATGGCTGGAAAACTCCCGTCGGGCGCGATCAGCCGTTCCTGAATCGCCGCATAGCGCCGGGCTCGTTCTGCCTCGCGCGGCCGCAGATCTTTCCATGCCGCTGATTCCTCTCCGCATTCCGCGAGCACGTCGAGCAGCAGCGGGTGAATGACGAACGAGTTGTAGTAGTCCCAGTGGAAGCTCGGGCCATCGCTGTACATCCCGTCGCCGCGGTACCACTGCTCGTGCTGACGCAGGGCGTAGTCCACGCGCATGCGATCCCACGGCGCGCCGAGCGCCTTCAGCGCCGCCTCCACTGTCGCGGAGAACAACAGCCAGTTGTTGAAGCCGGGGCTGATGGCGCGCGTCGACTGGAGCGCCTCCACGAGGCGCGCCCGGGTGGTCTGGTCGAGGCCACCGCCGAGGACGCGTGGCGCTCGCAGCACCGCCTGCGACAGGAAGGCCGCGTCCACGAGCGGCTGCGACTCGTGCGTGAAGTTGAGGACGTCAGACGACGACGGGTCGAGCGCGGAGGTGAGACCGCGCAGCACCTGCGATCGCAATCTCGCCTGCAGTTGCGCCTCGTCTCCCGCCAGGCCCTCGAGCTCCAGCCACGGTGACAACCCGGAAAGCAGCCGCCCTACGGCTTCGAGATGCGTGACGCGGCTGCGATCGGCGCCTTCGGCCTGCTCGACCGGCATGCTGGACCGCAGCGTGCCGGCCGCAAGGTGATCGAGAACGGGAGCGGCGACTCTCGAGAGCAGCCTCACCCACGAGGCGCGGGTCTCATCGAACGCCGGGCTGCCAGGCCCCGGCGACTGCCCCGAGCCCGTCAACGCGCGCACCGATCCCCCGCGGACGGCAGCGGCGCCAGCGGCGACACCGAGAAACTCTCGACGCTTCATGGGGAAAGTTAGGATAGCATCGCGCGCGGCACGACACCGCCATGACACACTTCGTCAGAGACAGCACCGAGCGCCTTCTGATCGACGCCGGTCTCGCTCGCTTCAGGCGAGAAGGCCTGGGAAGCCGAGAGGGCCGAGGGAGCCGAGGAAGAGACAAGGGCGATTCGCCTCGCAGCCGGGCCGGAGCGATCAAGTGACCGGACAACGAGGGCCCCTCGGCGTCGGCCTGGTCGGCATCGGCTGGTGCGCCGCGCAGCACATCGCCGCCTTCACCCACAATCCGCACACAGAAGTCGTCATGCTCTGCGGGCGGGATGAGGCACGCGTCCGGGCCAATCTGGCACGGGACGGGGTGACTGCCGACGGCGCGCGGATCACCACGCGGTTCGAGGACCTGCTCGAGTCGCCAGACGTGCACATCATCTCGATTGCAACGCCGAACGATCTCCATGCCGGCCAGGCAATCGCCGCGGCGCGCGCGGGCAAGCACATCCTGCTGGAGAAACCCACTGCTCTCACCGCGGCCGACCTGATCGCCATCAGCGACGCCGTCAGGACCGCGGGCGTGCGGACCATCGTGTCCTTCGAGCTGCACTACAACCCGTACCTGCGCTTCGTGCGGTGGATGCGGACGTCGGGCCGGCTCGGGCGCCTGCACTTCGCGCGGGTCCAGTACCTGTCCCGTGTGCTCGACTGGTACGCGGGATGGGAGTGGTGCCGGACCAGGGCGCGAGGCGGATCGCATCTGCTCGCCGCGGGGTGCCACGCGGTCGACGCCCTTCGCTGGGTGAGCGGCCTCGAGCCGGTCGAGGTGTCGGCGTACGACGCCACGATCACGCCCGGCTACGAATGGCCGACCACTATCGTGGTGAACATGCGGCTCGACAACGGCGCGATCGGCCACGTCACCAGCTCCACTGATTTCCAGCTGCCCTACTCGTTCGACGTCGAGTTGATGGGAGCCGTCGCGAGCATCCGCGGCACGCTGATCGCCTGGAACGACACGCCCGTCGACATCGACGAGCTCCGCGCTGCCAATCCGTATCCAAACGTCAGCCTCCACCCGGCGCCTTACGGCTCGTCGGGCCGGGCGATCCGGATCGAGACCGCGATGCCCGACTCTGCGGACGTGACCCACCATCCGTTCCAGGGCGAGATCGATGAGTTCGTCGACGCGATCCTCGGCGATCGCGAAACGCACCTGAACGTCTTCGACGCGCAGAAGACCATGGCCATCTGCCTGGCCGCCGACGAGTCCGCCAGCCGCGGCGGGATTCCGATCGGCGTGAACCCCTCGTGAGCACTGCCCAGCCTCGACAAGGAGCTTGATCATGCGTATCCCCGTCACCCGTCGCGCATTCCTCGGATCGGCAGCCGCCGCGACGGCCTGGACATCGGTCGCCTCGCCGCTCGCGGCATCTCCCGCGCTCTCGAGCGCGCCAGCCGCGGGCCGCACGCTCAAGATCGGCCTGGCGTCCTACTCGACCCGCAAGTTCACGCTGGACCAGACGCTGGCGATGGCGCAGACGCTCGGCGTGCGCTACATGACCTTCAAGGACGTCCACCTGCCGCGCACGGACCCGCCGGAAACCACGCGCGCGTTGCGGGCAAAGATCGAGGCGGCAGGCATCACCATCATGGGCGGCGGCACGATCACGCTGCCGAACGACCCTGTCGAGATTCGCAAGAACTTCGAGTACGCGAAGAACGCCGGCTTCCCGTTGATTTTCACGTCACCCGAGCCAGCGGCCCTCGACACGATCGAGGCGATGGCCAAGGAATACGACATCAAGGCCGTCATCCACAATCACGGGCCGGAGGACAAGGTCTGGCACAGGCCGCAGGACGCCTATGCCGCCATCAAGTCGCGCGACCCCCGGATGGGGCTCTGCATCGACATCGGCCACACGCTGCGGACAGGAACCGACCCTGTCGCCGCGGTCCGCGAGTGCCACGACCGGCTGTACGACATGCACGTGAAGGATCTGGCCGTCAAAACGGAGCGCGACAGCCAGGTCGCCGTCGGCCGTGGCCTCATCGACTTCCCGGCGCTGTTCCGCACGCTCCTCGAGCTCAATTACCAGGGCCAGGTTGGCCTGGAATACGAAATCAAGGAGGACGATCCGCTCCCCGGCATGATCGAGTCGATCGCTTACGAACGTGGCGTGCTGGCCGGAATCGGCTGACAGGTTCCCGGTTTTCGGCGCCGATCACGTTTTTCCCGTGATGGATGATGTGACCAGCCGCGGTGACCGCTGCCAGATGCCGCGGGCCGGATCCGTGCCCGGCGGGACGTGCCGCGGAGCGCTGTGACGAACCGCAACGCCCTCACGCCGCGCCGCGTGGACGCCGGCGTCTCGCTCGCCAGTCAACCGCAACACCCTCCGTCTAACTCCCTGACGTTGACGCGCACGCAGTCAACACGGACAGGGGGGACGGATCATGCGGTTGGCATTGACGGTCGTTCTCGCCGCGTTCATCACCGGCCCGGTGCAGGCTGGAAGCAACGCCTCGCTGCACACACAGGGGCATGTGCGCGCGATGCAGCCGGAGGGTGACAAGCTTCTCTCCCGTGGCCTTGCCACCTCGGCCACCTTCAGGCGCCTTGTCGATCGGCTCGAGCACTCCGATGTGATCGTCTACGTCGATGTTCGACCCGACATGCCGCAGTATCTCGGCGGGTCGCTGCAGTTCCTGGCGCGCAGCGCCACCGATCGTTTTCTCCGCGTCAAAATCAACAGGGCCAGCAGCCATCTCTGGCAAACGGCGCTGCTCGGGCATGAACTGCAGCATGCCGTCGAAGTGGCAGAGTCGCCGGACGTCGAGTCTGCGATCGGCCTGCGCGCGCTCTATCGCCGCATCGGCGTGCGCACGGGGCCGGACGCGTTCGACTCCGTCGCCGCGCAACAGGCAGGCTTTTCCGTCCGCACCGAAATCGCCGGAGGCCACGGCGACCTGCGCCTCGCGCGCGCGGACACCGCCGACATCCACGGGCACGACGGCGAGTCGCTGGGCGACGACGACGGCACGGTCACGACGCCGGTCGCTGCCGCGCAGGACGCATGGCGCAAGCCCGCTCCACTCCACTGAGCCGCCACGAACGGCGCGCCAGGACAGGGGCTGGTCAGATCGGTCAGCAGGCGCTGACACTTCGGTAGGGCCGATCTTCAGATCGGCCAGGACCCGCCATCCCCGTCGGCCGATCTGAAGATCGGCCCTACCGATTGCATTCGCTGCCTCGCCTGGCCCTTGCCCTGCCCCTGCCCTGCCCGATGCCCTGCCCCTGCCCTGCCCTGCCATGCCCTGCCTTGCGCTGCCGTGCCCTGCCCTGCCGTGCCCTCGCCTTGCCATTCAAGGGTTAGACTCGTGCGAGCCCGTCGTCCCGGGCCCGTCTTCCTGGAGCTGACGCATGCGACGCGGGTTGGTGGGGTTGTTGGTCGGAATTCTTGCCCTGGCGTACAGCGGGGGCGGCGCCATCGTTCATGCCGCGCCCGCGCGGCACATCGTCCTCGTGACCATCGACGGGACCAGGACCGAGGAGATATTCGGCGGGCTCGACGCGTCCGTCCTGGCGTCTGTCACGGCGCACGGCGCCATCAAGGACACGCGGGCCTACAAGCTGTACTGGGCGGAGACGCCGGAAGCTCGCCGCGCGCGCCTGATGCCGTTCCTCTGGAACACGCTGTTGACGACGCAGGGGTCGATTGCCGGGAACCGCAGCCGCGGCAGCAAGTTCGGCGTGGCGAACATGATGCGGTTTTCGTATCCGGGTTACGCGGAGCTGCTGACCGGAGCAGCCCACGATGACACGGTGACCAGCAACGACAACCGCCGGTATCCCTATCTCACAGTCCTGGAGTTCCTGCGCTCGCGGCTGAACCTGCCCGTCGAGAAGGTCGCGGTGTTCGGCTCGTGGGAGACCTTCAGTTACATTTCCTCGAGCGTCGAGGGCGCGGTCACCGTCAATGCGGGTTACACCGCGTACGACTCGTCCGATCCAGGCCTGGAGGCGCTCAGCCGCGAGCAGTTCGACGCGACGCTGTCGACGGATTCCGCGCGGCACGACGCGTTCACCTATCGCTTTGCGTTCGACTACCTGAAGCGCGTACAGGCCGGACGTTCTCTACATCGCCTTCGACGAAACTGACGACTGGGCGCACGAGCACCAGTACGCGCGTGTGCTCGACGCCCTGCATCGAACGGACGGATACCTCAAGGAGTTGTGGACCTGGCTGCAAGCAGACGATGAGTACCGGAACAACACCGTGCTTGTCGTGACAGTCGATCATGGCCGCGGACACACGTCGGATGACTGGTCGGATCACGGGAAGAAGGTCAAGCGCGCGAACGAAACATGGATGGTCGCTGTCGGGCCGGACTGGCCTCGTCGTGGCGAGTGGGTCGACGCGCCGGACGGACTGACGAATCAGATCGCATCGACGCTGGCCCGCGCCGTGGGCCAGGACTTCCGCACGGCCGTGCCCGGCGCAGGCGCGCCGCTCGATTACCTCTGGCAGCGCTGAGACGAGCGCCGCAGGATGGCACCGTGGCTCGTTCACGCGTTCACGGCCAGTGGCGCGGTCCTCGCCTACCTGGCGCTGACCAGCGCTGTCGCTGGCGATTTCCGATCGGCGCTGCTGCTGCTCGTGGCGTCAACGGTCGTCGATGCTGTCGATGGGATGCTGGCGCGGCTCGCCCGCGTCAAGGAGCGCACGCCGCAATTCAACGGGGCACGCCTTGACGATCTTGTCGACTACCTGACATTCGTCTTCGTCCCGGCCTTCATCATCCACCGCGCCGGGTTGCTGCCGGCGGATCCCGCCGGTCTGATCGTGGTCGCCGCCATCCTGGTGTCGAGCGCCTTCGGCTTCAGCCGCGAAGACGCCAAGACTTCCGATCACTTCTTCACCGGCTTCCCGTCGGTACTGGAACATCGTCGCGGTGTACATGCTGGGACTGCGGCTGTCACCAGACGTCGGGGCGGCAATTCTGATCGGTTTCGCGGCACTGGTGTTCGTGCCGATCGGTTACGTGTACCCGTCCAGGACGCCGCAGCTGCGCGCTCTGACGGTGACGCTCGGGGTGGTGTGGGGCGTTGCGATCGTGGCGATTATCTGGCTGCTGCCGGATCCGCCCAGGTGGCTGGTCCGGTGGTCGTTCGCGTACCCGCTCTACTACCTGGCCCTGTCGTTGTACCTGCAGGCGTCGCGACGCTGATCCCGCCGCCGGCGGCGCGTCACTGCGTGACGTGCGTCTCGAGCGCTTTCCAGGTCTCAGGGTCCTGCGCGACCAGCGTGCCGAAATACAAGCTGACTTCATCCGGCGGGTACGACGACAGCGCCTTGATGCCGGCATCGATCGAGGTGCCGGTGATGGCGCCTTCCGGGTCCTCGGTGATGAGCCCGTTGTCGTGTTTGATGCCGATTGCGTCGAGGAACGCGCCCATCATCGGACGCTGATGCGCCAGGTGATAGCTGACGAGCAGCCGCGCGGCCAGCAGGTCCGGCATGTTGGGGTAGTGCGCGAGGTATCGCGCCCGACGCTCGACAGGCAGTCCCTGAATGAAGCGCGGCCGCGCTTTCAGCTGTTGCGCGAGCAGCGCCATCGCCTCGATCTGCTGCTCGAGGCCGTCGGGCTCGCGCCAGAACGCTTCGGCGGCGCTCTGTTTCTGCGCCTCAGACATGCGGCGCCACAAGAGATGCGGGTGTACCGGAGCGGGCGCGTCCATCCGGCGTATTCTACTGGAAATCGGCCGATCCAACGATCGGCTCAACCGAGTTGGCCGGACCGTCCGACCGCCGCGCCAGAGCGCCGTGGGCTGCCAGATTGACGTCGATGACACGGGCGCCAGGCAGGTGCGACTCGACGTCGAGGGCAATTCGCCGCGAGACGTCGGGCGCGTCCTCGTCGAGCAGCAGGGCGACGGTTCCCCCTTCACCGCCAGCGCCATTCACCTTCCATCCAAGGGCGCCGTGGCGCGACGCAATCGCGATCAGCGTGCGGGCATCTTCGCCGACCAGCGACGGGTGCAGCGCCAGTTGCGCCTCGGTGTTCCGGACCATCGCGTCGCCGAATCCGCGCAGGTCGGAGCCGCGCAGGGCATCGCGCGCATCGCGGGCGGCGGCGCGCAGCTCGTCGAAGGCGCGCGCCGCGGCGCCGTGACCGTCGAGCGAACGAATCACCTCGTCATGGACTGCCGAGGAGCGGTGCGCCCGGCCAAGGTAAAACAGGCGTGTGCCGCGCTCGAGCGCGGAGGCGACAGCGGGATCGAGCGGCACGGGCGTGACCTGCGCGTCTGGATACGCGCTCATGTCGATGAAATTCACGCCGCCGTACGCCGCGGCGATGTGATCCTGAATTCCGGCCTGCAGGCCGAGGCGCCCGGTTTCGAACTGGTGGGCCTGGCGCGCGAGCCGCGCCGGCTCGATCGGCTGATCGCGTAACGTCGCGCACGCGGCAGCCAACGCGACGACCAGCGCCGCCGACGTCCCGGTAGACGCGCCAGGCGGCATGAGCGAGTCGACGGAGACCGACAGATCCAGCGCGAGGTCACTCCACTCGTCCAGCGCGGCTTCCATGAGCGGATGCCGTCCCGGCGCCTGGTTCCGGCGATAGGCGTACGTTTCCCCGTAGCTGGCCAGCCGCAGCGTCACCGAACCAATGGGCTCGCGCGCCGGCGCGGCCTCGATGCGCACGGTGATCCCCGGCGTGACCGCGACATGCAGCACGGCGCCGTGTCCGGCAAACCAGGTGTCTGACCAGCCACCGCAATCGAAGATCCTGACCGGCGCGGTGACGCTGACGGCGGGCATCGGAGAATTGTAGCTGCCCACCACCCGCTGCCGGCTGCCCGCTGCCCGCTGCCTGCTGCCTGCTGCCTGCTCCTGCTACACTTGCCCGACGTGCGACACGAACTGCCCAAGGCGTTGCGGGACGATGTGCGGCTGCTCGGCGAGCTGTTGGGCGAAACCCTCCGGCGCCAGGAAGGCCAGGCAACCTACGACACCGTCGAGCGCGTCCGCGCGCTGTCGAAGAAGGCGCGCGGCGGCAGCGATGTCGACTTCGCCACGCTGACCCGCATCCTCGAGCAGATGGCGGTGGACGAGGCGCTCCCCGTGGCGCGCGCGTTTTCGCAGTTTCTCAATCTCGCCAACATCGCCGAGCAGCATCACCGCATCCGCCGGCGCCGCGCCTACCAGCGCAATCCCGATGCGGCCCCGCAGATCGGCTCCTGTGACGAGACCTTCGGCCGCCTGGTGAAGTCCGCCGTGACGCCCGACCGGCTGTACGACGCCGTCGCGCGACTGCGCGTCGAACTGGTCTTCACCGCGCATCCGACAGAGGTCACGCGGCGCACCCTGATGCAGAAGTTCGGGCGGATCGCCGATCTGCTGGCGCGTGGCGACCAGCCCGATCTGACCCCGCCCGAGCGGGAGGAGATGATCGACGCGCTGCGGATCGAAATCGCCGCCGCCTGGGAAACCAGCGAGGTGCGCTCCGAGCGGCCCTCCCCCGTCGACGAAGCCCGCTCGGGGCTGGCAGTGTTCGAGCAGTCGCTGTGGGACGCGGTGCCGAAATTCCTGCGCAGCCTGAGCGCGGCGCTGGTCAAGCACACGGGCCGCGGGCTTCCACCCGATCGTTCGCCGCTCTGCTTCGGCTCGTGGATTGGCGGCGATCGCGACGGCAACCCGTCGGTCACCGCTGAAGTCACGGCGGAGGTTGTGCTGCTGGCGCGCTGGCAGGCCGCCAGCCTGTACCTGCCCGAGATCGACGCCCTGCGCCTGGACCTGTCGATGAGCGACGGCAGCCCCGAGCTGGTGGCACGCGCCGGCGGTGCGACGGAGCCGTACCGCGCCGTCCTCCGCACCGTGCGCGATCGTCTCGCGGCCACCCTGCGCGCGATTGAGGATCGCCTCGATCGACGAGCGCTCCTCGAGCCGTTCGACTACGTCACCGCCGCGGAGCTCGCCGAGCCGCTGGCGCTCTGCCGGCGATCGCTCGAGCAGACCGGCAACGGCGTGCTCGCGCGCGGCCGCCTGCTGGACCTGCAGCGGCGCGTCGCCGCATTCGGCGCCACGCTGGTGCGGCTGGATCTCCGGCAGGACGCGTCGCGACACACCGCGGCGATCGCCGCCGTCACGACGGCGCTCGGCCTCGGCGACTACGGCGCCTGGGATGAGGCCCGCCGCCAGGCCTTCCTGCTTGGCGAGCTCCAGAGCCCCCGCCCGCTGCTGCCGCCCGACCTGGCGGCGCCGGCGGAGGTGACCGAGGTCCTCGAGACCTTTCGCGTGGCGGCGGCCATCCCGGCCGAGTCTCTGGGCGCCTACGTGATCTCGATGACCGAGCGGCCGTCGGACGTGCTGGCGGTGGAACTGCTGCAGAAGGAAGCGCGCACGGCGGCCCCGCAACGCGTCGTCCCGCTGTTCGAGACCATGACGGCGCTGTCGGGCGCTGGCGCGATCATGGGCGACCTGCTGGCGATTCCGTGGTACCGCTCGCACTGCCGGGGCCACCAGGAAGTGATGGTCGGGTACTCGGACTCCGCGAAGGACGGCGGCCGGCTCGCCGCGAGCTGGGCCCTGTACAAGGCGCAGGAAGCGCTGGTCGCGACCTGCGGCAAGGCCGGCGTAGAGCTGACGCTTTTTCATGGGCGAGGCGGCAGCGTCGGTCGCGGCGGCGGTCCGACGTATCTGGCGATTCAATCGCAGGCGCCAGGGTCAATCGACCTGCGGCTGCGCGTCACCGAGCAGGGCGAGATGGTGCAGGCCAAGTTCGGCCTGCCGGGCATCGCGTTGCGCACGCTCGAGCTCTACACCACCGCCACGCTCGACGCGACGCTGGCGCCGCCGTCGCCGCCAGAGCCGGCGTGGCGCGAGCGCATGGACATGCTCGCCGTGCGCGCCAAGGACGCCTACCGCGGCGTCGTCTACGAGACCCCGCGCTTCCTGGACTATTTCCGGACCGCGACACCCGTCGGCGAGCTCGGCGATCTCACGATCGCCAGCCGGCCGGCAAGGCGTCGCACCGGCGGCGGCGTCGAGACGTTGCGGGCGATTCCCTGGATCTTCGCCTGGACGCAGACCCGCCTCCTCCTGCCGTCCTGGCTCGGCGTCGGAGAGGCGATCGAAGCCGCCGAAACCGACGGTGCCGGGCAGGAACTGGCGGCGATGTACGCCGGGTGGCCGTTTTTTCGGTCGACGCTGGATCTGATCGAGATGGTCCTCGCCAAGGCCGACGGGCGGATCGCGGCGCATTACGAGACCGTGCTGGCGCCGGCCGACCTCTCTGCCCTCGGCAGCGACCTGCGCCGGCGCCTGCCCGCGACGGCCGCCGCGGTTCTTCGCGTCGCCGGCCGCAAGGATCTGCTCGACGACAACCCCGTCCTGCGCCGCTCGATCGACGTGCGCAACCCGTACGTCGATCCGATCAATCTGGTGCAAGTCGAGTTGCTGCGCCGCCTGCGCGGCACCGCGGGCGACGAGCGCCTCCGTCACGCATTCCTGGCGACAGTCAACGGCGTCGCCGCGGGCATGCGGAATACGGGCTAATCGGCGCCAGGCGACCCGGCCCCCGGGTTGACTCGTTCAACGCTCGATTCTGGCGGCTGGACATTCGTACGCCATCCGGCCAGGCCTTTGGTCTAACCCCTACCAACTGGATAACTTACTTGGACGCGCCTCTGCGTGAACTCGTGGACTTTCTCTTGACATAACGGCCGATTTTTGGTTTCTTAGTCGGCTGAGGCACGTATTGGTAATACCAATGCTATGCCGCGCCGTATAGTGGGTTACCACTGCGCCGGTTCGCGCGGCGGCGTCTTGCACGTCTTCTGAGGAGGGTCCACTCATGAACGGACGTCCGTCGGCAGGAGTCCGGCAACGTCGGAGCCTCGGGCTGCTCAGCCTGGGGGCACTCCTGCTCCTGCTTCTTCCCCGTCCAGCCGGCGCGCAGGCCGTCACCGGCACGCTCCTCGGCAATGTCCGCGACGCCAGCGGCGCGGCCGTGCCCGGCGCCACTGTCACGGCGATCGAGACCAACACCAACATCACGCGCACCGCCGTCAGCAACGAGACCGGCTACTACATCTTCACGAACCTGAAGGACGGCACCTATCGCGTGGACGGCGAGCTTCAGGGCTTCAAGAAGGTCACGCACGGCGGCGTCAAGGTCGACGTCAACCAGACGGTGCGCATTGACCTGTCACTCGAAGTCGGCAACATGACCGAGACTGTCACCGTCGCGGCCGAGACACCGGCCCTGCAGACCGACCGCGCCGATACCGGGCGTCTCATCGAGGCCAAGCAGGTCACCGAGATGCCGCTGGCCTTCAGCCGCAACTTCCAGGGCATCCTGGTCACGGTGCCAGGGACGACGCGTCCGTTCCGGCCGCATTCGCAGTTCTTCAACTCGCAGGACAGTCTCGCGACACAGGTCAACGGGCAGTCGCGGCTCGCCAACAACGTCCTGATCGAGGGCGTCGACAACAACCAGCGCTCCGGCCTGAACACGATCCTCATCCCGTCGGCCGACGCGCTCGAGACTGTCAGCGTCACCACCAGCGACTACGACGCCGAGTTCGGCCGATCGGGCGGCGCGATCACCAACGTCACGCTGAAGTCGGGCACCAACGATTTCAGGGGAAGCGCCTACTTCTACGGCAACACCGACGCGACCAACGCCAGCGACTACTTCTCGCACTTCACGCCGCCGACCAAGTTCGCCCAGGGCGGCTTCACGCTGGGCGGGCCGATCATGAAGAACAAGCTGTTCTTCTTCGGCGACTACCAGCGCACGATTGACAATCTCGGCTACGTCGTGCGGGCGACGGTGCCGACCGCGGCCATGCGCAACGGCGACTTCAGCGCGTCATCGACCAACATCTACGACCCGGCGACCGGCAACGCCGACGGGACCGGGCGCAGCGTCTTCGCCAACAAGCAGATTCCCCAGAACCGCATCAGCCCGGTGGCGCAGAACATCCTCAAGCTGATGCCGCTGCCCAACATCGCCGGCGCGGCATTCGGGCAGGTCAACTTCCAGCAGTCGCAGGTCCGCGAGAAGACCACTGACGGCTTCGACACCAAGGTCAACTACCAGGTGAGCCAGAAGAACCAGCTCGCCTTCAGGTTCAGCTTCCAGCGACCCGTCGTCTTCGACCCCGGCGTCTATCAGCAGTACGGCGGTCCGGCCAACGACGGCTTCGCCGGCGACGGCACCAACAAGACCTACAGCACCGCGGTCAACTGGACGCGCGTGTTCAGCTCCACGATGATCATGGACGTCCGCGGCGGGGTGAGCTATTACCACAACACCACCACGACCCAGGGCGCCGGCTTGAACACCAGCACCGAGGTCGGGATTCCGGGCGCCAACATCGACGAGTTCAGCAGCGGCATCTCGCGCATCAACATCAACGGCTACACGAACCCGGTGATTGGCTTCTCCCCCAGCCAGCCCTGGGATCGTTCGGAGAAAAACTGGAACATCGCCGCGACGCTGACCAAGCTGTTCGGCAACCACACGCTGAAGTACGGCGGCGACTGGAATCACAACCGTGACTTCCTGCTCCAGGTTCAGGACGCCGGCGGCTCGCGCGGGCAGTTCACCTTCAACGGATCGGGCACCGGCTCGCCGACGGAGACCGCGGCCAACGGCAGCCTCGCCAACTCGTTCGCCTCGTTCCTGGTCGACTGGCCCAACAGCGTGACCCGCGATCTGCAGGTCGCGCTGCCCGGCATCCAGCACTGGGGCGTCGGCCTGTTCATCCAGGACAAGTGGCAGCTGCGGTCGAACCTGACCCTCGATCTCGGCCTGCGCTGGGAGTACTACGAGCCGATGGTCGGCCTCGAGGATCAGGGCGGGCTGTCGAACTACCTGCCCGACACCAACACCCTGCACGTCGCCGGCTACGGCAGCACGCCCAACAACCTCGGCGTGAAGAAGACGCTGTCCAACTTCGTGCCGCGCACCGGCATTTCCTGGCGGCTTGACGAGAAGTCTGTCGTCCGCGCCGGGTACGGGGCCAGCACGATTCCATTTCCTGACAACCGCTACGCCTACAACTTCCCCGTGAAGCAGAACAACTCGGGCGTTGCCGCCAACGGCTTCTCCAATGCCGGGTCGATGGCCAACGGCTTCCCGGCGCCGGTGTTCGTGAACATCCCGAGCGACGGCATCATTCCGGCCACCGGCACGCTGCTCAACGCGCTCTACGACTACATTCCCTCCGGACTGCACGAGGGGACGCTCCAGTCGTGGAACGTCGCCTACCAGCGGCAGCTGCCGTGGAACCTCACCGCGGAGGCGGCCTACATCGGCAACCGGGGCGTCGATCTGGTGATGGACGTGGACAAGAATGCCGCGCTCATCGAAGGAATCGGCAACCCGGGACGTCCGCAGTTCGCCGCGTTCAAGCGCACGGGCACGACGCGCACGCGCACCAACGACGGCAAGTCTCAATACAACGCGCTGCAGGTGAAGGTGGACCGGCGTTTCAAGGACGGCATCCTCATCAGCAACTCGTACACGCTCGCCAAGGCGCTCGACTACGTGAGCGAGAACACCGGCATCCTGACGCCCATCGACTATCAGAAGAGCTGGGGCCGGTCGGACTTCGATCGCAAGCACAACTACGTGCTGAGCGCGCTCTACGAGCTGCCGTGGGGGCCGGGCAAGAAGTGGCTCACCGACGGCATGGTCGGGCGGATCGTCGGCAGCTGGCAGCTGAGCGGCCTGTTCCAGGCACAGTCGGGCCGTCCGTTGAACATCACGGGCGACGGGACGCGCTACAACACCCCGGGCGACCAGGCCTTCCCGAACCTGACCGGAAGCAACACCGTGCTCGGCGGGCTCGGACCCGGCAAGCAGTACTTCGACACGTCGGTGTACTCGTTGCCGCTGCCCGGTCAGCAGGGCAACATGACGCGCAACGGCGGACCTGATGGGCCGGGATTCTGGGAGGTGGACATGTCGCTGTTCAAGCGCTTCGCGTTCGGCAGCGGCTCGCGATTCTTCGAGTTCCGTGTGGACTCGTTCAACGTCACCAACTCACCTCGGTGGGAGAACCCGAACACCGGCTACAACGCGTCGTCTGGCAGCACGTTCGGGCAGGTGACGAGCATCCTCGGCGGCACCGGCTCACGGACCTTCCGGTTCGGTGGCCGGCTGGTCTTCTAGGGCCTGAGCAAGGCGAGACCAAGGGGCAGGCGGCTTCGGTCGCCTGCCCCTTCGCATGTACGGGCCGTGATAAATTGCGCGGCGCGGAGGCTGACGATGGGGATGCGCACGTTGATGACGGCGGGACTGTTGCTCTGCGCCTGCACGGCCTGTTTCGGGCAGGACTGGATGGCGCCGGTCGGCACTCCGACGACCGAACTGCTCTGGCCCGCCGGCGCGCCGGGCGCGCTCGGCACCGACGACGGCGACAAGCCGGCGTTGACCACCTACCTGCCTTCCAAAGGACAGGCGACCGGTACCGGGATCGTCATCTGCCCCGGCGGCGGCTACAGCGGCCTGGCCATCGACCATGAAGGCCACGAAGTCGCGCGCTGGCTGACCTCGCAGGGCGTGGCGGCGTTCATCCTGAAGTACCGCCTCGGGCCCAGGTACCATCACCCGGCGATGTTGCAGGACGTGCTGCGCGCGATTCGCCTCGTGCGGTCGCGAGCAGCGGACCTGGGGCTGAAGCCGGATCACATCGGCATCATGGGCTTCTCCGCCGGCGGGCACCTGGCGTCATCGGCGGCGACGCTGTTCAATCTTCCAGAGGGGCAGGTCAGCGATGGGCTCACCGTCAGCTCGCGGCCGGACTTCGCGGTCCTCGCCTACCCGGTGATCCTCATCAATCAGGATCAGACGCATCGGGGGTCGCAGAAGAACCTGCTCGGCGAGAACCCGTCCACGGAACTGATGGCGCGGCTGTCGACTGAACAACAGGTCACCGCACAGACGCCACCGACATTCATCTTTCAGACCGACGCCGACACCGCGGTGCCGGCCGAGAACGCGGTGAAATTCTACCTGGCGCTGCGCAAGGCGGGTGTGCCGGCCGAACTGCACATCTATCAGAAGGGCACGCACGGCGTGGGCCTCGCGCCCGGCGATCGCGAGTTGTCCACGTGGGGGGATCGACTCCTGGGCTGGCTGCGGGTGAACGGCTGGCTCACTCCGCCGTCGCAGGGCTGAGCGGCGCCTCGACGATCAGGTGATCGCGGACCAGCTGTCCGCCGATCAGGTGCTCCTGGATGATCCGCTCGAGCACCGGCGGATCGCAGTCGCGGTACCAGGCGCCTTCCGGATACACCACCGCGATCGGCCCGGTCTGGCACACGCGCAGGCAATTGGCCTTGGTCCGGAGCACACCGTGATCCGCCAGGTCCAGGTCGATCAGGCGGCGCTTGAGATAGTCCCACGCGACGATCGACCGTTCGCGGTCGCAGCACTTCGGCTTGGCCTGGTCGCAGCAGAGCAGGATGTGACGCCGGGCGACGCGGAGCCCGAGCTTCTCGACGATCGCGGCTTCGTCTTCGGCCATGCCGCCATTATCGCAGGACGGCCGCTCCCATCTCCGCCGTTCCTGGTGTACAACTGCCCGTTGACTCTTATCCGGAGCGAACGACTGATGAGACCGACTGCCCTTCTCCTGTGCGGGTGGCTGACGCTGGCCGCCACACCGCTGGCCGCCGACGGCCCGAACCCGTCCGACATCTCCTGGCGGATCCGCCGTGAAGCCCTCGAGCACTCGCAGATCATGCAGACCCTGCACGTGCTGACCGACGTCTACGGCCCGCGCCTCACCGGATCGCCGAACCTGAAACAGGCCGGCGAGTGGGCCGCGAAGCAGATGACGTCGTGGGGCCTGGTCAACGCGCACCTCGAGCCGTGGGACTTCGGACATCCGGGGTGGCTGAACGAGCGGTTCTCGGCGCACGTGACCTCGCCGTTCAAGGACGCGCTGGTCGGCGAAGTGCTGGCGTGGACGCCGTCCACGCAGGGCACGGTGCACGGGTCGGCGCTCCCGCTGACCCTGCCCGATCGGCCGACGCAGGATGCGCTGAAAGCCTATCTCGATGGCGTCGGCGACAAGGTCTCGGGGAAGATCGTCTTCATCGGCGAGCCGAAAGTGGTCCCTGTCGATACGCAGCCGCCCGTCAAGCGGCTCAGCGACAGCGACGCCCGCTCACGATTCGATCCGGTGAACCCGGCGCCGTCGCCGTTCGCGAACCAGACGCCGCCCGTGCCAACTCCCGGAGTCCTGACGCCCGCGCAGGTCAACGAACAGCTCGACCAGTTCCTCGTCGACCATCACGCAGCGGTGCGCGTCAACGACGCCGGCCGCGAGCACGGCCAGATTCGCGCCTTCAACAACCGCACATTTGACGTCGCCAAAGCCGTGCCGACCGTGGTCCTTCGCAACGAGGACTACGGGCGCATCTGGCGCGTGGTCGCGGATGGCCGGACCGTCGACCTCGACGTCGATATCGTCAATCACGTCTACCCGGAAGGATCGACGGTCTACAACACCGTCGCCGAGATCGCCGGCTCCGACAAGGCGGCCGACGTAGTGATGCTCGGGGCGCACCTCGACTCGTGGCACGCCGCCACCGGCGCCACCGACAACGCGATTGGCTGCGCGATCATGATGGAGGCCGCCCGCATCCTGAAAACGCTCGGCGTGACTCCGCGCCGGACCATTCGCGTCGCGCTGTGGAGCGGCGAGGAGGAAGGCCTGCTGGGATCGAAGGCCTACGTCGCCGAGCACTTCGGCACCTTCGAAGCCCCGAAGCCGGACTACGACCACTTCAACGGCTACATCAACATCGACAGCGGCACGGGTCGCGTTCGGGGGCTGACGGTGTTCGGGCCGCCGGCCGCCGCCGAGGCCATCCGGAAAGCCGTCGCGCCGCTGGCGGATCTCGGCATCGCCGGCGCCATCGCGACCAAGAGCCGTCGCACCGGCGGGACCGACAGCACGTCGTTCAACGCCGCCGGCCTGCCGGGGATCGGCAGCGCCCAGGATCCGATCGAATACCAGAGCGACACCTGGCACACCAACCTGGACACCTACGAGCGTGTGATCCCCGACGACGTGCAGAAGGCGGCGATTGTGGTGGCGACCACTGTGTACTCGCTGGCGATGAGCGACGCCCCTCTGGCTCGCTTCGCGAAGGACGAGATGCCAGCGGCCGAGCCCGAACGTCCCGCGACTCCCGCGCCTGCGGCGGCGCAACCGGTCACTCGATAGAGCGAGGCGTCATGTCGATGCGCACACAGACACGCACCTGGCTGCTCGCCGCCGCGCTGGCGGCGGCGACGGTCACTCTTCACGCGGCAGACCATCCGGTCAACGCGCTGACGCCGGCCGAGCAAGCGGCGGGCTGGCGCCTGCTGTTCGACGGGACAACGTTGGCCGGCTGGCGCGGCTACCAGAAGCCGGACGCCAAAGAGCTCCGCTGGACGATCGCCGACGGATGCCTGGGGCTGCCACACAAGGACGGCGCCGACACCCACGGCGAGCGCGACCTGATCACCACCGACACCTTCGACGACTTCGACCTGCGCTTCGAGTGGCGCGTCGAGGCCGGCAGCAACAGCGGCGTCAAATACCTCGTGACCGAGGATCACCCGTCGGCCATCGGCCACGAGTACCAGGTCATCGACGACGAGCGGCATCCAGACGCGAAGATCAGCACCACGCGTCAGACGGCGTCCTTCTACGACGTGAAGGCGGCCACGGCACACCCCACTCGCCCGGTGGGCGAGTGGAACGAGTCCCGGATCCTGGTCCAGGGCACTCATGTCGAGCACTGGCTGAACGGGCAGAAGGTGCTCGAGTACGAGCTGGGCAGTCCGGAGCTGCTGGCGGCTGTCGCCAAAAGTAAGTTCAAGGACGTGGCCGGCTTCGGCACGAAAAAGGCCGGGCACCTCTTGTTGCAGGATCACGGGGACGCCGTCTGCTACCGCAGTATTCGCGTGAAGACAGGCGCCACGACCAGCAGCCGCTAGCCCCATGCCCTTCTCTCCAGGTGCGGCGGTCGTGGTCTTGTCGATCAACCGCCGCGCCGAGGTGGAAAGCGAGCTGCGGCCGGGCGCGTACGTGGTGCGGGTTGGATCCCTGCGGATGACGGTGGCGGAGTCAGGCCTCCGTCCGGCCACGACGAGGCGGGCCCGCACGGCGCCAGCACCCGCTGCGCCAGGCGCGGACGACGACAGCCCGGAGTTCGCGCCGCTCGATCTCCACGGCCTCAGCGTCGCCGACGCCCGCAACAAAGTCGCGGGCTACATCAGCCGGGCCCTCGTCGCCGGCGTGAGCCGCGTCGAGATCGTCCACGGCATCGGCACGGGCGCACTGAAGGCAGCCGTCAAGGCGGACCTGTCGCGCATTGGCGCCGTGCGGAAGGTGTCCCCGCACCCGGGCAACCCCGGCGTCCTGGTAGTGACGTTCTGACGCCGCCGCGAGCGGAGGCGGCCGCGCCACGTCACTCTCTCGTTACACGGAATTAACACGCACGAAACGGCTGGGAAACCGCCGGACGAGTACGATCGCCTGGTTGCGGCCCGTCGGCCGCCGACTGGCGCGTTGATGCCTGGAGAGACCATGACCTCGGGAACGCCGCCTGTGGCAAAGGCGCTGGCAGGACGGCCCCGACCTCCGGTCCCTCACGGGGCCGAGGCAGCCATCAAGATCGACGTCAGTCACCTCAACTTCTACTACGGCGCCAAGCGGGCGCTCGAAGACATCTCGATCCAGCTGCGCTCCAACCTCGTCTCGGCCTTCATCGGCCCGTCCGGCTGCGGCAAGAGCACGTTCCTGCGGACGCTCAACCGGATGAACGACATCGTGCCCGGCACCAGGATCGAGGGCAAGGTCCTGATCGACGGCGTGGACATCTACGATCCGCGGCTCGACATCGTCGGCCTGCGGCGCCGCGTGGGCATGGTGTTTCAGAAGTCCAACCCGTTCCCGAAGTCGATCTTCGAGAACGTGGCCTACGGCCTGCGCATCAACGGGCTGGCGCGGAGCAAGGCGGAGATGTTCCAACGCGTGGAGGAGAGCCTGCGCGCGGCGGCCATCTGGAACGAGGTGAAGGACCGGCTGCACGAGTCGGCGCTGGCGCTCTCCGGCGGCCAGCAGCAGCGGCTGTGCATCGCGCGCGCGCTGGCAGTGCGACCGAAGGTGCTGCTGATGGACGAACCGGCGTCGGCACTCGATCCGATCGCCACGCAGCACATCGAAGAGCTGATCTACGACCTGAAGAAGGACTACACCATCGTCATCGTCACGCATAACATGCAGCAGGCCGCCAGGGTCTCGGATTACACGGCGTTTTTCTGGCTCGGCAAGCTCGTCGAATGTGACAGGACGGAAAAGATTTTCACCGCTCCGACCGAAAAGCTGACGGAAGACTACGTCACCGGACGGTTCGGCTAACGCGGGAACGAGTGATGGAACGGCAAGTCCGCCACCTGCAGGAAGACCTCGACGTGCTCAAGACTCGTCTGCTCGAAATGGGCAGCCTGGCAGAGGAACGTGTGCGCCGCGCCGTGCAGGGGCTGGCCGATCGGGAATTCGACGTGATCGACGGCGTGGTGTCCGGCGACGAGCCGATCAACGAGCTGCACATCGAGATCGACGACCGCTGTCTGAAGATTCTGGCCCTGCAGCAGCCGATGGCGGCGGACCTGCGGGCGGTGATGGCTGCCGTCAAGATCAACACCGATCTCGAGCGCGTCGGCGACCTGGCGGTAAACATCGCGGAGGCGGCCAAACGCTACTCGACGCACCCGCCGGTCAAGAAGCTGATCGACATCCCGAAGATGGCCGATATCGCGCAGTCGATGCTGCGTGACGCCCTCGACGCCTACGTGAACCGCGACGTCGTCCTCGCCCAGCACGTGCTCAGCGAAGACGACAAGCTCGACAGCCTGAAAACGCAGATTTTCCGCGAGCTGCTGTCGTTCATGCTTCAGGACCCCAGCACCATCGAGGCGGCCCTGGATCTCGATTCTCGTGTCCCGCCACCTGGAACGCATCGGCGACCACGCCACCAACGTGGCCGAAGACGTCATCTTCATGGTGTCGGCGCGCGACGTCCGGCACCACGCCCCCGAGCCGGACCTCCATCAGCGCTGACGTTTCCGGGCAGCCGCCCGGAATTTGCTCCGTCACGCCACGGCCAAATAGAATGGGCGGATGCCGCCCGCTCCGGGCGCCGTGTGCGTGCACTGCCGCCGGCTGCCGGCGAACGCCCGGTGGCACCCCTTTTGTAGCGAGCGCTGCAAGCTGCTCGATCTGGCCCGATGGGTCGACGGCGAGTACCGGATTGGCAGCGATCCGGTCGCGGCGGATCCGGACGACCCGGACGAGCCGGCCTCGAGCTGAGATGAGAACCGCCGACGCCCGGCACCGCGCGCATGCCTGAGACGCTGACCATCATCGACAACCGGACCGGGCGCTCCTACGAGCTGCCCGTCAAAGACGAGGCGATCCGCGCCGCGGACCTGCGCAAGATGCGCGTGGACGCGCAGGATTTCGGCCTCATCGCCTACGACCCGGCGCTCGTCAACACGGCGGCCTGTCGAAGCCGGATCACCTACATCGACGGCGACAAGGGCATCCTGCGCTACCGCGGCTACCCGATTGAGCAGCTCGCCGAGCAGAGCTCGTTCCTCGAGGTCGCGCTCCTGCTGCTCGACGGCGAACTGCCGTCGATAGCGCGCGCTCGAGGCGTTCCGCGCCTCGATTCACGACCATCGGGAGCCGCCGCCCCGGATTCAGGGGCTGTTCGACGGCCTCGCCGAAGACCCGCACCCGATGGGCGCCCTCATCGCCGGCTTCGCGGCGCTCGGCACGTATTACCCGGAAGCGCAGAACATCACCGACCCGGCAGTCAGGCGCCGGCAGATTCTCCGAATCATCGGTCAGGCACCCGCCCTGGCGGCTTACGCCGCGCGGCGGCGGCGGGGCGAGATGGTCGTGCCGCCAGCCGAAGGCCTGAGCTTCACGGGCAATTTCCTGCACATGCTCAAGGCCACGCCGGGACAGGCCTTCGAGCCGCATCCCGTCCTGGAACGGGCGCTCGACATCCTGTTCGTCCTGCACGCGGATCACGAGCAGAACTGCTCGACGTTCGCGATGCGGAGCGTCGGCAGCTCCAACACCGACCCGTATTCGTCGGTGGCGGCGGCGACGGCGGCGCTCTACGGGCCTCTCCACGGCGGCGCCAACGAGGCGGTGCTGCGGATGCTGCATTCGATCGGCTCGCTCGACAAGGTGCCGGGCTTCATCAGCGCGGTGAAGAAGGGCGACGGGCGCCTCATGGGCTTCGGCCACCGCGTCTACAAGTCCTACGACCCGCGCGCGCGGATCGTCAAGCAGGTCGCCGAGGAGGTCTTCGAGGTCACGGGCAGGAATCCCCTGCTGGAGATCGCGCAGGAGCTGGAGCGGATTGCGCTGCAGGACGACTACTTCGTCAGCCGTCGTCTCTACCCGAACGTGGACTTCTACTCCGGCCTGATCTACGAGGCGATGGGCTTCCCTGTCGACAGCTTCACGGTCCTCTTCGCGATTCCTCGCACCGTCGGCTGGCTCGCGCAATGGGAGGAGATGGTGTGCGACCCGGAAACCAAGATCACCCGCCCGCGCCAGATCTACGACGGCGCCGACGTCCGGGACTACGTCCCGATCGACGCACGCGGGTGAAACCGGCCCTGATCGCGGCGCTGCTGGCATTGCCCGTCTCGGCAGCCGCGGCGGCTCCGCCTGCCGCCCGTCATGCCGCCGAACGCCAGGCAGCGGCGTTCGACTCCTCGCGGGCTTTCGAGCACATCCGTCAACTCGTCGCCATCGGGCCGCGCCCCTCAGGGTCGCCGGGCATCGAACAGACCCGGACGTACATCCTCGGCCAGTTGCGCGCGCTGGGCCTGTCGCCCGAGCTGCAGCCATTTGACGCCAGCACGCCGCTTGGCCCCGTGAAGATGGCCAACATCATCGTGCGCCTGCCGGGCACGGGCACCCGCCGTCTGCTCCTGACGGGCCACTACGACACCAAGCTGTTCCGCCAGTTCCGCTTCGTCGGCGCCGACGATGGCGGGTCGAGCACGGCGATGCTGCTCGAACTGGCCCGCGTCCTGAAGGACAGGAAGAACGCCTGCGCCATCGAACTGGTCTTCTTCGACGGCGAGGAAGCGATGCGGACCGAGTGGGCGGGCACCGACAACACGTACGGCAGCCGGCACTTCGTCGAGGCGGCAAAGCGCGACGGCTCCCTGTCCACCATCGGGGCGATGGTCCTGGTGGACATGGTCGCCGACCGCAGCCTGACGATACAGCGCGAGACGTACTCCACGCGCTGGCTCACCGATCTGATTTGGGCGTCGGCAAAGAAACTCGGCCACACCGACGCGTTCCTGCCCGACGCGTTTCCCGTCGAAGACGACCACAAGGCGTTTCTCGACGCGGGCGTGCCGGCGGTGGACGTCATCGACCTCGAGTACGAGGCGTGGCACACGGCTAACGACACGCTCGACGCGGTGAGCGCCCGCAGCCTCCAGGTGGTCGGGGATGTCCTGATCGACGCGCTGCCGGGCATCGAAGCCCGGATCGTCAGCCGGAAGTAGGGCCGGTCAGCGTACGCGGCGGAGCGCGCGGCGGCCGAGTGCCAGCGCCACTGCGACGCACGGCAGCGAGAGCAGGCTGGCGTGGCGGGCCGAGTGGCCGATGCCGGCGCGCATGGCCTCTGCGAGATCGACACGCGGGCCGGCGCCGGCCAGGTAGTCGGCCCGCTGCGTCACGAAATCGATGGTGCTGTGCTCGACGCCCTTGTCGAACAGGACGTTCCACAGCACGAAGGCCAGCACCGCCCAGAGCGACGCGGCGACCTGCGGTTTTCGCGTCACCCTTCATACTTCACGACGAGCGCCGTCACGTCGTCGCTCTGCACGGCGCCGGTCGTGAACTCGCGGACGCTCGCGAAGATGCTGTCGAGCACTTCCTGCGGCGAGCGGTCGCGGCTGCCGACGCACGCCACCAGCCGGTCCTCGCCGTACTCCTCACCAGACGCGCTCATGGCCTCGGTGACGCCGTCGCTGAACGCCACCAGCAGATCGCCGGGCTCGAGCGAGATGGTTTCCTGCTCGAACGTCGCGTGCTCGAAGAGGCCGAGGATGAGGCCGCCGGTTTCCAGCCGCTTGATGCCGGTCTTGGTGAAGACCATCGGCGGGTTGTGACCGGCGTTGCAGGACGTCAGTTGACCATCGGGGCGGACGACGGCGTAGAGGCCGGTGGCGAAACGCGACTCGATCGCTCGCCGGATGAGTGCGAGATTGACCTTGGCCAGAGTCTCGGCCGGCGAGCTGCCGGAAGACGCCTGCGCCGAGAACACGCCCTGCAGGACCGCCGTCAGCAGCGCCGCGGGCGCGCCCTTGCCGGCGACGTCACCAACGGCGAAGCCGAAGGCGCCGTCGGGCAGATCCACGTAGTCGAAGAAGTCACCGCCAATCGACCGGCAGGGCACCGACTGCCCCACCGCGTCGAAGTACGCGCCCTTCTTCCGCGGCTCCGGCAGCAGGCCCTGCTGGATCTCCGCGGCGATGCGCATCTCCTGCTCCATCCGCGTCTTCTCGAGCGTCTCGCGGTAGAGCCTGGCGTTTTCAATGGCGACCGCCGCCTCGGTGGCCAGCGTCTCGAGCGCGGCGCGCGCCGCGCGCGAGAGCAGGGCGCCCTTCTCGCGGCTGTCGAGATACATGACGCCGATGCGCTTTTCCGCAGTCTGCTGGTCGGCGCGGTCGAGGTACCGCACCAGCTTCAGCGGCGTGCACAGCACGTTGCGGATGCCGAGGACGACGGTGCTGCTGTGCTGATCGGCCAGGTTGCCGTCGAGCAGGTCGGAGACGAACTTCTCCTGCCCCGTGGCGAACACCTCTTCGGGGATCTTTCTGCTCGTCTCGAAACCGGATCCGGGCAGCGTGACACGGCCGCGGCCGCGCGCGATCTTGAACTCGAGCAGGTCGTCGGCGCCGGCAAGCATGATGAACCCGCGCTCGGCGCCGGTGACTTCGAGGGCGGAGTCCATGACCAGCGCGAGGACCTCGTCGAGCACGCGGCCCGATCCGAGGGCGCGCAGGCCTTCGAGCAGCGCGGCAATCTGGCGCAGGTCGCCGACGGCGGACGTCGTGTGCTTGTCGGACGAGGCGCCGCTGTGCGGCGCGTCTTCCAGGAGGAACACGAGCTCGGCGCCGCCGCTACGGCCAAGGCGAACGAGATCGCCGTGCTTCAGCGCGTGCTCGGTGACCGCCTCGCCATTGAGGTAGGTGCCGTAGCGCGATCCGCGATCGCGCAGCATGTAGTGGCCGCCGTCGAGCGCAATCTCGGCGTGATCGCGCGACACGTCGCTGCCAACCAGCTGGAGATCGTTGCCGCTGCGTCGGCCGATGGAAAATACCGGCTTGTCGATCTGGATGACGCGCCGGCCGAGAGCGTCGGTGACCTCGAGACGACCGTCAGGCATGGGAAGTAAATGAAGGGCGCGTGCGGGAGGGCGTTGTGGGCCCGGGGACACTCATAGGCTGATTGTGCCTCAAACGGCTGTTCTGCGCGAATGACGTCACTGGGAGCGCGGCCCCACCAGGCGCCACACGAAGGCCGCGGCTGACACCAGGGCAACGCCGGCCCCCGCATCGCGGGCCAGTTCCGATGCTTCCACCTGCCCGACCCCCGCGACGACCAGGGCCACGGCGGTGATGGCCAGCAGCACCCGCCCCG
This sequence comes from Vicinamibacteria bacterium, assembly GCA_963796915.1. GTDB lineage: Bacteria > Acidobacteriota > Vicinamibacteria > Vicinamibacterales > JAENWD01 > JAENWD01. Next base: position 423,165 of record CAWCNI010000004.1, on the reverse strand, counting down.
ACACCGCAGGCTGGCGCGGCTGCCGCGCCGGCGGCTTCACGCGAGCCTCGGTGGTGGCCGTGCCGCAGCGGTAGCAGATGAGCGCCTTGTCGGCGATCTCCGTGCCGCACTGCCGACAGAGCATCCCCCGATTATACTTCGGCGCATGTTCCCGCTTCGCGATGTCATCCCCTCCATGACGACCCCGGTCGTCACGGTGGCGATCATCGTGTTGAACGTGCTGGCCTTCGTGTTCGAACAGTCGCTCGGACCGCAGGGCCTCGACGAATTCCTGGCCCGCTGGGGATTCGTGCCCGGCGCGTTCGCCTGGAGCACCATCTTGGTGTCGATGTTCCTGCACGGCGGCCTCTGGCACCTGATCGGGAACATGTGGTCCCTGTGGATCTTCGGGGACAACGTCGAGGACCGTCTCGGGCATTGGCGCTACGCCGGCTTCTACCTGCTGTGCGGGGTACTCGCCTCGCTGGCGCACGCGCTGAGCGCCCCGGCCTCGATGGTCCCGACCATCGGCGCCAGCGGCGCGATCGCCGGCATCATGGGGGCCTATCTGGTCCTCTACCCGCAGTCACGGGTGCTCACCGCGATCTTCCTGGTCTTCTACTTCAACATCGTCGAAATCCCCGCCATCGTCTTCCTGGGGTTCTGGTTTCTCATGCAGCTGGTGAGCGGCGTCGGAGCGCTCGCCGCGAGCGCGGGCGACGTCGGCGGCATCGCATTCTGGGCGCACGTTGCGGGCTTCATCGCGGGAGCGGCGCTGATCAAGCTCCTCGCCCGGCCGGTGCCCCCCGAGTGGTGGGACCAGCTCGGCTCGCATCCCTCGACGCGACTCGATTCGTAACCCGCCGACCTGAAGATTCAGTCCTGTTCGAATTGACAGTCAGATGCGGCGCGTCTGGCGCCGCGCCGGGCACGCCTCAGAGCGGCCGGGAGCGCGATCAACAGCAGCGACAGCGTCGCCGGCTCCGGCACTGCGGCAGGCGGCGTCGCCGACGCCACTTCGATACTTCCGAACTGGTGCAGGCCGTCGCTTGAAGCGGACTGATTCCAGCTCACGGAGACTACGTTCGTGAAGCCAGTGAACGAGAACGTCTGAAACGTCAGCGGAGGGCTGGCGAGCGACACCGTGAACGTCTCGCTGACGGTTCCGCCGCCATCGAGCGCGCCGATGAAGGTGACCGTGGGCGCCGGGTCGAAGGCGAAATCGCGGGCCAGGCCGATGGACAGCAGTGAGAATGGGTCGCCGCCCGTGTCCATCAGCGTAATCGTCGCTGGCGCGAACGCCGCCAGCCCATTCGCGCCGGCATAGAAGGGATTGATTCCCGGAGTCTGTGGAGAGCCATTGCCCGTGTCGGGGCTGTTGAACACGAAGCCGCCGCTCGAGCTCGTGAGCGTGAATCCCTGGCTCGTATATGGATTGAAGATGACGAGCGTGCCCGACGGGACGTCGCTGAAGTTCAGGATGGTGGTTGCGCTCGCAGGAGCCCAGCCAACGCAGATGAGAGCCGCCGCGAGTGCAAGAACGCCGAGTGTTCGATTTATCGTGCGCCGCATGTGGTGCCTCCGGGGAACATTGTGCCAGCCCTCGTAGGCTACAAGGCCCCTCCAGCGCCGTCCAGCCCAATGACGCACTCGAGCGGGCTCAGCCGATTCCGCCGGCTGCCCCACAAATATGAGGGACGTAGGCGATCAATGGCCGCAGAGCGTCACGACCCGGCGCGGATGCGGTGCGACACGCGCGCCAGCTCGATCATCAGCTGTTCGAACTCGCGATCCCACGCCTCCGGCGCCATCGTCTTCTTCTGCAGTCGCAGGGTCTCAGCCCGTTCCTCCAGTGCCCGCCGCCGCGCCAGCAGCGCCGTCATGGCGGCGTCGGCGTTCACTTCGACAGCCTCGCGTTCGAGGTAGGTGGCGCGGGCCAGCGCGCCGTCGGTGCCGGCCTCCGCGGTCGCATCCAGCCCGATCCCGCCGCCGGTGTCGTCGAGCAGCGCGCGCTCGGTCGGCAGCAGGTTTTCCTGCGTGTAGTGGCGGGCGACCTGCCGGCTGGCGTAGACAAACAGCTCCCAGACGGAGACGCGCCCGTTTTTGTCGAGGTCGGCCGCCGGGTCGGTGAGCGCGGCCAGCCAGGCATCGGGGAACACGGTGTCGTAGCGCTGCGCCGTCGAGTCTGTCGCCGTGATCACGATGCGGCCGCGCGCTGCAAGATCCGCGAGGAACGGAAAGCTTGCGCCGGTGCTGTTCACGACGACCACCCGCGCGCGCAGGTCGCGCAGCAGGGCGGCCCAGTCCGTCGAGGTGAGATCGGGACCCGGCAGGTTGAACTTCGCCACTCCGCCGTCGGCGCTGCCGTGCCCCATCAGCACGATCAGCACCACGTCATCAGCGTGCGTGGTCTGCGTGAGGCGGCCAATCACCCGCTCGACGTGCGCGCGGCTGCTGGATTGCTCGGGGTTGCCGGCGACCCCGGACAGGACATCCACGTGGTCCTTCGCGAAGCCGAGCCGATCGACCAGTGCCGTCGTCGTCCGCTGCTCCCATGCCCGGTACTTCGCGGAAAACTCGTCGCCGCCGGGCGCACCGGTGATGACGACGGCGTAGCGGTCCTGGGCCGCAAGCGGCGACCCGAACAGCAACAGGCACACAGTCATCCACAGGGCAGGCCGCATCACTTCAGGCCCCATTGCCGTCTGAGCGCCCACTCGACCGAGACCAGGCCGACGATCAGCAGGAAGACCCAGGGCGTGTTCCAGGCATCACGCCACTCGTCGGGCAGGCTGCCTCTCCGGGGCGAACGGAAATACCGGCCAACGTCGCCGACGGCGGCCGGGTCGAGGTACGCGCCGCCCGACGCCTCGGCGAGCCGGCTCAGCGCGTTTCGGTCCAGGCGGGGATCGGCGAGCTCGGCGTCGATGCCACGTGCGAGCCACATGCCGGTCGCCTGCCCGAGCGGCTCTGCCCCTCGTGACGCCTCGACGGCCACACGGCTGATGCCCTCGTCGCCGACCGGCACACGCGCGGAGAATCTGGCGGCAGCCGGATCTGTCAGCGTGGGCGTCACGACTTCGACGGCGCCGCTCGAGCGTGTCACGCGAAAGCGCACCGTCGCGTCGCTGACGGGCGCGAACTCCGCGTCCCTCACCACCGACGAAATCTCGACGTCGGCCGCCGTGGCCGCCGTCGTGACGGCATCAAGAGCGACGGGATCGGTGACGCCCGCGGTCAGCCACCTCGCCGCCTGACGCCACAGGCGGTCGTACGAGCCGTCGCTGGCCGGGAGCATCATCTTCCAGTGCCAGCTGGCCTCGCCGGCGAAGACGAGCGACCTGCCAGCGCCGAACCGCTCGGTGGCGAAAATCGGCTCGACCGAGCCGTTCGGACCGTCCGCGACGGCGAGAATGCTGGCGCCCGGCCGTGGCGCTCCCAGCCTGACGTGGCCGGCAAGCGGCGGAAGCGCGGCCCATCGGCGTCCGCTCTCTTCGTCAGTCGCCCCGATCCGCATGACCTGATGCCGCAGCCCGTCGTCAGTCAGCCGGACTTTCTCGGCGGAGCCGCCTACCGCGGCCGAGGCTGGCATGACGCTGCCCGCCTGCGCAGGTCGGAGCGGGAGGAGCGGCTCGATGGGCGTGCCTTCGAGAGCCTCGGCGTTGAAACTGCGAGCGCCAAGAGCGAGCAGGCCGCCGCCGCGCACGCCGACGAAGTCGCGGAGCCACTCGAGGTCGCCCTGCTTCAGCATGCGGACGTCGAAGTTGGCGAGCACCACGGCGTCGTAGGCGAACAAGGCGCGCCGGGACGCCGGGAACCCGGTGCTCAACTGCTCGGCGCGCGCGCCGGCGGCCTGGACGAAGTAGGTGTCGTCGCCCTGCTCGTCGCGGCCCTTGCGCACGACTGAATCCAGATCGAGCGACGGGTCCTCGCTCCACGCGCGGATCAGAAAGCTGTGCTCGAAGCCGGGGGCGCCCTGCAGCACGAGAATGCGTCGCCGCCGGCCCGGCGGATCGACCAGGACCGCCGCGCGATTGTTGCCGGGCGTCAGTTCGCCCGGCAGTGGCGGCACGTCCACGGTGTAGACGGTGGGCGCGGCGCGATCGGGGACCACGGTGAATCGTGCCCGCAGCGGCGCCCCTCCAGCGGGGGAAATGGCACGCCGTTCGACGAGCCGTCCGTCCTGCAGGAGACGGACGTCAAAGGGCGCTTCGATGCCGTGTATCTCGATCGCAGCCGTCACGTCGACAAGGCTGGCGTCCAGCGTCGACTGCCCGGCGGTGACGCCGCGTACCGCGATGTCAGAGGCATCGGCAGCGCCGATTCCGATCGTGACGACAGGGACGCCGACCTGCCGCCCGAGCTCGCTCAGGTCGCCGGCGTCGGTGCGTGCGCCGTCAGACAGCACGACGAGGCCGGCGAGACCGCGCGGCGCCAGGCGGCTCGCCAGGGCGCTGACAGCGGCGCCGAGATCGCTGCGATCCGCCGTCGCCGCCAGCGCGGTGTCTCGCGCGTCGCGCAAGCCGGCCCCGAACAACCACGTCTCGACGCGCCAGGTGCGCGACAGCGACTGCTGCAATCGCGCGGCAAGAGCGCCCGCGCGCTCGATTCGCTGCTGCGGCCCGCCGTCCTGCAGGCTCATGCTGCGGCTCTGGTCGACGAGGATGCCCACCGTGCCGGCTGCCCGCCGACTGCGCGACGCGCGTCATCGGACGCAGCAGGCACACTGTCACGAGGGCGAGTGCCGCGAAGCGGAGCCCGGCAAGAATCCACCGCCGCAGCGGGCTCAGCGCGCCGGCGCGCCAGTACCCCGCGGCCGCGAGTGCAAGAAGGCTCGCGGCCAGCAGCGCCACGGCCCACCACGGAAGAGGCGTCGCGAAGTACACCTCAGCGCGGCTCCTCTGCCAGTGCCCTGAAATACCGGTCCACGCTGTCGGCGTACTCGGGTGGCGTCTGGTCGGCGCTCCCGCTGCGCAGGCGATCGCGCGATGCGCGCTCGATGAGCCGCTGGGAGAGCGACACCTCGAGGCGCTCGAGACCGAGCGCCACGCCGCGGTGCAGCGATTCCCACTGCGCGTAGTCCTGCTTGAAGGCCTCAGTCCCCGGCGCCGCTGTGACCATCGTCTGTCCCACCGGCGTCGAGCCTGCGCCGCTGGTGCCTTCCACGACGTTCCGGAGCTGCTCGTCCGTCTCCGCCGCGCGTCGCAGTGTCTCCATGTACTGGCGACGCAGTTCGGCGCTCCTGGTGGCCTGGCCGTCGGCAGGCGTGCCATCTTTCGCCTGGCCCTGGCGGCCGGAGCTTCCCGTCGCGGCGTTGTCGCCGCCAGAACCCGCGGCCTGCTTCGCGCCCTGCGTCTCGCGGATCTGCCGCTCGAGATCCGACAGCCGTTCGCGAAGCTCACGCGTCTCGGAGAGTCGATCGCTCAGGCGCTCGTCCTCACGATTGCGGCCGGCAGGCGATCCGCCGACCTGATCTGCCGCCCGGTCCAGGCGTCGCGCGATGTCTCGTCCTGTCTCCGGCTCGCCGGCTGAACTGCCCTGCTGCATCCCCTTGGACAACGATCGCATGCGGCCCGCGGTGTCGCCGGCATCGAGCGTCTTGCCCGCGGCGGCGATTCGGCCCTGCTCCTGGGCGTCGCCCTGACGCTGAAGCTCGCCGAGCCGCCGGCCAAGCGCCTCGACGCGGCCTGCCAGCTGCTCCTGCTCCGCGGCGAGCCGGCGGCGCGTGTCGGCGTCGCCCGCGGTGCCCGGGCTCTGCGCGGCTTCGTTCAACTGGCGCTGCCTCGCGCCGATCTGCCTCGCTTCGAGCTGCGCGTCACCCACCGCCCGCCGATGCTCGTCAGGGGCCGCCTCCTGCAGCGACCGCTCCAGCTCCCGCAATCGATCGAGGGCCTTGGCGCTGCGGGGACGTGCGCCGTCGGGGTCTTCGCGCCGCAGCTCGCTCGCGGCGCCGCCCATCTCCTGGGAGGCATCACGAAGCGCTCGCGCCTGCGCGGCTGCCGCGCCCGACTGTCCCGAGCGGCCGGACTGCTGGCCGGATTGCTGACCGGCCTCCTGGGCCGACTGTCCCGCACGCGCCTGGCCCGATTGCCTGCCGGACTGCGACGCCTGCTCGCTGCGCCGTTGCTCGGCGCGCTGCAGTTGCTCCGCGAGGAGCTCCGCTTCGCGCCGGAGATCGGACTGCTCCCGCGTCAGACGTTCGAGACGCCGGCGCACTTCTTCGGGATCGAGCTTCTTCCGATCCTTCGCGATGTCGTCCTGCTGTCGCGTCAACGCCTCCTGGCGCCGCGCCAGTTCCCGCACCCGCTCCAGCGCATCGTCACGCGTGTCCTCGCGCCGTTCTTCCGCGGTCTTCGGCGTTTCGTAGTTGGTCTGCTGCTGGCGCTGCAGCTCGCGATCGAACAGGTTGGACAGATCCTGCTGCCCGCGGCCGCCGCCGCCTCCGCCCGCCTGCCGCGTCACTTCCTTCCGCCGGGCGTCGCTTTGCGCTTTCAGCAGGCCATTGAGCGCCTCCATCTCCGCCGGCAGCGCCTTGCGGGCGTCGAGTGCCGTCAGGGCCTGCTCCGCCCGGCCCATGGCCCGCGCGGCGGTCAGCAACGGCGATTCGCCACCGGGCTCGACGCGGCCGTCGGGCATGTGCAGGACGGCACCACCGGCGGTCGCGCGTGCCGCAGCCGCTTCAGTGCGTCCGCGCAGCGAGCCCTGAACACGCGCGAGGGCCCGCAAGTCGTCGGCAGGCGGCGCCCCACCCGCCGAGGCGCGCCGATCGAGCTTCCAGGTGCCGACGATGATGTCTTTCTGAAGGCGGATCAGATCGTCGGCGGTCTGGCCGCCGGCCGCCATGGCCTGACTTTGCGCCAGCGCGAAGGTGTCGGCAAACGGCGTGACTTCGAGGAAGAAGATGTCGCTGCGCGCGACGCTGGGGCGCTTGCCGCGCCCGACGTCGGTCGCGCGCGCATAGAACGTGACGAAGTCGCCGGGCCGCACGTCCAGTTCCTCGAGCGGGATGGTGTGATGCCCGGTGACGGTTGGCGCGTCGCCGCCGCCGAGAGGCACCACGTGTTCCACACCGCCACGGGCGGCGTAGACGAGCTCGAGCTTCGCGACGCCGTGGTCGTCGTCTGCGCGCGCTTCGACGTCCACCTCCTCGAGCGGCGTCACCTGCCGATCGCTGCCGGGTCGAACGATGCGCACTTCCGGCGGACGATCGTCGAGCATCCGAACGAAGTACTCCGACGCGTTCTCGTTGCTCAGGCCGTCGGTGTCCTTCAACTCCACCCGGTACCCGTCGTCTGCAGACACCACGAGCTCGCCGGTCCACGCGCCATTCGGGCCGGGCGCGAGTGGCACGACAGTGCCATTGCGCAAGGTGAGGTGCGCCGACGCAATTGGCGCGGTCGATGTCTGCGCGCGCACCGCCACCTGGACGCGTGTCCCTGCCGGCGCGTAGACGTCGCCTGAGTCGGTTTCGCTGCGCGGCGCCATTCGGGTGAACTCGGGGAACGCGTACGTCAGGTCGATGCCGGCGATCCGTGGCGGCTCGAGCAGGGTCACGCGGTAGTCCGGTGAATGGCGGCCCGCCAGCGTCGCGCGATACGTGAACGAGGACGGGACGCTGGCGAACGTCGTGCTGAAGCGGCCGGCGCCGTCAGGCGTCATCGCCTCGCGGCGCACGGCGTCGCCGATTCGTGCCTCGAGATCGGGCACAAGGCTGCCGGTGGACCCCGCGGCCTGCACGCGAATCGTCAGCGGCGTCGCTGGGCGCACGCGAACGTTGCCGGGATCGACGTGGAACGACAGGCCGGACGGCGATGCAAACAACCACGCCGCCCTGAGCGCGCGGCTCGCCGGCGCAACGAGGAAGGCGCCCGCCGCGACAAGGACTACGGCGGCCACGGCGGCCTGCCATGTGGCGCGCCGCAGCGATTCGTCGCTGATGATGGCGTCTGGAGCAATCTCGTCCACTCTGGCGGCTGTGTCGTGCAACAGCGCCGCGCGGACAAGCGATGGCGGCGTCCCGCCATCCGGCTGACCGAGCAGATCGGCCGCAGTGGCCAGTCGATCCTCGAGCGACGGGACACGCTCCTCGACCAGTCTGGCGAACTCGCGAATGGCTGGCAAAGCCGGACGGCGCCGCCAAATCACCGCCATGACGGCAATCGACCCAACCGCAGTCACAGAGACGATGGCGATCTCGTTGGCGAGGGCCAGCCGTCCGACGACCCACCACGCGAGCAGAGCCGCGGCCCAGAGAATGGTGAGCGACCAGGCTGCGGCGGCCACGAGCCGCAGGTCGGCCAGCCGCCGCCATCTCGTCGCGAGCGACTCGAGAAACGACTGGATCCGAACATCGGGAGACGGCATCACCTCGCCTCGTCGCGTCACGTCCGCCGGCCGATCAACGACTCGACGACCAGACTGAGGAGCATCAGGCCCAGGCCATAGCGCCACAGGCCCTGCGACGCTTCCTGTTGGGCCGCCTGCCTGGACGGATCGAGCGACGCGTTGTTGCCGCCCCGGGGTACATGCGCCAGGAATTCGGCGACGGGCTGCCGCGCAGGATCGAACTCCTGCGGGTCGACATTCACCGCGACCGGCCGTTGAGCGGCGCCACGATCGCTCGGACGGGACAGCACGCCGGGGGCGTCAGCGCCGGCGATCCGCGTGGCCCCGGCGATCAGGGCGTCTGAGCCGCGGCTGCTGCCGCCCAGCCAGTGCACCAGCTCGCCGAGAAACGGCACGAACGCCGGTTGCAGCACGAAGTCGTTCCAGCGATTCGACAGGTCGGACGCGAACGTCGCGACGCGACCCTGGCCGAGCGCGGTGACCACGAGGGCGGCGTCCCCGTTGTCGAAGCGGGCGAGCACGCTGCCCGCGTCCGTCACCTGCAACGCCACCGCGCGCGCGAACCGCGCGTCGCCGAAGGCACCGGGGCGCCGGCTGAACAACGCGAGGGCAGGATGTCGCGTGTCCGCGATCGCAAGGTCCGACCCCGCGTCTCCCGCCGGCCGCATCCGGACACGGGGCAGGCCTGCTCCGAAGGCTGTCATCAGCAGCTCGGGATTCACTGACGGCCCGACAGCGACCAGCAGCCCGCCGCCATCGCGGACAAACGAGGCGAGCCGGTCCGCGCCTTGTCGATCCATGCCGGCGGAACCCAAGAGGACGACAGCGTCCGCCTGTTCCGGAGGTCCGCTGCGGAGGCTGTCGGCGGTGGCCATCCGCACCTGCACCGCGCGCCAGCCGCCGAGCGAGAGGAGCGCGCGCCGCACGTAGAGGTCGTCGCGGCCCTCACCACCCGGCGACGCAATCACTGTCACTCGCGCCGGGCGTCCAGTTCCCGACACGAGCCATCGCACGTCGTCTGCAGGCAATCCATCCGGGTCGTCCACCTGCACCCGGACGCGGCTTCCCGACTGCGCCTGGAGCGGCAGCGAGACATCGACAGTCCCTTCCTCCGCGGTCGCCGTCGTCGATGCGCGCTCGACGCCGTCGACGCCAACCGACACGCGCACGTGGCGGGCCTCGCCGGTCGCCCGGATGTGCGCGATGACGTGACCGGGTTGTTCGGACACGGCAACCACGCCGACGTCCGGGGGCGGCGGCCCGATGTCGGAGACCTCGACGCTCGTTCCGGATGGGAGCGCGGGCGGATCGCCGCCGCTCCAGCCTCCGGCCTGAAGGTCGGTGACGACCACGACCCGGCCGGGGCGCCCGGCCAGGACTTCTGCGACGCTGTCGAATGCAGACCGATAGCTGGTCGGTCCATATCCCGGCGTGAGCTGGCTCGTCGCGGCGGAAACGGCGCCGCGATCGAGTGTCGGCGCCACGAGCGTGTCCGCAGCGCCGGCGAACTGGACGAGCGCGACAGCGTCACCCCGGGGCGCCGCGTCCACGGCGGCGCGCGCCGCGGCCCGCATCTGCGCCGTACGGGCAGGGCCGCCGATACTGCCTGACACGTCAGCGACGACCACGGTGACTGGCGGCGTGACGGCGGCTTCGGCGCGCAGGAACGGGCGTGCAAATCCCCACGCCAGCAGCAGCAGCGCTGCGACACGGAGTGCCAGCAGGAGAATGTCGCGCAGCCGGCGGCGACGGGCCTGCTCGACCGGCGCGGCGCGAAGCAGCTTCACCGCGCTGAATGGCTGCACCGGATCGGCACGCTGCCGCAGCAGGTGGAGGACGAGCGGGATGGCGACGGCGAGCGCACCGAGCAGGAAGAGTGGCGCCAGGAAACCGATACCGGCCATGACTATCGACGGCGCCCACGCGCCGCAAGGTAGGCCAGCAGCGATCGATCGAAGGGCTCGCTGGTGTCCACCTGCTGATAGTCCACGCCCGCCGCCGGCAGCTCGCGCCGATAGAGGGCGATGAGATCGCCAATGGCCCGCAGATAGCCCGCGCGAATATCACGCGGGCTCGCCAGTACTTCAGCGCCGTCCTCGAGATCGCGAAAGCGCATCGGCCGCTCGAACGGGAACGTCAACTCGTCTCGATCGAGCACGTGGAACACCAGCACGTCCGACCCCCGGGCACGCAGGAGGCGCAGACCGGCAATCACGTGAGCCGGGTCGTCCAGCAGGTCCGAGAGCACCACCACCAGACCACGCGACGTCATGGCGTCGGCGACTTGCGCCAGCGGCCGGCGGGTGTCGGTGACGGCGCCGGTGCCGGAGCGATCGAGCGCATGCAGCAGCGCGTTCAGGTGCCCGGGGCGCGTGGCCGGCGGCAGCAGCGTCCGGACGCGATCGTCGAACGTCACGAGCCCGGCGGCGTCACGCTGCTTGTGCATCAGGTAGGCCAGCGACGCCGCCAGCGTGGAGGCGTACTCGATCTTGGTGAGGTCGCCCGAGCCGTACGACATGGACGCGCTGACATCGAGGATCAGGAACCCTTTCAGGTTCGTCTCCTCCTCGTGCTTCCTGACGACGAAGCGGTCCGTGCGACCGAACACCTTCCAGTCGATGGTGGCGAGGTCGTCGCCCGGCATGTACTGGCGAAACTCCGCGAACTCGACCGAGAAGCCCTTGAGCGGGCTCCGATGCAGGCCGGAGAGGAAGCCCTCGACGATCGTCCGCGCGCGCAACTCGAGCGTCCCGAGCCGCGCGATGACCGCGGGATCGAGAAAACGGAGTCCGCCGGCGCGAGTGGTCGCCGTCATGCGCCTACGCGTCGATCCCGCTCGCCGGAACCGGCACGGCCTCGAGGAGCCGGCCGATGATGCGATCGGCATCGATCTGCTCTGACTCCGCGTAGAAGTTCGTGATCACCCGATGCCGCAGCACGGGCGGCGCCAGCGCTTTGATGTCGCCGACGCTGACGTGATAGCGGCCGTTCAGCAGCGCCCTGGCCTTGCCGCCGAGGATGAGCGCCTGCGACGCGCGCAGCCCCGCACCCCAGCGCACCCACGAGTCCACGAATTCGAGCGTGCCGGCCTTGCGGTCGCGCGCCGGCCGCGACGCGCTGACCAGTCGCACCGCGTATCGCGCGACCTCGTCGGCCACCACGACCTGACGCACCAGGTCCTGGATGTGCAGAATTTCTGCGCCGCTCAGCACGCGTTGCGGTGTCGGCCGCGCCGACGCCGTCGTCTGCGCGACGACGCGGACTTCGTCGTCTTCGCTGAGATAGGTCATGACGATGTTGAACATGAAGCGATCGAGCTGCGCCTCCGGCAGCGGGTAGGTCCCTTCGAGCTCGATCGGGTTCTGCGTGGCGAGCACGAAGAACGGGCGCTCGAGGTCGTAGGTATGGCCCGCGGCAGTGACGTGGTACTCCTGCATCGCCTCGAGGAGCGCCGCCTGCGTCTTGGGCGGCGTGCGGTTGATCTCGTCCGCGAGGATGATCTGCGCGAAGACCGGCCCCCTGACGAATCGCAGGCTGCGCAGGCCTTCGGCCTCGTCGAGAATCTCCGTGCCCGTGATGTCGGCCGGCATCAGATCCGGCGTGAACTGGATTCGCTTGAACGACAGGTCGAGGATGCTCGCCAGTGTCTTGATGAGCAGCGTCTTGGCCAGGCCCGGCACGCCGGTCAGCAGGCAGTGGCCGCCAGTGAAAAGCGCTATCAGCACCTGATCGACGACGTCATCCTGGCCGACGATGACCTTGCGCAGCTCCACCAGGATGCGCTGCCGGGCACCGGCCACCTGTTCCGCGATACCGTTCGCCACGTCGCCGCCGACTGCCATTCAGACCTCCAAGTCCGACCCCTTCACCCGCCCAACCCGATCCAACCCGATGTAACCCGATCCAACCCGATCCAAACCCGATCGAGCCCGCCCCCTCAGTGTGTCAGCACGTAGACGATTTCGTTAATGCCCATGCGATACGCATCGCGGGTGTGCTTCAGGTAGCCGGGATACTCCTCCGCGTTGGACCACTCCCAGCCGTCGCCCATGTCGGTATTCCAGTTGATCAGGACCATCGGCCGGCCGCGGTCGTCGTAGATGGCGCGGAGATGCTGGATGAAGCCGCCTTTTTCCCAGGTGCGGCCGTTCAGGAACGACCCGAGGCCTGGCACCTGCGGAAACCCATCGAGCTTGTAGAAGCACGAGAAAATCGGATGCGTGCGTTCCACCTCGACGATCGGCCTGTCGGGAAACACGCGTTTGAGCTGCGCCGACAGGTTCTCCCACTCGTAGGGCCCGTGGAAGTCGTCGAAGGTGGCCGTGCCGCCGCGCAGCAGGAACTCGCGCATCACGGACACGTTCTCCTGGGTGAATTCGAGATTGCCGGGTTCGACGAAGTAGATCCACGGGTGCTGCCACAGCGTCGGATCCTCGAGCGCGAGCGCGATGGGCTCTCCTACTTCGATCGCCGTCGCCGAGCGCACGCGACGCGTCAGGTTCTGATCGGCGGCCGGCCCGTCGGTGGTCCACGGCTCGCCCCGGTACTGCATCCTGAACCGTCGTCCCGACAGCGAGTTCGCGTGGTACATCACGCGGACAAAGCGCCACTGCAGGCCCGCGAGGCGCGGCTCCGCAGACATCGCAGGGCCAGACGTGAGAAACGCCGATTCGGGAGACTGCCCGCGCGCGACGTGCGCGCCGCTGACACTCAGGGCGAGCGCGGCAGCGGCCAGGGGCATCCACAGGCGGCGGGTCATCGGCTCCCGTCCACGATGCCGAGCAGCAGATCCTGGGCGCGCGCGTAGGTGGGCGCTTCCTCGAGCGCGGCCAGCACCTGGCGCCGCGCCAGCAGCGTCTGTCCTTCTGACAGGTAGCTTTCAGCGAGGTCGCAGTGCGCCGCCGCGCGATCGGCCGGTCCGGCGGCGAGCGCCGCACGGAACCACCGCGTCGCGGCCGCGCCGTCGCGCGCGTCCAGTGCCTGGCGTCCGAGGACTGCGGACGCCGTGGCGTCGAATGGATCGATCTCGGCGACGCGGGCCCACGCCGCCACCGCGCGCCGCCGATCGCCGCGTGCGTCCAGCAGCCCGGCCAACTGTCGCGCGGCGTCGACGTTGGCGCCTTCACGGCCAAGCGTCTGATCCAATGCGTCAATGGCCTCGGCCGTGTCGCCACGTTCGATCGCCAGGTGCGCGATGCGGGCACGCGGTGATTCCGGTCCCGTCGCCATCGGCAGCACGGCGCCCGCCTGTTTCCATGCCGCATAGGCGCCGGTGGCGTCGCCGTCGGCGACCCTGGCCTCTCCCAGCAGGATCAGCGCGTCGTAGTAGCCGGGATGCTCGCTCACGATCTGCTCGAGCACCGACGCGGGGACTCGTCCCGACAACGAGATGTCATCCGGTGCGGTACGCGCCTGAATGACCGGGTCGAATCGCTCGTGCAGCCACACGCGGAACCCGGGCTCGACACTCTCGAGGGTGCCGCCCACGGTCTTCTGCATCGCCGCGTCGGTGGTGGACCCGTCCGCGAACGCGCGGACAAGGGCTTCGAGCGCGGGCTGGCCGTGTGTGGCCACGAGGTACTCGACGAGCAGCGACGCCTCGTAGTACGCCATCGAGATGGTCGACGGATCCATGAACCCGGCGTTGAGCGCGGCGAGCCTGATGACGGCGTCGCGATCGAGCGCTTCGGCAAACTCGAGGTCCATGTCGCGGCCCCATTCCGGCCTGGCGCGCTGCTCTTCGTAGACCGAGATGCCTTCCGTCAGCCAGCGCGGAATGCGGTTGCCCGACAGCTGCAGGGTGACGACGTGCGCGAGCTCGTGCCACAGGGCGGCCTGCCAGTTGAAGGTGCCGGGCGGGCGGGCACGCGGCGAGTCGAGCGTCACCACCTGGCCGAAACACGCGCCGAGGGCGCCAATCATCCCGGGCAGCCCGACATTGCGCACGGCGAAGTCGTCGTGCCGGGGAAAGATCTCGATCAGCACCGGCCCGCGCGGCGTCATGTGATACCGGGCGCCCAGCGTGTCGAGCGCCGTCCGCGCCAGCGGCAGCGCGTGCTCGCGCAGGACCGGCGCCTCGTCGGGGTGCAACCGCAGCGTCACGAGACCGTCGCGAGTGGTCTCGAACGAGTCAAGGCTGTCGAGCAGTCCCAGCAGGTTGTAGGAGACGACGTCGTACGGATCGGCCTTGAACGCCCGGTCGAGCAGCGCCCTGGCGTCGGCTTCGTCGCCGGTGCGCAGCAGGTGTGTGCCAAGATCCGCGGCAGCGCGCACGTTCCCGGGCTCGATCGCCAGCGCCTTTCGGGTCAGCGCCACAGCCGCGTCGAACCGGTAGTGTCTCGCCGCTTCGGCCGCCGTCACGCGGTAGACATCGCCGTAGCGGGGATTGATCGCCAGCACCTTCGCGCACGCCGCCTCGAAGTCCTGCTGCCGGTCCGCCAGAAACGCCATCGCCGCCTGCAGCGTCAGCGCCTCGAGGCTTCGCGGATTCACCGCCAGCGCCTTCGCCAGCCACTCGGCCGCGTCGTCGTTCTTCCCCTCGTCGACTGACAGATCGGCCATCACGAGGAGCGCGGGCACGTAGTGGGGATTGACTAGCAGCGCTCTATTGGCCAGCTCGCGAGAGGCCTGCCCGTTCTCATCGGCGAAGGCGCGCGCGAGGCCTGTCAACGCGGCGGGATTGCGACGGTCTCCCGTCAGCGCGGCGCGAAACGACTTCACCGCCTCTGGCTTGTTCTGCTTGTCCAGGAAGAGCTGGCCCCAGGCCACCTGCAGTTCCGCGTCGTCGCCCGCCAGGCCGGCGCCATTGCGGAACAGCGTGTTGGCCTGCTCGACCCGTCCCAGCAGTTGCGCGGCCCGCGCTGCTCGCCCGAGCGTCTCGCCGAGATCGCTTCGTTGTCCGGTGATGACCACGGGCTCTAGTAGCGCGCGGCCTTCGGCGACGCGGCCGAGCATGAGGTAGAGGCGGCCGAGCTCGAACGACGCTTCCCCGCCAGCATGGTGCGCGGTGGCAGCGGTCAGTGTCGCGATGGCATCGTCGTACGCGCCTGTCGTGATCTGGATACGGCCTTTCAGGAGCAGGAGGCCAGGATCGGCAGGCAGCGTGCTGAGCAGTTGCAGGGCGTCGGCGTAGTTGCCGTCGCGGAACGCCTTCAGCGCGTCGTAGCGTGCCCGTGCCGCTGTCGCCTCCGCGGGCGCGGGGCGCAACTGTGCTGACGCGGGGAGGGCCAAGGCCAGCCCCAACGTCGAGGCGACCACAAGAGCCGCCGACGATGGAAGAGACCGCCGCCACTCACGGGGGAGTAGCGACCCTCCGAGCGCAGGCATGCGAATGATCCGACACGGCAAGTATAGCAGCCGGCTTCTGGTAAGACGCCTGAACGCTGCCGACGGCTGGCGCGCGCGGCGCCGTCGGATCGCCGCCTATCGAAGGCCGAGCGCCCGCTCCTCGACAGCGATGCGACGGCGCAGCAGCCAGCCGAACCCGATGGCGCCAATCACACCGGCGACAGGCGCAGACAGCGCGATCGCGACGGCGATGATCTCGCCGATCACGGCGACGTAGTTGGGATGACGGATGTACCGGTATGGGCCAGCGGTGACCAGGGGAGCCTGTGGCAGGACGAGCACCCGGTACGTCCACCTCACACCGAGCGAGGCCAGGGCCCAGAACTTGAACGCCTTCACGGCGCCCAGCATCACCAGCCCTGCGACGACGAGATCCCGCGAGATCGAGCCGTGCAGCACCGCCTCGACTCCCATCAGCAGGAACATGCCCGGATACGCCACTCGCATGATCGGCAGCACGTCGTCGGCAGGCTCGATCGCGCCGCGCGCGCGGAGCTGGCGCTCGTTGAACGCCGACAGCTGCAGCTCCACCAGCATCATCAGCCACATGGCGCCGACGACGAGGGCGGCAACGGGAAGCGCAGGCAGACGCACGACGATGGCCGTCGGAGGAATCAGGACGTCGGCCGCTCGGGTGCAGGCTCGAAGGCGTAAAAATCCTGCAGGAAGCGGCTGGTGTAGCTGTCGAGCAGCTGATCGATCCGCCTGGGGTCGTCGGATTTCACGATGAGCCCGGCGTGATGCTTCTTGTGGATGCGATAGACGATTTCCGGATCGGTGTATCCGGAGGTGTCCGGCTGCTCCTGTCGCGCCAGCGTGAGCGCGAGCCCGGCGAAGGCATCGCGCACGGCAGGCACGTGGTAGGGATGATCCTCACCCGCAATTTCGATCCGCGCCCACTCGCGCCACAGGTTGATGCCCGTCGCGGCTTCGACGACGTCGACGATGTAGGCGCCGCCGACGCGTGCGGAGGTCTCGAGGAAATACCAGCGCCCGTCTTCCGCGCTGCGGATGAACTCGGTGTGCGAGACGCCGCGGACCAGGCCGAGCGTCGTCAGGACCTCGCGGTTGATCGCGGACAGGGGCCGCCACGCGGATGCCGCCTTGTCGACGCTGCGGGTCGTGAAGATCCCGCCCTTGTGCGCGACGCTGAAGGGCGGCTGGCCGTACTGATGCGCGGCGTGGAAGACCGGCTCACGCTCCCACACCAGCGCGTCCACATGGAAGACGTCGCCGGCGACGAAGCGTTCCAGCAGGTAGAACGACCGGCGATCCCCGAGCGCGTCCAGCGTTGGCCAGAGATCTTCAATCCGCTCGATGCGGTGGATGCCGATTGCCGCGGCGTTGGATCTCGGCTTGAGCATCCATGGCGCCGGCACGTGCTCGGTGAAGCGGCGGATGGCCTCGTCGTTGACGACGTGGACGAAGTCGGGCACGAGGATGCCCTGGTTGTGCGCGCGGACGCGCATGGCGAGCTTGTCCCGGAAGTACCTGGCGGTCGTCTCGCCCATGCCAGGGACCCTGAGATGCTCGCGCAGCAGCGCGCCGGTCTCGACGTCGAAGTCGTCGAGCGCGACGATCCGGTCGACGGCCCGCGTGCGCGCCAGGTGGCTGACGCCCTTCAGGAGGTCGTCGCGGGCAATGTCCCGCGGAATGAAAAAGGTCTCGTCGATCGCCTCACGCGGCCAGTCCGCATCTTTCAGTGTGTCGACAGTCAGCAGCAGCACCGCGCAGCCCTGGCGCTTGCACTCCCGAATGAACTCCTGTCCCTTCTCGTACGTCGCGATGCACAGAATCGTGAGCGGCTGGTCCGGCACGTCCTCAGGCTCCCATGGGTCCGGCCCCCGTGGCCGGCGAAAGGCGAAGGATACCCGATATACAATCCGAACACGATGCAGCGCGAATATCACCGGTGGTACACCGGACGCCTGGGCCGCGACATGGGGGTCGTCGTCTACGGCCACTGGGGCATGCCGCTCCTCGCGTTTCCCACCAGCGGCGGCGACGAGCTCGAGATGGAGGGCCAGGGGATGGTGGCGGCGCTCGCCGACTACATCGACGCCGGCCGCATCAAGCTGTTCACGGTGGGATCCAACGGCGACCAGAGCTTCTACAACAAGGGCGCGCATCCGCTCCACCGCAGCTGGATGCAGCGGCAGTGGGACGACTACGTCCGCGCCGAAGTCATCCCCTTCATCCACATGCACTGCGGCGGACTGGTCGCGGTCGCGACCATGGGCGCGTCGCTTGGCGCGTATCACGCGGCCAACACGCTGCTGAAGCATCCGGACGCCGTCCGCGCGTGCTTCGCGATGTCTGGTCTCTACGACATGCGGCGGTTCATGGACGGCTTCAGCGACGACAACTTCTACTTCAACAACCCGATCGACTACGTCGGCGGCATGACCGATCCTGGCCAGATCGCGCAAATCAGCAGCGCCAGCCTTCACCTCGCCACCGGCCACGGCCCGTTCGAGCATCCAGCCCAGACCTACGACCTGTCACGGGCGCTCAGCCACCGCGGGATCTCGCATCACCTGGACGACTGGGGCGCCCTTGGCGGGCACGACTGGCCGTACTGGAAGCACATGATGCGCGAATACCTGAAGGGCGTGTAACGCGCGCTCCTGTGTTCTGCCTCAGGGAGTGGTGCCGCGCACCCAGCGCTCGGCCGCCTCGGGGGTATCGAAGATCTCCACGGTGACCTTCGGCGTGTCGTTCAACGTCTGAAACATCCGCGCGAACCCGACCATCACCAGGTTGGTCGCCACGATTGCCGACCGAATCGGGTTCCGAGGAGGATCGCGACGGCGCCGGTCCACCATGTCCACGATGGCGGAGAACCCGAGGTCACGGCCGCTGATGCCACGCAGGTCGGTGACGCGGTTCGGGGCGACGGGCATCGTGCGTTCGATCTCGGCGACGACCTCGATGAGGTCCCGCAGGTCGCCAGAGGTCACGAGGCCGAACAGCGCCGTATACAGGACGCCGTCGTCAACCCGCGTCGAGAATGGCACGTCACGCGCCGCCGACGCCGAGGCGGCTGTCGGCCACGATCGGCCGCCGCCGCTCATCGACATCGAGCCGCCGTCCGAGCACGGCGGCACGGAGCCGCAGCTGCTTGTAGAGATGAAACCGCAGGGGACCGAGAAACATATAGCTCGACGTCAACTGCAGCGACTGCTCGCCGCGCTCGTCGCCGATGGCCGAGGTGAGCGTCCGCGCGCGCTCTTCGTACCAGCCTTCGCTGACGCCGCCGCGTTCCATCCGCTTCCGCAGCGCGGTGAGCTGCCGTGGGCGATTGACGATTTCGGGGTGATGGTTCACGCCGAGTATTCGCGGCATCACGCCGTTGCCGTCGCGCGCCAGTTCGACAGCCGTCAGCGCCTGGCCGGCGGCGCCGTCGTCATCCACTTCGGCGGAGATCGGTGTCACGGCATCGGGCCATGGCCCGTGCGGCACCAGGTCGTACAGGCGGTTGTCCAGGATCTTGAAGCGCCGGCCGTCGGGCAACTCGCGTGACATCCGGGTGAACCACGGATGCTCGAGCGCGGCGTCGGTGAGGACGTTGTCCAGCACGCCCGTGCTCTTGCCGCCCTTGGCTGGACCGCGGAGCACTGCATCGGCCAGGCCGATCCACCGGCACATCACGCCGAAGGTGTGGCAGACGGCGAGCAACGCGGCATCCGGGTCCGCGCGGACGGCGTCGAACAGCCCGAAGAGCGGCGACTCCCAGGCTGGATCTTCGTCGATGCCCTGCGCGGCGCCGGCCGCGCCGTCGTTGAGACGCGGGTCCAGGTGTCCCGGCCCTCCGGTGCCGACGTAAATCGAATGGCGTGGGCCCGGTGCCTCGGGGATACGGTGGCCGCGCCGCACGTCGTAGGACGTGACCCGCACGCGCATGCCCGCGTCGCGCAACTCCGTCGTCAGGTCGCAGACGATGTTCTGAATCGAGTGAACGATGGCATCGTGGCCAAGGTTCGGCCAGCCATGATGCATGTCGAGCAGCGCGACGTCGATGGCGTTGGGGTCGTCGGGCGGCAGCGATGAGCCGCGTTCGACGCGCGAAAACAGGAATGTCGGGGGCGTCGCCGTGGTGGGACAGCGGCCGACGCAGGCGTCCTGCCCGTGCGCGGCGCGAAATCGGCAGTCAAATGGCATCCGTGACCGCCAGCCTCAGACCGCCGCCGGCCCGCGCCGGCTGACGACGAATGACGGCACCTGCCCGCCACCGGACGTGACGTTGGCCAGCCCCGTTGCGCTGAGGCGCGTCAGGAACCCGGACAGCTTGCCGCGGAACAGGTACGGCGCGCAGTCCACGAGCATGTCGGACACGATGGCTCCGCCGCCCTGCTCGAAGTGCGGGAAGGGCTCGCGCCGGACGTGAATCTTCTCCTGCACCACCCAGGCGCCGAGCGATCCGCCGAGCGCACGCTCGAGCGTGGTGTCCCACGTGCCCTCGTCGACTTCCCACCCGAGTGTCACACCGACGCCGCCGTACTCGTCGTTCGGTTTCAGCACGAGGTCCTGGCGGTGCTGCCGGATGTAGGGGATCAGATCCACCGCCGCGCCGCCGCGCGTCGCCGTGCCTTCGGCCACCAGCCGGGTCCACGGCACGTGTCGCGCGACAACGGCGCGCTCCTCGTCGGTGAACAGGTCCGCGAAGCGCTCGTCGGTGAGCACCGCGAAGAAGGCCTTCTTGTGCGGGATCTTGCAGCGGAACGTGTTGGCGACGCACACCGCGCGGGCCTCGTAGGCGTCGGTGAGGGCGCGACACTCGTCGGGACGCGCGAGGATGTCGTTGATCAGCACGCGACGATAGACCAGGTCGATCCGCGATCCCTGCGCGACGAGCGAGCCGCCGGAGAACGTCAGGTCGCGCGGGTCGCAGACGATCGTCGGCACGCCCATGGCCGTGAACCGCGCCTGAAGCATCTCGAACTCGGGCCACGTCGGCACTTCCCGCCAGTCGACGATGGCAATCGTCGGCGGCGAGGCGACGCCGCCCCACTCCTTGTAGCTCGCCAGCAGGGCCTCGAGCATCGGCGCCATCAGCGAGAAGGCGTCCGCGGTGTAGTGCTCGCGGAAGCGCGACAGGATCTCGAGCTGCTCGAATTGTCCCGACAGGATTTCTGTATAGCCGAGGCCGGCCGGCGATTCCGCGTTGTACTCCGCGAACTGCAGGGAGTCCGGGAGGATGAACGAGTCGAGCCGCGAGGCCGTGCTCGCCCTGGCATAGCCGGGATCGATGGCGATCAGCGCCCGTTCGGCCTCGGTGACGGCGACGGCATCGAGCAGCTCGGGCCGTTCCATGGCTGCCGCCGCGACCGTCTCGCCCATCCGGGCGATGGTCTCGCCCACGCGCCGAACCAGCGCCACCTGCCCGTCGTCGAGAAAGAACGGCCGGAGGAAAGGACAGTGAATGCGATGGCCGAAAAACAGGTGCGCCGTCCGGAGACGTTCGGTGAACGCGTCGGCAAATTCCGGCGTCAGCTCCACCTCCGGGCGGAGCATCCGGTGCCAGTCGGCGATCGCGTCGGTGACAGTGCTCAGGCTGCACCTCCGTCCGTGCGGGGGGCGAGGGGCTGGCCGATCACGCCACCGGGAGCGCCGCCAAGGCCGACCATCTGTTCCCAGCGCGGCCAGGGCGACGTGGCGGCGCCAGAGACCGCACGGTCGACCACCAGCCGCGACATCCGATCGACCACCACGTCGAAGTACTGCTGGGTGATGCGGTCGCGCTCGAAGTCCGGCGCCGGGTTCAGGAAGTCGATTGCATACGGCACGCCATCCTGGACGGCGAACTCGATGGTGTTCATCTCGTAACCGAGCGCCTGGTTGATCGTCTGCGCGTCCTTCACGACCCGATCGTTGAGTGCCGGGGTGAGATAGTTCTGCTCCACCACGTAGCGCCGCTCGCGCGGGTCGTAGTGGACGGGAATGATGTCGTTCTTGCCGAACGTGAAGCAGCGCACGTACTGATCGAAGTTGATGAACTCCTGCAGCGTCATGCAATAGGGCGCCGTGCCGTCGTAGGCCTCGAGCAGCTCCTTGCGGTCGTGCACCTTGTAGACGTGCTTCCAGCCGCCGCCTGAGTAGGGCTTCAGGATCGCCGGACGGCCGACGTAGTCGAGCAGCCCGTCCCAGTCGATCGGGTATTCCATGTTGCGCAGCGACTCTGGCGTCAGGTCGATGTCTTTCGGATAGGCCTTCTGTGGCAGGACGACTGTCTTCGGAATGGCGACGCCAAGCTTGCTGGCGACCGAGTAGTTGAAGAACTTGTCATCGGCCGTCCACCAGAACGGGTTGTTGATGACGTAGGTTCCTTCGAGCACCGCGTGCTTCAGCGAGGCGCGATAGAACTCCACTTCGTGCGAGATGCGGTCGACGATGACCCGATACTTCGACGGCTCGCCCATGCGCGTTCCACCGAACTTGACCATCTCCGCCGTGACGCCCGCTGCCTTGCCAAGCTCGTTCACCGCGTGCAGAAACGCGGGCGGGAACGAAAACTCGCGCCCGCACAGCAACCCGACGACGAGGGGTTCGGTTTCTTTCTTGCCACGCGACTTCGCCATCATTCACCTGGCCTTCAACATGTCGCCGCGCGAGTCGTGCGCGGCTGTGGGTCACACCCGCATGGCTGCGGGACGAGTCTCCTGCGCGACGTGCCGCACCACCGCCCTGAGGTCGTTGGTCTCGCGATACACCTGCAGCTGACGATCGGCGCTCGTGCCTTCCGCCAGAATCGTCTTGACGTAATTCACGTGCTCGCGGCTGCCCAGCTCGTCGACGACATCGTCCACGAACCCGAGCAGCTCGAGGGCGAGGTCCCGCATGGGCACCTCCGCCTTCTTGCCGAAGTCGATGAGCTGCCCGTCCAGGCCCCAGCGGGCCGCACGCCACTTGTTCTCTTCGATGAGCGCGCGACGATACAGGCGGAACCCCATGTTCTGCGTGTAGAGCTTGTACAGCTTCACGACGATGGCCTGCGCCAGCGCGGCAATCGCGATGGTTTCTTCAACGCGCGTCGGCACGTCGCAGACGCGGAACTCCAGCGTCCCGAACGTCGGGTGCGGCCGGATGTCCCACCAGATCTTCTTGCCGTCGTCGATGCAGTGCAGATCGACGAGGAGGTTGACGTAGCTTTCGTACTCGCTCCACGAGCCGAAGTGATCCGGGACGCCGGTGCGGGGGAAGCGCCGGAAGATCGTGGTGCGATACGACTTCAGGCCGGTGTCGCGCCCCATCCAGAACGGCGAGCTCGTGGACAGCGCCAGCAGGTGCGGCAGGAAGTAGCGCGCAGCGTTCATGATGTCGATCGCCGAGGAGCGGTCCGGCATCGCCACGTGGACGTGCAGGCCGAAGATGAGCAGCGAGCGGGCCAGCTGCTGCAGCTCCTCGACGATGTGCTCGTAGCGCTCGCCGGGCGAGATGACCTGGTCGATCCACGACGAGAACGGGTGCGTGCCGGCCGCGGCAATCGCCAGCCCGGCGCGGTCGGCCGCCGCGCACAGCTCCGTCCGGATGCGCACGATCTCGTGCTGAAGCTCGCGGACGTCGGCGCAGATCGTCGTGCCCAGCTCGACGATCGACTGGTGCATCTCCCGTTTCATCTGGTCGCCCAGCTCGCGCGAGCCGGCCGCCAGCAGCTCCGACACGTGAGACCGCAGCTCCCACGTGTGGGGATCGACGATCTGGAATTCCTCTTCCACGCCAATCGTGAACCGGTGGCTCATGACAGGCAATGATACTGTGATTGCTCACATGTACGACCAGGGCGCCGGCACCGCGCTGACCGGCAACATCGTCGGAAATATCAGGAAGCTCGAAGGCATCGACAGTCCCGAACTTGGCAACCGCAGGGACGTCCTGGTCTACCTGCCGCCGTCGTACCGCTGGAGCGGCCGGCATTACCCCGTCGTCTACATGCACGACGGGCAGAACTTGTTTGACCACGCGACGTCGTTCGCCGGCGAATGGCAGGTGGACGAGACGATGGAGCGGCTGGGCGCCGAGGGCATCGAGGCCATTGTGGTGGCCGTGCCCAACATGGGCGTCGAGCGGACGGCCGAGTACGGCCCGTTCCACGACCCGCGCATCGGCGGCGGGCGCGGCGAGGCCTACCTCGCATTTCTCGCCCATACCCTGAAGGCGATCGTCGACGGGCAGTTCCGGACGCGGCGCGAGCCGGCGTGCACCGGCATCATGGGCTCGTCGATGGGCGGCCTGATCAGCCTCTACGGCGCTCTTGCGGCGCCCCGACGTGTTCGGCTTTGCCGGCGTGATGAGCCCGTCACTCTGGTTCGCCGGCGGCGCCATCTTCGGCGTGGCTGCCGACTCGGGGCACTGGCAGGGCCGGCTCTACCTGGACACCGGCACCGGCGAAGGACGCCGGCAGGTCCGCCAGACGCGCGAGATGGTCCGCCTGCTGCGCCGGCGCGCCGTGCATCCGCGCAAGCAGCTTCGTTACGTCGAGGACCGCGGGGCGCGCCACAACGAGGCGGCGTGGGCGTCACGCTTCGACAGGGCGATCCGCTGGCTGCTTCCCAGGACGACAGACCGGAACTGGTAATCCGGCTGCAGGCGCAGGTTCATTCGCTTCTCAGGTCACTGCCAGGGGCGCTGGCTCCTGCACATCCACGTCGCCCGCGTACACGATGATCCGGCGCAGGACCGATGGCGCCACCGCGGCGCCGCGGGCGGCGAGCGCGACGGCGCCGGGGCGGGCGACGACGGCACGTAGCGCGCGATTGACCCTGAGCTTGCGCCCGAACTCCTCGAGACGGCGGCGCGCCAGCCACTGTTCGGCGTCCTCGCCGCCGGCCAGCGCGCGCAACGCGGCCTCCGCGGCCAGTTCCCCCGAACGCATGGCGAGCCGCATGCCGTCGCCAGTCATCGGATCGACGAAGCCCGCGGCATCGCCGGCCAGCAGCAAACCCGGCACGCCGGCAGCCGAAGCATCCACCGCCAGCGGCCCGAGCACGCGCGCCTCTGTGACGCGGCGGGCTCCGCGAAAGCGGTCGGCCAACTGGGGATCGTTGGCGAGCGCCTGCTCGAGCGCGGTCCCCGGCGCCGCCATCGCCTGACGCGCCAGTCGCGCCGGCAACACCAGGCACGCGTTGGTCAGACCGCCCGGCACTGAGGCCACGCCGATGTAGGCGCGCGGACGCACGTGCATCTCCCCGCAGGCCGTCTGCCCGGACACTCCTTCGAAGTAGGCGCCGATCGCCCACCGGCGGGGCTGACGCGGATGCCGCGCCAGTCGCAGCTGGAAGGCCAGGGTCGAGTGCCGGCCGTCGGCCGCAATCACCACGCGCGCCTGGTGCACCGCCGCGCCGATGCGGACGCCCACGACGCGCGTGCCGCCGCTCAGCGACTCCGTGATCGCGCCTGTCACCCGCACGCCGGACTGCGTGATGACGCCGGCCCGTTCGGCCGCGCAAAGGAGGTGCGCGTCGAGATCCGAGCGGCGCAGGCTGCGGCCGACCACGCCCGGCGGGTAGAGGCCCTCGATCGTGACACCTGTAGGACCGGTCACGATCATTCCCGCGACCGGCAGTGCGCGGCGCACCACATCGCCGTCGAGCCCGTGGCGCGCCAGAATCCGCAGCGCACCGGGGTTGAGTGAGTCACCGCACAACTTGTCTCTGGGAAAGACAGCGCGGTCGAAAAGGCGCACGGCCACGCCATGCCTCGCCAGCGTCAGCGCCGCGATAGCACCCGCCGGGCCTCCTCCGACGACGACGACCTGGTCGTCCATGGGGCCCCGCTAGGTGGCCACGGCGCCAAGGACAATGGCGCTGTTCTTCGATCCGAACCCGAGACAGTTGCACAGCGCCGCCGCGGGCCTGGCGGCACGTCCGAGACGCGGCAGGAAGTCCATGTCGCAGGCCGGGTCGGGATCGGTGAGGTTCGCCGTCGGCGGCAGGAACCCGTGCATCAGCGCGAGCGCGGAGGCGACGATGCCGGCCGCGCCGCTGGCCCCCTGCGGATGCCCGATCATCGACTTGGTGGACGAGCCTGGCACGTTGTCCGCCAGCTTGCCGAACACCGTTCTCGTGCACCGCGACTCGATCGCGTCATTCAGCTGCGTCGAGGTGCCGTGATAGTTGACGTAGCCGATCTCCTCGAGCGCGCGACCCGAGCGGTCGACGGCGCCGCGCATCGCCGCGACGATCTCGCCGCCGTCCGGATCCATCTGCACGCGATGATAGGCGTCGCAGGTGGAGTGGTAACCCTCGACTGTCGCGTAGATCGTCGCGCCGCGGGCGCGCGCGCGATCCTCACGCTCGACGACGTACATCCAGGCGCCTTCGCCGAGCACGAAGCCGTCACGGCCGCGGTCGAATGGACGCGAGGCCTCGCCCGGCCTGTCGTTGTACTTGGTCGACACCGCACGCATGCGCGAGAAGCCGAAGATCATCCCGGGCGTGACGCAGCCGTCGGCGCCGCCCGACAACAGCACGTCGGCGTCGCCGCTGCGAATCATGCGCGCGGCGTAGCCGAGCGCGTCTGTCGAACTGGTGCAGCCGGTGGACAGGACGTGGCTGATGCCGCGGAGCCCGAGCGAGATCGACACCTCGCTCGACAGCATGCCGACGATGCCGACGGCAATGGCGTAGGGCGTGACGTGCCGGCCTCCGTTGGTGAAGAAGTCGCGGTACTGCGCCTCGCCGACGTCGATGCCGCCGCCCCCGCTGCCGATGATGACGCCGGCGCCCGGTTCGTCGACGCGGAGCCCGGCGTCATTCCACGCCTCGCGGGCCGCGATGACTGCGAGCAGCGCCGCGCGCGAATAGCGGCGCGGATCGGCGCGCGAGTCACGGCCCTCGTCATCCTCTCCCTCGAGCGGCTGCGCGTCGTCGAAGGAAACCGACGGGACCGGGGCGGCGACCTGGCAGGGGTAGGACGAGACGTCGAATTGCGTCACGGCACGTGTGCCGGAGCAGCCGCGGCGTATGTGATCCCAGAACCGTTCGCGCCCGACGCCGAATGTCGACACGACGCCAATGCCCGAGATCACGACGCGTGGGAGGGCCATGCGTCACTATAATACCGGCCGCATGACTGGCCCTCCGCCTCTTCCGCGCGCAGCCGCGGCCCTGGCGTGGGCGGGGGGCGCCCTGTTCGTGGTCGCGCTGGCGTGGTGTTTCGGGGTCTACCTGTTCGGCATGCCGGCGGCCGCCGCTGGCTCAGTTTCCGTTCCGCTTACGACATTCGTCGTCAACGCGGGCCTCTTCACGATTTTCGCCCTGCACCATTCGATGCTGGCCCGCAGCGGCGTCAAGCGGCGCGTGGTGACGCTGGTGCCGCCCTACCTCGAACGCTCGCTGTACGTCTGGATTGCGAGCCTGCTGCTCATCGCCGTCATGACACTGTGGCGACCGCTTCCGGGGACCGCGTACCGGCACGAGGGCCTCGCGTCGCTGCCCCACTGGCTGCTGGTCTCCGCCGGATTCTGGGTCACCGTCAGGGCGGCAGGGGTTCTCGACCCGCTCGAGCTGGCCGGCATCAGGCAGGCGATGGCGACGCGCAGGCCGTCAGCCTTTCGCGTGATCGGTCCGTATCACCTGGTCCGGCACCCAATCTATCTGGGCTGGATGCTGATCGTGTTTGGCGCGCCGGTGATGACAGTGACGCGGCTGGAATTCGCGGTGGTCAGCTCGCTCTATCTGATCCTGGCGATTCCATTCGAGGAGCGCGCCCTCGTCGATGAGTTCGGCGACACGTACAGAAATTACCAGCGCCAGGTCCGCTGGCGGATCGTCCCCGGGGTGTGGTGAGTGTGGTTGCCGCGTCGATCTACTGCCGCGGCGTCACGACGAGGTTCCGGAACTCGATCGGCCCGTGATCCCCCTGCAGCATTATCGGACCGGGCTCGCTCTCGTGGCTGTCGAGGGCGCCGCCCGTGATGCCGGGGATCTCGCGGTCGCAGATCACGCGCGTGCCGTTCATGTCCACGTTGACGATCCGTCCGACCAGCCTGACCTCGAACGACTGCCACTCGTCCGGCGCCTTCCGTGTATCCCACGTCGGCGCAAGGAAGCCGTAGATGCCGCCCATGTGATCGAGCGGAGGCTCGGCCGCGTCGCTGTCCTCGATCTGCACTTCATAGCGGCCTCGGAGATACACCCCGCTGTTGCTCCCCTTCGGCAGCCGGAACTCGACGTGCAGCGTGAAATCGTCGAACGTCGCGACGGAGACGATGTTGTCGGCGGCGCCGACGCTCTTCAGCACGCCGCCGGCGACCGTCCAGCCGCGATTCGGCTCGCGCCAGCCCGTTCGGCTGGCATCGGCGATAAGCGCCTGCGGCGCGCCCCACGCCGGCGTGCCGGTGCGCGCCAGCGACGGCGCGCGCGCCCCGCTGAACGCCAGCCGCCGCCCCGAGGCATCCATCGTCCAGCCGTCGAGGGTGCCGTTCTTCAGCGTGGCCTCGTAGGACTCGTCGTCGGTCCGCTTGTCCCACTGTGGCGGAATGGCGAACTTGACAACGCCGCCGGCAAACGCGACGTTCGACACCGGCCGCGCGCTGCCGCCGCGGCCGACGAACTGGCCGACGAGGTGCGTATTCCCGGAGGTCCAGACCTCGAGCCACGACGGGTAGTCGCCTGCCGCGCCGTGCATCGTGAGGTCCCAGCGGCCCACGATCTCCGGTGCCGCTGCCTCCTGCGCCCGAGAGGGGGCTCCGGCCAACAGCGCGCCCGCAAGGGCGAGGCACCCGATCACCTCCACACCGCGCATCGTCGTCACTCCCCGTTCTTCATCGTTACATTTCAACAATGCCGAGCGGCGGCGTCGTCTTCCACCGGCCGCGCGTGAAGTCGGGGATGCTCTGCGGCTTGCTGCCGTCGGCCACCGACCGATCCGTCAGCTCGCAGACGACGCTCCACGCGGCGGCGTCGTAGACGTTCTGATCCGTCGGCTGCCCGGTCCGCAGGCAGTGGACGAAGCGGAAGTCTTCCAGGAAGTCCATGCCGCCGTGCCCGCGCGTCGCCTGCTTGACCTTGTCCGACTTCCACAGCGGGTGCTCGAACTCCTCGTAGTACTTGTCGAGCGGCTCCCACGCGTCCTCTTTCACCGCGCGGCCCTCGACGTAGACGCGGTCGGGCCAGCCCTGGATCAGGCCCTTGGTGCCCTGCACCGAGTTGATGCGGCTGTACGGACGCGGGCTGTCGGTGTTGTGCGCGAGGTAGATGGTCTGCCCCTTCACCGTCTTGATCAGCGTGACGTTGACGTCGCCCAGCTTGTATTTTTCCTTCCGGCGCGGGTCGTCGGCCGGGAGGTGCTCTTCGGCGAACAGCGTCAGGCCGCGCTGCGGGCTGCTCATCGACACCAGGTAATCGAGCTGGTTGCCGCGGTTGATGTCGAAGCACTGCGCGACGGGGCCGAGGCCGTGCGTCGGATACCAGTTGCCGTTGTGCTCCATCGCGTGCGCGCGCCGCCAGAGGCCTTCGCCTTCCTTGGAGAACTTGATGCCGCGCAGATCGTGCAGGTAACCGCACTCGGCATGCAGCAACTCGCCGAGGATGCCCTTGCGCACCAGCATGAACGCCAGCAGCTCGCGCCGGTCGTAGCAGCAGTTCTCCATCATCACGGCGTGCTTCTTGTACTTCTCCGCCGCTTCGACCATGGCCCAGCAGTCGTCCACGCGATAGGCGGCCGGCACCTCGGTGGCAGCGTGCTTGCCGGTCTTGAGCGCCTCGAGCACCACCGGGATGTGCCATTCCCACGGCGTCGCGGTGAACACCAAATCCAGGTCGGCCTCGCCGCACATCCGCTCGAAGTCGCGCTCGCCCTTGGTGTAGAGCACGGGCTCGGGCTGCCCCGCCGCGACGACTTTCTTGCGGCCGCGCTCGGCGTGCGCCGGGTCGATGTCGCAGATCGCCTTCACCTCGACGCCCTCGAGGGCGAGGTAGTTGTCCAGATGGTTGGTGCCCATGCCGCCCACGCCGACGAAGCCGACGCGGATCCTGTCCATGGGCGGCGCTGTGAACAGCGTGGTCTCCGGCGCGGGCTGTGCCGCTGCCTGGGCGCGCGCCTCGGCGCTGGTCCCAAGCCCCGCCACCACGCCCCCGCCAACGGTGAGCGCTGTGGTCTTCAGAAAGTCGCGTCGCGATGTCGAGTCCATCACCGGTTCCCTCGGTTGTCGTCGTCAGGATCGTCACTGGCACTGCCGGGTGCCGGGCCGCGACCGTCGCCGCCCTGGATGAACACCAGCGACTGATGGCTGGGCACTTCGAACCGTGTCCGGCACGTCAGGCAGTGCACCACGTCGTCCACCCGAATCATATAGTCGCGCAGCTTCGCGTACAGCGCGCGATCGCGCTCGTCGGCGCCGGGCGGGATGCGGTCCTTCTTGATGCGTCGCACCCATTTCAGCTGGTAATCGTTCCTGCGCTTGCAGCGCGGGCACGTCAGCGGCGTCGGGCGCGTCTCCTGCTTCTCGTTGAAGAAGTCCCGCTCGTTGAGCGACATCCGGCAAGGATACTGCAGGTTTGACGCGCGCTCGCGACATTGAGTCAAATAGCGTCCAGCCTCATGGCTGACTCGTCCGCGCCCGCCATCCCTTCGTCGCTTCCGGTCCTGCCGCTCCGCGGCGCCGTCGCCTTTCCGATGAGCGTGCTGCCGCTCGCCGTCAATCGGCCGGTCTCGATGGACGCCGTCAACCGCGCGCTCTCTGGCGACCGCCTGGTGTTCCTGTCCCTCCAGGCCTCGACGGTGGACGACCCGGGGCCGGTGGACATGCGGACCATCGGTACCGTCGGGGTCATCCGGCAGATGGCGCGGGCCCAGGGCGGCATCCAGGTGATCGTCGAGGGGCTCCAGCGGGTCAGGGCCGACACGATCAACCGGTCCGAGCAGTCGATGACCGCCTTCATCACCCCGCTCCCCGAGCAGATCGAGGCGTCCGTCGAGGTGGACGCTTACGTCAGGCGGCTGCAGGAGCAGGTGGACCGCGCGCTGTCGCTCAGCAGCGGGCTGTCGCAGGAGCTCCGCGGCGTGGTGGCTGGCATCGACGACCCGCTCCGCCTCGCCTACCTCCTGGGCAGCCTGCTCGACATGCCGCCTGACGAAAAGCAGGCGGTGCTCGAAGCGGATCCGCTGCTGCGGAAGCTGGAAGCGGTGTCGCACGCGCTCGACCGCGAAATCGCCCTGCTCGAAGTGAAGGGCAAGATCGAATCGCAGGCGCAGCAGGAGATGTCCGACGCGCAGCGCCAGTATTTCCTCCGTCAGCAGCTGCGCGCGATCCAGAACGAGCTCGGCGAAGGCGAAGCCGACGAAGTGAAGCTGCTGCGCGAGAAGGTGACGGCGGCCAACCTTCCCGAGCCCGTGCTGCAAGCCGCGTCGCGTGAGCTGGACCGGCTGGCCCGCATCAGCACGGCATCGCCCGACTACCAGATGACGCGGACCTACGTCGACTGGCTGCTCGACGTCCCGTGGAGCCACGTCACCGAGGATCGGCTCGATCCCGTCGAAGCCCGCCGCGTGCTCGACGAGGACCACTACGACCTCGATCGGATCAAGGAGCGCATCGTCGAATATCTCGCCGTTCGCAAGCTGAAAGGCGACATGAAGGGACCGATCCTCTGCTTCGTCGGCCCTCCGGGCGTCGGCAAGACGTCGCTCGGGCAGTCGATTGCGCGCGCGATGAATCGGAAGTTCGTGCGGCTGTCGCTGGGCGGGGTGCGTGACGAGGCTGAAATCCGCGGCCACCGGCGGACGTACATCGGGGCGTTGCCAGGCCGGATCGTCCAGGCCATCAAGCAGGCCGGCGCCATGAACCCGGTCTTCATGCTCGACGAGATGGACAAACTTGCCGTCGGCTTCCAGGGCGACCCGGCGGCGGCGCTGCTCGAGGTCCTCGACCCCGCGCAGAACAACTCGTTTCGCGATCACTACCTCGAAGTGCCGCTCGACCTCTCGCGCGTCCTCTTCATCGCGACCGCCAATCAGCTCGACACGCTTCATCCCGCCCTGCTCGACCGGATGGAGATCCTGACACTGGCCGGCTATACGGAAGAGGACAAGAAGCACATCGCCCGCACCTACCTGCTGCCGCGGCAGATCCAGGAGCACGGCCTGCCGCCCGACGCCCTGCAGATGAGCGACGACGCGCTGAGCGCGGTGATCTCGCAGTACACCCGCGAAGCGGGAGTCCGGAGCCTGGAGCGCCGCCTCGGCGCCATCGCCCGGAAGATCGCCGCTCGCGTCGCCAGCCGCCCCAACGAGACTGCCGGCGACCCGGTGACGCCAACACACGTCGAAGCCACCGACCTGACCGCGTACCTCGGGCAGGCGCGCTTTCACAAGGAGGCGATCTTCAGAACCTCCCGGCCCGGCGTCGCGACCGGCGTGGCATGGACCGAAGCGGGTGGCGACGTCCTGTTCATCGAGGCCTCGCTGCTGCCGTCAGGCAGCCAGCAGATCATCCTCACCGGGCAACTGGGCGAGGTGATGCAGGAGTCGGCGCGCGCCGCGCTGAGTCACATCCGCGCCAACAGTCAGCTGCTGGGGGTGCCGGAGAATTTCTTCGAGCACAAGGACCTGCACATCCACGTGCCCGCCGGCGCGATCCCGAAAGACGGGCCTTCGGCCGGTGTCACGATGGCAACGGCCATCCTGTCGGCGATCAAGCAGCAGCCGATGCGCGAGGACGTCGCCATGACCGGCGAAATCACGTTGAGCGGGCTGGTGCTGCCGGTCGGCGGCATTCGCGAGAAGGCGCTGGCGGCGCGGCGCTACGGCATCCACACGTTCATCCTTCCCGCGCTCAACACGCCGGACATCGAGGAACTGCCCGCCGAGCTGAAGCACGACATGAAGTTCGTGCCGGTCCAGACGCTGGACGAGGTGCTGAAGGTCGCGTTCGACGCGCGATAGCCGGAGCCGACGATGATCGCGTTCTACACGTCGGGCCATGGTTTCGGGCACGCGTCGCGCGACATCGAGGTCCTCAACGAGCTCGGACGCCGCCGGCCCGACGTCGGCGTCATCGTCCGCACCGCGGCGCCCCGCTGGCTGTTCGACCTCACGATGACGCGGCCGGTGGACTGGCGCCCGCGCGAATCGGACACGGGCATCGTCCAGATCGACAGCCTCTCGCTCGACGCGGCCGCGACGATTCAGCGCGCCGAGGCATTTCACGCGCACATGCCTGAGGATGCGCGCGCCGAGGCCGACTGGCTGCGCCGCGAAGGCGTGACGCTCGTGGTCGCCGACATCCCGGCGCTCCCCATCGCCGCAGCCGCCGAGGCCGGGATCCCCGCCATCGCGCTCGGCAACTTCACCTGGGACTGGATCTACGCGGGCTACGGCGATCAGTTGAGCAGCGGGAGTGGGCTCATCGGTCGCCTGCGGGACGCATACGCAAGCGCAACGCTTGCCCTCCGTCTGCCGATGACCGGAGGATTCGACATGTTCGGCCGGGTGGTCGACGTGCCGTTCATCGCGCGGCACTCGCGCCGGCGGCCCTCCGAGGTCCGTCGCTACCTGAACCTGCCGGACGACCAGCCGCTGGTGCTCCTCTCCTTCGGCGGATACGGCGTCTCGCGATTCGACCTTCGTGCGCTGCGCCAGTTGACCGGATACACCGTGGTCGTCACTGGCGACGTCACCGAGAATCAGCGCGGCAGGGAATCACCCAGCCTCCGGAAGCTCGTGCTGCCGCCTAATTTCGAGCATGTGGACGAGCGCGCGTTCACCGCCGCCGGCTATCGCTACGAGGACCTCGTCGCGGCCGTCGACATCGTCGTCACCAAGCCGGGGTACGGCATCGTCGCCGAGTGCGTGGCGAATCACACGGCGATTCTGTACACGTCGCGCGGACATTTCGTCGAGTACCAGGTCATCGTGCGCGAGATGCCGCGCTGGGTGCGATGCGAGTACATTTCGCAGGAGGACCTGCTCGCGGGCGAATGGCAAGGGCCGCTCGATCGGCTGTTTCGTTCGCCGGCGGCGCCGGAGTTGATCGGCACCGACGGCGCGGAGCGCGCCGCCGATGCGATCCTCGAACTGGTGGGCGGCGACTGACTACTTCGGCGCCGGCAACGGTGCAGGCTTCGGCGCTGTCGGCGGCGAGGGCTTCTTCACCACGTTGAACTGCAGGTTCTTGAGGGCCTTGGCGCGAGGCGTGCTCGCGTCGGTGACGCGAACCGTCGCGTAGAACGTGCCCACATCCGCGGTCTTGCCGAGAATCGCGCCGGTTTCGTTGTTCAGCGTCACTCCCGGCGGCAGCCCGCCGCCGACGACCGCCCACTTGTAAGGCAGGGCGCCGCCGGTGGCCTGCAGCGAGGTCGAGTAGGCCTGCCCCTTCACCAGTTCCGGGACAGTTTCAGTGACGATGGTGAGCCCGGAGGGCGCTGCTGGAGCGGGTGGTGCGGCGGGCGCCTGCGCGCCGGCAGGGTGAGCGAGTCCGACAAGCGTCGCAAGGCTCAGCGCCGCGACGGCAAGGACAGGTCGAGTCATGGCCTCCTCCTTTCGCGTAATGGTCAAGTCTGCCCCAGTACGACAGCTCGGCGCCACGGGATCCCGCGCCGCTACTTGAGGGACTCCTCGGTGCTGACGCTGAACCGGCGCAGATTCCCGTACCAGGCCTGGCCTTCGACATAGACCTGCCGACCTGCACGCAGCAGATCAGGGATCCGCACCCATTCCCAGAACCGGTCGGGCACGAGCACGTCGACGCTGGGCGTTGGCCGGTAGGTCACGTCGAACGCGCTCGACACGGTTTCCATCTCTGCTGCGAACTGGATCACGGCGCGTCGAATCCGCCCGGTGCGCGGCTCGATCCAGAGCTCGCCGGTCATCTCGAGGTCGGCGCCGTTCTGACGATGGACGAGGGTCGGGCTGCCGATCTCACGAAAGCCAATCACTGCGCAGCAGTCCGCATCCTGCCGATCCTCGCGAGACGTCGTCATCCCGAATCGCTTCAGCATCGACGCGCGCAGGACCTGCAGCGGAAAGGTCGGCGTGTTGACGTTGCGCTCGATACCGATATTGAGGCGGGCGCTTTCGTCGGCAATGCGCTGCAGTTGCCGTCGATCGGTCTTGGTGCCCGAAAGAAACAGCTGTTGGACGCGGACAGTCCGATCGCGCACCGATTTGCCGTCCACTTCTGCGACGTCGCGGTACCCCATCCAGGACTGGCTAGCGCCCTGGACCAGCAGCACGTCGGACAGCAGTTGCCGGCGGCTCAGGATCCCGGGGACGTGGTCGGTCGGCTCATCGGCTGACCTCCAGGCCAGGCTGGGCTCGTCGCCCGGCGAGGGCGCCGTGCCGTTCCAGATCTTCACCACCTGCACGTAGCGTTCTTCGGCCACGACCGTCGAGAACGTCTGTTCGAACCGTGCCACGTAGGCCGCTGCGCGTTCGAGCACGTCGCGAAGCGCCTGGCCGGTGAGGGGCGCGCTCGCCGGCGGGGCTGGCTCCGGGCCAGTGGGCGCCGTGGCTGGAGCCGTTTCGGGCGAAGCGGACGACGGATTGTCCGGGCGACGGGTCTCCGCCGGAGGCAGCTCGGAAGCGGGCGGCTTGGGTCCAAGCACGAACGCCTTCCGCGCATGAATGGTCGGCTGCGGACGGCGTGAGACGCGAAT
Source organism: Vicinamibacteria bacterium (assembly GCA_963796915.1). Taxonomy (GTDB): domain Bacteria; phylum Acidobacteriota; class Vicinamibacteria; order Vicinamibacterales; family JAENWD01; genus JAENWD01. The sequence goes on along the minus strand of CAWCNI010000004.1, from coordinate 387,898 downwards.
CTCGATGGCGTGCGGCTTGCCGTCCCGATCCGCCGCGATGGGCTCGAAGGACAACAGGTAGGTCCCTGCGAGCTCGCGCTCGAGTTGCTTGAAGAAGTCGTTGCCGTCGCTCGAACGTGTCACGTTGATGCCGCCGGTCTCCGCTGCCAGGTCGTACGCGGACGCCGACGGTGTCCGCGCCGACAGCGGATCCGACGGATCCGCCTTTTGCGACTCATCGTTCTCCGGCGTCCAGGGATTGCGATTGGCCATTTCGAGTGTGTGGACTCGAACGCGCCCCTGGCGGGCGGTGCCGATCAGACGCTGGATCTGGGGGCGCATGCGCTGGCTGTCCGGAAGGCCGCCGTGAATGAGCACGACGTCGGTTGGGCCGTCGGCAGTGGCCAGTACCGATTAGCAGCCATTGCAGGTTCCGGATGAGCGAGTCGCCTTCCACGTCGGCTGCCGCGTCGGCATCCATTCGGCGGGCGCGCTGGGTAACGGCACTTTGTGGATTTCCGCCCACCTGGCACCCTGGCAAGGCCGCCGACCCGTTGCATTGTTCCGGCTGCAGGTCCTTGAGCCCGCCCTGCACGCGCCGATGTGTCCCCTTGAATGCGGCGTCGAGCGCGTTCGCCGTGGCCTGCCGATCTCGTTCGAACCGGAGAGTGCCAGACACCGGCAGCGGCGCCACTGCGACGACATCGCCCTTTGGCAGGCGATCGAGGAAGCGCCGGGCTGTCTCCTGCGCACCACGGGCTTCACCGGGATTGAACGATCCTCGATCGACGGCGAGCACCAGACGCCTCTGGCCGCCATTCGCCGCGGCAGGCTTCCAGGCGGCGGCGTCTTCGGATGTGACGTGAGGGCTGGAGTAGGAATCTGCCGACGAGAACGTCAGCGACACAATCGGCCGCGGCTTCCCGTCCACGAGCAGCGTGACCTCGTCGGCGCGGAGGTCGGTCACCTGCCTGTCGCCCTTGAGCACGCGCATGTCCACGACGACCAGGCTCACGCCGGCGCGGAACGTCTGCTGTGCGCCGCCGCTGCGGGTCATGCCCCACAGCAGCGCGCACAGAAGGATGATCGTCAGTTTCCGGCAGCGCATCGGCGCCGGCTCCACGTAGCGGCAGGTATTCGGCGAGCGGCTGGCGGCGCCCGCGGCCGGCGGCAACGCCGCCGGCGACGTCAGTCCTTGATGCAGGTCACCAGGGACCAGATCCGCGGGATGTTGACCTTCTCGATCGAGACCGGCGTGAGCTCCGCCTGGGCGAGAAACGCCGGCAGATCCAGGTCCGACTTGAAGCCCACGTGGACCGTGAACGGCGACAGCAGCCGTTCGGCCCAGGACAGCAGCGGGTTGGCGCTGCGGAAGTGATTCAGGATGATGATGCGCCCGCCCGGCCGGCACACCCGGCGCATCTCACTCGCCACCGTGACCGGGTCGGGCACGACGCTGACCAGGTAGGGCGCGTAGACGATATCGAAGGAGTTGTCGGCGAAGGTGAGCGACGACGCGTCCATCTGGAGCACGCGGACGTTGCGGAGCCCGTTCTTGGCCACGCGCTCGTAGGCCTTCTCGAGCATCGAGTCCGAGAGATCGATGCCCGTGACGTGGCAGTCCCGCGGGTAGAGCGCGAGGTTGATGCCCGTGCCGACGCCGACTTCGAGCACCCGGTCGCCAGGTGCGATCGCCATGCGCTGCAGCGCCTGGAGTCGGCCGGGATGAAGACTAGGCCCAAAGGTATAGTCGTAGACGGACGCCAGCTTGCTGTACACACCGGCAACGAAGTCCGTCTCGACGGCCGTCACCGACAACGCTCTGGTCGCGACGTCCGAGGCCACGTAGTCCTCGCTCCGTCCGCCATCGTTTCGGTTGAACAAGGCCATTGGCGCGCTCTCCTCAATGCCGCACCGGGCTTCCACGAGCCCGGACGGCTGGATGTTTGCCGACTATACCCTTGCCTGTCGGCTGGCGACAAGCGCCATTCGCCCGGCGATCACGCCCGGCTTCGCAAGCCGTCCAGCACGGCCAGGACGATCTCGAGCGGGCCGCCGAACTGAAGTCCCTGCACGCGACTGCGCGCGCCCTCGGCGAGTTCCCGGGCAATCGTGATGCCTTCTTCGGCCGCCCGGCCCTCGGCGTCAGCCACACGCATGCGGTCGATGAGCGCTGCCGGCACGCGCAGATTCGGCACCTCGTTGGCGAGGTACTCGGCGTGCAGCAGGCTCTCGAGCGGCCGAATCGTCGCAATAACCGGCAGCGCCGATCCGTCGACGCGGGCCAGGAACGCGTCGAGCGCCGCCAGGTCGTAAATCGGCGTCGTCACCGCGAACTCCGCACCGGCTTCGATCTTGAACGCAAAGCGGCGGACTTCGTCCTCGATCCGCGGCGCCGTCGGGTTGGCGACCACGCCGATGTGAAACGCCGTCGGCGATCCGATTGGCTGGCCGCCGATGTCGCGGCCGTGATTGAGCCGCGCGACGACGTTGGTGAGGCCGATCGAGTCCACGTCGAACACGAGTGTCGCGTCCGAGTAGTCGCCGCTCTTGCGGGGATCGCCCGTGAACAAGACGACGTTCCGGATGCCCACCGCGTGCGCGCCGAGCAGGTCGGACTGGATGCCCATCAGATAACGGTCGCGGCAGGCATACTGCAGCACGGTCTCGAGGCCGGCCTGCTGACCGATCAGCATCGCCAGCGAGAGCGCGCTCATCCGCGCGCCGCCCTTGACGCCGTCGCTCACGGTGACAGCGTCGATGCCGTGTGCCGCGAGACGGCGCACCGCGGCGAGCGTCGCCGTCGCGTCGTGCCCCTTCGGCGGCTCGAGCTCCACCGTCGTCACGCTGCGGCCTTCGCTGAGCGCGCGGGCGAGCGACGACTTGTCGGCGCGCGCCACTGGCGCCTCGACGTCCACGGTGGCGGCCGCCTGGCCAGGGACCACGACAGTGGCGGACGGCTTGCCCAGCGCGACGCTCTTGACGGCCTGTCGAATCTGGCGGATGTGTTCCGGCGTGGTGCCGCAGCAGCCGCCGACGAGGCGAACGCCGCGCTGCACGAATCGCCGGGCGTATGACGCCAGGTACTCGGGCGACGACAAGTAGATGTTGCGGCCTTCGATTTCGCGCGGCCGGCCGGCGTTGGGTTGCGCGGAGAGGCGCCGGGTCGTGACTCGCGCCATCCGCTCGATGGTCTCGAGCATCGGGGCCGGGCCGACGCTGCAGTTGACGCCGATGACAGACGCGCCGCGCTGCTCGAGCGCAGGCACGAACTGCTCGGGCGGCGTGCCGTCCAGGCTGTTGCCGTCTTCTTCGGTCGTCATCTGCGCCACGATGGGCAGATCGCAGACGGACCGGACGGCCGCAATCGCGGCGCCGATCTCGTTGACGTCGCGGAATGTTTCCAGGACGAACAGGTCCACACCGCCTTCGACGAGCGCCGCCGCCTGCTCGCGGAAGCAGGCCTCCGCCTCGTCGACGCCCATGCGGCCCCACGGCTCGATGCGCACGCCGAGCGGGCCGATGGCCCCGGCGACATAGGCGGCGTCGCGCGCCGCCTGCCGCGCAATCCGGGCACCGGCAACGTTGATGTCGCGCAGCGAGTCGCCGAGCGCGAAGTTGTCGAGCTTGAGGCGATTGGCGCCGAAGGTGTTGGTCTCGATCACGTCGGCGCCGGCCCGCACGTACTCGCGGTGCACTTCGCCGACCAGGTCCGGCTGTGACAGGTTCAGCGCGTCGAACGAGCGGTTCACGAAGACGCCCTTGGCGTACAGCATCGTGCCCATCGCGCCGTCACAGACGAGAACGCGTGCGTCGAGATCGTCGAGAAATGAACGTGTCAATGCGTGAACGGACCGGCCGGCGTCCCGCTTACCGCGCCTGCCCGTCCGGCGTCTTGCCGCCGGCCGGCAGCGGCACCAGCATGTCGGTCTTGTCCCAGATGAAGTCCTTGTTGCTGTAGACGGCCGTCTCGTAGTCCTTGCCCATGAAAATGGCGGACACGGGACACGCCTCTTCGCAATACCCGCAGAAGATGCAGCGGGTCTTGTGAATCTGGTAGACCTTGGCGTAGCGCGGGCCGGCCATGACAGTCCCGTCGTTTTCCGCCGCCTCGAGGTAAATCGCGTCGGCCGGGCAGGCCACGGCGCACAGGCCGCAGGCCACGCACTTTTCCAGGCCCGCCTCGTCCCGCATCAGCACCTGCTTGCCGCGGAACTTCGGGAACATCGGGACCTTTTCGTCCGGATAGTTCACGGTGACGGGCTTGCGGAAGATGTGCTTGAACGTGGTGGCAAAGCCCGTGACGATCTCACGAATCATTGAGGACTCCCCGCTAAACCTCTCAATCATAACATCTTGGGCGGGGCTACAATACAGGGAGTGGAACCCCGCATCCTCTCGCCGGAGCAGTTCCTGCTGACCACCCTGGTCTTCAAGATCGCCATCATGGCGCTCCTGGCGACCATGCTGGTCCGGTTCCGCCGATTCCGGCACATTCTCATCTTCGAGCGCCGGGCCTTTCCCGACCGGCTGATTCTGTCGCTCTCCCTGGTGGCGCCACTGACCCTGGGCGTCGCTTCCCGCATCCTGCTGCGCTACTACGCGGCCGACCTGACCCTCGAAGGCGCATTCCTCGTCGGCCTCATCGCGGGGCCGTACTCGGGCGCCATGGTGGGCGGCATGACGTCGGTGCCGGCGCTCATCGCCGGCGAATGGGGCGCGCTGCCGTTTGCCATCGGCTGCGGGTTTGCCGGCGGCGGCCTGCGTGAGTTGTGTCCGAAGGAAGCGATCTGGCACTTCTCGCCGTTCGTGTTCACAGCACTTCCCCGCCGGCTCTGGCAGATGGCCCGACGGCTCCAGGTGGACTGGCAGATCATCCTGCTGCTCGCGCCGGTGGCCCTCGAGCTGATCCGGCAGGCCGTCGGCGCGCGCTTCGGCGCCAATCGCCTCTTCTATCTCGCCGCGCCCTCGCCTGCCTACTTCGCGCTGGTGCTGCTGGCGACAGTGCTGTGCGTGGCCACGCCGATCAAGATCTGGAACAACGCCCGCATCGAGCACCGGCTGCAGGAGCAGGAAAAGCTCCTGCTCGCGGCAAAGATCTCCGCGCTCGCCTCGCAGATCAACCCGCATTTTCTCTTCAACACGCTGACCTCGATCTCCTCGCTGATTCGCAGCCAGCCCGACACCGCGCGCATGGTCGTGCATCGACTCTCGGCTCTGCTCCGCCGGCGGCTGCGCGACCCGAATCACTTCGTGCCGCTGCGCGAAGAGATCGAAGCCGTGCAGGATTACCTGGACATCGAGATGATCAGATTCGGTCCGCAACTGCGCGTGCAGATGGAAATCGACCAGGCGACGCTCGACGTGCAGGTGCCGAGCATGATTCTCCAGCCGCTCGTCGAGAACTGCGTCAAGCACGGCCTGTCGCGCAAGGTGGGCGGCGGCACGATCACCGTCAGCGCCAGGCCGGGCGGCGAAGGCGCCCTGGTCCAGGTGGCCGACGACGGCCTCGGCATGCCGCAGGAGCGCCTCGACACCGCCTTCTCCGACGGCATCGGCTTGAGCAACGTGAACGAACGGCTGCGCGTGATCTACGGCGCCCGGTCGTCGCTGACCCTGTCGAGCACGCTGGGCCGCGGCACCGTCGTCCAGCTCGAGATCCCCGACACCGTCGCCGAGGAGCGTGCCAGTGCCTGATTGCCTCCTGCGTGCTGTCGTCGTCGACGATGAGAAGCTGGCGCGCGAAGAGCTGTGCTACGCCCTCGACGAGGTCGGCGGCGTCGAAGTGGTCGCCGAAGCCGGCAACGGCCTCGAAGCGCTCGACGCGATCGGCCGCCACTCGCCGGACCTCGTGTTCCTCGATGTGCAGATGCCGGGGCTCACCGGCTTCGAGGTGGCGCGGAAACTCGTGGACCGGCAGCCGCCGATCACCGTGATCTTCGTCACGGCCTACGACCAGCACGCCGTCGAAGCCTTCGAGGTGAACGCGGTGGACTACCTGCTCAAGCCGATCGAAGGCGGCCGGGTCGAAACGGCGGTGGAACGGGCCCGGCGACGGGTCGCACCCGATGCTCCGCTGAACGACCAGCTCGAACGTATCGTCCAACTGGTGGAGGGCAGGAAAGCGCGGCCCGAGCAGGTGGCCGTGAAGACCGGCGACCGCTTCCTGCTGGTGCAGGCAGAAGACATCATTTTTGCGTCGATGTCGGATGACTCGATTAGTATTGTGACTGGGCACGTCTCGGGCACGTGTAACTTCAGGACGCTTGATGAGCTCCAGGCACGCCTCGACCCGTCGGTCTTCTGGCGCGTCCATCGTTCGCACCTGGTCAACATCAACAAGATCAAGGAGATAGTCCCCTGGTTCAGCAGGAATTACATCCTTCGGATGAAGGACGCGAAGGCCACGGAGATTCCAGTCAGCCGCTCGCAGACTCGCCGCTTGCGGGACTACCTGAAGCTGTAGAGGCGCTGCCCCCTCCATCGGAGGCCGTCGGCGCGCCACTGAGTCCGGCTGCCACTCCCGCGCCGTCCGGCACGATTCAGCTGGCGCAGGTGCGCGACGAGCTGGTCGTGTGGATGAAGACGCTGGTCTCGGCCGCCATCTACGCGACGCTGATCGTCACGTTCATCGCGCAGGTCGCGCGCGTCGAGGGCCAGAGCATGGCGCCCACGCTGGCCGACCAGGACCGCCTGATCGTCAACAAGCTCGCCTATCGCCTGGCCGATCCGCGCCGCGGCGACATCGTCATGCTGTATTACCCGATCGACCCGAACAAGTCGTTCGTCAAGCGGGTGATCGCGGAAGAAAACGACGTCGTGCGGATCGTGGATGGCAAGGTCTACGTCAACGACACGCCGATGCGCGACGACTTCGTGCCGCCCGAATACCGGAGCCACGACGACTACGGCCCGACGTTCGTGCCCGAAGGCTATTACTTCGTGATGGGAGATCACCGCAACAACAGCTCGGACAGCCGGCACTGGGGCATGGTCCCGAAGAAATACATCATCGGGAAAGTGCAGATCCGGTGGTGGCCGGTGCAGGCCGCCCGCATCTTCTGACGCCCGCCCTGCGACGGTGACCGAGCGCTACAAGGCCGTCGCAGCCGTTCTGCTGCGGGTACTGTTTCTCAATCTCGCCGTCGCCTTCGCCAAGCTGGCGCTGGGCTACGTCACCGGCGCCGTCAGCATCGTCTCCGACGGCGTGCACTCCCTCACCGACTCGGTGTCCAACGTGGCCGCGCTCGTCGGCATCCGCGTGGCGCAGCGCCCGCCAGACGCCGACCATCCGTACGGACATCGCAAGTTCGAGACGCTGGCCGCCTCGGCCATCGCGGCATTCCTGCTCGTGGCCATGATCGAGGTCGGCCGCGAGGCGTGGGAGCGCTTCGTCCACGGCGGCAGCCCCAGCGTCTCGACCGCCTCGTTCATCCTGATGATCGCCACCATCACGGTGAACATCCTGGTCACCCGCTACGAGCGCCGGGCCGGGCATCGCCTGTCGAGCGAAATCCTCATCGCGGACGCCACCCACACCCGCAGCGACATCTTCACGTCGCTGACAGTCATCGTGGCGTTGACCGGCAGCGCGCTCGGCTACCCGCTGCTGGATCCGATCGCCGCCATCGTCGTGGTGTTCTTCATCGGCCACGCGGCGTGGGAGATCGTCAGGGCCACCTCCGACGTGCTCGGCGATCGCATCGTCATTCCCGAGGACGACGTGCGCGGCGTGGTGATGACGGTGCCGCGTGTGCTGGGCTGTCACGAGATCCGGACGCGCGGGCCGGCCGACTACGTCTTCCTGGACCTGCACCTGTGGATGGCGTCGGAAACGCCGCTCAACGAGGCGCACGCCATCTCGCACCAGGTGAAGGACCTGCTGATGGCGAAGTACCCGCAAATCCGCGATGCGATCATCCACATCGAGCCGCCGCCGCGGCGCGACGACCCGCGGATGCATGAGACGACTCGGTAGGGCCGGCCTTGACATCGGCCTCGGGCGTCGCCGCGTGGCCAATCTGAAGATTGGCCCTACCGATTCCGACTGAAGATTGCCCTGCCGATTCCGGGCTGCGCCTGTAGGGCCGATCTTCAGATCGGCCTGAATTCTCGGTAGGGCCGATCTTTAGATCGGCCTGAATCTCGGTAGGGCCGATCTTTAGATCGGCCTGAATCTCGGTAGGGCCGATCTTTGGATCGGCCTGAATCTCGGTAGGGCCGATCTTTAGATCGGCCTTTAGCGGCAGGTTACTCGCTACAGCTTGAGCAGCGCGTCGTAGGCCTGCTCGTACATCGGCACCACGCGCTCGACGGAATACCGGTTCACTGCCGACAGCCGCGCCGCCGCGGCGATCCGATCGTGCAGCGGCCGATCGCTGATCAATTTCCCCACGCTTCTGGCCATGCCTTCCGCGTCCTCGGGCGCATGAAGGAACCCGGTCTCGCCGTCGTCGATCACTTCCGGCAGGCCGCCGACGCGTGAGGCGACGACTGGCACTTCGCAGGCCATCGCCTCCAGGGCCGCCAGGCCGAAGCTCTCCGTGGCCGAGGGCAGCAGGAACACGCTGGCCCGCGACAGGACCTCGACGACGTTCTGCTGCTCGCCGGCGTACTCCACGTCGTCGTCGAGGCCGGCCTCGTGGATCTGACGCCGGGCGGGCGCCAGATCAGGGCCATCGCCGACGAGGACGAGCCGCGCGCGGTGGACGGCCCGCACGCGGCGGAAGACGTCGACCACGGCGTGGATGCGCTTCACGGGGCGGAAGTTCGAGATGTGCACGACGCGCGGGATCTCGTCCGGCGTCGCCGTCGGCCGCCGCCGGAACTGATCGCCGTCGAGGAAGTTGGGGATCACCTGGATGGTCCTGGTGATGCCCAGCGACGCGCAGGTATCGGCCCGCAGGCTCTCCGAGACAGCCGAAACGCCGTCCGACTGATCGATGCAGAACGCGACAGTCTCGGAGTACGACGGGTCGCTGCCGACCAGCGTGATGTCGGTGCCGTGCAGCGTCGTCATCACCTTCGGCACGCAGTCTGTCGGATGCGCCGCCATGATCTGACGCGCGAGGTAGGCGGCGGCAGCGTGAGGCACGGCATAGTGCGCGTGCACGACGTCGAGGTGATGGCGCCGGGACACCTGGACGATCGCCGTGGCCAGCGACAACGCGTACTGCGGCTCGCGGAACAGCGGATATGCCGGCGTGGCCACTTCGTGAAACGTCAATCCCGGCTGGCTCTCCGGAAATCGGAACGGCGGCTCGGTGCTGAGCACGTGCACTTCGTGGTGGCGCCGGGCGAGCGCAACGGCCAGCTCCGTGGCGACGATGCCGCTGCCGCCGGTGCTCGCGTAGCAGACGATGCCGACTCTCACAGCGCCCGCGCTCCGCCAGCCGGTCGTCGCTTGAGGAGATTCGGCCGCAGCACGGGCTCGCGCACGACGAATCCCTCGGCCCAGCGCACGCCTGCCCTCGCGCCGAACTGCGCATCACGGCTCTCGATCAGCTGATTGAACAGCGGCGAGGTGAGCCGCGTCTCCGCGCGATCGGGCGCGCCCGGCGTGAACTGCGACGCGTGACAGGCAAGGGCACGGCGTTTGGTCTCGTAGTGCTCCGAGACGTCGATGACGAAGGAAGGCTCGGCCCAGCCGTTGATGAAGTAGTAGACGAGCCAGTCTGGCTTCCACGCGTCGCCCGCTGCCTCATACCGCCGCAGGCCGCTGCTGAACGTTGCCGCGACGACGAGAGTGGCCGCCGCCACATGATCGGGGTGCCGATCGTCCCAGTGCGGCAGGGCCACCGCGGCGGGCCGGCAGGCCCGAATGAGCTCGACGAGCGGCCGGACCTGCTCGGGCACGTCACGGAGCTGTCGATCCGGCAGCGCCAGGTTGACGCGCCATGCCGCGCCCAGGACGTCGCTTGCCGCCTGGCCTTCCCGCACCCGCTCGTCCGGAGAACCGTTGCTGCCCATCTCCCCGCGCGTCAGGTCGCAGAGACCTACCGTGACGCCATGCGCGACGTGCTGGGCGATGGTGCCGCCCATGCCGATTTCGATGTCATCGGGATGGGGCCCGATGGCGAGCAGATCGACCGGAGTGACAGCCATTGGATGAGTGGGTGGGGCGATCAACGGGACTGGTAGTGGCCGCTGCGCCCGCCGGACTTCTCGATCAGGCGCAGGCGCTCGATGATCATCGCACGGTCGGACGACTTGAGCATGTCGTAGATGGTCAGCGCGGCCACCGACGCGGCTGTCAACGCCTCCATCTCCACGCCGGTCCGACCTTCGACCCGCACCGTGGCGAGCACGCGGTATCCGCCACGGACCTGGGTCACGTCCACGTTCGCGTACGAAATCGGCAGCGGGTGACAGAGCGGGATCAGCTCGGCCGTGCGCTTGGCGGCCTGGATGCCGGCGATTCTGGCGACCTCGAGCGGGCTGCCCTTCTTCGACAGACCGCCGGCGGCGACCAGACGGCGGGCGGCGGCCGAGACGCGCACGAACGCTTCGGCGGTGGCTTCGCGGCGGGTCACCGCCTTCGCCCCGACGTCCACCATCCGGACCGCGCCGTCGGCGTCGAGGTGCGAGAGGCGGGTTCGCTTCGCCATCAGCGCGTGCCAGGCATCACTCGCCTGTCTCCCGCGCCAGGAAGAAGGACAGGCTTTCGAGCGACTGCGTGAGGTCGACGCTCTTCAACTTGACGCCGGCCGGCACCGACAACGGGCCCGGCGAGAAATTCAGGATGGCCTTCACGCCGGACGCGATCACCTGGTTCACCACCGGCTGCGCGGCCGACGCCGGCACCGCGATGACGGCGATGCTGATCCGCTCGTTGCGCGCGACCTTCTTGAGCTGACGAATGTCGTAAATGGAGACGCCGGCGCGGGAAATGTGGCCGACCTTCTCGTTCAGGACGTCGAAGAGCGCGACGATCTCGAACCCCTCCTGGCGGAAGCCCGGGTAGTCGGCCAGCGCGAGCCCCAGGTTGCCGGCGCCCATGATCGCGACGCGCAGCTTGCGATCGAGCCCGAGGATCTGCCGGAGGTGCCGCCGCAGGTCCTTGACGTAGTAGCCCACGCCGCGCACGCCGAATTCGCCGAAGTACGCCGAGATCCTTCCGGATTTGCGCCGCGTTCAGCCGGAACTGATCGGCCAGCCCGCGCGACGAGATCGTCTGCACGCCGGCCGCGTCGAGCTCGGTGAGGCACCGCAGGTAGATCGACAGGCGGTTGGTCGTGAGCTCGGAGACCTGCTCCGGCAACGGGCGCGCTTTGTTCGATGTTTTCACAAGACTTCAGTGATTGTACGAACCGAGTCGATCGAGGGTCAAGGCAACATTCCTGCGATAGAATCCGCGGCTATGGCCCAGCCCTCGTCCAGGTCCGCCGCCGCGGCGCCCGGTTCCGCCCCCGCATTTCAGCCGTACGTCCCGGCATCGCAGTCGCCCGCGGAGTTCACCATTCGCGCCGCGATCCTCGGCGCGCTGTTCGGCTTGCTGTTTGGCGCGTCCACCGTGTACCTGGGCCTGAGGGCCGGACTGACAGTCAGCGCGTCGATCCCCATCGCCGTCCTCTCCATCTCTGTGCTCAAGCGGCTGGGCGGATCGACCATCCTTGAAAACAACATCGTCCAGACCATCGGATCGGCCGGCGAGTCGCTGGCCTCCGGCGTGGTCTTCACCGTGCCGGCGCTGATCTTTCTGGCGCCGTACGGGCCGGCGTATTTCAACTACGTCCAGATCCTGCTGCTCGCCTTTGCCGGCGGCATCCTCGGCGTGCTGATGATGGTCCCGCTGCGCCGGGCCCTGATCGTCCACGAGCACGGCGTGCTGCCATACCCGGAAGGCAGCGCGTGCGCGGACGTGCTGATCGCCGGCGAGCGCGGCGGCGCGCTGGCCGGCACCGTCTTCATGGGTCTCGGCGTCGGGATGCTGTGGAAGGCGCTGTCGTGGATCGTGCAGCTGTTCCGCACCGCGATCGGCTACTCGATGGCGCGCGCCAGCTTCTTTCCGAACGCGACGATCAACGTCGACATCTCGCCCGAGTACATGGGCGTTGGCTACGTGATCGGCCCGCGGATCGCCGGCGTCATGTTTGCCGGCGGCGTCCTCTCCTGGATGGTGCTCGTGCCGATGCTGAGCATCCTCGGCCAGTACATCACGGTGCCCTTTCCGCCAGTGCCGGCCAGCGGCCTGATGCTGTCGCAGATGAGCCCCGGCCAGATCTGGAGCGCCTACATCCGCTACATCGGCGCCGGCGCGGTGCTCGCCTCGGGCCTCATCACCCTCGCGCGAACGGTCCCGACCATCGTCTCGTCGTTCCGCGAGAGCATGAAGGGCCTGGGCGCCGGCGGCGGTGGGACGACGACCTTGCGCACCGAGCGTGACATGCCTCTGACGATCGTGGTTGGCGGAACGCTGGCGCTCGCCCTCTTCCTGGTGGTGGTGCCCGGGCTCCCGACCTGGGGCAATCCGCTGGCAGCCGTCCTCACGATTCTCTTCGGCTTCTTCTTCGTCAGCGTCTCGTCCCGGATCACCGGCCTCATCGGCAACTCGTCGAACCCGATTTCCGGCATGACCATCGCGACGCTGATCCTCACGTGCACGATCTTCGTCGCGCTCGGCTGGACCGGCGACCGCTACGCGCCGATTGCGCTCTGCGTCGGCGCTGTCGTGTGCATCGCGTCGGCTATCGCCGGCGCCACGTCGCAGGATCTCAAGACCGGCTTCCTGGTCGGCGCGACGCCGGTCTACCAGCAGATCGGCCTGGTGATCGGCGTCTGCGCGTCGGCGCTGGTCATCGGCTTCACCACGCTCTACCTCAATCAGGTCATGGGCATCGGCTCCCAGTCGCTGCCCGCGCCGCAGGCGACGCTGATGTCCACGATCATCAAGGGGCTGCTCAGTCAGAACCTGCCGTGGGGCCTGGTGCTGTGCGGCGTCAGCATCTCGATCGTGCTGGAGTTGTGCGGCGTGCGCTCGCTGTCCTTCGCCGTCGGCTCGTACCTGCCCATCGCGACGACAGCGCCGATCTTTGCCGGCGGCGTCGTGCGCTGGCTCGTCGAACGCAAGACCGGAGCGGCCCAGGAGTCCGACATCAGCTCCGGCACGCTCTTCAGCTCTGGCCTGATCGCCGGTGGGTCGATTGCCGGCATCGTCTACGCCGTCCTCTACGGCCGCAACATCGTCGCTGCTGCAGACGACGCCGGGACGACGGGTCTGCTGCCCTTCCTGCACGAAGGCACCGTCGGGCAGATTGCCGGCGGCCTGCTGTTCCTCGCGCTCGCCATCGTCCTGACTCGCGTCGGTCAGCGGAAGCTGACGTAAGACCACTTTCAGAAGGGACCGCCACATCGGCGCGCCGACCCAAGCTGCGATACTCTGCTGACATGGGTTCGGCGCGCAGACTGCTGGCGGTGGGACTCACGGCAGTCACGGTGCTGTCCGTCGTCGCGCCGTCGCGTACCCAGACGCTGGCCCGGCGCGCCACCACCCTGCTCGCCATCAGGACGTATCCGGGTTTCTACAGCGGCCAGCCAGTCCTGGTGCGCGCCACCATCGAGCGCACGGCCGACAGCGTGTCCGTCGTCGACGGCGACCGCCGCCTGCCTGCGTTCGTCAAGGCGGGCCTCGGCGAGACCGGCGCGCTCGACATCCGCGGCGAAGTCTGGGACCTCGGGCGCATGACGCAGGACGACCCGCGACTGTCCGGGCACGATCTCCGCGCCGTACTCGGGCGCGACCTGGCCGGCGCCTGGCCCAAGCCTGGCGAGGTGGTGATGCTCAACGTCACCGCGACCGATCCCGCCGAAGCCGTGCCGGCGCCGACGCTCCGCAACATCGCCCTGACGCCGGCCCGTTACGTGGACCAGCGCGTGACCATCAAGGGCCAGTTCCGGGGCCGCAACCTGTTTGGCGACCTCGCGCAGGCGCCGCCGGGCTCCGATGGCCGCCGCCAGTTCGTCATCCGTTCCGTCGACGCGGCGGTGTGGGTGGTCGGCAAGGAGCCCAAGGGCCGCGGCTTCGTGTTCGACATCAACTCACGCATCGACACGCGGCGCTGGCTGGAAGTGAGCGGCGTCGTCAAGTGGGATCGCGGCATCGTGTCCGTCGTCGCGCAGGACCTGAACGAGACGACGGCGCAGGCGGAGACCAAGCCGGAAGAGGTCTTCGTGGCGCCGTCGTTGATCGCGCCTGAAGTGCTGTTCAGCACGCCGACGGCCGACGAGACCGACGTGGCCACGGAGACGAAGATCAGGATTCAGTTCTCGCGTGACCTCGACCTCGCCACGATCAAGGGCCACGTGCACGTGGCGTACTCGATGCAGCAGGCGCGGGAACGCGGCGAGCCGGAGCCGCCGCCAGTCACGGCGAGGATTGCCTACAACCCGATGGCGCGGATCATGGAAGTCACCTTCGACCCGCCGCTCGAGCACTTCCGGATCGTAGAGGTCACCCTCGGCGATGACATCCACGGCACCGACGGCGTTCCGCTGAAACCGTGGTCGTTGAAGTTCACGACCGGCGGCTCCTGAGACTGGGCAGCGAAGGGTGTAGCTGGCGGCCCGCTACCTACCGCTTCACGGCACCACGCGGAAGCCGGTCACGACCTCCTGGCCGGCGGAACCGGCCTCCGACTTCAGCCGTACCAGGTAGTCGCCAGGCGCCAGCGGCGCCAGCGTGACCTCGGCGGACGCCCAGGTGAGCCCGTTTTCAGTGCGCACCGAGGTGCGCACCGGCACCTGGATCGTCTTTCCCATTCGATCGAGCACTTCAGCCACCGGCGGCGCCGCTCCGGCACTGGTCGGCAGGTCCACGCGCACCCGCTCGGTTCGCTGGAACTGGAGGTCCGCCGTCGGCACGTATCGAACGCCTGTCGTCGGCCCGCGCCGCAGGATCAGCGGACGTCCCGGCGCGCTGACCTCGGACAGGCGGATGGTGTCGCTGTAGGGAAGGCCTTCGCTCTTCGGCGACAGGCGGGCGCGAACGACGATTTCGCCGGGCGGCGCGACGACCTCGCCAAGATCCACGGCGGCCGACCGATCGCCGGGATTGAGCGCCCCGGTCCGGGTCGTCAACTCGGTGCCATCAGGTCCGGTGACACGCACTTCGACGCTTCCGCCACCCAGCCAGTCGCCTTGTCGCGCGACCGACGGGTCGAGCTCCGCCAGCGCCCACGCGTGCAGCTTCGTGCCGCCGCCGTCCGCAGGCCCCAGCGCGGCGTAACTGACAGACGTGCGAAACGGGATCCCGGGGCGCGCGGAGCCCAGCGCGTTGAGTGCGACCTGCAGCGCCGTCGCCGGCCCCGACGACTCCTGCTTCGCCTCGAGCATGCGGCCCTGCTCCACTTCCTCCTGGGTCGGGGCGCGGTAGCCGCGCCGCGCCCGCACCTGCACGTTGGGGCGTTTCACGCGCACGGTGATCTTGCGATACCGGCCATCGAGCTTCGAGTTCGTCGAGGTGTAGCCGAGCAGGTAGTAGGTCGTCAGGTCGTCGATGATCCGGTTCATCCCCTTGTCGAGATCGTTGGTGTCGACGATGGCGATGCCGTCGGTGTTGGCGGCCAGCGTGCGCAGGTTCTCGTTGCGCGTGCTGATCGACGCGGTGTTGATCTGCATCGGGTTGATCGGAAACGAGCCGTTCTCCCCGACGTGCGCGGCGGGCCCGAGCGCCTGGATCTCGCCTTCGACAGGATCGCCGCTGACGCCGGGGCCGAGCGGCTTGTCGAATGCCACCAGCCCGTTGGCGTTGACGGGATAGAAGCTCACGTTCGCGCGGTTGGCGATGTCGAACAGGTCGTGGAAGTACTGGAAGTCGTCGAGCATCGACAGCTTGAGACGGTCGTTGTCGCAGTCGCGCTCCGAGTAGCCGCTCTTGCTGGCGTCGTGGTCGTCGGTGAGCCGGCCGTCCGGTGTGATGCCGATCTGCCCCGGCTGCGGGTGGCCGTTGCGCGTGAGGTTGGCGTTCTCGCGGAAGAGGATCCAGCCACCGGTCAACGTGATGACAGCCTTGCGCTCCTCGCGGACACCGCGCAGGTACACGGCCAGGTCCTCGAGGGCGCCGAGCACCTTCCGCTCGTGACGCCGGAGGATCATCTCGCGCGCCACCCCGCCGTACTGGTTGGTGGTCGTGCCCGACGTGTCCTCCGGATAACACTGCATGTACTGGCGCTCGACGGGATCATCCGGGTAGAGGCGATCCCGCTGGCCCCAGAACCAGTACTTCGACAGGTAGACCTCCATCACGTCGGTGCGCCGCGCAAAGGTGAGGTCAGCCGCGGACATGTCGGGCGTCATCACGGCGTACATGTCGTCGGGCCCGAGCACGCGGTTCAGCAGGTTGACCAGCGTTCGCTGCAGGCGATGGGAGCCGCTGATGTCGACGAAATAGGTGTCGAGAAAGATGACGAACAGCCGGCCTTTCGTGGATTCGGCGATCTGCCGCGACTCGGTGATGCTGTTCGGCTCGTAGCGGCCCGCCTCGACGCGGGCGCCGCGCATGTCGACGCGCTCGAATGTCGACAGCGTCTGCGGCACGCCGTC
Organism: Vicinamibacteria bacterium; assembly: GCA_963796915.1. Classification (GTDB taxonomy): domain Bacteria; phylum Acidobacteriota; class Vicinamibacteria; order Vicinamibacterales; family JAENWD01; genus JAENWD01. The sequence goes on along the minus strand of CAWCNI010000004.1, from coordinate 371,380 downwards.
CTCGAGGACCTCGAATTCCGGCTGCGTGAGATCCCTCACGGCAGTGCCGTTGGCAGTGGGATACACGTCCACGTGCACGAAGTTCGCCCCGCCGCGGAACTGCGGGGTCTGCGATGGGTCCTGGGCCTTCGGCGAGGCCGCCGCCTGCTTCGGCGCCTGGGCGTGCACACGCGCACCGGGATCCGACGACGCCAGCGTCAGCAGCGCGACCGCGAGCGGGGCGACGAGCAAAGGACGCGTCATGTTACGAGGACCTCGCGGCGGGGAACCGGAACCGCCGGATGGCGGCGCGTTGGCACGCACCGCGAGTCTAAGTCGCCCGGGCCGGGCGAGGCAAGCAGCCTGGCGGACGCCTCGCGCCGCCGGTAGCTATGTGCCGACGGCTGCGGGCGCCGGGCCGAACCGCCGTCGCAGCGCGCGCACCAGCGCTGTCGCCATCGTCACGATGACGGCGATGACGACGAGGGAGAGAGCCAGCGCGATCAAGGGGAACTTCAGCGCGAGGATCCCGAGCGCGACGACAAAGCCGTCCTCGGCAAGGCTGAGGAACCAGTTGCTGAACGGCTCGGGACTTGTATTGGCGATGACGCGCGTGCCGGTCTTCGTCGCATGACTGCCCGCGGACACGACCCCGCCCAGCAGCGCTGCCATCACCGTCATCGTCGGCGACGCCGGCCCGAGCGATGCCACCGCCAGTGCCGCGCCGCCGATCGGACGGATGAAGGTGTGCACGGCGTCCCAGAGGGTATCGACCCAGGGGACCTTGTCGGCGACGAACTCAACGAGGTAGAGGGCCGACGCGATGCCGATCACCCAGGGATTGCCGAAGGCCTGGTAGTCCGAGGGCAGCGCCACCCAGCCAAAGCGGACGGCCAGCCCGACCAGTGCCACTGTGGCATAAAGATTGATACCTGCAGCCAGTGAGAACGCGAGAGTCCGGCCGAGGAGAGCGACCATGTCCATGAAGAATGTTCCTACGATCAAACTAATCGGCAGGTTTCTTCGTCTTTTCCGGTGACCGGCTGAGCAGCATAAACGCCACACTCCCTGTGCTAGAGTCGAATCCGCCCATGCTTTCCGGCCTCAAGCGCCTCCGCATCCTGTCGCCGCTCGCCATCTGGCTGGCGGTCTGCCAGCCGGTGCCTGCGCAGGTGCTCCGCGTCGGCGGACATGCCGGATCCGGGGCGTCATCCTGCCCCAGCGACGAGGGTTTCAGTATCGCACCGCGCGGCGGCGAGTGGGCCCGAGATCGGGTCGCGCCGAGTTTCGCCGCCGTGCGGTCCGTGGACGTCGATGCTGACGGCGACATGGACCTCGTCGCCGCCAACGGCGCGCGTGTACGGACCTGGTTGAACCTCGGGCGCGGGCACTTCGTCGAGCAGGCGCCGACGCGCACGATTCTTCGTCATCACAACTCCCCCGGCTGGGTAGCCGGCAAGCACTCCCTCAGAATCGAAGATGCCGCGCTCTCGAACGAGCGGCCGGCGATTCTCCCGAGGACCGCGGAGCTCGTGAGCGCCCAGGTCTGCGGCGACGGCCTTCGCGACATCTCCGTTTCGATCGTCTCACGCCGGTTCTCCACCGGTGGCACGCGCGCACCGCCCGCGACTGACAGAGCCTGATTTTTCCCAGGAACTCATCAGTTTTCACGCCTGCACACGCCCGGTTCTTGTCGGTCGGTCCAGCGTCACGCCCTTCATCAGGCACTGGACGCGCCCGACACCGGAGGCGCCGGCGGGAGGTGGCAACGTGCGTATCGTATTGGCGGACCTTGCAGGAAGGTCCGGATTCGTCAGCAAGGACACCGTGGCCGGCGGCTACGGATCCAGGCTTCGTCCGTTTTCGCGGGTCACACGCGTCTACTGTGGCCTGAAGCGCTTGTTTCACGACGTCCCCAGCGTGCACATGGCGTATCTGGCGGCAATCGCCGACCGTGCGGGACATCAGGTCACGTACACGCGAGGCACGCCGGCAGACGGGGACGTGGCGCTGGTGCTTTCCTCGCTGGTGGACTTCAGGCAGGAAACCGAGTGGGCCGACAAGGCGCGCGCGCGCGGCATGCGCGTGGGGTTCCTGGGCCTGGCCGCGTCGAAGATGCCGGAGCTGTTCAGGGATCACGCCGACTTTCTGATCCAGGGGGAGCCGGAAGCCGCCATGATGCAGCTGGTGGCGGGCGAGGCGTTCTCCGGGACAGTGACCAGCCCCGCGCTGCCCGATCTCGATGCGCTGCCCTTCCCGCGATGGGATTTGCTCAGCGAGCGGCGCTGGCGGCTCGGCATTCCGTATGCCGGGCGTCCGGCCGGCGGCGGGTTCCCCGTGCTGGCCAGCCGCGGCTGCCCGGAGTTCTGCACGTATTGTCCGCACCGGATCCTCGCGAGCTACCGGACCCGGTCTGTTGACAACATCGTCGACGAACTGGCATATCTGTGCGAGCGCTATCCTCGGCCGTACGTGATCTTCCGCGATCCGCTGTTCAGCGAGGATCGGGAGCGCTCACTCGCGATAGCCGACGCGATTGACGCGCGTGGGCTCGATCTGACGTTCGAGTGCGAGACGCGCCTCGACAGGCTTGATGGCGCGCTTCTCGATCGGCTGCATAAGGCCGGGCTCCGCGCCATCAGCTTTGGTGTGGAGTCGGTGTCGCCGGACACGCTCAAGCGCGTGGGGCGGCGGCCGATTCCCGAGACGCAGCAGCGGACAATCGTCAACCACTGCCGCGGCCTGGGCATCGTCACGGCGGCGTTCTACGTCCTCGGCTTCGCGCACGACAACTGGGACTCGATTGGTGCCACCATCGACTATGCCGCAGATCTCGGCAGCACTGTCGCCCAGTTCAAGCTGCTCACACCCTATCCGGGCACGCCGCTCTGGAAGCAGATGGCACCGACGGTCTTCGAGACCGACTGGGAGAAGTTCGACGGCTTCACGCCGACGTTCAACCATCCGAACATGACGCCCGGCGAGATGAGCTACCTGCTGCGGGCGGCTTACAACCGGTTCTACCTGCGCCCGTCGTGCGTGGCCAACTACTGCCGGATCACGCGGAGCTCCCTTCGCGACATGTTCACGCGGCTCGACGCCCGTGTCGCGGGCATCCACGCCCGGCGCGAAGCGGAGGAGATGACGCGGAGCGTCACGTGCTGACAGCCATTTCGCGCTACGGGGCACGCGTCATCCCGAACACCGAGCAGACGATTGCCGCGCTCGACCGGCAGGGCCGCCTCATCGAGGGCCCGGAAATTGCCGCGTTCGAGTCGGCGTTCGCCACACGCCTCGGTGTCCCGGCGGCGACGAGTGCCTCGTACGGGCGAATGGCGTTCTACTACCTGCTGAAGGCGCTCGAGCTGCCGAAAGGTGGCGAGATCATCTTCCCGGCACTGACGTTCTGGGTCGTGCCGGAGCTCGCGCGCGTCGCGGGTCTCACGCCCGTCTTCGTGGACGTGGATCCGCGGACGTACACCATCGACCCCGAGGCATTCGAACGCGCCATCACGCCGCGGACGTGCGCGGTGGTTCCGACACACCTGTACGGGCTCACCTGCGACATGGACGCGGTGATGCGCATCGCGAATGCCCATCGCATCGCCGTGATCGAAGACTGCGCCCACGCGCTTGGCGCGCGGTTCAAGGGCCAGCCGGCCGGCACGTTCGGCGACGGCGCCCTCTTCAGTTTCCAGACGCTGAAGCCGCTCAACTGGTACGGCGGCGGCATGGCTGTGGCGCGCGATGCCGACGTGCAGCGCCGGGTCGCGGCGCTGGCCCAGGCCGAGCCGTGGCCCTCCCGCGACCGGGTCATCAAGCGCCTGCGATTCGGCCGCGCCCAGCGGGTGATGATTCGCCCGCGGGTGTTCACGTTCAGCCTGTTTCCGCTGCTCTGGGGCGCGTCGTTTTTCACGAAGAACCCCGACGTCTACCTGTGGGAGAAGATTCGCCCGCTGGCGCCGTTGCCCGGCGAGTACACCGAGCGGTATTCGAACGTCCAGGCGGCGATCGGCCTCGAGGCGCTGGGACACCTGGACGACTGGACGGCGCGCGCACAGGCCCATGCGCGGCAGCTTGATCGGGCCCTCGCCACCGTACCCGGCGTCACCACGCCGCTGGTGCCGCCCGGCTACGAGCACGTGTCCTGCCAGGTACTGCGTCGAAGTGCCGGAGCGCTGGGAAGTGGTCCGCCACGCGATCCGCCATGGCGTGGACGTCGAGAGCCTGCACGTCGACGTCTGCCCGTCGCTCGAGCTGTTCGGCGCGCAGCGGACGCCCTTCAAAGGCGCGGAGCGCGCCGCCGGCGCGGTGCAACTGCCAGTCTACGAGTCGCTCGACGATGACGAGGTGGCGCGGGTGGGACGGACGCTGCAGCGCGCGGTCGCCAGGACCGCTGCGGGGTCATTCGCGGCGTCTCGCGCCTGACACGCGGGGCGGCCCCGCCCCGTAAGACAGACTCTAAGCCAGCGGCCCGCCGCTCGTCCGCCCCAGCATCCCCACGATGCGCTCGCGCGTCAGCGCGATCAGGTCGTCGCGCTCTTCCATCGTCCGCCCGCGCGTCTCGATGGGCTCCCCAACCTTCACGACGACGTGCGCCGGCCACACGAGGAGGCTGCCCTTCCGCATCGCCGTTCGCCCGCCTTCGATCGCCACCGGGACGATGGGCGCCTGCGCCTCGATGGCCATGATGAAGCCGCCCTTCTTGAACGGAAGCAGCTCCTGCGTGCGCGAGCGCGTGCCTTCGGGAAAGACGAGGAAGTTGTTGCCGGCGGCGACCGACCGCGCGGCTTCGGCAATCGACGCCATCGATTGCTCGCGGTTGCCGCGAACCACCGGCACGAACCCGCCCAGCATGAACACGCGGCCGAGCAGCGGCAGCTTCAGCAGTTCCGCCTTGAACAGGACGTGCAGGCGCGGATGCAGGCGCGTGAACAGGACCGGCGGGTCGACGTTGCTTTCGTGATTGGCGACGAAGATCGCGGAACGGCCGGCCGGGACGTGCTCGAGACCGGAGATCTCGGTGCTGATGCCCGACAGCCAGAGGGCGAGCCGGATCCCGCCATGGCCGAGGACGTAGAGGATGCCGGGCGCGCCGAAGACCGCGGCGATGAGCAGGCCCGGAGGCGCCAGGACGAGGACGTAGAGCGATACTGCGACGTAGGTCGCGAGGGATCGGACGGCGGCAACGGCGGTCTTGAGTGCGTTCACGGGAGGGACGATACCAGGGCGTCTGTCTTCATGAGAAAGGCCCGAGCCACAAGCGGTGGCGCGGGCCTTTCAGCGTGAAACGACGAATCGGCTGGCTCGCGCGTCGGCTACGACGCGCGCGCGGCACGCCGCGGCGTGGTGGCATTGGCGCGCGCCACAATCGCCGGCCCGGCGGCCTTCGGCTTGATGCGCGCGGCAGCCGCGCGTTCAGCCGACCTGGCCTTGGCGGAAAAGCACTGTTCCAGCGCCTGATCCACTTTGCCTTCGACGACCGGCACTTTCTCGCGGATGACGTCGGACACTTCGGTGATGATGAGGGCGCGCGCCCGATCGAGCATGCGCTTCTCGCGGAACGAGAGACTCTTGGAACGCGCAAGGAACGTCAGGCTCTTCAACACGTCGGCCATGTCGAAGATCGACCCGCTGCGCATCTTGTCGGAGTTGTCCTTGAATCGGCCCTTCCAATTCTGGTGGTCGTCGATCTTGCCGTCGCCGAGCCGACCGAACAACCGCTCGACTTCCTCGTCCGAGATCGCCGACCGCAAGCCGACTTCGTCGGCATTGGAGACGGGGACGAGCACAGTCGTTTCGTTCGCGACGATACGGAGGTGATAGAAACCGCAGGTGGTGCCGAGAATGGTCTTCTCTTCGATCCGCTCAACTACCCCGAGACCATGATTCGGGTAAATGACCTTGTCGCCGATCTGGAATGTCACGTGTCCCCCGTTCGCGAAGTAGGTGTAGGCCGCTGGGAATGGAACGTGTGGAACCCTCCCATTATAGGGACTGTCGGCGGTTCGATCAACGAAATTCGGCCAGATTTAGCGGTTTCGTGACCAGACGGGCCCGCTGACCGCGCCTGCCAGCCGCACACTCCGAGGGCGACTAAGTCCTTGCCACGACGTAAGTTGTCTAGCCAGTTCGACCATGACTGGCCCCCGCGGACCGCGAGATTGGCGCCAGCTCAGCTTCACCGACAGTTGTCCGGAATCGGACGCTTCCGTCCCGGCTTTGGCGCCCCGAGCAAACGATTTCTGTCCCGCTTACGTCAAAAGCTGCCAGACGGCGCTTTATTGACCGCCCCGGACATGGCGCGCGCCTTGCCCTGACGAGGGACGCACAATGCCGCAAGCAACGCTGCTTCGCCTACTGACATCCAGGGCAGGACTCGCCCTGCTGCTCGCCGCGCTCGCCTGGCCGGTCGCCGCCGCCGTCCTGCCGTTGACGATCGATCACGGCGAGGTCACCACCGGCCCTTCAGCCGGCGTGCTGTCGCCGCGGGTACCGGCAGTGGCGAGCGGCCGATGGATCGGCCGCGTGCCCTCGGGCGCCGACATCCTTCTCGACCTCCACGGTGTCGCGGGCACCATCGCCGGGCACGCGACCCTCCGTGGCCTCCTGCCCAACGCCTCATCGTCGCCGCTGGAAGTGGCGCAGGTGTCGGTGACCGACCACACGCTCGTGTTCAGCGTCAGGACCGGCCCGTGCGAGAAGGCGCGCAGGTACGGAGTGCTGACGATGATGTCGGCTGACTCGGCACGACTGGATCTGGAAGGCGTCGCGGCGCCGATCACGCTGACGCTCTCGAAGGTCGGCTGATCGGGACGCTCTGCTATCATGCGCCCCTCGGCGCATGCAGCACTTCTTCGAGCTGTTCTCCTCCGCCGCCGACCGCTACCCGTCCAATATCGCCCTCGAGCTTCAACGCCACGACACAGTTGAACGCGTGTCGTACGTCGATCTGCACGACATGGCGACGCGCACCGCGGCCTGGCTGGCGCTGATTGGCGTGGCAGGCGGCGACCGCTGCGTGGTGCTCGGCGACAACGACATCGCCTGGTGCGCGGCGTACCTCGGGGTGCTCCGCCGCGGCGCTGTCGCCGTGCCGCTGGACACGACGTATACGGCCGGTCAGATCGCGGCGCTGCTGACCGACGCCGCGCCGCGAGTGGCGTTTGCCGGCGCCGGCTATGTCGACGTGGTGATCGATGCAGCGAAGAAGGCGGGCATCACGCTGCCGGTGGTCGTGCTGACGGGGACGCACCCCTCGGCGAAGAGCTTCGAGGTGATGACCAGCGGGAGGTTGCCGGCGCCGCCGCTGCCGGTCTGCCCTGCGTCACCTGGGGACGCGGCAGTGATTCTCTACACCTCGGGCACGACCGGGGATCCGAGAGGCGTGGTGCTCACACACGCCAACCTTCTCGGCGAACGTGATGCGGTCCTCGAGGTGGTCGAGGCCAGCGAGCGCGACTGCGTGCTCGGAGTGCTGCCGCTGTTCCACGCCCTGGCGCAGATGGCGAACCTGCTCCTGCCACTGTCGATTGGCGCCAGGGTCGTGTATCTGGAGACCGTCAACATCAGCGAGGTCCTGCGCGCGCTCGACGAGCGCGGCGTGACGTTTCTGGCGGCGGTGCCGCAGTTCTTCTACCTGATTCACCAGCGCGTGCAGGCGCGCCTCGCGAAAGCGGGGCCGCTGACTCGCGTGACTTTTCGACTCCTGCTGTGGGCGAACGCTCGCCTGCGCAGGTTCGGGCTGAACATGGGCCACCTGTTCTTCAGGCAGGTCCATCGGGTCCTCGGCCCGCGGATGCGCCTGATGGTCACCGGCGGATCGAGCTTCGAGCCCGGCATCGGCGCGGACCTCTACGCGATGGGCTTCACGATCGTGCAGGCATACGGCCTCACCGAGACCTCCGGTGCCGCGACGCTGATGCGGCCGGGCGATCCCCATATCGAGACCGTCGGATTTCCGCTGCCTGGCGTCGAAGTCCGAGTGGGTCCGGTCGAAGCCGGCGACGAGAGCACCGACGGAGAGGTCCTCGTGCGCGGGCCTGTCGTGATGCACGGCTATTTCAACAAGCCGGACGCCACTGCCGCGGCCCTCGAGGACGGCTGGCTGCACACAGGCGATCTGGGCCGCCTCGACGCGGATGGACGGCTGCTCATCACCGGCAGGCGCAAGGAACTGATCGTGCTCAGCTCCGGCAAGAACATCTACCCGGAGGAGATCGAAGCGGCATACCGCAGCTCGCCGTTCATCCAGGAGATCTGTGTCCTTGGGCTGCCGAGCCCCGGCGAGCCCTCGACCGAGCGCCTGTTCGCAGTGGTCGTCCCGAATCACGCGCTGCTGCGCGAGCGAAAGGTCGCGAACATCGGCGATCTGCTCCGCTTCGAAATCGAGGGGGCGTCGGTGCGGCTCCCGCACTACAAGCGTGTCCTCGGCTATCGAATCCGGTCCGAGCCGCTGCCGCGAACGTCCACGGGCAAGGTCCGCCGGCGCGACGTCGCGCAATGGGCGCGTCAGCAGGAAGCCAACACAGCGGCCGACGACATGCCGCTTTCGGATGCCGATCAGGCCTGGCTCGCCCGGCTCGACGTGGCGCTTGTCGTGGACCTGATTCGCAGTCTCGCCAAGGCCGGCACGCCAGTGAGGCCGTCAGCGAACCTGGAGTTGGACCTCGGCTTCGACTCGATGGAGCGGGTGGAGCTTCTGACGGCCATCGAACAACGCTTCGGGTCGCACATCCCGGAGGCCGAGGCGCAGCAGATCTACGCGGTGCGCACGCTCGTCGACGCCACGCTGGCGCATGCCAGCACCGCGACTGACGACGGGGTCGAGCCGTGGGAACGGCTGCTGGCGCCCGACGCAGTGCCAGCCGATGGCTTCAGGGAATGGCTGCAGCCGCACGTGATCGTGCCGGGCGTCGCACTGGGGATCGTCAAGCTGATTCGGCTGCTGATCCGGCCGGGGGTACGCGTCGAGGTCACCGGCCGCGATCACCTGCCAGCCGCGGGATCGTTTCTGCTCTGCCCGAACCATCAGAGCTACGTCGATCCGATGGCGCTGATGAGTGTCCTGCCTTTCGGCACAGCCCGCCGGGTCTTCTTTGTCGGCGCCACCGAGTACTTCGAGACGCCGGTGACCAGGTGGCTGGCCGGTCAGCTCAATCTCGTGCCGGTCGACCCCGATGCCAGCTTGATCTCGGCGATGCAGGCCGGCGCGACCGGCCTGCGGCAGGGACGCATCCTGCTGCTCTTTCCCGAAGGCGAGCGCTCCATCGACGGCGTGCCGAAGCGCTTCAAGAAAGGCGCGGCAATTCTGGCGCAGCACGCGGAGGTGCCGATCGTCCCGGTGGCGATCGACGGCCTGTTCGAGCTGTGGCCGCGCAATCGCGCCCCGGCGTGGCGACAGATATTGCCAGGCGCCGGCACCAGGGTGTCGATCGCCTTCGGCCCGCCAATTCCGCCTTCCCCTCGGGAAAAAGGGAGCGCCACGAGCGAGGACGCTCTGACCGCACGTTTGCGAGCGGAAGTGGAGCGGCTCTGGAATTCGGTCCGCTCGAACGCGCGCACATCAGCGCCGTCGTAGCGACGCAGCGTTCAGCTGAGGCCGGTTTCCGTTCCGACGCCGTCTGACAGCTCGCGGTGGTCGGCGCTGACCACACGATCCCGGCCTTCCCGCTTGGCTCGGTACAGGGCCCGGTCCGCGATGCGCAGGAGCCCCTCCGCGTCGGAGGCCTGCTCCGGCAGCGCCGCGACACCCACCGAGATGCTGACGGAGCCGAGCGTCTTGCGGCCGAGCGTCGGCTGGAGCTGGCGGACGCGAGTCCGCAGATTCGACGCGCGGGCGATGGCGCCCTCTGCCGCCGTATCGGAGAGCACGAGCGCGAACTCCTCGCCGCCATAGCGGCACGCGACGTCCTCACCTCGAAAGAACGTGCGCAGCATCGTCCCGACTTCGCGCAGCACCAGGTCGCCGGCTTCGTGGCCGAACGTGTCGTTGAAGATCTTGAAGTTGTCGATGTCGATCATCAGGACCGACAGCGGACGCCCGGCGCGCACCGAGCGGCGGCACTCGCGCTCGAGCGACTCGATCAGGAAGCGCCGGTTGAACAGGCCCGTCAGCGGGTCCCTGATCGACTGCGTGCGCAGCGTCTCGCGAAGCCGCAGGCTGAACAGCGCGAGTGCCATCTGCTCGCAGGAGGCGGCGATGAGTCCCGCGCGATCGGTGGCATCGGGCCCGACGCCGTCGGCATAGGCCTCCTCGAGCGGAGACAGGAAGACGACGACGCCGATCGACTCTCCCTGGGCGACGAGTGGAATGCACGAGAGGCGGCGATCGTCGCTGCCGACGACGGTGGGTTTCGGGGGCGTGGAGGCGAGCACTGCCGCGGCGGCATCGCGAACGCCGCGCTCGGCGAGCACAGTCAGCGATCCCGGCGCGTAGGTGGATTCCAGGCGGGTGGGATCGCCCCAGTGGGCCTGCTTTTCGAGCTGGCCGGTCACTTCGTTCACCAGGAAGACAGCGCCCGCGCGGTGCAGCAATCCGGGCATCGTCCGCTCGATGATGCGGAGCGCTTCGTCGGGCAGCTGGCAGGTCTGCAGCAGGTGGCTGAAGTCTGTGAGTATCGCGTTGGCGTCGGCCCGCCGCTCCGTGCGCGCGGCGGATTCGGCGAGCTGCTCGTGGACTTCCGACAACTCGTCGGCAATGCGCCGGCGTTCGCGCGCGTCGCGGTATACGAGCACGCCGGTCGCGACCAGCAGGACGACGGCTGACACGCTGCGCCAGGTGACGCCGTCAGCGAGGACGAGCACCGTGAGGGCAACGAGGACAGCGAGGATGACGCGTCGCGGCTCGGCGATGCGCGCGAGCGCTGCCGCGAATGCGTTTTGCGGAACCGGCACCTATTGATTATAGGAGCCGGTCCCGCCGCAGCGACTCAGCCGTGCACAGTTATTGGACGGCGGTGCGCGTGCCGAGCTCGCGATCGAAATCGAGGATGGCTGCGGGATCGTGACCGACGAGCGTGATCTTGGCAAGGATCTCGCGGGCCGACTTCTCTTCTTCGACCTGCTCTGTCAGGAACCACTGCAGTTCAACTGTGGCTGAGTATGCTTTCTGACTGAAAGCGAGCTCGTATAGCTTGTCGATCTGCGAGCTGACGTTCTGTTCCTGGGCAGACACGCGCGTGAAGATGTCGAGGAGGCTGGTGAATTTTCCTGTCGGCCCCTCCATCGGCTTGAGCGCCACTTCGCCGCCGCGATCGAGAACGAAGTCGAACAGCCGCATCGCGTGGCCGTATTCCTCCTGGCTCTGGAGGCGGAGCCACTTGGCGCTGCCGTAAAAGTTCTTCGCGCGGCACCAGGCCGACATCGCGAGATATTCGTACGACGCGCTCAACTCGGCGTTGATCTGCTGGTTGAGGGCTTCGATGACAGTGGTGCTGATGCTCATTGGGGAAAAGCCTCCGTAGGGCCGCGGGGCACCGGGGTGCGCCGTCAGGCGTCCGTAATCATGACATGGGTTTACGGGTCGATGCGCTGCCGGGCCGATCTTGAGATCGGGTCGCAGCCGCGGCATCTGTAGAGGCGACCTTCAGGTCGGCGTCGCGGCAGTCTCGCTAGGGCCGATCTTTACATCGACCATCGCCCGTAGCCTCGTAAGGCGCTGTCCCCCGTGGCGCCTGTAGGGCCGATCTTCAGATCGGCCATCCGAAGCGAGGAGTTGAACCGGGAGCGAGCCTCTCGTGCGGCGCCACGAGCGAGCGAAGCGGAGTCAGTAGTGTCAGAGGGGTCGAGCCCGCTGGCGTTGGCGCCGCGACAACGCTGCGTGCCTGACCCACTCTTGCGGCGCCAAGACCGAGCAAAGCGAGGGATTGGTGCCGGAAGAGGGGGTCGAACCCACACTCACCTTGCGGTGAACCGGATTTTGAGTCCGATGAACGCGGGCAACTGGAGGCAACTCGAGGCCGCTACGCTGATGATTTTCTCAGTTCGCGCGCCCGCCGAGCTGCTGGGGGCCACTCGGAACCACTGCCGATTGTCAGCCGATTGTCAGCCGATTCTGGCGACATTCGAGTGCATTGTCGTGGCCTGCTCACGGGGCGCCCGGTTGCGCCGGTATGCCCTCGGGTGCGACGACGAAATCTGCCTGCAGCTCACGATTTGCCAAGTCACAATCGCGAGCCGATACTCGGTCCACAACAAGGTCACAGCCCTGTAGACGTACGGAGAGCGCTTCACGCGGACTGCGGCGCGCCTATCTCCATACGACTACTTCGATGGACGAACACGAGTACCAGCTAGTTCGGGATTTACAGTGCTACACCAGGGCAGGCTCGCGCCCGCTGACCCTTTCTCTGGCCGTCTGAGATTTTGAAATGAAGCAGGGCTGCTGCGTCTTGAACACAGGAATAAGGCTCGGGACCTGCGCCGCGAACGGTCCGCGCTCGACGATCCTGACGACGCCGTACGCCTTTTGCGATCACTAAACGGGCGAGAGAGATGAGGGTGACCGTCCCCACAATTGGTGGCATGGACAGTAACGTGACACTACTGGTAACACGTTTCGCCTGAGTTTGAGCTGACATGGCGCGCAGGTACCGCTACCGTGGCCCGATGATCGCTGTTCGTTGCGTGGCCCGCTGATAGTGCTCCTCAAAGCAGGGTATGAGCTCGTCGCTCTCGGAGCGGACCATGTCCTGCAAGTTGTGCAGGATGTCCTGCACGACGTCCGATACCGATCGCTGTTCAGGCACGAGTCAGCTCCCTTTCTGGACGTCGCTCAATCCCGGGACAACGCTCGGCCGAGAAGAAAGCCGAACGCGGCGGCGACGGCGAGCGCGGGACCGGGATTGCCCTTCACGAAGGTGCCGACATCGGCCATCATCCGCCCGGTATCGTGACTCCGGACGTAGTCGGCGGTGGTGCTGAGACGATCGGCGGTCGTGCGCGCGAACTGTCGGACGCTCTCGCCACCAGGCAGGTCATCGGCCCTGTCCTGCAGTGCGGACGCCGCAGTGTCGAGGCCGTCGGCGGCCGTTGACCGCCCGTCATCGACGGCGGCGGCCGCATCGTTCGCGGCGTCGCGCACTGACGCGCCTGCGTTTCGCGCGCGCTGAGACAGATCGCTCATCAAGCTGTTCACGTCATCGCCAGTCGAATCGCCCACTGATCGGATCTTGCTCGTCATGGAAACTCTCCGGTTGATTCAGAATTGCCTGTAAGCGTGGCTGGTTGGTAACGTCCGACCCGTAGAGGGCTGCGCTGAAGCGACTTCATCAGGGCAGCTCTGTCCGTCGCGCGCGCTCCGACCCGTGTCACGCGCTCGTTCCCGTCGGCAGCCGCCTTTCACTAGCTCGGCGGTTGATTGCATCACACTGGTCGGGTCCATCGCGGATCACGAAGAGCATCTGCGTACCAAGGCCGCACGGCGGTTCGATGACCCTTACTCGTGCGGACGTGATGGATCTCGCGGTATCGCTATTGGCCCTCGGCCCAGGGAGCCTGCCGTATCAGGCCTGGCTGATTGAACAGGCTGCAGCGTTCAACTACAGGTGGCCCGCGCTGAAGCACTTACTCGCGTGGCTGGCCGGCTTTCTCTAGCGTGCGCGGTCTTGAAGTTGACGAAGTGACCGTCGCTCCACTACCTGTATGGGTGTTCGATTTCCGTCCGCCGCCGTGACGGAGCAGCGCAGTGATCCACAGAGAGAGGACGGGCTCGACCGGCCGTTGGTCATCCGCGGTTATACACCGAGGCTGCGACGCAGCGAGGAAAGGCCGGCGGCGGCCTCACGGCAAGGCGATCGTAGAACGCCAGCGGGTCCCATCCGCCAAGGCGTTGCGAGTGCCCCCGGGTACTTGAGCGCTTCTGGACTGCGGCGACGGCGATGATCGCAATGCGCCAGCGCCGTGGCCTCATTTACGCGACGCTGTTGTCAATTGCAACATGGCTGCTGCCGTCGGCGGAAGGTCCTCCGCGGCACCACGTCGCGGGACCGCGTCAGAGCCACCACGAAGAACACTCGTTCGCGATCCGCAAGAAAAATGGCACGCCGGCTGCTTGGGCCCTTCTTGCGCAGACCGCGGACGTGCCGTCATAGCTGGGCTGGCGCATCGAGAACGGCAACGAAAATATGTGGCCGAACGGGATTGTGCAATCGGCGCTGGGGCCGGCCGGACCCCAAGCCGCTGCAATTCACCACTTGTGGCTTCTGATGGTGTGGTCCTCCGTGACCATCTACCTCGTGGTACTTGCGCTGCTGATTTTGGCGCTTCTCCGAGGGGTGCCGGCGAACAGCCCACCCCCCTCTGAACGGACGCTGACCCGTAGCGTAGGTGGCGCCGTGGCGGTGACAATCGGCCTACTGTTCTTCCTCTTGCTGGCAAGTCTTCGAACGGGCCACGCCGTTGCCGCGACGCCCGCGCTGCCCGCGTTGACGATTGCCGTGACTGGACACCAGTGGTGGTGGGAGGTCGAGTACGAGGAGGGCGTCCCAAGCGATCGGGTGACCACCGCCAACGAGATCCACATTCCAACCGGCCGCCCGATCGTGCTGAAGGTCACATCGCATGACGTGATCCACAGCTTCTGGGTACCGAACCTCCACGGGAAGCGGGACCTCATCCCGGGGTATACGACGGCGATTTGGCTGCAAGCGGATTCCGACGGGATATTTCGCGGCCAATGCGCGGAGTTCTGTGGCCGGCAGCATGCCCACATGGCGTTCACCGTCACGGCCGAGCCCCCGGCGAATTTCGAGCGCTGGCTCACGACAATGAGAAGCCTTCCATCTGAGCCGGCCACTGAGCCAGAGCGAAAGGGGCGTGACCTGTTCATGACCGTGAGATGTGGCAGTTGCCATACCGTGCTCGGATCGGAGGCGCGCGGCCATGTCGGGCCCGATCTTACTCACGTCGCGTCGCGCCCGACGCTCGGCGCGGGCACGTTGCCTAACGACACGGATCACCTGGTCGCCTGGATTCGTGATCCACAGGCCAGCAAGCCTGGAAGTCAGATGCCAGCGAATCCGCTGAGCTCTGCCGATCTTGCTGCCCTCGCGGCGTACCTGGAGACACTGCGATGACCGCCCCGGAAGCACCGTCTGGGATCGCAACCGACACCGCGCTCTTGGAGACAACCTGGGCAGATCCCCCAGGCGTCGTTGGCTGGCTGAAGCACGTCGATCACAAATCGTTGGGCCGCCGATATCTCACCACTGCGTTCGGGTTTTTTCTCATTGCCGGCATCCTCGCGGCCTTGATGCGGATCCAGTTGTCGCGCGCGGACAACACCTTTCTCAGCGCCGATGTCTACAACCAGATCTTCACGACTCACGGCACCACCATGATGTTTCTCTTCGCGGTGCCGGTCATGCAGGGCTTGGGGATCTACTTCGTGCCTCTCATGGTCGGCGCCCGCGCCATCGCCTTTCCGCGGCTCGTCGCCTACAGCTACTGGATGCTGCTGTTCGGCGGGATCTTCCTCTACGTTTCGTTCCTGCTCAATGCCGGGCCGGACGTCGGCTGGTTTTCCTATCCGCCGTTGGCGGAGGCGTTATACAGCCCGTCGAAGCGGGCGGACGTATGGGCGCAGCTGATCACGTTCACGGAGGTCGCCTCGCTGGCGGTGGCCGTGTCGCTCATCACCACGACGTTCAAGATGCGCGCGCCGGGTATGACCTTGAACCGGATCCCTATCTTCGTATGGGCGCAGGTCGTCACGTCGTTCATGGTGCTGTTTGCGATGCCCGCAGTCATGCTGGCGAGCACGTCATTGATTCTGGACCGTCTGGTGAACACGCACTTCTTCGACGTCGAGCACGGAGGGGACGCGCTGCTCTGGCAGCATCTCTTCTGGTTCTTCGGTCATCCCGAGGTGTACATCATCTTCATTCCCGGTACGGGCATCGTCTCGACCATTCTGGCGACCTTCTCGCAGCGGCCGATGTTCGGCTATCTGGCAGTCGTGCTCTCACTCGTCTCGACCGCCTTCATGGGGTTCGGGCTCTGGGTCCACCACATGTTCGCCACCGGATTGCCGCAGCTCGGCGAGAGCTTCTTCACCGCAGCGAGCATCATGATCGCGATTCCCACCGGCACGCAGATCTTCTGCTGGATCGCGACGATGTGGTCCGGCCGCGTCGTGGTGAAAACCCCGATGCTCTGGATGCTCGGGTTTTTCGCGATCTTTGTTGCCGGCGGCTTGACCGGGGTGATGCTCGCCGCCGTGCCCCTCAATACCCAGCTGCACGACACGTTCTTCGTGGTCGCCCATTTCCACTACGTTCTAATCGGCGGGGCGCTCTTTCCCCTGTTTGGTGCATTTTATTATTGGTTCCCAAAGATCACCGGCCACCTGTTGAGTGAACGCATCGGTGCGTGGGTCTTTGGGCTTCTCTTCACCGGGTTCAACCTGACGTTTTTCCCGATGCACGTGCTCGGTCTACACGGCATGCCGAGACGGGTCTATACCTACGCCTCCGCGACGGGATGGGATCAACTGAACCAGATTGCGACGTCAGGGACCGTTCTGATGGCCTGCGGAATTGGGCTGTTTCTCGTCGACATCGTGCGCACGGCCAGGCGTGGACGTCCTGCCGACGACAACCCGTGGAACGCGAGCACCCTCGAATGGGCCACCAGTTCGCCTCCGCCCCATGCCAACTTCTGGTGGCCTCCCACCGTCAGCGGTCGAGACCCGCTCTGGCAGAACCCACCCGACCAGCCGATCGTCGTCGGCCTGCGATCCGACGTTCGAGACGTTCTGATCACTTACGTGCTCGACGCCGAGGCTGACCATCGGCTGGAGTTTCCGACCCCCTCAATTTGGCCGTTCCTGACGGCGCTGGCGACCACCGTTCTGTTTGTCTGGTCGATCTTCACGCCTTGGGGCGTCGTCTACGGCGCTGTCCCTGTGTTCATCGCCATGGTCGGCTGGTTCTGGCCGAAGAGCGCCGACGAGGGTGGCACGCCACCGTGGCCGCTCACCCACCGCACGCTGCCGACGCCAGGTGAGGGCGCATCGCCCCTGGAGGTGTCGTGAACAGCCGCCCTGTGCTCGACGTGTCCAGCCTGGCGCCGGGCGCCTTTGGTTCGCGGAGCCTGATGTGGTGGGGCACCATGGGGATCGTCCTCATTGAAGGTACGGTCTTCGCGCTGGCGATCGGCGCGTACTTCTACCTCCGCACCCGGCTCCCCGTATGGCCTCCAGACGGCGTGGCGGCACCCGAACTCCGGTGGGGAACTCTGAACACAATCGTCCTGCTCGGAAGCCTGATTCCGAACGAGCTTGCCAAGCGGGCCGGAGAGCGCATCGACCTCCGCGGCGTCCGGCTGTGGATGGTGATCTGCCTCTTGTTTGGGGCCGGGTTCAATGCGATTCGCGTGCGTGAGTTCACACATCTGAACGTCATGTGGGACCGTGACGCGTACGGATCCATTGTCTGGCTGCTGCTCGGACTGCACACGACCCACATCATCACCGACTTCCTCGACAGCGCGGTGTTGACCGCGCTGATGTTCATCGGCCCGATCGAGGAGCATCGGTTCGTTGACGTCGAAGAGAACGCGGTCTACTGGTATTTCGTGGTCCTCGCGTGGCTACCGATTTACGGGGTGATCTATTGGGCGCCGAGACTCATGTAACCGAGCGCGGAGGTGCCTCACCGATGTTGTTGTGGACCGGTATCGTGGCCGGGCCGCTGGCATGGGCATTCGATCTCGAGGCGAGCTACGCATTGGTGAAATGGACCTGCGCCGCTCATCGCAGCGACGTGTTGCCGCTGATCAGCGTCGGCGCCCTCGTGCTGGTCGCGGCTGGAGCGGCCGCGGCGTTGGCGGCGTGGCGTCAGAATGGCAGAGAAGCCGGCCGCGAGGACGACCGACAGCAGCGAGCACGATTCATGGCAATTCTCGGGCTGACATCGAGTGCGCTATTCGCGCTCACCATCGTGGCCGGCGCACTGCCGAACTGGATGATCGATGCTTGCCAGTAGCCTGATCGTGACGCTCGGAATCTACGTCGCTGGCGTGGCGCGCATCTGGCGCGCCGCCGGCTACGGACGCGGCGTTCGCGTGCGCCAGGCGGTGGCCTTCGCGGCCGCGTGGCTCGCGATTGCCCTCGCGCTTTCCCCATGGATGGACGATTTGAGCGACACATGGCTGGCAGCGCATATGGCCCAGCACGAGTTGTTGATGGTGGTGGCGGCGCCACTCATGGTCCTCAGCGCTCCGCTTGTCGCCGTCGTGTGGGCGTTGCCCGCGCCACTGCGCTCGACCCTGTCGAAGTCGGTCCAGCAGCCAGCAGTGGCGGCGACGTGGAGAGTCGTTGTCGCTCCGGCCACCGTGTTTCTGCTGCATGCGGCCGCGCTGTGGCTCTGGCACCTGCCCGCACTCTATGACTATGCACTCGCGCATGAATCGGCGCACGTAATCGAGCACGCCTGCTTCTTTGCGACCGCCGCATTATTCTGGTGGGGTATCGCGCATGGGCGATACGGCCGGCTCGGCTACGGAGCCGCGGTCGTTTATGTGTTTGCCACCGCCATGCACAGCGGCGTTCTGGGGGCATTGCTCACCCTCTCCCCGCACGTCTGGTACGCGCACTACCTCCAACCCCATTCGGCAGGTCTCACACCGCTAGAAGATCAGCAACTGGCCGGGTTGCTGATGTGGATCCCCGGTGGCCTGCTCGTCGCAGCCGGAGGCCTCGTATTGTTCGCGGCCTGGCTGCGCGAATCCGATCGACGGACCCGCTTCACCTCAGCAGCGACGCAAAGGACACGGACATGAGCGCCCGCTTTCGACTCATTACCTGCGGAGTGCTGACGCTCGGCGTCGTGGGTGCCTGTTCGAAGGAACCTGGGCAAGTCGTAACCCAGGGTGCCAGCGCGTCCGTCATTGGCGCGGTGCCCGGCATACGGCTGGTGGCCGAGGTGGCGCACGGCGAATGGCGGATGCCTGCGGGCGACTACGGGAGCCTGCGGTACAGCACGCTCAATCGCATCACGTCGTCGAATGCGATGAATTTGCACGTCTCGACGACTTTGTCGACTGGGGTCGCCAAAGGACACGAAGGCCAGCCACTTATCATCGGGACGACCATGTACGTCGTGACGCCATTTCCTAACAACCTGATAGCCGTCGATCTCACGCAGCCTGGCGGCGCGGTCAAGTGGATTTACGAACCGCACCCAGATCCACGTGCTGTGGGCATTGCGTGCTGCGACGTTGTTAACCGCGGCGCCGCTTACGCCGACGGCAAGATTATCTACAGCCTGCTCGACGCCGTCGTCGTTGCGGTTGATGCCGAAACGGGTCAGGAGGTCTGGCGCACCAGGGTCGGCGACATCAACCGCGGCGAGACGTTCACCGCGGCCCCTCTTGTCGTGAAGAATCGAGTGATTGTCGGAAATTCTGGCGGGGAGCTCGGCGTCCGCGGATATGTTGCTGCGCTCGATGTCGCGACAGGCCGCGAGCAGTGGCGCGCGTTCAATACCGGTCCGGACAGCGATGTGAAGATTGGCTCGAAGTTTCACGCCTTCTATCTGAAGGACCAGGGCGCCGATCTCGGCGTCCATTCCTGGCCGGCGGAACAATGGAAGCTGGGTGGCGCGACCGTCTGGGGCTGGATGTCCTATGACCCGGAAACGAACCTCTTCTTCTATGGGACGGGAAACCCAGGAGTATGGAACCCAGATCTGAGACCGGGTGACAACAAGTGGTCGTGCTCGATCATCGCGCGCGATGCCGACACCGGCGAGGCCCGTTGGGCCTATCAGGTCACGTCACATGACTCGTGGGACTACGACGAGATCATGGAGAACGTCCTGATCGACATGGACTACGGCGGCCGTCCGCGGAAGTTGATCGTTCATCCCGGACGCACGGGTTTTGTTTACGTGCTTGACCGGGAAACGGGCGAGCTGCTGTCGGCCGAGACGTTCGAGCCCGTGAACTGGGCGAGCAGCTACGACCTCAAGACGGGTAAGGCGAACGAAGATCCGGCTAAACACACCCACTTCGGGACGATCACCGAGGGTATCTGTCCGTCGTCGACTGGCGCAAAAGACGTCATACCGTCAGCGTTCTCTCCGCGGACTGGCCTGCTATACATTCCCGCGCATAACACATGCATGGACTACGAAGGCATCGAAGCCAATTACATCGCCGGCACCCCGTACCTCGGCGCGGATGTGAAGATGTACCCCGGCCCCGGAGGCTATCAGGGCGAATTAGTGGCCTGGGATGTCGCCCACAACCGCAAGGCCTGGAGTGTCAAAGACGCAAGATTCCCGGTTTACAGCGGCGTCCTGGTCACTGCCGGTGACGTCGTGTTCTACGGCACGATGGATGGCTGGTTCAAGGTGCTCGATGCGAGAAATGGTGCCGAGCTGTGGAAGTTCCACGTCGCCTCAGGGATCATCGGCAATCCGGTGACCTATCTCGGTCCTGACGGAAAGCAGTACGTCGTCATCTATTCCGGTATTGGCGGCTGGATGGGCGCGGTTGCCTTCCCGGAGATCTCGGCCGATGACCCCACCGCCGGGCTCGGCGTGGTGGGCGCAATGAGAGATATCAAGAAGGTCACGGCTCCAGGCAGCATCGTGTACATGTTCGGTCTGTAGTCACCAGTCTCATGTCGCTCACCCCTTGCCCTCGACCGCGACTGCTGCCAGCGCTCATTGCGCTATTGGCACTCTCGGCGTGCGGCCAGGCGCCACCAGCGGGCGCGGCAGGTCCGGCCTCAGCGCCGCCCATGCCGGCCGTCGGTCCGGTTCCAGGCCCCGCGCTCGACGACCTCGGGCCCGCCGATCCGTATGCGGGCAATCGCACAGCCATCGGCGAAGGACGCCAACTCTTCGTCCGCTTTAACTGTTCCGGCTGTCACGGCGGCCGCGGCGGCGGCGGCATGGCTCCAAGCCTCCGGGACGTCGACTGGATCTATGGGAGCAGCGACGCACAGGTCTTCAGCTCAATCGCGCAGGGCCGTGCGCACGGCATGCCGACATGGCGGCACACGCTCACTAACGATCAGATCTGGAAGCTCGTCGCGTACATCAAATCGATGCGGACGCGGAACGAGTCCCAACCGCCGCCCAGCCCGTGATGTGGTATCGAAGGCAGCACACGACGTCGTGGCGACTGGTCGGGCTGTTGTTGCTCGCCCTGGTGGCGGCGTGCGACCGAACCGACGCGCGCTTGGAGGCGCATCGGGAATCCCTTACATCTCTTCGAGCGACGGCGATCGAAATCGGCTCGGCATGGCTGTCCGGGCGCGTGTCGACGACCTTTGCTGTCACCGCTCTCGATCAGACAGCTATGCTGATCGAGGTTGAACGGCGCGGACTCGCCAGTCCCCCCGAGGCCTTGACCGATCCGCGTGTCGCTGCGCTGGCCGCGGACGCCGAGGAGCTTTCGCTGTCGCTCGCCCAGTGCCTCGCCGCGATTCACCGCGGTGATCGTGACCACGTCCGTCGCAAGTTAGCGCAGACGGCAATCGGCGAGGCCGGCCGTCCGTGAGCGCACTTGTCGATCTTCTGCTCGGCATCGTGACGAGCATCGGCGGATTTGTCGAAGTGGGATCGGTCTCGACGGCGGCTCAGGCGGGCGCCGAGTTCGGGTTCTCGCTGCTCTGGGCTATCGCGGTTGCGGCGTTCATGATCGCGATGCTGACTGAGATGTCAGGCCGATTGGCGATCGTCAGCCGTCGCACGCTGGCGGCGGCGATCAGGGAGCGGTTCGGCATTCACTTCCAGCTCGTACCTCTCTGCGCGGAACTGACCGTCGATGCGTTGCTGCTCGCCGCGGAACTCGGCGGTGTCGCCATTGCGTTGAAGCTGATGACGGGAATCGGTCTTATCTGGTGGATCGTTCCAGTCGGCGTACTGGTCTTCACCATTCTGTGGCTATCGAACTTCTCCGTGATCGAGAACGGATTGGGCCTCCTTGGCTTGGTAACCGTGATCTTCGTGGTTGCCGCGTGGCAGCTTCGACCGAATCGCGCCGCCTTGGTGGCAGGCTTCGTCCCTTCGCTTCCCGATCATCACCTTTTGAGATATGCCTTCCTCGCTGTCAGCATTCTTGGGGCCACTGTCAGTCCGTATCTGCTGAACTTCTACGCGTCCGGCGCCATCGAGGAGAAGATGGCCGAGAAAGATCTCTGGGTGAATCGCGCCACCGCATTCATCGGAATGGGCTTCGGGAGCGTGGTGTCCATGGGGGTACTGGTGACGGCGGCACTCGTGATCGGTCCGCGTCATATCCTGGTGGACTCGTACGAGCAGGCAGCGCTGATGCTGGTGCCTGTCTTTGGCCGGTGGGGCGTCGGCCTTTTCGCGCTCGCACTGGCCGTAGGTTGCCTGGGCGCGGCCGTAGAAATTGCCCTGAACGGTGGGTATCTGCCAGCGCAGGTATTTGGGTGGAACTGGGGGGCGAACGAACCGCGGAAAGACGTAGCGCGATTCAGCGCGACGATTGCGCTGTCTGTGGTGGTCGGCATGATCGTCGCGCTCGTCGGCGTTGATCCGCTCCGGCTCACAATGGTGTCGGTCGCCCTGACGGTGATCCTGATGCCGATGGTGGTGCTGCCGTTCCTCGTGCTGATGAACGACTCGCACTACCTGAAGCGTCACACGAGCGGCATGGTCGGGAACGTATTTCTGGCAGTGCTGACAATCCTGGCGGCGCTGCTCGCCATCGTGGTGATACCGCTGGAGATTCTCGGAGGCTGACGTGAACGTCGTGGGCGACCTCCTGGATAAATTGCTTCTGGATCGGCGGGGCGCCGAGATCGGCCGCGTGGATGGAATCATCCTGGATGTGAGGCCGGGCGCGGCACCACGCATCAGTGCGATCGAGACGGGTCGATCACCCTTGCTCGCCGCGTTCACCGGCTGCTGGGACGCTGCGTCGACGCCGGCGAGCATCTAGTCGGCTTGGAGGCGAGCCGACCAGTTCGAATTCCGTTCTCGGCAATCGCCGAGGTCGACGTTGACGTGATGGTCGACCTCGACGTCAACGAAACTGACGCGCGCGCAGTGGAACGTCGCCTCCGTGCCGTGTTTGGCGGTCGCACACCAAACGTCGGGCAAAAGTCGGCGCGATACGCCGCCAAGCCGCTCGAATCCGGACAGCGGCGGCTCGAGTGCCTCGTCGGGAAACCGGTGCTCACCGCGAACCGTCGGTGCCTCGGGCGCCTTGAGGAGGTCTGCGCCGAGCGCGTCGGCGGCAACTGCGTGGTGACGGCCTACCTCCTCGGCTCGGCAGGGATGCTGCAGCGGCTGGGCCTCGGAGTGATTGGGGTGGAGCCGCGCGGCCACGTGGCTGGCTGGCGGCAGCTGGACCTGGCCGCCGACAACCGACTTGTGCTCAATTGTTCTCCGAACGAGCTCGGCCAGGATTGAACGCGACCGCGCGGGCCTGCGTCGAGGCCCTGGCTCCGGTCAACGCGGAATGGTCACTCCCCACGGGCCGTCCTGCACGCGGACGGTCGCGGTCACACGCCGAGCCACGGTATCGAACACGGAGACGTCATTCGAGAGGCCGTTAGCGGTGTACACTTTCCGACCGTCTGCGGTGATCGCGATGCCCCAAGGACGCTGACCCACCCCGATCGTCTGCAGCACCCGCGTCCGTCGCGCGTCGATGACGGACAGCGAATTGCCCCGGCCATTGGCCACGTAGACCCGACTGCCGTCCGGCGACACCACCACTCCGACGGGGTGCGCCTTATCCGGCAACGCGATCGTCCCGATGGCCGAGTGATGCGAGACGTCTACAACCGTAACGGACCCTCCGATTTCCGACGTGATGTAGGCCCGAAGGCCATCCGGTGAAAACGCGGCAGCCCGGGGACGAGGATCGACGAGAAAACTGGCAACTACTCGTGCGCGTCTTGTGTCTATCACAGATATCGTGTTGCTCGTTTCCGCGGTGACGTAGACCCATCGTCCGTCCGGACTGAGGGCCACGCCTTCCGGTTCTATGCCGACAGGGAGCGTTGCGACGACGCGGGATGTTGCGAGATCCACGATGGTGGCCGTTCCTGCATCTTCATTCGACGTGTAGAGGCGGGTGCCATCCCGGGCTACGGCAAATGCCTCGGGATCCGAACCGGCATCATAGCGGCGGACAATTGTAGAAGTGCGGATGTCGATCGCGGCAATCGCATCCTGACTGGACTGGACGCGTTCCGCGAAATCGCTTGTGGCCACAAAGACCGTGTGGGTGCCTGGCGGCGCCACGATTCCTCGGACGCGACCACCGACACTGATCGTCGCGATCACGCGATCAGTGGCCACATCAATCACGGATACGGTCCCCGAGCGTTCGTTAGAGACGAAAACCTGCGCGCTTGTTCGAACCAGTGGATCAGCCGTTGCTGCAACCAACCAGCATCCGAAAATCGCAACCTGAAGGGCCGCTGCCGCAGAGCTTGTCCTCACAACGCCGCTCCATCGGCGAGTAGCGTGGATCCGGACTCGCTCGAAGCTACCAGTCCCACGACATACAGCGGCTGTTGGAGTTGACTGGCGTCGAACCAGAGAGCCGCCCCTTTGTGTCCGTCCATGCGCATCTTCCGAAGGCGCGGCAGCAGGGGCACCCCTCCCGGGGGACGAAATGCGACGTCGACGAGGCATTTGACGGCGAGCCACGCGATCCACGCGGACGACGTCATTGGCCGCTCGGCACTGCGCAAGAACCGCTCATTGAGTTCACTGGCGCCAAACTTCGTGAGCATCGCGTGCCACTCCTCGACCCACGCCAAGGGCGACTCCGCCAGCTCAAGCCAAGGGGGTCGGCCCGGGAAGCGGAGGTCGGCGGCCTCGAGCCAGAGGGTTGGTGCCTTACGGGCGCCGGCTTGAAGAGGGCCTGACTGGAGCACCATCTCGAGTCGTGAAAGCACCCGGCTGGCGACCGCAATTCGAGTTGCTGAGGCGCTACCAGACTGTAGGCGGAGTACGCCACGACTTCTCGCAAACAATGCGAGCCGCTCGAGACGCTGCTCGAAGGTCGAGGCCAGCGTGAACATATCCTCTCGCGCGGGCGCTTCCGTGTCGTCCAGAGCAAGGTACGGCACCTGGCCGGCGGCGGCGCGCGCCAATGAGCCTGCCGGCGTTGGCCCAGGAAAATCACGGCCTAGACCGATCCGCGCGTCGACGTCGACCCTGGCACCCTCGGTCACCTCGAGTCGCGCTCCGATGAGGGCGGCCAAGCGGTCGGCTTCCTGCAGACCCATGGCAACGCCTGCGCGCCTATCGAGATCTGCCGGGGAACCGGAAGACCCCAGCGACAATGACAGCCGCAACCGCGACGGGTTGGCGGACGTCCCGAGGCCGGCTGCTGCCAAGGCAGAAACCATCCGAACGAACCGCCTTCTCGACAGTGCAGCGCCGGTGCGAGCGATAGGTCCGCACATGACGTGCTCGTCTCTCGCGGATAGCCCCTCTGCCAGCGCGCTAGTAGCCCGTGCTGGCAGACTCGTCGCCGATCTTCTTACCGTCACGCCAAGTGTTCAGGCATAGCGGGTGTGTGAACGGGGTGGCTCCGTCCGCCGAGCTGTACTGGATGTCGTCAGCACCAGCGCCGGCCGGCGGATTCAGTCCTGCTGCATCGCGGACACGCTTGGCGATTTCATGATCCGTGCAGGCCGTGTCGCCGCTGACGCCAAGAGCGCCAACTTTGACTTGCCCCTTGTACAAAGGCAGCCCGCCGCCAAACGCGATCGTGCCACCGCAGACCTTGCCGAGGTCGCCGGGGTTGTGGGGCGTGCCCAGACATTCGGGGTTCAGAGGATTGCCGGCGGCAATACCCCATAGTGAGTGGCCGGGCTGGCTCAGCGTGTAGAGTCGCGCCGTCGAAAGCGGAGATGTATCGGGTACTGAACGCATTAGCGGTATAGGCCTTCGCCTTGGCAATGCCGAGACTGCCCGGCCATGTCGCGGACGGATCGTCGCTCGACACCGCGACGGCGCAAAGCCGACCGTCCCGATTGACCACTGCGGCCCAGCTGAACCGACCGCCGGCCAGACCGCCAGCTTCGCCCTTCGTTGGGGCATCTTTCAAGAGCCGCTGGAGTTCTGTCGTCGGCACTTGCTCGCAGCCCGTCGCGTGACCAGCGCCGGCCGCCGGGTTCGGAAGACCCGCGGTCGTTTCTGCCGGGGACTGGGTACGACCGCAACCCGCCAAGGCGACCAGGATCGGGATGCACATCCAGATGTCACGTCGGGTCATGTCAATCTCCCTGAGGCAAACGTGGTGGCCCTTCGATGAGGGGCACGCCGAAGCCCGTGAGCACGGAGCGGATTTGCGCCCGACGGCGTGAAATGACGGCGTCGAGCGCGTCTCGCAGTCCAGTGTCTCCGCGGCGCACGCCCATCGAAATGTCGAACACCATGGGTAAAAAAGGGAGGTCGATCTGAGGCGACACCGGCATCAAATCCAAGCGCGTTGCTTGGTGACGTGCAAAGTAGCCCGCCAGCGGACCCCACGCAATTGCCACATCGATATCGCCTCTCGCTACGGCATCGATCAGCGCCCGCGGCGGGCTGGGGAGCGAATAGTCGCCATAGATGGTATACCCCGAGACATTCGCGACAATCCCTCGCGCCGCAAGCGCTTGCGCGGGCGGGACGTTGTTGTAGTCGTCGCCGATGATGTGAAACCCGACACGGAGCTCTTTAAGCCGCGGATCGTCGAAGGAAGTCAAACGGAGGTGATCGCGCCGACGAGATACGAACACATACGTGGACCGGTAATAGGGCTGCGTCGGTTGGACCAGCTCGAACGACGACGGCAGCCCCATAACGACGTCGCAAGCACCGGTGCGAAGCGTGTTACGGATAAAGCCGCGTCGTTGCGGCCACCACGTATACGAGACCCGTCGGTGTAGATCACCGGCGACTAAACGCGCGAGCACATTCTCGAAGCCTTGGCCCTGACGATTCGAAAACGGAAGGTTATTGGGATCGGCACACACCCGCAGCACCGACGAGTCCGCTGGCATGACCATCGTCGCACTGCTGACGCTGCGCGCGAATTGTTCTGCGCGGAGCGGCGACAACGATAGGCATGCGCCGACCACGACACTTGTGCCTATACGCAGAGTCGTTCGTGAGCGGAGGCGCCGTGCGCCACCGTTGATCTGCGTCGCACGAGGATTGACGGACGACGTAGTCATCCCCGCTCCACGTTCGGCCTTGACGAGCCTGACTGCCGCTTGCGCCGCATGGCCCTGCCTCGGTGTGTCCCACGAAATGTCAAGTCATGCGACGCTGCTACGTTCCCTTTGAGGACGATGTGTATCTGTCGAAGCGCGTGTTCGTTGTCGGCCGCCGTATTCGAGACGATACAGTCGGCCGGGGCGAGGATCCTGAGGTCACGCATGTATGCGTCATTGGCGGTAAAGAGCACACAGATGTTGCCGGCAATACCCGTCAAGATGACGCGTCGAATGTGGAGCGTTTTTAATAGCGTATCGAGCGTCGTGTCGAAGAAGCCCGAGTGTTTTGGCTTCAGCACGAAATAATCGCGCGAGGTCGGTCGGAGGCGATGCGAGACACGACGCCCTGGCGACGAGGGAGCAGTGCAGTGCGCCACGGTCTTGCGGAAGTCGGAGCGCCACTGCCCGAAGTTGTCGTTGATGTAAATCGTAGGGACACCAGCCGCGTTAGCCCGGCGCTTGAGTGCTGACAACCGCAGGGCCATCTCGTCCGCCTGTGCGACCAGCGTTGCGGACCCTGGAAACGCGAGGTCGTTGATGACGTCAATCAGCAACAGCGCTGTTCCCGATACAGGAACCGGGATCGGTGTGGCCGTTCGCGGCCCCTCGAGTGAACCATCCGCCGCGTGAGTTCGTGTCATCGCGCATGCCGACCCTAGGACCTTGTCGTCGGAGCTGAGCCAGGGGCAGCCAGCTTGCGATGTTGTTCCGCGAGGACGCCGGCCGGGGTGATGTTGGCGATCGCCGATCGCAGCTTGTTTTGCCAGCCACTGACGACATCGCCATCGCCGCGCATCATGGCGTCGAAGCCCACGCGGGCCACGTCCGCGGGATCGTCTTTCTTCTCCTGTCCCACCTTGGTATCGAGCATGTCGGCGCGCTCGAAGAAGTCCGTTTCTGTCGCCCCCGGCATGAGGCAGGTCACGGTGACCCCGCTGTCCTTCAGTTCCGCACGTAACGCAAATGAGAACGAGTCGATGAACGCTTTCGTTCCGTTGTAGACCGCCTGATAGGTGCCGGGCATGAAGCCGGCAATCGAACCAGTCAGCAGGATGCGCCCCTGGCCTCGGAGCCGCATGTTTCGGGCGACGAGCTGCACCAGATACAGCGTGCCGGTGACGTTGGTATTGATGACGTGGAGCACAGCCGAAAAATCCTGATCGAGAAACGCCCGGCCAAGGCCGTGTCCCGCGTTGGCCAGGAGTGCGTCGACAGTCCTGCCTGCAGCCGCAGCCCACAACCGGTCGACGCCTTGCGTTGTCGCCAGGTCGGCTTCGACCACAGTAACGTCCGCGCCAAGGTTACGGAAGTGATCGGCGGCGGCCCAAATCTCCGAACGATCCGCGGCCACCAACAGGTCAAACCCCTCCTGGGCGCAGATAGCGGCCAACTCGAGCCCAATGCCCGACGACGCCCCGGTGACTATCGCGAATGGTTTACTCATCGCGTCCCTCGTCGAGCATGTGGACTGGCACCGCTCGGACATGAATGCTCTCTTGATCAAATCGCGCGGCCAGCGTGGCCGCGTAGGCGCGCCACCATGCGCGGTCGAACGTCTTCGTCACGACTTCAATCATCACCATATCGTCCTGTTCAGTGTGCCCATCGGGAGCGGTCCAGGATCCCTTCGCGGGCGATCGCACATACGCCGTCAGGCCGTTGAACCGGTCAGCCAATTCGCGTCTGGTTTCGGCGACGGGTCCGGTCCGATCCTGCCGTCCCGCGCTGATCGCCGGCAACAGGAGCTGAATCAGGACCATCTCTGATCCACTGGCCGAGCATTGAAGGCGTCTCCGTCCTCCGTCCGGCCACTGCCGGCAACAACCGGGGACATAGCGTTACCGCCGCTGCAAAGCCGGAGTCTCGGCGTGGAGATCGGCCGCCGCACCGGGCTTCATGACGACCTTGATGCACGAATCGTGTTTGTCGCGAAATGTTCGATACATGGCCGGCGCGTCGTCGAGACCGATCCGGTGCGTGATGATGAAGGACGGATCGATGTCTCCGCGCTCGATCCGCTCCAGTAGCAGGGGCATGTACTTGTGCATGTGCGTTTGGCCCATCTTGAGGGTGAGCCCCTTCGCAAAGGCCGCGCCCAGGGGAAACTTGTCGAGCCAGCCGCCGTAGACGCCGGGAATCGAGACCGTCCCTCCCTTGCGACAGGCGTGAATCGCTTGCCGAAGCGCATGCGGTCGATCGGTGGCGAGAAACAGCGATGTCTTGGCGCGGTCGTACCACGCATCGAGCGTGGTGCCATGCGCCTCGAGACCGACCGCGTCGATGCAGGCGTCAGGACCCTGGCCGCCGGTCAGGTAGCGGAGCGCGTCGAGGACGTCGACCTCGTCATAGTTCAGCGTTTCGGCTCGGCCTTGAGAGGATGCCAACGCCAGCCGTTCGGGGAAACGGTCGATGGCGATGACACGCTCCGCGCCCAGCAGATACGCGCTCTTGATCGCGAATTGCCCCACGGGGCCGCATCCCCACACCGCAACGGTGTCGCCAGGCTTGATCTGGCAGTTCTCCGCGGCCATATACCCGGTCGGGAAGATGTCTGAGAGAAACAGCACCTGCTCGTCGGTGAGCTGGTCGGGCACCTTTAACGGTCCGACGTCCGCGAACGGCACGCGCGCGTATTCGGCCTGGCCCCCGGGATAGCCGCCATACATGTGCGAGTACCCGAACAGGCCGGATGCGGAATAGCCGTAGAGCTTCTCCGCCATCCACGCATTCGGGTTCGAGTTGTCGCACGCCGACCAGAGTTGTTCCTTACAGAAGTAGCAGTGACCGCAGGCGATGGTGAAGGGAACCACCACGCGATCGCCGACCTTGAGTCGGGTCGTCTCTGCGCCGACTTCGACGACTTCGCCCATAAACTCGTGACCGAGCACATCGCCCTTCTTCATCGTCGGGATGTAGCCGTCGTAGATGTGCAGATCGGATCCGCAGATCGCGGTCGTCGTCACCTTGACGATCGCGTCTCGTGGATTGAGGATGACCGGGTCAGGAACGGTCTCGACCCGGATGTCCTCTGTGCCTTCCCAGCAGACAGCACGCATGTGGCCCCCTCAGGCACTCGCTGTCGCGCGAGGCACTTCACCGGCTTCCAGCAACTGCTTGAAACGCCGCAGGTCCTCACGAATCGTCTGTGAAGGCTCGCGCCCGAACAGCGCTGCGACCAGGGCTCCGGCCCTGCCTGCCGGCGGGGCGTACTGCAGATGGACCGTGACCTGGGTGCTCCGACCGTCGCGCACGGCTTCAAAATTCACCGCGCCTGCGCTGACGACGTCAGAGCCGGGAAGCGAGCGCCACGCCAGGATCTTGTTCTCGACCTCGTTGATGAGTTCGGCGTCCCAGTTGACCGCAAGTCCGGCGGGCCCTGAAGCGACC
Source organism: Vicinamibacteria bacterium (assembly GCA_963796915.1). Taxonomy (GTDB): domain Bacteria; phylum Acidobacteriota; class Vicinamibacteria; order Vicinamibacterales; family JAENWD01; genus JAENWD01. The sequence continues at coordinate 340,800 of CAWCNI010000004.1, read as the reverse complement.
CACTGCGATTTACCGTCGGGTCCTTCGGTAACACGGTCGAGGTGCGTCATGAACTGCGGCAGGTTCTCCAGCCGACGCCAGAACGCATAGACGTCGGCTAGTGGAACCTCTAATCGGATTGACTCCCGGACATGGACGCCTCCGTCGCCACCCAGCGCGGTCTTGGTATCGGTGGACTCGACTGAGTCACCAACCTCCGGCCAGCGGCCAGTCATCGCGCGGTACAGCAGAGGCGCGGAGGCCAGCGCCAGGCAGGCACCCATCGCCGACCGCCGAGAGGCACCCATGAGGAGGAGGACGGTGCCGGTACCGAGTGCCAGCCACTGTTCCGCGTCGGCCACCGAGGGCGAGCGGTGGACTTGAGAATTCATAATGACGCCCTGACCAGCATGTTGTGTACCAATTGCAAGCGTCGGCGCCGTCCCGAGGCCTGCGTCTGAAGAAGTCCCTGATCCGACCGGTGACGACCGCGTCGCGCTGGCACGATCACCTGGAGAGATGCGCAACGTCGCCGCTGCTGACGATCGGGGGTGTTGCAGCGTTTGAGAACACGGGAGTCAAGGCGACAGTGAACCGCGGCGAGCCGACGCCACTCACCGTGCGAGACTGGGGATATGGCCGACTTGCCCGCGCTCTTCGAGCAGGAGATACCGCCGGGCTTTCACTATCGCGACGACTTCATCACCAGCGCCGAAGAGCTTGCCCTGCTCGACGGGATGGCAGGCATCGCCTTTTCGGAGTTCGAGATGCGCGGTGTCGTAGCCCGTCGCCGGGTGGCGTTCTTCGGCCAATCGTACGATCGGAAGGTCCAAGGGCCGATTCCACAATTGCTGTGGCCACTACGCGCCAGGCTCGCGCAGTGGGCCGGGGTCGCGCCAGAGGCGTTTGCGATGGCGTTGATCAATGAGTATCGGCCTGGGGCGCCGATTGGTTGGCATCGCGACGCCCCTCAGTACAGACATCGTCGCTGGCGTGTCGCTGCTCTCGGCGTGCCGAATACGGTTCCGTCCGCACCGATCCGCCCCCTCGACGCCGACGACGTTCCGTCGGTCAGCGACACACGAAATCATGCTCTCCCCGCGATCGGCATATCTCATGACGCAGGAATCGCGCAGCGCCTATGAACATCACATTCCGCCGGTCGGCAGCTTGCGCTACTCAATCACGTTCCGGACACTACGGTGATCCGCAGTGCTCCGAGCGGCTCGAGGGAGTGCTCCGTGCGGCTCGAGGATTGATACCTGTGAATGCCTTTGGATGGATGCAAAGAAGGCAGTCACGCAGTCCGAAGAGCGCCCGGAATCGGGGCGGGCAGCCAGCTGTGCTGTACGGTCGCACGCCGGACACGTGGAGTACCGAGGTCCGAGCAACTCGAGACAATAAAGACGCCGCTGGCGCCCGTCACACACAGACTGCGAATTCCCCGAACGGCGCCTTAAGCGCGCACTGCGGAGCGCCACCGGTCCCCAAGAAACGACCTGTCAGGGTCGCAACGAAGCGAACTGTCAGGCCGAAAGGCTCGGCCGTCGGCGCAACATTTGCACTTCGCCGACGCGTGCTAAGCGCAGGATCTCTGACATGGGCTGAACTCGCGCGTCGCACGTGGCATGAGGTCAACGATGACGACGTGCTCGGCTTAGCGGCTCAGCTGTCGTACTACTTCTTTCTGGCGTTGTTCCCGGCGATCTTGTTTCTGCTGTCACTCGCGAGCTTCTTCCCGCTGTCGGACATGACCGACGACGTCGGTCGCTCGCTCGAGCCGTTTGTCTCACCGCAGATTCTGGACCTCATCAAAGATCAGATGCGGCGACTCGCGAATCATGAGCACGGGGGCCTGCTCACCTTCGGTGTCGCGGGCGCCCTGTGGAGCAGTTCGGCGGCACTCGTCTCGATTGTCGGAGCGCTCAACCGCGCCTATGACATCGCGGAGGGTCGCCCGTGGTGGAAAGTTCGACTTGTCGCCATCAGCCTCACACTCGCCCTCGCCACCATCGTCCTCGGCGCCCTGTCGCTCGTGATGGTCGGCCCCACGCTCGCCGAATGGCTCGGACAAAGCACCGGCCTCGGTCGACCATTCGAGTGGAGTTGGTTGGTTCTGCAGTGGCCGCTCGTGTTTGCGTTGGTCGCGTCAGGAATCGGGTTGATCTACTACTTCGGGCCGGATGCCGAGCAGGACTGGGCGTGGATCACGCCAGGGGCCGTCGTGGCGACTGTCTTGTGGCTGCTCGTCTCGCTACTCTTCAAGCTCTACATCGCCAAATTCACGGACTACGAGGCGTCGTATGGCAGTGTCGGCGCGGTCATCGTCGTCATGCTCTGGTTTTATGTGTCCGGCATCGCCATCCTGACCGGCGCGGAGTTGAACGCCGAAATAGAGCACGCCTCTCCGTACGGCAAAGCCCCGGGCCAGAAGAACGCGGAGGGGCGGACCGTCCTTGGCGCACGCGCCGCGCGAGCGTTTCGACAGCGCCAAATCGCCGATGCGGCCATGCCTGCCCCACCGGCGCGACCGACTCCGCGTACTGCCTCGAAGGGCGGATTGGAGAAGGTCGTGGTCGGTGCGATTGTGATGACACGGTGGTGGCAGCGACGTCGTGCGACCGCCAAGAAGACCGCAGAGGGACGGCAGTCATGACCGGGCGTTCGCTGCATCCCTGCCGGGGTGGGACAACGTCATGAAGTGTACCTGTCAGCCTCGGCGCAGTACTCCTTATTCAGCGTCGGTACAGACTCAGCAACGCCCGGAGGTAGCGACGCTCACAGGGCACGTGGCAAAGCCTGAGCAGTTGGAGTCCAACGACACGCGAGCGAGGCTCGTCGTGCCCGCGGGTTCGAAGTGACCACGTTCGCGAAAGGCTTGGGCAAACCGCGCATCGTGGCCGTGGCAGGGGACGGCATCGTCTACGCGACCAGGCGCGATACGGGGGGACGTGATCATGCTGCGCGATCGCGAGGGCTCGTCGGCCTGTATCGAGCGCCGTGAACCCTGGCCGGGGACGCACCAAGCCGGAAAGTAAGAGAATCTTCTTTCGCGGCCGCGACGGCGCCTGAGCGGCGAGCCGGCTTGGTTATGGCCCGCCGCGTCCACCCACGGCGCCGAACACCTGACCAGTGGCGTAGCTGGACTCGTGTGATGCCAGCAGGACGTAGATGCTCGCTAGTTCGGCAGGCTGCCCTGGCCGACCGAACGGAGTATCCCCGCCGAAGTCGGGAATCTTGTCGGGGCTTTGCCCTCCGGTGACCTGCAGTGGCGTCCAGAAGGGCCCTGGCGCAACGGCGTTGACACGGATCCCCTGCTTGGCGAGCTGCTTCGCGAGCCCCTTCGTAAATATCATGATCGCGCCCTTGGTGGCGGCGTAGTCGATGATGTTCTCGCCGGGATCGTAGGCATTGACCGATGCGGTGTTGATAATCGTCGCGCCTGCCGTCATATGAGGAAGTGCGGCTTTCGTGATCCAGAACATCGCGTAGACGTTGGTCTTGAACGTGTCGTCGAACTGCGCGGTGGTGATGTTCACAATCGAGTCCTGCGACACTTGTCGTGCGGCGTTATTGACAAGGATGTCAAGGCCGCCCAGCTCACGGACGGCATCGCTGACCAACCTCTCGCAGAATCGTTCGTCCCGAATGTCGCCCGGCAGCGCCACCGCTTTCCGCCCGGCCCCTCGGATGAGGTCGATCACTTCCTTCGCATCGGGTTCCTCGGACGGCAGATAGTTGATGGCCACGTCGGCTCCCTCTCGCGCGAAGGCGATTGCCGCCGCCCGCCCAATGCCGCTGTCGCCGCCGGTAAGCAGGGCCCTTCGGCGCGACAGGCGACCCGACCCCCGATAGCTCGATTCGCCGTGATCAGGCTTGGGCGTCATTTTCGACGCGAGACCCGGCCACGGCTGTTGCTGCGGCGTGAATGGTGGCTTTGGATACGCCTCAATCGGATTGCCGGGCGGGCCTGCGGCCGACTCCCCGCCGCTTCGTGACGGCCGCGGATCCTGCTGAACCGCCACCACCGGCACCGCCGTCGCCACGATTAGCCCGGTCGTGAGGTTGCCCAAGATTTGACGCCGCGAACGGCCCTTGTCATTGAGGCCGTGTTCTAGATCGCTCATGGTCGGGGCTCCTCTAAATACGACCAGATCCACGTCATCGGCACGACGTCTCCGTCGTCGCCGCAGGTGGCGACCCGGTCAATGCTGTCGCTAAAAAGCATGGAGCGTGCCGTGGTCTTCGCCGTCTCGCAGCGACCTTCACGTTGAATCAACGAGCGTCCACCTCGAAATGAGACGGGTGGGCGTGATGGTTTCAATCCGGACAGCAGGTCGATGATTACGCGGTGATGGCGTCCTCCGGCACCGGCACGCTCGACCTTCCGGGCATGGCCACTCGCGGCGGGCCGGCGCTGGATTCGCCAACGCGCAGTTGGAAACCGACCGCTCATTGCCCCTTCGCCGTCGTGCAGACTGCGAATCGGTGTCGCCCGGCGTGACCAACGCTCAATAGTCCAGCTACGATTGCGCCGACATCGAGACGGCGGTCAATCGCAGATTGGGAACCGTCTCGAACTAGTTTTGGGGACATATACTGCCAAACGTGACAGAGCCGGTGAATCCGTTTCCTGTGGTAGGCGTTGGCGCCTCAGCGGGCGGTCTCGACGCGCTGACGCGGCTGGTGCGCGTCGTACCCGCGGACTCAGGACTGGCCGTGGTGATTGTCCAGCATCTGGATCCGCATCACGAAAGTCAGCTGTCAACCATTCTGGCGTCCGAGACTTCCTCGAGCGTGGTGGACGCGGCTCATGGCATGAAGGTGCAGCCCGACCACATCTACGTAATCCGGCCCAACACCAATGTGGCGATTGCCGATGGCGTGTTGTCGGTGACGCCCCGCCCGGACGACCGGCGGCCGCACTACCCGGTAGATCACTTCCTCCGTTCCCTGGCGGCAGTGCAGGGCCCGCACGCAGTCGGCGTGGTGTTATCGGGCACCGGATCCGACGGCACGCTCGGTCTATCGGAGATCAAGGCAGCCGGGGGCGTGACGTTTGCTCAGGACGAACGGACCGCGCAACACGCGGGCATGCCTCAGAGCGCGATTGCCAGCGGCGCGGTCGATCTGGTCCTTTCGCCGGAGGACATCGCCGCACGCCTGCTGACCTTGCCCTCGCATCCGTATCTGAGGCCCACCGAGCCGGCAGAGCAGCGGGAGGATACTGAGAAGGAGGACTTTCACCGCATCGTCGACGCGCTCCGTCGAAGCAGCGGCGTAGATTTCAGCCAATACCGCGATACCACTCTCAAGCGCCGAACCGCGCGTCGAATGCTGCTGCGCGGTTTCAAGACGGCAGAGGACTACGCGCAGTTTGTAGAGCGCGACGTGGCGGAGGCAAACGCTCTCTATCGAGATGTTCTGATCAACGTCACCAGCTTCTTCCGCGAGCCGGAGATGTTCGAGGAGTTGAGACACCGCGTCTTTCCCGAAATTCTGAAAGACAAAGGGTCAGAGCCCATTCGCGTCTGGGTGCCGGGGTGCTCCACCGGCCAGGAAGCGTATCCGTTGCGATGGTACTCCTCGAGTTCCTCGGCGATAGCAATGTTCAGCGCGACATTCAGATCTTTGCGACCGACTTGGGCGATCCTGCCGCCCTGGAACGGGCCCGCAGCGGCCTCTATCCCGAAAACATCGAGTCCCAAGTCAGCGCTGAGCGATTGCAGCGATTCTTCACCAAGGAGGATCGCTCGTACCGGATCCAGAAGAGCGTTCGCGATCTCTGTGTGTTTGCCAGGCAGAATATCGCTGTCGATCCGCCATTCTCGAGAGTAGATCTGGTGAGTTGCCGGAACGTGCTGATCTACATGTCCACCGCCTTGCAGGAACGGTTGATTCCGGTATTCCATTTTGCCTTGAATCCCCAGGGGTTCCTCGTGCTCGGGGCGGCGGAGACAATCGGGTCCTTCGCCGATCTATTCGAGGCGGTCAGCCGTCCGCACAAGATCTACCGGCGCAAAGACGGTATCCGCCGACCGCAGTTGACTTTTATGGCCGACGAGTGGCTGGCCGGACTGGCGGTGCCACCTTCGGCTCCCGGAAAGCGGCCGCCAGATTTCGAGCGTGAGGCCGATCGTCTGACGCTAGCCCGATACGCACCGCCGTCGGTACTCGTCAATGCGGACTTCGACGTCTTGCAGTTTCGCGGGCGGACCGCCCCGTTCCTGGAAGTGCCCGCCGGGCAGCCGACCGCCAGCGTACTGCGCATGGCACGAGAGGGACTGTTCATGGAACTGCGAAGCGCCCTGACCGAGGCGAAGGCCGCCCGGTTGCCGGTGGTTCGTGAACACGTCCATGTGCCCGACGGCGGGCGCGATCTCCAGTTTCTCCTTCGCGTCCTTCCCGTGACGGTCGGACAATCGCAGGACCTGTGCCTGCTCGTGCTGTTCGAAGCCGAGGACTGGCCGACCTGGTCACCGGTTGCGTCGACCGGCAACGCGCCGGCCGCCGCAGAGCACGACGTCGCCTGGCTGCGTCAGGAGCTGGCATCGAGCAAGCATTACTTGCAATCGACGCTCGATGCCCACGAAGCCGCCGATCAGGAATTGCAGGCCGCTCATGAGGAGGTGCTGTCGAGCAATGAGGAACTGCAGAGCACGAATGAAGAGCTCGAAACGACCAAAGAGGAGTTGCAATCTACCAATGAAGAGCTGACCACTGTTAACGAGCAGTTTCAGCGGCGCAATCGCGACTTGGACGTGCTCGCCGACGATCTGTCCAATTTCATCGGCAGCGCCGATGTTCCGATGATCACGGTTGGGCGGGACCTCTCCATCCGCCGCGCGACCCAGGCTGCGCAGCGGGCGTTCAATGTATTGCCGGCCGATGTAGGTCGGTCGATCGAGCACATCAAGTTCGCGGTGCAGTTCGAAGATGTCGGAAAGGTCGTCGAGTCGGTGATTGCCACCGCTCAGCCTTGGGAACGAGAGGCCGTTGATCGTGCCGGCCGCTGGTGGGTGCTTCGCGTCCGCCCATTTCTGACGGCCGACAACCGGATTGACGGCGCGACGCTGGTCGCCGTCGACATCGATTCCGTCAAGCGGAACTACGAGCTGATCGAGTCGCGGGACTACGCCCTCGCTGTCGTGCAGACGGTGCGCGAGCCGCTCGTCGTTCTGGACACTGCCTGTCGCATCGGGCTTGCCAATGAGGCGTTCTACAAATTGTTTGGTGAAAGCGCTGCTCAGGTCGAAGGGCAACTGCTGTGGAACACTGGCGGCGGCGTCTGGGACGAATCGTCCTTGCAACGGCTGTTGCGAGCCGCGTGCGAAGGGAAAGAGTCGATCGTCAACCTGGAGGTCCGCTGCATGGTCCCGGCGCGCGGGCTGCGGACCTTTGTGCTGAATGCGCGAGGCATCGCTAGAGCGGCGCAGTCCGGAACTGCTGCTCGTATCCATCGACGACGTCACCGACCTGCGCCAGGCGGAACGCCTCCGCATCGACGCCGAGACGCTGCGGCTCGTCGATCGCCGCAAGGACGAATTTCTCGGGATCCTGGCTCACGAACTGCGCAATCCCCTGGCGCCGATGCGCTTCGCGCTGGAAACGATGCGACTGACGGAAACCAATCCGGTCGAAACCGCCAGAGCACGCGAAGTGCTCGAGCGACAAGTTGGTCACATGGTACGGATCGTTGACGATCTGTTGGATGTCTCGCGCATCACCCAAGGCAAGGTTGAACTTCGTCGGGAGTTGCTTCGCCTCGCCGATATCGTCTACGCCGCGGTGGAATTCTCACGACCTGCCGCCGACGCGGCGCGTCACGTCCTCACCGTGTCTCTGCCCGACGAGCCAGTTATTATCGACGGCGATCCGGTCAGGCTCACTCAGGTGCTGGTGAACCTGCTGAACAACGCCATCAAGTTCACGCCTGAAGCCGGTCATATCTGGCTCATCGCTGAGATCGTCGGCGACAGCTCCGACTCTCGGGACATGGTGCGCATTCGCGTGCGCGACACTGGTATCGGCATCGCGGCCGACATGCGTGATTCGATCTTCGAGATGTTCATGCAGGGAGATCGATCGCTGGAGCGGAGACGAGGTGGCTTGGGCGTGGGATTGACGCTGGTGCAGAACCTCGTCGCGCTGCATGGCGGCACCGTCGACGCGTCGAGTGACGGCCCAGGGCGGGGCAGCGAGTTCTCGGTGGTGCTGCCGGTGGATCCGACGACGCCGCGTCCCCTGACGCCGGCCAGAGACGTCGCTGACTCGCGGCCTCAACGGGCGCTGCGCATTCTCGTGGCTGACGATAGCGATGACGGACGCCGAATGCTAGAGGTTCTGCTCACAAGTTATGGCCACACTGTCGCCACCGCTGAAGATGGCAGTCGGGCAATCGCGATCGCGGCGGAGTTTCATCCCGATGTCGCCATCCTCGACATCGGCATGCCCGGACTCAATGGCTACGAAGTGGCGGCGCGGCTGCGCGACAGAGATCCGGAGCGGCCGGCCCTGTTGATTGCCATGTCGGGGTGGGGACAGACCGAAGACAAGCAGCGCGCCATCGACGCAGGATTCGATCATCACTTCACGAAGCCGGCCGATGTCCAAAGTTTGCTCGCCTTGCTCGGACATCAACAGCTCAAGTAGTCGGCGCCGCCCTTCCCGGCTGTAGGACCGGCGCCGACTTGAACGTCCTTACTGGGGGTGGGCTAGGTCGCGCGCCGCCTGAGCCAGGTTGAGATGCGTGCGGAGCGTCGGCACCGTCTTGGCCGCAAATGCCTTGAGGTCTGGATCCTGTCCCTCCTTCGCGTAGCGTTCGAACGCCGCGATGTCAGTCTGGTGGTCATCGACCATGGCGTCTACGTACGCGCGGTCGAAGGCGTCTCCGCTCAAACCTGAGAGTTTCGTCCTGAGAGCCATCCCCTCGCTGGACTCGGCGGTCTCGAGCGCGATCCCTTTTCGACGCGCAATCGCCTGCAACTCAGCATTCGCCCGGTCATGGTCGGTGTGAATCGTTGTGGCCAACGAGCGAACTTTGTCGTTCGCGGTCTTCTTCTCGGCCAACGCTGCCAGCTCGACTTCAAGGCGACCTCCCTGTGCAGTCTTTACGGCGAAATCTTTATCTACCGTCGCGACGTCGACCGGCGTCGCGCCCTGCGCCCTACAGGCGGCTGTCCCCGCCAACAGCAGCAGAGCCACCGACGTCCGACCGACACACTGTGCGATGAATCCATGAGTCATGGCGCTTTCTCCTGCGATCCGAGCTGCAAGGACTTTGCCTCCTGTTTCATTGGGGGTTCCAAAAGTGGTTACGCGTAAACGCAGCAGTCACCACTGACTAACAGACGGCGCTCGCGCCTCGACTTGACCTATGTCAGTCGCCGCTTCCGGTGTCTACGAGACGGACACACCGTCAGTCAGCACTACTGCTATTGCCGAGCGTTCCTGACTGGTTGCAAGCGTTTCGCGATGGCTAGAGGCGCATCTGCGAATTGGTACGCCGCGTGCTGAGACCGATGCCGGTGGCCGGATGCTTCTGAGAACCGGGAGTGGCCACGAGGAGTCTCACCATGGCGGACAAGAAGAAGACGTTTCACGACGCATTTGTGGACGAGCTGAAAGATGCCTACGACTGCGAGAAGCAGCTTCTCAAGGCATTGCCGAAAATGGCCAAAGCCGCCTCGTCGGCGGAATTGAAGTCGGCATTCGAATCGCACCTCGAGGAAACCAGAGGCCACGTCGAGCGCCTGGAACAGGCCTTCACCAGTCTCGATGAAAAGGCGGCGGGTAAGCACTGTGACGGTATTGCCGGCATCATCGCCGAAGGTCAGGCAGCGATGGACGAGGGCTTTGACGAGCCCACCTTGGACGCTTGTCTGGTCGCCGGAGGTCAGCGCGCCGAGCACTACGAGATCGCCGCCTACGGCAGCCTGGTCAGCTGGGCATTGTCAATGGGACACTCAGAAGCGGCCGAACTGCTGCAACAGAACCTCGACGAAGAGAAGGCGGCCGACGAGAAGTTGACGACCCTGGCAGAAGGCGGCATCAATCAGCAGGCGTCAGAGCTCGCGCATCCGGATGATGAGCGGTCTGACGAATTGCCCAAGGCCAAGTCTCACGCGAAAGCGGCTCGCCGATAGGCGAACGGCTGAGACGGCGGCGGACAACGACCTACGGTAATCCGTCGCCGTCGCACCTTCACCCCCACCCCTCAGCGCTCCACGTTGTGGGGCTAAGGCCTCAAGCATGCCGAAACGGATTCAGCGCAAGCGGACAAGGGGCTGGCGGATGCCGAACGGCGCGATCTACGTGGGCCGGCCGACTAAATGGGGAAACCCGTTCGTCGTGCTGGCTGATTCGAAACGGCTCGAACGCTACGCAGACTATACGAAAAACGTTGCGCTCAGGGACGGTTGGCCGTTGAAAGATCGCGCGACTGCCGTGCGCGCATTCCGGCAGATGAAGGCGCCCCATCTTTCGAAGGCCGTGTTGCACGAGCTGCGAGACAGAGATCTAGCCTGCTGGTGTCCGCTCGATCAGCCTTGTCATGCGGACGTGTTGTTGGAGCTTGCGAACCGATGACCCTTGGGGGTTTCACGCCGCCCGAGCAGTGGCGGTGGGGAGTCGACCGACGGCGCCGTTGATCCGGCTGGACCGATCCGATCAGTACCCCTCGGGCGTTACGGCCCACACTAGGCCACACTCGCAGCGTAGTGCTGCACATTGAACGTGGCGAACTTCACCCACTGTGAGGCCTCGTACGGCACCGTCGGCGGGTCATCGTCGTCCTGCTGTGGTTCACGTGTCGCGCATCGCCATTCTGACCGGTGCCGAGCTGAATGCCGAGGACCGGTGCCGAGCTGAACGCCGAGAACTGAACACGGATCGCCCTATGGAAAAGGACGCCGGCAGAAAAACGCGCAGGGCCGGAACCAGCGCCATCGCCGAAGCCAGACGGGGCCAGTCGCGACTCGCGGCGAACCCGCGCAGCCCGGCGCAAGCGTGCCGACGCCGGTTCCTGCGGTTCTTCCCTGCCGGGTTCAAAGACGAAACCTATCTGGACTGGGAGCGCGGTTACAAAGCCGAGGCGCACGCACGATGGCGGGACGAGCTGAGTCGGTCCCAGCTGCGTCGTTTGCTGCGCGCGAAGCGTTTCGACGAAGTTGTGAGCAGAGCGATCCGCATCGAGTCTCGCACCAATCTGCTGTTCTCCTTCGAAAAGATGGCCCTGCGGGACGCCACTCGACCACCCGCCGGCGCACGGGCTCTGGCCGAGGGACTCTATGACTTTCTGCACGGTCGAGGCAGCGAGGAGCGGCGGTTCGCGGAGTGGTGTGCCGTCATCGGGGGCCTGCCACGGCGGCAGACGCGCGTGCTGACGTGGCCGGTGGTGACAGTGTTCGGCTTTCTGGCGCAACCGCGCCGGCATATGTTTCTCAAGCCGAATGTCACGCGCGTGGCGGCAGCCCGGTACCGGTTCGACTTCCGATACCAGCCAAAGCCCAACTGGCACACGTACGCTCAACTGCTGGAGTTCGTTGCCGTTGTCCGACGCGATCTCACCGAGCTCTCGCCGCGAGACATGATCGACCTGCAGTCGTTTTTGTGGGTGCAAGGTTCTGAAGAGTACAGCGGCCGTGCGTTCCGCGCTGCGCTTACCACGACAGTGCGCCGACCGTAGCACGGCGCCCACACGCGGGCGCTCGTCGACCGTGGCTGGAGCGAGCAGGACCGTCGGGCGTCACGGCTCAGACGAGCCACACTCGGAGCGGGGTACTGCGCGCGGCGGCCCGTGCCGGAAACGGTCGGCGGTCGCACGAGGCAGAATAGGTGCTTCCTAACGACCACTTGGCATCGACGTGATCATCGGGCTCGTTCCGAGTGGCCTGACACTGGGGTGTTCAGACCGAAACTCGAGTTGCTTGAGGCGCTGTTTGCCATGGTGCCACCTATGGCTTCGAGGCAGATGGCGCCGGGATGAAGGCCTGCAAGTCGGCTGCGGAGAAGGCAGCGACTGAGCGCAATCGCATCCTGCACACGCAGCTCTGGCTGGCTCCCTTGAGCCCGAACCCGAGCCAACTGGATCAATTCACATGCACTCGAGCCGATTGTCAGCCGTTGTCAGCCGGCTGTGTCGCAGCGCAAAGCGCCGCTTGAAGCGAGAGCCGTAAGTGGCTGATTCCATGGTGCCGGAAGAGGGGGTCGAACCCACACTCACCTTGCGGTGAACCGGATTTTGAGTCCGGCGCGTCTGCCAGTTCCGCCATTCCGGCTGGATGGTAGGCTCCGCGGCAAACCGCGGCATTCAAGTATACCAGCCACAGGGACAGACCTCGCCGCGCGCCGGCGAGCATGCGGAACCTCCGATCGCCCAGCGTGTCGAGTCAGCGCCCCTCTGGTCAGTGGCCGCCCCGACGGTTCGTCTACGCTGTCACGACAACTTCGTTACGGCTTGGACGACTCAACAGTCGCCCTCGCGAGTTTGCAGCCGATCCACACACCAGCCATTCCGCAGCAGAATCCGAAGGCCAACAGCTCGTAGCCAGATGGCTTCTTTCGCCGTGAGGTACACCACGCTGCCGTGTGTACGCGAAGAGTAAACGCGGCCCTCGCCTGGGACTGCGTGATGAGGTCGGCTAAAGTCGTAGGAATACCAGACGTAGGTCCCATACACAAACACCACGAGTCCGAAATAGGCCAACGCGACCGCGCAGAGACGCTTCATTGAGCGACGTCGCTCGGCACTCACGGACATGACGCTGGCTCCGTCAGTGGGCCCATGGGTGTGGGGGCCTGAAGCGACACTGACAGCACCCGACGTTGGTGGCCAAGGTGACGGTCCGGCGACCGATGATGATCGATGCGCTGACGCGCACGGACCTCTGGCTGGAAGGCGCGGGTTACTTGCACGACGACCCGACGTCGGCATCGTAAGCGGGCGTGCTCGCCGTAACGGCCTCAATCGAGACCGCGTGATCAGCGTTGCTCGCCATTGAGAACGCGACGCGTCAATTGGTTGACTTGTCGAATCCGCCGCAGCACGCTATACAGCCACATGGCGGCAGCGACTGATTCAGGGGACGGCACGGGCGGAAGGTCTCGGTGAAGGCACGCAGCGTCGACTGGACGCGCCTGGCTCTCCTCGCGGCGCTGTTTGACTTCGGCCTGATCTGCGTCCATCTGCCGCTGACCATATGGGCCGGCAACCGGGCGGAGTTCTACTCGGCGCCCTGGCAGCTTGTCCTCTCAGGCATCATCGCGGTCTGTGCCGGCCTCGCCGCCACACGCCTGATGCTGATGGCCCTCCCGGTCAGAAGCCGCGCGGCAGTCGCCAGCACGCTCGGCGCACTCGGACTGATCGGCTGGGGCCACGCCTATTTTCTCGGCGGGCGGATGGCCGCTCTGAACGGGCAGGAAGCCCCTCTCGACTTTCACCCGGCGCTCGGCATCTGGCAACTGCCTGTCGTGGTGGCGGCCACTGTGCTGCTCGCCCTGGCGATCAGGAGCCGGCCTCGCGTCGCGACCGTGCTGTTCCTGGTCCTCAACATCGGTTCGTGCATCACCACGGCCGCGAGCGTCGCGATGAGCGACGCGCCTCGCACCTCCAACGCGACCGGCCAGGACCTGTCTTCGGTATTCGATTTCTCCCCGCACAGGAACGTGCTGGTCATCCTGCTGGACGGATTGCAGGCCACGGTGGCCGAGGACGTCTTCGCTCAACATCCCGCACTGTCGCAATCCTTCGAGGGGTTTCAGTTTTATCGCGACACTGCCGGCGTGGCACCGACGACGTTCCTCAGCCTGCCGGCCATCCACTCCGGCGAAATGGCCGATCCTTCTGGCGACCTGCCCGACTACTTCGAGAACGCGATCGTGCACCGCTCGTTCATGAGTGCCTTCGCCGGCGCCGGCTACGACACCACGTTGATCAATCCGATCGAAGGCCTCTGCCCCTCGGGCATCCACACCTGCAGCGCGGCCGCGCCGCTGTTGCGGTCCGCAGCAGCGCAACTCCGCCGCGAAGGCGCACAACTCCTGGATCTCTCGCTGTTCCGCCTGGCGCCGATCCACGTCAAGCGCTGGATCTACGACGACGGCAACTGGCTGGTGTCGGGCTGGGGACAGGCACCGAGGGAGACCAACCGCGTGCTCGACGGCAATCGACTGCTGGACGAGATGACGCGACGCCTCTCACTGAACGACGGCACACCGACGCTGAAGTTCATCCACGTCTTCTCCACGCACACGCCGTACGTCCTCGGCGAGGACTGTCACAGCGTCGAGTCCAGTTCACTCGGACGCTTGCCTGCCCAGGCCGCCTGCAGCCTCGCGGCAGTCGCCAGATTGCTCGAGCGGCTGAAATCTGAAGGCCTCTACGACGAGGCGGTGATCCTTGTCCTCGCGGACCACGGGCTCAACCCCGGCGTCTACGACACACCCGCTGACGCCGGTGACGCGGGTGAATGGGCGCATCTGGCCGGCGCCGCCAATCCGGTGTTCCTGCTCAAGCGCCGACACAGCCGTGGATCGCTGCGTCACGAGCCCGCTGCCGTCCACCTGCTCGACGTCGGTGCGACGTTGTGCGCGGCAGCTGAGGCGTGCACGCCTTCTCACGGCGTGCCGGCCGGCGCCGGCGCGCCGGACCGCCCGCGCCGTTTCAACAACTATGTCTGGAAACACACCTTCTGGGAGTCGAGGTCCGTGGCCGGCCTCACGGCCTACGAGATCCGCGGCGCGCTGTGGGATGCCGCGGCCTGGCGACGGCCTGGACCGGCGCCGGCATACCGGATCGGCGACACGATTCACTTTGGCACGTAGCGGCGGCGGCCAGCCCTATCTTCAGCTTGGCTGGCATCGACCCGATCGCTGGGGCGCGTGGACGTCAGAACGCGTGGCTCATATGGTCCTCCGCGTCGACAATCCGCTGAACACGCCGCTCGAGCTCATCGCGCGGGTCACGGCCTTCGTGCCGCCGTCTGTCGGGCATCAGGACGTCACGTGGCTGGCCAATGGTCTCCCACTGGACACGTGGCGCTTCGTCGGCACGTCGTCACTGAGCGAGCGCCGTCTGGTCATCCCGCGTGCCGCGCTGGCGGCCGGCCCTGACCTGTCGCTGCAGGTCCGCGTCGAGACGCCAGCCTCGCCGCTGGACACGGGCACCGGCACGGATCCACGCAATCTGGGTCTTGCGCTGGCCGACATGCGACTCGTCGCCGTGTCCGGAGAGTAACGCCCGCAGCTATTCGATCTTCTCGAGCGGCGACTCGGCGGGACCGGAAATGACGTCGCCCTCGGGGCTGAACCTCGAGCCGTGACATGGGCAGTCCCACGTGCGTTCCGCCGTGTTCCACGCCACCGTGCAGCCAAGGTGCGTGCAGACGGCAGATCTGAGCACGACGGACCCGTCCTCTCGCCGATGGGCGGCGACACGCTGTCCGTGGCGCTCCACGACCTTGCCGCTCCCCCGCTTGATCGATCGCAGCGAGCCGTCGCCTCCGGCAAACCGGTCACGGAGCAGGTAGTACGGGTAGTCCGAGTTCTCCTTGACGTAGTCGACCAGGCCACGGGTAATCGCGCGCCGGCTCGTGTCGAACAGGTCGCTCCACGGGTTGGCGCGCTCGAGGATCGCGTCGGCCATCATCATGCCGCCGAGCGTGCCGAAGGTCAGGCCGTTGCCGCCAAACCCTGTCGCGGCATACTGGTGGTCTGCCATCTTCCCGATGTACGGCAGCGCATCTGGCGTCTCGATCACCTGGCCGGACCACCGATGCGTCACCGTGACGCCCGGCACTCGCGACGCCAGTGCTACTTCGAGCTTTTCGAAGCACGCCGCAGTGTCGTCCGCTTGTCCCGTCTTGTGATCCTGCCCGCCGAAGATCACCAGATCGAAGTCCCGGTGCGGCTCGAGGCGCAAGTAGTTGTACGCAGTCGCGGTGTCCCAGAACAGCGCGTCGGGCACCGTGCCGCGGGCGACCCGGCCCGCCACGACATAACTCGTGTAGAGCGCCAGCTTGGTCTGAAAGAGCGACGCCGAGGTCATGCCCATCACCCCGACCACCGGGTTGTGCGTCGCGACGACGATGTCGTCGCAGGGTATGGTGACGCCATTCGCGGTGACGCTGAGCGGGTCGGCGCAGAATTCCTCCGCGCCGCTGTGCTCGTAGATATGGACTCCGGCGTCGCGGAGGGCCGTCGCCAAGCCGGCGAGATACGCGCGCGGATGAAAGCGCGCCTGATCCCCGAAACGAATGCCCGGGCGATCGACAGTCGGGACGGAATCAACGAACGTGGCATCAAATCCCAACTCGACGGCCAGCTTGGCGTCGGCCTGTAGGCTTGCCACGTCGGCGTCATTCTTCGCGTCTGCGCCGGGGCTCTGGAGCGCCAGCGGAACGTGGAGATAGCCAGGCACCCAGTCGAAGCCGCAGCTGATGGCGTTGCTGCGCACGATCTCGTCAATCTGCCCGATGGCCGCCAGTCCCGCATCCCACGCCGCCTGCGCGTGCGTTTTGCCGAACCTGCGTTCCAGCTCTGTCAGCCTGGCATCGGTGACCATGGTCAGGTGCGCACTGGTATGCCCGCTGTCCACCATGGCGCAGCGGCCCCGTTCCAGCACCACCACTGACTTCCCCGCTGCCCTCAACAGGTACGCCGCCGTCAGGCCGGTGATGCCTCCGCCGATGACCACGACGTCAGCTCGAAGAGGCGTCTCGAGGCTCCGGAAAGTGGGAAGCGACGCCGTGTCCGTCCAGTACCGGCAAGGTGTCTGCACGAACTTGTGAACCATGACTCATGCGTTAGTGCCTAGCAAGGCGAGCGCCAGCTCGATCTCGAGCATTCGACAACTGCCAGTCACCGATGGGTTCTGGCTCGCAGGCTCGCCTCCCAGGCGGCTATACCAGAGCTTGCACGGCCATCACTGTGCCGACGTCGCCATCGTCGGCGGAGGGATAACGGGCGCCACGATCGCCGCGCTGTTCGCCGCTGCCGGCATCGCCGTAGCGCTGGTGGAGGCTGGGCACGTCGGCGCCGGGAGCACGGCGGTGAGTACCGCTCTGCTGCTGAAGGACCCCGATCGCGGCCTGCTGGATCTCGCCCGGCTGTACGGACGTGCTGCGGCCGGGAGAATCTGGCAGCTCTGTCACCAGTCGGCGCGCGGCCTGGCCTCGCTGCTGACGCGTCAACGCATCGCCTGCGATTTTCGCCGCCGGGACGCCCTCTATTTCGCTGCGCGGCGCGAGGACGCCGGGCCGCTGCGCGCCGAGCACGAGCGCCGGGCTAAGGCTGGCTTCGCCGGGGTGTGGCTGGACCGTGAGGCACTCCGACGCGCGGCCGGTATCGACGGATACGGAGCGATACGCACCGGCGGCAACGCGCAGCTCGATCCCTACAGGGCTTGCCTCGGCCTTCTCGGCGCGGCGAGGCAGGATGGCGCGGAGATCTTCGAGTCGTCGCCGGTGTCACGAATCAGTCCGACTTCAACCGGAGTGCGCGTGCATGCCGGACGCGGCAGCGTCGAGGCGAGGACCGTCATCGTCGCCACCGGCTACGCCACCCGCTACTTCAAGCCGCTGGCCGGGCGGTTTCACATGAATCACACCTACGTGCTGGCGACGCGTCCTGTCAGTCCACGCCGACGTGCCGAGCTGCCCTTCGACGACGTCATGGCGTGGGACACTGACAGTCCGTATCACTACGCCCGCTGGGCGCCGGACGGCCGCCTGCTGCTCGGCGGAGCCGACCGGCCGATTCGACGAGGCACTCGCCGGCAGTCCCGCTTTGCTGAAGCGGCTCGCGAGCTTCATGCAGACTTCATGAGGCTGCTGCCCGGCGCGTCAGCACTTCCGCTTGAATACGGCTGGGAAGGCGTGTTTGCCAGCACTCCGGACGGACTGCCGTATATCGGCCCTCATCGGCGCTATCCGCGACATCTGTTCGCCCTCGGCTACGGGGGAAACGGCATGACCTTCGGCTTCCTGGCAGCGCGGCTGCTGCTGGAACATTGGCAGGGTCGCGAGTCGAGTGACCATCGCCTGTTCACGTTTGATCGCCTTCGGTGAAGGCCCCGCCACTCCTCTGACCGGCCCTGGCTGACCTTTCCATCGGGTAATCAGCGACCCGCTGTACAAATCGACGGCAACGGCCAGACGCTGCGCGACACGGCCCCGCTGCCCGCATCTTCTGACCTCCGACCTGTTCGGCGGTACTCGGGCGTTGGCGACAGTCGAGCCCGAACGGTACGGGCCGTGCTTCCGTCTCGACTGGACGGATCGCATGGACACAACCACCTCAGCGCTCGGCGACATCTCATCCAGTCGGAGGCATCTCCTCCGACATGCGCGATGGGTGCCGGCAGGGCGGGCCGATCATGGTGCAGTGGCCTGACGGAAGCGACGTCAATGCGACCGTCGCCGGCGCCCTGCGCGACATGGCTGCGGCGCAGGACTCCGCGCAGCGTCAGTGGGGCTACAAGCAGGCCGCGGCGGCCGTTCGCGATCTGCAGGAGCCGATCACGTCACTCCTGCATGCCGACGGCACCCTCGAACGCATTCCGCGGATCGGCCCGGCGTCCACCAGGATCATTCAGGAGGTTCTCCAGAGCGGCAGCTCGCCGACTGTTGAACGCGCGATCGACGCGAGCGGGGCACGCGAGGATGTCGAGCGCCGGCGCGGTCTGCGCGGGCACTTCCTCAGCCATGCGTTCGTGCATCGTGTCCTGAAAGAACACCGGGCGGCTGCCAGCCGGTATCGCGGCGACCTGCAGATGCACTCGACGTGGAGCGACGGCTCCCAGACCCTCGACAGCATCGTCGAAGGTTGCCGAAGCAGAGGCTACACGTATGCGGCCGTGACAGACCATTCGGCCGGACTCCCGATAGCCCGCGGCGTGTCGCTCGAGCGCTTCGCCGAGCAGCATCGCCAGATCGACGCCATCAACAGCCGGTGGAGTGGCCGGTTTCGACTGCTCAAAGGCGTCGAAGCGAACATTCGTGCCGACGGCACTGTCGATGTGGACGAGGATGCGCGCCCGCTGTTCGACATCGTCGTGGCCGCGCCACACTCCGGGCTGCGTTCCCCCAAGCCACAGACGAATCGGATGCTGGAGGCTGTCTCCACGCCTGGCGTGCACATCCTCGGTCACCCGCGGGGACGAATATACGGATCGAGGCCCGGCGTCGCGGCGGACTGGGTGCGGGTGTTCGCGGCCGCGGCACGAGAGGGTGTCGCCATCGAGATCGACGGCGACCCGTCGCGTCAGGATCTGGACTATTCGTTGGCCCGGGCGGCGGTCGACGCCGGTTGTCTGTTTGCTCTCGACAGCGACGCGCACGCGGTCAGCCAGTTGCGTTACGCCGAGACCGCGCTCGCGCACGCCATCCTGGCGAGTGTCCCTGACGACCGCATCGTCAATTTCTGGCCGCTCGATCGGCTCCTGCACTGGGCCAGCGCGCGCCGCGCGGGGATGGCGGTCGAACGACAGGGCGCCTGAACAAGACCCACAGTCATGGCATTGGCCGCGGCTCGGTGGCCAATGAAAATTGGAGCGCCGTATGGCAGAACACCTCGAAGCGCTACTCGGGCTGGGCCGCGAGGCGGCAGGCCTCACCTTCCTTCAGATCAGCCTTCGCGGGGTGATCGTCTTCACGGCGACGCTGGTCATCGTCCGCTGCGGAGACCGCAGATTCCTGTCGCAGAAAACGGCGTTCGATGCCGTTCTCGGATTCATTCTCGCCTCGATGCTGGCCCGTGCCGTGAACGGCACTGCTGCGTTTTTTCCGACGCTCGGCGGCGGGTTCGTCCTGGTCCTCCTGCATCGGGTTCTGGCGTACTGGTCGCGCCGGTCGCACAGGCTCGGCATCCTGATCAAGGGGCAGAGCGATGTCGTGATCAGGGACGGGGTGATCGACGAAGCAGCGGCGCGCCGCAACCGCTTGAGTGAGCACGACGTCCTCGAGGATCTGCGCCTCAATGGCAACATCGCCGGAATAGACGAGGCCTTGCTCGGCGTGCTCGAACGCAACGGGCACATCAGTGTCGTCCGGCGGACCTAGGACTCGGCCAGCAAACGGAGCGGTGCTCATGCCATTCAAGAGCCAGGCACAGCGGAGGAAGTTTGCACAGCTGCTCGTCGAAGGGAAGATCTCCAACCAGACGTTCGAGGAATGGAATCGCGAGACGGGCAGCAAGAAACTGCCGGAACGCGTCGGACGGCGCAAAGGCAAGGCCGCGAAGGCGCCCGCCAAGCGACGAGCGGCGAAAGCCAGGTGACGGCCAGGGCAGCCGGTCTTCCCGGCTGCCCTTCGAGTTGCTGACTATTGGGAGTGCGCGTCGCCGCGCGCCGCCTGCGCCAGACTGAGGTGCGTGCGGAGCGCCGGCAGCGTCTTGGCAGCAAACGCCTTGATGTCCGTGTCCCGTCCGTCGCTGGCATACTGCTCGAATGCCGCGATGTCAGTCTGGTGATCGGCGACCATCGCCTCCACGTACGCGCGGTCGAAGGCGTCTCCCTCCAGGCCCGAGAGCTTCGTCTTGAGTGCGGTCCCTTCCGCTGTGTCGGCGGTGTCGAGTGCGATCCCCTTCCGCCGTGCGACTGCCTGCAACTCGGTGTTCGCGCGGTCGTGGTCGGTGTGAATCTTCGCGGCCAGCGTGCGGACCTTATTGTTCGATGTCTTCTTCTCCGCCAGACTGGCCAGCTCGACCTCCAGTTTTCCGCCCTGCGCGGTCTTGACGACGAAATCACGATCTACGGCAGCGACTTCTGTCACCCCAGTGCCCTGTGCGCGGCAGGAGGCCGCCAAGCCGATCAACAAGAGCAGGGCCGTCGAGGTGTGGGCGATGAACCTGGCGATGAGACGGGTGGTCATAACGTCACCTCAAAAGTGGCTCATCATTCCGATCAGGATGATGAGCGGGATGGGCACGCCGAGGACGAGCAGGAGAATTGAGCGCATGACAGTGTCCTTTCAGTCGCCACTAGATGGCGGGCACGGAGTCGCGCTGGCGACCGCCGATGGTTGCGGCGTAGCTGGCGCAGAACGCTCCAACCAGTAACGCCAGGAATGTCCAGTACAACGAGTGCGCAACGGCCTTGCGCGCGGCGTCGGCGGTCTGGACGGCCTGCGTGTACGCCTCGTCCACGCGCCGTTCGGCCTCTTGCTGGCTGACTCCCGTTCTCGCGGCGACGACCTGTGCGAGATACGAGCGATCGCCCGGGGGCAGACTGCCACTCGCCACGGCGTTGGCTACGATTACGCCGATTTCCGCGTGCACGCTTGAGTTGTCCTGCGTGGCACTCGGTGCCGCTCCTCGCAGGAGCCTGTCCACCAGATAGCTATCCGAGGCGTTCCCGGCAGCGTTGCTCGCCGACGCGCGATCGGCCGCTGTCGCCCCGACCGCCGCCGCTCCGCCGACCATCGACGCGGCGGCAGACGTCAGAAAGGCCGCGGTGATCACCAGGCCCACCGCCCAGACCAGGAATCCGTGGGCGGTGTCGCGGAAATACACCTCGTGGGTATGGACGTGGACCCACTTCGTGCGCAGTCTTCCAGCCAGATAGCCGCCGGCTGCGGACGCGATCGCCTGCATCAGCACCAGCCATCCGATAGCGGTCCAGCCGATCGCGGACGCCGACGCTCCAGCGCTCGCCCATGGAGACGCGGCGGAGAAACCGACGCCGGTTCCGAGCGCAAGCAGTGCAAGCGAGAGAGACGAGGCGACGAAGGCCCCGGCGACAACCGCTCCCCAGGACACGCCAGACCCAGCAGCTTCATTGCGCGCGGGCAGGTCCGCGGTGGCGAGTTGTGTTCGTATTGCCGGCGACGACAGAGCTGTTTCCATCGACAGATTCCTTTGATGTAAGAGCTATTGAAGAAGACTTACGTTCATCAGTTACGTCAGGCCGGGACACGATCCGCCGCTTCCCGGGCCCAGTGCCGGTGCGCCGCGATGGCAGCGACGAAGGCCGTCGCCACTTTGGCTGCCTGGGCGTCAGTGCCCAACACGACGCCGTCGGTGCTCGACACCGTCGTGGCGGGCTCCTTGCCGACCACTCCCTTGAGACCGACATACGACGAGGCCAGGACCTGCACGCCCGCGCCCGTCGCGGCGATCGCCTTGCAATGCCGGAAGGCCTCGTCGATGAAGTGAAGCGCGTCGGCATTGGCCGACAGGACCTTGGCGGACGCGGCGCCGCCTGCCACATAGACGGCGTCGAAGAGCACCGATGCCGCAGTCCGCAGGCTCGCGTCGACCTTGACGGTCGTGCCGTCAGAGGCAGCGACCGACCCGAGATGAGTGGCGACGATCGTGAGCTGCGCGCCGCCACTCAGCAGGGCGCCGCGAATGGCGCGCAACGCCGCCGCGTCGTAGCCGTCCGCCACGAGGGCGGCAACCTTGCGGGTCCGGATGCCCTCTCCTGGACTACTCGTCATGCTGAGCGCGGGCGAGGGCTTCATCGCCTTCTTCCGGGAGGGCTGGAAGTCCTTCGGGTTGGCATCCGCCGGGACGCTGCGATTCAAGGGGCCGTCAATGGCAGCAGGCACCGGGATGCCAAGTTCCTGTGCGACCTGATCCGCCAACGAGCCATCGACCTGCGCCAGCATGAACAGCATCCGCTCGCGAATGGCCGGCACGTCGACCTTGCCCAATTCGAAGCGCAAGGCGTTGACGATGTGCTGCTGCTCGTGGGGGGCCTGGCTGTTGTAGAACAGCGCCGCCTGGCTGAAGTGATCGAAGAAGCTCCGGCTACGTGCCCGGACCTTCTGCGCGTCGATGCGTTCGGCAAAGCTGACGAACCCTGACATATCAGCCCCAGCCTGGAACGGGCAGCCGCCTCCCAGCGTGTTCGGCTCGTAGGCCACGCGGCCCTTGTCCACGCGTTGCTGCATGTGCCCGTCGCGCTGGTGGTTGTGGACGGGCGCGACGGAGGCGTTGATCGGAATCTGATGGAAATTCGGACCACCGAGCCGGCTCAACTGCGTGTCGGTATACGAAAAGAGGCGTCCCTGCAGCAGCGGGTCGTTGGTGAAGTCGATCCCCGAGACGATGTGGCCCGGATGGAAGGCGACCTGTTCGGTTTCCGCGAAGAAGTTGTCGGGGTTCCGGTTGAGCGTCATCCGGCCGATGCGCCGGACCGGGACCAACTCCTCCGGAATCAGCTTCGTCGGATCGAGCAGGTCGAAGTCGAACTTGTGCTCGTCCTTCTCCTCGACAATCTGCACGCCGAGCTCCCACTCGGGAAAATCGCCGTTGTCGATCGCTTCCCAGAGATCCCGACGGTGAAAGTCGGCATCCTTCCCGGAGATCTTCTGGGCTTCGTCCCAGACCACTGAGTGCAGGCCCAAGACCGGCTTCCAGTGAAACTTCACGAAGCGTGACTTGCCCCTCGCGTTGACGAAGCGGAACGTGTGGATGCCGAACCCTTCCATCATCCGCAGGCTGCGGGGGATGGCCCGATCGGACATCACCCACATGATCATGTGCATGGACTCGGGCATCAGCGAGATGAAGTCCCAGAACGTGTCGTGCGCGGACGCTGCCTGCGGCATCTCGTGGTGGGGCTCGGGCTTGACGGCGTGAATCAGGTCCGGGAACTTCACCGCGTCTTGAATGAAGAAGACGGGAATGTTGTTGCCCACCAGGTCGAAGACGCCGCTGTCGGTGTAGAACTTCACCGCGAACCCACGCACGTCACGCGCGAGGTCGGTCGAGCCTCGAGAACCGGCGACAGTCGAGAAGCGGACGAACACGGGCGTCTCCTTCGACGGATCCTGGAGAAACGTCGCACTGGTCAACGCCGCCTGCGATTCGTACACGCGAAACACGCCGTGCGCCGCACTGCCGCGCGCATGGACGATACGCTCCGGGATCCGCTCATGATCGAAATGAGTGATCTTCTCGCGAAGGATGAAGTCTTCGAGCAGCGTGCCGCCCCGTTCCCCGCTCTTGAGCGAGTTCTGATCGTCGCTGATTGGCGTGCCCTGATTGGTGGTCAGCACCTGGTCGGTGGCATCCGCCGTAAACGGCCCGAGGCTCTGGACCTTCGCGTTGGCCGAATTGCGAGGCTTCGTGGTCTTGCTGTCCTTACGTCGTTTCATGCTGACTCCTCCGTGACGCCATGGCGTTGGTCGCGCGCCCGCCGCGGGCTCGCCGCTCCGCCGAGGAGTCAGCGTGTGATGCCACGCTGAGAGCTGTGCAATTTCGCTGCCTGCGGGAATCCACCGGGGCAGGCGCTCCGATATTCGAAGATTGATGCCGTTGGTCTGCGCGCACTGAGGAACCCGCGCTGGTGTGAGGCCCGCACGTCTCACGTTCGGGCTGTAGCCTTTTTGTACCTTGCGGTCGTTTTAGAAGCGGCGCTGCTTCATGAACCGAGCGGCCCGCTGGCGCTCTTCTTGCTGACGTGTCACAGCGCAGCAGCAGCGCGACAGACAGCCATCATGAAGGACTGCGACCGATGCCATCACAACCGCCGTCGAAATCAGATCGTCGACGCCGCCAGATCGATCTCTCGAGGCTGCCGCTCAAGGCTGAGTCCGATGACGACGCCCTGCAGGTCGTGATCGAGACGCCCAAGGGCAGCCGCAACAAGTACGCCTACGACCCGGAGTCCGGCGTCTTCCGGCTTCGCAAGGTTCTTCCGGCCGGGATGGAATTCCCCTACGACTTCGGCTTTCTGCCCTCGACGCTCGCCGAGGACGGCGATCCGGTGGATGTGCTGGTCCTGATGGACGAGGCCGCGTTTCCCGGTTGCGTGCTCTCTTGCCGCCTGATCGGCGCCATCGTCGGCGAGCAGCAGGACAAGAAGGGCAAGCCGGTTCGAAATGATCGCCTCGTCGCGATCGAGACGCTGAATCACAGCTACGCAGGGGTGAAGCGGATCTCCGAGCTCGGCAAGAGGTTCCTCGAGGAGCTGGAGGCGTTCTTCGTGAACTACCACGAGCTCGACTCGGAGCAGTTCACGATCCTGTCAGTCGCTGGACCAGGAAAAGCCAGGAAGATCGCCACAGGCGCTCGGATCTAGATCGACGCGTCCGATGGGGATCGCGTCTTGCACTTCTGGGCCAGCAGGAATCCGAAGGAGCCCATGTGTCCCGATCTCAGACAGCACCGGTCAAATACGCAGTAGTAGGGCTCGGCCATATCGCGCAGGTGGCAGTGCTGCCTGGCTTCAGGCACGCCCGCAGCAACTCGCGACTGTCCGCGCTGGTCAGCGGCGATCGGACCAAGCGTCGAAAGCTGTCTCAGAAGTATCGCGTCGCGAAGGCGTTCTCCTACGAGCAGTACGACGAGTGCCTGGCAGAAGTGGACGCCGTGTATCTGGCACTGCCCAACTCGCTGCACGCCGAATATGCGATTCGCGCGGCCGAGGCGGGTGTCCACGTCCTGTGCGAGAAGCCGATGGCGGTGACCGCCAGGGACTGCGAGCGGATGATCGACGCATGCGAGAGCAACCAGGTGAAGCTGATGATCGCGTATCGCCTGCACTTCGAGGCCGTCAGCCTCGCTGCCATCGACATGATTCGACGCGGCGCGATCGGAGAGCCGAAGTTCTTCAACTCCTCCTTCGCGCTCACCGTCCGTCGCGGTGACATCCGGACAAAGAAGGCGCTCGGAGGCGGCAGCCTGTACGACATCGGCGTCTACTGCATCAACGCCGCCCGTCAGCTCTTTCGCGCCGAGCCGAAGGAAGTGCTGGCGATGTCGGTCAACAGCGGCGCGGCGGGTTTCGAAGAGATCGACGAGTCGACGGCCGGGGTGCTACGGTTCGACGGCGAACGCGTCGCGGCCTTCGTGACCAGTTTCAACGCCGACGACGTGGGCTCGTACCGCGTGCTGGGCACCAAGGGGCAACTGCACGTCGAGCCGGCCTACGAGTACGCGCAGGGCCTCGCCTGGACCATCACGAAGAACGGCAAGATCACGCGGAAGGGCCGGTCGGCCAAAGGCGATCAGTTCGGACCCGAAGTGGTCTACTTCTCCGACTGTATCCTCAAGAATCGCGCGCCGGAACCCTCAGGCCATGAAGGATTGCAGGACGTCCGCATCGTCGAAGCGCTGTACGAATCCGCCGAGACCGGCAAGCCTGTCGCCATCCCGCCATTCCGGCCCGCCACACGGCCCACGGAGCGTCAGCGGATTCGGCGACCTGGGATCGGGAAGCCTCGAACGGTCAAGGCGCCGGATTCGAGCGTGACCGAGCGGTGACGAAGCCGCGTCAGTCGGCCTTGTTCCGCTTGGCGGCGAGCGTGAAGATCTGGCGGATGAACCGTGCCACGTCAGGAGGCTTGCTCAAGTGGCTCTGATAGCCAGCTTGTACGGCGCGCCGCCGGTCGTCCTCGCGCGCGTAGGCTGACAAGGCAATCGCCGGCAGGCGATCCGCATTCCACCCCGCGCCTCGGACCTGACGGATCAGGTCGTAGCCGTCTTCGCCAGGCATCGCCAGGTCGCTGACCAGGACGTCCGGCCGGAATCGGCCGAGGGCCGCCATCGCTTCCTTCGCGGAGGCGACATCGAGCACGTGTGCCGTGGCGTCGGTCAGGATCCTTCGCAACAGCGTCCGCGCATCGTCGTTGTCGTCGACGACAAGGATGTTCAAGCCGCGCAGGCTCGGCGGCGCGGAGACACTTGGTTCAGGCGTGCGGGTGGTCATCTCGACGCTGCTGTGACGCGGCAGGGTGACGATGAATGAAGAGCCGAGATTCTCCCCGGCGCTGACGGCTTCGATCGTGCCGCCGTGCGCCGAGACGAGCTGATGCACGATCGCGAGTCCGAGCCCGAGCCCCCCGTGTCCGCGTCGCGAGGTCGATTCCTCCTGGCGGAAGCGGTCGAACACGTGGGGCAGAAACTCGGCCGAGATGCCGCGGCCGTTGTCCCGCACCTCGAGCACGACGTTGGTGTCGGTCTGCTGCAGTCGCACGTGCACGGTGCCGCCGACGGCCGAGAACTTCACCGCGTTGTCGACGAGGTTCCACACCACCTGCTGAAATCTCGAGGGGTCCCACAGAATCTGTTCGACCTCGGGGTCCAGGGTCGTGTGGATGGCGACTTTCTTGGTACGCGCTGAGCTCTGGATGCTGGTCAGCGCCGCCTCCACCGCTTCGACAGGACTGAGCGGCTGCCTGTCGAGCTCGAGTTTGCCCGACGTGATGCGGGAAATATCGAGCAGGTCAGAAATGAGCTGCGCCTGCACCCAGGCATTCCGCTCAATCGCATTGACGGCGTAGAGCGCGTCCGCACTGTCGGCGATGACCGGAAGGTTCTGCAGCACTCGCGAGAACCCGACAATCGCATTGAGCGGCGTTCGAAGCTCGTGCGACAGCGCTGCGAGGAAGTCGTCCTTCAGGCGATTGGCTTCCTCGGCTTCTCCGCGCGCTCGACGCTCGCCAGCCAGCAGCCGCTCGCGTTCCGATTCGGCAGCGACGCGCTCGGTGATGTCGCTGACGATCGCCAGATGAACGCTCGAGGACGCGAGCAGCGAGACGCTCCACTCGAGCTCGACGTGGCGGCCGGCGGCATTCAGAAGCGGAGCGACGCCCCGCCATTGTCCCACCGAGGAGATCGCCGCACGCATCTCCGGTGTGTCGAGCGGCTGGTCTTTCAGGCTGAACGCTGACAGGTGACGCCCGACGATGTCGTCCCGTCCGCGCCCCAGAATCAGACACATCGAGGGGTTGAGATCCAGGACGATCATGTCGTCGCTCAGCACGGCGATGCCGTTCAGCGCGTTGTCGAATACGCCTTTGAAGCGGGCTTCGCTCTCGTGAACGGCATGCTCCGCGCGACGCGCCCGCAACAGCGCGTTCACCGTCGACACCAGCACTGGCGGTTCGACAGGGTGCGTCAGGTAGCCGTCGGCGCCGGCGTCGATGCCCTGGACCTTGTCGAGATCGTCGACGAATGTCGCCGAGAGATAGACGATGGGCATGCCTCGTGTCTCGACGCGGCCGCGCAGCTCACGGCACACCTGAAAGCCGTCGATGTCTGGCAGGTTGATGTCCAGGACGATGATGTCCGGCTTCGCCTGGACCGCCAGAGCGATCGCCTCCATCCCGCTCGCCTGCGCTGAGCACGGAATGACCGACCGACCGGAGCACGCGTCCGGTGGAGTACCGGGTCGCCGGGTTGTCGTCGACAACCAGCACTGACGTTTCGGGATTAGACGCCATCGTCACCGCCGTCGCGGGAAGGCCTGTCGTCAGTGCCGGGCGGCTCGTGCCCGGGAATCGCGACGGGAATCGTGACCGAAAACACCGAACCCTTGCCAAGCTGGCTCGACACGGCCACTTCTCCGCCGAGCACCTGCGCCAGCTTCTTGCTGAGCGACAACCCGAGGCCGGTGCCGCGCAGCCGCTTCTGTATCGACGAGTCCACCTGGACGTAATCCTCGAACAGGCTTCCCAGGTGCTCTTGCGGGATGCCGATGCCGGTGTCGGCGACGGAGAACATGACGCGATCCGGATCGATCAGCTGGGCCGACACGCGCACCTCGCCCTGCGGCGTGAACTTGAGCGCATTGGAGATGAAGTTCCGCAGAATCTGCGACAGCTTCTTGTCGTCCGTGAAGATGCGCGGGATGTCCTGTGGCTCCTCGAAGATCAACGATACCGCCGTCGTGGCGAGGATCGGCTTGAACATGCCGCGCAACGCCGAAAACAGATCGACCATCTCGAACCAGGCCGGCGAGATGGTGACGCGCCCGGCTTCCACCTTGGCCAGGTCGAGCAGGTCGTTGACCATCTCTGTCAGCTCGGCGGCCGATGACTGGATGAATGAGACCTGCGTCCGCTGTTCGTCGGTCAACGGGCCGTCCAGTTGATCCAGCAGCAGCCGCGCCATGCTGAGGATCGAACCCAGCGGGGTTCTGAACTCGTGGCTCATGTACGAGAGGAAGCGACTCTTCAGGTCGGACGCTTCCTTCAGGCGCAGGGCGTTGTCATCCAACTCGGCGTACAAGGCAACCACGCCCTTGTTCGTTTCGGCCAGCTCCTCCGACAATGCCTGGATGGTGGACTCCCGGTCCAGCAGTACCGGCTTCGCAGTCGGCCAGCCGGCTACGCAATTCCTCGACGTGCGCTCTCTCCTCGGGGCTTCCGCCGGTCATGAGGGGCGCGCTCCTTCGGTCATCCGCACGACGACGACAGTCGCATCGTCGCGGCCGCGGGTGAAGTCACGGGCGACGACGGCAGCGACCGTGGCCGGGTGCCGGAGCAGGAGCCCGGGGTATGCGTCGAGGGACCACCGGCTCGTGATTCCATCGGAGTGCATCAGCAACACGCCGCGCGGCGGCCAGGTGTAGCTCTGACTCATGATGCTGCGGCGCATCTCGGCGCCGACGATGCCGTTCTGGCTCGCCATGCCCCTTCCGCCATCGAGCGCGATCAGCGTACCCGCGATGTTGCCCACCCCGGCGTACCGCACAACACCGCCAGCGGCGTGAACGATCGCGCGCGCAACCGCCGCGCCCCTGCTCCGCCCGAGTTCCGCATGTGCGCTTTGAAAGAAGGGCGTGTCGTCAGAGAAGGGCGCGCGGTCGAAGACCCCGGCGGCCAGGGCAGAGGCCTCGTGGGCGCAAGGGCCATGTCCCAGTCCGTCCGCCACCATCACCGCGATGCGATCTCGTTCAGCGGACACCCGCCAGGTGTCTCCGCACACAGTTTCATGCGGTGCGGCAAGGCAGGACGCTCCGACCACGAAGGGCAGGGACGGCGCATCGCCGTCGACCCGTACCCGCGCGACGACCACGGTGCCCTTGCCGACGGTGGAGAATGCGTCGAACTCATCGGCCATGCGGCGGACCGCGCCAAACCCGGTGCCCGCGGTGCCGCCGGTCGAATAGCCGTCCTGCATGCTGCGGTGCAGATCCGGGATGCCGGGGCCGCCATCCACCGCGATGATCTCGAAGTAGTCGGCGCCGCCAGACGGGATGGTCTGCATCAGCAGGCGTCCGCTTTGCGCATGGCGACTCAGGTTGGTGGCCAGCTCTGTGGCGATAATCGCGAGGTCGCTTCGCCGCGACTCGGTCAGGGGCAGGCCCCGACTCATGCCGACGGCGGTTCGACGCGCTTCTCCCACCTGGCTGGCCTCGACGACAGGGACGCAGGTCTGCATCGGTCGCTACTTCCAGCGGGTGACGGTGACCTTGGTGCCCCTGCCGGGCGCAGTTTCGATAGCGAACTCGTTCATGAGCCGCTTGGCGCCGGTGAGGCCAAGCCCCATTCCCGAGCCCGACGTCCAGCCATCGGTCATGGCGAGTGTCAAGTCGGCGATGCCGGGGCCGTTGTCGACAAAATGAAGCCTGAGGCCGGTCCGAATACCCTCTGAGAGGACTTCGCAGTTGAGCGTGCCGCCGAGGCCGTAGGTGACGGCGTTTCGCGCGAGCTCGCTCGTCGCTGTCACCATCTTGGTCTGATCGACGAGCCCGAAGCCCAGCTCCTGCGACAGCTTTCGGACCGCCTGGCGCGCCAGCACGACATCCGTTTCATTCCGCAGAGGGAGCGATTCAGTCCTGACGGTGGGCATCTCTCGAGTGTCCGGCTGGCCCCGGCGTCCGCAGCAGCTTCATCCCGCGCTCGACGTTGAGGGCGGTATCGACCCCTTCAAGACTCAGGCCGAGTTCGACAAGGGTGATGGCCACGGCGGGCCGCATCCCCACCACGACAGTCCTGGCGTCGAGGATGTGGGACATGCGCGACAGGTTGCTGATCATCCGGCCGATGAAGGAGTCCACCATGTCGAGCGCGGAGATGTCGATCAGGACGCCCTTGGCGCCGGTCTTCTGGATCTGGGTGGTCAGATCGTCCTGCAGCGTCATGGCCAGGCGGTCGTGCATGTCCACCTGGATGGTGACCAGAAGCAGGTCACCCATGCGTAAAATCGGGATGCGTTCCACGGCGGACTCTAGGACGTCGGACGGGCCACGACGGCCAGTCCGGACCGCTCGAGGGCGATCGCCAGTGCGTCAGCCAGGGTCGCCTTGGTGGTGACGCCGCGCAGTTCGACCCCGAGATGGACGATGGTCTGGGCGATTTGCGGCCGAATCCCGCTGATGATGCAGTCGGCGCCCATCAGGCGGATGGCGGTGACTGTCTTGAGCAGGTGCTGGGCGACCAGCGTGTCCACCGTCGGGACCCCGGTGATGTCGATGATCGCCACCTGGGATCCCGTCTCCACGATGCGCTGGAGCAGGGATTCCATGACCACCTGAGTGCGGGCGCTGTCGAGCGTGCCGATCATCGGCAAGGCGAGAATCCCGTCCCAGAGCTTCACCACTGGAGTGGACAGCTCCAGCAGGTCTTCCTGCTGGCGCGCGATCACGCTTTCGCGACTCTTCTGGAACGTCTCGATGGTGTGCATGCCGAGCGCGTCGATGAGCTCGTTGGTTTCCCACGTCGCATCCGCCAGCCGCGCCGGGTCATTCGCCAGCGCCGTGCGGATCTGCTCGAAGATCGGCTTCTTCAGCGAAACGACAAACGTGGCAGTCTCGCTCGGGCTGAACCCCTGCACGGCTCGACTGCGCGAGAGACCTTCCAGGAACGCACGCACCGGCTGCCAGGCGGCGGAGTTGACGTCGTCGCCATGCGAGAGAGCGGCGGTCGTCAGAGACAGCAGTTCAGCGGCCTGAGCGTTGAGCTCGGCATCGGCAATCCGGGAGTCGCCGAGCGCCTTCTTCAGGTGCGCCAGCCATCCTGCCAGGATGCTGGCCTGGTTCGCCGAGACTATCTCCGCAACCGTGTTCCGGTTGGCCATTCCCACAACTCCTCTGCGTCCGCGCGGCAGGCGTCGGTGCCTCCAGGCGGCGGATGCCGAACCTTATGAGTTTAGACCGAAACGCCAGGCGAGCCGTCCGCGTTTCCGGGCTCGGGCAGCTCCGAGCAGGGCCTCTGAGGCGTCCGGTGCCTCGCAGCGATGACCGGCGAAAGGCTCGCAGGTGCCGGGCACGCGCCTTGCTGCCGATGCCCCCTGATGCTCTTTCAAGTAGCCACCCGTCTGGAGTACGCGGCGAAGTTCCCGTCGACGCTGATTCTGAACGTTCACGCCCAGCAGAGCGCCCTGCAGACCATCGTCGACGAGCAGTTTTCCGTGGAACCACGGGTCAAGATCGCCGAGTTCACCGTCGACGGGACCGGCAACCGGTTCGTGCGCCTCGAGACGGGCCGGCACAACAAGATCGCCTTGAACTACGCCGCCTCGGTCGAGTGCGACTTTCAGACCTACCGGGCGGGTGCTGTCGAGCCAACGCCGGTCGCCGACCTGGGTGCCGCGAACATCCCCTATCTGTTTCCCAGCCGCTACTGTCAGTCCGATCGGTTGAATCGCCTCGCCTGGGACTTGTTCGGCGCGATCGAGAACCCGCACGAGAAGGTGGTCGCCATCAGCGACTGGATTCACGACAACGTCGAGTATCTGCGCGGGTCGACCACGTCGGTGACCTCCGCCTTCGACACCGTCACGCAGCGCACCGGCGTCTGTCGTGACTTTGCCCACCTGGGCATCGCCCTCTGCCGGGCCCTGAACATCCCGGCGCGCTACTTTTCCGGCTACGCCTACCAACTGGATCCGCCGGACTTCCACGCCTGCTTCGAATGCCTGATCGGGGGGAGCTGGACGGTGTTCGACGCCACTCACCTCTCGCATCTGAATGGCCTGGTGCGGATTGGGACTGGCCGCGATGCCGCCGACGCCGCCGTCGCCAGCATCTTCGGCAGCGTGACCTGCACGAAGATCGAGGTGAGTTGCGAGCTCGGCGAGGGCCAGACGTTTCATCCGATCGATCGCAAGCAGTTGAATCGGGGCGGCGTCGCGCTTGAACCGCCGGCCTGATTGCGAGCGGCCTGAATGCGCTTGCGAATCCAGCACACGACGAGCTACGCCTATCGACGACCGGTCACCCTCCATCGTCACCGCCTGGTGCTGCGTCCGCGTGAGGGTCACGACCTTCGCGTCGACCGCATGGATCTGGCGCTGACGCCGGCCCATCATCTGCAGTGGGTGCGCGATGTGTTCGGGAATTCCATCGCGCTGGTGGATTGGATCGAGCCTGCCGACAGCCTCCGCATCGTCAGCGACGTGGTGGTCGAACGACTCTCGCCGTTTCCGGCGCGAGACCTGCACGAGCCGTGGCACGTGCCATTTCCGCCGCGCTACGACGAGCTCGAGTCGGCGATTGTGGCGGTCTACATAGAGCCGACCTACCCCGACGACGTCGCGACAGTCCAGCAGTGGCTCAGTGCCGGGCCCGACGTCGACCCCGGTGACGCCGAAGGCGTGATGCTCGCCTTGTGCCGGCGTGTCTTCACGACGGTGCGATACCTGCGCCGCATGGAAAAAGGGGTGCAGACGCCCGCGCAGACACTTGCCGCCGGCAGCGGATCGTGCCGCGACATGGCGACGCTGCTGATGGAGGCGGCGCGCGCCTCCGGCGTCGCCGCCCGCTTCGCGAGCGGCTATCTGCACGGGCAGGCGTCGCTGGCGGGTCGAGCCTCGACGCATGCGTGGACCGAAGTGTACTTGCCGACACTGGGCTGGCGCGGCTTCGACCCGACAACCGGCGGCACGACGTCAGCCAACCACGTCGTCACCGGTGTGAGCACGCACCCCAGAGGGGTGATGCCGGTGTCCGGGTCTTTCACCGGGGTGTCCGGCGATTGCATCGACCTCGACGTGACAGTCACAACGAGCGTGCTCGGTGAGGCGGATGGGCGTTGAAGTGACAGGGCCGTTGGCCGACGCCAACCTGCGGCCGCTCCGGTTCGCAAGGCACCTGTACGATCTGAACCTTCATGGCATCTGCCGTGGGCGGGCTCTTCGCAACGAATGGTCGCGAAACACCTGGCCGCGTAGCATCAGAAGTGCACGACCCAGTGTTCAGACGTTGTACGCGCTGGCTGAAAGCAAGACACTTCGCGCGCGCACTTCACGCCTAAACTCGGGCATACCGTTTGCTTCCCGGAACACCACGTGGAGAAGCGCGCGATGCCCGCACTGTCCGATCAGCTACCAGCAACGCAACGACAGCCCGACCTGAGTGCTACCCCCGCAGAAGTCAATCCAGGAAATGAGTCCGAACGCGACGCTGGCGTCGGCGCGGAGGACATTGTGTTTGCGGTCCGAAAGCCTGATCGGCGGAAGACGCCGCGGTAGAACTGGGGACTCCCTCAGCGAAAACGCTCGCCAATTACTTTGAGCAACGCGTTCAGATCGGCAGGCTTCGTGAAGTGTTGGTCGAAGCCCGCATCGACGGCGTGCTCCTTGTCCTCGGCTTGCCCCCAGCCTGACAACGCGATCAGGAAGGGACGCGACCCCGGATCAAGAGCCCGGAGGCGCGTGGCCACCTCGTACCCATTCAGACCTGGCATGCCGATGTCCAGAATCGCGACATCGGGGTGAAATTCCGCCGCGACCGCGAGCGCCTGATGCCCGTCGTTGGCAGTGATCACCGTGTGCCCGTAACCTGTGAGCAGCAGAGACAACAGTCGTCGCCCGTCTTCGTTGTCGTCCGCGACAAGAATTCGCAGGGCGCGCTGCGTCGCGGCCTCGACAAGGCGCTCATTTGGGCCCGCCGCCCGCGGGGTGGCTGCGTCCACGGGTAACAGGACCGAGAATTCGCTGCCGCGATCCCGACCTTCACTCGCGGCGTTGACGGTGCCGCCGTGCAGGGCCACCAGGTTCCGGACCAGGGTCAACCCGACACCAAGGCCGCCCCGTGCGCGTTCGAGCGAGCGATCGCCCTGCATGAACATGTCGAAAATCGTGTCGAGCATCTCCGGCGGGATGCCAATACCGGTGTCACGGACGCGAATGCGCACCTGGTCCGGAGGTTCAGGGTGTTCGACAATCTCGGCGATCAACCAGATGTGACCGGCCTCTGGCGTGAACTTGATGGCGTTGTTCAACAGGTTGACGAGGACCTGGGTGAGCCGCACCGCGTCGCCGTTGACGATGACTGGCTCGTCGGGCAACGAGACCGTGAGGACATGCCGCGCGGCGTCCGCCGCAGGACGAGACAACTCCACGGCGGCGTGGACGATGTCCTGAAGCCGAAGCAGCTCCCGGCGGAGCTCCACCTTGCCCTGGGTAATCCGGGAGACGTCCAGGAGGTCGTCGACGATGCGCACCATGTGCGCCGTCTGGCGCTCGAGCACCTGGCGCGCCCTGACGGTATCCGCTGGATTGCCTTCGGCCAAACGCATCGCGTCAAGGGCAAATCGCATCGGGGCCAGGGGATTTCTCAGCTCGTGGGCCAGAATGCCGAGGAACTCGTCCTTGCGCCGATCGACCAGTCGCAGGGTCTCGGCGTCGATTCGCAGGCGTTCTGCCTGCCGGATCTCCGTGACGTCGTCGATCGAAACCAGGACCAGTTCCGGCCGGGCCGCTCGCGTGATCGCCCGGGCGTTGAGCACCAGGATGCGCAGCCCGCGGGCGGGAACCATGCACTGCACTTCGACGTTGACGACCGACTGTCTGCCTTCGCATGCCGATCGCAGCAGCCTGCGCAACGACGGTTCGTTCCACACCCCACCGCCCGTCTCCCACAGCAGCTGACCGACAACTCGTTCGGCGTTTTCTCCGAACAATCGCAGAAATGCCTCGTTGGCGAGTCCGATGCGGCAGTCCGGATCCAGGACGACCAGAGGTTCGCGCACTGTCTGGACCACGGCCAGCGCATAGTCGCGAGATTCGATCAGCTCGCGGCTCCGCTTGATCGAATCGATGTCGACGGCGACCAGGGTCGCGCCGTCGATGCGGTTGTCCGACGTTTGGAACGGTCGGACGCGAAGCAGCCACCAGCGCCCTGCGCGATCGACGATTTCTCGCTCCCACGGCTGCACGCTCGCGACCACCGACTCGATCACTTCGCCGACGTCGTCGAACTGCAGGGCAAACTTGATGTTCGTAATCGGCCGGCCCACGTCGGCTGGCAGCACATTGAAGGCACGCTGCGCGGCCGACGTCACCCGGCGGATGGCAAGGTCGCGGCCGACGGTGATCATCGGCACGTCGGCGCTCGCGATGAAGTTCGAGAGGTCGTCGGCGAGGACATCGAGGTCGCGGTTCCGCTTCTGGAACTGCTCGTTGACAGTCGTCAGCTCTTCGTTCGTGGACTGCAGTTCCTCCTTTGCAGTCTCCAGCTCTTCGTTGGTGCTCTGGAGTTCTTCGTTGCTCGACAGCACCTCCTCATGAGCAGCGCGAAGCTCCTGATTGGCCGCTTCGTGCGCATCGAGCGTGGACTGGAGATACTGCTTGCTGGAGACCAGTTCCTGCCGCAGCCACGCGATGTCGCGATCGGCAGGAAGCAGGTCTGTCAAGGCGACCGGCGGTGAGAAGACCGGCCAGTCTGAGGTTTCGAACAACACCAGCAGACAGAGGTCCGCCGACTGTCCGGCGGTGACCGGAAGCACGCGAATGGCGAACTCCAGGTCGCGCCCGCCATCCGACACGCGCAGGCCCTCGCGCACGACTGGAAGCCTCGAGGCCTTCGCCTCGACCAGGGCGCTTCGCAATTCCATGAACAGGCCCTCGCGGGCCATCCGCATGACGTCGGCGGTGGGCTGCCCGGCGGGGGCTTCGAGGAAGGGCGCGGTCCTTCCGCGAAATTGCAGGACGTTGAAGTCCGCGTTGACGAGCACTGACGGTGGCGCGTAGCGGGCCAGCGCCACGCGGTCGGCCTCGCGCTCGAAGTCGGGCGGACGCCGTCCAGGCCCTGCGGGCCGGACCGCCACGCCGGCGAGCCATTCGTCAGCCATGAACGTCAGCTGCGGCCGGCGACCGCCATCCAGACGCCGGTAGATCTTGTGAGCCCGGCTGGCCTGCTCGAACAGGTCCGCTGAGGTCCCCACGGTCTCGGCGACGCCGAGCACGAGAAAGCCCCGAGGGTTCAAGGCGAAGTGGAAAACGGGAATGAGCCGCTCCTGCAGCGCCGTCGACATGTAGATCAGCACATTCCGGCAACTGACCAGATCCACTTTCGAAAATGGCGGATCGACGGCGATGTTCTGCCTGGCAAACACGCAGAGGTCCCGGACGCTCTTCTCGATGCGGTACGAACGGTCCTCTTTGGTGAAAAACCTGCGCAGCCGATCGGGGCTGACCTCCGACTCGATGCTCTCCGGGTACAGCCCGGCGCGCGCCCGTTCGAGGACCGCGGGGTCGCCAAGGTCTGTCGCGAAAATCTGGATGTCCCGCCGTACGTTGGCCGCAGCGACGAACTCGAGCAGCGCGATGGCAATCGAGTACGCCTCCTGGCCGCTGGAACACCCCGGCACCCAGACGCGAATCGGCTCGGACCGCTGGCCCTTCAGGATCTCCGGGAAGACGCGGTCCTTGAGCTCCTCGAACATCTCCGGCTCGCGGAAGAAGCTGGTGACGTTGATCAGGACGTCCCGATAGAGCGCCTCCGCCTCGGCGCCGTCGCGTTCGAGGAACTGCACGTATTCCGCCGGCGTCCTGAACCCGCGAAGCAGCATCCGGCGGGCGGTGCGGCGTTTCAACGTGGTATCCCGATACTGGCTGAAGTCCACTCCGCTGGTGTGGCGCAGCGTCTCGATCACCCGCTGGAAGGCCTTTGCGTTCGCCTCCTCCGGGTGGCCGGTCTCTTCGTCGGCGCGCAGGTACGGATGCGCCGGCAGGGCCATCAGACGGGCAGCGATGTCTTCGGGCGGCAGGACCAGATCGACGGCGCCGCTGGCAATCGCGCTCTGCGGCATGCCGCCGTGCTGCGCCGTTTGCTCGTCCTGCGCGAAGGTCACGCCTCCGGCAGCCTTGATCTCCGAGAGCCCGATCGTGCCGTCCGAACCGGTGCCCGACAGGACGACGCCCACGGCCCGCGCACCCTGGACCGCGGCGAGCGACCGCAGGAAGTGATCGATCGGATAGTGCGGCCGGCGGTCGTCTGGCCGTGGCGTGACCGACAGGACGCCGTCGGCAATCGCCACGTTGGTGTTCGGCTGCATGACGTAGGCCCGATCGGGCTCCACTTGCATGCCGTGGGCGGCGTCGACGACCTCGAGCGACGTCGTCTGCGCAGCCAGAATCCTGGACAGCTGGCTTTCGTGATGCGGATCGAGATGCTGAACAATTACCAGGGCGAGGCCTGATTTTTCCGGCAGCGCGCGGATGAGCCGCGTCAGGGCGTCAAGCCCGCCCGCGGAAGCGCCGACCCCGACGATCGGAAACGGGTTCATGCCCTCGTGAGTCACTGTCGGAAGTATATGACCGCCGCTGGCGCAACTCTCATGGACCGCCGTCTGCCAGGCACGGCAGAGATGACTTCGGTCGAGGACGCGACGAAGGATGTGGGGTGGGGCCAGTCTAGAGGCCGGCCCCACCAATCGGCGCGGACGCGGGCGGGCTCAGCCATCCGGCGAGCGGAGGGTAGCGATCGGCTGACGTAGTAGATCGAGAACGCGGCGAAGAACACGGTGACGGGCACGGAGAGCAGCGCGACGACGGCGATCGTCACGGCGACCGCCACAAACCCCGCGAAGACCGCCAGGCTCACAGTCGCGACGTTCCAGCCGATGCCCAACGCGATCGCCGACAACACCGCAATCACGGCGACAATGGCGCCGACGATGGCGAGCGGAATAATGACGATCGCCGCGGCGATGGCAAAGGCGATGCTCGCCGCGATCGCGAGGACCCCCTTCACCAGCACATAGATGGCCAGTTCTCCTCGCTTCGGCGCGACGGTCTCCCTGACGCGTCGCCAGGCCGTCAGTGCGCCGACCCCCTCCAGGGCCATCACGGGCACCGCGAAGTCGTTGACCAGGACCCTGGCGATCGTGGCCAGAAGGACGATCAGCACCATCGCGGCGATCACCGGCACGGCCATCACGATGAGCTCAGGGACGTGCGCCCCGGGATCGTGCAGCCATCCGGCGCCATAGAGGATCAGCACTGCGACGGCGCAGACCACGAGCATCGCCATCACGGTGATGCCGACCAGCGACAGGTGCCAGAGGAAGAACCGGCGCCCTGCCAGGCGCCAGCGGCGCCACGACGGCCTGATCCGGCAGTGACGCTCGACCACCGACTGATAGAGGATGAAGCGGAAGACGCTGCTGATGAACAGCATCACGAGGAAGATCACGACGAGGACGACCAGCGCGAGCCCGATCATCCAGGCGTAGTGCGCCAGGGTCTCCGCGACGGTCTCGCCGCCCGGAAACTCGGGCCAGGTTGTCGTGCCTGAGTGCTGTGTCGACGCCGACGGGCTGGACGGCAGTCCCGGGAACCCGAACCGGCAGCCCGCCTGTCCATTCGCGCCGGCGAGAACGCCCACAAGGGCCAGCCGCCACCATTGACCCAGCTGAAAAGGCGAAAACAGCTGGTGCCTGGTGTGGTCGAGCGCTGGCGCGAGACACTCGGTGACTGCGCGGGGCACGGGCGCATTGTAGCCGCCTCGGCGGCTCCGGCGCCCCGAGCGCCGCACGGGTGTCGCTTCCTGCGCCACACGAGGCGGACTTACACCGTCGCGACCGTCGCAGCGCGGCCGGCACGCCGAATCGAGTCCGAATTGCCAGTGGCCCGGATCCTGCTCTGCCTTCCCGTGTTGCCGTCGACCCGGCAGGAGGACCCATGCGATTCACGACGAACCTGATGCTCTGCGGCCTGGCGCTCTCCGGACTGCTGGTCTCGCAGGTGGTCGACGGCCAGTCGACTCCGGCGGCGCCGGCCGCGAAAGCCTCGACGATGGCCAAGCCTGTGACGGTGACGGGCTGTCTGGCGTCGGGCTCCGGGTCAACCGCCGGCACCACGCAGGCGATGGATGGCCGCGCGTCCTTCGTGCTCACTGACGTCGACGCGAAGACCGCCGGCACGGCATCGTTCGGCCTGGTCGCCGACGCCGGCCTGCATCTCGAAAATCACGTCAACCACAAGGTGCAGATCACCGGCACGCTCAGCGCCCCCGTGAACGCCGGCGCGACGACGCCGCCGAACGTGGTGAATCCGTCCACGCCGGAGGCGCAGTCCACCGCGCCGAAGGCAGGCGAGACGCCGGTGACAGGCGCGCCGATGATGCCGACGCTGAGAGTGCGGAAGATCAAGATGGTCGCGGAATCGTGCTCCTAGGCGCGTACCTGTAGGGCCGACCTTTAGATCGGCCGACGGCCTACGGCTCTCTTGATCTGAAGTAGATCGGTAGGGCCAATCTTCAGATTGGCCGATGAAGGCAGTCCACCGATGGCCGATCTAAAGATCGGCCCTACCGATACGACGTGAAGATCGGCTCCACCGATTCGTCCGGCCCTTCGATCCGTCGGCGGGTGCGCTACGTCGGGAGCTCGTCCGGGTGACCGGGGGATTCCGGGATCAGCGCCGGGTTCACGGGGAACGTCGCCGGCGTGTCGCCGTCGAGGTCGTCGCGCTCGTCGCCGTCCAGGCCATCCGGGTCAATCTCCTCGTCTTGTTTGGGATCAACCGGCGGAACCTGCACGTCGTCGGGCGGCGGCTCGTCCGGATCGGGCAGAAACAGATCGGGGCCTGGCTCGTGGGTCATCCCATCGACCGCTGCAAGCCTGCTGCCGAACGCGAGCCCACCGTGGTGGCGTAGACCCAGGTGAACTCCGCGCCGAGAAAGAACACCTGGGCCGAGTAATACACCCAGAGCAGCACCGCGACCAGCGAACCGGCCGCGCCAAAGCCGGAGCTCACACCGACGCGTCCGAGGTAGAGGCCGATCGCATACTTCCCTGCCGTGAACAGCGCCGAGGTCACCAGCGCGCCGATCCACACGTCCGACCACGCGATGAAGACACGTGGCAGGATTCGGAACGCGCAGGCGAACAGCAACGCCGCCGCACCGAACGCGATCAGGACGTTGACGGCCTGCAGGACGGCGCCCCACGCCGGAAACAGCGACTCGCCCCAGCGGTTGGCGGCCGACAGCATCGCGCTCACGACCAGGGACACGAGGAGGAGGAAGCCGATCGCGATCACCATGCCGAACGCCAGCAGGCGCGCGCGCAGCAGGGCCGAGACGCCCTGCCGCTGGTCCACGGGCGCCCGCCAGATCCGATCGAGCGACACCTGCAGCTCCGCGAACACGGAGCTGGCGCCGAAGCACAACACCAGCAGGCCGATCGCCGTGGCCATCGGCGTCGAGGTGGAGTGATGCACGCCCGCCAGCAACGACTGCACGGCGACGGCGCCATCGGACCCGACCAGGCCCTGCAGCTGATACGCCACCGCGCCGCGGGCGGCGTCGTCGCCGAAGACCGCGCCGGCGATGGCGATGGCGACAATCAGGATGGGTGCCAGCGAGAACGCGGTGTAGAACGCGAGCGCCGCCCCCATGCTCGCGGCGGAGTCGTCGTACCACGCCGCAACGGCGCGCCAGAACAGGCCCACGTACAGCCTGATCGCCTGCGACGCCGACATCCTCACCTGCTCGGGCATGACCTTCTCTCTAAACCGCACCGATTCCTGAGGCTGGACCACGCACGAACTGCGCCAGTTGCGTGGGTGCCGCTGCGACTGCCGGCCTTGCAGCAGCGGCTCAGCGGCGATAGACTGCCCGTGCTGTGCCATTGCGCCGCCTGAACGCAGGCGGACCTGTGAATTCTCGCATCACGCGCGTCGGCCGCCTCGCCGCCCTGCTCGCCTTTGGCGCGATGGCGCTCGCGCAGCGCACCCACGCCCAGGCTCA
Source organism: Vicinamibacteria bacterium (assembly GCA_963796915.1). Classification (GTDB taxonomy): domain Bacteria; phylum Acidobacteriota; class Vicinamibacteria; order Vicinamibacterales; family JAENWD01; genus JAENWD01. The sequence goes on along the minus strand of CAWCNI010000004.1, from coordinate 299,171 downwards.
ACCTCCGAAATTTCACACGGAGACCAACTTCGTGCGGGTGGACGTTTACCCCACGGTTGGCGGCGCGCCGCTGCGCGATCTGACAGCGGCGGACTTCGAGATCCTGGAGGACGGCGAGCCGCAGAAGATCGAGACCTTCGAACGGGTGGACGTCCCCGGGCCGGCGGTCGCCGACGCCGGGCGCGAGCCGTCCAGCGTCGCCGAGAGCCGCCAGATCGCCGAGGCCACGCGCGGCCGTCTCTTCGTAATCTTCCTCGACACCTATTTCGTGGACGTGACCGGCTCCAACCGGATCCGCCAGCCTCTCGTCAACCTGCTGAACCGCCTGGTCGGCCCCGACGACATGTTCGCGGTGATGACGCCCGACATGTCGGCGGCCGACATCACGTTTGCGCGCCGGACCGAGACTGTCGAGGGCTACCTGTCGCGCTACTGGTTCTGGGGCCAGCGCGATCGCCTCTATCCCGACGACCCGGTCGAGCAGAACTACATGGAATGCTTTGGGGCCTCCTCGGAGGTCGCAAAGGAGATGATTCAACGGCGCCGGGAGAAGAAGGTCATCGACGCGCTGGACGACCTGACGAAGTACCTCCGCGGCGTGCGCGAGGAACGCAAGGCGGTGATCACGATCACCGGCGGCTGGGTGCTCTTTCAGCCGTCGCGTATGCTGCTGCGGCCGGCCGGCCCGACGCCTGACGTGCCGCGCGCGGGCACCACACCGGACGGCCGTCTCACTGCCGACGCGCAGCCGTACAACATCGGCATGATGACGCGTCAGCAATGCGACCACGACCGCCTGATGCTGGCCGAGGTCGACGACCGCGGCGCGTTCTCGGACCTGATGGGCAACGCCAACCGCGCCAACGTCAGCTTTTACCCGCTGAACGCGCTGGGCCTGGTTGCCACTGACAAACCTATGGGGCCACGAGAGAGCGACTCGCAGCCGCTCACCGGCGAGGTGGACGCCGTCAGCGGCGGCGCGCTGCCCGATCAGCGCCTCGTGCAGCAGCGTTCGGAAAACCTGATCGCACTCGCCGGGAACACAGATGGTGTCGCCGTGGTCAACACCAACGATCTGGAACGCGGGCTACATCGAATCGCCAGCGACCTCACGTCGTACTACTTGATCGGCTATTACTCCAGCAACGGCCGTCTGGACGGGAAGTACCGCAAGATTACCGTCAAGGTGAACCGCCCTGGCGTGGACGTGCGCGCGCGGCGCGGCTACCGCGCGCCGACCGCCGACGAAGTCGAGCGGGGAAACGCGGCGACCGCCGCCCGTACTGCCCTCACACCCGTGGCGTCGGTGCAGGCCGCCTTGACCGAGCTCGGCGCTGTTCGGCCGGGCGTGCCGCTGAGAACGGGCATCGGCTATGCCTCGCTTGGCGCAGGACCGGGAAACACCACGCGCGCCCACGTCTGGGCGCTTGGCGAGCTCGACGTGTCCGTCGCCCGAACGGGAGAGTGGCTGGGCGGCGGATCGGCCGATGTCACCGTGACGGGCGCAGACGGCATCACCCTCAGTCAGACCAAGGCGGTCATCGTCGCGGGGCAGCGCACTTTTACGGCAGACCTCGGGGAGCTGGCCGCGCCGAACGGCAAGCTGATCGTCCGCTTCCGCGTCACGCCGCTGCACGACGGGATGTCCTTCAACGACACGCTGCGCGTTGGCGATCTGCCGGCGTCGGGCCGGCCGCTCGTCCTGCGCCGCGGCCCGACAACCGGCATCAAGTACGTGCCGACGGCGGACCTCGAGTTCCAGCGAACCGAGCGCGTGAGAATGGATCTGCCGACGAGCGCACCGCTCGCCGACCTCGAGGGCGTGTTGCTCGACAGGCACGGCAGTCCGCTGCCGTTGAAGGTCACGACGACGAGCAGAGTGGATGGCGGCGTGACGTGGGTCAGCGCGGATGTCAACCTCGCGCCGCTCGCCGCCGGCGACTACGTGATGCGGCTGAAAGGCACCAGCGGACAGAAGACCACCGAGGTGGTCACCGGCATCAGGGTCGTCCCCTAGTTGCGCGAGATCACCACCACCGGCGCGTCCAGACGATCTGAAATTCGGCGCGGTGATCCAGATCGCTGACGCCGAAATAGCGGTATCCCAGGTAGCCGCCCTTGGCAGTGACGTCCGTCGAGATCCTGAAGGCGGCCACGGCCTCGATCGACAGGGAGTCGGCGGGGCCGATGTCCACCCACTCCAGCACCGACACTCCCGACGGGCTGTAGGCCGCGTAGCTGCCAGTCCCGTGCGACTGGACGCCCGGATACCCGTAGGTGACCACCTGCTGCTCGACGCGATTGCTCGTCGTCTGCCGCTGAACGCGCCCTGACACATACCAACGCGGCGACAACGTCTGGACGGCGGTGGCCGTGAGCGCCGTGCCGATCGTGTTGCCGTCGGCGCGCTCGTAGGCGTTGTGCATCCAGTCAACGTAGAGACGGGTAAAGCCGAACGCGTAGTCCGCGTCGACGCCGAACACGGTGGCCATGCGATCGCCGGTTGAGGGAATCGCGACCTCGCTGGCCCTGGCGTAGCGCCCGTAAACGAACGAACCGCCGACGCGCAGGCCAGTCAGCGGCGTCACACCGCCGCCCAGCGCCAGTTGCGGCGCCCCCGGCGGGCGATCGCCGGTCAGCGGCCGCACGCGGACTGGCGAGCTGCCCAGCACACCGGCCCGCAGATCCCAGTGCGCCGCCGACGCGGTCGCCTGCGCGCCGAGCGGGTAGAGCGCGGAGGCCAGCTGCACGGGCGGCGTGCCGCCCTCGAAGGCCGGCAGAAACGACGTGTAGCTGGCAGTCGGGACGATCATCGGGTTCTGATCTGCTCTCGACTCGAGCGGCAGGATGCCGACCGGCGAGAGCAGGTAGCCGCCCTCCAGCCGCCAGCGGATGTCGCCTGGACGATCGTAGCGAACGGCAAGCTGGTAGATGTCTGCGTGCCACGTCCCGTCGTAGGCGCGCGTGATGACCGGCCGTCCTTCGACGGTGATTCGCCGCGACGGGCGCCATGCCGCGGCGACATCGAACGTCGCGATGCCGTTGTGACTTTCGGTGTCGGTGAAGCTGTCGCCGGAGACGACGCTTTCGACACCCGCGCGTGCTGTCGAATCGGGCGACGTCGCGCCGTACTCCTGCGCAGCCGCCGGCGTCGCCAGCAGCGTCGCCAGCAACCCGGTCGTGATAATGAGGGTCTTGAGCGTGGTGCGCATGATCTACCTGCGGCCGGACGCGCCGAGCGCCACCGGCCCGCGAAGGCCACGGACGGCGGCGACGATCGGGGCGACCTCGGCGCGGGCGCCCGTGCTGGATTCGTGCTGCCAGGCGGCGACGAACACGTCGACGACGTCGGGGTCGAACTGCGTCCCGCGGCATCGGTCGAGCTCGGCAATCGCATGCGCGTCTGTCTGCGCCGGGCGGTATGCGCGGGCTGATGTCATCGCGTCGAACGCGTCGGCGACGTGGACGATGCGGGCCAGCAGCGGCGTGGCGTCGCCGAACAGGCCATGGGGATACCCACGGCCGTCGGGTTGTTCGTGGTGCAGCTCGACGATCGGCATGTGCGCCGTCAGAAACGGCACGTGGCGCAGGATGTGGGCGCCGACTGTCGGGTGCGTCTTGATGATCTCGTATTCGTCCGGCGTGAGCGGGCCGTTCTTCGTCAGCACCTTGTCGCGGATGCCGATCTTGCCGATGTCATGCAGCAGCGCGCCAAGCCGAAGCACTTCAATCTGCCGCTCGTCGAGCGACAGCCGCTCCCCGACCATCACCGACAGCGCGCTGACGCGCTCGGAGTGGCCGGCCGTATACGGATCGCGTGCGTCGAGGGCGGCGGCCAGCGTCTTGATCGCCGCGACGTACGCCGCTTCGGTCTCGGCTTCGGCGCTGGCGAGCGACGACATCAGCTCGTTGAAGGTGTCTGTCAGCGCATCGAGCTCCTGGCTGGATCCGTGACGCGGCAGGCGCAGCGAGCGATCCTGCGCGGATGTCATCTGCCGGAGCTGTTGAGACAGTCCGTCGATTGGGTTGGCCACCGACCGGGCGGTCCACCAGCTGACCACCGCCCCGAGCGCCAGTGCCGCGAGGGCAATGCGGAGGATCGCGATCGACGCCTCGCGGGTGTACACGTCGGCTTTGGCGGTAATCGAGTCCACGGCGTAGATCGCCGCCGAGCGCCCGCGAAACAGGCGCTTCACCGCGTGGCGGTCGTCCCCGAGCGACACGACGCCCTCCGACGGCAACGAGGCGGCAACCGCCTCCAGTTCGCGCCATCTGGACCGGTCCAGGGTGGCGGCGACGACCCGGCCTCCCACGAGGGCGGCCGCCGAGACGCCCGAGACGCTGGACAGATCGCTCAAGTACTTCTCGTTGATGGCTGTTCCGATGAGCAGCCGTCCGATGACGGCGTCGTCGAGCTGGAGCGGCACCGAGGTCACGCGGAATGTCGCTGTAGGCGTCGCCAGAATCGCATTGTCGCTCTGGGCGTCCACAACGGCGCCCGAGGGCCACGCTTCCGGCCGGGTACTCGCCAGCACGCGACCGTTGGCGTCCACGACCGCGACGGCGCCGGCCTCCAGATGCGTCGCGAGCTTGCGCGCCTCGCGTTCGACAGTCTCGACCAGCTCGGGTGACGCGCCGGCGTCGGCACGACGCGCCTCCGTCTGGTAGGTGTCGAGCGCGGCCTTGAGCGTCGGGCTCTCGGCCATCACCGAAGCCTGCCGACGCACTTCCTCCTGTCGATGTTGCTCCAGCACCAGGAAGGCGTGTTGCGACAGCTCCAGGTTGCGCTTCACCTCCAGAGTCACCCGGTCCCGTGTGACGAGCGTCAACGACGCGAACGCCACGACCAGCACGATGGCCATCGCGCCGAACGTCACGATTTGCGTCCGCACGACAAGGCGCGGCGGCGTCCTATCTGGACGCGACGTCACGGCTCCGGCTCCGTCACCGGCAGCGCGAACTCCACTGTCGTCTCGCCGCCAGGCGGCACGTCAACAGTGCGCGGCGTCGCTTCCCCGATCCGCTCGTGCCACGCCGTGACCTGCCGGCGGCCGGCCGGCACGTCATTCAACACGAACCCGCCATCGTCTCCGACAGTCGTGAACCACGGGTTGTCGAACACCATGATCACGGCGCTCATGTCGGAGTGGATGTGGCAGAACACTTTCACCAGGCCGGCGGTGTCGAACTTCCGGTCGCGCGCCTGCCCGCGTGGAAAGCGGCCGAGATCGAAGGTCCCGGCGCGGGAGAGGGAAAACACGTTGTGGTAGAAGGCGTCGGCGTTGACGAAGTCGACGGTGGCGCCCCTGGCGACGGCCAGGACGTGCGGAAGAAACAGCTCGCCTTCCTGCCGGAGCTCGTACTGCCGCGATGCGACGGCCGTCGCCGACATGCCCTGCAGGTAGACCACCACGTTCCGAATCTCGCGTGGCGGGCGCCCCTGGGGCACGAGGGCGCGCGAGCCGTACGACGCCGTGAGCGGGCGCGACGCGCCGGGGTTTGCCAGTCGCACCTTGCCCACGATGCGGCCGGTGGTCGCCGTGGCGGCCCCGAGCGCAGGTGCCAGGAGGGCCAGCGCGCCGGCGACTGCCATCGCACGAAGGCACGCGCCCATTCGACGCCGACTGGCGTGCCGTGACTCGGTTGTGCACACTTCTTCCACTGCGCTCGCTCGCCCCCCACTCGTACATCGGCCCGACCGCGGCGGCGGATTAGCGGGCTTGCGCTATCGTTGGCGCGATGCTGAAGCGCTGGCCCCTGATCGTGACGGCCATCATCGTCGCCGCAGCCCTGGCGGAACTGGCCATGGGCCGGACCCCGATCTGCCGGTGCGGCCGGGTGACCCTCTGGGAAGGCACCGTCAACAGCGCCGAGAACTCGCAGCAGCTGACGGACTGGTACACGTTCAGCCACGTGATCCACGGGTTCCTGCTGTTCGGTGCCACCTGGCTGGTCGCCCGACGGCTGCCGCTGGGCATGCGGGTGGTGCTGGCCACGCTGGTCGAAGCCGCCTGGGAGGTGCTCGAAAACACCAGCTACGTGATCAATCGCTACCGCGAGGCGACCATCTCGCTGGACTACTACGGCGACAGCATCCTGAACTCGGTGTCCGACATCGTCGCGATGTTGGTGGGGTTTGCGCTGGCCCGCTACCTGCCGCTGCGGTGGACCATCGCGCTCGCCATCGCGATGGAGCTGTTTGTCGGATTCATGATTCGGGACAACCTGACGCTGAACGTCCTCATGCTGCTCTACCCGCTCGACGCCGTCAGGCGCTGGCAGGCGGGCGCGTGACGGCCGGCGTCCCATCCCCGGACTGACAGCGTCCGGCCCCGGGACGAGTCGATCGGCGGGCCTTGACCGAACTGAAGGAATCTGGGATTTTTCTGCAGGTCAGCGCCGGCACGATTTTCGAACTACCCGATTCAGGCTCAGGCCACCTGGCGGCCGATCTGAAGATCGGCCCCACAGGAACTGAAGGGGAAGGTCCACGATGATGCGCCCGACACACGACGACGAAGTGCAACTCGCCGAGGCGATCTTGACGGGGGCGAAACGCCGCCCGGTGCAATCCTTCGGCAGCTACTTCGGTCCAAACGGAGGGTCCTGCGCGCTTGGCGCAGCGTACCAGGGCGTCTACCTGCTGCCCAACGACGCACACGAGGCCGTCCCGCGAAGGATGGACAGGTTCTTCGACTGCCTGGAGAATGTCTCGCGTGACTGCCCCGCCGGGTGCCACAAGCACATTCCCATCGGGGCGATGATCGTCCACCTGAACGACGACCACGAGTGGTCGCGCGAGCAGGTGGCAGCCTGGCTGCGGGGCGAGCCGGCGAAACCTGCGACGCAGCCGGCGCAGTAGACGACAGCCGCGACGCCCGACTGGTTCAGGGGCTGCTGAGGCGCTCGAGGGCCAGCATCAGGGCGTGCGTGCCGTCGCGCCCGTGGCCCTGGGCCCGCACCGCCACGTAGAGCTGGTGCACGAGCGCCAGGCCAGGCAGCGCCAGCGGCATGCGCCTGGCCTCTTCGAGGGCAATCCCCATGTCCTTGATGAAGTGCTCGACGATGAAGCCGGGCGCGAAGTTGCGGGCGATGATCCTGCGGCGCCAGATTCTCCAGCGTCCAGCAGCCCGCGGCTCCGCCCCTGATCGAGCTCAGCATCGTCTCCAGATTCAAGCCGGCGCGCGCGGCGTACATCAGGCTCTCGCACACCCCGATCATCGTGCCGGCAATGACAATCTGATTGCACATCTTGGTGTGCTGTCCCGCCCCAGGTCCGCCCTGGTGGACGATGTTCTTCCCCATCGTCTCGAACAGCGGCCGCGCACGCGCGACGGCGGCGGCATCGCCGCCCACCATGATGGAAAGAGTGGCGTTCCTCGCGCCGACGTCGCCGCCGGAGACTGGCGCGTCGATGGCGGCGGCGCCCTTTGCCGCGGCCGCCTCGGCGATCTCGATGGCCAGCCGCGGCTCCGTCGTGGTCATGTCGACGACGAGGGCGCCGGGAGCGATGGCGCCGAGCACGCCGTCGGCGTCGAAATACACCTGGCGGACGTCCGACGGGAAACCCACCATCGTGAAGACGACATCGGCGCCGGACGCGGCGGCTGCCGGCGAGTCGGCCCAGCGCGCGCCGTTGGCGACCAGATCGTCGGCTTTGGCCCGCGTCCTGGAGTACACCGCGACCGTGTGGCCGGCGGCGAGCAGGTGCCCGCACATCGACCGTCCCATGATTCCCGTGCCGATCCAGGCCAGTGTCTGAGGCATGACGTTTGACGCGGCGGGCGCTGACGGCTCAGGATGATCCTGTCACGCCGCCCGCAGGCGAGGAGTCTATCGCACCCGGGCCGCCGACCCACTCCGTCATGGCCATCTCTCTGAGTCGTCGCGCGATGTTGTGGAGCCTGCTGAGCGCGGCGACGATCCCGCGTCGGGCTGCAGGCCAGACCCCTGCGCCACATCCCAACCCGCCGAAGCGTTTTCAGACCGGCGTCGAGGTGGTGACCGTGACCGCCACGGTTACCGATCCCGATGGCCGAATCGTCACCGATCTCAAGGAGGAAGAGTTCGAAGTCCTCGAAGACGGCGTCAAGCAGACGGTGTCGCAGTTCGTGGCGTCGCGGGTGCCGGTCAGCCTGGCCGTGCTGCTCGACATCAGCGACAGCATGGTCGGCGAGCGCCTCAAGGACGCGCGACACGCGCTCGATCGGTTCCTGTTCGAGCTGCTGGCGAAAGAGGACGAGTACGCGCTGGTCCTGTTCAACCACGCGGCGACGACCGCCGCGCGCTGGACGTCGGACCCCGAGGTGGTGCGGCCGGCGCTCGACGCGATGCGCGGCTGGGGCGGCACCGCGATCTACGACGCTGTGGACGCGTCGCTGCCGCTCTTCGAGACCCGCCATCGCCAGCGCGCCGCCGGCGTGATCATCTCCGATGGCGCCGACACCGCCAGCGACATCGAGCTGCCCGCGCTGCGCGCCAAGCTGCCGCGGACCGACGCGTTCTTCTATGCCGTGGCGATCGACCGCGACGACCCGCGCGCGATCAACCGGCGGGTGAACCCGTACGCGCTACGCGGCATCACCGACGACACCGGCGGATACACCGAAGTGGTCAAGGACACCGGCGAGCTCGGCCCGGCGACGGCGCGCATCGCCGACGAGTTGAACCACCAGTACACGCTCGGCTTCACGATGACGCACCCGGCCGACGACAAATTCCACAGCCTCCGCGTCCGCGTCACGCGGCCGCAACATCGCGTGCGGTCCCGACGCGGATACGTCGCGCTGAGCGAGCGGCGGCGGATCGTGACAGATCAGTAGCTGGGCGAAGCGGTCAGAAGACCGTCGCGATCAGGTCAGTTTTTCCACAGCGCCATTGGCTTTTTCGAGCGCGCGGTCGGCCGCGGCGGCCTCCTGCCTGGCGTTGCGCAGCTCTGTCTGCCTGGCGCGCTGTGCGGATCGCGCGGCTTCGAGCTCGGCCTTCGCCGACTGGAGCGCGCGTTCAGCTTCGTCGTGGCGGGACACGGCGTGATCGACAGACGCCTTGGCGCGGCGCTCGGCGTCCGTAGCCGCCGTCAGCGCGTCCTGGCGGCGCGCCGCCTCGGCCTGCGCGGCGGCGACGCGGGCGCGTGCCTCTGTCAGTTCAGGTTTCGGCGTTGACCGGACCAGCACGAGCGGCGGCGGGGCTGGGGTGGTCTTGCGGGCAGGTGTTCCCGCGGCGAGCGCAGCGAACGCGCTGAATCCTGGCGGATCGAGATCGTCCTGCAAGCGGCCCTTCGCGTGCCGCGCAGCGGCGGCGCCGTACAGTCCGATCGCGTCGAGCGTGGTGCGCAGGCGCTCGGCGAGGGCCGGGCTGAGCGGCGTCGATTCCTCGGCGGCTCGCGCCCTCGCCCGTTCCACCAGCGCCTGCAACGCCTCTTTCCGCTCGGTCGCGGCGGCAGCCTGTTGCGCGCTCCGCCGCCCTTCGAGGAGTGCTTTTTCACCGGCGCGGACCCGTTCCGCCGCCTTCAGGAAGGCGTCGAACTCACGCCGGGCGCCCCAATAGAGCTGGTTCACCAGCCAGGCGGTGTAGGTGGGCTTGGCCAGGCCCCGCACCCGCGCGGCCTCACCGGCGAGCCCGGCCTGTTTCAGACGGGCGGCCAGCGCGTTGCGGGCGCCGACGAACTCCGCAAACGGCGCCTGGAACAGCTGATCGAGGTCGCGGTCGAGGGCGATCATGAAGGACTGGCGGGAAGGCCGGCCCGATCATACCCTTAGAGGACATGACATCCGCCCGGCGCCTGCTGCTGTTCGTCACACTCGTGCTGACCGCCGTTCCGGCGGCCCGTCTGGCTGCGCAGGATCTTCCGCCGCTCGACAGCCGCCTGCCCACGGACCCCGTGGTCACGAAGGGCACGCTGCCCAACGGCCTGACCTATTACGTCCGGCAGAACACGCCGCCGGATCATCGCGTGCAGCTGCGGCTCGCGGTCAAGACCGGATCGGTCTTCGAGGCTGATGACCAGCGCGGCCTCGCGCACATGCTCGAGCACATGGCGTTCAACGGCACCGATCACTTCCGGCCGGGCGAGCTGGTCTCCTACTTCCAGACCGCAGGCGCGCGCTTCGGCGCGCACGTGAACGCCTACACCTCGTACGACCAGACAGTCTTCATGCTGCAGGTCGCGACGGACAAGCCGGGGCTCATCGAGAAGGGCCTGCTCGCGCTTTCAGACTTCGCGGGCGGCATGACGCTCGACCCTGCCGAGATCGACAAGGAGCGCGGTGTGGTCATCGAGGAATGGCGCATGCGCCAGGGCGCCGGCTCGCGGCTCCTCGACAAGGAAGCGCCGGTTCTCTACTACCACTCGCGATACGCCGACCGCCTGCCCATCGGCACGCCGGAGATTCTCCGGTCGTTCACGCCACAGCGGCTGCGCGACTTCTACGAGACCTGGTACCGGCCCGATCGGATGGCAGTCTTCGTCGTCGGCGACATCGACCCCGCGGCGATGGTGCCGCTCGTCGAGCAGGCGTTCAAGGGCCTCGCGCCAAAGCGGCCCGCGACGCCGGAACCCGATCGCGCGGTTCCGCCTCATGCCGAAACGCTGGTCAGCGTCGCCACCGATCCCGAGGCGCAGGCAACGACTGTCACGTTGTTCCGGACGTTCCCGACGCCGGGACAGGACACTGTCGGTGATTATCGACGCGACCTCGTCCAGCGGCTGATGTTCCAGATGCTGAACCTGCGCTTCGCGCAGATCTCGAGGCGGCCGGACACGCCATTTCTCGCCGCCGGCGCCGGCAACGACAGCGTGACGGCCGAGACGTCTGCGGTCTCGCTCGCGGCGCGCGTCGAAGATGGCAAGGTGGACGCCGGCCTTCGCGCCCTGATCGTCGAGGCCCGCCGCGCACGCGACCTCGGTTTCGCGGCGAGCGAGTTGGACCAGACACGCCGCACCGTGCTTTCCGCCTACGAGCAGGCGCTCGCCGAGAAGGGCAAGAGCGAGAGCGGCGGCTACTCGGACGAGTACATCCGCAACTTCATCACCGGCGAGCCCTTCCCCGGCATCAAGGTGGAGCACGACCTGACCGCCGCGATGCTGCCGGGCATCTCGCTCGAAGAGGTCGGCGCCGCGGCGAAGGCGCTGCTCGGCGAAGACAATCGCGCGGTCCTGATCAGCGCGCCGGAGAAGGCCGCGGCCTCCCTGCCCAACGAAGCGAAGGTCCGCTCGGTGCTGGCCGAGGCCGCGACAGCGCAGGTCACGCCGTGGACGACAGAAGGCTCGCGGAAGGAACTGCTCGCGTCGGTGCCGGCGCCGGGCCACGTGACGTCCACGCGTGCCCTCGCCTCGATCGGCGTGACAGTCGTGACGCTCTCCAACGGCGTCGACGTGTGGCTGAAGCCGACAGACTTCAAAAACGATCAGGTGCTGATGTCGGCGTACGCGCGGGGCGGCACGTCCACCGCGCCCGAGGCCACCTATCTCGACGCGGCGCTCTCTGCGTCGCTGGTGAACATGGCCGGCCTCGGTGGGATGACGCCGACGGAGATCAACAGCCTGACGGCGGGCAAGCTTGTCAGCGTCTCGCCGTTCGTGGATCTCAGCACCCAGGGCATCCGCGGCGCCTGCCGGCCTCAGGATCTCGAGACGATGTTCCAGCTCGCCTACCTGACCTTCACCTCGCCGAACACCGACCAGGCGTCGTTCGACCTGATGAAACGGCAGCTGGCGCCGCTTGTCGCCAACCGCGAACAGAGCCCGGACGCGATCTTCTCCGACCGCGTCCGCGTGCTGAACGCGGGGCCGAACCGCTTCGTGCGGCCGCTGACCGTCGAGATGCTGCCAACGCTGAAGCTGGACGCGATGCGTCAGGCCTACACAGAACGGTTCGGCAACGCCGCGAACTTCACGTTCTTCATGGCCGGCAACTTCAAGCCTGCCGAGGTCATCCCGCTGCTCGAACGCTACGTGGCGTCGCTCCCGTCGACGGGCCATGCGACCAGCCACAACAAGCCGCTCGGGTTCCGCTTTCCCAGCAAGATTTCGACGATCCAGGTCGCGCGCGGCAGAGAGCCGAAGAGCGACACGATTGTCACCTTCTTCGCTGACACGGGCGGCAACGAGGAGCAGATTCGCCTCGCCACCATCGCCGCCGAGACCTTCGAGATGCGTCTCGTCACGCAGCTGCGCGAAGAGCTCGGCGGCACCTATGCGGTCTCCGCGCGCTACGGCGATCTGCTGCCCGAGACCGGCTACGGCACGATCACTGTCAACTTCGGCAGCGCTCCGGAGAACGTCCAGAAGCTGACCGCGAGCATGTTCAGTGAGCTCGAGAAGTTGCGGCAGACCGGGCCGAGCGAGACCGACATCAGGACCATCGCGGAACAGACACGGCAGGATCTCGAGACCTCGCTGAAGGAGAACGGCTTCTGGGTGTCTGCCCTCCAGCGCGCCCACATGCTGGGGCTCGATCCCGAAGCCATTCCCCACCGTGCGGACTGGCTGGCCAGCGTGACGCCGGCGAAGGTCGCGGCGGCAGTGCGTCAGTACATTCAACCCGGCCGCTACACGATCGCGACGCTCGTGCCGGCACCGCCGGCAGCGGCAAGGCAGGCTCCCCCCGCCGCGGCCACCCCTCGCCAGTGATTCCCGGCGACCCGGAGATTCGATGACGCGACTTCGACTGCTGATCCTCTGCCTCGCCGTGTCGTCGTGGGCGCCAGTCCACGGTCAGGCGCCGTCGCCGGCTGGCTACTACCGCTATCCGGCGCTCTGGAATGACACGCTGGTTTTCACTGCCGAGGGCGACCTCTGGCGGGTGCCGATCGCAGGCGGTGTGGCCGAACGCCTGACGTCGCACGCCGGGTCAGGAAACCAACGCCGCCATCTCGCCGGACGGCAGGCTCGTCGCCTTTTCCGGCACCTATGAAGGCCCGCGAGAGGTCTACGTGCTCCCGCTGGCCGGCGGGCTGCCGAAGCGGCTGACATGGTCCGGCGACTTCACGACAGTTGTCGGCTGGACGCCTGGCAGCCACATCCTCTACGCCTCTGGCGGCGACTCGACGCTGCCGAGCGAGCAACTCGTCGATCTCGATCCGGCAACCGCAGCGAGAACCGCGATGCCGCTGGCCCAGGCGAGCGACGGCGTGCTGGCCGACGACGGCACCCTGTATTTCACGCGACTGCCATTCCAGGGCAGCCACACGAGACGCTACAAGGGCGGCACGGCTCAGAATCTGTGGAAGTTCGCGAAGGGCGGCAGCGAGGCCACCCCGTTGACAGCGGACTACGACGGCACGAGCAAGGCGCCCATGCTCTGGCAGGGACGGCTGTATTTCGCCAGCGACCGCGACGGGACCATGAACCTCTGGTCCATGCGGCTCGACGGCACGGACCTGAAACAGCTGACCCGTCACGCCGATTACGACGTGCAGAGCCCGTCGCTGTCGCAGGGACGCATCGCGTATCAGCTCGGCGCCGATATTCGCATCTACGATATCCAGGCCGCCTCGGATCGCGTTGTCCCGATCACTCTCGTGTCCGACTTCGACCAGATGCGCGAGCGCTGGGTCGACAACCCGACCGACTGGATCACCTCAGCGCATCTCTCCCCCACCGGCGATCGAGTCGCGCTTACTGCCCGTGGCCAGTTGTACGTCCTCCCCGCCGCCGACGGCCGCATCGTCGAGGCGTCGCGAGGTCGGCAGGCGCGCTGGCGCAACGGGAGGTTCATGCCCGACGGCAAGGCGCTCGTCGGCCTCAGCGACCAGTCCGGCGAAGTCGAGTTCTGGACGACGCCGGCCAACGGCGTGGGAGCGGCGGCGCAGATCACCAACTCGGCGGACGTGCTGCGCTGGGACGGCCTGCCGTCGCCCGACGGCAAGCTCCTGGCGCATCGCGACAAGAACCAGCGACTGTGGGTGCTCGACGTCGCGAAGAAGACAGAGACCAGGGTCGTGGAGTCGCAGGACGGCGACATCGACGACCTCGCCTGGTCGCCCGACAGCCGGTTCCTCGCATACACCGTCCCCGACACCAACCTGATCACGCGCATCTACTTGTGGAACAGCGGCACCGGCACCATCACGCCGGTGACGACGGACCGCTACGACAGTTACAGCCCGGCATGGGCGGCAGACAGCCGCTGGCTGTACTTCATCTCCGATCGCACGTTCGCGTCAGTCGTCGGCAGCCCCTGGGGCACGCGCGAGCCCGAGCCGTTCTTCGACAAGCAGGCGAAGGTCTATCACGTGGCGCTGGTGCCCTCCGACCGATCGCCCTTCCGGCCGGCTGACGAGCTGTACAAGCCGGAGGAGAAGAAGGACGAGGCCAAGAAGGACGAGGACGCCAAGAAGGGCAAGGAGGGCAAGGAGGGCGACAAGGCCGACGCGGCGGCGGTCAAACCGGCGTTCACCCCCGACCTGGCGGGCATCGAGACGCGCCTGATCGAAGTGCCGCTGCCCGCCAACAACTACAACAGCCTGTCGCTCGACGACAAGCGGCTGTACGTGCTGACGCGCGACTCCGATCGCGACGCGAAGCCGGTGCTGAAGACGCTGGCGCTCGACAACAAGAAGCCGGAAGCGGAGACGTTCCTGGAGAACGTCGCCAGCTACGAGTTGTCGGCGGATCGGAAAAAGATCCTCCTGCGGCGCGACAAGGACTTTTTCATCGTGGATGCCGGCGCCAAGGCGCCCGGCGAGCTCACCAAGTTCGCGGTCCCGCTCAAGTCGTGGCGCATGCACTTCGACGTCCGCGAGGAATGGCAGCAGATGTTCGTGGAGGCCTGGCGGCTCGAGCGCGACTACTTCTACGACCGCGGCATGCACGGCGTGGACTGGAAGGCCGTGCGGGCGAAGTACGAGCCGCTGGCCGCGCGGGTGACCGACCGCGACGAGCTGTCCGACGTGCTCGCGCAGATGGTCAGCGAGCTGTCTGCGCTGCACATCTTCGTCTACGGCGGCGACGCCAGAGAGGGCCAGCAGGACATCGCCCCCGGCTCGCTCGGCGCAAGACTGGTCCGCGACGAAGCCGCCGGCGGCTTCAGGGTGGACTACATCTTCAAGACCGATCCCGATCGTCCCGATCGGACCTCGCCGCTGGCCCGCCCCGGCGTCGACGTCCACGAGGGCGACGTCATCGAGCAGGTGAACGGTGTCCCGGCGTTGTCGGTGGCAGACCCCGGTCAGCTCCTTCGAGGACAGGCGGACCATCAGGTGCTGCTGCGCGTCAAGGCCGGCAAGGGCGGCGCCGAGCGGGACGTCATCGCGACGCCGATCACGCCGCGGCAGGCCTCCGGCCTCAGATACGACGACTGGGAGTACACCCGGCGCGTCAACGTCGAGCGCGATGGCCAGGGCCAGATCGGCTACGTCCACCTGCGCGCGATGGGCAGTGGCGACATGGCGCAGTGGACGCGCGAGTTCTACCCGGTCTTCAACCGGGCCGGGCTGATCATCGACGTGCGCCACAACAACGGCGGCAACATCGACCCGTGGCTGCTGTCGCGCCTGATGCGCAAGGCCTGGTTCTACTGGCAGCCGCGCGTGGGCCATCCCTACTGGAACATGCAGTTCGCCTTCCGCGGACATGTCGTGGTGCTGATCGACGAGGAGACCGCGTCCGACGGCGAGGCGTTCTCGGAGGGCTTCCGCCGCCTGGGCCTCGGCAAGCTGATCGGCACGCGCACCTGGGGCGGGGAGATCTGGCTGTCGTCGAGCAACAATCTCGTCGACCGGGGCATCGCCACTGCCGCGGAGTTCGGCGTCTACGGCCCCGAAGGGGCGTGGCTGATCGAGGGCCACGGCGTCGATCCGGACATCATCGTGGACAACCTCCCGCACGCGACCTATCAGGGCGGAGACGCCCAGCTGGATGCGGCGATCAAGTTTCTCGCGGAGCAGATCAAGAGCAGCCCGGTGCCTGTGCCGCCTGCGCCGCCCTATCCGATCAAGCGGCTGACGCCGGGCGCAGCGCCACCAAAGTAAAACAGACGGGTAGCTGGCGGCTGGCTGCGCTGCTGCCTGCTGCGTGCTGCGTGCTGCCTGCTACCGGTTCGCTAACCCGTTCCGCCGACGACTGTCGCCTTGCGTTCGAGCTTGCCCCACCCGACGGCGGACCCTCGAATCGCGGTCAGCGTCGACTTCACGGCCACGTAGTACATCAACTGCCGATACCAGAAGCGCTGTAGCGGCAGCCACACCAGCAGCGACCAGTCTTCCTTGCGCTCGAGCAGGAAGCCCAGCACCGCGGCAAGTCCGTCGACGGCAATGAAGACCGCGTAATAGAACAGTGTGCGGGAGAACGTGTCGGCGGAGAACTCCGCCGGGTGCTGGAGCGACTGCACCAGCGCGGCCACTCCCGACACCACCAGTTCCAGGTCCATGACCGGCGACACCAGGGGGAAGATCACCTGGAACAGCAGCAGGTTGGGCAGGGCCACCATGCCGAGGCTGCCGTACTTCGGACGGAAGATCGCATCGCGCTGCTTCCAGGCGGCCTGCAGCGTCCCGTACATCCAGCGGAAGCGCTGCTTCAGCAGGGCCGACGTGGTGTCGGGCGCCTCGGTCCACGCGTTGGCGCGATCCTCGTACGCCACGTGATAGCCCATGCGCAGGATGCTGAGCGTCAGGTCGGCGTCCTCCGCCAGCGTGTCGTGCGACAGCCCTCCTGCCTTGATGACCAGGTCGCGCCGCCAGGCGCCCACCGCGCCGGGCACGACGGTGATGCAGTTGAGCAGATCGAACGCGCGGCGATCCAGGTTCTGGCTGGTGATGTATTCGAGTGCCTGCCAGCGCGTCAGGAGGTTCAGGCGGTTGCCGACCTTCGCGTTGCCGGCCACGGCGGCGATGCGCGGATCGGCGAAATGCGACAGCAGGGTGCTCACCGTCTGGCGCTCGAACAGCGTGTCGGCGTCGAGGGCGACGATGATGTCCGCGTCGGTCTGGCGGAGACCGAAGTTGAGCGCGGCGGCCTTGCCGCCGTTCGGCCGCGTGAACGCCCGAACCCGCGGCTCGGAACCGAACAGTTCCTTGACCTTCGCGAAGGTCCCATCCGACGAGCCGTCGTCCACCACGATGATCTCGAACGGCTCGCCATCGGACTCGAGCAGCGAGGTAATCGTGCGGTCGATGACCTTGGCCTCGTTGAAGGCCGGCACGATCACCGCCACGCGGAGGTGCGGTTCGGTCGAGGGCGCCCGCTGCCACAGGCGCTGGCCGATGGCCAGCGTCGCCAGCACCACCAGCCGCAGGCAGCCGAGCACGAGACCGATGATGAACAGTATCTGGAGGAAGCCGTTGAAGGCGCTGAATGCGAGAAAGCCGGCGTCCACGATCAACAGCGAGGCCCGTTCCCCCTCCGGCACCGGGGGCATGACGACGTCGCGGCTGACGCCGAGGAGTTTCGAGATCGGGACCAGCGTGAAGCCCTGGCTGCGCAGGCCGTCGATGATCCGCGGGAGCGCGGCGATCGTCTGGGTGCGGTCGCCGCCGCTGTCGTGGAGCAGCACGACGTGGCCGGCGCCGTTCTGCGCCAGGTCGATCGTGCTCTCGACGATCTGATCCACGCCTGGCGTGCGCCAGTCGCCCGGATCGACGCCGATGCCGATCGTGTAATAGCCGCGCGAGCTGGTGAGGACCAGCGGCTCGACCTGATCGGGCGTTTCCGGTTCGACGTCTTCCGCATACGGCGGCCGGAACAGCAGCGAGCGGCGGCCGAGCCTGGCTTCGAACAGGCGTTCTGTCGCGTTCAGCTCCAGGCGGAACTGCTGCTTCGAGATGTTCGACGAGTCGGGATGCGTGAAGCTGTGGTTGCCGATCTCGTGCCCCTCCGCGAGCATCCGTTCGAGGATGCCGGGGTGCAGGTCGGCGTTGAGGCCGATGACGAAGAAGACGGCCTTGACGCCGCGGTCCTTGAGGATGTCGAGGATGCGCGGCGTGAATTTCGGATCCGGACCATCGTCGAACGTCAGGACGATCTGCTTGCCGACGCCGCGGCCGCGGCGCTCGATCACGTAGGCCGAGGGGTACGAGTCGAAGTGCTCGGCAGTGACCAGGCCGCGCGACTGATCGTAGTTGACGGTGCGGGCGCCCTCTTTCGGCGTGGCGGTGACCTGGAGCACTTCGCCCTCGCCTTCGTAGTCGAGGTCGTAGCCGTACTTCAGGGGCTCGAGCGCAACGGCCGCAGCCGCATCGAGGCTCGCGCGCCGCTCGAACACCGACCAGACGGAAGGGTCCTCTGACCCGAGGCGCCACAGCGCCACGCCGGCCACGCCGCGTGCCGCCACGTCGCGGACCTGGTTGAATGCCGTGACGCCGTCGAGAAACCAGACGTGATGGACCTTCTGGTGCTCGTCCGCGTAGTCGAAGGTCGGGTTCAGGCTGTCCTCGTCGAGCACCGCGCGGCCCTCCGATTCGAGCGCCTCGCGCATGGCCTCCTGGAACGACAGCTGGTTGCCGTGGCCCTGCTGGCCCTCGATCCAGTCGTAGCCGTAGTTGCCGACGGCGACCACCAGGTGCCCCGCCGGCACATCGCCGATGCGGCGCGCGACGCCTTCGGTGAACCAATACTGCGAGGCCACCGGGCCGGCGTCGGATTCGCCGGCGTGTTCGTCGTAGGCCATGAGCACGAGGCGATCCGTGCAGCGGCCGAGCGCGCGATAGTCGAATGCCGGGTCGTCGAGCGGCACCGATTCCGACAGCGTCCATCCGCGCGGCGCAAAGGCGGCCTTCAACTCGCACATGAACTGCACGAGCATCGGCTGGCGCCCTTTCGGCACCGCTTCGAAGTCCACGTTCACGCCGCGGAAGTTGTGCTGCTCGACGAAGGCGGTGATGCCGCTGATGGTCGCCGCGCGCGCAACCGGGCTGGCCAGCATCGCGCCGAGGCGCGCGGACTGCCAGTCGAGCGTATCGGGATTGAAATTGTTGATGAGCGGCAGGATCCGCAGGTCCGGGCGCCGCTGCTTGACGAAGTCGAGGACCACCTGGCGCCGCGGCGGGTTGTTCTCGATGAGGCGCCCTGTCTCGTCGGCCAGGTGCAGCCACTCGGGCACGAGGATGTCGATGCGCCCGATGTTCTGCTTGAGCGAGGTGAAGCTGGTGTCGTCCCAGTTCACGAAGAACGCGTACAGGTCAGTCGGGTGTGGCGTCGGCGGAGGCACCGGCCCGGGCTTGCTCAGGCGCTGACGCTCGCGCTCGGCACGCAGCGCGCGCTTGGAGGCTTCCAGCTTCCGCTCTCCGAGCTTGGGCGGACTCTCGGGGCGCGGAGGCAGCAGGCGATGCTGCGGGAGGGGCGCGACGGGCGGCAGGCCCAGGCCGGGCAGCGCGGGGTTCACGAGAATCGTGGCGACCACCGCGATGAGGGCCAGCGACGCGATGAGCGCGATCGCGCGCCACAGGCGCGTAAACCACCACCATCGCCGCTGGTGAGGATCGTAGAAGACAGGCGCCGTCATCTCGGCGTCAGCCGATCACTCGGCAAAAGGCAACCGGCGGTCGCTGCGACGAGGCGAGCCGAGCTGACGACGCCGGCGATGCTGCAGGTCCGCCATGACTGCGGTGGATACGGCGTCGGACAGCTCCCGCAACACCGCCGCGATCATCCTGTCGCGCCGGACGCCCGGGTCCATCGGCATGGTGAACAGGTCGGAGAGGTCCACTTCAAGAGCTCGGGAAATCCGCTCGAGGGTCTCGGTGCTGCAATGGCCGCCCTTGAGGACGTGAAGCACGGTGCTGCGGCTGATGCCGGACAGCCGCGCCAGTTCCTGTCGCGTCATGCCGCGCTCGGCCAGCATCGCCCGAATCGAGTCCCGCCAGACGGCCATGCGTCGCTCCCCGAAGGAGTCTATATCAACGCGGCTAGAACGTGACTCGCGCGGCCAGCTGCGAAAAACGGCCTGGCGCCGCTGACAGGCTCTGCCCGAAGGTCGGACGATCGACGAAGCTCTCTGGCAGGCCCAGGTTGGCGCGGTTGAGCAGGTTGTAGATCTCGGCCCTCAGCTCGAGCCTGCGTGTCCCGCCCAGCGCCAGGCTCTTCACGACCGCAGTGTCGAGACTGGCAAACGCCGGACCCGTCGCGATGTTCCGGCCCGCGTCGCCGAAGGTGAATGGCGGCGCTGTCAGAAAGCCACGTCCGTCGTAGACGACGGCGCCCGCGGTGCCGACGGGCACCACGTCGGGACGGTCGTATCCAAACTGCCCGCCGAGATTGCCGGTGTTGCTGTTGTCAGTGCTGACGCGCGGCGTGAATGGACGGCCGGTCTGGGCGCTGAGCAGGGCGCTCACCTGCCAGCCGCGTGCCCACGCGCCGGCGGACCCCGACGGAATCTGCCAGATCGCCGCCGCCGCCAGGCGATGCCGCACGTCGTAGTCCGACGACGCGCGTTCCAGTTCTGGATGGCGGCTGTCCTGCGGCGTGTTGTCGTTGCCGTCGCTCGCCAGAAACGCCGACTGGTCGTCGATCGCGTGGCCCCACGTCCACGCGGCCCGCAGCCACAACCCGCGCCGCGTCGATCGCTCCGCGCGCACTTCGAGGGCGTTGTAGTTCGACGATGCCTCCGGCTCGATCCAGAGGACGTCGCCGTAGCCCGCAATCGGGCGGCGGGCGTCGACGGGACCAGGGCCCGGCGGCGGCTGATTCAGGTTCCGCTTGCGCGTCAGGTTGACGCCATGCGATCCCACCCACCGCACGCTGAGCGTGGTCAGTCCCCGCTGCCCTTCGAGCCCGAGGCTGCCCTGGTGTGAGTACACCGTGGCGAACTGCGGCGCCAGGGAATTCACCGAGGCCGGCGGCACGATGCCGCCGGCTGACGGAAAGGGATTGGCTGCGGTCGGCGGCACCGCACCGGGCACATAGACAGCCAGCGTGAAATACGGTGGGTTGAAATAGAGCGCCGAGTTCTCGATCAGCGTGCCGCTGTCGAAGTAGAGGCCATACCCGCCGCGCAGCAGCAGGTGTCCGTCGTCCCGCAGGGCCCAGCTCGCGCCGACGCGAGGCGCGAGATTCAGATGATCGGTCGTGGTGCCCGCACGCGGCACTCCATCGACGCCGACGGGCTTCACCGTCGCCGAGACTGGATCGAACACCGACATCCTGTCGTCGGCGTCAACGGGCGCCGTGTTGAGCTCGTAGCGGAGCCCGGCGTTCACTGTCAGCCGATCGGTGACACGCCAGTCGTCCTGCGCGAACAGGTCCATCGACGTCGTCCGCAGCGCCTGGGCGTTGTCATTCACCGCGAGCAGCGTCACCGTGGGCAGGCCGAGCAGCAGGTCGGCGACAGCGTTGCCCGTGTAGGCGCCCTCGAAGTTCAGCTGGCCGCGGGCGAACTGGTGGTTGAAGCCGTCGGATCGATAGTGCCGGAGCTCCCCGCCGATCTTGAACAGATGGCGTCCCCGCTCGACGCTGGCAGTGTCAGCGACGTGAATCGTCTGCGTATCGCGCACAACCGGCAGCGAGACGTCGTCGCCGACGCTGTCGTCGCCGGTGACACTGAAGGCGGGGAACCCGAGATCCGCGGCGCCGAGCGAAGGACCCGTCATGCCCAGGCTGTCGAAGCCGTTGACCGACGCGTTGTCTCCGGCGACGTCGTGACTCAGCCGATTCCAGCCGACCCGCAGGTCGTTGAAGACGTGGGCGCCGAAGGCGCGCGTGAATCCGACGGCCACGTTGTGGGTGCCGTCGATCGTTCGTGTGCCGAAACCCGGCAAGTTTCGCGTCGAGGTCGGAAACGCCGCGTCGTCGTCGTCGTGCGCGCCGCTGTAACGGACGAACACCGTGCGGTCGGCGGCGAAGTGATGGTCGGTGCGCGCCGTGAGCTGCCACGTGTCGACTGGCGATTGCGGCGCAGACGCAAAGTTGCCCGTGTCGCCCGGCCGATTCTCATGCGGGTACAACGCGGCGATGGCGAGGCCTGTCGGATCGAATCGGGCCGCCGGAATCCGGTTCTCCGGGAACGGCTGCCCCGTCAGCGGATCGATGACGGGAGCGCCGTCGCCCGAGAAGTCGCCCGAGCGCTCAGCGGCCGTCGGCACGCGAGCCAGCCGTGTGCTCGCGGACCTATCGCGGATGCCGTCGAGGCTGAGGAAGAAGAAATGTGAGGCGCGCGCCAGCGGCCCGCCGAGCGTGCCGCCTGCTTCGCCGCGTTGCCGGTACGGAGCTGGCTCGTCGTCCGGGTCGAGCGGACCGTGCGCGGCAAGGGCGCTGTCGCGCAGGTAGCCGAACACCGAGCCTCGCAGCGACGTGCTCCCGGACTTCGACACGACGTTGACCTGCGCGCCGGAGTTGCGGCCGAACTGCGCGTCGTACGTACTGGTGAGCAGCGTGAACTCCTGCACCGCGTCGACGCTGGGCGTGACGAGCACGCGATTCAGATAAAGATCGTTGTTGTCCACGCCGTCGAGCAGGAAGTTGTTCGACGCTTCGCGCGCTCCCGCGGCGTTGAGCGGCGTCCCCCCTTCGCCAGACAGGCGCGAGCCCGGCGCCGGCGGAGCGGCGCCAGCGGCCTGCCAGGCGTACTCGCCAAGATCCCGGCTCGCGACCGGCGTCATCGTCAGGACCTGGCCGTCGAAGACTTCGCCGACAGCGCCAGCGCCAGCGGGCACCTCGGCGGCGCCAGCTGAGACGGTGACTGTCTGCTCGATGCTGCCGGGCTGCAGCGTCACGGCAAGCGTCCGCGTTGCGCCCGCTTCGAGATGCAGATGCTCGAGGCGCGCCACACGGAACCCTGCGAGGCGTGCCGTCACGGTGTAGTCGCCTGCCGGCAGCAGCGGCACCGCGGCGGTGCCGTCCGCTGACGATGTGGCAGTTCGGAGCATGCCGGTGGACTGCTGGACGATGGCGAGCGACGCGCCGCCCACCCGTCCGCCCGAGCTGTCGGCGACTGTCAGGAGAAGCGTAGCGGACGCAGGCTGGGCCGCGGCTGCAGCCGAAGTCAGGAGCGCCGCAAACAGGACGAGAACGAAGAACTGGCGCGGAAACACCGAAGGGATCCTCAACGATTATAGGCCGCTGGTTCTATAATCCCCTCCCGGAGCGTGACCCATGCGTCGAGTGTGGAACTGGATGTGGCTCGTTGCCGCCCTTCTCTCGCCGCCCGTCACTTCGCTGGCGGCGGCACAGGAACGCGTTCCCGGCCAGATGCCGGACCCATCGAAGGAGCCCCCGATTATCACCGCCGGGCTCACGCCGGGCGCGCCGCCATCCGACGCGGTGGTCCTGTTCGACGGCAAGGACCTGTCTCAGTGGGCCAGCCAAACTGCACCGACGGCGCCAGCGCCGTGGGTGGTGGCTGACGGGATCGTCACAGTGAAGCCGGGCTCGGGAGGCATCCAGACCAAGCAGGGATTCGGCAGCTGCCAGCTGCATCTCGAGTTCGCGACGCCCGCCGAAGTGAAAGGCGAAGGCCAGGAGCGCGGCAACAGCGGCGTGTTCCTCATGAACACGTACGAGCTGCAGATCCTGGACTCGTATCAGAACAAGACCTACTACCACGGCCAGGCCGCCGCGATTTACAAGCAGCACGCGCCCCTCGTCAACGCCAGCCGCAAGCCCGGCGAATGGCAGACCTATGACGTGGTGTTCCATCGGCCGACGTTCGATGGCGACGGAAAACTCCTCTCCCGCGCGACCTTCACGGTGTTCCACAACGGCGTCCTCGTCCAGGATCACGTCGAGGTGATGGGCGTCACGTTCCACGACAAGCCGCCCTACTACGAAGCCCATCCCGATAAGATGCCGCTGTCTCTGCAGGACCATCACAACCCACTGCGGTTCCGCAATATCTGGATCCGTCCCATTCCCGACTGACGGGCCGCGCGCGACCAGGTGCCGCCCGGTCACGTCATGCTGACAGTCACCCATCTCGCCAAGGCCTTTGGCGGCGTCCGCGCACTCGCCGACGCGTCGCTCGACGTCCGGGCCGGCGAGGTGCATGCGCTCGTCGGAGAGAACGGCGCCGGCAAGTCCACGCTGGTCCGCGTGCTGACCGGTGCGATCGCGCCGGATGGCGGACGCGTCGAGTTCGACGGCCACGTGGTGGACACCTTCTCGCCGCTCGAGGCCCGGCGCCGGGGCCTGGTGGCGATTCATCAGCACCCTGCCCTCTTTCCTGACCTGAGCGTCGCGGAGAACCTGGCGATCGGGTTCGACACGCTGCGCCCGTGGTCGCGCGTGGACTGGGCAGCCAGGCGTGCGCGTGCCCGCGACCTGCTGGCCAGGGTCGGCGCCATCATCGACGTCAACCGCGATGCGTCCAGCCTGAGCCTGCCGGAGCAGCAGCTCGTCGAGATCGCGCGTGCGCTCGGCGCCGAGGCGCGGCTTCTCATCCTTGACGAGCCGACGGCGTCGCTGACGCCTCAGGAAGTCGATCGGCTGTTCGCGCTGCTCGGGGACCTGAGGCAGCGGGGCACCGCGATCATCTACATCTCCCATCGTCTCGAGGAGCTGCCCCGGCTGGCGGACCGCGTGACCGTCTTGCGCGACGGGCGAACGGTGGGGACGCAGGCGATGTCGGACATGCCCAGGGCCCAGTTGATTCAGCTGATGGTGGGCCGCGACGTCACGACGGTGTTCCCCGCACGTGATGCCAGCGCCGGCGAGCCGCTGCTGGAGTTGGAGGGACTGACATCCTCGGCCGCCGGCGTCGAGGACGTGACGCTCAGCGTCCGCCGCGGCGAAATCGTCGGCCTCGCCGGGCTGGTCGGCGCTGGACGGACGGAGCTGGCGAGAGTGCTGTTCGGGCTCGAGCCGGCGACCGGCGGCACGATCCGGCTCAATGGCGTCGCCGTGACGCCCCGGTCGCCGCAGGATGCGATCCGTCTCGGCATCGCCTATCTGCCGGAAGACCGTCGCCGGCACGGCGTGATTCTCGACTTTCCCGTGGATCAGAACCTGACCCTCGCGGCGCTCGACACCATCTCGCGTCAGGGATGGCTCGATCGACGCGCCGAAGCGACAGTGGCCTCGGGCCTCGTCTCGCAGCTCGGCGTCAAGACCGCGTCGCTCTCGACGCTCGTGCGTCACCTCTCCGGCGGGAACCAGCAGAAGGTGGCCCTCGGGCGATGGCTCGTGCGCACGCCGGCGCTGCTGATCCTCGACGAGCCCACGCAGGGCGTGGACGTCGGCGCCAAGGCGGAGATCCATCGGATCATCGGCGAGCTCGCCGCGCAGGGCATGGGTGTCCTGATGATCTCGTCGGAGCTGCCGGAGGTGCTCGGCATGAGCGACCGGATTGCCGTCATGCGCGGCGGGCGCCTGGTCGCGACCTTCAGCCGCGCCGAGGCGACCGCCGAGCGCGTGATGGCCGCGGCGTTCGGCACGGCGGCCTGATGCCCGGCCTCGGCGGCCGCTTCGCGCGCGAACGGGCGTCGGCGCTGGCCCTCGCTCTCCTCTTCACCCTGCTGGCGCTGCTGGCCCCGCGGTTCTTCGCCCCAGGCAACCTGCGTGACGTCCTGATGGCCAACGCCGCCGTCCTCATCGTGGCGCTGGGCATGACGATGGTCGTCATCGCCGGAGAGGTGGATGTCTCTGTCGGCGCGACGCTGGGCGTCTGCGCTGTGGTGGTCGGCGTGCTTGCTCGCGCGGGTGTCCCGATGCCGGTGGCGGCTGGCGCGGCCGTCGCCTGCGGCGCGCTGATCGGTCTCGCCAACGGGTTGCTGGTCGGCGCACTCGCACTGCCCTCCATCGTCGCGACGCTCGCCATGCTCGTGATCGTGCGCGACGGGCTGCGATGGGCCACCGAGGGCGCGTGGGTTCGCGACCTGCCATCCGACTTCCAGTGGCTGGGACTCGGCCAGGCCGCGGGCGAGGCGCTCGTGATCGGCATCGCGGTGGCCCTGACACTCGCGATGGCCTGGGTACTGAGATCCAGCGGCTTCGGCCGCGCGATCTACGCCACCGGGAGCGATGCCGAATCTGCACGGATCGCGGGCCTCTCGCCGGCCGGCGTCACAGTCGCCGTCTTTGCCGGCTGCGGTGCGCTGACGGGGCTGGCCGCCGTGCTGAACGCCATCCGTTTCGCGGAAGTCCAGGGGTCGGCGGGCGCCGGCCTCGAGCTCAGGGTCATCGCCGCCGTCATCGTCGGCGGCGCCTCGATTTCCGGTGGACGGGGATCGGTGCTCGGCACTGTGCTCGGCGTGACGCTGCTTGGCGCGATCGGCACGGGCCTGACGTTCCTCGGCGTCAGCGCCTATTGGGAAACGGCGGCGCAGGGCGCGATCATCCTGGCGGCCCTCCTGTCAGATCGCGCCGCGCAGCGCATGCCCGCCGAGGCGGCGTGACAGTCACCCGGCGTCAGGAGCTGGCGCTGGTCGCGGTCCTGGCGCTGGAGATCGCGGTGTTCTCGCTGCTTTCGCCGAACTTCGCGACGTCGGGCAATCTCGCGGAGATCGTCAGGCTTGGCGTCGAGGTGGGGCTGCTTGCCCTGGCGCTGACGCCGATCGTCGTCACCGGCGGCATCGACCTGTCCTGCGGCGCGCTGCTCGGCCTGGCTGCCGTGGTGTTCGGCGCGTTGTGGCGTGACGCGCACTGGGCGCCGGCGATGGC
Source organism: Vicinamibacteria bacterium (assembly GCA_963796915.1). GTDB lineage: Bacteria > Acidobacteriota > Vicinamibacteria > Vicinamibacterales > JAENWD01 > JAENWD01. The sequence goes on along the minus strand of CAWCNI010000004.1, from coordinate 272,644 downwards.
GGTCCTCGGCGCGCTTGCCGCCGGGGCTTCGGGCGGCGCGCTCAACGCGTGGCTCATCGCGCGGTGGCGCCTGCCGCCGCTGATGGTCACGCTGGGTTCCCTGTCGCTCTTTCGCGGCCTGGCGCAGGGCCTGACCGGCGGCGTGGACAACTACACCGGTTTTCCGGCGCACGTCCTGGCGGCTGGCCAGGGTTATCTGGCTGGCGCGATTCCGGCGCAGACGCCGTGGCTACTGGCAGCGGCAATCGGCTACGGCCTCCTGCTGCATCGCACGGTGCGCGGGCGGTGCTACTTCGCCATCGGGCACAATGTCGCCGCGGCGCGACATGCCGGAGTCGATGTGAGACGACGGCTCGCAGAGCTCTACATCGCGTCGGGCGTGGTGGCCGCCGCCGCGGCTATCATCTACGTCGCCCATCTCGGGCAGGCGAAGGCCGACGCCGGCACCGGCTACGAGCTGACGGCAGTCACCGCGGTCGTCCTCGGCGGGACTGCGATCAGCGGCGGCACCGGCAGCATCGCCGGCACGCTGCTCGGGCTGGCCGCGATCGTGGTGCTGCAGAACGGGCTGCGGCTCGCGGCGCTGCCGGCGGAGCTCGCCGGCGTGCTGACCGGCGTGCTCCTGATCGGCGCCATCGGCGTGCCGTCGATCGCCGCGCGACTGGCTGACCGTCCGGTGACACCGGAGCAGGAGACCGACATGCGGAACTGGCAACTGGGGGTGCTGTGCACCACGATTCTGGCCGGGGCGCTCCTCGTCGCCGGAAGCAACTGGTGGCTGGTCCGCTCCGTCGATCGACAGGCGGGCCACGCTGTGTCCGGGTCTGGCGCGCCGTCGCCCGCGGCACACGCGGCAGTGGTCGGCATGATGCCGAAGGCGAAGGGCGATCCCTACTTCATCAGCTGCCGCCAGGGCGCGGAGGAAGCCGCGGCGGAAACCGGCGTGGAGCTGATCTGGGATGGCCCCACGGATCTCGACCCCGCCAAGCAGAACGAAGTGGTGGAAGCCTGGATCACGCGCGGCGTCAGCGTCGTGGCCGTGAGCGTCGAGAACCAGGCGGCGATTTCCACCGTGCTGCGCAAGGCACGCGGGCGCGGCATCAAGGTGCTGACGTGGGACGCGGACTCGGAGCCCGACGCGCGCGATTTCCTGGTCAACCAGGCGACGCCGCAGGGCATCGGCGAGACGCTCACCGACGAGGCGGCGCGCCTGACCGGCGGCAAGGGCGACTTCGCCATCGTCACCGCGTCGCTGAGCGCCGCGAATCAGAACCAGTGGATTGCGGTGATCAAGTCCCGGCTGGCCGCGCGGTATCCGGGGCTGCACCTGGTCGCCATCCGGCCGAGCGACGGCGATCGCGATCGGGCGTTTGCCGAGACACAGACAATCCTCAAGGTCTATCCGTCGGTCACGCTGATCATGGGGATCGCGGCGCCTGCGGTCCCCGGCGCCGCCGAGGCGGTGAAGCAATCCGGCCGGAAGGACGTCGCGGTGACGGGCCTCTCGCTTCCGAACATGTGCAAACCCTACGTGCACGACGGCGTGATCAAGAGCATCGTGCTCTGGAACACGCGAGACCTCGGCTACCTGACCGTGCGCGCGGCGGCGGCTGTCGCCCGCGGCGAGCTCACCCGCGGCGCCTCATCGTTTGCCGCCGGGCGACTGGGCTCGCTCGCTGTCGCCGGCGATCAGATCCTGCTCGGCAAGCCCTTCGTGTTCACGAAAGAGAACATCGATCGGTTCGACTTCTGACGGTGGCGTGCCGTTGACGTCGCTGCTCGCCGCCGTCGTGTTGTCGCTGACCTACGCGCGCCCGGTGCTCGCGCAGCGTCCGGCCGGCGACGCCACGCCGCCCGTCGTCCGCGCGCCGGCGAGAGTCCACCGCTGGATCGACTGGCAGAGCGCGCCGCTCGAGACGCGATACCGCTATGTCGAGACCGACACCGGCGCGACAGCGTTCAACCAGTGGCAGCACAAGGAGAGCGTCAAGGGCGCGCTGAAGTTCGATGCCGGCGGGCGCTACACGCTCCAGGCATTTCTCGGCACGGGCAGCAGCTTCGGCGGCAGCTGGGACGCCACCGGCGTCGGCACCGGTGATCCGACGTGGGACCTCCGCGTCCGCCGTCTGTTCGTGCAGGCCGTCCCTGTCGACGGGATCGAGCTGGCCGCCGGCAGCTTCGACGTGCTGCGCGGCGAGGCGACCGAGATCGTGTCGTATGACAACGACGCCTTCATGGAAGGATATCGCGTCTCGATCAGGCGGCCCCGGGCGATCTTCTTCACCGAGGTCTCCGTCACTGCCGGCTACCTGGGCGACCTCAACACTCCGAACGTCTTCAGGCGCTTCAACCGCCTGGGCGACCACAACTACACGCAGCTGCTGGTGGGCAAGAAGATCGCGTCGCGGCTGAACGTGACGTTCGACTGGACCTCGGTCAGCGACGTGTCGACATTGCGGGAAGCCGTCCGGCTGGTCACCGGCCAGTGGGGGCACGTGGCCGACGCCGTGCGTGTCGAGCTGTACCAACGCGTCGACGAACCGGATGGGGCCGGCGTCGCCTTCACCATCGAGCGGGCGTTGGGCCGGCGCGTCAGCGTCAATGGCGGCGTGTCGGACGTCGATGCGGACAACCCGCCGTTGAATGGCGACCGCTACCTTCGCGGCACGCGATTCTTCGGCAGCACCAGCATCGCGCTGCTGCCCGAGCTGACGCTGACGGCCTTCTACACTCACGCCTACGGCAACGACTTCGCCGTCGCCAACGATCAACGCTTCGACGCGATTCTTTCGTTCAATGTGCTGAAGGCCCTGCAGCGTCGCGGCGCCTGGTAGCGTTCGATCGACTAGGCGCGGACCTCCGTGCGGACCTCGAGGTCGTCGGGGTCGACGCCATCGGCGGCTGGCTCAATCAGCAGTCCCGCCCGGTCCGCCCAGAACCAGTAGAGCGCGGTCATCGAGCTGACGACCCCGGCGACCGCGCCAATCGCGCGCGTGTCGTAGGTCTGGGACGCCAGGCCTGCCGCCAGCATCGACAGCATCATCGTCGCCCACACGAGCGACTCGTTGGTCGCGAACACGCGCCCGCGAAACGCGTTGTCCACGTGCCGCAGCAGCAGCGACCAGTTCAGCACGGAGCTGACGGCAATCGCCGCACGCGAGAGGCCGATCCAGAACAGCGCGACGCCGAACCGCTGCGACTGGCTGAAGAGCACGTACGAGGCGCCGTGCACCAGGTAGCAGATCGCCACGGTGCGCTTGTACGCGGCAAACGAGAGGCGCGGGCCGATGCGATGGGCGACGGCCCCGCCGACGATCAGCCCGAGGCCAGCCGACGCCCAGATGATGCCGATGCCGGCGGGCCCGCGGTTGAACACGATCTCGCCGAAGAGAGAGAACAGAATCTGCGCGGCGCCGCCGCCTGATGCCCAGCCGACGCCGAGCAGCGCGATCGCCAGCAGCAGCGGCCGGCTTCGCATGTAGCGCAGGCCCTCGGTGTATTCCCGGAACGGCCGCATCACGTTGGCTTCTGTCATCGGCGGAAGCGTGGGCCGCGGCGGCCCCACCGGCAGTCGCAGCCTGGAGATGGCCCAGGCCGAGAACAGGAACGAGATCGCGTTCAGCACGAACGCGGCGTCGTAGCCGAACCGCGCCGCGCTGAACCCGCCGAGCAGCGTGCCGATCGTCGTCGTCGTCCACTGTGTCGTCTGAGTGAGCGAGTTCGCCGTGTGCAGCTCGCGGGAGTTGGCGATGCTCGGCAGGATGGCGGCGCGTCCGCTGCTGAAAAACGGCGAGGCGAACATCAGCAGGCCGCTCAGCACGTAGAGCAGCCACGGCTTGGGCTGGTGCACCGTCAGGATGAAGAGCACCGCGACCACCGCGCGGACAAGGTCCGAGGTGATCATCACCGTGCGGCGATCCAGTCTGTCGAGCACGACGCCGGCCAGCGGCCCCGCCAGCACCGCCGGTATCGCGCGCGCCAGCATGACGCCGCTGACGACGAGGCCCGACCGCGTGGTGGCCAGGGCCAGGCTGAAGACGGCGATGTTGTTGAAGTGATCGCCGATCTCGCTGACCAGCTGACCGGTCCACGTGAAACGGTAGTTCCGGTTCTGGCGGAGCAGGTCGAGAAAACCTGGCGGGTCGCCTGGCGGCCGGCGGTTGCCGGGTGCCGCCTGCGATATGCTCTCGGGCGCGTCGTTCATCGAGGAGGCGGAATGCGAGTGTCGGTCATTCTCACATGTTTCGCGGTCGTAGTGGCAGGGGCCTGGTGGACGCCGCCGGGGACCAGCGCCCAGGATTTCTTCACGCCCGTCTCACCCGAGGTGCATGCCGACGGCACCGTGACGTTTCGCGTCAAGGCGCCTGCGGCCACGGCAGTCTCGGTGGTCGCCATCGAGACGCTGCCGGCCACGCCGATGAAGAAGGACGACAACGGCATCTGGAGTGCGACTGTCGGGCCACTCACTCCGGCCATTTACAGCTACGCCTTTCAGATCGACGGCGCCACCGTCACCGACCCGCGCAATCCCAACGTCAAGGTATGGATCCAGTCCACCAGCATGGTGGAGATTCCGGGGAGCGTGGCGAGCCTCCGCGACGTGCCGCATGGCACCGTGCATCTCCATACCTACACGTCGCCGGTCACCGGGAACGCGCGCGGCGTGGTGGTCTACACCCCGCCCGGATACGACCCTGGCTCGACGAGGGCCTACCCGGTGCTCTACCTGCTGCACGGGTTCGGCGACAACCAGCGCGCCTGGACCGATGTCGGGAAGGCCAACGTCATCGCGGACAATCTGATCGGCGACGGCACCGCGGTGCCGCTCGTCATCGTGATGCCGTACGGCCACGGCGTGCCGCCGGAACGGGCAAGCGGCGGAACGCAGGGGCGCGACGACAACAACACGAAGTTCATGCAGGACCTCGAGTCGCAGGTGATGCCGCTGGTCGAGAAGAGCTACCACGTCGCCACGACTCCGGACCGCAGGGCGATCGCCGGGCTGTCGATGGGCGGCGGGCAGACGCTGTCGCTCGGCCTGCGCCGCCAGGATCTCTTTCACTGGGCCGCCGGGTTCAGCTCGTCGATTCCTGATGGCGATCTGAAGACGTTCTTCTCGAAGGCCGCGGCCGACCCCGCGGCGTTCAATGCCACGCAGAAGCTGTTGTGGGTGAGCGTCGGCAAGGAGGACTTCCTCTTTGACAAGAATCAGGCCTTTGACGCGTGGCTGACAGCGACCGGCATCAAGCACAAGTACGTCGTGAGCGGCGGCGGCCACACGTGGCTGAACTGGCGCGACTACCTGCAGCAGGTCCTGCCGCTCCTGTTCAAGGGGTGATCCCGTGCGTCCTTCGACAGGCGCAGGACGAACACTGGCGGCCGGGTACAATGACGTATGCCCGTAGTTGAGTTCGACAGGCTGCCGCCGGCGGCACGCCTCTGGATCTTTTCGGCCAGCCGACCGCTCGATCACGCCGAGCGGGATCGGCTGCTGGAGCTGGTGGACGGTTTTCTCGGCCAGTGGAAGGCTCATGGTCATCCGCTGACAGCGGCGCGCGACTGGCGCTACGACAGGTTTCTCCTGGTGGCGGTGGACGAGTCCGCCGCCGGCGCCTCCGGCTGCTCCATCGACGCGATGGTCCGGCAGCTCGACGGCCTGGAGCGCGCGCTTGGCGTCGAGTTGCTCGATCACGGTCCCGTGCTGTTCCGGCGCGCCGAGGCGATCGAGCGCATCGACCGCCAGGCGTTTGCCGATCTCGCCCGCCGCGGCGATGTGTCGCCCGACACCATCGTGTTCAACAACACGCTGACCCGGGTCGCAGAGCTGCGCGAAGGACAGTGGGAAACGGCCGCCAGGGCCTCCTGGCACGGCCGGGCCTTCGGTCTGTCGTAAGCGGCGGGCAATCCGACCGGCCTTGCCGCGGGCCGACTGCCTTGCTAGAGTGCGGCAGTCGGAGGAAACGCCGTGATCGCGCTGGTGTGGCAGTTCGACGTGAAGCCGGGTCGCAACGACGAGTTCGAGGCGCTGCATGGCGCCGATGGGTCGTGGACGACCCTGAGCAGGCGCAGCCGCTCGTTTCTTGGCAGTTCATTCCTGAAGGATCTGGCGGTCTCCTCGCGCTACCTGGTGATTGAGTACCTGGAGCGAGATGGTGGTGTACGAACGTCATCACGCCGACTTCCAGCAGGAGCTGGACGATCTCGAGCGGCAGCGGATGACGCTGGTCGATGCCAGCCTTCCGCTCGGCCTGTTCAACGCGCTGGACGTCCCCGACCGCGCCGGTCCGACGTGGTCGCAACGCACGGGACGCGCCTAGCTGATCTGGTAAGCTCGTTCGTCCGGGGGTGCGGGTGAAGCACGTCATCAAGCAGTACGCGCTCGAGCAGGGCGCGCTCGAAATCCAGTACATCGAGGAGTTCTTCGGCGAGTTCGGCCGCAAGAAAACCGCCACTGAGATCGTCGAGCGCTTGCAGGACCGCGAGCACCTGATTCACATGATCGAGGCTCCCCTGCCGGACGAGCCTTCGCAAGTCGTGCCCGTCGCCTTCAAGGTGGGCCACGAGATTCGCGCCGACGAGTCCATCCCCAAGCTGGCCGATCTGGTCCGTCGCCTCAATGGCGCGGTGAATTTCGAGGGGCGAAAAGTGCTGTACGCGTGGGTCGGCGGCACCCGCCGCGACTGGCGCGGCAAGGGCTTTTTCCGCGCGCTCAGCGAGCAGCAGGAAGCCTGGGCCTACGAGAACGGATTCCACGAGATCGTCGTCAAAACCAAGAACCGGTTTTATGAGATGCGCGGCACGCTGGACAACCTGCAGTTCGAGGTCGTGAAGTTCGAGCCGCATCCGACAGACAACGCCGAGTCGAAGGTCTATCTCAGCCGGAAGCTCGACGCGTCGGTCCTCAAGAGCCACAAGCTCGCACGCACGGTCGTCAGGGTCTAGGACCGGTGTTTCTCGGCCACTACGCGCTCGGCTTCGGCGCAAAGAAGCTGACGCCGTACACCTCGCTCGGCACGTTGCTGCTCGCCGCCGAGTTCGTCGACCTCCTCTGGCCCCTGCTGCTCACGGCCGGCGTGGAGACTGTCCGCATCGCGCCCGGCATCACGCGCGTCACGCCGTTCGACTTCACGTCGTACCCGTGGTCGCACAGCCTCGTGATGGGTGTGGTCTGGGCGGGGCTGTTCTCGGGCGTCTACACGGTGTTCCGGCGCTATCCGCGCGGCGCGATGGTGCTGGCCGGTCTCGTGCTCTCGCACTGGGTGCTCGACTTCTTCAGCCACCGCGCCGACCTTCCCCTCTGGCCCGGCGGCGGCCCCAAGGTCGGCCTCGGACTCTGGTACTCGCTGCCTGGGACCGTCGCCGTCGAAGGCGTGCTGCTCGCGCTCGGCACGTGGCTCTACGCCAGCAACACCGAAGCTGTCGACGCCACCGGCCGCTACAGCTTCGCCGCCTTCGTCGCGGCCCTCGTGCTGATCTACCTCGGCAGCGTCCTCGGCCCGCCGCCGCCAGACACCTCCGTGCTCACGCTGACGGCGTACGGACAATGGCTCTTGATCGCGTGGGCCTACTGGCTGGATCGGCATCGCGTGGCCATTCGTCAATGGTGAGGCACCGATGACGACAGCCCGCTCCCTCCCCGTGCCGACGCGGCCGTTCGGCAGAACGAACATCCCGGTATCGCTGCTCGCCCTCGGCGGCTGGCATCTTGGCGTGCCGAAGACCGACGCCGACGCCACCCGGCTGGTGCACACTGCCATCGACGCCGGCGTCACCTTCATGGACAACGCCTGGGACTACAACGACGGCCTCAGCGAAGAGCGCATGGGAAAGGCGCTTGTCGGCCGGCGCGACGACGTGTTCCTGATGACGAAGGTGTGCACGCACGGGCGCGACGGCAAAGTCGCGATGCGGCAGCTGGAAGACTCACTCCGCCGGCTGAAGACCGATCACCTCGATCTCTGGCAGATCCACGAGGTGGTGTTCGACGACGAGCCGGCGCGGCATTTTGCCAAGGGCGGCGTCGTGGAGGCTCTGGATCGCGCGCGCCGGCAGGGCAAGGTGCGCTTTGTCGGCTTCACGGGCCACAAGGACCCGCGCCTGCACCTCGAGATGCTGTCGCACGACTACGAGTGGGACGCCTGCCAGCTTCCGCTCAACTGCTTTGACGCGTCGTTTCGTAGCTTCGAGCAACAGGTGCTGCCCGAGTTGACGCGACGCGGCATCGCCGTGATCGGCATGAAGAGCTTTGGCGGCGACGCGCGCGCGCTGAAGGCGAAGGTGGTGACGCCGCAGGAGGCGATGGCCTACACGCTGAGCCTGCCGATTGCCACCCTGGTCAGCGGGATGGACTCGCTGGCGGTGCTGAAGCAGAACCTGGGCATCGCCCGCGGATTCCGTCCCATGTCTGCCAGCCAGCGCGAGAAGCTGCGGCGCCGCGTCGCGCGCTATGCGGTGGATGGACGGTTCGAGCTGTTCAAGATCGGCATCGCGTTCGAAGGCAACGAATCGCGCCGGCAGCATGGCGTGCCGCTGCCGGGGGACGTTCCGGCGTAATCACAGCAGGCAGCACGCTGCTGGCTGTGGCAGCCGGCTGCCGGCTGCAATGCTCGAGCGCTACTTCCGCGAGACGTGCCACTTGAAGGCATGCTCGGCGATCGTCGGCAGGTCGGCGTACTGACACGTCCAGCCGAGCACCTCGCGCGCGCGGGCCGGCGCCGCCACCAGCTCCGGCGGATCGCCGGCACGCCGCGGCGCCAGGTCGAAGGGCACCTCGCGTCCCGAGACAGCCTTGACGGCGTCAATCACCTCGCGGACGCTGTGCCCGCGGCCCGTGCCGAGGTTCACCGCCTGGCTGGCCGCCCCGGCGCCGAGGCGCTCGATCGCGCGCAGGTGCGCGTCTGCCAGGTCCATCACATGGACGTAGTCGCGGATGGCCGATCCGTCAGCCGTCGGGTAATCGGTGCCGAACACCTTCACCGGCGGCCGTGTCCCGAGCGCCGAGCCGATGACCAGCGGAATCAGGTGCGTCTCCGGATCGTGGTCCTCGCCGATGGTGCCATCGGGGTCGGCGCCGGCGGCGTTGAAATACCGGAGCGCGATCCACTTGAGGCTGTGAGCCTCGCCGTACCACCGGAGAATCTTCTCCACCATCAGCTTCGACTCGCCGTAGGGATTGACCGGCACCTGCGGGTGCGTCTCGTCGATGGGCACACGCACCGGATCGCCGTAGGTGGCGCACGTGGACGAGAAGACGAAGGTGCCGACGCCGGCCTTGCGCATCGCGTCGAGCAGATTGAGCGTGGCGACGGTGTTGTTGCGGAAGTATTTCTCGGGTCGCGTCATCGACTCGCCCACCAGCGCGCTGGCGGCGAAGTGAATCACGGCGTCGACGCGATGCCGGGCAAATACCTCGTCGAGCCGCGTGGAGTCCAGCAGGCTGCCGCGCTCGAGCGCGCCCCACCGGACCGCCCAGTCGTGGCCCTGGCTCAAATCGTCGAAGACGACTGGCGTGTGGCCCGCGGCCGCGAGCAGCTTGGCCGTGTGACTTCCGATGTAGCCGGCGCCGCCGGTGACGAGGATCTCCATGGGGCGATTGTAGTCGCTTGACGGACCAATCAGCCCGTCGCGGCGACGCTGACAGTGCCGACGGCGGCTGCCCCCGGCGAGGAGCCTTCGAACAGGTGAGCGTAACGCCCAGTCGCGGCCTGGTACTCGGCGGCGATCTGCGCAACCCGCGGGCCGGCGTCACTGCGGCCGAGGATGGCGACGGTGCCGCCGCTGCCTCCACCGGTAATCTTCGCGCCCCACAGCCCCTCGGCCGGGCCGGCGCTGCGCACGAGCTCGACGAGGGCGTCGGTGCCCGACGACCCGAGGCCGCACGCCGAGTAGCTCGCGTGCGACTGGAACATCAGCTCGCCAAGCCTCGCTCTCGTCGCGTCGTCGCGGACGCCCGCGCGCAGGAGTCGTGCCCACTCGACGACACGCTCGTGCTCGTAGACGGGATGCGCTGTGGGCGTCCACACCGCATACGTGCGGTCGGGTTCGACGCGTGTCACAGGATCGGTCGTGCCCTGATAGCGCGAGAGGAACGTCGCGCCGCTCAGCGCGTTCGGGATCCGCGCGTCGTACTCCGCGAACGCCTCCGCGCCGACGTTGGCCAGATACCCGTGCCAGCGCGGGTCGTCGACAAGGACGTGCCCGGGCTGGTCGCCAGGACGGACGGCCAGTCCCGCCAGATCGGCAAGCACGCGGTATCCCATGAACGCGCCGACACGGACGCCGCCGTAGTCCGCGCCGGTCACCGCGTGCCGGATGCCGGAGTCGACGCCCCAGACGGCCAGATCGTCCGGCAGCGCGACAGCGCCCTGGAACTCGGCGGGCTGGCAGAGCAGCGCCATCAGCGCGCCGGCCTCGCCGCAAATCGCGGCCATCTGATCCATCACGCCGCATGGCGCTCCGACGACCAGGTTCTCGACGCGCTGGCAGCTGACGGCACGCGCCTTCGGCGCGATCGCGAGCCCCCACGCGGCGACAGCGGCCTCCATCGTCGCCGCCTCGATCGCGGCCGACGAGCTGACGCCCTTCCCTTCCGGCACGTCAGACTCCACCAGCACGTCAGCGCCGCCATCGAGCGTCAGGCCATGCTCGCCGGCGAGCACTGCGAAGACGCCCGCGACGTAGGCCGCCCAATGCTCGTCGGGACGGGCGGCGAACCAGGCACGGAGACTGTCGTATGGCGGGCGCGCGGTCGCGAGGATGTCCAGCGGCACGTCTGCCCGCCGCGGCCGGGCCGCAGAGACCGACGTCACGCGCACCACCTGGTCGCCATGTTTCTGGATGGCGACGCGCGTCGCCTCTCGAATCGGCCACTGCAGGACGAGCGCGCCTGAGTAGTCGGCGATACCCCCCATCAAATCCAGCCGGCCGGGCGCGCGGGCGATGACGACGGGACCGCGCGCGCGAGAGAAGCGCGCGGGCACCTCGCCGGCGAAGCGCTGAAGGTCGTCCGGTAGTGTCACGGCAACAGTCCGCGGCGCGCGAGGGCGGCGTGCAGGGCCGGCTCCACGAGCTGCCTGATTGCCGCATTGGCATAACCCGCCCATGAGACGTCGGCGTGGATATCGAGCGGCGCCGTGAGCGTCGAGCCGTCGGCGCCAGTGACGATCACGCCGAGCTCGCGCGCAATCAGCTCCGTGCAGAGGTCGTACGGATGACAGCAGAGTGCGGCGCCACCCGCACGGTCCCGCTCGAACAGCGGACGCAGATCCGCGACGAAGCGGTCGTGCCCCGCCATCAATTCGTAGAGCTGGCCGCCGGTCGAGATGTACTGATCCTCGAAGAACTGCGCCTTGCCGGCCACGGGCGGCCCCAGCAGCATCGCGGCGATCTCATCGTCGATGCCCGCCAGCTCCGCTCGGACGCCGGGGAAGAACCGCGAGATCGTCGAAAATCCATGCGCGACAGTCCTGGCCGTTGACGGTCGCAGCGGCAGAGGGGTGACTTCGGCGGTGAGGCGATTGCGGCGTTCCGCCATGACGCCCTGCCCGCGAGCGGCCCACAACTGGTCCGACAGGTGCTGCTTGACCAGCGGCAGCTCCGTCTGCACGGCCAGCTCGATGTCTGCCAGCGTCGCGGCGGCGCCGTTGCGCGCACGCGGGGCCTGTGCCGGGCCTGCCGCGACGCCGGTCAGGATCCAGGCGGGACGCTTCTGGTACATCAGGCCGCGGGTCCCGTCGATCGGGTCGACGATGATCTCCCACGCGACGTGCGAGAGAGACGTCCCGCGCGGCAGCACGACCTCCCCGCCGGGGAGCCCTTCGGCCACCAGGCGCACCGGCGTGTCGCGGGCAATCCTCCGCTCGATCTCGTCGATGAGAACGTCCTCGGCGACCTTGTCGATCGCGTAAATCGTGTCGCCCTCGTCGTCGTGCGCCACTTCCGAGAGGGACTCTGTCGCAGCCGCTTCGCACGCACTGACAACAGAGTCTCGGATCAGCGCATGCAGCGCCCGGATCGGCTCGAGCAGGGGATGCACGTTACCGGCCTGTCTGCGTGAGGTAATGCGGGCCGCCCGCTGCGCGCAGCTCGGCGGCCTTTTCTTCGGGCGAGGTGTCGCTCAGGAAGTTGCCGCCGCCGATTTCGGGGCCCGCCAGGTACTTCAGGAGATTGGGCCGGCGGAGTGGCGGGTGGAACTCGATGTGAAAGTGGAAGCCGCGCGCCGCGTCGCGGACGGGCGCCTGATGCAGCGCCATGACATACGGAAACGGCATCTTCCACAGGTTGTCGAATCGGATCGTCGTGTCGCGCAGCACGACGGCCAGGTCGCGGCGCTCGTTGTCGTCGAGCGTGGCCAGCGTGGCGTGCGGCCGGGTCGGCGCCACGTAGACCTCGTAGGCGTAGCGCGCGAAGTACGGCACGAACGCCATCGCGCTGCCGTGTTCGAGGAGAATGCGCCGGCCGTCCTGGCGCTCGGCGGCGATCACGTCCTCGAACAGCACGCGGCCGGTCTCGGTGTGATGCCGCTCGCCGGCGTTCAGCTCGGTCTCGATGTACTTGAACACGAAGTTGGTCGCGTAGATCTGGCAGTGCGGGTGCGGGTTCGACACGCCGACGGCTTCCCCCTTGTTCTCGAAGATCAGCACGTACGCGACTTCAGGCCTCGCCGCCAGCTCCCGCATCTGCTCCTGCCAGGTGGCAAGGAGCGCGTCGACGCCGTCCACGTCGAGCTCCGCGAGGGTGACATCGTGCCGTGGGCTGTAGCAGACGACTCGCGCCAGGCCCGTGGCCGGCGCCACGCGATAGGGCCAGGGCGGGATTGGCGGCGACGCCGGCGCTTCCGGACCCACGCACGGGTGGTCGTTGTCGAAGACGTACGTGCTGGTGTAGTCGGGGTTCTTCCTGCCGCTCACCCGTGCGTTGCCCGGGCACAGATAGCACTGCGGATCGTAGGCAGGAGGGCGCGGCGCCTGCCCACCAAGTTCAGCGCCCGACCACGGCCTGGACTGTCGATGAGCGGCGACGATGACCCATTCGTTCCGCAGGGGATGCCACCGCTGTTCCCACATGGCGGGACCGATGGTATCAAACGCGGCGGGCGACAGGACGAATCAACGATGCGGCGCCGCCACCCAGACGCCGACGCCGGCGTCTTTGGCATCCTGCTGCAGTTTGGCGAATTCCTCCTGATGGGCAAAGGCGCGGGAGTCGTCGATCCGCGCTTTTCCCTGCTTGATCATCTCGGCGTTCAACATCGATCCGTCCGGCAGGAACACGTAGGCGTAGTGTTCGTTGGCTTTACCAATCAGCGGATCGAACTCGAGCTTCACCGCCTTGCCGAGGATCAGGTCGACGAGAAAATCACGGGAAGGGCGGTTTGGCTTGAACTTCACGCCGCCGCTGACAGCGCTTGGCGGCAGCGAGGTCGGCTCTGGCGGGTCGTGGCGCGCGGGCGGCTGGTTGGCGCCGCCGACGGCGAACGGCGACTCGTCCACGCTCTGGATGCCAACGAGCCTGACCTTGCCGACGCCTTCGACGACGATCGTGTCGCCGGAACTGATCTTCGTGACGGTCTGTGCGTCAGCGGCCGCCGCGACGCCGGCCCAGACGACACACGCGAGAACGATGGCGCGCATGCTCCATCGTACCCCAATCGCCGCTCGTCATTCTGCGACGCGCAACTCTTCTTAATCCTGGCGAAGCGCCACCATGGGATCGACGGACGCGGCGCGTCGGGCGGGCACCAGGCACGCCAGCGCGGCGGCAGCGAGCAGCGTGCCGGCGACGACGCTGAAGGCCACGTAGTCGAAGGACCCGACGCCGTAGAACATGCCCTTCATCGCCCTGCCGACGAGGTACGCGCCGGCCGACCCGATCACCACGCCGGCCATCGCCGACAGCATGCCTTCCTTCAGCACCTGCATCAGGACGGCGCCGCGGCCGGCGCCAAGCGCCATCCGCAAGCCGATCTCGTGCGTGCGCTGCGCGACGACGAACGACATGACGCCGTAGATCCCGAGCGCCGCCAGCAGGAGGGCGACGCCGGCAAAGCTGCTGAAGAGCGCCGTGTTGAAGCGATCGTTGGACAGCGACTCGTTGACGAGCTGGTCCATCGTCTTCACGCCCGCCATCGGGAGATCGGGATCGATCGATCGGACCACTGCCGCGATGCTCTGCTGCAGTGACGCCGGATCGCCCGATGCCCGTACCGACACGCCCGACTGCGGCCACGGGCTCTGATCGAATGGCACGTCGATCTCTGCGAACCCGTCGTCTTTCGGACCGCCGTTCTTGACGTCGTTGTACACGCCGACGATCTGCCACTCGATGGGCGGCCCCAGCTTGGTGACGCCGGGTATCAGTTGCTCGACGCTGATGCGCTGCGTCAGCGGGTCGACGTTGGGGAAGAACCGCTTGACGAGCGCGTCGTTCACGATCGCGACGGGCACGCTGGCCGCGCGATCGGCCTCCGTGAAGGCGCGGCCGCGCGCGATCGGGATGCCGAAAGTGCGGTAGTAGTCGGCCGACACCTGGTTGAACCCGGCGCCTGGGCGCTTGCTTGGATCTGCGGCCGGCTTGCCCACGATCTCGAAGGGCATGCCGAAGCTGGTGCCGTCAACGGGGCGCCCGGTCGACACCGTGACCGAGGCGACGCCGGGCACGGCCCGGATCCGCTCGATGATCTGGGCATAGAAGGCCGACACCTGCTCCCCGCCAGTGAGCCGTCCGTTCGGCACTGGCAGATAGAAGGTCAGGAGATGGTCGGACTTGAAGCCAAGATTCACGTCGGCCAGCTTGATCAGGCTGTGTATCGCCAGGCCGCCGGCCGCGAGCAGCGTCAGGGCGAGCGCGAACTCCACGACCACCAGCACGCGGCGCAGCAGGTGGCGGCCGCCGCTCACGGCGCGACCCGCTTCCTTGAGCGTCTCGTTCACGTTCGATCGAATCGCCTGCCAGGCCGGCGCGCATCCGAAGAGCAGCCCGGAGCACACGCACGCCGCGAGCGTGAACATCAGCACCGGCAGGTTCAACCGGACGTCGGCTTCCGAGGGCAGCGTGTCGGCCGGCATGACTGCGAGAATCGCTTGCAGCATGCCGGCAGCCAACGCGATGCCGACCAGGCCGCCGATCATCGCCAGGACGAGGCTCTCTGTCAGCAACTGTCCGAACAGGCGGCGCCGCCCCGCGCCCATCGACACGCGGATCGCCAGTTCCCGTTGCCGGGCAGTACCGCGCGCGAGGAGAAGATTCGCGACGTTGGTGCAGGCGATCAGGAGGACGAAGCCGACCGCTCCCAGCAGCAGCCACAGCGCGCTCTTGGTGTTGTCGTCGAGGAAGTTGTTCTTGAGCGGCTCGACGCTCGACGACCAGCCGGTGTTCGATTTCGGGTAAGCCTCCGCCATCTGCTTGCTGACGGCCGTCATGTTGCCGTTCGCCTGCGCGATCGTGACGCCGGGCTTCAGCCGGCCCATCACCAGCAGCCAGTGGAAGTCGTGGTTGATCTGATCGGGGTCGAAGGCCAGCGGCACGTAGAGCTTGTTGCGCATCCGATCGGAGGCGCCAGTGCCCAGCACGCCGACGACGGTGTAGGGCTTGCCGTTGACCTTCAACTGCCGTCCGATGATGTGCGGGTCGCCGCCGAACCGCTCGTGCCAGAAGCTGTGCGTCAGCACCAGCACCTGATCGCGCCCCGGCGTGCCCTCTTCGGGCAGGAAGTCGCGGCCGAGCTCGAACGGGTAGCCGATCATCGACAGGAATCGCGGGGTGGTGGCGGCGCCCTGGACCTGTTCGGGACGGTCGCTGGTCGAGAGGTTCACCGAACGCCCGGACCACGCGTTGATGTCCTGGAACACCGTCGCGCGCTTCTTCCAGTCGAGGAAATCACCAGCGGCCGTCACGTTCCGATGGTCCTGAATTCGTGACCAGACCATCACCAGCTGGTCGGGCTGCGGATACGGGAGTGGCGCCAGCAGCGTCGCGTACACCACGCTGAAGATGGCGGTGTTCGCCGCGATGCCCAGGGCCAGCGCGAGGACGGCAATGGCGGCGAACCCCGGGTTCTTGAGCAGGAGTCGCAGGCCGAAACGGGCGTCGCGAAACATTTCCGTCACTGTCGATTCCTCCGAGCCGCAGCCAGATGGTGGGAAGCGGACGTCCTTTAGACGGAATCCGCGGGCGTCGCGTTGGGTCGACGCGGAAGTGCTATTTATTTAGCATTAGACGGCGCAGACGATTCGCTGGTTCCGCGGCGGCAAGGTGCGGCAGTCTTGATATCATCGTGGGCGGTGTCCGTTCGCCTCCACAAGACAGTCGGCGTGAAGGTCGGTGCCGTCCAGGTGGGCGGAGGCGCGCCCGTCGTCGTGCAGTCGATGACGATGACCGACACCGCGAATGCCGCGGCCACGGCGCAGCAGGTGATCGAGCTGTGGGAGGCGGGGTCCGAGATGGTGCGCGTCACCGTCAACGTGCCCGAAGCGGCGGCGGCTGTTCCGGAGATCAAGCAGCGCATGCTCGATGCCGGCTGCACGGCGCCCCTCATCGGCGACTTCCACTACAACGGACATCTCCTGCTCACCCGGTTTCCGGGCTGCGCGACAGCGCTCGACAAGTATCGGATCAACCCCGGAAATGTCGGGACCGGTGCGCGCCGTGACGAGCAGTTCGCCACAATCTGCAAGGTCGCGAAGGACCACGGCACGCCCGTCCGCATCGGCGTCAACGGCGGCTCCCTGAACCAGGAGCTGGTGATGGCGAAAATGCAGGAGAACACCGACCGGCATCTCGGCAAGTCGTCCGAGGCCATCGTGGACGAGTGCATGGTGCTCTCGGCGATCCAGTCAACCGAGCTGGCCCTCGAATCCGGCCTGCGCGAGGACCAGATCATCATCTCCTGCAAAGTCTCGCGGCCGCAGGAGCTGATCGCCGTCTACCGCGACCTCGCGAAGCAGACGCGCCAGCCGCTTCACCTCGGATTGACAGAGGCCGGCATGGGCACCAAGGGCCTGGTCTGGTCGTCGGCGGCCATCGGCATCCTGCTCAACGAAGGGATTGGCGACACCATTCGCGTGTCCCTGACGCCGCGCCCGGGCGGCGACAGACGCGAAGAGGTCTACGCGGCGTGCGAGATCCTGCAGGCGCTGGGGCTGCGCTCGTTCTCGCCGAGTGTCACCGCGTGTCCCGGCTGTGGCCGCACCACCAGCAGCACGTTCCAGGAGCTGGCGGAACGGGTCCAGGCTTACATCCGCGAGCAGATGCCGGTCTGGAAGACGCAATACGACGGCGTCGAGACGCTCACGCTGGCCGTGATGGGCTGCGTCGTGAACGGACCCGGCGAGTCGAAGGCGGCCAACATCGGCATCTCACTGCCGGGGACCGGAGAGGCGCCGCACTGCCCCGTCTTCATCGACGGCGAGCACGCCACGACGCTGCGCGGCAACTACGACGAGCTCGCGCTGGCCTTCCAACGGCTGCTGGATGAATACGTCGACCGGAAGTACGCGAAGCGACAGGTCGTCGCCAGCGGTCACTAGGCAGACGGCGGCGTCCCGCCACTCCCCTTCGTCATCGCGCTGCCGGTAATCAGCCTCACGCTGCGCTGATACGTGATGTACGCCGTCGCCCACTGAATCAGCACGGTCGCGCGATTGCGGAATCCGATCAGCCAGACGATGTGGATGAAGAGCCACATGCCCCACGCGAGGAAGCCCGACACGCGGAGCCAGCCCAGATCGGCGATCGCGGCGTTCCGGCCGATCGTCGCCATGTTCCCGTAGTTGCGATAGTGAAACGGCTGCATCGGCGTGCCGGCGATGCTGGCGCCGATGTTGGCGGCAGCACGCGCGGCCTCCTGCATCGCCACCTGCGCGACGCCCGGCAGCTGACGACCGGCGTCGTCGGTGAACACCGCCATGTCGCCGACCACGAACACTTCGGCGTGGCCTGGCAGTGTCAGGTCCTTGCCCACTGCCACGCGGCCCGCGCGATCCAGGGGCACGCCAAGCGAGCGGCCGATCGGCGAGGCCGCCACGCCCGCAGCCCAGACGATCGTCCCCGCCTCGATGCGCTCGTCGCCAAGCCACACCGTCTGCTCCTCGATGCGGGTGACCGCGGTTTTCTCGCGCACCTCCACGCCAAGGCGCGCCAGCGACCTTCGCGCCGCGGCCTGCAGCGACGCGGGGAACGCCGACAGTATCGACGGGCCCGCTTCGACGAGCACCACGCGTGCGTGCGCCGTCTCGATCGACCGGAACTCATCGGACAGCGTCTGATGTGCGATCTCCGCGATGGCACCTGCCATCTCGACGCCGGTCGGACCGCCGCCGACGATGACGCTGGTCAGCATCCGGCGACGCGTCGCCTCGTCGGGCTCCCGCTCGGCCACTTCGTAGGCCAGCAGCATCCGGCCGCGCACGCGCAGCGCGTCGTCCAGCGTCTTGAGCGCGGGCGCGAAGCGCGCCCAGTCGTCGTGGCCGAAATACGAGTTGTCCGCGCCCGCGGCGACGATCAGGAAGTCGTACTCGATCGACTCGCCGTGGTCGAGCATGACGCGCCGCGCATTCACGTCAACCGCAGTGGCTTCGGCCAGCAGGACGCGGGCATTGCGCTGCCGCCGCAGGATCCAGCGGATGGGCGCGGCGATGTCGCCCGGCGACAGGCCCGCGGTGGCCACCTGGTACAACAGCGGCTGAAAGACGTGATGGTTGTGACGATCGAGCAGCGTGACCTGCACCGGCGCGCGCTTGAGCGCGCGGGCCGCAAACAGGCCGCCAAAGCCTCCGCCGATGATGACGACGCGCGGAACCTGCATCTGACGAAACGGTACACTGGCCCATGCCGGAACGAGCTGACGGCGACGTCGAGGTAGCCTCTGCCTGCCCGCTCGACTGCCCAGACGCATGCAGCCTGACAGTCAGCATTCGCGATGGCCGAATCGTCGAGATCGACGGCGGCCGCACCAACGAGGCCACGCGCGGCTACATCTGCGCCAAGGTCCGGCGCTTTCCTGAGCGAGTCTACGGTCCCGATCGCCTGCGCTACCCGATGGTCCGCACCGGCCCGAAGGGTCGCGGCACCTTCACGCGCGTGACGTGGGACGAGGCGCTCGAAGCCATCGCCGAGGCGGTCCGCAGAGTCTCCGATGCCACCGGTGCGGAGTCGATCCTGCCCTACTGCTACGGCGGGTCCAACGGCCTGCTGACGCAGGACGCGACCGACATGGTGTTCTTCCACAAGCTCGGCGCCTCGCGCCTGCTGCGGACTGTCTGCGCGGCGCCGACCGGCGCCGCCAGCAAGGGCCTCTACGGCAAGATGCCGTCGGTCGCCTACAAGGATTACCCGCACGCACGCCTGATCGTCCTGTGGGGCGTGAACCCCGGCGTGTCTGGCATCCACGCCGTGCCGTATCTCCAGGAAGCTCAGAAAAACGGCGCCAGGATCGTGGTGGTCGATCCGCGCATCACGACCCAGGCGCGTACGGCCGACCTGCACCTGGCTGTAAAACCCGGCACCGACGTGGTCGTCGCACTCGCGGTCCATCGGCACCTGTTCGAGTCTGGCCGCGCGGACCTGAACTTTCTCGACACGCACACGACCGGCGCCGATCTCCTGCGCGCCAAGGCGGCCGAATGGACGATCGAACGGGCGGCCGATGTGGCCGGCGTCGACGCCGCGCAGCTGCGACAGTTCGCGGAGTGGTACGCGGAGTCCAGCCCTGCGCTCGTACCGATGCGGCTGGGGCCTCGAGCGAAACCGCAACGGCGGCAACGCCGTCGCGGCGGTTCTGGCGCTGCCCGCCGTCGGCGGCAAGTTCGGTGTGCGCGGCGGCGGCTACGCGATGAGCAACTCGGCGGCGTGGGGATTCGAGCGAACCTGGCTCGACGCGCCGGAGCCTGCCACGCGCGCCATCAACATGAACAGGCTGGGCGAAGTCCTCACCACGCCGCAGGACCCGCCGGTCTCGCTGCTCTTTGTCTACAACTGCAATCCCGCGGTCACGATCCCCGACCAGGCCCGCGTGCTTCGCGGTCTCGAGCGCGACGATCTCTTCACGGTGGTCTTCGAGCAGGTGCTGACAGACACGGTGCCGTACGCCGACGTCGTCCTGCCGGCGACGACGTTCCTCGAGCACTACGATTTTTCGAAGGGATACGGCCCGATTACCCTGCAGCTCTCGCAGCCGGCCATCGATCCGCAGGGTGAGGCGCGGTCCAATGCGGACGTCTTCAACGACCTCGGCCGGCGGCTCGGCCTGTTCGATGAAGAGCACGGCCGCAGCGAGCTCGACACGCTGCTTCGCGTGCTGGACGAACTGCCGCCGCAGATCGGCGAGCCACTCAAGAGCTCCGGCGTCGCGACGCCGCCGTGGGACGGCGCTCCCGTCCAGTTCGTCGACGTGTTCCCGCGGACTCCGGACGCGCGCGTGCACCTGTTTCCGGCCGCCCTCGATCGCGAGTCGCCGGTCGGCTTGTACGCGTATCAGCCCGATCCAGGCAGCGAGCAGTTCCCGCTCGCGCTGATCTCGCCGGCGTCCGAGCGGACGATCAGCTCGACGCTGGGCGAACTCCCACGCCCAGAGGTCCGCCTGCTGGTGCATCCCGACGACGCGTCGGCACGCGGGCTCGAGGATGGCGTCGACGTGCGGATCTGGAACGAGCTGGGCGAGGTCCGCTGCCGCGTGCAGATCGGCACCTGGGTCCGCCCGGGGACTGTCGTCCTGCCCAAGGGGCTGTGGCGGAAACACACGGCGAACGGCCTGACTGCCACAGCGCTGGCGCCGGCGACGTTGACAGACTTCGGCGGCGGCGCGTGCTTCAACGACGCGCGGGTGCAGGTGGAGCGGGCTGGTCGGTAGGGAGTGGGGCCCGCGCCCACCGGTGTGGTCGGCGCGGACCTATGCGGGCAACGAGATGGCCGATTAGGCCATCCCGAGGTTGTCCGAAGGCGTGGGCTCCGATCCGTCCGGCAGACGGCCTCGACCCCCACGGCTCACCTGACCACCCTTACGGCCGGCGCGACGCGCCTCCTCGGGTGTCCATTCGTGTGCCGTGCCCTTCTCGTGTGCGGCCCGTCCGCCCTTGCTGGCGATCTCGCGCTGGCGTTCAGGACTCATCGACGCGAAACCGCGCCGCTCTTTTCGTTCGCTCGTCACGTGTGCCTCCTACCTTCCGCCGTGGTGCGCGCCGCGCGCGCCCACATGCCGTGCCTGCCTGCCGTCGGCCACTGCCGACTGCCGGTCGCTCCCGCGAGCCGGGCCGTTCTAGCGCCCGGGACACGTCGATACTTACCGCGACGGCTGGGTGAGCGTCGCGACTGAGCAGTTCAAAGGACGTGCCAGACAGGCACATCCGTGCACACCAGATCCAAGCGAGATCGCTGAGCAAACTGTGGCATGTATCAATGCGGCCACATGACGCCATCTCTGCAGCTGGAGTGGTTTATTACACCAGCGTGAGAAAGCAGTACACAGCAGAGCTATAACCCGAGGTATATGAGCAGCTTGAACGGGACGTTCAGTTGCGCGCGCGGCGGGCCCTGAAACAGTCGCAGCCGTCGCAGTTGCGGACGTCGAATTGATACCCGACCATCGGAAACAACATGGGGTGGGCGCAGTACAGCAACTCGCCGTCCTCGACGGTCTGGAAGGCAAGTTCGGGGAGGACATCCGCAGTCCGGCGGCTGTACCAGCAGAGACGATGCTTCACCTCGGAGCTGATGGCGGACGACGGGATCACGTGTCGGCAGTATACGGCCGCGAAGATCGCGCGTAAAGCCATCGCGCGCTACAATTGCGAGCGTCATGACTCCTTGTGCTCCCGGCGTGCCGCCAGAACCCGTACGGAATCACTCAGGGCGCACCGTCCACTGCGTCAAGTTCCAGAAGGACCTGCCCGGATTCGACACGCCGCCCTGGCCAGGCGAACTCGGACAGCGGATCTTCGACAACGTCTCGCTCGAGGCGTGGAAGCTCTGGGAAGAGCGAATGAAGATGATCCTCAACGAGTACCGCCTGCTGCCCTTCCAGAAGGAAGCGCAGGAGCTCGTCGCCAAGCACATGGAGGAGTTCTTCTTCGGCGAAGGCGCAGCCCTTCCGCCCGGCTACGTGCCTCAACAGGCCAAGTAGATCCCCGCGCCGCGCTCAGGCGATTGGCACCGCCCGGGCGATGACCGGCCGCAGCACCCGGTGCGCTTCCCGCATCGCGGTCTCCACTATCGACGCCGTCTCGCCCTTCGCGAAGATGAACCCCAGGTAGGTCGCCCCTTCCGGCAGCGGCACCAGGAGTTGATCGAGCTTCGCCGTGATCTCCACGGCGGACACACCAGGCACCGCGAGCGCCTCCGCCTGTCCCTCGACGCCCTTGAAGATGCCGGCGTGGGGGATGGGGATCATCAACACGCCCGAGGCGCTGGCTTCGCGGCGAAACTGGCGCCACTCGAGGCCGGCGGCGTGACGCAGGAGCAACTCCTCGAGCGGAATCGCCGGGGCCTCGCCGTCCACGAAGCGGAGGGCACGGGCGCAGAGCCCGCCAATCGGGCGCGGCGCGACCTCCAGGACGCACACCCCGCCTGGCCCGACACGGCACTCGGCGTGAATCGGGCCGTGTCGCAGGCCGAGCGCGCGACACGCCGACGTGATGGCGTCGACGATGCGCTCTTGCGTGCCCTGCGACGCTCGCGACGGCGTCACGTACAGCGTCTCCTCGAAGAACGGCCCGTCGAGCGGGTCGGGCTTGTCGAACACCGTCAGCACGTGCAAGTCGCCGCCGTCGAGCAGCCCCTCGAGCGCGTACTCGCGGCCGGGGATGAAGCCCTCGATCAAGATCCGATCGCCGTCCGCGTCTCGAAGCGCGGCGACGTCAGGCTGCGCCAGCAGCCGGCGCAGCCGGGCCACGCGTTCACGAAGCTCCGCGTCGTTGTCGGCGCGCATCACGCCGCGGCTGCCCGAAAGCATGACCGGCTTGATGACGCACGGGTAGCGATCGACGAAGGGCGCCGCGTCGGACTCACCTGGAGGAAGCAGATGGAACCACGGCACGACCAGGCCGGCAGCCCGCATCTGTTCGCGCGACCTGACCTTGACGCGGCTGGCCTCGACTGCGGCGATCGAGTGCCAGGGGATGCCGAACCTCGACGCAACCGCCGCGGCGAGCGTCGCCGGCCGGTCGCCGACTGCGATGACGCCATCGGGCGGCGCCGCTCCGAACGCCTCCGCGACAACACGCGTCGACTCGTCCAGGTCGTGAAACTTCACGGCGATCGCGTGGTCGCGCCACGGGTCGTCGAGCATCTGGCACCGGTCCGAGGCGAGGCGCAGCTCGACGCCGAGACGGGTCGCGGCCTCATCGAAATTGCGGATCTGGTAGCCCGTCGTCGTCGCACACAGCAGAACGCGCGGCACAGGCATCGTTCAGACCTGCGACATCTGCGCTTCCGTCGGCTCGGCGCAGCAGTACCACGGCTCGGTCGCGTAGGGCAACGGCGCGTGGCCAGTACGGACCGGCGACACGCGCGGCCAGGCCGGCGTGCCGTCGATCTCCGCGGCCGCCGCGCACACCTCCGAGTAGATCTCCGCGCGGCCTGCGCCCGAGCGCTGCTCGACCAGCGTCATGACACGACGCTGGAGCTCGTCCATCCGCGGGTCGGCGTGACGCCAGGGATAGGCGAGCGCGCCCGGATCGAACGGCCCGCGGCACGCCTCGATGTCCGGAAGGTCGAGCAACCGCGAGCCGTGCGGAATCAGCAGTCGAATCGCCCACTGCACCGGCGCGACGTGCTCGGCCAGCTCCAGGCGATCCATCGTGAGCAGCAGATCGCGATACCCGCCGGGCGTGATCCACGGGGTGAACGCGACAAACGTCGGCGACAGCGGCAGCCCGATGGCGCGCATCCGCTCCGCCACCCACTCCACGTCGGCGCGCGTGTGTCCCTTCTCGAGCTGTCGCAGCACCTCGTCGTCCACGGACTCCACGGCTGACGTCACAAACGCGCAGCCCGTCTCGCGCAGGCGCGGCAGTTCGTCGGCGTAGCGCCGGAGGTGTTCGATCTTGATCGTGACGTCGTAGGTGAGGTCCGGAAATTCGGAGGCCAGCGCGCCGACGACTTTCCTGGCGTGACCGATGCCGTTCCAGAAGTCCGGGTCACCGAAGCTGATATGCCTGGCGCCGGCCGCAACCTGATTGCGGATGTCGGCCATCACGATGTCGACATCCACCACGCGAAAACTGCCGCGATAGATCGGCACCACCGGACAGTGCCGGCACAGATGCTTGCATCCACGCGTTGTCTCGGCGTAGCCGACCACGCGGCGGCTGCCGTCGGGCCACATCAGCCCAGCGTACTGATCGAGCGGCGGCAGCGTGGTGCGATCGGGCACGCGGAACTCGAGGCGCGGCACCGGGCCGTCAGACGACACGTCGAACGCAGGCGCGCCGCCGCCGGCTGCCACCGACTGCGCCAGTTTCAGAAGGTCCGCTTCGAACTCGCCGCCGAGAACGGTGTGAGCGCCGCATGAGGCGAGCAGCTCACGGTTCGGCGGGGCGTAAAGGCCGAACGCGCACCGGTGCGCCTGTGGGGCCAGGACAGCGACGCGCCGGATCACCGGCAGCGCCAGCCTCGTGGCCGTGTGCATCGGCAGGTAGAAGGCGACGAGCCCCGCCCCTGCGACATCCCCATCGTCGAGCCGGGTGCGTGACAGGTCGACGGCGCTGACCTCGAACCCCGCGTGGCGCAGCCATGCCGCCGGCGAGGCCAGGCCGAAGGGTTGACGGCCCAGCTCGTACGTGGACAGCAGGAGGACGCGCACGTCAGCAATTCTAAGCGAGCGCGGCACGTGGCGGCGGAGGGTATCCTTGAGACATGCCGCTCAAGGAATATCGCGCGAAGCGTAACTTCTCGAAGTCTCCGGAACCGCCTGGCGCCGAACATCCGGTGTCGAAGGGGCCGATACGGTTTTTCTGCGTCCAGAAGCACCTGGCCAGCCATCTGCATTACGACTTCCGGCTCGAACACGACGGCGTGCTGCTCTCGTGGGCGGTGCCCAAGGGCCCGTCAATCGACCCGACGGTCAAGCGCCTGGCGATGCACGTCGAGGATCATCCCGTCGAGTACGGCACCTTCGAAGGCGTGATTCCCGAGGGCTACGGCATGGGCATCGTGCTGCTGTGGGACGAGGGGACGTGGGAGCCGCTTGTCGACGACGTGGACGCCGCCCTCAGGAAAGGCGATCTGAAGCTGCGGCTGAACGGCGTGAAGCTGAAGGGATCGTGGGCGCTGGTGCGGACTGCGGGCGGCAACGGCCGCAGCTGGCTCCTGCTCAAGCATCGCGACGAGTGGGCCGGGCCGCTGGACATCGCCGAATTTGCGCCGCTGAGCGTCAAGAGCGGCAGCGACTTCACCGACGTGATCGCGAAGGAGGCCCCTGACGTCTGGCGCAGCAATCGCCAGTCGAAGGGCGGATCGGAGGGCCTGCTCAAAATCGTCGAGCGGGCGGTCGCCCATCAGCAGGAGCGTGCGGCACGGCACGCCGGGAACCCACCGGACGCGCCGGCGGCGACAGGCGCCAAGAAGGCGTCGTCCTCTGCGGCGAAGAAGACATCGCCGCGCGCACCCGCGAAACCGCGCGTCGCTCGACCGGATCGCAGCAAGGCCAAGCGCAGCGGCAAGGCGCCCGACGCTACAGGAGCTGCTTCGACAGCACGCTCCACACCGCGTACGCCAGCCGCCAGCGGTCGTGCCGCGCGATCTCCTGGCGCCAGAAGTCGGCCTCGATGACGGTGCAGCCAGCGGGGACCGCTCCGATCGGCAGCATCGCCTTGTGTTCGGCGGCGTAGCGCTTGAGCACGGCGTCGGGCGGCTGCCGCGTGTTGACCAGCACGACGTCCACTGGACGCTTGATGGCCGCGGCGACCTGCGTCACCGCCGTCCCCGCGGTGAACCCTTCCATCCCGCGGCCCTCCGTCAGCAGGTTGGCGATCAGGATGATCGGCCCCTTGACGTCCGCCAGCGCCTCGGCGACGCCAGTCACCAGCAGTGGCGGCATCAGGCTCGTGTAGAAGCTGCCGGGGCCGATGACCACGGCGTCGAAGCCGCGGATCGCTGCGGCCACCTGCGGATGAATCTCCGGGGCCGGATCGAGCCACACCCGGCGCACGCCATGGCCGACGCTCTGCGCCGCGTCGACTTCCACCTCGCCGCTGGTGATCGTCCCGTCGTCGGTACTCGGCGCAAATCGTGGCGCTGTCCACGCTGACCGGCCAGACGTGCCCCTCACAGCCCAGCAGGGTCCTCAGCGCGTCCACGGCGACCAGGAAGTCGCCGCTGTACTGCTCCATCATCGAGAGCAGC
The DNA here is from genome assembly GCA_963796915.1 of Vicinamibacteria bacterium. Taxonomy (GTDB): domain Bacteria; phylum Acidobacteriota; class Vicinamibacteria; order Vicinamibacterales; family JAENWD01; genus JAENWD01. The sequence continues at coordinate 246,310 of CAWCNI010000004.1, read as the reverse complement.
AGGTTCCCGCCGGTATGGCCTGAGAGCCGCGCGTGCTCGCCCAGCATCGGCAGGCGCGCCAGCAACACGCGCCGGGCCTCACCCTCGTTGGGCGACAGCGCCAGCGCGCACTTGAGCACGTCGCCCGGCGGCAGGACGCCCAACTCGTCGCGGAGCTGGCCCGAGCTGCCGCCGCTGTCGAACATCGTGACCACGGCGTGGAGCCTGAGCCAGGGATTGCGCTTGAGGCCGCCGAGCAGGCTGGGCAGCCCGGTGCCGCCCCCGAAACAGCCGACATTGAGATCGCGGAATCGCATCGTCACACCGATTCTATCCGTGACACCGCCGGGCTGCGTGACGCATACAATGACGCTATGGCGACGCTCGACACGTTTGTGGCCGACCTGCGCGCAATCTTTGCGCTCCGGCTGTCCTCCGTGGTGCTCTACGGCCGTCATGCGGTGTCGCCGCCCGGGCCGGGCACGGCCACCCATACGCTGGTGCTGGTGACGACGCTGGGCTTTGGCGACCTGGAGGCCTGCGCGCGCCGGGCCGCGGCCTGGCGGAAGGAAGGCCTGGCGGTGCCGCTCTTCATGGACGTCGCGGAGTTCGCGCGCTCGTTCGACGCGTTCCCCGCGGAGTTCGGCGCGATGATGTCTGCCTATCGCGTCGTCCACGGTCCGGATCCGTTCGAGGGCCTGGTCGTCGACCCGACAGACTTGCGTCGCGCCTGCGAAGTGGAAGCGAGGGGGCACCTGCTGCACCTGCGCGAGGGCTTTGTTGAAGGGGGCGGCACGCCGGACGCGATTGCATCGCTCGTCGCGGCGTCGGCGCCAGCGCTTCGTGCCCTGCTCGTCAATCTTGCCCGGCTCGATGGCAGCCTCGAAGCCGCGCCGTCGGCCTACGTGACCACTAAGCTTGGTCCGGTTCACGGCCGGACGCTGGCCACCGTGCTGACGTTCGTGGACAGCCCAATCGCCTCGGCGGATGCGGCGCGCGGATTTCCCGCCTACGTCGACGCCGCTGAAGCGCTCGTGACCTACGTCGATCGATGGCGTTCATGATCAGGCCTCGCCCGCGCAGCGCGCAGCTGGCAGCACGCCGGGGGCACACAGCGTTGCTGGTGCTCTGCGCGTGGCTGATGCTGGCGGCGCCGGCGCTGATGGCGCAGGAGCCGCCGCCGGCACTGACGGGCGCGGTGAACGACTTCGCCGGCGTCATCGACGCCGACAACGCGCGCGCCCTGACGGACCTGTCGAAGAAATTGACTCAAGCCACCGGCGACGTGCTGGTGATCGCGACAGTGAAGACGTTCAAGCCGTGGGCCGACCTGCCGTCGTACGCCGTCAAGATGTTCGAGAATGGCGGACGCGGCATCGGCGGACGGACCAGGGACAAGAGCGACAACGGCGTGCTGATCGTCCTGGCCGTCGAGGATCGCCAGGTCCGCGTCGAGGTGGGGTACGGCCTCGAAGAATTCATCACGGACGGCTACTCGGGGGAGACCAGCCGCGAGACGATGGTCCCGTATTTCAAGCAGGGGGACTACGGCGGCGGGCTGCTGGCTGGCGCGGGGCGCATCGCCTCGCGACTCGCCGAGGCGCGGCACGTGGCACTGCCTGATGTGCCCGCCCCGGCCCGTCGCGCCCGCGGGCCATCGGTCAGCAGCTTTCCGTGGTGGCCGCTGTTGATACTGTTGTATTTCCTGTGGATGTCGCGCCGGCGCCGCCGCCTCGGGGGCGGTCGGTGGAGCGGGTGGAACAGCGGCGTCGGCGGCTTTGGCGGCGGGTTCGGGGGCGGCTTCGGCGGCGGTTCGTCGTCGGGTGGCGGCTTCGGCGGGTTTGGCGGAGGCCGCAGTGGCGGCGGCGGCGGCGGGGCGTCGTGGTGACGTCGCGCCCGCATGGGCGAGGAGGCGTGATGCGTGTGCAATTGAAACAGGCGGCGATCGTCGCGGCGGTGGCCCTGATGGCGGTGCCGCTCGGCGGCTGTTCGTACAACCGGTTCGTGGGCCAGGAGGAGGCGATCAAGGCGCAGTGGTCGCAGGTGGAGAACCAACTTCAGCGCCGGAACGACCTCATCCCGAACCTCGTCGAGACCGTGAAAGGCACGGCGGCGCAGGAGCAGACTGTCTTCAAGGCGATCGCGGACTCGCGCGCCAAACTTGCCGGCGCGCGCACGCCGGAAGAGAAGATGGCCGCTGCCAACGAGCAGGAGACGGCGCTCAGCCGGCTGCTGGTGGTCGTCGAGAACTACCCGGTGCTGAAGTCCAACGACTCGTTCAACCGCCTGATGGACGAGCTCGCGGGCACCGAGAATCGGATCGCCGTGGAGCGCATGCGCTACAACGAGACCGTGCAGGCCTACAACACGGCCAGGCGGCAGTTCCCGGCCAACGTCACGGCAAAGATCTTCGGCTTCAAGGAATACCAGTTCTTCGAGGCGCCCCCCGCGGCGAAGCAGGCACCCAAGGTGGAGTTCGCGCCGCCCCCCAAGTCCTGAGCCAGCAGTGAAGGCGTTGGCAGGCGGGCGCATGGCGTCCGCCGGGATCCGGCATCTGTGACAGTCCTTCCGCGCCGAGCCGTCGGAGCCTGCCTCGTGGCGGGCCCGGCGCTCTGGCTGTCGACTGCCGTACTCGACCGTGTGGGCTCGGGCCGCGGCACGCGGGTCGCGTTCCTGGCGTCGTGGCCGGAGCTTGTCGGCCTGACAGTGCTCGCCCTGCTGGTCGCGCTCATTCTCCACGCGATCGCCGAGCGCGTGCTGTCGGGGCGTGGCCTCGATCGGGAACTGGCTGGCCTGCTCCTGCCAGCCATCGCCGCGTCGGTGCTGGTGCTGCCGTTTCTTCCGTTTGCCGCTGACGCGATGCCAGCGCTCGACGCCCTCGCCGGACCGGGGCGGTGGTGGGTGTGGGCCGTCGTGATCGGCCAGATCGTCTGGCTCGTGATCTCGATGCGGATGGCGTCGAGCGACGGGCAGCCCGTGACCGCCCGTCGCGCGCTCCCCGTTGTCTTCGCCATCGGGCTCGTGTGCTTTCTCGCCAGCGCGTGGCGCCTGGTGCCAGGGCCGATCTACCCGGGCGGCGACGAGCCGCACTACCTGGTGGTCACGCAGAGCCTGCTGACAGACCACGACCTCGCCATCGCGAACAACCACGCGCGCGGCGACTACCTCGCCTACTACCAGGGCGCGCTCAAGCCGGACTATCGCGTCGCTGGACGTGACGGGGTGATCTATTCGGTGCATCCGGTCGGCGTGTCGGCGCTGATCGCACCGGCGTTCGCCGTTGGCGGCTATCGCGCCGCGGCAGCCTTCATCGCCATGCTCGCCGCAGCTGCCATGGCGGCCGCCTGGCAGTGGGCCGCGCAGGTCTCGGGATCCCGCACGGGAGCCTCGATTGGCTGGCTGGCCGTGGCGGCCAGCGCTCCGTTCGTCCTTCACAGCTTCGCGATCTATCCCGAATGTCCGGCCGCGCTCGCGCTGATCCTCGCCCTCGTGCCGGGCGCGCGGACCGGCGGCGCGGGTCGTTCGGTGATGCGGGGGCTCGCGCTGGGCGCGCTGCCATGGCTCGGGACGAAGTACGCGCCGATGGCGGCGGTGGCCCTCGGGCTCCTGCTCTGGCGGAGCACGCGGCGCGACAGAATCGCAATGGCGACGCCGTTCGCGCTCTCGTGTGTCGCCTGGTGCGGGTTCTTCTGGTGGCTGTACGGCACGCCGTCGCCGACAGCGCCGTACGGCGCTGCGCATCAGATGTCGCTCTCCAACCTGATGGCGGGCCTGCCCGGCCTGTTCGCGGATCAGGAGTACGGCGTGCTGCCCTACGCGCCCGCGCTGGGGCTGGCGGTGGCCGGCTGGTGGGGCCTGTGGCGGCGGACACCCGATGGCCGCTGGCAGACGCTGCTGACAGCGCTGCCCCTTCTCGTGCTCGCGCTGACGACTGGCGCCTTCGCGCTCTGGTGGGGCGGCAGCGCGCCGCCGGGACGCGAGCTGGTCGCTGCCCTTCCGCCGCTCGCCGTGCCGATCGCGTGGTTGTGGCAACGATGCGGCGCGCGAAGCGTCCAGCGCGCGAGCCTGGAATGGCTCGCGATCCTGGGCGCCGTCGCCACCGTCACCCTGGTCTGCGTCCACGGCGGGCTGCTCATCGCCAACGGCCGCGACGGCGCGTCGGAGCTGCTCGAGTTCCTGAACCCGGCCCGCGACCTGGTACGCGCAGCGCCGTCGTTCATCGCGTCGCGCGACGCGACAGGCGTACCGCTCGCCGTCAGCGCGATCTGGGTCGCGCTTGCGGTCGTGGCGTGGCGCGTCGCGGGACGATGGCGTCCCGACGGGTTCGGGCAGGCCGCCCTCGCGGCAAGTGCGGTCGGCGTCGTCACGCTGGGACTTGGCGCCGCATTGGCCGGCGTCCTCGGCGCCAGCGTGCGGCCCTCGCTTCCAGTCGACGGGCGCGTCGAATCCGACGCGCTCAACCGGTACGACGCGCTGGCGCGGCCGTTTGCGATTGAGTATTCGCCGTTGCGCATGACGAGCCCGGAGAGCGCGATCGGGAACCTTCAGTTCACCGCGACTCCCGGATCGCGCCGCGCGCCGCAGCCGATTCGTCTGCTGCTCAACACGCGCATCTCGCTGCCCGCAGGCACGTATCGCGTGACTGTCGGCGCAGCGAACGGGGCGACGCTGCGAGGGTCGCTCGGACTGCAGGTCGGGCGCCTCGGCCTCCCGGAAACGACGTGGCCCGTCGACAGCGGTACGACGTCCTCCTGGTCCGCCTCGTTCACCCTCGACATCGACGCCAACTTCGTCGGGTTCCGGGCGTCGCCCGATCTCGAGCCCGCTGTGGCGTCGCTGCTGGTGGCGCCCGTTGCGGTGATCGATGCCGGCGACCGTCTCGAGCGGCCGCCAGTGCTCGCGGCAGCCTCATACGGCGAGGTCACCGTCTACTTTCACGACGAGCGGGCCGCGGTGGAACGCGATGGATTCTGGGTTCGCGGCAAAGCCGCCGCGGTCACGACCGTGCACCTTCCCGTCGCCGATACCACCGCCGGCGTGCGGCTGCGCGTGCACGGCGGCGGCCCCGTCCCGCTCCCGGTCACGTTCGCGACGCCGGCCTGGTCGACACGCGTGCTGCTGCAGCCCGACGTGACCGCCGACGTGCTGGTCGCCGCGCATCCCACCGTGCGGCTGCTGCCGCTGACGATCACCAGCGAGTCGGGCTTCGTGCCGGCCGAGACCGGCGGCGCGGCCACCGATCGACGGCTGCTCGGATGCTGGATTGAAGTGCCGCAATGAGACGGGCCCGGTGACACTGCGCTTCTCCGACGTGCTGCTGATGGAGTTCGATCGCGAGGCCGGGCTCACGCGTCGCCTGCTGACGCGAATCCCCACCGATCGACTCGAATGGCGCCCCCACGAGCGATCGATGACGCTCGGACGGCTGGCGACACACCTTGCGGAGCTGCCGGCGTGGGGCGTGCAGCTGATCGAGCGCGCCGAGTTCGACCTGGCTGACCGTCCCGGCGTCGACCGGGCCGAGCCAACGGCCAGCGCCATCGTCGCGCTCTTCGACGCCAACACTGCCGCGGCGCGGAGCGCCGTCGTCCAGCGCTCGGACGCGGAACTGCTGGCGCCGTGGACGCTTCGGCGGTCCGGCGTCGATGTCTTCACGGTGCCGCGCCTCGTCGCGCTCCGGACCCTGCTGCTTCAGCACGCCACGCATCACCGGGGGCAACTGAGCGTCTATCTGCGGCTGCTCGACGTCCCGTTGCCGCCGTTGTACGGCCCTTCCGCCGACGAGGGCGCGTTCTGACGTTCCGCGCGCGCTCTCGGCGGACGGGAGCTGCTGAACCCTCTCAAGTCCAAGCAAATTTGCTCAATTGACAGGAGATTGCGTTGTGATATCATCTCGATATCTCAAGGAGCTCCTCCCATGATTCGAGAGCGTGAGTACGGCGCCGTCTCTGGCTCCGCTGCGCTGGCAGTCCTGCTCGTCGCGTTTGCCGGTTTGGTGTGGCAGTTAATCAGCCACGCGCGGGCCCACGAGGGCTTCCTCGCCCTGGCGTCCGCCGCCGGCCTCGTGTTCACCGTGTTCCTGCTGAAGGGTCTGTTCGTCGTAAACCCGAACGAGGCAAAGGTCCTTCAGTTGTTCGGCAGCTACGTCGGGACGGCGAAGGCGCCGGGCCTGCGATGGGCCAATCCCCTGTATCGCCGGCGTTCCATCTCGCAGCGCGTCCGTAACTTCGAGAGCGGCAAGCTGAAGGTCAACGACTTCGACGGCAACCCGATCGAGATCGCCTGCGTCGTGGTGTGGAAGGTCGTGGACACCGCCGAGGCGTTGTTCGAAGTGGACAACTACGACAACTACGTGCACGTCCAGAGCGAATCGGCCCTGCGTAACATGGCGACCAGCTACCCCTACGACGCCCACGACGAGGAGACGATGTCGCTGCGCGGCAGCACCAGCGCGATCGCCGATCATCTGCGCAAGGAAATCCAGGACCGCCTGGCCCGCGCGGGTGTCGAAGTGATCGAGTCGCGAATCAGCCACCTGGCGTACGCGCCCGAGATTGCGGCCGCCATGCTGCAGCGGCAGCAGGCCGGGGCCATCATCGCCGCCCGTCAGCGCATCGTCGAAGGCGCTGTCGGCATGGTGGAGATGGCACTCGACATGCTGTCGAAGAAGAACGTCGTGACGCTCGACGAAGAGCGCAAGGCGGCGATGGTGAGCAACCTGCTGGTCGTGCTCTGCGGTGAGCGGAACACGCAGCCGATCGTGAACGCCGGCACGCTCCACCACTGAGGACGCCGTGCCGGAGCGCAAAGCCTTCCTGCTGCGCATCGATCCGACGGTCCTCGAGGCTCTGCAGCGATGGGCGGACGATGAGCTGCGGAGTCTGAACGGCCAGATCGAGTTCGTGCTGCGGCGAACGCTGCAGGGTGAGGGACGCATGCCCCGGCCCGACGAGCATCCGCGCTCCGACAAATGACATCCGGCAGGACGGACACCCGCCGGCGCGGCCACTACGGGATCGACGCGCCGTACTTGATCGTCCTGCCGGTCGCGTTCATCGTCTTCAATCTGGTCCAGGGCTTCCTCTCGGGCCGCCCGTGGCCGTTCATCGGCGCCGCGCTCATCGCGGTGTTCTGCGGGTTAGGCCTCCATGCCTCGCTGCGCGGGAAGTTCGTCGCGTGGGCGCGCCTGCTCGACGGTCTCAGCTTGCGCGGCGACGAGCGCGTGCTCGACGTGGGCTGCGGCCGCGGCGCCGTGCTGTTGATGACGGCCGCCCGTCTCACCACCGGCCGGGCGGTCGGCCTCGATCTCTGGCGTCGGCGCGATCAGCTTGGCAACGCTGCCGGCGTGACGGCGCGCAACGCGGTGGCGGAGGGCGTTGCCGGCCGGGTCGCGCTCATCACTGCCGACATGACACGAATGCCCATCGCGTCGGCGACCTTCGACCTCGTCGTCTCGAGCATCGCGATCCACAACGTCCCGGGCGCTGACGCGCGCGATCGCGCGATCGAGGAGATCGTCCGCGTCGTGAAGCCGGGTGGCCGCATCGTGATCGCGGACATGCAGCGCGTCGGGCGTTACCGGGAACGGCTGGTCGCGCTCGGCATGGCCGACGTCACCGTCACCGACCTGGGATGGGGCATGTGGTGGAGCGGCCCGTGGGCGGCCACACGCGTGGTGATGGCACGACGGCCGTAGTCCGTCCGGCTGTCGTGCGCCCGGTGATACCCTCGTAAGGATGTCCAGCTCGTTTGTGCCCCACCGGCGGCTTCGCAACGGGCACGTCATGACACTCTGGGCGTGGGGCCGGAAACGCAGCTTCCCGGCACTGCCGGCGCCAGAGGCTCGCCTGTTCGAAGTGGCCCCTGGCACGCAGGTCCTCGCGCACTGCTACTGGCAGGCCGCCAGCACGAAGTCCCCCACACTCGTGGTGCTCCACGGGCTCGAAGGCTCCAGCACGGCGCACTACATGCGCGGGGTCGCCAACAAGGCGTGGCTCGCGGGCTTCAACGCCGTCCTGCTGAACCAGCGTAACTGCGGCGGCACCGAGCATCTGTCGATGTCGCTGTATCACTCGGGGCTGACCGACGACGTCGACGTGGTGCTGAGAGCGCTGGCCGCGGAAGGCCACTCACGCCTGGGCCTCTCAGGCTATTCGCTCGGCGGCAATCTGGCGCTGAAGCTCGCCGGTGACTACGGCGACCAGCCGCTCGCCGCGCTGAAGGCCGTGGTGGCGGTCTCCCCCGTCATGGACCTGCCCCGCTGTGTGGACGCGCTCGAGCGGCGCTCGAACGTGATCTATCAGTGGAACTTCGTGCGGAATCTCAAGGCCCGGATGCGGCGCAAGGCGGCGGCGTTTCCCGGGCACTTCTCGACCGCGCCCCTCGACCGTATCCGTTCCGTCCGCGACTTCGACGAAGCATATACAGCGCCGTTCTTCGGTTTCAAGGACGCCTCGGACTACTACTACCGCGCGGCCGCGCTTCGGGTGATCGAGCGCATTCGCGTTCCCACGCTGATCATCTCCGCTGAAGACGACCCGTTCGTGCCGGCAGACTCGTTTGCCGATGCCACGATCGCGGCCAATCCCTCGGTGCGCATGGCCCTCACCCGCCATGGCGGGCACTGCGCCTTCGTCGGCGAAGCGACGGGCAACGACGACGGGTATTGGGCTGAGCGGGAGATTGTGGAGTTCGTCAGAGCCCGAGTCGATCCATGAGCTGACGCGCCAGCTCGGGGCCCTTCCCTTCGTCTTCGTGCTTGAAGTAGACGTAGGTCTCTTTCCAGCCGTCCTGGTTCGCGCGAATCACCTCGGCCCAGCGATCGAGGTCCGCGGCCTCGTAGCCCTCGTCGCGCAGGCGGAAGTACCCGTAGCTGGCCGTCGGCACGACGGGCGTCGAGCGGGTGTCGCTGTCGGCGATGCAGAGCGCGAGATCGCGGGCGCGCAGGCGCTCGTAGACCGCGTCGTCGAGCCACGACGCGTGGCGGAATTCGAACGCCGCCCGCGCGCCGCGCGGCAGGTCGTCGAGGAACGCATCGAAGAGCGGCAGGTCGAGTTTGAAATTCGGCCCGAGCTGAAAGAGCAGCACGCCCAGCTTCGGCCCGAGGGCGGCGGCGGCGTGACAGAACGCGCGCAACAGATCGCCGCAGTCGCGAAGCCGCCGATCGTGCGTGATTCGCTTCGGTGCCTTCAGGGTGATGCGGTAAGGATCGGGCGTGCCTGCCGCCCAGCCCTGCACAAGTTTTTCAGTCGGCAGGCGATAGAACGTGTAATTGATCTCGACGGTAGGAAATCGCGCGGCATAGAAACCGAGCATCTTCGCGGCCGGCAGCGTCGCCGGATAGAAACGCCCCTTCCATTCCGGATAGTTATAGCCGGAGGTTCCTACCCAGATCATCGGAGAGGTCCACAATGCGGGTGCAGTGCGGGAAGCGGTGTGGCCGACAGCCGCTCCCCGACCTGCGTCGTTACCGAGATGCGAGCCTGGCGGCCCGCGTTCCTACCAGCGCGGTTCGCGCCGGCCGTCGCCGCCACGGCCGCCGCCACCGCCACCGCCGCGTGAGAAGCCCCCTCCGCCGCCACCTTCCGGCTTGGGCCGCGCTTCGTTCACCACCAGCTGCCGGCCGTCCATCGGGTGGCCGTGAAACTGGGTGATCGCCTTCTGCGCGCCGTCGTCATTCGACATCTCGACAAACGCGAATCCGCGGGCCCGTCCCGTGGCCATGTCGCGCATGACGCGAACGTTGTCCACCGCACCCGCCTGGCTGAACAGGGAGTTCAATTCCTCGTCGGTCGTCTTGTACGGGAGATTCCCGACATACAATCTCCGGCCCATCGTGCGGCTCCTTCAACTCTCTCGAACACGCGCTCGCTCCGTCGGCTGGCCGTCGCGCGTTCTGCGCCCTGCCGGACGTCCGAATCCCGATCGTGTTTCAGCGTGCACGCCGTGAGAACGACGCAGACGCGTGACACAAAACGGATTCTTTCGTCTAAAAGTGGCGCCAGTATACAGCAGTTGTCTATTTGTCAAGATCTAATCCAACGCGCGCAAAGCAATCGTGTGCAGCCTCCGTCCGGCAGTGCGGATGGAGTCGGATACAGTGGGTGCATGCGTCGGTTGGCGGCAGGTCTGGCAGCGCTCACGGTGCTGGTCGTGTCGTGCCGGCCGGCGCCCCCGGTCCGCGAGTTTCCCCTCGTCGGACAAGTCCTCGCCGTCGACGTTCCACAGGCGAAGGTCACGATCCGGCATCACGACATCGCAGGCTTCATGCCGGGAATGACGATGCCGTTTCCTGTGCGGGATGGGGCCTTGATCGCCGGCCTGACGCCCGGCAGCCTCATCACCGCGACGCTGTCGGTGCAGGGCACCTCGGTCTGGATCTCCCGCCTGACAGTCACTGGCCAGGCGCCAATGCCAGTCGACACCGAGTCCCACGTCCTGGGTCTGGGTCCCGGCGACCGCGTGTCGGATGCGGCGCTGGTCGATCAGGACGGCCATCCCTTTTCGCTCTCACGATTTCAGGGACACGCGTCGGTGGTCACGTTCATCTACACGCGCTGTCCGCTGCCCGAATACTGTCCCGCGATTGAACTGCGCATGGCGGGCGTTGCTCGTGCGATCGGCCGCGAGCCCACTCTGACTGGCGCGCAGGTCGGTCTGGTCAGCATCGATCCGCTCCACGACACCCCTGCCGTGTTGAAAGCGCATGCCGCGGCACGAGGGCTCGATTCGCGAGTTGTCACTTACTTAACCGGTACACCTGAAGTAATTGACGCATTTGGTCGTCAGTTTGGACTGGCAGTCACGCGCGATGGCGCGTCGCCGTCAATCGACCACAACCTCCGCACCGTGATCCTGGATTCGCAGCTCCGAATCGCGGCGGTCCTGACCGGCGCCGACTGGCAGGTGGAAGATGCCGTGCGGAGCCTCGAGGCAGCAGCGAAGCCATGAGGAGGGAGCGCGGAGAGGCGCCGTCTGCCGGCGCCTTCGAACCGGCCGAACGCCGGCTGATCGCGCGTCTGCGAACGCCGGCCTCGGTGCAGGCCTATCTCAACGCCCTTCCCTACAACACGGAGCCTGGGGGCGCGACGCTGCGCTCTTTCCGGGGGGTGGTGCGAGCGGGCACCGCGCATTGCTTCGAGGCGGCCATGTTTGCCTGCGTGGTGCTGGAGCAGCATGGCTATCCGGCGCTGGTGCTCAGTTTCGAGTCGATCGACGGGCTCGATCACACGCTGTTCGCCTACCGGGGACCTGACGGACGCTGGGGCTCGGTCGCACGGTCGCGCGACCCCGGGCTCCACGGACGGCGGCCGGTGTTTGCGACGCCCCGCGCGCTGGCGATCAGCTATGTCGATCCCTACGTGGACTTCACCGGCGGCGTCACCGGCTACGCGGTCGCCGACATGACGGCGCTCGGCCGCTACGACTGGCGGTTCTCATCGCGCAGCGTCTGGAAGGCGGAGCGGTACCTGCTGGAATATCCGCACCATTCGATCCGCACCTCGCAGCGGCGCGTGGACGCGCTGCGCCGGCGCTACGCCGCCTTCCGCGAGGCGCATGACGGGATGAAGCCGGTCGACTACAACGGCCGCGAGAAGTGGACCCCGCTCCCGCGCGAGTTTGCCGCAGCGGCGCGACTGCCCTTCGCCGGCGCAATCGCCGCACGGAGGGGAAATGAAGGAATGAAGAATGAAGAATGAAGAATGAGAAGAATGGAGAATGAAGAATGAAGACGCACTACCTTAACGACGGCATACGGTAGCGATAATCACTGAAGGCGGGCACCGCCGCACGGGAACGGCAGCACCACAGGAACTGCGGCACCGCTGCACTGCGCTCAGTCCAGATCGAAATCCCGGTGGGGCCGGGTCACCGGCTCCTGGCGAGCCTGGCGCAAGGCCTCTTCGAAGCGCTTCGACAGGGCATCGCCGCGGTTCTTCTCCGCCTGCACGGACTGCTCGAAGATGGCCTCGCGTCGCGCGGCCTCCTCCGCCAGAATGCGCTGCGCCTGGTTCAACTCCGGCTTGTCGCCGCGCTCGGGCTCCTGATGGCTGACGATACGCTCGAGGTTGCGGTCGTAGACGAGCGTCGAGCCGCAGCACGGACACGTCAGCTCGACTTCGGACGCCAGGCGAGTCATGCCGGTATGATACACCCCGGTTCCGAATGAGCGAGTCGGCGACGAGTCTGGTCCGCGTGGCCACCTACAACGTGCATCGGTGCCGCGGGCTCGACGGGCGCACCCGTCCCGAGCGCATCGCCGAAGTCCTGCAGGAGATCGACGCGGACGTGATTGCCCTGCAGGAAGTCGTCGGCGTCGGGCCGGGCGGCGATGGGCAGGCGCAGCAGATCGGCGCGGCCCTCGGCATGGGCTGGGTGATGGCGTCGACGCGGCTCTTCAGGCAGCACGCCTTCGGCAACGTCGTCCTGAGCCGCCTGCCGATCGTGCATCAGACCCGGTACGACCTGTCGTGGAAGACGTGCGAGCCGCGCCTCTGCCAGCGCGTGGACGTCGATCGCGAAGGACTGCCGCTGCACGTCTACAACGTCCACTTCGGCACGGCCATCCTCGAGCGGCGCGTGCAGGCCGAACGCCTGGCGGGCATCGTCAGCGACAGGCGCGTGATCGGGCCGAAGGTGGTGCTCGGCGACTTCAACGAGTGGACGCGCGGGCCGGCCTCGGCGCTGCTCGCCGAACGTCTCAGCGGCGTCGATCTGGCCGGGCGGCTCCGCCGTCCGCGCAGCTATCCCGGCGTCCTGCCGCTCGTGCATCTCGATCACATCTACTACGCAGGCGCCGTGAAGGTGGAGCGGGTGGAGTTGGTCCTGTACGCGCCGCACGCTGATTGCCTCCGACCACCTGCCGCTGGTCGCGGAGCTCAGAATCGGCGGCTGACCGCGGATGGACTTCACCAACGCGCGCGTCTGGGTCACCGGCGCCAGCTCCGGAATCGGCGAGGCGCTCATCGCGCCGCTGACGACGCGCGGGGCGCGGGTGGCGATCAGCGCGCGGCGCGGCGACGCGCTGGAGGCGCTGGCGGCGGCGTGGCGCGCACGCGGCGCCGACGTGGTGGCGGTGCCCGTCGACGTCACCAGGCGCGACAGCGTCACCGCGGCGGTCGCCGCCGTCGAGGCCGCGTTTGGCGGGATCGACGTCGCTGTCCTCAACGCCGGCACGCACCTCCCCGGGTCCGGGCACCGCTTCGACGCGCAGCAGTACGCGGACAACATGACGCTGAACTTCCTCGGCACCGTCTGGTGCATCGACGCCGTGCTGCCGGGGATGCTCGGCCGCGGCAGCGGTTACATCGCCGGCGTGGCCAGTGTGGCCGGGTATCGCGGTGTGCCAGCAGCAGGCGCGTACGGCGCGTCGAAGGCCGCGATCATTCACATGCTCGAGGCCATCCGCTTCGATCTCGAGCCGCGCGGGATCCGTGTCAGCGTTGTGAATCCGGGCTTCGTGAAGACCCCGCTCACCGACCGCAACCACTTCCCCATGCCGTTCCTGATGCCTGTTGACCGCGCGGCCGAAGCACTGGTCCGGGGCCTGGAGCAGGAACGGACTGAAATCCACTTCCCGAAGCGCTTCACCTGGGTGATGAAGGTCCTCCGCATCCTGCCGGCGCCGATCTACCGGTGGGTCGTCTGGCGCGGGACACGCGGCCGCCGTCTCGCCAAGGACGCCACGCTCCTGGACTGACGGCCTGACAGATCGGCGGTCCGACCAGTGACGTTTGTCAATGGCGCGCCGCGGCCCGCGCTCGTATCGTGTCACTGGGAACCGCGTGCCTGGCAGCTGCGTCCATCAGGCCAGTAGCCCCGGGTGGGCCGTCCGGCAGCCTCGCAGCTGCCGGAAGCGCGGCCGGAAGAGTGTTAGAGTACCGGGCTTCCCGGAGACCAATCCCTCGTGAGTGACCTCAAGACAGACCTGGCGTCCCTGCGCCTCGACGATAGTCCCCGTAAGTCCCGCACCGGCCTGTGGATCACGCTCGGCATCCTGGTGCTGGCAGCCGGCGGCGCTGTTTACGCCTGGCGCAGCGCCGGCGGGTTCTCCAAGGTGGAAGTGTCGACGGTGTCCCCGACTGTCGAGCAGGCCGGCGGGGCGGCTGCCGGCACGCCCGTGCTGACAGCGTCGGGCTATCTGGTGGCGCGCCGGGAGGCCGTGGTCTCGTCGAAGATTCAGGGCCGCCTGCTCGACTTGCGGGTCGAAGAAGGCAGCGTCGTCAAGCTCGGTGACCTCATCGCCCGGCTGGAGAGCGCCGACTACGAGGCCCAGCTGGCGCGCGCCCGTGCGTCGCTGGAGCAGTCCGTCGCGGCGCTGGTGTCCGCCGAGGCCGCCATCCAGCGCGCGGAGGCCGACCTCGCCGAGTCGCAGCGACAGCTGAACGTGAACACAAGGCTCAGCACCGACAAGCTGGTGCCGATCGACACGCTCGACGCCGCGAAGAGCAAGGTCCGCATGTCAGAAGCCGCGCTCGCGCAGGCCAAGGCCGAACGCGACCGCGCCACGGCGAACCAGTCGCAAGCGAAGGCCGACGTCAGCCTGGCCGAGGCGCAGCTGCAGAACACCGTCATCCGCGCGCCGTTTGCCGGCACTGTCGTCAAGAAGATGGCGGAAGTCGGCGAGAGCGTCGCGCCGATTCCGCCCGGCGTGAACATCTCGACCGCCTCGGGCGCCATCGTCGCCCTGGCGGACCTGGCCACGCTGGAGATGGAAGCCGACGTCTCGGAAGCCAACGTCGCGCGGCTGACCGACGGCCAGCCCGCAGAGGTCTCTGTCGAGGCGTTCCCCGATCGCAAGTACAAGGCGACGCTCCGGCAAATCATCCCGACGGCGGATCGCACCAAGGCCACCGTGCTGACGAAGGTGACGCTGATCGAGAAAGACAAGGACCTGAAGCCGGAGATGAGCGCCAAGGTGACCTTCCTGGAACCAGCGGGAGCCAAACCCGCGACGGCTGCGCCGGCGAGGTCAAACATCCTCGTGCCGCAGTCGGCCGTGGTGACGCGCGACGGCGCATCGAAGGTCTTCGAGATCGTGCAGGGCCGGGTACAGATGCGCGCCGTCACGGTGGGCGCGACCCGCAACGACATGGTGATGGTGACCGACGGCCTGGCGGGATCGGAACTACTCGTCTCGAAACCACCCGACACGCTGAAGGACGGCGATCGGGTGACGGTGAAGCAGTAACCGGCAGAACGGGAACACACGGGACTCAACTGGAGCGTTGAATGGCCGCAGTACAAGTGCAGAACGTCCGGAAGATCTACAAGCGTGACAGTCAGGACATCGTGGTGCTCGACGGCCTCAGCCTCGACGTGCCCGAGGGCGAGTTCGTCGCGCTGATGGGGCCGTCAGGTTCCGGCAAGACGACGCTGCTGAACCTGATTGCCGGCATCGACAGGCCCAGCTCCGGCAAGGTGATCGTGGCCGGCACCGACGTCGGCCAGCTGTCCGAAGGCGCGCTGGCCAAGTGGCGCAGCCGCACGATCGGGTTCATCTTCCAGTTCTACAACCTGATCCCGGTGCTGACCGCCGTCGAAAACGTCGCCCTGCCCCTGCTGCTGACCAAGCTCTCGAAGCGCGAGCGGACCGAGCGCGCAATGACGGCGCTCAAGGTCGTCGGCCTGGCCGACCGGTCGTCGCACTACCCGCGGCAGCTGTCCGGCGGGCAGGAGCAGCGCGTCGCGATCGCGCGGGCGATTGTGGCCGACCCGGCGGTGCTCGTCGCCGACGAGCCCACCGGCGATCTCGACGCCAAGAGCGCGGAGGAAATTCTGAATCTGCTGCAGACGCTCAACGGCGAGTTCAAGAAGACGATCGTCATGGTGACGCACGATCCGCGCGCCGCCAGCCGGGCTCACGTCGAGCGGCACCTCGAGAAGGGCGTGCTGGCCGGCACTGTCGCACGTCACGAGGCCACGCCGGTGGCGCGGTAGTCACGAGGACGCCATGAAGTATCTCCCGTACGTCCTGAAGCACCTTCGCAAGACCTGGATCCGGACCGGCAGCACCGTGCTCGGCATGGCGCTGTGCATCTTCCTGATCTGCGTGCTGCAGACGGTGGCCGCTGCCATCAACACGGCACTGGCCGGCGGGGCCGCCGACCGGTTGGTCACCCGTCATCGTGTCAGCCTCGTGTTCCCGCTGCCGCAGACGTATGCGGCGCGCATTTCCGGCGTCCCCGGGATCAAGCGCGTGGCGCGGTCGAACTGGTTCGGCGGGATGCTCGGATCCGGCGGCAAGGCCGATTTCCGGAATTTCTTCCCGAACTTCGCCATCGATCCGGAGCCCTACTTCGCGATGCACCCGGAGCTGGTCATCCCGCCGGATCAGATGACGGCGTTTCTCAACGATCGGCGCGGGGCGATCGTCGGCGAGGAGCTCGCGGCCAAGAACAACTGGAAGATCGGCAGCACGTTCCAGCTGACGAGCATCATCCCGACCTATCAGATGAGCAAGCCCTTCGACTTCGTCGTCCGGTCGATCTACAAGCTGGACGACTCCCGTGGCAAGGGCGGCAGCCGCCAGATGATGTTCTTTCAGTACGCCTATCTGTACGAAGCGACCGGCGAGCATGCGGGCGTCGGCACCTACAACCTGCAGATCACCAATCCGAACCAGGCGGCCGCGATCTCGCGAGCGGTGGACGCCGTCTTCGAGAACAGCGAAGCAGAGACCAAGACTGAAACCGAGCAGGCCTTCCTGGCGAGCTTCATCGCGCAGGCGGGTCCGCTGGTGTTCCTGCTCAACTTCATCGGCCTTGCGGTGGCATTCACGGTGCTGCTGGTCACGGCCAACACGATGAGCATGGCGGTGCGGGAGCGGCGGACGGAGATTGCGGTGCTCAAGACACTGGGCTTCCCCAGCCGTCTCGTGCTCGGGCTCGTCCTCGCGGAAGCGATCGTCCTCGGCGTGCTCGGCGGCGTGGTCGGCGTGGGACTGGCGGCGGGGCTCATTTCCAATCTCGCGAAGATCCCTGGGCTCGGCACGGCGCTGCAGACATTCCCGAACATCGATCTGAACCCGGCCGTGGCGTCGATGACCTTTGCGGCGGCCGTGGGCCTTGGCTTGTCAGCGGGCCTGGTGCCGGCGCTGGCGGCGTTCCGCGCGAATATCACCTCGATGCTGAGGCAGGTCTGATGGCGCTTCCGATCTGGTACAACATCCGCAATCTGATCATCCGGTGGAAGGTCACGCTGCTCGCGATTGGCGGCATCGCGCTCGTCGTCGCGGTCATGCTGATCCTGGCGGCGATGTCCAACGGCTTCCGCGTCGCGCTGCGCTCGACCGGGTCGCTCGACAACGCCATCGTCATTCAGCGCGCGGCCACCTCGGAGCTCACCTCGGGCTTCAGCCGCGACAACGCCAACATGATCATGGTGGACAGCCGCGTGGCGCGCGACAGTGACGGCAAGCCGCTGGCGTCGCCCGAGATGATGATCGTCAACAACATGGCGCGGCGTCAGGACAACAACAGCGTGAACGTCGTCGTCCGCGGCGTCACGCCGATGGCCCTCAAGGTGCGGTCGAACGTGCACATCGCCGAGGGCCGGATGTTCACGCCCGGCCTCTACGAGCTGGTGGTGGGACGCAAGGCGCACGAGCGCTACGTCGGGCTGGACATCGGGCAGTCGATCAAGCTGCAGCGCCGTGCCTGGACTGTCGTCGGCGTCTTCGACGCGGACGGGAGCGGCTTCGAAAGCGAGATCTGGGGCGACCTCGAGGTGATGGGGCCCGCGTTCAACCGCTCCAACGGCTACTCGTCGCTGACGCTGCGGCTGAAGAACCCCGCCGACATCACGAAGTTCAACGCCGACCTCAAGGCCAACCCCGCCATGCAGGTGGAGATGGCGTCGGAGCGCGAGTTCTACGACAACCAGGCCGGCGGGGTATCGGCGGCGCTGCTGGCGCTGGCGGGCTTCGTGGCGGTGGTGATGGGCATCGGCGCTGTCTTCGGCGCGATGAACACGATGTACGGGATCGTCGCCGCACGCACGCGCGAAATCGGCACGCTCCGCGCGCTCGGCTTCTCCAGGTCCAGCATCCTCGTCGCGTTCGTCCTGGAATCCACGTTCCTGGCGCTGGTCGGTGGGCTGGTCGGGTGCCTGATCGCTTTGCCCGCCAACGGCATGACCTCGTCGGCCGGCGGCGCCAACTTCGCCGAGATTGCCTTCGCGTTCAAGATCTCGACCTACGCCCTGAGTGTCGGCGTGATCTTCGCGGTGCTGATGGGAATTGTCGGCGGCCTGCTGCCGGCGTTCCGCGCCGCGCGGACGCCAATCACCACCGCCCTGCGATCGGCGTAAGCGAGGTCAGCGGGAGCGGGAGCGGGATTCGGGACGTCGCTGAGAGGCCGAGGGGCGGACCCCCTTGGCCCCCCTTGGCCTTCTCGCCCTAGACCGTCGTGGGCTCCGGCGTGTTCGGGAAGGCCTCGTCTTCAGGCGCCCGCACTTCGGCAGTGCGGCTCTCGCCGCGCGCCTCGCGGTAGATCCGTTCGGGCACTCGCTGGACGTCCCAGGCGAGCCCGACTTTTTCCATCAGCCAGATCGCGTAGTAGGTCGGATCGAACTCCCACCAGTAGAAGCCGTTGCGCGCCGCGCGCTGATAGCGGTGGTGGTTGTTGTGCCAGCCTTCGCCCGCCGCGAACACCGCCGTCAGGGCGTTGTTGGTGGAGTCGTCCGGCGTCTTGAAGCGCCGCGTGCCGAAGAGGTGATTGACGGTGTTGATTGCAAACGTCGCGTGCGCCAAGGTCATCGTCGGCAGGCAGAAGCCCCAGACGAGCCACGGCCATCCGCCGATCGCGAACAGGCCGGCGGCGAGGACCAGCGGCGGCAGCACGTAGAACGTCTCGAGGAACGCCACTTCCGGCGCGCTGGAAAACGCGCGGATCACCGGGTTGGACGCGTCTACCTTATGGTGCCGCGAGTCGTTGAGGAACCAGCCGAAGTGCGCGTAGTAGAAGCCGCTCATGCGCGGGCTGTGCGGATCCCCGTCGCGGTCGGCGTACTTGTGGTGATAGACGTGGTGGCCGGCCCACCAGAGCGGGCCCTTCTGCATCGCCGCCGTGCCGAGCAGGGTCCAGAACAGGCGCGCGCCGCGGTTCATCTGGAACGCGCGATGCGCGTAGTAGCGGTGATAGGCGAGCGTCAGGCCGATGGCGCGCAGGAAATGCGACGCCGCCCACAACCCGACATAGCCCCAGCGGAACGGGACAAAGAAGACGAGAAGCGCGGAAGCCTGGACGAGCCAGAAGATGACAGCGGAGAGGGCGCCCAATCGAGCTCAGCCCTCTTCTTCGTATTCTTCTTCTTCGGGGGGGCCAAGCCTCGTCGACGGTCGCAGCGCTTCACGGTAATCGTAGATAGGCAGATCCCGCACGTGCAGGCCAAGCGCGCAGGTCGCGCCCTTCTCCTCGACGATGACGGTGACCGGACTGCCTTCGACGCCGTCGCGAAACGCCAGGCGGCAACCGCAGGCGAGGTGCGCGACAGTAAACCCTTTGAGCATGAACGACCTTTGGTTCGCTGAGCCAGGTGAGCCCCGGCTCTCGTTCGATCTTACTACAGCCCACCGGCGGCGCGGCCGATCAGGCCCGCAGCGCTACAGCAGGCCCTTGATGTCGGATTCGTAGCGGTCTTTGCCGACGAGACCCGAATGTTTCTGGCAAATCCGCCCGTCGCGGGCGATCACGAACGTCGTCGGAATGCCGTACATCGGGGCGTAGGCGTCCTGCAGGTCGTCGCGATCGCCGCCGACCAAAACCGGGTAGTTCATCTGGTGTTCGGTGGCGAAGGCCTTCAACACGTCGGGCGTGTCCCCCGAGTCCACCGAGACGCCGACAAACTGCAGGCCCTTGTCGCCATAGGCCTTCTGCAGCTCGACAAACCCTGGAATCTCCGCCTTGCAGGGCGGGCACCACGTCGCCCAGAAGTCCAGCACGAGGACCTTGCCCTTGAAGGAGGCGAGACTGACCTTCCGGCCCTCGAGGTCCGACACCGTGAAGTTCAGATTGGCCTTCTTGGCGCCAGCCGGACAGGTGCCGGCCGCGCCATCGGCGGCCTCCGCAGCTGCGTCCGGCGTCGAGAAAATCGGGACCGTGGTGTAGACAAGCGCCGCTACGGCAGAGGCCGCGACGATCCAGCGCGTGAAGTTGAGCATCGTTCCCCCGGGCATGTCGCACGCCGGCTGAGGGCCAGCGGCTAAAGTCCATTCTATTATGCGCCGGCCGGGGCCGCTGTCGCGACGTCGCCAGGCGCGCGCAGATGACAAACCGCGACGGAGCCCGCTTTCGGAAACCGGCCGCCACTTCCGCCTTCCGTAAATCCGTGCCGTGCCTGTGCCATGCCGTCCCGTAGGCGTGGCTTGCTTGATGGCCGATCTGAAGATCGGCCCTACAGCCCTTGCCGTGCCGTTGCCGTGCCCGTGGCGTGCCCTTGCCTTGCCCTCGCCTGCCCTTGCCTTGCTCTTGCTGTGCCCTCGACGAGCACGACCGGGCCGACTCGACAGAAAGGGCCGGGCCTCGGTTGTCTCCGCGCGAGGCCGCTCAATCGCAGCGCGGGGACATTCATCCCCGCGCGCCGGCATCCACATCGGCCAATCGCGCCGTATTCTGAGGCATGGTCCTTGCGTCAGGCCGCCGTCAGACGCATTTTTCAGCGGGCCCGCGTTGATTGCGGGTGCCGGGTCACTCAAGTAAGATGCGAAGCATTCTGGGGGAGTACTCTATGCGCACGCGATTGCGGCGCCATCTGGCAGGGCGTGTGATGGGGGCGGCCGTCGTCCTGGCGGTCCTGACCACTGCCGCCGTGAGTTACGCGCAAACGCCGTTTGTCCCTTACTACGGCAAGAACGCGATCCGGTACGACACCTTCCGCTGGCATATCTACACGACAGACCATTTCGAGATTTATTACTACCCCGAGACCGAGCAGCATCTCGAGCGCGTCGCGAGCTACGCCGAAAGCGCGTATCAGCAGATCAGCGCCGACTTGAAGCACGACCTCGCCTTCAAGGTGCCGCTCATCGTCTTCAAGACGAGCAGCGAGTTCCAGGAAGAGAACGTCGTGCCCGGCGCCGCGCAGGAAGGCGTCGGCGCCTTCGCCGAGCCGTTCCGGGACCGCATGGTCCTGCCGATCGACGAGCCGCCCGACCTTCTCTACCGGCTCATCGTCCACGAGCTGACGCACATCTTCGAGTTCGACATCATCCCGCAGGGACTGATCCGGCGCGGCGTGCCGCTGTGGATCAATGAAGGCCTGTCGGACTACATGACCGGGATCTGGCGTCCGCTGGACCTGATGACCATCCGCGACGCGGCCGTCGCCGACATCGTGCCCAAGATGACCGACCTCGAGGGCTACGGCGGCTTCAACAACCCGCGACTGATCTACAACCTGGGTCATTCGGTGTTCGAGTTCATCGAATCGAAGTGGGGGAAGGAAGGGCTGCGCCAGTACCTCTTCTCGCTGCGCAAGAGCGTCATCGGCGGCGGCGACGACGCCTACGAGGAGGCGTTCAAGCTGAAGCCCGAGGAGTTCGACCAGCAGTTCGAGAAGTACCTGAAGGATCGCTTCAAGCCGTTCCGCGACAAGGAGCGCCCGGCCGACTACGGCCGCGACCTGGTGCCGAACCCGCAGAAGACCAAGTACACGGCGGTCCTGTCGATCGAGCCCTCGCCTTCAGGCGACCTGATGGCGGCGATGGTGGGCAATCGCAAGGAACAGGAGCTCGACCTGGTGCTGATCTCCACCAAGGACGGCAGCGTCGTGCGCAACCTGACGCCCGGCTTCGATCAGAGCTACGGGTTCGCCTACATCATCACGCCCGGCGGGCGCTGGAACTCGGTGTCCTGGATCTCGTGGTCGCCGAAGGGCGACAAGGTCGCGTACTTCGTGCGCACCGAAAAAGAGCGCGCGCTGGTCATCCAGGATGTGGTGAGCGGCAAAATCGACAAGCGCATCGCGATGAAGACCGTCGACGATCCTGAGTCGCCGGCGATGTCGCCGGACGGCCAGCACGTCGTGTTCTCCGCGCTGCGCAATGCGGTTGGCGACCTGTTCGACATCGATCTCGAGTCCGGCAAGATCGAGAACATCACCAACGACGCCTTCGCGGATTACGGGCCGACGTTTTCACCCGATGGCAAGTACCTGGTCTACATGTCGCGCATCAGCGGCAACGAGAAGCTGTTCCGCCTCGATATCGACACCAAGAAAAAGACCCAGCTCACCTTCGGCACGCACGACGACGCGCAGGCGAAGTTCGTCGACGACCACACGCTGGTCTTTCCGTCCACTGCCGTGAACCCGACGCTGCCGGTCGAGCCCGAAGTGGCGCGCAACGGCAACATCTACAACATCTGGACGCTCGACATGAAGACCGGCGAGCTGCGCCAGTACACCGACGCCGTCGGCGGCAACCTGTCGCCAGTCGTCCTGACCACTGACAAGACCACGCAGATCGCGTTTGTCACCTACTTCAAGGGCGAGTACGGCGTGCACACGCTGGAGCGCAAGGACCCGCTGCAGACCGCCCTGGTCAGCGACTTCGGCGAGCCGGGCCAGGGCGCGCCCGTCGACTTCCAGGCGCCGCTCAGTCACACGCTGGTCAAGGAAAACGATCGCGTCAAGGGCACCTTCGAGAAGATGTTCCTCGACGGCCGCCCGCCGGTGAACGTGGGCATCACGAGCGGCGGGGACATCTTCGGCGGCACGCAGATCACGTTCAGCGACGTGCTCGGCGACAAGCAGTTCAATTTCTACGCCGCGTCCATCTCGCAGTACCGCACGTTTGCCGGTTCGTACGTCAACCTCTCGCGGCGGCTGCAGTACGCCATCCAGGGCTTCTCGCAGACCGATTTCTTCTACGGGCAGGTCGGCAACGTCTTCTACGATCCGTCGCTGTCCGGCTTCATCGACCGCGATCTGGCGCAGGCGACGCGCACCACGCAGGGCGGCAGCATCTTTGCGACCTACCCGTTCAACCGGTATCGGCGTATCGAGATGTCGGCGGGTGTCGTCAACTTCCACGAAGAGTTCAACGACGCCCAGCTCCAGCAGTACTCGCAGGACTATCAGAACTCGGTCTACGGCCAGCAGTTGTTCAACAACGGCACCGCGGTGCCTCTCGCCCTCTCGTACGTGCAGGAGACCACCGTCTTCCGTGAGTTCGGGCCGCTGGCCGGCAACACGATGCGGTTGTCGTACGAGGTCGCGCCGAAGATCGGCAACTCGCTCGAGCGGCAGACGGTGGACCTCGACATGCGGTACTACCTGCGCCTGGGCGGGTCCGGCCTGCTGGCGCTACGCGCGCGCGGCTTCAACAGCTGGGGCGACGAGCCGAACTTCGCCTATTTCGGCGGCAACGCCGACCTGCGCGGCTACGAGTACGAGCAGTTCATCGGCAACACGACGTTCTATGGAAACGCCGAGCTGCGCTTCCCGCTCGTCGAGGCGATGTTGACGCCGATCGGCATCCTCGGCGGCATCCGCGGGGTGTTTTTCGCCGGCACCGGCGGGGCGTTCTTCAACGACCAGCCGTTCCAGTTCAGCTCGAGCAAGTCGCAGACCTACGTGCCGGTGGTCGGCTACCAGGCGGATCCAAGCGACCCGAACAACCTGCTCCCGATCTACGGCACGCCCATCGACGTCTCAGGGTTCCGCCTGGTGGACGCGCGGGCGTCCTACGGGTTCGGCCTCGAGACCTTCGCGCTCGGCTTCCCCATTCACTTCGACTGGGCGTGGCGGACGCTGTTCAACCGGGACTTCGAAGACGTGCAGTTCGCGGCGGCGGGCGGCAGCACCGAGTTCCGGCGGCCGCAGTTCAAGGTCTGGATCGGCTACGACTTCTGATACCTGACAGAGACGGACATGCCGTGGCTCTCAGCCTCTGAGGGTCACGGCAGCGCCGCTGCCGTCCGCTCCATCGCGCCTGTCCCCCGCGCCGAGGCCCGGCTGTCGAAATACTGCAGGTAGGCGCCGAGCGCTTCCCGATAGTGCTGCCGCATGGCGGCCTCGACTCTGCTCACATCCCGCGCGGTAAGCCCCGCCATCAACTCGTGATGGTCCCGTTGCGCCTTTGCCACGCGCGGCACCAGAACGCCGTTGTAGAAGTAGCGCCGAATCTGATCCCAGCGGTCCAGCGCCTGGCGGATGTTCTCCTTGAGCAGCGGCAGCCCCGTCACGGCGCCAAGGTCTGAATGGAACGTCGTATTCAGCGCGGCCCAGGCGTCGTGCCGTCCTGCGTCCACTTCCCGGTCCATCGCGGCGACGCAGTCCGAGAGCCCCGCCATGGCCGCCGAATCCGCCCGCTCCGTGCACAGGCGGGCGGCGACGACCTGCAGGCCCTCGAGCACCGAGAACACGTCGACTACCGAGTCTCGTGACAGCGGCGTGACGATGGCGCCGACGTGCGGGGTGAGAGTGACGAGTCCCTCGGATTGGAGGAGCTGCAGGGCTTCGCGGACGGGAATGGCGCTGACCAGCAGGCGGCGGGCAATCTCCTCGATGACCAGCCGCTGCTCAGGTTGAAGGGTGCACGACAGAATTTCGTCGCGGAGGGTCCGGTAGACCAGCTCTTGCTTGGTGCGGAAGTGTGGAACCCGGCCCGCCTGTGTAGACATCTCGCGTTGCTCCCGCACTCTGGCCCTGACCGCTGAGACACGCCCCGACTGGGTTGCCCACTTGGGGTGAACGGCGTTGAAGTGGACTGCCCAAATATGATATACGCCTTGGCGCGCCTCACACAAATGGCGTAATTTCAGGCTTTGCTTATCCAATTGGTCAGGTCAGTCACCCCTGGGATGCCTGACCACTTCAGGGCACAGAGGGAGAACGATCATGCACAGTCGCGCGGGAAGTTCCAGATTCCAGGGCGTGGCGGCCGCATTGCTCTGCGTCGCCATGATTGTCGGAGTCCTGCCGCGGCCTGCAGCCGCGCAGGCGGTCACGGGCACCATCCTCGGGACCGTCACGGACGCGAGCGGTGCGGTGGTGACGGGCGCCAAGGTCACCATCACCAATGACGGCACGCAGCTGACGCGCACAGTCACCAGCGACGCCCAGGGCGAGTACGTCGCGCCGCAGCTGCCGACCGGCACCTACACGATCCTCGCCGAGATGACCGGCTTCAAGGCGACGGCGCTGTCCAACGTGCAGGTCGGCGTCGACCAGCGCGTGCGCATCAACGTGACGCTCGAAGTCGGCCAGATGACCGAGTCGGTCAAGATCGAAGCCAGCACTCCCCTGCTCCAGACCGCGTCCTCAGAGCTCGGCACGACGGTCACCAGCGATCAAATCAAGGCGCTGCCGCTCAACGGCCGCAACTTCGTGAACCTGACCCGCACCGTGCCCGGCGTTCTCCGCGGCATCCCGGGCGCCAACATCGACGGCGCCGGCAGCCTGGCGTGGCGCGCGTCGGCCTCCTTCTCGGCCAACGGCAACCGGCCGAGAGACAACAACTACATGCTCGACGGCGTCGACAACAACGAGACCTGGCTGCAGACAGTCGTCATCTTCCCGAGCCCGGATGCGCTCGACGAGTTCAAGCTCCAGACCAGCACCTACTCGGCCGAGTTCGGCCGGTCGCTGGGCGGCGTCGTCAACCTGCAGATCAAGTCAGGGAGCAACGCCTATCACGGGAGCGTGTTCGAGTTCCTGCGCAACGACGCGTTCGACGCCAACAACTTCTTCAACAACAAGAACCATCGCGACAAGCCGGCCTTCAGCCAGAACCAGTTCGGCGGCACGTTCGGCGGGGCGATCTTCAAGGACAAGACGTTCTTCTTCGGTGACTACGAAGGGCTGCGCCTCAACGCCGGCCAGACCTACCTGTCGACGGTGCCGACAGACAAGATGCGCGCCGGCGATTTCTCGGAAGTGAACAAGGTCATTTACAACCCGTTCACCCATCAGCCGTTCGCGGGCAACGTTATTCCCTCGACCATGTTCGACCCGGCCGCTGTGAACATCCTCAACCAGCTGTACCCGGCAGCGAACGTCGCGGGAACGAAGTCGGCCAGCGGGCAGATCGTCAACAACTACCTGATCAACCCGACGTTGACGCGCGAGGACAACCAGGGCGACGTGAAGGTGGACCACAACCTCACGCAGAACAACCGGTTCTTCGGGCGCTACAGCTTCGAGAAGACGCACCGCAACCTGCCCGCCACGCTGCCCCACGGCGACGCCGGCACGACCTTCGGCGCGGGCGACGGCAACATCAAGGCGCAGAGCTTCGCGTTCAACGACACGCAGACGCTGAGCAGCAACTGGCTGAACGAGTTCCGCTTCGGCTGGAACTCGATCAAGTTCTTCATGACGCCGATCGACTACGGCCAGAACCCGGCCGAAGCCGTCGGCATTCCCGGGATCAACCTGAATCAGGCCACCTCGGGGATGACGCAGCTGAACTTCCAGAACATCAGGAACCTCGGCGCCAACAGCAACCAGCCGCTCATCACGAACCAGAACGACTTCCAGTTGTTCGACAACGTGACCTGGCTGAAGGGCCATCACACGCTCAAGGCCGGCGGCAGCCTGACGCTGCGCTCGCGCGAGATCCTCAACGCCGACACCATCGTCGGCAACTTCGCCTACAACAACAACTCGACGTCGAACTGCGGCGGCATCACCAGCGGCTGCACGGTCAACAGCGCGACCGGCTTCGACGTCGCCAGCTTCCTGCTCGGCGTCACGACGAGCAAGACGCGCAACCTGTTCGACGCCAACACCTACACGGAGAAGCGGCCCGAGATCGCCGTCTACCTGCAGGACGACTATCGCGTCAGCTCGAAGCTGACGCTGAACCTGGGCCTGCGCTGGGACGTGTTCAAGCCGTGGGTCGAGAAAGACAACCGCCAGTCCAACTTCGACGTCGCCACCGGCAAGTTCGTTGTCGCCTCCGATGGCGCGGTGGTCGACGGTGTGGATGTCGGCCGCTACCTGCAGACCTACTCGAAGGCCGATGTCGGGCCGCGCCTCGGGTTTGCCTACGACGTGGCCGGCAACGGCAAGACGATCGTGCGCGGCGGCTTCGGGGTGTTCTGGAACTTCAGCCCGGGCGGCACCTCGTCGTCGAAGGCGCAGAACCCGCCGTTCCTGCAGTCGACGGCGCTGACGCCGACCGGCGGCGCGTTCGGCACGGACCTGATCCTGTCCGACGGCCTGCCGCCGCCTCCTGGCGTCGATCCGAACCGCGTGCCGTCGGGGACGACGCGCTCGATCTTCGACGTGAACTTCCGCGACGCCTACGCGCGCTCGTACAACATCAACGTCCAGCGTGCCCTCGGCACGAACTACCTGATCGAGGTCGCCTACGTCGGCACGCAGGGCCGCCAGATGATGATCAAGGGCGACCCGAACCAGGCGCCGCCAGTGCTCGGCGTCTCCAACGCCAACACCAACCGGCCGTTCGCCGCCGTCGCCCCGAAGCTGACGACACTCGGACAATCGCAGAGCGTCGGCACGCTCGACTACAACGGGCTGCTGATCAAGTTCCAGCGGCGGTTCGCGAACAACTTCTCGTTCCTGAACTCGTACACCTACGGGCAGGCGCTCGACCTGTCGTCGGACAACGACGGCACCGTCACGCTGACCAACGTCTACGACCCGCAGTACAACCACGGGCCGGCGGACTACGACGTCAAGCACACGCTGGCGTCGAGCTGGATCTACGAGCTGCCGTGGGCGCGGACGGCCCTTTACGGAGGCTGGCAGGTCGGCGGCATTCTCTACCTTCGCTCGGGCCTGCCGTTCACTGTCACGCAGACGCAGGGCGTGCTGTCCACGGGCACCGGCAACCGGCCGAACCGCACGTGCGAGGGATCGCTCGACAGCCCGTCGATCGACAAGTGGTTCGACACGTCGTGCTTTGCGACAGTCGCCGAGACGACGGCGACCTACGGCGACGCGGGGCGCAACATCCTGCGTGGACCCGGTCAGTTCAACATCGACGCGAACCTGACCAAGCACACGCGCTTCGGCCGCGTCGACACCGAGTTCAAGATCGAGGCGTTCAACCTGCTGAACCACCCGCAGTTCGCGCAGCCGAACGGGACGATTGGCAACGCCGCCGTGGGCACCATCACGGCGATGCTGGCCAACCCCTCGTGCGCGCTGTGCGGCACGACCGAGCGCAACGTGCAGCTCGGGTTCAAGATGACGTTCTAGATCCGATCCGCACCATCACGACCGGTCCCGCTTCGGCGGGATCGGTCGTTCTCGTCCTCGTAGCCCTCCCTGCCCTCGCCGTTGCCCGGCCGATCTGAAGATCGGCCCTACCGATTCCATGGCGTTCGCCGTGCCCTTGCCGTGCCCTCCTTGCCGTGCCCAAACCTGTAGGGCCGACCTTTCGATCGGCCTTCACCCTCGGCCGTACGCTATGGCCGATCGAAAGATCGGCCCTACCGATTCGATCGCGCTCGCCGCGCCCTTGGCCTGCTTCTGTAGGGCCGATCTTCAGATCGGCCATGCCGCTCGCCCGTACATGACAAACGGGCGACCCGGCTGACATGCAGCCGGCGCCGCCCGTCTGATCGGGGCCGCTGAACGCGGCTACTTCTGGTAGAACTCTGAATTTTTCTGCGAGAAGTGCTGCCACTTCTCCGGCACTTCGTCGAAGGCGAAGATGGCTTCCACGGGGCACGCCGGCACGCAGGCGCCGCAGTCGATGCACTCGTCAGGATGGATGAAGAGCTGCTCGGCCGAGTCGAATGTCGCCTCGTCTTTGCGCGGATGAATGCAGTCCACCGGACACACATCCACGCACGCAGAGTCCTTCGTGCCGATGCAGGGTTCCGTGATCACGTACGCCATTGCCCCTCCTCAAAGCCGCGCGAAATCGATCACGCGGGAATGTCCATCGACGTCGACGGCAGGTAGCCGAGTCGACGCGAGACCTGCCGTGCAAGCTCCCAGCACGCGCGGTTCATCTCCGTGACGAGCGGCCGTTCGTCGGCCTCGTGCACGAACGCCCCGAGCCGCGCCACCTCCCGGCCGCTGTGATCGAGCACCGGCGCGCACGTGCACGCCAGCGGCGGTCGAGCGCCGTCCACCGCCGGCGGTCCCAGCCGCGCCACCTGGTCGCGGCCGCGATCCAGGTCGCCAGGCGCGTCGAGCCGCAGGCAGTGCAGGCGGCGCGTCGCCTGGGTCGGCGAGAAATAGACCGCGCAGTGTGCCGGCATCTGCCGGCCGTAACTGGTGCGCAGCGCGACTTCGTCCGGGCCGGCAGCCCAGATGTAGGTCACTTCATCCGCCGCCGGGATCGCCAGAAACGCGCGGCCGCCGGCGCGAAGCACGTAGTCGCGCAGCACCGGGTATGCGTGCAGCCGGATTTCCGAGCGTCCGAGCAGCCGGAAGCTCAGGTCCAGCATCTTCAGCGTGAGGCCGTAGCGCTGCGTCTCCTCGTCCTGCCTCACATAGCCGCGGCGCTTCAGGACCGCCAGCAGGCGATGGACCGTCGGCGGCGGAAGTCCTAGACTGCGCGCAAGTTCCCCGACGCTGGCGCCTCGTGGCACCCGGCTCAGGGCCTCGCAGACATCAAAGGCCTTGTCGATCGACGTATGCGCCATGGGAATCTTGGCATTCCAAATAGCGGAATGCCATTTCGTTTCGAGCGTAGGTCGCCCGCGCTCGCCTGTCAAGGCACCGAATGGTCGGATTTCCGTACAATCACGCCATGACCCTGCGGATGGGTTTTGTCGCCGCGGCGCTGGCCGCGGCCTGCACGGCTGCGGTGGCCGCCGCGACCGGCCCTGATGTCGGTGAGCCGAGCCCTGCCCTCCAGCGCCTGTTCACCCCCCTGACAGTGGCTCCCGGCACCTACCGCGTCACCACCAGCGACAAGGCGATTGGCCCCGCTCGCCGACGCGTTGAAAGCCGGCACAGGCACCGTCGCGAGCGGCGCATGGACAGTCGACAGGCTCGAGGCGCACGACGCGTTCGGCCAGGCCGGCATCTACGACCGTTTCGCGTTGGCGCAGCTGTTTGGCGGCAGGCGCGCGTCAGTCGCGCGCGGCGTGCGCGTCGAAGAGGGCGGCCGGGTCGCCTACACGCTGATTTCGCCGTACCCGGACCCGTCGTTCACGCGGCTCGACGCCGGCACGATGGTGATCCGGCTGCGGCTCGACCCGTGAGCGCTGGGGGCACGACTATAATCGCGGGGACTGCGTCCGTCCTTGTCCCCCGGGGCCGGAGCGCGTGCGAGGGTGCTGTGTCCCGTCTGCCCGCTGCCCTGCTGCTCCTGACAGCCCTGACCACCGCGGCCCCGGCGGCCGCGCAGGGATGGCCCGACGAAACGGCGTCGCTCGATGGCGGAAAGATCACCCTCGGCGGCGAGATCACGGCGACGGTGGCGCCGGAGGACGCCGGTCACTTCAACTACACCGACTACGAGCGCAGCGCCCTGCAGTTGATCCGGCTGGGCGTGTCGGCAGCGTGGCGCCCGGTTGAGCAGTTCTCCGTCATCGCCGACCTGCGCGCGGAAGGCGACTCGGGCGGAGGCGAGTGGAACGCCATTCCCGCGGCGCTCTTCGTGCGCCTGCATCCCTGGAAGAACCGCGCCTTCGACATTCAGGCCGGACGGATCCCGCCGGTGTTTGGCGTCGCCGGGCGGCGACTGTACGCCACCGACAACGTCCTCATCGGCTACCCGCTGGCCTGGCAGTACCTGACAGTGCTGAGGGCCAACGCGATTCCCGGCAACGCCAACGAGCTGATCTACGCGCGCAACTACGGCTGGCAGCCCTGGTATTCCGTCGGCGACGACGGCTACGCCAAGGGCGTGCCGCTGGCGACGGCGTTCCGGTTCGACACCGGCGTCGAGACGCGCTTCGGCGACGACACGAGCCCGGTCTCCGTCGCCGTGGCGGTGACGGCCGGGACCATCTCCAGTCCCGGCGTCCGTGACTCCAACGGCGGCCCACAGTTCTCCGGGCGCGTTGCGTTCCATCCGACGCCGGCGCTGGTGCTTGGCGGGTCATACGCCAACGGCAGATTCATCGCCGACACCGTCCGCGACACGCTGCCGGCCGGTCAGTCTGAGTCCCGCTACGCGCAACAGACCTTCGGCGCGGACCTCGAATACTCCGCCGGCCACGCCATGGTTCGCGCGGAGCTGGTGTCGGCGCGCTGGGACCTGCCCGTGCTGGGCGACCCGCCGATACAGAACCCGCTCTGGTCCACCGGCCTCTCTGTCGAGGGCCGCTACCGTGTGGCTCCTGGCGTCACCGTCGCCCTGCGCGGCGACCACCTGACGTTCAACGACCAGACCGGCTCGGACATCACGCTGCCGTGGGACGCTCCCGTCACGCGCGTCGAGGGCGGCGCCTCCTGGGCGCCAATCCGTCACGTCGTCGTGCGCGGCTCGATTCAGTACAACGTGAGATCGCGCGGCCCGCATCGTGAGGCAACGCTGCCGTCCGCCCAACTGACGTTGTGGTTCTGATGCACGGCGTCCGCATCATCACCGGCATCCTCTGCGTCGGTCTGACCCTGACGGCCGCGGCCCAGTCGCCGCGGGCGATCGTCCGCGGCCGCGTCGATCTGCCGCGGATGCCCTCGGTGGCCGAACGCCGGCCCGGCACCTCTGATCTTGGCGAAGGGCCGATGCGCGACGCGATGGAGTCACGGCCCGCCGTCGTCTACTTCGAGACCGCGCCGAAAGGCGCGTTCGAGGATCGCGAGGGCCCCCGTGCGCGGATGGATCAGCGCAACGAGATGTTCGTGCCCCACCTGCTCGCGATCACCACCGGCACTGTTGTCGACTTTCCCAACAACGACCGCACCTATCACAACGTCTTCTCGCTCTCGAAGGGCCAGCGCTTCGACCTCGGGCGCTACGCCGCCGGGCACTCCAAGTCGATCCGCTTCGATCGCCCGGGCGTGGTGCGCGTGTTCTGCGACATCCACTCGCACATGAACGCGTTCATCCTGGTCTTCACCCACCGCTTCTTCAGCGTCACCGACGCTGACGGCCGCTACGAGATCGACGGCGTCCCGCCCGGCACATACACGCTCGTCGCGTGGGTCGAAGGCTCGGTGCGCGACACCAAGAGCATCACTGTCGCGCCGGACAGCCGCTCGATCGAGGCCGACTTCGCACCGCGATGACGCTGTTCTCGTCGCTCACCAATCGCATCTTTTTCTCCAGCGCGCTCCTGGCAGTCACGACGATGGCCGTCGCGGTCCTCGTGGTTGGAGTACGGGCGACGCGTGAAGCCGAGACGGAGCTGGCGCGCGGCCTCACTGACGCGGCCACGCTGGTGGCGCAGCAGGAACGCAGCCTCGCCTCGCGCTACGTGGTCTACGCGCGGCTGCTGGCGGATCTGCCGAAGCTGAAGGGCGCGGTCGAGACGCAGGACCCGGCGACGGTGGACCTGATCGCCGCGGACTACCGCCGTCAGGTGGACGCCGACCTCTTGTTTGTCACCGGCCGCAACGGCACCCTGCTGGCGCACGGTGGCCAGGCCGGTGGCGAGCCTTCGGCCGAAGCCATCGCCCAGGCGCTGGCGGGCAAGGAAGTCCTGGAGTTCCGCCCGCACCCGCGCGGCGTGTTGCAGGTCGTGACGGTGCCCATCGCCGTCGGTCTCACAGCCCCCGACGTGTTCGGGTCGCTGTCGATCGGCGTGCTGCTCGATCGGGGCCTGGCCGACCAGTTCAAGCGCTCGACGCAAAGCGAGGTCGCCTTCGTCCTCGACGATCGCGTGCGCGCGGCGACGCTGCCCGAATCGGCGTGGGCGTCGCTGACGCCGCTCCTGCACCAGGGCAGCGCCACCAGCGTGCGCGTTGCCGATGCTGAATACGTCGGCCTGGCCCTGCCACGGCAGCCGTCGTCCGACGTCGGCATGCCGGTCGCGAGCGGAGCGTCGGCGACGACGTTCGTCCTGCAGTCGAGAACCGAACGCCTGCGCTTCCTGCGGACGGTGGAGACAGCGCTGCTGCTGGCGGCGGTGGCCGCCGTGCTGCTGGCGACCATCCTCAGTTACGCCGTCGCGCGCACGGTGACGCGGCCGCTCGGCGCCATCACCGACACCATGCGCGAGGTCGCGACCACCGGCGACCTCACCCGGAAGATCACCCTGCGCGGCGCCGACAGCTGGCAGGACGAAGACGCGCGGCTGCTCGCCACGACGTTCAACACGCTGACCGATTCCATCGCGCGGTTCCAGCGCGAAGCGGCGCAGAAGGAGCAGCTGCTCTCTCTCGGCCGGCTGTCGACGGTGATCGCGCACGAAGTCCGAAACCCGCTCATGATCATCAAGACGGCGCTGCGCAGCCTGCGGCCAGAGTCGCCGCCGTCGGACATCCGCGAGGCGGTGCACGACATCGACGAAGAAGTGGACCGGCTCAATCGCATCGTCAACGACGTCCTCGACTTCGCGCGCCCGCCGGTGTTTTCGCTCGAGCCCGCCGACCTGACGCTCCTGTGCCGCGACGTCGCGGCCGCGGCGTCGGCGGCTGGCGAAGGGCCTTCGGTGACCACGACGCTGCCGCCGGGGCCCGTTGTCGTGACCACCGACCCTGCACGCCTGCGGACGGCGCTGGTCAATCTTCTGAGCAATGCCCGGCAGGCAGTGCTGGCGCGCGAGGCGGCTGGCGACGCGCGTCCCGGGGGCCCGGACGTGGCCCTGGCGCTGGACGCGCGTCCGGGCAGGGTCCGCCTCCGCATCTCGGACCGCGGCACCGGCATCAAGTCCCAGGACCTGCAGCAGATTTTCGAGCCCTACTTCACCACCCGGCGGACAGGCACCGGGCTCGGCCTGCCAATTGCAAGGAACATCGTCGAAGGGCTGGGAGGCACGCTTGTCGTTCAGACGACTGGCGAGGGCACGGTCATCCTGATCGAGCTGCCGGAGGCGCCTCCCGACAGCACCGCGTCATGACATCGACAGGCTCGATTCTCCTGGTCGACGACGAGGAGAAGATTCTCAAGACGCTCGGCCGCGTGCTCCGGGCGGAGGGACATCGCGTTTCCGAGCGATCCAGCGCGCGCGACGTGCGGCGCCTGGTCACCGACGAGGCCTTCGACGTGCTCGTCGTCGACAACCTGATGCCGGGGATGACCGGCCTCGAGCTCATTCGCGAGCTGGTGGGCGCCGTCCCGGAGCAGGATCGCCCGCAGATCGTGATGATGACGGCGCATGCGACGGTGGCAGACGCGATCGCCGCGATGAAGCTGGGCGCGCTCGACTTCCTGCAGAAGCCGTTTGAGGTCGATCACCTGCTGGTCACCATCAACCGGGCGATCGAGCATCAGCGGCTCCGCACGCAGCATCGCTACCTGCTGAGCGAGCGCGACGAGGAGTACAGCCACTACGGCATCGTCGGCCGCAGCCGGTCGATGCAGGAGGTGATTCACCGGGCCGAGCGCGTCGCCGAGACCAAGAGCACCGTGCTCATCACCGGCGAAACCGGAACCGGAAAAGAACTGGTGGCGCGGGCCATTCACGATCGCAGCGCCGAGCGGCAGATGCCGCTCATCAAGGTGAACTGCGCGGCCATCCCGGAAACGCTGCTGGAATCGGAGCTCTTCGGGCACGTGCGTGGCGCCTTTACCGGCGCGGCGACCAACAAGAAGGGCCGGTTTGCGCTCGCCAACGGCGGCAGCATCTTCCTCGACGAGATCAGCACGCTGCCGCAGACGCTGCAGGCCAAACTGCTGCGGGTGCTCCAGGAGCGCGAGTTCGAGCCGCTCGGCGCGGAGCGCAGCGAACGAGTGGACCTGCGCGTCATTGCCGCGACCAATCGCGACCTGCGTCAACTGGTGGCGGACGGCAAGTTCCAGGACGACCTGTTCTACCGGCTGAACGTGATCCCGATCCAGATCCCGTCGCTGCGCGAGCGCCGGGAAGACATCCCGGTGCTGGTCGAGCACTTCATCAGGAAGCACGCCCAGCGCACCGGCAAGGCAATCGACCGGGTCGAGGACGGGGTGATTCCGGCACTGCAGCGCTACGACTGGCCCGGCAACGTGCGGGAGCTGGAGAACACGATCGAGCGCGCGGTGGTCTTGTCCGTCGATCGCACGATCGGCGAGAAGGACATGTTCGTCGTCGCGCCGCCGGTGACCCAGGCGCCGGCCCTGCCCTCCATGCGGCTGCACCAGAACCTCGAGTGGGCGGAGCGCGAGAGCGTGCGCCGGGCGCTGGAGCAGTCACGAGGCATCAAGAAAGACGCCGCCGAAGTCCTCGGCATCAGCCAGCGGGCGCTGAGCTACTACCTGTCGAAATACAGGATTGATTGACGGTTCACCGGGCCATGCAGCAGCGGCCCTGGCCGTCTGGCGAGCGTAATAATTTACGCATTTCGTAAGTCGGCAGCTCGTCCGCCGCTGTCCCTTGGGCTATGATCGAAGGCACTCCTCCCGTGTCAGACGCCTCTGCGATCTCTCCGCTGCGGGTCATCCGCGCCCGCGACATCAGCCCGGCGGCGCCGCGCGAGCCGAAGCCCGCGTGGCTGAAGGTGCGGGCGCCTGGATCGCCGAATTACCTGCGCCTCAAGGGGATCATGAAGAGCGCGGGGCTGAACACCGTGTGCGAGGAAGCGCGCTGTCCGAACATCGGCGAGTGCTGGCACCACGGCACGGCCACGTTCATGATCCTGGGGGACGTGTGCACGCGCGCGTGCGGCTACTGCGCCGTGCCGCACGGCATGCCGGCCGGGCTCGACACTGACGAACCCGCGCGCCTGGCCGAGACCGTACGCGCCATGGACCTGCGCTATGTCGTGATCACATCGGTGGATCGCGACGACCTCGCCGACGGCGGCGCGGCGATCTTCGCGGAGACGATTCGCCGCATCCGCGCGACCTCGCCCGAATGTCGCGTCGAGGTGTTGATTCCTGACTTCCAGGGCGTGGAGACGTCGCTGCGAACGGTGCTCGCCGCCGCGCCCGACGTGCTGAACCACAACACCGAGACCGTGCCGCGCCTCTACCGGCTGGCGCGCCCGGGTGGCCGCTACCCCCGCACCCTGGAGCTGCTCGACCGCGCGCGCGACATCGCGCCGGCAATTCCCACCAAGACCGGGCTGATTCTCGGTCTCGGCGAGGAATGGGACGAGGTCGTCGAAACGCTGGGCGACCTGCGGCGCGTCGGCGTGCAGGTTCTCACCATCGGCCAGTACCTGCGGCCGACGCCAGCACACCTGACGATGGTCCGGTACTATCACCCGGACGAGTTCGCCGAGCTGAAGCGCATCGCGCTCGATCTCGGCTTCGGCCACGTCGAGTCCGGTCCGCTTGTCCGCAGCTCGTATCATGCCCACGAGCAGGCCGACGCGCTCGCGGCCGCGCGCGGCTGACGCGATCCTGCTGCCCCACCAGGCGCCCTCTGCGGCGCTCCGCCCGGTTCACGCCGCCATCGTCGCCTGCGAACGCTGTCCACGCCTTCGGCAGGTACTGCACGGCGATCGCGGCGACCAGGCGCGCGGCGTTTCGCGACGAGACCTACTGGGGACGTCCGGTCCCCGGGTTCGGCGATCCGGATGCCGCTGTCCTTGTCGTCGGGCTCGCTCCGGCGGCGCACGGCGCCAATCGCACGGGACGGGTCTTCACCGGCGACGGCACCGGCGGTTCCGGTGACTTCCTGATGGCGGCGATGCAGGCTGCCGGCTTCGCCAACCAGTCCACCTCGCGTCACGCCGGAGACGGCCTGATGCTGACTGACGCGTTCATCACCGCCGCCGTGCGCTGCGCGCCACCCGACAACAAGCCCACGCCGGCCGAGTTCGAGCAGTGCAGCGTCCATCTGGCGGCAGAGTGGCGTGCCCTCCCTCGCGTTCGAGTCGTCGTCGCGCTCGGCAAGCTCGCGTACGACGCCTGCTGGAGGCATCTGGAGTCTGTCGGCGAGCGCCTGCCGAAGCCACGGCCGGCATTTGCGCACGGGCTCCAGATCGATCTGCGGTCCGGGCTGGTGCTGATCGCCACCTACCACCCGAGCCGACAGAACACGCACACGGGCCGGCTCACGGCGGCGATGATGGCCGACATCTTCCGCCAGGCGTCGCGCGCGTGCAGCGCGCCCTGAACCACCTGTGTCCGGATCCGCGTCGGCGGCTGCCGCCGGCGCCCGCGGTATAGTGGATCAGTGGCCGACCAGTCGCCGCGCACCAAAGAGAACGTCCTCGAGAAAACACGCGAGAAGGTCAAGGACCCGGACCAGTGGCGCGTCCTGCTGCTCAACGACGACTACACGCCGATGGACTTCGTCGTTCGCGTGCTGGAGTCGATCTTCCTTCGCCGGCCCGCCGAGGCGTACCGCGTGATGATGCAGGTGCACACGCAGGGCCACGGCATCGCCGGTGTCTACGTTCACGAGGTGGCCGAGACCAAGGCCGCCGAGACCATCGACCTGGCGCAGGGCGCCGGCTATCCGCTGCAGGCCACGATCGAGAAGGTGTGATTGCATGTTCAGCCAGGCGCTCGAAATCGTTCTGACGATCGCGCACCGTGAAGCCACGTCGCGGCGCCACACGCATCTCACGCTCGAGCACCTGCTGTACGCGCTGGCCCACGATCCGGACGGCGAAGCGATTCTCGCCGCCTGCGGCGTGAACCTGCCGAAGCTGCGCCAGGAGCTCGACCGGTATCTCACTGACGAAGTCGAGCAGTTTCCGAAGGGCCGCGAGAAGGACCCGTCGCAGACGCTGGCCTTCAGGCGCGCGCTGCAGACCGCGGTGCTGCACGTGCAGAGCGCCGGGCGCTCGGAAGTGAAGGCCGGCGACGTGCTCGCGGCCGCGTTGCAGGAAACCAACTCGTTCGCGGCACGCCGGCTGCTCGGACACGGCGTGACGCGGCTCGACATCCTGAACTACATCTCGCACGGCATCCGGAAGGTGCCTGCCGAATCGGAGCCGGCCGCGCCCGGCGACTCGGCTCCGGCGCACGCAGAAGCGGGCGACGAAGGCCCTGCCGTCGCGCGGGATCCGCTCGGCTCGTATTCAGTCAACCTCTCGCAGCGGGCGGCCGAGGGACTCCTGGATCCGCTGATCGGCCGGCAGCGCGAGCTGCAGCGCATGCTCGAGATTCTCGGCCGCCGCCGCAAGAACGGCCCGGTCCTCGTCGGCGACGCCGGGGTCGGCAAGACGGCGATGGCGGAAGGCCTGGCCCAGCGCCTGCTGCAGCCGAACGTGCCGGAGGCACTGGCAGGCGCGGAGGTCTACTCGCTCGACACTGCCGCGCTGCTGGCGGGCACGCGATTCAGGGGCGACTTCGAAGAGCGCTTCAAGGCCGTCCTGGCGGCACTGGGCAAGCGGCGAAATCCCATCCTCTTCATCGACGAGCTCCACAGCATCGTCGGCGCCGGCGCGACGACAGGCGGGACGATGGATCTGGCGACGCTGCTGAAGCCGATCCTCGCGTCCGGCGCGCTGCGCGTGGTGGGATCGACGACGTTCGACGAGTACAAGCAGATCGAAAAGGACCGCGCGCTGTCCCGCCGATTTCAGAAGGTGGTGCTCAAGGAGCCTTCGATCGAGGAGACGACGAAGATTCTCCAGGGCCTGCAGAAGCGCTACGAAGCACATCACCGGGTCGTCTACACGCCGGGCGCGATCGACGCGGCGGCCCGGCTCGCGGCGCGGCATCTGCGCGACTACCGGCTCCCGGACTCGGCCATCGACCTGATTGACGAGGCCGGGGCGATGCTGCGTATGGGCGCGGTTGTGCCCTCGACAGCCTCCGGCGCCGGAGTCGGCAACGGCTGCCGTCGCGGGACTCGACGCCCGTCCAGCCCGGCGAACCTGCTCGCCGCTGTCGAAGAACAGCCCCTCGTCGTCGACGTCCCCGAGATCGAGCAGGTCGTCGCGCGCATGGCGAACATCCCCGCCCGACAGGCCTCATCGTCGGACAAGGAGCGGCTGCGATCGCTCGAAGAGTCGCTCGGGCGTGTCGTGTTCGGCCAGCAGGAGGCGGTGGCGCTCGTCACCGCGGCCATCAAGCGCTCGCGCGCCGGGCTCGGCATGCCGGACCGGCCGGCCGGGAGCTTCCTGTTCACGGGGCCGACCGGCGTCGGGAAGACCGAGCTGGCGAGACAGCTCGCCATTCATCTCGGCAACGAGTTCACGCGCTTCGACATGAGCGAGTACATGGAGAAGCACGCGGTGGCGCGGCTGATCGGCGCTCCTCCCGGCTACATCGGCTTCGAGCAGGGCGGCCTGCTGGTCGACGCTGTGCGGCAGCATCCCTATAACGTGGTGCTCCTCGACGAGATCGAGAAGGCGCACCCGGACGTGATGAACGTCCTGTTGCAGGTGATGGATCACGCGACGCTCACCGACAATACCGGGCGCAAGGCCGACTTCCGCCACGTCATCGTCATCATGACGTCCAACGCCGGCTCGCGCGAGCTGAGCACAGCGTCGATTGGCTTCGGCGAAGGCCCGCGCGGCGCCGTCGACAGCGTCGAGGAGTCGCGCTGGAAGACGTCGCAGATGCGGTCGAAGGGCGCCATCGAGCGCATCTTCAGCCCGGAGTTCCGCAACCGTCTCGACGCGATCGTCACCTTCCGCCCGCTTTCTCAGCAGACGATGGAGACGATCGTCGAGAAGTTCATCCTGCAGCTGGAGTCGCAGCTCGCCGAGCGCCGGGTGGCGTTCACGCTCGACCCGGAGGCCCGCGTCTGGCTCGCCAGGAAGGGCTTCGACGCCGTCTACGGCGCGCGCCCGCTGGCCCGCGTCATCCAGCAGGACGTCCGCAACCCGCTGACCGACGAGATCCTGTTCGGGCGCCTCGAGCAGGGCGGCCACGTCCGCATCGGCCTGAAGGACGATCACCTCACCTTCGACGTGGACGGCAGCGAGCCCGGGACGCCGGCAGCCACGAACTAGCCGGCCTGCCCCGGTGCGCCCGTTCGCCGCGCGGCCATGCGCCCACGCATCCGCGGTACCTGCTAGACTTCCGCCCCGACGTCCGCGCCGGGCGTGGACACAAGGAGGTGGATTCGTGAGTTACCGTGACGTGTACCTGCACGGGTGGATTCTGGCGGCGCTGGCCCTGGCCCTCGCCAGTGTGGCCGCACAGGCGCCGCCGCCCGGGCCCAAGATAGAGCGCAAGTCGCCGAAGCTCGACGCGTTGATCGCGACTGACGCGACCTTCGAGAAGCTGGGCGACGGATACTCCTGGGTCGAGGGACCTGTCTGGAACACGAAGGGCGGCTTCCTGCTGTTCTCCGATATCCCCAACAACGTGATCCAGAAGTGGACCTCTTCCGGCATCACCGAGTTTCTCAAGCCGGCCGGCTACAACGGGACGACGCCGTTCACCGGCCACGAGCCCGGCAGCAACGGCCTCACCTACGACAAGAGCGGACGGCTCGTCTTCTGTCAGCACGGAGAGCGGCGCATCGCCCGGCTGGAGTCTGACGGCAAGACCATCACGTCGCTCGCCGACAAGTACGACGGCAAACGCCTCAATAGCCCGAACGATCTTGTCTATGACTCGAAAGGCGTTCTCTACTTCACCGACCCGCCCTACGGCCTGCCGAAGCGCTGGGACGACCCGGCGAAGGAGCTGGCGTTCCAGGGCGTGTACCGCCTGACCGCCGATGGCACGTTGACTTTGCTCACCAAGGAACTGAACGCGCCCAACGGCCTCGCGTTCTCGCCGGACGAGAAGACGTTCTACGTCGCGCAGTCGGATCCTGAAAAGGCAATCTGGATGGCCTACCCGGTCAACGCCGACGGCACGATCGGCGCGGGTCGTGTCTTCGCAGACGTGACGCCTGCCGCCAAGGCGAAGCTGCCTGGGCTCCCGGACGGCATGAAGGTCGACGTCCACGGCAACCTGTGGGCGACTGGACCCGGTGGGGTCTACATCTTCTCGCCCGCGGGCGAACAGTTGGGCCTGATCAGCACGTCGGTGCCCACTGCCAATCTGGCGTGGGGCGATGACGGGAGCACCTTGTATCTGACGTCAAACACAGCCGTGTGGCGCGTCAAGACGAAGACGAAGGGCAAGATGCCGGGCTAGACTGGGGAGAGCGCGCGGCGGAGTGCTGCGCGCCGACGAGGCTGCATCATGTGCCGGAATATCAAGACGCTGTTCAACTTCGACCCGCCGGTCACCGACGAGGAGATTCGCGCGGCGTCCCTGCAGTTCGTGAGGAAGCTGAGCGGCTTCACCAAACCCTCGAGGGCCAACGAGGCGGCCTTCGAGAAGGCGATCGATGACACGGCGCAGGTTGCCCGCGAGCTGCTGCACGCGCTCGTGACGTCGTCGCCGCCGCGCGATCGTGAAATCGAAGCCGCCAGGGCGAAGGAAAGGTCCGCGCAGCGCTTCGGCGCGGCCTGAAGCGGCGCTGGATTCGGTAGGGCCGATCTTTAGATCGGCCTCAGGCGATCGCTCGCGTTACTATTTCCGCTTCGGCCTGTAAACGTGCGTGGCCTGGCCGAAGAACACCTCGGCCGACTCCATCAGCGTCTCCGACAGCGTCGGGTGCGCGTGGATGGTGAGCTTGAGGTCCGACGCCACTGCGCCCATCTCGATCGCCAGGGTGCCTTCGGCAATCAGCTCGCCGGCGCCTGGGCCGACGATGCCCACGCCGAGGATGCGCTCCGAGCCGGGCTCGATGACCAGCTTGGTGAGGCCGTCGGTGCGATCGATCGTCATCGCGCGGCCGGACGCCGCCCACGGGAACTTCGCGATCTCGACCTTCCTGCCTGCCTTCTGCGCCTCGGCCTCGGTCAGGCCCGCCCAGGCGAGCTCCGGGTCCGTGAACACGACCGCCGGGATCGCGGCCGGCTCGAACGCGACGTCCTCGCCGAGGATCGCCTCCACCGCCACGCGGCCTTCGTGTGACGCCTTGTGCGCGAGCATCGGCTCGCCGGTGACATCGCCAATCGCAAACAGCGTCGGCTCGGCCGTGCGGCGCGCGCCGTCGACCTTGATGAAACCGCGCGGGTCGGTCTCGACCTTGGTCTTGTTCAGTCCGGGAAGCGAGTTCGGCTTGCGGCCGATCGAGACCAGCACCTTCTCGAAGACCTGCTCGCGGCGGGCCATGGCCTGATCCTCGAACGTCACGGCAATGCCGTCGCCGCGCTCGGCCATCCCGACGACCTTCGTGTTCAGCAGCACGGCCTCGGTGATTTTCTCGATGCGCTTGGCCAACACGGCCACCAGGTCGCGGTCCGCGCCAGGCAGCAGGCCCGACGTCATCTCGACGACGGTGACGCGGCTGCCGAGCGCGGCGTAGACGCTGCCAAGCTCGAGGCCGATGTAGCCGCCGCCGACGACCAGCAGCGACGCCGGCACCGACTCCAGCTCGAGACCGCCGGTGGAGTCCATCACCCGCGGGCTGTCGATCGACAGGCCCGGCACCCTGGCCGGGTGCGAGCCGACGGCGATGATGGCGTGGCCGAAGGTCACCGCCTCGGTGCCGCCCGACGTGAGCGCCACGTCGAGGGTCGTCGGGCTGGTGAGCGTCGCGCTCCCCTGCAGGTATTTGATCTTGCGCGCCTTGGCGAGCTGTCCCGTGCCGCTGGTCAACTGCTTGACCACGCCGTCCTTGAAAGCGCGCAGCTTGTTGACGTCAATGGCCGGCTTGCCGAAGCCGATACCCCAGGCGGCGGCGTGCTGCGCCTCGTCGAGCAGCTTGGCCACGTGCAGCAGCGCCTTCGACGGGATGCAGCCGCGATACACGCAGACGCCGCCGGGATTGATTTCGCGGTCGACGAGCGCGACCGACAGGCCGCGGTCCGCGGCGTAGAAGGCGGCGGCGTAGCCGCCAGGGCCCGCACCAATGACTACGAGATCTGTGGAGGTTGGCATGACTGTTAATCAGCAGGCAGCAGGCTGTTGGCAGCAGGCAGTAGGGCTGGCGGGACGCGGCAACGGCGACGATTGGGGCCTGCGGATACGACCGTCGACAGCCAGCGGCCTGCTGCCCGCTGCGTGCTACACGCGTCTCTATCCTTCCAGCGAAAGCAGGAACGGCTGCTCGAACGCCTCGCAGACCCAGCGCAGGAAGCGGATGGCCTTCGCGCCGTCGATCACGCGGTGGTCGTATGAGAGCGACAGCGGCATCATCAGGCGCGGCTCGAAGGACTCGCCGGTCCAGACCGGCTCCATCACCGAGCGCGACATGCCGAGAATCGCCACTTCCGGCGCATTGACGATCGGCGTGAAGTAGGTGCCGCCGATCCCGCCCAGGTTGCTGATGGTGAACGACCCGCCCTGCATCTCGGCGGGCTGGAGCTTGCCGGCCTTCGTCTTCTCCGCGAACTGCGCGAGCTCGACCGAGAGCTGGACGATGTTCTTCTTGTCCACGTCGCGGACGACCGGCACGAGCAGGCCGCGCTCGGTGTCCACCGCGACGCCGATGTGGACGTACTTCTTCAGGACGAGCGCGTTGCCCGCGACGTCGATGGACGAGTTGAAGTCCGGGAACGTCTTGAGCGCGGCGGCAATCACCTTGAGGGCGATGGCCGTAATCGTCAGCTTGCCGCCGGCCTGCTCGGCCTTCTTCGCGTACTTCTGACGCAGCTTCTCGAGGTCGGTGACGTCGGCCTTGTCGCACTGCGTGACGTGCGGCACTGTCGCCCACGTCTGCGCCATGCGCTCGGCAGTGATGCGCCGGATCGTCTTGAGCGGCTGCACCTCGACCTCGCCCCACTGCGAGAAGTCGGGCAGCGGCGCCGCCGCAATCCGTCCGCCGCCACCGCCGCCGGAAATGATTTCCCGCGCATGCGATTTCACGTCGTCCATGGACACGCGGCCGCCCGGGCCGCTGCCGTCGACGGCGGTGATGTCCACGCCGAGCTCGCGCGCGTAGCGGCGCGTCGACGGCGCCGCGGGCACCGACGCAGCCGCGCTCGACGCAGGAGTTGCTTGCGGGGCCGGCGCTGCCGCCGGCCGCGACGGCCCGCGATTGATGTCCACGACCTTGCTGGGAGGCTGCTCGACGGGCTCTGCAGCGGGAGCAGGGGCAGCCTTGGCCGGCGCCTTGTCCGCCGGAGCCGCGGGAGCGGCGGAGGTGGAAGCCGCGGGAGCCGCGGCAGGCGCGGAGGCGGCCTCGTCGACAGTCAACACCACCTGCCCGACTTTGACCTTGTCGCCCGACTTGACCTTGAGCTCCTTCACCACGCCGGCAACGCTCGAGGGCACCTCGATTGTCGCCTTGTCAGTTTCGAGCTCCAGGACCGGCTGATCTTTCTTCAGCGTGTCGCCGGGCTTGACCATGATGCGCACGACGTCGCCGCCGGCCACGTTTTCACCAAGTTCAGGAATGACAAAGTCGGCCACGTCCGCCCCCGCAATCAATCGGCCATCGTCCTTCGACCCGCTCTATGAACGGCGCCCTGCATTCGTCCTTCGACACGCTCAGGACGAACGGCACCACTCTTCATTCTTCATTCTTCATTCTTCATTCTTCATTCTTGATGTCCAGCCTACGCCGTCGCCGGGTCGCGCTTCTCCGCGTCGATGCCGAGATCCGCGATGGCTTTCTGCACGACGTCGGCGCCCAGCTGCCCGTCGCGCATCAGCGCCGACAGGGTCGCCACGACGACGAACCTGGCGTCCACTTCGAAGTGGTTGCGCAGGTCCGCACGGCTCTCGCTGCGGCCGAAGCCGTCGGTGCCGAGCGTGACCAGCTTGCGCGGGAGCCACCGGTCGATGGCGTCCGGCAACACCTTCAGGTAGTCCGA
The DNA here is from genome assembly GCA_963796915.1 of Vicinamibacteria bacterium. Lineage (GTDB taxonomy): Bacteria > Acidobacteriota > Vicinamibacteria > Vicinamibacterales > JAENWD01 > JAENWD01. The sequence continues at coordinate 201,691 of CAWCNI010000004.1, read as the reverse complement.
CGCCGCCACGTAGACGCCCGGCGCCTCGGCGAGGCAGCTGGTGACGTACGGCACGCGCTGCGTCTCGGCCGGGTGCAGCATGTTCCAGCGCTCGGCCGCGTGGCCGTCGCGATAGAGCTCGCCGTAGCTCGTGACGCTCCACACGTCGGCGCCCACGTTGTACTTCTCTTCGAGGATGGCCGCTGCCTTGATGACTTCCGGCAGGATGGCGCCGCTGCCAAGCAATTGCGCGCGCAGCTTCGACTTCGGTTTGCCGGTCGCCTTGAAGCGGTAGAGGCCCTTCAGGATGCCGTCGCGGACGCCGTCGCCCTTCGGCATCGCCGCCATCTCGTAGGCCTCGTTCATCACCGTGAGGTAGTAGTAAATGCTCTCGCCCTGGCCGTACATCCGCTTGATGCCGTCCTGGATGATCACGGCAATCTCGTAGGCGAAGGCCGGGTCGTACGAGAGGACGTTGGGCACCGGCAGCGACAGCACGTGGCTGTTGCCGTCCTGGTGCTGCAGCCCCTCGCCGGCCAGCGTGGTCCGGCCGGCGGTCCCGCCGAGCAGGAAGCCGCGCGCCCGCGCGTCGGCGGCCGCCCAGATCAGGTCGCCGATGCGCTGGAAGCCGAACATCGAGTAGTAGATGAAAAACGGGATCGTGTTGAGCCCGTGCGTCGCGTAGGCCGTGCCGGCGGCGATGAACGTCGACATCGATCCGGCTTCGGTGATCCCCTCTTCGAAGATCTGCCCGTCGCGTGCTTCCTTGTAGTAGAGCAGCGTGTCGCTGTCGACAGGCTCGTACAACTGACCGGCGTGCGAGTAGATGCCCACCTGCCGGAACAGCGCCTCCATGCCGAAGGTCCGCGCCTCGTCGGGCACGATCGGCACGACGAGCTTGCCAATCTCGTCGTCGCGCAGCATCTTCGCCAGCATCTTCACGAACACCATCGTCGTCGAGGCCTTGCGGTCCTCGGTGCCGGCGTAGAACTCCTCGAAGATCGGCTCGAGGTTCTTCGTGACGACGTCGGTGGTCGGCTTGCGCGACGGCACGTACCCGCCAAGTGCCTTGCGGCGCGAGTGCAGGTACTTCATCTCCGGCGTGTCGTCGCCGGGCTTGAAGAACGGCGACTTGTGGAGCTGCTCGTCGGAGAGCTCGATGCCGAAGCGCTCGCGGAACGCCTTCAGCTCGTCCTCGTTCAGCTTCTTCTGCTGGTGCGTGATGTTCTTGCCCTCGCCCGCCTCGCCAAGGCCATAGCCCTTGACGGTGCGCGCGAGCACCACAGTCGGCTGCCCCTTGTGTGCGACCGCCGCGGCGTAGGCCGCGTAGACCTTCACCGGGTCGTGGCCGCCGAGGCGCAGCTTCTGCAGCTGGTCGTCGCTCAGGTCGCGCACCAGGTCCTGCAGGCGCGGGTCAGTGCCGAACAGGTGCTCTCTGATGTAGGCGCCCGACTCGACGGAGTACTTCTGGTACTGCCCGTCGACGATTTCGCCGAGGCGGTTGACGAGCGCGCCCTCGGTGTCGCGCTCGAAGAGCGGATCCCAGTCGCTGCCCCAGATGCACTTGACGACGTTCCAGCCCGCGCCGCGGAAGGCGGCCTCGAGCTCCTGGATGATCTGGCCGTTGCCGCGCACCGGGCCGTCGAGCCGCTGCAGGTTGCAGTTGATGACGAAGATCAGGTTGTCGAGCTTCTCGCGTGCGGCCAGCGTGATGGCGCCGAGCGACTCCGGCTCGTCAGTCTCGCCGTCGCCGAGGAACGCCCAGACCTTGCGCTGGCCGGCCGGCATGAGGCCGCGGTCTTCCAGGTGCCGCATGAAGCGCGCCTGGTAGATCGACATGATCGGGCCAAGCCCCATCGAGACCGTCGGGTATTCCCAGAAGTCCGGCATCAGCCACGGATGCGGATACGACGAGAGGCCGGCGTCCTTCTGGGTCTCGCGCCGGAAGTTCTCGAGCGCGGAGAGCGGCAGCCGTCCTTCGAGGAAGGCGCGCGAGTAGACGCCGGGCGCGGCATGGCCCTGGAAGTAGATGACGTCGCCCTCGTGGCCGTTGCCCTTGCCGCGGAAGAAATGGTTGAAGCCGATCTCGTACAGGGTCGCGGCTGACGCGAACGTCGAGATGTGCCCGCCGATGCCGTCACTGAGCTTGTTGGCCCGCACCACCATCGAGAGGGCGTTCCAGCGGACCAGGCTCTTGATCCGCCGTTCGATCGCCTGATTACCGGGAAACGCGGGCTGCTGCGATGCCGGGATCGAGTTGATGTAGGGCGTGTTGGCAGAGAACGGCAGCCGATGGCCGGTCTGGCGCGCGTGAAATTCAAGCAGGCGGAGCAATTCGGCCGCGCGCGCGACACCTCCACCCTGCTGCAGGACGTAGTCGAGCGAGTCCTGCCATTCCCGGGTCTCGAGGGCTGCGATGGCCGGGTCCTGATTGACCGCTATGTTTCTCATGGGATTCAGGGTCCTCGGAGGTGCAGACAAACACCCTATTCTAGTTCCATTATCGGATCATGCGCCAGCGTTTTAGGCGGACCCGACCACATCCATGCACGCCGCGCATGACGAATATTCCGTCAGTCCGCCGTGATGCGCCGCAGCAGGCGTTCGTCGAGGTTGCCGCCCGTCATCACACAGACCACGCGGGCACCGCGGATTTCGTCACGACACCGCCACGCTGCCGCCAGCGACGCCGACCCGGCACCTTCTGCGAGGTTGTGCGTGCACGAGATCGCCGTCTTCAGGCCATCGATGAGCTCGTCTTCGCTGAGTGACACGAAGTCGTGCAGGCCACCCTGAAGAATGCCGAACGTCAGATCGAAGGTCACGCGCGTGGCGAGGCCTTCAGCGAGCGTGTCGGCTGACGCGCTGGTCACGCGCGTGCCGGTGCGCCACGATCGCGCGACGGCGTCGGCCCGCTCGGCTCCGACAGCAATCACCCGCGTCTTCAGGCCGAGGCCGTCGCGCACGGTGATGAAGCCGCACGCGCCGCTGCCGCCGCCGACTGGCACGAACACGACGTCGATGTCGTCGAGCGCCTCGGCAATCTCGAGCGCGTAGGTCCCGACGCCAGCGAGCAGATCCGGCTCGTTGGCGGAGTGCACGTAGCGCAGGCCCTCGCGACTCACCAGCTGCTCGACGAACTCGCGAGCCTCGTCGAAGTCGCGGCCGTGCTCGATTACTCTGGCGCCCCACGCGCGCATCAGCGCGGTCTTGGCCGGGTTGTTCCCTTCAGGCACCACCATCGTCGCTGGCACGCCGGCGCGAGCGGCGGCAAAGGCGATCGACTGGCCGTGATTGCCTGTGGTGGCCGACACGACGCCCCGCGCACGTTCGGCCGGCGGCAACCGGGCAATCAGGTTCAGGCCGCCGCGGACCTTGAAGGCGCCTGTCGGGTTGTGGTTTTCGTGCTTCACCCACACGTCGCAGCCAAGCCGCTCGGCGAGCAGCGGATGGCGGAGCAGCGGCGAGGGCGACATCGCCGCGTAGACATGAGGCCGTGCCGATCGCACGTCGTCGATCGTGGGAGGCGTCATCGGCATGCTCATCGCGACACTCCTTCGTGACGACGCCCGGCGAGCCACGCGTCGCGGACCCGTACAGCCAGGTCCGGTCGATCGGTAATCAGGCCGTCAACGCCGAGATCGAGCAGGCGGCGCATGTCGGCTTCCTCGTTGACCGTCCACACCTGCACCGCGCAGCCGGCCCTGTGCACGGCGCGCACGAACCGTTGGCTGACCACTTTCAACCGGCCCGATCGCTCCGGCACCTGGAAAGCAGAGTAGCGGCGGCGGCGTGGAAACGGCAGACCAATCCACGAGCACTGCAGCGCGCGCAGGCCCTCCTCATACGAGGCGCTCGTCGCAAGCTCGGGCCCTGCGTGGCGCGCCGCCGCGAGGACCGCTGTCGAGAACGAGCCGAGGCAGACGCGCGATTCGGCGCCGGCAGCCCGCACCACCTCGACGACTGCCGGACCCAGCGCCGGCGCCGTTCCTTTCAATTCGATGATCGCCGCCGCCGTTGGGAAGCGCGCGAGCACGTCCCGGAGCAGGGGCAAGCCGGCGCGCGCGCCCGTCCACGGCAGTTCGAGGTCGATGCCGTAACTCGGCGTGGCGTCGACGGCGGCAAGCTCGGCGGCCGTGCGTTGCGAGACAGCGCCGGTGGATCGCGTGGATCGGTCCAGCGTCTGGTCGTGAATCGCGACGACCTGGCCATCGGCGGACAGATGGACGTCGAGCTCGAGGCCGTCGGCCCCGGCCGCGATGCCGATCTCGAACGCCACCATGGTGTTCTCCGGCCCAAGGGCCCTCCCGCCACGATGCGCGTAGATGAGCGGGATCCCGTCGGCGGGAGCGGCTGGAGAGTGGACTGATGACGGCACTGTGAACGACCCGGCTGCCGCCATTATAGAAATCGGGAGCCGGAGCGGCGCGCCGGCGGGAGTAGAATCGATCATGGCAACCCATTCGGAGTACCCGACGACGCTTGGCGGCCTTCGGCGTGCCGGCCTGCGACGTCCCGGACGCACCGTCAAAGACGAGGTGCGCGAAAACCTGATCGAGCGCCTCCGCGCAAAAACTCCGCTGTTTCCCGGCGTGGTGGGATACGACGAGACTGTCATTCCTCAGCTGGTCAACGCTCTGCTCTCAAAGCACAATTTCATCCTGCTCGGCCTCAGGGGCCAGGCCAAGACGCGCCTGTTGCGCGGCCTGGCAGACCTGCTCGACGAGGCTATTCCTGTCGTAAGCGGCTGCGAGATCCACGACGACCCCTTCGCGCCGCTGTGCGCGGCGTGTCGTGCCAGAACTGCCGCTGCCGGCGACGACCTGCCGGTCGAATGGCTGCCGCGTGATGCCCGCTACGTCGAGAAGCTCGCGACCCCGGACGTCACGATCGCCGACCTGATCGGCGACATCGATCCGATCAAGGCGGCGCGCAAGGGCCTCGAGCTCGGCGACGAGCAGACGATGCACTACGGCCTGCTGCCGCGGGCGAACCGCGGCATCTTCGCCATCAACGAGCTGCCCGATCTCGCCGGCAAGATCCAGGTTGGCCTGTTCAACATCCTCCAGGAAGGCGACGTGCAGCTGAAAGGCTACCCCGTACGCCTGCGGCTGGACGTGCTGATGGCGTTCACGGCCAACCCCGAGGACTACACCGCGCGCGGCAAGATCATCACGCCGCTCAAGGACCGCATCGGATCGGAAATCCGCACCCACTACGCCGCGTCGCGCCCGCTGGCCATGGCCATCACGTCGCAGGAAGCGTGGCTCGACCGCTCTGCCGCGCCCGGCCAGATCGAGGTGCCGGTGTGGGTCCGCGAAGTCGTCGAAGAGGTGGCGTTTCAGGCCCGGGCCGATCGGCGCGTGGACAAGCGCTCCGGCGTCAGCCAGCGCCTGCCGATTTCGGTGATCGAGAACGTCGCGAGCAACGCCGAGCGCCGCGCGCTGGTGAGCGGCGAAACGCCGGCAGTGGCGCGGCTGGCTGACGTCTACGCGGCCCTGCCCTCGATCACCGGCAAGTTCGAGCTGGAATACGAGGGCGAGCTGAAAGGGGCCGATGCCATCGCGCGCGAGCTGATACGCGGCGCCGTGGGCGCGGTCTTCCTGGCGAACCAGTCCGACCTGGACGCCGGGCGCACCGTCGAGTGGTTCGACAAAGGCGGCACGCTGCCCATGGAGGACATGACGACGGCGTCGGACCTCATGGCGCGGGCCTCACGGATTCCCGGCCTCGTCGAGAGCGCGCGGATGGTCGGCGTCTCCGACACCTCCCCGCTCCCGCTGCGCGCGTCAGCCGTCGAGTTCGTGCTCGAAGGTCTCGCCGCCACCAAACGAATCACGCGCTCGGACGACCGCGGCTACCAGGCCGCCGACCCCGCGCCCACGCAGCGTCGTCAGACCCGCCGGGAGGAGCCGACGCTGGACGACTTGCCGCAGGTGCCGGGGAGGAAGAAGTATTACAACTGAGGGACTGACGCAGTCGGGTGCTCGGGGGACTTACGCTGTCGGGTGCTCAGGAGACTTACGCTATCGGGTGCTCAGGAGACTTAATCCGTCGGGTGCTCAGGAGGCTTGCGCGGTCGGGTGCTCCGGAGCCCGATAGCGAAGTCCTCCGAGAACCCAACAGCGAAGTCTCCGATAGGACCCGACGGCGAAGTCCCCGGAGCACCCGACAGCGAAGTCTCCGGAGCACCCGATAGCGAAGTCCCCCGAGGACCCGACAGCGAAGTCACCTTCTATGCGCTTCAAATACGGCAAGTTCACGCCCTCTCCGCTCGACGAGCTCGACATGGACGAGCTCATGTCGAAGCTCTCGGACCTCCTGCTCTCGAGCGGGTTCGCGGATCCGTACTTCTCCGGGTCCGAGGACGAGCGCTCGATGCAGGCGCTGTACGACGCCATCCTCGAGGCGCTGCTCAGTGGCGGAGTGCTGCCGGAGTCGACGTTCAACCAGCTTCTCGGCGATCAGCCCGATCCGGAAGCGCAACAGCGGCTCGAGCAGCTCATTCAGCAGATCATCGACCGCATGCAGGAGAGCGGCTACATCACGCCGGCGCCGGATGCGCAGATGGCGCGGGCGAGCCGCGATCGCGAGGGGTCCGGCGGCAGCGGGCCCGAACGGCCCACGCGCTTCGAGGTCACCAACAAGGCCATCGACCTGCTCGGGTTCAAGGCGCTGCGCGACCTGCTCGGCTCGCTTGGCAAGAGCAGTTTCGGCAGGCACGACACGCGCGACCTCGCCACCGGCATCGAGGCGTCCGGCGCGACCAAGCCGTACGAGTTCGGCGACACGCTCAATCTCGATCCGAGCGCGACGGTCCTCAACGTCGTCCGGCGCCAGATTGCCAGCGGCCGACGGCCGGACGGCAGCCTCGATCTCGAGTACGACGATCTCGTCGTCTCGCAGGGCGAGTATCAGAGCTCCTGCGCGACGGTGATCATGCTGGACTGCAGTCACAGCATGATCCTGTACGGCGAGGATCGGTTCACGCCGGCCAAGCGCGTCGCGCTCGCGCTGTCGCAGCTGATCCGCCGGCAGTATCCCGGCGACAGCCTGAACCTGGTGCTGTTTCACGACTCGGCCGAGGAAGTGCCGCTGGCCGAGCTCGGTCGCGTCCAGGTCGGCCCGTACTACACGAACACCCGCGAGGGGCTCCGGCTGGCGCGCAGGATTCTCGAGCGGCAGAAGAAGGACATGCGGCAGATCGTCATGATCACCGACGGCAAGCCGTCGGCGCTGACGCAGCCCGACGGCCGCATCTACCGGAACGCCTTCGGCCTCGATCCGCTGGTGGTGACAGAGACGCTGCGCGAAGTGGCCAACTGCCGCAAGGCCAACATCATGATCAACACGTTCATGCTGGCCCGCGACTACGACCTCATGGCATTTGTCCGCCGCGTCGCCGAAATCTGCAAGGGCAAGGCGTACTTCACGACGCCGTACACGCTCGGCGAATACGTGTTGATGGACTACCTGGACAAGAAGACGCGCACGATCCACTGACGCCGGCATGTTTCCCGCGACGCTGCCGCTGTTTCCCCTTCCGAACGTCGTGCTGTTTCCCGGCGTGTACCTGCCGCTGCACATCTTCGAGCCACGCTACCGGGCGCTGGTCCGCGACGCCCTCGACACCGATCGCATGATCGGCATGGCCCTGCTCAAGCCGGGACACGAGGCCGAGTACGAGCAGGCGCCGCCGATCTATCCGGTCGGGTGCGCCGGCCTCATCACACACGCCGAACGCATCGATGACGGCCGCTTCAACATCGTCCTGCAGGGCATGGAGCGTTTCAGGGTGACCGCCGAGGACCGCTCGCGCAGCTACCGGGTGGCCACCGTCGAGCGCCTGACCGAGCCGCGCGTGGACGACGCGCTGGCGCTGCGATCGCTTCGCCAGCGGCTCGAGACGCAGGTCAACGCGATGGTCGAACGCGCCGGCAAGGAGCTGTCAGTGCCGCCGTCGATGAGCGACGCTGATTTCGTCCACGCGCTCGCGCAGTACATGGACTTCGACGCCCTCGAGAAGCAGGCGCTGCTCGAAGTGGACGGCCTCCAACCCCGCGCATCAGCGCTCTGCGATCTCCTGGAGATGAAGGCGATGATGGGCAACGTCGGCGTCGGGCGGGAAACACTAGCCCAATCCTGGTCGCGATAGGGCCAATCCCGGGTCCGGTAGGGCCAATCCCGGGTCCGGTAGGGCCAATCCCGGGTCCGGTAGGGCCAATCTTTAGATTGGCCAGTGGCGGTAGGCTAATCCTGGCAGCGGTGGGGCCAATCTTTAGATTGGCCAATCGTTCGACCTGAGCCCGGTCTACTGCTTCACTCGCTCCTGCAGCATCTTGATAATCCGCTCCCCGTGAAACCTGCCGTTCTCGATGAAGATCGGCGCCGTGTCCTTCCCTGCCAGCACTCCGCCCGCCAGGAAGACATTGGGGACATTCGATTCAAGCGTCGACGGGTCGTGCACGGGAACGCCAGTGTGCTCGTCGATGTCGAGGCCGCACGCGCGCAGCAGGTCGTTGTCGGCGTGATATCCCGTCAGCAGGAACACCTTGTCGGCGGGAAGCGACTCGCGGCCATTGCGATGTTCGATGACGACAGCCTCCGGCGTGATCTCCACGATGCGGCTCTCGAAGCGCGCGGCAATCGAGCCTTCCGCGATGCGGTTCTCGATGTCCGGCTTCACCCAGTACTGATCGACGCGCCGAGCGTCGCACGGCGATGGACCAGCGTCACTGAGGCACCGGCGCGGTGCAGCTCGAGCGCGGTTTCGGCCGCCGAGTTCTTGCCGCCGACGATGACCACGCGCTGACGATAGGCGCTGTGGGCCTCGTGGTAGTAGTGCGAGACGTGCGGCAAGTCCTCGCCGGGCACGTTCAGCCGGTTCGGATGATCGTAGTAGCCAATCGCCAGCACCACCGCGCGTGCCCGGCGTTCGCTCTCGCCGCGCGGCCCCGTCGTCCGGACGACCAGCACCGGCCCGTCGGCTCCTGCTTCCTGTCGCAGCCCCTGCACCTGCTCGCCGAACGTCATCGGCAGTTCGAACTTCTCCGCCACGCGCCGGTAATAGCGCAGCGCTTCGATCCGCGTCGGCTTGTCGTACGGCGTCACCAGCGGGAGGCCGCCGATCTCCAGCAGCTCCGGCGTGGTGAAGAACACCATGTGCATCGGGAAGTGAAAAATCGAATTGACCAGGACGCCCTTCTCCAGCACTTCGCACGAGAAGCCCGCCTGGCGCGCGGCAATCGCCGTCGCCAGTCCCGAAGGCCCGGCGCCGACGATGAGCAGATCGAGAACCGACATGCATTCGATGATACCGTGAGGCCGCTGCCAGCTCGGCAGGAAGGAGAGCTTGGTCACCATGCGATCGGCGTTCAGCGGTGCGGTCTTTTTATCTGTCATGGTGGCACTCGCGTCCGACAGTGGCATGGTGCCGGGCGTCCCGGGCGTTGCCGCACTCGCGCAGGCGGCGGCGCCGCGCAGGCCGATGACCGATCTCGACCTGCTCGACTTCGTGTGGCTGGCGGACCCACAGATGTCGCCTGATGGGTCGACAGTCGCCATGGTCAGAGTGACTGTCGACCGCGAGCACGACCGATACGCCTCGCAGCTGTGGATCGTGCCGGCCGACGGATCGTCAGCGCCTCGAGCGGTGACCGGAGGCCCCGCTGACACCACGCCGCGCTGGTCGCCCGACGGCACGCGGCTGGCCTTCCTGCGAACGTTCGAGCGTGACGGAGAGAAGTCGACGCAGGTCGTGGCGCTCGACATGCGGGGCGGCGGCGAAGCCCGGCTCCTCACCAGGCTGGCGGAGGGCGTGAACGACTATGTGTGGCGTCCGGACGGGCGTGCGCTCGCCGTCGTGAGTGATGTCGCCGGGCCGAAGCTGGCGGCAGAGCCCGGCCGCCCCAAGCCAAGCGACGTACGTGTGATCACTCGCGCGGCATTCCGGTCCAATGGCCAGGGCTATCGGGACACGTCGCGGCGCGCGCGGATCTTCCTGGTGAATCTGCCGTCCGAGGGCCTCGAGCCCTCCGACGGCGTCCCGCTTCCGGGCCGCCGTATCGTCGAGGAGGAGCCGGCGTTCTCGGCGGACGGGCGGACGCTGTTCTTCACGTCGCGGGATGTCGAAGAGACTGACTTCACGCCGCCGAAGGTCCTGCTGTACGCGACCGACGGCGCTGCCGAGCCTCGGCTGGTCGCGACGATTCACGGCACCGCCGACGATCTGAGCCCGTCGCCGGACGGCAAGCGCCTCGCCTTTGTCGGCGCGGCGGACGTCCTGCCGACGCGGTCGTATACCGAGAGCGATCTGTTCGTGCTCGACCTCCCCGGCGGCGAAGTGCGAAACCTGACGGCGAGCTACGACGGCGGCATCGGCGAGGCGCTCACGGGGGACCAGCGGTCGCCGCGCGGCAGGTCGTCGACGGCGCCGATCTGGGACCGGGACGGGCGTTCGCTGCTGGTGATTTCAGCGCGCGAGGGCCGGTCCAATGTGATTCGCGTGGATGTCGCTTCCGGCGCTGTCACCGAGATCACCTCCGGCGGCCACGAAACCCAGGGCTTCACTGCCAGCCGCGACCGGCAGTCGCTGGCGGCGCTGGTCGCCTCGCCGACGAACATCGGCGACATCTTCGTCGGGCCGCCGCGGACATCGCCGGACGCCGCGCCCCGCCGCGTCACCGCGATGAACAAGGCGCGCTTCGACACGCTGGAGCTGCCGGAGCCGCACGAGTTCTGGTTCACGTCGTTTGACGGCCGCCGGATCGAGGGCTGGTATCTCACGCCGCCCGGCTTCGACCAGTCGAAGAAGTACCCGCTCGTGCTGCAGATTCACGGCGGACCGCACGCCGCATACGGCTACGCCTTCACGCACGAGTTCCTGAGCCAGGCCGCGCGCGGCTACGTCGTGCTCTACATCAACCCGCGCGGCAGCACGACCTACGGCGGCGACTTCGCCAACGTGATCCAGTACCACTACCCTGGCGACGACTACCAGGACCTGATGAAGGGCGTCGACGAGATCGTGAGCCGCGGCTTCGTCGACGCGTCGAAGCTGGGTGTCACCGGCGGCAGCGGCGGCGGTCTGCTGACGAACTGGATCGTCGGGCACACCACCCGGTTTCGCGCGGCGGTGTCGCAGCGCTCGATCGCCGACTGGGAGGCCTGGTGGTACGCGGCCGACTTCACGCTCTTTCTGCCGCGGTGGTTCGAGAAGGCCCCGTGGGACGACCGTGCAGACTACGCCGCGCGATCGCCGATTACCTACGCTGACCGGATCACGACGCCGATGATGTTCATCGACGGCGACGCCGACTACCGGACGCCGCCGGTGGCTGGTGGCGAGGCGATGTTCCGTGCGCTGAAACTGCGGCACGTGCCGACGGTGATGATCCGCGTGCCCAATGAGAGCCACGAGCTGTCGCGGTCGGGGCAGCCGTGGCACCGGATCGACAGGCTGCGGCACCTCAATAACTGGTTCGAGAAGTGGCTCCTCGGCAAGAACCTGCCGGAGTACGACGAGCCGGAGGCCCCGGCCGCCGCCCCGACGAAAGAGGACTGATTCGGTCCGATTTGACCGTTCGGCGGCGCCTGTGCCCGCTGGGGCCGCCGGGCGGCCCGTTGGCGGAAAGATGCCCCATTGACGCCGCCACTGGCTACAATTTGCTGATACAGAAAGAGTTGCCGTCGCCTCTGAGGAGAGTCATCACGATGCATCGACCCATCAAGTACGCCGAGAAGGGGCTGGCCGTCACTGCCAACGGCCTCTGGCAGGTGTTCAACACTGTGAACGCGATTCGCCGGAATCCCTCCTTCACGCCGAAGTGGTCCGATAAGCCGCTGAACAAGTCGTGGCAGAAGACGAAACCGCCCCTCGGGTGGCCGCGCCAGACCGACTCCCTGTGCCCGACCTGCACGCGTGAAGCGCGCCAGGCCATCATCGACGGCAAGCAGGACGTGTCGATGCTGCTCACCGAAAAGGTCGGCGAGATCAAGGCGCAGATCATCGAGCGCGACGGCAAGATCCTGATGGTCAAGGACTGCCCGCTGCACGGGCACTTCGAAGACGTCATGTCGATCGACCCGCCGATGTTCAAGCACCTCGAGGAGTCGTTCCCCGGGCGCGACATCAAGGCGCACAACGACGAGAAGCTCCACAATCACGGCAGCAGCACCATTAAGCACGGCCGCGGCTCGGTCCTGACCGTTGACCTGACCAACCGCTGCAACATGATGTGCGACCCGTGCTTCATGGATGCCAACCAGGTCGGCTTCGTGCACGAGCTGTCGTGGGAAGACATCAAGCAGATCCTCGACAACGCCATCTCGATCAAGCCGCGCCGGCAGATGTCGGTGCAGTTCTCCGGCGGCGAGCCGACGATTTCGCCGTACTTCCTCGACGCTGTCCGCTACGCCCGCAAGGTGGGCTACAACTCGGTGCAGGCGGCGACCAACGGCATCGAGTTCGCCAAGAGCCCGGAGTTCGCCCGCGAGGCGGCCAAGGCCGGCCTGCGCTACGCGTATCTGCAGTTTGACGGCATCGGCAACGCCGCCAACTCGCACCGCCGCGTCGGCAACCTGTTCGACGTCAAGCTGCGCGCGATCGAGAACCTCTGGTCGGCCGGCGTCGACATCGTCCCGGTCATCACCATCGTCAACGGCGTCAACAACGAGCAGGTTGGCCGGGTGGTGGAGTTCGCGCTCGACAACCCCAAGAAGATCAACTTCCTGTCGTTCCAGCCGGTGAGCTTCACGGGCCGCGACGAGGAGATCACGCCGGAGCGCCGGCAGGCGCAGCGCTACACGCTGTCGCACCTGGCGCACGACGTGAAGAACCAGACCGGCATCGGCGAGCCGCTCCGCGACTGGTTCCCGATTTCGTTCATGGGCACCTTCACCGACTGGGCCGACGTCGTCCACGGGCCGGATCGCGAATGGGGTCAGCTGACCTGCGGATGCCACCCGAACTGCGGCATCGGCATGGCGGTCATGATCGACAAGGAAACCAAGGAAGCCGTGCCGGTGACGGCATTCCTGAAGGCCGACCAGCTCGCCCGCGACGTGGCGGCGGTCAACGACGCGGCGCGCGGCAAGTGGCTGTCGATTGCCGGCATGACGCTGGCGCTGCTGCGCAACTACGACCCGTTCCAGGCGCCGACGCACTTCAAGATCGTCGACCTGCTGAAGAAGTTCGACAAGACCTTCGGCGCGACGGGCAAGGACTACGGCTCCGTGAAGGGTGACCGCACGGAGCAGGACATCGAGAAGCGGCGCGCTGACCGGTGGAACTTCCTGTTCATCGCCGGCATGTGGTTCCAGGACCTGTTCAACTACGACTTCCGCCGCACCGAGATGTGCATCATCCCCTACGCGACGCAGCAGGGCGAGATCTCCTTCTGCGCCTACAACACGGGCATCGGCTGGCGAAACATCATCGAGAAGATGCACATGACGGCGACGCTCACCAAGTGGTACGACGAGCACGGCCGTCACGAGATCTTCGCCGGCAACAAGGCCGTGCCGCTGACCTCCGCGGAGCACTCGCTGAAGCTGAACGCCGAAGCGGTGGCCAAGGGCCGTCAGACGGACCTGGACGACCTGGGGATCGCGAAGAACGCGCGCGAAGAGAAGCTGGCGGCGCGGAAGAAGGACATCGACCCGAAGCAACATGCGGAGATGGAAAAGCTCTATCGCCAGCACGTGCTGAAGGATCCGACGGCCAGCCAGCCGATCCTGCAGATTCAGGGTCTGAAGAAGAAGAACAAGGACGAGCAGCCGGTAGCGTAAGGCGGGCTACGGGCTACGGGCTACGGGCTACGGGCTACGGGCTACGGGCTACGGGCTACGGGCTACGGGCTACGGGCTACGGGCTACGGGAAGTATCGAACTTGCGGGCGGCTGGGACATCCTGGCCGCCCGTTTTCATTTCCAGAGACATCTGTAGGGCCGAACTTTAGTTCGGCCATCCTCACGCGCATCGGGTCGACGGGTCACGAGGCGACTGGCCATGACAGAGCGGCTGCTGGTTGACGCCGGAATCGGGCCTGGCATGCGGGTGCTGGATGCCGGCTGCGGCAGCGGCGACGTCGCGGTCATGCTTGCGGCGCTGGTCGGCCCGAACGGGCGCGTCGTCGGCGTCGATCGCGATGCCCGGTCCCTGGAAGTCGCGCGCGAGCGCGCACGGGCGCTTGGTCTCTCACACGTCGAGTTCCTCGAAATGGCACTCGACGCCCTGTCCCTGAATGAACAGTTCGACGCTGTCGTTGGCCGCCGCGTGCTGATGTACCAGCCGGACGCTATCGAGACGCTTCTCCGTGTCGCGCGGGTGCTGCGCGCTGGTGGTCTGGCAGTGTTCCAGGAGCACGACTCGACAGCCGTGCCGGGACTGCAGGAGTCGCTGCCCCTCCACTGGCGCGTGCGAAGCTGGATCTGGGACACCGTCGCGCGCGAAGGCGCCGACGTCCATATGGGCTTCGGCCTCGCCACTGCCCTCGCGCAGGCAGGGTTCGTCGTCGAAGGGCTCCGCGCCGAAGCTGTCGTCGTCTCGCCGACAATCGCTCACCCCGCCGCCGCCATCGTCCGCGCGATGCGGCCTCGCATCGTCGGTCACGGCGTTGCGACAGAGCACGAGATCGATCTCGAGAGCCTCGAGCAGCGCCTCACCGCCGAGCGCATCAGCGCGAATACGACGGCTGTCTGGGAGTTGATATTCGGCGTGTGGGCAAGGAAAGCTGGGGCGCCCTGTGCCTGACATCATCGGTCTCGATCATGTCCAACTCGCGATGCCGGCCGGCCAGGAAGCGGCGGCGCGCGCGTTCTATTCGGGCGTTCTGGGATTGATCGAGGAGGCCAAGCCCGCCAATCTTGCCGCGAGAGGCGGTGTGTGGTTCCGCGGCGGAGCGCTGCGGCTGCACCTCGGCGTCGATCCGAACTTTCATCCTGCGGGAAAAGCCCACCCTGCGATCCTGGTGACGGGCCTCTCCGAACTGACGGCGCGTTGCCTCGCCGCCGGTTTTCCGCCGATTTCCGACGAACCGCTCGAGGGATTCGACCGCGTCTACGTGCTCGACCCCTTCGGAAATCGACTCGAGCTTCTGGAACGGCGGTAGCCCGTCATCGCGGTAACATGACGCGGTGATGCACGCCGAACGTCTCGCGATCGTAACCGGCACAAGCTCTGGAATTGGCGCCGCCCTTGCCACGCTGTTGCTCGCCGATGGCTGGACGGTGATCGGGATCAGCCGCCGCCCGGTCACCTTCGACGAAACGATACCGCCACGTCGAAGTGGATCTCGGGAAGTTGCCCGACGTCCAGCGCTGCGCCGACGACGTCCTGACGCCGGCGCTCAGCAGCCGGGCGTGGGAGCGGGCGGCCCTCGTCAACAACGCCGCGGTGACCGGTGCGATGGGACCGCTGGAAGACGTCGAGCCCGCAGCCTTTGCCGGCCTGCTGGCCGTCAACACCATCGCGCCGGTATTTCTGATGGGCGCCGTCATTCGCGGGGCCGCGCCGGGCATCCCGATCCGGATCGTCAACGTGTCCACCGGTGCTGCGGGGCAGGCATTCCCCGGCATCGGCGAATACGGCAGCAGCAAGGCCGCGCTGCGCCTGGCGAGCATGACCTTCGCCGCGGAGATGGCCTCCGATCAGCGTCCTGGCGGCACGCGTTCAAACATCGCGGTTCTCAGCTACGAGCCGGGAATCGTTGACACGCCGATGCAGGTCAGCGCCCGCGCACCGCGGCCGTGGAATCAGTTGTTCGTGAACTTCCACGAGCAGGGCCAACTCGCCGCACCGGACCAGCCGGCGCGGGACATTGTCGGCTTCCTCACCAGCGCGCACGAGGAGCCGTTCGCCGAGCGCCGGTTCGGCGTCGCCTGAACCCTGCCTACTGCAGCAGCTTGTCGATCTCGTCCATCACCCGATCCATCTTGCGGATCGTCAGATCGAGCGGCTCGCTGGTCGTCATGTCCACGCCAGCGCCCTTCAGCAAATCGATCGCGTACTTCGATCCGCCCGACGCCAGGAACGCCCGGTAGTGCGCCACGGCATCCGGCGCGCCGGCGAGCACTTTCTCCGACAGCGCCGTCGAAGCGGTGAACGACGTCGCGTACTGGTAGACGTAGAACGGGCTGTAGAAGTGTGAGATGTACGCCCACTCATCGCCGACGGCATCGTCGACGATGCAGACCTTCGCGTCGTGGCCGTAATACTTGCGGGTGATTTCGAGATAGAGCTTCGACAGCGCCTCGCCGGTCAGCGGCTTCCCGGACTCCGCCATCTCGTGCATCCGCAGCTCGAACTCGGCGAACTGCGTCTGGCGGAAGACCGTTCCCTTCACGTTTTCCAGGTAGTTGCCGAGCAGGGCGAGCTTCACCTTCGGATCGGTGATCTGCTTCAGCATGTGATCGATGAGCAGTGCCTCGTTGAACGTCGATGCGACCTCCGCGACGAAGATCGGGTAGTTGGCGGTGGCGAATGGCTGCGACTTGCTGGCGAAGTAACTGTGCATCGCGTGCCCCAGCTCGTGCGCCAGCGCCGACATGTCCGTGTACTGGCCGTTGTAGTTGAGCAGCAGGTACGGATGCACGTCGTAGGCGCCCGGACTCATGTACGCGCCCGGACTGCTTGCCAGTCATCGGGTAGTAGTCGATCCAGCGATTCTTGAAGGCGGTATCGAGTCCGGCGACATAGTCGGGCCCGAGCGGCGCCATCGCGGCCTTCACGTTTGCCTGGGCCTGCTCCACGGTGTAGGTGAGCGGCACGTCCTTCACGAGCGGCGCGTACAGGTCGTAGTAGTGCAGTTCGTCCAGTTTCAGCAGGCGCTTGCGAAGCGCGAGATAACGCTGGAACGACGGCAGATGCTGGTTGACGCTGTCGACGAGCGCCTTGTAGACGCTGGTCGGGATATTCGGCCCGTCGAGGGCGGCGTCCAGCGTCGACGCGTAGTGTCGCGACGTCGCGTTGAAGATCGCCGCCTGGACATTGCCGCTCATCGTCGCGCCGAGCGTGCCGCGGTAGTGGCCGAGCGCGCCGAAGAACGCGTCCATCACCTTGCGCCGGTCGTCGCGATTTTCCGAGGCGCGTGCCGCTGAAAAGCCGGACACATCGAGGCGCACGGCCTTGCCGTTGGCCATCGTGATCGTCGGCCAGGGCAGGTCGGAGTTCAGGAGGATGTTCTGCGCGCTCCGGTTGCCCGACGCCATCGGCCCGGTCATCGCCAGCAACGCCTCCTCGCTGGCCGAGAGCGTGTGCGCTTTGCGGCGCACGGCGTCGTGGAGGGCAAAGGCGAACGGCTTGAGCCCGGGTGTCGACGCGATCCAGCCGTCCACGGTGGCGGGATCGAGCGTCAGCAGCTCCGGCTCGAGAAACGCCCAGGCGGCGCCAAATGCAGAGCCGAGCTGGATGACCTGATCGCGCGCGCCCTGATTGGCTGCGATCCGGGTGTCTTCATCGGCCTTGAGCCCGGCATAGGTGAACAGCCGGCTGAGGGCCTTGCCCTGATCGTCATTCAGGACGAGCGCCTGCTGCAGCCTGGCAGCCGACTGCCCGAGCGTGCCCTTGAACGGGGCCACGGATTCGAGGTCCTTGGCCAGCCGGGCCCGTTCCGCCTGCCACGCCTCGTCAGACTGATAAATCTCGGACAGGTTCCATTTGTAGGAATCCGGCGTCGTCGCCCGTGTGCGGTCCTGCGCCATGAGCGGCAAAGGGCATGACGCGACGGCCAGAATCAGAGTAGCGGCGGCGAAAATACGGCGGTTCATGGATGTCGGTGGCTCCGGAATGACGGCGTTGTGCCGATCATTCTATCGGCGCGTCGCTGGACGACGACGCCATTCGTCCCAGCGGCCTGTCGGCGCCGAAGGCCCGGGCTGGCGAAGGTGCGTCAGCGTGACCGGGCGAGGGCGAAGCGGGCGATAGCAGGTGCGCCGGTCGCGTCGACGACTGTCAGGCGGAGATTCGTCGCGGTGGTGAGCGGGACCGGCAGGATTCGCTTGTAGCCGATCGTCGTGCCGGTCGCGACGCGCTGCCAGCCGTCGGCAGTCTGGGCTTCGACAGTGAACGCTTCGACCCGCTGTCCCAGCTGAATGGCCTCCTGGAGCACGACGCGGTCGAAGGTCGCAGCCGCCGCCAGTTGGATGTTCAGCACCGCAGGGACCGATGCTGACGGCGACCAGAACGTGTCAAGCGACGGGTCGAGCGCCGCCGACGCTGGCGCGTCGGCGCGTTCGCTCGACGCGGTTGCCGTGGCGCCGGCCGCCAGGTCAGTGCCGTAGATGCGATCGAGACCGGCGTGGAATCCCTGGAGGGCGGCAACGTCAGGTGCGGCCAGCAGCCCGCGCCGGTCTGGCGGCACGTTCAGCAGCAGCGTGCAGTTGCGCCCGACGGATTTCTCATAGAGCGACACCAGTGTGGCCGGCGACTTCACCTGAGAATCTTCACTGGCGCGATAGAACCAGCCGGGCCGGATCGAGACGTCACACTCGGCCGGCACCCAGTTGGCCCCGAGCCGTGTGCCTTCACCGAGTTCGTCGCTGAGGGCTGTCCCGGGCTGGTAGCGATCGCGGTCGATCGTCGACCACACCGTCAGCGGCGCCTCTCCACGTTCGTTGCCCACCCAGCGCAGGTCCGGGCCCGCGTCGCTGAAGATCACGGCCTTCGGTTGCAGCTTCCGCACCGTGGCGACAAACAACGGCCAGTCGTACTGCTGACGACGGCCGTTGGGCCCTTCGCCGTTGGCGCCGTCGAACCACACCTCGAACACCGGCCCGTAATGATCCAGCACTTCCTCGAGCATGTTCACGAACACGCGGTTGTATTCCGGCGTGCCGTACGTCGGGTGGTTCCGATCCCACGGCGAGAGGTAGACGCCGAAGCCGAGCCCCTCGGCGCGACATGCGTCCGACAGCTCCCGCAGCACGTCGCCCTTGCCGTTTCGCCACGGCGACGACTTCACCGTGTGGGCGGAAAACCTCGACGGCCACAGGCAGAACCCGTCGTGATGCTTGGCGGTGACGATGACGCCGGTGAATCCGGCCTGCTTGAACGTGCGTGCCCACTGGCGGGCGTCGAAGGCGGTGGGGTTGAAGGCTCTCGGGTCTTCGGTGCCGCTGCCCCATTCAGCGCCGCTGAACGTGTTGGGCCCGAAGTGCACGAACGCGTGCAGCTCTTGCCGCTGCCAGGCCAGCTGCACGGCGCTCGGCATCGGCACAGGCGACGCTGCCTGAAGCCAGAGAAGCAGCGCAACCGGACTGCCGATGAGAAGCCAACGCATGAGGATCGCTCCGGCGAGCATACCACCCATCTCCGCGATAAGATGCGCGGCGCGCGGTGCAACAGGCCCGGCGCTTGTCTGGCCTGAGCGAGGAGGTTCATCCGTGAGTCGGTGGCTGACGTTGATGGGCGGTGTCGTCGTGGTAGCGCTCGCGGGCACGTTCGTGCGCGCGCAATCGTCAGCGACATTCGCATCCGAGGTGGCCGGTGACAGACGGTTCGAGGCGCCGCGGACGCTTCGAGGCACGTTCACCTTCGAGCCACCCGCATCGGAGCAGGCCTGGGCTGCGCGCGCCCGCGCGGCGCGCCGGCAGGTCCAGGTGTCGCTCGGCCTGTGGCCGATGCCGGAGGCGACGCCGTTGAACGCTGTGGTGCACGGCCGCGTGGCACGCAACGGCTACACCGTGGACAAGGTGTCCTTCGAGAGCGTCCCGGGACACTTCGTCACGGGCAGCCTCTATCGCCCCGCCGGGCGTGAGGGCCGGCTGCCCGCGGTGCTCCTGCCTCACGGACACTGGCAGGGCGGCCGGTTCAACGAAGCGTCGATCGATGCCGTGCGCAAGTCCATCGTCTCTGGCGCCGAGCGCTTCGAGGTCGGCGGACGATACCCGCTGCAGGCTGCCGCCGTCCAGCTCGCGCGGATGGGCGTCATCTCGCTGCTCTTCGACCTCGAAGGCTACGCCGACAGCGTGCAGATTCCGATTCAGGTCGCGCACGGCGAGCCCGACGGCCGCCCTGCCGACTCCCCCGCCGCGCCCGGTCTCTTCTTCGCGGCCGACACCGAGTCGCGCCTCGAGTCGATCATGGGGCTGCAGTCATGGAACGCGCGGCGCGCGCTCGATTTCCTCGCGTCGCTGCCCGATGTCGATCCCGCGCGACTGGCGGTCAGCGGCGCCAGCGGCGGCGGCACGCAGACCTTCATCCTGGGCGCACTCGACGACCGTCCGGTCACGCTCTTTCCGATGGTGATGGTCGGGACCGGCATGCAGGGCGGCTGCACCTGCGAGAACGCCGACTATCTCCGCATCGGGATCGACAACGTCGACATCGCCGCCCTCGCTGCGCCGAAGCCGATGGGCATGACGAGCGCGGACGACTGGACCAAGACGATGCCCGAGACCGGGTTCCCGGGGCTCAAGCGGCTGTGGACGCTGCTGAAGGCGCCCGATGACGTCGCGATCTTTCCGTTCCCGCAGTTTCCCCACAACTACAACTACGTCTCACGCAGCGCGATGTACGCGTGGATGAACCAGCGTCTCCATCTCGGGCTGGCAGAACCCGTCGTGGAAGAGGACTACGTGCCGCTGACGCGCGCCGAGGCGTCAGTCTGGGACGCCGGCCATCCCGCACCAGGTCACGGGGAGGCAGAGGAACGCAGCGTGACGTCGTGGTGGACGTCCGAGGGAGATCGACAGCTCGCGGGCCTGGCGCCGCATGACGCGACATCCCTGGCGCGGTATCGCGAGGTGGTCGGAGGTGCGCTCGCCGTGATGGTGGCGCGCGACACTCCCGGCGACGGGGATGTCGTGGCGCAGGCCGGCACGACGACGCGGCCAGACGGCATCGTCGTGTCGCAAGGTCTGCTGAAGCAGGCACGCTACGGCGAGGTCACCCCGTTCGTGCTGTTGACGCCGCCGCAGGCCACAGGCGACATCGTGGTCTGGCTCGATCCGACTGGAACTGCCGCGGTCGCTGGTGCCGACGGCGCGCCATCGCCATTGGCAACCAGCCTGCTGGCGAAGGGCCGCGCGGTGATGGGGCTGGACGTCTTCGAGACAGGGGCGTTTCGTGCGGCTGGCGCGAGTGCGCCGGCAAAGAACACGCTCGTGAAAGGGCCTCCTATCGGGCCTTACACGTACGGCTACAACTCGCCGCTCGTCATCGAGCGTGTGCACGATGTGCTGGCGGCACTGCGCTACGCGCGGACACGCGCCACGCGACACGTGGCCCTGGCAGGTCTTGGCGCCGACGCGGGTGTGTGGGCGACCATCGCGCGCGCTGCCGCGCCGTCTCTCGTCGATCGGCTCGCCGTAGACACTGGCGGCTTCCGCTTCGCGTCGGTGACCACGATCGACGACGCCCGGTTTCTGCCGGGCGGCGTGAAATACGGCGACGTCCCCGCGCTGCTGGCGCTGGGCGCGCCCGGGCCGCTGTGGCTCGCTGGTGAGGGCGCACAGGCCCCCGCCATCGTCGCCGTTGCCTACCAATCGGCAAATGCACCTTCTGCATTCAGGCTGTCACCGACAAGCGGCGACAGATCCCAGCGCTCCGCCATCGAGTGGCTGGTAGCCCCGTAGAGTGTAGGGCCAGGCAAGAACCATCAGCCGTAGGGGCCGATCTTTGACCGCCCGCTGGTGATGGCCGATCTGTAGATCGGCCGCCGGTGATGGCCGATCTGAAGATCGGCCCTACCGAGAACCAGGGACATGGCACGGCCAGGCAAGAGCCTGGCAAGAACCATCGCCTGTAGGGCCGATCTTTAGATCGGCCTACAAGTCGTAAGGCGACACCAGCCTCGTCAGCGCAGGTGTCGGCCAGCCTTGCGGAGGTCGGCGACGAACTTCGTCATCGCCTCGCGGCGGCTGGCGTCGTCGGGCGCCCGCAGGATCGACGACGGATGGACAGTCACGATGACGATTGGGGCCAGCGGTGATTCGATGGGTTTGCCGCGATCGCGGGTGACGCGGATTCGCGGGCCGAGCAGCGATCGTGCCGCTGTCGCGCCAAGCGCGACGATCACGTGCGGCGCGATGGCGTCGATCTCAATCTGCAGCCACATCCGGCATGCCGCGATCTCCGCCGCATTCGGTCGCTCGTGAATGCGTCGCGGGCCGCGCGCCTCCCACTTGAAGTGCTTCACCGCGTTGGTCACGAAGGTCGGCGTCGAACCGAGCCCCGCACGTTCCAGCGCTTCGGTCAGCACTCGTCCCGCCGGTCCGACAAACGGCTTGCCCTCGATGTCCTCGCGGTCGCCTGGCTGCTCGCCGACCAGCATGAGCCGCGCCGACACGCTGCCATCGCCGATGACGACCTGCGTCGCCCGCTTCCACAGGTCGCATCGCCGGCAGGCTTCAGCCTCCTCGCGTAACAGCCGCAGCCGCTGTTTCGTGGATTGCCCTCGCGCTCGCGTGGCCATTCACGTCAGCTGTGCAAGGACGCATCCACGATCGCCACTCCGCCGCTCAGCTTCGCAGCTCGGCCGAAGACCGGCTGGCCTCTCACTTGCACTTCACCTGCGTGGTTCGCACCCGCGTCGCGACTTGCGGCGCGCGAGCGGCATCAGGAGGAGCGCATGTTTACCGCACGAATCGCACGCACCGGAACGTGGGCCGGCGGAATGCTGCTGGCAGCCACAGTCGCTTTCGCGCAGACGCCACCGCCGGCGTCACCGACAACGCCGCCGACACCGGCCTCGCCAGTGAACCCGGTGACGACGCCGCAGGCACCAGCGTCCAATAACCAGACATCGCCGGTCACAATTACCGGTTGTGTGCAGAAGGCGGACAGCTCGACGTCCGCAGGCCTCGGTTACGTGTTGAAGAATGGAGTACTCGGCGGTTCGGGTGCGACGACTGGCGCGGCGTCCGCGACGGCTGGCCCCGACTACAACCTGACGAGCACTACGACCGGCGTGCAGCTGGGCGACCACGTCGGACACCAGGTCGAGGTGAAGGGCGTGCTCATGCCCTCTGGTGGCGCCGCGGCGCAGAGCAGCGCGCAGCCGGGGAGCACGCTCGGTTCGACCGCCGCCGCCGCCGCGCAGACGCTGACAGTCACGTCAGTGAAGATGCTCTCGTCGACCTGCTCGGCGCGGTAGACGATCACGTTACCACCCGGCGCGCGACCGCTCCTCAACGCGCCGGGTTTCTTCCTCGGCCCTGGGCCTTCTTGGCTTCCTTGCCTTCCTTGGCCCGCAAGGCCCGGCCCTTGGGCCCGCGCGCGCGATCCCTTGCGCGAAGCGCCTTCTTCTTACACCGGCTTCTCGGCCGCGAAATCCCATTCGATCATCCGCTTCTCGCGAACCGATCGGTTGACCATGTGCGCGCACGCCGCTGCGCGATGGCCGAACAGCGCGTCCTCGAACGGCGCCTGCCGCGACTTCACGGACGAGAAAAAGTTTGACACGTGGGCGTAGCTCGCGTCGTGGCCTTCCGTCCGCCAGCGCTCCTCGCCGCCGACGACCTGCCCGGGCCACGTGCCCGGTGACTCGACAGCCTGGATCTTCGGATCGGCGTGGTACGCCTTCTCGAGCGCCTCGGGCCACGAGGCCACCACCCAGCTGTTGTCCTCACGCGCGGGCTCTGGCCGGAACGTCACGCCGCCATCCCTGATGAGCAGCGATCCGGCGGTGCCGAGAATCTCCAGGCCAGACTGGCTGCCCTGCTCGTTGTTGAAAGTGCAGCAGAGATTGGCCGTGAAGCCCTCCGGGTACAGCAGCAGCGCGTTGAGCGTGTCCGGCACTTCGTGCGTCGCCTTGTAGCGATAGTTCTCGCCGGTGGCGACGATCGCCTTCGGCATCTTCGCGTCCACGACGAAGTTGAGCCACGACACCAGGTGCACGAACAGGTCCGTCGCGATGCCGCCGGAGTAGTCCCAGTAGCAGCGCCACCGGAAGAACCGATCGAGATCGAAGGCGCGCTTCGGCGCGGGACCGAGAAAGCGATCCCAGTCGACGGTCTGGGGCGAGGCATCCGGCGGAATCGGATACAGCCACGCGCCGCCCTTGCTGTTGCGGTTGTAGGCCGCCCGCACCATGGTGACCTGACCGATCTTTCCGGCCTTCACCAGCTCCCGCGCCTTGATCATGTCGGCGCCGCTCACGCCCTGGCTGCCCACCTGCAGGATGCGATCGGATCCTTTCGCCGCGTTGACGATCGCCAGGCCATCCTCGATCGAATAGCTCATCGGCTTCTCGATGTAGATGTCCTTCTTCGCCTGCAGCGCCTCGACCGCCATCGTCTTGTGCCAGTGGTCGGGCGTGACGATGAACACGGCGTCGATGGACGGGTTGGCGAGGATCTCGTGGTAGTCGGCGACGATGGCCGCGCGTCCGCCGGTCCGTGAGCGCGCTCGCTCTGCGCGGCCCTTGTAGGCGTCGCAGACAGCGACAATCTCGACGCCGCTCATGCCGCCGATGTCTTCGAGATGCTGGTGGGCGCGGGCGCCGCAGCCGATGAACCCGACAGTGATCCGCTCGCCAGGCGGCAGCGCGAATGCGCGCGTGCCGGTGCCGGCCATCGCGGCAGTGCCGATCATCGTGGTCTTCATGAAGTCGCGTCGATTCATGGCTCCTCCGCGGGTGCGCGTTACTTCTTCCGCTTCTTGGCCGGTGCCGCCTTCTTCACGGGCGGAGGCGTGTAGACGATCTGCGCGTCGCTGACCAGGGCGATCGGCCGGCCTTCGGCCCCCAGTGTCTGCGCGCCGCCAACGCCGCCGAGCACGAGCTTCTCGCCGAGCAGGCTCACGAGCTCCACCTTCTCGGGGATGTCGACGCGGATCACCTCGTCGCCCACGGGCGCCACAGCCTTGAGCCCGCTCGGCCCGGCGCCGCCGCTGATGCGATCGAACAGGTCCTTGCCCGACCGGAACTCCGTCTGCACGACGCCACGGCCGAGCACTGTGCCGTCCGGCGTCAGGACGCCGATCGTCGCCGTGGCCCTGGTATACGCCTCGCCGGCCTGGACCTGCTGCGCCGAGTACATCTGGCGGTTGTACAAGTGAAACTGCAGGACTGCGGTGCCGTGATGCTTTGGCAGCGCCAGCTGGTTGCCTTTGGCCGGATCTCTGCCGGCCAGCACATCGCAGAATTTCCGCGCCGACTTCACCCCCTGGCCGAGCGGCTCGAGGCACGAGATGACGACGGGATCGGTTTTCGTCACCGGCGCTTTCGCAGCGGCCTTTGCGGGCGGCTTCGGCGCCGGCTTATGTTGCGGGACCGCGGCGTGCAGCGTTGCCGCGGCGGCAAGGATGCAGGCGGCGCCACAAGTCAGGACACGGGACATCGCGCGTCAGTATACCCACCAGATGCCAAAGGCCAGCGTGGCGATTGTCACCGGCAGGCCGACCTTGAGGTAATCGGTGAAGGAGATCTGCACCTGACGCTTGCGCGCGCCTTCGGCGACGATCAGATTCGCGATCGACGCCAGCAGCGTGAGGTTGCCGGCCAGCGTGCTCGACATCGCCAGCGTCAGCCATCCGGTCTGCGGGTCCGGGAGCGTCGGCACGAACCGGGAGAACAGCATCACCGACGGGACGTTGCTTATCAGGTTCGACAGCAGGGCCGACACCAGCGACAGCCCCCACACGGTCTCGAGACCCACCGGGCGCAGCGCATCGAAAAAGCGGCGGTCGAGGCCGGCATGCGCGGCGCCGCGAACGATGACGAACAGGCCGGCAAACAGGACGAACAGGTCCCAGTCGATGCGACGCCAGATCTTTTCCGGCTTCACCCGGCGCGTCACGAGCAACGCCGCGCCTCCGGCTCCGGCCACCAGCGCGACGTCGAGCCCGGCGATGAAGCCGGCCAGCATGGCGCCCGCGACCACCAGCGCCTTGATCAGCAGCGCGCGCTGCGCGCGCCGCAACGGCCGGATGCCGGCCATCGCCGTCACCGGAGACGGGACCGCCAGCGCGCGCCGGAAGACGAGCGCGATCACCAGCACGTCGATCGCCAGACCGACGACGGCCACAGGCCCGAGCACGGCGCTGAATCGCGTGAACGGGATGCCCGAGAGGCTCCCGATCAACATGTTCTGCGGGTTGCCGATGACCGTCGAGACGCTGCCGATATTCGACCCGGTCGCCAGCGCGAGCAGCAGCGGCAGCGGCGGCAGGCCGCGGAGCCTGGCGATGTCGATGACGACGGGCGTGAGCACCAGGCAGACCGGATCGTTGACGAACAACGCCGACAGCGCGCCGGCCGCGACGGCCACGGCCGCCACGAGCGCTACTGGATGCGCGAAGCGCGACGCGGCGACGCGGGCGACGAGGCCGAAGAACCCGGCGATCTGCAGGTGCGCCACGAGCACCATCATCCCGAACAGCAGGACGAGCGTGCGGTAGTCGACGGCGCTGGTCGCCTCGTCGAACGACAGGCCGCCGACGGTGACCATGAGGATGGCGCCGATGACAGCGGCGCCGGTGCGATCGATGCGGAAGCCCGGGACGCGGCCAAGCGCCAGCACCACGTAGGTGCCGACCAGGATCAGGCCGGGCAACATTGCCGGGAGGCTCTCGGGTTGCGTAGCGGGCAGCTGGCCGCCGGCAGCTGGCCGCAGGAGGGCCGAAGCTGGCAGGGCCGGCGGTTGGGCACCCGTTGTCGCCGCAAGGAGACTTACTGCCTGCCGCCCGCCGCTCGCCGCCCGCTACACATCCGCGGATGCGCTAGTCGGTGACGCACGTGGCGCCGGCCATCGCCTCGAGCGGCGTTGGCAGCGAGGGACGCTTGATCAGCTCGAGAAACTCGGAGCGCGTGCGCGCGTTTTCGCGGAACGCGCCCAGCATGGCGCTGGTCACGGCAAACGAGTTCTGCTTCTCGACGCCGCGCATCGACATGCACAGGTGCGTGCCCTCCATCACCACGGCGACGCCAATCGGGGCGATCTTCTCCTCGATGACCTGCGCGATCTGATGGGTCAGCCGCTCCTGCACCTGCAGGCGGCGCGCGAACACGTCGACGAGTCGCGGGATCTTGCTGAGACCGATCACTTTCTGCTGCGGGATGTAGGCGACGTGGCACTTGCCGAAGAACGGCAGGAGATGGTGCTCGCAGAGGCTGTAGAAGTCGATGTCCTTGACGATGACCATCTCGCTGTAATCAACTGAGAAGAGCGCGTTGTTGATGACCTCGTCGATGTCTGCCCCGTACCCGCTGGTCAGGAACCGCAGCGACTTCTCGACCCGCTTCGGCGTGTCGCGAAGGCCTTCGCGCCGGGGATCCTCGCCCAGTTCGCTCAGGATGCGCGCGATCAGATCCTGCATGCGCGTATTGTACTGCATAGGCTTTTTGACGCTCCCAGCCGCCGATTGGTGTCAGGCGCAGGCGCCAGACCCCGACGCGCTCTACGCCAATCGCGAAACGCTGGCAGACGCGCGGCAGGCGGCCCAGCTGTGGGATGCCGCGCTGGCCCGCAACCCGTCGGACTTCGACGCGGCGTGGAAACGCGCGCGCGCCGGCTACTGGCTGGGCGGCCACGAGCAGGCGCAGGACG
Organism: Vicinamibacteria bacterium; assembly: GCA_963796915.1. Classification (GTDB taxonomy): domain Bacteria; phylum Acidobacteriota; class Vicinamibacteria; order Vicinamibacterales; family JAENWD01; genus JAENWD01. The sequence continues at coordinate 174,226 of CAWCNI010000004.1, read as the reverse complement.
CGCGCGACAAGGCCTACGAGCAGGCGATGCAGGCGGCACGGGCGGCCATCGCGCTGCACGACAACCGCCCGGAAGGCCACTTCTGGCTGGCGGCGAACATGGGCGGCTACGCCGAGGACCACGGCCTGCGCGGCGGCCTCAAGTACCGCGGCACCATCCGCGACGAGCTCGAACGCGTGCTGGCTCTCGACCCGGCCTTCCAGCAGGGCTCAGCCGACCGGGCGCTCGGGCGCTGGTACTTCAAGGTGCCTGGCCTGTTCGGCGGCAGCAATCGCAAGTCCGAGGAACACCTGCGGCGCGCTCTCACCTACAATCCGCGCAGCGTCGTCACGCACGTCTTCCTGGCCGAGACCCTGGACGCCATGGATCGCCGGGATGAGGCGGTGGCCGAGCTCAAACAGGCCCTGGCGCTCCCGCCCGACCCGGAATGGGGGCCGGAAGACGCCGGCTTCAAGACCCAGGCGCAGACGATGCTCAAGCGGTTCGAGCATTGATTTCGTGAACCTCGATGCGGCCTCGCGCCGCTATCTGACTGGCAGCCGATGGCTGTCAGTGAAGGAGTGTGGACTTTGACGCGTCGACTTGCTCCCCTCGTCGCTCTGTTGCTCGCGGCCGCCGGGACGGCGGTGATCGGTCAGGCGGACACCCCGCTCTACAAAGACCCGTCCCAGCCGGTCGAGGCCCGCGTGGCCGATCTCCTGTCGCGGATGACGCTCGACGAGAAGATCGCGCAGACGCTGGCAGTCTGGCAGCAGAAGCGTCAGCTCGTCGACGCGGCGGGGAACTTCGACCCTGCCAAGGCCGAGGCCATCCTGGGCCACGGCATCGGCGAGGTCACGCGTCCCAGCGACGGCGTCGATCGCGGCGGCAAGCGCCGCTCGCCGCGCGAGACCGTGGAGTTCGTCAACGCGATCCAGCACTACGTGCTCGAGCACACGCGGCTGCCGATTCCCGTCCTCTTTCACGAAGAGGCTGTGCACGGCCTCGCCGCGACGAAAGGCACCAACTTCCCCGTGCCGATTGGCCTGGCGAGCACCTGGGACACGGCGCTCATCGAAAAGGTCTTCACCGTCGCCGCGCGCGAAGTGCGCGCGCGCGGCTCACAACAGGTGCTGGCGCCGGTCATCGACCTCGCGCGCGACCCGCGCTGGGGGCGCACTGAAGAGACCTACGGCGAGGACCCGCACCTCGTCTCCGAGATCGGCCTCGCCGCCATTCGCGGCTACCAGGGACCGATGCCGGTCCTGACGGCTGGCCACGTCTTCGCGACGGCCAAGCATTTCGCCGCGCACGGCCCGCATGAAGGCGGCATCAACACGGCCCCGACGAAGGTCGGCGAGCGAGAGCTGCGCGAGGAGATGCTCTGGCCCTTCGAGCGCGCGGTGAAGGAAGGGCACATCGCGGCGGTGATGCCGTCCTACAACGAGATCGACGGCGTGCCGTCCACTGCCAGCCATTTCCTGCTCGATCAGATCCTGCGCAAGGAATGGGGCTTCCAGGGGATGATCGTCTCGGACTACAACGCCATCGAGCAGCTGACCGAGCGACATCACGTCGGCGCCACGATGGCCGACGCCGCGCGGCTGGCGATCGAAGCCGGCATCGACCTCGAGATGCCCGATCGGCGCGCGTTTCCCGCGCTGGTCGAGGAAGTGAAGGCGGGCCGCGTCGACGAGCACCTCGTCGATCTCGCCGCCGCGCACGTCCTGCGCCTGAAGTTCCTCGCCGGCCTCTTCGAACACCCCTTCACGGACGCCGACGCCGCCGATGGCGTCACGAACACGCCGGATGCCCAGGCGCTGGCTCTCACCGCCGGCCGTGAATCGCTCATCCTCCTCAAGAACGACAAGAACGCGCTGCCGCTCGACCGGAACACGCTGCACACGCTCGCCGTGATCGGGCCCAACGCCGCCGACCTGCACCTGGGCGGTTACAGCGAAGACCCCGGACGAGGCGTCAGCATCCTCCAGGGCATCAAGGACAAGGCCGGCGCGGTGAAGATCGTCTCTGCCGAGGGCTGCCGCATCACCGAGGAGCCGGCGAACTGGGGCAAGGACGCTGTCGTCCCAGCCGATCCCGCCAAGAACCGCCAGCGGATCGCAGACGCTGTGAAGGTGGCTCGTACGGCCGACGCGATCGTCGCCGTCGTCGGGACGAACGAATCGACGTCGCGCGAGGCGTACGCCGACAACCATCTCGGCGACATGACCACGCTGGATCTGATCAGTCAGCAGGACGAGTTGATCAACGCGCTCGTCGCGACCGGCAAACCCGTCATCATGGTGTTGATGAACGGCCGGCCGCTGTCGATCGCCAACGTCGTCGCGTCGGTTCCTGCGATCCTCGAGGTCTGGTACCCGGGCCAGGAAGGCGGCACGGCGGTCGCCGAGGCACTCTTCGGCGACGTCAACCCTGGCGGCAAGCTGCCCATCTCGGTGCCGCGCACCGTCGGCCAGCTGCCGGTCTACTACAACCGGAAGCCGACGTCGTTCCGCGACTACCTGTTCGAGTCGCGGGCGCCGCTGTTCCCGTTCGGCCACGGCTTGAGCTACACGACGTTCTCGCTCACCGATCTGAAGCTCGCCGACGCCACCATCGGCGCGTCCGGCCGGACGACGATGAGCGTGCGGGTGACGAATACAGGATCGCGCGCCGGTGATGAAGTGGTGCAGATGTACATCCACGACGTCGTCGCGTCAGTGACGCGTCCGGTGAAGCAACTGCGGGGCTTCGCACGCGTCTCGCTGAAACCTGGCGAGTCGACCGTGGTGAAACTGCCCATCGGGCCGGAAGCGCTGTGGCTGATCAACGAGCAGAATCAGCGCGTCGTGGAACCCGGCGACTTCGAGGTCCTGGTCGGCACCAGTTCTGAGACATCGCTGAAATCAGTGCTGACGGTGAAGTAGGCCGCATTGCTGCCAGAGCCTGTCTTCATCGTCGCTGCTGCCCGCACGCCGATCGGGCGCTACGGCGGGACGCTGCGTGACGTGCACCCGGCGGAGCTTGGCGCCGTCGCGGCGCGCGCGGCGCTGACCCGGGCGGGGCTCGACGCCGCCGACATCGATCAGGTGGTAGTCGGTCACGCCCGGCAGGCTGGCTCCGGCCCGAACCCCGCGCGGCAGGTCGGCCGTCGCGCGGGGCTTCCCGACAGCACGCCGGCGATGACAGTCAACAAGGCGTGCGCGTCAGGCCTCGAAGCCATCGCGACGGGCGCGCGGGCGATCGTGCTCGGCGAAGCGGACATCGTGCTCGCAGGCGGCATCGAGAGCATGAGCCGCATGCCGTATCTGATCGACGCCGTCGACGCGCGATGGGGCCATCGGATGGGCCACTTCCCGCTCGTCGACGCGATGTATCGCGACGGGTTCCTGTGCCCGCTGTGCGACATGGTGATGGGCGAGACCGTGGAGCGGCTGTCGCGTGAGCTCGGCATCGATCGCGAGGCCTCCGACCACTACGCGCTCGAAAGCCACCGGCGCGCCGCGGCGGCGATTGCCGCGGGCCGGTTCGCTGATGAGATCGCGCCGATCACCGTTCCCGGCGCGAAGGGTCCCGTCACCTTGAGCGCCGACGAGCATCCGCGCCCGGACACGACGCTCGCGTCGCTGGGACGCCTGTCGCCGGTCTTCGAAGTCGACGGCACGCCGGGCATTCTCACCGCCGGGTCGTCGTCGGGTATCACCGACGGCGGGGCCGCCGTCATCCTGGCAGGGCTCGAGGCAGTGTCGTCGCGCGGGCTGCAGCCGATGGCCCGGGTTCTGGGATGGGCGACCGCCGGCGTCGATCCGGAGCGTATGGGCATCGGCCCCGTGCCAGCGGTACGCAAGCTGCTCCAGCGTCTCTCGATGCAGCTGGACGATTTCGATCTCGTCGAGTTGAACGAGGCATTCGCACCGCAGGTCCTCGCGGTCCTGCGCGATCTGCCAGTGGCGCCCGATCGCCTGAACGTCAACGGCGGGGCGATCGCGCTCGGGCACCCCATCGGCTGCAGCGGCACGCGCATCGTCGTGACGCTCCTGCACGCGCTCAGGCAGCGCAACTTGAAGCGCGGCCTCGCGACGTTGTGTGTGAGCGGCGGCATGGGCATGGCCGTCGCCCTCGAGCTCACAGCCTAGCGACAGCGGCCTCGCCGCCGAACGAAGCTCACGCGGCCGAACTCCCTTCGGCGCGCGCCGCATGCACCGCACACTCCCTGTGGCCTGTCACGCCAGCGCGGGTCGGGCGCGCGTCCACATCGCCCGCGCTGGGACAGAGATACCGCTTCGAGGGATGAACGACGGCGCCGGTGTCGGACTGCGGCGCCCTGCCCCGCCGAAGAATCATCGGCACTCTCCAGCGGCTTGGACGACAACGCACGGTTGATCCCGAATTCCGGTCGAGCGTCGAGATTGGCCGGCAAACGCACGGCCGCGCTTGGCGGCTCGTCCCGCCTCTCGTCCCGACCCGAGCAGATCCGCCCCATGGCGAACTCGCTTCGCGGCAGTTGGATGACCACACAGCTTTCCGGGACGAACCGCGTGTTTGCGGCACGCGACCTGCCACTGATCCCACGCTGACAGACGCAGCGCCGTGGTTCCGCGTGCGACCGCTACGCGGTGACGGAAGGCTCGGGGCCGGTGACGAAACGCACCGGCGCATCGCGCCTGCGGCCTGCGTCATATGACCGCGAAAGGAGCATCCGAATGACAGCTCTCCCCCTGCGAACCGGCCCTCGCCGGTTCGTGCTTGCCGTGCTCGCGCTTGCTGCGCTCGTCACGGTTCCAGCGATGGCACAGGAACGCTTCAGCGGCCTCACCGGCGTGGTGAAAGATGCCAGCGGCGCCGTGCTGCCTGGCGCGACGGTGACCATCACGAACAAGCAGACCGCGAAGGTCTACACCGCCGTCTCCGGCTCTGACGGCGTCTACCGCGTCCTCGACCTCGAGCCTGGCCGCTATGCCGTCAAGTTCGAGCTGTCAGGGTTTCAGGCCAGCGAGGTTCCCGACGTCGTCCTGCTGCTCGGCAACACCCTGTCGATCGACTCGACACTGAAGGTGGGCGGCGTGACGGAAGCCGTCAGCGTCACCGCGGATTCGCCGCTCATCGACACCAAGAACACGACCATCGCGCACAACGTGACGGCGGAAGAGTTCGAGCGCATCCCGAAGGGCCGCACGTTCCAGAATCTGGCGCTTGCCTCGCCGTCGGTGAACACCGGCGACATCGAAGGCGGCATCCAGGTGAACGGCGCCAGCGGCGCGGAGAACTCCTTCACCGTGGACGGCGTGACCACCAACAGCCTGGTGGACGGCCGCTCCCGCCAGGACGCCGTGTTCGAGTACCTGCAGGAAGTGCAGGTCAAGACCGGCGGCATCAGCGCGGAATACGGCGGCGCCCTCGGCGGCGTCATCAGCGCCGTCACCAAGTCCGGCGGCAACGCGTATCACGGCGAGGGCCACTACTACTTCACCGGCGCCGGCACCAGCGCCAACTCCGTCAAGCGCCTCGTGCTCGACCCCCTCGACGACAAGACGGTGTCCTACATCCAGGATCGCGAACAGCCGAACAACCGGCACGACATCGGCGGATCGCTCGGCGGGCCGATCGTCCGCGACAAGCTGTACTTCTTCGGATCGTGGGCACCGCGCTACGTCCGGCGTTCCAACGACTACCTGTTCACACGCTCGGAAACAGACACGATCGATCAGAAGCAGACGATCAACAGCGGGTTCGGCAAGGTCAGCTACGACCCGACGAATCGCCTGCGCACCAGTTTCTCGGTGCTGTGGACGCCGACGACCTCCACCGGCACGCTGCCCGCCTACAACGACTCGTTTGCCAACAGCATCTCGAGCTCCAAGGCCTCGAACCAGATCCAGAAGACGCGCGGGTTCGAGAGCCCGCAGACCAGCTACTCGGGCACGCTGGACTACACGCTGACCGCAACTTCACTGATCAGCGTGCGCGGCGGCATGTTCGACGACAACTACAAGGACACCGGCGTGCCGACGATCAGCAGCGTGACGTATCAGTCGTCACCGATCGGCCTGGGCTATCCCATTTCGCCCGATCAGCTCGGCGGCGTCGGCTTCCAGAACAGCCCGCGCATCCAGCTGGCCAACTTCGATCACACGAAGCGCGGCTACATGCAGGGCGACTTCATCAAGGTGTTCAACGCCGCCGGCAACCATAACCTGAAGGCCGGCCTCGGCTATCAGCACTCGTCCAACGACGTGGACTACACCTACCCGGGCGGCGGCTACGTTTTCGTGTGGTGGGACAAGGCGTTCACGAGCAACGCGACCGGCATCACCGATCGCGGGCCGTATGGCTACTATGAAGTGGACGACTTCGGCACGCGCGGCGCGGCGTCGTCGGACATCTGGTCGCTCTACGTGCAGGACCAGTGGTCGATCAATCGCCTGACCATGAACCTGGGCCTGCGGACAGAGCGCGAGACGATTCCGTCGTTCCGCACCGACATCGCGCCGTACGCGATCCGCTTCGGCTTCGGCGACAAGCTCGCGCCGCGCCTGGGCGCCAGCTACGACGTGCGCGGTGACGGCCGCTTCAAGGTCTTCGGCAGCTGGGGCCGCTACTTCGACTGGACGAAGTACGAGCTGGCACGCGGCGGGTTCGGCGGCGACATCTGGCACGTCCAGTACCGCTCGCTCGACACGACCGACGCGTTCTCGCTCTCGGGCACCAACCTGCCGGGCCGCAACCTGTGGGACTCGACCCCGGGCAGCTATCGCGACCTGCGCATCCCGAACTTCGACTCGACGGATCCGAACCTGAAGCCGATGAGCCAGGACAACCTGAATATCGGGAGCGAGTACCAGCTCAAGGCCAACATGACGTTGACTGTCAACTACACACACAACAGCCTGCGCCGCACGATCGAGGACATGGGCGTCCTCGTGAACGGCAGCGAGGAATACAAGTACGTCAATCCGGGCGAGGGCATCGCGGTGACGATGAACCCGTCGGGGCTGACGCCGGTGTTCGACACGCCGAAGCCGAACCGGACCTACGACGCGCTCGAGTTCTCACTCGAGAAGCGCTTCTCGAACAACTGGTTCGCGAGCGCCAGCTACGTGTATAGCCGCCTCTATGGCAACTACGCCGGTCTGGCCAACTCCGACGAGCTCTCCACGCCGACAACCAACCGCACCTCGGCGACGACGCAGCAGCAGGCGGGCACGATCGCGCGCGCCGGCAGCAGCGCCAACCGGGCGTGGGACCTCGACGAGCTGGAGTTCGACTCGCACGGGGATCTGAACGTGCTCGGCCGCCTGGCGACCGACCGTCCCAACGTGGTGAAGCTGTATGGCTCGTACCTGATGCCGTTTGGCACGCAGATCGGCGCCTTCCAGTACATCGGCAGCGGGACGCCGGTCAGCCGCACGGTTTACAGCATCAACAACATCCCGCTGTTCGTCGACGGCCGCGGCAGCCTCGGCCGCACGCCGACGCTCGCGCAGACCGACCTGCTCATCTCGCAGGACTTCAAGGTGATGGGCAGCAGGCACCTGCGTCTCGAAGCGAACATCCTGAACCTGTTCAACCAGCAGACGGCGCGCCACTTCTTCGACAGCGTCAACCGCCCGCGGCGGACGTCGTCGGAGATCAACCTGGCGAACACGAACCTGGAGACCGGGTACGACTACAACGCGCTGCTCGACGCCACGCCCGACGGCGCCAACGCGCGCGATCCGCGCTACCTCATGGACGACCTGTTCAACGCCGGGCTGCAGGGCAGGTTGAGCGTGAGGTTCCTGTTCTAAGCGCACCGCGAGCTGGAGGCCGATCAGAGCGGCCTTCAGGAGATAGCGACCGCGCATGAGCTGACGACGCAGCGGCGTCGTCGGTTGCGGTCGGTTGGGCCGGGTGTCCCGTCGGGGCATCCGGCCTTTTTTAGGTACCTTTCAAAACCTTGCCATCTCGTCAGCAGTGAGCGCCCACACTCGCTGTCGGATGCGTTGCGAATTGTTGCTGAGTCAACTCGTCACGCGCTTCGTCACAGGCTCGGACCCGTCAGAAAAACAGCTCGCCATACGACCGCTTGAATCCATCGGTCCCTGAATTCAATCGCTCGAACCGCACAGTGCTGTGGCCATCCGCCACATCGATCACGTAAATCAGCGATCGGGCCGTGATCGCGCGCATCTCGCCCCGTGATGGTGTGCGCGGTCACCTGTTCGCACCCGGCACGCAGCTTGCCCCTTATCCCTGACGGAGCGCTCAATTCATCAGTACGCGGGTTGTGATGAATGGCAAGGTTCCGTGACGAATGGGAGCAGCTCTGGCGCAACGCGCCTCGTCACGGCGCCACCGTCCGGCGGGTTTCGGCGGAGCGATCACGATCCAACGAAGGAGAGAATTCATGAGAAGCCGCATTCTGACCCTGCTGACAGCGCTACTGCTGATCGGTGCGGGTCATGGCTGGGCCCAGGAGACGACCGGCGCTGTCAACGGTCGCATCACCGATACGCAGGGCCTTGCCGTTCCCGGTGCCACCGTCACGTTGACGGGACCGCAGGGCGCCAAGTCAGCAGTCACCGACGCCGAGGGCCGATTCGCGGTACCGCTCCTCGTGCCCGGGACGTACAGCATCAAGGGCGAGTTGGCCGGCTTCAAGACGGTCCAGCAGAACGAGGTCATCGTCCGGCTCGGCCAGAACATCGAGCTGGCGTTGAAGATGGAAGTCGGCGGCGTCACCGAGACCGTTGAGGTCACCGCGAGCTCGCCGCTCATCGACACGCGCAGCACCACCGTCGGCGCGGTGATCGACAGCGAGACGCTGAAGAACGTCCCGGTCGGCCGGCGCTTCAGCGACGCGCTCTACCTCGCGCCTGGTGTCACGAGCAGCGGCAGCGCGGGCAGTGCCAACCCGTCGATGGGCGGCGGCAGCGGCCTCGACAACCAGTACGTCGTGGACGGCGTGAACATCACCAACACCGGCTACGGCGCGCTCGGCTCCTACTCGATCGTGTTCGGCTCGCTCGGCAACGGCACGCCCTACGACTTCGTCAAGGAAGTCCAGGTCAAGACCGGCGGCTACGAGGCCGAGTTCGGCCAGGCGATCGGCGGCGTCGTCAACGTCGTCACCAAGAGCGGCACGAACAAGATTCAGGGCAGCGCGTTCGGCTACACGCGGCCATCGGGCGCGGAAGGCAACTGGAAGCAGTTCGAATCGCCCAACGGCACCGTGCAGACGCTCGGCACCGACCTGGGCGACTTCGGCGCGACGCTGGGCGGGCCCGTGGTCAAGGACAAGCTGTTCTTCTTCGGCGCGATCGACCCGAGCTGGGAAACGCGGACCTTCCAGGCGCCGAACAACCAGGATGCCGACGGCAACTATCAGTTCCCGCTCTACAAGCTGGGGAGCATCGACCGCAAGCGGCAGATCACGTCCTACTCGGCGAAGGCGACGTACAACCTGTCGTCGAACCACCACATCGACGCGTCGTTCTTCGGCGACCCGGCCACCGGCGACAACGGGCCGCAGCGGACGTCGGCGCTCCTCGCGCAGGACACCTCGCAGTACAGCGCGCTCAGCTACGGCGGCCACAACCAGACGGTGAACTACAGCGGCGTCTACTCGCCCAGGATGGTGGTCGAGGCCAGCTACTCGCACGCCAAGAACACGATTGTCGAGACCCCGTCGGTCGACAGCTGGAACGTCACCGACTTCCGGGTCGTGCCCAACGTCACGACCGGCGGCATCGGGTTCTACGAGCAGGGCAATGCCGGCACCAACAGCCAGTACTCGGTCAAGGCGACGACGATCCTCGGGAACCACCAGCTGCGCTACGGCTTCCTCTACGAGCAGATCGAGTACGACAACATCAACCAGCGCACGGGGCCGACGTTCCTGGCGAGTAACGGCCTGCAGACCGCAACCGGCGCGCAGATCCAGGTCCTGCCGGAAGTCAACGGGCTCGGGCAGATCTACCGCGTGGTGCGTGCGAACTTCGTCGCGGCGCACCAGACCAAGCAGCACTACGGCGACTTCTTCGTGCAGGACACCTTCACGATGCTCAACGATCGGCTGACGATTCGTCCCGGCGTGCGGTATGAGCAGCAGACGCTGGTCGGCCAGGTGATCAGCGCGAGCGGAACCACGGAGAACGACCTGACGCTCAGCGGCAACTGGGCGCCGCGCGTCGGTGCCACCTACGACATCCGCGGGAACGGCCGCTCGAAGATCTTCGCGAACTGGGGACGGTTCTACGCGAAGATTCCCAACGACCTCGCCGCACGCGCGTTGTCGGCCGATGCCGGCATCAGCCGCGACGACTACTACGACGCCGCCCTGACCCAGCCAATTCCCGAGGGCGTGCTGACGATCACGCAGACGCCGGGCGGCGTTGCCACCTCGACGACCAACCACTTCCAGCAGCAGGGCGTCGGCGCCGACCTGATCGATCCGAACGCGAAGTCGTCGTACGTCGACGAGTTCGTCAGCGGCGTCGAGTTCGAGGCGCTGCCGAACATGAACGTCGGGGTGCGCTACATCCACCGCTCGATTCCGCGCGTGCTCGAAGACGTCGGCCCCTACCCCGTCGGTGCCTGCACCTTCGAAGGCGTGGGCTGCAGCTTCGACTACACGCTGACCAACCCGGGACCGAGCACGCAGGTGCTGACCGATCTGGGCGCCAGCTACGAGAAGCCGATCCACAACTACAACGCGGTCGAGTTCACGGTGGACAAGCGTCTGTCGAAGAACTGGGCGGTCAACGCGTCGTATACGTGGTCGCGTCTCGAAGGCACCTTCGAGGGCTTCTACCGCGAAGACAACGGGCAGTCGGATCCGGGAATTACGTCGCTCTACGACTTCCCGACCAACGACCCGAGCTACACGGCCATCGGCGTGCCGCAGTTCGGATTCCAGGGTGACATCCGCTACCTGGGTGCGCTCGGCCAGGGTCCACTGCCGCTCGATCGTCCGCACGTGATCAAGGTGTTCGGCAACTACACCTTCAACATGGGCCTCAATCTGGGCCTGGGCCTGACCATGAACTCGGGCGCGCCGTTGACGGAACTGGCGGCCAACCCGAACTACGACAGCGGCGGCGAAATCCCGACCACGCCGCGCGGTGCCGGCTTCCAGACCGCCGACGGCTTCAAGACGCGCACGCCGTTCGAGTACAACACCGACGTGCACGCCGACTACGCGTTCAAGTTCGGCGGGCAGCGGCTGGTGGTGCTGGCCGACATCTTCAACCTGTTCAACCTCCAGCGCACGACTGGCTACGACAACTTCGTCGAGCAGTCCTTCGGCGTGTCGAACCCGAACTTCGGCCTGCCGGTGTCTGAACTGGTCTCGGGACCCCAGTTCCAGGCGCCGCGGCAGATTCGATTCGGCGCGCGATTCGAGTTCTAGGCACCGCCCCGACGGGGGTGCTCGAGGGCCGGAGGCCGAAAGGCTTCCGGCCCTTTTTTATGTACCGACGGCTAGGACCTCGAGGAACCTGGGGTCCTGAAGCCCGGAGCCCGGACCCCGTAGCCCGTAGCCCGTAGCCCGTAGCCCGTAGCCCGTTATCCGTCCCCAATAAGGTGTGACCAATTGGGGCATTTCCGTGCGGTTTCCCAGGGACGAAATCGCGCCGTCCCCTCCAGTCCAGACGCCAGACGACCGATAACGGGTTCGAGTTGCTGGTATCAGGGGACCAACCCTGATCCAACGAACCGTATTGCAGCTCGTCAAATCCAATATTCTGCTCGGCCCCGCCACCTGCGGCTCATCACTAAGTAATTGTTAAGAAAATGTTTAGGCGCTCAGCAGTGCCTGGTACGAGCTTTCCATATAGAGGGACCGGACTGGGACCCACCTGTTTTGCCCGGTCGGCTGTTCGACCCCAAGAGGAGGATGGAAGAATGTTTAGACGTGCTGTCTACGCCCTTGTGTGCGTGCTGGCGCTTTCGCTGCCTGCATTCGCGCAGGAGCAGACCGGCTCGATTACCGGGCTTGTGAAGGACACCTCGGGCGCAGTGCTCCCGGGTGTCACTGTTGAGGCCAAGAGCCTGTCCACCGGCGCTGTGGCGGCGACCACCGTCAGCGACGCGACCGGTGCCTTCCGGTTCATCGGCCTTCGCCCCGGCAAGTACGAAGTCATGGCGAAGCTCCAGGGCTTTACGCCTGCCAAGATGGAGAACATCGACCTGCGCCTCGGTCAGATTCTGACCGTCGATCTGGCGCTGGCCGTTGGCGGCGTGGCTGAAACGGTGTCGGTCACCGCCGAGTCACCCATCATCGATACCAAGCAGACGTCACGTCAGGCCAACATCCGTGATGAGCAGATCGCGCTCATCCCGCACGGCCGCGACTTCACGTCGCTTGTCACGCAGGCGCCCGGCGCGAACATGGAGACCAAGCTCGGCGGCCTCTCCATCGACGGCGCCAGCGGCTCGGAGAACCGGTTCATCATCGACGGCGCGGAAACGACCGACATGGTGCACGGCCTTTCGGGCACGAACCTGATCGTCGACTTCGTCGACGAGGTGCAGGTCAAGTCGAGCGGCTACACCGCCGAGTACGGCGGCGCGATGGGCGGCGTGATCAGCGCCGTGACCAAGAGCGGCAGCAACGACTTCCACGGCTCGGTGCTGTTCAACTTCGAAGGCGACGCGCTCAGCGGCGCCACCGTCTACACGTCGGCGGGCGCGCCCTCAACCGCGAAGACGCTCCGCACGTCGCTGACGGACTCGGACAAGTCTGAACTCCTCGACTACCCGGGTGATTCGCGCACGCGCATCGAGCCCGGCTTCGCAGTGGGCGGGCCGATCAAGAAGGACAAGATGTGGTTCTTCGGCGCCTACCAGCCGGCGATCACGCATCTTGATCGCGATGTGAGCCCGTCGACCGCGGAGAATCCCGCCGCGACGGCCAGCTCCACGTCGGACAAGATCCAGCAACAGTACCTGACCGTCAACCAGACGTCGCAGATCAGCAACAACATCCGCACGCGCGTCGCCTACAACAACAGCTGGTCCAAGCAGGAAGGCCTGCTGGCCTCGCTGAACGGCCTCGACACGCCGGGCACCAACTACGCCAAGGGCACGACGTTCCCGAACTGGGTCCTGTCGGGCGACATGAACTGGGTGCTCTCGCCCAAGTTCGTCGTCGGCATCCGCGGCGGCTACCGCAGCGCTGACACGAACGACTTCAACGTGCCTAACGAGCCACGCTACACCTGGACGACGACGAACAACATCAACTTCCTGGATGTGCCGGCGAACCTGCAGCACGGCACTGGCTTCACGAACATCCTGAGCAACACCGCGGTCAGCTACGACAAGCTCACGCGTGGGTACTTCCACGCTGACGGCACCTCGTACTTCCACGGCGGCGGCGAGCACCAGGTCAAGTTCGGCATGCAGTACGACCGCCTTGGTGAGGACATCAACAGCGGCGAACTGCGTCCGCGCGTGACGCTGCGTTTCGGCCAGGGATGCCCTGGCGCTGGATGCTTGGCGGGCCAGAATGGCAAGTACGGCTACTACTCGGTCCGCAGCCAGGATGCAGACCCGAACGCGGGCTTCATCACCCAGGGCAACGTCCACAGCAACCTCCTTGGCTTGTTCATCCAGGATGCCTGGACCATCAACAACAAGCTGACGATCAACGCCGGTCTGCGCACCGAGCGCGAAGAGGTCCCGACCTACACGACGGGCCTCGACGCCAACGGCGTGGACATCCCGGAGTTCGGCATCAAGTTCGGGTTCCAGGACAAGCTGGCCCCGCGCATCGGCGCGGCGTATGACCTCCGCGGCGACGGCAAGTGGAAGGTGTTCGGCTCGTGGGGTGTCTTCTACGACATCTTCAAGCTGGAGCTTCCGCAGGGCTCGTTCGGCGGCCAGAAGTGGATTGAGTACTACTACACGATGGAGACGCCGGACTGGACCAGCCTGGTGCCCGCCGGCTGCCCGCCGGCCTGCCCGGGTAACTTCATCCGTTCGACGAACTTCCGTCTCCCGTCGCTTGGGGCCGACTCACTCGAGCCGAACCTGAAGCCGATGCGGAGCGAGGAGTTCACGGCCGGTATCGACCACGAGCTGTCGCCGGTGATTGCGGTGAGCGTGCACTACGTTCACAAGCAGCTCGATCGTGCGGTTGAGGACACGGGCTTCCTGACGCCGGCTGGCGACGAAGGTTACGTCATCGCCAACCCCAGCGAAGGGCTGACCTCGCTGGCCTTCACCAACCCGAACATCCCGATGCCGAAGCCGAAGCGTCAGTACGACAGCGTCGAGTTCGCCCTCGACAAGCGGTTTGCCAACAACTGGTCGCTGCGTGCCAGCTACCTGTGGAGCCGCTTGAACGGGAACTACTCGGGCCTGTCGCAGTCTGACGAGAACGGCCGTGCCGATCCAAACGTCGGCCGCAGCTACGACTACCCGGCGATGATGTTCACCGGCACCGGCGATCCGTCCTACGGACCGCTGGCGACGGATCGTCCGAACCAGCTCAAGGCGCAGGGCATCTACCAGTTCAACTTCGGCACTGCCATCGGAGTGAACGAGTACATCTCGAGCGGTCTGCCGGTGACGCGCGAGCTCGGCATCCTGCCGACCAGCAACTACCCGAACCAGTACCTCGGTCGGGGCAGCGACGGTCGGACGGACATGTTCTCGCAGACGGACCTGTTCATCCAGCACGGCTTCAAGATGGGTGGCGGACGTCGTCTCGAGTTGAACTTCACGGTGTTCAACCTGTTCAACGAGGAAGCCGGCGTCTCGAAGTACTCGACGTACCAGAAGACCGACGGCATCACGTTCGATCAGGCCGACTTCTACAACCACAAGGTCAACTTCGATCAGGAGATCGTGGCCCAGGGCATCGCGCAGGATCCGCGCTTCCTGCAGTACAACGCCTGGCAGCTGCCGATCAACGCCCGCTTCGGCGTGAAGTTCGTCTTCTAGTCGGAGCGCCGATTCGGTTCGTTTCCCACGCCCCGCGAGCTTCGGCTCGCGGGGCTTTTTTCTTCAGGAACGTCCCGCACTTCCCCACCGGGCCGTGTCCGGAGGTGCTATGAATCGCATCGTCCTGACCGCGCTGATCCTCTTCTGCGCAGTCCCCGCACTCGCCCAGCCACCCGGCACCGGCCAGACCAACGCCAACCTCGAACGCGCCCGCCAGCACTACGCCACCGGCTGGCAGGAGATGCACGCCGAGCATTTCGACTCAGCCGCCAGGGAGTTCCAGGCCGCCATCGAGCTCCACCCGAAGTTCCAGCTCGCCTACTACGGCCTGGGCCGCGCCGACCAATATCTCAAGCGTTACCTCGAGGCCATCGACGCCCTGACGACGTGCCGGCAGCTGTACAACACGCAGGCCAGCCAGAAGTTCAACAGCCAGCTGGAAGCGGATCGCTATCGCGCAGACCGGCTGCTCGAACTGCAGGACATGCGGACCCAGGTCGGCAAGGGGCCGCAGTCTGAACGCACCCAGGGCATGCTCCGCCAGGTGGACAACGCGATCCGGCAGACCACCGACGACAAGTCCCGCGGCCTCAACATCGCCATCGAGGACCCGGTCCCGTCATTCGTGCTGCTCGCACTGGGAAGCGCCTACTTCCACAGCGAGCGCTTCGATGAGGCCGAGCAGCAGTACAAGGCGGCGATCAAGGTCGACGGCAAGTCCGGCGAGGCGCACAACAACCTCGCCGTGATCTACATGATGAAAGCCGACTACCCGCAGGCGCTCGCCGAGATCAAGGCCGCCGAGAAAGCCGGCGTGAAGGTGAATCCGGAGTTGAAGGACGAAATCAGGGCGCGGATGGGACAGTAGGCGCCCCTCGCAAAGTGCTGGAGTGCTGCGGTGCTCGGGTGCGGAAGTGCGTGCTGAAATGCTGCGGTGCTGGGGTGCGGAAGTGCGTGACTGAGGTGCTGGGCGTGCGGAAGTGCGTGCTGAAGTACCGGGGTGCTTGGCGTGCGGAAGTGCGTGCTCAGGTGCCGCCGGGCTCGCCGTGCTGCGGTGCCGAAGTGCTGCAGTGCGCGCTGACCACTTCACACCGTTGGTCTTCGGGGCCATCGGTAGGGCCGATCTTTAGATCGGCCATCAGCAGATCGGCATTACCGCTGCAGATTCGGACACGACGGCCAATCTAAAGATTGGCCCTACACGTTCTGCTCCACGAATTCGTCGGCTGCCGGCACTTCAGCACGCGCTTCCGCGACAGCACTCGAGCACTTCAGCACGCACTTCAGCACGCCAGCACCCGAGCACTTCAGTACCGCACCGCCGCACGCCAGCACTCCAGCACTTCAGCACGCACGTCCGCACCGCAGCACTGCAGCACCCCAGCACTTAGAAGTGCAAAGTCCGGTCACCGCCAGAGCCCGTTGAACAACAGCTTGAACGTCCCATGCGGCTGGGCGCGGAACTGGGGGCGGAAGGCAAAAAGCAGCACGCGGCCCTTGCCGTAGGGCACATCGAGCAGCGCGTGGCGGCCGGCGAGCTTGTCGGCGCCGAGGAGCCAGCCGCTCATCAGGAGCTGGTCGGTAGGCGCGTAACGGGCGATGCTCTGCACTGACGGGTCGTCGGTTTCGAAGCCGCGCGATTCGGCGAAAAACGCGGCAGCTTCGCGAGGCATGCCGAAAGCCTCCGGGGCGCCGGGGTCGACAAGGATCTTCAGCACCGAGCCCGGGCAATAGAACACCTTCTCGTCGAGCGGGCCGATGACGTCGTGGATGCGATCGAAGACGCCGCCGAACTTCTGGATCACGAAGTCGCTCGCCTGATCGAAGGTCACCAATACGCCGCCGGCATCGACGAAGTCCTTGAGCGCCAACACACCGGCCTCGCCGAGGCCGCCGCGATACTCCGGCGGCACGGGGTTCGACGGGCCCGAGACGGAATGAACGGCGGCGCCGTGGCCCTCGAGCATCGCGCCCGGGGACTGCGACGGCAGGATCAGCACGTCGAAGGTGTCGTGGAGGTGGCCGGCCTGCGCCATCGCGTTGGTCACGCGGGTGTACGGGAAGCCGGTACTGCTCGAGCAGCCATCGCGTCCAGCCTTCGTCGATGTTCGCCACCCAACTCCGGTAGACGCCGATCCGTGCGCGGCGGAGCGGTGGCAGCGCGGTGCGTGAGCGGCGTGTCTCGAGCAGCGCCGTGACGCCGTGCTGCTCGACGCTGTCTGCCGCCAGGGCCGCCTGCGCGGCGGTTCTGGCCGAGACGATGAACCCGCCGCGGGCCGCGCCCGGCGTGCCCTCGACGGGACGCGAGGTGGCGCGGCTCACCGGCACTCCGGCTGCCAGCAGGGCGTTGACGACAATCGCCGTGTTGTTGGCCTTGTCGTCGAGCAGCAGCGTCGTCGCCGGCTTGCGGGCCCGCGCGGCGGCCTCTGCGGCAGCACGGGCGTCGGGGTCCGGTCCCGCCAGAATGCGGCCAATCACCTTCGGATACGCGTCGAGTCGCGTCAGCGTCGCGTCGAACGGATGACCCACGGCCACGGCAGTGACGCCCATCTGATACGCCAGCGTCCACCCGGCGGTGTCGTACGGAGGCACCGGCGGGCCGCCAGGACTGCTCCGGATGTCCGGGTACTTCTGCGCTTCGAGCAGGTCCTTGGCATACGGACGAAACGGCTGGTCCATCCGGACGACCCAGCTGCCGGCGTCGAAGACCCGCCCGTCCGCCGTGAACGCGCTGTCGGCGCGGTGGACTTCCACTCCGCCCCTCATGAGCGTCTCGACGAAGCGAGCGGCGACGGGCAGGTCGTGTTGCTGCGGAGGAATCACGTAGGCCACCGGCGCCTCCGTCCCGCCCTTCGCGATCTGCCGCGCGCCCACCTGGTAGCTGCCGTAGAGCAGCGACTCGCGATACTTCGCCGCGACGTCGAGCACTGCCAGCGAGCCTGTCAGCATGTAGTCCACCGCGTCACGCAGATGCAGTGTCCCGCCCTTCCACGGGTGCGGATAGCTCGTCGACGGCTCCGTCGTCGAGATCCCGTCGTCGAGCTCCTTGGGAAAGTCGGCGGGGTTGTAGGTGAACGGCGTCGCCGACGCGTGGCCGGTTTCGGTGAGGATGCCGATGATGTTGTGGAAGTACGCCGTCGTCCTGACCGATCCGTTGTACCAGGTCGAGAACTCGTGCCGCGAGATGACGCCGTCCTTTCCTTCCGCCTCGAACCGGCGCAGCATCGCGCCGCCGACCAGGTCGATGCCGCGCATCACGAGCGGGTCGATGTTGGGGTTGAACGGATCGGGAAACGGCGGGACGAAGATGCGCGGCGGCCAGGTGCCCTGATGCTGGTTGTAGAGGATCTGCGGCAGCCACTCCTGGTAGAGCAGGCGGCTGACGACCTGCGACTCGGCCTGCGTCTGCATGTAGAAGTCGCGGTTGTTGTCGTGGCCGATGTACTTCTGGTACAGCCACGGCATGGCGCTGTCCTGGAAGGGCGTGCCCAGATTGCGCCGGTACCAATCGGCCACCATGTCGAGGCCGTCGGGATTGATGGTGGGAAGCAGGACCAGGATCACGTTGTCCCTGATCGCGCGCATCTCGGCGCTCTCGTCGGTGGCGACGCGCCACGCCAGCAGCATCGACTGCTGGGCCGAGGCCACCTCGCTGGCATGCAGGCCGTTGTCGATCCACACCACTGCCCTGCCCTCGGCGGCCAGCGCGCGGGCTTCGGCGTCGCTCAAGCCGCGCACGAGCGCGAGGCGCTTCGAGATGTCCTTGAAATGCGCGAGCTGCTGCAGGTTGTCGGGCGACGAGATGACGGCGACCAGCATCTCCCGGCCCTCGGTGGAGGTGCCGGCCGACGACACCAGCACGCGGTCAGAGGCCGCGGCGAGGCGATGGAAGTAGTCGCGAATCTGCGCGAAATCCGCCAGCTTGTAGTCGTCACCTGGCGTGAAGCCAAGGACGTCGGCCGGCCTCGGGACAGGCGTCTGGCGTCCGACGGTCGTGGCGGGATAAGAGAGAACGAGGCAGAGTCCGACAAGCGCGGTGACAGACCTGTGCGTCACGGCGTCACTTTACTCTGGGCTCCGGGCTCGAGGCTACGGGCTACGGGCTACGGGCTACGGGCTTCAGACGCCGGTAGGGCCGATCTTTAGATCGGCCTGACGTTTCGATCGGCGTGGCCAATCTGAAGATTGGCCCTACCGGCCCTTTAGATCTCGACAGCGTCGATCTGCGCGCGCTGGAGCCTGCCGCTGAAGTCCACGTACACCGACTTCCACTCGGAGAAGACGTCGAGGGCCGCCGTGCCCGCCTCGCGATGGCCGTTGCCTGTCGCCTTGGTGCCGCCAAACGGCAGGTGCACTTCCGCGCCAATCGTCGGCGCGTTCACGTAGAACAGCCCGGTGTAGACATCGCGCATGGCGGCGAAGGCCTTGTTGATGTCCTGCGTGTAAATCGACGCCGACAGGCCGTACGCGACGTCATTGGCCATGGCGATCGCTTCGTCAAGCGAGCTGCAGGACAGCACCGACACGACGGGCCCGAAGATCTCCTCGCGGGCGATGCGCATCGACGGTCCGACCTCGGTGAAAATCGTCGGCTCGTGAAAATGTCCCCTGGCCAGGCTGCCGCCGCCGAGGCGATTGCCGCCGGTGGCCAGGTGCGCGCCCTCGTCCTTGCCGATCTTCACGTAGTCCATCACGCGATTCAGCTGCGTCTCGCTCACCACCGGCCCCATCTGGGTCGCCGGGTCGAGCCCGTCGCCGACGCGCAGCGTCTTCGCCCGGGCCACGAAGGCGTCGACGAACTTCTTGTGCACGCTCTTGTGCACGATGACGCGGCTTGCCGCCGTGCAGCGCTGCCCCGTCGTCCCGAACCCGCCCCACAGCGCGCCGTCCACCGCCAGGTCCAGCGCCGCGTCGTCCATCACCATGATGACGTTCTTGCCGCCCATCTCGAGGTGGACCTTCTTGAACGACGGCGCACACGCCTGGTTCACCAGGCGGCCGGTCTCCGTCGATCCGGTGAACGACACGACCTTCACGTCCGGGTGGGCCAGCAGCGGGCCGCCGGCGCCCGGCCCGTCGCCGAGCACCAGGTTCAGGACGCCAGGCGGAAGGCCGGCGTCGTGCAGCGCCTGCACGAAGTTCACCGCGGACGCTGGCGCCTCCTCTGCCGGCTTGAAGACGACGGTGTTGCCGCAGACAAGGGCCGGAAGAATCTTCCACGACGGCACCGCAATCGGAAAGTTCCAGGCCGTGATCATCCCGCACACGCCGATCGGCTGGCGGATCGACATCGCGAACTTGTCGCGAAGCTCGGAGGGCACCGTCTGGCCGTACATGCGACGCCCCTCGCCCGCCATCAGGTAGCTCATGTCGATGGCTTCCTGCACGTCGCCGCGCGTCTCGTCCAGGATCTTCCCCATCTCGCGGGTCATCGTGCGGGCGTAGTCCTCCTTGCGCTGCGCCAGCAGCTCCGCCGCCTTGTACAGGACCTCGGCGCGCTTGGGCGCAGGCACCAGCCGCCAGCGTGGAAACGCGTCGCGGGCGGCGCCAACGGCCGCCTCGACGTCCGACGCATTGGATCGCGGAATCTCTCCGATCAGATCGCTGCTGTCGGCGGGACTGCGATTGTCGAAGGCGTCGGTCGAGGCGGCGGGCACCCATTCGCCGTTGATGAAGTTCTTGCAGCGGGCAGACAGCGTCTCGGAGGTCGGCATCCGCCCAGAGTGCCGTACCGTTTGATCTGGCGCAAGGCGCGGCCGGAACATCCGGTGCAGGCTTACGTCAGGACTTGATAAGAGGCCGTGAAATTGCGCGGCAGACGGGCAGTGTCCGGCAGCGAGGCCGTTGGTGAAGCCCGCTGCGAACGTGGTGGTCGAGGTGGCATTTGCCGGTCGAGGACACCGGCTTTTTGGCAGCGCCAGCTGCTGGTGCGACGGGCAATCGCGGGTAGGCATCAGCAACGCGGAGGCTGGCCCGATTCTTGTATTGGAAAGGCGCAGAGGACATGGACATGCAGATCGCTGGGCAGAGTCTGACGCACGTGGCACAGTTGCCGCGGAAGGTGGTTGTCGTGGACGGCAATCCCCAGGTCCTGACGCTGCTCGAGTCAGCCCTCGACGGCGGCAGATACGATCTGCTCTTTGCCAATGCCGGCGAGCACGCCTACTCCCTGATCAAGCGGGAGCAGCCCGATCTCGTCGTCTTGTCTGTGCACATCGACGAACTCGAGGGATTTCAGCTGTTGTCCATGTTGAAGCTGGATCAGGACACCGAGAGCATCCCGGTAGTCACCTACACCAACAATCTCGAGGACACCAGCGACGACGAGATGGACATCGAGGACGCGGCGGACCGCACGCCGCACGTGCCGTTGCGGCTGAACTGACCCGGCTGGTATAGTCCTTCGCCAGTCATGTCCGAGAGTCGGCGAGATTTCGAACGCATCCAGATCCTGGGCGATCTGCTCGGCGCCGCCACCGTTCAGCAGCCGATCCTGGTGAAGGAGTTGAGCCGGGGTGGCGCGCAGATCGAAATGGCGTTTGCCCTGCAGATCAACTCGCTGCACGAGTTCCGCATCGCGCTCGGCAGCCTGACCGTCGTCGTCAAGGGGCGCGTGGCGCATTGCCACATCGCCGACGTCGACTCCGAGGCGGTTCGCTATCTCGCGGGCCTGGAGTTCGTCGACACGCCCGAATGGGTGGCGACGGCGATCACAGAGTTCCTGGAAGCGGTCAAGACAGGCCGCCAGGGATAGACGCGGTCCGCCACGCCGATGGCCGATCTAAAGATCGGCCCTACCGACGCTCCCGCACCGCCCCGCGTCTTTCCGTTCTCGGTCTTCCGCGACGATCTCGGCTACGCCCGACTTTAGGCCGACCCTCAGATCGGCCATCCGCTGGCGCTCGTCACTACTTCGTCTTGATCTCTCCCCGCGGAAACCCCTGCACGACGTAAGCGCTGACCAGGCTTTCGTGGCCCTGCGCGTCCACCGCGGCGACGCCGATGACGACGTCGTCAATCGACACGCCCTTGAGCGTGGCCGTCGTCCCGCTGCCCAGTGCCAGCTCGTGCTCCCAGTCCGTCGCCCAGGCTTTCCGCCAGAACACCCGATATCCTGACGCGCCCGGCGCCGCCGTCCACGACAGCGACGCGTCGTATCCGCTTTCGCCGCGCGTAAGCTGCGCACGGCCGCGGTCGTCGGTCACCACCGGCGCCGGCGGCGCCAGCGCCAGTGACGCGAGCGTGGCTGCGTTGATCTGCGCATTGCGCTGCAGGTAGGCCGGATCGACACCGTCAGGGGTGTCCGCGATGGTGTGCTGGTGCGAGTAGTTCTCCCTGGCCTCCGTCATGCGGATGGCGGTGAACCCCTTGTCGTTGAACGGGCTGTGATCGCCGCCACGGCCGAAGCGATCGGCCCGCGCCGCCAGCACCACGTTCTGCGACGGCACGTAGCGCGCTGCCTGACGCCGCACGTACCGCGCGAGCGCCCGCGACCCGGAGTCCTCGGGCCCTTGCGAAAACACGCGAACGGTCCCGGTGTCGATGACGCCATCTCCGCCATGACTCCCGCCGACAATGTCGTTGTTGAGGACGGCGTCGATCGGCCAGTGCTCCGCAGTCGCGCGGGCCGCGTGGAGCGACGAGCCCACCAGTCCCTCCTCCTCGCCCGCAAACGCCACGAAGACCAGCGTCGCGTCGAACTGCGCGTTGCTCTGCGCGAACACGCGGGCCAGTTCCAGCACCAGCGCCGTCCCGCTGCCGTCGTCATTGGCGCCGGGGGCGTCGTTGTCGGCTCTGGTCCAGTCGAAGCCGTCGCGGTCGCCCGTGCCGTCGGTGCGCCGTGCGACCGAGTCGTAGTGGCCCGTCACGTAGAGCCTCCGCGGCGATCGGCCGGGAAGCACCGCGACGACGTTTCTCAGCTCGACGTCGCGCGGGAGCCGCCCCCCCTGGGCGGCCACCTGGTAGACGTCGAAGCTCACCTGCAGCTTCGGCCCGGCGGCGATGAATTGCTGCCGGATCCACTCGCGGGCGGCGCC
The DNA here is from genome assembly GCA_963796915.1 of Vicinamibacteria bacterium. Taxonomy (GTDB): domain Bacteria; phylum Acidobacteriota; class Vicinamibacteria; order Vicinamibacterales; family JAENWD01; genus JAENWD01. Next base: position 151,283 of record CAWCNI010000004.1, on the reverse strand, counting down.
GATGCCGCGCGTCGGCGAGGTGGTATCGGAGTAGATCTGGCGCGTGCCGAAGGCGGCCAGCGCCTGGATCGTTGCCGCGAGCCGCTCTTTCGAGACCGCGGCGACAATTGATTCCACCTGCGCGTCGGCGGCCGGCGCCTGAGCGCGGAGCGTTGACGACTGGCAGACACAGAGCGCGCACACTGTCGCAATCAGGGTCTTGTGCACGACGATCACCGGAGTTTGAGGTAGGCGAGATAGTCGCCCGAGTCTATGCGCGGCGCGTTGGCCAGCGGCGCGTTGTAGAAGTAGGCCCAGGCGTCGGCTTCCGAGCCGTCATCGAGATGGACGGGCACCGAGCGTCGCACGTAGAGGCTGGCGTCGGGCGCATCAGCGCTGAAGCCTTCGATGCTGTCGAGCGCCGCCAGGACTGGTTCCGGATCGAGGAGCTCGAACACCTCGCCCCACACTTTGCGGTCCGGCGCCGGCACCGCGGCGGGGTACAGCCCGAGGTCGAACAGCGCCGCATGAATCCAGCCGCGGCCGCGAAACGCCAGGCGGGCATCCATGCCCAGCCGGCGCCGCCGGTCGAAGCCGGTCATCAGGGTGCCGTAGAAGAAGACCAGTTCCGGACCCATTCCGGAAAGTGTAGTTGAAGTGGGGGCTGGTGCTGCAGGGCTGCGGTGCGGGCAGTGCGGTGCGGAAGTGCAGCAGTGCTGCAGTGCGGAAGTGCGGTGCGGACGTGCAGCAGTGCGGAAGTGCGGAGGTCCTTGAAAGCGGGCTGCTGTAGGGCCGATCTTTCGCCTTCGCTAAAGGTCGGGCGAACCGCCGAAGCCCTGGCGCAGGCTGGTTAGATCGGCCACCAGCGCGGCGGTGCCATAGTCTGGCAGCGCGGGGAAGCCAGCAGAACGTCCGCGCTGATAGGGCGGACGTTAGTTCGGCCACGGTTTTGGCCGATCTAAAGATCGGCCCTACGGTCGCACTGCGGCACTTCAGCACCCCAGCACTTCAGCACCGCACCGCCGCACTGCAGCACCCCTGCACTGCAGCACCTGCAGCACACACCTGCAAGTGCTGCGTTTAGTCTTCCGCGTTCTTGTGCGGCGGGGCCATCAGGTCGAAGATCTGCGCCGGGACTTCGAAGTTGAGCGAGACGGTCTTGCCGGCGCCGGAGAGCTGCAGCGAGTTCAGCATCGCCTGGAGCTCGGGGCGTGAGCCGGCCTGCATCCGCGCGAGCGCCAGGAAGCCCTGGACGACGTCGCGGAGGTTCTGGCCGGCCTGCTCGTCCCGCGCTTCGGCGCGGATGGCGCCGCGCAGGCCGCCGTTGATGTGGCCGCTGGCCGAGAACCAGCGCACCGACGGGATGCGCCCGGCGACGTCCTCTGGCAGCTTGGCCTGGCTGATGAGCGCGTCGAACCGGCCGACCGCCCACGCGTTGGAGTCGTCGAGGTCCTTGACCAGGTTCATCATCTCCCGGTTGGCGAGCACGCTGGTGCCGCCCTGCCGGTCGATGGCGCCCTTCACAGTGCCTGTCGTCCCGAGGGCGACGAGGCCCGGCTCGAGGAACGCCACTGTCAGGCTCTGACGCGAGTTGTTGCTGTCGGAGTCTTCGAAGTGCTGCACCGTAACCAGGCGCTTGCCCTTGTATTCTTCGACCTGCCCGTCATGTTCGCGCGCCAGCGCCTCGAGGCGCCCGGCGTCGAAGCGGCCGGCGGCCAGCACCATCCCGGTCTTCTGCGACTCGGTGCCCCCGGGCTCGGCGAACGCCACGACGTGGTCGATGTCGTGCTCGATGTCGATGCCGGTCGCCTTCTGGAAGTCTTCCTGGCCGTGCTCGTCTTTCGGCAGCGCGGCCCGCAGCTTCTGGCGGAACTCGGACTGCATGACTTCGCGCACATCGGCATAGGCGACGATGGTCGCGTCAGCGGGCACGTAATGGAGCTCAGAAGGACCCTGCGGGCGGGCAAAGGCGCCCATCGGCATTCCGGTGTAGAACGCCACCAGACCCGTGCAGAGCCCCACCAGCAGCACCGTCACCGACCCGAACAGAAAGTAGCGTGTCCTCTTCGTCATCGAGCCCCTCTAGGCTGGTATACGCGACCGGGCAAGGACGGGTTCCGAAATTCGCCCCAACTCATTGTTCCAGTACGTATTCCCGGCGTTCGACGGCCCGCGCGGCCAGCGCGAGCGACACCGCCATTATCGCCGCCAGCACGGCAATCGCCTCAATTGCCGGCACCGACTCCCGGAAATACGACTCCAGCATCGACACCACGTCCTGCTGCGGCACCCCGCCCGGCACGAGGCCCTTGAGGTAGAAGGCGACGGTAAACCGCTTGAGGTACCCGGGCAGGGAGAGGGCCAGGACCTCCCAGCCGAAGACGTACAGCAGGCCAGCGAGCACGGGCCGCTTGATCCAGGCCCCCACGGCCGCAAAGACGGCGCCGTAGACGGCCAGGCCGGCCGCCAGCAGCGCCAGATCGCGGATCAGGTCCAGGAAGGTCGCGGCGATGCTGCCCCCGCCAATCGGGACCACCAGGAAGTAGACCAGCATCACCGCCGGCAGCACGATGAGGACCGTGGACGCCAGATAGGCCAGGTACTTCCCGATGAGCACCGCCGACCGCCGAATCGGTCGGGTGAACAGGTAGGTGATCGTCTTGTCCTCGACCTCGTCGGCAATGAGGGAGGTGCCGTAGAACACACCCAGCAGCGGGATGATGGCGCGCAGGAACGGCCCCCACAGCATCAGGCTGAACAGCGCGGTCCCTCCGAGCTTGACGCCGTTGACGCGCATGCCGGCCGAGTGCGCGACGTCGAGCACCCGCAGGCACAGGGCCATGACGACCGGCGCGCCGACGACCAGTGCCAGAAACACCGTGCGGCGCGACCAGAGCATCTCCCAGAGCGAGAGGTCGAAGACGCGGAGCGAGGCGGCCACCAGCGACGGCACTGGCGGGGCAGCGGGTGCGGCGGAGACCGGGTGAATCGTCTGGTCCATCGCTATTTCACCAGGTACTGGAAGACGGCCTGCAGGTTGTCGTCTGGGGACGTGACTTCATCGACCTGTCCCACCTCGCCTGAGGCGGCCAGCTCGGTCAACCGCGTGTAGAACACGTCCGGCCTCGCCGTCTGGATGATGAGCGCACCTGGATCGAACTTCAGGCTGAGCACGTTGTCGTCGACCAGGAACTGCCGCGCGAGCGCGCGCGGATCGTCGGCCTTGATGTAGACGGTGTGGGGATGCGTGTCGATCAGGTCGCGGATCTGATGCACGTTGCCTTCCGCCAGGATCCGGCCGTTGTGCACCAGCAGGATGTTCGGCGTCATGGCTTCGATTTCGTGCAGGATGTGGCTCGAGACCAGCACGCTCTTGCCGGCGCGCGCCCAGTCCTTCACAAGACGAATCGTCTTGCGGCGCATCAGCGGGTCCATCCCTGACAGCGGCTCGTCGAGAATCAGCAACTCCGGCTGATGGGCCAGGGCCTGGGCCAGCTTGACGCGCTGCCGCATGCCTTTGCTGTAGGCGCCGATCTTCTTGTCCGCCGCCGGCATCAGGTCCACTTCCTCGAGCGCGGCCTTGGCTGCGGCGAGGGCTTCGCTTTCACCGTAGCCGTTCAGGCGCACGAGGGACGTCACCCATTCCAGGCCGGTCATCCGCTCGTAGAACGCGTCCTGCTCGGGGCAGAAGCCGATGCGGCGGTACAGCGCGGGGTTGCCCCAGATCGGCTCGCCAAGCACGCGGACGGCGCCCTTGCTCGGCTTGAGCTGCCCGGTGACGAGCTTCATGAACGTGGACTTGCCGGCGCCGTTGGGCCCGAGCAGGCCGGTGATGCCCGCCGGCACCTGCACCGAGACGTCGTTGAGGCCGATCACCTGGCCGTACCACTTGCTCAGGTGATCCGCCTCGATCGTCACCGTGCCGGGCGCGCTCATGCCACCACCTCGACGCCGCGGATCCGGCGTTCGAGCACGACAATCGACACGCCGATCAGCGTGAGGACGACGAGCAGCGAGAGACCGACCGGGGCGTCGTGCCGGGGCGGCACGCGGAAAATGAAGTCGCCGATCTGCGCCATGCTCTGCGTCGGCGACACCACTGACGCCGCGCTCGCGTTCACGACGAACTTGAGGACGCCGAAAATCGCGTCGCCGAAGAAGATCACGCCCGCATACATGATGCCGACGAAGCGCGGGCTTTTCGAGACCGACGAGAGCGCCAGCATCGTGAACGTCGCCAGCGAGACCTGCAGCGCCGCGTAGACGGTGATGGCGGGCACGAGGAACAGGTTGGCGCGAAGGAACTCGAAGCTGCCCGCGAACAGCGCCTGCAGCGCGAGCAGCAGGATGCCGGGCAGCCAGGTGACGCCGAGCAGGAACACCGCGAGGATCACGGCCTTGCCCGCCACGTACTCGACCCGCGTCAGCGGCTTCGACAAATAGATCTGCAGCGCGTTGGCGCGACGATCGTTGGCAATCAGCCCGGTGCCGATGAAGATCGTGATGAAGAAGATGAACGTCTCCTGGTGCTCCAGAAACGCCCGGAACGTCTGCGCCGTCGTGGTCAGCATCGGCACCTGGCCGAACGTGCTGGACAGATAGAACTTCACCGCTTCGAACGCAAACGGCAGCCACGCCACCAGCAGCAGCCCGAGGAACGCGCGGCGCGCGAGCACCGTCCGGATACCGGCGCGGGCAATCACCAGCCAGCCGCGGCCGCGCGGAAGGCGGGTGCCCTCAAAAGGCCTGTATCCCTGATCGTGAATAGGCATGACGCTCTGGCGCCGCGGCGCTAGTCCTCCCCCACCGCGCGGGCGAAGACGTCTTCGAGCGTCGGCACGCTGGGCCGCAGATGCCGCAGCTGGAGGCCCTCTCTCGACGCCAGCGCGAAGAGCTCGCGCGGCCCCTGTCCTTCCGGCACGAACACGCGCATCACGTCCTCGTCGGTTTCCTTGCACTCGTAGCCGGCGGCGCGGCAGGCGGCAATCAGGCGGTCGTGTCCCGACTTGGCCCTGATCTCGAAGACGCGGCCGGCCGAGCCCTTCAGCTCGCTGATCGGGCCTTCCGCGGCGATGCGGCCCTTGTCCATGACGACGACGCGATCGCAGCAGGTACTCGACGTCGTTCAGCAGGTGGGAGCAGAGAATCAGGTTCTTGTTCTTGGTGTGCCCGAGGTCGTGAATCAGTTCCAGCATCTCGTCGCGGCCGCGCGGGTCCATGCCGTTGGTCGGCTCGTCGAGGAAGAGCAGATCAGGATCGTGGACCAGCGCCTGCGCGAGCTTGATGCGCTGCTTCATGCCGGTCGAAAACGTCTCGACGGTGCGGTAGCGCGCCTCGCCAAGGCCGACGTAGTACAGCGACTCGTGCGCGCGCTGCATCGCATCGACTGGCCCCAGGCCGGCCAGCTCGCCGCAGTAGGCGACGAAGGCCACCGCCGTCATGCCGGTGATGTGCGCGTCGTTTTCCGGCATGTAGCCGATGCGGGCACGGATGTCGAGGGGTTGAGCGGCGACGTCGAGGCCGAGCACGCGCATCGTGCCGGCCGTCGGCACGATGAACCCGAGCAGACTCCGGATCATCGTGCTCTTGCCCGCCCCGTTCGGGCCGAGCAGACCGACGGCGCCAGCCTTGAACGACGCTGTCACGTCCCGCAGCGCGACGTTGCGTCCGTAGGCCACCGTCACGGCCTGCAGCGTCACCACGTCCGAAATTGGCGCCGCGGCGGTGGAAGTCTCCGGTTCAGGCATGCCCTCTACCTGATACGCGGCCGGCGAAAGCGAAGTTCGGAGGCCTCACGCCGGCGGTTGCCCGGCCAGGCCCAGCGCCGCGGCCTGCGGCCTGAGGAACGCGATGACGTTGGCGATGTGCACGTCGAGTGGCAGGCCCAGCGCCTCGGCCCCGCGGCGCAGGTCGTCGCGGCTGACGGCTCTCGCGAACGCCTTGTCCTTCATGCGCTTGATCACCGAGGCCGCCTCCAGATCGAGGACGCTGCGGCTCGGTCGTACCAGCGCCGCCGCGGTGACGAAACCTGACATCTCGTCGCAGGCATACAGCGTGTGTTCGAGCCGCGACTCGCGGGCGACGCCGCTGTAGTCGGCGTGCGACAGGATGGCGCGCGTGACCCATTCGGGATAGCCGAGCGCGGTCAGGTGCTCGACGCCGCGGAACGGGTGATCCGAGGCCTCTGGATAGCGCTCGTAGTCGAAGTCGTGCAGCAGGGCGACGGCGGACCACGCCTCTTCGTCTTCGCCGAACTGACGCGCGTAGCCACGGACGGCGGCCTCGACGGCGAGCATGTGCTTGCGCAGGCTCTCGCTCGCGGTCCACTCGGTCACGAGCGCCCAGGCCGCCTCGCGGGTTGGGGTGATGGACAAGAAATCGCGGCTCCTGAGGACGTGCGCGCTTGCCGGCACCAGTCAGCGACAGTTATAGTGCCCGCGCCCGCAAGATCGTACTCGAAAGAGAGCCGGATGACCACACCCGCACGCGCCGCCGACACCTGGTCGACCGGCCTCGACACTGAGTTCAAGCGCGGCCTCGGCCTGTTCGACTCGACGATGGTCGTCGTCGGATCGATGATCGGCTCGGGGATCTTCATCGTCTCGGCCGACATCGCCCGCCAGGTGGGAAGCCCCGGCTGGCTGCTCATGGCGTGGCTCGTCACCGGTGCCCTCACCCTGGCCGCGGCCCTGGCCTATGGCGAGCTGGCGGCGATGATGCCGCGGGCCGGCGGCCAGTACGTCTACCTGCGGGAGGCGTTCTCGCCGCTCTGGGGGTTTCTCTACGGCTGGACGCTGTTCCTCGTGATCCAGACCGGCACCATCGCCGCCGTCGGCGTCGCCTTCGCGCGGTTCCTCGGCGTGCTGGTACCGGGCATCGCGGAGGACCACTACCTGATCGCGCCGATTCACGTCACCACCGGCTACGCGCTGTCGCTCTCGACCGCGCAACTCGTCGCGGTGCTGCTGATCGCGCTGCTGACGTGGACCAACACCCGCGGCATCGACTACGGGCGTATCGTGCAGAACGTCTTCACGGTGGCCAAGACCGGCGCGCTCGTCGCGCTCATCGCCGCGGGCCTGCTGGCCGGGTGGAATGCGACGGCGGTGTCGGGCAACTTCGGTGATTTCTGGACGCCGCGCGGACAGGTGGACATCGCCGCGGGCCTCTCGGCGGCGACGCCGTTCGGCCTCTTCGTCGCGCTGTGCGTCGCGCAGACCGGATCGCTCTTCTCGTCGGACGCGTGGAACAACATCACCTTCACCGCGGGCGAGGTGAAGGACCCGCGTCGCACGCTCCCGCTCTCACTGGCGTTCGGCACGGCCATCGTGACCGGGCTCTACCTGCTGGCGAATCTCGGCTACCTGGTGACGCTGCCGCTGGCGGCAATCCAGCATGCGCCATCGGATCGCGTCGCCACGGCGGCGCTCAACGTCATCGTGCCGGGCCTCGGCGCGTCGCTGATGGCCGCCGGCATCCTGATCTCGACCTTCGGCTGCAACAACGGCCTGATCCTGGCCGGCGCCCGCGCGTATTACGCGATGGCGCGCGACGGGCTGTTCTTCAAGCGGATTGCGCAGTTGAACGACGCCAAGGTGCCCGCCGCCGGCCTCGTCGTCCAGGGCCTGTGGTCGGCGCTGCTGGTGCTGCCGCGGACCTACGATTCAGCCACCGGTCACTACGGAAATCTCTACAGCAACCTGCTGGACTACGTCATCTCGGCCGCGTTGCTGTTCTACATCCTCGCCATCGCCGGCGTGTTCCGCCTGCGGTCCACACGACCCGACGCCGAACGGCCGTACCGCGCGTTCGGTTATCCCGTCATCCCGCTCCTCTACATCGCGGGCGCGTCGACGATTCTGCTGGTGCTGTTCATCTATCGCCCAGCCACGACGTGGCCCGGCCTCGCGATCGTGCTGCTTGGCGTGCCCGTGTACGCGTTCTGGAGCAGGCGCATAGGCGCATCAGGGCCGGCCTAGGGCACGGCAAGAGCAAGCAAAGGCACGGCAGGCCCGGCGACAGAACCTGTAGGGCCAATCTTTAGATTGGCCATCCCGATGAATCGCCGATCTGGCGCGCTGATGGCCGATCTAAAGATCGGCCCTACCGATGGCCAGGGCAAGCCGAGGGCAGCGCAGCCACCGGACGCTGCAGGACCGAGCGCAGATCGCAGCGCAGCGCCGCTACTCCTCGGTGGCCGCGCGATTCAGACGATCGAGTTGCTCGATGCGATCCTCGTACTCGATCACCTTGGACTCGAGCATTTCTTTCAGCTCGGGCGATCGACACGTCAGCCAACTGCGATAGGTGCGTTCGAGCTTGACCTTCAAGCGCTCGATCTGCGCCTGGCGGGCACGGATGCGGCCCCCCGGATGATCCAGGAAGTCGGGACGTTCTGGTGGGAGGCCATTGGGCATGCCTCGGTGGAAGCGGCGCCACTGTAACAGGTTTTCTCAGCACGAGACCGAATTGGTCACGCCACGTCCCGCTCATCCCGAGAACTCCGGCGCCATTGACAGGGCGCGCTCGATGACGGCGACGGCTTTCGGCGTCAGGCGGAACGGCGCAAGCTCGGTCGGATCGGCGAACACAGCGTCGGCGACATCGGATCCGGCGACGAGGCGGCCGCCAATCGGGCGGCAGACGTAGTCGACGAGGACGAAGTGGTAGCGCACGCGCCCATCGGTGTCGAGCAGGATGCGATCGAACACATCCACGACCGGCCCGACCTCTACTTCCAGTCCGGTCTCTTCGCGCATCTCGCGCGCGACGCCTGCCTCGAGCGATTCCCCGAGCTCCAGCGTGCCGCCCGGCAGGCTCCATTGTCCGGCGAGCGGCTCGTACTGTCGCTTGATCAGCACGACGCGTCCCTCGTGGAGGATGACGGCGCCGACGCCGACGACCGGCCGCGGCGGGTAGCGTCGCGGCGGCGGTGCCGTCTCTGGCGGCGGGGGCGCCTCGTCTGCCGGCGCCGGCCCATCGCCCACGACCTCTCTCTGCGTGTGAATGCGCCCGGCTTCGACGACGAAGTCCGTGTAACCGCGACGTTCTCTCGGCGGCGCGCCCGCATCCCGCCGCTCGCACTCCGCCCACTCCGCGTGGATCATGCCGCTCTCGATCCGGCCGATCATTCGCACACGTCGCCGCAGCCCGCCCTCGAACCCTGGCGCCCACTCCTTGAAATGACGCTCCAGCACGGCGCGGATGCCGTCGCGGCTCTGGGTCAGGCCGTGGTCCTGCTCGAGCGACGCGGTGGGATCATAGAGGCTCTCGAGCGTGTCGATCTCGCTCCGGTTGTACGCCGCAAACCAGTCGCGCACGACGTCAAACGGATCGGGGCTCATGCCTCACCCATCACCTTCACGACCACGCGCTTGCGCCGCTGGCCGTCGAACTCGGCGTAGAACACCTGCTCCCATGGCCCCAGATCGAGCTTGCCGGCCGTGATCGGCAGGATGACCTGCTGACCCAGCAGAATCCGCTTGAGGTGCGCGTCGGCGTTGTCTTCCCCGGTCTGGTGGTGCCGATAGTCGGGCCCCGACGGCGCGAGGTGCTCGAGCCACTCCTGAATGTCGGCAATCAGCCCGCGCTCCCAGTCGTTCACGTAGACGCTGGCCGTGATGTGCATGGCCGAGACGAGGACCATGCCCTCCTTGACGCCGCTCGCCTTGACGATGGCGGCGACGTCATCGGTGATGCGAACCACTTCGCGCGGCTTCGACGTGTTGAACCACAGATAGTCCGTATGTACGGGCATCTGTCGATCATAACGCTCGTGCCGTCCCGCCCCGGTGAGGCGCGATGGCCGGGACGTATACGCGAATATTTCCCTCTGAGCCGGATTGCGGGACCGCAGGATCGGGAGGTTCGCGGACGGCGGGTACTGGCACACCTCTTGACTCTGTACGTGGTCAGGTCCCGCAGTCGCCATGACACGCCGACACTGGTTCGCCATCGTCCTGAGCGCGGTTTCCGCGGCCGAAGCCGCGCGCCTGCGCGCCGCGCCGGCGGCGGACGATCAGGAGGCCATCACCACGCTGGCGGAGACCGGGACGATCGCGCGGTTCGATCCGGCGACGCATCAGCTGACGCTCAAGACGAGCCGCGGCGATCGAGTATTTTCGGTAGCCGATACGACCACCGTCCGTCGCGGACCAGCCGTCGTGCCGTCAACGGAATTGAGTGCGGCGGCCGGCCAGGCGGCGAAGGTGCGCTACACCGAGCACAGCGGAGTCCGCACCGCCTCGTCGGTGATGCTGGCGCGCCATCATTGGGGATTGCACCGAAGCTTCCTGCTCGAGCGCGGCGCCCCGCTGGCCAGCGTCTGCGGCCTCGCGACGTCCTAGGGACTGTCTCCTAGGCGCCCGCGGTGCCGCCGGCGTCGGGGAGCGCCAGCCCGAACCGCTCCGCCATCCTGTACAACGTGCGGCGATCGATCCCGAGCGCCTCGGCGGCGCGAGTGCGGTTGCCGCCGACACTCTCGAGCACGTGCAGCAGATAGCGCCGCTCGAGCTCGTCGAGCGTTGGCATCCCGTCGAACATGCGCGGCTCGAGATCGACGCGGGCCGGCTTCGCCTCTGCCACCACGGGGCCGAAGCGGATGTCGTCGGCGGTGATGACGTGGCCGCGCGCCGTGAGCACGAGGCGCTCGAGCGTGTTTTCGAGCTCGCGCACGTTGCCCGGCCAGTCGTGTTCGACCAGGCGCGTCAGGGCCGACGGCGCCAGCGACACCGATCGGCCGGCGCGGCCGCACGCGTTCTGCAGCAGGCGCTCGACGAGCAGCGGGATGTCCTCGCGGCGCGCTGTCAGTGGCGGCACGCGGATGACGAGCACGCTCAGCCGATAGTAGAGATCCTGGCGGAAGCGGCCACCGGCAACGGCCTGCTCCAATTCCACGTTGGTAGCGGCCACGACGCGTGCGTCGACGTGCACCGTGCGTGACGCGCCGACAGGACGGACTTCGCCCTCCTGCAGGACGCGCAGCAGCTTCACCTGCAGCGCCGGTGACGTCTCGCCGATCTCGTCGAGGAGGATGGTGCCGCCCTGCGCCTGCTCGAACAACCCGCGCGCGTCGCTGACGGCGCCGGTGAACGCGCCGCGCGCATGACCGAACAGCTCGGACTCGAGCAGCGTCTCGGTGAGCGCGCCGCAGTTGATGGGCACGAACGGCCGCGCCGCGCGCGGCCCGTGCCGATGAATAGCCCGCGCCACCAGCTCCTTGCCCGTGCCGCTGTCGCCGATGATGAGCACAGGCGCCTGCGCCGCCGCGGCCTGCGCCACCTGCTTGTACACGGCGAGCATCGCCGCAGAGCGCCCGATCAGGCCAGGCGGCGCGGCCGGGGGTGCAGGACGGTCGGGCGGCGCGCCCGGCGCGTTCAGCGCGCGCTCGACTGTCGCCATGACCTCTGCGATGTTGAACGGCTTGCTGATGTAGTCGAACGCGCCGTGGCGAACGGCGTCGATGGCGGTCTCCAGCGTCCCGAAGCCGCTGATCAGAACGACGCGGGCGGTGTGACCGCCGGAGCGGACCGCGCGCAGCAGGTCCAGCCCGGTCTTGTCGGCGTCCAGGTGGATGTCCGAGACGATGACGTCGATGTCCTCGTCGCGGACGAGCGCAAGTGCCCGCTCGGGAGTGCCGGCCGTCAGGATGCGGCGATCCGGCGCGACGAGCAGCTCCTCGATGAAGCCGACCGTTTCGGCGTCGTCGTCAACGATCAGCAGCGTAGGCATGTGCGGCAGTCCCCGTGGAGTCTGGAGGGAACGTCACTACAAAGATCGTACCGCCTCCGGCGCCCGATCGGGCGGCAATCGTGCCGCCGAGCCGGGTGATGACATCACGGGTGATGCTGAGCCCCAGCCCGGTGCCCCTGCCGGGCGCTTTGGTCGTGATCCAGGGCTCGAAAATCCTCGGCAGCAGCTCCGGGGCGATGCCGACACCGGAATCCTCGACCGTCAGGGTGGTGCCGTCCTGCCCCACCTCCGCCACAATCCGCAGCTGGCCGCCGTGCGGCATGGCATCGACGGCGTTGGTGACCAGGTTCAGGAGCGCCATCTCCAGCTCGTTGCGATCGGCCCGCACGGCAGGCAGTCCCAACCCGATCTGCTCCTCGAGCGCGACGTCGCACGCGAGCAGCTTGGGCCGGACCAGATCGACGATCGAGACGAGCAGCTGGCGAAGGTCCACGGCGGATGGCGCGCCGGGCCGGCGGGAATGCTCCACGAGGCCGCGCACGGCGTCGGCCACGCGGCCAATCTGGTCCTGCACGACGCGAAGCCGCCGTTCGACGTCGGGCGGAAGAGCGGCGCTGCCGAGCAGCACCTGCACGTGGCCCGAAATCAGATTCAGCGGCGTGCCGACCTGGTGCGCCACGCTGGCCGCGGCCTGCCCGACCACCGCCAGCCGCTCGGCCTGCGCCAGCGCGTCGCGAAGCGTGAGCATGCGCTGATAGCTGTCGATTCGCTCGGCGTGACTGCGATCGAGTTCGGCGGTGACGCTGCGAATGCGGTCCTCGAGCGCCAGGTTGAAATCGGCGAGGCGGTCCAGCATCTGGTTCAGGCCGACGGCCAGCTCGCCCATTTCGTCGAGGCGATCGACCGGCGCGCGTGCGCCGAGCTCGCCCGCGCCGGCGCGCGCCATCGTGTCCCTCAGCTGTCCCACGGGTCGATGCACCAGCCGTCGCAACACTTGATCGAGCATCACTGTCAGCACGACGATCGCGAGCGGCACAAGCCAGAACGAGACCAGCCGGCCGCGCGTCCGCAGCTGCGCCATCGACGCGAGGGAGACTGTCACCACCACCGCGGCCGGGCCGCCGGAGGTCGGCGCCGTGCGCAACGCGATTCGCGTCACGGTCTCCTCATCGCGCCACTGGGCGGCTCCGCCCGTCAGCGCCTCGCGCGCCAGTGCGAGCGCGGCGTCCGATTCGGTGGTGACGGTGCTGGCGATGACGACGGGCAAGCCGGCGTCGAGGCGCACGACAGAGATGGCGCGGATGGACGGCACCGAGCGGGCGAACTCGTGGAGGCTCTCTGTGATCTCCGCCTCGAGCCAGGGCCCCGGCCGCAGCTCGAGATCGTCGACGACAGCTTCCGCCGTCACCAGGCCGGTCGCGCGGAGATCGCGATCGGCGGCCTTCTCGAAGAGCCTGATTTCGAGCACTTCCTCCACGCCGAGCACCAGCGCGAGGACGAGCGAGACGCCCAGGACCAGGCGTGTGCGGAGCGAGACGCTGCGAAAGCGCGACACCGGGGAGGGCTCGGTGGACACTGTCACAACATCAGGCTGGCGTCGGCGTTGAGTGTGGCCTCGGCGCGGACGCCGGCGGCGAACCGCCGCAGACCCGCTGCGGCGATCATCGCCGCATTGTCTGTGGAAAGCGCCAGGCTCGGGATGAAGACCGGCAGGCCCAGGCGCGCGCCGCGGTCCAGCGCGTCGGCGCGCAGCCGGCTGTTGGCTGAGACGCCTCCGGCAATGCCGACACTGGCCGCGCCGAGCTGCGCCGCGGCGTCGAACAGCCGGTCCAGCAGCGACTGGACGACGACGCGCTGAAAACTCGCACACAGATCCGCGGTCTCGGCGTCCGTCAGCGGCCAGGCACCCGAGGCCTTGCGAATCTCGACGTATCGCAACACGGCCGTCTTCAAGCCGCTGTAGCTGAAGTCGAAGGTACCGGCAGCCTTCGGAGCGTTCCGATCGCGATGCGTGATGCGCGTGACCGGAAGGTCCACGGCGCGGTCGTTGCCGGTGCGCGCCAGCTTGTCGATGACAGGGCCGCCGGGGTATCCCAGTCCCACCAGCTTCGCGACCTTGTCGTACGCCTCGCCCGCCGCATCGTCGCGCGTCCGTCCGAGGCGCTCGTAGTGACCGGGTTCCGCCACCCGGTAGAGGCTGGTGTGGCCTCCGGAGACGACCAGGACGACAGCGGGCAACGGCAACGGCCCGTTGTGGAGGAACAGCGACTCGATGTGACCGGCCAGGTGGTGGACCGGCACGAGCGGGAGCCGTCGCGCTGCTGATAGTGCCTTGGCGAATGCGACGCCGACGAGAAGCGACCCGACGAGGCCGGGCCCTTCGGTGACGGCAACGGCATCCAGGTCGCCGATCGCCACACCGGCGTCGGTCAGCGCGCGCTCGGTGACGCCGCAGATGTCCCGCAGGTGCTGCCGGGACGCGATCTCCGGCACGACGCCGCCCCACACGCGGTGAATCTCGGCCTGCGACGCGACGATGCTGGATCGCACCCGCCATGGACGCGTGGCATCGTCAGTCTGCTCGACGACCGCCGCGGCCGTCTCGTCGCAGGATGTCTCGATACCGAGAATCAACATACGGGTTGCAGATTGCGGTTGCAGGCTGGGGGCGCATTCCCCCGGCTCGCCGTCGTCTTGAGCCTGTCCTTCGCCGGTCGTCCTGAACTTGTCGCTCGCCGTTCGTCCTGAGCCTGTCGAAGGACGAACGTCTGGATATCAAACCGTCGTCGCGACCGGGCGGCCGACGATGGCGGCCAGCGACTCGGTGTAAGGCGCGCGGGCGATGCCGCGTTCGGTGATGATGCCGGCAATGAGCACGTGCGGCGTGACGTCGAACGCCGGGTTGTAGACCTTGGCGCCCTCGGGCGTCAGCCTGACGTTCTTCACGTGCGTCACTTCCCTGGCATTGCGTTCCTCGATCGGGATCCCCCTGCCGTCCGGCGTGTTCAGGTCGATGGTGGACACCGGCGCCGCGACATAAAACGGCACGCGATGCTCGCGGGCAACGAGGGCGACAGTGTAGGTGCCCACCTTGTTGGCGGTGTCGCCGTTGGCGGCGATGCGATCCGCGCCGACCACCACCAGATCGATCCTGCCATCGCGCATCAGCGGAGCGGCCATGCTCTCGGTGATCACCGTGGTGTCGATGCCGTCCTTCAGGAGCTCCCAGGCCGTGAGGCGCGCGCCCTGCAGGAACGGACGTGTCTCGTCGGCGAACACCGCCACACGCTTGCCGCGCTCTGCGGCGCCGCGGATGACGCCGAGCGCCGTTCCGTAGCCCGCGGTGGCGAGCGCACCCGCATTGCAGTGAGTCAGGATGCGCGCGTCCTGGGGCACGACGTCAGCGCCGTACGCGCCGATCGCGCGGCAGCTCGCGACGTCTTCGTCGTGAATCAGCCGCGCCTCTTCGACGAGCCGCGCCTGGAGCTGGCTGACAGACTCCCCTGCCGCGACGCCGGCGGCAAACGCCGCTTTCATCCGGTCGATGGCCCAGAACAGGTTGACCGCGGTCGGGCGCGTGCCAGCCATCAGCTCGCACATCTTGTAGAACTCGGCAGCCAGCTTCTGAGTACCCGTGGCCTTGCTCGTCTTGACGCCCAGGGCGAGGCCCATGGCGGCAGACACGCCGATGGCGGGGGCGCCCCGGATGACCATCGTCTTGATCGCGCGCGCGACCTCCGCGACAGTGCGGCACTCGACGTAGATTTCCTCGCCAGGCAGCTTGCGCTGGTCAACCATCACCACGGCGTCGTCGCGCCACTCGATTGTCGGAAGCATGGATGCAATTGTATCTGACGCGGTTGGGGGGATTACGGGGCTGCGGGCCACGGGCTACGGACTCCGGTAGGGCCGATCTTTAGATCGGCCACGACGATCGACGCGACCGAAGCCTGTAGCCCGGAGCCCGCTATTTCAACAACCGCGCGTCGAAGGGCAGCGGGAGAAGGGCCGCGAGCTGGTGCCGTCCGGTTTCGCGTCGCAGGTTGGCGAGGACGACCTTCAGATCCCCGCCGAACTCCCAGAGAATCTGGCGGCAGGCGCCGCAGGGCGGTGTGGGCGCGTCGGTGTCGGCGACGACGGCGATTCGCGTGAAACGCCGATGGCCCGCCGCAAGCGCGGTGAACATCGCGACGCGTTCGGCGCACAGCGTCAGGCCATAGGTGGCGTTCTCGATGTTGCAGCCCGTGATGACGGTGCCGTCCGCCGTCTCGAGCGCGGCGCCGACCTTGAACCCTGAGTACGGCGCGACCGCGTGGCGCCTGGCTTTTCTGGCCGCGGCGACCAGCGGATCAGAGGGCGGCAAGGATCGCCTCCAGCAGCGCCATGAACTGGCCGGACACGCGCCGCGCCACCTCCATCACGTCGTCGTGATCGAGCGGCTCCGGGAGCACGCCGGCGGCGGGATTCGTGATGCACGAGATCCCGAGCACCTCGAGGCCCATGTGTCTCGCGACGATCGCCTCCGGGTACTGTCGACATGCCGACAGCGTCGGCGCCGATCGTCCGGAGATAGCGAATCTCCGCGGGCGTCTCGTAGCTCGGGCCATGCAGGCTGACGTAGATCCCATGCCGCAGCGGCACACCCGCGCGGCCGGCGGCATCGTCGCTCAGCTTTCGCAGCCGCTTCGAGTAGACCTCGGTCATGTCGGGAAAGCGGACGCCGAAGCGATCGTCGTTCGCGCCGACCAGCGGGTTCGTGCCCATCAGGTTGATGTGATCGTCGATCGCCATCAACGTCCCGGGCGTGAACGTGGTGTTGATGCCGCCCGCCGCGTTGGTCAGGATCAACGTTCGGACACCAAGCCGCGCGAGCACCCGGGTCCCGAAGGTAATCGTGGCCATCGAGTGTCCTTCGTAGAAATGCGCCCGTCCGGCGAGCACGACGACGGGGCGGCCCGCGGCGCGGCCGGCGACCAGCGTCCCCGCGTGGCCAATCACGCGCGACGCCGGCCAGTGCGGGATCTCGCCATAGGGCACGGACGTCGGGCGCTCGAGGCGATCGGCGAACGCGCCCAGGCCCGATCCCAGCACAATCGCGACGTCTGGCACCGTCGTCAGGCGCTGACGCACCGCGTCGGCGGCTTCGTTCACTTGATCGAAATAGGACATGGTCGCCAACTATCTGCCTGCCTGCCCACTTGGATCGCCGTTGGCCGATCTAAAGATCGGCCCTACCGAGATCCTCTGGATCGCCATTCGCCGATCTGACCAGCCTCCGCCAAGGCTTCGGGGGTCCGCCGTAGCTTCAGCGAAGGCGGACGATCGGCCCTACCGACACAAAGAGCCTGGCGCCTGGCGCGCCTGCCGCCTGCCGCCTGCCGCCTGCTGCCTGCTGCCTGCTGCCTGCTGCGCTTACGGCGCAAGAAACAGCGACGCGATCGACGCGTTGATCAGCGTCGCCAGAAAGCCGGCAAACAGCGCGCGCGGGCCGAGCCGTGCCAGGTCGCTGCGGCGCGTCGGCGCCATCGCGCCGATGCCTCCCAACTGGATGCCGATCGAGCCGAAATTGGCAAACCCGGTGAGCGCGTAGGTCGCCAGCACGTACGAACGCGGCGACATCACGGTGCGATACTCCGAGGTCAGCTTCACGAACGCCACGAACTCGTTGGCGACCAGCTTGGTCCCGAGCAGATCGGCCATCATCCCGACGTCCGCCTTTGGCACGCCCATCAGGACGGCCGCAGGGGCGAACACGACCGAAAACACCTTGGCGAGCGTCAGCGCGGGGTTGATCAACCCGAGGACGAAATCGAAGAGCGCGATGAACGCGAGGAACGCGATCAGCATGGCGGCGACGTTGATCGCGAGCGTCATGCCATCCGAGGCGCCGGACGCCGCGGCGTCAATTACGTTCACGTGCGTCTTCTCGACGACCATCTTCACGCGGCCGCGTGTCTCCGGCTGATCCATCTCGGGAAACATCAGCTTCGACAGATAGAGCGAGCAGGGCGCCGCCATGACGCTGGTCGTCAGAATCGCCACCGGGTCGGCGCCGAGCCCGATGTAGACCGCCATCACGCCGCCGGAGATATGCGCCATGCCGCCGACCATCATCGTGAGCAGCTCCGACTGCGTCATGCGCGGCACGTACGGCTTGACGATCAGCGGCGCTTCCGTCTGCCCCATGAACACGTTGGCCGCCACTGACAACGTCTCGGCGCCGCTCGTGCGCATCAGGTACATCATGGCCCTCGCCATGATCGCGACGATCCGCTGCAGGACGCCGTAGTAGTAGAGGACCGTGAAGAACGACGAGATGAAAATGATGGTCGGCAGCGCCGTGAACGCGAAAACGAAGCCGTTGGGCAGCACCTTGCCCAGCACCTCCTGCCGCGCCAGATCGCCGAAGACGAACGTCGAGCCGGCGCTCGTGAACTCCAGGAACCGTTTGGCCACCGCGGCGACGCCGCTGAAGAACGCGTAACCGGGCCGCACGCCGAAGATTTCCAGCTTCAGGATGAAGACTGCCAGCGCCAGCTGCAGGCCGATGCCCCAGGCGACGGTCCGGACGTTGACGGCGCGCAGGTTCGTCGAGCTGGCCGCGATGATCAGGATGAAGCAGACGATGCCCATCAGCGCCTGGACGCGTGGATCCACGACGCCCTGCAGCGCGTAGGCGACGACGGCCAGCAGGAGGGCGACACCGGCGCAGGCGTATCGAAGGTTGCGGTCGTCAGTCATGTGTGGGGAAGGGCCGCCTCATTCAGGCGGCGACGTCGAGAACCAGGGGCGCGCGCGGCAGCGGCGCCGGAGCGATGCCGAACGCGGCGGCGGCAAGCGTCCGCGCTGCGTCGAGTTGCGCGTGCGCGCCGACATGCAGGTCGGCGAGCGGCGCACCCGCCTCGACCCGATCGCCGGGCTTTGCGCGCAGCAGGATACCGGCGCCGTAGTCGATGGGCGCATCCACGGTGTCGCGGCCGGCGCCGAGCAGCATCGACGCCCTGCCGATCGTGTCGGCCTCGAGCGCGGTGACGTAGCCGGCGGCCGGCGCACGCAGCGTCTCGACGGCGACGGGCTGCGCAAACAGGCCGTAGTCGTCCAGGACGGCCGGGTCTCCGCCCTGATGCGCCACCAGACGACGAAACCGGTCGAGGGCCGCACCGCTCGCGATGGCGGCGTCGAGTTGTGCGCGCGCGCCTTCCAAATCAGCGGCCAGGCCGGCGACGACCAGCAGGTGCGACGACAACAGGAGGCACAGCTCGCGGAAATCGTCGGGGCCGCGCCCCTTCAGCGTCTCGACGGCCTCGATGACCTCGAGCGCGTTGCCGACGGCCAGCCCGAGCGGGGCATCCATGGCCGTCAACACCGCGCGAGTGCGCAGGCCCGCGTGCGCGCCGATGGTGACCATCGCATCGGCGAGGCGACGCGCGTCGGGCAGCGACTTCATGAACGCGCCGCGCCCGACTTTCACGTCGAGCACGAGCGCGTCGGTGCCCTCGGCGATCTTCTTGCTCATGATCGAGGACGCGATGAGCGGCAGGCTTTCGACGGTCCCGGTGACGTCGCGCAGCGCGTAGAGCTTCTTGTCGGCCGGCGCCAGGGACTTGGACTGCCCGACAAACGCGCAGCCGATCTCGGTGACCTGCGCCAGGAACTGCTCCGGCGTCATCGTCACGCGAAAGCCGGGGATCGCCTCCAGCTTGTCGATCGTGCCGCCCGTGTGCCCGAGCGCCCGGCCCGAGCTCTTGGGGACGATGGCGCCGCAGGCGGCCACCAGTGGCACAACGACGAGCGACGTCTTGTCGCCGACACCCCCGGTACTGTGCTTCCCGACTTTCACCCCGCGCAGCGCGCGCAGATCGGCGCGCTCCCCGGATCGCACCATGGCATCGGTGAGCCAGGAGGTCTCGTCGGCGTCGAGGCCTCGCCAGACGATCGCCATCAGGAGGGATGCCGCCTGGTAGTCAGGCACGGCGCCGCTGGTCACGCCGGCGACAAACCAGTCCAGCTGCTCGCGCGACAGCCTGCCGCCATCACGCTTGCGGACGATGAGATCGACGGCGCGCATGAAGGCGCCAAGTATAGAGGATTGCCGTGCGCGCGAGCACACGCAGCCCATGCCGGGCTCGGATACAATACGCGCCGAAGGCGCCGCCCAGTGGCGGCGTCCGCCGGGATTCAGACGCTCGATGCCCACCGGGCCGGCCGCAGAGCCGCTTCCACTCGACGTCGCGCAGCGACTGACAGACTTCGCCCGTGCCTGCAAAGGCGCGACGCGGTCCGTGACCCTCTATCCCGACGGACACCCGGCCATCGTCGGAGCGCTGGCGCGGCTGGTGGACGCGGCGTCACGGGCCATGCCCCACGGCCCCCTGGTCATTACCGTCACGCCGGGCATCCTCGCCATCGACGGGCGCTCACCCGCCCGCCCGGACGCCGCCATCGGCGAGTTGGCGACCCTGCTGCACGATCACCTGGTGGGCGAGCTGCGCGTGGTTGCCGCCGGCGACCCGGCAGCCTGGCGCACGTTCCTGCTGCTGCTCGCCCGCCCGGTGGACGAACTGCTCGTGGGCGGCGGGATCAGCCGGATGTGGATGGCCACCGGCGGCCAGCACGTCGTGGTTACCGAGATCGACTACGCCGAAGTGCTCCGCGAGCGCACGAGCGGAACCGACGCGGCCTGGGATTCCATCGTCAAGTTCTGCCTCGAGGGCCAGGCCACCGACCTGGACGAAGAGACCATGAAGGCCCTGGTCGAGATCGCGGGAGATCAGAGCCGCCTGTCGGACCTGGTCCGGCAGATTGACCAGGAAGCCGCCGAGGGCGGCGGCGGGCGCGCGCAGGCGCAGGCGCTGCTCCGGCTGCTTCGCCTGCTGGCGCAGTCTGCTGTCGAAAAAGCCCCGGATCGACTCGAGGACATCCTCCGCAACGCCGCCACCGCCGCCGGCCAGCTCTCCCCCGAAGTGATGCTGGAGCTGCTGGCCGAACGCCACCAGCAGCCGGGCGCCGCGATGGACGTCGTGAGCGAGGTCGTGGACCGCATGAGCGACGCCACGCTCTCCAGCTTCGTTGCCAGCGCCGTCGTCTCCGAGCGCGGCGCGACGGCGCGGCTGGCGCAGGCGTTTCAGGCGCTGGTGCCGGACGACGAACGCCAGGACGCCTTGCTCGGCCTGATCCAGTCCGAGCTGCGTCAGACGCCGCTCGGCCGCGAGTCCAGCTTCGAGGAGTTGTGGCAGCGCGCCTCCGAGATGCTGCTCTCGTACCGCGATGAGAAGTTCGTCTCGGCGGAGTACGGACGCGAGCTGAGCTCGGCACGGTCGCAGGCAATCGACGTCGAGCGGACCAGCGACGACCCTCCTGAACGGGTGGCGGCGTGGGTAGCCTCGGTGTCCGAGGTCGAGGTGCGCAGACTGGACCTGAGCCTGCTCCTGGACCTTCTGCGCATCGAGCAGGACCCGCAGCGCTGGCGCGACGTCCTGGACCCGGCGGTCTCCCATGTGGACGACCTGGTGCTGCTCGGCGACCTCGAATCCGCGGTGCCGCTGGTGAAGACAATCGCAGCGGAGGCCAGTGACGAGGGGCGGCCTGACCGCCGCGCCATGGCGGTCGCCGCGATCGACAAGCTGGCGGGAGGCCCGCTCGTCTCGTCGATGGTCAGCCACCTGCGGACGGTCGACGACGCGGCGGCGGAGCACGCCAAGCAGTTGTGCCACTGCCTGGGCACCGGCGTGATCCGGCCCCTTGCCGAATCGCTCACCTCGGAAGACCGCGGCCGCGCCTTCCGCCGGCTCACCGACATCCTGGTGAGTTTCGGCAGCTCCGGGCGGGATGCCGTGGAGCAGCTGAAAGCGTCCGCCAACCCGAACGTGCGCCGCACGGCCGTCCTGCTGCTGCGGGAGTTCGGCGGCAATGACGCGCTGGGCGAGCTGGCGCTGCTCATCGAGGACCTGGAGCCCAACGTTCAGCGGGAAGCCATCCGGGCGATCGTCAACATCGGCACCGACGAGGCCTTCGCGGTCCTCGAGCACGCGCTGGCGACTGGTGACGATCGCTCGCGCGAGGCGATCACGGGCGCGCTGGTGGCCATCCGCGACGAACGCGCGGTGCCGCTCTTCAGCCACATCCTCGAGAACCGCGAGTACCGCCGGACGCTGCGGCCCGTCTACGAGGCCGCGATCGAGGCGCTCGGCGGGCTCGGCGGCACGGACGCGGCGGCCGCCCTGCGCAAGGCGCTCTACGACGGCGAGTGGTTCGCGCCGCTTCGGACGGCGGCCATCCGCGGCAAAGTCGCTGCGGCGCTCGCGCAGACACGGGTGCCCGACGCACGGGCCTTCCTCGAGGAGGCCGCGACCAACGGCCCCCGAGGCGTGCGCGCGGCGGCGCGCGGGCAACTCGCGCGCGGGATTGCGGCCCCGCGCCGGCAGCGCGACGGAGAGTCGGCGTGATCGACCACAACCGGCGCGTCCAGCTGGCCGACGAGCTGTTGCGGCGCTTCGCGTCCGCGCTGCGCGGGGCGCAGCTCTACTCGCGCAGCCATCCCCTCGTCTCGAGGAACATCGCGTCGTTCGCCGAAGTGATCGCGATGGTGATCGGCAAGCAGAAGTCGATCACGCTCGGCGTCGTCGGCGATGAGTTCGTCGTCGGCGACGTGCCGGTGCCGAAGGCGAGTGGCGCGATGAGCGATCTGCTGCGACGGCTGCGGCGGGCCGGCGTCGAGCGGATTGTCATCGACCGCGGGGTTGCCGAGGAGGAAATCGCCGGGCTGGTGACGGCTCTTGCCGGCCTGGACGCCAAGCAGGAGACGGCGGCAGACCTGCTGCCGGCATTTCCGCACATTCAGATCGGGCGCATTCAGGTCGAACAGCGCGTCGAAGGGTCGATGGCCGACATGGCGTCGATCAGGTCGATGTACGGCGACGTCTCCAAGCTGGCGGAGCGTCTCTGGGACCAGACGATGCAGGAGCAGCAGCCCGATCCTGCCGTGGCGCGCGGCATGGTCGACACGCTGGCGCAGGCTGTCGCGCAGAACCGCACCGCCCTCATCGCCCTGACGGCGCTCAAGAGTTACGACAACTACACCTTCACCCACATGGTCAACGTGTCGATCCTGACGATGGCGCAGGCGCGCGCGATCGGGATCGACGGCCCGCTGCTGCGCGAGTTCGGCATGGCCGGGCTGATGCACGACATCGGCAAGGTGCGCACGCCGGTCGAGATTCTCCAGAAGCCCGAACAGCTGTCCGAGGCGGAGTTCGCGATCATGAAGCGCCACGTCGTGGACGGCGCCGAGATCCTGCGGCGCACGCCGGAGATTCCGTCGATTGCGCCGATCGTCGCCTTCGAGCATCACCTGCGCCAGGACGGGACCGGCTATCCCGCCGGCGTCGGTCGAGGCGTCCTCAACGTGGCGACGGTGCTGTGCTCGATCTCGGACGTCTACGACGCGATGCGCTCGCAGCGGCGCTATCAGCAGGCGTTTCCGACAGACCGCATCAAGGCCGTGCTCGAGCGCAACGACGGCCAGCAATTCGACCAGCACCTGGTCCGGCGCTTCGTGCAGTTGATCGGCATCTATCCGCCTGGCAACCTGGTGCGGCTCAACACCGGCGAGGCCGGAGTGGTCCTGCGCGTCTACGCGCCGGACCCGCACCGCCCGCGCGTGCGGGTCGTGTTCGACCGCCAGGGCCAGCGTCTGGAACGCCACTACGACGTCAACCTGTGGGAAAGCGCAGCTGGCGGCGAGTGGCCCGAGACCGTCGTGTCGCCGCTGGACCCATCGCAGTACCACCTCGATCCCCTGGCACTGATGTGAAACGGCTGCTCGTCACTGCCGGCGTCCTGATCGCGGGGCTCTCAATCCCGATCGCGGCCGGGCCGTCCCGGGCGCCTGCGCCGCCGACGCTCGTCATCCATGGCGGCCCTATCTACACCGCCGATCCCGACCGTCCGACAGTCGAGGCCGTCGCGGTGCGCGGCACGCGGGTCACCGCGGTCGGCACGTGGAGCGAGATCCGCCCGCTGGCGAACGCGTCCACCCAGATCCTCGATCTCGCCGGCGCGACGCTGCTCCCCGGGCTCGCGGACGCGCATGGCCACGTTCGAGGGCTGGGGTCGAGTCTCTCGACGCTGGATCTCCGGGACGCGCCCGACGCGTCGCACATCGCGACGATGGTCGCGGCGCGCGCGGCCCGGACACCGGGCAACGGGTGGGTGACAGGCCGGGGCTGGGACCAGAACCGGTGGCCCGGGAAGGCGTGGCCGACGCGCGCCGCGCTCGACGCCGCGAGCCCGGATCGGCCGGTCCTGCTCGAACGCGTGGACGGCCACGCGTCGTGGGCAAACAGCCGCGCGCTGGCCGCCGCAGGCATCACGGCGGACACCCCCGACCCGCCCGGCGGACGTCTCATTCGCGATGCCGCCGGCGCGCCAACCGGCGTGCTCGTCGACGGCGCGCAGGAGCTCGTGTCGCGTGTGGTGCCGGAACCCGACACCGCGCAGATCGAGGCGGAGATCCTGGCCGCCGATCGCGAGATGTCCCGCGTCGGCCTGACGATGGTGCACGACGCGGGCGCGTCGAGCGCGACCATCGCGGCCTACCGTCGCCTGGTCGCGGCCGGCCGCCTGTCCACGCGCCTCTACGTGATGATCGACAGCAGTCCCGGGACGACGCGCGAGTGGTTCGCGCGCGGGCCGCTCGTCGACCCCGACTATCGCCTCACCGTCCGCGCGGTGAAGATGTACGCCGACGGCGCGCTCGGCTCGCGAGGCGCCGCCCTGCTCGAGCCCTACGCCGACGAGCCCGGCAACACCGGACTGCTGGTGACGCCGCCGGAGCGCCTGGACCAGATCACGCGCGCCGCGGTGCACGCGGGCTTCCAGCCGTGCACGCACGCCATCGGGGATCGCGCCAACCGCCAGATGCTCGACATCTACGAGTACGCCGAGCGCGACATGCCCGCCATGCGCGCGCTGCGTCCGCGCATCGAGCACGCCCAGATTCTGGACAGCGCCGACATCCCTCGCTTCGCGTCCCTTGGCGTCATCGCCTCGGTCCAGCCGACGCACTGCACATCGGACATGCCATGGGCGCCGCTCCGGCTGGGGCCCGCCCGCGTCGCGGCCGGGGCGTACGTCTGGCAGAAGCTGCTCAAGAGCGGCGCACGGCTGGCGGCCGGCTCCGATTTCCCGGTCGAGCTCCCCGATCCCATTCCGGGCTTCTACGCCGCTGTCACACGACAGGATGCGCAGGGCCAGCCGCCCGACGGGTGGGCGCCCGACCAGCGCCTGACGCGGGCAGAAGCGCTCGACGCCTTCACTCGCGGCGCGGCGTACGCCGCTCACGCCGAAACCGCGCTCGGCACGATCGCGCCGGGCAAGCTCGCCGATTTCGTCGTCGTATCCCGCGATATCATGACGGTGCCCGCGCCGGACATCCTGCGCGCCTCGGTCCTGCGAACCATCGTGGCCGGCCGCACCGTCTTCGACGCCTCCCACTCCCCCACCGGACCCAGCCGATGACCCGACGCCTTCTGTGTGCGGTGACCACTCTGACGCTGCTGCTGACGTCAAGCGCGCGCGGCGCCGACAGTGCCAGGCCGTCCCTGGTCGTCATCATCGTCGTGGATCAGATGCGGCGCGACTACATCGACGATTACGGCTCGCACTGGACGCGCGGGCTGCGCCGGATTCTCGATGAGGGCGCCTCGTTCACCAACGCGGCCTATCCGTACCTGACCACGCTCACCTGCGCCGGCCATGCGACGATCGCGACGGGCACGCTGCCGGCGACGCACGGCATCATCAGCAACGAGTGGTGGGACAGGGAATCCCAGCGCCCGGTCAGGTGCTGGGACGACTCCTCCGTCACGGCAGTGCCTTACGGCGACCGCAAGCCCGGCCCCAGCGGCAGCGCGCGCCTGCTGAAGGTTCCCACCTTCGCCAGTCAGCTCCTCGACTCCCAGCAGGGCAAGAGCCGGGTCGTGACGATGTCGGTCAAGCTCGCCTCGGCGGCGATGCTTGCCGGCGCGAAGGGCGATCCGGTGCTCTGGCTGCAGGGCAACGGCTGGTCGACGTCCACCGCCTACGCGCCGGCTCCGGAAAAATCAGTCCTGCGATTCATCCAGAGCAACCCGATCGAGGCAGACTTCGGCCAGAGCTGGACGCGGATGGGCAAGGCGAGCGACTACAAGTACGACGACGCCGGCGCCGGGGAGAAGCCGCCGCCGGACTGGGACCCCGTGTTCCCGCATCTCCTCCAGCCGCGCTCGGGCAAACCGACGACGTTTTTCTACGAAGCGTGGGAAGAGAGCCCGTTCTCCGATGCCTACGTCGGCCGGATGGCCGCGGCCGCCATCGACGGCATGAAGCTCGGACAGGGTCCGACGACCGATTACCTGGCCATCAGCTTCTCGGCGCTCGACGTCGTCGGCCACGATTTCGGCCCGCGCAGCCAGGAGATCCAGGACGTCCTGATGCACCTGGACGAGACTGTCGGGAAGCTCCTCGACACGCTCGACAAGAAGGTGGGGAAAGGCCGCTACGCGCTTGCGTTCACCGCGGACCACGGCGTCGCGATGATTCCCGAACAGGCGATCGCCGAGGGCAAGGACGCCGGCCGCATCAAGATGGCCGACATCATGACGATGGTCGACGGCATCGTCTCGGCGAAGTTCGGTCCGGGCCACTGGACGGCCATCGAGGCCTACAGCGAGTTCTATTTCAGGGCCGGGGTCTTCGATCGCATCGCCGCCGACCCCGAGCTGCTGGCGCAAGTCATCCATGCCATCGAAGGCGTCCCCGGGATCCAGCACGTCGTCGACGGGCGGACGCTGGCGGCGCCGGCCACGGGGACCGAGGACGCGGCCATCGCGGCGGCGCGAAAGAGCTATTTTGCCGGGCGCAGCGGCGATCTGCTTATCATTCCGAAACCAAACTGGATCTTCGTATCGGACGACAAGACGATCGTGCCGGGCAACGCCACGACGCACGGCAGTTACAACGCGTACGATCAGCAGGTCCCGCTCGTTCTATTTGGTGGACCCTTCATGAAAGGCCACTACGACGCTGCCGCCAGTCCGGCCGATATCGCGCCGACGCTGGCGCGCCTCTGCGGAGTGGCATTGCCCACGGCCACCGGCCGTACCCTGGACGAGGCTCTCCAAGCGAAGTGACAACCAATCCATCTCCCCGCATTCGTGCCGTCGCCGCCGTGCTGGCTGGCGCGGTGATCCTCTTTCCGGCGTTCGCCGCCGGGCAGTCGTTCCCGCAGGCCACCGTGCTCGCCGGCACTGACGCCGACAGCCTGCGGGCGTCCGGCGCCCGCGTCGCCGCCATGCTCAGGTCGGGCGAGCTCGATATCGCCCGCGTCGATGAAGACACCCAGATTCAGGGGCGAACGCACGAGCGCCTGGAGCAGCGCTTCAAGGGCCTCCCCGTGTTCGGCGGCGGCGTGGCCCGGCAACTCGACGGCCAGCAGCTGCGTACGGTCTTCGGCAAGGTCTACGACGGCATCGCGCTCGACACGACGCCGGCGCTCGACGGGCCGGCCGCGGCGGCCAGAGCCCTCGCCGCGCATGGCGGTGACGCGGCCGGCAACGCCGCCGCCGGGCTGCTCGGCGTCCTGCCGACGCGTGGCGGACGCTTCGCCCTCGTCTGGCAGGTCACCGTCCGCACCGCCCGGGACATCCGCACCGTGATGGTCAACGCCGCCACCGGCGCCATCGAGCAGGATCACAGCCAGATGCGCGATCAGCTGCCCAACATCGGCAGCGGCACCGGAGTGCTCGGCGACGCCAAGAAGATCGCCGCGACCCGCGACTCGCAGGGGTTTGACGCCACCGACCACACGCGTCCGGCGGTCATCACCACCTACGACTTCCGCGGGTCGCTGGATCGGCTGCACGAATTCTTCGATACCGGCTCGCTCTTCGATTCGGATCGGGCCAGCGACGATGACAACGTCTGGACCGATGGCGCGGCCGTGGACGCCCATGTCTATTCCGGCTGGACGTTCGACTACTACTTCAAGCAGTTCGGCCGGCGCGGCATGGACGACCACGCCTCGTCGATCCTCGGGATCGTGCACCCGATCGCCCGCGCCGATGCCGATACCGTGAGCGACGACGACTTTTTCAAGTTCGTGGTCAACGCCGAGTACATCGGCGGGCGCGCGATTCTCTTCGGCGACGGCGACGGCGTCGTCTTCACCTACTTCTCCGGTGCCCTCGACGTCGTCGCGCACGAGTGGACGCACGGCGTGACCGACTACTCGTCGCAGCTGGGCTTCTTCGACGAACCAGGCGCGCTCAACGAGGCCTTCTCCGACATCATGGGGACGTCGGCGGAATTCTTCTTCCAGCCGGCCGGTGCCGGCCCGCGCCACGCCGACTGGCTGATCGGCGAGGACATCACCCTGACGCCGCCGCCATTCATCCGATCGATGAGCAATCCGATCGACGGCGGAACGGCGGATCACTACTCCGTCCGGCAGTTCATCGGCACCGACACCGACAACGGCGGGGTGCACTTCAACTGCACGATCGTCGATCAGGCGTACTACCTCGCGGTGAACGGCGGCACGAACCGGGTGTCGGGGATTCACGTCGACGGGGTGGGGGTCGCGAACATCGATCGGATGGAAAAGATCTTCTATCGCGGGTTCGTGTTCTTCCTGACGTCGGAGGCGCAGTTCCATGACGCCCGCGTGGCCACGTTGCAGGCGGCTTCGGAGTTGTATGGCGCCGGCGGTGCCGAGTACAGCCAGCTGGCCCAGGCGTGGACTGCGGTAGGAGTCAACTGATGCGGACGTTTCGCGTTCTGGCTGCTGCCGCCCTGCTGGCGGCCCTGGCGGCTCCGGCGGTGGCTGACGACTCATCGACGCAGCCCGCGCACCCCAAGCAGACGCAGTCCAAGCCGGTGCCGCCCAAGCCGGCTCACCCGGTGCGCCGATCGCTGCTGCCAAAGGGATTCATCGGCGGCGCCGTCGGCGGGCAGGTCAACGGCAACGACTTCAACTCGCACACGACCTTCACGCTCTACACAGAGTCGGCGAGCTTCGACACCAACTACGCGGTGCCGAAGGGCCTGACCTTCGAAGGTGCCGGCGGCATCCGGCTGTGGCGCGCCATCGGCGTGGAAGTCGCGTTCTCGCACTACGCAGAACACGGCGATGCCTCGCTGTCGGCGTCGCTGCCGCATCCGTATTTCCCCAACCAGCCGCGCGCACTGACGGCCACGGTGCCCGGGCTGGCGCGCACGGAGAACAGCGTGCACGTCGGGGTGTTGTGGATGGGCCGACCGTCGAAGAAGACCCTGGTGACGCTGAGCGGCGGCCCGTCATTCATCGGCTACGAGCAGGGCCTGGTGACCGGCCTGGTGCTGGACGAGACGTACCCGTACGACACTGTCGCGCTGTCGCGCGCCACGACCGAGCAACACAGCGGCACGAAGGTGGGGTTCCACGTGGCCGGCGACGTCTACTTCAAGATCGCAAAGCAGGTGGCGGTCGGCGGCGGCGCCAGGTTCTCCCACGCCTCCGTGTCGGCGCCGCTGTCAGGTGGACAGACCGCGACGTTCGACGTCGGAGGCTTCCAGGTGAACGGCGGCCTGCGGTGCCTGTTCTAGACGGCGCGACGACCTTTACGCGGCGGGTATTGGCGGCCGCGCGGCGGATTCCGCCGGGGCGGGTGGCGACCTACGGCGACCTGGCGCGGCTGGCGGGCAAGCCGCGCGCGGCCCGGGCGGTGGGCAACATCATGCGGGCCGGCAACGCGGCGGGCGTGCCTTACCATCGCGTCATCGCCGCCGGAGGCCGCCTGGGCGGCTACGGCGGCAATGAGGCGGTCAAGGCAGGGCTGCTGCGGGCGGAAGGCCTGACAGTCGTGCGCGGCCGTGTCAGGGGCTTTCCCCGCGTCCGATGGCCTGCGTAAGCGGCCCTCGGCACCGGGGCGGCAGCGCCGGCCCGATGAACATCGGCGGGAGCCGCTCGTAGATCATTGACGTGCCCTTCGCCCCCCGTCCCGGCCGCCGGGCAACGCCAGCCGCAGATGCCGCCGTCTAACAGACCAGAAGCCGATCGTGCGGCCGACGCCGCGCTGGTGACCCGGGTCCTCCGGGGCGACGCAGCGGCGTTCGAGGAGATCTATCAGCGGCATTCGTCGAGGGTGTATACCCTGGCATCCCGCCTGACCGGCTCAATGGCCGACGGCGAAGACCTGCTGCAGGAGATCTTCCTGCTGGTCCATCGCAAGCTGGCCACGTTCAAGGGGGAGGCCGCGCTCGGGACCTGGATCTACAGGCTCGCGACGAACTGCTGCCTGGATTTCGTGCGAAGCCGACAGCATCGCGAGCGCGAGGCCACCGACTCGCTCGAGGAGTCGCTGACGCCGGTGCGCGCCACCGGCGGCCTCCGCGTCGAGCGGCTGGATCTGGAACGCGCCATGGCGCGGCTGCCGCCCGGGTATCGGGCAGCTTTCGTGCTCCATGACGTCGAAGGCTTCGAGCACCACGAGGTGGCGGAAATACTCGGCATCGCGGAAGGCACCTCCAAGTCGCAGGTGCACAAGGCCCGCCTGCGGCTTCGCGAGCTGCTGGCGGCCACCGCGCCGTCGGGCGCTGATGCGGGACGACGAACATGAGTTGCGAGAGGCATCGGGAACAGATCGACGCGCTGGTTGACGGCACCCTTGGTGCCGCCGATCGCGCGGCGCTCGAGGCGCACCTGGCGACGTGCCCGGAATGCCGCGAGCTGGCTGACGATCTGCGCGCGATCCGCCGCACTGCCGAGGGGCTCCCGGAGTTGTCGCCGCCAGCACGCGCGTGGGCGGCGATCTCGGCGCGGCTCGAGCCCCCGGTGGCGGTCATCCGCCCGGTCTCGGCCAGCTGGCGCCAGCGTCTCGGCGTCCCGCTGGCGATCGCCGCCCTGCTGCTGGCTGCCGTGGCCATCACGATGGTCATGCGGCGCGTGCGGTCGGGCGACGGGCCGGCGACTGCCGCCACCGCTACTGGCACTGCCACTACCGCTGCCCCGGCGGCGGCTGCCGCGGCTCGGCCGGCGCCCACCGCTGATGCGCCGCCTCAGGACACGTCGGCGGACCTGCGCTCGCTCGAGCTCGAGCTGCAGCAGGCCGAGGCGCACTACGAGAAGGCGATCGGCAAGCTCGAGGTGCTGGCCAAGGACCGCCGCGCGCTCGACCCGAACGTGGCAGCGGTGCTCGCAAAGAACCAGCACGTGATCGACGCAGCCATCGGCGAGAGCCGTGCCGCGCTGCGCGCGCAGCCGGCCAGCGAGCAGGCGCAGGAAAGCCTGTTCGAGGCGTTCCGGTCGAAGATCGCACTCCTGCAGGACACGATTTCTCTCATCAACGAAGTGCGAAAAGGCAATCAGGCCGAGGCCGGGCGGATCGCCGACGGCCTGAACAAGTCATAGCGAAGGACCGAGGACCACGTGAGCTCACTGACCCGTAGACTCCTGATGCTGGTGGCGCCGCTGGCGACGCTGGCTCCTCTGCCGGCGCACGCCGGCCAGCGCCCGGCGCGCATCGTCCTGGTGGACGCGGCCGGCGATCGTGCCGCGTGGCTGGAACGTTTCGAGCTGTCGCGGCAAGGTCCGGAGGAGAGCCAGACCATCGTCAAGACGTTCAAGCTGGCGGCCGGCGGGTCGGTGGACATCTTCAACCTGTCCGGCGACCTCATCGTGACCGGCATCGAGGGCGACCAGATCGAGGTGTCGGCGACCAAGCGGGTGCGCGGGGAGAAGGCGAAGGCGAGGCTCGAGGACATCGGCGTCACCTTCAACGACAGCCCGGGACGCCTGGAGGTGCGCAGCGCCCTTGGCGCCGCCCGCAACGAGCACGCCGAAGTGGACTTCGAGATCCAGGTGCCGTTTGCCACGCTGGTGGTCGCGCGGACCATTGCCGGCGACATCCAGGTGAATCACGTGCGCGGCGACGTGCAGATTGAATCGACCAGCGGCACTGTCGTCGCCCTCGACACGCCGAGGCTCATCCGCATGAAGACGATGTCGGGCGACGTGAAGATCACCGATGGCGGGGCGACAGACGCGCTGGCCGCGAGTACCGTCAGCGGCGACGTGGAACTGCATCACGTCAAGGCGCGGTCGATTGAAGCCGTCAGCGTCAGCGGCGATCTCACGCTGATCGACGCCGTCTGCGATCGCGCGCAGCTGCGGACTGTCAACGGCGACGTCCATTTCGTCGGCCCGATGGCCAAGGGCGGCCGCTACGAGCTGAACAGCCATTCCGGGGACATCAACGTGCAGCCGACCGGTGGCGGCGGCTTCGAGCTGTCCGCGCGGACGTTCAGCGGCGAGCTCCGGACGGATCTGCCGCTGACGATGGCGCCGGACCCGGCCGGCGCGGGCGATATTCCCGGCCTGCCGAAGAACCGCGACATCCGCGGGACGTTTGGCGACGGCAGCGCGATGCTGGTGGTGCGGACCTTCAGCGGCGATCTCATGCTGAGCCCGCCCGACGACCCGGCCCGCAAGGACAAGCCCGTCCACAAGAAGCCCTGACCCTTCGGCGCGTAACCCTGCCACACGGCGTTCGGTATAATCACGCCAGTGTCTGGCGACGCGGGACGCATTCCGGCGCCGAGACGAACGAGGTCGAGGAGGCCACGATGAAGCACGCGTTCCTGGTTGGAATTTTTGCCGCCGTCATCGGCGTTGCGGGCGCCGCGCCCCTGGCCGCGCAGACCGCCGGCACTTCACTTGGCACCGTCACGATCAAGCACAAGGTGACCGCCGACGGCAAGCCGCTGGCAGCCGGGACCTACGGCGTGCGGCTGACGTCCGATCAGCCCCAGCCGGCCGTTGGCCAGTCCGCCGGCGCCGAGCAGTGGGTGGAGTTCACGAAGGCTGGCACCGTCGCCGGCCGCGAGGTCGTCACCGTCGTCTCCGACGCCGACATCGCTACGATCGCCAAGGGCGCGGGCAAGCCGGCGAAGGGCGCTTCCCGGGTGGACCTGCTGAAGGGCAACGACTACTACCGGGTGTGGATCAACAAGCAGGGGAACAACTACCTGATCCACCTGCCGCCCGCTTAGAAATGAAGAATTGGGAATGAAGAATGAAGAATGAAGAATGAAGAATGGGGGGAACTTCCTCCATTCTTCCTTCATTCTTCAGTCATTCTTCAGTCATTCTTCATTTTTCATTCTTCCATTCTTCATTTCGTTCTGCCCTACCCGATCGCCATCAAATCGAACTGCTCGTGATGCAGGTGCGTGTCCGGGCGCAGCGTGAGCGGCCGGCCTACGGCCTGCTCCAGGTCGCGCAGGACGGCCTGCTCCTCTTCTTTGAGGGCGCGCGCGATGTCGGGGTTGACGCGCAGGACCACGCCGTGTCCGTTGAGGTCCATGTTCAACTTGCGGACTTCGGCGAGAATCTCGTAGCAGATCGTCGAGCTCGACTTGATAACGCCGCTCCCGGAGCAGTACGGGCACGGCTCCGTGAGCACGCGCTCGAGGCTCTGCTTCACGCGCTTCCGCGTCACCACGATCAGGCCGAAGTCGGAGACCTGCAGGGCCTTTGACGGCGCCCGATCGCGCCGCAGCTCCTGCTCGACCGCCTGGAACACCTTCTGGCGGTTCTTCTTCTCCTCCATGTCGATGAAGTCGAGGACGATGATGCCGCCGAGATCGCGCAGCCGGATCTGCCGCACGATTTCCTTCGCGGCCTCGAGGTTGGTCTTGACGATCGTGTCCTCGAGGCGTCCCGCCGACCGCTTGCCGACGTAGCGCCCGGTGTTGACGTCGACGGCGACCAGCGCTTCCGTCTGGTTGATGACGATCGAGCCGCCGGACTTCAGCCACACCTTGCTGCGGAGCGCCTTGTCGAGCTCGGCCTGGACGCCGTATTCCTCCAGGATCGGGAAGTGCTTGCTGTAGTGCTTCACCTTGCTGGAGAGCGACGGCATGATCCGCTCGACCAGCTCCTGCACGCGCTGGAATTCCTGGTAGCTGTCGATGCGGATCGCGGTGTAGTCGTCGGTCAGCAGATCGCGCAGCAGCTTGGCGACCAGGCTCTGCTCACGGTAGACCACCGTCGGCGCCCGGAACGCGTCCATGTTCTGCCGCGTGTCCTTCCAGATCTTGTTGAAGTACTCGAGGTCGCTGAGGATGTCTTCGCGCGGCCGCCCCGCCGCGGCGGTGCGGATGATGATGCCGCCGGTGAAGTCCTCTTTCTCTCTGAACTCGCGGACGATGGCGCGCAGGCGGCTGCGCTCCTCGCGCGAGTCGATCTTCCGTGAGACGCCGACGTGGTCCACCGTCGGCATGAAGACCAGGAAACGTCCGGCCAGCGAGGCGTGACACGTGAGGCGCGCGCCTTTGGTGCCGAGCGGCTCCTTGACGACCTGGACCAGGATCTCCTGGCCTTCCTTGACGAGCGTCTCGATGCGCGGCTCGTCGGCGGACTCCTCCTGCCGTCCGCCGCGGCCGTGACGGCCCCCGCGCGGCTGGCTGTCCTTCGCGTCCTTTGCGCGCTCGGCGCCGCCTTCGGGTTTGCTCTCCCCCTCGCCCTCGTCGGCATCGTCGAGGTCGTCGAGACTCTGGGCGACGTCGGAGACGTAGAGGAACCCGTCGCGCTCGAGGCCGATGTCGACGAACGCCGACTGCATGCCCGGCAGAACCTTCGAGATCCGTCCCTTGTAGATGTTTCCGACGACCCCACGCTGGCGTTCGCGTTCGACAAAGAGCTCGGCGACGAGATCGTCTTCAAGGATGGCGACGCGTGTTTCGTGATCGTTCGAGGAGATGATCATCTCCTTGGTCATTCAGAACTCCGCTCTCAGATTGAAGAATGAAAAATGATGAATGACGAATGCTGTTCTCGGGACGGCCGGACTCGTCCGGCCGCCGCGGTCGCCACTCCTCATTCTTCATTCTTCATTCCTCATTCTTCATTTCATCAATTGGTGAACCGCCGCATCCGGACGTTCAGGATCAACCCGAAGCCGGTCAGCGTGGCAATCAGCGAGCTGCCGCCATAGCTCATGAGCGGCAGCGTCAGGCCTTTGACGGGCGCAAGGCCCGCCGACATCGTGATGTTGTAGAGCACCTGAAACGTGAAACTCCCCAGGACGCCGAGTACGAGATAGGCGCCGAGACGATCCTTTGCCAGGCGGGCCGCATCGAGTGATCGCGTGATCACCAGGAGGTAGAGGCCCAGGGCGACGAGCACGCCGACGAAGCCCTGTTCCTCGGCCCACGCTGAGAAGATGAAGTCGTTGTGGGCGACAGGCAGGAAGCGCAACTGGCCCTGCGTGCCCTTCATGAACCCTTTGCCCCAGAGCCCGCCGGAGCCGACGGTGATGCGCGCCTGAATCTGCTGGTAGCCGGCGCCGCGCGTGTCCTTCGACGGATCGATGAACATCTGAATGCGCGATTTCTGGTAGTCCTTGAGCGCGAATTTCCAGGCGATCGGCGCCGCCATCAGCCCCGCGAGCGCGACGATCCCCAGGACGCGCATAGGCAGGCCTGCCACGTACGCGATCGCCAGGTAGACCGGGATCAGCGTGACGGCGGTACCCAGGTCCGGCTGACGGGCGATGAGCAGCATCGGCAGCAGCGCCATGGCGGCGCCGGTCAGCAGGTCCTTGCCGGTCGGCTGCAATCGCCGGTTCTCGCCGAAGAACTTGGCCAGCACCAGCGCGACCGCGAGCTTGGCGAACTCCGACGGCTGCAGGTTGAAGAATCCGAGCGGAATCCAGCGGCGCGCGCCGCCGCGGACGACGCCGAAGATCATCACGTAGACGAGCAGCGCCAGCGTGATGCCGTACAGCCAGTGCGACTTGTCGGCCAGCGTCCGGTAGTCGATCGACAGGGCGAGGAGCAGCGCCACCAGCCCCAGACCAAGCGCGTAGATCTGCGACATGAAGAGCCGCGGCGCCGTGGCCTGCGTGGCGCTGTAGATCATCGTGATGCCCATGCCGCAGATCACGAGGATCGTGGCCAGCAGGAGCCAGTCGAAGTGATAGAAGAGGCGCCGCTCGATGAATGCCACTGTCAGTTCCCTGCGGCGCGTTCGCCGGCCGAAGCCATCGGATCCTTGTAGTCCAGGTGCAGCTCGTCGTGAGTGGGCGGGGGCGGTAACGGCTGCCCGTCCTGCTTCGCAAAAAAGGTGTCGAGGATGTGGTGCGCGACCGACGCGGCGTTCGGGCCGTGCATGCCGTGCTCGAGAAACACCACGCCGGCGATCTTGGGATTGTCGCGCGGCGCGAAGAACACGAACCAGCCGTTGTCGCGCAGGTCCTTGCCGCTGCGTCCCGCCGCCGCCCGTCCCTGGTTCGAGATGACCTGCGCCGACCCGGTCTTGCCGCAGACGTCCTTGCCGGGAATACGCGCCCGCCCGCCGGTGCCGGCGGCGTTGACGACCATCCACAGGCCGTCGTGGATGGCCTGCAGCGCGTCAGGCTTCATTTCCACTTTCGACTGCGGTGGCGGCGGCGGCACAGCGGTCCAGCCGTTGCCGGTGTCTTCGGCCTTGATGAGATGCGGCGTCACGCGCACGCCGCCGTTGCCGAGCGTAGCCATGTAGACCGCCATCGAGATCGGCGTGACGGACACCTGGCCCTGGCCGATCGAGACCGAGATGGTCTCGCCGGCATACCACTTCTCGCCCGTGCGCTGCTTCTTCCACTCTGTTGACGGCACGAGGCCCGCGAGCTCGTTCGGCAGGTCGATGCCGCTGATCGCCCCGAGGCCGAGCAGCGTGGCCCACTTGTGGATGCGGTCGACGCCGACCATGTTGCCGACGGTGTAGAAAAACACGTCGCACGACTGCTCGATCGCGTGGCGCAGATCGACGGCCCCGTGGCCGCCTTTCTTCCAGCACTTGAAGAAGCGGCCGTAGAAGTTGGCGCCGCCGGCGCAGTGGACCTTGAAGTCGGGTGTGATGATGCCCTCCTCCAGCGCCGCGAGCGCGACGGCCATCTTGAACGTCGAGCCTGGCGAGTAACGGCCCTGGAGGGCGCGATTCTGCAGCGGGCGGAGGTCGTCGGTGTTGAGCGACGCCCACGTCACCTTGTCGATCCCCGCGGCGAACGCGTTGGGATCGTAGGCCGGCCGGCTCGTGAAGCCGAGCACGTCGCCGGTCGAAGGATCCAGTACCACTGCGGCGCCGTTGAAGCCGGACGCCGCGAAGGCGTCCTCGATCGCCTTCTGAATGTCGTAGTCGATGGTCAGCTGGAGCCGGCGGCCCTCGGTCGGCTCGATGCGCTCGAGCTCGCCCATCTCCCGGCCGACGCTGTTGACGATGACCGTGCGCGCGCCGTCCTTGCCCATCAGCACGGCGTTGTGCGCCCGCTCGAACCCTGCCTGCCCGACGACGTCGCCGCTCTTGAGCGAGTCGTCGGAGGCGACCTGCGCGTCTGTGGCTTCGCCGACGTAGCCGAACAGATGCGCGCCCAGCTGGCCGCCGGGATATTCGCGCGCAGGGACCTGCTGCACGACGACGTCGGGCAGCTCGAAGTCGAGGCGCCGCGCCGAAATGGCGGCGACCTGCGCCAGCGTGGCGTTCTCGATCACGACAATTGGCCGGTACGACGGCTCGTGCCGGTGCCTGTCGACGATCTCGCGCACCGACGTCTCGTCGACGCCGGCAACCGCGGCCAGCACGCGGACAGTCCGGTCGAGGTCGGTCGTGCGAAGGCGGACGATCGACACGTTGAAAGCCGGCCGGTTCTCGACCAGCACCCTGCCGTTGCGATCGAACAGCACGCCGCGCGGCGCCCGCAATGCAAGCT
The DNA here is from genome assembly GCA_963796915.1 of Vicinamibacteria bacterium. GTDB lineage: Bacteria > Acidobacteriota > Vicinamibacteria > Vicinamibacterales > JAENWD01 > JAENWD01. The sequence goes on along the minus strand of CAWCNI010000004.1, from coordinate 113,847 downwards.
CACGCTGATGGTTGTTCTCCGCCATCTCGCGGAACTGCTCGTGCTGGATGATCTGGAAGAACCAGAAAGTGCCCGCCAGTAACAGGAAGCCGGCGATCACCGCCACGTGCAGCACGGTGAGGCGGACCCCCGGGACCTTGCGTTCTTCGCTCTGTCGGATGATGGCCACAGCCTCAGTCCAATCGCCGGCCTGTCCGGTATCCGCCTGCCTTCTGTGCCTGGCGCCGCTCGACGGCCCCCGGCAGCATCTCAATCGCCTGCATGACCAGCAGGCCTACCAGCGCGTTGGCGAGCCCCTGCCCGACGACGCCGCCCCACGCGAAGCCGAAATGGGCCAGGCCGAGCAGCTCGTAGAGGCCCATGAAGATGGCGCCGCGCAACAGGGTACTTCCGAAAAACGTGACGAAGCGCGGAAGCGCCCCGGTCACGATGAACTGCGTGCTGGCTTTCCCGACCAGGAACCCGACCACGGTGTTGGCCAGCCCCGCGATGCCGTAGGTGACGCCCTTCGACATAATGATGCCACCGCCGAGCGCGTCCTGCGCCAGGCCGGCGCAGGTCCCGGCCAGCAGGCCCATTGCGGGCCCGCCCACGATCGACGCGTAGACGACGCCAATCAGGCCGAGATCCAGCGGCGCCGTGCCAAGCACGAGAAGGTGGCCAAGTTTCGCCTGCAGATACACCGCCAGCAGCACCCCGATCAACGTCAGCAGCACCCTCATCGCCCGGGGCTCCTCGGTGGGGCCACAGGGGCCGGCGTGGGTGCAGGCTTCGCCGGGGTGACCGGTGCGGGCCTGGCTGGCGTGGCCGGTGCCGGCTTCGGCGCCTCCGCTGCCGGCGCAGCCGTCGCGCGGGGCGCAGCGTGCGTGGCCGCCGGCGGGCCGGCATCGGGTGTCACCGGCTCTGGTGCCGCGCTGACCGGCAGAAGCGGGCTCAGCACCACGAGCACATCTTCGAGGCTGGAGAAATCCACCGCGGGCTGGATGCGGATCGCGTGATACGCGCCGCCCGTCCGGTCCATCTCGGAAACGCGGCCGATGACGAATCCCCGCGGATACATGCCGTCGATGCCCGACGTGACGACGTTGTCGCCGACGCGGACGTCGGCGCTGTCGGAGACGAAGTCAAGGCGCAACGTGCTGCTGCCGTCGCCGAGGACGACGCCCTGCGATCGCGACCGCTCGATGAGCGCCCCGGCAGCGGCGTTGCGGTCGACGAGCAGCTGCACTTTCGCGGCGCCAGCCGTCGGCGTCACGACGCGCCCGACCACGCCGGTCGGCGCGATGACGGCCATGTCCGGACGCAGGCCGTCGGCCAGGCCTTTGTCGATCGTGATGCTGCGGAACTCCGGCGAGGCGGATCCGGCCAGGATCTCCGCTGCCGTTGTCTCGAGGGCCGTGCGCTTCTTGAGATCGAGCAGCCGCGACAGCTCCTCGGTGCGTGCGGCCATGGCGCGCTCCTGCTGGAGCGCGACGCGCGTGACGTCCAGATCGTGCTGGAGCCGGGCGTTGTCCGTGCGGATGTTCCGCAGGTCGAAGTAGCCGTACCAGAGCGACGAGATGCCGCCGGTGACAAAGGCGCCGGCGCGCTGCAGCTGCGCGGCCAGGCCGAAGCCCACCGCCTGCAGCACGGGCACCCCGGACTTGGAGGTGACTTGAGCCGAGATGAGCACGATGTGGCCGACGACGACGACCACGAACAGAAAGGTGCTGCCCCGGCGCCGAAGCTCGAGAAGCGCCATCCGTCAGTCGATCGAGATCTTCCGCAGGAGGTTGAAGTCCGACAGCATCTTGCCTGCGCCGAGCACCACTGATGACAACGGGTCCTCGGCCATCGCCAGCGGCAGGCCGGTTTCTTCCCGTAGTCGCTTGTCGAGGTTTTTCAGCAGCGCGCCGCCACCGGTCAGCACGATGCCGCGATCGACGATGTCGGCCGACAGCTCCGGCGGCGTGCGCTCGAGCGCAACGCGGACGGCATCGACGATGACGCTGACGGTCTCGGCGAGGGCTTCGCGAATCTCCTCGTCGCTGATCGTGATGGTCTTGGGCACGCCTTCAATCAAGTGCCGCCCCTTGATCTCCATCGTCATCCGCTCTTCGAGCGGGTAGGCCGAGCCGACCTCCATCTTGATCTGCTCGGCGGTGCGCTCGCCGATCAGCAGGTTGTACGTCTTCTTGACGTACTGGATGATCGCCTCGTCCATCTCGTTGCCGGCGACGCGCACCGCCTTGCTGTAGACGATACCGGCGAGCGAGATGACGGCGATGTCGGTAGTGCCGCCGCCGATGTCCACGATCATGTTGCCCGAGGGCTCGGTGATCGGCATGCCGGCGCCGATGGCCGCCGCCATGGCTTCTTCGACGAGATGAACCTCGCTGGCCTTGGCGCGGTACGCGCTGTCTTTCACGGCGCGCTTCTCGACCTGCGTGATCTCCGACGGCACGCCGATGACGATGCGCGGCCGCACCCACACGTTGCGGTTGTTGTGCGCCTTGCGGATGAAGTAGGCGAGCATCTTCTCGGTGTACTCGAAGTCGGCGATGACGCCGTCCTTCATCGGCTTGATCGCCACGATGTTGCCGGGGGTGCGCCCGAGCATCTCCTTGGCGTCCTTGCCGACCGCCTCCACGCGGCCGTTCACCTTGTTGATTGCGATGATCGACGGCTCGTTGACGACGATGCCCTTCCCCCGGACGTACACGCAGGTGTTCGCAGTGCCGAGATCGATTGCCAGGTCGCTGGAGAAGAGCGAGGAAATGGAACGAAATGCCAACGAGTCACTCCTTGCCGCGGCCGGTTTCGGCCGCGATCTGAATACCGTTCTTGCCGGACGCCTTGACGCGGTACATCGCGCGGTCTGCGGCCTGCACGAGCTCCTCGGCCGACGCTGCCACGTCGGGGAGCGTCGCGATGCCGACAGACGCCGTGAGGCGCACGTCCAGCCGATCCGCTGTCAGAAACCGGTGCGCCGCGATCCGATCGCGAATGCGCTCGGCAACCATGGTCGCACCTTCGGAGGTCGTTTCGGGAAGAATCACCGAAAATTCGTCACCGCCGTAGCGGGCGACCACGTCGGTCTCGCGCGCGCTGCCGCGAATGACGGCGCCGGCCTCGACCAGCGCCCGGCTGCCGCACAGGTGCCCGTAGGTGTCGTTGACCGCCTTGAAGCCATCGAGGTCGATGAAGAGCAGCGACAGGGACTGGCCCGTGCGCATCGCGCGCTTGGTCTCGCGACGCAGCGCCTGGTTCATGTAACGCGAGTTGTACAGGCGCGTGAGGTCGTCGGTGACCGACAGCGCCTCGGCGCGCTGGACGATCATCGCGTTTTCCATGGCCATTGCCGCCGGCGCCACCAGCGAGGCCCAGGCCGAGGCCACAGCCGGCGCGATGGCGGGCACATCGGCTGACGGCCGGCGATCGAAGCCAATCAGGGCGCCGATCGCGTCGTCACGTCCACGCAGCAGGAAGCCCACGGCAGACGCCGCGACAGGCGGCCCGGGCAGCCGGGCGTCGTGCCTCAGGTCGGCGCAGGCGAAGTCTTCGGCGCTATGGACCATCCAGCTGCCAATGGCCTGCGCAATCGGCTCGAGCGCCTCGGGGAGGTTGTGCTGCGCGAGCAGCGAGAGCTGGCCGTTGAGGCCTGAGGTCACCACCGCCCACGTCGGGACCGGCCACCATGTGGGGGCCCAGGAGACGAGAAACTGGCCAATCCGCTGGGGATCGAGCGAGGCATGCGTGGACTGGAGCACGTGGGCCAGCGCAGACCGCGTCGCCAGGCGCGGCTTCATGGTCCGCTGACGCTCGCGCAGGCGTGCGGCAAGGTCGGCGCCGCGCGCCGGTCTGGCGGGGGCGTCGACGGGCGTGACCGGGCGCGCCCGGCGCACAGCCGCTCGGCCGCTGGCAGGCCGGGTCATGATCGTGCGATTCCCTGTAGGCGCGCGGTGGACACTGCCGCTAAGTGCTTCTCTCGGACCGAAATAATACCACGCGGGCCCGACGCATCCGGTGTGCGATCGGGTCTGCGGCGAGCCGGCCACGGGCTGCTCGCACACCTCTCCTGCGATCGGTATCGGACGATCGCCCCGCCGTTGACAGTGCTGCCGGGCTGAGACGACAATCTGAGGTTTGGGCTGCGCCCAACGCCTGAGGCGGAAGGACTGAGTTTCCAATGACGATGCTCGACCGGATGCGCCGGCACAAGAACTGGCTGAAGTGGAGCCTGGGTCTTGTGGTCGTGGCGTTTGTCTTCTTCTACGTCCCCGAATTCCTGCGGCCGCGAAACGGGAGCGCCTCTCCAAACGAGGAAGTGGCGACAGTCAACGGCGAGGGCGTGACCGCCGACGCGTTCAGGCGGGCCTATCAGCAGCAACTGCAGTCGTACCGTGCCGCGTACGGCTCGAGCTTCAACGAGCAGTTGCTGAAGCAGATGGGAATCGAGCGCCAGATCCTGCAGCAGCTGATCGACGAGCGGACGGCGGTGGCCGAAGCGCGGCGCCTCGGGCTGCAGGTGAGCGACGCGGAAGTCGCCCAGCGGATCTTCGCCATCCCGGCGTTCCAGCAGAATGGTGTCTTCGCCGGCGAAGAGATCTACAGCCGCGTGCTCGAATCGCAGCGGCCGCCGCTGTCGAAATCCGAGTTCGAGGACAACCTGCGGCGCTCGCTGCTGGTCGAAAAGCTTCACTCGGCGCTCACCGACTGGGTGGTCGTGCCCGACGGCGACGTGACGGCGGAGTACGCGCGGCGGAACGAAAAGGCCAAGGTCGAACTGGTCGTCTTCTCGCCTGACAAGCTGCGCGACCAGGTGACAGTCTCCGATGCCGACCTCGCGGCCTGGTTCGACGGCCACAAGGAGGCCTACCGCATCGGCGAGAAGCGCAAGATCAAGTTCCTGCTCGTGGACGTCGAGGCCCTGCGCGCCAAGGTCATGGTGGCGCCCTCGGAGGTCGAGAAGTACTACCGGCAGAACCAGGCGCAGTACAGCACGCCCGCGCAGGTTCGGGCGAGCCACATCCTGCTGAAGACCGAGGGCAAAGACGACGCGGCAGTGAAGGCCAAGGCGGAGGCGCTGCTGAAGCAGGTGCGCGCCGGCGCCAACTTCGCCGACCTCGCGAAGAAGAACTCGGAAGACGAGGCGTCGGCAAAGAACGGCGGCGACCTCGACTACTTCGGGCGCGGGCGGATGGTGAAGGAGTTCGAAGACGCGGCCTTCGCCCTGGAACCCGGCCAGGTCAGCGACCTCGTGAAATCGCCCTTCGGGTACCACATCATCAAGGTGGTGGACAAGAAGCCCGAAACGACCAAGCAGCTCGCCGAAGTCCAGCAGCAGATTGCCGACCAACTCGCCTACGAGCGGGCCGCGACGCAGGCCACGGCTGCTGCCGACGACATCGGCAAGGAGTTGAAGACGCCGGCGGACCTCGATCGCGTCGGCAAGGCGCGCGGCCTGACAGTGCAGGAGTCGGGCTTCTTCTCGAAGGACGAGCCGATCGCCGGCCTCGGGCCGGTGCCTGAAATCACCGAGCAGGCGTTCACCACCGCGGTGGACAGCGTCGCCGGGCCGGTGCGCACCGCCCGCGGCCTGGTGTTCTTCGCGCCGACCGGCACGCAGCCGTCGCGCCTGCCCGTGCTCGCGGACGTCAAGGACAAGGTGCGTCAGGACGCGATTAGCGCCAAAGCGCGCGAACTGGCACGTGCGCGAGCGGCCAGCCTGCAGGCCAACTTCACCGCGAACTTCGCCCAGGCGGCCAAGCAGGCCGGGCTCGACGTCAAGTCGAGCGAGCTGGTGACGCGCGGCACCGCGTGGCCGGACGTGGGAATCAGCGGCGCGGCGGACGCGGCCATCTTCGCGACGGCGCAAGGCGGGGTAACGGCGCCCGTGGTGACCGACGGCGGCATCGCGATCATCCACGTGCTGGAGCGTCAGGGCACCAAGCCCGAAGAGCTCGCCAGCGGACGCGACGCGCTCCGGCAGGAGATCGAAAACGATCGACGGTCGAAGTTCTTCGGCGCCTACATGACCAAGGCGCGCGATCGCATGAAGGTCGAAATCAATCCCGACGTCCTGCGCGCCATTACCGGATAGCCGCAGACGGCAGGCGCTCGGATTGACGAGGCCTGCCGTTGGCGCCGGCTCAATTCGTGAAGAACGCCGGCATCAGCGCCAGGGCCTCGTCTGCGTGAAACAAACGGAGTGGCGACAGCGCGATGCTCACCGCGCGGCGCTGCTCGAAAGGAATCAGCGTCTCGATCAGGCTGCCCTGATCGGACTTGAAACCCTTCGAGACCAGGTCGAGAAACGTCCGGCGCGGAGGGTAGACGACGACCTGCACGTCGCTGTCGGCGGGAATCTTCGCGCGCACCTTCGCCGCGGCAATCGCTCGGTCGAGGCCGCCCAGTTCGTCCACCAGCCCGTTGGCTTTCGCCTGCCGTCCCGTCCACACGCGGCCCTGCGCGATGGCGTCGAGCTTTTCCGGTGACATGTGCCGGGAGGCCGCTGCCTTCTCGATGAACTGATCGTAGGTTTCCTCGATCATGTCCTGGATCTTCTTGCGCTCCGCCGGGTTGAACGGGCGGGCGGGTGAAGACAGCTCGGCGAACTTGCCCTGGCTGACGGTCTCGATGTTCGCGCCCAGCTTGTTGTAGACGCCGCCGGTGACCATCTTGCCAGTCACCACGCCGATCGACCCGGTCAGCGTGCCCGGCTGCGCCACGATGTAGGGAGCGGCCATGGCCATCCAGTAGCCGCCTGACGCGGCCAGGTCGGACATCGAGACCACCAGCGGCCGGTCGTGCCGCTCGTCGCGCGTGATGACCAGCTCGCGCCAGATGGCGTCTGACGCCGTCGCCGATCCGCCGGGGCTGTCGATGCGGAGGACGATCGCACGCACCGAGCTGTCCTTGCGGGCTTCGCGGATGTAGTCGATGAGCGTGTCGGCCCCGAGCACTCCCCCGTTCAGCAGGTCGTAGCCGCCGCGCCCGGAGGCGATGACGCCGCTGGCGTAGATGACGGCCACTTTCGGCCCGCGATTGAGGCCGAGTGAGCGCGTTGACACCTTCGCATACTCGGAGGCCTCGAATCGCGCCTCGCTCCCGCCCGCCAGGTGCGCCTTCTCCTCAATCTGGTCGGCGTAGATCAGATCGTCCACCAGGCCGACGCGCAGGGCCTCGTCCGGCAGGAACGGCCCCTGGTCGATGAGCGCGCGCACCTCGGACTCGGTCTTGTGCCGGCCCTCGGCGATGCCGTGAACCAGCTGGTCGAACAGATCCTTGGTCATCGACTCGGTCGCCTCGCGGTGCGCCGGGGTGAAGCCTTTTTCAGTGAACGTGTTGTAAGCGGTCTTGTAGTCGCCGATGTGGAGGAAGTCGGGATACGCACCGACCTTGTCGAGCGTGCCGCGCAGGAACAGCTCGTAGCTCGCCAGCCCGTTCAGATCGAGCGGCGCGCTCGGCATCAGGTAGATCTTCGAGCACGCGCTCGCGATCAGGTACTCGTGCTCGCCGGCATACTCGAGAAATGCCAGCGCCGGCTTGCCCGACTTGCGGAAGTCGACGATCGCATCGTGGACCTCCTGGACCTTGGCCCAGTACGGCGCCTTCAGCCCCGAAGGAAAGATGACGACGGCCTGAATGCGGGAATCGGCCTTTGCCTTGCGCAGGGCGCCGAGCACCGCGGGCAGCCCGGCGACCTCATTGCCGTCGAACAGCTGCTCGACGACGCCACCCCCGCCCACCTCCGGCAGGTCATCGTCCAGCCGGATCACCAGCGTCGAGTGGCTGCCCACGGATGGCTCACGGCCGACGATCAGATACATGGCGACCAGGCCGGCCACCGAGACGAGGACCGCGAGGAAGATCAATCCGAGGACGACACCAACACCGCGCTTGGCCACATCGGGCTCCCTTGAAGACGTTCTCGAACAGTATACGGGTGGGATTGCGAGGGGCCCCGGCCAGCGGCCAGCGGACACTGATGCTGGGGGCGAGTGAGATTACGGAAGAAAGGACTTGCGCCCGCTGCACAGGCCGAGGCGGGGTCGCGTGCCTGAGGCCGTTGCGCCGAGCGAGCTGAATAGCGAGCGATGGTGCGGAAGAAGGACTCGGTCCGCGCACAGGCCGAAGGCGTGGGCGCGTGCCTGAGGCCGTTCGGCCGCAGCTGAGCGAGCTGAATAGCGAGCGATGGTGCGGAAGAAAGGACTCGTGCCCACTGGCGCACGCCGAAAGGCGTGCGGCGCGTGCCTGAGGCCGTTCGGCCGCAGCTGAGCGAGCTGAATAGCGAGCGATGGTGCGGAAGAAAGGACTCGAACCTTCACCCGGTTGCCCGGACTAGCTCCTGAGGCTAGCGCGTCTGCCAATTCCGCCACTTCCGCGTGGGGGACACGGCCCATCGGGCCGAGCCCTTGATTTTATCAGACCCCCGCCCTTCCAGTCGAGTTCTGTCAGCGACCGTAGGTCTCCACCTAAAGGCGCGCCGACTGACGCTCCTAGAACCTGACCCGCGCGCCGAAGGTGAACGGCAGGGTCCAGCGGCCGCTGTTGTCGTTGGTCTTCTCGAGGCCGGTGCCGGCCAGGCCGTCGATCGGCGACAGGCCGCTCACATGCCGGAAGCCGAGCTCGCCCTTCACGTCCACCCGATCGGTAATCGCGTAGAGCACGCCGCCGTTGATGCCGAACGTCACCGCGCCGGTGCGGTCGTAGAAATCTGTCGCGTTCAGCGTCTGATTCAGGTCCGGCGCAGCGAGGTCCGCGTCGATCTCGCGCACGATGGCCACCCCCAGCGTCCCGCCGGCGTAGGGCCGGAGCCGGACGTCGGGGTCCGCGAAGTAGCGGCGATAGCCGCCGTCGAAGCTGATGGTCTTGTACGCGTCGAACGTCGCGTAGAGGGGCGCTGCCGCGACTGTGCCGATCTTCGACAGGTCCGCGCTCACCGACTGGAACGCGAACGAGCCGCGCACTTCATTGCGCTGGTCGAGCCGGTAGCCGACTCCCAGGTCCCACTTCAGCCCCGTGCCGTAGATGTCCCCGTACGACTGCGCGTCGATGACGGTGGCCTGATCGAAGACCTTGCCGATTGCGGCGGAGAGGATGTTGCCGGAGACAGGGAAATCCCAACCGACGTTGATCTCGGCACTCCATTTATCGAGCGACGGGGTCTGGGCGTATGAGGAAACGGGAATGAGAACGGCGATCAGGGCGAGGATGGCGTGCAGACGTTTGCCGAGGCTCATGAAGCGATCTCCTCCTGGGGACCACTTCATGATACGCGGGGCGTCGAGCGCACGTTCCTAGCTGATGCGCAGTCTCACGACGATCAAACCGTGTGCGGGCACCTGATACAAGGGGTTGCTGATGGCCGTGGGAGCGGTCGTCACAGGCGCAATCGTCGTCGGCGACGCAATGGTGTTCTCGACATCGGTTGGACCAGTCAGCAGCGTCAGCTGCGCGCTTGTCGCCGTCGCGCCGTCGAGGGTGATGGTGAAGTCCTTCGCCTGATCGCCGGGGTTGACCAGCTTCACGATCACCTCGTGCGCAGTCTGATCCAGCGCAGCGCTCGAATAGATGCCGTCGCGCCCCTCTTTGGCATCGCCGTTCACGGTAATCGGCAAGATCGTCGTGCCGCGATTCTGTCCGAACACCTGTTGCACGTAGTAGCTCGGCGTGCCGAACGACTTCAGGTTGTCGAACCAGATCAGGTTCGGCGTCCACTGCCAGGCGTCGACGTGCGCGAACAGCGGCGCGTACGACGCCATGCCGACCAGATCGGCGTTGCGCTCGAGACCGGTCATGAACACGGCCTCCGCCAGTGCCGCCTTGAGCGTGCTCGGGCGCTGGTGCGCTTCACCTTGCTGGGGCAGGTGCGCCGCGAACTCACCGACGAAGATCCGCGGGCCGGTCCTCGGGTAGGTGTCGTAGCGGCCGACGTTGGTCAGGAACCAGTCCGGTGGCCGGTAGAAGTGCTCGTCCACGAAGCCGGCGCCAATCTCGCGGATGCCGGCCCACTGCGTCTTGAAGTTCTCGCGCTCCGTGAAGGGATCGGCGCTGGCGATCAGCTTGATTTCCGGATGCTTCTTCGAGAGCACCGCGACGAACTGCTTGTAGCGCTCGAGATACTGCGGGCCCCACTGCTCGTTGCCCACGCCGATCATCGTCAGGTTGAACGGCGCCGGGTGTCCGAGCTTCTCGCGACGCGCGCCCCAGGTGCTCGTCACCGGGCCGTTGGCGAACTCGATGAGGTCGAGCGCGTCCTGGATGTACGGGTCGATGGCGTTGACCGGCGCGAGCTCGCCGGAATTGAACTGGCACGCCATGCCGCAGTTGAGGATGGGCAACGGCGCCGCGCCGACGTCCTCGGCCAGCTGGAAGTACTCGTAGAAGCCCAGACCGAACGACTGGTAATAGTCCGGCGTCGCCCGCTCGGAGAACTCGTCGTTCCACCGGTTGATGAGCAGACGTCGCTCCGCGAGGTCGCCGATCGTGGTCTTCCACTGATAGCGCCCGTCCAGGTACCGGCCTTCGACGATGCAGCCGCCGGGAAACCGGAGGAAGCCCGGATGAAGGTCCTTGAGCTTCTGCACGAGATCGGTCCGCAGGCCGTTCTCCCGGTGCGCCCAGGTATCAGCGGGAAACACCGACACCATGTCGACGTCCACTTCTCCCGGCCCTCCGGCGACGACGCGGATGCGCGCGTGCAGATCTGTCGCATCGGCGGTGAGTGTGCCGGTAAACGCCTGCCAGTCCGCAGACAGCCCCGCGATCGTCACCGTGCCGGTGGCGTCGTTCCTGGCGTTCTCGAACTCGACACGCAGCGACGACGGGCCGCTGGCCCCGCGGCGGGCGAGCAGGTGAACGCGATACGCGGCGCCTTTCTCGATGCCGACGCCGCGGAAGCCCTCGTTGCTGACGCCGTATTCGCCTGCGGTCGAGACAATCCGCAGATAGTGGGGGTTGGCCGCAGTGGCAGGCTTGTCCGTTCCGGTCGAGAAGCTGCCCGAGGCGCCGGCGATCATGGCGCGGCGCCATCCCATGAGCGGGTCGGGGAACTCGAACGATCGATTCTTGACCCGTTCGGGATAGAGGCCGCCGTCGGCGGCGAAGTTGATGTCTTCGAAGAAGACGCCGAACAGCGTCGACGGAATCGCGGCACCAGGTTGATTGACTGCCACGCGGACGTCCGTCACGGTCGCCTGCTGCTGTGCAAGCCCTCGCGCGGTGATGCCGACAAGGGCGGCTCCCAGGATCGTCAACGCGATTCGGAGTCTCACGGCACACCTCCGGCGCGGATCCTACTCCAGCCCGCGCATCACGCGCGGAGGCGCAACGCGCACAGGCACCGCGGTGGATGGCCGATCTAAAGATCGGCCCTACAGCTATTTTGTGATGGCTGGCCCTTGCCTGGCCCTTCTTGGCCTGCCTTTCTTGGCTTGCCGGTCGCGCCTGTGCCCTTGCTGTATAGTTCCCCCGCCATGCCTGCCGCCGCTCGTCCCGCCGAGGTCGCCGCGCACGCAGGCGCGTCACTTCCTGCGCCTTCCCACGGCAGACGCACGCTGCTGCGCTACTCGCTGGCGCTCGCGGCGCTGCTGTACCTCGACCGCGTCTGCATCTCCCAGAGCCTGCCGACGATCAGCGCGGAGCTCGGGATCAGCAAGAACGACATGGGGACCGTGATGATGGCGTTTTCGCTGGCCTACGCCATCTTCGAGATTCCCGGCGGCTGGCTGGGCGATCGGATCGGGCCCCGCGCGGTCATCACACGCATCGTCGTCTGGTGGTCGGCCTTCACGATGGCCACCGGCCTGGCGACTGGCTTCTATTCCCTTGCCGGCGTGCGCTTCCTGTTCGGCGTCGGCGAGGCCGGCTGCTTTCCGAACCTGACGAAGGCGTTCGGCAACTGGTTCCGCGGCGAAGACCGGACGCGCGCGCAGTCGCTGATGTGGCTGGCGGCACGCTGGGGCGGCGCGCTCGCGCCGCTGCTGGTCGTCTCGGCGCTCGACATCATGACGTGGCGTCAGAGCTTCTACGTGTTCGGCGCCATCGGCTTCTTCTGGGCGTACTTCTTCTACCGGTGGTTCCGCGACCTGCCTGGCGATCACCCGGACGTCAATGCCGCGGAGCTGGCGCTGATGCCGCGTGCCGAGGAAGTGGACAGCCACTCGCAGCCGAACGTGCCGTGGGGCAACTTCTTCAAGAGCCGCTCCATGTGGCTGCTCTCGCTGCAGTACCTGTGTCTCAGCTACGGGTTCTGGTTTTACATCACGTGGCTGCCGACGTACCTGCGCGAGGTGTTTCACATGCAGCAGGCCGACCGTTATCTGGCAGCGGCGCTGGCCGGGTTCCCGCTCTTCCTCGCCGGGATCAGCGTCTACCTGACGGGCAAAGTGACGCCGTGGCTCATCGCGCGCGTCGGCAGCACCGCGAAGGTCCGCCGCGGACTGGGCATGGCGGGATGCGGCATCGCGTCGGTGATGCTGCTGGTGTCGATCACGATGAAGGACCCGGTCTGGGCGATGGCTGCGATGGGCGTGTCGTGTTTCGGCAACGACATGGCGATGCCGGGATCGTGGACGGCGGTCATGGATCTCGGGGGCCGGTTCGCCGGCACGCTGGCGGGGATCGTCAACATGCTGGGCATGGTCGGAGGCCTGCTGGCCCCCTACACGATTCCGCGCATTCTCGAGGCCGCGGGCAACAACTGGAACGTGCCGATCATGGTGCTGTCGGCCGCCTACTTCGTGGGCGCTCTCGCCTGGATCGGCATCGATCCGGTCACGCGCCTCGACGAGCCCGCCGCCGGCGTTCGCGCCTGACCTTCATTCGGCCAACGTAACCCGCAGCACGGGGCGGGCCTGCGGGCCACCTGTCTGCTGCGTGCCCCCTACTGCGTGCCGCCTGCTGCCTGCTGCCTGCTGCCTGCTACCGTGTCCTCAACTGCCAGCGCCGAATGTGTCGCACGAGTCCAGGTTGCCGGTCTGGAACCCGCGGTTGAACCACTGGACACGCTGCGCGGACGAGCCGTGCGTGAACGACTCGGGATGGACGCCCCGTCCCGACATCCGCTGGATCCGGTCGTCGCCAATCGACGCCGCGGCCTTCAGCGCGGAATCGACGTCGCCCGCCTCGAGGATCTGGCGTTCGTTGGTGGAGTGGCCCCAGATGCCGGCGTAACAGTCGGCCTGGAGCTCGAGGCGCACTGACAGTTCGTTCGCCGCGGCAGGCCGCGACTGCTGCGCCTGCCGGACCTGGCCCTCGATGCCGCGAAGCTTCTGCACGTGGTGCCCCAGTTCGTGCGCGATGACGTAAGCCTGCGCGAAGTCGCCGGACGCGCCGAAGCGCTGCTTCAACTCGTCGTAGAAGCCAAGGTCGATGTAGACCCTCTCGTCGCCGGGACAATAGAAGGGCCCGCTGGCAGTCTGGCCCATCCCGCACGCCGTGTCGGTCGCGTCGCGGAACAGCACCAGCTTCGCCTTCCGGGTACTCGCCCGGCAGCAGCTTCGCCCACGTCGCCTGCGCGTCGTCGAGCACGAAGGACACGAAGCTGACCAGCCGTTCCTCCTCGGGCGAGGTCGGCGCGGGACGGCCGCTTGTCGTGTCGTCGGCAGTGGTCGCGGCGCCGCTGTCGACGAGCGAGAGGAAGTTCTTGCCGGTCAGCAGGCTGAGCACCAGCAGGACGAGCACCACGCCGATGCCGACCGGGCCGCCGCGCAGTCCCCCGCCGCCTTGTCCCCGTCGGTCCTCGACGTCTTCACTGACTCCGCCCGGTGTCCATTTCATGGCCAGTTCCTTCCCCTGTTCACGCCGACGCGGGCACCATTATCGACAAATCGCCGCCGGGCGGCCCGTTGACCCGCCAGGTCAGCGCTCGTCCGGGTCAGCTTGCAGGACCTGTGCCCAGCCGCCTCGGCCTTCGCGGCTTGCGTAATGGCCGCTCACCCGATATCGTGGCATCAGTGTCCCCTCGCCTTTTGCCGGAGTCCGGCGCGCTCATCGGGCGCGTGCGGGCGGTCGCGCGCTCCAACCGCGGAATCGCGCGCGGAGCCTGGCTCGCCGCGCGCGTCGCGGCGACGGCGGTGGCGGCGGTCCTGTTGCTCTTTCATGGCTGGCTGCTCTGGCACCAGCTCGGCAGCGGCGAGCTCCTGGACCCGCTGACGGCCACGAAATGGGCAGCCGCTCTGGCGATGGTCGGCGGTCTGGTTGCCCTCAAGGCCGCGGGCGTCTCGCTGTTCAAGGGACGTCAGGCGCTGGTCATGTGGACGCTGGTCGTGATCGTCCACTGGAGCGCTGCCGGCCGCGTCGCCGAGGTGACCACCCCGGAAAACGGCCCGGCAACGGCCGTGACGGTTGCCCTGCCTGCCGCCGAAGCGCTGACGGGACTGGCGCTGGCGCTTGCAGCCCTGAACCCCCGCGCCTTCACTCCGACCTACGTCCGCCTTGCCCTCGTGGGCGCCGTTCCGAACGCGCGAACGCTCGCCGGCTGTCGCCTTGACGCGCCGTGTCGCGCGCCGCCGTTGACTGCGTAAGCATTCACTCCGCGGGTCCCCCCCGCGGTCTGCATGACCACGTCATCGTGCCCGCCGTTCGGCTCCCTCGGTCAAACGGCGCACGTAGTGACAGTTCCCGCGAAGGGCCTCGTGCTGCGCCCGAGGCGGGAACGCAGTCTTTGCCGGAGAACGTGATGCACCTTCTGCTGCTCGGGATGAACCACCGGACAGCCTCGCTCCGCGAGCGCGAGTCGCTCGCCCTGGATCGCGACCAGACGTCGCGGGTCCTCGCGGCCGTCCTCGGCCGGGGCGCTGCTGACGAAGCGTTCGTGCTCTCGACCTGCAACCGGACCGAGTTCTACGTCGCCGCGACCGATCCGTCGATCGCGGTGTCCGGTATCGACGCCGCTCTCCACGACGTGAAGGACGCGGCGCTCTCCGTGGCGGGTGGCTCAACCTATCAGCACAGCAACGGCGCAGCGGTGCGGCACCTGCTTCGCGTGGCGACCGGCCTCGACTCGATGGTGCTGGGCGAGCCGCAGATCCTGAGCCAGATGAAGGAGGCCTTCGGCCTCGCGCGGGTCCAGGGCGCGACGGGCACGCTCCTGGATCGGCTGATCGAGACGGCGCTGCGCACGGGCAAGCGGGCGCGCGCGGAAACCGCCATCGGCACCGGCGTGATCTCGGTGGCCTCGGCGGCGTGCGAGCTGGCCCGCCGGTCCATGCCCTCGCTCGACGGCCGGAACGTGGCCGTCATCGGCGCGGGAGAAACAGGGCGGCTGGCCGCCCAGCACCTCGCGCGCTACTGCCCCGGCGGAGTCACGATCGTCAATCGCTCGGTGACGCGCGCCGAAACTGTCGCGAGCGCGATTGGCGCCGCGGTGAGACCGTTGTCCGACGTCGGCGCCGCGGTCGCGGCGGCAGACCTCGTCATTTCGGCGACCAGCGCGCCCGGCACGATCCTGAGCGCCGACGCCGTCCGGGCCGCGATGGCCACCAGGCCCGGCCGGCCGCTGGTCATCATCGACCTCGCCGTGCCGCGCGACGTGGACCCGGAGGCCGCGGCGATCCCCGGCGTCACGCTGCACTCGATCGACGACATCCAGACTGTCGTCGACGGCAGCCTCGCGCGCCGTGCGGCAGAGACGCCGCGCGTCGATGCCATCATCGACGAAGAGGCGACACGGTTCGACCTGTGGGTTCGCGCCCTCGAAGCCACGCCGCTCGTGCGCGACCTGCGGGATCACTTCGAGCGAGTCCGCCTCGAGGAGCTCGATCGCGCCCTCGCCAACGCCAGTGACGAGGAACGGGCCCGCGCCGATCGCCTGACGCGCGCGCTCGTCAACCGGCTGCTGCACCTCCCGACGGTCCGCCTGAAGGACACGGACCCCGCCTCGCACGAAGGTGCGTCGCGGCTGCGCGCGGCGCGGGAGTTGTTCGCGCTCGACTCGCGGCCGTCCTGACCATGTCGTCCGCCAGTCAGCGCCTGCGCGTCGGCACCCGAGGCAGCCGCCTCGCCCTCTGGCAGACCGATCACGTCGTCCGGCAGCTCCAGGCGGCGTGGCCCGGCCTCGACGTCGAGCAGGTGGTCATCAGCACGCTCGGCGACCGCGTCGGGGACGTCGCGCTGTCGCGGCTCGGGGACAAGGGTGTCTTCACACAGGAGCTGGACGAAGGCCTTCGGAGCGGCTCGATCGACTTTGCCGTGCACAGCCTGAAAGACCTGCCGACAGAGTCGCCCGCCGATCTGACGCTGGGCGCGGTGCCGACCCGCGGCGATCCCCGCGACGTGCTGGTGTCGTCCCGCGACGGCACGCTGGCCACTCTGGCGCCCGGCGCGACGGTAGGGACGTCATCGCTTCGCCGCCGGGCGCAAATCGCGTCGCTGCGTCCCGATGTGACTGTCGTGGACCTGCGCGGGAATGTGCCGACGCGCGTGGACAAGGTGCTCGCCGGCGGGCTCGACGCTGCGGTGCTGGCACTTGCCGGCCTCGAGCGGCTGGGTCTCGAGTCACGGATCGCCGAGCGGCTGGATCCCGCGCACTTCGTGCCCGCGCCGGGACAGGGCGCGCTGGCGGTGCAGATTCGGCGCGACGACGACCGCGTGGCGTCGTTGATCGCAGTGCTCGACGACGCGGCGTCACGCCTGACGACGACGGCCGAGCGGGCGCTGCTCGGCTTTCTTGAAGGCGGCTGTCAGGTGCCGATCGGAGCCTTTGCGCGCCTGGACGGTTCGAGCCTGCAGCTCACTGGCCTGGTCGCCAGCCTCGACGGGCGCGCGGTCGTCCGTGGCGGCCTGTCGGCAGAGGTCACCACCCTCGAGGCGGCGGCGGCCATTGGCCAGAAGCTCGCGCGCGAGTTGGTGCAGGCGGGCGCCGGCGACATCCTGGCGGCGATTCGACTCGCGCCGGCCGCGTCGCACGACGGAGGGAGAGCGTGAAGGCGAGACCTGTAGTGGCCAACACCAGGGACGAAGCGCCGGATGGCCCGCTGACGCGCGCGCTGCGCGCCGAGGGGATCGAGCCATGGCATTGCCCGACGATCGCGATCGGGCCGCCCGACAATCCCGCGGAACTTGGCGACGCGCTCGATGGCATCGACAGGATCGACTGGGTGATTTTCACCAGCGCGCATGCCGTGGACGCCACGTGCCGGCACCAGCAATGGATTCACGCGGCGCGCATGGGGGGCCTGCCCCGTCTCGCCGCGATCGGACCGGCGACCGCGCGGCGCCTGCGTGAGTTGGGCCATATGCCTGACTGCACACCAGAGGTCGCCTCGGCGCGCCCGCTCGCCGCGGCAGTCAGCAACGCCGCCGGCACGCTCGAAGGCGCACGTGTGCTGTGGCCGCGCTCCGACCTGGCGCGGCGCGATCTCCTGGTGGCGCTGGCGCGCGAAGGGGCGACGGTGGTCGCACCCATCGCCTATCGGACGATGCCCGTGCGGCCGGATCGGCTGGCGCCGCTCGTCCTCGCGATCGACGAAGGCCGGCTGGCCGGCATCGCCTTCTGCTCGCCGTCGAGCGCCGAGCATTTCGCGCGCGGCATGGGCCGGCGTGACCTCGAGCCGCTGGTCGGGCGGCTCGTTGTCGGGTCCATCGGTCCGACGACGACCGCCGCGCTCGAGGCGTTGAAGCTGCCGCCCGACGTGCAGGCGCCGGATCCGTCGACGAGCGGACTCGCCTCGGCAATTGCGGCGAAACTCGGCGTCGCCCGAAGGAGACGGCAGTGAGCTTCCCGCAACAGCGTCCGCGCCGGCTGCGCCGCACCGACGCCATCCGGCGCCTCGTGCGCGAAACCAGGGTGACTCCCGATCACCTCGTCGCGCCGCTGTTTGTCTGCCAGGGTGAAGGCATCCGTCGCGAGATCGCGTCGATGCCCGGCTGCTTTCAGCTCAGCCCCGATCTGATCGTCGACGAGTGCCGCGGCCTCGTCGCCCTCGGCGTGCCCGCGGTGATCCTGTTCGGCATTCCGGATCGCAAGGACTCGGAAGGTTACGGCGCCGCGGACCCCAATGGTCCCGTGCCCGCGGCCCTTCGCGCGCTGCGCCGGGAGTTGCCGGACCTCTCCGTCTGGGCCGATGTCTGCCTGTGCGAGTTACACGGACCACGGCCACTGCGGCCCGGTTGAAATGCGCAGCGACGGCCAGCCCGATGTCAGCAACGATCTGGCACTGCCAAGGCTCGCCGCCGCGGCCCTTGCCTACGCCCAGGCCGGCGCGGACGTCGTCGCGCCGTCCGACATGATGGACGGACGGGTGGGCGCCATTCGCGGTGCGCTGGACGCCGCGGGGCACCAGGACGTGATCATCGTCTCGTATGCGGCGAAGTACGCGTCGGCGTTTTACGGGCCGTTCCGGGAGGCGGCGGGATCGGCGCCGGCCTTCGGCGACCGCCGCAGCTACCAGATGGATCCGGCCAACGCACGCGAGGCGCTGGTCGAGGTCGCGGCGGACCTGCAGGAAGGCGCCGACGTCGTGATGGTGAAGCCGGCGCTCGCGTATCTCGACGTCATCTGGCGCGTGAAGCAGCAGTTCGACGTGCCGGTGGCCGCGTACAACGTGTCGGGCGAATACGCGATGGTCAAGGCCGCCGGCCGGCTTGGATGGCTCGACGAATCGCGAGCGGCGCTGGAAGTGCTGACCTCCATCCGTCGCGCGGGGGCCGACATCATCCTCACCTACTTCGCCAAGGACATCGCCAGGCTGCTGGCCTGAACGGCGGGCGTCGCCGAGCAAAGAGACAGATGAAGCAGACCACGCCAGAACTTGTCGCCCCGGTCAGCCAGTCGCTGTTCGCGCGCGCCGAGCAGGTGCTGCCCGGCGGCGTGAACTCGCCGGTGCGGGCGTACAAGGCGGTGGGCGGCACGCCGCGTTTCGTGGCTCGCGCCCAGGGCGCACGCGTCTGGGACGAGGACGGCCACGAGCTCGTGGACTACGTCGGCGCGTGGGGGCCGATGCTGTTCGGCCATCGCCCCGCACCCGTCGTGGACGCCATCGAGCAGCAGTTGACGCGCGGGCTCGCGTTCGGGGCGCCGACGGCGCTCGAAGTGGAAGTCGCCGAAGCGATCGTGAGGCTCATGCCGTCGATCGAGATGGTGCGCCTCGTCAGCTCCGGCACCGAGGCGACCATGTCGGCGCTCCGCCTGGCGCGAGCGGCGACCGGCAGGCCACGCGTGATCAAGTTCGAGGGCTGCTATCACGGCCACGGCGACAGCTTCCTGGTAAAGGCCGGCTCCGGCGCCGCCACGTTCGGCACCCCCGACAGCCCGGGCGTCACGCCGGCGACCGCGCACGACACGCTCACGGCGCAGTTCAACGACGCCGGCAGCGTGCGCGAGCTTCTCGCGGCCAACGCGGGTGATGTCGCTGCCGTGATCGTCGAGCCGGTTGTCGGCAACATGGGCGTCGTGGAACCGGCCTGGGGGTTCCTGCAGGATCTGCGCGATCTGTGCACCGCGGATGGCGCACTGCTCATCTTCGACGAGGTCATGACCGGGTTCCGCGTGGCACGCGGCGGGGCGCAGCAGCGCTACGGCGTGACGCCAGACCTCACGACACTGGGCAAGATCATCGGCGGAGGGCTGCCAGTCGGCGCGTACGGCGGGCGTCGCGACCTGATGTCTCAAATCTCGCCGTCGGGCCCTGTCTACCAGGCGGGCACCATGTCCGGGCACCCGCTCGCGATGGCTGCGGGCCTGGCCAGCTTGTCGATGATCGAGCGCGACCCGGCGATCTACGACAACCTCGAGACACTGGGCAGCGCGCTCGAGGCCGGAGTGACGACGGTGGTCCAGGCGCGCGGCGACCAGTGCCACTTTGCGCGCGTGGGCTCGATGTGGACGCTGTTCTTCACCGCCGAACCAGTCACCGACTGGGCGACGGCGGCCCGCGCCGACCGCGCCCGCTACGGCCGATTCTTCCATTCGATGCTGCGCCAGGGCATCTCGCTGGCGCCCTCGCAGTTCGAAGCCAACTTCATCTCCACCGCGCATACGGCGGCCGACATCGCCGCGACAGTCGAGGCCATCGCGGTGGCGCTGGAGGAGAGCCGTGGCTGACCGTCGAGCCACAGGCGGAGGGCATCACCGCTGCCGCTGGAACTATCGGCGACTCCCTGTTCCTCCGTGCGTGCCGGCGCCAGCCCGTTTCGCGGACGCCGACGTGGATCATGCGGCAGGCGGGCCGCTACCTGCCGGAGTACCGGGCGCTGCGCGAGCGCCACGACTTTCTCACGTCGTGCCGGACGCCGGAGCTGGCCTGCGAGATCACCCTGCAGCCCGTGCGCCGCCTCGGCGTTGACGCCGCGATTCTGTTCTCCGACATCCTGGTGCCACTTCCGGGCATGGGCGTGGAGGTCACGTTCAATCCCGGCCCGCATCTGGCCGCCCCGGTGCGGACCGCGGAGGACGTGGCGCGCCTGCGCGTGCCGGATCCGCTGGAATCCACCGGCTACGTGCTCGACGCCGTCCGCCTGATCGGACGCGAGCTCGACGGCCGCGTGCCGCTCATCGGCTTTGCGGGCGCGCCATTTACAGTGGCCACGTACCTGGTCGAGGGCGGCGGGTCCAAGCAGTTCGGCAAGATCAAGGGGATGTTATTCGCCGAGCCAGCGCTCGCGCATCGTCTCCTCGATGTCTGTGCGCGCACGACGGCCGCGTATCTCTCGGCGCAGGTGGATGCCGGCGCGGATGCCGCGATGCTGTTCGACACCTGGGCCGGCCTGCTCGGCCCCGCCGACTACGCGACGTTCGGCGCGCCCTACGTGACCCAGGTCTTCGATCGAGTGCGCAGCCACGCCGTGCGTGCGGGCCGGGACGTGCCGCTCATCTACTACGCGGGCGACGCTGCGGGATGGCTGGACCAGGTGCCGACGCCTCGGCGCCACCGTGGCGGGACTCGACTGGCGGCTGAACCTGGATCGCGCGCGTGCGATCCTCGGCCCGGCGATGGCAGTCCAGGGCAATCTCGATCCGGCCGTCCTGCTGGCCGCACCGGACGTCATCCACGAGCGTGCCGCGCGCGTGCTTCGACAGGCCGGTCCTGTCGGCCACATCTTCAATCTCGGTCACGGCATTCTTCCCGACACACCGCCAGACCACGCGCGCCGGCTGGTGGACAGCGTCGCGGAGCTGTCGTCGCGAGCGACGCCATGAGCGAGCCGCTCGACACCGCCGCCCCGCTCCGCCTGGTGCGAAGCCTGCCGCCGCCGGCGGGCAGCACGCCGGAGTTCGAGTCACGGGTCGCGATGATTCGCAGGTACGACAAACCAGGACCGCGATATACGTCGTACCCCACGGCCGTCCAGTTCAACGACACGTTCGACGAGCCGGCGTACCGCGCCCGGCTGGCGGAAGCCGCGACCGTTGACGACGCCCTGTCGCTCTACCTGCACCTCCCGTTCTGCGAAGAGCGGTGCGCGTTCTGCGGCTGCTCGGTCATCATCACGAGAAAGCACGACGTCGCGGCGCATTACCTCGAGTACCTGCACCGGGAACTGGCGATGCTCGCCGAGGCGCTCCGCGGACGACGGCGCGTCGTGCAGCATCACTGGGGCGGCGGCACGCCGACGTATCTGTCGCTCGACGAGATCGCCGCGCTGCACCAGGTCGTGACCGCGCATTTCGACATCGACCCGTCGGCGGAGGTCGCCATCGAAGTGGACCCGCGCGTGACGTCCTTCGAGCAGCTGTCGCTGCTGCGGACGCTGGGCTTCAACCGCCTGTCACTCGGCGTGCAGGACTTCACGCCGGAAGTGCAGGTCGCCGTCAACCGCATCCAGCCCGAGGACGAGCACCCGCGCGCTTATGCGACGAAGCGCGACGTCTCGGCTTCCAGTCCATCAACGTCGACCTGATCTACGGCCTTCCGTTTCAGAGCCGGGAGTCGTTCGGCCGCGTCGTCGACACCGTCGTCCGGATGCGCCCCGACCGCGTGGCCGTGTATTCGTACGCGCACGTGCCGTGGATTCGCGGGAACCAGAAGCGCATCAACCCGGCCGACCTGCCGCGAGGGCGAACGCAAGATCGAGCTGTTCGTCGAGGCGATGGAGCGCTTCGGCGCGGCCGGCTACGAGCAGATCGGGATGGACCACTTCGCGCTGCCCGACGACGAGCTCGCGCAGGCATCGCGCCAGGGCCGGCTGCACCGTAATTTCATGGGATACACGACGCGGCCGGCGCCGGACATGGTGGCGCCGGGTCTCGGGCATCGGGGACGTCCGCGGCGCCTTCGCGCAGAACGTCAAGAAGCTTTCCACTTACTACGCGGCCATCGACGCGGGTCGCTTCCCTATCGAGCGTGGCTATCGCCTCGACCGCGACGATCAGATCCGGAGGTACGTGATCACGGAGCTGATGTGCAACTTCCAGGTCGACATCCCTCACGTCGCAGCGCGCTTCGGCATCGACTTCGCCGAGTACTTCGCGCGCGAGCTACAGGAGCTGGCCGCCGATCCGGTTGCCGACGGGTTCGTGGACCTCTCCTCCTCTCGCATCGCCGTCACGCCGGCCGGGCGGATCTTCGTGCGCAACGTCGCGATGGTCTTCGACCGCTACCTCCGCGCCAGGACCAGCGATGCGCCGGTGTTCTCGAGAACAATCTGACAGGGTGGAACGCCACCTCGAGGCCAGCCGGTGCCACGGGTAGCGATCGTCGGCGCGGGCATCGCCGGCCTCGCACTCGCCTATCGCCTCCTCCGCGACGCGCCGGGCCTCGACGTCGTGGTGCTGGAAGAGTCCGACCGTGCGGGGGGCCTCATGCGGACGGAACGCCTGGACGGCTTCCTCTGCGAATGGGGACCGAACGGCTTTCTTGACAACGCACCTGCGACCCTGGCGCTCGTCGATGCGGTTGGCCTGACGCCCGACCTGATCCCGAGCCAGGACGCGGCGAGGCGCCGGTTCCTCTTTCACCGTGGACGCCTGCATGCGGTGCCCGCGTCGCTGTCCGCGTTTGTAACGTCGCCGCTGCTGCCGCCTGGAGCGAAGCTGCGGGCGCTGATGGAACCCTTCACGGGACGTGCGGCCGGCGACGACGAATCCGTGCACGCCTTCGCGACGCGACGGCTCGGTCGTCGGGTCGCCGACGTCGTTGCGGATCCCATCGTGTCCGGCGTCTTTGCCGGCGACGCGCGCCAGCTTTCATTGCGCGCCGCGTTCCCGCGCATCTGGGCGCTGGAGCACGAGCACGGCGGCCTGGTGAAAGGCATGCTGGCGCGGCGCCGGGCCGCCGACGGCGTCGCCCGCCCGTCCGGTCTCGGGCGGCTGGTGTCATTCAGGGACGGGATGGAGCAGCTGCCTTCGACGATCGCCGCGGCGCTTGGCTCGCGCCTGCGGCTGCAGGCGCCGCTCCTCGCGCTCAGGCGGCTCGGGACTGGCGATGCCCGCTGGCGCGTGGCCCTGGCCGGGGGTGAGTCCCTGGACGCGCGCGACGTCATCCTCGCCGTCGGCCCGGCGGTCGCCGCCCGCGTGCTCGCGCCGCTCCACGCTGAGGCCAGCGCCGCGATGGCCGCCATCCCCGCGGCGCCGATGGCCGTCGTGTCGCTCGGCTTCGAGACAGCGACGATTGGCGCGCGCCTCGACGGCTTCGGCTTCCTGGTCCCGAGGGGCAGCGGCGCACGCATGCTCGGGGCACTGTGGGAGTCGAGCGTCTTTCCTCACCGGGCCGCGGCGGGACGGGCGCTGATTCGGGTCATGGTCGGCGGCGCCACCGACCGCGCGGCGGCACAGTTGCCCGACGACCTGCTCGTCGCGCTGGTCCGCGAAGAGCTGCACGCCATCATGGGCATCGAGACCTCGCCGATCCTGACGCGGATCGTCCGCCACCCGGCCGGCATCCCGCAGTACACGCGCGGCCACCTGGCAAGGATCGCGCGGATTGATGCCGGACTGGCGGGACTACCGGGCCTGCACGTCGCAGGGCACGGCTTCCGCGGTGCGGGGATCAACGCCTGCATCGAGGACGCTGCACGGCTCGCCGCCCGGCTCGCCGACTGAACGCGGCGGGATTGGAAGGCCTCGCCAAGCCGTCCGGCAAGCTGCCCGTGAGCTGGCCGAAAACGATGGCCCAGATCCCGATCAACGTCGGCGATGCGAACTACGACCCGCTGTTCCCGTTCGGATTTCCCCTGACGTATTGAACTGACTTGTGGGCGCGGGCTCTGCAGCCCGTGCCTCGCTGGTCTGACCTCACGCCTTCGCACGCGCTGCCCGGGACGTGTCGACCGGAGGCCGGAGAGGGCCGAATCGACAGTCTCTTGCCGTGGTTGATGCAAGAGGGCTAGGATCGGCCCACACGATCGCACTCTCTCAAGGAGATTTGTATGCTGCGTTTTGCTGCTGCTCTGCTCGTTGTTGGCCTCGTAGCCGTCGCGCCCCTTCGGGCCGCTGACGACACCAAGACCGCCAAAGGCACCGTCAAGACCGTCTCGGCCGACAGCCTGGTCGTCACGGATTCGGCGGCCAAGGACTGGACGTTCGCTGTCGACGCAAAGACCAAGGTCGTCGCCTCTGGCGGGAGCCACAAGACGGCCGACACCAAGGCCATGGGCAAGACGCCGATGATCACGGACCTGATCAAGGAAGGCACGAAGGTCACGGTGAAGTACCACGACATGGGCACGACGATGCACGCCGCGGAAGTTCGAGTGAACTAGGGCACCAACGGGCAACGGGCAGGGGCGGTGGCGATCCGCTGCCCTTGCAACCGCCCTGCTCCCCGCACTCCCGCACTCCCGCACTCCCGCACCTCGGCACACCGCACCCCCGCACCCGGAACCTCGGCACGTCGGCACTTCGGCACTTCCGCACAGCACTTCAGCACCCCTGCACCTCTGCACCTCCGCACTTCTGCTACGCTGGTCTGTTATGGATCGCTACGCGGGCCTGCCCCCGCTGCCCGAACGCATTCACAGGCTGCGCGAGCTCGCGCTCGATCTCTGGTGGAGCTGGAACCCGGACGCCCGTCAGGTCTTCCGCCTGCTGGACTACCCGCTGTGGCGCCAGACCGCGCACAACCCGGTCCGGATGCTGCGCACGATTCCGCAGGCCACCCTGGATCACGCGGCGGCCAGCCCCGCGTTCCTGGCACGATACGACGCCGCCATGGGCCGCCTCGACGACGCGCGCAGTGCGAGCCAGACGTGGTGGACGGGACGGTTCCCGGACGTCGAGCACGGGTCCATCGCCTACTTCTCTGCTGAATTCGCCCTGCATCAGTCGCTGCCGATCTACGCCGGCGGCCTGGGCGTGCTGGCCGGCGACCACTGCAAGGAAGCCAGCGACCTGGGCGTGCCGCTCATCGGCGTCGGTTTCATGTACCCGCAGGGCTACTTCCATCAGCGGCTGACCTCTGACGGCTGGCAGCAGGAAAGCTACGAGACGCTGACCTGGGCCGACGCGCCCGTCGAGCCCGCGGTCACGCGCGACGGAGCGGTGTGCACTGTCGATGTCCCCCTCGGCGATCGCACCGTACGCATCGCCGTCTGGCGCGTCAGGCTTGGCCGCGTGAAGCTGTACCTCCTCGACACCGATCTCGAGCACAACGCGCCCTGGGATCGCGAGCTGTCGGCCAGGTTGTACGGCGGCGACCGCGAGACGCGCGTGCAGCAGGAGATCATCCTCGGCATCGGCGGCGTGCTGGCGCTCCGCGCGCTGGAGCCGCCGCCGGCCGTCTTTCACCTGAACGAAGGCCACGCCGGTTTCGTCGTGCTTCAGCGCATCCGGGAGTTCATCGAGCAGGGGCAGTCGTTTGACGATGCCCTCGAGAACGTGCGCCGCACGACAGTGTTCACCACGCACACGCCGGTCCCCGCCGGACATGACGCGTTTGCGTTTCAGACGGTCGAGAAGCACCTGGCGGGCACCTGGGGATCCGTGTGGGACCATCGCTCACGATTCCTGGCCCTCGGCAGCCACGACAACGGCGCCGGCCCGCAGTTCAACATGACGGCGCTGGCACTGCGTTCCTCGGCCAGCGTCAACGCGGTGAGTCAACTCCACGGCCAGGTGACGCGCGCGATGTGGTCGTCGATCTGGCCAGGCGCGGCTGCCGACGCCGTGCCTGTCGCCGCCATCACCAACGGCGTCCACGCGCCGACGTGGATGTCCACCGACATGGCGGCTCTCGTCGAACGTCATCTCGGCGAGGACTGGGTCGCACACCAGGACGACCCCTGCGTACTGGGCGCGCATCGCGGAGCTGCCGGACGAGGAGTTGTGGGCCGTGCGCTCCGCGCTGCGCAGCCACTTGTTCGCGTTCATCCGCGAACGGGCGCGCAGCCTGTGGTCCGACGAGCGCGCCGCGGCGGCCCGCGTGATCGCCGCCGGACCGATGCTGGACAACCACACGCTGACGATCGGCTTCGCGCGGCGGTTCACGGGCTACAAGCGGCCGTCGCTGATCTTCAGCGACCCCGAACGGCTGGCGCGAATCCTGCGCGCCCCGGGCCGCCAGGTCCAGATCGTCTTCTCCGGCAAGGCCCATCCTGCCGACGACATCGGCAAGCACCACCTGCAGGGCGTCTACCATCGCGCCCTCGATCCGGTGTTCGCCGGCCGCGTCGCCTTCGTCGAGGACTACGACCTGCACACCGCGCACTTCCTGGTCCAGGGCTGCGACGTGTGGCTGAACAACCCGCGCAAGCCGCTCGAGGCCAGCGGCACCAGCGGCATGAAGGCCTGCCTGAATGGCGTCCCGCAACTGAGCATCGGCGACGGCTGGTGGGCCGAGGGCTACAACGGGCGTAATGGGTGGCTCATCGACGGGCAGACCAGCGGCGACGACGAGGGCGCGACCGACCGCGCCGACGCCGACGCCTTGTATCGCCTGCTCGAGGACGAGATCGTCCCGGCCTTCTACGAGCGTGACGCGCGCAACCTGCCGCACCGGTGGCTGGAGACGGTCCGGGAAGCCATGCGCTCGGTCGCGCCGGCGTTCTCGGCGCGGCGGATGGTCAAGGACTACGTGGAGCGGATGTACGTGCCGGCGATGCGGTCGGCAGGGCCCCGGTAGGGCCGCCTCAAACGGAGTAGGATCGAAGAGATGTCACGCACGAAATCGATCGTCAAAACCAAGTGCGCCCTGTGCGGCGCCAAGGACGTCTCCGAGCCGAGGGGCGAGGAGAAATACTGCCGCGACTGCTGGGACAAGAAAATCGCCGTCGAGGAGATCGTCGCGCGCGAGTTCGCGCTGAAGCGCTACATCCGCGCCCACAGCGCCGAGAAATATCTCGTCTATCACTCGACGCAGAAGCGGCCCTGCGGGCAGATCATCGTCATCGACGACGGCTTCGACCTGTTCCTGTCGCTGATCCTCTACCCGACCTTCGGCTGGGACGAGGCCGCGTATCACCTCGACGGCGACCCCGAAGGGCGCAGCTTCGCCGAGATCCTCGTCGACGTCGTCGCCACGGAGGTGATCGAGCCGTGGGGCGGCGGCAAGTGGCACCTGGAGATCTTCCGGTCGGTCAGCCCTGAGCCGGAGGATTGGAACGGGGAGATGTAAGACGCCGGTTGGCCTGCTCGGCCAGCCGGCCGAACAGCGGCAGCGCGAGCCTGATGCCGCGCGCCGTCTGCAGCAGGCACACGCCCCAGACGATGAGGCCGCCGAGGAGCACGACCTCGGCCATCCGCTGCAGCACGAAGAACGCGCCGGCCGACACGACCAGCGCGAGAAAACTGCCGACCCAGCACGTCATCCACGCCAGGAACACCGTGCCGAACGCGAGCAGCGACTGCATCGCGTGAAACCGGACGTCTGGCCGGTCGCGCTCGACCAGCCAGACCAGCCCGCCGCTCACCCACCAGGCGGAGTAGGCGACCAGCGACGCCACCCGCGGATCGGGCCCGAGGACGTGACGCGGCGCGGGCTCACTCACCGGATGACGAACTGGACGCTGCGCGAGACCTTCGGCGGCGTCTTGCCGGCGTGCGAGACGGCCTCGACGGTCAGGACGTAGGTGCCGGGCGCGAAGTCCTTCGTGGAGAAGCGGGCCTGATGCCCGTAGCCGCCAGCCTTGCCCTGCAGGTCGCCGCTCTGGCGCTCCTCAGCCGTGGTGAAGACCGACTTGCCCTCCTGGCTCACGACCGTCGTCGTGATGCCGACCGTGTGCGGCGTCTTGACGTCGTTGTCGTAGACCTCGGCGAACAGCGCCAGTTCGTCGCCGCGGGCGAACTCGCGGCGAGCCGCCGGCGGGCCGGGCAGCACGGCTTTCAGCTCGTCGTCCGGCTTGACGGTCGTCATCCTGCCGCCCGCGGCTGAGGCGATGACGATGCCGCTCATGGTGAGGGGCTCTTTCGAGAAGTCGGGCACCGTGATGTCGTAATTGACCGTGCCCATGCGGCCGGTGCCGCCCTCGCGCGCCGCGACGCGAATCTGGTAGCGGCCGGGCGGGATCTTCAGCCGCGTGGACACGCGCACGCCAGTGGCGCTGAAGATCGGGCGGTTTTCCGGCTTGAGCGCGAAGTTCACGAAGCTGCGATCGCCGCCCCTGATCTTGCCCTCGTAGTCCGTGGCAATCGTCGACACCTCGAGATCGCTGAGGAAGCGACCGTCCTTCGGCTGGAATCCGAATGAACTGCCATCGGCTTCCACGGTGACGGAGACGTCGGCATTGGGAGCGGCGCCCTTGAACGCGGCGGCGAAGGCGTGGAGGCGGAGCCCGGAGACTTGCAGCGGGCTGTCGAGCGCCTCGCGGACATAGGTCGATGTCTGGTCGCCGGCTGGCACCTTGGGCTTTTCCGGCACCTTGCCCCTGGCGGCGGTGTAGCCGCGGCGCGTGCGTACCTCGAGGCCCGGCCGCTTGACCTTCACGTCGATGTGGCGGAACCGCCCGTCGCGGCGATCGTTTTTCGGGTAGTAGCCGAGGACGTAGTAGTTGCTGTTGTCCTTCACCACGCGATCGAAGGCGTGGCTGAAGTCGTTGCTGTTGACGGAGGCCACGCCGCCGGTTTCTTCCGAGAGACTCCGCAGGCTGTCCTGCGCCATCCGCAGCGAGTCCTGGAACGACTGGAGGCTCAGGTTGAGCGACGGGTCGGCGGGGAAGCCGCCCGAGACCTCGATCGACTCGTCGGCCAGCGACGTCAGGCCGCGCGGGTCAATCGAGTAGATGCTCACGTCGGCGCGCGTCGCCGAGGCGATCACCTCGCGCATCTTCTCCTGAACCGTCGACGATTCACGCTTCTTGAAGTCGTAGATGTTGTAGTCGATCCCTTCGCTGAACAGCACGATCGCCTTGCGGCGGCCCCTGATGTTGCCGACCACGTCCGACACTCTGGTCAGGGTTTCAAGCGCCGCGCGAGCGTCGAAGCCGCGCTCCATGTCGAGCGGGTCGTCGATGGCTCCGGAATTGTTGGTGCCCGGCGTGGGCATGATGTTGCCGTTCTGATACGAGTCGAGGCGGGCTTCGGTCTCGGACTGCAGCTTGACGCCGATGAAGGAGTTGACCGCCCGCAACAGGAGCGGCTTGCTGCTGGTGAAGTCCTGCGCGGCCTGCACCTGACCGCCGGTGGTCAGCACCGCGGCGACGTCGTTGGCCGCCATGTACTTGGTGATGAACTGCGTCGCGGCCTTCTTGACGAGCGGCGTGCGCAGGGCCGCCGTGTGCTTGTCGTCGAGGATGATGACGTAGACGCGCCCCTCGAACGGCTTCACGTTGCTGACGACGTCGGGCTCGATCGGCGCGGTCACCTGCAGCGGCAGGGGCTCGGGCCGCTCGATCGGAATGTCCACCTGCGTGAACGCGGTGACGTCCTGGGCGACGCCGTCCTCGATCACCTCGAAGTCTTCCTTTTTCAGCCCGGGGACGAACTGTCCCTGCCGGTCCAGGACCGCGGCATCCACTTCGACGTAGTTGATCTCGACCTTGAAGGTGACCGACGACTGATCCGCGGGGGCCTGCGTCTCGGGCGCCTGCGAGGCCCCCATCAGCACCACGCTGCCCAGCAGCGCGACCGCGCCGGCCGACCACACCCTGCGACCTGTAGACATCATGACGGGAAATCGATTCTGCACTGGCAAACGGAAATTATTGACCAACCTGCCCTGCGACTGCCACTCACGGCGGGGCGCACCGGCGAGAGGCGGCGCGCTGCCGCCCATCTAAAGGACGCCCGGCCGGGCCGGACGGCTTGCTCCGGTCGACGGCTGCCGGGCCCGTGGCCGCGTCCTGGTCTGGATGCCGGCGGCCGATCGACGGGACGAACCCGGAGCAGGGGCGAATCCGCGTCGTATACTGGACGGTATGGCGCTCGACATCGCCGCCGTTCAGGCGGCGCTGGCCGAAGACGGACTCGACGGCTGGCTGCTTTACGACTTTCACGGCTCAAACCCAATCGCGCGATCGCTGGCGGGCCTCAACGGCACCAGCAAGATGACCACGCGCCGCTGGTACTACCTGGTCCCGGCCACCGGGGAGCCACGCGGGCTGGTGCACGCCATCGAGCCTCATACCCTCGACAGCCTGCCGGGGACCAAGCAGGCCTACGCCGGCCGGGAGGCGCTCGCGCGCGGCCTCGACGGGTTGATCGGCGGCGTGACGCGGCTGGCGATGGAGTACTCGCCGGACAACGCCATTCCTTACCTGTCCCGGGTGGACGCCGGCACGGTGGACGCGATCCGGCATCGCGGCGTGGACGTGGTCTCGTCGGGCGATCTGGTCCAGCGCTTCGTGGCGCTCTGGGACGCGCGCGGCCTGGAGACCCACCTGGCCGCGTCTGACGCGCTGTACCGGATCAAGGATCGCGCCCTGGAAGCCATTGCCGCGCGTGTCGGCCGCGGCGAGCCGACGACCGAATACGACATCCAGCGCCTGATGGTCGGCTGGTTCGCAGACGAGGGCATCATCACCGACGCGCCTCCTGTCGTCGCGGCGATGGAAAACGCCGGCAACCCGCACTACATGCCGCCGGCGAGCGGCAGCAGGACCATCGGCCGCGAGGAGCTGGTGCTGCTCGATCTCTGGGGCAAGCAACCCGCGCCAGGCGCCATCTACGCCGACATCACCTGGGTGGGGTTCACCGGCGCCCAGGTCCCGCGCGAGTTCGCCGACGCCTTCGCGGCCATCGCCGCGGCGCGCGACGCGGCGATCGCGCTGGTGGAACGCTCCGCCGCCGAGCGAGCGGACCTGCGCGGCTGGCAGGTCGATCGCGCCGCACGGCAGGTCCTCGAGCAGGCGGGATATACCGAACACGTCCTGCACCGCACCGGTCACAGCCTCGGCACCGAGGTGCACGGCAATGGCGTGCACATGGACGACTACGAGACGCACGACGATCGGCGGCTGCTCCCGGGCACCGGCTTCACCGTCGAGCCCGGCGTGTATTTCAGTCACTTCGGCGTGCGGACGGAAGTGAACATGTTTTTCGGCGACGGCGCGGCCCGCGTGAGCGGGCCGGTGCAGGCGGAGATTCTCGCGCTCGGTTAGGACGCAGGGCGGGAGCGCGCGGCGTTCCCCGGAGGATGCAATGTCAACGCGGAAGACCACAGTCTTTTATGCCGTGCTCATCGCGGTCGCCTCGCTGGCCGTCGGCATGGTCATCGCCTCGCGCCTGGACCTGTCGCCCGAGTCCTCGGCGCAGACGCTGGCCGTTCCCGCCGCCAACTCCGCGCCGATCTCCGGGCCCGTGGACGCGCTGACGTTCAGGAACATCGCCAAGGCGGTGTCGCCGGCGGTGGTCAACATCCGGACCGAATCGCATCAGCGCGAGCAGGAGCTGACTGAGTTCTTCGGCGGCGACGACATGCTGCGCAAGTTCTTCGGCCAGCCGAAAAAGCCGGACTCGAAGAACGCCCCGGTCTCGGTGGCCGCCGGCACCGGCTTCATCATCGCGAAGGAAGGCCTCATCCTCACCAACAACCACGTGGTTGAAGGCGCCGACAAGGTGGAAGTCTCGCTCTACGGCGAGGACGAAGACGTCCGCTACAAGGCGCGCGTCGTCGGCCGCGACCCGCTCACGGACAGCGCGCTCATCGAGCTCAGCGAGAAGCCGGACCACGTCCTGCCCGAGGTGCGCTTCGGCGATTCCGGCCAGGTGGAGCCGGGCGACTGGGTGATGGCCATCGGCAACCCCTTCAACCTGTCGCACACCGTCAGCGTCGGCGTCATCAGCGCGCTCAAGCGTCCGTTCCCGGTGAGCACCGGGCGGTCGCTCGACATGCTGCAGACCGATGCCGCCATCAACCCCGGCAACTCCGGCGGCCCGCTGTTGAACCTGCGCGGCGAAGTGATCGGCATGAACACCGCCATCTACGCCGACTCGCGTCAGTCCGGCAATATCGGCATCGGCTTCGCTGTTCCCATCAACGTCGTGCGCAACCTGCTGCCGCAGCTGCGGTCGGGCAAGATCACGCGCGGGATGATCGGCGTGCAGGTCCAGCCGGTGCCGCGCGACGCGCTGGAAGAGTTCGGTCTCAAGGAGCGTCGCGGCGCGCTGGTGGCGATGGTGTCGGCCGATGGGCCCGCGGCCAAGGCCGGCGTTCAGCCCGGCGACATCATCACGGAAGTCAACGGCACGCGCGTCGGATCGCGCGACGAGCTGGTGCAGTCGGTGATGGCGCTCAAGCCGTCGACGACGGTGCCGATCAAGGTGCTGCGCGACAAGCAGGAGAAGACGCTGAACGTCACGATCGGCGAGTTGAACCTCGACGCCGAGACGCAGACTGCCGGTGAGGACGAAGAGCAGCCCGAGGACGCCAGTGCCGGCTTCGGCATGACCCTGGGCAACCTGACCGCCGACCGCTCGAAGCGGCTGGAACTGCCGGCGGGCACGACCGGCGCGCTCATCATGGACCTGGACGCGTCAGGCAACGCCGCGCGCGCCGGCCTGAACGTCGGGGACGTGATTCTCCAGGTGAACCGCCGCAAGGTCGAGTCCGCCGCCGATGCCAGCCGCGAACTGCAGAAGGTGCGGTCCGGCGGCACTGCCTTGATGCTGATCTGGAGAAAGAATCAGGAAATATTCCTGACCTTGAAGAAAGACTGACGACAAAGTGCAGAAGTGCTGAGGTGCTGCGCTGCGGTGCAGCACCTCGGGACTTCAGCACGGGACTCCCGCACTGCAGCACCCCTGCACTGCAGCACCGAACCCATGGCCGATCTGAACGATCGGCCCCACTTTCAGTCGTTACCCTTTCGCCATCCCTTCCCCGTCCCGCGAAATCGCATTGGATGTTCGCCGGCTGTTGGGGTAAATAAGGCCCCCTATGCAAACGCCCACGACGTTCGAACGCGAGGTCAAGCTGCGATTCGGATCTGTGGAAGAAGCCCGGGCAGCAGTCATCGCGACGGAAGCGGCGCCGCTGCGCTGCCGGCGCCTGCAGGAAGACGCGCTGCTCGACGACGGGCGGGAGACGCTGAAGCAGAGTCGATGCGTCCTCCGCGTTCGGGTCGAGGCCGGCCGGAGTCTGGTGACGTTCAAGGGCCCGGTCCAGCCATCCCCGGTCAAGGTCCGTGAGGAGATCGAGACCGTCGTCGGCGACGGCGACACCATGCTGCGCTGCCTCGAGCGCCTCGGGTTCGCGGTCTGGTTCCGCTATCAGAAGTATCGCGAGGAATACGCACTCGGTGACGTCATCCTCGCGATCGACGAGACGCCCGTCGGCGTCTTCATCGAGGTCGAAGGCGACGAGCGCGGCATCCTCGAGGCCACGCAGGCGCTGGGGCGACGGCCCGAGGACTTCCTGCTCGACTCGTACCGCTCGCTCTTCATGACGCATCGGCGGGCCCACGGACTGCCCGACACCGACATGCTGTTCGACGAAGCATAGGCCGCGGCCCCGAGTCGCGTGCCATCCCGTTCCACACCGACGACGGCGCTGGTCCTGGCGGCCGGCCTCGGCACCCGCCTGCGCCCGCTGACCGCCGCGCGTGCCAAACCGTCGCTGCCTGTCGCCGGCACTTCCCTGCTCCGGCGAATCGTCGACTGGCTTGGGCGCCAGCACATCCGCGATCTCATCGTCAACCTCCACTACCGCCCGGAGACGTTGACGACGATACTCGGCGATGGGTCGCAGATCGGCGTCCGCGTGCGCTATTCGTGGGAGCAGCCGCTGCTCGGATCGGCTGGCGGGCCACGCCGGGCCTTCGCGCTGGACGCATCGCCGCGCCTGTGGCTGGTGAACGGCGACACGCTCACCGATGTCGACCTGCCAGCGCTTGCCGCCTCGCACGCGGCCTCCGACGCCGAGGTCACCATGGCCGTCATCCCCAATCCGGATCCCGCGCGATACGGCGGCGTGGTCGTCGGAGACGACGGCGTCGTGACCGGGTTCACGGGGCGCGGGGGGACCGGGCCGTCGTGGCACTTTGTGGGCGTGCAAATCGCGGAGCGCAGCGCGTTCCGGGACGTCGCCGATGGCACGCCGGCGGACAGCGTGGGCGGTGTGTATCGCGCGCTCCTGGCGTCGCGGCCGGGCGCGATTCGCGCGTTTTGCAGCACGGCGTCGTTTCAGGACATCGGCACGCCGCGGGACTATCTCGAGACATGCCTGATGCTCGGACATGACGCGCCGGCGACCCTGGTGGCGCCCGACGTCGCCGTCGGGCACGGCGCGTCGATTGAAGAGAGCGTGATCTGGGAGGATGTGACCGTCGGTGACGGCGCTCGGCTCTCCCGCTGCATCGTTCTGAGTGGCGCACGCCTGCCGGCAGGTTTCGCGGCGCGCGAGCGCGTCATTGAAGCGGACCTGACATCCACGGCCCTGGCGTAAAAGAGACTGACCGATGAACCCCGGCGCACCTCCAGTCCCAGACCGCATCGCGGCCTTCCTCGATCGCAGCGGCATCGCCTCTCAGGTCTCGACGGTGCTGCCGCTCACCGGCGACGCGTCCGATCGGCGGTACTTCCGCGTGATCCGGCGCGAGGCGTCGCCGATCGTCCTGGCGCTGCACACCGGGCCGTTTGACGCCGACAGCCTGCCGTTCGTGCGGGTAGCCGCGCTGTTCGACGCCATGCCGCTGCCGGTACCCGCCATTCTCGAGCGCGCCGGCGATCTGGGGCTGCTGGCGCTCGAGGACCTCGGCGACGTGACGCTGCAGGCCCATCTCGGCGCCGCGTCGGCACAGGAACACAGCCGGCTGTATCGGCAGGCCGTTTCGTTCGTCGAGACGCTGCAACGTCGCGGGCAGGAATTGGCGTCGCCCGAGTATCCGCCCTACGGCGTGGCCTTCGACGTCGAGAAGCTGCTCTGGGAGCTGGAGTTCTTCACGAAGCACTACCTGCAGGCCTACCGCGGGGCGACGATTCCGGCCCCGCTCGCCGAGGCGCTGGCGCGTCAGTGGCGGCAACTCGCCGAGGAGCTCGCCAACGAGCCGCGCGTGCTCTGCCACCGCGACTATCACAGCCGCAACCTGATGCTGCACGACGGCGGTCTCTACATCATCGACTTCCAGGACGCGCGCCTCGGACCCGACACCTACGACATGGTGTCGCTGCTCCGCGATTCGTACGTGGACCTGAACGAAGCTGTGGTCGAGGACCTGATTGCCTACTTCATCGCCCTGAAGCGGCCGCATGGCACGCCGTCGCGCACGTTCGTCGCGTGGGAAGAGGACTACCGGCGCCGCTTCGACCTGATGGCCCTGCAGCGGAACCTCAAAGCGCTCGGCACCTTCGGCTTCCAGACCAGCGCGCGGCAGAACTCGGTCTACATCCAGTACATCCCGCGAACGATCCGTCACGTGCAAAAGAACCTCGAACGCCACCGCCGCTTCGACGCGCTCCGCGACCTGCTGGCGCAACTCATGACGGAACTGCGCTGAGGACCCGACAGGGAAGCCCCGCGAGCACCGCGACCGCGAAGCCTCCGGAGCACCCGACTGCGAAGTCCCTGAGGACCCAACAGCGAAGCCCCCGGAGCACCCGACTGCGAAGTCCCCCCAGGACCCTGTTAAACTACTTATTTGCCCCCGATGGAGTTCGGCATCTCGACGCACCTGTATCACGCGGCGCGCCTCGACCGCGACCACCTGGTCGAAATCGCGGCCCACGGCTTCGAGGCCGTCGAGATTTTCGCCACGCGCACGCATTTCGACTATCACGACGACCGCGCGATTGCAGCGATCGCCGGCCACCTCGCCGACGCCGGCCTGCGGTTGCATTCGGTGCACGCGCCGATCACCGAGGGGAATCGCGACGGCGTCTGGGGCGAGACCTACTCGATTGCGCAGGGCGAGGAGCCGCGCCGGCGCAAGGCGGTGGAGGAATCGCTGGCGGCGCTGAAGGCGGCCCACACGCTGGGGGCGGCCTTCATGGTCGTGCACCCTGGCGTCCCGACGGATCAGTCGCCGGATGCGCGGGACAACCGGATTGACGCGTTCGTGCGCAGTGTCGAGGAGTTGCAGGCGGCTGCCGAGCCGCTGGGCGTCAGGCTGGCGCTCGAGGTGATTCCCAACAGCATCGCGGATGCTGACGCACTGGTGCAGCTGCTGGAAGACCCGCTCGATCTGGACGGGCTCGGGCTTTGCCTCGACACCGGGCACGCGTTCATCCTCGGTGACGTGACCGAGGCCGTCGAGACGGCATCGGGCTACCTGATTACGACGCACGTGCACGACAACGACGGCCGTCAGGACAAGCACGGAGTGCCCTTCAGCGGGGGGATCGACTGGGCGACGGTGCTGATGGCGTTCAGGAAAATCGGCTACGAGGGCACGTGGATGTTCGAAGTGGCCGGCGACGAGCCGCGCCGCGTGCTCGAGCGCGCCGCACGGGCGAGGCGCAGGATGGAAGAGCTGTTGACGTCATGACCTACATCCAGGACATCGCGAAGCACGAGGGCGAGCAGGTCACGCTCAGGGGCTGGCTGCACAACCGCCGGTCGAGCGGCAAGATTCATTTCCTGCAGATCCGCGACGGGAGCGGCTTCATCCAGGCCGTCATGTCGAAAGCCGCGGTTGGCGACGACGTCTTCAAGGCCACCGACCACCTGTCGCAGGAGACCTCACTCTCGGTGACCGGCATGGCCCGCGCCGACGCGCGTGCGCCCGGCGGCTACGAGCTCGACGTCACCGGCATCACCGTGCACAGCGAGGCCCACGACTACCCGATCTCGCCAAAGGAGCACGGCGTCGACTTCCTCCTCGATCGCCGCCACCTCTGGCTCCGCAGCCCGCGTCAGCAGGCGATTCTCCGGGTCCGTCACGAGGTCATCAACGCCATCCGCGACTACTTCAACGAGCGCGACTTCATCCTCGCGGACACGCCGATCTTCACGCCGGCGGCCTGCGAAGGCACGACGACGCTGTTTCCGGTCCAGTATTTCGAGGACACGACCGCGTACCTGACGCAGAGCGGCCAGCTGTACAACGAAGCCAACGCCATGGCCCTCGGCCGTGTCTACTGCTTCGGCCCGACGTTCCGCGCCGAAAAGTCCAAGACTCGCCGGCACCTCACCGAGTTCTGGATGGTCGAGCCCGAAGTCGCGTACGCGACGCTCGACGACGTGATCGATCTGGCTGAAGGCCTGGTGGTCCATGTCGTCGCCCGGGTGCTGGAGCGGCGTGCGAAGGAGCTCAAGGCGATCGAGCGGGACACGACAAAGCTCGAGGCCGTGAAGCCGCCGTTTCCGCGGGTATCCTACGACGAGGCGGCAAAGATCCTGATTGAGAAGGGTCTGCCCTTCCAGCACGGAACCGATCTGGGCGGCACCGACGAGACGGTCCTGTCCGAGCAGTTCGATCGGCCGATCGCCGTGCACCGCTATCCGGCGGCGATCAAGGCGTTCTACATGAAGCCCGACCCGGCGCAGCCTGACAAGGCGCTGTGCGTGGACGTGCTCGCGCCGGAAGGCTACGGCGAGATCATCGGCGGCGGCGAGCGTCTGGACGACTACGGGCTGCTGCTGCAGCGCATCGAGGAGCACAAGCTCCCGCGCGAAGCGTTCGAGTGGTACCTGGACCTGCGCCGTTACGGCTCGGTGCCCCACGGCGGCTTCGGCATGGGCGTCGAACGCGTCGTCGCGTGGGTGTGCGGGCTCGAGCACGTCCGGGAGACGATTCCGTATCCGCGAATGCTGTACCGGCTCTATCCATAGGCCCGTAGCCCGTAGCCCGTTAAAAGGTTCTCCATGAAAGTCGGCATGATCTCCCTCGGCTGCCCGAAAAACCTCGTCGATTCCGAGGTCATGCTGGGGTTGTCCGAGCAGGCTGGGCACACGCTGACGACGCACGCGGCAGACGCCGACGTGCTGATCGTCAACACGTGTGCGTTCATCGATCGCGCGAAGCAGGAGTCGGTGGATGCCATCCTCGAGATGGCCGAGTTGAAGAAGAACGGATCCTGCAAGCGGCTGGTCGTGACCGGCTGCCTGGCGGAGCGCTACCGCGACGAGTTGCAGGCGCAGATTCCCGAAATCGACGCGCTGCTCGGGACCGGCGAAGTGGCGGGCATCCTCGAGGCCCTGACCGGCGACACACTCCAGGCGCCGGGAATTCCGACAGGGCCCGGCGTGCCGGCCACGCTCTACCGTCGTCCGCCGACGCACAAGCCTCTGGGCACTCGGACGGAGCTGCCGACGTATCTGTACGACGCAGCCACGCCGCGCCACCTCGCCACGCCGGGTCACTACGCCTACGTGAAAGTGGCCGAAGGCTGCGACTACAAGTGCGCGTTCTGCATCATCCCGCGGCTGCGCGGCCACTATCGATCGCGGCCGGCGGACGAGATCGTGCGAGAGGCGCACGACCTCGCCGCACGCGGCGTGAAGGAACTGCTCCTCATCAGCCAGGACACCACGTTCTACGGCAACGACCTCGGCGAGCGCGGCGCGCTCGGCCGCCTGCTGCGCCGGCTGAACGCCGTCGACGGCCTCGAGTGGGTTCGCCTGCTCTACCTCTACCCCACCACGATCGACGCCGGGATGATCGACGCGATGGCGGACTGCGACAAGGTCGTCAAATACCTCGACCTGCCGCTGCAGCATGCCTCAGACGCCGTGCTGAAGCGCATGCGGCGCCCCGGCACGCGGCGCAGCTACGAAACCCTGCTCGCCAACGTCAGGACGCGCATCCCCGACGTCGCGCTGCGGACGACGTTCATCGTCGGCTTCCCCGGGGAGCGCGATGAGGACTTCGAGGAGTTGAGCGCCTTCATCCACGCCGTGGGCTTCGATCACATCGGCGTGTTCACCTACTCGCACGAGGAAGGGACGGCAGCGGGCGAGATGGTCGACGACGTGCCGGCGGCGGTGAAGCGGAAGCGCCGGGATCGCCTGATGGCCGAACAGGCCGCCATCGTGGCGCGCGCGCAGCAGGCCAGGGTCGGGGCCCGCGTGCGGGTGCTCGTCGACGGCCCGGCGCCGGACCACGACCTGGTCGTGAAGGGCCGTCTGGCCTCGCAGGCGCCGGACATCGACCCGGTGGTCTACCTGACCGATTGCGACCCTTCGGAATGGCCGGCCGGGAGGTTCCTGGACGGCGAAATCGTGGGCGCGAAGGGCTACGACCTGCTGGTCCGACCGCTCTAGGGCTTGTGCTATCATTGGTAGTTCACATACGTCCCGAAGGGCAACCTGAGTGGGCTTTTGCCCACTTTTTTTGTTTCGGGGAGTGTTTGCGGGGAGCATGGACGCGCAGGCACGGATTCGAGCGGCGGCCGAACGGGTGACAGCCGCCCATGGGCTCGAGCTGTTCGACGTGCAGGTGACCAGGGAATCGCCCGGATGGGTGGTTCGGATCACCATCGACCGTCCAGGGCCGGCCTCGACGCCCGAAGACAGCGTCGGGATCGAGGACTGCAGCCTGGTGAGCCGCGAGCTCGGGACCATCCTGGACGTCGAGGAACCGCTCGACCGGGCCTACACGCTGGAGGTCACCTCGCCGGGGCTCGACCGCCCGCTCCGCCACGAAGCCGACTACCGGCGTTTCGCCGGCCGCCTGGCCAGTCTCGTGCTCGAGGCCCCCGTGGACGGGCAGACATTTTTCAACGGCCGCCTTCAAGGTGTTGACGGCGGAGACGTGGTGATTCTGGTGGGCAAGAAGCAACGCGCCCACCGGATCCCGCTGACGGGCATCAAGCGCGCGAAGCTTGATGTCGAGTTCTAGACACGGCTATCCGACCAGGCAGCAATGACGAGTCCTCTGCAGCAGCTGATCGACACCATCGCCAAGGAAAAGGGCATCGAGCCCGCCATCATCATCTCCGCCATCGAGGACGCGGTGCTGGCGGCCTCCCGCAAGGCCTACAAGTCCACTGAAAACCTGAAGGCGCGCTTCAACGCCGAGTCGGGCCAGGTGGACCTGTTTGCCGTCAAGCAGATCGTCGAGACCGTGAACGACCCGGCCATCGAGATCTCGCTTGGCGAGGCGCAGCAGCTCTATGGCGAGGAAGCCGAAGTGGACATGGAGATCGAGTTCCCCAAGCCCACCGACGTCCTCGGCCGGATCGCCGCGCAGACGGCCAAGCAGGTGATCTTCCAGAAGGTCCGCGAGGCCGAGCGCGAGAACATCTTCGACGAGTACAACCAGCGCATCGGCGAGGTGGTCAACGCTTCGGTCAAGCGCTTCGAGACCGGCGACATGATCGCCGAGATCGGCAACCGCGTCGAAGCCGTGCTGCCGCGGAAGGAACAGTCGCGCGCCGAGAGCTACAACCCCGGCGACCGGCTCCGCGCCGTCATCAAGGGCGTGAATCGCTCGGCGAAGGGCCCGCAGATCGTGCTGTCGCGCACCGACCCGGCGCTGCTCATCAAGCTGTTCGAGCAGGAAGTCCCGGAGATCTACGACGGCACCGTGATGATTCGCGGCGCCGTCCGCGAGGCCGGCGACCGCGCGAAGGTGGCGGTCTACTCGCGCGAGCGCGACGTCGACCCGGTCGGCGCCTGCGTCGGCATGAAGGGCACGCGTGTCCAGGCCATCATCCGCGAGCTGCGCGGCGAGAAGATCGACATCGTCGAGTTCTCCGACGACCCGGTGAGCTTCGTGACGCACGCGCTCAGCCCGGCGAAGGTGCAGCGCGTGTCGATCGTGGACGACCGCGACAAGGTCATGGAAGTGGTCGTCGAGGACAAGCAGCTCTCGCTGGCCATCGGCAAGAAGGGCCAGAACGTCAGGCTGGCGGCCAAGCTGACCGGCTGGCGCATCGACATCAAGAGCGAGGAGGAGAAGCGGCGCGAGATCGAGATTCAGCTCGAGGGCTTGAACATTGGCACCGCCAGCGAAGACGCCGACGCCACCCAGGTCAGCGACGGTGCCGACGGCGCCGGGGACGTGAGTGTCGAGGCCGAGGGCGTGAGCCAGGCAGCGGCGGCGGGCGAGACGCCGGCAGCCGTGCCCACGGCGCCCGAGGCGGAGGTGCCCGGCGAGGAGCCGGTGACCCCGGGCGCGGTCGACGAAACGAGCGGGCAGTAGTAAACGGCGGGCGCCGGAGCGTCCGTCTCACGGTGTGATCGAGGTACCCGTTTGGCCACAGTTCGGATTTACAGAGTCGCGGAGCTGCTGGGAACGACCAGCCAGGAAGTGATGGCGCTGCTGAAGCGCGATCACGGCATCGAGGTCAAGAGCGCCTCGAGCACGATCGAAGAGGTCGTCGGTCGCCAGTTCGTCGATCGCCTGGCGCGTCAGCGCGGCGTCACACTGCCCGGAGGCGACATCTTCGCCGAGGGCCCCGCGGCCAAGCCGCCCGTGCGCAAGACGGCCCTCGTCAAGAAGGGCGCGCCGGAACCGGCCAAGCCCGCAGCGCCGGCGCTCGGTCCGCCTCGCCTGAACAAGGCGGCCAAGGCCATTCATCAGGCCGAGCGCGCCGCCGCGAGCATCGAGGGCTTCGATCCCGCACTCGACGCGGACCAGCAGGACGAGCCGATCGGCGTCGACGACGCGTCGGCAGTGGCCGCCGCTGCCGCGTACTTCGAAGAGCCGGCCGCTGTCGAAGAACCGGCCGTCGACGCGCCCCTGACGCAGGTCGAGCCCGAGCCGGTCGCCGCGTCTGCGGTGGACAGCGCCGCTCCTGCGACAGATACCGAAGCCAGCAGCGTACCGGCCGTGCAGGAGCCTGCGGCCCCCGCGCCGCGTCCCGTACCCGCTCCCGGCCGCATCGTCGGCCCCAAGCTGCGCCTCCGCGTGGAAGAAGCCGGAGCTGGAGGCACGACGATCGTGCCCGGCCCGCGTACGCCGCCCCCGGCGCCGTCACGCTCCGCCCAGCCCGCCGCCAACCGTCCGCCGCAGCAGGCCATCAAGGGCCCCGCCGGCAGGATTGGCACGCCGACAGTGGCGCCGCCCCGGCCTGGTTCGCTGCCGCCGCGTCCGGCGGGCAGCATGCCGCCGCCGCGCCCGTCGTACCCCGCGGCGCCGCTTGGCGGGCCGCGTCCGCTGCCGAGCCAGCCGATTCGTCCGCAGCAGCCCGGTCAGCCGCCGTACGGCGCGCGGCCCGGGTTCCCGGGCCGGCCGGGCATGCCCGGCCAGCGCCCCGGTGGTTCCGGCTATCGTCCGCCGGCGCCACGTCCCTCTGGCGGCCGTCGCACCTCGAGCCGTCCCACGGATCGCGCGGCGTCGTCGATGACGCCGGTCGCGCCGCCGCCCATCACCAAGGCCATCACGCTGGCCGAAGGCATGACGGTGAAGGACCTGGCCGACAAGCTCGAGGCCAAGGTGAAGGACGTGCTCAAGAAGCTGCTCGAGAAGGGGAAGATGATGACCATCAACTCCACGCTCGACAGCGACACCGCGATGATGGTGGCGCGCGAGTTCGGCGCCGACGTCCAGATGCGCACCTTCGAACAGGAGATGGTCGACGTCGACGCGGGCGAGAGCCGCGCCGAGGACGTCGTGTCGCGCGCGCCGGTCGTCACGGTCATGGGCCACGTCGATCACGGCAAGACGACGCTGCTCGACGCGATTCGCGAAACACGCGTCGCCGAGCGCGAAGCGGGCGGGATCACGCAGCACATCGGCGCGTATCACGTCGCCGTCGGCAGCCGCAACGTGGTGTTCCTCGACACCCCGGGCCATGAAGCGTTCACGATGATGCGCTCCCGCGGCGCGAAGGTCACCGACGTGGTGGTCCTTGTCGTCGCGGCAGACGACGGCGTCATGCCGCAGACGCGTGAAGCGATCAATCACGCGAAGGCCGCCAACGTCCCGATCGTGGTGGCGGTGAACAAGATCGACAAGCCGGGCGCGAACCCGGACAACGTCAAGCGCGAGCTGGCCGACCTGGGCCTGATGCCCGAGGCCTGGGGCGGCACCACGGTCACCGTGGACGTCTCGGCGAAGAAGCGTCAGAACCTCGACCTGCTGCTCGAGATGATCCTGCTCTCCTCGGACATCCTCGAGCTGAAGGCCAACCCGAGCAAGGCGGCGACCGGCACCGTGCTGGAAGCCAAGCTCGATCGCGGCCGCGGTCCGGTGGCGCACATCCTGGTCCAGGACGGCACGCTGCACGTCGGCGACACCTTCATCGCCGGCTCGATGGTCGGCAAGGTGCGCGCGCTGATCGACGACCGCGGCCGGCAGACCAAGCAGGCCGGCCCCTCGACGCCGGTCGAAGTGCTCGGCCTCACCGGCCTGCCGCTGCCCGGCGATACGTTCCAGGCAGTGGCCGACCCGACCAAGGCGCGCCAGATCGCGCTGTTCCGGCAGGAGCAGGCCAAGAACAAGGCGCTCGGCGCCAAGGGCGGCCGGCTCACGCTGGAGTCGCTCAAGGAGCAGATCGCCGAGGGCGGCGTCAAAGAGCTCCCGATCATCGTCAAGGCCGACGTGCAGGGCTCGGCGGAAGTGCTGTCCGACTCGCTGCAGAAGCTCAGTGACGATCGGGTCAAGATCAAGATCATCCACTCGGGCGTCGGCGCGATTTCCGAGTTCGACGTGCTGCTCGCCTCGGCCAGCAACGCGATCGTCATCGGCTTCAACGTCCGGCCCGATCGCAACGCCGCCGACGTCGCCGATCGCGAGAAGGTCGACGTCCGGCTGCACTCGGTCATCTACACGGTCACCGACGAGATCAAGCTGGCGATGACCGGCCTGCTCGAGCCGACGCTGCGCGAGCAGCGCATCGGCGCGGCGCAGGTGCGCGAGCTGTTCAAGGTGCCCAAGCTCGGCACCATCGCCGGCTGCGTCGTCACCGACGGCCGCATCACC
Source organism: Vicinamibacteria bacterium (assembly GCA_963796915.1). Taxonomy (GTDB): domain Bacteria; phylum Acidobacteriota; class Vicinamibacteria; order Vicinamibacterales; family JAENWD01; genus JAENWD01. Next base: position 69,810 of record CAWCNI010000004.1, on the reverse strand, counting down.
CGATCCGGCGAGTCGCAGGCGCGCGTGCTGCGCGACAACGTCGTGGTGTTCGAGGGGAAGATCAGCTCCCTGCGGCGCTTCAAAGACGACGTGTCCGAGGTGAAGATGGGCGTGGAGTGCGGCATCGGCTTCGACCGGTTCAACGACCTGAAGGTCGGCGACGTGATCGAGGTGTTCGTCGTGCAGAAGGTGGCCGCCACGCCGGTCTAGGCGCCGGCCTTCACCCACGCCGATGGTCGCCGCGGTCGAGTTCCTCGCGTGAACCGTCACATCCGCCTCGCCGAGCAGATCCGCCAGGAAGTGGGCGAGATCCTCACCCGCAAGGTCCAGGACCCCGGCATCGGGCTGCTGACGCTCACCCGCGCTGTCGTCTCACCCGACCTGTTGAATGCGCGCGTCTTCTACACGACGCTGGGCGCGCCGGCCGACAGGAAGAAGACCGCGCTGGCGCTCGACCGCGCCGTGCCCTTCATCCGGCGGACGCTCGGCGCGCGTCTGAACCTGCGGCGCGTGCCGGAGCTGGCGTTCGAGTACGACGAGGGCGCCGCCGCCCAGGCCCGGGTCGAAGAGCTGCTCGAGATCATCAAACGCGAGGACGCTGCCAGGATGCCGCCCGCAACGGAGCCCGAGGATGAGTGATCGACAGGCGGCGATCGACGGTGTCGTCGCGGCCCTCAGGGCGCGGCAGACCTTCGTCATCAGCTCGCACGCGCGCCCCGACGGCGATGCCATCGGATCGCAACTGGCCATGGCGCTCGCGCTCGACGCCCTCGGCAAGCAGGTCACCCTCGTCAATCACGACCCGGTGCCCGGGCCGCTGCGCGCCTTCGCCGGGACCGATCGTGTCGTCGTCGCCGATCGCGTCGATGAGGTGTTCGACGCCGCGGTGATCATGGAGTGCAGCTCTCTCGATCGCACCGGCGTCGAAAACCTCGACCGGTCCTTCGTCATCAACATCGACCATCATCTCGGCAACCTGTCGTACGGCGCTGTCAACTGGTTCGACTCCTCGGCCGCCGCGTGCGCGGAGATGGTCTACGACCTGGTCGTCGCGCTCGGCGTGCGGCTGACGCCGGAGATCGCGACCCATCTCTACGTCGGCATCCTGACCGACACCGGATCGTTTCATTACTCGTCAGTGTCGGCGCGGACCTTCGACATCTGCCGCGTGCTGGTCGAGGCCGGTGTCGACCCGCCGCGCGTCGCGCGCGCGGTGTTCGACAGCAACACGCTCGGACGGCTCCGGCTGTTCGGTGCGGTGCTGAGCGCCATCGAGCTCGAGCAGGGCGGGCGGCTGGCGCTGATGCGCGTGGACGAAGCCATGACCGCGCGCGCCGGCGGAACCTACGACGACACGGAAGGCCTGATCAACCTGCCGCTCACGGTGAAGGAGATCCGCGCCTCCGTGTTCTTCAAGGAGCTGGACCCGACGTCCTTCAGGGTGAGCCTCCGCTCGAAGGGCGCGATTGACGTCGCCGCGGTGGCCCGGCAGTTCGGCGGCGGCGGTCACAAGAACGCCGCCGGCTGCACGGTGCCTGGATCGTACCAGGCGGCGAGACAGGCAATGCTGACGGCACTCGGCCCGGCAATCGACGCCGGCCTGGCCGTCGAGGCCGACCAGCCTCACGCATGAAGCGCCGCCAGGCGGCCCCGGGCGCGCCCGAAGGCGGCCTGGTGATGGACAAGGCCGCGCGCCTCACCTCACACGACGTGGTCGCCGTCGCGCGACGCCTACTCGGCCAGCCCCGTATCGGTCATACCGGCACTCTCGACCCGCTGGCGACCGGCGTGCTCCCGCTGCTGCTCGGGCGTGCCACTCGACTCGCGCAGTTCCTCGCCGCGGACACCAAGGCGTACGAGGCCACGGTTCGGTTCGGCCAGGCCACCTCCACCTACGACGCTGACGGGACACCGGTGGGACCGGTGGTGGAGACGGCGGTCGATCGGCCAGCGCTCGACGCGGCGCTCGAGCAGCTGCGCGCCCAGCGGCTCCAGTTGCCGCCATCGGTCTCCGCCAAGCGCGTCGGCGGCCACCGCGCCTACGACCTCGCGCGACGTGACGCAGCGCCCAGCCTGGCGGCGGTCGACGTCCAGCTCCTGAGCGTGAGCGTGACACGGTCGGACGGACAAAGCGTCGACCTCCAACTGGAGTGCTCGGCGGGCTTCTACGTCAGGTCGCTGGCGCACGACCTCGGGCAGATCCTCGGCGTCGGCGGCCACCTGACGGCGCTGCGGCGGACGCGGAGCGGCCAGTTCACGCTGGCGAGGGCCATGAGCGTGCAGGCCCTCTCGCAGGCGCCGGAGAGCGCCGCGGAGCACGTCTGGCCCATGGCCAGCCTGCTCCCCCACCTGCCGGCGGTCGTCCTCGGACGGCTCGGGCAGGACTACCTGTCCCACGGCCGCCAGATCGGGCCGGGAGACACTGCCGGCGCCCCCCTGCCGGCGTCCGGCATGGCGCGTCTCCTGAGCGAATCCGGGCACCTGCTGGGGCTGGCGGAGTGCCGGGCGGGGGCTTTGCAGCCGGTTGTCGTGTTGTTGTAAACTGTGGTGTTTCTGATTGTGCAGAAACGGCTTACGGCGGTCTGGTCACGACTGGACCGTGCGTGGAGGAACGGAACTTGTCACTGACGAAGGATCGCAAGACCGAATTGATTGGCTCCTACCGCACCCACGATTCCGACACCGGATCGCCTGAAGTGCAGGTGGCCATCCTCAGCGAGCGCATCAGCTACCTGACGGAACACTTCAAGACCCACGCGAAGGATCATCACTCGCGCAGAGGCCTGCTGAAACTCGTCGGGCAGCGGCGAAGCCTGCTCGACTACCTGAAGCAGAAGGACGCGGAGCGATACGCGGATCTGATCCGCAAGCTCGGGATCCGCAAGTAGCTCCGGTTGACCGGGCTCCATCGAGCCCGACCGACGCGGCCGCCCCCGATCACCCCGAATGACACCTGGTTTGTTTATGCACACGCGCGAATTGCAGATCGGCTCGCAGACGCTCTCCTTTGAAACCGGCAAACTCGCCAAGCAGGCGGACGGCTCCGTTGTCGTCCGGTTCGGTGATTCCGTGGTGCTCGTCACCGCGTGCCGCGCGGCCAGCCCGCGCGAGAACATCGACTTCCTGCCGCTGACCGTGGACTACCGCGAGTACGCCTACGCGTCCGGGCGGATTCCCGGCGGCTTCTTCAAGCGCGAAGGCAAGATGGCGGACAAGGAAGTCCTCACCTCGCGCATGATCGATCGGCCGATCCGGCCGCTGTTCCCCGCCGGCTGGCGGCACGAGACGCAGATCATCGCGCTGGTGCTCTCCGCCGACAAGGCGAACGACACCGACGTGCTCGCGATCACCGGCGCCTCGGCGGCGCTGGCGCTCTCGGAGATTCCGTTCCACACCACCATTGCCGGCGTCCGCGTCGGCCTGGTGGACGGCGAGTACCTGATCAACCCCACCTACGAGCAGCGCAAGCGCAGCGCGGTGGACATCATCCTCGCCGGCAGCAAGGACGGCCTGGTGATGGTGGAAGCGGGCGCGAATGAAGTGCCCGAGGAGCAGGTCGCCAAGGCGCTCGAGGCCGGTCACGCCGCGATCAAGAAGATCGTCGCGACGATCGACCTGCTCGCCAAGGACGCCGGCAAGGTCAAGCGTCAGGTCGTCGTGAAGGACGTGGACGCGGACCTGGCGCGCGAAGTCGAGCAGAAGGCGCTGGCGCCGCTGACCGACGCCATGCGGCTGCGCGACAAGCTCGAGAACTACGCGCGCGTCGACAAGGTGCAGGAAGAGCTGATGGCGTCCTACGCCGAGGCCGAAGCGCCGCGCAAGGCCGACGCCAAGAGCATCTTCAAGGGCCTGAAAGAGAAGGTCCTGCGCGACGAGGTGCTCGAGCGCCGCGTGCGTCTCGACGGCCGAAAGTTCGACGAGATCCGGCCGATCTGGACGGAAGCGGGCGTCCTGCCGCGAACCCACGGCTCCGTGGTGTTCACGCGCGGTGAGACGCAGGCGCTGGTGACGTGCACGCTGGGCACGGCTGACGATCAGCAGAAGATCGAGCACGTGGACGGCGAGTACTACAAGCGCTTCCTCCTGCACTACAACTTCCCGCCGTTCTCGGTGGGCGAAGTGCAGTTCATGCGCGGCCCCGGCCGTCGCGAAGTCGGTCACGGCGCGCTGGCCGAACGCGCGCTGTCGCCGATGGTGCCTCCCGAAGACAAGTTCCCCTACACGATTCGCCTGGTCTCCGACATCCTCGAGAGCAACGGCAGCTCGTCGATGGCGTCGGTGTGCGGCGGCTCGATGGCCATGATGGACGCCGGCGTGCCGCTGACCTCGCCGGTGGCCGGCATCGCCATGGGCCTCATCATCGACGAGGCGTCGGGGAAGTACGCGATCCTCAGCGACATCGCTGGCGCTGAAGATCACTACGGCGACATGGACTTCAAGGTGGCCGGCACGGCGCAGGGCATCACCGCGCTGCAGATGGACATCAAGGTCACCGGCATCACCGCCGACATCATGCGCGAGGCGCTCGAACAGGCGCGCGCGGGTCGTCTGCACATCCTCGGCAAGATGGCCGAGACGCTGGGCCAGTCGCGCACCTCGGTGTCGGCGATTGCACCGCGCATCGTCACCATCCGGATCCCGGTGGACAAGATCCGCGACGTCATCGGACCGGGCGGCAAGATGATCCGTTCGATCATCGAGCGCACGGGCGTGAAGATCGACGTCGAAGACGACGGTCGCGTGAACGTCGCGTCGGCCGACGAGGCCGCCGCGCAGAAGGCGATCGGGATCATCCAGGAGCTCACCGCGACGCCCGAGCTGAACAAGACGTACATGGGCAAGGTGCAGCGGATCACCGACTTCGGCGCGTTCGTCGAGATCATGCCGGGGACCGACGGCCTGCTCCACGTCTCGGAGATCGCGAATCACCGCGTGAAGGACGTCCGCGACGAGCTGAAGGAAGGCGAACAGGTGCTGGTGAAGGTCATCAACATCGACCCGACCGGCAAGATTCGCCTGAGCCGCAAGGCGCTGCTGACCGACACTGGCACTGGCGAACCGGCACCGGCCGGCGCTCCGGCCGGCGACGGCGGTGACAGCGGCGACCGGCCGCGTCGCGACGATCGCGGCGGCCGCCGACACTGAGTCAGGCGCGGGCAACCGCGCGCCATCGACGAACTAGACAAGGGCGCACCACGCGGGTGCGCCCTTTGTTTTTGTGACTCAGCCCCGCGGTTGCCAGCACTCCCCCACCAACAACAGGCGCCGGCCAGTTCAGGCGTCGCGGGCGCGCCGCCCCCGGCTGGTACAATGGGCAGGCCGGTCGACCGACGGCAGCGTCTCAACGGGCGGGAGGCACACATGACGGGCGAATCGCACCGACGACGGCGACGGATGGCCGCAGGGCTGGCGCTGCTCGGCACCGCCATGCTCGTGAGCCTGGCCGCGCACCAGGCTCGCGCGCTGGCGCAGGAGCCGAACCAGACGCAGCGCGCCTTCCCAATCGTCACGAAGAAATACGCGTTCGAGCCGGCACGCATCGAGGTCGATCAGAACGACCTGGTCAAGATCACGCTGACCAGCCAGGACATCGCTCACAGCTTCACCGTCGACGATTACCGGATCGCCAAGCGCGTCGGCCCCGGGCAGACGGTGACCTTCGAGTTCCGCGCAGACCACCCCGGCACCTTCCGGTTCTACTGCAACCTGAAACAGGACGAGCGCTGCAAGGAAATGACCGGCGAGCTGGTCGTGCACCCGAAGTGAGCCGGCGGCCGCTCAGTTCGGCCGTGCCTGCTTCCAGGCCGTCGCCGCGGCGAGGCGCTCGGCCAGAGGCGGATGGCTCAGGAACAGCCACTCGGTCAGCCGCGATGGACGTTCTTCTGCGAGGTTCTGCGCGCCCAGCCGCCGCATCGCCGACACGAACGCATCCGCGTCGCCGGTGATCTCGAGCGCGAAGCGGTCAGCGACGCGCTCGTGGCGCCGTGACAGCGCCAGGCCGATCGGCATCAGCAGCAGCGAGACGCCGCCAGCCGCCAGCAGGATGAGCGGCAGGCCGGCCGGGTCCGCCAGCGCCGGACAACCCGAGCGTCGCGCCAAGGCGGACGAGCGCGACGTCGGCGGCAAGAAATCCCAGCAGGATGACGACGGACTCCACGGCCAGCGAACGCCAGATGTCGTGATGCACGTGATGTCCGAGCTCGTGCGCCAGCACCACCGCGATCTCGTCGTCTGAATACTGCTCGAGCATCGTGTCCGACACGATGATCCGGCGGGTCGGTCCCAGCCCGGCCAGCGCCGCGTTCGCCTTCGCGGTCTTCGCGCCGAGCGCCCACTCGTAGACCCCGACGACCCGCGTGCCGGCGCGTCTGGCAAGCGCCTCGAGCCGCGCGCGCAGATCGTCGCGCGCGAGCGGAGAGAACGAGAAAAACAGTGGCAGCAGCACGACCGGCGCAAGCCGCGCCAGGCCGACGATGACGCCCGCGAAGATCGCGCCCGCCGCCAGCCACCACCACGCGGGCAGGACAACGATGGTCGCGTAGAGCACCAGCGCCGCCGGGACGCCAAGGCCGAGCGAGAGCAGCGTCGCCTTCAGATGATCGGCCACCCAGGCCAGGGCTGTCTGCCGCGACAAGCCGTAGCGGCGCTCCAGGACGAAGCCGCTGTACCAGGAGAGCGGGAACGCGACGCACTCGTTGAGTATGGCGAGCAGGCACACCAGGACCGCCAGCGTCGCGGCGAAGCGCTGCCCCGCGACCCAGCCGGCCAGCCCGGCGAGGCGATGCGACCCGTCGGTCGCAACCAGCCCGCCCATCAGCAGGCCGCCCCAGAGCAGCCCTGCGACCTCCGTCCGGCGCTTCAGCCGGTGATAGCGGCTCGCCTTGTCCTCTGTCACTTTCCCGCCAGGTGGATGCCTCCGTTGGTGGTGGACAACTCGACGCGCGCGCCGCCGCCGTTCAACGTGCCCTCGACGTGACGACGGCTCTGATCGCCCACCGCCTCGAGCTTGAGGTTGTCCATGCCGATGCTGCCGTTGGTCACGTGCGCGGAGAGATCGGCCTTCGCGTCCGACGGCAGTTGCACGGTGACGCCGCCGTTGGTCGTCTCGGCGCGAAGGCCGCCGGCGTCGAGCTTCACGACCGCGAGCGTGATGCCGCCGTTGGTCGTTTCCGCGGACACCGCGCCCGCCAGCCCCTCGCCGCGGACGCTGCCGTTGGTGGTGGAGGCTTCCACGCGGTTGGCAAGCGCCGTCAGGGTGATGTGACCGTTGGTCGTGCGCGCCCGCAGCGAAAGTCCCGGGGGCACCTTGATGAAGTACTTCACCTCGACGCCGCCCATGCCGAACGTCTTGGGCGACTTGGTCTCGAGGCGCACCGCATCCGCCTTGACGGACTCGACGATCTCGACCTTCGCCAGCATCGCCTTGGCGGCTTCGTCGCTCGACGCCTTCGCCGTGCGCTCGGCCCGCACTTCGACGGCCGGACCGGTGCCCTGGCTGGCCTCGATGGCGCCGTTGCCGTTGACCACCTCGAAGCTCCCGCCGTCGGCAATCGTGTAGGTGCGCGTCCAGGTGTCAGCGGCTTTCGACGTCGCCAGCCCGATATTGAAGCCGCCGTCGCCGACGTTGATATCGCAGCCGGCGCCGAGGGCCCCCACCGCAAGCCAAGCCGTGAGCAACCCCGCCCGATGTCGGAACTGGCGTTTCATGAAGCCTCCTCCCGGATGATACGCCTCAGGCGCTCGGGAGGTTTCAGGGCGTCCCGCGCGGCTCAGTTCAGCCGGACGGAGATCAGCCGCGACACGCCGGGTTCTTCCATGGTCACGCCGTACAGCCGATCGGCGATTTCCATCGTCTTGCGGTTGTGCGTGATCAGGATGAACTGCGTGTGGTGCAGCATCCCCTTGAGCATCTCGACGAACCGGCCGATGTTCGCGTCGTCGAGCGGCGCGTCGATTTCGTCGAGCAGGCAGAACGGGCTGGGCTTGTAGCGGAAGATGGCAAACATCAACGCCACCGCCGTCAGGGCCTTCTCGCCGCCCGAGAGCAGCTGGACACTCTGCAGGCGCTTGCCGGGCGGGCTGGCGACGATGTCGATGCCGCTTTCGAGCGGGTCTGCCTCGTCGAGCAGCGTGATGCCGGCGCGGCCGCCGCCGAACAGGGTAGAGAAGGTCTGCTGGAAGTTGCCGTTGATCGCCTCGAAGGCCTCGCGGAAGCGCACTTTCGAGGTCTCGTCGATACGGCTGATGGCCTCGTTGGTGGCGGCGATCGAGTCCACCAGATCCTTGCGCTGCGTCGTCAGGAACTCGTGGCGCGTCTCCAGTTCGTCGAACTGCTCGATGGCCATCATGTTCACCGGGCCCAGCTTGTCGATCGAGGAGCGCAGGCCCGTGATGGCTTCTTCGGCGCTCAGCACCTGCGGCGGCGCATCGGCAGTCGTCGTGACCGGCGCGATGGCGGCGCTGCCGTCACCAGCATCCCCCTCCGCGCCTTCGGCGTCGTCGTCGTCGGGACCGGCGACCTCCAGAGTGCGACTGTCGGGAGTGGCGGCGCCGTCGCGTTCGAGCTGCTCCACTTCCGCCAGCACCTCGTCGAGCGGCGCCTGCACGGCTTCGTAACACGTGGCGGTAAGGTGCGCCAGGTCGGCGTCGGCGGTGGCGCGCACGACCTCCAGCTCGCCGGCGGTGGTTCGTGCCTGGTCCAGCGTGCCGCGCGCATGGCGGACGCGAGCCTCCTCGGCGTCGACCCGTTCGCGCAGCGCGGAGGCCGATTCTTCTGCCGATCGGACGTCCTGCCGCAGGGCGTCCATTTCGGCGACCGCCTGATCGAGCCGGGCCAGGGCTTCGGCGGTGGCGACGTCGAGCGCGGCGCGCTCCGATGCCTTGTTCGTGCGCTCCGTCCGGCGTGCCTCGACGCGCGCCTCGAGATCGCGTGCGGCGTCTTCAAGGCGAATCACTTCCGCAGCCAGGGCCGCGGTCCGCTCCACCAGGCCGGCATGCGCGGCGCGGGCCTCGGACACGCGGTGCGACAGGCCCTCGACGTGCTCGCGGGCCTCAGCGAGCCGACGCTGCGCCGCAGCGAATTGTTCCTCCGACGACTGCTGCACCACTTTCAGCGCGGCGCTCGATTTGACAGCCTCGGTCTCGCGCTCTTCGAGCCGCGCGATCTCCTCGTTGGCGCGGCCACGATCGGTGGCCAGCAGGCCGCCCTTGCGCTCGAGCCGTCCGGCCTCGTCCCTGGCGCGGCCGACCTGCGCCTCGAAGGACACGATGGACTTCTCGGTCTCGTGCAGCTCCGCGCTGCGGGCCTCGATGGCCGACATCGTCGCGGCAACCTGCGCGCTGGCGGTGGCCAGGCTGGCTGTCACCGACGCGACCTGCTCGCGCGCCACGTCCGCGCGGCCGCGCAGCTCCTTGATCTCGTTCTTGGTCGCCAGGATGCCACGGCCTTCACCGCGGGCACCGCCGACGACGAGATGCCCTCCACGCACGAGCTCGCCGTCCAGCGTGGCGACGGCTTCGCCGGTCGACCGCGCGATCTCCACAGCTCGATCGAAGGAGGCCGCCACATACCCGCGTGGCAGCAGCGCAGCGACGGTGTCAGCGAACGGCCCCGTCGCGCGAACCAGCGACGCCATCGTCTGCGCGCCGTCCATCGCGGAGAGCGGCGCTGGCATCGGCAGGCCGTCGCCGACGACGAGGAACCCGCAGCGCCCGGCTCCCTGATCGCGCAACAGCTGCAGACCCGCAGCAGCGTGCGCGTGCGTCGGCACGATCACGTGCTGGAGCAGATCGCCGGCAAGCGCCTCGACGGCGCGCTCGTAGCGGCGGTCGACCTCGAGCCAGTCAGCGACGGCGCCGTGCTGCTGGACGGCGCCATTCGCCTGTGCGAGCACGACGCGGGCGGCTTCGGTGAAGTCCGCGCGAGCCGCTTCGAGCTCTTCGAGCGAGGTGAGGCGCGCCGTCAGGTGCGCCAGCTCGTGCTCGTGCGTCCGGAGAGCGAGACCGAGCGTGTTCTGCGTGGCGCGGGCCGCGGCGAGCTCCGCTTCGAGCGCGGCGCGCGTGGCGCGCGTCGTCTCGAGCGCCGCCTGGCCGGCGGAGAGGCCGCCTTCGGCTGCGAAGCGATCGGCGGCGAGGCGCTCGCTCTCGACCCGCAGATCGCCTTCCTCGACGTCGAGCCGCGACAACGCCTCCTGCACGCGTTCGCGGGCCGAGCGCGCGTTGTCGATGGCGTGCGCCAGCGCGGCGGCCTGGCTCATGGCGCCGAACACTTCACGGCGAGCCGTCTCGACGTCAGTCTCGAGGGCCTCGATGCCGCGGGCCGCGTGCTGGTAGGACTCCTGCGCCTCGGCCAGCGTGTCGCTCGCGCGGGCCCGTGCGCCGTCGGCCTCGCCAGCGGCAACTCGCCGTTCCGCCAGTTCCGCGCGCTGCGGCTCGCGACGCGCGTCGAGGGCGTCGATCTCCTGGCCGAGCTCCTCGATGCGAACGCCGAGCGCGCCGATCTGCTGCCGGCTCAACTCGACCTGCTGCTCCGTCCGCCGGATGTCCAGCTCCTGCGCATGCGCGCGGTCGCGTGCGGCTGTGGCTGCGGCGTCGGACTGGGCGACGTCGATCCGCACGGCGCTCAGGGCCGCTTCGGTCTCTGCAACGCCCGCAGCCGCCGCTGTCTCGCGCTCGCGCGCGTCCGCCAGGCGGCGGCGCGTCGACGCGATGACCTGGTCGAGATCGCGATACCGCCGCGCGAACAGCACCTTCTCCCAGCGCCGCAGCTCGTCGCGCAGCCGCTGGTACCGGCGCGCCTTTGCCGCCTGCCGTTTCAGGCTGCCGCGCTGCTTTTCGACCTCGAAGACGATGTCGTCGATGCGGGTCAGGTTGGCCTGCGCCGCTTCCAGCTTCAGTTCCGCCGACCGGCGCCGCGCCTTGTACTTGGTAATGCCCGCGGCCTCTTCGATCAACTGCCGCCTGTCGGTCGGGCGCGACGACAGGATCATCCCGATCTTGCCCTGCTCGATGATGGCGTAGGCCTTCGCGCCAAGGCCCGTGTCCATGAGCAGCTCGTGGATGTCTCGCAGGCGGCAGTGCTCGCCGTCAATCAGGTATTCGCTCTCGCCGGATCGATACAGCCGCCGGATCAACTCGACGTCGCGTCCGACGGGCCGGAACGCTTCCGCAGGCTCGTCGATGACGAGCGTCGGCGCGAGGGCCTCGGCGACGGCGGTGGCACCGCCCGCGACGTCATGACCGTGGCCGTTGCCGGAGCCGTGCCCATTGCCATATCCCGGCATCTCACCGCCCGAGGTCGTCGTCACCCCGCTCAGGCGCAGCCGAACTTCCGCCGTGCCAGTCGGCTTGCGCGCGTCGCTGCCGCTGAAGATGACGTCTTCCATCTTCTCGCCGCGGAGGCTCTTGGCGCTTTGTTCGCCGAGCACCCACGTGATGGCGTCCGCGACGTTGCTCTTGCCGCAGCCGTTGGGGCCGACGATGGCGGTGACGCCACGGTCGAAGGCGAGCTCCGACCGATCAGAGAAGGACTTGAACCCGGCAATCTCAAGACGCTCGAGCCGCATTGCTGACCTCAGTACGCGCCCGGCGGGGCGAGACCCACCCCGCCGCTGAACATGCCTGCAGGGACCGGCGCGCTGGCGTACCGCACCCGACCCTCCGGCCAGCGGCTGGGCGCGCGCTCCGGAAGACGAAAATCCTGGAATCCAGGAAGGAACTGCGACAAGGTGACTGACGGCGCCGACCTCATTTCACAGCCCCGCGCGGGCTGTGGCCCCGGGATCGGCCACCAAACGGCGGTCAGTGTAACAAGGCCTACCGGTAGTGGCAAGCACGAAGAATGCCCCCACATCTGGGAGCTGACGCTGAAATTGCGGGCAATCCGGACCTGCACGCAGGCCCGGAGATTCCGAGCAGTTATTGCGCGCGTGCGGACTTCGCCTTCGAGAGCTGGGTCAGCTGCTCGGCCTCCTTGAAGAGGCTCAAGGCGAACTGCGCCTGGGGATCGGCGTCGACGAGATGCCGCCGGCCGGCGGCGACCCCGAAGAGGGCGAGGTCGATGTCGTACCGGATCATCGCCTTGATGAACGGCAGGTCCGTGTCCCAGGCGCCCTGATCGATCTTGAGGCCCGTCTTCTCGACGAACGCCTTGAAGTCCGCCACCATCGCGTCGTCCACGACGAAGTCCGACGAGACGAACTTGCGATCCTTGCCGCTCGCGCCGGGGCGCGTGTCGCCGGTCGCCGAGAACTTCTGCGCGTAGGCGGAGAACAGCTGGCGGCCGTAGACGATCCGTCCGAATCGCGTCGGGTTGAATCCTTCCACCGGTCCGTCGAGGCGCCGGTCCGGCTCGATGCCGCCGCCGCCGTAGACCCGGCGTCCGCTGTCGGTGTACTTCAGGTCCTTGGGGTCGTGCGGCCGCGCGGGATCCTGATCGCGCAGCGTGTAGCTGAGATATTCGTCGAACGTGCCGTCCCACGGCCGCTGAATCAGGCGCCCGCTCGGCGTGTAGTAGCGCGCCGTGGTCAGCGCCAGGCCCGCGCCCTGGCTGATGCGATAGATGGACTGCACCAGGGCCTTGCCCCAGGTCGTCTCGCCGACGATGAGCGCGCGATCGTGATCCTGCAAAGCACCGGAGACGATCTCTGACGCGCTCGCCGAGTTGCGGTTGGTCAGCACGATCACCGGCAGCTCGGTGTAGTCGCTGTCTTCGGTCGCGCGGAAGTCCTGATCGGAGTTCGGCACACGGCCGCGCGTGTAGACGATCAAATCGCCCTTCTTGAGGAAGCGATTCGCGACGCGAATCGCCTGGTTCAGCGGGCCGCCCGGATTGCCGCGGATGTCGAGCACCAGGCGCTTCATCCCCTTGTCGTGCAGTTCGCCTAGCGCGCGGCCCAGGTCGCGATCGCTGTTCTCGGCAAACTCCGCCAGCTTGATGTAGCCGGTCTGCGAGTCGACCATGAAGCTGGCGTGCACTGTCGGAATGTTGATCTCGTCGCGCATCACCTGAATCGGGATCAGGCCCTCGTTGCCCGCGCGGCGGATGGACACTTCAACAGTGGTGCCCTTCGGTCCGCGCAGTTTCCGCACGGCCTGGTCGGTCTTCCATCCCTTGGCGTCTTCCCCGTTGATCTTCGCGATGACGTCGCCGCGCCGGATGCCCTGCTTGTAGGCGGGCGAGCCTTCGAACAGCGACACCACGGTGATGTCTTCGCCGACGACCCCGATGGTGATCCCCAGCCCGTAGTAGTGCCCTTCCTGGCGCTCCAGCAACTGCGAGTACGCCTGCGGGTCCATGAAGTTCGAGTGCGGATCCAGCGTCTGCAGCATCCCGGAGATGCCGCTGTAGACGATGCGGTCGGACTCGACCTTGTCGACGTACCTGGACTCGATGGCCGCCAGCGCCGCGGTGAAGGCCTTGTAGTTTTCCTGGAGGCGATCCTGGGAGGCAACGACGTTGCGCCCCATGACGCCGCCGATGAGGGCGGAGACTGCGATGACGAGCGCACCGACGGGGAAAAGTCGCGAACGTGCCATGATTCGATGCTAACAAATAACCCCTGTACCAGCAACGATTTCCACGTCATCCGGCCCAGCCATCAATCTTGACCGGTGCCCGCGCGCGTTCCATAATGAGAAGTACCGCGTCGGTCGCCCCCGAGTTTGCCTGTCCGCGTTCGCCCCCAGGGTGTCTGAGCGCGTCTGGCGACGAGCCGGCGCGTTCATGGGAGTGGTCCTTATGTTCGGTTCCATCGGCATGCCGGAGTTGATCGTCATTTTCGTGATCGCGCTGATCATCTTCGGCCCGCGCAAGCTGCCGGAGCTGGGGCGCTCGCTGGGCCGCAGCATCAACGAGTTCAAGCGCGCGTCCAACGAGCTGAAGAACACGCTGGAAGAAGAAATCCGGGTGGACGAGCAGCGCGTGCAGGCCAAGCCCGCGCAGCCGGCGGCGACAACTGCCGCGACGGCGCCGGTCGCCGACACGCCGGTCGCCCGCGCATCCGACACCAGCGCATAGCCAGCCGTCATGGCGCTCATTCCGTTTCCCGGCGGCTCAGCGGCACGCGCCGAGCCGGACCCCGACGACGACTTCGGCCACGAGGAAGCTGCCGGGGGGAAGATGTCGTTTCTGGAGCACCTCGACGAGCTCCGACGGCGGCTGGTCATTGCCATCTCGGCGATCGGCGTCGGCTTCCTGATCGCGTTCGCCTTCATCGACCGCATCTTCGCGTTCATCATGCGGCCGCTGCAGATGATCCTGCCAACAGGCGGGAAGCTGGTTTACACCGAGCCCACCGAAGCCTTCATGCTGCAGTTGAAGGTCGCAGGGCTGGCGGGCCTGGTGATCGCGGCGCCGGTCATCATGTGGCAGCTCTGGCTCTTCGTAGCGCCAGGGCTCTACTCCCGCGAAAAGCGCTTCGCGGCGCCGTTTGTCATTTTCTCGACTGTTTCCTTCGTTGCCGGCACGGCGTTCTCGCACTACGTGGTCTTCCCGGCCGCGTGGAAGTTCTTCGCCAGCTTCAACACGGACTACATGCAGTTCATGCCGAAGATCTCGGAAGCCTTCGGCCTGTACGCCTACATGCTGCTTGCCTTCGGCATCATCTTCCAGATGCCGACCCTTGTCCTGGCCCTCGCGCGCATGGGGGTCGTGACCGCCGGATTCCTCTGGCGGCACACCAAGTACGCCATCCTGATCATCTTCATCCTGGCCGCCGTGATCACGCCGTCGAGCGACGTCGTGAACCAGACCCTCATGGCCGGGCCGATGATCGTCCTGTACCTCATCAGCATCCTGATCGCCTGGATCTTCGGCAAGCGAAAGTCGTCTAACTGAAGAGGTTATCGGCGACTGGCGTTTGACCGTCCGCAAAGTAGGACGTAGAATATCGCTCGTGCGACGAGCCTACTTGGAGCCCCCTATCATGAAGACGCTGCTGAGGTTGTTGGTATTTTCGGTGGTCGCTGGCGCGGCAGGACCGGCGCTGGCGCAGTCCACCGATCCGTCGGCGGCTCCAGCCCCGCCCCCCGCATCGGGCGAGACACGGCCGGCGACAAACACCTTCCTCGGAGACACCGGCCTCTGGTTCGTTCCGACCGGCGAAGTGCTGCCGGCCAAGAAAGCCTCTGGCGGCGCCTACTACGTCAACCAGGATTTCAGCGAAGCCTTCATGGACGTCGCCGACTTTTCCGGCGTCGTCGGCTACGGCATCAAGAACAAGGCCGAAGTGTTTGGCGCGTTTCAGTTCTATCGCCGCATTGACACCGACTCGCGGCCCCTTCAGATCACCGGCTCGCCGGTCGGGTACCCGAACCCCGTCGAGGGGTGGCAGACCGGCGTCGGCGACATCTACGTCGGCGGCAAAGTGAACTTCATGTCGCAGGCCGACCTGAAGCCGGCGGCGGTCGCGGTGCGCGGCGTGCTGAAGCTGCCGACGGCGAGCTACAGCGACGGCCTCGGCACGGGACAGCCGGATTTCCTCGTCGACGCGATCGTCAGCAAGGAAGTGAACGAGAAGGTTGAAGTCTCGGGCTACGGCGGGTTTGCGTTCCGGAAGAGCCCGGACAACCTGAGCACGAGCAACGGCTTCCGTTACGGCCTTGGCGTCGCAGTTCCGACGCGCGGCTCGTTCCGGTTCACCGCGGAAGCCTACGGCGAGAAGTACTTCGACGGCAGCATCACCAACAGCGGCGTGTGCTGCACCGCAGCAGTGTTCGACCGGCCCGCCAGCTGGAATGTGAAGTCGCCCTTCAACACGTTCTTCGGCGTGGACTACCAGAGCAAGAGCGGCTTCTTCGCCGGCGCCGGCGTCGGCTGGAATCTGAACTTCGACGGCCGCGAGAAGTACAACCAGGGATCGAACGAAGGCGGCGACAACCTTCAGGGCAGCGTCCGCATCGGCTATCACCCCGGCGTCCGCGTCCACTACGTCGCCCCGCCGCCGCCCGCGGCGCCGCCTCCTCCGATGGCACCCTCGAACCACCCGCCGACGGTGAAGGCGAAGTGCGATCCGTGCGTCGTCCAGGTGGGCAAGAGCTCCACGGTGTCTGCTGACGCGCAGGATCCCGATGGCGATCGCCTGAACTGCCGCTGGAGCACGCCGACGGGCTCGCTGGCCAACCCGATGCAGCTGTCCACGCTGTGGACCGCGCCCGAGCAGGAAGGCTCGGTGCCGGTCACCATCACGTGTGACGACGGCAAGGGCGGCACGGCGTCGGATACGGTGAACATCCAGGTCGTGAAGGCCCCGGTCAAGGATACAAGTTCGAGGACGTCCACTTCGACTTCGACCGCTACTCGCTGCGGCCGGAAGCGACGCGCGTGCTCGACGAAGCGATCAAGGCGATGGCCGACAATCCAGAGCTCAAGATCGAGATCGAGGGCCACACCTGCAACATCGGCACGGCGGAATACAACCTGGCGCTCGGCGAACGGCGCGCGAGGGCGGTGCTCGACTACCTGACATCGCGCGGCGTCGGCGCCGACCGGCTGAAGACCGTCAGCTACGGCGAGGAGCGGCCGAAGTACGACAACGCCCGCGAAGAGACGCGTCGTCTCAACCGCCGGGCGGCCCTCGTGGTGCGGCTCACGCAGTAACCGGGCATCGCGCCAGGCAGGTTTTGAAGGGGCACCGTCCTCGGGCGGTGCCCCTTTTCGTTTTTTGGCTAAGCTAGGGCCGTGGCCATCCGGACATCAGCGAGCCAGGAAGTCCGGCGCCTTGTCGGGGACCTGATTGCCGCCGGTCCGGATCAGCCGACCAGGCGCGAGAGCGCGACGGCACGGCTCGCCATCATCGGGACTCGCGCCGTCAGGCAGCTGCTGGAAGCGCTGGCGGCGGCGTCGACGCCCGCCGAACAAATCGCAATTCTCGTGGCGCTCGAGGCGATTCCCGACCCGCGGGTCGCCGAGCCTGTAGTGGCGTTGCTCGGGCCTGGTGACGAAGAGGTCAGGCTGGCCGCCGCGCGCACCGCACGGGGCCTTCTGAGCCTGCGAGGCGCCGGCCTGGTGCTCGACCGTCTGACGGCCCTGGCCCTGGACGTCAACGAGCCGGAAACCGCCCGCGCAGCGGCCCTGGAAGCCCTCACGGCGCTCCCGCTACGAACGCTGAAACCGATCTTCGAGCAGCTCAAAGACGATGCCACGCCAGCGGTCCGGACGGTCCTGCGACGCGCCGGAGGCATGGCCGACGACCCGGTGGCTGAACTCGAGGAGTCCTCGGATGGGTGGCTGCCGCGGGATCCGCAGGTCCTGGCGCAGCTGGTGGCCCGGGCGGGCGGCGATGCCCCGCTCTCGACGCTCCATCGGCTGATCGAGCGCGTCAGGTCGAAGGAGACCGAGGGCCGGAAGAAAAACCAGGCGGAATGGCTGCGCGTGCGCGGGGCCCTGCATCTGGCGCTGGCGCGGCGCGGCAGCAACGTGGCCGTCTACGACCTTCGCGAGTCGATCGAGCGGGCCAGCGAGCCCCTGCCTGGCGACTTCATGGAGGCGCTCAGGCTGATTGGCGACGCGACGACTCTGGAGCCGCTCGTCGGCGCGTACGCGCACTCTGAGGCCGTCGATGACGGCGAGCAGTGGCGGCGGGCACTCGCTGAGACCTTCCGCGCCATTATCGCGCGCGAGAAGATCACCGGCCGGCATGCCGCGATGAAGCGCGTCCGATCGCGCTTCCGGGATCACGTGGCGAGCTTGACCGGAGACGGCAGGCGGTAGGCGGCAGGCAGCGGGCGGCAGGCAGCAGGCAGGGCCTGGTGGCGGCGGGCAACAGTGCCCGCCACTGCCAGCTGCCTGCCGCCCGCTGCCTGCTACGACTATTCGACTCAGTACCGACTTGGCGAAGCGCGCTTCGGTGATCGCGGGCTTGTCGCAGCGGACGCACATCCCGCCCGGCACCTGCTCGAACGGCAGGTTCCTGATCGTCGCCTGGGTTTCCGTTTTGATCTGCGCCTCGCAGGCGGCGTCGCCGCACCACCGCGCGATCACGAAGCCAGGCCGGCCGTCCATGGCGGCGACGAAGTCGGCCCATGCTTCGGCGCGCGACGTGTGCTCGTCGCGGAACTTGACAGCCTTGTCAAAGAGCGACTGCTGGATGCTCTCGAGCAGGCCGGCGATCGACTGAACCAGACCGGTCATCGCCGTGGGCAGTTTTTCCCGCGTGTCACGCCGCGCCAGGACGACCTGCCCCTTCTCGATGTCCTTGGGACCGATCTCGAGACGCAGCGGCACCCCGCGCATCTCCCACTCCGAGAACTTCCATCCCGGGGTGTATTCCTCGCGGGCGTCCAGGTAGACGCGGACGCCGGCGGCCTGCAGATCGGCCTGAATCGACTTGGCGACGGGCAGCACGGTTTCCTGCCAGTTGCCGCGCTGGATCGGCACGATCACGACCTGATACGGCGCGACGCGCGGCGGCAGCACGAGGCCGCTGTCGTCGCCGTGCGTCATGATCACGCCGCCGATCAGGCGCGTCGACATCCCCCACGACGTCGTCCACGCATGCTGCAGGGTCTTGTCGCGGCCCTGGAACTGGATGTTGAACGCCTTCGCGAAGTTCTGTCCGAGGTTGTGCGAGGTGCCCGCCTGCAGCGCGCGGCCATCACCCATCAGCGCCTCGATCGAATACGTGCGCGAGGCGCCGGCAAATTTCTCGCTGGCGCTCTTCTGCCCGTCGAGCACGGGCATCGCCAGCACCGTCTCGCAGAACTCCTTGTAGACGCCGAGCATCTTCAAGGTCTCGTCCTGGGCCTCGGCCTCGGTCTCGTGCGCGGTGTGCCCTTCCTGCCAGAGAAACTCCGTCGTGCGCAGGAAGGGACGCGTCACCTTCTCCCAGCGCACGACGTTGGCCCACTGGTTGATCAGCACTGGCAGGTCGCGCCACGACTGAATCCACTTGGCGTACATCGTGCCGATGATGACTTCCGACGTCGGGCGAATGGCCAGCGGCTCGTCGAGTTTCTCGGTGCCGCCCTTGGTGACCCAGGCGACTTCCGGCGCGAAGCCTTCGACATGCTCGGCCTCGCGCAGGAGAAGGCTCTCGGGAATGAACAGCGGGAAGTAGGCGTTCACGTGCCCCGTCTGCTTGAAGCGGGTATCGAGCGCCTGCTGAATCAGCTCCCAGATGCCGTAGCCGTACGGCCGGATGACCATGCACCCCTTGACCGGGGAGTAGTCCGCCAGTTCAGCGCGACGGACCACGTCCAGATACCAGCGCGAGAAATCCTCGGACTGAGGGGTGATTTCGGTCACGTACGACTCCTGCTTGCCCATTGCTCCTCGAGTGCCCGCGCGGGACGACGCGCTCCGCGGACGATGACGTGTTGACTGGCGCCTGGTGCGTGCGTCGGCGGCGCGGCTGTCAGCGGACGGGCCGATCGGGATCCCGGTGCTGACCGATGTGGAACTTCCAGTGTAGATCGTCCCGCTCCGGAAAGTCGGCGCGCCGGTGCCCGCCGCGGCTCTCCTCGCGGTCAAGGGCGGCTCGCGCCACAAGCCAGCCGACGCGCGCGAGGTTGGCGTCGCGCCACGCCCGGGCGTCTCCCGCATGCTGTTCGAGGCCGCCCTCCCGGTCGGCGGCCAGGCGCTCCAGGCGCGGCACCAGACGCCCGAGTCCCGCCGCGTCGCGGACGAGACCCGCGTCGCGCCACATCATGTCGGGAACGCTCTCGTCGGCCGCTCCAGGGGCAGCCGGGGCCGCCGCGGAGGGCGTCAGGAGCCGCACCTCGTGCAAGTCGGCGCCGCGAAGGGGCTCGCGCATCGCGATCGCCGCGCGCGCGCCGAACACGAGTCCCTCGAGCAGCGAGTTGCTGGCCAGCCGGTTGGCGCCGTGGACGCCGGTGCAGGCGACCTCGCCGGCCGCGAACAGGCCGGCCACCGACGTGCGGCCGTCGAGATCGGTGTCCACGCCGCCGCACATGTAGTGCGCCGCCGGGCTGACGGGCAGCCGCGACGTCGCCAGGTCGAGGCCGGCCGCCTCACACGCCGACGCGATGCCGGGGAACCTTGCCCGCACCCAGGCGGCATCGAGATGAGCCAAAGACAGCAAGACCGACCGCCCGGTCCGGGCCGCCTCGCGCACCATCGCCGTCGCGACGACATCGCGGGGCGCGAGCTCGCCGCGCGGGTCGTAGCGGGTCATGAACCGCTCGCCGTCGGCGTTCAGCAGCCAGGCCCCTTCACCGCGCACCGCCTCGGACACGAGGAAGCGCGGGCGGCCAGGCACGTGCAGCACCGTCGGGTGGAACTGCACGAACTCCAGGTCGCTCAACCGGGCGCCCGCGCGCCAGGCCATGGCCAGGCCGTCACCCGTCGCGATCGCCGGATTGGTCGTTTCGGCAAACACCTGCCCGGCGCCGCCGGTTGCCAGCAGCACGCGCGGCGCTTCCACCGCGGTGAGGCTGCCGTCGCTGCCGACGACCTCGGCGCCCACGACGCCGTCGCCAGTCACCAACAGACGCGTGGCCAGTGCGTGATCGAGGATCGCGAGATCCGGCGAGCCGTGCAAACGGGACCAGAGGGTGCGGGCGATCTCGCGCCCGGTGGCGTCGCTGGCGTGCAGCACGCGCCTGACGCTGTGCGCGCCCTCGCGGCCGAAGTCGAGCGAGCCGTCCGCCGCGCGCTCGAAGCGCGCGCCCCAGTCCACCAGCTCACGCACGTAGCCGGGACCTTCGACCACGAGCAGGTTGGCGGCGGCGCGATCCGAGAGCCCGGCGCCGGCCTCGAGCGTGTCGGCGAGATGGAGGGACGGTGAGTCGTCGGGACCGAGTGCGGCGGCGATGCCGCCCTGGGCGTAGCCGGTGTTGCTCTCGGTCCCGCCCGCCTTGGACAGCAGGACCACCCGGCCGGCGCCAATGAGGGAAATCGCCGCGCGCAGGCCCGCGATACCACCCCCAATGACCAGAAAATCGGCCTTCACCGACATCGGGTGCTATCCTACCATCCGGTTTCATTCCCATCGGACGTGCGTCTGTGTCGCCAATCGAACACGTTACCGTCGACGTTCCCCCGCGCCCCTACTCGATCGACATCGGCGCCGGCTATCTCGCGCAGCTCGGAACGCTGCTCGATGCGTCTGGCTTCGCCCGCCGCCGGATCGTCGTCTCGACGCCCGGCGTCTGGAAGCTTCACGGCGAGACCGCGCTGACGTCTCTGGGCGACGTGCCGGTCGTGCTTGTCCCTGACGGCGAGCGCAGCAAGCACCTTCAGACGGTATCGCGCGTCTACGACGCGTTCGTGAAGCACAACGCCGATCGCGGCACCGGCATCGTCGCCGTGGGCGGCGGCGTGCTGGGGGATACCGCCGGCTTTGCCGCGGCGACATTTCTGCGGGGACTGGCGCTGGTCCAGGTGCCGACCACGCTGCTGGCGCAAGTCGACAGCTCGGTTGGCGGCAAAGTCGGCGTCAACCATCCGCTCGGCAAGAATCTCATCGGGGCGTTCCATCAGCCGCATCAGGTCGTGATCGATCCGCTGGTGCTGGCGACGCTGCCAAGACGCGAATTCCGCGCGGGACTGTACGAAGTCATCAAGTACGGCGTGACGTCGAGCCGCTCGCTCTTCGACACCGTCGCGCGCGATACGCGCGAGATCTTCCGCCGCACGCCGGAGGCGCTCGTGCCGATCATCGCCGAGAGCTGCCGCATCAAAGGCGCTGTCGTCGCCGAAGACGAGCGGGAGTCGGGGCCGCGGCGGATGCTGAACTACGGTCACACGGCGGGACACGCGCTCGAAGCCGTCACGAAATACCGGCGGCTGCGTCACGGCGAGGCTGTCGGCTACGGCATGCTCGTCGCCGCGGACCTCGCGGTCGCCCGCGGGCGCATGCCGGCCGAGGATCGCGACGCGCTGACGGCACTCATCCGACGGCTGGGACCCTTGCCTGCCATCGGCGATCTGTCGGCCGTCGACATCGCGGAGGCCGCTCGGCGCGACAAGAAGGTCGTCGACGGCCGCCTGCACTTCGTCCTGTCCACGGGCCTTGGGCAGTGGGCGATCGCGGACGACGTGAGCGAGGGCGAGTTGATCGCGGCGCTGAGCCGCGTGGGGTTCAAGACAGCGGCCTAGCGGCCTGTCTCCGGGTGCAGAGGCGCCGGATGCCGGCGCGTGACTACCCTTCCGTGATCCCGTATTCCTTGATCTTCTGCATGAGCGCCTTGTAGCTGATCTGCAGGAGATCTGCGGCCTGCGGCCTGAGATTGCCGGTGTCCTTCAGCGCCTCTCGAATCTTCCGCCGCTCGACACCTGCCGCCACCCGTGCGGTGGCTTCCATCAACGACCCCGACAGGTCCAGCCCCTCGAAAGGGTCCTGCTCCTCGGCGGCCTGAAGCGTCTGGAACGTCAGGTTCAGGTGACGCGGCCGGATGACGTTGTCCTCTGCCAGGATCACCGCGCGTTCGATGCAGTTCTGCAGCTCACGCACGTTGCCGGGCCACGTGTAGCGGCGCAGCATCTCGATCGCCTCGAGTGACAGCCGCCGGTTTGGCTTGTTGAGGTCGCGACAGAACTTGTCGATGAAATGCGCCGCGAGCGTGTCGACGTCTCCCGGCCGGTCCCGCAGCGGCGGGATGTCGATCGGGAACACAGACAGCCGGAAATACAGATCCTCGCGGAACTGCCGCGCGGCGACGGCGTTCTTCAGGTTCCTGTTGGTGGCGGCGACGATGCGGACATCCACCTGCAGCGGCTGCGTCCCGCCGACGCGGTCGAATTTCTTTTCTTCGAGTGCGCGCAGGATCTTTGCCTGCAGTCCGATCGGCAGCTCGCCGATTTCGTCGAGGAACAGCGTCCCCCGATGGGCCAGCTCGAAGCGTCCGGGCTTGCGGGCGACCGCTCCGGTGAACGCGCCCTTCTCGTGGCCGAAGAGCTCGGTCTCGAGCAGGTTCTCCGGAATCGCCGCGCAGTTGATGGCGACAAACGGTCCGTCCGCGCGCGGGCTGAACAAGTGGAGCGTGCGCGCAAACAGTTCCTTGCCGGTCCCGCTTTCACCCAGCAGCAGGACTGTCGTGTCTGTCGCCGCCGCACGATGAAGGGTGGCGACCACGCGGGCCAGGGACGGGTCGTCGCCGATGATCGTGGGCGCGCCGCGCCGACCCGCGAGCTCCTCGCGCAGCCACTGATTCTCGGCGGTCATCCGCCGCTGGGTCAGCGCGCGCTCGACCAGGAGCAGGAGGCGATCGGGGTCGACAGGCTTGGCGAGAAAGTCGAGCGCGCCTTCCTTCATCGCGACCACGGCGTCCTGGACACTGCCGTAGGCAGTCATCACCACGACCGGCAGCTCGGGGTCGATCTCCTTGGCGCCGCGAAGCACGCCTACGCCGTCGCCTGTCGTGAGTCGCAGATCGGAGAGGACGAGATCGGGGCGTCGGTCGCGCACCTGCTGGAGCGCGCCCTGTTCGTCGACGGCTTCGATGACCGCGTGGCCCTGGTCCTCGAGCGCGTGCCGCAGCATGGCACGCAGGGAGTCTTTGTCCTCGACCAGCAGGATGGGCGCCGAACGGCGCGGAGCTGGCACCGGCGATCCGTAAGGAAGGTCAGCTATCTGGGTGGCAGAGTGGCGGGACGCCTTTTAGCGAAGCCACCCGGCCGGCACATTCGACCGGCGCGCCTGCTCCTCGAGGTCGGCAATCGCCTTCTTCTGGAGCTCGACGTCGCCCTTTACGCGATCGAGCTCGGCCAGCGCCTTCTTCCGTTCGGCGTCGATCAGCGCGCGCTGCGCCGGATCGTCGCGCGAGGTGAACTCGGCCCAGAGCCCGTTGATCTTGCTCTGGAGCGCGTCCATGTAGCTCTGGCTGCGATCGAGCGTCGTCCGCGCGTCGGCCATCTTCCTGCGCCAGGCCTGCTCGTCGCCGGCGTCGCCCGCCGCCGGTGTTTCCGGCGTGCGATCTTCGTCAGTCTTCGGGCCCGTGTCTTCGGCGGGCGGCGCAGCCTGCTGCGTGTCGGCGCCAGCCGACGGCGGCGAGGCCGGCATCGGGGCCGCCTTCAGGTCCTTGTTGGTCAGGACGCGACTCGGCTTCGCGATGTCTTTCCGACGCGCTTCTTCCTTGCGCGCGACGGCAGCCAGCGACTGCGCATGGGCCGTCCCCGCCATCGTGAGCAGCAGTGTGAAGGCGATCAGTAGCCGCGGCATACGCTTCTCCATCTCACGGTTGTTTCGGCTGTTCGGCCCGCCGACCTTAATCACGCACATGGACGGCGCCTCCGGGTCTCTTGTCCGTCGATCCGCCATCGCGACGGTGTCATGGCACGTCCCGCCATGACAGAATTCGTACGCGGCGCACAAAATCGTCGGCCGCCGGACGTGCGAGAGTGACGTCGATTTCGTGGTGCGCCCCGTTCGGCCCGAACGCCTCGCCGTGCAGTGTGAGCGCGCCAGCACCGGGATTCAGGCTCGAGCCATCCACCGGCGGTCCGCCGTCCCGACTCGGATCCTCGTCGTTCTCTGCCTGGTCGTCTGCAATCCACAGGCCTACGTACCAGCCGCTGTTCCCCGTGTCGGCGCCCGCGAGGTCCCGCAGCCAGCCCCACGCAAAGACGTGAAACCTCGGGTTGTTCCGGCCCCACGGCCGGCCGGCCGTCGCGGCGTCCATCTGACCGGCCGAGCAGGGCGCGGCGCGCTGACAGTTCAACAGAAACGTGGAGCGCCGCAGATCGACGGTCCGGTTGTCGGAGAGCACCACCGGCCCGGGCGGCCCGCCGTGAAAGCTGGCGGGGATGGTCACGGCCACGCCATCGGCCGACGCGAGTAACGCGTTCCAGTCGGCTGTGGCCGCCACCTCGCCGATCGCCGCGTCGACCACAGCCTCGGCGGCATAGCGAGCCGCGAGGCCGTCGCGATGATTCGCGGCGATCGCCACTTCGGTCTCGGCCGACAGGAGCAGGGCTGCCGAAAGGGTGCTGCACAACACGAGCGCAAGCATCACCAACAGCAACGCGGCACCCGACTCGCTCCTGATGGTCATCGTAGAGTCCCGCGATTGAGGTTGCGAGGCGTCACATCGAAGCGCACTTCCAGATCCGGCACGTAGCGATCGCCGGCCCGGGCACTGCCGGCGTGCAGAAAGAGCGGACCCGCAGGGCCCCTGAATACTGCCGCGGCGGCCTGCACCCGGAGCGTCACCCTGATCTGTCGCACGCGCAGCAGGTCGGCGTCGTAGCGGTTTCCGCCGGCCGCTCCCGCTGGACACCAGGGACCATCCACGAGGTTCGCCGCCGGCAACGGCACGAACGATCCGATCGCTATGCCCTCCGGTGCCAGATCGGCACGCGATACCTGGTGTCCATCAGCGTCGACGGTGAAGACGCAGTTCTCGCCCGGGGGCCAGGGCGGAACACCGACGTCGAGGCGAGGTGGCGGTGGCCCGTAGGTGACCGCGGACGGCTCTGTCGCGCTGGCCGGCCGCAGCAACTGCGGCCGCAACGGATCGCCCAGCAGCTCCACCCCGAAGTCCACCACGTCGTCGACGAGCGGCAGATCGGATCGATAGCCATCGAACTGCCGCAGCCTGAACGTCGCCGCACCGTCGTCTTCGAGGTAGTAGGTATGGGAGATCACTTCGGTGATCCAGAGTCCTGCCGCGTGCGCGCGAGCGCCCGCGTCACGGGCCTCGAGATGGACTGACGATCCGGCAAGCCTCGTGACGGTGTAGACGTCGGCGCCCTGGTCCTGATCGAGGACCGCCACCCGTGTCCCGACGGCGAAGCCGCAGGCAGCTGCGCCGGCGGGGCATCCCGGGCGCGCAGCGACTGTCGTGTCAGCGTCGCCCGCTGGCAGCGCGCTCTCGATGGTCGTCTGCGCGGCAGTCGGAGGGACGTAGGTGATGGTGACCGCCGACGCGCATCGCGACGGACACCGGGCGCTGGCGTGGAATGTCCCGGCGAGATCTGGCGACGCGCGGCCAACGCGACGCGGCAGGACCGCCGGCATGTATGCATCCAGGCCTGCGGGGGACTCGCCGGAGTACATGCCCGCGCCGGCCATTGCCAGATCTCTGGCCAGCAGCTCGCACGCGATGCGGAGGCGCTGCTGCCTGTCGATGGCTTCCGGCTCCGCGTGGAATTGCGCGAGCAACGGTCGCAGGACGTCCAGCACGCCCGCGGCAAGCGTCATCGTGACGGCAAGCGCCACCAGCAATTCGAGGAGCGAGAACCCTCGCTCGTTCTCCGGCAGCGCCGACGACGATTGTCATGGCCGCCTCCGCACCCGCACGCTGAGCAGGCGGGCATATCCCGGCATGCTGGCGCCGTCAGCTCCGTCGGGTCGGCGACCCGGCTGACGTGCGGCCACCATCACGCGCAACACCAGGCCGTCCTCGGGGTTCGACGGCAACGGATCGACAGCCCAGCGCCGCACATACGCCGCGCCCGTCGCTGCGTCTGGACCGTCGACGACGCAGCCCGAGGCGTCGAGATAGTCCACCCAGCCAGCGAGATCCGCGCGTAGAGCGCCGCCTGGAGAGAACGACAGCCCGGTTCCACCGCCTGCGGACGTCGACGGACACCCAGGCTGGTCGCGAGCGGCCAGGTTCGTCGTCGTGTCGGCGACGGCGACGCCGTCAGCGTCGTAGCCCCAGGCGAGACCGCGGAGGTCCTCCATCCGCTGCGCGGCGAGCACCGCGGCGAATGTGTTGGTGCGCGCCACCCGCGCCGCGCGCGACGCCATGGCGCACAACTCCGCCAGCGCGACGAGGCCCACCGTGAACAGCCCCGCCGCCACGAGAACTTCGAGCAGTGAGAACCCCTGCTCGTCGGCCCATGAAGCAATCCGGTGTCGGCGCATGCCGTGTTGTCACAGCAACGGCCGCGCCGAGGCGCGCGGCACCAGGATTCTTCAATGATTTCCGGATTGTGATGATTTGGAGGCGACCGCTGTTGGCAGCCGCTGCTGGACCGCGCAGCGAGGAGCTGTCAGAAATCGCGTACGCACAGCGACGCGCCTCCCGCGTTCTGGGAGGCGATGCTCTGAGAGACGGTGCGCTACGCCGACAGCGGCAGCGTCACCAGCATCGTCGTGCCGCGCGCCTCGGGGCCAGCCAGCGCCTGCACGCGGCCGTTGTGCGTCACGATGATCTTCTGCACGAGCGCCAGGCCAAGGCCGGTGCCGCGCTGCTTGGTGGTGAAGAACGGCCTGAACACGCGCTCGCGGTGCGACGGCTCGATGCCTGGCCCGTTGTCTGTGACGTGCAGCCGCAGCGTACGGGTCCTCCCGTCGGCATGGCTGCCAATCGCGATCTCGGGCGCGATGCCGGCGTTGGCGCAGGCTTCGAGCGCGTTGCGGGCCAGGTTGCTCAGGGCCTGACGGAGCAGGACTTCGTCGCCGTCCACGAGGGCCCATGTCCCAGTGACGGTGACGGATCCGCCGAGGCGCTCCGCCTCGCCACGCACTTCGTCAGCGACGCGCTCGGCCAGTTGCTCGACGGAGACCGACGCCAGCGCCAGCTGCGTGGGACGCGCGAAATTCAGGAAGTTCGTGACGATCTTGCCGAGCTCGTCGGTCTCTTCGCGAATGCCTGCGAGGTAGGTCTGCTGACTCGGCGCCATCGCCTGGAGATCGATCAGGCGCGCGTACCCGTGAATGGTCGCGAGCCCGTTTCGGAACTCGTGCGCCAGCCCCGCGGTGAGCTCGCCCAGCCTGGCGAGCGTCTCTTTCAGTCGCAGCTGCTCCTCGAGGTCGATGATCTGCGTGAGGTCGGTGAGCAGGCAGATGACGCCAGTGGTCGCATCGCGCTGGTCGATCAGTCGGGAGACCGTTGCGCTGACATGCGTTGCCGTCCGGCCTGCGGCTGCCACATCGAGCGACCGCCCGACGATCGGCTGCCCGGTGCGCAGGCAGTCCTCGATCGCGCACGCGATCGGCGAGTCTTCGCCCAGCACTTCCGCAACCGGATGTGCCAGCGGACCGTATCCGAGTCCCAGCAGCCGTCTGGCCGCCGGGTTGACGACACGCAACCGGCCGCCGAGGTCGACTACCAGCAGACCGGCGGTGCTGCTGGCGATGATCTGATCGCTCAGCTGCTCTGACGCCTCGGCTCGCGCCGCCATCGCGCGCTCCTGCGCCTTGAGACGGCTGATGGCGTCTTCCAGCGCTGCCGAGAGCAGCGCCGTCTCCATACCCCGCTCGCTGAGACTCCGCCGCGTCTCACGCGCCGCCGCCACGAAGCGCACCAGGGCAAACACCAGCACGACGACCAGGGCCGCCATGAGCGTCGCGATGCCGGCGAGAAGATACCCCTGCTGGTTCATAGCGCTACGGCGTCAGCAGCCGTCCCACGTACCACGCGATCAGCGGGTCGCCCACCGCGACAGCGGCCAGCGCACCGATCGCCAGGAAGGATCCGAGCGGAATCAGATAGTTGCGATTGCCCGTCACCGCGACCAGCGTCACGCCGCCGATGCTGCCCAGGACAGACGCGAGAAGGAGCGCGACGATGGTGAGCTGCCAGCCGAGGAAGGCGCCCATCATCGCCATCATCTTCACGTCGCCGAACCCGAGCGCCTCCTTGCCGAGGACGCGCGTCATCGCCTCGCCCACCCCCCATAGCACGAGGCTGCAGGCAACGGCGCCGATGATCGCGTCGCGCAGGCCCGGCGGCAGGAACAGGCTGAAGCCGAGGCCCACGGCGATGCCCGGCAGCGTGATGGCGTTGGGCAGGATCCGCTCGTTGAGGTCGACGGTGAACAGCACGATCATCGCCGCCGCAAAGATCAGGCGCGACACGAGCAGCAGCGTCGGGCCGAACTGCCAGGCAAGCCCGGCGAAAATCAAGCCGGTCACCAGCTCGACGATCGGGTATTGGACTGCGATCGGCGCGCGGCATCCCGAGCACCGGCCGCGCAGCAGCAGCCAGCTGAAAACCGGGATGTTTTCCCAGGCACGAATCTGCCGGCCGCAGCCCTGGCAGTGGCTCCGTCCCCACAACACCGTCTCGCCCTTCGGCAGGCGATAGATGCAGACGTTCAGGAACGAGCCGATCAGCAGCCCGATCACGCCGACGCCGATCACGAAGATGGTGTCGGTCATGGCCGTGACAGCCCCGTCTGCGGCGCGGACGCCACGGGGATGTCGTCCTGCGGCAACGGCGCGTAGCGCGAGCGGCGGTCGAGGGTGACACGGCCGGTGATTGGATCGACGACAAACGGCACGCCGTCAGGATCGGTCGGCACACCCTTGAGCCATCCGGCAGTGACGAGCGGCTCGAAGCTCGATGCCGCACGTCCGGTGCGCTGCTGAAAGCGCTCGAGCAGGACCGTCAATTGATCCGCCACGTCTGCGAGATCGAGCTGGTGGAGGTGGAACGTCGCGCTGTCCTTGATGTACTGCTGCTCCGCCGTGTCATGGATCTGCTGCCAGAGCATGCGCGAGCTGCGCCGATCGTTGCCGTGCGCGAGCATGTAGGCCGCCAGGCCGGGCAGCCAGTCGGGAGACCCCTTGATCTTGCCCGCCTCGGCAAACCAGCGCGCGGCCTCCGGGTAGTTCTTGAGCGACCAGTAGTAGAGAAAGGCTTTGTCGTACAGGTACTGCCATTTCTCCGGGTTCTGCGCGAACCCCTTGTCCAGCAGCCGAATGGCCTGATCCGGCTTCCCGGGGCCGTTGGGGTATTCCTCGGTCAGGAAGATCGCGCCGAAGCGGTAGGCGATGTTGAACGACGGATCCAGCGTCGTCGTGACGTCGAGCAGCGGATAGAGCAGGTCGTAGCCGTGGGTGGCCGCCGAGGCCTCCGCGGGATGCTCGCGGTTGGCGATGCGGGTGCGCCCGAAGTACTGCACGGCGCGAATCCAGTACACGTCGGACAGGATCGCCTTGAACGACAAGGCCATCTGACCGACGCGATCCGGGCGAGTGAAGTACAGCTCCTGGGTGGGCGACGCCACCGTGGGGTACCAGCGCTCGCGCGCCACGTCGAGCGCAATTGCTGCGGCAAAGCCGGCGACGACCAGCACCAGTGCCAGCGCGCCGCCGACACGTCGTCCGGCGCCTTCGACGAGCACCGGCGTCACTTGAAGTCCCGTCGCGAGAAGATCCAGACCGCCGCGGTGACGAGGACCACCACGAACGAGGCCCCGTACGCTGACGCGGTCGCCACATAACCGCCCGGCACCAGCTGTCCGTGCACGACGGCGGCCTTGACGTCGAACATCGCCATGTTCGGCAGGATGTAGGACAGCCCCGTCGCCAGATAGCGCACCGGCGAGTTGCCGACGACGACGTCGAAGCCGCGGAGCTCTCCGCAGAAATGCCCGGCGACGTAGAGGCCGAGCGTGAAGACCGCGGCCCACAGCGGCCCGCAGAAGGTCGAGAAGAACACCGCCAGCGCCACGACCAGCAACAGCTGCTCGAAGATCAGCGCGACAGCGACCAGCATTCGCGGATCCGTCGCCGGCGCGTCCCACGATTTCTGAATCTCCGGCGAGACCCCGTGAGACATGAAGGCCAGCACCGCATACCAGACAACGACCATCACCGCGAGATTGACGCCGATGGTCAGGGCGAGACCGCAGTACTTGCCGATGACGAGCTCCGACCGCCGGACTGGCTTGGCGATGAGACTGTAGACGCTGCGGCGCTCGACTTCCTTCGACACCAGGCCGATGCCGATGAAGATGGCGATGAACAAGCCGAACACTGCCATCGCCGCCAGACCGAAGTCCTTGACGATCTTCATGTCCTGGCCGGCGGTCACCTGGCCGACCAGTAAGGACACGCCGATGACGAGCAGCGCGAATCCGACCAGGTTGTAGAGCACGCGATCGCGGACCGACTCGCGAAACACCGCGACCGCGATGTGGCGAATCGTGCGGACGCTCACAGCGCGCCCTCGCGCGCCGACGCGGTGCCGGCGACGTACTTCACGAACACATCCTCGAGCGTCGCGTGCAGCGTCGTCACCGATACGAGCTGCGCGCCCGATGCCGCCAGCGCGGCGACGAACGGCTCCGGCCGCACCTCCGGGGGAAGCTGGAAGGTGTGACGCCCGCTTGCGACCGATCGCGCGGTGACGCCGTTCGGCAGCCGGGAGAGCGTCTTGGCCGGAACGCCGGTCATGACCACTTCCCAGCCGCGCGTCTCGCGGGCCGCCATCTCTCCGAGCGGACCGACGGTGGCCAGCCGTCCGCCGGCGACGATGGCCGCGCGCGTGCAAAGCGTTTCGGCATCGGACAGGATGTGCGAGCTGAAGAAGACGGTGCTGCCGTCATCGCGCAACTTCAGGATCAGCTCGCGGACGTCACGGCGGCCGAGCGGGTCGAGCCCCGACATCGGCTCGTCGAGGAAGACGACTTCCGGGTCGTTCAGCAGCGCCTGCGCGATGCCGACGCGCTGAATCATGCCCTTCGAGTACTTGCGCAGCTGCAGGCGGCGCTCAGCGCCGACGCCGACGAGGTCGAGCAATCGAGTGGCGCGCGTGCGGCGCTCGGCGGCTGAATAGCCGAAGAGCGACCCGAAG
Source organism: Vicinamibacteria bacterium (assembly GCA_963796915.1). Lineage (GTDB taxonomy): Bacteria > Acidobacteriota > Vicinamibacteria > Vicinamibacterales > JAENWD01 > JAENWD01. The sequence goes on along the minus strand of CAWCNI010000004.1, from coordinate 38,379 downwards.
TACTGGAGGAGCTCTTCGGCAGTGAGGTTGTCGTAGAAGTACGGGTTCTCCGGCAGGTAGCCGATCCGGCGCCGGACAGCCAGGTCCCCGACAGGCCGGCCGAGAATCTCGGCGCGGCCGGCTGTCGGAAACACCAGCTGCATGAGCAGCTTCAGGGTGGTGGTCTTGCCGGCGCCGTTCGGGCCCAGGAAGCCGAAGATCTCGCCCGGCTCGACAGCCAGGGTCAGCCCGTCCAGGGCACGGTACGGCCTCGGCCGCCAGAAGCCGACGCTGTAGTCCTTCGTCAGACCTTCGATGTCGATCGCACGTGTCATTGCGCGTCGCGGCGACGCGGTTGCCTAGTGCTTCAATTCGTACGCAATCGCCGCATCAAAGTACTCGGCTTTAACCGGGGGAATCCTTACACCGTTGATGAAAAAAGTCGGCGTGGAGTGCACCTGGAGGGCCGCCCCCATGGCGATGTCGCCTTTGACCAGGTCCAGGGTCTTGGCGTACTGGGCGTCGAAATCGTTCACCCCGCCGATGCTCTTGACGGCCTGTTTGACCATGTCGGGGGTGAGCTGGGGCTGGTTGGCGAACAGCCACTCTTCCATCGCCTCTGCGTGGCCTTTGGCCCGCGCCAGGCGGACGGCGACGGCCGCGTCGCAGGCGGACGCGTGCATGGTGGCAGTGACAGTCGAGTTGCACTCTGAATTGAGCGGGAAGTCCTTGGTCACGAACTTCACCTTCCCCGGGTACATGCCCTGGTACTTCGCGATGATCGGCTTGTATTGCTCGTACGTCATCCGGCACGGCGGGCACTGATAGTCGTTGAACTTGACGATCAGGACCTTGGCGCCGTCAGTGGGCACGGCGAGCATGGTTCGCGGCAGGGCCTCGTACCACTTCTCGAACTCGCTTTGCTGTTCCACCGAGATCGGCGCCGGCGCCGCACCCGGCGTCGTCGCGTCGACCTGGCGCGGGAACAGGGCCACCAGCGCCACGGCGCCGGCGAGGAACACGACGGAAACACTGACACCCACGGGCGAGGACAGGAGGAGCTTGAGGTCCCGCAACATTCGGCGAGGCAGATCGGTCATGGATCCATCCGCGGCCGCGCCGGACACCAGGAAGATGCCGGCCACGGCGAGATAAGTGAGAAGACAGAACACGCAATAGGTCTTGAGGACGAAGAGCGACGCATACGCGAGATACAAGGTGACCGACAGTCCGGCCACCGCGAGGATGAAGATGTACCCGGGGAGGCTCGCTGCGGCTGCCGTGGCGCTGCGTCGCGTCAGCCACAGATACGCGCCGGCCAGCATCGTCACTGCCGCCGACCACACCACGCCGCCAATGGCGACGGGAATGCCACGGAACGCACCGAACCGGCTCTCGTAGACCTGTGAGCAGTTCCAGGTGGCGTTGATGTCGCAGACGCTGTGATAGCTGCGATCGGTCAGCAGGTGGTAATGAACGACCGACGCGGCAGTGGACGCACCAAGGGCCAGCAGAGCGAGCAACAGGAGGGCGATGTTCGTGCGGCGCGTCACCTGTCTGACACCCCGCGCGCGTTGAGCGCAGCGTCCACGTGATGGGATCGTAGGGGCGGCTGTCTGGCCCTGTCAAATGCCGGGCCGCGTCGCGGCCTGCGGGTGGCGCGCCGTCGCGCGGCGCTGTAGCAGGTCTTGCCGAATGGTTCAGGAGGCTCTACTGAATCGGCGAGCCCGTTCCCGGAGGACCGGTCTGCACGACGGCAATCGCCGCCTGGTCCACCCAGATGTTGCCGCTGGCGTTGGCGAAGAAGTGTCGCGTCCCGCTCGTGCCGGGGCTGATCGGGTCGGCGTTGACGGCGAAGGTCAGGTTCGTCGACGTGCCGTTGCAAATCGTCAGGCCCGAGGCGGCCGCGCCGGCCGTGATCTTGATGGTGTAGCCGCTCTTGTACGACGGGTCGAGCGCCAGGTCGTCGCTGACGAACCCGGGGCCGCCGGCCGCGGGCGGCGTCGCCAGGTCGGCAAGCGACCCCGCGAAGGTGCCCTGCGCGCAGTTGGCCGCGAAGCTCACCTGGCCGCTGGTGACGGCCCGGACACTGCCGATCGCCGAGGCCTCGTTGCCCGACATGCGGGCCCGCAGGAGGCCGGGGATGGCAATCGCCGCGATGATTCCGATGATGGCCACCACGATCAGGAGCTCGATCAGGGTGAAGCCGCGTTTGTCTCGTCCAGCCATGGTCGTGTTCCGAAATCCCGGCGCCGATCTACAGTCCGCGTCGGAGAAAGAAAAGGGGGATGCCCGCCGCGCGAACATCCCCCCGGAACCAAGCCTCCACCCCACACCGGGGGCGAAGCGCCTACTGAATCGGCGTGCCCGACGCGGGCGGGCCGGTCTGCACAGGAGCGATCGTCGCCGTCGAATCCTGGAAGATCGTGCCGCCGTTGGTGAAGAAGTAGCGCGTGCCGCTGCTGCCGACCGCGGACGGATCCGCGTTGACCGCGAAGGTCACCGACGTGGTGGCCGCGTTGCAGACGGTCGGCGCCGTCACCGGGGCCGCGCCCGCAGTGAAGACGATGTTGTAGCCGCTCTTCACAGGAGCCGCCGCCGACAGGTCGACGCTGATGAAGCCTTCACCACCAGCCGCCGGCGCCAGCGCCAGGTTCGGGAGCGAGTCAGCGTAGTTGCCCTGGCCGCAGTTGGCCGCGAAGTTCACCTGCGCGCTGTTGATGGCGCGGAGTGAGCCGATCGCCGACGTCTCGTTACCCGACATGCGGGCGCGGAGCAGGCCGGGGATTGCGATGGCCGCGATGATGCCGATGATCGCCACGACGATCAGCAGCTCGATGAGCGTGAAACCCTTCTGGTTACGAAGCTTCATGACTGTGTCTCTCCTCAAGGAACCGTCCGTCGCTCGGATCGGACCACGTTGACGTTAGGGGCTGTTGACAGCCGCCGTCTGGTCGCCAGGACATCTGGCGGCCGTCGACGCCGGTAGCAATAGCAACCGTGGTGCCAGCCCGTCCCTCCGCGCCGCCCAACCCCCGCATCGCCTTGCGAACCCGTGACTTATCAGACCGTGTCTTCTGCAATTCGGCCGGGAGATCACCGTGCCACAGCGGCGAAGCGACAATCCCTGTCAGCGGCCCTTGGCAGAAAGTGTCCCGAGGCCTTCAATTGTCACGCGACAAAGAGCGAACCGCGATTGCAAAAGTGTTATCGGCAGAACGGCGGGGATAAAGAGGTACCCCGCCGGCTGCAGGGGGAAGGCGCAGAGGAAAGGGCGCGGGGCGCTGAAACCTGCCCGAGTCCTACTTCAGATTGCTACTTCTTTGCGTAGTACCCTGAACGATCTGAAACTCATCCCGAGCAGCTCCGCGGCTCGCACCTGCACGCCGCCAGCCCGCTCGAGCGCCTGGGCCAGGTAGCGGCGCTCGACGTCCTGCACGTGCTGTTCGAGGTCGAACCCGCCGTCCGGCAGCGACGCGACGTCGGCGGCCGACGATCCCGGCTCGATCGTGCCCCGAATCTGCGCGGGCAGGCTCTCGGGGAGGATGGTTGGCGTGCGCTCGAGCGCCACAGCGCGTTCGATGACGTTTTCGAGCTCTCTGATATTGCCCGGCCAGTGGTAGCGCTCCAGCCAGCCCATCGCGTCGCGCGAGATCGCCACCAGGGGCTTGCCCATCTGATCGCGGTACTTGCCCAGAAAGTGCTCGGCGATCAGTGGAATATCTTCCCGCCGGTCGCGGAGCGGAGGCAACTGGATCGGGATCACGTTGATCCGGTAGTAGAGATCTTCGCGGAAGCGCCCGTCAGCGACCAGCTTCGGCAGATCCTGGTTGGTCGCGGCCACGACGCGGATGTCGCCCTCGATCTCCTCGAGGCCGCCGACGCGGCGGAAGCGGCGCTCCTGCAGGACGCGGAGCAGCTTCACCTGCATCATCGGCGTCATCTCGCCGATTTCGTCCAGGAAGATGGTGCCGCCCTCGGCGATCTCGACCAGGCCCTTCTTGGTGTTTTCGGCACCGGTGAACGAGCCGCGCATGTGACCGAACAGCTCGGATTCGAGGAGCGTCTCTGGCAGGGCCCCGCAGTTGATCGCCACGAAGGGACGGTCGCGCCGGAGCGAATGAAAGTGCACGGCCCTCGCCACGAGCTCCTTGCCGGTGCCGGACTCGCCGGTCACGAGCACGGTGCTCGTGGTCTTGGCAACCGACTCGATGAGGTCGAACACCGCCAGCATGCCGGAGCTGCGGCCGATGATGCCCGCCATCACGTGCGGCTGGTTGAGCGCGCGCCGCAAAAGCACGTTCTCCTGGCGCAACTGCCGCGCCTCGAGCTTCTCGCGCACCTTCAACTTCAGCTCGTCGACGTCGAACGGCTTGATCAGGTAGTCGCAGGCTCCGAGCCGCATCGCCTCGACCGCCGTTTCGGTGCTGGCGAAGGCCGTCATCATGATCGCCGGCAGCGACGCGTCGGCGGCCTTCGCGGCGCGCAGGACGTCCACGCCGCTCATGTCGGGCATCTTGATGTCGGAGATGATCAGGTCGATGTTGCCGCGATTCAGGGCTGCGAGGGCGGCGTGGCCGTTTTCAGCCAGCAGCACCTCGTACCCTTCACGCTTCAGCACAATCGCCAGCAGCTCCCGCATCGATCGCTCGTCGTCGGCGACGAGCACGCGCTTGGGGCGAGACGGGTCCTCTGTAGCAGACAGCGGGCGGCTGGCGGCTGGCAGGGGCTGGCTGCCAGGGGTGGCCAGACTCGGGACAGGCTTCATCGCCGATCCTTTGTCGGAATCGCATTAGCCAGTCCAGTCACGAGCCTTCCAACTTCACCCGCGTGATCCAACAGCTGCTCCGTTTCACGTGCCTTCAAGAAGCCAAGGCGCTCTGCCAGCAAGACACACGTCTCGACCTCGCGAACCGAGCCATGCGCAATCGAGAGAAAGTGTCTGAACTCCGCGTCGCTGCGTCTGCCCTGTCCTTCGGCGATATTGCAGGGAACCGACACCGCAGCGGCCTTGGCCTGACGAGTCAGACCGAACATCTCCGTTTTCGGCCAAGACGCTGCGGCTGTGTAGACCGCTACGGTGAAATCCATCGCGCGTTGCCAGGCGATGAGGTCCCGATAGTTCCGAATCGACATTGCCGGGTCACTTTCTGACCTCATCTGCGCATCGTTGCGCGCCAGCCACTGCCCGCTGCCCGCTGCCTGCCGCCTGCTGCACGTGCGCTGCGAGCCTCACGATCACCGTCGTGCCCTTCCCCACCGCCGACTGCACGGCGATCTCCCCGGCGTGATCGCTGACGATGCGGTGGACGATGGCGAGGCCGAGACCGGACCCGCGCGCAAACGATCCGCGGAAGGGCTGGAACAACGTGTCGAGCTGATCGGCGGAGATGCCGACCCCGTCGTCGGCCACTTCGAGCGCCACGACGTCTCCGTCGACGGCGTCGTGTCGCGCGCGCAGGACCAGACGCCCGCCCTCGGGCATCGCTCTCAGGCCGTTGGTGGCGAGGTTCCACACCACCTGCCGCACCTGCCCGTCGTCGCCCTCGGCGATCGGGCCCGAGTCCGGGGCATCCACCTCGATGCGATGCTGCGGCAGCACTTCGGGGCTGTTGCGCAGCAGGATTGCGGTGTCGCGCAGGAGGCGGCCCATGTCGACGGGGCCGGCAGTCGGCGGCTTCGGCCGCGCGTACGACAGAAACGATCGGATCGTCTCGTTCAGCCGATCCGACTCGCGCATCACGATGTCCATCAGGTCCGCCTGCTCGTCGGTGAGCGCCAGTTCCGCGCGAAGCACCTGGATCGAGCCGCGCATCGAGGCCAGCGGATTGCGAATCTCGTGCGCGATGCCAGCGGCCATCTCGCCCACGGCGGCGAGGCGCTGACGCGCGCGGCCCTCGCGTTCGAGGCGCCGCATCTCGGTGACGTCCTGAAAGGTCAGCAGGTAGCCGGTGCGCCCGTCCGGCGTCACGAGGTCGGTGGCGCTGAGCCCGATGTTGAGCGCGACGCCTTCCGCGGTGCGGTAGACGTAGTCGGCGCGGCGGGCTGGCGCCTCGAGATCCAGTGCCAGCAGCGTAGCGAGGTCCTCCGGCATCTGCAGCACTGCGGCGGCGGCCTGCCCCGTCGCCAGCGCGGCGCTTTGCCCGGTGATTGCTTCGGCGGCGCGGTTGAACGTGAGGATGCGTCCTGTCCTGTCAGTCGTGACGAGGCCGCTCGTCAGGCTCTCGATGACGTGCTGGTTGAACGCCTGGAGATCGGCGAGTGCGAGCGATGCGTCCTCGAGGCGGGCGTTGGCGCTGCGGAGCCGTTCGGCCAGCGACCCGGCCAGCAGCGCGACTGCCACCAGCGCCATGCCGTCGGCGATGACGGTGAGCGCGGCGACGCGCAGCGGCGGCAGCATCGGCCGGAGGTCGTTCAGCCACTGCCCGCCGACGTAGCCCGGCGTCCCCATGTACGCCGCGATCACCAGCGCCGTATGCAACCCGGTGCTGAGCGCGGCGAGACGGTATCCGCCGGCACGGAACTTCAGGAAGACGGCGCCGGCGACCGGCAGGACGTAGAGGACCGCAAAGAAGCTGGTGACGCCGCCGGTGAGGTAGATGAACGCCGTGACGGCGATCGCGTCGCCGGCCAGTTGCAGGTCGATCAGCCACGGCCAGCGCTGGGCGTAGTCGAGCGTGACCGCGTAGATGACGCAGAGGCAGTAGGCCAGGCCGATCAGGAAGAAGAACGGGTCGATCGGCAGCGACCAGGGCTGGGTGATCTGCGCGACGATCGCCGACCCCATCAACAGGGTGCTGACGACCACCCTCGCCCAGATGAGCGAGGCGAGCCGCCGGCGTTCTGGTCCTCTCACGCCGGCAGCCCTTGTCTCTGGTTCCTGAGTGTGCGGATGATGCTAGCCGCTCAGCTTGCTGATCAGGTCGAACATCGGCAGATACATCGCGATGACGATGCCGCCGACCACCAGGCCGAGAAACGCGATCATGATCGGCTCGAGCAGTGTCAGCAGACCGGCGACCGCCGTGTCCACTTCCTCTTCGTAGAACTCGGCAATCTTCGCCAGCATGGTGTCGAGCGCGCCCGTCGTTTCGCCAACGCCGATCATCTGCACGACCATCGGCGGAAACACGTTGGTCTCCCGGAGCGGCGCCGCGATGGTGTTGCCGCCTTCGATGCTCTTCCGGGTCGCCATGATCGCGTCCTCGACGATCGCGTTGCCCGACGTGCGCGCGGTGATCTCGAGGCCGTCCAGAATCGGCACGCCCGAGCTGATCAGGGTCGCCAGCGTGCGGCAGAACCGCGCGACGGCGATCTTCTTCATGATGTTGCCGAGGATCGGGAGCCCGAGCACGATCCTGTCGATGGTCCGGCGGCCGCCGCTCGTGCCGTAGAACTGCTTCAGGAACCAACCGAGCACGCCGAGGGCGATGATCATCATCCAGCCGAAGCGCACCAGCGAGTTGCTCATCGCGATGACGACGCGCGTCGGCATCGGCAGCTCGGCGCCGAGCGAGGAGAACAGGCCGGCGAACGTCGGGATGACCTTCCACAGGATGGCGGCGACGACGACGGAGGCGATGGTGACGACCGCGATCGGGTAGATCATCGCGGACTTGACCTGGCTCTTCAGCTTGACGGCCTTCTCGATGTAGGTCGCCAGCCGCTTCAGGATGGTGTCGAGAATACCGCCGGCCTCGCCGGCCGCGATCATGTTGGTGAACAGCGGGTCGAAGGTCTTCGGATGCTTGCGCATCGCGTCGGCCAGCGACTGGCCGTTCTCGACGTCGGACCGCGTCTGCAGGATCGTCGCCGCGAAGCTCGGATCCTCTTCCTGCGTGCCGAGGATTTCCAGACACTGGACCAGTGGCAGGCCGGCGTCGATCATGACCGAGAACTGCCGGACGAAGATCGCCAGGTTCTTGGAGTTGACGCCCTTCCCCAGCTTCCCCTTCTTGACGGGGCTGCCGGCGTCGGCCTTGGCCTTCACCGGCGTGACCTTGGTGACGAGCACTTGCTCGCGCCGGAGGAGCGAGACGACGGCGTCCATGGTGTCGCCGGCGCGCTCGCCGCTGATGGTCTCGCCGCCCCGGGTCCGACCGACAAATGCAAAAGTTGGCATAGGCTAGTCCTGTATCGAGCTCTGTAGCTGGCAGCAGGCGGCCGGCGGCTGGCAGTTGCACACCACTGCCCGCTGCCCGCCGCCTGCTACAACTACCTACCTACGTATCGGCGGAACCGCCGTCGGCCGCAGAGGCCGTCCGCCCATGCCGGCGCCGGCGACCACGCCGACCCCGCGGTTGATCATTTCCTGCAGCTCGTCTCTGTGAGAGCTGGCGAGCATCGCCGTTTCGAGCGTGATGCGCCCCGCCAGGTGCAGGCTGGCCAGTGACTGGTTCGCGGTCTGCATGCCGGCCTTCTCCTGGCCGGTCTGCATCGCCGAGTAAATCTGGTGAATCTTGTCTTCGCGAATCAGGTTCCGTACCGCGACCGTCGGCATCAGAATCTCGAGCGACACGACGCGTCCGCCGCCCACCTTCGGCTGCAGTGACTGACAGACGATGCCTTCGAGGACGAGGGACAGCTGGGTCCGAATCTGACCCTGCTGGTGCGCCGGGAAGACATCGATGATGCGGTTGATGGTCTGCGCCGCGGAGTTCGTGTGCAGGGTGGCAAACGTGAGGTGGCCCGTCTCCGCGATGCGCAGCGCCGCTTCGATGGTCTCGAGGTCGCGCATTTCGCCGATGAGCACGACGTCGGGGTCTTCACGAAGGGCGGCGCGCAGAGCCAGGCCGAAGCCCTGGGTGTCGCTGTGGACTTCGCGCTGGTTCACCAGGCAGTTCTTGTGCTGGTGGATGTACTCGATCGGGTCCTCGATGGTGAGGATGTGTTCGCGCCGCTCCTGGTTGATCTTGTCGATCATCGCGGCCAGGGTCGTAGACTTGCCGCTGCCCGTGGGCCCGGTGACCAGCACGAGGCCGCGCGGCCGCTCCGACAGGTTGGCGAGGACCGGCGGCAGGTTCAGCTCTTCGAAGCTCCGGATGCGCTCGGGAATCAAGCGGTAGACCGCGCCGACGGCGCCGCGCTGATTGAACATGTTGCAGCGGAAGCGGGCGAGGCCCTTGATCCCGAACGAGAAGTCGAGCTCGAGCGTTTCCTCGAACCGCTTCTTCTGCGTGTCAGTCAGCACGCTGTAGGCCAGCTGCTTGGTGTCGGCCGGCGACAGCTCCGGCATGTCGAGCCGCTGGAGCTTGCCGTTCACACGGACCTGGGCCGGCGTGGCGGTCGTGAGGTGCAGGTCCGAGCCGTTCAGCTCGACGGTGGTTTTCAGCAGTTCCGGTAGCGTAGGCATATGGGTTACTTGACCGTCTCTCGAGCCACTTCCTCGACGGTCGTCAGACCGGCGCGGACCTTGCGGAGCCCGCTCTGGCGGAGCGTGATCATGCCCTCGTCGATGGCCTTGCGCCGCAATTCCAGTGCCGAGGCGCCGACGAGCACCAATTCGCGCAATTCGTCAGTGACTTCCATCACTTCGTAGAGACCGACGCGGCCTTTGTAGCCGGTGTTGTTACATTTTTCGCAGCCCGTGCCACGCATCGGCGTGACAGTTTCGGCATCCTCCGGCGAAAAACCGGCCTGGACCAGTGCTGGCGGGGGCGTCGGATGCGGCTGCTTGCAATTCGCGCAGATGCGCCGCACGAGGCGCTGGGCGCAAATCAGGTTCACGGAGCTGGCGACGAGGAAGGGCTCGATGCCCATGTTCATCAACCGGTTGACCGTGCTCGGCGCGTCGTTGGTGTGCAGCGTCGAGAGCACGAGGTGACCGGTGAGCGCGGCCTTGACCGCGATCTCCGCCGTCTCGAAGTCGCGGATCTCGCCGACGAGAATCGTGTTCGGGTCCTGGCGCAGGAACGAGCGCAGGGCGGCCGCGAAGTTGAGCCCGATGTTCTCGCGGACCTGGACCTGGTTGATCCCGGGCAGGTTGAACTCGACCGGGTCTTCCGCGGTCATGATGTTGGTTTCCGGCGTGTTGATCTTCGAGATCGACGAGTAGAGGGTGTTCGTCTTGCCGCTGCCCGTCGGTCCGGTGACGAGCACCATGCCCCACGGCTTCTCGATCGCTGTTTCGAACTTCGTCAGCGACTCCTGCTCGAAGCCCAGCTTGGTCATGTCGAGCATCAGCTTGTCCTTGTCGAGGAGTCGAAGGACGATCTTCTCGCCGAACAGTGTCGGCAGGCAGCTGACGCGGAAGTCGATCTCCTTGGTGTTGCCGTTGTCGGCGAAACGGATCTTGATGCGGCCGTCCTGCGGGAGGCGCTTCTCGGCGATGTCGAGCTTCGCCATGATCTTGATGCGCGAGGTGATCGCATCGCGGAACTTCATGGGCGGCGACATGATGTTGTAGAGGATGCCGTCCACGCGGTACCTGACGCGGAACTCCTTCTCGTAGGGCTCGATGTGAATGTCGCTGGCGGCCTTCTGGATGGCCGACATCAGGATGATGTTCACCAGCTTGATGACCGGCGCTTCCTCGCCCTGGCGCTGCAGCGCCTCGGCGCTGATCTCCTCGAGCTCGTCCAGCAGTTCGACATCACCCGCGGCGCCGTCGAGCGGCATCTCCTCGAGGGCCCGCGTGGCGGCGTCGAGCGCGCTCGGCCCCGAGTTGCCGGCGACCTCGATCTTCTTGTTGTGCTGAGCCGGGTAGTACTTCTCCAGCGAGTCGTTGACCGCGCTGTCCGACGCCACGACGGGCTCGACGTTGTACCCCGTCATGAACTTGATGTCGTCCATGGCGAAGACGTTGGTCGGGTCCGTCATCGCGATCGTCAGCGTGGCGCCGGCGCGCGAGAGCGGGATGATCTGGTACTTGAAGGCGGTCTCTGCGGGAATCAGCTTGATGACGGCCGGGTCGATCTCGAACTGCGCCAGGTTGATCGACGGCACGCCGTACTGCTTGCTGAGCAGCGCGGTGATGTCCTCGTCCTGGACATAGCCCAGCTTCACGAGGGCGACGCCGATCTTGTCCCCCTTGGCCTTCTGGTAGGCCAGGACCTCCTGGAGTTGTTCAGGCGTGATGCGCTTCTCTTTGAGAAGCAGCTCGCCAATGCGGACGGCCATGTACGTCTGACATCCGGTGACGGGCTCCAACGGACAGACGGTTGGGTCCGCCCGGAGCCTGTCGGAGGGCGAACAACCGGTTCAGAACATCACGTGCGCGTCGATTCCCCAGCCTCGCGTCGTGCGATCGGCGCCGCCCGTGGCCTGTGCTTCCACCCACACGCCACTGGTCAGCCCGACACTTGCCCCACCCGACACCGCCGCGCGGGCCTCGTCCACGGTGCTGACCCGAAGGCCGCCGCGAAGCCCCACCCGCCGGTGTGCGATCCAGCGCTCGGCGCCGACGGCCACATCCCGCCGATCGCCGAAGGGCGTCGTCTCACGCGTGAGATCCGCGTCAGCCGACACCGTCCAATCCTGCCGGCCCGCGCGCTGCGGGTCGCCGACGACAGCCACCCCGACCCGCACCACCCTGTCGATCCGCCAGGCGATGCCGTCGGTCGAGGGAAACTCGGGCGCCGTCAGGTTCCGTGCCGCCACCGCCAGCCGCAGGTGGTGCAGGTGCAGCACCGCACCGACGTCGATATCTCCCGTGGTCCGCGTCGGGCCATCCGCGTCCGCGGCCGCGTCCAGGCTGGCGTCGGCGTCACCCGCCACGCTCGGCGCGATCGCCACCCCGCCGTGCACCACCCGAAGCGTCGCCCCGATCACCAGCCGATCGCCCAGCGACTGCACCAGGCTGACGCCGAACTGCTCCGTCAGCAGGGACCGCGCGAGCAGACCTGTCGCCGGATCTTGTCGGCCGGGAACGCTTCCCGCTGTAGCAGGGTCGATGCCAGTCTGGCGGACGCGGTAATAACTGAGTCCGACGGCCGGAAAACAAAACGCGAAGCCGACCGCGCCATTTTTCGCACCCCCCGACTGGTTTGCCCGCAACTGCGCGTTGTCGGTGAAACCGGATGACTGGCCGTCGAGGACGGCGTCCACCACGAAGGAGTTCGGCACGCCGGCCGGATTCCACCACGTGGCTGTGGCATCATCAGCGACCGCGGTGAAGGCGCCGCCCATGCCCTTGGCACGGGTGCCCACCTGGTCGAAGGACTGCGCCCCGGCGCCGGAAACCGCGCTGGCGCTGAGCGTGACGGCCGCAAACAGAGTCAGCGACCCACGAAGAAGTCGCCGGCGCCCATGTGATATCATGTTGATAGCATCCGAGTGTTCGGTTCCGGGAAACAAATCGTCGGTGTCGGCGTATATACGATTAGTCACTACGTCCCGGTGCGATTCCCTGACTAGACCCGACGCCGATCCTGAGGACCACTTCCCATTGAAGGACGGTCTGCGATGACTGAAGCTGTGTCCACTGGAGCCGCGCAAGCCGCTCCCTCACAAAATCTGTTCGCCCGGCTGCTGGGCGTTCTCACGTCGCCACGCGCCACCTTCACGGGGATTGTCGCCCGTCCGAAATGGCTGGGCGCGATGGCCGTCGTCACGCTCGTCATCGCCATCGGGCAGTTCGTGTTCCTGAGCACGCCGGTCGGCCAGGAGGCGATGATCGATCAGCAGACGCACTCTGTCGAACGGTGGAAAGGCTCGGTCACCCAGGCCGACATCGACGGCATCGAGCAGCGCGCGCCGCTCGGGAGGTACTTTGCCCTCGGCGCCATTCTCATCGTCGGACCGATTTTCAGCTTTCTGATCGCGGGCATCCTGTACGGCGTGTTCAACGCGGCGCTGGGCGGAGACGCCACCTACAAGCAGGTCCTGGCGGTGACCAGCCATGCCGGCGCTGTCAATCTGGTCTCGACGCTGTTCGTGGTGCCGCTCAACTACATGCGCGAGTCGATGACGAGCGCGACCAACCTTGGCGTCTTCGTGCCGTTTCTCGAGGACACGAACTTCATCGCCAAGTTCCTCGGCTGGTTCGATCTGTTCATCATCTGGGGAATGATTGTAAACGCCATCGGTCTGGCGGTGCTCTACAAGCGGCGCACGGCGCCGATCTTCTGGACGTTCATGGCCATCAACGTGGTCGTCGCGCTCATCGGCGCGCTGCTCTCGAAGGGGTAGGACAAGGGTCCATGGGTCGTCGGTCCGTCGGTCCACGGGGCCGTGGGCACAGGGCGGCGTAAGTCAGGTCTCGAAGGAGGAATCGCGCGTGTTTCGGAAGAAATGGTTCATCGCTCTACTGGTCATCATCCTGCTCGCCGCTGTCGCTGGCGCGAACTTCTATTTCAAGAAGAACGACGCGACGTCGATCAACGCCGAGGCGGTCAAGAAGCGCGATCTCGAGGCCATCGTCACGGCGTCGGGCACCGTTCAGGCGAAGCGCTTCGTCGATATCAGCGCCGTCCAGATGGGCCGCGTGACGAAGCTCGCCGTGGAAGAGGGCGACCGCGTCAAGGCAGGCCAGTTCCTGCTCGAGATCGATCCCAACGCGCTCAAGGGGACGGTCCAGCGAGGTGAGGCGGCGGTTGCCGCGGCACGCGCTGGTCTGGCGCAGTCCAGGGTCAACGTCGAAACCGCCAAGGCCACCCTCTCGCTCGCCGAAATCCAGGTGAAGCGGCAGCGCGATCTCTGGTCGCAGCAATTGACGACGAAGGAAGCGCTGGACAAGGCAGAAAACGACGTCAAGATCGCGCGCTCGGAGCTGGCGGCGAGGCAGACCGCCATCGATTCCAGTCAGGAGATGATCAACCAGGAAGCCGCCTCGCTCGACACCAGCCGCTACAACCTGCGCCAGGTCACCCTCGTGGCGCCGTTTGACGGCATCGTCACCCGGCGCAACATCGAAGAAGGCGAGAACGTGGTCGTCGGGACGATGAACAACGCCGGGACACAGTTGCTGACGGTCGCGGACATGGGCGTCATCCAGGCGGAAGTCGAAGTGGACGAGACCGACATTCCGTCGGTCCAGATCGGGCAGCCGGCCAAGATCACGATCGACGCCCTGCAGGATCGGACGTTCACCGGCAAGGTCACCGAAATCGGCAACAGCCCGATTCAGACGACGGCGACGCAGGCCGGCCAGCAGGCGACGAACTTCAAGGTGAAGGTGCAGATCGACGGGCAGATTCCCGAGGTACGCCCCGGGTTCACCTGTTCGGCCGCCATCACGACGGCCACGCGCAAGCAGGCGCTGACAGTCCCGATTCAGGCCATGGCCGCCCGTGAGCTGGTGTTCGAGAAGGACGGCAGCATCTACCGGGAGCCGAAGGATCCGAAAGCCAAGCGGCGTCCCAAGCCGACCGATGCGGCCTCGGCGCCCCAGCTGGAGCTGAAGCCAGGTCAGACGAAGAAGGAGGTCGAAGGCGTCTTCGTCATGAAGGCCGCGCCGGCCGCCAAGACGAGCGAGGCCGAGTTCGTGCCGGTCAAGGTCGGCATCGCGGGCGAGAAGTACTTCGAGGTAATCTCAGGCTTGAAGGAAGGCGACCAGGTGATCACCGGGCCGTTCAACAACGTCCGCAACCTGAAGGACGGCGACGAGGTGAAAGTCGACGTGAAGGCAAAGAAGAGCACGTAGCAGGCAGTGGGCAGCAGGCAGTGGCGCCTCAGCTGCGCTACCGCCTGCCTGCCGCTTGCCGCCTGCTTAGATATCGCAAATGACGCAGTTCTTCGACGCCGTCGGCCTCGCGCTCTCATCCATCTGGGTGAACAAGATCCGTTCGCTCATGATGGTGCTCGGCAACATCGTGGCGGTCACCTCGATCATCGCGGTCGTGTCGCTGCTCCAGGGCATGAACGGGTATGTCGCCGACGCGATCCTTCGCGACGTCGGCGCGGGCACGTTCAAAGTGGACAAGATCGGGGTCATCACGAGCGAGGAGGACGAGCGCACGGCCTGGCGGCGGAACCCGAACATCTCGCTGCTCGACGCGCGGGCCATCGAGTCCTTCGACACGACGGTGATCGACGCGGTGATGGCGGAAGCTGGCGCCGGCGCCAACGTGTCGTGGGGCACCGAGACGCTCGAGAGCACGCGCGTCCGCGGCGTGACCTCCGACTACGAGAGCTTCAGCGGCTACACGGCGGTCGAGGGGCGCGTGCCGAGCCGCATGGAAGTCGATCGCGGCCGCAACGTCGCGCTCATCGGCTGGGACACGGCGGACAAGCTGTTCAAGGGCCGCAGCGCCGTGGACAAGGTGATTCAGGTCAACGGCCAGCACTTCACCGTCGTCGGCGTGAACGAGAAGAAGGGGTCGGTCTTCGGGCAGTCGCAGGACGAGTTCCTGGTCATCCCGCTGTCCGCGTTCCAGCACCTGTTCGGATCGCGGCGGTCACTCGAGATCACCGTCAAGCCGGTCGACCCGAGCAACCTCGAGAGCGCCATGGACGCGACGCGCGTCGCCATGCGCGTCCAGCGGCATCTCCGGCCAAAAGACGCCGACAACTTCGGCCTCTACACCTCCGACACGCTGATGGACCTGTGGAAGCAGTTCTCCTCGGGGGCCTTCGCGATCCTGGTCGGCGTCGTCTCCCTCTCGCTGGTCGTCGGCGGCGTCGTCATCATGAACATCATGCTGATGATCGTCTCGGAGCGGACGCGCGAGATTGGGCTGCGCAAGGCGCTTGGCGCCAAGCGGCGGGACATCATCTGGCAGGTCCTGACAGAGTCCACGACGCTCTCCACGATCGGCGGCCTGCTCGGCACGCTCCTCGGCTTCGGCGTCGCGCTGCTGGTCTCGACCTTCACGCCTATCCCGGCCCGCATCGAGCCGTGGTCGGTTCCGCTCGGCCTGGGGATGACGGCGGTGGTCGGACTGTTCTTCGGCATGTATCCGGCGATGCGCGCGGCGTCGCTCGATCCGATCGAAGCGCTGAGGAGGGAATAGATGGCCCGCTTCCGCACGGGCCTCCTCGCCGAAGTCCTGGTGATGGCGGTCGACACGCTCAAGACCAACAAGCTGCGCTCGGCGCTGACGGTCCTCGGCGTGGTCATCGGCGTGACGTCGATTGTCGGGATGACGTCGCTCATTCGCGGCTTCGGCGACCAGATGGAGACGCTCATCAACCAGATGGGCGCCAACAGCGTCTACGTCGCGAAGATGAGCATCAGCAGCTTCGCGAGCGGCAAGAAGTTCATCGACGTGCTGCGGCGGCCCAACATCACCGAAGAGGACGCCAAGGCGATCAAGGCCGGCTCGCCCTCCGCGATGACTGTCGGGTGGCAGCTTGGCGCAGGTCCGGGATCGGATCCGCAGCGGCTCTCCTACAAGGGCGTTTCGACCAAGCTGATTCAGATCATCGGCGCCTCGGCCAACTTCGCCGACATCAACTACATCGGCATGGACGAGGGCCGGTTCCTCTCCCCGTTCGAAGTGGATCACCGCCGTAACGTGATCGTGCTCGGCTACTCCGTCGGCGAGACGCTCTTTCCCAACGTCGACCCGATCGACAAGAAGGTGCGGCTCAACGAAGACGAGTTCGTGGTCGTGGGCGTGATGGGCAAGCGCCCGAGTCCCCTCGGCGGCGATCCCAACGCGTTTGCCGCCATTCCATCCAGCACCTACGACAAGATCTTCGATCCACCCCGGATCCGGGGGCTGCTGCAGCGCTTCCTGTTCGTCGGCGTCGTCGGCTACCCCGATGCCACGCGCGAGCAGCTCGAGAGCGAAGTGCAGGAGGTGATGCGCGCCCGCCACCGCCTGAAGGTCGACCAGGAGAACGACTTCGACATCGTCACGTCGGACATGATCAAGGGCATCTTCGATCAGTTCACGCGGGCGATCTTTCTCGCGCTGGTCGTGATCTCGTCGATCGCGCTGATGGTCGGCGGCATCGGGGTCATGGCGATCATGACGATCTCGGTGACCGAGCGGACGCGCGAAATCGGCATCCGCAAGGCGCTCGGCGCGCGCCGGCGGGAAATCCTGTGGCAGTTCCTGCTGGAGGCCGTGTTCCTGACCTCGCTCGGCGGGCTGCTCGGCATCGGCCTCGGCAGCCTCATCGGGCTGATCGTGCACCTGGCCGCGGGGTTCCCGGTGTCGCTGCCGTGGTGGTCGTTCGCCATCGGCATCGGCTTTTCCGCCAGCGTCGGCATCTTCTTCGGCCTCTGGCCCGCATTCAAGGCGTCGCGCCTCGATCCCATCGAAGCGCTGCGCTACGAGTAACGCGAAGCCGCCTTCTATAATGGGCGTCGATGCCGACGCCCGTCCCCGTGCCTGCGCCCTCCCGGGCACTGCCTGCGCTGTCGAACGGCGCGTGGGCCGCGCTGGCCGTCATCGTGCTCGTCGCGGCGTGGCTGCGATTCTGGACAATCGGCGCGGGCCTGCCCTACGCCCTCGGCGTCGACGAGCCTGAAATCGTCACCCGCGTCGTCGCCATGATGAAGACCGGCGACTTCAACCCGCGCTTCTTCGACTGGCCAAGCCTGACGTTCTACGTGCAGCTCGTGGTGTCGTGCCTGGTGTTCCTGGCCGGCGCGATGCACGGCGCCTGGAACAGCCTCGCCGCGGTCGGCCCCGAGGACTTCTACTACTCCGGCCGGGCCGTCACCGCGACGATCGGCACCGGCACCGTGCTGGTGCTCTTCTGCGCGGCGCGGCGCTGGAGCACGGCGACCGCCCTGCTGGCCGCGGCGATCCTGGCCATCCTGCCGACCCACGTCCGCGAGTCGCACTTCGTGCTGGCTGACGTGCCGACGGCATTTTTCACCACGCTGGCGCTCCTGCTCGCTATCCGCGCCTGGGAGGGCGATGGCGCCGAACACGGCCAGGGCGACCGCCTCGGGTTGGATTGCCCGCTGCGTCTTCTCGACGATGAACGAGGGATTCGACACATGCGCGGAGGCGCCCGGATGGAGGCGGTCGACCTCGGACTCGAACGTGTTCCGCTCGGCGGCGCCGTGGATCAGCTTGATCGAACTCTTGCTGTCCTGCGCGCAACAGGCCGCCAACCGGCGGGTCAGTGCCGGAGTGAAGATGACGCCGCCGGGGACCTGGGCGTCGATGTCGTCCTGAACCACGGCGGTGTCGAACACTCGCGATGCCGGCGAGGGTGACGGCCCGCACGAGGTGTCGGCGCTCGGTGGCCGTCGAGATGCCCGGCTCGGCGTTCTCGGCGTTCGTGAAGAAGCGCAAACGAGATCGTCGAGCCGATGTGGAGGTGGAAGAAGTGGGCGACGTCGGCCGACATGACGATCTGGTCCGCCCGCTTCGGATCGGAAGGCGCCCGCTGGTGATCGCGACCCGGTCCTGATCGAAGAACTCTCCGTCGACACTGCCAACGAAGGGCACCGAAACGTTCTCGATCGACCCGTTCGGCTCGGAGCGGGTAGCTGTCCAGATCAACCAAAGACTCGACCCCACGCACACCAGGAAGCCGCCGGAGCTGCCGGGCGATCGACGGGTCGTACGCCAGGTTCGGCCCGGACGTGACGGGTCATAAACGGCCGTTCCGATCGACAGATCCGAAGGATTCGTCCGAGCCAGGAAGTCCGGTAGGACGAGTCGGAGTCCGCCCGCGCCGCAGCGATAGCGCCGAGGGCCAATCCCCCCACGATTCCGAGGAATACGACCAGAGCGATAGCACCCACACGCGGCGAACTCGCCACGTGACCCGAAACCGGTACCAAGCGTACCGACACCTGCTCACTGTTGCCCGCTTGACGAAGCGGTGCCAAGGGCGCGCGCAGCCCGGGCCGCGCCCTAGTGCTATCACCCCTCACTGGGAGGAGACCTTTGCCGGGGGTCAGACCCCAGGACCTCGGTTCAGGCCATGCCGAACTGGGATGTGCGAACCCGCCGACCGAGTGGTGCGGGTCCGGGCCCGCCCTTCATGTGGTTCTGAGCGTGTCGGAGGGGGACTTGCACCTTTGCCCCACCACCTCTTGGAATGGGGGCGGTTCTAAGCGGCGTGATGCCCAACGCTGGTTTACTGGCTAGAGGCTCGAACGCGAAACGAATGTAGGGACGATATTCAGGATTTTGCGTCTCAGTCGCCTCGGGGAAGACCTTGGAGCTGAAGGCGAAGGACTCCTGCCATTGCTCGGGGCCACCGGCGTGACGGCCACATGGGTCGGGGCCTCCTACGCTGCCGAGGTGACCGACCTGGGCCAGCTCATCCCGACGCCACCCGATCCCGATGCGGTCATGGACGCGTTCCTCGGCTGGGTCGAGGCCAGCGGGCTCACGATGTACCCGCACCAGGAGGAAGCCCTCCTGGAGATCGTCGCCGGGTCCCACGTCATCGTCGACACGCCCACCGGGTCCGGCAAGAGCCTGATCGCGGTCGCCGCCCACTTCGCCGCCCTGGCCGATCGGCGCCGCAGCTACTACACCGCACCCATCAAGGCCCTCGTGTCGGAGAAGTTCTTCGACCTGTCGGCCACGTTCGGGGCCGACAACGTCGGCATGCTCACCGGCGACGCCTCGGTCAACCCCGATGCCCCGATCATCTGCTGCACCGCGGAGATCCTCGCCAACCTCGCCCTGCGCGAGGGCCGCGACGCCGACGTCGGCCAGGTCGTCATGGACGAGTTCCACTACTTCGCCGACCCCGACCGCGGCTGGGCGTGGCAGGTCCCGCTGCTCGAACTGCCCGACGCACAGTTCATCCTGATGTCCGCCACGCTCGGCGACGTGACCCGGTTCACCGAGACGCTCCCCGAGCGCACCGGCCGGCCCGTCGCCGTGGTCCGCTCGGCCACCCGCCCCATCCCACTCGTCCACGAGTTCCGGATGACGCCGCTCACCGAGGTGCTCGAGGAGCTGCTGTCCACGCACCAGGCCCCCGTGTACGTCGTGCACTTCACCCAGGCATCCGCGGTCGAGCGGGCGCAGTCGCTGATGAGCGTCAACCTGCTCACCCGACCCGAGAAGGACGAGATCGCCGAGCTCATCGGCGGGTTCCGCTTCGCCCCCGGGTTCGGCAAGACGCTCGCCAAGTTCGTGCGCCACGGCATCGGCGTCCACCACGCGGGGATGCTGCCCAAGTACCGGCGCCTGGTGGAGCGGCTGGCCCAGGCCGGGCTGCTCAAGGTCATCTGCGGGACCGACACCCTCGGCGTCGGCATCAACGTGCCCATCCGCACCGTGGTCTTCACCGCCCTCGCCAAGTACGACGGCACGTCGACCCGCCTCCTCAGCGCGCGGGAGTTCCACCAGATCGGCGGCCGCGCCGGGCGGGCCGGCTTCGACACGATGGGCACCGTCATCGCCCTCGCCCCCGACCACGTCATCGAGAACCACAAGGCGGCCGCGAAGGCGGCGGCGAGGACCGAGCAGGACAAGAAGGTCCGCAAGATCCAGAAGAAGAAGCCGCCGCCCGGGCCAGGTGTCGTGGGGTCAGCCCACGTTCGACCGCCTGGTGGCCGCGCCGCCCGAACCGCTCACATCCACCTTCACGGTGAGCCACTCGATGCTGCTCAACGTGCTCGACCGGCCCGGAGACGGACGGGCTGCGCTCCACCACCTGCTCACGGAGAACTACGAGACCGAAGCCAAGCAGGCCGAGCACGTGGCCCGCGCCGAGGACCTGTTCGCCTCGCTCCTCGACGCCGAGGTGGTGGAGGAGCTCGACGAGCCCGACGACTTCGGCCGCACCGTCCGAGTCACCATCGACCTCCAGCAGACCTTCGCCCTGAACCAACCGCTGGCGCCGTTCGCCCTCGCCGCGCTCGACCTGCTCGACCCCGAGTCCGACACCTACGTGCTCGACACCGTGTCGGTCATCGAGGCCGTGCTCGACGACCCCCGCCAGATCCTGAGCGCCCAGCTGTTCAAGGCCAAGGGCGAAGCGGTGGCAGCGATGAAGGCCGAGGGCATGGAGTACGACGAGCGGATGGCGGCGCTTGACGAGATCACGTGGCCCAAGCCGCTCGCCGAGCTGCTCGAGCCGATGTTCGGCGTCTACCGCGAGCGCAACCCCTGGGTGGACGAGCACCCGCTCTCGCCCAAGTCCGTCGCCCGGGACCTGTGGGAGCGGGCCATGGACTTCGGCGACTACATCCGCTTCTACAACCTGGCCCGCTCCGAGGGCACCGTCCTGCGCTACCTGTCCGACGTCTACAAGACCCTCATGCGGACGATCCCCGAGGACGCCAAGACCGACGAGCTCATCGACCTCACCGAGTGGCTGGGCGAGCTGGTCCGCCAGGTGGACTCCAGCCTGCTGGACGAGTGGGAAGAGCTGCGCAACCCGAGCGCCGAGCCCGGAAGCGAGGTCGAGGCCTCGCCCATCGACCGGCCCCCGCCGGCCCTCACGGCCAACCGCCGGGCGTTCACCGTGCTGGTGCGCAACGCCCTGTTCCAACGGGTGGAGTACATCGGCACCCGGCAGTGGCAGGAGCTGGAGGCGCTCGACGGCGACGACGGGTGGACCGCCCAGCGGTGGTTCGACGCGATGGCTCCGTACTTCGAGGAGCACGGCACCATCGGCATCGGCTCCGACGCCCGCAACCCCGCCCTGCTCCTGGTCGACGAGCACCCGGTCGACCACCCCGGCTGCTGGTCGGTCCGCCAGATCCTCCACGACCCCGCCGATGACCACGACTGGCGCATCCTCGCCCTCGTCGACCTCGCCGCCAGCGACGAAGCCGGCCGAGCCGTCGTCCACATCACCGACGTCAGCTGTCAATAGCCAAGTTGCCCGGGTAGCGCCGCCCACCAGCCTGGAACCCGCTGCACGATTTTGGGGACAGATGGAGGGCGGGTTCACCCCAGTACATGGCCGAGGGGTGTGGAGCCCCATCACTCGGCTGGCCTCGGAAGTCGACCTCACCGGCTACGCCATGCGCAGGGCCTGTTGCTACCGTCCTGCCGTGCCGATCCCGTGCCTCCACGCTCTCGCACCGACCCGCCTCGTCGGAGCTGTGAGGGTCCGGCTGGTCCACCCGTTGATGCACGCCACCGCCACCGCGGCCGTCGGCGTGGCCCGCGAGGTGCTGCGGTGGGCCTACATCGGTGCCGCCGACGGCCACCGCCTCGGGTTCGCTGCGTTCGGTGAGCGGTCGATGATCCAACAGCCGCACTCCACGCTGCTGGGCGTGGAGCGGATCACGATCGGGGCTGACACGCTGATCTCGGCGGGCGCCAGCCTGGCGGCCGTTCCGGAAGATGGTGATCGCGGCGGCACGACGCCGATGATCGAGATCGGCTCGCGGGTGTGGGCGGCGCAGAGCCTCTCGGTCGTAGCGCACCGCCACGTCGAGATCGGCGACGACGTGTGGCTGGGACCCGGCGTGTACATAACCGATGCCGATCACGACCCGTCGGACCCGACCGTTCCGATCGGTCTCCGCATGGAGCCTGCGCAGCCCGTCCGCATCGGCGACGGCTCGTGGCTCGGGACCGGCGTCGTCGTGCTCCCAGGCGTCACGATTGGCGACCACGTCACGGTGGGCGCGAACTCGGTCGTCTGCGACGACCTGCCGTCCTACACGGTGGCGGTGGGCTCACCAGCCCGGGTCGTGCGCCAGCTCCACGACGCTTCGCCGCTCGTCATCGTCGCCGACGACGATGACGACGGGCCTGGCGTCGACACCATGGGCGAAGTGGCCTCGGCGCAACGCGGTGGCCCGACCGATCATGACGGACCTCAACCCGTCCCAACGTCGACAGCCGCAGAATCGTCACAGCTGGGCGTCCTATGAAGGACCGGCGTCGTCGACGGTAGTGGTGCTGGAGCGCCGCCGAGCCGACGTTACCCGTGATGCGAATGAACCCACGGTCGACGTCTGTCTGATCTCCACTCGATGTGTCGCGTAATGTTCGGTGGGTTGCAGTGGGGCGTCATCGGCCATGCGGGAACCACCATGGCTGGTCGTTCGTCGGGCTGACATCGGCAAGACCGGGAGAGACGACCCTGAAGCACCGAGGAACAACACAGCGCGAGGCTCGGCGAACGCGGCGGACCATCCGCGCCGAGCGGGTCACCCGGGCAGGCGGAATCCTCACCCTCGTGGCGACACTGGGGGCGATTCTCGTGGTGGTGTCCGCTGCGCCAGCAGCAGCGTGCTCATGCATCGAGTCGAGCATCGCGGACCAACTCGAAAAGGCCGACGTGGTATTCGCCGGCACCGTGATCGCCCCGACTGGCGACGTCGAACCCGGGAGCAAGCCGATCGACGTCACCTTCCGTGTCGAGCGGGTGTACAAGGGCACGGTCGAACCCGAATCGAAGGTCAACACGACCAGCGACTCGGGCAGCTGTGGTCTCGGTACACCGATGGCCGGTCGGTACCTGATGTTCGCCAACGAAGACGCACGGGGTCTCGTGAATGCCGGCCTGTGCGGCGGCACGCGATCGCTGTCGGGCGATGCTCCACAGGAGCTGGGCCCAGAAACGGTCCTCAGTTCGGGGTCGTCGACACCGGCTGACACCGACCGCGACACCCTCCGACCGATTACTCGGCTGGACCGTCGTCGCCCTTTCCGTCCTCGTCGGGGCCAGCGCGCTGATCGTGACGCAGAGACGTCGTCGTCGGACCGCAGATCCTTCCTCGTGAAATTGGTTCCCGAGTGCAGGCGCGCGCCTCCCAGACCTGTCCGGACCAGGACCATCAGCCCAACCCGACTGGTGGACGTGTTCCGCGGGGCGCTCCCCCTCATCGTCTACAACCACATGTGGTCGACGGCGTGGGCGGGTCGGCTGAAGGCAGGATGCAGCGATCTCCGCTTAGGTGATGGTTGCCAGCCCGGCGAATGGATTGATCCTCGAAGGACTCGCTGCGATCGTCCCCACCCCACCCGCGGATGCGTCCGAAGGAAGGCTCCCGTCAGACCCTGTTGCTTCGACTGAAAATCGAGACACCGCCGGGACCCACCAGTAGTCCAACCACGATGAGCACGATGCCGAAGATCACCGAACCGGAGATCAACGTGATGATTCCGGCGATGACGAGTACGACTGCGATGATCCACAAAATGAAAGCCATCTGACTTTCTCCTTCCGCCCCCCGTTCGGAGTGCTGCCTCTCTATGCCCTCCTGCCGGGATTCCAAGTCACTTCTTTTCAGACCTGAACCGTGCCCGGTCGTCACACTCGAGGTGTTCGTGCCTCGGATGTTCGTGTCTGAGGTTCTGAGCTCAAGCCACTCGGGACTCGGTCACGAGTGGCTGGTCGTCCTACCTGCACCTGCCGCCGGGGACGACGGTACTCAACCTCAGCCGGGGCGGAGCCTCCTACTCCGCCCCCGAGATGGACGATGTCGAGATCACCCTGAGCATTCCCCAGCGGCTTCTGGCCCAGCTCGACGTGTGCGAGAACGTCGGCCTGGTGGTGATCTCCGGTGGCGTGAACGACCTGGCGCAAGGCGACTCCCCGGACGCGATGGAGGCAGCGCTGACGGGACTGTCGGCCGCACTCGATGCCCACGGTGTGGCAACGGCCTGGGTTCCGATCCTTCCGCGGCTCCTCACCCCCACGTTCACGGCCGCGGACGGCAGGTTCATCAACCGAGCGGCCTTCAATGACTGGCTTCGCCAGCCGGGCCAGGTGGGCGGGTCGCTCCTCGAGTGCAACGGGTCGGTCGACCTCGACGGCGCGCCGGTGGAGCAGCTCGCTCCTGAGTACGGGCGAACCGACGTGGAGTTGATGGAGAGCGTCTGGCACCCCGACACACCCGGATACACCACGTTCGCCGATTGCATGGACGACGAGATCGCGGCACACCTGCCCTGAGGTGTCGATCACCTCTTCCGGGGCCGGCCGGTCACGACAGCTGGTCAGGCGTTCGTGGCGGACTTCGTCGTCACCTTGCTCCTCGGGTTCTGATACTCCGATGGGCGCTGTTGCATCGGCGGATCGCGTCGCTGCCGAGTGAGTGTGCAGGGATGAGATGTCGCAGCCTGTCCAAACCCGTCGCGTCGGAGCTGCCCGCGTTCGCTGGGTTCCGTTTCCCTCCCGAGGTGATCATGCTCTCGGGGCGCTGGTACCTGCTAGACGGGCCCGCAGATGAGGGTGATGCAGAATGAGGCGCCTGTCTGACCCGCTGCGATGATCGCGAGCAGCAACTGGAGCGCCGCCGAGCGCGAAGCCCGCCGCCAGCTCGCTCGGCGGTCCCTCGCCCGGGGCCGACGGCGTGCAGGCCGCAGCGCTCACTGCCAGGACGGTGGTGACCACCATCATCAACAAGAGCTTCTTCCTCATCTCATTTTCTCCTCTGCCGTGCGAGCTTTGCGATGCCACGTCGGTTCTGCGGCCGGTCAGCAGTTGGCGATGGTGACCGAGCCTGACTGGGTCGAGTCCGGTGAGAGCGGCCCGCTCGCCCGGTACACCTCGGCGTCCCCGTCGTCGCACTCCGCCATCGGCTCCACGACCGGATCCTGGATGATCACGTGGGCGTCCGCCTCGTAGAAGCTGAGGGCCTGACGTTGCTCTCCGGGCACGTACGGCAGCCAGAGCCACATCCAGTTTTCGACGAACGGAATGCACTCGGTGCACCACGACGACGTCTTGTCGTAACGCCGCCACTCGAACTCACCCAGCGGCCCGTCGAAGCCGTCCGCCGCGAGGTCCTTCTCAGTACGGTCGTGTGTGAGGTAATTGAACCCGCTGCTCTCCACCTGCTTGTAGTTCGTGCTGTTCCGGCTTGTCCGCTTGACCTCACCGCTTCCGTGGCTGATCACGTTGTTTGCGGCGTCGCGCAACTCGTACGTGATGAACACCTTGCCGTCGTACGGGTATTGATAGGACGGAGCTGGTGGAAGTGCAACGCACGCACACGCCAGCGTGGACACGACTACGAGCACGACAACGCCAATGGACCGTCGTCCGAACATGATTCTCTCCCCCTCGCCTGAGCCCCGCGCCCAGCCCGACGGATCTTCTCAGGCGATGGTTGAAAGGTCAAGCACTTCCTAGGAGGCGTCCGGATCTGTCGCACGTTGGAGGCCGTTGATGGCGACCAATGCATCGGCGGATCGCGGGCCTTACGGATGAGACCCGATCCTTGATCCAGTACGGCGCGGAGTAGCGACCTCGCAAGTGGTTGTCGCCGTCGGCCGCCGACAAAATGGACACGAGACGAGTGCAACTTCAGGTAGGTTCCCCTTCGGCTCTGAGGGGGTTGCCATGACGGGCAGGCGGGTAGCGGGATTTTCTCATTGCGGTGGTGTCGGTCGTGATGCTGGCTGGCTGCGTTCAGGCGGGGATTCCGGTCCCGGTTCTGACGTCACCGGTGCAGGGAACATCGCAGGTCGGCCCGTATGGGCTCAACGGTGGCGCTCCGGAGCGAGCATTGGTAGGTCCATGCGTTACGGCTGCCACCACGATCACGGTGGCGGTTGACAGTCCGAACAGCGACGTGAACGTCAGCTTCGCCAAGCCGAGTGACGGCGGGTATGAAGAGTTCGCGTACCGCACAATCCCTGCCGGTGCCGGGAGTACCTCGATCGACGTACCGTCGGGCTGCTATCGGATCTTTATCGTGGCTGCGCTGCAGTACTGCGACGGCAGGGAGGTAGTCGGGGCGCCGTTCCCGTGTGAGATCGTGCTTCCGCCGACGTACCAGTTCCAGTACACCGTGACTTTCTGAACTCACCGACACCGTCAATCGCACCTGTAGCGCGCTGCTGCGTGAATGGATCGCGAGGCACGTTGCGCCAACCGCGGACCTCATCGCGTGGCCAGATCGTGCTGGCGAGCGAGTCGAAAGACCACTTGTGACCACGCGGCCGTTCCGGACCTAGACCTGGGACGCCGAACCCTTGATTTCCAGGCCTTTCGGCGGTTCCTGCGTGTCGGAGGGGGGACTTGAACCACCGCGCCGGGGGCGTGCAACGCCGAACGTTGGACGAGAACGTTGCTCACGATTGAGGGCCATTCGACGCCGTCGGGTACCGACTGGCGCCGTTCCGGGCCACGCGGCTCGGGGCGGCACGCAACCCTGCACAGACGGTCAGCTGTCACCGGTCGGCGCAGCAGCCCCTCCCGACCGACCCCTCGGCGGTGTCACATCCTGGTTGGGACTCTCCCCGGACCGGAACTGAACCGTCGGGCGTGGAAGTGCTCCGGACCGGATAAGGAGGCGGCATCGAGGAAACGTGGAAGTTCTCCGGGTCGGTGCAGTCCGTCCGCGACGTCCGAGATCGGTCGCGATCTTTCCTGGACGGACGCGTGTCCGATCGGCTCCGTGACGACGTCGTTCTCGTGGCCAGCGAGCTCGCCACCAACGCGATCGTGCACGCCCGGAGCGCCTACACCGTGAACATCAGCCTCAAGGGCGATGACCCGCGACGAAGACGAACCGGACGCGATGCTGACCCAGCATTGCCTTCCCCTCTCCATGACGGACCCCAGCCGACCTCGGGCAGGATCCTAGGTGCACCGTCGCCCGCCCGGGGGCGATCGATCGGCGTGTCCACGCGCTCCGGGTTCCGGCCGCCACCGCCTTCGACCCACCCGTGTGCGTCTTGATAGATCAACCCTTGTTAGTTCCGGGTTTCATGAACTATTCTCGCATACAGCAGGTATCACACGGCCTCATCCCCGGACACGCCGGGCTGTGCCCACGAGACGAGGAGTCCGCCATGGACGACATCACATTCGTACCCGCACTGAGCTACCGCGATCCCAAGGCAGCGCTCGACTGGCTGTCGAAGGCGTTCGACTTCGAGGTCACCATGGCCATCGAGGGCCCCGACGACGACCCGACCCAGTGCCACTACGAGATGGGGTACCAGGGCCGGGGCCGGATCATGGTGGGCAGCGAGTGGAACGACTGGATGCGCAGCCCGTCGTCCGTCGGCGGGTCCAACACCACCAGCACCCATGTCGACGTCACCGGCGACATCGACGCCCACTGCGAGCGGGCCCGGGCTGCTGGCGCCACCATCCTGGTCGACCCCACGGACCAGTTCTACGGCGACCGCGTCTACCGCTGCGTGGACCTCGAGGGCCACCACTGGACCTTCGCGATGCATGTCCGCGACGTCTCCCGAGCGGAGGCCGCGGCGGCCATCGGCCAGCCCATCCAAGCCACCAACTGGGCGTGACGGCCACACTCGACGCAACCTTGGCCGCACTCGCCGACCCGGTTCGTCGGCAGACGGTCGAGCTGCTCGCCCAGGGTCCCCGACGAGCCGGTGACCTCGCTGACACGCTCGGTGTCTCGTCGCCCGTGATGAGCCGGCATCTGCGTGTCCTGCGCACCGCGGACCTGGTGCAGGACGAGCACCCTGTGTTCGATGCCCGCGTCCGGGTGTACTCGTTGCGTGCAGGCCGCATGGAGGAGCTGCGGACGTGGCTGGCCGACACCGAGGCCGGCTGGACCCAGCAGCTCTCGGCGCTCAAGGAGCACCTGGAGCGCCCATGACACGATCGCGGGTGTTCGTGTCGTTGCGCATCGCCGCGCCGCCGGAACGGACCTTCACCGCGTTCACGGAGGAGATCGGCGAATGGTGGCGCCCCAACGGCCTGTTCCGGTTCACCGACCGCGCGGGCACCCACCTGGCGTTCGAACCGGATCCTCCGGAGCGCCTCGTCGAGGTCGACGTGGACGGGACGCGGTTCGAGATCGGCCAGGTCCTGACCTGGGAGCCGCCTGCCCGACTCGTCTTCGCCTGGCGGCAGGCCGGCTTCCCCGACGACCGCTCGACCGAGGTGTCCGTCCGCTTCGAGCCCGTCGCCACCGGCACACGGGTGACGGTCGAACACGTGGGTTGGGACTCGATCCCCCAGGACCACGCGGCGCGCCACGGGTTCCCGCTCGGTCCTTTCCAGCAACGACTCGCCGAGTGGTGGAGCACACTCCTGGAGTCGCTCAGGGAGCAGATCTCGTAGGATCGGACCGTGACGACCGACCACGTCGCCGCTCCGAGCGGTCCTCGGCTGTCGCTGCTCCGACGCCTCGGGTTCGGCGGCCTGACGCACGACTCCCACGTACCCTTCCTGTCGCACCTGCTCGGCACCCGGCGCCTGCTCGTCGGCTGGGGCGAGCGTCCAGCGCTCTGTGATGCCGGGCTGTTTCACTCGGCGTACGGCACGGAGTACTTTCCGGTCGACCGTCCCGCGGCCCGGGAGGAGGTGCGGGAGGTCATCGGGGACGACGCCGAGGAGATCGCGTGGCTCTGGTGCACGATCCGTCGTGACTCGATCGACACGACCGGGCCCGTGGTCACCGCGTCGCGACGCGACGGACAACCGATCGACCTGGACGACGGCCGGGCCGCCGATGTGGCGACGCTGTGGGCCGCTGACACGGTCGAGCAGATCGCGCGGATGACGCCCGACGAACGGGACTTCGCCCGCTCCCTGGGTCGTGTGCTGCACCTCGCCAGCCCACCGGCCCAGGATGCCGTGGGAGCGCGTCATCCGGACGGGACCGTGGCAGCGGCATGACGCCGTGCCGTCCGAGGCGTCGACATCCGCCGACCCCACCCCAGCGAACAGGAAACGTTGGGAGCTCCGGCCATGAGCTCGTTCATCTTCCTGGACACATCGAACTCGACCAGGGCCGGCGGAGCTGACCTCGCGTCACCACCAGCATCGCTTCGGTGCCGGTGAGCAACGGCTCTGGACCTCGCTTCGAACGGGTCACGGACTCGCCCGTGTTGGCAATCCGTGAGCAAACGACACCCTGAACAAGAGAACCCCTGCTATGCGGGGGATTCGTGGTGTCGGAGGACTGTCGCCACATCGATACCCGCCACTGGCGACGGCGAGCCTTGAGTCAGTGCGCAGAACGACAGGATGGCAGTCCGAGCCTCCGTTCCGCGGTGCCGATCGTCTTGCCCTGTTGATCCAGCCCGATGAGTCACGCCGCCGTTGACCTCTCGCGTCCCGAGGAGGACCCTTGCTGGTGGGTGATCGCGCGCGCCACGATCGGCGAAAAGGAGCCGACCATGTTCATACAGGTCATCGAAGGACACACCAGCGATCCGGTGGCACTGCATCGCCAGAGCGACGCATGGCATCGGGATATCGAACCCGGTGCGATCGGGTACCTCGGTTCCACCGGCGGCGTGACGTCCGACGGCGATGCCATCTTCGTCGCCCGGTTCGAGAGCATCGACGCGGCCATGCAGAACAGCAAGCGCTCGGAGCAGTCTTCATGGTGGGCTGAGACCGAGAAGTGCTTCGACGGTCCGATCACCTTCCATGACACGACCGACGTGCAGATCATGGACCACGGCGACAAGGATCAAGCCCACTTTGTCCAGGTGATGGAGGGCCATGTGACCGACCTGGAACGCGCCCACTCCATGAACGACCAGGCCGACGAGGCCCTGCGGACCGTCCGGCCCGACCTGCTCGGCACGGTGACAGCGTTCCACGATGGTGACGCGTTCACCGAGGTCGCGTACTTCACGTCGCAGGAGGATGCCCGCAAAGCCGAGCAGGGTATGCCCTCGGAGATGCCCGAGGAATTCGCGGACTTCCAGGACGTCATGAAGGTCGAGCGGTACCTCGACGTCGAGGAGCCGTGGCTGGCGTCGGCGCACTGACCTCGATCGGCGCGGTTGCCGGTACCTCTTTGTCGAGGCCGGTTTCGACGAACTGATCGAGTGTTCTGATCGATCACCAGCCTGTTTCAAGCTGAGCCGCGCCACCCGATCGATCAACGCAGCAGTGCGGCAAGAGCACGTCGGCAGCGTCCCGTCGAGTGGTGGAATCAGTGCCTGCGGCGACACACCTGGAACCGCTCAGAGCAAGGACGGACATATGGAAGAGGTATCGCCCGCTTCGACGCCGACTCTGTTCGAATGGGCCGGCGGCACCACTGCGCTTCGCCGCCTCATCGATTCCTTCTACGACCGAGTGGAACACGACGATCTCCTCTGCACGTTCTTTCCTGGCGGCGTCAGCGAGGAACACCACGATCATGTCGCGGCGTGGTGGTCGGAGGTGTTCGGCGGTCCAGCCCGCTATTCCGCTGAGCTCGGCGGCTACGAGGCAATGCTGGCCCATCATCGAAATTTGGCGATCAACGCGGACCAGCGGTTCCGGTTCGCGTCACTGATGAGTCTCGCCGCAGATGACGCGAACCTTCCCACGGACCCGGAGTTCCGCTCCGCACTGGTCGCCTACGTCGAGTGGGGCACGCGCATCGCGCATGACAACTCGCAGCCAACAGCGACGGTGGTTGCACACGCACCCGTTCCTCGCTGGGGTTGGGGTGAGGCGCCGCCCTACCAGCCACGCTGAGCGAACGTACCCGACGATCGGAGAAGAACCTGCGAGCCGCGGCGATGTCGCGCAGTCGTGACACGTACCCGCCGATCCGGTCGCCGACCTCGTCAACGGCCCTTCGCGGAGATGTCGGGGCTCATTCAACCCCTGCGGACCGACACGATCCGGCCTCCTACGCCGCACTCCGCGAAACGCTCACCCGACATCGAGCGCTCGACATCGTGCGAGCCCTGGACGACCTCACCACGTTCACCGACCTCACCACCCGCCGGGGCTGGACGACCGACGAATGGTCGACGTGGCTCACCGACCTCCTGCAGAACCAGCTACTCCGGACCCCGACCCAGATCACCCATCCGGTCGACCTGACAGTCCTGGCGATCCACCGGACCGAACCGGGACAAAAGCTCAGTGATCCCGACAATGTGATTCACCCTCACCGGCATGCTCGAACTCGCCGGCTGAATCGCTTGCCACGAGCCGCACAGTTCACCTGTATGCTGATTTGCATGCACAGCACGAGCGTTCGCATCGACAGCACGACCCATGACGAGTTGCGGCGACTGGCCCGCGAGCTCAACACCACCGTCGGCAACACCGTGACGCTCGCGGTCAAGGCGCTCCGCCAGGACCGTGTCGGCCAGGACTTGTCCACGCCGCTGCGAGACGACGAGACCGCCTGGCTCGATGCTGACCTCGGGTGACGTCGTCGACCTCGACCTCGGCACACCGACTGGACGGGAGGCCGGCTACCGCCACCCCGCCATCGTCGTCTCCGCCCAACGCATCCTCGACGCGGACCCGACCGTGATTCAGGTCGTGCCACTGACCAGCACCATCCGACGGTTCCACTCCGAGGTCGAGATCGAGCCCGATGACACTAACGGCCTCACCGTCGGATCCGCCGCACAGTGCCAACACATCAGGTCGATCGCCCGAGAACGGGCTCTGCACGTGCGCGGCAACGTCGGAGCAAGTCTGCTCGCACAGGTCCGTGAGACCATCGCCGTCATCCTCGACCTGCCCTGACCAAACGACCGCCCGCTCACGACCGACCCACCGACTGCGTCAGCAATCGGTCGCGTCATCCGAGACTCCGCCCTCCTCGGACACCTGACCGACGAGGCCAGGGAGATCGTGAAGCCGAGAACGGTGATCCGCTGGCACCGGCGCCTCGTCGCCCGCCACTGGACCCAACCACCGATCCTCGCTCTGCATGGCGCCATCCACGGCGACACGATCTGATAATCTGATGTCATGCCTGACGTCTCCGCAACCGACGCAGCCCGCAACTTCGCCGACCTGCTCGACACGATCGAGCATCGCGGGGAGCAGTTCACGATCGTGCGGCGGGGCAAAGCCATCGCCCACCTCGAACCGATGAACCAAGGGCGTGGCGCGGACGTGAAGGCCCTCCTGAGCCGGCATCGCCCCGACCGTGACTGGGCGAGCGATCTCGACGAGGTCCGAGCACTGCTCGAGGTCGAGGACCGGACGTGACCCGGCTCCTTTTCGACAGCACGTTTCTCATCGATACCGAACGCACCGGCGACGGGTTCGACGATGCCATCGGCGATGACGACGACGTCGCAGTCGCCGCGGTCACAATTGCAGAACTTCGCGTAGGAGCCCTGCTCGCTCGCGGGAAACGCAAAGCGTCCCGGGCCGCGTACGTCGACGACATCATCGCCACCATTCCCGTCCTCGGCTACGACGTCGACGTCGCTGAAGCACACGCTGAGCTGCTCGTGGAAGTCCGTTCCCAAGGAAGGCCACGGGGCGCACATGACCTGATCATCGCCGCGACCGCCAAAGCCTTCGATCGAACCGTCGTCAGCGCCGACACAGGCGCTTTCGGCAACCTCCCCGGCATCGAGGTCCGCACCTACCGCTAGCGGGAGTGACAGTCGGATTCACCGGAGCACGACCGGGACACGGTCGAAGAACCTGCGGGCGTCGGCCATGTCGCGCCGTCGTGACAAGCACACGTCGATGACCTGGGCGTTCAGTGACTCGAACAGAGCGGGTCGAACATCTGTTTGGTGTCGGAGGGGCGTAATGACCCATCACTACACGTCCACGCCATGTTGAAGTTGGCCGCCTAGGGCCAACGAGTACCACCGTGTCCGAGCCGATGCACACACAACTCGTCTCGATGGCCAGATCGAGATGCAGAACTCGTCCTAGAAAGCCCACATTGACACAACGTCTGAATCCAGCGCGTCCGCGATCCGCTGAAGGGTGCGAGCGGTCGGGCTGGTCGATCCTCGCTCGATACGACTGCTTTCACCCTGGTCCATTCCGCACCGCTCGGCGAGCTCGGCTCAGAGCGAGGCCGTTGCGCTGACGCAGCTCGACGATCTGCATCGCGATGTCGTAGGCCTGCGTTCGCGTGCTCTCACGGCCCGGATCGACCGGTCGTCCTGTTGCCAATCGGCAGTTTGCTGTAGTCCGCAACGAAAGCACGAAGCATCGCGGCTTCGAGGGCGCCTGGATCGTCGTCGGGAGTTGAGACCCATGCGAGGACGTAGTCGTCGGCATCGAGCGAACTGCCAGATCCGTCGACCGCCCTGGTGCCCGACTGGGCGCCCGTCTCCGTATTGACGGAGCTCCTTGATCCGCTGGCGCAATCCGCGACGAGTCGAGCCGGCGTCCGCTTTGCCGATGTAGACGCAATGCGCAGCATCAGGCCAAGCGCGCTCGAGTTCTGCGAGAGGCACGGTCGGATCCTGACCCTTGAACCAGCCCCCTGGGCTCCGTTCCAGGAATGCAGGCTGGCACGCGTCATTCTCACGGAGCACGACATACACGCCGGGATCCTGAGGGATCCAGTCCGACGCGGTCTCCTTGAACCGCTCGAACCCGACGAAGCCTTGGGCCGTCAACCCAACCCGTTTGAACGCGTCACTCTGGGCTACCCCTCCACCTGAAGTTGCACACTGGTCAGTCTGCCATTCACGGTATCCGTCGAAGCGTTCTCCGGTGCGCCGAAGCAACTTTCCTGATCAGAAGTCGTCGCACGCTAAGCCATAGCGACCACGTAGGGGGTAGTCGACCCTGCGCACTCGACGTCCTGGTCGCTCGCTCCGGACGATGAAGCCGCTCCCATTCGACGTCGGCGGCCGTTGCTCCCCCCGGGGAAGCTTTCCGGCGCGCAACATCCTCCGCAGGGGAAGGCCTGGCCGCTCGCCGCGAATCCTTCAGCAGCCCCGTCTCGTCAAGCCACCTGGCTGCTTCTACAGCAGCCACTTCCTCGAGGCCAAGAGCGTCGAGGCGTCCCTGAAGGAACGCTGCGACCGCCACAGGGTCTGCCATGCGGCGAATCTAGGCGCCCACCCGAGTCAGCGCTCAGTCTGGCCACCGAGGTTGTTGTACCGCCCGGCTCCTCGGTGCCCGGGCTCAGGTACTTGCTCTCGTTGGAGGGTGGGCCGTACACAATGCGGGGACGTCGATTCGCTATCGCTGCATCACACGAAGATCATGCACTTGCAGAGCCAGCAATCAGAGGCTGCTGTTCCCTCGAGAGGCAACAGCACACTCCAGCAGAGCGGGGTCGCCGAGTCTCCGCCGCAGTTCGCGTTCCAGGCCGGCGATTGGGTACAGGTTTTGCGGCGCGCGCGGGTCCTTGTGCGGTTCGCTCGTCGATGTCCTGGTAGCGCTTCTCGTTGCGCGTTCCCGGCCGTTGGTGTGCGCGAGCTCGTCGACAAGCGCGAGCTCCGGCGCGCGCCGGATCACGGCGTCGACGTCCATCTCCTCGAGCTCGAGCCCGCCGTGCTGCGCCCGCAGGCGCGGCACGGCCTCGAGCCCCTCCGCGAGCGCCGCGTCTCGGGGCGGTCGTGCGGCTCGAGGTAGCCGATCACGACGTCGCGGCCCTCGATCTGCGCCTGTCGGCCCTCCTGGAGCATCCGATAGGTCTTGCCGACGCCCGCGGCCATGCCGAGCAGGATCCGGTAGCGACCGCGCATGACACGCGCCCTACGCGCCGAGCAAGTTGTGCACGACCAGGTCGATCAGCTTGATCCCGATGAACGGCAGGATCACGCCGCCGAGCCCGTAGATGCAGAGGTTGCGGCGCAGCAGCGCCGTCGCGCCGATCGCGCGGTACTTCACGCCGTGGAGCGCGAGCGGGATGAGCGCGGGGATGATCAACGCGTTGAAGATGATCGCCGAGATGATCGCGCTCTTCGGGTCGCCGAGATGCATGATGTTGAGCGCGTTCAGCGGCCCGCGCTCGCCCGGGATGCGTGGCGTAGGTGTACGCGAACATCGCGGGCAGGAT
Organism: Vicinamibacteria bacterium; assembly: GCA_963796915.1. GTDB lineage: Bacteria > Acidobacteriota > Vicinamibacteria > Vicinamibacterales > JAENWD01 > JAENWD01. The sequence continues at coordinate 2,993 of CAWCNI010000004.1, read as the reverse complement.
CGCGAAGTACTTCGCGACGTCGTTCGCGATCGAGAACGTCGTCAGCGCGCCGCGCGTGATCAGCAGCTGCTTGCCGACCTCGACGATCTCGATCAGCTTCGTCGGGTTCGAGTCGAGGTCGACCATGTTGCCGGCCTCCTTCGCGGCCGTCGTGCCGGTGTTCATCGCGACGCCGACGTCGGCCTGCGCGAGCGCCGGCGCATCGTTCGTGCCGTCGCCGGTCATCGCGACCATGCGGCCTTTCCCCTGCTCCTCCTTGATCAGCGCCATCTTCGTCTCGGGCGTCGCCTCGGCGAGGAAGTCGTCCACGCCTGCCTCCTGCGGCGATCACGGCGGCCGTGACGCGGTTGTCGCCGGTGATCATCACGGTGCGGATGCCCATCCGGCGAAGCTCGTCGAAGCGCTCGTTCATCCCGCCCTTGACGATGTCCTTGAGGTGGACGACGCCGAGCGCCAAGTTGTCCTGCGCGACGACGAGCGGCGTTCCGCCCTGCTCGGCGACGCCCTGCACGATCGCGTCGAGCTCGGCGGGCGCGTTGCCGCCCTGCTCGGCGATGAACCGCTTGACCGCGTCGGCAGCGCCCTTGCGGATCAGCGTGCCGTTCATGTTCGACGCCGCTCATCCGCGTCGTCGCGCTGAACGGGATGAACTCGTGCTCGCCGAGGCTGCGCTCGCGCAGGTCGAACCGCTCCTTCGCGAGCACGACGATCGAGCGGCCCTCCGGCGTCTCGTCGGCGAGCGACGCGAGCTGCGCGACCTCGGCGAGCTCGCGCTCCTCGACCCCGTCGACGGGCAGGAACTCGGAGGCCTGGCGGTTGCCGAGGGTGATCGTGCCCGTCTTGTCGAGCAGCAGCACGTCGACGTCGCCGGACGCCTCGACCGCGCGCCCCGACATCGCGAGCACGTTCCGCTGCACGAGCCGGTCCATGCCGGCGATGCCGATCGCCGAGAGCAGCGCGCCGATCGTCGTCGGGATCAGCGCGACGAGCAGCGCGATCAGCACCGTCTGCGAGAGTCGACGTGCCCGCGTAGAGCGCGTACGGCCGCAGCGTCGACGACGGCAGCGACGAAGGTGATCGTCAGCCCGGCGAGCAGGATGTTCAGCGCGATCTCGTTCGGCGTCTTGCGCCGCTCTGCACCCTCGACGAGCGCGATCATGCGATCGAGGAACGACTTGCCCGGCTCCTGCGTGACCTCGATCACGAGCCTGGTCGGAGAGCAGCTTCGTGCCGCCGGTGACGGCCGAGCGATCGCCGCCGGACTCGCGGATGACGGGCGCGGACTCGCCGGTGATCGCCGACTCGTCGACCGAGCCGACGCCCTCGATGATCTCGCCGTCCGCCGGGATGACCTCCCCCGCTTCGACGATCACGACGTCGCCGCGCTGCAGGTCGGCGGCGGGCACGCGACCGCGCCGTCGCGCAGCGACGCGTTCGTCGTCGTCCGCGTCGCGCGCAGCGCGTTCGCCTGCGCCTTGCCGCGGCCCTCGGCGATCGCCTCGGCGAAGTTCGCGAAGAGCACGGTCAGCCACAGCCAGATCGCGATCACGCCGACGAACCAGAGCCGCCCGTGTGCCCCGCGGGCGACGTCGAGGAAGAAGATCCCGGTCGTGATCACGCTGCCGAGCTCGACGATGAACATCACCGGGTTCCGGAGCTGGAGCCGCGGATCGAGCTTCGGGAACGAGTCGCGGATCGCGGCGAGCACGAGCTCGCGGGAGAAAACGCTGGCGCGCTGCGCGCGCCATCTACTTGCCTCCAGCTTGTCGAGGGCGAGATTGAGCTCGAGCACGTTGACGCCGGGCTCGCCGAAGAAGCCGAGGCTGCGGCCGTCGGTGTGCTGCCTGATCAGCTTCTGCACGGTCGCGAGCGGCACGTGGCGGACCGCCGCGACGCGACGCGACTGCAGCGCGGCGTTGGCGGGCGAGATGTCGGGGTCGATGCCCGAGGCCGACGTCGTGACCGCGTCGACCGGGATGTCGCCGATCTTCAGGCCGGGGTTGTACGGGCCCTCGAGCTTCAGGATGGCCTGCGGCCGCGGCCTCGACGTTCTTCGCGAGGTCGGGGTTCGTCGGGCCCGAGGTTCGCGAACGTCGTCGCGCCGGCGTTGTAGGCCGGCGCGGTCGCCGACGGACGCTCGTGGAAGTAGCGCGGCCCGGTGAACTCCTGCGCCGCGAGCCGCGAGCCGACGACCTTCCCGTCCCGCTTGATCGAGGCTGCCGTTCGCCTGGCTCGGGAAGGCGACCGAGGCGAAGCCGGTCATCACGAGCGGATAGACGAAGCCGAAAACGCCGTGAGGACGACGATCGCGATCGACGAGCCGACGACGTTCCGCATCAGTGCATCAGCCCTTCGACGATCGGCCCGAGCGTCAGCGCGGGGAAGATCATCAGCCCGGCCGTGAGCGCGATCACGCCGACGAGCAGGACGACGAAGGTCGGCGCCGTCGGTGCGGAACGTCCCGGCCGAGGCGGGCACGATCTTCTTCTGGCGAGCGCGCCGCCGAGCGCCAGCGCCGCGAGCAGCGGCACGAAGCGGCCGAGAGCATCGCGACGTGCCGAGCGAGGCGGAGAAGCTCGTCGCCCGTAGCCGGCGAACGCGCTGCCGTTGTTGTTCGACCTGCGAGTCGTAGGCGTAGAGCGTCTCGGTGAAGCCGTGGACGCCGCGGTTGTAGACCGACGCGAGCCCGGACTTGGTCACGATCGCGACCGCGGTCATCGCCAGCACCATCGTCGGAACGAACAGCGCGCCGAGCGCGGCGAGCTTGATCTCGCGCGCCTCGATCTTCTTGCCGAGCCACTCCGGCGTCCGGCCGACCATCAGCCCGGCGACGAAGACCGCGATGATGATGTAGAAGAACATCCCGTAGAGGCCCGAGCCGACGCCGCCGAAGATCACCTCGCCGAGGAAGAGGTTGACGAGCGGCACGGCGCCGCCGGCCGGTGTCTGCGCGTCGAAGCCGCCGTTGACCGAGCCGTTCGAGGCGTCGCTCG
>CAWCNI010000003.1:0-183150 GCA_963796915.1 Vicinamibacteria bacterium | reverse complement strand
CGGCGATCGCGCTCAGCGTGATGTGCTCGCTTGGCGCGCTGACGATTTACGTGCGCGACATCGCGGCCTCGACAGCGACGGCGGTCCTCGGCGTCCTGATCCTGACGGCGTCCGCTGGATTCGTGGACTACTCGACGTCAGGTCTGGAAAATCCGCTCGTTCACCTGCTGCTCGCCGCGTTCCTCGCGGTGTACTGGCGCGATGCGTCGCACCGGCGCCTGTTGTGGCTGGGTGGAGTGTCGGCGCTGTTGCTGATCACGAGGCTGGACGCCGGCCTGCTGATTCTCCCGGCGGTGGCGCAGGCCTGCCTGGCGTCACGTCAGCGCAAGCGCGATGTGCGGCTCCTGTGTCTGGCGCTGCTGCCCTTTGTCGCGTGGGAAGTGTTCTCGCTGGTCTACTTCGGCTTTCCCTTCTCGAACACCGCCTACGCCAAGCTGAAGACGGCCATTCCAGGCAGTGAGCTTCGACTCCAGGGGTTTCTGTACCTGTTCGAATCGGTGAACACCGATCCTCTGGCGCTGGCCACGATGCTCACCGGGATCGCGGCGGGATTGGCCGCCGGCCCGGCGAGCCGGCGTGTCATCGCGGTCGGGATCGCGCTGCACCTGGCGTATGTCGTGAACGTCGGCGGCGACTTCATGAGCGGCCGCTTCCTGACGCCGGCGATGTTCGCTGCGGTGTCTCTCCTCGGGAGCCTGCCGCTTCCAGCGCTCGACGTCGCCTGGCCGATGCCGGCGGCGCTGGCGCTCGCTGTCGTCGCAGGTGGCACGGCGCTCAGGCCGAACTCGCCACGGAGCGGATCGGCGTGGATTGCGCCGTCCCGCGTGACCAACGAACGGGCGTACTTCTTTCCGACCAATGGCCTCGAGAACTATCAGCCCGGGCTACCGTGGCCCGCACACGAGTGGGCCACGAAGGGGCGCGCCGCGCGTCGCGGCCACGATCGCGTCATCGTCGAAGCGGCCGTGGGGATGTTCGGCTTCGAGGCCGGGCCGGCCGTTCACATCATCGACCCGCTCGGCCTGACGGATCCGCTCGTCGCGAGGCTGCCCGCCAGAGTGCGCTGGCAGATCGGGCACTTCGGCCGGCGCATCCCTGACGGCTACCCCCAGTCGATCGCCAACGGACCGTCAACGATCGCCGATTCCGGCGTCAGGGCTTACGAGGAAGCCCTGCGCCAGATCGTACGCGGCCCGATCTGGACGCGCGAGCGCTTCTCAGCGATCTGGACGATGAACACAGGCGGGTACGAGTCGCTGCTCGCGCACTACGGTCAGCTGGACGTGCAGTTGTCGGCAGTGTCGACCCGCCTGCCCGAAGGTTTGCCCTGGGACGCACCGGGCACCATTCACTGGGACGAGCTCGTCCGGCAACCGGAGCCCGGTGCGCCGCCGGCGCCGGAGATCATCTACGAGCAGGGCATTCGCGTCGACTTCGCTGGACCACGCAGGCCGAGGCAGATCGAGCTCTCACTCAGCGGCAACGACAACTACATCGTCACGCTGTACGACGGCGACGACGTGAGGGCCAGCGTCACGCTGAGTGCCGATCCTGTCAGCGACGGCAGCCTCGCCTGGCGCACAGTCGCGGTGCCAGCGGGCGCGGGGCTCGCGGACCACCTGGTCATCCGTCCGCGCGCGGGCGATTTCCGTTACAGCCTCGGACATGTCCGCCTTGCCGAGTAGTCGAGCGGCCGCACTGGCTGCCGAGGCGCCCGCAAGCCGGCAGCGTGCGGTGATGCTGGCGCTGCTCGCGTCGATCTTCGCTGTCGTGCTGATCCGGACCGCGTGGGTGTGTGACGACTCGTACATCACCTTCAGGACGGTGGACAACTTCGTGCACGGCTACGGTCTCCGCTGGAACATCGACGAGCGCGTGCAGAGCTACACGCATCCTCTCTGGATGTTCCTGATGAGCGCGGCGTACCGCGTGACCGGCGAGCCCTACTTCACGTCCATCGCGCTTTCGATCGTCCTCACGCTTGTCGCGATCGTTCTGCTCGGCTCGCGCATTGCAAACACGCCAGGCCGGATGATCGGCGCCGTGCTGACGTTGTTGTACTCGCGGGCCTTCGTCGACTACTCGACGTCGGGGCTCGAGAACGCGCTGACGCACCTGCTGCTCGTCGCGTTCCTGATCCAGTATCGCGGGGTCCGGAAGGGACCCTGGCAGACAGGCGTGCTGGCGGTCTGGACCTCGCTCGTGATGATCAACAGGCTCGATCTGGGCGTCCTGGTGATTCCAGCGCTCGCCGTCGCGACCTGGGCCGAGGGCAGACGTGCGGTGCCAGCTGTCGCCGCCGGGCTGGTGCCGCTGATGGCATGGGAGGCCTTCTCGTTGATCTACTACGGCTTTCCTTTCCCAAACACCGCGTATGCGAAGCTCGGGACCGGGCTCACGCCGAGCGACATGCTGCCGCACGGACTGGCATATCTCGCCGAGTCGCTGCATGCCGATCCTGTCACGCTCGCAGCGATCGCCGTCGGCGTCGTGACCGGGATCCTCGATCGATCGCGGCGCGAGCTGGCGTTGTCGGCAGGCGTGCTGGCCTACCTTGTCTACGTCGTCCGCGTTGGCGGCGACTTCATGAGCGGCCGGATGCTGACGGCGCCGCTCGTCGTCGCCGTCGCAATTGCCGTACGGTGGCGCTGGCCGCGCGTCGAGTCGGCGCGGCTTGCCGCAACAGCGGGGGCGGTCGCGCTGCTCGTGCTGACGTGGGCCCTGCCGGCGGCGCCGATACTGAGCGGACGGGAGTTCGGCGACGTGGCTCGGCACATCCCCCCGTCCGGCATCACCGACGAGCGTGCCTATTACTACCGCACCACGGGCTTGCTTCTGACGACGAGGCTGCGGCCGGGGCCGCAGACAGACGAGCCCGCCAGGGTGCTGAAGTATCGCCGCGAGGGACAGTCTGTCGTGCTCAGGGACGCTGTCGGGTTCTTCGGGTTCTACGCCGGCCCGTCCATGCACGTCGTGGACGTGTTCGGCCTGGGCGACCCGCTGCTGGCGCGGCTGCCGACAGGGCCGGGTTGGCGCATCGGCCACTACTACCGGCAAGTCCCGGCGGGTTACCTCGAGACGCTTCGGAGCGGCGCCAGCCAGTTCGCCGATCCGTCGATCGCGCGCGAATACGCCACTCTCGTTGTCATTACGCGCGACCCGATCTGGTCCTGGGCGCGATGGCGGGCCATCTGGCGCACAAACGTGAGTCCCGGCTCGCTGAAGTAGCGTCGTAACCTTCTGGCATCTTAGAGGAGACTGGCCGGCGCGACGCCGGCCGATGCGCTGGAGGTAACGTGCGCGCTACAACCGGTCTTCATCACATCACGGCGATTTCAGGGCCCGCCCAGGAGAACCTGGATTTCTACGCCGGCATTCTCGGCATGCGCCTGGTCAAGAAGAGCGTCAACCAGGACGACCCCGGGACCTATCACCTGTTTTATGCCGATGCCGAAGGGCATCCGGGCTCTGATCTGACGTTCTTCCCGTGGGCGCATCTCGCCCCCGGCCGCGCGGGACACGGCCTGGCGACGGAAGTGTCGCTGGCGGTGCCACCCGGAAGCCTGGAGTTCTGGGCAGGCCGGCTCGGGCGATATGGGACGAAGGTCGCCGCACCTGAGACCCGATTCGGCAATCGCGTGCTCAAACTGATCGACCCGCACGGGTTGCCGGTGGCGCTGGTTGAAAGCGACGCGGCGCTGAAGCGGGCGTTCACGCCGTGGGACGCGAGTCCGGTTCCGGTCGCGCAGCAGATTCGCGGGCTCGATGGCGCGCGGCTCGTCGAGGCCCGGGCCGGGGTCACTGGCGCCTTCCTGACAGACATCCTTGGACTGGTTCCGATCGCCGCCGAAGGCGGATGGCAGCGCTACGGCGTGGACGAGGGCGCGTCCGGCCGGTATGTCGACGTGTTCGAGCAGCCGTCCGGGTCACGCGGGCATTGGGGCGTCGGCAGCGTGCATCACATCGCCTGGCGCGTGGACGATCTGGAACACCAGGCCGAGATTCGGCGGCGCGTGGAGCAGGCCGGCCGGCAGCCGACGCCGGTGATCGATCGCTTCTGGTTCAAGTCGGTCTACTTCACCGAGCCCGGAGGCGTGATCTTCGAGCTGGCTACCGACGGGCCCGGCTTCGCGGTGGACGAAGACGCGGCGCACCTTGGTGAGTCGCTCGTGCTGCCGCCGTGGCTCGAGCCCGATCGCAGCGCGATCGAAGGCGCGCTGCCGGTGCTGGGCGCACCGAATCCAGTGGTGCCGGCAGTCTAAGAAGGCGGTAGCAGGCGGCAGGCAGCAGGCGGCGGGCAGTAAGCGGCAGGCAGTAAGCGGCAGGCAGTAGGCTGTGCGCTGCCAGCTGCCAGCTGCCCGCTGCCAGCTGCATCAGGCGTGCACGCCGGGCGCCTCGTGTCCGGTCCTGGCGACGTACTCGAGATACGACCCGAGGTACGCGTGCGGCTGGGCGTCGACGCCGGACTCGCCGCCCAGCTCCAGCACGCGCGTGCTGAGCCCGCGGAGAAACGTCCGGTCGTGCGAGACGAAGATCATGGTGCCGCCGAAGTCGCCGAGGGCCGACACCAGCAGTTCCTTGGTTGTCAGATCGAGATGGTTCGTCGGCTCGTCGAGCACCAGAAAGTTGGGCGGATCGAACAGCATGCGCGCCATCACCAGGCGCGACTTCTCGCCGCCGGACAGCACCTGGACCCGCTTGTCGATCTCGTCGCCTGAAAACTGAAACGCGCCGAGCAGGTTCCGGAGCATGCCGGTCGACTCGTGCGGGTAGTCGTGCTGCAGCTGCTCGAACACCGTCAGGGACGGGTCGAGCAGATCCAGTGCCTGCTGGGCGAAGTAGCCCATTCGCAGGCTCGCGCCGAGCTGCACCGTCCCCGCATCCGGCTGGAGCACGCCGGCGATCATCCTGAGGAGCGTCGTCTTGCCGGCGCCGTTGCGGCCCATGACGGCCCAGCGCTCGCCGCGCTGGATCGTCAGGCTGAAGCCGTCGTAGAGGACGCGCGAGCCGTACGCCTTCGACAAGCCCTCGATGGTCGCCACCTTGTCGCCGGACCGGGGCGGCGACCGGAAGTCGAACGCCACGGTCTTCCGCTTTTTTGGCAGCTCGATTTTCTCGATCTTGTCGAGCGCCTTCACGCGGCTCTGGACCTGCGCCGCCTTGGCGGCGTGCGCGGCGAAGCGGTCGATGAACCGCTGCTCCTTGGCCAGCATGGCCTGCTGACGCGCGTAGGCGGCCTCCCGGTTCGCCTCGCGGATCCCGCGCTCGCGCTCGTAGAAGTCGTAGTTGCCCGAGTAGGTCGTGATCTCGCCGTCCTCGATCTCCGCAATCCGCGTGACGACGCGATTCATGAAGTCGCGGTCGTGTGACGTCATGAGCAGCGCACCCGTGCGCGCCTTGAGAAAGCGCTCCAGCCAGAGAATCGACTCGATGTCGAGATGGTTGGTGGGTTCGTCCATCAGCAGGACATCCGGCTGGCCGAGCATCGTCCGCGCCATGGCCACCCGCATCTTCCAGCCGCCAGACAGCTCGCCGACGTCGCCGTCGATGCGGGAATCCTCGAATCCCAGGCCGTGCAGGATCTCGCGCGCCTGACTTTCGAGCGCGTAGCCACCCTGGTGCTCGTATTCCTCCTGCACCTCGCCGAAGCGCGCGAGGATGCGGTCCATCTCATCGGCCTTGTCGGGGTCGGCCATCGCGTGCTGCAGCTGCTCGAGCTCGTGATGCAGCTCGCCGAGCCGTCCGCTCCCGGCGATCACCTCGTCGATCACCGAGCGCCCCTGCATCTCCTCGACGTCCTGGCGGAAATATCCCACTGACAGGCGCTTCGGCACCGAGACGTCGCCCTCGTCTGGCCGTTCCTCGCCCACGATCATCCTGAACAGCGTGGTCTTGCCGGAGCCGTTCGGTCCCACCAGGCCCACCTTGTCCCCGGGATTGAGCTGAAACGACGCCTCGACGAAGAGAAGCTGGCGGCCGTACTGCTTGCTGACGCGCGAGAGCGAGATCATCTCAACATCATAGGCCGTCGCCCGCGCCCCACCCTATACTTGGCCCATGCGTTTTGCGCCGGAGTACGTCGCATACGTCCTGAACGAGAATTTCGAAGACGCCAAGCGGCTGTTTCTCGCCCCGCTCCTGGCCATCCACTACGCCCACCTGACGATGCTCGCGGACTGCGGGATCATCGGGCCCTTCGATGCCAGGCGGCTGCGGGAGGCGCTCGACACGATCGACGTCGAGGACGTGCAGCGCGTGGCGTACGACGGCTCGTACGAGGATCTGTTCTTCTACGTCGAGCGGCTCCTCGAGCAGGCCTGCGGCGAGGAGACTGCCGGGCGACTGCACACCGCCCGCAGCCGCAACGACATCGACATGACGATGTACCGGATGCGGCAGCGGGAGTTCATCCTCGCGCTGTACGAGGCGGCGCTTGCGCTGCGGGACGGGTTGCTCGACCTCGCCGAGCAGCATCGCGAAACGGTGTTGGCCGTGCACACGCACACGCAGCCGGCGCAGCCGACGACGGTGGCGCACTATCTGCTGGCCGTGATCGAGCAGCTCGAGCGCGACGCCGGACGCCTGCGCGCTGCCTTTGTCTCGACCAACCGCAGTCCGCTCGGAGCCTGCGCCATCACCGGCACGGGCTTTCCCATCGATCGCGCGCTCACCAGCGACCTGCTCGGCTTCGACGGCCCGACCGGCAACACCTACGGCAGCATCGCGACTGTCGACTACCTCCTCGAAAGCGCGTCGGTGGCATCGGTCGCCCTGGTCGGCCTCGGCCGGTTCGTGCAGGACCTGCTGCTCTGGGGCACGCTGGAGTTCGGCTACGTGCGCTTTGGCGACGGCTTCGTGCAGTCGAGCAGCATCATGCCGCAGAAGCGCAACCCGGTGGCGATCGAGCACGCCCGCGCCATCGGCAGCAAGGCGCTCGGCCAGGCGCAGGCGATCGTGACGGCCGTCCACAACACGCCGTTCGGCGACATCGTGGACACCGAAGACGACCTCCAGCCGCTCGTGTCGTCGATGTTCGGCGACGCCACCCGCGCGTTCCGTCTCGTCGCCGCTGCCATTCTGACCGCCTCCTTCGATCCTGCCAGGCTCGAGGCACGCGCCGGGGAAGGAGGCACGACGATGACCGAGCTGGCGGATACGCTGGCGCGCGAGCAGGACCTGCCGTTCAAGACGGCGCACACCATCGCCGGCCGCGTGCTGAAAGCTCGCGCCGACAATCCGGAGGCGGATTTGTCCGCGGTCCTCGCTGCTGTCTGCTTTCAGACCATCGGGCGGCGCCTGCCGTACACCGATCACGATCTGCAGCGAATCCTGAGCCCGCGGCATTTCGTGATGGTCAGGAAGACGCTGGGGGGCCCGGCGCCGGAGGAGACCGGCCGCGCGCTGGCCGAATCCCAGGTGTTGATGGATCAGGACCACGCGTGGCTGACCGAACGCCGTGCCGCGCTGGCCGCGGCCGAGGATCGCCGGCACACGCGTGCCGCCGCTCTCTGAGATGGCCGCATCCCGTCCCTTGCCATTGACGGCCGCTCTCGTCGTCACCCTGGAAGCCCTGGTGCTGCTCGCGCTGTGGCTCCTCGGCCGCTACTTCTCCGCCTGACCGATGCGCTGGCTGGACTGGCTCGTCGTCGGTGGCTACCTGGCGTTCATCGTCTGGGACGGTCTGAGGCGCAGCAAGGACAGCGACAAGATCGAAGGCTACTTCCTCGGCAACCGCAGTCTGCCGTGGTGGGCCGTTGGCTTGTCGGTGATGGCCACGCAATTGAGCGCCATCACGCTGGTCGGCACGACAGGCCAGGGCTACCGCGACGGCATGCGCTTCGTGCAGTTCTACTTCGGCCTGCCGATCGCGATGTTGATTCTCGCGGTGACGGCAGTGCCGTTTTTCTACCGCGCGCGGGTCTACACCGCCTACGAGTACCTCGAGAGGCGCTTCGACGCCAAGACCCGCACGCTGGCCAGTGTCCTGTTCCTCGCCTCGCGGGGCCTGCAGTGCGGTGTCATCATCGCCGCGCCTTCCGTCATCCTGTCGATCCTGCTCGGCTGGAGCCTCACGCTCACGGTGCTCGCCATCGGCCTGCCGACGGCCCTCTACACCATGGTCGGCGGCGTCCAGGCGGTGACCTGGACGGACGTCAAGCAGATGGTCGTGATTCTGGCCGGCGTGACGGCTGCCGTCGTCACGCTGATTGGCGGGCTGCCGGCCGACGTCTCCGTCGGCCAGGCGCTGCACATCGCCGGCGCGACGGGCCGGCTGACGGCGATCGACTTCTCCTTCGACCTGAGCAAGACCTACACCTTCTGGTCCGGCATGATCGGCGGGTTGTTCCTGATGCTCTCGTACTTCGGCTGTGACCAGAGTCAGGTGCAGCGCTATCTCACGGCGAAGTCGGTGGACGAGGGCCGCGAGTCGCTGTTCATGAGCGCCTACGTCAAGATTCCGCTGCAGGCGCTCATCCTGCTGACCGGCGTCCTGGTCTTCGCCTACTACCTCTTCGTGCCGCCGCCGATGCTCTTCAACCCCGTCTACGAGCAGCGCCTCAGGGCCAGCCCGCGCGCCGGCGACTACGCGCGCCTCGAGGGGCAGTTCGAGGCATCTGTCGCCGAGCGTCGTGCAGCCGCCCGGCGATTCGCCGCCGCGCAGGATGGAGCCGCTGACGCTGTCGCAGGCGGCCCGTGCCGAGTTTCTGGCCGCCGACGGGCGGCTTCGCGCGATCCGCAGCGAAGCGCAGGCGCTCGTCAAGAGCGTCTCCGGCGACGCCAGCTACGACGACGTGAACTACGTGTTTCCGACGTTCATCACCCGCGGCATGCCGATTGGACTGGTGGGCCTGATGATCGCCGCGATCTTCGCGGCGGCGATGTCCTCGATTGCCGCGGAGCTCAACGCGCTCTCGACCTCGACGCTGATCGACATCTACCAGCGCTGGTTCCGGCCGCAGGCCAGCGACGCGCATTTCATGCGGGTCTCCCGGATCACGACGGGGATCTGGAGTCTCGTCGCCTGTACTGTCGCGCTCTACGCGGCGCGGCTCGGCTCGCTCATCGAAGTCGTGAACCGCTTCGGCTCGTTCTTCTACGGCTCGCTGCTCGGCGTGTTCGTGCTCGCCCTCGCCACGAAGCGCGCGACCGGCACCGGCGCGTTCGTCGGATTGATCGCCGGCATGTCCGCAGTCGCCTTCGTCGCCGTCCGATTTCCCGCCATCTCCTTCCTCTGGCACAACGTCGTCGGCGTCGCGGCCGTCGTCGTCGTCGGGCTGGCGGTGAGTGCGCTGGACGTCAAGAAGCCGCAGCCCTGACGCCGTTCTTCATTCTCCATTCTCCATTCTCCATCTCATTCTCATTCTTCATTCTTCATTTTTCACTCTTCAGTAAACAAATCCGCCCGTGCCGCCGCAGATAACGCGGCGATGGCAGGATGCTTCAACCGGCGTTCCACAGTGATCACGTAGAACCGTTCGCGGACTTCGGCAATCCGCCCGACGACGCGGACGCCGTACTGGCGGCAGACTTCGCGTTCGATGGCGCTCGCTGCTGGAAAGGCGCCGACGCCGGCCTCGCCGAATGCCATCATCAGCGCGGCGTCATCGAACTCTCCCGCCACGCGAGGTTGGAGGCCGCGACTCGTCAGCCACTGATCCACGCCGCGGCGGAGTGTGGTCGTCTCAGAGGGCAGCAGGCAAGGCGCGTCGCGGAGCGAGCCGGGGAAGCCCCGCTTGAGGCGTCGCGCCAGCGGCGGCGCCGCGAAGATGGTGACGCCGCATTCGCCGAGCAGATGGCCGAAAGCGCGCACCCGTACCGTGGGCGGAACCGGCGCGTCCGAGAGCACCGCGTCGAGGCCGTGGATGGCGAGTTGCGCCAGCAACGTGTCCGGCGAGCCCTCGTGACACGCGATCTGGACTGGCTCGGGGATGGCCAGGGCGGGCGCGAGCAGGCGATAGGCGATGAGCTTGCTGAGCGCGTCGGCGACGCCCACGGTGAGCCGCAGCGGCCGCCCGGAGCGCCGGCCTTCGAGCGCGTCCTGCAGCTCGCGCCCGGCGGAGAAGATCTCGTCGGCATACTGAAACGCCATGCGGCCGACGTCGGTGAGGACCAGCGACCGCCCGACGCGCGTGAACAGCGGCGCGCCAATGGCCCCTTCGAGCGCCTTCACCTGCGCGCTGATCGTCGGCTGCGAGAGGTGCAGTTCCGCTGCCGCGCGCCCGACGCCGCCGGTCCGGGCGACAGTCCAGAAGTAGAGCAGGTGGTGGTAGTTCAGCCACGCCATCCCGGCATTGTATTGAGAATAACGAACGATGTGTTTGTAACTTTCTATTTGTCTATATATGCGCCGCCGGGAGAGGATGGGGCATGCCCGCGACCATCGGCTCGCCCGCCCTGTGGGCCGGCTTCACCGCATTTGTCCTCGCGATGCTCGCGCTCGATCTCGGCGTGTTCCACCGCAAGGCGCACGAGGTCGGCGTCCGCGAGGCGCTGGGGTGGAGCGTGGTCTGGGTCGCGCTCTCAGCGGCGTTTGCCATCGGGCTCTACTTCCTGGCCGGTCCGGCCTACGCGCTGGAGTTCACGACCGGCTATCTGATTGAGAAGGCGCTGTCGGTGGACAACGTCTTCGTGTTCCTGGTGGTCTTCTCGTACTTCGCCGTGCCGTCACGGCTGCAGCATCGCGTGCTGTTCTGGGGCGTCCTCGGCGCGCTGGTGATGCGGGCGCTGTTCATCCTGGCCGGCGCCGCGCTGCTGGAGCGGTTCCACTGGATCATGTACGTGTTCGGCGCGCTGCTCGTGTTCACCGCCGTGAAGATGGCCAAGAGCGACGAGGACGTGCATCCCGACCGCACGCTGGCCTACCGGCTGTTCCGACGGTTCGTGCCGTCCACCGAGGGCTTTCGCGATCACCACTTCGTGGTGCGCGAGGGCGGCCGATGGCTGGCCACACCGCTCCTGGCGGTGCTGGTCGTGGTCGAGGCCAGCGACCTGGTCTTCGCGATCGACTCCATTCCCGCGATCTTCGCCGTGACGCGCGACCCGTTCATCGTCTACACGTCCAACGTCTTCGCCATCCTCGGTCTCAGGGCGATGTTCTTCCTGCTCGCCGGCGTGATGGACAAGTTCGCCTATTTGAGGTCTGGCCTTGCGCTGGTCCTTGGCTTCGTCGGCGTGAAGATGCTGCTGGTGGACATCTTCCACATCCCCATCCTCGCCTCGCTGGCCGCCGTCGCCTCGATCATCGGCGGCTCCATCGCAGCATCCCTGCTGTGGCCGCCTCGCAAGGGCGCCGCGTAGCTCGCGCACTGCGGCACTTCAGCACGTCCGCACTCCAGCACCGCACTTCAGCACCCCGGCACGCCAACACCGCGGCACTTTAGTGTGCGTGTGCAACCCCTGCTATGATCCCGCCGTGCAGTCAGCGTCGCCGTTAGTCGGCGTCATCATGGGCAGCAAATCGGACTGGGAGACGCTCCGCCATGCCGACGCGGTCCTGACAGAATTCGAGGTCGCGCACGAGTGCCGGGTCGTTTCCGCGCATCGCACGCCGGTCGAGATGGCCGACTACGCGCGCGAGGCCGTGGCACGCGGCCTGAAGGTCATCATCGCCGGCGCTGGCGGCGCGGCGCACCTGCCGGGGATGGTGGCGGCGCACACCTCGCTGCCCGTCATCGGCGTGCCGGTTGAAAGCCATGCGCTGAAGGGCCTCGACTCGCTGCTCTCGATTGTCCAGATGCCCGGCGGTGTGCCGGTGGCGACGGTCGCCATCGGCAAGGCCGGCGCCATCAACGCCGCGCTGCTCGCCGTCTCCATCCTCGCGACGTCCGACGACGGGCTGCGCGCGCGGCTGGACAAGTTCCGCGCCGATCAGACGGCGCGTGTGAAGCAGGACACGCTGGAATGAGCTTCGCGCCCATCCTGCCGGGCGCGGCCATCGGGGTCCTCGGCAGCGGTCAGCTCGGCCGCATGTTCGGCCTGGCCGCCCGGCAGCTCGGCTACCGCGTCCACGTCTACTCGCCCGATCGCGACACCCCCACCGGACAGATCGCCGACGTCGAAGTCAGCGCGCCGTACGACGACCTCGATCGCATCCGCGAGTTCGCGCGCGGCGTGGACGTCGTGACGTTCGAGTTCGAGAACGTGCCCGCCGCCACTGCCGACGCCGCGGCGGCGCTGGTGCCGGTGCGGCCGTCTGGCGCGACGCTGCACGTCGCGCAGCAGCGCGCCCGTGAGAAGGGCTATCTCGCCGCGCACGGGTTTCCGGTGACGCCGTTTGGCTGGGTCCGCACCGACGCGGATCTCGACGCGGCCATCGCCGACGTTGGCTCGCCCGCGGTGTTGAAGACCGCCAGCTTCGGCTATGACGGCAAGGGGCAGGTCAAGGTCGCGTCACCCGAGGCGGCGCGCGCCGCGTGGGACGGCATGGGCAAGCGCGAGGCAGTCCTCGAGCGCTTCATCACCTTCGACAGGGAGGTGTCCACCATCGTCGCCCGCGGCGTCGATGGCTGGGTCGCCACCTACGGTCTCATCGAGAACACGCACGTCAACCACATCCTCGACACCTCTGTCGTGCCCGCCGGAGTGGAGCCGCGCGTCGAGCTGCGGGCCGCAGAGATCGCGCGTGGCGTTGCCGAGTCGCTGGACCTGGTTGGCGTGCTCTGCGTCGAGTTCTTTCTCACTGCTGACGGGGAGCTGTTGATCAACGAGCTGGCGCCCCGGCCGCACAACTCCGGCCACCTGACAATCGACGGCGCGATGACCAGCCAGTTCGAGCAGCAGCTGCGAGCGATCTGCGGCCTGCCGGCGGGATCGACAGAGTGGCTGCGCCCGTCCGCGATGGTCAACCTGCTCGGCGACGTCTGGGCCGGCGGCGAACCGGACTGGGCCGCGGCCTGCGCTCTGCCGGGCGTCCACCTGCATCTCTATGGCAAGGCCGAGCCACGGCCGGGCCGCAAAATGGGCCACATCACCGCGCTCGCGGCGACGCCGTCAGAGGCCCGCGCGCTTGCGCTCGAGGCGAGGCGGCGACTCATGGTTCATCCGTAGGGCCAATCTTCAGATTGGCCTGGCCGAATCAACCGGCTGACCCTCCGAGACCCGGTGTTAACATTCCGCGCAGGGGGCGAGACATGACTGAGCCTCACAGGCCTCTCTCGATCAACAGCAGCGCCATCACGATCGCAGGTGTCGGTGGACTGGGCATGGTCGCCATGGTCGTGCTCATCGCTGCAGACCTTCCCGCCGCGCGCTGGTTGCTCATCAGCGGACTCGCCGGCGGCGCCCTGATTGCCGGGATTCTCGTCATCCGGCTTCGTCGCCGCCCTCTCGGCGGTGCGAGCGCCGACTTGCCAACGTCCCTGTCCGCGGCGAGTCATTCCGGCGGCAACCCGACTCCGTAGATCGGCCCTACGGCATTCCACTGCGTCTGAGGCTGCCGGCCCGCGACTGAAACTTAGCGGCGGCCGGTTCGTAGAGATCCTAGAATCCTGAGCCGGAGGTGTCTCCAGATGACGACGACGATCAAGGATCTGCGCTACGGCCTTCGCGTCCTGCTGAAATCGCCGGGCTTCAGCACCGTCGCCGTCCTCACGCTGGCGCTCGGCATCGGCGCCAACGCGGCCATGTTCAGCCTCGTCAACGGCGTTCTCCTCCGCGGCCTGCCATTCCCCGACGCCGGCAGGCTGGTCGTCATCTACAGCAAGACTCCCCAGTTCAGTCACATGTCGTCCTCGTACCCGAACTTCGAGGACTGGCGGCAGCAGAACCGGTCGTTCACCGGCATGGCGGCATTCAGGACTGACAGCGTCAACCTGACCGGCCAGGGCCAGCCGGAGCGACTGCGCGTCGCGATGGTGTCGGCGTCGTTCTTTCCGCTGCTCGGGATCGCGCCCGTTGTCGGACGGACGTTTGCCGCCGACGAGGATCGGCAGGACGGCCCGCTTGCAGTCGTGCTCAGCACGCCCTATTGGAAGGAGCGCTTCGGCGGGGACCCACACGTTGTCGGCAGGGCGCTGCTGTTGAACGGCATGGCCTACACCGTGGTCGGCGTCGCGTCGAACGACATCGCCCTCTACCGCGAGATCAAAGCGTTCGTCCCGATTGGCGGCTGGCGCGATCAGCTGTTCCGCGACCGCGCCATCTCGATGGGCATGAACGCGATCGGCCGCCTCAAGCCCGGGGTGTCGCAGGAACAGGCGCAGGCGGAGATGGCCACGATTGCCCGTGGCCTGTCGCAGCAGTACCCGAAGGAGAACAAGGACAAGAGCGTCGCGCTCGTGTCGCTGCGCGAAGACCTGGTGGGCGACATTCGCGGCGTGCTCCTGATCCTCCTCGGCGCTGTCGGGCTCGTGCTCCTCATCGCCTGCGCGAATGTCGCGAACCTGCTGCTGGCGCGTTCAGCCGCCCGACGACGGGAGTTTGCGATTCGCAGCGCGCTCGGCGCGGGCCGCAGCCGCATTGTCAGGCAGGTGTTGAGCGAGAGTCTCCTGCTGGCCGTCGCTGGCGGCGCGCTGGGCCTCGTGCTGGCACGCGGCCTCGTCGCGATGATCTACAGCCGCATTTCGGATGACCTGCCCGGCAACGCCGTCGTCGGTGTGGACTGGGTGGTGCTTGCCTTCACGATTGGTCTGTCAATCGTGGCGAGCCTGATCTTTGCGGCGGCGCCGGCACTTCAAACAGTGAGAGCAGGTGTCAGCGAGACGCTCAAGGAAGGGGGGCGCGGCTCTACCGGCCGCCACCGCACGCAGCGCCTGCTGGTCGTCGGCGAGATCGCCGTCGCGCTCCTGCTGACTGTCTGCGCCGGCTTGATGGTGAAGACGATGTGGCGCCTCTGGCAGGTCGATCCCGGGTTCGACGCCAAAGGCGTGCTGACGTTTGCCACTGCCGGCACGCCGACCAACGACCACTCGCCCCAGGGCCTGCGTGAAGGCGACGTCCGGCTTGAAGACATCATCCGCCACGTTCCGGGAATCGAGAGCGTGAGCATTCAGGGCGGCTCGGTGCCGATGAGCGGCGACTCGGAGCTGCCGTTCTGGGTCAGCGGCCGTCCGCACCCGACAGAGCAGACGCAGATGCAATGGGCGCTGTTCTATCTGGTCAGCCCGGAGTATCGAGACGTCTTCAAGCTGCGCCAGATCCGCGGCCGGTTCATCACGCCGCAGGACACCGAGAAGTCCCCCTACATCGTCGTGATCGACGAAGAGCTCGGGAAGACTGCATTTCCCGGTGAGGATCCTCTGGGCAAGAGCCTGCACCTCGACATCCTCAACGCCGACTACCAGATCGTCGGCATCGTCGGGCACGTGCGTCACTGGGGGCTGGAACGCGACAACACGGAGAAGATCAGGGCGCAGGTCTACCTGCCGTTCCGGCAGCTGCCCGACGCCATCATGCCCGCCACTGACAACGGCGCTGGCTGGGTCGCGCGAACCTCGGTCGGGTCCGGCGTGATGACCGAACAGATCAAGCGCGCCGTCTACGAATTCAATCCCGAGCTCACTGTCTACGGCAGCGAGACGATGGAAGAGATCATCAGCGACTCGCTGTCGCAGAAGCGGCTGACGCGCCTGCTGCTGGGATCGTTCGCCGTGCTCGCGCTGCTGCTTGCCGCCGTGGGCATCTACGGCGTGATGTCGCAGCTGGTACAGCAGAGCACACACGAGATCGGCGTCCGGATGGCCGTCGGCGCCGCGCCCTCCGCGGTGCTGCGCATGGTGCTCCGCAACGCGATCATGATGGCCCTTGGCGGGATCCTGATTGGCGGCGTCGCGGCGTTCGCGACAGCGTGGTTCATGCGCAGCCTGCTGTACGGCGTCACGGCCAGCGATCCCGTGACCTTCGTATCGGTCGCGGCCATTCTCACCGCCGTCGCGCTTCTCGCCAGCTACCTGCCGGCCAGACGCGCGACGAAGGTCGATCCGATGGTGGTGCTTCGGTGTGAGTGAGCCGAGGAAGCCGAGAAGGCCGAGGAAGCCGAGAAGAGCCGTTACCCTCCTTGGCCTCCTTGGCCTCCTTGGCTCTCTAGGCCCGCCTAGGCCGCCTAGGCTCAGTGCTGCGGTGAGGCCACAGCTTCGGTGAGGTCCATCCTCGCCTTCCACGCGTCCTGTCCCGCCTTCGGGCCCTCAGTCGTGAAGTCCATGAGCATGTCGGTGGCCGGCTGGTAGGTGGGCCATTCCGTGAGACCGGGGCCGTTGGGGTTGCCGTTCTTCACGAAGTTCGCCCAGTAGGCGTTGACGGCCTTGCCGGCCGCGGCGTCGTTGGGCGTCAGATCCTTTCCGTACTTCGCCAGCACGGTGTCGAATACGAATGGGATCTCGGAGGCGTGCGGCGCTCCGGGCATCTTCCCGCGCAGCGACTCTGGCACGTACGAGAAGCGGTAGAGATACGTGTTCATGCCCTGCGCCGCCAGCGTCTTGGCCGCGAAGCGCGCCGGTTCGATCATCATGCGGTCCATCGCCACCTTGTAGCCGACCACTCGCAGATCGCCGGTCTTGTCCGGGTCGTAGGCCGCCAGCGCCTTGTCCTTGTTCGCCCCGAACGGCGCGAGGACCTCGTCCATGTTCTTGGCGAACGAGAAGCCGATGTCCAGGCTGTTGGCGCCGACGATCAGCGGCACCTTCACGTTGCGGCCCGCGCGGTAGACGTCCTCCGGAGCGTCAACGAGGATCTGGCCGTCGAGCATCGGCCCGCCGACGTACGTGGGCGCGGCGCCCATGGTCGCCATGTTCAGCCCGTCGACGACTTTGTCCGCCGGCACCTTCCGGAGCGCGTCGAGCGCCGCCTGGCTGGTGCCTTCGATGCCGTTGGCCTTCGCAAACGCAACGCCGACCGATTCGGCCGACGGCGGGCCGTTCGGAGTGTCTTCCTTCAGCTTCCGCATCGTGAGCAGGCCCGAGCGCCCGCCGCCGGACTCGATGATCGCCTTGTTCAGGAGTCCCTTCGCGGCTGGCGAGGTCAGCATGGCGTGCACGGACATCCCGCCGGCGGACTCGCCAAACAGCGTGACGTTGTCGGGGTCGCCGCCAAACGTGCCGATGTTCCGCTTCACCCACTTCAACGCCGCGATCTGATCCATGAACGCGTAGTTGCCCAGCGGATCGCCCGGGTGCTCCGCGCTCAGCGCGGGGTGCGCGAAGAAGCCGAAGCGACCCACCCGGTAGTTGAAGCTCACGAAGACGATTCCCTGCTTCGCGAACTGACTGCCGTCGTAGACCGCTGGCGATGACCCGCCGTTCACGAAGCCGCCGCCATAGATCCAGACCATGACCGGCAGCTTGCCGGCAGCCTTCGCCGCCGGACGCCACACGTTCAGCACGAGGCAGTCTTCCGCCGGCTCGGTGCCGAGTGGCGCCGCGTCGCTCGGGAAAGGCTTCTGCATGCAGTCGTGGCCGTATTCGGTGGCCTGACGCACGCCCGACCAGGCCACGACCGGCTGCGGCGGGCGCCACCGCAGGTCGCCCACCGGCGGCGCAGCAAAGGGCACGCCCTTGAACGACAGGACGCCATCGGCGACGGCGCCCCTGACGGGGCCGCCATCGACTTTCAGTTGATCGGGGAACGGCGAGGTCGCTGCGGCGAGACCCGCGCAGGCGAGTGCGGCGAATAGGAACGCGATCGAGAGATTCTTGAAAGTCATGAGTTCACCAGTCACCGATGCTACCTCAAGCACTTGCAGGGTTGCAGCGCCTCTTCGCGTGCTCCAGGGGTTAGTGCGCTGATCACTCGAAAACAATCCGAGTTTGGCCGACTGACCCACAGATTTTCACCCCGAGGGCGGAGGCAGCCGGCCCCCGAGGGTTGACGTAACGCGCCGGGTCAGCAGAGGATGTCGCCGCCATGACCGTGACACGGTACGGCCAGTCCCCCTGGCTCGACAGAATCGCAAAGAGCCAACGGCCGAGCTACGAGAAGTTTGCCGGCACCCTCGACATCCCGATCGCCATCGTCGGGGGAGGAATTGCTGGCTGCGCAACGGCTTACGCCCTGGCCGCCGCTGGACAACGGGTGGCGATTTTCGAGGCCGATCGCATCGCTGGCGGCGCTACAGCTCAGGCAGCCGGGTTGCTGCTGGCCTCGCCGGGCACCGACTACCTCGGCCTCGAGAAGGCCCACGGCCGCAAGGTGGCGCGCGCGCTGTGGCAGGACACGCGTCGCTCGGCCCTCGACGCCCAGGCCGCGCTGCGACGGCTCAAGATTCGCTGCGACCTGCAGCCGGCAGACGCCATCGTCACGGCGCAGGGCGCCCAGGATGTGAAGCTGCTGCGGCGTGAGCTGACGCTGCAGAAAGACGCGGGGATCGAGGGCGCGTGGGTGTCGAGCGCCGTGCTGGAGAAAGCCGCCGGCATCGAGGGTGGCGGCGGAGTGAAGTCGTCCGGGCACGCGTCCCTCGACCCCTACCGCGCGGCGATCGGGCTCGCACGAGCCGCCGCCGTCCGCGGGGCGGCAGTGTTCGAGCGGACCGAAGTGCGCTCGATCAAGCACACGCAGACCGGCGTCGAGCTGGTGGCGGGCACCGGCAAAGTGCACGCGCGGACCGTCATCGTCGCCACCGGCACGCCGGCGCCCCTCTTCAGCGCCCTGTCGCGGCACTTCGTCGACGCGGAGACGTATTCAGTCCTCACGCCGCCGCTTGGCGCCGACGCCAGGCGCGCCGCCGGCAGCCGCGAAGCCATCCTCATCGATCGGCAGGTGCCGCCGCATCGTCTGTGCTGGACCTCTGACGATCGCATCCTGTGGAGCGGCGCCGACCAGCCCCGCGTCGCCGACCGCGCCCGCCAGCAGACGCTGGTCCAGCGCACCGGCCAGTTGATGTACGAGCTGTCGCTGGCCTTGCCCGCGATTTCCGGCGTTCAGCCCGAGTACGGCTGGCACGCGCCGTGGAGCCGCGCCGTGGACGATCTGCCGTTCATCGGGCCGCACCGCAACTACCCGCACCACCTGTTCGCGCTCGGCCTGGGTGCCAACCTCGCCGCCGCGTTTCTCGCGAGCCGGATCCTCGTCAGGGCGGTCCTCGGCGCGCCAGAGAAGTCGGACGAGTTCTTCGGCTTCACCCGCCTCGCCGCCCGCCGGACGTAGCAGAACGACAGGCGGTTATGCGCCTGTGTGCTTGTCCTGCGCCTCCCGGACCACCCGAAAGCCGAGACTGAATCCACGGTCCTGAGGCCGGTGCGTGTAGCGCAGCGCGCAGCGTGCGCTGTCCGCGGTGAAGTGCCAGCTGCCGCCTCGAATCACCTTCAGCCCGCTTCCACACACTCCGCGAGGATCGACGACAGGCGGCGAGGGATAGGCGCAGATTTCGTCTGACGTCCACTCCCAGACATTGCCGTGCATGTCGTAAAGGCCCCAGGCATTCGGCTGAAAGGACCCGACGGATCGCGTGCCGCCGCGATCGGCCGGCCGGACGGACGCATCGCTGTTGATGTTGGCGTCGGCAGTCGTCAGCCGGCTGCCCGTCGCATAGGCGGTGGCGCTTCCTGCGCGGCAGGCGTACTCCCATTCGGCCTCGGTCGGTAGCCGGAATGTGTTGCCCGCAGAGACGACCGCCAGCCTGCGCAGAAAATCCTGCACCTCGAACCAGCTGATTTGTTCGACCGGGAGCCGGCCGTCCGCTGAGTGGAAGTGGCTCGGATTGCTGCCCATCACGCGAGCCCACTCCGCCTGCGTCACCTCGAACGCGCCAAGCCAGAAGTTGCCCGTCAGCGTCACCTGATGGGCTGTTTCCCCGGCCTCGCGGCCTGCCTCGCCGAGGGGCGACCCTGCGACAAACACGCCATGCGGAATCGCGACAAACCTCATGCCCGTGGCCGGCTCGGTCCATTCGTGTCCGGCCTCCACGCTCGAACCGCCTGAATCGCGCCCGGCAAATCCACCGCAGCCGCCGGCCGCACCGGCAAGCGCTGCAGCGAGCGTGAAGATTCCTATCGCGCGCACCGCCGCATTCTAGTTCCGCGTGGCGCCCGCCGTGCCCGTGCGTTGCCCGTGCCCGTGCCTTGCCCTGGCCTGCCCCAGCCTTGCCCCTGATAAGCTGTCGCTATGTCCGGCAGCCCTAAAATCCTCCGTCATGGCTTCCTGATCGCGCTGGCACTCGTTGCCGTTTTCGCCTCGTCGCGGCCCCGCGCCGGCACGATTACCGACCAGCGAGGCGACCTCGCCCTGCGCCTGATGCTCCGGAAGCTCGCGACAGTCGGCACTGTCATGCACGTCACCGCGCACCCCGACGATGAGAACAGCGCGTTGATGGCCATGGAAGGCCACGGCGAGGGCATGCGGGTGGTGCTGGCCACTGCCACCCGCGGCAACGGCGGGCAGAACGAGATCGGCCCCGAGATTTTCGAAGCCCTGGGCGTCCTCCGCACGGAGGAACTGCTGGCGGCGCATCGATACGACGGCGCGGAGCAGTTCTTCGCGCGTGCCGTGGATTTCGGTTTCTGGTACAGCGTCGAGGAGACGTACGAGAAATGGGGCCACGACGAGATTCTTGGCGACTACGTGCGGCTCATTCGGATGACTCGCCCCGACCTGATGCTCACGATGCGGCCGGATGGCGCCGGTGGAGGCCAGCACCATCAGGCAGCGGCGCGCATCGGGCTCGAGGCGTTCCGCGCCGCCGCGGATCCGGCGCGATACCCGGATCAGATCAAGGAAGGACTGCGCCCCTGGCAGCCGGGCAAGATCTATCAGGCTGTCTACTACAGCGCGTTCCAGTCCGGCCAGCAGCCGCCGTCAGGCCGCCTCGTGACTGTTGACGGGAACACGTACGATCCGCTGCTTGGCCGGACCTACGGAGAAATCGGCAGCGAAGCGCGCGCGATGCACAAGTGCCAGGGCTTCGGACAGCTGCTCGCGCTGCCCGGGCCGTCTGTCGTGATGTACAGGCTGGCAGACGCCGCGCTGCCCGGGCAGATGCAGAGAGACGAGACGTCGCTCGAAGACGGCCTCGACACCCGCCTTGCCGGCCTCGCGCGATTTGCCGGCGACACGCCGAATGCCGCTCTTGTCACCGGCCTGTCCGCGATCGACGACGCGACGAAGGCTGCCGGCGATCAGCTGAAGAGTGGCGGACCACAAGCCGCGGTGGTGCCGTTGGCCGCGGGCCTGACGGCGGCGCGCGCGCTTCGCGACAAGCTGTCGCAACTCGGGCTTGCCGACACTGCCGCGTTCGAGATCGGGTTCCGCCTTGCGCAGACCATCCGCAAGTTCGAATCCGCGCTCGTGCTCGCGCAGGGCCTCCGCCTCGAAGCGCTGTCCAACAGCGGCGTCGTCACGCCGGGGCAGCCGCTCAAGGTCACCCTCATCGCCGCAAATCGCGGCACGATGCCCCTCACTGCTGGAAGTCCCGCGCTCGACGGCGTCGAGGGCCCCGTGCCACAGTGTCAGACCGGCCCCATCGCTCCTGGCGCGCAGGTGCAGTGCGAAGCCGCCGTCACAGTGCCGGCCGGCGCTGCCGTGACCGAGCCCTACTGGACGCGTCCCGGCGATGGCGGACGCTACGTGTTCGCGCCAGACGCTCCCTTTGGCCTGCCGTTCCGCCCGACGCCGTTCCGCGCGCACTTCGCGGTGACGATTGGCGGTGTCGACGTCCCCGTCGATCTGCCGATCGTCAATCGCTACGAGGGCAACATCTTCAGCGGCGAGAAGCGGATGGAACTCCTCGTCGTTCCAGCCCTGAGCGTGAAGGTCACGCCGGAGATCGCGATTGTGCCGATGTCGCCGGCCGGCGTCGTGCACACCGCAGCCGCCGGCGGCGGGCCCAGTGGCCGCGAGATCACGGTGACTGTCACCAACAACGCGCCGGCACCGGCGCAGGCCGACGTCTCACTGAATGTGCCGCAGGGGTGGCGCGTCGTACCGGAAACGGCGAAGGCCTCGCTCGCGCGTGCCGGAGAAGCCGCGACGCTGCGTTTCACTGTCACTCCGATGACGACAGTGAAGGAAGGCACCTACCCGGTGACGGCGAAGGTCGTGTCCGGCGACCGCACGTTCAGCCGCGGCTTCGAGGTCATCGAGTATCCGCACACGCGCCGTCAGCACATCTACGCCGACGCCGCCGTCACCATCAAAGCCATCGACGTCAGGTTGTCGTCGCGCCTGAATGTCGGCTACGTGATGGGCGTCGGCGACCAGGTGCCGCCCGCCATCGAGCAGCTCGGGGCCACCGTCCATCAGCTCACCGAGTCGGATCTTGCGGCCGGCGATCTCTCCCGCTTCGACGTCATCGTCACCGGCGTGCGCGCGTATGAGAGGCGACGGGATTTGCGCGCCTACAACCAGCGCCTGATCGACTTCGCCGATCACGGCGGGACTGTGATCGTCCAGTACAACAAGTTCGAGTTCAACCAGGCGCAGTACGGTCCGTTCCCCGCAAAGGTCAGCGGCGATCGCGTGACCGACGAGCATGCGCCGGTCACGGTGCTCGTGCCCGATCATCCGGTCTTCAACCTTCCCAACAAGATCACCGCGTCGGCGTGGGATCACTGGGTGCAGGAGCGCGGGTTGTATTTCCTCGGCGAGCGCGACCCGCGGTACGTGGATCTTCTGGAGACTGCCGATCCGTTTCCGTTCAACGCCGGAGCCAAGCGCGGCGCGCTCGTCGAGGCGCGGGTCGGCACGGGCCGCTGGGTCTACGTCGGCCTGAACTTGTGGCGGCAGCTGCCGGCCGGCACCGAAGGCGCGTACGAGCTGCTGGCCAACCTCTTGTCCCTCGGCGCGACGGAGTCGAAGGCCGCAGCCACGCTGCAGAAGGCGGCGAGCGGAAGGCCGTAAGGCACAACGGGACGTGGCTGGCTGCTACGATATTCACCCTTGCCTGATGTCCTGGTCATAGGCGCCGGCCCGGCCGGCGCGACAGCGGCGCGAGCCCTCGCGATCGGTGGTGCCCGCGTGCGGCTGCTCGACCGGGCCACGTTCCCGCGCAACAAGCCCTGCGGGGGCCTGATCAGCAGCCGGGCGTTGACGCGATTTCCGTGGCTCGGCGCTGCGCTGCCGCGCATCACGACGCACTGGCTTTCAAAGCTGCATCTGCAGGCGCCCTCCGGCGGCTCCGTTCAACTTCAATCCGCCACGCCCGCCGGGCTCGCCATCCGGCGCGTCGAGTTCGATCACCTGCTGGTGCAGCTTGCCGTCGACGCCGGCGTCGAGATGATCGACGGCGTGGAGATCGCGCAGGCCGCCGAGCTCGCGGATCGCGTCGAGGTGCGGGCGCGCGACGGTCGCCTCTTCCAGGCGCCACTGGTGATTGCCGCCGACGGGATCTACAGCGTCGTGGCACGACGGCTTGGGCTCAATCCCAGCTGGCCCGCCACATCCGTTGCGCTGGACATGATGGAGGAGACGCCGTCGGAGACACTGGCGGCCACCGACCCGTCGACGCTCTGGGTCTCGTACGGGCACGATCGATCGGAAGGCTACGCCTACGTGTTTCCGAAGAAGGCGCACGTCAACGTCGGCATCGGCTACGTGCTCGACCACTATCGGCGCCGCGTCGATCGACCGCCATACACGCTGCAGACGGCGCTCGTGGATCGCCTCCGCGCGGCCGGCGTGCTGCGGGGCTCGTCGAGCCGCCAGCACTTCACGCCATTTCAGATTCCCGTTGGCGGGCCACTCACGCGCACCGCGACAGCACGGGTGATCGTCGCGGGTGACGCCGGCGGCTTCGTCAACGGCATCACCGCCGAGGGGATCTACTACGCCATGGTGTCGGGCGAGCTGGCTGCGCGCGCTCTGTTCGGCCAGGGCCCCGCGGCCTACCAGAAACTCTGGCGGCGCGAGGTGGGCACGGAGCTGCGGGACTCGGTGCTCGTCCAGCGGGACCTGCTGACCCATCCGGCTCGCGTGGACGCCGTCGTCGCTGGCGCGTCCAGCAATTCCGGCCTGGCCGACATGCTGGTGCGCCATGCGATGGGCGAAGTGAGCTACCGGGCAGCCCGCCAGCGCCTGCTCATCGCGTCGCCGGCCGCCGCCATCCGGCTCGCGTTTCGCGCTCTGGCGGCACGATTTCAGCCGCCGAATCTGCCGAGCCGGGGCTCGCGTAGTATTGAGGGCATGACCCGGGTGACGCGGTGACGCACGAGGAGCTGCGCGAAAGTCTGGAGGCGTGGGCCCTTGGCGCCCTGCGCGAGGACCAGGCTCGCGAAGTGGAGCTCCACCTGCCCGGGTGCCCGGCGTGCCGCGACCAGGTTGCAGCACTCGGCGTGGTGCCAACCGCGCTGGTGATGTCCGGACCGCTCGAGTCGCCAGGTCCGGATGTCAGGGCGAGGCTGCTTGCGTACGCATCGTCGGGTCCCTCACTGACAACGCCGGCTGAGATCCCGGCAGTCGTCGTCACGCCTCCTGCCGTCGCGATCCGATCGTCGTCGCTCGCGCCGTGGCTGGCCGTGGCCGCATCCCTTGTTCTCAGCGCGTACCTCGGCGTGGACGGCGTGCGTGTGCGACATCAGGTGGCCGACCTGAACCGCGACCTGCAGGCGGCACGGGCGGAAGCGGCGACTGAACGCGGGCGGCTGGCCTCGCTGCAGCAGGCCGTCGATCGGAGTGAGTCGGCGATGGCCGTGCTCTCCGCTCCCGACGTCGCGCGGATCGAGTTGGCCGGGCAGCCGGGCGCCGGCGCCGGCGCCACGGGACGCGCCTACTGGAGCCGCGCGCGGGGCATGGTGTTTTCCGCCAACGCGCTGCCGCCGGCGCCTGCGGGCTGGTCGTATCAGGTGTGGGTCGTCACGACGGCACCAGCGCCGATGAGCCCTGGCATGATCGAGCCCGACGCGAACGGCCGGGTCAACGTGGTCTTCTCGACGCCCTCCGACATGCCGCCGCCGCAGGCTGTTGCCGTCACTCTCGAGCCGGCGGGCGGGCGGCCGGCGCCGACTGGCCCGAAGGTGCTCGTCGGCCTCGTGACAGTCGCCTGATCTGACTCACCTTCTCAGAATCTGACGGAGCGCGCGTTCGAGCTCGTCGTAGGCGAAGCGGAAGCCCATCGCCAGCGCGCGGTCGGGGAACGCTCGCTGCCCCGTGAGCAGCAGCGCGTCGGCCAGTTCCCCGGCGGCGGCGCGCAGCACCAACGCCGGCGCGCGAAACAGGCAGGGACGATGGAGGACGCGCGCGAGCGTCCGTGAGAATTCCTCGTTGGTGCACGGCGCAGGGCCCGTCAGGTTCACCGGGCCGGAAACGTCCGGCTGTTCGAGGAGCCGGCCGACGAGCGCCAGCCAGTCGTCGCGATGGATCCAGGGCCAGTACCTGGCGTCCGTTTCCGAGCGGCCCGCCGACGCCAAGCCGGAACGGCAGCAGCATCGGTTTGAGCGCGCCGCCGTCCGGTCCGAGGACCAGTCCCGACCTGATCGTGACCACGCGCAGGCCCAGCGCCTCGGCATTGCGCGCGTGGGCCTCCCAATCCACGCACAGACGCGCGAGGAAATCGTCGCCGGGCGGGCTGGCCTCACTCAGGCGCTCGTCGCCGTGCGGTCCGTAGTAGCCGACGGCCGACGCGGAAATGAGAAGCCGCGGCTTGGACGCCGCGCGTTCGAGACCAGCGACGAGGCTGCGCGTCGCGTCCAGGCGGCTCGAGACGAGCGCTTGCTTCCTGGCGGCCGTCCAACGGCGCGCCGCGATCGACTCGCCGGCAAGGTGGATCACTGCGCCGGCGCCATTCAGGCAGTCGGCCCACTCACCGGGCTGCCCGTCGGGCCGCCACATCACCTCGCGGGCTGTCCCGATTCCGCGTGGGCGGCGGGTCAGCACCGTGACGACATGGCCCGCGCCGGTGAGGCGCTCCACCAGCGGTCGGCCGAGAAACCCGGTGGCGCCGGTCATGACGATTCGCACGTTCACAGTCTAGCGGCGCGCGCCGTTCCAGACCGGGACCGCGGAGCACTGTCGCGCGGGTGAACGGCTGAGGCGGGCCGTTTGACAGCTCGCGCCCGGCACGCTAAATTAACTAACCGGTCGGTTAATTAGTCATGGCCCGCCGCCCCGCCACACGCCCTCCCGCCCGCGACACGATCCTGCGTGTCGCCGTCGAGGAATTCGCCCGGCACGGCTTCGCTGCCACCCGGGTGGACACCCTCGCCCGGCGCGCCCGCGTGAACAAGGCGCTCATCTACTACTACTTCGGCAGCAAGCTGGCGCTCTACCGCACCATCCTGCGCGACCAGATCCGCGGGTTCGCGGACGCCATGCGCGAAGTCGTCGACGCTCCGGTCGACGCCGAACGCAAGATCGCGCGGTGGATCGAGCGGCTGGCGGAACGGCTCGACGGCAACCGCCACGTGTCGCTGATCATGCTGCGCGAGCTGGCCGATGGCGGCAGTCACCTGGACACCGACACGCTGCGCGACCTGACAGCGTTCCTGCCGATGATCCGCCGCGTGATCGCGCAGGGACAGGACGAGGGCGTTTTCACCGGCGCCGATCCGATCGCCCTGCATTTCATGCTCATGGGCTCGACCCTGCTCTTCACGTCGAATGCCCCGATCCGCCGCCGCATCCGGCAGCTTGGCCTCGCGCAGCCGGCTCTCGACATCGCGCCGTTTGTCCGTCACCTGCAGCAGGTGACGATTCGATCGCTCCGCAAGGACCCCACCCATGCCACATCGACCCGCTGACGCGACGCTCCGCGCGATTCGCCGGACGACGCTCCCTGTGACACTGCTGCTCGCCCTGACATCCGCCGCAGCCTGCCGGAAAGCCGCGCCCACTGATCGCGCACGCGTGTCCGGCCACGTCGAGGCGGACAACGTCCAGGTCGCGCCCGAAGTCGCTGGCCGCATTCTCACGCTGCGCGTGGCCGAAGGAGACCACGTCAAGGCCGGTGACGTCGTCGCCACGCCTCGACACACGGGACACGGAGCTGGCGCTGGCGCGCGCGCGAGCCGACCGCGCGCAGGCTGACGCGCAGGTCCGGCTTCTGCTGGCCGGGTCGCGCGTCGAGGACGTTCGTCAGGCGCAGGCGCAGGCCGACGCGAGTGAGGCGGATGTCGTCGCTGCGAGGGCGGAGCTCGGCAACGCCGAGGCCGACCTCGAACGGTACGAGTCCCTGCTGAAGGCGAACGCCGGCTCGGTCAAGGCGCGAGACGATGCCAAAGCGAGGCGGGACGTGGCGGCACAGCGCGTCACGGCGGCCGAGCGTCGCGCGCATGCGGGGCACGAGACAACCGCGCGCTTGAAGGCCGGGGCCCGCCCCGAGGAAGTCGACGCCGCGCGCGCCAGGGTAGCGGCAGTCGACGCGCAGATCGCGACGCTCGAGAAATCGATCAAGGACGCCACCGTGGTCGCCCCGGTGACCGGCGTGGTCACGGAGAAGCTGGTGAATGCCGGCGAGCTTGTCGCGCCGCGGGCGCCGCTTGTCGTCGTCACTGACCTCGACCACGCCTGGGGCGAGGTCTTCGTGGACGAGCCCGTCGTGCCGCGGTTGTCGCTTGGCCAGGCCGCGACACTGTTCACCGACGCGGGAGGCGCCGGCATTCCCGGAAAGATCACCTTCATCTCGCCGCGGGCCGAGTTCACGCCGAGGAACGTGCAGACGGCTGAAGAGCGGTCGCGTCTGGTCTACCGAATCAAGGTCAGCGCCGACAACCGCAGCGGCGTGTTGAAGCCCGGTATGCCCGTCGAGGCGGAGCTGCCGTTCAAGTAGGGCGAACTCTCGCTTCGTCGCGAGCCACGATGCCGATGACTCCAGCACTCTCGTTGAACGGCGTGACAAAGCGTTACGGCGCTGTCGTCGCGGTTGGCGGCCTGACCTTCGACGTCGAGCCGGGCGAGATGTTCGGCCTCATCGGTCCGGACGGCGCGGGCAAGACGACGACGATCCGGCTGCTGTGCGGCCTGCTGCGTGCTGACGGAGGCGTCGTCAGTGTTCTTGGCCACGACCCGGTGAAGGAGCACGGCCGGGTGACGCAGTCGGTGGGCTACCTGTCACAGCGGTTCAGCCTGTACGGCGACTTGAGCGTCGACGAGAACATCGCGTTCTTTGCCGAGATTCACGGCCTGTGGCGCTATGAAGACAGACGCCGGCGGCTGCTCGAGCTCACGCAGTTACTTCCGTTCCGCACGCGCCTGGCCGACAGGCTCTCTGGTGGAATGAAGCAGAAGCTGGCGCTCGCCTGCACGCTCATTCACGAACCGAGAGTCATCCTGCTCGACGAGCCGACGACTGGCGTCGATCCGGTGTCGCGGCGCGAGTTCTGGAAGCTGCTGGCGGAGTTCCTCGAGCAGGGGATCACGATTCTCGTCAGCACGCCATACCTGGACGAAGCCGAGCGTTGTCATCGCGTCGCGCTGCTGCACGAAGGCTCGCTTCTCGCGCTCGACACCCCGGATCACCTTCGACAGCAGCTGCCTGGACGAATCGTCGAAGTCGTCGTGCCCGAGCAATCGCGTGCCGTGCCGGTGCTGACAGGACTTCAGCACGCGCTCGACGTCCACGTGTTCGGGGAACGGATCCACGTGCGGTTCGACTCCGCGCTGCAGGGCGATCCCGTGGCGGCGGTGACGGGGCCGCTCGGCGAGCGCGGCATCGCCGTTGGCGCCGCCCGCGTCGTGCAGGCGTCGCTCGAAGACGTGTTCATCGCGCGGCTGGAGGAAGCCGCGCCCACAGGACGGTAGACATCATGCGAGTCGTGAATGCCCTTGTCCTTGCCGCCGTGGTCGCCGTCGCGGTGCCTGCCGCGGCGCAGACGGCGGCGATCGATCGGCCGGTCCCGGCGCGTCTCACGCTGCAGGATGCGCTCGCGCGTGCCATCGAGACGAGCCACGCCCTGGCGGAATTGCGGGCGCGCGAAGGCGCTGCCAGTGCCGTCCTGGACGAGCGTAAGGCGTCCGATCTGCCCGTGCTGTCCGCCCAGGCGGGCTATCGACGGACGAACCACGTGGAAGAGTTCACGGTGCCGCAACCCAACCCTCCCCGCCTCGAAGTCATTTACCCCGACGTGCCGGACAACTGGCGGACTCGCCTGGACCTGGAGTGGCCGATCTACACCGGCGGACGTACCGGCGCGCTCGAGCACGCCGCGGACGCCGAACGGCTGGCCACTGGCAAGGACCTCGAGAGCGCCCGTGCCGATCTGGTGCTGGAGACGACGCGCGCGTTCTGGGCGCTCGTCACGGCCACGGAGTCTGTTCGCGTCGTGGCCGAGTCCATCACCCGCGTCGAGGCGCAGCACAGCGACGTGAAGGCGAGGTTCGACGCCGGGTTCCTCCCGCCCAACGAAGTGCTCACCGTCGCGACACGCGTGTCGCAGCAGCACACGCTGCTGCTGGACGCCCAGAACCAGCGCGACAGCGCGCGGGCCGTGCTCGCGCGCCTGATCGGCGCGCGCGTGGACGCCGACTTCGAACCGGAAGCGACACTGGCGGAGGGCGCCCTGCCGGTCCCCGCGACCGCTTCGGTCGGCGACCTTGCGGCCCAGGCCCTGGGCGCCCGCGCCGATCGGCAGGCGCTCCTGTTCCGTGTCCAGGGCGCCGACGCACGGATTGACGCGGCGCGCTCCGCCAAGCGTCCGTCGATCGCCATCGCCGCCGGCTACGACTACGCCAGGCCCAATCCCGTGATCTTCCCGCGTGAGGACAGCTGGCACACGTCGTGGGACGCCGGGATCAACGTGAGCTGGACCCTGTGGAACGGCGGCCGCACCGGCGCCGAGGTGGCGGAAGCAAAGCAGCAGGCAGTGGCGACGCGTGAGCGGCTGGCCGAATTCGATTCGCAGATCGCGCTCGAAATCCGCCAGCGGCAGCTCGATCTGAGGACCGCCGAGGCGCAGGTGCGCACCGCGGGCGAGGCCGTGGCCACAGCGCTCGAGGCCCGGCGCGTCGTTCAGGAGCGCGTCTCGGCCGGCGTGGCGACGACGACCGATCTGCTCGACGCGCAGCAGGATCAGCTCGAGGCCGAGTTGCAGCGCACGCGCGCACTGGCCGGCGTGAAACTGGCCGAGGCGCGCCTGACGCGCGCGCTGGGACAGTGACAGTAGTGTCTGCAATCGCCGTTCAGCACCTCACGCGGGTCTTCGGCGACTTCCGCGCCGTCGACGACGTGAGCTTCGACGTCCGCGAGGGCGAGATCTTCGGGTTCCTCGGCGCCAACGGCGCCGGCAAGTCCACGACGATCCGGATGCTGTGCGGCCTGCTTCGTCCGACCAGCGGCACCGCCATCGTCGGCGGCGTGGATGTCTCGAAGGACCCCGAGGCAGTCAAGTTGCGGATCGGCTACATGTCCCAGCGCTTCTCGCTCTACGAGGCGCTGACGGTGGATCAGAACATCAGGTTCTTCGGCGGCGTGTACGGGCTCGAAGGCGTCAGGTTTGCCGAGCGCCGCGCCTTCGCGATCGAGATGGCCGGACTGCAGGGCCGCGAAGCCACCCTGACGCGGGACCTGGCCGGCGGCTGGCGGCAGCGCCTGGCGCTCGGCTGCGCCATCCTTCACGAGCCGCCAATCGTCTTCCTCGACGAACCTACCGGCGGCGTGGATCCCGTTTCCCGCCGGCAGTTCTGGCGCCTGATCGATCAGCTGTCGCACCAGGGCACGACGGTGCTGGTCACGACGCACTACCTCGACGAAGCCGAGCACTGCCACCGTATCGCCGTCATGAATGCCGGCAAGCTCGCCGCGCTCGGCACGACGACCGAGTTGAAGGAAGTGTTTGCCGGCCGGCCCATCGTCGAAGTGCAGTCGGCCAACGCCGTGCAGGCGATGCATGCGCTCGACGAGATGGAGCAGGTCGAGAAGACCAGCCTGTTCGGGACGGCGGTCCATGCCGTACTTCGGGACCACTCGCTCTCGCCCGCAGACCTCGCCTCACGGCTCCGGGCGCAAGGCGTGGAAGCCGCCAGCGCCGAGCAGGTGGAGCCCTCCCTCGAAGACGTGTTCCTGGACGTCGTGGAACGGAGCGCGCCGTGAGGAAGGCGCTTGCCGTCGGGATGAAGGAATTCCGCCAGATCCGCCGCGACCGGCGGACGCTGATGATCCTGTTGTTCATCCCGGTGTTCTTCCTGCTGCTCTACGGCTACGCGCTGAACTTCGACATCAAGCACGTCCGCCTGGCCGTCGAAGACCGCGACTACACGCCGGAGAGCCGGCGGCTGATCTCGGCGTTCGTCAACTCGACCTACTTCGATCAGGTGGCCTCCGTGACGAGCGACGCCGAAGTCGGGGCGCTGATGGATCGGGACCGGATCCGCGCGGCGCTGGTGATCCCGTATGGCTTCGGGCGCGACCTGCGCAGGCAGATGCCGGTGTCGGTGGAGGTCCTCATCAACGGCGAGAACTCCACCACTGCCGCCACTGTGCTCGCATATGCCCAGACCATCATCGGCAGCGAATCGGCCTCGTACGAATTGAAGGCGCGTGGCCGACTGCCGGGCGGGGCCGTGGTGCAGCTCGAGCCTCGCGTCTGGTACAACCCGGACCTCAAGAGCACGCTGTTTCTCGTGCCGGGGCTGCTGGCCTACATCGCCATGATCACGGCGGTGGTCTCCACCGCGCTCTCTGTCGTGCGTGAGAAGGAACGCGGCACGATCGAGCAGGTCCGCATGGCGCCGATCGGCACGCTGCCGTTCATCGTCGGCAAGAGCCTGCCGTACTTCGTCATCTCCCTGATCGCCGCCGTCGGCGTGATTCTGGCGTCGATGGTGCTGTTCGAGCTGCCGATGCGCGGCTCGGTCCTGTTGCTCCTGCTGTCGCTGGGATTGTTCCTGGTCGGCGCGCTCGGCATGGGTCTGCTCATCTCGGCCATATCGGAAAGCCAGCAGGTCGCGTTCCAGATGGCGATGCTGTCCTCGTTCCTGCCGACGCTCATGCTGTCGGGATTCATCTATCCGATCGCCAGCATGCCAGTGGCGCTGCAGTTCATCACCTACATCGTGCCGGCGCGATACTTCCTCGTCGCGCTGCGCGGTGTCCTGCTCAAGGGCGTCGGCATCGAGGTCATCCTGCCGCAGCTGGGCGCCCTTGCGATATTCGCTGTCGTGGTGATGCTGCTGGCCGCGCGGCGGCTCCGCGCGGACTGGATCTGACCATGCGCCGCGTCTGGTACGTCATGTGGAAGGAGCTGCTGGAGCTGCGGCAGGACCCGCGCCTGTTCGGCATCATCTTCCTCGCGCCGGTCGTCCAGCTGGCGATGCTGGGCTACGCGGCGACGACGGACGTGAAGAACGTGCCGATCGTGATCGTGGATCAGGACCGGACGCCTGACAGCCGTGAGCTGATCTCGCGGTTCGACGCGTCGCCGTACTTCTCGATTGCCGGCAACGTGAACGGAGTGCGGGACGTCGAGCCATGGCTGGAGCGCGGGCGTGCGTGGCTGGCGGTGGTCATCCCCGGCGACTACCACCAGCAGCTCGCCTCCGGGCGTCCGGCGACGGTGCAGGTGATTGCCGACGGCACCGACTCGAGCTCCACGAGCCTGGCGATGGGGTACGCGGGCAGCCTGATCGGCGCGTACAACCAGGAGCTGGCGCGGCGGCAGCTGACGGCGGCGGGCCAGTCGCTCCCACCGACCGCGATCGACGCGCGCATCCGCGTCTGGTACAACCCGCAGCTCGAGAGCCGCGACTTCATGATCCCCGGCATCGTCGCGCTGCTGCTGCTGGTGATCACGACGAACCTGTCGTCGATGGCGGTCGTCCGCGAGAAAGAGCTCGGGACGCTCGAGCAGCTCAACGTCACGCCGATCAGCCGGTGGCAGCTGATCGTCGGCAAGCTGCTGCCGTATGGCGCGATCGGGATCATCGACGTCCTGCTCGTGACCACGGTGGCGGTGGCCTGGTTCAGGATCCCGCTCCTTGGCAGCCCGCTGCTGCTGTTCGCGACCAGCTGCATCTACCTGCTGACGACGCTCGGGCTCGGGCTGTTCATCTCGACCATCTCGAACACCCAGCAGCAGGCGATGATGACGGCGACGTTCTTCGTGATGACGCCGATGATGTACCTCTCGGGATTCATCTTCCCGATCGAGAACATGCCGGCTGTCATTCAGCCGTTCACGTACCTGATCCCGCTGCGCTACTTCATCGTGATCGTCCGCGGCATCTTCCTCAAAGGCGTCGGCTGGGAGGTGCTGTGGCCTCAGATCGCGGCGCTGCTCACCTGGGGGTTGGCGATCATCGGCCTGGCGGTCGCCCGATCGCGGAAGACGCTGACGTAAGAACGGCGAATCAGTCGTGTGCGTTCAGCAAACGAACGATGCGCCAGGTTCCGCGCGTCGTCACCCACTCCGTCTCACCCGGAGGGGCTGAGTCGTTCGTGTCCATCAGGTAGAAGTGAGCCGTTTCAGTCCCTGCGGCCCGAAAGCGCGCGCCGACCATGTGCACCATGTCATCTGTGACTGCAATTGTGCGGTCGGCCTTGTAGAACTGCAGGACGATGCCGGTGCCCTCCCGCCATCCCGGACCGTGTGACTCGAGCAGGGGACGGCTGACTGCATGGGTATCGCAGTAGCGCTCGAGATCGAGGGCCAGGGCGCGCGTCGTCGTCACCCGCGCGTCCGCGAGGTGCTTCGAACGTAAGTGCACGATCCCGACGAGAGCGGCGCCGACGCACCAGCCGACGAGGATCGCGTCGACGAGAGCCGGAGCTGCCCGGCGGATGCCCCGTAAGCATGCCGCGACAGCGACGATCGTGGCGAGGTTCAGCATCCCGATCGCTGATTGCCACAGAATCAGGTAGTCGAAGATCTCGCCGGCAATCGCCCGGATGGCCACCAGCCCGCTCAGCGACATCGCGGCGCTGATCAGGGCCAGCGATCCGAGGAAGCGGTGCCCGGCCCGGCGCGCCAGAATTCCTCCAGCGATCAGGAGCACAAACTCCACGAGAGGTCCGCCGACGGTGAGCGGCGTGATCGACGCGGTCACCTCTGGGGTTGCCGCTGGCCAGGCAGGAAGTAGCGGCCCGAGCAGCTGCCCGCCAAGTATGGCGAGCGCTGCAAGGGCCGTCGGTGGCTGGTAGGACGCTGTGTGAAAGAACTCGGCGATCGCTGCCAGATTGGGCCGGGCGTCGTGAAGCTCGGCGTAGATCGGCATCGACCAGAGCACGACGACCACCACAGCCGTCGTCGCAACTGCTGGTCGCCAGTTGCCGACAGGCGCGCCGCTCGACCGAAAGTGAATCGCCGCCAGGACAATCGTGACGATGACGATCGCGGCTGCGGGCACGGCCAGGCCGATGTGCGATTGGACGACGAAGGACAGCGTCGCTATCAGGGCCGGCAGCATCACCAAAGAGCCGTCGGCGACGACGGCACCGAGCACAGCGGCCAGCAGCAACGGCAGCACCGGGACGATGGGATTCCAGGTGCTGAACTGCAGGCGCGGCTCGCGCAGTATCAGCAGCGTCAACGTCATCGCGAGGCCTACCGCCAGCAGAGGCGAACGCCGGCGGACGACGCCGACGATGGCGCCAACGGTGGCCAGATGCAGCAGCAGCGCCGCCCATTTCAAGCTGACCTCCCGGTAGCCCGACAACGCATAGAACGGCGCAAGGTACTGGTAGAGGAGAGGACCCGGGTGGTTCCAGTAGAAGCGCGAGTACGCGCCGACCAGCAGGTCGCCGGCGATCGCGCGCTTCGCGTAGATCGACGTGGTGGCGGCGTCTCCCCAGGGATAAGTCTCCGGGTCCTGCCGAATCGACCAGAGGGCCGCCGCCAGAAGGGCTACACCAGCAGTCGCGGCCAGCAACGACAACCGGAGGCGTGGCAACCGGCGCACGCCGGGCAGTCTACCGGTGGCTGTGTTGATTGAGAAGGTACTGGGAGTGTCGGCGCGCTGTCAGTTCCGGGCGGCGTTGGCAGGCGCCGGCGCCAGGCGGAAGAACGTCACTCGCTGCCCGCCCTCCTTGTCTTCCGCAATCACCTTCACCGACGGATCGCGCACCAGGCGCTCCACCGCCTCGGTGTAGGACTGGCGCGTCTCGGCCGACTCGTGGACCACGAGGATCGTCGCGCCGCGGCGCTGAAGCTCCGCGATGCTGCCGGTGTCGGGAAACGAGCGCATCAGATAGAGCAGCTTGATGTAGGAGTCCGGGTAGTAGCCGCTGTAGCCGTTGAGCAGCGGCCGCCAGTGCGCAGTGGACCAGTACATGTATTTGACGTCCACCATGTTGTAGAGACGCCACGGCACCGTCACCGGCCATTCGAAGATCACCGCGTCCGGCACTGTCTTGAGCCATCGGTACCAAACCGACGGCTCGGGCTGCACGGGGATGAGCGTCGGCGCGGCCATGAACTCGAGGCAGGTCAACGTGAGCACGGCGCCGGTCGTGATCGACGCCAGCCGCGGCTGGGCGAAGAATCGGCGGAGGCGGGTCAAGCCGAAGCCCGCGAGCACTGCGGTCCCGAGCAGGACAAGGATGTCCGCCCGCGCAGGTACGCGGAGGCCCCGGAAGGGCAGGACCCATTCGTAGAGCAGCTGGTAGAGCCCGCCATTGAACCCGAGCGTCAGCTCCAGCGCCAGCGCCAGGCCGGCGGCGTGCAGCAACCGCGTCCGATCGTACGGCGGCCAGAGGCCCACGATGAGCAGCAGCGTGGCGACCACCCCGGGAAACAGATGGCGTTCGTTGGCGCCGATCGGATCGGTCCAGCCATACAGCCGGTTGTTGCGTGGCGCGCTCAGGAAGTCCGACGGCAGTGCGCTGTAGGAAGCGACGTCGGTTGGCGGCCGGTCGCCAAGCTCGGCGCGGCTGCGCATGTACGGGATCGAGTAGATCGCCAGCACGAGCACCGGAGGCGCAAGCACCAGCACGCCCGCACGGACGGCCCGCCGCGGATCGCGGAATAACCGGATTGCCGTCAGCACGCCCAGCCAGGTCACCAGAAACACGCCGTGGTAGATGCTGCTCATCACCTGCCCGGCGGCGAACAGGCCGGCGGCCAGGTAGCCGCGGTCCTTGTCGATCGCGCGGTGCCACGCCAGCGCCGCGAGCGGCATCCAGAACGCGAACTGCAATTCGAGGTGATCGAAGTGCTCGAGGCGATGCGGCGAAAATCCGAAGATGATGCCGCCGAGCAGCCCCGCCGCAAAGGAGCCTGTCAGCTCACGGACCAGCAGAAACGCGGCCACGCCGCTGGCCACGAACGACGCCAGCAGCGCGAAGTTGTAGACG
This sequence comes from Vicinamibacteria bacterium, assembly GCA_963796915.1. Lineage (GTDB taxonomy): Bacteria > Acidobacteriota > Vicinamibacteria > Vicinamibacterales > JAENWD01 > JAENWD01. Next base: position 147,074 of record CAWCNI010000003.1, on the reverse strand, counting down.
ACGACAGGGGGCACGCCCAGCCAGGCGAGCGGCGCCAGCGTCACCGCGGGCAGCAGCATCGCGTCGGAATACGCCAGCGTGTCGTGATGCGGATAAAAGATGTTGCCGTCGAAGAGATGGACGGGGTCTGTCACCAGCTGGTGTGCGACCCACGCCAGGCGCCACACGGAGAAGTACGCGTCGCCGTGCTGCCCGATGGTCGTAGCCGGGTGGAGCACGAGCGGAAACGAATTCAGGATGGCCAGTGTGATGAACAGCGCCGTGGCCGGCGCGATTCGCGACCGCATGTGCAACGACGGTATCACGCTGCGCCAGAAATCTGGCTCGACCACGACGCGGATTCGGCGGCCCTGCGCCGGTCACCGCCAACGCGACTCCTCTGGATCAGAAGACGGGGTGCCAGGTGTAGAAGAGCACCGCGACCAGACCCTGGAGCATCGCGAAGATTACGACGATCATCGGCGTGACGCGGCGCGTCGAGGCGCCCAACCACAGAAACAGCGGGAACATCGTCGACGTAAACCGTCCCGTTGAGGTGAGACCGCCGACGAGGAGGGGCGGCAGCAGGTTCGACACGACGAAGATGGCGTATGCCCAGCCGAGCCTGAGCCCGATCGGGACGACCAGCGCCAGGGCGCAGACGATGGCGACAGCGTTCATGAAATCGTATGGCAGCGTCTGGACGTACGACTCGACGCCGTGTTCCGCTGCGAACCCGGCCGCCTCGGCAAACGGCGACAGCCCCGTGTAGGTGCGGCCCCATGCCTCGTGCTGCAGGGACCACTGGAACGGGTTGCCGGTGAACTGCCACATGAAGAGGCAGTAGATGGCGGCGCCCGCCACTGGCGCGGCGATGGCCGCAAGCTGCCATACCGACCAGCCGCGAATCGGAGCCGCCGACTGCCGCTTGCTCCACCCGAGTGCGAACGCGGCAAGGGTAATCGAGATCATGAAGCCGTTCGGGCGGGTCAGTCCCACCAGCAGGCCCCAGAGAATCGCCGATCGCCATCGTCGCCGCGTGAACGCCAGCACGGCGCCGAGCACGCCGAGCAGGAAGACGGACTCCGTGTAGACGCCGCCGTAGAACACTGAAAAGGGATAGCTCGCGAGCAGCACCACTGCGCTGGCCGCGGATGCCCGGTCGCCGAGCTCGTCTCTGGCGAGCTGGTAGAGCAGCGCGAGCCCCCAGAGAAACGCCACCAGCGAAATAGCCACGCCGCTGTAGAGAAACGCCAGCCCGCTCCCGCCGAACAGGCGTCCCACGGCGCGCATCGCCATCGGGTACGCCGGAAAAAACGCGATGTTCTGCTGGCGGTGCATTTCGGTATCGCGCGGCGTCCACATGTAGCCGTTGCGGGCCACGCTCAGATACCAGCCGGCATCCCATCGCACCGGCAGATTGACGAGCAGGCTGTCCGAGATTCTCAGCGGCGGCGCCGTCGCGGGCACGCCGATGGTGTAGACCGCCAGCAGCCCTGCAAGGAAGACGCTCAGGCGCGTCGCAAGAAAGGGCCCAATCGACACGCGAAACGACTCCGCCCCCCAGAGGCCACGCGCCGCGGCGCCCAGTTGCTCGACCGTCGATGGCCTCGGCACGGCAGCGCGCCGAATCACGAGCAGGACAACCGCCAGGAGCAGCGGAATCCAGAACTGCGTTACCGACACGCGAAGGACGTCTGTCGAGATGCGGAAACCGCCCCCCATCAGCACGGCGACGGCCACGACGAGCAGGAGGATGGCTGTGGCGTCCAGAACGGTGACCCAGGCTGGGACACGCGCCGACTGAGGTAGCTCGTCTGACGACGGGGGCATCGCCTGTCACTTTACTTTACGAAACCGGCCTGCCGTCGTGAGGTACCGTCTTCTTATTGTCACGACCCTGCCGTTGGCGTGTCATGGCGGGCGGGTCTGATCGGGTAGTGGGGTCGTGCTGCCAACTGTTCCCGGCCTGATCGCGTTGCTCTGGATGGCACAGGCTCCCGCCGCCGGCGGTCCGCCCGCGCAGGCCGCGTGCCAGGTCACGGGCACTGTGCGCGCAGACGCGACGCCGCTCCCCGGCGTGGCGATCACCGTTCGCGCCGGCGACCTGCCCGTGGCGGCGTCCTCCAGCGGAGAGAACGGCGCATTCCGTGTACGGCTGCCTCGTGCCGGGACCTTCACGCTCCACGCCGAGCTCGCGGCATTCGCGACGGTCTCACGCGACATCACGCTCGACGCCGACTGCCGGGCGCAGATCGACGTCGTGATGACGCTCGCCTCGCGTGCGCCGAAGTCCGCGCCGACGCCGACGGCAGCGACAGCCTCGGGGCAAACCGCCACCGCGACACCTGCGCGTCCTGGCGCGCCTCCGGCCGAGGGCGCGCCACGCGCCACGGGCGCCGCAGCTCGCCAGGCCGGCGGCGCTGGCGCGAGAGGCGGCGCGGCCAGCGGTCGCCGGTTCCAGGCCCTGGGTCTTCAGGCCGACGCCGCGGGCGCCACCCTGCAAGGCGACGACACCGGCCAGGGCACCGATCGCGACACGGCCTCGCTTCCCGCCGGCTTTTCGACCGACGTCGCCACTGAATCGGTGACGACAGTCGGAGCCGGTGGTCAGCTGAACAACTCGCTGCTGGCCGAGCGCTTCGCCGGCCGCAGTCCCGGCGATTTCGGCGCCGGCGACAACGGCGCCTTCCGCGCGGACGGAGGCGCCGGTCCCGCAGGTGCTGGGGGACGAGGCGGGCCAGGCGGCGGCTTTGGTGGTGGCGGGTTCGGGGGAGGTGGGTTCGGCGGCGGGGGATTTGGCGGCCCTGGCGGGTTCGCCTTCGGCGGCCGAATGCGCAACGAGCAGATCCGCGGGCAGCTGTCGACCACGATCGCGGACTCAGCGCTCGACGCCGCGCCGTATTCGTTGACTGGCGCGCCCACCGACAAGCCGTCGTACTTTCAGCAGCGCTACACGATGACGCTGGGCGGCCCGTTCAAGCTGCCCGGCGTGTACAAAGGCGACGGCCGCACCACCTTCTTCCTGAACTACAACGGGAACCACTCCGCCACGCCGGTCGACGTGTTTTCCACGGTGCCGACGCTGGCCGCGAGAGGCGGCGACTTTTCCGGCTCCGACGTCACGCTGATCGACCCGGCCACCGGTCAGCCATTTGCCGGCAACGTCATCCCCGCGTCTCGCATCGATCCGTCAGCACACGAGCTACTGCAGTTCATCCCGCTGCCGAACCAGGACGGCGACAGCAAGAACTTCAGGTACACCACCACCACCGACGTCAACACCGACGACGTGAACTTCCGGTTCATCCACAGCTTCAGCGACCCCTCTGCTGCGGGCAGAACCGGAGCCGGGCAACGTGGGGGTGGAGGGCGCGGCGGCGGGCGAGCCGGCACGAACCTCACGATAGGGATTCACTACCGGCACGCGGACTCGGACCGCACCACCTCGTTCCCCACGGTGGCGGGCACGTCGTCGGGATCCGCGTGGGACGTGCCGGTCGGCCTCAGCTTCGCGCACGACAACTTCTTCCACTCGATCCGCCTGCAGTTCAATCGGAGCCGCACCGATGTTCGCAATCTCTATTCCGGGGCGACAGATGTCGCTGGCGCGGCCGGCATTGCGGGAGTGTCGGCTGATGCCTTCGACTGGGGGCTGCCGTCGCTCTCGTTCACGACGATCAGCAGCCTTCGTGACGTCACGCCGTCAGACCGTACGGACCGGACGATCGGCCTGAGCTACTCGGTGACGACGACCCGACATAAGCACACCCTGCGCGCGGGCACTGATGTCCGCTTGCTCGACACCAGCTCGCGGCTCGACGGCAATGCCAATGGCAGCTTCATCTTCACCGGGATCTACACCGCGCCCGGCGACGCGACCGGCCGGACCACCGGGCTCGACGTCGCCGACTTCCTGCTCGGTCTTCCCCAGGAAGCGACGCTTCAGTACGGGCCCGGCACCGAGCGTTACCGGCAGAACAGCTGGGACCTGTCCTTCCAGGACGACTGGCGGGTGAAGAGCACGCTGACGGTGAACCTCGGGGTCCGCTACGAGTACCTCACGCCGTACTCGGAGACCGGCAATCGCCTCGTGACGCTCGACGCGAACCAGGACTTCACGGCCGCCGTCCCGGTGGAAGCGGGCGGGATCGGGCCGTTCACCGGTCAGTTCCCGGAGACGCTGGTCAGCTCGGACAACAACAACATCGCGCCGCGGCTGGGCGTCGCGTGGAAGCCGGCGGAGAAGTGGACGGTGCGTGCCGGCTACGGCGTCAACTACGTGACGGGCGCGTACCTGCCCATCGCCCAGCAGCTGGCCGCACAGCCGCCGTTTTCGACGGCGGCCACTGCGTTCGGCACACCGGTCGCGCCAATCGCGATCGCCACAGCGTTTGCGATACCGCCGCAGACCGGCACGCAGAACACGTATGGCATCGACCCTGACTTCAGGCTCGGGTTCGTCCACATCTGGAACGTGGACGTCCAGCGCGACCTCACGCGCACCGTGATCGTCGGCGCCACCTATACGGGCACACGTGGCGGCGATCTCGACATTCAGCGCGCGCCGAACCGCGGGCCCGATGGGCTGACGATTCCGGACGTGCCGCCATTCATCTGGGAGTCGTCACCCGGGCATTCGCTGATGAATGCCGTCAGCGTCCGGGTGCGCAAGCGCCAGACCCACGGCTTTGCCGGCGGCGCCAGCTACACCTGGTCGAAGTCGATGGACAACGCCTCCACGATCGGCGGAGGCACTGCCATCGTCGCGCAGAACGACCAGGACCTCGAGGCAGAGTGGGGGCTGTCGAGTTTTGACCAACGCCACCGGTTCAATGCCAACGCGAGCTACGAGCTCCCGTTCGGCACCGACGGCAAGTGGCTGACCCACGGCACTGCCGCCGCCATCGCCGGCGGCTGGATGTGGTCGTTCGACATGCAGCTCGCATCCGGCACGCCGTTCACCGCCCGCGTGGTCGGCGACATCTCTGACGTCGGGCAGGGGACCAACGGATCGCTGCGCGCCGACACGACCGGCGCGCCAGTGACGCTCGACGACAAGACTGTGACGGCCTTTTTCAACACAGCCGCGTTTGTCGTCCCTCCTGCCGGCCAGTTCGGCGACGCCGCGCGCAACACGGTCCCCGGCCCCGGGATCACCAGCGCGAACATGGCGTTCACACGCAACATCACGTTTGCGGGCACCCGGGGCCTGTCCATCCGCGTCCAGGCCAACAACGTCTTCAACACCGTGCAGTACCTCTCGATCGACACCGTCGTCAACTCGCCGACGTTCGGCCAGGTGGTCGCCGCTCGCCCGATGCGCACGGTGCAGATCGTGGCGCGCCTGAGGTTCTGATGCTGTCGCCGCGTCCCGCTGTCGCCGGACTCATCGGCCTGCTGCTGGTCGGCGCGGGTGACATGCGGCTGTCCGGGCAGACGGCGGCGCGGCCGGCAGAGCCGATGTTCCGGGCGGCGACCGAGTTGGTCCTGGTCAACGTGGTCGCGCGCGACAAGAGCGGCGCAATCGTCCGCAACCTGACCCGGGACGATTTCACGGTGCTCGAGGACGGCAAGCCGCAATCGATCGCGCGGGCTGAGTTCGAGGAGCTGGACCGGGTTCCCGCAGCGCAGCCTGCTGGCGAGGTCGCCGTACTCAAAGCGGGCCGTCTCGCCACCGCCCCGTCCACTGCGCCGGACCTCCGTCCGTCCGCGCCGTCGCCGGATCTGCACGACCGCCGGCTGGTCGTGCTGTTCTTCGATCTGACGTCGATGCAGCCGGAGGAGACGACGCGCTCGCTGACGGCGGCCACGCGCTACGCCAGCAACCTGACGCCGTCCGACCTTGTCGCCGTCGTCTCGCTCTCGACGACATGGCGCGTCGTGCAGGACTTCACCGGTGACCGCGAGCAGCTGGCGCGCGCGCTGCATTCGCTCGATCCCAACGGCGGCCTGGGCTTCGAGGAAGGCACGACCGGCGACGATGAAGGCACGCCCGACAATGGGGCGTCGTTCACCCCCGATGAGACCGAGGTGAACATCTTCAACACCGACCGGCGGCTCGAGGCGCTGCGGACGCTGTCTGACGCGCTCGGCGGCATCGAGCAGCGGAAGTCAATCGTCTACTTCAGCAGCGGGATGAGCCAGACCGGCCTGGAAAACCGTGTCCAGATCCGCGCCGTCATCGACCACGCCGTGCGCGCGAACGTCGCCATCTATGCCGCCGACACCCGCGGCCTGCAGGCCGTCGTCCCGGGCGGCGAAGCGCGCAACGCCAGCGTGCGCGGCACGTCGGCATTCAGCGGCCAGGCGATGTCGAATCAGTACGATCAGCTCGCCGGCTCGCAGGACACGCTGACGACGCTGTCGGAGGACACCGGCGGCCGCGCGTTTCTCGACAGCAACGACCTTGGCCGCGTGTTCACGCGCGTGATCGACGACACGTCGGCGTACTACGTGCTGGCCTACAGCAGCACCAACAACGCCAGGGACGGCAAGTACCGACGCATCACGGTGAAGGCGAAGCGTCCAGGGCTGTCGCTGGAGTACCGCGCCGGATACTACGCGCCACGGGACTTTGCCCACTCGACCCGCGACGATCGCGAGCAGCAGCTGGTCGACGCGCTGCAGGCCGAGTTGTCGCCGACAGACCTCCACGTCTACCTCGCGGCAGCCTATTTCCGGTTGTCGGACACGCGCTTCTACGTGCCGGTCTCCATCGTCGTGCCTGGCTCGGAGGTTCCGCTGACGGCGGCCGGCGCCGAGAATCGGGCGACACTCGACGTGCTGGGCGTGGTGCTCGACGAGCGGCAGCGGCCGGTGGGACGTGTGCGCGACACCGTGAAGCTCAAGCTGGAAGGCAGCGCCGACGTCCAGCGCAAGACGATTCAGTACCAGACCGCCTTCGAGCTGCCGCCGGGCCGCTATCGGATCAAGGTGGCCGTCCGCGAGAACGAGGACGGCGCGATCGGCACGTTCGAGTCGACGCTGCGAATCCCGGATGTCCGGCAGGACAAGCTCCGCATGAGCGCCGTCGTCGTCGGCACGCAGACGGAGGCAGTGGCGAAGGCCGGCAACAACCCGCTCGTCCAGGATGGCACGGCGCTGGTGCCGAATGTCACTCACGTCGTCGCGCGCTCGCAGCATCTGTACTTTCACTACGAGGTCTACGACCCGGCGCCGACAGGCCCGTCCGCGCAAGGCGCGATTCGACTGCTCACCAGCCTGGTGTTCTTCCGCAACGGCGTGCGTGTGTTCGAGACGCCGACGACAGAGGCCGACGCCGTCAACGAGCCGGCGCGTCGTGCCGCGGTCTTCCGCTTCGACGTGCCGGCCGCCACGCTGCAGCCGGGCCGCTACACCTGTCAGGTCAACGTCATCGACGATGTGGCCGGGACGTTCGCGTTTCCGCGGCTGACCGTCTACGTCGCGCCGTAGGCGGGTTACGGCAGAGCCGTCATTCCGTCGGCAGGCCGCCGCGAAACGATCTAGGCTGTGGCGATGTGCGCCCCCGCCCGGATCACGCTGCTCGTGTTCGCGCTGGTTGGAGCCGCAGCGCACGGCCAGGCGGCGGCGCGGCAGAACGTCGAGGCGCTGAAGCTCGTGCAGCAGGGGCGGCGGCTCAATCAGGCCGGCAAGCAGGACGAAGCGCTGGCGCTCTACGAACGTGCGCTTGCCGCGGATCCCAATTCATTCGACGCACACCTGGCTGAGGGCATCGTCCTGGATCTGATGGGACGGTACTCGGACGCGCGGCCACACCTTGCACGGGCGATCGAGCTGTCGACGGCCGAAAACCGTGAGACTGCACTCGATGCGATGGCAGTGTCGTTCGCATTCGAGAGCCGGGCCGAAGACGCCGCCGGCTTCCTTCAGAAGGCGTTCGACGAGGCGTCGGCCGAGCGGCCTGGTGCCGCGGCGGAGCAAGCCAACGCGCTGGGCCGCCTGTTTCTCGAGTGCGGCGACCTGGCCAATGCGAAGCGCTGGTACCGGACCGGCTACGAGACGGCGCACCGACAGCCGAATGAGCCTGGCGCGCAACTCGATCTCTGGGAGTTCCGCTGGCTGCACGCGCAGGCGCGCATCGCGGCGCGCGAGCGAAAAGTCGACGAGGCACGCGCCAAGGCGGGCGCGGCCCGCGCGCTGATGGCCTCTGCGCCGAGCCTTGCCGATCAGGGGCCGACGGTCGCGTACCTCGATGGATACCTCGCGCTGAATGCCGGCGACGCCGTCGCCGCGTCGATGGCCCTCAGGCGCGCCGATCAGCAGGACCCCTTCATCCTGATGCTCGAGGCGCGGGCGGCCGACAAGGTCGGCGACCGGGCCGCAGCCGAGCGCTTCTGGAGGCAGGTGTTGACCTTGAACGGCCATTCACTCCAGAACGCATTTGCGCGGCCGGCGGCGAGAAAAGCGCTCCATCAATAGGCGCGCCTGTGCGCCGTCATTCACCCTTGAGTGTGACGATAGGATCGACGCGCGCGGCCCGACGCGCCGGCAGGTAGGCGGCCAGCGCGCCGACTGCGGTGAGGGTCAGCACGGTCCCGCCGAGTGTCGAGAGGTCTGTTGCGCTGACGCCGTAGAGCAGTGCCGTGACCTCGCGGCCCAACGCGAGCGCACCGGCAAGGCCCAGGCCCAGTCCTGCGGCGACCAGCCCGAGCCCCCGCCGCATCACGAGCCCGATCACATCGCCGGACTGCGCGCCTAGCGCGACACGCACGCCAATCTCGTGTCGCCGCTGGACGACGCTGTAGGCGATGACGCCGTAGAGTCCCAACGCGGCCAGCAGGAGGGCCGCGGCGGCGAAGCTGCCGAGCAGAAGCGCCGTGAATCGCGGCCTGGCGAGATCGCCGGCGACGACGTCGCTGAGCGTTCGGACGTCGGCGATCGGCTGCGCGGGATCGACGTCCCGGATGGCCGCTGTCAGCAGGCCAGCCGCCTGCCCGGGGTCGCCGGTCACTCGCGCGACGACGGTCAGCACGCTGGCCGGTTGCTGCGGGAACCAGAAGTAGGTGGTCGGCGGCGGGTCGATCGCGAGCGCCACCCAGTGAACGCTCCCGACCACGCCGATGATCTGGCCGGAGAGCTCCGTCTCGCCGCGATGCCAGCGAAGCCGCTGGCCAACGGGATTTGCGCCGGGCCAGTAGAGATTCGACAGCCGCTCGTCGATCACGAACACCGGCTCGCTGCGACTGGTGTCGCTCCGATTCGGCAACCGGCCGCGGAGCAGCGGGATGCCCATCGCGTCGAAATACCGCCCGCCAACGGTGGCCTCCCACGACCCTGTCCGCTCGTCGATCCTGGCCGCCGGGCGCCCCTCGATCTCGAAGAAGTCGGCCTCGCCGCCCTGGCTGAGCGGCAGGTAGTTGGTCCAGCCCAGTGCCGTCACGCCCGGAAGGCTTGTCGCCCGCTCTTCGAGGCGGGTCGCAAATCCGCGGCGGGTGTCGTCGCCGGCGTAGCGATCCGCCGCCAGCGTGGCCCGCATCGTCACCACGTGCTCCGGCCGAAAGCCCGGATCGACGCGGGTCAGCGCCGCCAGGCTGCGCCCGAGCAGCGCGGCGCCCACGACGAGCACCACAGCGAGTGAGACCTCGGCGACGACGAGCACGTTGTGCAGGCGCGCGTGACCCGGGCCTGATGTCACGCCGCGCGCGCCAGCTCGCAGCGCCGCCGAAGGCGCGACGCGGGCCGACACGATCGACGGCAGGAGCCCGGACAGCAGCGCCGTGGTCGTCGTCGCGATCATCGCGAATGCCAGGACCCGGAGATCGACATGAATCTCGCCGACCCGGGGGAGGTCGAGACCCGCCGGCAACGCGATCAGGATCAGCCTGGTGGCCAGCATCCCGGCCACGGCGCCGACGACTCCGCCGATACAGGCCAGCAGCGCGCTTTCTGCCAGGAGCTGCTGGACTATCTGCCGACGTGTCGCGCCGAGCGACAGGCGGATCGTCATCTCTGCCCGTCGCGCCAGCGCGCGGCCGAGCATCAGGCTGGCGACGTTCGCGCACGCGATGAGCAGCAGAATCGCCACCGCGCCGAACAGCAGGAGCAGCGTCTGACGGACCTCTTTCACAGTCGCGTCACGAAGGGGCGTGACGAGGATGTGCCACTGGCGGCTGTACGAGGGATGCTCGGTTTCCAGCCGCTTTGCGATCAGGGCGATGTCCGCCTGGGCCTGCTCGAACGTCGCGCCGTCCGTCAGGCGCCCGACGACGTTGAGCGTGCCGCCCATGCCGACCTTGTCGTCGCCGGCCAGCGAAAACGGGATCCAGACGTCGGCCCGCGACTCCGCGAGCTCGTTGGTGTGAATCCTGAAGTTCGACGGCATGACGCCGACGACAGTGAACGACGTGCCGTCGAGTGTGATGGCCTTGCCGAGGACGCCAGGCGCAGCCCCGAACTGCCGTTGCCAGAAGCCGGCGCTCAGCACGATTTCGCGGCGGACGACGTGCAGGTCGCGATCGTGGGCGAACGTGCTGCCGAGCATCGCCGGCACACCGAGCACGTCGAAGAAGTTCGCGGTGACGCGATCGACCTGCACTTCAATCGGCTGCGCCGGCCCGGTCAGGGTCATGCGGCTGTCGTACCAGCCGGCCAGGTCCGTCATGGTCCGGCTGTCGCGCCGCCACTGGTCGAGATAGCCGCCACCGATTCTTGCGCCGGTGTCGATCTGGAGCATCGCGACCCGGTCCGGGCGTGCGAGCGGCAAGGGACGGAGCAGAACGGCGTTGACGACGGTGAAAATCGCGGTGCTGGCGCCGATGCCGAAGGCCAGCGTGGCGACGGCGACAAGCGTGAAGCCCGGCGACCGCCGCAGCAGTCGGACGGCGTAGGTCAGATCGCGTCGGAGCCCAGGGATGTCGACGGGCATGGTGGCACTTTAACAGGGCCCGGCGGGGGCGGAACAGGGGCACGGCAGGACGGCATGAGGGCCGGCTCGCGTGTTACCTTGGGCGCCAGCCTGCCAGGAGCCACGCGATGCTTCGCGATCTGCTGCACGACAGCGTTCGGTCTCTCCGTCAGGATCTTCGCGGTGCGGTCGTCGCGGTCTGCCTGCTCGCGACGACGATCGGCGCCGTCACTGCCATCTACGCCATCGTTCACGCCGTCGTGCTGCGGCCCTTCGGGTTTGCTGATCAGGACCGTCTTGCCGTCATCTGGATGCGCGACGATCGCCGGGCCCTGCCGATCATCGAGGTCGCCTACGGCGAGATGGAAGACTGGCGCGCCCGGTCACGAGCCTTCGAGAACATGGCGGTGGTCGGCTCGGTGAACTGGAGCCTGACGCTGGCAGGCGCGACAGAGCCGGAGCCCATCCAGATCTCTGCAGTGTCCGCATCGTTCTTCCAGGTGATGGGCGTCGCGCCGCTCGTCGGCCGCGGGCTGCTGCCATCTGATGAAATCGGCAGCGAGCCCGGCGTCATGGTGATCAGCCACGGCCTGTGGACTCGGCGCTTCAACCGGGATCCCGGCGTGGTGGGCCGCGCCGTGCCCGTGCGGCTCGACGAGAGCGGCCGCATCGGCCCGATGGTGATCGCCGGAGTGATGCCTGCCGGCTTCGACTTCCCGCGCGGCGCCGAGGCGTGGCTGCCTGGGGCACCGCTGGTCCGCAAGGCGAGCGTGTCGTCTTACGGAGGCCCGGCGAATGCGCTCCGCTACCTTGGCGTCTTCTTCGCTGTCGGGCGCATCAGGCACGACATCACGATGCCCGACGCCCGCATCGACCTCGCGCACGTGCTGCGCACGGAGGATCGGCGGGATGGCCCGGAGCCGCCGCAGTCCGTGACCGTCACGCCGATCGCCGAATACCTGCTCGGTCCCGCGGGGCCGGTGCTGCGTACGCTGCTTGCCGGCGCCGCCCTGATGCTGCTCATCGCGTGCGTCACCGTCGCGGGCCTGCAGGTGGCCCACGCCATGCGCCGGCAGCGGACGCTGGCCGTGCGAATGGCCCTGGGCGCCTCGGCCTGGCACCTCTCGCGGCAGATCGTCGTCGAGAGCGTGTTGCTGACAGGCGCCTCTGTCATCGGCGCACTTGTCGTCGCGTTCGGCATCGCACGCGGCCTCGTCTGGCTTGCGCCAGCTGCCGTTCCAAGGCTCGAGGCCGCGACGCTGGCCGACCCCGGCGTCCTGGGCTTTGCGGCGTGCGCGACGTTCCTGACGGTGGTCCTATGCGCGTTGTGGCCGGCGCTGCTCGTTCAGCGATCGGATGCGACGAGCGTTCTGGTCCATGGGCGCGAGGTCACCGACCCGCGCGGCCGCTTCCTGCAGCGCGCACTCGTTGTGACACAGATCGCCGTCGCCCTGACGCTGCTCGCAGGCACGGCCTTGTTCCTGAGGACTGTGCGTGGACTGGATCGGACGACGCTCGGCTTCGACCCGGAGAATCTGCTGACGCTCACGGTGACGCCGGCCACCGGCGACCTCGATCGCTGGAACGCGTTCTACGACGCGCTGATCGATCGCGTCAGCCATCTCCCGCACGTCTCGTCCGCGAGCGCCGTCCTGCAGCGCCCGCTGAATGGCCCGATTGGCTGGGACAATCAGCCCTTCCTGCCGGGACAGGTGGCCGACGACGCGAAGACATGGGGCCTGAACCCGATGTTGAACATGGAAGTCGTCACGCCCGCGTACCTCGAGACGATGAGAATCCGTCTGGTGCGTGGCCGCTGGTTCACGCCGCGCGACGTCACGAGCGGCCCCGGCGTGGTGGTTCTGAGCGAGAGCGCGGCGCGACGGCTCTGGCCTGGCCGCGATCCGCTGGGGCAACGCCTCAGCGAGCCTTCGTATCGCACCACCGTGCCGGCCGGGACGCCGCCGCCGTGGCAGACAGTCGTCGGCATCGTCGAGGACGTACGCTATCGCGGGTTGAACGACGTTCGGCTCGACATCTACCTGCCGGCGTCCCAGTCACAGCACAAGATGGCATACCTGATGGTGCGCACTGACGGCGTTGCCGCTGGCGCTGTCGAAGCGGTGAGGGCCGCAGCGCGCGCCATCGACCCGGGCGCGCAGGTGTCCGACGCGACCGCGATGCGCGCCGTCGTCGACGCGGAAAGCGCCCCGTGGCGCTTCCTGATGCGCGTGTTCATCGCGTTCGCGGCGCTGGCGGCAACGCTGGCCGCAGTCGGCCTTGCGGCAGTCATCGCGATGACGGTGACAGCCCGGCGGCGCGAACTGGCGATCCGCGCCGCTCTCGGCGCCGATCGCCGTCGCCTCCGCGGCCTGGTGGTCGGCGAGGCGCTGTGGCTGGTGGCGGCGGGAATTGGCATTGGGCTGCTAGGCGCGCTCGCGCTCGGTCGTGGCGTCGAGCATGTCCTCATCGGCATCGGCGCCCACGATGCGCCGGCTCTGGCTGGGTCAGCGATCGCCGCCGCTGCGATCGGACTGGCCGCCACCTGGCTCCCCGCACGCCGTGCGGCCGACGCCGATCCGCTGGAGGCGATGCGGGCAGAGTGAGGGCATCGCCGCGAACGCGGTGATGTGTCCGATCGTGAACATGTAGGGCCGATCTTCCGCCTTCGCTGGAGCTACGGCGGACCGCCGAAGCCTTGGCGGAGGCTGGTTAGATCGGCCGTCAACCGCCGATGGCCAATCTGAAGATTGGCCCTACCGATGACCGATCCGCATCGGGTTCGCCGTCGTCACGATAGCCCGTCGGATCCACCGACAGTGCCGTGCCCTTGCTTGCCGCGCTATGCGCGGTGTTCGTCCGCGGCGCGAGCGGCGCGCTGACCCTCCTCGACGTTCACCATCGAGAGAAGCAGCGCGCCGATGACGAAGAAGGCGATCACCGACAGGATCGCCGTGCGGCTCGAGCCGGTCATCCGCACGGTGATCGCAAACAGCGCCGGCCCGAAGATGCCGGCGAACTTCTCGAAGACGCCGAAGAAGCCAAAGAACTCCGACGATTTCTGCTTCGGAATCATGCTGGCGAACAGCGACCGCGACAGCGCCTGGCTGCCGCCCTGCACTGTCGCCACCAGAAACGACAGCAGCCAGAACTGCCACGCTGCCGTCATGTAGTAGCCGACGACGCTGATGCCGATGTAGACGAGCAGCGCGAGAAAGATCGCGTGCTTGGCGCCGATGCGGCTGGCCAGCGAGCCGAAGGCGAATGCGAATGGAATCCCGACGAACTGCACCATCACGAACGCCGCGATCAGCGCGCCGTCCGGCAGGCCGATCTCCTTGCCGTACGGGCCAGCCATCCTGATGATCGTGCCGACGCCGTCGTTGTAGATCAGGAACGCGACCAGCATGATCAACGCCTGCCGGTAGCGGGTCAGTTCTCGCAGCGTCGTGCCGAGCTGCCGGAACGAGCCCCTGACGAGACTCGTGCCGGCAACGAGCGAGGCCGATTTCACCGGCGGCTCGGACACCCGACGGAACATCGGGATCGAGAACAGCAGCCACCAGACCGCCACGCTGGCAAACGACAGCCGCGACGCCACGCCGGCATCCGGGATGCCGAACCAGGCCGGCTTCAGGATCCAGGCCAGGTTGACGGCGAGCAGCAGCCCGCCACCGAGGTACCCGAGCGCGTAACCGGCGCTCGAGACCTTGTCCATCTCGTCCTCGCGCGCGATGTGCGGGAGCAGCGAATCGTAGAAGACGAAGCTGCCCGAGACGCCGATGTTCGCGATGATGAAAAGGCCCGCCGCAAACAGCCACTGCCCGTGCCCGATGAAATACATCAGCGCCGTGGAGACGACGCCGATGCCGAGGAACACCTTGAGCAGGCGCATCTTGGCGCCGGCGACGTCGGCGTAGGCGCCGAGCACCGGCGCGAGCAGGGCGACGATGGTGAGGGCCAGCGTGGTCGCCGCAGCGAAGCGTTCTGTCGCCACCGGGCCCGGCAGCGAGTCGGCCGCGACGGACGCGAAGTAGATCGGGAAAACCGCCGTGATGATCGTGCACTGGAACGCGGAGTTGGCCCAGTCGTACATGGCCCACGCGCGCTGTTCGGGCGTCCGCAGGCCAAGCCGTGCGAGCCAGCCGGGCATCAGAACGTCTTCCGCGCGATCCACTCGCGCATCAGCGAGTCGACGACCACCCAGCGATCGCCGTCACGCATGACCAGGTCGAGGCGCTGGAGCGCGGCGAGCGCTGCCTGGACCGATGACGGGCCGCCGAGGCGATGACGGGCCCGGACGTCGCCCGCGAGCAGTCCGGCGCCATCTTCGAGCACGAGCGCCCGGAGGGCGGCCCGCTGCGGCAACGTCAGGCGCTGCCAGGCGGCCTCGAAGAAGACGGCCTGCTCGGCGAGCAGACGACGCAGCGTCGCGTGCAGTTGCTCGAGTGCGACGCGCTTCGCTCCGGTGTCGCGCGCGTCGTCCCACACCTCGTGGGCCAGGCGCTGCACGTCGTAGGGCAGATGGCCAGCGAGTTCGAGCACCGCGAGGCCGAAGCCGCGTTCGACGCGCATGCCGCTGCGGGCGAAGCGCCGCTCGATGAACGCCGCAAACGGCGCGGCGGGAATCTTCTCCAGCCGCATGACAGGGCCGGCCTTGTAGAATGGCCGCCGCGGCCCGAGCATGGCCTCCATCAACGTCGGCTCGGAGCCGGCAAAGACGTAGCCGACGCGGCGCTGATGCTGGACGGCGGCGCGCAGCGCCTCTTCGACACTGCCGCCATTGAAGCTGCCGATGGCCTGGAACTCGTCGAGCGCGACGACCACCTTGCGGCCGCGGGCCTCGGCGAGGCGGCCAGGCAGCGCGAAGACCTCGGGTGCCAGCCGGGCGATGTCGCGGGCGGAACGGATGGCGGGGAAGGCGACGGCCACGCCTGTCGATCCGTCGGGATCGGCCTCGACGCGGATTTCCGGCCGCGTCGTCCCGAGCGCGTCGCGCAGCCAGGCAATCGCCTTCGACCAGCGCGTTTCGGCCGAGAGCACGGCGCGGGCGTAGCCCTCGAGGAAGGCGAGATACGAGCTGTAGCTGCTGACGGTGACTTCGACGGTGAGCAGGCCGGCACGCGACGCGGTGGCGAGCGCGCGGGCGATGAGCGACGACTTGCCGTAGCGGCGCGGCGAGATGAGGAACACCTTCTGTCCCGCGATCAGGTCGCCGCTCAGCCGCTTCAACTCCTCGTCGCGATCGACGAAGGCGTCGGCCGGCACGACCTCGCCGTAGACGAACGGGTTTTCGATGGCGGCACCCTCCGTTACGTCGTTTGACGTAATGGTTACGTAGTTTAGCGTAACAACGGATCCGCCGGCGGACGGCGCCGGCGCCGACTGGAGACGGCCATGCACAGGATGAGTCAGACGGCGGCAGGCGTGCTGCTGGCCTTCGCCGGCGCAGCCATTCCGGCCGTGGCCCCGGATGCGGCCACGACGCCGGCGCGGCGCGACACGCACGAGAACCTGCACGCAGTGCTCTGGATGCAGACCGCCGCGGAGTATCAGGCGCTCACCCGTGGGCTGTACCGTGCGGCCGCCGTGCAGCTCGACCGCGCGCTTGACGATCACCGGTGGACCGCGATCCCGGAACAGGCCGGACGCCCCGATCTCCCGATGCTGCCGCCGGCCGTGATTCTGGACGTCGACGAGACCGTCGTCGACAACTCACCGGAGGAAGGGCAGCGGGTGCTCGACCGGGCGGGCTACGAGAAGGACATCTTCGGGGCCTGGGTGAACAGGCAGGAGGCGGGCACCGTCCCCGGGGCCGCGGAGTTCATCCGCTATGCGGTGAGCCGCCAGGTCGACGTGTACCTGGTCAGCAACCGGGATCCGGAGCAGCGCGACGCCACTGTCGCCACGCTGCACAAGCGCGGTGTTGAAGTGCCACCAGATCACGTGTTGTGCTACGGCGATCACGCGGCGGCCGACAACAAGGGCGACAAGACCGGCCGTCGGCAGTTCGTGGCGGCGAACCACCGCGTGCTGCTGCTGGCCGGCGACGATCTGGGCGACTTCGTGTCGCTGACTGGCGCCGGGGGACAGCGACTGGACCGCGCCGCGCGCACGGCGGTGATGGACCGGTTCAGCGGCTACTGGGAAGAACGCTGGATCCTGCTGCCCAACCCCGCCTACGGCTCGTGGGAGCACACCTTCTATCCGGACGGCGCGAGCGACGCCGATACGCTGGCGGCGCTTTTCGCCGGCGTCAGGGGTTTCCAGAAGCCGTAGGGCGCCGGCGTCTACTTCGTCAGCCTGACGTCGCCGCTGAAGGTGTTGAGCGAGAGTTGGCCGTCACCCGTGCCGTCCTTCAGCCTCGCGTGCAGGGAGCGCCGCGACTTGCTTTCGAGCAGCATCGGCACGTCGGCGTTGATAGCGCCACTGAAGGAGTCGAACTCGACAGCGCCGCTGGCGTTGGCCGGCAGCCGGATCTCGATGTCGCCGCTGAAGGTCTTCGCCCTGACCGACTGATCCTTGACCCATGTGGCTGGCGACAGATAAATGGCGCCGCTGAAGGTCTCGGCCTCGATAGAGCCGGTGCTGTGATCGAGACGCAATTCCGACGAAAATCCGTGCACGTGGTGATGTCCCGTCACTCCGCTCACCGTCACTGAGCTGCTGAAGACATCCACGTCCAGATCCACGCTGGCCGGCACCTTGATCTCGAACGCCGTGTCGACGACGTTTTCGTTCTTCTCGTGCCAGCTGTCGTCCTTGCGGTTGGCATCGATCGTGAGGTTCGAGCCGGACGGCTCGATGGCCAGCTTGATGTGGTCGAGGCGCTCCCGAGTCGCGGTCCGCACGGCGACGATTGAGACGTCGGACCGGTTCTCGCCGGTGATCTCCACCTTGCCCGAGAAGTTCTTGAGGTGAATCGTCCCGCCGGCCGCAAACGGCACCGTCTTGTTGATGCGTTCGGTTTCCTTGGCCTCGGCTCCGGCCAGGGCAGGAATGCCCAGCAGCACGAGGGCCAGGGCAGCGGCGCGGGTCACGCGAGGGCGGATCACTGAAGTGCGGAACATGAAAACTCCTTGCCGGGCGCCGACGATGGCGGCCAAAGGCTGACTTCGGAATAGACGGAGGCCGGGAAGCGAAGGTTGCCTTGGCGGGCACGGGGAAGGCAAGACAAGGGCAAGGCAGGGGCAAAAGGCAGGGGCGAGGCAAAGGCCCGGCCTGCCGTCGCCACGCCACTGCCAGACCCTTGCCTGCCCCTGCCTCGCCCCGCCTTTTCGTCAGCCTTTGTTCGGCCCGTTCGCGAGCATCTTCGCGATCATCGCGTTGACGAGGCCGCCGCCGCCGTCGCCGCTGACGGCGATCTCGGGCACCAGCTTGACCTTGTTCTCGCCCAGGATCGTGGCCAGCTGGATGGCGGTGTAGCCGGCGCCGCCGACGGCTTCCATGCCTTGCTTGTAGGCCTCGGCTTTCGCCGCGCCCACTGCGCGGACCGCCGTCGCTTCCGCCTCGCCGTTCAGCCGCACGGCCGCCGCATGACCTTCGGCCCGCAGTCGCGCCGCGTTGCCTTCGCCGCGCGCCGCTTCCGCTGCCGACAGCGCCGTCTGCTGCGAGATGCGCACCGTCTGCTCCGAGCGGACCACTTCGCTCTGCATGTTGGCGACCGCCGTCTCGCGCTCGAGCGCCTGGCGCTGCACCTGCGCCTCGCGCTGCACCTCGTAGGTGCGCTCCAGCTCCTCGGCGATCTTCCGGTCGGTCTGCGTCTTCATCAGCTCCTGCGGCGGCACGATGTCGCCGATCAGCGTGTCGATGCACTCGACGTCGTAGGCCTCGACGGCCTTCTTGATGTTGTCGAACGCCTCCTTCTGGCGTGCCGACCGCGCCGACAGGAAATCGAGCACCGTCACCTCCTGCGCCGAGTTGCGGAAGTAGTTGCCGACGGTCGGCTGCAGCACGTGGTCGACCAGGTTCTGCATCGACCCGACGCGCGAGATCACGCGCGGCGCGTTCTTCATCCCGATGTGGATGATCTGCGCCACGTCGAGGCTGAACGAGAAGCCGTCCTTCGAGCGCACGGTGATCGACGACAGGCGCTCGTCGTAGTGGTGCGCCTCGGTCCGCTGCGCCCAGTTCAGCACGATGTTGGTCGTCGGCACGAGCTCCACCTTCATGACGCGCGTGTTGATCGGGTGCTTGCCCGGGCAGCAGCGGCTCCACCCACACGCCCTTGCGGCCGCGTCTCGACCAGGTCGCCGTGCGTGAACGCGTCGCCCGAGACGTCCATGTGCTCGCTTGCCGACGTAGCTGACGACCACGCCGACGTAGCCGATCGGGATCTCGGTCAGCGGCACCTGCTCCACCCGCACGAACCACGGGTTCAGGTTCCACGAGCCCGACAGCAGCACCTCCTCCTGCAGGCCGCGCGAGCCGCCGGCTTCGATGAACGCCTGGCCGCGCTGGAAGCTGTCGTGTCCGCCCACCATCGGGCCGGCGAGATCGCCGGCCGTGATCGGCTGGCCGTCGAGCACAGTCACGATGCCGACGCGATCGGGCGACATCTGGTACACCTGCAGGTCCTCCGGCTGCATCGAGGTACTGCGCGGCGCTCTCCGCCGTCACGACGTCGAACAGCGCCGGGTTGATCCGGTAGGTGCCGGCGGTGAGAAAGGCCAGTCTGGCGGCCGCGCTCGCCGCCGTTGCGCAGGAACGCCTCCGCGTCCTGGAAGTTGTCGCAGGCCACCTCACGGCCGAGCACGCGCTCGGACGGGATGCGCCGCGCCATCGGCCGCGACGACGAGCGCGATCTGGCCCGGCTCGACGATGTTCACCGGCACGCGGACGATGTGATAGCGCCAGCGCCAGTAGCCGAAATGCCAGCCGGGCGGCAGCAACCGCGCCTGGTAGCCCGCTTCGCCGTCGAGCGCGATGATGCGCCCCGACGCCAGCGGCGCGCCGAACTTCTTGATCACCAGACCCGACTGGTCCGCCCGGATGATCGCAGCCGCCGAGCAACGTGACGAGTGCCGCAGCGACCAGGACCGCCAGGAGCCAGCCCCACGGGCCGGCCAGCCAGCCGAATGCCCCAGTGAAGAGAGTCATGAACCTCCGCCTTTCCGGATGACGGAGACGCGGACCGATTCCGCGTCCCACACGCGGCTGGTACATGTGCATCGCCTGGGCCAGGCGAAAAGGCGGCAATTCTGGCCGTAAGTTACGGGTCTTCGCCACGATTCATCATCTGAATCGCTATTGATCACGAATATAATGATGTTATGCAGATCGCCTGGCGTGGGCCCGTTCCCGAGCGGGTGCTGCGGCGCGTGCTCGAGGCCGCCGACATCCGGATTGGCCGATCGACAAACCAGCAGCGACGCGGTTGTCGTCTTCACGCCGGATTCGCGACGGGTGCCGCGCGCGCCCGCGGACACCAGGCCATGGCTGTGGGTGAGCCGCCGCCCGATCGGCGACGCGGCGGCTATCGAGGCGGCATCGCGCGGCGCGTACGACGCTGATTCCAATCGGAGAGGCCGGCTCCACGGCGCGGTTGATCCGGCGGTTGACGGAACTGCAAGTGCCGGCCCCGGCGCCGCCCGCCAGCGACCTGCTCGTCACCGAAAGTGCCGCGTCGACGATCGCTGGTCGCGCAGGTGGCCCGTGTGGCGGCAACCTCGATGCCGGTGCTGCTGGTGGGGGAGACCGGGTCGGGCAAGGAGATCATGGCGCGGACGATTCACGCCTGGTCGTCACGGCATGCCCGCCGCTTCCTGCCCGTCAACTGCGCGGCGATTCCGGACGAGCTGATGGAGGCCGAGCTGTTCGGCTACGTGCGCGGCGCGTTTTCCGGCGCCGTCCAGCAGTACGACGGGCAGCTCATGGCGGCCGAGGGCGGCACCGTGTTCCTCGACGAGATCGACGACACGCCGCTCGAGACGCAGGTGAAGCTGCTGCGCGTGCTCGAGGATCGGGTGGTCAGCCGCCTCGGGGAAAACGAGTGGCAGGTCGTGGACTTCCGCATCCTTGCCGCCACCAATCGCGATCTCGACGCGCTCGTCGCCGACGGGCCTCTTCGGCCAGGACCTCTACGAACGCCTCGCCATCGTCACCATCCGGCTGCCGCCGCTGCGCGAGCGTCCCGAGGACATCGGCGCGCTGGCGGCGCAATTCGTCGAGCGCTATCGGCGGGAGGAGGCGCGCGAGGGGCGGGTGACGGTTACGCCGGCCGCCCTGAAGGCCCTCCAGGCGTATCCGTGGCCGGGCAACATCCGCGAGCTGCGCAATGTGATCTACGAGACCCTGGTCTACAAGCGCGCCGGAGACGAGATTCTGGTCGCGGACCTGCCGTCACGCGTCGTGAAGGGCCAGCGCGATGGCCGCCAGCGCGACCGCGCCGATCGCGACGAGATCGCGCGCCGTGTCCGCGCCGGGGCGATGAACCTGCGTCAGGAGGTCGAGGCGCTCGAACGCGCGGCGCTCGGCGAGGCGTTGAAGATTGCCGGCGGCAACGCCGCCGCCGCGGCCCGGCTGCTCGGGACCGTCGGCCGCGGCGCCGCGCGCGATCCCGGCGGCACCGTCCGCGCGATGATGCGGCGGCTGGGGCGGGGCCCGCGGGCGTAGAAGGCCGAGGAAGCCGAGGAAGCCGAGGAAGCCAAGAAGGCCGAGCCTCCTGGGCTCCCTCGGCTCCCTGGGCTCCCTCGCCCCCTCGGCCCGTCCCGCCTTCCGTCACTCCTGTTGAACTTCTAGAGGAGCGTCTCGTATATTCCTCCAGACGTCCTACAGGAGAGCCATGTCGCCACGCACGGACATCATGCAGGGCACCCTCGATCTGATGGTGCTCCGGACCCTCGACACCCTCGGCCCGATGCACGGGTGGGGCATCGCCCAGCGGCTCGAGCAGGTCTCCGACGAAGTGCTCAAGGTCAACCAGGGCTCGCTCTATCCCGCCCTGCTTCGCCTCGAGCAGCGCCGGCTGATCAAGTCCAAGCTCGGCGTGTCCGAGAACAACCGCAAGGCACGGTTCTACAGCATCACTCCCGCGGGCCGGCGCCAGCTCGCCGAGGAGCGGGCGCAGTGGGCGCTTGTCGCCGGGGTGATCAACCGGCTGCTCGGATCGGAGGACTAACGCCATGCGCACGTTCCTGGCGTGGGTCTCGCGGCTGTTCGGATCGGTGGGTGGTGGCAGGGACGACGCGGCCATTACGGAGGAACTGGCCTTCCACCTCGAGATGCAGGAGCGCCTCGAGCAAAGCCGCGGCGCATCGGCCGAAGAGGCGCATCGCCGCGCCAGGACGAGGCTCGGGGGCGTGGACCAGACCGCCGAGAACCTGCGCGACCAGCGCGGATTGCCGTGGCTGGATCTCCTCCGGCAGGACTTGAGGTACGCCGCCCGCATGTTTCGCCGCGACTTCGGGTTCACCGCGATCGCGCTGATCACGCTGGCCCTTGGCATCGGGGCGACCACAGCCATCTTCAGCCTGTTGAAGGGCGTCGTGCTGGCGCCGCTGCCGTATCCGGCGGCCGACCGACTGGTCAGGGTGTACGAGTCGATCCCGACAGCTGCCGACATTCCCCGTCACGAAGGAGAGCCTGCTCCTCTACCGGCACGAAGCACGCACCATCGAGGGGATCGCCGGCTTCACGCGCGAGGATCTGCAGTTGTCGCTCGAGGATCGCCCGGAGCGGATGCGCGGCGTGCAGGTATCGAGCAACTACTTCACC
This sequence comes from Vicinamibacteria bacterium, assembly GCA_963796915.1. Taxonomy (GTDB): domain Bacteria; phylum Acidobacteriota; class Vicinamibacteria; order Vicinamibacterales; family JAENWD01; genus JAENWD01. The sequence continues at coordinate 124,531 of CAWCNI010000003.1, read as the reverse complement.
GTCCTCGGCGCGATGCCCGCCCGCGGCCGCGCCTTCACGTGGACCGAGGAGCGCGCTGACGCCGATGTGGTCGTGATCAGCGACGCCGTGTGGCGGAACCGGCTGCACGCGGACCCGTCGATTGTCGGCCGGCCGCTGCGACTGAGCGGACGCCTGTTCACTGTGGTCGGCGTGATGCCGGCAGGCTTCGAGCACGTCGGCGGCAGCTATCGCAGCTTCCCGCAGGGCGAGACAGTCGACGTGTGGTGGCCGCTCGGCCTCGACAACGCCAGCAAGGAGCGCGGCTCCCACTACATCAACGCCGTCGCGCGATTGAAGCCCGGCGTCACCGCGACGCAGGCGCAGCAGGAGCTCTCAGCCCTCTCCGCCAGGAACAGCGCCGGCAACGACGGCACCGTCTGGGCGGTCCGCACGGTTCCGCTGCTGCAGGACGTCGTCGGCACGGCCAGCGATGGCATCCGGCTCCTCATGGCCACGGCTGCGCTCGTGATGCTCATCACGTGTGCGAACGTCTCGAGCCTGCTGCTCGCCCGCGCCACCTCGCGACGCCGCGAACGCGCCGTCCGCTTCGCCCTGGGCGCCGGCCGGGGCCGCCTCGCCCGGCAGGCGCTGACCGAGGCCTTCGTGCTGGCCGTTCCCGGCACGCTCGCCGGCACGCTCGTCGCTGTTGCGGGGGTGGGATTCCTGCGCGCCGTCTTGCCGATCGATTTCCCGAGGCTGCACAACATTCACATCGACTGGACCGTGCTCGCGTTCTCCGCCGTCGTCGCGTCAGTGTCGGCGGCGCTGTTCGGGCTGTTGCCCGCGTGGCACGAAGCCACCGACGACGCCAGGCCCGCGCTGCACGACTCCGGCATCCGCGTCGGCGCCAGCCGGCGCACGACCCGCCTGCGCAACATGCTCGTCATCGGCGAGATCGCGCTGGCCTCGGCCCTGCTCGTCACCGCGGGCCTGCTGACTCGCAGCTTCGTGAAGCTCCGCCAGGCGGAGGCAGGATTCCGTCCCAGCGGCGCTCTGACGGCGACGATCGTCACTGCCTCCGTCGCGCTACCCGACTCCGAAGGACGTCTGTCCGCTTCTACAACGCGTTCTCTTCGGGACTCAAGACGCTGCCGGGGGTTATCGCCGCAGGGATCGGGAGCGACTTGCCGTGGACGGGCTACGACGAGAACACCGGCTTCGAACTGATCGGACGGAAGACGCCGGACGAGGCCTCGATGCGCTATCACGCGGCGGCTCCCGGCTACTTCGCGGCGCTCGGCATTCCGCTCCTCGAGGGGCGATCGATTGAGAGCCGCGACACCGCGGACTCCGCGAGCGTGATCGTCGTCAACCGGGCGTTCGAGACGACGTACTTCCCGCACGAGAGTGTGGTCGGCCAGCAGATCGCGCTCTGGGGCAGCAAGCCGACGATCATCGGTGTCGTCGGCGACGTCAAGGACACGCCCGCCGACAACGCGGCGATTCCCGCGTTCTGGTGGCCGGTCACCCAGAATCCGTTTCCGACGATGAGCCTTGTGGTCCGAGCCTGGCGGAGATCCGGCAGCGCTGGCGTCGGAGGTACGAGGGCTGCTCCGCGGCCTCGATCCCGAGTTGCCGCTGGCAGACGTCCTGACGCTCGACGACATCGCTCTCGCCGCCAACGGGCAGCGCCGGTTCCTGCTGGCGATGATCGGCCTGTTCAGCGCCGCCGCGATTCTTCTGGCGATGGTCGGTGCTTACGGCGTGCTGACGTGGACTGTGCAGCAGCGCTCGCGGGAGATGGGCATTCGCGTCGCGCTCGGCGCGCAGCGCAGCCAGGTCCTTTCCCTCGTCGTGGGACAAGGCCTCTGGCTGGGGCTGGGCGGGCTGGCCGGCGGACTCTTCGTGGCGCTCGCCGCAGGGCGCGTGCTTCAGCGGCTGCTCTACGGCGTCTCGCCGCGGGATGTGTCGACCTTCGTGACCGTCGCGCTCGTGATGCTGGTGCTGAGCGCGGTGGCCGCGTTCGGGCCGGCGTGGGCGGCCACACGAACCAACCCGGTCGAGGCATTGCGCCTCGACTAGGCTACGACGGCGACGTTCGGCCGCGGATCGCGAGCCGGCCGGTGTAGATCGCCATGCCGACGACGGCGTCGACGCCGATGGCGTCGAGTTGCTCGATCTCCTCGTGCGTCGTGATGCCGCCGGCCGCGACGACGCGTCGGGTGGTCGCGTCCCGCACGTGCCGGATCGCCTCCATGTCGGTGCCCTGCATCAGGCCTTCCTTGTCCACGTGGGTGTAGAGGAACTCCGCGCAGAACGGCTCCAGCGCGCGGGCGGCCTCAACAGCAGTGAGCGGCACCGTCTCGCGCCAGCCCTTGATGGCGACACGGCCGCCCTTGGCGTCGATGGCGGCAATGACGTGGTCGCGCCCAACGGCTTCCGCCATGGCCGCCGCGAACTCCAGGTCCGGCCGGCCGTCCTTGAACAGCGACGAGCCGACGATCACGTGGGTCGCGCCGGCGTCGAGGACCTCGCGTGCCCGGGCCACGGAGCGAATGCCGCCGCCGACGCGGCATGGGCGTGCGGCGCAGACGTATCGCACCAGCGCGTCGTTACTGCCAGTACCGATCGCGGCGTCGAGGTCGATGAGCTGCAGCTTTGGAAAGCCGGCGAACTTCTCGATCCAGCCATCCAGATTGTCGTCTTCGAGCGCCAATCGGTCGCCCTGAATCAGCTGCACGACCTTGCCGCCCCGGAGGTCTATCGATGGAATCAGCACAATCGCTCGCTCACAACCGGACCGGAATGCCGGCCGCCTGCAGGTGGGCCTTGAGGCCTTCGACACTGTGCTCGGCGTAGTGGAAGATCGAGGCCGCCAGCGCCGCGTCGGCGCGCCCGGCCGTGAACACGTCGACGAAGTCGGCAAACGATCCGGCACCGCCTGAGGCGATGACGGGAATGTTTACGGCGGCCGACACCGCGGCCGTCATCTCGCAATCGAAGCCGGCCTTGGTTCCGTCTCGATCCATCGAGGTCAGCAGGATCTCGCCGGCGCCGCGCGCCTCGGCTTCCCGCGCCCACTCGACGGCATCGCGTGCGGCTGCCTTTGTGCCGCTGCGCACGTAGACGCCGAAGCCCGCGCCTTCGCGCTTGGCGTCGATGGCGACGATCACCGCCTGGCTTCCGTATTGACTCGCCAGCCGCGTGATGAGCTCGGGGTTGGTCAGCGCCGCGGTGTTGAGGCTGACCTTGTCCGCCCCCGCATCGACCACCGCGGCCGCATCATCGGCGTCGCGGATGCCGCCGCCGACGGAGAGCGGAATGAACAGCTCGCGGGCGACGGCGCCGACGGTGGCGGCCATGGCCCGTCGCTTTTCGATCGTCGCGGTGACGTCGAGGATGACCAGCTCGTCGATCCCTTCCTCGTTGTAGCGGCGTGCGAGGGCCGCAGGATCGCCGGCGGAACGAAGGCCTTCGAACTTGATCCCCTTGACGACCTGGCCGTCGCGAACGTCGAGGCAGGCGATGATGCGCTTGGCCAGCATGTCAGCGGGCCATCCTGGCTGTGCTCGCCACGACCTGGAGAAAGTTGGCGAGTATCCTCAAACCGGTCGCGCTCGATTTCTCCGGATGGAACTGCACGCCCATCACCAGCCCGCGCTCGACGACGGCCGCGAATGGCTCTCCATACTCGGTGATGCCGGAGGTGGCCTCGTTCACCGGGCCCGCATACGAGTGCGTGAAGTAGACGCTGGCGCCGTCGGACAGCCCGTCGAGCAGGGCTGACGGCGCAGGCATCGCCAGCGTGTTCCAACCGACATGCGGCACCTTCAGCCGACCGGCATCCCCGGTCAGCTTGCGGCACTGGCCCGGAATGACGCCGAGACCAGGGCAGTCGGGGGCTTCGGTGCTGCCCTCGAACAACCATTGCATGCCCACGCAGATCCCAAGCAAGGGCCGGCCCGCGTCGACGGACACGCGCACCGCTCGATGCCACTCCGGGGTAAGCGTTCGCGTCGCCGAGAAGTGACCGACGCCGGGCACGACGACGGCGTCAGCGCGGGCGAGGTCGGACGGCTCGACCGGCACGAACAGCTCCGCGCCGAGGTGCGAAAACGCCTTGCGCACCGAGGTCAGGTTGCCCGCGCCGTAGTCGACAAGGGCGATCAAATCAGTCCCTTCGTGCTGGGCAGCGCCCTGGCCAGCTGCTTGTCTTTGGCGCACGCGACACGCAGCGCGCGGGCGAAGGCCTTGAACACCGCCTCGACGTGATGGTGGCTCGAGCGGCCGTAGAGGACCTTGGCGTGAATGTTCGCGCGGGCGCCGATGGCGAAGCCCTCGAAGAAATCGTGGACCAGTTCGGCCTGCAGATCGCCGACCTTCGACACCTTCAACTTCAGGTCGATGGCGGCGTGCGGCCGGCCGCCGAGGTCGAGCGCGACGACGGCCAGCGTCTCGTCCATCGGCATCACAAAATATCCGGCGCGATTGATCCCGCGCCGATCGCCCAGTGCCTGACTCACAGCCTCGCCCAGGGCGATGCCGAGGTCCTCGACGGTGTGGTGCTGGTCCACGTCGAGGTCGCCGGTCGCCTGCACCGCGAGATCGAATGCGCCATGACGCGTGAACAGCTCGAGCATGTGATCGAGGAACCGGATACCGGTCGACACCTTGTAGCGCCCGCGCCCTTCGAGCGTCAGCGCCAGGTGGATCTGCGTCTCTGTCGTCTGCCTGTCGATTACCGCGCGCCGCACAGGAACTCCTCCATGACCGCCACACACTGTTCGGTCGCCGCGACCACACCGGTCGTCACCCTGATGCACCCGTCGCAGCCGGGATCGCCGCTCTTGTCCCGGATGACGATGCCGCGTGCCGCCAGGAACTTCACGAGCGCCGCCGACTGATCGCCGACGCGCGCGAGCACGAAGTTGGCGCCGCTCGGCCACGTCTCGAAGTCGTGGCGGGCGCAGAACGCCGTCATCAGCTCTCGCGATTGCGTGACCTCGCCGACGTACCAACGCAGCCGCTCGGTGTCGGCGATGGCCGCACGGAGCGCAACCGCGGCGGCGACGTTGAGGCTGTACGGCGGCGTCACGTGCTTGAAGTGTGCCAGCGTCGCCGGTGTCGCCATCAGGGCGCCGACCCGGAGCGCGGCCAGGCCCTGCGCCTTCGCGAAGGTTCGGCCGACGACCACGTTGGGGCATTCGTCGAGCAACGGCAGCGCCGTATCGCCGCAGAAGTCGTGATACGCCTCGTCGACGAACACCAGCGCGCCTTTCGGCACGGCCCGCGCGACCAGCCGGATGTCGTCGTTGCCGACGCGGACGCCGGTCGGATTGTTCGGGCTGGTCAGAAAAGCCAGTCGCGTGCTGCCAGTGATGGCCTCGAGCACGCCTTGCAGCGGGAACGCGAAATCAGGCCGCGGCGCCACGTTTACGACCGCGCCTCCGACGGCGCGCGCCGTGATCGCATACATGTCGAACGCGGGGTTGACGACGATGTATTCGGCCGAGACGCCGTCGGCGCGCTGGCCCTGAAGAGCGACCAGCGCCGCCATCAGGATGCCTTCGTCGAGGCCGTTGACCAGCAGGAGCCGGTCCTCAGGCACACGCAGGTAGTGCGCGGTCTCGCGATAGACGGCGTCGTAGTCCGGATAGAACGCGACGTCGGTGGCGGAGAGTGCCGCCAGGGCCTCGAGCACTTTCGGCGAGCAGCCGGCGGTGTTCTCGTTGAGGTGGAGGCGGAGGCTGTCGCCCGTTGGCGCTGGTCGAGCGTATGGTTCCATCACCGGACCCTCACGGCAATCGACGCCTCGTGTGCGGTGAGCCCCTCGGCGCGGGCCAGAGTCCGCACTGTCGGCGCCAGCCGGTCGAGGCCGGCTCGCGTGACGCGCTGCACCGACACGACGCGAACGAAATCCGACGCGTGCAGCCCGCCGCGCACCCGCGCGGCGCCGCCGGTCGGCAGGACGTGGTTCGAATCCAATCGCGTAGTCGCCTGCCACTTGCGCGGTGAAGGGGCCGATGAAGATCGAACCGGCACAGTTCACCTTCGCCGCCGTCCTCTCATCGTCCACGACGAGATGCTCGGGCGCCATGCGGTTGGCCAGATCGATGGCCGCCTCGCGGGTGTCCGTGACGATGATGCCGCCGTGATCGCGCAGCGCCGCGCGCGCCGGGCCATCAACAGGCATCTGGCGCTCCACCTCTTTCGCCACCGCTGCGGCCAGCGGCCTCTTCCACGTGACGAGTATCGCGCGGGCATCCGGATCGTGCTCCGCCTGCGCTATGAGATCGGCGGCCAGCCATGCCGGCCGCCCGGTCGCCGAGAGCACCAGGATCTCGCTCGGGCCCGCCTGCATGTCGATGCCGACGTCACCGGCGACGTAGTTCTTCGCCGCCGCCACGTACTTGTTGCCGGGCCCGACGATGCGATCGACGCGAGGTACGGAGGCGGTGCCATAGGCCAGCGCAGCGATGGCCTGCGCGCCGCCGATCTGAAACAGGCGCGTGACGCCCGCAGCCAGTGCCGCCGCGACCACCACCGGCTCCGGCCGCGGGCAGACGGCAATCACGTCGCCGACGCCCGCGACTCGCGCCGGGATGGCGGTCATCAGGAGCGACGAGGGCAGCGGGTGCCGGCCTCCGGGGACGTAGCAGCCGACACTGTCGAGCGGACGCACGCGCTGCTCGACGGTAATCCCGGGCGCGACTGCGACGCGCGAGGGACGTGGCAGCTGGGCGCGCGCGACACGCGCGATGTTGCGGGCCGCGACCTGCAAGGCAGCGCGGACTTCCGCCGGTGCGCGGCGACTTTCCGCACGCCAGTTCTCCCGCGGCACCTCGAAGGCACCGGTCAGCTGGTCGAACTTCTCCGAGTACCGGCGCAGCGCCACATCACCGTCGCGGCGCACGTCATCCACGATGCGGGCCACACGACGCGCGACGGCGCTGTCGTCGTCGCGGCGCGGCGCCAGCAGGGCGTCAACTGCACGTGTGTTGCCGGCGTCGATGATGCGAATCAGCATGGCAATGGTCCGGCCGATCTGACGATCGGCCCTACACGACGATCTTGTTGAGCGGGTACTCGACGATGCCGGAGCCGCCGGCGGCCTTGAGGCGCGGGATCAGATCGCGCACGGTCTTCTCCTCGATGATCGTGTTCACCGCGACCCACTCCTGATCGCTCAGCGGCGAGATCGTGGGCCGTTGCAGCGCCGGCAGCAGGCCGAGGATCGCGTCGAGGTCGGCACGCCGCACGTTGAGCATCATCCCGACGCGTCCCTGCGCTTCGATCGCCGCGCGCAGCAGCAGCGCGATGTTGTCGATCTTCGTCTTCTTCCACGGGTCGGCCAGCGCCTGCTGGTTGGCGATGAGCTGCGTGTTCGACTCGAGCAGCGTGTCGATGATGCGGAGCCGATTGGCGCGCAGCGTCGATCCGGTCTCGGTGGCTTCGACGATGGCGTCGGCGAGCACCGGCGGTTTCACTTCCGTCGCGCCCCACGAGAACTCCACGTCCACCGGCACCTGCCGCGCGTCGAAGTACGCCTTGGTCACCCGCACCAGTTCGGTGGCGATGGTCTTCCCGGCCAGATCCTCTGCCGAGTGGAACGGCGAGTCCTCAGGCACTGCCAGCACCCAGCGCACCTTGCCAAAACTCTGCTTCGCGTAGATCAAGTCGCAGACCGGCACCAGCGGCGGCTCGTCCGGGTGCCCGACCTCGTGCTCGCGAATCCAGTCCTGGCCGGTGAGGCCGGCGTCGAGCACGCCGTCGGCGACGTAGCGCGCCATCTCCTGGGCGCGAATCAGCATGCACTCGATCTCGGGGTCGTCCACCGACGGGAAATAGGAGCGCGTGCTCACGTAGAGGTTGAAGCCCGCCCGCGCGAACAGCTGCACGGTCGCGTCCTGGAGCGAGCCTTTGGGGATGCCGAGTCGGAGTGTGCTCATGGCTAATCGATGGTCCTGAAGAAGCAGGAACGTTCTCCGGTGTGACAGACCTGGCCGTCGCCGAGGCGCTTCACCTTCACCAGCACGGTGTCATCGTCGCAGTCCGCGAGCAGCGCGGTGACCTGGAGCCGGTTGCCGGAGGTTTCGCCCTTCGTCCAGAGTGCGTTGCGCGAGCGGCTGAAGAAAGTCACAAAGCCCGTGGCGCGTGTCTGCTGCAGTGCCTGGTCGTTCATGAAGCCGACCATCAGCACCTCCAGCGACTGCTCGTCCTGGACGACGGCGGGGACCAGCCCCTGCAATTTGGTGAAGTCCATTTCCCTGCTCTCCGGCGATCTCACTGGCAAAAAAAAACCCCGCCGGTCCGGCGGGGTTGCGTCTTCGCTTGCTTCAGACTGATGAGGGCGTTTGCTGTGCTGCTCGCCCCTACGCGCAACCCGACCGTTCCGGCTCAGTGGCCAGATGGTGATGGTGGTGCGCGCGGTGAACGAGAAGAACCATGCCGGCTCAGGCTAGCGCAGCGCCCACGGACGTGTCAAATTAGGCCGATGCGGACAGGCATTCTCATCCGGCTGGGCCTCGTTGCCGCGTGGCTGTCCGCGTGCTCCACGCCACCCCAGGCGCCGGTGGCTCCGCTGCGGGTGTCAGCCGCCGTCAGCCTGACCGAAGCGCTCACCAGCGTCAGTGCTGCGTGGGAGAACATCGGCGGCCCCCACATCGAGCTGAACTTCGCGGCGTCCAACGTCCTTGCCCGGCAGATTCTTGAAGGCGCACCGGTGGACGTCTTCGTCAGCGCCGACGAGGCGCAGATGGATCGCCTTGCCGCGGCGGGCCTGCTGCAGCCCGGCGAGCGGGTGCCGCTGCTGGCGAATCAACTCGTGGTGATCGTCCCCGCTGGCCGGCCGCTGCCAGGGCCGGCGCCAGGCGCTCTGGTGAACGCGGCCGTCAAGCGGATCGCGATTGGCGATCCGCAGGGCGTCCCCGCCGGCGTGTACGCGAAGGCATGGCTCGAAAGGGTGGACCTGTGGCGACAGGCGGAGCCGAAGATCGTCCCCGCCGCCAGCGTGCGCGCCGCCCTCGCCGCAGTGGAGAGCGGCAACGCGGATGCCGGCATCGTCTATCGCACTGACGCCAGAGGGCGAACCGCAGTCGAGGTCGCCTATGAGGTGCCGATCGCCGGCGGCCCGCCGATTGTCTACCCAGCGGCGGTGCTCAAGCGAACGGCGTCGCCCGACGCCGCGCATCGCTACCTCGCGTACCTCCAGAGCCCTCAGGGACGATTCTGTCTTCGCCGAGGCCGGGTTCCTCGCACCGGCGGCCGTCCCGGCACGATGACCGCCGAGCTCGTCGAGATCCTCAGACTCACCGTCATCGTTGCCCTGGTCGCGACGCTGGTCATGCTGCCGCCAGGCGTCGCCCTGGCATGGTGGCTGGCGCGCAGCCGGTCGTCCTGGCGCTCCCTGGTCGAGACGCTGGTCACGCTGCCGCTGGTGCTGCCGCCGGTGGCGACCGGCTTTCTGCTCCTGCGTCTCCTGGGCCGCCGAGGGTGGCTTGGCGAGATGCTCGATCGGATCGGTGTGGACGTGATCTTCACCTGGAAGGCGCTGGTCGTCGCGATGGTGGTGATGGGGATGCCGCTGGTCGTGCGCACGGCGCGCGCCGGCTTCGAGCAGGGCACACGACGATTCGAGCAGATGGCCGAGACGCTCGGTGCCGGACCGTTCCGCGTGTTCTTCACCATCAGCCTGCCGCTGGCGCGTCGCAGCGTGCTGGCCGGGGGGCTGCTGGGCTTCTCCCGGGCGCTCGGCGAGTTCGGCGCGTCGATCGTAATTGCCGGCAACATTCCCGGCCAGACGCGGACGATGGCGCTGGCGATGTATGGGTTCATCGAGACCGGACGCGATCACGACGCCGCCATGCTCGTCGTCTGGTCGATTGTCATCGCGCTCGCGGCAGTGTGGCTGGCCAATCGCCTGGTGCGCGACGGCGTATGACAGGCCCTCCTTCGATTGGCTCGGCAACGGCGACGCGGATCTCGCTGACAGTTCGGCTCCGGCAGGGCACGTTCCTGCTGGATCTCTCGTGGAGTGGCGATTGTCGCGTGCTCGGCCTGTTCGGGCCGTCGGGTTCGGGCAAGACGACGATGCTGGAAGTGATCGCGGGGCTCAGGCCGCCTGAGATGGCGAGAATCGTCGTCGGCGAGCGAACGCTCGTGGACACCGCCCGCGGCGTGAGCGTGCCGGTGCGCCTGCGCGGCGTGGGCTACGTGCCGCAGGACTCGGCGCTCTTTCCGCACCTGAGCGTGCGCGGCAACATCACCTACGGCAGCAATCGCGGCGCGGAGCTGCCGCTCGAGCCTGTCCTGCGGATGCTGGAGATCGCCCCTCTCGTCGATCGGAGGGTCGCCGACCTATCGGGCGGAGAGCGTCAGCGCGTGGCGCTGGCGCGGGCGCTCCTGTCGTCGCCGGGCCTTCTGCTGCTCGACGAGCCGCTGTCGGCCGTCGACGTGCCGTTGCGGCGCCGCATCCTGACTGCGATCAGCCATTGGGTTGCAGCCGCCGGAGTGCCGACGGTGCACGTGTCGCACGACGAGGCCGACCTGCGTGCGGCTGTCGATTACGTGCTCGTCCTCGCCGACGGACGACTCGCCGGCGAGGGTCCGGCAGGAAAGTTGTTCGAGCCTGGAGCGTCCCCGGCCTACCGCGTCGACGAGACGAGCACGCCGGACTTGCCAAACGCGCTCAGCACGCGGCCTCGATCGTAGTCCCCGTGGATCCCGGCCGCCGCGTCGTTCAGCGCCTTCTTCGACGCCGGCCCGAGGCCGCTGGCGCGGCCCAACGCAATCAGCGCTTCCGCACGCTCGTAGTCGGACCCGATGCCGCCCGCGATCGCCGCGGCGTCGGCCAGCGACCGATCGCCAATCGTGCTGTGGGCGGAGGCTTCAAGTGTGCGCCGCAGATCGTAGTGGCTCGAAATTCCGGACGCCGCCTTCATGAATGCCGGGGCGGTCTGGTCGGTCAGCAAGCCCGCCCTGGCGCACTCGATCAGCAGCTCGGCGAGGTCGTACGACGAGTTCATGCCGACGGCCGAGCCAAGAGCGGCCTGAACCGTCGCCGGCGATGCGCCCGGCTTCAGGACGGCGGTGATCGCCCGACGGCGATCGTAGGCCGAGCCAATAGTGGCGACCGCATCAGCCCACCCCGCCCCAGGCTGCTCGATCAGTGACGGCCGTGTCTCGCTCAGCAATTCTGCGAGGTCGTAGTCCGACGCGATCCCGGTGTTGCCGGCTCCGGGCGTGGCAGCCTTGAAGATCGCCGCGGCCACGGCAGGGGTGATCGAACGGCGCCCCAGCGCCTCCGCCAGCACCCGGCGTTCGTCGTAGTCGGACTTGACGACGCCGGCCGCCGCCACGAAGGCGGGCATGGCCTGATCGATCGGCTGGCGGGCCGACGCCGCGATCAGCACTTCGGCGAGGTCGTAGTCGGAGGTGGTGATCTGCTTGCCGGCCTGGTCCAGACTTTTCGCCAGCATCGCCGGGTCGAGCGTGGTTTGCTTGTACAGCTCCCGGAGATACGCGCCCTTCGCGTAGGCTGCGCTGGTCGTGTTCACCAGATCGAGGACCGCGTTGGCGCCGCCCTTCGCCAGGATCCGCGCCACGCGCTGGTCGGCGTTGACGGCCAGGTCGCGAAGCAGGGCCGGCAGGAACCCGCGAAGCCACGCGCGGCCCTCGTCTGCGCTGAGCTCCTTGTTGTTCTTGTAGTAGTGCCGTTCGACGCCGGTGCCCGCCGCGCGCGCCTCGAAGCGCTCGCTGTCACCCCGGAGGTGCCCCACGCTGTGCTCGATGGTGACGAAGCCGCCGGGCGAGATGCTCGCCACATCCGTGTCGTCGTCGGTGAAGGTGACCTTGCCCCTGGCGTTGATCTTCAGGACATCGCCGTCGTGTGACGAGACCATGTTCCAGGTGCCGCCCTCGCGGCTGGACCAGCCGCCACCTGACGGCGGCGCCGGAGGGGCCGGAGGAGCAGGCGGTGCCGGCGGCGCCGGCGGGGCCGGAGGCGCGGGCGACTGAGGCGCAGCCGGTGGTTCGGGCGGTGCCGGGGCGGCCGGCGGTGCCGGGGGCGCCGGAGGCGCGGGTGACAGAGGCGCAACCGGTGGCAGGGGCGGCGCCGGGGCCACTGGCGGCGTCGGCGGTGCCGGCGGAGCAGCCCACATCCACTCGGACCGTGACCCTCGCACTCCGCGCATCGCTATTGCCGCGTCGCGGACGGCCTGCCGCGCGAGACGCAGCGAATCACGAGCGCTGGCCATCATCTCGCGCGCCTGGCGGACGGCTTCCTCTGCCATCACCTGCGACTGCATCTCCACCTGACGCTGCGCGGTGTCCCGGGCTGCGCGGTCCGCATCAGTCCTGGCGGCTTCGAGCGCACGCTCCTGGTTCACCAGTGCAGTCTCCACGGCCTTCAGAGAGTCGGCCCTACCCGCCGCGACGGCGTCTGACGTCGCCTTCCGTGCGAGCTCGATCACACGTTCCACCGCTTCCACATCAGCGGGTGCCGGCGGCGCGTCGTTGAGGTCCTGGCCGTTCTCGACTACCGCAGGCGCCTGCGGGGCGACCGACTGCTGCTGCGCGGGTGCGGCGCTCTGATTTGCGGAGACGGCGAGGTCGGTCGTCGACAGCAGCGGAAGCTGGACCCAGCCGGTCGCGCCGGCACCGGACACCATCAGCGCGGTCAGGATCCCGACAACCCAGCCAGATGACGAGACCCGCGCAGGCTCGCGGACGCCGAGCAGCCGTCGCACGCGAGCCAGCAGCGGCGAGCCGCTCACGGCCATCGCCATTCCGGGCGAATCGTGGCGAAGCGTCTCGATCGCGGTCAGCGCGCGGGCGTAGAGCACCGCATCGCCGCACGCCGCCACCGCGAGGTCGTCGCAGCAGTGTTCGCGCTCGGTTCGGACGACGTGGGACACCCACCAGACGCCCGGGTGGTAGAAGAGGAGCGTCTCGACAGCGGCCTGCAGCAGGTTGACCAGATAGTCGTGGCGCCGGATGTGCGCCAGTTCGTGCGCGAGCACTGCCTCCAGTTCCATCGGCGACAGGCCGCCGAGCGCCGCAGTCGGCACGAGCAGCGTCGGCTTCACCCATCCGACAACGATGGGCACCGCCACGCGCGTGGACTCGAGCAGCCGCACGGCCTTGATCAGCCCCAGCCGAGACGCCAGCATCGACGTGGTCCGCTGCCATTCGGCGGGCGCAGGCCGCGCGCCGACAAACGTCAGGCGCCGTGCCTGCCACCAGCCGCCCGCGAGCCGCACGCAGCAGAACAGAACGCCGAGGGTCCACACCGCCACAATCGTGGGCATCCACGCGGACGGGTCGACGTGGGCCCGGGCCGGCATCGCCGTCGCGCTGCGGCTGGTGACGTCCGGCGCTGACGAAGAGGCCTGGCTGCTGCTCAACGTCGTTGTACTTGGCGCGTCCTGGTCGGGAACGATCGCCGCGGCGTGCACTGGCTCGAACAGCGGCGACGCGGGCTCGAAGGGATCGGACAGCCGCCACGCCGTGGCAACCGGCACGGCGAGCATCAGTGCCATCGCCAGGCAGCCGGCGGCATAGCGGCTCCGCGCGAAGCCGCGCGGCAGGACGCCAAGCACCAGACCAAGGGCGACGGCAATGGCCGATCCCTGCCAGAGGAAGTGGACCAGCGTCCAGCCGAGGATCGTGATCAAGGTCGGAGACATCGCTGCGCCGCTCATCGCCCGCCTCCCTGCTTCTCGTCGAGCAACCGCCGCACTTCGGCCAGTTCCTCTGCGCTGGCCGTCCGGCCGGACAGCGCCTGCATCACCAGCGACATGGCCGAGCCGCCGAACGCGCGATCGAGCAGGTCATCGACCAGCTGCCGCTGCGTTTCCGTCTGGCTGGATCGCGCGCTGTAGATGTGCGTGCGATCCGACTCGTCGCGGGTGACCAGTTTCTTCTCCGCCATGATCTGCAGCAGCTTCAACGCGGTGGTGTAGCCGGTTGGACGCTGCTCGTTGAGCGCGTCGTACACCTGACGAACGGTGCTCGGCCCGCGGTCCCACAGGACCTTCAGGATGGCGAGCTCGGCGTCGGTTGGTCGTGGCGAGTGCATGTCCCTACTCTCTACGAGGCGCTTCGTAGATGTCAACGAAGATCTTCGTAGCACCGTGGCGCCGGTGCCAGAACGATGGGACGAAAGGTGTGATGGGAAGTTCTCTGGAGAGGAAACAGCCGACCGTCAGGAGTCGCCGACGATGGCGTCCGCCTCGATTTCTACCAGTATTTCCGGCGAAATCAGGGCGGCGACCTGCACCATCGACGTGACCGGACGGATGCCGCCGAAGACCTCGCCGTGCGCTCGGCCGACGGCCTCCCACTGGGTGATGTCAGTCACGTAGATGCGCGTGCGCACGACGTCGTCCACCTTTGCGCCGACCCGGTCGAGTGCCGCGGCGATGTTGCGGAGAATCTGGCGGGTCTGCGCGCCCGGGTCGCCGATGCCGACGATCTTCCCGTCGGCGTCGGTGGCCGTCGTGCCGGCGACCTGCACGTGCGCGCCGACGCGCACCGCGCGCGAGTACCCGACGATGGGTTCCCAGGTGGTGCCTGTCGAGATGTTCACGCGTGGCATGGCAGCCAGGTCCTTTCGTCGTTCAGGGCAGCGGAACCCGCCTGCCCTCGACAAAGACGTACTTGATCTTCGTCTTCGCGCCCAACAGGTCTCCGTCCGTGACGACGATGTTCGCAATCCGGCCGGTCTCGATGGCGCCAAGCCGATTGCCGACTCCGGCGATCGTCGCGGCGTCGAGGGTGAGGGCGCGGATGGCGGCGTCGGCATTGAGCCCCTGCGCGACGGCCGTCCTGACATTCGGCAGGAAATCCTTGGTGTCCTTCAGACCCGCCGAGCCGAAGCCGAACGGCACACCCGCCGCCGCCAACGCGCCGGCGGCCTTCCGCGCGTTCGCGCGCGCCTCGAGATCCTCGAGCGGCTCGTCGGCGTCAGGCGCCAGGGCCTTGGATCGCTCGGGGAAGTTGAGGCTGACGACGACGCGCGCGCCTGCGGCTTTCAGGTCGCCGGTGACGGCGCCCGCGCCGCCAGCGCCGACGACGATGGGGGACAGCGAGAACTCCTTCGCGAACGCCAGCACGCGACGAATCTCTCGAGGCGAGGTCGCCTCGAATGCAACGGGCAGCTTCGCTCCCATTGCCGCCGCCATCGCTGCGAGCGCCGGATCGTAGGCGGGCGGATCGCCCGCCGCTCCTGCCATCGAAGCGGCGACGCGGTATCGCTCGGCGTCGAGGAACGCCTGGCGGGTGAACGCGATGCCGCCCATCAGCGACGCGGGGTACGCACCGAAGAGCCCTCGTCCTGGAAACGACACGTGCAGCGCCACCGGCGTCCTGAGCACCATCGGCGCCCTGGCGTCGAGTGCGACGCGTCCGTACTGCGGATCGATCTCCGGCGACACGACGTCGATGAACGCGCTCTCGCCGCTGATGCCGTCGCCTTTCGGGACGAGCAGCGCGTTCGTGATTCCGGAGCCGACGAGTTTCCCCAGGTCTGGCGCGTCGGGCCGCAGAAGGTCCGCAGCAGTCTCCTGGGCTCGAATCAGCTGCTGGCGCTTCCATCGCTCCGTAACCTCTCGCGACTCGGGCTCCTTCGGCGCTTCGGCGGCAACCGCGTCGAGCCCCGCGGTGCTCGCGAGATCCACCAGGCCCGGATACACGACGAGGCCCCTGCCGTCGACGTCCTCGACGCCGTCCACCACGGCGGATCCCGGCGAGACCTGATCGATTCTGCCGCCGCGAATGACCACGGTGCCGGTGTCCAATACCGCGCCGCTGACGGTGACGATCCTGGCGCCGCGGATGGCGTAGCCGGGCACACCGACGGCAGCCACCGGTGAATGGCTGGCCAGCAGCAAAGCGCCGACCGCGGTAGTGCCGGCGATGAAGGTTCGTGCGCGCACGTGCGACTGTCGCGTCATGAGTCTCTCGTCAGGCGGCTACGGCCGCTTCGACCACTTGTCGTAGAACTGCTTGTGGATGTTGTCCACGCCGACGCGCCGGCCGGCGATGATCACCTCGCTCACCTCGGTGCGGACCTCGAGCGGGTCGCCCTTGGCGATGAACATGTTGGCCATCTTCCCCGGCTCGAGGCTGCCGACCTGCTTGTCGACGCCGAGAATGGCGGCCGCGTCAATCGTCAGCGCCCGGAGGGCGGCGTCGGCCCCGAGGCCCCAGGCGACCGATTCTGCCGCCTGGTACGGCAATGTCCGCTCGAACGTCTCGTCATCGCCCACCGTGAACGCGAAGCGGACGCCGGCCTCCGCCAATTGGGCCGCGGCGCGATACCGCGCGGCCTGGTGGAAGTCGGGCCGAGTCGGCAGGTCCTGCACCGGGCCAAGCACCACAGAAACGTCGTGCTGCTTCAGGAGCGACGCGACCAGGGGCGACTCGGCGCCGCCAGTGATGACGATGCGAATCCGCTCCCGATCGGCGAACGCGACCGCGTCCTTGATGTCCTGCTCGCTGTCGGCCGCCACGAACAGCGGGACGGCGCCCTGCACCACCGGCACGAGCGCGTCGAGCACCCAGTCGGTGGATCCGTCGGCCGCTGCCGGTGGCCTGACGGCCCGCGCGCGCCCGAGCAATGCGGACACCTCGTCCAGCTTCCTGTCGCGCGCTTTCTTCAGATCGTCGTAGCTGTCGTCACGAGGGCCGGCGCCGAAGCGGCGCTGCGGGCGGATCGGCGGGAACTGCATCGAGATGCCGGCCTCGCCGCGCAGTGTCGCCTGCTCCCAGGTCCAGCCGTCCAGGTCCATGACGGCCACCTGGCCTCCGAGCACGCCGCCCGACGGCACGACGCCGACGGTCGTCACGCCGTTGGACCGGGCCACCGGGATGCCATCGCTTTCGACATGAAACGCGACGCGGGTTCTCAGCTCGGGGTTGAACGGCGTCTGCTCGGTGGTGTCCTGGAACCCGCGCGGGCCCGGCTCGTCGAGGCCGAGCGTCGACGTCGGGTCGATCCAGCCGGGATAGACCGCGCTTCCCGCGGCGTCGATTACGGTGGCGCCAGCCGGCGCCGCCACGTCCGGCCCGAGTGCCTCGATGCGTCCGGCCTTGATCACGATCGTGCCACGCTCGATGACCGGCGCCGTCACCGGCACGATGCGGGCATTGACGATCGCGAGCGTCGGCGCGTCACTGGTCATCGGCGACGGCGCAAGCCGCGCGACGAGCGCCGCCGAAGGCGTAGGCCGAGGCGACACACCGGCGGCGGCGTCCGGGCCTGCGGCGTCGGCAGGCTTGGCGTCGTCCGCGGGCTTCTTGTCCTTGTCGCCCTTCTCGCCCTTCTCCCCGCGCTCCTTCTGCTCCTTCTGGGCCTCCTTCTCGGCCTTCAGAAGCGCTTCTTTCGTCGTCTTGATCCGGGTGAGCCGATCGTCTTCCTTCGCGCGGTCGTAGTAACGAGTGCCGTCGATGAACACCTGATCGGCCAGGGCGTAGCTGCTGAGCGGGTGGTGACTCCAGATCACCAGGTCGGCGTCTTTCCCGACTTCGATCGATCCGACGTGCGAGTCGATGTGCAGCTGGCGCGCGGGGTTGATGGTGACGAGCGCGAGCGCCTCGTCCTCGGTGAGGCCGCCCCACTTCATCATCTTCGCCGCCTCGGTGTTCAACCGGCGCGCGTGTTCGGCGCTGTCCGAGTTGATCGAGACGACGATGCCCTTGCGAAGGCAGAGCGCGGCGTTGTACGGCGTGGCGCCGCTGGCCTCGACCTTGTAGCCCCACCAGTCGGCGAAGGTGGAGACGCCGGCGCCGTGCGCCTTGATCTCCGGCGCCACGCGGTAGGCCTCGAGGGCGTGCTGCAGCGTCGTGATCTTGAAGCCCATTTCGTCTGCCAGCCGCAGCAGCATCAGGATCTCGTCGGCGCGATAGCAGTGGGCGTGCACGAGGCGCTTGCCTTCCAGCACCTCGACGAGCGGTTCGAGCTGAAGGTCGCGACGCGGCGGCGCCACCGCCTCGCCGGCCTTCTTCCTGGCGTCGTAGGCTTTCCACTCGGCCTGGTAGGCCTTCGCGCGCGTGAAGGCGTCGCGGATGACGAACTCCACGCCAAGCCGGCTGGCCGGATAGCGGCGCGGGCCCTGCTGGCCGAACTGCCGCATGTCCTTCGGATTTTCGCCGAGCGCGAACTTGATGCCGGGGGGCGCGCCCGCGAAATGGAAGTCCTCGGCGTTGGGCTTGCCCCACCTGAGTTTGATGACGTAGTTCTTGCCGCCAATCGGGTTGGCGCTGCCGTGCAGCACGTTCGCCGTCGTCAGCCCGCCCGCCAGGTCGCGATAGATGTCGATGTCGGTCGGGTCGAAGACATCCTCGATCCCGGTCATCGAGCTGACTGTGGTGCCGCCTTCGTTGATCGAGTCCGCGGCGATATGGGAGTGGCAGTCGATGATGCCCGGCGAGACGTAGCGTCCCCTGGCGTCGACCACTTCGGCGCCCTGGGGAATGGCGACGTCACGGCCGACGGCCGCAATCCTGCCGCCCCGGACCAGGACTGTCGCGTCGGTCAGGGTGCCCCTGGTGACGGTCAACACCGTGGCGTGGGTGATGGCAATTGCCGGCTCTTCCGCAGCCAGGGCCGGGGCGCGCGTCCCGGCGGGGCCGGGCATGCCGACCAGCAAGAGAAGGGTCAAAATCGAGGGTCTGAGCAGGACCGGACGGGCAGGCAACATAGACGGACCGGGCGCGACAAATGACATGAACGAGGCTCCCTTTCGCGGAAGCGGTGGAAGAGTATAATCACGCCTCGCTCTCCCCCGTGCGTTGGAGGACATGATTATGCGTAAGGTACTTGCATCGCTCCTTGCCGTCGGCCTGATGGCCACCCTCGGCGTCTCCCTTCGAGCCGAGTCCAAGACGGTGAAGGGCGAAGTGATCGACGTGATGTGTCACACGAAGAAGGCCGAGAACACCGGCGCGAGCCACGCCGACTGCGCGCTCAGCTGCGCCAAGCGCGGCGCCGCGATGGGCATTCTGACGGCCGACGGCGTCTACACCATCACGGGCGACTACACCGCCGAGAACAACAAGAAGCTGCTCGATTTCGTCGCGAAAAACGTCGAGGCGACTGGCGATGTGACGGTCAAGGACGGTCAGAAGACCATCGACGTCAGCTCGCTCAAGCCCGCGATGTAGCAGCGTTCCGAATCGCAACCGACCGGGGCGCGGCTTCGCTGCGCCCCCACCTATTCCCGCTCGTCGCTCCCGGGCGTCCGGCCCTCATTCCGTTCGCTGCCATCGCGGCCCGTCGCGGAGGCGTACAATTCAACTGATGACGCTCCTGCTGGAAATCCTGGCGGCGTTTTTCGCCGGCGGCGCGCTCGCCTGGTTCCTCGCCCGCCAGCAGGCGGCGCGGGCCATCGCTGAAGCAACCGCCGGCGCGCTCGCGCGGCAGGCGGCAGCCGAAGCCCGGCTCGAGACGCTCGTCGATCGGCAGACGCTGCTCGACCACGCCGAACAAACGCTGCGCGAGACCTTCCGCGCCCTCGCCTCTGAAGCGCTGCAGGCCAACAGCCAGTCCATGGTCAGCATGGCGACGGCCTCGCTCGAGAAACTCCAGGAACAGGCTCGGGGCGACCTCCAGCTGCGGCAGCAATCGATTGGCGAACTGGTTCGCCCGATCGCCGAGACGCTCAAGGCCGTGGACTCGAAGCTGGGCGAGTCCGAGCGCGACCGCCTCTCGTCATCCGCTGCCCTCGGCGAGCACCTGCGGCTGCTGGGGGTTGGGCTGTCCTCGCTCCAGGGCGAGACCGGGAAGCTCGTGAAGGCGCTTCGTCAGCCGCATGTGCGCGGGCACTGGGGCGAAGTGCAGCTGCGCCAGGTCGTCGAGCTCGCCGGGATGATCGAGCACTCCGACTTCGCCGAGCAGCAGACGATCGTGACCGACGACGGCCGCATGCGTCCCGATCTCATGGTCCGGCTCCCCGGCGGCAAACGCGTCATCGTTGACGCCAAGGCGCCGCTGGCGGCGTACTTCGACGCCATCGAGGCGAGTGACGACGAGACGCGCGGGGCGAGACTTGCGGATCATGCGCGCCAGGTTCGCGATCACCTCGTCAAGCTCGGGAGCAAGGCCTACTGGAGTCAGTTCAACGACACGCCGGAGTTCGTGGTGATGTTCCTCCCGGGAGAGGCGTTTTTCAGCGCCGCCCTGTCCCACGATCCGCTCCTCATCGAACAGGGCATCAACAACCGGGTGATCCTGGCGAGCCCGACCACCCTGATTGCACTCCTGAAGGCCGTGGCGTTCGGCTGGCGGCAGGAACGCATCCAGAACAACGCGGCGGAGATCAGCGACCTCGGGCGTCAGCTGTACGACCGCCTGCTGGTGCTCGCGACGCACTATGACGACGTCAAGCGGGGACTCGACAAGGCGGTGGACGCCTACAACCGATCGGTGGCGTCTCTCGAATCGCGCGTGCTCGTCACGGCGCGGCGCTTCCGTGAGCTGGGCGCGGCGCACGGCGAGGACATCCAGGAGATTCAGCCCATGGAGCGGACCACCCGCGAGCTCCAGATCCCGGAGATCCGTGGCCTCTTCGATGAGGAAGCCGACGAGATCTCACGCCGGCGGACGCCGGACGAACGGCGCTCATGACGCTCTATCTGGTGCATCACGCGGACGCCGTTGTCGCGGCGGTCGATGCGACCCGGCCCCTGTCGATTCACGGGCGGGAGCAGGCCACTGACGTCTCGGCGCGGGTGTCCGCGCGCGGGGCGCGTCCGGTGGCGATCTGGCACAGCGGCAAGCTGCGCGCCCGCGAGACCGCCGAGATCTACTGGCGCGCGGTGAACCCCGCGGCAGCGTTGACAGCAGCGCGCGGCCTGCAGCCAGACGACGACCCCGAGTGGCTTGCCGATCTGCTCGCCGAGGAGACTGACGACCTGATGGTCGTCAGCCACTACCCGCTGCTGCCCGGCCTGCTGCAGATCATCGCCGGCCAGAGCGCGGTCTTCCCGCAGCACGGCGCCGTCGCGTTCGAGAAGACTCCCGCCGGCTGGGTGGAACGCTGGCGGGAAACCGCTACCACATGAAGCCGATGCCGACAGTGGCGCGCCAGAACCCGAGCTTTTCGTTCTCGAGCTGCGGGATGAGCGTGGACGTGTCGAACGCCTTGAAGTAGCGCACGTCACCGCGGAACGTGATCGGCCCGCTGCCGATGAAGATGCCGCCGCCGACGTTGCCGCCCCAGTTGTTCTTCGTCTCGCGAATGTCGAGGACCGCCGTGGGCCCGTCGATGTTCGTGCGGATCAGGCCGACGCCAAGTGCCAGGTACGGCGACGCGCCGTGGCGGCGTCCTCCCACCAGGAAGTTGCCCATCAGCGTGCCGACCTTGCCGTTGACGTCGGCAGTGTCGCTGCCGAAGAAGTCGGGCGTGTAGCCGAAGTCCACCTCGAAGCCGCCGGTCTTTCCGAGGTAACCCAGGCTGCCGCCGAAGGTGGTGCTGTTCTTTGTCGTGTCGCCGCTGAAATTGACCCCCACGGCAGGCGCCAGGAACCCGTCGGCGCGGGCTGTGGCCGGCGTGGCCGCGAACACGCCCAGAATCAGCAGCATGGGCAACGGGCTTTTCATCTCGTCATCTCTCCTCACCGGGTGTAGTCGGTTCGTCCTTCGACAGGCTCAGGACGAACGGTCAGAGTCCTTCGACAGGCCCATGACGAACGGCCACGGCGGCCACTGAGCAGCTTTATCGGCGCGTCCCTGGCAACTCGCCAACCCCCGGGCGGGGTCGGGCCGAAACTACGCGATCGCTGCCTCCCGCAGGAGCTGCCAGGCCCGGGCCACGTGCGCCTCCGTCGTCCTGATGTTGCCGATTGCAAGCCGGAGCACGTATCGGCCTTCCAGCTTCGTGTGCGACAGGAACACCTCGCCGGACTGGTTGACGCGGTCCATGATCGTGGCGTTCAGCCGCTCCAGGTCCGCCTCGGATTCGACAGCCGGGGGCCGGTGCCGGAAGCAGACCACGCTGAAGGGCACCGGCGCCATCCGCTCCCACGATGGCTCCGCGTCGACCCAGCCGGCAAACTGCCGCGCGAGGCGCCCGTGCTCGCGCAGACGCGCGCGGATGCCGTCGCCGCCGAAGTAGCGCATCACCATCCACAGCTTCAACGCACGGAAGCGGCGGCCAAGCTGAATGCCGGTGTCCATGAGGTTCTTCACGGCGCCGGCCTCGACAGTCTTGAGGTAGTCGGGCACGAGCGAGAAGGCCTGACGGAGCAGGTCCATCCGCCGGCAGTAGAGGACGCTCAGGTCGAACGGCGTGAAGAGCCACTTGTGCGGGTTGACGACCAGCGAATCGGCCAGCGCCATGCCCTCGAAGTGCGCGCGCCATTCCGGGACGATGGCCGTGACGCCCGCGTAGGCCGCGTCGACGTGGAGCCAGACGTGCTCCCGTCCGCAGATCGCGGCGATCGCCGCGAGCGGATCGATGGCGGTCGACGACGTCGTGCCGATCGTCGCGACGACGGCGACTGGAAGGCGGCCCGCGGCCTTGTCTTCCGCAATCGCCGACGCCAGCAGATCCGCGCGCATCGCGTAGCGGTCGTCGCACGGAATCCGCCGGATACTGGACTGGCCGAGCCCGAGCAGGATCACCGCCTTGTCGATCGACGAATGGGTGTGATCGGAGCAGTAGATTCGCAGTGCCGGCAAATCGTCACGGCCCGCCAGTCCGCGCGCGCGGACGTCCTCAACCACCGCCTCACGCGCAGCGGCCAACGCGTGCAGCGTGGTGATCGAGGCGGTGTCGTAGATGACGCCTTCGAATGTGTCGGGGAGCCCCATCAGCTGCCGCAGCCAGCCGAGCGCCACGGTTTC
This sequence comes from Vicinamibacteria bacterium, assembly GCA_963796915.1. Taxonomy (GTDB): domain Bacteria; phylum Acidobacteriota; class Vicinamibacteria; order Vicinamibacterales; family JAENWD01; genus JAENWD01. The sequence continues at coordinate 101,724 of CAWCNI010000003.1, read as the reverse complement.
CAGTTCCGTCGCGGAAGGCGATGTGCGCCAGAGCATCGCCTGCACGTTCAGGCCCGCGCTCAGCATTTCGGCCAGCACGCCGGGACCGCTGGCGCTGATGGAGAAGTAGGCAAAGAATCCGGGATGATTCCAGTGGGTGAGCCCCGGGACGATCAGGCGATCGAAGTCGCTGAAGATGTCAGCGAACGACTCGCCCTGTTCGGGAGCGGCTGACGGAAGCGACGCGGCGACCTGACCCGGCAGCGCGCGCGAGAGCACGGGATAGGCCTGGGGGTTGGCGAAGTACTCGGCGAGCCAGTCGACGATCCGGTGGCCTTCACGGCGGAAGGTCTCCGGATCCATGTCGCCCAGTGTCGTGCTGTCGGTGGACATCGGCGAGCGCGGAAAAACCCGGGAGCCTCCGCGCGCATCTTACTGCTTACCGCGCGCGACGGCCGAGCCCGCCGATCGAAGTTGTGGACCCTCGCTAGTCGCGCTCGACAGTGACTGTCACCGGCGACAGCACCTTGACTGTGACCGGCGACCCGGCGGCGATTTGCGCCGCCTTGCGCCCGCCCGCCATCACCGCCGTCGTTCCACCCGCCGCGCCGACGGCGCTGCCGATGGCGGCGCCCTTACCGCCGCCGAGGATGGCGCCGAGGATCGCGCCGCCAACCGCGGCACCGCCCACCTTGGTGGCGCTGGCGCCGGCCGGCGACTCGCCTTCGCGGACGATGGTCTCGGTCTGCAGCGGCAGCTCGGTTCCGTCGGCCAGGATGACGGTGTGGAAGCGGACGCCGAGCCGGGCCTGATCCTTCATGTGGCCGCCACGGTCGACCATGCTGACCGATCCGAGCACCTTCGATCCGGCGGGGATGGCCACACGACCGTCAGCCCGCACGTCGCGGCTGACGCGCGCCACCACGCGATCCTCCATCCGGGCCGTCTCGCTCGACACGGCAGTCTCGATCTGGAGCCCGATCACCGACTCCGCGGGGATGGTCACTTCCTGAAACTGGGGTGGCGCCGGCGCGCTCGGAACCGGCTCGGTCGTTGCCGTGCGATCTGCCGCGGTCTGGTCCGGCTCTGCCGGGCGGGCACTGCCCGGGGCCGGCATCGGCACCGGGGCCTGCGCGTGAATCCCGGGCGACTCAACCGGCGGCGTCGAGTGCTGGGGGTCCTGCGTCGCCGGCGCCTGAACGCTGGCCGGGTGGGACGCCTTCGATCGTGACGACGCGACCGCCGGTGCCGGCACCGGCGCAGGCTTGCGCGCGGCCACCGGCGCAGCTGCCGGCGCCTCACGCGTTACTGCCACTGGCGCCACTGTCCCTGCCGACGCGGTCCCGCCCGGAACCGCCGCTGGCGACGGGGTGTCGTCCAGCGTGGCCTCGGTCGCGTCCACCGCCGTCGCAGGGCCCGGCGTCGCCATCGCGGCCGGCGCGGCCGCTGTCACTGTCTGAGTGGGCATTGCGCGGCGGGTGGCGACAAACGCCCCGACCCCGGCCGCTCCCATCAGGGCCACCAGGCCCATCAGGCCAAATGCCAACTTGTTGCTGAGCATCTATGACTCCTTGCCGTCAGTCCCTTGAGCAAGCCCCGTACCTTAGCATCGGTCCCGGTTCGCGGCGCCATACGCCCGTTCGACGTCCTCCGCCGGGGCCGGGCGGACGATTCCTGTCCTGTCCTCAGGTCGTATGTCCTGAGCTGGCACCAATTTCTGGCTTACGCCGGTTGAAAACCGGTGTGGCGCATTGGTTGCAAAAGACCGACAGCGGCGGCCAGAATGGGAGGTCAGCGATGCGGGTATTTCGCAGGTTCGGTGTCGTCGTGTTCGCGCTGCTCGGGCTCGCTGCCACCGCCCGGAGCGCAGGCGCAGTCACGCCCGAAGACCTCCTCAGGTTGAAGCAATCCGGGCTGGGGGACGAGGTCCTTCTGGCGCTGGTGGACACCACCGGCGTGCAGGGACGGATCGATCCGGACTTCGCCGTCGTGTTGAGCGACGCCGGCCTCGGCCAGCGGGTGATTGCCGCAGCCATCCGGCGTGGCGCCAGCGAGCCGGCAGAGGCTGACGCAATCGTGCCGGCGGAGGTCGACGCGCAGTCTCTCGCCAGCGTTCAACCGGACTTCGTGCCGGCGCCACAGGTGGTGGTGGTGCCGTGGTTCGTGGCCGTGCCGCGCCACGCCGGACACCACACCGCGCCGAAGCCGACGTTGCAGAGCGACGGCGGCGTCGGGCGATTCATCAACACGCACTTTCATCCGCTCAACGACGGTTCCCTTCCGCCCCCGTCGCCTTCCCGACCGAGTCAGGCGCCGACGCGGCCCTGATCGTTTCCTCGTGGCCGACGTTCTCATCCTCGGTGGCGGCATCATCGGCTGCGCCGCGGCCGACGAGCTCGCGCGGCGCGGCGCGGATGTCGCCGTCGTCGACCCGCGTGGTGTCGGCCTCGGGGCCAGTCAGGCGTCAGCGGGGATGCTCGCTCCCTACACTGAAGGCCGGCACGATCCGGCCATGCAGGCGCTCGGCGCGCGCAGCCTCGCGATGTACGACGCCGTCGTCGCCCGCCTCCGCGAGGAGGGGCTGGCGATCAACTACGTGCGCCGCGGGTCGCTGGAAGTGGCGATGGACGAGGCCGGCGCCGGAGGACTTCGCGATGCAGCGGCCGCGCTGACGCACGAGCGCATCGCGCATCGGCTGCTCGACGGCGACGATGCCCGAATCGCCGTGCCGGCACTTGCGGCCAGCGTTCATGGTGCGCTCGAAGTGGGCGAACACGGCTGCGTGAGTGTCTCGGATCTCGTCGAGGCGTTGTGGCAGGCGGCGGAGCAACGGCGAGCGCGATTGCTGCTGCGTACCGCCGTGCGGATCAGCCCCGGGCACGGCACCGTACGCGTCGAGACTTCCGATGGACCGATCGACGCGCCGCACGTCGTGCTGGCGGCGGGTTGCTGGGCAGGGCGCATCGAGCTGGCTGGCGGGCCGCCGCTTCCGGTTCGGCCGGTACGCGGACAGTTGCTCGCGCTTCATCTGCCCTCGCCGCTCCGCGGTCCGGCGATCTGGGGACCGGGCTGCTACCTGGTGCCGTGGGACGAGGGCACGGTGCTGGTCGGCGCCACCGTGGAGGAGGCCGGCTTCGACGAACGCGCCACCGTCGACGGCGTGGCGCGATTGCTGGCCGCGGCGCCCGGCGTCGTGCCCGCGCTCGCAGGCGCCGCGTTCCATGCGGTTCGTGTCGGCCTGCGGCCGGCGACGCCGGACGATCGGCCGATCATCGGCCCGTCGTCCCGCATCGAAGGTCTCGTCTACGCCACGGGGCACTATCGCAACGGCGCGCTGCTGGCCCCGGTCACCGCGCGCCTCGTGGCGGACGCCATCGAAGGCCGTCGAGAGGATGTGGCGCCGGCAGTCTTTTTGCCGGCGCGTTTCGGGGAGTACTGACCATGGCACTGCTCAACGCGCAGGAGATCGAACGGCACCTCGCCTCGCTCAGCGGCTGGACGAAAGACGGGGGCGCGATCCGCAAGCAGTTCACGTTCGCGGGATTTCCGGAGGCAGTGGCCTTCGTGTCGCGGCTGGTGCCGGACGCCGAAGCGGCGGACCATCACCCCGACGTGACGATCAACTACAAACGCGTGACGCTGTCGTACTCGACGCACGACGAAGGCGGCCTGACGCTGAAGGATTTTGACGGCGCGAAGATGGCCGAGCGGAAGGTGTGAGCGGGCGGCGGTCTACGCCTTCGGGGTAATTGGAAAGATCCGTTCCAGATCGTCGGCCGGGCGCGGGATCACGTGCACGCCGACCAGCTCGCCGACGCGGCGGGCCGCCGACGCCCCGGCGTCGGTCGCCGCCTTTACCGATCCCACATCGCCGCGCACGAGCACAGTGACGAGACCCGCGTCCACCTTGTCCCAGGCGACGATGACGACGTTGGCTGTCTTGACCATGGCGTCTGCCGCCTCGATCATGCTGACGAGTCCGCGCGTCTCGATCATGCCGAGCGCCTCGCCGACTTCGAGCCTGGCTGTTTCCGCCTTGACAGTGTCGTTCTTCGACATGGGGTCGATTCTATACGCTCGAGCCTGCGCCGTCACTTCGTCGCGTCCCACCACTTCGACAGGCCCGCCCGCGGCGACTGCGGCTGGTCGGTGTAGTGCGACACGTCGTTGAACAGCATCAGGCGGGCGCGCACGGGGTCCTTGAAGTCGATCACGTTCAGGCAGGCCGGCGCCTGATCGAGGCGATCGCGATAGCCCCGGGCATCGAAACCGAGCAGGCTGCTGATGATCAGACGGATGGTGGCCTTGTGCGACACCACAAGCACCTGTTGCCCGTGATGTGCCTCGACGATGGCGCGGATGACGGGGAGGGCGCGGGCCATGACGTCGACACCGCACTCGCCGCCCAGCGGCGCGACGGTGAAGGGGTCTTCCTCCCAGCGCAGGTACTCGTCGTGGAAGCGGCCTTCGACTTCCTGGCGGGTGAGTCCTTCCCAGTGGCCGTGATCGATCTCGCGGAGACCGGGGCGGGTCACCGGCGCGAGCTGGTGCGGCTCGGCGAGCAGCGACGCCGTTTCGAGCGTGCGGCGCATCGGCGAGCAGTAGAAGGCCGCGATCGGCTCGTTCTTCAGCCGTGCCGCCAATCGTGTGGCCTGGGTGCGGCCCTCGTCTGACAGGGCAACGTCGGTTGAGCCCGCGAAGCGATCCTCGGCGCTCAGCGTCGTGGCGCCGTGACGGACGAGCAGCAGGCGGGTGGGCATCGACTGGTGCGGCTATTCTATCCGCGCGACGGGCCGCCCAGGCAGGGTGCCGGCGGCGGGCTCGCGAGAGGAGCGGGGTATGCGTGCTGGGCTGGCGACCGGTGTGATGGTGGCGCTGATGCTTGCCGCGGGAGTCAGCGGACACCTGCGAGGGCAGGCCGCCGGACAGTCGGCGACTGCCGACACGCAGGCCGCGGAGGTGTCCTACTTTCCGGCGCGCGACGTCGAGGCGCAGTTCGTGAAGGGCGGCACGCTGGTCGACGGCGCGAACTGGCGGGTGATGACGTCGACGCGCACCAGCCGTGGCGAGTCAGAGCGGCATACTGTCGATACCGACATCCTGCACATCCTCGAAGGCTCGGCGACGTTCGTGACGGGCGGCGTGATGACTGGCGAGCATGAGACGGCGGCTGGTGAGTCGCACGGCACCGGCCTGGACGGCGGCACGGAGCGGACGCTTGCCGCCGGCGACGTGATCACGATTGCGGCAGGCGTGCCGCACTGGTTCAAGGCCGTCGACGGGCGCGTGAAGTACTTCGTCGTGAAGGTCCGGCGCTGAACAGGCGCCGTACAACACAAAGCCGGAGAGGTTGTCCTCCCCGGCCTCGTGTCGGGCGCGTCGTGCTGGGAACGAACTTACGCGAGGTACTTGCGCAGGCGGTTGCCGATGCCCACCAGACCCGTGCCGAGCAGCAGGAGCGAAGTCGGCTCCGGCACCGGGTTGACGTCGCGGGACGTCGGCGTCGTCACGTCAACCGCGTAGAGCTTGAACATGTCGGTGTAGGCGTCCGCGCTGGGGTTCGCCCCAATCAGGAGCCACTTGACGTCCGGCAGCCCGATTGCCGCCGTGCGCGGATTCGGACCCGAGGTGTTGGTCGTGTCGTTGCTCGTGCCGAGCGTACCCAGCGTGCTGTAGTGAACGCTGGACGACAACGGGTTCAGCGAGCCGATGCCCGAGTAGAACCGGATGTCAGTGTCCGAGGAGTTGGTCGTGTTCAGGATCGCGTCGACCAGGCCGACCTCGCCCGTGAACTGGAGCAGAATCCACTCCTGCCGGCTGCTGGCGTCGTCCACCTGGTGGTTCGGGCTGTTGCACGAGGTGCTGCCCTCACACACGCCGAGTCCATTGCCCGAGTAGAGGCCGAGCTGGGCCGCGGCGAAAGTACCGGTGGTGCTGCTGCCGCTGTAGGTGTAGGCCGTCGCCGTTACGGAGTAACCGCCAGACACGAACGTGCGGGAGTTGCCGCTGGAGCCGTTGTCGTAGCTGCCGGCTCCGCCTCCGACGCCCGAGTTGGTGTTGAGAGGAATCGTCGTGGCCTGGGCTGGGGTGGCCATCGCCAGTGCGCCCGTCAGAACCATCAGCGCGCCAGCGGCCTTCCAGGTATTGAGTTTCATGCTCGCGGTACTCCTTAACGGTGTCTTTGCGCGGGCTTTACACCCACGACGCACCCGGCGTCTCGTTGAGCAATCGGGACGCCAACTTCCCGCGAACCGGCCAATCCCCGCAACCCATTGCACCATCGATATATATCGTATGGCATATGCCGATAGATGAAACGTTAGTCTCCGTTTGAGATGACTTAAGTTAGCGATTGAAGACGCTTCGCTGAATTTGTAACCAGAAGGAGACGAGGAGAAATGAGCCAAGCGGAGGAGGTCAGCCGCAGCTAACTTCAAACGGCAGAGCTAGTTTCACGGTGATCGCGACGATCCCGGCAAAACCGTGAAGGCCCGGGACTGGCCGAGGCCCATAATCGCTGTCGGCTCCAGGCATGACTCCCCGCCTGCTTCCCCTGCTCGTCGGCCCCATCATCCTCCTGCCCCTGGCGCTGTATGCCTGGCGCCGACGTCAGGTCCGCGGCGCGCGCTGGTACAGCCTGCTGCTCTTTGCTGTCGCACTGTGGGGCAGCGCCTACGCGATCGAACTGGCGACCCTGGACTTCGCCCACAAGACGATCGCCCTCAAGGTCAAATACATCGGCGTCACGCTCCTGCCGGTCGCGTGGATCGGCTTTGTCCTCGACTTCGTCGCCTCCGATCTCTCCCTCATCGGCCGTGTGACCCGCCGGATGGCCGCGGCCGCCGCCATGCTGCTCGCGATCGCCTGGACCAACGACTGGCATGGGCTCTTCTGGGGGCAGATGACAGTCCTGCCGATCGGGGACATCTCGCTGTTCATCGGCCGCGGGCCGGTGTTCTTCCTCAACGTCTTCTACACCTACGCGGCGCTGTGGCTGGGCGTCGGCATCCTCGTGGTGCAGGCTGTGCGGTCGCCGTATCTCTATCGCAAGCGCGCCATCATCATCGTCGCCGCGACGGTGATCCCGTGGGTTGGCAACGTGGCCTTCGTCTCTCAGCTCGAAGGCCCGGCCAACATGGATCTCACGCCGTACCTGTTCGCGTGCACGGCGGTGCTCTCTGCGGTGGCTGTGTTCCGCTATCGCGTGCTCGACGCGATCCCCACGCTCGCCGACGCCCGGATCGGGGTGATCGGCGACGGGCTGGCCATCACGGATGCGTCGGGGCGCATTGCCGACCTCAACCCCGCGGCGGAACTGCAGTTGAACCGGCACCGGGCGGATATCGCAGGCACGCCGCTGTCGGACATCCTTCCCGGCTGGCCCGCGCCCGACGGCCGCGAGCGGCGTCACGACGTCACGCTGCCATCTACCCGCGGCGATCGCGTCTACGACATGCGCCTGACGCCGATTCGCGTCCACCAGGACCGGCTGACCGGCTACGTGGTGCTGTTGACCGACGTCACCGAGCAGCGCCGGCTCGAAGCCGGGTTGAGAGAGGCGCAGAAGATGGAAGCCGTCGGCAAGCTGGCTGGCGGCATCGCCCACGACTTCAACAACATGCTCACCACGATCATCGGCTTTGCCACGCTTGCCGAAGGCGAAGCGCCGCCGGGCAGCCCGACACGCGAGTGGCTGCGGCAGATCCGCACGTCCGGGGAGCAGGCGGCTGTGGTGACGAGACAGCTGCTGGCCTTCGGCCGTCGTCAGCTGCTGCAACCGGTGGTGCTCGACCTGAACGACACTGTCGACGAGTGGCAGGCGATGCTCCGGCGCGTGGTGGGGGAGCATGTGCGTATCGTGGTGGAGCTCGGGCCTGCGGTGTCGCCCGTGCGCGCCGATCTGTCACAGATACAGCAGGTCCTTATCAACCTCACTGTCAACGCGCGCGATGCGATGCCGGACGGCGGCCTGATCACCATCGCCACCGCCAATGCGCAGGTCGCCGCGTCCTCCGATCGGCCAGCCGTGCCCGCCGGCGCGTATGTCACGCTCGCCGTACGCGACACGGGGCCAGGCATCGATCCCGAGGTGCTGTCGCACATCTTCGAGCCGTTCTTCACCACCAAAGCATTCGGCAAGGGCGCGGGTCTCGGCCTGTCGACTGTTTACGGCATCGTCAAGCAGAGCGGCGGCGATGTGGTCGTTCAGACGGCCGCCGGCGAGGGCTCCACGTTCACTGTCTATCTGCCCGCGCTTCGCGCGAAGGAATCGCTCTCTGGAACGATCGAGCTCACGGCGTTGCCCATGCTGAGGGGCGTCACAGCGCTGCTCGTCGAGGCCGATGACGGCGTGCGCCGGTTCGCAGAGGACGCATTGACGACGGCCGGATGCGCCGTGGTGGCGGTGTCGTCGCCGACCGAGGCGCTGGCGGCCGCCGCAGTCGAGTCGCAGCCGCTCGATCTCTTGATCGCGGAGCTGGTGATGCCGGGGATGGGCGGCGTGTCACTGGCCGAGCGGCTGACAGCCATCAGGCCCGGCATTCGGGTCCTGTTTCTTGCTGGCGACAGCGAAGATGAGGCCTCCAGCCGGGCCGGCTCCGAGTCGGTCCGTGCGATTCTCGAGAAGCCATTCACACCCGCCGACCTCCGGATGCGCGTGCAGCAGTTGCTCCAGGCCTCGGTCTAGCTCGCGCGCATTTGCGCTGTCGCAGGCGCTCGGAGGACACTCACGCATGGATCTGTCCAGCGCCGTCCACGGCTGCACGTTCGACGACTTTCTGCTGGCCCCGCAATTCAGCGTCGTCGATCGCCGCGATCCGGCGAGCCTCGATCTCTCCGCGCACCTGACGCGCCGCCTCGTCCTCAAGCGTCCGCTCGTGTCGGCCAACATGGACACCGTGACGCGCGCCGAGATGGCTATCGTGATGGCCGAAGAGGGCGGCCTCGGCATCATCGACCGCGGCTTCCGCCCTGGCGACATCGAGCCGCAGGTCCGTGAAGTGCTGAAGGTCAAGCGCACACAGCACGGCGTGATTCCCGATCCGCAGACGATCGGGCCGGACGCCACGCTGGGGGACGCCACCCTGGCCATGGCGCAGTCACGCGTCGGCACGCTGGTGGTGGTGGACGACGCGCAGCATCTGCTCGGGCTGCTGACGGAGCGGGACCTGCGATTTGTGGACGGCTTGGATGCCGCAGTGCGCACGCGGATGACGCCGGTGGAGCGGCTCGTGACGCACCGTGGCGCGGCGACGCTCGAGCAGGCGGTGTCGATCATGGCGTCGCACAAGATCAAGAAACTGCCGCTCGTCAGTCCGGACGGCACGCTGCTCGGGCTGATGACGTCCAGAGACATCATCGGCCAGCAGCGCCAGCCGTTCGCGACGCGCGACGCGCAGGGGCGCCTGCGGGTCGGCGCCGCCATCGGCGCGCGCGGAGACTACATCGAGCGTGCCGCCGAGCTGCTCAAGGCCGGCGTGGACGTGCTCGTCATCGACATCGCGCACGGGCACTCTGTCGTGATGGATCGCGCGCTCAGCGAGATGCGCAAACGCTTTCCCGAAGCGGACCTGATCGCGGGCAATGTCGCAACCGCCGACGGCGCGCGCTTCCTTGCCGAGCGGGGCGCCAGCGCGGTGAAGGTGGGCATCGGGCCGGGCGGCGGCTGCACCACGCGATTGACGACGAGCTTTGGCGTGCCGCAGCTGCAGGCGCTCGTCGAATGCCGGCAGGCCGTCGGACCGGAAATGCCGATCATCGCCGACGGCGGCATCAAGCGTCACGGAGCCCTGACGCTCGCGCTCGTGTGTGGCGGGAACACGGTGATGCTGGGCAGTGCGTTTGCCGGCACCACCGAGGCGCCAGGCGAGATCGTCCAGAAGTCTGTCGTGGTCCCGGAGTCCCAGAAGGCTGTGAAGGTGCCGTTCAAGGTCCTGCGCGGGATGGCGTCGATTGAGGCCATCAAGGATCGACTGGACGTGGAGGATGCGTCGGCGGTGGATCTGCAGGCCATCGGTGCGGAAGGGATGGAAGTCAGCGTCCCGTTGCGCGGCTCCGCCCGGCCGGTCTTCCAGGACATGGTCAAGCACCTGTGCTCGGCGATCAGCTATGGCGGCAGCGACAGCCTGACCGGGCTGCGAGAACTGGTGACCGCCGACCCGGGGCGATACCTCATTCGCCTGACCGCATCGTCTCGACGCGAGTCCTACGAGCGCTGACCGGGCTATCATTCGGGCCGTGCGCCTTGCTGCCACACCGGGACGCCTCTTTGCGCACGCGACGGCGGGAATGTGCATCTTCGGGATGGTGCTGGCGTTGCCCGGCACGCTCTTCGGCATCCCTGCCTGGACCTCCAGCGTCGGCTGCGATGTCGCCGACCAGGCCAACCTGCTGCTGGTATTTTTCACCGGTCAGCTGACGTGCACGGCTGCCGCCGGGATCGCGGTCGACCGCGTCGGCGCACAGCGTGTGCTCATGACAGGCACGGCCCTGCTGACTGTCGGCTTCCTGCTGCTGTCGCGCGCGGGCTCGCCGGTGCCGGCCGGTGTGGCGATCGCATTGCTTGCCGCGGGCGGCTCCGCGGTCAATGCCGCCAGCAACACGCTCGTGTCGGTGACCTTCGGCCCGCGACGCGGCGCGATGCTGTCGCTGATGGGCCTGGCGTGCGCTGCCGGCGCGTGCGCCGCGCCGTTCGTCCTGGCGTCGCCCGAAGCGTCGGCTGTCGCGCTCAGGCTCAACCTCCTGGCAGTTGCAGGCCTGGCCCTCACGCTGGTCCCGATGACGGTGGCTCAGGCGCCGTGGGATGCGGTCGGCATCACCCTGTCGGCGATGCTCGCGCTCGCCCGCGACCGCCGCCTTGGCGGCCTCATCGTCTGGCTCGGCGTGGAGTTCGGGGTCGAGGCGGTGCTCGCCGGATGGAGCGCTGCGTACGCGCTGGCCGTGATGCCGGGCGCCGCCGGGGCTCTGATGGTGGCGTACTACTGGGGAGGCCTGGCGATTGGCCGCGCGTGCACGCCGTTGATCCTCGGCCGATTCCGAAAGCTGACGACGGTGGCGGGCGCAACGGGTGTGGCGTCAGCGGGCATAGCCATGATGTTGCTCGCCCCGACGCCGCTGGCGCTGGCCGCGGGCGTGACGCTGGCCGGACTTGCCGTGGGTCCGCTGGCCCCGACGATCATCGCCGTCGCCGGCGATCGCTACCCGAAGCAAAGTGGCCTGGCGATCGGATTGCTTCTGTCCGTCGCCCAGATCGGCGGCATGGTGTTGCCGTGGCTCACTGGCCGCACGGCCATCATGATGGGTTTCCGTACGGCGATGGTGGTGCCGCTGGCAGCCGCCGTGGCCTTGTCAGCCAGCGCGTCGGTCTGGCGGATCCTGAAGCCGGCGCCGGCGATGGCTCGACCGCAGTCGGAGACAGTGTGATCCTGTTCGACCTCGACGGCACGCTCGTCGACACGACAGACCTCATCCTGCAGTCGTTCGCCCATGCGTTCGACAGCCACCTGCCGGGAAGGCTCCCGAGTCGCGAGTCGCTCGTCGCCACGTTCGGCCGCTCGCTGCCCGAGACGCTCGACGAGATCGCGGCCGCTGAAGGCGTGACGGATGCCCGCGCATTCGGCGAGGCCATGCTGGCGACCTACCGCGACTTCCAGCGCCTGCATCACGACGTGCTGATACGGCCGTTTCCCGGCGTCGCCGAGATGCTCGACGGGCTGGCTCGTGGCGGTCACGATCTCGGCCTGGTCACGAGCAAGATGGAGGGCTTTGCACGGCGCGGATTGCGGATGTTCGATCTCGAACGGCATTTCCAGACGGCCGTCTTTCACGACGACACCGAGCGGCACAAGCCGGATCCCGAGCCGCTCCTGCTCGCCGCCGAGCGTGCCGGCCGTTCGCCAGGTGAGGTGATTTACGTCGGCGACAGCACCCACGACATCGTCGCCGGCCGCGCGGCGGGGATGAAGACAGTGGCCGTCCTGTGGGGACCGTTTTCCCGCCACGTCCTCGAGGCCGAACGCCCCGACTGGATCATCGAACGCCCCGGGCAACTCCTGCCGCTGGCGAGTCACCGTAGCCCGTAGCCTGGAGCCCGTTCACTCCCTGAGCCGCTCGACGACGATCCTGTCAAGATCCCAGAGGAGTCCTTCGCGCGTGGAGTAGGGTCCAGGCCGGTAGCCACGCGACGAGATGCCAAGCTGCGAAAGCTCCGATACCCGCCAGTCTTCGCGGTTGGTCTCGTCCCAGAAATCGATGGCATCAGCGGGATCGAATGCCGGATCCTCGAACTCCCGCGGATGGAAGTGCCACTCGCACCAGATCTCGGTGTGGCCGCAGGCTTTGGGCCACAGCATGTGCGACATGACGTAGTCGGGGTGCAGGCTGAGCAACAGGTTGGGGAGCAGCGCGTAGTACGACACGTGGCGCTGCTGGTCGGCGTCGAGTCCTGGAAGCGGCGCGCGCCTCAGCCGGCCGTCACGGCTCATGGTGCCGATCTCGGGTCGAAGGTCCATCCGGCCACCGAGCCACGTCGGTGTGGCCGGGTCGTTGTCGCCGCTCATGAAGTGCGAGAGGCGCTGCAGGCCAGGGTGAATCACCGGGCAGTGCAGGCACTCGGAGTAGTTCTGGATCACCAGCTTCCAGTTCGCCTTGACGTCGTACTTCACGCGGTACGCGCGCTTCAGATCGCCCATGCCCCACGCCTTGAACTTTCCGGCAAGCGCGCCGACCTGCGAGGCAAGCGGCATCGGATCGGGATTGAGCGTCACGAACACGAACCCGTCCCACGCATCGGCGGAGACCATCCCGAGGTGGATGTCTTCGCAGCGAAAGCCCGGGGTGCCGTCCATGTGGGGCGCCTTGACCAGCTGCCCGTCGAGCGCGTAGGTCCACGCATGGTAGGGACACTGAATCAGGCCGGCGAACTGTCCCTTCTCCTCCGCGCACAGGCGCGTGCCGCGGTGCCTGCAGACGTTGTAGAACGCCCGCAGTCCGCCGGCAGCGTCCCGGGTCACGACGATGCTCTCGCCGGCGATGTCGCGGACGACGAAATCACCGGCGGCCGCCAGGTCCTCCGTTCGCGCGACCGCGACCCACATGTCCGCGAAGAAACGGTCGCGCTCGCGCAGGAACAGGGTGGGGTCGGTGTAGTACTGCGCTGGCAGGGTCGTACCAGTTGCGGTGCTCATCCGGCGAGGCCTTTGTCCATCAGGTCAAGCGTCTTCGCCACGTCAGCGGCCGAATGCGCCAGCGAAAAGTGATAGCGGTGCACCGGTGCGTTGTAGAGCCCGGCAGCGAGCAGCCTGTAGTCCAGTGTCCTGCGACGCGCGAGGTCGGACGTCCAGATCTCGCGTGACGATCGCACGGGCACGTCCGTGAAGTAGAAGTCCGCGACGGATCCGGTTCCCAGCACCTGAAGGGGCACCGATCGCCGCGCCGCGATCTCTTTCAGGCCATTGCGGAACGTGCCGGCGCGCGCATCGAGCGATTCCATAACGCCGGGCCCCTCGAGGATGTTCAGCGTGGCCAGCCCCGCGGCCAATGCGGCAGGCGTGCCGTTGTAGGTCCCGCCATGGAAGACGTACGGCCCGTGCGCCGACTCCGCGCGCGCAGCGCGTGGCGTCACCAGTGACATCAGATCCCGGCGTCCCGCCAGCGCCGCCAGTGGCAGGCCGCCGCCAATGGCCTTGCCCAGCGCCGTCAGATCGGGTGTCACGCCATACAGTCCCTGCGCCCCGGAGAGTCCGACGCGCGGCCACGCCACCACCTCGTCGAAGATCAGGATGATCCCCTTGCGGCTGGTCACGTGACGGAGCCGGTCGAGAAACGCGCGGTCAGGATGGAGGACGCCGCGGGCGACAGGTTCCACGATCACGGCCGCGACGTCGTCTTCGCGCTCCAGCGCGTCGAGGGCGGCCACGTCGTTGAACGGAAGGATCAGGCTCTGCGCGGCGCTCGCACCGGGAATTCCGTCGCTGGCCGCCTTTGGCGGCAGCGGCTGATCGAGATTCCAGAGCACGTGGTCGTGGACGCCGTGATAGTGGCCCTCGAACTTGACGATCCGGCTGCGCCCCGTCGCGCCGCGGGCGATGCGCGTGGCATGGAGCGTCGCCTCGGTGCCGGAACTGGTGAAGCGCACCATCTCCGCCGACGGGATCCATTTCGCGAGCCGTTCTGCGAACCGCAACTCGAGATCGGACGGGCCGCCGAGGATGAGCGTTCCGGCGCGCGCGATTTCTGCGCGCACCGCGTCGAGTACGCGCGGGTGCCCATGTCCCGTGATCAGCGGCCCGAACGCGAGACAGTAGTCCAGGGTACTCGCGCCCGTCCACGTCGACGACGCACGCGCCGTGCGCCTTTGTCAGGTAGAGCGGATACGGCGGAAAAAACTTGACGTTGGAGGTGACGCCGGCCGGCAGGCGGGCGGAGGCGCGTCTGTGCAGGGCCGCCGATCCGGGCGTCGCGGCGCGATACGCCGCGATGGCGAGATCGAGCGCATCGGCTGTGACGGGGCCACCGGGGGTCACGTTCCGCATCCTAGCACCGGTTCATTTCGTGGCGCGGCCGACGTCAGTCTGTCGATTTGCGCGACGAGCGGGAGATGCCCATCGCGTCGTTCAGGTATGCGACCAGCGGCGCGACGGCGCGCAGGACCGTCAGCAGCTCTGGCCAGAACCTGGCGCTCGTCATCAACTCGGGCGGCCATTCCTTGAAGGCCATGAACTGCTTGCGGCGCAGGTCGGCAGCCGCTGGATGCGTGGCTGGGAACCCGCGCGGCACGCGGGTCAGGGTCGCGCCCTGCAATCCGCCCATCTTCTTGAGGCCGGGCGACGTCGCCAGCCGGTGAAACGTCTGCGGGTCGTCGGCGATTCGCTCCCGGATGCGATGGAGCGCCGCCGGATCGGGACTGTAGACACCGCCGCCGGCGAAGACCCAGCCCGGCGCGATCTCGACGTAGAAGCCGGCCGAGGTGTGCTTCTGGCCGTGCCGGTGCGGGAACACCGCCGCGACGTGTGTCTTGAGCGGACGCTTGTCGTCGCTGAAGCGGGTGTCGCGCCAGATGCGGTAGAGGCTCTTGCGCGGATCCGCCATCTGGTCCGGCGCGAAGGACTTGAACTCCTCGCCAAGCCGTTCGATCACCGCCACCATGGGCGCCTTGACGTGCGCCTCGTAGTCCGGCTTTCGCGCGTGGAACCAGGCACGGTCGTTGTGGCGCTTGATGGCGCGAAGGAACGCGAGCGTTTTCGGGGTGAACGGCGGGACCGCGGGCACTGATTCCTCCAGGTCGATATGGCATCATACGGCCATGACCGCCAAGGCCACATACGACGACGCCAAACTGATTCTGCAGCTCTACGAGGCCCGCCGCGAAGACCGCCTGCGACGGGGCCGCGCCTGGTTCTCGGCCAACTTCAAGCCGAAAGCCCACGCTGACATCGCGGTGCTGTGTCCCCCTGGATCAGACGAAAGTGCGTCGTACCGGATGGTGACCACCTATTGGGAGATGGCGGCCTCGCTCATCACGAGCGGCGTCCTGAATGCGGAGCTGTTCTTCCAGAGCGGTCGTGAGCTGCTGCTCGTCTACGAGCGGCTGCGGGACATCCTGCCGGCAATCCGCGAGCAGCAGAAGGACCCGGCCTATTTCCTGAACCTCGAGGCCGTCGCCCGCGAATACATCGCGTATCTCGAACGCCGTTCGCCGGGCGCGTACCAGGCGTTCTCGGCGCGCGTCAGGGGGTGAGGCCGGCGAGCAGCCGCGCCAGGCCCATCACTGTCAGCGGCGAGCTGCCCTCCGCCTTGTTGTTGACCAGCACGAAGGTCGGCCGGCGGACCGCGAGCGTCCGCTCGACCAGCCCGATCACATCAGCCCGCATCGCCGGATCTTCCGCCTGAATCCTGTCGAACGGCCGGAACTGCTCACGCTGATCCTCGTACCGCGTCCCCGGGCGCAGCAGGAGCCTGATCACCGTGAACGGAAATGACTCGGGCGCGAGCAGGCGCATCTGCGCGCCGGGCATCGGCATCGCGCTCCAGTAGTTGTAGACGTGAGCGGCGCCATGGCGCGTCAGCACACGGGCGTACGCGTCCGTCAACAGATCGCGATCGCGCAGCTCGACGGCGTACTGGAAATCGCGCGGCAGCTCCGCCAGGAGGCAGTCGAGGCGCTCTTCGAACTCCTGCGCGCTCACGCGCGCCGCGCGCGGCACCGGCGGGCACTCGAGCACGAACGGACCGGTGAAGCTGCGAAAGCTGCGGTCGAACGGCTCGATCAGCTCGTCGATCAATCGCGACGACGACAGGAAGTCCGGGTTTCGCTCGCCGGCGGCGTTCGCCGCCGACATCACCGACGCCGGCGCCTTCGCGCACGCCAGAAACCCCGGCGGCAGCAGGGCCGCATAGTGGCGGAGATCGTCGTCCGGTATCGGCGCGTAGTAGCTGCGATCGATGCCGACGGTGCGCAGCAACGGGTGCCTGGCGTAGTGCTTCAGGCCGTCGCGCGAGAGCGCCGAGGCCGGCGTCGATTTCGGATAGACCAGCCCGCGCCAGCCGGGGAAGCTCCAGGAACTGGTGCCAAAGCGCACGAGCGATGGAATCCGCGCGGCCAGCGACGCCGCTTCGGCGTGAACGAGCTCGCCGCGATCGGAGTCCCGCCGCCCGCCTGGCGCGCTGTCGCCGGCCGCGGGTTCGAAGAGATCCAGCTGTGAAGACACTGTCAGTTGCTGGTGGACCGCTGCCCGTCCTGCTCGTAGACCACGCGGCCGTCGAAGATGGTCACCGCCACGTGCGTGTCGAGCACTGGTGCGGCATCTGGCGGGAAGATATCGGCGCTCAGGATCGCGATGTCCGCCAGCATGCCGGCTTCGAGCGTGCCCTTGCGCTGCTCGTCGAACGACGCCCACGCGCCGCCGGACGTGTAGGCCCGTACCGCGTCGGCGACAGACAACTTCTCAGCCGGAATCCACCCGCCGGCCGGCAGGCCGTCCGGCGCCGTTCGGGTCGTCGCGACGTGGAGGCCGAAGCGCGGGTCCAACGAGACCACTGGCCAGTCGGTGCCAAATGTGACATGCGCACCGGACGCCAGAAGGCTCCCATACAGCCAGCCGCGCGACGCCCGTGGTTCCCCGAGATTCGTGCGCCAGACAGTAATCAGGTCCGGCGACGGGTCGCCGTGGTCGGGCTGCATCGACGCGATCGCCCCGAGCTTCGCAAAGCGCGGAAGGTCGTCAGGGTCCAGCGTCTCGATGTGCTCGATGCGATGACGCCGTCCTCGTTCGGGGGCCTTGTTGGCAGTCACTGCGTGCTCGTAGGCGTCGAGCGTCATGCGGATCGCCCGGTCGCCGATGGCGTGCGTCCACACCTGCCAGCCCCGTCCATCGAGCATGGTGATGATGCGGGTCAACTCCGCGGGCGTGAAATTCGTCGTGCCCGTGGTGTTCTTGTTGGCGTACGGCGCCAGCATCCCCGCCGTGTACGACTCGACCACGCCGTCCGCGTACAGCTTGACCGCTCCCGACTTCAGCAGCGGATCGTCGGGAAAGCGCGTGCGGATCGCGTCGAAGCGATCGAGGTCGGCAGCGGAGAACCCCGGGCCGGCGCCGAGCGCGGCATACACGCGCAGGTCCAGCTCGCCGCTGCGGCGCAGCGTGTCGAACACGTCGAAGTCTTCGGGATCGTCGCCCGCGTCCTGCACGCTCGTGATGCCGAGCGTGTGCGCCAGCGTCATCGCCTCGCGCAGGCCCTGCAGCTTGTCCTCGCGCGTCGTCGGCGGCGCGACGGTGGCGACCAGATCCATCGCCGACTCCACCAGCGCGCCCGTCGCGTCGCCAGTGCGCGGATCTCTGACGATGGACCCGTGCGCGGGATTGCGCGTGTGCCGGGTGATGCCGGCCGCGGCGAGTGCGCGCGAGTTGACCCAGGCGGTGTGGCCGTCGTACGCCGTCAGGTAGGCAGGCCGATCCGGCACAAGGGTGTCGAGCAGCTGCCGTGTCGGCATCACGCCGGCAAACGCGTCGTAGTACCAGCCGCGGCCGAGGACCCACGGACGATCGGGATGGGCCACCGCGAACGCGCGAACGCCGTCCTTGATCGCGTCGAGCGTGCGCGCGTTGATCAGATCCAGCCGCGCCAGCCCGACGCCGCCCTCGAACAGGTGCGTATGGCTGTCATTGAACCCCGGCACGACACTGCCGCCGTGCGCGTCGATCGACAAGGTGTGCGGCCGCCGCAGGCGCTTGATGTCGCGATTCGACCCGATTTTCAGGATCTTGTTGCCGCGGATGGCGACAGCTTCGGCCAGCGTGTCGTCGCCGGTGGACGTGAAGACGCGCCCGTTCGTGATGATGAGATCGACTGGCCCATTCATGTCCTCGCGCTGGGCGCCCACCATCAGGCCGGCGATGAGGGTGCCGCCGACAATGACGATGATGATGAGGGTGGTGAGCCGGGACGCCATTCTGCCTCCGCGGGCCGTGACGCATCTGCGCCGACAGGCCTCGGCGCGCCCGGAATCTTAGCATGGGGGCAGCGGCCGGACGGCGGCGCGACGTTATGATTGGCCGGCGCGTGGCCATGCTGGCCGCCGCGTCGCCGTGACAGCGGCACGGCGAATGAGCAGTCGAGCTGCCTCCGAGACCACCGATGTCGACCACCCCCAACCACCGTAACAGGCGCATCGCCGTCCTCGGCGCCGGCGCCGTAGGCGGCTATTTCGGCGCGCTGCTGGCCCGCGCCGGTCACGACGTGAGCTTCATCGCGCGCGGCGACCACGCCGCGGCGATCAGGGCCGGCGGCCTTCGAGTACGCGGCCCGCTCGGCGACTACACGGTGCACGCGGCTGCGCATGCCGACGCGACGCCAATCGGGCCCGTGGACCTGGTCATGGTGGCGGTCAAGACCTACGACAACCACACGGCGCTCCCGCTTCTGGCGCCGCTCGTCGGCCCTGGCACCCTCGTGCTGACACTGCAAAACGGCGTGGACTCGCCTGACGAGACCGCGGCGGTGGTCGGTCGCGACGTGGTGCTTGGCGGCGCCGCCTACATCGCCACCGCCATCGTCGCCCCGGGCGTCATCGAGCAGACGGGCACCTACCGGCGGATTGCGTTCGGCGAAGTGTTTGCCGCGGCAGACGCACCGAGCCCGCGCGTCACCGCGTTGGCCGCGATGCTGTCCGACGCCGACATCCAGGTGGAGGCTGTCGCGGACGGACGCGCGCAGCTCTGGGAGAAGTTCGTCTATCTCGCGGCCTTTTCCGGCATCACCGGCGCCAGCCGCCAGCCAATCGGCGTCGTGCGGTCCGATGAGGTGTGCCGGCGCACGCTGTTTGCGGCATTCGCGGAGGTCGAGCGCCTGGCGAGAGCGGAAGGCGTGCGGCTGCAGGACGACGTCGCCGGCCGGCTCGCGCAATACGTGGACGGCGTGCCCGAAACGATGCGGTCATCGCTCCTGATCGACCTGTCGCAGGGCAAGCGCATCGAAGTCGAGGCGCTGCAGGGCTCGGTGGTCCGGCGCGCTGCGAAGCTGGGTGTGCCGGTGCCGATCATGGAGACGCTCTACGGAGTCCTGCGCGCCGCCGCGCCTCGCGCGTCCTGACCGTCAGTGCACGATCACGCCGCCGCGCACGACGGTGACGATTCGGCGCGTCGCGCTGATGTCGGCGAGTGGGTCGCCGTTCAGCAGGACCAGGTCGGCGTCCTTGCCGATGTCGATCGTGCCCGTCCGGTCCGCCACACCAAGCAGTTCGGCCGCGTCCCGCGTCGCCGTCCGCAGGGCAGCCGCCGGCGTCAGTCCTGCCTGGACTGTACAGCTCCAGTTCCCGATGGAGGCTGACGCCCGGCACGACGAATTGCTGCGGCGTGTCGGTCCCGGCGACGACGTGCCCTCCCAGCTGTGAATACAACCGCACGAACCGCTGCAGCAGCGGCAAGGTTTGCTTGAACGCCTGCAGCGTCTCAGGCGTCCAGTGTGCCCGGGACATGATGTCTCGCGGATCCCAGGACGCCAGGACGTCGCGCGGGACCTCCGACAAAGCCGGGTCGGCGCTCAGGTCGGCGTCGGCGAGTCGTGAGAACGCTTCGTGCAGCGCGAGCGTCGGCACGATGGCGACGTTGCGTTCGAGCAGGGCACGCGCCACGCGCTCGAGCGCTGCCGGTTTGAGTGACGGCCATTCCAGCTCGAACGCGGTCCACCCGCCCAGGAAGTCGTCGTGCGCGTGGAACAGCCGATCGGGATCGTCGCTGGCCGCCTCGGCGATGCCGCTCAGGTGCTCGATGCTGGAGACGCCGACCATCGCCGCGGTCGCCGCCGTCGTCTTGCCGAGGTGTGCCGCGACCGGCACGTCACGGGCCCTGGCCTCCTGGACGATCACCGCGACCAGCGCCGGCTGGAGCCGGGTGTAGACCTTGATGACGCCCGCACCCGCTTCGATTTCGCGCCTGACGGCGCGCCGCGCCGACCAGATGTCGTCCACGACCAGCGCGTTGCTCCAGAAATGTCCCGGTCCATCCAGCATCGCCCCTGCAGCGACGATGCGCGGCCGATCGGCCGAGTCTTCACGTGCCAGCGGCAGGATGTAGTCGGGGTCGTTGTGCAGATCCCGCACTGTGGTGACCCCGTAGCGCAGGAAGACAGGGAGTGACCACGGCGCGACGTGGACGTGCGCGTCGATCAAGCCGGGAATCAGCGTCTTGCCCGCGGCCTCGATCGACTGTCGTGCATTGACCTCGTCGGCGGCGTCAGTCGAGTCGATACCGACAATCCGCCCGTGATCGACGAAGACTGTCGCCCGCGGCGTGATGCGGCCGGAACCGCTCACCACGCGGGCGTGACGAATCGCCAAATCCGGATTCGCTGGCATGGCGTTCTCCAGCAGGAGCAGGCTCGCGACGAGCGAGACGACGCGGACCATCGGGCGAGTGGAGCCTAGCCGACGGCGCCACCTGCCGGCAAGGATCGTCGTCGGTCACCCTGACGGCCGATCTGAAGATCGGCCCTACCGGAGAACGAGAAAATCGGACTGACCGGACGAGGGTCTCGTAGCGCCAATCTTCACATTGGTCGGTCCGTCGCTCAGCGATGGTCGATCCGAAGAGCGGCTCAACCCGGGATCCGGAAATCGGGCCGAGCGGAGGAAGAGCATGTAGGGCCAATCTTTAGATTGGCCGGTCGCGGGCTGATAGGCTAGGGAGTGCCGCGCCGTTCCCGATGATCATCACTCCGTTTCTCGCCGCATCGGTCCTGGTGATGGGCGCGCTCTCGGGCGTGATGGGGGCGATGCTCGGCATCGGCGGCGGCGTGTTCCTGGTCCCGTTTCTCGTCCTGGCCGTCGGCCTCCCCTTCAGATCCGCCGCGGCCATCAGTCTGGCCGCCGTCATCGCGACGTCGAGCTCGGTGTCGGCGGCGCGTGCCGGACGGCATCTCATCAACCTGCGCCTCGCCATGGTGCTCGAGGTGGCCACCGCCGCGGGTGGCCTTGCCGGCGGCCTGACAGCGCAGGCGCTCAGCCCGTGGATGCTTCAGCTCCTGTTTGGCGTCACCGCGACAGTCGTGGCGATTTCGGTGATGCAGTCCAGCGGCAAGGAGGAGGCGCGTACCGACTGCGTCGACATCGGCCTGCTCGGCGGGCGCTATCCCGACGACACGAGCGATCAGGTGTACTGCTACCGGGTCGAGCGCCTGCCGTTCGGTCTGGTGGCCTCCTTCATCGCCGGGAACGTCTCGACGCTGCTCGGTGTGGGCGGCGGCATCATCAAGGTGCCCATTCTCGTGACCTGGTGCGGCGTGCCGATGCGCGTCGCCGCGGCGACCAGTGCCTTCATGATCGGTGTCACCGCGACGTCCGGCGCCGTCATCTACTACGGCCACGGAGACCTCGTGCCGGCGCTCGCGGCGGCCGCGATCATCGGCACGCTGCTCGGGTCTGTGGTGGGAATCAGACTCGGGGCGCGCGCGGCAACCAGCGGCCTGCGCGTGCTGCTGGCCATCGTCCTCATCATCGTCGCGGTGCTGATGCTCGTCCGAGGACTGCGATGAACACCGACATCTCGACCCTTGAAGTCGTGATTGGCTGGGTGCTGCGCATTGGCACGACGGTGAGCGGCACGATGCTGGCGGCCGGCCTGCTTCTGTCGTTTCTTCTGCCCGGCCACGCCGTGACGCGAGGCCTGCTGACCGGAGGAACGCTGATCCTGCTGCTGACGCCGACCGCCAGGGTGGCCCTCTCGTTTGTGGACTACATCCTGGCGCGCGACTGGTGGTTCGTCATGTGGACCGGCGTCGTCCTCGCCCTTCTGGCCAGCGGGTTCATCGCCGCGTTCTCCTGACGAAGGCGTCGAGCGCCGCATTCCGCGTCCCTCGATCGACGAGTGGGAACGTGTCGAGGATGTGCGCGAACTCGCCGGCGGTCAGCCCGTAGGTCTCAGCACAGACAGCCTGCACTGCCGCCTCGATGTCGGCGTCAGCCCGCTCGATCAGCGCACGCGCTCCGCTGGCGAGCTCTTCGGCCAGCACGCGCCCGGGTACCGGAACTGGCAACCTGGCCATCACCGTCGCTGTCACGTGAGTCGTCACCCAGCGTCGGACCAGGTAGTTGGCGACGTAACTGTTCATCAGCGCGCACAGCACGTGCTGCGCCTCTGCGCTCAGAGGCGTCCTGCAGCAGAAGACCGTGTGGACGCTCACTGTGCCTGGCGGCACGATGGCCGCGATGAGCGTCGTCCGGTTGGTCGCCGCCGCGACCTCGCGGTAGCCGAGACGTGGCCGGTCCACTGCCGCGGCGCGCGCGCCGAGGCGATCGGTCACGCGTCGCCGTGACGCACGCTGGACGTCCGCTGGTATGTGAATTCGAAACGCCTCGAGGTGTTTGCCTTCAATGACGGCGAGGTCGCTTTGCGCCGGAGTCCGTGTGTAGCAGTCGCGATCGTCGGTGGCGTTCAGCTCCCGTCCGAACGTCGCGCCCCAGCCAGAAGGGCTCGAAAGGGCAGGATGACGCGAAGCCAGGTGCTCCAGGATGACGGCATCACGTTCCTGCGGCAGATCCGGAAACGCAAGGCCCTCCCCCGACAGGCGATAGAGCAGCGACACGTTCAGCGAGACCGGAAAGCCCTCGTGTCGATGAGGCGTGATGGCGGCGAGCTGTCCGAGTTCCTCCACGCCGGATCGGGACGCAATCCGTGCGGTGGTGCCGGACGCGGCGACGGTGATCACCGCAAATCGGATGCCGCGATGGATAGGGAAGATCCCCCGACGGTTGTCGATGACGGTGGCAGATTCCCACGCGTGGCGATCGACGAGTAGCCGCCGCAGCGGCGCCGCGCCAGCATCGGCGAGCAAGCCCGCGGGCACGATCATGCCAAGCCGGCCTCGAGGCCGCAGCAGACTGAGCGACCGTTCGACAAACAGCTGGTAGAGATTGACGTGACCGCGTCCGCGCGCGCGATAGAGGCCGGAGGCCTTCGCGAATCGCGCCGTCGTGTCGTGGACCCCCGCGTTGCTGTCGTCCGCGCGCAGCATCTCCCATGGCGGGTTGCCAAGGACAGCGTCGAAGCCGCCGTCGGCGCGGGGCCGGCCCTGCGGGTCGAGAAACACCTCCGGGAAAGCGAGCGGCCAATGAATGCATCGCATGTCCGCTGCCGCGTGTGCCGCCGCGGCGGCGACAGCATCAGTCTCCGCACCTCGAACGCCCGGCGTGCGGCCCATTGCGCGATCGAGCAGCTCGGGATAGAGCCGTTGCGCCCGCGCGTCGGCCAGCGTCATCGCGCACCACAAATCGCAGGCGGCCTGCCACCGCGTCAGCGACGGATGTTTGTTGAGCCGGGCGAGTGCGCGCTCCTTTTCCCTGACGGTGTCCAGTGAGTCGTCCGGCTGGTCCTCGAGCTGACTCCGCGCGGGCAGCAGCGCCGCCAGGTGCTCGCCCCGATCCAACAGCGCCTCGAGCGGACGCTCCTGCCCGTCCCACCCGCGGGACCCCGGAGGCCGTTCCATGACAGTGACAGGGGCCGTGCCAAGCAGGCTGTTGCCGGCGACCATGTGGTGGTCCAGGAAGGAGAGCGGCCGCTCCGACGCCAGCGTGGCCAGCCAGAGCGAAAGCTGCGCGATCTGCACCGCCATCGGGTTGACGTCGACGCCGAACAGGCACCGCCGCGCCACGCGTCGCCGGAGACTCGCTGCGAACTGCTCGTCGGCGTCGTGCTCCGAGACAACCCCTTCGTCAATCTGGGCGCGTTGCACGGCGGCGGCCAGATACCTGCACGCCGCGACCAGAAAGGCGCCGCTCCCCATTGCGGGATCCACGACTCGCAGGCGGAGGATCTCGTCGGACGTCCGGCCGTCCACAAGCGGCGAGAGCGTCGCGCGCACCACGAAGTCCGTCAGCGCGCGCGGGGTGTAGAAGGTCCCTGTCGTCTTGCGCGTCGTCGCGGCGAATCGGCCCACGCGCGAAACGGAGGGCGCGTCGAGCAGTTGTTCGTAGACGGAGCCGAGTTGTTCGACGCCGAGGTCTTCGTAGGCGACGCGTCGCCTGACGCCATCCTGGTCGGCGACCGCGGTCAGCAGGAGCAACGCGCGGCCGACCGCGCGATCGTCGAGCGCCACGTGATCGAGCAGCGGCGCGTGGGCTGGCGAAAACAGGCGGCCGTTGAACGCAGTAACGCGTAGCTCGCCGACAGCGCAGCCGGCATGCGCCAGCCGCGCCATGGCCTGCAGCGCCGCCCAGGTCCCGCGCGCGTCTGCGCCGCGCTCGAGGCGCTCGGCGAGCGCGGCCACCGTGTACCCGTCGCGGTACGCCGGGTACCAGCGCGGCACCAGGTCTCTGGCTTCGGCAAAGAGGAGAAAGAGCACGCGATAGACCGCCGTCAGCGCCTGGTCCGACTGAGCAGGCAACGGCGACCCGCGGCCGTGTCTCGTGCGGGCGATGGCCTTCTCAACGGCCGCGACGGCGCGGGGCACGGCCTCCTGCAAGGCGCGGCAGACGCGGATCCCCTTGCGCTCCGAGGCATCGATGGCGACGTCCAGCGCAGTCGCGGCGGCGGGCGCGCTGCGCCGCGTCGCGGCCGGCCCCGCGAGCAGGCGAAGGCAGGTCAGGGCGATTGCGTCGACACGACAGAGCTCGAGATCGAACTCGAGTCCTGACGTCGCGCCGGGCCGCGTGGCGTCCACGAGCCGGAGGCTGCGGCCGTTGCACACCACCGACCAGCGAATGCCGTGACCGAGCGCCGCGTCCACAGCGGCACGGGCCTTGTTCGCCGGTCTCGACGCCCAGGGCACGACGAGCAGGCCTACCGCCGCGGACGACGGGGCCGTGAGCACGGCCCACCACCCGTCGGGCGTGCGCGCTTCACCGCGTGACACCTCCCATCCCAGCCACTCCATCAGCGGGCGGACGACGAGGTCTCCGACGGCCCGGCAAGGCGAGGCCGGGCCCAGTTGAGGGGCAGACGTCGCGCGAAGGCGCTCGTAGGCCCGCGCCAGGCTTTCCGGGCACGGCGTCCCCGCGCCCACGAAGACAGAGGCCAGGCCAGTTTCGAGGAAGTCCTGGGTCAACAGCCCGCCCTCGATCGCCGGGATCATGGCCGGCTCACGATCGCGAGAACGACTTCAAGCGCGCCGTCGTCGCTCGCGGTGAGCTCCAGGGCGCGCGCGGCGTGCGCCTCGAGACGCCGATCGCGATCGCTCCTGATCGCCTCGAGCGCTCGTGCGAGGCGGCGGTCGAAGAAGGACGGTTGCCACCGTGCGGTCGCGCTGCGCGCGGCGGCCGTCGTGTGCTCTTCGAGACGCTGCTCCCTCTGCTGGAGCATCGTCGTCATCGGCGAGGTTGTGCGACACGCGGCTCGCGCGGCGGCCGCCGCGGCGCCTGCGATCGCCGGCAGCCACGTCCTCGGCGTGCCGTCAGGCAGCGATCGCAGGTCGATCCGGACGGCGACCTGTCGGCGCGCCTCCCCGGCGCGCGATGGCGACACTGCAAACACCACCACGACGTGCGGCGACACATCTCGCCTCCGGCTCCAGATCCATCCTGCTGACGATGAGCGCTGGCGGCCCTGGCCAATCGCCGGCGGTCGCGTGAGCGCACGCAGTCGCCAGAGCGCCTGCGCGCCCTGGCCCACGGCCGTGTTGTCAAACTCTGCGATCCGAGGAGAGGGTGTCGTCGAGGGCGGTTCGCCCAACGGCGCAAGGTCCGATCGGATTGCGGCGGCTCGGCGGGCGAGCGACGCCACCACCATGTCCTCGTGCCCAGACCTGCCCGCCAGGGTCCAGACCCGGACCTGGCCGCGACTGGCCCAACCGGTCCACCCTGCCGGCGCGCTGCTCGAGTCGCAGCGGCGACCACGGCAACTCCACGTTGACCACCAGCCGGCAGCGGGCCTGGAGGTTCAGGCCCTCGGCCGCGGCGTCAGTGGCGAGCAGGACGCGCGCCGCTCCCGACGTGAAGCTGGCGACTGCCTCTCCGCGCGTCTTTCGATCGAGGCCGCCGTGCAGGACGGCGATGGTGGCCCTGCCCGCGAAGCGCTCGAGCAGCGCATGCAACGTGTCGCGGTATTCCGTGAAGAGAATCACCGGCTCGCGCGTACGCCGCAGCAGGCGGTCCAGCGCGACGGCCTTGCTCCAGTCGGATGCGGCGAGCCCGCACAGCGCCTCGAGGCCTTCGAGCCGTTCCACTTCCGCGGCCCGATCCGCGAGCGCCGGCACACCAAGCGCGACACCGTCGTTCACGTCCGCCATATCTGTCTCTCCGTCCGGCCCGTCGAAGGGCAGTGCCAGCTGCGTGTCGCCGTCGTTTTTCAGCAGCAGCCGGCGTCGGCGAAGCGTGCAGCGCAGGGCATGAGGACTCGAGAGCGCGCGCTTTCGGATCATCACGGCGACCAGGCGCGCCTCGGGCCCACCGTGCCGATCGACGTCGCGCGCGTAGGCAGTCAACACGCGGAGCAGCCGCAGTTCGGCGCCGCTACACGACACGCGCCAACGGCGCGTCCGCGCTGTCGGCTCGATCCCGATGGCGCGGCGGTCGCGCCTGATCCAGACGGCCTGGTCCTCGCCGCCCATGTCCATCAAGGCGCGGAACTGGGTAGTGTCGCCCGTGTGCGGCGTCGCGCTGACCAGCAGCACGACCCGGCTGCGCTCGGCCAGTTCGGAGACGACGGCCCGCCGCGCGCTGTCGCCCGACGCCAGGTGCGCTTCGTCGACGACGACCGCATCCCAGACGCGGGAGAGCAGGCCGACCATCACCGCCGGTTGCTTTGCGAAATCGAGCGAGAGGATGAACGTGCCCGGCACCGTCCAGGCCAGCTGCGGCGTCAGCGCGCGCCGACGACGGGCAGCGAGCGCGTTGGCGTCGACGACTTCCGCGGTGATGCCCGCGCGTGTGGCGAGCTCATGTCGCCACTGATCGCGAAGGCCGGCTGGCACGAGGACGAGGACGTGACTGCCGACGCCTCGCTCTCGAAGCTCGGCCAGCGCGAGCGCGGCGGTGAGCGTCTTGCCGAGGCCAACGGCGTCCGCGAGCACCAGCCTGGTGCCGCGGCCTTCGACCAGCGCCGCTGCGAGCGCGAGCTGGTGCGGCCACGGCGCTGACTTCAGAGTCTGAAGAGCAGCGAGTGGCTGATCGGGCCAGGCGCCGCCCAGTTGTGCGATCTGTTGCCGGAGGGCGGCGCGCGAAAGATGGCGCCACCCTTTGGTTCCGAAGTCCGGCACCAGCCGATCGAACGGGTGGAGCAGCACGTCGAGCGCCGGCGCCCCAAGCTGACCCGGGATCACGTGCCATGCGATGCAGGACGCCGCACGCTCGGCGCGCCCGACACGCCATCGCCAGCCCCGCGCCTTCACGCCGGCGCCGGGCGTCAGGCCGGGTGGCAGCAATTGCGGCGGCGGCGCGACTGATGGGGGGCTCATGGTGCGTACTTCCTGTGACAAGCCGCGGGAAACGCGACTTTTCAGAGCAGCCCGGCAAGGCGTATGCCGGACAGGAGAAATGGCTCACGGTGCGCCGCCGCGCGCCAGCAGAGTGGTGAAATCAAAAAATTGACTGGTAAAACCATTGGGCGATCCAAGTCATTGACTCTGGACCACATCGTCTCTTTCGGCTATGTCTTGGTGGTAACGATTACCGTTTGAGGTAACTAGAATCGCTTGACACCGCAATTTCGGGGTGATACGAATTGACCCAGTTCTTTACCGCATCAGCTGCGACTGGTTTGACCTCTACAGCGCCAAGGCTGGGAGTCATGAAACCAACTGAAGGGGTTACGGCGGAAATCGTCGTTCAACACGTTCGAGCACTCATCGAGCGTGGCGAGTTGCGTCCGGGCGATCGTCTGCCGCCCGAACGCGAGCTTGCCGTGCAGCTCGGTGTCAGCCGGCCGAGCGTACGGGCCGGGCTGCGATCGCTCGCCGCCATTGGCGTGTTGCAGACACGCCACGGCGCCGGCACCTTCATCACCGATGGCCCGCCGGTGCTCGGCAGCGAGCCGCTCAGCTTCCTGGCCGCACTCCACGGCTTCACGCGCGACGAGATGTTCGAAGCGCGGCGCGCGCTCGAGGTCGGCGTGGCAGGCCTGGCCGCCGAGCGGGCAACCGACGATCAGATTGCGACGATTGCCGAAGAAGTGACCGGCATGTTCGCGTCGCTCGACGATGCGCAGGCGTTTCTGATCCACGACATCCGCTTTCACCGCGCCGTCGCGGCAGCGTCGGGCAATCCGATCCTGGCGTCGCTGGTGGAGATGGTGTCGGCGCTGTTCTACGAGCAGCGCCGGAAGACTGCCAGCCACGGTCGTGACCTCAAGGAGTCGGCCCAGGCGCATCGCAACATCTACCATGCCGTCCGCGCGCACGACGCCAAGCGCGCTCGCGCCGCGATGAGCGAGCACCTCTCGCTCGCCCAGCAGGCGCAGGCGATGGAGGGCACAGTGGCCGAGCGTCGCTACCAGCCGTCGGTCATGCAGATGTCTGTCGAGCCATCCGTCCGCGCGCGCAGGCCGCCGCGGCTGGTGCTGCCGGCGCCGCCTGCCATCCGTTAGCGCCGCGCGGTTCAGTCACTCATGCCCTACGCGCCTCTGGATCTCACCGGCCGAAGTGCGGTCGTCATCGGCGGCACCTCCGGGATCGGCCG
This sequence comes from Vicinamibacteria bacterium, assembly GCA_963796915.1. Taxonomy (GTDB): domain Bacteria; phylum Acidobacteriota; class Vicinamibacteria; order Vicinamibacterales; family JAENWD01; genus JAENWD01. Next base: position 72,647 of record CAWCNI010000003.1, on the reverse strand, counting down.
CGTGATGGCCCGGGCCCTGGCCGAAGCGGGCGCCGATGTCGTGCCCACATCACGCCGGCAGGAAATGGTGGACGAGACCGCCGGCGAGATCGAGGCGCTCGGACGCCGCACGCTGCGCGTGCCGTCCGATGTCACCGATCGGCCGTCGCTCGATGCCGTGCTCGCAGCCTCGATCGAGGCGTTCGGCAAGGTGGACATCATGATCAACTGCGCCGGCCGCACCAAGCGCGTGCCGACGCTGGATCTCGACGAAGCCGACTGGAACGCCATCGTCGAAACCAACCTGACCGGCACCCTGAGGGCCGCGCAGGTGTTCGGCCGCCACATGGTGCAGCGCGGCTACGGCCGGATCATCAACATCGCGTCGCTCAGCTCCTTTGTGGCGTTGTTCGAGGTCGCCGCCTACGGCGCCAGCAAGGCGGCGGTCGCCGCGCTGACCCGCCAGCTCGCTGTGGAATGGGCGCCTCATGGCGTCTGCGTCAACGCGATTGCCCCTGGCGTGTTCCGCACGCCGCTCAATCACAACCTGCTCGACGGTACTGAACGGGGCCGCGAGTTCCTCGTCAGGACGCCGATGAAGCGGTTCGGCAAGCTCGAGGAACTTGCCGGCGCCGCGGTCTTCCTTTCATCCGACGCCGCCAGCTTCGTCACCGGCGAAATCCTGGTGGTGGACGGCGGATTTCTCGCGAGCGGCGTGAACCAGTAGCGCGATGCCGGTCACCGAGGCGGCGGTCGCACCTGCGCCAGCACGCCGTGCCGGCTGGCTGCGGTGGGTCATCTGCGCGCTGTTGTTCGTCGCGACGACGATCAACTACATCGACAGGCAGGTCGTCGCCCTGCTGGCGCCGACGCTGAGCGCACAGCTTGGCTGGACCGACCTCGACTACAGCTACATCGTCTTCAACTTCACGTTTGCGTATGCCATCGGCCTGCTCGTGGTCGGCCGCGTCATCGATCGGCTCGGGACGAAAACCGGCTACGCGCTGGCGATCGTCGCGTGGAGCATTGCGGCGATCGCGCATGCGTTCGCGCACCGCTACACCGGCCCGACGTTTCCTTCGCTGGCACTGACCGAGAAGACCGGATTCACCTTCGTGACGCTCGCCGGCAGCGTCGCCGGGTTCAGCCTGGCGCGATTCGCCCTCGGCTTGGGCGAAGCCGGAAACTTTCCGGCCTCGATCAAGGCGGTGGCCGAGTGGTTCCCGCGGAAGGAACGCGCGCTGGCCACCGGCATCTTCAATTCGGGCACCAACATCGGTGCGCTGGTGGCGCCCATGGCGGTGCCGTGGATTACCCTGAACTGGGGCTGGGAGTGGGCGTTTGTCGTGACCGGAGGGCTGGGCTTCCTCTGGCTCGTGGTGTGGCTGGTCTTCTATCAGACGCCGCGGAAGCATTCGCGGATCTCGGCGGCCGAGCTCGCGTACATCGAAAGCGATCCGATCGAACCGGTCACGCCGGTGCCGTGGTCCAAGCTCGTGCCGCACCGGCAGACGTGGGCGTTCGCCGTCGGCAAGTTCATGACGGATCCGATCTGGTGGCTCTACCTGTACTGGGTGCCGGACTTCCTGCACCGTGTCCACCACATCGACCTCAAGGCCAGCACCTGGCCGATCTTCTGGATCTATCAGATCGCCACCATTGGCAGCGTCGCGGGCGGCTGGCTTCCGGCCCGGCTCCTCGAGCGCGGCTGGACGCTGAACGCGGCGCGCAAGACCGCGATGCTGGTGCCGGCGATCTGCGTGCTGCCCATCATGCTGGCGCCGTTTGTCTCGAATCTCTGGGCCGCGGTGATCCTGATCGGCATCGCGGCGTCGGCGCATCAGGCCTGGTCCGCGAACATCTTCACGTTCTCGTCGGACATGTTTCCCAAGCGCGCGGTGGGCTCGGTCGTCGGCATCGGCGGCATGGCCGGCGCCGTCGGCGGCATGCTGATCGCGCTGGTCGTCGGACAAGTGTTGCAGACGACGGGGAGCTACGTCCCGATTTTCCTGATGGCCGGTCTGGCCTATCTGGTGGCGCTCGGATTCATCCAGCTGCTCGTGCCGACCATTCGCCAGGTCACCCTGGCCGAGTAGCAACCCGTTCTCACCCATGAAGATCACAGACGCCCGAGTCATCGTCACGTGCCCGGGACGCAATTTCGTCACGTTGAAGATCACCACCGAGGACGGCATCCACGGCCTCGGTGATGCAACGCTGAACGGACGCGAGCTCGCGGTCGCCAGCTACCTCACCGATCACGTCATCCCGTGTCTCATCGGCCGCGACGCGCGACGAATAGAGGACATCTGGCAGTACCTCTACAAAGGCGCGTACTGGCGGCGCGGCCCGGTGACCATGGCGTCCATCGGCGCGGTGGACATGGCGCTGTGGGACATCAAGGGCAAGGCCCTGAATGCGCCCGTGTACGAGTTGCTCGGGGGGCGATCCCGCGATCACGTGATGGTCTACGGCCACGCAAACGGCAAGGACCTCGAGTCCACGGTCGAGGCAGTCGCGCACTACGCGGCGATGGGTTACAAAGCCATCCGGGCACAGAGCGGAATCCCCGGACTGGCCAGCACCTATGGCGTCGGCAAGGGCGACTTGTACTACGAGCCGGCCGAGAAGGGACTGCCGTCGGAATCACTGTGGAGCACCGAGAAGTACCTCCAGTTCACGCCCACGCTGTTCGCGCGGCTTCGCAAGGAGTTCGGCGACGACGTGCACCTGCTCCACGACGTGCACCATCGGTGCACGCCCATCGAGGCCGCTCGTCTCGGAAAGTCACTCGAGCCGTACCACCTCTTCTGGCTCGAGGACGCCACGCCGGCGGAATTGCAGGACAGCTTCCGGCTGATTCGGCAGCACACAGTGACGCCACTGGCCGTTGGCGAGGTGTTCAACACGATCTTCGATTGCCAGACGCTGATCCAGGAGCAGTTGATCGACTACATCCGCACGGCGGTGGTCCACTCCGGCGGCCTGTCGCACCTGCGCAAGATCGCCGCGCTGGCGGAGCTGTACCACGTACGGACCGGGTGTCACGGCGCCACGGACCTCAGTCCAGTCTGCATGGCGGCAGCACTGCATTTCGACATCAGCGTGCACAATTTCGGCATCCAGGAGTACATGCGGCACTCCGACGAAACCGATGCAGTGTTCCCGCACACGTACCGGTTCGAGGACGGCCTGATGTACCCGGGCGACGGGCCCGGTCTCGGCGTGGACATCGACGAGACGCTGGCGGCAACCTATCCCTACGAGCGCGCTTATCTGCCCATCAACCGCAGGCTGGATGGGACGATGCATTCCTGGTAACACCTTGGGAATGCAGAATGAAGAATGAAGAATGAAGAATGAAGAGAGCCGAGTGAGGATGCCATGACGCGACTGGTGCTGTTGGGTGCAATCGGGATTGGGCTCGTGGCTGCGCGGGTGGGGACGCTTGCGACTACCGGTGCGATGGCAGTGAAGGTGACGCCGCAGGAGAGCGAGCGGCGGGTGGACGTCACTGTCGGCGGCCAGCCGTTCACGTCGTACATCTGGCCGACGACGCTGAAGAAGCCAGTCCTCTATCCCATCCGCACGGCAAAAGGCATCGTCGTCACCAGAGGCTATCCGCTCGACCCGCGGCCCGGTGAGCGTGTGGATCACCCGCACCACGTCGGGCTGTGGTTCAACTACGGGAACGTCGACGGCTACGACTTCTGGAACAACTCCGACGCGATTCCTGAAGAACGGCGCCCCAAGATGGGGACCATCTATCAGCGGGCGATCACGGCGTCGACGAGCGGGGCGGACCAGGGCACGCTCGACATCGACGCGGACTGGGTCATTCCCGACGGCACGGTGCTGCTGAAGGAGCACACGCGCTATGTCTTCAGTGGAACGGAGACGACGCGCGTGATCGATCGCACCACCACCCTGACCGCCGGCAAAAAGGCGATCTCGCTGGCGGATAACAAGGAGGGCGTCTTCGGCCTTCGAGTGACTCGCGCACTGGAAATCCCGTCCAAGACGCCGGAGGTGTTCACCGACGCGTCGGGCAAGGCCACCTCGGTGCCGACGCTCGACAACGCCGGCGTCACCGGCGACTACCTGACGAGCGAGGGCAAAACCGGGGATGCGGTCTGGGGAACACGGGGACGCTGGTGCATGCTGTCTGGCAAGGTCGGAGACAGCCCGGTGTCGATCGCGATCCTCGACGCGCCGTCCAATCCCGGCTACCCGACCTACTGGCACGCGCGCGGCTACGGTCTGTTTGCCGCCAATCCGCTCGGCCAGAAGGACCTGAGCGGAGGCAAGGAAGTCTTCAACTACGGGCTGACGGCCGGATCGAGCACCGCGTTCCACTATCGCGTGATCGTTGCCGACCAGTCCCTCGATGCGCGGGCCGTCGAGGCCGCCTGGAAGACGTGGACCTCGTCGAACTGACGACTCGTCAATCGCGATTCAAGAGTCGCGATGCACCGTCGCCGGTGAAAATGCCGGCAGGCACACCGCGACGTACTCCGCGCCGCCTGCATCCGGTGTGGAGTAACGCACCCACTCGCCGGGCGCGGTGACGACGGCCTGCCCGGCGACGACGTCGATTGCGCCGCCCTCGTGCTCCACTCGCAGCCGGCCTTTCAGGACGACTGTGATCTCTTCGAACTCGGGCCGCTGGCCCGGTTCGAGCCAGCCCTCGGGCGACGTCATCTTGGCCACGCTCACGCCGGCGTGCCCGGAGTTCACACGGCCGGCGTACTCCTCGATCCGTTTCGGCTTGTTGCCGGCGGCGGTGACGATGGCGGGCGCGGCGATGAGACGCGGCATCAGCGTGTCGGCGCCGGCTCGAGGGTGACTTCCACGCCACCGACCATGCCCGCCACCATGTTGTAGATGGCGGCCGAAATCACCGCACCCAGCGCGCCGAACACGCCGTAGAGCAGCGGGAACAGCACTATCGCCCCGACGCCGAACAACGCGCCCATCATCGACGATCCGCCATTCTCGCCGCCCAGCGCCGCTCCGAGTGACGCCCCCAGGATGCTGGCCAGGGCCACGAAGCAACCGATGATCAGACCGATGAGGCCGTAGAGGACGAACGCGACCTTGGCGATCGACAAGGGACCGACGCGGGTGATGCGCATGAGCGTCTCCTGGAAGATGGGGTCTGGACTGCGGTCTGGACTCGGGCGTCAATCTTCAATGGTCAGTCCGCAATCGTCAATTAGAATTGCGGCGTGCCGTTTCGAATCGGAATCCTCGGCGCCGGCAACATCAGCGAAACGCACGCGCGCGCGGCGACGTCGCTGGCCGATGTCGAAATCGCGGCGGTGTTCGGCGGGAACCGGGAGCGCGCCCTGCGCCTGGCGGCCGCCTACGGCGCGCCGGCGTCGGCGGATCTCGAAGCGTTTTTCTCGACGCCGATGGACGCGGTGGCCATCGGCAGTCCATCGGGCTTGCACGCGGAACAGGGCATCGAGGCCGCACGCCGCGGCATTCACGTCGTGGTCGAGAAGCCGCTCGACGTGACGCCCGAGCGCGCCGACGCGCTGATTGCCGCCGGGGAACGCGCCGGCGTCCGGATCGGCGTCTTCTTCCAGGATCGAACCCAGCCAGACATCGTCGCGCTGCGTGACGCCGTCCGGGCGGGCCGACTGGGCCGGCCGATGGTCGCCTCTGCCCGCGTGAAGTGGTACCGGCCGCCCGAGTACTACGCGCAATCGCGATGGCGCGGCACCTGGGCGCTCGACGGCGGCGGCGCGCTGATGAATCAGGGCATCCACACCGTGGATCTGCTGCAATGGGTGCTCGGCCCGGTACGCCGGGTCGCCGGGACGACGGCGACGCTGCTGCACCGGATCGAAGTGGAGGACACCGCGCTTGCCGTCCTGGAGTTCGAGAGCGGTGCCGTGGCGACACTTGAAGCCACCACCGCCGCCTTCCCGGGCTACAAGCGACGGGTCGAGTTCACCGGCAGCGAAGGCACCATGGTCCTCGAGCACGATCGGCTCATCCAGGTGGACCTGCGCCAGCCGGCGGATGACCTTGCCGGCGCCGCGGCGCAGGACGGCAACGCCAGCGCGTCATCGCCGGTCGTGTCCGACGTCCGGGGACACCAGCGCATCCTCGAGGATTTCATCGAGGCGGTCCGCACCGGTCGCGAGCCGGCGTGCAGCGCTCGCGAAGGCCGGAAGAGCGTGGCGCTGGTCTGTGCGATCTACGAGGCGTCACGCACTGCCACCTGGGTGACGGTATGACGCCCGCCGTCACGCGCATCCACACGAGACCCCATGGCCAACTTCATCTGCGTGACGTGCGGCAGTCAGCACGTCGAGTCTGAGGCGCCGCCCCCCGCCTGCGGCATCTGCAGCGACGAGCGGCAGTACGTGGGCATGGCCGGCCAGCAGTGGACGACCCTCGAGGCGCTGTCGGAAACTCACGAGAATCATCTCGAGCCGGAGGAGCCGGGCCTGTGGAGCCTCGATACGCGCCCGGCTTTCGCTATCGCGCCCCGCGCGCTCCTGATCCAGCATGCCGGCGGCAACGTGCTCTGGGACTGCCTCTCGCTCATCGACCAGGACACCGCCGATCGGCTCTCCGATCTCGGCGGGGTCGCCGCGATTGCCATCTCGCATCCGCACTTCTACGGGTCGATGGTGGACTGGAGCGCCGCATTCGGCGATGTGCCGATCTTCCTGCACGAGTCCGACGCCGCGTTTGTCCGCCGGCCCGACCCGCGCATCACGTTCTGGGGCGGCGACAGCCATCCCCTGGCCGCGGGCCTGACCATCGTCCGGTGCGGCGGACATTTCGAGGGCAGCAGCGTGCTGCACTGGGCCGACGGCGCGGAGCGCCGGGGCGTGTTGCTCACCGGCGACACCGTGAAGGTGGGGTGGGACCGCTCGTCGGTGAGCGTGATGCGGAGCTACCCGAACCTGATTCCAGTGGGCTCTGCGACACTCGATCGTGTGGAGGCGGCGCTGGCACCTTGGCGATACGACAGGATTTATGGGGCATGGCCCGGCCACGTGATTCCCGCTGGCGCGACGGAGGTGGTCCAGCGATCGTTTGCGCGTTACCGCACGGCTATCGGGGGCTGAAGGGGGCGGAATTGCTTGGGGCCAAAAACAGCCCTGGCCGGGCGGCGAGCGACGCCCGGCCAGGACGGCCTTCAAGGGATGGCCCAGGGAACTGAACTTGGAGGGGGTCACACCGCCGTTGCGGGCGGTGCCGTCCCTTGGCCGAATTCAGTCTAGAAGCCTATGACTTTACCGGTATCTATCAAGCGTTATAGCTGCGTAAAAATAGTGTGAACTGACGACCTGGGAAGCGCGCCGCCGCATCGCGCTGCAGCACCGCAGCACTCCAGCACCCCGCACCGCACTGGCGCACCGCAGCACTGCGGCGCCCCAGCACTACATCAGCCCCTGACGCGTGGCGTACAGGATCAGCTGCGGCCGGCCGGTGACGCCGAGCTTCTCGTAGACGTTGTGGAGGTGGATCTTCACAGTGCCTTCGGTAATCGAAAGCCGCTCCGCGATTTCCTTGTTGCGCAGCCCTTCGGCAGCCAGTCCGACCAGCTCGAGCTCTCTCGGAGTCAGCAGGCGCTTCAGGCGATCCAGCTCCGTTTCGCGCTTGTTCATCCTGTCCATGGCGCGCGCTACAGCCTGCTGCTCGAACCACTTCTCGCCCGCCGCCACCTTGCGGACGCACTCCATCAGCATCTTGGGCGCCATTTCCTTCAGCACCACGCCGTAGACGCCGAGCCGGATCGCCTCGACCAGCTTGGCCTCATCCACATGTGCGGTGAGCAGCACGGCGCGGGTCGGGAGGTTGAGCTCTGCCAGCCGCCCCAGGACCCAGAGGCCGTCGAGGTCGGGCATCGCCAGATCCATGACGATCACGTCCGGTTGGTACGCTTCCACTGCCCTGACCGCCGTTTCTGCGGTCGTGCAGCGCGCCACGACTTCGAACTCGGGCTCCAGCCGGAACAGCTGCTCGAGGCCATCGAGCACAATCGCGTGATCGTCGACGAGCACGAGGCGAATGCGCTTCACACAACCTCCCGGGCCAGCGGCACCGTCAGCCGAATCTGGCTGCCTTGCGCTCCGGTATCCAGGTGCATGGTACCCCCAAGTGAGGTCACACGCTCGCGCAGCGTCTTCGGTCCGATCTGATCGCGGGTCAGATCGGCCAGCGTGAAGCTGCCACTGAACGGGAACCCCTGCCCGTCGTCGGACACGGCGACCGAGATCTGGTGCGCCTCTTCGAGGATGGCGAGGCGAATCGAGGAGGCCCGCGCGTGCCGGGCGGCGTTGACGAGCGCCTCGTGGATCAGCAGGAACAGGTCGTTGACGAGCAGATCCGGCACCTCGATCGCGTCGGGGGCAATCGCCACGTTCACCGCCACGCCCCACTGGCGCCGGATGCGGTCTGCCAGTTCGTGGACGCGGCCCCGCAGGTCGATGGGCCCGCGCCGGTCGTTGACGCGTTGCGGTCCGAGCTGGTTGATGAAGAACCGGAGGTCGTTCTGGCCCGCCGCGATGATGCGTTGCACCTGGGACAGCCGATCTTCAGCCGCCGGGTAGTCCGACGACAAGGTGCGCCGCGCCGCCTGCAGCTGCAGCGCGGCACCGGTCAACGTCTGCAGCACGCCGTCGTGCAGGTCGCGGGCAAGACGGACGCGCTCAGTAGTGACCACGGTCTCCCGCAGCTTCTGCACCAGATACGCCTGCGACAGCCGGGCTGCCGCCAGGTCTGCGACGACATCGCCGACGGCGAGATCCTGCGGCGACAGGGCCTGCCGATCCAGGCAGAACAGCCAGCCGCGGAACGCGTCGCCCCGCAGCGGCCACGCCGCCAGCGCCTGGATCTGATAGCGGTCGCGCAGGCGCGGATCGATTGGCGCGCCCGGCCACTGCTCCAGCGCGCGCGGGCCGCGGACGAACGTGATCGGCTTGAGGCTGGTGCAGTCGCGGCAGAAGAAGCTGCGGCCGGCCAGGGGCTCCGCCACGACCTCGCCGAGGCTGCCGGGCGGCTCGCGCGTCTGCTGCAGACGTCCGTCGTCCCACAGCGCCACCTCGGTCCACGGCTCGTCGGCTTCTTCCCAGACCAGCAGCGTGCGGGGCGAGCCGAGAATCTCCGACGTCTGCGCAAGCATCTCGCCAGGCAGGGCCGTCGGGCGATTGGGGTCCGGCGCCGTCCACGCCGCAAGTCGTGCCAGCTGCGCGCCCCGCCAGTCCTCGTACGCGCCGAGCAGCCCCACCATGACAGTCGTCACCGCCATCAGGGAGATCAGCACCGCAAGCCGGCCGCCAGCGACGGAGGCGCGCGCCTCGCCCGGCCGCGCGTTGATCGCGACCAGCATGGCAATGGCCACGCCGCCGGTCGTCAGTGCGCCGCGCCAGCCCCAGCGCAGTGTGGCGGCAACGAGTACGAAGAGGAGCCACGCCAGCGCCGAAAATGACGCGGGACCCACCAGCCACAACACCGCCGTGTACGCGACGACGTCCACGGCATGGGTCGCGATAGGAACCTGTTGGTTGCCGGCAGGCCGCCACGACCCGAGCGCGAGCGCGGCGAGGGCATAGACCAGGAAGCCGCCGGCCAGGACGGACGCGAGCCCCTTGACCGGGTCCGGCGCCTCGACCCGGACCGCGAACAGGGCGAACGCGGCGAGCGCGAGGCGCCCGCGCGCGATCAGCGATTCGATGCGAACCTGCGAAGAGGCGCGGGTGCGCATATGCCGGGCGGCGTCCCTAGTTCAGGTACTTGTCGACCGGCGGATGCAGCAGATCCGCCGATTCGGGTGCGGTGAGATTTTCGCGTGTGATCATCCACACCCCGGTGTCGATGCGGCGCTCGACCGGGCGTCCCTGCAGGTGATCGATCATCCGCATCACACCCAGGTAGCCCATGTTCAGCGGGTTCTGCACGACCAGGCCCTGCATCTGCCCGTTGGCGAGCGCGTCGATGAAGGTCTGGCTGGCGTCGAAGCCGACAAAGGCGATCTTGCCGGCCTTGCCGATGTCCTGCAGCGCGAGGAGCATGCCGTGCGTGGACGACTCGTTCACGCAGAAGACGCCCTGGATGTCGTTGGCGTAGCGGTTCAGCAGATTCTCGGACGCGCGCTTCGCGGTGTCGCGCGTCGGCCCCGCGTACTGATCCGAGGAAATCACCTCAACGCCGGGGTACTTGGCTTTCAGGCGCGCAAGAAAGCCGGTCTCGCGCGCGGTCGTGCTGGCCGAGCCCTCCTGATACCGCAGCAGCAGCACCTTGCCTTTGCCGCCGAGCAGCTCGCCCAGACGATCGGCGGCCAGCTCTCCGCCCTTGGTGTTGTCGGTCGCCACGAACGAGACGATCTTGTCGCTGTCGAGGGCCGAGTCGATGACCACCGTCGGGATGCCCGCGCGCTGGGCTTCTTCGACCGGGCGGACCAGCGCCGCCTCGTCGAGCGGTGCGATGACGATGCCCGAGATGTTCTGGCTGACGAAGCCTTCAACGACCTGCACCTGCTGCTCGCGGTCGTCCTCGCGAAGGGGCCCTTTCCAGGTAATCGCGACCTTGATCCCCTTCGCATTGAGCTCGCGTTCGGCCTTCACCGCGCCGGCATGAATCGATTTCCAGAACTCGTGAGTGGTGCCCTTCGGAATGACGCCGATGGTGTAGGTGGACGACGCACCGCGGCCCGAGCACGCGACCGCCAGCGACACGACGGCGATGGCGCCGACGAGCCAGTTCCGAGCCGACTTCGAATCACGCCTCTGCACGGTTCTCTCCTCCCGGCCCGGCCGTCCGCCATGGTCCCGAATCGCCTCTACGATATCGCCTCGAGGGTCCGTGATGATACTCCCGCCGCTACGGCGGCAGCAGAGGGTTTGGGATAGAATCGGGAATTTCGAGGATGTCCGGCACGCCATACTTCATGACGGGCGCTCTGGGGTGCATCGGCGCCTGGGTGGTGAAGGCCCTCGTCGAGCGCGGCGACACCCCGGTGGTCTTCGATCGGAGCGACGACACGCGCCGTCTCCGGCTGCTGCTCGATGAGCACGCGCTTGGCCGCGTCCGCTTCATCCGCGGCGACATCACCGACCTGCCGGCGCTCAAGGCCGGGCTTGCAACTTCCGGCGCGAAGCACGTGATCCATCTCGCCGGGCTGCAGGTCCCCACCTGCAAGGCCGATCCCGCTCTGGGCGCGCTCGTCAACGTCGTCGGCACCGTCAACGTGTTCGAGGCGGCGCGTGCGGCTGGCGTGCCGCGGGTCGTCTACGCCAGTTCGGCCGCCGTCTTCGGCCTGGCCGACGAGGCGGTGGATGAAACTGTCAGCCCTTCTCCGTTGACGCACTACGGGGTCTTCAAGCAGGCCAACGAAGGCAACGCCCGCGTGTATTTCGCTGACCATGGCGTGTCGTCGGTCGGGCTCCGGCCGTTCAGCGTCTACGGCGTCGGCCGTGACGCCGGTCTCACGAGCGATCCGACGCGCGCGATCAAGTCGGCGGTGCTGGGCCGGCCGTTCCAGATTCGCTTCAGCGGCGTCACCGATTTCATCTACACCGCGGACACCGCCGCCGCGTTCGTCGCGTGCGCCGACAGCGCGCCCGACGGCGCGCATGTCTTCAATCTCCACGGCGACGCGCGGGATGTCGGCGACGCGGTCCGCATTCTCGAAGGCGCGCTCGGGCCGGCTGCGCGCGGCCTGGTGTCGATTGACGGCCCCTCGATCCCGATGCCGCCTTCGCTCGACGACTCGGCGATCCGGGCCGTCGTCGCCGGTCTGCCGCAGACCTCGCTGGAGCAGGGCATCTCCGACACGATCCGGCGCTTCCAGCGGTTGCGCGACGAAGGCCGCCTCGACACCGACGACATCGACGGCATGCCTGTGACTGCGGTCGCGGCCGGCCAGAAGGCACGGTAGGACGATGAGCGGCAGACAGACAGCTTCGGCGCCTCTTCACGACTACGCGGTTGTCGTCAGCCCGGCAGACAACGTCGCCGTCGTCAAGACGGCGGTCGAGCCAGGCATGACCCTCGACGCCGGCGGCCACACGCTTACTCTCACCGGCGCGGTGACGCCCGGTCACCGTTTCGCGGTCCGCGCGATTCCGGACGGAGACTTCGTCCTGCAGTACGGCCAGCCGATCGGCACGTCGCGCGGCATCGGCGAGGGCGATCCGATCACGCTCAGGAACATGAGCAACGACGTGCCCGTCGTGCGCGACCTGCCAGCCGACCTCGCGACGCCGGCGCCTGACTACCTTCCCGCAGACCAGGTTGGCACATGGCAGGGCTATCGGCGCAGCGACGGCCGCGTCGGCACGCGGAACTTCCTGCTCATCGTGCCGACCAGCATGTGCGCGAGCCACGAGTCGCAGCAGATTGCGACGCTGGCCGAGTTCACGATCTACAGCCGGGAGAAGTTTCCGAACGTCGATGGCGTGGTCGCTATCCCGCACAACAAGGGATGCGGGTGCTCTGACGGCTCCAACATCGACGTGATGCTGCGGACGCTGTCCAACTACGCCAGCCATCCCAACGTCGGCGGCGTGATCTTCATCGGCCTCGGCTGCGAGAAGACCAACCTCACGGCCGTCGAGAAGTACCTGCAGAAGGAACGCGTCGAGCTTGGCAAGCCGGTCGTACGCTACGGCATCCAGGAGACCGGCGGCACGCAGGCGGTCATCGACCGCGGCCTCAAGGAAGTGGCCGCGATGCTGCCGCAGATCAACGAGGCCCGCCGCAGCACCGCGTCGATGAACGAGTTGATCATGGGCGTGAAGTGCGGCGGCTCCGATGGCTTCTCGGGGCTTTCTGCCAATCCCGCCCTGGGACGCGCCGCGGATCTGCTCGTGCGATCGGGCGGCACGGTGCTCATCACCGAGGTGCCCGAGTTCTGCGGCGCGGAGCACATCCTCGCCCAGCGCGCCCGCGACCATGCGACAGGGCGAAGCTGTCTACGGCATGGTCGACTGGTACAAGGACTACGCGTCCAAGTTCGGCACGGTGCTCAACGAAAATCCCAGTCCCGGCAACGTCGCCGGCGGCCTGCTGAACATCACGATCAAGTCGCTCGGCGCGATTGCCAAGGCAGGGACCACCAGGGTGGAGGGCGTCACCGGGTACGGCGAGCTGCCGGCAGGGCACGGGTTGTGGCTGATGCAGGGCCCGGGCTACGACCAGGAATCGACGCCAGGACTGGTCGCCGCGGGCGCACAGATAGTGGTGTTCACGACCGGCCGCGGCACGACCATCGGCAACGCGATTGCCCCGGTGATCAAGCTGGCGAGCAACACGGCCGTGCACCAGCGGATGTCGCGCGATCTCGACCTGTCGGCCGGCGGCATCATCGACGGCACCGAGACGATCGAGCAGGTGGGCGCGCGCGTGTTCGAGCACGTGCGTCTGGTGGCCTCGGGCGAACCCGCCAAGGCCGAAGATACGAAGCATCGGGAGTTTGGCATCTGGGCGGAACAGTCGGTCTCACTGTGATGCGCGCGGCGGTGCTCGCCGACGTCGGGCGGCATCGAGATCCGCGACGACGTCCCGGTGGCCGCGCCGCTGGCCGACGAAGTGCTGCTGAGGGTGGCCGCCGTCGGCCTGTGCGGCACCGACTTCCACATCTTCCACGGCCACGGCAACTACCACACCGACAAATGTGGCCGGCCGATCCCGCTGGCGCGTCAGCCGCAGATTCTCGGGCACGAGTTCGTCGGGATCGTCCAGGAGGCCGGGCGCAATGTCTCGGACCTGGTGCCCGGCGATCGCGTCGTCGTCGATCAGGGGCGCAACTGCGTCAGCGCCGCGCGGCTGCCGCTCTGCGACTACTGCGCCACCGGTGACTCGCACCAGTGCGTGTCGTACACCGAGCACGGCATCACCGGCCCTCCGGGCGCGCTCGCCGAATTCATCACCATGCCGGCCGTGAACGCGATTCGCGTCGAGTCGCAGCTGCCGTTGACAGAACTGGCGCTCACCGAGCCGCTCGGATGCATCGTGCACGCCACCGACATGCTGGTGCGCGCGACGACGCGATTCCGCCTGCGCGACGCCGACCCGCTGCACCGCGTGAGCACCGTACTGATCTTCGGCGGAGGCCCGGCGGGACTCCTGTTCACTCAGTACTTCCGCTCGGCGCTTGGTTACGAAGAGCAGATCCTGGTCGCCGATCCCAACGCCAGGAAGCGCGCCCTGGCGGCACAGTTCGGTGCCGTGGCGCTGGACCCGGCGGAGGGCGACTTCGTTCAGGCCGTTTCAGACCTGACCGGCGGCCGCAGGGCAGAGCTCATCATCGACGCGTCGGGCGCCGGAGCCGTGTTCCGGGACATCCCGCGCACGCTGAGGAAGCAGGGGACCGTCCTGCTCTACGGCCACGGGCACACCGGCGTCGACCTGAGCGTGCTGAACAACCTGCAGTTCCTCGAGCCGTCGCTGTTTTCGCCGGTCGGCGCCTCCGGCGGCTTCGAGCCGGACGGGCGGCCGGCGACATACCGCCGCGCGCTCGGCCTGCTCGAAACAGGGAAGGTCAAAGTCGCGCCGATCATCAGCCATCGGTATCGCTCGCTCGAGGAAGTGCCCGCGGCGTTCTCCGGCGCCCATCTCGCGCCCGACTACGTCAAAGGCGTCGTCGAGCCCTGAGCGGGCCTCACAACCCGATCCAACCTGACCCAACCCGATCGAACCTGATCACACCCGATCGAACCCGAAATGCGCCTCATCACATTCACGCCGAAGACGGCGCCGACATCGACGCCCCGCGCCGGCGCCCTGCTGCCGGGCGACGACTCTGTGCTCAATTTCTCTGTCGCCGTCGATGCATCCGCCGACGTGCCGCTGCTCTCGTGGTTCGACCTCGACGACGAGTGGCTGCCCAAGGTCCGGCAGATCCACGACGCGCTCGCCCGCAACGTCGCGCGGACCGAGACGCTGCCGCGCGGGTCGGTGCTCCGCCGCGATGACGTGGTGATCGGGCCGCCGGTGCCCCGGCCTGGCAAGCTGATTTGCGTCGGGCTGAACTATCGCGACCACGCTGCTGAAAGCGGCATGGACGTGCCGACCTCGCCCATCACCTTCTCGAAGTACGTCACGTCAGTAACGGGCCCCGGCCAGCCGATTCGCCTTCCGGCAGTCAGCACGCAGGTCGACTACGAGGCGGAGCTGGCATTCGTCGTCGGCCGCCGCGCCAAGCACGTCCCCGTGGCGCAGGCGTTCGACTACGTGCTCGGGTACATGAACCTGAACGACGTGTCCGCACGCGACCTGCAGTTTGCCGACAAGCAGTGGCAGCGCGGCAAGTCCTGCGACACTTTCGCCCCGATGGGACCGTTCATCGTCACGCCGCGACGCCATCGGCGATCCGCACGCCCTGCGGATCCGGTGTCGCGTCAATGGCCAGACACTGCAGGACTCGAGCACCAATCAGCTCGTCTTCGGCGTCGACAAGCTCCTGTCGTTCCTCAGCGAGACTGTCACGCTCGAGCCCGGCGACGTCGTGCGCCACGGGCACTCCGCCTGGTGTCGGCTTCGCCCGCAAGCCGCCGATTTTCCTGAAGGCCGGCGACGTCGTCGAGATCGAAGTGGACGGACTCGGAGTGCTGTCGAACCCCGTCGTCACGGAGTAGCTGGTGCCGCTCGCTGCACCTCGACGGCATCCGGAAGCGGTTCGGTCCGACCGTCGCGCTCGATGGCGTGAACATCACGCTCGAGCCTTCGACAGTGCACGCGCTGATCGGCGAGAACGGCGCGGGCAAGAGCACGCTGATGAACGTCCTGGCCGGCGCGCTCGCGCCCGACGAGGGCGCGATGACGCTCGACGGCGCGCCCTACCGGCCCGACTCGCCGCACGACGCCAGCCGGCGCGGTGTCGCGCTGATCCACCAGGAACTGTCCCTCTGCCCGCACCTGACAGTCGCGGAGAACATCCTGCTCGGGCGCGAGCCGTCGCGCTGGGGGCTGTTCCGCCGCACCGAGGCCGAGCGGCTGGCGCTCGACGTGCTCGCCAGTTTCTCGCATCCCGACCTGAAGCCCGGGCGCCTGCGTGGCGATCGTTGCCGCTGGCCGCGCGCCAGGTGGTCGAAATCTGCCGGGCGATCGCGTCGCGCGCGCGCATCCTGCTGATGGACGAGCCCACGAGCAGCCTGCAGCGAGACGACGTCGCGCACCTGTTCACGCTGATCCGCCGGCTCCGCCACGAGGGCCTCGGCATCATCTACATCAGCCACTTCCTCGAGGAGGTGCGGGAGATCGCCGACGTCTACACCGTGCTGCGCGACGGCCGCAGCGTGGCGCATGGCGCGATCGCGGGAGTCAGCAACACCGATCTGATCGCGCACATGGTCGGGCGGTCGGTGGAGCAGTTGTTCCCGCCGCGGCGGACCGCCGCCCCGGGCGAAGTCGTCCTCGAGGTGCGCGATCTGGCCGCGCCGCCCGTGGTGTCGAAGGCGTCGTTCACGCTGCGCCGCGGCGAGATTCTCGGAATCGCAGGGCTGATGGGGTCGGGCCGCACGGAACTGGTGCGCGCGTTGTTCGGACTGGCGCCGGTCAGTTCAGGCACGATTGCGATCTCCGGGAAGCCGGTGACCGCCGGAGAGACGCCGTCACGTCGTATCGCGCAGCGTGTCGGCTATCTGAGCGAGGATCGCAAGGGCGAGGGCCTCGCCATGCCCATGTCGGTCGCCGACAACATGACGCTGACGGGATTTCGCGCCTGTGCCTCGCGTGGCTGGCTGGACCTCGAGGCGCAGCGATCGCAGACCAGGCACTGGATCGGCGAGCTGGCGATCAAGGCCGACAGCCCGGATGCGGCGATCAGGACGCTGTCAGGCGGCAATCAGCAGAAGGTCGCCCTCGGCCGCCTGATGTACCAGGACGCTGACGTCCTGCTCCTCGACGAGCCGACGCGCGGCATCGATATCGGCGCGAAGGCGCGGATCTACGAAGCCGTGGTCAATGCGGCCGCCAATGGGAAGGCCGTGCTCATGGTCAGCTCCTATCTGCCGGAGCTGTTCGGCCTCTGCGATCGGCTGGCCGTGATGAGCCGCGGGCGGCTGACGCCGGTGCAGCCGATTGGCGAGTGGACGCCGGAACGCGTCCTTCACGCGGCGATTGATGGACAATAGCGGCGCATCGGCGCCTGGACTCTTCGCTCGCAGGGGCCGACGTTCAGTTCGGCCGTGGTGGACTTGATGGCTGACGCTCCGAATGTCTACGGCTCGCACCTGGCTCGCGCGGCTCGGCCCGTTCCTCGGCCTGCTCGCCGTCATCGCCATTTTTGCGTTGATGACGGACTCGCCGTCGCAGTACCTCTCCGTCCGCAACTTCCGCATCGTCGTCGCCCAGACGGTCATCGTCGCGCTCGGCAGCATCGGGATGACGATGGTGATGGTCGGCGGAGGCATCGACCTGTCGGTCGGATCGGTGATCGCGCTGACCGGCGTTGTCACCGCGATCGCGCTGCGCGACGGCACCAGTCCGCTCGATCGCCGTGCTGGAGGGCGTCGCCGCCGGCGGTGTCGTCGGCGTGATCAACGGCCTGTTCATCACGCGCCTGAAGGTGATCCCGTTCATCGCGACGCTGGGCACGCTCGGCATGGCGCGCGGCGTCGCGAAGTGGATCGCCGATCAGCAGACCGTCAACGTCCCGCAGACGTGGGTGAACGATCTGGCGGTGACGTTCCCGCAGCCCGACTGGCTGGTCGTCGCGCCGGGCGTGTGGCTGACGGCGCTGCTCGCCGTCGTCATCGCGCTCGTGCTGCGCTATACCGTCTTCGGCCGGCGCGTGTTCGCGATCGGCTCGAACGAGGCGGCGGCGCGCGCGTGCGGGATTCCTGTCGATCGGCTGAAGGTGTGGATCTACGGCCTGGCGGGGCTGTTCGTGGGCTTGTCCGGCGTGATGCAGATGTCGCGCCTTCGCCAGGGCGATCCCACCGTGGCCATCGGCACCGAGCTGGATGTGATCGCGGCCGTCGTCATCGGCGGCGGCTCGCTGAACGGCGGCGTCGGCACGATTCTGGGGTCGATGGTGGGCGCGACGATCATGGCCGTCCTGCGCAACGGCAGCCAGCAAATGGGCTGGCAGAACTACGTGCAGGAAATCATCATCGGCGCCATCATCGTCGTCGCTGTCGCGCTGGACGGCTGGCGCAACCGCCGCGCCTGATCCCGTCCGCCCGTTTGCCCGTGCTTCGGCCCCAGCGCGTGGGGGCTCATGCGTCTACTTCACCCCCCAAAACGCCTGCTTCGCCGGCACGAAGACCACGGGCACCTCGGTCACGAACGTCCTCAACCACTTCGCGCATTCGTCCATCCCGGCCTGCTCGGACGGGATATGCCCGATGACGATCAGACCCTTCCCGAGCTTCGCGGCATCGGCGTCCGCCGCGTATTCGACCAGCTCCCATTCCCTCGCTTCGCCGATGACCTCGACCTGGATGTCTGGTTGCTGAAGGTGATGCCGGTTCATCGCCGAGCCTGCGTACCCCGGGAGCAGCCCGACTCCCGTCACCTTGATGGCCGGGTCACCGACCACGCGAACGGTGTCTGCGTGCAGCGAGCGGCTGATGGCAGCGGCCAGGGCGCCGAGCGTGGTCTCCGGCATGGTGAAGGTGTACGGCGCATCGGCGCGCTGATACGGTTTCCACCCGAGGGCATCCACCACGCCGGTCAGGATGCCGTCCGGCGTGCGGCGATGCCAGTGGTCGTGAAAGCGCCAGACGACCATGTGATGGGCGGCGATGAAGTCCATCTTGGCCTTGTAGACAGCGTCGTGCTCCTGCTCGAACTCCGTCGTCGCGTCCTGGTGGTTGTAGAACGTCGGCTCGTGGGTGATGACGAGGTTCTGGCCGCCGGCGGCCGCGCGCTGAATCACGTCGAATGTCGCCATCATCGTCGTCGCGATGCCGGTGACGGCGGTGTCCGGATCGCCGGCCTTGAAGGTGTCGACGGTGTCGCTCATCCACGGGACGCCGACGTGCGCCTTGATGCGCTCGACAACCTCTCGAGCGGTGAGCGGCTTTGCCTGCGCGATCGGACGAGCAGAGAGCCCAAGAGCCGCAACCGCGACGCCATACAGAACCAGTCGTCCCACCGCACGCTGCCTGGGCATGGCTGCCTAGTCTCCCATCCACTGAAAGAACCGCCGTCCGGCGTAGAGGCCGACGCCGGACCCGATGATGCTGAGGAACAACGCCGTGCTCAGCCCGATCCACTCGCCAAGCCACCAGCCAATCCAGCCGCCGAGCGTCGTGCCGATCAAGGCCAGCATCGCGCTCATGGCGTGTAGGGGGACCGGCGCACTGCTGCACCTCTGCTGCACTGCCGCACTGACGAACTGTAGCACTGCCGCACCGCCGCAAACCTGCATTGCGCCTGACGACGCTTGACCGCGTCGGCGCGAAGAGTTACGTTCCACTGGCCGTGGATATCCGCCTGTTTGACGATCCCGTCGCGCTCGGACGCGGCGCTGCCCTCGCTGCCGGTGAGATCATCGCCGACGCCGTTGCCGCGCGCGGGCAGGCGCGGATGGTGGCGGCGACAGGTCTCTCGCAGGTCCACATGCTGGCCGCGCTGGTTGAACGGCGCGACATCCCCTGGGCACGCGTGGAGATGTTTCATCTGGACGAGTACATCGGCCTGCCGGCCACGCATCCTGCCAGTTTCCGGCGGTATCTCAGGGAACGGCTGATCGATCCCGCCGGCATCGACACGACCCACCTGCTGGACGGAGAACAGGATCCCGAGCTCGTCTGTCAGTCGGTGGGACGCGCGATCGCCTCGGCGCCGGTGGACCTGGCCCTCGTCGGCATCGGCGAGAACGGGCACCTGGCCTTCAACGATCCCCCTGCAGACTTCGAGACCCGCGAGCCGTACATCGTGGTGACGCTGGACGAGGCCTGCCGGCGTCAGCAGGTGGGCGAGGGCTGGTTCCCGTCGATCGACGCGGTGCCAGCGCAGGCCATCTCGATGTCTGTCCGTCAGATTCTCGAGGCGCGCCGCATCCTCTGCATCGTGCCCGACGAGCGGAAGGCCGAGGCCGTGCGCGCCACTGTCGAAGGGCCGGTCACACCGGCGGTGCCGGCGTCGATTCTGCAGACGCATCCGGCCGTGACGATCTTCCTCGACCGCGGATCCGCATCGCGCCTTTCTAGCCCGCGGTGGAGTTGACTTGCCTCTGCGCAGGCTCCTATACTCCCGCGTATGACGCGCCGATTCGCCGCACCTCGAAAGCGGGGCCGCCCCAACGGTGGTGTGGCCGTGCTCTGCGCCTGAATCAGGCGCCGCCAATTTTCAGGAGTACACCCAGCCGCCGATCGGGCAACCGGTCGGCGGCTTTTTTCGTTTACGCGCATGCCCGTCGCTGACACCGTCTCATCGCCTGTGCGCATCCTGATCGTCGGCCATGGCCGGATGGGCACTCAGATCGAACGCCTCGCCGCCGAATGCGGCTGCGAGGTCGCAGGCGTGATCGACAAGGACGAAAACCCCGACGGCCGGGGACTGACACGAGCGGCCTGGCCGGACGTGGACGTGGCGGTGGACTTCACGATCCCCGATGCCATCCACGGCAACTTCCCGTGCTACGCCGCGGCGGGCTGGAACCTCGTGGTCGGCACGACCGGGTGGAACAAGGACGTGGACACCTTCAGGGCCCTGGCGGAGCAGGCCGGCATCGGCGTCGTGGCAGCAGCGAACTTCTCGATTGGCGCCGTGCTGTTCGAGTCCATCGCGGCCTCGGCCGCCCGCCTCATGGCGCCGCACGCGGAATACGGAGCGTGGCTGCACGAGGTGCATCACGATCGGAAGCTCGATGCTCCCTCGGGCACCGCCCTGGGCATCGCGGCGGCGATGAAGGCGGCCGGGTACGACCGGAGCATCGACGTCGCGAGCTCGCGCGCCGGCCATGTGCCGGGCATTCACACAGTGGGGTTTGACGGTCCTTCGGAGACGATCACCCTGACGCACAGCGTGCGCGACCGTGGCACTTTCGCGCGAGGGGCACTCCTCGCTGCCCGCTGGGTGAAGGGACGTCGCGGCTGGTTCACCATGCGGGATGTTCTGGGAGTATGAGATCGGCGGGCGCTACCCGCCGGAATGTGAGAACGTGAGCACATGGCACTTCAGTGGTCAGGGGTAGGCACCGCGCTGGTCACGCCGTTCACGGCGTCGGGTGCAGTCGACGAAGCCGCGTTCAGGCGGCTGGTGGAACGGCAGGTCGAGGGGGGCGTGCACTTCGTCGTTCCCTGCGGCACCACCGGTGAAACACCGACGCTGTCGCCGGACGAGCGGGAGTGCCTGGTGAAGATCGCCGTCCAGGTCTGCAAGGGCAGGGTGCCCGTGCTGGCCGGCGTCGGCGGCTACCACACCGCGGAGGTCGCCGAACTTGCCGCCCATACCGAGTCGCTCGGCGCCCAGGGCCTGCTCTCCGTCACGCCGTATTACAACAAGCCGACACAGGAAGGTCTGTTTCAGCACTACTCCGCGATCGCGGCGGCGACCACGCTTCCGATCATCGTCTACAACGTTCCGGGCCGGACCGGCTGCAACGTCGAGCCGCGGACGCTGGCACGACTGGCGGCGATCCCCAACATTGTCGGGGTCAAGGAGGCCTCCGGAAACATGCAGCAGATCTGCGAGGTCTGCCGCATCGTCCCGCCGGACTTCGCCGTGTTTTCCGGCGACGACGCGCTGGCCCTGCCGACCATGGCAGTGGGTGGCCGCGGTGTGATTTCAGTGGCATCAAACGTCGTCCCCGAGCAGATGGCGGCCCTCGTCAATGCCGCGCTTGCCGGTGATTTCGCCAGGGCGCGCGAACTGCACGCCTCGCTGCTGCCGTTCATGCTGGTGAACTTCATCGAGTCGAACCCGATTCCAGTGAAGGCTGCGCTTGTGATGCTGGGACTCTGCGAGGACGTCTATCGCCTGCCGATGGTCCCGCCGTCCGACGCGAGCCGGTCGAAGATTCGCCAGGCCCTGCTCGACCTGGGTCTCGGCATGCGGAACTAACAATGGCCGATCACGATCTCCCTCATCTCATCGAAGAGTTGTTCGCGCAGGGCGACAAGGCCGAGGCGCTCGCGGCCCGCGGCGCATTCGTCCGCCTGCGCGACGCGCTTGGCAACGGCACCGTCCGGGCAGCCGAACCCGATGCCTCGGCGCCGACCGGCTGGCGGGTGAACGCCTGGGTGAAGAAAGGGATCCTGCTCGGCTTCCGTTTCGGGCGCCTCGTCGATCACTCAATGGACCACGGGCGGTGGCCGTTCTTCGACAAGGACACGATGCCGCTCAAGCACATCAGCCTTGATCGGCACATCCGCCTCGTCCCTGGCGGATCCGCGATTCGCGAAGGCGCCTTTGTCGGCAAGGGCGTCATCTGCATGCCGCCCATGTACGTCAACATCGGCGCCTACGTCGGCGAATGCACGCTGCTCGACTCGCACGTGCTCATCGGATCGTGCGCGCAGATCGGCGAGAAGGTGCACGTCAGCGCCGGCGCGCAGATTGGCGGCGTCATCGAGCCGGTCGGGGCGATGCCCGTCATCGTCGAGGATGAAGCCCTGATCGGAGGCAATACCGGCATCTACGAGGGCGCCGTGATCAAGCGCGGCGCGGTGATTGGCGCCGGGACGATCATCACGCGCTCCACGCCGGTCTACGACCTGCCGAACGGCACGATCATCAAGGCCGATGGCGACCTGCCGATCGTCATCCCGGAACGCGCCGTCGTCGTGCCTGGCGCGCGCGCGGTGACTGTCGGCCCTGGCGTCGAGTGGGGGCTGTCGCTCGCGACGCCGGTGATCGTGAAGTATCGCGACCACCACACCGACACGCGCGCGGAGCTCGAACGTTGGATTCGCTAGCGCTCGTGCCGCTGGCGCGGACGCTGATCGACATCGACTCGACGACCGGCCGTGAAGCCGACTGCGGACGCTGGCTCGCGGCGTATCTCCGCCACATCGGCTGGCAGGTGGAGGAGCAGGGGGTCGGCGGTGGCCGATCGAATGTCCTGGCGACACTGGACCCGCCCCATGTCGTGTTCTCCACGCACTTCGACTGCGTGCCGCCATTCTTCCCGAGCCGCGTCGAGGACGGGCCGCCTCTACGGTCGTGGCGCGTGCGACGCCAAGGGCACGGTGGCGGCGCAGGTGCATGCCGCCGAACGCCTGCGCGCGTCCGGCGAGCGGCGCGTCGGGCTGCTGTTCGTCGTCGGAGAAGAAGGGGAAGCGACGGCGCCAAGACGGCCAACGCACACCCGCTGGCCGCTGGTTGCCGGTTCCTCGTCGATGGCGAGCCGACCGACAGCAGGCTGGGCCTGGCGCATCGCGGTGTGCTTCGCGTGAAGCTCACGGCCTCCGGGCGCGCGGCGCATACGTCCAGGCCGGAGATGGGGGAGTCGGCGATCGACAAGCTGATCGACACCCTGATCCTGCTCCGCGCGCAACCGCTGCCCGATCACCCGCACCTTGGCCGGACCCACTACACGATCGGCCTGATCTCCGGCGGCGTGGCGCCCAATGTCGTGCCGCCGCACGCCGAGGCCGAGGTGATGTTCCGGACCGTCGGGCCGCTGGCGGATCTGGAGCCGGCCCTGAACGTCGTGCGGCGACACGTCGCCACCGAGACCGTGCTGGAAGTACCGGCCGTGGAGCTGCGGACGGTCGACGGATTCGAGACGGCGTCATTTCCGTTCACGACGGACATCCCGTTTCTCGATGCGTGGGGCGACCCGCTGCTGTTCGGGCCGGGCTCGGTCCTGCTCGCCCATACCGATCACGAGCACGTCGAGATCGACGAGCTGGAACGTGCCGTCGACGGCTACGTGCGTATCGCGCGAGCGCTGTTCAGCGCCTGACGACACGACCACCGAGTAGGGCAATCTTCACATTGGCCGTCGGGCGAATCCTCGGTCAAGCCCGGTCAGTTCGGCCTCGGCGCCTGCAGCTTCACGGTGTTCTGGCCTTCATGCAACAGCGTCGGTTCGCCGGCGATGGCGATGGTGCCGGTCATGCCGCGCGGCAGGACGACCTCCGCGTTCACCGCGGCACCGGCGCGCGTGTAGCTCACCGCGACATCACCTCGAGGCGTCGGCACCGAGGCCGACACCGTGTTCAGCGTGCCGAGATGCGGTCGGATTCGCACTTCGGCAAACCCGGGCACCGCCGGCTCGACACCGGCGACGACGCGCAGCAGGTCGGCGGTCGGGTGCGCGCTCCAGGCATGCGAGTCCGATCGCGTCGGCTCCGGCTGTTCCGCCCAGGTCGTCAGGCCCAGATCGAGCATGGCCTTCCACGGCGCGAGCTGATCGAGGTAGCGATCGGCAAGGCCGGCCTTCTCCATGGCCCGGAACAGGTAAAACTTGAAGTAGTAGGTCGCTTCTGTGAGCGACTTGTCCTCGAGCACCCGCGTCATCAACGCGCGCTCGTCGGTGCCCTGCGGCAGCGCGTCGGCAAGGACACCGAGCAGGTTCGCGTGCTGTGTCCAGCTGTTCTTCGCCGGCGTGTCGGCGAGCAGGTGTTTGCCGGCGTCCCAGCACGACGCCGCGACAGCGGCGGCGACCCTGGTTGCCAGCGCGCGATACTTCGCCGCCTGGTCCGCGCTGCCGAACGCCGCCTCGAGATCCGCCGCTTCGCGAAGCGCGAGGACGAACTGCAGGCTCAGGATCGCCGACTCGCCAGTTTCGAGCATCGGCGGCTCGCCGTCCTTGAACGGCGCGACCCAGTCCGCGTAGTTCCACCATTCGAGCTTCCCGAGGAGCCCTGACGGCGCCAGCCGCGCTTCGAACCACTGGAGCACGCCGCGCGCGCCGGGGAGGTACGGCTTCAGGAATTGACGGTCGCCGCTGTACCACCACAGGTCGTGCATCATGCCGATCCAGAAGAGCGAGAACGGCGGGATGAACTGCGGAAGGGCGCCCGGATAGCGGCTCTGCGTGATGCCATCGGGAATCCTCGACTCGTCGAACAGCTCGATGGCGTTTTTCACCAGCCGATCGTCGCCGCCGGCGTACAGCGAGACCATCGCCTGGATACGCGTGTCGCCGATGTACTGCAGCTGCTCCCAGTACGGCGTGTCCATGTAGGTCTCGTGCGCGCACAGGCGAGCGGTGCGCCAGCCGGTGTCGAAGATCTGCCCCAGCACCGGATCGCTCGACTGAAACTTCGAGCGCAGCTGAAACGGATAGGCGTCAAACGCCGCGC
The DNA here is from genome assembly GCA_963796915.1 of Vicinamibacteria bacterium. Classification (GTDB taxonomy): domain Bacteria; phylum Acidobacteriota; class Vicinamibacteria; order Vicinamibacterales; family JAENWD01; genus JAENWD01. Next base: position 47,493 of record CAWCNI010000003.1, on the reverse strand, counting down.
GGACGTCTGAGATCACCAGCGGCTCGTCCGCCGTCTGCACCTGCACCTGCACGTAGCGGAAGGTTCGCCACCAGAGCGTCCGGAAGACGCGCGCCTGGCCCCCGTCCGGCAGGAAGCGATCGGTCAGGCCGGTGACGACCTTGCCGGTGACGTCGTTGCGGTTGCCCTTCTCGCCTTGCTTGCCTTCGGCGTGCAACGCCTCTGTGTAGGTCAGCGAAATCGTCGAGCCGCGGCCGCCAGAGGTCACCACTTCCGGGTGCGCCGTCGTGAGGTGCGATCGATCGAGCAGCACTGTCACGGCAGTCCGCGGTGGCACCGTCCAGGACGAAGTGCCCTGCAGCACGCCGGAGGGCACGTTCCCACCTTCGGCGCGGACGACGCGCTCGAGTCGTTCCGGCGTGTCTTCCATCAACGGGATGCCGCGCGGCACGAGAAACCAGCGTGAGGGTGTGTCGCGGACGCCGCGCGGTCCGCCTGGCGTGATCGTGCCAGCCGCCGCCCAGCCCCTGTCGTCGAACTCTGGCCGCTCCCAGCCCCACGGATAGGCAGCCGCATTGACGACTTCTCCGGCGCCGCCGACGAAGTACTGGTAGCCCATCGACTTGCGATCGGGCGGCAGCGGCGTCACCGCCGGGTTCACCGTGGTCTTCCATGTCGTGCCGGTATTGACGGCGGCTTCGACCGGCCCGTCGCCCTGCAGGATGAACCCGGTCTCGTTGCTGATCTGGGCCATCGGCGCGTCAGCTCCGAAGTTCCAGACCACGGCGGCGAGCACATTCCGCCCGGTGTGCAGGTGCGACACGATGTCGATCGTCTCGAACCGCCAGTGGTCGAGGTCGCCGCGCGCGGGTCCAGTCGCCACGCGGGCGCCGTTGACGAACAGCTCGTAGCGCTGGTCGGCGCTCGCATGCACGACGAATCGGTCCGGCATGGCCGCCACATCGAACGTCTGTCGAAACAGATAGACGCCGACGGCGGTCCCCGGTGCCGCGGCGTGCCGTATCCACGAGGCCTGCCATCGGCCTGTCAGCAGTGTCGGGTTGATGGACTGCGCGCCGAGGCGTTCGTGCGGCCAGGTCAGGACGGCAAGGGCAACGGCGGCAGCAAGGGCACGGCGCAGGCGCAGGCGTGACGGAAGAGGCATGGCGGTATCTAATGGTGACCGGGCCGCGATTGCAAGGGCCCTGGAGGCATCGATCCATGGGTCACCTGTTGCCAGTGCAGAGTCTCAGCGACATGTTCCTGCTGCCCGTGCCGTTGCTCGAAAAGGTCGCCAGGGCAATCCTCGTCTATGCGTTCCTGATCCTGGCCCTCAAATATTTCGGCAAGCGCCTGGTGGCACAGCTCAACCCGTTCGATCTCGTCGTCCTCCTCATCCTGTCGAACACTGTCCAGAACGCCATCATCGGCAACGACAACAGCGTGTCGGGTGGCATCGTGGGCGCCCTCGCGCTGCTGCTGTTCAATAACTTCGTCGTGCGCCGGCTTTACTCGCACGCGCGGCTTGAGAAGTGGCTCGAGGGAAAGCCCGACCTGCTGATCGAGCACGGGCAACTGAAGCCTGAGAACCTCAAGAAGGAGGGCATCTCACGGCACGAAGTGGTCGCGGCCGCGCACAAGCAGGGGTTCGACTCCCTCAACGACATCGAGAAAGCCGTGCTCGCGCCGGGCGGCGCGCTGTGGTTCTTCCGTCACACGCCGACGACCGACGAGTCCCGCCAGCGGGACCTCGTCGATCGGCTGGAGCGCATCGAACGTCTTATATCTGGGAAAACGCCGTCGGCCGCAGGACGAGCGACGTGATGTTGGAGACAATCTCCGCGTCGGTGTAGCCAGGCGTCGTGGAGAGCGTCTTCCACTCGGGGTCGCCGATGAACTGGCCCCACGCCTTGTCGTGGGCGGCCATGTTCTCGTAGACCAGCATGTAGGTCAGGCTGGGCATCTTCGTGGCGATCAGGTTCGACCCGAAGAACACCGGCGCCAGGCCCGATCGCCTGAAGATGGCGATCTCGCCCTTGTTGAACATCTCCATCTTCTTCTTGTGGGCCGCCTTGCTGTGGCTCTCGTAGGTCCGCAACTCGAACAGCCGTGACGGGCCCGCGTTGGCGCCAGCCGGCGCTTCGAGCACCGGCATCCCGTCGAACGCGATCATCAGCTGCGAGTCGAGGCGCATGTAGGCCGGGTTGCTGGACGGCCGGCTCTGATGCTCGGCGCCCTTCGACTTGTATTCGGTGTCGGCCTGCAGCTTCGCATCCAGCGTCGCAAACGACGTCAGGTCCTTGTGCGGGATCAGCACCCAGAACGTCGGGCTGTCGGGGCCGAAAGCGACGGTGAAGACACCGACCTGCGGGATGCCGGCGCGATTCATCGCCGGCACCGCGACGTCCTTCTGGTAGTCCGAGAAGTCCTGCCGCATCGTCGTGCGAAGGTGGTACTGGCGGAGCTCGTAGTACTGAGGCATGGGCCCTGATGGAGTTTGAGCCGCACCATCGGTGCCAAACGCGCTTGCACCGGCGGCCGCGGCGATGGACGACGCGAGAAAGTCCCTGCGCTTCATGAGGCCTTCGCCTCCTCTCTCGAGCTGAAGAAGACGGCAAACAGCACGAACACGGCAAAGGCCATCGCCGCCGGGATGAGCCAGATGGTGCGCCAGTCATGACCCGTGCCCGTCACGTACTGGTCCACGACCCAGCCGGAGAGGTACGAGCCGATGAACATGCCGACGCCGTAGGTGACAAACGTGATGAACCCCTGTGCCGCCGCGCGGATGTGCAGCGGCGCCTTGCCGTCGACGTAGATCTGTCCGGTGACGAAGAAGAAGTCGTAGCACACGCCGTGAAGCAGGATGCCGACGTACAGCATCCACACCATCGCGTGGTTGTCGCCGAACGCGAAGAGCAGATACCGCGCTGTCCACGCGGCCATGCCGACCAGCAGCATGTTCTTCACGCCGAGGCGGACGAAGAAGATCGGCATGACCAGCATGAAGCCGACCTCGGAGACCTGCCCCAGCGACTGCATGGCCGTGGTGCTCGTCCGGCCAAGCTCGTTCAGGAACGGGTTCGTGAACGCGTAGTAGAACTGCAGCGGGATGCAGACCAGAAACGACCCGAGGACGAAGACCGCGAACGAGCGGCTCTTCATCAGCTGGAGTGCGTCGAGCCCGAGGATGTCGCGCAGCGTCACCGCGTGCCCCAGCCTGGCCGGAGGCGTGTGCGGCAGCGTGAACGCGAACAGGCCGAGTGCCAGCGAGGCGAACGCGGCAATCTTGAACTGCAGCGCCAACCCCTCGGCGCTGTAGGCGCTGATCAGAAGTCCCGCGACGATCCAGCCGGCGGTCCCCAGCACCCGGATGCCGGGGAACTGCTTCCGCGGATCCGACATCTGGTGAAACGCGAGCGCGTTGGTCAGCGCCAGCGTCGGCATGTAGCAGAGCGCGTACGCGAGCAGCACCCAGTAAAAGCTGCCGAAGTTCGGCAGCGTCGACACCCAGTAGAGCAGCACGGCGCCGACCAGGTGCAGCACCGCCAGCACTTTCTCGGTGGCGAAGAAGCGGTCCGCCACCATGCCGACGAAAAACGGCGACACGATCGCCGCCAGTGCCGTTGTCCCGTAGGCGGCGCCGCTCTCGGTGCCGGAGAAGTTCAGGGTCTTGAGCAGGTACGTGCCCATCGACACGTACCACGCCCCCCAGATGAAGAACTCCAGGAACATCATCAGGGAGAGCTTGAGGCGGATGGTTGGTGTCATCGGTTCATCGGCTCTACGGGACCACGTTGTTCGCCGTTACGGGAGCGCCTTGATCTTCATGTTGCGGAACGCGACCTCGAAGTCGTGTTCCTGCAGCACGAGATGGCCGGTCTTTGCCAGACCGTAATCGGGCCATTCCTTGAACTTGCTGGCCGCGACGTCCGCCTTCCACTTGTCGCTCCACTGCTCGTACTCGAGCAGCTTCTTGCCGTTCATCCAGTGCTCGACGTGAGCGCCATTGATCACGATCCTCGCCTCGTTCCATTCCCCGATCGGCTTGGTCACGTCGGCGGCAGGCGCATAGATGTCGTAGTCGGAACCGGCGGTGCGGTTGCCGTTCTTCCCGGCCTTGGCATCCGGATGGCGCAGGTTGTCGAGCAGCTGGAACTCAGGGCCGGTGAAGTAGCTCGACTTGTACTTCGGCGACTCGACGACGTGATACATCACGCCGCTGTTGCCGCCTGCGGCGATCCTCCAGTCGAAGCGGAAGTCGAAGTTGCCGTATTCCTTGTCGCTCGAGATGTCGGTGGTCTTGCCGACGCGCGTCAACGCGCCGTCTTTCACCGCCCAGCCCTCGGGCATCGTCGTCTGGTTGTAGCCGTGCCAACCGGCAGTGGTCGTCCCGTCGAACAGCAGCACCCAGCCGTCGGCCTTCTCAGCGGCGGTCAGCGTATTCGGGGCATCCGCCCGCGCCATCACCAGGGCGGTCGAAGCCGCCAGAACCGTGAACATCAGCACGCGTTTCATTGATCTCTCCACCCATTGGCGCAACAACATTGCGCCCTGCAGACGACACTGACACCGGACAAGTGATGTGCGTAGCGCCGAACTTCCGCCTTCGCTGAAGCGACGGCGGACCGCCGAAGCCTTGGGCGGAGGCTGGTTAGTTCGGCCAGTGCCATCGCGCCGATCGCGACCACTTGTCGCCGCCAGCCCCGCGAACGCCGACGAGCGTGGCGGCGTCCTTCCAGTGATCGACCAGCGCCACGCCGCGCTCGGGCCCGAGCACCTCCACGGCAGTCGCCAGCATATCCGAAGTAGTCGCGTCAGCCGCGACGACAGTGGCAGAGGTATGTCCCCTCAATCCGACGCCGGTGCGCGGGTCGAGGATGTGCGAATAGCGCACGCCGGCGATCTCCACCCATTGCTCGGCATCGCCCGACGTCGAGATGCCGCAGTTGGAGAGCACGAGCGGGCTCCCCGGCGCTGTTTTCGCCTCGTCAAGGCCCGCGAGATCGATCTGCCAGCCCGCCCGTCCCGGTGGGGCGTCGCCGATGGCGAGATCGCCGCCTGCGGCCACGAGCGCGCGGCGCAGCCCGGCATCGCGCAGCACCGCCAGCGCCGCGTCCGAGGCGAAGCCTTTGGCGATGCCGCCCGCGTCGAGTTGCATGCCTTCGCGGGACACCGTCACGGTCCTGGCAGCGGGATCGAGCGAGAGCAGCCGGTAGCCCGTCACTCTGCGGGCGGCCTCCAGGTCCTCGCGCGACGGCAACTCGACCTGGCGCCGCGCGCGGCGCCACAGGCGCGTCAGCGGGCCCACCGTGATGTCGAACGCGCCGTCGGAGGCTTCCGCGAGCGCCTGCGAACGATCGATGACTGTGTAGAGATCCGGGCTGACTGGCACCGCGCGGCCGATCGGCTCGCGTGTCAGTCGGCTCAGCTCACTTGAAGGAGAGTAGTCGGTGAGTGCCGTGTCGAGCGCGGCGATACGCGCGAACGCGCGGCCCGCGGCGTCCACGGCGGCGTCCCTGGCCGGCGCATAGACGACGACCCTGAAGGTCGTCCCCATGTGCGGCTCGGTGAATTCGAAGCGGGAGAGTTCCGGAGTGTGGCTGGCCGAGAGCCGGACCGCGATCGCCAGGACGGCGATCGCGGCCAGCACCGCATTTCTGATCGAGCTCAAAGGAGCTCGCTCACTACATCGTGCCGTCCTGGCCCGGGATGGCGACCGGAGGCACGGGAATCGGCCCGAACTCGAGCTTGCTGGGCATCAGGCTGAACGGCGCCGCCAGCAGCTGGTCGAGCGCCACGACCTTGCCCGTGTACGCCGCCTCGCGTCCCGCGATGGCAGTCAACGTGCTCTCGGCCACGCGCCGCAGCTCGTTGAGCGGAGTGCCCGCCCGGATGGCCGCGATGTTGTCCGTGTGCTCCTGCACGTACGGGTTGGTGTACTCGCCCTGCCACTTCCACGCGTTGGGTCCCTTGATCTCGTAGCGGACGCCGTCCTGTGTGTCGCAGGTACCCTTGGTGCCGACCGCGTATTCGGCGACCAGACCTGGCGTGCCCGGCTGCTGCCGCGCCATGCTCAGCACGTGGCCGTTCTCGTATTCGTAGTCCAGGCCGAAGTGATCGTAGATGTGGCCGTACTCCGGTCCGGTGCGCGCCTGACGCCCGCCGACGCCGAACACCCGAATCGGCGGCTTGCCGCCCATCATCCAGTTGGCCACGTCCAGGTTGTGCACGTGCTGCTCGACGATGTGATCGCCGGAGAGCCAGGTGAAGTAGAGCCAGTTGCGCAGCTGCCACTCCATGTCGGTCCACTCAGCCTGCCGCGGCTTGGTCCAGAGGCCGCCCTGGTTCCAGAACACGCGCATCGAGACCACGTCGCCAATCGCCCCGTCCTGCACGCGCCGCATCGTCTCCAGATACGCCGCGTGATGACGACGCTGCGTGCCGGCGACGATGGCGAGGCCCTTGGCCTTGGCCATTTCTGCGGTTTCGAAGCAGGCCTTGATCGCCGCGGGATCCACGCCGACCGGCTTTTCCGTGAAGATGTTCTTGCCGGCTTCGACGGCGGCACGCAGGTGCATCGAGCGGAAGGCCGGCGGCGTCGCCAGGATCACGTAGTTGATGTCGCTGGCGAGCACCTTCTTGTAGGCGTCCCAGCCGACGAACTGGTGATCGGGAGCGACGGCCGACTTGGCGCCGTACTTGGTGAGGTTCTGGAGGCTGTCCTGGAGGCGGTCCTTGAACAGGTCGCCCATCGCCACGAGGCGGACGCCTTCGGCCGCCTGCAGCACGTTGTCCACCGCGCCGGTGCCCCGGCCGCCGCAGCCGATCAGGCCGACGCGAATCTCGTCGCTGCCGGCGGCGTACGCGCCTGACACTGTGACGAGGTTCGACGCGACGACGCTGCCGCCAACGACGGCCGCGGAAGTCTTCAGGAAATCACGCCTCGACGGCGTCGAGGTCTGCTGATCGTGTTCATCCATGACGGGCTCCTCGGATACAGGCGTTGCGGTGGTCTGACAACCTACATTACTTTGCGGGATTGTCCAACTCCGCAACAACGCGAAAGCCAACAAAGGTGGCGTCGGTGTGCCACCACAAGCTCTTGGGGTTCTGCGGATCGCGGCGACTCCAGGCTTCAATCGAGCTTCGACGCGCCGCGCTTCGAAGCTTCACCGGTTCGTCGTCCCATGATCCGCCGCGTGCGACGTGCGGATAGAGCGCCTTGCCGCCGTCGTCGAAGGGATCGGCCTTCGGCGACTGCGCGTAGTACGACGCGTCGTACTTGTCTGCCGTCCACTCGGCGACGTTGCCGTGCATGTCGAACAGGCCCCACGGGTTCGCCTTCTTCGCGCCGCCCACGTGAGGCTGCTCCCCGGCGTTGGCCTTGAACCAGGCGTAGTCGCCAGCCACGGCCGCGTCGTCGCCCCACGAGTAGACGGTCTTCGTGCCGGCGCGCGCGGCGTATTCCCATTCGGCCTCAGTCGGCAGGCGGTAATGCTTGCCGGTGCGGGCCGACAGCCACTCGCAATACCTGGACGCCGCGTACTGCGTGATGCCGATGACTGGCTGCTTCTCCTTGCCCCAGCCCCAGGATTCGTCGGCGTAAGGCGGCGTGGGACGCGTCATCGCGTCGGCGGCGTCCTTCGGGCCGGTCAGCCCCAGCTTGCGCTTGCGCCGGATGTCCTGACTGAAGGCGAACTCGTCGTATTCGCTCCAGGTGATTTCCTTCGTCGCCATGAAGAAGCCCTTGATCGAGACGGCATGCGTCGGGCCTTCATCGTCGGCATGACCAGCCTCGGTCGCCGGACTGCCCATCGTGAAGCTGCCGGCCTGGATTGGGGTCATGTCGAAGGTCACGCTGGTACCGGGAATGGTCTGCGTGTACGGAGCCGCGTCGGGCGCCAGGGTCCGGCCGCCGATGGGCGTTCCGAGAATCAGGAGGATGCCGGCCGCTGCCGCGGCGAGTACCGGCCAGTCACGAGTCGGCATAACCCGCCAATCTTACTCCGCTGCCGCGCCGATTTCGACGGGATTTGCTAGAGGGCAACCGGTAAAGGCCGCTGGCGGCTGGCAGCCGGCGGCAGGCACCTGCAGCCTGCGATTTTGCCGCCGAAGGCCTCTGTCTGCTGCCTGCTGCGTGCCGCCTGCTAGATGTCTCCCGTCTTCAGCTCGCCGGCCAGGAAATCGCAGCCGCGCCACGCGAGCGAGAGGATCGTCCAGGTCGGGTTCTGGCAGCTCGAGGACACGAAAATGCTGCCGTCGAGCACGAACAGGTTCTTGACGCCCGGGAATCAGGCCACCCCTCCGGCAGCGCCTCCCGCGTGACGGTGATGTCGCTGCCGCCAGCCGCCCGCAGCATTTCCTCGCCCTGCTCGGCCATGCCGCCGGCGGCACCCGAGCCGTCGCTCGTCGCTCGACACGCTACGCCTGATGCTCCGGATGGTCGCACCCGACAAACTCCGGCAGATATTGATTGCCCTTGTACTTCAGCTCCTGGTGAATGCCGATCTCGCTCGTGTAGTAACCGAAGATCGTCTTTGCCTTCGCCTCACGAAAGAAGTGCTCGAGCGGCGTCATCGGCGCGAACTCGTTGGCGGCGATCGCGGTCAGCAGCGTCGTCTGCTGGTCGGCGCCGGCGGCGGCAAACGGCTTGCCGAATTGCACGGCGCTCGCAGCGTCGAGTGCGGCGAGGCCCTCGGTCCACGTGGCGCGGGTCTGCGGGCTCGCCTCGCTCAGCGCGAAATCGAGGTAGTCGGCGACTTTCGCCGCTCGCGCGCCTGGCGAACGGTCGTCAGCGGGAATGATGAGCTCGGCCAGCGTGTCCACGGTGTGGTGCTGCGCCGGGGTGAGGAATTTGAGTCCGGCGGCAGCCGTCGCCGCAGCCGCTGGGGCAGTCATCGCCGCGGCAGCGTCGCCAGCCGGCACCAGCGGGATCACCACCGCCGCGCCGATGCCGGCGGCCAGCGTCTTGATGGCGTCGCGGCGGGTCAGCTCCTTGTCGGACTGGTCGTTTGACTGCGACACGCGCCTGGTCCTCTGAGGAATACCGGTTGGAATCACGGAGTCCAGCGGTACGGCAGTGCAGCGGTGCAGCGTGCGCCATTCCGCCCCATGCGCGCTTGCGCCTGTTGCGACAGTCCGCCTGCGCGCGAACCCCGATGCGAGATTCTGTGGGGTCAGCCGGATCTGGTCAAGCGACCTTGGCTCTGGACTGCTGCGACTGCTGACGCGCGGCATCGAGCAGCTTGCGCGACACGATGATGATCTGCGAGTCAGTCTCCGACGACAGCGCGGGGCGGGGCCTCACCTTGATCCGCCCGATCCGCACGCCGGTGCCGTAGCGGACTGCGGCGACAGCCGCGGGAATGCGGAGCCTGTTCACCAGCCCGCGGAAGTCGTCGATGCTGGCGGCGCCGGCGGGACGTGCTGGCGCAGGTGCCGCGCCGCGCGCCCATGCAGACACCACGTTCGGCTGCGGCTGGCGTGGCACCGGACGCGGGACGGCGCGCGGCATGGCACGCAGCGCTCTGGCCGCTGGAGACGGGCTGGCGGGCCGAGCCTTCGGCGCCGGCGCCTCCGCGGCTGCGCGTTGCCTTGCCCGCGCCTCGGCCCGCTGCTCCTCGATTTCCTCGAGCCGTGCGTAGAGCGCGCCGAAGCCCGCGGTATCCGGATCGTAGAGGCCCCATTCGTCCTCCGCTGGACGAGGTCCCCGGGGTCTGGTCGATCCGGCAACTGGCGCTGCGGGCCGGCGCACGGGACGACCGGCAGACGTCTTCGTCGCGGACGTGCCGCGCTTGCCGCGTTCGGCTTCCTCCACGCGTGCTTCCGCCGCCACACGACGTTCCGACTCACGCCTGGCCCGGCGTTCCGCTACCGCCCGGGCGCGGCGCTCCGCCTCCATCCGGCGCTCGGCCTCTTCCCGCGCGCGACGTTCTGTCTTGGCCTCTTCGACGGCCCGCGCTGCGGCGGCCGCCACGAGGCGCTCCGCCTCGAGTCGCGCCTGCCGATCGGCCTTGCTGCGCGGACTTTTTTTCGCTTTTGGCGTCGAGATGGCTTCAGCCTCTTCGCCGCGCGCCGCGCGGTCGGCCAGCGCCCGCGTTGAACGTTCGGTCTCTTCCATCAGGCGGCGTTCGAGCGCTTCGCGGGCCCGCCGCTCCGCCTTTGCCTGCTCTTCGGCCTGCTCGCGCGCCTGACGCTCGGCGGCGCTGCGCGCTTCCGCCTGTTCGCGCGCGCCGCGTTCCTCTTCCATGCGCGCTTCGGCGGCTTCCCTGGCCTGACGTTCGACACCGGTGCGGGCCTCGGCTTCCACGGCCAGACGGTCGGCGTCCTCCCTCGCCTTGACCTCGAATGCCTTGCGCGCCTTGCGCTCCGCATCCGCGCGTGCGGCATCCTCGCGCGATCGTTGCTCCGCCTCAGCGCGGGCGGCTGTCTCCTGCGCCAGACGCTCGACGTCGCCACGCACACGCTGCTCGACGTCCTCGCGCGCCTTGCGCTCGGCCTCCGCGCGGGCTTCTGCGGCTTCCCGCGCAACCCGGTCGGCTTCCGCGCGGGCCGTCGCTTCCTCAGCCAGCCGTGCGGCCTCGGCGCGCGTCTTCTGCTCTGACTCTTCGCGCGCCTTTCTCTCTGTTCTCGCGCGCGCTTCGGCGGCCTCGCGTGCCACACGGTCCGCCTGCGCGCGCGCCGCAGCCTCCTGCGCGAGCCGCGCAGCTTCCGCCTGGATCACCTGCTCGGCCTGCTCGCGCGCCTGGCGTTCCGCCTCGGCGCGTGCCTCGGCGGCCTCTCGCGCCTGCCGCTCCGCCTCTGCGCGTGCCTCCGCGGCTTCGCGCTCCAGGCGCTCGGATTCGAGGCGCAGCTTCTCTTCCGCCTGCTCGCGCGCCAGACGCTCGGCCTCCGCCCGCGCCTCGGCGGCGTTGCGGGCTTCCTCCGCCTCGTACGCCGCACGCTCCGCCTCGAGCCTGGCAGTGACGGCTTCTTGTGCCAGGCGTTCGGCTTCGGCGCGATTGCGGGCCTCGGCCTCCTCACGCGCCAGGCGTTCGGCCTCGGCGCGCGCTTCGGCAGCCTCGCGCGCTTCGCGCTCGGCCTCGACGCGCGCTGCCAGCGCGCGCGCCTCCGCGGCGCCTTGTGCCAGCCGCTCCGCCTCGGCGCGGGCGTGCGCGGCCTGGGCAAGCTGCTCCGCCTCAGTACGCTCGCGCCTCGACGACGCCTGGCGGGCTTCTTCCTCGGAGCGCTCGAGCGCGAGCCGTTCCTGCTCGTCGCGTCGAGCGCGGTCGGCGTCCGCGGCGGCCTGTTCGGCCTGTTCGCGCCGGCGGCGCTCGGTCTCCGCTTCGAGCCGCATCCGCTCAGTCTCGAGACGGGCTGCGGCTTCGGCCTCCGCGCGCGCCAGCCGTTCGGTCTCGGCGCGTGCTTCTGCTTCCTGCCGCGCAGCCTCCATCAGGGCATGCTGCGCCGCGGCTTCCTGTCGCGCCCGCTCGGCAGCTTCCAGTTCGCGTCGGCCGGCATCTCTGACGCGCTCCACGGCCTCGACACCGGCGGCCTCGGCACGGGCCTGTGCTGCCAGGGCATCCGCGAGCGCGCCAGTCACAGCTTCGCGCTCAGCGCGCAGCCGCGCGAGCTCGTCCCGCATCGTGGCGATTTCCGCAGGCTCCTGGTCCCCGGCATCGACCGCAGAGGGGGCCTCTTCCTCTGGCGCCGCGCTCTGGACCGGTGCGGGCTCGTGTGCCTCGAGCGCCGCGGCTTGATCCGGCAGCGCTTCCAGAGGCTCGCTCGCGTCGCTCGCCGCGGGCGCGTCGGCCGACGGGACGTCTGCGAGCGCGTCGAGCGACATCCGGAGCTCCGCACCCCGCGCGTCGTTGACGTCGAGCAGTTCGGAGAGATCGATTTCGTGATCGGCAGTGGTGGGAGACGCCACCAGCAGTTCGGCCGCTGTGGCCGCGGCGGGCGCGCGCATCAACGCGGCCAGCGAGTCGATCGCCGGCGCGAACGGCACCTCGGGCTCGTCGTTGGCGGGCTGGACGGCGGGAGCCGTGCGTGCAGCCGGCGCGGCGACTGCCGGTGTCGGCGGCGCCGCGGCGACTGGCGCCGGTCGCGCGGGTGCGTGCGCCGGCGCGTCGGCCTTGATCTTCTCCGCCCGGGCGAAGGCCTCGGTGACCTGCTTGGCGAGCATCGACGGGCTGCAGCCGCCGGAGCGCTGCGGCACCGACTCGCCGCTCAATGCGCCGAGCAGTCCGCGCTTCTTCTTCGGCGCACCGGCCGGCGTCCCGGTCAGCCGCGCAAAGCGGACGATCTGCAGGTGCGCGATCGACCCGTACTTCTTCAGTCGATCCGTGAGGTCGGTCTCGTCTCGCGGCGTGAACTTCACCGCGATCAGCACCACGTCGGGCATGCGGCCCGTCAGTGCCTCGAGCGAGGCGATCTTGGACGGGACGATGACGAGCTCTGCGCTGACGCGATCGCAGACCACGTGACGCAGCAGGATGCCCTGCGCGACGTCGGGTTCCAGGGCCAGTACCAGTGGCACAGTCTCAGCGTCCTCGCGGGGGACTGATTGTCCGGCAGCAGCACGCCGCCGGACAGGTACTGCCGCCCGCCGCGCTGACGCCCGGCCGGCGACACGTTCCCCCGGATTGCAGCAATTGGCAATCGCCGTGCCCGTGCCGAACGCGGCCTTGGTGTCGCCAGATCCGTCAGACCGGCCCAAATTCTTCAGGACATTGCCTGCCGCGGCAGCCGCGGCCTGCCGGGTGTGGTCAATGTTGAGTACGTCGATTACAGATCCGTCAGCCGCGCCCGTGTGTTCCGGCCCGTCGCCTCACCCGGCCAGCGTGACGACTGTCGCGCCCAGGTGCGATTCGGCGGCGTCGGCGAATGCCACGACCAGCGGGTGATGCGTGAGGACCTGATGCACGCGGGCGCGTGCGGCGCCGATGCCCCTGCCGTGAATGAGACGGACCTCGCGGCGGCCGGACTCGTGCGCGGCGCGCAGGTACTCGTCAACTACCGACGGCAGGTCGCGCGGATGGAAGGCGTGAAGGTCGAGGGCGGCGTCGATCGGGACGCGGTGCATGACCTGTCCCGGACGCTCAGCTGCGCGACGGGTAGGTGGCGGTCACAGAAGTCTTGATCCCGCCGCGCGGCGTGAACTCGCCGACGACAGTCATCCTGACCGGTGCGCACGAGGCGACGAGATCGTCGAGGATCTGGTTGGTGGCGCTCTCGTAGAAGATGCCCTGATTGCGAAAGGCCAGCAGGTAGTACTTCAACGATTTCAATTCGATGCAGCGATCGAGCGGCACGTAGCTGATGTGAATAATGCCGAAATCCGGCAGCCCGGTCTTCGGGCACATCGAGGTGAATTCCGGACATTCGATCTCGATTTCGAACTCCCGTCCGGGGCGCGGGTTCGGGAACGTCTCAATCGCCGTGCTTGACATGCGGGAAAAAGTTTAGCATCCCCGCGACATTTTCCTAGGAATCTTGAATGAATCGCGTTGACACCCTTCGAACCGCGCGCTAGGATACGCCGGATTTCGGCCATATTTCGCAACAGACCGCTTGCGCGCGCGGGGCCTGTTCGCGGTTCATGATGCTAGCGCGCACGATATTCAGTTCAAGGGGGACGCACATGGCAGAGGCCCGCAGGATGGGCAAGTCCGAACTGTTCTCGCATTTCGCGGAGCGGTTCGAGGTGAAGCGGACGATGGCTCGTGAATACTTCGACGAGCTCGCGGCGCTCGCCGAGAAGGAGCTGAAGCGCTCCGGGGAGTTCACGCTGCCCGGCATGGTCAAGCTGGTCGTGCAGAAGCGCAAGGCTCGGATGGGTCGAAACCCGGCGACCGGCGAGGCCATCAAGATTCCCGCCAAGACCGTCGTCAAGGCGCGGATCCAGAAGGCCCTGAAAGACGCGGTGCTCCCCCGCAAGTAGCAGACTCCGCTGTGGGCTCGACGCCCGAATCGCGTCGAGCCCGCAGTGTTCTCGTCCCTGCGGGCCGGGAAAACCGCTACGACCCCCGCAACCGCCGCGCGAACTCCCGCACGTCCAGCTTTTCCAGCTTGAACTTGAAGGTGCTCAGGGGCAGACCCAGATAGCGGGCTGTCGCGGTGACGTTCCATCCGTTCTTCTCGAGCGCCCGCACCAGCAGGTTGCGCTCGAAGGCCACCATCGCCTCCTGGAACAGACTCTCGCCCTTGCGCTCGGTGCGATCGAGCTGCGCCATGCGGAACTCGAACGGCAGATCGTCTTCGGTGATCCACGTCTTGTCGGTGATCGCGACCAGGCGCTCGATCAGGTTCTCCAGCTCGCGGATGTTGCCGGGCCACCAGTACCGACTCGAGCATCCGCATCGCCTGCTCGGAAATGGCCTCGACCTGCTTGCGAAACCTGGTGTTGTAGCGGCGCAGGAAGAACTTCGCCAGGTCCGGCAGGTCGTCGATCCGATCGCGCAGCGGCGGCAGCTTGATGGGGATGACGTTGATCCGGTAGTAAAGGTCGTCGCGGAACCGGCCTTCCTTCACCGCCTTCTCGAGATCCACGTTGGTGGCGGCGATCAGCCGGAACGTCGCCTTGATCGGACGCTGGCTGCCGATACGCTCGATCTCCCCTTCCTGAATCGCGCGCAGCAGCTTGGCCTGCAGATCGAGCCGCAGGTCCCCGATCTCGTCGAGGAAGAGCGTGCCGCCGCCGGCGAGCTCGAATTTTCCGATCTGCTGACGCATCGCGCCGGTGAAGGAGCCCTTCTCGTGGCCGAAGAGGACCGATTCGACCAGCTCCTGCGGGATGGCCGCCAGGTTCACGGCGACAAACGGGCCGTCGGGCGCGGCGCTCTCGCGATGCAGCAGCCGTGCGAGGAGCTCCTTGCCGGTGCCGCTCTCGCCGAGGACCAGCACCGTCGCCGACAGGCCCGCGATCCGGCGGGCCATGTCCACCACTTCCTGGACGGCGCGGCTCGGGCCGACGACGAACTCCCGCTCGGTGGCGTCGGCGACTTCCGCCGACAGCACCTGCACCTGGCGCGTGAGCGCCTGGCGCTCGAGCGCGCGATCGACCAGCGCGCGCACCGCGTCGGCGCCGCCGCTCTTGGCGACGAAATGGAACGCGCCGAGTTTGACCGCTTCGACGGCGTAGTCCACATCGGAGGACCGCGCGGTCATCACCACTTCGGTGAGCTCGAAGTTCTCGCGCGCGATCCGGAGCGTCTCGAACCCGCCGATACCCGGCTGCTCCACGTCGAGCAGCATCGCGTCGATTTCCTCGCGCATCAACATCGCGAGCGCCGACTCGCTGCTCGCGGCGCGCAGCACGCGGTACTCGCCCTTGAGGGCCGCCGCGACAGCTTCGCGCCAGGCCTCTTCCTGGTCCACGATGAGGACGGTACGGGGGCGGGTGGACACTGGAGTGGGCGCTATTCTAAGGCCAGGCCGTGCGGCGTGGGGCCGCCGTGGTGGGCGGTGCCGCCTGTTGACACCCCTGAAACCGCCCGAGACCTACAAGTTTGCCCCGTTTCAGGTGGGCCGCTTCATGCTCTGGTTCAGCATTCTTTCGGCGCTGGCAATCGCGTGGCTCCTCGCGCTCGTCGCATTGTCGTCGGCGCGGAGGGCCGCTCGCCGTCTCGATCAGCTCCAGCAGTCATACTGGGATCTGCGCTACGAGCATGGCAGGCTGAAGGCCCAGGTGCAGCGGCTCGATCCAGAGACCACTGCGGAACCCGAGCCTGCGGCGGCGCCAGCCACTACGACGTTCATCCCGCTCTCGTCGCTCAAGCGCTGAGAGCGAGGCCCGGAAGGAGTTCGACTTCGTGGCCCAGTCCTACGATCTGGTCGTCATTGGCGCCGGGACCGGCGGGTACGTCGCCGCGATCCGCGCCGCGCAGCTCGGTCTCAAGACCGCCGTCGTCGAAAAGCAGAAGGCCCTCGGCGGCACCTGCCTGATCTGGGGGTGCATCCCGACCAAGGCGCTCCTCGAGCACGCGCATGCGCTGAAGGTCGTGCAGCACGCGTCCGACGTCTGGGGCATCGGTCTCGGCGGCGCGCAGCCAGCGCTCGACATGACCGCGGTGCAGACCCGCAAAGACAAGATCGTGTCGGGGCTGACCAGGGGCGTCGAGGGGCTCTTCAAGAAGAACGGCATCACCTGGATCAAGGGCACGGCCCGGCTGCTCGGCCAGGGCAAAGTTGCGGTCACCGGCGGCGACGATCAGGAGCTGCTCGCGAAGGACATCATCGTCGCCACCGGATCGACGCCGCGCAGCGTGCCCGGAGTGACCATCGACCGCACGCGCGTCATCACGAGCGACGAGGCGATCAATCTCAAGAGCGTGCCGGCGTCGATCGCCATCCTCGGCAGCGGCGCCGTGGGCGTGGAGTTCGCGTCGATCTTCAACCGCTTCGGCAGCAAGGTGACCATCATCGAGCTGCTGCCGCGCCTGGTGCCTGTCGAAGACGAGGCCGTCTCCGCCGAGCTGCTGCGGACGTTCCGGAAACAGGGCATCACGTCGCTGACCGGCACGAAGGTCACGAGGTGCGACGTCGCCGCGGATGGCGTGAGCCTGGAAGCGCAGCTTCCGGACGGCAAGACGGAGACGATCAAGGCGGAGTACCTGCTCGTCGCGACCGGCCGCGGGCCGGTCACCGAGGGCCTTGGCACGGAGACGGTGGGCCTGCAGCTCGAACGCGGCTTCGTGAAGGTCGACTCGCTCTATCGCACCAATGTCGAGGGCATCTCCGCCATCGGCGACGTGATCACCTTTGGCGAAGGCCTCAAGCACCAGCAGCTGGCGCACGTCAGCTCGGCGGAAGGCATCCTGGTCGCCGAGCGGATTGCCGGTCGCGACGTTCGCCCGATCAACTACGACCACGTCCCCGGATGCACGTATTGCGATCCCGAAATCGGCAGCGTCGGCCTGACCGAGCAGGCGGCTCGGGCGGCAGGCGCCGACGTGCAAATCGGCACCTTTCCGTTCCGTGCCCTGGGCCGGGCGCGGATGGCCGACGAGCTGGACGGCTTCGTCAAAATCGTCGCCGACAAGAAATATGATGAGATTCTCGGCGTGCACATCATCGGGCCGCGCGCGACGGAGCTGATCGCCGAGGCCGTGCTGGCGCTGCGGATGGAATGCACGGTCGAGGAGCTGATCCGGACGATTCACGCGCACCCGACCATGTCCGAGGCGATGGGCGAGGCGGCGCACGCGACACACGGCGCGGCCATCCACATCTAAGCCATGTCCACTCCCGTCCTGATGCCCCAGATGGGCGAGTCGATCGCCGAAGGCACCATCGTCCGCTGGATCAAGAAGGTCGGCGAGACGGTGGGCCGCGACGAGCCGCTCTTCGAGATCTCGACTGACAAGGTCGACGCCGAGATCCCGTCGCCCGTCGCGGGCGTGCTCTCGGAGATCAAGGTTCGCGAAGGCGAGACCGTCCCAGTCAACAGCGTCGTCGCGACGATTGGCGATGGCGTCTCGGCGGCCGTGACAGCGCCGGCCGCGGCAACGGCACAGGCAGACGGCGCTCCGACCACTGCCGCGTCAGCGGACACCGCGACGCCGCTTCCGTCGGCAGACCAGTCCGTACCGGCGCCGGAAGACGCCAGGCGCACGCGCTCCTCGCCGCTCGTCAGGCGCATCGCGAAGGAACACAACGTCGACATCACCGGGGTCCCGGGCACGGGCCTGGCCGGCCGCGTGACCAAGCACGACATCCTGGGCTACATCGAGCACCGGCCGGCGTCGTCGCAGCCGGGCCCGTCGGCGCCGGTCTATCGGCCTGGCGAGAACGTCGAAGTGGTGCCGATGGGGGTGATGCGCAAGAAGATCGCCGAGCACATGGTGCTGAGCCGGCGCACGTCGGCGCACGTGCACTCCGTGTTCGAGGTCAACTTCCAGCGGGTGGCGCAGCTGCGGGAACGGCGGAAGGCCGACTACGAGCGCAATGGCGTCAAGCTGACGTTCCTGTCCTTCATCACCAAGGCCGTCGCCGATGCGATCGCGAAGTACCCGGTGATCAACTCGTCGCTCGACGGCGACAACATCGTCTACAAGAAAGACGTCAATCTCGGTATCGCCGTCGCCCTCGACTGGGGGCTGATCGTGCCGGTCGTGAAAAACGC
The DNA here is from genome assembly GCA_963796915.1 of Vicinamibacteria bacterium. Classification (GTDB taxonomy): domain Bacteria; phylum Acidobacteriota; class Vicinamibacteria; order Vicinamibacterales; family JAENWD01; genus JAENWD01. The sequence continues at coordinate 29,408 of CAWCNI010000003.1, read as the reverse complement.
CAACGAGAAGAACCTGCTCGGCCTCAGCCGCGCGATTGCGGACCTCGCGGCGCGCGCCCGCGCGAAGCAGCTGAAGCCGGAGGACGTGCAGGGCGGCACCTTCACCATCACCAACCCCGGCACCTTCGGCGCGCAGTTCGGCATGCCCATCATCAACCAGCCGCAGGTGGCGATCCTCGGCATCGGCGCCATCGAGAAACGGGCGGTCGTGGTGAACGATGCGATTGGGATCAGGATGATGGGATACCTGACGCTCGGCTACGACCACCGCATCATCGACGGCGCGGTCGCCGACCAGTTCCTGTCGACGCTCAAGAACACGCTCGAGCAGTTCGACGAGTCGTGGGTCTAGCCGCGTCGGGAACCCCTGCCCGCCAGCTGGCCGTCCGGCGCCTCGGCACGATTCCCTACGCCGAGGGCCTCGAGCTCCAGCAGCAGCTGGTCGAAGATCGACGCGCGGACCGCATCCCGGACACGCTCCTGCTCCTCGAACATCCTCACGTCATCACGCTCGGCGTCAAGCTGGCGTCGTCCCGATCGCATGTGCTCGCGTCGCCAGCGGAGTTGTCGAGCCAGGGCGTCGAGCTGTTCGAAACCGGCAGGGGCGGCGACGTCACGTACCACGGGCCGGGACAGCTCGTGGCCTACCCCATCCTGGATCTGCGGCCCGATCGGCAAGACGTGCATCGCTACGTGCGCGATCTCGAGGACGTGATGATCCGCGTCTGCTCCGACTACGGGGTCGAGGCGGGACGCGTGGCCGGCGCCAGCGGCGCCTGGGTCGGCGACAGAAAGGTCGGCGCGGTCGGCATTCGCATCTCGAGATGGATCACGAGCCACGGCATCGCACTGAATGTCGAGACCGACCTCGACTACTTCAGCCTGATCGTGCCGTGCGGCATCGCCGACAGGGGCGTCACGTCGCTGGCGCGTGAACTGGGCCGGCCCGTGGCCATGCCCGTCGTGGCGGATCGATTCGTCGTGCACATGGCGGACGTCTTCGCGCGCGTGCCCGACGAGCAGCCGGCGGGGAACGCGGTCTAGGCTCTGAGCAACGTGTCGAGGGCGATGCGCTCACGCGCCTCGAGCTGCGGCGTGTGGATTGCGCGGATGCCCTCCGGCCCGAGCAGGACGGGCAACGCGACGTGGGCTGGCGTGCCAAGGCGTTCCCCGTCAGACGCAAAGCAGCACAGCCGGCGGCGCGACTCGGTCAGCATCGCCCTCACGACAGCAGCGGCCGCCGACGCAAGCTGGTAGGCGCCCGCCGGCCAGCTCGATTGCAGCAGGCGTTCGATGCGCGCGATCCGCGGCGGCGCCAGGAGTTGCGTCAGTGGCGTCCCTGCGAGCGAGCCGTCGTTCCACGAGACAATCCACCCGGGAGGCGCGCCGAGCAGCGTGAGGTTGACCTCTGCCGGCGAGGCGTCGAGGTCGAGCGCGACAAGCGCGCGCGCGGCGCTCACCGCCGCCACTGGCGCCGAGCCAATCAGCCGCGTTGCCGGGATTCCCAGCTCACGCATGGCAACACCGAGCACGTCGCGGTGGCCCGCCCCGGCGGCCAGCAGCACGGCGCGGGGCGCCATCTGGTGCGCGCGCGCGAGGAGTTGCAGCGCGCGCTCGCCGAGGCTCTCGCCCTGCCCGTAGTCGTCGGCCAGCACCACGATGTCCGCGCCCATCACGCGACTCGGGTCGGACGTGCCGTCCACGCGCGTGTCGAAACCCTCGACAGGGCCGCTTTGCTGGATATCGAGCGCCTTCCCGGCAGCGACAGCCGCCGCGGCGTCGACGAGGAGAATGCTGGTGACGAGGTCCTGGCAGGCCAGAGTGCGGGCGGTTTCGGCGCCCAACTCGCCGGCGCCGAGGATGGCGACCGTGTGCATCGCTACGGTATTGTATACGGGGGGTTTGGCGGCACTGATGTCGATGCTGGACGGACGCACGGCGCTTGTGACTGGCGGGTCGCGCGGCATCGGCCTGGCGACTGCCAGGGATCTGCTCGCCCGAAACGCTGCTGTCGTCATCGTCGGCACCGACGAAGCGCGGCTGCAGGAGGCTGCCCGGGAGCTGGGCTCGTCCGATCGCCTCGTCACTGTCGCCGCCGACGTCCGCAACGCCGCTGACGCCGAGCGCGCCATCCAGGTCGCAGCCACCCGATTCGGCGGCCTCGACATCCTGATCAACAACGCCGGGGTCGGCGGCTTCGTGGACGTGGCGTCCATGCAGCCGGCTGATTGGCACCGCGTGCTGGACACCAATCTCACCGGGGTCTTCCACTGCTGTCACGCGGCGATTCCGCACCTGAAGCAGCGCGGCGGCGGCTGGATCATCAACGTCAGCAGTCTGGCCGCGGAGAACCCGTTCGTCGGCGGCGCGGCGTACTGCGCGTCGAAGGCCGGGCTCAACGCCTTCAGCGCGGCCTTGATGCAGGAGGTCCGCCACGACGGCATCCGGGTCAGCGTCGTGATGCCGGGATCGGTGCGGACGGCATTTTCCGGCGGCGGCGACGGCGCGGGCACGGAGTGGAAGCTGGCGCCCGAAGATGTCTCGCAGGTCATCGTCGATCTGATCGCGCATCCCGCGCGAAGCCTGCCGAGCCGCGTCGAGATCCGTCCGGCGCGTCCGCCACGCAAATGACAGCCGTTCTCGATCCGCCGCCAGGCCCGGGCGCGCGAGGTGGTCACCTCGACCGGGTCGGCACCTACCTGCTGCTCGAGCGCGTTGGTGCCGGAGGTCTGGGCCCGACCTACCGCGCGCGCGACACTGTGTACGGCCGCACGGTCGCGCTGAAGCGAATTCCGTCGGCAATCGCCAACAACGCGCCGCGCGCCGATGCCCTTGAATCGCTGGCAGAGCGGCTGGCGCGGGTCTCCCATCCGAGCCTGACCACCGTCTACGAGTGCGGCTGGCAGGACGGCGAGCTGTTTCTCGCCGTGGAGTACGTCGTCGGCCAGACGCTGCGGGATGTGATCGGCGGACGACCGCTCCCCACGCGTCGCGTGCTGGAGCTGTCGCTCGAGATCGCTGGAGCGATTTCGGCTCTGCACCACGCCGGCCTGATCCACGGCGACGTCCGCCCCGACAACATCATCATCACGTCAAAGGGACACGCCAAGCTGCTCGATGGAGGGCTGGCCGGCTTCACCAGCGGCGGCCGCCTTCGTGCCTCGGCGTCCCGTGTGCTCGAGGCCCTGCCGCCCTCCGCGACGCGCACGCTGCGCTATCTCTCGCCGGAAGAGGCCGCAGGCGAGCCCGCCGTGCCGCAAAGCGACGTGTTCGCGTTTGGCGCCGTGATCTACGAGATGCTGACCGGCGCCGCGCCATTCGAGAGGCCGACGGCCGCCGCCACTGTCGTCGCGGTGATGCAGGCGACGCCGATGGTCCCGAGCAAGCGGCTGCCGACGATCCTGCCGGAGCTCGACGCGCTGACTGTCCGCGCGATGTCCAAGAGTTTCGAGCGACGGTATCCGAACATGGACGCGCTCATCGCCGTGCTCCACGCCGTGCAGCCGATGATCGAGGTCGGCAAGGCTGCCGAGTCCGCGGCTGCGAAGGCACGTTCCAAGGCGCCGCGCCGGCGATGGCTGCTGATCGGGCTTGGCGTGCTGGCCGCTATCGCGGCAGTGGCCTGGTGGCAGAGCGCCGCACTCTCATCGATCTTCTGATCCTTCGCCTTCCACGTTTCGGGCTTCCGCCCTCAGCGTTTACGGCTCTCGCAGACAACTCACCAGGCGTTCGCTGTCGATATTCGCGCCACTCACGACGATCGCCGTTCGACGGCCCGTGAGGTCGACGCGACGCGCGGCGGCGGCGGCGACGCCCGCGATGCCGGCGCCCTCGGCAATCAGATGGTCGCGCCCGGCCAGCCCTCGAAACGCCGCCCGCAGATCGTCCTCTGTCACCAGGCTGATGTCGTGCACGAGGTCTCTGACGTACGGCCACGTGCGCGTGTCCGGTGCCAGGTTGCCGCTGAGCCCGTCGGCTAACGTCGGACCCACCTCGATCGTGACGACATGGCCGGCGCGTTTCGCCGTCGTGAACGCCGGAGACGCGGCGACTTCCACGCCAATCACGCGGACGACTGGCCGCAGCGAACGCATGGCGACGGCGATGCCGCTGATCAGGCCGCCGCCTCCGATCGGCACCAGCACCACCTCGACGTCGGGCCATTGCTCGGCAATCTCCAGTCCGATCGTGCCCGCGCCCGCGATCACGTCATCGTGATCGTAGGGCGACACGAAGACCGCTCCTGTTCGGCGCGCGTGCTCGAGCGCGAGGACCTCGGCTTCGTCGTAGTTACGCGCCTCGGACCGCAGGGTCGCACCGTGAGCGACGATGGCGTCGGTCTTGGCGCGAGGGGCATCGTGTGGCGTGAAGACGGTGACCGACAGGCCGGTGAGCTCGGCCGCCATCGCAATGGCGCGCCCGTGATTGCCCGCGGAGGCGGTGACGACGGCGGGACGGGCGGCCGGGTCGGTTTCCGCCGCCAGCCGCATCAGCGCATTCAGGGCGCCTCGAATCTTGAACGCGTTTGTGATCTGCAGTGACTCGAGCTTCAACCGGATGTCGGCGCCGGCAGCGTTCGACAGCCACGGCGAGTCGATGAGCGGAGTGGCCCGCACGTGCGGGCCAATGCGAGCGTGCGCCGCCTGGATGTCCCCGAGCGTCACCATGGAGGGATGATAGTCTCAGTTTCGTGATGCTTCTCGCGTTCCCCGCGTCTCCGTTCTACGAGAACGCATACCTCATCGCGTGCGAGCAGACCGGCGCGGCGCTGGTCGTGGATCCGGGCGACGGCACCGCTCGCTTGATAGAGGCCGCGCGGGCCGCCGGCGCGAACGTCACCGCGATCCTGCTGACGCACGCCCATCTCGACCACATTTCAGGCGTCGACCTGGCGCGCCAGGCGTTTGGCGTACCGGTCTGGCTGCACCCGGCCGACCAGTTTCTATACGACGCCGTTGTCGAGCAGGGCCGCATGTTCGGGATCGAGATGCACCGCCAGGCGCCGCCCGACGGGTGGTTGTCGCCGACGTCGCGGTTCGTCGCCGGCAGCCTATCGGTGGCAGTCCGCGAGGCGCCAGGCCACTCCCCGGGCAGCGTCGTGTTCGAGGTCGTTGACGAGAAGGGCGCGGTCACGCTCGTGGCCGGCGACACGCTGTTTGCGGGCTCGATCGGCCGGACCGACCTGCCAGGAGGCGATCACGCGACCCTGCTCGACTCGATCGATCGCGTCATTCTCGCGCACGGCGACGAGGTGGCCGTCTACCCCGGACATGGGGATCCGACGACGGTCGGCCGCGAGCGGCGGGGTAATCCCTACCTGCGTTAGCTGGTGGTCTCTTCAGAGCGGTCGGTGCCGCGGCTGACCAGCAGCTCCACCCGTCCGGCCCGGATTTGATCGCCTGGCTTCAGGGCGAGCCGCTTGACGCGTTCGTCATTGACGAACGTCCCGTTGGTGCTTTCGAGGTCCTCGATCTCGAGGACTCCTTCAGCGCTGACGCTGAACCGGCAATGGAACCTGGACACCAGCGCGGCTTCCACCATGAAGTCCGCTCGCGTGGCGCGTCCAAGTGTCTTCACGGCGCCGGGAAGGAGGCGGAAGGTGAGAGGGCCGGTTTCCTTGGCGTTTTCGGGTGTTGTCAGAATCCACATGCTGCCGCCCCCAATGATACCGCCTCGAGTGAAACTTCCCGTCCGACGCTTTCGTCCTTTTTAGACAGGCCGGCAGAGGTCCGTCGGGCCGGCTCCCAAGAGGACAGCATGACGAAGTCGCGAAAGAAGTCGCTTGCCGTAGGGGTGGGCGTGATTGCAGTAATCGGCAGCGTCTGGGGCTATACCACGCTGAAGGGCGCTACGCCGGAGATCGACGCCTCCCGGCTCGTGACTGTCGACCGCGGCACGATGACGCGTTCGGTCGTCGCCACCGGCAAGATCGAGCCGATCACGAAGATCGAGGTCAAGTCGAAAGCCAACGGCATCATCGAGCAGATGCACGTCGACGTCGATCAGGTGGTCCGGGCAGGCGACGTGCTCGTCGAGCTCGACAAGGAAAACCTCCGGGCGCAGGTCCGCGAGTCGCGAGCCAACCTCCAGGCCGCGGAAGCTGCCGCGCTCGCGGCGGACGCGCAGCTGAGCAAGGACAAGGTGGCGGCCGAGTCTCCCGACGTGGAGTTCGCGCAGCGCAACTACGACCGCGCGCAGCAGCTGGCCGCACAGAAGCTGGTATCGCCGCAGTCGCTCGACGAGGCGCACAGCCTCCTGCAGCAGGCGGCCAACCGCAAGAACGGCGCGCAGGTGCAGCTGGGGATCAGCCGGGCGAAGGTGTCCGAGGCCGCTGCCAACGTGGCGCAGGCGCAGGCGGCCGTCGATCGGAACGAAGAGCAGTTGGCCAACGCGACCATCCGGTCGCCGATCAACGCCACCGTGCTGACGCGCGACGTGGAGATCGGCAGCCCGGTGTCGTCCATCCTGAACATGGGCTCCGCCGCCACGCTGGTGATGACGCTCGGCGACATCAACCAGGTCTTTGTCCGCGGCAAGGTGGACGAAGTGGACATCGGCCGCGTGCGGCTGGGACAGTCGGCGCGCATCACCGTCGAGACCTTCAAGGACAAGAAGTTCGAGGGCCGCGTCACCCAGATCTCGCCAATCGGCGCCGAGAAGGACAACGTCACGACATTCGAGGTGAAGGTGTCGATCGACAATCCCGGCAATCAGCTGAAGGCCAACATGACGGCCAACGCCGAGATCGTGCTCGAGGAATATCCGAACTCCCTGATCATCCCCGAGAGCGCCATCAGCTACGACGCGAGCCGTAATCCGACAGTCGATCTGGCCGATCCTGGCGCCAAGGGCGGCAAGCGCAAGGTGACGATCAAGACCGGCGTGGGCAACGGCACGAAGACGCAGGTCACCTCGGGGCTCAAGCAGGGAGACAAGGTCGTGCTGCCGTCGTGAAATGAAGAATGAAGAATGAAGAATGAAGAGTGAAGAGTGAAGAGTGAAGAGTGAAGAGTCACGAATAGGCAGTCATGCGGGAAGCCCTCACACAGACGTTCCAGAATCTCTGGGCGCACAAGCTTCGTAGTTTCCTGACGATGTTCGGGATTCTCTGGGGCGTGATCTCGGTGGTCATCCTGTCGGCCACAGGCGAGGGCTTCCGGCAGGGCAACGAGCACGTGCTCCGCGAGTTGGGGAAGAACATCGCGATCGTCTGGGGCGGCCGCACCAGCCTGCAGGCGGGCGGTGAGCGTGCCGGCCGCGTCGTCACCCTGACGGCAGACGACGCGCGCATCCTCCAGGAGCAGTCACGGCTGGTGCTGGTGGCCACGCCCGAGATTCAGCGCGGCGGTCTCTCGGTGAAGAGCGCCTTCAATGCCGCGGCGCCAAGCGTCCACGGCGTGGAGCCGAGCTACCAGAAGATTCGGACCCTCGATCTCGAGCGGGGACGTCAGCTGAACTGGGAAGACGAGCAGCAGGTTCACCGCGTCGCGATTCTCGGCGACGACATCTTCAAACAGCTCTTCGGCACGCGCGAAGGCGTCGGGCAGTCGATCACCATCAACGGCGTCGCCTATTCCGTCGTGGGCAAGATCCGCCACAAGGACCAGGACAGCAACTACAGCGGCCCCGACAACGACAAGGTGTTCGTGCCATTTGCCGCGATGGCCAAGGACTTTCCGCTGCCGGCGGCGTCGGTCGCCGGTGCTGTGTCGAACCTGATTGTGGCGCCCCGGCAGTTCGTCGTGGACGACCTTCCGCGCCAGCTGAACGAGCGCACCGGCGCGATCCGGGACATCGACTGGGCCCTCGAGCACAACCTGCGCGAGACGCTGGCCCGGCACAAGGGCTTCGACCCGAACGATCACGAGGCGATCTGGGTGTGGGACACGTCGGTGAACTCGCTGATGTTCGGCCGGATGGTCGACACGATGCGCGACTTCTTCACCACTGTCGGCTTCATCACGCTGGCCCTTGGCGGCCTCGGCGTGATGAACATCATGCTGATCACCGTCAAGGAACGCACCCGCGAGATCGGTGTCCGGAAGGCGCTTGGCGCCACGACGGGCGCCGTGCTGCGGCAGTTCTTCCTGGAGGGCTTTTTCATCACCATCATCAGCGGATCGATCGGGCTGGCGATTGCGTTGGCCCTGTGCGCGGCGATCAACACCCTGCCGATGCCCAATCGCTTCGAGGGGATGATCCTGTCCGCCCAGGCTGCCGCGCTGACGGTTATCTCGCTCGTGGTGATTGGCGTCCTCACCGCGCTCTATCCCGCCCGCCGCGCCGCGGAGCTGCCGCCGGTGGACGCGTTGCGCTACGAGATGTAGATGACACCCCCTGCCGCGATCAGCGCCGTCACGCCGATGCCTCTTCCAGCTGTTGCGGCCGCACGCCGCACCAGGCTGAGCGGCGTCCGCGTCCTGACGGAGGTGTTCCGCGAGGCGATGCACGGGCTCGCGCGAAACCGGCTCCGCGCCGGCCTCGCCATGCTCGGCATTTCCTGGGGCATTGTCTCCGTCGTCATGCTGCTGGCCTATGGCAACGGCTTTCGCGACGCCCTGGCCGCCGGATTCGCGAACGCGTTCGGATCCGGCGTCGTGATTCTCATGGCCCGGGCAGACCAGCATGCAGGCCGGCGGAGAGCGAGCGGGGCGTCGGGTGCGGGTGACGGTGGAGGAGGCGCTGCAGCTCTCCCAGCTGCCGCTGGTGAAGGCCGTCAGCCCCGAGCTGGTCCAGGAGCAGCCCATCACCTACGGGACCAAGCAGTCGTCGTACCTGGTGCGCGCGGTCGCGCCGTCCTACGGCCCGATGCGCACGGAGGTCCCGCTGCCCGGCGGCCGGTTCCTCGACGAGGAGGACACGCGCCTCCACCGGCGGGTGGCGTTCATCGGCTCGGAAGTGAACCGGAAGCTGTTCGGCGAGAGCGACGCGGTCGGCCAATCGATCCGCATCCGCGGCCTCACCTTCGAAGTCGTCGGCGTGATGAAGGAGAAGGCGCAGCTGTCGAACTACTTCCGCTCCGACGTGCAGTGCGTGTTCATCCCCTACACCGTGGCCAGCCAGGTGTGGTACCAGCCATACACCGACGTCATCGTCTGGCAGGCGGTCGATGCCTCGCAGGGCCCCAAGGCCGAACGGCAGGTCCTCGAGTTGCTCGGGAAGCTGGCCAACTTCGATCCCGGCGACGAGCGCGCGATGCGCAACTGGGGGTCCGCCAAGACCGAGGAGTTCACGCGCGGCATGGTCACCGGCCTCAAGCTGGTCCTCGGATTCATCGGCGTGCTGACGCTCGGCATTGGCGGCGTCGGCGTCATGAACATCATGTTTGTCTCGGTGCAGGAACGCACCCGGGAAATCGGGATCAGGAAAGCGCTCGGCGCGCGACGCCGTCACGTGCTCCTGCAGTTCCTGCTCGAAGGGATCGCCACCAGCTTCGCCGGCGGCGCGCTGGGCGTCGTCTTGTCGATGGTGCTGGTGTGGCTGTTCAGCCCGCGGCCATTCCTCTCGGAACTGCTCGACGACACCACGCACGCGCTCGACATCCACCTGATGCTCTCAGCGGAGCTGCTGCTCGTCTGCTCCGGCATCCTGGTCGTCGTCGGCCTGATCAGCGGCCTGCTGCCAGCGATCCGCGCGTCGCGCCTCGATCCCATCGAGGCGTTGCGCTACGAATAGCGCCGGCTACCGCGGCGCCATCTTCGACAGCCAGTCCACGACAGTCTTCGCGACTCGAGGATCGACGACCTTCGTCGGCAGCTGCGCGTACTCTTCGATGTCGCCGGTGGTCGCCGGGACCAGCAGGTGATTGACCCCGTCGAGGTGTGTCAGCTGCACGTGGTCGGCGGGGATTTTCTTCCGGGCCTTGGCCAGTGCCGCAAGCGCGTCGGCATGCCGCGGCGGGACCTGCCGATCGAGGTCGCCCTGGACAATCAGGATCGGCTGCCGGACTTTGGGCATGACTGTCGCGGGGTCGAACGTCAAAAAGCTCCGGAACCAGGGCGTGTCGGCCTGCTTCCTCAACGTCTCCGGCACGTCGTCCCACGTCCCCTGCCCGAGCACAGCCTTCTGAATTCGCTTCTGCAGGTCGACGCGCGCCTGTTGCTCGTCGGCAGCGAGCGTCGTGCGGGCGAGCAGGTACTTCTGCTGCTCGAGGACCAGGTCCGCGCCGGAGCCGGAGGCGCCGGCGGCCATGACGATGGCGGCGATATCTTCCTCGCGGGCCGCGGCAGTCAACGCTACCCACGCGCCTTCGCTGTGCCCGAAGAGCACGACGCGCTTCGGGTCGACGTCCTTGCGATCCCGCAGGAAGCGGACGGCGGCGATCGCGTCTTCGGTATAGTCGGCCAGCGTGGCGCCTTCGCCGCGTCCGCCACTCTGGCCGACGCCGCGCTTGTCGTATCGCAGCACGTAGTACCCGGCATCGGCGAAGCTGCCGGCGATCTGGGCGAAGATGGGGATGCCCGCGATGGTCTCGTCACGATCGGTCTCGCCCGAGCCGCCGATCATCACGATGGCCGGATACCGTCCCTTCGCCGACGCCGCGCCGGCAGGCTGGCTCAGGGTGCCTGCAAGATTGAACCCGTTGGCGGCGATGTGGACGCTCTGGTCACCGGCGCGACTCATGACCTCGGTGCGCGAACCGACGGAGGCGAAATCCTCCCGCACGATGAGCAGCGACTGCTGCGCGACCTCGAACCGCACCAGCCGGCCGGCCTCGTCGGTCCATATCGTCGCGCTGAGCGGCGCGCCCGGGTTCTGGAACGTCAACGCATAGGTCTTCACGTCCACCACGCGCTTGGCCGTCTCGATTCGCTGCGACGACCGCGCGTTCTGCTTGACGGTGATCTCCGCCTGCGGCGCGACGTAGACCTTGAACGACCCGCCATCCGGGATGGACGAGAGCCGGAGTGCGAGCGCCTCGTAACTGCTGAAGAACAGGTTGGGCAGCACCAGCGTGTCTGCTGACACGACGTCGGTCTTCCGCGTGACCACGCCGCTCTGGTTCACCTCGCTCTGCGCCTGGGTGCCGGCAAAGGTGGTGTGAATGGCGACAGTCGCGCCGCGAGTGGACGCGTCGACAATCAGCTCCTTCGGATGCCAGGTGGCGTCGTAGGTAATCTCGAGCCGCCTGGTCGTGAGGTCCAGCGGAGCGCCGAGATGGCCCGCGCCAGACACCGTCCACCCGTCCGGCGAGCGCTTGACGTTGACCTCCTCGGTGCCGACGAGCGAGCCCTTGAGGAACACGCGAAAAGTCGCGGGTCCGTCGGCCTGCTGCGCCTCCGAAGCCAGGGGCGCCCCGAGCACGCCCATTGAGGCGAGCAACAGCGCCGCCGTACAATTACGGATGAAAGCCATAACGGCCAGAATACAACACGCTGCCAGCCGTTTTTCGACTGCCTCCCATGAACCCGTATCTTGCCGCCCGTGAGGGCATTGCATTCCGCCGCCGCCACGAGCGCGCGATCCTGCGCGTTACGGGGAGCGACCGCCTGTCGTGGCTCCAGGGCTTGTTGACGAACGACGTGACGCAAGCGGTCAACGGCACCGGTATCTACAGTGCCTGGCTGACACCCAACGGGCGAATGATTACCGACGCCGTGGTCGTGGACGACGGCCTGACGACGTTTCTCGATGTGCCGGCGCCACTGGCCGCCGCACTCGCGGTCAGGCTGGACGGTCTCGTGTTTGCCGAGGACGTGCGCATCGACGACGCGTCGTCGGCGTTCGTGTCGGTCGGGTTGTACGGCCCCGACGTGACCAACGCGCTTGCCGGCATGGCGACCGAGCTGACCGGCCCGGACGCCGTCCGGACCCTGGCCTTTGCCACCGGGCTGGCAGGCCTGCATCTCATCGTCCCGGCGCCTCGTGCCGCGGGCGTGTCAGAAGCGGTGGGCCACGGCGGCGCGGTGCCGCTCGACGATCGGACTGCCGAAGTGCTGCGCATCGAAGCCGGCGTGCCCGCCTTTCAGGTCGACATGGACCAGGACACCATCCCGCTCGAGGCCGGGCTCGATCACGCGCTCAGCCACACCAAGGGCTGCTACGTCGGTCAGGAGATCATCGTCCGCATCCGCGACCGCGCGCACGGGCGTGTCGCGAGACGGCTCGTGGGACTGCGCCTCCGGGGAGCCGCCCTGCCGTTGGTGCCGCAGGCACTGACACGTGAGGGACGACAGGCTGGCCGCGCGACCAGCGTCGCCATGTCCCCGGCGTTCGACAGTCCGATCGCTCTTGGCACCGTGTTACGCGACTTCATTGAGCCCGGTACGGTCGTCACGCTCGAGAACGGCATCGAGGCTGAAGTCCACGCTCTTCCATTTGTCCCGCCGCGTCCGTGATGGAAGGAATCGACGTCGGTGACCTGCCGGGCACCGGCAATTCCTGCGTACTTCCCGGCAAGCCCTCGCCGAATCCCGCGTAGTCCACTCCGGCACAATTCCTGCTCCGGCAGCGTGCATGGCCCCTGTGACCCGGAAACTAGACAAGATATGCATCCAAGTGACATACTGATGCATATGAGGACGACCATGATTCTGAACGAAGCGTTGCTGGCGGAAGCCCGTCGCCTGACCGGGTTGACCGAGAAGACCGCGCTCGTGCACGCCGGTCTCGAGGCGCTGATTGCGCGCGAGAGCGCGAGCCGGCTTGCCGACCTTGGCGGAGTCGATCCCGCCGCGACTGCCGGGCGCAGGCGCCGTCCGTCAGGGCGAAGCGGTCGCGGCTGATGGTCCTGGTCGACACCTCGGTGTGGGTCGACCATTTTCGCGTGGCGAGCCTGCCGCTCACCCGGCTGCTCAAGGACGCGAAGGTGGTGATCCACCCGTTCGTGATCGGCGAGCTGGCCTGCGGCCACCTCGCCCATCGTCACGAGATCATGAGCCTGCTTGGCAAGCTGCCCCGGCTGATGCCGGTCGCCGACGCCGAAGCGCTGACCTTCATCGACGCGAATCAGCTGGCGGGCAGCGGCCTTGGCTGGGTGGACGTGCACCTGCTCGCGGCGGCGCGCGTCGGGCACGTCAGCGTGCTCAGCTCGGATAAGGGCTCTGAATCGCGTCGCGCGGCAGATGGGTCTCGCGTGAGCAGCGCGATCAGATCGGCATCGGCGGCCGGAAACGTCAGGGTCTGCAGATCGTCTCGCGTGGCCCAGCGCATCTGCTGTCCCAGCTGCGGCACGGGCTCCCCGGCAATCGCTGCCCGATAGAAATGCAGCTCCACGGTGCGCTCCGGATACGTGTGGCGCGTCACCAGCATCCGCCCGCCGACGGTGGCCTCGACAGCCAGCTCCTCGCGAAGCTCCCGTAAGAGTCCGGCCTCGAGCGTCTCCCCGGGCTCGCACTTGCCGCCCGGAAACTCCCAGTGCCCTTCGAGATGGGAACCCTTGAGCCGCTGCGTCAGCAGGAACCGCCGGTCCCGCTCGATGACCGCGGCCACGACGATGACAGGGAGCTTCGTCGCGCGCCGCTCCAACGCTGTCGCTCGTCGCTCATTGCTCGCCGCTCGACAACCGTGCCGCACTCCTGCAGAAACCCCGCATGGGGCACAGCAGGCACTGCGGCTTGCGCGCCGTGCACAGGGTCGCTCCGAAATCCATCAGCGCCTGATTGAAGTCGAACACCCGCTTGCGCGGCACCAGCGCTTCCGACACCGCCCACAGGTGACGGATCATCGCGTGGGCTTTCGGGTCGCCGCGCCCGACGAACACGCGGAACAGCACCCGCGCGACGTTGGTGTCGAGAATCGCGGCCCGCTGTCGAAACGCGAAGCTGCGGATGGCGCCGACGGTATAGCGGCCAAGGCCCTTGAACGAGAGCAGCGTGTCCTCGTCGCTTGGCAGCATTCCTCCGAACCGGTCCACTGACTCGCGGGCGATCGCCTGGAGGCGGCGGGGACGGATGTTGTAGCCGAGCGGCCGCCATGTCTCGGTGACATCGGTTTCGTCGGCTGCCGCGAGCGCCTCCAGCGAAGGAAACCGCTCCAGCCATTCGTGGTATTTCGGCAGCACGCGATCCACCTGCGTCTGCTGCAGCATGACCTCCGACACCAGGATGTGGTACGGATCGGCTGTCTCCCGCCAGGGCAGTCGGCGCCCGTAAGTGCCGTACCAGGCCAGCAGGCGCGTGCGAAACCGCCGCCGTTCTGAGGGTGCTGGTATCGGTAACGCGGCCGCTGAGCGTGGCATCTGTTGAAATTGCTCCCCGGTATAATCGAACTCGTGAAACTGTACACGCGCACGGGGGACGCTGGCGAGACAGCGCTCTTTGACGGCACTCGCGTGAGCAAGGCCGACGGACGGGTGGACGCGTACGGGCACGTCGACGAGCTCAACGCCGTCCTGGGCGTCGTCCGCGCTGCCGGCATCGACGGCGAGATCGACGCCTGGCTCGACCAGATTCAACAGGACCTGTTCGCCGTCGGCGCGCAACTGGCGGATCCCCGCGCACGCATCGCGGCCCGCGTGGAGCGCGCGCGTTTGGCGCAGGCGGACACCGCGCGTCTCGAGCAGTGGATCGACCAGGCCGAGGCCCACCTGCCTCCGCTCCGCCGGTTCATCGTCCCCGGCGGATCGCCCGCCGGCGCCGCGCTGCACCTCGCCCGGACGGTCTGTCGCCGGGCGGAGCGGCACATCGTGAGCCTCGGTGCCGAGGCGGTCACCCCCGTAGTGCTCACTTACGTCAACAGGCTCTCCGACCTGCTGTTTGTCCTCGCACGCCTGGCCAACGCCAGGGCGGGGGTGGCCGACCGGGAGTGGGAGTGACGCTCGACCAGGCGTACGCCGCATGCGAAGGCCTGGCGCGGACGCACTACGAGAACTTCCCCGTGGCATCGCGACTCCTGCCAGCTCGCATGCGCCCGCACGTGGCGGCGATCTACGCGTTTGCGCGAATCGCCGACGACATCGCTGACGAAGGTGACGCGCCGGCGGCGCTCCGCGAGGCCAGGCTCGACGAGTGGCTGCGCCGGCTTCATGAACCCAATGAGGACGCCGCGCCGCCGGCGGCCTCTGTCCTGGCTCCCGACGTTCGTGCGATGGCCCCGCAGGTCTTCCTCGCGCTTCATCACAGCATTCAGACGATGGAGCTGCCGATCGCGCTGTTCGACGATCTCGTGAGCGCGTTTCGTCAGGACGTGTCGGTGACGCGCTACGCGTCGTGGCCGTCGCTGCTCGACTACTGCCGCCGCTCCGCCAATCCCGTGGGCCGTCTCGTCCTTCGGGTCGGCGGCTGGCGGGATGCCGGCCTCGATGCCGCCTCCGACGCGATCTGCACGGCGCTCCAGCTCACCAACTTCTGGCAGGACCTGGCCATCGACTGGCGCCGGGGTCGCCTGTACGTGCCGGCGGAGGTGCATCGGGCCGTCGCCGCGGACACGGCCGCGCTCGATCGCGGCGAGTGGACCGCCGCCTGGCGCAGCGCGCTCGACTCCTGCGCCGGGACGACCCGCGAGCTGTTCGTCCGCGGAAGGCCGGTCTGTGATGGCGTCACCGGCCGGCTCCGCTACGAGCTGCGCGCGACATGGCTCGGCGGGATGCGCGTGCTCGACAGGCTGGACGCCGCCGGCTTCGATGTCTTTCGCGCTCGCCCATCGCTCGGTGCCGGCGACGTGCCGGCCATTGCGTGGCGCACGCTGTGGTGGTCCTGAGTGTCGCGGCCGACGTCGTTCTACTACGCGTTTCTCGCCCTGCCGCGCCCCCAGCGGGAAGCCATCGTCGCCGTCTGGGACTTCTGCCGCGCCGTGGACGACGCCGTGGACGAGCGGGCGGAGCAGGACGTCGCCGGAGCGCGCGCGGCGATCGCAGAGTGGCGACTGGAGCTGGAGCGCTGCTTCGGCGGCACGCCCGCCACGTCGACGGGACGCGCGCTCGAGCCGTGGATTCGCGAGCTCGGGCTGGCGCGCCAGCCGTTCGCGGACCTGATTGACGGCGTCGAGATGGATCTCGACCATCAGCGCTATCAGACCTTCGACGACCTGTACGAGTACTGCTGGCGCGTGGCGTCCACTGTCGGCCTGATCTGCATTCAGGTGTTCGGCGTCCCGCCACAGGAAGCGAGGGACTACGCCGTGAACCTCGGCGTCGCGCTGCAGCTGACCAACATCCTGCGCGACGTGCAGGCCGACTTGTCACATGGCAGGCTCTACCTCCCGCTCGAGGACCTCGCGACGTTTGCCTGCTCCGAGTCCGACCTCGCGTCCGGGCAGGTCACCGCGCCAGTCAAGAAGCTGATGGCATTCGAGGCTGACCGGGCGCGGGCGTTCTATCAGAAGGCCCGGCAGTCCCGGCCTGCTGGCCGTGAGCGCGAGCTGGTCGCAGCCGAGATCATGGCCTCGGTGTACAGCGACCTGCTGGCGCGAATCGAACGCCGCGGCTACGACGTGTTCTCCAGTCGTGTGCGGGTGACGCGGCCGCGCCAGGCGCAGCTCGCGATCGGTGTCTGGCTGCGGACGCGGCTGGGGCGTGATGCCCGCACCTGACGTCGTCATCGTCGGCGCCGGCTTCGCCGGCCTCAGCGCCGCGGTTCGCCTGGTGAACAAGGGGGCGCGGGTCACCGTCGTTGAGGAACGGCGACGGCTGGGCGGGCGTGCCACTGCGTTTCCGGATGCAGCGACCGGCGAGATGGTCGACAACGGCCAGCACGCGCTGTTCGGTTGTTACCACGAGACGTTCGACTTCCTCCGTGAGATCGGCGCCGACGGCGATGTGCGCCTCGATGAACGGCTCGACCTCGAGGTCGTCGACCGCGCCGGACAGCGATCGCGCCTCCGCTCCTCGAGTCTTCCCCCGCCGTTGCACCTCGTGGCCGGCCTGCTGCGATGGCCGGCACTCGGGATGGCCGATCGGATCGCGGCACTGCGGCTCGGTCGTGTGCTGAGTAGGTTGCGCCCGGCGGCAGGGCCGCCGTCTGCATCGCGCGTGGATGACGCGGCCGGGCTCACCGTGGACCAGTGGCTCACGGCGCGCGGCCAGACGACGCGGCTGAAGGAAGTGTTGTGGGAGCCGCTTGCCGTTGCTGCGCTCAATCAGTCGGCGCACGTCGCTTCCGCCGAGCCGTTTGTGGAAGTGCTGGCGCGCATGTTTGGCGGATCGCGGCGCGACGCGGCCATCGGACTGCCGCTCAAACCGCTGGATCAGTTCTTCGCCGAGCCGGCGCGCCGCTGGCTGGAGTCCCGCGGTCATCGGTTGATTGCGGGTGCTCCGGCACGGCTTCGCGTTCGCGGCGACGGCGTCGAGGGCGTGGAGGCGGCTGGCGAGCGCCTGGCCGCCGGGGCTGTCATCTCCACCGTGCCGTGGTTTTCGTTCGGCCAGCTGGTTGGCGAGACGCCAGCACTGGCGCCAACCGCACTGGCCGCGGCCGCCATGGCGTCTTCGCCGATCGTGACGGTGAATCTCTGGCTCGATCGCCAGGTGACGGATGCGCCGTTTCTCGGCCTTCCCGGGCGCACGTTCCAGTTCGTGTTCGACAAGGGCCGGTTGTTCGGCGAAGCCTCGTCTCACCTGTCGCTCGTCTCGAGCGGCGCCGATTCAATCGTCGCGATGACCAACGAGCAGCTCACGGCGCTCGCGCTGCGCGAGATCAGCGGCGCGCTGCCCGCGGCCACCGGCGCGACGCTCCGCCGGGCCACTGTCGTGCGCGAGAAGCGCGCGACGTTCTCGCTGGCGCCCGGACAGCCTGCCAGACCCGGCGTTGCCACGCCCGTGAAGGGCTTCTACATGGCCGGTGACTGGACCGACACGGGCCTGCCCGCCACCATCGAAGGCGCCGTCGTCAGCGGCCATCGTGCCGCGGAGCAGGCCGGGCGATGAATTCGATCGTCGTGCACCACCAGGAGATTGCGCTCAAGGGACGAAACCGCTCGTGGTTCATCGATCGACTGGTGCACAACCTGAAGGTCGCGACCGCCGACCTCGACGTCCGGCGGGTCCGTCCTCTGCCAGGACGAATCGAGCTCGTTCTCGGGCCGCTGGCCGAGTGGACGACGCTGCAGGAGCGCCTGAGCACCGTGCTGGGAGTAGCCAACTACGCGAAGGCGGGGCACACCTCGTCGGATCTCGAGGCGCTGGGCGACGCCATCCTCGCCGATCTTGGCGATCTGGCGCCGGCGTCGTTCATGGTCCGTGCGCGGCGATCCGACAAGCGCTATCCGATCGAGTCCCCGGTAATCGAGCAGACGCTTGGCGCGCGAATCAAGGAGGCGCGGGGATGGCGCGTCAACCTGACTCAGGCCGAGCTCGTCGTGCACGTGGAGGTGCTGAAGGATCGCGCCTTCTACTCGTTCGGCCGTGAGCGCGGCGCCGGCGGACTTCCGATCGGAGTGAGCGGCCGCGTGGCCTGTCTGATGTCGGGCGGAATCGACTCGCCGGTGGCCGCCTGGCGGATGATGCGCCGAGGGTGCCGCGCGCAGCTGATTCACTTCCACAGCTACCCGGTGGCGTCGGCAATCTCGCAGGAGAAGGCCCGCGATCTGGCGCGCGTTCTGACGCGCTACCAGAACCGGACGCGCCTGTACCTGGTGCCCTTCGCCGAGATTCAGCGCCGGGTCGTTGTCTCGGTGCCGCAGTCATTGCGCGTCGTCGTCTACAGGCGCCTGATGTTCCGGATCGCTGAGCACCTGGCGAAATGGGAAGGGGCTGCTGCGCTGGTGACGGGGGAGTCGGTCGGGCAGGTCGCGTCGCAGACAGTCGAGAACATGACGGCGATTGCCGCGGGCACGACGCTGCCGATTCTTCGGCCGCTGGTCGGCATGGACAAAGAGGAGGTCACTGCCGACGCACGGCGGATCGGCACGTATGGCATCTCGGTGCTGCCGGACGAGGACTGCTGCCAGATGTTCATGCCGAAAGCTCCCGCGACGCGCGCGACCCGCGAGGCCGTCGATGCGGCGGAGGCATCACTGCCAGTCGCCGAACTCATCGACCTCGCTATCGCCGGGGCGTCGGTAGAGGACTTCAAGTTCCCGGTGGTACAATTTCCCGTTCGACCAGAATCGGACCTTCGTTCAAGGGGATTTATGCCGTTTGCATCCGTCGACTCGCTCGTCGACGCCGTCAGCTCCGTAGCCCGGATCGACGGCGACGCCATCCATGTGACAGGGACGCCCGATGGCGCGCTCGTTGACAGGCTGGCCCACACCTCGGCCTTCGGCGCGACGCCGGAGATCAAAGGCACCGCGCGCTGGGTCATCCGCGCGCTGGCCGCCGCGCGCGGGGTGGTGCCCTCGTCCATCCATGACCTGTACGTGGCGATGGGGCAGGCCAAGGCTGGCGGCTTCACGGTGCCGGCGATGAATCTGCGGATGATGACGTACTACACGGCCCGGTCCGCATTCCGCGCCGCCCTGGCGCGCAACGCGGGCGCGTTCATCTTCGAGATCGCGCGATCGGAAATCGGCTACACCGAGCAGCGCCCGCACGAGTACGCGGCCAGCATCCTCGCCGCGGCGCTGCGCGAAGGCTTTGCGGCGCCGATCTTCTTCCAGGGCGATCACGTCCAGGTCAACGCGAAGAAATACGCCTCGCCGGATCGCGACAAGGAGCTGGACACGCTCCGCACGCTGATCCAGGAGGAGATCGCTGCCGGGTTCTACAACATCGACATCGACACCTCGACGCTCGTGGATCTGGACAAGGCGACGCTCGCCGAACAGCAGTTCGTCAACTGCGACCTCTGCGCCGACTTCACGGCGTTCATCCGCGCGCACCAGCCTGCCGCCGTGACAGTCTCGGTCGGCGGCGAGATCGGTGAGGTCGGCGGCAAGAACTCCGACGTCCACGAGCTGCACGCGTTCATGGACGGCTATCTCAAGGCGCTGAAGGCGCGCGATCCGAAGCTTGAAGGGATCAGCAAGATCAGCGTGCAGACCGGCACCGCGCACGGCGGCTTTGTCGCCTCCGACGGCAAGGTGCGCACGGACGTCAAACTCGACCTGAAGGCGCTCGAGGAGCTGTCAGCAACGGCGCGGAAGGACTACGGTCTCGGCGGCGCCGTGCAGCACGGCGCGTCCACGCTGCCGCCGGATGCCTTCGACGCGTTCCCAAAGGCCGGCGCGTGCGAGATTCACCTCGCCACCGACTTCCAGAACATGGTCTACGAGCACCCGGCATTTCCGAAGGCGCTCAAGGACGAGATGTACGCCTGGACGACCGAGCACGCGGCCGAAGAGCGCAAGCCGGCGGACACCGAGCAGCAGTTCCTCTACAAGGGCCGCAAGAAGGCGATCGGGCCGTTCAAGTCGCAGCTCTGGAATCTCGACCCCGCCCTGCGGGATCGAATCGAGGCCGCCCTCGAAGAGCGCTTTGGCTTCCTGATGGACAAGCTGAACATCGGCGGCACGTCGGCGCAGGTCAAGTCGTTCGTGACACCGCCTCCGGCCATCTTGAACCGGCAATCCGAAATCCGCTGGGCGCACGGCGTGGTCACCGCTGAAGAGCGCAAGGCCGAAGGGCTGTCGGATTAGGAGCAGCAGGCAGCAGGCAGCAGGCAGCAGGCAGCGGCAGGCCTCAGGCGGGCAGGCGGCAGGCGGGCAGGTATAATTCGGCACCATGTCGATCCTGAAGGTCGCGCGGCTCGGGCATCCGGTGCTGCGCGAGAAAGCCAAGCCGATTGCGCCGTCGGCCATCGCGACGCCGGCGGTGCAGAAACTCATCGACGACATGATCGAGACGATGCAGGAGTACCACGGCGTCGGGCTGGCGGCGCCGCAGGTGCACGAGAGCGTCCGCATCTTCGTCGCCGGGATCGAGGAAGAGGACGAGCGCACCGGCGAAAGCGAGATCGTGACCATCGCGGTCGTCAACCCCGAGATCACCGCGATCGGCCGTGATCTCGTCGAGGACTGGGAAGGCTGTCTCAGCATCCCTGACATCCGCGGGAAGGTGCCGCGCAACCGGCGTGTGCGCGTTCGGGGTCTCGATCGCGACGGCAAGCCGCTCGAGATGGAGCTGGAAGACTTCCCGGCCCGCGTCGTTCAGCACGAGAACGACCACCTGAACGGGACGCTGTTCTTCGACAGGATGAAATCGTTCGAGACGCTGGCGTTTCTCGAGGAATACTCGCGGTTCTGGTCGAAGTCCGACGAGAAGTAGCAGCGTCGAGGCCCCCATTTGAGCGAGACGACGACGCCCACGCTGCAGACGGCGCCCCCCGTCGTCACCCTGCGCAACGCACCGGCGCAGCCGTTTGACGGCGCCATCGCCGCGGCACGCACGTGCTACTCGCCGCGGGTGATCGCCACCAGCGAAGTCACCGATCGTCAGCGCGATTCGATCGGCGCGCTGACCTTCGACGCCGGGCATCACACCGTCTATCAGCACGCGCATTTCGAGTTCGGCCTCGAAAATATCTCGCGCCAGATGGTCTGGACGGCGCTGCACTCGTACCCGTTCTACAACTCGGAGCAATCGAGTCAGCGCTACGTGAAGCTGAAAGAACCGCGCGCGTTCGTGCCGCCGCTGGCTGGCGAGGCCCTGGCGGTCTACGAGAGGGCAGTGCTGGCAGCGTGGGACAGCTACGCGGAGCTGGCGGCGCTCCTCAAAGACGACGCGTTCAAGATTCTGAAAGAGCTGCGCTACGTGACGCCGCGGGCCAGCGCCGAGCGGTTGAAGGGAATCGAGCGCGACGCCGAGAAGCGCGCCATCGAGACCGCGCGCTACGTCATCCCGCTGGCGGCGTTCACCTCGATGGTCCACACGGTGTCGGGCATCACGCTGCACCGTCTCCGGCGGATGGCGGCGGCGGGCGACGCGCCGTACGAGTCGCGCGTCGTGATCGGCCGCATGGTGGACCTCGTCCGCGAAGTCGACCCGTTCTTCTTCGAGAAGGTGGGGTGCGACGAGCTGCCGGCAGACGCGCTGCCGGAGACAGGCTTTGTCAGTCCGCGGGGGAGTGGCGACGCGTTTGCCAGGGACTTCGACCGCCGGCTGAACGGCCGGGTGTCGCGCCTGTCGGACTGCTCGCCGTCCGCCGAGGCAAGCATCGCCGAGGCTGTGCGCGTGACGTTCGGGTTGACGCGCGACGAGATGAGTGACGACGAGGCGATCGATCGGGTGCTCAACCCGGCGAGGAACCGCTATCGCCTGGAAGTGTTGAACGTCTCGTACCATTCGCCGCTGATGCGCTCGCTGCACCACGCGTCGTACACGTTCGAGAAGCGCCTCAGCCACACCGCCGATTCGCAGGACCAGCGCCATCGCATGGTGCCGGCATCGCGGCCCTTGATGTCGTTCGTTGATACGCGACGGCCCGACTACATCACGCCGCGGCTGATTGCCGCCAACCCGGCGGCGCGTGCGGCGTACGACCGCGCGATGACGACAGCGTGGGACGCCAAGAACCGGCTCCTGGAGCTCGACGTGCCGCTCGAGTTCGCGCATGTACCTGCTGCCGAACGCCAAGACGCTGCGGCTGGTGGAGTCCGGATCGCTGCTCGCGCTCGTCCACAAGTGGACGCAGCGCACCTGCTTCAACGCCCAGGAGGAGATCTACCTCGCGTCGATGGACGAGCTCTCGGCGCTGCGAGAGGCGCATCCGCGGCTGGCCCGCTACATCGGCCCGCCCTGCGTCGTGAGGAACGGCCTGGCCTCGCCGCGGTGCACCGAAGGCACACACTTCTGCGGCATCCCGGTCTGGCGTGACTTTCCCGCCGCCGTGCGACGGCTGTAATGCCTGCCATGTGGCGCTTCGAACACGAAATTGAAGTCCGCTTTCGCGATTGTGACCCTCTGGGCCACACCAACAACGCCGTTTACCTGACCTACCTCGAGGCGGCGCGATTCGCATGGTGGCGCGACGTGTTTGGTCCCGACGGCCTGCGCGAGCACGGCTTCATCATCGCCCGGGTGGAAATCGACTACCGGAAGCCTGCCTATCCGGGGGATCGCCTCGTGGTCCGCATGCGCGTGGACGCCATCGGCCGTTCGAGCTTCACCGTGGCGTACGAAGTCATCGATGCCAGAACCCGCACGCTCGTCGCCGAGGCGAAGAGCGTCCAGGTGGCGTTCGACTACCAGCAGGGCAAGTCAGTCCCCATCTCAGACGCGCTGCGCGCTCGCCTGGAGTAGCGCTCATCACACCAGCGGCCCGGGCCGGACCGTTGCTGCCGCGTCGCGACAGCCGAAGTAAGATCGGGCGAGCGGTGGATCGACACGTGAGCCAGATTCTCGACTTCAGTTGTCCAACCCGCATCGTCGCCGGCGCCGGCGCCCTGGAGCTCGCGTCCGCCATGGCGGTCGGCAGGGGCGCTCGACGCGCGCTGATCCTCGCGGACGCCGACCTCGTGACCAGCGGTCGCGTGACGGCGGTGGCGACCACCCTCGAACAGGCGGGGCTCGGGGTCATCGGGATCGCCGACCCGGCCGCCCTCGCTGGGCCAGCGGATGCCAGCCGGCAGGACCGGTCGAGTCCGGATCTCGTCGTGGCAATGGGGAGCGACCGGGCGTTCGCCGTCGCTGCTGCGCTCCACGGCGATGTGACGGCGATCGGGCTCCCCACAGTGGCGGCGAGCGGCATCGGCCAGCCGCGCTGCGGCATTCTGGTGCTGGATCCCGACCTGTCTGTGGACGTGCCAGACGCACAGGCGGCGTCGGCGGCGATTGTCGCCATCGGCAACGCCGTCGAGTCCTGGGTCGCGGCGCGACGCAATCCGCTCACCGACATGTTCGCCCGCGAGTCGTGGCGGCGCCTCTCGATGTCCTACTCGCGCGCCATCGACGGCAGCGGCGATGCCGAGGCCTTGTCGAACGTGTTGCTGGGGACGTTTCTCGCGGCGACTGCAGCGGTGCAGTCGGGCCTCGGGGCCGTGCACGCGTGCGCCGAGCCGCTGGTTCGCCGCGGCAGTGTCGATCGGGCGGTGGCGACCGCGATTCTGCTGCCCGAGGTGGTGCGGTTCAATTCGAGAGTCGTGGCGGATCGCTACGCCGAGCTGGCCTCGGTCCGCGGCGAGACGCGACGGCCCGAGATGCTGGTGGCCAGGCTCGAGGACTTCGCGGCCGCCGGCGGGTTCCCCGGCCGGCTCGGCGCGACCGGAGTGATGGAGCGGGATCTGCCGACCCTGGCGGAGCAGGCCGCGGCGGAGCCGTCGGCGATCAATAATCCACGAGCCTTCGATGTGGCCAGCGCGCTCGAGCTTTACGCCGCCACGTACTGACCGGATGTCACATACCGTTGAAGAGGTGCCGTCATGATTTCGATGTCTCGTCCTGTGGTTTCGTCGCTGTCCGCGCTCGTCGCCAGCGTCTGTCTGGCAGGGGCGGCGGGCGCCGCCGATGGAAAGGGTGCGCCAATGCCGTCGTCGTTCTACGACATGAGCACGACTCGCCTGTCGGGCGCGCCCGTTGAGCTCAAGGAGTACGCGGGCAAGGTGGCGCTGGTCGTCAACACCGCCAGCAAGTGTGGCTTCACGCCGCAATACAAGGGCCTGCAGCAGCTGTATACCGACCTGTCGCCGCGCGGGTTCGTGATCCTCGGCTTCCCGAGCAACGACTTCGGCGGGCAGGAGCCGGGCACCGCGGAAGAGATCAAGACGTTCTGCGAGATGAACTACAAGGTGACGTTTCCGATGTTCTCGAAGGTCGTCACGAAGGCCGGCGACGAGCAGTCACCGATCTACACGTGGCTCGGACAGTCCGGCAACCTGCCGAAGTGGAACTTCAGCAAGTACGTCATCGGCCGCGACGGGCACATCGTCGCCTTCTTCCCGAGCAATGTGACGCCGGACGCACCGGAGCTGCGCAAGGCAATTGAAGAGGCTCTGAAATAGTTCCCTTCGTCACGCGCCTTCGAGGACCGGTGGATGCCTGATACTCGCGATCGAACGCAGACTCCTGCGGCTGACGAGCGGTCACGCGCGCGTACGGCGGCTGAGCCCTCCACGCCGCCGCCCGCGCCGCCGGCCATCATGGTGATCTTCGGGGCATCGGGCGACCTCACCAAGCGAAAGCTCGTCCCGGCACTGCACAACCTTCGCCGGAGCGGCCTGCTCTCGGATCATTTCGCCGTGCTGGGCGTGGCTCGCCAACCGCTCAGCGACGAGGAGTTCCGCAAGCGTGTCAGCGAGAACCTGGAGGATTGCGACGAGCCCCAGGACCCGAACTGCCGCGACTGGATTCTCGAGCGGATGTTTTACCTGGGCGGCGACGTCGACAACGCCGACCTCTACGCGCAGATCAAGACGAGGCTCGAAGCGCTCGACGCGCAGTTTGCGACCACCGGGAACTACCTGTACTACCTGGCAGTGGCGCCGACGCTGTTCGCGCCGGTCGTCACGCATCTCGGCGCGGCAGGGCTGACAGAGGAAGCAGACGGCCACTGGCGTCGCGTCGTCATCGAAAAGCCGTTCGGCCAGGATCTGGCGTCCGCAAAGACGCTGAACCGTCAGGTCGGAGAGGTGCTTCGCGAGGAGCAGACCTACCGGATCGATCACTATCTCGGCAAGGAGACGGTACAGAACATCCTGGCATTCAGATTCGGCAACGGCGTCTTCGAGCCGATCTGGAACCGCCGGTATATCGATCACGTCCAGATCACGGCATCAGAGACCGTCGGCGTCGAGCAACGCGGCGGCTACTACGACCAGTCGGGAGCGCTCAGGGACATGGTGCCGAACCATCTGTTCCAGCTGATCTCGCTGACAGCGATGGAGCCACCCAGCTCGTTCGATGCCAACGCCGTGCGCGATGAGCAGGCCAAGGTCCTTCGTGCCGTCGATCCGTACTCGCCTGAAGAAGTGCTCCGGCGCAGCGTGCGCGGTCAGTACGCGGCCGGCACGGTGGCAGGCGAGCGAAGGGCCGCGTACCGCAGCGAGCCGAACGTGGCGCCGGATTCCCACACCGAGACCTTCGTCGCGTTGAAGCTGTTCGTGGACAACTGGCGCTGGGCGGATGTGCCGTTCTACCTCAGGACCGGCAAGTCGCTGCCCAAGCGGGAGACGACGATCACCATCCAGTTCAAGCGGCCGCCGTTCATGCTGTTCCGCGATACTCCAGTCGAACAGCTGAACCCCAACCGGCTCGTGCTCCACATTCAGCCGGACGAAGGCATCGCGCTCAGCTTTGGCGCCAAGATCCCGGGCCCGCAGCTGCGGCTGGGCAACGTGGACATGTCGTTCGACTACGGCGACTACTTCGGATCGGCGCCCAGCACGGGTACGAGCGCCTGCTGTACGACTGCATGACCGGCGATGCCACGCTGTTCCAGCGCTCGGACATGGTCGAAGCGGGGTGGACCGTCGTCGAGCCGATCCTGGACGTCTGGCGCGCGTTGCCGCCGCGCGATTTCCCGAACTATCCCGCCGGCACGTGGGGCCCGCGCGAGGCGTTCGAGCTGATGACCCGCAGTGAACGTCAGTGGTACGACGCGCCATCGATCCACGCCAAGGCATCACAGCCTCCAGTCAAGCCCTGATGCCGGCGGCCGTCCGCCGCCTCGCCGACGGCCTGCTGCTGTCTGTCGGTGAGCCCGACGATCCTCTCACCCTGGCGATCGTCGAGGATCGGTTCGAGCTGAACGAGCGGGACTTCATCGCCCGCACCGTTCGACCGGGGCACCACGTGCTCGACATCGGCGCGCACATCGGCGCGCACACGCTTCGGCTCGCCACGCTTGTCGCGCCGGGCGGCACAGTTGTCGATGGCAGCTGCCCGGATGAACCGGCTGTACTGCGCGATCGTGATGATGCTGAGGGTTGCTACCGGCAGGACCATCGCGCCGGGCTGGCTGAAGGCGCTGGCGACGGTGCCGCCCTGCGGGCCTTCGGAGGGAAAGAGCGACAGCTTGACCGAGAATGCCGTGACCAGCAGGATGCCCACCCAGAACGTCGGCATGGAATAGCAAGGCGAAGGAGAGACCGGTGAGTATGTAGTCGACAGGGCGATTTCGCTCCTCACCGCCTGCAGGATGCCGAGCGGAACGGCGATGACCAGCGCCGAACTATCAGGCTGGCCCCGACCAGGACGAGGAGTTCTTCGGCAAGTCCTGCGCGAGCAGCGAGTTGACGCTCTGGTTGTAGTAATTCGAGTACCCCAGGTTGCCGTGCAGCAGCCGGGAGATGAAGTCGATGTACTGCACGGGCAGCGGCCGGTTGTACCCGTTCTGGTCGATGAACGCGCGGATCTGGCTCTGGGTGGCCCGCGGCCCGAGCAGCGCCCGGGCGGGGCCGCCGGGGATCAGGTGGATCGTAATGAACACCACGATCGTGACGCCGACCACCACCACGAGCGCTTGAATGATCCGGCGGATCAGGTAGATGCTCATCTTCAGTCCTCGGGTGCTGATCTCCGTGGTCGTGCTGTGTGCTGCGCCCCGGCCGCGATGAACAGGGCGTCGACGATCTGGACTTCCCCGGCCGGGCTGCGCACGATGGCCGGGTTGAAGTCGGCCGCGGACACGACATCGCCCAGGTCCGCGGCCAGCGCCGCCACCTTTTCCAGGGTCTCGGCGAGCGGCCCGATGTCGGTCGGCTCGACCAGCCGCCGGTAGCCGCCCAGGATCGCGCCCAGCCCGGTCGCGGCGATCATGGCCCGGGCCCGGGCCGGCGAGACCGGCGTCCAGGTCGGCCGCCCGGTCCCGGGTGCAGCTCCGCGAGCGTGCCGCCGCTGCCGACGACCACCATCGCGCCGAGCGGTGCCGCGGCCTTGAAGCCCAGCAGGACCTCGACGCCGCCCGGCACGTACGGCTGCAGCTCGTAGCCCTCGATCCGGGCGCCGGGGGCCGCCGCGCCGACCCGGGCGCCGATCTGCGTGACGGCCGCGCGCAGCTGCGGCTCGCTGGCAATGTTGACGACCACGGCGCCGATGTCGGCCCGGTGCGGGAGATCAGGCGAGGCGATTTTCGCCACCAGCGGATACCCGATCAGCTCCGCCTTCCCGGCCGCATCGGCGGCATCGGCGGCCAGCACCGACACCACGGCCGGCAGATCGTAGGCCGCGAGAATTCTCCGGGTCAGGGCGTAGCCGACTGGGCCGGACTCGCGGCGCAGCTCCGCCCGCAGCGCGGCTAGCTCCGGCGGCGGCGCGAGCCGCCGGCCCGCTGGCTCGGCGGGCCCGTGGGTACCGAGGCCGCGCAGGGCCACGACAGCGGTGTCCAGCCCGCGCAGGAACGGGACGGGCGAGTCATCGACCAGCTCCTGCAGCAGGGGGTGAATGCAGCCGAGGCGCTGGAGGCCAGGACCACGGGCTTGGCCGCCGCGCGCGCGACGCTGACCACGTCGCGGACGTTCTCGCAGTACCAGTGGTCGGGCGTGATCGCCAGCCGCTCGTGCGCATCCTGGATGACCAGAACCGAGTCAACGGAAGGGTCGTCGAGGATCGCCCGGAGCGCGCCGTCGGGATCGCGGCGGTCATGACCGACGGTCGCGCCCAGGTCCACGGGATTGGTGCCGTCGAAGTCCGGCAGCGCGGCGCGCAGCCGCGCGGCCGTCTCCGGGGAGAACTCGGCGAGCTGCAGGCCGTTCTCGTCGGCCAGGTCGGCGGCGAGCGCGCTCTGCCCGCCGGAGATCGCGAAGATTCCCGCGCGGGTGCCGGGGCAGGGCCGCCGCGGCCGGGCCGCGAGTACCTGCAGCGTGGCGATCAGTCGTCGTAGTTCAGGACGGCCGGGACGCCCAGCCGCGCGAAATATGCCCGGTAGGCGTCGTAGTCGCTGATCAGACCGCCCGTGTGGGCCTGGGCGGCGCGGCTGCCCAGCCGGTCCGGCCGACTTTGGGCCACCACGGACTTGCCGGCCGCCTGGACCCGGGCGACGGCAGCATCGAACTCGGCCCCATCCCTGATGTCCTCGATCTCCAGGCCGATCACGTCCGTCGGTCATCATCGGCGAGCCAGCTCAGGTAGTCGGCTGAGGTGAGGCTGGTCTCGTTCCCGCTCGAGGCAATGCGCGCGTAGCCGAGCCCGGGCGAGGTCATGATCGAGATCGACGCCGAGCCTGACTGCGAGACGAGCGAGACATTGCCGCGCCGGATGGCGCCATAGCCCGCTGTCGACAGCGGCGCGCAGGTCGCGACGCTGAAGACACCCAGGCAGTTCGGCCCGTTGAACCGCAGCCGCAGGTCCCGCGCGGCGGCCTCGATGTCCGCGGTCTCCTGGCGGGCGAAGAACAGCCAGGCACGACAGCCGCGCGGCCAGCCCCGCTCATCCAGCTGGCGCAGGATGCTGGCGACGGCCGGGGCCGGGACGCTGACGACGGCGACATCCAGATCAGCGGGGGAGCTCTGCCACCGACGGCACGGCAGGCCAGCCCTCGATCGAGGCGGCCCGCGGGCTCACCGCGACGACGTCGCCGTCGAATTCCTCTTTTCTGCAGGTTGAGCAGCACCTGATTGCCCAGCGCCTGGCGGGTGGCCGAGGCGCCCATCACCGCCACCGACTTCGGCCAGCATGATCGCCTCGATGGCCCTCATGGCCAGCGCAGGCGCCGGAGCGCCGC
>CAWCNI010000002.1:412500-1582398 GCA_963796915.1 Vicinamibacteria bacterium | reverse complement strand
CTCGACATGTAGGTGACCAGTGCCACGCCGGCAAAGGCCTGCGCGAACGAGTCGAGCGACATCACGACGGCAAACGTGTGGCGTCCGACGTGGAAGGCCAGCAGCGCGAAGGCGCCCGTGCCCGAGGCCTCCAGCACCAGGCCGATGATCAGGGTGGGCAGCATGCCCATGCGCACCGCGCAAAGCCCGACGCCGCGAGGCCGACGAAGGTGGCCACCAGGCCGAAGGAGCCGCGCACCAGGGCCACCGTGTCCTTGCTGATGCCGAGGTCGTGGTAGTAGGGGTTGTACATCGGCCCCATGACGAAGTCCGGCAGGCGGTACAGCGCCGACCATAACAGGATCACCAGCGCCGGCCATCCGGTGCTTGCGGAAGAAGTCGACGAAAGGGCCGATGACCGCGTCGAGCAGCCCGCGTGCGCTCCACGAGCGGCGGTTTGCTGAGCAGCACCGTGTGCGCCCGCAAGGGCTCGAAGGCAAAGAAGGTGGCGACGACGCCGACCCCCATCAGCGACCGCCATCGCCACGTACGAGATCGGCCAGCCCACGCGCTGCGCGGCGATGATGGCGCATCCGTGATCAGCAGCGCGATGCGGTAGCCCAGCTGCGCGGCCGAGGTCATCAGGCCGACCTCCTCGGCGTCCGAGGCTGCCTCGATGCGCCAGGCGTCGATCGCGATGTCCTGGGTCGCGGAGGCAAAGGCAGTCAGCAGCGCGAAAGCACCGATCGGCCCGAGGCCGCCGGAACGCCCACCGCCGACATCCCCAGCAGGCCCAGGGCGACGACGAGCTGGCACAGCAGGATCCAGCCGCGCCTTCGCCCCAGGCGCCCGAGCAGCGGGAGGTCGACCCGGTCCACCAGCGGCGACCAGTACACCTTGAAGGCTAGGCGAAGCCCACCCAGGAGATGAGGCCGATCGCCACGAGGCTGGTGCCCTCGTCGCGCAGCCAGTAGCCGAAGGTGTTGGCCGTCAGCAGGAAGGGCAGGCCGGAGGAAAAGCCGAGCGCCATCATCACGGCGACCTTGGGCTGGCGCAGCGACGTAATGACGTCGCGCTTGGCCCTGGGGGGCTTCGCGTCAGGCATGTGGTTGGGATGCTAGCACGGCGGTCGCAGCGTGCAGGTGCGGGCCCAGGTGCACGGTGCCGCTTTCAGAAATAACTGATCCACCAATCTGTGCGACGGGCCTTGAGCGCGGCGAACCAGCGGCAGAGCGGGTAGAGACTGACGACGACTGCCATCCAGACGGCGTAGACCACCGGCAGCGAGAAGCCCCAGCCGGGCGGACGCGTGAAGGGAAACTGATCGAGTCGCGCGGACTGGAACATCCAATGCGCATCGCCATAGATGGCGTCGCAGACAAAGACTGCCAGCAGGTGAATCAACGGGAAGTGCAGCAGGAAGTAGAAGAGCGGCACACGGCCGAACGTCAGCGCCGGGTGAAGCCACCACGGCGTGCCGCGGTCGAGCGCGCGCAGCAACAGCAGCGCCGGGCCCAGCGTTATCAGCAGGTAGAGGAGCGAGGGCGGATACTTGGTCGCGTTCAGGAACGACAGCATCTGCGCACCGGCGACGCCTGCGCAGACCACTGCACCGGGTCGCCATAGATGTTGATCCCCCGCAATACCGCGAAACCCGCCGCAAAGCCGAGGCCGAGTTTGAGCAGCATCGCCCGCCGCTGCGCTCCGGCCAGGCGAATAGCTGTCCGAGGCCGTAGCCCACCGCCGTGACGCCAATCCACGGCACGAGCGGATACGCGACCAGGACGACGTGATCGGGGCCGGAGTAGACGAACCCGGGCGCGTGCAGGATGGACCACAACGGCGCCAGCGGGCCAAACGACTGCGCCGCGACAGGATCGAACAGATTGTGGACGACGATCAGCGTCGCGCCGACGATCGTGACCGTACGCGGCGTGAAGCGCACCAGCCCGCCGAGCACGATCATCGACCAGCCCAGCGCCCACAGGATCAGCAGCACCGTCACGCGGTAGTCAACGTTGAACTGGTAGCCGATGCAGCGGACGACAGTGAGCTCGAGGACGATGAGCCAGAGCCCGCGCGTGACGAGGAAGCGTGACAAGTCTGCCGTCGTTCGGCGTCCGCGGGCCAGGGTACGCGCCGGTTCCGGTCAGCAGAAAGAACGTCGGCGCGCAGAGGTGCGTGACCCAGCGCGTGAAGAACAGCGCCGCGCTGGCGGTGGCCGGGTTGGCCGGGTTGTCGGCCGTCCCGAAGAAATCGCGCGTGTGGTCGAGGGCCATCAGGATCATGACGATCCCGCGAAGCACGTCGACTGATTCGATTCTCGCGCGAGGGAGGGGCATCTGGGGCGATCAGGTTGGATCGGGTTGGATCAGGTTAGATCAGGTCGTGGCGGACGGGCCATGACTCGGTCCGTCTGACGATCGGTGCCGAGCATGAACGCGTGAGAGCCGACATCGATGAACCCGCACTTGCTGTAGAACGCCTGCGCCCTGAAGTTGCGTTCCCACACTCCCAGCCAGAGCGTCCGCGCGCCGCGTGCCCTCGCCTCGTCGTCGACGGCCCGCATCAATTGCTGGGCGAGGCCGCGGCCATGCCAGCGCTGGTCGACGTAGAAGCGCCAGAGTTCAACCGGGTCAGGCCCGGTCACACACGGCGGCACGTCGTGGTCGCGGACCTGGGCAAAACCCGCGAGGCCCTCTCCGCCTTCCGCCAGCAGCGTCGCGATTGACTGATCGGCAAGCTCCGCTCGCTGGAGATCGTGCCCGTAGGTCTCGGCCAGGTACGCGTCCATGTCGTCGACGGTGGTGTAGGCGCCGAATGTCTCACGAAACGTCCGCGCGGCAAACTCCGCCAGTCGCTCCGCATCGACGGTTGTCCCGCGCCGGATTGTGATGGTCAGCTCTGACACCGTTTCCGTCCCCCTTCGACTGCTTCGCCAGCTCGCGGTGCCGCGTGCAACAGTGCGCCGCTGCGCGTTCTTCGCTGCTGCGCCTAGCCCAAGTCCCGATAAAACACCGTCGTGCTGCACGGCTCGCCGTCGGGCATCAACGCGTACCGCGGAATGACCCCGACCCGCCGCCAGCCGAGACGGGCGTAGAGGCGCTCCGCGTCAGCCCCAGTCACGGTGTCGAGCACCAGCAGCGTGCGCCCGCAGTCGCGCGCCATGTCTTCAGCAGCCCGCATCAAGGCGGCGCCCAACCCCTGCCGGCGTGCGCGACGATGGACGAGCATCTTGACGACATCGGCGCGATGCGGCTGATTCTCCGGCAGGTCCAGCGCCAGATGCACGGTGCCGCACATGCCCCTGGCGTCCTCCGCGACGAGAATCGCCCGGCGGCCAGCCGCCACGTCGGCCGCCACGCCCTGCCAGAACTGCGCAGCGCGCTCGCGCGACAGCGGCAGCATGAAGCTGACCGACGCGCCGCCCTCGACACAGTCGATCAGCAGGTCCACCAGTCCGGCGACCTGCGTCTCGGTCATCTCCTGCAGGCGCCGAATCGACCAGGCGGGCGAGTTCGTGCTCATCGTCGTGCGAGGGACTCCGACGAAATCACGACGGCGTACCGCGCCGGCTTTCGCGTCGGGTTGTGAAACATCGTCGGGCGATCGAGCTGCATCGCCAGGCAGTCCCCTGCGCGCAGGCGGTGCCGATCGGTGCCGAGGGTGATGTCGATCGAGCCGTCCAGAATCCAGACCTGCTGGCAGATCCGGACATCGCGCGCCGCTGTTTCGAAAGCCACGCGACCGCCGGCCGGGAACTCCACCTCGACGATCTGCATCGGCTGCGGCACGCCCGGAGGGGACACGATTCGGCGAATGTAGCCGGAGCCGGGATCCTGCCATTCGAGTTGGTCGGCGCGCCGCGACACCGGCCCCGTCTCCCTCGGATTCGCGACGGCAACAGGGGCGAACAGGGAGGCCAGCGTCACGCTCAGTCCGGTGGCCAGCCTGTCGAGAACAACCGCGGTAGGGCTGCTCTCACCTCGTTCGATCAGGGAAATCATCGAGCGGCTGACGCCGCTCCTGGCGGCCAGGGCGTCCAGCGACAGCCCGCCCGCCGCACGCAATTCCCTGACCCGCTCAGCGATGCGCTCATTGACCACTGACGCCGCCGTATCCATGATGGTAGACACAATGTCCACCATAGAGGAAGCGCGGTCAAGACTCTTTCGCGTCAGGCGCATCTGCGGCTGTCAGTGCAGGCCGTCGACGATGTAGAGCTCGCCGAGCGTGCGGGTGTACCAGTAGGCGTACGACTTCTCGTCGGCTCCGAGGATCAAGCGGCTCAGGCTCTGCACGCCGGCGACATCGCCGGGGACAATCGACCTCCACGCGACACGCGCACCGGAGGCGAGGTTCAGCCGGCTCACAGTCGTCGAGGCGGAGTGGCGCTCGCCGACAAACAGCGACTGGCCGTCGGCGGACCAGGCGACAAGGCTGTCGCGCGCTGTCAGCCCTTGAACCGGCTCAGGTGAGCCGCCATCGACGCTGAGCATCACCACGGTGTGGTTGAACCGCACGATCAGGTGTCGCCCGTCTGGCGCCACGACTGGACGGCCAAAGAGACCTTCGGGCGAGATGGCATGTGGCTCGCCGTCAGTCTTTTGAATGTAGACCCGCGGGTCGTGCCCATGTTCCATGGCCACGACGGCGATGCGGCCGTCGGGCAGCCACTGCGCCACTTCGTAGCGGTCGAATTTGCCAGGGACGGTCTGGGCGTTCCCGATCCTGACCGGCAACAGTCGAAGCTGCTGCTCGGATCGCGTCAGCGTGAGCGCGTATTTGCCATCGGGCGAGAGGCCGAACGTCGTCCCGGCACCCAACTTCACCGCTGGCGATCCGTCGGTGTTGCGAATGTAAACGGCCCCGTCAGGGCCACCCGCCTCGCCCACTTCCTCGAACAGCAGCCAGTGGCCGTCGCTCGAGAGCCCGGCGGCCTGCGACCCGTCCAGCCAGGACAACTCCTTCTCCTGCTCGGCTCCTGCGGCCAGGTAGTGGATGCCGGTCTGCGACGTCCGCCGGCATACCAGTGCATGGCCACCGGCCAGATCCTCGAGGCTGATGGGTCCGGCGAACCTGAGAATCAGTCGGCGAGCTCCGGACAGCGTGACGGCGTACAGGCCCCAGCCCTTGCTGTCGCCTTCGTCACCGGCGAACCAGACTTCCCTGCCGTCCGCGGACCAGGCCAGGCCGTTCACGGCCGGCCACCCTTCTGCAAGTGTCTTCTTCTGCTTCTTCGTGTCGATCACGGCGACGGAGAACTTTCCCTGAGCGGCTTCCCAGAAGGCGACCGACCCGCCGTCCGGCGACACGCGGATCTGGTGAATCGGTCCCGGCTTCTCGTAGAGCATCGTCCCGATGGGATACTCGAGGCGATCGCCGACGCCAGTATCGAGCGTCACCGCCATCGAGCCGTTCGGCCCCCAGTCGGCGTACTCCACGTTGTCCATGACCTCGCGCGGCGCCGCGCCGGCGAGGATCGGCGCGCGCGCCAGCGTGGCCGCCTGCGGAGGCAGTATG
Source organism: Vicinamibacteria bacterium (assembly GCA_963796915.1). Lineage (GTDB taxonomy): Bacteria > Acidobacteriota > Vicinamibacteria > Vicinamibacterales > JAENWD01 > JAENWD01. Next base: position 1,576,896 of record CAWCNI010000002.1, on the reverse strand, counting down.
CCGCCCGGACGCAGGGAGAGCGCGAGCTCGCTCGCCGGTGAGATGGCGAAGATGTCGCTGCCGGGCACGCCGATCGATCGCGATTCGGGGCTGTCGGTCGTCACGAGGAACGTCTCGACCGGCGTGCCATCCCACGAGGCGCCGTAGACGACGGTCTTCTGGTCCGGCGCGAAGCGCGCGGTGGCGACAGTGCCGCGGCGGAACGTCAGTCGCCGGAACGTCGGCTGCTCCTCTGGCGCGGCGCGGTGCGCCCACCAGCCTGCGGCCGCCGCTGCGGCAAGCGCAATTACCAAGGCAGAGGCCAGGGCCACTCGCGGAAGCTTCGCCGGCGCAGGCGGGAGGGCCTGAATCCCGCTGGTCACCGTTGAGGCCCCGGAGAGCGACGTGAGCTCGGACAGATCGAACTTCAGGTCACGCGCGGTCTGGAAGCGCTCGTACGGGTTCTTCTCGAGGCAGTGCCTGACAATGCGATCGAGGGCCGGCGGGACGGACGTGATGGTCGCTGTCAGAGGCGGCGGCTCCTCCCTGAGGATCGCGCTCATCGTGTCTGCGGGCGTCGTGCCGTGGAAGGCCCGCTTGCCGGACACCATCTCGTAGAGAATCGCACCGAGCGTGAACAGGTCTGTCCGCGCGTCGACCGGCTGCGCGCGGACCTGCTCTGGCGACATGTAGCCGATCGTCCCCAGCACCATTCCGGCGCCGGTTCCCTCCGTCACCGTCAGGCCGTCGTCTTCGGAGCTGCCGTCGGGCCGAATCAGCTTGGCAAGACCGAAGTCCAGAATCTTCACGCGCCCGTCGTTCGTGATGAAGAGGTTGTCCGGCTTCAGATCACGATGGACAATGCCCTTCTCGTGGGCCGCGGCCAGGCCGCCAGCAACCTGCATCGCGTAGTCGACGGCCTTGCGCACCGGCAGAGCGCCCGCCTTGAGCCGGTCGCGGACGGTCTCGCCTTCGAGCAGCTCCGAGACGATGAACGGCGCGCCGTCCTGCTCGCCAACAAGGTAGATGGCCAGGATGTTGGGGTGGTTCAGCGCCGCGGTGGCCTGCGCCTCCTGGGTGAATCGGCGAAGGCGATCGGGATCGGAAGACAACCCTGCGGGCAGCACCTTGATGGCGACGTCGCGCCCGAGCGAGGTATCTCGCGCGCGATACACCTCGCCCATACCGCCGGCGCCAAGCGGTCCGAGGATTTCACACGTGCCGAGTCGGGTTCCGGGAGTCAGCGGCATGGTTGAGGCGGAAGTATGTCACGAGGGCTATACGTGGGCCACAGTGAGGACGATGCTCGCCGCTTTCACGTGGCCGCCCGACTCCGCACGGGTATCAGTGCGCCGATGCGGATGATCGCTCGCGCACCGCGAGTCCGAGGCGAATCATCAGGATCACGCGCGAGGACATCGACGCCGATCTTGAAGTAGAGGTCCATCGGCGCGGCGCCGATGAAGCCGATGAACCCGACCAGCATCGAGCCGGTCATGGTTCCGAAGACCAGGGCGAACGTCCGCGTGTCGAGCCAGTCGGCGTGAGCGGTCCAGCGCGGGACGACGAGCACAATGGCGGCGACCACCAGCACTCCCGCGACGACAGCGACGGCCGGCGGGAAGGTTGGCGCGATGCCGAATCCCAGGAGGACGAGCCCATACCAGAGCACCGCCCAGAGGCCGCCGGCGATGCCTGCGAGCCACGGCGACGGCGGCGCGGCCGGCTGGGACATGCGCGCCAGGACGAGACGCCGAGGACCGAGGGCCAGCGCCACAAGCCCCGCGATGACCGCCAGGGCGGCAGCGGCCGCCGGCAGCGGCGGCGAATACAGGGGAACGTGGAAGACCTGCACCCGGGCAATGCGCGTCCACGTGAACCAGGCGAAGAAGCTGCCGAGCAGGAAGAGCACGGAGGCGACGATGAGGCCCACCTTGCTGACCCAGACATCTTCCCGGCGCTCAGGGAAGATCAGCTCGACGAGATAGACGGGCAGGAAGACGACGAAGACAGGCTCGTAGATCAGCGCCCACAGGAAGTAGACGTAGTTCACGCCGAAGGCGCGCGCATAGGCTACGCCCTTGATCTGCAGGACCATCGGCGCCAGCGACGTCTGCTGGATCAGGCACTCCTCGGCGACCGCCAGGGCAAGCGCCAGGCACGCCATGTTGAGCCAGCCGAGGCGCCAGCGCCTGACTGCTGCGCGAATCAGCAGCGCGCCGCCGCCCCACACGCACATCTCGATGGGCAGCACGAACAGCGAGCTGAGCCGCGTCGCGCCGGGAAGGACTTCGGCGACGATCGGCGCCATGGCCACGAGGGTAAGGGCGGGCGCCAAGCGCCCACCGCGGGGAGTCGTCACCTGAGCCTCACGTGATGAGGCTGGTAACAATACATCCATGATTTGAACGCCGCAAAGGACACGAAGAGAATAACCGTGACCACACGGACGCGACGGCTTGCCCATGGCCACGCGGCGGTAACCAGGCTTTGGGAGCGTGTTCGTGACATCGTCACCATGTTTCGGATGGCGGCGACACCCGAACTGAACATCTTCACTTCCACTCCTTCCCGTCCGCTTTCGCGCGGACGCAGACCGAGTGATTCTCGTAGAGCGGAGAGTCCAGCGTCAGCCCTTCCACGATCCGCCGGTAGCTGGCCGGCGTCTTCTCCACGCCCTTGAACGCGTCGTCCTGCAGAATCTGAAAGCGGACGACGTCCGGCGAGAGGAAGGAGTAGCGCACGTAGGCCCACGTCGCGCCCTTCGGGCTGAGATCGCTGACGTTGAGGACTCGCTGACCGTCGACCAGCGAGACGTAAGCCTCGAGCGACATGGGATCGTCGCCGCCGCCCTCGAGACGGATGTCGTAGACGCGATCCCGACCTTGCTGAAGGTGAAGTTACCGGCCTGCGCGTTTGGCGCAGGTGTCGCGGGCAGACAGCGCCACGCGCCAAACAACGCGGGGTCCAGGTCCGCCTGCGGCGTGGCGTCGAGAGGGAAATCTGAATAGCAGCTGGAAAGGATCAACAGCCCGAACAGGCCGCTCAGCAGCCCGCCCGCGCTTCGCAGTCGCATCATCGTCGTCCTGAGAGTCTCATGCAAACCCGCCGTTCGCGCCGATGTTCTGGCCCGTCACCCAGGCTGCATCGTCACTCAACAAAAAGAGCACGACGCGCGCGATGTCTTCCGGCTCGCCGATCCGGCCGAACGCCGCGCCGGCAGCCAGACGCTTGATCGTCTCCTCGGTCTTGCCGTCAGTGAACAGCTCCGTGTTGGTCGGGCCCGGAGAAATGGAGTTCACGGCGATATTCCGGCCGCCCAACTCCTTGGCAAAGACGCGAGTCAGTTGCTCCACCGCTGCCTTGCTCGCCGAGTACGGGCCGTAAGTTGGCAGCATCAGCCGGGTAACCGAGCTCGAGAAGTTGATGATGCGGCCGCCGCTTTCAAGCCGGGTCGCCGCCTCCCGCAGCGTGACGAACACGCCACGAAGATTGATGCCGATCAGGCGGTCGAACTCCTCGTCTGTCGTGTCCTGGATGCGCTTGTAGAGGGCGATTCCGGCATTGTTGACGAGGAAATGGACCGCGCCGAATCGCGCGACGGCGGCGTCGAACAGGCCCTTCACGTCGGCGGAGCTGCTGACGTCGCCGCGCACAGCGACAGCCTCACCACCGCCAGCGGTGATACCGGCCACGACCTGGTCGGCGGCTTTCTGGTTGCCGGCATAGTTGACGACGACCTTGGCGCCGGCCTTGGCGACAGCCTGCGCGAGGTGCGCGCCGATGCCGCGCGAGGAGCCAGTGATGATGGCGACTTTACCTGCGAGCCCGTTCATAAGAGACCCTTCACAACGACACGACGCTAGCGCGTGGCCGGCGGCACGCGCATCGTCTCGAGGGCGCGGGCCCACTTCGCCAACTCGTCGAGCATCACCGTCGCCGCCTTCTCCTGCCCTTCGGGCGGCTTGAACTCGTGCGTGTGCTTGTCGATGTGTTGCGTGAAGAACGGCAGGCTCACGGCCTCCATCATCGGCACCACTTTCAGTGTCCCCAGGATCTGCTTGGTCATCTGCACCGAGCGCGTGCCGCCGGACACCCCGCCATAACTGACGAAGCCAGCAGGCTTGTACGCCCACTCGTGCAGCAGGTAGTCGAGCGCATTCACGAGGGACGGCGGGCTGCCGTAGTTGTATCGGGCGTCACGAACACATACGCATCCGCGCGCTTGACGATGTCGCTCCAGCGCTTCGTGTGGTCGTGCACGTAGTTGGCGAACCTGGGGTGATGGGGCTCGTCGAGAAGCGGCAGGTTCACCTCGGCCAGATCGACCAGTTCCACCTCGAAGGCCCCGTGACGCTCGGCCAAAGGCAGGAACCACTTCGCCACCGCGGGGCCCTGACGTGCCTCGCGCGTGCTGACCACGAATATTTGAAGCCGCATCGTCCCTCACTGAAGGCGCGCCGTGCGCGCGAGAGCAATGATGTCACGTCTCAGCCGGCACTTAGTTGGCGGGCAACGAAAGGCCGGCGCTACGACATCCACAGGTCGCGCGCAGTCTTGACGGCCCACCGGCCGTTCTCCTGCCGCAGCAGCACGAGATAGCCAATGCCTCCCAGCAACCCTGTCCTGAGGCCACAGTAACCAATGGCTTCCTGGCCGTCAGTGGAGACGCCGGGTACTGCTAACTCGAGGAGGCCCGTCGCTGTTGGATAGCGCTTGTAGAACTTCGCACCAGTTCTCGTGCACATTCCCACCGGCCCGAACGAATGAGCCAATCACCCGCGCGGCGCGATTGGCGCTCGACTGAATCGGCCCCAGGCGACGAACGCCGCGAGCGCGGTCACGACGATGTGAAGGCCGATGACGTTGGCTTCGCCCCGCATGACGTGGAAGGGAATTGCCAGGAACATGATCGTGGCCAGGCCAACGGCGGCCCAGGGCGTCAGGACGGGCATGATACGCGTGGCCGCCGGCACGACCAGCCCCAGCGCGCCGGCCAGCTCTGCGTAGCCGATGAAACGGACCAGTGTCGGCGGGACCACCGGAATCCACGTCGCCATCTTCGCGGCCTCGTCCAGGGACCTGATCCCGTGGGTGACGCCAGCCATGCAGAAAAAGATGGCCAGCAGCACCTGGACGACCCACAACCCGAGTCGAAGTCCCCGGCCGCCGTTTGGCGACTGGGCTGAATACCGAGTGGCAGTCATGAGTTCCTTTCGCTGGCCGCATTGACGGGTCGGCCGCCCGTCTGTAGTATCCCGCTGTTCCAGCCAGGTGTGGCGTCGGTCAGCGGTGGAGGGCAGATGTCCTGGAAGCCTCTCGTCTACGCCTTCATCAGCGTCTCGTTTCTCGTCACCGCATTCCGCGGCGGACCCGTCAGCTTCTGGATGGCGCTTGTGGTGGGCGTCGTGTTCGGTATCAGAGCTGTCATGTCCACGGCGCAACAGTTCGTGCGGCGGTAGCAGGACGCTGGGCCAGCGGTGGGAATGCAGGGGTATGACACTGGCTCAGGACCCACTCGCATGGAATCCTGCCTCACGTCGCGGTCTTCCGGCGCGGCCGCTGCTTCGCGGAGACCGAGCGGATGATGAGCGCGCCGCGCCCGGTGGCCGGAAATGGCTGCTTTGCCAGGTCGACGGCGGCAGCGATCAATGCCTCCACGTCGGGATCCGAAAGGTCGCTGGCGGAGTTCAGCGGCAGCGAGCGCGTCTGTGAGCCATCCCCGCGAAGACGCCTGGTCGGATCGGGAAGGCGCTTTCCCCACAGGAAGCAGAGTGCCAGCTTGTTGGCCTGCGCGGCGAGTGACAGGATGGCATCTGATGGCCGTTCGGTCGGACCGTAGCCGATGACGAAGAAGTTGTAGTTGTCGTAGACCAGCTCGGTCGCTGTCGGCAGCCGCGCGCGCATGACTTTTCGCGCAGCGCGAATGAGACGCTGATCCTTCGCGTCGAACTTCGCGATGAATGCCTTCAGTTGTGCGTCCGCCGAGGGCGTCTTCATCGCGTGCTTCTTCGCTGAACTCTTTGCCATGTTCCGCGTCGACGCAGTCTAGCGGCTCTGAGCACCAGCAGGCTCATCACCGCGGCTGTCACGGGCCGAGACGCTCTCATGGCACGCACGGCTCAAATGCCTTGGCGGGTAGCGTCGGCCGTGTCACGCGCGTCTGCGGAAGCGCACGTGCGTCGCGCGTTCACCTGCGATCTGCTCACTGATCTCGTAGCCGAGGGCGTGCACGTCCAGCCCGTTCCACAGCGACTCGCCAGTGCCCATCAGGACCGGCCGCACCGCCAGGTGCATTTCGTCGATCAATCGTGCCTGAAGAAATTGTCGGACCGTCGAGACGCCGCCGCCGACGCGGATATCCTTGCCTCCCGCGGCCACCCTCGCCTGTGCCAGCGCCTCGTGAATGCCGCCGGTGACGAAGTGAAACACCGTCCCGCCCTTCATCGTCAGCGGCGGGCGCGCGTGGTGCGTGAGGACGAATGTCGGGACGTGGTACGGGCGGCTCGTCGCCCCACCAGCCGCGCCAGCTCTCGTCGGGCCACGGTCCGCGAACCGGCCCGAACATGTTGCGCCCAAGAATCCAGGCGCCGATGTTCGTAAAGCCCTGCTCCGCCATCCGGTTGTCCACTCCGGACTCGCCACCGCCCTCGCCCTGTTTCTCCTGCCACACGCGTGTGTGGAAGAACCACTCCATCAGCTCGGGCCCGCGCACGCCGAGCGGATACTCGAGACTCTGGTCGGGTCCGGCGCCGTAGCCGTCCAGCGAGACCGCGAAGCTGCGCACGAACAAGGGACATGAGGCTGGTCCTTCTGGATCACGAAATGTGCGCTTCGGAGGCCTTGCGCCACGTCGGATGGTGCGATCGTAGCCCAATCGCGACCGACTTCCGCTCACTGGTCATCGCGCTCCAACTCAGCCTAGCTCCGGACTTCCGCACACTGCCGCCAGGTCGAAGTCCGAATCTGCCACCATCGCGTGCCTCGCGGTCAGACGTCCCCTCGATCGGGCTCGCTGACGCTCCAGTTGAACATGGGAAGGAAGTCTTCGAAGCAAGCCGGACAAATCCAAAGATACTCGTCGAGGGTCGCGTAGCCCTCCTTCAACGTGTCGGGGAGGGGTTCGACCATGAACTTGGCCCAACAGAATTTCGCAATGGTCATGGTCCCACGTCGGGTTGCGAGCATAGCGCCGGTAGGCGCGTCGCACCAGCGTCACCGCCTTCAAGTAATGCTCTTGTCCCCGCAATCGCCAGTCCGAGCTATCGATCATCACCAACCTGCTCCGGTCGCTTGAGTTCATTCTTGCAGCCAGCGCAGAAAATCCGGTCCGCATCGGCACGGTAGGTACTGAGACGGTATGGTGTCCCGCAGTTCTCACAGAGCGAGAGATCAGGATCGTCGCCGGTGGCGGCCTCGACCTTCAACACCTCTTGGTCGCTGATGACATACGTGCCCGCGAGCATGTCGCCCAGGCGCTGTTGGCGCTTCGAGATCAGGGCTACCACACCTCCGACGAACGGCCCGGTCAGCGGGCTCGCTTCGATCACCCGCAACAGGTTCCGGATGATGGACCGCCCCCAGCCCGGTGCGTTGCCCTCGGCATCGACCACTCTGAGACCAACCGCCCACTTTCCGAGTGTGCGGCCGAATACCGCTTCGCTGCCCGCAAAGTACAGAGCCACGGCCAGGAGCCAGAGCGTGAGAGTGCTTCGCCACGCGCCGGCGTCCATCATCGTCGTCGGCAGGAAGATGGTCAGACTGCACAGCAGCCAGTCGATTGCTGCCGCAACCCACCGGAGCCCCAGTACTCCCCTGCCCTGCCTGGTTACTAGCTCGACGACGGTCATGGGCGCCTCCGAATACGGCTAGTCAGGAAGCGGCAGTACCCTGTCGGGACCTCGAAATATTCCGTTTCGCGGGTTCGAAGCTCATGGTGGCGTCGGCACGCTGTCGGCGACCGGGCCGTCTGTAAAATACGCCTTCATCCTCACCTTCGCTATCGCGTCCGAGCGCCGCATGAGCGACTGCAGATAGGACTGGGTGCGCGGCCGGCCGTGCCGCTCGATCAGATCATTGATGTCACCGTCCGCGTCCATAGCACCCTGGCTGCAACCGTAAGTGGCGCCTGGGGTCCCACTGCACGTCATCGGACAACGCGAATCCAGATCCCGGGATCTGACGATGGCGCAATTCCACCAGAAGGCATCGTACGCGTGTCGATAGCGCACGCCCTCGGGCTCGCCATTCGGCGGCGGCGTGAACTCGGGGTATTCGCGGTGAAATCCTGACGGAGGCCAGCATGTGGTGCCAGGTGCGGTCCGCAGGCTGCCATCAGATAGCAAAGTGAGGCGGCGATGACCACGTTGCGAACACTCATCGGCAGCACCAGACTCATCGCGGCCGAGTGGCGACGGCTCCGCCGAGGGCCGCCGCCGCGGCGACGACTGCCAGCATCTCCCAGCGCGGCGTATCGCCGTCGGCGAAAATCCGAAATGAGGTAAACAGCCGCGACATCGCCGCGACTGCAATCCACACCGGCGCGGCGGCGACCCAGGGCGTGACAATCCAGCGGCCTCGGGTGAAGTGTTGAAGTCCGCCGGCCACGGCTACGGGAGCTGAGAAACTCAGAGCCACGGCGATGACCAGGCCGGCCTCCAGGCCGAACCGAAAGACAGCGATGACTCCAATCACGAGGGCCAACGCCTCGGCAACGACGGCCAGGATCGCCGCGGTCAGTCGCATCCGGTCAATATTCGATTCACAGAGGGCCCTTGGGATGGTGTCGAGGCCTACTCTCGGATTCAACGGCCAGGATGCTAACACCGTCGTTAGACCAGTTGCCAGTGACCGTCCCGTGCGCCGATGCGCAAATTCGCGGCGTACAGAAAAGGGCGCGATGACCGAAGTCACCGCGCCCTTTTCTTCTCTAGTCCGTAGCCCGCAGTCCGGAGCCCGCTTTACGAGCCGCCTGCCTTCCGCGGCGTCGTCACCTTGCGTGCGCCGCCCCGGGTCGGACGCGGCGGTTTCGGCTTGTCGCCCTCGTCCTTCTTGCCGCGAATCCGCTGTGCCGCGGACTTGAGGCGCTGGCCGACGGACTTCCTCGGCTTCTCGCTCGCGCCTTCGGTCTTCTCGCTGTCCGCCGTCGGGTCGTATTCGCTGCCGATGAACTCCACCTGCGCGACGTCAGCGCCGTCGCCGACGCGGAAGCCGAGGTGCAACAGGCGCGTGTAGCCGCCCGGCCGCGAGGCGAAGCGCGGCGCGATGTCGTCGAACAGCTTGCCGACGACAGCGCGATCCTGGATGTCGACCAGGACCATCCGCCGCGCGTTGAGCAGCTTCACGTGGCCTTCGCCGGCCGCGAGGCCGCGCTTGGCTATCGTGACCAGCCGCTCCACGAACGGGCGGAGCTCCTTGGCCTTGGGCACCGTCGTCTCGATCCGCTCGTGGCGGATCAGCGAGGTGGCCTGGTTCCGGAGCATCGCGATGCGATGCTCGGTAACGCGGCCCAGTTTACGGTGTGCAACCTTGTGACGCATGTTCTGATCCTTGTCGCTGGCCGCCGGCAGCGCGCGGCGGGCAGCCGCTCGGCCGCCTGCCGCCCGCTACATCGACGTCCTATTCCGCGGCCGTGGGCTGATCGAGGCGCATGCCGAGGCTGAGGCCCATCGACTGCAGGATTTCCTTGATCTCGTTCAGCGACTTGCGGCCGAAGTTCTTCGTCTTCAGCATCTCGGCTTCCGTCTTCTGCACCAGCTCGCGAATCGTACGGATGTTCGCGTTCTTCAGGCAGTTGTAGGACCGGACCGAGAGCTCCAGTTCCTCGACGCTCTTGTCGAGGTGCTCGTTCAGCGCGCCGACGCGCGTCGGCTCCGACTGCGCGTCCTGCGGCGTTTCGAGCGTCTCCTCGAGGTTGACGAAGATGTTCAGGTGGTCGCGCACCAGCTTGGCCGCCAGCGACACGGCGTCGCGCGGGTTCACCGATCCGTTGGTCCACACATCCAGCGTCAGCTTGTCGTAGTCAGTCGTCTGGCCCAGGCGTGCGGCCTCGACGAGATAGTTCACCTTCTTCACCGGCGAGTGGATCGAGTCCACCGGGATCCAGCCGATGCCGAGATCCTCGTCGAAGTTCTTGTCTGCCGAGACGTAGCCGCGGCCGCGCTTCAGGCGCAGCTCCATGTGCAGCTTGCCGCCGGTCGCGACAGTCGCGATGTGGGCATCCGGCTCGAGGATTTCGACGTCAGCGTCGCCCTCGATGTCGCGGGCGCGCACTTCGCCGCTCTTGTCGACGCGCAGGTACAGCGTCTTCGTGTAGTCGACGTGGAGCTTGAGCGGAATCTGCTTCAGGTTGAGGATGATGTCGGTCGCATCCTCGACCACGCCCGGAATGGGCGAGAACTCGTGCAGCACGCCGTCGATCTTCACCGCAGTGATCGCCGCGCCCTCGATCGAGGAGAGCAGCACGCGACGCAGCGCGTTGCCGATCGTCGTGCCGAAGCCGCGCTCGAAGGGCTGCGCGTGGAACCGGCCGAACCGGTCGGTGAGCGTCTCGCGCTCGATCTCAAGCCGCTTGGGCCGCTGAAAACCTTTCCAGAGCATGGGTCTCTACCTTTCGCGTGTCGGGCCGACAGCTCGGCCTCCAGACCTGCAGGGACGTGACCACCGGCCGCCCGCCGCAGGTCTGAAGGGCTGCTGGGACGGTGGATGCGACATCAGAGAACTGGGCAATGAAGAATTGGGAATGAAGAGTGAAGAGTGAACACAAGAGCGTGAAGCTCTTCATTCTTCATTCTTCATTCTTCATTCTTCTTTTTATTCTTTATTTTTCATTCAACCATTCGTCACTGTCTACTTGCTATAGAGCTCGACGATGAGCTGCTCCTGCACGGGCAGGTTGATCTGCTCGCGGGTCGGCAGCGACATGACCTTGCCGGCGGCGCCGTCGAACGACAGCCACGCCGGAATGCCGCGTCCCTTCACTTCCTCGATCGCGTGCGTGATGGTCGCGCCCTTCTCGCTCACCGGCTTGATGGTGACCACGTCACCCGCGCGCAGCGAGTAGGACGGGATGTCGACCTTCTTGCCGTTGATCAGGAAGTGGCCGTGCCGCACCAGCTGCCGGGCCTGCGGACGCGAGGTCGCCAGGCCGAGCCGGTAGACCACGTTGTCGAAGCGGCGCTCCAGCAGCTGGAGCAGCGTCTCGCCCGTGATGCCGCGCGTGCGGTCGGCCGCCTCGAAGTAGCGGCGGAACTGGTCCTCGAGCACGCCGTAGATGCGCTTGACCTTCTGCTTCTCGCGCAGCTGCACGCCGTAGCCGGCCAGCTTGGCCTTCCGCGTCTTGCCATGCTGCCCGGGCGGGAAGTTGCGCTTCTCGATCGCGCACTTCTCGGTGTAGCAGCGTTCCCCCTTGAGGAACAGCTTCATGCCCTCGCGGCGGCACAGCCGGCACACGGGTCCTGAGTATCTAGCCATTCAGATCACGCCTCGCTAATCAATCTTCAAAACTGCAATCGTCAAATACCTTAGACGCGTCGACGCTTCGGCGGCCGGCAGCCGTTGTGCGGAATCGGCGTGACGTCGCGGATGGACTTCACCTCGATGCCGATCGTCTGCAGCGCGCGAATCGCCGACTCACGGCCCGAGCCCGGGCCGGTCACGCGCACTTCCACCGAGCGCAGCCCGAAGGTCTTGGCGGCGTTGCCGGCGCTGACGGCGGCCTGCGTCGCCGCGAACGGCGTGCCCTTGCGCGAGCCCTTGAAGCCAATCGCGCCGGCGCTGGACCAGGCCACGACGTTGCCCTCGGTGTCGGTGATCGTGATCACCGTGTTGTTGAACGACGCCTGGATGTGCGCCAGGCCCGAGTGGACCACGCGCTTCTCGCCGCGCTTCTTGAAGGTCTTCTTCTTCTTGCCGGTCGCCTTTTCTGCGCCAGCGGCTGCTTCGGTCTTGGCCATGACTCGTTACACCGTCTTCTTCTTGGCAACCGCGCCCTTGCGCGGACCCTTGCGCGTGCGGGCGTTGGTGCGCGTGCGCTGGCCGCGCGCCGGCAGGCCGCGGCGGTGCCGCAGGCCGCGGTAGCAGCCGATCTCCATCAGGCGCTTGATGTTCAGCGAGATCTCCTTGCGGAGGTCACCCTCAACCCGGCCCTGCTCCTCGATCACCCGGCTGATCTTCCGGACGTCGTCTTCGGAGAGGTCCTTCACGCGGATGTCACCGCTGACTTCGGCTTCCTTGAGGATGCCGTTGGACCGCACCCGGCCAATGCCGTAGATGTAGGTCAGTCCGATCTCGACCCGCTTGGTTCGCGGGAGGTCCACGCCTGCGATACGCGCCATGTACTGAATCCTTGTCTGGCTACGGACTCCAGGCTACTGGCTACGGGGAGGGCCCAGGATTTTCCTGGAGCCCGGAGCCCGAAGCCCGGAGCCCGTCCTATCCCTGTCGCTGCTTGTGCTTCGGGTTCGGGCAGATCACCCGGACCACGCCCTCGCGGCGAACGACCTTGCACTTGTCACAAATCCGCTTGACCGATGCTCTGACCTTCATTCGTCGTTCCTTGGCCGAACTGAAGTTCGGCCCTACGTCTGTTCGGCGCTGTTAGAGCCGCGCCACAATCCTGCCCCGGGTCAAATCTCCCGGGCTCAGCGCCACTTTGACCCGGTCGCCCACGAGCACCCGGATGAAGTTGCGCCGCATGTCCCCGGTCAGGTGCGCCGTGATTGCCCGGCCGGCGACGTCCACCCGGTAGAGCGCGCTCGGCAGCTGGGCCACCACGACCCCCTCGACCTCGCCCGGTCCCGGGGACGAACTTTCCATTTTCTCACGAACGGACGGTCTGAGGCGAGGCCCAGTATCCATCCGCCCCGGCCACCACCGGCCCGCCCACTGCCGTCAGCACCAGCGGCCCGCCCGGCGTCACCGCCACGGTGTGCTCGAAGTGGGCCGACAGCAGCCCGTCTTTCGTCACCGCGGTCCAGCCATCCGACAGCACCCGCACGCCGGGCTTGCCCATGTTCACCATGGGCTCGATGGCCAGGACCATGCCCTCGGCCAGCCTCGGCCCGCGCCCCGCCGGCCCGTAGTTGGGAATCTGCGGCTCCTCGTGCAGCCGGCTCCCGATCCCGTGTCCCACGAACTCGCGCACCACGCTGAACCCGTGCGCTTCGACGTGAGACTGCACCGCTTCGCCGAGGTCCGAGACCCGCGCGCCGACCCGGACCTGCGCGATGGCCCTGTGCAGCGACTCCTCGGTGACCCTCAGCAACTCCGCCGCCCGTTCGTTCACCCGGCCGACCGGCACCGTGATCGCCGAGTCGCCGTAGAACCCGTCGAGCACGGCGCCCAGGTCGAGCGAGATGACGTCGCCTTCTGCCAGGGCCCGCTGCGAAGGGATCCCGTGGATCACCTCCTGGTTGACCGACGCGCAAATCGTCGCCGGAAACCCGTGATAGCCCTTGAACGCCGGCTCCGCCCCCGCCGCCCGGATCTTCGCTTCAGCCAGCGCGTCGAGGTCGCCGGTCGTGACACCCGGCTTCACCGCCTCGCGGAGCGCGGCCAGCACTTCGGCCACGACCTGGTTGGCCGCCTTCATCCGATCGAGCTCAGCTGGCGACTTGCACACAATCATGCGCGTGCCCGGCCCGGGCCGTCCGTCGTCGACAGCTCCAGTGCCGCCTCGATTGCCCGGGTCAGGTCTGCGGTCACCTGTTCGGGCTCCTGCAGCCCGTTCACCAGGCTGAAGGTCGGCCTGCCCCTGTAGAAATCCACCAGCGGCGCCGTCTGGCTCGTGAACACCGCCAGGCGGTCACGAACCACCGAATCGTTGTCGTCGGCCCGCTGCGTCAGCGCGCCGCCACACTTCCTGCACCGCCCCGACTCCACCGGTCCTTCGCGACGGTCGCCCGTCAGCTCCGGCACGTCCACGCCGCCGTAGGTAGTGCCGCACTCGGCGCACACCCGGCGCCACGTCAGGCGCCGCATCAACTCGCGCTCCGGCACCTCGAAGACCACGACGACGAGCGGGCCGCGATCGGCCAGCATGTCGTCGAGCGCGCGGGCCTGGGCCACAGTGCGCGGAAACCCGTCGAGCACGAAGCCCGCCTGGGCATCCGCTTTCTTCAGGCGGTCGCGGACCACCGCGATAATCGCCTGGTCATCGACCAGCCGGCCCGCGCCGATGACGTCCTTCACCGCACGGCCCAGCGCCGAGCCCTCGGCGACGGCTTCACGCAGCATGTCGCCGGTCGAGATCTTCGGGATCCCGTACTGCCGGCAGATGCGCCCCGCCTGGGTTCCCTTGCCCGCGCCCGGCGGGCCAATCATCACGAGATTCAAGGCCATCGACGGCTCGCGCAGCGACCGCACTCGAGTCTTCAGATCTAGCCCCGGCGTCCCCGGATGCGCGTCTTCTTCATGAACCCATCGTAGTGCCGCATGATGAGCTGCGACTCGACCTGCTGCACCGTGTCCATCGCGACGCCCACGATAATCAGCAACGACGTGCCGCCGAAGTAGAAGGTGACGTTCATGCCCGAGGTGAACCACTCCGGCAGCACCGAATCCAGCTTCTCGCCGATGAACGGGATCGGAGCCACCTTGAAGCCCGTGATCAGGAACTCGGGCAGGATCGCGATGAGCGCCAGGTAGATCGCCCCGACCAGCGTGATGCGGGTCAGGATCGTGTCGATGTACTCCGCCGTGCGCTTGCCCGGCCGGATCCCCGGCACGAACCCGCCGTACTTCCGCATGTTCTCCGCCACGTCATCGGGGTTGAAGATGATCGCGGTGTAGAAGTAGGCGAAGAAGATGATGCCGGTCACATACAGCAGGTTGTAGAGCGGCATGCCGTAGGCCAGCTGCTGCACCGCCTTCTGCATCCAGCCGCCGGTCGGAAACACGCCGGCCACCGTCGCCGGGAACGCCAGCAGCGAGCTGGCGAAAATCACCGGGATGACGCCGCCGGTGTTGACCTTCAGCGGGATGTGCGTGCTCGTGCCGCCGTACATACGCCGGCCGACAAGTCGTTTGGCGTACTGGACCGTGACGCGCCGTTGCGCGCGCTCCATGAAGATAATCGCGGCGATGACCGCCACCATCATCACGACCAGGAGGATCAGGCGCAGCAGGCTCATCTGCCCGGTGCGCAGCTGATCGACAGTCGTCAACACCGCCCGCGGCAGGCCGACGACGATGCCGGCGAAGATGATGAGCGACATGCCGTTGCCGACACCGCGCTCGGTGATCTGCTCGCCAATCCACATCACCAGGGCCGAGCCCGTGGTGAGCGTGAGGATCGTCATCAGGCGGAAGCCCCAGCCGCCGTGGTAGACGAGCGGCAGGCCGCCGGCGATGTTGGTCTGGCGTTCCAGGAACACGGCAATCGCCGAGGCCTGGACGATCGACAGGACGATCGTGCCGTAGCGGGTGTACTGCGTGATCTTGCGGCGGCCCAGCTCGCCTTCGTGCGACAGGCGCTCGAGGTACGGCCACACCACGGTGAGCAGCTGCAGGATGATCGACGCGCTGATGTAGGGCATGATGCCCAGCGCGAAGATCGTCATCTTCGACAGGTTCTGCCCGGAGAACATGTCGTAGAGGCCGAACATCGTGTTTCTGGCCTGCTCGGCCAGAAGCGCCAGCGCGTCGGTGTTCACGCCCGGCACCACGACGTGGTTGCCGATGCGATACACCGCCAGCATGCCGAGCGTGAAGAGCACCCGGTTGCGAAGCTCGCCGACCTGAAAGATATTCCGCAGGCTGTCGATCATTCCGTCATCTCTAATCGGGCTACGGGCTACGGGCTACGGACTACGGGCTACAGGCTCGAGGCGCCCGCGACGGCAGCCGTCGACAGGACTTCGGTCGTGCCACCGGCGGCGGCGATCTTCTCCGCGGCCTTGCCGCTGAACTTGTGCGCCTTGATGGTGAACGCCTTGTCCACGTCGCCGCGCGCCAGGATCTTGATCGGCGTCCCCGACCGCGCGATGCCCTTCTCGTGCAGCAGCTCCGGCGTGATCACCGTGCCGGCCTCGAACACCTCGACCAGCCGATCGATGTTCACCACCGAGAACTCCCGGCGGAAGATGTTGGTGAAGCCGCGCTTGGGCACGCGGCGGTGGAGCGGCATCTGGCCGCCCTCGAACCCGCGCTTGTGCTTCCAGCCCGAACGCGACTGGGCGCCCTTGTGCCCGCGGCCGGCAGTCTTGCCGTTGCCCGAGCCCTGGCCGCGCCCGACGCGGAACTTCTTGCCTTTGGAGCCCTCGGCGGGCTTGAGCTTGTCGAGACCCATCGTCTTAATTCCCTTCGACCGCGACCAGGTGGCGGACCTTGAGGATCATGCCGCGCGTGGCCGGGGTATCGGCGAGCGTCACCGAGTGGCGGATGCGCCGGAGCCCGAGGCTCTCGACCACCTTCACCTGCCTGTCGTTGCAGCAGATGGTGCTCTTGACGAGCGTGATCGTCACCTTCTTCTGCTCAGCGTTCTGGACGTTCTTCTTCTTGGCTGCCATGTCGCACCTACGCCGTCGCCACTTCGAGATCCGCCAGCTCCTTGCCGCGCATGCGCGCGACCTTGGCCGGATCCTTCAGCTCGGACAGTCCCGTGAACGTCGCGCGCACCACGTTGTGCGGGTTGGCCGAGCCCAGCGACTTGGTCATCACGTTGGTGATGCCGGCGGCCTCGACCACAGCGCGCACGGCAGCGCCGGCGATGATGCCGGTGCCATCGGGCGCGGGCTTGAGCAGCACGGCGCCGGCTCCGAACTTCCCGGTCACTGTGTGCGGCACCGTCGAGCCCTGCACCGGCACGCGAATCAGCCCCTTCTTGGCGGCCTCGATGCCCTTCTTGATGGCCGAGGGCACTTCCTTGGCCTTGCCGATCCCGAAACCCACCACGCCGTGGCCGTCACCGACGACGACCAGCGCGCTGAAGCTCAGGTTCTTGCCGCCCTTGACGACCTTGGTGACGCGATTGATTGCCACCACGGTGTCCCGCAAATCGAGCTGCGACGCGTCAATTCGTTCGCGCGTTTTCATCACTAGAACTCCAGCCCCGCCTGGCGCGCTGCCTCGGCGACGGCCTTGATGCGGCCGTGATAGAGGAACCCGTTCCGGTCGAAGACGACCGAGGTGATGCCCTTCGCCTTGAGGCGTTCGGCAATGGCGGCGCCAACCGCCTGCGCGCCCTTCACGTTGCCGCCCCGGGCGCCCTTCTCGAGCGCGCCCTTGAGCGATGGCTCGGCCGTCGAGGCCGCCGCCAGCGTCGTGCCCGTGCGGTCGTCGATGACCTGCACGTAGATGTGCGCCGAGCTGCGGAACACCGACAGGCGCGGACGCTCCGGCGTGCCGGCGATCCGCTTGCGCAGCCGCAGCTTGATCCGGTCGCGGCGATCTTCCTTGGTCTCAATCTTCATCGTCGTTCTCTCAACGCACTACGCGCCAGTTTTCCCGACCTTCTTCTTCAGCACTTCGCCGGTGTAGCGGACGCCCTTCTGCTTGTAAGGGTCCGGACGGCGGAACTGCCGGATGTTGGCGGCCACCTGGCCCACCAGCTGCCGGTCCACGCCGGTCACCGTGATGTGCGTCTGGTTCGACACGGCCACGTCCACGCCCTGCGGCACGTCGAGCACCACCGGGTGCGAGAAGCCGAGCGCGAAGACCACCTGCCGTCCCTTGGCCTCGGCGCGGTAGCCGACGCCCACGATGTCGAGCTCCTTCTTGAAGCCTTCCGTCACGCCGAGCACCGCGTTGGCGACCAGCGTGCGGCCCAGCCCGTGAAACTTGCGGAGCTCCTGCTTGTCGCTCTCGGTCTTCGCGTGCAGCTGGCCGTCGGCCAGCTCGAACACGATGCCGGGCGGCAGCGGCTGCCGCAGCTGGCCCTTCGGCCCCTTGACGTCCACGGCGCCCTCGGCCACCTGGACGGTCACGCCCTTCGGGACGACGATTGGCTTCTTTCCGATACGAGACATCTTCTGATTCCTTGTCGCTTCTGGCTCCTGCCGCCGGCGTAGGCCAGCAGCCCCGGCGCCACTACCACACGTTGCAGAGCACTTCGCCGCCGACGCCGGCCTTGGCGGCGTCGCGGCCGCTCATCACGCCGCGCGACGTCGTCAGGATGCTGGTGCCGAGTCCGCCGAGCACCCGCGGCACGTCCTCGTGCCCGAAGTAGACGCGGCGGCCCGGCCGGCTCACGCGCTGGATGCCCGTGATGACCTTCTCGCCGTGCGGTCCGTACTTCAGGAACATCCGGATCAGGTGGCGCGGTCCGCCCTTCGGCGTGGACTCGTCCACCATCTTGAACCCCGAGATGTAGCCCTCGTCCGCCAGGATGCGGGCAATCTCCGCCTTCACCTTCGAGGCCGGCACATCGACGCGTGCATGCTTGGCCGTGACGGCGTTGCGCACGCGCGTGAGCATGTCGGAAATCGGATCAGTCATGTCTCTTGAACCTTCTCTGGCCTGTCGAACTGCCCTACCAGCTGCTCTTGGTCACGCCCGTGACGTCGCCCTCGAGCGCCGCCTTCCGGAAGCAGAGACGGCAGAGAGCGAACTTGCGCAGATACGCCCGCGGTCTGCCGCACTGCTTGCAGCGGTTGCGGTGGCGGATCTTGTACTTGAGCGTCTTGGCTTCCTTCGCGATCTTGGCTGTCGTCGCCATTGGATCAATTGCTCCTGAACGGCAGCCCGATGAGCTGCAGCAGCTTGCGCGCTTCTTCGTCGGTCTTCGCCGTCGTGACGACAGACACGTTCATGCCCCGGGCCTTGTCGACCTTCATGTAGTCGATCTCCGGGAAGATGATCTGGTCCTTCAGGCCGAGCGTGTAATTGCCGCGGCCGTCGAACCCTTTGGCCGAGATGCCCTTGAAGTCGCGCACGCGCGGCAGGGCAATCCCGATCAGCCGGTCGAGGAACTCGAACATCCGCTCGCCGCGCAGCGTCACCGTCGCGCCGACCGCCATGCCCTGGCGCACCTTGAAGGCGGCGATCGACTTCTTCGCACGCCGCACGGTGGCCTTCTGGCCGGTGATCTTCGACAGTTCGTCAGCGGCGGTGTCGACGATCTTCGAGTTGCTCGTCGCTTCACCGAGCCCCATGTTGATCACCACTTTGGTGACCCGGGGGATGGCCATCACGTTGGTGTAGCCGAACTCCTTCTTCAGGACCGGCGCGACCTCTTTCTGGTACTTCTCGCGGAGGCGGTTCATTTGTCCACCACTCCATCGCACTTGCGGCACACCCGCACCTTACGGCCGTCCTCGAGCACCTTGTGCCCGATGCGCGTGTGCGCGCCGCACTCGGGGCACACCAGCTGCACGTTGCTGGCGTGCAGCGTCGCCTCGCGCTGCACCACGCCGCCCTTGATGTTCTTCGCCGGGTTCGGCTTGGTGTGACGCTTGATCAGGTTGACGCCTTCGACGATCAGGCGGTTCTTCTCGGTGACGACACGGATCACGCGGCCTTTCTTGCCGCGGTCCTTCCCCGTCGTCACGAGGACGGTGTCGTTGCGCCGGATGGGAGACTGCAGACGTGACATTGCTAGAGCACCTCGGGCGCGAGCGACACGATCTTCATGAACTTGCGCTCGCGCAGTTCGCGCGCGACCGGCCCGAACACACGGGTGCCAATCGGCTCCCCGTTGTCGTTGACCAGCACGGCGGCATTGCGATCGAACCGGATATAACTTCCGTCGCGCCGGCGCTGTTCCTTGCGCGTCCTGACGATGACGGCCTTCACGACCTGGCCCTTCTTCACCGTGCCATCCGGCGCGGCTTCCTTCACCGACGCGGTGACGATGTCACCGAGCCGCGCGTAGCGGCCGGTGGATCCGCCGATCGGGTTGATGACCGAGATCTTCCTCGCGCCGGAGTTGTCGGCGACGTCGAGGATCGAACGCATCTGAATCATGGCGTCCTCCTTAGACCCCGGCGCCCTTGCGCACGACGCGCGTCACGACCCAGCGCTTGCGGGCGCTGAGCGGGCGGCTCTCGACGATGGCCACCTCGTCTCCAGACTTGGCGCCCTGCTCGTCGTGGGCCACGAACTTCGAGGTCCGGCGCATCGCCTTGCCGTAAAGGCCGTGGCGAATCACGCGCTCGACGGCGACGACGACAGTCTTCGTCATCTTGTCGCTGACCACGGTTCCGAGCTTCTCTGCTTTACTCATCGCATTCCTCGTAGCTGGCGGCCGGCCGCTGGCGGCTGACAGCACTGCCTGCTGCCCGCTGCCCGCTGTCTGCTACGCCTTTTTTTTCTGCTGCAGCAGCGTCTTCACCCGCGCCAGGTCGCGACGCACGCCGCGCACTTTCAGCGGCACATCCAGCTGGCCCATCGACTTGCGAATCCGCAGCCGGAACAACTCGTCGTCCAGGCTGTGCTCTTTCGCGCGCAGCTCGTCCAGCGACAGGTCGCGCAGTTCAGCGATCTTGGCCATCACACCCGCTCCTGGGCAAACCGGGTGGCGAACTTGGTCAGGATGGGCAGCTTGGCCGCGGCCAGCTTCATCGCCGCGCGCGCGTCGAGTTCGACCACGCCTTCCATCTCGAACAGAATCCGCCCCGGCCGCACCACGCACACCCACTGATCCGGTGCGCCCTTGCCCTTACCCATGCGGGTTTCCTGGGGCTTCTTGGTAATCGGCTTGTCCGGGAACACGCGCACCCAGATCTTGCCGCCGCGCTTGATGGACCGAGTCATCGCGACGCGGGCCGCCTCAATCTGGCGCGCCGTCAGCCAGCACGGCTCGAGCGCCTTGAGCCCGTAGTCGCCAAACGACACGTCGGACCCCCGCCACGCCTTGCCCGCCATCCGGCCGCGCTGCTGCTTCCGGAACTTGACCTTCTTCGGCATCAACATGATGCGATTCCCCTACTCGAGTGAAAAATGAAGAATGGAAAATGAAGAATGGAAAATGAAGCATGAAGAATGGCGAGCGGAGTCACCGTCGTCTCGTGCCTGCCGCGCTCCGTTCTTCCTTGATTCTTCATTCTTCACTCCTCATTCTTCATTCCTCGTTCTTCATTCCTCGTTCTTCATTCCCAATTCGTCAGTGCCTACCGTCGCCCCGCCGGCGCCGGCCTCGGGTCGCGACGCGGACCGCGCTCGCGGTACTCTTCCTCGCGGCCGACGCGCGGCCGCAGCCGCTCGCCCTTGTAGAGCCACACCTTCACGCCAATCTGGCCGTAGGTGGTGTTGGCTTCGGCAAACCCGTAGTCGATGTCGGCGCGCAGCGTCTGCAGCGGCAGCTGGCCGTGCAGGTACCACTCGGAGCGGGCGATTTCGGCGCCGTTGAGCCGACCGGACACGCGGACCTTGATCCCGCGCGCGCCAAAGCGCAGCGCAGACTCGACGGCCTTGCGCATCGCGCGGCGGAACGCCACGCGCTTTTCCAGCTGCATCGCCACCGATTCGGCAATCAACTGGCTGTCCAGCTCCGGCTTCTGGATCTCCTGGATGTTGATGAAGACCTCGCGGCTGGTGCGCTTCTGCACTTCCTGCTTCAGCTTGTCGACCTCGGTGCCCTTCCGCCCGATGATGATGCCGGGGCGGCTGGTGTAGATGTCGATCTTCAGCTTGTTGGCCGCGCGCTCGGTCTCGATCTTCGACACGCCGGCGTGCTGGAACCGCGTCTTGAGGTCGTCGCGCAGCGACAGGTCCTCGTGCAACAGCTTGGCGTAGTCGCGATCCGAGTACCAACGCGACCGCCAGGTCTTGTTGAACCCGAGCCGGAACCCGTACGGGTGAACTTTCTGGCCCACGAGCTACTCCTTGTCCGCCTGCTTGGCGCGCGCCTTCGGCGCGGCCGTCGTCGCCTTGGCCGTCTTCGCCTTGGCTGTCTTCGGCGCTGCGGCACGCGTCTCGGACGCCGCCTTCACCGCCACCACCTTCACCGGCTTCTCGGTCACCGCCACCGTCAGGTGGGTGGTCCGCTTCACCACTCGAAACGCCCGGCCCATCGGCGCCGGCCGCACGCGCTTCTGCGACGGGCCCTGGTTCGCATAGCACGCCGAGACGAACAGCCGCTCGATGTCGCCGCCGAACCCGTCCTTCAGCTGGGCGTTTGCAATCGCCGACTCCAGCACCTTGGCGATGTCGCGCGCGACACGCTTCCGGGTGAACTGCAGCGTGGCCCGCGCCTGGCTCACGGTATTGCCGCGAATCAGCGCGAGCACCAGACCCGCCTTCTGTGCCGACGTGCGAATGTAGCGCGCCGTGGCTTCCGCTTGCACCATGTCGTTCCCTCTTCGCCTGCCCGGACCCTGGGGATCCGCGCGTTACTTCCCGGCCGGCGCTGCCGCCGGCGTCGCTGACTTCTCGGCCTTCGCGGCGTGACCCTTGAAGGTCCGCGTCGGCGCGAACTCGCCGAGCTTGTGCCCGACCATGTTCTCGGTCACGTAGACCGGAATGAACTTGCGGCCGTTGTGCACCGCCAGCGTGTGGCCCACCATCTCCGGCACGACCGTCGATCGACGCGACCAGGTCTTGATGACCTTCTTGTCGCCGCCGCGATTCATCGCCTCGACTTTCTCGAGGAGCGGCGTGTCGACGAACGGGCCCTTCTTGAGTGATCTGCTCATTACTGATCCTTGTCGCTGGCGGCTGGCGGCCGGCCGCTGGCAGCCTGCCCGCTGCCCGCTGCCCACTGCCTGCTGCGCCGTTACTTCTTCCGCCTGGTGACGATGAACTTGTCCGTGGACTTGTTGTTCCGCGTCTTGTAACCCTTGGTCGGCTGGCCCCACGGCGACACCGGATGCCGGCCGCCGCTGGTCTTGCCTTCACCGCCGCCGAGCGGGTGATCCACCGGGTTCATCGCGACGCCGCGCACGTGCGGCCGGCGTCCGAGCCAGCGGCTGCGGCCCGCCTTGCCGATCGACACGTTCTCGTGATCGAGGTTGCCCACCTGGCCGATGGTCGCGGTGCATTCGAGGTTGATGTGCCGGACTTCGCCCGACGGCATCTTCACCGACGCGTACTCGCCTTCCTTGGCCACCAGCTGCACCGACGATCCGGCCGAGCGCGCGATCTGGCCGCCCTTGCCCGGCTTCAACTCCACGTTGTGGAGCAGCGTGCCGAGCGGGATGTTCTTGAGCGGCAGCGTGTTGCCCGGCAGGATGTCCGCGCTGACGCCGGCCACGATCGTGTCGCCGACCTTGAGGCCCGCCGGCTGCAGGATGTAGCGCTTCTCGCCGTCGGCGTAGGTCACCAGCGCGATGCGCGCCGAGCGGTTCGGGTCGTACTCGATGGTCGACACCTTCGCCGGGATGTCCTTCTTGTCGCGCTTGAAGTCGATCACGCGATAGAGGCGCTTGTGCCCGCCGCCACGCCACCACGACGTGACTTCGCCACGGTTGTTCCGGCCGCCGGTCTTCTTGAGCGGCTCGGTGAGCGGCTTGTACGGGCGCTGCTCGGTAATCTCGTCGAACACCTGGACGGTCTGGAACCGGCGTCCTGGGGACGTGGGGTTGTATGTGCGAATCGGCATCTTGCTGATCCTCGTAGCTGGCTGCTGGCAGCGGGCCGCTGGCATCGGGTCGACAGGTCACGCCTGCCGCCTGCTGCCGGCCGCCTGCTACGCTCCCTCTATAAACTCCGGCAGCTTCTCGCCTTCGCGCAGCCGCACGTACGCTTTCTTCCAATCCGGGCGCCGGCCCATGTGCTTGCCCTGGCGCTTCAGCTTTCCGCCGACGCTCGTCGTGCGGACGTCGGCCACCTTCGAGCCGAACAGCTGCTCGACGGCCCGGCGAATCTGGATCTTGTTGGCGTTCACCGCCACCTGCAGCACCAGCGTCTTGCCGTCTTCCCGGAGAATCGTGCTCTTCTCGGTGACGAGCGGCCGGCGAATCACGTCGGTGAGCTTCACGACAGCACCTCCTGCAGGCGCTCGAGCGCCGCCCGGGTCGCGATGACCCGCCGGTTGTCCATCACGTCGCGCGCCGTCACGCGATTGCTCGGCACGATGCGAACCCCCGCGAGGTTGCGCACCGACAGCGCGAAGTTCGTGTCGAGCGTCACGTCGAGCACCAGCGTCTTGCCGGTCGCGCCCAGGCCCTTCAGCAGTGCCGCCGCGGCCTTGGTCTTCACCTCGGTGGCGGTCAGCGCGTCGACGACGATCACCGCGCCGTCCTGCAGCTTCTGGGCGAGCGCGGCGCGCAGGGCGCCTCTCTCGACCTTCTTCGGCAGCTGGTAGTCGTAGCTGCGCGGCTGCGGGCCGAACGTGGTGCCGCCCTTGCGCCAGAGCGGGTTGCGAACCTCGCCGACGCGGGCACGGCCGGTCCCCTTCTGCCGCCACGGCTTCTTGCCGCTGCCGCTGACCTCGGCGCGGGTCTTGGTCGCGTGCGTGCCGCGGCGCTCGCTGGCGTTCTGCCGCACCACCGATTCCCAGATCAGGTCGGTCTTCACGCGGCCGCCGAACAGATCGTCGCGAACGTCGACCGAGCCGACCTTCTTGTTCTGCGAATTGACTACATCTACAGTCATGACTGTTCTCTAACGGGCTCCGGGCTTCGGGCTTCGGGCTTCGGCGGCTTCGGGCAATTCCCGTAGTCCGTAGTCCGTAGCCTGTAGCCCGTTGTTCCTACTTCTTCGGCTTCGCCTTGCCCTTGACGGCCACTTCAGCCTGCGGCTTCGGCTCCGGCTTGGCGGCAATCGCCTTGCGAATCAGCACGTAGCCGCCCTGCGCGCCAGGCACGGCACCGCGGACCACGAGCAGGTTGTTCTCGGCGTCCACCTTCACGACCTTGAGGTTGCGGGTCGTGACCCGGCGGCTGCCCATGTGCCCGGCCGCGCGCATGCCCTTGACGACGCGCGAGGGATACGAGCTGGCGCCAATCGACCCGGGCGCGCGGTGAAACATCGAGCCGTGCGTCGCCGCGCCACCGGCAAAGTGATGCCGCTTGACGACGCCCTGGAAGCCCAGGCCGCGGCTGGTGGCGATGACGTCCACGCGCTCGCCGAGCGCGAAGACAGTGCCGACCAGCACCTGCTCGCCAGCCTTCGGCGCCTCGGCGCCCTTGGCGACACTGACCTCGCGGCGCACGCGGGTCGGCGGGAGGTTGGCCTTCTTGTAGTGCCCCGCAATCGCGCGGTTCACCTTCGGGGCCTTCTCCTCGACAAATCCCAGCTGCACCGCCTCGTAGCCGTCCGTCTGGCCGTTCTTGGCCTGGACGACCACGCAGGGGCCGGCTTTCAGCACCGTCGCCGGCTGCACCGTGCCGTCCTCGCTGAACAGCTGCGTCATGCCGACTTTTCTGCCAATAATTGCGGTAACCATGATGATTCTCGGCTCCGGGCGTCGGGCTCCGGGCTCCGGGCGTCAGACATGCGCGACGCGCATCCTGAGGCCTGCAGCCTGCAGCCTGCAGCCTGCGATTACTTGCCGTGCTCCTTGCCGAAGGCCTTGATCTCGACGTCCACTCCAGCCGGCAGGTCGAGCTTCATCAGCGCGTCCACCGTCTGTGGCGTGGGCTCGAAGATGTCGATGAGCCGCTTGTGCGTCCTGATTTCGAACTGCTCACGCGACTTCTTGTCGACGTGCGGCGAACGCAGCACCGTCCAGCGGTTGCGCTCGGTCGGCAGCGGAATCGGGCCAGCCAGCCGTGCACCCGTGCGGCGCGCCGTCTCCACGATCTCGCCGGTGGACTGGTCGAGCACGCGGTAGTCGTACGCCTTCAGGCGGATGCGAATCTTGTCGCTGAACATTGCAGACATTTACTGATCCTTGTCGGGCTTGGGCTCCGGGCTTCGGGCTCCAGGAAGCCCCGGCGCCGTTCGTCGTCCGGCGGCCGTAGCCTGTAGTCCGTAGCCCGTTGGTCCGTCTTACGCGATGATTTCCGTGATCGTCCCCGCGCCCACCGTGCGGCCGCCCTCGCGAATCGCGAACCGGGCGCCCTTCTCGATGGCCACCGGCGTGATCAACTCCGCCGTGATCGCCGTGTTGTCCCCCGGCATCACCATCTCCACGCCTTCCGGCAGGTGCAGCGTCCCGGTCACATCCGTCGTCCGGATGTAGAACTGCGGCCGATACCCGTTGAAAAACGGCGTGTGCCGCCCGCCCTCGTCCTTCGACAGGATGTAGACCTCCGCCTTGAACTTGGTGTGCGGCAGGATCGACCCCGGCTTGGCCAGCACCTGCCCGCGCTCCACGTCCTCTTTCTCGACGCCGCGCAGCAGCACCCCGATGTTGTCGCCCGCCACCCCTTCGTCCAGCAGCTTGCGGAACATCTCCACGCCGGTCACGATCTTCTTGGTCGTCGGCCGGAACCCGACAATCTCGATTTCCTCGCCGACCTTCACCCGCCCACGGTCCACGCGCCCGGTCACCACCGTCCCGCGCCCCGAGATCGAGAACACGTCCTCAATCGGCATCAGGAACGGCTTGTCCACTTCGCGCTGCGGCAGCGGCACATACGTGTCCAGCGCCTCCATCAGCTTCAGGATGCTGTCCACCCCCGCCGCGTCGCCATTGAGCGCGCCCAGCGCCGACACCCGCACCACCGGCACGTCGTCGCCCGGGAACTTGTAGGTCGTCAGCAGGTCCCGCACTTCCAGTTCCACCAGGTCCAGCAGCTCCGGGTCGTCGACCGCGTCCACCTTGTTCAGCGCCACCACCAGGCACGGCACATCCACCTGCCGCGCCAGCAGCACGTGCTCCCGCGTCTGCGGCATCGGCCCGTCCACCGCGCTCACCACCAGAATCCCGCCGTCCATCTGCGCCGCGCCCGTGATCATGTTCTTGATGTAGTCCGCGTGGCCCGGGCAGTCCACATGCGCGTAGTGCCGGTTCGAGGTCGAATACTCCACGTGCGACGTCGCAATCGTCAGGATCTTGGTCGCATCCCGCCGCCCCTGCGATTCGCTCGCCTTCGCCACCTCGTCATACGGCACGAACTTCGCCCACCCCTTGTCCGCCGCCACCTTCGTCAGCGCCGCCGTCAAGGTCGTCTTCCCGTGGTCGATGTGCCCAATCGTCCCCACGTTCACGTGCGGCTTGGACCGATCAAACTTTTCCTTACCCATTGCGGTGCGCTCCGTGTCTGTCGGCCGAACTCACGTTCAGCCCTACGTACGTTTCGTCGTTTCAGGCCTTGCCCTGGACGCGAGCAACCACTTCTTCGCTGACGTTCTGCGGCGCCTGCTCGTAGGTGTCGAAGTGCATGCTGTAGGTCGCGCGGCCCTGCGTGCGCGACCGGAGGTCGGTCGCATAGCCGAACATCTCCGACAGCGGCACCCGGGCGTTGACGATCTGCGTGCCGCCGCGGTCGTCCTGCGACTGGATACGGCCGCGCCGGCTGGCCAGGTCGCCCATCACTTCGCCGATGAATTCCTTCGGCACGACCACTTCGACGCGCATGACCGGCTCGAGCAGCACGGGCTTCGCCTTCTTGGCTGCGTCCTGGAAGGCCATCGATCCGGCGATCTTGAACGCCATTTCCGACGAGTCCACTTCGTGGTGCTTGCCGTCGTAGAGCTCGATGCGGACGTCGTCGATCGGGTAGCCGGCGAGGATGCCGCGCGTGAGCGCTTCCTTGATCCCCTCATCCACCGGCTTGATGAACTCACGCGGAATCGATCCGCCCTTGACCTCGTTCTCGAAGATGTAACCCGTACCCGGCTCGCCCGGGAACAGGCGAATCTTGACCTCGGCGAACTGGCCGCGACCGCCCGTCTGCTTCGCGTAGCGCATCTCGCCTTCGGCGGGACGCGTGAGCGTTTCCTTGTAGGCGACTTGCGGCTTGCCTACGCTGGCCGCAACGCTGAACTCGCGGAACAGACGGTCCACGATGATCTCGAGGTGCAACTCGCCCATGCCGGCGATCACGACCTGGCTGGTCTGCTCGTCGGTCTTCACGCGGAACGTCGGATCCTCCTGCATCAGCTTCTGCAAGCCGACGCCGAGCTTTTCCTGGTCGCTCTTGGTCTTGGGCTCAATGGCCAGCGAGATGACCGGCTCGGGGAAATCCATCGACTCGAGCACGATCGGCTTGTCTTCGTCGCACAGCGTGTCGCCCGTGATCACGCTCTTCAGGCCCACCGCCGCCGCGATGTCCCCGGCGTAGACCTCCTTGATTTCCTCACGCTTGTTGGCGTGCATCTTCAGGAGGCGGCCGATGCGCTCGGTGCGGCCCTTGGTCGCGTTGAGCACGCTCGACCCGGCCGTGAGCACGCCCGAGTACACCCGGAAGAACGTCAGCTGACCGACAAACGGGTCGGTCATGATCTTGAACGCCAGCGCGCTGAACGGCGCGTCGTCGGACGCCGGCCGCTCGATGAGGTTGGCCTCAGGATGCTCCGGATCGACCTTCTTGTCCGGGTCGACGCCGACGATGGCCGGCACGTCGAGCGGCGAGGGCAGGAAGTCCACGACCGCGTCGAGCAGCGGTTGCACGCCCTTGTTCTTGAACGCCGACCCGCAGATGACGGGCACGAAGGCGGGATCGGCCTTGCCGGTCGCCTTGGAACGGACGGAGCTGTTGACGCGCTTTCTGAGCGCCGCCTTGATTTCGTCCTCGGTCGGCTCTTCGCCCTTCAGGTACTTCTCGAGGATGTGGTCGTCGGCCTCGCTGACCTTCTCGATCAGCTGTTCCCGGTAGTGCTTGGCCTCGGCCATCATCTCGGCCGGGATCTCGCCGACGATGTAGTCGGCGCCCATCGTCTCGTCCTTGTAGGTGATCGACTTCATCTGGATGAGGTCGATCACGCCGACGAACTTGTCTTCGGCGCCGATGGGGATCTGAATCGCCACCGGATTGGCTTCGAGCTTGGTGATGATCTGGTCGAAGGTCCGCTTGAAGTCCGCGCCGATGCGGTCCATCTTGTTGACGAAGCAGATGCGCGGGACGCGGTACTTGTCCGCCTGACGCCAGACGGTCTCGGACTGCGGCTCGACGCCGGCCACCGAGTCGAACACGGCGACGGCGCCGTCCAGGACGCGCAGCGAGCGCTCGACTTCAGCCGTGAAGTCGACGTGGCCCGGCGTGTCGATGATGTTGACACGGTGATCCCGCCAGAAGCACGTGGTGGCGGCCGACGTGATCGTGATGCCGCGCTCCTGCTCCTGCTCCATCCAGTCCATCACGGCGGTGCCTTCGTGCACCTCACCGATCTTGTACGTGATCCCGGTGTAGAACAGGATCCGTTCCGTGGTGGTGGTCTTACCGGCATCAATGTGGGCCATGATGCCGATGTTCCGCGTCTTGTTCAGCGATACTTGCCGTGGCATTTCAGTGTCTCGAATGGCCGACTGACGGTCGGCCCAGCTCTCTTCTGACTACGGGCTCCAGGCTCCGGGCTACCAGCGGTAGTGGGCGAACGCCTTGTTCGCCTCGGCCATCCGGTGCGTGTCCTCGCGCTTCTTCACCGCGCCACCGCGCAGGTTCGACGCGTCGAGCAGCTCGTTGGCCAGCTTCTCCTGCATCGTCTTGCCGTCGCCGCGCGAGCGCGCGTGGCCGACCAGCCAGCGGATGCTGAGCGAGAGGCGCCGGTTCGGGTTCACCTCGATCGGCACCTGATAGTTGCTGCCGCCGACGCGCCGTGACTTCACCTCGAGGCTCGGCTTGACGTTGTCGATCGCCTTCTTGAAGACCTTGATCGGGTCGTCGCCAGTGCGTTCCTTGATGATGTTGAGCGAGTCGTACAGGATCCGCTCGGCCAGGCTCCGCTTGCCGTCGCGCATCACGGTGCTGATGAACTTGGTCAGCAGTGCGCTCTGGTAAATCGGATCCGGCGTCGGTTCGCGCTTCGGAACTTCTCGTCTGCGTGGCATGTCTTAAGCCTTCGGCCTCTTGGCTCCATACTTCGAGCGGCCCTGCTTGCGACCCTGCACGCCGACCGCGTCGAGGGTGCCGCGGACCACGTGATAGCGCACACCCGGAAGGTCCTTCACACGACCCCCACGGATGAGCACCAGCGAGTGCTCCTGCAGGTTGTGGCCGACGCCCGGAATGTAGGTCGTCACCTCGATGCCGTTGGTCAGCCGGACACGCGCCACCTTGCGGAGCGCGGAGTTCGGCTTCTTCGGCGTCTGGGTGAAGACGCGCACACACACCCCCCGCTTCTGCGGGCTTTCCTGGAGCGCCGGACTCTTGGTCTTGAACTGAATCCGCTCGCGACCCTTGCGTACAAGCTGGCTAATCGTCGGCACAGTGGCTCCCGCCTCTCGGACCGATGGCCCGACGGCATTGCCGGATCAACGTCCCTCGCGGGACGACAATCCTCGAACGTTCGACCACCTCGGCGGCATGCCTGGCCACCAGAAGCGGCGTTCCAAGCCTAGGAGCCTGACGGCTCGGCGCTTGGAACCTGACCTACCCTAAATGTAGATGCGCGGCGCGGCCCCGGCTGAAGACCTGGGGTCGGACGTTCCGTAGACGCTTCGCGGCACTGGGACCACACGCGTCTTTGTTTCCGGGCTCGACGGCCAAACCGTCGACGCCTCCCGGTTGTTCGCCACTAGATAGGGCTTCCTAGCAGCGTAGAACCTGACGAGGATACAGGAACCGAGGATGTCTGGTCAAGAGGCCGGACGGCGGAAGACCCTCCCCGCGAGCCCCTTTTCTCTGATTTGACGCCTTGAAGTCCCTATTTCAGGCGCTCCAGAGCCCTCGCCGCCAGGCTCTTGACAAGCGGCCCGTCCGCCGAGAGACGCCCTTCCGCTTGACTGGCCGCGGTATACGACAGCGCTGCCGCGCCTCGATCCCCCGCATCCTCGGCGGCCTCACCCAACAGGTACTGCACGGTGCCCCGGGACACGCCAGGGCCAGGCGGCAGCGTCGTCTTCTCGAGGATATCGCGCGCATCGCGGGCATCGCCGGCGCGGAGCAGCGCGGCTCCCAGATTCAGCTGCACCGCGGCCTGCTCTTCCGGATCAGACGTGCTGGCCAACCGCGACCGCAGCACTGCGACGATGGCATTGGACGGCATGTAGCGGTCGGTGCCCGCCAGCAACACCGGCACACGGCCCAGCGTGACGCTGACCGGGCGCGCCGCGGCGCCGGCCCCCTGGCCCTGCACGGTGAGCGCTACACGCTCGCCGGCCTGATGTGACGCCAGCCGCGCCTCCAGGTCCGAGACGCCGGAGACCGACTGCCCGTCCACCGCCTGAATCACTTCGCCGGGCTTGAGGCCTGCCTTTTCCGCGGCCTGCCCGGCATCGACGTCGAGCACGACTGCGCCCTTCACGTCCAGCACGTCGACGAGCGCGGCGCCGAACGACGCCTTCATCAGCACCATCGGGTAGTCCAGCCGATTGATTGCCTGCTGCACACTTGCCGCGTCGTCGAGCGACACTGTCAGGACGTCGGGGTTCGCGGCGCCCGGCACCGCCAGCGCGAGTTGGATGTCCGAGGATCCCGGCCGGCTGGGTTTGACCCACGCGATGCCCTGGGCGTCAAAGGCCGCGGCCAGGTTCTCCGCGCGCTTGCGGCGCTCGGCCGGCGTCCCTGCCAGGTCGCCCGCCAGGCCAAACCACGCATCGTCGACCGGCTCGCGTCCAAGAGCGGCGGCCGTCGACTCGAGCGGCGGCGCGTAGAGCACGATGTTGGTCGAGCGGGAGAAGGCGGACTCGACGGCCAGTCGCGGGTCAGGCCCCGACGGCGCGGCGATCAGCGCGAAGGCCGGGCGCACACGTCCACGCACGGTGACCCGGTTGCCCGAGTCGATGGAGACCCTCTCCACCGCGCGCCCCGAAGCGCCCCGGAACTCCACGATGTGCAGGCCCGCGCAGACCGAGTCGAGATTGACTGGCGCTGTGCCCTTGGACTCGCCGTCCACCCACACGGTGGCGCCGGCCGGTTCGCTGTCGATCGCCATGCCCCCGACCGCGCGTGTCAACTTCACCGGATCGAGTGTCACGTCGCTCATGCCTTGTACGGGCAGCTGGCGCACCTGGGACGCGTAACACGGACGGCGCAATTCCACCTGCAGCGTGCCGCCGGGTACGTCGCCGATCAGCATTGGCAACGACAGCTGGTCAGGCGGCACACCAAGCTGGGCTGGCAGGCCGGCCATCGACGCCGGCAGGGCCCCTGCCGCGGTGCGGCCCTTGCTCACGCCATTGACCAGGACCTCGACATCCGGTGGAGAGCTGATGACCGTCAGCACGCTCGACACCCGGTCCAGCGTGAGTGACAGCGGCACGCTCTGGCCGGCCGAGATCATCACCGTCTGGTCGACTGACTTGTAGCCGGCCCGCCCGATTCTCACGGTGTGCGCGCCCGACGCCAGCGACACCTTGCCGCCAACAACCGGCGCCGACGCGCCATCGACTGTCGCTGTGACGTCCCCCGGCTGCGTGTGCAGTTCCAGGGTTCCGATGGTCATCGCTTTCACTTCGTCGAGCAGCTGGACAACGCGAGGCGAGACGCCCTCCCCGAGCGTGAAGGACGGGTCCAGGGCAAGCAGCGATCGGAAATCAGAAATCACACCTTCGCGATTGCCGGTGCCGAATCGCGCGCGCGCGCGCATCTCGTAGGCCGCGACCAGCACCTTGCGGCTGCCCGGGTCCCGACTGCCAGTGGGTTCAAGCGTGGTAATCACCCGGTCGAGCAACGGCATGGCGTGCTCGTAGTCGAGCGCGTCGAACAGCTGCCGGGCTTGAGTGAGCTCGGCGGGCTCCGCCTGCTGTGCGCGCGCGGCCGCTCCCGTCAGGACCGCGGCGACCAGCGCGGCAGCCATCGCCAGCCCCGTCCCGCGCACAAGGACCCGACGCCGGTTACTGGAAAATGACGACACGACCCTGCCCCTCGTCATAGATGTAGAGCCTGCCGGCGCCATCGAGCGCCAGCGCCTGTGCGTTGCGGAACGCGCTCGCCGCATCGGGCGTGAACGTCGCCAGGAGCTTGCCGTCCTGTCCGAAGATGAGGACCTTGTCGCGCTCGAGGACGTAGACGTGATCGAAGACGTCGAGCGCCACGTCGGTGGGAGCGGCCAGCTCGTAACCGGTGCCACGCTGCGCGATACGCATCGGCGACTTGCCCGTGCGATCGGCGACGATGATGCTGCGCGACTCGGCGTCGAGCATGGCGACCTGGTCGCTCAGGCTCACCGCCACCCTCGTGATACGTCCGGCGCCAAACGCGCCCACGTATTGCCCTGACGAACTGAAGCGATACGCCGACTTCAACTCCCTGTCGGCGACGACGTAGTCGCCGCTCGAGAGCAGCGCGCCCGCAGAAATCTCTGACAGCAGCTTCGGGCCGCCGCTGGTCGCGGCTGTCAGCGCGAAGCGCTGCATGCCTTTCTCAGTTTCGCGCAGGAGGATCGAGCGCTCGGCGATAACGAAGCGGCCGGTCGCATCGAAGCCAATCTGCCGCGGGTCCATCGCCGGCGCTTGCCGCGTAGGGACTCCCCGCTCGTCGAACACGAGGATGCCGGCCTTGGTGGCGACGCCGAGCCGCCCGTCCGACGCCATTGCGATACCGGCGACGTCGCGGAACTTGCCGGCCACAGGGCCGCCGATGGTCTTGCCCGACCACGTATACGGCGGATCCGGCGGCCGGATGTGCAGGCGGTAGAGCACCGTGTTCCACTCGCGTGCGGTCTTCGCTTCATCGCTCGTCGGAAAACGCCCGACGACACGCTGCAGGGCCCGCATGGCTTCCTTCGGCTCGCCGAGCGTCACCAGGAGCCGCGACTCGAGCAACCCCGCCTGCGCCGCCCAGGTCGATCGCGGGTACTGCAGCCCCAGATCCCTGAGGCGATCGAGCGCCTTGTCGCGCCGGCCGGCACGACGATCGACGTCGGCGCCGTAATAGAGCGCGGGCGCCACCGCGTCGCTCGACGCGAACAACCGCGGAACACGGTCGAAGCTGGCGAGCGCTGAGTCGAGGCCGGCGGGCGACTGGTCGATCTGCAGGATGGCGCGCCCCATGATGACGTAGCCCATTGGCGCGGAGTCCGAGGTCGCGTACTTCTTGATCAACGTGTCAGCGGTCGTGCGCGCCTCGATCGGGTCGCGCAGGATCTCGAGTTGATACGTCGCGATGGCCAGCAGCGCGTCGTCGGCGACCGACGATGTCGGGTAGCCTTCGGAGACGGTCTCGAAGTCCTTCAACGCCTCGATGTATTTGCCCGCGCGGTAGAAATCGCGACCGCTCTGCAGCTGGCGCCGGGCCTGTTCTTCCATGTTCGCCTGGGCTCGCGGCAATGAGCCCATGACGAGAGCGAGCGCCAGCGCGGTCCAGCCGGCGCGCCACTGCACGCGTGATGTCATCGGACGACTTCCGTGCGGGTCTGACCCGCCGAAATGGAGACCTGCGAAGTCTTGGTCGTGCCGTCGGGGCACTTCAGGCTGACTTCATGCGACCCCGCGACGATCGGCTGCTCGTTGAGCGGCGGATAGCCGAAGTCGTGGCCGCCGACGACTACCTTACACGTCTCGAGCGGCGTGCGAAGCGTGAGGCGCCCGAGCGCCGGCGCCTGGGCGCTCACGCGGCTGCCGGCACTGCCTTCAACCCGCAGCGCCTGATCCAGGAGCACCTCCGCCGAGCGCAGCCGCAGCGTTCGCGCGCTGTCCACGACGACCTCATGACGCTGGGAGGCGCCGGACAGCTTGCGCGACCCATCCCAGATCTCGAACGGATAGCTGCCGGTGACCTGCACGGTGATCCCTGTCGGCTCGTTCTCCAGCTTGACCAGGACCACGCCCTGCTCGATCTGCGACGACGTCGGCCGGACATCCTGCGCGCGGTAGCCGCGCTTGCTCAGGCGGACACGGCCGCTCTTCAAGTCGTCGAGCGCGATGTCTGCCGGCGTCACGCCGGTCTCCTCACCGCCCACGAGAATGCGTGCCCCTTCGGGATCCGATACGACCTTGACATGGGGCGCTGTCGTGGCGGCCGGCGCGACGGGCGCTACAGGGCTGGCAGCCGAGGCTGCCGGCGCTGTCGGTGTCGCCGAGGCCGGAGGCGCCGCTGGCGGTTCGGCTGTCGCTCCGCCTCTCCCTCCGCGGCCGGTCAACGCGATGGCGACGGCAACCGCGGCAAGCCCGAGGCCGGCAACGGCAATCCATGTGGAGAGCCGGCCACCAGCCTTTACGACCACGGTGCCTTGCGCGCCGGTGCTCGTGTGCTGGACAAGTGTCGCGTGCCCGGCCGGCTCCGCCGCGCGCGGCTGGCTCGCCGCTGTCGCGGCCGGCGCGGGCGTCGGCGGCACGAACATCGTCGCGGCCATGTCCTCGCGATCGACGGCGATTGTCTCCGACCCGCGTTCGGCGGTCAGCCGCAGCAGGCGCAACTCCGCGCCGAAGTCGCCGGCATGCGGGAAGCGGCGCGCCGGCTCGCGGCTGAGCGCCTTCATCACGGCAGCGACCAGCGCCGGCGGCAGGTCGGGCACGAACTTGGTGATCGGCTGCGGGTCTTCGTTGACGATCTTCATCATCACGACCGTCGGCGACTCGCCTTCAAACGGCCGGTGATTGCTGATCAACTCGTACAGCACGACGCCGGCGGCGAAGATGTCCGCGCGGCCGTCCACGTCGCGCCCGGACACCTGCTCGGGCGCCATGTAGAAGGCGCTGCCGAGGACGCTGCCCACACTGGTCATCGTCGACGCGGCGATCTTGGCGATCCCGAAGTCGAGCAGCTTCACCGTGCCGTCTTCCAGCAGCCAGATGTTGGGCGGCTTGACGTCGCGGTGCACGATGCCCTGCTCGTGGGCGTAGTGCAGCCCGGTCAGCAGCTGCGTGAGGACGTCCAGCTTCTGCACGAGGGTGAGCGGGGTGCCCGTGGTCATCCGCTGCGCAAGGCTCTGCCCGCGCAGGAACTCCATCGCGATGTACGGCGTGCCGTTGTCCTCGGCGAACTCGAACGTCGTGACGATGTTGCGGTGCTGCAGCCTGGCGGCGGCGCGCGCCTCGCGGAAGAACCGCGTCCGGGCGGACTCGTCCGCTGAAAAATCGCCGCCCATCACCTTGATGGCGACCTCGCGATCGAGCACCGGATCGCGGCCTCTGTAGAGGACCCCCATGCCGCCGCGACCCACACGTTCGAGGATCTCGTAGCGGCCGATTGTGCGCGGAGCTTCCACCTCGACTCCTTACTCGAACGGCACGTCGTCGAAGATCAGCCTGTACGGGCCAATCGTGACGGGCACTCCAGCTTTCAACTGCACGCGATCGACGCGCGCGGACTCCATCCAGGTCCCGTTCTGGCTGCCCAGATCGACCAGCATGAATCGCCCGTGCTCCCACCGGACCTCGGCATGGAACCGCGAGATCTGGCGGTCGGGATCCTCGAGCACCAACTCATTGCCGGGCCCGCGGCCGATCGTCAGACCGCTTCGACCCAGCTCGATCGCGCGATAGATCGCGTCCTCGCGAAACACCAGGAGCCGCGCGGTCGTGGCGGCCCTGGGCCGCGGCATGCTCACGACTTCAGGCCCCGCGCCGTCGTCCTCGCAATCAGCGAGGCCACCAGTGCGCCTCCGACGACAGAGGCTACCAGCGGCGCCGCCAGCAGCCCTGCGACGAAGCCGGGGCGGACGGGCGCCGCGGCGGCGCCGGCCCAGTTCAACAACGGCAGCGCCGTGATGGCAAACACCAGCACCGCCAGACCCACGCCCTGCGCCAGGACCACAATTCCCCACCGGCTGGCAAGGAGATCGACGACGCCGAGGCGCAATCGCGGCGTCACACCATCGGCCATAGCCGGAATTCTCAGCGTCACGTCGCCGAAATCCCTGGCGGTGGAGGTCGATTGTTCGCCACTCGAGGACACCGACGAGGGCGGGGGCGCTGTCACGAGCCGCGTCCGATCGTCCTCGAAGCCTTCCTTGACGCGTACGCCGTCCACCGGGCGGGGGGACTCCGCTGGAAAGGCGCGATCGGCGGGGTTCGAGCGCGCGTCGTCCTCGAATCGGAGGCTGAGGTGCGCCATCTCCACCAGGTCTCCTGGTTCGAGCAGCGCTTCACGCACGATGCGCCCGTTCAGGCGGACGCCGTTGCGGCTCTCCAGGTCGCGTACGACCAGGCCGCGTGGCGTCATCAGGAACTCCGCGTGACGGCGGGACAATCTGGGATCCGCATCGGAGACGTCGCACGAGGGGTCTCGACCCACCACCAGGCGGTCTCGCACGACGAGCGGCCGTTCGGATCGGCCGTCGTCCAGCACCAACCGCCTCACGGAGCGGCTCCCAGGTGCCTGAGCCTGTCGAGATCGTGCACCACTTCCTCGTGGCGGCTGGCCAGGTCGCGGCGGATTTCGACCAGGGTGCCGCGACGGAACGGCACGACGCCAAGGGCATCGGCGCCACGTTCCTCGAGCAGCGGATAGCGGTCGAGCAGCGTGTCGCTGAACGGCGAATCGCTGGCGTCGGTCAGCACGCCGAGTTTATCGGCCAGTCGAAGGCGCTCGGCCACGAGATCGGCCAGCGCGCGGGCTTCGTGGCGGGCCGAGAGGGCCATGTCCCGCGACTCCCGGTCGTACTCGCGCTCGAAGCGGACGAGGTCCGCGAGCAGCGCTCCCATGTCCTTGTAGCGATCCGTCGTGCTCTTGGCCAGCGCCTTGGTGATGATCCGCCAGAGGCCATCAGGCGCGTCCTCCGGTGTCAGCGGCGCCGGGTCCTCGTTGGTCACCTTGTGGAGGATTGCCGGCAAATCATTGGCGGAAAATGGCTTCCGGCCTGTCAGCAGGTAGTAGAAAACGCCACCGGCCGAGAACACGTCGGACCGCTGATCGATCGGCCTGCCCTTGGCCTGCTCGGGCGACATGAAGTCTGGCGTGCCGACGATGAACCCGGCGGCGGTCATACTGGAATTGGCCAGGCGCGCAACGCCGAAGTCGAGGATCTTCAGCCCGCCGTCCTTCATGATGAACAGGTTGCCGGGCTTGATGTCGCGATGGACGATCCCGTGCGCGTGCGCGACGGCGAGCCCCTCGCACATCTGCATCATCAGGTCGAGCGCGCGCTCGAGAGGCAGCCGGCCCACGCGCTTCAGGTAGTCATTGAGCGTCTCGCCGTCGAGCAGCTCCATCACCATGAAGAGCCGCCCGTCTTCCTCGCCCATCTCGTAGACGTTGATGACGTTGCGGTGCAGGAGATCGCCGGCGACCTTGGCCTCGCGCTCGAACCGCTGGCGGGTCTCGCGATCGCCCTCGAGGTCGGCCATCATGACCTTGAGCGCGACCGTCCTCCCCGTGCGCTCGTCGCGCGCGCTGTAGACCACGCCCATGGCGCCGCGGCCAATGCGATCGACGATGCGGAAGTGGCCGATCTTCTCGGGAAACCCGCGCGGGCCCTGCGCCGCACCCGGCCAGGTCCCACCGCTCACGAGAGTGCTCCGGCGCGCATCACGAGCGCCGTGACGTTGTCCCGGGAACCGCGGTCGAGCGCCTCTTTGACCAGGCGCCGCGCGGCCTTCTCGGCATCGCCTTCCGCGGTGAGGATGTCCTGCATCAACGTGTCGTTGAGGGGCTCGTACAAGCCGTCGGAGCAGAGCACGTAGCAGTCGCCGGGGAGCAGCGGGTACTCGGCCACGTGCACGGTCACCTGGTCGCGAATCCCCACGACGTTGGTGAGCACGTGCCGCATCGGGTGACGCGCGAGCTCGTCGGCCGTGAGGCCCTGGCTGCGCAGAGCCGCCGCCCACGAATCGTCCTCGGTCACCGGGCCGAACCTGCCGCTTGAAAGCCGATAGATGCGGCTGTCTCCCACGTGCCCGACGACTACGCGATTTCCGCCGTTGACCAGCAGGCTGACCAGTGTCGTGCCCATGCCGGTGTAGTCATCCCGGCTCTCGGCGGCGCGAAAGACGCGGCGATTCGCCAGGTGGATGCCAGTGCGCAGGCGGTTCGCCTGAAACGACAACTCCGGATCGACGCCGTACGGCCACGACAGATCCGAGTCCGTGGCCGACCGGCTGATGAAGCCGCCCAGCGCATCAACCGCGAGGCGGCTGGCCACCTCGCCGGCGTTGTGACCGCCCATTCCGTCGGCGACGGCAAACAGGCCGAGGTCCGATTGGATAAGCCAGCTGTCCTCGTTCACCGAGCGGACGGGTCCGGTCTCGGATTCCGCGTGTGCCTCAATCATGCCGGGGAACCCCAGCCTGAGCCGGGGGTGTGGGGCGTAGTATAGCAAGCGCAGCAGGCCGGCGGCGGGACTGCCGGGCGTTCTTCAGCTCAAGGGATCGCCCGCTAAAGAGCGGCCTGTCGCTGTCCACGCGGTGCGGCAGCGATGGCCACCAGCGCGCATACCGCCAGCCACCCGCACCAGTCCCCCGTCCGTGTGTAGAAGGTCGGCCCCGGCCCAGGCGCGACGTCGGCGACCACCAGGGCTTCGGCGCCGGAATCGCTCCTGACGCCGTCAATCAGCCGTCCGTAGCCGTCGGTGACTGTCAGCAGGCCCTGCTCGGCGGCGCGCGCCATCGCGAAGCCGTTCTCCACGCTGCGGACGAGCGCCATCCGCCAGTGCAGTTTGGCGTCAACGCTGAAATCCCACGCCGGCACCGCCAGCAGGCGCACGCCCTGCGCGGCGTACTTGCGCGACCACCCCTGAAAATCCATGTCCTTGCAGATGGCGACGCCCCACGGCTCGCCACCGGCCGCGAACAGCGCCGGCGTCGTGCCGACGAGGTAACCCGATTCGGCCCCGGGCAGCATGTGGTGCTTGTCGTACTCCACGAGCTGGCGGCCGTCCGGCCCATAGACGATCGCCACGTTGCGGAGCGGCTGGATTCCGACACGATTGAGGCCGACAACCAGCGTCGTCTTCGCCTCGAGGGCGGCGTCGGCAAAGAGCCGCTCGACCTCGGACGTATCGGCTGGCGTCACGCCACTCAGCTTTTCGGGCAGGACGACGAGGTGCGCGCCTTTCGCGCCAAGCCGCCGCACCCGATCGGCATAGCCACGAGCGATGGCGAGCGCCTTCGCCGGGTCCTCGGTGTTGAACACGCGCTCGATGTCGTGGTCGGTGACGGCGAGGCCGACGCGGACGCTCTCGGTCGGACCTGGCTCGTGAAGCCGCAAGAGTCCAAAGCCCATGACGACGACAGCCAGGGCGAGCGCAGGGAGCAGCGGCGCCATGGAACGCCGGACCAGCGCCAGGGCGACCCCTGACGGCACGAGCGTCAGCAGGAAGACGAGGCCCCAGAGCCCGGTCACCGACACCATCTGCAGCACTGGCAGGACGTCGGTCTGCGAATAGCCAAGGCTGATCGCCGTTCCATGCGGGGAGACGAGCGACAGCAGGAACTCGTAGGTCGTCCAGGCCGCAGGAAACGCAAACACTGCCAGCCACGGCGACAGCGTCCGCGCGGCACGCCGCGCGAACACGACAGCGCCGCCAAAGGCGAGCGCCGGCACCAGCAGACTGCCGACGACGATCGGGAGCGGCGCGATGCGGGCGAGATAGGAGAACAGATTCAGGCTGCCGAGGAAGAAGGCGAGTGTGGCAGGCAGGAAGACGCGCCGCCTCTCGTCCGAGAACGCCAGCCACAGCACCGGCACGGGAGCCACCCACGCGAGCGGCCAGAGTTCTCCGAGGCCGGTGGAAAGATAAAAGGCGCCCGCGCTCAGCGCCACGCCGATCAGGACAGCGAGCATCACACCACCTTCGTCACTCTACGCCGACGGCCGTGATCCTGTTTCACTGGCCGGTCCTCTCGCTTCACCTGGCCGTACAAAAAAGGGCGGCGACCTTTCGATCGCCGCCCGATGACACGTTGCCCTGGCGGAAGGCTCTGCCGCGAGGCCCTGTCTGAGCGGCCCTGCCGGCGAAGCCGGCCTGCCCGGGGTCTATTCGATGGCGTCGCCCGTCGGCCCGATCGCTTCCTCGGGCTCGACCAGGTATTCCATCTCCCGATCCAGATCCAGCTCGTCGTCGCTCGGCTGGATGACCGGCGGCGGTGGTGGCGGTTCGTCCGGCGGAATCCGCACGTTCCGATACCACTCAAAGCCGGTGCCGGCCGGGATGAGACGGCCCATCGTGACGTTCTCCTTCAGGCCGCGCAGGTGGTCGACCTTGCCAGAAATCGAGGCTTCGGTCAGCACGCGCGTGGTCTCCTGGAAGGAGGCCGCCGAGATGAACGACTCGGTGGAGAGCGATGCCTTCGTGATTCCGAGCAGCAGAGGCTTGCCCGTCGCGGGCCGGCCGCCGTCGGCGATCACGCGCTCGTTCTCTTCGAGGAACCGGAAGCGGTCCACCTGTTCCTCGATCAGGAACTCGGTGTCGCCCACGTCCTCGATCTTCACCCAGCGCAGCATCTGACGCACGATCGTCTCGATGTGCTTGTCGTTGATGTTGACGCCCTGGAGCCGGTAGACCTCCTGGATCTCGTTGACCAGGTAGCCCTGGAGCGCCTTTTCGCCGAGCACGTTCAGGATGTCGTGCGGGTTGCTCGGGCCGTCCATCAGCGCTTCGCCCGCGCGCACCTTCTCGCCTTCCTGCACGTTCACGTGCACGCCGCGCGGCAGCGAGTATTCCCGCTGCTCGCCGCCATCGTCGGGGACCACGATGATCTTCCGCTGTCCCTTGACGATGCCGCCGTGCCGCACCACGCCGTCGATCTCGCTGATGACGGCGGTCTCGCGCGGCTTGCGGGCCTCGAACAACTCCACCACGCGCGGCAGACCGCCCGTGATGTCCTTGGTCTTGGTCGTCTCGCGCGGGATCTTGGCGAGCACTGCGCCCGGCGCCACCTGGTCGCCCTCGTCCACCATCAGGTGGGCGCGGGACGGCATGTGGTAGCGGCGGATGACCTTGTTGGCCGCGTCGCGAATCTCGACTGTCGGCTGCTTCTTCTCGTCCGGCGAGTCGATGATGATCCGCCGCGAGAGGCCGGTGATGTCGTCGGTCTCCTCGTGCACCGTGAGGCCGTCGATGATGTCCTTGTAGCGAATCGAACCCGCCTCCTCCGTGAGGATGGAGAACGTGTAGGGATCCCACTCGAGGAGCAGGTCGCCGGCCTTCACAGTCTCGCCGTCGGACACCCGCAGGCGCGCGCCGTAAATGACCGGGTAGCGCTCGCGGTCGCGGCCCTTGTCGTCCTGCACCACCACGGTTCCGGTGCGGTTCATGACAACGAGGGTCTTCTTGGTCTCGGTGCTGGCATCGACGAACTGGATGTTCTCGAACCGCACCGTGCCGTCGTGCCGCGATTCCTGCGTCGACTGCTCGGAGACCCGCGACGCCGTGCCGCCGATGTGGAACGTGCGCATCGTCAGCTGCGTGCCCGGCTCGCCAATCGACTGGGCGGCGATGACGCCGACCGCCTGGCCGATCTCGACAGTGCGCCCGGTGGCCAGGTCGCGGCCGTAGCACTTCGTGCACACGCCCCGACGGCTGGCGCAGGTCAGCACCGACCGGATCTTCACCTTCTCGGCGCCCGCGTCCTCGATGCGCTGCGACAGTTCCTCGTCGATCTCCTGGTTGGCTTCGACGACGGTCTCGCCGCTGAACGGATCGACCAGCTTCTCGAGCGTGACGCGGCCGATGATCCGGTCGCGCAACGGCTCGATGATCTCGCCGCCTTCGACGATCGCCGCCGCGTGGATGCCGTCGAGCGCGCCGCAGTCCACCTCGGAGATGATCACGTCCTGCGCCACGTCGACGAGACGCCGCGTCAGGTAACCGGAGTCGGCGGTCTTGAGCGCCGTATCGGCCAGCCCCTTGCGGGCGCCGTGCGTCGAGATGAAGTACTGGAGCACCGTCAGCCCCTCACGGAAGTTCGACGTGATGGGCGTCTCGATGATCTCGCCTGACGGCTTGGCCATCAGGCCGCGCATGCCGGCCAGCTGACGAATCTGCTGCTTGCTGCCGCGCGCGCCGGAGTCGGCCATGATGTAGACGGAGTTGAACCGCCCGGCCTTGTCCTGCTCCTTCATCTCTTCGAACATCTCGTCGGAGATCTTCTCGGTGGTCTCCGACCAGATCGCGATGACCTTGTTGCGGCGCTCGCCGTAGGTGATCGCGCCCTCGAGATACTGCTGCTCGACCCGGATGACCTCGTGCCGCGCCTTGTCCACCAGCCCCTTCTTCTCGTCGGGGATGACCAGATCGTCAATCCCGATCGAGAGGCCGGAGCGCGTGGCGTAGGTGAAGCCGAGGTTCTTCAGGCTGTCGAGCATCTCGACGGTCCGCGGCAGGCCGTCGCGCAGGTAGCGGTACTGCACCAGCATCTGCAGGCCCTTTTTCTTCAGCAGGCCGTTGACGTAGGGCAGCCCCTTCGGCAGCGCGTCGTTGAAGATGACGCGGCCGACGGTGGTGGTGATGATCTTCCCGGTGACCGACTGCACTTCCGTGCGCAGCACGTCCTGGTCGTCGCGTGACGCCGCCAGGTCCATCAGCTCGCCGGTGAAGCGCAGGCGGATGGGCGTCAGCGTCTCCACTTCGCCGGCCTCGAGCGCCAGCATGACGTCGTCGCCGTTGGCAAACGCGCGGCCTTCGCCCTTGGCGCCGGCCTTGGCCTTGGTCAGGTAGTAGCAGCCGAGCACGATGTCCTGCGACGGCACGGCGATCGGCGCCCCGTTGGCCGGCGACAGGATGTTGTTGCTCGACATCATCAGCACCGAGGCCTCAATCTGGGCCTCGGGCGACAACGGGATGTGCACCGCCATCTGGTCGCCGTCGAAGTCGGCGTTGAACGCCGTGCAGACGAGCGGGTGGATGCGGATGGCCTTGCCTTCAACCAGCGTCGGCTCGAAGGCCTGGATGCCCAGGCGGTGCAGCGTGGGCGCCCGGTTCAGCAGAACCGGATGCTCCTTGATGACTTCCTCGAGGATGTCCCACACCTCAGGCTTCTGCTGCTCGACCATCTCCTTGGCCTGCTTGATGGTCGCCACCAGGCCGCGGGTCTCGAGCTTGTTGTAGATGAACGGCTTGAACAGCTCGAGCGCCATCTTCTTCGGCAGCCCGCACTGGTGCAGCTTCAACTCGGGGCCGACGACGATGACCGAACGGCCGGAGTAATCGACGCGCTTGCCGAGCAGGTTCTGGCGGAACCGGCCCTGCTTGCCCTTGAGCGTGTCCGACAGCGACTTGAGCGGACGGTTGTTCGCGCCGCGCAGCACGCGGCCGCGACGGCCGTTGTCGAACAGCGCGTCCACCGCTTCCTGCAGCATCCGCTTCTCGTTGCGGATGATGACGTCGGGCGCCTTCAGCTCGATCAGCTTCTTCAACCGGTTGTTGCGGTTGATGACGCGGCGGTAGAGGTCGTTGAGATCCGAGGTCGCGAACCGTCCGCCGTCGAGCGGCA
Source organism: Vicinamibacteria bacterium (assembly GCA_963796915.1). GTDB lineage: Bacteria > Acidobacteriota > Vicinamibacteria > Vicinamibacterales > JAENWD01 > JAENWD01. The sequence goes on along the minus strand of CAWCNI010000002.1, from coordinate 1,532,738 downwards.
CCAGCGGGCGCAGCTCCGGCGGAATCACCGGGATGACGTCGAGGATCATCCAGTGCGGCTGGTTGGTGGACTTCCTGAACGAGTCCACGACCTTCAGCCGCTTGGCGTACTTCAGCTTCTTGGCCGCCGAGGTCTCGGCGCGCATGCGCGCGCGCATCTCCTCGGCCAGCCGCTCGATCGCCACGCGCTTGAGCAGCTCCTTGATCGCCTCGGCGCCCATCTGCGCCTTGAAGCGGTGCTGGTACTCCTCACGCGCCTTGCGATACTGCTCTTCGTTGAGCAGCTGGTTCTGCTTCAGCTCCGTCTCACCCGGATCGATGACGACGTAGGCCTCGAAGTACAGCACCCGCTCCAGGTCGCGGAGCGAGATGTCGAGGAGGTGGCCGATGCGGCTCGGCAGCCCCTTGAAGAACCAGACGTGGCTGACGGGCGTCGCCAGCGTGATGTGGCCCATCCGCTCGCGGCGGACCTTGGCCTGCGTCACTTCGACGCCGCACTTGTCGCAGATCACGCCGCGGTGCTTCATGCGCTTGTACTTGCCGCACAGGCACTCCCAGTCGGTGATCGGGCCGAAGATCTTGGCGCAGAACAGGCCGTCACGCTCCGGCTTGAACGTCCGGTAGTTGATCGTTTCCGGCTTGGTCACCTCGCCGTGCGACCACGACAGGATGCGTTCCGGCGACGCCAGACTGATGCGGATCGCGTCGAAATCCGTGCGCAACTGCGTCTTGCTTTCGTGCAGGGTTGGTCTCATGAATTCCCTTCCCTAGACCTGTTCCAACACCGGCTCGGCGGGCTGCTCCGGCTCCACCGGACGTCGCTTGGTTGACACCAGCTCGACGTCGAGGCAGAGCGACTGCAGTTCGCGGATGAGCACGTTGAACGACTCGGGCAGCCCTGGCGTGTAGCTGGCATCGCCCTTGACGATCGCCTCGTAAATCTTCGCGCGACCGGTCACGTCGTCGGACTTCACCGTGAGCAGCTCCTGGAGGATGTGCGCCGAGCCGTAGGCTTCGAGCGCCCACACCTCCATCTCGCCGAACCGCTGTCCGCCGAACTGCGCCTTGCCGCCGAGCGGCTGCTGCGTGATCAGCGAGTACGGCCCGATCGAGCGAGCGTGGATCTTGTCATCGACCAGGTGCGACAGCTTGAGCATGTAGATGTAGCCCACCGTCACGTCCTGCTCGAACTGATCCCCCAGCATCCCGTCGTGGAGCCGGGTCTTGCCGCTGTGCGGCAGACCGGAGTCCTCGAGGCGCTTCTTGATCTCGGCTTCCGTCGCGCCGTCGAAGACCGGCGTCGCGAAGTAGAGGCCGAGGGCGTGTGCCGCCCAGCCGAGGTGCGTCTCGAGAATCTGGCCGACGTTCATACGTGACGGAACGCCGAGCGGATTGAGCACGATCTCGACCGGCGTGCCGTCCGGCAGGTACGGCATGTCCTCCTCGGGAAGGATGCGCGCGATGACGCCCTTGTTGCCGTGGCGGCCGGCCATCTTGTCGCCGACCGACAGCTTGCGCTTCATCGCCACGTAGACCTTCACGAGCTTGATCACGCCGGGCGGCAGTTCGTCGCCGCGCCGGATCTTCTCCTTCTTCTCCTCGAACAGCTGGCGGATGACTTCCACCTGCCGCTCGGTGCGCTCTTCGAGGACCCGCAGCTCGTCCTCGAGCCCCGGATCGTCGGTCTGCACCTTGAGCCGGATCATCCGGTCGTAGGTCAGATCGGCGAGCACCTCCGGCGCGAGCACGGTGCCCTTCTTGAGCATCCGCTCGCGGCCGAACTCGTCGAACAGATCCGAGCGCAGGGTCTGGCCCTGCAGCATCCGCACGACGCGCTTCTTCACTTCGTCGTGGAGGATGCGGATCTCGTCCTGGAGGTTCTTCTCCATCATCTCGAGCTCGTCGGCCTCGATGGCCTTGGCCCGATCGTCCTTCTCGATGCCCTTGCGCGAGAAGATCTTGACGCCGACGATGATGCCCTCGATGCCCGGCGGGCAGGTCAGCGACGCGTCGCGGACGTCGCCGGCCTTCTCACCGAAGATGGCGCGGAGCAGCTTCTCTTCAGGCGTCAGCTGCGTCTCGCCCTTCGGCGTCACCTTGCCGACCAGGATGTCGCCCGGCTTGACGTAGGCGCCGATGCGGATGATGCCGCTGTCGTCGAGGTCGCGCAGGTAGCCTTCCGAGACGTTCGGAATGTCGCGCGTGATTTCCTCGGGGCCCAGCTTGGTGTCGCGCGCCTCGATCTCGAACTCCTCGATGTGGATCGACGTGTAGTAGTCGTCCTTCACGAGCTTCTCGGAGACCAGGATCGCGTCCTCGAAGTTGTAGCCGCGCCACGGCATGAACGCGACCAGCACGTTCCGGCCCAGCGCCAGCTCGCCCAGCTCCGTGCACGGGCCGTCGCCAAGCACCTGGCCCTTGTGGACCTTCTGGCCCACGCGGACGATCGGCTTCTGGCTGATGCACGTGTTCTGGTTGCTGCGCTTGAACTTCGTCATGTTGTAGATGTCAGCGCCCATCTCCTTGCTGACTTCTTCGTTCTCGCTCTCCACACGCACGACGATGCGCTGGCTGTCGACGTAGTCGACGGTGCCCGAGCGCCGCGCCAGCACCACCGCGCCCGAATCGCGGGCGGTGATGTACTCCATGCCGGTGCCGACGTACGGCGCGCGCGCGCGCAGCAGGGGCACGGCCTGACGCTGCATGTTGCTGCCCATCAGGGCGCGGTTCGCGTCGTCGTTCTCGAGGAACGGGATGAGCGAGGCCGCCACCGAGACGAGCTGCTTCGGCGAGACGTCGACGAACTGCACTTCCTTCGGCGTGGTCAGGATGAAGTTGCCGGCCTGGCGCGCGTTGACGCGCTCGCCAATCAGCTGCAGCTTCTCGTTCAGCTCGACGTTGGCCTGGGCGATGATGTACTGGTCCTCCTCCCACGCGGAGAGGTAGAAGGAGTGCGGCTCGAACTCGAGCCCCTTCTTCTTGGACCGGCCATCGACCCCGACGATCTCGTCGGCTTCGACCACATCGCCGGCCTTGTACTTGGTGTGGCCGCCGGCGTTCAGGACCTGCACGTAGTCCACGACCCGCCCGTCCTTGACCTTGCGGTAGGGCGACTCGATGAACCCGAACTCGTTGATCCGCGAGAAGCACGACAGCGACGAGATCAGGCCGATGTTCGGGCCTTCCGGCGTCTCAATCGGGCAGATGCGGCCGTAGTGCGTCGGATGGACGTCGCGGACCTCGAAGCCCGCGCGCTCACGCGACAACCCGCCTGGCCCGAGCGCCGAGAGACGCCGCTTGTGCGTGATCTCGGAGAGCGGGTTGGTCTGGTCCATGAACTGCGACAGCTGCGACGACCCGAAGAACTCGCGAATCGCGGCCATGACCGGCTTCGCGTTGATCAGGTCGTGCGGCATGGCGGTCGCCATTTCCTGGTAGACCGACATCTTTTCCTTGATCGCCCGCTCCATGCGGACCAGGCCGATCCGGAACTGGTTCTCGAGCAGCTCGCCGACCGAGCGCACGCGCCGGTTGCCGAGGTGATCGATGTCGTCCACGTTGGCCGGGTTCTTCCGCAGCTTCAGGAGGTACTTGATGACCTCGTAGAAGTCGTGCGGGTGCAGAATCTTCTCGTCGAGCGGCGTCTTGAGCAGGAGCTTGGTGTTCAGCTTCAGACGGCCGACCCGCGAGAAGTCGTACTTCTGCGGGTTGAAGAACATGTTCTCGAAGAGCGACCGGCTGCTGTCGAGCGTCGGCGGATCGCCGGGCCGCAGGCGGCGGTAGATCTCGATGAGCGCCTCTTCGTGGGTCTTGATCGCGTCCTTGCGCAGCGTCGCCGAGATGATCGGCCCGACGTCGTCGCGCTCGGGGAAGAAGACTTCGAGCGTGTCGATCTTCTTCTCCTGCGCCATCGAGATGGCGCGCGGCGTCAGCTCCTCGTTGGCCTCGAGGATCACCTCGCCGGTGGCCGGATCGACGATGTCAGCCGCGGCAAACGCGCCGGTCAGCGCGTCGTCGGCGACCTCGATCTTCTCGACGCCGGCCTTCTTCAGCGCCGCAATCGCTGACGCCGTGATCTTCTTGCCCTCGCCGATCGTGACCTCGGCGGCCTTCACTTCCTTCTTGGCGCGCAGCCCGATCAGGCTGCCGGCGACGCTCCACTTGATGGCGCCGTCGCTGAGGTGCAGGCGGTCAACGGTGTAGAACGTGCGCAGGATCTCGTCGGCGCCGCGCAGCCCGAGGGCGCGCAGGAAGACCGAGGCGAGGAACTTGCGCTTCCTGTCGATGCGCACGTAGAGCAGGTTCTTGGCGTCGTACTCGAACTCCACCCAGGAGCCGCGATACGGAATGACCTGCGCGATGTAGAGCGTCTTGTCTTCCGAATGGAAGAACGCCCCCGGCGACCGGTGCAGCTGGCTGACGATGACGCGCTCGGTGCCGTTCACGATGAACGTGCCGTGCTCGGTCATCAGCGGGATGTCCCCGAAGTAGACCTCCTGCTCCTTGATGTCGCGGATGGTCTTGACGCCGGTCTCGGGGTCCTTGTTCCAGACGACGAGACGGATCGTGACCTTGAGCGGCACGGCATAGGTCATGCCCCGCTCCTGGCACTCGTCGACGTCGTACTTCAGCTTCATCCCGACGGTCTGGCCGCAGATGTCGCAGACGTCGCCGCGTGCGATGTTCGGCGTGCCGCAGTTCGGGCACAGCACTTCACGGTCGCCGTACGGGTCGGCCACCAGCGTCGTGCCGCAGTGGGTGCACGGCTTGCGCAGATGCTGCAGGCCCTGGAGCTTGCCGCACTTGCACTCCCAGTTTCCGATCGAATACTCGATGAACTCGAGCGACGAGTTCTCGCGGAAGTCGCTGATCGGAAACACCGACTTGAACACGGACTGCAGCCCGGCGTCCTCGCGCTCGGAGGGCAGCCGGTTCATCTGCAGGAACCGTTCGTAGGACTTCTTCTGGATCTCGATCAGATTCGGGATCGGAACCGTCGTCTTGATCTTCGAAAAATCAATGCGCTCGCGGTAGACGTTCTTCGGCAGGCTGTACATGCGTTCCGGTCCCCGCTCCGGCCTCACGTTCGACCGGAATAGGAAAAAAAACCACCGTGCTGTAGCGCCGGGGCACGTGAGGCCCCGGCGTCCCGTACGGGCCAGAGTGGCAACGCCGCTCTGGCCCCCGGTGCGGGTTCAATCGGGCGGAGCGCCCGATCGCTACTGAGTTCGCGTCTTACTTCACTTCGACCTTGGCGCCGGCCTCTTCGAACTTCTTCTTGATGGCCGCCGCCTCGTCCTTCGTCACGCCTTCCTTGATCGCCTTGGGCGCGCTCTCGACCAGATCCTTCGCTTCCTTCAGGCCGAGGCTCGTCACTTCGCGGACAACCTTGATCACGTTGATCTTGTTGCCGCCAATGTCGGTGAGGGTGACGGTGAACTCCGTCTTCTCCTCGACCGGCGCCGCCGCGGCCGCGCCACCGCCGCCGGCCACGACCATGGGGGCCGCTGCCGCCGCCGAGACGCCGAGCTCGGACTCCAGCGTCTTTACGAGCTGGCTGAGTTCGAGCACGCTGATGTTCTTGATGTAGTCGACAACCTGATCCTGCGTGAGTGACATTCCCGTTCTCCCCTTCGATACCCGTCGTAAGTGCCAAGTGCGAAGTGCGACCTGCCGGGGTGCGCTCGCACCCGGCACTCGCGACTCAGCACTAACCTTCGCTCTTCTTCTTTTCCACCTGCGTCAGCACGGTCAGCAGATCGCGCGGCGCAGCATTCAGCACGCTGACGAACTGGACCATCGGGGCCTGCAGCACGTACAGCAGTTTCGCGTATAGCTCGGGCTTGCCCGGCAGGGTGGCCAACTCGACGACCTCGCCCGCCTTGATGGCCTTGCCCTGGATGACGGCGGCCTTGATCGTGACGGCCGGCGCGCCCTTGGCAAACGTCGTCAGCGCCTTGGCCAGCGCCACCGGATCGCCACCGGTGAATGCCACGGCCGTCGTGCCCTCGAAGTGCTTGTCGAGCGACTCGAACGCCGTGCCCTTGAGGGCGCGCTTCGCCAGGGTGTTCTTGACGACCTTGTACTGCGCCTTCACCGCGCGCAGCTGACGGCGCAGCTCGGTCACCTGCGGCACGTTCAGCCCGCGGTAGTCCACCAGGATGGCGGTCTCCACGCCCTTGAACGTGCTTTCAAGCGCCTGCAGCGCCTCTGTCTTCTCTGCTCTCGTTACAGCCATGGTCTGGTCCTCGGCTCCTAGTGCTTCACAGCCTCGACACTCGTCGTGTCGATGCGGACCCCGGGGCCCATGGTGGACGACACGGTGATGCTCTTCAGGTAGCGGCCCTTGGCTGCTGGCGGCTTGGCCTTGATGATGCTGTCCACGAGCGCCTGGGCGTTGGCCACCAGCGCCTCCGCCGAAAACGACGTCTTGCCGAGCGGCGCGTGGACGATGCCCGTCTTGTCCACACGGAACTCGACTTTGCCGGCCTTGATCTCGCGCACGGCCTTGCTGATGTCGGTCGTGACAGTGCCGGTCTTCGGGTTCGGCATCAGGCCGCGCGGCCCGAGCACCTTTCCGAGCCGACCGACGCCACGCATCATGTCCGGCGTCGCCACGACGGCATCGAAGTCCATCCAGCCGCCGAGGATCTTCTCCACGGCGTCGTCGCCGCCGGTGAGGTCCGCGCCGGCGTCCTGGGCTTCCTTCTGCTTGTCGGGGCCCGCGATCACGAGCACGCGCTTGCTCTTGCCGAGCCCGTGCGGCAGGACGACGGTGCCGCGGACCATCTGGTCCGCATGCTTCGGATCCACACCGAGCCGGATCGCGACTTCCACCGTCTCGTCGAACTTGGCGAACTTGAGCGACTTCACCAGCGGCAGCGCCTCTGCCAGCGTGTAGGACTTGTCCTCCACCTTGGCCTTGGCTGCTTCGAACTGCTTCCCCATTACTCCTTCACTTCCTCAGCCTGCCACGTGATTGTGGTCACTGACGACGCGACGACGGGCTGAGCGTCGGCGCGAAGATTTCTGTCGGGCTCCGGGCTCCGGGCGTCGGGCTCCGGGGAATGCAACACCCGTGATTCAGGTCTGTAGCCCGTGGTCCGTAGCCTGTAGTCCGTCGCCCTACTGAATGACGTCCAACCCCATCGACCGTGCGGTGCCGGCGATGCTCTTCACGGCCGACGCCAGCGAGTCGGTGTTGAGATCGGGCAGCTTCAGCTTCGCGATCTCCTCGACCTGTTTGGCGGTGATCGTGCCCACCTTGGTCTTGTTCGGCTCGCCCGACCCCTTCGCGATGTTCGCGGCGCGCTTGAGCAGCACCGGAGCCGGCGGGGTCTTGGTGATGAACGTGTAGGAGCGATCCGAGTACACGGTCACGACCGCCGGGATGATCAGCCCGTCCTGGGCCGCCGTCCTGGCGTTGAAGTTCTTGCAGAAGTCCATGATGTTCACGCCGTGCGGGCCGAGCGCGGTGCCCACGGGGGGCGCCGGCGTCGCCTTGCCGGCCGGAATCTGCAACTTCACCATCGCCTGTACTTTTTTCGCCACGACCTGCTCTCCTGACCTGCCCTAAGAGTTCTAGACTTTCTCGACCTGCAAGAAGTCGAGCTCGACCGGCGTTGCGCGCCCGAAGATCGTCACCATGACCTTCAGCGTGTTCTTGTCGAGATTCACTTCGTCCACGACGCCGTTGAAGCTCGTGAACGGCCCTTCGTTGATCCGCACCTGCTCGCCGCGGTCGAAGGTGTACTTCGGCTTCGGCTTCTCGGCCGCCGAGCGCACCTGGGTGAGGATCTGCTCGACTTCGTCCTTGCTGAGCGGCGTCGGCTTCGATCCCGCGCCGACAAACCCGGTGACCTTGGGCGTGTTCTTCACCACGTGCCACGCGTGGTCGGTCATGTTCATCTCGACCAGGATGTAGCCCGGGAAGAACCGGCGCGCGCTCTTCACTTCGCGCCCGCCGCGCTTCTCGATGATGTCCTCGGTCGGGATCAGCACCTCGCCGATGTCGCTCTGGAGCCCGTACGCGGCCACCCGCTGCTCCAGCGATTCCTTCACCTTGTTCTCAAAACCCGAATAGGTGTGGACGATGTACCAGTGCTTGGATACGTCTTCCGTCATCTCGCACCGAACCGCTCAAGGAGCCAGTGAATGCCCGCAGACAGCGACAGGTCCACAATCCACAGATAGAGCCCGAAGAAAACCGACACGAGGATGACCACGATCGTCGTGGCATACACCTCGCGGCGCGTCGGCCAGGTGACGCGCTTCATCTCGTTGCGCACTTCGGTGAAGAAGCTGCGCGACCGCTCCCACCACGCGAAGCGGCCCATCACGCCGTCGCCGCTGCCCGGCGACAGCGACCGGCGCGGGCCGGGGGACGTGCTCTCGGTGTCGAACGTGCCTGTCTTCACGGTCGTGATCCTTGTCGCCCCATCAATTGGCAGGCCAAGAGGGAATCGAACCCCCAACCCCCGGTTTTGGAGACCGGTGCTCTACCAATTGAGCTATTGGCCTTCAAAATGGACTCCGGACTCCACGCTCCGGGCTCCTGGCGTCTCCGGAATCCCGGAGTCACACCCGGAGTCCTGAGCCCGAAGCCCGCAGCTCGGTTATTTCGACTCGCGATGCGCCGTGTGCTTCCGGCAGAACCGGCAGTACTTGCTCAGCTCGAGGCGCTCGGTGGTCTTCTTCTTGTTCTTCGTGGTGCTGTAGTTCCGACGCTTGCAGTCGGTACAGGCCATGGAGATGATGTCGCGCATTACTGAATCCTTGTAGTGGGCAGCGCGCAGCTGGCTGCAGGCAGTGGGTTACCGCCCGCCGCCCGCTGCCGACCGCCTGCTACGCAATAATCTCGGTGATCGTGCCCGCGCCCACCGTGCGGCCGCCCTCGCGAATCGCGAACCGGGCGCCCTTCTCGATGGCCACCGGCGTGATCAACTCCGCCGTGATCGCCGTGTTGTCCCCCGGCATCACCATCTCCACGCCTTCCGGCAGGTGCAGCGTCCCGGTCACATCCGTCGTCCGGATGTAGAACTGCGGCCGATACCCGTTGAAAAACGGCGTGTGCCGCCCACCCTCGTCCTTCGACAGGATGTAGACCTCCGCCTTGAACTTGGTGTGCGGCAGGATCGACCCCGGCTTGGCCAGCACCTGCCCGCGCTCCACGTCCTCTTTCTCGACGCCGCGCAGCAGCACCCCGATGTTGTCGCCCGCCACCCCTTCGTCCAGCAGCTTGCGGAACATCTCCACGCCGGTCACGATCTTCTTGGTCGTCGGCCGGAACCCGACAATCTCGATTTCCTCGCCGACCTTCACCCGCCCACGGTCCACGCGCCCGGTCACCACCGTCCCGCGCCCCGAGATCGAGAACACGTCCTCAATCGGCATCAGGAACGGCTTGTCCACTTCGCGCTGCGGCAGCGGCACATACGTGTCCAGCGCCTCCATCAGCTTCAGGATGCTGTCCACCCCCGCCGCGTCCCCGTTCAGCGCCCCCAGCGCCGACACCCGCACCACCGGCACGTCGTCGCCCGGGAACTTGTAGGTCGTCAGCAGGTCCCGCACTTCCAGTTCCACCAGGTCCAGCAGCTCCGGGTCGTCGACCGCGTCCACCTTGTTCAGCGCCACCACCAGGCACGGCACATCCACCTGCCGCGCCAGCAGCACGTGCTCCCGCGTCTGCGGCATCGGCCCGTCCACCGCGCTCACCACCAGAATCCCGCCGTCCATCTGCGCCGCGCCCGTGATCATGTTCTTGATGTAGTCCGCGTGGCCCGGGCAGTCCACATGCGCGTAGTGCCGGTTCGAGGTCGAATACTCCACGTGCGACGTCGCAATCGTCAGGATCTTGGTCGCATCCCGCCGCCCCTGCGATTCGCTCGCCTTCGCCACCTCGTCATACGGCACGAACTTCGCCCACCCCTTGTCCGCCGCCACCTTCGTCAGCGCCGCCGTCAAGGTCGTCTTCCCGTGGTCGATGTGCCCAATCGTCCCCACGTTCACGTGCGGCTTGGACCGATCAAACTTTTCCTTACCCATTTGCGCTGCGCTCCGTTCCTTCGTCAATCGTCCAACGTTCGTGCTGAGCCTGTCGAAGCACGAACCCACTGACCCGCGACCCTGCAGTCCGCCTTCCGCCATCGCGCTTTGCGCTACGGCGGACAAGCCGCGCAACAGGCTGGCTTGCCAGCCGAAGCTCGCGTAGCGAGCGAAGGCTGGAGCCGATGACCGGGATTGAACCGGTGACCTCGTCCTTACCAAGGACGCGCTCTGCCAACTGAGCTACATCGGCCCGCTTTCGCGTCCTCGCGTGCACACTGGAGCGTTCGGCCGCTTCAGCGAGGCAGGCACTTCACCTCAGCGCAGAGCCTGCCTGGCCGTAGCTCGCGTATCCATTCGCGGCGCGAGCGGAGGCTGGAGCGGGAGACGGGGATCGAACCCGCGACCAACAGCTTGGAAGGCTGTGACTCTACCACTGAGTTACTCCCGCCTCCGTGCTCGCCCCTGACGCTCACCCACACTCCGGCGCGGGCCAGCCCGCACCCCTTCACGCCGTCGCTACAAACCACTCTCTCCGGCCGCCTTCGCGCCACGCGCTACGGCGCGATTTCATCCGTGCCTGGCCTGCCTGGCCGTAGCTCGCGCGCCCCGTTCATGGCGCGAGCGAAGGCTGGTGGCGAGGGGAGGATTCGAACCTCCGAAGCCGCTAGGGCGACAGATTTACAGTCTGCTGCGTTTGACCGCTCCGCAACCTCGCCGGATTGCCATGGCCTCGCTCGTTTTCGGACGACCTCCGGCAGGCAGCCTTCGCCGCCCCCGGTCCGGAGCGAGTTGTAAGTTGTTTGTGTCCTGCTGTTTATGGCGCCTACCCCAGCAGACCCCAGGCGTGTCGAACGCTGGAGCTGGCGGAGGGATTTGAACCCCCGACCGGCTGATTACAAATCAGCTGCTCTACCGGACTGAGCTACGCCAGCCGGACAAAAACGGAAGTGTAGCACGTCCTGTGCCACGGTGACAACCCACGTACAGACACGACGCCCCACGGTCCCCTGGGAGCGGACCGAAGGGCGCAACGAACCTGATTATCTCTCAGATGACGAGGGGTTTCAAGGGCCAGCTCGGGGGTCAGCAGCCGGCTAAACCTTCGTGCGTCGTTGTCTGGCCGCCTCGAATAACACGACGCCAGTGGCCACCGAGACATTCAGGCTGTCGACGAAACCCGCCATCGGAATCGACACCAGCACGTCGCAGCTCTCCCGCACCAGCCGCCGCAGCCCGGTACCCTCGGCGCCGACGACGATCGCGCTCGGCAGGGTCCAGTCGACCGAATCGTATGTCGCCGTCGCGTCGGCAGTCAGGCCGATGGTCCACACATTCAACGCCTTCAGCTCCTCGACGGCCCGCGCCACGTTTACCACGCTCGCGACCGGGATGTGGGCCACCGCGCCCGCCGAGGCTCGTGCCGCCGCGCCATCGAGCGCTGCGGCCCGGCGTGTCTGGCGCACCAGGCCGTGCGCCCCCGCCGCGTCGACGCTGCGCGCGATCGCGCCGACGTTGTGCGGGTCCTCGACGCTGTCGAGCACGACGAGCAACGCCGGCTCCGCCGCGCCTGCCACCAGTTCGGCAAGGCTCCACTCCCGCGACGCGGCCATGTCGGCGACCACGCCCTGGTGCGGCTCGCCCCGGCTTGCCCGATCCAGGTCCCCGGCGTTCACATGAACCACCGGCACGCCGCGGCGGCCGGCCTCGCTCAGCACCTGCTGCACCCGCGCATCCGCGCGTCCGGCCACGCGCACCCGTGTGGCCCGCCCGGCCTTGAGCGCTTCGAGCACGGGATTGATGCCGTAGACGATCATCTCGCGGCGTCCGCCGTCACGACAGGGTCTCGAGCGCGCGACTGAACGCGGCGGCACGTTCGCGACATCCCATCACGGGCGTGAAGCCAGAATCCGCCGGCAGTTCCGCGGCCGTGTCGATGGCCGGCACCAGCAGATCCAGTTCGGGCCCCTCGGAACGGCCGGTCAAGGCCACGCGGATTGGATGGAACAGCGCCTTGCCCTTCTGTCCGGTCCGCTCCCGGACCCTCTGCGCCGACGCGCGAAAGGCCTCGCGATCCACCAGGCGCGGCGACGCCGCCAGATCCTGGGCCAGCGCCTGCGCCACCGCTCGCGCCTCCGCCGGCAAAAACTCAGCGCGAACGGTCTCGCGCGTGATCCACTCCGCCACGTCAGAGGCAAAGACCAGCGCGAGTCGCTCCGGCGCCTGATCCAGGCGATCGACAGCGCCGCTGATCATCGGCATGACGCTGACCAGCCAGCCGAGACCGTCGGCCGACAACGCCGGCGCCGCGATTGTCCCAGCGCGCGTCAGGAAGGGGACCACGAGCGCCGCAAGGCGATCCGGATCCGCGGCCTTGACGTAGTGGCGATTCACCCAGGCCAGCTTCTCTTCGTCGAAGACGCCGGCGCTGTGGCTGACACCAGACAGCGAGAACCGCCGCGACAGTTCCGCCAGCGGAAGCAGCTCGTCGCCGCCGCCGGGCGACCAGCCGATCAGCGCCAGGTAGTTGACGAGCGCTTCCGGCAGGTAGCCCTTCGCGCGAAATTCCGCGACCGACGTCGCGCCGTGCCGCTTGGACAGCGGGGCATGGTCGGGCCCGAGCACGAGGGAGAGATGGGCAAACGTCGGCGGCGTCCAGCCGAACGCCTCATACAGGAGCACCTGCCGCGGCGTGTTCGAGATATGGTCCTCGCCGCGAATCACCAACGTCATCTCCATCAGCGCATCGTCGACGACGACGGCGAAGTTGTAGGCTGGCGAGCCGTCCGATCGGACGAGCACCGGGTCGCCGATCACGTCGGTCGACACGACCACGCGGCCGCGCACGGCATCGTCGAAGGCCACGTCGCGGTGTTCGGGCACACGGAAACGGAGCACCGCCGGTTCTCCGTCAGCGACGCGGCGTGCAGCGTCGCGGGGGTCGATGCCGCGGCAGCGGCCGACGTACTTCGGCGGCGCGCCGGCGGCCGCGGCGGCCTGCCGATCGGCCTCGAGCATCTCCGGTGTGCAGAAGCAGCGATACGCGGCGCCCGCCGCCAGGAGCCTCGCGGCGTGCTCGCTGTAGATGGCCGCGCGCTCCGACTGGCGGTAAGGACCGTGCGGGCCAGGACGCGTGGGCCCCTCGTCCCAGTCGAGCCCCAGCCAGATCAGGTCCTCGAGAATGGCCAGCTCCGAGTCGGCTGTCGATCGCTGCCGATCGGTGTCCTCGATGCGCAGCACGAACGTGCCCCGCTGCCCGCGCGCCAGGAGCCAGTTGAACAGCGCCGTGCGCGCGTTGCCGACGTGGAGGTTCCCTGTCGGACTGGGCGCGAAGCGAACTCGCACAGGCTAGTCCTTCCGCAGCAGGGCGACGGCGTGCACGGCCATCCCCTCGCCGCGGCCGATTTCGCCCATGCCTTCGTTGGTCTTGCCCTTCACGCTCACCGCGTCGACGCCGACACTCAGCGCACCGGCCAGCGTGGCGCGAATGCGATCCACGTGCGGCGCCAGCTTCGGCGTCTCGGTGACGACGACAGCGTCGACGTTTTCGACGACGAAGCCGGCGGCGGCGACGATCGCCACCGCGCGGCGCAGCAGCTCGAGGCTGTTGGCGCCTGCGTACTGCGGGTCGGTGTCGGGAAAGTGGCGGCCGATGTCGCCCTGCCCGGCCGCACCAAGCACCGCATCGGTGATCGCGTGGCACAAGGCGTCGCCGTCGGAGTGTCCTTTCAGGCCGACGCTGGACGGGATCGCCTCGCCACCGAGCACCAGGCGGCGCCCGTCGATGGTCCTGTGCGAGTCGTAGCCGACGCCAATCCGCAACATGTCACACCTGCTCGCCACGTTCGAGCAGGACGCCCCGCGCGAAGGCGAGATCGGCTGCCGTCGTGATCTTCAGATTGCGTGGATCGCCCGGCACGAGCAGCACGGTGGCGCCGAGCATCTCGGCCAGCATGGCCTCGTCGGTTGCGCTCTCGCCGCGCTGGCCAAGCGCGATGGCCTGCGCGAGCAGCGCGTACTGAAACGCCTGCGGCGTCTGCGCCAGAAAGATCGTGTCACGTGCCAGCGTCTTACGCACGGCCGGCACTTTCTTCGGCGCCACCGCGGGCATCGGGTCGCCGAACTCGCCGCCCACCCAGTCCATTTCTGTGAGATCGGCCAGCTTCACGGTGTCGCCGGCCGGCATCGCCGCGATCGCAGCGCCAGCCTGGCCCGCGGCCGCGATGGTCCGCTCGATGGTCGCGCAATCCACGAAGGGCCGGGCCGCGTCGTGAATCAGCACGATGTCAGTGTCGTCGGGGACCGCGGCAAACGCGAGGGCGACAGAGTCCTGGCGCCGCGGACCGCCTTCGACGATGCGAACCCGATCGCCGAAGCGTCGCAGGTAAGCGGGCGGCGCGGCTACGTGCGCCGCCGGCAACGCCACCACGATCACCGCAATGGCCGCGCACTCGGCAAGTGCCGACACGCTCCGGTCCAGGATGGTGCGCCCGGCCAGCTCGAGAAACTGTTTCGGAACCGCCGTGCCAAGCCGTGTGCCCTGGCCGCCGGCGGCGACAATGGCAGCAACGCGCATCATGACCGACGCCGGATTATATGACGTCGCGAGCCGTTTCCCGGGCCCCGGAGAACTCCCCGAACCGGGCGGCCGTGAGATCCAGCGCACGCGCCAGCTGAGGCAGTGGCAATTCGGCGGGACAAAACACGACGCAGAGCACGTCGCGCGTCGCGCCGGTCACCATGGTCCGGGCCGAGTCCGAGGTGGGATTTCCGAACGCGCCGCGCGTATCGGCGAGTGTGAGGCGCCCTGCCACGTGGACGCAGTCTTTCCGGATCCCTTCGTACTCCTCGCCCTCGTGCCCGAGCCTCAGCGAGATCGGGGGCTCGAGATGACGACGATCGTAGAGGCCGTACGGCAACTGCAGTTCGAGCGAGCACCAGTTGCAGAGATCGACCAGCGTGTTGATCCGCGGCAGGCTGTCGCCGCGCCTCACGCGACGCAGCAGAGCCTCCGACGACGGACGGGTCTTGGTGGGATCCAGGCCAATGCGGCGATACATCGCGCGCACGGCCTGGCTTTCCGCGGGCGGCGCCCGGCGCACCGCGCTTTCGACGGCGGCCAGGGGAGCGTCCAGCCGCGCGTCGTGCGTGCTGTTGGCGGCGTCGTCGAACACGAGCACGCCGAGCCGGACCACCGCGGCCATGTCTGGCGCAACGTGCACGATCACGTGATCCTCTTGGCTTTCTTGCCCTGCTTGGCTTTCTTGCCTTTTTCTTTCTCGCCTTTCTTGCCCTTCTTGGCCCTCTAGGCCTTCTTCGGCATCTCGATCTTGCCGTTGAAGGTGGCGCCTTCGGCCATCGCCACGCGCGGCGCCACGAGCTGGCCGTCCATGGTGCCACCCGCTCGCAGCTCGAACTTCTCTTTCGCGGTCACGTTGCCTTTCACGGCCCCGAGCACGATCACCACCTTGGCGACGATCTCAGCGTCGATCTTTGCGTTCGCGCCCACGGTGAGCACGTGCTCCGGCAGGCTGACTTTCCCGTGGACCTTTCCGTCCAGCGTCAAATCCTCGCCGCCAACGAGCTCACCCGTAATGACCAGCGACTGTCCCATGTTCATGAGCGCTCCCTCCGCAATGGGGACCTCGAATCACGCACACGTCCCCCGGTGGCTGTTTCGGCTTCTAAAGGCGGCTGCTTTAGCTGCTGGAGGGGCTCAGCATGACATTTTCTTCGCCGGGCTGTGGCGCGTTCCCGCCAACGGTCCCAGCCACAATCGCCCGGACCCGCCCCGCCAGCGCCCGGGCGTCGCCCGGCCCGAGGCCTGCCGTGGCAATTGGCGGGTGCACGATCAGCGTGGCGCGCCCCGGCCTGGTCGTCAATTGTCCCTTGGACATCACTTGCCGCGTCCCGTCCACCGACAGCGGCACGATGGGCAACCCGGCTTCGATCGCGAGGAGGAAGCTGCCGGCCTTGAAGATGCCCACACGTCCGTCGGCGCTACGCGTGCCTTCGGGAAAGATGATGAGCGACAAGCCTTCGCCGACCAGCGCGCGCCATCGCCGCAGGATGCCGCCCCTGTCCGGGTTCTTGCGGTCCACCAGCAGGTGTCCGCTCCGCCGCAGGTGCCAGCCGAGAAACGGAAACGCGCCCAGCGACTGCTTCGCGATGATCCGCAATTCGTACGGCAGCGACGCGAACACCACGGGGATGTCGTAGATGCTCTGATGGTTCGAGACGAAGATGAACGTCGCCTCGCGCGGCAGGCGATCCAGGCCCTGCACGTCCACGCTGACACCGGTGGTCGCGAGAATCAGCCACGACCAGATCCGGGCACAGCGATGCGCGACCCGGCCCGATCGATCCACCAGCGTCGACAGCAGCGACACCGTGCCGAGGACGATCGTGTAAATCGCGATCGCCGGGATCAGGTAGAAGACCGTTCGGCACCAGTGAAAGATCGGAGAGCGCACGTGGATCGGGTTGGATCGGGTTCGATCGGGTTGAATCGGGTTCGATCAGGCTGGATCGGGTTGGGATCAGCCGTTTCCGGTCCGCGACTGGTCGTTGGCGACGGCAGGCACGCTGCCGCTCGACGTCACCGCCGATCCGCTGGCGCTGGCGTCGCGTGACACCTGGGCCGACGCGGGCACCTGCGGCTGCGGCTGCGGCGCGACGCGGGGGCGCCGGTCCCGGGACTCTTCACGTTCGGGAGCGAGCTGCGTCGTTCCACCGCTCGACTGGTCGACAAAGCGCCCGAAGATCATCTTGCCGGCCGTTGTCTGCAGGACGCTCGTCACGACCACATCGATGGTCTTGCCGATCAGTTTGCGCGCGTTGTCGACGACGACCATCGTCCCGTCATCCAGGTAGGCGACGCCCTGGTTGTACTCCTTGCCTTCCTTCAGGATGAAGACCTTCATGATCTCGCCGGGCAGGACGACGGGCTTGAGCGAGTTGGCCAGCTCGTTGATGTTGAGCACGGCGACGCCGCGCAGCTGGGCGACCTTGTTCAGGTTGAAGTCGTTGGTGACGATCTTTCCCTGCAGTGTGCGCGCCAGCTCAATCAGCTTCAGATCGACCTCGCGGACCTCAGGAAAATCGAGATCCGAGATCATCACGTCGAGCCCTGCCATCTTCTGGATCTTCTGGAGGATGTCGAGCCCGCGACGTCCGCGGTTGCGCTTGAGCGAGTCGGCGGAGTCGGCGACCAGCTGCAGCTCCTTCAACACGAATTGCGGCACGACGAGCGTGCCGTCAAGAAACCCAGTCTCGCAGATGTCCGCGACACGGCCGTCGATGATCACGCTGGTGTCGAGAATGCGGTATCTGCGCTGCGGCCCGGCTGCCCTGAACAGGCCGATCAGGCGCGAGGGCTCCAGCCACTCGCCCTTACGGCCGCCGATGAGCAGGCCGAGATACGTCAGCGCGAGCAGCACGAAGGCGTGCAGGAACACGATCCGCCCGTCGCTGGCGTTGGCCCAGAACAGCGCCGCCCCGATGGTCTTGGCGGTCGCCAGTCCGACGGCGCCACCGATCATGGCGCCGAGCATGTTCGTGACGGACGCGCTCTTCAGCCGGATCTCAAATGCAACCAGCAGAGCTGACAGCGCGCCGCCAAACGCTGCGTTCGGCAGCCAGTCGGCGTGAAAAGGCCGGAGAATGACCGCGGTGTAGACAACGGCCGCTATGAAGAGGACGCGGGCGAGGATGAACCAGGCCATGACGACACTCCGGGATGAAGGACGCGCATATGAAAAGGCCGGAAAGAATTATACGAGCAGGACATCCAGGGCCTCGGCCACTGTCGAGACGGCCACCAGCTCACAACCGCCGTCGGCCAGGAGGGCGTCGGACGGGTCGAGGTTGGCCCGGGGCATGACGCAGCGCGCAAATCCAAGCTGCGCTGCCTCGCGGACCCTCAGCGCCGCCTGCGCTGTGCCGCGGACCTCGCCGGCCAGCCCGACTTCGCCGAACACGGCAGTCGCGGCGGCAATGGGACGGTTGCGCAGGCTGGACGCGATCGCCGCAATCACGCTGAGGTCCGCCGCCGGCTCCTCGAGGCGCATGCCGCCGGCGACGTTCACGAACACGTCCTCGCCGATCAGGTTCAGGCCCGCGCGCTTCTCCAGCACGGCCAGCAGCAGGGCCAGCCGCCCCGAGTCGATGCCCGAGGCGGTCCGTCGCGCGTTGCCGAACGTGCTGCTGCTCACGAGCGCCTGCACTTCGACCAGCAGCGGCCGTGAGCCCTCGATCGAGCAGTGCACTGCGGATCCTGGCGCGTCGACGGGGCGCTCGGCGAGGAACAGCGCCGACGGGTTGGCGACGGCGCGCAGCCCTTCGCCAGTCATCTCGAAGACACCGAGCTCGCTGATCGCACCGAACCGGTTCTTCACCGCGCGGACGACGCGATGCGAGTGGTGCCGCTCGCCCTCGAAGTAGAGAACGGTGTCCACGACGTGTTCGAGCGCCTTGGGGCCGGCAAGGCCGCCCTCCTTGGTGACGTGACCGACGACGAAGGTCGGGATGTTCTGGCTCTTGGCGGCAAACAGGATCTGCGTCGCGGCCTCGCGGACCTGCCCGATGCTCCCGGGCGCCGACTGCATCTTCAGCGAGAAGATCGTCTGAATGGAGTCGACCACGACCAGCGCCGGTTTGAGCCGCGCCATTTCTTCGAGGATGCGCTCGAGGCACGTCTCCGCCAGCAGGTAGAGCGGCGCGCGTCCGACGCCAAGCCGCTCGCCGCGCAGCTTGATCTGATGCTCGGACTCTTCGCCCGAGCTGTAGAGCACCGGGCCGACGTCCCGCGCAATGGCGGCGGCGGCCTGCAGCAGCAAGGTGGACTTGCCGATGCCCGGCTCGCCCCCCAGCAGGACGAGCGAGCCCGGCACGATGCCCCCGCCCAGGACGCGGTCCAGCTCGCCGAAGCCTGTCGAGATGCGTGCGCTGTTTGACGCCTGGACGTCGGCGTACAGCTGGGCGGCGCCGCCGCCCGGGACGAGCGTGCCGTACCTGTGGCCTGCCGGAGCCGTGGCGGGGTCGGGGACTCGTTCTTCGACGAGCGAGTTCCACGCGCCGCAGTCGGCGCAGCGCCCAAGCCACTTCGGCGACTGCGCCCCGCACTCCTGGCAGACGAAGACATGCTTCGCCTTCATCGGCTGATTATGTCACCCGGAGCGCCGCGCGCCCCGGCAACCGTCGCGGCCGCTATCCCACGCGAGGACGTCGCATCAGGCCGTAAGTCAGGCCCACGCCAAGCATGAAGGCCTCAAACGCCGACACGATCATCTGGGTAATCGGCCGCAGCGCGTCCTCCCCGAGCCAGCGTGCGAGGGGCGCCAGGCCTACGTGCGACCCGGCAAACAGGCCAGCCACCAGGTCGAGGCTGGTCGCGACCATGCGCTGGCCGGCGGCGGCAAGCGCGATGCCGGCAGCCGCCGAGAGGCCGCCGGCGATCGCCGCTGCGCGCCAACGCGCCCGGCCCCGCGGCGCCGCCATGCCGCCCTGCGCGAGCGTGCGCGTCGCGACGGCGTAGCCGCCTCCGATCACCGCGCCGAGCACGAGCCCGTCGAGGGCGCCGGCAATGCCCGGCGCGTCGCGGCCGAACACGCCGACCAGCAACGCGCGCAGGGCATGGTGCGCGAGCATGCCGGCCAGGCACCCGCCGAGCGCTCCCGCGGTCGTCAGCGCCAGGCCGCGTGCTGACCGCGCGAGCGCCTCCGCGGCAGCAAGTCCGCCGCCGATCCCGCACGCTCCCCACAGACCTGCGACTGTCCCGACGATGACGAGCGATCCGATTGCGCCGGCATCGACTTGCCCACCCGGCACGAGCCCGAGCGCGAGGCCGCCGGCTGCGCCTGCCAACGCTCCCGCCGCGCCGCCGCCGATCGTCGACGACAACCAACGCGACGACGCCAGCGCGGCCGCATGACGGACGCGCAACACGATGACATCGGCGATCGCGAGCAGACGCCCTCTTGCCTGGAGCAGCGGGACGCGCCCGGCGCCAGACGCATCCCAGCGGGCGTCGCGGAGAATGGCGCGGGCGGCCTCGTGCCCGGGACGATCGCCGAGCCGACGCAGCGTCTCCTCCGTGCCCAGCTCGTGGAGCGCGACGGCGGCGTCGTACCGCTCCTCCTCCGTCGCGTCAGCCTGCTGGCCTTCCCGGAGCAGCACCGCGAGCAGGGGCGCCCAAGGGTCTGGCCGACCGGCGCCTGGCGCCGTCGTCGGCGGCCGACCCGGTGGATCGAGGATGAGCGCCTCCGCCGGCTCGACCTCGACCTGCGCGAAGACGAACTGGTAGCCGTGCCTGGAGACCGTCCTCACGAACCGCGGCGCCTGGGCGTCGTCGTCAAGCGCGCGCCGGATGGTCCGGACGGCCTGGCTCAGCGCCCCGTCAGAGACGACGACGTCACCCCAGACAGCATCGAAGATTTCCTGGCGCGTGACGACGCGATGGCGCTGCTCCACCAGCAGGACCAGCAGATCGAAATAACGGGGGATGAGCGGGACCGCACGACCGTCCGCCACGAGAGTTCGTGTGGCGTCAGACAGGACGAACCCAGCGAAGCGGCAGCGCACCGACGGAAATCCTAGCGCATGCGCGGACGGCGCGGGCAGCAGTTTCAGGCCTGAATCCGCGCGCTCAGCGAGATATCACTTTTTGCTCACCGTTCGCTCAAGACTTCCTTTCGCACCTGGGCGACAACAGACGGCCAGGAGGTGTCATGACCACGACTCGATTGATTGCCATCGGCGTCATCTACCTGTTGGCGACGCTGGGCTGGCTCGCGTTGGGAACGTCGATCGTCGCGCGCACGGGACAGTTCGATTCGCAATTGGAACAGGAGGTCGCCAGGCTCTGGGGCGGCCACCATCGCCAGATCGCCCCGACAGTGACAGTCGAACGGCTGCGCGAGGTCACCGAGGAGAAGGCCACGCCCGGCCAGAATGGCGGGCCGCCGATTCTGACCACCACCACGCACACCGTGGCCGACCTTTCAGCAGTCCGCCTGCGCCAGAGCCGCATCAAGGTGGATCTCGATCTCCAGCAGCGGCAGAAGGGCCTGCTCTGGTACGACACCTACGCCGTCGCCTTCACGGCCCACTACGCCGCGCGGAATCCCGACGGCGAGCCGCGGACGATGGCCGTCGAGCTGCACTTCCCGTCGAGCGAGGCGATCTACGACGGGTTCATCTTCACCGTGAACGGCCAGCAGGCGCCGGCCGCGAGCGACCTGTCGCACGGGCTGGTCACGCGTGTCGTCGTGCCGGGCAACGGCGAGGTCGCCATCGACGTGCGCTACCGGTCGCGCGGGCTGGACGACTGGACGTACGCCTTCGTCGACAGCGGCGTGGTCGAAACGTCGGACTTCGCGCTCACGATGGACACCAACTTCCTCAAGGTGGACTTCCCGTCAGGCAGCCTGTCGCCGTCGCAGAAGCTGCCGCGGGACGGCGGCTGGACGCTCGGGTGGAGCTTCAGCGACCTGGTCACCGGCCAGCGCATCGCCCTCGACCTGCCGAACCGCATCAACCCCGGTCCGCTGGCCGCGCGCCTGACAGCGTTCGCTCCGGTCTCGCTGTTTTTCTTTCTGGTGGTGCTGGTGATCCTCAGCGTGCTCGGCGGCCTCAGCCTTCACCCGATGAACTATGCGTTTCTCTCCGCGTCGTTCTTCGCGTTCCACCTGCTGCTGGCCTACCTGGTGGATCACATCTCGATCCATGCCGCGTTCGTGCTGTCGTCCGTCGTGAGCGTCGCGCTGGTCGTGTCGTACCTGCGCGTCGTTGCCGGCACCAGGTTCGCGATTGCGCGCGCCGGGGTTGCGCAGTTCGTGTTCCTGATCCTCTTCAGCTACGCGTTCTTCTTCGAGGGCTACACCGGGCTCACGGTGACTGTTGGCGCGATTGCGACGCTGTTCGTCCTGATGCAGGCGACGGCGCGCGTCGACTGGGGGGCGGTGTTCGCGGCGCGCGCGAGCCGCGAGGCGTGATGCACGTCGCCATCATCATGGACGGCAACGGCCGCTGGGCAACGCGGCGCGGTCAACCGCGCGTCGCGGGACACCATCGCGGCGCGCTGCGCATTCGCGACGTCGTCGAGGCGGCGCCGGCGATGGCCATCGACGTGCTGACGCTCTACGCATTCTCGGCAGACAACTGGAAGCGTCCGGCCGCGGAGGTCGATGCGCTGATGCACCTGTTCGAACACTACCTGCGTACCGAGGAGCTGCGCCTGGCGCGCAACGGCATCAGGCTGACCGCCATCGGCCGGCGCGATCGCCTGCCGCAGGCGCTGCGCATGCGCCTCGACCAGGTGGAGCGATCGACAAGCGCCGGCAGCCGTCTGCGGCTGCGCCTGGCAATCGACTACTCGGCGCGCGAGGCCATCATGCGGGCGGCGCAGGAGGCCTTTGCGCTGCCGTCGTGGGACCCGGAGGCCTTTGCGTGCCGCGTCGGCAGTGGACGGGGCATGCCGTGTCACACGCCCGACGTGGATCTGCTGATTCGCACCGGCGGCGAGCAGCGTCTCAGCGACTTTCAGCTCTGGGAGTGTGCGTATGCGGAATTGTGGTTTACGAAAACCGCATGGCCGGCCTTCACGGCGTCAGCGCTCACGCGCGCGGTGGGCGCGTTCCGCAAGAGGCAGCGGCGGTTCGGCGGTCTGCCAGCAGCCGGCGAAGGACGCGACGTGGCGCGGCAGATCGGCCGGGTCGCTCAGCCTCCGGTGTAGACCCGCTCGATCCGGCTGCCGAGACGGCAGAGGATTTCCCAGGGGATGGAGCTCACAGTGGCCGCCATTTCACGGACGTCGATCCGTTCTGCGCCTTGCGTGCCGAGCAGGACCACCTCATCACCGGGGTACGCCTCGATGTCGGTCATGTCGATCATCAGCATGTCCATGGCCACCGCGCCGACAATGGGCGCGCGGCGGCCGCGGACCAGCACGACGCCGCGACCGGCCAGGCGCATGTCGATGCCATCGGCGTATCCGGCAGGCACGACGGCCACGCGCGTGGGGCGCTCGGCAATGAAACGCGCGCCGTAACTGACGCTCTCACCGGCGCGGATGTGCTTCACCGCCACGATGCGGCTCCGCAACGAGAGCGCCGGGCGCAAGTCCAGCGTGGCAGCCAGGGGCGGCGGCACGACGCCGTAGAGCAGCAACCCTGGCCGCACCAGGTCGTACCACACGCGCGAGTCGCGCAGGAGCGCGGCGCTGTTGGCGGCGTGGACCAGCCGCGGAGTGATACCGCGTGCGGCCAGTTCTGCCCGCACCCGCTCGAACCGCTCGTGTTGCGTCGCCATCATCGGATGGTCCGGCATGTCGGCGGTGGCGAAGTGCGTGTAGAGGCCACGCAGCGAGAGGTTCGGGCTGGCGAGCAGGTCTGGCAGCGTGCGTGCGAGATTGTCGTAGCGCAGGCCGAGCCGGTTCATCCCGGTGTCGATCTTCAGGTGATAGGCCAGCGTGACGGCGCGCCTGGCCGCGGCGTCCTGCAACGCCTTTCCTGCCGAGGGCGTGGAGATGGTCGGCGTGAGGTGGTAGTCGAAGACCCCCGACACGTCGCTGACGCCGAGGGCCCCGAAGACGAGAATCTCGCAGCGCACGCCGGCGCGCCGCAGCGTGACGGCTTCTTCGATATCCGCGCACGCCAGCATCGTCGCGCCCGCGCGCTCGAGCGCGACGGCCACCGGCCCGGCGCCGTGGCCGTAGGCGTTGGCCTTGACCACGGCGATGATGCCAGGCGGGGCGGCATCGCCGTCGCGTCGCTCCGACGCAAGAAAAGCGGCGATGGCGGTGAAGTTGTGGGCGATCGCGTCCAGGTCGACGTCGGCAATCGTGGCGCGGACCACGCGGCTACTCCGGCCGGCGCGAGAGGTTCTGGAAGCGCGTGTGCTCGCGGATGAAGGCGAGGTTGACGGTGCCGGTCGGGCCGTTGCGCTGCTTGGCGATGATCAGCTCCGCGACGCCCTTCTCCTCTTCCTTGCAGTCGGGATACATCTCGGGCCTGTAGATCATGAGCACGACATCGGCGTCCTGCTCGAGGGCGCCGGATTCGCGCAGGTCCGACAGCAGCGGCCGGTGGTCGGAGCGCGCCTCCGGCGCTCGGCTCAACTGCGACAGGGCCAGCACCGGCACGCTCAGTTCCTTGGCCAGGCTTTTCAATCCACGCGAGATGGCCGCCAGTTCCAGCGTCCGGTTCTCGAAGCGGCCCCGGCCGGTCATCAACTGGAGGTAATCGACGACGAGCAGCTTCAGGCCGTGCTCGGCAGCCAGGCGTCGCGCCTTGGCGCGCATCTCCAGCACCCCGAGGCCCGGTGAGTCGTCGATGTAGATCGGCGCCTCGCTCAGCCGGCCGATGGCGGTCGACAGCCGATCGTATTCGCGCTGTCCGACGTGTCCGGTCTGCAGGCGTTGCGCGTCAATCTGCGCCACCGACGTCAGCAGGCGGATGAAGAGCGACTCCTTCGACATTTCCAGGCTGAAGAAGCCGACAGTGGCGCCGTGCTCGAGCGCCGCGTGCTCGGCGATGTTGAGCACGAGGCTGGTCTTGCCCATCGACGGCCGGGCGGCGACGATGATCAGGTCCGACGGCTGCAGGCCGCGCGTGACGCTGTCGAGGTCGGCGAAGCCGCTCGCCACGCCGGTGATGAGCTGCTTGTGCTCGAACAGCTGCTCGATCTTCGGCAGGCTCTCGTCGACGATCTTGCGCATCGACACGAAGCCTTCGCGCGCGCGGTCCTCGGCGATCTGGAAGATCAGCCGCTCGGCCTCGTCGAGGATGATGTTGGGCTCTTCCTCGGCCTCCCAGGCGCGCTGCGCGATCCCGTTGCTGGCATGAATCAGCGCCCGCAGCGTGGACTTCTCCTTGACGATGCGCGCGTAGTGCTCGACGTTGGTGGAGCGCGGCACGCCGTCCACCAGGGAGGCGATGTAGGCCGGGCCGCCCACTTCGTCGAGCTCGCCGGTCTGCGCCAGCGCCTCCTTGAGCGTCACCAGGTCGATGGCCTGGCTGCGCTCGCCGAGCGCGATCATCTTCTCGAAAATCCGCCGGTGGGCGTCGCGGAAAAAATCGTTGGCGTCGATCAGCTCGATCGCGTAGTTGAACGCCTCGTTGTGGATCAGGACTGCGCCGAGGACCGAACGCTCGGCTTCGAGATTGTGCGGCAACGCACGCGCGGGTGCGGCGACTGTCTCGGGCATTGGCGGGACGTGGATACTAACACGTGGACCGTGGACTGCGGGCGCCGTGCTGCGACTCCAGACCAGGACCGTGGTCCGTAGTCTGGAGTCCGCAGTCCGCTTAGTCCTGCTTCACGACGTGCACGCGCAGTTGCGCGGTGACGTCGCGATGCAGCCTGACCGGCACAGTCACCTCGCCAAGCGCCTTGAGCGGCTCGACGAGCTGAATCTTGCGCCGATCGACGTCGAGTCCCCTGGTCGAGAGGCCCTCGGCGAGGTCCGCCGAGGTCACCGAGCCGTACAGCTGCTCGGTATCGCCGACGCGACGCGCGATGGTCAGCTCGAGCGCGTTGATGCGAGCGGCCAACGCCTCTGCCGTCTGGCGCTCTTCCGCCTCCCGGGCGTCGGCGACCTTGCGCTCGCGTTCGATCAGCTTGCGGTTGCCGTCGGTGACCGGCAGCGCCAGCTTGCGCGGCAGCAGGTAGTTGCGCGCGTAGCCGGCCGCCACCTTCACCACCTCGCCGCGCTTCCCGACGTTGTCCACGGTCTCACGAAGAATGATTTCCATGGTTCACCCTCAGTCGGCCAGGTACGGCAGCAACGCCAGGACGCGGGCGCGCATGATCGCCAGGCGCAGCTTCCGCTGGTGCTCGGCGCAGGTCCCCGAGATCCGGCGCGGCAGCACCTTGGCCCGCTCCGGCACGAAGGACGCCAGCAACTTCACGTCCTTGTAGTTGATGTCGTCGATCTTGTCCGCGCAGAACTTGCAGACCTTGCGACGACGGAACAGCGACCGCCGCTGTCCGCCAGCGGCCTTTTCGCCGCCTCGCGTGGCTGCGCCGCCACGGCCGCGGCCGCCGCCGCCAGTGCCCGACTTCTTGAATCCGAATGCCATGGCTAGACCTCCGCCCCTTCGAGACCGTCACCCGAGTCGTCATCCATCTGCGCCGGACGTTCCGACGGATCGGGACGCGGCGGCAGGCCGCGCGCGACGCGGCGACGCTCCTGGAACGACGTGCGCCGCGAGCGGGTGCGCTCGATGACGCGCTGCTCGGCGTCCACGCGGACGACGAGGTGGCGGATGACCTGGTCGAGCACCTTGAGGCGGCGATCCAGTTCTTTCATCAGATCGCCGGTGCCCTCGATGACCTCGAGGACGTAGACGCCTTCCTTGTGTTTCTGAATCGAGTAGGCCAGCCGGCGGCGGCCCCAGTTCTCGGTACGGACCAGCGAACCACTCATCTTCTGAGTGGTCTGCTCGACCTGCTCGTGAATCGACGCGATCTGTTCTTCAGACGCGTCGGGCGTCACGATGTAGACGAGCTCGTACGTGCGAAGTGCGCTCATTGCGGCTCCTTCTGGACGTTGCTACCACGCAGGGCCCTCAGCAGGCCCCGCTGAACGGCCTCCGATCGCGCGCCGTATCCGGCGCTGGCGGAGGCAAGGAGTCAAGTTCGGTCCGCCTTCATCACGCCACAGCCGGCACGATCAGGGCCGGCGACGGCGGACTTCGGCGAGACAACAGGATTGACCGTTCCTACGCGCTGCCGGATTCGTCCGGCAACTCCTCATCGGCCTTCGCGTTATCCGCGTTGAACCGATTCATCACCTGATCGATGCCCTCGTTGACGAAGACTTCGACCGCATCTGCCGCGCGAACGACCGCGTCGGCAATCTGACTCTGCTCGTCGGCGCCGAACCGGCCGAGCACGTGCGACGACAGGTCGCGCCCTGGATCGCCGCCCCCGACGCCGACACGCAGCCTCGGAAACTGGTCCGTGCCGAGCGCCTGCGCGATCGACTTGAGGCCGTTGTGGCCGCCCGCCGATCCGCCGCGCCGGGCCCGCAGGCGCCCCAGCGGCAGGTTCACGTCGTCGGCGACCACGAGCAGGTCCGCGACGTCCACCTTGTGGAACTGCGCCAGTTCCTGCACTGCCTGGCCGCTGAGATTCATGAACGTCAGCGGCTTGGCCAGCAGGGTCGGGACGGCGCCGTAAGTGCGCGCCACCAGAGCCCCGAACGCCTCGCGGTCGAGGCTCGTGCCCGCCCGCCGTGCCAGTTCGTCGACGACCAGGAATCCGACGTTGTGCCGCGTCTCGCGGTACTTCCCGCCGGGATTGCCGAGACCGACGACCAGCCTCAGCTCTTGGCCTCGTCTTTCTCGACCTTGCCCTTCTTGATGACTTCCGGCTCCGCCGCCGCGCCGGGCGCTGCCACGGCCTCGGCGACAGGCGCTTCCTCGACCTTGATCGCGACCACGTGCACCAGCATGGTGTCGGTATCGCTCACCGGCGTCCACTTGGCGCCCTGCGCCACGTCGCGGATGCGAATGCCCTGGCCCATCATCAGCTCGGTGACATCGACCTCGATCGACTCGGGGATGTCGGCCGGGAGACATTCGACCTCGAACTCGCGCGTGACGAAGTCGAGGATGCCGCCCTGCTGCTTCACGCCGCGCGGCTCGCCCTTCACGCTCACCGGGACGGTCACCGTCAGCTTGCGGTCCATCGCGACGCGGTAGAAGTCCGCATGCAGCAACGCGTGCGACACGGGGTGCAGGAGGAAGTCCTTCACCAGCACCGGCGTGGTCTTGCCCTCCAGCTGCAGGGTGATGATGGTGTTGACGCCGGACTCCGAGTGCAGGATGCGCGAGAGCGACTTCGGGTCCACTGTCACCGGCACCGCGGTATCAGTACCTCCGCCGGTCACCGGCCCGTACACCACGCCGGGCAGCCGGCCCGCCGCGCGATGACGCCGCGCCTCGTTCTTGCCCCTATCGGTTCGCTTCTCCGCCGCCAGTGTGACTTCCATGAATCCGTCCTTGTGCCTCTCTCGCCGGGCCGACGCCCCGCTACCACGGCAAAAATCAGTTCGCCTATCCCGATGCGCCTGTGCGCCTTCTTACACGAACAACGAAGAAACCGACGTCTCCTCGTGAATGCTGCGAATCGCCTGACCGAGCAGGCGCGCCACCGAGAGCACCTGAATCTTGGCGCAGCGCGCGCGCTCTTCCGTCATCGGAATCGTGTTGGTCACGAGCAGCGTCTCGAGCGCTGATTTTTCAATCCGCTCGAGCGCCGGCCCCGACAACACGCCGTGCACGGCGCAGCCGAGCACGCGCTCGGCGCCGGCGGCCTTGATCGCGTTGGCCGCCTTCACAATCGTGCCCGCGGTATCGATGATGTCGTCCTGGATGATGCAGGTGCGACCCGCGACATCGCCGACCACGTTCATCACTTCCGCCGTCCCGTCGTCGCTGCGCCGCTTGTCGATCACGGCCAGCTCGCCGCCGAGACGCTTGGCATATGCCCGCGCCCGCTCGGCGCCCCCGGCGTCGGGCGCGACGATGGTCAGGTTCGGGTAGTTCTTCCGCGCCAGATGCTCGATGATGACCGGCGCCGCGAACAGGTGATCGACCGGGATGTCGAAAAACGCCTGGATCTGCGCCTTGTGCAGGTCCATCGTCAGCACCCGGTTGGTGCCCGCCGCGCCGAGCAGGTTCGCCACCAGCTTGGCCGAAATCGGCACGCGCGGCTTGTCCTTGCGGTCCTGCCGGGCGTAGCCGTAATACGGGATCACGGCCGTGATGCGCGCCGCCGACGAGCGGCGGAACGCATCGATCATGATCATCAGCTCCATCAGCGCCTGGTCGACAGAGCCGCCGGGCGTCGCGCAGGTCGGCTGCACGATGAAGACGTCGGTGCCGCGGATGTTCTCGTCGATCTGGAACGAGACTTCCGTGTCCGGAAACCGCCGGAGCCGCGCCTGTCCTTCGGAAATACCGAGGTAGTCCGCGATCTCGCGCGCCAGCTGCCGGTGCGCGCTTCCCGAGAAGATTTTCAGATCCCCGAAGCCGGTCGGCATCAAACGAGTTCCTGAGACTGGCGCACGCGTTCCCCGATCGTCTGCGTCAGCGCGGGCGTCGTCATCCGCCGGCTGCGAGTGCATGGACATGTGTGGTTGGGGCGGAAGGATTCGAACCTTCGAATACGGGATTCAAAGTCCCGCGCCTTACCGCTTGGCGACGCCCCATCGACATCCGCACCCTGGACCGCGTCCGCGCGCAGGCCGGCCGAGCGGGCGATACCGGGCTGTCGCGCATAGAACGTCTCCCGGCGCGACCCAACCACGGTCATGCAAAACGTTGATTTTATACGAGGTCCGGGCCGGCTCGCAACCCGAGGGGGCGGTCAGCGGGCGCCGAGGGGGCCGGCCCGCCGGCGGCGGGTACGGGTCGCCACCCCCCGCCAGCCATGCGCCAGAACTGCGCCCGCCGCTCGTTTGGCGGCGGCGTCGTCCTCGAACAGGGCAAAAACCGCCGAACCGCTCCCCGACATCCGCGCCGTACGCGCGCCCTGGCGGGTGAGAAAGCGCCGGATCTCGGCAATTACCGGCAGCCTCGCCTCGACCGGGGCCTCGAGGTCGTTTCTCAGGCCACCGACATCGCCCGCGAGCAGTTTCAGCATGTCGGGTTGCGTCCCGGCGCCCGCAGCCGGGGCCCGCGGCCGCCGTTTCCTGTCGGCGCGGACCCAGGAGTAAGCGTCCGCGGAGGATACGCCCTGATCCGGCCACGCCACGACGATCGGCCAGACTGGCAGATCCGTCAGCGGGTAGATCTCGTCGCCGCGACCAAGCCCGAGGGCGGTGCCACCCGCCAGGAAGAACGCGACGTCGGCGCCAAGAGAGGCGGCCAGCGGCTGCAGACCGGCGAGTGGCAGGCGCACCTTCCAGAGCTCGTTGAGGCCCGTCAGCACCGCCGCCGCGTCGCTGCTGCCGCCGCCAAGCCCCGCCGCCGACGGGATCCGCTTGACGATCTCGATGTGGACGCCGTGCGCCTCGCCCGGTCGGCCGGAGGCCTGCCACATGGCGTCGGCCGCCCGCCACGCGAGGTTGGTGCGATCGAGCGGCATGCGTGTCGCGTCGCCGAGGAGGCGCAGCGCGCCGCGTGCGCTGGTCATGGTGACGGTGTCGTGCAGGTCGAGGGCCTGGAAGATCGTCCGAATCTCGTGGTAGCCGTCGGGTCGCGTGCCGATCACCCGGAGGTCGAGGTTGATCTTGGCGCGCGCCTGAATGCGGAGCGATGCCATCAGCGTGGGGTGCCGGCCTGAGCGTCGCGCAGCGGGCCCGACTGACGGAGCTCCTCGAGTGTGATCGGCGTGGCGTCGGCGGGCACGTCCACGGCGAAGGCGGCGTCAGCCAGCGCGGGGTTCTTCTCCACCTGGCTGACGGCAAGGCGCACGTCGAGCGCCGGGCGATCGCCAGCCGCGTCCCGCCGGATGCGCACGACGTCCGGTCCCTCCGCCGTCCAGCCAGTCAGCTCGACGACGAGCCCGCCGGCGCTGCTCTCCTCGAGCCGCCAGCGTCCGACGTGATGGAACCACGCCGTGCGCGCGCCGTCGTCGATGGCGGCCCAGTCGGCGCCGTACGCCCGCGCCGCGCCCGGTGCGAAGCTCGCCGCCGGGCAGCCCACGAGCCAGGCGCGCAGATCGTCTGGCGGCACGTCGAGGCCCGCCAGGGCACCGAGGATGGCGGACGGCGGCGCGCCGCGGAGCACGCGCGAGTCGCGCGGAAGCACCAGCGTGCCGTTGTCGCCGGTGCCGGCGAGGATGAAGAACGGCGCGCCGAATGGCGCGACAGCTTCGAGGCGCACGCGGTTGGTGCTGGCCAGTCCGACCTGCAGGCGGCCGCGCAACTTCGTCGAGCCCACACGGCCGGAGAGGCCCAGCTCCGCCGTCATCGACGAGATGCCGTCGCAGCGCGCCAGGGCGTCGCCCACGATCGGACTGCTGTCCGTCAACGGTGTGGGTGAGCCGGTCGGCAGTTTCAGCGTCGGCGGCGGCCCGCAAGCGGCGGCGGTGGCCAGCAGCAGCGCCGCAGCGGCGCTGCGCCACAGCGTGCCCGGACGATCAGCGCGCGCGCGCAATCTTCTTCTCGACAGCCTTCACGTCGAGCTCTTCGCGATCGCCGTCGAGCGCGCGGTGCCATTGCGTGACGGCTTCGGGATGCCGGCCAACGGCCCACAGGAGATCGCCGAAGTGATCCTGGACGACTGAGTTGGCGGGCATCTGTTCCGCCGCGCGACGCAGCAGTGGCTCCGCTCTGTCGTACTTCTTCTGCTGGACGTAGGCCCAGCCCAGGCTGTCGAGATACGCGCCGTTGTCCGGATCGAGCTCGAGCGCGCGTCCCACGAGCGACACGGCTTCGTCAAGCCTGTCGCCGTGCTCGGCCAGCATGTATCCGAGGTAGTTCAGTGACGGCGCGTGGTCGGGGTCCTGAAGGAGCGCTGCGCGAAACGCGGTTTCGGCCTGCGTGTAGTCCTTGCGTTTCTCGAGGAGCGCGCCGCGCTCGAATGACACCCGGACGTCCTTCGGAAACCGCTCGGCAGTGGTGGCCAGTGCCTGGTCGGCTTCCGAGGCGCGGCCCGCATCCTCCAGCATCTGCACGAATGACAACTGGGTCCCGACATCCTCGGGATGAGCCGTCGCGGCGTCGCGAAGAAGAATCACCGCGCGGTCCTTGCGGCCCGAGAGGCTGAGCGCGCGGGCCTCGAGCTCGGCGTATCGGGGCTCGTCGGGCTGCGCCAGCCGCGCAGACCTGGCCAGCTCCGCCGCTTTGTCGTACATCTTCGCGCTCATGTACGCCTGAATCAGGGATGTCTCGAAGCCATGCTGCCCCTTCGAGAGCGCGCGAGCGCGTTCGAAGGTCTTGACCGCGTCGGCGCCGCGACCCGCCTGAAGCTGCGCGAAGCCGAGATGCGCGATGAGCGTGAACGTGTCGTGGTCGGCGCTTCCGTCGGCGGTGTCCAGCTTCGCGACGGCCGGGGCAAGGACATCGGCGGCCTTGTCGAAGAGCCGCTGGTCCTCGTAGACCTGCGCGAGCGCCAGCGGGCCTGTCGCCCCTGTGCTATCGAGCGCCATCAGCTGGCGCGCTGCCTTCTCGGCGGCGACGTAGTCGTGGCGCTGGCGTTCGGCGGACGACAGCAGGAAGAGCGGGCGCGTCTCTGTCGGCGCCGCCCTGGTCACCTCGACGAGCAGATCGCGGGCCCTGTTGGCGCTCGCGTCGTCTTTGATTTGCAGCAGCGCCGCCGCCCACTTCACCTTGAGCTCGTTGTTCGGCGTGCCGGCCTGCGCGAGCCGCTCGTACGTGCGTGCCGCCTCGGGCCAGCGCTGGAGGCTCTCGTAAAGACCCGCGAGCGTCGGCAGCAGGCGCGGGTTTGCAGTCGAGGCGACCTCGAGGGCGGCGACGGCCTTGTCGGTATGACCGAGCGCGCTTTCGGCTCGGGCCAGCAGCAGGTACGCTTCGTCGTCATCGGGCTCGTACTCGGTGACGCGCCGGAGCAGGTCGGCTGCCTTCTGGCTTTGGCCGGCAGTCATGTAGAGCCGGGCGAGCACCGTGTCGAGCCCGGCATCGCGGTCCGTGCCATCGGCGCGATGCGCTTTCTCGAGGTGCTCGATCGCCTGCCGCATGGCCGTCGACGGACTGGCGCCGGCATCGCCAGCCGCCTGCTGCTGCTCCGCCGTCGAGGCATAGATGCTGCCGAGAACACGGTGGGCGTCGACGTTTGCGGGATCGATCGCGAGCGCCGACTGCGCCGCGGCGATGGCCTCTTTCATCTGCCCCTGGCGCGCGTAGAGGCCGGCCATCTCGGCGGGCACCTCGGCGGCTGTCGGATCGAGGGCCATCGCCCGCTTGTACGCCGCCACGGCGGCGGCCGCATCGCCGTCGGACTCGTAATGACGGCCGAGCGCGAATTGATAGTAGGCGTCGGCGTCCGAGGATTGAGCGGTCGCAGGTGCCGGCGACTGCGCGTGCAGCGCCGACGTCGACAGCAGAGCAACACCAGCCAGCACGAGCGCTTGAATGCGGAATATCACGGCTGGATCGATTGTTTCACGACTCGCCGCCGCTGTCACACCGCCGCACAGGCGACGCGCCGACGCGCGCGGGCTTTGCGTTATAGTGGCCCGAGTGAGCTGTCTCGCCTGACGGGGGGGCGGCTCGGACCGAGGAGGTCTCATGCCAGTCGATCCGGAGTTGCTCGCCATCCTGGCTTGTCCGGAGTGCAAGACCCCGGTGACGCCAGTGAAAGACGGCGCCGCCCTCAAGTGCGAGCGATGCAAGCGCGTCTATCCCGTGCAGGACGACATCCCGGTGATGCTGCTTGACGAGGCCACGATCGAGCCGTAGCGCCAATGCACATCCTGCTGATCCGCCTGCGGATGATCGGTGACGTGGTCTTCACGACGCCGGCTATCCGGGCGGTTCGCCGCCAGTTTCCCGACGCCCGCATCTCCTACCTGGTCGAAGAAGCCGCTGCCCCGATTGTCCGGGGAAACCCTCACCTCGACGAGGTGATCACGATTCCTCTCACGAGCGGCCTTGCACGTGTGGCCGACGACTGGCGGATCGGCGCCGAGCTGAGACGCCGGCGGTTCGACATGGTCATCGACTTTCACGGCGGGCCGCGCGGTTCGTGGCTGACGTGGCTGTCGCGTGCGCCGACACGCATCGGCTACACGGTCGCCGGCCGCAGCTGGATGTACACGACAGCAGTCGCGCGCCCGCGAGGCCTGCGACCCCGGCACTCGGTCCAGAATCAGTGGGACCTGCTGTCGGCGATCGGCATCGCGCCGCCGGACGCTGCGCGCGATCCAGTGGAGATGACGGAACGCGCCGACGTCCGCCAGTCGGTGGATCGCCGGCTCGCCGCCTGCGGCGTCGCCGCTGACGCGCGACTGATCGTGATCCACGTGAGCGCCGGCAATCCGTTCCGTCGCTGGCCGCTGCCACGCTTTGCCGAGACGGCGGCGGCGCTGGTCCGCGAGGATCCGCAGCGGGTCGTGATCCTGACGTCGGGCCCGAGTGAGGCGGCCGCGGCCGACGAGGTGGGCCGCGCCGCGCGCGAGCTCTCTGGAGCCGGCCACGCGGTGCGGATCGCGCGGTGCGGGGAGTTCGACCTGCCCGAGTTGCGTGCGCTCATCGGCCGCGCGGCGCTCTTCATCGGCGGCGACAGCGGGCCCCTGCATATCGCGGGGACGACGCTGACCCCCGTCGTCGGCCTGTACGGCCCGACCCTGCCGGTGCGGTCACGTCCGTGGCGCGATGAGACAGTGCCGTCAGAAGTCGCGGAAGTCGACGGGCTCAGCTGTCGGCCGTGCGACCAGCGCAGCTGTGTGCACGGCGATTTCCGCTGTCTGACGACCCTTGGCGCCGATACTGTCATCGAAGCGTCACACCGCGCGCTGGGCTGGAGCGCTCCGGCCCGGCCGACGGAGGCCGCCGCCCCCCAAATGCGTGACCGGGAGGCCCCTCGCATGGCACACTTCGGATCGCGACCATGACGACGATGACGCTGGTGGCGGGCGCACCGCCACGGGACCGGCTCGAATGGACCGCGGTGGCGGGCCTGCTGGGATTCGTGGCAGCCCTCCAGCTGTCCATTGCCGCGGCCGGCATCTGCCTGGCGCTGACGCTGGCGTGCTGGGCCGGCACCATCATGCTGGGCCAGGAACGCTGGGAGGCGCCGCGGTTCTTCTGGCCGCTGCTCGCCTACGCTGCCTGGACCCTGGTCTCCGCGGCATTCTCGCCGGACCCGCGAACCAGCTTCACCGACTCCAAGCAGCTCGTGTTGTTTCTGCTCGTGCCAGCGGCCTATCAGCTCGCCCGCGGCAACCGCGCCATCACCGTCTTCAACGTCATCATCACCGTCGGCGCCGCCAGCGCCATCCTCGGCATCGTCCAGTACGGCCTGCTGAATTACGACCACCTCGGCCAGCGGCCGCAGGGCACGCTCGGGCACTACATGACCTACTCCGGTCTGCTGGTGCTCGTGATTTGCGCGGCCGTGTCCCGGGTGCTCTTCGACGTCAAGCACGGCACGTGGGCAGGCATCGTGCTGCCGGCACTGGCGGTCGCAATCGCGCTCACGTTCACCCGCAGCGCGTGGGTCGGCGTCTCGGTGGCGGTGGCGCTGCTCTTCATCCTGAAGGACTTCCGCCTTCTCGCCATTCTGCCCGTCGTCGCCGCGATCTTCTTCCTGCTCGCGCCGGAGCGCATCACGGCGCGGTTCTACTCGATCTTCGACGCCCACGATCCGACCAACCGCGACCGGGTGGCGATGCTGCACGAAGGCAAGTCGATGATCGCCGCGCATCCGATCACTGGCGTCGGCCCGAACATGGTGGAGCGCTTGTACGCGCAGTTCCGCGATCCGGACGCCGTCGCCAAGGTGAATCCCCACCTGCACAACGTGCCGATGCAGATCGCCGCGGAGCGCGGGCTGCCGGCACTGGCTATCTGGATCTCATTTCTTGTCGTCGCCGCCACCGACCTGTGGCGCAAGCTGAAGACGAGCCGTCACCGGTTCCTCGCCGCCGCTGGCCTGGCCGCCATCGCCGGCATGCTCGGAGCCGGCCTGTTCGAGCACAACTTCGGGGACTCGGAGTTCCTGATGCTCTTCCTGGTGCTGCTGACGCTGCCGTTCGCTGCCGACCGGACCGATTTGCCGTGAACCCTTCGCCGCTGGCGCCGCTCACCCGGGCGAGAGCGCGGGCGCTGGCGGAGGCCTTCGCCTCGGCGCGCGTCCTGGTGGTGGGCGACGTGATGCTCGATCAGTTCCTGATCGGCCGTGTCACGCGAATCTCCCCTGAAGCGCCGGTCCCCATCGTGCAATTCGAGCGCGAAGAGAACCGTATTGGCGGCGCGGCCAACGTCGCCCACAACGTGGCAGCGCTCGGCGGACGAGTAGACCTCGTGGGCCTCATCGGCGCGGATGCCGCAGGCACGCGGCTCGCCGGCGCGCTCGACGCGCATGGCATTGCGACGTCGGGCCTCGTGCAGGATCCGGCGAGGCCCACGACCACCAAAGTTCGCGTGGTGACCGATCGGCACCAGCAAGTGGCACGCGTCGACTACGAACACGACGACGAGACCAGCGGCCCGATCGAGACGACCCTGATTGAGCGCGCGTCGGGCCTGGCCGCCGGAGCCGGCGCGATCGTCGTGTCGGACTATCTCAAGGGGGCCGTCACCAGGCGCCTTGTCGAGTCGCTGGTGTCGTCGAGCCGATCGCGGCGGACCCCGCTGCTGGTCGATCCGAAGATCCCGCACCTGGACTACTACAAGGACGCCACGCTGGTGACGCCCAACCACCACGAGGCCGAGATCGCCGCGCACATGCGGATCAGATCCGACGGCGACGCAGCCGCAGCCGCGCGCGCGTTCCGCGATCGCGCCAGCTGCGAGGGCGTGCTGATCACCAGGGGCGAGCACGGCATGTGGCTGTTCAACGGCGCCACCGAGGGGCCGCTGGCCGCGACAGCGCGCGAGGTGGCCGACGTGACCGGCGCCGGGGATACGGTGATCGCGACGCTCGCGTTGGCGCTGGCCGCCGGCGCGACGATCGCCGAGGCCGCCAGTCTCGCCAACCACGCCGCCGGCGTCGTCGTCGGCAAGTTCGGGCCGGCGACGCTCTCGGTGGACGAGCTGATGAAGGCAGTCCAGGATTAACGGCCGAAGGCCGGAGACGCCTTTCTAACCAAGTACCAGTCGGCTCGCGAACAGCACGAGCCAGAATGCCGCCGGCCCCCAGGGCCAGAAGCCGTCCAGCCGCTCGGACAGTTGCTTGAACCGGGGCCATCGCTCGAGCGCCGCGATCGTGCCACCAGCGCCTGCCAGATAGAACGCCGGGAACATGTAGCGATCCGCGCGGCTGTCGTTCAGAGCCAGCAGCCCCACCGTCAGCAGCGCGCCGCCGACGCAGAAGCGCCACCACGCCCGCTCGGGCGTCCCTCGGGCCATACGACTTGTCATGCCCAGGAACACGCTCCACGGGGCCGAATACCAGATCACACGTCCGGCGTACCAGAGGGCGTTCCACATCTTGTTGATCGGGAACGGCAGAGAGCTGCCCTGCAGTCGACTGCGGCGGAGTTGCACGCCGACGTAGTAGTCGAAGAACGACAACCCCGTGGTTGCCACATAGACGTGCTCATAGAGCAGCGCGCAGACCGGAGTCGCCACGCCCATCAGCACGATGCCGACCCAACCCGTGAGGTTCCTGGCGCCGTCACGCGGTGGCACGACGAGCAGCCACACTGTCGCAAGCGCCGGCCCGAGGCCAGCGAAGATGCCCTTCACCAACAGGGCGTACAGAAACCCTGACAGGGCGAGCAGCAGCCAGGGCCATCGCTCACGCGCTCGCTCGATGCCGTAGACGGCGACCAGGACGCCAGCCAGCAAGGGGTACTCGTGATTGGCGCGGATGCGGAACACAAACGCAATCGGCAGCAGCTGGAGCGTCCAGAGCAGCATGCGGGCAGAGGGCGCCGGCAGCAGCCGTCTCGCGAGGGCCACGAGCGTGATCAGGACAATCACCTGGGTCAGGAGGCCAACGATGAACGACGCCTCTTCGCCCGGCACGCCGGCACGGGTCAGAAGGGCGGGCAGCAGGTAGACGCCAAAGGGGTGCTCGCGAAACGGCCCCTCGTGGTTCCATCCTCCCCACCATTGGGGTGCGATCCACAAACGAACCGGCTGATCAGCGAGGTGCGTCGCGACGGTGACGTAAAGAGCCGAATCGGGATCGCGGGTGTGAAAGTGGGTCAGCACGAGCAGCACCGACGCCACCAGCAGCACGCCAATCCAGCACAGAGCGAGTCGAAGGGTCGGACGCGGCCTCACGGCCGCCGATCATAGCGGAATCGATCTCAGGCTGGCGGGACCAGCCTGTCGAAGGTGCCCGGCGGCAAGTCTGCCATCGAGGCGGTGACCACGTCGGCGTCCAGGCGTCGCCGCGAGTCGGGGCCGGTGATGCCGATGGTGTGCATGCCAGCCGCGCGGCCCGCCTGCACCCCCACTCCGGCGTCCTCGACGACCACGGAGCGTGCAGGCGGTACACCGAGCTTCTCTGCGGCCCGCAGGAACACGTCCGGCGCCGGCTTGCCGTGCGGGACCTCTTCGGCCGACACCGCAGCCTGCAGGACAGTGCCAAGGTGCAGGACGTCGAGGAGCACGTCGATGTTGGCCGGCGGCGCCGACGACGCGACCGCCTGCCGCCAGCCGTCGGTGTGCAGGCGCTCGAGCCAGTCGGCGATGCCCGGGAGCAGCACGATCCCTTCCGCGCGCACCATGTCGCGATAGCGCGACTCCTTGCGCTCGCCGATATCGCGCATCTCGTGCCCCGGCATGTCCGGGAAGTAGCTGCGGAGGATCCGATCGTTACGCGAGCCAAACCATCCGTCGAACGTCTCGCGGGTCAGGTCGATGCCAAGCTGGGACATCGTGTCGCGCCAGGTCACCCAATGGAACTCGGCGGAATCGATGAGCGTGCCGTCCATGTCCCACAGGACGGCGCGCGGCGACAAGGTCGTCATTGAGCGGGAGGCGATGGGCGGCGAGCGATGACCTGGAGCGACGCGCCTGGAGCGACGAACTGGATGTGATGCTGCGTTGAGGCGCTCATGTGCACCTGCCTAGTGCCGGAAGTGCCGGCGGCCGGTGAAGACCATCGCGATGCCGTGTTCGTCGGCGGCCGCGATGACTTCCGCGTCGCGCATCGAGCCGCCTGGCTGCACGACGGCGGTCGCCCCGGCGTTCACGACGGCGTCGAGGCCGTCGCGGAACGGAAAGAACGCATCAGACGCGACGACGGATCCGGCCAGTGAGTTGCGATCGGTGACGCTCTCGCGCGCCTTCAGCACGGCGGTCTTCACCGCGTCCACGCGGCTCATCTGCCCCGCGCCGACGGCGAGCGTCTGTTCGGCGCCGGTAAAGATCACGGCATTCGACTTCACGTGGGCGCAGACGCGCCAGGCAAACCGCATCGCCTTCCACTCGTCCTCGGTCGGCTGCCGCTTCGTCACCACCCGCAGTTCCGTGGAGGCGGAATTCGGCCAGGCGTCGTACGCCTCAGCGACGATGTCCCGCTGCTGCACCAGCATCGCGCCGAGAATCGATCGCAGGTCGGGGGACGAACCGCGCGCCAGCGCGGCGAAGTCGACGACGACGACGCGCATGTTGACCTTGCGCGCCAGGATCGCCCGCGCTTCTTCTTCCAGGCCGGGCGCAATCACCGCCTCGATGAACGTGGAGGTGATCGCCGTCGCCGTCGCGGCGTCGATGGGCCGGTTGAGCGCGACGATGCCCCCGAATGCGGCCAGCGCATCGGCCTCGCGGGCGCGGACGTAGGCTTCGGCCGCCGTCGCCCCGGTGGCCGCGCCGCAGGGATTGGTGTGCTTGATCACCGCCGCCGCCGGCTCGTGGAACTCCAGAACGATGCGCGCAGCTGAGTCCAGGTCGAGCAGGTTGGTGAACGACAACTCCTTGCCCTGCAGGACGTCCACGGCGCCGAAGCCGTCGCGGCCGCGCGAATACCACGCCGCCTTCTGATGCGGGTTCTCCCCGTAGCGCAGATCGCGAATCTTCGGCAGGTCCAGAACGAGGCGCGGCGGCAGCGCCACGTCGCCGGGCGCCGGACGCGTGAACCCGGCCGCGGCATCGACGGTACCGAGTGTGGTTGCTATGGCGGCGTCGTAGGCCGCAGTGTGGGAGAAGGCCTTGCTCGCAAGCCCGAAGCGGAATGCAGGCGTGGCGCCGCCGGCGTCGAGCACGTCGAGCACCGACCGGTAGTCAGCCGGATCGACGACGATCAGGACGTCACGGAAATTCTTGGCCGCCGCGCGCACCATGCTCGGGCCGCCGATGTCGATGTTCTCGACCAGCTCGTCGAAGGTGACGTCGGCCCTGGCCGCTGTCTTCACGAACGGATACAGGTTCACGACGACGATGTCGATCAGGCCGATGCCGTGAGCCCGCGCCGACTCCAGATCCTCGGCATGATCGCGGCGGGCCAGGATGCCGCCGTGCACCAGCGGATGGAGGGTCTTGACGCGCCCATCCATCATCTCGGGAAAGCGGGTGATATCGGCGACGTTGGTGACGGCAAGCCCGGCGTCGGCAAGCGCACGCGCGGTGCCGCCTGTCGAGACCAGCTCGAAGCCGCGACGATGGAGGCCGGAGGCCAGATCGACCAGACCGGATTTGTCTGAGACGCTTAGCAGAGCTCTTGGCATTGGCATGCAGCGACGTGCAAGTAAGGGCCGGGCAGATGACGATCTGATGACGAAGTCGCTGCGGCGGCACGCGCCGGAGAGCGGCCAACAGACAATTCTAGCCCAGCTATCTGTTGATAACTGCCACGAACATATAAAGATAGGTTGACAAAAGTATTACAGACTGCGATCATGATCAACGGGACCGTTGTGTGATTTGACGGTTCTGGGACCGCGTTGGCGGTCTTTTTTTGTGCCTCCGGCCGGAGACGGCATGGAGGTCGGTAGGACTGAAGCTGTCGGCGCACAGTCGCCGGCGGCGGAACTGTACGTAGGAAGAGAACGATGCGCATTACAGGCAAGGTCAAGTGGTTCAACAACGCCAAGGGCTACGGCTTCATCGAGCGCGAGGGCGGCAGCGACGTCTTCGTTCACTATTCGGCCATTTCAGGCGCCGGTTTCCGGTCTCTTGAAGAGGGTCAGGCGGTGGAGTTCGAAATCGTCGACGGTCCCAAGGGCCCGCAGGCTGGCAACGTCATCAAGGCCTGAGCTTCCGCGAAGCTGGCGCCTGGCCTCACCGGTCGGGCGCCAGCGCAGTTCCAGCGCACTCCCTACCGATCTTCGCTCCCCGTCCCCTTCGACCCCTTCGCCGTAAAGTTCACTTTCCCGTCCTTCACTGCGACGCGGAACGCCACTTCCGGGTTCCCCTTGTCTCGCAGCTGCTTGACCTGCGCTTTCACCAGGTCGGCAAACTTGTGGAACGGCACCGATTCCTCGCCGGTCTGCCGCCGTGCGTCGACGAGCCGATCGGTACAGCTCGTGCAGCTTCTCCATCTCGTTGGCCGGGTCGCGGAAGGCCGCGACGTGGACACCGCTTTTCGAGGGGCTGGCTGGCCGCTCGCTGACGGGCGCAGGCTCAGTCGCCGCGGTGGGCCGTGGCGCCACGCGGGCGCCGCCGCGGCCTTCTTCCCTGTTCCTGAGACCGCGATCCCAGAGGTCGACAAACGTCTGGTACCGCGTCTGCAGCGTCGTGAAGCGAAACCGCTCCGCGTAATTCGTGATCTGCAGCCTGTCGATCCGCTTGATGTGCCCGAGTACGCGCGTGCGGGTCTCGACCGGCGGACGCGGCAGGCGGCCCGCGAAGTACATGTTGTACTCCGCCTCGAGCTGACGCAGCTCCGTCTCGAGTGTGCGGAGGTCACGATCGATGTTCGGGGTGTCTGCCACTAGCGGAGGAGAAACCACACCAGGGGCAGCCACAGCTCCCGCGCGTACGGGACCGGGCGGCCGTCGACGAGCACCTCGCACGCATCGAAGCGCCCGACAATCTGGAACAGGTCCCGCAGCGCCGCAGCATCGCCGGAGTGAAACGACGCGCGATGACGGCGATCGTCGCCGTGTCCGACCTCGCGATAGTCGCGCGACCCGCGCGCGAGGTCGAGCGCCCGCGCGTAGTCGGGCCCATCAAACGGCGGAAACTGCAGCGTGATCGAGAACGGACCGGGCGGCGCGCCAAACAGCGCCTCGTGCAGGTCGGGGTCGAGCGCGGCGAGCTCTTCGGGCGTCGGCTCCTCGGGCAACTCCGCGTACGGCCAGAAGCGCTCGAGCGGACGGCGACGGGGCTCGTCGACGTCGGT
This sequence comes from Vicinamibacteria bacterium, assembly GCA_963796915.1. Lineage (GTDB taxonomy): Bacteria > Acidobacteriota > Vicinamibacteria > Vicinamibacterales > JAENWD01 > JAENWD01. The sequence continues at coordinate 1,490,824 of CAWCNI010000002.1, read as the reverse complement.
GACCGGCCGGTCTGGAGTACCAGGGGACTGAGGCACGACGGTGTGCAGTTGGATGTCCAGGCGACGTCGGTCGCCGGAACGTCGATGGTATCCTGAGGTCCGCCCCGCCGCAAGCATGCCGGACTACCGCGTCATCCCCTCGATCGAGCAGCTGCGGCAGCGGGCAGGGGCGCGCGACCTGGCCGATCGCTTCGGGCGCGACGCCGCACTCGACGCCCTGCGGCTGGCTGCGGCCAGACTTCGCGACGAGATGGCCGCGGGCGCCGCAGGCCCCGCCAGTCCTGAAGCCGCATCGGCGCGCCTCGAACTGGACGCCGGCCAATGGCTGGCCGCGACCGCCCGCCAGTCACTCCGGCCCGTCATCAACGCCACCGGCGTCGTCATTCACACGAACCTCGGGCGGGCGCCGCTCGCCGCCGTGGCGCTGGAGCGGATTCGCGCACTCGGCGCCGGATATACGAACCTGGAGTACGACCTCGCCGAAGGCCAGCGCGGCGCGCGCGATGTGCACGCCGAACGGCTCCTGTGCCACGTCACCGGCGCGGAGGCGGCAGTCGTCGTGAACAACTGTGCCGCGGCGACGCTCCTGGTGCTGGCGGCCCTGGCGCGCGGGCGCGAGGTGCTGGTCTCTCGCGGCGAGCTGGTCGAGATCGGCGGCGGGTTTCGCGTGCCGGATGTCATGGCGCAGTCCGGCGCCCGGCTGCGCGAGGTAGGGACCACCAACCGCACCCGGATCGGCGACTACGCGCTGGCGATCGGCGACGCCACCGGCGCCATCCTGCGCGTGCATCAGTCGAATTTCCGCATCGAGGGCTTCACGGAGCACGCGACGATCGACGAGCTGGTCGCGCTCGGCCGGCGTTTCGGCACGCCGGTCATCGAGGACCTTGGCAGCGGATTCCTCGGACTCGACGGAGGCGGCGACTGCCCTATCCCGCTGCGCGACGAACCGCGCGTGCAGTCTGCCGTCGCTGCCGGCGTGGACGTCGTCTGCTTCAGCGGCGACAAGCTCCTCGGCGGCCCGCAGGCCGGCATCATCGTCGGGCGGAAGGACAGCGTCAATCGCGTGCGGAAGCACCCGCTGATGCGGGCACTGCGCGTCGACAAGCTGACCTACGCCGCGCTCGAAGCGACGCTCGACGAGTACGTCGCGGGGCGCGCGTCGGAGACGGTGCCGGTGATGCGGATGTTGGCCATGCCGGTCGAGGCGATTGCAGTGCGCGCCGAAATCCTCGCCGCGCAGTTGCGCGCTGCCGGGTACCGCGCCGAGATCATCGACGGCGTTTCCACGATTGGCGGCGGGAGCGCCCCGGGGAGCGAGCTGCCGACGAAGCTGCTGGCGGTGGAACGGCAGGGCCTCTCGGCGGATGCGCTCGAGACCTGGCTGCGCACACTCACGCCACCGATCATCGCGCGCATCCACGACGATCGTGTCGTCTTCGATCTGCGCACTGTCACGCCGGCTGACGACGTGAGTCTCGCCAGGATGCTCGCTGACGCCACCATTGACGATTGACGATTGTTCCGCGCCGAGGACGATGTTAACGTCGTCCGGCCGCGGCGCAGCGAGTATGGAATCAGGCTCGCAGACGACGGCTGTCACCGGTCTCGAGGTCGACCGGTGGGAGCCGCTGTCATGCCCACTGTTCGAGGAGCACATCTCTCGGCGCAAGGCGACCGACGGAGGCGTGCACTGACGGATCCGGTGGGCCCGTCGACCCTGATCGTCAGTTCGGTTGCGGACGCGCCTTCAGCGTATTCCTGCGCAAGTCCTCGACTGAATGTTCAGGCTCTCCCCCAGTCTCCTGACGTCGATTTCGAGCCAACGACCTTCAACGCAACGCGCCCATTTGTCCGACTCGCCACGTATTGGCAGAATCGCGCCTTGTGATTGCTGATCGTCGTCCGTGTATCCGGAGTAGCAGGACGGAATGTCTCGGGCCGGCCCGGCCGGCAGACTCGCTGATACGAAGCTGCGCGGCAGAGAATAGTCGTGAGCCCCGAGCACGGCGCTGGTCGTCTGCGCCTTGTCGTTCAGTGACGCATTCCACGTCACGCCGTCTTCGAATGTCACCGCGGCAAGCACGAGCAGCAGCTGATTCTTCCACCTTGTTTCAGTGCATTGGCCTGATCGATTGGCAGCCGATCTTTTCATTTCGGGGAGGGATCGAAGGCACGTCGGCATCGAAACGATGGACACGATGCGTTCGGGACCGTCGTGACAGTGATCGTCTCGAAGCAAATTCATCACTTTGATGCGCTTCGGAAGGGCGTCTGTGACATCGGCTGGTCGATAGACGAAAGGAGTGCCTCGCGACGCCGTCGCCCCACGCGACCTGGACCCTGGCGGTTGCCGACTGGTCCGGATCGAGAGACATCGGCACCGGTGACGACCGCACGATGGTGACGGGACCGCGTAGTCGTTCGACGATGGCAGCAAATGTGACCGCGTCGATCCGCTTGGAGAAGACGTTCTTGAGACTCACCTGGTCGTAGACGAAGGCGTGGCTCGCGACGACGTCGCCCAGCCGCGCCGGCGAGCTCTCCTGATGGAACGAATACCCGGGGAAGATGCCGTTGCTCTTTAGACACGCCCTGATCTCGTCGGGCGTCTGCTGCGTCGCGGCGCCGCCACCAGCAAGGTCCCGCCAGGACACCAACGTCGGACCAATCCTTACCGGATGCGCCCCGCAGCTGGCAGCGGCAATCCCGGACTCGCCTTCGCGGCCAGCCCATTCGCGGCCACGGCGACGCATAACACGGCGATCAATCCAAGACTAGCGAGTAGGCCAGGGCGCAGCCCGGCGCGGGCACCGACGAGTCGCTTCACCCGTTCCAGGAGATGGCGATTCGCGGTGCAGACGCCCTGACTCACCTGCTGTCAGAATCCAGACCGGCGACTGACGGAGAAAGCTGAGCGCGCTCATCGCTTCGCTCCCATCCTGTCCAGCAGTTGTCGAATCTCGTCCAACTCCGCCGCGCTGACCTTCCGTCCACCCAGAGCGCTCTGCAGCAGCCCGAATGCCGAGCCACCGAAGGCCTGCCGCATCAGCGTCTGCACGAGCGTCCGCTGCACGTTCGACTGCGGCTGGGCCGCCTCGTAGACGTGCGACCGGAATCGCTCCGACCGCTTGAGCAGGCCTTTGCGATGCATGACCTGCATCTGCTTCAGGACTGTCGTGTAACCGACGGCCCGGTCGGCGGCGACGGTTTCGAACACTTCGCGGACGGTCCTGGGCCCTCGGTCCCAGACCACCCGGAGCAGGTCCAGTTCGGCATCGGTTGGCGGGGGTAACGCGGTCTCGCGAGCCATGCCCGGCACGATACTACGACATTTGTCGTATGTCAACGAGAGCGGTCGTACGACTGGAGAATGGGTTCACCTGCGAGCATGTCGTCGTTCGGGCGCCGCAGTCAGTCGCGGCAAGTCGAGGATGGATAGAACAGAGACAGCCACGCACGAGATCTCGCGCGTGGCTCGAGCGTCTAGAACAACGATCCGACAGAGGCCGCGGCGAGATCGAGCACGCGCGTCGGGAGGATGCCGAGATAGAAGATGGCGATCGTCGAAACGACGAGCGCCACGAACGGCACCGCGCCGATGGCCGGACGGGGCAGCGCCTCGACCGGCTCCGCCATGTACATCATGACGACGACACGCAGGTAGAAGAAGACCGAGATCACGCTCGACAGCATGCCGACGACGGCCAGATCGTAGTGCCCCGCGCGGACCGCCGCGCTGAAGATGTACCACTTGCTGATGAAGCCGGCGGTCGGCGGCAGGCCGCCCAGCGACAACAGGAACACCGTCATCAGGCCGGCCAGGGCCGGACGCGCGTACCACAGGCCGCTGAAGTCGCGGAGTTCCTCGTGCGGGCGATCCGCGGTGCTCAGCAGCGCGATGACGCCGAACGCGCCTAGATTTGTGACCGCATAGACCAGCAGGTAGAACAGAATCGCGGCCTTGCCGACGTCATTCGCTGAAATCAGCCCGACCAGCAGGTAGCCGGCGTGCGCGATGCTCGAGTAGGCGAGCATGCGCTTCAGGTTCGTCTGCGCCACGCCGACGACGGTGCCGACGATCATCGTCACCATCGCCAGGCCCCAGAGCACCGGGATCCAGTCGGCGCGCAGCGGCTCGTAGGCCGACAGCAGGACGCGCACGAAGGCCGCGAAAGCCGCCGCCTTGACACCGGTGGACATGAAACCGGTCACCAGGGTCGGGGCGCCTTCGTAGGCGTCAGGCGTCCACATGTGAAACGGGACCGCCGAAATCTTGAACGCGAAGCCGACGATCAGCAGGCCGACCGCCGCCAGCATCATCGGCGAGGTGTGCGCCCCGCTCGACGCGATCCAGGTGCCGATCCGATCGAGTCGCGTCGAGCCGGTCAGCACGTAGCTGAGCGCGGTGCCATAGAGGAAGAACGCGCTCGCAAACGCGCCGAGCATGAAGTACTTGAAGGCGGCTTCAGCAGACTGGGCGGAATCGCGCCGGAGCCCGGTCAGCACGTAGACCGAGATCGAGAGGATCTCGAGCGCCAGGAAAATCGTCAGCAGATCCGCGGCGGTGGCCATCAGCATCATGCCGGCCAGCGCAAACAGCATCAGCGCGTAATACTCGCCGGCCGGCAGGCCTTCCCGTCTCAGGACCCGCCCGGAAAACGCAATCGTCAGCAAGCCGACGATGCACAGGACGACAGTGATGAAGAGCCCGAAGTTGTCGGCGTAGACCAGCCCGAAGCTCGATTGGTTGCGGCCCCACAGCAGGACCGACGCGACCAGCGCGAAGCCGAGGCCGATCACGCCCAGCCCGCCAATCGGCATCTGCTCGCCCTTGGCGCGGAACGCCTCCGCCACCATGGCGGCGATGGCCGCCAGGGTGACGCAGAGCATCGGGACGATCGCAGCGAAAGAAGAATCCAGCATCAGTGTTGCCCCGCGGGCAGCGTCGGGTCGGCGGGCGTGACGACGCGCTCCACGTTCCGGGTCCGGAACTGCTCCATCCGCTGCACCACTTTCTCGAGCGAGGCAGCCGTCGGCTGCAGGAAGATCGAGGGCAGCACGCCCATCAGGATTGCCAGGGCGAGGACCGGCAGGATGACCACCCACTCACGAACGGACAGGTCGGCCAGCCGCTCGTTCTTCGGGTTGGTCACCTCGCCGTAGTAGACGCGCTGGACCATCCACAGCATGTAGACCGCCGACAGAATCACGCCGGTGGCAGCAAACACCGCGAAGCGCGGCTCCCAGCGGAAGGTTCCGAGCAGCACCAGGAACTCACCGATGAAGCCGTTCAGGCTCGGCAGGCCAATCGAGGCCAGAGTGATCACGAGGAACGCCGCCGTGAGCCGCGGCACGACGCCCTTGAGGCCGCCGTACTCGGCAATCAGCCGCGTGTGCCGACGGTCCGACAGCATGCCGACCATCAGAAACAGACCGCCGGTGCTGACGCCGTGGGCCACCATCTGGTAGACCGCGCCCTGCAGGCCGTTCATGTTCATCGCGCAGATGCCGAGCACGACGAAACCGAGGTGGCTCACCGAGCTGTAAGCCACCAGCTTCTTCATGTCCGGCTGCACCATCGCGACCAGCGCGCCGTAGATGATGCCGATCACCGCCAGAACGGCGATGAAGGGCGCGAAGTAGGTGGCCGCCTCCGGGAACAGTGGGAAGGCGAAGCGAATCAGCCCGTAGGTCCCCATCTTCAGGAGGACGCCCGCCAGGATGACCGAGCCTGCTGTCGGCGCCTCGACGTGTGCGTCGGGCAGCCAGGTGTGGAACGGGAACAACGGCACCTTGATCGCAAAGGCGAGGGCAAACGCGAGGAAGAACCAGTACTGGGTCGCCGACGCAATCGGCATGGCCAGCAGCTGCTCGTAGTCGAACGAGTAGCTGCCCGTCGATGCGCTGTGCAGCCACGCAAGGCCGATGATGGCGACCAGCATCAGGACGCTGCCGGCCATCGTGTAGAGCATGAACTTGATCGCCGCGTAGATCCGGCGGTCGTAGCCCCAGATCCCGATGAGGAAGTACATCGGGATGAGCATCGCGTCCCAGAACACGTAGAAGAGAAACAGGTCGAGCGAGACGAACACGCCGACCATCGCGGCTTCGAGCGCCAGGATGAAGAACGTGAACTCCTTCGTCTTCTTCTCGATCGACTCCCACGACGAGAGCAGCGCAATCGGCGTCAGGAACCCTGTCAGCACCACCAGCAGCAGGCTGATGCCGTCCACGCCGAGGTGATACGTGATCCCGAACGCCGGAATCCACGCCGCCGTCTCGACAAACTGGAAGCCGGACGACATGCCGTCGAACCGGGACCAGAGCAGCAGTGTCAGGGCGAACACCACCAGCGAGACAACCAGCCCCAGCTGACGGATGAGCGGAGCGCCGCTCTCGTCCCGGTTGGGCACGAGCAGCACTGCCAGCGCGCCGAGCAGCGGCAGAAAGACGATGAAAGAGAGCAGGTGCGCGGTCATGACCTAGAAGGCCGCCATCTGGGCGAAGCGCCACATGTAGTAGCCGAGAACGAGCACCGCGCCCAGCATCAGCGATGCCGCATAGACCCGCACCGATCCTGTCTGGAGCCTGCGGAGCAGGCCGGCGGTCCTGTCCACGACGGTGCCGGCGGCGTTCACGGCGCCGTCGATGATCTCGACGTCAACGACTTTCCACAGCCCGCCGCGCGAGACGCTGACGATCGGCTCGACGACTGCCGCGTCGTAGATCTCGTCGACGTAGTACTTGTTCAACAGCAGCGTTCGCACAGGCGAGGCCGCCTCCGCGACCGAATCGGCGGCCGACGGATTGGCGACGAAGAAGTACCAGGCGATGGCGATGCCCGCAAACGCGACCAGGATCGAGATGCCCATCAAGGCTGTCTCGCTCAGCCCGCCCTCGGCGTGCCCCGGCCCCGCCGCGGCTTCCGCCTCGGGGGCGGCCGCGGTGGAGGCCGCATGCTCGTCACGTGCGCGAGCAGTCTCGACGCCACCGAACGACGCGTGCATTTCCGGCGTCATCGCACGGAAACTCGGCGCCAGGTAGTGCTCGATCTCGTTGTGCCCGCCCAAGGCCGCCGGTACACCGACATACCCGGCCACGACAGACCCGAGTGCCAGCACCAGGAGCGCCGCGGCCATGGCCGGCGGCGCATCGTGCAGGTGACCGTTGGCCCCGTGCCCGTGCCCGTGATCGTCAGCGCCGTGGCCGTGGCCATGGGCGGCGGCTGGCGCCGCGCGGCGCGTGCCATGGAACGTCAGGAAGACCAGGCGGAACATGTATGTGGCCGTGAGCAGCGCCGTCAGGACGCCAACCACCCACAGCACGGTATGGCCGGACTCGTAGGCCTGGCCGAGAATCTCGTCCTTGCTGAAGAAGCCCGCCAGGCCAGGCACGCCGGCGATGGCAATCGCGCCGATCAGGAAGGTCCAATACGTGATCGGCAGCTCCTTCCTGAGGCCACCCATGTGGCGGATGTCCTGCTCGCCGTGGAGCGCGTGAATGACTGCGCCCGACCCGAGGAACAGCAGAGCCTTGAAGAAGGCGTGGGTGTAGAGGTGAAAGATCCCGGCGCTGAAGGCGCCGACGCCCATCGCCAGGAACATGTAGCCGAGCTGCGACACCGTCGAGTACGCCAGCACGCGCTTGATGTCGTTCTGGACCAGGCCGATCGTCCCTGCGAACAGGGCCGTCGCCGCCCCGATGACAGCGACCACCTGCATCGTCGCGGGCGCGTGCGAGAACAGGACGGCGTTGCGGCCGATCATGTAGACGCCGGCGGTCACCATCGTCGCCGCGTGAATCAGCGCGGAGACCGGCGTCGGGCCTTCCATGGCGTCCGGCAGCCAGGTGTAGAGCGGAATCTGCGCGGACTTGCCGGTCGCGCCGATGAAGAGCAGCAGCGTGGCGACGGACAAGACGCCCCAGCCGGCTTCGACCGGCATCAGCGACACCTGCGAGGCCACTGACTGGAAGTCGAGGCTGCCGAAGTGCGTGAAGATCAGCAGCGTGCCGAGGATGAACGCGAAGTCGCCGATGCGGTTGACGATGAACGCCTTCTTGCCGGCGTCGGTCGCCGATTTCTTCTTGTACCAGAAACCGATCAGCAGGTACGAGCACAGGCCGACGCCTTCCCACCCGACGAAGAGCATCGGGAAGCTGGCGCCAAGCACGAGGACCAGCATGAAGGCGGCAAACAGGTTCAGATACGAGAAGTAGCGCGCGTACTCGCTGTCGGTCTCCTCGTGCATGTAGGCCGTCGAGTAGATGTGGATCAGCGAGCCGATGCCGGTGATGACCAGAATCATCACGGAGGTCAGCGAGTCCACGACAAACGACGCGTTGACAGTCAGGTCGCCCGACGCGATCCAGGTGTAGAAGGTCTCCTCGACAAACCGCCCCGGCGTGCCGAGCATCGTGAACACGGCCTTCAGCGAGACGCCGAAGGCGGCGAGCATCACGGCGCAGGCCACGCCACCGGAGACGGACTTCGGCAGCCGCTTCCCGAGGAAGGCGTTGATCAGGAAGCCGGTAAACGGCAGGAGTGGAATCAGCGCGAGCACGGCGTCAGCAGTCTCCGGCGTCTCACCACTTCAGGCTGGTGAACGCTTCGGGGTTGAGCGACTCCCGATGGCGGAACAGCGCGATGACGAGCGCAAGACCCACGGCCGCTTCGGCCGCGGCCACCGTCATCACGAAAAACACGATCACCTGGCCGTCGACGGCGGCGAACTGCCGCCCGGCCGCCACGAACGTCAGGTTCACCGCGTTCAACATGATCTCGATCGACAGCAGGATCGTGATCACGTTGCGGCGGAGAAACACGCCGGCGGTGCCGATGGCGAACAGGAGGGCCGAGAGCACCAGGTAGTGGTTGAGGGTAATCGCCACGCTACTCCTGCTCCCGGCGCGCGAGAATCACCGCGCCCACCATCGCCGCCAGGATCAGGATCGAGGTGACCTCGAACGGAAACGCATAGTCCGTGAAGATCGAGCGCCCGATCGCGGCGACGGAACTGACCTGGCCTGGATTGATGGAGTTGAGTCCCACGTCCGGGACCGCACTCACCCGCCACACCGCCCACACCAGCTCGCCGAGCAGCAGCACGGCGAGTGCGCCGCCGAGTCGCCGCGCGCCGGGCTTGTTGAGCGGATGGCTCCGGTCCCACTCGGCGGCGTCTTCACGCGGCACGTTCAGCAGCATGACGACGAAGAGGAAGAGGACCATGATGGCGCCGGCGTAGACGATGATTTGCGTCACGGCGGCAAACGGCGCGTCGAGCAGGATGTAGAGGCCGGAGAGCGCGGCAAACGACGCGATCAGCAGCAGCACGCTGTAGATCGGGTTCCGCTGACCGATGACGGCCAGCGACGCGCCAACCGCCAGCGCGCCGAACACGTAGAAGAGGACTGTGTTAAGCGCCAAAGTACAACACCCCGGCGGCTGTGGCGAGCAGGTTGACCGCCGACAGCGGCAGCAGGAACTTCCAGCCGAACTGCATCAGCTGATCGTACCGGTAGCGCGGAAGCGTCCACCGGATCCACAGGTAGAAGAACAGCAGGACAGAAAGCTTCGCCAGCCACCACACGATGCCGAGCCATTCCGGCAGCGGCGGCAGGTGCCAGCCTCCCAGATAGAGGTTGGTCGCCACCGCCGACACGGTGACCATGTTCACGTACTCCGCGAGGAAGAACAGCGCGAAGCTCATGCTCGAGTACTCGGTGCGGTACCCGGCCACCAGCTCCTGTTCGGCCTCGGGAAAGTCGAACGGCGCGCGGTTGGTCTCGGCGATCCCTGCCGTCATGAAGATGAAGAAGCCAACCGGCTGCACGAAGACGAACCAGTGCGGCGCGACCGGGATGCCGAACAGGTGCCACGCGCCCGCCTGCCCGTTGACGATTTGCTGCAGCGACAGCGAGTTGCCGACCAGGAGGACGGCGGCCAGCGCCATCCCGTAGCTCAACTCGTAGCTGATCATCTGCGCCGAGGACCGCAGACCGCCGAGCAGCGAGTACTTGCTGTTGGAGCTCCATCCCGCCAGGACGATGCCGTACACCCCCATCGACGCGACAGCGAAGACGAGCAGCATCGCGACCGGCACATCGGCGACGTACAGCGGGATCGGCTCTTTCAGCAGGCCGAACAACGTGGTGGGCGGCCCGAACGGCACGACACAGAAGGCGAGAAACGCCGTCATCGCCGAGATGATCGGGGCGATGTAGAACAGGACGGCGTCCGACGCCTTGGGTCTGAGCTCTTCCTTGAAGAACAGCTTGAAGACGTCCGCGAACGGCTGCAACAAGCCCGCCCACCCCGTCATCGTCGGCCCGAAGCGTTGCTGCAGCCTGGCGGCGACCTTGCGCTCGGCCCAGACCATCCCCGCTGCCGAGAGCAGCAGCGCGTGGAAAATGACCACGATGAGGGCAATCTGGACGATGAAAACCGGGTCGATGGCTGGCATGTCTGAAGCGGGCGTTAGTGTAGCTGAAGTGGGCGACGGATTAATGGGCCGCCACGGGCTGCCGGGCGCGCCAGTCTGATGGGCAGGTGCAGCGGCCTTCCTTGACGTGCGCCTCGTATTCGTGCCGGAACTGCTTCACGGTGGTCAGCACGGGCGTTGCCGCGGCGTCGCCGAACGCACACAGCGTCTTGCCCGCGATGTTGTCCGAGACGCTCAGCAGCAGATCGATGTCGCGCATGGTCCCTTCGCCACGATCGATCTTGTCGAGGATCCGGAACAGCCAGTCGCCGCCCTCACGGCACGGCGTGCACTTGCCACAGGACTCGTGGCGATAGAAGTGCAGCAGGTTCTTGGCGACCCAGACCATGCACGTCGTGTCGTCCATGACGATCATGCCCGCCGATCCGAGCAGCGTCCCGGCCTTCTGGAGGCCGTCGAAGCTGGCGGGCACGTCGATCTGATCGGGCAGCAGGATTGGCACTGACGATCCGCCGGGGATCACGGCCTTCAGCTTCCGCCCATTCGCGATGCCGCCGGCGAAGTCGTAGATCAGCTCCTTCACCGTCGTGCTCATCGTCGCTTCGAAGACGCCGGGCTTGTTGACGTGGCCGCTGACGCAGAACAGCTTGGGCCCGCCGTTCTTCTCGGGACCGAGCGCGGTGAACCATTCGACGCCGCGCAGCACGATCGGCGGGACATTACACAGCGTCTCGACGTTGTTGACCGCCGTCGGGCAGTTGTACAGCCCGGAGCTGGCCGGAAACGGCGGCTTGATCCGGGGCTGCGCGCGCTTGCCCTCGAGCGACTCGATCAGGGCGGTTTCCTCGCCAGCCTCGTACGCGCCGGCGCCGCGGTGCACGAACAGGTCGCAGTCGAAGCCGCTGCCGAAGATGTTCTTGCCGAGATAGCCCGCCTTGTAGGCGTCGGCGATCGCCGCCTCGAGGATGTGCTGCACGTGCAGGAACTCGCCGCGGATGTAGATGTAGCCCGTCTTCGAGCCGATCGCGTAGCAGCCGATCGCGCAGCCTTCGATGAGCAGGTGCGGATTGCGCTCCATGAGCAGGTGGTCCTTGAAGGTCCCCGGCTCGCTCTCGTCGGCGTTGCAGCAGATGTAGCGCGGCTTGGCGGACTTCTTGTCCACGAACTGCCACTTCATGCCGGTCGGAAATCCCGCACCGCCACGGCCGCGCAGCCCGGACGCCTTCACGAGCTCGACGATCTCGTCCGGCTTCATGCCGAGCGCCTTGCGCAGGCCCTCGTACCCCTGCTGCTGCTTCAGGTACGCGTCCAGCGAGTAGCTGTTCGGCTCGCGCACGTGCCCGATGAGGACCGGATCCGCCATGGTTAGCCCTTCTCCACGTGGTGCACGCAGCCGGACAGCCCGGCTTCGCCTCGCGCCTTCACGGTGTCGAGCAGCGCCACCGCGTCTTCCGGCCGCAGGCACTCGTGCCAGCCGTCGTTCACCATCACCACCGGCGCGCGATCGCAGGCGCCCAGGCACTCGACCTCGAGCAGCGTGAACGTGCGACTGGCATCAGTGCCGCCAGGCGCGATGTGCAGGTGATTCGCGATCTCCTCGGTGACGCGCTCGGCGCCCTTCAGCGCACAGGAGAGCGTTCGGCACACCTGCACGACGTACTTGCCGACCGGCTGCTTGTAGAACATCGCGTAGTACGTGGCGACGTCCTCGACATCAGCCGCCGAGCAGCCCAGGACCTCCGCGACGTGACGCATGCCGGCGGCCGAGAGATAGCCGACCTGCTCCTGCACCATGAACAGCGCGTAGAGGATGGCCGACTTGCGCTGCTCGGGCGGATAGTGGCTCGCCAGCTCCTCGAACTTCTGACGCTGCTCCGGCGAGAAGGCAAACGGCTCGCCCTCGGGCGACAGCGTGCGCTCCGACTTGTGAAACGCCGTGGCGTAGGGAATCTCGGGATGGAAGCTCACCGGTCCACGTCTCCCATGACGATGTCTGTTGATCCGATGATGGCGACGACGTCGGCGATGAGGGCGCCCTCGACCATGGTCTCCATGGCCTGGCAGGCCAGCAGCGACGGCGGACGGAGATGGATCCGCACCGGGCGATTGGTGCCGTCAGAGACCAGGTAGACGCCGTGCTCGCCGCGTGGCCCTTCGACGGGCACGAACGCCTCGCCCTCAGGCACCGTGAAGCCCTGCGAGTGAATGAGGAAGTGCTGAATCAGCGCTTCCATCTCGGTGTAGACCTTGTCCTTCGGCGGCGGCACGATCTGGGGGTTGTCCACCTGGAACGCGCCGCGCGGCGTGATGCGGTCGAGCGCCTGGCGGGCGATCTTGATGCTCTCGTGCATCTCGCGGATGCGCGTCCGATAGCGGTCGAACACGTCCGCGCCGGTGAACGTGGGGACGTCGAAGTCGAAGGTCTCGTAGCCCGAATACGGGTACGCCTTGCGGACGTCGTAGGTCGATCCGGCGGCGCGGGCCATCGGGCCCAGGAGACCGAATCGGTAGCATTGCTCGAGATCGAAATACCCGACCCCGGTTGTGCGCTTGACGAAGATCGGGTTGCCGGTGAGCAGGTCCTCGTATTCCTTGAGTTTCTGCGGCATCCGATCGAGCAGTTCGCGCACCGTCTCGTGATAGCCGCGCGGCAGGTCTTCGCGCAGCCCGCCGACGCGCAGATAGCTCGGGAACATCCGGAAGCCGGCGACCAGCTCGTTGATGTTGAGCAGCAGCTCCCGCTCGCGGAAGCAGTACAGCATCACCGACACGGCGCCGAGGTCCATGGCGTGCGTGCCGAGCCACACCAGGTGGCTGTTGATCCGCTGCAGCTCGGCGATGAGCACCCGGATCCACTTCACCCGATCGGGCATCTCGAGGCCGAGGAGCTTCTCGACGGAGAGGACGTAGCTGAGCGAATTGGACTGGGCGCCGAGGTAGTCGGTGCGCTCGATCAGCGGGACGACCTGCTGCCACTTCTTGTTCTCGGCAGTCTTCTCGATGCCGGTGTGGAGGTAGCCGATCGTCGCGGCGGCGTGGACGACGACCTCGCCGTCGAGCTCCAGCACGAGCCGGAACACGCCGTGCGTGCTCGGGTGCTGCGGCCCCATGTTGACGGTCATCGTTTCCGAGCGCAGTTCCGACATCGCCTAGAGCCCTTCCTCCACAATCTCGCAAATCGCGTGCAGCATCGTCCGCTGCACTTCCTGCACGCGCGCCGTGGACTCGTCCGCGACGTTCACGTGGATGTCGGCCAGCGTGCCCGCTTCCCCGCCGTCCCGCCCGGTCAAGGCGATCGTGGTGAGCCCGTTGGCCCTGCCCGCCCGCAATGCCGCGAGGATGTTCGGCGACCGGCCGCTCGTCGTAATCGCCAGCGCGACGTCGCCCGGGTTGCCCAGGGCCTCGATCTGGCGCGCGAAGACCTGGTCGAACGCGTAGTCGTTGCCCATCGCCGTCAGGATGCTCGTGTCGGCAGTCAGCGCAATCACCGGCGCCGCCTTCCGCTCGCGCTGAAACCGGACGACGAACTCGGCCGCGAAGTGCTGTGCGTCGCTCGCGCTGCCGCCGTTGCCGAACACCATCACGCGGCGCCGATCCGCGATGGCCGCCTCGATCGCGGCAATCGCGTTCAGGAGCGGGCCCTGATCGGCCCGCCGCACCGTCGCCAGCACGCGCATCGAGTCGTCGAAGATCCGGTCGATCGCGGCAAGACGGGCGTCGCTCACCCTCGGGCCCTCACCGCGAGTTACTCGGGCCGCCTGAGTCGTCGATCCGCCTCCACGTTCGCCTGAAACTCTTCGGCCGTCAGCTGCAGCGCCTCGTAGGTGCTTACCGGCAGCTTGATCTGGACGGGGTAGTCCTTGCGGAGCGGGTGCCCCTCCCAGTCGTCGGGCGTCAGCAGCCGCTCGAGTTTCGGATGTCCGGTGAACGTGATGCCGAACAGGTCCCACACCTCGCGCTCCTGCCAGTTCGCCGACGGCCAGATGCCGCTCAACGTCGGCAGCTGGTCTCCGACCTGCGCGAGCTGCACCTTCATGCGCAGGGTGTACGGCACGTCGGTCGCGACAAGGTGATAGACGACGTCGAAGCGCGGGCCGCGGGGAAACCGATTGACGGCCGTGACGTCGAGGCAGACATTGAACCCGAGCGACGCGTGGTCCCTCAGCGCGGTCGCCACGGCCACGAGTTGACCGGGGGCGACCACGATGGTCGGAATCTCATCCTGCGTTGGAACCGCGTCGAACGATCCTGCCGGCAGGGCGTCGGCAAGCGGCGGCAGCGCGAACTTGGTCGACATGGCCGCTAGATCTTCGTCGCGTTGATTTTCTTCTGCAACTGCACGATCCCGTAGATGAGCGACTCGGGCCGGGGCGGGCAGCCGGGGACGAACACGTCGACGGGCACCACCTGGTCCACGCCCTGCACGATCGCGTAGTTGTCGAACACGCCGCCGACCGAGGCGCAGGCGCCCATCGAGATCACCCACTTCGGCTCCGGCATCTGGTCGTAGATACGCCGCAGCACGGGCGCCATCTTCCGGGAGAGCCGGCCGGCGATGATCATGAGGTCGGCCTGCCGCGGCGAGGCGCGGAAGACTTCGGCGCCGAAGCGCGCGACGTCGTACCGGAGCAGCTCATCGCCATCATCTCGATGGCGCAGCAGGCCAGGCCGAAGGTGACCGGCCAGATCGCCGAGCGGCGCGCCCAGCGGACGACGCTCTCAACGGTCGTCGTCAGGACCGGTATTTCAAGCTGCTGTTCGAGACCCATCGATCACCTTGCTGGCTCGCAGTGCCATGCGTGCCCGGGCCTCTGCGGGCCCCCAGTCAAGCACGCCCTTGCGCCAGATATAGATGTAACCAGCCGCCAAAATGGCCATAAACGTCAGAACCTGCACGAAACCCGTCCAGCCGAGGTCGCGGAGGGCCATCGCCCAGGGGTACAGGAATGCCACCTCGATGTCGAACAGCAGAAAGACCATCGCCACGAGGTAGAACTTCACCGACTGCCGCTCGCGGGCGTCGCCGACCGGCGGCACGCCGCACTCATAGGGCGCGCTTTTCTCCGGCGTGGAGACCCGCGGCCCGAGCAGCTGCGAGATGAACACCGTGAACGCCCCGAACCCGAAGGCCAAGGCGAAGTAAAGAAGGATCGATATCCAGCTCTGCATGGGTAGGCCGGCGCCAGGAGGGTTTGTGAAGATTTTCCCAAACCCTCCAACCCTCATGCTACTGGACGGTTAAACGCGAAGTCAACGCGGGAAGACACGGGTTGGATCGGGTTCGATCGGGTGGCGATCAGGTTGGATCGCGTGCGATCGGGTTGGATCGGGTTGGTTGATATCATCGGGCCGTGCGCCTGGCTGTGTTCTCCCCGATGCCGCCCGTCTCGAGTGGCGTCGCCGACTACACCCGCGATCTGGTCGGCGAACTGGGCCGCCGCCATGCGATTGACGTGTTCGTGGACGCCCGCGACCTTGCCGTGCCGCCCTCAGACGGCACGGCGCGACACCTGAGCGCGCACGAGTTCCCGTGGCGCCAGCATCGCGACCCCTACGATCTGGTGGTGTACCAGGTCGGCAACTCGTGGTGTCACGACTTCACGTGGCCTTACCTGTTCCGCTACCCCGGCCTGGTCGTGCTCCACGACGGCCAGCTGCACCACGCGCGCGCCTGGTCGCTGCTCCAGCGAAAACGCACCGACGACTATCGCGCCGAGTTGCATTTCAACCACCCGGACGTTCCCCCGGAAGCCGCCGAGATCGCGCTCTCCGGCTACGCGGGTCACGTGTATCGCCTCTGGCCCATGCTGGGCGCGGTGGTGAAGGCCGCCAGGCTGGTCGCCGTGCATAGCGCTCGACTTGCCGACGAACTGTCGTCCACCTTCCCTGCCATGGCCATCCGCCCCATCCGGATGGGTGTGCCCGCCGTTGATGCCAGTGATGCCGCACGCGCGGCAGTGCGCGCACGCCACGGCCTCGCGCCCACTGACATCGTCCTGGCCGCCTTCGGCGGCGTGACGCCGGAGAAGGGCCTGACCGCGCTCCTGCGGGCGGTGTCCGGCGCGCGACGGCATCAGCCCGGACTTCGGGTGCTGCTGGTCGGGCCAACGCATCCGCACTACGACGTGATGGCGCACGCTCGAGAGGTCGGCGTCGCGGACATCGTGACAGTGACGGGCCATGTGTCCGACGCTGAACTGCCCGCCTACCTGACGACCGCCGACATCGTCTCGTGCCTGCGGTTTCCGTCGGGACGGGAGACCTCCGCGTCGTGGCTGCGCGCGCTGGCCGCGGGACGGCCGACGCTGGTCACCGACCTCGAACAGCACGTCGACGTCCCGATGCTCGACCCGCGCGACTGGGAGGTGAGGGCGGCGTCCGGACTGCAGCAGTCCCAGGCGCCGGTGGCTGTGGCCATCGACTTGCTCGACGAGGTGCACTCGCTCGGGTTGGCGGTCAGGCGGCTGGCGGCCGATCCGTCGCTTCGCGGGTCGCTTGGCGATGCCGCGCGGCGCTTCTGGGAGCGCAGCCATCGCGTGACCGACATGGCCGACGACTACGAGCGCGTGATGGCCGAGGCCGCAAGCCGGCCCGACCCGGATGTCACACTGCCCCGTCACCTGAGGCCCGACAGCTTCGCGCACACGCGGCAGCTCCTGGCGCCGTTCGGCCTCGGTGTGCCAGACCTCTCCGCATGACCCCGGCGCCGGCCGAACGTTCGGCGGCAGACATCTCGCCACCCCTCCCGCGAGGATGGTGGTCTACCGCCGCCCTCGTCGTGCTCGGGCTCACCTATCTGGTGGTCAACGCGGCCTTCATGCAGCCGTTTCTCCCGCCGGCTGGTAACGGCGCGATCCTCGCCGGCGACCTGGTCACCATCGGATCCGGCGATGCCGGGCTGTTCGGACCACGGCCTCCCGCACAGGACGGCGGATCACCGGGTGCCGCCGAAGTGGCGTCCGTCACGCCCGGCAGCACCGCCGATCGTGCCGGCCTCGTGAAGGGCGACCGGATCCTCGCCGTCACGGCCGCCGGCGACGACGCGACGGGCGGCGCCAACCTGACATCGTCAGAACCGCCAGCCCGCCTGCGGGCCTGGCGTACTGCGTACTGGATTGGCATCGACAGGCCCGTCGTCCTGACTGTTGCCGCCGCGAGCGGTCCCCACCCGGTTCCGCTCGCGCGCCAGGCAGCGTGGCAGCTCGATCGCGCCGGCATTTCAGAAATGGCTCGGCCTGCGCGCCGGCCTCGTGCTCCAGCTGACCGTCTACGTCGTCTGCGCCGCGGTGCTGCTGCTGCTGCGGCCGCGCGATCTCACTGCGCAGTTCGCGATTGCGGCCCTCGTCCTCGCCGGCGTGTCGACCGGCGGCCCGTTGCTCGGCGCCGAGGCGCATCTCGGCGCGCTGCCGGGTCGCGTCCTCACGATGCTGTGCTGGACGTCGACGCCTCTGGCATTCATCTTCGTCTTTCTGGCCGTCGGCTACTTCCCCAAGAAGTCCGATCTGCTCATTCGGCATCCGTGGCTGCACGCCCTGCCGTTCGTGGTTGTGATGCCGATGCTCGTGACCACGGCACTGACCGGCCTGTTCGTCTGCGGCGTTGACGCAGCGACGACGGCGGCGTTGTGGGATGCCGCGCACCCTCGGCTGTTCTTCGCCGTGTTTGGCGGGGGCCTGACGCTCAACGTCGCCGCGATGACCGACATGGTCAGGCGGTTCAAGTGCAACCCGGACCCCAACGAGCGCCGGCGGATCTCGCTCTCTGTCGGGACCTTCGTCGTAGGCATGCTCTGCTTCGTCGTGCAATCGGGGATGCCCGCTGCCCTTGCGCTGTTCGGACGGCAGTTCATCTGGCCGTGGTGGGCGTCGCTGCCGCTCTACGTCCTGACAGCGCTGCCTGCGCTCGGCGTCACCTACGCCGTGGCGGTGCATCGCGTCCTGTCCCCGCGGGTGGCGGTGAGGAGGAGCCTGCAGTACGCGCTGGCCAGGAAGACGCTGACGTTTGCCGCGATCCTGCCGGCGCTGCTGTTCGTGGCGTCGCTCGTCCGGCAACGCGATCGCAGCCTCGCCGAGATCGTGGGCGGGCAGCCGCTGCTCTACGCGGCCCTGCTCGGCGGCGTGCTGATCGCGATGCGGTTCCGCGATGACGCGCGCACGTGGCTCGACAAGCGGTTCTTCCGCGCTGAGTACGACGCGCGCGCCATCCTGCTGTCGCTCGCCGCGCGCGTGCCCTTCGAGACCGATCCGCGGGAACTGACGGCGCTGGTCCTGACCGCGCTCGATCGAGCGCTGCACCCCGCGGTGGCCGCTGTAATCGTCTCGGGCCTCGAGCCTGACCGGCTCGTTGAGGTCTCTGCCCTGCGGGGCCACGTCGATCCGCTGCCGCAGAACGGTCCGCTGGCGACGCTGCTGGCCTGGTCCGACGAGCCACTCGAGCTCGATCCCACGGACACGCGATCGCCCGCACGCCGCCTGCCGGCGACCGAGCTCGGCTGGCTCTCGGCATCGCGCACGACGCTGATGGTGCCGCTCATCGCGAAGGATCGCGAGACGCGAACGTTGCTTGGCGCGATTGTGCTCGGCGAGAAGCGCTCGGACCAGCCGTACAGCGCCGAGGACCGCGAGTTGCTGGCGTCCCTGGCGGCTCAAGTGAGCCTGGGCCTGGATGTGGCGCGGCTGCGGCGACGGGAGCCAGTCCCCGACGCGGCGACGATGATGGCCGCGACGGGGAGCGGCGCCGACGCGCTGCTGGCGGAGTGCCCCGAGTGCCGGGCCTGCTACGACGCCGGCACGCCGTCATGTGCCACCGACGGCACGCGGCTGCGGCCGGGCGCCCTGCCGCGGACGGTGGAGGCGAAATATCGGGTGGACCGGCTGCTCGGCACGGGCGGCATGGGCGCCGTCTACGTGGGCCACGACATGCGGCTGGATCGCGACGTGGCGATCAAGGTGGTGCGCGCCGACCTGCTCACCAACCCGGACGCGCGAGCGCGGTTCCGTCGCGAGGCGCAGCTGGTCGCGCGGCTCGAGCACCCTGGCGTCGTCGTGGTCTACGACTACGGCACCCTGGCGAGCGGCGCCGCGTTCTTCGTGATGGAGTACGTCCGCGGGCGAGACCTGCGGGCGATCGTCGAGTCGGGCCCGCAGCCGGTCGAATCAGTCGCGCGGCTGATGGCCGGCATCGCCGAGCCGATCGACGCGGCGCACAAGCACGGCATCCTGCACCGGGACCTGAAGCCGGAGAACATCATCCTGCCCGACTCGGGCACTGTCGTGGCGAAGGTGCTGGATTTCGGGGTAGCAAAGCTGTTCGGACAGCCGAGCGACGAAACGGGGGCCTTCGTGAACACCTTGACGGCGGTGGGACAGCCCGTGGGGACGCCGGCCTACATGGCGTCGGAACAGCTGTCAGGGGCAGCAATGACGGAGAAGACCGACATCTACGCGCTCGGCGTCATCGCGTACGAACTGCTGACGGGTGCCCTGCCATTCGGCCGGGGATCGTTTGTCGACATCGCCATGCGTCAGCAGCAGGCGCCGCCGGCGATCTCGAGGGAGGACGTGCCGGAGGCGGTGCGGCGCGCGGTGGGCGACGCCTTGTCTCCGGATCCCGCGCGCCGTCCGGAATCGGCGCTGGCCTTTTCCGAACGGCTTCGTCGGTCGTGAGAGAGCGCTAGGCCAGGTTGGCCTGGGCGACGACGATGCGCTTGTCGAGCTCGACGAGCGCCTGTTTCAGTTGCGCCTTGCGGGCGTCGTGTGTGGCGCCGGTCAGCTGGCGTGCGGCTTCTGCGCGCGCGAGCTTCAGCGTTTCGAGCTGGCGGACGTGCTCCGGATTCCTTGCGGCCTGCGCGCGGCTCTTCGCCCGGCTGAGCGCAAGTTCTTCCATGCGCTC
This sequence comes from Vicinamibacteria bacterium, assembly GCA_963796915.1. Lineage (GTDB taxonomy): Bacteria > Acidobacteriota > Vicinamibacteria > Vicinamibacterales > JAENWD01 > JAENWD01. The sequence goes on along the minus strand of CAWCNI010000002.1, from coordinate 1,470,491 downwards.
CTGAATTTCGGGCGTCGGCATCGATCAGTCCCTCACCTGCGTCACCCATCTTGTCGAACCTCGTCTCGGAAGTTGAAATGAAAAGCGGAGCATCCATTATACCTGGGCTGCACCGTCGTGGCGCGTGGATCCCCCGTGCCCCGCGACCGCGTAGGATTGGACTGTGGCGTTCCATCCGGCCATTGACGAATGGCTGCGCGAGGCGTTTGGCGGACCGACGCCGGCCCAGGCGGGCGGCTGGCCGGCGATCGAGCGCGGCGATTCCACGCTGATTCTGGCGCCGACCGGCAGCGGCAAGACGCTGGCGGCATTCCTGGCCTGCCTCGACCGGCTGATGTTCTCGCCAGAGCCAGACGCCGCGGCGCGGTGCCGCGTGCTCTACGTCTCGCCGCTCAAGGCGCTGGCCGTGGACGTCGAGCGAAACCTGCGCGCGCCAATCGCGGGCATCAGTCGCGTGGCGGCGGCGCGATCCGAGTCGATCCGCATTCCCGAAGTCGCCATCCGGACCGGCGACACACCGGCAAAGGAGCGCGCCCGATTCCTCCGGTCGCCCGCGGACATCCTGATCACCACCCCGGAGTCCCTCTTCCTGCTGCTGGCCTCACGCTCGCGCCACGCGCTTGCGTCGGTCGAGACGGTGATCGTCGACGAGATTCACGCGCTGGTGCCGACCAAGCGGGGCGCACACCTGGCGCTGTCGCTCGAACGGCTCGAGCGTCTGGTGAAGCGGCCGCTTCAGCGTGTCGGGCTGTCGGCCACCGTGCGCCCCGTGGACGAAGTGGCGCGCTTTCTCGGCGGCGCGCTGGTGGTCACCGATCGGGAGAACGCGCAGACATCTGCGCCGCCACAGGCGAGCGCTCCCGATTCCGCGTCGGGCGCGGCGGAAGAGGTCCACGCAGAGTTCGCGCGCGCCGGCGAGCCCGCGTGGCGCCCGGTCACCGTCGTTGACGCGCGCGCGCTGAAGCGGCTGGAGCTGCGCGTCGAGGTGCCGGTCGAAGACATGGCACGCCGTGCGCCGATCGAGATTAAGAGCGGGCCCGCCGCTTCCGGCGCGTCGCGTCCCTCGATCTGGGCCAGCATCCACCCGCGCCTCATCGAGCTGATTCGCGAGCACCGATCGACGCTGCTCTTCGTCAACAGCCGGCGGCTCGCCGAGCGCCTGGCCGGTGCGCTCAATGAGCTGGCCGGCGAGGTGCTCGTTCGCTCGCATCACGGATCGATCGCGCGCGAGCAGCGCCTGGAAGTGGAGGACCTGCTGAAGTCGGGCCGGCTTCGTGCCCTGGTGGCGACCTCTTCGCTCGAGCTCGGCATCGACATGGGCGCCATCGACCTCGTGATCCAGATCGAAGCGCCGCCGTCGGTGGCCAGCGGCCTTCAGCGGATCGGGCGCGCCGGCCATCACGTCGGCGCGGCCAGCAGCGGCGTCATCTTTCCGAAGTTCCGCGGCGACCTCGTCGCCTGCGCGGCGGTCACTGCCGCGATGCGGCAAGGGCAGGTCGAGTCGACACGCTACCCGCACAACCCGCTCGACGTCCTCGCGCAGCAGATCGTCGCGATGGTCGCGCTCGAGGACTGGTCCGTCGAGACGCTGCTCGACGTGATTCGCGGCGCCGCGCCGTTTGCCTCACTTGGGCGCCGCAACTTCGAAGGCGTGCTGGACATGCTGTCCGGCCGTTATCCCTCCGACGAGTTCGCGGAGCTTCGGCCGCGCCTGACCTGGGACCGGCTGGCCGACCGCCTCTCGGGCCGCGAAGGCGCGCTGCGCGTAGCGATCGCCAACGCCGGCACCATTCCCGATCGCGGCCTCTACAGCGTGTTCCTGGCGGGCGCAAAGCCTGGAACTGGCCGCGTCGGCGAGCTGGACGAGGAGATGGTCTTCGAGTCGCGCGTCGGCGAGACGTTCCTGCTCGGCGCCTCCACGTGGCGCATCGAGGAGATCACCCACGATCGCGTCGTCGTGTCGCCGGCGCCAGGCGAGCCGGGCAAGATGCCGTTCTGGAAGGGCGATTCGGCGGGCCGCCCGCGCGAGCTGGGCCTGGCCATCGGACAGCTGTCGCGTGAGATCGCCGAGATGCCGGCGGCGGCCGCTATCGAACGCCTGCGCCAGCAGCACGACCTCGACGGCACCGCGGCGGAAAACCTCCTGCAATACCTCGCCGACCAGACGACGGCCGGCAGTGCCGTGCCGGACGACAGGACCATCGTCATCGAGCGCTGCCGCGACGAGCTCGGCGACTGGCGCATCTGCGTCCTGTCGCCATTCGGCGGGCGCGTGCTGATTCCCTGGTGCCTGGCTGTCGTCGCGCGCCTGCGTGAAGAGCGCGGCGTCGACGTCGAGACCATGTGGAGCGACGACGGGTTCGTGGTCCGGATGCCGGACACGGAGGAGCCGCCAGACCCGCGCCTGTTCGTGCCGGCGGCCGACGAAGTCGAGTCTCTTGTGTTGCGCCAGCTCGGATCGAGCGCGCTGTTTGCCGCGCACTTCAGGGAAGTGGCCGGACGGTCGCTGCTGCTGCCCCGGCGACGCGCCGGGCAGCGGACCGCGCTCTGGCAGCAGCGGAAGCGCGCCGCCGATCTCCTGGCCGTCGCCGCGCGCTACGGATCCTTCCCGGCAGTGCTCGAGACGTATCGCGAATGTCTCCGCGACGTCTTCGACATGCCCGCGCTGATCGACACGCTCACGCGGCTCGAGCAGCGCTCGATGCGCGTGGTGGTGACCGATACGCCGCAGCCCTCTCCGTTTGCGGCATCGCTGCTGTTCAACTACGTCGCGACGTTCCTCTACGACGGCGATGCGCCCCTGGCTGAGCGCCGCGCGCAGGCGCTCGCGGTCGATCATGCGCAGCTTCGTGAGCTGCTCGGCGACGCCGAGCTGCGCGAGCTGCTGGATCCCGACGTCATCGACACCCTGGAGCGGCAGCTCCAGGGCCTGGAGGAGGGCTACCGCGCGCGCACGGTGGACGGCGTGCACGACCTGCTGCTGCGGATTGGCGACATGTCGCGAGCCGAGCTGGCGAAGCGGCTCGAGTCGCCGTCGCTCTCGGGCGCCGCCGCGGACCTGCTGGCGGCACGGCGGGCCATGGAGTTGTCGATTGCCGGCTCTCCGCGCCTGGTTGCCGTCGAAGACGCCGCGCGCTACCGCGACGCGCTCGGCACGCCACTGCCGCAAGGCCTGCCGGCGGCGCTCCTCGAACCGGTCGCCGACCCGCTTGGCGACCTGATCCTGCGCTACGCGCGGACCCATGGGCCATTCACGTCAGGTCTGTGCGGGGAACGGTTCGGCCTGGCACCGCAGGTCGTCGAGCGCACACTGGCCCGCCTCGCGACTGGCGGGCGCGTGGTGCAGGGCGAGTTCCGTCCCGGCGGCGCCGGCCGCGAGTGGTGCGGGCGCGACGTCCTGGTCTCGATGCGCGAGCGATCCCTGGCGCGGCTTCGCAAGCAGGTGGAGCCAGTGGACCGCGCGGCACTCGGACGATTTGCGGCGACGTGGCACGGCGTGGCCAGGCGCCGCGCCGGCCTCGATGCCGTGCTCGACGCCGTGGAGCAGCTCCAGGGCGCGCCCATCCCGGCCTCGGAACTGGAGCGCTCGATCCTGCCCGCCCGCATCGAGGGCTACCGCTCGACCGACCTCGATCGCTTGATTGGCGCTGGCGAGGTGATCTGGGTCGGCCTCGAGCCGCTCGGCGAGCGCGACGGCCGCATGGCGCTGTTTCTCTCGGACCACCTGCGGCTGCTGCTCCCGTCGATCGACGCGGCGCCGGCCACCGATCTCGAGCGGCGGATCGTCGAGGCGCTCGGGACGTCTGGCGCCTCATTTTTCCCGGCGCTGCACGCGGCGCTCGGCGGAGGATTCCCGCAGGAAGTGATCGACGCCCTCTGGGCGCTGACGTGGCGCGGCCTCGTGACCAACGACACGCTGCATGCGCTTCGCGCCCTGGTCGAGCCGCCCGAGCGTTCCCGCCGCCGGGAGGCGCCTGCATTCAGGTCGCGCCGCGTGACGCCGCCCGCCGCGCAAGGTCGCTGGTCGCTCGTCTCCGATCGACTGCGCGGCCGCGCGTCCCCTACGGAATGGGCGACGGCAGTCGCTCGTCAGCTGCTCGCGCGCCACGGCGTGCTCACGCGCGAGGCGATGGCGGTCGAGGCGGTGCCGGGCGGCTACAGTGCGGTCTACGACGTGCTGCGGGCGCTCGAGGACGCGGGACGCGTACGGCGCGGCCTGTTCGTCGGCGGCCTTGGCGCGGCGCAGTTCGCGCTGCCGACAGCGCTCGACCTGCTTCGGTCGCTGCGCGAGCCGCAGGACGAGCCGCTCGTGGCCACGCTGGCGTCGACTGATTCCGCCAATCCCTACGGCGGCATCATCAAGTGGCCGGCGGCCCCCCCGGAAGCCGGTCGAGGGCCGACGCGATCGGTGGGCACCAGCGTGATCCTCGTCGACGGCGATCTCACCGCGTGGCTCAGTCGCGGCGATCGTCAGCTGCTCGTGTGGCTGCCGGATCAGGAGCCCGAGCGTGGCCGTGCGCTGCGGGCGCTCTCACTGGAGCTGGCGCGGCTTGCGGAGGAAGGGGCTGGACGCCAGGGCCTGCTCATCGCCGAGATCAACGGGCTGCCCGCGCGCGACCATGTCCTCGCGCCGTTCCTGGTGGACGCCGGGTTCACGCCCGGCGCAATGGGAATGGCGCGCGCCCGCCCGCGCCGCTGAGCCGATCGATGCCGGAAGGCGACACCATCTTTCGATCGGCGCAGACACTGCACCGCGCGCTGGCCGGGCGCCCGGTCGAATCGTTCCGGACGGTGCTCGCGCACCTGGCGCGCGTGAACGACGACACGCCGCTCGCCGGCCGCGTAGTAGAGCGAGTCGAGTCGCGCGGCAAGCATCTGCTCATCTACTTCTCCGGCGACCTGATCCTGCGCACGCATATGCGCATGCACGGCAGCTGGCACATCTACCGCCGCGGAGAGCGCTGGAAAGCCCCAGCCACGGCGATGCGCCTGGTCATCGCGACGCCGGAGTTCGAGGCGGTGGCCTTCGACGTTCCCGTCGCCGAGTTCCGCACGGCCGACACGCTGGCACGCGATCGCGCGGTGCAGCCGTTGGGACCCGATCTGCTCGACGACGACTCCGATACGACGGAAGCCCTTCGCCGGCTCCGCGCCCTGGGCGACGTGCCCATCGAGGACGGACTGCTGGATCAGCGCGTGGCAGCAGGCGTCGGCAACGTCTTCAAGTCGGAGGTGCTGTTCGAGGCCGGCATCCATCCGGCCACGCCCGTCAGCGCGCTGGACGACGAGGCCCTGTCGGCGCTGCTGGCGATCGCGCGGCGGCAACTGCGCCGCAATGCGCCTCGTACCCCGGGACAGCGATCATTTCGATCGGGAGGGCGGAACACCACCGGCCGGCTCAACCCTGCGGAGTCGCTGTGGGTCTACGGGCGCGCGGGACGGCCCTGTCTCAAGTGCGGCAGCGTGATCGAGCGGGCGCAGCGCGGTGAAGCCGCGCGTCTTACGTACTACTGTCCGGTATGCCAACCCGCTCGTCGATGAGCGCCAGCACGCGGCGCACGGCGGCGACCATGTCGTCCGGCAGGCACGGCTTCACGATAAAGGCATCGCAGCCGGCATCCCGGGCCGCGGCTGAGGCGTCTGCCCTGGCGTTGCCGGTGAGCGCGACGACCGGGATCTCGCGAGTGCGTGGGTCCGTCTTCAGCATCCTGGTCGCCGTCCAGCCGTCCATACCTGGCAGCGACAGGTCCATGACGATGGCGTGTGGGAGGAGCTCGCGCGCCTTGGCGACGGCCTCATCGCCGGTGCCGGCCTCGGCGACGACGAAGCCGGACGCACCCAGGGACTCGGCATACATCTCGCGGGCGTCCTGATAGTCGTCGACGACGAGGATCAGTGGCCGGCCGGATCGTTCTGCTACCATGGCGACATCGCGCGCCGGAGTGAAGGCGCCCCTTGAAACATGGCTCAACTCAACTCGTTCGACATCACCTCGACGATCGACATGCAGGAAGTCGACAACGGGATCAACCAGGCCCGCAAGGAAATCACGCAGCGATACGATTTCAAGGGCGCCCGCGCCGACATCGCCTTCGACCGCGCAGAGCATACCATCACGATCACGGCGGACGACAACTTCAAACTGGAGGCGATCTGGGAGATCCTGCAGACGAGGCTGGTTCGCCGCAACGTCCCGGTGAAGAACCTCACGCCGGGAGACATCCAGCCGGTCGGCGGCTCGGGGGTGCGGCGCGAGATCTCCCTGCAGCAGGGCATTCCGGCCGACGCGTCCCGCGAGATCGTAAAGTTCCTTAAAGAACACAAACTGAAGAAGGTAACCGTCGCCATCCAGGCCGATCAGGTGCGGGTGTCGGCCCCCGGAAAAGACGACCTGCAGGAAGCGATGCGCCTGCTTCGCGAGCACGACTTCGGGGTCGCGCTGCAGTTCGGCAACTACAGGTAAGGCGGTGGCGGCCCGGGAGCCGCCTCAGCCGATTCTGCCGCCGAACCACGAGGGAATCGGCAGCGTCCGCATGGTGTGCAGGCCGGGCGGCGCCGCAATCACCTTGGCAATCGAGTTCACGGTAATCGACGCTGTCGCCACGTCCCCGTGCACGCCGCCGGCGATCTTCATCGACAGATTCGGCGTCCCGGCGATCTCGACGGCGTCGAACGACTCCGGCGCCCCGAGATAGGCCTCCATGTGCAGGGTGATGATCGGCTCGCCCTTCACGTAGCCGACGCCGTCCTGCGTCAGCCCGCACACCTGCCCCGGCTGCACGGTGAGGAACTCGCTCGAGACCGCCTTTGTCGCCAACCGCGGCTCGATCTCGTCGGTCACTCGCTCGAGCTTCCAGCCCATGGCCCCGGCGATCATCGCGATCGACTCGGTAAGGCCGACGTGCCGGACGGTGCCCGCGTCGACGCGGCTCTGGAATTCTGCCGGTGTCAGGCCGCACCCGATCTTCTGCTGGAACGGCAGGCGCCGGGTCCGCGCGTCCTGCACGCGCTGGACGGCAATGCGTTCGACGTGCTCGCAGACGCCGGTCAGCGTCACCGGCAATGCGTCCATCGTGAATCCGGGGTTCACGCCCGTGCCGAGCACCGCCACTCGCGCCTTGCGAGCGGCGGCATCGATCTGCGCCGCCAGCCGCTTCTGCGTGAACGCCGGATACGCCAGTTCCTCCGTCGTCGAGACGATCGGCACGCGCAGCGCGAGGACAGCCTCGATCTGAGGCCACACCTTCCGGAGCGACGAGCTGGTACACAAGACGACGACGTCCGGCCTGGCGGCCTTGATCGCGGCGCGCACGTCGGCCGTGACCTTCACCCTGAGCCTGCGCTCCAGTCCGACGACGTCACCGAGATCACGCCCCACCTTGGCGGGATCGATGTCGATGCCGCCCACGACCTTGAATCCCGGCCGGGTGGCCACCTGCCGGACGACGGCGGCGCCGATCGGTCCGAGTCCGAAATGCATCACGCGAATAGGCATGGACCGCCGATTATAGCCGCCCGCGTCGACCGCTGTCGTCGCCCGCAGCTGGTGTAGCATGCGCGCATGCGCCCCGTCTTCGCATTGCCGCTGGCCCTGGCGGTACCTGTGCTCGACGCCGGCGCGACTGGCGCGCGAAACGCACAACTCCCGGCGCCGGTCGGATCGCCAGCGTCGGCGACAACGCCCGCCACGCCTGCGCGATCGCCGCGCAACGCCAACTACTCCATCGACGCCGACCTCGATCCCGCGTCGAAGACGCTGACCGGCCGCGAAGTCGTGACCTGGCGGAATCTCACCGGCACGCCGGCGACGGAGCTGCAGTTCCACATGTACTGGAATGCCTGGCGCGACCAGCGGTCGACCTGGATGCGCGAATGGGTACGCGCGGCGCTTGAAACAGGCGCCAACCCCGCGACGCTGACCGGACGCCCCGCGGAAGACTGGAGCCGTATCGACATGACGGCGATTCGTCTTCTCGGCGGCGGCAGCACGGCCCTGGTCGACCTGCTCGGCGGGGCGCACTACATCGCTCCTGATGACGGCAACGCCGACGATCGGACAGTGCTGGCAGTGCCGCTGCCAAGGCCGGTCAAGCCAGGCGAAACCGTCGCCGTCGAAGTGGCGTGGACCGCCCATGTCCCGCGCACGTTCCGCCGGACCGGCGTCATCGGCAACGCCTATTTTCTCGCCCAGTGGTTTCCCAAAGTCGGCGTGCTCGAGGCCGACGGGTGGAACACGCACCAGTTCCACGCCACGACTGAGTTCTTCTCCGACTACGGCGTGTACGACGTGCGCCTGACGGTGCCGCGCAACTGGGTCGTCGGGGCCACGGGACGGTTGCGGTCTCGCGCGGACACGCCGACGGGCAAGACCGTGCATCAGTACGTGGAGGAGGACGTCCATGACTTCGCCTGGACGACCAGCCCCGACTATCTCGAACGGACGGCCCGATTCGAGCAGGCGGGCCTGCCGGCGGTCGATCTGCGTCTGCTGCTGCAGCCCGAGCACGCGGATCAGGAATCGCGGTACTTCGATGCGACCAAGGCGACGTTGCAGTCATACGGCGAGTGGTTCGGGCCCTATCCCTACGGGCACGTGACGATCGTCGATCCTGCCTACCAGAGCGGCGCGGGCGGGATGGAGTATCCGACGCTGTTTACCGGCGGCAGCAGCTGGCTCGCCCCGCCGAATACCATCACGCCGGAAGGCGTCACCGTGCACGAGGCCGGCCACCAGTTCTGGTACGGCATCGTCGGCAACAACGAGTTCGAGCACGCGTGGATGGATGAAGGCTTGAACACGTTCTCGTCGGCGCGGGTCGTCGAGCACAGTTTCTCGCCGAACTACCTGTCGGCGCGGCTGTTTGGCGGATTCGTCCCGTGGGTGTTCAGCGACATCCCGCTTCAGCGCGAGATCGACGGCGACCGTATGGACGGCTACCGCGCCGGCGCCCGCAGCGATGTGCCGGAGACGCCGTCGTGGCGGTACGACCCGGCCACCGGGCGCGCGCTGACGTACAACAAGACCGCGCTCTGGCTGCACACGCTGGAGCGTTACCTCGGTTGGCCGCATCTGCAGCGCGGCATGTCGACGTTCTTTGCGCGCTCTGCCTTCCGGCATCCGTCGCCCGACGACTTCTTCAGCGCGCTGAACCAGGGCGCGGGACGCGACCTCGGCTGGTATTTCGACCAGGTGTATCGATCGTCGAACGTGTTCGACTACGCCGTCGGGCAGCTCACCTCGGCCGCCGACGGGGACCATCAGCACACCGAGGTCATCGTGCAGCGGCGCGGCGAAGCGGTGTTTCCGGTGGACGTGCTCGTGACGTTCGCGGACGGCACCCGCGCGCGCGAGCACTGGGACGGACGTGAGCGCTGGAAGCTTTACTCGTTCGATCGGCCGGCCGCCGCGGTTTCTGCGGAAGTCGATCCGGACCATATTCTCCTGCTCGACATCAACAGGACCAACAACAGCCGCACGCTGGCGCCCGAGGCCGGCGCCGCGTCGGCGCGCTGGGCCGCGCGCTGGATGATCTGGCTTCAGGACCTGGTGCTGACGTATGCGTTCTTCGTCTAGCGCCTGGCTGGCATTCCGGCGCGGCTGGGCTCGCGTGGCGCGCGCGCCGCGCCTCGTCGCCGGCACGTGGATCGCGACGGCCCTGGCCGCGATCCCGGCCGCGATGGCCGTGCAGCGCGCGGTGGCCTCACAGCTCGGCGCCAGCATGACAGCCAGTCGAGTGGCGACCAGCTTCGACCACGGCTGGTGGCAGGAGTTTCTCGCCCAGGCGACAGGGCCCGCCACGACGCTGTCGCCGTCGATCATCGGAGCAGCGGCACCGTTGTCGACGTGGTCGAAGTTCCTGGACGAGCCTGGCGTCCCGGCCGTCCTCGCCACCGCCGTCGTGGGCGGCCTGCTGCTGTGGGTGTTCCTCACCGGCGGGCTCGTCGACAGGCTGGCGCGCGATCGGGCCGTCGGAACGCGGGCGTTCTTCGGCGCGTGCGGCGTCTTCTTTTTCAGGTTTCTCAGATTGACGGTGCTGGCCGGCATCCTCTACTGGCTGCTCGCCGTGCCGTTTCACGCGCTGCTGTTCGATCGCCTTTATCCCTGGCTGACGCGCGACACATCTGTCGAACGCACCGCCTTCGTCTGGCGCGTCCTCATCTACCTGGTGTGGCTGGCGCCTGTCGTGGCGGTCAACCTCCTGATGGACTACGCCAAGGTCCGCGCTGTCGTCGAGGACAGGCGCAGCATGATCGGCGCGGTCGTTGCGGCGGCGCGGTTCCTGCGCCGCCATGGCCTCGCGGCAGCACTCCTCTACGCCGCCAACACTGTCGTGATCGCCTGCGCGCTGGCGCTCTACGCCGTGTGCGCCCCGGGTGCGCACGGCGACGGCTGGCACGCGCTGGCCGCCATTGCTGCCGGGCAGGCCTGGATCGTGGCGCGCATCGCGACGCGCCTCGCCTTTCTCTCGACCGGCACGGCGCTCGTGCAGCAGGAAATGGCGCACGTGGAGTTCACTGCTCCCCCGCTGCCGGTCTGGCCAGATTCGCCCGCGGCAGAAGGCATCGACAACGCCGCGCGCTACGGACTCCGCCCCCAACCGTGACCGGACGCGAACGCTGGCCGCTGGCGCCAGCGGCCCTGATGGCCGTGGCGACGATCGGATTGCACCTGCTGGCGATCCGCGGCTACGGATGGTTCCGCGACGAGTTCTACTACCTCGCCTGCGCGGCTCACCTCGACTGGGGCTACGTCGACCATCCGCCGATGATCGCGGTCCTGACGCGCGCGACGCAGCTGCTGCTCGGCGATTCGATCGTCGCGCTGCGCCTGCCGCCAATCTTCGCGCATGCCGTGGCCGTGTTCCTGACCGGCATGCTCGCGCGCGGCTTCGGCGCGCGCCGTTTTGGCCAGGCGCTCTCGGCAATGTCCGTGATGTTCGCGCCGGTGCTGCTCGCGTTGACCGGCTACGTCTCGATGAACGCCTACGACCTGGTGTGCTGGACGACGCTCGCGTGGACGCTCCAGCGGATGATCGCGACCGGCGACCCGCGATGGTGGGCGCTGTTCGGAGCGGTGGCAGGTCTCGGCCTCGAGAACAAGCACAGCGTGCTGTTCCTCGGGTTCGGCCTTGTCGTCGGTCTCGCGGTGGCCGGACCGCGTCGGTTTCTGGCGTCGCGGTGGGTGGTGCTGGGCGGAGCGATCGCCGCGATACTCGTCGCCCCCAACGTCATCTGGGAAATCCGGCACGGCTGGCCAACGCTGGAGTTCATGGCGAACGCGACCGCCACCAAGAATGTCGCGATGGCGCCGGGCACGTTCCTGCTGGAACAGGTCAAGCAGATGAACCCGTTCGCCGCGCCCATCTGGATCGCGGGATTGGCGTGGCTGGTGCTGGCGCGTGAGGCGCGTCAGTGGCGGGCCTTCGGCCTTGGCTACCTCGCGATTCTCAGCATCTTCCTGCTGACTGCCGCCAAGCCGTACTACCTGGCGCCGTACTATCCGATTCTGTTTGCCGCCGGCGGACGCGTCGCAGACAACCTGACCGAGTGGCCTGTGTGGCAGGCGCCCTTCCGCGCGCTGCTGGTCGGCCTGGTCGCCGTCGGTGGCAACATCGCGCTGCCGCTGGCGCTTCCGGTCCTGTCCGAAGAGGCGCTGATCGCCTATATGGACAAGATCCACTCGAAGCCGGCCGCGGAAGAGCGGCACGCGCAGAGCGTCCTGCCGCAGTTCTTCGCGGACATGCACGGGTGGTCGGAACTGGTGGACGCGGTGAGCGTCGCCGCGGACACGCTGACCCCCGACGAGCGCCGCCAGTCGATTGTCTTCGCCGGCAACTACGGCCAGGCGGGCGCCGTCTGGTGGCTGGGCCGCGGACGAAACCTGCCGCCTGTCGCCTCGGGCCACAACAACTATTGGCTATGGGGGCCCGGCACCGACCACGTGGCTGCCATCATCGTCATCGGCGGCACGGCCGCCCAGCACGAAGACGCCTGCGGCCGGGTGACCGAAGTCGCGCGCATGCACGCGGCGTATGCCATGCCCTACGAGGCCGACAAAGCCATCTTCGTGTGCCGGGACCTCAAGGTGCCGGTCGCGACGCTCTGGCCGACGCTCAAGCACTACCAGTAATACCCGCGGAGGGGCCGGGCCAACGCCTGCGCGCTGGTTGCGCGCTGGCGTCGTCGAGACAGGCGTCCTGCTGCTAAGATCGTCGGATGGTCGGCAACACAGTCCATCACTACCGGATCCAGGACAAGCTCGGGGCGGGCGGGATGGGCGAAGTGTATCTGGCCGAAGACACCCGGCTGGGCCGCGAGGTCGCGCTGAAGTTCCTGCCGGCCAGCGCCCAGGCCGATCCCGAGCGCCGGACCCGCTTCCTCACGGAGGCTCGCGCGGCGTCGGCGCTGCGCTCGTCGAACATCGCCGCGATCTACGACATCGGCCAGATCGACGGCGCCGACTACATCGTGATGGAGTACGTCGAGGGCGAGGTGCTCTCGGCACGCATCAATCGCGGCCCGCTCTCGGTCCGCGAAGCTGTCGACATCGCGACACAAGTCGCCGATGCGCTCGCCGAGGCTCACGGCCGCGGCATCGTGCACCGCGACATCAAGAGCGCGAACATCATCGTCACCGCGCGCGGCCAGGTCAAAGTTCTCGACTTCGGCCTCGCGAAGTTCCTGCAGCCGCTGAGCGGCCAGGCCTCCGTGGACGCAGCGCTGACAGTCGGCAAGGACACGCTGGCGGGCTCGGTGATGGGGACAGCGTCCTACATGTCGCCGGAGCAGGCGCTCGGCCGGAATGTGGACCAGCGGTCGGACCTGTTTTCGACCGGCATCGTCATCTACGAGATGCTCACTGGCCGTCTGCCGTTCGAGGGACGGACCTTCGGCGAGGTCGTGGACGCCATCCTGCACCATACGCCGCAGGCGATCGCGCGGCTCAACTACGCCGTCCCGGCGGACGTGGACGTGATCGTCCGCAAGGCGCTCGAGAAGAACCCCGACGTGCGGTACCAGACGGCGCGGGATCTGTTCAACGACCTGCGGCGCATCCGCACGGAGCTGGAAGAAGCCGAACGGCATGGCGGCACGACCCGGAGCTCGGCAAATCACGGTGTCGCCGCGGCCGCAACGCCGGACAACTCGATCGCCGTCGTCACGTTCTCGAACATCACGCGCGAGCCTGCCGACGAGTGGATCGGGTCTGGCATCGCCGAGACTGTCAGCGCGGATCTCAAGAACGTGCCGGGGCTCACCGTCATCGGCCGCGAGCGGGTGTTCGACGCGCTGCGCAACCTCGACCTGCGCGACACGGCAGGCCAGAACGACAGATTCGCCATCGAGCTGGGTCGCGGCCTCGGAGCACGATGGATCATCTCGGGCGCCTTCCAGCGGCTGGGCGAGTCGATCCGAATCACTGCGCGCTTCGTCGAGGTGTCTACTGGCGCGGTGCTGCGCAACGTGAAGATCGACGGGCGGCTGTCCGACATCTTCGGCCTGCAGGATCGGATCGTCTTCGAGCTGACGCAGGACCTGAAGCTGACGCTTGAGGCCTCGGCCATCAACCAGATTCAACAGCCGGAGACGCGATCGGTCGAGGCCTACGAGTTGTACTCGCGGGGCATGATGTCGCTCCGCATGGCGACTCGCGACGCACCGGACCGGGCCATCCACTTCTTCGACAGGGCCCTGGCTTCCGATCGCGACTACGCGGAAGCCTGGGCGGGGCTTGGTGCCGCGTACCAGATCAAGGGCGTGTTCCTCGGCCTGCCGGAGATGCTCGAGAAGGCGCTGGCCGCTGCCGACGAGGCGCTCACGCGCGATCCGCGGCTCGCAGAGGCGTATGTCGTGCGGGGCAGCGCCCAGTTCGCGCTCGGACGGCTGGACGAATCACTGCACTCGTACGCGGAAGCCATCACGCTGGACCCGAAGAGCGCCCGTGCCCACGCGCAGCTGGCGCGTGTCCACTGGGTGGGCCGCGGAGATCTGCGCGCCGGAGTCGCAGAGCTCGAACGGGCGGTGGCCATCAACCCGCAGTTCGGATACGCCCACCACCAGCTGGCCTACCTCTACACCGAGCTCGCTGACTACGCGCCTGCGGAACGCGAGGCTCGCAAAGCGGTCGAGTTCCAGGAACAGTACATCTCCGGCGAGGAAGGCTTCCTCGTCATCGGCGCGCACACGCGTCTCGGCTACGTGTTCTACAGGCAGGGCCGCTACGACGAGGCGCTGGCCGAATACCAGACCGAGCTGCTCTTCCTCTCGTCGAGCGATCACGTGCTCAAGGATCGCAGCCTGATCGAGCTCCACCAGAAGCTCGGTGCCGCGCTGGTGCGACTCGGCCGCCAGGCAGAAGGCCGTCGACACCTGGAGCTGGCGATTCGGAAATACGAGGAGCGCGCCGCCCTCGGCGAAATGGAGGCCGCGACGCAGTACCTACGTCGCCGCCGCCTACGCCCTGCTGGACGATGCGGAGCAGGCGGTGCGGGTAATCGAGACCTCCATCAAGCGGCAGCGATGGAATCAGCCGCGCGCCGCGCATGATCCGGACTTCGCGGATCTCGCCCCCGCGGTCGCTGGCCTCGGCGCGCCGTCACCCGAAGGCGCCGTCCCGTCGCACTGACAGCCCACCCGAGATCGGCCCTTGGCGGCGCGCCGGATTTCCGGCAGTCTTAGTGGCGCCGTGCCTGCGCCAGGCCCCTGGCGGTGGAGGATCGATGCGTCTGAGGTTCCGTCGGATTGCCGTGCTCGCATTCATCGCCGCAGCAGCCACCGCGATGCCTGCTCCCGCCTTCGCCCAGACGCAGATACCGCCACTCATCACGCGAGGGCTCCTGGCCTTCGAGGAAGGACGCTGCCGGGAGGCCTTCGACCTCTGGACTGGCGAGTGGCTGTCGCAAAGGGATGGAGGACGGAGACAGGAACTGCTGGCCAGCTGCGATCACCTGTCGGACGTTGGGGCCACGCCCAGCGGCTACGACATCTTCCGAGTCATCTACGTCACACCGCATTTGTGCCGCGTCTACGTCGTGATGCGCTACGAGCGTCATCCGATGTACCTGCTCGTCGTCGGCTACGCGCCGACGGACGGCCAATGGCGTGTCACGGCAGTGACCTGGGATCGCGATCCCGACAAGGTCTTTCCGCCGTCGTGGCTCGATCCGGTGGGTGGGGTGCAGTAGGGGGTTACTGTGGGGACGGGGAGACTTCGCAATGATCAGACGTTCTCTTCTTGTAGTAGCCGTGAGCCTGCTGGCGGCCGGTTGCTCGTCGTCGTTCGACGCTCGCGCGGAGGAGCGGCGTCTGCTGCAGCGCGATGCGGAGTGGTCCGCTGCGGCGTACTCCGGGCGCGATCTGGAGGCCATCCTGTCCTACTGGGCTGACGATGCGGTCGTCGTCCCGTCGGGACAGCCGGTTGTCCGGGGCACGCCTGAAATCCGGGCGTTCGTGGCAGGCGCGCTGAAGACGCCAGGGTTCAAGATCCGCTGGACATCCGCGCCGCCGACCTTCTCCTCGGACGGCACGATGGCCTACCTGCAATCGGCGACTGAAACGACGGTGACCGGACCGGACGGCGCCCCTCTGGTCATGCACAGCCGGGGGATCACGGTGTGGCGGAAGGGCGCCGACAAGCAGTGGCGCTGCGTCCTCGACATCTGGAACGAGGCGGGCAAGTAGCGACGGCAGAGCCGATGTTCAGATCGGCCAATCACCCGCCTGTTTCAGGTTATTCGTCCGACGCCGCGCGACGCTCCATCGCACGGTAGGTCGGGCGCGCCGCGGCGACGGAGACAGCCGCCACGCCGGCGCCGCTCGAAAGATCCCACAGCAGCAGCGTGGCGACCCGCCGCGCTCGGCCTTCGGTCTGCGGCAGGTTTTCCACGCCCAGCAGCACTCCGGCCAGATCGGGTCCGCCACCTTCGGCCATCAGCCGCAAGGCCCGCGGGAACGGCGCACCTGTCGCCACCGTGGCCGCCAGGTGCGCCTTCAACGCCGCGGGCAGCTGCAGGGGGTCGGCGTCGGGGCTGCCGCTCGCCAGCAGCGCCCACGCTTCCGGCCCTGCGGCCACAACCAGTCCCGACTCGTCGAGCATCACCGCAGCGGACCGGCCGAAGACGCCGCCGCTCAAGTCGCGCGCGACCTGCCGCGCCTCCGCAGCGCGCGACAGCTGGTGACGGAGGAACGACGCGAGGGGCTCGTGCGTGCCGCGGCGCTGGAACAGCCAGGACTCGCAAGCGGTCCGCCGCTCCGCGTAGCGCTGGTCGTCGGCCAGCGCTGCGTAAAGGCTCGCAAGCAGGGCAAGACATTCGGACTGAAGGCTGTCAACGGGCGGCATGGCGTCACTCATAGGTACGAGTAAGTGCGTTCGTACGGAAGAAACGCCGCGAAGCCGCCGACCGAACGTTCGGGATTCTGGCGGGGCGAAATTGTGTGCAAATCCCCGCGCGGGGACCAGGGCGGTCAGACCAGTCCGAGAGCCGGTCCGCGCCTACAGGCTGGTCGAGCGGGCAGCCACCTGGAACGACGGGACTGGCGCGCGGAGCAATGCGTGGACGGCGTCAGCGTCCAGCGACTCGGTCTCGAGCAATGCCTGAGCCAGCGCCTCAACAGCATCCCGTCGGCTCGTCAGGAGCTCGTGCGCCTTCTCCTGCCCCCGCAGCACCAGGCCGCGAATCTCCTCGTCCACCCGTTCCGCGGTGGCCTGGCTGAACCCCGACGACGAGTCCTCGTCCCACGGCGCACCGGATCGGCGGAACGCGACCGGCCCGCACGACGACATCCCGAACTCGCACACCATCCGTCGCGCGATGTCGGTGGCGCGCTCGATGTCGTTGCCGGCGCCGCTCGTGATGCGGCCGGTGAACAGCGACTCCGCCACCCGGCCGGCCATCAGGATCGCGAGCTGTGATTCCAGGTAGTCCTTGGAATGCGTGTGCCGATCGGCCTCCGGCAATTGCATCGTCACGCCAAGCGCCCGGCCTCGCGGGACGATGGTCACCTTGTGGAGCGGGTCGGCCAGCGGCAACAGCAGCGCCGCGATGGCGTGGCCCGCCTCGTGATAGGCCGTTGTCCGCCGTTCGTCCTCGGACATGACCAGCGAGCGGCGCTCCGCGCCGAGCAGCACTTTGTCCCGTGCGTCCGCGAGCTCGGTGGACCCGATCGCCTGCCGCCCGGCGCGAGCGGCCAGCAGCGCCGCCTCGTTGACCAGATTGGCGAGATCGGCGCCGGAGAAGCCCGGCGTGCCGCGAGCGATGGCGTGCAGGTCGACGTGTCCGTCCATCGGGACCTTGCTTGCGTGGACGCGAAGGATCGCCTCGCGCCCGCGCAGGTCGGGGTTGCCGACGACGACCTGCCTGTCGAAGCGCCCGGGGCGCAGCAGCGCCTTGTCCAGGATGTCGGGCCTGTTGGTCGCGGCGATGACGACCAGCCCCTGGTTGGCCGCGAAGCCGTCCATCTCCACGAGCAGCTGGTTCAGGGTCTGCTCGCGTTCCTCGTGGCTGAGCGACTGGCCGCCGCGGCTGCGGCCGACGGCGTCGAGCTCGTCGATGAAGATGATCGACGCCGCATGACGGCGGGCGTCCTTGAACAGCCGCCTGACCCGGGCGGCGCCGACGCCGGCGTACATCTCCACGAAGTCCGAACCGCTGGCGTACAGGAACGGCACGCCGGCCTCGCCGGCGATCGAGCGCGCGAGCAGCGTCTTGCCGGTGCCCGGGGGCCCGACAAGCAGGATGCCCTTCGGCATGCGGCCGCCCAGGGCGGCATAGCGCCCTGGCTCGCGGAGGAAGTCCACGACTTCTGCCACTTCGGCCTTGGCTTCGTCAACGCCCGCGACGTCCGAGAAAGTCACAGCGTCGGGACCTTGCCCGGCATGCCGCACCTCGCCTTCCATGGACGGCAGGCGGCCGCCGCTCAGGCGGTGAATGGCCAGGCCCAGCACGCCGATGAGGCCGGCACCGAACAACAGGCTGCTCAGCCCGGGCCCCTGCGAGGCCGAACGGACCTGGACCTGGACGCCGCGTCGCAGCAGGTCCGGCATGAAGCTGGGATTGACGGACGCAAAGCCCGGTGGCGCGGTGGCCTGCAGGCGGACGTCTGTGCGAAGCGTGACCGTCATCGAGTCGTCGGCGATGTCGATCGACTTGACCTCGTCCGCGTTCAGGCGTTGGAGCAGCTCGGAGAACGGCACCGTCGGCGTCGCCGGACGGCCGGTCCGGACCCCCACCACCAGCGCGACCGCGAGCAGCAGTGCGCCGCCAGCGAGCAGATACGCAGCACGACGTCGAAACGATGACTGACGCAAACGGCAGCTCCGAAATGGGAGACGACGAGACCTGCCGGGGTTATCGGCAGACCGTCGCCCGGCATGCAGGGCCGGCGAGGCCTATGCGCCGGGCTGCGTCGGGCCGCCGGCCTGGCGGAGGGTGATCAGTGCCTGGCGCGCGGTCTCGCGGAGCAGCGGGTCCAGGTCCTCGGCGAGTGCCTCGAGCCGCGAATCGAAGCCCTCGAGATGCAGGGCGCCGATGGCGTAGGCGGCGCACGACCGGAGCCACGGGTCTTCGCTCGCCAGCAGCGACTCGACAGCCTCGGCCCGGCTGTCCATGCGCGTCCCGAGGATGCGGTTGGCCAGCTTGATCCGCTCCGCCATCGAGACGTTGCTGTCGAGCAGCGGGATCAGCAGGGTCCGCAGCTGGGGGCTCAGGATGTTTTCCAGGAACTCGAGGGCGTTGTCGTGGACCACCGGGTTGGTGGACTGCACACCGACGTACGCGCTGTGCAGGTCCTGGTGCGGATGCAGAAGCTTGAGCAGCCTGAAGACCCGTTCCAGCTCCTTGGCCATCGCTTCGCGCAGCGTCGCTGCGATGGGGGTCGAGTCGTTGAGCGCCTCCGAGAGCGTGCCGACAATCTGGTACGACCGCAGGTGCCCCATCACCTCGGCGCCCAGGATCGTCTCGACGAGGGGCTTGTCGAGCGACCACGTCGGATGCAGATCCTGCAGCTTGTTGAGGCCGCTGATCACCTGATACCGCACCTGCGCGTCGGGATCGAGCATGCTCTCCGCCAGCGCCGTCAGCGCTGCCTGCGATCCGATCATCAGCAGCACCTGCGGAATGACGCGGCGTACGCCGACAGCGGTGTCGTTGTCAGTCAGGTAGTCGCGCAGCGTGCCGACGACGCGATCGCCAAAGGCGGAGAGCGCGACCGTGGCCTCCGGCGTCAGCGCCGGGTCGCCAAGGCGGTCGATCACCCGGCCGACGAGCTTCCGCTTGCGGAGCCGTCCGACCGCACGAATCGCCTGCCGCACTTCGTCCGGCGCGCCACTCGTCAACACCGCCCGGATCTGATCCTCGAATTGATCGGGGAGCAGCTCCAGCAGCCGGCACGCCTCGAGGCGCGTCTCGGCAGATTCATCCTGCAGCATGCGGTCGAGCAGGAGCCGCGCGGCATCCAGGTTCTGGTGGGCGCCAGGCTGCGCCAGAAAGGTCACCATCGCCGAGCGAATCGAGAAGTCCTCGAACTCGCCGAGCTGCTCGATGCGATCGAGCGGGTCGATCTGGGTGTGGTGGGCGACGTAGAGCAGCGCCTGGGTGCGCACGTGCAGGTCCGGGTCGTAGAGCGCTCTCTCCACGGCCGTCGTGGCTCCTTCGTCGTTGCCCTCGTCCAGCACCCGGATCGCCTCCGCACGGACATCGGCAGACTGGTGGCCAATCAAGCCGCGCACTGCGGGGTGCATCGCCGGCGCGCCGCCAGCGCCGATCATGCGCAGCGCGTACAGCACCTCCTCCGGGTTGCTGCCGGCCAGCTGCTGCGACAGCAACTCGGTCGCATTGCGATCCAGTCCGGTCGTCGTGGCTCGCTCGGCGTCGAGGCGATAGTGCTGGATGCTGTCCTGCAGGTTGGTGACGTACTGACGCTTGGCAAACCAGCAGGCGATCAGCCATCCCGACAGCAGGACCAGGTTGACCCAGGTGACCTGGACCGCGCCCATCTGTCCCCACCTGGCGGCGAGCAGCACTGTCGCGCCCGCCAACCCGTCCCCCATCCGCCAGACGACGGTGTCGATGAACGACTTCACCGTCAGCGTCTCCTCGGCCGAGAGCGGGAGGTAGAGCAACTCGACGGTGGGTCTGTCGATGGAGTACCTCAGGATCTGATCGATGCCGCGCATGGCGATGACAGCGGCAAGGGACCCGAAGGTGAGCAGGCCGATCGACCCGAGCGTCAGGCCGACAGGGACGATGAACAGCGTGAAAGCGAGGCCGAGCCTGCGAAGAAGACGCCCCGTGAGTAGCCACTGCAGGCCGAACGAGATCAAGCCCGCGTAAAAATTGAATCGGCCGAAGAAGGCCGCCAGCTCGTCGCGCCCGGCCATGTTCGCGCTGGTCAACGCCTTGAACTGCCAGCCGGCCACGGCCGTGGTGTAGGACGACAGCAGGATGACTGCGGCGATGGCAATCAGGTACGGCGAGGAACGAATCAGCCGGATGCTGGCGAGGATGCTCGCCCCCCCTGCCTCCTGTTCCGCCCCGGGATCGGTTGCCGCCGGGCGATGTCGCCAGATGCGGTCGACCAGCACCGCCGCCAGCGTCAGCGCGACGGCCATGCCGACGAGGGTCGACTCGGCGCCGAACCGCCTGACGGTCACCTGCGTGATGTAGCCGCCGACGATCCAGCCGGCGGTGGCGCCGCTGCCGATGAACCCGTACAGCCGCTTGGCTTCGCGGGTGGTCAGGACGTAGTTGGCAAGCGTCCAGACCTGCGCGGGCGCGACGACGCCGAAGGTCCCCACCCACACGTAGATGACCGGCGTCATCCAGTTGCCGTGCGTCACGCGCGCGAGAACCCAGAAGACCAGGCAGTTGACGGCGAAAAAGAGCAGGCTGCCAACGAGCAGGTTCCTGAAGCTGACGCGTCGGGAAATCCGCAGGTAGATCGAGACCCACACCGCCGCCACGACCGCCACGGTGATGTCCGCGTACGGCAGCAGGAGCGCGCCGAACTCGTTCAGAAACAGGGCGTCGCGTACGGCCTTCCCGACCACGAAACTGGAGATGACCAGGAACAGATAGCCGAACAGGAGGAGCCCGCGCTCGAGTTCGCCAGGGCGCAGGTCAAGAATCCGTTCGATGCGCTGCAACATGGGTGGGGGTCGCGAGATCGGCCGCCATCGGAGTGTAGCCGATTGGTGCGGGCCGCCGGGCGCTTGCTGGCAAAGGCCAACGGCCGGTAAGATGCGCGGCAACGGCCACTTCCATGCGATTCATTCGAAAACTTCTGTCGCCGGTCGTCGAGCTCAGGGACAACGAGATCTCGACCTCCCTGATGATGTTCCTCTACTCGTTCCTGGTGATGACGGCCTACACGGCCCTCAAGCCGGTGACGCGGTCGAAGTTCATCGCCGATCTTGGCGCCGACAACCTGCCGCTGGTGCAGTTCGCCTTCGGCCTGGTCGTCGGGTTCGTCATGCAGGGGTATTCGGTGATCGTCGGGCGGCTGCCCCGCCGCTGGGCGCTCCCGATGGTGATGAGCGGGCTGGTCGCGGCGCTGGTGGGCTTCTGGCTCTGGTTCCAGACCGGCTCGCAGTGGGCGTCCACTGGCTTCTATTTCTTCGGCCTGATCCTCGGCATCCTGGTCATCAGCCAGTTCTGGACGCTGGCCAACGTCGTCTACGACCCGCGGCAGGCCAAGCGCATCTTCGGGTTCATCGGCGGGGGCGCCAGCCTCGGCGGCATTGCGGGCTCGGCGCTGACACTGCAGGCGTCCAAGATCGGCACCACCAATCTTCTCCTCGTCAGCGCGTTCATGATGTCGCTCTGCGTCATTCTGGTCGCGGCGATCATCAAGAAGGAGCGCCCGGAGCACAAGGCGTCGCTCGCCGGCGGCGGGGATGAAAAGGGCGTCAGCGCCGGCGAAGCGCTCAAGCTGCTGAAGAACAGCCGTCATCTTCAGACCATCGCGCTCATCATCGGGTTTGCCGCCGTCGGAGCCGCCATCATCGAGCAGCAGCTCAACATGGCGACTGAAGCGTCGAAGGGCGCCGGCAACACCGACTCGATTACCAGCTTCCTCGGGCAGGTCCAGCTCTACACGTCGATCATCGGCTTCGTCATACAGATCTGGCTGACCAGCAAGATCCAGCGCTACCTGGGCATCGGCTTCGCGCTGATGATTCTGCCGACGAGCCTCGGTCTGACCGGCACGCTGATGCTGATCAACGGCGCCCTGTGGGTGCCCGGCCTGGCCCGGGTCGTCGACACGTCGCTGCGCTACACGATCGACAAGACCACACGGGAAATCCTTTTTCTGCCGCTGCCGAACGAGCTGAAGCAGCAGGCCAAGCCGTTTGTCGACGTCACCGTCGACCGCTTTTCGAAGGGCATTGGCGCGCTGCTGGTGCTCGTCCTGATCAAGGACTGGGGATTCCACCTCGGGTGGCAGCAACTGAGCTGGGCCAGTTTGACGATGACCGGGCTGTGGATCTTCGCGGCGATTCGGGCTCGCCGCGAGTACCGCGCGGTGTTCCGCCGCTCGCTCGACCAGCAGGACGTGCAGCCGGAGAGCATTCGCCTGAGCGATGCCGACCTCTCCACCATCGAGGCGCTGGTCGAGGAGCAGGGACACCCGAACCCACGGCACGTGTCGTACGCGATCGACATGCTCGAGTCGCTCGACAAACGGCACCTCATCTCGCCGCTCCTCCTCAGTCACGAGTCGCCGGAGGTACGGGCGCGGGCGCTGGCCACGGTGGATCAGGCGCCGCCCGAACTGCAGTCCCGCTGGATCCCGGGCGTGGAGCGGCTCCTCAAGGACAACGCTCCGATCGTGCGCGCGGCCGCCGTGCGCGCGCTCGCTGCCACGCGCGGCGAGCAGGCCGTGACGATGATGCGGCCGCACCTGAACGATCGCGATCCGCGCCTGGTCGTCACTGCCGCGATGGCACTGGCGGTCAGCTCGCAGCCGACCGATGTCGAGGCGGCGCTGGCCGCGATGGAGCGGCTGGCCAGCGATGCACGTCCCTCCGCCGCCGTCGGCCGCAGGGAAGTCGCGCAGGCGCTCGGCTCGATGCAGCAGCCCGAATTCAAGCGGCTGCTCGTGCCGCTCATGTACGACCCGCAGCGTGAGGTCGCACTCGAGGCGGTGCGAAGCGCGGGGCGGATTCCCGGCGACGACTACCTCTTCGTGCCGATGCTGGTGTCGCTGCTGCGCAATCGCCTGCTCAAGGCCGGGGCGCGCGACGTGCTGGTGGGCTATGGCCCCGGCGTGCTCGACGTCCTCGGATACTTCCTGCGGGACCAGGACGAGGACGTCTGGGTCCGTCGCCACATCCCGTCCACGCTCGCCCGCATCCCCGGGCAGAAGACGATGGACACGCTCGTCGGGGCGCTGGGCGAACACGACGGCTTCCTGCGCTTCAAGGTGATCACCGCCATGGCGCGGCTGCACCAGGCAGAACCGGATCTCACGCTTCCCGCGGAGCGGATCGAGCCGCTGCTGGTCCAGGAGGCCAACCGGTATCTGTCGTATCTGAGCCTCCGCTACAACCTGCTGCAGTCCGACAAGTCGGCGTCGACGACGTTGCTGGCCCACGCCCTCGACGAGAAGCTGCGGCGCACCATGGACCGAATCTTCCGGCTGCTGGGCCTCATCTACCCGTGGAAGGACATCGCCGCGGCGCGCTGGTCGCTGGACCACGGCGAGCCGCGCATCAAGGCCAGCGCGGCCGAGTTCCTCGACAACACGCTCGATTCCGCGTTGCGGAAGCGGGTCATGCCGGTCATCGAGGATCTGCCGCTCGAAGAGAAGGTGAAGAAGGGCAACGCGCTGCTCAAGACACGCGTGCGCGACACCGAAGACAGCCTGGCGCAGCTGATTCACGACGATGACGCCGTCGTCTCGGCAGCGGCCATTCAGTTCGTGGACCAGCGCGGCGTCTGGAGTCTCGCAAACGACCTCGAATACACGCTCGAGCATCGCGACGCGAAGGACTGGATCGTCTTCGAGGCGGCATCGTGGGCGCTCGCCGGCCAGCGGCTGTCACCAGAGGCCCGGGCGAACCGCTGGCTCGAGCCGCTGCCCGCGGTCGAGATCGCCGACCGGCTGCGACAGCTGCCGCTGTTCAAGTTCGCGTCGATTGACGAGCTGTTCCTGTTCGCCGGCAGCGGACGCCAGGTCCGGCACGAGCCGGGGAGCGTCCTCTACGAGTCTGGACGGCGCGGCGCCGATTCTCGAGTTCCTGCTCGACGGCACGCTCTCGGCGGTTGGCAAGGACGGCACGACCACGATCACCGCGCCCGCCGCCGTTGGCTTCGAGGAAGCCTTCGAAGGCGTGGCCCAACCCGCGACCGTCAAAGCCTCCGGCATTGCCATCTGCCTGTCGGTGCCGATCGAGGTCTTCCTGGGCCTGCTCTCGGAGAGCACCGAGCTTTCGGAAGGGATCTTCCGCCAGTTGCTGGACCAGCACGCGGACGGCGGCCGCATTGTCGTCAGCGGCGTCGTGACGCCGCCATCGCAGGCGCGGCTGCGTGACGGGCTCCAGCCGATCGAGAAGGTGCTGATACTCGAGGAGATGCCAGTCTTCTCGCGCGCCTCGTCGGAGCAGCTCGCCGCGATGGCGGCGATTACCCGCGAGGTCAAGATGGCGGAAGGCGACCTGCTCTTCCGCGAGGCCGACGCGCCAGCCATCTACATCGTGCTCGACGGCGAGCTGTCGCTCGAGCCGATGAAGGGCGGCACGCCGGCCCACGCCGGTGCAGGCGACGCGATCGGTGTCTACGAGACGCTCGGAGGGCTCGACGCCGTCGGCTGGCGCGGGCACGTGACGAAGGCCGGGGTCCTGCTCCGCCTCGACCGCGAGGCGCTCTTCGATCTGTTGTCAGACCAGATCGACCTGCTCCAGGGCCTCTTCGGCGCGCTGCAGCGCGCCAGGGCCGCGAGAAAGGCTGACGCGCCGGAGCCTGCGGTCAAGGGGTGAACACCACGGCTCAGCTGCCGTATAGTAGGGGCCGCAGGAGACTCCCCTTCATGTCGTCCAGGATTCTAGTCAGCGCTGCGCTCGCGGGCCTGCTGTGCTCCGCCGCGCCTCACGCCCAGCAGAAGCCCGTTGCCGAGAAAGTGCCCGCCGCGCCGATTGCCGTCAAGGGATCGAAGGTGTGGCTGGGCCGCGAGGCCGAGTTCGAGGCATTCATCCAGAGCGCGAAAATCGTGAAGACGTCGGCGATCGGCGTCGGGGTCACCCACCCGCACCACGTCTTCTTCGCCGACGGCGGACTCGCCGGCAGCGCCGTGTTCAAGCCGCTGCCTCCCGGGCGGATGAACGGCTACTGGGAAAGCTACAAGGCGGAGATTGCCGCCTACGAGCTCGACAAGCTGATGAAGCTCGGCATGGTGCCGCCGACAGTCGAGCGCAGGGTGGACGGGGACACCGGCTCCATCCAGCTCTGGGTCGATCACTGCGTGCTGCTCAAGACGAAGGACACGGCGACGGCGCCCGACATCCTGGCGTGGAACAAGCAGGTCTATCGTCAGCGCGTGTGGGACAACCTCATCGCCAACATCGACCGCAACCAGGGCAATCTGCTGCTCGACGAGGCGTGGGATTTGATCCTGATCGATCACTCACGCGCGTTCACGGCGGCGACGACGATGCCGTTTCCGATGCAGAAGATCGACCGCGAGTTCTACGACAAGCTGAAGGCGCTGAACGCGGACGACCTGAAGGAACACCTTGGCAGGCTGCTGTTCGACGGCCCGAAGCCCCTGCTCGGCCGCCGGGACAAGATCATCGAGCACTTCGACGGCCTCATCGCGAAGTACGGCGAGAAGGCAGTCTTCGTCGACTGACGTGTGACGCGCGCGGCGGGCAGCGGGTGCTGCCCGCCCGGCGCTGTTGTGCCCTAGACCACCGACTTCACGGCCGCCACGATCCGGGCGGCCGAAATCCCGAACCGCTCGAGCAGTTCCTCCGGCTTCCCGCTGCGCGGAATCTCCGTGACCGCCATACGTTTCACCGTGAACCCGGCCGGCGCGAGCGCCTCGGCGACGGCATCGCCCAACCCGCCCGCGGCGTAGTGATCCTCGACCGTGATGACACGCCCCTTGGTCGCCCTGGCCGCGGCGATCAAGGTGTCGGCGTCAATCGGCTGGACCGAGTAGGCGTCGATGACGCGGATCGCGACGCCCTGAGCGGCCAGCTGCTCCTGCGCCGTGAGCGCCTCGAACACGCGTCACGCCGGCGCCAACGACAGTGACGGCGTCGTTGGCCGACTGCTCGAGCACCTTCGAGCCGCCGACGGTGAAGCTCTCGTCGGTGTCGTACATGCACGCGCGTCTTCGGCCGGCTGGTGCGGATGTACGCCGGCCCCGCGTGGTAGGCGGCCAGCTCCACGCAGCGTTCCGCGCACATCGCGTCGCTTGGATACAGCACGGTGAAGTTCGGCTCGGCTCGCATCATCGCGAGATCTTCGAGCGCCATCTGCGACGGGCCGTCCTCGCCGATCGACACGCCGGCGTGCGATCCGGCGAGCTTGATGTTCAGGTTGCTGATGGCGGCCATGCGGATGAAGTCGTACGCCCGCGACAGGAAGCAGGCGAACGTGGACGGGAACGGGATGGCGCCGCGCGCTGCCAGGCCCATCGCCGCGCCGACCATCACCTGCTCGGCGATGTAGGACTCGTAGAACCGCTCGGGAACTGCCTTCTCGAACTGGTCGCTGAAAGTGGAATTGCCCACGTCGGCGTCGAGCGCGACGATCCGCGAGTCGACCAGTCCGAGCCTGGCCAGCGCGCTGCCGTACGCCTCGCGCGTCGCGACCTGGTCGCCAGGCTTGTAGGCCGGCGGCGCGGGTTTCCCGGGAGCAACGGCCGGCGCCTCTGGCGCTGTCGGTCGGCGGAATGGCTTTGCGCAGGGCCTCGACGGCGTCGGCGGCGACGGGCTTCAGCGTCGCCTTGAGCTCGGCCACCGCCTTGTCGCTCTCCCCGTCTTCAACGCGCTTCCGTGCCAGCCTTCCTTGTCCTGCGCGAACGAGATGCCCTTGCCCTTGAGCGTGCTTGGCCAGGATCATCGTCGGCTGGCCCTTGGTTGCGCGCGCCTCGGCAAGGCATCGAGAATGGCGTCCAGATCGTGGCCGTCGATGACGATGGCGTGCCACCCGAAGGCGCGCCAGCGCCGCGCAAAGGCCTCCATGTCGTGCTGCCACATGGTCGGCCGGCTCTGGCCCAGTCGATTCACGTCGGTGATGCCGCCAGATTGATCCAGCTTGAAGTGCTGCGGCGCTCTCGGCCGCTTCCCAGACCGACCCTTCGGCCGTCTCACCGTCGCCCATCAGCACGTAGGTGCGGTAGTCGGAATGCGATCCGGCGCGCGTTGAGCGCGATGCCGATCGCTGCGGGCAGGCCCTGACCGAGCGACCCGGTCGCGACGTCGACGAAGTCGAGACGCGGCGTCGGGTGGCCTTCGAGGTCGTTGTCGAGCTCGCGCAGCTTGAGCAGCTCGAGCGCGGGAAGAACCCGACCGCGGCCCAGGCGGCGTACAGGAGCGGCGCGGCGTGGCCCTTGGACAGGACGAACCTGTCGTTCTGCGTGTTGTGCGGATGGGCCGGGTCGAAGCGCATCTCGTTGAAGAAGAGCGCGGCAACCAGGTCGGCGGCCGAGGCAGCAGGTCGTCGGGTGCCCGCTGCCCGCGGCGGTGGTCGACCTCGACGGAGTCGATGCGGAGCTGTGTGGCGATGTTGTGAAGGACGGGCACGAGCCTGGCGCGATCCTGCGGCACGGGAGACCTCCGGAAAACGACGAGTCTATCAGCTTCGCGTGTCGCCGAGGACGTCGGCCACGGCGAGGGCGTACGGCGCGCCGAACAGCCCTTCCTCGCGATAGGACGCGGTGAACGCACGCAGCGTATCGAGCGCGCGTTGCTGCAGTGTGACGTCGCCGGTGAGCCGGGACAGCCGCGCCAGCACGCGCGCGGCCAGGCAGTTGGTCGCGAGCGGCGTGACCGGATCGGCCAGCAGCCCGATCGCGTCGTCGCTTCCTGGCGCGCGATCGAGAAAGCTCCCGGTGACCTCGTCCCACGACGTGCGCAGCACCGTGCGCATCAGCTCTTCTGCCGCCATCGACCACGTCGGGTTGCCGGTGGCCTCGTGAAGCGCGAGCAGCGCCCAGCTGGCGTTGACCTGATCCGTCAGCAGGCCGCGCACTCTGGGTTGACCGTCGTGCCAGTGCGCGACGCCTTCGCCAGGTTGATACGTGAGCGCGATGACGCGGTCGAGCGCGTGGGCGCCGGCCTCGGCGAGGGTGACATCGCCGAGCAACGCGCCGGCGCGCAGCCACGCGGCGGCGGCGCGGGCCGTGACGTCCGTGTACGTCGTGCGATCGATCGGCGGCGGATCCAGCGTGCGGCGCAGGGCGGCGTTCTGCAGCTGGTAGTAGGCATCGTCGGCGCCCTGGCTCGCGAAGAACTGGTGCCCGCCGTCGTCGGCGAGCGTCCCGCGGACAAAGGCGATCACCTCGAGGGCCATGGCGCGCCAGCGATCGTGCCCGAACACGCGCGCGGCCTCGAGGAAGAGCACTGCGGCGCCGACCTGATCGTCGAGCATCTTCTCGGTGTGGGGCCTGGTCCAGTCGGCCCCGCTGACGTAGCGGAAGACGCCGCCCTCGACAGCGTCGCGAATGCCGCCGTCCGCCATGCCGTCCAGCGTGATGGTGATGGCGTGCGCGAGATCGGCGTCGCGATGGCGTTCGAGCTCGCCGAGCGCGGCCGTGAGGGCCGCGATGTGCAGGAACTTGCCGTCGCGTCCGAACCCGCCGTGATCCGGATCGCAGTCGTCGATCACCCGTCGGGCGATCCATGCGGTGGCGGACAGATCGGGCTCGACGGCCCGCGGGGCGACGCGCGGGCGCGCCTGGCGCGCCGTCCTCTGTTGCGCCGCGCGCTGCTGCAGGGCCTCGCCGCGCGTGTCGTATGCATCCACGACATCCTGGAGCATGGCGCGCAGTGCTTCAGCCGGGAGATAAGTTGATCCGGTAAGGATCTCGCCCGACGCCGTCAGCGCGGCTGTCGTCGGCCAGCCATCGAGGTTGTACCGATCGTTGACATCGGGCCGGCGATCCGCGTCCACGCGCACGGCGACAAAACGGCGATCCACGAGGGCGGCCACTGCCGGATCGGCGAAGCTGACACGGTCCATCACCGCGCATCCGTGGCACCACGACGCCGTAATCGACAGGAGCACGGGCTTTCCCTCCTGTCTGGCGCGTTCGAACGCAGACGCGCCCCAGTCGAGCCACGCGATGGGAGCGACCGGCGATGCGGGGACAGGCGGAGACTGGGAGGACATCGAAAGACCGTGTGCAAGCCGGTGGCGTGCGGATCGTTACTATAATACCGGTATGCTCGCGGTCCGGTATGTGTACATCGTCACGCTCGTGGTGTGGCTGGGCGGGATGATCACCATTGCCGGCGTCGTCGCGCCGGCGGCATTCAGCGCGCTCGAGCAGACCAGCACGCCGGATGGCCGGCCAGCAGCAGCGCGGGTGGTCGGCGAAGTCCTGCGGCGATTCCATCTCGTAAGTTACGCCTCGGGCGCCATCATGCTGGCGGCCCTCGCCGCCATGAAGCTGATTGGCCCGCGCCCGCGCGGGTTCGGCATCCGGATCGTGATCGTGGCCCTGATGCTCGCGGCCAGCGCCGTCTCCGGCCTGATGGTCGACGGCCGGATCGCGCAGCTGCGTGACAGCATCGGGCAACCCGTGGCGTCACTTCCGGAGAACGATCCACGGCGGACGCTATTTGGGCGCCTGCATGGCCTGTCGACCGGCCTGCTGGGGCTGTCGATTCTGGGCGGCCTGGCGGTGTGTTACTGGGAGACCCGCGAGTAGCGATGGCCACGTCTCACGCAATCACGCTCATTCCCGGCGACGGCATCGGCCCGGAAGTCACCGAGGCGGTCCTGCGCATTCTCGCCGTGGCTGGCGTGGCCATCGACTGGGATCGGCACGACGCCGGGATCGCCGCCTTCGAGCGCCACCGCACGGCGCTGCCCGTGGAGTTGCTCGACTCGGTCAGGCGCACGAAGGTCGCGCTCAAGGCCCCGGTGACGACGCCGATTGGCGAGGGGTTCACGAGCGTCAATGTGGGCCTGCGCAAGGCGCTCGACCTCTATGCGAACCTGCGGCCGGTCTGGACGATTCCAGGCGTGCCGTCGCGGTACACCGGGATCGACCTCGTGATCGTGCGGGAGAACACCGAGGACCTCTACTCCGGGCTCGAGCACGAAGTCGTGCCGGGCGTCGTCGAGAGCCTGAAGATCATCTCGGAGCGGGCGTCCCGGCGGATCGCCGAGTTCGCGTTCCGTTACGCACGCGAGCGGGGCCGGAAGAAAGTGACGGCCGTCCACAAGGCCAACATCATGAAGCTCGGCGACGGGCTGTTCCTCAGGACCGCCCGCGATGTCGCGCGCCAGTACACCGACATCGCCTACGAGGAGCGCATTGTCGACGCGACGTGCATGCAGCTGGTGATGAAGCCAGAAACCTTCGACGTGCTCGTCATGCCGAACCTGTATGGCGATATCGTCTCCGACCTGTGCGCGGGACTGGTGGGCGGTCTCGGGGTGGTCCCTGGCGCCAACCTCGGTATCGATGCCGCCGTGTTCGAAGCCGTCCATGGCAGCGCGCCGGATATCGCCGGTAAGAATCTGGCAAACCCGACAGCGCTGCTGCTGTCGGCGCTGCTGATGCTGGATCACCTCGGCGAACACGACGCCGCGCGCCGCATCCGCGCCGCCCTCGACGCGGTCCTGGTCGCCGGCGAAGTTCGCACCCGAGACCTTGGCGGCTCTGCCACCACCACCGACTTCACCGCGGCCGTCTGCAAGGCCATCGAGCAGAAGGGGTAGCGCGACGTGGCACGCGATCTGCCGCTCGACGAAGTGATGCGCGCCGTCCTGGCGCGGGAAGAAGTGGTCGCCTACTTGAATGGCAGCCACGGCGAGTCCGGCCCCAAAGCCGAGGAACGCGTGCACGCGTACCTCGACGAGCTGCGGACGCGCCAGCGCTATCCCATTTACCGCGCCCTCAAACACCCGCTGTATCCGATCCTGCGCAAGATCGAGCGCGTCGCTGAGCGCGCCGACGTCGTCACCGCCGCCACCGCGCGCGGGCGCGTGGTCTACGTCTCGAATCATCGGAGCCACACGGACTACCTGATCGAGCCGCTGGTGCTCGAAGACCAGGGCATCCGTCCTCCGGTGATTGCCGCGGGCATCAACCTGTTCGGCGGGCCGCTCGGTTTCATCCATCGTCACGTCACCGGCGCGATCCCGATTCGACGCAACATGAAGGATCCCGCCTACCTGATCACGCTCAAGGCCTACGTGAGCGAGATCCTGCAACGGCACGACCTGATGTTCTACATCGAGGGCGGCCGGAGCTACAGCGGTGAGCTCAAGGCGCCCAAGACCGGCCTGGTCCACTCCGCGCTGCAGGCTGGCCGCTCCGATCTGCTGTTCGTGCCGTGCGCCGTGTCCTACGACCTGGTCCTCGAGGACTTCATCCTGGCCAGGCAGAAGGTGAAACGGCTGCAGCGGCCGTTCACGCGCGAGCTGGCCGAGATGGTCCGCTACGCAGTGGGCTATCGGTCGCGAGCGTTTGTCACGTTCGGCGATCCCATCGACGTCAGCCACGCCGATCCGCACGCGCGGCGGGACGTCCTCGAGCTCGCGCACCACGTGCGCGACACGATCGGCCGGCTGATGAAGGTGCTGCCGACGTCGCTGATGGCGGCCGCCATGCGGCCCTCCATCAGTCAATCGGATCTGGAAGGACGCGTCGCCGATCTCATCGTCACGCTGCAGCGCGCCAACGCCAACCTCGAGATCACCGATCCGCGCGAGATCATCGATCACGCGTGCCGCCTGTTTGCGGCGAGAGGCGTGATCGTGGTCGAGGACCGCACCTACCGCGTCCGCGAGCGCAACGTGCTTCGTTACTACGCGCACACGATCGACCACCTCCTGCCCGTGCCCGCCGGCAAGGCGCATTGATGGTCGACGCGGCGTCGAAGACCTTCTTTCACCTGCTCGCCCGCAGCCGTGTCCTGCAGCGCCTGGCCTCGCGTTACGGGATGGCTACACCAACCAGCTTCGGCCGCCGCTTCATCGCCGGCGAGTCCACGGCGGAGGCGATTGCGGCCGCGCGCGAGGTCGAGCGGGCAGGCCTGACGCAGACACTGGACTATCTGGGCGAGAGCGTGAGTAGCGCCGCCCAGGCGGATCAGGCGACGCGCGAGTACCTCTCCGTCCTTCCCGAGGTCGTCGCGGCCGGGATCGGCCGGAACATCTCGCTCAAGCTGACGCAGCTGGGCCTCGATGTCGATCGCGTCACCGCGCTCGACAACCTGCGCCGGATCCTCGAGCCCGCCGGCGTGCACGGGTTCTTCGTGCGCATCGACATGGAGAACTCGCCGTACACGGACGTCACGCTCGACATCTTCGAGACGCTCTGGGGGCTGGGCTACCGGAACCTTGGTGTCGTTCTTCAGTCCGCGTTGCACCGCACGGAAGCCGACCTCGAACGGCTCATCGCGCTCGGCGCACGCGTTCGCCTCGTCAAAGGGGCGTACAAGGAGCCGTCGGCGGTCGCGTATCAGCGCAAGGCCGACGTGGACGCCGCCTATCGCCGGTTGATGGAGCGGCTGCTCGCGAGCGGAGCCTTTCCAGCGCTCGCGACGCACGACCCGACGATCATCGACGACGCGCGCGCCTGCGCGACGCGCCTCGGGATCGCGCCGGACAAGTTCGAGTTCCAGATGTTGTACGGCATCCGCCGCGATCTCCAGCGGCGCCTGGTCGCTGACGGCTACGGCGTGCGCGTGTACATTCCGTTCGGTCGCGAATGGTTTCCGTACTTCATGCGCCGCCTGGGCGAGCGGCCGGCCAACGTCGGTTTCGTCCTGCGAAGCGTCGTCAAAGAAGGCTGAGCTGGCGGGCTAGCTCGACAGCAGGATTACAGATCAGCTAGAGCGCCGCCGGACCGGCTGTAGTGTTTGACGACAAACGGTCCGCTGGATTCTGTTCATCTTTCCGCATTCCCGACAGACGGCCCAGATCCGCATTTCTAAGATTAAGTCTTTTACTTTCAACAACTTGATTGTTTCATCGTCTCGCTGGCAAGGCATTTGTAATAACGCTGAGTCAAGGCGGGTGACGCGAAACGAGCAAAGGCCCGCCGGCGTCTTATTACTAGAGGTGGGGAGAAAGTGAAAGCCATGGCGACGAATCTTGAACATGCAGTGGCCCCGGTTGTTTCCGAGACGGTTCCCGGCGCAGTCCGTCACTTCCTGAGCAAGGCTACGCGCTCCCTCCAGACCGCCGTGTGCGGTCTGCAGGGCCACGATCCACTTCTCCAGGTCGAGGGGCCTCGCGTGTTCCTGCGCTGCACGTCATGCGGACACGAGACCCCGGGCTGGACGACAGACTCACGTCGTCCCAGGCTCCGGTTCGGTGGTGATCGCGAGCGGCACCGCCTGAACTGACCGCCACACATCTCGCAAGATTGCCCGGGCGGCTGCCGTTCATACGGCGACGTCTGGCACGAGGCCGGGCCCGGCGCGGCATACGCGCCCTATGCCCGGCTTCGCTCTGTACGGCCGCCACTCCCCAGCCACGACGCCAGCACATCGCGGCAGCCAATGACGTCGTCCACCACGACAGCTTCCTCGATGCTGTGCAGGCCATGCCCGCGCGGACCGAAGATCGCCGTGGGCGTTCCGGCGGCGCCGAGGATGGCGGCGTCGGTCCAGTAGGACAGGCCGGCTCGCGGGCGCGGTCCCAGTCGCGCGGCGACGGCGGCTTCGAGATGACGGAGCACGTCGGCGTCGCGATCGAGCTCGTATCCGGGTCGCGCCAGGACGAGGCGCACGTCGCAGCGGAATTCCGGATCGTGCGCGCTCAGCTCGGCGACAATCGCGTTCACCTCATCGACAGCGGCCGTGACCGGTTCGGCCGGCAGCGTCCGCCGTTCCACCTTCAGCACGCACTCGGCGGGATAGACGCTCAGGCTCGTCCCGCCGGCGATAGTCCCCGCGTGCAGCGACGGTGCCCCCAGCAGCCCATGCGGCGCCGACGCCTGCAGGCCGCGGTCGAGCGTTTCGAGTCGGGCGATCAATCGCCCCATCAGGAAGATCGCGTCGCGGCCCTCGGCCGGCCGGCTGCCATGCGCGGCGCGTCCGTGCACGACAATCTCCGCGCAGGAGAACCCCTTGTGCGCGATGCCGATCTGCAAATCGGTCGGCTCGGGGATCACCGCCTCGTCGGCGCGCCACTCGCGCGCAAGCGCATCGGCACCGAGGCTGGCGTACTCCTCATCGGCGACGGCCGCGACGATCACCTTCCCTGCTCCGTGGCGCCCTGAGTCGATCCACGAGCGCGCGGCACTCAGCATGGCGGCGACGCCGCCCTTCATGTCCTGGGCGCCCCGGCCGTACAACCGTCCGCCGCGAACGACCGGCGTGAACGGCGCTGTCATGCCTTCGACGCCGACGGTGTCCGTGTGGCCGCAGAGCATTCGCGTAGGCCCCGGGCCTGTCCCGACAGCGACTGCCACGACGTTCGGGCGCCCGGGGGCGACGTCGCGCACCTCGACGTCGAAGCCCGCATGTCGGAGCCAGGAGGCGATGACGCCGGCGATGTCGCCTTCGCCAGCGCCTCCCGCGACCAGCGACGGGTTGACCGAGTCGATGGCGACCAGGTCCTCGAGCAGCCTGACGACCGGG
The DNA here is from genome assembly GCA_963796915.1 of Vicinamibacteria bacterium. Lineage (GTDB taxonomy): Bacteria > Acidobacteriota > Vicinamibacteria > Vicinamibacterales > JAENWD01 > JAENWD01. Next base: position 1,435,720 of record CAWCNI010000002.1, on the reverse strand, counting down.
TCCATGTGGCAGTGACGCTACGGACGCCAGTCGGCGATGAAGACGTTGGTCTCGCCGGGCTTCGCGTCGTTGCGATTGGACGCGAACACCAGGTGCGTGCCGTCGGGCGAGAACATCGGGAAGCCGTCGAATGTCGGGTTGTACGTCACGCGCTCCAGCCCGGTGCCGTCGACGTTGATCAGGTACAGCTCGAAGTCGCGCTTGCGCGGATCGTCGTGGTTGCTGGCGAAGATGATCCGCTTGCCATCGGGAGTGAAGTACGGCGCGAAGTTCGCGCCGCCGAGGGAAGTCACCTGCGTCAGGTGGCTGCCATCGGCATCCATCACGAAGATCTCGAGGGCTGTCGGGCGCCACAGTCCCTTCAGGAGCAGGCTCCTGAATTCGTCCAGCTCCGGTCCCGGCGCCAGGGGATGACCGCGAAACACGATCCGCGTGCCGTCAGGAGAAAAGAACGGGCCGCCGTCTGGACCGGGCCGGTGCGTGAGCCGGCGGAGGTCGCCGCCGTCGCCGTTCATCGAGTAGATCTCCATGTCGCCGTCGCGCACGCTCGTGAACACCACGCGGCCATCCCGGTTGATGGTGGCCTCGGCGTCATACCCCGGCGTGCTGGTCAGCCGGACAGTGTGGCTGCCGTCGGCGTCGGCCTTGAAGACGTCGTAGGTGTCGTAGACGGGCCACACGTAGCCCTGGCTGAAGTCGGGCCGCGGCGGACAGGTCTTGCCGCCCAGGAACGTCGACGCGTAGAGGACGTGCTTCTTGTCGGGGAAGAAGAACGAGCAGGTGGTGCGTCCTTCCCCGCTGCTGATGGGCCGCAGGTTGGTGCCGTCGATGCGCATCGCGTAAATGCGATCGCACTCGTGCCCCTCGCGCGTGGACTGAAAGATCAGATCCTGCCCGTCGAACGAGAAGTAGGCCTCGGCGTTCTCGCCGCCGAAGGTCAACTGCTTCACGTTCGCCAGGTGCCGTTCCTTCGCTAGATCCGGCCCCGGCTCGCCGCCACCGGGCGCCTGCCGCGCGAGCAGCATCGCCGGCACTGCCAACGCGCTCGCCACCATCCATCCACGCCAGCTCAATCCCACTCGCGACCTCCGACGCGACGTTACCATACGCGGTGGTACCATCGCGCGGACATGGCGGATCGTCCACAGCCACTTGCACTGGCGCGCGACATCGCGCAGGAAGTCCAGCGGGCCGGCGGCCGCGCGCTTGTCGTCGGCGGCTTCGTCCGCGATCGACTGCTCGGCCTCGAGTCGAAGGATCTGGACCTCGAAGTGTTCGGCCTGCCCGAGCCAGGCCTGGCGGCGTTGCTGGCGGGCTTTGGACGCGTCGCGCCGGTGGGCCAGAGCTTCCCCGTCTACAAGATCGGCACGCTGGACGTCGCGCTGCCGCGCCGCGAATCGAAGTCAGGACGTGGCCACAAGGCGTTCCGGGTGGTTGGCGACCCGGACATGCCGTTTGCGGAAGCGGCGCGTCGCCGCGATTTCACCATCAACGCCATCGGCTGGGATCCGCTCACCGACGACTACCTCGATCCGTTTGACGGACGCGGCGACCTCGCTCGCCGCGTGCTGCGTGCCGTCGATGCGGCAACCTTCGGCGACGACAGCCTGCGGGTGCTGCGGGCGCTGCAATTCGCCGCGCGGTTCGACCTGTCACTCGACGGCGCGACGCGCGAGCTCTGTCGCGTCATTCCGCTCGACGACCTTCCCTCGGAGCGCATCTGGGGCGAGATCGAGAAGCTCCTCTGCGTGGCTCGGCGTCCGTCGATCGGGCTCGCCCTGGCCCTGGAGCTCGACGTCGTCGATCGCCTGCTGCCGGAACTGCGGCCGCTCGTCGGCTGTGAGCAGGACGTGCTGTGGCATCCGGAAGGCGACGTCTGGGTGCACACGCTCATGGTCGTTGATGAAGCGCGCCCCGCCATCGACGACCTGCCCCGCGCCGGGAAAGTCATCGTGATGCTGGGCGCGCTCTGTCACGACCTGGGCAAGCCGGCGACGACGCATCTTCAAGGACGGCCATACCCGGTCACCAGGCCACGAAGAGGCCGGCGTGCCGCCGGCGACGGCGCTCCTCGATCGCCTCAACATTCACGGCATCGACGGCGTCGACGTCAGGCGCCAGATTCTGGGGATCGTGGCGCAGCATCTCAAGCCCGGCTCGTGGCACAAGTCGCCCACGGGCGTCGGCGACGGCGCGTTTCGACGGCTGGCAGCCAAGGTGGACATGGAGCTGCTGGTGCGGGTGGCAAAGGCGGACTGCCGCGGACGCGGCGGGCCGTTCGACTGCACGGCGATGGACTGGTTCCTCGAGCGCGCCCGCCATCTCGGCGTCCAGCACGAGGCGCCGCCGCCGCTGGTGCTCGGGCGCCATCTCCTCGTGCTCGGGGTAGTGCCGGGCCCTGAGATGGGCGCCCTCCTGAAGCGCGTCTACGAGCGTCAGCTGGACGGCGAGTTCACCACGGAAGACCAGGGCATCGCGCTCGCGCGAGCACTTCTCGACGCGCGCTGACGGCGCGGGACGCGGGCCGGCGACTATTTCTCGTCAGTGGCAGTAAGGATTTTCGCCAGCAGCTCCGGCTCCACATTTCCTCCGGTCGCCACCGCGACGTGCACGCCGCTACTGCCTCGAGGTGCCAGCCGGCAGGCGCCGGCGACGCTGGTCGCGCCGCTCGGCTCGACGACAATCTTCGCCTGCAGAAAGAGCAGGCGGACCGCGGCGGCGATCTCGCCCTCACTCACCTGCACCACGTCGTCGATGAGCGTGCGGACGTGCTCGAATGTCAGATCGCCGGGCCGCACCGCCAGGAGCCCATCGGCGATCGAAGCGGAGTGGCTCAGGGTGATTGGGTGGCCGGCCGCGAGCGACTGGGTCATCTTCGGTGCCCCCGCGGGCTCCACGCCAATGACTCGTACGTGCGGCGCGCTCGCCTTGACGGCCTCCGCGACGCCGGACCCGACTCCGCCGCCGCCGAGCGGCACGTACACGTGCGTGACGTCCGGCACCTGCTCCAGTATTTCCAATCCGACGGTGCCCTGCCCGGCGATGATGCGCGGATCGTCGAACGGCGGCACCATCGTCAGGCCGCGCTCGCGTTCGAGGATCTCGGCGGCAGCCATGCGCTCGAGTGACGTCGTCCCGGCGAACTGCACTTCGGCGCCGTACGCGCGTGTGCCCGCCACCTTCACTGCCGGCGCTGTCGTCGGCATCACGACCACCGCAGGGATGCCGAGCTGTGACGCGGCCCATGCCACAGCCTGGCCATGGTTGCCCGACGAGTACGTCACCACCCCGCGGGCCCGCACGGCAGGGTCGAGCTGGGAGATCAGGTTGAACGCGCCGCGGAGCTTGAACGCGCCGGTCGTCTGGAGGTTCTCGCACTTCACCTGCAGGTGACGCCAGCCCGGATCGCTGGAAATCGGCAGCACCGGCGTGCGCCGCGCAATCCCGTCGAGGCGTGCGCGCGCCGCGCGAATCTCCTCCAGCGTGACGAGCGAGATCGACGACTTTCCGGTCATTGCCTGGTGTGGAGACGCGGGCCCGCGAACTGCTCGCCTGCGTGGTAACTCGGCAACGTCGGCGACTGCGCCACGCGCCATCCGAGCAGCGTCAGCGCCCGGAGATCCTGCACCGCGCCGGCGAGATCCCATGCCGGGCTGTACTCGTCGCTCGGCTGGTGATACCGCTGGTTCGTGTAGTCGTCACGCTGCTGTTTCGCAAACGCCGGATCCTTGCCGATGAAGTGTTCGGGCTCGCCGAGGGAGACTGCCGGGACCCCGACCTTTGCCAGGGGAAAGTGATCCGACCTGAAGAACAGACCGGCGCCGGGCTCGTTGTCGCCGGTGACGACCCGGCCCTGCCCCTTCACGATGGCGTCGATCATCGGGCCCAGTGTCGAGCGCTCCTGGCCGAGCAGCGCAAGGTCGCTCGTCGGCCCCAGGACGTTCAGGCTGTCGATGTTGATGTTGGCCGCGATCTGGTCGTTCGGGATGACGGGATGCGTGGCCAGGAACTCCGATCCGAGCAGGCCGGACTCCTCGGCCGTCGTCGCCACGAAGTAAATCGATCGTCCGGGCGTGCCGCTGCCCTCGATGAAGGCACGCGCCACCGCCAGGATGCCGGACACGCCGCTGGCGTTGTCGACCGCGCCGTTGAAGATGCGGTCGGCGTCCGGCGCGTCGCCGGGCTTGGGGTCCCGCGTGCCGAAGTGGTCGTAGTGCGCGGTGTAGATCACCGCCTGCGACTGGTTACGTCCCGGAAGCACACCGATGACGTTCGGCGACTGTTTGCGTGCGAGGGTCTGACGGATAGTCGTCGACACGCGCAGCCCGAGCGGCACCGCCGTGAACCCGCGCGACGCGGCGGCTTTCCGCAAATCGTCCAGGTCGCGCCCCGATCGGGCGACGATGCGCTTGGCGGTGTCGTCGGTGACCCAGGCCTTGAGCTTCAGCGTCGGCTGGCCGGGCTCGACAGGCAACGAGTAGTGCGCCCCGGTCCAGGCGGTCTGCACGACGTTGAACGGATAGGACGCCGACTCCGTTGTGTGGATGAGGATGACGCCGGCGGCGCCCTGTCGCGCGGCCTCCTCGAACTTGTAGGTCCAGCGCCCGTAGTACGTGAGCGCTTTCCCGCCGAACAACGTCGGCTCGCTGGCGGTCGCCGGCGGGTCGTTGACCATCATCAGGACGACCTTGCCCTTCACGTCGAGACCGGCGTAGTCGTTCCACTTCTGTTCCGGCGCGTTGATCCCGTAGCCGACAAACACCAGGTCCGCGTCGACGTTGACCTCGGTCTCTTCGACACCCGTCCACGCAACGACCTGCTCGGTGGGCTTCAACAGGTCGGGCGCGCCAGTTCCGCCACTGACTGTCACGCCTGCCGACGCGTCCACCTTCGACTCGACGATCGTCACCGGCTGAAAGTACGTGCCGTGCTCGCCGCCCGGCGCGAGGCCGAGCAGCTTGAATCGCGTGGCCACGTATTGCGCCGCCAGGCTGCCGCCGCGCGTGGACGGCGCGCGACCTTCGAGCGCGTCCGAGGCGAGAAACTGGACGTCGGCGCGAATTTCCTGGTCGGTGATGGCGTCGAGCCGCGGGCCGGCGCCACTCGCGGATCGCGGCCTGGCGGGTGCGGTGGTCTGCGCAGCGAGACCTGCGACGAGAAGAACAGCGATGCTCAGTGCGAGCGGCCAGCGCAGCGGCGGCATACGGGCGGAGTCTCCAATGAGGTTTCGGTGCGGCTAGTCGGCGGGCCGGTCGCCCCGCCATTCCTCCAGCAGCCGCGGGATGTTGCCGGCGATGGACTTCAGCGCCGGCGTCCAACCCAGCGCACGTGCGCGCGGGCTGCGGACGAGCTGGTCGAGTGCGAGCGCGTCGGCGTAGGGGCCAAGCTTGGCCCGCGCTTCTTCGAGCGGGATGTGCCGGACGTCTGGCTTGTGCGTCGTATTGCGGCCGAGCGCCTCGACGATGTCCATCAGGGTCTCGTCGGTTTCGTCGGTGGCGTGATACACGCCGTGTGCCTCGCCGTGGGTCAGCAGTCGAAGGTAGAGGTCGGCAAGGTCGCGGTCGTACACGCTCGCCCAGTGATTGCGCCCTTCGCCGATCACGCGGACCAGTCCGTTGGTGCCGTCGCGGAACAGGTCGCCGATGGTGCCGCGGCTGCCGCCATACACGACGCCCGGACGGACGACGAGCGGTCGAATCAGCGCAGCGTCGAGGACGGCGCGCTCGTGGCCCGGACGCCAGGCCACTAGCGGGATCGGGTGAAGTGGCGCCGTTTCGTCGGCGGGCTGACGCGTCGCGCCCAGCACCCAGACGCCGGAGGTGTAAATCAGCGGGATGCCGACGCCCGCCTGCTGCGCCAACGAAATCAGCGCGGCGGTGGCGACACTGTCGGTTTCCACGCCTCGCGCGGAGTCGTCGAACGCCGTGTGGACGTAACCGTCGTGCCCGGCCGCCTTCGCGTTCCACGCGTCAGGCGCTGCGAGATCCCCGACGAGCGCCGAGGCGCCGAGTTTGGTGACAGCCCGGGCCTTCCGCACGTCGCGCACCAACGCCGTCACCTGGTGGCCGGCGCGCGCCAGCACCTCGAGGACGGCGCTGCCGATGTAGCCGGTAGCGCCCGTGAGGAAGATCCGCATGTGTCGAGGCTATGGATTCAGAAGAGCGCACCATTGTAGCCGACGCCGTCAGGAGAAGCTGCCGCCCGGGACTGTCAGATATCCCAGACTTTTTCCTGGTCGAAGAAAGTGATCAGGCCGTCCTCGCTCACCTTGAGGACCGGGCCGAACCGGCTGGCGTTCATGGCGGCGGTCGTCCGTGCGCCTTCGATGATCAGGTCGTTCCCCGGCGTCGCCTCGCTGACGTGGCGCAGGATCGCCCCGGCCGCGATCAGGTGCCCGTGTACGTCGGTCACCGTCGCGCCGTCGAGCGAGGCAAGGGCGGCAAGGACTGTCGGCTCCAGATCGGTGATGGAGCGGCCGGTCACCAGGGCGAGCAGGTCTCGCCTGGTGGGTGACGCGCCGGGCGGGCGCGCGGAGTCCGTCGGGCGCACGCCGGCGCGGTCGGCCGGCGCCACGAGCCTGTCCAGCGACTCGTCCGGATTGCGCAGCACGACGAACAGCGCGCCCTGCCTGGCGTCAGCCAGCTCGAGCGCCGTCTGGAACAGCCGCTCGGCCAGCGGCCGCGCGCCGACGGCGTCGCACCACAACTCGAACTTCGCCTTCAGATCGAGCAGGTGCCAATGCGCATGCCGGAACGCCAGCACTTGCGCGCCTTCGGCGAACAGCTTGATCTCTCCCGACGGGCTGAGCACGACGCAGACGTGGCCGCCCTTGAGCGTCGCCCGTGCGTGCGCCGTGTGCGCCAGCGTCACCGGCGCCGGCAGCTCCGTCGTGCCGCCGCACACTTTGTTCGCCCACTGCTGCACGTCGACGATATCGAGAAGCTTCCCGTCGCGGCCGACGAGGAACAGCGTCCGCTGGCCATCCACCAGCCTGAAGAACGACTTCACGCTGGTCAGCGCCTGCGAGTACAACAGGCCGTCAGCCGGGGCCTGGCGTTCCGGGGCGCCGGGATCGGCGTCGCCACCGAGGATCAGCACCCCGGTCGATATCGCCCGGTTCTCGTAGCTGGAAAGCGCCGCGACGCGAAGCACCTCGATGGCGCTGGCGATCCGGTCGGCCCGCGTGTCGCCGGCCCCGAGCGGGTACGGCTTGGCGTCGGCAAACGTGCCGGCGTAGCGATCTTCGATCGCCCCGCGGAACAGCTCTCCGCGATCGACCAGAGCCTTCGGGTTCAGGATCGCGTGGTAGCGGGCGGCCAGCACGGAGCCAATCGATCGCGCCAGCCTGATCTCGTGCTCGGTAAAGGGACGACGCGGCGAGCACCCGCAGGCCGTACCGCGTGCCAAACCACCGCACGTACATCACCGACGGGTCGTCGGTGGGCTCGATCGCCAGCCGGCCGTCGGAGCTCGCCGAGAGCATCGGCTCGGTTTCGAACGTCGCCCGCGCGAAGAACTGGCGCAGCGCGGCCTGCAGGAAGCTGTCGTAGAGCGCGCCGACCACGAGCGCGGGCGGCAGATTCGTGTACGGCACGGCAGGTATCATAGACCACGCATGCGCCGCGAGACGCTGCTCGACTTCTTCGACGACCTTGCCGAAACCCGCGGTGTGTTCCTGGCCCACGACAACGGCTACCGTCGGCGGGAGCACTCCTACCAGGAGGTGACCCGGGCCGCCAGGGCTCTGGCCGCACGCCTGCACAACGCCGGCCTCCGTAAGGGGGACGCCGTCGTGATCTGGTCGGAAAACCGTCCGGAATGGATCGTCGCGCTCTGGGCCTGCCTGCTGCAGGGCATCGTCGCCGTGCCCATCGACTACAGGGCGTCCCCGGACTTCGTGTCGCGGGTGTCGGCGATTGTCAAGGCGCGCCTCGTGCTCGCCGGCGAGGACGTGCCGCCCGCCCAGCCACAGCCCGGCATCGAGACCTGGGCGCTCGACCACCTCGATTGGCATGACCACGCAGAGGTGACGCGCGCCGCCGTCGCCCGCGCCGACACCGCCGAGATCATCTTCACCTCCGGCGCCACTGCCGAACCCAAGGGCGTCGTCATCACCCACGGCAACGTGCTCGCCAACATCGTCCCGGTCGAGCACGAGATCAGGAAGTATCGGAAATACGCGCGGCCGTTCTCGCCCATTCGCTTCCTGAACCTGCTGCCGCTCTCGCACATGTTCGGCCAGTCGATGGCCACGTTCGTGCCGCCCCTGCTTGGCGGCACCGTGCTCTTCATCCGCGGCTACAACCCGAACGACATCGTGCGTCACATCAAGGCGCGCCGCGTGTCAGTCCTGGTGTCGGTGCCCAAGATCCTCGACGTCCTGCGCGATCACGCCAGGCGGATTGCGCCCGACGTGGACGTGCCGGCGCCGCAGGGCGAGCACCCCGCGCGGCGCTGGTGGCGGTACCGGAAGATTCACAAGGCGTTCGGCCTGAAGTTCTGGAGCTTCATCGTCGGCGCGGCGCCGCTCGACCCCGACGCCGAGGCGTTCTGGCGTCGCCTTGGCTTCGCCGTCGTCCAGGGGTACGGGCTCACCGAGACCGCCCCGATCGTCACCCTGAACCACCCGTTCCGGACGAGCCAGGGGTCGGTCGGCACCGCGATCGCCGGCGTCGAAGTCAGGATCGCGCCGGATGGGGAGATTCTGGTCCGCGGCGAGAACGTCACGACCGGGTACGTCGGCGGCGGCGCGGCGGCGGCCGAGGCGTTCGAGGATGGGTGGTTCCACACCGGCGACATCGGCGAGGTGGACGCCGAGCGCCGGCTCTTCATCAAGGGCCGGAAGAAGGAGATGATCGTCACGCCGGAAGGACTCAACGTCTTTCCGGAGGACGTGGAGCGCGCCCTGCTTGCGGTGCCCGGCGTCAAGGATGCCGGCGTCGTCGGCGTCACCACCGGCAGCGAAGAACGCGTCCACGCCGTCGTGGTGCTCGACGCTGGCCTGGACCCGCAGGACGTGGTCCGCGCCGTCAACCTGACCTTGCTGGATCACCAGAAGGTCCGCGGCATTTCCATCTGGCCCTCCGGTGAGCTTCCGCGCACCGACGGCACCCGGAAGCTGCGCCGGCGAGAGATTCGGGACTGGGTGGCGACAGGTGCGGTGCCGGCACGAAGCGCCGCTGCCACGGCGAGCGTCGCGTCGGTCGTGTCGCGCTTCGCCGGCGGGAGGGACGTCTCGGGCGCGACGACACTCGACGAGCTGGGGCTGAGCTCGCTCGAGCGGGTCGAGCTGATGGTGGCGCTCGAAGAGACCCTCGGCACGACGATTGACGAGGGCGCGTTCTCCACAGCCGCCACGATCGGCGCGCTCGAGCAGGTGGCCGCCCGCGGCACCAGCGCCGCCGACGAGCCCGATGACGGCGTCGTCTTTCCGACGTGGAACCGGCGGCTGCCGGCGCGAGTGGTCCGGCGCGTGAACCTGCCCACGTGGCTGCTTCCGCTGGCGCGCGTCTTCGCCTGGATTCGCGTCGAAGGCCTGGAGCATCTCGAGCGGCTGGAGGGCCCCGTCATATTTGCGGCCAATCACCAGAGCCACATGGATGCGCCGGCGATCCTCTGCGCGCTGCCGTCACGCTGGCGCTACCGCGTCGCGATCGCGATGGCGAAGGAATTTTTCCAGCCGCACTTCTTCCCCGCTCAGTTCAGCCGGCGAGCCTGGCTGACCAACAGCCTCAACTACTACCTGGCCGCGCTGGTGTTCAACGCGTTCCCACTGCCGCAGCGTGAGGCGGGCGCCCGCCAGACACTCCGCTACATGGGCGAGCTGGCCAGCGACGGGTGGTCCGTCCTCATCTTTCCCGAGGGCCGCCGCAACGAGGACGGACACGTCGGCGACTTCCGTCCTGGTGTCGGCATGATCGGCAGCCGCCTTGGCCTGCCGGTGATTCCTGTACGGCTGGATGGACTCGAACGTATACTTCCACCGGGTGCCCGCATGGCTCGGCCGGGCCGGGTTCGCGTCGCCTTCGGGGAACCGCTCAGGCTCGAAGGTGACGACTATCCGGAACTGGCCAGACGCGTCGAACGAGCGGTCCGTTCACTGTAAAACCCAAGTAGATAGAATAATTTGCGCTGAACTGCCCCAATGTGGCAGAATAGTTGCTTGAAAGGAAGAGAAGGTTGAGCAAGGACGATCTGATCGACATCCAAGGCACGGTTGTAGCCGTGCATAGCGGCGGCCTCTACCGCGTGCAGTCAGACGCCGGACACGAAGTCCTGGCGCAGCTCAGCGGTCGGATGCGCCGGTTCCGCATCAAGGTCGTGCCGGGCGATCGCGTGACTGTCGGGGTTTCACCCTACGATCCGGTCCGCGGCATCATCACCTTCCGTGCACGCTAAGCTTTGAATCCCAACACAACCAACCGTCAACCACGCCGTCAGTCCGGTGCCGGTACAACCGGCCGCCGTCCACGGCGGTCGGGCTCCGGGGCAGGCTTCACGCCTCCGGCCACTTCGTACACCGTGCGGGAGCAGGCGCCGCACGATCCCGCGCCTATCGCCTTTGCCAATCTCGGGCTGCACCCGTCGCTCGCGCGCGGGGTCGCGGACCTCGGCTTCAAAGAAACCCGGCCTGTCCAGAGTGCGGTGCTCCCGTATGCCCTCGCGGGCGACGATGTGATTGCCTGCGCGGAAACGGGGACCGGGAAGACAGTCGCCTTCGTGCTGCCGATCCTGCATCGGCTGATTGCCGAATCCGAAAAGCACGGCGTGCTCGCCGGGACGCGGGCGCTGATCCTGGCGCCGACGCGCGAGCTCGCGGTTCAGATCGAAGACGCCATCCAGGGCCTCATCTACCACACGAAACTGACGAGCGCCGCGGTCTACGGCGGTGTCCCAATGGACCCGCAGGATCGCGCGCTGCGCGCGGGCGTGCACGTCGTCGTAGCCACGCCGGGCCGGCTGATGGACCACATGCGATCGGCGGCGCACGACTTTGCGGCGCTCGAGGTGCTGGTCCTCGACGAAGCGGACCGCATGATGGACATGGGCTTCTGGCCTGATGTCCAGCGGATCGTCTCGCAGTTGCCCAAGGTCCGGCAGACGCTGCTGTTCTCGGCGACGATGCCGGATGAAGTGCTGAAGCTGGCCGCAGACCTGGTCAAGACCCCGAAATACATCGAGATTGGCCGCCTCGGCGGCCCCGCCCGCACGATCACCCACACCGTCGAGACCGTCGAGGCCCGGGACAAGCCGCAATGGCTGGCCAAGTTCCTCAAGGAGGCCGACGGGCCGACCCTGGTCTTCGTCCGGACCAAGCACGGCGCCGATCGGCTGGCCCGGCAGCTCCATCAGCTCGGCGTCAAGGCTGTCGCGCTGCACGGCGATCGCTCGCAGGAGCAGCGCATGGCCGCGGTTGAGGGTTTCAGGAGCGGCAGGCACAAGGTGCTGGTCGCCACCGACATCGCCGCCCGCGGGCTCGACATCGACGGCATCACGCACGTCGTGAACTACGAAGTGCCGTCCAGTCCCGAGGCGTATGTGCATCGCGTCGGCCGGACCGGCCGCGACCTGACGGCGGGCACAGCGCTGACGCTGGCGGCACCGGAAGAATTGCGCGCGCTGCGCGCCTTGGAGAAATCGGTTGGAGTCCAACTTCAGTAGCGAGCCGGGCGTTCCGCCGGCGCCCGCGGCCGACGCCGCCACGACCGACGCGTCAGGCACCTCGGCGGCCGTGATGAAGTTCCGGTCGTGCCGCTGGCGCCGTCCGCCCGACGAGGGATCGGAGTGCTGCACGCACCGCGACGTGCTGCCAATCGCCGGCAGCGCGGGCTTCAAGCCCGAGTCCTGGTGTCCCGAGTGCGAGTACTTCAAGCTGCGCCGCTCGCCCCGCAAGCGCGAGCCGCGCGAGGATCACTGGTAGGGCTCGGTGAACTCCCGGGCCAGCTCGGCCCACGCTCCGTCAGGGGCCAGCGCCCGGTACGCCTGCCAGTGCGGGCGGGCGTCAGCCGACGCCCCCACCTTTTCGAACGTCACCGCCAGATAAAAATGCGCGTCGGCATGGCTGTCATCCACGGCCAGCGCGTGGCGGTACGCCTCGGCGGCGTCCTCGAATCGCCCGGCATCGTGCAGCACGTTGGCGCGGTTGTAGTGCGCCTCGAAGAAGTCCGGCGCCAGCAGCGCGCCCTGCTCGTAGAGGGCGAGCGCCTCGGGCAGATGTCCCTGCGCGTAGTGGAGGTTGCCCAGGTTGATGAGGGCCGCGACCAGGTACGGGTCGGCGATGAGCGCCTGGCGGTACAGCATCGCGGCACGATCGCAGGCGCCCTGATCGCCGGTATCGAGCGACGAGGCCTCGAGAAACAACGCCTCGGCGCGTGAGATGTTCTCGTCGGACGGCGCCGTGTCGCTGCCGGCCGGCGCCGGGCGGCTCTGGCGCGGCGCGAGTGTGAGCACACGCGCGGGACGGGGCTCTCCGTGAAAGTCCAGGGTCAGCTGGCCGTGCCGCTCGGCTTCAAGCTGGCGGACGATGGCGCGGAACGGACGTCCCTCGCCGAGCGCCGTCGCCGTCTGACGGATGACCGCGAGATCGGCAAACCCGTAGCTGCGACCGGCGCCGGGCCGCACCGACGGCCGCACGAGCCCCCACTTCTCGAGATATCGCAGGTGATCGTCGCGCAGTCCGGGATACCGCGCGATGACGTCGCGCGCGCTGATATCGTTCGACTCGGACACCGATCGGCATGATAACGCGCTTCGGATTACAATCCGGGCGCCATGATCCTTGCCGGTGACGTCGGCGGCACCAAGACTCTGCTCGGGTTGTTCAACCGTGCGCCGCACAGGCCCACGCCCGTCGCGGTGGAGTCGTTCCCGACACTGAACTACGACGGCCTCGTGCCGATGATTCGCGAGTTCCTCAACACGCAGCCCGGCGGCGCGCCACCGGTCGAGGCCGCCTGCTTCGGTGTCGCCGGCCCGGTCATGGACGACACGGCATGGATGACCAACGTGCCCTGGAAGGTGGACGGCAGCGCAATCGCCCTCGAGCTCAGCCTCGGACGCGTGCGGTTGTTGAACGACCTCGTGTCGATCGCGCATTCGGTGCCGGTGCTTCAGCCTGAAGAACTGCACGTGCTGCAGGCGGGTGAGCCGAACCTCTCGGGCAATGCGGCGCTGCTGGCGGCGGGCACCGGCATGGGCCAGTCATTCCTCTTCAACAACGGCCGTCATCTCGCGCCCGCGCCCTCGGAAGGCGGCCACGCCGACTTTCCCGCACGCACGGCACGAGAGTGGCAACTGGTGCAATGGCTCACGGCGCGGTTTGGCCGGGCCGAAGTGGAGATGGTCGTCTCGGGGATCGGCCTCAACAACCTGTACCACTTCACGCACGAGGACGACGCGTGCGTGCCGCTCGATGCGAGCCCGCCGCCGGACCTGCCGCGGATCGCGTCGGAAAAGGCCAAGACCGGCGCCTGCCCGCACTGCGTCGAGACGATGGCGATCTTCGTCTCGGCTTACGGCGCCGAAGCCGGCAACCTGGCGGTCCGCACCGTGGCGACACGGGGCCTGTATGTCGGCGGCGGGATCGCGCCGAAGAACATCGCGCTGCTGGAGCAACCGGCGTTCCTGAAGGCCTTCCACGAGAAAGGCCCGATGACCGAGCTGCTGCAGACCATTCCGATCAAGGTGATCGTCAACCCGCAGGCCGGGCTGCTCGGCGCCGCGACGTTCGCCAACGCCCACTGACGACAAGCGCCGGCAGCGCCGATGAGGCACGGCTCCCCGCGCTACGGCGCAGGCAGCGGATCGCCAGGGTCGCCGAGCATCGCGCTTGCGCACCAGCGGCAGCGGCAGCGGGCCCAGCTTCAAGAACGCGTCGTGGAAGTCCCGCAGGCTGAAGGCCGCGCCGACTTCTTGCCTTGTAGTCGTCGCGCAGCTTCAGGATCATCAGCTTGCCGAGCGTGTAATAGCCGTACGTCGGCATCCGCGGTGCCGCGCTTGGCCTCCGATATCGCGACCGGCTGCGACTGGAAGCCCTGCTTCTCGAACATCGCCTGCGCCTGCTCGACGGTCATGCCGCGCGTGTGCATCCTGATGCCGACGATGAAGCGCACGTCGCGCAGCAGCGCGTCCTGCAGCTGCGCCAGCCGGTATTTCGGATCGTTGCCCGCGGAGCCCTCGTCGAGCATCATCTGCTCGCAGTAGTGCGCCCACCCTTCAGAGTTGCTGCCGCGCCGTAGACCTTGCGGATGCGTGATGGAAACTGCGGGCCATAGAGAAACTGGATGTAGTGGCCGGGGTAGACCTCGTGGACCGAGACATTGGTGATCGGCCGGCAGGTACCGCGCGCGCATGTAGCTCTCGACGTCTCGCCGCGGGCCACTTCGGATCGGGCAGCGTCACGTTGTAGTAGGCCTCGGCGCCCTCGTCTCGAACGGGCCGGGCGTGTCCATCGACGCCGACGTCAAGGCGCGCATGAACGGCGGCGTCTCCGACGACTTTCGCCGGCACCGACGCCGGCATCGTGACGAGTGCGATGCTCTTCGATGAAGTGGCGCAGGCCGTCGAGTCGCGACCTGCGTGACCGCCAACAGGTCGGCCGCCGCGGGATGATCGGCGGACACCGACATCGAGCACCTGCCGGGGCGTGCGCCCCGGCGCAATCAGGGCCGCCGTCTTGTTGAACGCGTCGGTGTTGCGGGCAGATCCGCCTGGGCGATGGCGAGCAGTCGATCGAGCGGCACGTCGATCATCTCGTCGGCCTCGAACTTGGCCGCCAGCGTGGCGGCGCCGAACGCAAACTTGCCTTGCGATCGCGGCTTGAGGTCCTTGGCCAGGAAGGTCTTGTATGCGGTGAACCCATCGAGCACCGCCTGGTTGGTCGTCTTGAATTCGGCGAGCAGGTCCTGGTCGAGGACCGAGGTGAACGCTTCGGGCACGGCGGTAGCGAAAAACTCGCGGTTGCCGTCCACCTGCTCGAGCGCGATGTCCGTGTAGATCTGGCGGCGGGTTGTCCAGGTTCACGCGCGCGGCGTCGAACACCTTCACCATCAGCTTCTCGCGGGCAATCAGCGCCTTGAGCCGCACGGCGGGCGGCGCGAAGTTGCGCTTGATCATGATGTAGGCCGTCTGCGTGAGGCCACTGCTGTAGGTATCAGGATTTCGGGCCCACGGCTTGATCACTTCGCGATCGAGCAGTCGCGAGTCGATGGCTGTCATCGCCTGGAGGCGATCCAGCTGGTTGGCCGCCGTGAGCACGCCAGGCTCCAGCGCGGCGAAGCGCTGGCGGAACTGCTTCAGCGAGGCAATCTCGGCGTCAACAGCCGCCCGTGACGGGTCCTCGAGCTGGTCGTCGTAGTCGTGGACTCCCAGGTAGGTCGCCGCCGAGGGATTGCGCTTCAGGAAGTCGGACACGAACTCGTCCGCGACCACCTGGAACACGGTGTCGGCCGAGGGCGGGGGCGTCGGGGGCTGCGAGCAGCCGGCCACCGACATCCCCAGGAGAGAACCGCACAGGACGAACCGGGACACGCGCGTCATGACTCCTCCGGCAATCGCAGGCAGCCACCAGGCTGCCCGGTAGTTCCTACCGCCCGTTCGCCGTTGGCGCGGCGGATGGCATCTTGAATCGACCAGGTTCCGCCATCAGGGCTTCGATGGCGTCGGGCTCGACGGGCGCGAACGACGACAGGTTCTCGTACCCGGTGTCGGTGACGACGAGCACGTCCTCGAGCCTGATGTAGGTGCGGTCGGCATCGATCGTCAGCGCCGGTTCGATGGTGAAGACCATGCCTGGCTTGAGCACTTCCGTCAGCGGGTAGACGTCGTGCACTTCCATGCCGACGGTGTGCCCCAGTCCGTTGGCCGTGCTGTGGCGGTAGCGGTCCACGAAGGCCGTTGCGGCGGCCCGCGTGTCCTCCGCGCTGAAGTGGTAGGACGCCAGGATCGCGTCCATTTTGACCACGGCGGCCTTGATGATCTCGCGCGGCGCCACGTTGGGCACGATCGACTGCATCAGCGCCTGGTAGAGGCGCAGATACACGGTGTAGAGCTCGCGCTGGCGCGGCGAGAAGCGGCCGCTGGCCGGAAACATCCGCGTGACGTCCGAGCTGTAGTAGTGGTAGTCCGGTGCGTAGTCGAAGATCACGAAGTCGCCGTCTTTCAGTGTCGCTGTGCCGGCGTGATAGTGCGGGTAGAAGGCGTTGACGCCGGTCGCGACGAGGGCGAAATACGCGACGCCGAACGCGCCGCCGCGCTTGAAGACGTAGTCGGCCATCGCCTCCACTTCGTATTCCCGCATCCCGGGGCGCGCGTTGCGGATGCCTTCCATGATGCCGAGCCCCGCCAGCCGCGTCGCTTCGCGGATTGCCGCGATCTCCCGCGGAGTCTTGATGAAGCGCAGGCCGTCGAGGATCGGGTCGAGATCCCTGATGACGATCCCGGGCGCCGCGGCCTGGAGCCGCGAGATGAACTGCTGCTGGCGGGATGGCCGTCCGTCCCACGGGTCTTCGGCAGTCGCCCTCGCGCTGGCGATCGAGGAGAGCGGCGTGCCGGCCATCGGGCTCTCGGCGCGGATTGGCGCGTAGACGAGCCGCCTCGTCGTGGCGGCGGCGACAAACGCCGCCTTGAAATCGTCCCTCGCCATCACCGACGACAGGCCGGTGAGTGCGGCCGCCGCGTCGCCCGGGACGAGCACCGGCCCTTCGGAGCGCTCGAGGCGCTCGTTGCGGGGGGCCAGGAACAGCGTCGCCTGATGGCTGCGGCCGTCGAGCATCAGCAGCGCGCGCGGCACCTCGACGCCGGTGAGGTAGTAGAACTGGCTGGCCTGCCGGAAACGCAGGAACCCCGGATATTCAGCCGCGCCTTCGATGACGGCGATGCCGTCGCCGATCGCGTCGAAGACTTTGGCCCGCCGGGCAGCGAACTCCTCGGGGGGAAAGGCGTCGGTGAACAGCGGGCCCTGCCCGGTCGGCCGCGCGGACGCCGCTGCGAGCAGCAACAGCAGACAGAGCGATCCAATCCCCACGCGTCGAGTCATTCCCCCTCCAGACAAGAATGCAAGATGAGTCGTTCAGGCCGCGGCGCCGGCGGCCGTCCATGCCGACAGGAACGCCGCGCCCTCGTGAAAGCGATCCGAGGGGTCGCGCGCAAGTGCCCGAAGCAGCGCCGTCGACTGATGGTCCGGCAGATCGGCGCGCAGCGTGCCGGGTGACGGCGGCGGCCCCGCGAACACGAGCCCCAGCAGGCTGGGCAGAGAGCGCGCGTCGTACGGGCGCCTGCCGGTCGCCATCTCGTAGCCCAGCGCGCCAATCGTGTAGAGGTCCGCGCGCGCGTTGGCCGACTGGCCCGTCAGAATCTCTGGCGCCACATATTGAAGCTCTGTCATGTCGCCGGCCTGCGCGCGCAGCGTGCTCTCGTCGATCGTCGAGAGCACATCCTGGATCTGCGATACGCCCGCCGTGGAGATGACGACACGCTCGCCGTCGCCGTCGGCGACCAGGCGGATGATGCCCGGATGCAGCCCGGAGATGAAGCTGCCACGACGATTCAGGGCGCCGGCGGCCTCGACGATCTGCCGCATGAACGCGTTCAGCGTCGCCAGCGGCAACGGGCCGTCACGTGAGAGCCGCTCGGCAAGGCTCACGCCGGGCAGCAGGTCGGTCACCAGGTACAACCGATCGCCGTCCTGTCCGAAATCCCTCACCTGGAGCAGGTTCGGATGTGGAATCTGGAGCGCGCGCGCCTCGCGCAGGAACCGCTCGCGCAGCGCGTCGCGATCGTCTCGACCGGAGGTCTTGAGCAGCCGGATGGCGACGGGCAGCCCGAGGGCGCGATGCGTGCCGGCGTGAATCTCGCTGCCGAAGCGTCCTGTCCCGATCACCGCCCCGAGATCGTACGTGCCGAGCAGCGCCGAGGCCGGCATGTCCGCGGACACGGTCTCCTCGCCGTCGCCATCGGTCAGCGCGTGGACGAAGTGCGCGACACTCGGCCACCGCCGGTCGGGGGTCTTCTCGAGGGCGCGCATGATCGCGGTGGAGATCGACGGCGGCACGTCGGGCCTCACGTCGGCGAGCGGTCGTGGAGCCTGGTTGAGGTGGCTGTCCACCATCGCCATGAGCCCGTCGCCGTCGAGGGGGCGCTTCCCCGCCAGCAACTCGTACGCGATCACGCCGAAGCTGTATTGGTCGGAGCGTGCATCGGCCGTCGCGCCAGTGAACTGCTCGGGCGCCGCGTAGGCCACGGTGCCGAGGAACTCATGCGCGGCTGTAATCGGCGTCTGTTGATCGTCGCCGGCACGCAAGGTGACCAGACCGAAGTCGATGACCTTGTAGACAATCTCGCCCGACTGAAACCGGTGACTGACGACGTTCTGCGGCTTGAGGTCGCGATGGGCCATGCCGCTGGCATGCGCCAGGGACAGCGCGCCGCCGATCGCGCGCGCCACCTGACGGAGAGCGGGGATGTCGAAGCGCCGCCGGACGCCGAGCTCGTCGGCAAGGCTGGGGCCGTTCAGATGTTCCATCACCAGGTACGGCTGGCCCTGCGCGTCGATGCTGAAATCGAGCACCGACACGATATTCGGATGCCGGAGTTGCGCGCAGGCCCGGGCTTCCCGGAAAAACCGCTCGCGCCAGCCCGAGGGATCGGGCGATGGCCGTATCAGCTTCAGCGCGACATCGTCGCCGAGCATGGTGCGTCGCGCGAGGTAGACGTCGCCCATGCCGCCGCCACCCAGATGGCCGCGAATTTCATACTTCCCGTCGATCAGACTGCCAACGGCCAGCACCGTAGAAATTGTATGTCGAAGGTCATGCGGGACGCGCTCGGGCATGCGGCGATAGAATCGCCGCATGCTGCGTGCGAGGCTGGCGGTGAACGCCATCTTCAACCTGATCCTCGCGCTCTGGGTCTGGCACGACGCCCGGACCCGCGGAGCGCGCAAGCCTGCATTCGCGGCGCTGATAACAGTGCTCTGGGGCCCGCTCGGGCTCGGCTTCTGGGCCTCGGACCGGCCGCTGGCCGCGGGGGAACAGCGGGCGGGCGGCACCGGCTGGACGCTGGCGCGAGGCCTGGCAATGGCCTGGGCGGCGCTGCTGCCGGCGGTCGTCACGCTGGTCATCCCGGAGGTGCGCAACAGGGCCGCCGTGCCGGGGAGCGTCGGCGCCGTCGCCGGGATCCCGGCGGCCGCGGCCGTCGCGACGCTGCTGGTCTGGGGCGCTCCGCTGCTGCTGGTCCTCGCCGTCGGGTGGATGGTCCGTCGACCACAGAGCGTCGAGTCGGGGAGCTCCTCGGTGACGCCCGGCCGGCCCTCGCTGGCGATCGCGGTCGCGCTGGCGGCGCTGGTCGCGTGGCTCTACGCCTGGCACGTCACGGTGTCCTGAAGGAGCGGTGATGACGACGTCCGGGACAGCGCAGTTGGTGGCGGCGATCTCAGCTCTGGCGCTGCTGGCCGGCGGAGCCGCCGACTCCCGCGATCGCGTCAGGTGGCAGCACCTCTCCTCGTCGACCGGCGATCTGCCGGTGCCTGGCGCGTCCACGCAACAGACAGGATCGCTCGTCGCTGATCTCGACGGCGACGGCGTCAACGACTTCGTCCTGAGCTTCAGACAGGTGGCGCCTGCGCTGGTCTGGTACCGCCGAACGGCGAACGGGTGGACGCGGCAGGCGATCGAGCCCGACTTCCTCACCGTCGAAGCTGGTGGTGCCGCTTACGACGTCGACGGGGACGGCGACCTCGATCTCGTCTTCGGCGGCGACTGGCAGAGCAGCGAGGTGTGGTGGTGGGAGAACCCGGGCCGCGACTATCAGCCCGATCGACGATGGACGCGGCGCCGTGTCAAGTCCGGCGGCGCCACCCAGCACCACGATCAGATCTTCGGCGACTTCCTCGGGACCGGACGGGCGCAGCTCGCCTTCTGGAACCAGAACGCGAAGTCCATCCTGCTGGCGCCAATTCCTCCCAATCCGCGCACGACGGAGCCATGGCCGGCGACGACGATCTTCGCGGGCGCTGCCGGCGAGCCCGGCGGCCTGTATCCAGAAGGCATGGCCGTGGCCGACATCGACGGCGATGGGCACGACGACCTGCTCGCCGGCAATGCCTGGTTCCAGCACACGTCGGGCACGACGTTTGTGCCAATCAAGATCGCGCCCCTCGGCGGGCGGATTCTCGCCGGTCAGATTGTCGAGGGCGGACGCCCCGAGGTGGTCATCGCGCCCGGTGACGGCACCGGCCCGCTCCGCTGGTTTTCGTGCGACGGCGACCCGCGGGTTGCAGCGTCCTGGACCGGGCACGATCTGATCGCGGGCGACTTCGTCCATGGCCACAGCCTCGCGCTGGGAGACATCGACGGCGACGGGCACATGGACATCTTCGCGGCGGAGATGGCCAAGTGGAAGGAGTCTGCTTCGGTCCCGGACAATCCCGACGCGCGGGCGCTCATCTTCTACGGCGATGGCCACGGCCACTTCGACACCGTGGAGCTGGCGCACGGCATGGGCTTCCACGAAACGCGGCTCGCGGACCTGGACGGCGACGGGCGCCTCGACATCCTGCAGAAGCCGTACAACTGGAACGCGCCCCGGGTGGACGTGTGGCTGAACCATCCGCTCCCTCACTGAGGCTCGCCGGTGCCTGACGTCGAGGTTCGGCACTCCGCCATCCATGGCTTCGGCGTGTTCGCGGCTCGCGGCTTCGCGCCCGGTGAGACGGTCCTCTGGATCGACGACAGCCGGGTCGTGGACGAGGCACACCCGCTACGCCCTGAACTGGGCGAGCTGCCGACCCACCAGGACTACCTCGCCGGCGGCCGCGTCGTCCTCATGCCGGAGCCCGAGCGTCACATCAACTCGAGCTGCGATCCGAGTGCGTACGTCCAGTGGACGGGTGAGCGGCGGGCAGTGATCGCGCGCCGCTCGATTGCGGCCGGCGAGGAGATCACCTACGACTACATCATCGACTGCGATGGAGGTGCCGTCTGGAGGTGCGAGTGCGGCGCCGCGCGGTGTCGTGGAGTGGTGCCTGCGAGCTTTTTCGAGCTGCCGCTGGAGACCCAGCGGGAATACCTGCCGCTGCTGTCTCCGTGGTTCGTCGCCGAGCATGCCGAGCGGGTGGCTGCCCTGCGAGAAGATCGGCCCGACAGGAACTCCTCCGGCCCTTCGACTACAGCAGCGCCTTGATCCGCTCCTGCACGATCTGACCGCCCTCGGTCACGAGCGTGTCGCGGGCAATCTCGTCGTCGGCGCTGAGCGCGAGCTGCCCGTCTTTCACGAGGTGCGCGAGGAACGTCGTGATGTTCTTCGCGTACATCTGGCTGGCGTGGTACGGCACTGTCGCCGGCAGGTTGGTCGGGCCGAAGATGGTCACGCCGTGCGCGGTGATCTGCTCGTCGGCCCGGGTGAGCTCGCAGTTGCCGCCGCGCTCGGCGGCGAGATCCACGATCACCGAGCCTGGCGCCATCCCCTTCACCATCTCCTCTGTCACCAGCACCGGCGAGCGCTTGCCGGGAATCGCCGCGGTCGTGATGACGACGTCGCTGGCGGCGACGACTTTCGTCATCACCTCGCGCTGCCGGCGATAGAACGACTCGTCCTGCGCTTTCGCGTAGCCGCCCTTGTCTTCGGTGTCCGTGGCCTCGAGCGGCAGCTCCACGAACTTCGCGCCGACGCTCTGGACCTGTTCTTTCGACGCCGGCCGCACGTCGTAAGCCTCGACGGGCGCGCCGAGCCGTCGTGCCGTGGAGATGGCCTGCAACCCGGCGACGCCAGCGCCAATCACGAACACGCGCGCCGGCTTGACGGTCCCCGCCGCCGTGGTCAGCATCGGAAACATCCGCGGCAAGGCGTTGGCGGCCAGCAGGACGGCCTTGTACCCCGCGATGGTCGCCATCGACGACAGCGCGTCCATGCTCTGCGCGCGCGTGATCCGCGGCATCAGCTCCATCGACAGCGCCGTCACGCCTTTCGCAGCCAGGGCACGCGCGATGGCCGGCTGATTGAGCGGGTCGAGAAAGGCGATGAGCGTCTGTCCGGACCGCAGCAGCGCCAGGTCCCGCTGTCCCGGCACGCTGTCTGGTGGGGAGAGCCGCACCCGCAGCAGCACATCGGCACGCGCCACCACGTCCTCCGCGGTGGCGGCGAGCTCCGCGCCCTGCTTCGCGTACTCGGCGTCTGGAAATCCGGCAGCGGCGCCGGCCCCGGACTGCACCACGACCGACACGCCGCCCTTGGTGAGCTGCGCCAGCACCGCGGGGACCAGCGCCACACGGCGCTCGCCATCGAGGGTCTCGGCTATGACTCCAGCGATCATTGAACAGTACCTATCCTCTGCGGCTGCCCGTGGGTTGCCGTGCCCGTGCCGTGCCCCGTTATCGGCCGCGCTATTCTACATGGCGCGGCTGGCGGCGGCGCCCGTTCCGGCTTTGACCTGCACGCGGTCAGGCGGTACGCTAGAGACTGCCGAGGACGGCAGCAAGACGCCGGTCCCCGCGCGATGGAGTCATGACGTGCGGATAGTCCTGAACGGCGAAGCTCACGAGTTGCCCCAGGCCGTCTCGCTGGCGACGCTGCTCGAGACGCTTGGCATCGACGCACGGCGCGTGGCCGTGGAACGGAACCTGGTGGTGGTGCGCCGGTCGCAGTACGACCAGGAGCTTGTCGGCGACGGCGACGAGATCGAGATCGTGAACTTCGTGGGTGGCGGCTAGCCAATGGACGGACTCGTCATCGCAGGGCGGACCTTCTCATCCCGGCTCATCGTCGGCACGGGGAAATATCCGTCGTTCCCCGTCATGGCGCAGGCGCACGAAGCCTCGGGCGCCGAGATGGTCACCGTGGCGGTGCGCCGCGTCAACATCTCGGACCGGTCGCGGGAATCGCTGCTCGACTACATCGACTCGTCGAAATACACGCTGCTGCCGAATACAGCCGGCTGCTACACCGCGGACGAAGCGGTGCGCACGGCGCGGCTCGGGCGCGAAGCGGGGCTGTCCAACTGGGTGAAGCTCGAAGTGATCGGCGACGAGAGGACCCTCTTTCCGGATAACGAAGGCCTGCTCGAGGCCACGCGCATCCTCGTGAAGGAAGGCTTCGTCGTGCTGCCGTACACCACCGACGATCCCGTCGTCTGCCGCAAGCTCGAGGACGCCGGCGCCGTCGCGGTGATGCCGCTGGGCGCCCCGATCGGGTCGGGCCTCGGCATCCAGAACCCGAACAACATCCGCATCATCCGCGAATTCTCACGTGTGCCTGTCATCGTCGACGCCGGCGTCGGCACCGCGTCGGACGCGGCGCTGGCGATGGAACTGGGCGCCGATGGCGTGCTGATGAACACGGCCATCGCCGGCGCGCAGCAGCCGGTCACGATGGCGCGCGCCATGCGGCTCGCGGTGGAGGCTGGACGGCTGGCCTACGTGTCGGGACGGATCCCGCGCCGCGCGTACGCCAATGCCAGCAGTCCGGTTGAAGGACTGGTAGGCCGCTGACGCGATGCCGGTGACGCGCCCGGTCACGGCCGAGACGCTCGAGCGCCTGCGTCTCGAGCGCGATGCCGCCGATCGCGCCTACAACGACGCCCTCACCGACGTCGACCGCGCCCTGCCGCCTCCCGTCGACATGCCGGCGCCGGCAGCCGTCGACGATCATCAGGTCGTCCCGCTCAATCAATCCTGGGAGATCCTGTCCGGCATCGCGCTGCCGCCCGCCCGCGGCGTGCGGTCGCGGCTGGCGCACTTCATCTGGCGCCTCGTATCGCCCCCGCTCGAGCGCCAGCAGGCGTTCAACTCGCGCCTGGTCGATCACGTCAACCGGTCGACGCAGAGTGAACGCGCCCGCGTCGAGACGCTCGCGCGAGTGACCGACGCCGTCCGCGAGCACGTCAACGTCCTGAACCGCTTCCACTCGCACCTGATCCGGTATTTCCAGCAGTTCACCGCCTACGTCGATTCCGGCGATCGCCTCCGCCAGGCCACGATCATGGCCGTCTACGACCAGACGGTGGATGCACTGACGCTGGAAGTCATGCGGCACGTCGAGGCCATCAAGGCGCGCGACGCGCGTCTGCTTGGACAGATGTCCGCCGTGAACACTGCCCACCACGACCTGCAGGGACACCTCGGTTCCCTCCAGCAGGCGACGATGACCGTGAAGCGTGAGATGGAGCGCCTGCTCGCCAGCGGCCCGCCTGCGGCCGGCGTCGCGGACCACACGCCTCCGGCCGTCGAAGCGCTCGAGAGCTACAAGTACGTCGGCTTCGAAGATCGCTTTCGCGGCTCTCGCGAAGAGATTCGCGCGCGCCAGCTCTCGTATGTCCCGTTGTTTGCCGGCGCCAGTGACGTGCTCGACGTCGGCTGCGGCAGGGGCGAGTTCCTGGATCTGCTGCGTGAGGCCGGCATCGGCGCACGCGGGCTCGACACGAATCACGAGATGGTGGAAGTCTGCCGCGCGCGCGGACTCGACGTCGTCGAGGGCGACCTGGTCAGCTACCTGTCGGCGGTGCCGGACGGATCACTCGGCGGGCTCATCGCGCTCCAGGTCGTCGAACATCTACCCCCGGGCGAGTTGATTCGCGCACTGGAGCTCGCGTATCACAAGCTGCGGCCGGGCGCGCGCATCGTCCTCGAGACGATCAATGCGGCGTCGTGGTTCGCGTTTTTCTCGAGCTACATCCGCGATCTCACCCATCAGCGTCCGCTGCACCCCGAGACGCTGCAGTACCTGCTGACGGCGAGCGGCTTCGGCAACGCGCGCATCGACTATCGATCGCCCCTGCGCGACGAGGACCGCCTGCAGACCCTTCCGCTTCGCCCCGACGATCCGCCCGCGATCTTCGATCTCGTGCAGACGCTGAACGGCAACGCGACGCGGCTCAACGCGCTGCTGTTCGCGCCGCAGGACTACGCGGCAATTGGTGAACGGCTGTAGGGTGTAGCGGGCGGCTGGCAGTAGGCAGTAGGCAGCAAGGCGACCGTAGGTGCTGCTGCCTGCTGCCTGCTGCCTGCTTCCTGAATGCGCTAGCTCGAAAGCTTGCCGAGGATCGCGTTGATACGGTCCTTCTGCTTCGGATCCTTCGTCATCGCCAGCGCCTTCTGGTAGCTGGCGACGGCCTCGCTCTTCTGCCCTTTAAGCGCGAGCGCCTCGCCAAGACTGTCGTAGGTGTTCCACGACTCGGGATGCCGCTTGATGTTGTCGCGGAACGTGGCAATGGCGTCGTCCACCTTCCCGCCCTGGAGCTGCGTGTAGCCGAACTGGTTCAGCTCCGCTTCGGTCGCTGCCGCGAGAGCCCTGGTGTGAAGCTCCGTGGATGCGGCGCTTTGCCCCTTGCGATCGGCCACCGCGGCTTTCGCGTTGAGCGTGGTGAAGTTCTCCTGCTGCGCCACCGCCTGGTCCGCCCACTTCTGCGCCTCGTCCAGGTTCACGTTGTTGTTCGCGCACCACTCCGCCGCCTGCGCCATCCGCTGCCAGGAGAAGCCCTGCAGCCCGTGCAGCTCGGTGTGCAGGCTGGCGGCGACCACCGCCGGCGTGTCGACGTCGATCCGGATCGGCACTGCCAGCTTCTCCCAATGCAGCGTCGCCACGACCGCGCGGTCGGTGGGGTCATCGAACGTGTAGACGAGATGCTCCTCGTAGGGCGCGGCGGCCGGCGTCACCGTGACCCGCGCGACGTCGTCGGCCTCGTCGTAGAAGAAGCTGCCCCACGCCTTCGACTCGCGATTGAAGATGACAGTCCAGTCGTGCTCGGTCGGAATCATGTGCAGCCCGTACGCGCCAGCGGCCAGGGCGTGGCCCGCGACAGTCACCGGCGTGCTGAACGTGATGACGGTGTTCTCATTGGCGCCCGCTCGCCAGACCTGTCCGTACGGCACGAGCTTGCCCCACACTTCCCGCTTGTTGACCGCAGGGCGGTGATAGGCGATCGCGATGTCGGTCAGCCCGATCCGTTGACTCGCCGTCGCCGCCTGGCTTGGCTGGGGCAGCGTGAGCGGCACCTGCGCGGCGGCCTCCCGCGGGACGCTGATGACAAAGGCGCTGAGCGCCGCAAATACGGCAGCAAGCGCACGTCCGGAGGTGAAGCGGCATCGACGCATGAAGTGGGCCTCCCCGCCCTGCTCGTCGCCGCCGACGTTAGCACTGCGTCGGGAGGAGCGGCGCCTGACTGTCCCTCCGGCGAGGGCATTGGTCACGGCCGCGGCAGGGCCGTCGCGATGAACGACGTGATTTCTGGGATGGGTGGTGTGACGAACGCCGTGGAGTCAGGCCTGCGGACGCAGGTAGCGCGCCAGCGCGTCGTCCCACGCGGGCATCGCCGCGCCAGCGGCCCGCAACTTCTCGTTCGACAGCGCGCAGTATCGCGGCCGCGGCGCGCGCATGGGCACGTCGTCGGTCTTCACCGCCACGAGCCGTGACGCCGGAGCGCCGAGCAGGCGCGCAACCTCCTCGCCGATGCCGTGCCACGTCGTCTGCCCGGAGTTGACGGCATGGTAGACCCCGGGGGCAGCGCCGCCGGTCACCAATGTCCAGGTCGCCTCCACCACATCGTCGACGTACGACGGCGTGACGACGCGATCGACGAAGACACGCGCGGTGTCGCCCGCGCGCAGGCTGGCGACGATGCGATCGATGCTGCTGCGCGCCGCCGCGCCACCGAAGAGGCTCTCGACCCGCAGGATGAACGCGTGAGGCGCCGACGCGGCCAGCCATTCGCCAATCAGTTTGGACTGCGCGTAGACGCTCTGCGGATTGGGCGCGTCGGCCTCGGTGTAGGGCGACTCCGCGCGGCCGTCGAAGACGAAGTCGGTGCTGTAGTGGACCAGCACGGCCCCGATTGACGCGGCCGCGTGCGCCATCGACTGCACGGCCAGCGCGTTCACGCGCAGCGCGGTGACCGCGTCATCTTCCGCCTGGTCCACGGCGTTGTAGGCGGTGCAATTGATGACGACGCCGGGCCGGCGTTGCTGGAGCACTGCCGCGACGGAGGCGTGGTCGGTGACGTCCACGTCGCGCCGTGTCAGGCCGGTCACGTCTGCCCGCCCCGCGAGGCGATCGACAGTCGCGCGTCCGAGCTGGCCCGCGGCACCGAACACCAGGACCGTGGGCATCGTCATGCGCGGTCGAACCGGCGCATGCGGTCGTCGTCGAGCTGCCCTTCCCAGCGAGCGACGACCACCGCCGCGATGCAGTTCCCGGTGACGTTCACGGCGGTGCGGCCCATGTCGAGAATCTGGTCGATGCCGAGGAGGATCGCCGCGCCTTCGAGGGGCAGGCTGAAAGTGGCGAGCGTGGCGGTCAGGATCACCAGCCCCGCGCGCGGCACGCCGGCGACGCCCTTGCTGGTGATCATCAACGTCAACATCATGAACAGCTGCTGGCCGAGCGAGAGCTGGATGCCGGCCAGTTGCGCGACGAAGACCGACGCGACGGACAGGTACAGCGTCGATCCGTCCAGGTTGAAGCTGTAGCCCGCCGGCAGGACGAAGCCCGCAATCGGCTTCGGCACCCCGAACTGCTCCATCACTTCGAGGGCCTTCGGAAGCGCGGCCTCACTGCTGGCGGTGGTGAACGCAATCAGGAACGGTTCGCGAATCGCCCGGATGAACGCACCGAGCGGCACGCGCGCGATGATGGACGCACCGCCGACGACCAGCACGAGGAAGAGCGCCAGTCCGAGATAGAGCGTCAGGACCAGGCTGCCGAGCGTGACGAGGATCCCCAGCCCGCGGCCGCCCACGGTGGAGGCCATTGCGGCCAGCACACCAATCGGCGCGAACCGCATGACGTAGCCCGTCACCGTGAACATCACCTGCGCGACTCCGTCGAGCACTGTCGTCACGGCGGCGCCGCGAGGCCCGAGCGCTGCGAGCGCCACGCCAAAGAACGAGGCAAAGACCACCACCTGCAGGATGTCACCGCGCGCCATCGCGTCGATGACGGAGGTGGGCACCATGTGCAGCAGCATGTCCCATGGCGTCTGCTGCTGCGAGGCGATGCCCGCGACCACCGCGGCGTCGCCGTGCACAGGCAGCGTCAGCCCCGCGCCTGGGCGGAGCACGTTGACCAGCAGCAGCCCGATCGCGAGCGCCAGCGTCGTGGCCAGCTCGAACCAGGCCAGCGCCTTCAGGCCGATTCGCCCGACGGCACGGATGTCGTGGTTGCCCGCGATGCCCACGACCAGCGTCGAGAACACCAGCGGCGCGAGGATCATCTTGATGAGCC
Source organism: Vicinamibacteria bacterium (assembly GCA_963796915.1). Lineage (GTDB taxonomy): Bacteria > Acidobacteriota > Vicinamibacteria > Vicinamibacterales > JAENWD01 > JAENWD01. Next base: position 1,407,514 of record CAWCNI010000002.1, on the reverse strand, counting down.
GCAGGAACAGGTCGGCCAGCGGTCGAATCGCCACGCCGGCCGACGGCCAGATCACGCCCAGCAGCACGCCGGCGACCAGCGCGATCAGAATCTGCGTCGTGAGACTGGGAAAGCGGCTCGTGCCGCTGCCTGACGCTGAGACTGGCGCGGCCATGCGTTAGCCGGCGATCCCGGCAAGTGCGGCGCCGATCGAGGCGACGACGTAGGCCTGCTGTGCGGAGGTCAGCTCGGGATAGATCGGCAGGGCCAGGGTCTCGCGGGCCGCCGCCTCGGCGTTGGGGAACTGGCCCTCCCGATAGCCGAGATGCGCGAAGCACTCCTGAAGGTGGAACGGCACGGGATAGTAGATTGCCGTGCCAACCCGCCTGGCGGCCAGCGCCTCTTTCACGCGGTCCCGCTCGGGCACGCGAATGACGAACTGGTTGTAGATGTGGTCGCAGCCCGGCGCTTCGGCGGGCAAACCGACGCGTCCCTCGAGACCGGCTTCGCGAAACAGGGCGCGGTAGCGATCGGCGTTCGCGCGGCGTTTCCGCGTCCAGCCCGCCAGGTGCGGCGCCTTCACGCGGAGCACGGCGGCCTGCAGCGCGTCGATCCGGAAGTTGCCGCCGATGACGCGATGGTAGTACTGCTGCTCGGCGCCATGATTCCGCATCAGCCGCAGCTGCTGCGCCATGGCGGCGTCGCGGGTCGTCACCAGGCCGGCATCGCCAAAGGCGCCGAGATTCTTGCTCGGGAAAAACGAGAAGCACCCGGCGGACCCGAACGTGCCCGCCTGGCGGCCGCGGTATCGACTGCCGATCGCCTGGGCGGCGTCCTCGATCACCGGCACGCTGTGGGCGGCAGACACCGCCATCAGGGCATCCATGTCGGCGCACTGGCCGTACAAGTGCACCGGCATGATGGCCTTGGTGCGCGGCGTGACGGCGGCGGCCACAGCGGCCGGGTCCAGGTTGAACGTGACAGGGTCGACGTCCACCAGCACCGGTCGCGCCCCGGCACGCGCGATTGTGCCGGCCGTGGCGAAGAAGGAATACGTGCTCGTGATGACCTCGTCACCCGGCCCGATGCCGAGTGCCATCAGCGCCACGAGCAGCGCGTCGGTGCCGGATGACACGCCGACAGCGTGCTCGACGTCCAGCATGACCGCCATCTCGCGTTCGAGCGCTTCGACCTCGGCGCCGAGAATGAAGCGCTGGCTGTCGCAGACGCGCGTCAGCGCGGCCAGGACCTCCGGCCGGAGGCCGGCCCACTGCGCGGTGAGGTCGAGCAGCGGCACCTCCATGGACTGGAGGCCGCTCACTGGCGTCGTCACGACTACCGTCTGCTGTAGAGGTGCGGTTCGCCCCACACCGGCCGGTCGTTGGCGAGGTCGGTCCCGGGATCGGTATTGAAGATCAGCTTGACGTTGCGGCCCTCATACGCGGACAGATCGAGCCTGGCAGGAAACCAGCGGCGATCGCCGACGCGCTTCGGGTTCACGTACTGCCGGAGCAGCTCGTCGTAGTTGCGGCCATCGGCAATGCCGATGCGGAACTGGGCGCCGTCTCCCGGCAGGTCCCACGAGTCGGGTCGAAGGCCGAAGTAGACCTCGAGCCATCCATCGGCCGGCACGGTGACGCTGTAGATGATGCGGGCGGATGGCCTGGCCAGGATGGTTCGCCAGGTCTGGCCCTCGATGGTCGTCGTGCCCACCTCGAACGCGTCGTCGGCCGGCTTGGACGTCGATCGATGCTCGGCCTGCGGGAACGCGGCAATGAGATCCGTCACGTGTTGTTCCGTGCGCCGCCGCGAATACAGCCACCAGCCTGCCACCAGCAGGACGGCCACCACGGCGACCATCACCTTGACGTTGCCCTTCATGCGTCGCGCAGCCTCTCGTGTTGGTCAGAGACGGAAAATGTGAGCGTCTGTACGGCCCTTGAGTGCGTTGCGCGTGTCCACGACCAGCGGCGATCCTGCGACCAGGGCGTCGTAGTCGAACGCGCGATGGCTGGTCACGATCACGGCGCAGTCGATGCCCTGCCGGATCGCCTCGGCCTCCGGCGTCGCCGACAGGGTGATGCCGTGATCGTCGACCGCAGGCACGTGCGGGTCGCTGTAGCTGACGACGGCGCCGCGCTGCTTCAGCAGCTGGGCGATGTCGATCGCCGGAGACTCACGATAGTCGCCGACATCCGCCTTGTACGCCATGCCGAACAGGTGCACCTTCGACCCCTTGATCGGCTTGCCCGCGCTGTTGAGCGCCTCGCTGACGCGATCGACGACGTAGCGGGGCATTGAGCCGTTCACGTGGCCGGCAAGCTCGATGAAGCGGCTCTCGAAGCCGCTCTGTCGTGCCTTCCAGCTCAGATAGAACGGATCGATGGGGATGCAGTGCCCGCCCAGGCCGGGCCCCGGATAAAATGCCATGAAGCCGAACGGCTTCGTGCGGGCCGCGTCGATCACTTCCCAGACATCAATGCCCATGTGCCGGCACATCAACGCCAGCTCGTTCACCATGCCGATGTTCACGGCGCGGAACGTGTTCTCGAGCAGCTTCACCATCTCGGCCACGCCGGTCGACGAGACCGGCACCGTCGTGGACACGATCTGCTGGTAGAGCGCGCACGCCGCCTCGGTCGAGGCCTGATCCACGCCGCCCACCACCTTGGGGGTGTTGCCGGTGTGCCACTGCGGGTTGGCCGGATCGACGCGCTCGGGCGAGAACGCCAGGTAGAAATCGCGTCCGGCGCGGAGGCCGCCGCGCTCGAGCATCGGGCGCACGACTTCGTCGGTCGTACCCGGATACGTGGTCGATTCCAGCACGACCAGCTGCCCCTCCCGCAGGTACCGCGCCACCTGTTCGACCGCCGCCACCACGAACGACAGATCGGGGTCCTTGGTCTTGCGAAGAGGCGTGGGCACGCAGATGCTGATGGCATCAGCGGCGGCGAGCACCGAGAAGTCGGTGGTCGGCGTCAGGCGCTTCGCCCTGACCACCGCGGCGAGCCGTTCGTTCGGGATGTCGGGAATGTACGATTGGCCGGCGCGGATGCTTTCGACCTTGGCCGCGTCCACGTCCACCGGCGTCACGGCAAAGCCGGCGTCGGCAAATTCGACGGCCAGCGGCAGCCCCACATAGCCGAGGCCAATCACGCCGATCGTCGCGTGCCGGCCGCGCAGCCGCTCGATGAGCGCGGCGAGACCCGCCTGGCGCGGCGGCACTGTCAGCACAGGGGTGCGAGGTTCGACCATTTGTTCGAGCAACAGCGCGGATTCAGGCCTTTTACTATATCAACAGATTGTCGATTCCCCCTGTGCCGTCCGGCGCGTCCGCTGCCCCGCGCCTGATGCGCGTCCTGCCCGGCGCGGTCGCGGTCGTGCTGCTGGCCTCGCTCGGGCTGGCCAGCACCTTCATCGGCCATCCGTCGCTCACGCTGGCCACCATGGTGGTGGTCTGCTCGTGCCTTGCCGCATGGCGGCCAGACGACGGCCTGCTGGTCGTGGCAGGCCTGGGGCCTCTCGGCATCGCCGCTGCAGTCGCGGTCGGATCCCCGGACTGGTGCATGCCGCTCGTGATGGCAGTCCTCGGCGGCGCGGCAATCGGACGCATCGCCCGGCGCGAGGCCAGCGCTGACCAGGGCGTCGGCGGCGCCGCGACAGTGTGGACGTTGCTGGTGGTGACGTCCCTGGCGGTCGTGGTCAGCGCCGGCCGGACTGTGGCACCCTCCGCCGACGCGTTCGACGCGTCGCTCACCGAGTGGCTGACGCATACCTTTCCCCACGCGCAGGTCCTGGCGTTTCACGGCTTCTGGAGCGCGGCGCTGGCGCTGGCCGGCGTGGGGCTCTTCGCGCTCACCGCCGACCGCTGTGCGCGATCCCCGCAACTCGGGGAGCGACTCACGCGGCTGCTGGCGATCGCGATGAGCGGCGTCGGGGTCCTGAGCCTCTATCGGATGTTCGAGATCGCGTTGCGGCGCCCGCAGTTGGTGCCGGCGCTCGTCGACGCGCTCAGGTCGGTGCGCGTCAGCATCGTGATCGGCGACGTCAATGCGGCGGGCGGTCTGTTCCTGATGATGGTGCCCGTCGCGATCTGCGCGCTCTTCAGCGCGTCGACACGGCTGTTCGGGGCGCTGGTGCTGCCCGGCCTCGTCGCTGGCCTCTGGCTGTCGGGGTCGCGCACGGCACTCGTGCTCCTGCCGGTGGCTGTCGTGGCCGCGGCCGCACTGTCGTGGCCGCGCCGGACAACCGACGCGCCGAAACGCGCCTTCCGCATCGCCGCGCTGCTCGCCGCCTTCGTCGTCGTCGCGGCCAGTCTCTGGTTCTCACGCGTCGGCAGTTCGCCAGGGACGCAGATGTCCTTCGGCGTGCGTCGTGAAATGGGCTACGTCACCCTGGGGATGGTGCGGCAGCAGCCGGTGTTTGGCGTCGGCATCGGCGAGTTCTACTCGCGATCGAGCGAGTGGGCGTCGCCGGTGCTTCGCCGCTGGTACCGCGCTGAAAACGCGCACAACCAGTTCTTCCAGGTCCTCGGGGAGCTCGGGCTCTCGGGCCTCGCCGTGTTCCTCGCGCTCCTGACTTTGGGGACGTGGCCCGCGCTCCGCGCCGTGTCGCGGCAGAGATCGGCGTCACTCGTGGGGCCGCTGGTTGCCATCGGCGTCTTTGTGGGCACCTGGCTCTCGAGCCATCAACTGCTCACGGCGCAGGCGGTGATCGCGTTCTGGATGCTGCTCGGCGTCACGCGCGCGGAAGGCCTTCGCGCGCTGGGCCGATCGGCGACAGCCGTGCCGCGCGGGCCGATCCGGGCGATCGCGCTCGCGGCAATCGGGCTGGCGCTGGCCGCGACGATGCCGATGCGGACAGCGGCGCTGCTGGCGGGCATGAACGTCGCGGGCGTCGCGACCGGCGTCTCTGCCTGGCAAGTGGACGGCGAATCGGGCCGGCGGTTCCGGACGGCGGACGGCCCGGCAACGGTCTTCGTGCCGGGAGCGGACGCCACGCGCGTGGTGTTGCCGCTGCGCGTGCGGACGGCGTCGGGCGAGCCCGATGTCGAGATTTCAGTGGATGGCGGACGCCCTCAGACGGTCCGCCCGATCGTCGGCGCCTGGTTTTCGGTGCCCATTCCCCTGCCCTTCAACGACACGGCCCGATCCCACCGCGTGGACGTCAGGCCTTCGCCACGCAAAACCGCCCCGGTCCACGTCGATATCGGACGGGAGGAAGTTGTTGAAAACAGTGGCACTTCCCCGTCAAATCCCTGATAATCGGTCCCGCTCCTCGTTGAGCGGCTCCGTTTGACAAGACATCGCTCCTCTTCGGTCGCGTTATTGATCTGCCTGCTCCTGCCGTCCGCGGGTGTCGCCTCGGCGCAAACCGGCGCGGCCGCGCCGGCAACGGCGTCGCTCGGCGCCGGGTGGTCGGCCTTTGGCACCGGGCGCTACGGCGACGCCGTCGCCGCTGCCGACGCGGTGCTGGCGCGCCGTCCGTTCGACCACGGCGCGATCATCCTGAAGGTGCAATCGCTGGCCCACCAGCGCAACGTGCAGGGCGCGTTCAAGGCGTACGACGAATGGCGCACGTCACGTCGCGCCGACGATCCGCAGCTGGTGGCGTCGATTGCCGAAGCCGTCCTCCAGGACATCGCGATCTCCGGGGCTGTGATCGACCAGCGGCTCGAAGCGTTGCGAGTGCTCACCAGCGCAGGCGACGCGGACGCCAGGCGGGCACTGACGCGATTGGCGGCGACCTCCGGTGCTGCCGGCGCGGTGGCGCTGGCACGAGCCGGCCTGGGGAACCCCGACAAGCTGCTCGGCCTGCTGAAGGCGCCGGGACCGAAGGCGGAGGTCATCGACGCCCTGGCAAAAGCCAACCCGCCGGGCACTGCCGAAGCTGTCGCTCCGTTGCTCGCGGATCCCGATCCGATGACGAAGACCGCGGCCGCCAGCGCGCTGGCGTCGATCGGCGCGCAGGACGCCGTGCCGGCCCTCAAATCGCTCCTGTCGGATCCGATGCCGCTGGTCAGTCAGGCCGCGGCGCTGTCGCTGGTCAAGCTGGGCGACCAGAGCGCCGCGCCGGTGATCGACCAGATGTTGAGCTCGGGCGTGCCGGACATCGTCCTCAATGCCGCTGAGGCCATGCCGGACCAGCCGTCACGCTGGCAGGTCGCCGTTGACGGCCTGCTCGACACCGAGAACCCGGTCGATCGCCTGCGCGCGGCGCGGCTGCTGAAAGACATCCGACCCGACGCCGCCAGAGCCGTAGTCACAGCCGGGCTGGGCGACTCGAACCTCGCGATTCGCGAAGAAGCGGCCCGGGCGATCGACACGATCGGGCTGCCGGACAACGCCCCGGAATGGCCAAAGATGCTGAGCGATCCCAGCACCTGGGTCCGCCTCGAAGGGGCACGCGCACTTTTTCTGGGTGAGGCACGCCGCGAGCCCTAAAGTGCTGGACACCGGGCGCCGATAGATAGACGCGGAGGGTCCTCTCCGCACGGATATACCCACGGGGGACGAGAGCGACATGAGGGAAAAGTTGACTGTCAGAATCGCGCTGGCGCTTGCCCTGGCGACCAGCCTCATCCCGGTGACTGTCAGCGCCGCGGTCCGCGGCGCAAAGACGGCGATTCCTGCTCCCCCGCCGCCGACGACCGCTTCGGCGACCGTCCAGTATCCGGACGTCGCCTACGACCCGGTGAACAACGTGTATCTGGCAGTCGCCGGCCGCGGCGTCCGGGCGCGGTGGATCTCGTCCTCCGGGGCGCTGCTCGGCGCGGCAACGTTCTCTGTGGCGTCGACAGCCGTCGGGCAGATGGCGCCCTCCGCCGCCTGCAGCGACACCGGCGTCTGCCTGGTCGCCTGGCACGAAGGCTCTAACGGCACGGCGGTCAAGGGCAGGCTGGTGTCCTACACCGGCGGGCTGCTGGGAGCGGCTTTTACAATCAGCCCTCCCGGATCGAACTGGGAGATGGCTCCCGGCATCGCGTACTCGCCCGTCTCGAAGGAATTCCTGGTGACCTGGATGGGCGGCTACATCCTCGGGACGACGCCGACGAGCAAGAACGACATCTGGTACGGCCGCGTCAGCGTGGCTGGCGCTCTGATCGCCAACGCCAACCTCACCAACGGCCTTGGCTACGAGCGCACGCCCTCAGTCGCCTACAACCCCGCTTCCGATGAGTTCATCCTCGCCTACTGCGGCACCGCAGGGTCGGCTTACGTCAAGGCACAGCGCATCAAGAACGGCGCTCCGCTGGGCGCGCCGCTCACGCTGGAGACCTCGTCGGGCGAATACATCTCCGCCGCCGAGTACGACACCGAGACGCAGTCAGTGCTCGTGGCCTGGAATCGGGGAGACAAGAAGATCTTCGGCAAGCAGGTCGGCGCCAATGGCGCGATCGGCGCGCTCCTGACGATCTCTTCGAGCTTCGGGGCGTATGACGCCCTCGACTTGGCGTTCAATCGCATCTCGAAGAGCTTCCTGTTCGTCACCCACGGCAGCACCGTTGAGGATGTCGGCGTCGAGGTGTCGTCGGGGATGGCGCCGATGAACGCCATCACGCTGACGGCCAACGCCGGCAGTGGCAACTTCAACCCACGCGTCGCGAGCGCCGACACGGGCGCGTCGTGGATGGCGGTCACATCGACCAGCTTCGCCACGCTCATCGGACAGGTGGCCGTGAGCACCGCCAATGCGGGCGCGGGCGGCACGCCCTTCACCGGCGGCGGCGGCACCACGCCACCGCCGCCGCCACCACCACCGCCGCCACCTCCGCCCCCACCCGGGTGCAGCATCAGCGTCTCGCCAACCGGCTCGGCGACTGCGGCAGGCATCGGCGGATCCGGCAGCATCACGGTCACTGTCGTCAACCCACCGTGCGCGTGGTCGGCCAGCAGCAATGGCGCATGGCTGGGAGTGTCACCGGCGTCCGGCACCACGAGCGCCACTGTCACCTGGGCGGCGCAGGCCAACGCGGGAACCTTGCGCTCGGCCGTCATTACGGTGGCGTCCAAGACGCTGACAGTCTCGCAAGGCATCAGGGTGTCGGCGTTCAGGATCAACAGCGACACCTCGGGCGACTTCCTCGCCTACAGCCCGACGACGGGCGTGTGGAAGACGTTCGCGTCGTCCGGCGCATCGCTGGTCGCCGGTCCGACAGGCGTCTGGGGCACCGGATGGCAGATCCAGGCCGCGAAGTTCAACGCCAGCGGCGTGAGCGATCTGTTCTTCTACAACCCCGCGAACGGGTTCTGGCGGAAAGGCCTCAACAACGGCGCCGGGTGGGACATCTACGATGCTGGCTATGCGTGGAGTGGCGGCTACCGCCCCATCGTGCTGGATCTCAACGGCGACGGCATCTCGGACGTGTTCGTGAACAACGCGACGACCGGCGCCTACACTGAGTGCGTGGGGCACGCTGGCGAAACGGACTTCGACTACCTCAAGGGGACGTGGGCGCCAGGATTCAGGGCCTACCCGGCCAGGTTCAACAACGACGGCCCCGACGACCTCCTGCTTTACAACGAGCTGTACGGCCTCTTCTTCAAGCTCGTGATGGCGCCGGATGCCTCGGTACTCGGTCTACGCAGGCGACGTGTCATGGGGGCTCAACTGGCAGGTGTACCCGGGCGACTTCAACGGCACCGGGCTCAGCGCTGTCACGATGTATCGCAGCAGCGACGGCGCGTCGCTTCGCGGGACCTTCGGCACGATGACCTCGTCGTCCTACATCGGCTCCGCCTGGGCGAAGTCGATTTCGCTCATTCAGAAGGGCGACTTCAACGGCGACGGCAAGACCGACTTCCTCCTCTTCTCGACGACGGGGAGTTGGAGCGTGCTGCTGGCGAACGCCAGCGGCGGGTTCTCGATCTCAGCGGCTGGGGGCGTGGGCAGCGGCTGGACGCCGACAGTGCTGCATCTCGACAGCGATTCCTACTCCGACGTGCTGTGGTACCAGGGCTCAACCGGGTCCACGATCGTCTGGCACGGGACGAGCGCCGGGAAGTTTGCGGCGGCAGTGGCAGGACCCAACATCGGCACCGGGATGACCATCATCGGCGGGTCGACGGTGGTGAAGTAGGACGCACGGTCTAAGACGCACGGGGGCGTAGAGGCGCGGAGTGCTCCGCGCTTCTGCGCCGCGGGCGCGATCTGAACTGGCGATTTGCACCAGCTACGACTGGCGCTGTCCTGGCGTCAGGGGCACCGGCCGCAGGGCAAACTCGAACTGCAGCACGCCGGTTCCGCTCACGAAGCACACCCGCTGGAGGTCGTCCATCCGCGCCGGCGTGAGCTTCGCCGTGCTGACCACCACCAGATCGAGGCTGTGCCGCGCGATGGCGTCGCCGACCTCGCCAATCCCGCCAAGCACCGGCAGGCCGGCGAGCCGCTTCCCGGCTTTCGACGGGTCATCGTCGATGAAGCCGATGACGTGGTAGTCGAAGCGGGGATTCTTCTGCACCTCGCGCACCAGCAGCGCTCCGGCCTCGCCCGCGCCGTAGACGAGCACGCGGTACTTCCCCGGGCGGCCTCTGAACGCCAGGTCGCTGACCAGGCGGAACGAGTAGCGCGAAGCCACGAGCAACAGCAGCAGCGCCATCGCGTCGATCAGGAACACCGATCGCGAGTAGCCGACGAACCGGTAAAGGTAGAGCAGCGACAGGATGCTCGTGACGGTCCCGAGGACCACGGCCTTCAGGTAGGTGAAAAGGTCGGCGCTGGTGAAGTAGTGCCACACCCCGCGATAGACGCCAACGGCGAAGAAGCTGATCAGCTGACAGCAGATCACGATGGGCAGGGAATTCAGGAACAGCGCGTGGTACAGCGGCAGGTCGCGATCGAAGCGGATCACGTAGGCGCCGTAGTACGTCAGCACGATGAGGGCAAGGTCGAGCAGCACCTCGAACACCCGCCGTTTGTGCGTGAATTCGACCAGCAGCGGCGTGAAGGCCCGGTCGCGCAGCCGCACGAAATCCGCGCCGTCGTAGACGCGCACGCGCGCGAGGTGGACGGCAAGCAATACCAGCCCCACTGTGAGCAGGCCGGCGAGCAACTGCCCTTCCCGCACCTGGGACTTGTCGAGCGCCACGGCGGCGATCCCGCCGGTGGCGGCAAGCGCGTACAGCAGCAGGACCGCCTGCCGCTCTGAAAACCCCATCGCCACGAGACGGTGCGACGTGTGGTCGCGCCCTCCGGTGGTCGCCGGCCGTGCCGAGAGACGCCGGGACAGCGTCACGAAGATGACGTCGAAAATCGGGATCAGGAGCAGCAGCACCGGCACGGCGAGCGCGGCCAGGAACCCGGAGGGATGACCGACCCTGGTCTCTGACAGCGCGAGCAGGCCGAGTGAGGTGCCGATGAACAGGCTCCCGCTGTCGCCCATGAAGATCGACGCCGGGTGAAAGTTGAAGACCAGGAACCCGACGCAGGCGCCCGCCAGCGCTGCCGCGTACATCAGCGCGGGACTCCAGGATCCGGACAGGCTCAGCGCGACAAAGGCGGCGCCGATCGCCGCCACGCCTGCGCACAGGCCGTCCATGTTGTCGAGCAGGTTGAAGGCGTTGGCGATGGCGACCAGCCAGACCAGCGTGAGCAGCGCGTCGAGCGTCGGCGACCCCGACCACTTCGCCGAGATCCCGAGCACCACCGCGCCGCAGCCGATGACGATCTGGCCGGTGAGCTTGGTGGCCGGCTTGATCTGAATCAGGTCGTCCACGACGCCCAGCGCGCAGGCGCCGGTCGCGGCTACCAGGAGCGGGGCGAGCGAGGTCCATGACCCGCCGCCGGGAAGGAACAACACGGCGGTCAGCGTCGCCACCCACATGCCGATCCCGCCGAGCAGCGGGGTGGATCGCGTGTGCCAGCGGTCCTGCGCCGGTCGCGCCACCGCGGTGGCCCGCACCGCGACCAGCTTGAGCAGCGGGGTCAGCGCAAGGACGATGACGCAGGACGTGATGAAGGCAAGAGTGGCGCGCTCTAACATCTCCGCCAACCGCTGAGGGCGCCGCCATTATAACGGCGGGCCGACGCCGGACGGGGGACGACGTGCCGTGGTCTACGCAGTTGCCGCCCTGTGGCGCGCGAGATCGGCGTCGACCATCATCCGGACGAGGCTGGCGAAGTCCACCTCCGGCTTCCAGCCCAGCGCCTGATGCGCCTTGGTGGCATCACCAATGAGATGATCCACCTCGGCCGGCCGGATCATGGAGGGGTCGTTGCGGACGTAGTCGCGCCAGTTCAGGCCCACGTGTCCGAACGCCACCTCCACCAGGTCCTGCACCGAGTGGCTCACGCCGGTGGCGATGACGAAGTCGTCCGGCGTCGGCTGCTGCAGCATCATCCACATCGCCCGCACGTAGTCGCCGGCGAAGCCCCAGTCGCGCTGCGCGGCGAGGTTGCCGAGCGAAAGCGTCTCGGCAAGCCCGCACTTGATGCGGGCGACGCCGTCGGTCACCTTGCGAGTGACGAACTCGAGGCCACGCCTGGGAGACTCGTGATTGAACAGGATGCCCGAACAGGCGTAGAGCCCGTAACTCTCGCGGAAGTTGACGGTGATGTAGTGGCCGAACACCTTGGAGACGCCGTACGGGCTGCGCGGATGGAAGGGCGTCAGCTCCGTCTGCGGCACTTCCCGCACCTTGCCGTACATCTCGCTCGATGAGGCCTGGTAGACGCGGATGGACGGATCGACGTGCCGCACGGCCTCGAGGACGCGCGTGACGCCCTGGGCGTTGAACTCGCCGGTCAGCAGCGGCTGCGCCCATGACGCCGGCACGAACGACATGGCCCCGAGGTTGTAAAGCTCCTGGGGCCGGACCTCGGAGATCACCCGGATGAGCGACAGCTCATCGAGCAGGTCCGCGGCCCGCAATTCAAGGCGTCCGAGGAGATGTTCAATCCGCCAGTAGTTCGACGAGCTCAGGCGGCGGGTGACGCCGAAGACTTCGTATCCCTTGTCGAGCAGGAGCTCGGCCAGGTACGAGCCGTCCTGCCCGGTGATGCCGGTGATGATCGCGCGCTTTGACATGGGCGTTGCAGCCCACGATCTTCTGGCGAAGCGCGCGCGAGTGTCAAGGGCCCCGGCGCGCCCCGCGCTTCTACGGCATCACGACATGGCTGCCGAGCAGCGTCCAGCCGGGCCCGAACGTGCCGGTGCCGACGGTGAAGTTGCCGGGCGTCACCGTCGTCAGCTTGGCCCACTGCGCCGACGTCGGGTTGTAGCAGAGCAGATCCGAGATGCCGTCGGCGTTCAGATCGGTAATCGCGATCTGCATCCCGGTTCCCCAGGTGGCCGAGATCACCTTGAAGGCGCCTGACGCCTGCATGATCGCGATCTGCGTGGCGCCGGTGGTCGGGTTGTAGAGGAAGAGGTCAGCGAGCTTGTCGCCGCTGAACTCGGCGCGCTGCACTGTCACGCCTTTGGCGAACGTGCCCTGCGCGTGGTAGACCGACGCGCTGCCGTTGAACGTCACCGTCTGATACGCGCCGTCAGCGGGACGGTAGCGCAGGACGTCGCTGAGGCCGTCGCCGGTGAAGTCTGCCGTCGTCACCGTCCAACCGCTCGACCAGGTGACATCGCCGGCGAGATACGTGAAGGTCAGGTTGGCCTGGGTCAGCACGCGCATGAACTTTCCGGCGTTTGCTGGCGTGCCCGCGCCGTCCGGGTTGTAGAGGAACAGGTCGTCGCGGCCGTCGTTGTTGAAGACCGCACGGTGCACTTCCCAGCCCGGCGCCCACGAACCGGAGATGAACGTGAACGTAAACGTGTTCGGCACCGTGATGACGCCAACCCACCGGCCGGTGACCTTGTTGTAGACGAACATGTCGGACTTCTTGTCGCCGTTCAGATCGAGCACTGTCACGGTCCAACCCGGGCCCCAGCCTGTGGCGTTCTGGCTGAAGGACCCATCGGGCTGCGTGACGAGCTCACGCATCTCGCCGGACGTCGGGTTGTAGAGCAGCAGGTCCGAACGGTCGTCGCCGTTGAAGTCCGCCGGATAGACGTTGAAACCGGGACCCCAGCTGCTGCCGACATCAGAAGTGAACCCATCGGCGGCCACGAATTCGCGCGCCCATGAGCCCGTCGTGGAGTTGTAGATGATCGCGTCGCCCCGTCCGTTGAGGTCGAAGTCGAGCGCCTGCGTTCTGCGAACGCCAATCTGGCTGACAGTGACGCTCTGGCCGGCAATCAGGAGATGCGCCGTGCGCGGCGCCGTCGACACGTAGCTGGCGACGCTGAAGGCGAGCGCTGCGCTGCCGACGTGGGAGCCGGCGGTCACCGAGAGCCAGGCCGCGTCGGACGAGGCCGTCCAGCTGCACGATGACGTGGAGGCCACGACGCTGACAGTGGACGTGCCGCCCGCGCTGCCGAACAGCGGGGCTGGACCTGCGCCGACGCTGAAGGTGCAGGCCGGTGCTGCTGCCGCTGCCGCCGCTGCCTGGGTCACCGTGACGGTTTTCCCGGCGACGGTCACCGTGGCCGAGCGAGCGGCAGCCGTGTTCGCCGCTACCGAGAACTGCGCGCTGCCGTTCCCCGATCCGCTCGCGCCCGCGGCCACCGAGATCCAGCTTGCCGGGCTCTGCGCCGACCAGCTGCACCCGCTGGTGCCGGTGACAGTGGCCGTGAATGTGCCACCGCTCGATCCCAGGCTCTGCGTCGCGGGCGACAGCGAGTAGCTGCAGGTCGCTGCCGACTGGGTCACGGTGAAGCTCTTCCCGCCTGCCGTCAGCGTGCCCGTGCGGCTGGTGCCGACGGTGTTGGCGGCAACCGAGTAGCTCACCGTATGGGTGCCAGTGCCGCTGGCGCCGGCAGTCACCGTCAGCCAGCTGGCGTTGCTCGTCGCCGACGCGGCGCATCCCGTCAGCGTCGTCAGGGTGAAGCTGGCGGATCCGCCTGCGGCGGCCGCGGAGGCCGTGGATGACGACAGGGTGAAGGTGCACGTCGCCGCCGCTTGCGTGACCGCCACGGTCTTGCCGGCGATGGTCACAGTGCCGGTTCTCGCCGACGCCGCGGTGTTGGCCGCGACGCTGACCTGCGTGGTGCCGTTACCGGAGCCCGACGCGCCGCTGCTGAAAGTGATCCAGGTCACGTTGCTCGAGGCCGCCCACGTGCAGCCCGTCGTGCTGGTCACCGCGATGGCCAAGCTTCCGCCGGCGGCTGCCATCGACGAGGACGTCGGGGAGAGCGAGGTCGTGCATGCGGCGGCAGCCTGAGTGACAGTGACGATCTTGCCGCCGATCGTCACCGTGCCCGTGCGGGACGTCCCGACGGAGTTGGCGGCGACGCTGAGTGTGGTGCTGCCATTGCCGGATCCCGACGCCCCGCTGCTGACGGTGATCCACGACACGCCGCTCGCGGCGGTCCAGGCACAGCCGGTGGCGTTGGTGACCGCGACCGGCAGGCTGCCGCCGGCGGCGGCAACCGACGAGGACGTCGGCGAAAGCGTCGTGGCGCACGTGACGCCGTCCTGGTTGATGGTCACGGGAATGCCGCCGACGGTCAGGGTCCCGGTGCGCGCTGCCGCGGTGGTGTTCGCCGCCACGCTCACTTGTGTCGTGCCGTTGCCGGAACCGGACGCGCCGCCCGCGACAGTGATCCAGCTCGCGCCGCTCGACGCCGTCCACGTGCATCCTGTCGTGACTGTCGTCGTCACGGTGAAGCTGCCACCGCCGGCAGGCTTCGAGGAACTCGTCGGGGTGATCGACGGCGAGCAGGTCAGACCCGCCTGCGTGACGGTGACGGTGTGGCCGTTGAACGACAGCGTGCCCGTACGCGAGGAGGTGCTGGTGTTGGCCGCGACGCTGACCTGCGTTGTGCCGTTCCCGGAACCCGATGCACCGCTCGCGATGGTGATCCAGCTTGCGCCGCTCGTCGCCGTCCAGGTGCAGCCGGCGATATTGCTGACGGTCACGGCAAAAGTCCCGCCCGCCGCTCCGACTGATGTCGACGTGGGCGAAGGCGTGGTCAGGCAGGCCACGCCGGCCTGCGTGACGGTGACTGTCTTGCCGGCGATCGTCAGCGTGCCGGTGCGGGTGGAGGACGTCGTGTTGGCCGCGACGCTCAGCGAGACCGTGCCGTTACCGGTGCCCGAGGCGCCGGTGCTGACGGTGATCCACGACGCGCCGCTGGCCGCGGTCCAGCCGCAGCCCGTGGTGCCGGTCACCGCGACGGAGAAGGTGCCGGCCACCGACGTCATCGACTGCGTCGTCAAGGAGATGCCGTAAGTGCACGCCGCCGCGACCTGTGTCACCGTCAGTGTCTTGCCGCCCGCTGTGACAGTGGCCGTGCGACTCGCGCTGGTGGTGTTGGCGGCGACCGTGTAGCCGATCGTGCCGGATCCCGACCCTGACGCGCCGCTGCTGATCGTCAGCCACGACTGGTTGCTGGTCGCGGACCAGGAACAGCCGGACGTCGAGGTCATGGCGATCGACGCCGATCCGCCAGCGGCTACCGCGCTAGCGGAGGTCGGGCTGATCGAATACGTGCAGGTGGTGCCTCCGACCGACGCGCGGAAATTGGCGACGACACTGGCGGTGTTGTTCAGCGCCAGTGCGGCGTTCTGCGCGGCCTTGCCGAGCGGCTTGCCCGCGTAGGTCAGGTTGGGGTTCGAGAAGTACATCAACCGCGGACAGGCCCCGCTGGCGCACGGATATGCCATCACGGTGCGGAACAGTCCGGAGGGATCCTGATAGCCATAGGCATAGGAATAGGCCGGGGTGCCGCTGGCGTTGGCAGGATCGTGATTGAGGCCCATGTTGTGGCCGAGCTCGTGCGCGAGGCTCAGGTTGCTGGCGGCACACGACTGATCGACTGCCGTGAACCCGTACCCCGCAAAACCGCTGCTGGGCGTGCCCATCATGTAGCCGAGCCCGCACGATCCGGCGCTTGCGTATCCATTGCCGATGAGCGAGACAAGGTCGGCGCCGTACTTGTCTCGAAGGGCCTGCACGTCGTCAAGGTAGCCGTCGGCGGGGTTGCTGAGACGGCTCAGGTCCGTGTCGATGCCCGCTTCCGTGTAAGCCTCTTCCTGCGAGTACACGAGGCGAATGCGCTGTGTCACGCCGCTGTTCGCGTACGCCGTGTTGGCGTTGGCGACTGCCAGATCGATCAGCGATTGCATGGCGGGCACGCCGCCTACCGCACTGCGCGCCCTCGGCGTCCAAAGTACCATCACGTCGATCATCGCGCCGGTATCCGCGGCCACCGCGGCGCCGCCCGGAGCCGTGGCGCCTGCGGTGTCGGGCACGTCCACCGTCATGTCGAACTGCGGGTCGTCGGTTGGAAACTGGCTGGGGTCGATTTCGCGAACTTCGTGCTCGCCCTTCCCGCGGTAGCGGATCTCGTAGACCTTGTCGCCGGCGACTACCGTGCCCGTCATCACGCCGTTCTGCACGGCGATGGAGGCATCGCCCTCGACGTCGAGCAGCTTGCCTTTCCAGACGTAGCCGTCGCGCCTGGTCGCTTCGATGCTGTGGCGCCGCGTCCTCAGGTGCACGTCGTCGAACAGGTTCAGATCGACTTCGTCGTCGCCAGTGGCGGCGTCGCCCTGGAGCACCTTCGGGTCCGCGATGACGCGTCGCGCGCGCCGAACGGTGCGAGGCAGGTCGCCGAGGGGGAGTTGGGCGTCGACGCCGTCGTTCGGCTCCGCCATGACTCGGTGACGGCCGGCGCCTGGGGCCTGACCGCCGCCGCCGGCAGCCTGGGAACCAAGCGTCAGAACCGTCAACATCAGACCGGCAACGAGCAAGCCGTACGAGAGGATCCCCGGCTTCGGGGACGGGTAGCGCGAATGGGGTGTCATGGCGTTGTCCGTTGCCTCACAGAGGGCATAGTCGGACTCAGCCACTGCACGCGAACTGCCGGGGCGAAAGTTTGAGCTAACTTATTGACTTTAAAGGACTGCACCACACATATCCGATTACGATCCTGTAAGGGGGCTCGACACACTTGTCGGTGGCTCGAACCCGGGTCTCGAAGATCGGTGACGCACACTCCGGCCTCCCCCTCGGAGCCGGGGAGCGGGCGCCGAAAACTACACGTGCATTGAGCTGGCTTACGTACCAGTTGCTCGCGGTCGGATGATGTTGTTTGGAGCCGCGATGGCTTGCCGGTCGTGTAGCAATCTACAGGCCGGATGTGCCGATCGCTGTAAAGCCGTGCAAATTCGTGCGGATTATAACGGAGAATCGCTTTTTGTTGGGAAAACCCGATTTAGCTCGAGGCCGGCTCAGCTATGTCGGATCTACACGGACGGGAAAGTCTTACTTCCCAGTGCCTTAGGGATGAGTCGCGGGACTGTCACAAGAGAAAACTCAGCTGGGGCGGGAGCGGCTTTTCAGTGCCGCGCGGGTCTCACGGTCCACTTCGCGCTTCCGGATGGTCTCGCGCTTGTCGTGCGCCTGCTTGCCCTTGGCCAGGCTGATGGCCAGCTTGATGCGGCCCTTCTTGAAATAGACGCGGAGTGGGACCAGCGTCATCCCCCGCTCGACGGTCTTCCCGATGAGCTTCCGAATCTCCTGGCGATGCAGCAGCAGCTTGCGCCGGCGTGTCGGCTCGTGGTCCGCGTAGCCCCGGTGCGAATAGGCGCTGATGTGGATGTTGTAGACCCAGATCTCGCCCTGCTCGACACGCGCAAAGCTGTCGCGCAGGTTGACGCGGCCTTCGCGAATCGACTTCACCTCCGTGCCCTGCAGGACCATGCCGGCCTCGAAGGTCTCGAACAGGTGGTAGTCGTGCATCGCCTTGCGGTTCTCGGCGATGAGACGCTCGGCGGCGGCGCGCTCGGAGGGTTCTGGCATGGTTCTGGGCTCCCTCAGGCCCGGACGACGCGGCCATCGAGCTGCCGCCGCGCGACCGCGAGGCGCGCCGCCAGGAGGATGGCCTCGATCATCGACGACGGATCGGCCTGATCGCGGCCGGCGATATCGAACGCCGTCCCGTGATCCACCGACGTCCGCACGATCGGCAGCCCCAGCGTCACATTGACGGCACGGCCGAAGGCCAGCAGCTTGACCGGGATGAGCCCCTGATCGTGATAGCAGGCGACGACGACATCGAACTCGCCCTTGTGCGCGCGCAGGAACACGGTGTCGGCGGGAAACGGCCCGGCGACGTCGATCGACTCGGCGCGGCACTGCGCGATGGCAGGCTCCAGCACGTGCTGTTCCTCGACGCCGATTACGCCGTGCTCCCCGGCATGCGGGTTGAGGCCTGCCACGGCGATGCGCGGCGCGGCCACGCCGAATCGCGGCAGCTCCCGCGCGGTGAGGCGAATGATGTCTTCGAGCCGCTCCCGGTCGATGGCATCAGGCACGTCACGCAGCGGGATGTGCACGGTGGCAAGCACCACCTTCAGCACTGGCGACTCGAACATCATCGCCACCCGATCGCTGCCCGTGAGGTGGGCCAGCAGGTCGGTGTGCCCCTTCCACGGCAGGCCGGCAAGCGCGAACGCTTCCTTGCTGATTGGCGCCGTCGTGATGGCGTCCACATCGCCGCGCATGGCGTCGGCGACCGCGGCCACGATGACGTCGTAGGCGGCCTGCCCTGCGCGCGCGTCGACTCGACCCATACGGAACGGCACGTCCGACGGCGCGCCATAGACCAGCGGCTCGCAGACCTCGAGGACGCGCGGGCTTGCGGCAGCTTTGGCGACGATCTCGGGTCCGATGCCGGCAGGGTCGCCGGCGGTGAGCGCGATGCGTGGACGCACGAAGGGATCCTAACAGGGCCGCGCCGCTGGCGGCGAGGCGCTCAGCTGCGCCCGCAGCGGCACTGATCGCCGCAGCCGCCACCGGCATCTCGGCTGCCGGCCGCTCCGGAGGTCCCGCAGCCAGTCGGATTCTTGCACCCGCCCTCGTCCCCGCAGCCGCCGCGCAGGACGCCCTTGGCGTTGGGCAGCTCGTAGCGGAGGCAGCATTTCAACCGGCCGCACAGCCCTGACAGCTTGGACGGGTTCAGCGCCAGGTCCTGCTGCTTGGCCATCTTGATCGAGACGGGTTCGAAGCTGGTGAGCCAGGTCGTGCAGCACAGCGGCCGCCCGCACGACCCGTAGCCGCCGAGCATCTTCGCTTCGTCGCGGACGCCGATCTGCCGCATCTCGATCCGGGTATGGAACCGCGCGGCCAGCTCGCGTACCAGCTCGCGAAAGTCGATCCGCGTTTCGGCGGTGAAGTAGAACACGAGGCGCGATCCGTCGAGCAGGTGTTCGACCCGCGACAGCTTCATCGGGAGATCGAGCGCCCGGATGCGGTCCATGGCGTAGCGCCGCGCCGCGGCGGCGCGCTCTTCGTGCACGAGCCGCGCGGCGATCTCCTGGGCGGTGATGCGGCGCAGCGGCGTCGCGACCGGCTCACCGAGCGCCGCGCGGCGGGCCTGCACGCTCGATGGCACCGCCTCGACCTCGCCCGCCATCGGGCCGCGCTCGGTCGGCACGACGACGACCTCGCCTGGCGCCGGGTGCGGATCGAGCGGTTCGTTCAGGAGAAAGGTCTGCAGGCGGGCCGCGGCCCCGAATCGGACAGAGACGGCGGGACGCAGATCGGTTTCCACAACTGCCCCCATCTATGGGCGGCGCGCCGGCGTGGCCGGACGCGAACGTGCGGACGTGGCGAACGCTCAGAGCTGCAGGACGAGCCAGTCCGCAACGATCTTCGGACTGGCATTCCGCTCGAGCGCGCCAAGCGCGCCGTCAACCGCCGTAAACGCGCGTACGGTCCGTCCGGCGTCGAAGTCGGCGCTGAGCGCCCGCAGCGCGGGTGCCAGATCGACGTTGACCACCGCGGAGTCGTCCGCGCGGGTTGTCAGCACTGCCAGGTCGCGCAACAGCGCGGCCATGGCGTGCAGATGATTGGCCAGGGCGTCACGCTCGCCCGCGCCCGTGCTGCGGCTCTTGCCGACAATCTCGCTCGTCACCGCCAGCCGATCGCGCGGGTCGCGCGCGTCGACGATGCGTTCGAGCGCACGATGGGCGGCCGACCGGTAGCTCGCAGCGCCAGCGGCTTCCGTGGCCGCCTCCCGCGCCGCCGTCAGGCTGCCGCGGGCCACGGCGGCGACGGCGCGCGCGTCGGACTCACTCAGACCTTCATGGCGGACGAGCCACGCCGCGACATCGGCGGCGGCGAGCGGCGCGAACCGGACCTGCGGGCAACGCGACCGGACTGTCGGGAGGAGCTGGCCGGGCTGCGTGGCGACCAGGATGATCACCGAGCCGGGCGGCGGCTCCTCGAGCGTCTTCAGCAGCGCGTCCTGTGAATCGACCAGCAGCCCGTCGGCGGACTCGAAGATCACGACGCGACGCTTCGCTTCAAACGGCTTGAACCCGACAGCCCGCACGACCTCGCGGACGGCGTCGATCTTGATGGAGCCTGTCTCTCCGGGGGCGATGATCGTGACGTCGGGGTGAACCAGCCGCGCAATGCGCCGACACACGGAGCACTCGCCGCAGGCATCCATCGCAAGTGGCGGCGCGGCGTCTGGAGCCGGCCACGGCGCGGGGCTGACCGGGGACAGGCAGTTAAGCGCCTGCGCGACAGCCAGGGCCACCTGCCGTTTGCCGATGCCGTCGGGGCCGCCGAAAATGAGGCTCGGCGGGAGCGAGTTGCCGCTGACGGCTCGCGCCAGCAGGCCGAGCGAGCGGCGGTGGCCGATCAGGTCGCGAAATGGCATCGACGGAAGCGTCGCGCCATCGTAGCACGGGGGTTACTGCGGGTTTGGCGGTGGCGGGTCCGGCGCCTTCTTGTCGTTTCGTCCGAACACGCGCGACCAGAAGCCGCGCTTCTTCGCCGGCGGCTCGCCGACTTCCGGCGCCGCGGCCGGCTGCACCACGGCGACGGCAGGCACGTCGGATGGCGCCGCCGGAGGCAGGCCGGCCCTGGTCGCCGACACCGGGGCGATGTCGGGATGGCCCTTGCCGAAGAGGCCCGCGAATTTGTTCATCAGCGACGCGCCGGGATGCAGCGGGCAGATCTCGGTCGGCACGTCGGCACGGCGAAAGTAGTCGGTGTAGATCATCGATCGATGCGACATCTCGCCGCTGTCGCTCACCACTTCCACGTCCGTGCAGCCCGCCGCCGGCAGTTTGCCGGAGAGGCGGCACACGTCGGCGGTCACCAGTCCCTTCGGCGGCGTGAACCAGTCGGGCTTGGCGCCCGCAGTCGCCACTTTCATCACTTCCGCCCAGAGCGGCACCGCGATCTCGCCGGCGTACCCTCCGGCCAGAATCGTCCGCGGCTGGTCGTAGCCAATCCAGACGCCGGTGACGATCGACGGCGTGAAACCGACGAACCACGCGTCCACGTAGTCGTTGGTCGTGCCGGTCTTGCCTGCGGCCGGCAGCGTGAATCCGACCTGCCGCGCCTTCGATCCGGTGCCGTAGTTGATCACGTCGCTGAGCATGCTGGTCAGCAGGAACGCCGTCTGCTCCGACACCGCGCGGTGGGCCGGGTTGCTGTTCTCGAACAGCACCGCGCCCTCTGCGGACTCGACGCGGCGGATCATGATCGGCGTGCGATAGAGTCCCTGGCTGGCAAACGCCGAGTAGGCCGCCGTGAGATCGCGCAGGGTCACCTCGCCGGACCCGAGGGCGAGCGACGGGACACTCGGAACAGACCCGACGCCCAGCAGCTTCGCCGTCGCGATGGTCTTGTCGATGCCGACCTGCTGCAGCAGGCGGACGGCGGCGCGATTGCTCGACGTCCTGAGCGCGGTCCGCAGCGTCATCTCCGGCGCGTCCGCGTGCTCGTCCTCCGGCATCCAGTCCCCCTGCAGGGTCTGGATCGGCTCGTCGAGCCTGTCGATGACTGACGCCGGCTCCCAGCCCTGCTCGAGCGCCGTCGCGTAGACAAACGGCTTGAACGCCGAGCCCGGCTGGCGGTGCGCCTGCGTCGCGCGATCGAAGGAGCTGTCCTCGAAGCTGCGCCCGCCGACCAGGGCACGAACCTCCCCGCTGGCCGGATCGATCGCGATCACGGCGGCCTGCAGCGGACCACCTTCGGGCTCGGCCACCTTGCCGCGGCGCCGGGCCGCACGCCGGGCCTCGATGGCGGCGACAGTCTTGGCGACCTGACGCTCGGCAGCTTCCTGCAGCGTCGGGTCGATGGTCGTGTAGACCTTCAGGCCGCCTTCGTAGACGCGCGCCAGCCCGAATCGCGCCACCAGCTCGCGGCGGACTTCCTCCTTGAACCAGGCCCCGGCGGGGTCGTCGCGGTTCAGGCCGTCCTTGAGCGTCACCGGCTCCCGTTTCGCGCGGTCGGCGTCAGCCGCCGTGATCGCGCCCGAGTCCGTCATGGCCTGCAACACCACCGCACGGCGCGCAGTCGCGCGATCGAGGTTGATGGTCGGCGCGTACGTGGACGGCGACTTCACGAGCCCCGCAATCAGCGCCGCCTCGCCAAGCGTCAGCTCCGAGGCGTGCTTGCCGAAGAAGCCGCGCGACGCGGCCTCGATGCCGTGCAGCCCGTCGCCGAAATACACCTTGTTGAGATAGAGCTCGAGGATCTCGTTCTTGCTCAATTCCGATTCGAGCTCGGCGGCAAGAATGACCTCCTGCAGCTTCCGGCGCAGCGTCTTGTCGCGGTTCAGGAAACTCTGTCGTGCCAGCTGCTGCGTGAGCGTGCTGCCGCCCTGCGCCCGCCGCCCGAGACGCAGGTTCGCCAGCGCGGAGCCGACGATGCGAATCGTGTCGACGCCCCGGTGCTCGAAGAACCGCTGATCCTCAATCGCCAGGACCGCCTTGATCGCGACCGGCGACACCTGCGCGAGCGGAATCTCGATCCGCTGCTCCTTGAAGATCGTGAACGCCGGCTTGCCGTCGGCCGCCATCAGTGTCGTGGCCTGCGACATCGTCCCGACGCGCCCGATCACGTCCCTGCCGGGAACCGAGGCCAGCAGGTCGACGCTGAACCAGACGACACTCGCAGTGACCAGCCAGAACACCAGGGCGGATCCGGCGAGCACACCTCGCGCGATGAACGGTCGTCGCGCGAGCGCGCGACCCGCCGCGTCGATCTGCGGCACGAAGGACGGAATCGAGACTTTCAGCACAAATCTCCGCAACAAGCTGATGCAAAGGGACGGCCACACGGCCGGACCAGGTCCGGCGCCGGATTACGGGGATCCGGAGGCCCCGCCGGCGTCGAGGCTGTAAATTCGGCCGCCGTTACCGCCCAGAATCGCGTCGCGGACCGCGGGCGGAAACCGCTCGACATAGTCGGTGACGATCTTCATTGTCGAGGCGTAGTCCGACGACAGCGTGCAGACGGGCCAGTCCGATCCGATCATCAGCCGCTCGGGGCCGAACGCCTCGAAGACGATGTCGAGGTAGCGATGGAAGTCCTCGGGCCGCCATGCGCCCCAGCGGGCTTCGGTGACCATGCCCGACAGCTTGCAGGACACGTTCTTCCGATCGGCAAGGCGGCGCAGGTCGTCCTCCCAGGGCGCGAAGACGCCGTCGCGGATCCGCGGCTTGGCGATGTGATCGAGGACGAACGGCTGATGCGGAAACCTGTCGACAAACCGCGTGGCCGGTGGCAGGTGCTTCGGAAAGAGCAGCAGGTCGTAGGTCAGGCCGTGCTCGCTCAACCGGCTGACGCCGCGCATGAATGCCTCTCGCAGCAGGAACTCGTCGTCGGGCTCGTCGTGCACGATGTGACGGATGCCGACGAGGCGCGAGTGGCTGGTGAATCGCACGAGGTCGTCAGCGACCGTTGGCGACTGGAGATCGACCCAGCCCACGACGCCGCGGATGAACGGATAGTGACGGGCCTGCTCCAGCAGCCACGCGG
The DNA here is from genome assembly GCA_963796915.1 of Vicinamibacteria bacterium. Lineage (GTDB taxonomy): Bacteria > Acidobacteriota > Vicinamibacteria > Vicinamibacterales > JAENWD01 > JAENWD01. The sequence continues at coordinate 1,383,754 of CAWCNI010000002.1, read as the reverse complement.
TCTCGTCGGTGTTCTGCTGCGCCTGCACGGCGATGGTGCCGTCAAACCCGGTCTGCTTCAGCAGCGGTTCCAGATCGTGCGGCAGGTAATCACGGCGCAGCACCTCCATCGCGGTCCCGGTAATCCACGGGAAGTTCGCGGGCGTGTAGTGCCAGAAGTGCTGGTGCGCGTCTAGTCGCATGGTGGGATCAGGATTGCAGGCGCGAAGTCAGGGGACCGTCGCGACCAGAGGTTTCGAGTCACGGGTGGATTCTAGACGCTCGCCGGCCGGCGAGGGCGCCGAAGTGCGGCTCGCGACGCGCGCCCATGACTGTCCGCCTTCGCGCAGCGCGCGACGACGGGACAGCCTGAAACTTGAAGGGATGTCGCCAACCGGGAGGCACTCGCTTGTCAGGCGAGTGAAGGTTGGCGGGGTCGACGGGACTCGAACCCGCGGCCTCTGCCGTGACAGGGCAGCGTTCTAACCAACTGAACTACGACCCCAACTTAGTGCGTCGGCGCGGCTTGCCAGCCGAAGCTCGCGAAGCGAGCGAAGGCTGGTGGGCGGTACAGGGCTCGAACCTGTGACACCCGGCGTGTAAAGCCGATGCTCTACCAACTGAGCTAACCGCCCGGCCACAGGCAAGCGCCACCATCGCGCCACCGAACGATCGACTATAGCAGTCCACTTCCGGACCCGTCAACGTGCGAAGGGCCTGTGACCGGCGTCCGCTCTCAGCGCCACAAGGTCATTTTTCCCAGCAGGAGCAGCAGAAAGCCCGCCAGGCCGGCCATCGCGCGGTATTCGCGGTTCCGCCAGGCCCGAGCCAGGCTGAACGCTCGCGCCACCTGCGGTCCGCGCGCCTCGGCATAGGCGTCGTAGGCGTCGCCGAACCGCCCGCGCAGGAACGCCTCCTCGGTCCTCACTGCGGCCGCGAGCGTAGTCCCCATGTAGAGCAGCACCACCAGGGCCACCACCCACGACCGGCAGCCAATCGCCACGCCCGCGGCCATCACCGACGACCCGACGTAGAGCGGGTGGCGCGTAAACCGGTACGGACCCGACGAGGTCACCTCGCTGCTCTTTTCGAGGTGACCTGCCGCCCACAGTCGAATCGCTTCGCCAGCGACTCCGACCAGGGCGCCGGCCACCAGCGACGACTTCGTCGGCGACGCGAACCACACGACGACCACGGCGCAGACGAACCCGATCGTGACGCGACGACGCGCGAGGACAGCACTCAGCGACATCTCATCTCACCTGCCGGTCCGCAAGCCGCCTCGACACCGCGGCCGCGACTTCGCTCACGGCGATGTCATCGAGGCACCGCGTCGCGCGCTGACAGCGTCGCTTGTGATGGCACTCACACTCAGCGAACCGCGAGACTGTGACGTCACGCGGCGACCACGGCCCGTTGCGGGCGGGATCTGTCGGCCCGTAGATCCCGACAATCGGCGCGCCCGCGGCGGCCGCGAGGTGAATCGGGCCGGTATCGCCGGAGACCACGATCGCCGCCTTCCCCATCAACGCCAGCAGGCCGGCTGGCGTCGTCGCGGGCGCCAGGCTCGCTGCGCCGTCCGACGCCGCGATGACCCGCGCGGCGAGCGCTTCCTCGCCCGGTCCCCACGTCACCAGCGACGGCACGCCGTGCGTCTGCCGGATCCACGAGGCCAGCGCGCCGAAGCGCGACGGGTCCCACTGCTTGTTCGGCCAGCCCGCGCCGGCGTTCAGCGCGGCGTAGGGTCCGGCGGGAGCGGTTTCGGCTGACGGCGCCAGCGGCAGGTGAATCGCGTCGTCGGTCACGCCAAGGTGACGGGCCAGCGCGACGTTCTTGTCGATCACGTGACGGCCTGCGCCGGGATCGACAGTCTCCGTGTAGAACGCGGCGGCCATCGGCTCGCGGAGTGCCGCGCGCGCGAAACCGACCACCCGGCGCGCGCCGCTCAGCCGGGCCAGCACCGCCGATTTCAGCAGGCCCTGGAAATCGACAGCGACGTCGTAGGCACGCGCGCGAAGCGCGCGCACGATCCTGACAGTCTCGGCCCACGACTTCGACGGATCGATCTCGATCGGGGTGACGTCGAGCGAAAACGCGTCCAGCACGGCGCGATGCCGCCGTTCGACGAGCCAGTCGAACGCCGTGCCGGGCAGCGCGGCCCTGAGTGCAGCGACAGCCGGCACCGTGTGGACGATGTCTCCCATGGCGCCGAGCCGAACCACCAGCACTCTCACCCGGCGATCCTCGCAATCAGATCGCGGGTGGCATGATCCTTCGGGTCGCCGCAGATGGCGGTGCGGCCGCCGTACGCCTGCACTGTCGCCCGCTCGGGCACGGTCTCGACGGTGTAGTCGGTCCCCTTGCAGTGGACCTCCGGCCGCAGCCGTTCGAGCAGTGGCGTGACAGTGGGCTCGTCGAAGATGACGACGTAGTCCACCCCGCGGAGTGCGGCGACCAGTTCGGCGCGCGCGTGCTGGTCCAGAATCGGCCGGCCCGGGCCTTTGAGCCGCCGCACCGAATCGTCGCTGTTCACGGCGACGATCAGCCGGTCGGCCTGCGACGCCGCGCCCTGCAGGTAGCGCACGTGACCGACGTGCAGCAGATCGAAGACGCCGTTGGCGAAACCTGTCGACCTCCCCGCTGCGCGATCGGCGGCCACCAGGTGCTCGAGCTCCGCCAGCGTCACCACGGGCATCAGGCGCGCCGCCCCAGGTCGGCGGCGATCGCCGCCTTCAACTCCGCCGGAGCGACTGTCGCCGTGCCGCGCTTCATCACGACGAGACCACCGGCGTAGTTGGCCAGCCTGGCCGCTTCGTAGAACGTGGCGCCCGCCGACAGGGCCAGCGTCAGCGTGGCAATCACGGTGTCCCCGGCGCCGGTGACGTCGGCGATTTCGTCGGGCCCGAAGATCGGGATATGCCGCGTCGGCTGCGCGGCCTCGAACAGCGCCATCCCGCGACTGCCCCGCGTGACGAGCACGGCTTCCATCTTCGTGCGCGTCAACACCGACCGGCCGGCCCGCTCGAGCTGATCCTGGTCATCGTCGATGTCCACGCCCAGGAGTTGTTCCACCTCTGACTCGTTCGGCGTGCACGCGGTCAACCCTCGATAGCTCAACGTGTCGTGGCGCGAGTCGAGCAGGATCGGCACTCGCCGTCCGCGGGACAGGCGTTTCGCAGCCGCCTGGAGCGCTGCGACCAGCGCCGGCGTGATGAGGCCGGAGCCGTAGTCGGACACCAGCACCGCGTCGGCGCCGGGCAGCACGTCGATCGCGGCCTCGAGGACGGCGCGCGCTGTTGCCGCGTCGGCGCCCGCGGAGAGAATCCGATCGATGCGGACAACCTGTTGCTTCGCCGAATGAATGCCTCCCGCCAGAATGCGCGTCTTGACGGGCGTATGGTAGCCGCGCGGCCTGACGAGGGCGGCACGGCTGATGCGTCGCGGCAGGCTCGCCACGAGCCGACGGCCGCTGTCGTCGCGGCCGACGCGCGCGGCAAGCGACACGGATCCGCCAAGGGACGCCACGTTGTTGGCCGCGTTGCCGGCGCCGCCGGGCAGCAGGATCGTCTGGTCGTAGCGCAGGATGAGGACGGGAGCCTCGCGGGACACGCGCTCCACGCGTCCGTAAATGAACTCGTCCGCGAGGACGTCGCCCACGACGACCACCCGCCGGTCGGCGAAGGCGTCGACCAGATCGTGGAGACGGGACGCCGTCAGCGGCGGGTCTTGTCGGGCGCGATCAGCCATTCAACGGTTCCAGTGTGCCCGCGCGCACGATCACGTCCGCCGCGTCGAGCAGGGTGTCCACAATGCCGAACGCTGTCACGCCGGTCGGCGGATCGGTCTCGATGCGGGCGCCGTAGCCCGTGCGCACCAGAATCCCTCGAGCGCCGGCGTTGACTGCCAGCCCGACGTCCAGCCATTTGTCGCCGACGACAAACGAGCGGGCGACGTCGAGCGACAGGTCGCGGGCCGCCGCCTCGATCATCCCCGGGCCCGGCTTCCGGCAGTGACAGGACTGCCGGTACTCAGGGACTGTCCCGTCGGGATGATGCGGACAGTAATAGTATCCGTCCATCGCGATTCCGCCTTCGGCCAGCAGCGACGCCAGGTGCCGATGCGCCTCGCGGACAAAGGGCTCGTCGAAGTACCCGCGCGCCACGCCGGCCTGGTTGGTGACGACGACCAGGGCGTAGCCGGCGCGCTTCAGCCGCCTCAGCGCGTCGATCGTCCACGGGAACAGCGCGATCTGTTCGAGCCCACCCAGGTAGCCGCGCTCTTCGATGAGCGTGCCATCGCGGTCGAGGAACACCGCCGGCCTCATGCCCGCCCTCCGGCTCGCGCGCGCTGCACCGACAGCAGGCGGCGCACTTCATCCTCGACGCGCTCCACCCCGATGCTTTTCATGCAGCGGTGATCGATGGGACAGGTCCGCAACCCGCACGGCCGGCACCAGGCCTCGCCGACGACGATGGCGCGCTGGCTGGCGGGAGACGCCAGCAGCGGCGCGGTGCGATGGTGATCGGTCGGCCCGAACACGGCGACGACCGGCGCGCCGACGGCGCCGGCCAGGTGCATCGCGCCGGAATCGTTCGACACGACGACGGCCGCTTGCGCCAGCACGCCGGCGAGCTCGGGAAGATCGGTGCGTCCGGTCAGATTCACGAGCGCCGGCAGTGATGCGCCGGGCGCCTGCTGCTCGTACGCGGCAAGCACCTCGGTAGCGGTTGCAGCGTCATTAGGGGCACCGACGACGACCGGCGTCAGTCCGCGTCCGCGCGCCAGGGCTGCGGCAAGCGCAGCGACGCGCGCCGGCGGCCAGCGCTTCGCCGGCCCGAACGCCGCGCCGGGCGCAAACACCGCGATCGCGCCCCCCGACCAGCCTGCTTCACGGAGTCGCGCGGCCGCCGCTTGACGGACGGCGTCAGACACCGGAATCGACGCCGTCAACGGCACCGGCGGTGCGCCGAGGGCGGTGGTCAAGGCCAGGTAGTACTCGGCCTGATGGAGCGAGCCGCGCGGTCGCGCAATCGCCCGGGTCAGGAGCGGTCCCCGCCAGTCGGCGCGATAGCCCCAGCGCTCGGGAACGCGCGCCCGCCGCACCAGCAGCGCCGAATGGAACGAGTTCGGCAGCAGGACAGCGGCGTCGTAACGGCCGTCGGCCAGACGCCGCGCGTCGGCGTCGAGCTGCGTCAGCGCGCGCCAGCCGCGGCGCGCCTCGAGCGGGAGGACGTCGTTCACGCCGTCCAGCATCGGCACGATCGGCGCCACGGAGCGCCGCGCGGCGACTGTCAGGTGAGCCTCCGGGTGCCATTGGCGCAGACTCGCAATGGCCGGCAGCGCCATGACCAGGTCGCCGAGCCAGTTCGGCGCGAAGACGACGAGTCGCGTCACTCGACCACCTCGGGATCCGGCCGGGCATGCGGAAACATCCCGGGCGTTTCCTCGGGCAGGGGCGCGTCGCGCCAGCGGCGGTGCATCCACAGCCAGTACCGACGGGTACCGGCGCACGTACATCTCGAGGACGTCGGTGCACCGCTGCGTGAACTCGCGAATGGCATCGGGCGAGTCAGCGTCCGGCGGCGCGACGGGGTGCTCGTAGATCAGGCGATAACGGCCGCTCCCTGCGGGCAGCGCGAACACCGGGAGCACGGGAGCGCCGGTGCGCAGCGCCAGGGCCGCAAGCATGGACGTCGTCGCGGCGGGCCGCTCGAAGAAATCGACGTAGATGGCGTCGGGGCTGTGCAGGTGCTGGTCGATCAGCATCGCGACGCCCTGGCCGCTCGCGAGCGCCCGAAGCACCTTGCGCACCGCACCCTGCCGGTAGATGACGTAGTTGCCCGTCTTGCCTCGCACCTCTTCGAGCAGGGCATTGAGCATCGGGTTGTCCAGCGCGCGCGCGAGCACGCCGACCGGCTGCACCTCGAGGGCATGTCCGATCGCCTGAATCTCCCAGTAGCCGAAGTGGCCGGTGAAAAACAGGACGCCCTTGCCTTGCGCGTACGCGGCCCGCGCCCGTTCCTCGCCCTCGAACTCGAGGCGTTTGCGCATGCCTTCGGGCCCGAACGTCGAGAACCGAAGCAGCTCGAACAGGAGGCGTCCGAAGTGCATGAACATCGCGCGCGTGATCTGACGGCGCTCCTTCGGGCTGCGCTTGGGAAACGCCGTGGCGAGATTCGTGTCGGCCACCTCGCGGTGCACACGATCGAGCGCGTAGAACGCCAGTCCGACGCTCGATCCGATCGCCCGGACGGCCGGCGCCGGCAGCACGCGCATCACGCCGCGTACCGCCGTCACGGCCAGGTGCTCGAGACGGTGCCTGACGCCGCTCATGCCGGCACGCCCGCAGTCTGGCTGCCGCGCGGCAACTGCCCGAGCAGCCACTCGCCAAATGACGACGGCTCGACGCGCACGGAGAGCGGCCGCACCGCGACGCGGAATGGCCACGGCCTGAGCGGCAGCAGCCGCATCAGGTCCTTCTCCGTCGTCAGCACGAGATCGGCGCGGGCGCCCGCCGCCCGGCGCGCGATGTCCGCGACGTCTGCCGGCGAGAACGGGTGGTGGTCGCGAAACGCCTGCGTGCCCGCGACGTCGAAGCCCGCCTCCCTCGCCTCCTGCTCGAAGCGCGCCGGATGCGCGATCCCCGAGACGATCAGGACACGGGTCCCGCGCGGCACGACCTCCATGCCGTCCGGGCGGTCCTCGAGGGCGGGCCCGACTTCCCGGATCAATGAAAATCCCCGGCCGACGCCATATCTGTCGGCGACCGCCTGCGGATCGTCGTCGGATCCCGTGATGAGCAGCGCGTGCGCGTGCCGCGCCGCGTCGGCAGATTCCCGAAGTCGCCCGGCGGGCAGCACGCGCGGCCGCTGCAGGTCCGCCGGATCGACGATGAGCAGGTCGACATCGCGCGCCAGGCCAAGATGCTGGAAGCCGTCGTCGAGGATGTGGACGGTGACGCCGAGGTGACGCTCGGCCAGCAGGCCGGCGAGGTAGCGGTTTGGGGAGACGAGCACCGGCACGCGCGGGAGGCGTCGGGCGAGCATGAGCGGCTCGTCGCCAGCCCGCTCGATGTCGGCACGCAGCCGCACGCCGTCGCTCACCACCGTCACGCCGTCGTCGGGCCGCGTCCGCGCGTAGCCGCGACTGAGAATCGACGGCCGCTGACCCGCGTCCTGGAGCAGGCGCGCCACGTACGCGACGAGCGGGGTCTTGCCGGTGCCGCCCATGGCGAGATTGCCGACGCTGACCACCGGCCGCTGAAGGCGCGCACCCTCGCCGCGGGCGGCGTCGCGGCGGAGCCGGGCCCCGATGGCGTAGAGCCGCCCGGCCATCGTCAGCACGGCGTGGACGCGCCGCGGCGTCGGAGAGGCACTGGTCAGTGCACCCGGCGGAACGGCCGCACGACAGCGGGCCGGGGCAGCAGCGAGGCGATGACGTCGAGCGTGCGAGCCGTCGCGCCACGATTGGCGTCGACCAGCGCCCGCGCCGCGGCGCCGAGCGCCGCGCGGCGGACAGGATCGGCGATGAGCGTGCCGAGCGTCGATTCGAGCTCGAGGTCGCTGGCCACCTGAACGGCCGCGCCGTGGGCCAGGAACAGGTCGGCGATCTCGGCGAAGTTGGACATCGACGGGCCGAACACGATGGGGCGTCCGTGCACCGCCGGTTCCAGAATATTGTGCCCACCGGTCGGCACGAGACTGCCGCCGACGAAGGCGACAGTCGCCAGCTGGTAGAGAGCCGCCAGCTCGCCGATGGTGTCGAGAATCACCACGTCGCAGGACGGATCCGCGTCCACGGCGAGATCGGTGCGGCGCATCGTGGCGAAGCCTTCGCCGCGCGCGATGTGTTGCGCCTCGGTGAAGCGGTCCTGATGGCGCGGGGCCAGCACCAGCAGCGCGTGAGGCAGCGTGTGCTTCACCCGGCGGAACGCGCGCAGGACCGCCAGCTCCTCGCCGCGCATCGTGCTGCCCGCCACGATCACGACGCGCTCCGGCGGCACGCGGAAGTAGCGCAGCACGCGCTCGCGGGGGCGCCCCTGCCCGCCGCCCTGGCCCGGCAGGCTCGCCGCGTCGAACTTCAGGCTGCCGGTGACGACCACCCTGGACGGATCCGCGCCGCTCTGGATAATCCGGCGCGCCGCTTCGTCGCTCTGCATGCACAAGGCGTCGAGGTCCGCGAGGACGCGCCGCATCAGCGGGCGAATCAGGCGGTAGCGCGCCAGCGATCGTGACGACACGCGGCCGTTGACGATCACGGTCTTCACGCCGCGCTTCCGGCATTCCCGGAGCACGTTCGGCCAGATCTCCCCTTCCACCAGCACCAGCAGCCGCGGGCGTGCCCTGTCGAGCACCCGACGCACCGCCCACGTGAAGTCGATCGGAAAGAAGAAGACGGCGTCGGCGTCGCTCAACTGCCGCCGTGCCAGGTTCTGGCCGGCGGCGGTCGTCGTGGACACGAACAGGCGAAAACCGGGATACCGGACCTTCAGCTCTTCGACGATGGGCCGCGCGGCGAGGACCTCGCCGACAGAGACCGCGTGGATCCAGAGCGAGGGCTCGGCATCGAGGTTGAAGGAAACGGGCAGGTGACCGAGGCGCGCGCGCACGCTCCCGACGTACTTCTGCCGGCGCAGCGCCTGGTACGCGAACCACGGCGCGCCGACCACCAGGACGACGGCGAGCAGAGCGTTGTAAAGGGCGTACATCGAAAGGCGGCGGATGCTGCCAGGACGCGTAAACCGTGCAGTTTACGCTGGTCCGAGTATAGTCGCGGGTTTGACCGTGCGCAAGCCGGCCCAGTACAATCTGAGGTTTACAGCCACAGGTTTCACGCGCTCTTCACGGACACGTCACGTCACTCTCGGAGGCAGGCATCCATGGGTCTGAAAGTCGGCATCAACGGGTTCGGCCGCATCGGCCGCAACATTTTCAGGGCCGCGCTGGGCAACAGCGATCTGGACTTCGTGGCGGTCAACGACCTGACCAGCACCGAGACCCTCGCGCACCTGCTGAAGTACCGACTCGATCCTCGGCAACCTGCATCAGGAGGTCAAGGCCTCCGGCGACTCGATCTCGGTGGCCGGCGAGACGATCAAGGTCCTCTCGGTCCGCGATCCCGGCCAGCTGCCCTGGAAAGACCTCGGCGTGGACATCGTCTTCGAGTCGACGGGCCTGTTCACCGATCGCGACGCGGCCGCCAAGCACCTGGCCGCGGGCGCCAAGAAGGTGGTCATCACGGCGCCGGCCAAGAAGCCCGACATCACTGTCGTCATGGGCGTCAACGCCGACAAATACGACCCGAAGACGCACCACATCATCTCGAACGCGTCGTGCACGACGAACTGCCTGGCGCCCTTCGCCAAGGTGCTGCACGAGTCCTTCGGCATCCGGCGCGGCTGGATGACGACGGTGCACTCGTACACGAACGACCAGCAGCTGCTCGACCTCCCGCACAAGGACCTGCGGCGCGCCCGCGCGGCTGCGCTCTCGATCATCCCGACCACCACCGGCGCGGCCTCGGCGGTGGGCGAAGTGCTGCCGGAGTTGAAGGGCAAGCTGGATGGCATCGCCATGCGCGTGCCGACGGCCAACGTCTCGGTCGTCGACCTGGTCGCCGAACTGAACAAGAAGACGACGGCCGACGAGGTCAACGCGGCGTTTCGTGCCGCGGCCGCCGGCCCGCTCAAGGGCATCCTGCACGTGGAAGACGCGCCGCTGGTGTCGATCGACTTCCGCGGCAACGCCTTCTCGTCGATCGTCGACTCCGCCTACACCAAGGTGATGGACGGCGACTTCATCAAGGTGATGTCGTGGTACGACAACGAATGGGGCTACTCGAGCCGCTGCGTCGATCTGGCGCTGCTGCTCGCGAAGAAGGGCCTGTGAAGTGAAGCGCTCGATCTCGGATCTGGCCCTGCGCGGCACGCGGGTCTTCATCCGCGTCGACTTCAACGTGCCGATCAAGAACGGCGCGATCACCGACGACACGCGGATCCGGGCGTCGCTGCCGACGATCAAGTACGCGCTCGAGCAGGGTGCGACAGCGATCCTGGCGTCACACCTCGGGCGGCCCAAGGGCAAGGTGGCGCCCGAATTCAGCCTCCGCCCCGTGGCTGCGCGCCTCGAGCAGCTGCTCGGACGCCACGTCGTCTTCGCGACGGACTGCATCGGCCCGGCCGCCGCGCAGGCGGTGGCCGAAGCCTCGGCCGGCGAGCACGTCGTCCTGCTCGAGAACCTGCGCTTTCACGCGGAGGAAGAAAAAGACGATCCGGCGTTTGCCGCCGCGCTGGCCTCGCTGGCCGATCTCTACGTGAACGACGCGTTTGGATCGGCACACCGCGCGCACGCCTCTGTTCACGGCATCGTGAAGGCAATCGGCAGCGGCGCCGCCGGCCTCCTGATGGAGAAGGAGCTCAAGTACCTGGGCGAGACCGTCAACAACCCGGTGCGCCCGTTTGTCGCCATCCTCGGCGGGGCGAAGGTCTCGGACAAGATCGAGGTCATCGAGAACCTGCTCGGCAAGGTGGACGCGCTGCTCATCGGCGGCGCGATGGCCTACACCTTCTTCAAGGCGCGCCATCTGCCGGTCGGCAAGTCGCTGGTCGAGGACGATCGGCTGGCCAGCGCGACGTCGGTCACGGCCCACGCCGCGGAACGGAAGGTCAGGCTCGAACTGCCCGTCGATCACGTCGTCGCGCCGAAACTCGACGCCGCTGCGCCGACCGAGATCCTCGACGTCACGGACCCGGCGATCGGCGATCGCATGGGGCTCGATATCGGGCCGAAGACCGCGGCGCACTACGCCGAGATCGTCGGCACCGCGAAGACAGTGATCTGGAACGGCCCGATGGGCGTGTTCGAGATCCCCGCGTTCGCCAAAGGGACCGAGGCGGTCGCGCGTGCGGTTGCGGCGGTGGACGGCACCACGATCGTCGGCGGCGGCGATTCCATCGCGGCGATCAACGCCGTCGGCGTCGCCGATCGCGTGAGCCACATCTCCACCGGCGGCGGTGCTTCCCTCGAGTTCCTCGGCGGCCAGGCCCTGCCGGGCGTCGAGGCGCTGACCGACAAGTAGCACGACTTCGAGATCACGGGGAGTGACGTGCGACATCCGCTGATTGCCGGCAATTGGAAGATGTACAAGACCGTGCAGGACGCGGTCGTGTACATCAAGGAGTTCCGCAGCCTCGTGAAGGACATCGAGGACGTGGAGACCGTGGTCGCCCCGACGTTCACGGCGCTCCACGCGTCGGCAGAGGCGGCCCGGAACTCGCGCGTCGGCATCGCCGCGCAGAACCTGCACTGGGAGCGTGAAGGCGCGTTCACCGGCGAGATCAGCGCGCCGATGATCAAGGAAGCCGGCGCCGAGTACGTGATCATCGGGCACTCGGAGCGCCGCACCTACTTCGGCGAGACCGACCAGACAGTGAACCGGAAGACGGCAGCCGCGATCGCCGCCGGCCTGGTCCCGATCGTCTGCATCGGCGAGACGCTGGCGGAGCGGGAGCACGGCGACACGCTGTCAGTGCTGGACCGCCAGATCAAAATCGGCTTCGACAACGTCACCGGCGAGCAGGTGGCCGCGCTGGTGATCGCCTACGAGCCCGTGTGGGCAATTGGCACCGGCCGGACCGCCTCCTCGGCGCAGGCGCAGGAAGCGCACGCGCACATCCGCAGCCGCCTGCGGCAGTGGTTCGGCGCGCCGGCAGCCGACGGCTGTCACGTGATCTACGGCGGCAGCGTCAAACCCGACAACACCACCGAGCTTGTCGGGCAACCCGACGTGGACGGCGCGCTGGTCGGCGGCGCCTCGCTCGACCTCAAGACCTTCTTCGAGATCGTTACCCGCGCACGACTGGCATGAAAGCCCGCCAGTGCCTGGGCTGCGCGGCACCGCTCCCGCCGGGTGGGCCGGGCGAGCCGGTCCGCTGCACGTTCTGCGGCATGGTGCACGACCCCGACCGCTCTGACAGCGGCCTGCGGGTCGCGGCGGCGTCCGCGGCGGCACCTCAGATCCGCATCATCGGCTTCCCTGTCGCGCGGCTGGCCTTTCTCGTCTTCCTTCTCGCCATCGTCGTGCCCGTCGTGCTGATGGTGTACTCGGCAGTCAATTCCGTTCGCATGACCGACGCGTCGCTGGGGCGGGCGAGCGCCGCGCTGGCGTCGCTCGCGCGTGGCCGCGTGGGCGCTTCGGGAGCCGTGACAGTCGAGGGCCTCCGCGACCTCGGAGCCGGCTTCCACGATCTGTCGGTCTCGGCGCCGGCCGGCGGCTACGCGAACTTCGATGCGGTCGTGCAGCTGCCATGGGCCGTGACGATCGCCCAGGCCTGGGCTGCCGACGCCCGGCTGCAGCGCATCGACGTCGGCCGCGTCCATCCCGACGGCCTCGTGAACGCGCAGGACGACAGCGAGGCGGAAGTCACCTACCGCTTCGTCTCGGGCGATCGCGTCGAAGAGCTCAGGCGCCGCGCCGACCTGTCCTCGCAGGCCGAACTGCCGACGGAGTTCTGGGTGCGCGTGAAAAGCGGCAAGCCGCAGGTGATCGCGCCGGCGACCGCGGCGGCGATGCTGCACGCACACGACCTGGATGGATTGCCTCCGGCGCATCCCCAGGCGCTGTCGCTCGCCGACACGTTCAAGCGGCTCTCGGGCAAGCCGCAGTTCGCCGCTCCTTTCTACCAGGGCTACCTCATTTACCTGAAGAGCGAGGGGTGGGTCTGGTACTTCTCGACGCTCTCAGGGTCGTCCCTGCCCAGGGTTCGCGCGACTGACGCCAGGTCCTATCCCTACCGCTGACGCTCCCGCGTCGGAGGTCAGGCCGGTGCACCGCCGCCGGGACAAGAGGCAAGCCGCCCGCCGCTCACCGCGCTAGACTGGGGACGACATGTCCATTCGCCGCCTGTCTCCGATTTCCATTGGCGCCATCTGGCTCCTCCTGACTGCCGTGGCCTGCGGCTCTTCAGCGCAGACGCCACCGCCGCCCGCGCAGCCGGCCCAGAAGACCTCCCCGGCGCCGGCGGCGCAGCCCCCGGTGACAAAGCCGGAGGCGGCAGCCATCATCGATGGCGTCGCGATCCCGTTCTCGGCCCTCGATCAGGCGGTGGCGCCGCAGATCGCGAAGCTTGACGAGCAGGCATACGAGATCCGCCGCGAGCAGCTCGACGAGCTGATTGCGAGCCGCCTGATCGCCGACGAAGCCAAACGCCGCGGCCTGTCAGCGGACGCGCTCCTCAAAGCCGAGGTCGCCGACAAGATCACGCCGGTCACCGACAAGGAGCTGGCCAAGTTCGTCGAGGACAACCGATCGCGCCTGCGCGCCGATCCGGCGACGCTGATGCCGCAAATCCGCAAGTACCTCGACACCCAGCGGGAGGACGCCCGGCGGCAGGCGTTTCTCGACGAGCTGAAAACGAAGGCCAAGGTGGAGGTGCTGCTCTCGGCGCCGCCGCGGTTCCGCGCGCCGATCGACCTGGCCGGGTCACCGGTCCGCGGCCCCCAGCAGGCGCCCGTCACCATCGTCGAGTTCTCGGACTTTCATTGTCCGTACTGCCGCAGCGTGCAGGAGACGCTCCGCGAGGTGCTCGCGAAGTATCCGACGCAGGTACGGCTCGTCTACAAGCACTTCCCTCTCGACGATCGCCATCCCGCCGCTCGCCATGTCGCCGAGGCGAGCTGGTGCGCCGACAAGCAACAGCGCTTCTGGCAGTTCCACGACGCGGTGTACGCCAGCGAGCCCGACGGCAGCAGCGCGGCGCTGACGGCGATCGCCGGCAAGGCCGGCCTCGACGTCAAGGCCTTCGACAGCTGTCTCGCGTCCGGACAGGCCGCTCCGGTCGTCAACGCGCAGCTCGAGGAAGGCGAACACTTCGGCGTCACTGGCACGCCCGGCTTCTTCATCAACGGCCGGCTGATGTCGGGGGCACTTCCGCTGAGCGCGTTCACCGAGGTGATCGACGAAGAACTCGCGGCGGCCGCAAAGGCGGCGCACTAGGCCTCGACGTGCAGAATCCCCTGAAGTTCGCGAATCTCTGGCGCGTCGTCCGCGACGTCGATCTGACGGCGTTGCGCGCCGCCGCGCACACGCCATTCAGGCTCGTCGTCGTCTCCGAGACAGGCGACGATGCCCTGAGATTGCGGCGGTTGCTGTCCGGCGAGGAAGGCGCGCCGCATCCGTGGATCGAAATCGCGGCCGCGGCCACTGGCGATGTGGCGACGACGACGAGCCGGCCGCTGGCGGCAATCCTCATCACACGCGACGCCAGGCTGTCGCCCGTGCTCGATGGCGCGCTGCAGCGCTTCGTCGCCGCCGGCGCGCCGGTGCTGACGGTGGTCGCTGGCGACACCGGCCCCACGGCTGCCACTCCGCGACCCGGAGAAGCGGCGCGCGTGGTTGTCGCCGCAATCGACCAGCCGGCGCTCGAGCCCATCGCGCAGGTGCTTGCGGATCTCGCGGGAAGCGACGCGGAGCTTGCGCTGGCCGCGCAGCTGCCCCCGCTGCGGCGCCTGGTGTTCAGTCGCACGATCGAACGCGCCTCACGAGCCAACGCGAGCTTCGCCTTCACGACCGGCCTCGCCGAGACAGTGCCGCTGCTGTCAGCGCCGCTCTACCTCGGCGACATCATCGTGCTCACGAAGAACCAGCTGATGATGTGCTACCGGATTGCGCTGGCGGCCGGCAAGGACGCCGAGCCGCGCGCGCTGATGGGCGAGATCTTCGGCGTGCTGGGCGGCGGCATGCTGTTCCGGCAGGCCGCGCGCTCGCTGGTCGGCCTGGTGCCGATTATCGGCCTGCTGCCGAAAGTGGCGATCGCCTACGCGGGCACGCAGGCCATCGGCCGGGCGATGGTGGCGTGGACCACCGAAGGCCGCCAGGTGACGCGTGAAGTCGTCGCCAAGTACTCGCGCGAGAGCCTGGACAAGGGACGGGCGATCGCCGAACGCCTGTCACACCAGCAGCCCCTGCCGGCAGGCACGTCGCGCATGGCACGACTCAAGGCATATCTCCCCGGACCCCGGCGATCGGCCTGACGTTTCGGAGGTGCGGATGACGACGTGGTCGCGACGACGGTTTCTCGGCGGCGTCACGTTGGGCGCGCTGCTCGCAGGAACACGGCGCAGTGGCGCGTGGGTTGGAGGACAGGCGCCAGCGGGTCCGCCCGCGACAGTCTTCACTCCGCTCCGGCGTGATGTCGGCATCTTCACCGGCAGGGGCGGGACGATCGGCTGGCTGATCACGCCGGAGGCCGTCGTGATCGTCGACGCGCAGTTCCCTGACACCGCGGCAATCTGCCTCGACGGCGTCAAGACGCGATCGAGCCATCCGATCGATCTGCTGATCAACACGCACCATCATGGCGACCACACTGCAGGGAACATCGTCTTCCACCCGCAGGTCGCGCACATCCTGGCGCAGGAGCGCGTGCCCGCACTGCAGAAGACAGCAGCGACGGAGCGAAAGAACCTCGACGAGCAGGTCTACGCCGACCAGACGTTCGCGACGACCTGGGAACAGGAATTCGGCCACGAGCGTGTGCGGCTGCAGTACTACGGGCCCGGCCACACCAGCGGCGATGCCGTGATCACCTTTGTGAGGGCCAATGTGGTTCACATGGGCGACCTCATGTTCCGCGGCATGCATCCCTTTGTCGATCGGCCGGCCGGCGCATCGATCCGCAACTGGATCGCGACGCTCGAGCAGGTGCAGAAGGCGCATGCCCGGGACACCATCTACGTCTTCGGCCACGCGATGGAAGGGCTCGGCGTGAGCGGCACCTCTGCGGAGCTCGCCGCGATGCGCGACTACTTCACTGCGGTCCTCGACAACGTGCAGCACGGCATCGCGGCCGGCAAGTCACGCGACGAGATCGTCGCGCTCGCAGCGCTGCCGCATTTCGAGAGCTACTACAGCTTCGCGCCGAAGGCGCTTGGCGATGTGCTGGGCGTCGCCTTCGACGAGCTCACAGCGAAGTAGTGTCGAGTCGCGCGATCCTTCGCGCTTGACATCGTCGCGCGAAGGATCGATATTCGCGGCTGGTCCTTCGGTTCCTGAAAGGAGGCCCGGACTGTGAGCATGGATCCACCGGGTGAGTATCGGCCCGGACGGGACGGTCGGGACCTCGGCCGCAGCTCGACAGACTGACCTCGCGCACGCGGTCCCACCCCTTCGCCCGAACGCCCCGTCCGGGCTGGCTTCATTCAGGTGCACTCGACGCGTGCGCGGCGATCACCACTGCGCGCATCGTGATGGCTTGTCCTGCGTGGCGCGCCGCGTGCTCCGCGGCGTGGACCAGCAGACCGAACACCGTCGACGGCACTCGCCGCCGGCCGACCGCTCTCACCTCCAGCAGCTGACGCTCATCCGTCTGGCGCAGCTGATCCAGCGCGCGATCGACAGCGGCGTCGAGCTCCTGGCGCAGCGCGTTCGCGTCAGGCAGCGGGTACCCGGGTCGCTGCTCGAATTCCAGGAACTCCAGCTGGTCCGGCGAGAGCACCGCTCCGCGAGCGTAGGTCAGCAGTCGGTCCAGTGCCCCGCCCAGGTGGCGAACGTGAAATCCCACCGATGCCACGGCGTATGGACGCGCCCACAGTTGCTCTGCTGTCAGGTCGGCGATGGCGGCATGCGCGTCCTCCCGCGCGTGCGTCAAGGCGTGGGCGACGGGCATGAGCAGCGCAGGAACGCCAGGAATTGGACCGCGCAGCCAGGCTTCGACATTCGACGACATCGTGGTTGCTCCCGGGGCGCCGCCGGTCTTAGCCTTCGGTTCCTGCGCTGTGGCGGCGCGTGAAGAATGAAGAATGAAGAATGAAGGAATGAAAAATGAAGAGTGAAGAGCGAAGAGCAGATGAGGTCCTCCCCCATAGAAGCGGGTCTGCGCCTATTCTTCATTCTTCATTCTTCATTCTTCATTCTGCCATTTTTCATTCTCAACCCTTGCTGCACCGGTGCGCCCCGAGTGTCTATAATCCGCAGCCATGCGCATTGACCGACGATCGTTTCTGACCACTGGCGCCGCCGGACTTGTCGGCGCGCGGACCCTGCTTGGCGCTCGACCCGCTTCTGCGCGGATTCTGGGCGCGAACGAGCGCGTCAGGATCGGCGTCATCGGCACGGGCCGCCAGGGGCGCTCCGACCTGCACGGGCACGCGCTGCTGCCCGACGTCGAGATCGCCACTGTCTGCGACGTCTACAAGCCGAATCTCGACGCGGCCGCCGGGATGGCCCCGGGGGCGAAACAGGAATCGGACTTCCGCAAGGTCCTGGACGACAAGACCATCGACGCCGTCATCATCGGCACGCCGGATCACTGGCACGCGCTGATGACGGTCATGGCCTGCCAGGCCGGCAAGGACGTCTACGTCGAAAAGCCCAGCTCGGTCGCCATCGCAGAAGGCCGCAAGATGGTGGACGCGGCCCGGAAATACGGGCGCATGGTGCAGGTGGGCACCCAGCAGCGCTCCGCCGCTCATTTTCAGGAAGCGGCGAAGATGGTTCGCGAGGGCCGGCTTGGCACGGTGTCGCTGGTGCGGATGTGGAACGCCGGCAACCAGTCGCCCGACGGCATCGGCAATCCGGCCGACAGCGAGCCGCCGGCCGGCCTCGACTGGGATCTCTGGCTGGGTCCGGCGCCGAAACGTGCGTTCAACGCCAACCGCTTCGGCGTCGTGCCCGACAACTACTCGTACTTCCGGTGGTTCTGGGACTATGCCGGCGGCATGATGACCGACTGGGGCGTGCACCTCATCGACATCGCGCAGTGGGCGATGAGTGTGGACGCGCCGCAGTCGGTCTCCGCTGTCGGCGGCATCTTCGCGCTCAAGGACAACCGCGAGACGCCAGACACGATCATGGCGACCTTCCGGTATCCCGGGTTCGTCATGACCTACGAGAACCGCAGCGGCAACGCGCGCGGCATCAACGGTCACGGCTACGGCCTGGAGTTCTGCGGCACCGACGGCACGCTGTTCGTCGATCGCGCTGGCTACGAGCTGACGCCCGAGACGCGCAAGTCCGGGACCACGACGGTGAATCGCAGCGAACCGGCCACGCGCGCGAGCACACCGGACAACCCGAGCCACGCGCGCAATTTCGTCGACGCCATCAAGTCGCGCCAGCTGCCGATCTGCGACATCGAAATCGGCCACCGCTCGACGAGCACGGCGATTCTCGGAAACATGGCGTATCGGTCGGGCGCCACTGTCGTGTGGGACGGCAAGACCGAGAGCGTCACGAACGACAACGCCAGGGCGGCCGCCCTGGTCGATCGCCCGTATCGCAGCCCGTGGGCGCTCAAGGTGTAGCACCTCGTCAGGAGCGGCAGTAAGATCGGGAGATGTCCTTCAATGGCCGGCGCCTGATCCCTCACCCGCAGAACGAGCCCGTCAAGAGTTATGCCCCCGGATCGCCGGAGCGGGCGGAGCTCAAGGCGCGCCTCGACGTGATGGCGTCGGAGCGCGCCGACATTCCGATGGTCATCGGCGGCCGTCACGTCCGGACGGGACGCACGGCCACCGCCGTGATGCCCCATCATCATGAGCACGTGCTCGGCGACTACCACCTCGCGGGCCCTGGCGAAGTCGCCGATGCCATCGCTGCCGCGACCGCGGCGCAGAAGGAGTGGGCGTCGTGGGCGTGGGAAGATCGCGCCGCGATCTTCCTGAAGGCCGCCGACCTGCTCGCCACGTCCTGGCGCTCCACCCTCAACGCCGCGACGATGCTGAACCAGTCGAAGACGGCGTTTCAGGCCGAGATCGACTCGGCGTGCGAGCTGGTGGACTTCTGGCGCTACAACCCCTGGTTCGCCGAGCAGCTCTACTCGGAGCAGCCGGTCTCCGAGCGGTCGATGTGGAACCAGCTCGAATATCGCGGCCTCGAAGGGTTCGTCTATGCCGTCACGCCGTTCAACTTCACGGCCATCGGCGGCAACCTGCCCACCGCGCCGGCCCTCATGGGCTGCACCGTCGTCTGGAAGCCGGGCGCGACGGCGATGCTGAGCGCGCACTACATCCTGCAATTGCTCGAAGCCGCCGGCCTGCCGCCGGGCGTCGTCAACATGGTCGCTGGCGATCCGGTGATGATCTCGGATGCGGTGCTCAAGAGCCGCGATCTGGCCGGGCTTCATTTCACCGGCAGCACCGCCGTGTTCAACGCGATGTGGAAGACGATTGGCGCGTCGATGGCCAACTACCGTTCCTACCCGCGCATCGTGGGCGAGACCGGCGGCAAGGACTTCATCATCGCGCATCCCTCCGCCGATCCGCAGACGGTGGCCGTCGCCATGCTGCGCGGCGCGTTCGAATATCAGGGGCAGAAGTGCTCGGCGGCCAGCCGCGCCTACATTCCGCGATCGCTGTGGCCGGAAATTCGCGATCGGATGGTCGCGATGATGGCCGAGATCCGCGTCGGCGACGTCCGCGACTTCAGCAACTTCATGGGCGCCGTCATCGACCGGCGGGCGTTCGACAAGATCAGCGGGTACCTCGACGATGCGCGCGCCAACGCGACGATCGTGGCCGGCGGCACCGTCGATGCGAGCGAGGGCTACTTCGTCCAGCCGACGCTGGTGGAGACCGCCGACCCGATGTACCGGCTGATGCAGGAAGAGATCTTCGGCCCGGTGCTGACTGTGTATCCGTACGACGACCGGGCGTGGAGCGACACGCTCGGGCTCGTCGATCGCACATCTCCGTACACCCTGACCGGCGCCGTATTCTCCCGCGACCGACGTGCCGTTCGCGAAGCGGAGGTGGCGCTGCGCAATGCCGCCGGCAACTTCTACATCAACGACAAGCCGACCGGCGCCGTGGTGGGTCAGCAGCCCTTCGGCGGCGCGCGCTCGTCGGGCACCAATGACAAGGCGGGCTCGAAGCTGAACCTCGCCCGCTGGGTGTCGGCGCGGACAGTCAAAGAGACATTCAATCCGCCAACGGACTTCCGCTACCCGTTCATGCAGAGCGAGTAATCCTGCGCCTGCCGGCCGATCTGAAGATCGGGCCTACCTCCACCAGGGCGCTGTTAACATCGCGCACCGTCTGTTCGTCTTGCTGGGTGTACGCGGACTCCAGTGGGTGATGCGCTCGACATCGGACTTCTCGTGTCACGGTCATTCGACGCCGCCGCGCCGGTAGCTTCGATTTCGGCCCCGGCGAGATCTGACGACCGGCCGGCCGAAACTGCGACGCTCGTGGTGCGCGCGAGGCAGGGCGACCGCCACGCGTTCTCGCTCCTCTACCATCTGCACATCCGCATGGTGCACGGCGTGCTGCTGGCCCGCGTGCCGCGCGGCGACGTCGACGACCTCGTCCAGGACGTCTTCCTGACCGCCATGCATCGCCTGGGCACCCTGCGCGAGCCCGCGGCGTTTGCGGGCTGGCTGGCGCAGATCACCCGTAACCGGGCGATCGACCATCTGAGGAAGCGTCCACACCAGGCAATGGAGCTGATCAAGGAACCGGTGGCGCCCGACGGCGACACCAGCGCCGCGCTGGCAGTGCTGTCGGAGATCAAAGCGCTCCCCGAGGCCTACCGCGAGACGCTCGTGCTGCGCCTTGTCGAGGGTCTGACGGGGCCGGAGATCGCCGAACGGACCGGTCTCACGCACCCGTCGGTCCGCGTGAATCTCCACCGCGGAATGAAGATGCTTCGAGCCCGGCTCGAAGGGAGCGGACGATCGTGAGCGACGAGTATCTCTGGGACCGCAGCGGTCCCCGCGATCCGGAGGTCGAGCGGCTCGAACGGCTGCTCGGCAGGCTGCAATCGGCGACGCCGGAGCCGGACTGGCTGCACGAGCGCGCGCCGCGAATGCACGTCGGCGCGCCGCTGCTGGCGCTTGCGGCGGCCCTGATCCTGGCGTGCGGCGCGGCGCTGTGGATGGCCCGGCGCCCCGTCGAACCCGCGTGGTCGGTCACCCGCGTGGACGGCACGCCGGTCATCGGCGCCCGGAGGCTGACCGGCGCAGGCCAGCTGGCGGTCGGCGAGCTGCTGACGACCGACGACCGATCGCGTGCCAGCGTCGCGGTCGCCGACGTCGGCCGGCTGGATATCGCTCCCGATACGCAGATCCGCCTGGTTGGGACGCGCGGCGGACGTCATCGCGTGGCGCTGGACCGCGGCACCGTTCACGCGACCATCTGGGCGCCTCCGGGCGAGGTCGTCGTCGACACTCCGGCCTCGACTGCCGTCGATCTCGGCTGCGCCTACACGCTGTCGGTTGCGCCCGATGGCGCCGGCGTGATCGAGGTCGAGGTCGGCTGGGTCGGCTTCGAGTTCAACGGTCGCGAGGCGTTCATTCCGGCCGGCGCCCGGTGCGCGACGCGCCCGAGGGTCGGGCCGGGCACGCCGTACCTACCACGCGCTCGATCAGCGGGCGCGCGACGCGCTCGCCGTGATCGACTTCGGCGCGCCGGACGAGACGGCGCGGCACGCGGCGATCGCCGCCGTCATCTCGGCGGCACGGCGCGAGGACGCGATGACTGTGTGGCACCTCCTGGGACGAGTGCCCGCAGGCGACCGGGACCAGGTCTTCGAAGCACTCGCCCGGCTCGTGCCGCCCCCCGCAGGCGTCACGCGTGAGGGCATCCGCAACGGCGACCGCGCGATGCGCGATCGCTGGTGGGATGCGCTCGAGCTCGGCACGAGTAGCTGGTGGAGGATGTGGGAAAGGGAATGGAGGTGATCACGGGTTGGATCGGGTTGGTCGGGTTGAGATCGGGTTAACACGCGCGGCTTTCCTGCGTCTTTTCAGGTGACAGCAAGACTCGTTCACCAGGAGGCCGCTCATGACACCGCTCGCGCACGTCTCACGGCTCGTCGTCACTTCCGCCCTGTTGTTCGGCATCGCGGTGCCGGCGTTCGCGGGGCCGCCGCTGCTCTGCCATCCATTTGAGATCGGTCCGGCGACGTCGCTCCCCTGGAACGCCGGTCAGTGGCGCGGCACGCGCGCCGACTACGACCTGTCGCGGTTGAATCGCGACGTGCTGGCGCTGCTGACGCCCACGACACCGGTGGTCGTGCGCATGGAGACGCTCCGTCGCGCCACGCTCTACGCCACCGCGGACGCGCGCGTCGCGCAAGGGCTCCTCGATACGGTGCGCGCCCACGCGCGCAGCGGCGACACGACCGGCCTCGCCGAGTTCGACGCGGGCTATTTGATCGAGACCTACAAGCAGGCCGCGGTATTGTCGCCGGCGTTCGCAGAGATCGTTCGAGGCCTGGACGGCTACGCGATGGTCACGCACAGCCTGAAGGCGCGGCACGACGATCCAGCGATCGCCTTTGCCGCCGCCATCATGACGTCGACCGGTGACGAAGGGCATCGCGACTACGCGAAGACCGCGCAGGCCGGCGCGACAGCCGATCTGCTGCTGGCGCGGAACCTCGAAGGACGGGGGCTCTGACCGGGAGCAGGAGGCGAGGGCGCGTTCGCGCTACGCCGGACAGGGGCTCGGGACACACGGGCGCATGCGCGCACGGCCAGGCGCCAGGCGCCACTGCAGGACCGCAGCCCCGCCGCACTGCAGCACTACCGCACTGCAGCTGGACTATGATCGTAGAGGATGACAGCTGAGCCCGACATCGAGGCACGCCTGAGCGCGCTGGGGATCACGTTGCCGCCGGCGCCGCTGCCGGGCGGCGTCTACAAGCCGGTGCTGGTCATCGGCAGCTTCGCGTACGTCTCGGGGCACGGGCCGCTCAACGCAGACGGGACCTTTATCGTCGGCCGGCTGGGCGAGGACCTCGACGTCGCAGCCGGCCGCGTGGCGGCGCGCCAGACGGCGCTGGCGATGCTGGCGTCACTTCGACAGGAACTGGGCACGTTGAACCGCCTGTCACGCGTCGTGAAACTGCTCGGCCTGGTGCAGGCGACTCCCCAATTCGGCGATCATCCGGCCGTGATCAACGGCTGCTCGGAGCTGCTCGCCGAGCTGCTCGGTCCCGAGCGTGGCGTCGGCGCGCGCAGCGCCGTCGGCATGGCCTCGCTGCCGCGTGGCATCGCTGTCGAGATCGAAGGCATCTTCGAGATCGTTTGAGCGCCAATGTCTTCGATGCAGTCGCCAGCTCACGATTGGTGGAGTGTCAGCAATGTCGATGAGGTGCCGTCGCCGGCACTGCTCATCTATCAGGACCGGGCTCTCGAGAACCTCCGGCGAATGGTGGCGCTTGCCGGCGATGCCTCGCGCCTGACCCCGCACGTCAAGACGCACAAGCTCGAGCCGCTGGTTCGCGCGCATCTCGACGCCGGCATCTCGCGGTTCAAGTGCGCGACGATTGCCGAGGCCGAAAGTGTTGCCGTCGCCGGCGGGCGCGATGTGCTGCTGGCACATCAGCCGGTCGGGCCTGGCATCGGCCGTCTGATTGCGCTCGCCGCGCAGTTCCCGCAGACCCGCGTCTCGGTCATCGCTGACGACCCCGGCACGATCGCCGCGATCGGCGCGGCTGCGGCGGCCGCCGGACGCACGGTGCCCATCCTGCTGGATCTCGACGTCGGCATGCATCGCACCGGCATCGAGCCGGGTGCGGCCGCCGCCGACCTGTACCGATCGCTGGCAGCAACGGCGGGCGTCGAGGCCGGCGGCCTGCATGCCTACGACGGCCACCTGCGCGACGCCGATCCCGTGGAGCGTGCGCGGAAGTCTGACGCCGCCTTTGCCGCTGTGGACGTTCTGCGGCGATCGCTGCTCGATCAGCGCCTGGCGGTGCCGCGCGTCGTCGCCGGCGGGTCACCCACGTTTCCGGCGCACGCCCGGCGCAGCGGGGTGGAGCTCAGCCCCGGTACGACGGTCCTGTGGGACGCCGGCTACGCCACGCAGTTACCGGACCTCGCGTTTCTGCCGGCCGCCCTGCTGCTGACGCGCGTCGTGAGCAAGCCCGGCGGACATCGGCGTGACGCTCGATCTCGGGCACAAGGCGGTGGCGTCGGAAGGCCCGCATCCGCGCGTGGCGTTGATCGCGCCGCAGGAGGCAGCTGGCAGCATCGCCGGCATCTCCGCTCGGCGCGACGTCGGCAGCACTCGGCCTGCCGCTGCTCGATGCGACGTTTGTGGGCCACAGCGAGGAGCACCTCGTCCTCGAGTCGCCAGGCGCGGCGCGCTTCGCAGTCGGCGATGTGATCTACGGCATTCCCTGGCACGTGTGCCCGACAGTCGCGCTCCACGCGGAGGCTGTGGTCGTGCGCGAGCACGTAGCGTCCGATCGCTGGCCGATCCGCGCACGCGACCGTCGCCTCTCTGTTTAAATCCGTGCGATTGATTTTCGACGCCCACCTGGATCTCGCGATGAACGCGATCGAGTGGAATCGCGACCTGTCGCGGCCGCTCGAGGAGATTCGCGCGCGCGAGGCCGGCGCCGGCGATCGGCCCGATCGCGGGCACGGCACGGTGTCGTTCGAGCGCATGCGCCGCGGCGGCGTCGGGCTGTGCGTCGGCACGCAGATCGCCCGCTATGTGAAGCGCTCCAATCCCCTGCCCGGGTGGCATTCGCCGGAGCAGGCCTGGGCCATGACGCAGGCGCAGCTCGCGTGGTACCGGGAGATGGCCCACCGCGGCGAGATCCGCCTGATCGGCTCGCGCGCCGCCCTGGACGCGCACGTCGCTGAATGGGAGCGCGCCGAGTCGTCCGACGAGCTGCCGATCGGTTGCATCTTCAGCCTGGAAGGCGCCGACTCGATCGTCACGCTCGCGCATCTGGAGCGCGCGTGCGTGTCGGGGCTCCGCGCCGTCGGCCCGGCACACTTCGGTCCCGGCACCTACGCCCACGGCACCCATGCCAGCGGCGGCATCGGCGTGCGCGGCCGCGCGCTGCTGGCGGAGATGGAACGGCTCGGCGTGATCCTCGACGCGACGCACTTATGCGACGAGAGCTTCTGGGAGGCGCTCGATGCCTTTGGCGGGCGCGTCTGGGCCAGCCACTCGAACTGCCGCGCCCTGGTGCCGCACGATCGCCAGTTCACCGACGATCAGATCCGCGCGCTCATCGATCGGGGCGCGGTGATCGGGATGGCCTTCGACGCCTGGATGCTGGTACCGGGCTGGAAGCGTGGTCAGTCCACTCCGCGTGACGCCGGCCTCACTCTTCAGACCATCGTCAATCACATCGACCACGTGTGCCAGCTTGCCGGCAACGCGCGACATGTGGGCATCGGCAGCGATCTGGACGGCGGCTTCGGCACCGAGCAGACTGTCGCCGACCTCGACTCAATCGCCGATCTCGCGCGGATTCCCGAGCTGCTCGGCGCGCGCGGCTACACAGCCGGCGACATCGCCCACATCGCGAGCGGCAATTTCATCCGGTTTCTTCGCGAGGCGTGGGCAGCCTGAGGCCGGCGCCCGGCTACAGGGGATCGACTCGCGGCAGGTCGGGCGCCGTGAATCCGTCGAGCAATCCCGCCAGATCCAACGCCAGCCGGACCGGATCCGAGAGGTGGTTCAGCGTCAGCTGTCCGCCGCGGGCTGCCAGATCCGATCGCAGCCGGGCGAGCAGCCGAAGGCCGGGGCTGCTGATGTAGTCCACACCCGACAGATCGAGCCGCAAGGTGGTGTCGCCGGTTGCCAGGACCTCCCGGCACGCGACGTCGAGGTGGGCGGCGCCGTCGCGGCCCAGGCGTCCGCTGAGCACGAATTCAGTCCCGGTGTCGGAAATCTGCGTGGTAATCAGGAGCGGCCAGGTCTGCGGCTGATGGGCAGCCGACTTCGGTTTCACGCCATCCCACTCCGGGGGCCATACAACCCGGTCCGACCTCTTTTTGCCCCCAATTCGCCGCACTATAGCACCCGGCCGGCTGTGCTAGAGTGCCGGGCAACCCCGCCACCAACTTTTTGACCGCTGACGTGTATTTCTCATCAGACGCGGACGACGTCGCGCTGGTCAGGCGATGCCTGGCAGGCGAGACGGCGGCCTTCGAAACCCTGGTCGAACGCTATCAGCGAGTCATGTATACCGTCGCCCTCAGAATGCTCGGCAACCCGGACGACGCCAGGGACGCCACCCAGGCGGCTCTGCTCCGCAGCTACGAGCGGCTCGCGTCGTTCGACGAGCACTACCGGTTTTTCAGCTGGATCTACAGAATCCTCGTGAACGAGTGCCTGAACGTCATCCGGGGGCGCCGTCCCGAGGACGGATTGTCCCCGACGCTGGCCGTCTCGACTGGCCCCTACGACGCCGCCGTGTCGCGCGAGCGTCGGGTCCAGGTCCAGGCCGCCCTGCAGCGGCTCTCGCCGGACTATCGCGCCGTCGTGGTGCTCCGCCACTTCGGCGGGATGTCGTACGACGAGATGGCTGATGCCCTTGGAGTTCCAGCCAGAACGGTCAAGTCCCGCCTGCACACCGCGCGGCAGAAGCTTGGCGAGCTGCTCCTCGGCTGGAGCGCGTCATGAGTCTCAGACCCGAAGAGGACGCCCTGCTGCAGTCGTCGCTGGACGACGCGCTCGATGCCAGTGAGCGGGACGCGCTCAACCGGATGCTCGAGACCAGCCCCGCGGCGCAGGCGCGCGCGGCGGAGCTCAACGAGGTTGTTCGCCTGCTTGACGCGCTCGGCCCGGCCGAGCCGCCGGCCGATCTGACGCGGCAGGTCATGCGAACGGTGCTATCGCACTCGAG
Organism: Vicinamibacteria bacterium; assembly: GCA_963796915.1. Taxonomy (GTDB): domain Bacteria; phylum Acidobacteriota; class Vicinamibacteria; order Vicinamibacterales; family JAENWD01; genus JAENWD01. The sequence continues at coordinate 1,357,184 of CAWCNI010000002.1, read as the reverse complement.
CGCTTCGACGCTCGGCACCAACACGACATTGGACGACACGACGGCTGTGGCCGAGCGAGACCGCGTCTCGCTTGCGCAGCTGCTGATTCGAATCATGGATGGAGGGGTGGGCATGGGCAAGAAAGTGATGTGGGGCGTGGCAGCTGCGGCGGTCATCGCCCTGATCGTGATGAAGTTCACTGGCTTTCCGCCGGTCGCCAGCGGCACCGAAGGCACCGTCGGCGCGGCCAAGCGTTATCAGGCGCCGCAGATCGGCGGCGGCGACGTCCAGCTCGGCGACACCACCGCGCAGGCCTTCCTCCAGAGCGACGTGTTCGATCGCCTGATGAAAGACGAGGGCGCGCGACGCCTGCTCGGCGATGCGTCGTTCCGCAAGGCGCTGTCGGATCCGGGTCTGGCCAAGGCGCTGAGCGACCCGTCCATCGCGGCGGCACTCAGGAGCCCTGAGTTCGCCAAGGCGCTGTCGAGCCCGGACCTGGCCAGAGCGCTGGCAGACCCCGGCCTGGCAGCGGCGCTGTCCAGCCAGGAGTTGAGGGCCGCCCTCGCCGACCCGGCATTCTCCTCGGCGCTTCGCAGCCAGGGGCTGGCGCGCGCGCTGAGCGATCCGGGTCTCGCCGCCGGCTTGCGCAGCCCGCAGTTCGCGGCGGCGCTCTCGAACCCGTCGCTGGCAAGGGCCCTGAGCGACCCGGGCCTGGCCGCGGCGCTGTCGCAGCCTGGCATTGCGCGAGCGCTCTCGAGCCCGGAACTGGCAAGGGCCCTGAGCGACCCGGGCTTCCGCGCGAAGCTGTCGGACGCGGGTCTGGCGGCGGCGCTCAAGGGGTCGGCGTACTCGTCGCAGCTGAAGGGCTCCGCCCTGGCCTCGGCGCTGCAGGATCCGGGGCTGGCGGCTGCGCTGAACAGCAAGGCGCTCTCGGCGGCGCTCGCGGATCCTGGCTTTGGTCGCGCGCTCTCGAGCCCCGACCTGGCCAGGGCGTTGAGCGATCCGGGCATGGCCGCGGCCCTTCGCAGCCCGCAGCTGGCGTCGGCGCTGAAGGATCCCGCCTTCGCGTCCGCGCTCAAGGATCCGGGGTTTGCCCGGGCACTCTCGTCGCCCGGCATGGCCGCGGCCCTGTCGTCACCTGGGCTGGCTCGCGCACTGAGCGACCCGGCCATGGCAAAAGCGCTGTCGTCGCCTGCGCTCAGCTCCGCGCTCAGCAATCCCTCGCTGGCGTCGGCGCTGTCGAATCCGGCGTTCACCAGCGCGCTGAAAGACCCGTCGCTGTCGTCGGCGCTCTCGAGCCCCGCGATGGCGGCAGCGCTGTCGAGCCCCGGTTTCTCGGCGGCCCTCAGGACCCAGCAGTTCTCGCAGGGTCTCGCGCGCGGCGAATAGGCGGCGCCTGACGGTCGGGCGGCGCCGGGTTCCGGCGCCACCTGCTCCCCAGTTCGCCCCGGCCTGTCACGGCTGGCTGCGGCCCGGATCTCCCAGCACGCGGGGATCCGGGCCGTCGCCTTTTCCGGCCTCCTGAAAATGCGTTCTGGCACCATCCGAAATGGATGCGCTAGCATGCTCGCACCCCAGTCACGATGCCCTCACATTCCCGTCGTCTGAAACGCTGGCTCCGTCTGGCGCCGGCGCTGTTGGCGTTTTCCTGTTTTCCCTCCGCAGCGTCCGCGCAGCTCACGCGCACCGACACTCCCGACGTGCAGATCATCTACGTCGCCGGGCCGGAGGGATTTCTCGTGCCCTACGCCGTGCGGACAGCGATCAACTCGCTGCGGTTCCAGAAGAAGCTGTTTGGATTCGAGCCCTCCGACAAGGTGTCGGTGCTGGTACTGGATCTCGAGGACTCTGGCAACGCCAGCGCCACCGCCGTGCCTCGAAATATGGTCACCGTCCAGATCGCCCCGCTCAGTTTCGCGTTCGAGACGATCGCGGCCAACGAGCGGATGAACACGATCATGAACCACGAGCTGGTGCACGTCGCGACGATGGACCAGGCGGCGGGGCGCGATCGCTTCTTCCGCAAGCTGTTTGCCGGCAAGGTCGTGCCCGTCGCCGACCAGCCGGAGTCGATTCTCTACTTCTACCTCACCAGTCCGCGCGTCGCGGCGCCCCGGTGGTATCACGAAGGCAGCGCGGTCTTCGTGGACACCTGGATGGCCGGGGGCATCGGCCGCGCGCAGAGCGGCTACGACGAGATGGTGTTCCGCGCGATGGTGAAGGACAAGACGCCTTTCTACGATCCGCTCGGCCTCGTGTCGGAAGGCACCAAGATCGACTTCCAACTCCAGATCAACTCCTACCTGTACGGCACGCGGTTCATGACCTGGCTGGCGCGCCACTACTCACCAGAGAAGGTCGTCGGATGGCTGTCGCGACGCGACGGAAGCCGCGCCTACTACGCGACGCAGTTCCGCGCCGTCTTCGGCACGACCATCGAGCAGGCGTGGGCAGCGTGGGTGAAGGACGAGCAGGCCTTTCAGCTGGCCAACCTCGAGGCCATCCGCAAGTACCCGATTACGCCCACCGAGGACATCACGAAGCGATCCCTTGGATCCGTATCGCGCGCGTACTACGACCCGGCGTCGAAGCAGCTTTACGCAGCCTTCAACTATCCGGGCGTCGTCGCGCACATCGGGGCGATCCACACGGACACGGGGCAAGTCGAGCGGATCGTGCCTATCAAGGGTCCGGTGATCTACACCGTGACGTCTCTGGCCTTCGACGCGGAGGCCCACGCGCTGTACTACACGACGGACAACGGGTCGTGGCGCGATCTCATGCGCCTGGATCCGAAGACCGGTCACGCCGAGCGCCTGCAGAAGGACGCACGGATCGGCGACCTGTCGTTCGACAAGGCCGACAAGACGCTCTGGGGCATCCGCCAGTTGAACGGCGTGTGCACGCTGGTCCGCATGACGGCGCCGTACCGTGAGTGGAAGCAGGTCTACACGTGGCCGTACGGCACTGTCGTCTACGACCTCGACGTGTCGCCAGACGGCACGCGCGTGTCGGCGTCGTTTGGCGAGATCGACGGCAAGCAGGACGTGCGGGTGATGGCCACCGACGCGCTGGAACGGGGCGACCCGACGCCGGTGGCTCGCTTCGACTTCGGTCCGTCGGTGCCGAACAACTTCGTCTTCTCGCCCGATGGCAAGTACCTCTATGGCAGCGCCTACTACAGCGGCGTCTCGAACATCTTCCGCTACGACCTGGCAACGGGCAAGGTCGACGCTGTCAGCAACACCGAGACCGGATTTTTCAGGCCTGTGCCGCTCGGCGACGATCGCCTGATCGTCTTCCGCTACACCGGCACCGGCTTTCTGCCGGCCCGCGTCGACGCGCACCCGGTCGACGATGTGAGCCCGATCACGTTTCTCGGCGAGCGCCTGGCCGCCGAGCACCCTGTCGTCCAGAGCTGGAACGTCGGCTCGCCCGCCTCCATCCCATACGACACGATGGAGAAGACCACCGCGCCGTACCGCCTGTTCCGCAGCTTGAGCCACGAGTCGCTCTACCCGGTGGTCCAGGGCTACAAGAGCAGCCCGGCGGTTGGCGTGCGCCTCAATTTCTCAGACCCGGTGCAACTGAATCGCGTGGCGCTCAGCGCGTCGTACAGCCCAGACTCCGGCCTGCCGGCCGAGGAGCGAGTCCACCTGCGCGGCGAGTACCAGCGCTATGACTGGCGTGGACGTGCCGAATGGAACAACGCCGATTTCTACGACCTGTTCGGGCCGACGAAAGTTGGCCGCAAGGGCTACGTCGTCGGGCTCGGCCACCACAACACGCTGCTCTACGACGAGCCCCGGCGCCTGGACCTGGACGTCAACGCGGACTTCTCCGGCAATCTCGATCGCCTGCCGCAGTACCAGAACATCGCTGTCATCGTCGATCACTTGTTCACGATGGACGCGACTCTGGCCTACCATGACATCCGCAACTCGCTCGGCAGCGTCGACGACGAGACTGGCGTCCGCTGGGAAGTCGACGGACAGGGGTACTACGTGGATGGCAAGTTCATCGCACAGGTGCGGGCCGGCTACGACCGTGGCTTCGCACTGCCCGTCGGCCACTCGTCCGTCTGGTTCCGCGAGTCCGGCGGCTTCTCGCCGACGGATCGCAGCGAGCCGTTTGCGAACTTCTTCTTCGGCGGGTTCGGCAACAACTACGTCGACCACGGCGACGAGAAGCGGTATCGCGACTACTACAGCTTTCCGGGCGTCGACCTCAACGAGATCGGTGGCCGCAACTTCCTGAAGTCCACTGTCGAATGGAACCTGCCGCCGTGGCGATTCCGCCGCGCCGGCACCCCAGGCTTCTACGTCACCTGGATGCGTCCGGCGCTGTTCGTCACCGGCCTGGCCACTGATCTGGACGACGCGGCGGTACGGCGGAAGGCGATCGACGCCGGCGGTCAGCTCGACTTCAGGTTTTCGGCGCTCTCCGCGCTCGACATGACGCTTTCGATCGGCGGCGCGGTCGCCTTCGAGGACGGCCAGCGGCCGCGCAACGAAGCCATGATCTCGCTGAAAGTCCTGCGCTGACGTCGTGACAGTCCACGCGCTCGTCGCGCTGCTCCCGGCGGTTGTGTTCCTCGCCGGCCTGCTGGTCATGGACAGCTTCAAGCTGGTACGCGTGACGACGGTGGCGGCCGCCCTCATCTACGGCGCGCTGGCGGCGGCCACCCTGGCGCCAGTCCACGAGTGGGCGCTCGGGCACTCGGGCATCGCTGTCCACGCCTTCACGCGATACGTCTCGCCGGTCACCGAGGAGCTGGTCAAGACGCTGTTCGTCGTGTTCCTGCTGTGGCGCCGCCACGTCGGGTTCCTGGTCGACGCCGCGGTGCTCGGATTTGCCGTCGGCACCGGCTTTGCTGTCGTCGAGAACATCCTGTACTTGCGGGATGTCGGTCAGGCGGCCCTGGTGTTGTGGATTGTGCGCGGCCTGGGCACCGCGATCCTGCACGGCGCGACGACGGCCATCGTGGCGATGCTCGCCAAGACCATGCAGGATCGGCGGCACTGGTCGCCGCCGCTTGCCGTTGTGCCTGGGCTGCTGACGGCCATCGCGATCCACTCCCTCTACAACCATCTGCTCGTCTCGCCGATTCTGGCGACCGCCGTCCTGCTGATAGTTCTGCCGCTGCTGATTGCGACGGTGTTCGATCGGAGCGAACGGGCAACTCGCGAGTGGGTCGGCAGCGGGCTCGATCTCGATCTGGAGCTGCTGCAGCTGGTGCTGTCCGAGCACTTTCAGTCGACGCGGCTGGGAATCTACCTTCGTCAGTTGCGGACGCACTTCGAAGGGCCGGTTGTCGCCGACATGTTCTGCCTGCTGCGTCTGGAGCTCGAGCTGGGCGTGCAGGCCAAGGCCCGCATCATGGCGCGCAACGCCGGCCTGGAAGTGCCGGTGGACAACGACTTGTTCCAGGCGCTCGACGAGCGGCAGTTCCTGCGCGATTCAATCGGGCCGACGGGCCTGCTGGCGCTGAAGCCGCTCCAGGTCACGTCCTATCGCGACGACTGGCACCGCCACCTGCTCTCACAGGCCCAGACGCGGGCGCGAATTGCGGAAGGCCAGGAGCGGCTGCAGGCGCAGCTCAAGGAGCAGCAGGCCCGACTGCGCGAACAGGTGCGGGAGCGTCTTCGCACACATCGCCGGCAGGGGGGCGCATAGGCGCACCGGCGGGACGGGCTACGGGCTACGGGCTACGGGCTACGGGCTACGACGTCAGGCTCTCACGCTGGCCGCGGGGATGCGCGTCAGCAGATCGTCGAGCTCGTCCGGCGACTGGCAGCCGATCGTGAAGCAGTCCAGGCAGTCCTGCGCGAGCGCGAACTGCAGGGCCTCGTCGCGGCGGTTGCGCAGGGCGCCGGCGCCCAGGATCTTCATGCCGATCACGCCCTTGCCGCGCTGCTTCATCGTCCGCAGCAGCGCGACGATCGTGGCGGGGTCGGCGTCCATCTGCACCTGGGCGGGATTGAGCCTCGCCAGATCCACGTCCACCCACTCGCTGTCAGCCGCAACCTTCATGGCGCCGAAATCGTGGCACGACACGCCGTGCGCCTTGATGACGCCCTTCTGCTTCGCCTCCGACAGGACGTCCATCGCGCCAGCCCTGTCTTTCGACCAGTTCGAATCCAGCATGCAGTGCAGCAGCACGATGTCGATGTAGTCGGTGCCGATCTCGCGGCGGAACCTGTCGAGATCCGCGCGCATCTCGTCGGCGGTCGACGCGTGGGTCTTCGACAGGATCACGACCTTGTCGCGCTTGACGGTGTCGAGCGCCAGCTTCGCATGCGGATGGCTGCCGTATTGATCGGCGAGGTCCCAGAAGTGCAGGCCGTTGTCCACGCCCTTGACGAGCAGATCCGCGAGGCCCCGCGTCCCCATCTGCCGGATCTGGTTCGAGCTGTGGTTGACGCCGTTGGTCCCGGTCCCCTGCGCGAGGCGCGACACTTTGATGCCCGTGTTGCCGAGCGTCACGATGTCCGTCGCGAGCTTCTTGCTGGCTGACGCGTAGAGGTGGTGCGGAAATCTGTCGAGGCTCAGGAGCGCGCCAGTCGCCGCCGCCCCGCACCGCAGAAAGTCGCGTCGCTTCATGGGAGCCCTCCGGAGTTCGCCTTGCAGCGTTGTATCACGCTCCGTTTGCCGGCCGCCAGCCGCTCGTCCCTGGTACAGCAGGCAGGATGACGCGGAACGTCGAGCCGGCGCCAGGCTCTGTCGTCACCTCGACGCGCCCGCCGTGGGCGTTGACGATGGCCCGCACCAGGCTGAGCCCGAGGCCAAGGCCTGGTTCGGCCCCGGCGTCGGCACGGTAGAGCCGATCCCAGATGTGCGGTACGTGCGTGGCCGCGATGCCCGCGCCGTTGTCAGCCACGCCGATCGTGACCTCTCCCGACGACTCCGACGCCGTCATGCGAACCTCGCCGCCGGATGGCGTGTATTTGATGCCGTTGTCCACCAGGTTGGCCAGCACCTGCCGCAGGCGCGGGCGGTCCGCCGACACCATCAGGCCCATCGGCGCGGTGGTCGACAGGCTGATGCCTTTCTGCTCGGCGACGTCCTCGTAGAGATCCACAGTCTCGGCGCAGACCTCCCCGACGTCCACGGCGGTGCAGTTGAGCCGCATGACACCGCTCTCGGCTTCAGAAATATCCATCAGCGTCGTCAGCAGCGACGCCACCCGATCGGACTCTTCGACGACGTCGGCGAGCGCGTCGCGGCAGGCCTGCTCGTCGCCCTGCGAGACCAGCGCGGTTTCCGCGCGGCTCCGCAGCCTGGCAATTGGCGTGCGCAGGTCGTGCGCGACGCTGTCGAGGGCCCCGCGCATGCTGGCAATCAACGTGTCGATACGCTCGAGCAGCTCGTTCGACGTGCGACCGAGGTCGCTCAGGACGTCGTGGCCCGAGCCGGCCGGGACGCGCGCATCGAAGCGTCCGGTGCGCGTGATCTCGCGCAGAGTGTCGAGCAGGTGTCGGAGCGGGGCCAACGTGGACCAGGTGATCGCGCCGCCGCCGATCAGGCCGAGCGCGACGACGGCGAGCAGCACGACGCCGAGCAAGTCCCGTACCTGGCGGAGCGTTCGATCGCGGTCGAGCGTCGTCCGACCCACCTGGAGGTAGACGCCGTCAGGAAGCCGCTCTGTCGCCACTTCGAGTGCGATCGGCGCGTTCCTGGCCGGCACCGAACGCCACGGCTGCGGCTGACGGCCGTCTGCAGACGGCTCGTCCAGGTCGTAGGCGCCCCAGGAGGCGGGCATGCTCGAGAGCACCACTTCGGCCTGCGGCGAGACCAGGCGCACGAACACCCGCTCTTCACTCCCGGACGCCTGCTCGGCCGTCACCGCCTGGCTCACGCCGTTGACGCCCGCCATGCCATAGCGGATGGCGTAGTCGGCGAGCTTGGTCCGGACGATCTCGTGATCCCTGGCGACGAGCGATCGGTCCAGCAGCAGATACGCCAGCACGCTGATGACAAGCGCGCTGACGACGAAGATCGCGCCGTACCAGAAGGTCAGGCGGAACCCGAGTGTCCGCGCCACGCGACCGCCGAACGTGTCTGGAGACATCAGCGGCGGCCGGCGGCGGCCGTGCCGAGGACGTAGCCGACACCGCGGCGCGTCTGCAGGAGCTTCGGCTCGAAGTCCCTGTCGATCTTCTCGCGCAGGCGATGCACGAGAACGTCCACGACATTGGTGCGCGGATCGAAGTTGAAGTCCCAGACCCGCGACAGGATCATCGTCTTGGACACGACCCGCCCGGCGTTGCGCATCAGGTACTCCAGCAGCGCGAACTCGCGCGGCCGCAGCTCGAGATCGCGGCCCTGGCGGGTGACACGTCGCGTCAGCAGATCCATCGTCAGGTCGCCGACATCGAGCCGCGTCGGTTCGGCAACCGCGGTCGCCCGGCGGACCAGTGCCTGGACGCGCGCGACCAGCTCCGGAAACGCAAACGGCTTGGTCAGGTAGTCGTCGCCGCCGGCTTGCAGGCCGCGCACGCGGTCGTCGACGGTGTGGCGCGCGCTGAGGATCAGGACCGGAACCCGCTCGCCGCGTCGCCGCAGCCCGTCGATCAGAGCGAGCCCGTCGAGGCGCGGCAGCATCAGATCCACGACGGCCACGTCCGGGTGGACCTCGAGGGCAAGGGCCAGGCCGCGCTCGCCGTCATGCGCGACGTCGACGGCGAAGCCGGCCTGCTCGAGACCGGTCGCCACGAAGCTGGCCAGGGTCTGGTCGTCTTCAACGATGAGTGCGCGCATGGGATGAAAGAAGGGACCGGCGCCGATTGTAGCGCCGCTTGTGCAGGTTGAAGCAGGCGGCCGGCAGCGGGCGGCCGGCAGCGGCGGCTGCGAGAGAGCCCGCGCTGCCAGCTGCCAGCCGCCTGCGACCCGCTACTGCGACAATCCTAACCCTGTGGCCGATCGACGGCGGTGAAGAAGCTGTGGTCCCCGCGCTGCACGAGCAGCAGCGCCGGCCGGTCGCTCTTCGCCCGCGCCACCGCGCGCAGGTCGTCGGCACTGCGGACGCTCTTGCCGTCGGCCTGGCGAATCACGTCGCCGGGCTCGAGGCCCGCAGCGGCCGCCGCGCCGTCAGGATCGACGTCGTTGACGACGACACCTTCGGTCGACTGCGGCACCTTGAGGCGATCCGCCAGCCGCGGCGTCAGCGGTTCCACGGTGAGGCCGAGGGTGCCCGCTTCGGGCGTGCCGGTCTCGCGGCTTGCGCTCGCCGACTCGCGCTCGGAGGGCGTCACCGTCAGCGCCTCCGTGCGACCGTCGCGAACGACTGTCAGCGTGGCCTTGGTGCCGGGCGTCAGGGACGACACGAGGTTCCTCAGCTCGTTGGCGCCCTGGATGGGCGAGCCGTTGACAGCAGTGATGACATCGCCGGGCTTCAGGCCGGCTTTTGCCGCCGGGCTGTCCGCGTTGACGTCGCTGACGATCGCGCCGTGGACATCTGCCAGCCGCAGGCTCTGGGCGATGTCGCCGGTCACCGGCTGCACGGTCACGCCCAGCATCGCGCGCCGGACGTGGCCGGTGCTGACGAGTTGATCCATCACGCTCTTCGCCATGTTCGACGGGATCGCGAAGCCGATGCCGATGTTGCCGCCCGAGGGCGACAGGATCTGCGAGGTAATGCCGATCAGCTCGCCGCTGGCGGTCACGAGCGCGCCGCCCGAGTTGCCGCGATTGATCGGCGCGTCCGTCTGCAGGAAGTCCTCGTAGGCGCCGTCGCTGCCGACGCTGGTCGTCCTGCCCTTGGCGCTCAGGATCCCCATCGTGACGGTCTCGCCGACGCCGAGCGGGTTGCCGACGGCCAGCACGACGTCACCGACGCGCGCCGCGCCGGAATCGCCAAGCGGCACTGTCGGCAGGTTCGTGGCCTTGATGTCGATGACCGCGAGGTCGCTGGCCTTGTCGACGCCGAGGACCTTGCCGTCGAACTCGCGGCCGTCCTGCAGGATCACGCGGACCCTGTCGGCGCCATCCACGACGTGCGCGTTGGTCAGGACATGCCCGCTGCTCGTGACGATGACGCCGGAGCCGAGGCCCCGCTCGCGAGGCTGGCGCTCTGGTGACGGCGCCTCCTGTCCGAAGAAGCGCCGAAACAGGTCGTCGGGAGCCCCGGTCGGCTCGGCCTCCGCCTTCTTTTCGACGTGCACCGTCACGACCGCCGGCGCGACGCGAGCGACGGCGTCGGCGTACGACGGCACGGCAAATCGTCCCGCCGCCGCGGGCGGCGCAGTGGCGGCAGCAGCCTGGGCAGGCGGGGTTGTGGACTCGGCATGCGCGCCAGTGACCCACCAGCCGGCGCCGGCCAGCGTGGCGGCGAGCAGGACGGCACCGGCAGCGCGGCCGGGCCGGGGAACATTCAGTGACATCGGACTCCTCCTGACACGTGACATCGAGCACGGCGCGGAGGGGCTTCCCACGCGCCTATCAGGTTGGACGTCCGCCACCCTTTCGGCGGCCTGACGCGAGCATGACAAGTGTGTAATGTTCGCGAGCCGCGCCTCAGACCACGCCGTGCACCTTCAGGACAATCGCGTGTTCGCTCGGTCGCCGTTCCGGGAGCGGGACGCGAAGCGACGCCTGATCCTGCGTGAATGCAGGGGCACCGGGAGCACCGAGCCACTCGACGTGCTGCACCTTCCGCACGTTGCGTGCGCCGCCCGCAGCGAGGGCCGGGATGACCGCCTGTCCCTGGGGCCATCCCATCACGATGGCGTAGAGGACGTCACCTTTCGTGGTGAATCGCACATCGTCGGGCCCCAGCTCCGCGCGCTTCTCCTCGTTGAACGACGAGCTCTTGCCGGAGGGTGCCTTCGCGGTGGACGGTCCGTCGCCGAAGATGGACCAGGGCCGCGTCGCGTAGATCGCCTCGCTGTTCACGCCCATCCAGTCGGTGATCGCCGACAGCACCTTCAACTCCGCATCGTCGAGCATGCCGCTGGCGGGCAACGGGAAATTGAGCATCAGGTTGCCGTTGCGGCTGACGATATCGGCCAGCATGTCGATCACGATCTTCGGCGACTTGTACGCGAGCCCACGCTCGTAGTGCCAGTGGCCGATGCACGTGTCTGTCTGCCACGGGCGCGGCCAGATCGTCTCGACGACGCCGCGTTCGACGTCGAAGACGCACGTCCCCGCGTCGGAGTCTTCGCGGCGCTTGCTCGTGTAGATCGCGTCGGCGTGGCCGCCGTTTCGCGCGGCGCGCTGGTTGTACAGGTGCGCGAGCATCGCCAGGCCCGTCTCTTCGAACGGGATCGGACCGTCGCAATAAAGAAGGTCCGGGTCGTACTTGTCGACCAGGTCCTTGATGCGCAGGAACCAGTGCTGCTTCCAGGCGTCGGGAATGCCGGTGTCGTCCCAGTCCAGTTTCATCACGCCGGGACTGTCGTGATAGAGGTCGGCAAACTCCTTCTGCACGCCGTCGTATGCCACGCCGGCCATCGGTCCGGCCGCGTCGTGCCCTTTGCAGGTGCTGAACCACTTGTAACTGATCCAGAGATGGTCGCTGACGCCGAACCGGAGTCCCTCGCGCCGCGCGGCCTCCGCGAAGGCGCCGACGACGTCCCGCTTCGGCCCCATGCCGACGGCGTTCCACCGTGTGTGGGCGGAGTTCCACAAGTCGAAATTGTCGTGATGGACGGCCATGCTCATGAAGTACTTGGCGCCGGCCTTTCTGTAGAGCGCCATCAGCGCAGCCGGGTCGAAGCGCTCCGCCTTCCATCGCGGGATCAGGTCCTTGAACCCCACCTTCGAGGGATGGCCGTACGTCGCCAGGTGATGCTTGTACTGGGTGCTGCCCTCCATATACATGTTGCGGGCGTACCAGTCGCCGGCCTCGACCGAGGATTGCGGGCCCCAATGCGCCCAGATCCCGAACTTCGCGTCACGGAACCAGTCGGGAATCTGCCAGCCCGAAAGCGACGCCCTGGTCGCCTGGAAGGGTCCGGGAGCGATAGCTGGACTTTGGGACTGGGCGAGCACGGATGGGGCAAAGCCAAATGCGGGGGCAGCAGCCAGCGCCTTCAGCACAGCTCGTCGGGAAATGCGCATGTCGTCACACTCCTGCGCCGCGCGGGCAGGATATCGCTGCCCTGTGGCGGTCTGGTTCACGGCGTCCAAAGAGTAGCCCAGCTCAGCGCCTGCGTCTCACAAACCGCCATCGCGGCCCCCCCTCCACTTCCGGCGGCCGGATCGCCCATAATCAGCCGGGGGACCACAAGGAGGTCGGCGTGTCGGAATCGCTGACGAGAACCAACGAGGGACGTGAGCGAGCCTCGGTCAGTGCGGCTGCTGCGGACAGCCTGCGCAACTGGCTGGCGCGGCGACTGTGCGTTGACGCCCTCGAACTCGACATCGTGCTGCCGGGCGGCGCCTGGCTGCCGCGGCGCGGTGGAGCGCCTCTGGCGACGGTACGGGTCCGCGACCGGGCGACACTGCTCCATCTCGCCTGGGACCCTGAAACCGCATTCGCATCGGCCTACACGTCCGGGCGCCTCGAGGTGGAGGGCGAGCTGGAACCCCTCCTCGAACGCATCTACGTCGTCGCACGCGATTGGCGCGAGCGCTGGTGGCAGGGCTGGTCGCTGTTGGACGGATCGCGTCAACGCGCGCGCGAGTCGATTCACCGGCACTACGACCTGGGCAACGACTTCTACCGGCTGTGGCTCGATCGCGATCTGGTCTACACGTGCGCGTATTTCGAGCGGCCGGAGATGACGCTCGAGCAAGCCCAGACCGCCAAGCTCGATCTGATCTGCCGCAAGTTGAATCTGCATCCCGGCGAGACCGTGGTCGAGGCCGGCTGCGGGTGGGGCGCGCTCGCGCTGCACATGGCGAAGCACTACGGCGTGCAGGTCCGCGCGTTCAACATCTCGCACGAACAGATCACCTACGCGAGGCAGCGCGCCGAGCGCGAGGGCGTGCCCAACGTGGAGTTCTTCGAGCAGGACTACCGCGACATCGCCGGCACCTGTGACGTGTTTGTCTCGGTCGGAATGCTCGAGCACGTCGGCCTCAGCCACTTTGGCGAGCTCAGCGCTGTCATCGGACGCGTCCTCGGCCCGGACGGGCGAGGCCTGCTGCACTTCATCGGACGAAACCAGCCGCGGCCACTGAGCAAGTGGATTCGCGACAACGTCTTCCCCGGCGCCTACCCGCCCTCGCTCGACGAGGTGTCGGCGGGTGTCCTGCGGCCCGCGAACTTCAGCGTGCTCGACGTGGAGAATCTCCGCCTGCACTACGCGCTGACCCTCGCGCACTGGCTGCAGCGCTACGAGCAGCACCGCGAGAGCGTGGCTCGCCAGTACGGCGACGCGTTCGAGCGGATGTGGCGGATGTACCTCGCCGGATCGCAGGCGGCCTTTGCCACCGGCAGCATGCAGCTGTTCCAGATCCTGTTCGCGCGCGGAGAAACCAACACGGTGCCCTGGACCAGGGACTGGCTGCGAACGCCGCTCGGGCGATGACTGACTACGACGTGATCGTGGTCGGAGGCGGCCCCGGAGGATCGAGCGCAGCGCGGCGGCTCGTGGCCAGCGGCTTTCGCGTCGTGGTCGTGGACGCGGCGACGTTTCCGCGCGACAAGATCTGCGCGGGCTGGATCACGCCGCCCGTCCTTTCGAGTCTCAACCTGACCGACCGCCTGCTGAAGCAGGAGGGTCTCACCGTCGAACCGATCCTGGAGTTCGACACGGGGCTGCTCGGCGATCCGCTGCTGAGGACGACGTACGCGGCCCCGGTGAGTTACGGCATTCGACGCCGTGAGTTCGACCGGTTCCTGCTCGAGCGAAGCGGCGCCACGCTGGCCACCGGCACCCGGGTGACGGCCATCGAGCGGTCGGCGTCGCGATGGGTCGTCAACCAGACCTTCCGCGCGCCGGTCATCATCGGCGCCGGCGGGCACTTCTGCCCGGTCGCGCGGACGATCGAGCAGGCGGACGAAGCGCGGCGGCACATCGTGCTCGCCCAGGAGATCGAGATTCCGCTGGCCGATGACGCGGTGGGCCGCGTGCCCGCACGCCCTGAGTTTCACTTCTGCCGCGATCTCGGTGGCTACGGCTGGATCTTCAGGAAGGGCCGTCACCTCAACGTCGGCTTCGGGCGGTTTTCGTCGCCGGGTTTCCCGGCCGCGACAGCGGCGTTCAAAGCGGCCCTCGCCCGACGGGCCGACCTTCCGGCAGAGGCCCTGGTGCCCTGGAAGGGACACGCGTACCTGATCGCGCCCGGCGGCCGGCCGGCGACCTCTGACGGATGCCTGCTGGTCGGCGACGCGGCAGGCCTGGCGCAAGCAGAGAGCGGCGAGGGAATCCGGGCGGCGGTGGAATCGGGCCTGCTGGCCGCAGACGCGATCGTCGCGGCTGGAGGCGTCTACACTCGCGAGCGGCTCGCTGGCTACGACACCGCGCTGGCGTCCCGCTACGGGCACCGGCAGTCCGCCGATGCCGCGTCTCCCCTCGCCACGCGTCTCAAGCGGGCACTCGCGCCGCTGGCGATGCGCTCGTCGCTCTTTGTCAGGCACGTCGTGCTCGACCGATGGTTTCTCCGGGCCGCGATGCCGGCGCTCGCGCTGGCGAGTCCGGCGTCGCGTGCGCACATGGAAAGCGCGTGACTGCGGCGTCGCGCGTGGCCGCTGCCTGCCTCACGTTGGCGGCGGTCGCGCCCCACAGGCCGGCACCAGTCGTCACTGAGGTCTCGCGCGGCATCTACTTGTTCCAGACAGCGCCCTACGGTGACGTCGGCCTCGATGGCAACGCCGTGGTGATCACGTCGAAGGACGGCGTCCTCGTCTTCGATTCCAACGGCACGCCGTCGGCGTCTGCGGCCGTGCTCGAGGGCATCCGGCGCATCACCGACTCGCCTGTCCGCTACGTCGTCAACTCGCACTGGCACTGGGATCACTGGTACGGCACGCAGACGTACAAGTCGCAGTTTCCAGGGCTCAAAGTGCTCGCGCAAACGGCGACCAAACGGATGATGCTCGGCCCGGCGATTGCCTTCAACAAGCCGGGCCTCGAGTCGCAGCTGCCCGACTACGTGCGGTTTCGCGAGCAGAAGGCCGCCGACGCCCGCGCGGCCTCACCGCTGGCGCCCGACGCCGCGGCGCTCGAGCAACTCGCCGCCGACGATCGGTTCTTCCTCGAGCAGAAACTGTCTGTCGCGCCCGTCATTCCGGATGTCACCTTCGACCACGAGATGGACCTTTCGCTCGGCGGGAGGAAGATCCAGTTACGACACCTCGAACCTGCGGTCACGCCGGGCGACACCTTTCTGTACCTGCCCGACGAGAAGGTGCTCGTCACGGGCGACCTGCTGGTGAACCCGGTGTCCTTCGCCCTCAGCTGCTACCCCACCGGCTGGCTGCGGACGCTCGAGCGTCTCGACGCCCTGGACGCCGCGGTCATCGTGCCCGGCCACGGCCCTGCCCTTCACGACAAGGCCCTCCTCCACGACACGATGGCGACCTTCAGAATCCTGCTCGAGACGGGCCGGGCTGCCCGGGCGCGCGGGCTCGACGCCGATCAGGCCAAGGCCGAAGCGCTGCCGCTGGTTCACGACGTCATGATCAGGATCACCGGCGACGACCTGGCAGTGAACGACGCCTTCCGCGTGCAGCTCGTCGACTGGTACATGCACCGGGTCTACGACGAGCTGTCCGGGCCCTTGACCGAGTCCATCGCAAGCATTCCTGCCTCATAGAAGGGCTTTGCGCTACGATGGGCCGCCCCCGTGACCCGGGGTTCAGGAGGTTGTTGCATGAGCTTGACTCGTCGTGTTTCGGTGCTGGTGCTCGCGGTGATTGCGTTGACGTCGCTCGGACGGCAGGCGGCGGCCCAGACCCAGACGGCATCGGAGTTCTACATGGCCTATCGCGCCGCCTTCGACAAGGCGACGAAGATCGAAGATCTGCTCCCGTACATGTCCAAGGAGAACGCGGCGAAGGTCGCCAGCACTCCCGCGGCGGAGAAGACGCAGATGTTCGGGATGATGAAGATGATGGGCGCGCTCTCCAACGTGAAGATCGCGAAGGAAACCAAGACCCCGTCGGGCGCGACCTTGACGGTGAACGCCCTCGACTCGGACAAGAAGCCAACCACCGGCAAGGTCGACGTGATTCAGGAAGCCGGCAAGTGGAAAATCGGCAGCGAAAGCTGGTCGTCCTAGCTGGCATTCTTTTCTCGGTGGTGGTGCCAGCCCTCGCGCTCGCGCAGGGCGGCACCGCCACCGGGCATCTCACGCTCAATGGCCAGACCGTCAGGCTGACCCATGCCTACGCCTCGGCTCAACCCGGCTTCTTCGACAAGACCACGGAAGACATCCGCATCCTGCTGAGCGACGTCGCGCTTCCCGACAGCGCGCTGACGGACGTCTTCGAGTTGATCCATCTGGGCCGCGACGGCACGGCGCGGGTCGTCGAGATCGTCATCGACGCCTCGGGCAGCCCGATCAGCGGCAGCTTCTATGCGCCAGCCTTCGACGGCTCGGTGTCGGCGACGGGCATGCACAAGTTCGAGCGGCAGGCGCTGGATCGCACCACGGTGGCCGGACGGCTCTGGATGTCAGAGCCTCACGAGTTCCGCGGCGTCACCTTTCAGTACAGACGCCCTCTTCTCCGCGCGAATTCCGCGGCCCCCGACTGCGGAGGAGTTGTCGGCGGCTCTCGAGAGCCCGCCGGCGGTCGCGGCCTCGGCGGCGCTCAGCGCGCTGCTTGGCGGCGATCGCCCGGCCTTCCTCGCAACGCTGGCGAACGGGGCAGCCGACCCGTATCAGGGGCCGAACGGCGCCGAGCGCCTGGCGTTTCTGAAGGCTGAAACGCCCGCCGACAGCGCTGTCGTCGGGCTCGAACGCCAGACCGAGACGACGGCGCGTGCCACGGTGAACGGCACGCGCGACGGCATCGTCATCGAGTTCACCATCGACCTCGTCCTCGATGCCGGGCGGTGGCGTGTGATCAAGTTTGCCGAGTAGCGCATTTCACGGAGGAGACAGATGAGCGTTCGAGCGATAGCGGGAGCAATGGTCGTGGCCTGGGCCTGTGCACTGCCCGCGGCGGCGGAAATCAAGACTCGAGTCGTGGACTACACGCAAGACGGCACTGCGCTGCAGGGAATGCTGGCGTGGGACGATGCGGCGCCGGGCAAGCGGCCGGGGGTCGTCGTCGTCCACGAGTGGTGGGGCCACAACGAGCATGCCCGCAACCAGGCGAAGCGACTCGCCGAAGCCGGCTACGTCGCGTTCGCTCTCGACATGTACGGCAAGGGCAAGGTGACCACCCATCCCGACGATGCGGTGAAGTTCATGACAGAGGCGACCAAAGATCCTGCCGTGGTGAAGGCACGATTCGACGCCGCGCTGGCGGTGCTCAAGTCAGACCCCCATGTCGACACGACCAAGATTGCTGCCATCGGCTACTGCTTCGGCGGCGGCGTGGTGCTGAACATGGCGGCGGCGGGCGAAGACCTCGCTGCCATCGCGACGTTCCATGGCGCGCTGAGCGCACTCGGGCCGGTAGCGCCCGGCACCTTCAAGGCGCGGGCGCTGGTCATGACCGGCGCTGACGACCCGTTCGTGCCGCCGGATCAGGTGGACGCCTTCAAGAAGAAGATGGCCGCGGCCGGCGCCAACGCGCAGGTCGTCGTGCTGCCTGGCGCGAAGCATGGGTTCACCAATCCCGACGCCGACAAGGCCGGGATGCCGCAACTCGCGTACAGCGCGACTGCTGACGCCGAGTCGTGGAAGGACCTCACGGCCTTTCTGAAGGACGTCTTTCACTGAGCCGCTGCCGGCGGTCGTTGTTCCCCGGCCGCCGGCTTCTCTTTCTTCTCCGCCCAGCGGACCAGGTCGTCGTAGGCCGCTCCCACCAGGGGCGGCGCGATGGCGCAGTGGCCTGAGGCCACGACGTAGCGCTGCACGAACAGATCCGCAGTCCCGGCCTCGGCGCTCTCAGCCTGATACAGGAACGCGTATTCCGGATCCACGATCGGGTCGTCGGTTGTGTGGACGGCCAGAATCGGGTCGGCGTGGCGGCCGTTCGTCGTCGCGTTGGCGATCAGGTACGCGCGCGCGGCCGGGACAGCCGCGTACCGGCCGACATGCCGGTTGAGCGCGGCGTCGTCGCCGAAGCCCGCATAGATCGCGCCCTGGTTGTCAAACGGGTTGCCGCCTGCGCGCGCGATCAACTCGCGCAGGATTTCGCGATAGAACCAGAGGGTGGAGGGCACTTCGTCGGGACGAAGGCGGAAGCGGGCCGCGTATTTTGCGGCGACGTCGGGCGCGCTTCGCATGGCGGCGCCAATCGCGATGGTCCCCGGTCCGGGTGCAGCCTCGAGATCGAGCGCGCCGTTCGCTGTCAGATGGAGAACGCCGGGGAACAGGGCGTCGAAGGTGACGAGCATCGGGAACAACGAGTCGCCCATGAAGGTCAGTGCGGGAAGATACGGGCCGCAGAGGGCCAGCCCGCCGTCGTACGCGTCGGGCGCGCGCTCGAGCGTGAGGACTGTGAGGAAGCCGCCCATCGAGTGGCCGTTCAAGTAGGTATGCGCCGGCTGCCCATACTTCTTGACGAAGTAGCGCCGCAGGGCTTCGATGTCGGTGAGTGCTTCTTTCACCGCCCAGCCTTGTGCGCGATAGCCGGATTCGGCGAACGCCGCGCCGCGCGACAGGAACTCCTTGCGATAGGCCCCCGAGCCAGGGCCCTGAAACGTCACTGGCGGCCGCGGCGTCTTCGCCATCTCGTATCCGTGCGCATACAGCACGAGCGTGCCGTTCCAGTGCTCGGGGAACTCGATGCGATAGGCGGCGCCGTCAATGACGCCGCTGTCCACGCCCTTCGGCGCCGCTGTGGTTCGTGGGGACGCCGGCTCCGCGCATGCCGCGGCTGGCGAGAACCAGATGAGGCAGACGAGCGGGGCGGCAAGGACTCGCGAAACGACGCGGCTGCACATGCCGCAGAGTCTACCCGAGCACGTTCGCCTGTTCGCCTGCTCGCCAACTTCTCCGTTCGCCCCTTCGGCCATTCGCCGGTCTCGCCCGTTCGCCTATGATCGACCTCCATGGAACTTCGAGACAAAGTGGCGATCGTCACCGGCGGCAAGCGTATCGGGCGCGCCGTCGCGGCGGCGCTGGCGGGGCGCGGCATGGACCTGGTGCTGTCGTACCGGGGATCGCGCCAGGAAGCCGAAGACACGGCGGCCGACGTCGCCGCCATCGGCCGGCGCGCGACCACCGTCGCCGCGGATGTCTCGACGCCTGACGGCGGCGCCACGATCGTGTCTCACGCAGTCGCGACATTCGGGCGCCTCGACGTCCTCATCAACATGGCGTCGGTCTACAAGCCGCGGAACCTCGAGGACATGACGGCCGACTACTGGGACGCCGACCTCAACGTCAACCTGCGCTCCGCATTTCTCTGCGCTCATGCCGCAGTACCGGCGCTGCGCTCGGCGGGCGGAGGCCGCATCGTCAACTTTGCCGACTGGCTGGCGCGCAGCGGGCGGCCGAACTACAAGGGCTTCACGTTGTACTACACCGCGAAGGCCGGTGTCGTGGCGCTCACGGAGAGCCTGGCGCTGGAGCTCGCGCACGACCAGATTCTCGTGAACGCGATAGCGCCCGGCCCGATCCTCGCGCCGCCGGACATGACCGCGGAGGAAGTCGCCGAGGTCGCGGCCGCAACTCCGGTCGGTCGCTGGGGCGGCGAAGGCGAAATTGTGAAGGCCGTCATCTTCCTGTGTGAGACTGACTTCGTGACCGGCGAGACCATCCGGGTGGATGGCGGGCGACATCTGGCCTAGCGGCGTCACCAGCGGAAGGACAAGGCACATGGACTCGTCAGCTTCGCCCGCGACGGCCGCGCTCGCGCCGCGCCTGGCCGGACGGAAGGTGCTCGTCACCGGGAGCAGCAAGGGCATCGGCCGCGGCATCGCGCTGCGCATGGCGCGCGAAGGCGCCGACGTCGTCATCAACTACCACACCGACCCCCAGGGTGCGGAGGAGGCGCTGGCGGACGTGCAGGCGCTTGGCCGTCGCGGCGTGCTGCTGCAGGCGGATCTCGCGTCTGTCGCCGAGGTGAACTCGCTCGTCGCGAGGAGCGCCGAAGCCCTGGGCGGGCTCGACGTGCTGGTCAACAATGCCGGGATCGAAAAACACGACGCGTTCTGGGATGTCACGGAGGCCGACTTCGACGCCGTCGTCAATGTGAACCTGAGGGGCGTGTTCTTTGCGGCCCAGGCCTTCGTGCGCCAGTGCCGTGCGGCGGGCCGTGGCGGAAAGATCATCAACATCAGCTCCGTGCACGAAGACCTGGCATTCCCGAACTTCGCGGCGTACTGCGCCAGCAAGGGCGCGCTGCGAATGCTGGCCCGGACCCTGGCCGTGGAGTTGGGGCCGCTCGGCATCACGATCAACAACATCGCGCCGGGCGCGATCGAGACGCCCATCAACACGAAGCTGCTGCACGATCCGGTGAAACTCGCCGCGCTGACGGGTCAGATCCCGCTCGGCCGCCTGGGCCAGCCCGGCGACGTCGCGGGGCTGGCAGTGTTCCTTGCGTCGCCCGAGAGCGATTACGTGACCGGCTCGACGTATTTCGTCGATGGCGGCCTGACGGTGCACTACACCGAGCAGTAGCCGGTCGTGCAGGCTCGGCGCACGCTGCACCCTGCCCGGATTGGATGCGCGCAACCTGCGTTCGCTGATGGAGAGGTGATCGGTGAGCGAAGCGGACACGCGCGAGTGGCTCGAGCCCGACGGACTGGGCGGCTTCGCCTCAGGCACCGTCAGCGGCATTCGCACACGCCGCTACCACGCGCTCCTGCTCACGGCGACCACGCCCCCAACGGGCCGGATGGTTCTCGTCAACGGCTTCGACGCGTGGGTGGAAACATCCGCTGGACGATCCGCGATTTCCTCGCAGCGCTACAGCCCGGACGTGGTGTCTCCCGACGGCGCGACGAGACTCGAAGCCTTCACGCTCGAACCCTGGCCGACATGGACGTACCGCCTGGAGAACGGCATGCGGATTCAGCAGCAGGTGCTGGTCCCCGAGGGCAGGTCCGCGGTCCTGACGTCGTGGCGGCTCCTCGATCCGCTGCCGGCGGGCTCCGCCGCCAGGCTCGTCGTCCGCCCGTTTCTTTCCGGGCGGGACTATCACTCGCTCCATCACGAGAACAGCGCGTGCAACATGACGACGGAGGCCGCCGACACCGCTGTGGTCTGGCGGCTCTACGATCACGTGCCGCCCATCGTCAGCCGGGCCAACGCGGTCTACGAGGCCGACCCCGACTGGTATCGTCGATTCCACTACACGGCTGAGGCCGCGCGCGGGCTGGACGCCGACGAAGACCTGATGACTCCGGGGCGCCTGACCTGGGACCTCGCGTCCGGCGAGGCGCTGTGGCTGCTCGAGGCGCGTGAGGCACGCGCGATGTCGATGCTTCCTCTCGACGAGGAGGCCGTCCGCCTGCGGCGCTCGGAAGTGACGCGACGCAGCCGATTCGCCACTCCCCTTCATCGTGCCGCCGACGCGTACCTCGTCCGTCGAGGGCGGGGCTGCACGATCGTCGCCGGCTACCCGTGGTTCACCGACTGGGGACGCGACACCTTCATCGCCCTGCGCGGCCTGTGCTTCGCGACAGGGCGGCACGACCAGGGCCGCGACATCCTGCTCGAGTGGGCGCGGACGGTGTCGGAGGGCATGCTCCCCAACCGGTTTCCCGACGCGGGCGGCAGCCCCGAGTACAACGCTGTCGATGCGTCCCTCTGGTTCGTCATCGCCGTGCGCGATCTCTGTCAGGCCGCCGACAGCGGCGAGACCGCACTCGATCCGAAACACAAGCTCGCGCTTCTCAGGGCCGTGGGCCAGATTCTTGACGGCTACACACGCGGCACGCGCTACGGCATTCGCGCCGACCGCGACGGACTGCTGGCCTGTGGTGAAGCTGGCGTGCAGCTGACGTGGATGGACGCTCGCGTCGGCGACAACATCGTCACGCCACGGACCGGGAAGCCCGTCGAAGTGCAGGCGCTCTGGGCCAACGCGCTGGGGTTCGGGGCGACCGCCGATGCCAGGTGGGGCGCAGCCGCCGGGCGCGCCAGAGCGGCATTTGCCGCCCGGTTCTGGAACGAGGCGCGCGCCTGTCTGTACGACGTCGTCGACGCGAATCACGAGCCGAACGCCGTCGACGCGGCGCTCCGTCCCAACCAGGTCTACGCCGTGGGCGGGCTCGGGTCGACGCTGGTCGATCCGACGCGCGCACGCCGGATCGTCGAAACGGTGGAGCGCCACCTGGTGACGACAGGCGGCCTGCGGTCGCTGTCGCCGGACGACCCGGGATACGTGGGGCACTATCGCGGGGGGCGCGTCGAGCGCGACACCGCGTATCACCAGGGCACGGCCTGGCCGTTTCTGATGGGCGCGTTCGTCGAGGCCTGGATCAACGTCCGCGGCGGCGGCGAGAATGTCTGTCGGGAGGCGGCGGAGCGCTTCCTCGCGCCGCTCGAGGCGCGCCTGAGTGAGGCGGGCCTCGGCCATCTGAGCGAGGTGACGGACGGCGACGCGCCCTTCACGCCGGGCGGGTGCCCGTTTCAGGCCTGGTCGCTCGGCGAGTTGCTGCGGGCCCGACGTCTCGTCGGCCTCGATCGCGTGACCCACGGTCCCGCGGCGAGCGCACCGCGGCACGTGCGGCGGACTCCGGACCCGCGGTGATGGGCCGGAGCTGACGCGCCCTGCCAGCAGGCCGCCCACGCATGAGCGCGGGCAGCCTCGGGCAGGCGGGAGTTATTGCTTCTCGAGGACCGAGACCGTATCGGCCTCGCCCATCGGACCGCTGAAGTGACGGGCGACGCTCAGCGTCTTGCCGTCCGGCGATAGCGTCCACTTCTCGTTTCCCGACATCGCGTTGCCCTGGAAGTCCATCTTGCTGTCGAAGACCAGGGTGTCGCCGTCCCAGGTGACCTTGCTGGTCATCTTGAAGTCGTTCATCTGGTTCGGGCAGTCCTTGCCGTCCGTCGTGAAGGCGAACTCAGATGTGAAGTCGCCAAACCCGCCGGTCTGCGCGGTGACGACCTTCAGCTCCGGATCGTTGTGCGTGATCTTCTCCGTGGACGAGGTCGGCGCGGGCATCTGGCCGAAGCTGCTTTTCTCGATGTTGAGCTTCCAGTCGCCGGAAAAATTCGGCTTCGCCTGGGCCGACGCGACGCCAAGGGCGAGGACGGTCGCTGCCATGGTAGCTATCAGTGCCTTCTTCATAGGGTCTCCTGCGCAAAGTGTAGCCTACCGCGGAGCCACCGGCCCGGCGGCGTGAAACGTGAGCGAGCACCAGTAGGACTCCCAGTCCGCCGCCTCCGGACCTTGTTCCCCTGAACGGCGCTCCATCACCACACTGCCGATGAACTGCGGGCCGGCGGTGAGCACGCTGAAGCGCGCCCGCCCGTCAGCGCCTGTTCGCGTGCGGGTGATCAGGCGGCGTCCCGCCGAATCGCGGCCCGCCAGGACGACCTGGGCACCGGCCACCGGCTGCCCGGCAGCCATCAGCCGCACGGCGATCGAATCGCCCCGATGCACGGAAGACAAATCGCCGTCGGGCACGAGCTCTGCCGCCAATCCCATGGGTTGCGCGATGTGTGCCCATGGCCCCTCACCCACCCTCGTCACCGCCTTGGCCACGCGGTGATAGCGCTCGCGGCTCGCCTTCGACGATTCCTTCCGCGCCGCGCGATCCGCCAGAACCGCATCGAGCCCTTGCTCTCGAAGGTAGGCGCCAAACGCCGGCCCAGCCATCGACAGGAACTTGCCCTTCACCACGATGACCGCGACATACGCGCCGGGCGCCGCAGGCCAGACGACGCGCGCCTGCAGTGCCGCTCCCTCGACTTGAAGGTCGGGGTGCACCTGATCGCGGCCCGCCGGTCCGACGATCGTCAGCGACTCGACGCGCTCGGGGGCCGTCGCGAACTGACTGCGCGGGAACGTGTCGTCGCCGACGTTGGCCGTCAGCGTCACCCGCCGATCCTGGCTGACGCGGGGCGGCGCGGCGAGCCAGAAATCATGCGCGATCGCGCGGGCACCACTCGCCGCCACCAATAGCGCGGCGATCCAGATGGCGAGTCGCGATTGCAGGATGTTCATGGCGTCGAGTCGAGTCTAGTCGTGCCAGCCACCAACGACATTTGTGTCGGCCGCTTCGTCACGGCGACACATTTGTCGGACGCGTCGCGAACAGGCCCGCAACCCTCGGTTACGCGTACCGCTCTCGCGTAGTTCCGGCCCTTGCCGTCCGACAAGTTTGTACTGCCTGGCGCCGCAGTACCACATAAATGTCTGAGCGACCGCAGGCATCCGCGCGCAGAAACGCAAATTCTGGCGCAATTCCGTCGAACAGTAGCAGCGCCGTGCTGGCACTGCGGTTGCTCCTGGGAGGGCACTCCGTGCTTCGGAGTCGCCGGAGGTTTGGCAGCGTGAACCCGTCCCCGATCCCCGCCGCAATCGACCAGCGCCGCTCGCGACGCTCGAGAGTCGTGCGCCTGGCTGTTATTGCGGTGGCGGGCACGCTGATGTTCCTGGCGGGGCGTCCGGCGCACGCGTGGGTGCCGACGCCCAATCGGGCGCGCGTCACGCCGGCGCATCAGACGGCTCGGTACGTGCCGGACCACTCACGCGCCGACCCGGCGTCCAGCCGGCCGCTTCCCGTCGCGTTCCTGAGTCTGTCGTCGTCACGCCGGCCCGGTCTGCATCGCGTATGGCTGGGCGGCGCAGCGCCGGCCAGCATCCCCGGTCTCGCCGATGAGGCAACCGGCAGTCCGCGCGATCGCATTCGCAGCGTGTCCTCATTCCCCTCCCATTGGTGCGCCATTCACCTGTCGATCTAGCGCGGTGCCCACAGAGCGATCCGCCCGCTCTGCGCCGCAACCGCCAGACAGAGTGAACCACTATCGGGTCTCGCCGAAGGGCGTGACCGCCGGCCGGGTCCTGCTCGCCCGCCGCCGGAATCAAGGGGAGAGGCATGCCACGTCATACGCTCGCGTCCACGCCATCAGTTGTCGCGCCACGCCCTCGGGCGCTGCCAGTCATCCTTCCACGCGCCATTGCGCTCGCCATCGCCCTGGTGCTGGCGCCCAGCGTGCTCTATGCCCAGGACGCGCAGCCGACGATCAACCAGGCTGATACGGCCTGGATGCTCATCTCCACGGCCCTCGTGCTGCTGATGACGCCCGCGCTGGCCTTCTTCTACGGCGGACTGGTGCGGTCCAAGAACGCGCTCAACACGATGATGATGAGCTTCATCTCGCTCGGCGTGGTCGGGATCGCCTGGGCCGTCATCGTCTACTCGCTCGCGTTCGCCCCAGGCAACGCGCTCGTCGGCGATCTGTCCCGGGCCTTTCTCCGCAATGTCGGCCTCGAACCGCAAGGGACCATCCCGCATGTGCTCTTCATGTCGTATCAGGGCACATTCGCGATCATCACCGCGGCCCTGATTTCCGGCGCGATCGTCGAGCGCATGCGCTTCAGCGCCTACATGCTGTTCATCACGCTCTGGGCCATCGTCGTCTACGGCCCTGTCGCGCATTGGGTGTGGGGCGGCGGCTGGCTCGCGAAAATGGGCGCGCTCGACTTCGCCGGCGGCACTGTCGTGCACGTCAATGCCGGCGTCGCCGCGCTCGTGGCCGCCACCGTGCTGGGCCCGCGGAAGGACTTCGCCAGGCAGGCATTTCTCCCGCACAACGTGCCGTTCGTCCTGCTCGGCGCCGGCCTGCTCTGGTTCGGATGGTTCGGCTTCAACGCCGGCAGCGCGCTCTCGGCCGGCACGTCCGCGTCGCTCGCGTTCACGACCACGTTCCTGGCCCCGATGGCGACGATGGTCGTGTGGGCGCTGCTCGACCTGATGCGCAATGGCAAGGTCACCGCGGTGGGCGGCGCGACCGGACTTGTGGTCGGCCTGGTCGCGATCACGCCGGCGGCCGGGTTCATCAGCCCGATGAGCAGCCTGTTGCTTGGCGCCCTCGCCGCCTTCCCGAGTTACTACGGGCTGGTGTGGCGCGCGCGCACCCGGCTCGACGACTCGCTTGACGTCGTCGCGGCTCACGGCGTCGGCGGGACTGTCGGGGCGCTGCTCACCGGCGTCTTCGCCGAGAAGGCCTGGAATGGCACCACTGACGGCCTGCTGTTCGGCAACCCGGCGCAGCTGGGGATTCAGGCCACTGCCGTCGTGGCGGCCATCGTCTACAGCGGGATCGGCAGCTTCGTGCTGCTGAAGCTGGTTGGCCTGATTGTGCCGCTCAGGGCGGCTCGCAATGACGAGGGTGTGGGCATGGATGTGACCCAGCACGGCGAAGAGGCGTACGCCGAGGGCGAAGGGGCGATCCTCGTGCTCGACGGCGGCGAAATGAAAGTCGGAGCGGCGGCGATGGCCGCGGCTGAAGGAGGTCGGGCATGAAGCTCGTAGTCGCCATCGTTCGACCAGACCGTGTCTCGGCGGTGCTCGAAGAGCTCTACAAGTCGGCGATCCAGGGGCTCACGATCAGCCGGGTGCAGGGGCACGGCGGAGAGCGCGAGCACGTCGAGACCTACCGCGGCACCTCGGTGAAGATGGAGCTGTCCGAGAAAGTCCGGATCGAAATCGGCGTGTCGAACCACTTCGTCGAACCGACAGTGAAGGCCGTCATTCGCGGCGCGCGCACCGGCGACGTCGGTGACGGCAAGATCTTCGTCGTCCCGGTGGAGAAGATCTACCGCATCCGGACGGGCGAAGAAGACGAGGCGGCTGTCACGCCAGTGCAGCTCGCCCGATAGACAAGGGGCCGGCAGCCTTCGACGAGGCTGCCGGTCACGCTTGCGATTGCCGTCGGCCGTCGGTATCCTCGGCCGCAGTGCTTGACCCGCAGTCCAGCCACGTCAGGACCATCTGGCCAACGAGCGCACGCATCTCGCGTGGCTGCGCACAGCGCTCGCAATACTGACCTTCGGCATCGGCCTGAACCGCTTCTCGCGTTACCTGCGCGAAATCGCCGCCAGCCAGTCGCAATTCGCCGTCCGCACAGGCAGCGGGCGCTTCGGCCTGGGGATGATCGTCGTTGGGATGGTGTGTTGATCCAGATTGATCAGATCTCTCGGAAGTCACAGATCCAGAACTGCCAAATCCGCATGCGTACGTGCAAAACCGCCGAGGCAAGCTCGTGCGTGCGAATTGCGACACCTGTGCGGGCGGTGAAGCGACTGCGGGCTCTGCGGACTAGCTGGTCCAGACGATGATTGGCGAGAACTTCATGATTGCAACTTCCTGGGGGCCAGCCATGAAGCTGCAAAGGCGACGCCACAACTCAACAAGGCAATACGTGAACGAATCCTCAGGGCCCATCAGCGAAGTGTAGGAAATCCACCGGTCGCTCGAGGAAAGGCGACGCGATCGGCTACACGCTCGAGGAAAGGACCCGCGACTCGGACATCGTTGAACGGCCGAGCTGGTCGGGCCGGCGCGCCGCATCTACGGCGGCCGCAAGGCGCTCCATCCCCTTGTAGATCGCTTCCGGCCGAATCGGCGCGAACCCCAGAATGATCGCGTTGCGGTGCGTCCCCTTGATCGCGCAATAGGCCGACACCGGCATCAGCTCGACACCGCGAGCGGCGGCTTCGGTGAACAGCCGCTCGGCCGACACGTCCTCGAGATCGGCGATCGCGTGCATGCCGGTGCGTACCGGCCGCAAGTGCAGGGCGCCGGCGCAATGCCGGGCCGCGGCGTCCTCGAGGGCGTGCAGGCGCTCGCCGTACGCGGCGCGCATCCGTCGCAGGTGCCGCTCGAAATGTCCGCCCTCCATGAAGTCGGCGAGCACGAGCTGGTCCAGGGCAGGCGGGTGCAGGTCTGCGGCGCGCCTGGCGGCCACCATCCGTTCGCGGAGGTCGTCCGGCACGATGACGAAGCCAAGGCGCAGTGACGGAAAGACTGTCTTGCTGAAGCTGCCGACGTAGATGACGCGCCCGTCCACGTCGAGACCGTGCAGGCAGGGAATCGGCCTGGTGCCGTACCTGAACTCGCTGTCGTAGTCGTCCTCGAGAATCCAGGCGCCCGCGCCCGTCGCCCATTTGAGCAGCGCGAGCCGCCGCGACAGGCTCATCGGCACACCGAGCGGGAACTGG
The DNA here is from genome assembly GCA_963796915.1 of Vicinamibacteria bacterium. GTDB lineage: Bacteria > Acidobacteriota > Vicinamibacteria > Vicinamibacterales > JAENWD01 > JAENWD01. Next base: position 1,329,066 of record CAWCNI010000002.1, on the reverse strand, counting down.
TGCGACGGCGTCACGTACGCCAGCCGCGCCCCTGGCGCCCGCCGCGCCATCGCCTCGACGTCCAGGCCATCGTCGTCCACCCGCCCTGGCCGGATTCGCGCGCCCGCAGACACCAGTGCGCTGCGGACACCGTGATAGCCCGGCTCCTCCATCCACGCTTCGTCGCCTGGATCGAGCAGCATCTGGCACATCATCTCGAGCCCGCGCTGCGCGCCCGCCAGGACGATGACCTGGTCCGCGCTGCAGCGGGTGCCGCGGGCGGCGCGCACGTGATCGGCAATCGCGATGCGGAGCGGACGCAGGCCGGCCGGGTCGCCGTAATCGAGCTGGGCCAGCGACACTGACCGGAGGCGGCGGTTGGCCAGCGCCGTCCACTGCTTGATCGGGAACAGGTCGAGCGCCGGCACTCCAAGGCGAAACGCGCGCGGCGGTCCGCCAACGCGGATCGCATTGGCCGGCGTCGACGCGAGCGCATGGCCCCGGCGAGAGAGCGGCGGGTGATTCGACCGCACGGAGGGCCCTGACGCCGAGGCGCGCGGCAAATCGTCTGGCAGTTCGAGCGCGACGAACGTGCCCGATCCGCGCCGCGCGCTCAGGTACCCTTCCGCCGTCAATTGCTCGTACGCGAGCAGCGTCGTTGTCCTCGACACGCGGAGATCGGCGGCCAGCGCGCGTGACGACTGCAGTGAGGCGCCAGGGGCAAGCCCGCCCTCGAGGATCGCCGCGCGGATCGCCGAATAAATCTGCGCCTGCAGCGGCTCGCGACTGCGCGGGTCGATGCTGAGAAACAGGCCTTTCGAGGCGGAAGCGCGCATCGGCGAGTGGCCTTTCGAATTTGGCGTTCCGGAGCCAGGTTGATGTTACCACTTCGGCGCCGCTTCACGCGAAAAGCGACGCGGGCAATGGGCAAGACCTGACATCCAACCCGCGTCCTGCAAATCCGCCACACCGACAGCAAATGTGCGTCTTTACGCTCGCCGGAGCGTCGCTTATCCTGCAGAGGTTGCTCGTCTTCTTTCTCCTTCGCGGAGTCGGCCGCATGCGATCAGTGGCAATTGGCGCGTTCGTCTTGATGCTCGCCCCCGCTTCGGCACTTGCCCAGAACTTCAAGGCCTACCAGAACTACGACTTCGTTCCCGGCGATCACATCGTCTTCGAGGACGACTTTCGCGCCGACACCGATGGCGAATTTCCCGCCCACTGGAGCCTGCTGTCGGGTCAGGGCGTCGTCAACAAGGTTGACGGCGAGCCGGCACTGGCCCTGACCGAAGGCAACTACGCGAAGGTGTCGCCTCGCGTGAAGGGCGATAGCTACCTGACCGATCAGTTCACCGTGGAGTTCGACTACTACTCCAAGGCTGGCGGATACGGCTCGATGATCCTCTTCCTGATCTCGGGCGACGACACGGGCCAGTTGACGATCGGCCACGATGTGTCCGCCGACGGCTTCGAACACGACCTGTCGGCGACGTATCCAGGCGACAGCGACGCGTTCTCGAACAAGTGGCACCACGCGGCGGTCGTCTTCAGGAAGGGCCAGCTCAAGATCTACGAGGATCAGTATCGCGTGCTCGTCGTGCCTGACACCGGCGCGCTCAAGCCGCAATCGCTCGCCATCGGCGGCATCGCGGACACCGACAACCCGCTGCTGCTCCGCAATGTCCGCGTCGCCACCGGCGGCGGGATGAACATGATCGACCGGCTGACGAAGGACGGCCGCATCGTCACGCACGGCATCCTGTTCGATTCGAACAAGGCGACGTTGAAGCCCGAGTCGATGGGGACGATCTCGCAGATCGTGAAGATGATGCAGGAGACGCCGGGCCTCAGACTCGAAGTCGACGGCCACACTGATGCTGACGGCGACGCGGCGAAGAATCAGGCGCTGTCCGACGCGCGCGCCGCGGCGGTGAAGGCCGTGATCGTGGCGCAGGGTGTCGATCAGGGACGACTGTCCACGAAAGGCTTCGGTGCGTCCAAGCCAGTCGGACCAAACGACACGCCCGAAGGCAAGGCGAACAATCGTCGAGTAGAATTTGTCAAAGTCGGGTGACGGCCTGGCCGCCGGGCGCGTTTGACGAGGAGGCTTCATGACGTTGTTCGAACATCTGCGGGGGTCGGGACAACTGCTGTTCCGGTGGCGCAGTTTCATTCCGCTGGTGCTGCTCCCGATGCTCCTCCTGCCGTTCGTGCTGGCGCATGGCGCCGCGCTTCGCCTGTCGTGGGAGGTGCTCTCGGCGTCGGTGGCGCTGTTTGGTGAGGCGATCCGCTTCTACGTCTCCGGGACGGCGCCGGCCGGCACGTCCGAACGGTCGACGACATCTCCGCGCGCGGCGATCCTGAGCACGACCGGCATCTACTCCGTCGTCCGGCATCCGCTCTACATCGCCAACACGCTGACGATGGTGGGGCTGGGGCTGTTCCCGGGCCGCTGGGAACTGCCGGTGATCATCCTGCTGGCGAGCCTGTTGTACTACGAGCGGATCGCGGTGCACGAGGAAGCGTTCCTCGAGGGGCGGTTCGGGGACGAATTTCGCGCCTACGCCGCTCGCGTGCGCGCGCTGGTGCCCGGGTTCTCCGCGTATCAGCCGCCCCAGCGCGCGTTCAACCTGCTGCGCGCGATCGAGCGCGAGTTCAACGGCGTCCTCGCCATCGCGGCGTCACTGTTCGTGCTCGACCTGTTCGACGACTCGACCAGCTGGCGCGACCTCCACGTCAGCCCTGTGTGGACGGCCTTTCTGATCACGAGCTCCCTGCTGTTCATTGTCATGGCAGTCCGCAAGCGCTGGCTGTTCGTCCGTCCTGCGACGGCGTAGCGACGCGGGGCGGACGCCTCACTCGACGAGATAGCCGGCGGCGACTGTCCTGAACACGTCGAGCTGCGCCGCCTGCCAGGCGTCGTCACGGCGAAGCTCGGCGGCCATGAGCGCCGCCACGCGGGGCGCCATCGCAAGGGCGGCACGAGCGTTCAGAAACAGTGCTCGCATCCGGCGGCCCAGCACGTCCTCGATCGACCGCGCCATCTCCTCCCGGACGGCCCACACCACTTCCGCTTCCACGTACGGCAACGACTGATGCAACGCCGATCCGAGCGACGGATCGCCGTGCACGAGGTTTTCGATCGCCGGCGCGTCGGACCCGTACAGCGCCAGCGACCCGAATCGATCGGCGTGCTGATGAAAGCCGTGGATGTTCAGGTTGCGGGTGACCGCCGGACGCTCCTCCAGTCCGGCGAGCGTCGCGGCCTGGTTCACGCAGTCCTCCGCCATGTTGCGATAGGTCGTCCACTTCCCGCCGGCGATGGTCACCAGGCCGGACTGGTCGATGTGAATCGTGTGATCGCGTGAGAGCGCGGCGGTGTTGGTGGAGTCGCTGGCCCGGACGAGAGGCCTGATGCCGGCGAAGACGCTCAGGATGTCTGCGCGGGTCGGACGCCGTTCGAGGTACCGGCTCGCCGTGTCGAGGATGAAATCGACCTCGTCGTCGGTGGCGCGCGGTTCGATTGGCGGATGGTCGAGCGGCACGTCCGTCGTGCCGACGAGCGTGTGGCCGTGCCACGGAATCGCGAACATCACGCGGCCGTCGGTGGTGTGCGGCACCATGATGGCGCTGTCGGCGCGGAGAAAGGTCCCGTCGAATACCAGGTGCGAGCCCTGGCTGGGCGCCACCATCGCGCGCGCGCTCGGGTCGGCCATCTGTCGCAGGCCGTCACAGAAGGCGCCGGTGGCGTTGATGACGACGCGCGCTGCCAGTGGCAGTTCGCGCCCCGACTCCTTGTCGCGCACGGTGACGCCGTTCACCAGTCCTTCGGCGTCCAGCGACAGCGCGGTGACGTCGGCGTAGTTGACCACTGTCGCGCCCTGTTCCGCAGCCGTGGTCAACAGGTTGATCAGCAAGCGGCTGTCGTCGAACTGGCCGTCGTAGTAGATGACGCCGCCCCGCAACCCTTCAGTGCGAATCGAGGGCAGCATCTCGAGCGTCTCCTCCTTCGAGAGGCGGCGTGTCGGACCGAATCGATATTTGCCAGAGAGCTGATTGTAGAGTTTGAGGCCGAGACCGTAGAACGGCGACTCCCACCATTCATAGCTCGGCACCACGAATGCGAGGTCTTTGACCAGATGCGGCGCGTTGCGCCGGAGCACGCCGCGCTCCTTCAGCGCCTCCATGACGAGCGACACGTTGCCTTGACCGAGATAGCGCACGCCGCCGTGGACCAGCTTCGTGCTCCGACTCGATGTGCCGGCGCCGAAATCGCTGCGCTCCACCAGCAGCACCTCGTAACCGCGCGAGGCGGCGTCGACTGCGATGCCGGCGCCGGTGGCGCCGCCGCCGACGATCACCATGTCCCATGGCTCGCGCCGATCGGCCATCCGCTGAACCATCATCTCGCGCTGCATGTCGGCCCTCCGCTCGCTTGGTCGCGAGTCTATCGTGTCCGCGCCGCGCAGCTACCGCCCGGTCTCGCGGACAGCCTCACGGGACGGAACCTGCCGAATCGCGAGCGGTTTCGTGGCACCTCTCTTGCAGAATTGCCCGCCATCTTCCCCACGTCAGCGGCGCCGGAGTTTCGCGCCGAGGAGCGTCACATTGCGAGAACAGCTGTTGCGTCTGCTGCTCGGGCTCGTCGTTACGCTGGTGCCGGCAACTGTCACGGAGGCCGCCGCCTCGTCCGTCGATCCATGGGCCATTGACTGGCTGCACGCGGCGGAACCCGAAAGCGGCTTACGGAGTTCGTCGACCTGGCAGGTGGCGTTCCCCGTGGCACAGGCGCCGCGACGGCCGCTGGCTGTGGCCCTGACCCTGGCGGACCAGGCTGGCCAGGACCAGCCGGCGCCGCGGCCGAAGGCATTCGAGTACAGCCACGGCTACGAAGTGCGCCGCAAGATTCACGTCTACGCCAGCTTCGCGACGCTGCCGCTCTTCATCACGCAGATCGCGCTCGGCAGCAAGTTGTACGACACGCCTGAGGACGGAACTCGGACGGCGCACGCCATCGTCGGCAGCTCAATCGGCGTGCTGTTCGGCCTGAACACAGTGACAGGGCTGTGGAATCTGAAAGAAGGCTGGCAGGACCCGTCGCACCGGAAGCTGCGGCTGGCACACGGCCTGTTGATGCTTGGCGCTGATGCGGGTTTCGTCGCGACCGGCCTGCTCGCGCCCGACAAGAACGGAAACGGCGATCGGGCGACGCATCGCGCTGTCGCGCTGACGTCGATCGGTGTGGCCACGACGGGCTACCTGTTGATGCTCTTCGCGCGGTGAGACTCTGATGGTCGTTCCTGCAGTCATCTCGCACGGCCTCAGCTGGTGGGCGGAGGCCTACAGCGATCATCGCCTGCTGGCGGTGACGGTGCGATTTCTGCACATCGCCGCGTTGATGGTGGGCGGCGGCACCGCGATGGCCATGGACGGCAAAGTATTGCGGGCCGCGACGTCGGGCGCAGACGTGCGGCTGCAGGTGCTCACGAGCCTGGCCTCCGCGCATCGCGTGGTCGTGCCGTCGCTGGTGCTGGTCGTCGCGACCGGCGTGCTGATGACGGCATCCGACACGTCCACGTTCTTCGGCTCCCCGGTGTACTGGACCAAGCTCGCGCTGGTCGCCCTCCTGCTCGTCAACGGCTACGGTCTCGTGGTCGCCGAGCGCCTGGCGCGAAGAGGACATGCCTGGAGGCGTCTGGCCGTGGGCTCAGCCGCCAGTCTCGTGCTGTGGTTCTTGACGCTGTTTGTCGGCACGCTGCTCACGGCAGCGGCCTAGGAGCAATCTCCGTGTCAGCATTGGAGTTCGACGACGATTCCTGCGAGGGCTGCGCGCTGGCGCCGCGACGGACCTTCCTGCTCGGCATGTCTGGCGCGGTACTGGCCGCCATGGTCGGCGCCAGCTGGGACTCTGACGCCGCAGAACTGCCGGTGACGCTGGCGTCCGGCGCACAGAGTGGCGGCAACGTCCGGACCTACCCCGTGCCGGCCGAGGATGGCGCCACGATCGACCGCGACGCGCAGGTCATCGTCGTTCGCCTGCACGGACAGGGCTATGCCTTCAACCTGGCGTGCCCGCACGAGAACACCGTACTGCGATGGCGTCCCGAAGACGCGCGGTTCCAGTGCCCGCGGCACGGCTCGCGCTACCAGCCGGACGGGACCTTCATCTCGGGCCGCGCGACGCGCAACATGGATCGTTTTGCCATCCGGCGCACGCCGGACGGACTCGTCGTGGATCTCGATCGCCTGTATCGGTCGGATCGGAATCAGGCCGACTGGGCCGGCGCGACAGTCGCGCTCTGACGTCAGTGAGGCTCCAATGATGAAGGCGATCGCAGTGATCAACGAGACCGACACCTCGCGGCGCGATTTCTGCCGCCAGGCCTGTCACGCGGCGTCGCTCGCCGCCCTCGGCGTCCTGCTGCCGGGATGCGGCGGCAGCAGTCCGACCGGCCCGTCAGGCATGGGGACGCCGGCGCTGCCGGTAGTCAGCTCCGGCATTTCGGGAAACGTGTTCACGCTGACAGTGGATGCCACATCACCGCTGGCGACAGTCGGCAACGCAGTGCTGGTGCAGGCCTCTGGACGGCAATTCCTGGTCGCGCGCACCGGCGCAGACACGTTCCAGGCCCTGACCGCCACCTGCACGCACGAGGCGTGCACGGTCTCTGGCTACACCAGCCAGACCTACGTGTGCCCCTGCCACGGATCGCGATACAACACCGCAGGCGTGGTCCTCAGCGGCCCGGCGCCGAGGGCACTGACCCAGTTCGCGTCGTCGTTTGTCGGGACGACGCTTACTGTCACGGTGAGCTGACCGCCTCTCGCGCGTCGCGCGGCCCAGGGACTGCCAGGCTGACCAGGTAGCCGACCGCGCACGCGACGATCGTTCCCGTGACGACGTACCACGTCCACGCCAGCGGCGTCCGCCACCAGACCGTCAGCATCGTCGCCAGCGAGACGGCGATGCCGGCAACGACGCCCGTCTGATTGGCCCGCCGCGTCATCAGCGCCAGGAGAAACGCGCCGAGCATTGGCCCGTAGACGATCGACGAGATCGTCAGCCCCGCTGTGAAGACCGACCCCCAGCCGCGCGCCACCAGCGCGATCGCAATCAGCACCAGCCCCCAGATCGCCGTCAGCCATCGCGATACCGACAGCAGCGTCCCGTCCTCGACGGACTTGCCTGTCAGCGGGGCGTAGAAGTCGAGCACCGAGGTGGACGCCAGCGAGTTGAGCGACCCGCTCAGGTTCGACATCGCGGCGGCGAAGATGGCCGCGATCACCAGGCCCGCCACGCCGTGCGGCAGGCTGCTGACGATGAAGGCCGGGAAGATCTGATCGGTGGACGCGAGCGCCGGCATCGGATGCACGCGGTAGTACGCGAACAACATCAGGCCGATGCCCAGAAACAGGATGAACTGACCCAACACCACCACACCGCTGAGAACGAGCGCCTTCTGTGCGTCACGCACGTTGCGGCACGCCAACAGCCGCTGCACGAGGAGTTGGTCGGTCCCGTGGGACGCCATCGTGAGAAACGTGCCGCCGATGATCCCGGCCCAGAACGTGAACGGCAGCCGCGGGTCCCACGAGAACGACACCACCTGGAGCTTGCCCGCTGCCGCGGCGGTGTCCACGATCGACGTCCAGCCGCCCGGCACCAGATGCACCAGCTGCCAGGCGGCCAGGAGCGAACCGGAAATGTAGATGATCAGCTGAATGAGGTCGGTCCAGATGACGGCCGCGATCCCGCCTTCGAACGTGTAGAAGAGCGTCAGCAGGCCGACCACCACCACCGACCAGGCCCAGAGGTGCGGAATCGCCGGCAGAGAACCCGCGACCACCGCCGTCAGCACGAGAGAAGCGGCGAAGACGCGCACGCCCTCGGCCAGCGGACGCATCACAAGAAACAGCGAGGCCGTCACATGCTTTGCGCGCGGGCCGAACCGGCGGTTCAGGAGCTCGTAGGCGGTCAGCATGCGGCCGCTGAAGTAGGCCGGCAAAAACAGCCACGCGATGATGACGCGCGCCACGACGTAGCCGAACACCACCTGCAGGTAGGTCAGGCTGCCGCCCTGCTCCGGCCGTGCGAACGTCGCAAAGGCGACCGCCGGCACGCCGATCAACGTCAGCGTGCTGGTCTCGGTGGCGACGATCGACAGCGAGACCACCCACCACGACGTCGTGCGGCTGCCGACAAAGTAGTCGCTGACCGACGTCGTCGCGGACCGGAAGCGTGCGCCGAACGCGGTGATGCCAACCAGATAGATCGCCAGCACCGCGTAGTCGACTGCCGAAAATCCCATGCGGCCTCACCATACCTCAACACCGTTCGGACCTATACTCGCCCAGACGCCGGCGGGCGGCGCCCTGGACGCTCCGGGCGGTGCCAGGCCCAGGCCCTGGTGAGATGCCGCGTGTCGAGTGGTCGGCGCGAGGCGCGATTCGGAGGATCAATGGCGAACGCCGACGCGATGTCCCGGGCTCCCCGGTGGTACCGGCCGGTAGCGGGGCTGGCACTGCTCTGGAATCTGGCGGGCTGTGCCGCCTTCTTCGCGGACGCGGCGTCGTCAGCCGCGGACATCGCGAACCTGCCGCCGGCGCAGCAGGCGCTCTACGCCGCGCGGCCCGCGTGGTCGATTGCTGGGACAGCCATTGCGGTGCTGTGCGGCGCCGCCGGCTGCGTCGGGCTCATCCTGCTGAAGCGGTGGGCGGGTTGGCTGTTGATCGCGTCGCTGGTCGGCGTCGCGCTGCAGGATATCTGGCTGTTTCTCTTGAGCGGCGCGGTCTCGGCTGCGAGCCCTGTCGCGTTCGTCCTTCAGGGTGTGGTGCTGCTGGTTGCCGTTGCGCTCGTCTTCATGGCTCGTACCGGCTCGACTCGCGGCTGGCTCGGTCCCTGACGATGTCGCTTACGTTTTGTTCAGGTGCTTGATCAGCAGGACTTCGTTGCCACGCTCGTTGTAGACGACTTCGTCCACGATCTGCCGGACGATCAGCATCCCGAAGCCCCCGGGACGCAAGCCCATTTCCGCGCGGCGGATGGCGCTCGACATCACCGCCTCCGGCGTATGGTCGGCGGCGGCGTGGTCGATGCGCGCCCTGTTGAAGCCGTCGCCAGGGTCCCGGAAGTGGTAGACGATGGCGCGCTCGGTGCGCGCGGCAGTCACTTCAATCACCTTGTCTGGATTGAACCCGGCGCCATGCTCCATCGCGTTGACGAGCATCTCGCGAAATGCTGTCAGCAGCAGGTCGCGCTCGCCGGGCGGCAGCGTCTGCTCGTGCTCGGTCATGAAGCGAACCAGGCGCTCGGCAGTCAGGAGATGGCACGACACGCGGAGCGTCATCCAGTGCGGCAGGGCCGAGATCACTTCGATCCCGTCCCGCCAGTGCGCTTCGGCGTTGAGCGCCGAACGCACCATGGCGACGATCTCGCCGTAGTCGAGCGGCGTGGAGAAAAAGGCGAACATGTGCGCCTTCAGCGCTTTGACGACGTCTTCGTGGGTAGCGACCGGCGCCAGCGCGATGACCTTCGCTGTCGGACGGATCCGGCGAATTTCGGCGGCCAGCGCCAGATCGTCCTGCGACGAGGTGGCCGAGTCGGTGACGAGCACGTCCACGTTGCGCTCGCGTAGCAGCCGCAGGGCCTCGACGTTGCTGTCGCAGGACTCGACGGTGTGCTTGAGGAGCGCGGGGTCGTCGTGCAGCGCACCGCGAAGCTGGTCGTCCGGCCGTATCACGAGCAATCGTCCCATGCGCTGTGGCAGCTCCTTGCGGCCAGATCTCTGCAGTCATCATACCCGGACGGCAGCGATTTACGTGTCTGCGCAGCGCGATTCGATCGCCGCATAGCGCGCCGCGAGCTCCGCCTGCAGGCGCGACGGGCGCGGCTCGAAACGGGCGACCGGCAGTGCGGCACCGGCATAGGCACGGGCAGATTGCAGTGACGGGAACCGGCCGGCGGCCACCGCCTGCACGAGAATGTTGCCAAGAACCGTCGCCTCCACGGGTCCGGCCAGCACCGGGCGGCCGGTCGCATTCGCCGTCGCCTGATTCAGCAGCGCATTCAGGCTCCCGCCGCCGACGATCCTGATGGTCGCGATGCGCTGGCCTGTCAGCCGTTCCGCAGTATCAACGACGGAGGCGTACCTGCACGCCAGCGACTCCAGGACCGCTCGTGCCATCGCTGCCGGCCCGGCCGGAGGCGTCTGGCCGGTCTCACGCATCTGCGTCTCGAGTGCCGTCGTCATTCGTGCCGGATGGAGAAAGCGCGGATCGTCGGGAAAGATCAGGGCCGGCGGTCCGTCGAGCGCCGCCGCCTCGGCGAGCAGCGCGTCGTAGCTGACGTCGAGGCCCGCGGCGGCCCACTCCGCGCGGCACGATTCGAGAATCCACAACCCCATGACGTTCTTGAGGAACCGCGTCGTGCCGAACACGCCGCCTTCATTCGTGAAGTTGTGACGCGCGACGTCAGCATTGATCAACGGAGCGGCGAGCTCGACGCCGACCAGCGACCAGGTACCTGACGAGATGTACGCGGTCTGCGGCTCGAGCGGCGTGCCAGCCACTGCGCTGCCAGTATCGTGCTGCGCCACCGCAATCACGGCCACGTCGTCCAGCCCGGTCGCCGCGCGCGCCCGCCGACTCAATCCCCCGAGCGGCGTGCCTGCGTGGAGGACGTCCGGGAGCAGTTGGCGTGGCAACCGGAGGCGGACCGCGATCTCGTCGTCCCAGTCGCCAGAAGCCGCGTTGAGCATCTGCGTGGTCGACGCATTCGAGAACTCGGTCGTCCTGCCGCCGGTCAGGGCGTGGGTGACGAGGTCCGGAATCATCAGCAGGCGATCGGCGCCCTTCGGCAGCCCCTCCGCGGCGTGCGCGCAGAGCTGAAAGATCGTGTTGAACGGCAGGAACTGGATGCCGGTGCGCGCAAAGATCTCATCGCGCGGCATCCGCTCGAATACGGCGGCCATCATGCCGTCGGTCCGATCGTCCCGATAGCAGATCGGCTCCTCGAGCAGCTGTCCGGAGTGATCGATCAGCCCGTAGTCCACACCCCAACTATCGACGCCGAGGCTGACGACGGAGGCGCCGTCCTGCCGCGCGCGCTGTGACGCCTGCCCCAGGGCTCGCTCGATGTCTTCGAGAATGGCGGCAAAGTCCCAGCGCAGATGGCCGTGGCGGCGAACTGCCGGATAGTGAAAGCGGGCAACCTGTTCGAGGTGAAGAGTGCCCGGCGTGAGGTCGGCCAGGAAGACGCGGCCGCTGCCGGCGCCGAGGTCGATGGCGAGATAGCGCGGCGCCCGGCTCACACGATGCCGGCGGTCACGCGACCCGAGGCGGGGCGTTCGTCAGCCTTCCGGCTCCGGTACGCGCTGGCCCGATAGGCCGCCACAGGATCGATGGCGCCGCCGGCGCGCTGCCGGGCCGTGGCGAGGATCGGAGAGACGTCGGTCGTGAAGGCGCGCTTGAGGATCGCAAGGGCGTCGATTGCATCGCACCGATCCTGCGCGGCCGCCAGCGCCGCGCGGTCCACGAGGTGCGCCTGGACGAAGGCGCGCGTGACTTCCGTCACGCTCACCATCAGGGACTCGATCGGGTCGGTCACGTTGTGCGACTGATCGAGCATGTAGGCCGGGTCGAAGCCCGGCGCCCCGGACAACTCCGCGTCCACCAGCTCGTTGAAGACCAGGAACAACTGAAACGGCTTGATCGAACCGGCGTCGAGGTCGTCGTCGCCGTACTTGCTGTCGTTGAAGTGGAAGCCCGCCAGGCGGCCCGCCGCGATGAGCCGCGCCACCACCATCTCGATGTTGACGTTCGGGGCGTGGTGACCAAGGTCCACCAGACAGACAGCGCGGGGGCCCAGCTGCTGGGCGCAGTAGTAGCTCGTCCCCCAGTCGTTGATCACCGTGGAGTAGAACGCCGGTTCGTAGAGTTTGTGCTCGAGGAACAGGCGCCAGCCGTCCGGGAGGGCGTCGTAGACCTCCTGCATGCTCGCGAGGTAGCGCTCGAGCGCGACGCGCGCGTTGAGCTGACCAGGGAAATTGCCGCCATCGCCAACCCACACAGAGAGCGCCGACGAACCAAGCGCCCGGCCGATCTCGATGCACTCGATGTTGTGCGCGATGGCCTGACGGCGCACCGCCGCGTCGGGATGACTGAGGCTCCCGAACTTGTAGGAATGCCGCTGGTCCGCCTGATCCTGGAACGTGTTGGAGTTCATGGCGTCGAAGCGGAGGCCACGCTGCCGCGCGTAGTCCACCAATGTCGACGGGTCCGCCGTGTCCCACGGGATGTGGAGAGAGACCGCCGGCGTCGATCGCACCAGGCTGTTGATCGTCGCGCAGTCGTCGAGCTTTTCGAAGATGTCGCGCGGCTCGCCGGGTCCGGGAAAGCGGGCGAACCGCGTCCCGCCAGTGCCGACACCCCATGACGGCACGGCCACGCGAAACGCCTGCGCCTTCGCCGTGAGCGCCTCGATGTCGACGCCTGTGCGTGAGAGCACTCGCGCCAGATGGCCGTAGTCCTCGGCCAGCCAGGCCTCGGCGCTGCGGTTCTCGCTGGCAATCAGCTCGTCGCCGATCTCAAACGGTGCGCTCATGCCCTCGCCCCTGCCCCTGCTGTGCCCTTGCCTTGCTTGCCCTCGCCACCCCGCCCTGCCCCTGCCCTGCCCCGCCGTGCCGTTGCGTGGCGTGCGGTCGCCGTGCGGTGCCCTGGGCACCCTCGGCCTCCTCGGCCCCCTTGGCCCCTGGCCTAGCGCAGGAACGCCTCCTGCAGCCCGCCGTCCACCGTGATGACCTGGCCGGTCGTCTTGCTCAAGCGCCGCGAAACGAGCAGGAAGATGGCCTCGGCCTGATCCGCCGGCGTGATCGGCGACTGCGTCAGCGTGCGGTTGGCGTAGAACGGCGCGAGCTTGTCGCGAAGCGTCTCGGTGGTCTCGTCCTCCGAGAACGGCATCTTGTACTTCGCCAGCGACGCGATGACGCGGTCGCGCGGGAACATCGTGCTGCCCTTGACGACCGTCGCCGGCGCGACGCCGTTCACGCGCACGAGCGGCGCCAGCTCGATCGCCAGCTCGCGCACCAGGTGATTCGCCGCGGCCTTGCTGGTGTCGTAGGCGAGGCTGCCCTTCTTGGCGACGACGGCGTTGGCGCTCGTCGTCAGCACGAGGTTGGCTGGCAGGCCCTGCTTCCTGAAAATCTTATGGGCCTCGTCGGCGACGAGGTAGGCGCCGGTCACGTTGATGTCGAACGTCAGCGCCCACTTCTCGTCGTCGATGTGGCCCGTGGTGTCCGGCGGGACGAAGATGCCGGCGGTCACGACGACCGCGTCGATGCCGCCGTAGGCGAGAGGACGTCCGATCGAGCATCGCGCGACGCTGTCGCGCGTCGGTGATGTCGCACGCAAGCCCGATGGCCGGGCCGCAGTCGCTGATGCCGGTGCCGGCGACGCCGATGCCCTCGCCGTACTTGCCGATGATCTCCTCCGCCGTGGCCTGGGCGCTGCGAGGCGTCCACGTCGACGCAGACGATGTGCGCGCCGTCCTTGACCAGCCGGTGCGCCGTGGCCTTGCCGATGCCGCTGCCGGCGCCGATGACGACGACGACCTGGCGGGCGAGCTCCTTCTCGGGCGGCATGCGCTTCGAGCTTCGCCTCCTCGAGCAGCCAGTACTCGATGTCGAACGCCTCCTGCTGCGGTCAGCGCGATGTATTCGTCGATCGCCTCGGCGCCGCGCATCACTTCGACGGCGCAGTTGTAGAACTCGGCGGTCACGCGCGATTCGCTCTTGTCCTTGCCCCAGGCGATCATGCCGAGGCCGGGGATGAGCACCACGGTCGGGTTCGGGTCGCGCATCGCCGGCGAGTCGGGCGTGCTTGCAGCGGTCGTAGTACGCCGCGTAGTCCTGCCGGTACTGCTCGAGCCCGGCGGGCAGCGACGCCTTGAGCGACGTCGACGTCGCCGGTCGCGGATCCCAGTCGACGTAGAGCGGCTTGATCTTGGTGCGCAGGAAGTGGTCGGGGCACGAGGTGCCGAGCTCGGCCAGCCGCGGCGCGTCGTGGCTGTTGACGAAGCGCAGGATCTTCGCGTCGTCCTGCACGGTGCCGATGAAGCGCCTGACGCCTGAGATCTGGCCGCGCAGCCAACGGGAGGATCTCGGCCAGCATCCGCTGGCGGTCGGCATCCGGCAGCGGCGCGTACTTCTGGCCGCCGAAGGTCTGCTCGCCCTTGTCGTGGCGTTCGATGTAGGCGGCCGCGCGGTCGATGAGCTCCAGCGCCGTCTCGTAGCAGGCCTTGTCGTCGTTGCCCCACGAGATCATGCCGTGCTGGCCCAGCAGCACGCCTTTCGCCTGGGGATGTTCGGCGATCAGCCGCTCGATCATCAGGCCGAGGTCGAAGCCCGGCCGCTGCCACGGCACGTAGATGACGTCGTCGCCGTAGATCTCCCGGCAGAGCCGCTCCTGGTTGACCGAGGCGGCGATGGCGATGACCGCGTTCGGGTGCATGTGGTCGACGTGTCGAAACGGCACGAAGGCGTGCAGCGGCGTGTCGATCGAGCAGGCGCGCGGGTTCAGGTTGAAGGCGCAGTGGCTGTACATCGCGTACATCGCGTCTTCGATCGGCGTCTTGGGCCCGCGCTCCGCGGCGTTTTCGTAGAGCGGCCGCATCGCCTTGAGCTTGTCGAGATAGAGCGACGCGAAGTCGTCGCGTTTCGCGGTGCGCAGGTCGCCGCCGGAGCCCTTGACCCAGAGCACTTCGACGGTCTCGCCGGTCAGCGGATCGGTCTCGGTCAGCTTGGACGATGTGTTGCCGCCGCCGGTGTTGGTGAGGGTGAGATCCTCGCCCAGCATGTTCGAGCGGTAGACGAGCCGGTCGACTCCCGTCAGCGCCTTCGCCTCGGCGTCGTTCCACAGGTATTGCACGTGCCCGAGCCGCGTATCCTTCCCGCTCATCGTCTCCTCGATTGTCTGCCTGCGGTCGCCGCCGCCGATCCGTTCAAGTCTAATGCCTCAGCGTCCGCCAGTGCCCGCCACGGCCGGCGCTGGCTGCAGCGCATAGCCGAACTGGTAGCGGCCGGAACCGACATCCACCACGACCGAGCCGCCATCCTGGCTGACCGCAGTGACGCCGTTGCCCTGCGCGAGCGGTACGCCACCAGAGGTGACGGCGGCGAGCGTCGCGCGCGGAAGCCGAATCGTCGCGTGGGTGTTTGGTGCGACGTCCACCGTCAGCGCGAACGTCTCCCCGTTCAGGGTCCATGCCGACCCTACCGTGCCGTACGGCGACTGGTGCGACGCTTTCACGCTGGTGAACCCACCGCCCGGTTCCGGCGCGACGATCGTGTGCTTGTAGCCGGGCGACGCGGCGTCGATGTCGAGGCCCGCCATGACGCGATACATCCAGTCGCCGACGGCGCCATATGCGTAGTGGTTGAAGGAATTCATGCCACGGTCCTGGAAGGAGCCGTCAGGCTTCTGGCCGTCCCAGCGTTCCCAGATGGTCGTGGCGCCCTGGGTCACCGGATACAGCCACGACGGGTACTCCTGCCGGTTCAGCAGGAGGTAGGCCTCGTTCAGATATCCGTACCGGCTGAGCACGTGACAGAGATACGGCGTGCCCACGAAGCCTGTCGTCAGATGGCCGCGCTCCCTGATCTCCTGCGCCAGACGGCGCGCCGCCACCGGGCGCAGGGCATCGGGCAGCAGGTCGAACTCGAGCGCCAGCACATACGCCGTCTGCGTGTTCTCGCCGACGCGACCGGTCGACGTGACGTACTCCTTCACGAACGCAGTCTTGACGTTCGCCAGCAGCGCCTCGTACTTCGCGGCGTCCTCTGTCTTGCCAAGCACGCGTGCCGTTCTGGCGAGCAGGTCAGTCGAATGCGCGAACATCGCGGTGGCGATCAAATCCTTGCCGGTCGTGGCGCCCGGATAGTCGGAGCGTGTCGTGGCAAAGGCCAGCCAGTCGCCGAAGTGGAAATCGCCGTCCCAGATGAAGTCGCCGCCAGCCCGGGTGCTCTCGTAGCCGACCCAGCGCGCCATGCTGTCGTACTGCTGCTCGAGGATTCGCGTGTCGCCGTAGATCAGGTACATGTTCCACGGGATGATCACGGCGACGTCGCCCCAGGCCGCGGAGCCGGCGGCCGGCTTGCCGGGTTTGGTCAGCACGTCCGGCACCACGAACGGCACGCTGCCCGTGTCGTATTGATCGGCGGCGACGTCCTTCAGCCACTTGGTGAAGAACCCGGCGACGTCCATGTTGTACGCCGCGGTCCGCGAAAAGACCTGCGCGTCGCCAGTCCACCCGAGCCGCTCGTCGCGCTGCGGGCAGTCGGTGGGCACGTCGAGGAAGTTGCCCTTCTGGCCCCAGCGGATGTTGTGCTGGAGTTGATTCACCAGCGGCTTCGACGTCTCGAAATCGCCGGTCACCGCCATGTCCGAGTGCACGACGACGCCCGTGAGGCTATCGAGCGAGAGCTCACCCGGGTAGCCGCCAACTGCGACGTAACGGAACCCCATGAACGTGAAGTGCGGCTCGTACACTTCGGGGCCGCCGCCCTTGAGGGTGTATTGAATCGTGGCCTTGGCGGCACGCAGGTTTTCTGTATAGAAGTTGCCCTGCTTGTCGAGCACTTCGGCATGCCGCAGGGTCACAGTCGTCCCGGCCGGCCCCGCAACCTTCAGCCGTACCCAGCCGACCATGTTCTGTCCCATGTCGAACACGGTGTCGCCGCCCGGTGTCTTCAGAATCTTGATCGGCTTGACCTCCTCCACGCGTCGAACGGGAGGACCGGCCGGCGCGACCAGGTCGTCGGTCCTGCCGTCCGCGACAGTCGCGGCCGTCCAGTGCGAGGCGTCGAATCCGGGCGCGCTCCAGCCGGCCTGATCGCGCCGGGCGTCGTAGATCTCGCCGAGATAGATTTCCGATGCCGCAATCGCGCCGGTGGACGACTTCCAGCCCGCGTCGCTGGCGATGGTCTCTGTGCGGCCGTTCCGGTAGGTCACGTCGAGCTGAAGCAGCAGGCCGAGCGACTTGCCGTACAGGTTCCGGTTGTCGTCCCACGCGAGCGCGCTCCGGTACCAGCCGCTGCCAAGCGAGGCGCCGACGGCGTTCGGGCCCTTCTTCAGGAGCGCCGTCACGTCGTAGGTCTGGTACTGCAGTCGCTTGTTGTAGCTGGTCCAGCCGGGCGTGAAGAGCTGATCGCCGACACGCTGCCCGTTGATGAACACCTCGTACAGCCCGTGGCTCGTCACGTACGCGCGCGCACGCACGACGTCGCCAGTCAGGGTGAAGTCGCGGCGCAGGAGCGGCGACGGCGCAGGCTTTGTGGTGTCTTCCGGGAGGCCCGGCTCGATCCAGTGCGCATGCCAATCCGCCGCGCCCAGCAGGCCCATCTCCCACCATCCGGTGTCGCTCCACGCACTCGGGCCACCTGCGTCGTCCCAGATCCGGACCTGCCAGAAATAGCGCTTGCCCGAGGCGAGCGCCGGCCCGCCGTAGGGGCGAAGAATGGATTCGCTCGAGGCCACGCGACCCGAGTCCCACACGAGACTCTTGCCGCGGGCGAGATCGGGCTCCGACGAGGCCACGCGAATCTGATAGGCCGCCTGGCTCACACCGCGCCGCTCGGCCACGAGTTGCCAGCTCAGTCGCGGCTGCTTCTGATCGATCCCGAGCGGGTTCTCCTTGTACTCGGTGCGGAGATGCGCGACCGTCGTCGGCGTCGCTCCGTTCGGCGGTCCCGTCGGGCCCGGATCGCCACTCACATGAGGTGCGCTGATTGTCAGCAGCGCGACGACGGGGAAGATGAAGAGTCGCATGCGTCTCCTGGAAAGCTCGGGCTCGGTCAGCCTTCAGTGTTTTCGAGGTGGAAGACCTCGCGCAAATCGCGTGAGACAGGTGACGCGTCCGGCTGTGAGGGCATCACGTCCTGCATGTGACGCCACCAGCGCTGGCAGACGTCTGTCGCCGCCACCTGGCGCCAGCGGTCCTCACTTTCGAACTCCACATACGCGAACAGATCGCGGGTCTCTGGATCGAGAAAGATCGTGTACGTGCGGACGCCGTGCGCGATCAGGGTCTGCTCGAGCTCGGCCCAGATCGGGTTGTGCCGGCCTTCGTACTCGCTCTCGAAGCCGGCATGCACCGACATGCGGAACGCCCTGCGAATCACGTGCAGCTCCCCTCCCGATGCGACCGGTTCGAGCCGGCAGCCCGGTGCAACCGTGGACGATACCGCAACCGGCGCCTGCCTGACAGACATTCCCGATCGGGAACGCTGGTGGCGTGTCCTCGGACGCACCAGTGCGACAGCCATCCCGCCGAGAAACATCTAGTCGGGCTATCGTCCCCGCAGCACGGTGGCCGCTGACGTTTCCGCAGTGCGATGATGTGCGTCGAGGAGGGCGAATGGACAGAAGGCTGCTGCTGAAACTGGGCGCGACGTGTCTCGGGAGCGTCGCCGCCCGCCCGGCCCTGGGCTTTGTCCCGGCGCACAACTGGGATGGCTACAACTGGGGCACCGCGCCAGCGGTCAAGGACCGCCTGTACCAGGGGCCGTTTCCGCAATACCCGCCCGAAGAGGTACTCCCCGGCTCCGATGTCGTGATGGCGACGACGCCGTCGCGCGCGGTGGTGCCCGGGTACGGAATGGGCCTCGTGATGTACGTGACGGGGGACTTCGGAGGCAAGACCTTCCGTGGCGTCGACATGGAGAAGGCTGTCGAGGCCTTCGCGCAGATGCCGTTGGGCCAGAAGCTGTACCTCCGCCCGACGTGGCGGGAGCTGCAGAAGCGTCCAGGCCGCCTGGATCCGGATCCGGTACTGGACGGCCACCCTGGCGATGGCGAAGCAGTACGGCAAGCGGATTGGATTCCGCGTCCAGATGAGCGACCCCGATGTCGACGAGCCGGCGCTGCCCGACTTCGTGCTCGACAAGGTGCCGATGGTGCAGTTGCGCGGCGGCGAGTGGAAGCGCGGGCCTCGCCCGAGAACTTTCCTCGAGCCACGTTACGACCACCCGTTCTTCCAGGACGCGTTCCGCGAGCTGAACGCGCTGCTGGCCGCCGAGCTCGATGGCAGCCCGCTCGTCGAGTACATGGACACGTTCATGTACGGCTTCTGGGGCGAGGGGCACACCTGGCCTTTCACTGACCATCCGTTCCCGGACGGCACGACGGCGGAGCGGACGTTCGTGCAGATGCTCGACGTTCAGCTCGATCAGTGGAAGAAGACCCCGCTCGTCACCAACACGCAACCGGACTGGAGCCGCGTCGGCAACTCGGAGCTGCTCGACCGCACCATCCGCAGCCACAACTGGCTTCGGACCGACACCATCTTCGTCGAGAACGAGCAGATCGAGGCGATCTCCAATCGCCCGCCCTGGGTCGCGGCGGTCATCGAAGTGGGGATGTCCGATGGCTCGCCGGAATCGCTGCGCCTCGACGAGGGCGTCACCTACACCGACAACGCCATCGCGCACGTGATGGACGTCGGCGCCAATTACTGGTCGCTCTGGAACTGGCATGCGGAGAAGGCGGAGAACGTCATGAGCTACTACCGCCGCTATCCCGAGATGATTGATACCATCGCCCGGCGCGTGGGTTATCGCGTCCGGCCCTCGTACATCTGGCACTACGAAGGCGGCAGCCGCAATGGGCTCGTCGTCGGCTTGGCCAACGACGGCATTGCCGGCGTCCCCGGCGTGCTTCGCGTCGAGGTCACCAACGACGCCGGGACGCTGAAGGTCGGCGGCGGTCTCGATCCCGGGCTATCCGCTGCCCGGCAAGATCAGGCAGGCTCAACTCCCGCTGCCGCCGGGGACCGACTGGCAGGGCCTGAAGCTCAAGGCGGAGATCGAAGTGAAGGGAGTTCGCCACCCGGTGCGGTGGGCGTGTCACCAGGCCCTCGAAGAGGACGGCTCACTCAGATTGAGGCGCACCGTAGGGCTGAGCTAGGTCGACCCCGGCAAGATAATTTTCTACCTGAGAGAAGACTTCCAAGGTTGGCCAGCGGGCACTATTCCGAGAAAATCCTCCGCCTTTTGCCTGATTTTTGTCTGTTTGCGCCCGAGCTCCACCTGCAGCGCGGCCGGTCCTGATTTTGCTTAGCTCAACCGTAGACATCTCATGCGCAAGGGCATCCCGCCCGCGCGCCGTCGTCGGCTGGAGCAGAAAACCATCGTGTTCACTTTCGGTCGCATCGCTCGCTCGTTCACCGTGACCCTGGCACTTCTCGGCATCTTTTCAGGTGGCGCCCAGGCCGCGACGATTCAGTTCTGGACCGGCGACACGCATGATGGCGTGTCGCATGGAACCGTCACGGCTATCACCCCCCACAGCGCCTGGGGCGATGTCAACGACAACGCCGGCCTCGCCGCGGGAACTGCACAGTGGATCAGCTACGCCAACACGGGAGTTGGCGGCTTCTTCACGCCCAACATCAACGACCCGGGCAGCAACGGCAACAACGACGACCGCGTCATCGGCAATGAGACGGCGCTCTTCACCCGCGATCTGCTGATCGGCGGCGCCGGCGACTTCAATCTCTGGATCCTCGCGGACGACACGGCAACTGTCGTGCTGAACGGCCCGGGCGGCTACTCCAACACGCTGATCACCGCCTCCACGCTGCAGATCGATCCGTGCGCGCCCGGCAACACCTCCGCGGGCCTCGGCTGTGCCGAGCAGTCCCTCGGTCACGTGTCGCTGAGCGGCCTGGCGACCGGGTTCTACACGCTGAACGTCTACGCCTTCCAGACCAACAGCGACGTCTTCGGCATCCAGTACGCGGGTAACTACTCGTCGGCAACGACTCCGTTCGACACCCAGCCGGTGCCGGAGCCGACCTCTCTCGTCCTGCTCGGCACAGGACTGGTGGGCGCGGTCTCCCGCTTCCGCCGCAAGTCGTAGGCGCACAATGTCGCAGTCGGTCCGGGCCGGAAGGCCGACTCGGACCGACTGGCCTCGGCGTCGGCGACTGAGTAAGATGCCGGGGCTGTGACCGAGCCGTCCGCCGCTACGAGAGCCCTTCCGCCGTCCACCTCCTCCGACCACGTCTACGCGCTCATCGCCAGCTTCCTCGGCTGGACGCTCGACGCGTTCGACTTCTTCCTCGTCGTCTTCGTCCTCACCGCCATCGCCAACGAGTTCCGGCAAGACGCATCCCGACATCGCGCTGGCCGATCACCATCACGCTGGCGTTCCGCCCGGTCGGCGCGTTCATCTTCGGCCTGCTGGCCGACCGCTACGGCCGCCGGCTGCCGCTGATGATCGACCTGGTCTTCTTCTCGATCGTCGAAGTGCTCACCGGCTTCGCGCCCAACTACACGACGTTCCTGATCCTGCGCGCGCTGTTCGGCATCGGCATGGGCGGCGAATGGGGCGTCGGCGCGTCGCTCGCGATGGAGAAAGTGCCGCCGCGACATGGCGCGGCGTGCTGTCGGGCCTGCTGCAGGAAGGCTACGCGCACGGGCAATCTGCTCGCGGCGCTGCGCGTACTTCTTCGTGTTCCCGCACTGGGGCTGGCGTCCGATGTTCTTCATCGGCGGCCTCCCGGCGCTGCTCGCGCTCTTCGTGCGGCTCGAACGTGAAGGAATCCGAAGTCTGGGAGACGACGCAAGCACGACGACTGGTCGCAGCCTCGGCCGCGCGCATCGTCTCGCACTGGAAGCTGTTCCTCTATCTCGTCGCTGCTGATGACGATGATGAACTTCGTCTCGCACGGCACGCAGGACATGTATCCGACCTTCCTCAAAGCAGCGACTGGCACTTCGACGCCGCAGCAGGCGGCGCATCATCGCGATGATCTGCAACGTCGGCGCCATCCTCGGCGGCATCGTCGTTCGGGCTACTTCTCCGACCGCATCGGCCGCCGGCGGGCGATCGTCATCGCGCTCGCTGCTCGGCGATCGTCGCGATTCCGCTGTGGGCGTTCGCGCCGACGACGGCGCTGCTCGTCGTCGGCGCGTTCCTCATGCAGTTCATGGTGCAGGGCGCGTGGGGCGTGATTCCGGCGCACATCAACGAGCTCGTCGCCGGATTCGGTGCGCGGCTTCCTGCCGGGCTTCGCCTATCAGTGCGGCGTGCTGATCGCCGGCACCGTCGCCTACATCGAAGCGGTGTTCGCCGAGCGTTTCAGTTACGCGAGCGCGATGGCGCTGACCGCGGTGACGGTCTTCACGCTTGGCGGCCATCGTCGTCGTCGCTCGGGCGCGAGCGGCACGCGGTCGAGTTCGGCGCGGAACATGTTCAGCTGTAGGGCCAATCTTTAGATTGGCCGCCAACGCCACGACGATCGCCGCCTGATGGCCGATCTAACCAGCCTCCGCCAAAGCTTCGGCGGTCCGCCGTAGCTTCAGCGAAGGCGGAAGATCGCCCTACCGAAGCCCGGGGCCCGGAGCCCGTAGCCCGTGGTGAGTCACTCTGCGACGCGAATCAGTGTCTTCCCGCCATCGCCCTGCCGGGCGTACGCGAACGCCTCCTGCACCTGCGAGAAGCCGAACCGCCCGGTGATGAGGCCCGACGGATCGAGCGATCCGTCCGCCAGCCTGCCGATCAGCGTCTGGAAGATGTCGGCGCCGGCGTGGCCGCGCGAGCCGATGACGGTCAGGGCCTTCGAGAGCAGCGTGTTCGTATCGAGCGGCACGCGGGCAGGCAAACGGCCCAGCACCAGCAGGCGGCCGCGGTTTCCGAGGGAAGCAAAGGCACTCTCGAATGCCCCCGGTGTTCCGCCGGCTTCGACCGCCAGCGTTGCCCGCTCGCCGTCGAACGCCTCACCGAGGACGTCATCCAGGCTCCCGTCGTCGGCGACGAACGCCCGGGCGCCGGCAGCTTCCGCCAGCGCGACGCGGGACGCGTTTCGATCGAACGCCGCGATCTGCGTGACGCCCAGAGCACGCGCGAGCACGACAGTCGCCAATCCGATCGGTCCGACGCCGACGACCGCTACCCGATCGTCCGCACGGAGGTGCGCGCGCATCAGGCCGCGATACGCCACGCCCAGCGGCTCGCAGCAGGGCGCCCAGCTCGAAGGCCGTGGCGGCGCCATGGCGCCGCACCAGCGACGTGATGCTGTAGCAGTGGCGCGAGTCCACGCGGACCAGTGGCGCCAACCCGCCGTCGATCGTCAACCCCAGCAGGTTGCCATCGCGGCACTCGTTCAGGTGACCGCCGCGGCATTCGTCGCAATTCCAGCACGCCCAGATCGATTCGACTGTCACGACGTCGCCGGCGGCTACTCGGGTGACAGCGCTGCCCGTGTCCACCACCGTGCCGGCCAATTCGTGCCCGAGGACAACAGGCAGACGCGCAGCGCCGCCAAACAGGACGTGGCCATCAGGCCCGGCCTCTGACGCATGCAGGTCGGACCCGCAGATGCCGCAGCAAGCCACGCTGACGATGACGTCGTGCGGAGCGACAATTCGGGGCTCTGGAACCTCGCGCTCGACGAGCGCGGGATTGGCCCAGACCGTGCTCGCCGGCAACCGTGCAGGGTCGCCCAGGGCGACGGCAGCACGAAGCTCTGCCTCCAGGACGAGCGCCCTCATTGTCGAAGACGATGCATGGTCGGGGACGATATCACGCGGTCGTCGGCCTGCTGCCCGCCGCCCGCCGCCTGCTGCCCGCTGTAGTGCCCGTGCTATCCTGACCTTCGATCTCGTTCGGCTGTTGCGCGAACGACGGGTGTCCGACCGCACAGGTCTGCATCGCGATGTCAGGTCAGCCACTTCCCAAATCCCACGTGACGAGTGTGTCGCAGCGGCCAGCCTGGCCGCTGGCCCGGCCCGAGCTGGTGCAGGTGTCGGTGTACGCCGCCGCCGTGCTCCTGCTGCACGTCGTGGGTTGGGGTGTGACGTTGCTGGTGGTCGCGCCGCGGTATCCGTTCATGCTCGGGTTCGCCGGCCTGGCGTATTCCTTCGGCCTGCGCCACGCCTTCGACGCCGACCACATCGCCGCCATCGACAACACCACGCGCAAGCTGATGAACGGCGAGTCGCGCCCGCTCGGCGTCGGCTTCTTCTTCTCGCTGGGTCACTCCACCGTCGTCTTCGTCATGACGCTGGCCGTTGCGCTCGCGGCGCACCTGGTGACTGTCGCCACTGCCGCGGCTGCACGAGATCGGCTCGTTGATCGGCACGACGGTGTCGGGGCTGTTCCTCTGCGCGATCGGGTTGATGAACCTGGTGCTGCTGGTGGACGTCTGGCGCGTGTTCACGCGCCCTTCGCCGCAACCAGCTCGACCCGCGGCAGGTCGAGCTGCAGCTCGGCGCGCCGGGCTGGATGAATCGCTGGTTCGGGCGGGTCTTCCGCGTCGTCGTCCCGTCCATCGCAGATGTATTGGGTCGGGCTGCTGTTCGGCCTCGGGTTCGACACGGCGAGTGAGGTCGCGTTGCTGGCGACCGCCGGCGCAGCGGCGTCGCAGGCGCTGCCGCTCGGCGCGGTGCTGATGCTCCCGGTCATCTTCGCCGCCGGCATGACGCTGATGGACAGCGCCGACGGCTTCATCATGTGCGGCGCGTACGGCTGGGCGCTGGCGAACCCGCTGCGGAAGCTGTTCTACAACCTCACGATTACCGGTCTCTCAGTCGCCGTGGCGCTGGTCGTCGGCGGCATCGAGCTGACGTCGGTCGTCACCGACCGAGTGTTCGGCATCCACACCGGCCTGGCGGGCGCCATCCAGTCGATCGACCTGCAGACCGTCGGCTTCCTCGTCGTCGGCCTCTTCATCGCCGCATGGGCCGTCTCCCTCGCGGTCTGGCACTGGGGAGGATTCGAAGCGGCTGGGGAAAGATAGAGGGGCTCCGGGCTCCGGGCTCCGGGCTTTGGCCGCGGCGGACGATGGCCGATCTGAAAGATCGGCCCTACGGCTCACCGTCGCACTGCTGAATTACTGCCCCGTCGAATCGGTCCCTCCGACGTCTTTCCACGCCGTACTCCCCTCGGTCATGCCGGTGGTGCTGCCCCAGATCACCGTGCTGCCATGGTCGGTCCCGATCGTGTCGCTGCCCCAGATCACGGCGTCGGCCCAGGACTGAGGCTCGCTCCACACGACGTTGCTGCCCCAGATGACGGTGCTGCCCCACGTGGTGTTGCTGCCCCAGATCACCGTCGTGCCCCAGGCGGCCTGGTTCACCGACGTCGTGCTGCCCCAGATCACCGTGCTGCCCCAGATGACGGTCTGGTTCCACGCCAGCGACTCGCCGCCGATCGTGGTCCACGGCGACGGCACGAACGCCAGCCACGGGAGGCCGACGGGAATCGACGTGTCGACAGCGCGCGCGAAGTCGATGGCGCCGCCGGCGTTGAGGGCGCCGGCGCCTTTGCGCAGCGGGTCGTATTCGCAGACCGAGGTCGTCGTGGATGCCCACCGACGTGTACTCGAGCATTGCCTTCAGTGCATTCGGCGTCAGTGCCGGACGACCCGGGAACGCCGCGCGATTGGCTTCCAGCAGGAGCGCGATTGAACCGGTCGCGACCGCCGTCGCCATGCTGGTCCCGCTCAGGCGCATGTAGTCGGCGTCGGACGCCGCCAATTGCGGATACGTCTTGTACAGCGTGCCCTGGCGCGCCGCGACGGCGACGATGTTGTGGCCGGGGGCCAGGATGTCAGGCTTCAGGTAGGCGTCGTACCAGCTCGGACCCGACAGAGCTGTAGTCGGGAATGCGATCGTCGCCGCGCGACACGGTGTCGTCGGTGCGCTCGGCACCGACAGTAATCGCGTCGGGCGCGTTGCCCGGCGACGTGATCCCCGCGTAGCCGGGGCGCCCGGTCGCCTGGTTCACGCCGTAGTTGCCCGCCGCGGCGACGACCACGATTCCTGCGCTGGTGGCGCGCTCCACAGCCTGCACGAGCGGATCGACGGCAGCGGGCTCGGCGATCGGATGGCCGAGAGACAGGTTGATGATGTCGATGCCGAGCGCGGCCTTGTTGGCGACGGCGAAGTCAATCGCCCGGATCACATCGCTCGTGTAGCCGGCGCCATTGGCGTCGAGCACCTTCAGACCAACGAGCCGGACCGAAGGAGCAAGTCCACGATAGTCGTTGCCCGCAGACAGCGCACCGGATCCGCCGATAGTGCCGGCGACGTGCGTGCCGTGGCCGTAGTCGTCGTACGGCGCGACAGCGACGACATCGCCTCTGGTGAAGTCGTAGAAGGCGGTGACGCGGCCCTGGAACTCCGCCGACATCTCGATGCCCGAATCGACGATCGCCACGCCGACGCCCCGGCCGGTCCACTGGCTGTTCGCGACCCCGAGCGTCGATCGCAGCACCGCCGGCGGCACCGCGGGACCGGCGGTGTTGGCGCCGCCTGGCAATACGACAGTCGCGACGACTTTGACGGCAGTCGTCACGACACCGCCGAGCAGCCCGAGCAGCGACGACGGATGCACCACGTGGTCAGCGGAAATCCCGACGACGTCGCCGCTGGCAGCCAGTGCGTCGAGGTCCGCGGCGCCGACGACGGCCGTGATGGCGTCGAGCGACGGGTGCTCGGCGACAATGCGGTCGCCCGCACCAGACAGGCGCTGTCGCACGAGCGCGCGGGCGCCGTGCCGTACCGTGACGATGACGCGCGTCGCAGGCCCGGAGTGCGCGCGGCGCCAGGCGGCCACGGTGGCGTCGAGATGCGCGAGCGGGCGGACGCCGGCTCCTGCGGCCTGTGCGGGCGCATCCGTCCCCGCGACTGCCGCAAGGAGTGCCGCGACGCCAAGAATGAGAGAGCGAACGGCTCGTGTCATCGTTGTCTGCCCATCGCCAGAACTCGCGGAACACGGAGTCCGGCACATGCTGTCGGTCTCACCATGGAGCAAGTGCCGAGCCACTGTCGTGCAGTGACGGTGACGACGCGGCAAGCGCGTGACACCGTTCGGTTTAGGGTGTGGGCGGGGAGCCTTCGGACAGCGCGACGCATCGGCCATCGCGATCCAGATCGGAACACTCACGCGACGCCGATCGCCGCAAGTTGTTGGCAGAACGTGATGTAGCGTGGCGTGTTCCTGAACGGAACAGCGCGTGCCAGGTCAGGACAGCCGGCGGAGCGCCACTCCGGTATTTCGCGACAATAAGTCCGACGCTGACGAGACTCGATCCAATCTGAGCCTGACGATGACTGCAGCCGCACCCTCGATGACGCGCAGGTGGTCCTCGTCGAAGGCGTCGGCCCCCGGGGCGTAGGCGCTGAGCACGCCGAGCACACGATCGCCGTCGGCGAGTCGCACGGCCAGCGTGCTACGAAAGGCCGATTGCTCGCGCGCAGCCTCCTCGAGGTCGAGCCGCGCGTCCGAGTTGCGCACCGGCTCGCCGGTTGCGGCGACCCAGCCGCTCAGCCGCTCGCCGACGGGAATCCGGGTGCCGGGGCGCACGCCGAACAGTCCCTCGCCGGCTTCCCACGCCGCGACGATCGCGTCGCTGCTGGCGTCGTAGGTGTACAGCACCAGGGCGCAGCGCGGGAGATGCGCGCACAGTCCGGCGTACAGCGCGGCGCCGGTTCGCGCATCCTCGGGAGTGCCGCGGAGTGTCCGCCCCAGCTCGAAGAAGGTGACCAGGTCGCGGCTCGATCTATCGCCGTCGGCCGTCGGGCCCGCGACGGGTGATCCGCCAGAGGGCATCGCCAGCGCCGGCGATCGAACGGACTCGGCAGGCTCGGCGTCGTGCAGCGCCATGAAGGCGTCCACGACTGCCGGGTCGTACATCGTGCCCGCTGCCGCGTCGGCGAGGATCTTGAGCGCGGCCTGATCGGTCATGCCGCGGCCGGTACGGACGATCCGACGTCAGCGCGTCGAAGCAGTCGACGACGGCGAGGATGCGCGCGCCGACGGGATCCGCGCGCCCTCGATCCGATCGGGATAACCCGTGCCGTCCCAGTTCTCGTGGTGGTGCCGGACGATCGGCACGACCGGATAGGGAAAGTCGATCGACCGCGAGAATGTCTGCGCCGATCGGCGCGTGCCGCTTCATCATCTCGAACTCCGCCGGCGTCAGCTTGCCCGGCTTGTTCAGGATGTGCTCCGGCACCGCCATCTTGCCGATGTCGTGCAGCAGCGCCGCCGCCTTGATCGCCTGGATCTCACCGTCGGTGACGCCGAGCTCGCGCGCCAGTGCACCGCGCGCGTCCTGCACGCGGCGGACGTGATCGTGGGTGACCTGGTCCTTCGCGTCGACCGCCTGCGCCAGCGCTTCGATGGCCGCCACGTAGACGCGATTCACCTTGCCCAGGTGACTGATGTGGTCCTGGGTGCGGCCGACGGCTGTGCGGAACGCGAAGTACAGGAGAAACGGCAGCGGCGTCATCAACGCGATTCGGCTCACTACGTCTGCCGGTTGCAGCATCAGTGTCGCGCACGCGTAGACGCCCGCGAGGTAGTTGGGCCACAGTCCCGCGAAGTGCTCGCGCCAGGTGGCGACGATCCCGAGCCCGCGCTCGAGGGCGACGGCCACTGCCACCAGCAGCGTGTTGAGCAGGTAGTCCGTCGCGCCAAATACACTGAACGCGACGATCACCCAGGGCAGGTTGGCGGCGCCCGTGTGCGACAGCGCCTCGTTCGCGAACGCGAAGAAGGCATGCGCGGCAATCCAGATCGCGACGGCAGGCGCCGACGCGTTGAAGGCGAGCCGCGGCAGCGAGCGCTGGCTCTCCGCCATCCGCGACGACAGCACGAGGCCGTCGACAGCGGCGGTGACCGCACCGGCTGACGGCCCGAACGCCAGCGCAGACGCGATGCTGAAGATGTCGGAGATCGAAAAGCTGATCGGCATGCCTGGCACGCGCAAAGTCGCCAGTCCGCTGGCCACCGTGAGCCCGACAAGCACCAGCCACGCCCGCGAGACGGGATGGGCAGACAGACTCCAGGCGGACTGCGTCAACACACCCGCGCCAATGAGGATGACGACGCTGGTGTAGACGATGCTGACGCGATTCGCCTGGGCGTTCTGGGCGTGGCTGCGCACCGGACCTTCCTGTCCTCCTCCTGCCCTTATCGGTTCGACAGTCGCTGCGCCCTTAGCCCTGCCGGTGGTCACCGCGGGCAGGAACGGGAAATCCGGTCGCCGGGATGGTCCGTTCTGTTCAATGGCGCCCGAATGGCGCCGAGGACTATTGAAAGGATGAGACCCATGAATCGCCTGCGTGCTGGTGCCGTCGCCTTGGCGGCAATGACCTGTTCCGTCCTGCTCAGCGCCGCCCAGAACCCGATGGTCGGCGGCAAGGAGATGTTCCCGACCAAGAACATCGTTCAGAACGCGATGAATTCGGCCGATCACACGACGCTTGTCGCCGCGGTCAAGGCCGCCGGGCTGGTCGACACCCTCGAGAGCAAGGGCCCGTTCACTGTGTTCGCGCCGACCAACGCCGCCTTCGACAAGCTGCCGGCCGGGACTGTCGACACGTTGCTGAAGCCCGAGAACAAGCCGATGCTCACCAAGGTGCTGACCTACCACGTGGTGCCGGGCAAGATCTCGAGCAAGCAGCTGGCGGGGATGATCAAGGCCGGACACGGATCGGCCGCACTGAAGACCGTCAGCGGCGGGACGCTCACGGCCATGATGCAGGGCTCCGACATCGTCCTGAAGGACGAGAAAGGCGGCATGTCGAAGGTGACGCAGGCCGACGTCTTCCAGAGCAACGGCGTCATCCACGTGGTGGACACCGTCGTGATGCCGAACTAGTCTCCCGGGGGCGCGGTCGCGACGGCCGCGCCCTTCTCCCAGCCCGACCCCGCCCCGCCATCACCGGCGTTTTAACGGCCCCGTCGTCAGCGCGTCGTGCCGTTGTGACACCCGCCAGCTACCGTTCGGCCTTTCAGGAGGCTTATGGCCAACGGCACTTCGGTGGTTCTGGACGCGCCGCTCCCCGGACGTTCGGCAAAGATCGGCACGCTTGTCGTCGTAGGAATCTTTTTGGTGGGACTGCTCTACGTTGGCTCGAACCTGATCGGCGATCTGGCGCAGGAACGCTCGACGTCGATCTTCCCCTACCTGCTGCTTGGATTGGCGCTTCTCATCGCGCTGGGCTTCGAGTTCGTCAACGGGTTTCACGACACCGCCAACGCTGTCGCGACAGTGATCTACACCCACAGCCTGGCGCCGCATGTGGCGGTTGTCTGGTCGGGATTCTGGAACTTCGTCGGCGTGCTCGTGTCGTCGGGCGCCGTGGCCTTCGGGATCCTCTCCCTGCTGCCGGTCGAGTTGATTCTTCAGGTCGGCAGCACGGCCGGCTTCGCGATGGTCTTCGCCCTGCTCACCGCCGCCATCATCTGGAACCTCGGCACCTGGTACTTCGGGCTGCCGTCCTCGAGCTCGCACACGCTGATTGGCTCGATCATCGGTGTCGGCATCGCCAACCAGATGATGTCGGTCAAGACAGGTACGAGCGGCGTTGATTGGGGCCAGGCGCTCAACATCGGCAAGTCGCTGCTGATCTCGCCGGTTATCGGCTTCCTCTTCGCGGCGCTCCTCCTGCTGATCGTCAAGAAGCTGGTACCCAACAAGGAGCTGTACACCGCTCCCGTAGGCTCGGCGCCGCCGCCATTCTGGATTCGGGGTCTGCTGCTGCTGACCTGCACGGGAGTCAGTTTCGCGCACGGCTCCAACGACGGCCAGAAGGGCATGGGACTCATCATGCTCATCCTGATCGGGACCGTCCCGACCGCCTACGCGCTGAACCACGCGGTGACGCCGCGTGAGTCAGTGGACTTCGTCGCGGTCTCGCACCAGACCGCCGAGGTGCTGTCGCGGCACGTGCAGGGCAGCGCCGCCATCGGCGAGCCGCGTGACGAGGTGACCGAGTACGTGCGGACGCACACCTTCACGCCGAACACGATGCTGGCCCTCCGGCAGATCGTCAACGACATCGGCAACGAGATGACGATCTACAAGAACCTGGCGCTGGTGCCGCGCGACCACGTGCGCAACTTCCGGAACGACATGTATATCGTGAGCGAAGCGCTTCGGCTGATGCAGAAGTCGGGAACGCCGGCGTTCTCAGCCGACGAAGCGGCAGTGCTCAAGAACTACAAGGCGCATATCGACAAGGCCACCAAGTTCATCCCGACCTGGGTGAAGGTGGCTGTCGCGATCGCGCTCGGGCTCGGCACGATGATCGGGTGGAAGCGGATCGTCGTGACAGTCGGCGAGAAGATCGGCAAGGACCACCTGACCTACGCGCAAGGGGCCGCGGCAGAGATCACCGCGATGGTGACCATCGGTGCGGCTGACGCGATGGGGCTTCCTGTCAGTACGACGCACGTGCTGTCGTCTGGCGTGGCAGGCACCATGGCAGCCAACCGGACGGGCCTGCAATGGGGTACGGTGCGCAACCTGCTGATGGCGTGGGTGCTCACGCTGCCGGTGTCGATCTGTCTGGCAGGCTTCCTGTTCTGGCTGTTCCGCACGATGAGCGGAGCGGCGTAGGGACTCGATGGGCCGGGCGGGACATCCGCCCGGCTCGTAGCGCCAAGCTCAGAACCGGCCGATGGTCTTCACGAAGGCGCCGGCAATCACCGCGTAGCCGAATGCATTGGGGTGGATGTCCGGTCCTATCGGTGCAGGCGCAGCCATCCACGTCCACGATAGTGCGACCAGCACGTTCACCGGCACGTGAAATGGCGCGGCGTTGTTGAAGTCCGTGAGCCTGAAGGCTCGAGCGACATCGGCGACGGAGACGCCGAAGCCTTCGTATAGGTTCTGAAGGAGCGCGTTCAACCCGAGCGTCGCCTGCTGAGACGCCACCGCCAGCACCGGTCCGGTTGGCCCCAGCACCCACGCGGCCAGGAACGGGTCGTAGTAGTTCATGGCCACGATCGGCACTCCGGGCGCGGCGACCCGCAGTGCCTGGAGGATCTGCGGGAGGTCGGTGCCGACTTGGGTCACGCCGTTGGCGAGACAGGTCTGGTCGATGCCCGCGGTGCTGATGCAGTGCAGGATGTTGTCGCCGCCTATGGTCAGGGTGATGAGGGCGACGCGGTGGGTCCGGAGGAAATCCACGGCTTGCGCCAGCTGACTGCCCAGTGGATAGGCGCAGTCGCCGCCGATCAGCATCGTCCGCGTGGTCTCGCCCGAGCATCCCAGCTTGGCGAGCCTCAGGCCGGGATGGCCCAGGCGGTAGAGGCCGAACAGGTCGTCGACGTAGCCCTGGCTGGTCTCGACGAGGACGCCAGTACGGCTCGGCTGGACTCCCTGCGCCAGGGAATCACCGAGAGCCAGGTAGTAAGGAGGCGCAGGCGCCGCGACAGCCGCACGCGCGAGGCCGAGGAAGAGGACAGAGCACGCAACCAGTCTCCACATTCGCATCGACTCCCCCCGTTGGGGGTCGAGTATACGCCTGCGGAGTGTCGTGGGCGTGGCAAGTCCAGCCGCGTCGAGCGCGGCCGGACCTGCACCGCCGCGACGTCTAGAACCGCGCGATCAGGGCGACGCGCACGGCACGCGAAAAGCCTGGGGAGATGTTCGTGTTGCTGTCGGCGTTCACGAAGTACTTCTTGTCTGTCAGGTTTTCGAAGTTCGCCTGCAGCCGCCAGTCCTTGCTGACGTTGAGGTAGGCCGCCGCATCCAGCCGCACATACCCCGGCAGCGTCACCTTGTTGTCGATCGCCGCGAACACGTCCGAGCGATAGATCACGCCGAGACCGGCGCCGACCCGCGGCATGAACTGGTACCGGTTCCACAGCGAGAAGGTGTTGTGCGGGACGAGGGCCACCTGGGCGCCTTCGATGGCATTGGCCGTCGCGCTGCTGACGAAGGCGTCCTGGTAGGCATAGCCGCCGGCGATGTTCCAGTCCTTCGACACCCTTCCGTTCGCAGCCAGCTCCACTCCGTTGGTCCGCTGACTGCCGGTCTGGATGATCCGGGTGGGATCGTTCGGATCAATCGATCGGGTGTTGGTGCGATCGAGACGGTAGACCGCCGCCGTGAACGACAGCGCCGACATGGCGTCCCACTTGGCGCCGACCTCGTAGTTCGTGAACTTCTCCGGCTTGAGCTGCTCGGTGATGTTCGTGAGCGACGAGAACTGATCGCCGGAGCTTGGCAGATACGACACGCTGTAGCTCGTATACAGCGAGACCGGCACCGTCGGCTTGTAGACCAGGCCCGCGCGAGGCGAGACGAGGTTGTCTGCGCGATCGAGCGTGTCGCCGGTCCGGTTGTTGTGATACGTGAGGTCGAAGCGGTCCAGCCTCACGCCGCCGAGCAGCTGCACGTGCGACGACAACTCTGCCTGGTCCTGCACGTAGGCAGCCGCGACGTTGGTGCGGAGGTGGTTGTCGGCGTCCGTCGCGCTCTGGCGCCAGGTCATCGGCGTCGAGATCGTCGGGTCGTCGAACGGCGCGAGGATCGTCGTCGTCAGGTTGTTGAAGTAGCCGGTGTTGCGGAAGTTGTCGGTGGACTGGAGGCCGAACTCAGCACCGGCGAGCAACGTGTGACGAACGGCACCGGTCGTGACGGTGTAGGTCAGATCGGTCTGGTTGAACAGGTTCTGGCGCGCAGTGGCATTGTTGTACGCCGACAGCGTCACCTGCGAGCCGTCGGGCGTGACGACGCCCGGCACGAAGTTCTGGTATCCGCGGTCGTAGTCGCCGAACAGCGTCTGGTTGCGGAACGTGAGACGGCCGGCATGGTGCTCGACTGTCGTTGACGCCAGGTTGACGTTGGCGCGAACGAACGTCTGGTGCGGATCGCCGTAGTACGTCGAGATGGGCACGTCCGCAGGCGACCCCTGGAACGACGTGATGCCGCGGTCTGCCGTGCGCCGATCGTGGAGGTACTCGTAGTTCACGATCACTCGAGTGCGATCGCTGGGCGCGAAGGTGACGGTGGGATTCACGCCATACCGCTCGAGGTTCACGAAGTCGCGGAAGCTGTCAGAGTTCTCGTAGACACCGTTGAGGCGCACGGCCACGGTGCTCGACAGGGGACGATCGACGTCGGCGGTGAAGCGCCGGTTGTCGAAGCTCCCAAGCTGCGCGGTGACTTCGTTCGACGACTGGAAACCGGCCTGCTTCGTCACCTGGTTGATCAGGCCGCCGCCGCCGCCGCGGCCGAACACCATCGCGTTTGGTCCCTTCAGCGCTTCGATCCGGTCGAGATTGTAGAGATCGCGGTAGTACTGCACGTCGTCGCGCACGCCGTTGACGTAGAAGTCCGCCGACGAGCTGTTGCCGCGAATGACCACCTGGTCACGGTTGTTCTCGCCCTGATGCGACTCGATGCCGGGCACGTACTTGACGACGTCGGCCATGCTCATCATGACCTGGTCCTGAATCAGCTCGCGCGTCACGACGGAGACCGACTGCGGCACGTCGCGCAGCGGCGTGGGCGTCTTGGTCGCCGTCGAAATCACCGGGACGACGTAGCCGGACTCGCCATTTACTGTGACAGCATCGCGAAAGCCGGCGACCTGGAGAACCACGGGGCCGAGCGGCGACGTCAGCGGCACCGTCACGCGCGTCGACGCCGCGGTGAAGCCATCGGCGGAGACCGTCACGGTGTAAGTGCCCGCCGGCAGCGAGAGCGAGTACTCGCCTTTCGAGTCGGTCTCGGCGGCCTGCGTCGCGACGCCGCTGGTGGCGGTGGTGACCACGCGAGCGCCCGCGACCGGCGCAAGCGAGGCATCGGTGACCTTGCCGGTGACAGCGACGGATTGAGCAGCGAGAGGCAGTGGCAGAGCGAGGAACAGGGCAAACAGCAGCAGATAGCGGCGCATCAACAGAACTCCGTGCAGTTGCGCCGTGCCCGCCGCACCCCTAGAATTGCGGGGTCGGACGCCTCACGCGCGCAAGCGAATGAGCTGGTCTCTCCGGACCGTGTTCGACAGGCCCGCCGGTGTGTCAGCACTGGCGGGCTTCCTTCTGCTCGAAGGGGGAACTTCGGGCCTTCCGTGGAAGTGAGATTGAGTCTCACTTTCACGTCGAGGAGAATATCCGACCTTTCTGGTCGGGGTCAAGCCCCTGCCGCAGGCGCACCACACTCACACGATCGGTCCGCGCGTCACGCCCGTGGTATCTCGCGGCGGACGATGCTTTCGGGTTCCCCCGGACGAAACCCGGATAACGCCGGCGGCACCGGCCCCGCTCCCGCCAATCCGCGCCTCGAGGCGATCGTCTCGATCGACGGCGGCGCCGCGTGGCTGCGCGCGGCCTCGCCGGACGCGTGGCTGATCGCCCGCCAGCCGGCGGAGGTCGGCCCGGTACTGCGCGAAGTGGACCGCCTCGCACGCGGCCGCGGCTGGTACGTCGTCGGCTGGATGGCCTATGAAGCCGGCGCGGCGTACGGCTTGCGGGTGAAAGCTCCGTCACACGCGCCGCTGGCCTGCTTCGCGGCCTTCGACGAGCGTCACGTCGAAATCACCACCACGCGGCCAGGCAGGCTCGAGTGGGATGCGGATCCGCCCGCAGCATCGATGGACTGGCCGGCGTATTCCGAGGCTGTCGAGCGCGTCAAGCGCGAGATCGTCGAAGGCAACACCTATCAGGTCAACTTGACGTTCGGGCTGTCGGCGCCGTTTCGCGGCGACCCGGGCGGGCTGTTTGCCGATCTCCTGTCAACACAGCGCGGCCGCTACGCGATGTTCCTCGAGACCGAGGACACGGCGATCTGCTCGGTGTCGCCTGAACTGTTTCTCTGCCGGCGCGGCCGGACCCTCATCTCCAGGCCGATGAAGGGCACCGCGCGCAGGGGCCGCACCGTCGACGAGGACCTCCGACACGCCGCGCAGCTGCGCAGCTCCGAAAAGGAACGCGCGGAGAACGTGATGATCGTGGACATGGTCCGCAACGATCTCGGACGCGTCGCACGGACAGGATCGGTGGATGTCACGGCGCTTTTCGGGGTCGAGCGATATCCGACGCTCTGGCAGATGACCTCAGAGGTCCGGGCCGAGAGCTCGGCGCCGCTCGACGAGATTCTCGCCTGCACCTTCCCTGCCGCCTCCATCACCGGCGCCCCGAAAGCCAGGACGATGGAGATCATCGACGCGCTCGAGACGTCGCCGCGCGGCGTCTATACCGGCATCGCCGGCTACGTGGCACCGGGAGGGGATTTTCAGTTCAACGTGGCGATCCGCACCGCCGTCGTCGACCAGGCCCGGGGCATGCTCACGTATGGCGTCGGCAGCGGGGTCACCTGGGACTCGGACGCGCGCGCGGAGTACGAGGAGTGCCTGCTGAAGGCGCAGGTGCTCGGGCAACACCGGGAGCCGTTCGAGCTTCTGGAGACCCTGCGCTGGAGTCCCGCGGAAGGGTTCCACCGGCGCGCAGCCCATCTGGCCCGAATGGAGAGCTCAGCGTCGTACTTCGACTTCGCGTGCGATCGTCCTCAGCTGGACGTCGCGCTCGACGCCGCGGTGGCCTCCGCACGCGACGCTCGACGCGTGCGATTGCTGCTCACCGAGCAGGGCGTGGCCAGGACCGAATCGTTCGCGCTGGCCCTCGACGACCGGCCGGTGCGCGCGTGCCTGGCCTTGTCGGCCATCGACGACACGGACCCGTGGTGTTTCCACAAGACCACCCGGCGGGACGCGTACACGTCACGGCGCTGCGACAGCTGCGACGACGTGCTGCTGTGGAATTCGCGGAACGAGCTCACCGAATCGATGCTGGCCAACATCGTCGTGGAGCTGGACGGCGTCCTGGTGACGCCGCCGGTTGAATCGGGCCTCCTCGCCGGCACGGAGCGTGCGCACGCAATCGCGACGGGCAGGGTCCGCGAACGGGTGATCGGCGTCGCCGAGCTGACGCGTGCGTCACGACTCTGGCTGATCAACTCCGTCCGCGGCTGGCGAGAGGCGGAGCTGGTCCGTCACCCGCCCGAAGCAGGACTCCTGTAGGGCCGATCTTCAGATCGGCCATCAGGTGGGGCCGCACGGCTCCGGCCGATCTAAAGATCGGCCCTACAGGTCCAACTGAAGCTCATTCAGGCCGCTCCGGCAGGGCCGATCTTCAGGTCGGCCATCACCCGCCGAACGCGACGTCAGATCCTGATGAAGATCCGCCGGCGATACATCCAATAGAGAATCGACCAGAAGACCACGAGCACGAAGAACCCGCGGACGACTGGCTCGAACGCCTCGCCGAAAACGAGCATCGTGCCGCGCCCCAGGTGACGGACCAATGCGGCGGTGACGAAATGCTCCATCGTCCAGCTCATGACGTAGATGGCGATCGAGTTGGCGCCGATGACGAGCAGCGGGAAACACCAGCGCTTCCAGCCCTTGAACTCGATCAACGCATAGAACGCCGACAGGATCAGGATGACCAGCCCGCCGCTGTAGAGCGTGTAGGACGAGGTCCAGATGCGCTTGACGATCGGGCAGAGATGGAGCCACTGGAAGATCAGGCCGCCCAGCGTCAGCGCGATGCCGGCAATGACCAGGCCGCGGAGCTTCTCGGACGTCGAGCGCGACGACTTGAGCCACTCGCCCGACCACACGCCCAGCATCATCGTCGCCAGCGTGGGAATGAAGCTGAGCGTGGACCAGCCGCCTTCGTTGAACAGGAACGGAGACTCGCGCGGGAACAGGTTGAGGAACCAGGTGTCGAACGCCCACGACAGGTTCGAGTTCTTGTTGAAGTGCGCGAGGAACCCCGTGTAGAGGTGCGGCCAGTCGGCGGGCACCCCCACCGCCGGATAGTCGAAGCCCGCCGGCGGCAGCGGATACAGGACGAATGCCGTCCAGAACGCGATGAGGATGACGCTGAAGACGGCGATCTGGACGCGCAGCGAAAGGAACGCGATCAGGAACAGGAACGTGTAGCCGAGGCCGATCTGCGTCAGCGTGTCTTCAAATGTCCAGTAGGTGTGCGGGCTTTCGAGCGACCGCAGGAAGATGCCCAGGAAAATCAGCATCAGGCTGCGCCACACGGCGTGACCCAGCATGCTGCCGAACGCCTCGCCCTTCGCGCGGCGGCTGGCGATCGAGAACGGCAATGAGGCGCCGGCGAGGAACGAAAACGCCGGCTGAATGAGATCGTGCAGCGAACAGCCCTGCCATGGCACGTGCGTCGTGTTGAACGCCACGATCGACCAGAACGTGCTGTCGGGAAACGCCTGATGAAGCGTCCACAGGTGCAGGACCTCGGCCAGCATCAGGAACATGACGAAGCCGCGGAACGCGTCAATCGACGTGACGCGCGTCGTGGCGCCTTGCCCGGACGCAGGTACGCTCATGGTGGGCACAGCTGTCCTCCTCTGGACGGACGGCATTCTAGTCGTTCCTGAGCGCGGCGTGTGAGAGGAACGGGTTGGCCGGCTCGCCGGGCTCCGGCGGGAACGGCAGCGGCGACACGGCGATTCAGCGCCAACCGAGGCGCACGACCTCGAAATCCGCCGCTGTCAGGCTGCGGAAGGCGGGGTTCAGGTCGTCGTTGTTCCAGCGGGAATCCATGGCGCCGCTGACGTACAAGTCGCTGCCGTTGTCGGCGACGATGAGGCCGTAGGTCTGCATGGCGCGGAAGATGTTCTGCACGAGCGACGAGTAGTTCGACAGGTCCTTCCCTGGCCGCAGCCTGAGTCGCGCGCCCATGGGCAACGCACCGGCGGCGCTGCCCGCGTCGTGCGATGCGGGCCACACCGCCCCGTCAGTGCGGCGGAGCGTCACGCGAAAGGCATGTCGGATGGGCCCGCCGGCGGCCTCGTCGTAGCGGACGAGGCCGGGCAGAATCGCCAGGCCGGCAGCGTCGGCTGACGTCCAGCCGTCGGGACGCCGGCCGTTGGCGGCAAGATTGAAGATGGCGCCGGAGCCCGCCTCCCACCGCCCGGCCTGCTGGTTCCACCGCGCGCCGTACAGCTCGAACAGCACCCACGCGTCGCGATCGACGATCAGCATGTGGCGATCGCCGTCGCTGCCGCCGCCGGGCGCGTCGCCCTCGATGTAGTGCGACTCAGCCCGTGCGGCGTCCGGGATCGGATAGCCCCTGGTGCCGCCAAACCCGTCGTCGCTCTCGTTGCCGTATTCCACGAAGGTGACGGGGACGCGCGCCTGGGCGCCGCTGACGCCGATGTAGGGAATGCCGTAGGGCGGCGGGCCAAAGTCCGGATGCGCGGTGCGGGATGCGCCGATGTAGGCGATGAAGGCGTCGGACTGCGGATCGACTGGCGCCCGGCTGATGTCCTGGTTCCACCAGTTGTCAGCGGGAAACAACTGCCGGCCGCCCAGGTCATCCGAAAGCAGCACCGGACCCGATGCGGGGTTGGCCGGTCCGGGTGACGGGGTGCGGCTGCGAGGGCGGCACCGGTGTCCCCGACACCGTGGATGGCGAGGGCGCGGGCGCCGAGCCACCGCAGCCGATGCACGTCAGGAGGAGCAGCAACGCGGGCAGACGGGTCATGCGGTTTCCGCCACAATAGCAAAGGCGCACGAATCGCCGCGCGAGGGCCCGACAATGAGCCGCTGCCGTCTCCCGTCAGTCACGCTGGTCGTCCTGCTCGTCAGCGTCCTTCGCGCCGCCGCGCAACAGCACCCCGATCCCGAACAGTACGCCAAGGGTCTCGAAGACCGCGGGCGCGTCGAGGAGATGCAGGTCGGCCGCGTCGTGGCGGCGCTCCAGCTGTCACCTGGCATGGCTGTCGCCGACCTGGGCTCCGGCTCGGGGCTGTTCACCCGCCCGCTGGCCAGGGCTGTCGCCCCCGGGGGCATCGCGTACGCGGTGGACATCGACGCGGCGCTGTTGAAGATCGTCGAGCGATCGGCGGCGGCGGCCGGGATCGACAACATCCGGACTGTGCACGCGACGGCGGCCGATCCGTCGCTGCCGGCGCCGGTCGATCTGATCTTCATCTGCGACACGTTCCACCACCTGCCCGACAAGCCCGCCTATGCGCGGACGCTGTTCCGCTACGTCAAGCCGGGCGGCAGGGTGGCCATCATCGACTTTGTCTCACACTGGCCTGCCGGGCACGAGGCGATGCGTTACACCGTGGCCGACCTCACGGGCTGGATGACCGCCGCTGGGTTCACCCTGCAGACGACGCTCGACTTCCCCGCCGACAGCTTCTTTGCGATCTACGTGCGCCCTTGAGTGTGCGCCGGCGGACCCGCCGCTGACACGT
The DNA here is from genome assembly GCA_963796915.1 of Vicinamibacteria bacterium. Classification (GTDB taxonomy): domain Bacteria; phylum Acidobacteriota; class Vicinamibacteria; order Vicinamibacterales; family JAENWD01; genus JAENWD01. Next base: position 1,289,048 of record CAWCNI010000002.1, on the reverse strand, counting down.
TCCCTCGCCTCTGTGTCGACGCCTACTTCGCGGCGGCGATTGCAGCGGCGAGCTCGCCCTGGATCGCGTCGTGGTCGTCGAACAGCATCAGGTTCACGGCGCCGGTGATCTTCGCGCTCGTGCGGCCCACCACCGAGCTCCAGAAGCGCATGGCCAGTTGTCCGGCGGGGCTCGACCGATATTGCGTGAGCTCGGCCTCGTGCGCGCCGTCGCTCTTCGGCATCGAGGGCCCGGCTTGTTCGTCAAACGCCTTGCGCAGGTCGCGCAGCCTCAGGTTCCAGGCGGGCTGTCCGGGTCGAGGCCCGTTCGGGTCGTCGGCCATGACGGTGGACACGAAATTGATCGTCGCGTCCTGGGTGATGACGGCGCTACCGGCAGGTCCGTTGACAGCGGCGAGAAACGCGTCCATATCAGGCCCTGCCAGACGCGTGATGTCAGCCTGAATGCCCTGTTCCAGCAGTCCGGACTTCCCGTACGAGGCGGCCAGCCGATCGATGCGGCCGACCAGGACCATCCTCGCTCCGGGCCACGCAGGATGCGTCGGCCCCCAATTGGCCCCGAGACGGACGCCGGGCTGGGCATTCTGCACAGTCTCGTCGATCGTGCTCCTGAGCGTCTCCAGGGTGGCCACTCTCGAAACCGCCAGCATCGGACCGGCGAGCTTTGCGACGGCGGCGCTCGCGGGCGTGCCCGCGCTGCGCAGCGGAACGGAACACGTCAGCACAGCCAGTGTGGCCGCGGCGACGCTCAGGGCGGCGCGTTGCATGCGTTTCTCCAGTGAAGCGCGATTGTCGAGCGCCCCACGCCGCAGGCAGTGAGCAGCGGCTGTCGATGGCGAGTATCGGCCTTTCCGCCTTCACGGAACAGCGCGGCGTGCGGGAGCAGGCTACGTCTTGACCTTCTTTGGATAGAACGACGCCGCCATCGAGAAGTCGAGCGGGTCGATGTCCACGCCGCCGACGATGGGCTTGCCGTCCCTGGTGATGGAGCCGGGAATCTGGTAGCACATGATCGAGTGCGGGTCGGCCTGCGGCGTGCCAAGCAGCGACGACTCCTCGATCGGGGTGAGCACCTGCTCGCGCACATCCTTGGCCGACCACCCCTGCGTGCGCCTGAAATACTTGATGGCCTTGGCGGGGTCGATCTTCTTCACGAGTTCCCTGCGCATGTGCTCGTGCACGAAGCCGAGGGTGTGGCCGGCCTCGTGGCGGACGACCCGGTGGAACTCGGACTCGGGCATCTGCATCGTGAACGACTCGAGGTTGATCGTCGGCTCGTCGGCGGCAATCTCGAGGATCTCGGTGCCGATGTACGACCAGTAGCCGGCCATGTCCGGCGGCGAGTCGAGGCGCGCCAGCCGCACCTGGCCCTGCCCCGCGGTTTCGGTGAACCGGACGTTGGCGGTCTTTCCCCAGGCGTTCATGTGCAGCAGGATCCGCTTGCGCAGGTCCTTCGGCGGCGTGTCCAGGAACTTCACGGTGAGCTTGACGCCGGTCGTCGGCCAGCGGCGGCCGACGAGGATGGCGATGCGCTCTGGCCGATGCGGTCCCGCGCCGAGCGCCTGCGCCACCAGCGCCGGATGCGGCTGGTTGGACGGGTTGATCTCGATAGCGCGCCGCGCCGCCTTGACGAGTCTGTCTTCAGGCAGTGATTTCGGCGTGCAGGTCAGGACAGGCATGCGCGGCCTCCTCGCACACGTCGTGCGGTACTCGAGTGACCGTCAGAGCATGGACGAGCGCGCCATCGTATACCGCGCTGACTGCGCGGCGCAGCCCGGGCCGCAAGCTCGACAGCCGGTGGCTACTTCGTCCTGCTCAGATATTTCAGGCCGCTGTCGCACATCAAGGTGACGACGGTGGCGTCGGGGCCCAGCTCGTCGGCAAGCCGCAACGCCGCGATGAGGTTGGCGCCGGTGGACGTGCCGCCGAACACGCCTTCTTCCCTCGCGAGCCGCACGACCATCGCCTCGGCTTCCGTCGTCGACACACGCTCGATCCGATCGGCGACACCCGCATGCCACAACGGCACGACGAAGCCGGCGCCGACGCCGTCGATCTTGTGAGCGCCCGGCCGGCCGCCGGAGAGGACCGGAGACTCCGCCGGCTCCACGGCGACGACAGTGAGTCGCGCGTTGCGCCGTCGCAGCGACTCGCCGGTGGCGCGCACCGACGCCGCAGTGCCGACGCTCTGGACGAACCCGTCGATACGCTCCCCGGACTGCGTCCAGAGTTCATCCGCCAGCATCTCGTAGGCCGTCAACTGATCGGTGTTCCTCAGCTGGTCGGTCCAGAACGCGCCCGTGTCGGTCGCGATCAGCCCCGCGGCAGCGACCATGTCGCGGGTGAGCTTCTCGGTCATTCCGCCGCCTTCGCTTCGCACGATCTCGAGCCGCGCGCCGAGCGCCCGCATGTGATCGAGCTTCTCCCTGGCGAACGCGTCCGAGGTGACGATGTGCAGAGGGTGACCCTTGACGGCGCAGACCATCGACAGCGACACGCCGGTGCTGCCACCGGTGTACTCCACCACGGGAGCGCCAGGTAACAGCCGTCCGTCAGACTCTGCCTTCTCGATCATGGCGAGCGCCATGCGGTCCTTCATGCTGCCCGTCGGGTTCTCACTTTCGATCTTCAGCAGGAGGCGCGCGCCGTTGGCCGGCACGACCCTGCGGAGCGCCACCAGGGACGTGTTGCCGATGCACTGAAGGACGTCGGAGTGGAGGGGTCTCATGGATATGAAGATGCCTGCCGCGACCCCACCGGCGCTAGCTGTGGGCGAACGTGAAGACGGCAAACACCGCGCCCTGCGGATCGCGGAGGATGGCGAATCGTCCGGTGTGGGGGATGTCTTCGGCAGCACGCATGACGCTGCCGCCCAGCTCCGCGGCCTTCGCGACTGAGGTGTCGCAGTCGGCCACCTGGAAGTAGGGCATCCAGAACGAGGGCATCGGCCCGCCGAAATCCGGCATCGGCAGCATGCCAACGCTGGGCCGTTCGGCGCCGGCGACAGTGAACTCCGTGTACTCCTTGACTGCCGCGGCCGCGCTCTCCTTGGCGTTCCACCCGAACAGGCCGGTGTAAAACGCCAGCGCCGCCTTGGTATCGGTCGTCGTCAACTCGCTCCAGCACAGCGCCCCGGGCTCGTTCAGCACCTGGGCGCCGATGTGCGCCTTTGCTTCCCAGATCTCGAACACGGCGCCAGTTGGATCCTGCAGGATCGCCATGCGTCCGAAATCCATGACGTCAAACGGGGGCGCGATGACGGTGGCGCCAAGCTCCTGTGCCCGACGCACGCTGTCGTCGGCGCTGGTGACGGTGACGTACAGGTTCCAGTGCGGCGGCGCTGACGCGCGCTCTTCCGGCCGCATCGTATACGCCGCGGCGGCGCTTCTGCCTTGAACCTGGAGGATCGAGTACGTCTCGCCAGGCCCCATCGGCCGGTTGTCGATCGCCCAGCCGAACAAGGCGCTGTAAAACGCGGTGGCCTTCGACTGGTCCACTGTCGCCAGCTCGGCCCATGAGAACGTGCCCGGTGCGTGTGACGAGACGTCTGCCATATCCACCTCGGAGGATCAGTGTAGCTGCGGGCGACGACGCCCGCTTGACGAACTCGTCACCAACCGGCACAAACGACAGGGACGGACTACTGAGTGCGCAGATCGTAGTGGACCCGCGGCACGTCAGTCGCCAGTGGCGTGTGCTTGTTCGAGAAGTCGCTCGGCCGCGTCCATCGCCCGAACACCAACCCGAAGACAACTCGCCCGCTGTCGTGGTTGCCGAGCAGCGTCTCGTTGAGTGTCAGCTCGCCAAACAGCGCGAACTGGCTCGAGAGATGCTGCGTCAGACGAATGTCAGCGCCGACCTTGTCGCTGAACGGCGTCGGCCTCGCGCGCCGCAGCCACATCAAGTGGCCGTCGAGATCGGTGTTCGACCCCAGCCCCACGAGCGCGCCGCCGCCGAATGCGTCGGCCACTCGCACCACCTGCCCGGTCGTCGTGCCCACGACTGTTGTGCCCGGGCCCGGCGCGGCGGCAAACGTGAACGACGTCGTGCTGGACAAGTCGCCCGCGTCCTTGAACCCTTTCGTGGCGAACAGATTGACGCGAACAGCGCTGAACAGCAGGTCGACGACGCCCGCGGCCTGACCGACGGCGCCGCCATCGGCCTCGACGCCGAAGTCGGCGAACTTGAAGTTGCTGAAGACGCCGAGCTGGACGTGGTGCCAGCGGTTCATCAGGCCGAGGTCGATCTCACCTTCGTGCCGTCCCTGGTAGTACAAGGTACTCGCCCTGGCCCTGGAAGGCGTAGTTGTGGCGCTCGCCGAAGGGCACCATATGCCGGCCCTGCCCGGTGAACGTGAAGTCACCTGTCTTGCTTGATCCGAACGTCGGACCGAGGCTGATGCCGAGCGCCGTGAACGACGGCGCGTGACAGAGCTCCGCCACCGGCGCCGTGCCTGTGAGCGTGACGTTTTTCGCCGGGGTCGCCGGGTCATTGCTCGCAAACGTCAGCGTCGTCGTCTTCGGACCAGGCGACGTGGGCGCCAGCCGGATCGGGATCGCCAGCGACGTGCCCGGCGCAATCACGAGCGGAAAGACCAGCACCTGCGGGACCAGGAACTCCGGATTGCTCGACGTGATGGCCGTCACGGCCAGCGGCGCGACGCCGCTGTTGGTCAGCGTCACATTCAGATCCTTCGAAGCGCCGGCACACACCTCGCCGAAGTCTCCGCTGTCCACCACGGAGGTCGTGATGATCGGCGCGCCGCCGATGCCCGACACATGGACCACCCGTGGCCCCGCGGTGTCGCTGCTCGAAATGGTGAGGTTCGCGGACTTCGGACCTGTTCCCGAGGGTTGGAATCGAATGGGCACGTTCACCGACGTGCCAGGCGCCACGGTGAACGGAAACGACACGACCTGCGCCATCAGGAAGTCAGGTGCGCTGGACACAATGGCGGTCACAGTCAGCGGGCAGCCGCCAGGGTTGGCGATCACGAGCGGCTGATCGCGAATCGCACCGGGAGTGACGGTGCCGAAGTCGCCAGAGTCCGCAATCATCGTCGTGATGGCGGTGGCCGTGCCGTTGCCAGACACCGGCATCGTCACTGACGGGGTCACCGAGTCGTCGCTCGGGATCGTCAGGATCGCTGACTTGTTTCCGGCGCTGGACGGCGTGAAGCGGACCTCAAACGGAAAGCAGGCGCCGGCTGCGACGGTCACCGCGTAGCCGGACGACGGCGTCAGGACGACAAACTCCGGGTCTGACGACGTGATCGGATCGATGTGGAGGGGGTTCGTGCCGGTGTTGCAGATGTTGGCGGTGGCCAGTGAGCTCGAGCCCACGCACGTGTCTGGAAACAGGAGGGGGCCTGGCACCTGGATCTGTGCGGCCGCGACGACGAGCGGAGCAAAGAAGAGATTGACGCGCCCTGCCGGCCCGATGGCTGGCGGCGGATTCGTCGCGGATGGCCAGATTGAGTAGAGCCGGCCGGCCGCGCAGGCGTTGCCGTTGTAGTCGCCGTATTTCGGAACGCCGCCGCCGGTCTGACAGGTCTCGGCGATCGGCAGCGTCGGGCAGTTCGGCGTGCTGAAATCGCAGGCCTGTCCTGAGCCGACGGGGGGGCTGGTACCTGGTTGAAAACAGCGCCCGGCGAGTTGCGGCTGATTGGTGCAGGTCTCAGAGTCCGGCGTTCCGCGGGTGCTGGCAGGCCAGCTCGCCGCGCTGCCCGCGGGCACCCCGGCTTCGCATTGCGCGTCAGCCGTGTTTGCCGGGTTGATCTGGCGCTCGAGCCCGGCGACGAGATTACCCGCGCCGTCCCGTAACGCCGTGCTGCCGAAGAAGTCCGTCAGGCTGTCGTTGGCCGCCGACGCGGCACGGCGATCGAACCAGTTCACGTAGGCGATGCCGTTGACCGCACATACCCACGGCATGAAGCGGCGCGCCGCTGGCGCGCCGTTGACTGTCACGGCTCGCGCCGCGGGAAACGTGTTGCCGCTGTCGGTGGAGTCCTGGACGACGACGCTCTCGTTGGTCGCGGAGGTGTTCTGCGCGTAGGCGACATAGACGTGGGTGGCGGCAGTGTCGTCGACGGCGACCATGAAACTCGAGAGATTGTTGCCGGTGTTGCAGCGATCGAGACCCGCGATGGCACCCGGCGCGCACGGCGTCGTGCCTCCCGCCCAGTTGCTCGGACCGAGTGTGGCGATGCCTGTGCCGTTGACGCCGAGCGCCAGGCCGCTGGTGCACGATCCGAAGCTGTCGAGCGTGATGTTGTTGCCGCTGCGGTAGACCACGTAGACAGTCCCATCCTGCCCGACAGTCAGGCGCGGGAAATCGCCGTTGCGAATCGTCGCGGCACCCCAGTTCTGGCCGCCGTCATTGGAGCACACGAGCCCGTACTGTCCGTTGCCGTTGCGAAAGGCGACGTAGACCTGATCGCCGCCGCCGGCGCTCGCGTTGAACCGGTCGGCCGCGATGTGCTCCTGATCGGGGAAGGGAACCCCCGCATTGTTGGTGAAGCCGCACGGGTTGGTCGCCGTCGCTGCGGGACAGGTAAACGCATTCGCGCGGAAGGTGAAGGTCGTGCCGTTGTTGGTGGACACGGAGACGGCGGTGGAGCCCGCAGTGGCGCCGGCGAGGCTGGAGATGGTCGCTTCGTAAAACGCGCCGCTCCGGCCGAATGCCACTGATGCGTCGCCTCCGGTGGACACCGGGATCCCCTGTCGCGCCGAAAAGGTCTGCCCGCCGTTCTGCGAGGAGACGAATCCGAAGCCCTGCGCGATCACGATGTTCTGGCCGTTGGTCGAGACGGCGATCTCCGCCTCACTCCCAGTAGTGGCGAGCTGCGCCAGGCCGGCGAGTTGAAGCGACCCTGGAGCGGCGCCAGTAATTCGTGCCCGTCGGGCGGCGAGCGCATGGAGATGGGGCGCCGGCGGCTGAACAGATCCGGCTCTGGGATGAGGTGGCATCACCGGCTTCCGTGCGGGCGTGGCGCGCAGGCGAGCGAGGTCACGGGCCGTTCCAGCCGTGTCACCCGCGCGTCGAAACGTGAGGCTCTGTGAGATGGCGCGGACTGTCGCTTCCATGGCCGCCGGCGCGTTCGGGGGCAGCCGCGCCTCGACGCGGACGAGGAGATCGTCAGCGGCGACGACGGTGGTGATCTTCAGCAGCGTCAGCGGCGTGATCAGCTGCTTCTGCGCCAGGTGCTCCTTCTCCACGTCCTGAGGCGGACTCTGCGCGTTCTGTGGCTCTGCCTCCTCACCCTCTTCGTCGTCGTCGTCGCCGGCGTCGCCCGGCTGCTCGCGCGCTTCGACGAGCCGCCGCTGAATCGCCGGCCAGCCGCCGATCGTCAGCACCGTCGTCGGCGCTGTCGATTCGCCTCGAATATCCTCGAGCTTTCGCTGCGCGGCGGCATGACTGGCCATCTTGTCGACCGAGATGAAGAGCTGTGCGGCCTCAGTCAGCGCCTGCGGCGTCGTCGCCGACATCCGCTCGGCGGGAACGCTCGTGAGCCGCGCGGTGTTGGCCTGCTGCGAGAACGACCAGCCTGTCGGATAGCGGACGCCGATGCCATAGGACGCCAGGTCACCGCGCTCCGTGAGTTGTGCCTGATTGCCCTGCGGTGGCTGGGCGAGGCCGACCAGGCTCAGCGGCGCCAGCAGGATCACGGCGAAGAGGCACACGCGCGCGGCGTGAGCGCGCCGCCGGTCAGGACGTTGCGTGGAGATCTGGTGTGACGCGTCTGAGGAAGGACCTTGAAGTGTTGACATGATGATCTTCCCTGCGATGCCGCAATTTTCAAAATCGCTTCGTCATCGTGACGTCGACGTGGCGCGCGGGCAGCAGGTAGTACTGCGAGTCGCCCAGCTCACTTTCCGAGACCGGAGACCGATCGTTGGTCAGGTTACGGCCGTCAACGCGGAGCTCCCAGTGGTGGACGCGATAGCCGCCCATCAGCGTCAGCGAGAAGTAGCCGTCGGCCAGCGCCGTGTTGCGCTTGTTCAGGTAGCGGCTGCCGACGTAGTTGACCTCGCCGCCGACGACGAAACCGTCTGGCGGCGCCGCGATGACGCCAAACGAAGCCAGCTGGCGCGCCGACATCTCCAGCCGCTTGCCCGACAGATCGACAGGCACGCCGTCGAGCACCGTCTGGTACTGGTCGAAGGTCGCGTCATGGAGACTGTAGGTCGCACGGGCAGAGACGTTCCGTGCAAAGGACATCGACAGCGCGCCCTCGAGCCCGTCGAACGTCTCGGTGCCCGCGTTGGCGAGCGACGGCAGGCCGTTGATGGACTGGGCGATGACGAGGTTCTTGAAGTTCATGTGGAACGCCGAGACGTCGGCTTCCAGTCGGCCATCACGCCATCGGGATTTCATGCCGCCCTCGATGCTCCGGGCGGTCTCCGGCTCGAGCAACTCCGCGTCAGGATCCTCGCCGCCGCCTTCCTCGCCTTCGCCAAGGCCGAAGTCGAACGCCGCCGGCTTGAACGTGTCGCGGTAGTTCACGTAGAGGTGGACCGAGCTGGCGTCGTGCGACCACGCCGTGAACATCACCCCTGCGCTGCCGCTCGGCCGCACATGCGTGTCGCCCGGCTCTTCGCCTTCCTCCTCTTCGCCGCCCGGATCGTCGGCGCCCTCGCGGACTTCACTGGTGACGTTCAGCCGCACGCCGCCGTCGATACGAAGCCGGGCCGTCGGCCGCCATTCGAGCATCGAATAGCCGCCGAAGAACTGCCGTCGATCCTCGATCCGAATCCGCAGGTCGGTCGGCTCCGGGACGACAGGCGCGAAGGCGCCGTCGAGCGGCGCGTCGTAGTCGAAGGTCGCGCCGTGTGCGGTGCCTTCGCCAAACAGGTAGTCGCCTCCGGCAATGAACCGCACTGTCGGGCGGAGCGACCAGGCGAGATGTGAGTCCACATACACGTCCGTCAGGTCGATCTTCTCGCGCAGGCCGACGGCGTTATCGGGCGTGTCTGTTGGCGAGTCGAGAAAGCCACGGAACTGATCCTGGCTGGCGCGCGAGAACGAGCCGGTCAGCGTCCAGTCGGCCGAACCGGCCTTGCGGTCGAATCCCGACATGAACGCCGCTCGCGTCGAGTTCAGAAAGGCGCCGTCCGGGTTCTGGTTGGCGTCGATCGGCACAAGCGAGGTCAGCGTCTGGCCGATTCGCGGGTGTGGGCTCGCCGGATCCTGATCGAGCCAGGTACCGTCCACCGCGAACCACCACTTGCCCGTTCTCAGGGGCGCACTGGTTCGCCACAGGACGTGCCCCCGCACGAACGACGTCCGGTCGTCACGGTATCCCTGACGCTCGACCTCGCCGCTCACGCGGGAGTCCCAGTTGCCGGTGGGCACCTGCATCATCGCGGCGCCGCCGCCGCTGCCAAAGGAACCTCCGTGGAGCGATACCGCCGCCCCGGTGGCGCTGGCGGACCTGCGAACGACGTTGATGACACCCACGAACGACGTCGCGCCGTAGGTCACCGGCGCAGGCCCGCGCATCACCTCGACGCGCTCGATGTCCTCGACGCTGATGGTCGCCAGGTCGGGATTGAAGGCGCCGCCCCACGGCACGCCGTCGACCACGAGCAGAAACGCGTCGAACTCGCGGAGCCCCCAGAACTCGGGCACGGATGACGCGGGCCCGTTGTCGCCGCCAGGCGAGATGTCAACGCCAGTGGCAAGCGCCAGCGCGGAACGCAAATCGTGCGCGCCACGATCGAGGAGCTCGCTGCCGAGAAACACCTCGACGGGCGCCGGGACATCCTTCGGCGACTCCGGCACGCGAGTCGCGATGACCTCGACGCGCTCCTCGATGACGGGCTTCGGACTCTGACCCGACGGCTGCGCCGGACCTGGCGACTGGGCGTTGACCTTCGCCGCGGAGGCGGGAAGGCAGAGCGCGACCGCGGCGACAACAACGCGGTTCATGGTCCTGCTTGATCTGCTGGGGCGGCGGTCGGATTGTGGCGCTTTGCTTAGGCAAATGCCACAACGATAAGTAGCAGAGGTAGTAGCTGGACCACACGTCCCGCCAGCCGCCCGGCTATTTCGCTACAGCAAGCGTGATGACGGACACCGAGTGCCGCGGCAGCACCAGCGCAAAGCGGCTTCCTGCTGTCACTGGCGTTCGTGTCACTCGAACGGCGCCTGGCGTCGAGAAGCCGTTCGACGCGCCGACCGAGTCGGCCACGACGCGCTCAACGACGGCTGCTGGCAGCACGCTCACCCCGCGGACGAGAATCGTCGCGCTGAGCGTCCGTTCGAGATCCCCGTTCACAACCTTCAGGTAGATCGAGCGACCGTCTTCCGAGCGGCTGGCGACCACGTCCACCAGCGGCACCTCTGCGCCTTCATGGCTTGTCGATGTCGTCGGGCCGGCGACACTCGAGGCAAGGCGATCGGTGCCAACGCGGCTCGCGTAGAGCTGGTTCACCAGGTACGTCGGCGTGACATACAGCCCGTGCCGGCTCGCCTGAATGATGCCGCCGGGCCAGCCGTTCACCAGATCGGACACGGCGCTCATCGCGACGATGTCGCTTTGCCGCTCGAAGACGTTCATCAGCCGCGCCCCGTAGAGCGCGCCGAGGATCGAGTGCTGCTGTGCCTCGGGCAAATCGAGGCCCCACTCGTTGATGGCCAGTCGGGGCCGCCGGTCAGCGGGCATCTCCTGCAATGTGGCGTCGATCTCCCGGTACTGGCGTTCGTAGTGCAGCGGACGGGCGATCAGGTTGCCGAGGTCTCCCTCCATGTCCTTCTGGCCGTAGTAGTGGTGCAGGGCCAGATAGTCAGGGCGCTCGGTGGCGAGGCCCAGCACGGTGCGATTCCATGCCGGGTCGTTGTCGCCGACGGCAATCACGAGGATGGTCGGATCGACAGCACGCATCGCGGCGACGTAGCGGTTGAAGTTGCGGCCATAGGTCGTCGCGTCAGAGTGTCCGCGAACCCAGTCGCCCCAGATCTCGTTGCCGATCTCCCAGTACTTCACCGTGTACGGCTCGGGATGTCCGTTCGCCGCGCGGAGCTTCCCGCCGGCCGATGCGGCCGAGCCGTTGCAGTACTCGACCCAGGCCGCGGCCTCCTCCGGTGTTGCACCAGGCCCGTCGACATTCACGGTGATTGACGGCTCTGCGCCGATGCGCCTGGCGAAGCTGATGAACTCGTCGGTGCCGAAGTCGCTCGGCTCCGGCTCGTTCTTCCATGACAGGTTGATCCACGTCGGACGCTGGTCGCGCGGGCCCACGCCCCAGCGCCAGTGATAGTCCTGGGCGACGTTGCCGCCGGGCCAGCGCAGGAACGCCGGATGCAGCGCCTTTGCTTTGGCCAGGACGTCCGCGCGCACGCCGCCTGGCGCGTCGCCGGGCATCAGCGACACCTGGTCCATCCATACCGTGCCGACACCGGTCAGCAGAATCGTGAAGCGAGCGAGAGGGTCGCTCGCTGACGGCGTCAGGCGGAACGGATACTGCTTCCAGTCGCCAGCGATACCGGTGATACGTGTTTCGGCATAGACGCGACCGTCCGTGGTATCCGCTTCGAGCGCGACGCGCGCGTCGCCCGTGAACATGCCGGCTTTGATCCAGAGGTAGCCCTGGTACGTGACGCCCTGCCTGACTGGAATGCCAGTCTGATGGACGCCGTGCCTTGGCGTGTTGCCCTGGCGGACTTCGATGCGCAGGGAATGACCGTTGATCAAGCCCTCGACATGAGACGTGTCTGGATATGCGACCTTGTCGTCCCAGCCGTAGGCGATCCCGTAGTCGTCGATACGGTCGTCGGGATTGCGCTCCCAGTATCGGGAGAGGCCGATGGCGTTCGGCGACTCCTCGAAGCCGCGATTGCGAATCAGCTCCGCGTGCAGTCCGCGCTTGATGTCTTCGAACATGAACTCCGCGAACTGGCCGTACAGCGTCTTGCTGATATGGCCTTGAACGGCACCGGCGTCTATGGTGATGCGAACGGCGGGCGCCGCCGGCGACGGCGGCCGAGCCGCGAGCGTAACTGTTGCCGTCACGAGTGTCATCAGCGCGAAGAGGGCGCGGGCCATGACAGACCTCCAGTGACTACTTGAATTTCTGCGAGCGGACGACGCCCGCTCCTTCGCGAACGACCACGAGTTGATTGGCGTCAACCGGCGGAATCGTCTCGGTGCCGCCATTCGGCCAGCGGATGGTCAGCGCAGCAGAGGTGGCCGCGCCCAGGCCGAAGTGGAGGCGCCGCTCGTTCGCGGAATAGAAGCTCGACTGCGCGCTGACTTCCTGCGCCTGGATCCGATCGCCATACCGTGCGGTGACGCGCGCGCCGATCGCGCTGCGATTTGATTTCACGCCGTCGAGCAGCACCTTGAGCCAGTGGCCGCCGCCGGACACGTCGTTGCGCAGCAGCGACGGCGGCTCGTTCATGTTCATCGACGAGCGACGTCCATGTCGCCGTCGTTGTCGAAGTCGCCGAAGGCGCAGCCGCGGCTGGCATGCGGCGCCGCCACTCCAGGACCTGCTTCCTCGATCAGCTCCTCGAACCGGCCGTCGCCGAGATTGCGGAACACCAGGCGCGGCGTCTGGAACGGATACGCCGGCAGCGTCCGTTCGACCTCCGGATAGACGCTGCCGGTGACGACGAACAGATCGGGCAGGCCGTCGTTGTCCAGATCGACGATGCCGGTGCCCCATCCGACATATCGGGTCTCGACGCCGATGCCGGCGCGAATCGTGACGTCGTCGAAGTAGCCCTTGCCGTCGTTGCGATAGAGGACGTTGGTGTCGTCGGCGAAATGCGTCTTGAAGATGTCCAGGTGTCCGTCGAGGTCGTAGTCGCCGACGCCCACGCCCATGCCGGCCTGTTCGAGACCGTCCTCGCTCAGCGCGACGCCGCGCTCCAGGCCCTCTTCCTTGAACGTGCCGTCGTGCTGGTTGCGAAAGAGCCAGCTCGGCGTCGAGTCGCAGGCGACGTAGATGTCCGGCCAGCCGTCGTTGTCGTAGTCGGCCGCGACCGCGGTCATCGGGATAGCGAGCCGGCGGCCGCCGCCACGCCCGACGCTTTCGCTGACGTCGGTGAACGTGCCGTCGCCGTTGTTGTGGAACAACTGGACGAATCCCGGTCGGCAGGCCGCGCGGGCCGCAGTTCACGGGGACGCCCTGCCATTTGCAGTCGACGTTCTCGCCGGGCTTGGGCAGTTTCTCGAGCGTGGTGTCCAGATACGTCGGCGACGAACAGATCCAGATGGCCATCGCGGTCGTAGTCCACCCAGGTGCAGCCCGATCCGTATCGCACGACGTCCTGCCGCAGACCGGCCTTCTCGGTGACATCGCGTGAACGTGCCGTCGCCGTTGTTCGTGTACAAGACGTTGTGGCCGTAGTAGGTGACGAACAGATCGTCGAAGCCGTCGTTGTCGTAGTCGCCGACTGTCACCGCCGATGCCCAGCCGGCGCGCGTCAGCCCGGCCTTGTCGGTGACATCGGTGAATGTGCCGTCGCGGTTGTTTTTGTACAGCCGATTGGTGGCGCCAGGCGGCGCGCCTTCGAGGCGTGTCCCGCACAAGACGAACAGGTCGAGCCAGCCGTCGTTGTCGTAGTCGATGAACGCGACGCCGCAGCCGACGACTTCCAGGATGTAGCTCTTCGCGTCGACTGCCGCCGTAGATGTTCGGGTGCGTGAGACCGGCCTGCGCGGCGACATCGGTGAGCCGCGCTGAAAGGGCCGGCCCGACGGCTTGCCGCGCGGCTGCGGCTCTGACGCCGCGGGAGGAGATGCCCTGCGCGAACGCGCGCCTGGCGACGGCGGAGGACGCCAGCAGGGACAGCATCGTGCGGCGGGTCATCATCGCGACGGACTCCGGCCGCTCGAATCGGCTCGTGGCACTTCCCCGCCATCGCCCCTGGCTGACGACGACGCCGGCTCGGTGGCCGTCAGCACGCGCCCGCCGCGACGTTCTCGAACGTCTGGACGACGCCGGAAGGCCATCGGATCTCGACCAGTGCAGCCGTGGTGTCGGCGCCCAGGCCGACGAGCATCCGCTTGTCGCTGGCCGACAGATATCCGACAGCGGTGTTGACGGTGAACTATTGCGTCAACCCGGAAGCCGAGACCACTTTCACGCAGACACCCGATGCCGTCGCGGTTCGATTTCGTGCCGACGCGTCTGAATCGCCAGCCAGTGCCGCCGGTTGCCGCCGTCGTTGCGCAGGACGACGGCGTGCTGGCCGACGTTGCTGACCACGATGTCGACGTCGCCGTCGTTGTCCAGATCGCCGAACGCGGCGCCGCGGCCCGCCCAGACCTGCCTGGAACACTGCGCCCGGCTCGACTCGCGTGAAACGGCCGGCCTCGTTCCGCATCAGCAGCGGCGGCTGCAGGTACGACAGATTCGGCGACGTCTTCTCGATGGTGTCCATCACGTGCCCCTGGGCGACGAAGATGTCCTTCCAGCCGTCGTTGTCGTAGTCGACAAACCGCGTGCTCCAGCCCGGAAAACGGCAGCGTGAGACCGCCCACGCCAGACGCGTTGGTCATGTCGCGAAAGCTGCCGTCGCCGTTCTGGCGAAACAGCTTGTAGCGCTCGTTCGACAGGTCGGTGACGACGATGTCGGGACGGCCGTCGTTGTCGTAGTCGGCGAAGTCGACGCCCATGCCGGCGAAGGTCTTGCCGTCCTCGTTGAAGCCGACGCCGGCCAGCAGGCCGACTCTCGGTGAACGTCCCGTTGCCGTTGTTGTGGTAAAGGAAAGACTGCACCGAGTCGTTGGCCACGTAGATGTCCATGAAGCCGTCGCCATCGTAGTCCGCAAAGGCGACGCCGAGGCCCTTGCCGTGCGGGTCGGCGACGCCGGCTTTCTCCGACACGTCGGTGAAGGTGCCGTCGCCGTTGTTGTGGTACAGGACGTCGGTCACGCCGGCGTAGTTGTCGGGATGGCAGTACGCGCGATAGCCGGGCTTCTTCTCGCCGCAGTAGCGATTCGTCGTGAACGTCCAGTCCATGTAGCGCGTGACGAACAGGTCGAGGCGTGCCGTCGTTGTCGTAGTCGAAGAAATCCGGCGCTGGCGCTCCAGCCGCCCGCGCCCACGCCGGCATGAGCCGTGACGTCGGTGAACGTGCCGTTCCCGTTGTTGTGGTACAGCGTGTTGCCGCCGTAGCCGGTCACGTAGAGATCCTCGAAGCCGTCGTTGTCGAAGTCCCCGACCGCCACTCCCATCCCGTAGCGGTTCTGCGGCATTCCGGTCAGGCCGGCCCTCTCCGTCACGTCGACGAACGTGCCATCCGGCTGCTGATGATAGAGGCGGTTCCAGTACTTCGGCTCGGACTTGTCCGGCGCCGTGCCCTCCGGCATCGGGTCGTCGATCTTCGCGCCATTCGTGAAGAAGATGTCGAGGCGGCCGTCGTTGTCGTAGTCGACAAGCGCGACGCCGCCGCCCATCGTCTCGATCAGGTACTTGTTGGAGGTGGCGGAGGACTGATGCAGGAAGTCGACGCCGGCGGCGCGAGTGACGTCGGCGAACTGCACGTCGGCCGGAGCCGCCGCCACCAGCGGCAGGACCGACGCGACGGCCACTATCAGCGCGACCCCACTGCCGCCATCGTCGCATCACGCTACCCGACCACCTTGCCAGAGACGACGCCGTGGCCCTCTTCGATGACGATCAGGGTGTTCGCACTGACGTCCTTGACGCTCTCCTTCAGGCCCGACGGCCAGGTCGACCTCGACGGTCGGCTCTGGTCGCGTCGCCAAGGCCGAAGTGCAGGCGGAAGTCGTTCTGCGAGTAGTAGCTCGATCCGCTCATGACCTCGTCGATCTGGCTGTGGCTCGCCGGTCGTCACTTTGACGCGCGCGCCGATGGCCGACCGATTCGATCGCGTGCCGACGCATTTGATCTGCAGCCAGTGGTTGCCGTTGCGACACTCGTTGCGCAGCAGCGTCGGCGGGCCGTCCAGATTGTTGATCAGCACGTCCACGCGGCCGTCGTTGTTGAAGTCACCGAAAGCGCAGCCGCGGCCGAGATTCTCCGTCGCTGATCGCCGCGCCCGCCGTGGCCGACACGTCCTCGAAGCGTCCGTTGCCGAGATTGCGGTACAAGACCCTCGGCTGCCTGTACGTCAAGTGAGAGTTGCGTGCCGCGAGCTGCGAGTACACGTGCCCGTTGGCGACGAAGATGTCCTTCCAGCCGTCGTTGTCGAAGTCGAGGAAGCCCACGCCGAAGCCGACGTACTTGCGGTTGACGCCGAGGCCCGCCCTGATGCTCGCGTCCACGAAGTCCGCTGCCGTAGTTGCGGTACAGCGTCGTCACCTGCTCGGAGAAGTTGGTCCGGACGATGTCGAGCCAGCCGTCGGCATCGAAGTCGCCGACGCCGACGCCCATGCCCGAGAGCGCCACGCCGTTCTCGTCGAAGGCGCACGCCGGCAGGTACCGCGACCTCCCGGAAGGTGCCGTCGTGGTTGTTGCGATAGAGCAGGCTCGGCGCGCTGTCGCAGGCGACGTAGATGTCGGGCCAGCCGTCGTTGTCGAAGTCCGCGGCCGCCGCGCCCATGCCGTACGAGCCGCGAGGCTGCCAGTTGCTGTTGACGAACGGCCATCGACGACGCGCCGCGCGGCCGCGCGATCCCGGACTGCTTCGGAGACGTCCGCGAACGTGCCGTCGCCGCGGTTGCGATAGAGCAGATTCGTGCCGCCGGCGAAGCCGAGCGGGCCGCAGGGCACGGGGATCTCGTTGTAGCGGCAGTAGGCCGAGTCGCCGGGCCGCGGCGCCTTCGCCGGATCGAACGGTCACGTAGCTGGCGACGAACAGATCCAGGTGGCCGTCCTCGTCGTAGTCCAGGAACGCAGCAGCCGGCGCCCCAGCGGCCGCCGGGGCCCGCCACGCCCGCCTTCTCCGAGACGTCGGTGAAGGTGCCGTCGCCGTTGTTGTGGTACAGGACGTTGCGGCCCCAGTACGAGACGAACAGGTCGTCGAAGCCGTCGTTGTCGTAGTCGCCGACGCAGCAGCCCTGGCCCCAACCCGAATGCGTGAGGCCGGCTCTGCGCCGTGACGTCAGTGAACGTGCCGTCGCGGTTGTTGTGAAAGAGAAAGCTGGTCGGGCTTGCGTCGCCTGCGACCGCCGGGTCGAGGCTGCTGGCGTTCACCAGGAAGATGTCGAGCCAGCCATCGTTGTCGTAGTCGAAGAACGCGACACCGCAGCCCATTTCCTCGAGCAGGAAACGCTTGTTGTCGGCGCTGCCGGAGACGTTCCTCGCCCGCTGCAGGCCCGCTGACGACGTGACGTCGGTGAACAGGATCCGCTCGGAGGAATCAGCGACAAGACCGGACGCCTGCCCGACACGCGATGCGAACGTCGCCGCGGCGCAGCTTCCGGCGACCTGGAGGAAGCGGCGGCGCGATGACCGGAACTCACGGGTGCTCACGCTGTTGTCCCGGCTGACTTGCGGCGCCCGTTCCGCTTGCCCCGCGCCGGAGCTTGTCGAGCTCGCTCGACTCACGATCGAGGCGCTTGAACGTCTCGAGCGCCTTCTGGCTTTCGTCGTTCCAACCGAGGCGTCTGTACACGCCCGCCAACACGTAAAAGTACGAAGACGCGTGCGGGTTGATCGCGATCGCGCTGTTCAGGGACGCGACAGCAGCCTCCAGGTGGCCCTGCCGCTCCTCGGCGCGCGCCTTCTGAAACAGCGCGCGATCGGATCGCGGATCGAGCTCGAGCGCTTTGGTGGCGTAGTCCAGGGCCTTGTCCGGGTGGTCGGTGCGATTGTAATAGGCGCTGAGGTTCACGTGCGCCGAGGCGAACGTGCCGTGCCGCGCCTCGTTGAGCGCCATGGCCTTCTCGTAGTCGGCGACGGCGTCCTCGTCATGACCGAGCGCCTCGAGAGCCAGGCCAAGGGCGTCGAGCGCCTCGAGGTACGTCGGGTCGATCCGGACCGCCGCCTCGAATTCCTTCCGCGCCGGCTCCCAGTTGTCCTGGATCGAGTGGAGCTTTCCGAGGTTGTAGTGAATCTCGGCCGAGTTCGGCTGGTAACGAATGCCCTGCTCGAACTCGACCTGGGCGACGTCGAACCGGCCGACGATCATCAGGTCGCGCCCGAGAATCTTGTGCGCGTTGGCATTGGTGACGTCGAGCTCCAGCGACTTCGCCAGTGACTTGATCGACTCACCGATCTTCTGCTGGGCGAACTGGCTGTAGCCGAGCGCGTACCAGGCCCACGAGGATGTCGCGTGCGTGCTCACGTATTCCGTCAGCAAGGGCTCGACCTCCTTGAACCGGCCCTCGCGAATCTGTGCCTCGAACGCGGGCACCGGATCGCGGTCGTCGATCTCGATGGAGAGGCTGGTCAGGCGCTGAAGCCCCTCGGCAGCGCCTGGTTCCGCGGGGTCCAGCGCGAGCGCCTTCCTGTAGGCGGCGACGGCGCCATTGCCATCGTGCTGCCGTTCCAGCACCGCGCCAAGACCGGCCTGGGCCTCTGCCGACGGCGGTCCCAGCTGGATCGCGCGATTGAACTTGGCGGCCGCCTCCGTCAACTCGCCGCGCTCGAGCGCGGCATGCCCATCGGCGACATCCATTCTCGCGTTCTGGCTCCGATCGCTCGCCGCGACGAGATCTCGCCCCTTCTGCAGTTCCGCTGTCGCGTCGTCCTTGCGTCCCGCGCGCGCGAGGGCCAGCCCGAGCTGGTAGTGCGCTTCGCCGTTGTCGGGGTCGAGCTTGGCTGCCTGCTGCAGATGATCGAGGGCCTCTGGCAGCGTCCCCTGTTGGACGAGGGCCTTGCCCAGCGCCAGGTGGGCCCGCGAAAACGTCGGATCGAGGTCGATGACCTTGCGCAGCTGATCGATCGATTTGGCCGGCGGCAGTCCGGGGCTCGCGGCGTAGGCGATCGCCAGGTTGTAGAGCGCTTTGACAGACGCAGGGGCCAAACGCACCGCGGTCTCGAGCTCGCGCACTGCTTCGGCGGCATCCGTCGGCGTCAGCGCCGCGCCAAGGTTGTCGTGCGCATCGGCGTAGTCCGGGCTGAGACGCACCGCCTCGCGCAGCGCCGCGATCCCCGCCGCGTCGTCGCCGGCCTGAAGGAGCACCAGGCCAAGGTTGTTCTGCGCCTCCGCAAAGTCAGGACGCAATCGGATGGCCGCACGGAACTCGGCGACGACGAGGGCGCTGTCTGCGCTCTTTCGGCCGAGCAATAGGCCGAGTACGTTGTGGGCCTCTGCGGCGTTGGGGTTCGCGGTCACTGCGGCTTGCAGGCCGGTGATGGCGCTGTCCCAGTCCGGAGTTGGCTGCGCTGAGGCCGGCAGGTTCAGCGCCGCCTCGAACTGCCCGAGCGCGTGGTCGAGCTCTTTCGCGCGCAGGTAGGTGATCCCGAGATCGACATAGACAGCAGCTGTCGGCGGCAGCACTGCGATCGCGCGCTGCAGGCTGACGCGGCCCCCCGCGAGATCGCCGGTGTCCCGGAGCGCGTTGCCGAGAAAGGCCTGGCACGCGCCGGCGGCCGGATCGAGCGCTGCGGCCCTGCGCAGCTCCGTCAGGGACTTCTCCTTGTCGCCGCTGTACCACAGGGCGACTCCGAGGTTGTAGTGCGCCTCGGCCCACTCGGGCTGGAGGGTCGTCGCGCGCTGCAAATGCGCAACGGCGGACGAGAGGTCGTGCTGCTGTCCGAGGATGAAGCCGAGCAGATTCTGCGCGACGGCGTTGGTGTCGTCGCGGGCTGTCGCCGCCGTCAGCTGATCTCGCGCCGCAGTCAGATCGCCTTGTCCGACCAGTTCCTGCGCACGCGTGACCAGATCGTCGGCCGGGCTCGCTGGGAACGAGGCACGGCTGCGGGCGGCGGATGCGCTCTGCTCTTTCAGCGCCTGACCGAGCCCGTAATAGCCTTCGCGCAACTCCGGCTCGAGTGCGATCGACTTCTCGAACGCCGCGACTGCGCCGGGCAGGTCGCCATTCTGACGCAGTGTCTGCCCGAGCTCGTACTGGATGTTCGGGTTGTCGGGGTTGGCCGCTGCCACCGGCCGGAGATGGCGCAGCGCGCCCTCGAGATCGCCCTTCTCGCGGAGGGCCATCCCCAGGTTCAGATGGGCGGCGACGCTGTTGGGCTCGAGCGTCAGCGCTGACTGGAACGCCGTCACCGCGGCGTCGAAGTCACCGGCCTTGGCAAGGGCGGAGCCGAGGTTGGTGTAGGCGCGACCGTATTTCGGGGCGAGGGCAATCGCCTGCTTGAACTCGGCGATTGCGCCGGGCAGATCGGCCTTGCCGGCCAGGGCCACGCCGAGCCAGTTGTGCGCGTCCGCGTACTGCGGCCCCACCTTCACGGCGCGTTGAAACGCCTGCAAGGCGTGCGCGTAGTCGTTGCGTTCCCAATAGGCCAGGCCGAGATCGACCTGCAGTTTCGGATTGCCCGGATCGCGCGTCACGGCGGCGCGCAGCTGCGCCAGCGACGCGGCGGGCGCACCGGAGGGTCCGGCAGGACGTTCCTGTGCCGCGTGAGCGACGCCAGAGACGAGCGCGCCAGCCAGAAAGACTGTGACCACCAGGCGCGCGGTCATGGCGCGCCCTCGAGCAGGCGGAGCTGCAACCGTGAGGAGCTCTCGTCTTCCTGGCGCAGCGACTTCGCGACGGCCAGCTGCTGATCGGCGGCCTCTTTCCGGCCCATGCGCGCCAGCAGCAGTCCAAGCTGGTAGTTGGCCTTGACCGAAGTCGGGTCCAGTCGCACCGCCGTCCGCAACTGCGTTTCCGCCTCCTCGTAGCGCTGCGCGTTCATCAGCAGTCCGCCCAGCGCTTCAGACGACGGCGCGTGGTTCGGGTAACGAGCGACAAGCGCTTGCAGCATGCGGATGGCGTCGGCGTCGTTGCCCTGGTCGCGGGCGACGAGCGCGAGGTAGTAGCTGGATCCGAGTTGTTCCGGCTCGACCTTCAGGCTCTCGTGAAGGTGCTCGGCGGCATCCGGCAGTCGTCCCTGCAGATAGAAGACCGAGCCCAGCGCGTATTCGAGCTGCGCGTCGTGGGGATGCAGGGCTGTCAGGTGCTCGAGCAGCGCCTGGGCGGCCTCGAACTGACGCTTGCCCACCTTGGCGGCAGCCAGCGTGTATTGATAGGTCACGTCGTCGGGCCTGGCGGCCGCTGCCTTGACCAGCGCCGGCTCCGCGTCCTCGAGCAGGTCCATCTTCAGGCAGACGCGACCAAACCCGAGCAGCGTCGCAGGATCGTCGGGCTGGATTTTCTTGAGACGCAGCCAGTACGAGAGCGACCGCTCGAGCGCCTGCTGATGCTCGGCGACACCGGCGGCCTGCTGCAGCGCGGCAACAGCGTCCGGGTTGAGCGTCAGCGCGTGATCGTACGCGTCGAGTGCCTGGTCCGGGTGGCCGGCCAGGAGGTACGCGCTGCCCAGATTGAATGCCAGCTCGAAGGACGGCGGCGTCGTGTCTCTCGAGTGTTCGAGAACAGCGATACCGTCCGGCACCGCGCCTCCGCCGAGCAGCATCAGGGCGAAGCTGATTGACGAGGCCTGAGCGATGTCCGGCAGGCGGTTCCAGTCGCGCGCCATCTCGCTCACCGCGGCGCGGTTGCCGATCTTCAATGCGTCCTCGGCCAGCACCGCCAGGCCGTCGGGCGAGGTCCTGAGTTGCGCGGCAACAGGCTGGGCGAGATCCCACGACTGCTGGTAGTTCCCGCGATCGGTCGCGTCGCGCGCGAGCGCGAGCCGCGCCTGGGCGTTCGCCGGATCGAGCGTCAGCACTTGCCGGTACATGCCGCCGGCGAGGGCCTTGTGACCCTGGACCGTGTAGACGTGCGCGAGGCTGAGGTGCGCGCCGACAAGGCGCGGCTCGAGGCGGATGGCTTTCTGCAGGAAGGCCACGCTCTCGTCGAGGCGTTGCTGCTGAAATCTGATCGCGCCGAGGACCGAGCAGGCGGCGGCCTGCGTGTCCGGATCTGCGAGCGCGAGCCTGGCCTGCTGGTCCGCTTCATCCAGCCGCCCCTGCTGCGCAAGGGCGGCGGCCTTCTGTAGTGCCGCGCGCGCGTCAACGGGCGGAGGAGCCGGCGAGGCCAGCTGCACGGCGAGCGCAAGGGGGATCAGGAAATGGCTGCCTGGGGGCATAAGGCCCTTCCATCCTTATACCCCCAATCCCGGAGGCCTGACGCTAGACGGCCGTCAGAAGTCGAACCGCAACGCCATCTGAATCGACCGCGGCTGGTTGCACTGCGTGTTCACCCGGCCGAAGGTGCCCGAGCTCCAGTTGGTGTCCGGGTCGCAGAACAGCGTGCGGTTGAAGATGTTGCCGAACATCGCCTCGAAGCGCATCTTCAGCTCGCCGCCCATCGGGAAGACCTTGAACAGGTTCAGGTCCTCGCTGTAGACGGGGAACGAGCGCACGGTGCCGTCGCGCTTGGGCGCGTTCCCGAACTGCAGCGGGCCTGGGTCGCTCCACGCGCTCGGGTCGAAATAGCTGTCCTTGTTCGGGTCGAAGCTGCTGTCGGCCGCGACGGCGTTGACGCTGGTCACGCGGTTCGGCCGTTTCTGATCGTTGAACAGGAAGCCGCCGAGATCGTTGGCCATCACGATGTTGAACGGGCGTCCGCTTTCGTAGCGGAGGATGCCGCTGAGGTTCCAGCCGCCGAGGATGGCGTTGGCGACTCCGGAGCTCCACTTGCCCGAGCCGGGAAGCTCCCACGTGAACCCGGTGAGGAAGACGTGCGGCGTGTCGTCGGCGCTCAGGCCCCATTCGAGCGGGTTGCCCGGATTCTGCACGGACGCGTTGATGCCGTTGTCGCCCTGCGCGCTCTCGGCGCCGTTGTTGTTCAGCCTGGAATACGTGTAGCCGACGCGGAACTGGAGGCCACGCGAGAAATGCCGCTCCAGGACCAGCTCGAGGGCGTGGTACTGGCTTTCACCTGTCGGCACGCCGCGCCACTGGATCTGCTGGTACTGCGGATACGCCCGCAACGCCTGCGCCACGTTGCCGACAAAGCCCGGATAGGGCGGGCTGATCCCGGCGGCCTGCGCTGTGGACGAGTTGACGTCCGACTGCAGCACTGTCGCGCCGAGATTGAGGACGCTCGGGTCGTTCATGTTCGCGCCGACCCCAAGCGACTCGAAGTGATGATTGAGCCGGCTGCCGTGGTTCCCGATGTACGACACGTCGAGCATCATCGCGTCGCCGATCTGATGCTGGAAGGTGACGGACCAGTTCTGGAAACGCGGGAGCGTCAGGCCATCCTTGGCCACGGCGATGACCGATCCGCCATTGGCGAATGTCGGGTCGATGAACGGCGGCACCACGATCCGATCCTGCGGGAACCCGTTGTCCAGATAGAACGCCGGTTGCAGGCCGTTGGACAGGTTGGGCGCAAACGGGTTGCCCTGAAAACCCAGCGTCGGCGCGCCGACGAACTGCGAGAAGGCAACGCCGGCGTAGTAGATGCCGTAGCCGCCGCGCAACACGTTCTTGTCGTTGACGCGGTAGGCAAAGCCGACGCGTGGCCCCCACGAGTTGGCCTTGGGATCCTCGAACGTTCGGCTCCCGGTCCGGTTGGCGCCGGTGCCGGCAAAGATCAGCGCGCCCGGAATTCCACCGGCTCCCGGGTTTGGCGTGTTCGGATCGAACGTCGAATACTGGTCCGCGCTCTCCGTCCGCGCGAACTGGTAGTCGAGGCGCAAGCCCATGGTCAGCGTGAGCTTGTCGCTGATCTTGAACTCGTCGTTGATCCAGCCCGCGGTGTACGCCTCGTTGAAGGTCGGTTGCACCGGGATGGTCTGCCCGGCCGAGAACACCTGGCCAAGCAGGAACGAGGCAAACGGATCTCCGGTCTGACCGAGGTTGTTGCCACTCGCGTCGTAGCCACCGGTGTCGAGGCGATTGAACGAGAAGTCGCCACCCACGGCGCCAACGGACCAGCCGCGAGATGGGAACTGGTGATGTCGGTACTCGTAGCCGACTTTCACGGTGTGGCGGCCCTTGACCCACGTCAGATCGTCTGAAAACTGCCAGCGGTTGTTGACTTCGTAGCCGAACCGCGGCCAGGCGTACTGACCGACCTGGTTGTACGGGGTGTTGCCGGCGAAGTCGATCTCGGGCGGTCCGGCGTCCTGCGCCAGGATGCCGCCCTGGTTCGCGCCCCACAGCAACTGCGGCCAGCCGACGCCGGCGGAGAGCGAGTTGCCGCCCATGAACCAGCGGTCGTACGCGACCGTCGTGTGATTCAACAGGTTGGGGTGGATGATCCAGTCGAACTGCTGGTGCGCATGGTGTGTCGAAATGCGCTGGTAGAAGCCGTTGCCGTAGTACGACGTGTTCTTCTCCGGCGTGGTCTCGCCGTCGAACTGCGTCGTGCAGCCGGCGACTTCGCCGCAGTTCCGGATCGAGGGCCGGTGGTTCCAGTAGAAGCTGAAGCTGCTCCTGAAGTTCGGCGTGAACACGTTGTCGAGGCGGAACATGATGTTCCTGGCATCCAGATTCCACGTCTGGTCGCCGGCAGGATTGCCCGCCACGTTGAACGCGGTGCCCGGGCGATCCGGGTGCACCATCAGCGCCGCAATCTTGGCCGCCACCTGGCTCCGCAGCGGATCGTTGGCCGGAATGACGTTGCCGGGATAGGGGTCGCGCACGGGCACGCCGTTCACCAGACGCGTCGTCGACGGATCGAAGATCTGCCCGGAGTAGATCGGGCGGCCGAGGGCGTCCACGCCGATCTGCGTGTTGTTCATGAGGGCGCTGAAGTCGCCAGCCTTGAACGCGTCTGTCGGCGTCGTGTTGCCGAAGCCGGGCAGCACGCCGCTGCGCAGGCGCGTGTAGTCGATGTTCGTGAAGAAGAACATCTTGTTGTGGCCGTCGTACAGTTTCGGAATCACGACCGGCCCGCCCAGCGTGCCGCCGTAGTTGTTGTTGCTCAGCGGCGTCTTGCCGACGGCGAAGAAGCCTTTGGCGTTCAGCGAGTCGTCGGCGAAATAGCCGTAGCCGCTGCCGTGCATCGCGTTGGTGCCCGACTTGGCGGTGTACTCGATGAACCCGCCGCTCGTGTGCCCGTACTGCGCCGAGTAGGTGGTCGTGATGACCTTCATTTCCTGGACCGACTCGACAGGCGGCGCGCTCTCGTGGCTCTGCTGATGGCCTGACGGGTACCCGAACGCGGCGCCGTCGAAGAAGTTCTCCGTCGCCATCGTCTGCCCGCCGTTGATGCGGGAGTTGAACTGGCTGCCGCGGAACATCGGATCGCCGTTGGGCTTCATCGGCAGGAAGCCTGGTTGCATCTGCAGCACGGACTCAGCGAGGCGGACGTCGGCGGCAGTGACGATCGGCAGGTCGTGGTAGTAGCGCGAATCGACGGTGTGGCTGACGTCGGGCTTCGTGTCGTCGAGGCCCGAGGTGGCCTTGACCTCCACCGACTCGGTGAGCTGGCCGACCTGCAGCGAGACGTCGCGCCGGATGGCATCGCCGCCGGCAAGGACGATCCCCGAGGTCACTGACTTCTTGAAGCCGGTGAGGTCCACCGTCACGGAGTAGCGGCCCAGGACGAGGGGCGGCGAGGCGTAGGCGCCAGACGAGTTGGTCACCAGCACGCTCGCGACGTTGGTGTCGTCGTTGCGAATGGTGACTGTCGCGCCAGGCACGGAGTTGCCCTGCTCGTCGGTGACGACGCCGCTGATCGTGGCGCGGTCGGACCGTTGCGCGAACGCCGGGCTGCTGAACAAGACGCTCAAACAGCAGGCAGCCCCGAGAGCCATCCCTACTGCGCGAATGCGCGAGACGCAGGATCCCGTCATGGTCAGCCTCCGGATGAGCGTCGCCGAGCGTGAAACAAAACGTAAGAAAACAGTTTCCGCTGCAAGAGCACGATTTCGCCCCGGAAGGCACTTCTCAAGGCAGAGTTGCCTCCCCGTGAACGTTCACGGCGGCCTGAAACTAGCGCCGCGAGAATCGCGTGTCAAGAGTAATCTTTTTCTATTGGTTGTCCGGAAGGGTTGGATTACCTCGACAGTCCGGGTGCGTTAACACTGCCGAAAGGGAAACGGCGATGTGACGCGCAGACGGCCGCCGACCGGCTAAGATGGCGCCCACATGGCGTCAGACGCCAAGCCCCGCCCCCCGGCGCCGGCGGCTGTTGGCATCAAGGACATCGCGCTCGCTCTCGGCATCTCGACGGGCACAGTCGATCGTGCGCTGCACGGCAAGCCCGACGTCAGTCCAGCCACGCGCGCTCGCGTCCTCACCATGGCCCAGACCCTGGGCTACAAGCCAAACCTCGCGGCCCGCTATCTCAAGTCGCGCCGCCAGCTCCGCGTCGCCGTGCACCTGCCGAGGAAGATCGCACTCTTCTGGGACGCGTTGCGCGACGGCATCCGCGAAGCCGCCGCGCCCTTTGCGCCGGCGCTGCACGTCGACTTCCGAACCTACCCGAGCCTGGGCGAAGGCGACGTGCCGCTGCTCGACGACGCGCTGCACGACGGCACCAACGGCCTCATCATCGCGCCCGGCAATCCCGCACGGCTCACCTCGCACCTTCGCCAGGCCGCGCGGCGCAACATCCCTGTCGTCTGCGTCGTCACGGACGCACCCGAGGAGCTGCGGCTCACGTCGGTGTCGGCAGACCCCTTCGCCGTCGGCGCTGTCGCCGGCGAGCTGCTCACGCGGTTCCTGCCGGGCGGCGGCGATGTCGCCTTCTTCACCGGATGGCTGGCGATGCAGGAGCACGCGGAGAAGTTGCGCGGATTCGAGTCCAGCCTGCACTCGATGGGCTCGGCCATCAGGATGGGACCAATCGTCGAAGCGCACGACGACGCGCGCGAAGGCCATCGTCGAGCGCTGGCGGTGCTGAGGGCCAACCCGCACCTGAAGGGCATCTACGTGAGCACGGTGAATTCGCTGCCGGTCCTGCGCGCGGCCGAACAGGAAGGCCGCCTCTCCGGCCTCACCGTCGTGACGACGGATCTGTTCCCGGAGCTGGTGGACTGGATCCGGAAGGGCAAAGTGGCCGCGACGGTGTACCAGCGGCCCGTGAACCAGGGCCGTGTCGCGTTGCAGGCGCTCTACCAGTTTCTGCTGAACGGCACGCGCCCGGCGTCGCGCCTGCACGTGGTGCCGCACCTGGTCATGCGCAGCAATCTCGATCTGTTCCTCAAGCGGCTGCCGATCGATCTCGACGCGGTGCCGGCGCCGGCCGAGGCCGAGCGCGGCAGTGCGCGCCGTGAGATGCCGTCGGCGACGGCCGGACGCGCCGCCGTTGCACGGAAGCGGCCGTCACGCGGCGTCAGGCGCGGGCGGTAAGGCGTATCCTTGGCCCGGAGCCGGAGACAGAATGCATCGACGCACGTTCCTCGCATCGGCGCTCGCCACCGTGGGCACTCTCTCGGTGTCCCGGCTCGCGCGCGCCGCCGACACAGAAGTCGTCCTGTCGCTCGACCGGCCCGGCGCAGTCATCAACCCGGCCCTTTACGGACATTTCATCGAGCATCTCGGCGGCGTGATCTACGACGGCGTGTGGGTCGGCCGCGACTCGAAGATTCCGAACATCGACGGCATCCGCAGCCAGTTCGTCGACGACATGAAGCGAATCGGCGCACCCGTGCTGCGGCTGGCCCGGCGGCTGCTTCGCCGACGGCTATCACTGGCGCGACGGCATCGGCGCCCCTGCCAGGCGCTCGGCGACCTACAACTTCTGGGAGAGCCGGATGCCGGCCGGCCTCGACGCGACCGAGAGCAACCAGTTCGGCGTGCACGAGTTCATGCACCTGTGCCGGCTGATCGGCGCCGATCCGTACCTGGCCGCCAATGTCGGCTCCGGCACACCGCGCGAATTTCACGACTGGGTGTCGTACTGCAACGCGCCGGCAGGCACGGGCAGCCTGGCCGATGAACGCGCCGCCAACGGCGACGCGGATGCCTTTCGCGTGAACTACTGGGGCGTCGGCAACGAGTCGTGGGGCTGCGGCGGCGACATGACGCCCGGCGATACGCGACGCTGTACCGCCAGTTCGTCACGCAGTTCCCGGTCTACGTGCCCGCCGTACCTGGTCGCGACCGGCCCGCGCGGCCATTCACGCCGACATGGACCTTGGCTGGACCACCGGCTTCTTCGAAGCCATGCGCCGGCCACCACAGCCGGTCGACGGCTTCTCGCTGCACTTCTACACGGACTTCCGCAACAATCGCATGCGGGTCGCGGACTTCAACGCGCCCGATTGGTACGACGGTGCTCCTCGAAGGCGTACGCACTCGAGGACGTCATCCAGGCGCACTGGGCGGCGATGGCCAAGTTCGACCCTCAGCATCACACCAAGCTGGTCCTCGACGAGTGGGGCGTCTGGTATCAGCCCGGCGAAGAGATCGCGCCGGGCTACATCCTGAGCCAGCCGGTCACGCTCCGCGACGCGCTGCACACCGCCATCACCTTCGATGCGTCTTCAACAGGCACGCCGACAAGATCGCGATGGCCAACGTCGCGCAGACGGTGAACTGCATCCACTCGCTGTTCCTCGCCCACGAGGATCAGTACACGCGCACGCCGCCGTACTACGTGTTCGAGATGTACCGCGCGCACATGGGCGCGCGCTCGGTGCCGATGGAGGTCACGGGCGAGGACTTGACGGTCCCGCTGCAGGAGGGCACCGGCACACTGGCGGCGCTGCTGGGATCGGCGTCGATCCGCGACAAGCGGCTCACGGTCACGCTGACCAACCCGTCAGTGGACTCGCCGGTGACGGCCATCCTGCGGCTGTCGGGCGGCGCACATGCGAGCGAGGCACGGGCCGTCGTGCTGACCCACGACGACATGCGCGGCAGAAATACGTTCGACCATCCCGACCAGGTCGCGCCCACGCCGCACGGCGCCACGGTCGCGCGAGACGGCGTCACTGTCACGATCCCGAAGCACTCGGTCGTCGCGGTCGACGTCCAGCTGGCCTGACTGGCTATTTCACTTTCCATTCCTCGATGCCGGCAGACCATGTCGGCTGCAGCGTGACCTCGAGTCGCAAGCCGCTGGTCGTGACCGGCGCGAAGGTCACCTTGTTGTAGCGATCCTTGTCAACGCCGTACGCGCCCGGCGCGGCGACGACAGGCGTCCACGCGTCGCCCTTCTTGTAGAGCACGCGCCACGAGGCCGGGACGCGCGCCTGGCCGTCGCCGGTGTCGTCGAACCAGTAGACCTGCACTTCCGAGACCGACGCCGGAGACTTGAAGGCGTACTCGACCCACTCCGTCGTGCCCTTGCGGGGCCACCAGTCGAAGTACGACGCCGGATCGCTCGATGACTGGGGATCGTCGCCGTCGTTGATGCCGGCCGGGTTCCTGTCAGCGAACGACGTGGTGACAGTGCTGGTCGTCCCGGGCGTCGGCCAGGGCGTGGGGCGAGCGGCGGTGTCGGCGCTGGCCAGCCAGACAGTCATCGGCCCGCGCCCGCGGTTGGCCCAGGTCGAATATGGAATCGCCACGAACGGCTGGGCGGCCTTCACGACGTTGCCATGCGCGTCGTACGACAACCCGAACGCCCGGCCTTCGATTACCTGCACGCCATTCAGCAGGTCGGGCCGGAACGTCGTCGTGAGCGCGGCATCGGCAGGCAGCATGATGTTGCGCACCTTGCCGTTCGGGTTGTCCGGCCACTCGGCCGCAAACACGATTGGGCCGCGCTGCAGCGCGACGCGGCTGCGATCGGCCTCGACTTTGTCGTTCGCGACGACGCGCCGCACGGGCATCGGCAGCACGAGATCGACGGTGTCGCCGTCCTTCCACTCGCGCCGGATCTCCTGGTATCCATCAGCCGTCGTCGTCACGACGTCGCCGTTGACGCGCAGGCTCACTGGCTCGGCATTGCTGTCGGCGAATCGATAAAGGTCGCTCGGCACCGCCTGGTTCCGCGCCCAGCCGGGGATGCGGATCTTCAGTGCGAACGTGCCCTGATGTTCGGGCGCAACAGTCAGATGCACGGCGCCGTCCCACGGGTAGCGCGTGTCCTGCGTGAGCGCGACCTTGCCGCCGTCCGGCAGCGTGACGTTCGCCGTGCCCTTGGCAAACAGGTTCACGAAGATCGTGTCGCCCTTCACCGCGTAGACGTAGCCGGGCACCGAGGCCAGGAAGCGCGTGATGTTGCCGGGGCAGCAGGCAACGCCGAACCACGGGCTGCGCGCGTGCTGGCCGTTGGACTCGAGCGGGTTCGGATAGAAGAACGTCTTGCCGTCCAGCGAGACGCCGGAGATCAGGCCGTTGTAGAGGGTGCGCTCCATGACGTCGATGTACTTCGCGTCGGCGTGCAGCAGAAACAGGCGGTAGTTCCAGAAGTCGTTGCCGACAGCGGCACAGGTCTCGTTGTAGGCGGTCATATTCGGCAGCTCGTACGGGCCGCCGAACGCCTCGCCGCGACCGGTCGCGCCGATGCCGCCGGTGATGTACAGCTTCTTGCCGACGACGTTGTCCCAGATCGCGTCCATGGCGTTCACGTAGGACGCGTCGCCGGTCAGGGCCGCCACATCGGCCATGCCCGAATACATGTACGTGGCGCGCACGGCGTGGCCGACGGCCTCGGTCTGATCGACGACGCGCTTGTTCGCCTGGTTGTATTCGAGGCCCCGCGGGTTGGTCTGCTCGCCAGGGGCGGGACCGCGTTCGTCGAGCATGAACTTGGCCAGGTTGAGGTACTGCTCGTCGCCAGTCACTCGATACAGCTTGGCCAGTCCCATCTCGGTGATCTGGTGGCCGGGCCAGATCGACTTCTTGCCTGGGCCGAACGTCGCTACCAGCAGGTCGGCGCTCCGCAGCGCGATGTCGAGCAGGGTCCGCTTGCCGGTCGCCTGGTAGTGCGCGACGGCGGCTTCGTACAGGTGGCCGAGGTCGTACAGCTCGTGGCTGTCGTCGCGCTCGTGCTCCCAGCGTGTTTTGCCGGACCAGGGATGCGGATGCGCGGGGTCGATGGTGCGGGCCGTGTAGAGATAGCCGTCCTTCTCCTGCGCCGCCGCGATCTTCGCGATCAGCGCAGTCCACGTAGGCGTCGAGCTTCGGGTCCGGGTGCACGCTGAGCGCGTAGGACGCGCCTTCGATCACCTTGTAGATGTCGGTGTCGTCGAAGGGATAGCCCGGCGGCTTGGTGTTGTCGAGCGGCTCGCCGCGAAGCGCCTTTGCCGCGCGGATGAAGTTGTCCACCCGGCCGGTCACCTCGCACTGCTTGAACGCGAAGGGGATCGTCTCGACGCGGTTGGTTTCGATTCGCGGCGCCCAGAACACGTCATTCAGGTGCACGGCGGTGAAGGGCACGGGCTTGACCGGGTAGTCGTGCACCGGCGCATTCGGCGCGGCCTGCTCCGGTGGCTGCCCTGCCCGGAGCGCGAGGGTCGACGCGCCGATGCCGATTGCGAGGCCGACGACGGTGAACGCCCTGGCACTCATGGCTCTGCTCCTCAGGAGGTGGCGAATCGGGCCACGCTGTACGAACGCGCCGGCAGCTTGAATGTCATGCGCGCGCCCACGGCTGGCGGATCGAGCGGCCGGGGCACCACACGGTTGGGATCCTCGAACGTGTTGAACGCCTTCAGATCCGGGCCCGTCAGCGTCTCGCAGGACACAACGCGCGTCGGCGTGGGATCGCGCCAGTCGAGCACGACCTCGCGCTCCGACTGGAGATCACGATTGAGCATCAGCACCGAGATCTGTCCGTTGGACGGATCGATCGTCGCCGCCACGTCCAGATACGGCACATGGTCGTCGCGCGCGAAGTCCGGCCGCAAGCCCTCGCCGGAAATCGGATAGGTCTCGGATTCCACCTGCAGGTCGAGCACGCGGCCGTGCGCGTGCTGCAGCGCCCAGGCGTATGGGTAGTAGATGCTCTGGCGCAGCACTGACGTCTTGTTGGTGACGAGCGGCGCGATGACGTTCATGATCTGCGCCAGGCAGGCCAGACGGACCCGATCCGACTGGCGCAGCAGCGAGTTGAGGAACCCGCCGACCAGCAGCGCGTCCTCCAGGTTGTAGACCTCCTCGAGCAGCTTGGGCGCGAACGTGCGCTGGCCGTCGAGCGCTTTCCGGTCCCGCGCCCGGTACCAGACGTTCCACTCGTCGAACGAGAGCCAGAGGCGCTTGGGCGACTTCTGCAGGCCCTGCACGTAATCGGCGACCGCCGAGATCTCGCGAATCTGCAATTCCATGTCCAGGTTCATCGCGAGGTAGCGCGCGCTGTTCTCCCCGCTCAACTCCTTGGTATTGCCGTAGTAGCAGTGCAGCGAAATCGCGTCGACCTGGTCGTAGCACTCCTCCAGTACTTCGCGATCCCAGACGAGATAGGTCGGCATCTCGCGGTTGCTCGAGCCGCAGGCAATCAGCGTCAGGTCGCGATCGATGTCGCGCATCTGGCGGCCCACGTCCCGGGCCTTGCGGCCGTACTCTCTGGCCGGCATGTGGCCGATCTGCCACGGGCCGTCCATTTCGTTGCCGAGACACCAGACGCGGACGTTGTGCGGCGCCTCGTAGCCGTGCGCGCGTCGGAGGTCGCTCCACTTCGTGCCTTTGTCCACGTTGCAGTACTCGACGTAGGCAATGGCCATTTCGGCCGTGCCGGTACCGAAGTTCATCCCGAGCAACGGCTCCGTGCCGACGAGCTTGCACCAGTCCATGAACTCGTTGGTGCCGAATTGATTCGTCTCGATCGAGTTCCAGGCGCGCTCCAGCACCGTCGGCCGCTTGTCTTTCGGCCCCACGCCGTCGAGCCAGTTGTAGCCGGAGACGAAGTTGCCGCCCGGATACCGGATGATCGGCACGCCGAGGCCCTTGACCTGTGCGATGACGTCGGTACGGAAGCCGTGGCTGTCCGCAAGCGGCGATCCCGGTTCGTACACGCCGGTGTAGACGGACCGGCCCAGATGCTCGAGAAAGGCGCCGAGCAGATGACGGTCGAGCTCCGACTTGATGCGTGCCTGGTTGATCACGACGCGCGCAGGCCCGCTGGTCGCCGCAAACCCGATACCGCTCAGCCACGAGCCCGCGGCCAGCGCGGCTCCCGACTTGCCAAGCCCTTCAAGGAACCTGCGACGACTGAGACCGAAGTTCATGCTGTCCTCCGCGCGTGGGATTATCGCTGGCACGGGCGGGTTGTCAAATGCCACGCGGACTCTGGACGTTGCCAGCCGCCTGCTACAGTGTCCAATGCGCGGGGGCGGTGTCGACACCCTCGACTCTCAAGGGGCGCGTCATGAGAAAGATTCCTGCTCTCGTTCTTTTGCTGATGTCCGGCCTGGCGGCACTCGCGCTGTCCCCGGCCCACGGCGAGCGCTGGTCCGAGGCGAAGGCCAACACGTGGTACGCGACCCAGCCCTGGCCCGTCGGCAGCAACTACATCCCGGCAACGGCCATCAACGAGCTGGAGATGTGGCAGGCCGCGACCTTCGATCCGCAGACGATCGACAAGGAACTGGCGCTGGCCGAAGGGCTTGGCATGACGACGATGCGCGTGTTCCTGCACGATCTGCCGTGGAGCCAGGACGCCAACGGCTACCGCGATCGCATCGACAGATTCCTGGCCATCGCCGCGAAGCACCACATCAAGCCGCTGTTCGTGCTCTTCGACTCCTGCTGGGATCCCAATCCGAAGCTCGGACCTCAGCACGCTCCCACGCCCGGCGTGCACAACTCCGGCTGGGTGCAGAGTCCCGGCGCGAAGTCGCTGCAGGATCCAGCCGATTACCCTCGCCTCAAGACCTACGTCACCGGAGTGGTCGGCGCGTTCGGCAAGGACGCACGCGTGCTCGGCTGGGACGTGTGGAACGAGCCGGACAACACCAACAGCAGCAGCTACGGGTCCACGGAGCCGGCCAACAAGGTCGATCTCGTCCTGAAGCTGCTGCCTCAGGTCTTCGAGTGGGCGCGGGAGGCCGGCGTCCAGCAGCCGCTGACCTCTGGTGTCTGGAAGGGCGACTGGTCCGCCGACGACAAGCTGTCACCCATGGAACGGGTTCAGCTCGACAACTCCGACGTGATCTCGTTCCACAACTACGACAGCGGTCCCGAGTTCGAAAAGCGCATCGTCTGGCTCCAGCGCTACCACCGGCCGATCCTCTGCACCGAGTACATGGCACGGGGCAACGGCAGCACGTTCCAGGGCTCGCTCCCGATCGCGAAGGCGCACAAGGTGGGCGCCATCAACTGGGGCTTTGTCGCGGGCAAGTCGCAGACCTACCTGCCGTGGGACTCCTGGAAGAAGCCGTACGTCGATCGCGAGCCGGCGATCTGGTTCCACGAGATCTTCAAGCAGGACGGGACGCCCTACAAGCAGGACGAAGTGGACTTGATCCGCTCGCTCACCGGCGCGGGCAAGCCGGCCGCCGGCGGAGGCCAGTGATCGGCGATCCGCCCAGGGGAATCACGCGTAGAGGTTGTGCGTCAGGAACTCGTTACGGAGTTTGGCGCCCGGGTCGTGCTTCGCCGCCAGTTGCTTGAAGTCGCCGAGCCGCTCGTAGCGGCTTCGCAACGTCGCCGGCGCGAGCGTGAACAGCTTGCCCCAGTGCGGCCGCACGTCGAAGGGGGCCAGCTCCCGCTCGATCATCGGCAGCACCTTGCGCACTGCGTCCCATTCCGGCTTCCACGTGAAGTGGATGGCAAGGCTGTCGCGCTTGTAGGCAGTGCTCATCCACAGGTCGTCGGCGGCGATGGTGCGCAGCTCCGTGATCATCAGCAGCGGGCTGACGGAGTCGCGCAGTTTTTCGACGGCAGCAATTGCGTCGACGGCATTCCGGCGTGGCACGAAGAACTCGGACTGCAATTCCTTGCCGCTGCTCGGCGTGAACCCCATGCGGAAGTGCGGCAGCCGGTCGTACCAGGGGCCGGGCACGCCGAGCTGTTGGGTGCAATTCTCGGCTGACAGCTCGACGATCGGATGCACGTTTGTCGTGGCGGCGCGGGCGCCGTAGAACTCCGGCGCCGCGTGAGCGGTCGCGCCCTGATCGACGCGCCGCTTGATCCACACCTCGTTCACACGTCCGTGCTGCCAGTCCGTGAACAGGCTGACGCTGTAGCCCGCCGAGACAATGGCCTCGAAGTGATCGGAGAGCTGCGACATCGGCATGTCCAGGTACACGTCCTGCCGCACGTCGAAGGTCGGCTGCAGCGCCAGCGTGACGCGGGTCACGACGCCAAGCGCGCCCAGATTGACGACACAGCCGTGAAAGAGGTCGGCGTCCTGGTCGCGCGAGACGTGAAGCACGTCGCCGTTGGCTGTCACGATGTCCAGCGCCGTGACCGCTGTCGCCAGGTTGCCGTTGGTCACGCCAGACCCGTGCGTGGCGGTGGCGCACGCGCCGGCAATCGAGATGTGCGGGAGCGAGGCGAGGTTGTGCAGGGCAAACCCGTGCTCGTGCAGGTACGGGCACAACTGGCCGTAGCTCGCGCCCGCGCCGACAGTCACCGTGCGCGAGGCCGCGTCCAGTGCGACGACTTCGTGCATCTGTCGCAGCGAGATCAGGTGTGCCGTGCTGTCCGCGATGTCGTTGAAGCAGTGCCGCGTGCCGAGCACGCGAAAGTGATCGTGCCGCCTGACAAACGCCTGCACCTGCGCGACCGAGCCGGCCTCGGTCAGGCTCGACGTGCTGTAGCGAAGGTTGCCCGCCCAGTTGGTGAGTGGCGGCTCAGCCGCGCCGCCCGCTGTGCCAGTCATGGCCTGAGTCATGGTCGCTCCGCCCATCACCACAGCGCACTGCTGGATGAATTGCCGCCTGCTGTGAGTCATGGCCGTCGAGCCTCCGGCGCGTCGGCGCCGGCGGGATGATACCAGCAGCGCCTGCAGTCGTTCAGGGATTGCTGGCTGCGTAGCGGACCTGCCAGGTGACGCGGCCGCCTTTCGAGCTGGCGAGTCGAACCACACGCATGCCGGATTCGAGTGCCTGCGACGTCACGCTCGCGCCGTCCGCCGTCACGCTGTCGAGGCGGTATCCCTGTGGCTCGGTCAGGTAAATCGCGTAGGCGTCGTTGGCCACCACGTCGCTGGTGCCTCGCAAGGCGCGATCGGCCCATGCGATGTCGACGAGATCGGGGCCACCGCAGGTCACGTGCCTGCTGGTGGCGAGCAACTGCGGGTGACCGACACGCGGACGCAGGCAGACGACGTCCACCTGAAACGCCGGGTCGACGGCGCCGGTCTTCAGCTCGCCGCGCACGGTGCCGAGCGCGCGCTTGTGCCAGAAGTCGAACCCGACGTAGTCCAGGTCCTCGGCCAACCCGAGATCCGAGAGTCGAATCGGCACGTCGCCCCCGGCTGTGATCGCAAGGACTGTCCACTGCTCGAACGGGCGCGCGATGTCGAGCTGGTAGCGCGGCACCACGAGCCGCTTGTCCGCGTCGAAGGGACGCGGTCCTGCGCCACTGAGCTGCGTGTCGGCCTCCGCGAGCCGCGACGATCGTGATGGGTCGACGTCGTATAGCTGGCCCGGTCGAGTCACAGGGACGGGCGCCGTTCGCCTCGCGGCCTCCGCTCTGTCGGTGCCGTAGACGTCGGGCTTGTCCGTCAGCATCAGGACGGAGCCCGTCAGCGACGCCAGCGTCGCGGCCCGGAATCCATCCGGTTGCGCAAGCTCGATGTGGTCCGGGTCGTTGCGCCACACCACGTTGTTGAACGAGTTGTATTGCGCGAACGACCCGTAGCCGAACCCGTCGTCGCCCAGCCGCACGCCATCCACGAGACCTATGAGCTCGGGACGGACGCCCCAGCAGGCGAGCAGGTAGATGTCGGGGCCGAGGACGTCACGGACAGTGCTGACGAAGGTGCGATAGACCTGCTCGCGATCGAGGCCGCGCGCTGTGAAGCTCGCAGCGTGGCTGTTGTAGCCCTCGTAACGCAGGTGCCGCAACGCGTCGAGCTTGACGTACGTCCAGCCCATCGACTTCAGGGCTTCATAAACCGGGCGGACGAGTTGCGCGAGCGTCTCGTTGACACTGGCGTCCATCACGAAGCCGATCCAGTTTCCCGATGCGGCGCTGCCGTCGGGGCCGCGCACGAACCACGAGGGATGCGCAGCCGCAGCCGCGGCGTCCGCAAAGCTGACGTTGGTCCAGATGCCGGGCTCCAGCCCGCGATCGGTGATTGAGCGCCGCAGGCCGGCAAGGCCGCCGGGGAACTTGTCGTTGGTCTGCAGCCAGTGATCGGGCATGCCGGCCGGTATGCGTTGATAGCCGTCGTCAATCTGCACGTACTGGTAGCCGAACGGCCGGAGCGTCCGGCCCAGGACGTCGGCGGTGTGCTGGATGTCTGCCTCCGTGACGGCATCGCGGAAGGCATACCAGGACGTCCAGCCGGCCACCGAGTGCGCCCAGGGGCGATACGTCCACGGCCTGAACTCGGCGAGTCGCCGGTGCTGCTGGTAGTAGCGCGGACGGAACCGGATCGCGACTTCCCCGCCGGAGGCTGTTACGGTGAAGTGCGTCGTCTCGCCGGAACCGACGTCCTGGGTCACCGTCACCTGGGCCGGGAAATCCACCGACGCGACCCAGTCGAACCGGCGGTCGTAGACCGCGCGATTGAGGCGATTGAACGCCGTCCCTGACGACGAGCGCACCACGGTCAGCGACTCCGGGCGCGGCTCGACTTCGGCGGCAAAAGCCTCGGGCGAGGCTGTCACGCTGGCCTTCACAGTGACAGTGCCGCCCGGCGCCGCGGTCCACTTGAACGCCTGCGTGACACGACCGTCGGCCTGGTCCACGAACTGATGGACGTCAACCGGACCGCCGGTCGCGGCGATCGTGGCATCCAGCAGCACCGCGTTCTGGTAGCGCAGCGTGAGGTGCTCCGCCGTCACCTCGACGGCGGCCGGCGCGTTCAGGGGCTCCGGAAATACCTGCGCGAAGGCCGTCGTCGCGCGCAACGTGGCGACGACGACCGCAGCGGCGACCGAATCCCTAAGCAGTCGCAACACGCCGCACGCGGAAGCTCAGCGCGACCAGCACCACGCCGAAGATGAGCGAGTAGATCCCGATCAGCCAGACGAGCGAGAGCGCGCCGGTCCCCGGGAAGAGAATCACCATGACGCCGAACGCGATCGAGCACAGGCCGGCGAA
The DNA here is from genome assembly GCA_963796915.1 of Vicinamibacteria bacterium. Classification (GTDB taxonomy): domain Bacteria; phylum Acidobacteriota; class Vicinamibacteria; order Vicinamibacterales; family JAENWD01; genus JAENWD01. The sequence goes on along the minus strand of CAWCNI010000002.1, from coordinate 1,251,072 downwards.
CACGAGCAGCCACTCGTTGGAAATGACCTTGCGGAGATGAATCGCGGTGATGACCTCGAAGATGCCGCGCATGATCGACCAGCCGCCGATCAGGAACAGCAGGAACAACGCCGTGAGTCCCGGATACATCATCGCCGCCAGGCCGGCCAGGATGCTGATCACGCCGAGGAGAACCGATTGCCAGAGCTTTCCCCGGATGCCGCCGATGATCGCCACGACGCCTTCGGCCAGGCAGTAGAACGCGTAAAGGAAGATCAAATACGCCAGCGTCAGGTGCGGCCAGGCCAGCGCGACGAGACCGAACACGATGGCGAAGACGCCACGCAGGAGCAACACCCACCAGTGGCGGGCAACGAGTGAGGCGAGTGGAGAGGCGACCGAAGGAACCATGCGACCCCCTTGAAGGCGCCATCATACTGCCCCGGTCGCCTGTCCGGGTCGTCGCCGTTGTCGTCTCAGCGGCGAACAGCAGAATCTGCAGGGCCGATCTTCAGATCGGCCCTACAGTCGATCCTCCTTCAGTGGTGTCGCAGCGCCGTCAGCGGGTTCGTGCGTGCTGCACGCCAGGCCGGGACGATGGTGGCGACTGCGACGCCGGCAAAGACGATGAGCAGCGCGCGGACAAACGCTGTGCCGTCGGTGGCGCTGACGCCGAACAGCAGGGCCCCGAGCAGCCTGGTCAGGCTGAGCGCCGCGACGATGCCGAGGGCTGCCCCGATCGCGCCAAGCCGCAGACCCTTCGACAGGAACCCGCGGACGATCGATCGGCCAGACGCGCCGAGAGCCATGCGGATGCCGATTTCGTGCGTGCTCTGCTTGACCATGTACGACACCAGCCCGTAGGTGCCCATGGCGGCGAGCGCCATCCCGGTGCCGCCGAAGATGAACAGCATCATCGCCGTGAAGTTGAACAGCAGTAGCGCGCCGTCGATGTGACTGGCCAATGGCGCCGCCGACAGGATGGGGAGATCGGGATCGAGCGCCGCGACTTGCGCACGCGCCTGATCGACGAGGACCTCGACGGGCGCGTGCCCGCGCGTGTGCAGGATCATGGCCGGCCGGTAGGCCTGAAAGAACGGCAGGTAGAAGTACGGCCGCGGCGCTTCGTTGATCCGCGAGTACTTCAGGTCGGCCGCCACGCCGACGACGGTGCGCCACTCGCCGTCAGCGACGCGGACTCGCCTGCCAATCGCGTTCGCGGCGCTGCCCCAGAAGCGCTCGGCCAGCGTCCGATTGACCATCGCCACCGGCACCGCCGTCTCATCGTCGCTGTCTTCGAATGGCCGGCCCGCCAGGATGCCGACTCGCAGCGTACGAAAGTAATCCGACGTGATGGCGTTGGACATGAAGGCCAGGTCTTCGCCGCGGCGTGGCTCGTAGCCCTCGATCGCCATGGCCTGCGAACGGGTATCGAGGAACCCCATCGGCGGATAGGCCGCAAGGGCGGCGGAATCGACACCGGCATCGGCGCGAGCCGAGTCGAGCAGATGCCGGTAGAACACGCGGCCACGCACCTCGTCGTAGCGGTTCTGCTTGACGTTGATCGATACGTTCGTCGTCTGCCTCGGGTCGAACCCAGGATTGGCGCGGCGTGCGGCGTCGACGGTGCGCGTCGCCAGGCCCGCGCCCACCAGCAGCAGCAGCGAGACGGCGACCTGCGCGACGACCAGGCCGGCCCGGAGACGTCCACGCGCCGCGCCGCGCGGCGAGGCATCCTCGTTGATGACAGAAACCAAATCCACCCGCGAGCTTTGCAGCGCCGGCACGAAGCCGAAGGCGAACGCGCTGCCGCACGCGACCAGGACCGCGAACGCGATGACCAGCCGGTCTACGCCGATGTTCAGGAAGAGGCGCTGGGGCGCGGCCATCATCTCGGCGTAGCCGACGAGCAGCGGAATCCCATACCACGCGATGGCGACGCCGAGAATGGCGCCGGGCACCGCGAGGACGAGGTTCTCGAGGATCAGCAGGCGGACGATTCGTGCCCGCGTCGCGCCGAGTGCCAGGCGCACGGCGATCTCGCCACGTCGCGACAAGCCGCGCACCAGCACGAGGCCGGCGATGTTCGCGCACGCGATGAGCAGGACCAGCAGGCCCATCACGCTGAGCACCATGACCGTCGGCAGCAGGTTGGCCTGTGCGCTGCCGGGAAACTGCGAAAACGGCACAATCCTCAGGCGCCCGACGACGTCGTTCAGCGCCCTGTCCCGCGACAGCGCGTGCCAGAGCGCGTCCAGCTGCGCCGCGGCACTCGCCAGCGTCGTGTCTGGCCGGAGATAGGCATACGGGTACAGCACCGCCGCCCGGCGATCGGTGAGGAAGCTGGACGAAGCGATTTGAGCGCTCCCGAGGTCGGTAAGAATTTGCCCCGCCATCATCACTGGCACGAACAGCTCGTCGTCATAGCTCACTGTCGTGCCGTGGAACGACGGATTGGTGACGCCGACAACAGTCAGCACGTAGTTGTTGAGCTCGATTGTCTTGCCGACGATGTCCGGATCGGCGCCGAAGTCACGCCGCCAGAGGCTGTTGCTCATCACCGCGACTGGATGCCTGCCCGGCGCGACTTCGTCAGAGGGCAGCAGCGTACGGCCGAGGCTGGCGGTGACGCCCAGCACCTGGAAGTAGTTGCCGGTGACCAGTTCGGCGGTGATCTGGCGCGCTCCGCGTCCGCGGCCCAGGCTTGCGCTGATCAGGCTGGACCCATACAGCCCCGCAAACGCGCGGTCGTGATCGCGAAGGTACTGGTAATCGGGATACGACAATCGGACGTCGCGTCCGGTGTCGGTCTCGCCGTAGATCACGTTGAGCCTGGCCGCGCCTTCGACGCCGGCGATCGGGTTGAGGGCGAGACTCTTGATCATCGTGAACACAGCGGCGTTCAGCCCGATGCCGAGCGCGAGCACGCCGATGACGGTGAGGGAGAAGAGCGGGTTCTTCGCGAGCGTCCGGACGGCGTAGCGGAGGTCGTTCAGCTGTTCCTGCAGGATCTCGAGCCAGCGCGGCGTCCACACCGCCCGGGCCGCCTCCGTCGTCAGCGTGACGTTGCCGAACTCCCTGAGCGCCGCGTAGCGCGCGCTCTCCCGATCGGCGCCGCCGGCCTCCCGATCGTCGGCGGCCATCTTCAGGTGCGCGCGGATTTCCTCGTCGAAATCCTCTTCGTCAAGGCGGCGGTGCTTCAGCCACGACAGGATCGACATGAGTCATTCCTCGGTGTCCGGCGCGAGCGCGGGCTTCATCACCCGGCCGATCGCCGTCACCAGTTCCGTCCATCGCGATTCCTCGCGAAGGAGCTGTTTCTTGCCTTCCGGGGTAAGGCGGTAGAACTTGGCGCGCTGGTTGGACTCGGTCTGTGCCCACTTCGAGGTGACCCAGCCCTTCTTCGCGAGCCGCTGCAGTGCCGGATAAAGCGAGCCGGCTTCCACCTGCAGCACGTCGGACGACTGCGCCCGGATGGTCTGCCCGATTGCATATCCGTGATGCGGTCCCCACTGGAGGGTGCGGAGGATCAGCATGTCCAGGGTGCCGTGCAGCAGATCGGTGCGCGCGTCCGGACGTGTGGAATGCAGCGTCATGGCTATAGGCAGTCTATAGCCTAAGACGTAGACAGCCTATAGCCTGTTCCGTGGGCGCTATATATGGCTGAGCCTGGCGGGGTCAGTCGAGCAGCCTGGCGAGCGCGGCCTTGTCGATCTGCGACTGCACCTGCCCGTAGAGAGCCGGCGCGTACCGGATGGATCCGAGCACGATCACCTGCGCACTGGTGCGCGGCTTGTGCGGGTCGAACAACGCCGGGTTGACCATGACGATCGCCCGTGTCCTGCCAGTCCCGGGCTCGGCCAGGAACGAAGCGCGCCTGGTCGGACGGCCGTCGGGGTCCAGGGCTGGCGCCCCGAGCTGTGCCTCGGTCATCGACGACCGTTCCGCGACGAGCGCTGTCAGGCGCGCCTCCTGTTTCCCAATCGCCGCACGCTTTTCCGGTCCGTCCGGCAGGGACGCCAGCGACTCCTTCATCGAGTCCAGTCCACCGCGGGCCTGCGCGATGCGAAGGTCGAGGAACTGCTGCTCCGTCACCGGCGCGAAAAGCGGCCGGCCGTCCCTGGTGATGACGACGAAGCGATCGCTGTCACCGTAGACCGGGTAGCCATCGGCAGTGGCGACGACGGTCGGCGCGAAGGTGAACCTGGCGTCCTCGTCCACCAGAAACCCACCCTGGCCGATGACGACATCCGGATCGTTGACGTAGATGCCGAACGGCGGACCTTCGGCCGACGATTCAGCCCGCTGCATCCTGGCATTGAAGAAGTACGGATAGGCGATGTAGCCAAGCCGCAGTTTCAGCGGATGTCCCGTGCCCTGTCCGGCGATGTGGCCGTAGGTCGCCCAGTCGTGGCCGCGAAGGCCGGTCAGTGCAGGTGTCTCGAGTAACAGCCGGCGCAAGGCCTGAATCGTCGACAGCGCCGCCTTCGACTCCGCTGCCGTCAACGGCGGAGACACGATCGTCGTCTGCGCGTGTGCCTTCTTTTTCGTGGCCGACGATCGACGTGAGTGCTGCCTGATCGAGGCCCTGGCCGCAGACGTCGACCATCACCAGGCCCCATGCCATCAGGAGCATCACATACGCCAGCGCCCTTCTCACCCCTGTCTCTGCCCCGTCAGCGACCGCCGAAAGCAGATCACCCGCTCGATTTCCTCGAAGCCGACAGCGCGATGCGCCGCGGCTCCGTCTGCGTTCTCCAGCTCCACATCGCTGGCGATTTCGCCATATCCGGCCCGGCGCGCGCAGTCCTCGGCGGCCGCGATGAGCGACCGGCCGACGCCGCGACCTCGATGCGCCAGGTCGACATACCACCCTTCGACGAACGGCACTGGCGACGACTGGCACCCCGGCGCGTACTTGCGGAAGTCGAGCTCGAGAAATCCAATCAGCGCTCCGTCGGCGTCGGCCACGAAGACCACCGGCGCGTCCTGCCGCTCCTCGAAGAACCTCCGCGTCTCATCGTCGTGATCCGCGAAAGCGCCGGGCCACAGGGCGTCGCGCATGCGGAGCCACTGGTCGCGGTCACTTCGCCGGACTTCCCTGATGGTCACGCGATATTGTGCTCCTTGCCGAGTGTCAAACGAAGCGCCTCACCAAGGCAAGCGACGGCCGCGCCGGTCACTTGAGCTGGTCAGCGATCCGACACGCTACACTTGAGGGACCGTGGCGACATCACCCTCCATCGAAGCCAAGTCCTCGTCGTCATCGACCTCCCGCGGGGCATTGTCAGCGTGCTGCAACAGAACGTGCCGGTGCTGTTGAAGCAGCGGGACGCAGCCAGAGCTCACGCGCACGCATGAGTGCTTCAGCGCCTGACACTACGCCGCAGGCCGGACCGGCCGACCGCGGCTCCGCGGGCACGTTTCGATCCCTGAGCGGATTCAACTACCGGCTCTGGACCGCCGGCGCGATTGTCTCCAACATCGGCACCTGGATGCAGCGGACGGCCCAGGACTGGATCGTCCTCACTCAGCTGACCCGGAACAACGCGGCGGCTGTCGGCGTGGTGATGGCGCTCCAATTCGGCCCGCAGGTGCTCCTGCTGCCGCTCACCGGTTTCGCCGCCGACTATTTCGATCGACGGAAGCTGCTCTTCGCCACGCAGGCGACGATGGGAGCGCTCGCGCTGGTGCTCGGCGTTCTGACGCTCACGGGGCTGGTGCAGCTCTGGCACGTCTACGCGCTGGCGTTTCTCCTCGGCTGCGCAACGGCGTTCGACGGGCCAGCGCGTCAGACGTTTGTGACGGACCTGGTCATCGAGGATCACATCTCGAACGCGGTCGCGTTGAACTCCACGTCGTTCAATGCGGCACGGCTGATCGGGCCTGCCGCGGCTGGAGTCCTCATCGCCGCTGTCGGATCGGGATGGGTGTTTCTCATCAACGCGGCCTCGTTTGTCGCGGTGCTCGGCTCGCTGACCTTCATTCGTCTCGACGAGCTGAACCCGAGGAGTCGGGCGGCACGGACACCCGGGAATCTCGGCGACGGCTTCCGCTACGTCCGCAGGCGACCGGATCTCAAGGCCATCCTGCTGATGCTGTTCCTGATCGGCACGTTCGGCCTCAACTTCCCGATCTTCATTTCTACGATGTCGGTCACCGCCTTCCACGGCGGCGCAGGTCAATATGGACTGCTGACATCGATCATGGCAATCGGATCCGTCGCCGGCGCCCTGCTCTCGGCACGCCGCGCGCAACCGCGCTTTACTCTGCTGCTGGTGGCGGGCGCCACCTTCGGGGCCGGCTGTGCGCTGGCTGCGATCATGCCGACGTACTGGCTGTTCGGCCTTGCCCTCGTCGTGATCGGCGCATCCGCCCAGACCTTCACGACATCGACGACAAGCCTGATGCAGCTCTCGACGGAGCCCGCCATGCGCGGACGCGTGATGGCGATAGTGTTCGCGATCGCGCTTGGCGGCACGCCACTCGGGGCACCGCTCGTCGGCTGGGTCGTCGACCGCTTCGGCCCCCGCTGGGCGATGGGCGTAGGCGCCGCCGCCGGATTCGCCGCCGCCATTGTCGGGGCTCGTTACCTGACCAGGTACCGGCAGTGACTCGAGCCTGTCGAGGCGGGCCGACCTGGCGGCCGCGGCGTTACAACCCGAGGTCGAGGATCAGCACCCAGTCGCGCACGCCCTTCTTCATGGCGTCACCGTCAGGTTCCTGAAATGCGCGACGGTGTCGCTGTCGATCCACAGCGCGATGCCGCCTTTGGCTGTCTTGCCGGACTTGACGTCGTTGACGATCAGCGTCGGCTGCGCCTGGTCCGCAACGAACAGCCGGGCCTGATCGCCTCGGACCTCGATCTTGATCTTCGTCCACTCGCCCGCAATCAGGTCCACGTACGACTCGTATCGCGATGGCGTCTCCTTGCGCAGGCGGAACCACGGCCAGTCCGGATGCGAGATGTACTGCGCGGAGTGATTGCGCCGCTCCTGATCGTCTGCGCGGCCGTTGGTGGGTCGCAGGTAGAACGCGTCGTACGTCCGCATGTCCTGCTGCAGCCGAAACGCGATGCCGACGAACCCGCGCGCACCGGCGGGGGCTCCGGGCGCCGGCTCGCCGGCGATCTCTGCTTCGATGGTGCCGTTGTCGAACTCGAGTCCGGCGATCACCGCCAGCGTCTCGACCTGCGCCTGACCGGGCATCATCGCCTGCATGCGATGCCTGGCATCGTCGGCCAGCGCCACTCTCACGCCCTTTCGTCCCTGCAGCGTTGCTGCCTCGGCACTGACGTCGTGCAACTGCAGACCGTCGGCCGACTCCAGCGCATAGTGCCTGGCCTGACGCGCGGACGCGGGTTGGAGGAGCAGCGCGCCGAGGCCGATGGCGAGCACGATGTCGCGGATGGACAGGAGATTCGCGGAGAGTCCGTGCATGCCGTCAGTATACGGAGCCGGGCTGAGTAAGTTCTGCGTTTCCGGGGATCGAGGACGGCGTCCCCGGGGCGGCTATCCGCGGTCCCTCAGTCGAGCCCCGTCATTTCTTCAGGTTCGCGATCCACACGTCGCCTTCGGTCGCCGTCTCCGTGTAGGTGATCCACTTGTTGTCCGGTGACAGCCCGACGCTCATGCCCACGGTGTAGCCGCCAACCGGAATCAGCATGCGGCCCGCGCCGGTGTCGGCATTGACGACGGCGATGCCATCGGCCCTGCGCAGGATCAGACGGCGGTTGTCGGCGAGCCAGACTGGCGTCAACCAGATGCTGGAAGCGCCGAACTCTCCGGGCAGGCGCGAGTACTTCCGGGTCGTCAGGTCGAAGATGCCAAGCGATTTCGCAAGTCCGCCGTCCACGAGGACCGGCCCGGCCAGCCGCGCGCCGTCCCGCGACCACGTCATGGGATTGAATCGTTCGCCCTCGCTCATGGGCGGTTCGGCAGCCGGCGACTCGATGGGCGCGTCTTTCGGATTGACGATTTGCCAGCTGAAATACCCGTAGGCGATGCGCGACCCGTCGGGCGACCAGACAGGAAATCCTGGATTCCCGCTCGACTTCGTCATCTGGGTGAGCTCGCTGCCGTCCGGCCTGATCATCCACATCTCGTAGGTGCCAGAGCGGTCCGAGTAGAAGGCGATCCGCGATCCGTCGGGCGACCAGCTTGGCCCGCGGTCGCGGAAGCCGTCGTCAGTGAGGCGGCGATACTCGGATCCGTCGACGCGCGCGACGAAGAGATCCTCCTGCTTGCCAGACTCGCTGAAGGCGACCCATTGGCCGTCCGGCGACACGCTGTGATCGCGTATCGGGCGCGTGCCTTTGAGGATCGGCTCCGCCGGCCCGGTGACAGCCTCGCGCGCCGCGTCGAAGGGGACGCGCAGCAGCGTCGATCGATAGTCGACGCTGGCGAACACCGCCCGGCTGCCATCGCGCGAGAACGACAGGTAGCCGCTCCAGATCGACGGCGTCGTCATCGGCTCCGGCTCGCTCAGCACCTTGCCAGTCTGCTGATCGATCGCGATGCGCCACAGATTGACAGTGCCGCCGCGGGTGCTCGAGAAGTACAGCCAGCGGCCGTCAGGCGACCACTCGGGGCTCCAGTCGAGAGCCGGGTCGTCGGTGACAGCCACGCCGTCGGCGCCGGCGTCCGAGCCGTCGGCGGCGACTGTCCGGATGTCGCGCTGTCCGCTGCGCCCGAGCACGCCCCAGAAGGCAATCCGTTTGCCGCCCGGCGACCAGGATGGCTGCAGCGCGCGCTGCGGGAGCGCCAGCGCACGCATCTGCCCGGAGGCGACGGCAATCACTGTCAGGCCGGCTGACGTGCCGCCGATGTCCGTCGGCGTGCCGAATGTCCCCGGCGCGATGACAATCTCCGTGCCGTCCGGCGACCAGTGGGGAGAAAAACCAGCGCTGCTCAGGCGCGTCACAGATTCGCCGCTCACCGACATCAAAAAGACGCCGCCGCCATCGCGCTCCGAGCGAAATGCGATGCGGTCGCCGTCAGGAGAGAACGCCGGCTGGGAGTCGTGCGCGGGTGCCGCGCCGGACAGCCGCAGTGGCGTGCGTGCGCCCACGCGCAGCAGGAAGAGCGCCGTGTCAGCGCCGATGGTCTTGGCGTAGACGACGGACTTGCCGTCGGGGCTGAGGCAGGGGGTGGTTTCGACGCCCGGTTCATCGGTGACCTTGTCGAACGACGCGAACACCGGCCCGCCGGCCGGCGCCATCGTGCCTCGTGACGCCGTCTGACGGCCGGCGATCACCAGCGCTATCGCCGCCGCCGTGGCCCCGGCGATCTTCAACGCACGGGAGCGCCACGGAACGCTCGCCGTGACCGGCAGCACACCGGTCACGGACCGTTCGCCAGACGATGTGGCGCCGGCGATTGAACGCAGGGCAAACGCGAGATCGCGTGCCGACTGGAAACGCTCGCTGGGCTTTTTCTCGAGACAACGATGCACGACGCTGTCGAACGCCGCAGGGCGCGACACGCTGTCAGAATCGGCGGCCGGCTCCTCCCGCAGAATCGCGGTCATCGTCTCCGGCACTGTTGCGCGCGAGAAGGCGCGACGGCCGGAGGCCATCTCGTAGAGCACGCAGCCGAGCGCGAAGATGTCGGCACGCGCGTCGGCGACATGGCCGGTCACCTGCTCTGGCGCCATGTAGCCGACGGTGCCCATGACAGTCCCGGGATCCGTCGCGCCGATCGCCGGGCGGCCGTCGGATGTCTCGTCGCTGAAGCCTGCGGCAGCCTGGCGTGCGAGACCGAAGTCCAGGATCTTCACGCGGCCATCCGGGGTGAGAAAGACGTTCTCCGGTTTCAGATCGCGATGGACGATGCCTTTCTCGTGCGCGGCGGCCAGGCCATCCGCGATCTCCGCGCCGATCTGCAGGACCTTCCGGATTGGCAAGGCGCCCTGGTCCAGGCGCGCGCGGAGCGTCTCGCCCTCGAGCAGCTCCATGACGGCGTACGCGGTGCCCTCGTGCTGCCCGAAATCGTGAATGGAGAGGATGTTGGGATGAGACAAAGCCGCGACCGCACGGGCCTCGCGTTCGAATCGCGCTCGTGACGGTTCGTCCGCGGCGATGCGCGCCGGCAGGACCTTGATGGCCACGGCGCGCCCCAGCTTGGAGTCGGTCGCACGATAGACCTCACCCATGCCCCCGGCGCCAAGTAGCCCGATGATCTGGTACTGCCCCAGCCTGGTCCCGATCACCCTGTCGCCTCCACGCCGCATGCAGCTGCTCGTCTGTCGTGACCAGCTCGGCCATGATACTCCGCATAGACGATCGCGGCAGGGCGCCCCGGCAGGACGCTGCGTCTCCATGTGGAACGCGACATCGCGCGCACGCCCCAGCAGCCGCGTGGGTGATCTGCGCCTCGTCTATCTCCTGAGGGAGCTCGATGTGGGACGGACCTCGGGCTCAGCGCCGTCGATCACACGGAGCGCATCCGCGATGGCGCCGTCGACAGTGGTGTGAAGCGCTAATGCACGCCGTGCTTTTTCTCTGACGGTTCCTCGTCGGAGTCCTCCTCCTCGAGGTCCTCGTCCTGCTGCTCGTCGCTCTCGCTGTCGTCGGCGGAGGCGGCCGAATTGCGGTCCGCATCTCGGTCGGCATCAGCCTTGTCCTGGTCGGGCGACTCTTTCTTCACCGGTGAGCCCAGCGTGCCGTCGTTTTCAATCTGGTTTCGAACAAGCTCGTCCGCTGTGATCTTAGGCATCTTAGGCATCGACAAAACACCTCGCGCTCGGCAGTGCAAGTCCAGTGCCCTCGACGCAGGCACAAAGATCGCGCACCCGCTATGGCGAGACCTTCGGCTCAGGTCCGCGGCGGTGATGTGGAATTGGACAGCGCCGCGCACATCTCGCCCCAGTCGATGCGTCGGACGTGTCATGTCGAGACCTACGCCATCAAATCGCCACGAATAGGCTCGCGGCACGCGGAACACCTGTTGCAGTGCAGAGGGCGGCACGTGAACGCGCCCTTCGGAGCGGACGCGCCGTCCGACCACGTCGTACACCGATCGCCCGCGACCACGGGCGTGATTTGTCTGGAGACAGCGATGACCCCCAAGGACTTGCTCACTGAGGAGACTGCGAAGACCGGCGTGACTGGCGAGACGTTTGGCAATCGCCGCTACGACTACTACGACGACCCCGAAGCGGCCATTCACGCCTACGACGGCCTGCGGAAGGAATACCCGACCGACGACATCGACGTCGTGATGTCCGACGACACGCGCAAGAAATACTTCGCCAGCACCGACGCCAGCTCGAAGGCGGCCGAAGGTCTCGGCACGGGCGCGGTAGTGGGCGGCGGCGTGGGCGCGGCTCTGGCGACCATCTTCACTGTCGGCGCAGCGGTGGCGATTCCGGGCCTCGGGCTCGTGGTGGCCGGCCCGGTTGCGGCGGCACTCGCAGGCGCAGGTGCGGGCGCAGCGACTGGCGGCGTTGTCGGAGCCCTGATTGGCGCCGGCATCCCGGAGGACCACGCGAAGAAGTACGACGAGGGCATCCGCAATGGCGGCGTCCTCATCGGCTCGCGAGTCGCCGAGGATGGCAAGCCTGTCGATCGGAATACCGACCCGGCCAATGCCATGCTTGGCTTGCGGTAGCGCTCACCGATGACAGTCCGTGCGCGACGCGCGCCCCCGCCTCACGGTGGGGGCGGCGTCGCCCGGGCGTGAACGGCCGCGCGGCGTGGCGACCTTGACTTGCCTCCGGGTTGCGCGATAATCAGCCTCCCTTTGCCATACCACTGCTTGCGCCCGGCGCTCGCACAAGCTCCAGAGACGTTGCGGTGATACCGAGCGTCCTCGGCGCGGCCGGTCTGATTGCGAGCCTGATCCTCGCGGGCGTGTTCGTCACGGCGGGCGTGGCCAAACTGGCCGACCGCACCGGGACCCGAACCTCCGTGCAGGAGTTCGGCGCTCCGGCACGTCTCGCCGGCATCCTCGGGCTGCTTCTTCCTCTTGCTGAATTGACAGTCGCTGCGCTGCTGCTCTATGCACCGACTCGGACCGCCGGGGGTGCCGGCGCGTCAGCGCTGCTGATCGTCTTCTCAACTGCAATCGCGGCGCGGCTTGCGCGCGGCGATGCCCCCAGGTGCCGCTGCTTCGGACAGCTCAACGCTGCGCCGGTCAGCTGGAAGACGCTCGCGCGCAACGGCATCCTGGTCGTGCTGTCCGGCACGGCGTTGAGCGCCGGCCTGGCGGGCGCCACGCCCTCGGCGTTGGGATGGCTCGCGCGTCTCGACTCCAGCGGCAGGACCCTCTCGGTCCTCGCCATCGCCGTTGCCGCGATCGCCGTTGCGGGCGTCATGGCATTTGTGTCCCTGCTGCGATCGTACGGCAGGGTGCTGCTGCGCGTTGACGAGCTCGAGCGGCGGCTGACGGCGGCGGGCCTCAATGACGCGAAGGGCCGCGACGTCCCGCCGATGGTCGGACATCCGCCGGGGACCGACGCACCGGCATTTGCTGTCGCGGGCACGAACGGGGCGGCCGTGTCCCTCAGCGACCTGCTCGCTCCCAGACATCCGCTCCTGCTCGTGTTCACGAGCCGGACGTGCGCGCCCTGCCGGTTGCTGCTGCCAGACATCGCTGCCTGGCAGCGCGACCACGTCGATCGTCTGACGATCGCGATTGTGAACGACGGCGATCGGGAGGCGGGCCGTGCCGAGGCATCGGAACACCGCCTCGAACGTGTCCTCTCGGATCCGGACCTGGCCGTGTACAAAGCCTACGAGGCCGCCGGCACCCCCAGTGCTGTGCTGATCGCGGCCGACGGCACGATCGCCAGTTATCTTGCCGCGGGCTCCGAGTCGATCAGGGAGTTGGTGGCTCGTACGGTCTCGGACAGCCGGCCCGCGCAGGCGCGTGAACTGCCGTTGGGGTCGCCGGTGCCCGAGCTCAGCGTGACCGCACTGGACGGCCGGAGCCTTTCACTGGCTCGGCTGGGAGCGGCCACCCTCGTCGTGTTCTGGAACCCGTCCTGCGGCTACTGCGCGTCGATGCGCGACGACTTGCGTCAGTGGGAGCGGCACGCGCCGGCAGGCGCACCGCGCCTGCTCATCGTCTCGTCCGGAGACGAGACGTCGACACGCGCTGACGGGTTCTCCTCGACCATCGCCCTCGACCCCGCGTTCCGCGTTGGCGCCGCCTTCGGTGCCGGGGGCACGCCGATGGCCGTGCTCGTCGATGTCACGGGACGCATCGCATCGCCGCTGGCAGCGGGCGCCGAGGCCGTCTTCGCGCTCGCGGGAGGCCGCGGCTCCGTCGAGTCCGACACCGCAGTGCCGGTGGGCCGAAGGGGAAGGCTATGAGCCAGGGGCTGTTCGACGACCTCGCCCGCGCCCTGGCGACACCGATGCCTCGCCGCGGGGCGTTGCGGACGATCGCGACAGCTCTCGCCGCCACCGCATTCGGGGCGCTCCGGCCCGCCAGCGCGGCCGCCGTCACCGGGCAGGCGGGCGGCTGCTCGCCGCGAGACTGCGGTCAGCCCGGCCTGAAATTCTGCTGTGTCCCGGTCGGCGACTACGACGGCTTTCACAGCACTGGGTGCTGTGGCGATCCGGGGCGTGAGGACTGCTGCATCGGCCCGAACGACGATCTGGAGCATCCCAATCCCATGACGTGGTGCTGCCCGAAGGGCAAGTGCGCCGCGTCCCTCAAGGCAGCCGGGGGCAAGTGTAGCGGGCCCCAGGACTGCGACCAGGACAAGAACGAGATCCAGTGCGGGAAGACCTGCTGCAAGCTCGATAGCGGCGAGTTCTGCGGATCGGCAAAGCACAGCCTCTGTTGCAAGGTCGGCGACAAGCCCTGCCTGAGCGGGGAGTTGGGAATCTGTTGCAAGCCGGATCAGTCTCCCTGCTGGGACGCCAGCCACGTTACCTGCTGCAACCACGGTCAGAAGTGCGGTCCAAAGGGCAGCACGCCGCCAGCCTCGAACAGAAACGTCTGTGGTTGCGTGCCTGGGACAACCGTGTGCGGCTCGCAGTGCTGCACGAAGACCGAAAGCTGCTGCGCCGGTGCCGGCGACGGGAAGTGCTGCAAGGCGGGCGAGTCCTGCGGGGCCATTGCCGGCGCTCCGGGCAACAAGAACTGCTGCCCGACCGCCCGGATCGTGACCACTGCCACTGGCCGGGTGTGCTGCCCGACCGGTACCGTCGGCAACGGGAAGGGTGGGTGCTGCCCGGCAAATAACCCGCAGTGCTGCGGCGCCAAGCCTTGCGCCAGGGGGACAATCTGCTCGCTCGGCGAGTGCGTCCCGTTCTGATTTCCGAGAGCACTCATCGCAACGGCGGCAAGTCCTGTTGCTTGATAGGATCGGGGGGCTCCGGCACATCCCGTTACCAAGCCCCGTATGCTGACCGCGACGATCTACAACTTCGACATCGATCTTGCGGATCACGATCGCGGGATATTCGAGACGCTCGCGCTGCGGGTGGCGCGGCATCCGTCAGAGTCGGAGGAGTATCTCTGGACCCGGGTGCTGGTGTACGCCCTGGAGTACGGCGACGGCATCGAGTTCTCGCGCGGAGGCCTCTCGGACCCGGACGTGCCGGCGATTGCGATCCGGGACTTCACCGGCGCGATTCGTTCGTGGATCGAGATCGGGGCGCCCGACGCGTCGCGGTTGCACAGGGCGTCAAAAGCCGCGCCCCGTGTCGCTGTCTACCTCCACAAAGATTCGGCCCAGTTTCTCGGTCGCCTGGGCGCCGAACGGATTCATCGAGCGGAGGACGTCGAGCTCTATGCCTTCGACCGCTCGTTCATGAACCAGCTCTCGGCGCATCTCGAACGGCGGATCGCGTTCAGCCTGTCGATTACCGATCGCGAGCTCTATCTGTCCATCGGCGACGAGCAATTGACCGGACGCGTCACCAGGCACATCATTCCGCAGTAACACGCCGGGCGTCGTTGAAGGAGACCGCTTCGTGTCCACGCCGAACTCGCCGGATGTGCCCGCCGACCTCGAACAGCAACGTGACCTGGCCGCATTCCGCGAGGCGATCGAGGGCGGCGACGTTCGCCGCGCGCAACAGCTCCTCGCCCTGCCGCACGTCAAGGCACACGTCAACGACCCGCTGTTTGCCTTCGGCCAGCGCGCCGCGCACATCGCCGCCAAAAACGAGGCCCTGCTGGCGACGCTCATCGGTGCCGGCGCCGACGTGAACCTGAGGAGCGAGTGGGAGAACGGGCCCTACACGGTCCTCGACCGCGCCACTGAAGAGACTGCCCGATTCCTCATGGCGCACGGCGCGACGCTGACGCCGAACGTGGCGGCACGCCTCGGCTGGTTCGACGAGCTGGCAGCGTTCGTGAAGGCCGACGCCTCGGTGGTTCACGCGCGGGGCGGGGACGGACAGCAACCGCTTCACGAGGCGAAGACAGTCGCCATCGCCGACTTCCTCCTCGACCACGGGGCAGACATCGACGCGCGCTGCCTCGATCACAAGTCCACGCCCGCCCAGTACGCGCTGGTCGATCGGCCGCTGGTCTGCCGGCGCCTGCTGGAGCGCGCGGCGACGCCAGACATCTTCATGGCCGCCCGTCTCGGGGACGTGGCACTGGCGGGCCACCTGCTCGACACGGACCCATCCTGCGTCGCCGCCCGCATCAACGAGCCCGGGTATGCGCCGGTTCCGCCCTTTCACATCTACTGCTGGACGATCGGCTTCGGCAAGTCTCCGCACGACGTCGCATCGCAGTTCGGTCATCGCGACGTTCGCGAGCTGCTGCTGGCGCGAAGCCCGGAGACGGTCAGGTTCGTCAACGCGCTGCTGGCCGCCGATGAGCAGACAGCCAACGCGATGCTCGCCGAGGATCCATCGCTGCTCGCGACGGTGACCCGAGAGCATCCCGCGCATCTGGCCCAGGCCATCTTCGACGGCAGGTTCGACGCCGCCGATCTCATGCTCCGCCTCGGTTTCGACCCCGCCGCTGGAGGCGTCGACGGCGGGACCGCACTGCACGCCGCCTGCTGGGTGGGTCACGTGGGCCTTGTTGAACGGATCCTCGCGCACGGCGGCGTCCCGGTCGAGGCTCGGGATCCGACCCATCTGAGCACGCCGCTCGGATGGGCGGCGTTCGGCTCGGTGCATCGCCGAGCCGCAGGCGCGGACTATCCGGCAGTGGTGGACCGGCTCGTAGCGGCCGGCGCTGACATCAAAGCGCTCGGCAATGGCGCCGGCATGACGTTGTCGGCGATGGCGAAGGGCAATGCCGCAATGCAGGAGACCCTTCGTCGTTACGGTGTGACCTGAACGTCTGCGCCGGTCGAGCTGATCACGCTTCGGCTTGCATCGGCGGTCACTCGTGATCAACGCTCTCGAACAGGAGCCCGCTATGTGCGACCAGGACCATTTTGAGGACGACCGCAAGAAGTACGAAGCGCTCGGACACGTGACCCGCCGCCAGTTCGGCGTGCTCGTCGGCGCCGGCATCACGATGATGCTCCCGCAGGTTGCCAATGCGGTCGCGGTAACCGAATCCGACGTGATGGTCACGACGCCGGACGGCAGCGCCGACTGTTACTTCGTCCACCCGGCGAGCGGTGCAGTCGCCGGCGTGCTCATCTGGCCGGACATCTTCGGCCTGCGCCCGGCCTTCCGTCAGATGGGCAAGCGGCTCGCCGAGTCCGGCTACTCGGTCCTGGTCGTGAACCCGTTCTACCGGGTCAAGAAAGCCCCGACAGCGGAGGCTGGCGCAGCCACGCCGATCGGCGAGGTGCGGCCGCTCGCGCAGGGCTTGAACGAGACGACGCACATGACCGACGCCAAGGCGTTCATCGCCTGGCTGGATCAGCAGCCCTCGGTGGCGAAGACCCGCAAGATCGGCACGCAGGGCTACTGCATGGGCGGCCCGATGGCGTTTCGCACCGCGGCCGCCGTCCCCGATCGCATCGGCGCGGTGGCGACATTCCACGGCGGCGGACTCGTCACCGACGCGCCGAACAGCCCGCATCTGCAGGCCGCCAAGAGCAAGGCCCAGTTCCTGATCGCCATTGCCGCCAACGACGATGAGCGCGCGCCGAATGACAAGACCGTCCTGAAGGACACCTTCGCGCAGGCGAACCTCCCGGCCGAGATCGAAGTCTACGAAGGCGCGGCCCACGGCTGGTGCCCGCCGGACTCGCACGTCTACAACGAGCCGCAGGCCGAGAAGGCGTGGAGCCGCCTGCTCGTGTTGTACGGAAAGGCGCTGGCGTAGTTACAGTTACTTTCCGCCGCCTTTGAGCACACTGGGGTCGCCGCGCACGTCGGGACTGGGACGCCACGGCGTCGCCATGACGTAGCCCTTGTGCGACGCCAGCGAGCCGGCTTCGACCATGATGCTGCCTGCCGAGTCGCTGATCTCGAAGTAGCCCTTGCTCCCCTTCGTTCCGAGATGGGTCGTCGAGCTGCCGGCGCTGTTGTAGGTGGTGAACGAACCGCCGCTGTCGTCGGCAGTGAGCTCGGCCTGCGCCGGTCCGCCGGCTTGCGGGAAGACTCGCACCTTGCCGCCGGTGCCGTCGACCAGGATGCTCACGGCGCTGGTCCCGCCGTCGGGTCCCGTCAGCGCCATCTTGCCTCCGGACTCGCCACCGAGGAGACCGCCAACGGCAGTGCCGTTCAGATTCATCACCTGCACTGATCCGCCGTCGGCCTCCGTCCGCAAGCTGACCAGCTCCTTGTCGTTCTCCGCGAAGACCGCAACCGACATGGGCCGGCCATCGATCTGGCCGAGGGCAATTCCACGCTCGCCGTCGCTGCGGCGTATCAGCGCGAAGCCTGCACCCGATCGTCCGACGCCAAGGGTGACGCCGCTCGAGTCTTCTGCCCCGACCAGGAGCTGACCGTCGCCCCCGGAATCGAGCGCGAGCCTGCTCTTCACCGCCACCCCGTCGCTGCCCACGATATGGACGCCCATTCCCGCGCCCCGATATTGACCAATGCCGAGCGCGTCCTTTCCGGCGGCGCTGCGGACAGACACAAACCCGGCGCCTGACGCGCCGACGCCGATCATGGCTCCGCCTGCGGCGGCGTCGCCAATCACGACCAGTGCGCCTGTTTTGGCCGCGAGCACTCTGAAAATGGGCGTTCCGTTGCCGTCTACCACTTCAAACGGAGCCTTGACTTTCGTGCTGGCGTCCCCGGAGCCCTGCATCGCCAGCACGCGCTTGGAGAGTGCGTCCACCTGCTGTTGCAGCTGGGCGACCTGCGGATCAGTAGAGGCAGCCAGAGACTGGGCGTGGAGCGACGCGCCGTACCAGCCAGCGAGCGCCGTCAGCGCCATGGCGCCGAGGGTCATCGTGAACAGTCGGATGGCATAGCGAGCATCCAGGCTCATGTGTGTCTCCCTGATTCCTCAGAACGATTCGGCGCCGGTCGTGCGCCGGTGGAGTGTTTCCTTCAGCAGTGCGATCGCCTTCTCCTCGCTCGCACCGGTCCCTGAGACCGAGACGCGAACGGCTTCTTCAGCGAGTGCGGCGCCGGCGATCCACGCGGCCCCATCCCGCGCGACGAATCCGTGGGCGCCGACGTCAGGCAACTGCCTGAGTCCGGTCGAGGGCTTTCCGGGTTCGGGGTCAGAGGAGGAAGTGACGCTGACCATGACGCGGCCAGAGCCATCGGTCGCGAGCCACTGACAGTCGTGTGCACCGGCAGTTGGCTTGGACACGCGCACGCCCGCAAGTCTGGCGATGGCGTGTGGGGTAAACGTCAGGCAGGGCTCCATGCTTTCTGCCGTCGGAGCACCCGGACTCGATCGGGTCGCCGTGGCACCTGTTGGAGTCGGCTTAGCGGCGGCGGTGCCGGCGGCAGCCGTAGGCGTGGCGGCCGCAGGCGTGGCAGCACTGGCCGCAGCGGGCCCAGTCGCCAGTGCGGTGGCAGGTGGCTGAGCGGCGGTCTCCGTTGAGGCGCCGCGACACGCGCCGAGGAGACAGACACTGGCTATCGCGCTGAACTGCTTGAATTTCATCGTGGGGACGCACGATAGCACAGGCCCTGGTGTGAACCGTCCGCGTGCCCGTGCCCTGCCCTGCCCTTCTACGCCGCGGCGACTTTCCAGTACAGCGCGTAACGCTCGTGGGCGAGCCGATAGAAAGGCGACAGCTCGATATCGGCCGGGCGGCCGATCCCCTTCGTCCTGAAGACCAGCGGGTCGCGCGCGTCCTGCACGAGCGCCTGCGTCACCGACGCGGCGTCGCCGACGAGCACCGGGACCTCGACGGCCGCGTTCAGCATCGTTCCCGATTCGCGTTCGTTGACGATGATCTGGCTGCCGGTGGTGAGGCCGTCGCGGCCCAGCCGTCCGGCAAGCACGATCGGCCCATAGACGAAGGCGACGAGGTCGCTCGCGCCGGGCAGCCGCTCAGCGCGGAGCGTCATCGGCAGGTCCACCTCCACGACGTCGCCGGTCCGCCACTGCCGATCGATCGCGACGTAGCCGTTCACCGCGGCCTCCCCCGTCCAGCGCTGGCCGTTGACGCGCACCGCCATGGCGGGACACCAGGCCGGCCGCCGCACATGCAGTGCCGCGCGCACCGGCCGTTCGACTGTCACCGCGAGCCGCGTGCCGGGATGGTCAGGGAATGTGGTCTCCTGCCGCAGCGTCATCCCCTTGCACTTCCAGGCTGCCGTCGACGCGATGAAGAGGTTGACCCAGAGCGCGTCTGCGCCGTGGAAGTAGATCGAGTCGCCGTACTTCGCGTGGTTCTCCATGCCGGTGCCGGTGCAGCACCAGAAGGAGCGCTCCGGCGTGTGGAAGAGACGCACGTAGCCGGGCCGCGTCGCCTGGAAATACGTCATCATCCCCGACTCGGGATCCTGTGAGGCGAGGATGCCGTTGTAGAGGGCGCGCTCGTAGTAGTCCGCGTACGCCGCCGACGGCGCCTGCTCGAACAGCAGCCGCGTCAGTCGCAGCATGTTGTGCGTGCCGCACGTCTCCATGGTCTTGGCGGACGGCAGATGCGTGGCGAACTCGGCTGGCGGGAAGAAGTGCTCGTTGTCGCCGTGGCCGCCGGTGACGAACGAGCGGCGTTCGACGACCGCCTGCCAGAAGAAAGACGCCGCCCTCCCGTACTCGATCGTCGCCGGTCAACTGCGCGATGCGCTGGAAGCCGACGACCTTCGGGATCTGGGTGTTGGCATGCAGGCCATCGAGGGGATCGCGAGCGTCGGCGAGCGGAGCCAGCACCTTCCGGTGACTGAAGCGCCGGGCGAGCGCGAGGTACTTCGGGTCGCTGGTGATCGCCGACACGTCCGCCAGCACCTCGTTCATGCCGCCGTGCTCGGTGTCGAGCATGTGCTGGAACTGCTCGTCCGACATCGGTGCCGTGGCGGCGGCAGTCCACTCAGCCAGCTTCACGAGCACGTCGAGCGCCGGCGCGCTGCCGCGTGAACAGGTGCGCATCGCGCAGCCCGGCGAAGATCTTGTGCATCGTGTACCACGGCACGCCGGTGAACGGACGGCTGGCGACGGCGTTCTCGAGCGGCTTCGCGCCGTCCGGGAAGGCGCACACGAGACCGGTCTTTCCGGCCCGCTGGCACTCCGCCAGTTCGTCGACGATGAAGTCGACACGCTGCTTCATCCGCGCGTCGCCTGTGGCGGCGTACATCAGGGAGGTCGCGCTCAAGTAGTGCCCGAGCGTGTGGCCGTGACAGCGGATCTCCACCCACGGCTCCTCCGATTCCCAGCCGCCGTAGACCGGCGCCCTGCGGCTCGAGGCCGGCGTTGACGCGGAAGTTGTGCAGCATCCGATCCGGCTGCAGCAGGAGGAGATAGGCGAGGTCGCGGGCCTGGGCGTCGCGGAACGGGCCGTCGAGCAGGCGGACGTCCCGCAGCGGCAAGGGCGTGACGACGCCGGCAGTCGTCGCGGCCAGCGCCCGCAGCGTGACGGGCAGCCCGCCGGCGACCACAGTCGCTGTGCCGCCGCCAACGAGCGCCAGCAGCTCGCGTCGTGTCAGTTCTGCCAGACCCCGAATCCCTGTGCGCGTAACCATGCGGCGAACCTCGGCTCCATGCAGGCAGCAATCCGATACGGGAGGCGCGAGAATCCCTCGACCAGATCGAGACGCAGCCGGAGTCCATACTTGCGGACGAACCGTCCGGACTGCTTGCCGGACGTGTGCCGCTTGAACCGTTCCTCCGGCGTCAGACCCGTCGCGCCGAGGTACAGGCACCCGCCGGCGGCGCCGCCAGGATTGCGCTCTCGAAACCCGCGGTGCTTCCACACGGCTGGATCAAGCTCGATCGCGTAGAGGCTGTGATGCGCTCGCGACCAGGATCGCGCCGGCAGCTCCGCGCAGAGCGTGAAGACCTCCGCCAGCGCGCCGGCCGTCTGCAGTGGATGAAGGGGTTCGGCCAGCGGAATCCGCCGCATGCCGCCCCATTGGAAGAACACGTCCGAGGCGGTCTTTCTCGCGTGAATCACGTATCCGTTCCCCCATTGCGGGTAGTCGGGATGGCGAACGATGGCGCCGCGAGTGGTACCAGCCTCAGCGGTCGCGCCCGGACGCGTGCCCTTCACGTTATCGCGCGATCGCGCGTTGGACTTCGTCAATCGAGGATGCCGCGTGCCGGACGAACTGCCTTCGAGTGGTTGGCGAAGCGTCGAGGGAGTGAGACGTGTCGGCGCGATTGTCCGCCATTCGACATCCTCACTCCCCCGGGATCGGACTAGTTCGCGGCGGGCTTGCCGAGCTGCTGCACTGCGGCCAGTGACTTCTCGACGTGCTCCGCGGGGGTGATCTTGTCGTCGCTGGATGAAAGCGTCGCGGCGATCGTCCCCGCCTGCGTCACGACAAAGGTCGTCCGCTCGGTGAAGTCGTGGTCGATCGCTTCGCCGCGCGAGTCCTTCATGCCCGGCTTGCCGGCACCGCTCTTCAGCTGGAACGACGCCGCAATCGCGCCGTCAGCATCGGAGGCGACGGCGATTTTGCCGGCGCAGTACTGCGGGTCGGCCGAGAAGGCGTTGAGCCTGGCGATGCTGTCGCGCGACACGCCGATGATCGTCGCGCCGGCGGCGTCGAACTTCTCCTTGTTCTCGGCGAAGGTGTGCGCCTCGATGTTGCACCCGCCGGTGAACGCTGACGGGTAGAAGTAGACGACGACGGGCCCCTTCTTCAGCGCTTCGCTGAGCGAGTAGTCGAACTCCTTGCCCGCCAGCGAGGCCTTTGCTGAAAAGTCTGGCGCCTTCGCGCCTTTCGTCAACGCGGCGAGAGCCGGAATGGCGGCAACGGCTAACAGAACAATACCTAGCAGAACACGCTTCATGGCTGCGCTCTCCTGAAACCGCGATCATACCCGCGGCGGCCCCGGGCTGACGAGTGAACGCGAACGGCCCTCTCGTCGGTCACGAACGCCGGCGGGCCTGCCTCCGCTGCGCGCTCCACTGCGCTACAGGCCCGGCGATAGCCGAGACGTCTTGAACCAGCGCGCTCAGAAACGCCTGGGCGTCGGTGTTCGCGGACAGACTCGCGCTCTGGCCGGCCCACAACGGCAGCAGGTCCTCGCGGCCCGCCGCCTCTGCGGGAATCGACAGGCTCCTGACGAGGCCGCGCTGCAGCGGATACGGCAGGATCTCGCGTCCCTCGCGGCTCAGCTCCTCCATGAGCCGGTTATGGATACCTCGTGCGAGACGTCCGGTGAAACCCTTCGTCAGGCCGGTGTGCCCGGCCTTCCCCTGCAGCAACGCGTCGCGATGAAGCCGGCTGGCGCCGGACCCTTCGCAGGCCAGCAGTGCGGTGCCCATCTGGACGCCCTCCGCGCCGAGCGCGAGCGCGGCGACGACACCGCGCGCATCCGCAATTCCGCCTGCCGCGATCACCGGCACGCTCACCGCATCGACGATCTGAGGCACGAGCGCCAGCGTGCCGACCAGAGAGTCTTCCGCCGCGCGAAGGAACGAGCCCCGATGTCCACCGGCCTCGAAGCCGGAAGCGGCAATGGCGTCAACGCCGGCGTGCTGCAGCGCCGCAGCCTCGTCGGGTGTGGTCGCCGTGCCAATCGTGACGATGCCCTTCGCGCGACACTCGTCCAGGATGTCGCGTGATGGAATTCCGAAAATGAAGCTGAACGCCGGCACCCTGGCGTCGAGCAGCACGCGGGCCTGATCCTCGAAGCGCAGTGGCGCATAGGGCGCGTAGGCCGGGCGCGACGCGCCGAGCGCGGCAAGGTGAGGCGCCAGCGGCGCAAGGCTCCGGTTGAACGCGCTCTCATCCGATGTGCGAGCGCCTGCGTCCTCCATCGACACCCACAGGTTGATCGCGAAAGGCTTCGTGGTCAGTGACCGAATCTCTTCGATCGCGTCGCTGATTCCAGACGGCGTCAGGCCATGCGCGCCGAAGGAGCCGAGCCCGCCCCAGTTGGAGACGGCCGCCGTCAGTGTCTGGGACGAGAACCCGCCGAACGGCCCCTGGATGAACGGATAGTCAATCCCGAGGGCTGCAGTGAGTCGATTCCGGTTCCAGGCTTCCACCGGAGCCTAACCTTTGAGGGTCCCTGGAACCGTTCTGGCGACGACCTTATGGGCTGTCGAGACCATCATGAGCCGCTCGTCCGAGCGCCGGAACATGCGGCTGTTCACGTGGAGGTGCAACAGCGAGCCGACGACGCGGGACCACGGCTCGATCTCGATCCGCAGGGTGTCCCTGGACGAGGCGTTGTTCAGATACGCGGTGCGGCGCCGGATCAGCGTCCTGTCGTCGAGCAGGTCCTCGGACAGCGGCGAGCGCGCCGACGCGAGCACGTCGCGCTCGCAGATGTCGAGAAACATCGGATAGTTCGCGAAGTAGACGAGGCCCGCGCCATTCAGGTCGCGATCGGGCACCAGCTTGTAGTCGCGCTGCACCGGGCCGTCGGTCATCGGCGTCCACTCGGCAGTGCTCGATTCGAATCGTCCCGCCTGCTCGGCCTGCTTGGTCGTCTCGTAGGAATCGGGTGGCTCGGCCAGCGCCGGGACGCGCGCGAAGTTCGGGTGCGCCGGGCGTCCCTTCTTCAGCCACTGGGCGCCGGCGAACTGCTTGACGAAGATATTCGACATCCGCACGGCTGGCACGCCGGCGTCTACCGCCTGCTGCATCGAGGTGAACGGCGTCCAGCTCGCGCCGGAACCCGGGACGAGATACGAGATGCCGTCCACCATCGACGTGCCATAGCGCGCGAGCGAGCTCATTACGGTGAACTGGTCGTTCTCGCCGAACGACGACATCGGGCGGCCAGGAGGGAATGCGACTTCGACGAAGAAGAACGTCGCGTACAACCGCTCCCCTGCGTCGTCGACGATCTCGCGGCTCGGCACGCCGATGACGTCGCTGATCTGCCGCCAGCGCTGGTCCCCGAGATACTGCAGCAACGGCGTCTCGGCCAGGTTGTTCCTGCCCGTCAGCGGCATGCCGATCTCCAGATCAGCTCGCGACCACAACGGGGAGGACGCATCGGTGATGCCCGTATCCGACTTGACGCGCGCCAGCACGCGTGCCGGCGTGTCGAGCGCCATCCACTCCTCGTCGGAGAAGACGACGGCAAGCGAGCTCTCGACACGTTCTCTGAGGATGATCAGCTGGAGCGAGTCGAGGCCCTGCTGATCCATCGGCCTGGCGAGATCGATCGCCTCGGGCCGCTCGCGCACGAGCTCGGCAATCAATGCCCTGAGCTCGACTTCCGCCGAGCGCGCGACCGTCATGCTGAGGTCGCGCCCCGCTCGCGCAGGACGGCCAGCACGTCGGCGATGGTCTGCTGCCCGGTGAAGGTCGTCTCGCCGAGGGTGACGTCAAACGCAGTTTCGAGCTCGAAGGTGAACGTCACGGCGTTCATCGAGTCCCACCCGCCGATCTCGGCAAGCCGGAGTCCTGGCGTCAGGCTGGCGGGCGCCTTGCGAAACACTGCGATGAGCGCAGTCGTCAACCGCTTGCGCGCCGCGTCGCTCAGATCCTGATGAGCGTCGCTGCCCATGACAGGCCTCCTCCAAACACGACCAGCACGCCCAGATCGCCCGCACGGGCGCGGCCGGACATCAGAAGATCGTCAAAGGCGATCAGGACCGACGCGGCGGCCGTATTGCCGTAGCGATCCAGGGTGATGACGAACTTGTCGAAATCGATCTCGAGCCGTTCCGCCAGCGCCTGCAGCACCGTGATGTTGGCCTGGTGTGGCACGACGAACGCGACGCTCTGGCGATCGACGCCGTGCGCGCTGAGCAACTCCTCGACGACGGCCGCGCCCTGCGTGACGACGAATTCCTGCACGTCGCGGCCGCGCATCATGAAGTAGGCGTCCTGCGGCCGCTCCATCTGGGCGTACGGGAGCATCGTTCCGCCGGCCGGCACCTGGATGAGATCGGCGCCGGAGCCATCAGTGTGAAGCCTGGTGCCGACGATGGCATGCCCGGCGTCGCCGGCGACGACCAGCGCCGCGCCCGCGCCATCGCCGAGGCACGCGCACGTCGCGAAGTCTCGCGGGTTCATATGACTGCGCGAGTACAGCTCGCTCGCGACGACCAGGACGCGCGCGGCAGCGCCCGTCCGGACCAGCGCATCGGCGAGGTGGAGCGCAAACACGGCACCGGAGCAGACCGAGTTCACGTCGAACGCATATGCCTTGCGTGCGCCGATCAACTCCTGCACGCGTGTCGCCGTCGCCGGCTGAATGCGATCGGGCGACGAGGTCGCCAGGATGATCACATCGACGTCGTCTGCCGAGACCCCGGCCCGCTGGAGGCACTGGCGCGCGGCGGCGGCCCCCAGGTCCGACGTGGCCTCGTCGGCCGCGGCGTAGCGGCGCGCCGAGATGCCGGTCTTTTCGGCGATCATCGGCAGCGTCACGGCGGGGAATTGCGTCAGGGCCTCGTTCGGTACGACGCGTTCCGGCAGATACGATCCCGTCGAGAGGATTCTCGCCGTCGCGGTGGGCATCAGCGGGATATAGTGTAGAGTGTTTTGACAATGTCGTTCAAGGCAGTGCGACTGTCGTGAGCGTGCAGATCGGCCTCCGATCCACCGCAGACGCGAACGAACTCAACGACATCTACCGCCGCATCTTCGGCGACTCGAAGGCGGCCGCGCGACAGGCGTCATGGGCGTGGCAATACGAGCGCAACCCGCAGTCGCCCGACGGTCCCGTGGTCTACGTCGCGCGCAACGACACGCATCCTCTCGGACAGATGGGCACGATGCCGGTGACGCTGTGGTGGGGCGATCGCGAAGTCCGCGGCGCGTGGGGCATCGACTACTTCGTCAGCCCCGACGCCGAGGGCCAGGGCCACAGCATCGCGCTGGCAAAGGCGTGGATGGAGAACGCGGACGTCGCGCTCGGTCTCGGCCTCGCGCGCACCAGTTATCTGATCTGCAAGCGGCTCGGATTCCAGGACCTCGGATTTGTGCCGGCCTATCAGGCGGTGCTCGATCCGGGGGCCGTCGTCGGCCGCCGGTACGGCCGCGTGGCCGGCCATCTTGCCGCTCCGCTCACGGCCGCGATGATGCGCCTGGCGAAGCGGCGCCGTCCCCTGTCGCGGGAGATTGTTGTCAGTGAGGCCGGGCACATTGGCGACGATTACGATCGCCTCTGGGAGCGCGCGCGAGAGGGCTTCGACGCGTGCGTTCGTCGCGATGCCGCCTACGTCCAGTGGCGCTATCGGGATACGCCGCAGAAGCAGTACACCATCACCGAAGCGCGTCGTGATGGCGTCCTCACCGGGTTTGCCGTCACGCGGCATGAAGAGCGTCGCGGCCTTCGACTGGGCTGGATCATCGATCTGTTCGCCGCCGACGACGATCGATTGAGCCGCGATGCGCTGCTGACTGACCTCATGCGAACGTTTGCGCAGGCCCGTGTCGCGCGGGTGCAGGTGCTCTGCACGAGCGCGGCACTGGCCGCGGATCTGAAGCGGCACGGATTCTTCAAGGGCGTCGCGAACGGCCACCTGTGCGCGCGGCCAAACGGCATCCCCCGCCTGGCCTCTGTCACGTCCGGGCGATGGCACGTGGTGTTCGGCGACGGCGACTGGGACCGGTAGTCCATTCTGATGCGCGAGATTCGCGAAGACCTCAGCAAGACCTACGCCGCCCTGCGCTTCCGGTCGGAATACGACTACGCGCTGTTCGAGTACTACAGGAGCGCGAAGGTGATTGCGTTTCTCGAGCGTGCGAATGTGACGCTCGCCGGCCGCGTGCTCGACTGCGGATGCGGAGGCGGCGGCATGCCGTTGTCGCTCGCCGAACACGTCGACGAAGCCATCGGCATCGACCCCTTCGATCGCTTCCGCGACGCCGGGATCACACTCGGGCAGGAACGCGGCATGCGGAATCTCCGCTTCCTGCGCGCCGACGGCATGGCGTTGCCGTTCAAGGCCGGGACGTTCGACCTGGTGCTGTCGCATGCCGTCATCGAACACGTCTCCGACGCGCTCGAGTACCTCAAGGAGTGCCGGCGGGTGATGGCGGCGGACGGACGGCTGTACTTGTCGACAGCGCCGTACTTGTCCTTCGCCGGCGCCCACCTTCCACGCCTGCTGGTGCCGGTCCCGCTCCACTGGATCTTCGGCCGCACTGTCGCGTTCGGGACGTTCCGCTGGCTCGCCCGGCACGCGCCGTGGACGCTGCAGGAGCCGGCCCACGAGAACTCCTTCATCCGCGACGCCCGGCTCGGCATCGTCAAGCACGACGACCTGTTGGAAAAAGTGCGCGTGCGGCGCCTGCGCGACCTGATCGCTCAGGCCGGCCTTCGGGTCGTTCAGGAGCAGTTGAGCGCGAGCGGCACCGTCCGCCGGCTGCCAGCCGCCGTTGGCCGTCGGCTCCGCGACAGCCCGCTGACGCAGGACTTTCTGCTCAGCAACATCGAGTACGTGCTCGCCCCGATGTAGCGACAGCGGCGGCGCTCCTTCCACTCTGAAAACACTGTATATTTCCCGCCTGCGGGCGCAGGGCTCGAGTGGAGTCCCTCGCCCCCAACGCGACCTGGGAGATGACGATGCGAATTGCTGACGTGCTTCGAATCGCGGCGTGCGCTGCCCTGATGGCGACAGCCGCTCACGCGGCGGCGGCTGCCGACATCCTGATCGTCGACACGAAGTCGCAGCCCGAAAGCCTGGCTGTGGGACCGGGTGGCGTGTTGTTCGTGGGCAGTGCCAGCACCCCGTTTGTCTACAAGGTAGCCGCCGGGTCGACGACCCCCGAGAAGTTCGTGGACGCCAGCGCCGAAGGCCCTGGCACCTTCTTCTTCGGCATGCTGGTCGATGCCGCGACCAACACGCTGTGGACCTGCCAGCTGACCCCGGTTCCAGGCGTCACGCCGGTGCAACGGCACACCGCGCTCAGGAGCTTCGACGTCGCCACCGGGGCGCCAAAGATCCGCTGGAACCTGCCGGGCGACAACAGCATCTGCAACGACTTCGCGATTGGTCCGGACAAAGCGCTCTATATCTCCGACACCATCAACAGCAAGATCTACAAGCTGCCGGCGGGGGCCACCACCGCGGAGCTGTTCCTGGAGCATCGCGCGCTCTACGGCATCGACGGCATCACCTTCCTGAACGGCACGCTCTACGTGAACAACGTGTTCTCCAACAATCTCTACCGGATCCCTGTCGATGCCGCCGGCAAGGCGGGCCAGCCCGTCGACATCTGGATGGACCAGCCGGTCAAGGGGCCCGATGGCATGCGCGCCGCCAATGGCAAACTGCTGGTGGCGGAGAACGGCAGCGGCAAGATTTCTGTGATCACGGTCGATGGCGACAAGGCCACCGTCACCGTGATCAAGGAAGGCCTCAACACGCCCACGGCGGTCGAGCCTGCGGGCGACACGATCTGGATCGCCGAGCGCGGCGCCGGCAAGGCGGTATCGATCCCGATGCCGAAATAGGCATCGACGCGCTCGCCACCGCGGGCCCTAGCGGCTCGTAGACTTCGTGCCGGGGACGGTACGACGAGGGCGGCGGACGGCCCTCACCCTGCCGCTCTTTCCGCCGCCGCAGAAGAATCGATCGCCGCCGTCGGACTCGAGGCCCGACACGCCCACGCCGCGCGGCATCTCGAGTTGCTCCAGGACTTTCCCGGTCTGCGGATCGATTCGCCGCAGCTCGCTCTCGTCGCCTTCCCAGGTGCCGTGCCACAGCTCGCCGTCGACCCAGCTGACCCCGGTGACGAAGCGGTTGGACTCGATGGTCCGGAGAATGGCGCCGCTGTCGGGATCAACTTGATGAATCTTGCGATCCCGATACTGTCCGACCCACAGCGTGCCCTCGGCCCATGCCAGCCCTGAATCACCGCCGCCGCCGGGCGCGGGGATGGTGGCGAGGACCTGCCCGCTCTGCGGGTCGACTTTCTGGATCCGATCCTCGGCGAGCTGATAGAGGTAGCGCCCGTCGAACGCCGTTCCGGCGTGGCCCGCGACATCGATCGAGCGCACGACGGCGCCGCTGGCCGGGTCGAACGCTTTCAGTGAGTCACCAGCGGCAAACCACACGTGCTGACCGTCGAAGGTCACGCCGTTGACGCTGTCGGCGCCCGGAAACGGGCCGTAATCCCTGATGATTTCCGCGGTCGAGCGACGCATCGCGCGATCCTAGTCAATCTGGCAGCGACACGGGGAGTAACAACGTCGTCGTGAATCCCGGCACCGACGGGCCCATCCATCGGCGGGCTCGGCCGCGACCGAACGACTGCACCTTGGCGTCTGCCGCCAGCGAGTCGAGCGCTCGCTGGACCGTGCGCTGACTCGTGCCGAGCGCAACCGCAAGAGCCGAGCTCGACCACGACTCCCCATCGGCAAGGAAGGCGAGCACTGCCGCATGCTCCTCGTCGACGGGACGAGCCAGCACGACCACCTCGCGCGCGCGGCGCGGCGCCAGCGCAAAGCCGCGCCTGGTCGCCGTGATGTCAGCCATCATCCGCACCGCCGCCCGGAGCCGCCCGACTTCGACGCGCAGCCGCGCGCGATGCGATTCGTCGGCGTGCTTCGCGCCGAAGGCGCGCTGCAGCAGCGTCTCCCTGGGCGCATCGTCCGGCCAGGCCTCGCCCAGCGCACGGGCGAGCGCGAACAACACGGGCCGCGTCGCGAGCGACACCACCGTGCGATCGTGACGCACGGCATGACGGCACGCATCCACGACGAAGGCTTTTGACGCCAGCACGGCCTCGACTTCGTCGAGCAGGAGAGGACGCTCTTCGCCACCCACAATCAGGCGGGCCGCGACAGCGTTCAGGACGAGGACCGCGCTTTCGACCTCCGCTGTCAGCGCCGGGATACCGGCGTGCCGCGCCGCGCGGCCGGCCCGGAGAAGCGCCGCGCGCGCCGGCTTGGTCCGGAGCCGCCGCATCGCAATGCCCGCCACCACCAGTTCGTGAGCCGTTCTGAACGCCGGAGGGAACGGCGCGGGATCGAGCGTGGCGAGTGCCCGCTCTGCCTCGTCGAGGCGTCCGATGAGTAGCAGGCGCCGGACTTCGAGATGCCGCGCGTGCGCGGCGTTGACGCGATCGCCATGCGTTTCAAGCGTCGCCCGGGCGGCGTCGAGCGACTTCGCCGGCCAGCCCAGGTCGCGCGACGCGAGGGCGACCTCAGCCTCGGCAACAACGCACCGCGCCCGGGCGACAGCCTCTTTCGGACCGAAGGCGCGTGCCGCGCGTCGCAGGAGCGCCTTCGCTCGAGCCATATCGCCGAGCTGCGCCATCGCGATGCCCCGCAGCGCGAGCGCCGGCGCGTCGTCGCGCAGGGCCACGCGCTTCAAGGCGCCGAGGGGATCACCCGCGGCGAGAGCACGCGCCGCGGCGGTGATCAGCGAGTCCATCGAAATCCCGCCACAGTTGTCACTCCCGCCGTTCGAGATCCGGCGCTCAGACTATCTCACGAGCGACGAGACACACGTCGCGTCGGCATGAAAGGACAAGACGATGAGCGCACAGAAAACAGCGGCGACCGGGCACACGACGGCAACACGAACGGAGTGGCTCGCGGCGCGCCTCGAGCTGCTCGAGGCGGAGAAGGAATTGACGCGGCGCAGCGACGAGCTCGCACAGCGGCGGCAGGAGCTGCCGTGGGTGCGGGTGGCCAAGACGTACCACTTCGACACCGACAAGGGCAGCGCGTCACTCGCGGACCTCTTCGACGGCCGCTCGCAACTGCTCGTCTACCACTTCATGTTCGGGCCCGACTACACGGCGGGATGCCCGTCGTGCTCGACCATCGCGGACGGATTCAACGGGTTCTCCGTCCACCTGGCCAACCACGACGTCACGCTGTCGGCGGTGTCGCGCGCGCCTCTCGGAAAGCTGCAGTCATACAAGCAGCGGATGGGATGGACTTTCCCCTGGGCGTCCGCCGTCAGCACCGACTTCAACGGCGACTTCAACATCTCATTCACCGAGGCGCAGCAGCGGGATGGCATCGAATACAACTACCGGCGCGAAGCGCCAACCCGCGACTCACTCGCGGGCAAGACCCTGCAGGAGTGGCAGCTGCGCGGCAGCGAGGGGCCAGTCGGCGTGATTGCGGCGATGACAGGCACCGACGTGCCCACCTACACCCGCGAGCGGCCTGGCCTGAGCTCGTTCGTGCTCGAGGACGGCGTCGTCTACCACACCTACTCGACCTACGCGCGCGGGCTGGACGGCCTCTGGGGCATGTACCAGTGGCTCGACCGCGCGCCCAGGGGCCGCAACGAGTCCGACGTCTGGTGGCGCCGCCACGACGAGTACGGCAGGCACTAGTGTCACGCCTGGCGATGACGGCGCACACAACGAGGCGGAACGTGTCTCGACGCATGGCCTCAGAGCCGGTGTCCGCGCAGGTATTCCTCGGCATCGCGGCGCTGCTGTTTGCGGGCAGTGCCGCGCTGACAGTGGAGTGGTGCACGTCCATGTCGATGGACGGGATGCCGATGCCAGGCGGCTGGACGATGTCGATGACATGGATGCGGATGCCGGGCCAGTCGTGGCCCGGCGCCGCGGCCTCGTTCCTGGGCATGTGGCTGGCGATGACGGCGGCGATGATGCTGCCGTCGCTGACCCCGATGTTGTGGCGCTACTACCTCGCCATCGGGCGGACCGGCGAATCGCGCGCCGGACTGCTGACCGCGCTCGCTGGCGTGGGCTACTTCTTTGTCTGGTCTGCGCTCGGAGTCGCCGTGTTTCCGCTCGGCGTCGGGTTGGCGGCGCTCGAAATGGACGTGCCTGCGCTGGCGCGGGC
Source organism: Vicinamibacteria bacterium (assembly GCA_963796915.1). Lineage (GTDB taxonomy): Bacteria > Acidobacteriota > Vicinamibacteria > Vicinamibacterales > JAENWD01 > JAENWD01. The sequence goes on along the minus strand of CAWCNI010000002.1, from coordinate 1,218,940 downwards.
CGTGCCGATCGCGGCCGGTGTGGTTGTCCTGATCGCCGGCGCCGTGCAGTTCACCGCGTGGAAGGCGCGTCAGCTGGCCTGCTGCCGCGCGGCGCCCGGGCACGGCCATGCGCTCCAGGCCGATGCCGCCTGCGCCTGGCGCCACGGCCTGCGCATGGGGCTGCGCTGCAGTCGCTGCTGTGGCGGTCTGATGTCGATCGCGCTGGTGCTCGGCGTGATGGACCTTCGCGTGATGGCAGCCGTGACGGTGGGCATCACCCTCGAACGTCTCGGCCCGTCCGGTGAGCACGTGGCGCGAGCGATCGGAGCCGCGATCGTGATGGCGGGCCTGCTGCTGATCGCGCGCGGTTGATGATCACTCGTCGGGCTTGGTTTCCTTGCCGCCACCTTCAGCGCGGCCGAATCGATGTACTCGTTCGGTCAGGCTTCCCTTCCGGATACGGACCGATGCTCGATTGACATCGCCGATCGCACCGCCCAGCTGTACGTCGAGGCCGGCTGATTTGGACAGGCCGATCTTCTGGCTGGCATACACGCTGCGGTGCCCCACCATCAGGAAGGCGGTAGCCGCCGCCAGCGCGGCATACACGCCCTCCGGACCTGGCAACAGCTCCATCGCCATCACTGCTGCCGCGATCGGCGTGTTGGCTGCCGCGGCAAGCATCGCCACCAGGCCTACAGCGGCCAGGAACGTCGACGGCACGCCGCACCACGGCGCCAACGCGGCGCCGCTGGTGGCGCCGACGAAGAAAATCGGCGTCACGATGCCGCCGCTGCCGCCGGTTTCCAGCGTGATCGACGTCGCCAGGATCTTGATCAGGAACGCGCCAGCGATGACGGGCGTGGTGCCCGCCAACACGCCGTTGATCGTGTCCGTGCCCAGGCCGGCGTAGGTGTCGCCCGCGGCGAAATACAAGAGCACCAGCGCGACGCCCCCGGCCGCGGCCAGCAGGTATGGCCGGTGTTCGAATCGCCGCAAAGCCCGCTCGAAGAATCGCAGCGACTCGATGAGCAGCAGCGCGATGATCCCAAACAGCGCTCCGCAGGCCAGGATGATCAGGATCGTCTTGACCTGGCTGGTGTCGGCGAAAGCTTCCTGAAGCGGCGGAAACGGCGGTCGAACGCCGCAGACGAGGTGGGCCACGATGCCGGCGACGAGCGCCGGGAAAATGACGGTGTAGTCGATCCGCCCGAGATACAGCACCTCGATCCCGAACAGCGCGCCCGACACGGGCGTGCCGAAGACCGCCGCGAATCCAGCGCTGATCCCGCAGATGACCAGCCGCCGCCGATCCTCGTCGCGGAGCCGCAGGATGTCTGCGAACAGGCTGGTCAGGGCGGCGCCGATCTGCGCGGCCGGGCCCTCCTTGCCGACGGATCCGCCAAACGCCAGCGTCACCACCGTCGCCGCGAGCTTGACGGGGGCAACGAGCCAGTCCACCCGACCGGATCGCTGGTGCACGGCGGCGATCACGGCTTCCGTGCCGTGGCCGCGGGCATCGGAGGAGAAGGTGTGGATCAGCCAGACGCAGATCGGCAGCGCGATCGGGAGAAGCACGAAGGCCGGGGCGCGGCCATTCATGAGCGTGCGCGTCCAGTCGGCGGACGCGCTGACCGTCCACAGGAAGACCCGTGTGCCCAGGCCGACGCACACGCCGGCGGCCGCACCAAGCAGGGCCCACTTGAACGTGCTGATGAGGAGCGCGGTGTGCTCGGTGTACCAACGGCTCTCGTCGGCAAGGCGCGGAGTCTCGTCTCGCGAGACGAAGCCGCGAAGCCGAGCCATTCGTTCGCGAAAACGTTGTGACATCACTTCTGGCAAGCGTACCAGAAGTGATGCCCCGCCGGCTCGCGTCTACCGCCGCCGGCCGCCGCCGCCGCCACGCGAGCCACCGCCGCCGCGATAGCTGCCGCCCATGCTCCGCGGGTTGCTCGGCGCGCTGCGGTAGGTGCCGGCGTCGCGGGTTCGCTGCGCGCCCTGGGTACGCGCCGCAGCGTCCCGATTCAACTGATCGACAGTGCCCCGGTCCGTGGTCGCCGGGCGATTGGCGGTCGCGGGCCGATCCCCAGTCGGCCGATCCGTAGGGGTCGGCCGCTCGCCACTTGGCTGGCGATCGGTATTCGACCAGCCGCCGTCTTCGGTACTTCTGCCACGTGCCGTCCTGCTTGCGGTACGCGTTGCCGTCCTTCCCGGCGTAGATATCACCGCCGCTGCCGGCAGCGATGCGGCCGCCCTCGGCGCCCTTCTTCACGACACCGGCGCCCTCGTCAGTCCTGACGGTTCTCGTCGTCGTGCCCGTCTGGCGGTTGGTGTAGCGATTGGTCTTCGCCCAATCGTCGCCGCGCTGCACCGAGGTCGAGCCCCAGCTGCCGTAGACGTTCGAACCCTGCCGCGTCTGCGCGTAGGTGCCGGTGCGCGGGTTGTAGGCCTGCGCGACGCCACGCGCGCCGTAGGGGCCGTAAGCGGCTGCGCCGCGCGCGTAGGTGCCGGTGCGGGGGTTATAGCGAGCACCCACCCCGGCGCCGCCGTACGGTCCGTAGATGCCGGCGCTGCGTCCATAGGCGCCGGTCCACGGGTTGTACCAGGCCGAGTACCCGTAGGTCGGGAAATGCGGGTAGTAGTACGGATAGTAGCCGCCGTAGCCCCAGTACGGCGGGTAGTACCAGCCCGAGCCCCACACCGTGCAGCCCCAGGCGACCATCATGCCCGTATACCCGGCCGCCGCTGCATAGACGACCCAGTCGTCGTCGCTGTCGTCCTCGACGGTGACGTAGGTGACGTGATGCGCCGGTGAGCTGACGGGAATCTGATAGATCTGCTCCGGGACCGACTCGGCCACCTGCCAGGGCCCTGACGCCGCCTTGCCGACGAACCAGACCCCCTGGAAACACATGTAGTACTGATCGCCGACCTTGAACACGTCCTTGTCGGTGTTCACGGCGCGCTCCACGGTCGTCGTCTCGATCGGGGCGAATTTCGGATCGCCCTGGAAGGCCACGTCCGGCGCCTTGGTCTCTTTCTTGTTCACGCGAGCCGTCTGCGGAATCTGCGCGAGGAGCACGGCTTCGATCGCCTGGTCGGTGCCCGGGACAGAAGCGAGCACGCGCGACCGCTCGTGCTCGAGCGGGATCTTCTTGAAGTCGGCCGGCAGGCTCGGCGTCGCGAACGTCCATGGCCCGGTGAAATCAGGCGCGGTGAACCACCGTCCCGCGACGAGGTAATACACAGCGCCGGCCTTGCCCATCCTGAAGACGTCGCTCTCCGTGTTGCTGACCCACTGCAGCCCGGTGCCCTGCACCGGACGGTACGCGGCCGGGCCCGTGAGCAGGATCAGCTCCGCGGGCTGAAGACTGACGAAGACCGTCGGCACTGCCGACGCCGCGATCGACTTCCCCGGCAGGTTGGCGCGGACGTCCTTCCAGTTGTCCTCCGCCGGCAGCTTGCTGAAACTGGCGGGCAGCTTGCCCGCGGGCGCCCACGGCCCCTTCACGTCGGTCGCCTTCAGCCAGGTGTCGTTGTTGCGCAGGTACAGCGTTTTCGTCGGCTCGTACTGGAACAGATCCCAGTTGGTGTTGACGGCGAACTTCAGGTCGTTGTCCTTGATGGGACTCCAGATCGGCTCGCCATCGAGGTTCATGATCACCGCGGGCGAGGTGCTGAAGAAGATGGTGGGTGGATCCGCCTTCACGCCGTCGACGTTCCTTGGAACGACCTGGCTCTTGTCCATGTTCGAGAGCACGCGGTCGAGGGCGATCACGCGCTCGTCGTCCGGAAGTGCCTTGTCGATCTCGGTCGTGATCTCGCGAATCTCCTCCTTCTGCAGCGACTGGAAATTCGCCTCGACGATCTTCATCTTCCGGAAGCTGACCAGCCGCTCGGGGACCGAGACCTGCGTCTCGGCGTCGATCTTGATGGTGCCAATCGCCGGCTTCTCGTCGCCCTTGGCCCGCCGGGAGACGGCGCTGTAGGCGACCAGGTGCTTCTGGTTCTCCCAGGTCGCGACCTGGGGCTGGTAGACGAGAATCGTCCCGCCGCTCGGCAGGTCGGAGATGCGCGGCCAGCCGCCATCGACGATCGGGGGAGCGGCCGCTGCGGCTTTCGCCGGCGTGGCACCGCCCTGAGTCGCCGGTTTTGCCGGCGCGGCACCGGCCTGGGCGGCTGGCTTTGCCGGGGCAGCCGCGGACGTTGCCGGCGCCGGTTTGGCGCCGGTCTGCGTCGCTGCCGCACCGATCGGCGCGGCCGTCTGGACAAACAGGCCGAACGCCGCGATGGCGGCTACCGGCCGTGATCTGCGTGTCGCGCGGAACATAAGTCAATCCTCTTGTGGATCAGTCCGGTACGCTGGCACTCCCTGCCATTCAGAGAGCATGCCGATTGCAGGCGCGTCATTGTGCTGTGCGCTCGCGAGAAGTCGCAGCAATCATGCCGTAGTACGGGCGAAACTGCTGTGGCAGCTTGACGCCGGCTCCGACGGAGCGGAGGATCTCCGGAATGCCGGGCGAGCCCAGGCCGGCGCCGTTGATTGCCTTTTCCTCCGTCCGGCAAAGCAGGCTCGCCATTTGCACCCACCCCGGTGCCAGCACAATGCTTGATCGACTGAAAGGAACAGAGGCATGCAGAAAACACTCGTGACCGCGGCACTCATCGCGCTGCTCGTCCCGACCGCGGCGATGGCGCAGAAGGTCAGCTACGACTACGACAAGGCGGCGAACTTCGCCTCATACAAGACGTACGCGCACAAGGCCGGGACCAAGGTCGGTCAGCCCCTGATCGACGACCGCATCGTCGCAGCCATCGACGCCCAGATGGCGGCCAAGGGATTCACCAAGTCGGACACCGATCCGGACGTGTTTGTCGTCTACCACGTTGCATTCGACAAACAGAAGGACATCTCGACCTACAGCTCCGGCTATCCCGGCGGCTACGGCGCGTACGGGTGGGGCTGGGGCGGCGGCATGAGCACGACGAGTACCCAGGTGCGCGACATTCTGGTCGGCACGCTGGTCGTCGACATCGCCGACGCCAAGAAAGGCCAGCTCGCGTGGCGCGGCATGGGGGTCAAGGAGGTCAAGACGCAGGCCAGCCCCGAGAAACGCGACAAGAGCATCAACGAGGCGGTGAAGAAGATCTTCAAGAACTACCCGCCGAAGACAAAGTCCTAAGCGGAACGTCGTCGTCGGAGGCGATCCGGGATCGGCGATCGACAGCGACGCTCGGGCCGGGGCACCCGCTTCAGCTCATCCTCAACGTGAGGCGTTCGGCGTCGCTGCCGATCGTCCGATTCCGGCCCTCCGGCATCCCGGAGGCCGCCCGGAATAGTGGACAAAACCAGGTGCTCCCCCGGCTCCTGGAGGCCGTGGGTGGCACGTCGGCCACACTTTCAAAAGCGCGGCGCTCCCGGTAGGATGGCACGGCCACTGCTTGCCAGACACCATTGCTGCCATGAAAAGACGTGAGCTGATCGCCGCCGCTGCCCTCCTGCTGCTCCTGCAGGGACGTCTGCACGCCTCGTTCCTCTCGCCCGAGGCCGAGGACACGATGGCCAAGTACATCGCCCTGTTCGTCCTCTTCATCGTGCCGGTCGTGCTGATCGCGCTGTTCTGGATGGTCCACATCCTGCCGGAGCAGATCGCGCACAAGCGCCACCATCCGCAGTTCGAGGCGATCCGGACGCTCTGCCTGCTGTCGCTGGTCTTTGGCGGACTGCTGTGGCCGCTCGCCTGGATCTGGGCGTACTCGAAGCCGGTGATGCACAAGATCGCCTATGGCACCGACACGCTCGTGCCGGAGGAGTCGTACCCGGGCGAGGAAGAAGACGAGCGTCCGCCTCAGGGCCTGCACGACCGCCTCGCGCGCCTTGAAGCCAGGGGCGTGTCCGACGCCGACCTGAAGACGCTGAAGGCCGATCTCGACGCGCTCGAAGCCAGACTGTCCGGGGGCGGCCGCTAGTGGAAATCCTGCTCCTCGGCATCTACTCCTTTTTCGTCTGGCTGATCTTCATCAAGCTGAAGCTCCTGCCGTGGACGACGCCGTGGAAGGTCGCGGTCGCGATCTTCCCCGTGGTGGCGATCGCCATCATGCTGCTCCTCCTCAACATCGTCGCGCCCACGACGACCGATGTCCGCGTCGTCAAGTACGTGGTGCCGGTGGTGTCGCAGGTTCGCGGGCGCGTCATCGAGGTCCCGGTCGAGAACAACCGCCCGGTGAAGAAGGGCGACGTCCTGTTCCGCATCGACCCGACGCCGTATCAGAACGAAGTGAATTCGCTCACCGCGAAGCTGGCGTCCGATGAGGCGCGGGTCGGCGCCGATCGGGAGCGGCTGGCGGAGACGCAGGCACGGCTGGCCGACGCCAGCTCGAACGAGCGCCAGTTGAACGAGCAGCTCAATCAGGCGACCGGACAGGTCGGTTCGCTCTCGGCCTCGCTCGATCTGGCGCGCACGCGCGTCAAGCAGAACACCGAGCTCGTCGCCTCCGGCGCGGGCAGCCGGTTCGATCTCGAGCAGGCGCAGACCAACGTCAACCAGCTGACGGCGCAGCTGGCCGGGGCGCGCGCCGCCGAGCAGCAGGTCCGCGAGAAGCTCTCCGGGCGCGTCAACGGCGATCTCGCGTCCATCGCGGAGGTCAAGGCGCAGATCGCGACGGCGCGCGCGCAGGTGATGGTGTCCGAGTCGCAGGTGGCGACGACGCGGGCGCAACTCGAGAACGCGAAGTGGGAGCTGTCGCAGACCACAGTGGTCGCACCGGGCAACGGCACGATGGTCAACGTGATGCTCCGGCCAGGCTTCTTCGTCGCCGGCCTGCCGTTCAACGAAGTCATGACCTTCGTCGACAACGAGTACCAGGTCTTCGCGCTCTTCAACCAGAACGAGCTGCACCAGGTCGCAGACGGCAACGAAGCGGAGATCACGCTCGACACCTATCCCGGCCGAATCATCAAGGCGCACGTCGACTCGATCATCTGGGCCCAGTCGCAGGGACAGCTCGACGCGAACGGCAACCTGCCGCAGACCGGCTTCAACCCGCCGCCCGGTGAGTTCCCGGTCAAGCTCGTCGTCGGCAAGGCTGACAACGCGCTGTTCCTGGCTGCCGGCGCCCGCGGATCCGCGGCGATTTACACCGAGCACCTCACGCTGGTGCACATCCTTCGCAAGGTTCTGATGCGCGTGTCGTCGTATCTCGACTACGTCATCATCAAGCACGCCGTCAGTCTGGGTCACTGACATGGCTGTGACCCGCACGTCGCGGAATCGACACCGCTCGCACTTGCGCGGCTGGTGTGCCCTGTCGCTCACCGCCGCGGCGCTGGCAGCCTTCACGGGATGCGCGCTGAAGAGCCCCCCGGATGCGACCGCGCTCAAAGAAGAGGCCCTGCCCGGGGTTGCGATTCCGGAGCAGTGGACGGCCAAGGGCGCGGGCACTGGCGCCGTGGGCGACAACTGGCTGGCCACCTTCAACGACGAACAGCTGAATATCGTCGTCGCCGAGGCCATCGCGCACAACACCGACCTGCGCGTCGGCGCGGCTCGCGTCGAAGAGGCGCTGCTCTACGCCAAGCTGGCGGGCGCGAAGCTCTATCCGTCGGTCGACCTGTTCGGACGCGGCGGCGGCAAGATGTCGGGCGACGGGTCCGGTATCCAGGGAGGCGTGATCACCGTCAACTGGGAGCTCGACCTCTGGGGCCGCGTGCGCTACGGACGCGCCGCGGCGGCCGCCGACGCCGCCGCCGCAACGACAGATTTCGAGTACGCGCGCCAGTCGATTGCGGCGCTCGTGGCCCGCAGCTGGTTCCTGGCCACGGAGGCCGGCCTGCAGGCCGAACTGGCGCGGCAGACGGTCGGGCGCGGAGAAGACCTCGTCCGGCTGGCCCAGACGCGATCGCGCGTCGGCGTCGGCAACGATCAGGACATCGAGCTTGCGGAGACCAATGTCGGCACCTACCGCGACGCGCTCCGGCAGCTGGAGCTGGCCCGCGTCGAGGCGCTCAGGGCGCTGGAGATTCTCATCGGCCGTTATCCGTCTGCGGCGGCCACCGTCAGCGCGCGACTGCCAGCGCCGCCGGCTGCAGTACCGGCCGGACTTCCATCGCAACTGCTGGAGCGACGGCCGGACGTCGTCAGTGCGGAGCGGCGTGTTGCCGCTGCGTTCAATCGCGTCGGAGAGGCCAAGGCGGCGCGGCTGCCGACCATCGCCCTCACGACGGGTCTCAGCAGCATTTCGAGCGAGCTCTTCGTGCTCCAGGACCACGACAACCCGGTCTGGAACGTCGGCGCCAGCCTCCTCATGCCGCTCTACCGAGGCGGCGCGCTCAAGACCCAGGTCGCAATCAGGACCGTCCAGCAGAAGCAGGCTGTCGCCGCCTACGCCGCGGTCGGCCTGCGCGCGTTCGGCGAGGTTGAAAGTGCGCTGGCGGCGGAATTGGCGGCACGCGACCGCGAGCGCATCCTCGTGGACACGCTGTCACACAGCCAGCGGGCCTTCGACATCTCGCAGACGCAGTTCAAGGTCGGCAGCACCGACCTGCGCTCCGTCAACGAACGCCAGCTCGCCCTCAACACCACGAACGCGGCCCTCATCCGCGCTCAAACCGAGCAACGGGTCCAGCGGGTCAACCTCCATCTCGCGCTGGGCGGCAGCTTCGACCCGCGACCTGAACCGCCGCCCGCCGAGCAGCAGAAGAAGCAGCAGCAATAGGCCGGTTGGCGTGAAATATCACGCCCTCTGGTCTCCTGCGTTGTCCTTCTCCCGCTCCTGCCGTTCTGCTGCGCTCACCCGGGCTGCGGGCCCGTCGACGTACATCGTCTGCGACGGAAACGCGATTTCGGCGCCGGCGCGGGCGACCGCCTCGGTGATGCCGAAGAGCAGCGACTCCTGTAGTTCCAGGAAGTGATTCCAGTCGACAGCACCGAGATACGCGAAGACGTCCACGTCGAGCGAGAACGTGCCGAGCCGAAGGAAGCGCACGCGCACCGAATCTCGTTCGATGAGTGGGTGACTGACGAGCACTGCCCGAATGCCATCGACGACAGCGCCAATCTGTGCCGGCGTCGTCTCGTAGCGCAGGCCGATGACATGATGGAACCAGAACTTGTCGCGCGCCGACAGCGTCTCCAGGCAGGCGCTGGCCAGCTGGCTGTTGGGAATGCTGATGATGGTCCGGTCAAGGGTGCGAATGCGCGTGGATCGCAGCCCGATGTGGTCCACCGTGCCTGAGATCGCGCCCATCTGGAGGAAGTCTCCAGTCGTGACCGCCTGATCGAAAATGAGCGACGCGCCGGCGATCACGTTCTCGAGCGTCTTCTGCGCTGCAAGCGCCACGGCAATGCCGCCGACGCCGAGACCGGCAAGGGCGGGCGTGGGGTCGATACCGAAGTGGCGCAGGGTCGCCAGCACTCCGATGAAGATGGCCAGCAGGTCCACGCCTCTGCGCGCGACGCGGACCAGCGATTGCGCTGCGGCGCCACGGGCCCGCGGGAACCGCCGGATGATGTGGGTTTCGACTTCACGATCGATCAGAAACACCAGCCAGACGAGGCCGGCGATGCTGAGAAGTGTCGCCAGGTTCGCCCCGACAATGCGCAGCATCAGCGACAGCGGCAAGGTGCTCAGCAGCCATCTCGTCGCTCCCGCCACGAGCAGCAGCCGGATCGGCAGCGGCAGCAAGTGCCGCGTGAACAATGTCGAGTCCTTGAAGGGCCTCCGCCACAGCCGGGCGGCCACCGGCCGTAGCAGGCGGTCGAGGGCCATCGCGACGAGGTAGAACAGAGGAATGCCGAGCAGCACGACGAGCCATTCGACAACGCGTACGCCGCCCACCTTCCTGCCGGTGACGATTCGCGGCAGCCATCCCTCGTCGAGGCCGAACGTCACTTCGCTGAACAGGGTTGGGACGGCGCTCAGCGTGGCGCGGGAGAACAACCAGATTGGCTTCGCGTCCGGCCCGGGCCCCCGCTCGACCACGATGTCGACCGGACCCTCGGCTGCCTGGACGGCCCCGACGACCTCCTCGTTCGGCTTGAGCGGGTTCGACCGCGACCCCTCAGGTGCATCACTCACCCGCGCCAGCCGCGCAGGCAGCCTCGCGTCGAGGACGACGAACAACTGGTGGGCCAGCGTCGACGCCGCGGGACCTGGCTTTGTCGACAAATACTGCGCCGCAATCTCGCTCTGACCCTTGGCCGCGGCCTCGAGAAAGCCGAGCAGACAGCCCCTCGGGGTGTCCCGGCCGAGCGGATCCGGCGGCGGGGTCGGCGCCACCGTGCTGGCTGCCGGCGCCGGAGCGGCAAGCGGGCCCTGGGCACGCGTTCCCGGCGCGGCCAGGGCTACGAGGATCAGGGCGACGCCGACTGCGCGTGCAGCGCGTCGAGCTGAGTGAGGCACGAGCGGGTGTCTGCCAACCATGTGCCGATCGTCTCGCCTCTAAATGCGACGATCTGGGGTATCGCGCGCGTTGCTGCTCCGAAATGCCGGAGCGATAGTGAAGGTTCCGAGCTTACCCACCCAGCGCAATCGTGATCGCGACCAGCGCGGCCCCGAGCGCCACCAGGCTCGCACCGGTCCACCACGGATTGAAGCCGGCGTGTTTCGCCAGCGAGTAGCCGCACCCGAACATCATCACGATGGCGATCAGATTCGACAGCCGCACCGCCAGGCGTACGTCGGTGATGAACAGGAACGGCACGACCACGGGAAAGATCGACAGGAACACCAGCAGGAAGACGCCGAGGGCGCCGAGCCAGTCCTCCCGCGTCAGCGTCGGCGGATCGACAGCAGGCATGACGACCACGCGCTGCCGGACACGCTCGATGTCGTCACGGGTGAGGATCGTGGACAGTATCGGCGCCATCGCGTCAGTGATGGCGCGATGCGCGTCTTCTTCCCGCTCTGCCGATCGCACGGTGCGAATGGTCAGGAATCCATGGCCGCGGTCGACGAGCGTCGCGATCAGATACATCACGGCGTCGACCAGCCCCCAGGCGATATTGCAGCCAATCACGCCGACCAGCAGCATCCTGACATCGTCACGCCCCGCCGTCAGCTCGAGGGTCGTCGTGAACGTCAGGGCCATGATCAGCCCGAACAGCACCTCGGAGATGCGGTCGTTCGGATCGAGGATTCGCTGGGGCGCGGCGCGTCTTGCATGGTTCATCACTGCGCAGCGTCCCAGGTCGCGTCGGGGCTGTACGCAGTCATCGCATCAGCCAGCCGGCCGCTGTCCGGGCCCAGGTCCTTCTGCCGTACGGTGCCCTCCTGGTCGACGACGAAGGTCATGACGCCGGTGACATCGTAGGTCGCCGGCCACGCCACGAGCGCAAAGCCCTTCGGCTTGCCCGGCGACAGCATCTTGAAGTGATAGCCGTGGAACGGTGTCTTGCCGCCCTCACCCGCGTCCGCGATCAGGTCACCAAGCGGGCTGCGCTTCTCGCCGCGGACGACGGGCCAATAGAGGCCGTTGTGCCTGCCCGGATCACTGCGCAGCGCGGCCGCATAGGCGCCGGCCGCCTTGCCGTCGTGGCCGTGCCTCGCGTAGACGTGCTGGGCGATGACGAAGGCGTCGCAGGCACGGATGGCGCCGAGCTCATTGCGCCCGATGCGCCGGGCCAGGACTTCCTCGACGCCGGCTGCGGTGTCGAATCGCCACGCGGTGCCCGCCTTCACGATCGGCACGGGAAAGGGCCACGATTCGTGGCCGACGACGAGGACGCGGCGGTCGGGGCCATCCTCGGTGAGCCGCCACCCCTCCGCGGCCGCGACGACGAAGACCTGCCGGTGCTGCCCGGCGCTTCTGGGATCTGAGGCGTCGACGAGCGGCTGAGCGTCCGGGCCGAGCAGCGCCATCAACTGATCGAGCTTGCCGCCCTTCGCGACGTCGATCAGCGCCTTGGCGGCCTCCTCCGGAGAGGCAAACGTTCGTTGTCCCGGCGTCTCTGACGTCGATCGGCACGCGGTCATCGCCGCAGTGGCGGCGAGGCAGACGACGACGGTAACGACGCGGACACAAGTCGAAGTTGACGCTTTCATCGGCGTCTCCCACCGCTGCTGCGCGAGCTGCTGCGACTGCGCTGGCCGCGCGAGCTGGCCGCTCGCTCGGACTTGCCGCTCGAATAACCGGAAAACGCGTCCGACCGCGTGCCGCTGCGATCGGCGGCCGCCTTGTCGCCGCTCGTATAGCCTCGGGACTCCAGGCCCGCGCCGCCGTTGCTGCGCGCCTCGGACGCCTTCCCGCTTGCCTCCGAACGGCGCTGCTCGCGCTGAGCCTGCGCCTCGGGGTTGGCCTGCTGCCGCTCGGTGCGCTGTTGCTGCGCTGTGGACGCGCGATCGCCGCGCTCCTCGGCGATGTTCTCGCGCTGGTCGCCGCGCTCGTCGAGCATGTCTTCGCGGTGATCCTGCCAGTCGTCGCGGGCGTCCTCGCGGGCGTCGTAGTAGTCGTCCCACGCGTCGTTGTACATGTAGCCGCCGCCGTGCCACCCGTACGGACCGTAGTAGTAGTCGTTGTCGATGGCGGCGCCGAGGGCAATGCCGGCGGTGAACCCGATCAGGCCGGCCGCCACCGTCTCCGCCGTGTTGTCTTCTTCCTGGATGACGACGGTGGACGATGTCGATGGGACGTAGACAGTCTGCGGGTTGTATTGGGGAACGTAGACCACCTGCGGGTTCGCCGGCTCGATGACGATCACCTGTTCGCCGGTCGATGTCGCCTTGGTTTCCACTTCCTGCTGCGCCGTGCTCTTCAGCTTGCCCGCGTCGCTGGCCTTCTTGCGCAGCCGCTGGATGCTGGCAAAGACGGCCGAGCGGTCGGCGGCGAACGCTTCGCCAAGGCGCGTCGTCCACTCCATCTGCGACGCCATCGATCCGACGACGTCTGGAAACAGCACCATCGCCGCGAAGCTCTGGTCGAACCCCGACTTGGTGGCCGCGTCCTGCAGGTCGCTGCCTTTGAGCGTGGGGTTTGCGGCGATCCACTCGTTGAGTGCCGCGACCTTCGCCGGCTTCGCCGCGCACAGCAGCATCTGCGCGAGCAGCGCATCGGGATAAAGGGCGATCGGCGCGAGCAACTTGTCCAGATCGGCAGGGGCCGGCGCCACCGCCGTCGTCTTCTGGGCCTGCGACTCGCTCGATGCCCCCGCTGCCGTTGACACCATCGGCGGCACCAGAATCCCGACGACGACCAGGGCTCTGATGCCAACCCCAAGAGCAAAAAGGCCTTTCATCACCCCACCTCAATGACGTTCGCGCACTCCGCGAGCGTCGTTCAATCGCGCTGACGCACGGCGGCTGATCTCAGCGCATCCCGAACTGGCGCACTTCGGCCACGTAGTCGAGACCGCGCGTGCTGGAGACAAAGTCGAACTGCACGTGCGGACGCTCGCGGGCCGACTCGAGGAGCGCCAGCACTGACGTGAAGCGATCCGATCGAAGGCGGCGCTTGATGTCCTCTTCCGTCACCCACTCTTCGACGTAGTGCACGCTGGAATCCGGCTCGCTCCAGACCGAACAGCCGAGGCATCCCCGGTCGAGGCGAGTGCTCACCATCAGGAAGCGGAACGCTTCGACCAGGCCCTGGGCGTCATTGTTCGATGCGCTCAGCGTCACCGTCAGGCGTACCATGCGGGTGGACATAGCACTCGGCGTTCCAACGGTTGGCGGATGCAAGAATTGACCGTACCGTCCTGTAATGGGTGCGTTCCGGGCCACCAGTGGCCAAATCCCTCGAGCGGACCGCATCCTGCCCCACGGCGCCGCAGAGGTCCCCCGGGATACCGGAGGCGTCGCCGTTCAAAGGCGACGCAGACACTGCCCCGCCGACTCGGCGCCGAGGGAATCGAAGGCTGCAGCACACGTGCCAGCGGCGGCGACGGCGACGGGTGCGGAAACTCGCTGTGACGCGAGGGCTGACAGGCTGCGTCGTCGCGGCGCCTGGCCAATCCCCTCCGGCATCGCGGAGCGCATCCGGCATGCCGGAGGGCGTTTCCGTGGCACAGAGCGCCCGGAATAGCAGGCGTTCTCGGGGCCGCAGGGGTCACAGCGCTCGATCAACTTCCGAACACGGAACCGGCCCGAACATTGCTCGTCCTTGCGACCTCGCTGGTATTCTGCCAACGGCCGGCGAGGCATCCGATCCAGATCCGATGAGCAGAACAGTCAGAACGGGAGCCATCGCCTGGCTGATCACGGCGGTGTACTACTTCTTTCAGTACACGCTGCGCTCGGCCCCGGCGGTGATGATGCCGCAGTTGTCGGACGCCTTCGGGATGAGCGCGACGGCCGTGGCGTCGATGGTCGGCCTGTTCTACTACGGCTACTCCCCGTTCAGCCTGGTGGCCGGAGCGGCCATGGATCGACTGGGCCCGCGGCGGGTCATTCCGATCGGCGCCTTCACCGTCGGGATCGGCGCCTTGCTGTTTGCGACCGGGAACAGTCACTTGGCCAGCGCCGGCCGCTTCCTGCAGGGCGCGGGCGGTGTCTTCGCGCTCGTCGGCGCGGCCTACATCGCGACGACGAACTTCCCCGCCTCCCGGGCCGCGACGCTCATCGGCGCGACGCAGATGTTCGGCATGGCCGGCGGCTCCGCGGGACAGTTCGTCGTCGGCCCGATGATTGGCTCGGGCATGCCGTGGAGCACGTTCTGGATCGGGATGGGGCTCGCCGGCATCGCCATCAGCGCCGCCTTGTTCTTGCTCCTTCCCGAGTCCAGGCCCGGGAATCAGGGCCAGGACTGGCTGAGGAGCGCGGGCGCGGCGATGCTCGTCGTCTTCCGCAACCCGCAATCGATCCTGTGCGGGATCATCGCAGGCCTGCTCTTCATCCCGACGACGATCTTCGACATGGTCTGGGGCGTCCGGTATCTGCAGGAAGCGAGGGGATTTGAATACGCGGAGGCCGTCATCCGCTCGTCGACGGTGCCTCTGGGGTGGATCATCGGCTGTCCCGTGCTCGGCCTGGTCTCGGATCGCCTCGGCCGTCGCAAGCCTGTCATCACCGTCAGTGCCATCGCCTTGCTGGCTTGCCTCGCGTGGATCCTGTACGGCCCAGCGGGAGTCTTCCCCCCCTACATGCTGGGGCTCGCCACCGGGTTCGTCTCGGGTGCCGCAATGCTTCCGTATACCGTGATCAAGGAAGCCAACCCCCCGGAGTTCAGCGGCACGGCCACTGGCGTCGTCAACTTCATCAACTTCACGTTCAGCGCGCTGCTCGGACCTGTGTTCGCGGCGATGCTCGTGCGCGTCAGCGGCGGGGCCGCGACCATGGCGCTCGGACACTACCAGGCGGCGTTTCAACCGCTGCTCTACGGTGTCGGCGTGGCCATCGTCCTCGCCCTCTTTCTCAAGGAAACCGGACCCGCAGTCCGACGCGCGGTCTCCTAGCCTGAAAGTCCGACCATGACTCACTCGGTGGGAACGGGAAAGTACGAACAGCTGCTGGAGCGATGCCGGAAACTCCCTGCTGTGCCGACAGCGGTCGCGCATCCGTGTGAGGAGTCCGCGCTCGCCGGCGCGCTCGAGGCCGGCGCGAAGGGACTCATCACGCCGATTCTCGTCGGCCCGGCCGCCAGGATCCGCGAGATCGCGGAGAAGGCCGGCATCGCGCTCGGCGCGACGGCGATCGTCGACGTCCCGCACAGTCACGCGGCCGCGGCCAGAGCCGTGGAGCTGGTGCGCAAGGGAGACGCCGAGCTGTTGATGAAAGGGAGCCTCCACACCGACGAGCTCCTCGGCGCGGTTGTCGCCAGGGAGACCGGGCTGCGCACCGGGCGCCGCATCAGTCACGTCTTCATCATGGACGTCCCGACCTACCACAAGGTCCTCATCATCACCGACGCGGCGATCAACATCGCGCCGGGGCTGGAGGAGAAGGCCGATATCTGTCAGAACGCCATCGACCTTGCAGTCACGCTCGGCATCAGGAGGCCGAAGGTCGCCATTCTCGCTGCCGTGGAGACCGTCACGTCGAAGATGGCGGCGACGATCGACGCGGCGGCGCTGTGCAAGATGGCCGATCGTGGCCAGATCACTCACGGTCTGCTCGATGGCCCGCTCGCCTTCGACAACGCCATCAGTCGTGACGCGGCGCGCATCAAGGGGATCGTCTCCGAGGTGGCTGGCGATGCCGACATCCTGCTGGTGCCCGACCTCGAGGCCGGCAACATGCTCGCCAAGCAGCTGTCGTTTCTCGCGAATGCCGACAGCGCCGGCCTGGTCCTTGGCGCGCGCGTGCCGATCATCCTGACCAGCCGTGCGGACAGCGTGCGATCGCGAATCGCCAGTTGCGCCGTCGCGGTGATGGCCGCGCATGGGCGCCGGTCGGCCACGGTCTGAGCGCTGAGTCTGCAGTGGACGACTACACAGTCGGTACTCAACGCGGGATCGTCGAGCCTGAAATTCTGCATCTACGGCCGGCCCGCGGCCGGTGAGTGGCGGCTCGAAGCGCGTGGCCAGATCGAGGGAATCGGCACGACTCCACGCTTCTCCGCCAGCAACGGTGCGGGCGCCACGCTCGGCGATGCCGCGCTCGACACCGCGGTCGTCCGCGATGGCCGCTCGGCGCTCGATGCCCTTGGCGATTGGCTGGGATCGACCTATGCCAACGCCCGTGTCCTTGGCGTCGGGCATCGCGTCGTCCACGGCGGCCCGCGGTTCGCCGAGCCGACGATCGTCACGCCGCAGGTGCTGGACGAGTTGCGCCGGCTGATACCGCTCGCGCCGCTCCATCAGCCGCACAACCTGGCGGCCATCGACGCCGTCGCCGCACGCCTTCCGGGAGTGCCGCAAGTCGCGTGCTTCGACACCAGCTTCCATCGGGGCCAGCCCGCAGTCGCCGAGATTGTCCCGCTGCCCAGGGAGATCTGCGCGGCGGGCGTCCAGCGTTACGGCTTTCACGGCCTGTCCTACGAATACATCGCGTCTGTGCTGCCGACAGTTGCACCGGAGATCGCCGCGGGACGCGTGATCGTGGCGCATCTTGGCAGCGGCGCGAGCCTGTGTGGGATGAGGAATCGCAAGAGCGTCGACAGCACGCTCGGCTTTACCGCGCTCGACGGCCTGTGCATGGGCACCCGGCCAGGCTCTCTCGATCCTGGCGTCGTGCTCTATCTGTTCCAGAACCTCGGGCTCAGCGCGAAGGAGGTCGAGACCGTGCTCTACAAGAGGTCGGGGCTGCTCGGCATTTCAGGGATCAGCAACGACATGCGAGAGTTGCTCGGCAGAAGCGAGCCGGCGGCGGGCCTGGCGATCGACTATTTCGTGTATCAGGCCGCCAAGGAGATTGGCGCGCTCGCGGCGGTCCTGGGCGGAGTCGACGGCCTCGTCTTCACCGCCGGCATCGGCGAGAACTCGGCGGAGATCCGCCGCCGCATCTGCGAAGCCTCGGCGTGGCTCGCCCTCGAGCTGGATGCCGACGCGAACGAGGCTCGTGCCGCCAGGATCTCGCGACCGAACAGCCGGGTCTCGGCGTGGGTCGTGCCGACGAACGAGGAGCTCGTCATCGCCCGGCACACCGGGGCGCTGCTGAAGCTGGGAGTGTGATCCGCAGTCTGACGCGTCGCCGATCTCACGCAGGGCCGATCTTCAGATCAGCTGACGCGCGCCCGATCTCATGCAGTGCCGATCTTCAGATCGGCTGACGCGCGGCGGATCTCGTGTAGGGCCGATCTTTGGATCGGCCTTCACGCGGCCAGCGCAGAAGATCAGTCGGGGAGGAATCGCACCCGACCGGTCTCGAGCTCGTAGACGGCGCCCACGAGCTTGACGACGCCCTCGGCCATCCGGGCCTGTCCTTCCGGGGTCGTGTGAAGCTGCCGCATCGACCAGCGTACGTTGGCCTCGACCGCCGTTGCCAGTCGCGTCGGCGACGCCACGTCAGCGTCGAGACCATCCAGCCCTGGAAGGATGTTCGCCAGGAGCAAGTCGATCCGCTCGCGTTCACGCGTGCGGTGATCCTTGGTCGCGAGCGCCGCCTGCACGGCCCCGCACTCCTCGTGACCGAGCACCACGAAGAGCGGCGTGTGCAGGTGCACCGCGGCGTACTGCAGCGTGCCCATCACCTCGGGCGAGATGACGTTGCCCGCCACGCGCACGATGAACAACTCACCGAAGCCGGCGTCGAAGACCAGTTCCGGAGGCACGCGCGAGTCGCTGCAGCCGATGATGGTCGCATACGGACGCTGACCCTTGGCCAGCGCCGCGAGGACCTCCTTCTGCACGGTTGGAAACCGCGCTGCTCCGCGCACGAAGCGATCGTTGCCGTCGATGAGGCGCCGCAGCGCGTCGTCAGCTGTGGCGACGCCATGAAGCTTCGCCGCAGTGAGTGTGTCGGCGCGGGTCCCGGTGTCGTTCGACTGCGTCATGCCTGCGCGGGGCGCTTGATTCCCAGCTTGGCCATGCGCGTTTCGAGCGTCGTCGGCCGGAGCCCGAGCCGCTCGGCGGCGCCATCCACGCCGCGGATGCGCCAGCGGCACGCCTCGACGACATTCAGGACGTGCTCCTTCTCGACGTCGACGAGCTTGACGCTGCGGCGGAGCGCAGAGGACGCCTGTGCTGGTAT
The DNA here is from genome assembly GCA_963796915.1 of Vicinamibacteria bacterium. Taxonomy (GTDB): domain Bacteria; phylum Acidobacteriota; class Vicinamibacteria; order Vicinamibacterales; family JAENWD01; genus JAENWD01. The sequence continues at coordinate 1,200,399 of CAWCNI010000002.1, read as the reverse complement.
CGGAATCGTCAGATTGTGGCCGACGGCGACAATCATGGCGCGTTCCACGACATTGCGAAGCTCGCGGATGTTTCCCGGCCAGGAATACCGCTGGAGGGCGTCCATGTTCTCGCGTGAGATCGCATCGACGCGCTTGCCGAAGGACTTCGAGAAGGCGTCGACGAAACGCCACACCAGCAGAGGGATGTCCTCGGTCCGATCGCGCAGCGGCGGCACCTCGATCGGAAAGACGTTGAGCCGGTAGTACAGGTCCTGCCGGAACGCATCTTCCGTGATGCGCTGCTCGAGGTTGCGGTGCGTCGCGGCGATGATGCGAACGTTGACGCCAACGGCCCTCGGGCTGCCGAGCCGCTCGATCTGCCGCTCCTCCAGCACCCGCAGCAGCTTGACCTGGGTGTCGGCCGGCAGGTCGCCGATCTCGTCGAGGAAGATCGTCGAGTTGTCGGCCAGCTCGAAGCGCCCGATTTGTCTTGCCAACGCGCCGGTGAAGGCGCCTTTCTCCCGGCCGAACAGCTCGCTCTCGATGAGCGTGCTCGGAATCGCCGCGCAGTTGATGCGCACCATGACGTGGCCGCGGCGCGAGCTCTGCTCGTGAATTTGCGTCGCGATCAGTTCCTTGCCGGTGCCGGTTTCGCCGAGCAGCAGCACCGTGGAATCTGTCGCCGCGACCTGCCGCGCCTGTTCGAGCACGCGTTGGATGGCGGCGCTCCGTCCGACGATGACCCCGGAGCCGAGGCGTTCGTGCACCTCTCGACGGAGGTACAGGTTCTCGGCCTGGAGATCGTCGCGACCTCGCAGTGAGCGATACGCGCCGATCGACTCAGCGACGTGGTCGTCGCCGTCGTGTGAATGGTGGATGTGCACGACGTCGCTCGATCGGTCGGGCGAGTGGGCGAAGGGGCCGGTTACGGGACGTGCTGGCGCAAGCATTGGCGTGTCCTTGTCTTTTTCGACGTTCTGGCGGCCCGGTGATGTGCAGACCGAAGGGTGGCGGACGGCGCTTCGCCAAACGCTTCCCGGTAAATCGCGGCGAATCGTCCAAGCTCGTAGAAGCCGTACTCGGCGGCGGCGTCCGTTACCGTGGTCACTCTACCGCGTTCAGCGGTCAGAGCGCTGCGGGCGCCCTGAAGCCGCATGGCGACGATCCATCGTTTGGGGCTCATGCCCGTCGAGCGATAGAACGCGTCGCGCAGCCCGCGCTCGCTCAGCCCGACGAGTTGGCAGAGCATCGACATCGGGACGTGGGTGTCTATGTGCGCGCACATGTATGCCCCGGCTCGCCCGACGGCGTCCTTCCGTATGGTCGAGGTAGCCTCGCTTCTCGTCACGCTGGGGACCGCTGCATCCATGACCGGTAAACCTACAGCCGTCCGAGGAGTATGGAAACTGTGCATGTCTGCAGACTCCTTCGGTAAAAGTACCAGTGCCTGGTCAACCTTCGATATACCGTTGCGACCTCAGCCACGATAGGAGCGTCTTACTGCCATACATTTGACGTTTCTACAGATGAGTCGGATGAGAGCGCTGTACGTCATGGCCGTCTTGGCTGGCGTCTCATCATCCGCGCTGGCGCAAGCCACGATCGCTGGTTCAGTGAAGGACGGGTCCGACGGCGCGCTGCGCGATGTCGTCGTGCAAGCGACCAGTCCCGCCCTGATTGAGAAGGCGCGCGTCGCCGTGACCGACGACGCCGGGCACTACCGCATCGAAAACCTGCGACCAGGGACCTATTCGGTGGCCATCACGCTCAACGGCAGGACGATCTACCAGCGAACCGGCATCGAGTTGGCGGGGTCCTCAACAGTCATCGTCAACGCCAGGCTCACGATCGGCACCGTCACCGAGGCGATCACCGTCACTGCTGAGCTTCCGGTCGTCGACGCTCACAGTCTGAACCGCGAGCTCGCCCTGAGCAGCGACGTGGTGAGGTCGATTCCCACTGCTCGCAGCTACAACGCGCTGCTCGTGCTGGTGCCTGGCGTGACGACCGACCAGCAACGACGTGATCGTCGGCACGGCGACGACATCCTTCCCTGTTCACGGCGGTCGCGTGAACGAGGGCCGGCTTACCCTGGACGGTCTCAACATCGGCAGCCCGCCCAACGGCAACTCGGCGACGAGCTACGTCGTCGACACCGGCGCGTCCGACGAGGTCTCTTTTCGGACGGCGACGGCGCTCGGCGAATCTGAAACTGCCGGCATCGTCATGAACATCGTCCCGCGCAGCGGCGGCAATGTGATGCGGGGTTCTGTCTTCGTCGGCGCCACCGGCGCCGGCCTGCAGTCCGACAATGTGACCCCGGCGCTGAGAGCGCAGGGCTTGACGGCGGCGATTCCTTTGACTGACTTCTACGATGTCACTGCAACCCTCGGCGGACCGATTGCCAGGGATCGCCTGTGGTACTTCGTGAACGCCCACACCGGAGGCAGCACCAAGGCGAGCGCCAATGTCTTCTACAACCTGAACGCAGGTCAGTCTTCGAAATGGCTCTACGCGCCCGATCTGACCAGGCCGGAATACTCGGACCGCACGTTCGAGAATGCCAGCGGACGCGTGACGTGGCAGGCGACGCCCCGGAACAAGATCAACGCGTTCTGGGACGCACAGCAGCTGTGCCGCGACTGCACCGGAGCAACGCCCGGGCTTTCAGAGCCGCAGCGGGTGTCCCCGGAAGCCGTCGGCGTGCTCGGACGGCCTCTCGATGTCGGCCAGGCGACATGGACGTCCGTCCTGACGGACCGGACCCTCGTGGATGCCGGCTTTGGCGCCACGTTCTTCGGCGTCGGCAATTTCGAACGCGACCCGAACCCGACCCGCGGCCTGATCCGCGTCGCCGAGCAATGCGCCACCGGCTGTGCGGCCAACGGCAACATTCCCGGACTGGTCTATCGATCGCAGGACTTCAGCGTCGCCCACACGGGTTCGTATCTGTGGCGCGGGTCGCTGACACATGTCGCCGGTGCCCACACCGTGAAGGTGGGGTATCAGCACACCGTGATGAGCGACGACCGGACATGGATGACCAACGACCAGAACCTGACCTACCGCGTCAACAACGGCGTGCCGAACCAGTTGACCGAGTCGATCTCGCCGTGGGTCAACGACACCCGCGTGGCCTGGCAGGGCCTGTTTGTCCAGGACCAATGGACCCGTAATCGGCTGACGCTGCAGGGAGCGGCGCGATTCGACCGGGCATGGAGCTGGTTCCCCAGGCAGCAGGAGGGACCGTCGCGGTTTCTTCCCACCCCAATCGTCATCCCGGAGACAAATGGCGTCGACAGCTACAAGGACGTGACGCTGCGGATGGGCGTGGCGTATGACGTCACCGGCAGCGGGAAGACCGCGCTGAAGGCCACACTCGGGAAGTATCTCGAGGGCGCGGGTGCGTCCGGCACCTATGCCAACACCAATCCCACGCTCCGCATGCCGCAGACGACGTCGGTGTTCGGCACCGCCGGTGTGACGCGCGCGTGGACCGACGCCAATCAGAATTTCGCTGCCGACTGCGATCTGACGAACGGGGCGGCACAAGATCTCCGGGCGTCAGGCGGCGACCTCTGCGGCGTCGTCTCGAACACGAGCTTCGGCACGAACGTGCTGACCAACAATTTCGACCCGGGCCTGCTCGACGGCTGGGGCGTGCGGCCGTCCGATTGGCACCTTGGCGTCTCGGTCGAGCAGCAGATCGGCTCGCGCTCGTCTGTGGCCGTCACGTACACCCGTCGCTGGTACGACGGCTTTTCGGTCGTGGACAATCGCGCGCTGCAAGCCTCCGACCTGACGCCCTTCAGTGTGGTTGCGCCAGTCGATCCGCGTTTGCCCGCTGGCGGCGGCTACGTCGTCTCCGGCCTGTACGATGTCGTCCCGGCGAAGTCTGGCGTCGTGGACAACCTCGTCGTCGACTCGGCGGCCTACGGCAGCTGGTTTCAGTACTTCAACGGCCTCGACGTGACGATCAGGGTGCGTTCGGTGAAAGGGTTCAACATCGCTGCCGGCACCAGCACGGGGCAGGCGGTCTCCGACAACTGCGCCGTACGCGCACGACTGCCCGAGCTCGCAACGACCACGACGGGCACCAGTGCCTTTGGCCCCGGGCTGGCCGGGTCCGCGGTGACCCCGGTGAGCCCGTACTGTCACGTCGCTTCCGGGGCGCTCACCCAGCTCCGCGGCTTCACGTCGTACGACGTGCCGAAGATCGACACGCAGGTATCGGCGACGTTCCAGAGCAAGCCGGGCGCCATGCTGGCAGCGAACTACGCGGTGCCGAACGCCGCTGTCGTTCCGTCGCTCGGACGGAGCCTCTCGGGCAATGCCGCCAATGTCACTGTGAATCTGGTCGCGCCCGGAACGATGTATGGCGATCGCATCAACGAGGTCGACCTGCGCGTGGCGAAAACGCTGAGATATCGTCGGCTGCGCACGGTCCTCGCGCTCGACGTCTACAACGCGCTCAATTCGGCCGCCGTCCTGTCATACAATCCGGCGTTCGTTCCCGGGGGGACATGGCCGCAGCCGCTGACGACGATGACGCCGCGGCTCGTCAAAATCTCCGGCGAGGTCGATTTCTAGCGCATGCGACGGCAACTCGTCGGAATCGGCGCAAGCGTCTGCCTCGTGTACCTGGCGTTCCCGATCGCCGTGGCGGCGCTGACGCGGGCGCAGTCCGAGAAGCAGGTGCTCGTCGTCTACTCCACGCGGCGAGATGCGCAGATTGTCGCGATCGGCGAGCGCGAATTGCCGCGAATCCTCGAGCAGGGCCTGGGTCACGTCGACTACTACTCGGAATACATCGATCAGGCCAGGTTTCCGGATGCCGCGTATCAGGCAGCCTTCAAGAACTTCCTGCTCCTGAAGTACAAGGGCGTCCATTTTGACGCGATCATTGCCGTGCAGGACGCCGCGCTCGCGCTGGTCCGCGTCGCTCGTCGCGAATGGTCGCCTGACACGCCAATCATCTTCTTCGCGACGTCTCCGGTCACCGAACGTACCGAAAACACCACCGGCCTCGTCACCGGCTTCGACTTCAAAGACACCCTCGCGTTCATCGCCGACCTCCAGCCTGACGTGCACCAGGTCTTCGTCGTCACCGGGGCGGCGCCGGCGGACCAGGAGTACGAGAGCATCGCGCGGAGGCAGTTCCAGCCATTCCAGACCCGGTTCGCCATCAATTACCTGAGCGCGCTGGCCACCGCCGCGCTCGAGTCGAAGGTTGCGAGCCTGCCGGCCCACTCCGCCGTCTATTACCTGATGGTCAATCGGACGGGCGAAGGCGGCAACGTCCATCCCCTCGAGTACCTGGACCGACTGGTCAGGGTTTCCAACGCGCCGGTGTACTGCTGGGTCGACTCGGCGATGGGCCGGGGCATTCTCGGGGGCAGTCTCAAGGACCAGACAGGACAGCTTCAGGCGGTCGGACGGTTGACGCTGCGCGTCTTGTCGGGAGAGCGCGCTGATAGCATTCCCGTTGCCTCGCCCAACCTCAATGTCAGGCAGGTGGACTGGCGCCAGCTGCAGCGATGGGGCATCGGCGAATCCCGCGTGCCGCAAGGCACGCGCGTGCTCTTCAGAGATCCGTCCGTGTGGGCCCGCTATTGGCCCTACCTCCTCGCCGCCGCGGCAGTGCTGCTGGCGCAAACGCTTCTCATCGCCGGGCTGCTCGTGCAGAGACGGAAGCGTTGGCGTGCAGAGGCTCGGGTCCGTGGCAACGAGGAGGCGCTACGCAACAGCGACGAGCGCATCCGCGATCTCGGCTCGCGGCTGCTCCAGGCCCAGGACACCGAACGTTCCAGAATCGCCCGCGAGCTCCACGACGACATCAGCCAGCAGGTCGCCCTGCTTTCGATAGATCTGGAGCTATTGAGCGGGGTGGTGCCGCCAAACGCCCAGGCGCTCGCCACCGATGCGATGAACCGGACGCAGGACCTGGTCAGGAGCGTGCACGACCTCTCGCACCGCCTGCATCCGACGAAACTGCGCCTGATCAGCCTGGTCGCCGCGCTCGCGTCGCTCCAGCGCGAACTGTCGCGGTCCGACACGGCCATCACCTTCACGCACGACGATGTCCCGTCGAATTTGCCCAAGATCTGACACTCTCGGTCTTTCGCATCGTGCAGGAGGCCCTGCAGAACGCGTTGAAGTACAGTGGAGCCAGAGCCGTGGACGTGTCCCTGCGAGGGGCCGGGCCGATGCTCGTCCTGACCATTGCGGACAACGGCGTCGGCTTCGACGTCGAGTCCTCGTGGGGCAAGGGGCTGGGCCTCATCAGCATCAGCGAGCGCGTCGAGGGGATCGGAGGCACGCTCGACATCCGGTCCACGCCCGCGGCCGGGACGTCGTTCACGATCAGGGTGCCGCTCGCGCTCACGAAGGGTGGCGCGGCGGCCACCGTGGAGCGAGCAGGATAAATTCGTCGGCACTGCCGATTCTGCATAGCATGCGCCGCCTCAGGCGCGTAGCGTGGGATCGTGACGTTCCTGGAGACAGAACCGACACCGCTCGCAATCAACCGTTCGGATTGGAGAGAGTGTCTGGGTATGGCCCGACCCCGTGTCCTGCTCGCCGACGATCACGCGCTGCTGCTCGGCGCATTCGAAAAGCTGCTGTCGGCCGACTGCGACATCGTCGGTCAGGTCTCGGATGGCCGGGCACTCGTTGCCGCCGCCGAGCAGCTCGCCCCCGACATCGTCGTCCTCGACATCGCGATGCCGTTGCTCAACGGCCTCGAGGCGGCGCGTCAAATCAGGCGTAACTCGCGGACTGTCAAGCTGATCTTCGTGACGATGAACGAAGACACCGATATCGCCGCCGAGGCCTTCCGCGCCGGCGCGTCGGGCTACGTTCTCAAACAGTCGGCAACATCAGAGCTGCTGACGGCGATTCGCCAGGTCATGGCCGGTCAATCGTACGTGACGCCGCTCATCACCGAAGGCCTCGTCGGCTCGCTCATCCGCCCAGGCGAGAGCGGCCCGGGCCAGGAGTTGACGCCGCGTCAGCGGGAGGTGCTGCAGCTCCTGGCTGAGGGGCGCTCGATGAAAGAAGTGGGCCACGTCCTCAATCTCACCGCCAGGACGGTCGCGTTCCATAAGTACCGAATCATGGAGCAGCTCAAGGTCAAGTCGACCGCCGAGCTCGTCCAGTATGCCGTCAAGCACCACATCGTCTAGGCCGCGCCCCGAGCCGGCAAGCGATCAAGCGCGCGTGCTGCTGGTCGATGACAATCCCGCGATGCTCGAGCGCGCGGCCGCGGCGCTTGCGTCCGCGTGCGTCATTGTCGGCCAGGTGCGCGACGGCGCCGCGGCGCTCGCCGCCGCAGCCGCACTGCGGCCCGACGTGATCGTGATGGACATCTCGATGCCGGAGATGTCGGGCCTCGACGTCGCGCATCGCCTCCGGCTCGCCGGATCGACAGCGGCGATTGTGTTCCTCACGGTGCACAACGACGCCGAGGTCGTCGAAGCGGCGCTGATGGCGGGCGGCAGCGGCTACGTGATCAAGTCGCGGCTCGCGTCCGACCTGCAGCTTGCCGTGCGCGAGGCACGGGCACGACGCACCTTCGTCTCGGTCCTGCGCTGAGCTCACCCGGCGGTTACGGCCGCCCGCTCACGCGCGACGCCGACGACCCTCCCAGCCCCTGATAATCCGGAATGGCAGCAAGTTCGCGGTCCTCCGGGAGTGCGTACAGCGACGCGATCACCTGATCGAGGCGGTGGCGTTCGGCATTGAGCGCGACGTGTCGGCCGGCAGGGAGCGTCCCGATCAGGTTGTCGAGCATGGCCCGGAGCCGCCTGGCGATCTGCACCTGCCCCGCGCCACAGGCGCGGATCTCCGTGCAGGCCACCGCGACGAAGTCTTCCCAGTTCGGTGTCCTGAAGATGACACGCGGAGCCCCGGATCGATCGGCGATGATCTCGCTGCGCAGCCGGCGTCGGCCGACGAGCCGCAGCAGGCGCTGCAACTGGTCGAGTGCCAGCACACCGGTGGTCGGGTCGTTAATCGCCGGCGAGAGGGCCTTGAGGGCGATATCAGTGATGATGCGGAACGCGAAGAGCGGGTCCTGCTCCATCGTCCGCTCGGGTCCGAAGGCGACGCTCGATTGCAGTCGGTGGTCCTGGATCGCGACAGCGCCGCCATGCAGTTCGAATAGCGGATCGCCTGTGCACACGAAGTCCCCGACCTGCGGAAGCACCTCGATGATGCCGCCGGCCCGCCGGGCACCCGCGACCAGCGTCTTGAGATCGACGGCCAGGACGTTGGCGGACGCACCGCGATGCAGCACCACCCGTCGTCGTCCTTCAGGAGCGACGAACGCGGCGTCGACGGCGTCCATGGCGCCGGCCGCGTGGGGGTAGACAGCCGCGATGACGCCGGCGCCTTCGTCGCCGACGCGCGAAAGAATGCTGATTGGCCGGAGGAGCCGCGCCGCATAGTCGATGAGGAACAGAAACGTCGCCATGCACGCAATCGCGAGCACGGCCGTGATCAGGGACACGATCTCGTAGACCGTCTTATCGAGACGATTGAGCGCCATGACGGCGAACACGAGGGTGAAGACGAACAGCCCGACGCTGTAGCGGACGACGTTGTCGCGCAGCAGGGTCGTCGCGATGATGCGCGGCGTCAGCTGGCCGCCCGCCACCTGGATCGCTACGAGCAGCGACCCGAACGTGAACACGACGAAGGACAGCGTCAGCGTGATGGTCGTCTGGTAGAGCGCCTGGGCGCCGGACAGGCCCAATCCTGAGAGGCGCCACCCGAGCCACGCGTCGAGGACGCGCAGCGATGGAGCCACGATGAGCACCAGGACGATCGAGAGGAACGGAATCAGCCAGAGCGCAGAACGCAGGTAGCTCGTGACGCGAAAGATGTTGTTCCACACCAGCGCCCGCTCGATGCGGCGCGAGAGCCGGTGAAGGAGCCCGGCGGGCATCTCCGGCTCGTCATCGGGTCGGGGCGCCAGCGGATCGGCCTCGGCGCTCGGTATCTCGTTCATCGCCACACTCGAGACTCCTCTCCTCCGGCCAACCGGTCGGCCATTTCACCCGCAGTCGCTGAAGCCGTTGTTCTCGCACGGCCCCTGCGGCGAGCCGGTAGAGCATCGGCTGTGCCGATGGCGGGTCGATGCGCTCGCTGACCTCCCCGACGTCGGCAATTTACCCTGAAATTCGCGGCGGCGTGGCCCCGGCTCCGCGGAGCGCCTCCGGAATGCCGGAGGCGGCGTTGCCACGGACGCCCGTTGCTCATCTCGAAACGGGATCGGCATCGCGTGGCACATGCCGTGCTTAACCACCTGCACGGCCAACGTGCACTGTGCCAGTCGTCAGCCGCGCGACCGTGCTGGCCCGGTTGGCTGAGAGACAACGCCGCCGCGTTCAGGCCGAATGATGATCACACAGGGAAGCAGGAGGGCGATTGCGGCGATCGTCCTCGCCTTGTCAGTGACGGCGAGCGCACGCGCCCAGGGACGCACCGACGTGGTGACGCTCGCCAACCGCGATCGCATCACCGGCGAGATCGTGCGCCTCGAGCGCGGCAGGCTCGAGTTCAAGACCGACGACGCCGGCACGCTTTATCTGGAATGGGACAAGCTCTCGAGCGTCGTCGCCACGCGGCTCGTCGAGGTGCTCACCACCGATGGCCGCCGATTCCTGGGCAGCCTCGGCATGTCGGCCGACCGATCACTTACCGTCGTGACGTCAGTCGGAGCCGTGCCGCTTCGGATGTCGGAGGTGACGCTGATCACGCCGATTGGCACCAGCTTCTGGGAACGCCTCGATGGGTCGATCGACGCGGGGTTCAGCTACACGCGGTCCAGTGGCGTGGCGCAGCTCAACCTGAACTTCGATACCGTCTACCGCAAGCTCGCGTCCAGGACGCGCGTCACGGCATCGCTCACCCAGACGCAGACTGACGAGTCGAGCCGGGACGATCGCGCGTACGTGGAAGCCTCGTATCTGCGATACCCGTGGCAGCGTTGGTTCGTCCTGACGGCGGCGCGCTTCGAGACCAACGAGAGCCTTGGCGTCGACGCTGCGATCGCAGGTCGGAGCCGCGGTGGGTCCCCGTCTGGTCAATACCAATCGCGCGCAGCTCGTGCTCGGCGCCGGGCTGGCGGTCAACCAGGAGCGGGGCGTGGACGTCGAGCCGACGCAGAACGTCGAGGCGCTCTTAACGGTGGAGACGGCGTTCTACACGTATGATCGGCCGAAAACGAACATCGACATCAGCTTGCAGTATTACCCGAGCCTGAGCGAGACTGGCCGCCAGCGCGTGCAGCTGGACGCCGGTATCAAGCGCGAGCTCTGGAAGGATCTCTTCGTAGCGCTCAATCTCTACAACACCTATGACAACCGGCCCCCGAACCCCGCGGCCAATACCAACGACGTTGGCATCGTCGCGTCCATCGGCTGGAGCTACTGAGAAGTGCCACAACTGAGGGATTGCCGATCATGTCGCTCCGCTGGATAAGGCGAACGTTTGGGACCGCATGCGGCGTGCTCGTCGGCGTGCTCGCCGTGCAACTCCTCATCGCACAGCAGCCCCCGCGGCGCTTTGGCGGAGCGTTCTCCGATCTCGACCAACGTCGCCAGCAGCTGGTCGGCGACTGGGTGGCGCGGTTCAACAAGGTGACCGGTCAGAGCCTGGACACGCGTACGTTCTACGACGACATCCTCACCCTTTCCGCGAAGACGACATTCGACGCAGTGACGCACGCGTTGCTGACGACTTCTCTCACCGACGAGTCGGGCCAGAAGTTCGGCGACGCCCTCGCGCTCATCGAGCGTGTCGACACGGTCAAAGGCGAAGTCCCGGGAACCTCCGGTGACCGCCAGTTCCGGCTGTACGGCCGATTGACAGCCAACGCGCGCGAGATGATGAATCGCTCGCGCGAGTTCAAGCGGGGTGTGGACAACACGGTCTACCACAAGGGTTATCCGATCAACTACCGCGAGCAGGGCGGTGCGCCGTCGATTCAGGTGTCAATTGCCATGGACGGGCGACTCGCCGACATCGACGTCGACTATCGATCGTCGGGCTTTCCGGTGTCGCTGTTCAACGGGCACCTGAGCGCGTCGAACTCGGACGTCCGCGCCGGCGACAACGCCGAGCGGCACGCCGAACGGTGGCTGGGCTTTCAGAACTGGTGGCGCAGTTTCTTCGGTGTGAGCCTCGACAGGACTCCTGCCGCCAAGGACACGATTTCCGCATTTACGCTGCCGAAGACTCCGCGCGCGGGAAAAAAGAAAATCGACGAGATGGTGCCCGACTTCCTGCGGGCGTGGCTGGTCGAAGGCGACGTCGTGGCCGCCATGGGCTACGTGTCGGAACGGTCATACGCGTGCCTGGCACAGGACGCGCCCGATCCGTCAGCGTTCGATCGCGGGCTCGCGCCGGTGCAGCTCCTGGTCAATCTGAAAGCCGCCCACGACGCCCTCGGGAAACACGACTCGCTGGAAGGCCTGACGATCGGCTTGCCCCTTCCAATCCCGGGGCTTCGCGCGGTGCCCCAGCCTCATCAAGCCCAGTTCGTGCTCTACGACGTGCCCGACAGTGTCGCGGTCAGGTTCGACTGCGCGAGCCAGCTCACGCCAGGCGCGCCAACGAAGGGCGCCGGCGCGTACGCGCAGCACTTTGCCTCGGTCTTCCGCGTCGCCGGGGCGGCCAGCGACACGTCCGTCGCGCTGCTGTGGGCTAAAGAGGATGGCTACTGGAAGATCGTGTCCTGGCACGTCGCGCCGAAGCCCGATGCGACGCCGGTTCCGATTGCGCCGGCCGAGCCCGCGGTCGTGCGAATCAAGGCCGACCTCGTGCTCGTTCACGCGGCGAAGTCGTTCGTGGACGCCTGGCTGGTTCGCAAGGACTATGACGCGGCGTTTCACTATCTGTCGCCGAGCAGCTACGCGTGTTACGACCTGATGCGCGCACCAGAGGCACCGGCGTCGCTGTCCGCCGACGATGCCGGCCAGAAGATTCGCGCCAATCTGGAACGGGCCGGCCAATGGGTTGGTCCGGGCCGCAGTCTGGACACCATCCTCGAGTCGGCCGAGCCCCTCCACCCGGCGATTCGCGTGATGGATCAGCCGTACTCGCGCATCTTCAGCCTCACCAGCTTTCCGAATGCACTTGCCGACGCCGTCGAGTGCGAGGCCCGCCGCCGCGGCGCACTGCCGCCCGATCCCCTGCCGCTCGAATACGGACAGGCGTTCGGCATGACCTTCCGCTTCCGCACTCAGGCCGGCGACGCGCCGGTCCTGCGACTGCTGTGGCGGAAAGCCGACGGCGCCTGGCGAGTCACTTCGTACGAGATACAGATGCCATAGCGAATGGTCCCTGAACCATTGCGCCGCCCGAATCAGAGGACGCCTACGCGGTGATGCGTCCGGTCACCGGCGGCTCTTCGACGACGCCCTGGAACATCCTCGATGCGAAGCCGGCGCCTGCGGCGCCGATCATCGGAGCCAGCCAGAACAGCCAGAGTTGCCCGACGGCCCAGCCGCCAACGAACAGCGCGGTTGCGGTGCTGCGAGCCGGATTGACAGAGGTGTTCGTCACCGGGATGCTGATCAGATGGATCAGCGTCAGTCCGAGGCCGATGGCGAGGCCGGCGAATCCGACTGGAGCGCGTTTGTGAGTGGTGCCAAGAATGACTGCCAGAAACATGAACGTCATCACGACTTCGCAGACCAGCCCCGCCTGAAGCGAATATCCGCCCGGTGAATGCTCGCCGTAGCCGTTGGAGGCGAACCCGGCGGCGAGGCTGAAGTCAGCGCGGCCGCTTGCGATGACGTACAGCACGGCCGCGCCGCCGATGCCGCCGAGGACTTGCGCCACGCCATATGGCAACAGCAGGCGAGCGGGAAAGCGGCCTGCCGCCCACAAGCCGACGGAGACGGCGGGGTTGAAGTGACCGCCGGAGATCGGACCGAGGGCATACGCGCCCGACAGGACGGTGAGACCGAAAGCCAGCGACACCCCGAGCCATCCAATCCCGACGCCGGGAACGCCGGCCGCGAGGACCGCGCTGCCGCAACCGCCGAGAACGAGCCAGAACGTGCCGATAAACTCGGCAGAGAACTTAGAGAACACGGCGCACTCCTTTGGTGAGAACTGGTTCGGAACTACGCGCGGGCTTGGCGCCGTCAGGCTACTTCGGCGTGATCTTGCTGATCTTGTTGCCCTGGATCCCGAGGCCCGCCATCAACCCCTTCTGCCCGAAGACGAAAGCGTAAATGTCGTCCTTCAGCGTCGTCGTCGTCGTGGTCTTGGCCATGCCCTCGTCCACCAGGACGACGCTGGGTCCGACGCCGACCTCGAAGCCGTTTGCGTTGTCCAGCTGTTCGAGCGCCTTCTCGTTCATGAACAGCATCGCGTAGCCGTACTTCTGGCCGCCCGCCTGCAGCCCGAACGACGCGCCCGTTGTCTTGTAGTAGGCGACCGCCGCCCCGCCCTTGAACAGCGTGCCTTCGCCATACTGCCCGCCGATCCCAAGGCCCGCCTTCGTGACCTTGGGGAACACCAGAATGGCGTGCGCCTTGGGCCCGAGTTCCTTCGCCAACGGCGCGCTGGCGTAGAGCTGCTTCAAAGCCGCCTGGGACGCGCTCGCGAGCTCGGCGGCCTCTGTCTTGCCCTTGTCCTGTGCGACCGTCGGCTTCGCCGCACACAGCAGGGCGGCGCCGGCAAAGACGCCGGCTATCAACGTCCTGGTCATCTCAATGCTCCTTGCGCGCAATCATTGGCGCCTCACGGAGTGCGTGTCTCGACTTTCAAACTGACCGGGCCCGTCACGTCTTTCCGCATCGCCGCCACGAGGTCTTTCGACCCGGCTCCCCACCGGGAGACCGAGCTGATGGCCTGGGTGAACGGGACGTCGAGGACGTGCACGCGTTCACGGGCCAGGACGTAGACCGCTCCTGCCAGTGGAGTCGGCACTGACGGGACGAAGACAGTGAGCCGCCCGTCATCGAGCTCCTCGATGATGAAACCCGGGACCAGCGCGTCCTCGATCTCTATCAACGCCGGTTGCCAGGCCTGCTCCTCCTCGTCGCCTGCGAGTCGCTGCGTCAGGCTGCGCAGCAGGCCGTACCCCGGGAGCCTCTCGAAGAACACCACCTCGACGCGCTCGCGCACTGCACGTCCCACCGGGGTCCGCACGGCGACCCCGACGAGAAAACAGAACAGCAGCACCGCGGCCAACGACAACAGGCCCTCAGCCGGGAGCCAGTCGGGGATGAGGACGGCGATTGGCCGCACCAGGGCGCCAACAGACTTCATGCCCTTGAGCAGGAGCAGCACGGCCAGGTAGACGGGCACGACGATGAACAGCCCGCCGACCACCGTATTCCAGATGAACTCGCGTGCGTATTTCATGTGGGCCCTTGACGGCCCTTTCTTCATGCGAACGAAAGCGAGGCACCTCTCGCTTCCGGGGAAGGAAGAGGCGCCTCAACCTGAAACATCGCTCGGGTTCCGCTGCCGATCGTGGTCGCGGCCCGACATCGATTTGGCGAACGCTAGGACGTCACGCGACGCCTGACGGTCAGCGCCAACGCCGCGAGAAGTGACGGCGACGCCGGTGAGCCCAAGCAGGGGCAGTGAACTGCCGGTCTTCGGCAGGTGCTTCGGCGCTTCAGGCGATGCCGCTGCCATCGAGGGCGCCGCGGCAGACGGGGCCGCCATTGCCGCCGCCGGTGCGCCGCCGCTCTTGGCGAGCGTCGCGTCGACCTGCTTCTGCGTCAACACCTTCGGCGGGAACGAGGTGACGATGGTGGCGGTGATCTTGTCGTTTTCACGGAAGTCCGTGAGCTCGGCAAGCTGGCCGTCGCGCCAGATCTTGACGCCGCGCTTGTCGATGTCGGCCTGCGAGAACATCTTCATGCCGGCTTCGGTGCGCACGAGGATGCTCGTGCCCAGGTTCTTCATCACGGTGCCGTTCTTCACCTCGGTCACGGTGACGGGGGTGACCGTCGTCGTCGTGGTGATCGTCGCGGTGCCATCCATGCCGGGCTTGAGTTCATGCACCGACAACATCTTCCCGTCGACGTTGAACCTGAAGTCGTCCGGCACCGTCAGTTCCCTCGTTCCTTCGGGCAGCTTGACAACCAGCGCGTTGCCTGCCACTTCGATGACGTGGAACTTCTTGGTCGCCGAAGACGTCGTTGTCGTC
Organism: Vicinamibacteria bacterium; assembly: GCA_963796915.1. Classification (GTDB taxonomy): domain Bacteria; phylum Acidobacteriota; class Vicinamibacteria; order Vicinamibacterales; family JAENWD01; genus JAENWD01. The sequence continues at coordinate 1,185,238 of CAWCNI010000002.1, read as the reverse complement.
TGCGCCGACGCCGCAGCCGCTGTCAGACACACGAGCGCACCACACAACACAAGCCGACTCACTGCACGCGTCATAACGCCTCCTATTGGTCCAATTCCTACGCGCAGACCGAGACCCGGTCTGCCCGTATCCGTTCCCACTGCTGAGCCACTTGCACCCGAAGTCTGCCGGGCCATTTTCGCGGTGACCCACGCGCCGCGACGGCAGGACCGCGAAGGGCACGTCGTGTGCCAGTCGTGACGGCCCGGATCAACGTTGTTTTACGCCAATCGGCCGCCGGCGAGGCTCAGGCTCTCCGCTCCGACGGAGATACTCCGGAACCCCGTGCGCTTCAACACTGAACTGTTGACCGGTCCCACTGCCGCTCGGGAGTGCGCGATTTGGAGGCTCCAGCGGACGGCGTGCACGATCGGCGCCGCTCCCGTTGACGACGGCCATCGCGAATCGGGGCGTGATCTTCAGCCCCTCGGGTTCGGGCAATACGACGCTTCGTACCGGAGGTCCTCCGGAATGCCGGAGGCGCCCGTCGTACCAACCCTGCTCGCAACGCGCACAGTCCTTCACTATCAACGACTTATCCCCTGAGGCGTGCCTGCGGGCCCGTGGCACATGCCGTGCTGACAGCGGGGAGATGAGCTCACGGATCCTTCCGGACGGCGAGTCACGCGAAGCCGCAGCGCCTGCCGGTGCTCGGCTCGCAGCGGCGACTCTCATGCTTCTCGCCTTCCTGGCGGCACCTGCCACAGCGCAGGACACGCAGAAGGCCAATCCAAAGGACGCACCGATCGGACAAAGCGCGGCGGCGTCGCAAGCTGTCGCCCCGACAGTGACCTGCACTTCCAAGCCCGGTGAACGGGCGAGTTGCCCCGCCGACACGTCGAAGGGCGTCGTGCTGCTGCGGTCGACAGGCGCGGCGCCATGCCTGCTCGGCAAGACGTGGGGCTACGATCAGACCAGCGTCTGGGTCTCGGACGGCTGCAGCGCCGAGTTCGTCACCGGACCGAGCTCGGAGCCGCAAGAGACCAAGCCCAAGCCTCTCAGCCACATTCCGAACGTCGGCTTCCTGCTCGTCGACAACGACAAGGGCCAGATCTATTTCCGGCTCTTCAGCTACGGGCGCTACCTGAACCAGATGGGTCTGGACAGCTCGTACGTCGATGCCTTTGGCAACACGCACACCGTCGAGCGCCGTCAGGATGTCCAGCTCCAGAAGTTCTTCGCGCCGTTCTCCGGCTGGTTCCTCACGCCGAAGATGCGCTACTACCTGTATGTCTGGTCGTCGAACGCATCGCAGGGCGACCCGGCGCAGGTGGTCGGCGCGGGCAACCTCACCTGGACCTTCAACCGTCACGTGAGCGTCGGTGTCGGCATTACGTCGCTGCCTACGGTGCGAAGCACAGAGGGCCAGTTCCCCTACTGGCTCGGCGTCGACGACCGCCTGATTGCCGACGAGTTCTTCCGCGGGTCGTACACCTCCGGCGTCTGGTTCAAGGGCGAGCTCAACACCAAGCTCAAATACAACGTGATGTTCGCCAACAACCTGAGCACCCTCGGCGTCAGCGCGGCGCAGCTCGACAACAAGTTCGACACGCAGTCCTACTCACTGCAGTGGCTGCCAAGCACCGGCGAGTTCGGTCTGTGGAACACCTTCGGCGACTACGACGATCACCAGAAGGTTGCGACCCGACTGGGCGTCCACTTCAGTCACAGCCTCGAGGAGAAGCAGAGCCAGCCCGGCACCAACGGCATCGAGAACAGCCAGATCCGGCTGACCGACGGCAGCGTCATCTTCACGCCGGACTTGTTCGGACCCGGCATCACCGTCAACGAGGTGGACTACAAGATGATGAGCCTCGATGCCGGCATCAAGTACAAGGGCATGTCGCTCGAAGGCGAGTACTACTCGCGCTGGTTGAGCAATTTCAGCGGCGTCGGCACCGGCGGCATCGCCAACATCAACGACCACGGCTACCAGCTGCAGACCTCCGCGATGGTCGTCCCCAAGACAGTTCAGCTCTACTTCGGCGCCTCGCAGGTGTTCGGACACTACGGCGATGACTGGGAAGTGCGCGGCGGAGAGAACTGGTACGTGATGAAGGAACGCGGGATTCGCCTCAACGCCGAGGTGATGCACGTGAATCGATCCCCAGTGGGCTACACCGCCTATCCCTATCCGGTCGGCGCCACGGGCAATGTCTTCCACGTCAACCTCGAGATGAACTTCTAGTCAGCGAGTGACATGACTCGCAGACCTTCGTCCCATTCCACTGTTGTTCTCACAGCGCTCCTTTTCGCGCTGACGCTGCTGCTGCTCGTCGTCGTCCGCGCGCGGCCGCTCGATGCCCAGGGCCAGGGCGCCGACAACGAGTTCTACGACTCGCACTTCCACCTGACGAACTACGTTCAGAAGGGCACCGACGTCCACCGCTTCCTGGAGATCATGGGCACGCGCGTCGGCCGCTCGACGCTGTTCGGCATCCCGCTGCAGCAGCAGTGGTCGTACGCCAACTCTGGCGACTACGCGCCAACCTATTACCTGCAGACTGACGCGCCGCTCTACTACTACTCCTTTACCGACGCCTACATCGCCAGCGCCTACCGCTCGCTCTCCCCCGCCGAGCAAGCCCGCTTCGATCCGATGATCACCGGCTTCAACCCCGCCGACATGTATGGCGTCGATCACATCCGGCGTGTCCTCGAGGTCTTTCCCGGCGTCTTCACCGGCATCGGCGAGTTCAGCATCCACAAGGAATTCGTCTCGGCGAAGATTTCCGGCGAAACCGCGAGCCTGACCAACCCGGCACTCGATCGCATCCTCGACTTCGCTGCGGAAACCGGCCTGGTGGTCCTCATCCACAACGACATCGACGTGCCGTTCGCCAAGGACAACACCGAGCCGGCCTATCTCTCGCAGATGAAGGCGCTCCTGAAGCGGCACCGCAACGCGTCGATCATCTGGGCCCACGTCGGCCTCGGGCGCATCGTCCACCCGGTCCGGTCGTCGGCCGAGGCCGCCGAACGGCCGACGACTCAGCTCGAGATTGTCGAGTCGCTCATCGCCGATCCGGAATTGAGCCACGTGAACTTCGACATCTCGTGGGACGAGGTCGCCAAGTACGCCATCGCGTCGAAGGACTCGATCGCGCGCGTCGTCACCATGCTCAACGCGCATCCCGATCGCTTCCTGTTCGGCACTGACACGGTGGCGCCGGCTGCGCCGGAGCCGTACTACGCCGTGTTCGACATGTGGGCTCCCGTCTGGGCGCAACTGACGCCGGAGGCGAGCCTGAAAGTGAGGAAAGGCAACTACCAGCGGATTTTCGACGAAGGTCGGCGCAAGGTCCGCGCATGGGAAAGGTCGCACGCGAAATGAAGGCGCAGTTTTCGAAACCTTGGAGGAGAGCAATGGGTAGACGTGTTCGGAGTTTGTCGGTCCGGGTGTTCCTGCTCGGCCTGGGGACGCTCGCGCTCGCGATGCCGTCACACGCACAGTCGCCAGTCCAGATCCAGAAGGCCGTTGAAACCGAAGCCGCTGCGGAGTCCTCCGGTGGCAGCGCCGACAACGCCGCGGCGGCGAAGGACCAGTCGGTGGCGTCGACGTTCGAGATTTACGGCTTCGCGATGCTCGACATCGGCCACAACTTCAAGCAGATCGACCCGGACTGGACAGACACCCTGCGCGTCACCAAGCTGCCCTCGTTCGAGGACCAGTACGGCAAAGACGGCAGCACCTTCGCCGGCGTGCGCCAGAGCCGCCTGGGTTTCAGGTCGTCGACGCCAACGGCACTGGGCGACTTGAAGACGACGTTCGAGTTCGAGTTGTTCGGCACGGGCGTCGACGAGGGGCAGACCACCTTCCGCCTGCGGCATGCCTAGGGTGAGTTGGGCGCATTCGGCGCCGGTCAGACGTGGAGCCCGTTCATGGATCCCGACGTCTTCCCGAACTCGCTCGAATACTGGGGACCGACCGGCATGGTGTTCTTCCGCAACGTGCAGGTGCGCTGGATGCCGGTCAAGGGGGAACACTCCGTCACCCTGGCCCTCGAGCGTCCGGGCGCCAGTGGCGACTCGGGCGTCTACAGCGACCGCATCGAGCTCCAGAACATCAAGCCGCGATTCCCGCTGCCTGACTTTTCCGGCGCCTACAAGTACACGCAGAAGTGGGGCTACGTTCGCGCCGCCGGCATCCTCCGCCGCATCAAGTGGGACGACGTGCTCGACGACCAGTTCAACCTCTCTGGCGACGCCACCGGATGGGGCCTGAACCTGAGCTCGAACCTCAATTTCGGCAAGAGCGACGTGCTGCGGGTGCAGTTCGCGTTCGGCAAGGGCATCCAGAACTACATGAACGACTCGCCGGTGGACATCGGCATCGTCAACCAGCTGTCGAACGTCGTCACGCCGATCCTCGGCAAGCCCATCCAGATCACCGGGCTCGTGCTCTTCCTCGATCACACGTGGAACGAGAAGTTCACCAGCTCGATTGGGTATTCTCGCCAGGACAACGACAACACCGATGGGCAGGCACCCGATGCGTTCCATGTCGGGCAGTACGCGCTCGGCAACCTGCTGTATCACCCGGTGCCGAACATGATGGTCGGCGGCGAACTTCAGTGGGGCCGGCGTGAGAACTTTTCCGACGGGTTCCAGAGCGACGGACTCAAGCTCCAGTTCTCGTTCAAATACAACTTCTCGTGGAAGCTTGGAGGTTAGTCATGTTGAAGGGATATCGCGGCTTCGCCGCTGTTACGGCGCTGCTGGCGCTGACCCTGACCGGGGCGCGGCCGCAGGCGCAGGCGCCGGCTGACGTGCAGAAGGCGGTAGACGCCGCCTACGCGAAGTTCAAAGGCCTCCAGGAAGGCAAGAACGCCGACTACATCCCGGCCCTGGCCAAGGTCGATCCGAATCTGTTCGGCATCGCCGTCGTCACCGCCGATGGCAAGGTCTACACCGCGGGCGACGTCAAGACCGAGGTGTCGATCCAGTCGATCTCCAAGGTCTTCACGATGGCTCAGGTCATCCAGGAGCAGGGGCTCGACTCTGTCGAGAAGCGCATCGGCGTGGATGCCACCGGCGCGCGGTTCAACTCGATCATCGCGGTCGAAGCCGTGAAGACCGTCGTCGGCACCGGCGCCGCGGAAATGAACCCGCTGGTGAATCCGGGCGCGATTTCGGCCACCAGCATGGTGACCGGCAACAGCGCCGATGACGTGTGGAACAAGATCATCGGCTTCCACAACGACGCCGCCGGGCGGTCACTGAGCGTGCTGCAGGACGTCTACAAGTCCGAGTCGGACTCCAACCAGCGCAACCAGGCGATCGGCGCGCTGATGCTGGCCTACGGCTACATCAAGTCGAACTGGCAGCAGGCCGTCGACCTCTACACGCGTCAGTGCTCGATCGGCGTCAACGCGAAGGACCTGGCGACGATGGCCTCGACGCTGGCGGCGGGCGGGAAGAACCCGGTGACCGGCAAGCGCGTGCTTGACGCCGCCAAGGTTCCCGGTGTCCTCGCGGTGATGGCGACCGCCGGTCTGTATGACGACTCCGGCAAGTGGCTGTATCACACCGGGCTTCCGGCCAAGAGCGGCGTCGGCGGCGGCCTCATCGCCGTCTCGCCTGGCAAGTTCGGCATCGCGGTGGTCTCGCCGCCCCTCGACGACGCCGGCAACAGCATCCGGGCGCAGCGCGCAATCACCGACATCTCGAACGCGCTCGGCGGCAACCCGTATGCAGTGCGGGCGCAGTAGTTGCGCCGCAATTCAAGGCTGGAGGGCGTGATGCCACATCTCTCATATGCGCGGTTGGGACTTGCCGGCGTTGCAGCGGTGATGTGTTGCACGCTGCCGATGGCTGCCCAGACCGCGCGCCCCCGCATCGTCATCGTCGCAACCGGCGGCACGATTGCCGGCTCCGCAGAATCCACGACCGCCGCCGGATACAAATCCGGCGCGGTCGCGGTCGACGTGCTCATCGCCGCGGTACCGCAGATGAAGAAGTTCGCCGACGTCCGCGGCGTGCAGGTGTCGTCGGTCGGCAGCCAGGACATGAACGACGAGATTCTGGATCAAGCTGGCGACTGAGGTCAACCGCCTGGCGGCGCAATCGGATGTCGACGGCATCGCCATCACGCACGGCACGGACACGATGGAAGAGACGGCGTATTTTCTCAACCTCGTGGTCAAGACCGACAAGCCCGTCGTCCTCACCGGCTCGATGCGGCCATCGACGTCGCTCAGCGCCGACGGGCCGTTGAACATCTACAACGCCGTCGGCGTCGCGTCTGATGCGAGGGCCAAAGGCCTCGGCGTCCTGGTCGTCGCCAACGACGACATCCACGGCGCGCGCGCGATCACCAAGCGCCACACCACCGACGTCGAGACCTTCGTCTCGCCCGAGGTCGGGCTCGTCGGCGTCTGCCTGTTCGACGACCGTGAATTCTCCCGGAAGCCGATGCGGGCCCATACGACGGGAACGCCATTCTCTGTCGCCGTCGGCCAGACCTTGCCGCGCGTGGATGTCATTTACGCCACCGCCGGCATGTCGCCGGACCTGATCGACGCGGCCGTCGCCAACGGCGCCAAGGGACTGGTCATCGCCGGTGTCGGCGACGGCAACATGACGACCCCGGCGCTCGACGCCATCAAGCGGGCGATCGCCAAGGGCGTCGTGGTCGTGCGGGCGAGCCGCGTCGGCGAAGGGATCGTCCGGCGCAACATCGAAGTCGACGACGACAAGGTCGGGACCGTCGCGTCCAAGGAGCTCAATCCCTCGAAGTCCCGGGTCCTGCTGAAGCTCGCGCTGACGCAGACCTCGGATCCCAAGCAAGTCCAGGACATGTTCGACAAGTACTGACGTCGAAATACCATGGACATCGCTGTCGTCCGCTGGCTCGTCGACACGCTGCGGGCTCACCCCGAGCTCGCCGTGTTCTTCGCGCTCGCGCTGGGGTTCACCGTCGGCCCCCTGAAGCTTTTTGGGTTCTCGCTCGGAAGTGTGACCGCGACCCTGCTGGCCGGTGTCCTCATCGGCCAGCTGGGGATCACGGTCGACGGCCCCATCAAGTCCACCTTCTTCCTGATGTTCCTGTTTGCCGTTGGCTTCGGCGTCGGCCCGCAGTTCTTCAGCGGGCTCGGCAAGGAGGGCCCGCGGCAAATCGTGTTCTCCCTCGTCGTCCTGGTGTTGTGCCTCGTCGTCCCGGTTCTGTGCGCCATCGCCGCCGGCCTGGATGTCGGCTACGCGGCAGGCCTCTACGCCGGCTCGCAGACCATTTCAGCCGCTATCGGCGTGGCGACGGATCAGATCGATCACATGGGCTACGCCGCGGCACAAGCCAAGGCGTACGCCGACGCCGTCCCGATCGGCTACGCCGTCACATACATCTTCGGCACGATTGGCTCCGCCATCGTGCTCGCGCAGTTAGGCCCGCGCTTGATTGGCGTCGACCTGGCCGCGGCCTGCGCCGAGTACGAGCGCAAGCTGGGCGGCGGGACTGTGGGCTTCGATGCCGGCGTGATGTCCGCGTACCGCACGATCGAGCTTCGCGCCTACCGTTTCGACGCGGCCAGCGGCCTCACCGGCCGCCCCGTTCGCGAGCTGTTTCCAGGCGTTCGTGTGTTCGTCGAACGGGTCCGGCGCGGCGACACCCTGTTCGACGCGGACGGCGACACTGTCCTTCAACCAGGCGACAACGTGGCCATCAGCGGGGCGCATCAGCTGCTCGTGGAGCAGGTCGAGGCGCAGGTGCCGGAGATCCACGACCCGGCGCTGCTGAGCCTGCCGGCGACTGTGGTCGACGTGTTCGTCACCAATCGGGCGTTCAACGGCAGAACCCTGCGACAACTCGCCGACGAGCCCTTCGCCCGCGGCGTCCACCTCCGACGCATCAGCAGGAACATGGTGGAAATCCCGATCCTGCCGGAGACTGAAATCCTGCGTGGCGACATCCTGACGGTGGCGGGCAGCGTTCGCCACATCGACGCGGCGGTGGCGGCGCTGGGCTTCGCCGACCGTCCGCTCGAGTCGACTGATATCAAGACCGTGGCCGCCGGGATCTTCGTCGGCAGCCTGATCGGCGCAATCACCGTGCAGATGGGCGGCATTCCGATTGGACTGTCGACGTCTGGTGGCGCGCTGCTTGCGGGCCTCGTGATTGGCTACGTGCGAACGATCCACCCGACGTTCGGGCACATCCCCAGACCAGCCCTCGCGTTGATGAACACGCTCGGGCTCAACGTGTTCATCGCCATCGTCGGCATCAACGCCGGCCCGGGATTCGTCGCCGGCCTGCAGCAGGTCGGGTTGAGCCTGTTTGTCTGGGGCATCGTCGCCACCTCCGTGCCCATGATCGCGGCCGTGCTGCTTGGCCACTACGTTTTCAAGTTCCACCCGGCGATCCTGTTCGGGGTATGTGCCGGCGTGCGGACCACGACGGCTGCGCTCGGCATGATCCAGGACGCCGCGAAGAGCAACGTCCCGGCTCTTGGCTACGGGATGCCGTACGCGATTGGCAACACCCTGCTGACGATTTTCGGCATGGCGGTCGTGCTGATGATGAGCCATTTCGGCTAGAGACGCCGACGTTCCGGCGGGCGACGCCCCCGGCTAGGAGACAACCATGGACGCCGTGACGCTGCGTCAGTACGAGACGCTCAGCCCGTTCGAGATCAAGAACGACCTGGCGAAGGTCGCCGCGAAGACGACCAAGGCCTCGCAGACTGCCTACCTCAACGCGGGCCGAGGTAACCCGAACTGGGTCGCGACCGAGCCGCGATCGGCGTTCTTCCTGCTCGGCCAGTTTGCCATCACCGAAAGCCAGCGCACGATGCAGTTCGCCGACGGCATCGGCGGCATGCCGAAGGCGCCTGGTATCGCCGGGCGTCTGACTGCCTGGCTCGGCGCGCACGCCGACATGCCAGGCGCCACGCTGCTCCAGAAGGCCGTCCCGTGGGCGGTCAAGACCTTCGCCTTCGACGCTGACGCCTTCGTCCACGAGCTGGTCGACTCGATCATCGGCGACAACTATCCGGTCCCGGATCGGATGCTCGTCCACAACGAGCGAATCGTCCGCGAGTACCTGGAGTGGGCGATGTGCGGCGAGCCGCGCCCGGCCGGAACCTTCGGCCTGTACGCGGTCGAAGGCGGCACCGCGGCGATGTGCTATCTGTTCAAGTCGCTGAAGGCGAACCGGCTGCTCAACGCCGGCGACACCATCGCGATGGTCACGCCGATCTTCACGCCTTACCTCGAGATGCCGCACCTCGAGGACTACGACCTGAAGATCGTCAGCATCCAGGCCAGGCAGGAACAGCGCTGGCAGTTCACTGATGCCGACCTGGCACCGCTGCTCGACCCGAAGGTGAAGGCGTTCTTCGTCGTCAATCCCGGTAATCCCTATGCGGTGGCGCTCGGCAAGGCATCGATCGCCGCAATCGGCAGGGTGCTCGATGTGCGCCCCGATCTCATGCTGCTGACCGACGACGTCTATGGGACGTTCGTGCCTGGATTCAGATCGCTGCTCGGTGAATTTCCGAAGAACACGATCGGCGTCTACTCCTACAGCAAGTACTTCGGCTGTTCGGGCTGGCGCCTGGGCGTCATCGCGCTGCACGAGCACAACATCTACGACGAGAAGATTGCCGCGCACCCGGAATCGGTGTCGAAGCTGCTCGACAAGCGCTACGCGCCGCTGACGCTCGAGCCGCGGAAGATCGCGTTTCTCGACCGCATCGTCGCCGACAGCCGGGACATCGCGCTCAACCACACCGCCGGGCTTTCGCTCCCGCAGCAGGTGATGATGACGCTGTTCTCGCTCGCCGAGCTCTGCGACGAGAAGAAGCACTATCAGCAGGCTACTATCGAGATCCTGAAAAGGCGCACGTTGGCCGCCATCGAAGGCCTCGGCATCGAGATTCCTCCCAATCCGCTGTTCGACTGGTACTACGGCCTCATCGACTTCGAGTTCTGGCTGCGCAAGTATGGCGGTGAGGACGTCGTCACCTGGGTGAAGGCGCATGTCCATCCGCTGGACATCGTGTTCCGCCTGGCAGAAGACCACGGGATCGTGCTTCTCAACGGCGGCGGCTTCGACGCGCCGGACTGGTCGGTCCGGGTCTCGTTCGCGAATCTCGACGAGGACGCCTACGATGACATCGGCCGCGCCGTGCGCGCCGTCGCCCGAGGCTACGTCATGGCCTTCCGGGCCTCGCAGGAAGCCGCAGGCGGCAAGGCTTGAGCGTTGACGTGATGGGGAGCCTGGTTCATGTCCTTCGTGCGCATCCGGAGGTCACGTTCTTCCTGGTGCTCGGGATCGGTTACCTGCTCGGCAAACTGAGACTTGGGAGCTTCACGCTGGGTGCAGTGACCGGCACGCTCCTGGCCGGTGTCATCGTCGGGCAGCTCGGCGTTCAGGTGTCGGGAGAAGTGAAGCAGTGCTTCTTTCTCCTGTTCCTGTTCTCGATTGGGTTCAGGACCGGCCCGCAGTTCTTCCGCGGCCTGAAAAGCGACGGCCTGCAGCAGGCGGCGCTTTCCGCCATCGTCGCGACGACCGGGCTGGTCGTCGCCTATGTGGTCAGCCGCATGCTCGGCTACGACGCCGGGACTGCCGCCGGTGTCATCGCCGGCTCGCTGACGGAGTCGGCGACGATCGGAACCGCGAGCGACGCGATCGCCAGGCTCGGCCTGCCCGACGCCGAGACGCTCGCGCTGACGAATCGCATTCCGGTCGCCTTTGCGGTTACCTACCTGGTTGGCGTCGTTGGCGCGGCCTGGTTCCTCGCGCAGCTGGCCCCGCGACTGATGGGGATCAACCTCGAGGAGGAATGCCGCCGCTACGAGCAGGAGCTGCAGGGCGATCACCAGACCACGTCAGGCGCGCGCCGCGACGTCGAACTTCGCGCCTACCTGGTGGGACCGGAATCGCCGCTCGTGGGCCATCGCGTCCGCGAGCTCGAAGAGATGGTCAAGGACGCCAGGCTGTTCGTCGAGCGCATCCGCCGCGCGGACAGCATGTTCGACCCCGATGAGACCACTGTCGTCGGCCAATTCGATACCCTGGCCATCGCCGGGCGTCGCGATCTGCTGGTGACGCGGATCGACGAGCAGAGGCTCGGCCTTCGCGAAGTCGATGACAAGGCGCTGCTGGACATCCCCGCGGAAACGCTGGATGTCGTCGTCACGCACGGCGAGGTCGACGGCCGGACGCTCGCCGATCTCGCCGACGAAGACGCCGTGCGGAGCGTGTTCCTGCGGCGGATCGTGCGCGCTGGCACGCCGGTGGCGTTCTTCCCGGGCACCCGCATCCAGCGCGGCGACGTGGTCACGCTGGTCGGTCCAACGCGTCGGGTGGCGGCCGCCGCGGCCCGCCTTGGCACTGCTGACCGGGCGACAGATGCGACCGACATGGTGCTGGTCGCGTTCGGCATCGTCGCCGGCGCGTTTATCGGCATCCCGGCGCTGATGGCCGGAGGCATCGAAATTGGACTGAGCCTCAGCGTCGGCGTGTTGCTCGGGGGCCTTGTCTGCGGCTGGCTGAGATCGACGTGGCCGCGATTCTTCGGCCGCATCCCCGGGCCGAGCCTCTGGGTGTTCGAGTCACTCGGACTGGCCGGGTTCGTCGCGGTGGTCGGGCTCAACGCAGGCCCCGACTTTGTCGTCGGCCTGCGCACGAGCGGCGTCAGCCTGCTGTTGGCCGGGGCGGTGACAGTCCTCGTGCCGCACCTGGTTGGCGTCGTCGTCGGCCACTGGGTCTTCAAGATGCAGCCGGGCGTGCTGCTGGGCGTCTGCGCGGGTGCGGGGACCGCGACGCCGGCTCTCGCGGCCATTCAAGAGGCCGCGAAGAGCACCGTCCCGACGCTCGGCTACGGCGTGTCGTACGCCGTCGGCAACGTGCTCCTGGCGCTCTGGGGGACCGTCATCGTCGCGCTTCTGAAATGACGACGCACGGGAGCGGGAGCGGGCGCGCGCGTGCGTGCTCGCTCACGGGCCTGATCGTCCTGCTGGCGCTGGCAACGGCGGGCGCGTCGCTTCGCGGGCAGGGCGGAGCTTCACTGCCAGCGCGCCTCGATTCGTACATCAAGAACGAGGTCAGGCTGACACCCGAAGAGCAGGAGCAACTGCTGGCCGGGCAGCCCGTGACACAACTCCTCGACAGCGACCCCTCGAAAGAGGTCGCCATCTTCGGCGCGGTGTGGATCAAGGCGCCGATGGGCCGCTACGTCGCCGCCGTGAGGGACATCGAGTCGTTTGAAAAGGGCGGCAAGTTCCTGATCACGAAACGCATCAGCAGCCCTCCTCGACTCGAAGACTTCGACCAACTCACTCTTCCGCCAGATGATGTCTCAGACTTGAAGACGTGCAGGGTCGGTGCCTGCACGGTGAAATTGGGCGAGGCCGCGCTGATCCGGATCCAACGCGACACCGACTGGTCAGCACCCACAGCACCTGCCGAACTGCAGCGATCGATTCGCAAGCTCGCATTCGACTACGCCACCGGCTATCTGGAGGGCGGGAACAGCCGCCTGGCGCAATATCGCGACGCCGATCGCCCGACGTTCGTCGCCGACGAGTTTGCGGCGATGGTCAATGGCATGCCGTCGTTGGCGAATTACCTGACAGACCTGAAGGCCTACCTCCTCGACTACCCGAAAGTGACCCTGCCGAACGCCGATTCGTTTCTCTACTGGCAGGACGCCAGGTTCGGTCTGAAGCCGACCATCCGCATCAACCACGTCACGATTGCCGACCGGCAGACCCACGTCGTCGTGGTATCGAAGATGTTGTATGCCAGCCACTACTTCTGGACGGCCATCGAGTTGCGAGTGCTGATCGCCGATCCCGCGCGAGGCGAAGGGTTCTGGTTCGTCAACGAGAACCGCAGCCGCTCGGACGGGTTGACCGGGTTTGTCGGCTCGATGATCCGGGGTAGAGTCCGAGGCGACGTCAAAGAGGCCATGCAGAACGCGCTCAAGACCACGAAGACCCGGATGGAGGGTTGAGGGCTTGCTCCGTCGACCAGGACACTGCTGCCTACGTATCGTCTGGGCGACGCTGCTCTTGATGGGACACCCGCGAGCGCTGGCCGCGCAGACCGCCGCCCCGACTCCCCCCACCACCGACGCGTCCGATCCGGTCCAGACCCCGGTAACTGGCACGACGGTGCCTCCGGGCGACACCGGGTTTCGATTTCACGGCTACGTGCGATCGGGATTCGGCGTCGATGGCAGCGGCAAGGGCCAGCAGCCATTCATCGCCCCGCTGGCCGGCTCAAAATACCGCCTCGGCAACGAAGCCGAGACCTACCTCGAAACGACGTTCAACTACGGCGCACTGTCGGAAGGCGACGATCCTGCGTACTTCGACACGCGCATCACGCTCGCCTACGTGACCCCGACGTCGCAGAGCAACAGCTTCGCGACGACGTTCTCGCTGCGCGAGGCCTACGCCATCGCCCGCGGCGTCTGGGCCGCCCAGCCGACGGCCACCTTCTGGGCGGGTGCGCGGTTCTACGGCCGCGAGGACGTGCACATTACGGATTTCTATTACCGCGACCAGAGCGGTTTCGGCGGCGGCATCGAGGACGTGGCGCTCGGCGATCGCGCGAAGCTCGCGGTGGCCTGGATCGGCGGCACGCAGGACCAGTTGGATCCCAACGGCCAGGTTCCGCCTGAGGATCGGTTCCGATTCAACAAGAACACGTTCGACGCCAAGGTCTACGCGCTCCAGGCTGGTCGCACACAGGTGTCAGTGGCGGTCGATCTGTCGTTCTTCAACGGCGACACGGTGGTCACGGATACCGAGCCGATCGTCGCCGAGGACAGCCTCGGGACGTCGGCCACCGGCATCGTCGAGCGGCCGTTCAAGGGCGGGCGCAACAAGCTCTCGGTTCAGTACGGCAAGGGCGCCGCGTTCGACTTTCGATCCATCCTGACGACGCCGGCAGGTCGGACGTTCGCACCCGGTGAACACGTGCGCTTCGACGACGTGTGGCAGTACCGCATCGTCAACGACTTTCTGCTCGAACAGCGCGGACCGTGGGCGATGCAGGTGCTGGCCATGTACCAGGAGCTGGAGAACGGGGCCGCGTCGGACAGCCGGGTCCACTGGGTGTCGCTCGGCGCACGACCGGTCCGGCAGCTTGGCCGGTTCTTCTCGCTGGCGACCGAGGCCGGATGGGACTACACGTCACAGGGCGATCTTCCCGGCGGGTCGTTGTTCAAACTGACAGTGGCGCCGCAGATTACCCCGAACCTGAAGTTCCTCAGCCGGCCGTCGCTGCGCGCGTTCGCGACGTGGGCCCACTGGTCGGACACGTTTCGAGGCAGTGTCGCAGCGGCGACCAATCCCGATGCCATCCAGGGCTCCGCCTTCGGCGTGCAGTTCGAATCATGGTGGTAAACGCGCCTACGGCTGGCCGACCGTCGCTCGGCGCACAATCACTCAGAGGATCTCGTCGATGGTGTAGACGGGACCGTCGGGCCTGCGATCCGCGCTCGCAACGGCGAGGAGCCGGTTCAGGAAGGTGTACTTCGCATGCCCGGTCTCAAAGCGGGGCGTCGTCCGGAAGTAGTAGGCCGCAGCGTCGACACTTTCACGGCGCGCCAACGCCGCCATCACTTCTGGTGGCCCGTGACGAAGCCCGAAGGACGTCATGTGGATCAAGGCGCCGTCGTCTGTCTCGAGCGTGACGCTCAGGTCGAGCTCGAGAACGCCGTCAGCGCGGAGAATCGTCCAATCGCCGCCGCCGGGCAGCACCTTGCCGCGAAGCCGAGGCCCCTCGAAGTGGCCGTTCGTGATGGGCACCGTGACGCGAGTGCCGTGAGGCACGGCGCCGATTCGCTGCGGGCTGGCGACCACGACCTGCAGCGTCATCAAAAAGCGCGCGTTCATTTGTCCAACCTTCTGGGCCACGCCTCTGGTCGTCGTTTCATGACCCAGGCGAGGCCGGCCGCCGCTCCGACGTCATACGCGAGACAGAAGGCCGGCCACCACGCTGGCACTCCTGCGTTGTCCACGATTCTGCCGTGAAACGCGTCCATGACACCGTGAGCCGCCAGCCCGGCGACGACGATCCACCCGCTCACTTTGAAGCCGGCGACGGCCGTTACTACGAAGGCCATCATGAGGATCAACTCCAGGAGCACCGTGTGCGCCGATTCGATCATCGCGGCAAACAACACGTAGTACGACGCGACCACTATCAGCACCGTCGGGTAAAACGCCCGCTCGCGATCGAGTTCCACGCCTCTCGCAAACACGGCAACGCCGAAGGAAAGTACGAGTCCGATTGCGTAAGGCATGGGGATTCTCGGGCTATTGAACCACGGCGGCGACGTCATGCCCGGGCGGGCTGACGCGTCTCGCGCCATTCTAGTCCGCGACGAGTTGTCGGACGCCGGCCAGCAGCGCGTCGATATCCTGCCGGGTGTTGTACATCGCAAGCGAGGCGCGCACCGAGGCGTCGACACCGAAACGGCGCAGGGCCGGCTGGGCACAGTGATGGCCCGATCGGACCGCGATGCCTTCACGATCGAGCGCGGAGGCCACCTGTCCGGGCGTGTGCCCGTCGACGAGGAAGGACAGGGCGCCGGCGTGCCGCCGAGGCCGGCCAATCGCCGCAACCGTGGGAAGCGCCCGGAGACCGTCTACGAGCTGCGCCATCAGCGCGGTCTCATGGCGCTCGACGTGGTCGAGCCCCACGCTCTCGACGTACTCGAGTGCCGCTCCGAGCGCGACGGCATCGGCGATGCTGCCGGTACCGGCTTCGAACCGCGCCGGCGGAGGCTGGTAGAGCGTCCGCTCGAAGGTCACCTCGCTGATCGTGTTGCCGCCGCTCTGCCAGAGCGGCATTCCGCGAAGGCGTCGGCGGTTCCGTACAGCACGCCGATGCCGGTCGGGCCAAACACCTTGTGGCCCGAGAAGACATAGAAGTCGCTGCCGATCGCCCGCACGTCGACACGCATGTGCGACACGGCCTGGGCGCCGTCGACGAGCACACGCGCGCCGATGCGGTGCGCAGCCGCCACGAATCTCCTCGACCGGAGTGACAGTGCCGAGTGCGTTCGACACGTGGGCGACGGCGACCAGCCGCGTGCGTGGTCCGAGCAGCTGGTCCAGCACTGTTCGAGCCGGAGGTCGCCGACTTCGTCCACGGGAATCACACGAATCCGCGCGCCGCGTTCTGCGGCGACGACCTGCCACGGGACGATGTTCGAATGATGCTCGAGGCCGCCGAGGACAATCTCATCGCCGGCCGACAGGTTTCGCCGGCCCCAGCTCCGCCGCCACCAGGTTGATGCCCTCGGTGGCTCCGCGCGTGAAGACGATCTCGCTGGCGAACCGCGCATTCAGGAATCGCCGTGCCGTCTCCCTGGCGCCTTCATACGCGTCTGTCGCCTTCGCCGCCAGCGCGTGAGCGCCGCGATGCACGTTGGAGTTCTCCGTCGTGTAGAACCGGACGAGGCGATCGATCACCGCGCGCGGCTTCTGGGTGGTAGCCGCGTTGTCGAGCCAGACGAGCGGCCGGCCGTGCACGGGCTCCGCGAGAATCGGAAAGTCGGCACGCACCGCATCGGCGTCGAACGACCTGGGCGCCGGCCCCGGATGGACCACGCGGAGCGCTCGGTGCATTGTCAGTGGTGCAGCTGTCAGATGCGGGCCTTCGGCGGACGACACGACGGGCGCGATCGGCAAGCGATCGTCGTCTGTCACCGGCGAGCGCACATCGGCTGGCAGATATCGGCCGGATCGTGAGATGTCTGGCATGGGATGCTTATGGCGCCGTTGGGCGCACGGTGGGATAGGAGACCCCCAGCTGCTCCAGGTAAGTCTTGTACTTCGTGGAGTCGAAGTAGTGCCTCCCGCAGCTCCGGTCTTACGGCTTCAAGCGCCCGATCGTTCAGGTGGATTGCCGGGCGGTCGTCAGGCCCGATGAACGGTCGATACTTCTGGTCTTTGGTCTGCTCCACGAAGTAGGCATGTGCCTGCTCCACGAGGTCCGGCCTGAGGAGAAAGTCGAGCACCGTCATGGCCTGCGCCTTCGCTCCGGCGGTGACGCCCTTGTGCGCGATCGGCGTCGCCATCGCCACAGCGTTGGCCCAGTGGTGCCCCGGGAGATTGGGGATGTTGGCCGGGTAGCTCAACGACGCCGTCGGCACGTTCCAGGAGACATCGCCGATGTCGTCCGAACCGCCGCCGTAGTTCTGGTCCGGGGTGAATGCCTGCGCGCAGCGGCTGGAGCTTCGACGGCAGGCCGATGTCCGGCTGCTTCAACTCCCTCTGCAGCGCCTTGGCCAGCGTCTGATCCGCGTCGTCCCACGTCGGCAGGCCGACCGCCGTGATGTTGGCCGACAGAGTCTCGGCGACCGGCTTGTTCATGTGAGCCAGCCACGCCGAGCCGAGCAGGTGCGAGCTGACTGTCGTGTCGGTCATTTCGGCAGCGCCATGCGCGATGCGATCGGCGATCGCGCGCAGCTCCTTGATGTGGTCGTAGTCGGTCTCGCGAAGGTAGTACCAGACTGTCGCGGTTGACGGCACGACATTGGGCTGTGCGCCGCCGGCGGTGATGACGTAGTGGGATCGCTGCGACAGCCGCAGGTGCTCCCGCCTGAAATTCCAGCCGACATCCATCAGTTCCACGGCGTCGAGAGCCGAGCGGCCGCGCCAGGGGTTCATCGCGGCATGCGCGCTCTCGCCAGTGAAGGTGTACTCCACGGATTGCAGCCCGGTGCCGCTGCCCTGGCCCCACGCCGGGACCGAAGTTCGATCCGACGTGGGCAAACAGCGAGATATCCACGTCGTTGAACAGGCCGGCCTGGACGAAATAGGCCTTGGCGCCGACCACTTCCTCCGCGATGCCCGGCCATACCTTCAATGTGCCAGACAGGTGGTTGCGCTCCATGATCCGTTTCACGGCCAGCGCCGCCGTGATGTTGAGGGGCACGCCGGAGTTGTGCCCCTCGCCATGGCCAGGCGCGCCTGGCACCAGCGGATCGTGATAGGCGACGCCGGGACGCTGCGACGAGTCGAGCAGGCAGTCTCTCGTCCGATCCGAGCGCGATGACCGGCTTGCCCGATCCCCACGTCGCCACCCACGCCGTCGGGATACCGGCATAGCCGCGCTGAATGGCGAAGCCGTTGTGCTCGAGGATGCCGGCCAGGTACTTGCCGGTCTCGACTTCCTGGAACGCTGGCTCGGCGAAGCTGAACACCTGATCGACCATCTGCTGCGTGAACACCCGCCGCGCCTCGATGTCGGCGACGACCTCGCGCTTGTAGCCCTCGAGCACCGGATTGGCCGGCGCTGGCGGCGGGGCGGGCTGGGCAGCAGGCGGCGGCGCCTGGGCCGCGACCAGCGCCGCGGCCAGCGCCACGCCACTCAACGCAGCAACCACTCGCACGCGTCCTGATTGAAGTCGGTTTCCCATCGTCGGCGGCCTCACTTGTAGGCCGCGACGAAGTGGCCATTCACGACGACAGGCTCGCCGGCCACTGTCACCGTGGTGTCGGGGAAGAACACCCAGCGCGCCGTGCCGCCGTGGACCGCGCCCGCGAGCTCCGTGTTGTCGCCCAGGCTCAAGCGGACGACGGCGTCGCCGTAGCCGTAGTAAGGCAGATAGGCGCTGTGCTCCGGCACCACCAGCTTCGGGTTGAGGCCGACGCAGAACTCACGGAACGACGTGAGGGTCGGCGACGATGCGAGAAACGCTTGAAGGGCGTCCTGTCCGGTCTCTGCCGTCGCCTTGACGACTTTGCCGTCGGCGAACTGCAGCCGGATGCCGGTCGCTGTGGCGTCCGCGAGCAGCCGCGCCTTCGGGATCACGATCACGCCGTTTGCGGTCGTCTCGATCGGCGCGACGCGGATGACGCCCGCGGGCAGCTCGATCTCGCGGTCCACGCGCATCCGTGCCTGATCCGTGTGCGCCTTGGAGGCGTCGCCGTTTTGCTTGTTGAACGGCCGGTCGCCGACGCTGAACCGTATGTCAGTCCCTTCGGGCGTGGTGACGCGGACCTCTCCGGTGCGCAGCTTTGCGATCACCTTGTCCTGCGCCGTGGAGAGCTTGCCGTAGTCGATGTCGAGGGCGTCGACGTAGACGCCGGTCGAATTCGGCCGAGTGAACGCCGCCCTTGCCGTCGGGATCGACGGTGCCGCCCACCCAGTGGAAATGAATCTGCCGGCCCTTGCCGGCATCGAGCCAGCGTGCAAGCGTCTCGCGCTGGTCGGCCGCGGTCGGAGCTCCCGCGCCCGCCGGCAGCCAGATGTAGATGTCCGTGCGATCGAGCCGCGCCTGCAGATCGGGCGCCGGACCGTAGTTCAGCGTCTCGACGCTCACGCCCTTCTCGACGAGCTTCGCCCGCACGACGGGCTCGAGCGGGCCGAGGGTGGTCGGGTCGTAACGCAACAAGACGCGTTCGCCCTTGCTGACCTGTAGCGCGTCCACGATCCGCTGCGCCAGTCGATCGTAGGGAATCGGGTCGGCGGCCCGTGCCGACCCCGGTATCACTGCGCTGGCGACAAGCCAGAGCGACAGCAGGACTCTTCGAATGGTCATGACGATGTTCTCCACAAATGAAAGCGTTGCCGGCGCGCCGCCGATGACGGCTAGAAGCGCACCCGCAGGCTGAAGCGGACGAGACGTCCGTCGATGTTGCGTGAGATGCGGCCGAGCGACGGGCCGACCTGCTCGACCTCGGTCAGCGACGCGTTCTCGTTCAGCAGGTTGTAGACCTCGATCAGCGGCTCGATGGTGACGCCGCTGGACTGGAACGGCCGGCCGAGTCGCAGAGTCGAGCAGCGACTGATCGGGCTTCCGGTAGGTGCCAGTCGGCACCAGCAGGACGTCCTGCGAGGTCTGCCGCAGCCCCGGCACGATCGTCGGCGAGATCGTGTAGACGCGCCGCAGCGGCTGGCCGGTGTAGTACGCGAACCGCGACGACAGGTTCAGTCGCCACGGCAGTTGATAGGCGCCCGACAGGTCGACGATGACCCGCGAGTCGAGCGGATCGTAGCCGTCGGAGTTGATCAGGTCGTTCGGGTTGCGGCTGGCTGAGGTCGCCGTCTTGTTGCTGCCGACGGTGACGCCGCCGAACAGCGTCACGCCCTTGCTGAAGCGACGGTTGATCGTGATGTCCACGCCGTCGTACTCCTGCGTGAGCAGGTCGGAATTCAGCAGCACGTTGCTGACCTTGCCGATCGTGGCCGCGCTCTGGTTGTAGACGGTGAACGGCATGCCGTCGAGCGGGTTGGTGATGGTCAGCGGCGTGTAGTCCGCGGGAGTGACCGCGGTGTTCACGACGGCGGTGAGATTCTGGTAGCGCCGGTGGAAGTAGACGACGCTGAACGACAGGTTGCTCGCCACCTGCTGCTCGAGGCTCGCCGTCGCCTCCCATTGCGTCGGCCGGATGAGATCTGGCGCGACCTGGACTGTCGCGCCGCGGTCGAGCGTGCCCTGTGAGGCGCCGATCTCGTCGAGCTGCGGTACCAGGTCGTGGTTGGCGTCCTTCCAGGTCCGGACCTCGGAGTTCTGGCGCAGCGGGTTGAACTGGTTGACGAGCGAGGCGCCCTGCCGCTGCGTGAACTCGCTCGCGCTCGCCTTCACGACGGTGTGGCCGGAGCCGGTGACGTCGTAGGCCACCGACAGGCGCGGCACCAGGTTGTTCCAGACGATCACGTCCGGCCTGGCGTCGAAGTGACGTGCCGGGACGAACTGGCCGGCCGGGGCCGACTGCTCGTCGAGGCCGCCGGTCAGGCGCTCGAAGCGCAGGCCAGCGTTGATCGTCAGACGCCGCGCCACTGTCCACGAGTCTTGCGCGAACGCCGCCAGTTCCAGCTCGTTCAGGCTGGTGTTGACCGGGGTGTTGAAGACGAGGACTGAATCCGGCGCGCCGTTCCTGTAGCGGGCGATGAGATCGCCGTGATCCCCCGTGTCGTAGTCCTGTTCATAGGGCGACTGCTCGGCCTGCATACCGAACTTGATCTGATGCGATCCGCCATGCCACGACGGCACGTACGACGCGATGGCGCTCCACGTCCGGCGCTCCTGCACGGCCAGGGTCATCGCCGGCGCCGCGGCGCCGACGAGCGTGGACTGCGCGAGATCCAGGCGTGGCAGTGCCGTCGGCCCGAGCTCCGGCTGATAGTCGAGCGACCAGGGCACGTAGTACCACGAGAAGCCTGTTTCAAGCAGCAGCGATGGGCTGAGCGTCGTGTTCAACTTGATGTTCGAGACCGGGCCGCCGAGCGGCGAGTGATAGCTGGCCTCCGGCGAGATGAACTGGTAGGTGGACTGCAGTTCACGCCGATGCTCGCGAAGCTTGACGCCGTAGTCCACGAAGCCGGACAGCCGATTTGACGGGTTGATCTGCCAGGTCAGCTTGCCCGTCGCATTCCAGATCAGGTTCTCGTCGAGCGACTGGGTCTTGTCCGGGTTGAAGGTGTTCGCTTCGTAGCGATCGATGCGGAAGCGTCGTGCGCTGGCATAAAACCACAGCCGGTCCTTCACGATCGGGCCGCCTGCGCCGCCGTTCAGGTCGTAGAAGGTCTTGGTGGAGCTTGGCGCGACGAGGCCTCGCGCGAGCTGATCGGCGCTGACGTTGCCGCTCTGGAGCGCGTCGCCGGTGTACGTGCTGAACAGCTCACCGCGCAGCCGGTTGCTGCCGTCCTTGCTGACCAGATTGACGCTGACGCCGCCGGCGCCGATTTCCGCGGGCAGCGCTCGCGTCTGCACCACGACTTCCTGGTACGCGCCCTGATTGGGATACTGGCCGGACAGGCCGCCATTGGACGTATTGGCCGTCATGTTCAGGCCATCCGTGTTCCAGATCAGATCGCGGCCCTGGGTGCCGTGCACCGAAACGTTCGCGGTCTGACCGGTTTCCGATCCGCCGACGTCGGGCCGCGCCGTCGTCGCGCCAGGCACGAGCATCACCGCGACGTTCGGGATGCGACCGACGGGAATCGTCTCGAGCAACTCGTGGGTGAGCGGCCGCTCCGAGGTGCCGGACCGGGCGTCAATCAGGGGCGTTCCGCCGGTGACTGTCACCTGCTCGGCGACGCCGCCGACGGCCAGCGCGGCGTTGACAGTGACAGTCAGCGTCGTGTTGAGCTCGATGTCTTCACGCCGCACCGTCTGGAACCCCGGCAGCGTAAAGGTCGCCGAATAAATCCCCGGGCGCAGATCGACCACCTGATACGTCCCGTCAGGGCCGGTCACTGCGATCTTGTGTCGCTCGATCAGCGCGGGGCTGGCGACTTCCACGGTGACGCCGGGCACCGCCGCGCCGGAGGCGTCGCGGACAGTGCCGACGATGGTCGATGAGGACTGGGCCGATGCCGTGGCTGCGGTCATCAACCACGTCGACCCGATGAGAACGAGAAGGCCGCTCAGGCGGCGCAGTGCAATCGGGATTGCCATCTTCCAACTCCTTGATTTCAGACAAACATCCAGCGGAGCGAGCGCAGGGCTCGCGCCGACACGTCTAAAACAGCGGGCGGCCGCGGCGGCGCGCCAGAGCGGTCGAGCGCCCGGTCAGGGCCGCTGCGACGGAGTGCTCAGGCGCGAGAGGCGCGGCGCCGGGCTAGAGGCTGGAACAACAGCAACAGGAGGGAACGGACGAGCGGACGGCTGCGCACGGTGCCGCTGCTGCCGGCACTGGATCGAACACTACACGACGACGGAAACCTGCAACGGTCATGTCACACACTCCGACATTCAGCGGCCACTGGTGCCAACGACGGCGAAAAGAAAAAGGCCCGGAAAGCTGAGCTCTCCGGGCCTGTCGTCTGCAGAAGATGGCGTGTGCTGATCTGGACTCTTACCGCATCAGATCGAACCATCTGCGCGAAGCAGTGCGCTCGGAGAAGGTGCTCCGGGACAACAACACGCGCAGCGGTGAACGACGATCACGGTGTCGTGTTTATGGCATAGCCTTGCCAAATCTGTCAAGGCCGTGAGGTGAAGCAGCAACTGTTACTTCGGCGCCCGCGGGAGCGACTTCGAGGAGTTGCCGAGTAGGGTATGCCAGCTGATCTTCCGCCGGGAGCCGCGGGCCATCGGCGTCGCTGCGCCCGTCGCACGTGAATCCCAAGCGCTCCGTATAGAACGTGATGGTTCCCTCGAAGTCTTTCGTCCGCAGCATCGGGCGTAGGCAGATGAAGGTCGCGGAAGCCTCCGGCAATGTTAAATCAGAGTTTAGCCACAAGCTGCCAGGCCGCGGGGCCGGCTGGATGGCCGGTAGTCAGGGCATGACAGGCTGCGCTCTGTCAACGTGAGAAACCCGCCGCGCAAGTAGGCCAGCTAGTTGAAGCCGGCAGTCTTGTGCATGAGCGCAGACGACAGCGGCTTCAGCGACGCAGCGACATCGCGTAGGACGCTCTCGGGCATTCCGCTGAGCTCTGCATTCAAGTGATCGCGCAGCAGCTTGCCCGCCCGCCGCAGTTCGGTCCGGCCGGCCGCGGTGATCATGACGCGCGTCACGCGGGCATCCACGTGATGGGCCTCACGCTCGACCCAGCGTCGGCCCTCGAGATCCTGCAGGAGCACGGTCATCGTCGAGCCTCGCACTTTTTCGATCTCGACCAGGGTACGTTGGTCGGTCGGCCCCAGCAGGTCCAGGTCGACCAGCACCATCAGTCCCGTCCATCGGATCCCGAGGCCACGCGCCTTCGCGCGAAGCAGCCGATAGACGTAGCCACTCACGAACATGAGTTGTTCGCTCGCAGCATCCTGGTTTGACTTTCGAGTGAGAGCCACTATAACGTTCGCTTAACTAACTACATGACTCTACCACAGCAGACGGCCACCGCGCGGCGCGCCTGCGTCTGCTGCGTGCTTGCGGCCATCATCTTCTGGATCGCGCTCGTCGCCTTTGGCACCATGCGGAGCGACTACAGCCACCTCACGAGGGCTGTCAGCGAGCTCGGGGCCGTGGGAGCGCCGCACGCGCTCGCCTGGAATGTGCTCGGTTTCATCGTGCCAGGCCTGCTGCTGGCGGCGGGCGGTGTGGCCATCGGCACCGTGGTCGATGGACGCCGCGGCGCACTGCGATGGCTGCTGGCAGGTTCAGGCGTCGCCTTCGCCGCAACTGGCGTGTTTCCGGCCGTGATGCACGACGGTGCGCCGGTGATGCAGGCGCCGTCAACCGTCGGTCACGTCGTGATGTTGCTGCTCTCGAGTGTGTTCTGGTTGGTGGCTATCGGCGTGCTGTTCCGCACGCTGACGCGCGAGCCCGGGCTCCGGCGACTGCTGACGCCATTTGCGATCGTCACCGTCGTCGCGCTCTTGGCGCTTGCCGCGAACGTGCTCCACGACGCGATCCAGCCGCTCGCGCACCGCCCCGGACTGGCGCAGCGGCTTGGGTTCGCGGGGTATTTTCTGTGGTTCGTGTCGCTGTCGGTGTGGATGGGGCTCAACGCTGGAACAAACGAGAAGTAAGGCCAGCTAGAGGCTCGCGCCAGCCGGTCGCCAACCATTCCTCAGTGTGCGAAGCTCGTCATTTGAAGGCCGAGAACGAGTTGTGCCCACGTGCGGCGTGATTCGAAGAGAGAGGGGCACTCGGCTGGCTGCCTGCACGACATCTCCCGCATAATCGTCGCCGGCGTGCTGTCGGTGTTGACGACCGCCAACCCGACAAACGCGTCACCTCTTCCGGCAAGCGTCTCGAAGAGGTACTTCGCCGGCGAAAACCCACCAGGACCGAACTGCCCTCCGTAGACGGCTTTTCTCCGTACGACGAGGCCGTCGTACCGCGACAGGGGCATGGCATAGCTCCACTGCGGATCGATCTGCCACACGATCGACGGTGGATCCTTCAGGGACTCCTCGAACTGCAATGCGGCTCCCTGAATCATCCCGGGCTGGAGGCGCGTGAAGACGAGCTTAATCTGGTATCGGTCGTGGTCGTGCATCGAGGTCGGCAGCACCACGTTCCAGAATGGGTCACCGGGCGTCAGGCTGGAGCCCTCGGGCAGAACGATGGTGGCGCCAGTCTCGATGTCCTGATAGATGTCGTAGCTGAAGGACGCTGGACCGAAGTTGGCAAAGACCGCTGCCAGTTGCTGGAGCCCAAGTTGATCGTCCGCGGAAGCGGCCAGTTCCGTCAGCGTCCGCGTTCTCACTTTGACGAGCGAGACGCCGTTGGCGTTAATCGTCTTGCCGACAGCCATGTCGAGATCGGCGGCGAAGAGCTCCCGCGTGCCTGGACCGCGGGGCGTTGCGCTCGCACCGCTTGTGCGGAGGGTGTTGAGATGCTCCGCGGGTATCGCCCAACTGATGTTGATCGCGCCTTCTTCCAGGCCACCGTCTCCAATGGCCACGACCTCGCCGCGGCCGTTGAAGATCGGCGCGCCAGACAATCCCGGGAGCAGACTTTCCTGACCCAGTTTGAGAACCTGGAGATTCGGATCGGGATACCCGTTTCGCTGGATACGCGTCACGACAGCAGACGACACGTTGTCTGCGAGGCGCCGGCCGCCGTATCGCGCCTTCAGCATGAAGCTGCTGATCGCGGCTGCATCGAACGGAAACCCCAACGTGTGAAGGTCGTCGTCGGTGGTCACCGCGGCCGTGGAGGATGGAAGGACCGGGACATTCGGCGCGTTCGAGACGTCGAGCAGAACGAGATCCGCATTCTTCAGGACGCGCTGAACGGTCGCGACTCTCGTGACGCCCTGTGCGGGATAGTTCACGCGAATGTTGCTGCTTCCATCGACCACATGAAGCGCCGTCACGACGGTGCTGGAGGTTCCCCAGACGAAGCCAGTGGCGGACGTGCGGCTGTCTGTCGTCGAAATTTTGACGACCGACTGTTCGACGCGCTTGTACAGTTGCTCGTTCTGCGCGTGCGCGGTCGCGCTGAACGTCAGGACGAGGAGAGGAATCGTGAGCCTCAACCGCACACTTTGGTCCACGTCGTCGTCAACAGGTCGGAAGGATCTTTGGCATCGAGTTTTCTGATCAGCGATGCCAGGGCGGTCCACATTCCTCCCTCGAGCTCCCACGCCTTCAGCGTCTCTTCCGCGCTGATGAAGCGCCGGGGCTCGAGATTGCGGCAAGCATCCCTGCTACTGCCATACAGCACGGAGTTTGTCGTCGATTTGGCGCTCGACTCTGGCGGTTTGAGTCCTTCGGGCGCGAGGCCCAATTCGGCGTACACGCGCAGGCCGCGGGCTTCCTGGGGTGGGAATCCTGCGTCGATCCACGACTGGACGTCTGTTGCTCTCGAAGGGCTCAGCGCGTTGTGTGTTCTCATCCACAAGCCGAGGAAGAGACCCGCGACTGCGAGCAGTCCGAAGGCGATGATGCGATGTGGACTCGACGACGTTCTCAGCAGGTTTCGTTTGCTGGCGTCACCCTCGGCGGCGGGCGAGCTCAGGCCAAGAAACGCCGCGAGGATCGCGGTGACGGCACCCACGACAGTGCCGACGACAGGCGACGCTGACATTCCGACAAGGATGCCAACGAGCACACCGATGCTCCCGCCGGCAAGCCATTCGGTGAGGGCTGGGCTCATGCGAGGTTCTTGACGGCCAATACTAGTCCAGGAAGCATTGGTTGGTTCCGGTATTGGGCCGCCGACCAGATGAATACGCGTCGCAAGTACGGCAGGTGTTGAATAGCAGAGCTTCGGAGCTGGCTCCGGGACTCTCGGCCGACTATGCCTCGGCCACCCTTTTCGGAGTAGTACAGGTGTACGTGTAGCGCCGGCCTTCGAGCCTGCCCGACGACACCCGCGAATTGAAAATGGCGGACCCCTTCGATCTCGCTCGCTTCGTCAGTGCGCAGCAGCACAGCTATGCGCAGGCGCTCGCCGAAATCCGCGCGGCGCGGAAGCGATCTCACTGGATGTGGTTTGTGTTTCCGCAGATTGCCGGCCTCGGGTCGAGCCCGATGGCGCAGCGGTACGCGATCGGCAGCCTCGCGGAAGCACGCGCGTATCTGCAGCACCCGGTGCTCGGTCCGCGGCTCGTGGAGTGCAGCGAATCCGCGTGTGCGATTGACGGTCGTTCGGCGCACGAGATCTTCGGCAGCCCGGACGACGTCAAACTCCGCTCGTCGGCGACGTTGTTCGATGCCGTTTCGTCGCCAGAGTCGGTGTTCGACCGGCTGCTCGAGAAGTTCTTCGATGGCCAGCGCGACGCGAAGACGCTGGCGATCATCGGCGGGACGAGCTGACTCTGTGCCAGGCTTTGCGCGGGCGCGGCCTCCCTCCCGGGTGGACCCGCCTCTTCACGGACGGCTTCGCTTTTTTAATGGTGTGACTCGAGGATGGGGATGACCACGATCAGTCCGCTTGCCGGCAAGCCAGCTCCGGCGTCGCTGCTGGTCAACGTCCCGAGACTGGTGACCGCGTACTACGCGGAGCATCCCGATCCGTCCGTCGCCGCCGAGCGCGTCGCCTTCGGGACGTCCGGGCATCGCGGCTCGGCGTTCGAGCGCACGTTCAACGAAGCGCACATTCTGGCCATCACGCAGGCCATCTGCTCGTACCGTCGAGCGCACCACATCGACGGCCCGCTCTTCATCGGCATGGACACCCACGCGCTGTCCGAGCCGGCGTTCGCGAGCGCCCTCGAAGTGCTGGCGGCCAACGGCGTCGAGGTGATGATCGATCGCGATCGCGGCTACACGCCGACGCCGGTCATTTCGCACGCCATCCTTCGCTACAACCGCGGCCGCACGGCCGGCCTGGCCGACGGCATCGTCATCACGCCGTCGCACAATCCGCCGGAAGACGGCGGCTTCAAGTACAACCCGCCCAACGGCGGCCCGGCCGACACCGACGTCACCGGCTGGATCGAGCACGACGGCGAACGCGCTGCTCGCGGCGGGCCTCGGCGCCGTCCGCCGCATGCCCTACGAGCGCGCGCTCGCGCGCCGCGACCACGCATCGTCACGACTACATCACTCCGTATGTCGACGACCTCGGCGAGCGTCGTCGACATGGAGGCCATCCGCGGCGCCGGCGTCCGGATCGGCGTGGATCCGCTCGGCGGCGCCGGCGTGCACTACTGGGAGCCGATCGTCGCGCGGTACGGGATCGCGGCGACTGTAGTCAACGACGCCGTCGATCCGACGTTTCGCTTCATGACCGTGGACTGGGACGGCAGGATCCGGACGGATTGCTCGTCGCCGTATGCGATGGTGCCGCTGGTGGCGATGCGCGATCGCTTCGACGTCGCCTTCGCCAACGACGCCGACCACGATCGTCATGGGATCGTCACGCCAACGGCGGGATTGATGAACCCCAATCACTATCTCGCCGTGGCGATTTCCTACCTGTTCACGCATCGACCCGAATGGTCGGCCGGCGCCGCGGTCGGCAAGACTGTCGTCAGCAGCGGCATCATCGACCGGGTCACGAAGGGACTGGGACGCCGCCTTATCGAAGTCCCGGTCGGGTTCAAGTGGTTCGTCGACGGCCTGCTGAACGGCTCGCTCGGCTTCGGCGGCGAGGAGAGCGCGGGCGCATCGTTCCTGCGCCTCGACGGCACGACGTGGACCACCGACAAGGACGGCATCATTGCTCGGCCTGCTGGCGGCCGAAATCACGGCGACGCTCGGCATCGATCCGGGAGCCCGCTATGTCGAACTCACGCGCGAGCTCGGAACGCCGATCTACGAACGGATCGACGCGCCCGCGACGGCTGATCAGAAGCGGCTCTTGCGACAGCTCGCTCCTGGCATGGTCGACGACAAAGGAGCTGGCGGGCGACACCATCCGCTCGATCATCACGACCGCGCCCGGCAACGGAGCCGCCATCGGCGGACTGAAGGTCATCACCGACGAGCGGGTGGTTCGCCGTGCGTCCGTCCGGCACGGAGGACGTGTACAAGCTGTACGCGGAGAGCTTCCGCGATCGCGCGCATCTGGAACGGATCCAGATGGAAGCGCAGGCGCTGGTCACGAGTCTGTTCGCAAAGGCCGGCCACTAACCGCCGACACCTCGCGCGACGAGGCAGCGGTTCACCTCATGGCGTAGTGGCGCGAGGAACAGCGCCCGCCGTCAGCTTGCCGAGCCCTCCGAGCAGGTCGAGCGGCAGGGGGAAGACGATCGTCGTGTTCTGCTCGGTGCCAATTTCGATCAGCGTCTGCAGATAGCGGAGAGTGATGGCCACAGGCTCACGGTTCAAGACCGCCGCTGCCTGAGCCAGTTTCTCGGACGCCTGGAACTCGCCTTCCGCCGAGATGATCTTCGCGCGTCGCTCACGCTCCGCTTCCGCCTGCGCGGCAATCGCCCGCTGCATCTCCTGCGGCAGATCGACTTGCTTGACCTGAACTTGAGTGACCTTGACGCCCCACGCCTCCGTGTGCTCGTCAAGAATCGTTTGAAGCCGGGCGTTCAGCTTTTCACGCTGGGACAAGAGGTCATCCAGCTCCACTTCGCCGAGCACCGAGCGCAAGCTGGTTTGGGCCGCCTGCTCGATGGCGTAACGGAAGTTCTCGACCTCGATGATGGCCTTGGTGGCGCTGACGACTTTGAAATAGACCACCGCATTGACCTTCAGCGAGACGTTGTCGCGCGTGATCACGTCCTGCGGCGGCACATCCCACGTCACGACGCGGAGTGACACTTTGACGATCTTGTCGATCGGCCAGAGAATCAGGACCAGACCCGGCCCCTTCTCTCTCTTCAGCACGCGCCCGAGCCGGAAGACGACGGCCCGCTCGTATTCGCGCAGGATGTTCAGGCAATTGACCAGCCAGACCAGGAAGACCAGACCGACAACGGCGATCGGCAGAACGACATCGGCATTCATATTTCGACAAGACCCCAAGATCCACAATACGCGGACTTGAGACGCCGCGCTGTGCAAAACGAGACTGATCAGCCTTGCTCCAACAAAGAGGCGCTATTCTACGGAATCGCCTAGCCGCGCGCCCAGGGGCGCCGGGAGCCTGATCGGTCACGTCGAGTGCGCACCAGGCTCGGACGAATGAAGGACATCTGACATGGACGACACCTGGCCGGCTCTCCCGTACGACGGCTGGCGTGACACGTACGCCACGCTGCACATGTGGACGCAAGTCGTCGGCAAGATCGCGCTGAAGCTGACGATGCCGACGAACCACTTCTGGAACATCGCGTTCCTGACCACGGCGCGCGGCTTCATCACGCACCGTCTGACATACGGCGGCCGCGGATTCACGATCGCGTTCGACTTCGTCGATCACGAGCTGCGGATCCTGTGTTCCGATGGCGGAGTCGAGATGGTTCCGCTGCGTCCGATGAGCGTCGCCGACTTCTACGCGGAGGTGATGACGAGGATGAAGGCACTCGGCATCGACATCAGAATCTGGACGATGCCGGTGGAAATCGCCGAGCCGATCCGCTTCGAGGCCGACACGACGCATCACTCGTACGACCGCGCGACTGTCGCCGACTTCTTCCGCGCGATCGTCCTGATGCATCCGGTGTTCGAAGCCTTTCGCGGACGCTTTCTCGGCAAAGCGAGCCCGGTGCACTTTTTCTGGGGTAGTTTCGATCTGGCGTCGACCCGATTCAACGGACGCCGTGCGCCCGAGCGTGCGGGCGCCGACGCGATGACGCGCGAGGCGTACTCCCACGAGGTGATCAGCCACGGCTTCTGGCCGGGCAACGCCCAGTTGCCCGAGCCCGTGTTCTACGGCTACGCCGCCCCCGAGCCCGACGGCTTCAAGACCGCAACCGCCCGGCCTGGCGGCGCATCCTACAACCAGACGTTTTCCGAATTTCTGCTGCCGTACGACGAGGTCCGGCGCTCCTCCTCGCCCGCGCGCGATTTGACGGCGTTCCTGGAGAGCACCTACTCGGCTGCTGCAGACCTCTCGCACTGGAACCGTTCGGAGCTCGAAAGAGGCTGAGCGTGTGAATCGACAGTCTCGCAGCGGCAGTTCTGGCTTGTTGGTGGGGAAGCGATTTGGTATTTTACGGCCACATCGCCGACACTCCAGCCGATGGTGTACCTCTTTGGCTTCCTTGCTGCGTTCTTCTTCCTGGCCGAGAGGCTCTTCCCGCTCCGGCCGGACCAGGGCATTTTCCGCAGAGGATTCTGGACTGACATTCTCTACATTCCGATCCACTTCTTCATGCGGGTTTTTGTCAACGGGACGCTCGCAGTTGCGATTTCAGAGATCGGCGATCGATACCTGCCGCACGAGTCATTCAACATTCTGAGAGACAGGCCGCTCGTCGTCCAGGTGATCGGCGTTCTTCTCACCCTGGATTTCCTTTTCTACGTCACCCATCGCCTGAAGCATCGCTGGCAGTGGTGGTGGCGCCTGCACGAAACGCACCACAGCTCGACGCAAATGGATTTCCTGGCCAGCGCCAGGTTTCACCCCATCGAGAAGCTGCTGGATCGCACGATCTACATCTGTCCCCTGCTCTTTCTCGGAGCGTCCGATACGGCCATCCTGATCTGGGCTGGGTTCGACGTGTTTTTCGGGATGATGAACCACTCCAACGTGAGATGGAACATCGGTCCGCTCATCTACGTCTTCGTCGGCCCTGAAATGCATCGCTGGCATCACGTCAAGGACCCGGCGATTCATGATTGCAACTACGGCAACAACTTCTCGATTTTCGACTGGATCTTCGGGACCGCTCACGTGTCCTACGATCTGCCTGGCGAATTCGGCGTCAACGAAAGCGAATTTCCGCAGAACGGCATTCTGAAGCAGTTCGCGTATGCGTTCCGGCCATCCCCTCGCCCTGCAGTCGTAGTCACCAAGACGCCTCGGCCTTCGTGACGACAGCCGCGCTCCCGGAGTTGGAGGACTACTCTTCCGGCAGCCGCTGGCTGCGGGAAGAGTACGCGCTCCTGCTGATCGCGGCGCTGGCTCTCGCGCTGCGGCTGCCGTGGATGGCGAAGAGCCTGTGGTACGACGAGATCTCAGTCACGCAGCGCTACCTGACCGACGTCTTTCACCTGCTGGATGCCTGGGCATGGGACAGCAACATGCCGGTCCACTACACCATGATGTTCTTCTGGGACAAGGTCTTCCCCGACACCGAATTCTCGCTTCGCCTTCCTCCTCTGGTTTTCGGCCTTGCGTCGATCCTCCTCACCTACCAGGTCGCTCGCGCCCTGTTCAATCGCGGTGTCGCCCTGCTCACCTGCCTGTTGCTCAGCGTCTCGCCGGTTCATATCTGGTACTCGGCAGAGGCCCGGCCGTACGCAGGCATGATGTGTTTTTTCCTTCTTGCGTTCCTCGCTCTCGTGAAGCTGCAGGGGCCGTCTGCTTCCAGCGCGAAGGCGCCTGTTGCCTGGCTCGTTGTCTACTTCTTCTCAGTGTTGCTGGGCACGCTCAGCCACTTGTACGTGTCCGTTCTGGTGGTGCTCCTGTCTGGCATCTGCGTTCTCCACAGAAAGCGCGCGCTGACAGTTCTCGGGCTGAATGCGATCGTCTTCCTGCTGCTTGCCTGCGTCTTGTGGTTCAAGCAGTACGTCGCCGGCTCCATCCCAACCGGAGCGGGCTATCTACGGCCGTTCTCAGCGTGGGAGGCGTGGCTCCTCTTCTTCAACTGGTATTCGACTGGCAACACGCTTTCGCCGCTCGCTCGTGACGCCGCTGGCTGGCGCGACGTGCCTCTCGTCAACCTGGCGTGCCAGCTGTTCTTCTCCGCGCTCTTTCTCAAGGGGAGCGCGGCTGCGCTTCACGCGGACAGCGGAAGCGGAAGGCGCTGGGGAGCGGCGGCACTTGGTGTCGTCTTCTGCATTCCCCTGTTCCTGCTGGCGATCAACGCGGCAGGTTTTCGCGCCAGTTACATCGAGCGCAGCTGTTATGTGGCATTGCCCTTCTATCTCATGATCCTGGCGCGCGCCGCGACGCCCGCAAGGCACAACGCGTGGACGGTCCTGCTGCTGAGCGGACTGATTGGGGTGTCCGGGCTGGGCACCGTGTGGCTGTTTCGAAATCCAGACACCTGTGCCATCGGGTCCTGCAAGCCGGACTGGCGCGCTGCGGCGAGTTATCTCAAACGAGACATCGCGTCGTCCGGGAACAGGGCCGCCACTGTCGGCCTGCTGGCGGACCGCTCGCTGCCCTACTACGACGACGGGTTCGCCGATCATGTTCGCTTGCAGCGCCTGCGGGACCGCCTTCCCCGAATGGGGCAGCTGGCCAGCCGGATCTTCGGAGCGGACTCCGCCCTTCCGGGCGCCGTCAGGAAGGAAATGGCGGAGGTCGACTCGCAGCTCGAAAGTGATGGCAGGCAGAAGATCGCCGTGTTGAGCTTGCCCGAGGTGAGCCGCGCGGCCCCGGACAGCTACGATGCGCTTTACGCCACGGAGACTCCGCGCACGCGCAGAAGTGGACAACAGCTCCTGCAGTGGCTGAGGCAACACGACTATCGGCTCACGGCGGAGCAGTCGTTTCCTGCGCTCCATATCTACAAATTCGAACGCCGGCGAAGCGGTTGACCAGCACAGGCGCGCGTCTGCATTCACAGTGGGTCGTGACGATGCAGGAGAGATGCAGTTGAGCCCGCCGAGCGACGAGCGGGAGATTTCAGTCGGCGTGATTGGGTGCGGTCACTGGGGCCCGAATCACGTCCGTGTGTTTTCGTCGCTGCCGGGCTCGACAGTGACTGCGGTGGCCGATTCCGATGTGAGACGCCTGGAGAGCCTGCGGCAATCCCATCCTGCAGTGCGGCGGCTGACGGACTATCGCGACCTGCTGAACGAGCAGTCACTGGACGCCGTCATCGTGGCAACACCGACCCGCACGCACTATGACATCGCCAGGGAAGCGCTGGAGGCGAACAAGCATGTGCTCGTCGAGAAGCCGTTGTGCATGACGGCAGGCGAGGGCGAGGCCCTTGTCAGTCTCGCGCGTGACAAGGGCGTGGTGCTGATGGTGGGGCAGGTGTTTCTCTTCCACAACGGCATCGCCAAGCTGAAGGAGTTCCTTGACGGCGGCGAGGCAGGCAAGCTCTATTACATCGGATCGACGCGGACCAACCTTGGCCCCATACGGCAGGATGTCAACGCCGTCTACGATCTGGCGTCGCATGACGTGTCGATCTTCAACTGGCTGCTCGGTGCGCGGCCGCTGGTGGTGTCCGCCGTCGGCGAGGCCTTCCTGCAGGACGGCATCGAGGACATCGCGTTTATTTCGCTGCGCTACCCCAATGACGTGCTGGCGAGGATTCACGCGTCCTGGCTCGATCCGAAGAAGGTCCGTGAAATCACAATCGTCGGCGCCAGGAAGATGATCACCTGGGACGACCTCTCGCCTCTTGGCGCTGTGCAGGTCTTCGACAAGGGCGTCGTCCGGGACACGTACTACGACGACTACGGGCACTTTCAGTTGCTGGCGCGTGAAGGCGACATCACCATCCCGCGCATCCCGCTGGAGGAGCCTCTGAAGAAGCAGGGGCGCTATTTCCTGAGCGCCATCAGGAACGGGCGGGCCGAGTTGTCGGACGGAGCGAGTGGCGTGGAAGTCGTCCGGACTGTCGAAGCGATTCAGAAGTCCCTCAAGGCTCGAGGCGCGCCAGTCGCAGTGCAATGACCGAGAACCCCGTGTACAAACACGAAACGGCGCTGGTCGAGAGCAGCGCCATCGGCGCGGGCACCCGTATCTGGGCGTTCACGCATATCATGGCCGGCGCCACGATCGGCGCGGACTGCAAGATCTCCGATCACTGTTTCGTCGAAGCAGGCGCGGTGATCGGCAACCATGTCACGCTGAAGAACGGCGTCTCGGTGTGGGACCACGTCACGCTCGAAGACGGAGTATTTGTCGGGCCCAATGCGACGTTCACCAACGATCGGCGGCCACGCAGCGGCAACCCTCGCTGGCAGGCCCAGAAGACGGTGGTCGGACAAGGAGCCTCAATCGGCGCGAACGCGACGATTCTCTGCGGAATTCGCATTGGTGCGTCCGCGATGATCGGCGCCGGCGCAGTGGTGACTGCTGACGTTCCCGATCATGCTCTCAGCTATGGCAATCCCGCGCGAGTGTCTGGCTGGGTGTGCACTTGTTCAGCGCGTCTGACCTTTGCCGGGTCGGCGGCGACGTGCAGTGAGTGCGACAGGCACTATCACCAGGCGGCTGAGCGAGTGAGAGTCGTCAACGCGCATGACACCGACGGTCACTGAGGCCTCGCCCGGCCGCGGCGCTCGCCACGCGCCCTCACTCCGGGTGCTGGCGGTCCCGGTCGCCTTCAACGAGGAGAAGAAGATCGGCCGCGTGCTCGACAGGTTCGTGGCCGGCCTGGTCGATGCCGTTCTGGTGGTTGACGACGGATCGACCGATGGCACGCCGCAGGTGGTTCTGCAGAAGGGCGTCCTGCTTCTCAGCCATGACAAGCGCAGAGGAGTGGGCGCGGCGATCCGTTCCGCCGTCAAGTACGCTCGCGCCAACGCGTTCGACGTGCTCGTGATCGTGGCCGGCAACGACAAGGACCGCCCGACCGAGATTCCGCGTCTGGTGAAAGCGATCGTCGAGGACGGCTACGACTTCGTGCAGGGGTCCCGTTACCGTCCTGGAGGCGCGCACGGGAACATGCCGTTCTACCGCCAGGTCGCCACTCGGCTGATTCACCCTGGCCTCTGCTCGCTGGCGACGGGCCGCCGGGTCACCGACAGCACGAACGGCTTCAGAGCCATCCGTCTCTCGATCCTGGATGACCCGAAAATAGACATCGATCAGGACTGGCTGGACCAGTACCAGATGGAGCCCTATCTCCTGTATCAAGCCATCAGGCTGGGGTATCGCTTCAAAGAGGAGCCGGTCACGAAGATCTATCCGCCGAAGGCTATCGGCTACACGAAGATGACCCCGTTGGCCGGTTGGTGGAGCATCGTCAGGCCGCTCGTCCTGCTGTCGCTCGGCCTCAAGAAGTGATCCATGGAACACCTTCGAGTGCCCTTCGTGGATCTCAAAGCGCAGTATCGCCTGCTCAAGGAAGACGTGGATCGGTCGGTCATCGAGGTACTCGAGAGCGGCGGCTACATCCTCGGAGAACCACTCGAGGCATTTGAGGCCTGTTTCGCGCAGTACCTGGGTTGCCGCTATGTCCGGGGTGTCAGTTCCGGATTGGATGCGCTGCGGCTCGGATTGGAGGCGCTGGGCATTGGACCAGGTGACGAGGTAATCGTCCCGGCGAACACGTTCATCGCCACAGCGTTTGCGGTGTCGGCTGTGAGGGCGCGTCCGGTACTGGTGGACATGGATCCGCGAAGCTTCAACATGGATCCGCATCTCATCGAGCAGGCAATCACCAGCGCCACCCGCGCGATTATTCCAGTGCACCTGTACGGCCAGCCTGCCGAGATGGACGCGATTGTGGACATCGCGCGGCGTCATCAGCTGTTCGTGATCGAAGATGCCTGCCAGGCGCACGGCGCGCGCTACAGGGACAAACGCGCTGGCACCGTGGGAGAGATCGGCTGCTTCAGTTTTTATCCGACCAAGAATCTTGGTGCCTATGGCGATGGCGGCGCGTTGGTGACCAACGACGCGAGGATAGCGGAGCGGGTGGCGCACCTGCGGAACTATGGCCAGGCGGCCAGATATCAACACGTCGAAAAGGGCTGGACCGCACGACTGGATACCCTGCAGGCGGCCGTGCTCTCGCTGAAGATGAAGTACCTGGACGAATGGAACCTCAGGCGCTCAACCATCGCGATGCACTACACCGCGCACCTGGGCGAGATCAGCGAACTGCGACTACCCGAGATCCAGCCCGATCGGGATCACGTCTTTCATCTCTATGTAATCCGGACCGGCCAACGGGATCGGTTGCAGGCGTTCTTGAGCAGCCGGCAGATCGACACGTTCGTTCACTATCCAGTTCCGATGCATCTGCAGAAGGCGTACGCAGATTTGGGACATCAACCCGGCGATTTTCCGGAGACTGAGCGGGCCGCACACGAGATTCTGTCGCTGCCGATGTATCCGGAATTGCAGTCGTCACAGCAGGACTATGTGATCGAGGCGATCACCGAGTTCTTCAAGAACTGACTGTCACCGCGCCGGACGATTTTCGCAACTGACTCTTCCGGGCAGCCGCGTGAGATCAGAGTCCGAGCCCGGCTCCCGGCAGCACCAGCGTCACGAGACGATTTCCCGCGACGTGATCTCGTACTTGAAGTTGTCGGGATCGAACGGGTCGATGCGTCCGGCGGCCGTCTCGCCTTGCGGATACATGAAGTAGCCCACCGTGAGACCGCGGTCCGAGCCGGGCAGCGCCACGTCGTGGGCGAAGTTGTAGCCGATCCAGTTCATCTCCCAGGAGCCGAACAGCGCCTCGCGCGCCTTCCGGACGGCGTCGTTTTCCGCCGCCAGATTGCCGGGCGGCTCTTCGAGCATCACCTTGCGGACGTCGGCCGGATCGACGGGCACCCAGCCGTAGTGCTTCAGATACACCTCCGCGCGGCAATGCTGGCCCTTGGTGGCAGTCGCGGTGGCCAGGCCAAGACTCTTGAAGCCGCGATCGGATTTCGCGGCGCGCAAGCCGTAGACATGGCGCGCCGGCAGGCCGGCCGCGCGCGAGAGACCGACGTAAAGCGCATTCAGATCGGCGCACTTGCCGCCGAAGCTCTTCATTTCGAGCATCCCGCGAATGTCTCCGATGCCGCAGCCACGCACCTTCGGGTCGCGGTACGTGTTCTCGACCACCCACTCGTAGATCGCCCGCGCCTTGTCGAGATCGTCGTGCGCACCACGCGTGACCTTCGTCGCGGTGTCCTTGACGATGCCGTTGGTCGGCACCAGCTTGGTCGGCTGGAGGAATCGCTCGAGCTCGTCTTTGGATGCCTTCCTGGCCTTCGACCCGCCCGGCAATGGTTGCGAGAGATCGACCGAGTAATCGTGCGTCGTCGCGCGACAGGTGAGCACGGCGACAGGCTTCACGCCATCGGGAAAGTCGAAGCAGGCGATGGCGTTGGCAGAGTTGGGGTCCAACGTGGTGGAGGTGGTGCCGCCCTCGGCGGTGAGGGTGTTGCCGAGCGGCTTCTGATACGGCGTCTCCATCGTGAGCGGCGTCGGCAGCCAGATGCGGGTGCGGCCGGCCGGCCGCAACACCTCGACGCGGGTCGTGATTTCAAACGTTCGCCATCCCGCAGGGGCGCCGGATTGGGAAATGAGGCCGGACGCAAACGAGAGATTGGATGCGTCGAACAGCGCGACACCCGCAGACACGAGCCCCGCCTGGCGCAGAAAATCGCGGCGATCCATCAACGGCCTCCCGGGATGACCTGGTTCCTGACTGGTGACGAGGTCGCTGATGTTAGCAATGCGCCCCAGCGGGAGCCATAGCCTGAATCAACGAGCAGGGTTGCGGAACAGCATTAGGAGCCGACGTGATACCTCGCGTTCACTGCGAACGTCTGGACCCTTACGACGCGCGTAACGAGGTTACCGCGCGCGAAACTGTGGCGGCTCATCAGTGGGAAGCATGCGCGATGTTTCGCCAGACATATTCATAAGCACCCGTCATGATTCCAGCGGCCGCTGTCTTGCTTCGCGATCGTCGGACGTTACCGATGGAGGGGCGCGAATGCGACGTAGTTGTCAGAAATTTTTTATCGCCGGGCTGGTTGTGGCAGCGGGAGTGTCGGCGGCGGCGACAGACTCCGCTCTCCCCGCGGCTGGCCCCCATTACGCTGCCGCTTCTCCGCGACTGACGCCGCCATCACTTGCGTCCCTTCCGATGGCGTTTGTCGAAAACCGTGGACAGGCCGATGCCGAGGTCCGCTATTACGCGCGCGGCGACCGCTACGGGTTCTACTTCACCGACCGGTCGATCGTGCTGGCGTTCCTGCCCGAACAAGGCGGCCGGCGCACTGCGCCTCGCGACGGTGTCGTCGCCTCGCTCCAGTTCGTGGGCGCCAACGCCCACGCCAGGATTGACGGCGCGCAGGTGTCCGGCACCGTCAACTACCTGCACGGCTCCGATCCCTCGGGCTGGCAGACCGGCGTGCGGCGTTACAGCGAGCTGACCTACCACGACCTCTGGCCTGGCGTAGACCTGCACGTGGGCGACCACGCAGGCATTCTCAAATACGAGTTCCACGTCGCTGCCGGCGCCAACGCCGAGGCGATCAAGTTGGCCTATACCGGCGTGTCGAGCCAAGCGGTCGATGCATCGGGAGCGCTGGCGCTTCAGACGGCTCTGGGCACGCTCCGGGATGCGCGTCCTGTCTCCTACCAGGTGATCGACGGCGCGCGCGTGCCGGTCGACAGCGCGTATGCCCTGGAGGCGAAGGATCCGGTTGCGAACGGGATCCAGGGGCACGGCTTCTCGCTGGGGTCGTACCGCCACGATCGGGAGCTTGTCGTCGACCCCGGCATCGAGTACTCGACGTTTCTCGGCGGCGCCAGCCACGAAATCGCCGCTGGCGTCGTCGTCGACGCAGCGGGCAGTGTTTATGTCGTTGGCACGACGCAGTCGCCGGACTTTCCGACCACCGCCGGAGCCTTCCGGCGCACCGGCGCTGCGGGCAACTTCTCCGACGTTTTTGTCAGCAAGATCAACGCAACTGGAACGGCGCTCATCTACTCGACGTTCATCGGCGGGAGCGATCTCGATTTCGGCCGACGGATCGCCGTGGATGTGGTCGGCAACGCGTACATCACGGGACAGACCAAGTCCACCAACTTCCCCACTACCGGCGGCGCCTTCGACCGATCGTTCAACGTGCTGAACTGCCCGCGCTGCGGCATCGACCAGTACGACGCGTTTGTCGCCAAGTTGAATCCATCGGGCTCTGCGCTGGTGTACTCGACCTTCCTCGGCGGCACCGACTTCGACGACGCGCGGGGTATTGCCGTCGATGACGCCGGCAGCGCCTACGTGACCGGTGAAACCTTGTCGCCCGACTTCCCCACCACCGCCGGCGCCTTCGCGCGCACGAACCGTGGTGCGTATGACGTCTTCGTCACCAAGCTGAATGCGACCGGATCGGCGCTGGCCTACTCGACCCTTCTCGGCGGCACCAACGTGGACAACGGCGAGCGCATCGCTGTCGACGCCGGCGGTCAGGCCTTCGTCCTGGGCTTCAGCAGCTCGACTGATTTTCCAACCACTCCAGGCGCGTTGAAGGTCACGACGAACGGAGGGTTCGACATCACGTTGACCAAGCTCAACGCTGCCGGCAACGGCTTGATCTATTCCACCTATCTCGGCGGGTCCGACGCGGAGTTCGCGGGCGGTCTTGCCGTGGACGCCGCCGGCAACGCCTACGTCTCCGGCACGACTGCATCGACGAATTTCCCGACGACGGCCAGCGCGGTCGATCGGACGCCGCAGGGTGGCGACGCGTTCGTCAGCAAGGTCAATCCAGCGGGTTCGGCGCTGATCTACTCGACGCTGCTCGGCGGCACAGCGAGCGACGGCGCAACGGCGGTGCAACCAGATGCCGCGGGCAACGCCTGGGTGACCGGCATCACGAGCTCTGCCGACTTTCCGGTCACGCCTGATGCCGCTCCGACAGGGTTTCACGGCGTCGCCGACGCATTCGTGACCGAGGTGAATGCGCAGGGCTCGGCACTGCTGTACTCCACGTATCTCGGCGGCACGCAGTCCGACGGCGCTGACGATGCGGCGCTCGAGGAGGGCATCGGCCTCTACGTCGCCGGCCACACGTACTCGCTGGACTTTCCGGCAACGGCAGGCGCCTACGACACGGTGTTCAACGGCGACCCGTCGATCTTCTGGGGGGATGCGTTCGTCGCGAAGCTGTCCTTCAGCCTGAGCACATCCGAACCGCCAGCGTCAGCGCCCATCCCGGTCGCGCCGGTCCTGCTGAGCCCGACCAACGGACAGTCGGCGACACAGCCGCTGACCTTCGATTGGAACGACGCGACCGGCGCCGCCACGTACAACATTCAAGTGGACGATTCGTCGGCCTTCACGGCTCCGCTGGTCCGCGAGGCCACTGTTGCGACGTCGATGTATGCGACCAGCGGCCTCGCCACGGTGCCGCACTTCTGGCGCGTCCGCGGCGTCAATGTCAACGGCGTCGTCGGCGCCTGGTCGGCGGTGCGCACGTTCACGCCGCAGGCTGCGCCGCCGCCGGCCACACTCTCGACCATGTCGACCAATCCTGCGACTGTCGCGGGCGGAAGCGCCTCGTCGGGCACCGTTGTCCTGAGCGTCGGCGCGCCAGAGGGTGGCGCAGTGGTCACGTTGTCGAGTAGCGCGCCGGCGATCGCGAGCGTCCCGGCGACAGTCACCGTCGCCGCGAACGGGTTCGCCGGAACGTTCGCAATCGCCACTACAACGGTGACTGCGAGCACCAGCGTCGTGATCACCGCCAGCTACAACGGCTCGGTCCGGACTACATCGCTAACTGTCACGCCGGCGTCAGCGCCCCCGTCAGTCAGCCTGCAGGGAATCACGCTGTCACCGTCGAATGTCGTCGGCGGCGCGAGCGCGGTCGGCGTCGTCACGCTCTCGGCAGCGGCGCCGGCAGGCGGGCTGCTCGTCGCGTTGTCGAGCAGCAGCCCCGCGATCGGCAGCGTGCCCGGCAGCGTCGTCGTGCCGTCAGGCGCAACCGCGGCGTCATTCTCAGTCAATACCAGCAATGTCACGACGACGACCGTTGTCACTGTCACCGCGGGGGCGAACAGCGTCAGCCGCACGGCGTCGCTGACGGTGTCGCCATCCGCGGCCCAGACGGCGACCTTGTCCGTGACGGCATCAGGGCGAAAAGGAGTCGTCGTTTCGTCTCAGCCGGCGGGCATCAGCGTCACGACAGGGTCGTCGGGATCGGCGTCGTTCACCGTAGGCGCGTCGATCACGCTGACACTCTCGGACGGACGCGACGCCATCTGGTCTGGTGCCTGCAGCACAGCAAGCAAGGCCAAGACGTGCGCCTTCAAGCTGACTGGAGCGGCGAGTGTGGTCGCGGCGGTGCAATAAGCCGCCAGCTCGTATCGCGTAGAGATCTCCCGCACATCTCTGCGGGCGTCACGTGCAACTCAGCCGTGGCGCCCGCGGTCCCTTCCGATAAAACGTCTCGCTCGCCGGAATCGTGTTACCGTGCCGGTCCCCGCAATTGCTTCCTCTCGTCTGGAGGGTCACCGCATGGGCGACGCACTGCGACTTGTCAGCGGTTGGGTGTTGCTCCACGGCGAGCGGTTCCCTGGACGAAC
This sequence comes from Vicinamibacteria bacterium, assembly GCA_963796915.1. Lineage (GTDB taxonomy): Bacteria > Acidobacteriota > Vicinamibacteria > Vicinamibacterales > JAENWD01 > JAENWD01. The sequence goes on along the minus strand of CAWCNI010000002.1, from coordinate 1,143,154 downwards.
CGTGCGGCTCCGCGTCAGCGACCGGGCTGGCACCCGCCTGGCGGAGGCCGTGTCGCTGCCCGACGGACAGTTCGCCGTCGCCGTGCCGCTCGGCTCGCACGACGATCCAGTGCTCATCGTCGAGGCCGTGGACTCGGCGGGCAACGTCCTCGGACGACAAGAGATCTCTCGCGAGCACACGACGATCCTCGCTCTGGCGCGGGCGCCGCGCGAGGACGACGCGCCCCGTCCCGCGCTGCTCACCGGCGCTGTCGCCGACCTCGCCTCTCGCGTCGCTCGTCTCGAGGAGTCCGGCGAACTGCCAGCCGGAGCGGTCAACATCCTGGACGCCGCCCTCGGACGCCTCGACTGGCTCGACGGCCTGATCGAGCCAGCCCGCCGCGCGATCCTCGGCGACGCCGAGGCAGCGGCTGTCGTCCGTGAGGCGTTGAGTCTCTGGGCAGGCGAATCGGGATGCCCCGCCGCTCCGGCCTCACCTGCCGACGACGAGGGCCGCGACGACGACGCTGCCGTGCAGCCCGACACGTTGATCTCCGCTGATGCCATCGGCACGCTCGCGTCGGCCATCCTCACAGCCGGCCGCACGCTCGATGAGCAGGTCGACATGGCGGACGGCCTGGTCGCCATCCTCTCCACACGTCACTGGCTCGAGACGCTTGCAGCAGTGGCAGCCTCCGGGAACGTGCCGGCGATGCACGTCATGATGGGGGCGCCAGGGCCTATGCCCGCCGGAATACCCGGCCTCGGCGGCCTGCCGGGCGGAGGACTTCCGGGCGGCGGACTCCCAGGCAAAGGGTTCGTCGGCGGTCCGGGGGATGACTTTCCAGGCCTGCCCGACGGCTTCCCGGGCGGAAAGCCCAAGGGCCCTGGAATCGTGGGCGCGCATCCGACGATCGCGGACGTGGTCGCGCGCTTTCGCTCGCCGGCGATGCTTCCGCCATCGGACAAGGAGCGCTGTCTCATCCTGGCCATCACCGAGGCGGCAAGGCTCCGCGACTCGATACCGGCCTACCGCATCACCGGGCTCGTCCCGGCTGACGCCTGCCCCGGTACGGAGCTCACGATCACCGGCCGCAACTTCGGCACGCACGGCTCGGTGGTGTTTCCCGGCACAGCGCCGCCGATTCCGAACCCGAGCGCGATCGAATGGACCGACACGCGTATTCGCGTCGTCGTGCCTGATGGGGCAGGTCCGGGCGCGATCACGCTGAGCATCCTCGAAGCCTCGCTGATGCGGTGTGGCCAGACCTTCACGGTCTTCCGCACCGGCGGCAGCGACGTGTCGTTCGAGGGCGGCACCGCGGCCGTCACGGCCTTCCTGCTCGACGGCAGCAAAGATCCCTTGCGCGTCGACCCTGGCGAAGTCGTGTCGATCTCCTGCGACGTCACCGTGCACCCGCTGGCGCGGACGCGCGTCTTCGTCACGCAGGGCGGCGCCACCATCGCCGACTTTGGCACGCTCGTCGGCGGCGGCCACCGCCAACACGACTTCACCGCGCCCACTCCGGCGGGACCGATCACCTGCATCGTCCACCTGCTCGTGAGCGGTCCCTGCGGCGAGGTCGATCGTCAGCAGACGCTCACTGTGGCGGCCATGCCGCACCTCAGCGTCGCGTTTCTCGAGGTGACGCAGGGCCTGCAGAATTCCGCCCACACGGTCCGGCTCGTGGCCGGGCGGACAACCGGGGTGCGGGCGTACCTGACCAGCGGTATCGGCGCGTTCAGCTACACGGGGACTGCCGGCGAAGTGCCGAATGTCACCGGGACGCTGCGCGTCGAGCGCGGCGGCGTGGTGGTCGCCTCCATTGCGGCCGCCGGACCTGTGACCGTGGGCAACACGTTCACCGATGCCGACCGGGCCGGTTTCCCGCACGCGCTCTTGTTCAAGGTGCCGGGCTCGCTGATGGACGGCGACGTCACGATGCGCGTCAGCGCGAAGGTCGCCGGCCTCCCCGGTTTCGGGACCGACACACCGGGAACCAGCGGCTCCCGACTCGTGCATGCCGAACGCGTGGGCATTCTCGTCGTGGTGCCAATGCTCATGGGCCTCACCAACCCTGCGCACCCGCTGCCCGCGCCGACGATGCCCGACTGGACGGCGTCCTCCGTCGGCACCCAGGACCGCTACCCTATTGGCGATGCCGACATGTGGGTGGCGGTGCCGGCGACAGGCAACGTGCTCAGCACCAACCATTTCCTCGGCAAGGAGAAGGGTTGGGAAGACGCGCTCGACGAGCTCGACGACTACGCCGACCGCTATAACAACTTCGACTCGATCTTCGCGTGTACGGTCCCGGCGGGAAGCTTCGCGCTCAGCGGCACCTCCCACGCGGCCGACGACCGGCCGTGGCCGCTCGAGAACGATCGACGCTGCTTTCTCTCGCAGTCAGGGCTCCGCGCGACGTTCGCCCACGAAATGGCGCACACCCTCGGCGTCGGCCACGCTCCGTGCGCCGACCCGGGCCAGCCGTTTCCAAAAGGGATTGACCCGAACCTCCCGGGCGCGACCGAGCCCGGCGTTGTCGGCTGGCGCCCTTCCGACGGCGCGCTGATGGGCTCGCCGTGGTCCGAGCTCATGTCGTACTGCACACCCAGCAACGGGAAGCGCGACGACCGCTGGCCATCCGTCGCGCTGTGGAACATCCTCATCGACCAGTTGACTTGAGGACATGATGACCGAACGCATTCGACTCTCCGGACGCCTGGACACCGACGGGCGTCTGACGCTGAGGCCGGCTTTCCCGACCGCCATCCCGCCCGGGCGCTGGCGGCAGGAAGCGCTCGCGTACGTCGTCGAGGTCCTGGACGCACAGGATCGTCCGCTTGCGCGCGTCCCGCTGTCGGTGTCGGGAACCTGCGACAGCAGCAGTACGGCCCTGCGCGGGTCCGTCGACCTGCCTGAGGGCGCCGTCCGCCTCGATGTCCTTCGAGTGGACACGTCGGGGCGCGATCCAATCGTGCTGGCGTCTGAACCGATCCCTGAGCGAGGTCCGGAGATCCGGTTGATCGACGTGCCCGAGGGAGAGGTCAGGGGCCGGTTCACACTGACATGGGAGGCCAGGGGAAGTGTCGAGCCAGTTCGGTACTTCGTCGACTACAGCGCGGGGCGCGAGACGTGGGAGCCGCTTTCGCTCAGCGTGAGCGAGCCGCAGATCACTATCGACTTCGACAGCCTGGCCGGCGGCCCGGCCTGCCGGCTGGCGGTGACGGCGTCGAGCGGGCTGCGCGCGACGCGTGTCGAGACCGGGCCGTTCAGCGTGCGCGAGAAGCCGTGCGCCGCCGTCATCCTGCGGCCCGTCGACGGCGAGGAGCTCTCGTCCGACGTCGTCCTCGTCGGCAACGGCTGGTGGCGTGAAGAGAGACGCCCTGAGCTCCAGGCGCTGACGTGGGCGTCAGACGTGCAGGGGGAACTGGGACGCGGCCGGCAGGTCACGGTCCACCTCGAGCGGGGGACGCACGAATCACCCTGCGCGCCGGCTCGGAAGAGCGAGCGGGTGAGCAGTCCGTCCGAGTCCGCGTGACGTAGCGATTCTCCGACGGTCAGGAGTCCACGACTGCTTCGTCGCCTCGACCGGCATATCGCCGGCCGCTGTGTGGTTGCCCTTCGGAGAGATGTAGTTGGTCGGCGCGCTCAGTCCGGGGACCCAAGAATCCCTGGCTCCCGGCACTCCCTCAAAGCACCCGAAAAATCGCCGCGGCTAAAGGCTTTCCCTTGACCGACCGTTTTGGTCGGAGTTATGCTGTCGACTCGAAAGTGAGACTGAGTCTCAGTTTCGTTTTCAGCCAATCAGAAGGAAAGTGCCCGCCGGACGCGTCAACGTCCGACGGGCGATGACGCAAGGTCCGGAGAGACCCATTTCACGCAGGAACGCGTGCCGCGTCGACGTCGATCTTAGGGGCGTCGCGTCGCTGCCGCAAGTCCAGCAGGAGGCTCGATGCTCATCCCCAGGCTCGGCGCGCTGCGCCTGTCACTCGCCCTCACGTGCGCCCTGTCCGGCGCCGCTGTCGCCGCGGCAACGCCGCAGTCATCCGATCCTCGTACTGGGGATCGCGCCCCGGTTCAGGGGACCGTCCGCGACCAATCCGGATTGCCCGTGCCCGGCGCTGCCGTCATCCTGCGCAACCGGCTCACGGGCGGCGAGCGCATCGTCCAGACCAGCAACACCGGCACGTTCACCTTTCCCACTGTCAGTGCCGGCGAGTACGAGCTCGTCGGCTCGCTGTCGGGATTCCTGGCCAGCGTGCAGACGCTGCACGCCCCAGCGTCAGGGCCGGTGTCAATCGAACTGGTGGCGGCGCCGTACCAGGACGCGGTGACCGTCGTCTCGGCCGATCGCGGCGTGCGGTCGCGCGAAACAGCGGGCGTCCCGGTCACCGTCGTGGACGGCGAAAGCGCGCGCGATGCCGGCCTTGAAACTGTCGGCGAAGTGCTTCGCGGTGTCGGCGGCGTCATCACTCGTCGCGGGTCCGAGGGCACCGCGGCCGCGGGCGAGCAGATTCAGGGCATCGACTCGCGGCAGGTGCTCGTGCTGCTCGACGGGCAGCCGGTGGTGGGCGCCCGCGGCATCAAGAGCGGCGTCATCAACCTCGATCGAGAGTCCGTCTCCCGGCTCGATCGCGTCGAGGTGGTGAAAGGGGCGGCCTCGGCGGTCTACGGGTCCGACGCGATTGGCGGCGTCATCAACCTCATCACACGCGATCCGCGTCGTCCTCTGGAAGCCGCGGCTCGCGCCAGCGGCGGCAGCCGCGGTCTCTTCGACGCCGGCGTAGACGTCGGCGGGCTCAACTCGAAGGGCACGCTCTTCGCCAGCGTCGGACGCCATCAGGTCGACTCCTTCGATCTGACCCCGACGACGCTGGATACGACTGGCGCTGAACTGGCGCGCGACGACGTGTCGTTTCACGGCAGATTGATCGTCAATCCTGCCTGGCAGCTCTCCAGCACTGTGAGCAGCTACTGGAATACCCAGACCGGGCGATCTGTCGGTGAGCTCGGCCCCGAAGAAGACCGCGTCCCGGCCAATGCGCAGACCTACGGCGCGACGGCCGACTGGCAGGTCGCGCGGCAGACCTCCGCGCAGTTCCGCGCCTACTACGGGCGGTACAGCGAGACCACTGACGCCGCGCTTCTCGACGCCGCGCACACCGCGCTCGCGCCCGGCGAGTTGTTCCAGGGCACGACCAAGCTGGACGCCTCGGTACGCCAGACCATCGGCGATCGCCAGGAGCTGCGTGGCGGCATCGAGTACATGCATGACGAGTACTCGGGCGTGAACCGCATCCGCGATGCGGAGGGCGACAGCGCGTCCACCGGCGTCGGCTGGGCACAGTACACGGTGACACCGCTGGCGCCGCTCACGGTGTCGACCGGCGTCCGGCTCGACGACCACTCGACGTTCGGCACGGCCGTGTCACCGAAGGTCGCGGTCACGTATCGCCCGTCGGACTCGCTCTCCGGGCACGTCTCGTTCGGACGCGGCTTCCGCGCGCCGGATCTCGGACAGCTCTACTACCAGTTCGTCAACCCGACCAACTTCTATCAGGTGATCGGCAACCCGAACCTGGAGCCGGAGCGGTCGACATCGTGGCAGATCGGGGCCGACGTGCTGAATGGCTCCCGCGCGCGCCTCGGGATCAACTGGTTCCACAACGACGTCACGAACCTGATCGAATCGACGAGCCTCGGCTTCATCACGTCACCGGCGCAGCTGGCGGCGATTGTCGCGCACGAAGGCATCGATCCAGGATTCAACGTCCAGCTGAATCGTCTGCTCTTCATCTACAAGAACATCACGCATGCGCGCACCGAGGGCGTCGAGCTCGAAGGCGACGTGCGGCTCCCGCTGTCGCTCCGCGTCGGCGGCGGTTACACGTATCTCGACGCAGTGAATACCGCGACCGGCCTCTCGCTGACAGGGCGCAACCCGCACCAGGGCTCGATCCGGGCCGACTGGGTCCCGGCCACGCTCGGCCTCCGCGCCAACCTGCGCGCGGCGTTCTACAGCTCCTGGGTCGTATCGAGGTCGACAAGCGGAGGCCAGGTCTCCGACACCGTCGCCTCGCGCTTCGCGCTCTGGGACGCGTCCGTTTCCAAGACCATCGCCGGCGGCGTGGAGCTGTTCGGCGCTATCGACAACCTGACCGACAGCCAGGATCCCAACACCGGTCAGCTGGCGGCCAACGGCACGCCGCTGCCGATCTACCGGCCCGAGATCGGCCGGACCTACCGCGGAGGCCTTCGATGGGGATGGAGCAAATGAGCGGCGCACGAGCGCCATGGACGCGCCGCGTCGCGCGCGTTGTCGCAACGGCCGCGGTGCTGGTCACCGTCGCCACCTCGGTCTGCGGAGCGCAGCCGGCCGCGCAGGGCTCGACCGGCGTGCTGATCCTGGCACACGGCGGCTCGCAGGGCTGGAACTCGCAGGTGGCGGATCTGGCGACTCGCGTGAACGCTCAACTTCCGGCCGAAGTGGCGTTCGGCATGGCCGACCGCTCCACGATCCAGGCGGCGGTGGACCGGCTGGTGCGACGCGGCGTCGGACGCATCGTCGCCGTGCCGCTGTTCGTGTCGTCGCACAGCTCGGTGTTCGAGTCGTCGCGATACCTGCTCGGGGCACGGCCCGATGCGCCTGCCGACCTGGCAATCTTCGCCAGGATGAAGCACGGTGACATGAGCAGCGGCGACAGGCACCATGGCGCCGGCGATCCCGCCGCGATGATAGCCCCCGCCGTCGACGGCACGACGCCGGTGGTCGCCCCGGTTCCTGTCGTCGTCGGCCGCGCATTGGATCACGATCCGGCGGTGGCGGCCATCCTCGCCGAGCGGGCGAAGTCGCTGAGCCATGACCCCGCCTCCGAGGTGGTCGTCATCGTGGCGCACGGGCCGACCTCCGATGAGGAGAACGCGCTCTGGGTCAAGGACATGGAGTTGCTGGCCGCCGGCGTCCAGCAGGCCGCGCCCTTCGCCAGGGTCGAGTCGCTCACCGTGCGAGACGACGCCCCGGCTCCGATACGCGATGCGGCTGCGGCGCACCTGCGGGATGTCGTCTCGAAAGCGACGGGAGAGGGACATCGCGTGCTGATCGTGCCTCTGCTGCTGTCGTACGGCGGGATCGAAACAGGCGTGCGCAAGCGCCTGGACGGCCTCGACTATCAGATGGCGGCGCAGGGCCTGCTGCCCGACGATCGCCTGGTGCAATGGGTGATCGATTCGGCCAGGGCGCCAGACGCGATATCGAGCCGCTAGACTATTCCGCGCGCAGCGCGGCGCACGGGTCGATCCGTGTCGCGCGGCGCGCGGGCAGCCATGCCGCCATCAGTCCCACCGCCATCAGCAGCAGCGTGACGATCGTGAACGCGATCGGATCGGTCGGCGTCACCCCGAACAGGAACGTCTGCAGCACGCGAGTCACGCCGGCGGCCCCGGCGAGGCCGACGATCAGGCCGGCGGCGACGATGCGGAGCGCGCGCGTGAGCACGAGGCGGAGCACGTCGCGGCGTGTCGGCGCCGAGCGCCATGCGCACGCCGATCTCGCGGCGGCGCTGCGTCACCGCGTAGGCCATCAATCCGTAGATGCCGCACGTCGCGATCAGCGTCGCGGCCATCGCGAACAGCGCCAGCAGCACACATCCGGAAACGCGGCGGCGCCACCGACGCCGCCACCGCTTCGTCCATCGTCACCGTGCCCTCGATCGGCAGATCGGGCGCGGCGCGGCGAATTTCCGCGCGGATGCCTTCGACCACGCTGGCGGGCGTGGCCGTGCGCGCGACGAACGACACGAACCGCACGAACGCCGCTGCGCTCCTGCTGGAACGGCACGTAGATCATCGGCTGCACTTCCTGATCGAGCCCCCTCTGACGGATGTCCGCGACCACGCCGACCACGGTCAGCCACTCGCCGCGATCGCTCAAGCGCACGCGCCGGCCGAGCGCCTCGCCGCGGACCACCGGGAAAGTATTCGCGCACGATGCGCTCGCTGACGATCGCCACTTTCGGCGCGGCCGCCGTGTCGCTGTGCGGTGAACTCGCGTCCCGCCAGCAGCGGAATCCCCATGGTCTTGAAATAGCCCGCGTCGATCTTCGGCGTGCCGGCATCGAGCGTCGGCTTCGGCTGACCCTCGATGTCGAAGTCGTCGCGGATGAACATCATGCCGAACGGCGCCGAGTTGATCAGGCTCGCGGACTTCACGCCCGGCAGGTACTGGATGCGATCGAGCACGCCGCGCGCGAACGCATGGATGCGCTCGGGCTCGTCGTAGAGGCGTTCGGGCAGCGTCACCCTGACGGTCTGCACGACGCCGTCGCGCCCGCTCGATTCGAAGCCGGGCGACACCGACGTGAGACGCACGAAGCTGTGAATCAGCAGGCCCGCGCCGATCAGGAGGACGAGCGTCATCGCGATCTGCGCGGCGACCAGCAGCGTCCGCAGCCGCTCGCCCTGACGGTCGCCCGTCGTGCGCGCTCCGCCGGCGTGCAGCGCGAGGCCTTCGCCAAACGCGGCTCCGCTGACGCGCAGCGCCGGCACGAGGCCGATCAGCAGCGTCGAGACGAGCGACAAGCCGAGGCAGAACGCCATCACGCGCGCGTCGATCACGATGCCGCCGAGGCGCGGCAGCACGAATTGCGGCACGAGCGGCAGCGTGACGTCGATCGCGATCTGCGCGAGCATCACGCCGAGCGACGCGCCCAGCAGCGACAACACGACCGCTTCGGTCAGCAACTGACGCACGATCCGCCGGCGTCCCGCGCCGAGGGCCATGCGTACGGACAGTTCGCCGCGGCGCGCGGTGAGGCGCGCCATCTGCAGGTTCGCGACGTTGACGCAGGCGATCAGCAGCACGAACGACACCGCCCCGAGCAGGATCAGCAGCAGCGTGCGCACCGACTCCGTGCCGTACTCCTGCAAGCCGACCGCGCGCGCGAGCGTGTGGACGTTCGGCGCGAGTGCGCCTTCCGGTCGCGAGGGCGCCGGCGGGCACGATCGACGAATCGTTCACCAGCGCCGTCAATTCCGCTTCCGCGCGTTCCTGCGTCACGCCTGGCTTCATGCGGCCCAGCAGGAAGAGAAACGCGTTCTTGCCGGTGTCGCCGGGCCAGCGATTGGGCAGAAAGATGTCCGCTTCCGGCAGCGCGCCGAGCCGCGCGACCACCGGCCTGAAGCTGAAGTCCGGCGGCAGCACGCCGACGACGGTCCGGGGGAGGCCGTCGATGGTGATGGACTGCCCGACGATCGCCGGATCGGCCTTGAGCGACGTGCGCCACAGCCGATCGCTGACGATCGCGCTGCGGTCGTCGTCTGCCGCCGCGGCGCCGGTGAGGAACGCGCGGCCGCGCGCGGGTGTGACGCCGAGCGTGGCGAAGAAATTCGGACTCACGTCGAGCGCGGGCAGCTGCAGCGGCTCGCCGCGTCCGGTGAGCGGCGCGTCGATCGAGTTGTAGGCGGCGAGATGATCGAGCGTGGTGACGCGCGGGCGCAGCGCGTCGTACGACACGGGCGCCCAGGTCGAGAACGTCTTGACGCCCCTCTCCGTCTGCTGCGCTGACGAGACGATGACGAGGCGATCGGGATTGGGATACGGCAGCGGACGCCAGAGCACGCCGTAGGCGACGGAGAAGATCGCGGTGTTGAGGCCGATGCCGAGCGCGAGCGTGGCGAGGGCGGTGACGGTGAACGCCGGATCGCGCCGCATCAATCGCAGCGCGTGACGCACGTCCTGCGCGAAGGTTTCGACCGTCGCGAAGCTCCACGGTTCGCGCGACTGTTCGCGCAGCCGCAGCGGATTGCCCATCCGCCGCCGCGCGGCCGCCCGCGCCTCGTCGCCGCTCATGCCGTCCGCGTCGGCGAGGGCGTGCGCCTTCATCTCCTCGTGAAAGCGCAGCTCGTCTTCCAGATCCCGATCGAACTGATTCCGCCGGAAGAAGAACAGCAGACGTCGGAGCACAGAACCCACGGCACCCTCCTGAGAGTCAGGACGCTACGTCGTCTTCATCACGCGCATGATCGCGCCGAACATCTGGGAGAATCGCGATTCCTCGACGCCGAGCTGCTTCTTCCCGGCGGCCGTGAGCGTGTAGAAGCGGGCGCGCCGGTTGTTCGCCGACATCTTCCACTCGGCCAGCACCCATCCCTTGACCAGCATCCGCTGCAGCGCCGGATAGAGCGACCCCTCTTCGATCGTCAGCACGTCCGCCGACAGCATCTGGATGTGCTGCGCGATGCCGTAGCCGTGCATCGACTCGATCGACAGCGTCTTCAGAATCAGCATCTCGAGCGTGCCGGGAAGCAGCTCGTTCTTGCTCTTCGTCTTGGCTTCTTTCATCAGCTTCTCTTTGCATAGACGAACTATGGGAACAGAAAGTTTCGTCCGTCCGCCGGCGGCGGGCAGGCTTGACTCTGGCGCAGGGATGGCAGAGCCTCTGACCCACCAGAAACGAAGGTGCCTATGACCAGTTTCACACCCCACTCGATTCGCGCGTGGCTGCCGGCGCTGACGACGGTCATGGTTCTCTCAGGCGGCACGATGCGAAGCCACGTCCATTCCGCGGGAATCCAATCCGGAGACGACCTCAGGTCAGCGGCCGCAGGGTTCCACGAACTCCTCCTGCACGATCCCTGTACTGGAGACTACGCGCCGCAGCCGGATACCTGCCTCCACAAGCAACTGGTCGAGAAGCAGTTCACCTTCGGCGGCAATCCCGGCGTGATCTACGACGTCCGCCTGAGGATTCGGGGACTATTCGAGCCGACGACGATTGAGAGCGGCGAGATGCCAGATCCGGCCCATCCGTATTTCAGGGTGGGCGGCACGATCGGGGCGCGAGAATGGTCCGCCTGGCACATCGACGTCTCGACGCCCAGGCAGACGTACTGGCTCAATCACTATCCGAAAGTCTCACATACGATCTACGCGGAAGATTTCGAGACGACGATTCCAGTGGCGGGCGGCAGCGCCGTGGTCGTTCGAGTCGTCGACGGCAACGATCGGCAGATCGACAACGGCAAGCCAGGACGGCCCGACCGGGGACAGGTCATCAAAGGCGTCGTCGATTCGCCACCCGACGGACAGATCCTGCGTCTCGACGTGATCAGCGTGACCGTGCATTGACGGTCGTTCAGCCTTCGCGCTTCATGCGCTCCTGACGGGAGATCTCACGTTCGCTCGGAGAATCGAGCTCCGTGCCGCCGACCTTGATCTCACCCGCGCGCTCGTAGTGTCCGATCAGGATGCCCGTGCTCGACACGCGCGATCCCGTCAGCCTGTACGCATGCGGCGCCGAGCCGTCGGCAAACAGCTTTTTGCCGCCGCCCAGCACGACCGGAACAGTGAAGGTGGTGATCGCGTCGACGAGGTCGTTGGCCAGCAGCGCGTGGACGAGCTCGGTGCTGCCCTGGGTGACCAGATTCGGTCCGTCTTCCTCCCGCAGGCGCCTTACGTCGGCGATGTCGCGGAGGAGCACCGAGCCTTGCCAGCTTGTATCGACTCGGCCCGAGCGTGAGACCGCGTACTTCCTGATCTCCTTGAAGAGCGTCGCGATGCCGCCGTAGTCGGCCTTCTCGTCGTAGTACGGCCAGTAGGCTGCGAAAATCTCGTATGTCCTGCGGCCAAGCAGCAGATCGAATTTTTCGCTGAACAGCCGGTCGATCTCCTCGCCGAACTCCTGATCGAAATAGGGCACGACCCAGCCGCCGAATTCGAACCCCCTGGTTGGATCCTCGGTCGGTCCGCCGGGCGCCTGCATGACGCCGTCCAGGGAGACCTGAGCGCCGACGATGATTTTCCGCATGTGTCCCTGCGCGCCTCAGGCTGTCTCCGAATAGATCGTCAGCAGGAAACCGCTCGGATCAACGACCTCGAACGCACGGCTCTTCCACTCGGTGTCGTGGGGCTCGGACTTGAGCGTGATGCCGGCGTTTCTGGCCTGGCTGGCGATTTCGTCGACCGCCCCCGGCGCCGTCGAGATGGACAGGCGCACGCCGATCCCCTTCTTGCGGTCGCGTCCCTTCTTCCAGTCGTCCTGGTTCAAGCCGAGCTCCGTGTTCCCTGCTCGCAGCATCACGCCGAGCAACGTCCCTTTGTCTTCCCACCGTTCTTCAATCGCGAAGCCGAGCGCCTCGTAGAAGGCGATGCTCTTCTGCAAGTCGTCGACAGTCAACGTGGGAACGACGGCGCTGATCCGCACACCTTCCTGGGTTCTGGCCATGACAGCCTCCTCTGTTCTATCGTGATCGCTCGTACTCAGGCTAGCGAGCTACGGACGGATCTTCAAGCGGGACCATGCGCGAGACCGCCGCCGGCCTTCCTCACCTCATCCCTGGAGGACGTATGACTAATCCGCAAGCGCTCGTTCCCGCTCAACAGCTGGCCGCGACCAACACGGCCAGCTTTCCGAATGAGAGCGCAGACTATCGAGCGGCGCGCAATGCGCTTCTCGTCGAAGAGATTGAGCTGCGTCGGCACGTCGAGCGCGTGGCCGCGCAGCGCCGGGCGCTTCCGGCAGGCGGCCTACTCCCTCAGGACTTCGAGCTCGTCGCCGAGACAGGGCCTGTTCGCTTGTCGACGCTCTTCAGAGACAAAGAGACGCTGCTGGTTTACAGCATGATGTACGGTCCGCAACGCCAGGCGCCGTGTCCCATGTGCACGTCGTTCCTGAATTCATGGAACGGCACCGCCATCAATCTGCGCGAGCGAGTCGCCCTGGCCGTCGCCGCGCGCTCGCCAATCGATCGGCTGGTCGCGTATCAAGCAGCAGCGCGGAATGGCGAACCTTCCGTTTGTGTCCGACATGTCCGGCGAATACACCCGCACTTATGTCAATGCGGCGGACGCCGACGTGCCTGGTTTCAGCGTCTTCACCAGGCGCGACGGACAGATTCGTCACTTCTACAGCGGCGAGATGAGCGGCGCGATGGCTGACCCCGGCCAGGATCCGCGCGGCGCACCGGACATGGATCCGCTCTGGTTGATGCTGGACCTGACACCCGAAGGCCGCGGTACGGATTGGTATCCGAAGCTGGAATACGGGCACCAGCGGTGAGTCAGCGTGACGTCTGCGCCGACCGGCTGCCCTGCCTCCGGCTCCTGACCGGTCCCTCTTTGGCAGCAATGGCGGCTTCGTAGGCCGACTGCAGCCTGGAGAACACCGACCGCCTGGGCGCCGGCGTGCCCAGGTGGAGGTGCCGCAGTTCCTCCATGAACGCGGACCACAGCTTCGGACCGCCGTCTTCGAGGATTTTCGCGCGTACCGAGAGCTCTTTCGACGCGGGTGTGTGGCGCAATCCCCAGCCGCCCATCTGGGCCAGCAAGGGCACCAGTGCGATGGACGCGTCGGTCAGGCTGTAGATGACCTTCTGCTTGTGGCTGGGATCGTCGCGACGCGATACCAGTCCGGCGTGCTCCAGCCGTGTCAGCCGGTCGGCCAGAATGTTCGAGGCGATTCCCTCTTCCGACCTGGTCAGCAACTCGCGGAAATGACGGCGGTTGCCGAACATCAGGTCGCGGATGACGATCAGGCTCCAGCGATCCCCCAGCGCTTCGAGCGTCAGATTGATCGGGCACCCCGAGCGGGGGACGTTCATGCGCACTCCAGAAACTGATTGCGAAATGAAATCAGTCGATCTATCTTAGCACCGGTTGCATAACGCAACCAGAACCGCGCGCGGACGTGCCGCGTGAGGAAAGGAAGTGGCATGGCTCGGCTCGTGTTCGGAATGAACCAATCCCTGGACGGCTACGTCGACCATACGGCGTTTTCGCCAAGCCCGACGCTCTTCCGCCACTTCATCGAGGAGGTTGCCCGGCACGCGGGCAGTATCTACGGTCGCCAGATGTATGAGGTCATGCGTTACTGGGACGACGATCGTCCTGACTGGAGTGCGGAGGAACACGCCTTCGCGGCGGCGTGGCAGAACCAGCCGAAATGGGTCGTCTCGCGCTCGATGAAGTCGGTCGGTCCCAATGCCACGCTGATTGCGGATGATCTGGAGGGCGCGGTCCGCACGCTGAAGGCCGAGCGCGACGGGGAGATCGGAGTGGCTGGCCCGCGCCTGGCGCACAGCCTGACCGAACTTGGCCTGATCGATGAGTATCAGATCTACCTGCATCCCGTGGTGCTTGGTCACGGCACGCCGTATTTCGCCGGGCCCCGGCCGCGGCTCCGCCTTGTCGCCAGTGATCGGATTGCCGAGGATGTGATCCGGTTGTCCTACGTTCCTGCGTAGTCTCGCGACTCGCAAGGTGGAGGCTGAGTCTGGTTTAGGGACTCATGCGATCGTTTGACATGCGCCAAGCATGCGAGCATGCTTATCACATGTCCAAAATGGTCCAAATTCGCAACGTGCCGGAGGCACTGCATCGAAAGCTCAAGAGTCGGGCGGCAGACTCAGGACAAACGCTCTCCGATTTCCTGCTGGCCGAACTTGAACGCCTGGCCGCTCGACCCACGCGCGACGAGATGCTCACCCGAATCCACGGTCGACGGCGCGTGACGCTGAAGACCCCCGCCGCGGTCGTGATTCGGCAGGAGCGTGAGCTGGCGTGATCGTCGTCGACGCCTCGGCTCTCCTCGAATTCCTGCTGCAGACTGCGCTTGGCTCCAGGGTCGAGGCCCGTCTCTTTCGAGACCGTGACCAGCTCCATGCCCCCCACCTTGCCGACGTTGAAGTGACCCAGGCCCTCCGACGCCTCGTCCGGACCGGCGAGGTGTCGCAGGAGCGAGCGGCCGACGCGATTGCCGATCTCACCGACCTGGACCTCCATCGTCACCCCCATCTCGACCTCCTGAGTCGCGCGTGGAAGTTGCGGGAGAACGTCACCGCGTACGACGCCGTGTACATCGCCCTGGCCGAAGCGCTCGATGCGCGGATGGTCACCTGCGACGCGGCGCTCGGCAAGGCGCCAGGTCACCGGGCGCGCATCGAAGTCATTGCGTCTTGATTTCCTGAGTCCAGTCCTACTGACTCAACGATCACGTAGGAAGTACGGAGTAGCCACCGCACAGTACGACTGGCGGTACTCGCGGGGCACGTGGGTCAACTAGCGCTATCGCCTGTCGTCGACCAGTAGTTCGCTCACGCGCAGGCGGCGGACACGGAGGTCGTCGATCTCGACGACGCCGAGGCGGGTGCGCCGGACCGTCAGGCGTCCGATGATCAGGCGACCAAGGGCCAGCGTGCCGATCGCAACAGCTCCGACAGCGAGAGCTCCGATGGCCAGGCCGCCGATGCCCTGGGCCCCAATCGCCCGGGCGCCGATCGCTGTCGCCGGCGTGCGCGTCAACTGCAATTTTTCCATGTGTGCCTTCACAACGCAGTTGTACGCGCGAGGCGCCCGGATGTCCATTCCACCGAGATCCATTGGAGCGTTCGAGTGGCTGCGCTGGACGATTGCCGCGTCATCCGGCCTGCTCGATTTCCGCCAGCAGGAGCCGTTGCGGGTAGACCCATTGCAGCAGCGGCGCGGTCATGACGGTCGTCACGAGCGCCATCACGACCATCATCGAGAACAGGTTCGGCGACAGCACTCCGATGTCCAGTCCGACGTTCAGAATGACCAGCTCCATCAGGCCGCGCGTGTTCATGAGGATGCCGAGGCCGGCCGCCTGACGCCACGGCCTGCCGACGAGACGAGCGGCAACCAACGTCCCGCCAAGTTTGCCGCCGATGGCGGTGACGATGATCGCCAGGCAGATGAGCCATTCCGGACCGGCAAGCAGATTCACGCTCGTGCGAAGTCCGGTGAAGGCGAAGTACAGCGGGAGCAGCAGCACGATCGTCACAGTCTCGAGCCGGTCGAGCACGTGACGCACGAACGCGCTGTCCTTGGGCATGGCCACGCCTGCGACAAAGGCGCCAAACAAAAGGTGAAGGCCGAGCCGTTCGGTGATCACCGCAGACAGCATCGCGATGACGAGGAGCAGCGCGAGCATGTTGTCGCTCACGGCGCCCGCCCTGCGATAGGCGGCCTCGAACTGCCGGAAGACTCGCCTCGCCCCGAACAGCATCGCCGCCAGGAACAGCATCAATCCGGCAACCGTGATCCATAGCGCCAGCGGTGTCCCCGATTCGACGCGGGCACGGAACACCACGTAGGCCAGAATGCACCACCCCGTCACGTCGTTCACCGCTGCACAGGCGATCGCCAGCGAACCGAGCCTGGTGCCCAGCATCCGCCGTTCACTGAGGATGCGGGCCAGCACCGGGAATGCGGTGATGCTCATCGAGGCGCCCATGAACAGCGCGAAGCTGGTGACGCTTACGCTGTCGTTCGACAGACGTGGATGGAGGTACAACGCCAGCGTCGCCCCGAGCACGAAGGGGACGATGATGCTCACCGTGCTGGTCACGACTGCGGCATGGCTTTGCTCGCGCACGGCATGTACGTCCAGCTCCAGCCCGACGATGAACATGTAAATCACGATGCCCACCTGGCTCAGGGCGCTCAGGTAGCCCAGGCTCGCTGGTGGGAACAGGGACGCCGCGAGAGCAGGCGCTAGCCATCCGAATAGCGACGGTCCGAGCATGATGCCGGCGAACATCTCGCCGATGACCGTCGGCTGTCCCAGCCGGCGGAACAGGCCCCCCACCACGCGGGCGACGCCGATAATCACGGCAAGTTGAAGGACCAGGGTGACGAGATTTGGCACAACGGGGTCCAGTGTAAGGGCGGGGCCGGGGTCCGTGCCCGGCTCGGGGCGTTCCCCCAGGCGCGGACTAATACAAACAAACGACCGTTCTCATAGAACTGCAGGCGGCGCTCGGCCGCCCGCCCGAGCGAGACTAAGCCCGCCCATGGCAGTGTGTGGACTCGATCGCGCGTGGACCTGGCCCGCGGCAGCGGTGCACGTCGGCGCTCCGACGCTGGTCGGCGAGCTCGAGCACTTGCGCGACGAGTTCCAGCAGGCCGCCGTCGATGCGGCCGCGCTCGCCGCGCCGTTGACAGACCCCCAGTTCGCCTGGAAGCCGGCGGCCGACGTGTGGTCCATCGGTGAGTGCCTTTCTCACCTGAACGCCACGGCACGGCTGTGCCTGCCGAAACTCGACGCGGGCATCTCGGAGGGCATTCGCGCCGGTCGCTACGGCGAAGGGCCGTTCCGCTATGGCTGGATGGACAGGCTGATCCTGCGCACCTCCGAGCCGCCGTCCCGCTGGCACCTGACATCCCCGGCGGACTTCCTGCCGACGCCCGGCGAGTCGCGTGACGACGTGCTGACCGCGTTTGATGACTTTCAGAGCCAGTTCGTGGACCGGTTGCGCCGTGCAGACGGCCTCGACCTGGCGCGGGTACGCGTCACCTCGCCCGTGGCACGATGGCGCCGCTTCTCGCTCGGCGCGGCCTTTGCGGTGCTCGCCGCGCACCAGCGCCGGCACCTCTGGCAGGCACGCCGCGTGGCCGCACTGCCGCATTTTCCCCGCTAACGCGTTGCCGGTCGCCAGCAGGCGATCCGGCCCACCGTGACCCAGATCGCCACCCAGACGCGAGCGGCGACGAACAAGCCGTCGAAGATCGCCATCGCCACCGGCCCCCTGGGATCGAAGCGCGTGTACAGCGCGTTCATGAAGAACGCGAACAGCGTGTAAACGAGTGTCGCGGCGTGAATGCCCAGGCCGCGGCGCACGGGCGGCTGATAGATGACGCGCTCGATGTGGGAGTTGAACGCGTGCCCGAGCCGGTGCACGTGCCGTGAGAACCAGCGCCGATCGGCCGCCGCGATCTCGGGCGCGCCGCCCGCCCGCACGATGGCCATGGTGGCGTAGCGCGCGTGCCGCATGCCGGAGGTGACGCCGTTGCCAGTGAGCGGATCCGGCATGGAGGCGGCCTCCCCTACCATCATCCAGTTCGTCCCGCACACACGGCTCGTCACGTACGGTTGAAAGGACGTCGCCTGCACCTCGAAAGCGGGCTGCGACGCGAGCGCCGCTGCGAAGCGTTCGTACGGCGCGAGGGCGGCCGTGAGGATCTGCTTGTTGGTGAGGCCGCGGCGCCGATCAGCCTGGACGCAGTCTGCTGATGTCACCAGGCCGACACTGGTGCGCTGCGGCGAAATCGGGATGTCCCAGACCCAGCTGAGATACGGCTGCAGGTTGTCCAGGAAGAACGTGGTGCCGGTGTCGAGGGGCGGCTCGTCGAAGTAGGCCCAGAAACAGACTTTCCTGCGGCCGTATTCGACGATTGGGATGTCGAGCGCGCGTGCCAGGAAGAGTGCCGTGCCGCTGGCATCGAGGTACCAACGTGCCTCGACCCGCTCGCCCGCGCTGGTAACGCAGGCCTTCAGTCGATCGCCGTCGCGGTCCACGTGCGCGACCCGCTCCCAGACGAAGTCCACGCCAAGCGAGACCGCGCGCTCGTAGACGCGCTGATCGAGCGCGGTGCGATCGACGTGCAACGTCTGCGTCTCGAACCGCCAGGGCGATCGCCGGATGCTCGGGGGCGGCGCGGCGGTCCACTTCTCCATGCCGGGTTCGAAGATGGCGATCTTCGCCTTGAGCGTCGCAATCTGGTCGCTCAGCAGCGTGTTGCTGGGGAGGCCGACTGTCTGCAGGAGCCACGGGCTCGACCAGTCGAGCGACTCGCCGACCTTGCTGTGCGGGTATCGCTGCCGGTCCAGGCAGACGACGCGCAGGCCGGCTTCTCGCAGGTAAATGCTCGCCGTCAGGCCGGCAAGTCCCGCGCCGATGACGGCTACGTCACAGCGGACAGGTTCCGGCGATTCTGGCGGCACAGGCAGAGCGTAGCCTTTTCGATGCAGCGAGGCCGATAATCCTGATCAATTAGTGACGCCGCCGGTTTGTATAATCACGCCGGGTCGAAGGACCCGAAACGCGAGGGACAAGTCGATGGCCGCAACGAAATCGCGCTCAAAGGCGAAGGGTGCTCGCCCAACCACCGTGGCCGCCTACCTGGCCTCGCTCACTCCGGAAAAACGGGCGGTGATCGAAAAGGCCCGCGCCCTCGTGCGCAGGCACATCCCCAAGGGGTACGCGGAGTTCATGAACTGGGGCGTGATCAACTGGGGGATCCCGCTCGACGAGTTCTCCGACACCCACAACGGTCAGCCGCTCTGCTACGTGGGCCTCGGCGCGAAGAAGAGCTACAACTCGCTCTACCTGATGGGCGTATACGACAGCTCGAACGGCAACTACACAACGCCGTTCTCCGAGAAGCTGCTCGTCGACGCGTTCAAGAAAGCCGGGAAGCGGCTCGACATGGGGAAGTGCTGTCTGCACTTCAAGGCGCTCGATGATCTCGAGCTGACCTCCGTCGCGAAGGTGATCGCGATGTCGACGCCGAAGCAGTACATCGCGTACTACAAGCGCATGAAAGGGCTCGCGTAGGCGAGGGACGGCGTACCTGAAGGGTGCTGAGGATTCGTGCCCGCTGGCGCCGAGCGCGGCGAGGGGCCGCGTGCCTGAAGCCTACCGAGGAGCTGAATCCTTGCGATGACCGCGCAGCACCGGCGCTATGCTGTGGCCCATGCTGCAGGCCTCTCCCGAACGGCTCGCCAGAGATCTCGACGTGCTCGCGAAGGACATCGGCGTCCGGTTGGCTGGCACCGCCGGTGAGAGAGCAGCCGCGGACTACATCATCGGGCGTACCCGCGCGATCGGCGCACAGACCTGGGAAGAAACCTTTCCCGTCCAGTCGCGCGTCGTCTCCGAGGAACGGCTCGAGGTCCTGGTGGGCGGGACATGGCGCCGTTTCCCGTGCTCGCTGTTCAGCAACACGCCGGGCACGGACGGCGCCTGGCGATCCGCTGAGATCGCCGTCGTCGCGCCGACCGACTATCAGCGGGACGATCTCGAGCTGCTGCACGGAAAGGCAGTGATCCACCTCGGCTGCCACATCGAGTCGCGCCAGTCCTACCAACGACTGATGGCCGCTGAACCCGCCTTTCTGCTCATGGTCGACACGCGCTACCCAGGCACGACGCCCCTCGCGGACGGCATGTTCCCCGCCTACACCGCGGCGATTGGCGCCGTGCCCACGCTGAACGTCGCCCATCAGGACGCCTGGAACTGGGTGCGGCAAGGCGCCACCGAGGCTCGCTGCCGGATTGTCGGAGGGATGTCACCAGGCACGTCGCAGAACATCGTCATCGACCTGTCCGGCACCGACCTCCGCGACGAGGTCCTCTACGTTGGCGCGCATCACGACACGCAGGCGGACTCGCCCGGCGCGGACGACAACGCCTCTGGGGTCGTCGGCGTCCTCGAGCTCGCGCGTCTCCTGCACGGCTGCCGGCGCCGGCGGACGATTCGCATCATCTCGTTTGGCGCCGAGGAGCAACTCTCCGTCGGATCGGCGGCGTACGTGCGGATGCATCGCCGCGACGTGTCCGCGCAAGGCAGATTGATGTACAACCTCGACTCGTACGGGTCAGCGCTCGGGTGGCTGCAGCTGCACGTCAACGGACACCAGGACTTTGAGGCCTCCTTCCGTCCGCACTTCCGGGCTGCCAACCTGTATTACCAGACCATCACGAGGGTGGTCCCGTACGCCGATCACTTTCCGTTCGCGGCAGCGGGCGTTGCCGCGGTGTTTCACCACCGCGTCAATTGCAACGCCGGGCGATTCTTCCACCATCGTCCCGACGACGACGTGAACCAGGTGTCGGTGGAGGTCATGGCGCGCGACGTGTCGGTGGTCGCGACGTGGCTCGACCAGATGGCGACTGCCGAGACGCTGCCGTTCACGCCTGGAATCCCCGAGCCGGATCGACGCGCCATCGCGGCTTGCTGGGAAGATTTGTTCGGTGGATGGGGTGAGACACGCCAGGCTGCCGATCCCGCGTGAGGAAAGGAAGTGGTATGGCCCGGCTCCTCAGGTAGGACTCGTGCCGAGAACAACGAGCCGAAGGTGAGGGAGGCTGCCCGAAGTTGCAGAGGATTCGTGCCGCTGGCACCGAGCGGAGCGAGGGGTCGCGTGCCTGAAGCCGACCGAGGATTCGTGCCCGCTAGCGCCGAGCGCAGCGAGGCGCTGCGTGCCTGAGTCCGACCTGTGGTGCCTATCCCACGGCAAAGCCGCGAGGATTGGCTCCTCAGGTAGGATTCGAACCTACAACCCTCCGGTTAACAGCCGGATGCTCTGCCATTGAGCTACTGAGGAACACCTGGGAGGTGGTGCACCGACATTCCAGGCCCGGGCGGCCCGCAGGAACTATCGGTCGGCGTTACCCGAAGCCTTAATTCTAGCGGCTCCCGGGATACCCGCGCAAGCCGGGATGTACACTCTCCCGATGTCGGTTCCGCTCCTGGCCTCAGCCCGCGAGCTCGCGCGCCTCGTCGCCTCGGGCGCCCTGTCCCCGGTCGACCTGGTGGACGCCACCCTGGCCCGCATCGACGCCCTGAACCCGTCCCTCAACGCCTACGTCGCCGTTGACGCCGACCGCGCCCGCGCGGCGGCCCGGACCGCCGCCGATCGCGTCGCCAGCGGCGAACGTCTGGGCCCGCTCCACGGCGTCCCCGTCAGCATCAAGAGCGCTGTCGCCGTCGCCGGCCTGCCCTGGGAAACCGGCACGCGCTTCCGCACGGGCATCACCGGCCCCTCTGACGCGCCGCTCGTCACCAGACTCAAGGCCGCCGGCGCCATCGTCGTCGGAGTGACCAACGTCGCCGAGCAGCTGATGGCGTGGGAAACCGACAACGCGCTCTACGGCCGCACCAACAGCCCGTGGGCGCTCGATCGGACGCCCGGCGGATCGAGCGGCGGCGAGGCGGCGGCGATCGCGGCGGGCCTGTCGGCCGGCGGCGTGGGCAGCGACGGCGGCGGATCCATCAGAGTGCCGGCCCACTTCTCCGGCATCTGCGGGCTCAAGCCAACGCCGGGCCGCGTGCCTGCGACCGGTCACTTCCCTCCCTGCGGCGGCCCCTTCGCGCTCACCGGCGTCGTCGGCCCGATGGCGCGCACGATCGACGATGTGGAGACGCTGCTCGACGTGATGGCCGGCCCCGACATCGGCGACCCCAACGGGCATCCCGTGCCGTTCACTCCCCTGCGCGCGTTGCCCGGCAACATCCGCATCGGCGTGTTCGAAGACGACGGCGTCGTCCCGGTGTCGGCGGAGACGCGACAGGCCGTGCGGCGGGCCGCGCGCTGGCTGGCCGACGCGGGCTACGCGGTGGACGCCTTCAGGCCCGAGGGCCTCGAGCAAGCGCGCGAGCTGTGGTGGGACATCTTCGGCCGCGCGTCACGGCTGATACTCGAGCCGATGGTGGCGGGCCGCGAGGCCGACGTCCACCCGAATCTCGTGCAGTTTCTCGACTGGGCCAGGCGCTGGCCGCCGCTGACTGGCGAGCAGCTCCTGATGGTGGAGATCGCCCGCGACGCGCTGAAAAGCGAGTTCCTCGCGCAGATGGCCGAGTACCAGGTGCTGCTCTGCCCGGTCGCGCCGATTCCCGCCTTCCGTCACGGCGAACGCACGTGGACGATCGACGGCCGCGAGGTGCACTATCTCGACGCCTGGCGCTACACGGCCTGGTTCAACCTGTTGCAGAATCCTGGCGTGAGCGTGCCAGTGCTGGAAACCGGTGAAGGCCTCCCGATCGGCGTGCAAGTGGTGGCCGCGCCGTGGCAGGAAGCGCTGGCCCTGGCGGCGGCACGCGTGATCGAGCAGGCGCGCGGCCCGTGGACAGCACCGCCGGCACCATACGGCACCACGCAGTCTTCCGCCGTGACCCATCAGTGACCACAGCGACTGTCAGCTCGCCAAGCCTTCGACTCGCGGTCGGCCTTGCGGTCTCGCTGCTGACGATTGCCGGCGTCGGGCTGTACACCGCGCACGAGATCCGGCAACTGCGCGACGAGCAGATCTCGATCAGCGATCGCAATCGCAAAGACTCTCTGCAGCTGCTGCGCATCCAGAACAACCTGGCCACACTCGCCACGTCGATGCGCGACATGGCGGATCGGACAGAGAACTATCCACTGGCCTCGTGGAAGCAGGCTTTCGACCGGCTGCGCGTCGATCTGACGCAGGCCATCGCCCTCGAGGCGACGCTCGCGCCGGGAGAGCGGCCCGCCGCGCAGCAGCAACGGCTCGTCGCCTCTGCCGGTCGCTACTGGTCGCTCGTCGACGACATGTTCACCTCGGCGCAGGCCGGCGACGACGCGGGCGCGATTGGCAAGCTGCGAACGTCTGTCACCGCGCAGCACCAGGAGCTGGTCGGGCTCGTCTCGCAGTTCCTCGTGCTGAACAACCGCGTCCAGGAAGAAGCTGCGGTGCGGAATCGCGAGATCTACGATCGCGTCGAGCGCGAGATCGCCGTGTTCGTCATCGCGCTCCTGCTGGTGGTGGCGGTGACGGGCATCTACATCATCAGCGCGAACCGCCGCGCCTTCGCGCAAGTGGAGGGCCTCTCTACCGAGCTCCGCAACCTCTCGTGGCGCATGCTGCGGATGCAGGAAGATCTGCAGCAGGAGTTCTCGCGCGAGCTGCACGACGAGTTCGGACAGATCTTCACCGCCGTCGGCACGCTGCTCGGACGCGTCAAGCGCAACCTGCCGCCCGAGTCACCGCTCGTCGCCGACCTCGAGGAAGTCCGCGGCATCGCCCAGCAGACGCTGGAGAAGATCCGCGTGCAATCGCGCCTGCTCCATCCCGTGATCCTCGACGACTTCGGCCTCGAAAAAGCGCTCGAGTGGTTCGTCGAGCAGTTCGGCCGGCAGCACGGCATCGACGCCCGGTTCGAGGCGCGCGGGCCGATTGGCGTCGTGCCGCCGGAAGCCACGATTCACATCTACCGGATCGTGCAGGAGGCGCTGACCAACGTCGCGAAGCACTCGGGCGCGGCGGTGGCGCGGGTCCAGCTGGCGCAGCGCGACGGTTGGCTGGACCTTGACATCGAGGACCAGGGGAAAGGCCTGCCGCAGGGCGGCATCGACAATGTCGATCGCGGCATCGGGCTGGTGAGCATGCGCGAGCGCGCGGAGTTGATGGGCGGGACCTTCCGCCTCCGCGCCGGCGAGGCGCGCGGCCTTGTCGTCTCCGTCCGGGTGCCGGTGGTCAGATCACCTGCCCTAGTGGAAACCGATTAACGCGCTTCCGGCAGCGGCCCTGTAGAATCGTGGACATGCCGTCTGCCGCCATCCGGGTCGTCCTCGTCGATGACCACGCGCTCGTCCGTCAGGGCTTCCGCCGGATTCTGGAAGACGACCCCGACCTCACCGTCGTCGGCGAGGCCAGCAACGGCCTCGACGCCATCGCCCTGGTGAAGAAGACCGATCCCGACGTCGTGGTCATGGACATGGCCATGCCGGAGATGAGCGGCCTGCACGCGACGATGGAGCTGATCAAGCAGCGCCCCGGCACGAAGATCCTGATCCTGAGCATGTATTCAGACGAGCAGTACGTCAGAAACGCGCTCGACGCCGGCGCCAAGGGCTACATCCTCAAGAACGCCATCGAAAACGATCTCACGCGCGCCGTCAAGGCGGTGGCCGGCGGGGAGCAGTACCTCGCGCCGGAGCTGTCGAGCGTGCTCATCAAGGCCATCCAGAGCGGCTCGTTCGACAAGAGCACCGATCCCTACGATCGCCTGACCCAGCGCGAGAAGCAGGTGCTGCAGCTGATCGCGCGCGGCAAGTCGAACAAGGAAATCGCGGTGATGCTGGATCTGAGCGTGAACACGGTGGCCGTGCACCGTGCCAATCTCATGAGCGCGCTCGGCGTCCACAAGACCGCGGAACTGGTGCTCTTCGCCGTCAAGAAGGGCCTCGTCATGCCCGAATGACGGGCCGCCACGCTGCCGCGCTCGCGGCTGTCCTCGTCGCCCTGCTCCCGTACGCTCCGCTGGCACAACAGCCGTCGACCGGCGTGCACCTGGTGGACGTCACCAAAGCGGCGGGCCTGGCCTTCACGCACAACAACGGCGCGTTCGGCCGGAAGTATCTGCCCGAGACACTGGGCTCTGGCGCTGCATTTCTCGATTACGACAACGACGGCTGGCAGGACATCCTGCTCGTCAACGGCACGAGTTGGCCGGGTCAGCCGCGCGCGTCGAGCCGCCTCGCGCTCTACCGCAACCGCGGCAACGGCACGTTCGAAGACGTCACCGCGGCCTCCGGCCTGGCGCTCGACGTCTACGGCATGGGAGTCGCTGTCGCTGACTACGACAACGACGGCTGGCAGGACATCCTCATCACCGCGGTCGGGCAGAATCACCTGTTCCACAACACCGGGCACGGCACGTTCGTGGACGTGACCGACAAAGCGGGCCTCGGCAAGCGGCCCGGCTTCAGCACGTCGGCGCTGTGGTTCGACTACGACCGCGACGGCCGGCTCGATCTCCTGATTTGCAATTACGTCCGCTGGACGCCGGAGACCGACGTCTACTGCAGCGTGGACGGCAAGCAGAAGTTGGTACTGCACGCCCGAAGCGTACCGCGGCACGACGTCGTGGCTGTTTCGCAACAAGGGAGACGGCACGTTCGAGGACGTCACGGCGAAGGCGGGCCTGTTCGATACGACGTCGAAGTCACTCGGCGTGACGATGATCGACTACGACCTGGACCCGTGGCCCGACGTGTTCATCGCCAACGACACGCAACCGAACAAGCTGTATCGCAACAACGGCAACGGGACGTTCACGGAGCTTGGCCTGCAGGCCGGTCTCGCCTTCAGCGAAGACGGACGCGCCCGCGCCGGCATGGGCGCCGATGCGGCCGATGTCGACAACTCCGGCAAGACCACCGTCGTCGTCACGAACTTCTCGGGGGAGATGCTGGGGCTGTATCGACCGGTCGGCGACGGCCAGTTCACCGACACCGCCCCGAAGACCGAGATCGGCCGGGCGACCCGGCTGACGCTCGGCTTCGGCTGCTTCTTCTTCGACGTCGATCTCGACGGCCTTCAGGACCTGCTGGTCGTCAACGGGCACATCGACGAGACCATCGGCGCCGTCGGCGGGCGCGTGAGCTACGCCGAGCCGCCGCACCTGTTTCATAACCTCGGGCGCGGTCAGTTCGCCGACGTCGCGACGGAAGTGGGCGGAGGGTTCGCGCAGCCAAAAGTCGGGCGCGGCGCGGCGTTCGGCGACTTCGATAACGACGGCGACGCCGACGTCCTCATCACCACCAACAACGGACCGGCGTTCCTGTATCGCGTCGACTCACCGGCTGGCAGCCATTCGATCCGGATCAAGCTGCGCGGGAT
Source organism: Vicinamibacteria bacterium (assembly GCA_963796915.1). Lineage (GTDB taxonomy): Bacteria > Acidobacteriota > Vicinamibacteria > Vicinamibacterales > JAENWD01 > JAENWD01. The sequence continues at coordinate 1,117,006 of CAWCNI010000002.1, read as the reverse complement.
GAAGTCCAATCGCGACGGCATCGGCGCTCGCGTACGCGTCTTCGCAGGCACGGACAAGTACTGGCGCCTGGTGAAGACGGGCTCGAGCTACCTGTCGCAGTCAGAGCTGCCGCTTACGTTCGGGCTCGGCACTCACCAGATGGCGGACCGCGTCGTCGTGGAGTGGCCAAGCGGCGCGAAAGATGAAGCGACTCGTCTGGCGGGCGGGCAATCGTACGAGATCTCGGAGGGCCGCGGCGTGACTGGCACCCGCCAGTTGCGCGGGCGTGGGGGATCGTAGTGGTCAGGGCTCGTGGACGCCTGAAGCCGCGGCCCCTCCGCACGCCGACGTCTACGCGCCCTGCCGCCCCACAACAGCGAGCGCCACTCCTCCGAGGATCAGCAGCGTCGCGCTGATCAGGCGCGGCGTCAGGGACTCTCCGAGGAGCGGCACGGCTGCGGCGGCTGTCAGCACCGGCACCGTCAATTGCAGGAGAGACGCTCGGAAGGACGTCAGTGCCGGCAGGGCGCGATACCAGAGAACGTAGCCCGCCCCGGACGCAAGCGTGCCGGATAACGCCGCGAGCAGCAGCCCGTCACGCGTGCCCTGCAGGTGATCGCGCGACAGCGCGACGACGGCGATGCCAATCGTCGCTGCCCAGAGAAAGCTGGTCGTCGTCCGCGACACCGGGTCGCCCGCGCCGCGCCCGCGGACGGAGTACGTGCCCCACCCGACTCCGGCAAGTGCCATCAGTAAGACGCCCGGCAGATTCGGCGCAGTCTGGCCCGGCCGTGTCAGCACTACCAGTCCTACCAAGGCGACGGCCAGCCCCAGCCACTCCATCGCAGAAGGTCGCTCGCCGCTGGCCACGCTCCACAGCAGCATCAGCACCTGGACGCTCCCGAACATCACCAGGGCGCCGATGCCGGCGTCGATGCGGGTGTAGGCGAACGCAAACGCGAACGCGTATCCCGACAGCGCGATCGCCCCGAGTGCGACGTCGGCGGACGTGCGGGCGACGCTTCGCGGCGACCGCGAGAGCAATCTGTCAATCACGAGCAGCGCGATGGCGCCGCTCAGGAGGCGAACCTCAGTGAACGACACGGCGTCGATCAGATGCCGCCCGACCGCCGCGCGCGTCAGCAATGAATTGGCAGCGAAGCCGCACAACGCTCCGGCGATCGGCGCCCAAATCCTCATCGTCGACCAGTGTGTCACACGAGACTGGCCGCGGCCTGATGGGTCCTTGGGCTAATAACAGCCGATCCTGATCGCTTTCTCTGTGGCACGGATCCGTGCGACGTGAGTCATCGCCTCCCACTCGATCGTCCCGCCGGTGACACGGGAAGGCACGCAGGCGCCGAGCTTCAGCGTCTCCGTCGAAATAGCGTCGAACTTCGTGTAGGCGATGGCATGGTCGCCGTAGGCGATCGAGCGCACCACTGACGTCGTCCGGAGCAGATGGTTCTGGTTCGCTGGCGCCAGCGCCGGCAGCGCAGCCATGGCGCGCAGGTAGTGGCGCACGTAGTCGCCGTAGCCGTCGGTCAGCCAGATGTCGTCGCGCGGGTACCGGTTCTTCCCGTCGGTGTCCACCATGTAGGTGGCCCAGTTCAGGCGCCGCACCTGATCGTCAAGGTGCGACACGTCGCCGGATTTCTCCGCGTAGAGCAGCTCGGTCGCGGCATGCCGGGCCGTGTGGCTGTTGCCGGGCACCTGGTAGACGGTCTGCTCGTTGATCGGGACGACGCGTAGCGCGGCGAACTCGCGATTGCTGAGGGTGCGCTCCACCCAGTCCAGCGCCGACCGGGCCTCGTCGAGCGATGCCTTTCCGACGCGGGGCTGGTCCAGCAGGAACAGCGCAAACGTGTCGGCGTTGATGGCGGTGTTCGAGTACTCGACGATGTCCTCGAAGAACGGGCCCCACTGATTCGTCCGCGACGGATATGCGAGGAGCCACGCCATTGTCAGGCGACGGGCGCGCCGCATCGCCGGCGTGGCGCGACCCATGGCGGCGAGGCCGTCGAACAGCCGAACGGCACCGGTCCAGTTCGACGTGTATCCGGCCCAGAGATTGCTCGGGCGATCGTCGCCGTAGGTGGACCACTGCGGACGCGCGCGCGCGATGACGCCGGTCTCGGCGTCGACGCGAAACGGCCACGGCGAGATGCTGGCATTGCCGACGGTGACCGTCGCGGCCAGCACCGTCGCGATGTGCTCGGCGGCGGCCAGGTACTTCGCGTCGCCGGTGATCTTGTAGAGCGTCAGGAGCTCGGCGCCGAACGACGCGGCCTTGTCAGGTTGAATGATCCCGGGACCGCCGCGCATGTCGCCGTCATACGGGCCGTGTGCCGTCAGGTTGTAGGGGTACGGCATGCCAGGCCACGCCGCGGACGCCGGCGTCAGGCCGTGCGCCAGCCAGTAGTCGGCCATCAGCCGCATGTCGGCGACGAGGGCCTCGTCGCCGGAGTAGGCGTGAAGAAGATTCCAGGACGAGAGCGCCATCGGAATCTGGTCGCCGCCGAGGCCGCGCGGATCGTCGTGGTCGGGATTCCAGACCTGGTGCTGCAGGTAGGTACGGCACGCCATTGTCGCAGCGCCGCATGCCTCTCCAGAAGTGCCAGACCAGGCCGACCACGCGGTCGTACGCGACCGATGGGTCGTCGTCTGACCACGGAAGCAGGCGGCCCTCGGCGTCGAGACGCACGGGGTGATATCCGAGGACGCCCGGCTCGGCGTCGCGACGGGCGCGCGCGCCGATGGCGCTGGCCACGACGGCGGCAGACACGAGGAGCACGCGGAGTGATCGATGCATGCGCGAGTGTGCGACGCCGGATTCTAGTCCAGGTCCCTGACGCGGAGTAGAATCGGCTCGTCCGTGGGAGGGCACTCTCGATGATTCGGCTCGTGAGCCTCGCGCTGTGCGTCGCTATGACTGGCGTCGCCGCGCCGCAGGGAACGCACCGGCGCCCCGCGCCGCACGCCGCCGCGCGCACGGACTCGCAACCCGTGGCTCGCGTCGTGCGCAATCGCGATCCGCTCAAGCCGGGCGCGTTCGCGCTGCTGCCGCTCGGCTCTGTCGCACCCACGGGCTGGCTCCGCCGTCAGCTCGAGATCCAGGCGAAGGGGCTGACGGGCCATCTCGACGAGATCTGGCCCGACGTCGGCGCCAACAGCGGATGGCTTGGCGGCAGCGGCGAAAGCTGGGAGCGCGGGCCCTATTACCTCGATGGCCTGTTGCCGCTCGCCTACCTCCTCAAAGATCCTGCGCTCATCGCCAAGTCAAACCGTTACGTGGAATGGGTATTGACGCATCAGGCTGCCAGCGGCGCCATCGGCCCGCCGTCCAACACGGACTGGTGGCCGAACATGGTGATGCTGAAGGTCCTGACGGCCTACCAGGAAGCCACCGGCGACCCCCGCGTCGTCCCCGCGTTGACGCGGTACTTCATGTACCACCTGCAGGAAGCAGGGCGCCGGCCGCTGAAGCAATGGGCCGTCTATCGATGGGCCGACGAGCTCGTCTCGATCCTCTGGCTGTACAACCGCACCGCAGACCCGCGGCTGCTGACGCTCGCGCGAACGCTGCACAACCAGGGCACGGACTGGGCGCGCCACTTCGACGCGTTCGAGTTCGTGACCAAGACCTCCACGCGCGATCTCGCGCTCATGCCGGGCGACAAGGACTTCTCCGATCGCGCGATGCGGGCGCACGGCGTCAACACGGCGATGGGCCTGAAGACCTCCGCGGTGTGGTCGCTCGTGTCTGGCGCGGCATCCGATCGCGACGCCATCGAGCGCGCGCTCGAAGTGCTCGATCGTTACCACGGGCAGCCAAACGGCATGTTCAGCGCCGACGAGCACTATGCGGGGCGCGATCCCTCCGAAGGCACCGAGCTGTGCGCCGTCGTCGAGTCGATGTTCTCGCTCGAGCAGGTGCTCGCGGTGCGCGGCGGCGTCGCCATCGCCGATCGCCTGGAGCGGATCGCCTACAACGCTCTGCCGGCGACCCTGTCACCCGACATGTGGTCGCATCAGTACGACCAGCAGGCCAACCAGGTGCTCTGCAGCCTCCGCGATCGGCGGTGGGTCAGCAACGGGCCCGAGTCGAACCTGTTCGGCCTCGAGCCCAACTTCGGCTGCTGCACCGCGAACCTGCACCAGGGCTGGCCCAAGCTGGTGTCGGCGCTCTGGATGGCGTCAGCGGACGAGGGCCTTGCCGCCGTGGTCTACGCGCCGGGCACCGTTCGCGCGCGCGCAACTCGAGGCCAGCCGGTGACCATCGAGGAGCGGACCGACTACCCGTTCCGACCGGAGGTCGAGCTTCTCGTGCGGCCCGAAGTCGCCTTGCGCTTCCCGCTGTCGCTGCGCATCCCGGCGTGGGCGGCCGGCGCTGCGGTCACCGTGAACGGCGCACCGGTGCCCGGCGCCGTGCCGGGCGAGTTCATCAGGATCGAACGCGTCTGGAAGCCGGGAGATAAAGTGATCCTCCGGCTGCCGATGGCTCCCGAGATCACCAAGACGTACCGCGACGGCGTGTCAGTCTCGCGAGGGCCGCTTGTCTTCGCGCTGCCGATCGGCGAGGACTGGCGCAAGGTGACCGACGGCATGAAACACCCCGCGCCGGCGCCCGCCGCCGATTGGGAGATCGTGCCGACCACGCCCTGGAACTACGCGCTGGTCCTCGCCCCTGACGCGCCGGGCGCACTGCGCGTCGACGAGCGTCCGATCGGCGACACGCCCTTCAGCCCGCAGTCGCCGGCGGTGGCGATCCACGTGACAGGGCGACGCGTGCCCGAGTGGCAATTGGAAGAAGGATCGGCAGGAACCCTGCCGCGAAGCCCGGTGACGACGACGGAGCCTGATGAGCCGTTGACGCTGGTCCCCTACGGCTCCGTGCGCCTGCGGGTCACTGTATTTCCAACGACCGGGCCGAGCTAACACGTCCAGGAGGGCCGATCTGAAGATCGGCCCTACCGATGGCTAACGCCCGCGGCCATCCGGTGCCGACGCACCTGAGCACTTAAGCACCCGAGCACCTCAGCACGCACTTCGGCACTGCAGCACTCCTGCACTTCAGCACTTACAGAATCTCTAAACGTCCCCCGACTTCATCTGCTGCATCAGGTAGTCGCAGGCGCGCACCGTCAGCGCCATGATGGTCAGCGTCGGGTTCTGGCAGCCGCTCGAGACGAATGCGGACGCGTCGGTGACGAAGAGATTCTTGACGTCGTGCGACTGGTTGAACTTGTTCAGCACTGACGTCTTCGCATCGTCGCCCATGCGCGCCGTGCCCATCTCGTGGATGCCGTAGCCGGGGACGCGGTTGGGGACCTGATACGGCTGGATGTTCTTTGCGCCGGCGGCTTCCATCATCTCCGAGGCGGTCTGCGCCATCGCCGGGATCATCTTCTTCTCGTTCTCGCCCCAGGACATCGTGATCCGCAGCGCCGGAATGCCGAACTTGTCCACGACGTGCGGGTCGATGGCGACGAAGTTGTCGTAGCGCGCGATCGCCTCGCCGAAGCCGGCCAGGCCGACTGTCGTCACCGGGTCCATCACGCCCTGCTTGAACTTCACGCCGTAGCCGGGAGCCAGGAAGTTGAAATCCGATCCGCCGCCGCCCTGAAAGCCGAACCCCCGGACGAACTCCTTGCTGCGCGGCCCGTTGGCGGTGTTGTGCATGCGGATGGTGTAGATGCCGTTGGGGCGCTTGGCGGCGCCCATCGACGGCTTGGTCGCCGCATCGGGGAACTCGCCGCGCGCGCCGCCGGCCACCCACAGGTGATCCATCAGGTAGTGTCCGAGCACGCCGCTCGAGTTGGCCAGGCCGTTGGAGTACCGGGTGTTGGCGGAGTTCAGGAGGATGCGCGTTGACTCCTGCGCCTGCGCGCACAGGATCACCGCGCGCGCGTGCACTTCCTTGACTTCGTGCGTCACCCTGTCGATGTACATCACTCCGGTCGCGCGGTTCTTGTCCGGGTCCATCAGGACCTTGTAGGCCATCGCGTTGGTGATCATCGTCGCGTGGCCGGACTTCAGCGCGTCGGCAACCGTCGTGAACGCGGAGTTGAAGTAGGAGTGCGTCATGCACCCCTGCTCGCACGGCCCGCAATAGTGGCAGGCCGACCGCCCGTTGATCGGCTTGGTGAGATTGGCCGTCCGGCCAATCGTCACCGTGTATCCGAGCTTGCTCTTGACGCGCGTCGACAGCTGCTGCTCGGCGCAGGTCATCGCCATCGCCGGCAGGAAGCGGCCATCCGGGAGCTCGGCCACGCCTTCGGCCCGGCCCGAGATGCCGACGTAGTCCTCGACGATGTCGTAGAAGGGCGCGAGGTCTGAGGTACTCAATCGGCCAGTCGTCGCCGGCGCCGTCATACGACTTGCCCTTCAGATCCTGCTGGCTCAGTCGATAGCTCTGGCGGCCCCAGACGTTGGTCCGTCCGCCGACCACGCGCATCCGGCCCTGCCAGCTGAACGGCTTGTCAGCAGGAGTCGTATACGGCTCCTCGATGTCGTTGGCGAACCACTTGTAGTTGTACTCGCGGCACGCATAGCAGTCGCGCTGCGTCGGGCGCGTGCGCCGCATGAAGTCGTCGGCGCGATTGCGATACTTCAGGTCCCACTGGGGAACGTGCTCTGTGAAGTCGTTGTCGGTGTGCGCCTTGCCTGCCTCGAGGATGAGGACCTTGACGCCCGCTTCGCTGAGCCGCTTGGCGGCCCACCCGCCGGATGCGCCCGACCCCACGACAATCACATCGTACTGCTGGCTGCTCTGCTGCACCCTGATCCTCGAGTCATCAGGCGCGTGTGCCCGGCACGCGCGGAGTCTTGCGGGCGTCGGCGCCCGCGCAACCGGCGACGCGATCGGCCGCGCCGCCAGCATGTGGTTTTTGCGGTTCTAGGCGTGTCCGTCCGGGTGCGTGCATCCGGGCAGCTCGGCGTGGAAGACGTTGCCGTCCCAGCCCAGTTCGCGCGCCCCTTTTTCCGACGAGTAGTAGGCGCCGGCAATCCAACCCTTCAAGCCATTGAAGTGATCGCCGATTGTGGTCTTGCCCGCGGCGCCGCCCGGTCCGCCCGCGCCTGGAAAGCCCATGCCCCCGCCGCCGTTGCCCGGCGGCGTCGTGGACGCCACCTGCAGTAGCGCGTCCTGCTCGGCGGCTGTCAGCGCCACCCACGGCTTGCCGTGCTTCTCGGTGGCGAGCATGTCGAACGCGCCGAGTGCGCCGAGGAAGTTGCGCTGGTTCTGCGCGGAGTCCACGGCGACCAGTGTGTCGAGAAACGGCGCGACCCTGGCCTCGGTGGATCCGGGCACGATGGCCTCGGCCAGCACCTCGAGCGTTTTCATCTGGTGCGCATCGAGCAGCTCCGGCGTGTAGGCGCCAGCGGCCACTTTTTTCTGCGCCGCGGCCGCGGTGCCGGTGGCCATGTGATGCTCGACCGGGTGCTGCGCCTGCTGCGCCGACGCGATGCCAGGCAGCGCGATGCCGGCGCCGACGCCGCCGAGCAGCGTCTGCAGGACGGTGCGGCGACCGACGACACCGCGGGTGTCGGGAGCGTCGACCGGGGTCACAGGAATGATGGCTGAAGGGGACTTCGGGTCCATGACCCGGAGTGTAGCATGAAGCGGTTTGACCACCTGGCGTCCTCGCCGTGGGGCCGATCTTCCGCCTTCGCTGAAGCTACGGCGTACCGCCACAGCCTTGGCGGAGGCCGGTCAGATCGACCATCAGGGGCTCTATAGTTGGCCCGTGCGCGCGACGTTTCTCGTGCGGATCGCAGCGATCGTGGCGACGGTGGGAGCTGGCCTGTTCTCGGTCACGATGCTGGCCGCTGGACACTCCCAATCGCGCGCGCCCGCAACGCCGCCGGCACCTGCCGGTACTCCTCCCGCCATCTGCGGCACCTGTCATCGACTGCCGCCCGCCGACGTCCTTCCGCGCGCGGCCTGGCACGACGAGATTGTCCGCATGCAGGACATCCGCGACCAGACCGAGCAGACGCCGGCGCCGACGACGACGGTGCCGCCGGACTTCGTCGAGGCCCTGGCCTGGTACGAAGCGCACGCGCCAGCGGCACTGGCGCCGATTGCCGCGTGGCCGGCGCCCGACACACGGCTTGCGTTCGAACGCCGTGGCCTGACACCGCCCGACGCGCCGCCCACGCCTGTGGTCTCCGACGTGCAGTTGCTCGACGTGGACGGCGACGCGCGCCTGGAGCTGGTCGTCTGCGACATGCGGCACGGCCTCGTGCTGCTCGGGCGTCCCTACGATCCTGCCGCGCCGCTCACGCCAATCGCACGCGTCGCCAATCCGTCGCGCGCGCAAGTCGTGGACCTGGACAAGGACGGCATCAAGGATCTGATCGTGTCGGACCTCGGCGAGTTCCTGCCGCGCGATCACGCCAACGGATCGGTGGTCTGGCTTCGCGGTCTCGGCGACGGGAAGTTCGCGCCGTTCGGCATCGGCGGGTTACCGCGGATCGCCGGCGTCGAAGCTGCGGACTTCGACGGCGACGGCGATCTCGACCTGCTGGTCAGCGAGTTCGGCTACAGGAAGACCGGCGCCGTGGTGATCTTCGAGAACCGGACCACCGACTGGGCGCACCCGGCGTTTGTGCCCGTCACGATCGATCCGCGGCCCGGAGCCGTCCGCTCGCTGCCAGTCGATCTGGACGGCGACGGCCGCATGGATTTTGTCTCCGTGATCTCGCAGGAGCACGAGGTGGTCATGGCGTACCACAACGAGGGCCACATGAAGTTCACGCCGGTCGTGCTCTTTCAGGCGCCGCACCCCAACTGGGGATCGTCAGGCCTGGCGCTGGCGGATCTCGACGGCGACGGCGACATCGACCTGCTCGTGACCAACGGCGACACGTTCGACGACAGCCTCCTCAAGCCGTATCACGGCATCGCGTGGCTCGAGAACATCGGCCGCGCGAAGCGCAGCACGCTGCCCGGTGAATCACCCGTCGGAGACGGCGAGGCCGGCATTCCACGTTTTGCCTACCACCATCTCGCCAACCTTCCTGGTCCCCACGCCATCGTCGCCGCGGATCTCGACGGCGACGGCGATCTCGACATCATCGCGTCGGCGCTGGTGGCTGGCGGCGGTGGCGATCAGGACGAGCGGCTGCCCGGTGTCATCTGGCTGGAACAGGTGGCGCGCGGGCGTTTCATCCCGCACACGCTGAAGATGGGATTCCCGCGCCACGCCGCGCTGGCCGCCGGCGACTACAACCGCGACGGCGCGATGGACCTGGCGTTCGGCAACATGGCGACGACAGGCCCGATGTCAGCGTGGGTCGAACTCTGGCAGGGACAGGGACACGGACGCTGACGAATGAAGATTTGAAAATGAAAAATGAAAAATGAAAGGCCGCGCGCTTCTCCATTCTTCATTCTTCATTTTCCATTCTTCATTCGATTCTGCCTTTGCCTTCGACGATCGACACGTACTTGTCGATCGGAAGGTTGGTGAACCGCTCGGTCTTGCCGCTTGGCAGCGGCCAGGTGACTTCGAGATAGTCGAGTGACGTCGCGGCGCCGAGGCCGAGGATGTCGCGCGGATCGTGTGAGGACAGGTAGCTGCCGCCGGCGTTGCGCAGCTTGTGCTTCACCTTGCCGCCGATTGACCACGTGAGCCTGGCGCCGACGGCGTCGCGGTTGCACGTCGTGCCTTGAAGCTTGATGCCCAGCCAGTGGTTGCCCTCGCCGGCGTTGTTCTTCAACAGCACCGGCGCGCCGCCGTTGTTGCCGATCAGCACGTCGACGCGTCCGTCGTTGTTGTAGTCGCCGATCGCCAGCCCGCGCGCGGGAAACGACTTCGAGAAGACAGGGCCGCCGGACTGGCTGACGTTTTCCAGCTTGCTGCCGTTGTGATGGAACAGGAGCAGCGGCTCCTTGTACTTCACCATCTCGCTGTACTCGCCGATCATGTCGTCGGGGTGGCCGTTGGCCAGGAACAGGTCGATGTTGCCGTCGTTGTCGTAGTCGAAGAACTTCAGGCCCCAGCCGCTGAGAAGCCGCGTCGCCTGGGCGACTCCGTTGGCGGCGGCCACGTCAGAGAAGAACTCGTTCCCGTCGTTGCGATAGAGCGAGAACATCTCCTGGTCGACGTTGGCGACGAACAGATCCTGCTTCCCGTCGCCGTCGAAGTCCGTGGCATCCACGCCCATGCCCGATCGCGGCGTGCCGTTGGCGCTGAACGCCACTTCGGCGGCAAGCCCGATCTCTTCCCACTTGCCCTTGCCGCGATTGGCGAACAGGAAGTTCTGCACGGTGTCGTTCGCTACGAACAGGTCCATCAGCCCGTCGTTGTTGATGTCTGTCGCGACCACGCCGAGCGCCTTGCCGAGCGCGCGCTCGATGTCGGTGCCGCCGCTGGTCTTCGTGAAGGTGCCGTCGCCGTTGTTGTGGAACAGCGCGCTCGGCGTGGGCTTGAAGACGCGCGGTATGCAGTAGAAGCGCTTGCCCAGCTTGTTGTCGCCGCAGAAGATGTTGTTCTTCAGCGAGAACTGGACGAAGCTGCAGAGGAACAGATCCAGCCGGCCGTCGTTGTCGTAGTCGAACCAGACGGCGCTGGTCGTCCACGCCGGCGCGTCCATCAGGCCCGACTTCGCGGTGACGTCGCTGAACGTGCCGTTGCCGTTGTTCTTGTAGAGAATCGGCGGGCCGTAATTGGTGACGAGGATGTCGGCGTTGCCGTCGTTGTCGTAGTCGCCGATCGCCACGCCCATCCCGAAGCGCCCGCCGCCAACTCCTGCCGCGTCGGTGACGTCGGTGAACGTGCCGTCGCGGTTGTTCTTGTAAAGCGCGTTTTTGAGCGGCTTCGGCGGCGTGAAGAAATCGCACGGCCCGCTGTTGACCATGTAGAGGTCCATCCAGCCGTCGTTGTCGTAGTCGAAAAACGCGACGCCCGGTCCCATCGTCTCGGGCAGGAAGCGGTCCGGCGACAGCGCGTTGTCGTGCACCCACGTGATGCCGCTCTGGCTCGGAGGGATCTCCTCGAAGAGCGGCGGGGCGGCGACCAGGCTGCCGCCCGGCAGGCCTAGTCCAGCGGCGCCGCCGGCGCCAGCAATTGCGACAAGTTGGAGGAACGTCCGGCGCGAAACGCCAGTGAGATGGACGGGCTGACGAGGCATCGACGACTCGATCGTAGCACTCCTCATGAGAACAGCCGCCTGCGCGCCGCGGGACCACTGACCGAAGGCCGCTGCCCACAGTAGAATCCACCCGAATGCGCATTTCTCGACGGCCGGTCCGCGTGGCGCTGGTGGCGGGAATCACGGTGCTCGCCGTCACTGTCGGCAAAGGCACGATGTCCGGAGCCGGGGCGAGCCGCTGGCAAGGGGCGGCACCAAAGCCGGTCCAGCGTCCGTCGCCAGACGCGCCTCTTCGCGCCGCGGGCGACGCCCTGACGACGATGGTGGCGCGCGAGCAGGCGTTCGCAGCAGCGGCGGGACGGATCGGTATCAAGGCCGCCTTCCTCGAGTTCCTCGACGACAGCGCGATTGCCCTGGAGCCGTCGCCGGGGTCTGCGAAAGCGGTCTGGCGCGGACGGCCCGATCCTGCCGATCCGCTGAAGATGCGCCTGGCGTGGGAGCCCCGCGTCGGCGAGGTGTCACGCGCCGGAGACCTCGGATGGCTCTCGGGCCCTTACTCGATCGTCCCGGACGGCAACGCCGCGCACACGGGGTACGGCTGCTACTTTTCTCTATGGCGCCGGCAACCTGGCGGCCTGTGGCTCGTCGTCCTCGACCAGGGAATTCAAACGCCGGAGCCGTGCGGCTTTCCAGGGACGGGCTTCTCTGGCATCGCTCCGGCGACGGCCGGAACAGCGGATCCTGCCTCCGGGAAAGCGCACATCGTCGCGGTGGACGGGACGATTCGCAACGGCGCCGCGCTCGCGGCACGGCTCGACGACGCGGTGCGGATCTATAGACCGGGACTGCAGCCGTTTGTGGGCCGCGCGGCAGCGAAGGACGCGCTCGGCAAGCTGTCCGATCAGACCTTCACGCCGATCGCGGCGGAGATCTCGGCGTCGGACGATCTCGCCTACACCTACGGCAAGGTCCAATCGGCGCGTGCAGGTTATTACGTGCGGGTGTGGCGTCGTGCGCCCGGGGCCGACTGGCGGGTGATCGTCGACGTCCAGACAGACCTGCAACCGGCGCGATAGCGCGCCGGCAATCGTCGCTTTGTGGCCGCTCGGCCGCTAGGACACCAGAGGAACAGGAATCGGCCCGAGAGCGAGTTGTCCGCAGGACTCGCGGACCACCAGCTTGCCGTGCAGCAGGATGTCGCGCGGCGGCAGGTCGGGGTTCGAGACGCGCTCCACCATCGCCGCCATCGCCGCCACGCCAATCTCATTGGCTGGCTGGCGCAGGGTCGTCAACGGGACCCTGAGCAGCGCCGCATACTCCACATCGTCGATGCCCACCAGGCGCACGTCGTCGGGAACGCGCCAGCCCAGATCGATCAGCGTGCGTGTGAGCAGTCCCGCCGTGCGGTCGCTGGCGCACACCAGGCCGTCGGGAGCGCGCTCGCGCAGGTGCCGCTCGACGGCATCCGCATCCGAGGGGTCGATGCGGAGCACGCTTTCTGAGGAGGCATCGAGACCACGGCGTCCCAGCGCCTCGCGGAAACCGGCCTGGCGTGCGTCGACGGTGGACGCCGCATCGGGCCGGCCGACGAAGGTGAGCCGGCGGCAGCCGAGATCGAGCAGGTGGTCCGTGATGAGCGCGCCCGCGCGCCGATTGTCGATGCCGACGAGATCGTGCAGGCCGCGATGGGGATACGGCTCAATCGATCGATCGATGAGGACGACGGGGATACGCGCGGCCGCGAGCGCGTCGGCGATGCGGCGGTTGATGGCGTCGCGATCGGGAAGGTGTTCGAGCGGCGCGAAGAAGACGCCGTCCACGCGCCTGGTGATGTACTGCTGGCACGCCTGCCACGCCTCGGCGCCGCGATCGGCGGCGGGACTGGCGGTGCAGGCCCAGGCCAGCGCGTGCGCGCGTGCTTCGGGCGCTTCGAGCATGCCGCGACAGATGGCGGCGAAGATCTCGACGGTGCCGAAGTCGGGAATCAGCATCCCGAAGTTGAGAGGCCGGTTCGACCCCCGCGACTGCCCGACGTAGGTGCCCGAGCCTGCGCGCCGTTCAATGAGACCTGCCAACTGCAGCTCGCGCAGGGCGCGAGCGACCGTAATCCGCGACGCGCCGAACTGCTGAACCATGTCCGCTTCGCTCGGCAGGCGCGCCCCCGGGCGGACGCGGCCCGAGAGGATCTGGCGCAGCAGCGCTTCGTAGACCTGACGGTATTTGGGCGCGGGAAGGTCGCTGGCGGCCACGGGCAAATGGTATGACAAGTTTACATTGCTGTCAAGACAGCTTCTCTCGTGCGGTATTGCCTGCTAACTCATTATTTACAAGCAGTTTAGGTCGTCTACTCTTGACTTCATGTCGATCGGCCGATACAATACCCATGAAAGTTGTTATATCAAATCATGGACTCATTGGAGGGCCTCATATGACTGGCCCGATCGACTCGACACGGCACTTCCTGTTCGCGTCTGATTTCGACCAGACGTTGAGCTTTCACGATTCGGGACGGGTGCTGGCAGAGATGCTGGGCGTGGCCAACTTCGACGAGAAGGTGGCGGGCCTGGCCACCATCAATCTCGTGCAGCAGGGCGGCGAGTTGGCGTATCTGATCCGTCACGATCCGGCGTTCCGCAGCGTGCGGCGCGAGCACCTGTGGGAGGCCGGACGCCAGGTACGGCTCCGCACGCACATCCCGCAGCTGGTGGACTTCCTGGCGAAGGGCACCGACTCGGTGAAGTTTTCGTTCTACGTCATCTCCGCGGCGCCGCGCGAGATCGTCCTCTCTGCGCTCGACGGCATCGTCGAGCCCGATCACATCCTCGGCACCGAGCTCGATTACGAGCCGCAGACTGGCGAGGTACGGTCAATCCTTCGTGTGCCGGCCGGCTACGGCAAGGTGGCCGCGGTGGAGCGCCTCGAGGCGCAGCTCGGGATCGGCGCCGACCGCACGATTTACGTCGGCGACGGCAGCTCCGACGTGCACGTGATGCTGCACGTCAACAACCGCGCCGGCTTCACGATCGCGGTCTCCGAGAACAAGCACATCGCGCGAATCGCGCAGCGGACGGTGTTGAGCGACAACGCGTTCAGCGTCCTGGTGCCGGTGCTCGAGCAGATCGTGGGCTGGCGGCCGGCGGAGATCCGAAGCCTGTTCGAGTCGTACGGCCTGACGCTCCAGGAATGGGAGAAGTCGCGAACCGACTGGGTGACAGTGCGCGAGCTGCCTGTGGCGCCGGGCGCGGCGGTCGCCTGACGCGGCTGCGGAGTCGAGAGCGTCATGCACCTTGCTGATTTCGTGGGATGGGCGGCGACGGCCGTCTTCGTCACGTCCTATACGTTCAAGGATCCCGGCATGCTGCGCCGCGTGCAGATGCTGGGCGCGGCCATCTGGATCGGGTACGGCGTGCTGATGCAGGCGCCGCCGGTGATCGTCGCCAATATCCTGGTGCTCGGCGCCGCGACCTGGGCGGCCCGGCGCCGGGACTCCCCGGTGCCTTCCGAACAGCGGCTGAAGTCCGCGTTCCCCCTGCGACCCCTGCCCCCCGTGGTAGACTAGGGGTTTTGGGGCGGCCTGGTTGGCCGTCCGGAACCCCCTGGCCATGCTTTATTACCTCGTTGCGACCCTGTACGTGGCGACCTGCCTGGTGCTCATGCTGGTGGTGCTCATCCAGCAGGGGAAGGGCGGCGACCTCGCGTCGGCATTTGGCGGCGGCAGCAGCCAGGCGGCATTTGGCGCCCGCACCGGCGCCACGCTGCTCACCAAGGTGACGTGGGTCTGCGCGGCGCTGTTCGTGATTGGCGCGCTGTCGCTGTCAATCGTCCGCCAGCGCGGCCCGGGTTCGGTCCTCGGCTCGGTGCCGCTGCCCAAGCCGGCGGCGACGCAGCCGGCGCCGGTCGCTCCGGCGCCAGCGGCTGCGACGCCCACGCCTTCGACACCCGCACCGGCCCCGGCGACACCGGCACCGGCGCAACCGAAGAAGTAAGTCGAGTCCCCTCGCGGAAGTGGCGGAATTGGCAGACGCACCAGCTTGAGGGGCTGGCGCTCGCAAGAGCGTGGGGGTTCGAGTCCCCCCTTCCGCACCATCGCTCGCTAACGCTCCCTCTGGTGCTCAGGGGGGACTCAGGCACGCGAGTCACGCCTTTCGGCGTGACTCAGCGGGCACGAGTCCCGGGGGTCGCATCGCTCTCGCTCGCTCTCTTCTCTCACTCCACCTCCTCGGTCGCTTCGCTCTCGCTCGCTCTCTTCTCTCACTCCTCTCCTCGCTCGCATCGCTCTCGCTCGCTCTCCTCTCTCACCTCTCCTCGCTCGCATCGCTCTCGCTCGCTCTCTTCTCTCACTCCTCTCCTCGGTCGCTTCGCTCTCGCTCGCTCTCTTCTCTCACTCCCTCCTCAGGTCGCATCGCTCTCGCTCGCTCTCTCTTCTCTCACTCCCTCCTCGGGTCGCATTGCTCTCGCTCGCTCTCTTCTCTTCTCTCACGCCACCTTCTCAGGTCGCATCGCTTGGCTCGCTCAGCCTACATTTCGGCGTGCGATCGGCCTTGGCGGGCTAGGATGGCGCGAGGCTGAAGAACCTATGACTATCCGGCTGCGCGCTCGATGGATGGCACTCGTCGTCGCGATGCTCTGGCCGGGGCTGGCG
The DNA here is from genome assembly GCA_963796915.1 of Vicinamibacteria bacterium. Lineage (GTDB taxonomy): Bacteria > Acidobacteriota > Vicinamibacteria > Vicinamibacterales > JAENWD01 > JAENWD01. Next base: position 1,101,284 of record CAWCNI010000002.1, on the reverse strand, counting down.
GGAGCTCAGGACATCAAGGTGACGCTGTTGGGCACCGGCAACCCGAATCCGGGCATGACGAGGTTCGGGCCGAGCACCCTGGTGGAGGCAAACGGCCACGCGTTTCTGTTCGATGCGGGTCGCGGGGCGCTCCAGCGGCTGACGCAGGTCCACGTCAGCTGGGAGAGCATCGACGGGGTCTTCCTCACCCACCTTCACTCGGACCACGTGGTCGGCTTCCCCGACCTCTGGCTCACCGGGTGGCTGATCGCGCCAGGCCGGCACCGGGCGCTCGACGTCTGGGGACCGGTCGGCACGAAAGACATGATGGCGCACCTGTCCCAGGCGTTCGCGTTCGACATCCAGATCCGCGAGTCCGACGATCACGCCGATCCGGAAGGCGCAGGAATCCAAGTCCAGGAAATCGCCGAAGGTGTGGTCTACGATCACGACGGCGTGCGGATCACGGCGTTCGACGTGGACCACGCGCCAGTGCGGCCCGGCATACGGCTATCGCGTCGACTACCACGGGCGCTCCGTCGTGCTGTCGGGCGACACGCGCGTCTCGGAGAACCTGATCAAGTACGCGAAGGGCGTCGACCTCCTCGTGCACGAGGTCGTCTCGGCCGACGCGATCATGCGCAGCGGAGGCAACCCCGAGCAGTTGCGGTCACGGATCAATCACCACACGTCGGCTGAGCAGGCCGGCGACGTCTTCGCCCGCACACTGCCGAGGCTGGCGGTCTATTCGCACATCGGCCCGCCTGGCGTCACTCCGCAGGATCTGATTCCGCCGGCGCGCGTGCGCTACGCCGGCCCGCTCGAGATCGGCGAAGACCTGATGGTGATCGACGTCGGTGAGACCGTCGAGGTGCGCCGCGCAACGAGCCCGCGGTAGATGCGCAATGTCCAGCGAGGGGCGGTCACGCGTCCCAGTCGCGTTCCCGAAGGCAAGCACGATTCGCAACGGCATTCCTCGCCTCGCTGCTTGTCATTGGTGCGACTTCCGTTTCAACCTGCCATAGATCGAAGGCCGCACGCCCTCACCCTTGGCGCTCGAGCCGCTCGTTCAGCGCCTCCAGCACCTTCAGCCGCGCGTAGTTCTTGTCGTTGCCCTCGACGAGAATCCACGGCGCGCGCCGCGTGCTGGTTCGCGCCACCATCTCGTCGACGGCCTCTTCGTAGGCGTCCCACCGGCGCCGGTTACGCCAGTCTTCGTCGGTCAGCTTCCATCGTTTGTACGCGAGGTGCTCTCGCTGTTGAAATCGGCGCAGCTGCTCGTCCTTGGTGATGTGCATCCAGTACTTCACCAGGATGGTCCCATGTGCCATCAGCTGCGACTCGAAGTCTTCAATCTCGGCGTAGGCGCGCTTCCATTCGTCCGGCCGCGCGAAGCCTTCGACGCGTTCGACCAGCACACGCCCGTACCATGAACGATCGAAGATCGTCATGCGTCCGGCACGGGACAACTGCCGCCAGAAGCGCCACAGGTAGTGGTGCGCACGCTCCTCGTCGGTGGGCGCCGCAACAGCGACGACCTGGTAGTCCCTTGCGTCCAGTGCGGAGGCGACGCGCCGTATGGCGCCGCCTTTCCCTGCCGCATCCCAGCCCTCGAACACGATAACGGTCGAGATGCCGCGCCTGGTCGCCTTACGATGGAGCAGATTGAGCCGTGCTTGTGCCTCGGCCAGCGCAACCTCGTAGCGAGGCTTGTCCACGGCGAGAGACATATCCAGACGGGCCAGCCTGCCGCTGCGCGTCCTCGGCCTGGATGACGGCTTCGAATGGCCGCGCCCCGCAATCACCGCCGCAGCACGGCCAGGGCCGTGATGGCCGCGCGCCTCGTCATCGAGCCGGCGAGTAATCCGATCGCGCAGAGCACGGGCGACGACCAGGCTCCTGTTGCGCTCGTCCGATCCGTCGACAATCGTCCACGAGCCCTGGCCGGCGTCTGTCAGCCGCACGGCCAGCTTTTCAGCCTCCACCAACTCGTCGTACGACCGGGCCTGTCGCCACTGCTCGTCGGTCACCCGCCAGCGGGTCAGCGGATCGCGCTCGAGGGCCTTGAGCCGCGCACGCTGAGTTCGCCGATCCAGATGCATGACGAACTTCAGCACCAGCGCCCCGTCATCGGTCAGCAGCCGTTCGAAGCGAGCGATCTCGCGGAGCTCGGCGCGAAATTCCGCCGCGTCGATCTTCCGATGCGCTCGATTGTCGATAGGCGCGGCGTACCAGGCGTTCAGCAGAATCCCTGTCTGGCCGTTCGGCGGCAGATCGCGCCAGAACCGCCAGTACCGGCGGACGCTCGCGCTCCTCGTCGGACGGCTCGGCATAGGCATGCGTGCGCAGCCAGCGCGGGTCCATCCACTCGTGGAGAAGGTTCACCGTTTCGCCCTTGCCGGCGCCGTCGACGCCGGAGAAGAGGACGATGACCGGAAATGCTGCGTGACGGAGCCGCTGCTGGACAGCGAGCAGTTCCTCGCGCAAGACCAGGAGCTGCGCCTTGTATGAATGCTTGCTCAGCGGTCGCTCAGGAGGTCTCTGCGGCATCGGCGCCTAAGCCTAACGCGGCGCGCGCCGCAGCGCTACCCGCGGAGCACGACTGCCGGCAATGGTGCCGTCCGCTGATGCCTCGCGAGATGTGGGCGCCATGTCGCGCTACGGACGAACAGTGACCTTCTTCATCACCGGCGGCGTCGTCGGCTGGCTCATGCCGCCGTCAGCGCCCATCGTCGTCGGTGTGTCGGCAAGCGCGTCGACCACGTCCATGCCAGTCGTCACCCTCGCGAAGATGACGTAGCTCGGGGGCAGCGCGTAGTCCTTCTGAAGGATGAAGAACTGACTGCCATTGGTGTTCGGCCCAGAGTTGGCCATCGCGACAAACCCGCGCTTGTAGCCGTCCCGGTAGAGTGCCGAAGCAGGATTGATCTCGTCGGCGAAGGTGCCGCCCCACGCGCTCTCGCCGCCAGTGCCGTCACCGGTCGGATCACCGCCCTGGATCATGAAGCCCTTCACGATGCGGTGGAACGTGAGGCCGTCGTAGTATCCGTGCTCGGCGAGCAGCCGGAAGTTCTCGACAGCCTTCGGAGCATCGCTCGCCAGGAACTCGATTTCGACGGCGCCTTTGTCGGTATCGATGACCGCGTGAGCGCCGCCGGAGCTCTTGGCTCCGGCCGGCACTTTCCGGTTGCCCTTCTCAGGCGACGGGCTGCAGGCCGCCGTCAACAGCAGCGTAAGGCAGCACAGCACGGACAACCGAGACGAGGTGAGACGTTCGAGCAGCAGGCGTCGGATGCGCATAGACATGGGTCCGTGTTCGTGAAGCTGTGGCTAATGTTTGCCGCCGTCCGGCGTGACGGCGTCTGTAAGAGCGCGGACAAGGGCATCTCGGCTTGGCGGCGCCCAGCGACACCCCAGACGTGCAGCGAGCGCCCTCGTGGCGTCGAAATCGAGCGACTCGGTCTGCTGCAGGAACCGCTGCGCCTCCTTCGCGAACCGCCGGCGCTCCGCCGCCGACGCATCGTCATGAAAGGCGCGCAGCGCGGCCTCGGGGGACCCGTACTCGACAGCGAAGTCTTCGTGCAGGTATCCCGTGAACACCTCGCGCAGCATCGGGAACTCGTCGGCGGCACGCGATTTCATCACTCCGTCTCCGGATAGGACGTCAGCACGTAAAAGCGCGAGGCTTGCTCGTCCCACCGCAACACCACGAGGACACGCGTGCAGGTCACCGTCACCCGGTCGCCACGCCGCAGCGATCTGCCGATCGATCCGCTCTGGCCGCTGTAGCGCAGGACCAGGTTGGGACGATGGCCCTGACGGTTCTGCCAGGCCTCCAGACGACGCCCGCCCGCCGCCAGCGCCGCGCCGACGACACGCTCCGCTGTCGCACGATCAGTGTATGTGGAGGCTGCGGAGATATGCGCCTCGCGACGCAGGCGATCCGCCAGGTCCTCGTCGGTCCGCCCGACGTGCCGCGCGAGCGTGTGACCGCCCATCGTCTCGTCGACCGAGAGGTCGCGACTTGCGGCGTCGACGCCACCCGACGGTCGCGCTGTGTCGGCCGGCGCAGACCGTGCCGTGACGATGGGCGGACCGGCAGCACGACCAGCCTCCTCGCTGCGCGAGCAGGCGCCGGCGAGCGCAGCGAGTGCGGCGACGGCCAGCAGCGACACGCGCAAGGCGAGACGGGTCATGACGACATCCCTGCCGAGTATAGTGGCGAGACACGCTCTCCGATTGACGACTGCACCTCTCCCATGACGCTGACAGCGCTCGTCGCGATTCTCTCTCTCGTGGCCACCCCCGCACCCAGAGTCTCTGACTCACCTCAGTTCCCGGGGAAGGCCGGCGTCTATGCTTCCAGGTACGTCTCTCACGAGTTCGTCGTCGAGGGCGTGCCAGTGACAGTCGTGTCGCCGACCTCGCCTCGGCATACGGCTGCCGGCTACCCGTGGATCTGGCGCGCCGAATTTCTGGGCGCGTTCGATGGCGCCGATCGGGCGCTGCTCGACGCCGGCTGGCATCTGGTCTACGTCTCGGTGCCGGACCGGTATGGCGATCCCGTCGCGATGCAGGCCTGGGAGCGGGCGCATGCGGCGCTGACGAAGACGTTCGGGTTCATGCCGCGCGCCGGGCTTTTTGGCTTCAGCCGGGGCGGCTTGTACGCCATGTCCTGGGCAGCCGCGCATCCGGAGCTCACGCTCGCCGTCTATCTGGACAACGCGGTCTGCGACATGCGCAGCTGGCCCGGTGGGCGACTGCAGCAGCTCGGCACCGGCCAGGGGGGCGCCAGGGAGTGGGGCGAGATGCTGCAGGTGTGGCACATCACGCCCGGCGATACCGACGCCGTCCTGAAGGCCAGCCCGGTGTCGAAGCTCGAGGCGCCGGCACGCGCGCGTATTCCGCTGCTGCTGGTGTATGGCGACTCAGACCATGTCGTGCCGGCCGCCGAGAATTCCGAGATCGTGCAGCGGAAATACGCCGCGCTCGGCGGACCAGTCCAGCAGATCGTCAAGAAGGGCGGCGATCACCATCCGCACGGGCTCGACCTCGAACCAGGCGGCGTCACGCCGGTGGTGACGTTCTTCGAGACGGCGCTGACGGACAGTCTGCGTTAGGGCCGCCGCAGGCCTACCCTCTTACGGAATGCTCTGATGATCGGTTGACGTGTAGCGATACCAGCACAGGAGATCGTCAGCCGACGGCAACTTCTGGCCCTGCCCGGCGGCAGTGGCGAGGTAGAGGAACGCCACCGACGAGTACGCGAACGGCTGCAGTCGATCCGCCGGCCACGGGTTCAGGAACGTGAATCGCAGGCGCTCCTGAAAGCGGATCGCGTCGGCGTCGTGGACGCGATACATCGCGACACTGGCGTCGAGGACGTCCTTGAGGATCAGCCCGTGATACGGCCCGGTGAACGGCCCTTCGCGGAAATACCATCCGCCGAGAAAATAGTCCTCCAGCCCGGTGCCGACGATGGTCGGTGTGTCTGCGGCGGTGTCAACGTACACATGCTCGGGCGCCTCGAGGTAACTGAGGTAGCCGCGGTCGTATCCCTGCATCGCGAGCACGCAGCCGGCGTAGTGTCCGGCGCCATGCGCCTCGGCGATGGGGACCGGAGCCGGCCCGTTGTTGCGGCCGGTCCGGAACTGCGCATGGAAATAGCCGAGATCCGGTGGCAGCTCCGCCTGCTGGTAGAGCACATTGCAGAAGATCTCGGTCTCAATCGACTTGTCCAGATTCTCGACCTCGACCCGGAAAGACTGCCGAAACGGCATCGGCCATTTGCAGAAGAAGCCGCCGCTCGAGGTGCCGAAGTAGCGGCCGGCGAAGCTCGTGATTCGGCAGAGCCCGGCGCCGAAGAAGTCACCGACTGGCGCTTCCACCGCCGGCGTCGCCGCGTCGTCCCAGTAGATGCGCAGGATCAGCGTCTTGAGGATCGTCTGGCTGATCGGCGCCGACGGATTCCAGTGCTGCCAGAACCAGCCAGGGAACGTCAGCCAGAACTGGGCGATGTATCCCGGCCCGCGGCCCTCGGCGATTGTGACATTTTCACCGCGCCGCACCGCGCGCGTCTTGCTCCGGTGCCCGAGATCGAAGGTCGTGGACTGCCGCGTGACCTCCCGCCGCAGCCGGGCGAGAGTGGTCGCCTCCGACGCCGGAGCGCCGCCAGGCTCCCCGGTGCGCGCGTCGGCGCCAGTCGCCAGTGGCGCCATCCCCAGCGCCGCCATCCGTACGAAATCGCGTCGCTCCACGTCGCCTCCTCGCGCCGCCCATCATAGCGGCAGCCGGTATTTCTCCAGCTGACCTGCATACACTATGACCAATGCCTCGCTTTGCCCTCGCGGCCCTTGCCGTGGCTGTGGCCTGCATCGTCACCACGTTCGCGCAGCCCGCACCGGCTTCGAAGATCGCGTACTGGAACACGCCGCGGCGCGGCGCGAACCTGTTCAATTCCGTCGAACGGGCCGAGCGGCTGCAGGCGGCGCACGCCGCGGGAATCGAGTTCGTGCGCCTGGCGCCGAGCAAATGGCTGAACGGCCGGCCGGCGACGCAGCTGGGCGACTTCCTGATCGGCCCGCGTGACGCCTACACCGGCGTCAACGCCAACGACCTGCGTGCGCTGCGCGCGGTGCTCGACGCGGCGGACGCGGCCGGTGAAAAAGTAGTGCTCACGATGTTGAGCCTGCCGGGCGCGCGATGGTCGCAGCACAACAACGGCGTGGAAGAACGAAAGATCTGGACCAGCTTCGCCGAGCAGGATCGGGCCATCGCCTGCTGGCGCGATCTGGCAGCAGCCCTTCGCGATCATCCCGCCATCGTCGGATACAACATCCTGAACGAGCCGTCTCCCGAGCGCGTCGCGCCGGCGCTGCCGGACTGGTATACCGGCGACTACGCCGCGTGGTACGCGCGGGTGCGCGGTACGCCCGCGGACCTGAACCTGTTCTATCGGAAGGCCGTCGCCGCGATCCGCCAGGTGGACCCGCAGACTCCAATCGTGCTCGACAGCGGCTTCTTCGCCACGCCGTGGGCGTTCAAGGTGCTGGAGCCCGTGGACGACAGCCGGGTCCTCTACTCGTTCCACATGTACGAGCCCTACACCTTCACCAACCATCGCAACCAGGGAAAGTTCCGCTATCCCGGCGCGGTGCCGACGGGCGAAGGCGACACGCCGGTCGCCGTGAACTGGGATCGCCCGCAGATGGCCAGCTTCCTGAAGCCGGTGGCCGACTGGCAGGAGCGGAACCACGTCCCCGCGAATCGCATCCTCGCCGGAGAGTTCGGGGTGACGCGCACCAATCCCGGCGCCGTCCAGTACATGACCGACGTCATCGCGACCCTCGAGTCTCGCGGCTGGCATTGGGCGTTCTACGGCTATCGCGAGGACGGGTGGGACAAGATGGACTACGAGCTGGGCACGACGAAGCCCCCGGCTGGGTACTGGCAGGCCGTCGAGCAGAACGTCCCGCCGGATCCGGCAGTGGTCTACAAGCCGAACGCGCTGTGGAACGTCATCTCGCGAGCGCTTCGCCGGCCCGCCGCGGCCAGGTAGTAACGGCCGGGATTCGGTATGGCGCGTCTTGAGATGCCGTTGGCCGATCTGAAGATCGGCCCTACGGATGCGCATGTGCGGCCGATCTGACCGCCTCCGCCAAGGCTACGGCGAGTCCGCCGAAGCGCTCCCGCGAAGGCGGAAGATCGACCCTACGGATGCGCGTGGCAGCGGATGGGGTGTTCTCTGCGAGCCGACCTGTCGGCCTGCTTCGAATCGATTCTGACCGGAGGGGCTATCGGACGCGGCTCTGGCGCGGGACCACCGCCCGACCGCGAGGCGCCGCGGCGCGTTTCGCAGACTTCTTCTTCGTCGTCGCCTTCGGCTTGAGCGAGCACGCGTACTCGTAGCTCAGCGCCAGGTCCTTCGCGAGCTGCTGCGTCTTCGCCAGCAGGGCGGCAGGAACGCAGACGTACTCCGTCATCACAGCCCCGTACTGCACGCAGAGCGTGGTCTTGTGCTTTTTCAGGAAGGCGTCGCGGGCGGGCGCCGGCAGTCGAAGTGCGAGAGTGCCGTCAGCCGTGAGCAGGCTGAACATGTTGCCGTTGACGGAGGTGTAGGGCATCGCCGCGCCCTTGCGCACGATCGCCGGGTTGGTCGCCAGCAACGCGTCGTACAGGGCCAGGCTGTCGGCGCCGGCTCTCGCCTCAGGTTTCGCCATGTTCAATCACGCCTTTCGCAGGCCGTCGATCCGCGCCAGCCGCCGTGCGCCTGGAATGTCGACTTCAAACGGGTGATACCCGATGAAGGTGCCGATTTCCAGCCACGCCCGGATCTTGCTCTGGCCGTCCTTGTCCACCACGTAGAGCGCGAGCGAAAACGTCGCGCCGGTGCCGTCCTCGTAGACGTCGCTCCGCCAGGTGCCGTCGGCTGCGATCTGCAGCTCGTCGCCCTTTGGCCACTTGTGGTTGTCGACTTCGACTATCAGCCAGAGATGGAGCCCGCGATCGATGTCACGCGACCAGCCGGTCGCTGAGATGGCGCGGCCGACGACGGAGTTCGCCGCTGGCTGCATGATGCCGCCGGTGGCCTTGGCGAGCGATTGCGGCCCCGACGGTTGACGCCAGAGGCGAGCACCGTCGAATGCGACCCCTGCCAGGCCGACCACCGCGAGCACAAGGCGCCAGTTGCCGCCGACCGGCAGCATGACGCTGCCAGTGCCGACGCCGAGCGGAAGGATGCCGACGGCGGCGAGCAGGATCAGGATCACCCCGAGGAAGAGGAAAGGACACTTCGCGACGAGCTCGAACAGCTCCTTCAGCTTGTCCATTGCGCTGCTCCTGCCGGGCTGTCGCGGCCATCGTCCGTGGTGCGTGTGTTCAACATGTCCCCTATCCTGAATGCTCGCGCATCGCGGCGCGGGCGAGTTGGTCGAGCGCGGGGCTGATCCTCACGGGGTACGGCGTCGCGCCTTCAATCGCCCGCACGCCCGCCGGCAGCTGCGCCAGGCGCGAGGCGGCGCGCGCGGCCATCTGCGTCACTGGTTCGGATGGCGCCAGGCGCCTGCCCTCCCGCATCACCTGCCGCAGCAGCGGACGCCCCTCGCCGCCAGCCTCGTCGGCGATGCCGATGACGTCGCCGGTCGCCGTGCCGCCTTCCACAGTCCGCCACACCTGCTTGCGGCCGGGATACGTGCGCTTGCCGGTGCTCAACTTCACTGTCGGCGACGCGTGGCCGTCGCGCATGGTCTCGACCAACTTGTAGACGCCGCCCAGTGCAGGCGCGTCGGCCACGACGCTGATCGCCGTGCCGACGCCGAACGCGTCGATCGGCGCGCGGCTCTTCACCAGCGCCCACACCTTGTACTCGTCGAGGTCGCCGGACACCAGGATCCGCGTCGCGGTCAGGCCGCCGGCGTCGAATACGCCGCGCACCTGCCGCGCCAGCGCGCCCAGGTCGCCGCTGTCCAGCCGCACCGCGGCGGGCTTCAGGCCAGCCCGCACGATCGCTTCGGCGGCGCGCACGGTATCGTACGTGTCGATGAGAAGCGTCGTCTGCGGCCCGAGCAGCGCCATCGACTGGCGGAACGCCTCGGTCTCGTCGGCAAACGCCATCACCCACGAGTGCGCCATCGTCCCCGCCAGCGCCAGGCCGTAGCGCCGCGCCGCGTCAACGTTGGAGGTCGCCTGGCAACCGGCCAGGCACGCCGCCCGCGCCGCCAGACGCGCCGCCTGCGGCCCGTGCGCGCGGCGCGATCCGAACTCCACCACCGGCCGTCCCGCCGCGGCAGTCACGACGCGCGCGGCCTTGCTCGCCACTGATGTCTGGAAGGTCAGGATCGACAGCAGCGCCGTCTCCACCAGCTGCGCCTGCGGCGTCGGCGCCGTGACGCGCAGCAGCGGCTCGTGGCCGAAGACGATCTCGCCCTCCTCCACCGCCCACACCTCGCCACGGAACCGGAAGGCCGGCAGCACTTCGTCGAAGAAGCGCGGGCTCACCGCCGCCAGCGCCGGCGTCGTACGCAGCCACGCGATCTCCTCAGGGGTGAACTGCAGGCCCTCGAGGTATTCGAGCGCGAGGTCCAGGCCGGCGGCCATCAGGTACGACCGGCGCTCCGGCAGCTCCCGGACGAACAACTCGAAGGTGGACGACGTGGTGAGGCCCGCCGCCTCGTAGCCGGCCATCATGGTCAGCTGATAGAGATCGGTGGAAAGCGCGCTCGTCACGTCCATGACGGGGTTGTGACACGATATCACCCCATGCGCGACGACCGCTGCCCCGCCCTGATCGTCGTGGACGTGCAGCAGGACTTCTGCGCCGGCGGCGCGCTGCCGGTGCTCGATGGCGATGCAGTGGTGCCCGTGCTGAACCGCCTGGCGCAGCGGGCGAGCGCGTTCGGCTTCCCCGTCTATGCGTCGCGCGACTGGCACCCGCTCGACAGCCATCACTTCGCCGGCAATGGCGGGCGCTGGCCCGTGCACTGCGTCGCGGGCACGCCGGGCGCGCGGCTGCATGCGGATCTCGACCTGCCGCCGGGCACGCTGCTCGTCACCAAGGGCGTCGGCCCGACGGAGGAAGGCTACTCCGCCTTCGACGGCGTCATCGCCGGCCGCGGAAGCCTGCTCGCCGATCTGCGCGCGCGCGGCGTCAGCGACGTCGTCATCGGCGGCCTCGCGACCGACTACTGCGTGAAGGCCACCGCGCTCGACGCGCGCCGCGCCGGCTTCGACGTCACGCTCGTCACCGACGCCGTCCGCGCCGTCAACGCCGCGCCTGGCGACGACGCCCGGGCGATCGCCGAGATGGAAGCCGCCGGCGTCCGGCTGGCGACGTCGGAGTCCGCGCTCCTGCCAGACGAGTAGAACCGTCCAGCACTCCTTTACTACGCAAAGTGCATCACATACGATCGGCGGGGCCGGTGCAGGGTGCGCCGTGCGCACGCACGTGATCAGGAGGAGCGCCGGTGCCAAGAACGGGTCTCCGTCGGGCGGTCGCGCCAGGCGCGCGCGACGTGCAGGAACCCTCGGGCCTCGCCATACCGTCCGCCGAGCATCTCGATCGGCTGATTCACGAGCGGCTGCGGCTGGGCATCGTCTCGGCGCTGGCCGCCAACCCGGTGCTGACCTTCACGGACCTCAAACGCCTGCTGAAGACGACCGACGGCAACCTCAGCGTCCACGCGCGCAAGCTCGAGGAGGCAGGCTACGTCTCCAGCACCAGGTCGTCCGAGAGCCGCCCGCCTCACACTGAATTCCGCCTGACCGCCGCCGGCAGGCTTGCCCTCACGCGATACCTCGACCACATGGAAGCGGTGATCAAGGCCGCCCGGAAATTGACGACGTGACGCCGAAGTCTGACCGCGAAAGCGGTTTTTGGGATACAACTGGCAGCACCTGACGACGACGGGCGCAACCTGCCGGGCAGCCGTCGCGTCTCACCTGGCAATCCCCCGCGACGCCTGACGCCAGCACACACACGATGCGCCTACTGCCCACGCTCCCGAAACTCCACGCCGTTCTCCTCGTCATCGCCGCTGCCGCGCTGTGGCCGGCGGCCCTCAACGCGCAAGCGCCCTCGACGACGGCCTCGCCGGCGACACCGCCTCCGGCGGCCCGGCCGCGGATCGGCGTCGCGCTCGGCGGCGGCAGCGCGCGCGGGCTCGCCCACGTCGGCGTGCTGCGCTGGCTCGAGGAGCATCGCATCCCCGTGGACGTCGTCGCCGGGACCAGCATGGGCGGCCTGATCGGCGGCTCCTACGCGACCGGCATGACGCCGGATGAAGTGGAAGCAATGCTGGCGAGCATCGACTGGAACGCGATGTTCGGCAGCTCCGACTTCCAGTACCAGAACGTCCGCAGGAAGCGCGACTCGCGCGCCTACCCGTCACATCTCGAATTCGGCTTCAAGAACGGTTTCTCGTCGCTGAGCTCGCTGAACAGCGGCCAGCAGGTGGACCTGTTGCTCGCGCGGATCGCCGCCGTGTACTACGCGGTGGACTCCTTTGACCAACTGCCGACGCCGTTCCGCTGCGTGGCCCTGGACCTGCGCACGGCCAAGCGCGTCGTCCTCGATCGCGGGCGCCTCGCCCGCGCCATGCGCGCGACGATGTCGCTGCCGGCGGCGTTTCCGCCGGTGCACATCGACAACCAGGTGCTGGTGGACGGCGGCACCGTGGACAACGTGCCGGCCGACGTCGCCCGCGACATGGGCGCGGACAAGGTCATCGCGGTGAACGTCGGCGTCCTCACCGATCCGGAGAAGGTGTCCGACTCGCTGCTCGGGCTCGGCGGCGCCACCATCGACGCGATGATGCGCGCCAACACGCTGAAGGGCATGGCCGGCGCCGACGTCGTCATCAACGTCCCGCTCACCAAGTACTCGTCGCTGGCCTGGAGAAAATACCGCGACCTGATTCGCGAAGGGTACAACGCGGCCGAGGCGGCGAAGGACCAACTGATGCCGCTGGCCGTGGACGCGGCGACGTGGGAAGCGTGGCGTCAGGCGCGCGCCGCGCGGCGGCTCACGACGCTTCCGCAGCTCGCCTTCGTGGACGTGGAAGGCGCGGCCAAGACAGACACCGAAGTGATGCAGCACCTGCTGCAGAAGCACGTCGGCCAGGCGCTCGATCCGCCGGCCCTCGAGCTGAGCCTCGCGGAGCTCGGCGGCATGGGCCGCTATCAGACGCTCGACTGGAGCGTCATCGAGCGCAACGGCGTCACCGGCCTGCGGGTGGACGCCCTGCCGAAGTCTGTACGCGCCGCCGTTCCTGCTGCTGGGAATGACGCTCGAGAACACCACGTCCGACACGTTCCGGTTCGGCCTCGGCGGCCGCTATCTCGGCTTCGACACGCTGGGATCGGGGTCAGAAGTCCGCCTGGATGCGAATTTCGGGGTCCGACCCGTCGATTGGCGCGAAGCTGTATTTTCCGATCGGACGCTCGCCGCTGTTCGTGGAGCCGTCCGGCGCCGTCCTGACGCAGACGCTCCAGGCCATCGACGATCACCACGTCGTCGCGTCCTATCACGAGAACATCGGACAGCTCACCGCGGATGCCGGCATCAACGTGGGCCAGTTGAACGAGATCCGCGGCGGCGTCACGTGGGGCCGCCTGGACGCCGCGGTAGACGTCGGCGATCCCGGCCTGCCGGCGCTGAGCGGCGCGCAGTCCTCGGCGCACCTGATCTGGACCGTCGACTCGCAGGACAGCCCGATCGTCCCGTCTCGCGGCGTGCATGCCATCGCGCAGATCACGCATTACATCGACGCTCCGGTGCCGACGATCGAGACCACGCGCTCGACCAAGGGCGTGACGCAGGCCGTAGTCGCGGGCTCGGTCTTCAAGCCGCTCGATCACAGCGCCAAGCATCGCGTCTTCGCCAGCGGCGGCGCGGGGACGTCTTTCGGCGATCACCCGCTGCCCACGGAGCAGTTCTCGCTCGGCGGGCCTTTCAGGATGAGCGCGCTCGACACCGGATCGAAACGCGGCGATCAGTTCATCCAGATCAGCGCCGGCTATCTGAAGCAGGTGACGCGGCTGCCGGACTTCCTGGGCGGTCCGCTCCTGATCGGCGGCTGGCTCGAGGAAGGGTCGGCGTTCGACAGGCTGGACAAGGCGCAGTGGGACACCAACTTCAGCACGGGCCTGGTCGCCGACACGCTGATTGGCCCGGTCTTCATCGGCTTCAGCGTCGGCGTGGACGGCTCGACCCGGACCTACCTGGCGATCGGCAAGCTGTTCCGCTAGTCGGACGGCGGCAACGACAAGGCCAGCCTCACGGCGCGCTCCGTCGGCGAGTAGTCGCCGTCCGCGCGCGTGTGCAGCAGAAGTCCCGACGGAATCAGTGGCGGCTGCGCCATGAATCGTGGCCGCGTGCCGTGATGCGGCTGCGCGGCGTGCACGAGAAACGGATGGCACAGGTAGACCGTGCCCGCGTCGCCCACGGCCGTCACTTCCGGCAGCCCGGCGGTCTCGTCGAATCGATTGGCGGCCAGCTCACGGAGAGTGAGGCCAGCCTCCCCCGCCGGCGCCAGCCGCCGCGCGATCTCGAGATGCGAGCCGACCCGAATCCGCGTCGGTGCATCGTCAGGACCGACGTCCGAGAACAGGAACAACATCAGGAGCGCACGACCGCGCGAGAAGATGTTGGCGCGCCACTCCATGAAGTCGGGCTTGTCGGTGTCGTAGCTGACATCGATGTGCCAGCCGGCGTCGCCGGGATCGTCAGGCGACGGGAATCTGACGGGGAACGTGCCGAGCCCGTTCCGCGGCAGCCAGCGCCCGTGCCCGACGAGTGCGTCGTAGGCCGCGTGAAGCGTCGGCGTGTTGGCGGCAAGGGCGAACGGCGCCTGGTCGTAGTTGCCCAGGCGGATGACCGGCCTGGTCCAGGTCGCGGGATTGGACGGGTCGCAGCCGGTCTCGGTCCAGAGGATCGCGCGGCCCTGATCGGCCACGTCGCGCGGGAAGGCGCGATCGATCCGCACGAAGCCGTCGTGAATGAATCGGTTGATGTCGTCGGGCGTCATAGAGGCGCGGGGCACGGGTTGGATCGAGTTGGATCGGGTTCGATCGGGTTCGATCGGGTTCGATCGGGTTGGTCGGGTTGGATCGGGTTGTCAGCGGCGCGGCGAGCGGGTCGGCGCGCTCTTTCTGCTGGTCCTGGCCGCGGGCTTTGACGCCTTGTCCACGGCGTTCTGCCACGCGGCGGCGAGAGCCTTCTTCAAGAGCGGCACGCGGACGGCGGCCAGATGGACGCGCGTGCTGCCCTGCCGGCCCCAGGCGCCGGGCACCGGCATGAACGCCTTCGGATCGGCCTGCACGAACAGGTCCTGATCGATCGGCGTCAGGACGACCATCCCGCACGACACGTCGGGATAGGCCAGCGTCGCGAAGATCTTCTTGCGAACCCGGAAGTCCGGGTGGTTCATGTGCGCCGACTCGATGGCGTCTGGCAGCGCCAGCGCAAGGCGGCGGAACCCGTCGGGCGTCATCAGAAGGCCTTGAAGCGGACGCGCTTGACTGTCAGCGTGCCGTTTGCCGATTGCCCGGTCACGACATGAGTGGCCTTGGCGGTGAGCTTGCCGCGTGCGTCCGGCGGCGCGGCTTCACCGCGCACCAGGAGGTCGCGCACGAAGCGGCCGCTGGCGGCGTTGTCGTCGGGCGTGGGCGCCACGTTCGCGACAGGACGCGTCGCGCGCGTGGCAGGTTTGCGCGCCGCCTTGGCCGTCACGCGTTTCTTCGCGGCGACTCCAGCGCCCTTACGCGCGCGCGGCGCGTTCTTCTTCGTCGTGGTCTTTGCGGTCTTGCGTGTCTTCGCCATGTCGGCCCCTGACCGTGACGTGCCGTGGACGGTCGGACGGTTGGCCAATCTAAAGATTGGCCCTACCGCAGACCGATGCTCCCGACGGCCAATCTGAAGATTGGCCCTACCGGAGATCTGCCCGACGGCCGATCCAGATTGGCCCTGCCGAGAACCGATCCCGGCAGGGCCGATCTTCAGATCGGCCGGCCGTCAGATCGGCCAGCCGCCGTTGCACGTCGCCGATCAAGAGTAGCCGATGTCAGCCGCTGGCCGGGCCTGCCGCGGCGTGACGCGCTCAGTACCGAGTGTCGAACGCGAAGTGATAGCCGCAGTCGAACGCCTTGCGCTGGAGCGTCAGGTCGCCACCCACCTCGACCACCCGGTGCGTCTTGAACGAATGTGGATGCGAGAGCCCGGCCGTCGCGTGCGCGTGCTTCCCCACTTCGACGTGTCCGCGCTGGAAGAGATCCTCTGCGTACGACTCCGCCGCGCCCTGGCCGGATCGGGGCGACGACGAGCCGAGCGACATCGACGCGCCGGTGACTGCCAGCTGCTTCGGCTCGCTTGCCGTGTGGACCTTGATCACCGCCTTCTTCAGGCCAAACGCCGCCGCCGAGATCGCCGTAACCGGCAGGCTGCCTTTCGCCGCGCCAACCGCCGCAGCAGCGCGCATGGCCATCCGTCCGACGCCGCCGAGTGTCGTCGCCGCCTGCAGCGACAGGATGCCGCGGCGAACGAACGCGCTCTTGAGGACGTCGCGGTACTTGCCGTTGAACGGCGCGTCCTCGCCGGCCTGCACCATGTGCGCGGCCACCTGGCTGTAGTAGTCGGGCACGACGGACGCGCCCAGCACGCCGCCGACGAGCAGGCGTCCCATGTCGTGGCTCACCTCGACGAGGCCGTCGGGCGAAGGCGTGCCGCCCTGCAGCGCGAACATGCCGGCCAGCGCGTCGAGGAACGCACCGCTGAACACGCGCGAGAAGGAGTGCGGCTCCGACGAGAGATGCGACGCCGGCGCGCCGGGCGGCAGGTTCTGCGGGTCCGTGTAGAAGAACGAGTTGACGGCATTGCGCAGGCTGTCGCGATCGACGGCGTCCGGATGGCCGATGCGGATCGCGGCGCCGAGCTGCTCGGCCAGGCGCGACAGGCGGGAGGAGTGGTTCAGCACACCGCCGGTGTCGGCGAGCACCCCGCTCGTGAACGACCCGACCTGGCAGGCTGTGAGCATCGCGCTCATGTCGCCGAACGACTCGTGGAACGCCGCCGCTTCGATCGACATCGCGTCGAACAGCTGCGGCCGCAGCGCGTCGAGCACCGCGTGGCCCATTTCATGACAGCAGACATCGGGGCTTTCGCCGGAGAAGTAGGTCCGGCCGCTGACGCTCGCGTGGAAGAAGTGCAGGCCGGGGCCGTCACCGCCGCCGCCGCGCGTGTAGAACGCGTTCAGGTCCACCCCGCTGTCGATATCGACAGGCAGCACCTTCCCCACTTCCCAACTGGTGCCCGTGGGAACGACGTCGGCCCAGAAGGTGGCGGTGCGGCGCAGCGCAGCCGCAGTGGCGTAGTAGACGAAGTCGATCGTGCCGGGCTGGTAGACCTGCGGCGTGGGCGCCTTGCCGTCCAGCTTGAACCCCAACGGCTGAGCCGCCTGATCGGGCACTTCAACAGTCACCGGCACGAGGGCCGGCGAGGCTTTCGGATCGCCAGGATCGTCCTCCCAGCACGCGACCATCGCTGATGTCCTGGCACTTGCACGGCGAACGGGAGTACGACGCGCGACACGGCGAGCCTGTTTTCGAGCCATGAGAGAACTCCTGATTTGAATGACGGACGTCTCTCAAAACGTTGGGCGGGGACGATCCGAACGCGCGGGTGGGACAGCACTGGAACGGCAGCGCTGCAGCACCGCCGGACCGCAGCACGGCGTTAGTGCGCGGTCAGCGTGCCGAACGAAGGCGCCGCACGATCGCCTTGACCGGAGTGAGGCAGATCCAGGCGGCACCCAGCAGGACGTGCTCGGTCGTGTGACGCACGATGCCCAGGAGGCCGCGGACAGTGCGCGGCGTCAGCGCGATCAGATCCCAGCGCTCGCGGCGGGTCGACATCCACTCCCTCTTATAGGCGTCGTCGCCCCTGAGGAAGTCCACGCGCGCGACGCGATCGATGTCGATGACGTGACGCATCATCCGCGTCATGAGCACGGTCCCCGGCGAGCTCTTCGCGAACTGGTCGTCGAAGGCAAGGCTGAAGATGAGCGCGGTGTCGCCGTTGACGATCCAGAACTGCGCCGCCGCGGGCTGGCCGTCGATGTAGAGCAGGCCCAGGCGCAGCCATCCGTTGACGGCACACGCGCGCATGAGGCCGGTGTCGAATGCCGGGTAGAAGTGATGCGCCTGCCATCCACGGCGATAGACCTGCTCGCAGTCGACGATGGCGGCCTCGAGCCCCTCGGCGCCGCTGATCACGCGGATCTCTCCGGTTCCGGTCGCGTTGAAGCTGGCGGTCTTGCGGCGGATCGTGTTGCTGAGCCGTGCCGGCAGGCCGCCGAAGTACTCGTCCGCGGATCGGCCGGCGACGTCGAGCGTCCAGTTCACGAACGAGTGGGACGGCATCACGACAAGGCCCGCTCCGCGAAGCGCACGGGCGAGCGCGTCGAACATCGGGCTCTCCTCCGCAATCGGAGCCAGCTTGATGCCGTCGACGTGCGGCTCGCGAACGATGTGGGCGAAGAGGGCCTGGAGTGCCGGCACCGGATCGGTCAGCGACCCGGCGACGATCGGATGACACTGCGGAGTGAATGTCGCCTGCAGGCTCTGCGGGCCATGAGGGCGGAGCCGCAGTCTCGACGGCGTGAGCGTGCGCAGCGGCAGGATGACGAGCGGCGCGCCGCTGGCCGCATCGGTGACGACGTAGATGAAGGGCTGATGGCCACGGGACATGGCCGTCTGCATGTTCAGCCGGAACCAGGCCAGCCCGCGCTGGGACTCGAGGTTCGGCGCCTCCTCGATCAGTTGCAGCGCGGGCGCCGGCAGCTCGGACAGGCTTCGATAGACTGTGACCACCAGGCCGTTGGTCGGCGCCGCGGAGGTGTCGCGCGCCGCGCCTGGCGCCTCTCGCGCGATCTCGGCGCGCTCGGTCTGCATGTCCCCGTGAATGAGTCAACTATACACGGGCCGCGCCGTCGTCCCTCAGAGCGCGCTCGTCATCCGCCGCTGCGGATCTGCTGCAGCAACTGCAGGCCGATCGGGTGCGTCGGATTCCGCTGCAGCAGCATCTCCAGCACACGCAGGCTCTCCTGACGGTTGCCCGCCTTCAGATACAGGCGGCACAACGTCACGTACCCCATCTCGAAGGACGGGTTCGCCGCAAGCAGCCGCTGCAGTACGGCAATCGCCTTGTCGCTCTGCCCCTGCGCGTTGAGCACGAGAGCCAGGTTATTGGCCGCTTCGCCGTAGGTGGCGCGCTGATCGACAGCTTGTTGAAAATACCCTCCGGCGCGATCGAGATCGCGCTGCGTGCCGTAGAAGATGCCGAGGTTGTTCAGCGCCTCGGGAAACTCCGGCTGGAGCGCCAGTGCTTTCTCATACAGCTCGCGCGCGTGCGCGGCATCGCCGGTCTGGAACAGCGCGAAGCCAAGGTTGTTCATCGCGTCGGCGAACTCCGGCTTCGCGGTCAGCGCGGCGCGGAACCGTTCGATCGCCCCTGGCACATCGCCGTTCTGCGCCATCAGGGCGCCGAGGCTGTTGTTGGCGTCCGCGTAGTCCGCTTGAAGCCGCAACGCACGCTCGAATGCGGACTTCGCATCCGCGGTCCGGCCGCGCCGCAGGTACAGCGTGCCGAGGTTGTAGAACGTAATCGCGCTCGGGTCCACCTTTGCGACGTGCTCGAAGGCGACCAGCGCTGCCGCGTCATACCCCTGCTCGGATAGTTCCAGCCCGTACTGAAAGTAGTTGCGCTCGCCTGGCGGCGAGTAGAACGTCCCCTTGAACGGCAGCGATCGCGAGAGCCGTTCGCCCTCAGCCACATCGATCGCCGCCGCGTCGCTGGCGATCCCGTTGAGCGCCGGCGCGTCGCGATACATCTTCACGACCTCGCCTTTGCCGTTGATCAGGAACGCTGTTGGCAACGGCAGGTCCTCGCGCCGATCGAAGAGATAACGATGAAGCAGGCTGAACGCCCCGGCGACATCGCTTCCTGCCATGGCGACTGGCAGGCTCGAGCCAGTGACCTCCGCCTTCACGGCGGCTTCCCGATCGGAAGGATCGACAGAAATCGCCAGGGCCTGCACGCCCGCCGCTGTCAGCGCGTCCTTCTGACGGCCGAGTGCGTCGAGCATGCTCCGCGACTGCGGCGCCGTCGTCGCCCAGAACACAAGCGCGACGGGATGTCCGGCAAGGGCCGCTAGAGAGTGCTCCTGCCCCGCCAGGTCGCGCAGGTTGAAATCGGGAGCCGGATAGGGCTGATAGAGCCAGACCGCTCGGTTCGCGGCATGGGATTCTGGCGGCGCTGCCGCTCGTGGCAACGCGTCTCGGTGTGACGGCCGCAGTGAGCGGCTCGGCGTGAACGTCCGCGCTGCCTTCGGTTATCCGCAGGCGCTGGTTGCTCGCAGTGCCGGGGAGCGTCTGCTTGTCGCCGGACGGCCACCAGATGGTGATCGAGGCGACTCCCGTGCTCTTGCCGAGCCCGAAGATCAGCTCCTTCGAGTGCTGCGAAATGAAGCCGGATCCGGCAGTCACGACGCGCGTGACGCGGCCCTGCCCGGTTTCCACCGTGACGCGCGCGCCAATGGCGTCGCGATTGCTCTTCGTGCCTGTCAGCCGCACCGCGAGCGCGCTGTTGCCGGAGGCGAAGTCGTTCCGGAACAGCCGCAGCTGCGGCGCCGACCGCGGTGACATCACGGCCACGTCGGGTCTGCCGTCGCCGTTGACGTCGAGGACGGCGAAGGAGCGGCCGTCCTGATCGAGATCGAGTCCGGCGGTCCCCGAGACTTCATCGAAACCGCCTCGCCCGTTGTTCCTCAGGAGCACGTCGCGCTCGTGGCTGGCCTGGGACCCATGCCGCACCAGCAACCGGTTCGTCGCCCGCCACGCGTCGTCGTACGGCGTGCCGAGCTGGCGCGTGAGCGGCGACCGCGCCGTCACCTGGCGCCAGAAGAAGCTGTCGATGTTGACGTCTTCGTCGCCGGGCGCACGCGTGAACATCCCGTTGACGACGAACAGATCCGCGAAGCCGTCGTTGTCGAAATCGAGCGCGTCGGACGACCACGCCCACCGTCCGAACTCGGCGCCCGCCTTCAGCGTGACGTCCTCGAACGTGCCGTCGCCTCGGTTGCGAAACAGGGAGTTGCCGCGCGCGTGTCGCTGGTAGAGCGCGCGAACGTCGGGCGGCGCCTGTGGCATGAACCCTGGCAGCGCCGTCACGCGCAATCCGGCGGCCGTCCACATGTTGCCGGTGTAGATGTCGAGGTGCCCGTCGTTGTCGTAGTCGACAAAGGCGGCGCTCATGCCGGCGCCGTAGTCCTGGACGCCGGCGCTCTCGGTGACGTCCTTGAAGCGCACCTGGCCGTTGACGACACCGAGATTGCGGTAGAGATTCTTG
This sequence comes from Vicinamibacteria bacterium, assembly GCA_963796915.1. GTDB lineage: Bacteria > Acidobacteriota > Vicinamibacteria > Vicinamibacterales > JAENWD01 > JAENWD01. The sequence goes on along the minus strand of CAWCNI010000002.1, from coordinate 1,080,409 downwards.
CGCCCGAAGTCGTTAGCGACGAGCAGGTCGGGCCAGCCGTCCTCGTCGAAGTCGCCCCACGACGCGGCGAAGCTGAAGCGGTCGTTGTGCTCGTTCAGGCCGACGGCGTCGGTGACCTCGACGAAGTGCCCGTGCCCGTCGTTGTGGAGCAGCACATTGGGGGGCCCGTTCTCTGCGTCGTGGTAGGGCGCCGGCGGGCCGGCCTTGTCCTCGCTGGCGCCGATCAGGAACGAGTAGGCGCAGAGGTAGAGGTCCACGAAGCCGTCGCGATCGTAATCGGCCGCCGCGACGGACGTCAGCGTGCCGCGTAGCGGCTGCGCGAGTGAAAGGCGTTCGGGACGTAGGTGAAGTGCGCCTTGCCGTCGTTGACGAACAGCATCGCCCCGCCGCGCGTGACGAGCACCAGATCCTCGTCGCCGTCGTTGTCGACGTCGATGAAGAGCGACTGCGACGTGCTGTCGAGCACGCCGACGCCCGCCGACTCGGTGATGTCGCTGAACGTCCCGTCGCCGTTGTTGCGAAACAGCCGGTTCGGCAAGCCCGAGGGCTGCGAGATGTAGAGGTCGTCGAGGCCGTCGCCGTCGGCGTCGCCCGCCGAGATGCCGTGATGTCCCATGCCGCCGGGCATGAACGTCGAGTCGAGGCGCGTGATCCAGTCGTCCAGGTTCGGCGCCAGCTGCGTCGCGAACGCCGGAACGCGCCCGAACGCCTCGCCCGTCGCTTCGGAGAAGACGGGGACTGCCGATCGGCTGCTGACGCTGCCGAGCGATGTCCATTCCGCGATCGCCCAGCGCCCGGCACCCTGCTGCCATCGCATCCGCCAGTGACCGATCCGCTCGATCCTGCCGCCGGCCGTCGCCGTGCCCGAGAGGTCGAAGCGCACCGTCGTCGCGACGGCTGCGCCGCCAGTCTCCGCGTCGATGCGCGTGATCAGGAACTCGGCGACATCGACGGCACGAAAGCCCGCCACGAGCGCGGCAAGCTCCTTCTGAAATGCGGGGCCGTCGAGCGGCGCCGCCGGCGATGCGGCAGCGCGGGCAATCTCGATCGGGCCCGCTGCCTCGCTGGTCTCGCCGTCGATCAGGCGGCCGCCTTTGAACTGCGGGCCGAGCAGGGCGCCCCCGGCGGTGCCGATGCTGCCGGGACGCTGACGAATCGCGGCGCCCATCGTGCTCAAGGCGCTCGCCAGCGCTTCGGCAGTCTTCTCTTCGGGAAACGCGTCGTCACCGGCCGGAAGAAACCGCTCGATCGCGGCGATGGCTGGTGGCGGATGGAAGACCGGGTGGTAGTGCGATGGGTCCTGGGGAGTCGGCGATGAGCCCGTCTGCCCGGCTTGCGACGCCAGGTGCGATCCGGCGGCAAGCACCAGCAGCGCGCCGACAACGGCACACGTGCGCCCCGGGCGCTGTCGCGTTCGTCGCATGTGGTCAGGCATCCCCGATGGGGCACATTAGCATGTGCCCCATCGCAGGACGCCTGTCACTCAGTAAGTGAACTTCAGCGCCAGTTCGATGATGCGCGGCGCCGAGAAGGTGTTGAGGATGTGGCCGAAGTTGTTCGGATTGGCCATGTCGGCAGCATCCTGCGACAGCGCGAAGTTCGGGTGATTGAACACGTTGAACGCTTCAATCTTGAACGTCGCGTACTTCGTGTCGCCGAAGTGGAAGTCCTTGCTCAGGCCGAAGTCGACGTTCCAGTAGCCGGGGCCGTGCAGGATGCCGACGCCCGAGTCGCCGAACTGGCCCACCGCTGCGTGCGAGAAGCACGACGCGTCGAGCCAGATGTCATCCGGACCGGACGCGTTGGTGTTGCCGTTGCACGAGCGGTTCGGCCGCTCGTTGGACCGCGTTGCCTGGAGCGACTGGCCAGCGCTGTCTGTCACCGTCAAGGCGAGCCCGGTATGGGCCTGGTAGATGGTGTTGAGGCGCCAGCCGCCAAGCGCGAGATCGGCGGGGCCCGACAGGTCGTGCTTCTTGCCCTTGCCGAACGGAAGCTCGTAGTTGGCGGCGAAGCTGAAGAGATGCCGCACGTCGTACGGCGACGGGCCGTAGTCGCGCAGCGGATCCGAGCTATCCAGGTAGTAGAAGCCCTGCACGGCGGTCTGGCCCCAACCCACGCCGTAGTAGCCGACGTTGTCGCTCAGCGCCTTGCCGTAGGTATACGACGCCATGAACTCGAGGCCGTCGCTGTAGCGCTCGCGGACGCTCGCCTGCAGCGCGTCGTACTTGCCAACGCCGATTGAGTTGGTGCCGCTGGTCTGCGTATCCAGATCGGGGTTCAACTGGTACAACGGTCGTCGCTGTGCCAACGGCAACCAGGTGTCCACCGGGCCCGTCCCCGGTTCCGGCTGGTTGAAGTCGAAGGGCACGACCATATGGGACGAGCGGCTGCCGACGTAGCCGATCTGTCCGGACATCGTATTGGTCAGCTTGCGCTCGACGAAGATGTTCCACTGCTTGGTGAGCTGCGGCCGCACGTCTGGCGCGAAGATGCGATAGAGCGTGCCCGGCCCGCCCGTAGTGCTGGGCGTCACGTCGTCGAATCCGATGGCGGCAGTGCCGGCGCCGGTCGTCGCGTCGAACGCGCGCTGACCTTCGAAGTTGAACGGCGGGTTCGCCGGCAGGCGCAGGTTCTTGCCCGTGCCCTCCATGTACTGGACGATGCCGAAGCCGGCGCGGACGACCCACTTGTCCGACGGCGTCCAGGCGGCGCCGAGGCGCGGCTCGAAGCCGCCGTAGTACGGATCGTAGAGCGCGCGGCTGTTACCATTCTGCCCCGCGAGCAGCAGCTGGCCCGTCGTGAGATCGATGTTCGACTGACGGTTGTCCTGCTCGACGAGCGGCGAGGTGTACTCCCACGACAGCCCCAGATTCAGCGTCAGGTTGTTGCTGACGTGGATATCGTCCTGCCCGTAGACGCTGACCCGGTTCTGGATCTGCGTGAACGGCGACACGGCGCCGCCGCGGCCTTTCAGCGCCACGTCGTCCAGCAGGAAGTCTGAGAAGCCGAAGCCGGTGAACGTGCCGGTGTAATCGAAGTGGCCGAGAATGCCTTCGTTGCCGGAATAGGAGAATCCCTGCTGCTGGTAGAGCCAGCGGCCGCCGAACTTCAGCGAGTGCCGCCCGAGGAACAACGAGTACTTGTCCGTGAACTGGTAGCTCTTGATGTCGTTGAACTCGGAGATGCCTGAATCCCCGAAGCCGACGCCGCCGCTGATGTTGAAGTTGCTCAGACCGGGGATGGCCTGACCGCCGGGAATGCCCACTGAGGCGTTCGCGTCGCCGATGCCGGCCCAGTCGACAGGCACTGTCGCGAACTTCACTTTCGTAAAGCCAAACAGGAACTCGTTGACGGACTTCGCCGAAATGGTCCGGGTCCAGTTGAGGGCCAGGCCGACAAACGGCGAGTCGTTGGTGCCGGTCAGCTGGCTTTCGAGCGCGCGGCGCTCGGGGTCCGACTTGTAGTTCTGGTAGGAGAAGCGGCCGAAGATGCGGTCGTTGTCAGACAGGTTCGCGTCGACCTTGCCGTCGCCCTGGTGGGCGTGCTGCTTGGTGGACGACCCGGTCACGAGGTTGTTGGACGAGCCCGGCAGCGTCGGCAGCGGGTAGAGATCCTGATCGGCGAGGATCGCTTTCGCGATCGGGCTGAAGCGCGCCACCGGAATCTGGTTGCCGGGGAACGGCAGTCCCGTTTCCGGATCGCGAATCACCGTGTTCACGCTCGAGAAATCACCCTGGCGCCATGCGGCCGGGGCCACGCTGACCACCTGCTGGCCGGGCTGATCGACCAGGAAGCCCTGGTAGTCGCCAAAGAAGAACAGCTTGTTCTTGACGATGGGGCCGCCGATGGTGAGGCCGAAGATGTGCTGCGACAGGTCGGGCTTGGCGGCGTGGCCGCGGTTGTTGTCCCACGAGTTGGCGGCGAGGCTGCTGTTGCGCCAGTACTCGAAGGCGTTGCCGTGGAACTGGTTGGTGCCCGACTTGATGGTGCTGTTGACCAGCGCGCCGGCGACGTTGCCGTATTCGGCCGAGTAGTTGTTGGTCTCGACGCGCACTTCCGCGAGTGCGTCCGGGCTGGGCTGATACGGCAGCAGGTTGTCGATCGCTTCGTTCATGTCCATGCCGTCGAGCATGTAGTTGTTTTCCTGCTCGCGCTGGCCGTTGACGTAGGGTCGGCCCTGCCCGAAGTTCTTCGGCTGCGTAAAAGTGTCCGGCGCCGTCGTCATGACGCCGGGCAACAGCAGCGACAGCTGCGAGAAGTTGCGGCCGTTGAGTGGCGTCCGCTCGATCGTCGTCTGCGAGATGACGGTGCCGACCACTGCGTTCTGGGTCTGAAGGATCGGGCTCACCGCAGTGACTTCGACCTGCTCGGTGGTGCCAATCGTCAGCGAGATGTCGACGCGGGCCTCCTGTCCAGACTCGAGCTTGATCGGATTGGTCTCGAACGGACGGAAGGTCTGCGCCTGCGCCCTGACGACGTAGGTCCCGATCGGCAGCGCCGAGATGGTGTAGATCCCCTGGTCGTTGCTGGTCGCCGTGTAGGTGACCTGGGTGTCCTGGTTGGTGGCGACGACCTTCACGTTCGGCACTGACACGCCGTCGCTGCTGGCGACTGTCCCGGTGACGCTGGCGAAATGCGTCTGAGCCTGCAGCGACGCCGAGGCGGCGGCGATGGCGAGGGCTGCAAGCACTGCCGTACATCGTCTTTTCATCAGTCGTCTCCTGCGTTCGGTCAAGTCGACGTTCGCGAGACGCTTCGGCGGAATCGCCGCAGTCGTGTCGTGCGCGGTCGCGCTTTTCTGCGCGGTCCCAGCGCCCCCGGGGAGTTGAGGGGACTGAAAATCGCCGGAGCCCGGACTTTTGTCAAGACCTTAACAAACTGGTCCGACGAGTCCAGGTGCGTAGTCCTGGCGATGAAACCGCCAACGCAAAGAATGCGCCAGCGTTACAAGTATGAATTGACCGTTAAGAACGACACGGTTCTCAACGGATGAGCGGAAATCGGGAGAGCGAATTCAAAAAACTGTTCGATGCACTACTTCGCCGGCACGATGCGACGGTGCTGCGCGTCGAAGGCGACCCACGATTCCGATAGAGCACGAGCCGACCCGATGCCGTCGACGGAGAGCTGCGGTGGGTGCTTCTCCGGCTCTCGCCGCAGCCGCGCAGATGCGACGATGGCCGCTGCAGTGATGTCGCGCAGCTCGATTGGCACGGTCATAGTCGCCCGACGCAATCGAGGAGACCCGGTTCCGCCGCGAATGAATACTTGAACGAGACGTCACCTGGTGCGACGGCGAGGCCGACCACGAGAGTTGCGGTCGACGCCCTGACGCCAGCCGCGCTGACGTTCGCACTGATCACAGGCACTTCACCGGTAAAGTCAGCCGGCACCCAACCGCGTGCCTGGTATCGATCGTCGCGCACGCCGGCCAGAGCGTGATTCGACGTGCGCGGAAATCCACCCTGACAGTGCGCGGCGTCAGCGAAAGAGAGGGGTTCGTGCCCGGTCCCGATGAGCAGTGCAGCCGTTGCTGGCCGAGGGGCCAATGGACGACCGCACGCGAGCAGCTCCGCAGGAGCGAGTGCGCGGCGTCAGCGAGAGAGGGATTCGAGTGGAACTCCGATGGGCCGCGAAAGAGTTGGCGGCCGTTGAGGCGGTTGAACGTCCGCTCGCGAGGGTCCGAAGGAGCGAGTCCGCGGCGTCAGGGAGAGAGAGGGATTCGTGCCGAGTCCCGATAAGCCGAAGGCGAGTCGGTTACTGAGAGAGAGGGATTCGTGCCCGCTGGCAGCGCGCCGGAGGCGTGCTGCCGCGTGCCTGAGGCCCTCTCGCTCCAGCCAATTCCGCCCAAGGCGGAATTGGCGGAGAGAGAGGGATTCGAACCCTCGGTAGAGTTTCCCCTACACACGCTTTCCAAGCGTGCTCCTTCAACCACTCGGACATCTCTCCGCTTTAGAATCAACGCTTTGCGAGCGGCCTAGCAAAGATTATCGCATAGGCTGCTGATGTCCAAGCGTTTTGCTGGATCGGCGGCTCGGTCATTCACCAGCCGCCTTCACGCGGCCGCGTTTGATGGCCAGCACCAGCTCGGCGTGGTCGCGCTCGGTCTGGTCGCCGTAGCTCTCCGCGAATTCAGCCAGCGCCCGGTCGAGCGTGTCGCCGTCGCCGCAATAGCCCGCGATGCGCGCCGCGTCTCCGGAGCGCGCGTGCGCCTTCGCCAGCAACGCCCCACACAGGTAGGCCCAGAAGTTGAACGGCGCGCCGGTCATGAACGGCACCGGCATCGACGCCTTCATGTTCTTCATCTGGCGCACGTAGTACGGCCGGCCGTCGATCGTGGTGTGGCCGAGCATCGGATCGCCGAGTGACTGCAGATTGCGTTGGATGTTGACGACGCGATAGCCGTCATGCCCGCCGCGCAGCGACACGACCGGCAGGTAGGGCGCGTGCGCGGGCGTGGTGGCCTCCTTGATCTGGAGGAACAGCGGATCGTCATCTCCGTTGCCGAAGAGGAGCGCCAGGTAGGCGCGCGTGCCGACGCTGCCGACGCCCACGACGCGGTGGGCGATGTCGGCGACCCCGTATCGCCGCAGCATGAAGCGATAGGAAGGCGAGAGCTGCTCGGCGTACTCGGGCAGCGCCGCGACGATCTTCTTGTGCGTCTCCTCGTCGACGCGTGTCAGGACAGGAGGATCGTCGAGGAAGCGCCAGCCGCCGTCGTGCCGGCGCTGCGCGACCTTCGGCAGCAGCGTCGCGTTGGTCGTCCGTTTCGCCTTGGCTACCACTTTCTGGATCAGCGCCCACGCCTTCTTGGGCACCTTGAGGCCCTTCGGAGGTCGTTCGGCGTAGCCGAAGAGCGACCACACCTCCAGCACCCCCATGGCCGACAGGCGCGCCGCGTTGGCGCGGTAGCCGGCGACGGCGCCCATGACGGCGACCCGTCGTTCCCGGCGACTCAAGCCGTTCTCGCGTCCCGCCACGTTGACGCTCGCCACCAGCCGCTTCACGTCCCACTCCCACGGCCCCAGCGTGGCCTCATCGAAATCGTTCATGTCGATGAGGACGTCCCCTTGAAGGCTGCCGTAGAGGCCGAAGTTGTTGATGTGGGCGTCGCCGTCGATCAACACCTGGATGCCAGTCACCGGAGTGTGCGAGAGATCCCACGCCATCACTGACGCCGCGCCGCGCAGAAACGCGAAGGGCGACGCGCTCATCCGTCCCATCCGGAGAGGAATCAGCGGCTCCTGCCGGCCGGCATTGCCGGCGACGGTCACGTCCACCGGGCTCGGACGCCCCCTCGGCGCCTTCCACTCCGCATGCGCCGCGTGCGGGAGCGCCTTGCGCAACTCGGCACCTTTGCTGCGCCTGGCAGCCGGAGGCTCCTGATACTGCTCCGCGTCATACGCGCCAATCGTTTGCCAGACCTCGCGGCTCGCCTCGAGCTGCGCGATCAGTGCCTTCTGCGTGGCGTCGAGGGACAACGTCCACATCACTCTTCCTGCCTTTCGACGCTGCCGGTCGACCGCCGCAGCCGTCACTTCACGAGACCGAACGCCTGCTGAAGCTTGCCAAGGGAGGACTGGACCGCCTGCCAGTTCGTCGCGGCGGCGGGAACCGGATGCGCGTCGACAAACGTCTGGACCTTGGCGACCTGTTCGACGAGTTGCCGCACTTCCGCCGTTGCCGGCTTGCCGTCGTCGACGCGTGACTTGACGGTCTCGGCCTGCTTGACCACCATCTCGACGTCCTTCTTGGCGGCCTCGCGGTCGGGTTTCGGGAGCGTGCTGGCTTTCCCGAGGTCGTCTTTGAAGTGTTCCGCCGCCGTAGCGACTGACTCGGCCGCGGCGACCGTCTCCTTGTCGTTCATCCGGCGAACCGCCGCGCCTTCTGCCAGGGGGAACGTCGTGCCGTATGCCTCCGCCAGGCGTTTGAGGTTCATGACCTGACGGTCCCACTCGCTACGGCCTTTCATTCCGCTCGACGAGCCCTGCATGAACGTGTCGATTTGCGTGGACTGCTTGAGGACGGTGGCCACCTCGGTGCTGGCGGCATAGTCGGCCGTGAAGCGGTCCTGCAGCTTCTTGGTGTTGTCCTGGTAGTCCTGAAGGGCGCCGGCGACCTTCGTCTCGCCCGCCGGCCCGCGCAGCGTTGACCCCTTGAACTGTCCGTCGAGATTGCCTTCGAACTTGTCGCGTCCCTCATCCACCTGATCGATCAGCGCCTTCACGTCCTTGTCGGACAGACGCTCGGGGGCCTGAGCGAACGCCGGACCCGCCCACGGGGTCAAGGCGGTTGCGAGGAGAAAGATCTGCGCGCGGCGATTGAATGACGTCATGGAGCCTCCACCGAAACGAAATTGATTCTGTGAACGTGCTTACTTGCGCTTCGCGACATCAGCCTTCGCCGCTTCGCGTCGCTCGAGTTGATCGGTGAGCAGCCGATACGTGATGTAGTACTTGTAGATGTTGCTGACGTAAGTGACAGTTTCTCGGCCGATCCGCTCCGAGGCGACCCGCTCGACGTTGCCGAACCACACGTTGCGATCGAGGCCCCGGCGTTCGGCTTCGTTGCGCAGCTGCCTGATGCGTCCCGGCCCGGCGTTGTAAGCGGCAAACGTCATGAGACCCTTGTTCAGGTTGTCCATCGGGTCATCCTTGAAATACCGGTCCATCATGAATCGCATGTACTTCACGCCAGCGTGGATGTTGGCATCGACCTGGGTGATGTCGCCGACGTTCAGCTCCTTGCCGGTCGGGGGCATGACCTGCATCACCCCGATCGCGCCCACCGGGCTCTTGACGTTCTGGTCCAGCGTGGATTCCTGGTAGCCCTGTGCGGCCATCAACAGGTAGTCGACGTCGTATTCCGCCCCGTACTTCTTGAACAGCGCGACCACCGCCTGCAGCTTCCGGCGTTCGGCGTCGGCCGCGGCGTTTTTCACGAACGACATGTTCTGGAGGTAGCGGCGTTCGACGACGTTTCGGAAGGCGTCGCCTTTCCCGTGCTTGCGGAGCCACGAGTTGACGGCCTCTCGCAGCCGCGGGTTCTCCTTGCGAAACGCGATGGCGAGGCTTCCGCCGGTCCGCACAGCGATATCGCGGTGAACCGTGATGTTGGGAAACACGTGACTCCAGAACTCCGCCAGGTAGTCGTCCACGACGGTAATCGGGGCGAGGCCTGCATTGACCATCTCGAGCACGTCATCGTCTTCGAGCACGGCCGGGGCGCCGTCGACGATCACAGCCGGCTTGCCGCGGGCCTTCAGTTGGGCGTTCAGGTGCTCGAGGCTCTCGTCATAGATGCTCGCCTTGCGGACGAACACCTCTTTTCCGGCGAGATCGTCGACGGTGGTGATGGGAGGCGCTCCCGGGCCGGTGACCACGACTTCGTTCACGTTCGTGCGCGTCGGCTCCGAGAAGGCGACCAGCTTCTCGCGCTCGGGGGTGACCGTCACCATCGCCGCGACCATGTCGATCTTGCCGGCCGTGAGGGCCGAGTACAGCTGGTCCCTTGGCAGCGGCACGATCACCACGTGGACCTTGAGGGTGCCCGTCTTCAGGTCCACGTTCAGATCGTTCTCGAACAGCTTCAATGACTCGTAGGTGATCCCTCGTTGCTGCCCCTTGTCGATGAAGTAGTGCGTGCGGTTGAACGTCACGCCGACGCGAATCGAACGCCGCGCGACCAGAGCGTCCAGGTCACCGGTGAACGGCTTGTCCATCGAGAGACGTACGGCGTCTGGCAGATCGTCGTACGGCGACGCCGTTGCCGGAATTGGCGTGTCGGTCTCGGCCGGCGTGGCTGCAGTCGCCGTCGCTCCGGCCGCCGGCGTGGCCTCCTGGTGGCCGGAGCACGCGGTGCCGGCAGCGGCGATGAGCAGGGCGACTACAGTCCGACAAACGCCGGATTGCGCGCGGGGGTTTTCATGTGCGTCCTTTCAGCCGGCCTCGCCTCGGCGCACCGGCTGCGATTCGTCGTTGGCGCCAGGAACGCCATCTGACCAATCGCGGGGACGGTCTTGTCGTGGCGTGCCCTCTGTCTCAAGAGCCTGCGAGCACTATAGGCATCGAGGAGCACGCGAACTACTGCCCATAGGGGAAGGGTCTGAGCTATCGAGCGGCGGGCACTACCCACTCGACAAATGCCTGGCTGTCCGGATGGCTGGATTGAAGGCTGTTCGACGCCGCAAGATCCGCCCACGTCAGGCGACCGTGAACGCCATACGGAATGATCCGCACTCGATGTGCTGACGGTTCCACCTTGACCACGACAAAGCTCTGAAAGAACGGCGCCACGTTGTAGTCGAAGACCGCCGATAACCACTCGGCTGAAAACGGCCACGCATCGAATCTCGTCGTCCACCACCAGGCCGGAAGCTTCCACCAGGGCGATTCGGCTGCGATCTTGCCCGCCACGGCCTGGCGGTCCGGATAGTGCGCCCACTCGGCGAAGTTGACCTGGGCCGGCCAGCTCAGAGCCGTCCCGAAACTCAGGTAGGCACCGCCGCCGCCATTCACGAAGTGATAGATGGGCGGTGAGCCCGGTTTGCGCGGCTCGGCATAGTACTCGAGGTCGTGTGTATCGCCCGCCATGACGATCGTGACGCCATGGTCGAGCAACAGGGCTTTCAGCCGCGCGAACTCTTCGTCACCCTGACTCGTATCGTGGCCTCCTGTCAGGAACGGATGCCCCACGATGGCCATCGTGGTTTTGCCCGCCGCCCGCTCCAGTGCGCCTCTCAGCCAGCGTTCCTCTTCAGGATCGATCGTCCTGAGAACGCCTGTGTCGATCGCGAGCAGCGCGAAGTCGTCCGTTTGAATTTCGAAAAACGGCGCGCGTTGAAAGCCGGTTGGCACGCGGTACTCTTTGCGCAGGCGTGCGGCTTCCTGGAGGAGGTCTTCGATACGACCGTCGGTGGTGCTGGTCAGCCGCAGATCCGACTCGGCGCGCGCGCGGATACTGACGCGTGCAGCGTCTTGCTGGAGAAAGGTCGCGGCGAAGCTTTCGAGGGCATCGTACCAGTCGTGATTGCCGGGAATCGCGTAGACAGGTCGCGTGATGCCCTTGAAGGGCAGCCAGAACTTGGCTTCGTAGTCGCGCATGGCGCCGGTCGGATAGACGACGTCGGACGAGATGACCACGAAGCGCACGTCAGGGCTGTTGCTGGCGGCGAGCAACTGATCGCGCAGCACGTGCTGCGACGCGTCGCCCTCGCCGGTGTCGCCGATCACAACGAACGAGAAGTCGCCCGAGCCGATACCGGGCGGGGTCAGCGCGAAGCTTGCCGGTCCGGCGCTACCACCCTCCGGTACCAGGACCGCACGCACCATCGCTTCCCGCCAGGTGTCGGTGCGCGACTCGGCCCAGGAGTTCCACATCCCCGCCGCCCAGTTCTCGGTATCGAAGTACCAGCTCATGCCCCAGATCGGCACGGTCGCCGCGAGGATGGCGGCAATTGGCAACCCGCGCTGCAGGCCCATATTGAGCGCCGCCGGTACCGAATAGCGGACCGCACGGACCCGGATTGCCATCGTCAATCTCCACCGCAGCCACGCGTCGATAGACCGGTCAACAACGCGCAGCCAACCCGTGCGCGGTGTCTCGGGGCGCTCCGCACGCTGGCGCCAGAGCCACCGCTCGATACGTCGCGTCGGTCCTCGCCACACCAGATACGCCGGATTGATGACCAGCAGCGTGAACAGCACGGCGATCGCCATGTCTCCGGCCACGGCCACTGCCGGGGACAGCAGTCCGAGGACCGTCAGGTCGGTGCTCATGCGACCGATGTGGATGGCGAACAGCGTCGCGATGTACGACCATGTCCACGCCCGGTCGATAGGCGCGCGCGATCGCTCGGCGGCGGCGATAGCTGTGGCGATGGCCGCAGCTTCGGGTTGATCGGCCAGGCCGAGCTCGTCCAGAACGGTTTCATCCGCGTCACCGGCCGAGTACACCGGCGCGGCCGCGATATTCCACGCGATCCCGAAGATCCGCGTGGCCCCGGCAATCGGGACGACCCAGTGCAGTGGCCACCCACGGGCGGAGACCGTCAGCAGGGCTACGGCCAGGTTGCCCAGCACCGCCAGCACCAGGGTGCCCCGCTCGTCCCGTTCACGTTTGCGAACGAGAATGACGGCGTGCCGGATGGCGTCAATGGCGAACCAACCGGCGATCACCCAGCGCAGCGCCTGGTCTGCGACATAGGGTGCGCTGATCAGGACCAGCGCGATCGCGACACTGATAATCGCGCTGGTCGTCGCGTGTTTGCGCGACTCCGCGGTCGAACGACGCAGTGAATGCAGGGCCTCGACCGTTCCGGCGATGGCCAGCAACACCCCGACCCTGGAGGCTGGATACTCATATTCAGCACCGCCGAGCGGCGACGCGAGCGCGAGCAGTCCGAGCACGAGCGTGACGACCGCCAGCGCCGGAAGCCGGGCCGGCGATCTGACAGCGGCGACGCGGGAAGGCTCCATCACCGCAGCTCTCGCACAGCCAGGTCAGGGCAGTTCGAGGTCATAACTCCTGATCAACCACGCGCCGTTCTCATGGCGCCACAGCATGCGCAGCACGGGCGCGTCGCTGGCGCCGGTACCGAATCGAACGGTCAGGCCAAAGGCCTTTCCGTACTCGAGCGGCAGCGGATCGGGCGGGATCACGCCGCGGGCGCGAGCGTCGCACTCGACCGCGTCGCCGATGGCGTCCGGCAGGCTGGTCAGGCTGAACGTGCGCGAGTGCGGGTGATCCATGACGCGAACCGCGGGATGGATTGGCTCCGCCGAGGCGAGGATGGCGTCCAGGGTTCGCGCCGGCCCCGCCAACTGGCCGGCACGTTCGAGGCCGGCGCGAATCTTCCGGCCCGCGTCCTCGGGCGATGTCGACGCGGGCTCGGCAGGATTGCGCGCGAGATCGTAGCAGGCGTAGGCGGCCGGCGAGAGATAGCGAAACGCTGCGTCGTAGTCTTTCCTGATCAACCAGGTGTTGAGAAATTCCTGGGCCGCCGTGGCAAACCCGGCATCGGCCTTGACGTGCGCGATGGTCATCGGATCGGTGGCGACCGGTGCGCGGGTGTCGTCGACGCCGGTCATCCACGACACGATCTTCCAGTAACCGTCGTCCTTCGCCCACAGCAAGGCCACGCGCTGATCCGGGTGGCCCGCCACGAAGAACGTGGACCCGAAGTAATTGCCATACTGGCGCGCGGGCTTCTTCCCGCCACCCGGCGTCATCCGGGTTTCACAATCGAAGGCGGCGGCAACATCGTCAGGCACGGAATACAGGACAAACTGCGCGTGATGCGGCTGTGGCACGACCTTCAGCGCGGGCGTGACGAGACGCACGCCGACGATCAGCCCATCGAGCGATGTCCGCTGACCCAGGGTGTCGTGCGCGGCCTTCAGGTTGGTCATCAACTGAAACGGCGCCATGCCGCGATCGACCGCCAACGGATCTTCGGCATTCTGCGCGAGGCACGCATAGGCCCGCTCGGAGACGTAGCCCATGGCGGCCACGACGTCGCCCTCGACCAGCCAGGCCGAGAGGAAGTCGTTGACCATCACGTCGATATCCTTCTTGCCGGCACGCGGCACTTTCGGCAGTGCGAGCAGCGACGGCTTCTCGTCGGCCGGCGCGCGCTGCAGGTTGACGCCAAAGAAGCTGCGCCACCAGTTCTGGAGGCCGGCCCAGCGCCTGCTGTGACGGTCGACGTTGTCGCCGGCGCGGACGTCGGAATTCGCGGCGCTCAAATGCCCGTTGAACATCGCCGCGGGAAAGCTCGACGAGCGGTAGTCGACGTCGATGTCGGCACGACGGCCGTCGGGCGCAATCGAGATTTGAAGGGACGGAGTACCGCCCTGGGCGCGATAGTTGACCGGGTAGCCCTTGTGAAAGACTGTGTTGTCGACACCGCGTTTGAACTCCTGCGACCGTGCCAGGATGTCCACCGCGCCGGGGATCAGCCGGACGTAGATGCGGAACTGGTGGTCGCCAGACGCCCCCAGGACCTGGCCACTGATCGACTCCACGTGCTCGATCAGGGCCAGCGCATCCGGCAATCCCGCCAGTGTCGCGCCGCTGGCGTCGGTCAAGGGCGTCGTTTTCAGGGCGTGGGTGACGGCGTCGAACGTGGTCTTTGACGAGACGGCGAGAAAGTCGTCGTAGAAAAGCGCCGGGTCCACCTTCTGGCCGGTTGTGGTGTCGAGGCGTGCCAGCCAGTCGTCGACCAGGCGCTGCCGACGTTCGCCAAGTCCTGCATAAGCACCGCCGAATTGCAGTGGCGGCTGCTGGGCTGCCAGACCGATCTCGAGCGTCGTTAGCGCCAGCAGGCAGCCGCAGACGAACATTGGAATTCGAACCGGTATCTGGTGTCGCATTTGCCTCGAGCGTCTCGCGCTCCGGTTCACAAACGTTGTTCGGTACGCCGCGTGATCAAGACGGCCCCGACGAATCGCTAGGCTTTGGCCGCACGTGTCCCCTTGGCCGCCTGCAACCTGCCGCCTACGGACCTCATCTTGAACGAGGCGAGCACGAGGAGGATGCCGGTCAGCATCGACCAGACTCCCATGACCGCGAGCACGGCGATCGCACCGGCGGCGGGGCGCGCAATCACGCTCAGGCCGAAGAGAATAGAGACGAGACCGCCCAGGACCATCCACCACTCCCCGTCGATCTCGTCGCGCACGCGGATGGCGAGAACGATCCGCAGGACACCGCTGGCCATGGCCCAGAAGCCGATGTAGAGGAGCAGAAGCATCGCGGTGATCCCGGGCGCCTGAAACGTGACAACGGCGAAGGTGATGCCGAGCAGGCCCTCGAACAGCAGCACCCACCAGCTCTCGTTGTCCTTTCGTCCGCTGAACGCGTGGAACACATTCGAAATGCCATCCGCGAACACGAAGATCGCGAACCAGAGCACGAGGCTCGCAAGCGTCATTCCAGGGTAGCTGAGCGCCACGATCCCGAAGAGGATCGCCAGAACGCCCCTGAGCAGCAGCACCCACCAGTAGCGTGACATCACTGTAGCCAGCATGTTGAGACTCCCAGCTGTTGGACGGCGGAGGACCGCGGAGATTGAATGCCGTGGGACCGCGTGGACTAGAACTTGATGTAGGTTTCCAGCCCCGCGAACAACCCGTTTCGAAATCCCTCTGTTGCCGGGCGCACGTACTGCAGGTCGCCTGCAATCCGGAACCACCGGGTAATGCTGATGTTGTAGAAGCCCTCAAACAGGAACTCATCTCGCAGCAAAGGGGAAATTTCCTGCTTCGAGTACTTCGCTCATTCCAAAACGAGAATAGGAGAAGCCGAAGCGATCGTCCGGCCGATGTGGAAGAAAACTATTGCCGCCGATCCCCAACAAGAAGGACAGCCCCAGCGGGGTCGGATTGGCGTCGGATTTTGTGAGCGCTCCAAACAGGCCCCACCCTTTCGCCGGATTGGCGGAATCCTGAACAAGATACTGCTGCATCGTCACTGCGACCGCGTACGCGCCTCGTTTGTTCGAGACGTTGTCGTTGATCGCCTGCCCAAGATCGGTGTCGATAACAAGGTCGCCGAGATTCGGGTGTGACGCCGAACTGTAAGAGCCTGAGATGCCGTAGTAGCCAGTCTTCCCGGAGATCGACGTCGCCAGGGTCGCACCGGCGTTCAGGCCGATTCCGTTCTGGAAGACCTCCTTGAACAGAGGTTTGCTGTACGCATCGACGGGATCGTAGAGCATGAAGGAGTAGCTCACCGCTTCGGTTTTCAAGCTGACCGAGGCAGCATTGATGCCGGCTGGGACAAGCCCGCTCGAGGTGACCGCAGGATTGAGGTTCCAGAACGTATCGACGCCGCCACCGCCAAAGACCGGGCGATAACGTATCGCATCGATATTGTTGAACCTGCCGACACTGGCCGACCAGCGATCGCTGAACTTCTGGGTAGCATTCAGCGCCACGATGGCTGTGCTGTCTGAACTCTGCACATCAGGGAAGAAAAGCGCCGAATTGATCGGAAACAACGTGCCACCGAAGCCATTGACGCTGTCTCCGTAGTTCCAGTAGAGCTCCGACGTTATGGAGAGACCGTCCCACAGGCCGAATTTTGACGGATCAATCTCGCACGAGCCAGTCCACGTGGCCTCCATACTGGCCCGACTTGTCACCGTCCCCTCTCGGCATGCCCTGGTAGAACTGACTCCATTCAAGCCTCGAATCGAACCCGGCGTCGCGCATGGCACGGCCGTAACCGAACCAGTCGTTCGTGAGCGTGCTCTGATCGGGATTCGGCTTGGCTGCGCTCGGGTCCGTTGACTGGGGATCGGGCGAAGCCGCATGGCCCGGCGCCGCCGACAAGACAATCAGAACGATCGCGACACACCACGCTTTGTGAAGCTCGAGTTTCATCTCTCCCCCAGACCAGTCCAACCACGCGGATGAGACTTTCGCGAGCGACCCGGCTACTTCTTCTTCTCGAAGGCCGCCACTTCCTCGGCCAGGATCGGGATCGCCAGGTTGATCGTCTCTTGTTCGAAACACGTGGCCACCTTCAGCGTCTCCATGATTTCTTCCATGGTCGCGCCGAGGGCGAGAGCGCTCTTGATATGACGACGCGTGCCGGGCGCGTACATGTGCGTGATCGACGCGTCCAACGCGATGCTGAGCAGCTCGACGAACTTCGGTTGCAGGGTCTTGCCGTCGTAAATGCCGCCGACGGCCGCGAAGAACTGATCAGTCCACAGAGGGTCGAGTTCGAAGAAGGGATCCCAGGCCGTGTTCCAGAGTTTCTTCGCCTTCATCATGTCGGCCGACGGAGTGGCGACTTTCTTGACTGCCGGGGTCTTGCCGGCCGCCTTGCCCTCCTCGAGCAGAATCGGCGCGCCGAGACTGCACGTATGAATCGCCATGAACGCCGACCCCTCGATCACCAGTTGGATCTCGTTCCTCGTGGCGCCGGCTTCAAGAGCGGCCCTGATGTGACGGCGCGTGGGTTCCGGCTGCAGGTTCGTGCAGGCGGTATTCAGGCCGACGCACATCAGCTCGATGGTCTTGATGTCGAGGACGCCGTTGGTCCACGGATTCGTGTTCACCTTCAGGTAGGCTTCGGCCTTGGCCGGGTCCCATTCCCGGACGTTGTCGATGGCCTTGGTTTGCGTCGAGGCGCCGGCCGCCCCGGCGGAAGGTGAGGCGGCCCTTGTCTGCGTCGATGAGTCCGGCCGCTTCGGCAGGAGAGACGGCCAGCGCGGCCATGGCAAGACCGCCGAGACCGAGTGTGGTGCTCTCGAGAAATTGACGTCGTTCCATCAGAGTTCTCCTTGGGCCGCGTAGCGGCGTCGTATCACCGGGTTTCGTGGGACCACGAGACACTCCGGGTCAGGACTGCGTTGCGCGGAGACCCTTGAAATACGCATCCGCATTCGCCAACGCTGTATCCGTCCTCGAGAAGACTTCCGCTCCCTGCGCGTTCAACTTGTCCGCCTGTGGCTTGAGCGACGTCATGGCGGACGGCGTCAAGTCGCTGCCAAGAAACGTAATCTGATCGGCCAGCTGCTTTCTGAAAGGCTCCAATGCGCTCCCTGCGTCACGCAACGACTGCAGGATGCCGGCAAACTCCTTCTGGTTTGCCGCCAGTCGCTCCTGCGCCTGGCTGTGCAGCGCCGGATCGGTGATGTTCTTGATCGTCTCGGCGCGCCCGCTGAAGTACGTCTCTCCAGTCTTCTGCATCGCGTCGATCTTCTGTTGCGCCTCGACCACCTTGACGCCGATTGAGTCGGACGATTTCAGCAGCTTCTTGTAGTCACCCTTCATGTCTGTCGAGGGCTGCGTGACCAGCGCGTTGTAGGCGTCGAGCGTCTTCTGCAGCTGGACCTTTCCATTTCGGATGGACTGCGACGTGCTCTCGCCGGCCTTGACGAAGCGATCGGTTTCTTTGAGACCCTCGGTCCTGCTGCGTTCCGGCGTTTGACCAGCCACCAGAACGGGCATGCCGAGAATGGAAACGGCTGCCATGAAGAGGGCCGCTGAAAGTCGCGTGAGAGACTTGCGTCGTTCCATACGAGTTCTCCTTTGTGCCGTGTTGCAACGTCACTATAGGAATGGAGACGCGCGCCCGCTACAGCCCTTAGGGGAAGGTCGCCAGGATCCCGTCAGCTCGCACGGGGCCTGGCAGAAGCTCAACGCGCCGCGTGGCGAATAGCGTCGAGGATGGCGGCGCCGGAATCGTTCTTCCGGAAGAACGCGGCACAACCTGCCGCTTCTGCGAGTGTCCGCGTGTCGGGGTCCTCGTGAGCGGTGATACAGATGAAGGGGGCGTGGTGGCCTTCGGCCAGGAGCCTCCGGCCAAGCTCGATCCCGGACATCTCGCCAAGATGAACGTCGAGGAGCAGGCAGTCGAAGAGGGGACGTTTCGTATCCGCGAGGAACGCCTCAGCCGAGGCGTACGTGATCGGCTGCATGCCGGCAGCACGGAGGAGCCGGCCGAGCGATCGGCGGAAATGCTCGTCGTCATCGACGACAGCGACGTAGAGGGGACCGGTGTCGCTCACCTTGATCAACAGGACGATGTTGGCCGACGACAGCGCGAATCCCGCGGGTGCCGGGCCATTCCGCCAATAAGCAGGATATGCGTCGGGAGAGAAGAGGACTACAGCCCCTTAGGGAAGGGTGGCTTCGACTCGGTGAGCAGACCCGCCTCGTCGGTCAGCCGCGTCAGCTCGGCGACCGATTGCACGCCCAGCTTGGTCGTGATCGCCGTGCGGTGCAGCTTCACAGTCCGCTCGTGGATGCCGAGATCGCCGGCGATCTGCTTGTTGAGTCTGCCCTGCACGACATGGCCAAGCACCTCGAGCTCCCGGGCGGTGAGCTTGCCGAAACGCGCGCGCAATTCACGCTGCCGCTTGCGCGCCTCGCGTTCCCGGACGTCGCGAGCGAGAGCGCGCGTCACCGCCGTCGAGCAGCTGCGCTTTCGCTGCTCGCTTCTCCAGAAAGTCTTCCGCTCCATCGCGCATGGCACGAACACTCGAGGGAATGTCGCCGTGGCCAGTGAGGAAGAGAATCGGCAGCGGATTGGACGACCGGGCCAGCGCCGATTGCAGCTCGAGGCCGTTCATGCCGGGCATGCGCACATCGGCGAGCACACAGCCCGGCGCATCCTCCACCCGCTGCGCGAGAAAGTCGCTTGCCGACCCGAACGTCTTGACTGCAAATCCGCTCGCCCGGAGGAGCCGCGAGACTGCCTCGAGAAAGGGCGCATCGTCGTCGACGATGTGGACCGTAGGTGCGGTCGCGTTCATACGGCGGCGTCCTCTTCCCCGATCGGCAGCGTGAAACGAAAGGCCGCGCCGCCGCCGTCCCTGTTCTCGGCCCACAGCCGGCCCGCTGTGCGCCTCGACGATCGTGCGAGAGACCGCCAGACCGATGCCCATGCCGTTGGGCTTGGTGGTGAAGAACGGGTCGAAGATCCGCGCCAGCTTGTCGGCAGGAATGCCGTGCCCCGCGTCGCCGACGGCGAGTTCAACAAGATGAGCACCGTCGAGCCGCGCGGTCACCGTGACGCGCCGATCCTCTGGCCTCGTCCCGTTGAGTGCGTCCATCCCGTTGAGTATGAGGTTGAGCAGCACTTGCTGAATCTGCACGCGGTCGCCGCGAACCTGCGGCAGATCGGCTGGCACATCGACATCCAGCTTCACCTGCCGCGTCGCTGCATCGACCCGCACGAGTGCCGCCACATCGCCGACAAGCGTACCCACGTCGAGACGTCCCGTGTCGAGCGTCTCGCGCTTGAGCAGCCCGCGCATCCGATCGATGACCTGGCCCGCGCGTTCGTCGTCCGAGCGGATGTCCGAAAGAATCGCGCGGATCTCATCGAGATCCGGCGAGGAGTGCTGCAGGAATAACTCCGCTGCCTCCGCGTTGCGCAAGATCGACGCGAGCGGCTGGTTGATTTCGTGTGCCAGCCCCGACGCGAGCTGGCCCATCATCGAGACGCGCCCGGCATGCGCGATCTCTTGCTGGAGCAGCTGTGTCTCCTGCTCGGCCTGTTTGCGCGCGGTCACGTCGCGAGCGGCGACGCGGATCAGGACCGGCTGGCCCGTGGCGTCGAAGTCGACACGGCCCTGCGACGAAATCCACCGGGTCGCGCCATCCGGCAGCATCAACCGGTAATCGGTCTGGTATCTGCCGCCATCCGCACCCGCGAGCGCCATTGCCTGCGTCCTGCCGGAGCGCGTCGCGATCATCGGGGTGCAGCCGTTGCAGGATGGCGTTGAACTCGAGCGCCTCTGACGGCGTCGAAGCCAAACAACTCACGCCATTTGTCGTTCGCCCAGATCTCGTTTCGCGCCAGGCTCCGGATCCAGATGCCCAGATCGGCGGCATCGACGGCCAGGCTCATGCGCGCCTCGCTTTCGCGCAGCCCGGCTTCGCTGGTCTGAAGCTCGTGGACGAGTTGCAAGGCGCCCGCCTCAGCCAGACGCCGTCTGGCGCGCTGAGCAAGAAGGCTGCCGATAAGCAGCGTCTGCAGTGCCACCACGGTGACTGCGGCGACGATGTACCAGCGATACGATTCCCAGGCGGTAGGCTGTCTGAATCGCACATCCGCCCCCGCGGGCAACTGGGATGTGTCGATCCCCCAGTGCTGCAGCTGTCGCCAGTCGAAGGTCGGCACGAGTGGCACCGGTTCAATCGGAATGTTTTCCGGAGGCGTGCCGTCGAGAATCTGCCGTGCGATTTGTCCGACGCGCGTCCCTGTCGCCTGGCTCCCGCGCATCATGCCGCCGACGATACCCGAACCAATATAGAGATCGTGGACGCCGTAGACGGGGACTGAAGCGGCCCTGGCCACTGCCCCTGCGACCTCAACAGGATAAATGACAGCCCGAGTATCTGCTGGCATGAAACGGGCGTACAGAATCAGCGCTGGCGGGGAAATCGCTCTCACGGTGGCCAGGAGACGAGGCAGCGACGCCTCCCTGACGTAGGTGAGCTGTACCCTCTCCGAAAAGGCGCCGAGAGCTGCGCGTATTCCGCTGTCATAGCCCTCGGAAGTCGGGGCCTGCGCGATGACGAACACACGTTTCACTGAGGGGTGCAGGCTCAGCGCCAGGTCGAGTGTCTCTCTCAGCGCGGCGTCGCTCAGCACCCCTGTGATTCCTGCAACCGTGTGCTGTGTAATCGCCTCTGGTATGCGGCCGGCGACAAAGACGATCGGCACCCGGGAAACAGTTCCTCGCGAAAACGGATCGCGAACTGGAGAGCGGGCGTAGTATCCGCGACTACCACGTCGATTCTGCGGCCGTCGAACTTCCGGCGGATGTAGTCACGCAGGGCCAGTGTTGCCAGCTCGGTGGGAAACGTTTCGGACTCGAGGTATTCGGCGTAATAGTTGACGGGCGCATCGGCGCGCGACTGGAGGCCTTCGCGAATTGCCCCGTCGAGGACAGCACTCCCGGGAAAATCCTCCGCCCCCCAATGTATCGTCAATACTGTCCGAGGGGACGCCTCCTGAGCGACCGCGATAGGCGGCAGCCACACCGCGGCGATTGCTGCGACGCTGACCGTCGCCACGATGCGTGAGAGCATGCGCAGTCCGTTTCAGAACGAGAGTTTCATCGCCAGCTGGATCTGTCGAGACGACCCCGCCTCGCCGGTCGGCAGCCGGGTCCTCGTGATCTTGCCGAACGTCGGGTACCGACGACGTTGCCGGGCGGGCCGAAGTTGGCGTGGTTGAACAGATCGAACATATCCGCGCGCAACTGCAGGCGGTAGCGTTGCGCCACGGTGAGCGTCTTGGCGACGGAGAGATCCGTATTCTGAAACGCCGGACCGATCACCACATTTCGACCGAGGTTGCCGAACCGATTGACCGCCGCGAACGCCGACGGATCGAACCACTGATCCACCGAGCCGACGATGCGGATGGGGCCGACCACGTCGGGACGCACGGTGTTCGGCACGCCATTGAGGCTGCTGTTGCTCGTGACGATGTTGACGGGATTGCCACTCTGAGCCTGGATGATCGTCGCGATCTGCCAACCCCGGGTGAGCGCGTGCCCCGCGAATGGGAGCTCGTAGGTCGCGCTGAGCACGAATCGATGTCTGGCGTCGAAGTCTGACAGGCCGTACTGGTTGGGGATATCAGTGCCATCCTGGACGGCGAAGCCGAGGGAATTGAGCGAATTCGTGTCGAGTGACTTCGACCAGGTGTAGGACGTGTCGAACAGCAGGCCGCCAGACAATCGCTTCGTGACAGACACCCAGAGCGCGTTGTAGCTCGAGAAGCCGGTGCTCTCCACCTGGGTGATGTTGCCGAGCGGCGCGCCGGGACTGATCGGGCTGGTGGTCGACACCGCGGCGAACGGACGAACGCCGTCCACGGGCTGATTGATATTGCGCGAGACACGCATGTCCTTGCCGCTCGAGCCGAAGTAGCCCACCATTGCGGCCAGGTCGCGTGCGAGTTGTCTCTGGATGTTGACGTTCCAGGATCGAAGGGAGGCGTTCCGGAACCGCGGGTCGACGGTCGCCGGTGCGAGGCCGACGGGTCGCGTCGTGTCCACCGCGTTGGCCAGAGTAATCGAGCCGGACGCCGTCAACGGAATCGCGAACGGCGGATTACCGGCGGTGTCCCTCACCGCCGAAGTGCTTGGCTGGTCGACGCCGCGCCCTATCGCCGCGCGCACGACGGTGCGACCGTCGGCGGACGCTGTCCACGCCATCCCGAGGCGCGGCTCGACGTTGGCATCGTTCTCCTGGTAGATCTCGTCGACGTCGACGCCAACGCGGACCAACGACGCGCGTGCCGCGTCGAACACGACGAATTTGTCGTCACCCTCGGTCGGCGTGACGTGCCATTCGTAGCGCACGCCGAGATCGAGTGTCAGGCTGGGGCGGATCCTGAACTGGTCCTGAACGAAGAATGCCACGGCGTCCTGGGTGATGTGGCTCCCTTGCTCGCCAAGGGTGACGCTGAACGCGTTGGCGGTTCCCGCGATGAATGCCGACACGCTGGGAAAGTTGAACAACCCGGTCCCCTCGGCGAAGTTGTCGTTCAGAAAGCGGCGGTATTCGCCGCCAGCGCGCAGAGAATGGCGGCCGGCGGCATACGTCACAGTGTCGTTGAAAACGTAGAGCGTGTCATCCCGCCCCTGCGGGTAGACGGCTGGCCCGCCAAAGATCAACCCTCCGGCGACGTTCATCTGCGGTAGTCCGACTGGACGATCGATCCCGTTCCCAATCCCAAAAGCCGCCGGGTTGAGCGTAGCGGTCGGGGACGTACTTCCGTCTTGACCGGTCCGCCCGAAACGCGCCTCGTTCAGCAGCGCGGGCCCAAAGATATGCGTATGGTTCACTGTCAGGAAATCTTTCGCGATCTCGCGCGTGTGCCCGAACCCGGGGATGGTCGTACCTTGTGAGGCTGGTTCGCGGCCTCCCACCTCCTGACGTCCCCAGAACAGCTGAACGCGATCGCGTGCACCGAGGGTCTGCCGCAGATCAACCGTCCAGGTGTTTTCATCGACGCTCGCGGCCGCGGAGCCGACGTATCTCGGAACGCCGTCACCTCCGAAAAAGTTCGCGCGGGGAATCAGTTCGACCAGGCGGCGAACGATGGGGTCGGTGACTGCAGCGCGCTGGTCGTCGCTGAGCACCAGGCTGTTCAGGTTCAGTCCCTGACGCTGTCGCAATCCTTCGTACGTGGCGAAGAAAAAGCTGCGGCCGCGAATGACCGGTCCCCCGAGCGAGCCGCCGAACTGGTTCCGTTTGAAGGGGGCCGGATCCGGCGACGTGAACTCGAAGAAGTTCCGCGCATCGAGCGCGTCGTTCCGGAAGAATTTGTACGCGCTCCCTCGAAACTGGTCGCCGCCCGACCGGGTCACGAGGTTCACGATCGCTCCCGACACGTGTCCGTATTCGGCGCTGAACGTCGAGTTGTCGACCTTGAATTCCTGGATGCTCCCGATCGGCGGCGGAAAGCCAATCGAACCGAACGTGAGGTTATTCGTGGTCACGCCGTTGACGACGTAGCCGACAGCCTCTTCACGATTGCCGGCTGTGTTGAAGGCGAGCGCGCCGGTCCCCCGAATCGGCGTGGTCGAAAATCCGGCCTGCGAGGGCGCGACAGACCCTGGTAGCAGTGGCCCGAGATCGACAAAGTGCCGACCATTGAGCGGGATCTCCTGGATCGTCCGGGCCGACACCATGTGGCCCACCGCACTGGTCGCCCGATCGACGAGCGGGAGATCCGCCGTGACGACGACGGTTTCATTCCGGTCACCGAGCGTCAGGTGGAAGTCGCGTATCAACGTCCGGCCGACCTCGAACGTCACATCTTTGAGGAGTTCGGACTGGAAACCAGTCGACCGAGCGGTGACGTCGCAGAGTCCCGCAGGAATCGCCGCGATGTGGTATCGGCCTTCTGCATCCGTCGAGGCCGAAAGGGTGAAACCGGTGGACTGATTTCGCACCGTGATCGATGCGCCAGGTACAGACCGCGCCGGAGGGATCGACAGCGCGGCCTTGCAGCATCGCTGTCGTTTGCGCGAGGGAAGGTGTGGGGTCGCAGAGCAACGCCGAGATGGCGAACGCCACGAGATAACCCTTGCTTGGCCAAACATGCCGGGGCTTCGGCAGCGTTTTTCTCAGACTGCGAGTATCCCCGTCATCCGACATCAATCCGGACCACCATTCGCGCGCACTCTTGTTCAAGCGCTCAACTCTGGAGCGCGACCATCAAAACGGAACCGATCGCGGCCAATCGGACGCCCAACATTACGCTCGTCGACGTCCGCACCGAGAAAAGCGTTTCCCATCACAGCTGTGCGCTCATGGGATTCTTCGACGTTTACAACATGTTCAACGCCAATGGCGCACAGACGCTCACAACCACCTCGGGCGGCTCGTGGCTGCGGCCGACCGCCATCACGGCACCGCGTGTCCTCCGGATCGGTGCCCGGTTGCAATGGTAGAGATTACGCCTGGCCGATCATGGGCACTGTGTCAGAACTGTGTCAGATCCCCAGTGGAACCCCGGTCACACTGTAATTTACGGGGCGACGCCGACCTGCGGCGGCTCTGACGGTTGGGACAAGAGGTTGGCCAAGAACTCCTTGCCAGGCTCAGCGGCTTCGCGTTCTGCCGCAGGCCAACGCGACAACGGCGACGCGCTCGTGCTCTACCTGGGTGCGATCCCAGCTGCTTTGGCGATACGAGTGGCACTTTCACTCTCCCGCTCCACGAACCGCGCGAACTCGGGCTGCGTCATCATGAGTCGATCGGCGCCATCTTTCGCGAGTGAGTCACGCAGATCCGGTGCGTCCATCACCAGCGCGATGTCGTGCGCCAGTTTGTCCACCACACCGGGCGGTGTGCGGGCGGGGACCCAGACTCCATACCAAATCGCGTAGTCGAAGCCAGCGACGCCAGCCTCCGCAATCGTCGGCACCTCCGGCAGGAGTGATGAGCGCTTCTTCGTCGTCACCCCCAGCGCGCGAAGTGTGCCCGCACGGATGCTGGCGAGTGCGAGCGGGATCGGTGCCATCATGTAGGTCGTGCGCCCTGCGACGGTGTTGGCGATCAGGTCGGCGATGGCGTCACCTGGTCCCGGCGGCACGTGCACGGCCTTGATGCCCGCCGCTAAATTGAACTTCTCGAGACCCACATGGGTCCCCGTGCCGACACCACTCGAGGCAAACCGCAGCTCGCCTGGCTTCATCTTCGCTGCCGAGATCAGTTCGGCAACAGTGGCGATCCCGGCTGCCGACCCTGCAACGAGCACATACGGCTGAGTGGTAAGCGGAGCAACCGCGATGAAATCCCGCAACGGGTCATACGGCAGGTTTTTCACGAACGCGGAGCTGTATGCGTGAGCGCTCGTGTTGACGAGCAGCGTGTAGCCGTCGGCCGACGACTTCGCCACCAATGCTGGAGCCGCCGTACTTCCTCCGCCGGGATGGTTCTCGACCGTCACGGGTTGGCCCCACAGCGCAGAGAGCCTCGTGCTCAAGGCGCGAGCGATGAGGTCAGGGCCACCGCCGGCTCCGAACGGCTCGACGATTCGCACAGCCTTGGTCGGATAGTTTTGCGTGAGGCCTTGAGACGGGCCCTGTGTTCCGTCCAGCGCCAAAAGGACGGCGGCACCCAGTGGAAGAAATGACTCGCGCCTCATCGTGCGTCACGACCCCCCAAACCGGCCCACAGGGCTGACCCAAGAGCCGGAATTTATCGCAAGACGCTAGCTCAAATCCCGGCGATACGCGACGCAATTTATCTTCGGCGGTTTACGGCGACCCCCAGCCGACGGGCATCGATCAACGCCGAGAGCGCCGCGGCCTGGTGACGCCGACTGGGATAGCCATCACACGGGCGGCGGCAGCGCGACCATGCTGTCCGCTTGAGATGATCTCCGTCAGTCCAGTCGAGCTCGCATCAATTGCGTGGTTGGTGTACGTAAAAAGGACATATCGACGCGGGCTCACCAAGTCTTCGGGACTTCCAATCCTGCGTATCGGACGATCTCTTTGCGGCAGCCCGCCGCACGCGACGCTCTGAGACGACCCTTATCTGAACAGGGAGGAGACGCGGTGCGTGTCGTGGTACTCGGCGGCGGATTCGGTGGCGTTTCGACGGCGCGCCACCTCGAGCGAGCATTGCGCGGACACACTGGCGTCGAGATCACGCTTGTGAGCCGCGAGAATTTCTTCGTCATCACGCCGCTTCTGTTCGAAGCATGCTCCGGACGGTTAGAACTGCGGCACTGCGCGCAGCCAATCCGTGCCGTTCTCCGACGGGCACGCTTTGTCGAGGCGACCATTGAACGTGTCGACGTGGAGCGCCACATCGTTCGAGCCGTCGCCGCCGGGGGAGTCGACCTACGATCTGCCGTACGACCATCTCGTCGTGGCGCTCGGCGCGTCCACGAACGAGCAGCTGATCCCTGGCTCATCGAACGCGTTCACGTTCAAGACCATGGCAGACGCCCTGGTGCTCAGAAATCACCTGATTGAACAATTCGAGCGAGCCGACGCGACCTCGGAGCCAACGACTCGTCGCGGCTGCCTCACCGTCATCATGATCGGCGGCGGTCTTGTCGGCATCGAACTGCTGGGCGAGCTCTCAGCATTCGCGGATGACGTGCTCCGCTTTTATCCTCGACTCCGGCGCGACGAGGTTCGCTTTCTCCTGTTCGAGGCTGGTGCACGCATCCTGCCCGAGATCGACGAGGAACTGGCCGTCGTGGCAGCACACGTGCTCCAGCGGCGCGGCGCCGACATCCGCGTCTCGACGCCCGTCCGCTCCATCGAGACCTCTGGTATACGCGTCGCAAACGAGATCATCGACGCGGGCACGATTGTGCTGGCGGCGGGAACCGTGCCGAGCGTCCTCGCCACGGCGATTCCCGTCGCGCACGATCAACGTGGCCGGATTGCGGTCGATGGGACGATGCGGAGTCGCAGTCACGCGAATGTCTGGGCGCTGGGCGACTGCGCATCCATTCCCGGACCGGATGGCCGTCCCTATCCAGCGCTCGCGCAGCATACCGTCAGGGAGGCACGACACCTCGCGCGCAACATCCAGGCGGCGATCGAAGAGCGCGTCCCGACCCCGTTCCTCTTCCAGCCGCTCGGAACCATGGCCTCGCTCGGGCACACGCGCGCCGTTGCGCGCGTGTTCGGCGTGCGGGTGACAGGTTTCCTCGGCCTGGTGGATACGGCGGACGTACTACCTGTTCCAGATGCCACGGTGGGACCGACGCCTGCGCATCGTGCTCGATTGGACGGTGGCGGTGTTCTTTCGACCGGACATCACGAAAGTTGAGTTGCGCGTCGAGCGGGAGCAGGTCCGTGGCGGTGATTGCCAAGGATCCACGACCGGAATGAGGACATGAGTTCCACCGCAACAGTTCACAAAGGCATCGCGCAGGGTCCGAAGGCTGGACGGGCTCGCCCCACGACGCCGGCAGCGTGCTCTTCCGTCTAGTTGTCGCCTGTCGACTAGCCGTCAGCGACGCCTGGAGCGTGCCGGCGAGAGCCGTACTCAGAGAGTGAGCCTCGAGAAATCATAGTTTGCAGGACGTGTCGATTTCGGGCAGGCTCGTTCGTCGTCCCAACGAGACGCCAAATGGGGCCGGCTCTAACAAGGAGACAGACGATGCGGGTGATGGTTTTGGGGAAAGCCGCTGAGGGCATGACATTGGGCGAGCCCACGCCGGAAGCGCTCGAGGCATTTGCGGCGATGGACCGGTTCACCGAAGAGCTGGTCAAGGCCGGCGTCTTCGTGGCCGCCGCCGGTCTCAAGAACGACGCCCACTCGAAGCGCATAGTCTCCGATGGCACCAGACGCACGGTCATCGACGGGCCGTTCGCCGAGAGCCGCGAGCTCGTCGTCGGCTTCTCGATCTGGGAGGTCAAGGACATGGACGAGGCGATGGCCTGGGCGAAGCGCTCCCCTCTCATCCCGGGCATGAAAGGCGAGATGGAAATCCGGCCGTTCTACGAGGCGGCGGATCTGGCCGCCTTTGTGACGCCCGAGGAGCTCGCCGCGCCCCGGCGCGAAGGGGAGCGCGGGAAACTCGGCGTCGCCTAGCCGGCTTGTCTCCCCTGCGGCCTTGGCCGAAAATGCGGTGTGACCGCAGGCGAAACGCACCAGGCGATCGAAGCGACCTTTCGCATTGAACGGGCCAGGCTCGTCGCGGGCCTGGCCCGCATCGTGCGGAATGTCGATCGGGCCGAGGAGCTGGCGCAGGACGCGCTGGTCGTCGCCCTGTCCGAATGGCCGAGGACCGGCGTCCCTGACAATCCGGGCGCCTGGCTGATGGCCGTCGCCAAGCGGCGCGCCGTCGACGCCCTCCGGCGCGACAAGATGCGTCAGCGCAAGCACGAGGAGATCGCGCGGACGCTGGACGAGGCGCACGACGGCGCGGCCCAGGCGATCGAAGCGGCCATGGACGATGATCTCGGCGACGAGCTGCTCGGCCTCATCTTCACCGCCTGCCACCCCATGCTGTCGCCCGACGCCCGCGCGGCGCTCACCCTCAAGGTGGTCGGCGGCCTGACGACGGACGAGATCGCCCGCGCCTTCCTGTCGAGCGAGGCGACGATCGCGCAGCGGATCGTTCGCGCGAAGAAGGCGATCGCAAAGGCGGGATTGGCCTTCGAGGTGCCGCGCGGCGCCGAACGGGCGGCGCGGCTGCCCTCGGTGCTCGAGGTCATCTACCTGATTTTCAATGAAGGCTATGCCGCCACGGCGGGCGACGACCTTCTCCGCCCGGGCCTGTGCCTGGAGGCGCAACGGCTCGGCCGCATGCTGGCCGGGCTGATGCCCGGCGATGCCGAAGTGCTCGGCCTGCTGGCCCTGATGGAGATCCAGGCGTCGCGCAACCAGGCGCGCACCGGGCCGGACGGCGCCTTCGTGCCGATCACCGAGCAGGATCGCGCGCGCTGGGACCAGTTGCTGATCGGCCGGGGCCTCGATGCGCTGGCCCGCGCCGAAGCGCTGCGCGGCTGACGGCCCCTATGTGCTGCAAGCCGCGCTCGCCGCCTGCCACGCCCGCGCGCGCCGGGCCGCCGATACTGACTGGCCGCGCATTGCCGCGCTCTACGACCGGCTGCGCGTCGTGGCGCCTTCGCCCGTGGTCGATCTCAATCGCGCGATCGCCCACAGCATGGCCTTCGGGCCCGACGCGGGCCTCAGGCTGGTCGACGAGATCGCCGACGCCGCCGCCCTGCGCGACTACGCGCCGCTGCCGGCGGCGAGGGGCGACTTTCTGTTCCGCGCCGGTCGACTGGCCGAGGCGCGCTCAGAATTCGAGGCTGCGGCCACACTGACCCGCAACGCGCGGGAAAGAGCGTTTCTCCTCGCACGGGCGGACGCCTGCGACGGCCAGCGCTGAATCCTGGTTGTGAGGGGCCGCTCCGCAAGTCAGCTGTGCTCAGTTAAAGGAGTGAGTCTCGATCGCGACCGGCGAGGCATGGACAGCCGCGCTGTCGGTGCGGGCTGCGCGACCGTCGGGTCGAGGGGCTGTTCTCAGACCAACGACGGCCGCGCGCGAGCGACTTAACGGCCTTCTCGGAGCTGGAGCCGGTTGCCGTCAGGATCCACGAACACCGCGACATAGCCCCAGGGGTACTCGAGCACTCCCGTCTCGAACTTCACGCCCCGCGATTTCAGTTCTTCGAACGCCTTCCGGCAGTCCGGCGTCTCGATGGTGCACGCTGCCGGGAGGCGGCCGAATACCGGCTGGCCTTCCCCGTGTTTCCCCGGCCAGAGCACGAGCTGAAAGTCTTCGCCTGCGACGCCAACGGTCAGGAACCGCGGTCCGCCATCGGGCGTCGGCACGTCGACGCGCTTCTCGAAGTCGAGCAGCGTCGTGTAGAAGTCGAGCGCCCTGTCCTGGTCGCTGACGAACTGCGTGACGTATACCACTTTCTTGAACAGCATGATGATCTCCCTTCACCAATCAAGACGAATCAGGAACAGATTCGTGACACCCGACAGTCCGAGCGCAGCGAAGCTGCAGGACGATCGCGCGCGTCGGTGGAAGCTCCGACGAAGCAGGAATGGTCCTGTGACACCTGGCCGGGCTGCGTCGCTGTCACACGCGGGCTCCGTCACCCGTCTAAGAAGAAGGAACAATAGTCAGAGTGAGGGGACCTGAGCCATGGCAGCAACTGAGTGGGACGGAGCGACGTTCGAGGCGCATCGCCCCATGCTGTTCTCGATTGCCTACAGGATGCTCGGCAGCGCCAGCGAAGCCGAGGATGTCGTCCAGGACGCGTGGCTCCGGGCGCGTCAGGACGAGCGCGCAGACGTCCGCTCGCCGCGGGCATATCTCAGGACGATCGTCACGCGCCTGTGTATCGACCATCTGCGCAGCGCCGAACGGACTCGCATGGAGTATCCCGGGCCATGGCTACCGGAACCGCTGGCGGAGCCGAATCAGGAATCCGCCGAGCTGGCGTCGTCGCTGACGACGGCATTTCTGGTCCTGCTGGAGCAGCTGTCGGCGACCGAGCGCGCGGTCTTCCTGCTGCGCGAGGTGTTCGAGCTCGACTTCGACGAGATCGCGAGCAGCGTCGGCAAGAGCGCGGCGAACACACGGCAGATCCTCGCGCGCGCACGTGCCCGGTTGCGCGATTCGCATCCGCGCGCGACCGTGTCGCGGCGTGAATCCGAGGAGATCGTGCGACGATTCCGCGACGCCTGCGTCACCGGCAATCTCGAGGCGTTGATGACGGTGCTGCACACCGACGCGGAGCTCGTCGCCGATGGCGGCGGGAAGGCACTCGCGGCGCCGCGTCCCGTGGTTGGCGCCGATCGCATTGCCGAGTTCGTCATCGAGGTTGTCGGCAAGACGCGCTGGTCGGAGTCGGACCCTCAGGTAGTCACGATCAACGGCGCACCAGGTCTGCTCCTGCGCCATCCGGACCTCGGCAACGGCACCTACTCGTTCGATATCGCCGACGGCCGCATTCGCGCCATCTACGTCGTGCGCAACCCCGACAAGCTGCGTGGGTTCCTCGAACACACGCATTGAGGTGAGGGAGTAGGATCGCAGGCTGGAGCATCCTTCCCGGAGGGTCCGACATGGCCAGAACTCCCGTCATCGGCGTCGTCGTGCTGTTCCTGGTCGCGTTTCAAATCCTGCCAATCGGTCGCCTGCGCGCCCAGGTGCCCGGCGCCGCCGAACACGAACACATGACCGGAGTGGCCTGTGTGGACGTGCCGCCGGGAGAGAAGCGACCGGAGTATGGCTGCTTCAACGTCGGCATGGCCGGCGGGCTTCACTTCAGCGACGCCTCCGTCTACTGGCATCTCTCGACGTTTCCAACCAGGAAGGATGCAGACGCTGCCAGGAGCGCGACCGGAATCGTCGTCGAGGAAGATGGACGAGTGTGGCTCTCCGAATTCGGTCCACGAGATGCTGCTCCGCGCGGAGGTGACGCCATCGCCGTCGTCGGACCACTGCAGCTTCCCGAGGCAACGAGCTACACGGCGATCCTCTCTTACGCCGTCATGCGGCCTGGCGACAGTTCGAGAGTGCATACGCACCCGGGCCCCGAAGGCTGGTACGTGCTTGCAGGCGACCAGTGTCTGGACACTCCGGATGGCGCCACCAGGGCTCGGGCCGGAGGCACCATGACGGTGCGGCCGAATATTCCTATGGAACTGAACGTCACCGGGACGGCGCTCCGGCGTGCGTTCGCCCTCGTCATCCACGATTCGGCTCAGCAGAGGGGCATCCCCTCTGACTGGAAACCGTCCGGGGCCTGTAGTCGGTAGCGACTCGCAGCAGTTCGTCGCAAGACGCTCTCCACGATTGGGCCTCGTCCCCGCCTCCGGAATACCGTAGCCAGCGAGGGCGCCCACGGCGCGCCGGAGATACCGGCTGCCGGTCTACAGAAAACACTGCGGAACAGAGCCAAGGCGGGGTCAGGACGCGGCGTGTGCCCCGCGGCGCCGCCGTCCTGCTGTACGATGCCCGCATTACGCGATGACCGGAACAATCTCGGGATCCAGAGTCCTGCTCACAGGCGCCGGCGGTGCGGCCGCCATCTCCTTCATCAAGGCCGTCCGCGGCGAACCGTTTGTGATCCACGCCGGAGACATGGATCCGAACGCGGCCGGGCTCTACCTGGTCCCGGCGTCCCGGCGCCACCGGCTCCGCGCCGGCGCCGATCCGCAGTTCGTCGCGCACCTCCTCGACCTCTGCCGCCGGAATGCGATCGACGTGCTCGTCCCGACAGTAGATTCCGAGCTGCTCGGCGTCGCCAGTGCCGAGGAGGCGTTCGCGTCGGCAGGTGTGCGCGTCCTCGTCGCGTCACCGCAGACGCTGACCCTCTGCCTGGACAAGCTCACCCTGCTTCGCACCTGCGGCGACACAGTGCCCGTCGGCCGCTACGCGGTCCTCGACGGCGCGTTCTCGCCGGAGGGCTGGGACTTTCCGCTCATCGTGAAGCCGCGTTCCGGCAGCGGATCGCGCGGCATCGAGATCATCGGATCGCCTGAACAGCTTGGCCGCCATCCCCGCGACGGGTCCATGCTCGCGCAGGAGTTCCTCCCCGGCGAGGAATATTCCGTCGACGTGCTCGCCGGGCGCGACGGAGGCATCGCCGCCGCCGTGCCTCGGGCCAGGCTCAAGGTGGACTCCGGCATCGCCGTGACGGCGAAGACCCTGCACGATGCCGAGCTCGAGGAGTTCGCCCGCCGCGTCGCGACGCGCGTCGGGCTGCGCTACACCGCCAACATCCAGTTCCGCCGGAACGCGCAGGGCACGCCGGTGCTGCTGGAAGTCAACGCGCGCTTTCCCGGAACGATGCCGTTGACTGTTGCGAGCGGCGTCAACATGCCGCTGCTGTCGCTGCGCGACGTGCTCGGAGAACCGCCGCCGTCAGGGCCGCTGCCCTTCCGGGACATCGCGGTCGTGCGCTACTGGACGGAAGAGTTCATCGACGCGGCTGAAATCGCAGCGCTCGCCGCTGACGAGCCCGGGACAGACATTCCGCGCGCCGATCGTCCCGACGCGGGGACGTAAACGCGTGCCGGTCGAGCCGCCGAACATGACAGCGTCGAGGGAGCCCGGCGACACCGCAAGCCGCCGGCGAATGCCTCTGAGAGGCGCGATGTCGTCGACGTTCAGGCTGACGCGCAACCTGATCGGCGGCATCGTTCTGCTGACCGCGATGGCGGGCTGGTGGATCGGCTACCGGTCGACCGAGCGCATGGCCGAGAGCGCTGAGCTGGCGGCGCGCTCGCAAGACGTGATTGTGGCCATCCGCGGCGTCGCGGTCTCCCTCCGAAAGGCCGCAGCCGCGGTTCGCGACGCCCAGGCACGAGAGGACAACGGGCGTTTCGACAACTACCGGAGCGCAGCGGCGGCGTACCGCAAAGAGATGGCGACGCTGCGGCTGCTCCTCGCTGACGACCCCGGCCAGGCCGCCCGCCTCGATGCGCTCGAACGGAGCGTGGCACCACACCTCGATCTGCTCGACGCTGCCGCCGCCGGAACGGCGCCGCTGCCGCCGAACGAACCGCCGGCGGAGAATGTCGCCGCCGGGATGAGCGACCTGATCGACCAGCTCGAAGCGCACGAGCAGGCGCTGGCCGAGGACCGTGCGCGCGAGGCACGGGCGCGGGCACGCGAGGCGATCGTCGTGGAGACCTTCAACGCGGTGCTCGCCGTCGTCACCATCCTCGGCGGGTTCCTGCTCTTCAACCGCGACGTGACCCGTCAGCAGCGCGACGACGCGCGCCTGCATCAGGCGCTGAAGGACGCCGACGCCGCCAACGAGGCGAAAACACACTTCCTGGCCACCGTCAGCCACGAGATCCGGACGCCCCTGAACGCGGTCTCGGGCATGAGCGAGCTGCTGCTCGACACGCGTCTCGATGCCGAGCAGACGGAATTCGCCAGGACGGTGCACGACAACGCCGACGCCCTCACGATGCTGATCGGCGATCTGCTCGACTCGGCGAGGATCGAGGCCGGCAAGATCGTCCTCGATCCGGCGCCGTTCGATCTCCGCCAGCTCGTCGAAGGCGTGGCCGAGCTGCTCGTGGTGCGCGCTGAAGCCAAGGGCGTGGAGCTCGTCATTGACGTCCCGCCGGAGACGCCGCGCCGTCTCGTCGGCGATCGCGCCCGCCTCCGGCAAATCCTGATGAACCTGGTCGGCAACGCGGTGAAGTTCACCGAGCAGGGCGAAGTGACGATTCGCGCCCGCGCCGAACCCGCCGCCGCGGGATCCGTCGACCTGACGACTCGTGGTGATCGACACCGGGATCGGGATTCCACTCGAAGCCCAGGCCCGGATTTTCGAGCGGTTCGTCCAGGCGGATCTGACGACGGGGCGCCGGTACGGCGGAACGGGGCTCGGCCTGGCAATCTCCCGCTCGCTCATCGAGCTGATGGGCGGCCGGCTGTCGCTCGAGAGCGAGCCCGGACGCGGCAGCACGTTCGAAGCTGCGCTGACGCTGCCGCTGGCGCCGACGCAGCCGGCCGCTGATTTCGGACCGGCGGCGCTGGCCGGCGTCGACGTGCTGCTGGTTCAGCAGAATGCGGTCCTGCGCAGGATGAACGAGTCCGTCCTGCGGCTCGCCGGCGCGTCGGTGCGAGCGGTGGCCACGGCGGCGGAGGCATTGTCGGAGATCGCACAGGCCGCCCCGCGGGTCATCGCGCTCGGGGACCGGCTGCCGGACTCGAACGGGGTTGAGCTCGCGAGACGGATCTGGCACGACCGGCACGACGCGACATCGGCCCTGAATGTCGTTCTGATGTGCTCGCTGCGCGCGATGGCCGCGCGATACGTCGGCAGCTACGGCATCACCAGCTGCATTTACAAGCCGGTCAAACCGGCGCGGCTGATTCGGGCCGTGGGCCAGGCTGCGGGGCTGACCCCGGCGGCCGTCGATCGCGAGCCTGACGAGGCGACGACACTGGCAGCGCCAGGAGGGACCCGCCCACGCGTCCTGCTCGTCGAAGACAACCCGGACAACCAGGCGCGAGCCACGCAGATTCTTCGCGAGAACGGCTGCGACGTCGATCGCGCCGCGAACGGCCTCGAGGCGTTGTCGTGCGCATCGACGTACGACTACGACCTCATCCTCATGGACGCCGAGCGGCCGCAGATTGGCGGGCTCGAGGCGGCGCGGGGCATCCGTGCGCGCGAGACCGACACCGGCCGGCGCGTCCCGATCGTCGCGCTCGCGGACGACGCGACCGACAACCTTCGTCGGCAAGCGCTGGCCGCCGGGATGAACGACTACGCGACCAGGCCGCTCGACCAGCAGCAACTGGTGGGCATCTGCACGAAATGGATCGACCGGCGGCCGCTCGTGCTGATCGCCGACGACACTCCCGACAACCAGCGGCTGGTCGCAACCTACCTGCGCGGCAGCGGCTATCGGCTCGCCTCCGTCACCAACGGCAAGGAGGCGGTGGAGGCCGTCACCCGCCGGCGGCCGTCCCTCATCCTGCTCGACGTGAACATGCCGGTTATGGACGGCTACGAAGCGGCGCGCGCAATCCGGCGTCTCCCCGGCGGCGACCTGCTGCCGATCATCGCGCTCACGTCCTATGACGGGACCGAGGAGCGCGAGCGGTGCCTGGCGGCCGGCTGCACCGACTTTCTGTCCAAGCCCGTGCGCCGGGCTGACCTCCGTGCGCGGGTGAGCGCTCTTCTCGGCGGGCACGTGTCAGCGGGCGATCGCGGCGATGCGACGGAGCCGGACGCGACGCTGCCGCCGGCGCAAGACCTCTCCGATCGGATCGATCGCCTGCTCGCGCTGCGCGACTTCGAGGCGGTGGCGGCGCTGGCTGCGTCGGTCCTGACAGAGGCGCAGGCGCGCAAGTGGGGCCAGGTCGAGGCCGTGAGCGAAGAGCTCGTGAACGCCGCCCGCGTCGAGGACGCCGAGCAGTCCGCCTGGTGGGGTGAACAGCTCGTGGCGCGGCTTGGCGACGCAGCCGCGCCGCTCGACCAACGCGTCGGGCACGATGCCCGCGCGTGTGACGCCCTCGCCCACCTCGCGACGCTGGCGCTGGGGGTGCCAGCCGCAGCGGTGACGCTGATGGTCGGGGACCGGGTCAGGATCGTGGGCGCAGCCGGTGTTCCGGAAGCGCTCGACCTGTCGCAGGGCCTGCCGAGCGCCAGATCATTTACCCACCTGATCATGGATACGCCCCATTCTGTTCTCGTCGAGGACGCGAGGACAGATTCCCGACTCGACGGCGTGCTGCCAGTCTCGACGCACGGCGTCATCGCCGTCGCCGGCGTTCCACTGAGGAACCCGCGAGGGGCGATCATTGGCGCGTTCTGCGCCATGGACACCCGGCCACACCGCTGGCCGCCCGCCGAGGTCGCCATGCTCGAGGACCTCGCCGCCGTCGCCACGCGACTGCTCGATCTGGACACGACGACTGCAGTCTCTGCTTCGCGGGTCGAGACCGCCGACGAGCTCGTCATCGACGACGACATCGTCGACCTGGTGCCGGGTTACGTTGCCGCACGACGGCAGGACCTGACGACGCTGCGCCAGGATCTGAAGCGTCGCGACTTCGATGCCATCGCCGCGCTCGCTCACAAGATGAAAGGATCGGGCGCGGGTTACGGCCTTCCCGAGGTGACCCGTCTGGGGCGCGACATCGAGGCTGCGGCACGCTCCGGCGATTCCGTGGCTATCGGGTCGCTGATCGACGACCTTGATGGTCGCCTGGCACGCCTGCGGATCCGTTCCGCCGACGGGCGCGTGTCGACGGAGTTGTGATGCAGACCGACGCTCTCCTGCGCGAGGACCATCACGTCCACTCCACGTTCTCCGACGGGCGCTCGACGCTCGAAGAGAACATCGCGCAGGCCGAGCGGGTCGGGCTCACCCGCCTGGGATGCGTCGATCACGTGCGCGCCGACACGACCTACCATCCCGACTATGCGGCAGCGGTCCGGGCGCTCCGGCTCACGACGACGGTTGCGCTCAGCATCGGCATCGAAGCGAAGATTCTCGACGCTGACGGACAACTCGATCTGCCCGCGCGCCTGGAGGCCGTCGATGTCATCTACGCCGCCGACCATCAGTTCCCCTGGTCGGGCGGTCCGCGGTCGCCCCGCGACGTGAAAGCGGATCTCCAGAGCGGCGCCAGCGCGGCTCAGTGCATCGAGACGCTCGTTCTGGCTACTGTCGCGGCGATGCGCCGCAACCGCACCCACCCGCTCGTCCTCGCACACGTCTTCAGCATTCTGCCGAAGGTCGGGCTCTCAGAAGATCAAGTGTCTGACGAGTTGCTCGCCGAGCTGGCCTCGGCTGCCGCAGACACCGGCACCATTGTCGAGATCAGCGAACGCTGGCACTGCCCGTCGCTGCGCACGCTGAAGGCGGCGCAGGCTGCCGGCGCGGCGATCGTGTGCAGCACCGACAGTCATCTCGCAACGGGGATCGGGCGCTACGACTACGTCCGTTCAACACTGCTGGCGCTCGCGCAATGACTGTGTTTTCTCCTGGCATCCCCCGCGATGTGCTCCGAGACCCGCTGGACCAGGTCGAAATTGCCCGACGCCGGCGGCATCGGCTGATGATCGTGCTTGGCGAGTGCCGCGCTGGGGCTGACGGCCATCGCCGTCGCCGGCCTGCTCATCCCGGTGGCGCGACGCCAGCGGTACTTCGGCATCGTGTGCATGGGCCTTGTCTACGTCAGCGCGCTTCCGCTGGTCGCGTCGCTCATCCAGTTCGCGGCGATCGGCCTGAATCGCTTCCGTATCGGCTACGAGCGGCTCCGTCCCTTTTATCCGCGGGTTGCCGTGGTCGTGCCGGCGTGGAACGAGGCAAACGTCATCGGCGCCACGATCGAGCGGCTGCTGGGCATGGACTACCCGGGCGCGAACGTCCGCGTGTATGTCGTTGACGACGCGTCAACCGACGGGACGCCCGACGTGGTCCGGGCATGGGTGGCGCGAGACCCAGCCCGCGTCCATCACCTGCGTCGTGAACGGGGCGGCCAGGGGAAAGCGCATACGCTGAATCACGGCATCGCGCGGATCCTTGCCGACCCCTGGGCCGAGGCCGTGCTGATCATCGATGCGGACGTGCAGTTCGAGCCCAGCGCGCTGCGCAAGATGGCGCGGCATCTCTCGAACCCCGACGTCGGTGCTGTCACTGCCTACATCAAGGAAGGCAGTGTCGGCGGCAACTATCTCACCCGCTACATCGCTTACGAGTACATCACCGCGCAGGCCGCGGTGCGGCGCGCACAGAACGTGTTCGGATCGATGGTCTGCCTGGCCGGCGGCGCGCAGCTTCACTCCCGCGAGAGCCTGATCGCGATCGGCAGCCGCATCGACACGTCGACCCTCGCGGAGGATACGGTGACGACGTTCCGCACGCAGCTGTCGGGGAAACGGGTGGTGTTCGAGGGCAATGCCATCGTGTGGGCCGAAGAGCCCGGCGATATCGACGGGCTGTGGAAGCAGCGGCTGCGCTGGGCGCGCGGCAACGTGCAGATCTCGCTGCAGTTCTCCAACATGTGGCTGCGCGGCCGGCGGCGCTACGGCAAATTGGGCGGGGTCCTGTTTTCGCTGATCTGGTTCACTGTGGTGTTGATGCCACTCTTCACGATGGCGGCGTCGACCGGGCTCGTCGGCCTCGCGCTGATGGACGCCCCGACCGCGTGGACGACGTTCCGGCTGCTGTGGATCTTTCATGGGGTGTCCTACGTCCTCTCCTCGGCGATGTCGTGCGTGATCGACCCGCCCACGATCCGGCGCGCGTGGCTGCAGGGCCTGCTCTTTCCCGGTGTCGTCTCGCTGGCGATCATCCTCTACAGCATGGCGCCAGGACCGCTTGGCACCCTACTGGCTCACGTGGTGCACACTCTGGGGATCACCATGAGCCTGCCACGCGTCGACGCGCTGGAGTTCTTCCTCTACACCTGGCTCACCAGCTCGATGCTGGTCGCCTACGCGGCCCGCTGGCTGTCGGGCCGCTGGCGGCTCGAGGTGCTGCCCAGGATCCTCGTGCAGATCGCCGGCTACGGCGCTTTGCTCTCGGCGGTGACCGTTGCGGCGTACATCCGGGAAATCCAGGGGGCGGGTCTGGCCTGGGACAAGACGATCAAGACCGGAAAGGTAGCGATGCCGCGATGAGCTCCTCTCGAGACTGGGGCCGCACGTTTGACGAGGACCTCGCGGCCGATGCCGCCAACGAGCATGGCCTGTTCGTCAAGGAGTTGGTCATCTTCGCGATCATCGCCATCCTGGTCGCCTTGCGGGCACTGGCATGAGCGGCGGCCGTCTCAAAGTGCGTCTCACAACAGTGCTGGCCCTGGCGGTGCTGTGGATCTCGTGGACGACCGCAGCCTCGGCTCAGCAGACGCCGACACTGGAGCGCGCCCGCGCCCTCTACGATGCCGGACAGCTGGACGAGGCGCGCACGCTGCTCGAAGACGTGGTCCGCGCTCAGCCGGACGACGCGGGCGCCTACCTGCTCCTCGGGGTCATCGAGCGGACGACCGGCCACTTGCCCGCGGCGATCGCCTCGCTGGAGCGTGCGCACGCGCTCGAGCCCGAGTCCACTCAGGCGGCCCTCGAGCTAGCCACAACGCTCGCATGGCACGACGATCTCGATCGCGCCATCCGGCTGTACGAGCAGGTGCTCGCCAGGGAGCCGTCGAACGTGGGTGCGCGCGTCGGTCTCGGCTTCGCGCTCGCCTGGCAAGGCCATCTCGACAAGGCGCACGCCCTCTTCCGCGAGCTGGTCGGCGCCGATCCGCGCAGCGTCGACGCCTGGAACGGGCTCGGGTTCGTCGATCGCGCGGCGCTCCGGCGCGATGACGCCGAAGCCGACTATCGGCAGAGCCTGGCGCTGGATCCGCAGAACAAGGACGCTGCCGCCGCGCTGAAGGAGCTGCGGTGGGACCGTTACGCGACCGTGCGCGTTCTGGGCGGTGGAAGTGTGGAGCCCGACCAGGCCGGAAGGTTTGAGGCACGGGTGGACGTCACGTACAGGCTCAGTCCGGGCGTGACGATTTCCGGCGGATATCAGCGTTACGCCTTCGGTGCGGTGCTGCCCATCGGCGCCGTCGAGCCGGTGGCCGGAGTGACCGAAGACTCGCTCGAGGCCAGCGTGGTCGTGCACCCTTCGCGCCGGCTGACGCTCGGCAACAGCCTCTACACCTTCTTCAGTGACGAAACCAAGCGCGGCATGCTGTGGGAAGAAGCCGTATTCGCTGTCACCCCGCGCATTTCGCTCATCGGCAATTTCCGGCCCGCATTCAGCGACACCGACCCGCATTGGCTGTTGGCCTGGGCCGCTGGCACGACGGTCTCGGTGACCACAGACAGCCGGCTCAGCGTCAGGGCTCTGGTTGCCTCCGACACCGAGTTCGAGCCGCGCCTCACGTGGTTAGCGGACTACTCAGTGTCACCGTCGCGCCGGTTCCAGATGCAGATCTCGGTCGCGAACAGCAGCAGCGACGACCGGTTCGCGTTCACCAGCGTCGGCGCCACCGCGACCTGGCTGATGACGCCGTCGGTCGGCCTGAGCGTTATCGCCAGTCACCGGACCGAGACCTACGAGCGCACAAGGGTTCTGGTCGGCGTCGTGGTTCGCCGATGAACGATCGAAGCCGCACACCATGACTGCAGATCAACTGTCGATTCGTGTCCTGCTGATCGAGGACGACCTCGATCAGGCGCAACTGCTGCAACGTTGGCTGCAGACGGCTGGCGGATATGACGTCTCCCACGCGGCCGGTGGCCTCGAAGGCGAAACGCTGCTGCGGAGCCGCGAGTGGGACATCGTGATCTCCGACATCGAGCTGCCCGGCATGTCGGGGCTCGATCTCCTGAGAATCAGCAAGGAGGTCTGGCCTTTCACGCCGACGCTGCTCGTCACCGCGCACGGGAAGCTCGACTACGCGCTGCAGGCGCTCCGCGGCGGCGCTGACGAGTTCCTCCTGAAGCCGCTCGTGCGCGGGCCATTTCTCGAGAAGGTCGCCGAGGTGGCGCGTCGCGCAGCGGCCGAGCGCCGCGACCGCCGCCAGGTCGTGGTCGCGATCGGCGCGCATCCAGACGACGTCGAGATTGGCTGCGGCGGCATTCTCGTCCGTCATCGCCTGCGCGGCGATCGGGTGGCGGTGCTCACGCTGACCGGCGGCGAGCACGGGGGCGTCGCATCCGAGCGCGTGCTCGAGGCGCGCCGCGCCGCACAGCTGCTCGACGTCGAGCTCACGCTCGGCACGCTCCAGGACACGAAAGTGTCGGAAGGCCGCGAGACCATCTCGCTGATCGAGGAGACCGTTCGCGCCGTGAAGCCGACGATCGTCTACACGCACAGCCTGCACGACGGCCACCAGGACCATCGCAGCGTCCACCGCGCGACAGTGGTGGCGTGCCGCGAGGTCCCGTCGCTGTACTGCTATCAGGCGCCGTCGTGTAACGTCGAGTTCCGACCGACGAAGTTCATCGAGATCGGCGAGTTCCTCGATCGCAAGGTCGAGGCGATCGGCGCCTACGCGTCGCAGACCGCGAAGCGGCCCTACCTGCGCGAGAGCCTGCTGCGCGCGACCGCCGAATACTGGGGGCGTTTCGCGCAATACGGCATCGCCGAGGCGCTCGAGGTCGTGCGCGAGAGCGCGTGACCACGGAGCTGTCGTCAAACGTTGAGCTGGCCGGTCGCGACGATGGCCTGGTCAATCGCGTCCGGATTAGTGGTCCAATAGGCCACACGACCGTGATGCTACTCATCACCAAGCCACGGAGTCCCCCATGAGCACCACGCAGACCAGCACCGACACCGCCACCAGCGTCCCCAGCGCTGCGACGACCGACCTGAAGCTCGAAGTCATCGCCATCCCCGTCGCCGACGTCGACCGCGCCAAGCAGTTCTACCAGGGCCTCGGCTGGACGCTCGACGCCGACTTCTGGGTCGGCAAGCATTTTCGCGCCGTGCAGCTCACGCCTCCCGGCTCGCAATGCTCGATCCACCTGTCCTCCAGCGGCGCGCCAGGATCTGCGCAGGGCATGTTCCTGGTGGTCGGCGACATCGAGGCGGCACGCCACGATCTGATCGCGCACGGCGCCGATGTCAGCGCCGTCTTCCATTTCGACGGCGAGCACCAGGTCGTACCAGGACCAGACCCCGGCGGAAAGTCCTACTTCTCGTACGCGTCGTTCGCGGATCCAGATGGCAATCGGTGGGTGCTGCAGGAGATCAAGTCGCGGCTTCCCGGTCGGGGGCTCAGCTGGGACCTCCCGACTGTGACGGACCTCCTGCGCGAGGCAGAGACGCGTCACGGCGAGTACAGCCCGACAGC
Organism: Vicinamibacteria bacterium; assembly: GCA_963796915.1. Lineage (GTDB taxonomy): Bacteria > Acidobacteriota > Vicinamibacteria > Vicinamibacterales > JAENWD01 > JAENWD01. The sequence goes on along the minus strand of CAWCNI010000002.1, from coordinate 1,037,641 downwards.
ACCCAAGCACCACTGGTCGGGATGGTATGGCGCCTACATCGTCGCGCGCGAACGCGGGCGTACGCCAGATGAGGCGGTCAAGGACGCGACCCGCCACATCGACGAGAGTCTGCTCGCGCAGGCGTAGAGGGCCGAGGAAGCCAAGGACGCCGAGGGGCCAGAGGGCCAAGGGGATCATGAGCGAGCAGGAACTGCGGGGGCAGACCGTCGTCGTCATCGGCGGCAGCGCCGGCATCGGGCTCGAGACGGCCCGACGGGCACGGGCCGAAGGGGCCGACGTCATCCTGACCGCGCGTAATCCCGAGCGCCTCCAGCACGCCGCGAGCGAGCTGGGGGCGCTGAGCACGGCAGCCTTCGATGCGACGGACTCGGTGTCCCTCGACCGATTCTTCGCCGGCCTGCCGACACCCATCGATCACGTGATGGTCACGGCTGGACGGCCGTACTACGCGCGCCTTGCCGACATGGACTTCACGGAGGCGCGCCGGCTCCTCGACGAACATCTGCTCCTGCCATTCCAGATCGGCCGCCATGCCATCGGCAAGGTGAGGCCGGGCGGCACGCTGCTCTTCATCGGCGGAACAGGCGCCAAACGCCCCGGGATCGGCTTTGGCCTCACGTCGACAATGGTCGCCGCACTCCCGGCGCTCGTCGCGAACCTGGCACTCGAGGTCGCGCCCATCCGCGTCAACCTCATTGCCGCCGGCTTCGTCGACACGCCGTTGTCGGCGTCACTGCTCGGCGATCAGCTCGACGCCCGCCGGGATGAGCTGCGCGCTACGCTGCCCATCCGCAGGGTCGTCGGCCCTGCTGATGTCGCCGCGCTCGCCGTCCACATCATGACCAACACGGCCCTGACCGGCGCGACCTACGACGTCGACGGCGGGCAGCAACTGGTCGCGCGCTAACGACACACACCATGAGCCACGAATACGACGCCATCATCATCGGCACCGGCCAGGCGGCGCCCGCGCTCGCCAACCGGCTGTCCGGCGCCGGCATGTCTGTCGCCGTCATCGAGCGCCACCTGTTCGGCGGGACGTGCGTCAACACCGGCTGCATCCCGACCAAAGCGATGGTGGCCAGTGCCTACGCTGCCCACATGGCGCGGCGCGCCGGCGAATATGGCGTGGTCGTCGACGGCGGCGTCAGCGTCGACATGACACGCGTGAAAGCCCGGAAGGACGCGATCTCGGAACGGTCGCGTACCGGTGTCGAACGCTGGCTGCGCGGCATGCCGCGCTGCGAGGTCTACACCGGGCACGCGCGCTTCCGCGCGGCGCATGAAGTCGTCGTCTCCGATCAGGTCCTTCGCTCCGACCGCATCTTCATCAACGTCGGCGGACGCGCGTCGGTGCCAGCGATGCCCGGCCTCGACACGGTGCCGTTCCTGACCAACAGCTCGATGATGGCACTCGACACCGTGCCGCCGCATCTGCTGATCGTCGGCGGCAGCTACGTCGGCCTCGAGTTCGGACAGATGTTCCGCCGGTTCGGGTCCGAGGTCACGATTGTCGAGATGGGGCCGCGCCTGGTCCAGCGCGAAGACGAGGAGATCTCCACCGCCATCCACGACGTCCTCACCGGCGAAGGCATCACCGTTCGACTGAACGCGAAATGCATTCGGATCGGCGGGCACCCGGGCGAAATCACCGCCCATGTCGACTGCGACGCCGGCAGCCCGTCGCTCACCGGCACGCATCTCCTGCTCGCGGTGGGCAGGCAGCCCAACACCGGCGATCTCGGGCTCGAGGCCGCCGGCGTCTCACGCGACGAGCGCGGCTACATCGTCGTCAACGATCGCCTCGAGACCAGCGTGCCTGGCATCTGGGCCCTCGGCGACTGCAATGGCAAAGGGGCGTTCACCCACACCGCCTACAACGACTTCGAGATCGTCGCATCGAACCTGCTCGACGGCGCCAGTCGCGGCGTCTCCGACCGGATCACCGCCTATGGCCTCTACATCGACCCGCCGCTCGGCCGGGCGGGGATGACCGAGGCCGAGGCGCGTCAGCGTGGACACGCAGTGCTGGTCGGGAAGCGGCCGATGACGCGCGTCGGCCGCGCCCTCGAGAAAGGCGAGACCCACGGCCTGATGAAGATCGTCGTCGATGCGAAGACCGAGGAGATTCTCGGCGCCGCCGTGTTCGGGACCGGCGGCGACGAGGCGATCCATTGCGTGCTCGACACGATGTACGCGAAGGCGCCCTACCCTGTCCTGAAGCGCGCGATGCACATCCATCCGACGGTCTCCGAGCTGATTCCGACACTGCTCGGCGAGCTGGCATGAGCCGTGATCAACATGGACGGGATCGAGTTCCATCGGGTGTCGTTCGGATTCTCCCGCCAGACGCCCGTCCTGGACGGATTCAGCCTCACTGTCGCCGCGGGTGAAACCGTCGCACTCGTCGGAGCGAGCGGCGCCGGCAAGACCTCTGTCCTCAAACTGGTCAATCGGCTGCTTCTGCCCGAGGCTGGCGAGGTGCGCGTGCAGGGCAAGGACACGCGCGAATGGGATGTCGTGCGCCTGCGACGGACAGTGGGCTACGTCATTCAGGAAGTGGGACTCTTCCCCCACCTGACTGTCGCCGACAACATCGCCGTCGTGCCGCGTCTCGATCGCTGGGAGGACCAGCGCGTACGCGCGCGCGTCCACGAACTGCTCGGGCTGATCGGACTGCCGAATGACGACTACGCGGCCCGGTGGCCCGACGAGCTGTCGGGCGGACAACGCCAGCGCGTGGGTGTGGCGCGGGCCCTCGCCGCAGATCCGCCGATCCTCCTGATGGACGAGCCGTTTGGCGCGCTCGACCCCGTCACGCGCCGTCAGCTGCAGGACGAGTTCCGCCGCATCCAGTCGCGGCTGCGCAAGACAGTGCTCCTGGTGACGCACGACATGGCCGAGGCGATTGCGCTGGCCGATCGCATCGGCGTCCTCGAAGCGGGCCGCCTGGTCTGGTGCGGGCCGGCGGACACGATTCTTCAGTCCGACGACCGGCGCGTACGGACGTTCGTCGATGCAGTCACCGTCGCGCCGCGGTCAATCGTCGAGGACCGCCGCCAGTGACAGACGTCATCCGCTTCTGGCTCGCGCATCGGCAGGAGCTGGCCACCCTTGTCGGCCAGCACATCATCCTGGTGGCGGTCTCAACAGCGATCGCCGTGGCGATCGGCGTGCCTCTCGGCGTCTTCGCGGCTCGCCGTCCCCGGCTCGCGTCTCCGCTCGTGGCCGTCGCGAACGTCGTGCAGACGATCCCCAGCCTCGCGATGTTCGGGTTCCTCCTGCCGGTGCCGCTCATCGGCGGAATCGGCGCGCGCGCCGCACTGGCAGTACTGGTGCTCTACGCGCTCCTGCCCATCGTGCGGTCGACGATCATCGGGATCACCGGCGTCGACCGATCGGTTCGCGAAGCCGGCGTCGCCATGGGGATGACGCAGCGCCAACTGCTGCGGCAGGTCGAACTCCCGCTGGCGCTGCCGTCGATCATCGCCGGCGTCCGCGTGGCCGCTGTCGTCGGCGTCGGTTCGGCCACGATTGCCGCGGCGATCGGCGCCGGCGGCCTCGGACAATACATCTATCGCGGGCTGTCGATGGTGGACACAACGGTGATCCTGGCTGGCGCCATCCCGGCTGCCGTCCTGGCGATGGCGGTGGACGGCGGGCTGCTGTGGCTCGAGCGGTTGCTGTCGCCACGCCGGCGCGGCGGATCTCGTCGTGCCGCCGCGACTGTCGCGGCGGCGTTGGCGACGGTGGTGCTCGCCGGCAGTGCCGTGGCGACCGCCCGTTCCTCCGGCGCCATCGTCGTAGGCTCGAAGAACTTCACCGAGCAGCTGATCCTCGGCGAGATCGTCGCGCAGGCGATCGAGCGCGAGACCGGCCTGCCGGTGCGGCGGCAGCTGAACCTGGGCGGCACGCTGATCTGCGATCGCGCGCTCCTCTCAGGCGACATCGACGTCTACGTCGAGTACACCGGCACAGCGCTGACGACAGTGTTTCACCAACCGCCGTCAAACGATCGCGCGGCCGTGATGACCACCGTGCGACACCTGTACGCGGATAGCGGGCGCACGCTGCTGGCTCCGCTCGGCTTCGACAACACCTTTGCGATTCTTGTGCGTGGCGCCGACGCGCGACAGCACGGGCTCCGGACTATCGAGGACGCGGCGAGGGTCGCGCCCCAATGGCGCGCGGGGTTCGGCTATGAATTCCTGGAGCGCCCGGACGGCTACCGCGGGCTCGCGAAAGCGTACGGCCTCACCTTTCGCGGCCCGCCGCAGGCCATGGACCTCACGCTCACCTACCGCGCGCTCGCCTCGGGACAGCTCGACTTGATTGCCGGCGACGCAACGGCGGGGCTGATCAAAAGCCTGGACCTCGTGCAGCTCGAGGACAACCGGCACTATTTCCCGCCCTACGACGCCGTACCGGTGGCACGCGCCGCCGTGCTCCTCCGGTATCCGCGCGTCCGCGAAGCGCTGGAGCGCCTGGCGCAGCGAATCTCCGCGGCAGACATGCGCGCGATGAACCACGCCGCCGATGCGAATCGAGAGAGCCCCGACGAGATCGCACGACAGTTTTTAGAAAATGTCCGTATCCGTAGCCCGTAGCCTGGAGTTGAGTCGGTAGGACCAATCTTGAGATTGCCCGTCACGATGGGCGCCCCAGGCCGATCTGAAGATCGGCCCTACCGAAGCCCACAATCCGTAACCCGGAGCCCCGAGCCCGTATTTGGAGCCTTGCTTCCGTAGGGCCAATCTTCAGATTGGCCATTACGATCGGCGCCGAAGGCCGATCTGAAGATCGGCCCTACCGAAGCCCACAATCCGTAACCGGAGCCCCGTAGCCCGCATTTGGCGTCTTGCTTCCGTAGGGCCAATCTTCAGATTGGCCATTACGATCGGCGCCGAAGGCCGATCTGAAGATCGGCCCTACCGAGGGGCCGTAGTCCGGAGTCCCGGAGCCCGTAGCCCGTAGCCCGTAGCCCGTATTTTTGGAGCCCGCAATGTCCGATTCGACACGTGCTTTCCGCGATCACCTCGTTCGCCTCCTCGATTGGGAGGACGCGCACGTCAGCTTCGACAAGACTGTCAACGGAATCCCGCCCGACAAGCGGGGAACGCGCGCGGAGGGCTTCGAGCATTCGCCGTGGGAGCTGCTCGAGCACATCCGCATCGCGCAGGAGGACATCCTCGAGTTCTGCCTCAACCGCGACTACAAGCACACGAGGACGTGGCCGGACGACTACTGGCCGACGGACCCGGTTCCGCCCAGCCCGCAGGCCTGGACCGACAGCCTCGCGGCGTATGCGCTGTCACGCGATGCCATGAAGCGCCTGGCGCTTGACGTCGAAGATTTGACCGCCACGGTTCCGACCGGCACCGGCGATCAGACGTATTTGCGTGCGATTCTGCTCTCAGCCGATCACGCGGCATATCACGTCGGGCAGATCGTCGCGGTGCGCCGGGCGCTCGGGATCTGGCCGACCAGTTGATGAGGCGGGTGGGCCTTTGTCACACGCCAGACACCTCGACGGCGGCTGCGGCGTCACAATGAGAGGTACGGCAACGGTTGGCGGCCACCCCCAGGGTCCGACCGACGAGGTGGATTCATGGCGATGGCAGCGACAGCGTTGAACCGCGCAGCACTTGCAGACTGGTACCGCCGCAATCGTCAACGATCGCGGCGCCTGTTCGACATCGTCCGGCCAGAGGCCTACTACTCGCGGCCCATTTCGCTGCGTCACCCGATCGTGTTCTACGAGGGACACCTTCCTGCGTTCAGCGTCAACACGCTCGTGAAGAAGGGCCTTGGCCGGCCCGGCGTTGACGAAGGGCTCGAGCGGTTGTTCGCGCGCGGCATCGATCCGGAAGACGAGGCATCGGCAAGCCGCAGCCAGCGCGCGGCGTGGCCGACCCGAGAGGAAGTCGGGCAGTTCGCCGACGCCTGCGACGCGCTCATCCTCGACGCGCTCGCCAATGCGCCCCTCGACCAGCCCGGGCATCCGTTGTTGCACGAGGCGCAGGCGGTCTACGCCATCCTCGAGCACGAGGCGATGCATCAGGAAACGATGCTCTACATGTGGCATCAGCTGCCGTACGAGCAGAAGCAGGCTCCCGCAGGCGCGCGCGCTGACGGGAGCGGCGTGAGCCCGTCACCGGCAACAGTGACGGTGCCAGCCGGCCGCGCAAAACTGGGCGCCCGCGCGGGCGAGATTCCCTTTGGCTGGGACAACGAGTTCCCCGGCCTCTGCGTTGACGTCCCCGCCTTCGAGATCGACGTCCACAACGTGACCAACGAGCAGTTCATGGACTTCGTCGACGCCGGCGGCTACCGGCAGGCGGAGTGGTGGACGCCGGCTGCCTTCGACTGGGTTCGCCGCGACGGCATCGCGCATCCGGGCTTCTGGTCACGTCATGACGGCGCGTGGCAGTGGCGCGACATGTTCGAGGCCATCGACCTGCCGCCCGCATGGCCTGTGTATGTCAGTCAGGCCGAGGCGGCTGCGTACGCACGCTGGAAAGGCGCGCGCCTGCCAACCGAAGCTGAGTACCGACCGGGCCGCTTTCGGCAGCCCGTCCGGAGACGAGCGGAAGTACCCCTGGGGCGACGGGCCGCCTGATTCGTCACGCGGTGTCTTCGACTTCCGAACCTGGAGCCCGGTGGCTGCCGGGCGCCATCCCGCGGGCCAGAGCGCCTGGGGCGTGCACGACCTGATGGGCAACGGCTGGGAATGGACGTCTACTGAATTCGCGCCGTTCGACGGCTTCCGCCCGATGGCCTCGTACCCGGAGTACTCGGCGGACTTTTTCGACGGACAACACATGGTCATGAAGGGGGCGTCACCGGCGACCGACGCCGCGTTGCTGCGCCGCAGCTTCCGCAACTGGTTCCGCCCGAACTACCCGTACGTGTATGCCACGTTCCGCTGCGTGCGGACCGCCGAGTAGCCATGACGACGCACACTGCGGCCTCGGCGGCATCGGCACGCGACGCGGCACAACGACAGGCATCGGAGACTCGAGAAGCGCGGCTGGAATTCGCGCAGGCCGTCCGCTTCTACCTGCAGTTGCACCCGCGGCAGCTGCCCTCCCGATTCCTCTACGACACGCTCGGCTCGGCGTTGTTCGACGCCATCTGCCACCTGCCCTGGTACCGCATCACGCGGGCCGAGTTGCAGTTGCTGGAGCGGCATGCGCCGGCAATCGGTCAGGTCCTGAGGCATGGCGGACGCGTGGTGGAACCGGGCTGCGGCAACGGCGAGAAGCTCGCGACGCTGCTGACGCATGCGCGCGTTCCCGGGGTGCACGCCCACCTGATCGACCTGTCCGAGGCCGCCCTTGCCCACGCCGTGCAGACGCTGGCCGCCATCGACGACCTGCACGTCAGCGTGACGACGAGTCGGACGACGTACGAGAATGGGCTGCTCGGCCTGCCGCGCGAGGAGGGTCGCCCGACGCTGCTGGCATTCCTGGGATCGAACATCGGCAACTTCGACCCGCCGGGCGCGGCGGCGTTTCTTGGCCTGATCCGGCGGGCGCTCCGCCCGCACGATCACCTGCTGCTTGGTGCCGACCTGGTGAAGTCAGAAGGCGCGCTGCAGCTCGCCTATGACGATCCGCTGGGCCTGACCGCCGCCTTCAACAAGAACCTCCTGCTGCGGCTCAACACCGAGCTGAAGGCCGACTTCGATCTGGACCGATTCGCGCATCGTGCGGTGTGGAATCGCGAGGCGTCGCGCGTCGAGATGCATCTCGTCAGCCTGACGCGCCAGGAGGTCCATATCGCGGACGCCGAGCTCCACATCTCGATCGAACAGGGCGAGACGATCTGGACTGAGAGCTGGTACAAGTACCGAGCCGGCGGGAATCCAGCAGCTCGTCGAGCCTGCGGGCTTCCTGCAGCGGAGTCAATGGATTGACGAGACGTCCCGCTTTGCGCTGACGCTGTTCGAGGCCGTCTGAGCGCGGCCGCTCAATTCACCGGGTGCCGTACACCGTGAAGATGTAGTCCTTCGCCGCCACTCGTGTGTGGCACGCGAAGCCGCAATTGACGACGCCGCCGGGGTTGGGCGAGAAGGTGCCTGACGCGGGGGCGTAGTCGAACGCGGCGTACGCCCAGCCCTTGGTGTCCGGGTATCGCTTGCTGTCCTTCTCGATGAAGAAGACGTCCTGCAGGGTATCCGGAATCCTCACTGCAAACGGGGACTCCGTGCTCTTCTTGGGCTTCCACTCGATCTTGGCGATCTTGGAGCCGTCAGGAAAAGGCTGGCCGTTGCCGGGAATGCCGGCCCGGTAGGCGTCGATCATCGTGGGATTGGCCACCATCACCTTCAACAGGTCGTCGGTCTGACTCACCGCCACCACCTGCCAGTTCTCGTATCCCCGGAAGTCCGAGAAGGCGAGCCCGTTCGGCACCTGCACCGTGTACTTGTCCTGCGCTGAAAACGCGCGGGCGCCCAGGAGCGCGAGCGTGATGCCGAACACGGCTCCGGAAATGGCTCGTAGACTCCGGGAAGGTGAAGGCGACGATGCGAACATGACATTCCTCCTGCTGCGTGCTGTTGAACGCCGCATTGTGACGTGGCGGGCAATGGGAGGCAATGACCCGATCGAGTTACCGTGCAATCGCTGCGGCTGAGCTTCCGCGTCGCGAGCTACAATCGCCGCCATGAATCAGCCTCCCCTTCAGCGTTGGATCGGTGCACTGGCATTGCTTGCCGCCCTTGGCGGGACCGCTCCGGCCTGGTCGCAAACGCGCTCGCTCCCGAGCGCGCCGGGCACGTGGAAGCCATGGAAGCCCTTGTCCACGACGGCGGGCAGCGGAGGGAAGGAACAGGCGGCGTCGGCGGCCCACGTGAAAGCCTTTGAAGCAGAATTGCTGGCGCTCAACGCCATCCTGCGCCGGGCGCCCGGCGTCGCGTCTCCCGTAGGCTTCAGCGTGGAGACCTGGGGACACCTCGAGGGATACCGCATCTCCGAACACGCGCCTGGTCAGCCGGCCGCCGGCGGATTGCCAATTGCTGGCGGGCTGACGTTTGGCGCATTCCCGATCTTCGAGTACCAGAAAAACGGCAAAACGGTTCGCGAGGACACCGGCGAAACGGCGCTTCAGGCGTTCATGGTCAATCAGATCGGCAGCGGGCTGATCGATCGCGGCGTCGTCGCGGATTGGGGTGCGCTCGACACCGATGCGTTCCAGAAGCCGACGCGACAAGGCGAGATTGCCGGCCTGCCTCGCTACGGCGACGGTCTCGTCATCGCCAGGGATCCCGAGTCGCTGTGGACGCCGCTGCCGCAGAAAGGCGCGCTCGATCTGGTGGCCAAGGCCCGGCAGATCGTGGTGGAGCAGTACGACGAGAGCCTGGCCAGCTACAGAACTCAATTGGCGGTCGTCCGCGACCCCGCGTACCGCACGAAGCGCGTGGCCGAGGCGAAGGAAGGAGCGGTCGCCGCGAAGATGTCTGCCGCGCAGGCGCAGGCGTTCGTCAAGCAGATCGAGGACTCCATCGGCATTGAAGAAGCGCAGCTGCTGAAGGAGTTGAGCCCGGCGACGGGAACCGGCAAGAACCTGGCGGACGCGAAGCGCGACTTGAGCGAGGCCACCGACTGGATGGCGCAGCTCTCGCCGGCGCAGCTGGCGGCGCCGGCATGCTACGCCGCGAAGGGCACGACGCTCCGCGCGAGGTTCACGACGGTCGGGTCCGCGGGCTGTGTCCCTCTCGTGCGCCCGAACTACGCCTACTTCAACAAGGCCCTGCCGCGATCGGCGCCGCAGGTGGTGATCATCACGGGCATGAAGCGTTGCTTCGACACTGCCGACAAGTACAACAACGAAGCCAACTCGCCGAGCCCTTCCGGGTGCCGTGCCAATCGCGCGCTGGTCGAGACGATGGACAAGGACGCGATCCGCGCCTGGTTACGCTGATCGGCGGGAGCAGTTCCCGCTCCTTCTCGTCCGGGCTCTCGCACGACGCCGCGCATGCGTGATTGCCGCCTCACCACCCTTCGTGCTTCAGGAGGGCTTCAACGCGCTGGCGAATCTCGTCACGAATCTCCCGGACTCGAGCGACCGGCTTGCCCCTCGGATCCTCTGTCGGCCAGTCGTCCCGTGCCAGGCCCGGTATGACAGGGCACTGATCGCCGCATCCCATGGTGATCAACATCTGAGCTCGACCCGCCGACTCCGTGGTCAGCTTGGCGGTCGTCGCTGCGGAAAGATCGATGCCGACCTCGCTCATCGCAGCGACAACTTCAGGATGAAGACGAGGTGCGGGATCCGTGCCCGCAGAGATCGCTCGCGCCCGGCCGGGATCGGCGAGCAGATTGAACCATGCGGCGGCCATCTGGGACCGCCCCGCATTGTGGACACAGGCAAAGAGCACCGTCGTCACGGCACCATCGCCTGGGAAAGCGGCAGTCACGAGAGCTGCTTTCGCATGACGATCGCCGACGCGGGACAGGCTGACTGGAACTCTACGGACTCTCGAACGCACGGCGGGACCTGTTCGCGGCCGATCTGCTCGAACCCGAACCTGGGAAAGAACCGCTCGGCGGTCGTGGTCAACAGGAAGACGGCGGCGGCGCCGTGGCTCGAGGCCAGGCGCAGCGCCGCATCGGTCAGCTGATGTCCCAGGCGAGTGCCTTGCTGCGGCGGTGCAACGGCGACGGACCGCAGCAAGGCGCCGTCCGCGTACAACTCCAACCCCGCGGTGCCGACAATCCGTTCGCCCTGCTTCGCAACGAGCATGGTCGGCAGCAGGTGCTCGCCGAGACCGTCGAGCGGCAGGTGCAGATGCTCGAGCAACGCACGGATCTCTGGCAGGTCACGCTCTGTCGCGGATTCGATCATGCCTGCTCCTCCGGGGTGCGAGGTGCACAGCATGCTCCGCCGGCGAGGCTGTCGAGCACGTAGAGCTGCCCGAACGAACGCTGAAACCGCTTTCTGTCACGGGTCGTGGCTGGCAGCAGCTGCAGCGCGTGCACCGCGGCGGCGACGACGTCTTGAATCACCGGCCGCAGCGATCTCGACAGCTGGTAGTGGAACCACACGCCGTCGCGGCGGGCGGTCACCAGACCGCTGCGACGCAGATACGCAAGATGCCGCGAGACAGTGGGCTGCGGGATCCCAAGGCTGTCATGGATGTGGCAGACACAGACCTCGTCGTTCCCCAGAAGCGCGAGGATCCGCAGCCGCGTCTGGTCGGCCAGCGCTTTGAAGACGTTCTCGAGCTCGTCGACCGATGCCCCGGCGGTGGAAGTCGTCGCGTGCCTCATATATTTGCCTTGACGAATGTATCACGAGCCGGCAATATTCGCTTAGACGAATATATTGGAGGCGAAGCGATGGATGCTCTCAAGAACGCCGTTCGGCAGAAATATGGCGAGGCGGCACGCAAGGCACGCGACGGGCAGAAGGCGGGATGCGGTTGCGGCACCTCCGCCTGCTGCGAGTCCGACCCGATCACCTCAGACCTCTATGGCGCGACAGAAGCCGCCGTGACTCCAGAGGGAGCGATGCTCGCCTCGCTCGGCTGCGGAAACCCTACCGCTCTCGCCGCGCTGAAGCCGGGCGAGGTCGGTACTCGATCTCGGCTCCGGGGGCGGCATCGACGTCCTGCTGTCCGCACGACGTGTCGGTCCCGGCGGCAAGGCGTACGGCCTCGACATGACAGACGAGATGCTCGCCCTCGCCCGCGAGAACCAGGCGAGCTCGGGCCTGACGAACGTCGAGTTCCTGAAGGGTGAGATCGAGGACATCCCGCTTCCCGACAACTCCATCGACGTCGTCATCTCGAACTGCGTGATCAATCTGTCCGTCGACAAAGATCGCGCGATCGCTGAGGCGTTCCGGGTGCTGAAGCCGGGAGGCCGACTCGCCGTGTCAGACGTCGTGGTCAGAGGCGAGGCGGTCCCTGCCGCTGTTCGCCGAAACATGGAGCTCTGGATCGGTTGTGTCGCCGGAGCTCTCGAGGAGCGCAGCTACCGCGACAAGCTGGCCAAAGCGGGATTCGACGACATCGACGTCGAGCCGACTCGCATCTATCGTGCCGCCGATGCGCAGCACTTCCTCGCCGCCGCCGGTCTCTCAGACGACGGCACGTTGGCGCAGATCGACGGCCGCTTCATGAGCGCGTTCGTTCGCGCGCAGAAGCCCGCCGCCGTGAGGACGTGCTGCGGTCCCACGTGCTGCCCGTGAACGTGGCTAGACGGCGCTGGTGCGCCCTGCGTTGATGTCAGCTGCCGGCTGTCGATCCTGCGGTCGGGACGGCGCGGACGATGAACCGCTGCGGGGCCGCGCCCACGTGGTAGAACGGGTAGCAGCCGACGAGCGTCACCGCGTGGCCCGGCGTCGGGTCGATCACGCTGACATCGTCGGGCGTGGTGATGCGGATCCACTCGACCCGATAGTTCTCCAGCGCGACGGGCGTGTCGAGCACCAGCGCGTCGCCTTCCTTCAGATCCTTGAGCACCCTGAAGAACCCGTCGCGATGTGCCGCGATGCCGACGTTGCCCGTCGTCCCGGGCAAGGCCGTGCCCTCGATCCGCCCCGCCGCGAGGTCGAGCACGGGGTCGCCCGTTCCGTCGTAGACCGGGCACCTCCAGCTTGAGCCGCGGGATGCGCAGGATCGCGAGCGTGGGCGGCGCGGGCTGCTGCAGCGCGACCTTATATGCCTTCACCCGCCCGGGCGACCAGAGCGCCATGTCGACCTTTCCGCTCCAGGTGAGCTCTCGCGGCGGGGGCGGTGGAGGCGGCGCGGGTGCTGCTGCCGGCGCCGGTGCGGCGGAGCCTGCGGGCGTCGAGGGCGTATCCGCACCACGGCCGCACGAGGCCAGCGTCGCCGCAAGGACGAGGATGACTGCGGCAACGCCACGGTTCAGGCGACACAGGTGTGGGACCATCACGACACTCCATTGCGAGCCGCGCGGGGGAACTGCGAGGCTGTCACTCCTGGGAACGGCGATCCCCTGAAGACGCCTCCTTATTATCACGTGTAGTGATGCCCGGCTATCGGCACGTGCCAATCCCGATCACTTTCCGCGAACCAGTTGAGCTACGCCGGCGCGTCGAGTCCTGAGTGCTGCGAAGCCAATCGCCGCTCAAAACCTCGATAGACTAAAGAGCGCGAGACACGACAGCTCGCGCCGTACACGGAGGACACCAATGATTCGACTGGCAGACGCGCAGCGGGTGATCGCCGCAGCGCAGAAGAAGGCGGCCGAGATCGGCCAGCCCATGAACATCGCCGTCGCCGACGCCGGCGGCAACCTCGTCGCGCACGTCCGCATGGACGACGCCTGGATGGGCAGCATCGACATCTCGATCAAGAAGGCATTCACGTCGCGCGCGTTCGACATCGCGACCAAGGATCTCGCGACGCATTCGCAGTCCGGCGGCCAGTTCTTCGGCATCCACGCGTCCAACGACGGAAGGATCATGATCTTCGCGGGCGGCATCCCGCTGAAGAAGGACGGCAAAGTCGTCGGCGCGATCGGCGTGAGCGGCGGATCCGGCGAGCAGGATCATGCGGTCGCCGAGGCAGGCGCCGCCGCGTTCTCATGAGTCTTATGCAGTCCAAGTCGAGGAGGTCTGCGGCATCGTCGCGAGATGCGCGATGTCGGAGGCAGCCGACTAGCTGTCGACGTCGATCACGGCCTTCGCAAACGCCTGCGGCGCTTCCTGCGGCAGGTTGTGGCCGATGCCGCCGCTCACGAGCCGGTGCGTGTACTTGCCGGAAAACTTCTTCGCGTACGAAGCAGGATCCGGGTGCGGAGCGCCATTGGCGTCGCCCTCGAGCGTGATCGTCGGCACGGCGATGACCGGACCTGCGGCAAGCCGCTGCTCCAGGTCGTCGTACTTCGACTCGCCCTCCGCCAGCCCGAGCCGCCAGCGGTAGTTGTGCATCACGATGTCCACATGATCCGGATTGTCGAAGGCCGCGGCGGTTCTCTCGAACGTCGCGGCGTCGAATTGCCACTTCGGCGACGCGGTCTGCCAGATCAGCCTGGCAAACTCGCGGCGGTACTTGTCGTAGCCCGCGCGGCCCCGCTCCGTGGCGAAATAGTACCTGGTACCACCAGTCGAGCTCCGCCTTCGGCGGCAGCGGCGTCTTGTTCGCCTCGCGGCTGCCGATCAGATAGCCGCTCACGGAGACCATCGCCGTGCAGCGCCCCGGCCAGAGTGCCGCGACGATGTTGGCGGTGCGCGCGCCCCAGTCGAAGCCCGCGACGATCGCCTTGTCGATGGCGAGCGCATCCATCAGGGCGATGACGTCGGCCGCCAGCGCTGACTGCTGGCCATTGCGAACGGTATCGGCCGACAGGAATCGGGTCGTGCCATACCCGCGAAGGTAGGGCACGACCACCCGGTAGCCCGCCGAGGCCAGGAGCGGGGCCACATCAGCGAAGCTGTAGATGTCGTACGGCCAGCCGTGGAGCAGGACCACCGGCCTGCCGCCAGGCGGGCCGACGTCGGCGTACCCGACGCTCAGGACGCCTGCGTCGACTTGCTTCAGCGTGTCGAATGTCCCTGCGTTTTCGCTGCCCACACGACCGGCGGCACGAGGGCCACTCCGTCCGGCGGCAACCGTCATGACTGCTGCCGCCAGGAAGCGGCGGCGATCGACGTCGACGTTGTCGTCCATGTCCTCCCCGCGCAATCAGGATCAGCCCGTGCTGATCAGACAGCATAGCGGGCGAACGTCGCGAGCGCACACGAAGGCGGGCGGCCTCCCTACCTCAACAATCCATGCAACGCGCAACATGACCAGATGGCCCGACAAGGTCGGCTATCCTCAAGACATCCAGGCATGGCCGAACTGTCGCCGGAAATTGTCGCGTTCTACGAGGAGGGCGCTGAAGCCGCCAGGTTGTCCCGTGGTCTGGGGCGACTGGAGTTCGCGCGCATGAAGGAGCTGCTGTCGCGCCATTTTCCACGCAGTCCTGCCGCTGTCGCGGATATCGGCGGCGGACCGGGTGCCTGCGCCGGCTGGCTGGCCAGCCGCGGCTACGCGGTTCACCTCGTCGACCCGATTCCCCTGCACGTCGAGCAGGCCCGTAAGGCATCCGCCAGCCAGCCGGAGCAGCCGATCGCGTCGTGTCAGATCGGCGACGCCCGGGATCTGCCATTGCCTTCGGACAGCGTCGATGCCGCCCTGCTGCATGGGCCGCTGTATCACTTGACCGACCGCGCCGATCGCATCCGCGCATTGACAGAAGTGCGCCGCATCTTGCGACCGGGCGGCGTCGTGGCGGCGGTCGCAATCACGCGGTACGCGTCGGCCGTCGTTGGAGTCGTGAACGGGGGTATCTGGGATCAGTTGTACCTCGACATGGTCCGCGAAGAACTGGCCACGGGCCAGCATCGCCGCCCTGAGGGCTGGCGGGTCTTCACCACGGCGTACTTTCACGACGAGGATGAACTCGCCGGCGAGCTGGTCGAAGCGGGACTCCGGCACCACACGACGCTGGGAATTCAGGGTCCCGGGTGGCTCGCGCCCGACTTCGAGTCACTCCCTGAGGATTCGGCCAAGTGGCTCAGGCTGGTTCACCTGGCGGGACTGCTCGAAAGGGCGCCGGCGCTCAGCCCTCACATGGTCGCCTTCGCACACAAGACAGCCTGACGATGACGCCCAGGGTGCACGCGATTCAGACCGGCACGGTGCGGATCCGCCCGAAGCAGATGGCGGCCACCGCCCATGGCCCGATGAGACAGCTCGCGGTGCTGCTCGACGACCAGTGGTCGGCGTGGGTGCCGATATACGCCTGGTTGATCGAGCACGACGACGGCCCGATCCTCGTGGACACCGGCGAGACGTCCCGCGTGCACGAGCGCGGCTATCACCCGCGCTGGCATCCGTTCTACCGGCGGGCGGCTCGTTTCCAGGTGCGCCCCGACGATGAGATTGGGCCGGCACTGCGTGCGATGGGCATCGCCGTCGCTGACCTTCGTCATGTCGTCCTGACGCATCTCCACACCGACCATGCCGGCGGCCTGGCGCATCTCGTCGGCCGACGCATCTGGGTCAACCCGCGAGAGCTCAGCGGCGCCCGCGGGCTGCGAGGCCGCATGCTGGGGTATCTGCCGCATCGCTGGCCGCAGTGGATGGAGTTCGAGCCGCTTCGATTCGAGTCGCGGCCGTTCGGCCCTTTCCCGGAGCGAATGCCGTTGACCAGCCGCGGCGATGTCTTCGTCGTGCCGACGCCCGGCCACACACCCGGCCACGTCTCTGTCGTCGTCGAGGGAGCGGTGTCGATCTTCATCGCCGGCGACACCAGCTACACGGAGGAACTGCTGCGGGCGGACAGAGTTGATGGCGTCAGCCCGGACGAGGCAGTGGCGCGACAGACAATGGCGCGCATTCGAGACCTGGCGGCCGAGCGTCCGCTCGTCTACCTGCCCTCGCACGATCCGGCAAGCGCGGAAAGGCTGGCAGCGGAGCGCACGTTGCCCGCGTCGGCTGTGAACCCGCCCGATTGAATCGTGCCGGTTGCGGCCAGCTCGACTACACGAATAGGTCGACAACCGTTTCGTTCCCGCCTCTAGTGCGCTAGGCTTGGCGCCTCCCACGCTGCAACCAGGAGCGCGCCCATGAACAAGCTAGTCATGATGAAGTGTGCGACAGGCGTCGCCGTGATGGTCGCGTCCGTCGCCGGTGGAGCGACGATCGCGCGAGCGCAGACGCGTCCCGCGGTGACGAGAGATATCGACAATCGCGATCTGGCGCCGGTTCGCATTCCGATCCTCAACAACCTGAATGCCGCGGAACTCACCCGCGAAGTCGACGCCATCACGGTGCCGGCAGGCAGGCGCCTGGTGATCGATCAGGCATCGGTCTGGGCCTTCACCGCCAACAAGGCCGACGTCATCTCCGGTGTCTGGCTGCAGGTCAAGGACAAGCTGTTCTTCAACATGATCAGCCCCTCCCCCAGCGAAGTGGCGACGTTCTGCGGCGGGACGTGCTCGATTGCTGCCTACACCCGCAGCCTCAGCATGGTGTTCGAAGCCGGCGAGACCGTGCATGCCAGCATCTTCACCGAGGGCTCGCACGACGTGAAGATCGTCAACATCTACGTCCAGGGTCACTACGTCACGCCATAGTCGACTCCGGCCCCTGTGCCCACCCATCGCAAAGGACTCGCCATGACGCGCCCGACTGTCGCGACGGCCCTGCTCGCTGCCTGTGCCCTGCTCGCTCCGCAAGCGGCCCAGGCCTCGACAGTGACCTTTCAGGGATACCTGAACGACCCGTCCAATCCGAACCTGGTGTTCAGCGACCTCGGGCCGCCGTCGTTTGTCGACGATTTCGACATCGCCGACAACGTCGCGTTGTACACGCTGACGGTTCCTATCGGTGGACCGGTGACCTTCGACAGCAACGGCTTCGACGCCGGCGGCGCGGATCCCTACTTCTCGCTCTTCGACAGCAGCGGCGCGTTCCTCGTGTCTGCCTTCGGGCCGATCGGACCGGGCGACTTCCTGATCACGCCGACGCTGGCAGCGGGCATCTACCGGGTGGCGATCGGCGTCTGGTCGAACGAGTCGTTTGCCGAGAACTCCGGCGGCAGTCTCGCCGACGGCTTCATCCGCCTGGGCGAGCCGGACTCGCTGGGCATCGCCAACCCTGCGTATTACGAGCTCGCGGTGACGCTGGGTCCGGCCGCTGTCGCAGAGCCATCGACGCTCCTGCTCCTGCTCACCGGCACGGCCATCATCGTCGGTTGGCGCCAGAGTCGAGGCTGACAGCCGCCATGGTCCCTCGGGCGGGCCGTTACCGGTAACGCACCGGCAACGCGCCCGACTTGATAGGATTGTGGCTCATGCGTCGCGTCGTCCGGCCGGTCCTGCTGCTCCTGCTCGCGGTGTTTGTCGGTATCCAGTTCGTGCCAGTGTCGCGGAGCAACCCTCCGGTGGACCCGGCCCAGACGGTCGAGCATAAAGTCTCGGTGCCGGCCGACGTCAGCGCGATTCTCAACCGTTCGTGCAAGGACTGTCACAGCAACGAGACTGTGTGGCCGGCGTACGCCTATGTCGCGCCTGCGTCGTGGTTCCTCGCCTCGCACGTGAACAAGGCGCGCGAGGACATGAACCTGTCGGAGTGGGGCAACTACGACTCCGACGCCGCCAGGGACATCCTGCTGGAGGTCTGCCGGCAGGTGAAGAAGGGCGCGATGCCGGTCGCGTCGTACACGCTGATCCACCGCTCGGCCACGCTTTCGCCCGCCGACGTCGCTGCGCTCTGCGCGTGGACTGACGCGACGCGCAAGGCGCTCCAAGCCGCCGAATAGCGCGGCGATAGTCCGGATCTGGGACGAACGCGTTCGGGGCCGAACAGGTCGCCGGCGGCGACCGGTCCCATCGTTCAACCCTAACCCGTTCAGCAATTTCGAGTTGAGTGTCCGCGGCAAAAGCGGTACGGCTCTCGCTATGTGCCATGCCGAGGTACAGCATGGAGCTGAGTCGCTACTCCCTGGCGATCACCATCACGAGCGCGTTCACGGTGCTCGCGGCGTCCGTGCTGATCTGGCTGCTCATCGCGGAACCGGTCGCCCTCGCCACCGCCATCGGCGACCACGATCTGTCCGCCCTCGCCCAGGCCCTGGGCCATGCCCTGGCGGCGACGTTCAAGGCCATCGCACGGTATTTGTAGGACAGACGAACGGGCTTCGGGCTACGGGGTTCAGACCGCCGCAGGGCCGATCCGCCTTCGCTACAGCTACGGCGGACTCGCTGTAGCCTTGGCGTAGGCGATTAGATCGGCCTTTGGACGTGCACCGGCGTGGCCAATCTGAAGATTGGCCCTACGGGTTCAAGGCTCCGGACTCCGGACTCCGGTAGGGCCGATCTTCAGATCGGCCCCGCGGGTTCAACCGGGCCTTCGCGACTCTTAGGCCGTCCGTGCGCTGATGCGTTCCTGCAGCTTGTCGCGATAGCCGCGACTGAGGGGGAGTCGCGCACCGGAGCGCAGGATCACCGTGTAATCGCCGTTGTCGGGCTGCAGTTCCTTGATCCGATCCGCGTTGACGATGTGCGAGCGGTGGATGCGGACGAAGCGCGAATGATCGAGGCGCGCTTCCATGGCGGTCATCGTCTCCCGGAACAGGTACGACTCGCCTTTCACGTGCAGCCGGACGTAGTTGCCCGCCGCGTCGACCCAATCGAGCTCGTCGGTGCGAACAAAGAAGATGCGGCCGCCGGACTTCACGACCAGACGGTCGGGCGCCTGCGCGGGCTCGGGGCGCAGGTCCTGCACCATGGCCAGGAGGCGCTTGCCGAGGTCACCGGCGCGCTGGCGTTCGAGCCGATCGCGGGCGCGCTCCAGCGTCCGCAGGAAGCGCGGGCCGTCGAACGGCTTGAGCAGGTAGTCCAGCGCGTGCACCTCGAAGGCGCGCAGCGCGTACTCGTCGTAGGCGGTCGTGAAGACCACCATCGGGATCCGGTTGGGCGCCAGGGCGCGAATCACGCCGAAGCCGTCCATCACGGGAATCTGGACGTCGAGGAACACGAGCTCCGGCTCGAGTCGCTCGATCGCCGACAGGGCCTGCGCGCCGTCCGCGCACTCGCCGACTACCTCGATGTCAGGCTGCTGTTTGAGCAGGGAGAGCACCCGCTCTCTTGCCATCGGCTCGTCGTCAACGATTAGTGTCCGTATCTTCGTCACGCGTCAGCTCCGCGGGGAAGAAGGCTGTCGGGGTGTTGTCCGTCTTGGACGAGAACCACTCGGGGATAGTTGAGAAGTTTTGCTTGATGACTGTTGACGAACCGCTCATGCGTCCGAGTTCGTCACCGCAGGAGCGCGCTTGGTCCCCATCGCGTGGACTGACCATTCTGCGGGGCGTTTCTGTCACAGGCCGTTCGTCCCATTGAAATTTCGCCAAACTGAAACAAAGCGCCGCCTCGCCCCGCCGTCACTGCCGGCCCGACGCCGGTCCCGTCGCGATGCGTCCGGCACGCGGACAGGTGCGAATCGAGGGGACCAGCAACGAGTGCGCGTGACGAGCCGCTCGTTGCAGGTGCAGGGTGTCGTGAGGGCAGGCTGGACGGCGGCCGGCCGGCCCTTCAACCGGGCCGATCGCCTTGACCCATGCGCGCGCACCGCTGATAGTCGGAACCGTCGAGGTCGATCGAGCGATGCGCATTCGAACAGTGGTCGTGGAGGATCAGGCGCTCGCGCGCGAGCGCATGGTGGAGTTCCTGGCTGTGGAAAGCGACGTGGAGATCGTCGCGGAGTGCGCCAGCGGCGTCGAGGCGATCACCGCCATCCGGGAGCTCGCGCCGGACCTGGTGCTGCTCGACCTCCAGATGCCGGAGATGGACGGCTTCGGCGTCGTCGCCGAGATGGGCCAGTCGATGCCGCTCACGATCTTCGTGACCGCCTACGATGCGTTTGCGCTGAAGGCGTTCGACCTGCACGCCTTCGACTACCTGCTGAAACCCTTCGGCCGCGAGCGCGTGCAGGAGGCCATCGGCCGCGCACGCACGCACCTGAACGAAGCACGCGAGGAGCAGCTGGCACGCCGTTTCGTCTCGCTCGTCGAGCACGCCCGCGGCGGCACGCCGTCGGTCTCGGACCGCCTGATGGTGAAGTCCGGTGGGCGGCTGGTGCTGCTCGCCCTGGACGATCTGGACGCCGCGGAGTCGGCCGGCAACTACGTGCGGCTGCATGCCGCCGGCCTCACGCACGTGATCCGCGAGACGATGGCGGCCCTCGAGAGCCGGCTCGCGGCCGACCGCTTCTGCCGCATCCATCGCGGCTGGATCGTCAACCTGAGTCGCGTCAGAGAGCTCGCAGCGAGGCCCGGCGGCGACCCCGAGCTGGTCATGCAGGACGGCACGCGCTATCGCGTGGGACGGGCGTATCGCGAGGCGGTGGAAAAAGCGCTCGGGAGGTGGAGGGGGTGACGGCCGCTTGCCGGTGCTGAAGTCCAGCGGTGCTGAGGTGCGGCAGTGCGTGCTGACTGCGGCCGATTGGCCGACAGATCGGCGATCCGCCGCGATGGCCAATCTAAAGATTGGCCCTACCGATGGATTCAGCGATCGCCGGTAGGGCCGATCTTCAGATCGGCCAAATGCCGCAGACCGCTAGAGCGCCTTGCCGAGTCTTTCTTCCAGCTTTTCCCGATAGCTGCGACTGAGGCGCAACTGGGTGCCGTTGTGGAGCACGACGACGTACTCGCCGTTGAACCAGGGCTGCAGTTCCTTGATGCGTTCGGTGTTGACGATGCGCGAGCGGTGGATGCGGAAGAATCGCTGCGCGTCGAGGCGCGACTCCATCTGGTTCATCGTCTCGCGGAACAGGTACGACTGCTCCTTGAGGTGCAGGCGCACGTAGTTCCCGGACGCTTCGATCCAGTCGATGTCGTCGGTCCGCACGAAGAAGACGCGGCCGCCCGACTTCACGACCAGGCGATCCTGTTTTTTCTGTTCGGGCTTGAAGTCCTGCACGAGGGCCAGCAGGCTCTTGCCCAGCTCGCCGGCGCGGAGCCTGTCGCGCTGATGGCGGGCGTGGTCCAGGCACTGCTGCAGCCGGTCGCGGCCGAAGGGCTTGAGCAGGTAGTCGAGGGCATGCACCTCGAAGGCCTGCAGGGCGTATTCGTCGTAGGCGGTGACAAACACCACCATCGGCATCTTTTCGGGACCCACCTGCTGGATCACGCCGAAGCCGTCCACGGCGGGCATCTGCACGTCGAGGAAGACGAGCTCTGGTGAGAGCTGCTTGATGGCGCTGACGGCCTGAACGCCATCGGCGCACTGCCCGACCACTTCGACGTCAGACTCCTGCGCGAGCAAACCGAGAATCCGCTCCCGCGCCATCGGCTCGTCGTCTACGACCAGCGTTCGTATTTTTGTCACGCGACACCCTTGATGTCTTCAGGGAAGTCCTCGAACTCGGCGATCTCTTCTGCCCGGAACGGCAGCGACACCGTCACGGTCAGGCCGCCGCCCGGCGGCTCGGCGAACGTCAGGTGCTGCGACGCACCGTAGAGACGCTCGAGGCGCGATCGTGTGTTGGCCAGTCCAACGCCGTTCGATGTCGCGAGCCGGCCCGGCGGCATGCCCGGGCCGTTGTCGCGCACGGTCATCTCGAGGCGATCGCCGACGCGCCGCGCCCGGACCGCGATGTGCCCCGGCTCGATGCGGACGGCGACGGCGTGTCGAACACTGTTTTCTACGAGTGGCTGGAGGATAAGGTTCGGCACCTGCGCGTCGAGCGTCTGCGGCTCGATCGCGAAATCCACCGAGAGGCGCTCACCGAAGCGGGTCTGCTCGATCTCGAGGTACTTCTGCAGGAATTCGAGCTCGTCCTTGAGGGCGACCTCCTGCGAGCCACGCTGATCGAGCGCCATGCGCAGCAGGTCGCTCAATCGCGAGAGCATCTGGTCGGCCGCTTCGACGTCTCGATGCATGAGGGCCGAGATCGCGTTGAGGGTGTTGAAGAGAAAGTGCGGGTGCAGCTGTCGCTGCAATGCCTGGAGCTGCGCCTCCGCCAGTTGCGTCTCGAGACGCGATGCCTTCAGCGCGCGATCGTGCGCCTGCCCGTAGTAGCTCATGGCGTGGCCGGCGACGAGAATCGCCCAGTAGGTGGCCATCTCCCAGTCGAATGAGCTGAAGTAGGTCTTCTTGACCTGCGACCACCAGCTGTAGTCCTTCATCGGGCTGCTCCAGAACGCGTGCGCCAGCCAGTAGCGCAGCGCTTCCTGAATGCCGATGTGGGCGACGGTGATGACCACGACTGCCACGAGATGGACCGGGAGCGATTTGGCCCAGCGCCCGCGTTCGAAGGGAAACTTCCTGGCCAGGTAGAGGACGACCGGCGCGAGCAGCGCCCAGGCGTACCAGTAGCCTGCGTTGAGGCCGAAGAGCATCCAGATCGAGGTGTCATCCTTCTGATAGAAGAACTTCACCATCTGATAGGCCTGAAACGTGGAGAACAGGCCGAGAAGTGTCGCGATGCCGAAAATGACGCGAAGCCGCGTGAGTCTGAAACGCCCCGTCACAGATCGACTATCGCCGTCGCGGACCTGCTGAGTCAAGGCGAAAACCTTTGATCCTTCAATAGGTTAGGAGCAGCTCGACACCGCAATTCACAGGTTCGTCACAAGCGCAGTGCGGCTCGTCACTGCCAGTTCGTGAATCGTCACAGTTCAAATATCCAGCCCAGCTATTCGAGGTCCGCCCGAGTGGAACGCGTCAGCCCCGCGCCAGGATCAGCGCGCCAAGCGGCGGCAGCGTCAGGGACAGCGAGTACGGGAAGCCGTGCGACGGCGTCGCGTCCGCGTGACACGGGCCGAACGATCCGCCGCCCGATCCGCCGAACTCCGGCGCGTCGGAATTGAGCAGGACGTGCCAGGCGCCGTCGAAGGGCGTGCCCAGGCGATAGTGCTCGCGCGGCACCGGCGTCCAGTTCAGGACGGCCAGCAGCTCGCCTTCGGCAGTGGGGGCGCGTCGCAGGTACGAGATAACGCTGTGCTCGTGATCGCTGGCGTCGATCCACTGAAAGCCCTGGACGTCGTAGTCGCGCGCGAACAGCGCCGGCTGCTGCGCGTAGGTGTGGTTGAGCGCCCTGACAAACGCCAGCAGCCCTTGATGCGGCCAGTGCGCCGCGAGGTCCCAGTCGAGGCTGGCCCTGTCGTTCCATTCCCGCCACTGCCCGAACTCGTCGCCCATGAACAGCAGCTTCTTGCCCGGGTGCGTGTACATGAACGCGTAGAGCGTGCGCAGCGTGGCCGCCTTCTGCCACGTGTCGCCGGGCATCTTGTCCAGCATCGATCGCTTGCCGTGCACGACCTCGTCGTGCGAGTAGGGCAGGATGAAGTTCTCGGTGGAGGCGTAGAGCATCGAGAAGGTGATCTCGCCGTGCGCCCACCGGCGATGGATGGGATTGCGCGCGGTGTACTTCAGGGTGTCGTGCATCCACCCCATGTTCCACTTGTAGGTGAAGCCCAGCCCGCCGAGATGCACCGGCCGGCTGACGCCCGGCCACGACGTGGACTCTTCGGCGACGGTGATCGTGCCGGGCGCTTCAGCGTGCGTCAGGGTGTTGAGTTGTTGCAGGAAGGAGACGGCGTCGAGATTCTCGCGGCCACCGTACTTGTTCGGAATCCACTCCCCTGCCTGCCGTGAATAATCCAGGTACAGCATCGACGCCACCGCATCGACGCGCAGGCCATCCAGGTGGTACTCCTGCAGCCAGAACAGGCCGCTCGAGAGCAGGAAGTTGCGGACCTCGTTGCGGCCGTAGTTGAAGATCAGCGTGCCCCAGTCCTGGTGCTCGCCCTGGCGCGGGTCGTCGTGCTCGTAGAGCGCGGTGCCGTCGAAGCGCGCCAGGCCGTGTGCGTCTTTCGGGAAGTGCCCGGGCACCCAGTCGAGCAGCACGCCGATGCCCTGCTGGTGGCACACGTCCACGAAGTACTTGAAGTCGTGGGGATGGCCATGACGGCTCGTCGGCGCGAAGAAGCCGGTGACCTGATAGCCCCAGGATCCGCCGAAGGGATGCTCAAGAATCGGCAGCAGCTCGATGTGCGTGAAGCCCTGCTCCTTGACGTAGGGGACGAGCGTGGCGGCCAGCTCGCGATACGTGAGCGGCCGGTCGCCCTCTTCCGGCTTGACGCGCCACGAGGCCAGGTGCACTTCGTAGATCGCCATCGGACGCGTCAGCGTCGCGGCGGCCTGCGCGCGCGAGGCCATCCACTCGTCGTCTTCCCACGCGTAGCCCTCGGTCCGGCAGACGATTGCGGCCGACTGCGGCGGCACTTCGAAATAGCGCCCGTAGGGATCGATCTTGTGCAGCAGGTGGCCGCCACTGGTCCGGATCTCGAACTTGTAGCGCTCCCCTTCTCTCAGGCCCGGGATGAACAGCTCCCAGATTCCAGACGTGACGAGCCGCCGCATCGGATGGGCGCGGCCGTCCCACTGGTTGAAGTCGCCGATCACCGACACGCGCTGCCCATTGGGCGCCCAGACGGCGAAGTGCACGCCTTCCACGCCGCCGAGCGAGGTCGGATGCGCGCCGAGCCGTTCGTGCACACGCAGCAGCAGGCCTTCGCCGAACAAGTGCACGTCGAAGTCGGTGATGATGCGCCCGAAGCGATAAGGATCGTCCACCACGGCGCTGCCGCCGTCGGGCGTGCGCACGCTGAACCGGTAGTCCACGCCCTGTTCCAGCGACGTCAGGCCGGGCACTACTGCTTCGAACAGCCCGTCGTCGTGCAAACGCGTCATCGGCACGCGCGCGTCGATCGGATGGCTGACGTGAAGCTCCACCCCGGCGGCCCCGGGCTGCAGCGCGCGGATGACGACGCGGCCGTTGTCGAGATGCGGGCCGAGCAGGCGGAACGGGTCGGCCTGCTGACCCCGGGCGAGCGCGTCGAGGTCGGGCAGGAGGGACATGGGGGGATTGTAGTGCAGCGTACAGGGTGCGGGGGTGGGTGGGAGGCACGGTCCAGGGTGCGGCCGCGGTGCAGGGTGACGGGTGCACGGTGCGACGCTGTGCGATAGGATTCAGGCTATGAGCACCTACGCGCGCTTCGACACGACTGAAGGCACCTTTACCGTGCGTCTCTACGACGCCGAGGCCCCCAAGACCGTGGCCAATTTCGTTGGCCTGGCCGAGGGCACGCAGGAATACACCGACCCGAAGACCGGCCAGAAGACCAAGGGCCCGTTCTACAACGGCATCATCTTCCACCGGGTGATCGACGGCTTCATGATCCAGGGCGGCGACCCCGAAGGCAGCGGCCGCGGCGGCCCCGGCTACAAGTTCGCCGACGAGTTCCACCCCGACCTCAAGCACACCAAGGAAGGCATGCTCTCGATGGCCAACGCCGGGCCGAACACCAACGGCAGCCAGTTCTTCATCACGCTGGGACCGACGCCGCATCTCAACAACCGTCACTCGGTCTTCGGCGTGGTCGAAGAGGGCATGGACGTCGTCCGCAAGATCGGGAAGGTCTCGGTCGGACCGCAGGATCGTCCGCGCAAGGACGTCGTCATCAACTCTGTGACCATCGAGCGGAAATAGCGGCAACTAGGGCAGCGAGATCGTCGTCTAGGGCCGATCTTCAGATCGGCCATCACCACGAGCGGCCAATCTGAAGATTGGCCCTACCGACGTGCCGCGCCGGGGCCACGGCCAGTTGGAGGCCATCGCCCATTTTCATTCTTCATTCTTCATTCTTCATTCTCATTTCCATTGTCCCCGTCTGTCCTGGTTACCCGCCGCCTGCCCTCACGTGTGCTCGACGCGCTTCGAGCGCACGCTGATGTCGATCTGCACGACGAGGACACCGACTTGCCGCGCGCCGCGATTCTCGAGCGGATCCGCGGGAAGCAGGCCCTCATCGCGATGCTGACCGATCGCGTGGACGAGGAGCTGCTCGCGCGCGGCACCTCGCTTCGCGTCGTGGCCAACGTCGCGGTCGGCTACAACAACATCGACGTCGCCGCCGCCAGAGCGCACGGCGTCATCATCACCAACACGCCCGACGTCCTGACCAACTCCACTGCCGACCTGACCTGGGCACTGATTCTCGGGATCACCCGCCGGGTGACCGAGGGCGATCGACTGATACGCGCCGGAGGCTGGCACGGCTGGGCGCTCGAGTTCATGCTGGGCACGGAGGTCCGCGGCGCGGAGCTGGGGATTGTCGGGATGGGACGCATCGGCCGTGCCGTCGCCGAGCGCGCGGAGGTGTTCGGCATGCGCGTGTCGTACTGGCAGCGGCCGGGCCGTCCGCCGCGCGACGTGCCGCCGGGATGGACGGCCCTGTCGCTCGACGAGCTGTTGGCCCGCGCCGACGTCGTGTCGGTGCACGTGCCGCTTGCGCCGGAGACCCGTCACCTGATCTCCGCTGACGCGATCGCCAGGATGAAGCCCACCGCGTATCTGATCAACACGGCGCGCGGGCCGATCGTCGATGAAGCCGCGCTCGCCGACGCGCTGGCCGCGGGACGCCTGCGCGGCGCCGCGCTGGACGTCTTCGAGCACGAGCCTCACGTACCGGACGCGCTTCGGCGCCTGGAGAACGTCCTCCTGGTCCCGCACCTGGGCAGCGCCACCCGCGAGACACGCGAGGCGATGGCGGACCTGGCGGCGCGCAACGTGATCGCAGTGCTGGCCGGACATCCCGCGCTGACGCCAGTCAGCTGAGAACCGAGGTCACGATGAACCGACGAGAATTCCTGGCGGCAGCCTCGGCGCTGGCGGCAGTCTCCCGGCTGAAGGCGAGCGACGATGTGCCCGACTGGGGCGGGCCGGTGGCGGACACGCACCTGCACCCGAGAAGCACCGTCGAAGGCGCGTACGCGCACATGCAGGGAAGCGGCGTCACGCACGCGGTGTTGCGGGCGCAGGCGACGTACGCCGACCAGGCGCGTGAGATCCAGGCCCGCTATCCGCACCGGTTTGTCTGGACGGCAAGCACCGACGTCGCGCGCCCGGACGCCGCCGACGTGCTGAGCACCGCGCTGAAGCAGGGCGCGGTGGGCTTCGGCGAGATCAAGTCGCACGTCGAGGCCGACGGGCCGGAGATCAGCCGCCTCTACGCGCTCGCGGGCGAGGCGGGTGTCTCGATCATGATTCACTTCCAGGAAGTGCCGCACTTCCCCACCGAGGGCGTGTTCGAGACCGGGTTCAAGCGATTCGAAGCCGTGCTGAAGGCGTACCCGAAGACGCGCTTCATCGGCCACGCGGACGCGTTCTGGGCCAACGTCAGCGCCGACTACAAAGACGACGTGGACTATCCGACCGGGCCGATCGTGCGCGGCGGCATCACCGACAGGCTGCTCGGTGACTACGCCAACCTGTATGGCGATTTGTCCGCCAACTCCTGCAACAACGCGCTGTCACGCGATCCGGAGTTCACGCGCGACTTCCTGGCGCGTCACCAGGACAAGCTGATGTTCGGCAGCGACTGCTCATGCACCGACGGCCGCGGCGCCGGCACCGCGCAGGCCAACAACCCGCACGCCAGCCGCCTCGCCGGCAAGTGCGTGGCACGCGAGACGCTGACGCTGTTGAAAGGCGCGACGAGCCCGGATGTGTTCAGGAAGCTCGCGTGGGGAAACGCGCAAGGATATTTCGGGTTCGACCAGGGCTGATCGGTTCGCCCGAGGCCGATCTGAAGATCGGCCCTACCGAAGCCGGAGTCCGTGTTGATTCGGTAGGGCCAATCTTCAGATTGGCCATCACGGTCAACGATCAGAGACCGATCTGACCGCCTCCGCCAAGGCTACGGCGAGTCCGCCGAAGCGCTCCGCGCGAGGGCGGAAGATCGGCCCTGCCGGAGTCCGTAGCCCGTAGCCCGCCTATTTCTTCTCTTTGAATCCCGCCGGCACGCTGACGGCGTCGGCCGCGACGTCGGTCGCGACGCTCAGCACGTCGAGCGTCGACGTCATGACCTGCGCGCGTGACTGATCGCCGCCCTCGGCGCTGTCGGCCTGCTTCTTCTTCATCATCTTCTTGGCGAGCATGCCGCCGAGTCCGCCGCCGCCCGACGACTGCTGCTGATCGGCCTCTGCCTTCTGCTGCTCCGGGCTCTTCACGGTCTCGATGGTCATCACCGTGGAGATCGGCGTGCCATTGGCCTTCGCGCCTTCGGTGCGGACGCGGCCCATCGCCTCTTTCAGCATCGGGTACATCGCCATCGCCTGCCCCATCTGCTGCGCCATCTGCGCAGGATCCATGCCCGAGATCTTCTCGAAGTAGCGCCGATCGAAGGCGGCGATCTCCTTCATCGCGGGGATGGTGGCAGTGAGCCACGCGTCGGTCGTGAGCACCATGCCGCCGCCCGCTTCGAGTGTTTGGCCGTCCTCGTGCATCGTGACCGTCGTGATCGTCTCGTGGCAGTCGAAGCCGGCGATGGTCTTCTTCTGCCCGGTCTCCTTCGTGCTGACGTCGATGGCCATCTTCTTCTGCGGCTCGGCCGGCTTGTCGGAGTGCTCCTGCATTTTCTCCGACTGCTCCTTCATCTTGTCCTGCGCCTCCTGCATCTTCTGGCGCATCTGGGCAAAGGTGAGGACCGTGTAGGACTTGTCGCCCAGGTTGATGTCGTAGACCTTCTCCTCGGCCAGATCGATCAACTGAGCGTGCTGGTCGGTCGTGGTCATCTTGCGATCGCCCTTGAGGGCCACCGTCTGGACCACGCCTTCCTTGGCCGCCTTGCCGCCGAACATGTTCACCATGCGTCCGAGCGCGCCGGCAAACGCCACGTGCGTCTTCTGCTCTGTACGCACGTCCGCGCGCAGCGTGATTCCCGCGGCTGCCGCCAGTGCGAGCGCGCCGACGACTGTCAGAGTCCATCTCCGCATCGAATTACGTCCTCCGGACAGCGAGAATAGCACGCGCGCGCCGAAGCGATCGGATGTGGGGAGTGGGATCGATGGAGCGCAAGGACCCACCTCGCGCTGTCAGTGCTATTCGAGTTTGCTCAGCGGCACGCCGACGTTGAACCAGCAGCTGACAGTCTCGCCCTTCTTGCGCGCCGGCTGGAAGTGCCACTGCTTCACCGACGCGATCACCGCTTCGTCCAGGGCGGCGCCGCCCTTCGACTTGCGCAGCATGCTCACGTTGGAGGCGCGGCCGCTCTGCGAGACGAGCACGCGCAGGATGACGACGTCGTTCATCGTCCGTCCCTTGAATGCCTCTGGCACGTTCAGCGGCACCTGCGAGCTCACGCGAGGCTGCTCGGTGACCTGCCCCGCCTCGAAGAAGGGCCCTGACGGCGCTTCGACTGGCTCGGGCGCCGGCGGAGGCGGCGGGGGCGGAGCCACAGGCGCGGGCGCCGGCGCGGCCACCGGCTCTGGTGCCGCGTGGGTCACGGCAGGCTGGCGGCTCGCTGCAACCTTCGACTGCTTGGCGTTTTTCGCGTTCTTGAGCGCCACCGGCTTCGGCGTCGGTGCCGGCGCTGGCTTCTTGACGGCCTTCGTCGCTGTGACGACAGGGGCCTGTTCGACGGGAGCCGCGACGGGCGCGGGAGCCGTTGCGACCGCCGGCACCACGGCCGGGGGCGGCACTGCCGGCTCTGTCACCGCAGCGGACACAGGCACCGCCGCTGGCGTAACCGGTTGCGGAGGTGGCGCCGGCGCCACCGGGGCCGGCGCAACGGCCGCAACAGCCGCCGGCTCCTCGCCGACGACGTTGCTCGAGAAGAGGCGATGGCCCACCGGCACGCCGATGGCCGCCACAATCACGACAGCGGCGGCAGCAAAGGCTGCGGTCCGCGTTCCGGAGTTGCTGCGCGACGCCGACTTGCGCGGCGGGACGACTGGGCCGCCAGGCCGGCGCGCGGGGCGCACGGCATCGCCCGCTGGCGCCGCAGCGGCGCTGTCAGGGACGGGAAGAGGCGGCGGCAGAAGAAGACCTGCGGATTCCTGCGCTGCTCCAGTCGCGACGTCCTCGACCTGGTGCTCCGGGCCGACGCCCTGCTTGTCGACGGGCGCCGCGGCCGGTTCGATTGCCGCCCACAATCGCAGCGGCTGGCCGTCGGCGCCTGTCACGTTCAGGGCCGGCGTGGCTTCGACAGCGGCCGCAGGACGTTCCGGCTGCGCCGTCGCGGCGGGCGCGGCCTCAGGGACCTGGGCAACCGTCGACGCGGGCGTCTCGTGCTCGAGGATGCTGCCGAACGCGCGCTGGCACGGCGCGCAGAGGCCGATGCTCTCGGTCGGGCTGCCGCATGCTTCGCAGCGGGCGCTCAGCCGCGCAATCGAGTGCGACGCGGAGTCGTAGAGGGAGGCCGCCGGCGCGGCTGGATGCGCTGCGGAATCATAGAGCGACGCTGCCGGCGCGGCCGGACGTGCGGCGGAATCCTGCAGCGACGCCGCGGGCGCAGGCGCTGGAGTGGCATCGGCCTCGACATCAGCCGCCGCCTCCAGGTGCACTCCGTCGGGCATGAACTCGCCACAGCATTCGCAGTACTGGTCGTGAGCCAGAGGATCGGTCTGGCAGTCGTTGCAGCGCACAGTGCCTCCCCGGGGCGAACGTACGGCGCCCCGGCCCGCACTGCCGCAAAGCCACTGCCAGCAGCGGCGAAGGTCGCGCACTGCACTGGTGTGCAGCCGCCGGAAGCAGACGCCCCTCTGATAACAATTTTCGTCAGCCAGGGGTGCCGGAAATTGGCTCGGCCGTGGTCCGTCACGCGCTCGTCACCGACTCATGCGCATATGGAAGGTGTTCGGGAATGGCCGCGACGTCGTTCTGAAGGGCAGGGCCACGCATGGCAGATCCGGTTTCGATCAAGGACCTCGACCTCAGACCTGTACCCGGCAAGACCTACTTCAGCACCGATCGGGAATGGCGCGAGGAGTTCATCTACTTCCTGCTGGTCGACCGCTTCCAGGACGACGTCGTTCGGCCGGTGGCAGGTGGCAGCGGCCGCTCGACCGGTATCCCGACGCCTGACGCGTTTTTCGGCGGCACCATCAAGGGCGTCACACGAAGTCTCGACTACATCGCCGGCCTCGGCTGCACCGCCATCTGGCTGTCACCGGTCTTCGAGAACAACGGCAATGCCTACCATGGCTATGACATCAACAACTACCTCCACATCGACCCGCGCTTCGGCACGCGACAGGATCTCGTCGACCTCGTCGCGGCGGCACACGCGTTCACGAAGGACGGACGTCCGTTTCCGATTCGTGTCGTCCTCGACGTCGTCATCAACCACTCCGGCGACAACTGGTTCTATGACGGCGACGTCCCCTTCTTCTATTTCAATGACCAGGTGTTTCCGTTCGGCGATTTCCGCCGGCCGGATCGACCTGTCCCGGTCGAGCTCCGCGACGACACCTGGTACCACAAGCGCGGCCAGATCCGCGACTTCGATCACGCTCCCGAAAACCAGCACGGCGACATCGTCGGACTGAAGGACTACGCCAACGACGATGACGCGATCGGGTCGAGCGTCATCAACGCGCTGATTGCCGCCCACTGCTACTGGATCCGCGAGGCCGACATCGACGGCTTCCGCGTGGACGCCGTGAAGCACATGGGCGAGCTGGCGTGCGCCCGCTTCTGCTCCAACATCCGCGAGTATGCCTACACGCTTGGCAAGCGCGGGTTCTTCCTCTTCGGCGAGGTGGCGTCGCCCTCCGACGACATCTACAACCGCTACATCGGGCAGAACACGTCGAAGCAGGACGGCGACGCGACGGTGTTCTTCGGCTTGAACTCTGTCCTCGATTTCAGATTGGCGGAAGGCGTGTTCAGCGACGAGAACAACGCGCCGCTGCGCGACGTGCTGAAGGGATTCACCGGCCCGCAGACCCTGTTCAACAGGCTCGACGCGCAGCGAGACCGCGCGCTCAACCGCGGCGAGATCGGCCGCTACCTGGTGACGTTTGTCGACAACCACGACTCGTTCTGGCAGCCGGACGGGCGTTTCGCGCACGGCGCATCGGACGAGCAGGTCGCAGCCGCTGTCGGCTTCCTGCTGTGCGCCCTGGGCACGCCGTGCATCTATTACGGCACCGAGCAGGGGCTGGAAGGCCATGGCGGCGACAACCAGATGCGGGAAGCGCTGTTCGATCGGTCGGCCGGGGGCGGGAGCCTGCTGAATCAGCAGTGCGCGATCTACAAGTCCATCGCGGCGATCGCCGAGGTCGCGCGCACGCACGCGCCGCTGCGGTTTGGCAGGATGTACTACCGCGAGATTTCAGCCGACGGGGAGCACTTCGGTCTCCCGTTCGGCACGACCTACACGCTGGCGTTCTCGCGGCTGCTCTATCCTCAGGAAATTCTCGCGGCCTACAACGTGTCCGGCGAGACGCGCCACGACAAGGTGATCGTGGACGCGACGCTGCACCCGGCGCCGTCGAGCATGACGTTTCTGTTTGGCGGATCCGGCAGCGTGCCGGTCGAGACGTCGTCCTCCGGCGCGCGTTTCGTGACGCTGGATCTGGCACCACACCAGTTCGTGATCCTCAAGTAGCCAGGCGTCCTTGCTTCTGCCCTGCCCTTGCCGTGCCCCGTCGCGTCGGTAGGGCCAATCTTCAGATTGGCCATCGGCCTTACAGTTCGTTGCCCTGCCGTGCCAACGGCGCGGCGCCACACTCTGGCGCCGCGCCGCGCTCGCTACCTGGCAGCGCTGAGGCCGGCGCCCCTCAACGCCGCCACAGTGATTGCCGATGCCGCCTGGCTGCTCGCTTCACGCATGTCCTTCCCGCTGCCGATCGTGACGACGCCGCTGCCGGAGCCGGCGTCCCAGATCTCGCTCATCACGAGAGTCTCGCCATGATGCACGAACAGGATTTCGTCGCTGTTCGCGCCCACCTTCGGCGGAGCGCCCGCGTTGTTGACCTCGAAGAATGCCGTGCGCGTGCCCCGCACCTCGAACAGGAAGGAGTCATCGCCTACACGTCGCACCTCGTACTTTCCCGGAGGCATCTGCCGGTTGCCGATCATGAACGAGAAGTCAGTCGTGAACGACAGCGTGTCGGCCAGCTGAGCTTGAGCGGGCGTCGAGACGACGCCCAGCGCGAAGAGCACAAAAGCAGCACTGATGATGAGACGAAGAAACATCCGCATGACGCAGTCCCCGAACCCCGGAATCCCGGGTCAATGATGGCGGCGCTGGCAATGAACACCGCTTGGCGTCTGCTGGATGTTTCAGCAAGCAGGGTGCCAGCCGGCGCCTGGCCGATCGCAGTCACGAGGACGGCGTTTTCCTGCCGGGTGGCCCGCGCGCGACGTGGCGGTTCGGGGAACGCTGAGGCGCGGGTGCCGCGACGCGTCAGCGCGCCGGCCTGCAGCTCGGCGCGAACGTTCGGCAGTTCCGCGGGAGTTGAGCGTCGGCGCGGACGCGCCTATAGTGGAGCCATGCGATTTCTTTACAACTCAATTCTTGCGGCAAGCCTGCTGGCTCTTTCAGCACCCTCCCTTCACGCCCAGGCGGCCGACGCGGGGCGTTCCGTTCCCGGCGGCGGCATCGCGGTCTCTGGTTGGACCGGACAGGTCGATCCGAGCGCCGAGAAGGCCGGACAGAGCGTCAAGGACGTCAAACTGGTACAGGATGGCCAGGCCCTGCACGTCACCACCGGCCCTGCCGCCGCGTTCTGGAACCCGGCGAACACGGCAAGCGGCGACTACACGGTGAAGGCCACCTTCAACGAACCGAAGTACATGAACCTCAACGATCACCCGCACCCATACGGGATCGTGATCGGCGGCAACGACCTCGGAACGCCGAACGCGTCGTACCTGTACTGCGCGGCGTACGGCAACGGCACGTTCATCGTGCGCGGCTTCGGGCCCGATCCGTTCAAGGTGAACGGCGCGCGGTCCGAGGCGAACGCCGCGGTCCACAAGGCCGCAGCGCCGGGCGAACCCGTCGCGCAGGAGATCGCGGTGTCGGTCCATGGCGACAAGATCGACTGCTCGATCAACGGCACTGTCGTCGGCAGCTATGACAAGGCGAGCGTGGTGGGCGCGGGCAAGCTGAAGTCCACCGACGGCATCTACGGCATCCGCTTCGCACACAACACCGACGCGACGGTGACGGGACTCGCAGTCGTCAAGCCGTAGTCATGCGCGCAGCACTGCTTTTGATCGTCGTCGCGCTCGCTCCTCTTGGGCAGGCGCCGAGTCCGGCGGGACAGGAAGCCAAACCTGTCCCGCAGGGGCAGGAGGCCAAGCCTGTCCCGAAAGACTCCGTGGAGATTGTGACACCCGGCTGCCTCAAGGGCCGGGTGTTCACAGCGACGCCGCGGCCCGAGGGCGAGGGCGCGATGCGCGGGCCGAACGTGACCGGCCATCATTTCCGCGTGAACGGCCCGCACGACGTGATGGATCTGGTCAAAGCGCAGGACGGTCACCTGGTCGAAGTCACCGGCATCGTCAAACGCAGCGCGCTCGGCAGCGAAGGCCTTGGCGTGAAAGTGGGCGGAACGCGCATGGTGTTCGGCGCGCCGGGCGGCGATCCCGGCCACATGGCCCCGCCGACGCCGGGCTCCAACGTCCCGGTCATGGACGTGAGCAACGTCCGCTTCCTCGACGACAGCTGCCCCATCAAGTAATCCCTGTCCCGCGTTCTTCCGTGGGCGCGTGTTCTCCCTGTTCGCGCGACCGTGACAGAGAGCGACGCGTTACCGCGCTTTGTGCCTCGTGAAGACGGTGCCCGTCGCCCGCGACTTGCGACCAACGGGCACCCCTGCATTCAGAATCCTGAACTCACCTGACCCCTGCACCATCTAGAACGTGAACCGTGCCGCCAGCTGCATGACGCGCGCGTCGCCGGCAAGGCTGCTGATCGTGCCGACGGTGCTGGGGCTGGACAGGTCGCGGTTCGGCAGGCCGAAGTTGGTGTGGTTGAACAGGTTGAACACGTCCCACCGCAGCGTCGCGGTCAGGCCCTTGCTGAACTTCAACATGCGCTGCAGCGTCATGTCGTAGCTCTGATACGAGGGGCCCGTCAGACGGTTCCGCAGCTCGTTGCCGAACGTGCCGGATGGGACCGCCTGGAACGCCGCGACGTTGAACCACTGATCGACGGTCTCCGGGCCGGTGGTGTCGCCGCTGACATTGGGCAGTCCCGTCATGCTCTGGCCGACGTTGTTGTTGCTCTGGTTCACCGTGAAGGGCCGGCCCGACCGCCAGGCGTAGATGCCGGAATACACCCAGTCGCGCCCGAGGAGGCTCGTGCCGAGCGGCAGGTTCACCACGAAGTTCGCGGTGATGCGATGCCGCACGTCGTAGTCGCTCGGCCCGTACCAGGCGTCGAAGTTGCGCGAGTCCTGCGGGAAGGCATTGGACCCCTGCGTGGTGAGCTGCTCGGACGCGTTGTCCTTCGAGCTGCCGAGGGTGTAGGCCAGCCCGAACGCGTAGCCCTTCGCGAACCGCTTGTCCACGCCGACGTCGATGCCCTTGTAGCTGGACGTCGCGTTCTGCGCGCGCCATTCGACGAAGCCGAAGTTCGGGTACGGCAGCGCCCCGAGCGCGTTGTTGCCGGCGGCGGTCGGCAGCGGCTGATTCAGGTTGACCAGCGACGCCAGGTCGGAGCCGCGCGTGTAGACGAAATCCGCGCTCGCCATGATGCCGTCGCCGAGCTCGCGCTGCACGCCGAAACTCGTCTGGTTGATCGTCGTCTTCGGCGCGTCGTTCGACACCGCGCGGAGACGCAGGCGCTTCAGGCCGCCATCGGCAGGATCCAGGCTCGGCACGTTGAGGAAGCTGGCCGGCCAGCCGTCCTTCAGGAAGAACACCGGCGAGCCTGACGTCTGCGTCACGCTGTTGTTGACGAGGCCGGGGACGTTCAGCGCCAGCTGGTCCTCGCTGCCCACGCGATCGAAGAGGTTGTAGAACAGGCCCCAGCCCGCGCGCAGCACCGTGCGATCGCCCAGCTTGTAGACCGCGCCGACCCTGGGCGCGAAGTTGTTGCGATCGGGTTGCACCAGCCCGCGATCCTCGAGCGAGCCGTCCGTGGCGAACACCAGCGACCCGCCGCCGGCGGGATTGAAGTTGGTCTGGTTGTTGTTGGCCTCGAGCGCCGGCGTGATGAAGTCGTAGCGCAGCCCAAGATTCAGGGTCAGGTTGCCGGTCGCCTTCCAGTCGTCCTGCACGAACCCCATCGACGCCCGGTGCCGCTGCTCGACGACCCAGACGTTGGACAGTTGCAGGTCCGCCACGTAGCCGAGCAGGTAGTCGGCCATCGGGTTGCCGGTGAACGCGTTCCGGAAGCGCAGCGAGCCGCGGGTCGCCGGCACGTCCATGTACTGGTTCTGCATCGGCGCGATGAGGTCGACGCCGAACTTGAAGGCGTGGTTGCCGTGCAGCCAGGACAGGGTGTCGAGATATTCCAGCTGGTTGGTGTGCTGGAACTTCGGCAGGAAGTCCGGCGAGCCGATGCGGCCGAGGCCCGAACCGCCGAAGTAGCCGTCGATCGTGATGCCCGGCAGGCCGCCCGCGACGACGGGATCGGTGATGGAGCCGGGGATGGTGGCATTGGCGGGCGGGGCGACGCCGAAGGGCTGCTGCAGCGCGTCGGACGTCGAGCGCGACCACGAGATGCGCGCTTCGTTGACCATGCGTGCTGGACATCACCTTGGTCCAGCCGCCGACGAACGCGTTGGTCGAGATCGTCTGGTTGCCGAAGGCGGACGTGCCAGTGCCGTCGACGACGCCGCCGAAGGCGCCAGGGATCTCGCGATCGCGGTTCGAGTGGATGTAGCGGCCGAAGACGCTGTTGCTGGCGTTGGGCCGCCAGTCGCCACGCGCCAGGAGGCGATCGGAGTTGTCGATCAGGTTGCCGGTACGGAAGAAGTTGTTGGCGCCCGGCTGATTCGGCATCGGGACCAATGCCATGATGCCGGCGGCGTACGAGTCGATGCGATCCGCCGGAATGACGTTGCCGGGAAACGGCAGGCCGGTGGTCGGGTCCTTGACGGCCGACGTGAAGATGCCGGCCCGCTCGTCGGCAGTCGGGACGCGCGTCAGGCGCGTCACGCCGCGCGTGATGCGCGTGCCCTCGTAGTCGGCGAAGAAGAAGGCCTTGTCGGCGACCACCGGACCGCCAAGGTTGCCGCCGAACTGGTTCTGGTCGTTGGCCGGCTTGGCGGCGCCGGCGCGATTCGAGAAGAAGTCGTTCGCGTCGAGCGCGTCGTTCCTGTAGTACTCGTACGCGGTCCCGTGAATCGCGTTGGTGCCCGACTTGGTCGAGACGCTGACCGCAGCGCCCGGCGATCGGCCGTACTCGGCGGAGTAGGGGCTCGTCACCACCTTGAACTCCTGAATGGCGTCCACCGACGGCCGCGAGACCTGCGTGGTCAGCTCCTGGACGTTCTCGGAGATGCTGTTGTTGTCGACGCCGTCGAGGAGGAAGTTGTTCTGCAGGGCGCGCGCGCCGTGGACGTTGATGCCGCCCGTCCGCCCGAACGAGGTGCCGCCGCCCTGCTCGGTGTAGCGGTCGCCCTGGACGCCAGGCACGAGGGCCAGCAGGTCGTCCCAGTTGCGAATGGCCAGCGGCAGGTTCGCGACCTGGCTCTGAGGCACGACGGCGCCCAGCGTGGCGTCGTTGGTGTTCAGCAGCCGCGACGACCCCTCCACGCTGACCGTCTCGGTGAAGGCGCCGACCTCGAGCGCGATGTCGATCCGGGCCCGCTCGCCGACTTCCAGCGTGATCAGCTGCGAGCTCTTCTTGAACCCGCTCAACTGAAAGCCGACCTGGTACGGTCCCGGGATGAGGTTGACGAACAGGAAGGTCCCGTTCGCCGTCGTCTGCTGTTCCGACGTGACATTGGTCGCGGTGTTGGTGATTGCGACTGTGACGCCCGGCAGCACGGCGCCGCCGCTGTCTGCGACGGTGCCGGTCAGCGTGGCACGGTCTACCTGGGCAAACGCCATGGCCGGTGCCATGACCGCGGCGACGAGCGCCGCGATCGCGACGGTAAGTTTCATTGTCGATTTCTCCTGGAGGAAGAGAGCACGTGGCCGAGGCACTCAGTGCCTCTCGGGCCACCACGACAATAGCGATGGCAGCGCCTGCATCCCGTGACGTGAGTGCAACGTTTCTGCAAACATCGGGGAGTCGCGATTCAACAGACGCCGGAAGCCGCCGGAGGGATGCATCGATCTGTGCAAACGATTTCACGTACGATGGTGCGGTCGACGGCTGAATGGCCGATCTGACCGCCCTGCGCCAAGGCTACGGCGAGTCCGCCGAAGCGCTTCGCGCGAAGGCGGAAGATCGGCGTTAACGAGGGACAGAGACCGGCTCATCGGCGATGGCGCTGAAGCGGCATCTGCCTTGCGAGGATTTGCGAGGAGGTCGTGATGAAAGAAGTGGCTTTGACGCTGCCCACTCTCGGGTTCGTGGTCGGCACGCGAGCGGCGCTGGCGTTGGGCGTCGGCCTGCTCGTCGCCGAGCACATCCCTGCGGACAAGCGGCGATCCCTGGCGATCACGCTGATCGCGATCGGCGCGGCGACGACAGGTACCGGCAGCGATGACGGTGTTCAAATCCCGTCGGCGAGACGAGCGGCGAGCGCTGCCTCCCGCCTAGCGTCCGCCAGGGTTGGCGTTCTGGCGTCGCTCGGCTGGCGCGGACGGCCCGCGCTGCTCGAGCTGCCTTCGCAGCGAGTCGTTCTCGTCGGCGAGACGGCGCACCCGATCCTCGAGCGGTGCAACCGCGGCTTGGATCTCGGCCGCGGTGTAGCGCGGCGTGATGTGCTGCGAGCAGTTCCAGTCCACCGCGTCGACGTGGATCACGAAGACCCGTTCGATGGTGGCCTTGTAGGACGGGTCCTGCACCGCGACGAGCCATTCCCCCGCCGCTTCCCCTTCGACAGCGCGTGCGTGCCCGAGGATCTTGAGGCGTGACTGCGACGGGTAGTCGACCAGGATGAGTGCCACCCGGCCGTCGTTGGACAGATTGCCGGTGCTGACGAACTGCTTGTTTCCGGCAAAGTCAGCGAAGGCGATCGTGTGCGAGTCGATCACTTTGAGAAAGCCCACCGGTCCCCCGCGATGCTGCACGTAGGGCCAGCCGGTTTCGCCGACCGAGGCCATGTAGAAGCTGTCGCGCTCCGCGATGAACGCCTCCTCGTCGGCGCCCAGAGGCGCCGCTGGTCCCGGCGACGCCTGGATCCTGGCGTATTGACGCCGGCTGCCATGCCGCTCCTGCAGCGCCTGAACCACGGGAGTGAAGATCAGCGAGCCGAAAGGATGAGCCATGCTGCTTTGATTCCGCGAGGTTTCACCCGTTCACGCCTGACCGGGAATTGAACACGCCTGAACTACCCGTGCGCCCTGTCCGGGTAGCTTGCCCTTAGCCTGGAGTCCGTAGCTCGTAGCCCGTAGCCCGTAGCCCGTAGCCCGTAGCCCATTCCTGGTCGCGGTCTTGCACTCGTTCCGCCCGGAGCCTCCCCGCTTACACGAGGTACCGGCATGGCCGAGTTTCACGACGACCCTAAAGGACACCTGACCGACGACAAGGCAATCGCGAAGGTCCGCGATCTGCTGCCGAGGTTCCGCAGCGCCATGCTGGTGACACGTTCGGGTGCGGGCGATCTGCCGCACGTGAGGCCGATGGGACTGTTGGGCGACCTCGCCAGCTTCGGCGGAACCCTGTGGTTCTTTGCCGACGATCGCAGCCGCAAAGTGCAGGAGCTTGGCGACGATCCTCACGCGTCGCTGGTGTTCCAGAGCGACGATGCCAGCCGCTACATGCACCTGAACGGCCGCGCGTCTGTCGCCGAGGATCGCGCCAAGATGCGGGAGCTCTTCACGCCGATCATCAAGACGTGGTTTCCCGAAGGACTCGACGACCCGCACCTCACGCTGATCAGGTTCGACGCCGAGAACGGCGCCTTCTGGGACAGCCCTGGCGGCATGCTGCAGGTGCTGGCGGCCTTCACGAAAGCCGTCGTGACCGGCGTGCCCGGCAAGGGCGGCAGGATGGGAACGCTCGAGATCTAGAAGAATGAAGAATGAAAAAATGAAGAATGAAGAATGAAGAATGAAAATGAGGAACGTCGCGCAGATCCGGGCGCGACGTTCTTCATTTGAACTACCTGGCTTTTCGCGGATTGCACTGATCGGGCCCGGTATCGGCCGCGTCCCAGGTGCAATTGTCTCCAGACACCTTCCAGCGGCCCTTGTCCGGCCGGCACTGGTCGCCGCCCGGCGCGCCGTTCCATTGGCAGGCATTCCCCACCTTGCGGAAATGGCCGGCGACCCACGGCGTGCACTGATTCGGCCCGTCATCATTCGCGTCCCAGTTGCACAAGTCGCCGTCTTTCTTGAAGCGGCCCTTGGCCACCGCCACGCCGGTCGCGGCGGACGAAGCACCTATCGTCACGCCATCAGCCTTCGTCACCGCGGGCACTGACACGACCAGCGCGCCAGCAAACGCCATCGCGGCCACCCATCCTATCGATCGAGCGGTCATGGAATCCTCCCTCTCCGTCGGAGCGCCGCCACTATCGCGCCTGCCGCCGTCGTCGTCAATAGCTATGACCATCGAATGGCCGATCTGAAGATCGGCCCTACCGGTTCGCGACAATCCGTGGCTCGTCAGCCCTTCTTCTAGAATGAGAGCTCGATGGCCGGCCGGAAGAGACAGAAACCGCGGACGGCGGCCCGCGCCGCGAACAGCAGGCCTCACGCCGACGCAGCGCCAGTCGCCAGGGCCTTCGACGCGCGGTGGCTCGCCCTCCTGCTCGCCGCCGCGGCCCTGATCGTCTACTTCCCCGCGCTCGACGGCGGCTTTCTCTGGGACGACGACGCGCACGTGACGCGGCCGGAATTGCGGACGCTTGCCGGGCTGTGGCGAATCTGGTTCGACTTCGGCGCGACGCAGCAGTACCTACCCGCTGCTGCACAGCGCGTTCTGGATCGAGCATCAGCTCTGGGGCAACAGCGTCGTCGGCTACCACCTCGTCAACGTGTTGCTGCACGCCGCCTCCGCTTGGCTGGCGTACCTGATCCTGCGGCGGCTCGCGGTGCCCGGAGCCTGGCTGGCCGCGGCGCTCTTCGTCGTGCATCCGGTGGAAGTCGAATCGGTCGCCTGGATCTCCGAGCAGAAGAACACGCTCTCGGCGGTGCTCTACCTGTCGTCGATGTACGTCTACCTTGCGTTCGAAGACCAACGGCGCCGCTCGCGATACGCCGCAGCCACAATGCTCTTCGCCCTGGGCCTGCTGACGAAGACTGTCGTCGCCACGCTGCCCGGCGCGCTGCTCGTGATCGCGTGGTGGCGCCGGGGCACGCTCGACTGGCGACGCGATGTGGTACCGGTCGTGCCGTGGTTCGCGCTCGGGTTGGCGGCAGGCCTCGTGACAGCATGGGTCGAGCGGCGGGTACTCGGGGCGGAGGGCGCGGACTTCGCGCTGACGGCCGCACAGCGCGGCATGCTGGCCGGCCAAGTGCTGCTCTTTTACGTGGGCAAGCTGCTGTGGCCGGTCGGCCTGCTGTTTGTCTACCCGCGCTGGCCGGTGGAGACCTGGGGCGGGCTACAGGCCTGGGCGACGCTGGCGGTCACGGCCACGATTGCCGCCTGCTGGGCTTTCCGCCAACGGCTGCGCGCGCCGCTGGCGGTCGCGCTGTTTTTTGCCGGGTCGTTGTTTCCCGCACTCGGCTTCGCCAACGTCTACCCGTTCGTGTTCTCGTTCGTGGCGGATCACTTTCAGTACATCGCGAGCCTGGGGATTCTCGTGGCTGTGGCGGCAGGCCTC
The DNA here is from genome assembly GCA_963796915.1 of Vicinamibacteria bacterium. Lineage (GTDB taxonomy): Bacteria > Acidobacteriota > Vicinamibacteria > Vicinamibacterales > JAENWD01 > JAENWD01. The sequence goes on along the minus strand of CAWCNI010000002.1, from coordinate 995,484 downwards.
ACCTCGAGCCTCGCGGGCGCGGGCGGGTGGGCGCGGCGATACTCGCCAGTGCTTTGTGGCTGCCTTCTCGTGACGCTTGGAGCCCTCACGTGGCGCCAGGCGCGGCTCTATCGCGATCCGGGAACGCTCTACGCCGCCACGCTCGAAGGCAACCCCGCCTGCTATCTGTGCGTGAACAACCTGGGCATGCTTGCGCTGGAGGCCGGCCGGAACGACGAGGCGGCACAGCGCTTCGCTGACGCCGTGCAGATCAAGCCGGACTCCGCGGAGGCGCAGGGCAACCTAGCGAACGTGCTGGTGGAAACCGGGGCGATCGCCGAGGCGCTAGGGCACTACGATGCGGCGCTGCGCGTGGCGCCGAACAACGTCGTCACCCGGACCAACTACGGCATCGCGCTGACCCGAGCCGGCCGTCTCCAGGACGCGCGGGCCCAGTTCGAGGCGGCGTTGACGGTGATGCCCGGCTACGCGCCGGCGCGGCAGAACCTGTCGGTGCTCGACTCGCTCGGACGCTGAGCGCAATCAGAACTGATCGGCGGCGGCCGCCTGGGTCCGCTTCTTCCGCAGGTTGATGTTCAACGCCGCGACGATCGCCAGCCAGACCCCGACCAGTGCGACGTTGATGAGGGCAAAGGCCGGGACGGCGAGCGCCAGCTTCTCGCCGGCAAACACGACGCCCGCCTGCACGACGTCGCCGGCGCGGACGAAGAAGGAGTCGACGGCCTGTTTCGCCTTGTACTTGGCGGCGCGGCTGGTCGGCAGCCAGAGCGCCTGCTTGGTGGTGTTGCCCAGGGAATAGTCGATGCTGTTGTCCGCCACTTTCAGCACGCCCATCATCCGCATCGACGGGCCCAGCAGCATGGCGACGTAGCCAATCATGGCGACGGCGGGGTGCACGAACAGGCTCTTGCCAACCCCGAGGAACTTGAACAGGCGCGACACGACGAACATCTGCAGCAGGAAGCCGAGCAGGTTCACCGTGCTGAACAACCGGCTGTAGGTCTCGCCGATGTATTGCTGGCGCGCCGCCTCCGCCGCGGGGCCGGCGCCGTGCAGCGCCGTCGCGGCGTCGACCACGTAGCGGCCGAACAGGTATTCACCCGACGTGTTGACGACGTTGAGCACGAGTGTCAGGGCGGCGATCAGCATCAGGTACCGATCGCTGAAGATCATCGCGAACCCGTTGCCTTCGGGCACCGGCGCGCTGTCGGCCTTCTTCTGCTCGGCGGTCTCGGACCTGCTGGTCAGCCTGTTGATGACCCGCGGGCACCACGCGCAGATCGCCAGCATCACCGCCGCCGTCAGCAACAGGCGTGAAGGGCCCAGCCGCTGCATCAGCTCGCCGGCGCGCACGGATCCGACCCACGCCCCGAGGCTGCTGCCGACGCCGATCAGCGGAAAGATGCGTTTGCCCTGCTCCTGCGTGTAGACGTCGTTGGCAAACGCCCAGAACTGGGCGATCACCATCAGGTTGAAGATGCCCACCCAGAGAAAGAACGGAATGCCGACGTGGAAGCCCGCCTTGACCGCCGCCAGAAAGCAGATGATGTGCAGCACGAAGAACAGGGTGACCCACTGGGCCAGCTGCACGCGGTTCACGCGGGACGCGAACGCGCCGTAAAGAGGCACGAGCACGAGCAGCAGAATCGCCTGCCCCGCCGAGGAATAACTCTTCACCTCCGCGCCGCCGTCGCTGAGGATGAACACCTCGCGGGCGGTCTTGAGCATGTAGTACGCCGCCAGGATCATGAACATCGTCAGCGTGAACATCAACGCCGACGCGGCTTCGTGTCGTTTGATATCGGCGATCGGCGAGAGGATCCGCTCGACGAGCGATCGAGATTTCCCGGCTGTCGTGTCTGCAGTCACAATGGGGCCGCCTCCCGGCCGACGCCGTCGGCGTCGTCGCGGTCGGGATTGTACTGCGTCCCCCGATGATGCGGGTCCTGGTGGCGGTCGAGTCGGCTACTGCACCTTCTCGAACGCCTTCGCCGACAGGATGGCGGCCCGGCCAGCACACGCGTCGTCTTTGACTGTCGTGAATTTCGCAGACGGCCCCGAGCGCGTGATGCGATAGACACCCTGGGTCTCGGCCCCGAGGCAGGCGAAGTCGCCGCTGGCGTCGGTCAGCGTGAAGTCGTCACCGCTGCTCGTATACGTGCCTTTGACGTGCTCGTCGGCACCGTGCTGAACACTGAACGTTCCGTCAGGGCTGAAGGTCACAGTCCAGGCGCCTGCCATCTTCTCGACGGCGTCCGGCGGCGCGCCGGGCAGATCGGCTGCCGCCAACGTGGTCTTGTAGACGCCGGCGAGCGTCGATTGGGCAATCAGCCGGGACACTGCCGGAACGAACAGGCATGTCAGCACCGCCGTCGCCATCGCCTGCCTGATGTGGGGTCGCATCGTCTCTCTCCTCTTCAGTCAATACGCGCCTGGAGCCGTCTGGTGCACAGAGGATATACTTCGCGCCCGTGACCGCGGCTTCCGTGTCCTCATCGAGCGCGCGACGCCTCGCGGCTGCCCTGCTCCTGGCGTGTGCGGCAAGTGGACTGGCGCAGGATCGTGTGCCGCCGTACCCCGTCTTTCCCCTCCGGGTCGATGCCGCTCGCCGCGGTCTCGAAGATCAGCGGGGCCGCCGCATCGTCGTGAGCGGTGACACCGCGTGGTCTTTGATCGCAGACCTGCGGCGCGATGACGTCGCGCGCTATCTCGACGACCGGGCGGCACGAGGCTTCAACGCCGTCATCGTGAACCTGATCGAGCGCAAGTTCGCCACCCGCGCGCCGGCTGACCGCGACGGCGTCCGGCCGTTCGAGAGACCGGGCGACCTGCGCCATCCGACCCCCGCGTACTTCGACAAGGCCCACGACGCGATCGCGGAGGCCGGCCGTCGCGGCATCGCCGTGTGGCTCTGTCCCGCGTATCTCGGCTGGGACGGCGGCGATGATGGTTTCTTTCGCGAGATCAACGCGGCAGGCGCAGCGGCGCTGCACGAATACGGGCGCTTCGTCGGGAACCGCTTCAAGGACCTGCCGAACATCGTCTGGCTGCTCGGAGGGGACTACGCGTTCCCGGAATCATCGCGCTGGCTGGGCGACGAGCTCGCTGCGGGGCTGCGCGAGGGCGGCGCCAGGCAACTCATCTCGGCCCACGGAGGCCAGACGCCGGCAACGCAGACGTTCGGGGATCGGCCGTGGCTCGATATCGAAACCGTCTACAGCTACAAGCCGGATCTTCGTCCCGAATTGGTGGCCGCCTACCGCCGCACGCCAATACGGCCTTTCGTGCTGATCGAGTCCACCTACGAGGGCGAGCACGATGCGCCACCCTCCCTGATCAGACGCCAGGCGTGGACCGCCATGTTGTCGGGCGCCGCCGGCCAGTTCTTCGGCAACAACCCGATCTGGCACTTCGAAGGGCCGACGCTCTTTCCATTTTCAGGTGACTGGCGGCAGGCGTTGAGCAGCACGGGCTCGCGCGACATGGCCCGCCTGGCGGCGTGGCTGCGCGCGTCCGTCGCGGGCGACCTTGTGCCTGACGACGGAACGGCCCTGACGATGACAGAAGGGGCGACACGGCCAGTCGTCGCACGCAGTCACAATGGCGCCACGATCGCCTATCTGTCCGATCGCACACGCAGCGTGAGCGAGACGACTCTGACGGTCGCCGGCGCCGCTGGAAAGACTGTGATGTGGGTCAACCCCGCGCGGGATGGCGTCGGAATTGCGGCCGATGAAATGCAGTCAGGGCCGGGGACCCGGCGTTTCAGAGTGCCTCACGACAACGGCACCGGGGCCAGCGACTGGGTCCTGATGATCTCGCCCCGCTGATCGCCCGCAGCGACACTACTCCCCGCAGGTGTCGGCGGGACGGTGGTTTCCCACCGCCCGCCGAACCCGAGGTCTGATGTCGTGCCGTCAGGCGGCCCTCGCGTCGCCGATTAGACGACGCTGCGGCCCTGGATCACACGAAGGATCAGCACGACTACGGCAACGACAAGCAGGATGTGAATCAGGCCGCCCATGGTGTACGAGCTGACCATGCCCAGCAGCCACAGAATCACGAGAAGCGCGATGATGGTCTCAAGCATCAGAGTAAACCTCGCCCTCCTGTCAGCAGCCTTCATGCCAAACTGCCTCAACGGCCGGTCAACGTGAATAGCCGCTGATTTCACGCACGAAATCGCGAGTCCGTGCTCTCACCCTCGCCTGCGGCTTCCATGACGGGCAGGGCCTGCCGGGCTGCCGTGTAGGCGCCGTTGTTCAATTTCACGACAACAGACCGAGCGCCAGCGCCTCTCTGCGAGACGGGGTGTTCAGCCTGCTGGCCCGTATTGCTCACCGACCTGAGAGCTCGAATGGTGGCGTTCTTCTTGCTCGATCCCTGCGCGCGCAGCAACGCGCGATGGGAGATCAGACATGCGGTATCTGGTGGCGTGGATCCTCGGCGTGCCTTTCGGCTTGATCGTCCTCTGGTTCGTCGTCGGTCACATGGCCTGCGGCCGGTGAGCGCGGAACGGCGTCAGGGCGTCACGGAACGACAGTGACGTCAGGCGCTAGGGCGCGGCGTCTCGAGCCGGCGGCGAAGTCCCGGCGGGAAGCGTTGCCGTGAAGGTGCTGCCGGACGGGCCGCTCGACTCGAGCACGAGCGTCCCGTGATGCGCTTCGGCAATCCACCGGGCAATCGGCAGCCCGAGCCCCGTGCCGGTCACCGAGCGTGCGGCGTCGAGGCGGACGAACCTGTCGAAGATCCGGAAGCGATCCGCGTCGGGCACTCCGGGCCCTTCGTCGACGACCCGAATCGAGACGTTGTCTGGATCGGCGGCCAGGCTGACGGTGACGTACCCTCCCGGCGGGGTGTGTTGCAACGCATTCTGCAGCAGGTTCGACACCAGGCGTCGCAGCAGGTCTTCATCGCCCTGGACAGGAATCTCTGGACCGGCGGCCGATTGAATCTGGACGCCGCGCTCGGCCGCCAGCACCTTGAGCGCCCGCCGGCACTCGTCGACAAGTTCAGTGAGATCGAGCGTCACGGGACGAAAGGGGTAACCGCCGCCGTCCGCGCGCGCAAGGACCAGCATGTCCTCCACCAGGCGTCCCAGCCGCCGCGCCTGATCTGCCGTGACTGACAGCGTTTCCCGATATTCGCCCTCGGCGCGCTCGGTTCGACTCAACGTCACTTCCGCCGCCGAACGGATGATCGAGACCGGGGTGCGCAGCTCGTGCGAGGCGTCGGCCATGAACTGCCGCTGCGTCTGGAGCGCCGCGCGAAGCCGTTCCACCAGCCCGTTGAACGCCAGTGTGAGCTCGCCCAGCTCGTCCCGGCGGCGAGGCTGGCCGAGATCGTCGGATCCGCTGAGCGAGAGCCTCATCGCGCGCCGCGCCATCTGGCCGACCGGGGCCAGGCCGACCGAGGCCAGCCACCAGCCGCCGGCACCCGCAAGCAGGAGCACCAGTGGAATGCCCACGATCATGGCCCTCCACACCTCCCGCTGCTCGCGGCGCACGTCGTCCAGCGGCCGCGCGACAAGAATCGACAGGTCGACCCCTTCGATCTTCACTGCCCTGTGACTGATACGCCATGAGCCTGACGGAAGGTCGCGGGTGCCGCGTTCGGCGGCCCCCGAAGGGATGATCGCCGCAACGTCTGCGCGCGGCGGCCGTGCGGCCAGCACCGTCCCGTCGGCGCGGAGCACCGCGACTATCAGCGCGGAATCGGAGACAGTCTCCGTCGCTTCACCCGCGGCGGCCGCCGGCGATGCGCCCTCCCGCAATTCGTTGGCGACGATCCGGGACACCGTGACGTCGAGGTCGGCCAGCTCCGAATCGAGGCGCTGCTCGCCGAATCGTCCGAGCATCCACGGTACTGTCGCCCCGAACGCGCCGAGGACCGACAGCAGGACCACGATGTACCAGAGCGTCAGCCGGCCTCGCAGCGAGAGTGCTGTCACTCCGCGTCGTCCTCGGCAGACAGCTGGTAGCCTTCGCCGCGCCTGGTACGGATCAGGGAGGGGCCTCCGGGCCGATCGAGCTTCTTCCGAAGCCGCTGCACGTAGACGTCCACGACGTTCGAGAGCGGGTCGTAGTGCTCGTCCCAGACGTGCTCGCTGATCTCGGCCCGGCTGACCACGGCGCCGGCGCGCCGGATGAAGAACTCGAGCAGCCCGTACTCTCTGGCCGTGAGCGCCACCTCCTGCCGTCGCACCATGACGCGACGGCCGCGGGTATCGACCTCCAGGCACCCGATCGACAATCGCTCCGGCAGCAGCGGCTGCAGCCCGCGGCGAATGAGGGCGCGCAGCCTGGCGGTCAACTCGCCGAAGTCGTACGGCTTCACCAGGTAGTCGTCCGCGCCGGCGTCGAGGCCGGCAATGCGAGCCTCGACGGCATCACGCGCTGTCAGTATCAGGATGGGCACCGTGGATCCCGATGCCCGGATGGCGCCGCACACCGACAATCCGTCGCCGCGCGGCAGCATGACGTCGAGGACGACAGCGTCGTAGTCCGCGGTCGCGGCCTGGAAGATCGCCGACTCGCCATCCGACGCCACGTCCACGGCGTAGGCCTGCTCACGCAACCCCTTGGCCAGCACTCGTGCCGCGACCGGCTCGTCTTCCACCAGCAGTATCCGCACCGTGCCGTCGATCTTAGCAACGATGGAATGAACGGCTCATGACCCGTTCATGATCTATTCACATTCCACCCGGTACAGTCGACGCACACGTGCCAACCTCCGATTCCCGCTCTCGATCCTCTCTCCCTCGTGCGGCAAGCGCCCTCCGCGCGCCACTCGCTGCCGGGGCCCTGGCGCTCTCGGTAATGCTGGGGTCGGCGGCCTCAGGGGCTGCGCAGGTACCTGGCGGCGGCCCGGTCGCTCCAGAGGCACCTGAGACCGAGCAGGTGGTCGGCCAGCCTGCGGGCCCGGCGCCGACGCCGCGCCACACCGGCATCAAGGCGATGGCCAAGGATCTGGTCACCGACTTCGCCCACCTGCCGTCGAAGGAGAACCTGTTCTGGGCCAGCCTGACCGGCGGCCTGGCCCTCGCGGTTCATCCCGCCGACGACAACGTGAATCACGCGATGGTCAACAGCGACTTCGCGCACAACTTCTTCAAGCCGGGCGCGGTGCTCGGACAACTGCCGACGCTGCTGAGCGCCGCGGTTGCTGTCTACACTGTCGGTCGGGTGAAGGACGAGCCCAAGGTCTCGCACGTCGGCATGGATCTCATTCAGGCGCTCGCCGTCAGCGAGGCGCTGGTCGAGACGCTGAAATACACGACACGACGCGAGCGGCCGGACGGCAGCGGCGCCAATTCATTTCCCTCGGGGCACGCCGCTGACACGTTTGCTTTTGCCACTGCGCTCGAGCGGCACCTTGGCTGGAAGGGGGCGGTACCGGCCTACATCTTCTCGTCGTACGTCGCGATTTCGCGGCTGCCGGCGAATCGTCACTGGCTGAGCGACACTGTGTTCGGCGCGGGCGTCGGCATCATCGCCGGCCGGACAGTGACGCGACACGGCAAGCCGTTTCCTCTCGTCGCGACTGTCGTCCCCGGCGGCGCTGCGTTGATGTATGTGAAGCGGTAGGGAGAGTGAACGCGCCGCGGCCCGGTGGCCACGGCGCGCTTCCAACACGAATCTTCGATCACGCCAGCACTACGGACAGGTCGCCGACACCATCTTCAGCGACGTGACGTGGAACGTCTGCGCCGGCGTCCCTGACGCCTGGCCCGCAGTCGCCGACGACGAGTCCGGCGACCCCGCCGCATCCACGGTCCCCGTGATCTGCACCTTGTGATTCAGGTGCTTGCTCAGGTCGACGCTGCCCTCCGACTGCAGGATGTAGCTGCTCGCCGGCGACCACGCCTTCATCGAGTCACTCGACGACGGCGTCGGCATCGCGATATTGGACAGCATGAACTGCTGCGAGACTGCCGCCTGTGCCGTGGACGACGGCTGCGAGGCTGTCATGCCGGGGCCTGCCAGAGGCATGACGCACCCGGTCACGGACACCTTCTTCGCGTGATCGTCGTTCATGGCCTGCGGGCTCTCGGGCCTCGCTGCTGTCGGGGTTGGCGGCTGAGACGGTGGCGGCGTCTGCGCCGAGACAATCGTCGTTGCGGCGGCGAGAGCCCCGCAGAAGCTGAGAATGGTTCGAGTCATATCTGCTCTCCATGAATGCCGGCCGCCGCTATGACGGTGCGACGGCATGGAGTGCACGATTTGCGCCACCGATGTGACGCGCGCTGTCGTGCAGTGAAGGCCGCAATTGCGCGCGTTTCAGAGCCGCGACGCTGCCGATACCGCGCCGGCCGCGGAGGCCATGGTCGTCAGACACGACAAGCGCGACAAATTGACCATGGTGGGTCGCGTGAGAGTGCCCACCCAGCTCTGCTTGCGCGTCGATCATTCGTATCGAAGCGCGACGAGCGGATCGACACGGGACGCGCGGTACGCCGGCAGCCAGGTGGCGACGATCGCCACGGCGGCCAGCATGAGGACGGCGCCGGCGATGGTGACGGGATCTCCGGGGGACAGGCCGTACAGGCGGCTGGCAATCAGTTGCATGGCGGCAGCTGAAAGCGCGCCGCCCGCGATCAGCCCAATCACCAGCAGCCAGCTGCTCTCGCGCAGGATCATGACGATGAGGGTCGTCTCCCTCGCGCCGAGCGCCTTGCGCACGCCGATCTCGTTCGTGCGCCGGGCGACGCCGTACGAGAGCACGCCGTAGAGGCCGATGGCGGCAAGGAGCAGCGCGACGGCGCCGAAGCCCACCGACAGCCGTGCCAGCATCCGGTCCTGGACGGTACGGCGATCGATGCCTTCCTGCACAGTGTGCGTGTCGACGATCGCCATGTTCGGCTCCGTTCGTTGCAGCAGGCGCCGGATGCCTGTCAGCACGCCGGCGTTGTCGCCACGCCAGCGGACGAGGAACGACACCTCGCCGATGCTGACGGCGGGCTGCGTGACGGGCGTGTAGAACCGGTGCTCGATCGGGCGGCGCAGCCGGTCCTGGCGCGCATCGCGTACGACGCCGACGATCTCGTAGGTGTGGTGGTCGCTGGCGTACTGCTGCGTGACGTGCATGCCGAGGGGGTTGCGTCCCTGGAAGTAATCCCTCGCGAACGTCTGGTTGATGACGCAGACCGTGCGTCCGCCTGGACGATCGGCAGCGGTGATCTCGCGGCCCAGCATCACCGGGATACCGAGCGTCGAGAAATAGTCAGGGCCGACCGCGTCGTAGCGCGATCCCCGATCGCCGTCGCCCTTGGTCGTATAGCCTTCGACCACTACCTGATCGCCGTTGTCCGATCCGCCCAGCAGTCCGTTGTTCGAGTAGGTGGCAGCGCTCACGCCGGGCAACGCCCTGATGCCGGCCAGCAGCGCCTCGAACGCCAGCGACTGCCGGACACCTTCGTATCCGGCTGGCTCGGCGTCCACGCGCACCGTGAGAAGGTTGTCCTTCGGGTATCCGAGATCGACGTTCTGCAGGTTGCCGAGCGTCCGGACGAGCAGGCCGCAACCAATCAGCAGCGGCAGCGACAGCGCCAGCTGGCCGATGACGACGGCCTTGCCCACACGAAGCCACGCGGCGGATCCGGCAATCCCCCGCCCCTGCTCCCGCAGCCCGGCGTTCGCGTTGACCTTCGTGATGCGAAGCGCAGGCAGCAGCCCCATGATCACGCCGGCGACCAGCGTCAACGCGAAGGCGAAGGCCAGAACGCGGATGTCGATCGCGCCCGTGAGCGCGACGTCGTCGGAGACCAGGCGCAGCAGGCCCTGTCGAAGCACGATGGCCAGCGCCACTCCGGTCAGCCCGCCGAGGCACGCCAGGCACAGACTCTCCGTCAGCAACTGGCGCACCACCCGCGCGCGACTCGCCCCGAGCGCCAGGCGAACGGCCATTTCGCGATTCCGGGCCGTGGTTCGAGCGAGCAGCAGGTTGCCCAGGTTCGAGCACGCGATCAGCAGCACGAGGCCGGCGGCGCCGAGCAGCACGTAGAGCGGCTCGGCGAAATCGCCGCGCAGCGACGACGCGCCGTTGGCCGCGCCACGCACGCGCAGCCGCTGATCCATGAACTGCTTGCGCTGCGCGGGATCGGCCAGCGAGCCGTAATAGGCCGACAGCCCGTGCTGGAAGATCAGGTTGACGTCGGCCTGCGCCTGGTCAGGTGAGGCACCCGGCCGCAGGCGGCCGAACACGTGCAGCCACATCACCTTCTCGACACTGCCAGGCTGGTCGCGCAGCCAGTCGCGACCTGGTATCACCGCCGCCTGCATGGCCAGCGGAATCCACACGTCGGGCCGAGCGCCCACGGTCTCGCCGAAGAAGCGCGACGGCATCACGCCGATGACAGTCACGACGCCGTTGCGGAACGCGATCGGCCGGCCCAGCACGTCGGGCTTCCCGCCGAATCGCCGCTGCCAGGTACTCGAAGCTGAGGACGGCATACGGCGCCGCACCCGGATCCGGCTCGCGCGCAGCGTCGAAGGTGCGGCCCAGCACGGCGGGCACGGCGAGGGTCTGGAAGTACGACGCGGAGACGAGACGAATCCCGATGTCTTCGGGCTCGCCGCCGGCAATGCGCGCCGGCGTGCGCGCCAGGCTGCTCTGCGAGGCCAGGAGCGGCGTCACCGTCGTCGCCTGGTCCTGCAGCTGGCGGAACTCTGTGTATGTCATCAGCGAGCGCTCGCCGCCCTCCTGACCCACCGAGACCCCGCTCGAATCAGGATCTGTCAGCATCACCAGCGTCTCGGGATGCGGCACCGGCAGCGTCTGCAGGAGCACGCTGTTCAGCAGGCTGAAGATCGCGGTGTTCGCGCCGATGCCGAGGGCCAGCGACAACACGGCCACCGCCGTGAAGCCGCGGCTGGCGGCCAGAATCCGGATGGCATGACGAAGATCCTGTTGAATCACGTGACGATGCTCCCGAAAGGCTGTCGGTAGGAGATCCACGAGCGTGCGGATCCAGACGGCGGCCGACGCGCGGCGGCCCGCCTCGTGGCGCGCCTGCACGAGGTCGGCGGAGAAGGCGCCGACCATCTCACGGCCGTATTCGTGTCTGAACTGCGCCGGATAACACCAGAGCAGGGCGCGATAGATGTCGACGGCGCGCATGGCTAGTGGCCTGTCTTTAAAGCTTTCGCGGGATGAGACCCGTGGCCCTCGCCTGGCTGAGCATCTCGCTGACCCGGCGCGCCTCGGCAATCGCGACCTCACGGCCGAGAGCGGTGAGGCGGTAGTAGCGCCGGCGCTCGTCGCCGCTGGCGGGATCCGGGCTGTCGCGCAGTTCCTCGATCAGCCCCTGCTCCAGCATCCGCCGCACCGCGCTGTACAACGTTCCGGCGCTGAGGCGGACCTTCCCCTCGGTCCGCGCCGCGACGTCCTGCATGATCGAGTAGCCGTGACGGTCGCGGTCCGCCAGCGCCACGAGAATGTGGAAGGCAGCCGTCGGCAGCGGCAGGAACGCGGCAACTTCGTCTGCAGATTCGCGCGGGGTCGGCATCTGTATCGCCGGTCAGTATACCGTACACCGATATAGTTGTCCGGATCGATCGCTGGGACCATCGAATCCTCGATCCGGATGGCCAATCTGAAGATTGGCGCTACCGATGACATTCGGTCGTTCCGGTCGGGCCGATCTTCAAATCAACCGTCAGCCGCCGATCGCCAGTCTGACGATTGCGTGCGGCGACGCTATCGACCTCCGCCCGCCGCGCCGACAACAGGAGCGAGCCATTCCATGTCAGGCGCCGCCCCCGATCCGCCATCGATCCCGTCCGTACTCCCCACGCCGGCTCAGGGTCGATCGGCCGTCTGGATCGACGGCCCGTGGGTCGACCTTCTCGTCGGCTGCGGCGGCTGGTCGCTGCCGCTGCTGCTGGTCTCCTACCTGCTGGTCGACCGTGACGTCTCGCGCTGGTCGACCGTGTTCTACGCGCTCGCGCTCGCCTGCAATTACCCGCACTACATGGCCACGATCTATCGCGCGTACGGACGCGACGACCGCGGACGCCACCGGCTGTTCACGCACTACCTCACCGCCGCGCTCGTCGTGATCGGCGTCGCCGCCCATATCCGGTTCGCGCTCGTCCCCTGGCTGTTCACCGCCTACGTGATGTGGAGCCCATGGCACTACACGGGGCAGAACTTCGGCCTGCTGATGATGTTCCTCCGTCGTGCGGGGCTCGACGTGTCCCGCGCCGAACGGCAAGGCCTGCACCTGGCCTTCGTCGCGTCGTTCGTGATGCTCCTGGCGGCCTTCAACCAGGGACCGTCACATGACCCGCTGGTCCTCTCGATCGGACTGCCGGCGATCGCGCGCGCGGGCAATCGAGGCCGGCGCCGGCGTTGTGTTCGTGATCGCCGGCGGACTGGCGCTGGTCTCGCTCGGCCGGCGCGCGCCGCGTGGCGCGCTGATCGCGCCGCTCACGCTCTGCTCGACGCAGGCGCTGTGGTTCGTCGTGCCGACGCGCCGTCAGCTGGGCCTCGACGCTGGCCGCGCCGCAAACCCGCTACAGCTCCGGGATGCTCGCGCTCATGCACTCGGCGCAGTACCTCTGGGTGACGCAATACTTCGCGAAGCGTGACGCGGAGTCGTCGCCGCGGCCGGCACGCTGGAACGCACGCGCCTATTGGGTCACCCTGCTCGCCGGCGGCATCGCGTTGTTCCTTCCAGTCCCGTGGCTGGCCAGCTACGTCTGGCACGCCGACTTCACGGCCAGCGTCTTCATCGTCGCTGCCGTGGTGAACATCCATCACTTCATGATCGACGGCGTGGTGTGGAAGCTCCGTAGTCCGAGGGTGAGCCAGGTGCTGGTGAAGAGCGCCGGCCAGCCACCCGTCGCCGGCGCGGAACCTGCTCGAGTGGCCTCGGCGCCGGAGACGTCACGAGGAGCGTTCGCGCGGTCGTGGCGCCTCGCCGCGCTGGCCGTGCTGGTGGCGCTGGCGGCGCTGGATCAGTGGCGCTACGTGCTGGCGGTCGGCCACTCGGACCGCTACCAGCTCGCGCTGGCGACGCGATTGAACCCGTTCGACAGCGGCGCCAATCTGCGGCTGGCGCAAGCCGCCCGAACGGCCGGCGATCCGGCGTCAACGGAAGCGGCGCTTCGGCAGGCCGTGACGGCCAGCCCGCAGAATCCCGTGCCGGCGCGCGCCCTCGTGCGGCAGCTCGTGGAGTGGCAGCGCTTCGGCGATGCCTACAAGGCCTGCCAGTCGCTGCTCGCACACTGGCCAGACGATGTGGACATGCTGGTGAACGCGGGCGTGCTGGCCTATCGCCAGGGCGACCAGGATGCGGCGATCCGCTGGTGGAACCAGGCTCTTGCGGCGGACTACTCGCAGTTCCGCGTGCACCTCTACCTGGCGGAGCTGCTGAACGCGCGCGGACGCGCGGCAGACGCCGTGCCGCACTACCAGGCCTATCTCGAGCAGGTGACGCGGGCTGCCCCGTCGCAGCGGCCGTCGCCAGGCGACGTCGTGCCGGCCGTGATCAAGTTCGGTGATGCACTTGCCGCCAGCGGCCGCGCTCGAGCGGCGGCGGCTCAGGTACCAGGTCGCGGCGCGCATGGCGCAGCAGACGGGCCTTGCCGATCTCGAAGCCATCGCGCGTGAACGGCTTGCGCCGTCCCGCTAGCTAAGGACGTCCGGATCCCCCGCGGTCGCCCAGCCACAACAGCGCCTGGGTGATGAACGCGTTCTGCGTCTCGCTCGAAAACGTAGACGACAAATCCCGGTTCGTCTTGCCCTCGTAGTCGATGTCGTTGTGGCCCATGTTCATGTAGACCATGCGATATCGCGTGTTGGTCCAGGCCACCGGGTAGTAGCCGTCGTGCCAGATCTCCTCGGGCTTGGGCCCGGTGCCGAGGGGAAAGCTGGACGGATCGATCGACAGGAGGATGCGAACGTCGGGCAGCGTCCGGAGGTCGTGCTCCCAGCGATACCACTCGCTCGGTGCCGAGCGGAACGTGGCGGGCAGCCCCTGCATCGCGGGATGGGCGGGCGCTTCCACCCGCAGAACTGCCGCCGTCGGACGCCAGGTGTTGCTGACGTACTGGCCTGCACCGAGGAAGTCGTTGTGGTACCAGTCCCAGTCCTCGGGATACTTCGAGGGCGTCAGGGCGAAGCCAGAAAAGTGGAACCCCATCCAGCCGCCGCCGTGCTCCATGTAGTGCCTGAACGCGGCGCGCTCGGCCGCACCCTCGGGTCGCGTGTCAAGGAACAGGACAACCTCGTATCGATCCTCGAGATTGGCCTGCAGCCGGCTCCAGTCGGTCGTCGCGTCGTACGAGAAGCCGCGCGCAGCCGCGAGGTCCGCGAACCATCGATTGGCTTCGTTGTCGAAACTGACGTGCGCGGCGTCCTCGAGTCCGGTGTAGAAAGCGATCGCCCTGAAGCGGGGCGCGCGAGCGTGCGTCGCCGCAGACACGGCAACCAGCGCCGTCAGCAGGAGGAGCAGCCTCGACACCGGTTTCATGCGCAGATCCTACCTGACTCCTCCTACCTGACTCCGCATTCACCTCCGCAAGGCTCCGTAGCAATACCCGGCTGACGATTCCGCGGTGTAGAGCTGACACGAGCGTCCTGCGGCCGACACCCCTCGCCGCTTGCCCCGCATTCCCTCCCTTCAGCGCGACCTCGGTCCCGGTCGGGCATGGGCCTTGCTCCGCAATGGATGGAGCGCGCCAGGCCAGCGCAGTCCAGCCGGCCACGCCGACGCGCCGAGGAGCGGCAATCGTGTCGTCAGACTTGCTATGTTTCAGTCACATCCGCTGGGCCTCGCCGTGGCGGCGCCCCCAGGCGCTCATGACTCGTGCGGCACACGATCGACACGTCTGGTTCGTCGAGGATCCCGTGGACGACGAGACCGATTCGCACCTGACGATTCGCCAGACCGCCCCGGGTCTGGCCATCGTCGTCCCGGTCCTCCGGCGCGGACTCGACAGGCGCGCACGTGTGAAAGCACAGGCGTCGGTGCTGCGGCCGTTCGTCGAGTCGCTGGCCTCCGGCGATCCCCTCCACTGGTACTACGTTCCGGAGGCACGGGCCTATACAGCAGGGCTTCCTGTCGGCGCAGTCGTCTACGATCGCGTGGCCGAGGCGTCGGCCACCGGCGCGGAATCGGTGCATCGCGTGTGGGAATCGGAACTGCTCGCGGCAGCGGACATGGTCTTCACCGACAGCAGGGATCTGCTGCAGTCGATGCGGGGGCGGCACCCGGACACTCACCTCTTTCCGGACCCGCCCAGACTCGCAATTGGCGCGTCGGTGCCGAGTGGACAACCGGCTCAGGTATCGGTCGAGGCGGCATGGAACGCCATCTGGAAGCGGATGCATGCGAGGATAGTGCAGGCGCAGAGCCGGCGGACGTCGCCGGGCGCCGTGGCGGCGCGACTGGTGTCGGCGCCGGAGGAAAGCCGGCCGTTGCTCGGCGCCGAATGAGCGATAGCCGGCCTCGCGCAGCGCGACGCCACAGACGCCTTCAACCTGACAGTTCCCAGAGATCACAAGCCAAGGAGCGCTTCGATGACCGCCAGTTTCGCGCCGATCGAGGACCTCGTGTCCACCCTCTTCCCCGCCTGTGCGGCGTCCGTCAACTGCGCACGGCCGGCCGTCCTGGCCGCCGCCGACGAAGATGACGAAGTCGACGAGGACAAAGACGACGAAGACGAGGACGACGACGAGGACGACGACGACGACGACGAAGACGATGAAGACGATGAAGACGAGGATGAAGAGGCGAAGGAAGACGCCGACGAATAGCTTCGTCGTCCTGGCTTGCGGGCAATAGTCGTCCCGGGTCGAATTGGCTCCCGCCGCGACCCGGGGCGACACATTCCCGTCGGCACAACGTGATGGAAACGTTACCGCACGGCCACCTCACCCTTACGCGGCCTCCGTAGGATGCGCGCGGGGCATGGGCGACGCACCATCCCGACACGCTGATCATCGTGACCGCTGACCACGCGCACACCAGCCAGATCGTTCCCGTCCCGTCGGCCACCGAAGTGGCGCGGCCAGGCACGCTCAGCACGCTGCTCACGAAGGGCGATCGGTCGCTGATGACGGTGAACTACGGCACCCGCGCGCACGGGCAGTCGCAGGATCACACGGGCTCGGAAGTGCGGATCGCCGCGCAGGGCCCGCAGGCAGCCAACGTGACGGGCATCACCAATCAGACAGACCTGTTCCACACGCTGGCTCGAGCGCTCGGCCTCGAGTAGCGACGCTTCGATCGTCGGTAGGGCCGATCTTCAGATCGGCCGACGTGGTCGCTGAACGGAAGAGCCGATGGCCGATCTAAAGATCGGCCCTACCGAAATCAACGATCGGCCCCACCGAGTTGAACGGTCGGCCCCACTGCAGCCGCGGTGATGGCACAGACGTGCAACCGGGCCAGAGTCCGTTCGGCGTCCAATCTTCAGTCTCTCCGGTAGGGCCGATCTTTAGATCGGCCGACTTGATAGCGGACGTATCAATGGGGCCAGAGCGGTCCCAGTGACTGCGCGACTTCCCGGACTGCCGCTTCTTCGGCACTGCCGAAGGCGTCACGGGTGTGGCTGTCGATGTCGATCTGCCCGAGGATGCGTCCGGCGCTGTCGCGGATCAACACAACCAGCTCCGACGCCGTCTCCAGGCTGCACGCGAGATAGTTGTCCTGCTGTGAGACATCCGCGACGTTCATGTCCTCGTTGCGCGCCACAGCCGTGCCGCAGACACCGACGCCGACCTTGATCCGTGTGTGGTCCGTCGGCGCGCCGATGTAGGGGCCGAGGTCCAGCACGTCGCCGTTGAGCACGTAGATGCCGACCCAGTTGAAGCGGGTCGACAGCGATGCCACGTGCTCCACCGCGGAGCGCAGGACGTCTGCCTCTCGATACCAGGCTGGGACGTCGCTGGCCTGACTCATGACATCACTCCTTCGATTGTGCGCATGCATTCGCGTGTTTCAGGCGTCGTCTTCCACCTTGGCCGGGGAGAGCGGTACGGGGACGCCACCGCCTCGGCGTGCTAGGATCGACGACATCAACGGACGATATCCATGCCAAAATTCGTTATCGAACGGGACGTTCCCGGATCCTCCAAGTGGACTGACGCCGACTGGAAAGCTGCATCAGAGACCTCGCTCAGGGTGCTTCGCGAGCTCGGCCCCCAGATCCAGTGGATTCACAGCTTCGTCACCGACGACAAGCTGTATTGCGTCTACCTGGCTCCTGACGAAGGCACCATCCGCGAGCATGCGCGCCGCGCGGGCCTCCCCGCCAACCGGATCTCGGCAGTCCGCCAGCTGATCGATCCGACGACGGCAGAGTAACCTCGGCCCTCTCGGCCTTCTCGCCTTCCTCGGCCTGTCTTCTAGCGGGCCTCGTCGATCATCCCGTACTCGAGCGCCTGCTCGAGCGACATCCCCCAACCTTCCGTCCACGCCTTCGACCGATCCACGGCAGTGAGCGTGGCGTGCGCGCTGTCGAGTGCGCAGGTCAGATGTCGCTGCTCGGCGGGCGTCAGCGGCGTGCCCAGGGAGTCACGCAACGCCGACGCAGCGCCTGCCAGGCGCAAGGCGCGTCCGGCGTCGCCCCTCACACACGCCAGCTGCGCGAATCCTTCGAGCACGCGGGCGAGGCCGCGGCGGTGCCCGCCAAGCTTGTGAAACGCCACTGCGGCCTGACGGAAGTGCTGCAGGCTGGCGGCAGGCTGCCGGTTACCGAGGGCGAGGTTGCCAAGGTCGACCAGGAGCGTGCCGGCGCTCCACGCGTCGCCGAGGCCCTCGAACACCGACAGTGCCTGCAGGTACAGAGACTCGGCAAGCCCCGCATCGCCCCGATCTCGGGCGATGTCGCCCTGGTGGCGCAGCGACCACGCCACTCCCGCCTGATCACCCAGCCGGCGGAACAGCGCCAGCGACTCTTCGTGATGCGCCTGGGCGAGGTCGAGGTCGTTTTGTTCCCTGACAATGCTCGCCAGATTGCTCAACGTGCGGGCGCGCGTCAGGTCATCGTCGAGATCCCGGGAGATCGCGCAGCTCTCCTCGAACATCCGCCGTGCTTCCCCGAGATCCCCATGCTCGCGATGGACCATCGCCAGCGCGTTGAGAACGACGGCTGTGCCCTGACGGTCGTCGAGCTCGCGATAGATGCGCATCGACTCGTCGTGGTGGCGGAGCTGCGCGCGGTAGTCTCGCTGTCCGTTGGCGAGCACGCCTGCAGCAAACAGCGCCTTTGCCCTCGCGGCTGATGGCGGTGCTGCGCCCGGCAATGCCAGGACGGCAGCGAGGCGCGCCCGGCCCTCCGCAAACATCTCGCGCAGCTCCCAATATCCCATGAGCGCGGACGCCAGGCGCAGGGCCCAGGCTGCCTGCTTCGCCCGAATCAGCCAGTCCAGCGCGGCACGCAGATTGTCGCGATCGCGATCGAGCCGCTCGATCCAGATCGACTGCTCGGGGCCGTTGATGGCGTTGGCGGCCTCTTCGGCCAGCACCAGGTAGTAGGCCGCGTGCGCCTTGCGCACCGCATCGTCTTCAGCACTTTCCGCGAGGCGCTCCAACCCGTACTCGCGAATGGTCTCCATCATCGTGAGCCTGGCGTCGCCCTCGGGGTCTTCGCTCAGCTGCAGCAGGCTCTTGTTCACGAGCGAGCCGACGCCGTCGATGACGTCCACGCCAAGATCCTGGCGCGTGTCCGCGACGGCCTCGGTGGCCTCGTACGAGGTGCCGCCGACGAACACCGATACCCGCCGGAACAGGCGCTGCTCGGCCTCGCCAAGCAACTCGTAGCTCCAGGCGATCGCGCCGCGCAGCGTCTGCTGGCGCGCCGGCAGGTCGCGGGCACCGCCCGTGAGAATCTGCAGGCGGCTCTCGAGCCTGACGAGCATCGCCGCCGGAGGCAGCATCTTGACGCGCGCCGCGGCCAGCTCAATCGCCAGCGGCAGGCCGTCGAGACGGTTGCAGATCTCGGCGATGGATCGCGCGTTCTCGCTGGTGAGCGCGAAGTCCGGCTTGGAGGCCTGCGCCCGCTCGACAAACAGCATCACGGCGGGATTGCGTGCCAGCGCGTCGAGCGAAGCGGCGCGGACCGCGTCGGGCCTCGGCAGCGGCAGCACCGACACCTCATGTTCGTCCGACAGGTTCAGAGGCTCGCGGCTCGTGACCAGAATCTTGAGTGTCGGGACCGCCTTCAGCAGATCGGCGACAAAGGGCACGGCCCCGGGCAGGTGTTCGAAGCTGTCGAGCAGCAGGAGTGCGGGGGCGGTTCGGCCGAGCTGCGCGAAGTGCTCTCTCAGGGCGTCGATCGGCAAGACCGACGATGGCCGGATTCCGCAGGCCTGCGCGATCGACTCCGGCGCCAGCTGATGATCGGAAATCGTCGACAGCCCGGCGAAGAACACCCCGCCTTCGAACTGGTCCTTCAGCTCGAGCGCCACTTGCAATGCCAGCCGCGTCTTGCCGATGCCTCCCGGCCCGATGAGCGTCACCAGTCGCGTGGTCTCGCGTGTGACGATCTGCCTGGCGGCCGACACGGCGGTTTCACGGCCGATGAGCGGCGTTCGCGGCACGGGCAGGTTCGAGACCTCCGGCGTGACTCGGCCGCGTCGGCAGGGGCGGCGGCTGGCTGACGTGCACGTTCAGAGTCTCGACGTCCCGATGCAGGTCGGCCGTTGAGTCGTAGCGCTCGGCAGGATTTTTCGCAAGGCACCGCTTGAGGAGCCACTGCAGCGGCAGGGGCGTTTCGGGGCGGATGCCTGCCAGGTCCGGCGGCTCGTCGCGGACGATGGCGGCGAGCTCTTCGACACGGGTTGGCCGCTCGAAGGCGCGGCGGCCGCTGAGCATCTCGTAGACCACGACGCCGAAGGCGAACTGGTCGGAGCGGAAGTCGACGTCGCGGCCGGTGGCCTGCTCGGGCGCCATGTAGCCGACGGTCCCGAGGATCGTGCCGGGGTCGGTCTCGGTGTCTGGTGCGTTGGTCCTGGCCTCGGGTCCGGGCGCTGCCGGCCCGACCCACTTCGCGATCCCGAAGTCGAGAATCTTCACCCGCCCGTCGGAGGTCAGGAAGATGTTCTCCGGTTTCAGGTCGCGGTGCGTGATTCCGCGAGCATGCGCGGCTGCCAGGCCGCTGAGGATCTGTCGCGCCAGCTCCAGCGCCTTGCGAAACGGGATGGCCCCTTCGTTGAGCGCCTCGCGAAGCGTGCGGCCTTCGAGAAACTCCGAGACGAGATAGGGCGTGCCTCCGTCGGTGCCGACGTCGTAGACGGCCAGGATGTTGGGGTGGCTGAGCGCGGCTGCCGCCCTGGCCTCGCGCTCGAACCGGTGCAGCCGCGTCGCGCTGGAAGCGAACTCGCCGGGCAGAATCTTAATGGCGACATCACGCCCCAGGCGAGGGTCGTGCCCTTGGTACACCTCGCCCATTCCGCCGGCGCCCAGCAGGCGAACGATCTCGTAGTGGCCGATGCGCGTGCCCGTCGGAAGCGCCATATTGAAGGGGGTTACGCAAGCATACCGTCAACATGGCCGGCTCTGCCATTGACGGGTTTGCTCGCCGCGACGCGCAGCCGCACGTAATCCGCCGTCCACTGGCCTGCCTCGTCGCACAACGTCGGTCGCAGCAGGTCCACGATCGCACCGCGCACCTCGTCACGCTGGTCCGGAGGCAGGCGGTCGAGCATGGCGCCGCCGAAGGTCTGTAGCCACCCGTCCATGCCGGTGGGCAGCGGCGTCGGACGCGGGACGCTCGCGATGTCATCCACGACAAGGCCTGCCGCCAGAATCTTCGCGGCGTAGGCGTCCGGCGTCGGGTAGTACCAGGGCAAGGTGAGCGGAAGCTCGTAGCGCGCGAAGACGGCGCGGGCCGCCACGGTGATCGCCGCGATGTTCAGATGGGCGCCGAATTCCGCGACGAACCGGCCGCCGGGCTTGAGCGCGCGCGCGATGCCGCGCAGCACGGCATCGGGATCGCCAATCCAGTGCAGCACGGCATTGGAAAACACGGCGTCGAACTCGGCGTCGAACGGCAACGCCGTGGCATCCATCACATGGGCGTCGATCCCGCGTTTGCGCGCCGCGTCCACCATGTCGGGCGAGGCATCGATGCCGGTGACGATCGCGCCGTGCTCGACGATCTGCGCCGTCAGCGTGCCGTCGCCGCAGCCGAGATCCAGGATCCGCTCGCCGGCCATCGGCGCCAGGCGCGTCAGGATGGCGGCGCCAAGTGCCGGCACGAACGCCGCGTGGCGCTGGTAGTCGGATGGAGACCACGTCTGGCTCATAGCCGTAATAGTAACGTCGGGCAGGCAGGGGCCGGGCGGGCCGGGCAAGGGCAGGGCAAGGGCAGGGCTAAGGCAAGGGCACGGCCAGGGCAAGGGCAAGAAAGACGGATGTCGATCTGCCGCGATCCCGTTCGTATAGACCATGAACGCCAGCACAGGGCTGGCGCTCTGGAAACTGGAGCGCAGACGATGAGCAGGCTTTTGATTGTCGAGAACGTTTCGCTCGACGGCGTGATGCAGGCGCCGGGGCGAGCCGACGAAGACACGCGCGGCGGTTTCGCCCATGGCGGCTGGGCGCTGCCGTTCCGGGACTCGATCATGGGCCAGGTGATGGGCGCAGGAATGGCCAACGCCGGGCCCATGCTCTTCGGCCGGCGGACCTACGAGGACTTCTACAAGGTGTGGCCAGGCCGCAAAGACAACCCGTTCACCGCGGTCCTCGACAACGCGCAGAAGTACGTCGTCTCGACCACGCTGCGCGAGCCCCTGCCGTGGATCAATTCCACGCTGCTCAGTGGCGACGTCGGTGACGCCGTGTCGGAGCTCAAGGCGCGATCCGCCAAAGACGTCGTCGTGCTCGGCAGCGGCGTCCTCGTCCAGTCTTTGATCGAGCGCGGTCTCGTCGACGACTTCGTGCTGCTCATCCACCCGCTGGTCCTCGGCCAGGGCCGGCGCTTGTTTGCCGATGGCAGCGCGTTGGCAGCGCTGACGCTGGCCGATTCGAAGACCACGACTACGGGCGTGGTCGTGGCGACATATCGGAAGGGGTAGCGACGAGCGGCACTCGCGCCGCCCTTGCAGATCGGCTAACGTCGAGGAGCACACGATCATGAAGCACTACCTGTTGAGCATTTATCAGCCGGACGGCGCCGCGCCACCGCCAGAGGCCTTGCAGAAAGTCATGCGCGACATGGGCGCGCTCGTCGCGGAGATGAAGAGCGCGGGCGCCTGGGTGTTCAACGCCGGACTGCACCCGCCGGCCACCGCCACTGTCGTGCGGACACGGCGGGACGAAGTGCTGGTCACCGACGGGCCATACGCGGAAGGCAAGGAGCACATCGGCGGCTTCCTCATCGTCAGGGCCGCCGATCTCGACGCCGCGCTGGCGTGGGGTCAGAAGCTCGCGCGGGTCCTGACGCTCGACGGGCCGCACGTCGAGGGCGGGCTGCCGGTCGAAGTGCGGCCGATTCAGGGAGACGTCGAACACTGACCTCTGATGCGTCGCCGCCTGGCCAGCTGGAGATCGAGCGTGTGTTCCGCGAGGAATACGGCCGATCGGTGGCGGTGCTGGTGCGCCAGTTCGGCGACATCGACGTCGCCGAAGAGGCCGTGCAGGACGCCTTCACGGTGGCCCTGCAACGGTGGCCCTCCGCCGGCCTCCCGCCGAGCCCCGTGGGCTGGATCATCACGACGGCACGCAACCGCGCGATCGATCGCCTGCGGCGCGAGGCGTCGCGCGAGGACCGCCATGCGCAGGCGGTCCTGTCGCACCCACAAGACGAGTCAGTCGAGGAGGCCGCCGTGGAAGACGACCGGCTGCGCCTGATCTTCACCTGCTGCCACCCCGCGCTCGCCGCGAGCGCGCAGGTGGCACTGACCCTGCGCCTGCTGGGCGGGCTCACCACGCCGGAAATCGCCCGCGCCTTCCTCGTCCCTGACGCGACGATGGCGCAGAGGCTGGTGCGCGCGAAGGCCAAGATCCGCGACGCGCGCATTCCCTTCCGCCTCCCCGACCAGGCCGATCTTCCGGCGCGGGTGCGCGCGGTGCTGGCGGTGATTTATCTGATCTTCAACGAGGGCTACACCGCGAGCTCCGGCGACAGCCTGGTGCGCGGCGACCTGTGCGTCGAGGCGATCCGGCTTGGCCGCGTGCTGGCCGAGTTGATGCCACGCGAACCCGAGGTGGTGGGCCTGCTGGCCCTGATGCTGCTCGTCGAGTCGCGCCGTGCGGCGCGGACCACGGGCGGCGGCGATCTCGTGCCGCTCCGCGATCAGGATCGGTCGCGCTGGAATCGCGCGCTCATCGCCGAAGGCCAGGCGCTCGTGCGTCAGTGCCTGACGTGGAACCAGCCCGGCTCCTACCAGATTCAGGCCGCCATCAACGCGGTGCACAGCGACGCGCTGTGGGCACCGGCGACAGACTGGCATCAGATCGTGAGGCTGTACGACCAGTTGATGGCAGTCGCTCCCGGTCCCGTCGTGGCGCTCAACCGGGCGGTCGCGATCGCGGAGACCGAGGGGCCGGCGGCGGCACTCGCGACGATCGAGGGCCTCGACCTGCACGAGTACTACCTCTTTCACGCCATTCGCGCCGATCTGCTCGTCCAGCTCGGCCGTCACGCGGACGCGGCAGTGTCCTACGACGCCGCTATCCGGCGCACCGACAACGCACGTGAGCGCGCGTGGCTCGCGACTCGCCGCGATGCGCTTCGCCGATCGTGAATCGGCTATCCTTCCCTCTCCGGCGCCCACTCGTGAAGTGAACGACCTCCCTGCTGCTCAGTGAAGCAGCTCAACAGTGGAGACCGCTCGGCGAGTCCGTGAGTGGACGCTGCGATGCCCAGACGGAGGCTTCGCTGTGACGACGCACTCGCATCAAGCCGCCGCGCCGCCCACGCCACCGGTCGCCGATCGGTTGGACGCGCTGGAAAAGCGCGTCGACCACCTCAAACCTGACGGCAAGGACTTCTGGGACAAGGCCGAGAAACTCTCGTCGGCCTTCTGGGCCATCGTGACACTGCTGGTGTCGGTCTTCGTCACCGGGCGCATCGAGACCGCGTTGAAAGAGCGCGAGCTGCACCTGGAAAACGTCAAGGACATGCAGCAGTTGATGCAGGATCTCGACAAGGCGGACGCCGGCACCGCGATGTCGTGCGCGCTGGCGCTCGGCGCGCACGGCCGCTATGCCGTCGCGCCGATGATTCAGGTGCTGCAGGCCGGCGTCGTCGATCACCGCGCCGCGGCGGTGGCCGGCCTGCGGGCGGCGGCCGCGATCGACGGGCCGTTTGTCTGCGATCAGCTCGTTGGCGTCATCAGGAACCGCACGCGCCTGTATCAGGTGGAAGTTCACGAAAGCGCCACGCGATTGCTGGGCGATCTCAATTGCGACAAAGCGACCGACCCGCTGCGCAACTACCTCGCGCAGCTGGATCACGCCACCGTGGCGACCGCGCCGTTCACCGAAGTCCCCGGCTCGCAGGGCCTGAGCCAGGGCAACATCGACGATGTGAGGAAGCAGGCCCGGACCTCGCTCGACGCGCTGTCGCAACACTAGGTCTCAACCGACCGGAGGATGGAAATGCGTACCCGGGCCTCGCGACTGGGATGGGTGGCGGGCGTCGCGCTTGCCGCCGCCGCGGTGTCCCCAGCGTCTGCGCAGTCGCTCTGTGACGACATCAACCGCGTGACGGGCTACAAGATCGTCCTCGACGACATCCACTTCGGCGGCGACGCGACCGACGCGCAGGCGCAGGCTCAGGCCAAGACCCTGATGCGCCTGTTCATCTCGCAGCTGGGAAGCCGCCTGGAGGATCTGCCGGACGCGCAGGCGTCACGCTATCACCTGGTGCCGTGCCCGGGGCGCATGCCCGACGGCGAGGCGTCGTTTCCACCTCCCACGATGAAGGACCTGGTGAACCGCGATGTCCTGCTGGAAGTGTGGGGCGAGGCGTTTCCGCCCGCCGGCGGCAAGCAGCGGGTCTTTCTGACCTACGTGATGATGCCGCTGCCAAGGACCGACGTCAGTCCGTTTCTGCAGCGGCAGTATCAGCCAAGCGTCGGCAGTTCGCCCGACGAGCTCGTCGAGTGGCTGGCCAACCTGAACGAGCTCAGCGCGTACGCGATGGTCGCGCGCGCCGTGCGGCAGGTGGCCGTCAACGGGCCCGCGTCGTACGACAGCGCGAAGGCGGACCTGGACACCGCGGCGGCGACGCTTCGACAGGCATTCGGCGCCGCACCGAACGCCAGGCAGTCATCGCTGCTCGCCTTTGTCGCAGCGCGGCAGTGCGCCATCCTGCGCGACGCCAGGACCAACGCCGCCTACAAGGGCGCCCTCACTCAGCTGCCCGACGCGATCGTGGCGCAGCAATGTCCCGCGGGCGGAGGTCCTCAATGATCATGCTTCCGAGTCGCCGGCTCGCGTCGTCGATCGCCGCCGCCCTGCTCGCGCTGCTGCCGGCAACGGCACGAGCGGGCATGATGACGCCATGCACTGCGCCGGGCATGTTTCCCGACGCCGCTGTCACTGTCTTCGTGTTCCCGTACGTGGACCACACGTCCCAGGACTCGCGGCGCGTCGAGTCGCCGGCCGGGACGGAACTGGCCGGCCTGATCCAGGCCGACACCCTGCTAGCGATCAGCCGTTTCGGCAACGTCGCGGCGATCCGCCTCCTCGGACGGCCGGAGGAGTGCCAGCCCGAGCGGGTGTTCTCGCAGCTGCTGGATCAGTTCGGCAGCGGCCGCCCGGACCGCGCGGTCGTGATGATCTGGGGCCGCATCTTCCAGATCGACTCAGAGATCTACGTCCAGAGCTACACCTCGTTCCGCCGATTCGTTCGCGACGATCCAGGCGAGGCGATTGAGCTGCCCTTCGGCAATCGGACGCTCGTGGGGCAACTGGCGTCGCAGAAACTCGCGTTTGCTCCACGCCACGTGAGCAAGCAGGATCTGCAGGCCGTCCGCGATCGCTTTGCCAGGGAGAACATCGTCCACGAGACGGCAGACGAGAACTCGCCCGGCCGGCCGCTGCAGATGTTGTTTCCCAACGCCGCGCGGCCGGCGTACTACCTGACCGAGACCAGGGGCGACTGGATCCACATCCAGGCGCAATCGGGCCAGAACGGCTGGATTCTCGCGCGGGCGATGCTCGGTCAGGAGTCGCTCAGTGCGCGGCTGCCGGAGATGCGCTTCGTGGAAGGCGTTGCCGGCTACTTTTCAGTGCGGGCCACGCGGAGCCCCGCGCAGGCGGAGATCGCCGACGTCGCGCTGCGCGCCTTCGACGAGAGCCCGCTCAACACGTCGGTGCCGGCGGCCGTGGCCGTGGCGCGTGAACTGCGCGGCTTTGTCCGGCTGCTGTCGCGGAGCCAGTCGCCCGCGGCCTTTGACGAGACCGGGTCGCTGTTCGCGAGCGCCGCCGCGCTCGTGCCGTCGAGCTCTGAAGCTGGCAACCTGGCGTCGATTGTGTGGCTCTACTCCCAGTGGCTGCGACCGGGACAGCAGGTGGACTTTCAGGCTGCGGTGAACCGCTTCTGGATCAGCATCGCCGCCAACCCCAGCGATCGCACGGCGCTGACCAACTGCTGGACTGTCTTCACCGTCGCGCGCGCGCCGGAGTTCCGCGGTCGCTTCAGTTTCCCGGACGGCGTGACCGCCGAGACGCTCGGGCGCAAGGCGAGCGCCATGGAGCAGGTGCAGATTGAAGGGACGCAGGTTGCCCTGCAGCCGCTGAAGCCGGTCGTCCCCTGGCCGGCTCCGAGCCACTAGCCTGAGAGGCTGGTGGACCGGTAGATCTCGGTCTCGTAGACCAGCGTGACGAGGCCGTCAGCGTTGGCGTGCTCGGCGTGAAGCTGCTGAAGCCGCGCGATCAACTCGTCGCCCGCAGCGCCGGTTTTCGGGACGTAAGACGCACTCCGCGCCCGGCCGATCAGCCCGTCGAGATCGAGGTGCTGGGCGTTGGGAACAGCAATCCGCTCGGGAGCCGTGAAGAATCCGCTGCCGGCAACGACGCCGGGGTCGAAGGGCATGCGCTCCGCGGCGATCTCACCGCCGACGTCCAGAATCGCCTGGCGATAACCTGCCGTCAGTCGATCGGTCTGGCTGCGGCGGTTCCACATCAGGACGAGCCGGCCGCCCGGCACGAGGATGCGGGCAAACTCCGCGAGCGTCGGCACGGGCCGGAACCAGTGGAACGACTGCGCGCACTGCACCAGCGTCACGCTGCCGGCATCGAGCCCGGTGGCCTCGGCTGTCGCGGCGACCCACTCGACGCGCGGATGCGCGGCCGCGGCGGCCCTCATCTGTTCACCCGGCTCGATCGCGATCACGTGCACGCCGCGATCGGCCAGCAGGCGCGCGGAAATGCCGGTGCCGGCACCGACATCGGCAGCACGCAGCGTCAGCGGCGACCCGAGGCCGTCGAGAATCGCGTCGATCGCGGCGTCGGGATACGTCGGGCGATACCTGACGTAGTCGTCGGCGCGGTCGCTGAACCGCGTCACGGTGTCGTGCGCGGATCCTCCAAGCGGCTTCCCGTCGGTCATCTCGTTCGATCCTGTCATACTGACGTGGCCGATCAAAAAATCGGCCCTACCGATTTCCGCGGCCCAGCCGATCTAAGGATCAGCTCTGCAGATTTCGACAAGGTGCCCGCTCTGGATTGGCACTACCGATTCGACAGACAACAAGCCGGCCGGGCTCGCATGATAGTCGTCGGTAGGGCCGATCTTTAGATCGGCCAGACGTTCAATCCGGTCCGAACCGCGCGATAGACTACCGCTCCATGCCGTCATCCTCTCCGATGCGAATCCGCCTTTCGGCAGAACGGCGCACTGCCCTGCTGCGCGCGATCAAGGCATACAGCTCAGCCGAGTTCGACGAGCCGCTGAGCGACTTCCGCGCCGAGGGGCTGCTCGACTTCTTCGTGAGGGAACTCGGGCCGCCGATCTACAACCAGGGCGTTCGTGACGCGGCGGCCTTCATGCAGGCGAAGCTCGGCGACATCGAAGGCGATGTCTACGAACGCGAAGGATAGGTTAGGGAGGCGCGACCGACTCACGTCGCAGCAGCCGATAGACGCCAGGCGCCGTCGTCTCCGCGATTCCCTCGGCCACCAGCGCGCGATTGCCCAATCCGGCCTCTGGCCGGGACAGGCCGGTGACGCGCGCCAGCTCGCCCGGGATCGTCAGGCCGGCGCCCGTCAGGAAGCATCGCGCGATCTCCCGGAAGGCGACGTCGCGGCTGACGCGCTTGCGCATCTGCCCGGGGAACCGCGCCACGGCAAGGGTCCAGATGTAGGTGAACGGCGTGTAGACCGCGGCGGACGGCACGACGATCATCGCCGCCTGCAGTTCGTCCATCGCGCCGGTGAAGACCCGGCGGTCCTTGATGCCGGCCTCCTGGCGCAGGTCGGCGGTGCTCATCTCCCATTCGGCCCGCAGCACTTTCAGAACGGCACGCGCGTGGCGGCTCAGTCGCTGCGGCTCCTCGACTTTCCGCACACCCCACACTGCGTGGAAGTACGGGATCATCCGCGGCGCCAGGAACATGCTCCGGCCTCTCGCCAGTTTCGCGTAGTAGACGCGACCGCGCTCCATCACCTGGTCCTTGAGCACCCACGTGAGGGACGCCTCCGGATCCTTCTGGACGTTGCGCGGCATCACCGCGTCGCGCCGGCCGCACACGGCCACGTATAGCGACGGACCCGGCCGGCGGCTGTCGCTGAGGCACGCAGAGAAGCCGACGTGCTCGACGAAGTGCTCGGCGTCGAACACAGTCTCGACCTGACGGGCGCCCTCGCGGCGCCAGTGCTCGTCGCGGTGCTCCTCGAATTCTGCCGGGACAGCAGGCCTGACTGGCACGCGTGAACCGTGAGACGCCGTCCGGTTCCTGTCAGTCGAACCGGACGAGACCCCGGCGCGTGGCGACGCGGACGGCTTCGGTGCGGCTGGTGACGCCGAGCTTCTCGAACAGGTGCCCGAGGTGCGTCTTGACTGTGCGCTCGGAGATCCCGAGCGCCGTCGCGATTTCCTTGTTGCTGTTGCCGTTGGCGAGCAGGCGAAGCGCGGCGAGCTCGCGCGGCGTGAGCTGCACCTGCGTGACGCGCTCGGCCAGCTTCGCCGCGGCTGAAGGGGCCAGGTAGGTCTTCCCTGCCAGCACGTCCCGGATGCAGGTCACCAGCGCGTCGGCAGCGATGTCCTTCAGGATGTAGGCCTTCGCGCCGGCCTGCAGGGCGCGCGCGATGTCTTCGTCGGCGTCGTAGGTCGTCAGCACGATGACGCGTGCGTGCGGGTCGATTTCACGAATCTGCCTGACGGCCTCGACGCCCTCCATGCCGGGCATGCGGAGATCCATCAGCACGACGTCGGGCTGCCAGGTGCGAAACGCCTCGATCGCTTCGATTCCGTTGGCCGCCTCGGCGACGACTTCGAGCGAGGGCTCGTGATTGATGATGTTCGCGACGCCAGTGCGGAGCAGCGAGTGGTCGTCAACGACCAGGACGCGGGCCGTGGCAGCGCCAGTGGACGCGACGTGCGAGTCAGCGATCGCCATGGCCCGCTCGCGGAATCGAGAATGCCGCCGGCTCCCATGCCAGCACCACTTCGGTCCCTGCCCTGGCCGCCGTGACGAAGGTGAGCGACGCGCCGATGCGCTCCGCGCGCTCGCGCATGCTGGTCATGCCGAAGCCGCTCGCCGCGCGATCGCCCCGGATGCCGCGGCCGTCGTCGGCGACCGACAGCCGGAAGCCGACGCCCCGGACCGCCCCGGCCTGCACGACGATGCGGCCGGCGTGCGCGTGACGGACGGCATTGGTCAGCGCTTCCTGGGCGATGCCGATGATTTCCCGTTCGACACCCGCGTCAAACGCCGGCAGCTCGTCGATCTGCAGCTCGATCGGCACGTCATTGGTGCGTCGTGCCAGGGCGATCATGCGGCCGAGCGCGGCCGCCACGTCTTCGTGTCGTGTCTGATTGCGGCCGCAGCGCGGCCACCGATCGGCGCGCCTCGACCAGATGCGTCCGGGCGAGGTCCACAGCCGTGTCCAGGCTTCTGGCGGTCGCCGGCGGCAGGCCCGACGCGCCGTCGCGTTGCACGGCCTGCAGCTGCATGAGGATGGCGCCGAAGCCCTGGGCGAGGGTGTCGTGAATGTCGCGCGCGATGCGGTTCCGCTCCTCGAGCACCGCCTGGCGGCGCGCCTCGAACAGGCTCTGATCGACCAGGCGGCTGTGATACAGCGCCAGCGTCGCCTGGCGCGCCGTCGCGTCGAGCAGCGCGTGCCGCCACCGGCGTTCGCAGTCGGAGTCTTCCTGGCTCGAGAGCGCGATCCAGCCGAGGGTCTTCGGCGCCAGCCGCAGAGGCGCGACCTGCAGTCCCTTCACGCCTGCTGACTGATTGAACGCTCGCACGGGCTCCGGCAGCCGCGGGTCGTCGCCGTCGTACTCGACGAATCTCTGTCGCGGCACTCATCGCATCCCTCGAGGTGCCGGCTCATGCTCTCGCTCGGCAGGTCGAGCGTGGCCCAGCCGGCGCTCTCGGAAGTCAGCGACTCGCCGCCGATGTTCGCCATCCACAGATCGCACCTGCCGCTCGCCTCGTCGAGGAGCCACACGCCGCAGGCGTGCGCGCCCGACTCGTCGACCAGGCGCTTGATGAACGCCCGGAAAAATCCGCGCAGGTCCGGATGCGTGACGAGCAGATCGAGGGCCAGCTGCACGGCATCGCTCTGGATCGCCGCCATGCACTCGGCGCGCTGCCGATCGTCGCTGAGGGCACGCAGCTCCGCCGTCAACCGTTCGATTTCCATCTCGGGCGCTCGTTCCTCGCGGAGGGCGACGCCACGAAGCGGCTCGGCGGATGTGGACATACCTCAGATTATGCGCAACTTCGTCCCTTCGGGCACTCGGTCGTCAGGCCCATCTCGGCTCCGCCTTTTGGCCGATGCCGGCCTGCCGCCCCCGGACGATGGCCACCTGCAGCCTTTGACGGAGGCCGCGATCGGCTATCTGCCGGATTGTGATGGCGCCGCCCAACCGCCATTCTGAGTGGCATGAACACGCGTCGCTTTTCAGTGCCTTCCTTCACCGTTCGCTCGATTTCATCTGCCAGGAGCGCTGCGACATTCCTCGCCCTGGCCAGCGCGGCGTCGCTGACAGCCTGCACCCGCGTCGAGACGCGCGGCGGCGCCGCCAGCGCTGCCGCAGGTCACCGCCGCCGCGGCCGTGGCCCGCGACGTCACGGAGTGGGACGAGTTCACGGGACGCCTCGAGCCCGTCCAGTCCGTCGCCGTCCGACCGCGGGTCTCCGGCTTGATCTCGGCGGTCTCATTCGAGGAAGGCAGTCTCGTGCGACAGGGCCAGCTGCTCTTTCAAGTCGATGCCCGGCCCTTCCAGGCGCAGGTCGACCGGCTGCGCGCCGAGCTCGCCCAGGCCGATCGCCGCCCGCGACCGCACGGCGTCCGAGATGCGACGCGCCGATCGGCTCTCGGCGGAGAACGCGATGTCGCTCGAAGAGCGCGAGCGGCGTGCCAGTGCCGCCGCAGAGACGACGGCGCATGTGGACGCCGTCGCCGCGGCCCTGCGCGCCGCCCAGCTCGATCTCGAGTTCACGAAGGTCGTGTCGCCGATCGACGGCCGCGTGAGCCGCGCGCTCGTCACCCGGGGCAATCTCGTCTCGGGCGGCCAGGGTGAGGCCACGCTGCTCACGACGGTCGTCTCGGTCGATCCGATCTACGCGTCGTTCGACGCCGACGAGCAGACGTTCCTGCGCTACGGCGATCGGGCACGCCAGCAGTCAGCCGGCGGCCGTCAGGCGCGGGCTCCGCATCCAGATGGCGCTCGCCGACGAGCAGACGTTTCCGCACGAAGGGACGCTGCAGTTTCTCGACAACCAGCTCGATCCGTCGACCGGCACGATCAACGGCCGCGCGATCTTCCGCAATCACGATCGGCGCCTGACGCCGGGGCTGTTCGTCCGCCTGCGGCTGCCCGGCACCGTCACCTACCGTGGCGTGCTCGTCGAGGATCGCGCGGTCGGCACCGACCTCGACCGGCGCTTCGTCTTCGTCGTCGGCGGCGACAAGAAGATCGAGTCGCGCACGGTGACGCTCGGCCCGCTGGTCGACGGCCTGCGCGTCGTGCGCAAGGGCCTCTCACCAGGCGAGCTCGTCGTCGTCAACGGCCTGCAGCGCGTGCGGCCGGGCGTCGCCGGTGAACGCGACAGTGGCCACGATGGGCGGTGCGCTGTGAAGTTCTCCTCCTTCTTCATCACGCGGCCGATCTTCGCCGTCGTCCTCTCGGCCCTGATCGTCGTCGCCGGCGCGCTGGCGCTGCTGCGGCTGCCGATCAGCGAGTACCCGGGCGTCGTGCCGCCGACCGTCGTCGTGCGCGCGGCGTTTCCCGGCGCCAACCCGAAGGTGATCGCCGAGACCGTCGCGGCGCCGCTCGAACAGCAGATGAACGGCGTCGAGGGCATGCTCTACATGTTCTCGCAGGCGACCTCCGACGGCGCGTTGACGCTGACGATCACGTTCGCGCTCGGCACCGATCTCGACAACGCGCAGGTGCAGGTGCAGAACCGCGTCGCGCAGGCGCTGCCGCGGCTGCCGCAGGACGTGCAGCGCATCGGCGTCACGACCGAGAAGGCGTCGCCGGACTTCATGATGGTCGTCCACCTGGTGTCGCCCGACGAGCGCTACGACATGCTCTACCTGTCGAACTACGCGCACCTGCAGGTCAAGGACGAACTGACGCGCCTGGCCGGCGTCGGCGCGGTGCAGGTCTTCGGCGCCGGCGAGTACAGCATGCGCGTCTGGCTCGATCCCGAACCGGCTGGCGTCGCGGCAGCTGACGGCGACCGACGTGGTCCGCGCGATCCGCGAGCAGAACGTGCAGGTCGCGGCCGGCGTGCTCGGCGCGCCGCCGGCGCCGTCCGACGCGACCTTCCAGCTCTCGATCAACACGCAGGGCCGGCTCACCTCCGAGAGCGAGTTCGGCGACATCGTCGTGCGCGCCACGCCCGACGGGCAGATCACGCGGCTGTCGGACGTCGCGCGCATCGAGCTCGGCGTCGAGCCGCTACTCGCTGCGCAGCCTGCTCGACAACAAGCCGGCGGTCGCGATCGGCGTCTTCCAGCGGCCCGGCACCAACGCGCTCCAGGCCTCGTCCGACGTCCACGCGACGATGGAGCGGCTGAAGAAGAGCTTCCCTCCAGGCGTGGACTACCGCATCGTCTACGACCCGACGGTGTTCGTCCGCGAGTCGATCCGACGCCGTCGTCGACACGCTGTTCGAGGCGATCCTGCTGGTCGTGATCGTCGTGGTGGTGTTCCTGCAGACGTGGCGGGCGTCGATCATCCCGCTGGTCGCGGTGCCGGTCTCGCTGATCGGCACCTTCGCGGTGATGCTGGCGCTCGGCTTCTCGCTCAACACGCTGTCGCTGTTCGGCCTCGTGCTGGCCATCGGCATCGTCGTCGACGATGCGATTGTGGTGGTGGAGAACGTGGAGCGGCACATCGAGCTGGGGCAGCCGCCGATCGAGGCGACGCGGCTGGCGATGGACGAAGTGTCCGGGCCGATCATCGCGATCGCGCTGGTGCTCGTGCGCGGTGTTCGTGCCGACGGCGTTCATCAGCGGCCTGACCGGGCAGTTCTACCGGCAGTTCGCGCTTGACGATCGCCATCTCGACGGTCATCTCGGCGTTCAACTCGCTGACGCTGAGCCCGGCGCTGGCGTCGCGCCTGCTGCTCGCGCACGGCGCGCCGCGCGATCGGGTGCAGCGCGGCGATCGATCGGGCTGTTCGGCTGGTTCTTCCGCCTGTTCAATCGCGGCTTCACTCGCGGGTCGTCGCTCTATGCCGGCGGCGTGGCGCGCGTGCTGCGGGTCGCGGTCGGTGGCGCTGGTGCGTCTACGTCGGCCTGATCGGCGCTGACGGCGGTCGGGTTCGCGAAGGTGCCGCAGGGCTTCGTGCCGCCGCAGGACAAGGACTATCTCGTCGCGTTCGCGCAGCTGCCCGACGCCGCGACGCTCGACCGCACCGAAGCGCGTCATCCGCCAGATGTCGGCGATGGCGCTGGCGCATCCCGGCGTGTCGAACTCGGTCGCGTTTCCCGGCCTGTCGATCAACGGCTTCGTCAACGCGCCGAACGCCGGCATCGCGTTCGTCACGCTCAAGCCGTCTGACGAGCGCGCGGGCAAGCCGGGCCTGGACGCCAACAGCATCGTCGGCGATCTGAACCAGCGGTTCGGCGGCATCCAGGACGCGTTCGTCGCGATCTTCCCGCCGCCGCCGGTGCAGGGACTGGGCACGGTGGGCGGCTTCAAGCTGTATGTCGAGGATCGCGCCAGCCTCGGGTTCGAGGAGCTCTACACGCAGATGCAGGGCGCCGCGGCGGAGGGTCAGAAGGCGCCGGAGCTTGCCGGCCTGTTCTCGAGCTTCCAGGTCAGCGTGCCGCAGATCGACGTGCACGTCGATCGCGAGCGGGTGAAGACCTACGGCGTCGCGCTGACCGACGTCTTCGACACGCTGCAGGTCTATCTCGGGCTCGCTCTACGCCAACGACTTCAACCGCTTCGGCCGCACCTACCAGGTGAACGTGCAGGCGGAGTCGGCGTTCCGCCTGCAGCCGGAGCAGATCGCGCGGCTCGAAGACGCGAAACGCGCAGGGCGAGATGGTGCCGCTCGGATCGCTGCTGCGCGTCAGCCGCAGCTACGGGCCGGATCAGGTGATGCACTACAACGGCTACCCGGCCGCGGAGATCAACGGCGGCCCGGCGCCCGGCTTCAGCTCGGGCCAGGCGCAGGAGCGCGATCGCGCGGGCTGCTCGGCAGCGCACGCTGCCCAACGGCATGACGTTCGAGTGGACCGAGCTGGCCTACCAGGAGCGATCTCGCCGGCAACACGATGTTCCTGATCTTCCCGCTGTGCGTGCTGCTGGTCTACGGCGTGCTGGCGGCGCAGTACGAGAGCTGGTCGCTGCCGCTGACCGTGATCCTGATCGTGCCGATGACGCTGCTGTCGGCGATCGCCGGCGTCTGGCTGACCGGCGGCGACAACAACGTCTTCACGCAGATCAGCTTCCTGGTGCTCGCGGGGCTGGCCTGCAAGAACGCGATCCTGATCGTCGAGTTCGCGCGGCAGCGTGAGGCACGAGGGCGCGACCGCGTCGGACCGCGATTCTCGACGCCTGCCGCGATCCGGCTGCGGCCGGTGCTGATGACGTCGGTCGCGTTCATCATGGGCGTCGTGCCGCTGGTGTTCTCGCCTCCGGCGCCGGCGCCGAAGTCCGCCAGGCGATGGGCGTCGCGGTCTTCGCCGGCATGCTCGGCGTCACGTCGTTCGGCCTGTTCCTCACGCCGGTCTTCTACGTCGTCATCCAGGGACTGGCAGAGCGCGGTTGTCGCGTCGCGCCGCAGCTGTCGCGCCGCAAGTGGCGACGCCAGTGGAGGGCCACTGATCGTGTCGCGCGCCAATCTCTCGCCTCGTCCGTCGAACCGGGTCCGACGAGTCCTGCTCGCCGCCGTAGTGGCGCTGCGCTCCGTCGCCTGTGCGGCGCGCACGGCGCCGCCGCCCGCATCGATCGATCCTGCGACAGCGCCGAGCCGATGGGACGCGTCGGCATTCTCGGACCAGCCCTACGATCCGCGCTGGTGGCGTCAGTTCGACGATCCGGTGCTCGACGCAGCTCGAGGATGCCGCGCTCGGCGCCAATCACGACGTGCGGTCGGCGGTCGCCCGCGTCGACCAGGCGCGCGCGGTGTTCGACGAGGATCAGCGCGACCGCTATCCGATGGTCACCGTCGGCGCTTACGTCGACGCGCGCGACCAGGTCCATGCCCGGCTTCACCGACGAGCCGCTGCGACATCAACACCTATCGCGCCGGCTTCGACGCCTTCTGGGAGCTCGATCTCTTCGGCCGCGTGCGCGCCGGCGATCGCGGCCGCGTCGGCCAACGCCCAGAGCTTCGAGGCCGCGCTCGACGACGTCCGCGTCAGCGTCGCCGCCGATGTGGCGCGCAACTACTTCGAGCTGCGCGGCCTGCAGCAGCAGCTGTCGGTCGCTCGAGCGCAGCCTGGCCAACCAGCGCGAGACGCTGCGGCTGACCACGGTGCGGCGCGACGCCGGGATCGGCGAGGAACAGGATGTCGCCAGCGCCGCGGCGCGGGTCGCGGCAATCGAGGCGGGGCTGCCGCCGCTACGGACGGCGCTGGCGGCGCGCGAGCATCGCCTGGCGGTCCTGACGGGCAAGGCGCCCGGGCAGCTGACAGTCGATCTGGCGCCGCGCGCGTATCCGTCGCTCGCCAAGGCGCATCGCGCTCGGCGACGCCCGACAGCTGCTGCAGCGCCGGCCCGACGTGCGCGCCGCCGAGCGCCGCCTCGCCGCGGCCGCCGGCCGCGAAGGCGTCGCCGCGGCCGATCTGTATCCGCGGATCACGCATCACCGGCTTGCTCGGGCTTGCTCGCCGGCCGCGGCAGCCTGTTCGGCACCGCCGATTCGCGGGCGTGGGCGGTGACGCCGGCGCTCCAGTGGAGCGCGCTTCGACCTCGGCAGCGCCCGAGCGCGGCTGCGCGGGGCGCACGCCGCCACCGAGGAAGTGCTCGCGGACTACGAGCAGACGATGCTGCTGGCGCTCGAGGAGACCGAGAACGCGCTGGTCACCTACCGGCAGCAGCAGGAGCGGCTGGTCAAGCTGACCGACGAGGTGCGCGAGAGCGCCCGCGCGGCCGGCATCGCGCGGTCGCGCTATCGCGAAGGCGTTGCCGATTTCCTGTCGCTGCTCGACGCCGAGCGCACGCAGCTGCAGGCGGAGGACGGCGCCGCGCAGGCCGAAGCGGATGTCTTCACGGCGATGGTAGGGCTTTACCGGGCCGTCGGGGGGCTGCAGTAAGAGGATGCGATAGCCGGGCTACGGGCTACGGGCTACGGGAGGGGCGATCTTCCGCCTTCGCGCGGAGCGCTTCGGCGGGCTAGAAGCGCACGCCCAGCTGCAGCGACTGGGACAGCTGCCGGCCGGAGCCTTGAATCTCGTAGTAGAGCGACAGGCCCGCTTTGCGCGGGAGGAACGTCAGGCCGGCCTGGCCGATCGCCTTGTCGCGGGCGAGCTCGATGCC
Organism: Vicinamibacteria bacterium; assembly: GCA_963796915.1. GTDB lineage: Bacteria > Acidobacteriota > Vicinamibacteria > Vicinamibacterales > JAENWD01 > JAENWD01. Next base: position 958,402 of record CAWCNI010000002.1, on the reverse strand, counting down.
GTTCTCCTCGAAGAGGCCATCCGGCGTGGTGCCGAACTGCAGGTCGAGGCCGGCGCGGCGCGACGCAAACTCACGCCGATAGGTGCCGCTCACAAACGGCCGGAATCGTCCGACAGCGCGGTCGAGGCGCAGGCCGGCGTCGCCCTGGAACGACCCGATCGACTGCGATTCTGCCGACAACGAAAGACTGCCGCCGCCGGTCTCGGTAAAGGACCCGTAGCCATACGAGGCCCAGCGCAGCGCGGCGTTCGGCTGCAGGTCCCAGGACTTGAGGGCGATGTTGTAGCGATGCTCGACCCACGCCTCGTAGGTCGCGCCGTTCGGGCTCGCGGTGACGATGGCGTCGATCGGCGCAAACAGCGGCGCGCCGGTCGGCCCGAAGGCGGCGAACTGGAACCGGCGCGTCATGTCGCGACGGACATACGCGATGCTGCCGCCGGCGTCCAGCGTCCAATGCGCGCCTGCGTAGCCGCCGTAGCCGAACGTCCTGAAGACGTCCATGTCCGCCCGCTCGTCGAGGCCTGCAAGCGTCAGGTGGCCCTTCGTGTAGCCGAAGCCGGCGCCCGCCATCCAGTGACTCGCGAAGCGCGCGTCGCCGCCGAGCACCACGCCCTCGAGCATCGACTTGCCGCCGTGCGCGCCGGCGCGGCCGCCCTGCCCCTCTGTGGGCCCGCCCGGATCGAACGTCGTGCGATCCGTGCGCACTCGAATCCAGCCTTTGACCCCTTCCGGCCCCCACAACGAGCCGTTCGATTCGCGGGCCGCACGCTGCTCTTCGGACTGTGACGAGATGCGCGAGGTGATCTCCGAGCGGAGGATGTCCATCACGGACTCGCCGTCCACCGCGGACATCTGCGCGCTGGACGGGTAGATCTCGCCGGCAATCACATCCAGCGCCCGCGCCAGCTGCGGGTCCGGCAGCGCCGTCAGGATGTCGATCGCCCGCTCGAGCTCGCCGGACGCCGACGCCTTGATGCTGTCGAGCGCGCCGCCGCTTCCCCACCCGCTGCCCGTCGTCGAGTACGGCTGCAGCGGCCTCCCCCAGTTCAGCACCGTCAGGAACAGCGTGTCGCCTGTCTGGGTCAGGATCGGCTTGAGCGCCGGCGACGTCGAAATGGCGCTGGCAGTCCCGGAGAGGCCGCCGTTGGCGCCGAGAATCGCGTACGAGAAGAACCGCGGATAGTCGCCGTCCCGTGGCGCGACGCTGACGACGGCGCCGTCGATCGCAGCAGTCCCGTTGGTTACGAGCGTCGAGTTCGTCCCATCGGGATCGATGCCCACGGCATACGTCGCGTCCGGGTTGAACATGACATTGCCGACTACCCCGAGCTGACCGAACGAGCCGTCCGCCTTGTTGCGCACGCTGACGGTGCCGTCGACGGTGAGGTCGCCGCCGATGACGCCGTTGGCGTCGAAGGTGCCGCCCTTCAACGCCGTCACCGCACCGGCCAGGGATCCGTCGAGCGCCAGCGTGCCGGCCTCCACGGTTGTCAGCCCCTCCAGCCCGTAGTCGCCGGCAAGCAGCACCATGCCGGTGCCGCGCTTGTTCATGGTGCCAGTGCCGAACAGGCTGCCCTGGAACGCGCCGTCGAACGGCTGGTCGAAGACCAGGGCGGCGTTGTCGATGATCATCCCCTGCAGGCTGGTGGTCGTGCCCTGCAGCGTGCCGGCCGAAACCATCGTGCCGCCGGTGTAGGTATTGGCGGCCGTCAGGAGCAGCGTGCCGTCGCCGGTCTTGATTAGTGCGCCGTCGCCGCTGATGACGCCGCCGTGCGTGAACGTCGTGGCGCCCACGGTCTCGATCCCGACAACGCCGCTCACCGTCGTCGCGCGCGCTCCGCTCACGTCCGCGGTGGTCTGCAGCGTGCCGCCGTTCATCGTGATGCCGCCGGACGGAGCGCCGAGGTTGGCGTCGGAGGAGATCGACAGGATGCCCGAGTTGATGATGGTCCCGCCGCTGTAGGTATTTGTGCCGGTGAGGATCGTCGTCCCCGTGCCGTCCTGCCGGAGCTGACCGCTGCCGCCGATGGTGTTGTCGAGCGTGACGACGTCCGATCGGTTGACCCCAAGCACGCCGTTGGTCGTGATGGCACCGGTGACGCTACCGGTGGTGCCGCCCATCCCCAGTTCCAGCGTGGAGCCGTGGTCTACGGTCGTTCCGCCTGTGTAGGTGTTGGTGCCGGACAGGATCAGCGTGCCGGCGCCGCTCACGTCGAGCCCGCCAGAGCCTTCGACCGGCGCCGCGATGAGCGCGAAGCCAGACGCCACGGTCACCGGCGCGCCAGGCGCGTTGGTGGAAAGCACGCCGCCTGCGCCAGCCACGATCGCGTAGCCACTCGACTCGAACTGCAGGTTGGTGAACCCGATCGGCCCGACCACGGCGACGGTGCCCGCCGGGCCGGTGAAGACGGCCGTCTTGCCGCCCCACGCCTGGTTGATCTCGCCGTCCGCGCCGGTCCAGTTCGAGACGTCCGCGGTCCAGATGCCGCTGCCGCCCTCGATGCTGCCGTTGCCCACCAGCTGCATGCCATCCCAGGTACTGCACGTCAGGCGGCTTCAGCGGCAGCACGTCGAGGTTGACCTGTCCCGGGTGGCTCGTGTCGAGCTTGTAGGCGAAGCCATCGGGCAGCAAGCCGAACACCAGCGTGCGGTCGAGCAGCGAGCCGCCGTAGTTGATCAGCCGATAGCCGCCGACACCAAACCCAGGGAGGCCGATGACGTTCAGCGTGCCGTCGAGCGTCAGGTTGCCGGTGACGATCACCAGATCGTTGACGCCGCCCACCACCCCGGGTGTGTCGAGCTCGTAGTCGAGAATCGCATTCGGCGCCAGGTTCAGGGTCCCGACAGTCAGCGTGCCCGGTGAATCGCCCGGGGCCAGCGTGCCGCCGTTCTGCACGATGACGGTCCCGACGACTGCGCCTTTCCCGCCCAGCGTTGCCCCGCTGAACACCGTCAGTGTCGGTGTCGTGAGCGTGCCGTCGACCGCGAGCGTCCCGTCAGCCACCAGCGCCGCGCCTGCGGCCGACACACCGCTCAACGCCGTCTTGCCGGCGCCGGCCTGGACGATCGTCCCGACGCCGGAGATCGCGTTCGGCACGACAAGGGCGTCGCTGCGGTTGAAGATGAGCATGCCGCTGTTGAGGACCGCGCCCGTGCCGAGCGTCCCCAAAGCGCCGCCGGCGCCGATCTGCAGCGCGCCGGCCGCAATCGTCGTCTGGCCCGTGTAGGTGTTGGCGCCCGTCAGCGTCGTCGTGCCCGCACCGAACTGCTCCACGCTGCCGGTGCCGCTGATCGCACCCGCGAACGTGAGCGCATCGCTCCGATCGAAGGCGAGCACGCCTTCATTGACGACATCGCCCACGATGCTGCCGGTCGTGCCACCGTCGCCCAGCTGCAGGGTGCCGCCGACGATCCTCGTGCCACCGCTGTAGGTGTTGGTCCCGGTGAGGACGAGTGTGCCGGCGTCGAACTTGTCGACACGCGACGTCCCGGCGAGGTCGGCGGCGATGGCATCGGTCAGACCGGCATCGACGCGGATCGGCGAGCCGCCGTACGGCGCCGCCACCATGGTGAGTGTCTGCCCCGCCCCGCCGATGACGTAGCCGCCGGTCGAGAACTGGATGCCCTTGGCTTCGACAGCGCTGCCGACAGTGACGGTGCCGGCCGCCGCACCGAACACGGCGAGCCCGGGCAGCCAGCCGCTGTTCGGGACACCCGCGGGGTCCGTCCAGTTGCCGAGCACGTTGTTCCACGTCCCGGTGCCGCCGGCGATCACGCCGTCGTCGGGCGTACCGCCGCCGTCCCAGAAACTGACAGGGAAGCCGCCGATGATCGTCACGAGGTTCACCTCGTTGGCGACCGACGTCTGGACGACGATGTTCGGCGGGGTGAAGCCGGGTGTGACGCCGAGGATGATGTCACTGTCGCCGCCGGTGAGCGAGCCCGTGTAGTTGATCAGGCGATAGACGCCCGGCACCGCGGCGAACGACGACGTGTCGGTGATGTTGAGGGTCGTGCCGGCGAGCGTCAGGTTGCCCGTCACCGTCAGCAGGTCGTTGAAGGCCCCGCCAATCACGCCGCTGTCCCCGAGGTCCATCGCCAGGATCGAACCGGCGCCAAGCGTGAGATCGCCGGTCTTCAGCTCGCCAGCACCGCCGACGCCTGGAGAAATCGTGCCGCTGACAGTCACCGCCCCAGCGATCGTACCGGTGCCTCCGAGGGTGGCGGTGGAGGCGACAGTCACAGGCGATGCCAGAGTGCTGGTCACCAGCAACGTCCCGGCGTTGACGGCCGTCGCGCCGAGCGTCGCTGCGCTCGATAGTGTCAGCGTGCCAGTGCCCGCCTGGACGAGCGTGCCGGTGCCGGTGATCGCGTTGCCGACGGTGATGTCGTCGCTGCGGTTGAATGCGAGCGTCCCGTTGTCGGTCACAGCGCCGGCGCCAATCGCGCCGGTGGTGCCGCCATCGCCGACCTGCAACGTGCCAGCGGCAATCGTCGTCGGACCGCTGTAGGTGTTGTTCGATGTCAGTGTCGTCGTGCCGCTGCCGGCCTGGGTCAGCGCGCCACTGCCGCTGATGAAATTGGCCACTGTCAACGCGTCGCTGCGGTTGAAGACCAGCGTCCCGTTGTCGATGACGGGGCCCCCGCCGAGGATCCCCGTCGTGCTGCCGTTGCCGATCTGCAGGATGCCGCCGCTGATTTTCGTGCCGCCGCTATAGGTGTTCGTGCCGGTCAGGATCAGCGTGCCCGGGTCGCTCTTCTCCACCCCCACCGTGCCGGCAATCGGCGCCGCGATCGTCGCCGTCACGCCCGCGTCCACCCGAATCAACCCAGGCGCCAGGACTGACGGCGACAGCAGCGTCAGCGTCGCCGCACCCGTCACCAGATACCCGTCCGTCGAGAACTGGATGATGTTCGCGCTCACATCTTCGCCCAGCGTCACCGTCCCCGCCGCGCCCTGGAAAAACGCGACCCCCGGCACATACCCCCGATTCAACGCGCCGCCGGCGTCGGTCCAGTTCCCCGTCGTGTTGTTCCACGTCCCCGTCCCGCCATCCACGGCGTTGTTGGCCGTCGTGTTCGGCCCGTCCCAGAAGTTGGTGGCCAGTGGGTTGACGTTCGCGTTGATGGTGATCAGGTTCACCTGCCCCGCCACTCCCGTCTGCACGATCACCGAGTTCGGCGGCACGCCTGGCAGCGTCCCGAGCGTGAAGTTCAAGAAACTCCCGGTCAGGCTTCCCGTGTAGTCGATCAGCCGATACGCGCCCGGCGTCGTCGCAAAGGTCCCCGTGTCAGTGACGTTCAGCGTCGTCCCCGTCACCACCAGGTCGCCGTTCACCTGCAACCGGTCGTTCAGCGGCCCGCCCAGCGCGTTCGGCGCGCCCAGATCGAATGACAGGATCGATCCGGTGTTGAGGGTGAGGTCTCCCAGGGTCAACGTCCCCACCGCGCCCGCGCTCGCGCCCGGCGACAGCGTCGCCCCGCTGGCGATCGTCGTAGCCCCCGACACCGTCCCGCTCCCACCCAGCGTCGTGCCGCTCGCCGTCGTGATCGTCGGCACCGTCGTCGCTGCGCTGTTGACGAACAGAGACCCGCCCGTCACCACCAGCGACCCCGCCGCTACCGTCGCGCCAGTCAGCGTCGTCGTGCCCGGCCCCGCCTGCACGATCGCCCCGCTTCCGCTGATCGTGTTGGCCACCGTCAGCGCGACGTTCTTGTTGAAGCGAAGTGTCCCGCTGTTGGCGACCGCGCCTGTGCCAAGCGATCCCGTCGCGCCACCGGCGCCAATCTGCAGGGTTCCAGCCGAGATTGTCGTCGGCCCGCTGTACGAGTTCGCCGCGGTCAGCGTCGTCGTCCCGGCCCCTGCCTGCGTCAGGCCGCCAGTGCCGCTGATGGCGCCGGCGAACGTGTAGGCGTTGCTCCGGTTGAAGGCCAGCGTGCTGTTGTCCGTGACGTTCCCGACGATGCTGCCGGTTGCGCCGCCGTTGCCGATCTGCAATGTGCCCGCACTGATCGTCGTGCCACCGGTGTAGGTGTTGGCCCCGGTGACCGTCACGGTGCCGGTGCCGAGCAGCACGACGTTGCCGGTCCCGCTGACGACGCCGGCGTAGGTCACCGCGTTGCTGCGATTGACGGCCAGCGTCGCGTTGTTCAGGACGTTGCCGCCGCCCACCGAGCCAGTGGTGCCGCCATTGCCGACCTGCAGCGTGCCGCTGTTGATCGTCGTGCCGCCGGTATAGGTGTTGTTGGCCGCCAGTGTCGTGACGCCCGTGCCTGACTGCACCAGCGACCCGGTCCCGCTGATGGCCACGCCGACCAGCGTGGCGGTGGACTTGTTGAAGACGAGCGCGCCGTTGTCGACGACGGGCCCGGTGCCGAGGGCGCCCGCCGCACCGCCCGCGCCAATCTGCAGCGTGCCGGCACTGATCGTGGTCGTCCCGGTGTAGGTGTTCGCGCCAGTCAGGATGGTGGTGCCGGTTCCTGCCTGCGTGAGCGCGCCGGTGCCGCTGACGATGCCGGCAAACGTGTAGGCGTTGCTCCGGTTGAAGGCCAGCGTGCCGTTGTCGGTGACGTTTCCGACGATGCTGCCGGTCGTGCCGCCGCTGCCGATCTGGAGCGTGCCTGCGCTGATCGTCGTGCCGCCGGTGTAGGTGTTGGCGCCGGTCACCGTCACGGTGCCCGTACCCAGCTGCACGACGTTGCCCGTCCCGCTGACCACGCCGGCGTAGGTCACGGCGTTGCTGCGATCGACGACGAGCGTCCCGTTGTTGAGGATGTTGCCGCCGCCCACGGTCCCGGTCGTGCCGCCGTTGCCGATCTGCAGCGTGCCGCCGCTGATCGTCGTGCCGCCGGTATACGTGTTGGTTCCCGTCAGGATCAGCGTGCCTGGGTCGGCCTTCTCGAGACCCACCGTCCCGCCAATCGGCGCCGCGATCGTCGCCGTCACGCCGGCATCGGTCCGAATCAGCCCGGGCAGGACGCCTGACTGCGACAGCAGCGTCAGCGTCTGCGCGCCGCTCACCACGTAGCCGTTGGTCAGGAACTGTATGACGTTCGCGCTGACCGACGTGCCCAGCGTCACCGTGCCCGCCGCGCCCTCGAAGATCGCCAGGCCGGCGATGTACGACTGGTTGAACGTGCCGCTGGCGTTGGTCCAGTTCGGCGTCGTGGTGTTCCACGTGCCCGTGCCGCCGTCGACGGCGCCGTTGGCGGTCGTGTTCGTGCCGTCCCAGAAGTTGGTGGCCAGCCCGTTGCTGACGATCAGATTCACCTGCCCGGTCACCGCGGTCTGCACCACCGCCGTATTCGGCGGAAGGCCCGGCAGCGCCCCCAGCGTGAAGTTCGCCGCGCTCCCGGTCAGCGTGCCGGTGTAGTTGATCAGCCGGTAGCTTCCCGCCGAGCTCGAAAATGCACCGGTGTCGGTGACGTTCAGCGTCGTGCCCGTCACCGTCACGTTGCCGTTCACCTGCACCAGGTCGTTCAGCGGGCCACCCACGACGTTCGGCGCTCCCAGGTCGAATGCCAGCTTCGATCCGGTGTTGAGGGTGAGGGCGCTCATGGTCAGAGTGCCGGCGCCCGCAGCGCCTGGCGCCAGCGTGCCGTTGACGATGGCTGCGCCTGCGATCGTCCCGGTGCCCCCGAGCGTGGCGGCCGCCGCGACCGTCGTCGGCGAGGTCAGCGACCCGTTGACCAGCAGCGTGCCGGCAGTGACAGTCGTCGGGCCGGTGTAGGTGCTGGCCGCTGTCAGGGTGGTCGTGCCCGTGCCCAGCTTCGTCACCGCGCCGGTGCCGCTGATGACACCGCCGAACGTCAGCGCGTCACTTCGGTTGAAAGCCAGCGTGGCGTTGTCTGTGACGTTGCCGACGATGCTGCCGGTCGTGCCGCCGTTGCCGATCTGCAGCGTGCCGGCAGTGATGGTCGTGCCGCCGCTGTACGTGTTCGCCGCCGTCAGCGTGGTCGTGCCGGTGCCGAGCTGCGTCACGCTGCCGGTGCCGCTGATGACCCCGGCAAAGACGTACGGGTTGCTGCGATCGAACGCCAGCGTCGCGTTGTTCAGCACGTCGCCGACGATGCTGCCTGTCGTCCCGCCGCTGCCCAGCTGCAGCGTGCCGGCGCTGATCGTGGTCGGGCCGGTGTAGGTGTTGCTGCCAGTCAGGATCGCGGTGCCCGCGGCCAGCTTCGTCAGCGTGCCGGTCCCGCTGATCGCGTTAGCGATGCTGACGGTGTTTGACCTTGCCAGCGTCAGATTCGCGTTGTCCACGACAGCGCCGGTCCCGAGCGAGCCGGTGGCGCCGCCGCCGCCGACGTTCAATGTGCCTGCCGTGATTGTCGTGAGGCCGCTGTACGTGTTCGCGCCGGTCAGCGTGGTCGTGCCTGTCCCGAGCTGTGTCACCGCGCCGGTCCCACTGATCACTCCGGCAAACGTGGACGCGTCGCTTCTGTTGAACGCCAGCGTGCCGCTGTCCGCGACGTTCCCGGCGATGCTGCCGGCCGCGCCGCCGTTGCCCAGCTGCAGGGTGCCGGCAGTGATCGTCGTGCCGCCGGTATACGTATTGGTCCCCGTGAGGATCAGCGTCCCGGCATCGCCCTTCTCGAGGCCGACTGTCCCCGCAATCGGCGCCGCGATCGTCGCCGTCACGCCCGGGTCGGTCCGGATCAGCCCCGGCAGCGCCCCCGACTGCGAGAGCAGCGTCAGCGTCGGCGCGCCCATGACGATGTAGCCGTCGGTCGAGAACTGGATGACGTTGGCGCTGACAGCTTCACCCAGCGTCACGGTCCCGGCCGCACCCTGGAAGAACGCGATGCCCGGGATGTAGGACTGATTGAACGTGCCGTTGACGTTGGTCCAGTTGGTCGTGGTCGTGTTCCACGTCCCCGTCCCGCCATCGACAGCGCCGTTGCTCGTCGCGTTCGGCCCGTCCCAGAAGTTGGTGGCCAGGCCGTTGCTGACGATGAGGTTCACCTGCCCGGTCACGCCGGTCTGCACTACGGTCGTGTTCGGAGGGACGCCGGCGAGCGTGCCGAGCAAGAAGTCGCTGGCGCTGCCGGTGAGCGTCCCGGTGTAGTTGATCAGGCGGTAACTTCCCGGCGTGCTCGCAAACGCGCCCGTGTCGGTCACGTTCAGCGTCGTCCCGGCGACTGTCAGGTTCCCGTTCACCTGCAGCAGATCGTTCAGCGCGCCGCCGACCACGTTGGGCGCGCCGAGATCGAAGTTCAGGATCGATCCGGTGCTCAGTGTCAGGCCGCCGAGGGTGAGGGTGCCAGCCACGCCCGCGCTCGCGCCAGGCGCCAGCGCGCCGCCGGACGCGACTGTCGCCGTGCCGGCGATCGCTCCCGCGCCGCCGAGCGTGGCGCCGCTGGACACCGTCGTGGTCGTGTTGCCGAGCGATCCGTTCACCAGCAGCGTGCCGCCATTGACGTTGGTGGCGCCGGTGTAGGTGCTCGCGCCGGTCAACGCTGTGGTTCCGGCCCAGGCATTGACGGTGCCGGCGCCCGTTATCGACGGCGCGAAGGTGTAGCTGGAGGCGGTGTGGTTGAAATTGACAGTCGCCGAGCCAACACCGAGCGCGACTGTCGGAGTGGTCAGCGTGCCAGGCGCGGCCGCCGGATCGCCGGGCGCCGCGCCGATGTTGATCGTCCCGGTCCCTTCGGCAAAGAACCCGACGTAGGTCGCCGGTGCGCTGACTGTCGCGCCATTGGCGATGGTCAGCGTGCCGGTTCCGTGGTTGCCGATCGTCAGATCCGGCCCGGTATTGGTCCAACTCGATCCCGCGCCAGTGACGAGGACCGTGCCCTCCCCGCCAGCGAGGCGGCCGATAAAGCCCTGCCCGCTCGTGACGACCGCGCCACCGGACACGTCGAGTGAGGCCACGCCAGAGCGCGCCACCTCCAGGGTGGTGTCGCTGATCATGCTCGTTCCGGCGCCGGTGACAGCGACGGTGGCCTGCGCCCCGGCATTCTCCGCGAAGGTCAGGCTTCCGCTGTGAACCAGGCCGCCTTGCTCGACGGTCAGGGTGCTCGTGCCTGAGAGCAAGGTGAGAAAGCCGTCGTTGAGCAGCGTGGAGCCGCTGCCCGTGACCAGGACACTGGCCTGACTCCCGCCGGTCACGCCAATGACGGCAAACGCGCTGTGGAGATCGCCTCCGCTGTCGACAGTGAGCGCCGCGTTCCCGGTGTCGGCGACTGTGAGACTAGCGGTCGTGCCAACAGAGCCGCGCACGATGAGGGTGCCAGCGTCGACAGCCGTCGGACCGCTGTAGGTGCTCGCGCCGGTCAGCACGAGCGTGCCCGCACCTTGCTGCGTCAATGAGCCCGTGCCGCTCACGTTCCCAGCGAAGGTCAGCGTGTCCGATCGATCGAACACCAGCGCGCTGTTGTCGGCGACGTTGCCGGCCAGGGTCCCGGTCGCGCCGCCGTTGCCAACCTGCAGTGTGCCGGCAGTGATGGTCGTCCCGCCGGTATACGTGTTGGCGCCGGTCAGGATCGTCGTGCCGGTGCCGATCTGCTGAACGCTGCCGCCGCCACTGATTGCGCCGGCAAACGTGTACGCGTCGCTTCTGTCGAAGGTCAGCGTGCCGCTGTCCGTCACGTTCCCGAGGATGGTGCCGCTCGTTCCGCCGTTGCCCAGCTGCAGCGTGCCCGCCGTGATCGTCGTGCCGCCGGTGTAGGTGTTGGTCCCGGTGAGGATCAACGTCCCCGGGTCGCCCTTCTCGAGGCCCACCGTTCCCGCGATGGGCGCTGCAATCGTCGCTGTCACGCCAGCGTCGGTCCGGATCAGCCCCGGCAGCACGCCTGACTGCGACAGCAGCGTCAGCGTCGGCGCCCCCGTCACCACGTAACCACCGGTCGAGAACTGGATCACGTTGGCGCTGACGTTCTCGCCCAACGTGACAGTGCCGGCCGCGCCCTGGAAAAACGCGATGCCCGGAACGTAGTGCTGGTTGAAGGTGCCTCCGGCGTTGGTCCAGTTCGCCGTGGTGTTGTCCCAGGTCCCGGTTCCGCCGTCGACGGCGCCGTTGTCGATGACGTTGGGCCCGTCCCAGAAGTTGGTCGCCAGGCCGTTGCTGACGATCAGGTTCACCTGGCCGCTGACGGCGGTCTGCACCACCGACGTGTTGGGCGGCACGCCGGCGAGCGTGCCGAGCGTGAAGTCCGTCTCGTCGCCCGTCAGCGTGCCCGTGTAGTTGATCAGGCGATAACTGCCGGCAGTGCTCGCAAACGACCCTGTGTCGGCGACGTTGAGCGTCGCGCCCGCCACCGTCAGGTTGCCGTTCACCTGCAGCAGGTCGTTCAACGCGCCGCCGACCACGTTGGGAGCGCCGAGCTCGAAGTTGAGGATGGAGCCCGCATCGAGCGTCAGCGTCGTCATGGTCAGCGTGCCGGGGCTGAGCCCGGGCGCGAGCTTGCCGCCGCTGGTGATCTCGACGGCACCCGCGATCGTGCCCGTGCCGCCAAGCGTCGCGCCTGCCGCGACGGTAACTGGCGAGGTCAGCGTGCCGGTGACGAGCAGTGTGCCGGTCGACACATTCGTCGCCGCGGCGGCGGCGGTTCCCGACAGCGTTGTGGCGCCGCTGCCGATCTGGTTGATCGTGCCGGTGCCGGTGACGGTGTTGGCGAACGTGAACGGGTTGTTGTGACTGAACGACAGCGCCGCGCCAGACGCGATGCCGACTGGCCCCGTACCAATCGCGCCCGTCGCGCCGCTGGCGCCGAGCTGAAGCGTGCCGGCGGAGATGGTCGTGGCTCCGGTGTAGGTGTTGGTGCCGGTGAGAATCGTGGTGCCGGCGCCGAGCTGCAGCACCTGCCCCGTGCCGCTGATGATCTTGCCGAACGTGTAGGCGTCGCCGCGATTGAACGCGAAGCTGCCCGGCGTGAAGACCTGTACGTCGGTGACGATGCTGCCGCTCGCGCCGCCGGCGCCGAGGCGCAACTGGCCGTTGGAGATGAACGTTGTGCCGCTATACGTGTCGGTGGCTGTCAACGTCGTCGTGCCCGCTCCGATCTGGCGGACCGCGCCGCCGCCGCTCAGGACGTTGCCGACTGTCATCGCGTTGTTGCGGTCGAAGACGAGCTGCGCGCCGCCGGTCGCGATCACGACGTTGCCGCTGCCGAGCGTGCCCGTCGCGCCGCCGGCACCAATCTGAAGATTGCCGGCCTGGACGGTCGTCGTGCCCGTGTAGGTGTTGCTGCCGGTAAAGGCCGTCGTGCCAGGGCCAAGCTGCAAGACGGTGCCGCTTCCGCTGATCACGCCGCCGTATGTGTAGACGTCGCTCCGGCTGAACGCCAATGTGCTGCTGTCGCTGACGTCACTGACGATGCTGCCGGCGTTGCTGGCGTTGCCGATCTGCAACGTTCCGGTTGTGATGGTCGTGCCGCCGGTGTAGGTGCCGGTTCCCGTGTAGATCGTCGTGCCGGCGCCGATCTGCCGGACGCTGCCCGCGCCGCTGATGTTGTTCGGCAGCAGCAGCGTGTTGCTGCGATTGGCAACGAGCGACGTGCCCGCGGCGACGCTGACGTCGCCGGTGCCGATGTTACCGGTCGTCCCGCCATTGCCCATCTGGAGGGTGCCAGCCGTGACGGTCGTGACGCCGGTCCAGGTGTTGTTCCCGGTGAGGATGGTCGTGCCGGTCTGGAGCTGGGTGACAGTACCGGCGCCGCTGATGCTGTTGACGACAGTCATCGTGTCGGAGCGGTTGAACGCCAGGTTCGCGCCGCTGGCGATGATCACGTTTCCCGGCGCGCCGAGCGTGCCCGACGTCCCGCCGGCGCCGATCTGCAGGATGCCGCCGTTGATCGTGGTCGTGCCGCTGTAGGTGTTGTTGCCGGTCAGCGTGACGGTGTCCGCCGCTTCCTTCCGCAACGTGCCGATGCCGCTGATCACGTATGGGAAGGTGATGTCGTCGAATCGATTGAAGACGATCGCGGCGTTGTCGGTGACGTCGCCGACGATGCTGCCGGTCGTTCCGCCATTCCCGAGCTGCAGCGTGCCGGTGGTGATGAGCGTGCCGCCCGAATAGGTGTTGGCGCCCGTCAGCACGAGGGTGCCGGTGTCGCCCTTGCGCAGCGCGGCGGTGCCGACGATCGGCGCGTCGATGGTCGCGACTGATCCCGGATCGACGTCGATCTCGGCGAAGTTCGTGCCGCCGAGGCCGACCGGCGTCAGGACATGCCCGCCGCCGTTGACGACATACCCGGTAGTGGCGAACTGCAGCGACTTGAAGGTGATGTCCTCGCCGAGCGTGACGGTGCCGGCCGCGCCGCTGAAGACGCCGAGGTCGCCCGCCCAGCCGGCATTGGCTGCCCCCACGCTGTCGGTCCAGTTCGCGACAGTCGTATTCCACGTGCCGGTGCCGCCGGCGATGTTGTGGTCGTCCTCCGCGCCCGTGCCGTCCCAGAACTGGACCAGTGCCCCGGCCGACACGATCAAGCTGATTCGGCCTGGGACGTTCGTCTGGAGTATCGCCTCCCCTGGCCCGTAGCCCGGAGTGGTGCCGATGGTGACCAGGTCGGCGGTGCCGGTGATCGTGCCGGTGTAATTGATCAGCCTGTAGACCCCGGGGGTCGTGGCAAACGCGCCCGAGTCGGTGACGTTCAGCGTCGTGCCAATCAGGTTGATGTTGCCGTTGACGACGAGCAGGTCGTTGGACGCGCCGCCGGGGATGTTCGCCTGCCCGAAGTCGAAGGCCAGAGTCGATCCGGCCTGAAGCGTCAGGTTGCCGAGCGTGAGCGTCCCGGTGCCGCCCGCGCCGGCACCGGCGCCGCCGATCCCGGGTGACAGGGTCGCGCCGGCGGCGATGGTCGTCGAGCCCACGATCGTGCCGGTGCCACCGAGCGTCGTCCCGCTCGTGGTGGTGACCGTCGGCACTGTTGCGGTGCCGTTGACGAACAGCGAACCGGCATTGACGTTGATGACGTTGGCGGCCACCGTGCCCGACAACGTCGTCGCGCCGCTGCCCACCTGCAGGATGGTGCCCGTGCCGGTGATCGTGTTCGCGACCGTCAGCGCGTTGGTCCGGCTGAAGGTCAGCGTGGTGCCCGCGCTCAGACTGACAGCGCCCGCACCCAGGGTGCCGGTGGGCCCGGCGTTGCCAATCTGCAGCGTGCCCGCCAGGACGCTGGTGGGCCCCGTGTACGTATTCGTGCCGGTCAGGGTCGTGGTGGTGGCGAGGAGCTTCTGCACCGCCCCCGTCCCGCTGATGGCGCCGCCGAACACGTAGCTGTTCGAGCGATCGAACACCAGCGTGCCGTTGTCGACGACGTTTCCGGCAATGCTGCCGGTGGCGCCGCCATTGCCGAGGTCAACGGTTGCGCCGGCGGCGATCGTCGTCCCGCCGGTATAGGTGTTCGCGCCGGTCAGGCTGAGGACGGTGCCGGACGCGATCTGCTGCAGCGCGCCGGTGCCGCTGACGACAGCAGAGACGACCGCCGACGCACGGTTGAACACGAGCGTGCCGTTGTCGAGGATGTTCCCGCTGCCCAGCGTCGCCGTGGAGGCAGGAGAGTCGCCCACCTGCAGCGTCCCCGCACTGATCGTCGTGCCGCCGGTGTAAGTGTTCGTGGCGGTCAGCACGGTGGTGTTGGCGTTGACCTGCCTGACGGTACCGGACCCGCTGATGACGCCGGCAAACGTCTGCGTGCCGCTGCGGGCAAATGCGAAGGTGCCGTTGTCCACGACGTCGCCGACGATGCTGCCGCCGGCGCCGTTACCGAGCTGCAGCGTCCCTGCGTTAATCGTCGTCCCGCCGGTATAGGTGTTGGTGCCGGTCAGCGCTGTCGTGCCGGTACCCGCCTGGACGACAGCGCCCGAGCCACTAATCGCTCCGCCGATGAACAGCGAGTCGGACCTGTTGAATGTCAGCGTGCCGTTGTCGACGATCGCGTTAGTGCCGATACTCCCGGTCGTGCCTCCGGCGCCAATCTGCAGCGTGCCGGCGGTGATCGTCGTGCCGCCGGTGTAGGTGTTCGTGCCGGACAGGACCAGCGTGCCAACACCGGTTTTCTCCAGACCCGCGGTTCCGGCGATTGTCGACGCGATGGTCGCGGTGACGGCCGCGTCCGTACGGATGACCGGGGCGGCGGCCGGCGGCCCCGGCTGCTGCAGCATGGTCAGCGTCGGCGCGCCGGTGATGACGTAGCCGGTGGTCGTGAACTGCAGCACGCTGGCGCTGACGTTCTCCCCGAGCGTCACGGTGCCGGCCGTGCCGCTGAAGATTGCCAGGCCGGACAGGTACGCCTGGTTGAAGGTGGCGTTGACGTTGGTCCAGTTCGGCGTCGAGTTGTTCCAGGTGCCGGTGCCGCCGTCGACGATGCCGTTGGCCGTGGTGTTCGAGCCGTCCCAGAAGTTCGCGAACAGGCCGTTGGCGACGATCAGGTTCACCTGTCCGGTGACCGCGGTTTGCACCGCAGCAAGATTCGGCGGCACGCCGGGGAGGGAACCGAGGGTGAAATTGCCGGCGCTGCCGGTCAGCGTCCCGGTGTAGTCGATCAGCCGATAGCTGCCGGGAGTGGTCGCAAAAGCGCCGGTGTCGGTGACGTTCACCGTGGTCCCGGTCACCGTCAGGTTGCCGTTGACCTGCAGGCGGTCGTTGAGCGCGCTCGCCGAGTTGTTCGGAGCGCCGAGATCGAACGCCAGCGTCGAACCGGTGTTCAGGACCAGGCCGCCCAGCGTCAGCGTCCCCGCAGCGCCGGCGCTGGCGCCGGGCGCCAGCGTCGCACCGCTGCTGATGGTGGCAGTGCCCGTGATGCTGCCCGAACCGCCGAGCGTCGTGCCGCTCGCGGTGCTGACCGTCGTCGCCGTTGTCGCGCCGTTGACGAACAGCGACCCGCCGGTGACGTTGATCGTTCCCGCGGCCACGGTACCGGTCAGTGTCGTCGTCCCCGTCCCGGCCTGAATGATCGTGCCGGCCCCGGTGATCGTGTTGGCGACAGTCAGCGGGTTGGTCCGGTTGAACGTCAGCGTGCCGCTGTTGCTCACCGTGCCGGTGCCAAGAGTGCCGATAGTGCCGCCGGCGCCAATCTGCAGCACACCGGCGCTGATGGTAGTGGTGCCGGTGTAGGTGTTCGCCCCGGTCAGCGTCGTCGTGCCGCTGCCAATCTGGTTGACGGCGCCGGCGCCGCTGATCGCCCCGCCATAGGCCAGCGTGCCGGTGCGATTGAAGGTCAGCGCAGCACCCGACGAGATGCTGGTGTTGCCCGTGCCCAGCGTGCCGGTGGCGCCGCTGCCAATCTGCAGCACGCCGGCGCTGATGGTAGTGGTGCCGCTGTAGGTGTTGGCACCGGTCAGCGTCGTCGTCCCGCTGCCGATTTGGTTGACGACGCCTGCGCCGCTGATCACGCCGGCATAGGCCAGCGCGCCGGTGCGGTTGAAGGTCAACGCCGCGCCCGAGGCGACGCTGGTGCTGCCCGTCCCGAGTGTGCCGGTGGCGCCGCCGTTGCCAATCTGCAGGGTGCCGGCGGCGATCGTGGTCGCGCCCGTGTAAGTGTTGGCGCCCGTGAGTGTCGCCGTGCCGTTGCCGATCTGATTGACGACGCCAGCGCCGCTGATCACGCCGCCGTAGACGAAGGCCGTATCGCTGCGATTCAGGGCGAGCGCCGCGCCGGACGAGATGGTCGTCGGGCCGGTGCCAAACGTACCGGTGGTCCCGCCACCGGCGCCCAGGCCGATCTGCAGGGTGCCCGCCGAGATCGTCGTGCCGCCCGAATACGTATTCGCGCCGGTCAGCGTCTCCGTGTCGGTCGCGCGCTTGGTCAGCGTGCCAGTGCCGCTGATGACGCCGGGAAAAGTGAAGTTGTCCGAGCGGTTGAAGACCAGCGCGGCGTTGTCGACGACGTCGCCGAGGATCGAGCCGGTCGTGCCGCCGCCACCGACCTGCAGCGTGCCGGCGACGATCGTCGTGCCGCCGGTGTAGGTGTTGGTGCCGGTCAGGACCAGCGTCCCGGTGTCGTCCTTGCGCATGCCGAGCGTGCCGGCCAGCGGGGCGCTGATGGTCGCGGTGACGCCGGCATCCGTGCGGATCACCGACGCCGCCGCTCCGATGCCGGACAGCGTCAGCGTGAAGCCGCCCGGATTGATGGTGTAGCCGTTGGTCGAGAACTGCATCCCCCGGACGTTGATGTTGGTGCCGAGGGTCACAGTGCCGGTGGCGCCAGAAAAAATCGCGACGCCACTGGCCCAGCCGGCGTTGAGCGCGCCGCCGGAATCGGTCCAGTTCGCCGTCGCCAGGTTCCAGGTGCCGTTGCCGCCGTTGATGACGCCGTTACTCGCCGGGCCGGGACCATCCCAGAACTGAATGGGCAGGCCCGCCGTGGCGACAATCAGGTTCACCTGATTGGGCACCGTCGTCTGGATACTGCGCTCGCTGCCGGTGTAGCCAGGCGTGGTGCCGATGGTGATCGCGGCGGCGCCGGTCAGGGTCCCGGTGTAGTTGAACAGGCGATAGACACCAGGCGTCGTGGCGAAGTTGCCGATGTCGTTGACGTTGATTGTCGTCCCGGTGACGGTGATGTTGCCGTTGACGACGATGAGGTCGTTGGCCGTGCCGCCGACGACGTTCGGCTGGGAGAGATCGTAGAGGAGGGTGGAGCCCGTGTTCAGCGTCAGGCCGCCGAGCGTGAACGTGCCGACGGCGCCGGCACTTGGCCCCGGGCTGAGCGTGGCCCCGTTGGCAATCGTCGCGCTGCCGGAGACGTTGCTGGTGCCGCCGAGGGTGGTGCCGTTCGCCGTGGTGATTGTCGGAACCGTCGTTGACGTCGCGCTGTTCAGGAACAGACTGCCGCCCGTGACGTTGATCGCATTGGCCGTGACGGTCGCCCCCGTCAGGCTGGTCGCGCCAGCGCCGGCCTGGACAATGGTGCCGGCACCGGAGATCAGGCTGCTCACCGTGAGCGCGTTGCTCCGGTTGAACGTCAGCGTGGTGTTGTTGGTGACAGCGCCGGTGCCAAGGGCTCCGGTGGTGCCGCCGGATCCGATCGTCAGGCCGCCGGCGCTGATCAGCGTCGTGCCGGTGTAGGTGTTGGCGCCAGACAGCGTCGTCGTGCCGGCGCCGATCTGGGTCAGGCTCCCGGCACCGCTGATGATGCCGGCGTAAGTCACCGCGTCGCTCCGGTTGAAGGCCAGCGTCGCGCCGGAGGAGATGCTGGTGGCGCCCGTGCCGATCGTACCGGCAGTGCCGCCGGCGCCAATCTGCAGTGTGCCTGCGGTGATGGTCGTCGTGCCGCTGTAGGTGTTGGCGCCCGTGAGCGTCGCGGTTGACGTCTCGGTCTTGCTCAGCGCGCCCGTGCCGCTGATGTTGTTGGCGATCGTGACGTTGTCGGTGCGCGCCAGCTGCAGCGTCGCGTTGTCGATCACCGCGCCAGTGCCGAGCGTGCCCGAGGCCGTGCTGCCGCCGATGTTCAGCGTGCCGGTCGTGATGGTCGTCGTGCCGGTATACGTGTTGGTGCCGGTCAGCGTGGTCGTCCCGCCCGCCAGTTTGGTGACCGCACCGGTGCCGCTGATGACACCGGCAAAGGTGTAGGCGTTGCTGCGGTTGAAGCTGAGCGTGCCGTTGTCGAGGACGTTGCCGACGATGCTGCCGGTCGCGCCGCCAGCGCCCAGCGAGAGTGTCGCGCCGGCGTTGACCGTGGTCCCGCCGGTGTAGGTGCTCGCGCCGGACAGGCTGATCGCGCCAGTTCCCGCATCGGTCAGCGAGCCGGTGCCGCTGATGGCGCCGGCGAAGGTGAGTGCCGCCGTGCGGTTGAACACCAGCGCGCCGTTGTCGATGACGTCGCCGACGATCGATCCCGTCGCGCCGCCGTTGCCAAGCTGCAGCGTGCCGGCAGTAATCGTCGTGCCGCCGGTGTAGGTGTCGGTGCCCGTCAGAATCAGCGTGCCGGGATTGCCCTTCTCGAGGCCGACAGTGCCGGCGACGGTCGAGTCGATTCTCGCCGTCATCCCGGCGTCGACGAGAATCAGACCGGGGAGCACACCAGACTGCGACAGCAGCGTGAGTGTCTGCGCCCCGCTCACCACGTAGCCATCTGTCGAGAACTGCAGTTCGCGGGCACTGACTGCAGTGCCGAGGGTCACCGTCCCGGCGACGCCCTGAAAGAAGGCGATGCCGGGAATGTAGGACTGGTTGAACGAGCCGTTGACGTTGGTCCAGTTGGTCGTCGAGGTGTTCCACGTCCCGGTGCCGCCGTTGACGACGCCGTTCGCAGTCGTGTTCGGGCCGTCCCAGAAGTTGGTCGCCAGGCCATTGCTGACGATCAGGTTCACCTGACCGGTCACGCCGGTCTGCACGACCGCCGTGTTCGGTGGCGCGCCGGGGAGCGTGCCGACGGTGAAGCTGGCGGCCGAGCCGGTCAGCGTGCCGGTGTAGTTGATCAGCCGATAGCTGCCAGGCCCGAACCCACCGGCGTCCGTGACGTTCAGTGTCGTTCCGGCGACGGTGAGGTTGCCATTCACCTGGATCAGGTCGCTCGTGCCGCCGACGACGTTGGGTGTGCCGAGATTCAACGCCAGCAGCGAGCCGCTGCTCAACGTCAGCCCACCCACGGTGAAGGTGCCCGCCACTCCGGCCGCGCCAGGCGACAATGTCGCGCCGCTGACGATCGTGGCGCTGCCCGACACCGTGCCGCTGCCGCCGAGCGTCGTCCCGCTCGCGGTGGCAATCGTCGGCACTGTCGTCGAGCCGTTCAGGAACAGGCTGCCGCCGGTGACGCTGATGCCGCCGGTCGATACCGTGCCGGACAGGGTGGTGGTGCCCGAGCCGGCCTGCACGATGGTGCCGGCGCCGCTGATCGCATTGGTGACCGGCAGCGCGACACTCTTGTTGAAGGTCAGGATTCCGCTGTTGCTCACCGCGCCGGTGCCGAGCGATCCGGACGCGCCGCCGTTGCCGACCTGCAGCGTCCCCGCGCTGATCGTCGTCGCGCCGTAGCTGTTGGCGCCGGTCAAAATCGTCGTGCCGGTGCCCGCCTGAATCAGCGCGCCGCTGCCGCTGATGGCATTCGCCACTGTCACCGCGTCGGTGCGATTGAATGTCAGGGTCGCGTTGTCTGTCACCGCGCCCGTGCCAAGCGTCCCGGTGGTGCCGCCGTTGCCCACCTGCAACACCCCGGCGTTGATCGTCGTCGTCCCGCTGTAGGTGCTGGCGCCGGTGAGGATCAGGGTGCCAACCGCATTCTTGACGACGGCGCCGGTGCCGCTTATTACACCCGAGTAAGTGACGATATTCGTGCGTGCAAGCACCAGCGTGCCGTTGTCGACGACGTCGCCGACGATGGCGCCGATGAAGCTGTTGTTGCCGACCTGGAGCGTGCCGCCGGAGTTGATGGTCGTGCCGCCGGTGTAAGTGTTCTGGGCGGTGAGGACAGTAGTGCCAGTGCCCGACTGAACGACGGCGCCAGTGCCGCTGATCAGGCCGCCGAAAGTCACGGTGTCGCTGCGATTGAACGTCAGCGTGCCGTCGTCGGTGACATCGCCCGGGATGCTGCCGGTGGTCCCGCCATTGCCCACCTGCAGGGTGCCGCCGTTGATCGTGGTCGCCCCGGTGTAGGTGTTCGCACCGGTCAGGGTCAGCGTCCCGCTGTTCACGGTGACAGCCGACGAGGTCTGAATCGCACCGCTGAGCGTCCAGGCCGTGCCGTTCATGACGACGCCAAAGCCGGAGATCGGCGAATCCTCGGTGGCCGAACCGGTCAGCAGGAGCTGGTTGGTCGCACTGGCCGAGACGAGGGTGCCGATGATGTTCGACCCGGTCCCAAGCGTGATGACGTTGCCGGTGCTGCCAGCTTCGAGGTTGATCGCAACGGCCGCGGCGCTGCCACCGGAGATGACACCGGTGTTCGACACCGTGTTGCCCGCAGTGGCGAAATCGACGCCGCCCGTGGCGTTGCCGGTGATCGTGCCGGCGTTGACCAGGTCGAGCCGCGCGGTTCCGGTGACCCGCACGCCGCTCTGCGCCCCGGTGATTTGTCCGCCGGCGCTGTTGCTGAACGTGCCGGTGGCCGCGCCGTTGTAGAGCACGCCGAACTGCGCGACGTCGATCGTGCCGGCATTGGTGCCACCCACTGTCCCGCCGCTGGCCACGACGCCGCTGGAGGTGGTGACGGCGCCGTTGGTCAGAATCGAGCCGGTCGCGCTCTGCGTGAAGGTGCCGCCATTCTGGAACGTCACGCCGCCGGCGCCGGTGTTGATGACGCCGTCGTTGCTGGCGGATCCGCCGGCGGCCAGCACGACGCCTGCGCCGTTGGCTGTCACCGAGCCCGTGCCGTGGTTGACGAACGTGCCCGCGCTGGTGAACGTGATTCCGGCGTCCGTCGCGCCGTTGGCCACGACAGTTCCCGTGTTGTCGAAGCTGGCGCCGGTCGCCGTCAGGGCACCGAGCTCGATGCCGAAGGTCGCGCCAGTGACGCTGCCGGCGTTGGTGAGGACCCAGTCCTGCGTGGAATCGGCCTGGATCGCGCCGCCGGCTGACGTGGTGATGACCACAGCCGACGCGACGTTGAAAGTCGTCGACCCCGGCGAGAGATCTTGCAGAACGACGGTGGTTGTCGAGTCGGGGATCTGCACCTGCGCCAGCGCTGACGCAGGAAGCAGGAACAGGGAGACGAGGGAGAAGAGAGCGACGCCAAGCCGGGACGTCGTCGCAACGGTTCCGCGATCCACCCCGCCCTTGGACCGAGCCTTCTCAGTCGCGTGGGCGTACACGTGGCGCCATTCTGCCACGATCTCGGTGTCGAATCCGGGGAATTTGGGCTCGATCGCTAAGTTCTTCCATTCACTCGATCGAGGCTGTGCTGTCTTCAGCGCGCCTCGACCGAACCCCCGCGAGGCGCATGCTGCTGGACTCGAGCTCGCTGACCCGTCATCGCTGACAGGTCGGGCAGTAAAAAGTCGAGCGCCCTTGCTGCACGATGCGCCGTATCGTGCCGTCGCATCCCCGCCTGGGGCAGCGATCTCCCTCCCGGTCGTAGACGCGGAATCGGCCGCGGCGGTAGGGGCGCTCGTGGCGCGCGATGGCGGCGTTCAACACCGACTTGATCGCCGACGCCAGCCGCAACGCTGCCGGACGCGGGAGCCCGCCGGTGCCGGCGATCGAGGAGGACCGCCGCAGGGGCGAGAGCGCGGCGAGATGGAGCGCCTCGCTCGCGTAGATGTTGCCCAGGCCGGCCACTATTCGCTGGTCCAGGAGCGCCGCTTTCAACGACGTCCGGCGTCCGGCGCAGGCCCGTGCCAGGCGAGCGGCGTCGAAGCTCTCAGCCAGCGGCTCCGGGCCGAGGGCCTCGAGCGGATGCGGTTCCTGACCGCCGGCGGCGGGGACCAGGTCCATCATGCCGAAGCGGCGTGGGTCGTTGAAGATCACGACGGCGCCGCTCGAAAGCTCGAAGACGACGTGGTCGTGGCGATCCGATGGTGTGGTCGCGGCCGGACGAATACGCTCGCCGGTCTTCTTGCGCGGCTCGACACGGAACGATCCGGACATCCCCAGGTGCATGAGCAGCGACCCGCCGGAGTCGAGCGCGACGACCAGGTATTTCCCGCGCCGCTCTACCGACAGGACGCGCTGGCCCTCCAGCTGCGTCGCGAAGTCAGGCGGGAACGGGCGTCTGAGGTTTGCGCGCCGCAGCAGGACGCGGCGGATGCGGACTCCGGACAGCACCGGATCCAGCTGGCGGCGAACCCGTTCGACCTCTGGGAGCTCCGGCATCAGCCAGTTGGCCGGTCGCGGCCCGTGCACGAGCGCGGCACGAGTGACCCGCGCCCCTTACTGTTCGTATTTCTCGACGACCGACGCCGGCCGCAAGCTGGCGTCCTCGGGGTTCTGCCCGAACTCGCGCTTTGCGCGGCGCTGCCGGAGCAGGTCCCAGCAGCGATCGAGCTCGACCTGGATCTTGTCGAGGCGCACCGTGTCCGCTCCGCTGGGGGACGGGTGGCTGTACAGCTGCTGCTCCTCATGAACGAGCCGCTGAATCGTGTCGAGCACCGTCGCGTCAGAGTCTTGAGCCATCATCGCCCTCCGGGCAGCTTCATCTCACCATACCGCATCCCGGCCGGGAGATCGATAACGCGGGGCTACTCCGATTTGCCGGACGATTTGCCGTCGAGCGCGGTGCGCTGCTCGAGCTCGGCGATCCGCTTCAGCGCCTTCTTCTTGAGGGCGGCCGCGTCGCGGGCGATCGAGGCTTCACCCGCTCGCTCCACGTGAGGAATGCGACGGTCCAGGGCCTCGATCAGCTCGGCGAGCGCCTGTGCCAGCGAGTTCATCGCCAGGACCTCGCGACGTTGCGGCCTCTCGAGTCGTTCCAGATCTCGCCGCACGCCGTGCAGCGCCAGTAGCTGCGATCGTCGGGTATCTTCGCCGTCGTGACAATCGCGACCGACTGACAGGACGGACAGCTGCCTGGCGGGACGAAGCTGACGACCGGTGCGGAGCCAGCGCCGCCCGGGGTTCGCCAAGTGGATCGCATGTGCCCTCCGTGGCGTGCTTTGTTGAGGGCTGGGGGCCGGAATGGCCACAGGGCTCAGGAAAGCGGGAATCACAGCCACTATACGCCACCGCAGCCGTGACGTCGAATGAGACGGCGGTGAATCGAGTATAGTGAGAGCCGCAAGACCGTCCTGAGCCCGCCAGCGTTCGCGCAGTGCCCCGCAAGAGCGGGTGCGCGCCGACAGGCCCAATTCGGCCCCCGATCGGAGCGCACCTGAGGGATTTCCACCAGTCCGGCGTCCCGCGTCTCTCCCCGTCACACTCGAGAACGCCCCGAAGGAGGGCCGCACTCATGTCGAACCTGACCATGTCTTGCCCGCTAGCGCGCGTCGCGCCCGCGGCTCGGTTCAGTCAACCCGTCGGCACAACCCGGAGGCAATCGTGAGCGAGCCGCGCGTGTTCCCCCGCACCAGTGCGTCAGCGGGCAGCTTTTCAGTCATCCAGGCGCCCGCCGGCATCGGCAACTTTCATTTCGTCGTGCTGTCGATGCTGCGCGCGGCACAGCTGATTCGCGGCTGCCTGCCGAAGGTCGAAGGGCTGCACAAGCCGACTGTCATCGCGCAGTTCGAAGTGGCCGAAGGCAAGATCGTGGCGCTTGTCGGACCGCACGCGACCATCCCCGAGAGGCTGAGACAGCCCGTCGAGGAAGTCGCGCTGCCCGTCTGACGTGACGCTCACGTCAGACGGCTACAGTTCTACGCCAGCGTCGCCATGTCGATCACGAAACGGTACCTGACGTCGCTCTTCAGCATCCGCTCGTAGGCCTCGTTGATCTGCGGCATCGCGATTGTCTCGATGTCGCAGACAATGCCGTGCGCCGCGCAGAAGTCCAGCATCTCCTGCGTTTCCTGAATACCGCCAATCCCCGAGCCCGCCAGAGAGCGGCGTCCGAACAGCAGCCCGAAAATCGACGGCGACGGATGCGGCGTGGGCGGCGCGCCGACCAGCACGAGCGAGCCATCGCGCTTGAGCATGCCGAGGTACTGATCGAGGTCGTGCGCCACGGCCACAGTGTCGATGATCAGGTCGAAGCTGCGATTGTGCGCGGCCATCGCGTTGGCGTCGCGCGAGATCGTGACGTGGTCCGCGCCGAGACGCTTGCCGTCTTCCACCTTCCCCGCCGATGTCGTGAAGAGCACAGTCTCGGCGCCCAGCGCGTGCGAGAACTTCACGCCCATGTGCCCGAGGCCGCCGAGCCCGACGATGCCGACGCGCTTGTCCGGCCCGGCGCCCCAATGCATCAGCGGCGAGTACGTGGTGATGCCGGCGCACAGGAGCGGCGCTGCCGCGGCGGTGTCGAGCTTGTCTGACAGCTTCAGCGTGAACGCTTCGTCGACGACGATATGGCTGGAATAGCCGCCATAGGTCTTGTCGCCGGGCCGATGCGCGTCGGGCGAGTTGTACGTGAGCACCGTGCCGGCGCGATCGCAGGTACTGCTCGAGGCCAAGCCGGCAGCTGTCGCACACGCGGCACGAGTCGACCATGCAGCCGACGGCGGCGAGATCGCCGACAGCGAACTTCTTGACGCCTGATCCCACCGCCGTGACACGGCCCGCGATCTCGTGTCCAGGCACGCACGGGTACTGCGTCCCGGGCCACTCGCTGCGCACGGTATGCAGATCCGAGTGGCACACGCCACAGAACAGAATGTCGATGACGACGTCCTGAGGCCCAGGCTCGCGGCGATCGAAGCTGTAGGGGCCAAGAGGTGACGTCGGGTCAAATCCAGCGAATGCTCGGGCTTTGCTCATATGGAAACATTGTACGTCGGCGCACTCGGCACGGCTGCAGTCAGCGCCGATCAGTCGCCGCGCAGAAAGCGCATGAGCGCGTCCGTCGTTCCCTGAAATTGTTCTTCCATCAACCAGTGCCCGGTGTCGGGCAGCACCACCGCCTTCGCATTCGAGGCGACCAGCGTCACCTGCCTGCCGAGCGCGTCGCCGTTCGCCTTCGCGCCGCCAATCGACAGCACCGGCATCG
Organism: Vicinamibacteria bacterium; assembly: GCA_963796915.1. Classification (GTDB taxonomy): domain Bacteria; phylum Acidobacteriota; class Vicinamibacteria; order Vicinamibacterales; family JAENWD01; genus JAENWD01. Next base: position 932,953 of record CAWCNI010000002.1, on the reverse strand, counting down.
GCAGCCGGGTCTGCGCGAAGACCGCGAAGTCTTTCGCGGCCTGCGGGAACGAGACGAAATAGGACCAGCCGGCGCGCATCCGCCCGGGCCGGGCGTACGCAGCGGTATACGCCTGACGGGCCGCCTCCGGAATCGACCGGGTCTTGTCAGCGGCGAAGTCGTTCCAGTAGTGCTCGAAGTAGATCCGCTCGCGTCCGCGCACGAGCGCCTCCGGCGTCGGGCCGTTGAAGCGGAAATGCCAGATGCCGGGATTGTTGTAGATGGCCTCCCAGCCCTCGACGCCCGGCAGGAACGCGTCCATCAGCACCAGCTTCTCGACCTCCGCAGGGAACTGCGCCGCATAGGCATAGGCCACCATCAGGCCGATGTCGTGCCCGACGACGACAGCCTTGTCGATGCCGAGCCCCCTGACGAGCGCATGCATGCGGATGGCGGCGTGTGTCATGTCGAGTCCGGACTCCGGGATCGCCGAGCCGCCGATGCCGGGCAGGTCGGGCGCGACGACGGTGTACGTCGCGGCAAGACGCGGAATCAGCGGCCGCCACATGCGCGAGGTCTCCGCGTAGCCGTGCAGGAGGACAATCGCCGGGCCGTGCCCCGCGCTCAAGTACTGGATCGACAGGCCGTCAACGACTTTGGTGCGGACCGCGATTTCGGGCGCTGCCGCCGATTGCGGCGCCGCCGAGGCGGTTCCCGCGACTGGAAGCAACGTAAACAGAAAGATGGCAAGCCTGCGTGACATTGAAACACTCCTCGGAGATCGGCGTTATCCTACGCGCGGGCTGGAAATGCCACATCCCCTAATCGAGTGATGGCGATGAACCGTGGACCTGTGAACCCGTGGATCCCGATGCTGCCCTGACCCTATGAGTCCCTCCCGCACGCAGTCGATCGTGTTCGCCCTGCTCGGCCTGGATCGCGCCGGGAAAATCCTCTACACGACGCTCTTCCTCGTCGGCGTTCCGGCGCTGCTCGCCTATTTGATCTGGCTGCCCCGCTACCGGTTCTCCGAGCAGGACGAGCAGTTGTTTCGCGCGGCGCGACACGGCGACGGCGCAGCGATCGAACGGGCGCTGGCCTCGGGAGCAACGATTGGCGCCGAGGCGCCCATCGACAGGAAGACGGCGTTGTTCCGCGCGGCGGTGTTCGGTCACGTCGACGCCGTGCGGCTTCTGTTGGCGCGCGGCGCGGATCCGGCGGCCCGCGGCCAGGACGGGCGCACAGCGCTCGAGGTCGTGAGCGATGCGCGAGCGGACGAGAAGAATCCAGACGTGGCGCGCGGCCTTGACGACGTCGCGGCGGTGTTGCGCGGCGCGGAGAGCACGCGATGACCAGACGCCATCAACTCGTCGCATCGGCTCTCGCGCTCGCCGTTGTGTTGTCGGCGTGCCGCGTGGAACGTCCGCCGTACGGCGGCGGGAAGGAGTCCGCGCTGGCCACGGCAACGCTCGCCGTCGATGTCGACGCCGTCACCAGAATCCTGAAGTCCGGCGCCGATCCCAACAAGATGGTCGCGGTGAACGGGAGCCAGCAGTCGCCCTGGTTCCTCGCGCTCTATCTCCTGCGGAAGAACCGGGCAGACATGGTGCAGATGATCAACGCCATGCTGAAGGCTGGCGCAAACCCGAACGTCGCGTGGGGCACGATGACCGATGTCAAGGCGCCGCAGGAATCGGTATGGCACCGCTTCATGAACCACGCGCGCACTGCCGGCAGCGGCTCGAACTCACCGCTCGATCTCGTGGTGATGTTCAACCCGGTGCCCGATGTGGTCAGGGCGCTGATGGCGGCCGGCGCGAGTCCTCGCTCCGGCGGGACCGCCCTGGTCTCGGCTGTCGAGGGCGGCGAGCCAGAGATCGTCCACATCCTCGTCGACGCAGGCGTGGACGTGAATGCCCGCCCGAGCGCGAACACGCCGCTGTTGTCGGCCATCGAAGCGCGGGATGTCGGCGTGATGACATACCTCGAAGAGCACGGGGCCCGCGAGAAGCCGTAGCGTTCCGGCTCGATGCCTGGCAGCGCTCTTGCACCGTCATGGGCCCTGGAGACGCAGCTCATGACGAATATGGTCATCTACCTGGTCGGCACACTTCTCGTCGTGATGGGGCTTGCGTACGCAGCCTCACGGATGGGCATCGGACAGCCCTGGATTATCGCCGGGGCGCTCGTGATCATCGGCATCGGCCTGATGGGCGGCATCGTCAAGACGCGCCAGAAGGACCCGGCGTCCTGAAACGCTGCAACGGGTAAATTCTCCTGCCGAGTGTCGGCCGAGCTGACCGCCTACGCCAAGGCTAGGGCGGGCCCGCCGCGGCGTCCGTGCGAAGGCGGATGATCGGCGCGACCGGTACTGCCCGGTCTTACGCTCGACAGGCCGCTCCGGCAATCGCCCCTGCCGGAATCTTACGATCGCGGGTCGGCCGATCTGAAGATCGGCCCTGCCCAGGTCTTCTCATCGGTCTCACCGGACTCTTCCGATCGTGCGTCGGTAGGGCCGATCTTCAGATTGGCCGCGCGTGGCATCGACATGCGCACCGGCTTCGCCGGATATAGTTGACGGCATGTCACGGGACACTGACAGGACTCGCCGGCCACTCGTGCTGGCCGAAGCGATTGCGCTGTTGCGACGCACGCCAGCGACGCTGGACGCGTGGCTACGCGACCTACCAGACAGTTGGCTTCAGGCGAACGAAGGTGACGCGACCTGGAGCCCGTTCGACGTCGTCGGGCACCTGATTCACGGCGAGCAGACAGACTGGATGCCGCGCGTCCGCATGGTCCTCGAGCATGGCGAATCGTGGACGTTCGAGACGTTCGACCGCTTCGCCCAGTTCGATCTGTCGCAGGGACGGGTCCTGCCTGATCTCCTCGACGAGTTCGCGGCGCTACGCGGACAGAACCTGCGGGAACTCGAGGCGCTGAAACTCACCGACGCCGACCTGCAGCGCCGGGGCCGACATCCCGAGCTTGGAGTTGTCACTGTCGGACAACTGCTCGCCACGTGGACCGCGCACGACCTCGATCACGTCATCCAGATAGCGCGCGTGATGGGCCGGCAGTACGCCGACGCTGTCGGTCCCTGGCGCGCCTACCTGCGGATCATCAGCGGTCAGCAGGGCTGACCGCCCCACACCCGCGACAAGAGCAGCGAAGGTGCGCCCTTCGCATGCTGTGATCCCTCCTACCGGTGGCGCACGACGCAAATCGTCGACGGCCACTAACTCAACCATTTCCCCGCACGACCGTCGAATGCAGGCACCGGATTGTGAACACCGCATGACTCCCAGTGGCCGTCGCAAACGACCGAAGTTCAGTTAGTCTTTGCGGCAGGGGGCGGCTATGTATCGAGTCAGGGCAAGGGGCTGCCGCGCCGTTCGATGGGCGCGGGTGGCGGCAGTGATGGCGGCACTCACGGCGGCGACGCTCGTGCTGTCACGCGCAGGCCAATCAGCTTCGCCTGGTGTCGACGGCGTGGTCGCCGTTCACGAACGAGTCCGGAAAGCCCCGACTCGCGCTCGACCTCGTCGAAGCCGCGCTTGGCCGAATCGGTGTCGGCGGCAGCACGACGATCGTCGACCCCGCCCAATTCACGCAGGCACTCCTCTACGGCGAGTTCGACGGCAGCGCCGCGGCGTGGAAGGACGCCGAGCGGGAGCGGTACCTGCTCTTCTCGCAGCCCTACCTCGAGAACCGCCTGATGCTCGTGGCCCGCAAGGGCACCGACGTCTCGGCGCCGGCGCTCAACGCGCTCAAAGGCAAGCGGGTCGCCATCGTCGGCGGCTATTCATACGGGGAGATGGGCAGCGACGGGCCGGTGTTCGTGAAGTCGCTTGGCGAGGAAGACAGCCTGACGCTTCTGCTGGCGGGCAAGGCGGACTACGCGCTGATGGACGAACTTGTCGTCCAGTATCTGACCGAGCACTACGCGGGCCAAACGCAGTCGAAGCTGCAGATCGGCACCACGCCGCTCGTGACGCGACAGCTTTACCTGGCGATTCGCCGGACGCGGCCGGACGCGGAGTCGATCATCAATCGCTTCAACGCGCAGCTCCGCACCATGGTTGCCGACCACACCTACCATCGCCTTCTGCACGTCGACTGGATCCGCGCGGACGTCGACGGCGATGGCATCGCCGAATACGTCCCAAGCAGCGATCACGCTGGTCCGGCCGCGCCGCAGCACGCCTACACGATCCTGTCGGGGCCGCGGACCACGTCGCAGACGACGCCCTCGCAATCGCGCTTCCTGGTCGGCGGCAATATCTACGCGAACTGGGCGTCGGTGCCCGAGAGCTACAAGGACCTGGACATGCAGCACCCGGATCCCGCGCGCTCGACGGCGAGTGTTTTCACGTTCACCTGGTGACGGGCGTCCATTGAAAGACGGCGAGGCGAGCGCACGCGAGTCGCACCATGGGACGACTCTTACTCTCATTGACGGCAGCGGTGCTGGGTGTAGCGGCAGCCTCGGGATCGACGGCCGAGGTGCCGGACTTTCTCCAGAAAGCCGCCCCGGACGCCATCCGCATCCTCAGTTGGAACGTCTATCGCGATTCAGTCTTTCCCGAACACGGCCATCACGTCGACGACGACGGCACTGACAGGCCGGCGCGGTTTGCGCGAGTGCTGCGGGCCGTGAAGCCGGATGTCCTGTGCCTGCAGGCCGTCACGCGCGGCGCACCACGCACCGCGGTGTTGATTCGGCACATCCTGCCTCTCCCGGACGGCGGATCGTGGCAGGCGCAGGCTGGCCTCGACACCGTCATCGTGTCGCGCTTCCCGCTTGGGGCACGCGGCCAGGGCTATGTGGAGGACGGCACGTTCCTGCGCGGCCACGCGCTCGCCGTGCTCGAGACGCCGGTCTCCGACCTGTTCATGGTCTGCGCACATTTCCAGTCCCGGACCGGACCCGAGCAACGCACGATGCGGATCAAGCAGGCGGAGATGGTGGCCCAGGCCATTCGGAAATTGCAGTCCGGAGACTGGCCGGGCGCACTGCCGCCGCGCACGCCGTTTGTCGTGCTCGGCGACTTCAACGCGGTGCCCGGCGCAACGGAGTTCATGCGGCGCATGACGGCCGGACAGATCGACCTGGCGACCGGCCGCACCCACAACGGGCTCGACTGGGACGGCTCGCGACTGGTGGATGCGTTGCCGCGTCACAATCGCTCGCTGGAGCACACCTACACGTGGAGGGACGACACGCTCCGGTATCCGCCCGCGGCCCTGGATCGGATCCTCTACAGCAGCAGCGTGCTGGCCAGCGTCAACCAGTTCGTGCTCGATCCGTCGGCGATGTCGCAGGAAGCGCTGGCGGCCGCGGGGTTACGGGCGGGCGACGTGATGCGCGATCCTGGACGGGGCATTCACGATCACTATCCGCTCGTGATCGATCTCGTCGTCCGGAAAAACTCGGCGCCGCACTAGGGCCGTCCAGCGACCGCGGTGACGGGCGTCCACAATGCGGACGGAATCCGCCGGCGCGGTAACTACTGCTGCTGACGTGTGTAGCGGCCGACCCTGAGCGCCATCCCGGCCAGTACCGCCAGCGGCAGCCCGACGACGCTCAACAGCACGCCCATGCTGATCTCCGAGCGCAACTGGCCTGGCCCGACGAGCGCGGAGCAAAAGAACAGCCCGACGCTCAGGCCGATGGCCGAGGCCAGGCCGATCGGCACCAGTTCGCGCCACCCGAGGCGATCCGGCAGGTGAAGGCCCGCGACGAGCGCGAGACCGGCGCCGAGCAGAACGCCGACCGGCTTTCCCACGAGGACGGCGATCGGGAGGGCAAATGTTCCCGCTTCGAGGCCGCCCATCGGCACGCCGGCGTTGACGAGACCGAACAGGAAGAGCGCCACCTGCGCGGGGTAGCGCCAGAACACTTCGAATCGGCTCAAGGCATCTGACGCCTTCGGTGAGGCATCGACGAAGAAGCCCGGATCGCGCGCGGCGTGCGGCAGAAACGGCATGATCGGCACGAGCGCCAGCGCCGGATGCAGTCCGCTCCAATAGAGCGCGCACCACGACAGCACGCCAGGACCAAGCAGGTACGGCCAGAAGCTCTTCACCCGGGCGCGCCGCAGGCCGCTGGCGACGCTCATCGCCAGGACAAGGATCAGGACGCCGGCGGCGACGTGCAATTCGCGGGTCGGGTTGAACCGGGCGATCGCGATGAAACCGAACGCGTCGGTGGCGAGCCCGAGCAGGATCACGAACGGAATCGCCGGATGCTGCTTGCCGAAGATCAGCCGTGCCGCGAAATACGCGACCGCGACGTCGGTCGCGAACGTCACCGGCCAGGCGGCGCCGAGCATCGGCTCGTCGAGCGGCCCCACCACCCAGAGGTGAATCAGCACGGGGACCAGCATCACCCCGAAGGAGGCCACGACCGGAAGCAGGGCGCGCCGCCACGGGTGGAGGTAGCCGCCGGTCGCTGTCGCCTCGACGACTTCCTTCGTCATCAGCGCGAAGAAGAAGACCATCGCGACGTCGTTGGCCGCGAACGCTGTCGCGTAACTGAAACGGAAATAACTCTCGGGCGCGACGTTGGCCCAGACCAGTGCGATCGCCACGCCGAGCGGCAGCAGCAGCAGGTGCTCCACGGCGAATCGCGACAGGCGGGGCACGGTGGTGCCCCAGATGCGATGCCGCTTGTGAGTCAGCTCATCGGCCATTGGATACGCTCACGACTGGCGCGGACGATCGGATCGCTCCGCCGCTGTTGAACGGAGTGCCGTCAAGAGGTTCGGCGCGACCGACGCGGGTCTGCCGGTGGATCACGCCGGAGTCGACGATCTGGCCGGTGCGTGATATCGCGTTGAAGAACATGTCGGAGCCTGCGACCTCGACCAGCATGAAGCTCTGGTCCTGATCGAAATAGCCGGCAGTGTCGGCGTCGGGCCTCATGTTGCCCTTCCGGAGCTGGCCGGCCGAGCCCGAGACGAAATAGTAAATCCCCTGCTGCGGCTTGATGCGCTCGTAGACGTGGTCGTGCCCGGAAAAGACGACGTTGACGCCGTACTTGACGAAGATCGGCTCGAGCAGCACGCGGAGATCCACCGACGATCCGTGCCGCGCCGCGTCGGAGTACAGCGGATGATGAAAGTAACAGATCTTCCAGTCCTCTTTGGCATCCCTGAGCGTGCTCTCCAGCCACTGCAGCTGCGTCGGGTCCACCTGCGTGCTGTCGAGCGCGAGGAACCTGACGTTGTTGCGCGTGTAGGTGTAGTACCGCTTGCCGCCCATGTTGTACGGCGCGTACGACACGTTCTCGGGCCGGTCGTGATTGCCGAGCGACGCCTGAAACTTCACGCCTGCCGCCAGCAGCGGCCCGTACGGCTTCTCGAACTTGTTCACGAAGTCTTCCGGCGTCTGGCCGCCATACATGTTGTCGCCGAGCATGATCACGAGGTCGAAGGCGAACGTCGAGTGGAACTTCACCATCTGCGCCGCGACGTCGTACTGGGGTTGCTCGCCGGTGCCGTTGTCGCCCATCGCCGCAAACTTCAGCGACCCGGGCTTGTTGGGAAGCGGCGTGGACTGTCCCGACACCACCGCGCCGGCAATCGTCATCACCAGGACGACAACCGGCAGGCGGAGCCTCAGCGCTTGTACTCGGCCGCGCCACGCCTCTGCGCGGTCGACGAAAAATGCCACGGCCGAAGTCTAGCAGCCCGCGCCAATCGACCGAAACGCCAGCGCTCCGAGGTGGCCAGATTCGCTGCACTCGGGCGATTTCACGACACCTGTGGCTGAGGTCCAACTGCCGTCGCCCCTGAATTCGGCAGAAAAACGCCGGAATGCGCCGGTTGGCAATTGCCGGGCGACGGTGAGCGCCTTGCATTTCCCGAGGCAGCTATTCCAAAGGAGCTGAGATGAAAGTGCTGGGCATGGTCTTGGTCGCGCTCGGAATCGTCGCGCTGTTGTATGGCGGCTTTCAGTGGACGAACCGGGAAAAAGTCATCGATGCGGGCCCGATTCAGGTCTCCAGGGACAAGACACACTCGGTGCCCATCTCGCCGATCGCCGGCGTGGTCTTCATCGTCGCCGGCGCCGGCCTGATGATGACCTCCGGCAAGGTCACCAGTTAGGGCTGTTCGACCCGCGCATTGGGGCTAGGGCGATCGCAGGACGTCCGCGGGACTGACTGCGCTCGCCCGCCTCGCGGGAATCCAGCACGCCACCGCCGCGACTGCCACGAGCAGGACGGGCACCGCCACAAGGACAGGCACGTCCCGTGCGCCTCCGCGCACGAGGTGAAGTTCCACACCAACCGCCAGCGCTGTCGCGGCGGCCGCGCCCAGCGCGACGGCTCGGATGGTCTCGCGCACGATCAGCCCGACGACCTGCCGAACCGGGGCTCCAAGCGCCAGGCGAAGTCCGATCTCCGCCCGCCGCTGCGCCACGCTGTAGTCGACGACAGCATAGACGCCGATCGCCGCGAGCATGAGCAGCAGCGGTCCGAGCACCAGAAACATCCGCGCCGGCACCCTGCGCAGCACGAGATTTCTCGCGATGTGGTCCGACAGCGTCCGCACGTTGTAGACGGGCAGGCCGGCGTCCAGTTCCGCGATCGCCTGGCGGATGGCAGCAGTCATCGCCACCTCGGCGCCGGCGGTTCGCACATGGACTTCGGCAAACGGCAGCGGGCGGTCACGATACGAGTAGAACACCAGCGGCGTCGGCGGCTCGCCGAACGCGTCAGAGACCGTCGTGCCGGCAACCCCGACGATGGTGTACGACACGCCGCCGGACTCCAGCCGCCGACCGATCGGATCGGCGCCCGCCAGATACTGCCTGGCAAACGCCTCGTTGACGATCGCCTGCGGCACTGCGACCACATCGTCGAGCGGGGCGAAGTCTGTGCCCGCCAGCAGCGGAATGCCCATCGTCTTCAGGTAGCCCGGGGTGACGACGTTGGAGAGCGCCTCGTCGCGATCCGCGCGCCCGCGCGTCCGGCCCTCGAGGACGAACGACCGCGACGGCAGTCCGTGGATGTCGAGGGGCACGGCGGAGGCGAGCGCGGCGGACTCGACGCCGGGCATTGCGCCGAGCGCAGCAAGCACGCGCCCTGCGAACCGAAGGTTTGTCGACGCGTCGGTTCCGCGGCCCGTCAAGTCGTACGCCGCGAGCAGCACTCCGTCAGCGCGAAACCCCGGACGAGGATCGCGTGTCTCCGCAAACCTCTCGAAGAAGAGGCCGGCGACCACGAGGACGAACAGCGCCAGGGCGACCTGAATCCCGACAAGACTCTGGCGCAGCGGACTGCGTGAGGCATGCCGGCTGCCGGCGCGAAGGGCCTGGAGCGGATGCATGCGCGCCATGAGCCAGGCGGGCACTGCCGCCGTCACGCCTGCCGACAGGCCGCCAAGGCCGGCGGCAAAGACCAGACCGACGACATCGATCTGTGTCTGAAACCGGATGGGCAGCGCCCCGGAGATGTCCCCCGCTCTGAGCGCCTGGGTGCCCCACACGGCGAGCAGCACGCCTGCCGCCGTCCCCGCCAGCCCCAGGAGCAAGGCCTCGAGGATCAGCAGCCCCGCGACCCGGCGCCGCGAGCTCCCGAGCGCCAGCCGTACGCCGAATTCCCGCTGGCGGACGCTGGCTCGAGCGAGCAGGAGATTGGCGGTGTTGCCGCAGACAGCGACCAGAACCAGCAGCATCAGTCCCTGCAGCAGCACAAGGACCGCGCCGATCATCCGTTGTGGCCCTCGCGGCGGACGCGTGAACGGCGTCACCTCGGCGCCGAGCGTCTGATGGCTCTCGGGGTATGCCGCGGCGAGCTCTCGCATCGCGGTGTCGAGCTCGCCCTGAGCCGCCGACGCCGTCACCGCCTGGCGCAGGCGACCCATCACGACGTAACCGCGTTGCGCGCGGTCGTCCAGTTCGCTGGAGCCTTTGACCAGCACCGCTGCCATCGTCGCGGGCACCCACATGTCGAACGCGAGCCCCAGCGTCGTGCCCTGGAAGTGCTGCGGCGCGACGCCGACGATGGTCAGCACGAGTCCGTTCACGCGCATCGCCGACTGGATGACGGAGGCGGAGCCGGCCAAGCGCGTCTGCCAGTAGTCGTACGAGATCACGGCGACGGGTTGCCGCCCCGGCGCAGCCGCGTCGCCGGGCACGAGCAGCCGGCCGGCGGCGGCGTGCAGCCCCAGCGATGCGAAATAGTTGCCCGACACCAACAGGCCGGCGGCACGTTCGACGTGCGGCGTCTTGCCGACAGTCAGCGGTGTCATGCGAAATGCGAGCAGCGACTGAAAGGCGCTCAGCCGTTCCCGCAGGTCGCGATAGTCCATCCACGAGGAGCCGACGTACATCCCGCCGTCTGTTCGCGGCTCGATCGTGTAGAGCGCCGACGCCGACGCCACACCGGGCAGCGGCTTCCAACGCACCATTTCGAGCCACGAGAAGACGACGGTGTTCGCGCCGATGCCGAGCGCAAGCGACGCGACTACCACCGACGAGACCAGGGGCATCGCGCGCAGCGCTCGCCACGCGTAGACGACGTCTTTCAGCACGTCAACCTTCGCTGCCACACGACGGCGGCCGATGCTTTGGCGAGCCAGGTCGCTTCGGCAGTCATCGCCCGTGAATGGCAAGCCGCAGGTCGGCCATGAGCGGCGCGGCAAACACGTGCAGCGAGACCGCGATCACCAGGACGACGGCGACGACAAGCAGGAGTGTCTTCAACGGTCTCGGCATGGAGAGCTCCCGGGAGTGGACAACCAATGGACGATGACTGACGCGGGGAGCTTACGGGCTGACCGCTGAACGGCGACTGAACGCGACGTTCAGCCGGCGTTCAGGCCGGGGGTGCGATATAACGGCTGGAGCATCATGCGACTGCTGGTCGTCGAGGACGAACCGCGGCTGGCGGAGCGGCTGGCGGCCACGCTGCGCACGTCGGGCTACGCTGTGGATGTCGCCCTGGACGGCGAGCGAGGCGACTTTCTCGTCCAGACCGAGCGCTACGACGCGGTGGTGCTCGATCTCGGCCTGCCATCCGTCGACGGGCTCACGTTGCTGCAGCGCTGGCGAAGCGCCGGCATCAACGTCCCGGTCCTCGTGCTCACCGCACGCGGAAGCTGGCACGACAAGGTGCAGGGCATCGACGGCGGCGCCGACGACTACGTCGCCAAGCCATTCCAGGTCGAGGAGGTACTGGCCCGGCTCCGTGCCTTGATCCGGCGATCGACCGGACTCGCGGTCCCGGAGCTGCGGTGCGGCGCCGTGACGCTGGACACCAGACTGTCCCGGGTCACCGTCGATGGCCTGCCGGTCAAGCTCACCAGCCACGAATTTCGTCTGGTGTCCTACTTGATGCATCACCGCAATCGCCTGGTCTCACAGGCGGAGCTCACCGAGCACATCTACGCCCAGTCGTTCGATCGCGACTCGAACACCGTGGAAGTGTTCGTCGCCAGGCTGCGCAAGAAGCTCGGAGCGGGCTTCATCGAGACTGTGCGGGGGCTCGGCTATCGCGTCAACGGAGCCGGGTCGTGAGCCGCCCGCTGTCCCTGCGCGCACATCTGCTGCTCGGCGCCGCGCTGTGGACCGTCGGGCTGTTCGGGCTTGCCGTCGTGGTGTGGCACGTGATGCTGGGGAACCGCCAACCCCCATTTCTCATGGTCCTCGTCTTCGGGCATGCAGGTCTGGTGGCGATCGTCTGCGTCGCGTGCCTGCTTGCCGGCTTGATCCAGGTCCGCCGCGGATGGCGGCCGATCAACTTGCTGCGCCGCCGCCTGACCGGCCTCCGGGAGTCGCGAGAGCGCCGGCTCGAGGGCGAGTATCCGACCGAGGTCCAGCCGCTCGTTGGCGATCTGAATGCGCTGTTGAGTCAACGCGAGGAGATGGTCAACCGGGCGCGGGCCAAGGCCGGCGATCTGGCGCATGGGTTGAAGACGCCGCTGGCGGTGCTGGCCCAGGAGGCCGAGCGCGCGGCGACGCTGGGACAGACAGAATTGGCGGCCACCATCCTTCAGCAGGTGGATCGCATGCGACGTCAGGTGGACTATCAGCTCGCGCAGGCGCGTGTCGGCACGGGCCGCACCTCCACGTCCGCCGCAGTGCCGGTCCTGACGTCAGCACAGGCGCTCGCGCGGACGCTCGCGCGCCTGCACGCAGACCGCGGACTGCGCATCGACGTCGACGTGGCGCCGGACCTTCAGGTACGCGTCGAACGTGAAGACCTCGACGAGATGCTGGGCAATCTCCTCGACAACGCCTGCAAGTGGGCGCGCAGCCGATGCCGGATTGGCGCGGGACGCGACGCCGGCCGCGTCGTGCTGACCGTGGAAGACGACGGCGCCGGGATCGAGCCATCGATGCGGGCCGTCGTGTTGCAGCGCGGCGTCAGGGCAGATGAATCGGCGCCCGGCACCGGGCTCGGGCTGTCGATCGTCCGGGATCTCGCCGACGCCTACGGGGGCAGCCTGACCCTCGCCGACTCGCCGCTCGGCGGACTCCTGGTGACGCTGGGCCTGCCCGCCGCTTGAGCGGCGCGCGTTGCCTATTCGGGTCCGCCGACCAGCACCGGCGATGCCTGATAGCGCTCCGGAAACAGCCGCTTCAAGTCTTCGATCTTCGGCAGGTCGTTGATCACGATGTACGGGTAGTGAGGGTTCCGCTGCAGGAAGTCCTGGTGGTGCGCCTCGGCCTCATAGAAAGGATGGTCCGTTTCGATCTTCGTGACGATCGCGCGATCGAACACCCCGGCACCCGTCAACTGGGCGATGTACGTCTCGGCGATCTTGGCCTGCTCGGCGCTGGTCGGGAATATCGCGGAGCGATACTGCGGGCCGACATCGGGGCCCTGGCGATTGAGAAGCGTCGGATCGTGGACGACCGAGAAGAAGATCTGCAGCAGGCGGCCGTAGGTGATCTTCCGCGGATCGAATTTGACGCGCACGGACTCGGCGTGGCCGGATTCACCCTGGCTGACGACGTCGTAGCGCGCGGTGTTGCGCTGGCCGCCCGCGTAGCCAGAGACGGCGCTCGTCACGCCCTTCACGTGCTGGTAGACGCCCTGGACGCCCCAGAAACATCCGCCGGCGAGCACCGCCACCTCAGACTTTGCCGGGCCGGCGTCCTCGTCCACCGTTGGCGCGGGCACGACGCGCGGCCCTTCAGCGCCCGATATCGTCGTGACGGCGAGACCCGCGAGCCCCAGCGTCGCAAGGGCCACGGCAACGGAGGCAACGCTCGACGGCACCCGGAACGACCTGGCACGTTCACCCAGCATGGACATGGTGGCGACTCCTCGCTTGACGCTATATTCGTTCAACCACAGGGAAAGCGCCACATCGTCAGGCACTGTCGCTCGACCGGCCCCGTTGCCGGCAGCCCCGGCGCTGCTGCTGAGGCGCTGGCCGGTTTTGCGCCTATCGTGTCAGGTCAGCGTGGAGGTCAGCATGGCGACATTGCAGGGCGTCTATCGGGCGTCTGTCCTCGACAGCCGCGATCCAGAGGGCCTGGCGCGCGTGCGCGTCCGCGTGGCAGGCATGACTGACGCGGAGGAAGGGGTCGAGAGCTGGGCTCGGGTGGCCGCAACGATAGGCCAGGCGCGCGGCGCCTGGGTCCTGCCCGACCAGGGCGACGAGGTCCTTGTGTCCTTCGAGCACGGAGATGCGAGGGCGCCGTATGTGATCGGCGCGCTGTGGGAGGCGACGTCCAATCCGCCGCTCACCCGCGATCCCGACAGCATGACGGTGGAGACGGCGCGCGGTCAGCGGCTTGTCCTGCGGGACAGCCCGGGCTCGGTCCACATTCAGGACGCCCACGGCAACGCCGTGACGCTGTCGCCGTCGGGCATCACGATCGCGGCGGCGGGGAGCGTGACCATCACGGCGTCGATCGTGAAGGTGAGCGCCGGCCTGCTCACCGTCGACGCCGGCATGTCGCAATTCAGCGGGGTCGTGCAGTGCGACACGCTGGTCAGCAACGCCGTTGTGAGCGCAAGCTATTCGCCGGGGGTCGGCAACCAGCAATGACGCATCACACCACACCCGATTCCCGTCGTGCAGCCAGCGTCGACCGGCCTCTGTTCGCTCGCCTACGGGCAGGCGCCATCGCTGTCGGTCTGCTCCTCGCGTCCGCGACCATGGGCTGCACTGCGCCGTCCGCGCTGCAGCTGCTGGCGCAGGCGCGGCAACGTGCAGCGGACCTCCAGGTGCAGTTCACCAGGGCCAGCGACGCGTCGAACAAGGCGGTGATGGCCGATACCGACGAGGCCTCGACGGCTTTCGCACGCCAAGCCGATCAAGCCACCCAGGCTGTCCAGACCAACGCCACCGCCTTGAACGCCGTCCTTCGGGATCTCGGCTATGCCGAGGAGCGCGGCCTGCTGGACGAGTTCGTCGCCCGGTTTGCCGAGTACCGCGACCTGGACCGGCGCATTCTGGACCTGGCCGTCGAGAACACGAATCTCAAGGCACAGCGGCTGTCGTTTGGTCCTGCGTCGGACGCCGCCGACTCGTACGCCGCTGCGCTCGCGGCGCTCCCGTCTTCGAAGGCGACGAGCGAGGCGTGGCGTATCCGGGCGCTCGCCGCGAATGCAGTGGCGGCCGTGCGCGAGATCCAGGCCCTGCAGGCGCCGCACATCGCCGACGCCGGTGACGCAGCGATGACGCGCCTCGAGCAGCGGATGGCGGCGGCTGAGGCCACGGCGCGAGCCGCGCTGGGCACTCTTGCCGGTCTCGTGCAGCCGACGGACCGGGCCCGCCTTGCCGCGGCGACAACCGATCTGGATCGGTTCATGGACACGAACGCGACGATCGTGGCCCTGTCGCGCCGCAACACCAATGTCCGTTCGCTGGCCCTCTCGCTGAACGAGAAGGGCAAGATCACCGACGCCTGCGAGAGCCGGTTGCGGGCGCTCCGGGAGGCGCTCGGCAAGCGCGAGCTCGGCGGCACGCGATAGAGCAGGCGGAATCTGCAGCCCGGGAGGCGTGCGTCCCGAGCCTGCGGACGCGATCGTCCTGACCTGTCGGACGCGTTCGTCCTGAGCCTGTCGAAGGACGACGCCGGCGACTCTCGAAGGCTAGACCGCAATCGCTTCGAGACCTTTTAAATATAGTAATATTTGTATATGCCAACGTCTCTACAGACGCTCAAGGCCGGATTCTTCCGCGTGCTGGCCCACCCCACCCGCATCCGGCTGCTCGAGCAGCTCGTGCCCGGCGAGCGCACCGTGCAGCACCTGCAGGCAGCACTCGACCTCGAGCAACCTGTCGTTTCGCAACACCTCGCGCTGCTGCGCGGCCGCGGCGTGGTGACGGTCCGGCGCGAGGGCACACAGGCCTTCTACACACTCGCCAGCCCGCTGGTCGCCGACGTGCTGCGCGTCTCACGCGAGTTCCTGAACCTGCACCTCTCCGAGAGCCAGTCGATGCTCCGCGAGCTGCAGCGCGAACGGCGGCGGGCGTAACACGGCATGTCCGTACGCGCCACCACGTGGCTGCCGCGGTCCGTGCTGGCGCTGCGGCACTACGACCTGCCGACTTTCCGCGCCGACGCGATCGCCGGCGTCACCGTCGGCCTGGTGGCGCTTCCCCTCGCGATGGCCTTTGCCATCGCATCAGGCCTCACGCCACAGGCCGGCATCTACTGCGCCGTCGTCACAGGCTTCCTGATTTCAGCGCTGGGCGGCTCCCAGGTGCAGATTGGCGGGCCCACCGGCGCCTTCGTCGTCGTGGTCGCCGGCATCGTCGCGAAGTACGGGGTCTCTGGTCTCTACGTCTGCACCATGATGGCCGGCGTCATCCTGGTGATTCTCGGAGCCACGCGCAGCGGCAGCGCGGTGCGGTTCATCCCACGGCCGGTGATCGTCGGGTTCACCAACGGCATCGCCGTGCTGATCGCGAGCACGCAGGTGCGCGACTTCCTGGGCCTGCGCATGGCCGAGAACCCCGGCGAGTTCGGCGCGCGGCTTGCGGCGCTCGCCCGTCATGCGGATTCGATAACGCCAGCCGCGGCGGGGCTGGCCCTCCTCACGCTCGCCCTCGTCTTGGCCACGAACCGGTATGTGAAGGTCGTACCCGGCACGATCCTCGGCCTGTTCGGCGGAACCGCCGTCGCCTGGCTGGCGCAGCTGCCGGTCGAGACCGTGGGATCGCGCTTTGGCGGCGTGCCCTCGGGCCTGCCGCCCTTTCAACTGCCCGCGTTCCACGCATCGCTCATGCTGCCGCTGCTGGCGCCGGCGCTGACGGTCGCGATGCTCGGCGCCATCGAGTCGTTGATGTCGGCGGTGGTCGCCGACCGGACGACCGGCGGGCGCCACGATTCCAACGTCGAGCTCATCGCGCAGGGGATCGCCAACATCGTCTCGCCGATGTTCGGCGGGCTGCCCGCGACTGGCGCGATTGCGCGCACCGCCACCAACATCAGGTCCGGCGCCCGCACACCGGTCGCAGGCGTCATCCATGCGCTCACGCTGCTGGTCGTCCTGCTGGTCGGCGCGCCGCTGGCGGGACGTGTGCCGATGGCCGTCCTGGCGGCGATCCTGTTCATCGTGGCGGCCAACATGGGCGAGTGGCGGGAAATCCCGGTGCTCCTCCGGCAGACCAGGGCCGACATCTCGGTCTGGGCGGTCACGTTCGCGCTGACGATGTTCGCCGACCTCACCGTCGCGGTCGAGGCGGGCATGATTCTGGCGGCGCTGCTCTATGTCCGCCGCGTCTCGAACACCACGACGGTGGCGCAGGTGACGCCGGGATACCTGGAAGAGGGGCGCGTCCACGTGCTGCAGGACAAGCCCATTCCCGACTACGTGACGATTGTCCGGATCCACGGTCCGTTTCTGTTTGGCGCCACCGACAAGCTGCTGCGCGTCGCGGACCGGATCGACGACCTGGCACCCGTCGTGATCTTCCGGCTCCGGAACATGACCGCCATCGACGCGACCGGGCTCGGTGCGCTCGAGGACGTGGCGGCGCGGCTGCGCGACTCTGGACGGTCGGCAATCTTCTGCGGCGCGCGCGACCAGCCGCGGGCGGTCATGACCCAGGCCGGATTCGCCGCGGTCGTCGGCTCACGGAACGTCTGTCCCAGTATCGACGCGGCCCTCGCGCGAGCCGGTGAGCTCACGCGCACGACGGCAGCCTGAGACGGCATCCACGCCAATCGCGGGATATTTCGCAGGGTGCACTGCCCCATCCTCAGCTCTCCCGGTTGCCTGGTCATTCTAGAATCCCGATATCCGCCATATCGGGAGATGATCACCAACGCAATCTGGCGACGAGGCGCCGACGTAACATCGTGCGAGGACAAGTGGAATGGCCGATCGGATTCCCGACAGCGAGATCACCCCCCGCGACGTCTACCTCAACCGGCGCACCTTCATGCGCGGCGGGCTCCTGGCCGCGACCGCCGCCGGCACGGCGCTGCTCTATCGCCGGCTCAACGTCGTCGACCTCGACACGACGGAGCTGCCGCCGATCGCCGGGCTCGTCACCGCGCCGCACGAAAACGGCTTCTGGGTCGACGAGGCGCATGACGCCGCGCGCCTCGATCCTCAACTACAACAACTTCTACGAGTTCTCGACCGACAAGGACGGCGTCGCCGGCGGCCGCGGCGGACTTCAAGACCGACCGGCTGGACAGGTCGACCGTCGGCGGCCTGGTGCAGCAAGCCGCGCGTCGTTCGACCTCGACGACCTCCGACGGCTCAGCCCGCCCGAAGAGCGCGTCTACCGCATGCGCTGCGTCGAGGCCTGGTCGATGGTCATTCCGTGGGCCGGCTTCTCGCTGTCGAAGCTGCTCGACGCGGTCGAGCCGACGGCCGACGCGAAGTACGTCGCGTTCGAGACGCTGCACGATCCCGAGCGGATGCCGGGCCAGAAGACCGACGTGCTCGAGCTGGCCGTACGTCGAGGGCCTGCGCATGGACGAGGCGATGCACCCGCTCGCGCTGCTCGCGACCGGCCTCTACGGCGAGGAGCTGCCGCCGCAGGACGGCGCGCCGGTCCGCCTGGTGACGCCGTGGAAGTACGGCTTCAAGGGCATCAAGTCGATCGTCAAGATCACGCTGACGGCCGACGCAGCCGCCGACGCACGTGGAACATGCACGGCGCCGCGACGAGTACGGCTTCTACGCCAACGTGAACCCGAATCACGATCACCCGCGCTGGAGCCAGGCGACCGAGCAGCGCATCGGCGAGTCCGGCCGCCGGCACGACGCTGATGTTCAACGGCTACGCCGACCAGGTCGCGCAGCCTCTACGCGGGCATGGATCTCGATGCCAACTACTGAGCGCGCTCATCGACACCCGCTTCGCCAAGCGGCTCGTGATCGTCAACGGCGCTGCGTGCCGCCGCGCTGCTGCTGTGGGACGCGTATCACGGCATCAGCTCGGCGTCAACGACGTCAACTTCGCGATCCGCACGACCGGCCTGATCGGGCTCGTGCTGCTCGTGCTGTCGCTGGTCGTCACGCCGCTGCGCGCGCTCGACCGGCTGGAACCGGCTGATCGCGATGCGCCGCAATCTCGGCGTCATCGGCTTCCTCTACCTCGCGACGCACTTCCTGATCTTCTTCTGGTTCGATCGCGCAGCGCAGCGTCGCCGAGCACGCTCGCACGAGATCGTCATGCGCCGGTACCTGTGGTTCGGCACGGGCGCGCTCGTGCTGATGATCCCGCTCGCGCTCACCTCGACCGACGCGCATGGTCATCGCGGCTCGGCGCCGAAGCGCTGGAAGCGGCTGCACCGGCTCGCCTACGTCGTCGCCATCGGCGCGCGTCATCCACTACTACCTGCTGGTGAAGTCCGACGTGCGCCAGCCGCTGGCGTTCGCCGGCGTGGTCGGCGCTGCTGCTGGCCTATCGCCTGGTCGCGCACTACGTCGGCCTGCGGGCAGCGGCGCGCGCCGGCCGGACCAGGGCTATCGCCGCGCGCGGCGACGTCGCCGAAGAAGAAGTTCTGGTCCGGCGAGCTGCTGATCGCGCGCATCTTCGACGAGACGCCCGACGTCAAGACGTTCCGGCTCGATCGCGCCGGACGGCGGCCCGCTGCCGTTCACGCACACGGCCGGTCAGTACCTGAACCTGGCGCTCACCATCGACGGCAAGCGCGTCAACCGCTCCTACACGATCGCCTCGTCGCCGACGCGCAACGCGTACTGCGAGATCTCGGTGAAGCGCGCCGCCGATGGCTACGGCTCGCGGCACCTGCACGAGACGTGGCACGAAGGGCAGCGCGTGAAGGTGTCGGCGCCGGCGGGCCGGTTCGTCTTCGCCGGCCACGAGGCCGAGCGCGTCGTGCTCATCGCCGGCGGCATCGGCATCACGCCGATGATGTCGATCGTCCGCAGCCTCACCGACCGCGGCTGGCGGGGCGAGATCTACCTGCTGTTCTCCGTCAGCGTTCGTCAAGGACGTCGTGTTTCGCGACGAGCTCACCTATCTCCAGTCGCGGTTTCCGAACCTGCACGTGCGTGTCGTCGTGTCGCGCGATCCCGATACGGCATGGGACGGCCCGCGCGGACAGATCACCCGCGACGTCATCGCCGACTTCGTGCCGGATCTGCAGCGCGGGCCGGTGCTGCTGTGCGGCCCGGCGCCGATGATGACCGCCATGCGCCAGGTGCTGGTCGGCATGGGCGTGCCCGACGCGGAGGTGCTCGCAGGAAGCGTTCGTCTCGCCGGCCGGTCGTCGAGCCGGTCGTCAGGCGGCGGGCCAGTCGCGGTCGCTGACGAGCCACTGCCGGACGGCGCGATTGCCAGCGTCTCGTTCACGCGCACCGGCAGGACGGCGGAGCTGCTCTCCGGAGCAGACGGTGCTCGAGGCCGCGGAAGACGCCGGCGTGGACATCCCGTTCGAGTGCCGATCGGGGATCTGCGGCCAGTGCAAGACGCCGCTCATCGCAGGCCGGGTGACGATGGAGGTGCAGGACGCGCTGACAGCCGCCGACCGCGCGCGCGGGTTGATCCTGGCGTGCCAGGCCCACGCGCTGCGGGACATCGAAGTGGACGCCTGAGTCGGACTCGAACACCTGCGTCGCAGTCACTCCCCTTCCAACGGGTCACACAATAGTAGTAACGGGCAGCGCCGCGGACAGTGGTATCTGAATGGCACTCAATGCCGTGATGTGGGGCTCGAGGTTCCCGGTGGAAATGGCGACAAACGTCACTCCGGTCTCCGTCGTGTGCGGGCCGTGGTGCATCTGCGACTTGACGCTCAGCTCAGTCCCGGCCGGATACAGCTTGCCCTCGTCGATGAACGCGCCTTCGAGGATGTAGAGCGGAATGCACTGCCAACTCAGCGGCCGCCGCCGCCATGCGGGCGTCGGTGTATTGCAGGGCATAGCAGGGCACTTGCCGGGCGCACTCGAAGGCCACCGTTAGCGTCGCGAGCCCATCAGCGCCGCGGTAGGCGCACTGCGGGAACAGACGTTGCGCGGCGGCGACGACGGATAGCGACACAAGCTCCGGCGCGATGACAACGCCGTCGACGTACCGGGGGAAGACGATCGCTCCCACCCGTCCGGCGCCCCCGGCGACGTCGCCCACAGCCACTGGCACGACAGTCTTCGTCTGCGCGAGAAACGCTTGGTGATCGCCCTGGGGAACTGACATTCGTACAGCCGGCGTAAACGGCAGCGGCAGCGCCTGCCAGGTGCCGGGCCGAATGGGAACGATGTCGTCGCCGAGAAGACGCCATCCGCTCTCAATCAGCCGCACGACCAGCGTGCTCTTGCCGACGCCGGCCGGACCGGCAATCAGCATGACAAAGCCGTCCCGCTCCGCTCCGGACGCGTGCAGCCAGAACAGGTCGGGCCTGGCGGCAGCGAACGCGGCGACCATCCACTTCCGGAGGTGATGCAGGACGTGATCGAAGGAGCCGGCGGCGCAACGGCCGCCATCGTCACGAAGCTCGAGGCAGGACGGAGCAATCTCGTCGACGGCGACGCGCAGGACGACGCGCAGGGCGGGTCGCGATGCCGACACCAGGTGCCCCAGTCGGATCTGCAGTGCTGCCGCGAGGGCGTCGGTGCCGCACTGCACTTCCACATACCGGGCATCGAAGCCGGCCAGCAGCGCGTGGCGGCGGCCGTTCATCAGGAATCCGCGGGTTCGGCAATCCGAATGTCGATCAGGTCACGGGCCAGCAGGTCTCTCATCGCCTTCCCGACATCCTCCGCGAGCGCATCGTCGTCGACGCCATAACGGCGGGCGAGCGCCTGCGCGATGGCGTCCACGCTGAGCGCGCCGTCGCAGAGCGACCAGACGTCGGTGGCGGTCCTGTTCAGCGCGGTCGCCTCGTCTCGAGCCGGGTGGTAGACCAGGCACTCGCCGTCGTGCGCAAATACTTCAACTCGGCCGTGGTGTGGCACTGACGTGCCGTCGATGCGGAGGTCGTGATCGGCCGCGAGCCCGTCATTCTCACCAGTCACGGCTGGCTATTTCCGGTTGCGTGGCCGCGGCGGGACCGGTGGTGGTGGCGCTTTCGGTCGGGCCGGCGAGTCGCCGTGGACGTCGCGGTGGCCGAAGGCCGTCGCAAACCCGCCCGAGTCGCCATGGAAGTCTACGTGATCGACGTCGAAGTGCCTCGTGTCGGTGTGCGATTCACGGGCATCGTCGAAATGCTCGTCCGTGTGCGAGTCGACGTGCGGCGGGGTGGTGTCCGAATGGTTGTCGATGTGGACACCGTCTTTGTGATCGTTGTGGACGATGTCGGTGTGATCCTGGTGGCTGAAGGACGAGTCTGTGTGATCGCGATGGCCGTTGTCGAGATGGTCCGATACGGGATATCGGTGTGGTCCCGATAGGAGTAATTGGAGTCGGTGTGATCGCGATGGAAGTTGTCCAGGTGATCCACGTACGGGACGTCGAGATGGTCCTGGTGCGGGAACGCCGTGTCTATGTGATCGCGATGGTTCCCGTCGGAATGATCCACGTACGCCTGCGAGTCCTTGTGACCGAAGAGCCCGTCGGTGTGATCCCGGTGGCCGTTGTCCGAATGGTCCGAGTAGCTGCTGGTGTCGCCGTGATCGGAGTGATAGGACGTGTCCAGGTGGTCCGCGTGACCGCCGTCGGTGTGGTCCTTGAACGTGAAGTCGCCGTGTCCGTCCGAGTGATCGTCGTGATCCTCGTGGGCATCGCCATGCGCATCGGCATGGGTGGCGCCGTCCTGGTGATCCTGATGGCCGGTGTCGTCGTGGACCGGAGCGTCGACATGATCGTCGTGATCGTCGTGATCGTCGTGCACGTCCGGCAAGGGCGGCGTGTCGGCGTGGGCGTCACTGTGAATGTCGACCTCGTCCTGGTGAGGCACGTCACCGTGGGCGTCGTTGTGCGGCGCAGGAGTCTGGGCCGAGGCCGCCGGGATGTCGACGACAGTGACCATCGGCACGACCCAGCCAGCCCGGATGAGCGCCCGGCGCGTGAACTCGCGTTTCCGCTCGGACGCCACGGCTTCGGCATCGTCCGACCGGTCAGTCGGAGTGCCGTCCTTTCGAGAGTCGGCCATCTGCTGCCTCCCTCAATCCGCAATGCGGGCGAGGCCCGCCGTTCCCCCCGGGTGTGTCGATTCGAGTTCCAGCCCGGCTCGTGCGGCGAGCCCGGCCAGCCCGTCGTGACGCGTCAGCCATTCGCCGTAGGCGTAGACCAGCAGTCGATCGAAGTGACCGCGGAGCCACTCCCGCAGGCGCGCTGCGGCAGCCTCGTCAACCTCCAGCAGTCGTCCGGGCATCAGCAGGATCAGGCTGAACCTCGTGTCGGCGTCGATCGGCATGGCGTCGAACATGCTGCCGAGGACGAAGTTGGCGGCGAAGTCCGGCTGCAACTCGCGCGCGTGATCGAGCTTGGCGGCCTCGACATCCATCCCGAACGGGACGATCCCGGGCCGCTGGTCGCAGATCTTCTTGAGGAGCGCGCCGTTGCCACAGCCGAGATCGAGCAGCGCACCTGCCGTGCCGACAGTCGCGCGTGCCAGGTCCACGATCGGCCTGTGTGCCTCGTCCATCGCGGCGCGCGTGTTGAACCCGTTGTCGGAGGCGTACCACGCCGGCGGCTCCGTCTGCGGCGCAATGGGCGCCTCGAGCCCCTTCCGGAATTGCAGGGAGTGCGTCACCCCCGGCCGCTCCGGAGCCTTGAAGGGAAAGACCAGGCCCGTCGCGGCTTCAGCGGGAACGCGCGAGCCGGGACGCTGGACGACGAATTCGTGAGCGGTCGCGTCCGTGCGCGTGGACGCCTTCAGCACCGGCGTCTTCACCTCGGCAATGCCGTGGAGGGCGGACCACGAGACCGGCCAGCTCAGAATCTCTTCGATCCAACTCATTTCGTCGCCGAACCCGGACTCACGCCCCAGCGCCATCAGTGCATTCGCGAAGTCCACCGTGGCCTTGCAGTCAAAGGAGCACGGCAGATGCGGCACCGCGCGGACGCCCATCCACCGCCACAGAATGTTGCTTTGAAACGGCGCGCCGGCGGCGATGACAATCCGCCGGCCGGTCTCGTCCGGCTGATGGCTGCGCGCAGCCATCGCCCAGGTGGTGTCGACGGACGCCTCGTCCACCCACGTCCGGCGGAAGAAGTCGACACAGCAGGATGGGAACCCCAGCAGGCCTCCCATCGTGCCGTCGTCGCCGCGATCCATCGCCTGCTTCAGCGCCGTGACGTCGGCGAGCGCACCGACGGCGACGCGATATTCGAACGCCTCGCCGGCCTTTGGCGCGAGCGAGGTGCTCGAGTAACCGGCGGTGATACCCGACATCGCGACTGGCATGGTGGACAACCCCTGACCGGCCCACTCGGTGCTGCGCGGGACCAGCCGGTCGGCGCCGACCGACGTCAGGGCACAGCGCCGGATGCCGGCGAGGATCGACCGCCATTCGATCTCGTTCCACGCCGTGCCGATTCGCCAGATTCGGGGCTCCCACGTCGCGCGCGCGCTGTCACTGACCCAGCTGAGACGTGTGAAGTCAGGCAGCACGTACCGCAGGCGATCGAGCTGATAGCTGGCCGCGCCAGACACGTCCGGCGGCTGCGCCAGGCAACGACGTGCTCACGCCGGCCTCCCCTGCGCCTCGAGCCTCACGATCTCGTCGTGCAGATAGGCGTTGCGCCCTGACGACCACCGCTCGACGGCGTACGCTTCCATGGCCGGCCGATTCGCGCTCAGCGATAACGGCACTTGGCCTTCGGCGACGAGCTCCGCCTCGAAGCGCTCGAACAGTGCCATCCACAGGCTGCACTTGCTGGATCGATTGCGCCAGTCGCCGTTGATGGAGCCGCCGGGACACTGGCCCTTGCACATGAGAAAGAAGCGGCAGTCGTGGCAGCCGCCGTGCGCCTGCGGCGCATGGTAGAGCGCAAGATACCGCTCGAACCCCTCGCGGTCGGCCTTGACGAAGTCGATGCCGTCCTTGTTGGTCCGCCCGCAGTTGCTGCGCTGCCCGTGGCCTTCGACGCCCTGAACGGCGCGCGTCGTGTACGGGTCGCAGGCGTTCCACACGCACGTCGTGTCGTGGTCCTGGCCGAGCAGCATCTTGCGGATGTCGGAGAACACGTCGAAGCGCAGCTGCCGGCAGCTCCGGCTCGAGCGCCGGCGAAGTCCAGGAACGCCGCGATCTGCTCGTCGGTTGTCAGGCCGTACTTGGCGCCGACAGAATCACTCTCGATCTCGAGATCGTGCAGGCGGGCGGCGCTGATGCCGAGCGTGTCCAGGTAGCGCAACCAGTCGCGCATGCGCGGCAGCTTGTCCGCCGTCGCGTTGTTGCGGTGCAGCGTCACGATGATGCTCGGCGTCAGGCCCTCGCGCACGAGCCGCTCGATCGCCGCGTGCGTCTTCGCCGTTGCTTCCCGCGTCAGCTTGACCGAGCCCGCCCAGCGGACGTCGTTCAGATCCTCGGGCCCGTCGATCGAGATGCCGACGTGCACGCCGTACTGCTTGAACAGCCGGATGTGCCGATCGTTGATGAGCGACCCGTTGGTCTGGATGCCGTTGCTGCCGAAGCGCTCGTAGCCGAAGGCCCAGAGGTCCTCGAGGACAGCCTCCGGCACCAGCAGCGGCTCGCCGCCGAAAATAGTGAAGTGCGATCCGGCCTCGATCGAGCGCGGCCTTCATGCGCGGGAGGTCGAACGTCGTCGGAATGTTGCCGGCGTCGCGCTGCGGGTTCTGGTAGCAGTACTGGCACTGGATGTTGCACTTGACCCCGAGTGGCCGGACTTCAATACTCATCGGGAACCTCCAGGTGCCGCGGCCATACTAGCATCATCGTCACGCGGTCACCGGTCAATGAGTCACGTCGAGGCTGTGCGATGCCTTCGAATATCTACGAACGCCAGGCTCGCGGTCTCCTCGTAGACGTCGCGCGTCATGCCGTCGACGGCACGACGCTCGCTGAACTCCCAGTAGTGGAATGGCTGAGGTTGATCCACGACGCCGAAGCCAGTCACCTGACGCCGTTGCTCGATCGGTTCATTTCTGAGCGCCGCCACTGTCTTCCTGACGGAGCAGCCCAGCTGCTGCGAGTCTTGATCCTGCGGCACCGAGCAACGCACCTGGCGCGCACCCGCGCCATCGCCGGCATCCTCGATGCCTTCAACAGTCGAGACCTCGAGGTGATTGTCCTGAAGGGCGCTGCGCTTGCCTGGTCGATTTATCAGTCGCCCGATCTTCGGCCGATGTCAGATCTCGATCTCCTCGTCGACGGCGCATCGGCAGATGCCGCACAAGCGGCGCTTGGATCACTTGGCTTCGATGTCGACTCACCGCAGCGCCGATTCGGGCGGAATGCGCATCACTTGCCGGTCGCAAGCCGGGCCGATGGCAGCGCGCGAATCAACGTGGAGCTTCACGTCGACGCGCTCTCGCGAGACTCAGGCGCATCGGTCGCGCGGCACAACCTGACCGCGCCGCCGCGACAGTTCAGACTGAATGGCCACACCGCGTACGCACTGGGCCACACGGATGCCCTGCGACATCTCGCGCATCACCTGCTCGAGCCGTCGCCTGATGGCTGCGTCCGGTTGATCGGCATCATCGATCTGGTTCGGTATGGCCTGACGTTTCACGACGAGATCGATTGGCCGCTGCTGGAGAGGCAGTTCCCGCAGGTCACCAACACGCTCGCCTGTCTTCACCATCTGGTCCCGCTGCCAGCGGAGTTGAGACGTTATGCGCCGCTGTCATCATCTGCCCCGCCGGCGGGCGTCGGCGAGACGATGCGGCCTTTGCGAGCCATCATGGGGGAGCGACGGCCTGTCGCGGCTGTGGCCTTCGAGCTGTTCAACCCGCCGGAGTGGTGGATGCACGCGTATTACACGGTGCCCGCAGGCCAGTCACTCGCGACTGCTCACCTCTTGCGCCACCCATCGCGTGTCGCGCACTGGTTCGCCCAGAGAATCGCGGGGCTCTGACGGTCGCCCTATTTTCCGATCGCCGCGATCTTGTCTTCTGCGCTCTTTCTGATGTTCGCCTTCGTCTGCTCGTCAACGCGATCGGCCGGCAGCAGGGCGAGGGCTTTCTGCGCGGCAGCCAGCGCCAACGTGCGTTGGCCGTCTGCCAGGTAGCCGTCGCCAAGGCTGTCCTGGGCGTTCGCTGACAACGGGTAGGCCTCCGTGTTCAGCCGGAAGAGCATGACGGCATCCGCGTTCTTCTTCGCCTGCAGCAGCTCGTAGCCGGCAAGGTTCATCGCGGGCTCAGGAAACAGGAACGCCTTCGGATCCCCGGCGCGGGCGGTGTGAAACACCGAGCTCGCTTCGGCGAGCTTGCCGCCTTCCACCAGACGCCAGAAGTCGCGTGCCGGCGTCTGTCGCGGCGTGACGGCCGCGGCCGGACTCGCGAGCGTCTTCACGAGCGTCCCGCTGAACCAGTCGACAATCTTTCGCGGCAGGTCCGGATGGGGGATGAACATCTCGGTCCCGTGTTTGCCGTCGGCATAGCCGACAAAGACATTCCGCGGATTGCCGCTGAGCTCGGTGAGCCACTGCATCGCCTCGGGCGCATTGGCATCGTACTGGTCGTCGGCAGCCGCCGAGGCGAAGACCGGCAGCCAGGGATTGTGAAGCAAAAATCGGCGGCCTTCGCCATCGAGCGGACCGGCCAGCAGGACCAGCGATCGCACCGACTTGTGACGCCGCGCGACAGCAACCGCCTGCGTGACGCCGCAACTTCCGCCGGCCACCCCGACGCGTGTCGCGTCCACACCAGGCCGCGACAGCAGAT
Organism: Vicinamibacteria bacterium; assembly: GCA_963796915.1. Taxonomy (GTDB): domain Bacteria; phylum Acidobacteriota; class Vicinamibacteria; order Vicinamibacterales; family JAENWD01; genus JAENWD01. The sequence goes on along the minus strand of CAWCNI010000002.1, from coordinate 905,785 downwards.
ACGCGAGCGCGGCATCGATGTCGCCCGGCCACTTGCCGTTGATCGCCTGGAGTGCCGCCACCCTGTCGAGCGACGTGAACGCGGGCCCCTCACTTTCGCCGAACCCACGGTAGTCGACAGTGAGCGCGTGGATCCCGGCGTCGCCCAACTGGCGCGCCAGTGGCTCCCAGGACCGCCGGTCGGTGTTGCACATGTGAAGCAACAGGACCGCGGGGCCCGGCGCCGATGCGGCGAAGTAGGTGCCCTTCAGGTTCGCGCCATCCGGCGCGGAGATCGTCACCACCTGTGGCGCGGGCGCACCCGCCGCGAGTGGCGGGGCGCAGAGCGCCAGGAAACAGACGAGGCCGTACGCTGCTCGAGTCACGAATCGAACCTCCAGATTACACGTCGAGATACGAGTGACGGCGCTCGCGCTGCATCGGACCACGACATGCGGCCGAGCGCGACGACGGTATCACCGTCGCGAACCGGCAGGCAACGCCGCCGTCCCGGGGGATTGCTACACTCACGGCATGCCGATCATCCGCGTCACCGCGACATCACGGATCGACGCGCCGGCCGCGACGACTTACGGCGTCCTTGCGGACTATCGCGTCGGGCATCCGAGCATCCTGCCGCCGACGTTCCGGAATCTGGTCGTCGAGTCTGGCGGCGTCGGCGCGGGCACGCGCATCCGCTTCGAGATGAAGATGGCCTGGAAGACGCGGAAGCTGCGCGCGGTGATCGCCGAGCCGGATCCGGGCCGTGTCCTGGTCGAAACCGACCTGGACAGCGGCGCCGTCACGACCTTCACCGTCACGCCGATTGACAGCCGTTCGTGCCAGGTACTCATCAACACCGAGTGGACCGTTGGCCGGCTCAAGGCGGTGATCGAACGCCCGCTCGCGCGCCGACTTGTCGAGCCGCTGTACCGGGAGGAGTTGAAGAACCTGCAGCGCGTGGCCGCACAGCACGGCTGACGGCGCCGCGTCTCGGACCCACTCGAAGGTTACGACGATGGCGTGACGTCGCGATCGCCGCGGGACGGAATCGACGCCAGCAGCGTCATCAGCCCGGCGGGATCCACCGGCTTGACGAGGTGCCGGTCGAAGCCCGCCTCCTTCGATCGCGCGCGGTCTTCGTCCTGGCCCCAGCCGGTCAGCGCGATGAGCATCAGCTCCCTGCCCCACGGCTCCTGACGAATGCGCCGGCACACCTCGTACCCGTTCAGTCCCGGCAGGCCGATATCGAGCAACACCGCGTCGGGCAGTAACCGCTCGGCGGCGTCGATGCCCGCCTGGCCGTCGAATGCGACGTGCGGCTCGTGGCCAGCGATGCTCAACAGCATGGCCAGGGATTCCGCCCCGTCCCTGTTGTCGTCCACGATCAGGATGCGGCGTCGCGCTGCTGGTGCCGGTGCCGTGGCGGTGGCAGACACCGGCTTCATCGGCGTCTCCGGCGCAATCGGCATTCGTACCACGAACTCACTGCCGCGGCCGAGGCCCTCACTGTGAGCCTCGACACTGCCCCCCTGCGCCTCGACCAGCGTCTTGACCAGTGTCAGGCCGATGCCCAGCCCGTCGCGCGAACGCTCCAGCGAGGTGTCCACCTGGGTAAAGATGTCAAACAGGCGCGGCAGCTGGTCGGGGGCGATGCCGATGCCGTTGTCGCGCACCCGCACAACGGCCTGCGATCCGGCGCGCTCCACCGTCAGCCACACGCGGCCATCGCGATCCGTGAACTTGTTCGCGTTGTTCAAGAGGTTGCCCACGACTTGCGCGAGCCTCGCGGGGTCGACCATCAGGTAGATCGGCTGCTCCGGCAACGCCACTGTCAACTCGTGGTTCAGGCTCCGGAACGCGGGGCGCGCGGCGTCCACCGCCTGCGTGACGACAGGAGAAAGCTCCACGCGCTCAGGGCGCAGTTCAATCGTGCCTCTGGTGATGCGGCTCACGTCGAGGAGGTCGTCCACGAGCCGCGCCATTTGACCGACCTGACGCTCCAGCATGTCGGAAGCCGACTGCACCGCTGCTGCGCTGGTGGCGCCAAGCCGCAGCGCGTGCACGGCGTTGCTGATCGGCGCCAGCGGGTTGCGCAGCTCGTGCGCGAGCATCGCCAGGAATTCGTTCTTGCGGCGATCGGCCTCTGACAAGTCAGACGCCAGCGCCCGAAGGTTGTCCTCCAGCCGCTTGCGATCGGTGATGTTGGTCCACGTGGGCGCCAGGAACAGCACACGGCGGTTCTCGTCCAGAATGGGCTGGATGATGACGTCGGCCACCCGTTCGCCGCCGTCCGCAACGAAGTACGCCAATTCCGCGCGGAATGTCTGGCCCGCCGCCGCCTGCGCCGACCCCGCCTTGATCTGGGCCACCGACGCCGGAGATGGCGCCCACCATGGCCCGTCCCAGAACGGCATCCCGACGACCTGCTCGCGCGCGTAGCCGCAGCCTTCCCACGACAGGCGGTTCACCTCGAGGATGATGCCGTCGACCTGGATGATTCCGGCGAAGACCGCGCCCTGTTCGAAAAACGCCTCGAACTTGGCGTTCGCGGCCGCCGCCTCGGCGAGCAGCTGCCGTTCGCGCAGCTCGGCCTGCCGCTGGCGCGTCACGTCGCGGACGATTTTCGAGGCCCCGACGACAGTGCCGGTGTCGTCCCTGACCGGCGAGATGGTGAGCGACACCAGCAGGAGTGTGCCGTCGGCACGCCGGCGCTCGGTTTCGAAGTGATCGATTCGCTCTCCCGCCTTCAGCCTGCTGATGATCAGATCCTCTTCCGCGATACGCTCCGGGGGAATGATCAGGGAAATGTGGCGCCCGACCGCCTGCTGCGACGAGTAGCCGAACAGGCGTTCCGCCGCCGCGTTCCAGTTCTGGATAATCCCGTCGAGCGACTTGCCGATAATCGCGTCGTCTGACGACTCGATGATCGAGGCGAGACGGCGGGCGATCAGGAGTTGCGCCGCCTTGTCACGCTCCGCCCGCCGATGCGACGTGACGTCGCGGAAGATCAGCACGCAGCCGGACACCTGGCCGTGCTCGTCGCGGATGGGCGCGGCGCTGTCGTCGATTGGGCGCTCGCCGCCGTCTTTCTGGAGCAGCACGGTGTCGTTGGCGAGGCCCACGACGACGCCTTCGTGAAGCGCCCGCATCGCCGGGCTTTCGATCGGGCGGCGGGTGTGCTCGTTGATGACGCGGAACACAAGGTCGAGCGGCCGCCCGGTCGCATCGGCACGCGTCCAGCCTGTCAGGGTCTCAGCGACGGCATTCAGATACGTGATGTGCCCGTCGGTGTCGGTGGTGATGACGGCGTCGCCGATGCTGCCCAGGGTGATCCGCAGCAGCTCGCGGCGCTCGCTCGACCGCTGCTGCGCCATCCGCAGGCCTTCGCCGAAGGCGATGATGACGGCGCACGTGGACAGGTAGGCCAGGAGCCCGACGACGTCGGCGGGATGATTGGTGTCAAGGCCAAGGGAACCGCGCGGCGGGATGAACAGGTACGCGACGGCGACGTAGCCGAGCACGCTGACCATGATGGCCGGGCGATAGCCGCCGACCCACACCGCAGCCGCCACGGCGCCAAACAGCGTGACGAATGGCAGCGCGTCGCCGATCACCGGATCGAGCCAGAGCCGCAGGAGGACGGCGGCGGCCAGGGCGGCCAACGCGAACGGGTAGCGCCACAGCGGGCTTCGGACGCCTGACGGCCGTTCGTCGAGGATGCTCGGAGTCACTCGGTACCGTCAGGCCTTGTCGGACGCCGGACGGAAGCGGCCGACCGTGGCGGCGGACAGCCGGCCAAGCCACGCCCTGGCCGCGTCGCTCACCAGGGCTCGTTCGAGCGCGTCGAACTTCACGTAGGCCACCGGCACGAGCACGAGGGTGAGGAACAGGCACAGCGACTGTCCGCCGATGATGGTGATCGCAATCGCCGCGCGGCCGGTGCCGCCGATGCCAAGGCCGAGCGAGGTCGGGATCAGGCCGGCCACGATCGCCGTCGTCGTCATCAGAATCGGCCGCAGCCGCGTACGGCACGACTCGACAATCGCGTCGCGGAGCGACAGGCCCCGCGATCGCAGCACGTTGGCGTAGTCCACCTGCAGGATGGAGTTCTTCTTGACGATCCCGAGCAGCAGCAGCATGCCGAGCGCGCTCCACAGGTTCAGCGTGCGGCCGGTGACCCAGAGCGTGAGCAGCGCGAACGGCACCGCAATCGGCATCACCAGCATGATGACGATGGGCTGCAGGAAGCTCTCGAACTGCGACGCGAGGACCATGTAGACGAAGATCATCGCCAGTCCGATGGCCATCACCAGGTTCGCCGTCGTCTCGTCCAGGATTTTCGATTGTCCCTGCAGCTTGTAGGACATCGTCGGCGGCATCTTGAGGCCGGCGAGGACGCCGCGGACGTCGTTGGAGGCCTCGTCGAGCGCGTGACCTGGCGCGACGTCGGCGATCAGGCTGACAGCGAACTGGCGGTCCGAGCGCTGCAGCGTCGTCGGTCCAAGGCCGCGTTCGATGGTGGCGATGTTGTCGATGCGCACCTGCCCGGTCGCCGAGGGCACCGTGAGGCGGCCGATCTCCTGGATGTCGCGACGCTGGTCTTCGAGAACGCGGATCTTGACGGGATATTGCTCCGCCCCTTCCTTGAAGAACGAGATCTCGTCATCGCCAGCGACAGCCAGACGGAGCGTGTTGCCGATCGTCGCCATCCGGACGCCGAGATCGGCGGCGCGTTTCCGGTCGACAGCGACGTGGACCTCGGGGTTCGCGAGGTTCAACGTGATCTTGGCGTCCGCCAGGCTCGGCAGCTTCTGCGCCGCGAGCAGCGCCCGTTTCGAGTAGTCCGCGATCTGCCCGAGATCGGGCCCGAGAACGTTGGCGGCAATGGCGAACCCACCCGTCCCTTCTCCACTGCCGAGCGCACTTCGGGCAGAGATCGAGGGCCGATAGCTTGGATACGGCGAGAGCCGGCGCCGCATCTCGGCGATCATCGCCGCCTGCGTCGTCCGGCGTTCGCCGAGCGGCAGGGCCTGACACAGGAAGTGGATGTGCGACTGCGAGCCGGGCCCCGAGACGCCAATCGACGGCTCGATCTGCGCCATGCCCTCGATGCCGTTCAGCTCTTTCAGCAGTTTGAATGCGATTTCCGTCGTGCCGGCCAGCGACGTGCCTTCCGGCGCGTCGAGGTGGATCGTCCACTCGCCCATGTCCTCGTTCGGCACGAACTCGCGTCCGACCATGTAGTTCAGCGGGACCATCGACAGGGCCGCGACGACGGAGATGCCGATGATGACGCTGGCATGGTCCAGCGCCCAGTTCACCTGTCGCGTGTACCACTCGTCGAGCCAGTGGAAGAACCCGTGCTCCTTCGTCTTCTGATCGGCAGTGCCGTCGGCCAGCTTCAGGAACCGCGAGCTGAGCATCGGCGTCAGCGTGAAGCTGACCAGCATCGACACGAGAATGGCAAAGGCCATCGTCCAGCCGAACGGGTTGATGTAGCGCTTGGCATATCCGTTCATGAACGCGATGGGCAGAAAGATCACGACCAGCGAGATCGTCGTGGCCATCACGGCCAGCGCGACTTCACGCGTGCCCTGGATTGCCGCGTCGTACGGGGAGCAGTTCTTCTCCTCCATGTAGCGGAAGATGTTCTCGAGCACCACAATCGCGTCGTCGATGACGATGCCGACCGAGAGGGTGATGGCGAGCAGGGTCATGTTGTTCAAGGTGAACCCCATGATGCGCATCAGCGTGAACGACGAGATGATGGATGCCGGGATGGCCAGCGACGAGATGATCACCGCGCGGAGATTGCGGATGAAGAGCATGACGACGATCGTCGCAAACAGCGACCCGTAGAGCAGGTGCTCTTCGAGCGACGCGATAGAGGCGTAGATGAACCGCGAGTCGTCGCGGATCACGGTGATCGTCACCGACGACGGCAGCGACTGCCGGATGGCGTCGAGCTTGGTGCGGACGCCCTCGATGACCGCCACGGTGTTCTCGCCCATCGCGCGGCGCACGTCGAGCATGACCGCCGGCGTATCGCCGAGCCAGACGGCACTGGTGGGACGCTCCGAGCTGTCCTCGGCGTAGCCGATATCCGCGATCCGGATGGGCGTCCCGCCCCTGGTCGCGACCACCAGCGCGTTGAAGTCCTGCGCCGCATCGACCCGGCCAAGCGTCCGCAGCAGCAACTGCCCCTTGCCCTGCTCGACGGTGCCGCCGGGAATCTCGACGTTCTCCGCCACGACGGCGTCGCGGACCTGCGTCATCGACAGCCCGTAGGACCCGAGCTTCTCGATATCGACGACGATGTGGATTTCGCGGGCGCGGCCGCCGCCCAGGCTGACCTCGCCGACGCCGTTCACTGTCTGGATGACCCGGCTGATCTGCTTGTCGCTCAGTTCGGTCAACGTCCGGAGACTCATCGAGTTCGACGACACGATGAGCGACATCACCGGATCGGCGTCCGGGTCAATCTTGGTGATGACGGGTGGCAGCAACTGGGGCGGCGCGGTCTGGATCGCCCCCGCCACCTTCTCACGCACGTCGTTGGCGGCGTCGTTGAGGTCGCGCTCGAGCACGAACCGCACGGTGATGAACGCCTTGCCCTCGGAAATGCGCGCCTGAATCTCGTCGATGCCTGAGACGCCGCTGATCGCCTCCTCCATCGGCTCGACGACCGACGTTGACAGCTCGTCGGGGCTCGCACCAGGCAGCGCCAGCTCCACGCTCACAGTCGCCGGGTCGGCTTTGGGGAACAGATCGACGCCGAGGTCGCGGAACGAGAACAGGCCGAGCACCACCAGCGACATCACGAGCATCGTCGCGGAGACGGGCCGGCGGACGCAGAATTCGGAAAGCACGCGACCTCCGCTACCTGTTCACGGCCACGAGCGCGCCGTCAGCAAGCGTGTCGACGTCGGTGATCGCCACCGGTTCACCCTCTTTGACACCGCTGGCGATCTCCACGCGGTCGCCGAGCCGCTCACCGACCTGCAGCTCACGCAGCGCCAGCCGGTCGCCCTGCACGACGAACACCCGGTTGACGCCGTAACGATACTGGAGGGCGGCGTACGGGAGCGTCAGGATGTCGTCCACCTTGCCGCTCTCGACATGCACGCGGGCGAACGTCCCGGGCTTGAGCGCCGCATCGGCGTTCGGCACCACGGCCTCGAAGGGAAAGGCGCGCGTCGCGGTGTTCACGACCGGGCTGATCCGAGTCACCGTGCCTGTGAACGTGCGGTCGCGGTAGGCATCGACGTGCAGCTGCACCGGGCGTCCGTCGCTGATCCACGGCGCCATCCGTTCCGGAAGCTCCGCCGTCACCTTCAGCGGATCGAGCCGCACGATCGCCATCACCGGCATCTGCGCCTTGACGAGCTCGCCCAGGTTCACCAGCCGCTTTTCCACGTAGCCATCGAACGGCGCCCGGATGTCGGTGTCGCGGAGCTGGCGGCCCGCCAGCTTCATCGTCGCCTCGGACGCCTGGATGCTCGCCCGCAGATTGCGGGCGTTCTGCAGCGCGGAATCGTAGCTGGCCTGCTTCGACTGCACCGCCGTCTTGGCGTCGTCGTGGGTCTGCTGCGAGATGAGCGTGCGTGAGAACAGCTCCTCGGCGCGGGCCATCGACTGGTTGGCCTGATCCAGGTCGGCCCTGGCCTTCTGGACGTCCGGCGTCTGCTCGATCGGAGGCAGGTGCCCGGGGTCGGACGCGCCGTACTGGGCCAGGGTCCGGCCAGCGCCGCCTGCTGCTGCTCGTAGGTGTACTGCTGCTTCTCGTGGTCGATCTGAATGAGCACCTGCCCGGCCTTCACCCGATCGCCCAGATCGGCCAGGACGGCGCGAACCGTGCCATCGGCCTCGGAGGAGATCGTCACCTGATCCACCGCTGCCAGCGTCCCCACGACATCAACCGAACGCCGAATGGAGTTCTTGGCGACCACCGCCGTCGCGACTGTCTTCGCGGTGCCCTTGCCAGCCTGTGCGCCGGCGGCTCCGGGCCTGCTGCAGCTGCCCGCGAGCAGGCTCAGCATGAGAAGCAGCGCGATACTGGCGTGATTCAGGGCGTGAGGGCGCAACTGGGTCATGGAAACGCTGGAACCTGGACGGAAACGGCCTGGGCCAGCGCTCGATTCTATCAGTGAGACCCTGCCGACGCAGGGCGAGGGGTCAGTGGCGGAGCCCCTCGAACAGATCGGTCTCCCGCGCGCGCCCGCCGTTGACGGTGCTGAACACCCGGTAGAACGACTGCCAGCCCCACAGCGCTTCGTGCCCGTCGGGCGACAGGGACTGCAAACGCTCGTAGGCCGCCGTCTGTGATTCGTGGCAGCAGACTGCGCGCCAGACTGTCTGCCAGACCGCCCGCGCATCGACTGTCGTCGTGACCGCCCAGTCCGGCCAGGGCGTCGCCTGCCGCTCCACCCCGTCCACCGTCGAGCCCAGCTTCCGGAACGCATGTTCGTAGGCCTCGAATGCCGCTCGAGGCCACGCGATGTAATAGAGCTTGGCGACAGCATGGGCCGGTGCGGTGTCGCCACGGCCGCCATCAAACGCCGGATCCGCGGCGGCGACGATCGCCGCCGTGGCGAGTTGTGAAATGGCGATGTGGTCGGGGTGCCCGTACGCGCCGTCCGGGCCGAACGTCACGACGACGTCAGGCCGCAGGCGGCGCAGCTGAGCGACGATCAGGGCGATGGCTTCGTGAGGAGAGGCGCGATCGAGGTGCTGATCGTCGTAGTCGAGCAGTGTCACGTCGCGCACACCCAGGGCCGACGCGGCGGCGCGCAGTTCGCCTGCGCGGATGCCCGCCAACGCGACAGCGCCGGGGTGCTCAGGCTCGTCGGCGCGATGCCCGCGATATCGCCCCGCCTGACCGCGGGTGGCGGTGACCAGCGACACGTCAACGCCTTCGGCCGCGTATTTCGCCAGCGTGCCCCCTACCCCCAGCGATTCGTCGTCGGGGTGGGCGAGCACGGCCATCAGTTTCAGTGTGCGCATGGTGTCCGCAGGGGCTCACGCCCGGATGGCGACGACCTCCAGGTACTCCGCGTCGACGATCGTGCGGTCGGTCTCCCCCGACTGGTTGTGGGACGCCCACAGATCCGTGAGGTCCTTCCGGAGGGACGCTCGCTCCGTTTCGCCCAGGGCCGCGAAGGCGCGCGTTGTCGGGCCGTAGTGCTCGCGGAAGAACTCCACCACATTGACCGGCGCGAACGGATAGTCGAATCGATAGCTCACACGGGTGGTGCGCAGGCTGGAGACGCCGGCGCCAAATCGATCGCGGACGATGTCCGGGTCTCCCCAGAGCACCGGCGCCGGCATGCCGGACGGCGCGATGAACCGCGCGAATGTCGAGAACATCTTGCCGATGAATCCTTCCTTCGTCCAGTTGGCCATGGCAATGGTCCCGCCGGGCCGGCACACGCGCGTCAGCTCGGCCGCGACCCGCTCGGGGCGTGGGGCGAACATCGCGCCGTAGATGCTGGCGATCACGTCGAAGGTGGCCGCCGCGTAGGGTAATGCTTCGGCGTCGCCTTCGTCGAACTGGACGTCGAGGCCCTCGGAGGCGGCGCGGCCGCGCGCGGCCAGGATGGCGTTGGTCGCGATGTCGACGCCGGTCACCCTGGCGCCGCGACGCGCGGCGATCAGGGCCAGCTGACCCGAGCCGCAGGCGACGTCGAGGAGCGAAGCGCCGGGGGCGACGTTCAATCGATCGAGGAACTCGACGGCGCTCGACTCCATGAAGCGCGAAAAGTAGTCGTAGTTGCCGTCCATCCACGTCGCCTTGAGACGGGCCTTGAGCGTGTCGATGTCTGTGCCAGGGGCATTTCCTGTCATCGCTGTCTCCTTGTCATCCGGGGCGGCATCCTGCGCCGCCAGCCGACAGGATCACTATGCGATGCGGCAGCACTGTCGTTCTTGTCCCGGCGTCCGGCTCGCATGACCGCCCGGCCGGCAGATGCCGATCGCTTGTCCGGCCGTTCGGGATGTCTGCCCGGGACGCCGGATCCGTGATGCTAGACTCCGTACGGCGATGGACGCCCTCTCGGAAATCCTTCGGACCATCAGACTCGACTCCGCGATCTACTTCAACGCGGAGTTCTGCGAGCCCTGGTGCCTCTCGTCGCCCGACGCGCGCACGCTCGCGCCGATGCTCGCCGGCGGGGCCGGGCACGTGATCATCTACCACCTGCTCTGCGAAGGCCGGGCCTACGTCCAGGTGCCGGATGGCGAGCGCATGCCGCTGATTGCCGGAGACCTGGTGTCGTTCCCGCACGGCCATGGGCACACGCTGGGCGGCGGGCCGCAGGTGACGCCCATCGATGCCCGGAGCGCGCTGCCTGGCATCGTCGAGCGCGGGCTCGACCTGCTGCGCCTCGGGGGCGACGGCGCGGCCTCACGCTTCATCTGCGGATACCTGGCCTGCGACCCTCAACTCAGCGCGGGGCTGCTTGCGGGCCTGCCGCCACTCATCAAGGTGAATATCCGGACGGATCCGTCGGGACAATGGCTCGAGAACTCGCTGAAGTTCTCGGTGACGCAGGCGGCAAACCGAGAGGCCGGCGCCGGCGCGATGCTGACGAAGTTGTCCGAGGTGGTCTTCGCCGAGACGCTGCGGCGTTACGTGCGTGAGCTCCCGGAAGGGCAGACAGGGTGGCTCGCCGGTGCGCACGACACGGAGATCGGCCACGCCCTGACGCTCCTGCATCGCCGGCATGCCCATCCGTGGACTGTCGCGGAGCTGGCGCGAGAGATCGGTCTGTCGCGAACAGTGCTGTCCGAACGCTTCCGGCACTTTCTGGGCGAACCGCCCATGACATACCTGACGCGCTGGCGGCTGCGGCTGGGCGCGCGCGAGCTCACCGCCACCAGTCACAGCGTCGCGCAGATTGCCGCCGGCGTCGGTTACGAGTCTGAGGCCGCCTTCAGCAGGGCATTCAAGCGCGAGTACGGGATGCCTCCTGCCAGATTCCGGAAGGACAAGGCGGACGAGCGGAACTAATTCATGAGGGGGGAATTTCCGGGGGAGGCGACGGGCGCTGCCATCGTCTCCCCCGTGAACGTCTCGATCTGCAATCCCTACGCGCGCTTCAACGCGCGACTGATCGCGACCAGGATCACGGCGCCGACGAAGGCCACGACGATCGATCCGAGGAGGCCGCCTCCGGGAAAGATGCCGAGCGCGCCGAAGACCCAGCCGCCGACAACGCCCCCCAGGATGCCGAGGACGATATCCATGAGGGGGCCATAGCCGCCGCCCTTCATGACCTGGCCTGCCAGCCATCCAGCGATGAGCCCGACGATGATCCAGTACACGAGACCCATGCGTTCCTCCTTCATGATCCGCGTCAGGCTGCTGACCTAGCGCCCGCACGGTGCCCTTACCTAGTCCGCGATCGTCCCGGATGTCAAATCTCAGGCGCCGCGCCGCGAGGCTGAGCCGAGGCGCAGCGGCACACGGCCGACGATAGAATCGGGACCGCGACACGATGGCGACCGACGAACCGCCTGCCTCACCGCCGCGTCACAAGCGCCGCGTTCGCTACCCGGGCCGAAATCCGCGGGCGTTCCACGACAAGTACAAGGAGCTCAACCCCGCCCGCTACGCCGCGGACGTCGACAAGATCGTCGCGGCTGGAAAGACACCAGCCGGATCGCACCGGCCGATCATGGTGGCGGAAGTGCTGCGTTGCCTCGATCCCGGCCCGGGCGACGTGGCGGTGGACTGCACACTTGGCGGCGGCGGGCACGCGCAGGCAATCCTCGAACGCGTGCTACCTGGCGGGCGGCTGATCGGCATCGACGCCGATCCGCTCGAGCTTCCCCGCACCGAAGCCCGCTTGCGCGCCGCAGGCTTCGGACCGGAGACCTTCCTCGCGCATCACTCGAATTTCGCCGCGCTGCCGCAGGTACTGGCCCGCGAGGGGCTCGAGGCCGCGCAGGTGATCCTGGCCGACCTCGGCGTGTCGTCGATGCAACTCGACAACCCGGACCGCGGCTTCAGCTACAAGGGCGTCGGGCCCCTCGACATGCGCATGAACCCGACGCGGGGCGAGCCGGCGTCACGGCTCCTCGCGCGGATTGACGAACGCGCGCTGGCGACGCTGCTCACCACCAACGCCGACGAGCCGCACGCAGTGCTGATCGCCGGCATCCTGAAGCGCCAGCCGGTCGAGACGACGCATCTCATCGGGCGGCTGATACGCGTCGGGCTGAACGAGGCACTGCCAAATCTGCCGAATCCCGACGTCAAGATGTCGATCCGACGAACGCTGCAGGCGCTGCGTGTCGCCGTCAACGACGAGTTCGCGGTCCTCGACGCGCTGCTGCGCGCCCTGCCCGGCTGCCTCGCGCCGGGCGGCCGTGTCGTCGTGATCACGTTTCATTCCGGTGAGGATCGACGGGTGAAAAAGGCGTTCCAGGCCGGGTATCGCGATGGCACCTACGCTGACATCGCCACCGAGGTGATCCGATCGTCGATGGAAGAGACGCGGAGCAATCGTCGCGCGTCGGCGGCCAAGCTGCGCTGGGCCGTGCGCGCCTGAAACCTGATAGATTTCATCGTCCATGACCAACGTCATCCCGGAACTGCGGAAGAAGCCCGGCGTCAGCTACGCCTTCACAGGCGACGGCATCGAGCTGCCGGTCATCGACGTCACTCATCCGGCATTCAGTATCTCGCCGACAGACGACGAACTGGCGGCGCTGGCGGACGCCTTCAGCCAGATGATCGAGCGCATGAAGCTCGTGACGACCGACGAACAGCGGCTGGCGATGCGCAAGCAGATGGAAAGCTCCGTGCTCGGGCGCGGGCTGATGGCCGGGACGGGTTCGTTCCTGAGCGGGCTGAACACATACCTGATGAAGCTCGGCGCGGACAACCTCGGCGAGTACGCGGTCGAGCTCGATCGGAACATCGCGTCGTCGCTACCTGCCATCTCGATGCGCATGCGGATCCAGGACATGGCGCGCCTCCTGGCGGACGCCCTGGCGCCAGCGCTCGCCACTTCTGGCCGCCGGCCCCTTCACTTGATCAACATCGCTGGCGGCCCCGCCATCGACAGCGTCAACGCCCTGATCCTGCTGCGCCGGGAGCACGCCACACTTCTCGAAGGCAGGCGGCTGGCGATTCATGTGTTCGATCAGGACCAGGCGGGCCCGGCGTTCGGCACGCGCGCACTCGACGCCCTGCGCAGCCACGGCGGCGCGCTCGAGGGGCTCGACATCACCTTCACGCTCGTCGCGTACGAATGGCGTCACCCCGACCGTCTTGCAGACGCGCTGGCGGGACTCGATCTTCCCAACGCCGTCTGGGCGGCGTCGTCGGAAGGCGGGCTGTTCGAATACGGGAGCGACGACGAGATCGTGGCCAACCTGCGGGCCCTGCGGGCATCCGGATCCGGCGGCACCGTAACGGGTTCGGTGACGCGCGATGACGGCCCCGGCGCTCTCTCGCGCGGACAGACCGGCCTCGCCGTTGTTCCACGAAGCCTCGCGGCGTTCGCGGCACTCGTGCAGCGCGCCGGATGGACTGTCGACGTGGCGATCACCAGGCCCTTCAGCTTCGATGTTCGGCTGAAGTAGGGCGAGACGACCGCCACCACCAGATCACGGCACCGAGCAGCAGCACGCCCGCGCCACCGCCGATCAGCCATCGGCGCGCGCCCGCCGAAGGATCGGCACGCAGCACGTAGTCGATGACGAGCTCCCGCTGGTCGACGTCCCGCCGTTGCCCTGATACCGCGACGAGATCGCTGGCCGGCACCAGCACGTTGGCGAGATAGGCGCTGATGTCCGGGCGGTGGGCATTGCGAAAGCGCAGGTGATGGACGCCTGGCGGCAGCGGAGGCAGCGTGGCGGCCAAGGTGATACGAATCACGCCTTCCCCGCGCATCATCGCCTCCACGGCGGGAAAGCGCTCGCCGACCACGAGGACCGGAACCGCCGTCCCGTCCACGTCCAGCCCGATCGCTCCCCGTACGATCGCGACGTAGGCCCTCGCCTCGTCAGCCGAAATCGTTCGCGTCCGATCGCTGTCGATATCCGCCAGCACGACGTCGGCGACGTCGATGCCTGGCGTCAGATCCAGTTCGATCTGCACGCGCCCGGGATCGAGCGCGAGACGCGCGGCCTGGAGGTACTGATCGCGTCGATGCGCGGACAGCGCCGGGGCCGTGCCGGCGACGGCTGCGGCGACGAGGCCCGCGATGACCCTACTTCGCCACGAACTTCGCACCGTAGTCGTTGGTCGGGTCGCGATAGATGGTGTGGATGTGATCCACGCTGCGCTGCGGCGCATACTCGATGACCAGCGTCGGGCCCTGAATCCTGAAGTATGCGGCGCTGCCGTTGGTGGTCGGGCCGCTCCAGGCAAAGTAGGTCTGGGGCAGGTTGGCCTGCAGTTCCGCCATGCGCGGATCGGCGTATGCGTCGTTCATGATGCCGGCCCACTCCCGAATCAGTTCGAGCAGCATCGTCTGCTGCGCGGGTGACAGCGCCGATCCTCGAATGCCTTCGGGCTGTATCACGCGGCCGTCCTGTCCCGGTCCGAGCACGAGGTCCGAGACGCGATACGCAAGAATCGCCTGCTGGCGTTGGGCGGCGTCGAGCGCGTTGATGAGAGCGAAGGCCTTGTCGTTTTCCTTCCCGAGCGGACGAATCTCCCGGCCTTCGATCGTATAAGTGGCCGGCTGCGCCGCCGGAAGACTCGGGGCCATGGTGGCCTCACTCCCGGCCATGGTCAGGTTGATCGCGAGGTGGTGACCGCCGAACTGCAGCATCCACGGGGCCGTCTTCGATGGCGTGCCGAGGAAGGCCAGGTAGTACTCGTCTTCGCCGAACGCCAGGCGGCCAGAGCCCGCCCGGACCTGGTCCACCGCCGGCGCCGGGTGGCGCGCCGGTGCCGGGCGGCGGCGGGCCGCCAGGCGGACGGGCACCCGGGGGTGGGCCGCCACTGCCGTTGGTCTTCAGCACTTCATCGCCACGCATGATGTCGGTCACCTTGCGGTTGCCGTCGACACTGAGCGCAGTCGCCAGCAGAGCCTTCACGAGCGTTCGCTGGGCCGGCGTGAGATCGCCAATCCGGAGTCCTCGGCGTTCGAAAATCCCCGTGGGCAGGTTGGACCATCGCGTCTTCTGCGGTCCGTCGAACGGAAACTGGACCTTCGCTCGGCCGCCCTCGTCGAGCGAGGCGAGCACTGCCTTCGCCGCCGTGACGATCCTGGACGTGGCGTCCTCGGACGCAGTCCCTGCTTTGGTGATCGGTGTGGCCGCGCGATGAGCGATGAGACTTCCTCCGACCAGCAGGACGACGCCCAGCGTCACAATCGTGGCGCCACGAAGGATGATCCGCATGGTGGATACTCTACCTCCGGAGATGGCGAGACGACGGTGACAAAAGAGTGACTGAGTGGCGGCGATGGCGCCTCGGATCGGCCGGGACCTTGTTGGCGGCCGTCCTGCTCAGCGCGGTGCCGGCCTCGGCGCATCCGACGCCCTTCAGCTACGTCGACATCCGCGTTCACGGCGGCCACGTCACCCTCACGCTGTCGGCTCACATCGTCGACGCGGCGCATGAGCTCGACGTGCAGGCTCCGGAGTCGCTGCTCACGGTTCCCCTGCCGCAACCTGCAGCGACGGCATTCGCGCGCACGCTGCTCTCGCGGCTGCGCCTCCAGATCGATGGCACGAGCGTCTCGTGCGCTGTGCCAGGACAGCCGGAACGCCTCGACCAGACACAGACGCTCCGCTGGTCGATCCCTTGCGCCGATACGACAGCGGGCCGGGCGCTCAGCGTTGACGGCCCGCTGTTTCCGTACGACCCCGAGCACCAGACGTTCGTCAACGTCTACGTCGACGACGCGCTCGTCGGGCAGGCGACTCTCGACCGGTCGCACAGCCGCGCGTCACTCGCGATCGCCACGACGCCATCGCGGCTGGCGACGTTCCGGCGATTTCTGGTGGCCGGCTTCGAGCACATCCTGGCAGGGCCCGACCACCTGCTGTTCCTGGCGGGGCTGCTCCTGGCTGGCGGATCGTTCAAGCGCCTGGCCGCAATCGTCACGGCGTTCACTGTCGCGCACAGCGTGACGCTCGGGCTCTCGGTACTGGACGTGATTGCGCCGCCGCCGCGGGTGATCGAGCCGCTCATCGCCCTCAGCATCGTTTACGTGGGCCTTCGCAATCTCCGGCCGGCGACGGGGCGTGACTGGCGCGTCATCAGCGCCGGCAGCTTCGGGCTGATCCACGGGTTCGGCTTCGCGTTCGTGCTGCGCGAGATGCAATTGCCGCGGCGCGACCTGGCCTGGTCGCTGTTGTCGTTCAATCTCGGCGTCGAGGCCGGACAACTGGCGGTCGTGCTCGTCGCCGCGCTGGTGCTCGCCGGCGTGTACCGCTCGGGCCTGATCACCAGGCGACGCCTGGTGACGTGCGGCGCGCTTACAATTGCCGCCGCGGGATCCGTCTGGTTCGTCGAACGGATCCTCGCCCTTTGGCGATAGGCACGCCGCCAGCGGCGATCGGGAGCGCGCCGGCGGATAGAATGCCTTCGAGTCGGGGGGCCTCCAGCAGTGACAATCAGCAGACTCGTTAGTGTTCGTCGCGGGCCTGATGCTCGCGGCGCCAGCCGTCCTGGCGCAGGAAGTGACAGTCGTCAGCGACGTGCTCGGGCCCGAAGGGCCGCTCGTGGTAGACGGGACTCTCTCGCGGCCGGCGACGGCACGACCAACGTGGCCTTTGGTCCGGGCGGGAAGGACCTCTACGTCACCGTGGTGAAGGATCCCAACGACGCGCAGGCCAGGGGCAGCATCGTCAGGATCGCGAACGTCGAGTGACCTCGGCCACGCGCATGCTCAATGCGCGTCGAATGGGCGTGCGGTTGATGCGCCAGGACAGGTGACGTCCAGGCACCACGCCGTGAGTCCCTCGCTGCTCACCTCGTAGAAGGGCATGCCCAGACTGCCCAGCAGGTATTGACGCATCCAGGCCTGGCTGTCTGCGTCGGTCGAGTGCCGCAACACCACATATCGGATCCCGCGCGCCAGCAGCGCCGCCTTGAAGGCCGGATTCGGCGCGGTGTGGTGCTCCGCGCCGACGACGCGCTGGTTCCTGGCAAAGCCGACCGTCTGCAGCGCGGAGGGGTTGGTCACCCAGAACAGATTCAGGTTCGCGACGCTGCCAAGCGATTGCGCCATGCTGGGCGTCGCCCGGGAGACGAACCCGGAGGCCAGACGCTTGTGGTGCACGGTCTGGTAGAACTGGTGGCTCTCCAGAGATGCCAGCGGCAGATTGAGCAGGATCCGATCGTCGGCGTCGCGCGCGATGATCTCGTAGAGCTGCGGAGACGACACGGGCCTGGACGGGTACGGCATCCCCCACAGCGAGCTGTCGAGGAGGGCAAGCCACAGCACGGGTGCGAGGACCGCACCTGCAAGAACCCGTCGCGCCGGTTGCGACGCCATGCGCGCGAACAGGATCTCCACTGCGTACCCCGCAAGCATGGCGGCGGCAAGGAGCGCGAGCACCGACGTACGATTCGGGGCGCGGAACTGCGACAGCGGCGGAAATCCGAACACCAGGTTATAGACAGGCGACGGCCCCACGATCCGGCCGGCGACAGCGATTGTCGGGCCGAGTGAGAACACGGCTGCTGTCACCGCGACGGCGAGCCAGAAGAGCGCGCCCGTCCGGCGGGCACGCGCAAAGCACAGTGCCGCCGCAGCGAGCAGCAGCGTGATGCCGCCGGGATACGCATCTTTTTCGATCGCCGTCATCCGCCCGTAGATTGCCGCCGTCGAATGCCCGAGATACGGGTAGTTCCGGAGCGGCAGCAGGTATTCGGCGAGATCGGCCCCACCGCGGTCGCGCGTCTGCGCGACCATCCTGCGATTGCTCTCCGCCATCTCCGCGTCCATGTGGAAGTAACTTCGCAGCGGTGGACCGGCGATTCCTGCAGCGACGAGCAGCGCGGCGCCTGCGAGCACAAGGTGACGTCGGGCGGTGAACCAGCGCGGCTGGAGGATCAGGGTCCTCCCCAGCAGCACGAGCCCGAAAGGCACGAGGAAGCAGGCGACGTAGTAGACGTCCGAAAAGGGCACGAGGGCCACGGTGATGCCGGCGAGGATCGCGTTGCGCAGCGACGGGCGCTCGACAAACACCAGGAGACGCCAGGCGCACAGCGGCAGCCACTGAATGGTGCAGAGGCCAAGATGGCCGCCCGCCCGATTGAAGTGATAGGTCGAGAACGTGTAGAGCCAGCCCGCTGTGAAGCACGCCAGTCGGTTGCGCAGAAAATGAGTCGCCAGCAGATATGCCGTGCACCCGCTGAGCACGAACGAGCTGATGATGAGCAGGTTGTACGTGGCAAGCGGCGACGCGACGAACTGGAGCACCGAGCCGACGAGGTTGCTGTAGAAATACTCGACGAAGATCTGGATCTGCCCTGGACGAAGCGCGTAGATCAGGTTGGTGAACGCGGGGTCCTGTCCCGCTGCCAACGCGCGCCTGGCGGCCCAGAGGTGCCAGACGTTGTAGAACCCGTCCCCATCCGGAAAGGGCCCGGCGATCGCATGATTCAACTGCGCGATCAGTGGCCGAAACAGGTACAGCGTCGTGAGCGTGTAGCCCAGAACGGCCAGGGCACCGGGCCACCAGGCCTGCGGGTTGCCTGGATGCGCGACAGCGCCGTCGTCGCCCGTCAGGCGTTGGGCTGGCGTCGCGGGCTGCGACGCGTCGGTCACGTTCTCCGGCATGCGAATACCGTCCACTCGGACCGAGGCCAAAAGGCCGTTAGACTAGCCACGATCGACTTGACGCGGCGCAGGACGCGACTGCGCGCAGCCGGGCTTCAATTCCTGACGACGCCAGCGTCGTCGACCGGGTGGTCCGCAAGGATGAGCTCAATAGTGAACCTCGAGATTGACGAGGCGATCAAGCGCGGGGTCTACGCCCTCGACCTGTCGGTCGTGATTCCCGCGCTCGACGAGGGCCCGAACCTGCAGGGCCTGCTCCCGCAGCTGCGGCGCGTGCTCGACGGCCTCGGCCTTCGCTACGAGATCCTGCTCGTCACCAAAGGCATTGACGCGGCCACCAGCGACGCGGCGAACGCCAACGGCGCCCGCGTGGTCCAGCAACGGGATCACGGCTACGGCGACGCGCTCGCGAGCGGCTTCGCCGCGGCGGGAGGCGCCTACGTCCTGACGATGGATGCGGACCTTTCCCATCCTCCCGGCGTCATCGAGGAGCTGTGGAAGGGACGGCGCCAGGCGGAGGTGCACATCGCGTCGCGATATGTACCCGGTGGTCGGGCGGCCATGAGTCTCCATCGCTATGTGTTGAGCCGAATCCTGAATGCGTTCTTCGCCCGCGGCCTCGACGTGCCGATTGCCGACCTCTCGAGCGGTTTCCGATTGTACGAGGCAACGGTGCTGCGTGATCAACATCCCGCCGCGCGCGATTTCGACATCCTGCAGGAGCTCCTGGTTCGTGCCTACGCCGACGGACGCCGGGTCCGGGAGGTGCCGTTCAGCTATGAGCCCAGAAAACATGGCGCCTCACACGCCCGGACACTGAGAGTCGGCACGGCGTGCCTCGGCACGTTCTGGCAGCTCTGGAAGTTGCGGAATTCGATTCTCGCCGCCGACTACGACGATCGGGCCCACGACAGCCGAATCTTCCTCCAGCGCTACTGGCAGCGCGAGCGCCATCGTCACGTGACGGATCTGGTCGCCGGCGAGGGCCGCGTGCTGGACGTCGGGTGCGGGTCGAGCCGGATCATCGGCAGCCTGCCGCCTGGCAGCGTGGCGGTCGACGTGCTTCTCCGCAAGCTTCGCTACGCCCGGCGATTCGAGCGGTCTCTCGTGCAGGGCTCGGGGTTCGCGCTGCCGTTTCCGAACGAGTCGTTCCCGTGCGTGCTGTGTTCCCAGGTCATCGAACACGTGCCCAAGCAATCGCCCATCCTCGACGAGCTGTGTCGCGTGCTCAAACGCGGCGGCCGCCTGGTCCTGGGCACGCCGGACTACGCGAACTGGCAATGGGTGTGGATCGAAAGGCTCTACGGCAAGGTCAATCCTGGCGGCTACGCCGACGAGCACATCGCGCATTACACGCGCGAGGAGTTGATCCGCATCATGGCGGAGCGCGGGTTCAGCCTCGAAGCCGAGCGCTACATCCTGCGGGGCGAGTTGATTCAAGCGTTCCGGAAGCGTTGAGTGACAGCGGGCAAACGGAGATGCTGCCGTTCGGGCGCACGCATCGCCGCACGGAAGCGGCCCGCGCCGGTCACGGCATGCGGCGCAAGGTGATGTCCCAGCTCTCGCGGCGCTCGACGAAGCCGGTGATCCGGCCCGCACCGTCTCGCTGAAAGATCTTCCGCAGCCGCGGTTGCCCGGGGACGAACAGGCAGTCCGGGACCTCGACACGCAGCGGCTCAACGGCACGGCCTGTTCGCTGCCCGGTCAGGCCGTCGCCTGGCGTCAGACGGATCACATACGAGATCTCCGGAGTCAGCGCATACGTGCCGGCGTACGCCTGGAGTGCCTGCTGCGGCAGGGCGAGCGCCGGCGGGTCGTCCCGCAGCGCCAGCACCCCCGACGCGGCGAGACGCCAGTCGCCGTCCGTCAGCAGCCACGTGTCGGTGGTCAGGTATCGCGAGTGCAGCGTCTGCCCGAAGAAGATCTCGGTCTCCTCGGCGACATACGAGGCGACGGCCGCCGCCGGGTGCACGACGGCGTGAAACTGCGTGACCGTGATGTGCCCTGAGATCCCTTTCGGCATCGGCCGCAGTTCGTTCAGCAGGTCGCTCTTGGTCATCGCCCTGCCGTCCTCGGAGTTGTAGACCATCCGGTCGTGAAGGTAGCGCTTCCACGGCTCGGGATTGCCTGGCGCCATCGCGTCGAAGAGCTCCTGCGTACGCCGCTGCAGCAGCGCCGGGACATCGACGGCGGCGGCCGGCTCCAGTGACTGCGCGAGTACGCGCGGGACGGCGGTCGTCAAGACCGGAAACGCGACCAGCATGGCGCGTCTGGAGGGATTCATGAACACCACCTGGTCTCTACTCTGGCACCTCGCGCGACGACGGCCATGACGGCCCTGAACGCCGGGAAACGGCGGTCAGGGCTGCCCGGCCGAGGGGCGATCGAGCCCCGCGGCAGCTACTCGAACGAGATCAGCATCGCCTGCGTCCAGGTGATGTCGACCTTGTCGCCAACCTTCACCTTGGCCAGCGCCTTCTTGTCCTCGACCTTCGAGCTGTACTTCCAGCCGTTCGGGCCGCTGAAGGTGATCGACGGCACCGACTGGTCGATGTCCGTAATGGTCGCCGTGATCGTGCGCTGCGTGGCCGACGTGCCGGTCGGCTTCGCGCCGGGCGTCGGCGTCACCGAGGCCGCCGCGCTGTCCACGGACTTCTCGCCGGGCTCCTTCAGGCGAAGGACCATGTTCTCGTAGTAATGCGCGGTGACCGAGTCGCCGATCTTGAGCTGCGAGAAGCGCGTCACGCTGTCGGGCACCGTCACCGTGACGTAGGTGCCGTCGGGCTTCTTGAGGGTGACCTCGCGGCTCGACTGCTCGATTGCCTCGACGGTCGCGGTCATCGTCTTCTGTTCGCCGGTCAGTGTCTTGGTCACCTGCGCCGCCGCCGGCGCGCTGAGCATCAGGCCAACGGCCAGTGCCCCGAATTGCTGAATCCGCATCGTCATCGCTCCTTTTGGCGCATTGGTCGTGAGGTCACGACGTCACGAATGCGCCGCTGAAAGAATGGCGGCGGAGCAACTCCGCCGCCATCGGGAATCCTATCGCGAGAGTGGCCGCGCTATTGAGACGGTTTGCTCAGCTTCTCCATCACCTGGCTGAGATTGAACGAGCCGGGCTTGCTGCGCGGCGGGAAGTCCTTGAAGCTCTGGATCCACTGTGCCGCATAGCCGATCGCGGGACCGACAAGAAAGGCGTGAGCGACCCGAAAGTCGGTATAGGCCGGCGCCTCTTTGTCAGCCCGTTCGAACGGATCGCTGCGCAGATTGAAGAGCTTGGGGAAGCGCAGCACGACCAGCGGATCCTGCCAGACGTCGAAGCCCAATGCCCTCTGATCGAGGAAGACCATCTTCCACTGTTCGAATCGCAACGCCGCGCAATCGCCGTCGTCGGTCCAGTAGATGAATTCCTTCCGCGGCCACTCCGTCGTCTCGCCCTTCAAGGCCGGCAGCAGGTTGTATCCGTCGAGGTGGACCTTGTAGGTCATCCCGCCCGCCGCCAGACCGGTCAGCAAGGATTCCTTCACGGTTGGCTGGCCCACGGCCGCCAGCAGCGTCGGCAGCCAGTCCTCGTGCGAGACAACATTGTTGATCTCGGTCCCGGGCTTGATCACGCCGGGCCAGCGTACGACCAGGGGGATGCGATAGCCGCCCTCCCAGTTGGAGTTCTTCTCGCCGCGGAACGGCGCGCTGCCGCCGTCAGGCCAGCTGAACACCTCGGCGCCGTTGTCGGTGGTGTAGATCACGATGGTGTTGTCGGCGACACCCAGGTCGTCCAGTTTCTTCAGCATCTGGCCGATGTCGCCGTCGTGCTCCACCATGCCGTCCGGGCCGACACCGAGTCCGGTCTTGCCTGCCGATTCCGGCTTGAGGTGGGTGTGGATGTGCATGCGGGTGGTGTTGAACCACACGAACCACGGCTTGCCCGCCTGCTGCTGCTTGTCGATGAACTTGGTGGTCTCGCCGAGCACCTCATCGTCAATCGTCTCCATCCGCTTCCTGGTCAGCGGACCGGTGTCGTCGCAGCGCTGCTTGCCCCACTTGCCGAACCGGCCATCGTCGGGGAGAGTGCTCGCCGTATCGGTGGCATAGCAGTGGAAGACGCCCCGCGGGCCGAAGCGCGCCTTGAACGCCGGGTCCTTGGGGTAGTCGGGGTTCTCGGGTTCTTCCTCGGCGTTGAGGTGATAGAAGTTGCCGAAGAACTCGTCGAAGCCGTGGACCGTCGGGATGAACTCGTTGCGATCGCCGAGATGGTTCTTGCCGAACTGCCCCGTCGCGTAGCCCTGCGCCTTGAGCAGATTGGCAATCGTCGGGTCCTCGGCGTGAAGGCCCTCGGGAGCGCCTGGCAGTCCGACCTTGAGCAGGCCCGTACGGATCGGAGACTGGCCGGTGATGAACGCGGCGCGTCCCGCCGTGCAGCTTTGCTGCGCGTAGGCGTCGGTGAAGATCGCCCCTTCCTTCGCGATGCGGTCGATGTTCGGCGTCCGATAACCCATCATGCCGCGGTTGTAGGCGCTGATGTTCCAGTAGCCGATGTCGTCGCCGAACAGCACCAGGATGTTCGGTTTCTTCTGCGGGGTCTGCGCGCCCGCCGGAGCCGCCGTGCCCAGTGCCAGAGCAACGACGACGAGCGCCGCCTTGATTGCCTTTGTCATGGATCTCCCTTTCATGCCGGTCGCGGTCATGCCTTGCCTAGAACACACGCTTCACACGGATGTCGATGGCGTTGTCCGAGGATGAGAAGCCGGTGTCGATGGTATTTCGCGATCGCTCCCAGACGTAGAGTCCCTCGAACTGCCATTCGCGATTACGCCGCCAGCCGATCCCTGCGCGCACCCGCTGCTTGTTCGCGAATCGCTCGACGACATCAGTGACGGGTACGAACCATTCCCAATCGGCCAGCAGCGACCGCGCGCCGTCGGTAGTGGTCAGCGGGGTGTTCAACGGGAACTGCAGCTCGACGCGGTTGCGGATACGCGCCGTGGAGCTGTCGCCGGTTTCATCGCTGTAGAACAGGTTGCGCCACTCCATCCGCAGGTAGTCGCGCAGCACGAGGCGGCGCGACGGCGGCAGCTCCCGGTCCCGATCGACGTGGCCGGCCAGGCGGACCGGCACTGTCCGAGAGAACAGGTGGAAGCGCACGCCCACCCGCGGCGTCACCTCCACGGACCGCACGTCGTCGGTTTCCGTCGTGTGGCCTGCCAGGAGCTCTCCATTGAGATCGAGCCAGCCTCGTATCGCGTAGCTCACCGTCGGCGTGACGTCGATCGTGGCCCACCCGGGATCGCCTTCAGGTGCCGCCAGCAGCACCTTCGGTTCGATGTCGATGCCGTAGGTGAGCCGATGCGCCTTCTGCCAATCGACGGTGAAGTCGCCCCACAGCTGGAAGTTCGCCTGCGCCCCGGCGGCACCGCACGACAACAGCACCAGCAACGGTCCGCCGGCCCACGCCAGTCCCCGAGCGGTCACCTGGCACACGTCGACACAGGGCCTTGGACGCCGGATAGCCGGGCTGGGTTGCCGGTAATTGGAGTGCGGCCGTATCCGCAGCGCCACTTCCTGAACCGGCACCCACCTCGCCGGCAGGAGATCAGGACGTCAGCGCCGGATCGACGGGACTGCTCAATCGCGCAGCAGCACGCTGAGGAGGGAGTTGTTGATCTTCAGGGCGCCGTTGTAGTCGATGAACCCGAGCTTCCTGAACTTGTTCATGAAGAAGTTGACCCGCGATCGCGTCGTCCCGACCATCTCGGCCAGCAGTTCCTGCGATACCCGGGGGAGCGCGCGGTGAGACACCTCGGGCTCGCCGTACCGGGCCAGCAGCAGAAGCGTCCGCGCCAGGCGTTTCTCGGTGGAGTTGAATAGCTGATCGACGAGGTCTTCCTCGATGCGGATGTTCCGCGTCAGCATGTGCGTCAGGAACCGTCCGGCGAAGTCGGGCTGCGCTCGCAGCTGCCGCACCATCTCCGGCTTGTCCACCGACAGGACGGCGCAGGCGCCCATCGCTGTGGCCGTCGCCATCCGGACGGTCTGGCCTGCCAGGCAGCCCTCGCCGAAAAAGTGCCCGGGCTCGAGCACCGCGACGACAGCTTCCTTCCCGGTGTGGGACAGGACCGACAATCGCACCGTGCCGGTCTCGACGTACATGATCGACGGCGCCGGGTCGCCCTGGCTGAAGATCGTCGACGAGGGCTCGTATTCGATGCGGTCGGTATGGATACCGGCAAAGTCCACCGAGGGGATTGGCTCACGCGGCTGTGGATGCCGGGCCTTTGTCATATGACGCCGCCATCATGACACAGCGGCTTGATCGGTCCCGGCGCAGGTCGTTCTCGGGGCTGGAACCGGCGAGGAGCGCGAGCGCGGCGTCAGCCGGCGTGCTGGAGGGCCCGCATGAGCAGTGGCGCCACGGCTTCCATCAGCGCCACCTCCTGCACCGGCACTTCTCGCGGCACCAGGTCAAAGTGACAGAGGGTGCCAAAGGGCTCGCCGGCCGCCGTGCGGAGGAGCACCCCGCAATAGGAACGCACCGACTCGCGGGCCGGATGGTCGCGCAGCCGGTTGTCGAGGCCGGCGTCCTCGGTCGTGAATGGCCGCTCGAAGGTCCCGACGACCGAACAGTACGTCGCCTCGATCGGCTGGTCGTCGCCTCTGGTCACCGACGGCGCGTCAGCGTCGAGCAGGGCGACGTTGCGAAGCGTCGGGGCGTCGAATCGGTAGACCCCGGTGAAGCGATGCGAGGCCCGGCTGTTGAGAAACCGCAACGCCTCGTGGACGCCCTGCGTCGTGAGGATCTTCTGGACCTTCTGCAGGATGTCGGTGCGTGCAGCGAGCAGCGCGGGGCTGTCGCCGCCCTGCTTCAACGAGTCCACGGCCAGGCGCGAGACGATGGCGACCAGTTCGTCCGGCTCGACCGGCTTGGCGACGTAGGCTTGAAACCCGGCCTCGAGGGCACGGCGTCGGTCCTCTTCCCGTGAGTACGCCGTCAATGCCACCGCTGGCAGGTGATGTCCGCGTGCCCCGGCGACGGTGCGAACGCGCCGAATCAGCTCGTAGCCGTCACTGGTCGGCATGCCGATGTCGCTGACCATGGCGGTGAACGGCCGCGCTGCGATGAGCGACAGGGCGTCGGAGGCGTTGGCCGCCGTGATGACCTCGGCGCCCTTCGACCGCAGCGCCGTGGCCACCAGATCGCGCGCGTCAGCTTCGTCGTCCACGACGAGCACCGTGGCGCCGGTCAAGTCCGCGGCGCGCGGCACGAATGGAACCGGGGCTGCGGCCGCTTCGGGCCGGGCAGGCGCCGGTTCGGAGAACACGGCACGGACTGGCAGCATGACAGTGAAGACTGATCCGCGTCCGGGCCCGTCACTCTCCGCGCGCACGGTGCCGCCGTGCGCTTCGACCAGGTGGCGCACGAGCGCGAGCCCCAACCCGAGACCGCCGTATCGCCGCGAGGTGCTGCCCTCTGCCTGACGGAAGCGCTCGAACACGTGCGGCAGGAAGTCGGCGGCAATGCCTTCGCCGGTGTCCCTGACAGTGAGCTGGACGTCAGTTCCCACGCGCGCCAGCGCGACGTCCACGGCCCCGTCCTTCGGAGTGAACTTGATCGCGTTGTTGACCAGGTTCCAGATCACCTGTTGCAGCCGCTCCGGATCGCCCGACACCCGAGCCGCGGCGGCATCAACCTGCACGGTGAGCGCAATGCGCTTGGCGTCCGCCGACGCCCGCACTGCATCCACCGCCGCCTGCACGAGCGTGGTGAGATCGAGCGGCGTCATCTGGATCTGCAGCTTGCCGGTGATGATGCGCGAGCCGTCGAGGATGTCCTCGATCAGCCGGACCTGGATCCGCGCGTTGCGCTCGATGCTGTCCACAGCCCTGACGAAGTCGCTGTTCGACAGCGCCCCGGACTGCAGGAGCAGCGCCCAGCCGAGGATCGCGTTGAGCGGCGTCCGCAACTCGTGCGAGGCCGTCGACAGGAAGTCGTCCTTGGCGCGGCTCGCCAGTTCCGCGGCCTGCCGTGCCCGCTGCTCGCTGTCGAGCAGCGCCGATCGCTCCTCGGCGGCGCGGCGCGACGCATCGATGTCGGTGTTGGTCCCGAACCAGCGCACGATTCGTCCGCCCTCATCCTTGAGCGGCACTGCCTGTGTCAGGTGCCAGCGGAACTGCCCGTCGCGGCCGCGCAACGGAAACTCCATCTCGAACGGCTCGCCGGCAGTCAGCGCCGCCTGCCACCGCGACGTCACCTCCTCGACGAGCGCGGGATCGTGCACCGCCTTCCAGCCCCAGCCCTGCATGCTCTCGAACGTGGTGCCGGTGTAGTCGTACCAGCGCTGGTTGTACCAGTCGATGTAGCCGTCGGCACGCGTGCTCCAGGCGAGCTGCGGGATGGTCTCGGCAAGGACGTGGAACTGCGCTTCGCTGTCGCGCAGTCGCTGCCCCAGCTCCTCGGTCTGCCGCGTGGCGAGCACCTCGTCGGTGACGTCCTGCGCCAGGACGACGACGGCTTCCACGCGCGCGGCAGCGTCGCGAAGAGGGCTGTAGATGAAGGTGTAGAAGGCGTCATCAACGATGCCCTGACCGTGCCGATCGATGCGAACCGGCACTTCGCGTCCGACGAAGGCCTCGCCAGAGGTCATCACGCCCCGGAGCAACGTGTCGATGCCCTGGCCCGCGAGCTCCGGCAGCGCATTCAGGAGCGGCTTGCCGATCAGGTCTCTGCCTCCGACCAGCGCGCGGTAGTGATCGTTGGCGAACTCGAACGTCAGCTCGGGTCCGCGAACGATGCAGATACCGGCCGGTGCCTGCGCGAAAAACTGTTGGAGGCGCGCGCGATCGCGATCGACTTCGGCGCGCAGCGCAGCCTCTTGCCTGGTCGCCAGGACGCGGCCCGTCGTCTCCGTGCAGACCACCAGCGTCCCGCCGATCGAGCCGTCATCGTCGAAGACCGGCGAGTAGCCGTAGGTCCAGTAGACCTCCTGGATCGCCCCGTTCCGGAAGATCGGCACCAGGGCATCTTCGTGCCAGCTCGGCACGCCGTGACTCATCACGTCGTCGATCTGCGGGCCGATGATGTCCCAGATCTCCGGCCAGCAGTCGCGGCCGCGCTGACCGAGCGCTGCGGGATGCTTGCCGACGCCAAAGCTCGGAAGGTAGGCGTCGTTGTAGATCTGAATCAGCTCCGGGCCCCACCACAGGAACATCGGGTGGCGGGAGTGGACCACGATGGCGACTGTCGCCTTCAGGCTGCGCGACCAGCGGCTCACCGGGCCAAGCGGCGTCGCTGCCCAATCGAACTGCGCAATCTGCGCGCCCATTTCGCCGCCGCCCTGAAATATCCAGGCGTCGGGATCTGCCGCTCGCGTGCTCGTGGCCGTCATCGCCTCTTGCCCGGGCCGTTCCAAAGACTCAATCTCCCCTCACCGATCGCAGCAACCGTTCGTGGTCAGAGGGTCGCCGTCGGCAGGCCCTGGCTGGCTTCGAGCTCGGCCTGATGCTTCGCGCAGTACCGGGCCCAGGGGATGGCCTCGAGTCGTTTCTCGCTGATGGGCTCACCATCCACAGCACACTGGCCGTAGGAGCCGTCGGCGATTCGGGCCAGCGCCAGACGGACGTCGTCGAGCACGCTCGCGTCCGCTTCGTCCGAGCTGAACAGCACGGACTGGGTCTCGTCCTTCACGCCTTCGTCGGCGACGTCGGTGGCCGCGCCGTCGCCGGAGTCCTGTTCGTCCGCACTGGTCCGCGTGCGGTGCGCGACGAGCGCCTGCTCTTTGGCCAGCAACAATTCCTTGTAGTGATCGAGATTCACAATTCCCCCTCGGGTATCTGGCGCGGTCGTTGATGACCGATCTCACACCATACCACCCATGAAGAGGCGAGCTCCAATGCTGAGCTGGTGCCGTCGGAGTCGCATGCCCTGACTTGCCCAGGCGAGAGTGCCTCGTGCGAACATAGCCAACGCCATGCTCCTTCACGAGTTGACGCCGACGCAGTGCCGCGAGGTGCTCGCGCACACCAATCTCGCGCGGCTCGCCTGCGCCCGCGCCGATCAGCCCTACATCGTGCCGCTGTTCTTCCACTACCACGCGGACGACGACGCGCTGTACAGCTTCTCGACGGTCGGCCAGAAGATCGACTGGATGCGCGGCAACCCGAAGGTCTGCCTCGAGATCGACGAGATCGTCAATCAGTTCAACTGGAAGACCGTCGTCGTGATCGGCCGCTACGAGGAGATCGGCGACGGACCCGCGGACGCCGATGCGCGGCGCCGTGTGCGCGATCTGCTCGACAAGGTGCCAGCCTGGTGGCTGCCGGGCGCCGGGAAGCTGACCGGCGGCGACGAGCATCACGTGCCCGTCCTGTTCCGCATCCGCGTCAGCTCGTTGAGCGGACGCCAGGCGTCGCGACCCGTCGGGACGTAGGGACATCGACCCGTAGCGGACATCGATCAGCGGACCCACCTCCCGGCCTTCTACAGCTGAGCTTAGACCTTCACGTAAGGCGGAAGCCCTCAGACAGTAGAATCAGGGCCGTTCCACGCATGACCTACCTTACTGGCGCGCTTCTGGCCGCCACCGCGGTCGAGGCCGCAGCCATCGCCGCTCTGATGCTCGAGCGAGCTCGACGCGGCAAGGCGGAGCTCGCGTTGCGACTGAGCGAGGAGCGCTTCCGGCTCATGGCCGACACCGCGCCCGCCATGATCTGGACGGCACGGACCGACACCACGCTCGATTTCCTCAATCGGACCTGCGTCGAGTTCACCGGCCGGCCGCTGGACGATCTGCTGAACGAGGGTTGGCAGAACGTGGTCCATCCGGATGACCTCGCCCACTGCATCAACATCTACGTGCCGGCGTTCGAAGCGCGCCGTCCGTTTCTGATGGAATACCGCGTGCGCGACGCTGCCGGCGAGTATCCGCTGGGTGATCGCGCACGGCGTGCCGAAGTTCGCGCGAGACGGCAGCTTTGCCGGCTACATCGGCTGCGACGTCGACATCACCGAACGGCGTGCGGCCGAGGACCGGATCCGGGAAAGCCAGGCGGCGCTGGCACTGAGCCATCGCGAGATCCAGCACCTCGCCGGCCGCCTGATCGAAGCGCAGGACGCCGAGCGGGCGCGGATTGCCCGCGACCTCCACGACGACGTGAGCCAGCAGCTGGCTGGTATGTCGATCGCCTTCAGCGGGCTCAGGCAGCGGCTGCTCGAATCGCAGGTCGGAGACGACCTCCAGGGCGAGCTGCGAGCCCTGCAGCAGCGCACGAGCACGCTGGCGCAAAACGTCCGCCATCTCTCGCACGACCTGCACCCCACCGTACTGCGGCACGTCGGGCTGGTGCCTGCCCTCAGCGCGTACTGCGCCGAGATCGGCCGGGCTCACGGCACCGCGGTGACATGCCGTGCCGGCGGCGACATGGGGTCCATCAGCGCGCCCTCCGCGCTCTGCCTGTACCGCGTCGCCCAGGAGGCGATCCGTAACGTCGTCGCGCACGCCGGAGCCTCCCGTGCGTCGGTGGAGTTGTCCCGCATCGGCGATCGCGCCGAGATGACGATTGCCGACGACGGCCGGGGATTCGAGTACGCGAACGCGCTCGAACGCAGCAAGGGGCTGGGCCTTGTCAGCATCGCCGAGCGGGTACGGCTGGCCGGCGGCACGCTCGAGATCTCCACGGGGCCGGCGACGGGCACGCGCGTGACCGTTCAGGTCCCTGCGGGCCAGGCTGCGCAGGCCGCGTCCGCTGCGGATGAAGGGCTGGTCGCGTGACGCGCCGGGCGACGATCCTCCTCGCCGATGACCACGCGATTGTCACCGACGGCCTGACGGGCCTGCTCGGCAAGCACGACTTCGACGTCGTTGGCGCTGTCGCCGACGGCCACCTGCTCGTCGACGCGGCCAAGCGGCTTCGTCCCGACGTCATCGTCACCGACCTGTCGATGCCCGGCCTGACCGGCCTCGACGTGCTGTCGCGGCTGAAGGCTGAACGCGTCGAGAGCAAGGTCATCGTGCTGACGATGCACAACGACGCGAACCTGGCCAGCGTGGCCATCCGCGCCGGCGCCGCGGGCTACCTGCTGAAGGAGTCGGCCGGCGACGAGCTGGTCGCCGCCATCCGCCAGGCGCTGCAGGGGCACGTCTACCTCACGCCGGTGATGACACGCGAGGTCATGGAGCGGATGGCAGGCACGGCGGACGCGGCAGAGCCCGAGCTGACTGTCCGTCAGCGCGACGTGCTGCGGCTGATCGTGAAGGGACAGCGCATGAAGGAAATCGCCGCCAACCTTGGGCTGTCGGTCCGCACCGTCGAGACGCACAAGTACGAAATGATGGAGACCCTCGGCCTGCATTCGACAGCGGAGCTCGTGCGGTATGCCCTGGACCGGCGGCTGACCCTCGATTGACCGGCCGAATCCCCACCGGGCGCCTCAGTAGTTTTTCGGAGGGTTATCGGGGCCCTTTACGGGGACACCGCTCCGTAGTCCTCCATTCCCCCAGGCCAGGGGCTTGCGACAAGAATGCGCGGTGTCGCGTTCGCACTTCCCCGGGCGACGGGCCAGCGTGCTTCTGGCCGACGACCATCGGCAGACGGCGGAGCAACTGCGCGCCCTGCTCCAGCACCACTTCGACGTCGTCGGCCTGGTTGCCGACGGGCACGCGCTGGTGCGCGCGGCGCTCGAGCTCTCGCCTGACGTCATCGTGACGGACATCTCGATGCCCGGCCTCGACGGCATCGACGCCGTCGCGCTGATCCGGCGCCGTGCGCCCGAGGTGCGGATCGTCCTGATCACCGTCCATGGCGAGCGAATCCTCGTCGAACGCGGACTGGCCGCCGGCGCGCTGGGCTACGTGCTCAAGGACACGGCGGGCGACGACCTGGTTCCGGCGGTGATTGCGGCGCTCGCCGGGCAGCAGTACGTGAGCCGCGTGCTCGGCGGTTGCAGCGACGACACGAACGACGGATCGATTCCTGAGGCCTGAGACAGTGGCAATTGAGTTGGCGTCGTGTGACTGCGGTGATAGCGATGGTCTTTAGACACAAGGGACGGCTCATGCGAAGACAGGACTTATATGCAGCAGCTGGAGTCGCGTTCATCCTGTCGGGGGTGATCGCGTGCAGCGCCCCACCGGCACAGCAGCAACAGGC
This sequence comes from Vicinamibacteria bacterium, assembly GCA_963796915.1. Classification (GTDB taxonomy): domain Bacteria; phylum Acidobacteriota; class Vicinamibacteria; order Vicinamibacterales; family JAENWD01; genus JAENWD01. Next base: position 873,912 of record CAWCNI010000002.1, on the reverse strand, counting down.
CGCGAAGCCGGCTGCCGCTTCTGCCGACGGACTCGATCGAACGACTCTTCCGATCGCGGAGCCAACCTATCCGGCGATCACCGAGCTCGACGCCCGCAATGCGAAGGCGCCGCCGATCTTCGAGGTCAAGGCGCCGAAGGGCGCACCCAACGTGCTGGTGATCCTCCTCGACAACTTCGGGTACGCCGGATCCCGGACGTTCGGCGGCGTGATGAACTTGCCGACCCTGGATCGGCTGGCAAAAAACGGACTCACCTACACGAACTTCCATACCGCGCCGATCTGCTCGGCGACCCGCGTGGCGCTGCTGACGGGCCGCAATCCCCACAGCGCGAACATGGGCACGATCTCGGAAATGGCGACGTCGTTTCCCGGACAGACCTCGGTCCTGCCGAACACCGTGGCGCCGCTCGCGAAGATCCTGCGATTCAACGGCTACAGCACGGCGATGTTCGGCAAGTCCCATGAATACGTGCCGTGGGAAAGCGGCCTCACGGGGCCGTTCGACCAGTGGCCTACCGGGCTGGGCTTTGAGCGCTTCTACGGCAACGTGATCGGCGAGTCGGACCAGTTCGCGCCGTCGGCGCACGACAACACGACGCTGGCGCCGGCTTCGAAGGATCCGCACTACTACTACCAGACCGATCTCGCCAACCGGGCAATCGAGTGGATCAAGGCACAGAAGACCTTGAATCCCGACAAGCCGTTCTTCATGTACTACGCCGCGCAGGGCATGCACGACCCGGTTCAGCTTCCAGACTCCTGGCGAGACAAGTACAAAGGAAAGTTCGACGAAGGCTGGGACAAATACCGCGACGAAATTCTCGCACGCCAGAAGCAGCTCGGCATCGTCCCGGCCAACACGCGCCTCACGCCGAAGCCCGATGTCATGCCCGACTGGGACACGCTCAGTGCCGATGAGAAGAAGGTCGCCATCCGGTATCAGGAGGTCTTCGCGGCGTTCGCCGAACTGACCGACTACGAGATTGGCCGGGTCGTGCAGGCCGTGCAGGACGTCGGCGCCCTGGACAACACGCTGATCATCTACGTCACGGGCGACAACGGCGCCAGCCCCAATGGCGGACGCCGCGGTGTGTTCAACACCTTGAGCACGTTCAACCAATCGCCCGAGACCCTCGAATATCAGGTCAAGCATCTCGACGAAGTCGGGGGGCCGCATTCTGCGATGACCGTGCCAGCCGGCTGGTCGATCGCCGACAACACGCCGTTTGCGTATTCGCAGTTCCACACGCAGTACGGCGGCACCACCAACGGGGCGATCGTGTCGTGGCCAAAGGCGATCACCGCAAGGGGCGAGATTCGCAACCAGTACTACCACGTCATCGACGTGGCCCCCACGGTGCTCGAGGCGGCAGGGTTGCCCCAGCCGAGCACCGTCAACGGCGTTCCTCAGAAGCCGATCGAGGGCGTCAGCATGCTCGCGTCCTTCAGCAATGCCCGGGCGAAGTCGGCACACACGGTTCAGTACCTACGAGATCTACGGGAATCGCGGCATCTACAAGGACGGCTGGTACGCCGTGACCCTGCACAAGGTGGCGTGGGAAGCCAAGCCTCGCAGTGCCTTTGCCGATGACAAGTGGGAGCTGTACAACACGGCGGAAGACTTCAGTTGCGCCAACGATCTGGCCGCCAAGGAACCTGCGAAGCTGAAGGAGATGCAAGACCTGTTCATGTCCGAGGCGATCAAGCACAACGTGCTGCCGCTCGACGATCGCACTTTCGAGCGATTCAGCGCGTCGCTCGCCGGGAGGCCTGACTACATGGGCGGCCGCACGTCGCTGACCCTGTACCCGGGAATGGTCGGCATGAAAGAGAACGCCTTCATCGACGTCAAGAACCGCAGCTCGTCGATCACCGCCGACCTCGAGATGCCGGCGCATCCTGCCTCGGGCGTCATCCTCGCTCAAGGCGGCGCGCACAGCGGCTGGAGCCTGTACGTGAAAGACGGCAGGCCGGCCTTTGCTTACAACTTCCTCGGGGTGGTGACCACCATCACCTCCGCTGAGCGCCTGCCGGCCGGCCCGGTCACGCTCACCTACGAGTTTGCCTACGACGGCGGCAAGCCAGGCGCCGGCGGCACCGGGACACTCTCGATCAACGGGAAGAAAGCCGGCGCCGGCAGGCTCGAGCGCACGATTCCCTTTATCTACGGCACCGAAACCGCGGACGTCGGTGCGGATTTGTACACGGCAGTCACGACTGCCTATGCCATGGGAGACAACCAGTTCACTGGGACCATCAAGAAGGTGACAGTGGCTGTGAAACCGGACGCAGTCAAGGCAGAGGCCGAGGGGCCGCCGCCGATCCCTGAATAGTCAAGGACGGGAACACCGTGATGGTCTCTTACACAAAGAAGGAACCGCTCATCATGAGAACGCACGCCTTCGGCGGCATCGTCGCAGTGGCAATCTGCGCGATGACCGCGTGCAGCGCCCCACCGGCACCGCAGCAACAGGCGGCCGCGCCGGCCGCCACGAGTGACGGGTTCGATCGAACGACCCTGCCGATTGCCGAGCCCAAGCCGCAGACCTACACCGAGCTCGACGCGCGCAACGCCAGGCCGCCGGCGCGATTCAACGTCACGGCGCCCAAGGGCGCGCCCAACGTCGTGATCGTGCTGATCGACGACGTCGGCTTCGGCGGGCCCAGCACGTTCGGCGGGCCCATCCGTACGCCGACGATGGACATGCTGGCCGCGTCTGGTCTGCGCTTCAACAACTTCCACACGACGGCGCTGTGCTCGCCGACGCGCAATGCGCTGAAGACGGGACGGAACCACCACACCGTCAACACGGGCTCCATCATGGAGACAGCCACGGCGTTCCCGGGCAACACGGGCCAGAACCCGAACAGCGTCGCGCCGCTGGCCGAGATGCTGCGGCTCAACGGCTACAGCACCGGCGCCTTCGGCAAGTGGCACGAGACCGCCGCCTGGGAAACCAGCGTGTCGGGCCCGTTCGATCGCTGGCCGACGCATCAGGGCTTCGACAAGTTCTACGGGTTCATCGGCGGCGAGACGGACCAGTGGTATCCGCTGATTTACGACGGGACGGCCAAGGTCGACGCCCCGAAGACGCCCAACTATCACTTCACCGTGGACATGACCAACCAGGCGATCAACTGGGTCAAGGCGCAGAAGTCGATGACGCCGGACAAGCCGTTCTTCGTCTACTTCGCCACCGGCGCCGTCCACGCCCCGCACCACGTGCCGAAGGAATGGGCGGACAAGTACAAGGGCCAGTTCGACAAGGGCTGGGATCAGGTCCGCGCCGACACGCTGGAGCGGCAGAAGAAGCTGGGCGTGGTCCCCGCAGGCACGAAGCTCGCTCCTCGACCGAAGGACATCAAGGCGTGGGACGAGGTGCCGGCCGATCAGCGGCGCTTGTTCGAACGCCAGGCCGAGGTGTTCTCAGGTTTCCTGGAACAGACCGACAGCGAGATCGGCCGCTTCGAGAAAGCGCTCGAAGACATCGGCCAGATGGACAACACGCTCTTCATCTACATCGCCGGCGACAACGGCACGAGCGCCGAGGGCGGCTTCGTCGGCATGTATAACGAGATGACCTACTTCAACGGGGTGACCGAGAAGGTGGAAGACCTCATTCCATTGATCGACAAGTGGGGCGGGCCCGAAACGTTCCCGCACATGTCGGCGGGCTGGGCGGTGGCCTTCGACACCCCGTTCACCTGGACCAAGCAGGTGGCGTCGGACTTTGGCGGCACCAGGAACGGCATGGTCATCCACTGGCCGAAGGGCATCAAGGAGCCGGGCGGGCTGCGATCGCAGTTCGGCCACGTCATCGACATCGCGCCGACGATTCTCGAGGCGGCCGGCCTGCCGGAGCCGAAGAGCGTCAACGGCGTGGTCCAGACGCCCATCGAGGGCACCAGCCTGCTCTACACGTTCAACGACGCGAACGCCGCGGAGCGGCACACGACGCAGTATTTCGAGATGTTCGGCAACCGTGCGGTCTATCACGACGGCTGGCTGGCTCGGACCATTCATCGCGCTCCGTGGGAGACCAGCAGCCTCCGGCCGCTCACCCAGGACATCTGGGATCTCTACAACGTGAAGGAAGACTTCAGCCTCACCAACAACCTGGCCTCCGCGCAGCCCGCGAAGCTGAAGGAGATGCAGGACCTGTTCATGAAGGAGGCCGAGAAGTACCACGTGCTCCCGATCGACGATCGGACCATCGAGCGCACCAACCCGCAGCTGGCGGGCCGGCCCGACGTGCTCGGCGATCGCAAGTCCCTCACCCTCTACGAGGGCATGCAGGGCATGCTGGAAAACACCTTCATGAACATCAAGAACCGCTCGAGCAAGGTCACCGCGGAGCTCGACATCCCGGCCGGTGGCGCCAACGGCGCGATCCTGTCTCAGGGAGGGCGCTTCGGCGGCTGGTCGCTCTACATGAAGGGCGGCAAGCCGGCCTACACCTACAATTTCCTCGGACTGGCGCGCTACACCGTGACCGCCCCGCAGGCGCTGCCCAAGGGGCCGGTCACCGTCACCGCCGACTTCGCCTACGACGGCGGCGGCCTTGGCAAAGGCGGCAAGCTGACCCTCTACGTGAACGGCAAGGCCGTCGCCGAGGGACGCGTCGAGAAGACGCAGCCCAACATCTTCTCGGCGGACGAAACCGCCGATGTCGGCATCGACAACCAGACGCCGGTCGCCGAGGGCATCGGCATCGGCACTGACACGCGCTTCACGGGCAAGATCAACAAGATCACGCTCGAAGTGCAGTAAGGCACCGCACGCCACCGGCGCGGATGATCGCGCCGGTGGTGATGCTTCACCGAGTGCAGGCATCACGACGCAGGCGTGGTCACCCGTACCGTTCCGCGGCCTCCGCATTACACTGTCCTGGTCCACATTCGAGGTGCGGTGACAGTCACAGACACAGACACGACGCCACCGGTGCGCCACGCCGCGCCGGTGGCCATACTCATCATGATGGCGGCCATCGGGCTGCTGTTGACGGCGGCCTCCGGCTCGGCCCAGGAGCTCGAGCCCGGCGCCTACTGGCCCATCGCCGCCGGCGTGAACATCGCCACCGCCGTCAACAGCTTCAACTGGGGCGACGTGACGTTCGATCCGGCGGCGCCGATCGACGACGCCAGCGCGAAGATCAACACCACAGCCTTTTCGTTCACGCGGGCATTCCGGCTGGCGGGCCGGTCCGCCAACGCCGGGTTCGCGCTGCCAGTGGTCAGCGGCCACGTGACCGGTTTGTACCTCGGCACGCCGGCACAGGCCGACCGGTTCGGGCTCGGCGATCCCAGACTGCGGCTGGCCGTGAACCTGTACGGCGCGCCGTCGATGACCCCACGGGAGTTCGCGGCATACCGCCAGCGCCTCATCGTCGGCGTGAGCCTCACGGTGTCGCCGCCGCTCGGCCAGTACGACTCGACCAAGTTGATCAACCTCGGCACCAACCGCTGGTCGTTCAAGCCGGAAATCGGCCTGTCGCGCACCTACGGCAAGTGGGTGGTCGAGGGGATGGCCGGCGTGTGGCTCTTCACCGACAACAACGACTTCGTGGGCGGGCAGACCCGGACGCAGGAGCCGATCGCCGCCGTGCAGTGGCACCTCACCTACAAGTTCAAGCGGACGATGTGGCTGGCGGGTGACGCCAACTTCTACACCGGCGGCCGCACCACGATCGGCGACAAGGCGAACGTCGATTTCCAGAAGAACTCGCGCATCGGCGCCACCTTCTCCACCGCGATCGCCCGCGGCCAGGCGATCCGGATCTCAGTAAGCCGCGGAGCCTACACCACCATCGGCGCCGACTTCACGTCGATCGCCGCCGGCTACAACTACGCCTGGGCTCGATAGCCGTCGTCAGGAGCGGCCACTGGTGTCAGGCGCGTCAGACGCCTGGTGCAGGCGCGCGTAGAGCCCGCCGAGGCCAACCAGTTCCTCGTGCGTGCCGCGTTCGACGATGCGGCCGTGCTCCAGCACCAGGATCAGGTCGGCGTCCCGGATCGTGCCCAGGTTATGCGCGATCACGAACGTCGTCCGGCCTTCCTTCAATCGGCGCAGGCCGTCGAAGACCAGACGCTCGGACGCCTTGTCCACGCCCGACGTGGGCTCGTCGAGTACGAGGATTGGCGCGTCGCGCGCCATCGCCCGCGCGATGCCGAGACGCTGCCGCTGACCGCCCGACAGCGGCATGCCGCCCTGCCCCACCATGGTGTCGTAGCCCTCCGGCAGCCCCTCGATGAAGTCATGCGCCTGGGCGAGCCGCGCGGCGCCAATGATCTCGTCCCGCGACGCGTCGGGGCTGCCGTACGCGATGTTCTGCCACACCGGCGCGTAGAACAACTGTGTCTCCTGCAGCACGAAGCTCACCTGCCGGCGCAGCGACCGGATCGTCAACGTCCGGATGTCCTCGCCGTCGATGAACACCACACCGGCGGTCGGATCGTAGAAGCGCGGAATCAGGCTGACGATGGTCGACTTCCCGCTGCCGCTGGGGCCTACGAGTGCGACGGTCTGCCCGGGCTCGGCGGAGAACGAGATGTCCTCGAGCACCGGACGTCCGGGCACATACGCGAAACTGACGCGATCGAAGGCCACCCGGCCCTGGACGCGATCGATCGATCGCGCGCCAGGGATACGTGGCAGGCGCTCGTCGGTCTCGAGCAGCGCCCTGACGCGTTCGAGGCCCACTGCCGCCTGCGCCACGTTTGTGCTCGCCCGCGCCAGGTCCTGGATCGGCCGGAAGAGCCGCCCGATGTAGGTGATGAAGACGACGAGCGCGCCCGCCGTCATCGAGCCGGCCAGCACCTGCCGCGCGCCGAACCACAGCACGCCGGCCGTGCCGAACGCGACGAACACCGTCACGACGGGTCCCAGAAGCGAACGGACGCGCCGTGCGCGCAACCCGGCCGCCACGCTCTCGCGGCTCTTGCTGTCGAGGCGATCCCGCTCGAAGCGGCCGCCGGCAAACGCCTTCACGACGCGGATGGCGCCAAGGCCCTCCTGCACAATCGTCACGAGCTCGCCCTGACGCAGCCGGACGTCACGCTGGGCATCTTTCAACAGGCCGCGCAGGCGAAACACGAGCAGCACGATGAGCGGCGTCACCGCGAGTGCCACCAGCGTGAACCGCCAGTTGAGTGACAGCATCACGCCGAGCATCAGCACAATCGTCACGCCGTCGCTGACGATGTCGAGCACCGAGTTCGAGATGAACTCCTGCACGGCGTTCACATCGTCGGTGATCGTGCTGACGACCGGCCCGATTTGTTGCCGGTCGTAGTACGACATCGAGAGGCGCTGCAGGTGCGCGTAGATGTTCTGGCGCAGGTCGTGCGCGATCCACTGACCGATGCTGACGGTGTAGTAGGCGTCCAGGTAGGCGCTGCCAGCCTGGAGCACCGCGATCGCCACTGTCGCGATGACGACGAGATTCAGCAGGGCAACACGATCGAACGGCTGTCCCGTCACCGCGGCGACGAACGGCGGCAGTGCCCGGCCGTCGATCACCGAGTCCAGCACGATCTTGAGCGGCCACGGCGACGCCACCGTCATCACGGTCTGGACTGCCATCGCGGCAAGTACCACGACGACGAGATGCCAGTAAGGGCGGAGCAGTTTGAGGCTGAATCGGAACATGCTCAGACTGGCCCGGTCAGGCGCGTGCGAAATAGACGAGCAGCGCGCCGGCGGCCAGCCAGGCGATCGGCATCACCCACATCTGCGCAAACGTCGCGAGGTAGGCGTCGTCGGGGTTGCCTGGCCGGTAGCGCACGCGCAGGCGGGTGCCGCGCCGCGGCTTCGGCTCGGGGTCGCCGCCCACCGCGGTGAAGCGACGACGGCGGTTCTGGCCATCGACGAATTCGATGACGGGGTGATACAGAGTGGTCGCGACCGTCGCGATGTCTGCCGAACTCGCTGTCCGTTGCTCGAAGTCGACGACCCGGCCAGTCGCACTCCCGCGGGCGGTCGCCCTCTGAACGAACATCCAGGCGGCATTGAACAGCAGGAGATAGCCGGCGTAGCGGATCCACTCGCGCATCGAGTCCAGAATTATGCCGTACCGCCAGCGGTGCGCCCTGCGGCGTCCGGCCGCACGCTAGAATCCGGTCGAATGACACACGCTCCGTTCCTCACTGCCGAATGGCGGCATGTCGTCCTCGTCAACTACGAGCTGTCGGCGACGATGCTGCAGGCGTTGGTGCCTCGCGGCACCGAGCTCGACACGCATCGCGGGCGGGCGTTTGTCAGCCTGGTCGGCTTCCGCTTTCTCAACACTCGCGTCATGGGCTGGCGCGTTCCCGGCCACGAGCATTTCGACGAGGTCAATCTCAGGTTCTACGTCCGGCGCGAAGTCGATGGCGAGGTGCGACGTGCGGTCACTTTTGTACGAGAGATCGTGCCGCGGCGGGCGATCGCGCTGGTCGCGCGGGCCTGGTACAACGAGCCGTACGTGCGGCTGCCGATGCGGAGCGAGATCCGGCCGAGCGGGGCTGGCTCATCGAGTCGCGCCTGCTACGCGTGGCAGCACCGCGGCCGGTGGCAGTCTGTGGAGCTCGACGCGAGCGGCGAGCCGACGCTGCCTGGGCCCGGATCTGACGCCGAGTTCATCGCCGAGCACTACTGGGGATACACGCGCCAGCGTGACGGCGGCACGATCGAGTATCGGGTCGCCCATCCCCAATGGCGCGTCTGGACCGCGACTGGAGTGAAGGTGACTGGCGACCTGGCCGCTTTGTATGGCGACGCGCTCGGCGCAGTGCTGAAGGGCCAGCCGGCCTCAGCGTTTCTCGCGGAGGGATCCGCCGTGACAGTCTCGCGCCCGATCAGAATCGCGTGACGTCACTGCACACGCACGCTCACTCGATAGTGAACGACACGTACATCAGCCTGGCGTCGCGCTGAATCTGCAGCGTCACCGGCGTGCCCGGCTTGAGCTCCTTGACGGCGTCCCTGAGCGCCTGCAGTGTCGTGACCGGCTGGTTGTTGACGGTGCGGATGACGTCGCGCGCCTGCAGCGGCACGTCGCTCGATCCGCCCGCGGCGCGAGCGACGACGATGATGCCCCACGGATCTCTGAGACCGCTCGACGAGGTCGCGATCCGCGCGTCGATCTCCACGCCGAGGATGCCGAGCTCGGACACCAGGTTCTTGGTGGGATCGGTCAATGCCGACACCGAGTCGAATGGATTGCGCTGCTCGACGGGAGTCACGCTCAGCTGGAACTGCGCCGTGCCTCTCTGCACCAGCACCTTCACGTCGTTGCTCGAGTCACGCAGACGGAATTGATAGTTCACCGTCGGCAGGTTGTCCGCCGGCTGATCGTCAACCGAGATCAGGATGTCGCCGATCTTCATGCCGGCGGCCTCCGCCGGTCCGCCCGGCCAGACATCCGAGACGATCACGCCGTTGTCCCTGGGCAGGCCGAGGGACTGGGCCATGCCGGGGGAGATGGTCTGAATGCTCATCCCCACTTCCTGGCGCCGTAGTTGTCCGTATTGCTTCAGCTGCTTGAACGCTGTCCGTGTGGTCGCGCTCGGAATCGCGAAGCCGAGGCCCTCGCTGCCGCCGGCCTGCGACAGGATGAACGTGTTGACGCCGACCACTTCACCGCGGATGTTGACCAGCGGTCCGCCGGAGTTGCCTGGGTTGATCGGCGCGTCGGTCTGGATGTAGATGAGCGGCGAGTCGGGATCGATTTGACGGGCGACGGCCGACACGAGCCCGTGCGTCAGGCTGTTGCGCAGCCCCATCGGGCTGCCGAAGGCGAACACCGTCTGGCCCTGGCGGACCTGCGTGTAGGTGGCCAGCGGCAGCGCCGGCAGCGTCACGCCGTCTATCTTCAGGACCGCCAGATCCAGTTCCGTCGCCAGACCGACGACGCGCGCGGGAACGAGCCTGACCTTGCCCGAAAGCGCGGTCGCGAGCGTGCCGTCGGCGTTATCCGCGGGCAGCACCACCTGGATTCGCTGCGCGCCGCTCACCACGTGCGCGTTGGTGACGATGTAGCCCTCGGCGTCGATCACGAACCCGGATCCGACAGCGCGCTGGCGTCCGAGGACCGCGCTGGTGTCGCCCCGCATGCCCTGGCCGTCGTCCCGCGCGCCGAAGCTGTTCACCTGGATCTGGACGACGCTGGGCCACACCTTCTTCGTCAGCGCGTCGATCGCGGCATCCATCCGCGCCAGCTCATCCGGCGGAGCTGCCGCGGGCGCTGGCGTCGGCGTCGGTTTCGACTGGGCGGCCGCGGTCGTGGCACACACGAGAACAGCAAAGAGTAGCGACAGAAGGCGCGGCATTGATCAGCTCCTCGGGCGCGGTAAGGGTGACGAACGGGCCGATATTATCCCAGGCCCTCGGCCTTCGCCCCGGCGGCGTCCGTTACGTCGCTGTCTCATTCCGCACATACCGTTGTGCTCGTCGACCGCTACAGTGACACGATGATCAGTATCAGGCCATCCCCAGAGCGCCGCAGTGCCACCCGCCTTCGCCCAGGGCCATGCCGCACGTGCCGGGGAGAACGCACGATCGTCGCCGTCGATCGCGACGACGACACGATTACGTTTCGATGCAGCGCGTGCGGCACCGCATTCGGGCTGGCCAACCCGACGCTGGCGCCAGTGGCTCAGCCTGTCCGCGTCGCTGGCCCGGACTTGCGCGTCCGATCGTTGTCGTTTCTGAAGGTCTGACAGTCCGAGGGCTCGAGGGGCGGGAGCGCCGTCAGACCCCTCCGCCCGCGCTGGGGCGGAAGGGCGTCACGCCGGATTACTGTCTATCGAAGATGGCCGTGCTGGTGAGCTTCTTGCCAGTCTCGTCGGTCGAGGTCGACGTCACCGTCCGCGTCTTGCCGTCGGGGGCAACCGCGATGTGTCCGGTCATGCTGACCTTGCCGGCATTCATGATCGCGAAATTCAGCATGTTCTTCTTGATGCGGGTGTAGGACCGCATGTCCGACGTCGGGTCGCCCGTCACTGCGTAGTCGTGGCCGTCGAACTTGCCCGTCCACACGCTGTGCGTGGCGGCGCCCTTGGCGTCGGTGCCGTCGATGGTGACCTTGATGGAGTCGCCGGCGGCCTCGTAGCTCACCGTGTTGTTCCTGGTCACGCCAGCGGCGAGCGTCGACTTGGCTTCGTTCAGCTTCCACGTGCCCATGTTCGCGTCAGCCGCGAAAATGGCGACTGCGCCAGCGACGCACAGCCCGAGGGTAATCCCGATCGTTCGCAATCCAGTTTTCATCTCTGCTCCTGCGTATTCCATGACGGTGCGACTGGGCTATGGATCCCGCCCAGTCGTCCGAGGGTACGCGTTCGAGCAGAATCGCGCTGTGCGCTTTGAGACACCGTGCCCGCTGCCGGCGACCCTTCAGGCCTTGATAAAGGCCAGCAGGTCGGCGTTGATCTGTTCGGCATGCGTTGTGGGCATGCCGTGCGGGAGCCCGGGTACGACTTGAGCGTCCCGTGCTTCAGCAGCGTGACCGATTTGGCGCCGGTCAGCGGGAACGGGCAGATCTGATCGTCTTCGCCGTGCATGACCAGCACCGGGACGTCGATGACCGCGAGATCGTCGTAGAACTCGGTCTCCGACAGGGCCTTGATGCAGTCGTACTGGGCCTTGATGCTGCCCATCATGCCCTGCCGCCACCAGTTCTCTCGAATCCCCTCGGAGATGGTCGCGCCCGGGCGGTTGTAGCCGTAGAACGGGATCGTGATGTCCTTGTAGAACTGAGAGCGATGGTTGGCGGTGCCATCGCGGAGCCCGTCGACGACCTCGCGCGGAACACCCTCGGGGTTTCGCTCGGACCTGATGAATGCCGGAGGGATTGCGCTAATCAGAACGGCTTTGGCCACTCGCCCCTTGCCGTGCTGCGCGACATAGCGCGTCACCTCGCCGCCGCCGGTTGAGTGGCCGATGTGCACCGCGTTCCTGAGATCCAGGGCCTTGGCGAGCTCGGCCACGTCGGCAGCTAGGTGTCCATGTCGTGCCCGGTCGCCACCTGGGTCGAGCGGCCGTGGCCGCGGCGATCGTGGGCAATGACGCGGTACCCGTGCCCGAGAAAGAACATCATCTGGGCGTCCCAGTCATCCGCGCTGAGCGGCCAGCCATGGTGAAACACGATCGGCTGGCCCGTTCCCCAATCCTTGAAATAGATCTCTGTGCCGTCTTTAACGGTAATCCTGTCCATATCAGTCCTTCCGGGTATGTTCTGCGGGCAGATGCCGGCGATGCGCGTCAGCCTGGCAGACCCTGGCCCGCGCCACCGCCGTCACGGTATCGCGGCGTCGCGACGGCCGCATCACCCAATCCGGTGATTGGCAGTGCGCGAGAAACAAATGCGAGGTTGGATCGACGAGCGGGTCGTGGACTGAGAGGTCGGCGCGTCAGGGCCTCAGGGCGCGATCGAATGCGTGCTGGAGTGTGGCACCACAGCACCGTCGCACGGCTCAGAAGCTGTACGCCAGGTAGGCCATCCCGTAGGTGAAGTTCTTCGTGCGATCGAACCCCTGCTTCACGGCCTGTCCGGGATCGGCGTAGGCTCCGACGAGGCTGAGCGTGAAGTTGCTATTGAGCTTCCAGTCCATGTACCAGTCGATTTCCCTGGCGATGTCCTTCGCGGTCACACCGGGCGCGAACGTCGCGGGGTGGTCGGCGAGAAAGTCGAAGTAGATGAGCCCGGTACCGATCTTCTCCGTCGGGCTCGTGTGAACGCGGAGCTCGTGCGAGATGAGGTTCGAGTTCGACAGGAAATACTCGCCCGCAATCTCGCCCTGCCACCATGTGCCCCAGTCGTTGAATCCGAGGAAGAGCGGATCGAATGATTCGCTCTTGGCAGTGTTCGGGTCGTCGCCCTGGAAGAACGCATAGCGATACGAGACCTTCGGTTTCCAGGTGACGTCGCTGAATTCGTAGGCGCCCTGCAGGTACCAGCCGTTGGAGTCCAGGGCGACGCCGTTGTCCTCGCGCGCGTACTCGGCCTCGATCGAGAAGTCCTTCACCGAGGAAATCGGCGTGAGAAAGGCGCGGAAGTCGTAGACGTTCAGCCCGTCGCGCCCCGGCCTGTCGTGCGCCATGGCCCTCAGATACGTGCCGCCGACCGATGACGAGTCGTCGAACGCGTACTCGTAGTTGAGGCCGAACAGCCGGCTGCCGCTGTCGGCCTCTGGCAGTTCGTCCTTGTCGAGATAGAAGACCTCGACCTTGTGCTTGCCAGGCTTGAAGCGGCCGATCGCGGCAAACTGAAACGCCTTGCGCGCGTTCGTCCAGTAGCCGCCGCGGCTGCCGCCTTCGGCCGCGCCGTCGTAGACCAGGAACCCGTGACCGAGCTGGAACGGCGCCCGCCCGACAGTGAAGTCGACGACGTCTTTGCCCAGCGACAGCGTGTCGCCCGATCGCCAGCCGACGTACATGTCCTCGACCTGGAACGACGAGAAGTCTTCACCGACCAGGCTGGGCGCCGAGCCGTACGTCCGCTCGCCGACCGCGCTCAACTTGCCGTAGATCTCGCCGTCGTCGCCGCCGTAGCTGCCCGAGAGCGCCGGCCTGATGAAGCCCTCGAACCACTGATCGCTGAGGTTCTCGGGTACATCTTCATGCGGGTTGTTGAACAGCGAGTTCTGGAAACCGAAGGTGCCCCAGCCGGCGTCGAAATTGAAGGTCCAGTGGACTTTTTTCGGCAGGCCCGTCGGCCTGTCCCCGGTCTCAGGCGGCGCGGCCGGAGCGGGAGCCGGAGGCGGCGGCGCCGGATCCTGCCCACGCGCAGCGACCGGAACGATCAGGACTGCCAGTGCCAGCAGCAGCCGCGTGGCGCGCATCATGGTCGTGAGCTGGCGTGTGCGACGTCAGTGGTAATACACCGGCCCGCCGATATAGCCGCCAGTCCATCCGCCGCCCCAGCCCGCCGGGTACCCGTACCCGTAGCCGACGCCGACGTAGGTCTCGCAGGCCGAACCGGCCATGGCCAGCGCCATCAGGCCGGCGAGAATGAGCGCGCGGCACAGCCGCGGTGACAGTCGCATTGGCGTGCTCCTCGATTCAGAAATCGTTTCGCCTCGAGTGGTCATCACGAAATGGGGTACTTCTGCAGTGCCACCACTCCACCAGTTGGATCGGCGACGATGGCGAGCGTGCCGTTGCGGCGTTCCGCCGACGGCTCGAGCAGGACGCGGCCGCCGAGCGTGACCGCCTTCTTTGCAAGCGCCGCCGGATCGTCGACAAGCACGTAGGGCAGCCAGTTCGGCTTGACCTGGTTGACTGTCTTCGGAATCTCGAGCAGGCCGGCGCGGGCGACGTCGCGCTTCAGGACGAAGTACTCGAGCCCGAGCTTGGCGTCGGCGCTCGAGGCTTCATAACCGAGCAGCGTCTTGTAGAAGTCCAGGGCCTTGGGCCCGTCGCTGGCGAGGTACTCGCGCCAGAAGAAGTGATCGGTCAGCGGCTTTGGCGGATCCGGCGGCGCCGCCTTCGAGGGAGCCAGTAGTCCCAGCGCCGCGCCTTGGGGATCGGCGACCACTGCCGCCCGACCGGCAGACGAGTTGCCGGGAGGCACGAGCACCTTGCCACCGGCGGCGACCACCTGCTGGACGATCTTGTCGACGTCGGCGACGGCGACGTAGCTGACCCACTGCGATCCGGCGTCCTTGACGTCGTGCACGTCGACGATGCCCCCCACTACCCCGGTGGAGGTGTGGGCGATGAGATAGGCGTGCGCGCCGCGATGGCTGTCAGCGAACTCCCATCCGAGCAGCTCCTTGTAGAACTGCCGCGCGGCAGAGACATCGGTCGTGACGAGGTCCTGCCAGACGAATCGGGCTTCGCCGGCAGGCGTCCCCCCGCCCGTGTGCTGCGCAATCGATTGAGCGCTCGCGCCGACCAGCGTCGTCGCAACCAGGAAGACGGGAACAAGGCGGGACGTAGTCATGTCAGTCTCCGGAATCCGTCGCCCGAGTGCCGGCACCATCGCACGTTGGTGCCGGCCGCCCCGTTATGGTTTTTTGACCTTGACGTCCGTGAGCTGCACGGACTCGGAACCGTAGTCCTTCGTCTGCACCGCACCGGCGTCGTCGAGCGTGAGGGTCGCTGCCGGGGCCAGTTCGCCCGTGCCAGGCCCGCTGTCACTGAGTTGCAGGATTGCGAATGAGAGGTCGAAGCCAGCCTTCGCCGGCGCGTTGGGCAGGCCGGCGCCCAGATAGGCGATCGGCGCCGGCGCCACGACGGTGAGAAGGTGGCCGGCACCCATCTGGCGGGCGTAGGCGTACTTGATTGCCGTCTGGCGTCCGCCAATCTCGATGTAGCCGAGGTCCTTCATCGCCTTCAACGCCGCGATCAGGCCTGCCGTGCCGCCAGTCTTCAGCGCGCCGGCGGCTGCTGTCCGTTCGGCGTCGGTCGTCAGCTTCGTGACGACAATGGTCACCGGCGCAGTCATCTGGGCGCCTGCAGCCGTCTTCACAGTCGCTGTTGCCGTGACAGTGCCGATCACTTCCTGTGCGGGCGATGACACGCTGAAGCCAACCAGCAACGCGGCGGCGACCGCCGGCCTCAGAATCCAGGTCCCGTAAGACATTCTCATCTCCTTTTAGAAGTCGCTGCCAAGGCGCCAGGTCAGGTTCTCGCCCGTCGGCCAGCAGCCCACCGATGCCTGCGCGCCGAGTACGGGTGTCAACCAGTTGACCCTGCGCGGGCACCGACCCGCTAGTGTAATCTGCCCGGCCACGAACCGGATCCGTCGCAGAGAGGGGTCTCGGGCCCCGTCCGCTTCCGCTGTTGAATTCCGGCTTGGAACGACGTTCGCTACGGCGAGCTCGGCGGTGCCGGCGGCGGCACGTCGAGCTGCTTGTGGCAGTACTCGCAGTCGGCGCTGATGCTGGTCCCGTCCTTCGCGACGTGGCTGCCGTCGTGGCAGCGGAAGCAGCCCAGCGAGGTCATGTGGCCGACGTTGTCCGGGTAGGTGCCCCAGGTGACCTTCATGACCGGGAAGACGTTACGCGCGTACAAGGCCTTCAGCGTGCCGGCCGTCCGATCGAGGGCCTTCGCGTCGACCGAGCCCGGCTGCCCGGCGTAGAACTTCCTCAGCCCCTGGTCGATCCCGTTTGGTCCTGCGTCCTGGCCGGTGTATTCCGCCTTCAGCAGGCGCACGCCCTCGCGCCGCACGAACGGGAGGCTGCGGCTGATCTGCCCGGCAGCGATCGCGTTGTCCACAGCGCGCTCCGCGGTCGGTGCGATCCGGTGTGCGACGACGTTGTGACAGTCCAGGCAGTCCATGGTCCGCTGCTCGCCCTGCGCAAGCTGCTGCGGCGTCGTGCCTTCAACCGTGTATTCGCGGACCTGCCCTTTGGCGTCGGTCACCTTGACGTAGGGGATGGTCTGGCGCTCGGGGTCGGTGGCGATGAAATTGATTTGGACCGCGGGGTCGGCGTGCCAATGGATGGCGCGGCCAGAGGGTGTCGGTCGACCGGGCCCGCCGAGGTGCACCTGAAGGGCGGTGACGGTTTCCGAGTTCGTCTCGTCGTCGCCGAATTCCCGGATGACCCGGACGCGATCGCCGAAGTCGCGGCTGGGCCAATGGCACTTGCCGCAGACCTCGAGTGCCGGGCGCATGTCGGCGACACCGGGGATGGGCCTCGGAATCTCACCGGTGATCACGTGATACAGCTGGCGCACGCCGACGAACTTGTAGTGCACGAACGCCTTGGCGCCCTCGCCGATGTGGCAGCTCGTGCAGCGGACGCGCGAGTGCGATGCGTCCTGCCACGCCGTGTACTGCGGATGCATCGGCTCGTGGCACACCTGGCCGCAGAACGACGGCGACTCCATCCAGTGCAGCGTCCCGTAGCCGGCCACCAGCAGCAGAACCAGGTTGACTGCCGTGAGGGCGACGACGGCAAGCGCTGTGCGCCGGACGGCCGGCCTGCGGAAGTCGAGCAGCGGCCAGTCGACGTTCGCGCCGGGATCGCGCTTCAGCTTTCGCCGCTGCAGCCACATCCCGAAGGGGATCAGGGCGAGCCCCAGCAGGAACATCGCCGGCAGCGCGACGAACACGACGAGCCCGGCGTACGGGTCGTCGAGCAGCCCGACCACGACGGCGATGACCAGCGCGATGAACACCACCGCGCTGACGGTGGTGATCACCGCGCCGGCAATCGCGACCGGGTGGCGGGCGAGCGCGGCGCGGCTCGGCACGTGAGCGCCCGTTACTTCAGGCTCTGCAAGTACGCCACGAGCGCGTCGAGATCGGCCGCGGGCAGGCTGCCGTACTTCGCCGGCATCGGCGGCTTCTTGGTGGACTTGGCCTTGGCCGCCGCCTCGGTCGGGTGCGTGATCCAGCTGCGGATGTCATCGGCGGAGAGCTTCGTGCCGACGCCGTCGAGCGGGTTCATCTTGCTCCCCTTGCCGGCGATGCCGTGGCACATCGAGCACTTCTGCGCCGTGTAGACGGCCTCTCCCTTCTTGACCTGATCGGCATCCTGGGCGTGCGCGAGCACCGGCGCGCACAGCAGCGCCACCGCCAGCAGCCATCCTCTCGTCACGAGCGTCCGTCGCATGAGCCCCTCCGTATGAAGCAGTGCCGTTTCGTGCAGCCTACCAGAGATACCTGAGGCCGAACACGACCGAGTGAGCAGTGTACGGCCGGTACACGTAGCCGAGCACCATCGAGCTCGGCTGGATGATGCTGTTGACGACAGTCGGGTCGAACGCAAAATCGTAGACGTCGAACGGCTCGTACAGGTACGACACCGTGGCGACGAGGCGATTGGACACCTGGTGCCGCAGGTCGAGCTGCAGTTCCTGCAGCTTGTTGAACACCTGCGGGAGCTGCGACGGCGGCGGCAGCGGCCCGCCCGGGACGACCGTGTAGAGGTAGTTGCCGCGCGAGTAGGCGTAGTCGTAGGCGAACCGCACCTCGGTGTGCGGACCGAGGCGCGGCGGCGTCGCGTAGATCGAGAAGTAGTGCACGCGCTCGCGTGAGTCGGCCGTCCAGTCGCGATTCGGGTCGGCGGCCTGCTCGCCAGGGTTGGCGGATCGGGACCGCTGCAGCCCGGTGTAGCGCTCGTAGTCGTAGCTGCCGCCAACGCCCATGCCGTTCGGCGACTGCAGATCCGCCGCCAGCGTGAACGTACGGAACGAGGCGTCCTGCAGGCCGAAATAGCTGTCGTCGTACTTGTCCTTGCCGGCGCCAAGCGATGCGCTCAGCGTCAGCGCCTCGTTCGGCGTCACGTCCATCTGACCGGTGAATTGATTGCGCCGCCGGTTGGCGATGTCGTACTGACGCAGGGACGGCTGCTCGCCGATGTCGATCAGCGACTGCTCGTCCAGCCCCGAGCCCGTGCGATCCGCCAGTTGGTAATTCGCCCGGAAGGCAACCCACTGCCAGCCCGCCGCGTCGGCTTTCAACGTCAGGATGTTCTCGCCGGTGCCGTTGAAGGTCCGGAAATCGTAGCCGGCGCCGTTGTGCGTGTAGCCGGCAGTCAGCGCGAGCGGCTGCAGCCCGGTCCACGTCGCGTCGGCGTCGAATGTCGTCCGGCTGTGCGCGAACAGGGTCGGGCCGCCCGCATCGGACGTCGCGACCGACGTGTCGTAGCTCACGTACTGCGGGATGGACGCCTGCGGCGTCTGGTTGTTGTAGTCGTAGTTCCTGAACCGCGCGCTGAGGCGCCAGTCGGTGACCGGGCGCGAAACCAGATTGATGTTGGTCGAGACGACGTGCGCCTCGGCCTCCGCGGACGCGCGGGGCAGCGTCAGTTGCGGCAGCGCGGTGTTGATGGTGAACGGCTGCAGCGGCTCGTTGTTGTTCCAGAAGCCGTAGGACAGAAAGCCCGTGACCTGCGTGCGGGCGGGCAGCTTCCAATACCCGCCGACGCTGAGCGTCTGCGCGTTGTTGGACGGCCAGAGCGCGGTGCGGCCGCGGCCCGGCGCGCTCGTCGAGTCGGTGAGCCGCAGCGGGTTGTCCCAGACCAGCGTGTCGTCCAGGTTGTTGAACCACGAGCCGTCGTAGGCCACGCGCACCATCGCGCGGCTGTTCACCCATTCCCCGCCGACTGTCAGATTGTTGGTGCGCGAGTCGTACGGCAACGCGACCTCGACGTCGTTGCTGAAGCCGTAGGTCGCGCCCCACGGCAGCTCGCCGGAGTGCCTGGTCGTGGTGAATGCCGCCGTCAGATCGAGGTGAGTACTCGGCGTTACCGTGGCGCCGACGCTGCCGACGTCACGCCGCTCCCGGAGATCGAACTGCGTGGCAATCGGCACGTAGGCGTTGCGATCGGTCTGGCCGTTCTGGATCGCAAGCTGCACGGCATCGTCGAGCACGAGCGGGCTGCGGCCTGGTGCCGGCGAGTACGGCGTCCTGGTATCGACGCTGTAGAACTGCGGAATCTGATCCCAGAGCCCGGTGATGACGACGGCACCGGTCTTCTCGTAGGTGCCGAAGAACCGCTGGTCCCGCCAGCCGATGTTGTCGGCGCCGGCGCGGAACAGCCAGGTGTCGTGCTCGCGCGCGAAGCGCACGTCGGTGACGAGCAGGCCGCTGCCGAGATCCTGGTAGCGCTGGAACCGCGCCGGGTCGCCGGCGATGCTGGTCCAGCGCCCCGAGAACTGCGCCTGGTTCCACGTCGGCGCGAAGAGGCTCCGCGTGGACTCGACGGCCGGCGTTTCGGCGGCCTGCTCCGGCGCCGCGGGCGTCGTCTCGGGCGGCGTCTGCGCAGGGGCCGTGGCAGGCGTCTGCGCCGTTGCCGGAGGCGGCGTCTGTGCGGGCTGCTGAGCAGGCGCAGGCGGCTGCTGATCGGAGAGGGTGGCCGGGTCCACAGCCTGCGCACGCGCAGACGGCACCGCGGCCGCCAGGCCGAGCCATCCGACGATGAGCGCCGCCGTTGCCATGCGCATGACCTGCTCCACGCCTACCGCAGGAAGAACTGGCCCGACGGGTGATTCGACCCGTGGATGTTCGAGTGGCAGTTCACGCACGACCGCCCGAACATCCGGTTGCTCTTGTTCACCGTGATGGCGTTGTTGTCGTAGAGCGTCGCCGGATGCTTGGTGCCGATGTGGCACCGCTGGCAGAGCATCGGCATCCGCACCACGAGCATGCGGTCGTTCGACGACCCATGCGGGTCGTGGCACGTCGTGCAGTTCTCGCGGACCGGCGTGTGCTCCCAGAGCACAGGCCCGCGCATCTCGGCATGGCAGCTGGTGCAGAGCTCGTTGACAGAGCTGCCGACTTTCAGCGCCTTGACGTTGCTGATCGAGCCGTGCGGGTTGTGGCACGACGAGCAGGCCAGCTTGCCCTCGCGGACCGGCATGTGCGCGACGGCGCGCTCGGTCTTGATCACCTGAAGCCGGTGACACGTCGCGCAGACGCCGACCTCGTCCTCTTTCACCAGCTGGTGCTCGAGCGACGCCGGCTTGTGGACGCTGTGGCACGTCGTGCACGACAGGTTGCGCGCCGCGTGGGTGCTGCCTTCCCAGCCCGCGTGGGTGCCGCGGTTGTGGCAGGTCAGGCAGGTCTCATTGATCTCCGCGGGCGCCATCGCCGGGAACTTCTTGATATGCCCCTTCGCGTCGTCGTCGACGTGGGCCTGGCCTGGTCCGTGGCAGCTCTCGCATCCGAGCTGGGCCGCTGGCGATCGCGGATCCGCCGCGCGTCCGTGCTTGGTCGTCTTGAGGCCGGCTTCCTGGTCGGTGTGACACATCACGCACGTGTCAGTACCCGCGTAACCGGGAGGCAAAGCGGCAGGTTGGGCAGCGGGCGCCGGCGGGGTGGGAGCCGGAGGTGACTGGGCGGACGACTGCGCGGCGGCCTGACGTGCAGCACCGACGGCTGCCGGGAGGCAGACTCCTGCACTGAGGATTGCTACTACCAGGAAGGAGCGGCGCCGCATGGCTCACCCTTGAGCAATGGACCCGATTGCGAAGAAAACGTCGGGTCGGGCTGAACCATAACACACCAGCGCGCGCGATCCCATTGCACTAAAGTCACTTTTTACGGCAGAGCTTGTCTCATCCTTCTGCCTTCGGCAGCCCGAGTCCCAGAACGACGACCGATCGGGGGGCGACGACGTAAGTGCTCTGCCGCACCTGTGGCGCCGCGTCCCACGGGCTGATGTCGTCGGGCGACGGAAGCGCCGTATCGAGGCAGCGCACCCACGGCTCCTCGCCGGGCGGCAGTTCGAACGTCAGCGGTTCCCAGTACCACGTTGAGCATGCCGTGAAGCAGGTAACGGGCGTGCAGGCTGCGCAGCGTGAAGGCGAGGGAATGCGAGGTGGCGCCCCAGTCCGGCCGGCCGAGCGCCACGCCGTGCCAGTCGACCCGCGCCCGTTCCAGCAGCTCGTTGAGCGTCAACGCGCCGCCGGGCTGCGCCGCGTCGCGGCGCTGGCGGAATGTGTTGAGCCGCTTCACGAAGCGATGGATGTCGGCGTGCCGCTCGAGCAGGCTCCAGTCGAACCAGCTGATGTCGCTGTCCTGGCAGTAGGCGTTGTTGTTGCCGCGCTGCGTCCGCCGCACTTCGTCGCCCATCAGGAGCATCGGCGTGCCGACGGCGAGCATTTCGAGGGCGAGAAAGTTCTTCACCTGCCGGTTGCGGAGCGTTTCGACGGCGGCGTCGTTGGCCGGCCCCTCGACGCCACAGTTCCAACTGAGGTTGTCGTTCGAGCCGTCACGGTTCTGCTCGCCGTTGGCCTCGTTGTGCTTCGTGTCGTAGGAGACCAGATCGTTCAGCGTGAACCCGTCGTGGCAGGTGACGAAGTTGATGCTCTGCTCCGCCTCGCGCTGCTTGTGCCCGTAGATGTCCGGGCTGCCCAGGAGTCGCATCGCCAGCGGCCGTACCGACTCGTCACCGCCCTTCACGAAACGCCGGATGTCGTCGCGGAAGCGCCCGTTCCACTCGCGCCAGGCGTCGCCGACAAAGCTCCCGACCTGATAGAGACCGGCGGCGTCCCACGCCTCGGCGATCAGCTTGGCGCCGGCGAGCACCGGATCAGACTCGATGTCCAGGAGCACCGGCGGGTTCGGCACGGGACGGCCGGTTTCGTCGCGCGTGAGGATCGACGCGAGATCGAAGCGGAAGCCGTCCACGTGCATCTCGGTCACCCAGTAGCGCAGGCTGTCCTGGATCATGCGGCGGACGATCGGGTGATTCGTGTTCAGCGTGTTGGCGCAGCCGGTGAAGTCGGCGTAGGCCGACGGGTCGGCGGCGAGGATGTAGTAGACGTCGTTGGCCAGGCCGCGATAGCAGAGCGTGGGCCCGTCGGGCCCGCCCTCGGTGGTGTGGTTGAACACCACGTCGAGGATCACCTCGATGCCCGCGCGGTGCAGCGCCTTGACCATGTCGCGGAACTCGTCGAGCACGCCGAGCGGGTCGCGCCGTGAACTGAAGGCGTGATGCGGCGCGAAGAACGAGACGGGCTGGTACCCCCAGTAGTTGGGCCGCCCGCCTGGCGCGTCCTGCGGATCGAACTGGAACACTGGAAGCAGTTCGACGGCAGTGATGCCCAGGTCCTGAAGGTACGGGAATCTTGTCGATCAGCCCGGCATACGTGCCGCGGGCGCCCGCGGCGACGCCGGAGCTCTCGTGCTGCGTGAAGCCGCGGACGTGGAGCTCGTAGATGATCGTCTCGGCGAACGGCCTATTGAGCGGACGGTCGCCCTCCCAATCGTAGGCGCGAGGATCGGCCACCACACTCTTCATGGCAGTGGCTGCGTTGCCCCCGCTCTGGCGCGCCGCGTCGCGGGAATACGCGTCGGGCACCGCGACAGCGAGGCCGTACGGATCCAGGAGCACCTTCTCGCCGTCGAACCGCCACCCCCGATCCGGTGCGAACGGCCCGTGAGCGCGGTAGGCGTAGATCTGGCCAGGGCGAAGTCCGGGCACGAACGCGTGCCAGTAGTGATAGGTACGGTGCCGATCCCGATCGAGCGCGATGACGCGAGCCGGCTGGGCCGCGTCGGCGGCGTCGAACAACAGCAGCTCGAGGCGTGTCGCGTGCTTCGAGAAGACGCTGAAGTTGACGCCGCCCGGAACGAGCGTCGCGCCGAGCGGCGCGCCGGCGCCCGGCAGATGGGCTAGGCCACGACGCCAGAGATTCAACGTCTCCAGCTCCGACGCCTGTCGATTTTTTGCGCGCCACGGAAGCCTCCTCTCGGGCTACGGGCTACAGACTACAGGCTACGGGCTACGGGCTACGGGCTACGGCAGGCTACAGGCCTCCCGCATACGGGCTGTAGGGCCGGAGCCCGGAGCCCGATGTTCAGCTTGCCGTCGCTCCGACCTTCTCGGCAGAATGCAGGTCTGATCATTGACGTACGGGAGGACACGATGGCGAACGCAAAGAGCCCGATTCCTGAAGGACTACATACCGTCACACCGCAGCTGGTCTTCGACAACGCGGCGAAGGCCATCGACTGGTACAAGAAGGCGCTCGGCGCCACTGAGCACTCACGCGCCGTTGGCCCGGACGGCAAGATCATGCACGCGGAGCTGCAGATCGGGAACTCGCGAATCATGCTGAACGACGCGATGGGCGGCGCCAAGAGCCCGAAGTCGCTGGGCGGGTCGCCGATCTACCTGTGGATCTACGTCCCCGACTGCGACGCGTTGTTCAATCGCGCCGTGGCGGCCGGCGCGCACGTGCAGCCCGGTCCGATGGGGCAGCTGGCCGATCAGTTCTGGGGCGATCGCAGCGGGACGTTCACCGACCCCGAGGGGTATCAGTGGACGATTGCCACCCGCAAGGAAGACCTCTCACGTGAGGAGATGGACCGCCGCGCGGAGGAGTTCTTCAAGCAGTTCGCCCAACAGTCACACACCTGACTCAGGGCGGTTGCCGCTCAGCGGCTCGCGTAGACCGCCGTTGCCCGCTGGCCACCTCGCCGTGGAAGCCCTGTAGACTACGGCAGGGGTGGCCAACCGGCACGAAGGCCGCCTGACGACGGAACGACCCGTCCAGACAGGCAGACGCGATGGCGAAACGACTCACTGGCTTCGGCTACGGCACTGCGAAAGACAGCCGTGACCGGCGGGACCACTACTACGAACCGCCCGCCAGGCTGATGGAACGGCTGCCGAGGAAGGTGGACCTTCGGCCGTACATGCCGCCGATTTACAACCAGCGCTACCTGAACTCCTGCTCGGCGCACGCCATCGCCGCCGCCCTCTGGTACGAAGAGCGCGTGCGCCACGGCAATCCCCGGCATCCTTCTCCGTCCCGCCTGTTCATCTATTTCAACGAGCGGGCGATCGAGGGCAATCTCGCGCACAACGGGCCCGTGTCGCTGCGCACCGGCTACAAGACAGTGGCGCGCGACGGCGTCTGCCCGGAGCGGATGTGGCCCTACGACGTGCGTCGCTTCCGGCGGACGCCTCCCGCGCGGCTGCGCGAGATCGCCACCGAGCACAAGGCCATCCGCTACACGCGGATTCGCGCCAACCTCACGGACCTGCGCGCGTGCCTGGCCAGCCGCCACCCCTTCACGTTCGGGTTCAACGTCCACAGGACGTTCAAGAGCGCCCTGGTCAAGCGGACCGGCGTCGTCCCGGCGCCAACGCGGCACGACACCAGCCTCGGCGGCCACGCCATGCTGGCGGTCGGCTACCTCGAGGACTCGCGCCACTTCATCGCGCGCAACTCGTGGGGACCGTTGTGGGGCGATCAGGGCTACTGCTACATCCCCTATCACTGCTTCCTCGATCCTGATCTCGCCTGGGATTTCTGGACAGTCTCGAAAGTGACATAGACCGCCGATGTCACTGGCGTCCGGCACGAGGATTGGTCACTACGAGATCGTCGATGTCCTCGGCAGCGGGGGCATGGGCGAGGTGTACCGGGCGCGGGACGTGCGCCTTGGCCGCACTGTCGCGCTCAAGATCATCATCGCGTCACTGGGCACGCCCGCCGACGTCCAGCGATTCGAGCTCGAGGCGCGGGCCACCGGCGCCATCACCCACCCGCACATCGTCGCCCTTCATGACGTCGGCGAATTCGACGGCGCGCCGTACCTGGTGACCGAGCTTCTGCAGGGCGAGACGCTGCGCGCGCGCCTGAACCGCGGCCCGATTCCCGCGGCAAAGGCGGTCGAATACGCGCGGCAAATCGCCGGCGGCCTGGCCGCCGCACACGACCGCGGCATCGTCCACCGCGATCTGAAGCCCGAGAACATCTTCGTCACGACCGACGGCCACGTGAAGATCCTGGACTTCGGCGTCGCCAAGATGCGGCCCGCCGTGGCGCCAGACGCACAGACCATCGAGCGGGCGTCCAACCTGACGGCGGCTGGCTCTGTCGTCGGGACCGTGCGCTACATGTCGCCGGAGCAGGTGCGCGGCGACGAGGTCGATCATCGTTCGGACGTGTTCTCGTTCGGCAGCGTCCTCTACGAGATGCTGACGGGCCGTCCCGCGTTCAAGGGGCCTTCGTCGGTCGAGACGATGCACGCGATCCTGAATGGGGAGCCGGCGCCAGTGGATGCCAGTCCCGGCGGCGTGCCCGCGGGTCTGGCCTTCATCGTCCGCCAGTGCCTGGAGAAGGATCCGCGCGAGCGCTTTCAGTCGGCACGCGACCTCGAGCTGCAGCTCGCGGCGATGAGCAGCGGCCGGATGCCGACTGGGACGACGACGGCGGTGGCGGTGGCCGCGCCTCGCCGATCGCGGTGGCTCGTCCCGACTCTGGCGGCGGCTGTGGCAGCGCTTCTCGCCGCGACCGCGGCATGGGCGATCTTCAGTCAACGGGGCCGAGCCGTCAGCGCGCCAGATTTTCGTCAGCTCACCTACCGGCGGGGCTACATCGACGCCGCGCGTTTCACCGGCGACGGGCACACCGTCGTCTACAGCGCGTCGTGGGACGGCGCGCCGGTGCAGCCGTTCACCATGCGGCTCGAAAGCCCCGAGTCACGCCCGCTCGACATGAACGCCGCCTCGCTGCTTGCAGTGTCTCCGTCAGGCGAAGTAGCGGTGTCCCTCAACGGCCAGAGCATCGCCCGCCTGCTCCAGATCGGCACGCTGGCACGCGTGCCGATCATGGGCGGCACGCCGCGCGAGATCCTGAAAGGCGTCGTCCAGGCCGACTGGTCCCCCGACGGGACTGCCATGGCAGTCATTCGCGTCGCCAACGGGAAGTACCGCCTGGAATACCCGATCGGGACGCTGCTCTACGAGAACAGCGGCGGCCTCGCCGACGCGCGGGTTTCGAGGGACGGCAAGACTGTCGCCTTCACGGAGCACCCGGCGCTGCCCGACGATCGCGGCGACATCTGCGTCGTCGGAGCCGACCGCGTCAAGCATGTGCTCTCGGCAGGATGGGCAAGCGTGACGGGACTGGCGTGGTCGCCGCGCGGCGATGAGATCTGGTTCACGGCGTCGGAGATTGGCCCGAACGCGTCGCTGTGGGCCGTGGCGCCCGGCGGCACGGCGCGCGCGTTGCTGCGGTCACCTGGCCGCGCGACGATCCTTGACGTGGCGCCCGACGGGCAGGCCCTCCTCGCCGAAGGACGACTGCGGTTCATGATGGCGTATCGCGACGCGCCTCAGGCCACCGATCGCATCCTGTCCTGGCTCGACGCGTCGATCGCGTCCGACCTGTCGCCGGACGGCTCGACAGTGGTCTTCGACGAGGAAGGCGAAGGCAGCCGGAGCCACGGCTACTCCATCTACCTGCGCCACTCCGACGGGTCGCCGGCGCTGCGACTGGGCGACGGCTTCGCCGCGTCGCTGTCACCCGACGGCCAGCGTGTGGCCGCGCTGACTGCTGACGCTCCGCCGGCAGTGACGATCCTCCCCACCGGCGCCGGTGAGCCGCAGACGATGGCGCGAGGGCCAATCGTCGGCTACAGCGCCGTCGCATGGACGCCGGACAGCCAGTCGATAGTGTTTGCCGGCCACGAGCAGGGGCACGCGGACCGGCTGTACGTTCAGGACCTGAAAGGTGGCATGCCGAGGCCCGTGTCGCAGGAGGGGTTCAGCTTTCCGTCCTACACCGCGCCGGTGTCGCCGGATGGGCGCACGATTGTCGCGAGCGACGCCTCCGGCCAGATCGTGAAGCTCTCGCTCGGTGACGCGTCAGTGCGGCCGCTGGCGGGCGCGGAGCCTGGAGACTGGGTGATGCGGTGGACGGGGGATGGCCAGGCGGTGTTCGTGGCGCGCCGGCAGGATCGTCCGGCCTCGATCTGGCGTGTGGCCGCCGAAGGCGGGCGCCGCGACCGCGTGCTGACCCTGGCGCCGAGCGATCAGGCGGGCTACACCGCGGTGATGTCCGTGCAGATCACGCCTGACGGCCGCCGGCTGCTCTACTCGTTCGGACAGAACCTGATGGAGCTGTATCTCGTGCGCGGCCTGCAGTAGGAAGCGAGCCCGCAGACGCGTCAGCTGCCTGCGGGCGTCGACGACTAGCCGTTCCGGATCCCGACAGTCCGCTTGTTCTTCTTCGTCTTCGCTGTCTTCTTCTTGGCTACGGCCTTCTTTGCCTTCTTCGCCATGCTCGCTCCTGTTGAGGGGTCGCCGCCCGTTCAGGCCAGGCGACGTGGGACATATTCTCGCAGTATTTGTTGACGTACGCGCGCGCGAGTCTGCGGATCGAGGCCACGGATCGCGCGATCGAGGCGATCGAGGGTCGCCTCACCCGGCCGATATTCGCCGGCGCGAATCGCCAGCGCCAGGTAGCGGCCGCCGTCCCTGAGCATCAGTCCCTGCTCGACGAGCGGGGCAAGCCTCTGGGACACCGTCTCCGCCGTCAGTGACACGCCTCGAGCCTGGAGCAGGGCCACCAGGCGCGTCACGTCCGCAATCTCGTCGCAGGCGTCGTAGAGGAGACGATCGACGCCGGCCAACATCGTCAGCGCGTCGCGCGATGCCGGGCGGAAGTCGCAGACCAGCAGGCGATCGTCGATGGACAGGCTGAAAAGATCGACCGCGGCGTCCGCGCGCTGCCAGCGTCGCAGCGCCGCAAGAAGCGGCCGGACGTAGGAAGCGACGTCCCGGCCATCGGCCAGGCGATAGGTGAAGGCCCACGCCAGGTTCGCCAGGACATCGTCCGGGAACCCGTAGATGTGACGGTACGACGGCAGCGGGCGGACGTCGGCGAATCCCATCTCCGCCGCGCGCACGAAATTCGGGCTGAAGCGATCGAGCCGGAGGCCGGCGGTGCTGCCGGGTGCCGGCAGGTGCGTCAGCAGCGGGACCAGCTCCGTCATGCGGGCGTAGTCGTCGGGCGATTCTCCGGGAAAGCCCCACAGGAAATTCCACAGCGGCGTCACGCCCAGTTCCTTGCACCACTTCAGCACCTGGATGTTGTGCAGGGCCGTGACGCCCTTCTTCATCCGCTTCAGCACGTCGTCGCTCAGGCTCTCGATGCCCGGCTGAATCTCGAGGACTCCGGCCTCCTTCAGCACGCGGATCTGATCGCGCTTCAGATTGGACTTCGTCTCGTAGAACAGCCTGACGCCGAGCGCCCGCTTCGCGAGCTCGGGCAGCATCTCCTTGAAATACCCGAGATCGAGGATGTTGTCCGAGACCTGCACGTCACATCCCGGATAGGCGGCGACCATCTCCGCCAGTTCGTCCACCGCGCGGGCCGCCGACTTGCTCCGGTAGGTCATCGTCGAGCCATTGAGGCCGCAGAAGGTGCAGTGCTGCCGCTCGCCCCACCAGCAGCCGCGCGACGTCTCGAAATGCAGCGTCGGCATCCAGTCGCTGTCGAAGCGGCTCGCACGGAACTGCCGCATGTAATCTGTGAAGTCGGGACGCGGCAGGTCGTCCAGGCTTCGGACAGACGGCGCGTTCAGGAGGGCGCTGTCGGCCGTGGCTCCCGCGGCCGTCGTCGCCTGCGTCCTGACGCCCTCGAGCCCGTCGAGCGTTTCGCCGTCGAGCACGCGCCTGACCAGCATCGGCAGGACGACCTCGCCTTCTCCCGACACCGCCGCATCGACGAACGCGAACTGGCGGACGGTCTCGGCGCCCATGACGCCTTCGCAATTCGCGCCGCCGAAGACGATGACGATGTTCGGATCGGCCTGTTTGAGGAGACGCGCCGCCGCGAGCGACGAGACGTGCTGCTGGAAGACGCTCGTGAAGCCGACGACGCGTGGCCGACGGGCCAGGATCTGGTCTACGCACCAGTCGAGGAACGTTGGAACGTGGCGGCGGGCGTCGGAGATCCGCCGGATGAGCGACGCGGACACGGGCCTGGCGACAAACGGGTGCACCCAGTTCGCGTGTCCGGCCAGCACCTCCCGTGCATACGGCTCGTCGTCTTCGAGCGGGCGATCGAACAGCGCCGCCGAGAACATCCACTCTCCCGCCATCTCGATGTGCGCGGGGCGTCCTTCGATGGCGATGCCGTCGTAAAAATGCTGGCCGATGACCTCGGCGAAGCGGATCGACGGGTAGAAGACGTCCGAGGTGATGTCGTGTCGGGAGAGCTCGCTGCGCAGGAGGCTCAGGCCCAGGGACGGCGCGAAGGCCGGCCCGAACGGCATGCAGACGAGGACGACGTCGGTCAAAACACCATCTTGAGCAGGCGGCCGAGCAGCTCCTCGAGCGAGATCATCGTCAGCATCAGCGGCAGCACCGGCAGCAGCGTGGTCACGGACAGCTGCACGACTGTCCGCAGGTTGAACGGCGCGAACCGCATCTCCCTCACGATGTCGAAGCTGTTTCCCAGGTCGGCCAGCGATTGGATGTCGGCGCTGCCGACGAGCGGCTCGTCCGGGGTCGCGCCGGTCTCCAGCCACTTCTTCCGATACTCGCGGACGTAGCGTTGCGCGAGGACACCGTGCTCGCGCAGCCCGACGCGCTTGGCCGCTTCGAGTTGCCGGCCGAAGAGAAGCAGCGGCCCGAGCACTGCCGACAGCATGATCGCGACCAGGCCGACCATGTCGACCTTGAACTGCGGCAACTGCGCGCCGGCGTAGAAAATGCGATTGGCAAACGTTCCGGACATCAGAACGCCTTGCGCAAGCAGGACGGGGGCGAACGCGTAGGCCACCGATGAGAGAAAGCCGAGACCGCCCGACCGATCGGGATGCGCCGGCTCGAGCGTCAGCGGGATACGCGAGACCTGCCACAGGAACCGCGCCCAGACGAACAACCGGAAATACCAGCGCAGGAGCAGGAACTGGAATATCGGGAGGCTGACGCAGCCGAGCCACCACCCTGCGCCAGTCACCCGCCACACGCCATCGATTCTGGCGCCGTGCCAGCTGGCGACGTCGAGCGCGATCTGGGTTCGCCAGAGAAACCCCACGCCCACGACGTAGACGAAGGCGATGAGCGAGATCTCCGCCCAGATCGAATTGCGAAGGCCGGTCGCCGACGCGAGCGCGACATTGAATTGCGGCCGCCACGCGTCCGGGATCAGGCCGCGCTCGAGAAACTGGCCGACCACAGGCCGCATGCGGTGATGCACCTCGAGTTCCGCCGCGACCAGAAGCGGCAGCGCCAGAAGGAATCGCGCGTGCGCTTCGACGTCACGCAAAAACGGCAGGGCGACGCCGGTCCAGGCGTGCCCTTCCACCAGCGAGAGGACGAGCAGCGGCAACCAGGTCACCACCACCAGCACGACGACGCGGCGACGCACCATCTCCAGCGCGTCGCCAGCCAGATGGCCGCGCCGCCAGAGTTGGTACAGCGGGCCGCCGAGCACCAGCGAGAAATCCTCCGCCGCCCGCTCCGCGTGGGCATCGCCAGGCGGATTTCCCATATAGGCGGCCTGCGCGCCGCTGACGGTGCTCATGTTCGGGTTGAGACGGGAGGGTATAACGGTTTGTGCCCCTTGCGCCAGAGAGGGCCGGATCTGGTGGCGATCAGGTTGGTCGGGTTGGATCGGGTTTCAGTGAATGGTTGGTGGCTTCCGGAGTTCCTTGATGATCTCCAGGAGGTACGGATCATCCGGGGTTATCTGACGCAGTTCCTCTGTCACGAGGATCGCCTCAGCATTTCGCAGTGTCATGCGCAGCGCCTGTGCGTAGTTGAACAGCGTGATCGGGTCGCGCTGAACCGCCAGGACCTCCTCGAACAACCGGAAGCCCTCGTCCCCCATCGCTGGGTCTGACATCCGGCACGACGCGACGACCAGACCCATGGCGAGCCCTCCCTTCAAGCGCAAGTCCAATGGAGCCGCGTTCGCCGCGCGACGCAGCAGGTCTACGGCCTCGCGATCGCGACCACCGCTCTGCGCCGCGATCCCCTGCGCGAACCAATGGGCTGCCAGCTGGGCGCGCGGCGCTCCCTCCACCGAGCCGCTCGGATCGGGCGAATCGTTCCGCGCTTCGACCAACGGCGTCACCGATTTGCCGCCCGCATGGGCGTCGGCGGGCGACGATCTGTCGTCTCTCAACTCGGGATCGACGCGCCTCACTTCAGTCCCGCACTCCTTGCGCCAGTAGTCGGACGGATCGATCCTGCTCAGGTGAATCCATTTCAGCAGGATTGACAGGATCCAGAGAACGCTGAGCCCATCGAGGACGAGTCGGGGGATCGAATATCCCGGGGCGACGACGTGGGAGAGCAGCAGGAGGAGGCAGCCCGGCACCACGAACCGCAGCTGACTCAGCTCGAGTCGGATCGCCGACGAGTGAAACGCCAGGATGTCTTCCGGCGAGGGCCCGGCCTGTTCCGGCTCCGGAAAGCGCGGTTGGACGCGACCGGTCAGGAGCCATTCGACGTGCCAAGCCCTCAGAACTCGTCGTCTTTTGGCCACCTCGCGGAACGCCGCCAAGGCTGGAAGGGCGCTCAGGCGGACATCGAGGCGAATCTCCTCCAGCATCTGCGTCACCTCCACGATGGCCGCCGGAGTGAGCAGGCCGCAGCCCGCACATAT
Organism: Vicinamibacteria bacterium; assembly: GCA_963796915.1. Taxonomy (GTDB): domain Bacteria; phylum Acidobacteriota; class Vicinamibacteria; order Vicinamibacterales; family JAENWD01; genus JAENWD01. Next base: position 842,114 of record CAWCNI010000002.1, on the reverse strand, counting down.
CACTTCGAATTTGTCAGTTCCACAACGGGGACAGGTCATGCGCATCCCAGGCCCTGGCGGGCGCCCTGCCATTTCCAACGCGAGGTGGCTTCAGCGTAACCTGAGTCGAGTGCCACGCCGTTCCGCCTTCGCCGCCGTCGAAGCCATTGGCCGGACCTTGCCGGACGTCGAAGTCACGACGTCCTGGGGACAGCCGGCGCTGAAGGTGCGCGGCAAGATGTTCGTGTGCATCGCATCGCACAAGTCTGCGGAGCCGGACACACTGGTCGTGCGAATGAGCATCGACGGCCGCGACGCGCTCATCGACGAGGATCCGGACACGTATTACTTGAAAGAGCACTACGTCGGCTATCCGTGTGTCCTGGCACGCCTGACTCGCATCCAGCCCGACGCCCTGCGCGACCTGGTGACCGGTGCGTACCGCTACATGAATACGAAGCAGAAGAAGAAATGAGGGGTCTCTTCAGGGCCGCCGCTGTCGCGCTGGTCGTGGCGCTGTGCGTGCCGCAGCCGGCGGCCGCCTATTCCGTGCTGGCACACGAGGCCAACATCGACGCGCTGTGGGACAGCACCATCGTGCCCATGCTGCGGGCGCGATTCCCGCGGTCGACCCACGAGCAACTGCTCGAGGCCCGCGCCTACGCCTACGGCGGCTGCGTCATCCAGGATCTGGGCTACTACCCATTCGGCAGCGCCTTCTTCAGCAACCTGCTGCACTACGTCCGCACCGGCGATTTCATCGCGGCGTTGATCGCCGACGCTCAGGATGTCGACGAGTACGCCTTTGCCCTTGGCGCGCTCGGTCACTATTCGGCCGACAACGACGGCCATTCGCTGGCCATCAATCGTGCCGTGCCGCTGATGTACCCCAAGCTGAAGAAGAAGTTCGGCAACAGCGTCACCTACGCCCAGTCGCCCAAGAGTCACCTGATGGTGGAGTTCTCGTTCGATGTCGTGCAGGTCGCCGCGGCGGCGTACGCGCCGGAGGCGTATCACAACTTCATCGGCTTCAAGGTCGCCAAGCCGCTCCTCGAGCGTGCGTTCGTCGAGACCTACGGCATCGAGATGAAGGACGTCTTCCTGAACGAGGACCTCGCCATCGGCACCTACCGGCACGCCGTCGGGACGACGATTCCGGAGATGACGAAGGTGGCGTGGGACAAGAAACAGGACGAGATCCAGAAAGTCGTCCCGTCAGCCCGCAGGGAAACGTTCGTTTTCGCGCTCAATGGCAAGCAGTACGACGAGCAGTACGGCACCGACTATCAGAAGCCGCACGGGTTCGCGCGCTTCCTCGGCTGGATCTACAAGCTGATTCCGAAGATCGGTCCGTTCCGTGTGCTCAGTTTCGAGGTGCCGACGCCCGAGGCCGAACGGCTGTTCCTGGACAGCTTCACGACGACGCGGGCGCACTTCCGCGAATCACTCAACGCGCTGCGAGGCGGCAGGCTGCACCTCGTGAACGCGGACTTCGACACCGGGCTGCCGACAGCGATGGGCGAATACTCGCTGGCCGACGAGACGTACGGGAAGCTGCTCGACAAGCTCGCCGATCGGAAGTTCGCCAGCGTGCCGGCCGGCCTGCGCGCGAACCTCCTCGCCTACTACGGAAAGGCCGGGGCATTGCCCGCAGGCACGAAGTCTGAGCGGGAGCAGTCAGCGCAAATCCGCGAGCAACTCGCCCTGCTCGAGGCGACCCCCTAACCCGATCCAACCCGATCCAACCCGATCCAACCCGATACCTAGACTACCTAAATGACGACGTGCTATCCTTCTTCATATTGCTTTCCTAAAGGAGCGCGATGGAGAAGCTGGACATCCCCCAGGGCACGCTCGACCTGATGATTCTGACGATCCTCGCCCGCGATCCGTTGCACGGCTACGGCATCTCGCAGCGGCTCGCGGTGCTCAGTCACGATCAGTTCCAGATCAACCCCGGCTCGCTCTTCCCGTCGCTCTACCGTCTCGAGCAGGACGGCAAGCTGAAGGCCGAGTGGCGGGCCACCGAGAACAATCGGCGCGCGAAGTACTACCGGCTGACTGCCGCGGGACGGAAGCAGCTCGATCAGCATCGCCAGCGCTGGAGCCGGGTCTCGTTCGCAGTCGCCAGCGTGCTGGAGGGCGCATGACCCTCCTCCATCGCCTCGCATCGGTCGTGCGCTGGACGTTCTCGCGGGACCGGGCCGAGCGCGACCTGCAACGACGAGTTGGAGTCCTTCGTCGACATGGCCGCGGCCGACCGGGTGCGAGACGGCGCGCAGTCGCAGGACGCACGCCGCGCGGCAGTGCTGCATCTCGGCGGCGTCGAGCAGGCGAAGGAACGAGTCCGATCGGGCCGTCACGGCGCCCGGCTGGACGAGATCGGCCGCGACCTCCGCTATGCAATCCGCACGCTGCGGCGCAGCCCTGTGTTCACCGCAGTGGCGCTGCTGACGCTGGCGCTCGGCATCGGCGCCAACGCCGCGATCTTCTCGATCCTCAACGCCGTGATCCTGCGGCCGCTCGCGTATCCGGCGCCCGCGCAGTTGATGCGCCTCACCGCGCATTCGCCGGTCAACCCGCTCCAGGGGTTCCGGCTCTCGACGCCCGAGTATCTCGAGTTCCGCGAGATGAACCGATCGTTTGCCGACGTCGGCGCCTTCTCGATTGGCGAAGGCGTCGCCGGCGGCGGTTCGGGCGGCTGGGCCGGGGCCGTCAATCTCACCGCCGGGGATCGCCCGGTGCGCGTGCGCTCTGCCCTGGTGGACGACCATCTGCTCCGGACGCTCGGCGTCCAGCCCGAACAGGGGCGACTCTTCACGCCGGGCGAGACCGACGCGATGTCGTCGAATCCAGGCACCGGCGGCCCGCCGGTCGCGATCCTCTCGCACGAGCTCTGGCAGTCGGCCTTCGGCGGGCAGCCCATCGTCGGACAGCCGGTGCTGATCGACGGCCGGCAGCACGACATCGTCGGCATCATGCCGCCCGGCTTCGACGTCATGGACAACCGGACGCAGATCTGGCTGCCGATCGGCATCCACCCGGTGATCCGCGGTCTTCGGGAGAATCACATCCTGCAGGTGATCGGCCGGCTGAAGCCCGGCGTCACGCCGCAGGCGGCCGAGGCCGAACTGGGCACGTTCCTCGAGAACTGGGGCGACCGCGCCGGCATCCGGGGCGTCCTCGTGGACCCGGTGACGCACGCCCCCGGCCACACGCCGACAGCCCATCCTACGACCCCGCAGGATCACACGCTTCGGCTGCAGCCGCTGCAGGACGCGATTCTCGGCGACGCGCGCCGCGTGATCTGGGTGCTGCAGGGCGCGGCCGGACTGGTCCTGCTGATCGCCTGCGCGAATCTCGGCAGCCTCATGCTCGCGCGCGCCGAGTCCCGTCGCCGGGAGTTTGCCGTGCGCGCGGCGATCGGCGCGAGCCGCGGCCGGCTGATCCAGCAGACGATCACCGAAGGCGTCCTGCTGGCAGTCACCGGCGGCGCCATCGGTGTCGGCGTGGCGCAGCTCGGGCTCGGGGCGTTGATAGCCGCCTACCCGACGAGCCTGCCGCGCACCGGCGAGTTGACGATCGACCTGCCAGTGCTGCTCTTCGCGCTGGCGGTGTCGGTTGCAGCTGGCGTGCTCTTCGGCGTCGCGCCTGCCGTGCAGAACCGGCTCGTCGATCTCGTCGAGGCACTGAAGGAAGGCCATCGCGACGGCGGCGCGGCAGGGCGCCATCGTGTCCGCCGAGCGCTCGTGACGGCGGAAGTGGCACTCGCGGTGATGCTGGTCATCGGCGCCGGGTTGCTCGTGCGCACCGTCTACAACCTGGCCGGCGTCGATGCCGGCTTCGATCGATCGCGGATGGTCACGTTTTCGATGACGTTGTCGCGCAACGGGACCGAAGACAGCAGTCGCGCCGCGGCAATGCAGCGCCTGCTCGACAACCTGCGGCAGGTCCCCGGCGTCCAGAGCGCGACCGCGGTCTCCGATCTGCCGGTCAATCGCCTGCCACAGCGTTACAACACCGTCGTCGAGAACTACAGCGGCGCCGACCGCAGTCCCGTCGCCGTCGTGGACTACTACCAGTTCGTGATGTCGGACTACTTCAAGACGATGCGCATCCCCATCGTCGCCGGCCGCGGCTTCGAAGCCATCGACACTGTCTCGCAGGGACGCGTCGCCGTCGTCAACGAGACGCTGGCGAAGCGTCTGTGGAAAGGACGCGATCCGATCGGGCAGCGCCTGCGTCCGAATCTCGGCGCGTCGATTGGCACGAGCGACAACCCGTGGCACACGGTGATCGGCGTCGCGAAGGACGTCAAGGAAGCCGGCGTCGCTCGGGAGGCCGGGACTGAGGTGTACATGTTCGTGGACCAGCCCGGTCCGCCGCTCGACGGCACCCAGCGCTGGGTGGCCAACGCTCCACCGACGATGCATGTCGTCCTGCGGACGAACCTCGAGCCGTCGGCGCTGGCGCCGACGCTGAGCCGCGCGGTCCGCGCCGTCGATCCGTCGGTCCCGATCGTCGGCCTGCGCGAGATGGACGCTGTGTTCGCCGAGTCGATCGGCCGGCCGCGGCTCCTGGCGCAGCTGCTCGGCGTCTTCGCCGGACTGGCCCTGCTGCTGGCCGTCGTCGGCACGTATGGCGTGCTGTCGTTCATGGTCGCCGAGCGGCGGCGCGAGATCGGCATCCGCGTCGCCGTCGGCGCGACGCGCGGCAGCATCGTCGCGCTGGTGACGAAACAGGGGCTGGCCATCGTGTCGGTTGGCCTTGCCGCGGGGCTTGCCGGCGCGTTCGGGTTGACCCGGCTGCTCGCCTCGCTCCTGTTCGGCGTCGAGCCGACAGATCCGATCACCCTTGCCGTCGTCACGGCGACGATTGCGCTTGTCGCCGCCGTCGCGTGCGGGCTCCCCGCCTGGCGGGCGTCCCGGCTCGATCCGAATGTGGTGCTACGAGGAGGCTAGGGGGCCGAGGGAGCCAGAGGGGAGCCAAGAGGGCCGAGGGTTTGGTCGGTAGGGCCAATCTTCCGCCTTCGCTGAAGCTACGGCGGACCGCCCAAGCCTTGGCGGAGGCTGGTCAGATTGGCCGGCGGCGGGACCCAGTTGTGGTACCTTCAATGGATGCTCTGGATCCGGCACCGACTCGGCCTCGTGGCCAGCGTGTGGCTCGCGGTCCAGCTCTGTCTGCTTGCCGTGACCCCAACCGCGCTTTGCCCGAGCGCCCCGGCAGCCGTCGGAGTGGAATGCACCTGCACCCACACTGACGGACAGATCTGTCCGATGCATCACGCCGCATCCAGGACGGCCACCTCGAAAGACTCGGATGCCTGCGCGTGCCGCAGCACGTCCGACCCCGCGACTGTCATCGTGGCGTCACTCATCGGCCCGGCCGGTGTGCTCACGCCTGCGACAGCGGCCATCTCGCCCGCGATGATCACCGCGGACCTGGCGGCCTTCGCCCCTGCTCCACTCGACAGGTCCTTCGTTCCCGACTCCCCGCCCCCGCGCGCGTAGCGTTCCGCAGCGACAACACGGCGTGAGCTTCGGCTCAGGCCTCGGCTCCATCGACCGGTGCTCCGTCGTCTGACGTCAGCCCTCGGTGTTGTCCCGTTTCGCGAGCTTCGGGGGAGATCAACCAGTGAGACTGTCAGTTTTCGCGATCGTGATCCTCGCGGCCTGTTGGGCCGCGGCGCCGGCGCGCGTCGCCAGCGCGCAGGAAACCATCAACTACGCCAGCGTCAGCGGGCGTGTCGTCGATCCCCAGGGCGGCGTCGTCCCTGGAGCAAGAGTCAGCGCACGGCAGACGGAGACCAACGTCACGGCTCAGACAGTCGCCGACTCTGAGGGCCGATTCCGCTTTCCGTACCTGAAGATCGGACCCTACGAGCTGAAGGTGAGCACGCCGGGCTTTGCCGACAGCGTGCGGACACTGACGCTGACAGTCGGCGCGGCATTCGACGTGCCGGTCGCGCTCGCTGTCGCAGGCGTGGGTGCCACCGTCGATGTCGTTGGCGAAGCGACGGTGCTCGAGGCCGCCCGCAGCCAGATTGCCGGCACGGTGCAGCGAGCCGAGTTGCAAAGCCTTCCCATGAACGGCCGCAACTTCCTCGACCTGGCGCTGCTGATTCCCGGCGTGTCGCCGACCAACACCAACAGCACGCAGCTCTTTGCAGAGACGTCCGCGGTGCCAGGCCAGGGCATATCGGTGTCGAGCCAGCGCAACCTGTCGAACAACTTCATCGTCGACGGCCTGTCGTCCAACGACGACGCGGCCGGCCTGAGCGGCATCCCGTACGGCGTGGACGCGGTGGAACAGTTCCAGGTCGTGACTTCCGGCGGGCAGGCCGAGCTCGGACGCGCGATGGGCGGCTACGTCAACGTCGTCACCAGGAGCGGCACCAACTCCATGCACGGCACCGCGTACGGCTTCTTCCGCGACGACACCCTCAACGCGGCCAATGCGCTGTCGGGGACGACGCTGCCGATGAGTCAGGAACAGTACGGTGGCAGTCTCGGCGGGCCTGTCGCTCACAACCGCACGTTCTACTTCGCGAATTTCGAGCAGCGGCTGCTCGATCAGACCGGCCTCGTGACGATACTTCCGCAGAACGTCGTGGCCATCAACGCGAAGCTCGCCGCCGTCGGCTATCCGGGGGCGCCGGTCACGACCGGCCAGTATCCCAACCCGATGCACAGCGCCAACTTTCTCGGGAAGGTCGACCACCAGATCAGCGGATCCGATCAGCTCTCGGTCCGCTACAGCCTCTACGACGTCACGTCGGACAATTCCCGCGGCGCGGGCGCGCTGAACGCGCCGTCGGCGTCGGCGGGGCTCGACAACATCGATCAGGCCGTGTCATTCGCGAACACGTGGACGCTCTCGTCGCGGACTGTGAACGAGACGCGCGCGCAGTTCACCTACAGCGACCTCACGGCATTGCCGACAGATCCGGTCGGGCCCGCCGTCAGCATCGCCGGCGTGGCGTCGTTCGGCACGCTGTCCGGCAGCCCGACGGGACGCGTGAACAAGATGTTCCAGGTCGTCGACAACGTCTCGCATCAGCGCGGCGCCCACGCGTTGCGCGGCGGCCTCGACTTCGTGTTCAACGCCGACACGATCACCTACCCGCGGTCCTCGCGCGGCGCGTACACGTTCGCGTCGATGCCAGCGTTTATCGCCGGCAACTACAGTGGATTCGCGCAGACGTTCGGCGATCCCGTGGTGTCGCAGACCAACCCTAATCTCGGTATGTATGTGCAGGACGAGTGGAAGGCCAACCCGCGCCTGACGCTGAATCTGGGCCTGCGCTACGACCTGCAGTTCCTCGAGACAGTGAACGCCGACAAGACCAACCTGTCACCGCGCGCCGGCTTTGCCTGGACGCCATCAGCATCGGGCAACACCATCGTCCGCGGCAGTGCGGGGCTGTTCTTCGATCGCGTGCCACTGCGAGCGGTGGCCAACGCCATCCTGTCTGCAGGAAACACGACCGACGTGAGCAACCTGCAGCAGCCCGGCGTGTCCGGCATCATCCCGGCGCAGGCCGGCGCCCCGGTGTTCCCGAACATCCTGCCGGCGCGGCTCCTGACGACGACGCTGGTGGACTTCGCGACGATGAACACGGACCTGCAGAACGCGCATTCGACGCAGGCGAGCATTGAAGTCGAGCAGTCGCTGGGGTCCGGCCGGACGGTGAGCGTCGGCTACCAGTACATCAGCGGCGACGGGCTCCTGATGTCCATCAACCAGAACGTGCCGGCCTGCGTGGCCGCGGGCACGAACAACGGCTGCCGCCCGAACTCCGCGTACCGGAACAACAGCCAGTACTCGTCGGCCGGCGAGTCGAACTATCACGGGCTGCACGTCTCGTTCGTCCAGCGGCCGTCGCCGTGGTCGAGCCTGCGCGTGACCTACACGCTGTCGAAGTCGATGAACGACGTCGGCGAGTTCTTCTTCAGCTCGCCGATCGACCCGACCAACGTCATGCGCGACTGGGGCCGCTCGGACGACGACCAGCGGCATCGCCTGGTGATCAACGGCACTGTGAACACGCCGAGGGCGCCGGCGACGACAGCGTGGGAGCACCTGCGCAACGGGTTCGAGCTGAGCGCGATGCTGCAGTATTACTCGGCGCTGCCGTTCAACATCACGTCGGGCGTGACCAGCCTGCAGGGCACCAACGGCCGGCCGTTCGCCGACGGCGGGGTGTCGACGGCGAACTTCGACGTGCGGACGGCGACGTTCATCGACCGCAACGCCGGCGTCGGCAGCGACTTCTTCACGCTCAACGTGCGCCTGAGCCGAAGCTTCCGGCTGGGCGGCAACACGCGCCTGGAGGGCCTGGTCGAAGCGTTCAACCTGACGGATCGCGTGAACAACCTCACGCGGAACGCGAACTTCGGCGCGGGCGCGTATCCCGCCAACCCGTCGTCCACGTTCAACCAGATCACCGCTGTCGGCGATCCGCGGACAGTTCAACTCGGCGTCCGGCTGACGTTCTGAGACCAGGGAGAGTGTGGTGGGCTTCATGAGAGCGGGCGCCGCGGTATTGCTCGGCGCGGTACTAACAACGGGCGCGGCCGGGACGGCTCCGGCAGTGTCGGAGCTGGCAGTGCCGCAGCGCGCCAACGCCAACGCGTCGATCGCCGCGAGCGGGTCGTTCGCCGCGCTCGCGTGGGGCGCCAGCAACGCCGACGGCGTGACTGACGTCTACATGTCGTTGAGCACGGACGGCGGGCGCACGTTCGGGCCGGCACTCCGTGTCAACGCGGTGCCGGGCGAGGCGAAGCTGGCTGGCGAGCAGCCGCCGCGGATTGCCCTCGTGCCGCGTTCCGGCGCCCCTCCATCCATCGTCGTCGTCTGGACCGCGAAAGGGGCGCAGGGCACGCGCCTGTTGTCGTCACGATCGGACGACGGCGGGAAGACGTTCTCCGCAGCGGCGTCTCTGCCCGGGAGTGACGCTGCCGGCAACCGCGGATGGGAGTCGATCGCGGTAGATCGCGACGGTCGCGTCGCGGCGATCTGGCTGGATCATCGCGAAACGGTCGGCGCTGTCCGGCGGCCACGACATGAACCACGCCGGGCATCAGCACGCCGCGTCCAGCGAACAGCGCGCCGACGGCGCCGCTCGTGCGCAGTTGTCGAAGCTGTTCTTCGGGTGGCTGGACGATGCGGCCGGCGGGCGGCCGGTCACGGGCGGCGTCTGCTACTGCTGCAAGACGTCTGTCGCGACCGGGCCCGACGGCGCGGTCTACGCCGCCTGGCGGCATGTCTATCCTGGCAACGTGCGCGACATCGCGTTCGCCATGTCAGCGGATGGCGGCCGGACGTTCGGTGAGCCGGTACGCGTCAGCGATGACAACTGGGTGCTCGACGGCTGCCCCGAGAACGGACCGTCGCTGGCAGTGGACGGCGGCGGCCGCGTCCATGTCGTGTGGCCGACGCTGGTACCTGGAAAGACGGCCGGCGATGATCCTGTGCCCGCGCTCTTCTACGCCACGTCTGCCGACGGCCGGCGCTTCACGCCGCGGCAGTTGGTGCCGACCGAGGGGTTCCCGCGTCATCCGCAGATCGCGATTGTCACGGCCAATCTGAAGATTGGCCCTACCGGCGTGAGCGGCGGATCGACTGGCGAAGTGATTGCGGTCTGGGACGAGCAAGCGGACAACGGCAAGCGCATCGCCCTGGCGCGCGGCGTCGCGGATAGCACGGGCGTCATGCGGTTCGTGCGGCAGCCTGTCGGCGATGCGTCAGCGGCCAGCTATCCCGTTGTGGCGGCAGCGCACGATGCCCCGATCGTCGCGTGGGTCAGCGGCACTGGCGCCGGGACTGTCATTCGCGCGCAGCGACTGGGGGAATAGGGGCCAGGGGGCCGAGGAGGCCTAGAGGCGAGGAAGCCGAGGGCCGGGCCTATAGAAGCGAAGGCGCTGCGTTCGAACGGCAGCGCCTTCGGAAGTGCAGCGTTCTGGCGAGCGATGGCTACTGCCGTTCGTAGAACGACATCCCGTCCACCGGCTTCCCTTTCGGGTCGACGCCCTTGGCCGTCGTCGTGCGCGTCTTGCCGTCGGGCGCGATGACGATGGTCTGGCTCACCGTCGGCTTGCCGCCCTGCTTGATCGCCATAGTCACCGTGTTCGGATTGACGCGCGTGAGCGCTATGGTGTCGCCGTACAGGTTGTTGCCGGTAATCGGGTTGTCCTTGCCGTCGTACTTCGCCGTGACCGACCAGTGGTACGCGGTGCCGTCGGCGCCAACGAGATCCACCGTCGCCTTGACACCGTCGCCAGCGGCCTCGAACACGCTCATGCCGCTCTTGTAGGTGCCCTTCGATTTCGCCGGGTTCAGCTTCCACGTGCCGACCAACGGATCCGGCGTTTGCGCCAGCACGCTCGTGCAGGCGATACCGAAAACAACCGCCATACCCAGCAGACGTTTAAGATTCACGTTGTGTACCCTCTCCTTGGCGAAACTGTCGAGCTTGGACTCGCCAGTCTGCGGCCCGTGGCATGGGAACGCAAGGAGATTCGGTGACGATCTGGTTTGTGCCAGCAATCAGGCAGTGATAGCGCTGCGGGTCGAGGAGCGCGCCACGTCGCTCCACCGGCTGGTCACCATTCGCTCGAGGGCGTCGAGCCAGAGCGGGTGCTCGTTCAGGCAGGGCGCCAGGGTCAGCGTCGTGCCGCCGGCGTTCAGGAACGACTCCTTCCCACGCATACCGATCTCTTCGATCGTCTCCAGACAGTCGGCGACGAAGGCGGGACAGAGCACGACGAGCCGCTTGATTCCTGACTGGGCGAGACGGACCAGCATCTCGTCGGTGTAGGGCTGCATCCACGGCTCTTTGCCGAGGCGGGACTGAAACGAGACCGAGTACTTGCCGGCCGGAATCCCCGCCCGCGCCACGAAGTCGCGCACGGTCTTGAAGCACTGCGCGCGATAGCAGGTCTTGTGCGCCACGCTCGGCGTCTCGCAGCAGTCGGGCGTCTGCAGGCAGTGCTGTCCCGTCGGATCGGCCTTCCGCATGTGACGCTCTGGCAGGCCGTGAAAACTGAACAGGACGTGATCGTGCGGCGTCTCGAGGGCCTCGCCTGCCGCCGCGACAAGCGCGCTGATGTAGTCCGGGTGATCGTAGTACGGAGGCATCACCTCGACTGACATGCCGGGCGCCACACGTTGCGCGACTTCCTTCACCCGCACCACGGCAGTCTCGTAGCTCGACATCGCATAGTGCGGGAACAACGGGATCAGGAACAGCTCGGTGACACCTTGCGCTACCAGCGACTTCACGCCGGCCTCGATCGACGGATTCTGGTAGCGCATCGCCAGTTCGACGGGGACTGTCAGCCGCTGCTGGAGCTGCTCCTTCACGTGCCGGCTGGTAACGACGAGCGGCGATCCCTCGGCCGTCCAGATCGTCGAGTAGGCGTGCGCAGATTCCCGGGGACGCGAGGGCAGGATGGTGAAGTGGACCACGCAGTAGCGGATCGGCCATGGCGCGTCCAGCACGCGACCGTCCATCAGGAACTCGCGCAGATACCGGCGCACGTCCGGTTCGGACGGAGAGTCGGGGGATCCGAGGTTGACGAGAAGAACACCGCGGGCAGCCATCGCAGTCCTTTAGGATAGCGCGACGGGATGGGCACGGGTTCGATCAGGTTCGATCGGTTGATCGGGTTGGATCGGGTTGGCGCGACGGCTGAGATAGAATCCGCGCAGTGATTCGCGACGGTCGATTGTCCCCAGCCATGCGGCCTGTCACGCAGTGAGCGTTCCCGCAGGCACTCGTCTCGGTGCGTACGAAATCGTCTCGCCACTGGGCGCCGGCGGCATGGGCGAAGTCTATCGCGCGCGCGATACCAGGCTGAATCGTCAGGTCGCGATCAAGGTCCTGCCTGCGGCATTCGCCAACGACCCGGAGCGCCTGGCGCGGTTCACCCGCGAGGCGCAGACGCTCGCCGCGCTGAATCATCCCAACATCGCCCACATTCATGGCCTCGAGGAGTTCGGCGGCGTCAGCGCGCTGGTGATGGAGCTGGTCGACGGCGACGATCTGTCAGTGCTGATCGCGCGCGGGCCGATGCCGATGTCTGAAGCCCTGCCGATCGCTCGACAGATTTCGGAGGCGCTCGAGGCTGCCCACGAGCAGGGCTTCATCCATCGCGATCTGAAGCCCGCCAACGTCAAGATCCGGCCCGACGGCACCGTGAAGCTGCTCGACTTCGGACTCGCCAAGGCACTGGTCTCCGACACGTCGGGACAGATCTCCGGCACCATCGCCAACAGCCCGACGATGGCGTCGCCGGCGATGACGGAGATGGGCGTGATCCTGGGCACGGCCGCCTACATGGCGCCCGAGCAGGCACGCGGCAAGGGCATCGACAAGCGCGTGGACATCTGGGCCTTCGGCGTCGTCTTTCACGAGATGCTGACGGGTACGCGGATGTTCGACGGAGAGTCGGTCGCCGAGACCCTCGGCATGATCTTCTCGCGCGAGCCCGACCTTGCGGTGTTGCCTGCCGACACGCCGCCTGGGATCCGCAGGCTGATCTCGCGCTGTCTCGTGAAAGATCCGAAGCAGCGCCTGCGCGACGCTGGCGACGCCAGGCTCTTGATCGACGACGCGCTCGCCGGCCGCGGGGATCCGGTCACGCCCCTCTCGACTGCGGTGCCCGCAGTCGCGTCGCCGATAGGTCGCACCTGGATGGCAATCGCGATCGCGGCACTGGCGCTCGGCTCCGCGCTGGGCGCCGCCGCGGTGTGGTTCGGACGGCCCGCGCCTTCTGCCGCACCATTGAAGCTGTCGGTGGCGCTGGCGCCCGGCGACCAGGTCACGACAGTGCCGGCGATCTCGACCGACGGTCACCTGGTCGCGTATGCCGCTGGGCGAACGACCGGGAGCGCGCAGTTGTATCTGCGCGCACTCGACGACTTCACCGCCCACGTGGTCGCTGGGAGCAACGGCGCGCAGTATCCCTTCTTCTCTCCCGACGGCAAGTCGATCGCGTTCTTTGCCGGCGGCAAGCTGCGCCGCGCGTCGGTGGCCGGAGGCGGCGCCCTCGACCTCGCCTCGTCGCCGACGCCCTGGGGCGGCACGTGGGACTGGCAGGGCCGGATCGTCTACACGAGCGGCCTGGGCTCGGGGCTCTGGCGCATCCCGGCGGAAGGCGGCACTCCTGAGCAGCTGACGAAGCCGGACGGCGCCGCCGCGGGATACGCGCACGTGTTTCCGCAGCGTCTGCCCGGCACCGACGACATGCTGTTCACGTTCTGGGGCCAGACCTTCTACACCGCGCTCTTCTCGGCCAGGACCGGCACGTGGCGGCCCGTGACGACGCCGACGCACGCGACGGCGACAGGTTCAGGAATCTATGCGGCCGGTGGCTACCTGCTGACCAGCGACCTGGTCAGCGGGGTCCTGGCCGCGCGATGGGGCCTGCCGGCGGCCGCGCAAGTCAGTCCAGAGACTGCCGTGCTCGAGAAGGTCTATTGGGGACCCAGCACCGAGCGCGCGTGGCTGAATGTGTCGGACAACGGCACCGCGGTCTACGTCCCGGGGAACGCCCTGGACCGCCACCTGGTCTGGATCGATCGCCAGGGACGTGCCAGCCAGGTGCCCGGCGATCCGGAAGGCATCCTGCAGGCGACGCTGTCGCACGATGGTCGCCGCGCGGTGTACGGCGGCATGCGGACGCAGTGGGTGGTGGACTTCGTCACCGGCGCGCGGACCAGGCTGATCTCCGACACCGTGAGCTGGCACGGCGCCTGGATGCCGGGCGACGAGCGGCTCGCCGTCAGCTCCAATCGCGACGGCGACTGGGACCTCTACACCGTCAGCGCGAGCGGCGGTGACCTGCAGCCGCTGCTGAAGCGGCCGTTCGCGCAGCACGTCGAAGATGTCGCGCCGGATGGCACCATCATCTTCCTGGATCGCCAGCCTGCGACCGGATCCGATCTGTGGACCCTTGCTCCGGATGGCAAGGCGCTCCCGCTGGTCGTGACCCGCTTCAACGAGACCTCGGCTCGCGTGTCGCCTGACGGACGATACGTCGCCTACGCGTCCGACGAATCGGGCCGCTACGAGGTGTACGCGATCCCAGCGTCCGGCAAAGGCGCCCGTGTCACCGTCTCGTTCGACGGCGGCACCGGGCCGGTATGGTCGCGGGATGGACAGGAGTTGTTCTATCGTGCCGGCGACGACCTGATGAGCGTCAAGGTCCAGATGCGAGATGCGCTGGTGCTGGGCGAGCGGAGCCGGCTGTTCGATCTGTCGGGATACGACCCCGGGTTCCTGCACGAGTTCGACGTCGCGCCGGACGGACGGTTTCTATTGATCCGCACCGAACCGGAGTCGCGCCCGACTCGCGTCGATGTCATGCTGAACTGGTCGGAGGAATTGCGGAAGCTCGGCGGCAAGTGATGGCGTGCCCGGTGCGCGCCGTAGCGTGGGCGCAGACGGGTAAGCACGCCCTGATCTTGCCGCGGCGATGAAGTCCACTGTGGTGGGAGCGCTGTCGTTTGCCGTCGCCGCCTCGAGCCCGGCGCTCGCCTTGTCTCTCGCAGCGCTCTTCTCCGGAAGCGGCCAACGCGCCAACGCCTTCGACGACTTCCTGCTGGTGCTCTACTTGCTGGCAGTCTCAGCGTCCCTCGGCGCGATCGGCTACCTGATTCCGACGGCGGCCAGTGCGAGATGGCGTCGGCTGACAGCCGGGCGCGCGGCTCTCATCAGCGGCGCGCTGGGCCTCATCGCGCCTCTCGTCGCCCTTCTTGTCGCCGCCCTCGCCGCGCCCGCTGTGCTGCCACTCTTTCGCGTCGCCCGCTGGCTGGCCGTCGCTATCCTCCACGGCGTCCCAGGCCTCGTGCTCGGCGCCGTGGCCGTTCTGATCGCGAAAGCCTCCCGCCGCGGCGCATCCCAACCGCGCTGACTCAACCCGACCAACCCGATCCAACCTGATCCAACCTGATCCAACCCGACATCCGCTAGCCTGTATTCATGACGTCGTGTCCCGCCGTCGTCGTCGGCGCCGGCCCCGCGGGCTTAGCCACCGCCGCCTGCCTGAAGCAACGCGGGATCGATCCGATCGTCCTCGAGTCGGGGCCGAGCCTGGGCCACTCGTGGCGGCATCACTATCGCCGTCTGCATCTCCACACCGTCAAGGAACACTCAGCGCTGCCCGGCCTGCCGTTTCCCGCGACAGCGCCCCGCTATCCGTCACGCGACGATGTCATCGCGTATCTGGAGGCCTACGCGGCGCACTTCGGGATCACGCCACGCACCGGCGAGACTGTCAGGCGCATCACCAGGGCAGAGCGCGGCTTCGTCGTCGAAAGCAGCGGCGGCACGTACACCACGCCGCTAGTCGTCGTCGCGACCGGCCTCAATCGCGTGCCCAATAGCGACCAGTTGCCCGACCAATCGCTCTTCAGCGGCGCAGTTGCCCATGCCGGTCAGTTCGTGGATGGCGCGCCCTACGCCGGACAGCGTGTGCTGGTGGTCGGCGCCGGCAACACCGGCGCCGAGATCGCGCTTGACCTCGCCGAGCACGGCGCGACACCGACGCTCTCGGTGCGCTCACCGGTGAATGTCATTCGCCGCGACTTTCTCGGCATCCCGGCACAGGTCACCGGGATCCGCACGCGCTGGCTGCCGATTCGCCGTCGCCGATCGGATCGGCTCGTGGCTGTCACGTCTCGCCTTCGGCGATTTGACCCGTTATGGATTTCCGAGACCGACGATGGGCGCCGTGTCGTCCATCCTCTTGCGCGGTCGGATTCCGATCATCGACGTCGGGACAATCGACGCAATCAAGCGCGGACAGATCGCCGTCAAGCCTGGCGTCGCGCGCCTGACGAAGGACGGCGCCGTGTTCGCCGACGGCACGGAGGCGCGCTTTGATTCGGTCATCATGGCCACCGGCTACCGTCCGGGCCTGGCCGGCCTGATTGACATCCCCGGCGTGCTTCGAGACGACGGCTCGCCGAAGGACTGGCGAGGCGGCGGAGTGTGTCCCGGGCTCTACTTCGTCGGCTACGAGAGCCCGCCCACCGGCCTCCTCCGCGAGATCACGCGGCGTGCGGAGGCCATCGCTGCCACCGCCGCGGGTGTGGGCGTCCCAACCTGATTCAACCTGATTCAACCCGATCCAACCTGATCAAACCTGATCAAACCCGCTCGAGAGTCCCTTGACACCATCCCTCTTCCCTGCCAAAGATGCCGAGCCCCCGCGTAATCCCGCGCGGCGCGACTTGTGCGCCCTTCATGATTCTTCTGCTCGCAGCCACGCTGTGCTCCTTCGCAGCGCCTTTTCAGCAGCAAGCGCCAGCCGCAGGTGGCGTGGGCGCGGCTCCCATGCGCGTCCTGTCAGTCACTGCCGGGACCCAGGGCGAGGCACGTGGCGGGCGGTGACGTCATCCTGGACCCAAAGACGACGTTCCACGTGCCGGAGGACCAGAAGGTCATCGTCAGCTTCCAGTGGCTGGGCGCAGCTGGGAAGCACCATATGACCGGCACCTGGAAGGGTCCGGGCGGGACGAGCTCCACCTCCGGCTTTGACTACGTCGCGCAGGATCGCGAGTTCGGCGGCTACTGGTCGCTGCCATTGAATGCCGACGTGCCGGACGGCGCGTGGACATTCGAGGCGCAGGTTGACGGCGTCGACGCCGGAAGTTTTCCCTTTGCCATCGTGCATGGTGCAGGACCCGCCGCGGCCCCGGGAACAGCGGCAAGCCGGGCGCTCGTTCCGCTGACGCGCCAGGAGATGTTTGCGCACGCGCTCGCCGCGACAGCCACTGTCGAGGGCCTGGACTCGACCGGCAAGTCACTGCGCAAGGGTCCCGCGACGATCATCGACGGCGACACCCTCGTCACGGCCTTTTCGGTCATCAACGGCGCGGCAAGTGTGCGAGTTCGGGTGGGCACGGCACCCGTCGTGGAGATCGGGGACGTGCTTGCCTGGGACCGCCGTCTCGACTGGGTGATGCTCCGCAGGAGCGGCCTCGGCGCGGCGTCTGCGCCGGAGCACGCACCTGCGTCAACCGGTGTCGGATCTGCCTGCGTGACAGTCGGCTCAGCGGCTGACGGTGCCTTCGCCGTCACCACCGGCGACATCGTCGGCGTCAACGAGTATCCCGACGTGGGCACGCGCCTGAGCGTGTCGCTCTACAACGGCAGGGCGAGTCCTGGTGCGCCGGTGCTGGATGAATTCGGGCGTCTGATTGGCGTCATTTCGGCGGGCCTGTACCCTGGCACAGGCGTCACCGCTTATCGGATTGCCGATCTGGGCGCCCCGCAGCCGACATTGATCGTCCCGCTGGCGGCCTTGAGCCCACCAGCAGGCACCGCGCCGGTGCTGCTGGCCGATTTGGCCACGCGCGGGTTGTTCACCGCTCCTGTCACGCTGGCACGGGATGTGATGAGCGGAGGTTTCGCGACTGGCATCCAGCGCAACGGGCCGGCCACGCAGCCCGTGGACCAGAAAGCGGAATTCTCCGCGCGCGACAGCAACATCACCGTGTTCGTCAACTGGAATCCGAGCGAGACATTGAAGGGCCTGGCAGTCGTCCACGTCTACGACATTTCCGGCCTGTCGCTCGGCGAGACCAAGCCGCTCAAGATCAACCTTCGGTCAGGCGCGCTCGCGATGTCCTCGTGGAGTTTTTCGGTCCCCACCGTGGAAGGCGTGTATCGTGCCGACGTAATAGTCGGAACCGAAATCGCGTGGAGGGGCTACTTCCACGTCGTGAAGTAGCGCCGCATTCAACCCGATCGAACCTGATCCGACCCGATCAACCCGATCCCAACCCGATCCAACCCGATGATCCCCCAGCCGATCTCCGCGTTTTCTCCTCGCAGAAGCCGCGTGGGCGTGGTTCTCGCTGGTGGCCTGATGCTGGCGTCCGTAACCAACGCCTTGGCAGCGCAATCCGACCCCAAAGACCAGGCCGCCGTGCAGCGCATCTGCGGTCACGTCATCGCGTCGTGCGAGAAGACGTCGACGTTCGCGATGTTCTTGTCTGTCGAGCCCGCAATCGCTGTGCGGATCGAGCCGGTGGACAAGGCTAATCTTGAAGCGCTCCGTGAAGCGGGCAATGGCCTTGCGTTCCGGATGGCGTGTGTAGAAGGGCATCTCATCCAAAAGGGAAAGCCATTCGAGAGCCCTCGATTCGCCGTTAGCGGACCGGAGTCAATGTTCCCGCAGGAGGCCGAAGCTTCGCCTGAGTGGGCCAATCTGGCTGCCGTTCCGGTGTGTGACCCGAGCCTCACGAGCGCGACGCTGACGAGAAACGTACGCCCCGACTATCCGGCCGACGCCCTGCACGCAGGAATCCAAGGCGCGGTTATCCTCGTGGGAACCGTCACGACCGATGGGGTGCTGGCGGACGTCCGGGTAATCCATTCCATTCCCGCGCTCGACCAGCAGGCCATCGAGGCCGTACCAGCAGTGGCGATTCAAGCCGGCGATGAAGGACGGAAAGCCCGTGCCGATGATTGCGACTCTCGAGGTGACGTTTCGGTTGAAGAAGTGACGGGCGTCCAGGATTTGTTATGCGAGAAGCCGCGCTGAATCAGTCAGTTAGGCGAACTGTGCGAGAATAGTTGTCTTCCGGTCGGGGCGTAGCGCAGCCTGGTAGCGCACCTGCCTTGGGCGCAGGGGGTCGCTGGTTCGAATCCAGTCGCCCCGACCAACTTCCTCAAAATTTTCGGTCGTCGGTCGGCGCGACGTCTTCAGGCGTCGCGCGGCTTTCGCCGCGACTCGGCACGAATCCAGTCGCCCCGACCAAATTCCGCAACAGTGCGGTCGTCGGTCGACGCGAGGTCCATTCCGGACACAAGGGTGACCGTTTCACGCCGAGACGCGCCACTGCGGCGCGTCAGTGCCGGTTGCGGTACTCCGGGCTCTTCCGCAGCTCCTGCTCCACGTCGCGCTGGGTCCAGTGCTTGCGCATCACGTTCTCGACGTAGCCGTTCGCGCCCGAATCAGGCTCGCGGCGTAACACGCTGAGATACGCCTGGCGCACGATCTCCTGCGCCCTGGGGTAGGTCATCGTGTTCGCCTCGCGGTACTCGGGGCTCTTCCGCAGCCCTTCCCGCACCTGCGCTTCGCTCCATCCGTCGTCGATGACGTGGCTGCGGTAGGTGCGCATCCCCACGTTGTCGGGCTCGCGGTTGAGCACATCCTGGTACGCGCGCCGGACGATGACGTCGGCATCGGCATCGGCGCTGTGGCCGCCGTTGCCATTGCCCTTGCCGTAGCCGTTCCCGTGACCGTGCTGATGGCCCTGGCCGCCGCCAACCCGGAACGACGAGATGAGATCGTTCCAGCCCTCGCGATGCAGGTCGGGCACGTCGTAGTCGAATCTGGACGAGCGGCCCTCGAACTGCGCGTCCTGATAGACGAACAGCGCCACGTTGCCGAAGATGCGGATCGAAGAGATCTTGTCGTTCGTGCCCTTCGGCATCGACCGCTCGCTCTCGCCTTGGCGAGCGCAGAAGTAGTCGCCGCGAAAATCGGGGTCCTTGTAGAAGCACACGCCGCTTGTCGGCTCTGACGCGCGACCCCATTGCCACGACTGCGCCCGTGCCGGTGATGCCACCGCCAGCACCGCGCCCGCCACCAGCACCGCCCCCACTGTCCTGTTGATCATCGCTGCTCCTCGCGCAGGCCGTCCGCCGGCGCGATTATAGCGCCGCCGTACGAGGGCGAGGACGGGCGACGTGATGGCGCTCAGCACCGATGGCAAGATCGAGGCGGCGGCGTTCAGTGGCGAGCGCTTCGTGCCGGCCGGCGGGGAGCGTCCGGATGAGATTTCGAGCATCACCCGCAGCCGCCTGGCAATCTCCACGTTGCTGGGGCGCTCGCACGTCGGCGTCACCTCGGTCGCCGAGATGATCAAGACTGTCGTGGAGTGTTGGCGGCGATGGCGGGGTGTTCTGGAGATTGTTGTTGATGCAGGTCCCGAAATTCATACGGCCTCCGACTGACACGACCCCGACTGAGGCAGGTGCGGCCCGTGGTCGGCCGCGTGCGCTTCCCGACGATTTCCTTCGGGAGGCGTCCGCCCGTCTCGGCATCATGTCGCTCGTCGCCGCCGGCCTGTGGGTCGCCGGTACCATCCTGGGCCGGGTGGCCATGCACACGATGCAGGCCGAGGGGTCGACAGGGCCCGGCCTGACGTTGGGCGATGCGATCGCCGCGGTGGGCGTGCTGGCGTCGCTCCTGCTGTTTGCCTATACGCGGAACCCCAATCGAGATCCGCAGCGCATCCTGGATCTCGGCCTGGCCTACATGGTCCTCACCGCGCTTGCGCTGAGTCTGACGTTTCATTCGGGACCGATCGTCCCCACGCTGTCCGTGGCTCCGCAGATCTCGTGGATCGGCGCAGTCATCCTGATGTCCGCGGCCATCATGCCGAGCACCAGGACGAAGACCCTTCTCGCCGGCCTGCTCGCGGCCTCCATGAATCCGGTGGGCATGCTCTGGGCTCGTGCCGCGGGCTACTGGGATTTCGGCCCGGCGAGCAACGCGCTGCTGATGCACTACCCCGACTACATGCTCGTCGGCGTCGCCGTCGTCATCTCGCACGTCGTGACGACGCTGGGCCGCCAGGTGGCCAGGGTGCGAGAAATGGGCAGCTATCAGCTCGGCGAACTGCTCGGGCGCGGGGGCATGGGCGAGGTCTACAAGGCGTCACATCGAATGCTGGCGAGGCCGGCCGCCATCAAACTGATCAGGCCCGAGATGCTCGGGGGCGCCGACCCGGCCGTGGCCGCGCGTGCGATCGCACGGTTCCGGCGCGAAGCGGAGGCCGCGGCGCGCCTGCAGTCGGCGCACACGGTGGACCTCTACGACTTCGGCGTGACGGAGGATCAGACCCTCTATCTGGTGATGGAGTTTCTCGAGGGCATGGATCTCGAGTCACTGGTCCGACAGCACGGCCCGATGCCGGCACCGCGCGTGGTGCATGTGCTTCGCCAGGTCTGTGATTCACTCGAAGAGGCGCACGCGCGCGGTCTCGTCCATCGAGACATCAAGCCTGCCAACATTCACATCGGGCGGGTCGCGTGCCGGGAGGATTTCGTCAAGGTGCTCGATTTCGGTCTCGTGAAGACCGCCGCAGTCAGCGACGACCGGCCGCAGGCCACAGTCGAAGGCGTGATCATGGGCACGCCGGCCTACATGGCCCCGGAGATGGCGCTTGGCGACAACGTCGACGGGCGCGCCGATCTGTACGCGCTTGGATGTGTGGCGTACTACCTGCTCACGGGAGAGCAGGTATTTGCCGGCGACACGGTGCTCAAGGTCATCACTCAGCACCTGCAGGCTGTGCCGGTGCCGCCATCGCAGCGAACCGAGCTGCCGATCCCGGCGACGCTCGACCACCTGGTGCTGCGCTGCCTCGCCAAAGACCCGGAAGAGCGACCGCAGAACGCGCGACAACTGGCGCAGTCACTCGACGCCATTGAGGGGATGACGTGGGGCGAGGAGGATGCGAGTCGGTGGTGGAGCCAGCATCACCCACTGCCGGCGTCGACATCAGATGCGATGACGCTCTGAATTCGCGCGCCTACTGCAGCGCTCGGAGAAGACAGATCCGAGCACGCGACCTCGTGGTTCGGCCAAGAGGTGCGCCGGCACCGGGTCCCTTGAAGCCGCACAGGTCCACGTGGCAGCATCTCGTCCGATGACGGCCCATGATTCGCTCCCCTTTGACGCGCCGCCTTCTGAACACAAAGTCTACGAGGCTCTTCGCGACGTGCACCGGCGGACTGGCTGGTCCTACATGTCGTCCACATGAGCTGGTGTCTCGCCAGACGCCGGGAGGTCCAGTCCGTGCAATGATGCGTTCGCCCTCTAAACGGGCTGACCGTGAACGAAATCTCAGAGGCATTTGCCCGCATCGTCGCCGTCCAGCTACCTGCCGCCGGTAGTGAGGAGGACGTCAAGATTCGGATCGTGATGCCGTTCCTTAGAGCATTCGGGTATCACGACGACGAGTTTGGCTATGAAGGCCGAACCGGAAAGGGCTATGTAGATATCGCCACCTCGGCTCTCCCGGTCGGCATCGTAGTCGAAGCCAAGGGGCCGAAGAAGCGCGTGTCCGATCATTTCGACCAGCTCGAGTCCTACGTCTTCGAGAAACACACACGCGACCGAGCGACCGTCGCGATTCTCACGAATGGCGATGTGTTTTATCTGTTCGGCTTTACCGAGGCCATCTGGCGTGGTGCGCTACCAGAGCATCAATTGGAGTGTTTTCGACGCTCGCAACTCTCGGACCCGGCGTTACTCGCCAGGCTAAGCGCCCTCTTAGCTAAGGACCGAAACCGATCCGGCCTTCTCTTCGCTGAAATCACCGCTCGCTTGGAGAAAGCTCGCGATATGCGAGACCGAGTAAAAGCGATAGACGCGGAACTCAAGAGACTCAGCGTCGACCGACAGCGTATCGAGGTCCAGATTCACAATCTTCAGTCCGAACGGGCATTGCTGCTCAGCGTGGAAGCGCCTGTGGGTCCACCCACTCCTGCCTCCAGGCCTGTGCCTCTTGGCGCCACATCAGGTAGCAAGTTGACGAGGGTTGCCTCGGCTCACATTCTTCGCCTGCTACATGAGAGAGGCGCCATCTCTAAGGAAAGCGCTGTGCCACGCAGTAGGCTTGACCAGAGTCTTGTCGGCAAGGTTCAAGGCGTCAACAACCAACAGGAGGTCAGTTGGGGCATGATCGAGCTCAAGACTCTTGGGAGAATCGATTACGACAAGTCAAAAAGGGGGCGTTCGGTCTGGCTGAGATGAATAGCAATCGCGTTCTCCACTAGTTACCAGAGCTCCGCGTTCTTGTGCCACGAATCGCCTTCCCGACCTGAGTTAGACTCGGCCCAATCGAGTCGCCGTCACTGGCCGCCGCTCCAGACATCCACATGAAAGCCATCACCGTCCAGCCGCATACACCCGGGACCTCCCGCCTCGAGGACATCCCCGAGCCCGACCCGCGCGACGGGTCCGTGCTCGTCGAGGCAATCGCCGTCGGCGTCTGCGGGACCGACGTCGAGATTGTCGAAGGCAAATACGGCTGGGCGCCGCCGGGCAAGTCGCGCCTCGTGCTCGGCCACGAGTCGCTCGGCCGCGTCATCGACCCGGGTCCGAACGGCGCGCTCCGCGAGGGCGACCTCGTCGTGGGCATCGTCCGCCGTCCCGACCCCGTGCCGTGCCCGAACTGCGCGGTCGGCGAATGGGACATGTGCCGCAACGGCCAGTACACCGAGCGCGGCATCAAGGAGATCGACGGCTTCATGTCGGAGCGCTGGCGAATCGAGCCCGAGTTCGCGATGAAGGTCGATCCGTCGCTCGGCCTGCTCGGCGTGCTGCTCGAGCCGACGACGGTCGTCACGAAGGCCTGGGAGCAGGTCCTCACGATCGGCCAGCGCGCGTTCTGGGAGCCGCACACGGTGCTCGTCACCGGCGCCGGGCCCATCGGCCTGCTGGCGGCGCTGGTTGGCAAGCAGCACGGGCTCGAGGTCCACGTCCTCGATCGCGTCGAGTCGGGACCCAAGCCCGATCTCGTGCGCGCGCTTGGCGCGACGTATCACACAGGCCGCGTCTCCGAGGTCGGATTTCAGCCCGATGTGATCGTCGAGTGCACGGGCGTCGGCCAGGTCATCGCCGACTCTGTCAGCGCCGTCGCCGCTGGCGGCATCGTCTGTCTCACCGGCGTCGGCACGGGCGGCCGCACTGTCGGCCACTCCACCGCGGATGTCGCGGCGACGATGGTGCTCCAGAACAACGTCATCGTCGGCAGCGTCAACGCCAACAAGCGGCACTGGTACAAGGCGGGACAAGCCCTGGCTCGCGCGGAGGCCGCATGGCTGGCGCGCCTGGTGTCGAGGCGCGAGCGGCCGGAGGCGTACATGAAGGCGCTGCACCGGGATCCGGACGACATCAAAGTCGTCATCCAGTTCGCCGAAGTGTGACGGGCTGACGGTCCGTCTTGAAGCCGAATGGACTACGGGCTTCAGACTACGGGCTTCCAGACTTCAGACTACGGATTTCGCACACGATCAGAGGCCGGCTAGCGCTTCCGTCGTGGCTGCGCGCGGACCTGCTTTTGAAACCCACGCATTGCGCGAGTCAGCCCGTCAATCTTTGCCTCCATAACGCTGATCCTGGCCTCCAGCGACGCGACACTCAGGCTCGGCGCTTCGAGTCTTGGCCGGATCGCAGACGCCGGACCACGTGAAGAGCTGGCGTCCGGAAACTGCGCCTTGACCAGCTCGCGAAGCTCCGCGAGCTGATGAGCAAGCGCCACCGGCGTTTCCTGTTCCGTCGCCGTGGCTATCGTCCGCCACGCCTGCTCAGAGCGCTCGATCAGCGCCAGTACCAGGTTCGCCAGTTCCTTCGGGTCGCCGTAGAAACAGCTGAAGTCTCCTTCTTCGCGTCGAAGCTGCGATTCGAGGGCGCTTTGAATCTTCAAGCCCACGAAATGCGCGTCGTCTTCGGCAATGCGAAGCACCTCGGTCAGCGCGTGATCACGTTGACTCAGTCGACTGTCCTGGGCCTTCTGGAGCCACGCGTACGCGATCTTCGAGTAGCCATCCGCCCGCACGACGAGGTTGTCGACGGACAGCCTGCGCCTGACACGTCGCTCACGATCATGGAATGCCAACAGTTGTTCGGCCGACATCGGGAATACCCTCGGATCGATAGCAGGTGGGAGCACCGGTCGACGACGATGCCATCGTCGGTGGCGAGGGTCAAGCGGAAGTTGAGGGCATGCGCCGGCGTCTGGTCCGAAGTCTATCGGCCGCTCTTGACGCTTTCGAAGACATGCGCCAGCCGCGCGATCCCTTCGTCGATCTGCTCCGGCTTCGCGTTCGAAAAGTTCAGCCGCATGAACCGGTGGCCTGAGGCATCGGGGAAGAAATCCCGGCCCGGCACGAACAGCACGTTCTGCTCGACCGCCTTGAGCATCAGATCGTTCGTATCCACGTGCTCGGGACACGCCACCCAGAGGAACATCCCGCCCTCCGGATGCGTCCAGGTGACGCTGCTACCCAGGTGACGGCTCAACGCCGCGTTCATCCGCGAGAAGCGCTCGCCGTAGGCCTTGCCGGATCTGCTCGACGTGGGCGCGGCTGTCGAACTCGGTCAGGTAGCAGTTCACGATCAGCTGATCGAGGCTGGAGGTGTGCAGGTCGGCGCCCTGCTTGGCCAGCGTCAGCTTGCGCAGGATCTCCTTCGACGCCACCGCCCAGCCGACTCTCAGGCCAGGCGCAATGGTCTTCGATACCGTGCTCAGGTAGATGACCTGGTCGCGATCGTCCAGCGACTTGATCGATGGGATCTCCTGGCCGGAGTAGCGAAGCTTGCCATACGGATCGTCCTCGACGATCAGCAGGCCGTGCTCAGCCGCAATGGCATACAGCTTCTGCCGTCGTTCCGCCGACAGAGTGATGCCGGTAGGGTTCTGAAAGTTCGGGATCGTGTAGAGGAACTTCGGGCGCTCGCGCGCGATCAGCTCTGGTAGCGCGTCAGGAATCAGCCCGTGTTCATCAGTCGGAAGCGTGACGAATCTCGCCTCGTAGACCTGGAACGCCTGGATGGCGGCAAGGTACGTCGGGCTCTCTGTCAGCACGCAGGAGCCGGGATCGATGAACACGCGACCCACGAGGTCGAGTGCCTGCTGCGATCCGGTCGTCACAAGCACATCGTCCGGGGCGCAGCGGATGCCGCGGGCTCGCATTTCACCAGCGAGCGTGTCGCGCAGCGGCGCAGCACCCTCCGTCGCGCCGTACTGCAAAGCCGACGCGCCTTTGGTCCTCAAGACCCGCTCGGCGGCGAGGAGCACGTTGTCGACGGGAAACAGCTCAGGCGCGGGCAGGCCGCCGGCAAAGGAGATGACGTGCGGCTGTTCGGTGACCTTCAGGATCTCGCGAATGGTCGAGGGCCGCACATTCGCCATGCGGCGTGCGAAGTCAATTGTCATGGATACAATCCGGGCAAACGGCAGCGTCCATCGTACCAGAGGGCGGGCAAGGGGCGAGAAAGCCGAGGGGCCGAGGGAGCCGACGAGGAGCTAGGCTGTCGGCCGCTCGTAAACGAGCTGGCCCCTACCGATGCCGGACCGTCACCTTCGGTACGATCCTTAAGTCCGCCTTTCCCTCCCTGGACAGCGCGTACGCGCGGCCGGTGCTGGCTCCTGCGGGCCGACTGCGAGTGACGCGATGGGCGTCAGCATGAAAACGCGCCGAAGGCAGCGAGGAGTGCCGCGCCCGGCCCACACATGTGGGCGGGCGCGACGGCGTCAGCACGCAATCCGAGCGGACGACAGGCGCGTTTTCGAGCGTCAGCTCGCCGGAGGCCCGCAGGAGCCAGCGCCGGCCGCTGGCAGCGCGGCGATTGCGCAGATGGCCGATCTAACCACCTCCGCCAAGGCTACGGCGAGTCCGCCGAAGCGCTTCGCGCCAAGGCGGAAGATCGGCCCGGCGGATACCTGCACAGGATGGCCGATCTGAAGATCGGCCCTACCGATCCTACGACCACCGGACCTACCGCCGCCGCAGTCACCTTTGGGCGAGGAACGGAAGATCGCCCAGCACTGGCCGGTTGACGCGGTAGGCGCGCGCGACGGCGCCGTTGATGAACTGCAGCGGCAGGTGCAGCCGCATCCCCCACGACGCCTCGCTGTGCTCGGCCATCGGGAAGGACAGGTGCATCAGGTTGCGGCCGTATTCCCAGCCGCGCGAGATGAGCGCCATCGCCATGCCGACGGTGACCTCGTAGTTGTCGCCGGGCCAGCCGCTATCGAGGTAGAAGCCGACGTCGCGGAACGGCTCCGCGAAGACGCGGTCGATGAGATCGTCGCGATGCGAGAACGTGCTCGACATGCAGCAGGCGCTGCCGAATACGTCCGGGTGCTGCCAGACGGTGTAGAACGAGACGACGCCGCCGAGTGAGGAGCCCCACACGGAGCGCTGACGGCGATGGCGTCCGACGCGGATGCCGCGCCGCTCGACCTCCGGCACGATCTCCTCCACCAGCGATCGAGCATAGGACTCGTACCCGGGCTTCGTGTACTCGGCCATCCGATCGGCTGAGTGGATCCCCAGGATGATGAAGTCCTCGACAGCATTCATCGCTCGCAGGACGCTACCCGTCTGATCGACCTTCCAGTCCTGCCCGAGGAACGCCTCCTCAGGGAAGAACAGGTTCTGCCCGTCCTGCATGTAGACGACGGGGAACTCGCTGAGCGTGTTCTCGTCGTAGCCAGGCGGCAGGTAGCCGCGGAGCTGATGGTCGCGCCCGAGAATCGCCGACGGAAACGTCACGCGTTCGGAGAACCGGCCGACCTCGGGACTGAAGAAGTACGGATACACGACGCGCGAGTCGGGCTCGGTCATGATCGCGAGCTTGTTCGGACCGAGCGCCCAGTTCGTCGTCTTGCCGGCGACGAGGCACGGCTTGAAGTAGAGGAACGGCTGATCGACTTCGAGCTGAAAGGTGGAGATGGCGCCGTCGCCGCTGACTGCGATTGGCTCGAGGTTCCGGTCCCAGTCCTGCTCGGTGCGCAGCACCATGTCGCCACGTCCCGCAGGGTAGGCGACGCGAAGAGTCCGGGTGAGCGCGCGCTCGGTCCTGTACAGGCGTGTCTTGCCGGGAGTGCTCATCCGGAGAGTTTCCCCGGCCTGCCTGACCGGGTCAATCTCGGTGCGTCAGCGGTAGCCGAACAGCGGTGGAAACACCATCACGACCAGGGCCGCCCAGATGCTGTACACGGGCAGATAGGCGATCTGCCATCGTTCGAGTGCAGCAAACGAGCCGCTGTGACGCAGGAAGCGCGCGTAGTACCACGCCGAGCCTGCCAGGTTGACGAGCAGAATCAGATTCTCGCCAAGTGCCGCGACCTTGTTGGGAGTGAAGCCGAACTCCGAGATGCGGGCGGCAATCGCCGCGAGCGCCACGCCGTCGACGACGAGCGCGCTGACGACGAGCAGCAGCTGCAGGCCGTCGAAGAAGTCCGGCGGCGCCTGCGGGTCGCGGGCAGACGCGGCGTAGAGCACCAGACCGACGACCATCACCAGCAGCAGGTCGAAGCTGATGAGGACTTCGCGCTTCACGTTGATCGGACTGCCGGTCCAGGCCATCGTCACCAGAAACGCCAGCAGCAACAGCGTGAACAGCGGCGTGAACAGCCTGGTCAGCACCGGCGCCATGTTCTCGATGACGCTTTGCTTGGCCTCCACCAGCCAGGAGCCGACGATGACCGCCCCTGCGGCGCCGCACGGAAGCACCCAGCCGAAGACGAACCAGTCGGCCTTCACGTCGATGGCCTTGAACATCATGACGGTGAAGGCGATAAAGACACCGCCGCCGAGCGCGATGAGGACGTAGTAGATGGCGAGCTCGCCCGAGAAGCGCACGAAGTCCATGCGCGCGCCGTCGCCGAACCAGCGGTTTCGGACGTAGGCGAAGCCGACGGCGAGCCAGAGCGCGATGGGCAGGTGCAGCGCGGTCAGCACCTGCGTGTCGCCGGGCGTGCGGAACGGGTAGACGTTGGCGAACAGGGCCCCTGCCGCGAAGGGCAACGCGAGCCAGAGGCTGCTGACGGCGCCCACGCCACGCTTCCAGACGAAATAGACAGCGAGCAGCGGAAAGACGAACAGGCTGGCGTTTCGAATGTAGAACGCCGGCAGGTCGGCATCCGGGCTGAGCGGGATGCCGAACAACGCCGGCACCTTGACGGCGAGCGCTGCGGCCACGACAAGGGCCAGGACCAGCAGTGTCTCCGCGGATGTGGTGTTCGCTGAATCGTCAGCCTCCGGCGCAATGACCAGCTGCTTCCACAGCCGCTCGGAATGCGCGCGTGCGAACTCGCGCGACAGCGCGTCGAGGCTGCCCATGCGCTTGACGGCGACCAGGAACGCTTCGTCGCCAGACAGGCCGCTCTCGGTGAGCGCCGCCAGCTGCTCGCGCAGGTGTCCCTCGAGCTCCTCGACGTCGGGACCGTGCACTCCCTGGCGCCGGCGCAAGTACTGCCGCCACTGCGCGATCTGATCTTCGAGCGGCTGATCGGTGACCGTCATACCGTGCACACCTTCATCCAGATCCCGCCGAGGGTATCGTCCACGGCCTTCCACTGCTGGCGCTGGTCGGCGAGCTGGGCGCGGCCCTCCTTCGTGATCCGGTAGTAGCGACGCCTGCGGCCGGTCTCGGCCGCGGCCCACTTCGCCGCGACGTAGCCCTGGCGCTCGAGGCGATGCAGCACGGGATAGAGCATGCCGTCGGTCCACTGCAGGTGGCCGCCGGACAACTCGGCGACGCGCTTGATGATGGCGTAGCCGTAGCTGTCGCCTTCGGCGAGGATCGCGAGCACCAGCGGCGTCGCGGACGCGGCCACGAGGTCTTTGCCCAGCTCCATACGTAGGAGCGTTATACATTGTGGTGCTATGTATGTCAAGACACCGGAGGGACTCCGCTGGACATGGACTTCGGCTGTTGGGTGCTCTCGGGGACTTCGCGGTCGGGTGCTTCGGTGGCTTCGCTGTCGGGTCCTTCGGCGCTTCGCGGTCGGGTGCTTCGAGGACTTCGCCCCGGAGTCCTGGGCTTCTCTATCGGGTGCTACAGGACTTCGCGGCTGAGTGCTTCGCAGCGCAATGTCGGGTGCTTGGCCGTAACTATTCGACATGACTGACACAGCTCAGCCATAATGCGCCGGCGATATGACGCAGTGATGTCTCCTGCGGCGGCCACCAGCCGGTCTGGCCGATCGCTCAATCCGTCACCGCCTATGAGTCGCCTTACGACACAAGAAGCATCAACAGCCATCTACGTCGACTTCGAGTCCCTGGGGAATCAACTCGCACGTCCCGCCGTTCTGGGGTCGCTGCTGATCGACGACAACACTGAGCGATTCCAGCAGTTCGTGCTCGACGAAGCGCTTCGCTGGGCCATCGTTGCCAGGAAGGACGTGTGCATTGCCACCACACCAGAAGACGCGGTACTGCGCATCGTGGAGACAGCGGAGCAAGAATCACGTCTCGTGGTCAGTTGGAGCAGTCACGAGTGCGCGGTCGTTCGTGCGACGTGCAGCGAGGCGCTAGCAGCCCGCTTCGGCGTGGTGTACCGGAACGCTCTCAACACCGCAAGGCCATGGAAACGCCAGCTTCATCCGAACTACGCGTTTGTCTTGAAGCAATTCGGTGGGAAGCATCCGCTGAAGGAGTACATGCGGATGATTGGCTACGTCACACCGGCACGCGTACGCGCAGCTGCCCCTGCCAGGTGGCTAAAGCACACGCTCACACAAATCGCTTCGACGACGGGCCGGTACCGGGCCATCA
Source organism: Vicinamibacteria bacterium (assembly GCA_963796915.1). GTDB lineage: Bacteria > Acidobacteriota > Vicinamibacteria > Vicinamibacterales > JAENWD01 > JAENWD01. The sequence continues at coordinate 811,810 of CAWCNI010000002.1, read as the reverse complement.
CCTCACAGGCTAAACGGGACTGGCACAAGCTCCTCGAGTACAACGAACACGACTGTCGAGGCATGCGGGCGGTCGTAACGCAAGCGGCGCACGAGTTGGAGGTTTGGGCGGCACGCGAGTAGCCGAAGAAGGTCGCCCAAGAAACCTAGAGCGCGGGAGGCGGCTGTGCTGACGATGTTTGTCGATTGCTTCGGCCTAGTCGTACGCTATCGTCTTCCCGCGGAGTCGCGACGACGCTATCGTGGCGGACCATCAACTTCAACCCGGACTGTACGAAGCGCTCCTCACAGGTGCGCTGGACAAGCGGCTCGCGGATCTCGTCGCAGTAGCCGTCACGCCAGAACTGCGAGCGTTGGCCGACGCGGAGGCAGCCGACCGGCTATCACGCCACTTCGGTTTGGTCATAACACGAGCGATTGAGGCTCTCCCTGAACACGGTCGCGCTCAAGCGGGCGCGAAGATTATTTCCCGCCTGGTCGATCTCTTTTCTCAGGTAAGTGACGCGGTCGACACTCATGTAGATGTCCCCTTGGATCCCGCACGGGTGCTCTCAGCAGTCTTACGTCGCAACCCGGACGGGTCAACACAAGCGCTCGACACGCCGCTTACCCCGCTCCTCGATACGACCCTCCTGACCAACTCGCGCGGAGAGCCGGCGGTCGGACACGAACTTCGCGCGGAGATTCACTCGTCCGACGCGATTGACGTCGTCATGGCGTTCGTGAGATGGAGCGGTATTCGCCCACTTCTCGAAGCGCTTCGTCGTCACTGCCGCGACGGAAGGGCGCTGCGCGTCGTCACGACGACGTATACAAACAGCACGGAGCTGCGGGCTCTCGAGGAGCTCGCGACCCTCGGAGCCGACATCAAGGTCTCCTACGACACCGCCTCGACGCGACTCCATGCGAAGGCATGGCTGTTTCACCGGAAGAGTGGCTACTCGACTGCCTATATAGGCTCGTCCAATCTGACGCACTCGGCGATGGTCAGCGGGCTCGAGTGGAACGTTCGGATCTCCGGCGTTCGCAATCCGGACGTCGTCGCGAAGATGACAGCGGTGTTCGACTGGTACTGGGCGAGCGGCGACTTCCTCCCGTTCGACCGCGACGACTTTCGGGACCGTACCGCCGTGACCGAGCCTGAGCATCGGCTTCAACTGAGTCCGATAGAGATCGTCCTCATGCCGTTTCAGGAACGGTTGCTGGAGCAGGTCGAGCTTGCACGCACTCGCGGCCGGCACCGCAACCTGCTGGTGGCAGCAACCGGCACTGGGAAGACGGTCATGGCTGCGGTGGACTACACCCGTCTCCGCGAACGGCTACCACGTGACCGGTTGCTCTTTGTGGCGCATCGTGAGGAGATCCTTCAGCAGAGCCGCGCAACCTTCGCGCATGCCCTTCGAGACGCAAGCTTCGGCGAACTCTGGGTTGGAGGAAGGCGCCCCTCTCGGTTTGAACACGTCTTCGCGTCGATTCAAAGCCTCAACCGATCCGGCCTGGAATCGGTTGATCCGTGGCATTTTGATGTCGTGATCGTGGACGAGTTCCACCACGCTGCTGCGTCGTCGTACGAAGTGCTTCTTGAACACGTGACACCGCGGGAACTCCTCGGAATGACCGCGACACCCGAGCGTGCCGATGGCCTCAATGTCTTGCGGCACTTCGACGGACGCATTGCCGCTGAGCTCCGCGTCTGGGACGCAATCGATCATCAGTATCTCGTGCCATTTTCATACTTTGGCGTGCACGACGGCACCGATCTGACCGACGTGCCGTGGAAGCGCGGCGCTGGATACGATCCGACGGCGCTGACGAACATCCTGACGGCCGACCACGTGTGGGCCAGGCGCGTCGTGGAGGAGCTCCGGCGTAAGACCGGTGATCCACAAAATGTGAAGGCTCTTGGGTTTTGCGTATCGATAGGGCACGCGCGCTTCATGGCGGAGCAGTTCGTGGCGGTCGGGATTCCGGCCGTAGCCATCTGGGGCGACAGCCCAATGGATGACCGAACGGCGGCGCTACGTGACCTCGCAGCCGGCCGCGTAAACGTCGTATTCACCGTGGACCTCTTCAACGAAGGTGTCGATGTACCGCACGTCGACACGTTGTTGATGCTTCGCCCGACTGAGAGCCCGACGCTGTTCCTACAGCAGCTTGGCCGAGGCCTGCGGCGGGCACGTGACAAGGCACTCTGTACCGTCATCGACTTCGTTGGACACCATCGCCGTGAGTTCCGATTCGACCGGAAACTCCGCGCTCTCCTTGGCGGCAGTCGCCGCGACGTGGAACGTCACGTCGAGCGTGACTTCCCGTTCTTGCCGAGCGGGTGCCACATGGAGCTGGACCCCGTCGCTCGAGACATCGTATTGCGCAGTATCCGGCAGGCCATTCCCTCAGATTGGCGCGCGAAATGCGACGAATTGCAGTCGCTCGGTGACGTTCCGCTTGCCGTTTATCTGGACGAGACAGGTCTCGAACTCGAGGATGTCTACGCCAATGGCAGGAGTTGGAGCGAGCTCCGTCGAGCCGTCGGACTGTCAACTGCTGCCGAAGGTCCAGAAGAGGACGCGCTCTTGCGAGCGGTTGGACGGCTGATCCATGTCGACGACCGCGAGAGGCTCGATGCGTATCGGTCGCTTGTAGCGGAAGCGGAGGCGCCCAATCCCGCAGCGTTGAGCGACCGCGAACGCCGCTTTGCGCGAATGCTCATTGGTTCGACGACAACCTTGAGATCATCCGCCTCACTGAGCGATGGGCTCGCGCAGCTCTGGCGACATCCTCAGGTTCGAAGCGAGCTTCTTGAGTTGTTCGCGCTCCTGCCGGATCGTATCGATCACCTGCAGGCAGGTCTCAACATCGCGACGGTTCCGTTGGCGGTGCATGCGCGATATACACGGACTGAGATCCTGGCCGCGTTCGACATCGGCGACGGGGTCAAGCCAGCCACTTGGCAGTCGGGCGTATGGTGGGACAAGAAGAGTCAAAGCGACCTATTCGCATTCACGCTAGACAAGTCGGCCGGCTCCTTCTCGCCGACCACGCGATACCGTGACTATGCAATCAGTCCAGAACTTGTTCACTGGGAGAGCCAGTCGGTGACGTCGCTCGAAAGCGACACTGGCCGCCGCTACATCAGCCAGGCGGCAGCGCGAACGAACGTGGTGCTCTTCGCGCGGCTGAGCACGGCTGATCGGGCGTTCTGGTGTCTCGGTCCGGCCAGCTATGTCTCGCACCAAGGCGAACGGCCCATCGCGATTACCTGGCGCCTCCATCATCGACTGTCCGGTGATCTTTTCGCGGAGTTCGCCGCGGCAGTGGCGTGATCGTGCCGTCCGCCGCCCGGCCAGCCAAACCCTAGGTGTGAGAGAGAGGCCGGCCCGCGCGGGGTCGGCCTGTGCAGTACCACTTCACCACCAGCATCGCGGCGATGACCTTGTCGGAAATGCCCGCGTGTTTTAGCGCCACGAGTGCATCCGGCTCGGTGCTGAAGCTACGAACGGAACTGCCGATCTTGGCCACGAGGACCTCGTCGTCAAATCCTGCCTCGTGAAGCTTTACCACGTCCGCGTTCGTCAGCATCCCCGCCGCAGTCGCCGCCTGGGCCGCCGCCGGGGCCTCCGGGGTGAGCACATGGTCGCCATCGACGAACACGTCGATGCGCGTGCCGGCCGGTACCGTGATGTCCTTGCCCTTGCGCAGCAGCGCGAACGGCGCTGCTACCGGGACGAAGACCGCAATCGCGGCGGTTGCCACGGCCACACCGGCCACGTGACTGCCGCCGGACCGTTCCTGGGTCGCCCGCAACTTGATGGCCTGACGATCGACCGAGCGCGTCTCCGTCACGGAGTAGGCCAACCGTCCGGCGCGCCCCATCCGGCGCTTCGCCTGTGCGTCGAGGATGGTGCCCTTGACCGGCGTGCCCTGCTTGATGATGACCACATCGTTAAGGAGGACATCGTCCACCACTTCAAAGGTGACCGTCTGGCCCTCGTCCGCGGTGCCGGAGGACAGTGGCTCCAACAGACGGACGCTGAACTTGGTGCCATCCACCAGTCGACGTTCCGTCAGAGCCTGCGAGGCGGCCAGCGGCGTGGTAATGAGTGCAAAGGAAAGAAGCGTTGCTAGAAATGTTTTCATGATAGTTCTCACTGCAAAGGCGTGATCGTCGTATTGAATTGGTAACAAGTCGTCGAGTTCTGCTTCACGATAGTCGCGTCTGCGCATTTGCCCGTTGCGCTGCGACAAAAGGATGTCGAATTGCTCAATTACCCTGGGTAAACCGTTTACTTCGTTGAACTGCCGGGCAGGTTTGTTCGCGATAACGGCAGGAACACCGATCGGGTCGACACGCCGGGTGCCAGTCAGCCATAATCCGGCCGCGAGGTGGCCCGATGACGTTCGTTCAATCGCTCCCCATGCCGGTCTTTCTGGTCATGTTCGCGATCCTGGCCGCCATGGCCGGCATCTGTATCTACGCCGCCTTCCGCTCGCGCAAGCTGGCGGCAGTCATCTCCGCGACGCCGACATCGAACGTCAACTTCGCCACCGACGGCTATGCCGAGTTCGAAGGCGTCGCCCAGGCAATCAAAGGCCAGACGCTGACGGCCCCGCTCTCCGGCGCGGCGTGCCTCTGGTATCACGCCAGGCTCGACGAGTGGAAGAAGGGCCACAAGGACTACTCGTGGCACGTCGTGCAGGACACCGTCAGCAGCGCGCCGTTTCTCCTCCAGGACAACTCCGGCGCCTGCGTCGTCATTCCCTACGGCGCAGAGGTCACCTACACGGATCACAGCGTCTGGTTCGGACCAGGGCCGGCGCCGGAGGACAGGAATCCGCAGCGGGTGCCGTTCGGCACCTCCGCTGTCAGCAGCGCCGTCGTCTACGGCATGCCGGACAAGAAGTATCGCTACACGGAGGAGCGCATCTACGCCGGCGATCCGCTCTACGCCCTCGGGCGTTTCGCGACGCTGAGAGACGACATCGATCCGGCCGATGACGACGATGACGACGCGGACGGGAGTGAGGCCGACGCGGCCGTCGCGAGCGAGAAGACAGTCGACGATCCGAGAGCCGCGGCCGTTGCAGCGAGTGGCGCGTGGGACGGCGACGCGCAGTTCGATACGTTGATCGAGCAGGCGTGGACGATGACGCAGCGGCACCTGAGCCGGCCGGCGGACAAGCCGTATCTACTCTCGACGACGCCGCAGGCCAAGCTGCTCGAAGTGCACGGGAAGGGCTGGAAGGCGTCGCTGTTCGTGGGGATCGTGCCAGCCGCTCTCGCTCTCGCGCTGGTGTGGTTCCGTTTCTTCGCACGGGGCTGACGCGAGGTACTGCGGTGGCCTTCACTCCCCTGCCGCCGGACGAGATACAACGCCGGCTCGCGGCGATCCGCAGCTTCCGGCTGATTGCTTACCTTGCCGTAATCACGCCGGTCGTCTTCGTCATCGTGACCGTCGTGCTCAACCGCCTGACCAACGGCGGACTGCATTTCCTCGTCGCCGGCGCGCCCTGGACGCGCACGCTCTGGTTTTCCGTGCTGGGAGTCTTCTTCACCGGCGGGCTGTTGCTCGTCGCGTGCCTCGGCCGTCGGTGCCCGCGTTGCGGCGAGGGGTTCTTCGTCTCGAAGTTCTACAAGCACGCGACGACCACGATGGCGCGGCGAGGCGGGGTGAACGTCTTCTCGGGCCACTGTATGAACTGCAAGCTGCCGATTCGGTGAGAGGCAGCAGGACAGGCACCCGGCGCAGCGTGCCGGGCGTGTACGGGGGAGGGCTCAGGGCAGGTGCAGCGTGCACTCGGCGCCAGTCTCGCCGAGCACCCAATGGCGTCAGCCTCGCCAAACACCCTAAAGCGCAGGTCCGCCCGAGGACCGGGCATGTGTGCAGAGTCCGCGCATGTGCAGGGAGCAAGAGGTGTGAAGTCTGATAGCATCGCGCCCTCGAACACTCACCACGCAGTTCAGAAAGGCGGATCTGGATGCCAGTCGACGCCGTCGCTCCGCGATCCTCGTCGGCAGGCGCGAGGCGTGCCGGCCAGATCGTTGCCTTCTTCGTCGCTGCGGCGACGGCGATCTTCCTGGTCGCCGCACTCGCCGGCATCGCCAACAGCCTGATCGTCCCGCTGGTTGTCGGCGGCGCGCTGGCCGTGCTTGTCGGCTACCTCCAGTGGCGCCGGCCGACAGTGTCGATAGACGTGAGCGGCTGTTCACGCGCGCTGCTCGCCGTCAGCCTGGCCGCAAGCGTTCTCGCGCTCGTCTTCGTTTCCCGTCTCGCCGTCTTCATGATCGATCCGGCGCAGACGGCATATTCCACGCTGCCCTCGAGCGACTGGGAGATCCGGCATTCGTGCCTGACCGCGTACTTCGTCGCAGGCGACGTCGTCCGGCGCACTCCTAACGTCTACGACACGGCCCTGTACGCAGCGCCAGACGACGATCCGGGCAAGCCGAGAAAGCCAGCGATGATGGGGCTCTTCCGGGTCGATCAGTATGAGTACCCACCGCCGTTCCTGCTCGCGCCACACGCGGTGTCGCTGATCGCACCGGGATTTCTTCGACTGCGACCGACGTGGTTCGGCCTGAGCGGTCTCGTCCTGCTGGCCGGTCTGCTCGTGGCCGCTCGCGAGATGGCCCCGGCCGCGAGAACCCGCGCGTTGCTGCTCGCGCCGGTCGTGCTGGGCGCCCTCGTCACCCTCAACACCCTGCAGAAGGGCAACGTGCAGGTCGTGGTGATCGCCGTCTCAGTGCTGGCGATGGCGGCGATCGAGCGGCGCCAGCGCGCGGTTGGCGGCGCGCTGCTCGCCTTCATCACAGTGGCGAAGCTCTATCCCGGCCTGCTCATCGTCTACCTGCTCGCCCGGCGCGACTGGCGCGCCCTGGCGTGGACGGCAGTCTTCGGGGCCGCCTTCCTGGTCCTCACTGTCATCGATATGGGATGGCAACCGTTTGCCGCGTTTCGCGAGCACTTCTCCGGCCTGCTCAGCGGCGAAGCGTTCCCGGCGTTCAGGAACCCGAGCGCAGTGGCCATCAACCTCTCCATTCCGGGCATCGTCTTCAAGCTGCACCTGTTCGGCATCGGCGACATGCGCTTCGGCGCGGCGCGATTGGTCGGCACGCTCTACATGCTCGTCGCCGTCGTCGCGACGGTGATCCTCGCACGACGTGCGCCGCGGGACGGCCACGCGCCATTGGTCTGGCTGACAGTGGTGTTGCTGGCAACGTTGCGCAGTCCCTTCCTGCCGTGGACGTACGCGACGATTCCAGCGTTGTGGCTGCTCACGTTGATGGCAGCCGCCGGCGTGCCTCGAACGTGGACGATTCCGCAGTTCCTTGTGGCGGCGCTGGTGCTCGGCGTCATGATTCCGATGGATTTCCCGCTCGATCCGCCCACAAAAGCACTTCTCAGCATCGCTCCCCAGCTGCTGATGCTGACGCTGGCGTTCTGGTGTTTCCGTTCATCAGACCGCACTGTCGATTCATCATCGTGGCAGGCGCCTGCGAAGGCCGGTGCGCTGTCGATCTGAGCTCGAGCCTGACGCGATTGAAATCCGGCGCGGCGTGCCGTCTACGCCGAACGCTTCGCGTCGCTGTCCGACAAGTGGGCCGGGGTTATACTCCCCCTTCCCGACTCCAGCGAGGCTTACATGAAACCTGTCGATCGCCGTACGTTCCTCGGCACGCTCGGCGCCGCCTCCGCGCTCACCATCGTCCCTCGCCGTGTGCTCGGCGGTCCCGGCTACACCGCGCCGAGCGACATGATCGTGCTCGCGCAGGTGGGCTGCGGCACGCAGGCGCAACGCCAGGTGAACACGGGACTGGTGGCGCGGCCCGACGTGCAGTTCGTGGCCGTGGTCGATCCCAACCGCGACTCGCAGGACTACGTCGACTGGGGAGAGTTCGGCAACCGCGATCGCATCCGCGAGTTTCTGCAGGACCCGCAATGGGGCGCCGGCGACACCGGCATCCATGCCGGACGCGAGGTCGCGCGGCAGATCATGGAGACGTACTACAAGAAGCAGAATCGTCCGGGCGGCATCCGCGCCTACGAAGACTACCGCGAGATGTTCGACAAGGAACCCGACGTCCAGGGCATCGTCAACATCACGCCCGATCACCAGCATGGCAGCATCAACGTCTCCGCGCTGAAGAGAGGCAAGGCTGCCATCTCGCACAAGCCGGTGGCGAGTGTGCTCCACGAGGTGCGGCGTGTCGTGCAGGCTGCGCGCGAGAGCAAGGCGACGTCGCACCTGCTGGCCTACAGCAACAATCCGGACCGTCACAAGCTGGCCGCATGGATCAATGCGGGGGTCATTGGCACCGTGCGCGAAGTGCACAACTGGACCAACCGCCCGTTCTGGCCGCAGGGCATGCAGGAGTACCACGCGTCGGGGCCGCCAGTGCCGCCGGGATTCAACTGGGCGCTGTGGCAGGGGCCCGAACCCGATCGTCCGTACCATCCGAGTTACACGTTTGCCGTCTATCGCGGCTGGTACGCATACGGCACGGGATGTCTCGGCGACATGGGGCACTACAGCCTGTGGCAGCCGTATCGCATCCTCAACCTCGGCGTGCCGACGTTCGTCGAGGCGCGGCCGAACAACGACGCGTTCGTCAACACGCAGAACGTCAGCGAAGGCGGCCGCGTGTCGCTCGCCGCGTTTCCGAAGGCCAGCACGGTGCGCTGGCGTCATCCGGCAACAGCGGATCGCCCGTCGGTGGACACGTTCTGGTACGACGGCGGCATGAAGCCGCAGACGCCGGAGGAGCTGTACGACGACGGCGAGGACCTGTCGGACGAGGGCATGCTCTTCATCGGCGACAAGGGCAAGATCCTGTGCGACTTCCGCGCCAACAAGCCGCGGCTGATCCCGCGCAGCCGACAGGAGGCGCTCGAATCGTCGATGCCAGTGGTGAAGATTGACGCGACCACCCCGGATGACGAGTGGGTGAACGCGATCAGGACCGGCGGCAAGTCGCGCGGCAGCTTCGAGCAGGTCGCCGCGCTGGCCGAGGCGGTGACGCTGGCCGGCATCGCCTTGCGCGTGCCCTACAAGCGCCTGCTCTGGGACGCTGACAAGATGGAATTCAGCAATTCGCCGGAGGCGAACCGCTTCATCAGGCGGGAGCAGTACCGCTCCGGATGGGAGAGCCTGTTCGCCTGATGAAGCGCGGGTGGGCGTCGATCGCCGACGGATCGATGTCAGTCCGTTCTACTTCGACAGAGCCGCGGTGCGATCGATCGCGCTGCCGAAGCCTGTCAGCGACACCTTGAACTCGGCGTCCTTGCTGCTGTCCGCGGCAGTCGACTTCACGTGGAGCACGGTGCCTTTCCGCAGCGCCGAGATCGTGGCGGCGTCGAAGTTCAGCAGGACCAGGCAGCCGACCGGCACGCAGGTGCGGAAGTTCAGCGTCGTCGGCGCGCCTTCGTCCACCTGCAGGGTGACGGGCTTGTCCACGGCGAGGCCGAACGGCAAAACGAGCGTGCCTTCCGCCTTGTCGGCCGACGTGCTGCGCAGTTCGATCCCCAGCACCAGTTGACGGCTGTTCGAGTCGGCGAGCTGCTGCGACAGGGTGCAGACCTTCTGCCCGTTCGGCTGGGCGCAGGTCACGCGCCAGTCGCCGTGGGTCTCCTGCATCTGGCTCGCCCCGCCAGGCAGCGTCTGCGCCGCCTGCTGGGCCTGCGAGGTCGGCTGCGCCGGCGGCGCGGCCTGTTGACCCGCGATTGCCGTCGACGACCCGGCTCCGAGCAGCGCGACAAGAGCCAGCGAACTTCTCAACACCATGGACATGCTCCTCATGAGCCTGGATTCTACCGGAAGCCGATCCCGGGTTGGAAACGCCCCGGATGAATCGCGGGTCGCACGCCCTACGGCACCATCCCCGCTCGCGCCGCGCGCTCGAACTGCCACGTCGTCCCCTTCTTCACCATCTGCACGATCGACAGCCCGCGCATGCCGGGGAACATCTCGCCCTCGACATTCAGAAAGGCGCCATCCGGCTTCAACTCGCCGCCGGTGATGGTCATCTTCGTCTTCGGAATCCACGCCTCGAGCATCTCCGCTGCGCCCTCGGCATTCTCCTTCGGCGTGTGGTAGTCCTTGTCGAACATCTCGAGCGCGCTCGGGCCGGAGCCAGCCTTGATCGCCGCCCAGTCGCCCTTCTTCGCCGCGGCCAGATACGCCAGCAGCGCCTTGCCCGGCTCGCCGCCGCCCGCCGGCAGCGGGGTGCCCGGCACGACCGCCGGCACGTCGACGGCAAACGTCAAATCGACGACGTAGGTGGTCCCGTCCATGGTCTTCAGCGTGCCCTTCGAAGTCACATGACCCTCGAGCCGCGTCGCGGTCCGGGCCTTCCACGCCACTGCGAGGCCTCCAGTGGTGTCGTCCATGAACTGGGTCATCGTCTTCGAGAACGTCGCGTTCATCGTCACCGCGCCGGCATCGTCCACCCAGAGCAGCACGTAGTTGCGATCGTTGAGCGGCTGCAGGTTGATCGCCACCATGTGCGGATCGAGCGCGGTCCGCATCTCCGTGGGATCGACAGCGACGTCGGACAGCAGGATCTCGGTGCGAGGTTTCCTCGCGTCGTGGCTGTCGCGAACCAGATACGCCACGGCGTGGGTCACGCCGATCGGTCCCAGCTTGCTCACCTTGACGGCTCCCGATGCCGTGTCGGCGGCGTCGAGCCGCGCGCCAACGCCGAGCAACCCGACACACAGCGTGACCATGCCCCACCCGTTGCGCCCCATATGCCCTCCTAATGTCGCGGTCACCACGACGCGCTCAGTCCTGCGCCGCCGTCCCGCCGCGTTGCGTTGTGAATACAGGAATCTCGAACTCCGCCTCGAAGTCGGCGCCTGGCAGCTTCGCGCTCGCTTCGAGTGTCCACTCGTGCCACTCGATCACCCCGCGTGAGCTGTCTGGCAGGTCGGCAGGCAGCGCGACGTCCAGCGGAATCACGACGTCGCCGTTGCTCACTTGCCCCTTGAAAACCTCGGCAGCGACCTTCTGCTCCCACAGCCTCTTTGCGCTGGTGCCGCTGGATCGCGACGAGGTGGCACTCTTTCGGGTCCTGCACGCAGGCGACCACCAGGTCGACGGCGCTGGCGCTACCCAGTGCCGCCGGCGCGAAGATGCGCCCGCGCAGGTGCTCGCCCTGGCGACCGGGACGCGTCTCCAGATCCAGGAATGTCTTGCCGAATCTGCGCGCGCGCATGATCGACACGCCGGCCCAGTAAATCAGGAACACGCCGACGGCGGGGAACACCAGAAGCAGCACGCCGATCCATTCGCGCTGCCGCAGCTTTTCCGGCACCGCGATCAGCATGGGCGCCGAAAACAGGTTCCACATGATGGCTGCAATGAGAGTGCCGCTGGCCAGCGACTCCTGGTCCGACTGAATTCGCGGCCCCGTCCACTCCAGGCGCTGCAGCCACGGCTCGTTCGGGTGCTGGGCGATGAGCGCGGCCTCGGCGTTGCGCTTGAAGTAGGTCTGCACGCACGCGATGAGCAGGCCCCAGCCCACGCCGCCAAATACTGTGGCGAAGAGCGACATGAACCCGATCGTCTGCCAGCGAATCACCGGCATCAGGATCGCGTCGCTCGGATCCGCCGGGTTCACGTGCGCCGGATAAGGAGCGTCGCGCGCCACGTATTCCTTCAGCTCGTCGTAGGCCTTGCTCTGCGCGCCGCCAGGGCTGTCAGGGCCATACAGCGAGACGTGCGTGCTGGTGTACTGATGGCCGGCAACGGCGTAGGTGTAGGACGCTGACACTCGCACGGTGCTGCCCCCGGCCGGCACCAGCTCCACGCGCTGCAAGGTCGCCGGCACCGTCGGCCACGCCTGCCTCGTCGTCGCCGTGGTCACCGTCCACAGGATGCGATAGAACAGCGCCGGGCCGATGATCGCGAACGGGATCGCCAGCAGCGCTGTCAGGACAAGGCCGCCGATCGAGGACGGGAGCCGGGAAGACAGGGGCATGGACCGTGCGGGCGGACTGTACAAGAAGCCCGCCACGGTGACAATGGACTCACGGGCGAGGATGACGCAGGCCGGCGGGAAGGATTCGTCCTTCGAGAGGCTCAGGACGAACGAGCCCGACAGGCTCAGGATGAAACGGGGCCAATAGCGGGTAGGATTGGCCAACCCTCATCCTCAATCCTCTCGACAGCGGAAAAGGCGTGACATGGACGCAGCGGTCGGACTGAATCGGGCAATTCCTCTCGCCGCACGTGAAGAGCGGTTCTATGTCCGGATGGCGGCCGCTTTCGTGGCGACGGCGGTCATTGGCTTCGCTCCCACCTACTGGCTGCCGCTGTTCCGCGGCACGTTGTCGGTCGCGCCGCTCGCGCACGTGCACGCGCTGCTGTTTTACGGCTGGACGCTGCTGTTCCTGAAGCAGACGACTCTGGTCGCTTCGGGCCGTGTGGCGCGGCACCGCGAGTGGGGCCTGGTGGGCGTGTCGCTGGCCACTGCGATGCTGTTGGTCGGCGAAGGGATGGCGCTCATCAGCGTGAAGCAGGGGATCGCCGCCGGTCAGGGCGCGGCGGCCAGAGCCTTCGCCATCGTCCCCGCGACTGCGGCGCCCCTGTTCTTCGGCCTGTTCGCGGCGGCGATCTGGAACGTCAGGAAACCGGAGACGCACAAGCGGCTGCTGATCGTCGCCACAGCGTCGATTCTTCAGGCGGCCGCCGGGCGATGGGTGGCCCTGGCGCTCGCGCCGGCGCCGCCGCCGGGATTCGTCGGCCACCTGGCGCCGCCGCCCGTCGCCGTCTCGGTGCTGCCCGGCCTGATCGTCGATCTGCTGATCGTCGCCGGCATGGTGCACGACCGGCGAACACGCGGGCGCGTCCACCCTGTCTACTGGATCGCCGGCGGCATCGTGCTGGCAGTGCAGGTGCTGCGCGTGCCACTGAGCACGACGTCGGCCTGGATGCGAATCACTGATTGGGCGCTGGCCTTCGCGCCGTAGCGGTCAGGCAGGCGCCGACGAGGTCAGCGCGCCTTCGGCCACTGCGGGCTCACCAGCGCCGTTTCCCACAGCGGCGCACCCGCGAACATGGTGGAGCGCGATTTCACGAACGCCGGGACGTCGCCCTGCAGGATCCAGACGTGGTTGTCCGGGGGCTTCTTGCCGACGAGCGGCGCCACCAGACCCGCCACGCCGCCGATGTCGACCTTCAACACGTAGTGCGTCGCCTTTCGCGCCGAGCCGCCAATCGACAGCGTGTCGATGCCGCCGGCCGTGACCTCGACTTTCACGAGTCGAGGCTTTGGGGTGGCCGCCACCAGTGACACTGTCGGTAACGCGGCCGAGGGCTGCAGGTTCTTCAGCAGCATCGGCATGAGGCCGTTGGCGAGATCGGGCGGCAGGTCCATATGCTCGCTCTCGACCTTCTCCTCTCCGTGATCGTTCTTATAGCGAACGGTGACGTCGCCGCTTGCCACGTCGATCGTCATCTCGAGCGGCCGGGGGAAGGCGGGGCCTCGCTGCACGACCTTGTCGGTGATCAGCGTGAAGTGATCATGCTGGGAGAACACCGCTGTCTCGTCGGACAGCGAGCCGTCCTTGAAATGAAACACCAGCCGAGTCGTGACGCGGTCGCCGGCGACGGTCTGAAGCAGGTCGCCGGAAGCGATCAGGCGCCCGTCTGCCGATCGCAGGGTAAGGAATCCATGAAGGGTGCCTTCGACATACCGGACCTGAATCGGCTCGGCATTCGCTGTCGCTCCCGCGAGAAGCAGCGTGGCGGCGGCGACGATGGCCGCGGTAGTCGGTGACCGCATGCGATCATTGTGCCTCGATCCGATCGGCAGGGGTTCAAACCGAGCCGTTGGCCCCGAGCGGCGCTACGGCCTTCCCAGCCGAGCCGCGATGGCTTCCGCGATCGCACGTGCGGCACGCGCGTTCGGGTGCACGTCACCGGGCAGTCTCCAGTCTGCCCCGCTCTCGACCAGGAGATACGGCAGCCCCGCCTCGTCGAGAACGCGGCGGCGCAGTGACCGCTCCAATGAGTCCTCCGGATCGAATTGCGGGACGACGATGAGCGCGTCCGCCCCGCGCGCATGCGCAAGATCGATCGTCGCGTGAAACACGTCGCGGGTCGTCGCGATCCCGCGGTCCACTGTCTCGGTGCTTCGAAACGGCACGAGCAAGGTCGCGAGCGCGGCAAGACGCGTCTTCGATTCTGCCGGCACCCAGGTCAGGCCCGGCGCGAGATGCGGGCGATCGCGATCGAGGTTGCGGCCGAAGATGGCGGGCATGAAGAGCGACACGACCGCGACGGGATGTCGAAAGCGCGGCAGCTCACGGCGCAGCCTCAGATACGCCTGATCGCTGGCGTAACCGTGGACGGCGAGGTTCGCGCTTTGAACCCCCATCAACTGCCCCACCTGCGCGGGAATGCTCTCGCTCCAGGCCAAGCCTTCGCCGAACATCACCGACTCGCCGATGAACAGTATCGCCGGCTGGTCGGCGTCTACCGGTTCGGCAGCGTCTTTCACGCGATAGCCCGCCCGATCGATCGTGTAGTCGAGAACGCGGCCGGCAATCGTGTTTCGACCCGTGCGATCCGGCAGGAGCGTCCAACCGAGCTCCGCATCGGGACGCCGGCGCGGCTCTTCCTCCGGCACGAGCCATCCGTGCGGCCGCGCGCTCGCGGTGCGCAACACGAGCTCTCCTGCGACGACAGCGAGAAGCGCCGCGATGGCCACTGACAGGGCATGCGCTCGCACGAGGAACGCGGCGCGTGCCAGCCATCCCCGCAGGAGCGCCATCGCCGAGGCCGGCGATCGCCAGGCCGATTCGGACGGCGCTTTCGATCAGCACATACCAACGCCGAGGCAGGAAGAACGACGGCAGGAAATGCCTGTCGAGCCAGGCCTGAGTGGCCGCCAGCGCACAGACGACGAGCGCGCCGCCGAACGCGGCGATCGCGACCTCCACAGACACGAGGGGCCGGCGCGAGGTCGTGGTGATTTTCACTTTTCGTCGATCGGGAGTGCTGCCGGGAACATGTTAAGGTGAAACCCGAGGGCGCCCCTGATGCGAAGCACGTACTTCGACAGGATGATGCGGCCGGTGCATCGCTGGGTCTGGGGCGACCTCGATCGGCGCGTGCGCAAGCTGCTCGCTGTTCGCCGAAGTCGAAACCGACGGCGGACGCGACATCCTGCGCGCGGCAGAAATCACGCCGGACCCGCTCCTGCGCCGGCTGTACCTCGAGCACGCGATCGACGAGCTGCGCCACGGCGATCTGTTCCGCGAGCGCGGCGCCGCGCTGCTCCAGACGCGCCACGCCAGGCGCCCACGGCGTTCTTCAGCGGGACTCCCCTGCCCGGCGGCCACGGGCTCGACGATCTGGCCATCGACGGCGAGCCCGATCTCCGCCTGCTCGCGTTCCTCCACGTCGCGGAGAAAGCCGCCGCCGGGCGTTTCGCGATCTATCAGCGACGTCGTGGCGGACGATCCGCCGACGCGCGCGATCTTCGAGGAGATCCTCCGCGACGAAGTGTTCCACATGAACTACACCTACACGCAGCTGGCCCGCGATCGCCCCGCAGTCATACCGCCGGCACGTCTGGCAGGCGCGCGCCAGCCGCCTGTGGAAGCGCTACCTGCGCGTGGCGGCCGCGATTGCCGGCGTTCTTCGGCGCCGCCATGCTCACGCTCATGTATTTCATCCTGCTGCCGCCGTTTGCGTGGCTCGCCAGGCGCGCCGGAACGCCGCGAAGCCGCTCGGCTGGACGCCGATCTCCGGTGATCGGCGCGACGCGCCGACGAGCCAGTACTGACGATGAAGATCCTCGGCATCTCCGCGCACTATCACGACTCGGCAGCGGCGCTGGTGGTCGACGGCGTGCCGGTCGTGCGCGGTGCAGGAAGAGCGGCTGTCGCGGCACAAGAACGACGCCGGCTTTCCCGCTCACCGCGATCGAATGGTGCCTGGATCACGCCGGCCTCGATCCCGGCGATCTCGACGCGGTGGTCTTCTACGAGCGCAGCATGCTGAAGTTCGACCGCATCCTCACCTGCGCGCTGCGGGCCTTCCCGCGGTCGTGGCGCTCCTTTCCGCACGCGATCAAGAACTCGCTCGGCGAAAAGGTCTGGGTGCGCGGCATCATCTCGTCGCTACCTCGGCGTGCCGCGCGAGAAGATCCTCTTCACCGCGCATCACCAGTCGCATGCCGCCGCCGCCTTCCTGACCGCGCCGACGCGGCGCGCGGCGATCCTGACCGCCGACGGCGTCGGCGAGTGGGCGACGCTCACAGCTCGGCCACGGCGAGCGCCGCCCGGACGGCGGCACGGACATCACGCTGCTGCGCGAGATCCGCTATCCCGCATTCGCTCGGGCATGCTCTATTCGACGTTCACCGCCTACCTCGGCTTCGCGGTGAACGAGGACGAGTACAAGGTGATGGGGCTGGCGGCGTACGGGCAGCCGACGATGACCGACCAGGTCCGCAAGTTGATCCGGCGCACGCCCGACGGCGCGCTTCGCGCTCGACCCGGAGTACTTCGAGTACCAGACGACGGCGGCGCGATCGTACTCGTCGACGATTCGTCGAGCTGTTCGGGCCGGCGCGCGTGCCTCTACGAGCCGATCGACCTCGAGACCGCCGAGGGCCGGCGCTTCGCCGACTGCGCCGCCAGCGTGCAGCGGGTGCTCGAGGACACGCTGGTGGACATGGCGCGCGCGCTGCAGCAGGAGACCGGCCTGCCGGATCTCGTGCCTCGGCGGCGGCGTGGCGCTCAACGGCGTGGCCAACGCGCGCATTCTCGCCGAGTCCGGCTTCGAGCGCGTGTTCGTCCCGCCGGCGCCGGGCGACGCCGGCTGCGCGCTCGGCGCGGCGCTCTATGCCGATCGCATCTACTTCGAGAACCCCGATCGCGACGTGCCCGACCATCCGTTCTGGGGCCCGGCGGTGGACGTCGCGCGAGCTCGCGCGAGGCGGCGCGCGAGGACGGGCAGATCGTCGAGGAGCTCGACGAGGGCCGCTCTCGTGGAGCGCATCGCCGACGATCTCGCCGCCGGACGCGTCGTCGGCTGGATGGACGGCGCGACGTGAGTTCGGGCCGCGCGCGCTCGGCCATCGCAGCATCCTGGCCGCGCCGCAATCGCGTGAGATGCGCGACCGGCTCAATCGCGACATCAAGTATCGCGAAGAGTTCCGGCCGTTCGCGCCGGTCGACGCCTGTCGAGACCGCCGATCGCTACTTCGAGCTGCCGCCTGGCGGCGCGCGGCTCGCGCGCTTCATGTCCGGCGTCTTCCCGGTGCGGCCGGAGTGGCGCGATCGGCCCTCGCCGCGATCACGCACGTCGACGGCTCGGCGCGCGTGCAGACGCTCGAGCGCGAGATGGCGCCGCGGCTGCACGCGCTGCTCGACGCCTACGGCCGCCGCAGCGGCATGCCGGTGCTGCTCAACACGTCGTTCAACGTCGCCGGCGAGCCGATCGTCAACCGCGCGCTCGAAGGCTATTCGACGTTCCGGCGCTGCGGCATCGACGCCCTGGTCGCCGGGCCGGTCGCTGGTGACGAAGCGCGCGCGCTGCCAGCGCCGAGGGAGGGCGTCGCGTGATCAAGAAGCACGGCGGGACGCGCCGCCGCCTGATCGTGCTCGGCAGCGTCGGCGGGTCGATCGCGGATCTGACGCGCGGCCTGTGGCGGAGCGAGTCGGGCAAGCGCTGGCTGGTGCCGCTCGCGGTCTTCCTCTGCCTGTTCGGCCTGATCCTGATTCTCGCCACGACTGTCGAAGCGCTGGCGCCGTTCATTTACGCGATCTTCTGAACTGATGGATGCGCTCCGGGACCTTCTCGCCTGCCCGGCCTGCGCCGGCAGTCTCGGCGCGGACTGGACGTGCGGCGCATGCGGCGCGGCACTTCGAGGCCCGTGACGGCATCCCCGACCTTCGCCTGCCCGGCGACTCACGCACCGAGACTGTTCGCGGCTTCTACGAACGTGCGCCGTTTCCCGGCTATCCGCCGCGCGACAACCTGCAGGCACTGCAGGCGCGCGCTGAGCGAAGCCCGTTTGCCCGCCTGCTCGACCGCGCCATTCCCGGCGATGCGCGGGTTCGTCGAGATCGGCTGCGGGACCGGGCAGATGTGCCTCTACCTCGCCCGCGCCGATCGCATCGTCGTCGGCGCCGATCTGACCCGCGCGTCGCTGCTGCTTGGCGCCGCGGCAGCGACGCCGATTTGCGCTCGACAGCGTCTCGTTCATCGAGACCGATCTGCTGCACCCAGGACTGAAGGCGGGCGCCTTCGACGTGGTCATCTCTTCGGGCGTGCTGCACCACACCCCGGACCCGCGGGCCGTCGTTCGCCCGCGTGGCGTCGCTGGCGCGGCCAGGCGGCATCATCGTGCTCGGGGTCTACAATGCCATCGCGCGGGTGCCGCTGCGGCTGCGCCGCGTGGTGGCGCGGCTTTCGGGTTTCCGTCTCATTCCGTTCGATCCGGTGCTGCGCGCGCGGCAGCAGGAGCCGGCCCGTCGCGAGGCGTGGCTGCGCGACCAGTATCAGCATCCAGAGGAGCACCGGCACACGCTCGCCGAGGTCCAGGGCTGGTTTGCCGAGAACGGCGTCGAGTACCTGCAGAACCTACCCGAGCGCCGTCGCCGGCGACGAGCCGGAGGACCTGTTCACTGCCGCCGACGACAACTGGCGCTTCGAGGGCTGGCTGGCTCAACTCGGGTGGATGTTCACGCTTGGCCACGAGGGCGGGCTGTTCTTCACCATCGGCAGGCGGTTGTCGGACCATCCGCTTGCGCCTGACTTGGCGACGGTGTCTGATTGACCCCGTGACGGACGCCCGATGATCGGCGCCTCGCTCCGGCGATTCACGTGGCCGCTCGTCATCGCCCTCGTGGCCACGGCGCTCTACACCGGCATTCGACACAAGCGCGACAGGCTGGTGGACTTCGAGGTGTACCGCAGGGCCGCTGCCCGCGCGATGCTCGCCGAGCCGCTCTATCGCCCCGAAGACGGACACTACCAATACAAGTACCTGCCGGCCTTCGCGTTCCCGATGGCGCCCTTCGCGCGCGTGCCTCGCGAGTTCGCCAGCGGCGTGTGGTACGCGCTGTCTGTGTTCTTACTCTGCTGCTTCATCCGGCAGTCAGTCCGCCTGCTGCCGGAACCCCGCCTGAGCCGACGCGTGCTCCTCTGGCTGGTGGTGATCGTGACCGGCAAGTTCTGGGTGAGAGAGCTGGTGATGGGACAAACCAACGCCATGCTCGGCGTCGTGCTGATCTCGGCGCTGGTCGCGGCCCGGCGCGGCCGCTGGCCGCTGGCCGGCGCGCTGGTCGGGCTCGGCGTGTTCGTCAAGCCGTACGCGATTCTTCTGCTTCCCTGGCTGGCGATCGTCGGCGGGCTGCAGGCAACGGCGGCGGCCGCGGCAGTGCTCGCGCTCGGGCTGATCGCGCCAGCCGCGGCGTACGGCTGGCAAGGGAATCTGGCCCTGCTGGCCGACTGGTATCGCACTGTCACATCGACGACGGCGCCGAACCTGCTCGACACGGAGAACATCTCGCTGGCGACGATGTGGGCGAAGTGGCTGGGGCCGGGACAAGACGCGTCTGTGCTGGCGCTTGCGACTGGCGTCGCCGCGCTGGCGCTCACCGGCGCCGCCCTTCTCGTCCGTCGTCGAGTGCGCGAGCCGCTCTATCTCGAATTCGGCCTGCTCATGATCCTGGTGCCGCTGCTCTCGCCGCAGGGCTGGGACTACGTGTTGCTGGTCGCCGTGCCTGCGTTTGCCTGCCTGATCGATCGGTGGCGCGATGTGGCGCGGCCCTGGCAACTGGCGACGGCGATCGGGATCGCGCTCGTGAGCTTCACGATTTTCGACGTGGTGGGCCGCAGCGTGTACGTCTGGTTGATGTTGAAGTCGGCGGTGAGCGTCGGCGCGCTCATCCTGCTGGTCTGCACCGCGCACCTGCGTTGGAAATCGCTCGCCTGAGCTCTGTCTGCGCACAGGGCACCGCGTAAGAACCGGCTGATCCATTTGTGCTTCGGCTGAGGCTGGAATCTCCTTTCCACCCGAATTTGCCTGCGTTACTGAAGCGTCACGGTTCTTGCAGCCGGTGAACTGTGGAGGTGCGCGATGACAGTGGGTAAAGGAACGGGTCTCGCCGTAGCGTTCATCGCCGTGTTGGCGTTCATCGCCGTCTTCGGGATGGGCGTGTGGGTGGGCCCACACATCACGAATCGCTTGGACGCGGACCAGTCCGCTGCGGCGCCGGCGGATGATGCTCAGGCTGCCTCTGCCCCGAAAGCAGCAGCTGTAGCGGCGCCCGCGAGGTCGACTGTGCGACGTGAGGCGCCATTGAGTGCGGTCAGCACGCTGCCGCCGTCGGCGCCCGAAGTGCAGAAGCTGCTCAAGCCAGTGTTGAACCGCGGCACGAACATGCAGATCGCCGCCGAAGGCTTCCAGAGCGCGGAGCAGTTTGCGGCGGTCGCGCACGCGGCGAAGAACACCGATGTGCCGTTCATGGTGCTCAAGCATCGGGTGTTGACTGAACGGAAGCCGCTCAGCACCGCCATCCGCGAGTCGAAACCTGATATCAACGTCGCGGCGGAGGCGAGTCAGGCCAGGGCGGAGGCGAAGAAGGACCTCGCGTCGCTCGGCGCCTAGTTCACTCTCACGTTTCCCGTCCGGCGATAGCGGCGCGGCCGTCGTCGGGCGGGAGTCGACTCGCAATCCAGTTCGCGTCATCCATTCCCTGGAAAATCAGCGACATTCTCGACAGACAGCCACCCGCTGGACAGCCATAGGGTCTGTCACGCACGCCAGTTTGCGCTGGCGCAACGTGCCAGCGAGCCATCGGCCCTACGCTGGCTCCTGCTGACAACAGAAATTACATGCGCCGGACAGCCCGTTCTGCGCCTCGGCGTCGGCTGGAGTAGAACCGTGGTTACCGTCCGTCGCACCATTCAATCGCTTGCCCTCGTCCTCGCGCTGATCGGGGTGCAGTCTGGCACCGCCCAGGCGTCTCCGATTTCGTTCTGGACCGGCGACTCGAACGACAACGTCTCATCCGGAGTCGTCACCGCCATCGTGCCCCACAGTGTCTGGGGCGACGTCAGCGAGAACGCCGGTCTCACCGTGGGAACCGCGCAATGGATTAGCTATGCCAATACCGGCCTCGGCGGCATCCTCGCGCCGAATATCGGCGACCCGGACGGCGACGGCAATGGCAACGACCGTGAGATCGGCAACGAGACGGCGCTTTTCAGCAGGACGCTGATGATCGTCGGCGCCGGCAACTTCGACCTGTGGATCCTTGCTGACGACACCGCCTCTGTCGTGCTGAGCGGGCCCGGCGGCTACTTGAACACGCTGTTCACGGCATCGACGCAGCAAGTCAATCCGTGCGCGCCGGGGTCCGGCAGCGCCGGCCTCGGCTGCGTCCAGAGCGCGATGGGCCACGCCGCGTTGCGCGGCCTGGCGACGGGGCTCTACACGCTGGACGTCTACGCCTTCCAGACCAACGGCGACGTGTTCGGCATCCAGTACGCGGGCAGCTATTCCGGCGCGTCGGAAGCCGCAGACCCGTCGCAGCCCGTGCCCGAGCCGATGTCTCTGGTGCTCCTCGGCACCGGCCTGGTCGGAGCGGCGGCTCGCGTCCGGCGTCGCCGGTCCTAGCCTCCCGCAGCGTTCGCGCGCTGGCGCCCGGCCCTGTTAACCTCGGGGCCGGGAGCACGCCCAACTGGCGCATCGGCCCATGTTGCCAGCCAGCATTCGCAGACTCCCAAAGGCATACCAATAGCGAAGCTGCGCAATAATGAGCGGCTCCGTGCGTGTGCCATTCCTGGTCGTCGCTCTCGACTCGGCGGATCCGGACCTGCTGCTGCAGTGGTCTGCGGACGGGACGCTGCCGACGCTCGCAGCGCTGAGGGCGCGCGGCGCGCACGCGCGTCTGACCGGTCCCGAGACTGTCAGCGCCCACGGCGTCTGGACGTCGATCTGGAGCGGCGTGTCGCTCAGCCGGCACGGCCGCTACCTCCCGTATCCCTTGCGCTCCGGCACTTACGCTCTCGCGAAAGCTGACGACGCGCGCGACGCCGGCGCTCCGTTCTGGAGCGCGCTCAGCCAGCGAAGGATCGCGATCCTCGACGCGCCGGATGCGCGGCCGGTGCCCGGCCTCCGCGGCCCGCAACTATTCGGCTGGGGCAGCCACCCTTCCCCGGCCGCCGTGCGGTCCGAGCCCGAAGCACTTGCGGCTGAAGTCGAGCGTGACCTGGGACCGCGGATCGTGAGCGACGAGACGCAGCGGAACCGGACGCGGGACCTGCACGTGCTCGATGAACTGCTCGAGCGCGTGCGCCGCCAGGGCCGCGTCGCGCGACACTTGCTCCAGGGCTGCGATGGGGGCGTGATCGGCTTCGGCGATGCGCACGCGGCCGGCCATCGCTTCTGGAAGTACGGCCCGCGAGCGACGCAGCCGATCCGGGATGCTCGCCTCTCCCGCGCCCTTCAGGACGTCTACGTCGCGCTGGACGAAGAGATCGGCCACCTCATCGCGGCGCTCGGTGCGGAAGCTCACGTCGTGGTGCTCTCCAATCACGGGATCAGAGAGGGGTATCCGACCGACGAGCTGATGCAGGCGTTCTGCCGTCGTCTTGGCTACCAGGTGGATCAAGCGTCGCGGTCCGTTCACTGCCGGGCGTCGAGCGCTGGCGGCAGACTGGAATCGAGTCGCACGGCTCTGGCGAGGCCACCGACCAGACGCGCTGGGCGGGACTGATTGGGAGCGCACCACAGTGTTTGCGATTCCCGGCCTCTACAGCGGGTTCCTGCGCGTGAATCTCCGCGGCCGCGAGCCGCGGGGCATCGTCGATCCCGCCGACTACACGGCGCTGCTGGATCGCGTCGAGGCGGACCTGCGCGCGGTCGTCGATACGGCCACCGGGGAGCCCGCGGTGGAGCGCATCACTCGAACCATCGACGCGTTTGGCGGCGGCATCCCGGAGCGGCTGCCAGACATCTTTGTCGAGTGGCGCCTCGCCTCGTCTCCGCGCGCGCACCATCCACGAGTCACGCTGCAGCGGCGGCACCTCCGTGTGCCGCGGGCCAACATGCACTCGCGCACGGGCATCGCTTTCCTGACCGGACCGGCCTTCCAGACCCGTGGCGACGCGGGAGAGCTCTCGCCGACCGACCTGGCATCCCTTTTCCGCAGCCTGGCTGGCGCGCCACCGTCGCTGGACCCGGCCCCGGCCGCGATCCGTGCGTTCGCGCTCGAGCAGCCGTCGTGAGCGAGTGGGAAGCTGTCGATCGGAACGACTACGCGAACCTGGCGGCGCTCTACCATCGCACGCGGCCAAGTTGCCCTATCGAGCTGGTCGATCGGCTCGTGCGCCATGCCGATGTCCACGCCGGCGATGCTGTCGCGGAGATCGGTGCCGGCACGGGACTCTTCACGCGGCTGCTGTCGGGACGCGGGCTGGCCATTACCGCACTGGAGCCGCTGCCAGAAATGCGCGCCCAGGCCGAGACGCTGGCTGATGTCACCTGGCTCGCCGGTACGTTCGAACGGACGAACCTGCCCGATGCGTCGCAGCAATGGGTGGTCTCGTGTCAGGCCTTCCAGTGGGCGGACCGCGCCTCCGCGCTGCCCGAGCTGACGCGCATCCTCCACGCGGGTGCCTGGTTCACGACGGTGTGGTACGCCTACGACGTCTCGCGCGAGCCTGTGCTGCAGCGGAGCTTCCGGTTGCTGCGCGAGCGAATCCCGTCGTATGCATTCGTCGATCGCGCCACGCCCGCGCGACGCCTCTCATCGCGCGTGTTGAGCGCGCTGCCCGAGGGATCGCAGCGCGCGCTCGGCCGCCTCTCCGCGCTCGGCAACGGCCGGGGGTCGCAGCTCCAGCGCTCCGGAGGCTTCGGCAAGATCGTCTACCACGAGGCGCGGGCGCTCACGCCGGTCGATCGCGAGGGCTATCTCGATTTGTGGCGAAGCCGCAACCGGCTCCGGACACTCGGCCACGGCGGCGCATTCGACGCCTTTCTCGCGGCCGTCGCCGAGGATCTCGAGCGGCATCGCGTCGATCGGGTGAATGTGCCGTACATCTTCGGCGCCTGGTCGGCGCGCTCGCGGCGTTACTGATCCGTCGAGCCACTCGACGCTGCGCGTGTACGGCGGCCTACGCGATTCGTGCTCTCTTGATTCTTTCTTCAATCTCGACGATCAGTTGCCGAATCATCTCGCGGTCTTCGACGTCGGTGACCGGCCGCTGATCGAGCAGCTTCTTGAAGTTCTGTGCTCGCGTCTTCTGATAGTCCTCATCGGCAAGCACGAAAGCATCCACCCACGCCTTCTCCTGCGGGCGATAGGCATACGTGACTTGTGTCCGATGGAACTCGAGGCTGTCCGGTCCCTCGACCATCGCCGACGCTTCCTCAGTCCTGCCGGCCCTGAACAGCTCCGTCGCCTTCTCCTCGATATCCGCGCGCCACTCCTCCCGTGTGTTGGCGGCGTCCACAACCTTTCCGACCTTAGTCAACGCCTCGCGGACGTCGGCATCGTTCAGATCCGCCGGAAACACCAACTCCAACCTTGATTTCTTTTCAACTCGACGATTGTCGAGTGGGAAAGTCAACTTGACCGGTGGAACGGGCGTCGATTTACTTCCGCGAATCATCCTGATGCCCGCCGCTTTTGCGCTCTTATACGTGGTGACAAAAACGCCGACAAACTTGTCCAGAGTTGGATCCAGCACCTTGTCCAGAAGCTTGTCGCCGATCTTGTCGGCGACCTTCTCGTAAACCTTCGCCGCAATCTTCGACGTTGCCACGCCTCCGATCCCGCCAAGCCAGGCGGCGAGATACGGATGCGCCGCGTGAAGGTTGAAAACGACGTCGAGCGCGGCTGGATTGAACCAATCCACGCTCATCTGAGGCCCGGGCGAATACGCCTCGATATCGACGACCGTTCCGTTCTCTTGCAGGAAGGCTTCGAGCTCACTGACAGCAACGCTGTCGGCCTGCCGGCGGATGCGGACGTGCGCCGTCTCGCTCATTTGGCGGATCATACTAGTTCGGCTTGCGACAGGCGGCGACGCCGGCTCCTCACGACGCCAGCAGATGGGTCAGATCAGGGATCATAGAGGGACGACGATGCCATCCAGCCTGTTCGCCCTGCTCGACGATATCGCCACGGGGCTCGACGACGTGGCGCTGCTCACCAAGGTCGCCGCTCGGAAGACCGCCGGCGTGCTGGGCGACGACCTGGCGCTCAACGCCGAGCAGATTGCCGGCATCAGCGCCAACCGTGAGCTGCCGGTCGTGTGGGCGGTGGCCAAGGGCTCCGCCCTCAACAAGGCCATCCTGGTGCCGGCGGCCCTCGCGATCAGCGCCCTGGCTCCCTGGGCCGTGACTCCGCTGCTCATGATAGGCGGCGCCTTTCTCTGCTACGAGGGCGTCGAGAAGCTTGCGCACAAGCTGTTCCACGGCAAGGCGGCCGAGGCTGCACACGAAGCCGAGCTGATGCATGCGCTCATCGACCCCGCGGCCGACCTGCTGGCGATCGAGAAGGACAAGATCAGAGGCGCCGTGCGCACCGATTTCATCCTCTCGGCCGAGATCATCGTGATTACGCTGGGGACGGTGGCGAGCTCCACGTTCGTCACCCGAGGTACTGGTGCTGACCGCGATCGCCGCGATCATGACGGTGGGCGTCTACGGCCTCGTCGGGGCCATCATCAAGATCGACGACGCCGGGATGCACCTCGGCCGCCGCAGCGGTGAAACAGCGTTCGCCCGGCTGCAACGCGGCCTGGGCCGGGTCATTCTCGCCGGCGCACCGTGGCTGATGAAGGGGTTGTCAGTGGTCGGCACTGCAGCCATGTTCCTTGTCGGCGGCGGCATACTCGTGCACGGCATTCCGCCGCTGCACCACGCCTTCGAGCGGATCGTTGGTGGCCTGGCGGACGTGCCCGCCGTCGGCGACACCCTTCGGATGCTGACGCTCGTGGCTTTCGACGGAGGCACCGGGATCATCGCCGGCGCGCTGGTACTCGGCGTCGTGACCGGCGTCCGGCGCGTCCTGTCCGCGCGCCGGGCTTTGCGACTGCCGTCCGGGGCGCACGATGCGTAATCGTCTGGTCAGGCCCAGCCGCGCATGGAACGCTTGGTCGCGGCCACCAGCACGACGCCGACGACGCCTTCGTCACCCTGGCCCTCGACCGACGCGGATTCGATGACGGTCTCGGTCATGTCGAAGCCAAGGCGAGGCAGCACGCGCTCGATGTCTCGGGCAGTGACGCGCGCGCAGGGATAGTTCGACGCGCCGACGCGGTAGAAGTCGGTGTCCGCCAGGCACGACAGGAACAGCCGGCCCCCGGGCGCGACCAGCCTGGCCAGGTTGGTCATCACGTGCTCCCACTGCGTCAGACTGATGCCGACTTCTTCCGTGCAGTAGAACGCCGAGACCAGCGGATACCAGGCGTCCCGGCCAAGTACTTGCGGCTGCGTCAGATCGCAGGAGAGGAGCTGGGTCACCTTGGTCTGCGCCACTGCTTCCAGCAGGCGTGCGTCAGCCGGCGCGGAAGGACGTCCCTCGAGGGTGAGCACCAGCTCCGCGTACTGGCGCCAGCCGCACGCGTCCGCCGCGCCCTTCTTCCACTTGTCGATTTCCGCAAGATTGTCGTCGAGATAATCGGCGACGTGAATCTCGCCGACCGAGCCGACAAACGGCAGCACGTGATGCACCGTCGGGCCACAACCCACTTCGAGCATCAGGGATTGCGGCGGCAGTTCGCGCAGGTGCCGGACGAGGAACTCGAACACACGCTGTTCGTCGTTGGTCGGCGGCCTGTCGCGGTAGTAGGTGTCGATGTACTCCCTGGCGAACGACGCCGCCGTGCGGAAGTCGAACAATCCGTCGACAGGTTCACTGACCAGTGGCCGCATGATGCCGGACGTCAGAGCACTTTGAAGGTCTGCAGGGCCGGGTCCGAGGCGCCCTTGATGATGGCGCCGTGGCTCTGCATGTACTGGAGGTATTCGACGATGTCGCTCGTGACGATCTCGCCGGCCGCGACGATGGGGACGCCCGGCGGGTATGTGGCAATCGTTTCGCCCGACACCCGACCGACAGCGGCCTTGGCCCGTACGACAGACTTTGCCGCAAACTTCGCGACGCGCGGCAGCACCGCAATCTGGGGGATCGACGGAGGGTCGGGCACCGGAATCCGCGCCGCGTCGGTCCCGGTCTGGACGATGGCCTTCAGCGCCTCATACAAGGCGGCCGTATCACGCTCGCTCGTGCCTGGGGTGAAGAGAAACAGCACGTTCTGCAGCGTCGCGAGCTCCGGATAGATGTGCTGTGCCTGGAGACGCCGCTCCACCTCGAACCCGGTGAGCCCGGTGTGCGAGACGTCGATCGTGACCCGGCTGCGGTCGAGCTCAGCGAACCCCGCCTTGAAGTCCTGTTCGCGCCCGAAGCACGAGACGCCGGGCAGCTGACGGCAGGCCAGGCGGAACGCATCTGCTCGAGAGATGGTCTCGCGCCAGACCGCATCGCCCTGTTCGACCAGCTGAAGGACGCCGAGCTCGATCGACGCGAGAATCGGGTACGAGAAGGACGTGCTCACCAGGCCAAGCTCGTTGATGTGCTCGTACAGATGCGGGACCGACTTGCGGTCTCGCACCAGCAGCACGCTGCCCTGTGACAGCGCCGTGGCGACCTTGTGCGTGGACTGGGCGACGAAGTCCGCGCCCACGTCTTCGGCGGCCGTCGGCAGCGCAGCGCTGAAATGAAAGTGCGGGGCGTGCGCCGCATCGACGACGACCGGCAGCCCGCGTTCGTGCGCGAGCGCGATGATGGCGGCCGGCTCGCCGACGATCCCGTAGTAGTTCGGCGACGTCAGGAACACGCAGTCCACGTGCTCGCGCGCGAGCAGGTCGTGCACGGCGGCCCGTGTCGGTCCGAGTGACACGCCAAGCTCTCGGTCGTAGACCGGCGGCAGATAGACAGGTTGAAAGCCGCCGTGCACCATCGCGGCGGTGACCGAGCTGTGCGCGTCGCGATTGACCAGCACGCGCCCCCCGGGTGGACACGCTGTCAACAGCGCCAGGATGTTGAGACCGCTCGTGCCATGCGTGGAAGGAAAGCACCATGACACGCCGTAGGCATCGGCGAGCTGACGCTTCAGTCGCTGCAGGGGCTTGTCGCCCTGATAGGAGAACAGGCTGCCCAGCTCGCAGACCGACGTGCTCTGGTCCAGCTGAAAGGCGCCGGCAAGCAGCCGTCTTCCTTCGTTGAAGGTCCTGTTTCGCGGCGGCGCGGTCAGCATTGACGCAAGTGTCGGCAGCTCCGGCCCCCGCGGTGCCCTGGCGTCGCAAATGACAGGCCGGCTGCAGACACCCTGAGCAATGCTGCGGTCAGCGGCATCGCCGCGTCGGGCGACACCTCGCCTCTGGCGTCGTTGCTCTCGTCGCCCTGCAGATCGTGCTGCGGGTCGTACGACTCGCGTGGCTGTGCGCTTCTCGCCATGGCGTGTGATTTCCCGTGGGAACACGGCGGCACCGCGACACGAGGTGGGCGCGGCACGGCCTCGATCGGACACGTGTCCCCCTGTCTTTCGGACGCTGCGCGCCAAACTTTACTCACGAGCACGGCTCGCCGCCGCGGCGCGCGCCATTGATTAAAGAATCATTGCGGCCGGGCCGACTCACTACGGTAGAGGGCGAATGATCGTGTAGATCGCCGCGACATCAGGGATGAACGCGATGCGCGCTATTGCCCGATCTTTCCACGCGGAGCGAAACGACGTGCACACGCGAGACAGCTCGATCGTGCGAGGCGGAAAGGCGCTGACCGCACTGGCGCTCATCGTCGCCTGTGCGTCGACCGCACACGGCCAGGATACGACTGTCGCCCAGGGTCCGCCTCCCGACCTGTCGAAACTCAGTCTCGAACAGCTGGCCGACCTGAAGATCGACCAGGTCTACGGGGCATCCGCCTATCTCGCAGAAAGTCACCGAAGCGCCTTCGTCGGTGACGATCGTCACCGCGGAACAGATCCGCCGCTACGGATTCCGGACCCTCGCCGACGTGCTGCGAAGCGTCCGCGGCTTCTACGTCACCTACGACAGGAACTACAGCTACGTCGGCGTGCGCGGGTTCTCGCGGCCCGGCGACTACAACGCGCGCGTGCTGCTGCTCATCGACGGCCATCGCCTCAACGACAACGTGTTCGGCAGCGCGCTCATCGGCAGCGAGTTCCCACTCGACATCGCGTTGATCGAGCGTCTCGAGATCATCCGGGGCCCGAGCTCGTCGCTCTACGGCACGAGCGCCTTCTTCGCCGTGATCAACGTGATCACGCGAGACACGCAACAGCTGCGCGGCACCGAGCTCGCCGGCGCGATCAGCAGCTTCGATACCGGACAGGGGCGCGTCAGCTACGGTCATCACTTCGCCAATGACGTGAGCGTTGTCCTCTCCGGCACGGCCTACAGGAGCAAGGGGCAGGAGCAGCTGTTCTTCCCCGCCTTCGACAGTCCGGACACGAACAACGGCATGGCCGTGCATGCGGACCGCGACGGAGCGACGCAATTGCTCGCGACGGCGTCCTACCGCGGCTTCCGGCTGCAGGGCCTGTACGGAACCCGCGACAAACGGATCCCGACCGCATCCTTCGGGACCGTCTTCGACGATCCGCGGTCGGGCACCATCGAGACCCAGGGCTACGTCGACCTGTCGTACCAGCGCGACCTCCACAGCGGATGGCACGTCGCCAGCCGCGGCTACTACGACCGCTACGGCTACGACGGCGATTACGTCTACGACAACACCGACGCCGCTCCGCCAGCGACCATCGTCAACAAGGACTTCGCCCGCGGGGTCTGGTGGGGTGCCGAGCTCACCGCCAGCCGCCGTCTCGCCGCCCACCAGACGCTCGCCGTCGGGACTGAGTTTCGCGACAACGTCCGGCAGGATCAGTACAACTACGATCAGGAGACCGGCCTTCAGCATCTGGACGATCGGCGCCATTCGACGAACTGGGCGGTCTTCGTGCAGGACGAGGTGACGCTCGGCGCGAAGCTCAGACTCAACCTCGGCGTGCGCCACGATCAGTACGAACACGTTCGGCGGCACCACGAATCCCCGCATCGGCGCGATCTACAACCCGGTGCCCAAGACCACGCTGAAGCTGCTGTACGGCCAGGCCTTCCGTGCGCCGAACGCCTACGAGCTGTTCTGGCACCAGACCGATCTGGCCAAGGCCAATCCCGAGCTGCACCCGGAGACCAACCGCACCTCCGAGTTCGTCCTCGAGCAGTACGTCGGCAGCCACTTGCAGCTGACAACGACGGCCTTCCACTACACGGTGAACGGCCTGATCACGCAGCAGACCGATCCCGTGGACGCACTGCTCGTCTACAACAACGTGGACACGGCGAAGGCTGACGGCGTGGAACTGGAGCTCGAAGGCAAGTGGCGGAACGGGCTGGAGAGCCTGGTCAGCTACACGCTGCAGAACAGCCGCAACGCGGACACCGACGTCCGCCTGACCAACTCCCCGACCCACGTCGCCCACGTCAACGTGATTGCGCCACTCGGGCGTCCGGGACTCTTCGCGGGCCTCGAGCTTGGCTACCTGAGCTCGCGCCAAACCCTGTCGGGCGGCAGCGTCGGGGGCGCGGCTGTCGCCAACCTGACGTTCTTCAAGCAGCGGATGGCCCGGGGCCTGGACCTGTCGGCCAGCGTGTACAACCTCTTTGGGACGCGCTACTCCGACCCTGCGTCCGAGGAATTCCGGCAGGACAGCCTCGCGCAGGACGGCCGCACCGCCCGCGTCTGGCTGACGCTCACGTTTCCCCGCGCGAAGTAAGCGATGTCGCGATGCCGCACCCAGAGGCGCAGCACCGTCGGCCGGCGCGCAGTCGCCTGCCTGCTGGCCCTCGTCCTCGCCCTGGCGACCGGCCTGCGGACTGAGGCCTCGAGCGCCGACGGGGCGCCGCAATCGCCCGAATATCTGATCAAGGCCGCTTACCTCTACAACTTCGCCATGTTCGTCGAGTGGCCGCGCGACACGTTCGCCACGGCCTCAACGCCCATCGTCATCGGCGTCGTGGGCGCCGATCCCTTCGGGGTGGCACTCGACCGGATGGTGCAGGACAAGCGCGTCAACAACCGGCCCATCGTCGTCGAGCGCTTCAAGATCACTGACGACGTCAGGCGGTGTCACATCCTGTTTGTCAGTCAGGCAGAGTCTGCACGTTTCGGCGATCTGGTGCGGCGCGTCGGCACACAACCCGTTCTGATCGTCGGCGACCAGTCCGAGACGGTGAGCCGGGGAGGAACGATCGCGTTCACCGTCAGGGACGACAAGGTCGGGTTCGAAATCAACCTCGCGGCGGCGCGCCGCGCCCGGCTGACGATCAGCTCGAAGATGCTGAACCTTGCCCAGGTGGTTCGAGGATGAGGGACATGGCACCACAGCCGCGTCGCGTGAGTCTCCGGACGCTTTCCATCAAGCGCAAGCTGATGCTCATCACGATGAGCACGAGCACGGTGGCGCTGCTGCTGGCGTCGATCGGATTCGTGGTCTTCGATCTCGTCGCGTTCCGCAACCAGATGAGCGACGACCTGATGACGCAGGCGGAGATCGTCGGCGCCAACAGCATGGCGGCGCTTGCCTTCAACGACGGACCAGCGGCGCGCGAAATCCTGTCGGCGCTGAAAGCCAAAGAGAGCATCGTCGCCGCCGCCCTGTATGCGCCGGACGGCGCACTCCTCGCCGAGTACCGCCGCGTTGGCTCGGCCAGGGCCGTACCCGCCCATCCAGATGCGAGCGGCTCGCGATTCCAGGACAACTACCTGCGCGTGTCCCATCAGATCGAGATGCATGGCCAGGTCCTGGGCACGGTGTATGTCGAGTCGGACATGCAGGAGTGGGACGACCGGCTCACACGCTATACGGGCATCGTCTTCGTCCTGATCCTGGGATCCGCCATCGTGGCGCTCCTGCTCTCGTCCCGCCTGCAGCGGATGATTTCGGCGCCGATTCTTGGCCTGCAGGAGACCATGCGGAGCGTGTCGGCGCAACAGAGCTTCGCCCTGCGTGCGGTCAAGACCAACGACGATGAGACCGGGTCGCTCATCGACGGCTTCAACGCGATGCTCGCCGAGATTCAGCAACGTGACGCCGCGCTGCAGGGCGTCAACGACAACCTGACCGTCCGCACGCGCGAGCTCGAGCGCGAAGTCACGGAGCGCCTCCGGGCGCAGGAGGAACTGAAGACACTCAACGCCACGCTCGAGATTCGCGTGGCGGAGCGGAGCGCGGCCGCCGAGCAGCGTGCTCTGCAACTGGCGCAATCCGAGGAAGCGCAACAGAAGCAAAGCCGGATCCTGCAGTCGATTCTCGACAGCATGAGCGACGGCGTCATCGTCGCCGACGACGAGGGCAGCCTGATCCTGGTCAATCCTGCCGCCACGAACATGCTGCGGCTCGACAGTGACCCCGTGTCGCCGGATCAGTGGGCCGAGCGTTACGGACTGTATCTGCCCGATACGGTGACGCCTTATCCGATGGACCGCTTTCCCCTGATGCAGGCCGTCACGGGCGAGGCCGTCGCCGACGTCGAAGTCTTCGCGCAGCCGCCCGGCGGCGAGGACGGCCGGTGGCTGAGCGTCAACGCCACGCCGCTGAAGGACGAGGAGGGCGTGCTTCACAACGGCGTGGCCATCTTCCACGACATCACCGCCAGGAAACACGCGGCGGAGGAACTGCTGAACGCGAAGGACGCGGCGGAAGCCGCGAACAGGGCCAAGAGCCAGTTCCTGGCCAACATGAGCCACGAGCTGCGCACGCCGCTGAACGCCATCATCGGCTACAGCGAGATGCTCGCAGGAGGAGGCCGCAGGACCTGGATCAGCCCGACGTCGATCCCCGACCTGCAGAAGATCCACGCGCGCGGGCAAGCACCTGCTCGGTCGCTGATCAACGACATCCTCGACCTGTCGAAGATCGAGGCCGGCAAGATGGAGCTGTACCTCGAGACCTTCGACGTGCAGTCGATGGTGCGCGACGTCGTCGACCACCATCCAGCCGCTCGTCGAGAAGAACGACAACACGCTCGAGGTCACCTGCGCCGACGGCCTCGGGCGCGATGCACGCCGACCTCACGAAGGTGCGCCAGGTCGCTCTTCAACCTGCTGAGCAACGCCTCCAAGTTCACGCGAGCAGGGTCGATCACGCTCGCCGTGTCGCGGCGAGGACGACGGGGCGACTGGATCGCACTTCCGCGTCACCGACACCGGCATCGGCATGAGCGCCGAGCAGCTGGCGAAGCTGTTCCAGGCCTTCACCCAGGCCGACGCCTCGACGACGCGGAAGTACGGCGGCACCGGGCTGGGCCTCGCCGATCAGCCGCCGGTTCTGCCAGATGATGGGCGGCGACGATCACCGCAGAGAGCACGCTCGGCGCTGGAGCGACGTTCGAGTGTCAGCTGCCCGCGACTGTCGTCAGCGTGCCCGCCGACGCGCCACTTGCTGTCGACCTCGCGACGGTTGACGCCCGCTCGCCGGACGGTCGCCAACGCCAGACTGTCCTCGTGATTGACGACGATCCGATCGTCCACGACCTGCTGACGCGGCTGCTGGCCAAGGAAGGGCTGCAGGTCGTCTCCGCATTCAGCGGCGCCGAAGGGCTGCGGCTGGCGGCGACGGTGCACCCGGCGGTCATCACCCTCGACGTGATGATGCCGGGGCTCGACGGCTGGGCGGTGCTGACGGCGCTCAAGGGCAACCCCGACGCTGGCCGACATCCCCATCATCGTCGTGACGATCACCGACGACAAGAACATGGGCTATGCGCTGGGGGCCGCCGATTACCTCACGAAGCCGATTGAACCGGCGCGGCTGACCGCCGTGCTGAAGAAGCACACGTCGATGGTCCAGCGCGCGTCAGTGCTCGTCGTAGACGATGACGCCGACATGCGCGACATGACCGCGCGGCTGCTGACCAAGAGCGGGTGCGAGGTCCAGGTGGCAGAAAACGGGCGCGTCGCCCTCGATCGTCTCGCGCTCTACACGCCGACGCTCATCGTCCTCGATTTGATGATGCCGGAGGTGGATGGCTTCGACTTCCTGCTGGCGTTGCGCCGACGGCCCGCATGGCAGTCGATTCCTGTCGTCGTCGTGACCGCCAAAGAGATCACCGAAGAAGACCGCCACCGCCTGAACGGGTCGGTGAAGCGCATTCTCCAGAAGCGGGGGTCCCATCGCGATGACTTGCTCGCTGCGGTGAAGGATCAAGTGACCGCAAGCCTCCAGGCGCTGCCGAGCCGATGAGTCCAGTGCCGACGATCCTCCTGGTCGAAGACAACGAGATGAACCGGGACATGCTGTCCCGCCGTCTCGAGCGTGCGGGCTATCGCGTGATCCTGGCGGTCGACGGTCCGCGCGGTATTGCCGCGGCGCGCGCCGAATCGCCGGATCTCGTGCTGATGGACATGAGCCTGCCCGAGATCGACGGCTGGGAAGCGACGCGGCATCTCAAGCAGGACCCCGCCACCAGCGGGATCCCGGTGATCGCCCTGACGGCGCACGCGATGGTCAGCGATCGCGAGAAGGCCCTCCAGGCGGGCTGCGATGACTACGACACCAAGCCGATCGACTTCGCCCGGCTCCTGCAGAAGATGACGGCGATTCTGGCCAGGGAGCGGGCATCGTGAGCGACGCGCACGCGATTCTCGTTGTCGACGACAACGAGATGAACCGGGACCTGTTGTCACGCCGGCTGCAGCGGCACGGCTACGACGTCGTGGTCGCCGTCGATGGCCAGCAGGCGCTCGAGCTGCTGGCGGCTCGCAGCTTCGTGCTGATTCTCCTCGATATCGAAATGCCCGGTCTGGGCGGTCTCGAGGTGCTGCAGATCATCCGTCAGACGCACTCGGCGGCCGAGCTCCCCGTCATCATGGTGACGGCGCGTCACGAGAGCCACGACGTCGTCGCGGCACTGAATGCCGGAGCGAACGACTACGTGACCAAGCCGATCGACTTCGCCGTGACCATGGCGCGTATCGAGACCCAGCTGGGTCGTCGCCAGGCCGAGGCGGCGCTACGGGAAAGCGAGGAGCGCTACGCGCTGGCCGTACGCGGCGCGAACGACGGTCTTTGGGACTGGAACCTGAAGACCGATGTCATGTATTTCTCACCGCGATGGAAGGAGATGCTCGGCTGGGAGGAACATGAGATTGCGAACGTCCCCGCCGAGTGGTTCAACCGCATCCACGCGGAGGAAGCCGGTCACGTCAGGGCTTCGCTGGCCGCACACATCGACGGACGGGTCGGGCATTTCGAAACGGAACACCGCATGCTGCACCGCAACGGCGGTTACCGCTGGATGCGCAGCCGCGGCCTCGTCGTCCGCGACCAGACGGGCACGGCCTCCAGGATGGCGGGATCGCAGACAGATATCACTGAAGGCAAGGTCGCAGACGCCCTGACGGGGCTGCCGAACAGGATTCTCTTCATCGATCGGCTGGCCTCGTCGATCGAACGGGCGCGGCGCCACGAGAAGTACATGTTCGCGGTGCTGTTCCTCGATCTGGATCGCTTCAAGGTCATCAACGACAGCCTCGGGCACGTCGTCGGCGACGAGTTGATCGTCGCGATTGCACGACGCCTCGAGAACAGCCTGCGATCGAGCGACACGGTGGCGCGGCTTCAGATGGATCACACGATTGCGCGGCTCGGCGGTGACGAGTTCACTGTGCTGCTCGAAGACATCGGCGACGTCAGCGACGCGCTTCGCGTGGCCGAGCGTCTGCAGGAGGCGCTCTCTCACGCGTTCACGTTGAACGGCCAGGAAGTCTTCACGACCGCCAGCATCGGAATCACGACGAGCGCGACCGCCTATCAGTCGCCGGAAGCCGTTCTTCGCGACGCCGACACGGCGATGTACAGGGCGAAGTCGCGCGGCGGTGCCCGCAGTGAGGTGTTCGACCGCGAGATGAGGGATCGCGCCGTCGCGCGCCTGCAGCTCGAGACAGACCTTCGCCGCGCGGTCGAGCGTGCGGAGTTCGTGCTCTACTACCAGCCGATCGTCTCGCTCGCCAGCCGGCAGATTACCGGGTTCGAGGCGCTGGTGCGCTGGCAGCATCCCGAGCGTGGCCTGATTCTGCCGGAGGAGTTCATCGGCGTGGCCGAGGAGACGACGCTCATCGTGCCGCTGGGCTGGTGGGTGGTCCGCGTCGCGTGCGAGCAGCTGCGGCACTGGCAGGTGCAGTGCGACGCACCGGAGTCGATGACGATCAGCGTGAACCTGTCACCCAAGCAGTTCAGCCAGGCGAACCTGACCGACGGCATCACGCGCATTCTCGCAGAGACCGGCCTGCCGCCATCGTGCCTCACGCTCGAGATCACTGAAACCACGATCATGGAGAGCACGGACGTGGTGAGCGCAGTGCTGGCGGAGCTGAAACAGCTCGGCACGCAGTTGGCGATCGACGACTTCGGGACCGGCTACTCGTCTTTGAGCTACGTGCACCGGTTTCCGCTGAATTCGTTGAAGATCGACCGCTCGTTCGTGCGCGAGATGGACGAAAAGGGCGATCGCTCCGAGATCGTCCGTGCGATCGTGAACCTGGCTCACAACCTTGGCCTCGATGTGATCGCCGAGGGCGTCGAGACCCAGTCCCAGCTCGATCACCTGACAAGTCTCGGATGTGACTACGGCCAGGGCTACCTGTTCTCGATGCCGGTCCCGGCAGAAGCCGCCACCGCGCTGGTGACGAGCGGTAACAAAAGCGCCGCCTGAGCGCGTCCGATGCCAAGGACGACCTCGCGCTGAGGCCTGAAGACGACCGCGCCTACGGAGAGAAACGGCAACGCCTGGCCATGGCGAACTCTACGGGGACCTGAGGCGCGGTTGGCGGGAGTGCTATATTGGCGCCCTTGTCTCCCTGGCAGAAGGCCTGGCAGCGTTGGCGGCGATTCGCGCATCGCGCCGCGGTCGTCCAGTCTCACGTCCTCCTCTTCCTTCTCTATGTCCTGGTCGTCGTGCCAGTGGCCTCTGTAGGCAAGCTGTTCGGTACCGGACGCGCGGTGCTGCGGTCGGCCGGGTGGCGCGAGATCGAACGCCCGCCCGACGATCTCGACTCTGCGCACCGTCAATTCTGATGAACGTCCTCGGGCTCTCGTGCTATTTCCACGACGCCGCCGCCGCGCTCGTGAGCGACGGCCTGCTGGTGGCTGCCGCTGAAGAGGAGCGATTCTCTCGCGTCAAGCACGACTTCGGCTTTCCCGAAAAAGCGATTGCGTTCTGCCTCGCCGAACGCGGGCTGCGCGGGCCGGACCTCGACTACGTCGTCTTTTTCGAGAAGCCGTTCGTGAAGTTCGAGCGCATCCTCTCGACAGTGCTCGCGACGGCGCCGCGATCGGCAACGGTCTTCCGCCAGGCGATGACGGCATGGCTGCTCGACAAGCTCTGGGTCAAGAACCGCATTCGCGAGCGCGTGGGCGTGCCCGACGATCGCATCCTGTTCATCCCGCACCACCTCTCGCACGCGGCCAGCGCCTATTTCTGCTCGCCCTTCGATCGCTCCGCGATCCTCACTGTCGATGGCGTCGGCGAGTGGACGACAACGGCGATTGGCGTGGGGGAAGGGGCGTCCTGTCGTCTGCTCGAAGAGGTGCGGTTTCCGCATTCCCTGGGACTCTTCTATTCGGCATTCACCGCGTTTCTCGGCTTCGAGGTGAACGAGGGCGAGTACAAGGTGATGGGGATGGCGCCGTATGGCACGCCCCGCTACGCCGACAAGGTGTGGTCGCTCGTCAGACAGTCACAGGACGGCGCCTTCGAGCTTGACCTGGACTACTTCACGTTCCACCACTCCACCACGCGCACGTACAGCGACAAGTTCGTCGCGCTCTTCGGCGCGCCCAGGGCGCCCGAGACACCGTTCTTCACCAGCGTGAGCGGATACCCGCCCTACTTCGGCGAGCGTCCATCAGACTTCGACGCGCTCGAAGCCGACAATCAGCACTACGCAGACATCGCCGCCAGCGTGCAGGCAGTGACTGAGGAGCTGGTCGTGACGCTGGCAAAAGCGGCCTGTCGCCGTGCCAACTCGACGTCGCTGTGCATGGCGGGCGGGGTGGCGCTCAACAGCGTGGCCAACGGCCGCATCCTCCGCGAGGCCGGCGTCGAACGGCTCTACGTGCAGCCGGCTGCCGGCGACAGCGGCGCGGCCGTGGGCGCGGCGCTCTACGCGTCGCGGGTTCTGTTGAATGAACCCGGCCGATTCGTGATGGACCACGCGTACTGGGGCCAGGCGCACGGTGAAGGCGCCATCCGCGACGCCGTCACCGCGAGCGGCCTGACGTCGACGACCGCCAGCCACGAGGATCAGCTGATCGAGCGCGTCGCCGACCTCCTGACCCACGACCGCGTCGTCGGCTGGTCGCAGGGACGCTTCGAGTGGGGGCCGCGATCGCTTGGCAATCGCAGCATCCTGGCGAGTCCCCGCCGAGCGGAAATGAAGGACATCGTCAATACCAAGATCAAGTTCCGCGAGCCCTATCGACCCTTTGCGCCGTCAGTGCCGGCCGAGCACGCAGCGAAATACTTCGAGCTGCCGGGCCAGCAGGCGCAGTTGACGACTCGCTTCATGCTCGTCGTGACGCCCGTGCGCGACGAGGCGAAATCCGCTATTCCGGCGGTGACGCATGTGGACGGATCGGCCCGCCTGCAGACCGTCGACCGCGAGACCAATCCGCGCTACCATCGGCTCATCGAGGCCGTCGGCCAGGCGACTGGCGTGCCGGTGCTCCTCAATACCAGTTTCAACCTGCGTGGAGAGCCGATCGTGAATACTCCCGCGGAAGCGTTGAGCACGTTTCAGCGCAGCGGCATGGACGCGCTTGTCCTCGGCGAGACCATCGTGTTCAAGGACGCACAGGAGCGGAAATGAAGGCCGCGCGCAATGTTGCCGGAGGCGCCAGCACGATCGGCGAGCTGTTCCGATTTCTCTGGGCTCGCCGGCTCTGGTGGCTGACGCCGTTTGTCGTGACGCTCCTGCTGGTCGCGGTCCTCCTGCTGGTCGGCGAGGCGACAGGCATCGCGCCGTTTATCTACACGCTCTTTTGATGTCGGCTGCGACGCCTCCACGACGCGCAGTCCTGGGCGGCGCGCTGGCCCTCCTGCTCCTGCTCGGCGTCGTCTGCGCGCTTGGACTCACCGAGATCGTGCTGCGGGTGCGCCACTTCCACTACCAGCCGTTTCCCGAGGTCCAGTTCGGATGGCCGGAGCCACAGGCCATCGTCAACGAGTTCCAGCAGGACCCGGACCTGCTCTGGGTGACGAAGGACTACGCGGAACGATTGAGGCTGGCCGCCGCCAATCATCCGGCGGTCATCTTCATCGGCGACTCGTGCGTCGAGTTCAGTCACTACCCCGGCCTGGTCATGGAAGCGCTCGCCAGGACTGCGCCGTCGCTGGCGACGGGCACGAAGCTGAGTGTGCCGGGCTGGTCCAGCGAACAGGGACGTGCACAGTTATCCCGCGACGTCCTCGCGCTCAAGCCGCGCGTCCTGATTGTCGAGTACGGCTGGAACGATCACTGGGATGCCATGGGTCCGCCAGACAGCGACACGCATCCGGGTCGCGTCGAGTTGTGGGCGGCGCAGCATTTTCGAGTCGTCCAGGCGTGGCTGAAGGCGCGCGATGGCGTGCGGGCCCATCGGGATCCTGAGCCCGGGCGACGAGTGCCACTCGCCCGCTATCGGGAAAATCTGGTCGAGATCGTGCGGGCGTCCACGGCGGCAGGGATCAAGGTCATCCTGGTGACAGCTCCGACGAACCATGCGGTGGGCCAGGAGCCCGCCTATCTGTCAGCACGGCATCTGAAGCACCTGGCCGACCTGGTGCCACTCCACCGCCAGTACGTGGAGGCCACACGGGGAGCCGCCACAACGGCTGGAGCCTACCTGTGCGATGCCGCGAAGGCTGCCGAAGACGCCGGGCCGGCGCGCCAGGCGTGGCTCAGACACGACGGCATCCACTTCACACCGGACGGCGATCGCTTCATGGCCGACGTCGTGAGCCGCTGCATCGTCGACGCCAGTCACTGAGGCGCGACGTGGGGCGGCCTCAGCGCCGGCAGGATCTGCGTCGCGACGTATTGCTGCAGTGGCAACGGCTGTGCCTGAACGCGAAGGTCCTCGATCATGACCGCAGTCGTGCGTCCGGCGGGACCGTCGATTTCCAGTATCGCCCGTGAGGCCGCCACTGGCGATTCGAGGACGACGTGGAGTCCGCCCACGGTGCGAGCCGCCAGGACCAGTCGCTCTTCGTGCAGGGGCGTTCCGGCGTCGTTCGAGAGCGTCAGGGCAATAGTCACCGTGTCCGTCGACCGCATCGACTCAATGTGAAGCTCGTGCACCGGCACCAGCCCCGTGTCGAAGCGGAGCTCCAGGTAGTAGGTGCCGTTGACGATCACTTCGTGCCGGCCTCCGTGAAGAAACCCGATCCCAGGCCTGTACTGCTCCACCGGTAATACGACGCCGTTTTCAGACACCTTCGCCAGATGCGACACGTGCGCCACGTTCTCGAGGTAGAGGCGGCTTTCGCGCCGATAGGCGGACACGTCGCGAGCGGTCGGGACAAACGCCACCGCGTTGCGAACGGTGTCCCTGAACGCCAGTTGATATGC
Organism: Vicinamibacteria bacterium; assembly: GCA_963796915.1. Lineage (GTDB taxonomy): Bacteria > Acidobacteriota > Vicinamibacteria > Vicinamibacterales > JAENWD01 > JAENWD01. The sequence goes on along the minus strand of CAWCNI010000002.1, from coordinate 771,141 downwards.
TCCCGCCAATATCTCTGACGGAATCAATTCGTTGTTTGCCGGCCGAAGCAGATCTTCGCGTTCGACGATGAACGCGGGATGCCTGGCGAGCAGATATGCCTGGCCGGCCGTGATCACGTCTTTGTTCGTGAACGGGACAAAGCGGCCCACCTCTGTGAACGCCACATCGCGCGTCGGCATCCTGGCAAAAATGCTGGAGCAGATGCCGAGGTCGTCGAGGTTCTCCGCGTCCAGCATGAACGGCACGAAGCCGGCCTGGTTGTCGGCAATGACAGTCCCCGGCTGCACCTTGTCGCGAAGCTCCGAGTAGATGCTCCAGTACGGCGCGAAGAATCGCGCGGGATCCAGGCTGGGGGTCGTCAGAAAGTTGTCGCGCTTCTCGACCTGCGCGTACTCAGTGGAAAAGTTGACGGCCACAACAACGAGCCATGCCACGACCAGGGCTGAGACGCCAAGTCCCAGCCGACGGGATCGTCGCAGCACTCGTTCCGCCGCCTCGGCGACGACAAAGGCCATCAGCGGCAGGATCGGCACGAAGAACCGGAGCCCGAACATCCAGTCGCCGACGACGGATACGTAGACGAGCAGGATGAGCGCATTCAGCAGCACGGCCGAGGAGCGTGCCACTGGTCGCGGCAGGGCGGCACCGGCGAAGGCCAGGAGCAGGAAGCCCCACCCGTACAGGGAGGCGAACTGCTGAATGTAGCTCACCACCGGCCGCTTGATCAGCAAGTGGGCGTGCGGTAGGAGTTTGTACAGAATCTTGGTCTCTATGGGGGCTGGCAGGACGGCCCCGAAGTACCAGAATCTGGCGCACGTGAGGAGCAGCAGGGCCACCAGCGACACCACCGCCACTCGCCGCGCGAGCGCGAATCGTTCTCGTGGATCACTTCCGAGCGTCGCCAGCACCGCCGCCCCCACGTAGACAAAGCCGTCGATGCGAAGCAGCACGAGGAGCACCGCCGCAATGCAGGCGCGGCGCGGCTGCTGCTCCTGCAACGCGAGCGCGAGCATCGCCACGAGCAGGGCGACGGAGACGGCTTCCAGCGCCGAGCAGCTCCACACGGCAAGCGGGCCGGCCAGGACCACAAACGCGATGCCGGCCGTGGCAGCAGCCGGCTGATAGCGCCCGGCGAGGCGGCGCGTGATCGTCCAGACGAGTGTGGCGCCGGCTGCCAGCGAGATCAGCTTCGCTGCAGCCAGCACCGAGAGTATCGGCGCACCCGTCAGCCGTGCGAGCGCCAGGAGAATCGTGTCGGCGACCAGGGCAAGGGAATCGGAGTAGCCTTCGACGCGCCCCTCGAGCGAGGTGTAGACCAGTCCCCGGCCGCGCAGCAGATTCCTTGCGTACACGAACGGAATCGCCTCATCGTCGACGAAGAAATACAGGTAGCGCGCGGCGTGAATCAGGAACAGGCTGGTGGCGAGGCCCGCAATCGCCCGGGCTGACGGGCGGCGGGGGTTGTCGCCGGCGGGGGGAGCGTCGTCGGTTGTCACAGGCGTAGCTGTGTTGCGCCCGGCGGTGCGAAGCTACCGACCAGCGCCCGGGAGCGCTGGTCGGGGTCCTGTTGGATCAGCGTTCTCTAAGGGCGCTGCCAAGCGATGTCGGCCTCGGCTGACGTCCCAGCCAGACATTGCGATAAATCGCGCCGGCAATCGACGCCGACTCGATACCGCTGCGCCCGGACGGTGCGCCAAGGTAGGCGTAGTGCGGATTGGGCCGGTACGTCTCGCTGACCGGCAGGCCGATGTCGTAGAGCGTCGAGCCATCGCTGCCGCCGTCCTGCACTGTCGTACGGAACTCGCCACCCCAGGTGGACTTCCAGAAGTAGGTCCGATTCGGATCGAGGAGAAACACCGACGCGAAGCGCTGCGCGGTCGACGGCTCGTACTTGAAGTCGTCGCTCCCGAACAGCGCCCGCCACTGGATGCAGTTGGGCGGCACGCCGTCAGAGCCGCGGTACTGGATGTCCACACGATAGTCGTTCGTGATGAAGTCGTCCTGGCCCTGCTGCATGCCGTAGACCTTCGTCTTGTTGCCCGGCGCATTCGCGCGCAAGCCTTCGACTTCCATGGAGAACTCACCGGCGGTGACGGTCTCCGGCAGCAGGTACTTGACGTAGCTGCCGGCGCTGTTCAACTTGAGGCCCTTGCCGGGGATGAACGTCGCGTCGCCGACGATCACGCCGACGGTCTCGCCGTGAATGAGCGGGTCGTACAGCTCGCCCGCCCTGAGGAAGCCCACCAGCTTCGACTTGAACTTCGCGACCGGTGACCACTCAGACGTGGTCGATCCCTGGACCATCCGCGCGCGCCAGAAAAAGCGCGTTGTCGGCTGCAGGTCGGCATCCGGCGTGAAGCTGGTCTTGCCGCTGGCGTCTTCGGGAATGCCGGTCTTGTTCAGCGACGAGAAGAACGTGACGATCTGCTGCACGGTGGCTGACGCGAAATCGGACGTGTCGGAGATCTGGAACTCGTAGGTGCGCGTGCCTGGCTGGTCAGAGACGCCGTTCCGCACGGTGAGCGTCGGCCGAAGCGTGGCCAGCTGTTCGCCGTCTGCCGGTGAGTCCGGTGCCGGCGCCGTCAATTTGGGATTGACCACCGGCGTCGGTCCGGTCGGCGTCTTGCTGCTCCCGCCACACGCACTTCCGACCACAAGCAGCGCACACACACCCGTCAACCACGCACGTCTCATTCGTGTTTCCCCGGTTGGAATCGCCAGAACAACGGCCTTGCGAGTGTACCACGCCGAGGTTAATTTCAACTGGTAATATCGAAATGCGGCGTCTTTTTGACACGAATAATCCATCCGGCAAACCGCCGGAATCGTCGCGTGTCCGGCATCCCGGGCTGGTTGCGTCCCGGGCTGCAGATCGGTGTTGAGCGTGACGCTCCTCGTCCCGTCGGGGCTCTCCGCTACCCGATATTGCTGACAAACGCCGCGAAGTGTACGCTCGCGCTGATCGGGGCTACGACGGCGTCGTCCGCGACCTCGCCTCAGGCGCCCTCCGCGGCGTCCTGGCAGCGACAGGAACGAGTTCTCAACGTGGAAAGCGCTGACCGACGACTCTGACAGGAAACGTGATGCCGACGTTCAAGTCCAAGCGAGGACGCCCCCAGAAGTTCAATCGACCGGCCCGCCAGGTCACCTTGACATTGCCAGAGGACGTGATTGCCGGGTTGTCGAAAGTGGACGACGACCTGGGCAGGGCGGTGGTGCGGCTGGCCATGGCAACCCGTCCCGCGATCGCGTCACGCAGCGCGGAACTGTCCACCTTCGGGAGCCACGCGGTGATTCTGGTGGCCCCCGCCAAGGTGCTGGAGCGGGTCCGCGGCGTCGAGCTGGTGCCGCTGGCCGACGGGCGCGCACTCGTCTCGTTGGCGGAAGGCACCACTGAGGATCAGTTCGAGCTGGGCCTGCGCGATCTCCTCGAGAGCGACACGTTGAGCGGACGCGATCGACGGACACTCAGTTCGCTGCTGCCCCTGGTCGCCGATGCCCGCCGACAGGGCGGCCTCACGCTGCGAAAGATCCTGGTCCTGCGCGCGCGGCGTGGCCGACGCCGTGCCTAGCCGATCGGACGTGACTCGAGCTGCTGGTTCTGGCCGCCTCGCGGAGGCGGCCCTGGAGTGCCGCCCGAGCCACCCGGCCGTCACGCGCTGCCTTCGTCGAGTTCTGCGAGAACGGCGGCGATGGTCGCCCTGGGCACGCGCCCGGGGCTGGGCACTGGCGCTCGGTCTGACCTAGCTCGCCAACGCCGGGCGACCCGGCGCTCGAGGCCCTCGGTCGTGGGGCGTCGATTCTATCGAGCGGGGGCAACGTCCAGCCAGGCCTGCTGGAGCAGCGTGCCGTCGAGGACGACCGTCTCACCCTTGTCGGGCGACTTCTCGGAGTAGAGCACCAGCTTCACGCTGCCACAGGCAGGCCCGAGCGCGTCCGGATCGAAGACGTACAGGCCCTCGGTAGTCGTCGTCGAAGGCGAGACCTGGCGTTCGAGCGCGAACGGATGTATCGGCTGGACTTCGGTCTGGCCGCAGAACGCCTGGAGACGCGAGAACCCTGAGGTGACGTGCTTCATCGAGGGCAGCGCCACGCCCTGCGTCTGAGCGGCGCCCCGCGCGATCGTCGTCCAGAACCCTTCCTTGAGACGCGGCGTGACGCGGACAATGAGCACTGGGGGGTAACCGGCGAAATAGTCGGCCCAACGGCCGAAGTCGAACAGTCCTTCCTCGCGCTGGATGGCCTCGGCATTGGCCGACTCGTTCCGCATCGTGCGCACGGGCAGGCTCGTCGCCCGGATCCGGTTGCGCGCGGCGTACGCCCGGACGGGCGTGATGAGCGCGACCTCGAACGTCGACGCTGTCTGGAACGGCGTGCGGTTGCCGCCGCGGCGGCTCGCGGCCGCCGCGAGCGCGTCGAGAGGGAGCGCGGCGGCACGTTCCACTGGCAGGTGGGTGCCGGGCGGCGCCGGCATGCTGGCCATGGCCTTCTCGGCTGACGCCAGTGCTCCACAGATGTCGCCGGATCGGATCACGCGATAGTAGGGCCGTCGCTCATCGCTGTCGTCGACGATGGACGTCAGGCCGAGCAGCGTGCCGTCCGCCGCGAAGGCTGGACCTCCAGCCGTGGCGCTCTCGAGATCGAGATCGGTTTCGAGCACGTGTGGGCCGATTCGCACGAGCACGCCAGGCGATGTGGCCTTCGGCATGAGCATCGGCGTGTCGATCGCGAACACCTTCTGCCCTTTCTGCGGCTCCGCGCTCGCCGTAGTCCCGCATCCGAGCGACAGCGGTGTGACGGATCCAATCGCGGCCGGGTCGATGCGCAGGATCGCGACGTCGCGGCCTGGTTCGGCCGCGATTACACTGCCGGCGACCTTGAGCAACGGCGAGAGCTGCACCGCCACCATCGTCTCGGCGCCGACCACGCGCTGGTTGGTCGCGATAAGCCCTCGCGCGTCCACGAGGAACCCGGTCGCGTGCCGCGCCGGCATCCAGAGCTCGACAACCGCGGCCTGCCATTGCGCGAGGAAGGCGGTGGAGTCGGCGGCTCGCGCGTCCTGGGCCGCCGAGTCGGGACGCGGCGTCTGGACCTCGGCATCGGCGGCCGTGAGTTCGATGACAGTCGCCCGGCCCCCGGGCACGTCGAGCGTTTTCCACCAGGCGTACGCCTTGCCGCGGACGACAACCGGCGTGTCCGATTCGACGGTGTAATTGCCCGGCGGGAGCGTCACGACCGCCGAGCCGTCCTGAGACGTCACCACCTCGCGCGGGGGCGCCGTGGCGGGGTTGTCGCTGATGAGAAGCCGGTGACGTGCCACTGCCACGGGCTTGCCGTCGGCGTCCGGCAGTGTGATGTGGATGCGCAGCTCGCCCTGCGCCTGGCCGGACGTACTGGGCGACCACAGGGCAAGCATCACCGCGACGACCAACAACCGGAACATGGACTCCGCGCGCATGAAGTGCCACATCCATTATCAGCGTCATCGACGACGATCTGGGCAATTCAACGACGAGACCCATGGATCCGACCCGATCCCGAGGAGCCCGGCGGTCACGCGCTGCTGTCGTCGAGTTCGGCGAGAACGGCGGCGATAGTGGCCTGGCCGAGGGCCTCGAGTACCGGGTCGTCCCCGGCGTTGCCGAGGTACGTCAGGCCGAGTGCCAGTGCCCAGCCCCGGGCGCGTGCCCAGGTGTGGTCGTCGATGGGGTCGCTCGTGTCACGCGCCTCCCGGCGTATCGTGGCCCGTGCCGTTGGTGGAAGCAGAAGCCACGCCACCGAGAGATCGGTCGCCGGATCTCCGCAGCAGAGATCGCCGAAATCGATCACCGCCGTCACTCGCCCGTCATTGACCAGCAGATTCTCGGGATGCAGGTCGCCATGCAGCCACAGCGGCGGACCGTTCCAGGGCGGCCGCTCGACGAGCAGTGCCCAGGCCGCGCGGATCCGCGGCGCATCGAGGCGCGAGTCGAGCTGCTGCAGGTTCGCGTGCACCGAAGCGGTCCGCTCCGCGAGCGGGGTGCCGCGCCAGGTACTGTGCGGTGCGTCGAGTGGCGCCGGCCGGTGCAGCGCGCGCAGAAAGCGTCCGAGCACCACAGCCGTCGCTTCTGCGTCAGCTGGCGGCGCAGCCGATGCCGTCTCGCCCGGGAGCCAGCGGACGACGGTCCACGTCCAGGGGAAAGCGTTGCTGGGACGCCCGACGCGCACAGGCACCGGCACCGCGAGGGGAAGTCGAGGCGCAAGCTCCGGCAGCCACCGCGCCTCGCGCTCGATCAGTGGCGCGGCGATCGCGCGCCTGGGCAGTCGCACGGCAAGGTCTTCGCCGAGACGGAACACGAAGTTGTCCCAGCCGCTCGCCACCTCGATCAATGGCAAGCCCGCGAGGTCCGGATGCTGAGTCTCGAGCAGCGCTCGCACGCGTGAGGGGTCGAGCGTCACCTCGGCGGGCGGCTTCGGCTTGAGGGTCATCCTGCCGCTATCATCCGCTGGCCGTGCCGGCTCGCGCAAATCGACCACGGCGCGGAGCACCGTTCGTCGCGCCGGTCTCATCCGAATCGGCTTGGACCACGCGCGTGCCGGTCGGTCATCTCAAGCCTGCGCGCGTCTACTGGTACCGCTTCACCGATCGAGAAGGGAACGGGAGCCGCGTCGGCCGGACGATCACCGCGCCGCTGGCGAACGATCCACGGCCCGTCATTTTCGCCTTCGTCAGCCCGCTCACGATGTGCAGTACACCGAGCGATGTGAGATGACGAGGAGTGCCGCAGACCTTGGGACAATCCGGTGAGGTCCCGCTCGACCGGGCAAATGCGTCGGCGGGATCGGAGAACGCCTCACGTCCGGCCGCTCAGCGGCACGCACGCTACTCGCGTTTGATGGGCCCCTGTTGCGTCTGGCGCCTGGTGGAGGGAGGCACGAGGCTCTTGGCTCGCAGATAGACGGTGGCGACGCCATACATTTCGCTGTCGTGCGCCAGCAAGCCGGCGATGACCGCGCCGCGGACGACCTCGCCTTGGCCGACCTTCATGAACTCCGCCGCGCTGGCGTCCGTCAGCGTCCCGAAGACGTCGTCGCAGATCGCAAAGGATTCCGAGAGAACCTTGACGACGTCCGTCTTGGCCGTCAGGTCGCGCTCGAGGCTCCTGCCTTCTCGCGCGTTGGCGATGCCTTTCAACGAGGCACACGTGGCGAACTGGCTCTCGGCGACGTGCAGCAAGACCTGGCCATATGTGCGCATTCCCGCGGCCGTGCCGGGCTTGAAGCCGTAGTCTTCGGCCGGCATATCGTCCGCCGCCTCGAGCAGTTCCTGCTTCAAGCCGTTGTAGCCGGCCTGCAAGTACATGGGCAGTCCAACCTTCATTCCGGCAGGAATCGGTTGAGCATGAACCAGCGTGGGAGTGGCAAGCAGCAGGACGAGGGGCAGCGGTATCGAGCGTTGCATGGATCGCCTCCAGTTGAGGATCCGGTAGGCTGCATCGGATTACTGTCTGCGCTCAATCAGGGACTGCATCGGCAGCGGCTGGCACCGTCGCGCCGATCGTGTGGGTCGCCATCTGGGCGAACAGGCTCAGGGCCCCCATCACGTAGTAGAAGCAAAGCCACACCGCGACGACGGCCTTGGCCGGCCCGATCGACGCCGCGATGAGCAGCGCGACGCACATCGCCAGCGCGACGACGTGGGGCGTCAGACGTGCGCGATCGCGTACACGCGTCTTATGACGGCGAACACATACAGCCCGACGAGTTGCTGACACACCCAGAGAAGGGAACGGCCAGAGTCGATTTCTTCGAGCACGTCTCCGACGAGCGCCTCGGGCGCACCGCACGCGCCGGCAAACGCCACCAGCCTCGCCGCCAATCGAGGACTGAGCATGTTCATCCCTCGTGAACTGGAATACCGCGCCACAGCAGCGTCAGCGCCTTCTTTGCGGACCTGACCTCATGCAAGCCGGCCGACGTGATCAAAAAGTAACGTTTGGCGCGGCCTCCTCGCGCCCGGGTGGGCTGGCCGACGGTCGAACGGACCAGCCCCTTCTCTTCCAGACGTTCGAGGGTGTTGTACACGCTTACCAGGATCACCGGCTTCCCCGTGGTCTCCTCGATAGCGTGCGCGACGGGTACACCGTAAGCCTCGTCTCCCTGGCGCAGCAGCGCGAGGAGCACGAGCAGTTCGAAGTGGCCCAGGGATTCCCTTGACATATATTCACCTTTTACTACCAAATTACGGGCGATGCAAGCCCGCCTAGAGGCGCCACACCTCGCCAAGTCCTATCCACACGCTCCAGCCGAATTCGCCAGAAGCGAATTTGACGGAGCAGCGTCCGCCACATCTGTCGTTCAGCCTATTGATATGCCCGTATTTGTGAACGCAGTAGGACTGCTTTCCGCGCATGTGGCCGACAGGCGCCGATTCGGGCGGCGCGGTGTCAAATAGCGCCATGCTCGAAGTCTCGCATCTCACCAAGCGCTACTCCGGCGTGACGGTCGTTAACGACGTGAGCTTCGTCGTGCGGCCTGGCGACATCGTGGGTATCTCGGGCCCAATGGTTCAGGCAAGACCACCACCGCGAAGATCGTCACGGGGTTGCTGGACTCGTCCAGCGGCACCGTGCGTTTCGACGGAGGCGACATCCACGACGACCTCGTCGGCTACCGGCGGCGCCTGGGCTACGTTCCGGAGGAGCCGCACCTCTACCCGTTTCTCACCGGGCGTGAATACGTCGAGCTCGTCGGGCGACTACGCGAGCTCGACCCGGCCTCGCTCACGGCGAAAATCACGGCGCTCGTGGAGTTGTTCGGCCTTGGCGGCGCCGCCGACCGGGGCATCGCGTCGTACTCGAAAGGCATGAAGCAGAAAGTGCTGATCATCGCGGCGTTACTCCACGATCCTGATCTCGTAATCCTCGACGAGCCCGATTCCGGGCTCGACGTCACCGCGGCGATCGTGCTTCGGCACCTGATTCGCGGGCTGGCGGCGCAGGGCAAGGCGGTCCTCTACAGTTCGCACGTCATGGACAGCGTCGAAAAGCTCTGCTCCAGAGTGCTCGTCCTGCACAAGGGCCGTGTCGTCGCCGACGACTCGGTGGAGCGGCTGCGCAGCCTGAGAGCTGGCGGATCCCTCGAGGACGTGTTCTCGGAGCTGGTGATGCGGGAGGATCCCGAGCAGGTCGCGCAGGCGATCATCGGCGTGCTGGCCGACCATGCGTGAGCGGCTGCTCGTTCGGCACTTTCTCAGGCGCCTCGTCGAAAATGACCTGATCTCGCCCGAAGCCGATCGGCATGAAGTACTGGGCGTGGTCTGCGCCGCGCTGACTACCGCGGGCCTCTTCGGCACCGCGTTCATCTCGGTCAAGTACCAATTCTCGCCGCTGCAGCTTCCGGGCTGGACGTCACTGGCCGCGCTGAACGACCTGAGCCTCTTTGTCGGCGCGTCGATGATCGTGATGGCCTTGGCCGCGGTGTCAGAATGGGACGCCCTCGGGCTAGACGTGAGAGACGCCTCGATCCTGGGCCCGTTGCCGCTGCCGCGTGGAATGCTCGTGCGCGCCAAGCTGGCAGCCATCGCGCTCTTCACCGTGGCGTTCGCGGTCGCGTTGAACGCGGTACCGAGCGTGATTTACCCGATTCTGTTGTCGTCGAAGCTGCCCCTCCCGCTGGTCGACCTTCTGGCGCTGATGCCGGCTCACCTCTTCGTGACGGCAGCCGCCGGCGCGTTCGGGTTTCTCGGCATCGTGGCCGTCCGCGAGTTGCTCCGCGCGATGACAGGCGCCAAGCTGTTTGGCCGGCTGTCGAGCGCCGTGCAGGCAGCGCTCCTGGTCGGGCTCGCCACGGGCCTGCTGCTCCTGCCACGACTGTCGTCGGATCTCTCGGAGAAGTGGCTGAGTCCATCCAGCAGCGCCTCGCGCAACCTGCCGTCTGTCTGGTTCGTCGGCCTCTACGAGTGGATCGCCGGCGACCTGATCGACCAGCTTCCGCGGCGCTTCCCTGCCGAGACCGCGCCGAACTACGACGGCATCGTCCAGCATGAGAACGACCTGACACGAAGCTACCGCAGCCACCGAGCGCAGTTCGCCGTTCTGGGCCGGGCGGCTCTCCTCGGGCTTGGCGTCGTGGCGATCGTCGCGTTCGCCTTGTCGGCCTGGAATGCGAGGCGACTGCCGACGGCGACCGCTTCGATGGCCCGACGCGGTCAGGGTCGTCTGGCCCTCGAGTGGCTGGTGCGGCTCGTGCTGTCACGACGGCCGTCTGCGCAGGGCGGATTCTTCTTCACGCTGCAGACGCTCGGACGCAGCGCGCCGCACCGCGCGGCTCTCGTGGTTGCTGGCGCCATCAGCCTCGCGATCGGCGTGCTGAGCGCCAAGGACGGCGTGCTCACGACCACATCTGAGATTCCGCTGACGGCATTAGCCGTCCAGTCGATGTTTGTGATCATTCTCGTGGCGGGCATTCGGCACGCCGCGCGGATTCCTGCCGATACACCAGCCGGATGGATCTTCCGGCTGGTGTGGTCGGGCCACGACCTCGATTATCTCCTCGGCGTGAAGCTGGCGACGCTGGTGGCGGTCCTCGCGCCCACGGTGCTGATTCTGCTTCCGGTCCACGCCGTCACGCTCGGGTGGTCCGTGGCCCTCATGCACGCTGCCCTCGGATTGACGATCTCGGCGGTGGTGGTCGAAACTGCGTTCTTCAGATATGCGAAGGTGCCGTTCGCGTTCAGCTATGAGCCGAGCGACAACCAACTGGGACGGAGCCCGATCTATGTCGTCGTCTTCTTGGCGGTGACGTTTGGTTTCGCGTGGGTCGAGCGGTCGGTGCTTGGGAGTCTCCAAGGCACCCTGACCTTGTTTGCGGTGTTGTTTGGAACCGCCTTCGCGCTCTGGCTGACCGATCGCGCGCCCACAGCTCCTATCGATTGGGACGATGTTCCGACGCAGGTTACACAGCGACTGAGTCTGAACGAGTGACGAGGCGTGTGTGAGTCCTCCGCTGCTCCAGTCAATGTTCGCCAGCGCTTGCCCTTTCCGCTGTGGATATCGGCGACTCTGATCGGTTCGTCGAAAAGACGTTGCGGCCCGAATTGCTGGAAGCACGGTTCGTCCCGGCAGGGCATCGCGCCGTCACTGCGCCGCCAGCCGGCGTACGACCACAGCTATCATTCATCTCGACGTTCCTGGTCGATCACGTTGCCTGGCATGCGAGAGATTCCGAAGGGATAGACGATGACGCTCAATCGACGCGAGTTCGTTCAATTGGCCGCGGCCTTGGGGGCCTCGCTGGCGTGGGGCGGCTCGGCTCGAGCGTCAACCACCGGCTGGCATGAGCGGCGCGAACTTTATCCGGAGGGCGTCGCGTCCGGCGATCCCGATCCGGGCAGCGTGATCCTCTGGACCCGGCGGCCGTTCGAGTCGGGTGGCCGACATGCGCTCACGGTGGAGGTCGCCGAGGATGATGCGTTCCGGCAGGTCGTCGCAAAGGCGTCCGCGCCGGTTTCAGCGGAATCGGATTGGACGACGCGCGTGCTGGTCGGTCATCTCAAGCCTGCGCGCGTCTACTGGTACCGCTTCACCGATGGAGACGGGAACGGCAGCCGCGTCGGCCGGACGATCACCGCGCCGCTGGCGAACGATCCACGGCCGGTCACTTTCGCCTTCGTCAGCTGCCAGAGCCTCAATGAAGGAAAGCTGAACGGCTATCGCCGGATGATCTTCGAGGATGAGCGGGCGGCGCCCGCCGATCAACTCGGTTTCGTGCTCCACCTCGGTGATTTCATCTATGAGATCGTCGAATATCCCGACGAAGTGAAGACGCGCTACGACCGCACGATCTACGACGTTGGCCGGATTCCCGATGGCGGCAAAGCCGGCAACAGCGACTTCCACTACCCGCTCACTGTCGAGGGCTATCGCGTCGTCTACAAGGGTTACCTTGCCGATCCCGACCTGCAAGACGCGCGAGCGCGCTGGCCATTCGTCTGCATCTGGGACAATCACGAATTCTCCTGGCAGGGCCGCCAGAGCATCCAACAGGCCGGAGGACCTCCGCAGCCCGGCCAGACCGTCAAGGTCGCCGCCAACCAGGCATGGTTCGAATACGTTCCCGCGCGCGTGACGGCGCCGAGCGGATCGCTCGACACGTTCGGCACGGTGGCGGTGAAAAATGTGGCGATCGAAAAGTGGGACGACAGCGGCCTCGACATCGAACCGAACAATCTGAAGGCCATCAACAGCCTGATCGCCTATCGGTCGTTGCGCTACGGCCGGCACCTCGATCTCATCCTCACCGACCAGCACAGCTTCTGCGGCGACGACCCGACTGATGCCGAGGGCGTTGGCAAGATTTACGATCCGGCGTTCAACGGGATGTTCTCTGAACCGGCGATGATCGCGCTCGATGCGGGCCGCACCTTCAACGGCGGCACAGCGCCCGCCGAACTGAGCTTTGGCGACGTCACTATTCCCAATCCGCGAAAGGATTCACCGCCGCGCACGATACTCGGGAGCCGTCAGAAGGAATGGTTCCTGGACCAGCTCCGCCGGTCCGCGGCCACCTGGAAACTCTGGGGCAATTCGCAGGGCGCTCTCGACTTGCGCGCCGACCCGCAGAACCTTCCCGATGGACTGACCAGGCAGAAGTGGCCGGCCGACACCTTCGCGGTGTTCGACAACGGCGATTGGGGAAGAACCTACCACGAGCGTGGCGAAATCTACGACCTCGTTCGCGATTCGAAGATCACCGGATTCGCGATCGTGTCGGGCGACCGTCACAGCTTCTGGGCCGGCTATGCGGCTTCTCTATTGCCGCCCGCCAGGTTCGAACCGGTCGGCATCAGTTTCGTCGGCGCCTCACTCACCAGCCCGGGGACGATGGAGGCGTTGGAGCACAATCTCAAGAAGGATCATCCGCTCCGCGCGCTGTTCCTGGCCGATCGACCAGATAGCACACCCGAGTGGACGCACAACATGCTTCTCAAGCACGGCGTCCGCTCGTGCCTCGAATACGCCAGGAGTTTCGATCTGAAACGCGCGCACGCCGTGTCCAATCCGCAGCTGGCTCCGCACCTTGAATTCGTGGATCTGGGCGGTCACGGCTATGCGACGGTGCGGCTCACCGGCGGTGAAATGCGCACCGAGTTCGTCTGCATTCCACGCCCGATCACGCGCAGCGATCGTCCTGATGGCGGTCCTCTGCGCTACCGGGTCGTCCACACGGCATCGCTCTGGAAACCAGGCGAGCGGCCTGTGCTGCGCCAGCAAGTCATCGAGGGCGATCCCGGCCTGTCGATCTGAGATGGCCCCAGGCTGATGAGTGAGCGCTAGCGGAAGAGCCTCGCCGCGAAGTCGTCGAGGTTTCGCCGCCAGGTCTGCCACTCGTGATCGGTGCCCGCCGACTCCTGGTAGACGTGCGTGATGCCCGCCTCCGTCAGTGACGCGTGCAGCTTCCGGATGCCCGACCGCATGGCCTCGGGCTCTGCCGTGCCGACGCCGAGCCAGAGAACCTTCACTCTCTTCGCGAACGCTGCCGGATCGGCGAGCACGCCGTTGTAGTCGCTCTTGAGGTCGAGGTCACGACCGAGGATGAAGGGCCCTGCGGCGCCGCTGAAGCCGCCGATGTTCGAGAAGAGATCGAGGTGATTGAGCGTGATGTGGAAGGTCTGCATCCCGCCCATCGACAGGCCGGCCATCGCGCGGTGATCGCGATCCGCGATCGTGCGGAAGGTGCTGTCGATGAAGGGAATCAGCGCCTCCGTCACGTCGGCCTCGAACGCCGCCATCATGTCCTGCATCGCCTTCCGGAACTCGGGAGATCCGAAGCTCTTGCCGGCCAGGTCGGGCGCTTGCTCACCCGCGCGGCGCGCGTAGCCATAGGCCATCACGACCAGCATCGGCTTTGCCTTCCCGCTCGCAATCAGGTTGTCGAGGATGTTGTTGGCATGCCCCTGGCGCACCCATCCGGTCTCGTCCTCGCCGCCACCGTGCTGCAGGTAGAGCACCGGATACCGCTCCGTCGGCTTCTCGTCATACCCCGGCGGCGCGTAGACCAGCGCGTGGCGCCAGGTGCCGGTGACCTTCGAGAAGTACCAGACTTCGCGCACCTGTCCGTGCGGCACGTCCTGGATCGAGTAATACGTCGCGCCGGGCTCGGGCACCTCGACGGCGCTCGCGTACTTGCTGCCGCCGAAGAAGGAGCGGCTGCCGGTGTCGGCCATTTCCACGCCGTCGACAATCAAGGTGTAGTAGTGCAGGCCTGGCACGAGCGGCTCGGTGATGACACTCCACACGCCATCCGGCTGTTTCACCATGTCGATCTTCGGTCCGCTCCAGAAGTTCAGCCGGACCTTGGTGGCGTCCGGTGCCTTCAGTCGAATTTCGACCCGCCCCTTGCTGTCGACCCGCGGGTACTGCGCGTCCCACACGTTGGTCGATGCGGGCCGGAAATCGGTGGGCTCCTGCGCTGACGCGAGTGCTGTCAGGCAGACGAAGATCGCGAGGGTCAATCCAAGTCGCTTCATGGTCTGTTCCTTTACTGGCACGTGTCGGTGAAGCAGAGCGTCGCGCTGAAGAACGGCAGCACGTGATTCTGAACGCGGTCGGCGACGCGGCTCGTGTGCGTGCCGGAATAGATCTCGAAGCCGTGCTTGATGCCCGAGCGATCGAGCACTTCGTGGAGCGTGATCGTGTCCGTCTTGAGGCCGTCCTGATCGCCGACGTCGATCGAGATCCCGCGATATCGCCGCAGTTGACCGATGTATTGGTCGACGAACGCGAGCGGCGCATTGGCCGCCCACTTCGCGAGGATCTCGGGACGCGGCTGGCCGTTCTCCGTCGGCAGATCGAGGTAGAGCGGCGGCTTCTGCGGGTTTGGTGACCACGCCGCGGCCGTCGCGAGCTGCGCACGGGGGAAGAACCCGAGCACGGCCGAGTCGGTCGGCACCTTCATCGCCTGCACTGCCTTCTCGAGATCAGTATTGGGAGGCCCGCCCGGTCGTGCCGACAGGCAGCATGGGCTCATGATGTAGAGGCCGCCGAACACGTCGGCGTGCTTCATGCCGATTCGTGCCGCGCCGTAGCCTCCCATCGAGTGACCGACGAGCCCGCGGCTCTTCCGATTCGGCAGCGTCCGGTAGTGCGCGTCGATGTAGCTGACGACGTCCTCGGAGACGTAGCGCTCGAAGTCGCCGGTCGTGACCGAGCTCGAGTACATCGACCCGTTGTGCGCCGTCTTCGAGTCGGGCAACACGACGATCATCTCGTGGGCGCCCTGCGCGAACGCGCCTTCGATCGTCTGCGGCACGTGAATCTCCTTCGCCCACTGCTCCGCGCCGATGGAGTAGCCGTGCAGGGCGTAGACCACCGGGTAGCGGCGCGTCGTCTCCGTCGCATAGCTCGGCGGCAGAAAGACGAGGACGTCGCGGTCGACGGCATCTCCCTCGAGATTGCCCTCGAGCGACAGGCCGTGGATCTTGATCCGGTCGACAGTGACGGGCTTTGCGCCTTCCACCACGGCCGGCACCTCGGTCTGCACCTGCGCGGCCGCGCCGGCAGGCCAGCACGCGACGGCCAGCGCCGCCGCGATCAATGAGCGTTGCATACTCGTCATCATCGAGACCTTCCTCCGTGGCGTCACGAGACGCGCCGACCTGATCAACGGCCCGTCTGGCGCAGCATCGAATCGAGCACGACCGGCGTTCCGGACGCGAGCACCACGTCGCTCGCCCGTCCGTTGCAGCTGACCCTGTAGCGCGTCGCGCGGTCGCTGCGCAGACGCGCCTCGGTCAGTTGGCCATCCTTCCACGAGACGTCGACAGTCGCGCCGCCTCGCACCCGTATCCCCGCCAGACGTCCCGTCGTCCACCGTTTCGGGAGTGCGGGCAGGAGGCGGATCTCGTCGGCAGTGCTCTGCACGAGCAGCTCACCGATGCCGGCGGCGCCGCCCAGGTTGCCGTCGATTTGGAAAGGCGGGTGCAGGTCGAACATGTTCGGCAGCGTGCTCTTCGCGAGCAGGAACCGCAGGTTGGCGTAGGCGCGGTCTGCGTCACCGAGCCGGGCCCACAACGCCACCCGCCAGGCCGCCGCCCACCCTGTGCCGCCGTCGCCGCGCAGCTCGAGGCTCCGTCTCGCGGCCGCGGCGAGCGCGGGCGTACGCTCGATGTCGATGCCCTGCCCTGGGTACAGCGCGTAGAGGTGCGAGACGTGACGATGGGCGGGCTCCGCTTCGGCGTAGTCCTCGATCCACTCCTGCAGCTGTCCGCGCGCGCCGACCTGCAGTGGCGGCAGGCGCGAGGCGACGCTCTCGAGACGTCTGGAGAAGTCGGCGTCCACACCGAGGATGGCCGCAGCCTTCTGGCATCGCTCGAAGAGCTCGCCGACCAGCTCCAGGTCCATCGTGGGCGCGTAGGTGAGGGACTGGCCCTTGCCGTCCGCCAGGTAGTTGTTCTCGGGCGAGGTCGAGGGGTTGGTCACGAGCTGCCCGGCGGCCCGGGCGCCCGCCGGTGCAGTGACGAGCAGGTCGAGTGCGAATTCGGCCGCGCCTTTCATCGCCGGATACGCCTCGCGGGACAGGAACTCGCGGTCCTGGCTGAACTCGTAGTGGTCCCACATCTGGTTCGCGAGCCACAGCGAGCCCATCGGCCACAGTCCCCACGGACCATCGACGGGCGTCGTCGCGCGCCAGAGGTCGGTGTTGTGGTGGAGCACCCATCCCTTCGCGCCGTAGTGCACGCGCGCGGTATCGGCGCCGGTGACGCGCAGGTCGCGCACGAGGCTCCACAGCGGCTCCTGCGTTTCCCACAGATCGCCGGCATCGGCGAGCCAGTAGTTCATCTCCAGGTTGATGTTGGTGGTCCACTTGCTGCCCCACGCAGGCAACAGGTCCTGATTCCATATGCCCTGCAGGTTGGCCGGCTGGCCGCCGGGCCGCGAGGACGAGATGAGCAGGTAGCGACCGAAATTGAAGTACAGCGCGAGCAGACCTGGATCGTCGCTCTCCCCGAACTCCTTGATCCGGCGATCGGTCGTCGCCGTCGAGACGGCGTCACCGAGCTCCAGCCGAACCCGCGAGAACAGCGACGTGAAGTCGGCGACGTGGCGCCGGCGCAGCTCGGCGAATGGCCGTCGAACGGCGCGATCGACGTATCCGCGCGCGGCGGCCACGGCATCACCCTCGATGTCGCGGTAGGTCCGGAAGCTCGTCGCGTTGCTGAAGAGGATCGTCACCGCACTGGCGCCCGTCACCTCGACGCGCCCGTCGGCCGCGCTCACGCGGCCACCCTCGTGGAGCACGCGAACGACAGCCGCAAAGCGCAGCCCGGGCTCGTCCCACGACCCGGTCCACGAGTTCGGCGGGTTCTGCCGCGGCTGCACCTGCCCGGTCATGAGCAGGCCATCACGCCCTGCCGTCTCGACACGCACGCCCTGCTGCAGCGAGTCGAGCCCGATGGTGAAGGTCAGCTGCCCTCTTCGGCTGGCCGTGAGCCGGACGACGAGTACCTGGTCGGGATGCGACGCAAACACCTCGCGGCTGAATTTCACGCCGTCGGCCACATACGACGTCGTCGCGATGGCGTCATCGAGGCGCAGCTCGCGGCGGTACGCCTCCGGCTGCGACCGCGCCGGGAAGTGCAGGCGCAGATCACAGAACGGCTGGTACGGCATCAACAGCTTCGGGCGTCCCATCACCCGCTCGGCGAGCGCGGCCGCCTCGGCCGGCTTGCCCGCGAAAATCAGCTGGCGGATTTCATCGAGGTGGGACGCAGCCCCGGGGTTGGTGTAGTCGTGCGGTCCGCCGCCCCAGAGCGTGGCCTCGTTGATCTGCAGGCGCTCCTCGCTCGTGCCGCCGAACACCATCGCGCCGATGCGCCCGTTGCCGATCGGCAGCGCCTCGGTCCACGTGGCAGCCGGCTTGTCGTAACGAAGCGTGAACTCGGGCTCCGCGGCGCGGGCCGGAGACACACCAAGCACAGCGGCGGCCACCAGCGACACGTGGAGCAGGAATGAAGGCGCGCGAGACATGGCCTCAGCGGATCGCGACGCGGTCACCGGCGCGGGACGGAGGGCGCGCGCGCGTCCTGCCCCTTCGCGGTCGTCGCCGCGACGAGGTCAGGAAGTCGTTCGACGTCGAACCGCAGCGCCATGGCAGTCTCCCGGACCGGCGAGCGGGCACCCGCCTTCGTTTCAAGCACTGGCGACGAACTGAATCGGCGCCGGCCGGGCGTCCCGCGCCGGGTTCGTCGGCCACGGGAGCGTATGCGCTTTCATCCGGCTCGTCAAGGCCAGGGAGGCTTCGCTGTGGAGTAGTGTAATGGCGCTGTTAAGCGCTTACATCGATCGACGTCTCCGCCCGGGTGCGGGTCCCGTCGAGTCACGGACAACCAGCTCGGGCTCGATCACGAACTCACGGTGGAGGGGCGGATCGTCGCGGTTCAGCAGGCAGTCGCAGATCATGCGTCCGATCTCGTCCCTCGGGATGTGGACGGAGGTCAGAGCGGGGTAGCAGAACTGCGCCAGCGTCACGTTGTCGAAGCCGGTCACCGAGACGTCCTCCGGCACCCGGCGCCCGGCTGCCCGCAGCTCGCGCAGCACGCCCACGGCCATCACGTCGTTGGCACAGATCACCGCCGTCAGCTTCGGGCTGCGATTCAGCAAGGTGCGGGCCGCGCGACGGCCGCCGTCGAGTGTGTCGGAATCCGCCGCGACCTCGACCGCGGTACCGGATACCGCGCGGCCGAGTCCTGAACCGCGCGCGATCGCTCGTGCAGCGGGCCGAGCATCGCGTGGTGGACGACAAAACCCAGCCGGCGATGGCCGAGGCTGCAGAGATGCGAGGTGAGCTTCTCCATCGCGCCGCGGTAGTCCACGCGGATGTTCGTGATGTTCCAACGCGGCGTGCCGACGTCGTAGAACACGACGGGGATGCGCTGCGAGCTGAGCTCCTGGATGAGGGCCGAGTCCATCTCCGACACGATGGCCGCCAGACCCGCGACGCGACGCCCGATCATCAGGCGGATGCTCGTCACGAGGCGGTCGGGCCGGTAGTCCGTGTTCGCCATGAACACGTCGTAGCCCGCGGCGTGCGCGCCGGCTTCGACAGTTTTGTAGACGTCGAGGAAGAAAGGGTTCTCGATATTCGAGACGATGACGCCGAGCGTGCGGCTCTGGGCGCCGGCGAGGCTGCGGGCGTGGAGGTTGGGGCTGTACTTCAGCTCCTCGACTGCCTTGAGTACCCGGGCTCGCGTCGAGGCCTTGACGGCGGCTTTGTCGTTGAGGACGCGCGACACCGTCGCCGTGGACACCCGCGCCCGCCGCGCCACCTCGTCGAGCTTCATGTGGTGGCGACATCATTGCCCGCCGTCCGCCTGGACGCAAGACGCCGCGCCGCAAACGCGAGACCCACCGCACCCAGTTGATGGGCAACGTTCACGATGCGTCAGCCGTTGGTCAGTGTGCGAGAATCGGCCGCGGCCTTCCGGAACGAACCGGCGAGTCGTAAGGAGAAAACCCTACAGCCATGATGACGTATTCGACACTCATTGCCGCACGCCGAAGCGTGTGCCGGGCGGCCATTCTGGTCGCGGCCTGCTCATTTGCCGCGCCGGTCTTCGCGCAGTTGAACGACAAGATGACGCCGATCGCCACCCCCGATCAGCCGAATGCGATCGAGATTGGCACCGCTCCGCTCCCTGGCGCGGCGGCTCAAGAATCGTGGCACTCCCAATACGGCAGCAAGTTCGCTCGCAACGTGACGGTAGCGACGATCACGCCGTTCCTGCCCGACCCGGCCAAGGCCAGCGGCGCCGCCGTCGTCGTGGCTCCTGGTGGCGGTTTCATGACGCTGTCGATGGAGAACGAAGGCTGGAATGTCGCTCGCGCGCTGGCCGACCGCGGCGTGGCGGCATTCGTTCTCAAGTACCGGCTGAAGCAGACCCCCGCGGACATGGCCGGATTCGAACGCTCGATGAAGGAGATGTTCTCAGGCACCGCGCGTCCGCGCCCTGCCGCGCCCCCTGATCCGCAGCAGATGGTGGCTGGCCTCGCGCCGCAGCTCGAGGACGCGCGCGCCGCCTTCGCCCTGATCCGGCGCCGCGCCGCCGAGTGGAAGATCGATCCGGACCGCATCGGCATGGTCGGTTTCTCCGCCGGTGCCGCGCTGACTCTGTTGACCGAGCTGGCCGGGCAGGACGCCAAGCCGGCGTTCATCGGCATCATCTACGGTCCGCTGGCCCCGGTGACCGTCCCGGCCGACGCTCCGCCACTGTTCGTCGCGCTCGCCGCCGACGATCCTTTCTTCGGCAATGGCGGTTTCGGGCTGATCGACAGTTGGCGTGCGGCCAAGAAGCCCGCCGAGTTCCACCTCTATGAGCAGGGCGGCCACGGCTTCGGCATGTACCCGAAGGAAACGACCAGCACGGGCTGGTTCAATGCCTTCGTGAGCTGGCTGACGATGCACGGGATGGTCAAGCCCAAGGCCTGATTGCGTGAGCGGCGGCGGAGCGACTACCCCATGGCCGCGCGAGCGGGCAGACAGGCGGTCGCTCACGCCGTCGTTACCCGGAGGCCCTTGTCCTCGAGGTAGGGCTCATCGGCCAAGATCTCGTATCGCTCGGCGCCAGCAGCGAGCAGTTCGAGGACGTCCTTGACGTGCCCCCGCAGAGCCCGGATGCACGGACGGCCTGCGCAGACGGACGGCTCGATCCTGACCCGGGTCTATTTCGATCATGGGTCTTCTCCTGGTAAGCCCGGACTCGAGCGTCGTCGAGACGCGCACGAGCGCCGGTAGCCGACGGCTTGTGGCGACCTCCGGACCCTCGTACGATGGCCTCGTGACTCGAACCCTGACCGAACGGCTGCTGATGATCGGCATCTTGCTCCTACCAGCGTTATTCGGCGGGGCCTTCACGGCCGAGCCGGCGCGCGCCGCGGCATCTGGCGTGGTGGTGCGTCTTGCCGAACTGGTGATCGATCCAGCTCAGCTTGAGAGCTACAAGGCCTTCCTTCGGGAAGAGATCGAGACGTCGATTCGTGTTGAGCCCGGCGTTCTCACCCTGTACGCCGTTGCGGTGAAGGGACAGCCGACGCACATCCGAATCTTCGAGACGTACGCGAACCAGGCCGCCTACGAAGCCCACATCCAGACGCCACACTTCCTGAAATACAAGACCGGGACGCAGAGCATGGTGAAGGCGCTCAACCTGCTGGAGACGGAACCTGTGCTGCTCGGCGCCAAGGCGAAGTAGGGACGCCGCTGAGCACCTGCGCGAAAAACTTGGTACGCTCGAGATCACACTGACACCGGCCAACCTGCGCGCACTCGATTGCTCGACTTATGAAGTCCAGAGGTCCGCGAACACATTGCCGCTGCCAACGACGTGCACCTTCTTTGCCATCGTTCTACTCCCTGCCTTCGCTGATCGCGATCGCCTGCTTCAACCGGCGCCTGATCGAATCGACAAAGTGACGGCTTTCGAAAGCGAACTCGGCCCCTGACTTCAAGTACTTCTCGAACCGCAAGGCCATCGGCTCGCTGCGAAACTCGATGGTCAGGTCGATGCCCCAGGGCTTCGAGGGACAACCTTCGCTGTGTGCTCGGACCGTTCGCCCGCCAACCGCAGGCAGCGAACGATGCAGCCGTTGTGGGTGCGGCCCGCCAACCGTAGCCAGCGAGCCTAGCGAGCGTTTTGGCGAAGGGTGGCGGAGAGGGTGGGATTCCCACCACTGCTCCTCGTTGAAAACAGAGAACTTAACAGCTTCTCACTTCATCACAATCCGCCGAAATCGCTCAAAAGCCAAGGTCGAGACACGTATTGAGCACGCGGCGCCATATCCCTGGCGGGCCGCCCAGCGACCTCTCGACAACCAAGCCGTGAGCCCGCGCCGACCGTCGCCGTCGAAGCCCCGGACCCGTGTATCTCCGACGGGTAGCGCGAAGTCTCCCACTGCACATCCGCACACGACCCAAAGGCGCCCAGGTCATCTCAGCCGCGAATTTCAGGCTGCACGCCGTGCTTACCCGATGGTGGCCAGTGAACAGAGACGTGGCTGAGTGCGGTGTCAGAGCCCGGGCGGCCTTGGGAACCATTGCGCCGTGGCCAGTTCAAGAACCACGAAGAGGAGAACGACGAGCCCGATGGTCCAGCCGAGTTGTCGAGGCAGCTGGGCCAGCGAAGGGTGGACGGATCGCTGGTTGACGGCGCCATAGTGCAGCAGGATGGCCGATATCACGGCCGCAGCGAGCAGACTGAGTCCAGGCGGCCGGCAAGAGATGACCGACGCGAAATTAATCAATCCCCTGGGTCGGGCCCACCAGTCCATCATGGTGTAAATGGTCCCGTCCAGCCAGAGCAACGCCAGCATCGCGGCGACCGCCGTGGGGATCGCCATCAACAGCGCTCGAACTCCGTTGCTGCACAAGGCGGACACAAACAGACTGAGACTCGTCACGAGAACCAACACCGGAACCGCCAGAGGCCAGACGCGGGCCCACCATGTCGCCGAGCCACTCCCCCACAGCATCAGTCCTGGCAACACCGCACCTAAGGTGATCACGAGCGTTACGGCGACGCCAGCCTTCACCATCCATTGGATTCGCGTGGAGACGGGCAACAAGCGCTGCGATTGCAGGGTGCCGAGACTCCGCTCCTCGGCGCAGGGGATCGAGCCGCTCACCATCCCGAGCAATACCAGATACAGCGTCGTCCCGCTCTCGAAGAACTCCGGCCGCAATCGCGAGTCGAGGTACTGGAACAGCAGAAGGCCGCCGCAGGAGAGGACGAACAACAGCGCTACGACGAAGGACATCTGCTGCAGGTGCAGTTCTTTTCGGACCAGTTGCGCAATCGGGTGTGATCGCCTCGCGGCGCCGACAATCGCGCTGCTCTCGGTGGAGCTGCCGCGCCAGGGCGCGAGGCGCACGGCACGGTCGTGGCCCTCAAGGACGTCCATGCGCGTGAAAACCCACCATGTGCCTAGTGCGCCGAGGACCGAGGTCACCAGCATCGCGCCGACAAGGCCGACGTTTCGCACGGCGTCGAGCTGTTCAGGAGGAGCGCTGCCCTGGCAGGCGATCGCCACGAGCTCACAACCGACCGCAATCGCCCCGGCCACCGCGATCGAGAAGACGAGGCCCGCGGTACCGCTCCGGGTAAGAAGCGTGAGGCACGGCGCAACGAACAGCCCGCATAGCGTGAAAAGTAGCGCGACCCAGAACGCCCACGAGCCGGGAGGGTCGGTTGGCGTCGCCGGCAACAACGCCATCGAGAGAGCGCCCAGCGACACGACCAGCGCCACGAGGACGCCCATCTTGATGAGCAACACGGATCCGCGAGCCACCGGTTGGGACAGAAGCCCACCGAGTGTGCGGTTGCCGAACTCCCGTCCGAACAGCTGTGTCCCGAGCGCGATCGATCCCAGCGCACAGACGAACAGACCCACTGCCGCCGACGCAGTGATGCCCAACGCTGCTGTCGCCGCTACCGTGACCATGCAAACCGACCACGTCGTGAAGAGTGCACGAAACTCCTTGGCGGGGAGGGAGAGCGGTAGTCGGGTCATACAGTTGCCGCGGTCTCGTGCTGCACCATGGAAACGAAGATCTCCTCGAGGCTTAGCGCCTCTGTGGTGACGGATTCGGGCCCGTGTGCCCGAATGCGCCCGAGTACGTCGTCCAGGTTCCCGTCAGCAAAGATCTCGACCTCGCGCCCGCGTTGCCTCACCACGCGCAGGCCTTCGAGCGCCGGGCGAGGTCCGTCCGCAAACGTCGCATAGACACGGCGGTACCGTGCCCGTGCAGCGTCCGCCTCCAGCGTCAGCACCTCCCGACCGCCGTCGATGATGGTGAATTCGTCAATCAGCCCTTCGAACTCCGAGATCAGGTGAGTCGACACGAAGATCGTCCGCCGTCCAGGGTCGCTGTCCTGGTAAGCGCCTATGACTGTCTGGATGAACTCGCGCCGGACGATCGGATCCAGTCCGGACGTCGGCTCGTCCAGTATCAGCAGTTCCGGTTCGGGGCAGACGGCCGCAATCAGCGCCACCTGCGTTCGTTGCCCCTTCGACAGGTGGCTGGCCTTCTGCCCAACATCCAGCCGGAACTGCCGAAGCAGGGCTGCTTCTGTGTCGCGGTTCCACTGCCGTCGAAACGACGCGAAATAGTCCAGTGCCTGCCGCACTGTCATCCAGGGATAGAACGCCACGTAATCCGGTACATAGGTGAGCCGCGACTTGACGGCGACCTCATGCTCCGCCGGGTCCATCCCGAAGACGCGGACTGTGCCGCTCGTCGGGCGAACGAGATCCAGGAGGCAATTGATGGTCGTCGTCTTGCCCGCGCCGTTGCGTCCGAAGAAGCCATAGCAGCGCCCCGGCGCCACCTTCAGCGTCAGTCCGTTTACCGCATCTGTCTGCCCGAAGCGCCGAACCAGCTGGGTGACGTCGATAGCGAGAAATTGTTCGGTCATTTGCTCGTGTTGACTATTGGCCCGTTGGCGACGCGACTGCGGTCGAACGCGTCGAAGCGTTCTTGCGCAAGCCGCAGGAAATCGGCCCTGTCGATCTGCTGGTGGTGGGCGTGACTGACCGCATCGTCGATCCGCTCAGCGACGAGTTTGCGGCGGACATCTTTGCGAAGGGGAGACTCGGTCGCGTTGACGAAACAGCCCTTGCCCGGCACCGCCTCGATGACGCCCGCCCGCTCGAGTTCCGCATACGCTTTCGCGACCGTGTTTCTGTTGACCCGCAGCTCTTCAGCCAGGGGACGGATCGACGGAAGTCCGTCGCCGGCCCGCAGTGCGCCGGAAGCCGCCGCCACCCGCACCTGGTCGACGATCTGCTGATACACGGCCTTGCCGGTCTTAAAGCTAAGGTGGAACTTCACTTACTGTCATATGACAATAGGACAGATTGCCACGCCTGTCAATTTCGTCGCATCGGCGGCCCGCGGGCCCTCACGCACGGAGAGCGTCTCTCGCCCCGGACGCTCACGGGCTAGCAGCTCGACCATGCCGACGGCGACAAATCCCGTTGGCGAAAGTGAGGCGGAAGCACTGTCAGACTTGATGGCAACGTCATGCGGCCAGGTCGGAAAAACCCGCCCAGGACCGACTCCACCTTCTTGCGGTTCCCGTCGGGGACGCCACAAATGCCTCACAAATGCGCGACGGCTCTCCGGAGGCCGGCGCACCGAAATAGTGGCAGCCATGTATCGAGCCTCTGGCGGCACGCCCTGCGCGAGAGTATTCCGCTGCTTCTTCGCTGAGGCTCTAGCGGACGACGCAGCTGAAGTTCGCCGCATCGTCGACGCTGCCGGCGCCGTGATAGTGCGCCACGGCGGGATACGCGCACAACGGACGCGTGCGATCGACCTGGCCGTTGGTGGCGTGGGACGCGCGAATCGAGTCCGGCGCCGTTCCTTTCTCGACCCAGTCCTCGAGCGCGGCCAGCGCGTCGAACGTATTCGGGCCCACGCCGCCGCCGCAGTGCGCCATCCCAGGGACGGGGAAGAATCGGTAGAACGATCTGGTCGCGTCGATTCCGCCCATCGCCTTTGCCACGCTCTCGTAATACGCGAACGTGTCTGATGGTGTCACGACCGGGTCGGCAAGACCCGTGTACATGATCAGCTTCCCGCCGTGCGACTGGAATGCGCGATAGTCGGTCGCCATCGCGTTGAGGAACGGATACTTCGCGTTCACGGTGGCGACATCCTTGTCCCAGTCGAACGAACGCGGGTCCCACGACGGATCCTGGAACACCCAGCTGCGGAACAACCCGATGCGGACCGGCTCCCTGGGATCCGTGATGTACGTGGCCCATCCGGCTTCGCTGCCGGGACTCCAGCCGGGGTACAGCTGCTGTCCGCTCCTCGTCGTCGCGCCACCGTACACCTTCTTCGCCGCATCGATCTGTCTCGGCGTCAGGCACGCGTTCGTTTCGTCTCCCCTGCAGGCCAGCACGGACGGATCGAAGCGGCACGTTCGCGGATCGCCGATCAGGCCGTCTTCCAGCCCATCGTTCTTGTCGCAGGCCGCGACCGCGGCCTGCGCCAGCGCCGGCAGCTTCGCGCGCGACAGGATGGAAGTGCCGTCCGCATCGTGGGTCGCCAGCCACGACCAGAGGAAGCCGTAGATCAGGTTGATCCGATTGTTGCCGGGATCGCCGGCGACAATGCCGTCGTAGTCGGCAGGATAGCGCTGCGCTTCGCTGAGCGCCTGTTGTCCGCCGGTCGAGCAGCCGGTGAAGTACGACCGTGCCGGCGCCCGTCCCGTCGCGCGTTCGACGACGCGCTTGGCGATCCTCGTCATCTCGTGCACCGACCGGTACGCCCAGTCCACGATCTTCTCGGGATGACCGATCCCGAACTCCATCTGATCGCCGGTATGGCCGGTGTCGGTGCTGACCGCGGCGTATCCCTTCGTGACCGCACCCGCGAGCCCCGCGTAATTGATCGCCCCCGAGAAGCCGCCGTTGTCGACGCCGAGGAGCTTGCCGTTCCACGCCTCCGGCAGCCAGACCTCGACTTTGATGTCGGAATCCGGCGTCGGCGTTGCCGTCGCCATGACGCGGCAGAACGCCGGCACCTGGAATGTGCGTCCGGATGAAAACTCGCCGGCGGGGTAGACGCGCGCGGCGGTAACGGCCGCGTTCGGCAGCGTGATCGAGGCGAGTTGCCCGCAGGAGGCTGTGGTGGCGGCGGGCGCCGATGCTGCAGCGTGCGGAAGGATGTCGCTGGTCTCCGCCTCGTGCACGAGGCGCTCGGCGTCGTCAGACAGCAGAAAGCGGTTGCGCACGGCCTCATCCGCCGCGCCCTTCACGATGGCGACGTAGCGGTCGAGCGTGCCGTAGCGCTCTTCGAGCGACGGTCGCGGGTCGTTGCTGGCCAGCCGCTCCGCCTTCGTCCTGGCGAACGGAATCCAGCCACCTTGGAAGCCGCAGCCCTGCCCGGCGAAGAATCCCGAGCGGTAGACGTTCCATCCAAGGTAGGTGCCGAGCGGTGCCTGGAGCAGCACAGATGCAACCCCCACCGTTTCGTTTCCGTCTTCGTTCACTCGCGGCACGTAGGTGGGCACGACGCCGAGCACCCGCGGCGGGACGATGGACATCGTGCCCGACACATCCACGGCCTTGAAGCCGGGGCCGAAGTCGTACCGAACGGCGGGATTGACGACGCGATCGCTGAACGGCAACCCCGGCACGTCCGGATAGCCGACCGCGGCGCGCGTCGCCGGCACCAGATCGCCGTTCGCCAGGCGCGGGTAGCGGCTGGGGGGCGGAGGCGTGCCCTTGGTCACCCACTCGACGAGCGCACGGGTGAGGGCGCGCGTCTGATCCGATTCGGGATTGGGGTTGGCGGGCAGCACGCACGCGTTGTTCGGCGTCGTATCGACATGAAAACCGCCGCGCCCTCCACCGTGCGTCGTGCCGGGATAGTAATAGCGGCGAACGTTCTCAGGCAGTGGAAGGTCGTGCCGGGCGTCCGTGCCGATCAGGTCCGGGGACATGCGCAGACCCCAGAACTCCGAGGAGCCAAAGGCTTCGATGATTTTCGGGCAGGTGTGCGTCGCGGCACAGCGATCGAGCAGGCCGGCGGCGGGGAGTCTACGCGATTTGTCCTGGTAATGAGTCCACCACACCACGCCATCGCTCCCAGGCTCGTACATACCGGCTGCCCCGCCCGGCAGCGCGAAACGGAGGTTGATCGGCGTCTGCCGTGCCGCGATCCGCGGGAAGGCACCCTCCCACACCATGCGGTTCTGCAGGTCGCGATTGAACCCGAGATGGATGAACGTGCGGATGAAGTTGCCGGACTGCGAGTCGCCCACCGCGACGGCGTGATCGATCGCGCCAGCGACGGGATTCGGCGTGCCGGCGCCATCCGTCTGCGCGTGCCGGAAGAACGACACGATGTCGCGCGTCGCGGCGAGGCCGACGCCGAGCACCAGCGGATCTCTGGCGGTGTAGACGAGTTCGTAGAGGCGACCGGCGCGAAACCCGTCCTTCACGCAGATCCGCGACGGGTCGGGAGTGCCGGGCCACGGCGTCGACTCGCAGTTGGCAAACGCCCAGTCCTGGCGTGCGACGGGCCGCGCCGCGTCCTGCCCGCCGGAATAGGTCTCGCGTGTGTGCCACGTGAGGCGTGCGTTCGGCTGTTCGAGATCAGAGGGGAGATACGGCTGCGCGGTGCCCAGAGACGCGAGGCGGATTGGCGCCGTCGTCGCTCCGTCCGGCACATCGTAGAAGCGCGCGATGACAGGACCGGTGACTGCGGATCCGTCCCGATTCCGCGCGATCGGCACCGCGATGCTCTGGTTGTTTGTCGTCGGGATCACGTCTCCCTGCCAGCCGCTGACGAGCGACACGTACCCTTCAGGACTGGCGACCGCCTGGCCGTTGCCGCGGTTGACGACCTGGTACAAGAGCACGCGCGCCGCCTTCGACATATCCACCGGTTTGGCCAGGGCGAACGTCGCGACGTACTCCACCTTCCCGAGCGCGTTCCTCGGCGCCATGTCGAGATCCTGGATGATCGTGTTGTGCGGATCCTTCGGATCGATCTCTCCGTGCACCTTGCCGCGTATGAGTTCGAATGGTCCGGGGTTTCCGGCGGTTGGCCCGTTGTTCACCGGCTCGCGCGAGGTGATCTCGAGCCGCACGACCTGCGCACGTGCCGCCGTCGCGCTCGACGCGAGTGCGCAGGCGAGGAGAAACGAACTCACGGGTGCTGGTCTCATCCGGTATCTCCATTCGGCGTTCGCCCCACCTTCTGGAATCAACTATCCTGTGACCACGGTCGGCCGAGAAACTCGAGCGGCCCATCATGGTTCACGCCGACGGCCCGTGACAATCACATGCGACCGACCGTTGTTGTTTCGCTCGCGCAGCACGAACGAGGACTGGCAATGAAATCACTGCTCCGTCAACGGATGCCACACGGCCGCCGCGCGCGGATCCGCGTGTGAGCCGTCACGCCGGGCAGGGCAACGCGAAGGACGCGCCCAGGCAGACGTGTGTCGTCCCTCCGCGGCGGCGTTGACGCATGCTCGCCGTCCTTGGATTCGCGACAGTCGGGCTCTTGCTCACCGCGATCATGAGCGGGCGCATGTCGCCCCTCGTTGCGCTGATCGCCGTCCCGACCCTCGCCGCCGTTCTGGCCGGAATGGGCGGGCAGATCGGGCCGTTCGTCCTGAGTGGCCTGCAGCAGACCGCGCCGGTCGCGGCGATGTTTGTCTTTGCCATCCTCTACTTCGGCGTCATGACCGACGCCGGCCTGCTCGATCCGATCGTCAATCGCATCCTGCGCGGCATCGGCTGCCGTCCCAGGCGGGTGGTGATGGGGGCGGCGCTCCTGGCGCTGCTGGTGCATCTCGACGGCTCCGGTGCGGTGACGTTCCTGGTCACCATTCCGGCGATCCTGCCGCTCTTCGAGCGCCTCCGTATGGACAAGCGGATCCTCGCCTGCGTCACCTCCATGGCTGCCGGAGTCAATTTCCTGCCGTGGACCGGGCCGATGCTGCGGGCCTCGGCCGCGTTGCACATTTCGACTGCCGATCTGTTCAGGCCGCTGATCCCCGTTCAAATCATCGGGCTCGTCTTCGTGTTCGGCGTGGCGTTCATGCTCGGCACGCGCGAGGAGCGCAGGCTGGATATCGCCGACCTCGACGCTCCGGCGTTGACGGTGCCGCCGCTGACGCCGGAGCAGGCGCGGACGCGACGGCCCGATCGGTTCTGGATCAACGCCGCCCTGACGGTCGTCGTGATGGCGGTGATGATCAGCGGAAGGGTGGACCCCGCCGCGATGTTCATGATCGGCACCGCGGCCGCGCTCCTCATCAACTATCCCTCATCGGACCTTCAGCGCGACCGCGTCAACGCGCACGCGACAGCGGCGTTGATGATGGCCGCGATCCTGCTCGCCGCGGCGGCGTTCACCGGGATCATGAAGGAATCAGGAATGCTGGCTGCCATGGCGGACGCGGCGGTCCGTGCGGTCCCCGCGGCCGCGGCGCAGCACCTGCCGTTTCTGCTCGGCCTGCTGTCCATGCCCCTCAGTCTGCTGTTCGATCCGGACTCGTTCTATCTCGGCGCGCTGCCAATCGTGGCGCAGGTTGGCAGCACCCTTGGGGTGCCGCCGATTCAGATCGCACAGGCGGCGCTCCTGGGACAGATGACGACCGGGTTCCCGATCAGCCCCCTGACACCGGCGACCTTCCTTGTCGTGGGCTTGACCGGCATCGAGCTGGGCGACCACCAGCGATTTACCGGTCCCTACCTGTTCGCCGCATCTGTCGTCATGACCATCGCATGCGTTGTGTTCGGAGTGTTTCCGTTATGAAGACCGTGCGGATTGGCAGCGGCGCCGGGTACGCCGGCGATCGCATTGAGCCGGCCGTCGAGCTCGCGACGCACGGCTCGCTCGACTATCTGGTTTTCGAGTGCCTCGCCGAGCGGACGATCGCGTTGGCGCAGGAGGCGCGCGCGAAGGATCCGTCGCGCGGGCTTCGACCCGATGCTCGAGCGCCGCCTGGAGGCCGTCCTGCCGGCATGTCGCGAACGAGGCGTGACGATCGTCACCAACATGGGCGCGGCCAACCCCGCGAGCGCCGGGGCGTGCGCGCGGGAGCTTGCGCAACGCCTCGGCTGCCTGGGCCTGACGATCGCGACGGTGTCGGGCGACGACGTCTACGACGTGGTGATGGCCGGAGACTTCACCGTCGCCGAAACAGGAGGGCCGGTTTCGGCGCTGAAGGATCGGCTCATCTCGGCCAATGCGTACATCGGTGCGGAGCCGATCGTGCGCGCGCTGTCGCAAGGCGCCCAGCTGGTGATCACGGGGCGTGCGGCCGATCCGTCGTTGTTCGTGGCTCCGCTCGTTCACCGCTTCGGATGGCAGCCCGACGAGTGGGCCGAGCTCGGGCGGGCCACGCTGGTGGGGCACCTCCTCGAATGCGCGGGGCAGGTGACCGGCGGATACTTCGCAGATCCGGGCCGCAAGGACGTCGACGATCTCGAGCGGCTCGGATTCCCGATCGCCGAGGTGCCGGAACATGGTCCGGTGATCATCACCAAGGTGAGTGGCACCGGGGGCCTCGTGACCGAGGCGACCTGCAAGGAACAGCTGCTGTACGAAATCCACGATCCGTCGGCATATGTGACGCCCGACACGGTCGCGGATTTCAGTCGTGTCACCGTCACCGACGTCGGACACGACCGCGTGGCGGTCGCCGGCGCGACCGGCCGTGCGAGGCCGGACGCATTGAAGGTGTCGCTCGGATATCGCGATGGCTATATCGGCGAAGGACAGATCTCCTACGCCGGCAGTGGCGCCGTGCAGCGCGCCAGGCTCGCGGCGGCCGTGGCCCGCGATCGGCTGGAGCGCTCGGGGATTTCTCGTTCCGATCTCAGATGCGATCTGATCGGCGTGAGCGCCCTGCACGGCGAAGCGATCTCCGCTGCGACGATGGACCCTTACGAGGTCCGCGTGCGGGTGGCCGCCCGCGCATCGTCGCGGGAGGCCGCACAGCGAATCGGGGAGGAGGTCGAGACGCTGTACACGAACGGCCCGGCCGGAGGCGGCGGCGCGACGCGGTCGGTCCGCGAGGTCGTGGCAATCGCGTCCACGTTCATTCCGCGCGCGCTGGTGCCGTGCACCGTCCGGGTCGAGGTCGCGTCATGAAACTCTGGCGGATTGCGCACGCCCGCAGCGGCGACAAGGGCACGATCTCGAACATCTCCCTGATCGCGTTCCGTGCTGCCGACTACCCTCGTCTGGCGCGACACGTCACCGCCGCGCGCGTCCGCGAGCGATTCGCCGACCTCGTCACAGGCGAGGTCCGCCGATATGAGCTGCCATCCATCGGAGCGCTGAACTTCGTCCTCCACGGGATGGCCGACGGTGGTGTGACCCGGACCCTCGCGCTCGACGCACATGGCAAGTCGTTGAGCTCGGCGCTGCTCGACATGGAAATCCCAGATGACGAGATGATGAGCGCCGACGGCACTGACTCCGAGACGGACCGCCTGCGCCAGCCTCACTGACTTGTGAGGTATTTGTGCGCCGGGCCGGTAAGCGGCGATGCCGCCAAGTCCCAGGTGAGTGTAATTTTGGCTCCCAACGCCAGTGCGGTTCCCGTCGGGAACTCAAACCCGTGTGAACGCAGGATCTCCGCACGAATCCGCCCAAGCGCAAGAGTGCCGCTCATGCCGCGCATTTTTCGGCTGATGTAGAAGGACGAGGGGCTCAAAAGCCCGGGTACGCAAAACGGTACAGGGTCACCTCGATGGCCTCACCCGACGATGGTCGACTCGAAGTTACAGACACACGTCGAGAACGCGGCAGCGCGTGAGCACAAGCGATGAACCGTTGTCGAGAATTTCACCAGGTCAGCCGTTCCCATAGAAACGGCCACAAGTCATTACAAATGTTAGAGTTATGGCTTGGCGGAGAGGGTGGGATTCGAACCCACGTGCCGCTTACGCGACAAGACGCTTTCGAGGCGCCCCCGTTACGACCACTTCGGTACCTCTCCGCAGAGGCAGGATCGCGCCCGGCCGACGGGGCGACCGGAACTACCGATTATACATCCGCCCGGCCAACCGGAGGCTGCTGACGGAGCAAGGCCAGCGAAGCCGCCCGACACAGGCATTCTTGCTACGATCGCGCCTTGAAAGGCCATCGGCCAACGCTCGACGTGCTTAACTGACCCCGAAGCCCGATGCTCATCTTCGCTCTCGCGTACCTCGGTGGCGTGCTGACCATCGTCAGCCCCTGCATCCTGCCGGTCGTCCCGTTCGTCTTCACACAAGCCGATCGACCGTTCCTCCGCGGCGGCCTGCCGCTGCTCGTCGGCATGGCCCTGACGTTCACGGCGGTTGCGACGCTTGCGGCGGTTGGCGGCGGCTGGGCGGTCAGCGCGAACGAATATGGACGGTTCATCGCGATGGGCGTCCTGGCGATTTTCGGGCTGGCGCTGCTGTTCCCGGCCATCTCCGATGTGCTGACGGCGCCGGCCGTGCGGCTTGGCAATCGCCTGTCGGCCCCCGCGGGTCCGGCCGGCTCCGCCGGTCAACCTGGCATCGGCTCGTCGCTGCTGCTTGGCGCGACGACTGGGCTGTTGTGGGCGCCCTGCGCGGGACCTGTACTTGGTCTCATCCTCACTGGCGCCGCGCTGACGGGGCCGAGCCTGCGGACCTCGCTCCTGCTCCTCGCCTTTGCCGCGGGCGCGGTGACCTCCCTTGCCCTGGCAGTCCTCGTCGGCGGCCGCGTCTTCAAGGCGATGAAGCGCTCGCTCGGCGCCGCCGAATGGATACGGCGTGGGCTCGGTGTCGCCGTGCTCGCCGGCGTCGTCGCCATCGCGCTCGGACTCGATACGGGAGTCCTGGCGCGCCTGTCGCTCGCCAGCACGACGAAGGTCGAACAGCACCTGATCGATCGCGTGCGCACCGGTCAGGCCGTGGCGCCGCCCCAGGAAGCCAGCGCCGCGACTGGCGGGAATGCCGCACCGGCGACGAGCGCCACCACGTCGGCCCCAGCTCCGCCTCTCGGGATCGAAGGACAGTTCCCGTCCCTGTCCGGCGCCGTCCAGTGGTTGAACTCCGAGCCTCTCACGCCAGAGGCACTCAAGGGGAAGGTGGTCCTCGTCGACTTCTGGACCTACTCGTGCATCAACTGTCTGCGCGCGATCCCCTACGTGCGCGCCTGGGATGCGAAGTACCGCGCGCAGGGCCTGGTCGTCATCGGCGTGCATTCACCGGAGTTCGCCTTCGAGCGGAACGTGGACAACGTTCGTCAGGCGGCCACCGATCTCCAGATCACGTATCCCATCGCTATCGACAACCGCTACGGCATCTGGCGCGCCTTCAACAACCAATACTGGCCGGCGCACTTCTTCATCGATGCCCAGGGGCGTATCCGGCACCATCACTTCGGCGAAGGCGGATACGACGAGTCCGAGCGCATCATCCAGCAGTTGCTTGCCGAAGCCGGCAAAACCGCAGTCCCCGGCGGCGTCGTCGCGGTCCAGGCCAGCGGCGCGCAGGCACCATCGAACACCGCCAACGTGCTCTCGCCAGAGACCTACGTCGGGTACGACCGCGCGGAACGCTTCGTCTCATCCGGCGGCGCGGCGAAGGACGCGCGCAAGGTCTACACACTTGGCGCTCCGCGCCTGAACGAGTGGGGCCTGAAAGGCGCGTGGACGGTGGGCAAGGAACAGGCGACGCTCGGGCAGGCCGGCGGCGGCATCGTCTATCGCTTTCATGCCCGCGATCTTCACCTCGTGCTCGGCGCGCCCGCGGGCAAGCCTGTCCGCTTCCGAATCACCGTTGACGGCAGCGCGCCCGGGGAGTCGCACGGGATGGACGTCGACGCCAACGGCGAGGGCGTCGTCAGTGAGCAGCGCCTCTACCAGTTGGTGCGAGAGCAAGGCGCTGTGACGGACCATACCTTCGAGATCACGTTCCTCGATGCCGGGGTCCAGGCGTATGCCTTCACATTCGGATAAAGGCCCCATCCAGCCGACGGACATGGTCCTGGGCGTCGCACTCGACGATCAGAGCCGGTGTGCGCACTATCACGGCCCGCACGACATCGTCGCTATCCGGTTCAAGTGCTGCGGGAAGTACTACGCCTGCAAGGACTGTCATGCGGCCCTCGCCGATCACGCGATTGCCGTGTGGCCCGAGTCTGAATGGACGACGCTGGCGAGCCGATGCGGAGCGTGCGCCGTCGAAATGACGATTCAGGACTATCTGAGCGGCGAGGCGCGCTGTCCGGCCTGCGGAGCGGGCTTCAACCCGCGATGCCGCTACCATCACCACGTGTACTTCGACGTCTCCCCGTCCACCTGAGACCGTCTCCTGCGGCACACCGCGCGGGTCATCGCCGGAACAGACTGTCGTCCACGGGCACGTTCTGGCGGACGCTGGTGAACTCCCACAGGTAGGTGTAGTCGGGATCGGTCTCGCGCACCTTGAACGGCAGCCGCACGCCGTCCGCCTTCCGGTAGTCCTCGTAGTCCCATCGTCGCGGCAGTGTCCCGAGCAGGCTCTCTGTCGACAGTTCGATTCCTCACGAGCAGGTCGGACTTCATGTCGAAGAAAGAGGGACGAAACAAATCAGGCCCTGACGTCGTCTCTCCTTGACAGACTAGGAGAGACCTGCGACTCTCCTAGTCAATCTAGGAGACTGCGTGGCAAAGACCACCGACCTGCTGCCCGGCACCCTGGACCTGCTGATTCTGAAAGCGGTGTCCCTGAAGCCCCTTCACGGCTACGGCGTCCTCCTCCGCATCCAGCAGATCTCCGGAGATGCCCTCGAGATCCCGCAGGGCTCGCTCTACCCTGCGCTGTACCGCCTCGAGCATCAGGGCCTCATCCTGGCCGAGTGGGGGCAGAGCGACAACAACCGCCGGGCGAAGTTCTACACGCTCACTGCCACGGGACGCCGGCGTCTGCGCGAGGAAGCTGCCGGCTGGAACCGGTTCGCCGCGGCCATCGCCTCAGCTCTCAACACCGCACCGGACGAGGTCTGACCATGTGGCAACGGCTGCGATCGACGCTGAGCGCGCTCCGCCACCGCCAGCAGTTCGAGTCGGACATGTCCGAGGAACTGCGCTTCCACGTCGACGAGCGCACGGCCGACCTGATTCGAACCGGACTGGACCCCGTCACTGCCGCCCGCCGGGCACGTATGGAGTTCGGCAGCGCCGACAACGCCGCGATCGACTGCCGGCAGTCACGCGGGCTGCGCGCTCTCGACGAGCTCCAGCAGCACGTGCGCTACGCGTTGCGCCTGATGCGCAGGACGCCGGCGTTCACCGCGACGACGCTCGCCACGCTGGCGATTTGCCTCGGCGCGAACCTCACGATCTTCGCCGTCGTGGACGCCATCCTGCTCCGGCCGCTGCCCTTTCCCGACGCGGATCGTCTCGTCAACATCTACAACACCTACCCTCGCGCGGGTGTCCCGGACGATGGGAGCTCGGTGACGAACTACTACGAACGCCGCGGGCAGATCGCCGCGTTCGAGTCGCTGTCGTTGTACAAGACAGACGCGATCAACGTCGGCGCCGCGGGCGCGACAGAGCGGCAGTTCGTCACCCGGGTAACGCCGGAGTTCTTCGACACGCTCGGCGTGCGGCCCGTGCTCGGCCGGCCGTTCACCGATGCAGAGATGCGGTACGGCACGAGTGCTGTCGTCATCCTCACCGACACCTACTGGCGCGAGCACTTCCAGGCGAACCCGCAGGCGATCGGGCAGACGCTGCGCGCCGACGGCGTGGCGCTGACGATCGTCGGCGTGCTCCCGCCTTCCTTCAGCTTCCTGTCGTCCACGTCGCAGCTCTACCTGCCACGGGCGTCAGAGCCCGACGAGCGTGGCCCTGACAGGCGCCATTCCGGCAGCTCATCGCACATGGTCGCCCGCCTTCGTCCGGGCGCGACTATCGCAGATGCGCAGGCCCAGCTCGACGCGCACAACCGGATCATGGAACGCACCGACGCGCAGGCGCAGATGATCGCCGACGCCGGCTTTCGATCGGTGGTCGAAGGGCTGCGCGCGTCGCACGTCGCCTCGATCCGGCCGACGCTGGTGCTCGTCCAGGCAGGCGTGCTCGTCCTCCTCCTGATCGGCGGCGTCAACGTCAGCGGCCTGCTGATGATCCGCGCCAACGGACGCGTGAAGGAGTTAGCGGTCCGTCAGGCGCTCGGCGCCCATCGCCGCCACGTCATCGCCGAGGTCGTCGTCGAGACGACGATCCTGGCGCTCGCCGGCGGGCTGCTCGGACTGGGTGTCGGCGCGGCGGGCATCACGCTGCTGACTACGCTTGGCGCGGATCGGCTCCCGCTTGGCGCCACCGTCGCGTTCGACGCCAGGCTGGCGGCAATCGCGCTCGCCTCGGCCCTGGTGGCAGGCCTCGTGATGTCCGTGCCAGTCGCGTGGTATCACCTTCGCTTTCACTCGTCGTCGGCGCTCAACACTGAATCGCGTGGCGGCACCACCGGCGCCGCGGCGGCGCGCCTGCGCCACGGCTTTCTGGTGGCCCAGATTGCGCTGGCCTTCATGCTGCTGACTGGTGCCGGCCTGCTCGAGCTCAGCCTGAGACGAGTGATGGAGGTACCGCCCGGTTTCGTGCCGGCGCAGCTCCTCAGCGCGCAGGTGTCGATTCCGTGGCAGTCGTATCAGACCAATGCCTCGAAGCTCGCCTTCATCGGCCGCCTCACCGACGCGCTGAGCCGCGAGCCTGGCGTGGAGGCGGCGGGCATCGCGACAAACGTGCCGTTCAGCGGCAACACGAACAAGAGCTCCGCGACTGTCAAAGGCTTCGTGCTGCGGCCTGGCGATCCGCCTCGTGGCGTCTACTCGTACGGCATCGGCGGGAACTATTTCGCCGCGATGGGGATGACCGGCGTCGAGGGCCGCCTCCTCGATCAAAATGACGCGGGGCGACGCGTGTGCGTGGTGGACGAGGACTTTGCACAGCGTTCGTGGCCGCGTGGCCAGGCGGTCGGCCAGCGCCTTTTCGCCGGGTCGACAGAAGGCCCCGACGCCGAAGCGTTCACCGTCGTCGGCGTCGTCTCGCCAGTGCGGCAGGCCGGGCTCGCCAGTGACGAGCACATCGGCGCTGTCTACTACCCCTACAGCGACTTCTTCGACAGCGCGCTCTACGTCATGGTTCGCGCCGGAATCCCTCCTGACGCGCTCGCCGGGACCGTCCGTCGTACCGTCCGCGGCCTGGATCCCGAGCTGCCGGTGAACAACGTCAGGTCGATGGACGCGCGGATTGCCAACAGCCTGACCGAGCGCCGGTCGCCTGCGGTGCTGGCCATGGTGTTCGGCGTCATCGCGCTGCTGCTCACGGCCATCGGCACCTATGGCGTGCTGAGTTTCGCGGTGTCACAGCGGCGGCGTGAAATCGGCCTCCGGATGGCACTCGGCGCCAGGCCCGGCCAGATTCGCGGGCAGTTCCTGACGCTGGCGGCGCGGCTGCTGGTGATGGGATCAGCGCTCGGCGTGATCGGCAGCTGGATGACCGGCCGCGCGATGCAGGCGATGCTGTTTCATACTCCTGCCCTGCCGCTCAGCGTGGCTCTCGCCGTCGCAGCCGGGATGGCGGCTGTTTGCCTGGCGGCCTGCCTGATCCCGTCGGTTCGCGCCGCGCGCATCTCACCGGCACACGTGCTCGCCGAGCCGTGATCTGAAGTTCGAACGGGCTCCGGACTCCGGACTCCGGGCTACGGGCTCCGGGCTCCGGGCTCCGGGCTCCGGGCTCCGGGCTACGGGCTACGGGGGCCCGCCGCGACGTCACCCTTGACCGCGTGCATGTAGTGATTCTCGCCCTCGTCGTCTTGCTCCGCCGTCACGCGCAGCCCTTCTGACGCCAGAAGCACTCGATACGCGTCCGCGCCAAGTGACGTCGATTGCAGGCCTGTCAGCACATCGGCCCAGCTGCAGGCCGGCAGAGGGGCGGTGAAGAGCAGCCGGCCGCCTGGATTGAGCGCTCGCGCTACCTTGCCAATCACCAGAGCCTGAGTCGCCGGCGGCAGCAGGAACATCAGGCCCCAGGCGACGACACCGTCGAAGGTGCGATCGAAGAACGCCGAGTCCTCTACCGCCTCGCACGCGACAGGAACGTTCGGAAGGTTCTTCCGGAACGCGTCGACCATGCGCGCTGACGCGTCGACGCCGTAGACGTCGTGTCCCATTTCCACAAGCGCCGCAGTCAGCGGGAGGCCTGGACCGCAGCCCAGATCGAGGACAGTTGCCCGCGAGGGTAGCGCAGACGCCCACTCCTTCACGATCGACACGCCAAGAGTCGGGTCGCGCCGGGAAATGTAGGCCTCAGCGGCGGCCTCGTATCCGTGCGAAGAATCCATCGTTTGACGCTCGCTGTGATCGGCCGATCTAAAGATCGGCCCTACAGTGAAGAGGCTGCCGGAAACAGGGTTCGGCACGACGTGAAGAGACGTCCGGCCGCTACGGGAGCGCTACGGCGCACGAGCCTCTCTGTGACGGCGTGCAGCCGCAGGGCCAATCGTTCGATTGGCCGGCTCAACGCCGCGATTTGAAGAAGGCCTGGACGATCCCGCGGCACTCCTCTTCCAGCACGCCGGCGACGACGGCAAAGCGGTGGTTCAGGGCCGGTGTGTCGAGGGCGCGCATGGTGGACTCGAGCGCGCCCGTTTTCGGCTCAGGCGCGCCGAACACCACGCGCTCCACTCTGGCGTGCACCAGCGCGCCCACGCACATCAGGCACGGCTCCACCGTCACGTACATCGTCGCGCCCGTTAGCCGATAGTTGCCCAACGCTGCCGCGGCCTGACGTAGCGCGAGGATTTCCGCGTGTGCGGTGGGATCGACGGCGCCAATCGGCCGGTTGAACGCCGAGGCGATGACGCGACCCTCAACGACCACGACGGCGCCGATGGGCACTTCGTCGGCCGCTTCGCCCAGCCGGGCCTGTTCGAGTGCGAGGCGCATAAAGCTCTCGTGATCGGTCACGGCACGATCATAATGGCAGCCTTGAGATTGAGCCGGCCGCTCCCCGCCTGCTCGGCGATCTGCCTCCTGCTGGCAGTGTCGCTCCAGGCCGCCGCCGCGGATCCCGAACTCCCGGCACCGGTCGCGCACCTCCACGTCCTGCTCGACAGCCACGAAATCGCGTCAGCGGAGCAAGCGCTGCGCCGGCTGGCGGCCGAGCGCCTGACGCCGGTCGCGACTGTCGCAGTGACGGCGGGACGCGGCAGGCTTCTGCAGCTGACGTATCGACTTCGTGAATCGGCCGACGTGCTGAGCGCTGCCGTCCACGACGCCGACGCCGCCGGCGCCACCCAGTTGGCCGCGCGCATCCGAGTCTGGGAAGCCCAGGCCCTGCTGGGGCTTGGGGATCTGCCGCAGGCCGAAGCGCTGACAACGACGGCGACCGACGTGCTGGTCGCCAGTGGCGATCTGCGAGGCGAGTTCAGCGCCATTCAGCTGAAGACCAACTTCTCGCACGTGAACCAGCGCGCCTTGATGGAGCGCCAGCTGGCCATCGCCAGGACGCTGTCCGACCCGGCACTCGAATCGCGCGTTCGCAATCGCTGGGCGTCGGCGCTGCTGGGCGCAGGTCGATCGGGGCCTGGGCTGGCCGAGGCGGAGGCCGCCGAGCGGCTGGCGCGCAGCAGCGGACCGGTGGGCGACTGGCTGGTGGCGCATGCGCTGGGGTATCGCGCGTGGGCGCTGCGGGCGCACGGCGACTACGCGCAGTCGCTGGCCTGCAATCGACAGGCGGTGGCCATTGCCATGCGCCATGGCGACTACGAGTCCGCCGCGTGGAACTGGCTCGGCGTCGCCGTCAGCCAGCAGGGGCTGGCGCGATTCGACGACATGTCGATCTCCGCGCGGCGCGGTCTTGCCGTCGCGCGACTCACAGCCATGCCCGCCGTCGTCCAGAGCCTGACGGCGTCGGTGGCGCTCAGCGACTTCGCGCGCGGCCGCTGGGCGACGGCCGCGGCGCTCTACGAAGCCGCGCTCGCGAAGCCGCTCGGCGACTCGCCGGTCTACACCACCGTGCAGCTGGCCGCATGCAAGCGGCACCTCGGGCAGCTGGATGTTGCGCTGCAGTTATCGGATCGCGCACTGACAGAAGCTCGGGCGCGCGAAGAACCCGACGGCGAGACGCAGGTGCTCGCCGAGCGCGCTGAAATTCTGCAGGCGCTCGGCAGGCCTGTCGAGGCGCGCGACGCCGTGCAGGCGGCGATCGATCGGCTCGAGACGCTCCGCCGCCAGCTGGCACCGGCCGACTTCCTGAAGCGCGGCTTCGGCGACGCGCACGCAGGCGCGTACGCCGTGGCGGTGGACGTCCTGGCGCGTCAGGGCCGCTACGATGAGGCGCTGCTGGCCGCGGAGCGCGCCCGCGCGCGGGCGCTGGCGGATCTGCTGCTGACGCGGCGCAGCGTCGCACGCGACCGCGCTGCCGACGCCAGCGACGCCACGTGGCGCCTCGGCGGTGAGCAGGACCTCAGCGACTTCCACGACACGCCCGTCGATGCCGCGTCGAGCGGTGCTGGTCTCAGCTGGGCCGACGCGCCGGCGCTCGACCCCGCCGCGCTGTCGGGCCTGGCAAAGAGTCTCGACTCGACGCTCATCGTCTACTGGATGCACGACACGGGCTGCTACGCGTGGGTGGTGCATCAGGATGGTCAGGTCAACGGCGCGCGGCTGCCACTGAGCCGCACCGCGATCGACGCGCTGGTCCTGCACGCCACGACTGACACGCCTGCGCTGTCACTCGGAGGCGCGACCGCACCGGACACCAAGCCGTCGCCCGCAAGGCTGGCGCTCCGGCGGCTGTACGGCGGCCTCATCGCGCCAATCGAGGCGAACCTGCCGTCGACCGCCGGCGCACGGCTCACGATCATCCCGCACGGTTCGCTCTTCCAACTGTCGTTCGCCGCGCTGGTCGACGCCCGCGGCCGCTACCTGATCGAGCGCTATGCGATGCACTACGCTCCCGGCGGGGCCGCGTTGGCCGCGGCGCTCGACGCGCATGCCGGCCATGCGTCTGGTGCCGGCGCGCTGCTGGTCGCCGACCCGACGCCGTCGGCTGACGCCGCCGGCCTGCACCTGCCGCCACTGACCGGCGCACGCGCAGAGGTCCGTCTGGTGGACAGCCTGCTCGACGCCGTCCACGTCGATCGAAAGAACCTGGTCGGCGACGCGGCGACCGAGGCTGCCGTGCGCGCGGACGCACCACAGGCGCGCCTGCTCCACTTCGCGGCACACGCCATCGCGACCGACCGCGGCGCAACCGACCCGTATATCAGTCTTGCCCGGCCTCGCGATCCGAAGGCCCCGTCCGATAACGACGGCCGCCTGACAGCGACGGAGATCTACGCGCTGCCGCTTTCGGCCGACCTCGTCGTGCTGAGCGCCTGCCGCTCCGCCCATGGCCCAATCTCGAGCGACGGCCTCGCCGACCTCACCCGCGCCTTCATCGCTGCCGGTGCTCCCAGCGTCGTCGCCTCCCTGTGGGACGCGGCCGATCAGCCCACCGCACGGTTGATGCGCGAGTTCTATCGTGGTTACACCGCGGGGATGCCAAAGGACCAGGCGCTACGAGCCGCGCAACTGCACTTGATCCGCGACCTGCGCGCGGGCCGCGTTCGCGTCGAGACCGGTGACACATCGACAGTGCTGCCAGAGCATCCGCTGTTCTGGGCGGGGTTCATACTCGCGGGAAGAAACTAGATCAGGGGTCAGAGGGCGGCGTGCGTGGCATGTGCAAGGCCCATGCTCCAAGTCGCGCGTGACGCTGCGCCTGCTCGCAGTCTTTCCATGCGCCCATGCGCCCTAAACCCTCTGCGCGTTCTTCTCCGCCGTCAGCGCCAGCTCCATCGCCAGGAAGACGTGCTTCTGCGGCATCGACGTCTCCGTCCTGTTCAGCACGTCGTCCACCAGGTGCGTGCCGTACGGGAGCACGACGTCGCTGCAGTCGATGTACTTGGTCTCCTTCTGATCGACCACGAAGAGGTGGTTGCCACCGGTGCGGCCGCCGATGTCCACGTTCTTGCGGACCTCGATGAAGCCTTCCGTGCCGAGCACGGTGAGTCGGCCGTCGCCCCAGGTGTTGAGGCCGTCCGGCGTGAACCAGTCGACACGGATGTACCCCGTGCCGCCGTTGCCGCGCATCATGACGTCGCCGAAATCCTCGAGGCCGGGGTACTGCGGGTGATTCATGTTGCCCACCTGTGACGCGACGATGTGCGCCTCGGTGGAGCCGGTGAAGAAGAGGAACTGGTCGAAGTCGTGCGAGGCGATGTCGGTCAGGATGCCGCCGTAGTTCTCCTTCTTGAAGAACCACTCGGGCCTGGTCTTCGGGTTCATTCGATGCGGCCCGAGACAAATCGTCTGGATCACCTTGCCGATCGCGCCCGCCTGGACCAGCTCGCCGGCCTTCACCGTCGCCTTGTTCTCGTGCCGCTCGCTGTAGAGGATCGAATAGATCCGCTTCGTCTCGGCCTGGACCTTCTTCACTTCCGCCAGCTGCTCGAGGGACGTCATACCCGGCTTGTCGGACATGAAGTCCTTGCCGGCCTTCATCACGCGGATCCCGAGTGGCGCGCGCTCGCTGGCGATGGCGGCGCTGACGACCAGCTTGATGTTGGGGTCGTCCAGGATCTCCTGCTCGCTCTTCGCCAGCTTCGCCTGCGGATACTTCTTGCCGAACGCCTCGGCAAGGTCCGGCTCCTTCGCGTAGAACGAGACCAGCTGCCCGCCGCCACGGATGACCGACTCGACCTGCCCGGTGATGTGCGGATGGTTCATGCCGATCGCTGCGAACTGAATGCGCGGCGGGCCGGCGGGTGCCGCGGCCTGCGGGCTGGACGCCTGCAGGCCACGATTGAGCGCGAGCGCCGAGGCGCCCGTGAGGAGTGAGGACTTCAGAAAATCGCGACGGCCGGGATGATTCGTACGCATGAAGCGCATGTTAGTGCGGCGCGAGCCGCCCGGGCAAACAGAGGCGGCGGACAACGGGCTACAGGCTACGCGGCTACGGGCTACCGGGCTATACGGGCTACGGGCTACGGGCTACGGCAGACTACGGCGGATTGTCGCAGGCCGTGGAATCGCCGCGTCCTACCGCCTTCGTCCGCCGCCGCGCATGCCGCCGCTGTGCATCCCACCCCCCCGGTAGCTGCCACCGTGATTGGCGCCACCGCGCTGGTAGTTGCTGTAGTCGCGGGTGCGCGTGGCGCCTTCGGTGCGCGCCGCGCGATCGCGTTCGACGTGCGGGTCGGGCCGCTGCACGTCGTTCCAGCCGCCGCTGTCGTACCTTCGACCACCCGCCGCCGTCGTTCTTCTTGTAGACGTTGCCGTCATGGCCGGCATACATGTTGTCGCCGTTGCCGGCGACGAAGCCGCCGCCGTTGGGCCCGCGGCGCGTGACCGCGCCACCCTCATCGGTCCGGATGCCGCGCGTTGTCGTGCCTGTGGCGCGATTGGTGACGTGACCGGTCTGAGCCCAGTCGTCGCCGCGCTGCACGTAGCTCGAGCCCCAGTTGCCGTAGACGTTGGAGCCCTGGCGCGTGTGCGCGTAGGTGCCGGTACGCGGGTTGTACGCCGACGCCGCGCCGCGCGCGCCGTATGGGCCGTACGCCATCGCGCCGCGCGAATAGGTCCCGGTGTACGGGTTGTAGCGCGCCGTCGCGCCAACGCCGCCGTACGGGCCGTACACGAACGCGCTCCGGCCGTACGTCCCCGTCCACGGGTTGTACCAGGCGGACGCTCCATACGTGCGGTAGTACGGGTAGTAGATCGGGTAATAGCCGCCGTAGCCGATGTACGGCGGGTAGTACCAGCCCGTGCCCCACACGGCGCAGCCCCAGGCCACCATCATGCCGGTGTAGCCGGCGACCGCAGCAAATGTCACCCAATCGCTGTCGCTCTTGTCCTCCACCACCGTGACGTAGGTCACGTTGTAGGCGGGCGAGCTGACCGGGATGTCATAGATCGCCTTGGGCACCTCGCTTGTGACTTCCCATGGCCCCGCAGCGGCGCGAGACATGAACCACACGCCCTGGAAGCACATGTAGTAGAGGTCGCCGACCTTGATGATGTCCTTGTCGGTGTTCACCGCGCGGGCCAGCTCGGTCGGTGCGATCTGCTCGAATTTCGGATCGCCCTGGTACTTCACTTCGGGCGGCTTCACTTCCTTCCGGTTCACTCGCGCGGTCTGCGGCACCTGCGCCAGCGCGACGGCTTCCGC
Organism: Vicinamibacteria bacterium; assembly: GCA_963796915.1. Lineage (GTDB taxonomy): Bacteria > Acidobacteriota > Vicinamibacteria > Vicinamibacterales > JAENWD01 > JAENWD01. The sequence continues at coordinate 726,409 of CAWCNI010000002.1, read as the reverse complement.
CGCCTGCTCGGTGCCTGGCACGGAGGCAAGCACGCGCGAACGCGGATGCTCGAGCGGGATCTTCGCGAACGACGGCGGCAGGCTGGTGGAGGCGAACGTCCACGGCCCCTTGAAGTCCGGCGCCGAGAACCACCGGCCGGAGACCAGGTAGTAGATCGGCCCGTTGTTCGTCATGCGGAACACGTCACTGTCGGTGTTCTGGACCCAGAGCAAGTCGCTCGTGCCGTCCACCAGCAGGTAGCTGGGCGCGCCCTTCAGCAGGATCATCTCGGCAGGCCCGGTGCTGGCGAAGATGTGCGGCACCTGGTTGCCTTGAATCGGCTTGCCCGGGAGGGCCGCCTTCACGTCCTTCCAGTTCTCGTCATCGGGCAGCTTGCTGAAGCTGGCGGGCAGCGTCCCGGCCGGCGACCAGGGCCCGTTGACCGACGACGCCTTGAGCCAGGTGTCGGTGTTGCGGAGATACAGCGTCTTGGACGCCTCGTTCGAGAACAAGTCCCAGTTCGTGTTGATGGCGTACTTCAGGTCGTTGCCCTTGATGGGGCTCCAGATCGGATCGCCATCGAGGTTGATGAGCACCGCGGGCTTCTGGCTGTAGAAGATCGTCGGCGGGTCCGCCTTCACGCCGTCCACGTTCTTCGGGATGATCTGGCTCTTGTCCACCCCCGCCATCACACGGTCGAGCCCGATGATCCGCTCGCCGTCCGGAATCCCCTTCTCGATGTCCTCGGTGATCGCTTTGGTCTGATTGACGTCGACGCCGTCGAAGTGCACCTCGGTGAGCTTGTACTCCGCGAAGTTGACCAGCCGATTCTCGACAGAGACGCTCGTATCGGACTCCACCTTGATCGTGCCGAGCGACGCCTTGTCAGCGCCCTTTGCCAGGTACGAGACGGCGGCATACGCCACCATGTGCTTCTGTCCGTCCCAGCTCGCGATCTGCGGCTGATAGAACACCAGCTGCGCGCCGCTCGGCGCGGAGTAGTTCCGCGGCCAGCCCTTGTCCGCAGGCTTGGCGGCAGTGGACGCGGGCTTGGGCGGCGTCGCTGCCAGCACCTGCGAGAACGGAGTCAGGACGACGCTGGTGATGGTGCACAGCGCGACGACGACATGGGCGCGTGAGCGAGTTCGCATACGTGCTTATCATGCCATTTCCGCGGGAAGGCGCGCTGATGCGGCAGGCGACAGCGCGCGTGCAAAGGGATCCGCAGACTGCCGAGCTTGAGCCTGGGGCGGGCGGTACGAAAAAGACAGGCGGGTCGCCACGAGGCAACCCGCCTGTGAGCGGTGACAACGGGACGTCAGCGAACCACTAACTGACGGTCTGCGCTCCAACCAGCGCCGGCGAGGCCTTCTTCGACGCCGCCGGCGTGCTGTGCGCGGTGCCCAACGGCATCAGCTGGTACTCGGGATACGCCACCATGCCGTGCTCGTGAAGATCCAGCCCGTCGGCGAACGCGTACTGGAAGACCCAGAACGCGAGCAGCGGCACACCGGTCGAGCCGTAGGTGTAGCCGCGATCAGCGTCCAGGCGGTGTTGATGGCGTTGATCTCCGGCGTCGGAGCTCCCGCATCGGCGTGGATGGCGGAGGCGACAAACATGCCCATCGCCGTCATCACGAGCAGCAGGCCGATCGCCTTGCCGCCCACGAGCGCCAGCATCGTGGCGCGCATCACAGGGTCCTTCAATCCAGAGCGCAGTCGCGTGTAAATCGCGGCGGTGTGCATGTGTTCCGTCGGCCCTGAACGCCTGCGTGATTGTCAGGGCGCCGCCTTTGACACGATCGTCAGGATGACCCGTCGATACGACGTCAGGGCCGGCTGCCCGTCGTCAGTCACCGCCAGGATGACGTGGGCCGTGCCGGCGAGGCGCGGGGTCACAGTCACGCGCGCCGAGTCCGCGCGATCGAGCGTGACGCGCGCGCCTGGCTGCGGCGGCCCGCCCTCCGGAGCCGGCGGAATCCCGCCCGCGCCTGGCGCAAACGCCGCGCGCAGGCCGCCCTCGAACACCGGGTGGCCGGGGATGCCGCTGCCAGCTTCCGGGTAGAAGAACCAGGCGAACGTCAGATGGTTGCCGTCGCTGTCGGTGGACGCCGACGCGTCAAAGGTCAGAGGGACGCCAACGACGGCGCTTCGCTGGATCGGCGCCTTCCCGGCAACGCCGTCGACGACGACGTCCGGATTGTGATTGGCGTGAGCGGCGTCGCTGATCGTCCACGCCATGCGCGCTGCGAAGTCGTGCTGGAATGCCGTGCGCCACCGCCAGATGGTCGCCTGGTCTGAGGTGTACGGCTGTCCGTCCGTCCCCGTCACCGTGTCGCGCGAGTTGTCGTTGCCAGGGTACGAATCGCCGCCCTGGGTCCAGAACGGGCGTGGCTCGCCGGCAGGCTGGCGCCAGATGTAGCGTCCGCCCCACCCGCCGAACGACGGGCTCATCGCGCTGGCGAGGCCGTTGTCGATCAAGCCGAGAAACGACGGCGTGTCGCCTTCGTGAATGCAACAGGGCTTCGGGTACAGCGTGCCGAGCGGCCCCTTGCTGCGGATGTTGGCGTCCACCCAGGCGTCGGTGAAGGTGGTGAAGTCCGCGCCCGGCGCGTTGCGGTAGAAGCGGTCGCCGCTGATGCCCGTCCAGGTCGCGAAGTAGTACTGCGCGCCGTCCGGTGTGGACGGGGTCACGACGTAATGCAGCGCCGGAAACTCCTTGCGGATCCACGGGCCCGCATCGTCCTGATCCGAGATGGTGTAGACGCGCAGCCTGGCGACGAGCGCGTCGAGATCGGACGGCGACCGCGTGGCGCGGGCGTGCAGCAGCGCCTCGGCCAGCGTGTTGACGCCGCCCCAGCCCAGCACCCAGAGCGGCCGGGCGTCGGCGCGGTCGGCGGCCTTCAGAATGAGCTCCGCGCCGGCGGACATCTTGTCGGGCCCGACGGCCGCCATGCCGTATCCCGGCTGGCCCGAGGCCACCAGGCTGCGCAGGGTCGCGGCGGCGGGGAATCCCGGCTGGTGCCGCAGGAGCGATGGCCGCACCTGCTCGTACGCGTCGATCACCTTCAGGATCACGTCCGGCCGCACGCGCTCGCGCATCCACGTGGACGTGGACGCCACGAGGCCCTCGATCTCGAGATCGTTCGAGTAGACCAGCAGCCGCACGAGCGACATCTGATCGTCGGGCTCGTTGGCGATGTCGGTGAGGACGACGACGCGCGCGCGATCGCTGAACGGGTCGATGCGCGTCGCCGGCGGCGCACCAGGCAGATCGGCGTGCAGCACGCACGGCACGGCGATGACGGCAGCCAGCGCAACGGCCAGTGCCGTAGCGACGCGCCGGCGCGAACCCGGGCCGGGCTGGTGCGTGAGCGGATAGAAGTGGCGTGGGTGAAACGCTGTAAAGTGGCTCTTGCGCCGGACGCTGGCGCCATCAGAGTGGTGATCGATGCAAAAGGTTTTCACAGCCGGCACGTTCCTGTTCGCCATTGCGCTCATCATCCTCGGCGGACAGCAGATCGTCTACGGCGATTTCATCCAGGGCCCGTTCATCGCGCCGGCATGGCTGGCCTCGCGCGCGCTCTGGGCTTACCTGTCCGGTGCGGCGCTCATTGGCGCGGCGGTGGCGCTGATCGCCGGGAAGGGAACGCGGATCGCGGCCTGGGTCATCGCCCTCGAACTGCTCGCGATGCTGGCAGTGTTTCACCTGACGAACCCGTGGCCGGTCGTCACTGACGGCATCGCGCGGACCAGGGCGCTGGAAACGCTGTCGCTTGCCGCCATCGCGATGGTCCTCACGGGGCCGCCGCTCGCGACGGCCGCAGCGCTGGTCTACGCTGCGGGCCTGGCGATTTTCGGCGCCCAGCATTTCATGTACGCGCAGTTCATCAAGACCGAGATTCCCGCCTGGCTGGGACACCCGCTGTTGTGGACCTACGTGACCGGGACAGCCTTCATCGCGGCGGCTGTGGCGTTGCTGACAGGCAAGGTCGCCCGCGTCGCCGCGATCCTGGTCGGCGTGATGTTCCTGTCGTGGGTGGTCGTCCTGCACACGCCGCGCGTGCGTCGCGAGCTGCACAACCCGAACGAGCTGAACAGCCTGGCCGTGGCGATGGCGATGGGCGGCGGCGCGCTCGTGATCGGCGCGCGAAAATCCCGGTGAGACTTGTTGCGTCGGCCAATCTAAAGATTGGCCCTACCGATCCCATTCGGAGGCCGGTTCCGATTCTGTAGGGCCGATCTTCCGCCTTCGCTCAAGCTACGGCGGACCGCCGAAGCCTTGGCGGAGGCTGGTCAGATCGGCCATCAGGGCTACGCTTGCAAGGCCTGGCGCTTGTCGGTGTGGTACTGCATGAGCGCGTCGTTGGCCTGGGCGACCGTCTGCACCTGTGCCGCGACATCCGCCAGTCGCGGGCCCGGCACCATCAAGTACAACTCGTCGTCGGCAAGGTCGGTGTAGACGCGATTGCCGATGCAGCCGGCACTCATCACCGAGCCGTGCGCCATCGACGCCGGGAGCGCCATGCACGTCGGCCGTCCCAGCAACGGCAGCGAAGACGCGGCGCCGGCCCGCACTGCGGCCTCCTGCAGTCGCATCAGCGATGACGGGCGGCCCGCAAAAATCACGACGTCCGGATCGACGACGGCATCGGCGAGCGGCGCGTAGGCGGTGACATCCGGCGTCCTGGTGAGACGGGGAATGCTCGGCACTTCCTCCATGCGAACGTAGCCCAGGCCCTCCATCAGCGACAGCGTCTGGCCCAGTTCGCCGCTGCGCGACTCCGGCAGATCGATGTGGTGGGTGTAGCTGCCGATCGGGCAGTTGTAGTGGTCGTCAGGCACCGTGTAGAACGATCGTCCGTCAGCCGCGAGCCGCCAGAAACTGCAGCCTGACGGCACCGACCCTGTAAACCGCTCGACACCGGCAGGCGGTGCATCGAGAAACGAAACCGCGACCGGCCGCAGGTCGCCGAGCGCGCCGCGGATCGTGCTGTCCACCTGTTCCCACACCGTCATCGTAGAGTCTCCCGCCGCAGATTCTGTCATGACGCCGGCGCTTCCCGCCATCGTCCGCACGCCAACGCCACCGAGAGTGGACCGACCGGGCGCGCTGGTAAGCAGATCGTCGCGACGCCCAACCTGATCCCGACCCGATCCAACCTGATCCCAACCCGATCCAACCCGATCCAACCCGATGAGACCCGTCCCCGGCGTTCGCTGCTCGTCCCACGTGCGTTTACTGTAGGCGGGACCGGAGGCTGGGAATGATTACCTGGAAAGTCGGGCTGCTCGTGGCATTCACCGGCGCGGTGGCGCTGGCACAGACGACCGACCGCGACGCCGGCAACTGCGTCGCCGGCAGCTCGGCGGTGACCGCGTGCTGGAACCCCCTCGCGGGCTCGCAGATGAGCGAGGACCTGGCCGAATATCCAGAATTCCTGCCCAACCTGCACGGTTGGGACTTCCGCATCAACCTTCCGCACGTGACGTTTCAGCGTCTCCGACCCGGCACGGGCTCGGCGATCGCCATGGTGGGCGTCATCGAAGACCCGGGTCCACTCTACAAGCCGCACGACAGCGGCCCGACATTCCCGCCACGCCCCTTCGTCCCCGAGTTCCTCGACTACGGCCACCGCAGCAATGCCATCTGGCTCTTCCGCGCCGACTCGGGGAAGGTGTTCTTCGAGCTGCTGCCCAGCCGTGTCGATCGCAGCACCGGGCAGGTGGCCAACGCGACCACATTGACGGGGGCCTGGCACCAGGTCGGAGCCGGCCTGCCCGATCGCTTCTTCGCCGCGCGCCCCGCGGCGGCAGTCGTCGGCCGCGGCATCGGCACGGCCGTCGTCCATCTGGTGGCGATGGCACCGGACGGCTTCTACTACACGACCCGCAAGGTGGACCACGCCGACATCACCGACTGGCCCTCGCCGTGGCAGGCCCTGAGCCTCGACACCGTGGTGCCGCCATCGATGGTGGCGACCGGCGAAAAGGGACTCGCACTTGGGTGGGTCGACCGCAACGGCACTGTGAAAGTCAGGCAGCTCGATACGACGACAGGCACATGGTCCCCCGACGTCGTCGTCGCCACCCACGCGCAGGTCTGGGCGCCGAAGCTGGTCTGGGATGGCGTGACGCTCGACGTCTTCTACACGTCCGGCGCGGCGCTGCGCCACGCGTACCGCACCAGCGCGACGCCGCTGCAGTTTTCGGCGCCGACGCTGGTTGCCCTCGTCCCGGTGCACGACGGACAGTTCGACGCCATGGTCTTCAACGGCGGCCTGCACGTCGTGATTCGATCGGAGACGCCGGCGTCGCCAGGCACGCTGGTCTTCTACACCAACACCCGCTCGCCGCTCGGCACGCCGTCCACGTGGACCATTCCGTCGGACACCGGACTGCACGGCGACGACACGCCGCACATCGCCAACTTGTACGACGACGTGTTCGTCATCGTGCGCGACTTCAACGGCCGCGTCACCTACGCGCGCAAGGACCCCAATCGCATCGACAACCGCATCACTGGCGCGGCGTTCGCCGATCACTGGCTGTCGTCAGGCACCGACATCCAGCCAGGACCATCGGTCGCATTCGGGCAGATGGAGGTGCTGAGCTTCAACTCGGATCTCTATTTGACCGCGCAGCGGACCGCCGGCCCGCCTCTCACTGGCGCTGTCATCATCAACTTCGGCCGGGCGGCCATCAAGCAGCTGTTCAAGAACAAATGGGGCATGACGCTGCTCTACGCCGAGGAAGCCGGCGGCTTCGATCCGGATATCACCTTCGGCGGGCCGAACGAGATCCGGATGATCGCCGACGTGAACGGCGACATGCGGCCGGATCTGATCCGCTTCCCGGAGGACTTCGAGCCTGGTGTGGGGCCGGGCCCGGTCTACGTGCGTCTCGACGGATCGAATATTCCCGGCGGCCCGGAGTACGCCAACGAAGCCGTCTGGAACCGGAACTTCGCGAAGCAGGGCGAGAAACCCCTGGTCGGCAACTTCGACGGCGATCCGAACGGGCGAGCCGACATCGTGGACTTCGTGCAGCACCAGGTGATCAACGACCACGACGGCACGGTGGTCGGCGAAAACCCCGTCTGGGTCGCGCTCTCCAACGGCTCGAGCTTCGACCGCGTCGGCACCTGGCTGACCGACTTCTCACCCGCTGGCGAAATCCCGCTGGTTGGCGACTTCAACCACGACGGCAAGACTGACGTCATCTCGTTCGCGCAGCACGAGCAGCACAATCCTGACGGCAGCCTGATCGGCGACGCGCCGGTCCGCGTCGCGCTCTCGACCGGTTCGTCGTTCGGCACGCCGACAGTCTGGGCCACGTCGTTTTCGCACGCCGGCGAGATCCCGATGGTCGGCGACTTCAACGGCGACGGCTACGACGACATCGCGACGTTCGTCCAGAAGCCGCAGTTCAACCCGGACGGCTCGCTGCTCGGCCACGCCCCGGTCTGGGTCGCGCTGTCTGACGGCACGAAATTCGGCACGCCGACGCTCTGGCACACCTTCTTCTCACTAAGGGGCGAACTTCCGCTGGTCGCGGACATCAACATGGACGGGAAGGCCGACATCGTCACGTTCCTGCGCGGCACCGGCCAGGGCCTGCAGGCCGACAACGCCTTCGTCGCCTTCTCCACCGGGAGCCATTTCGAGCGCAGCGTCACCTGGGTGTCGAATCAGCTGCGACCGGGGCAGACGCCGTTTGTGGCGAGCTTCACCGGACGCAGCCTCGGCAGCATCACCCAGCGACCGGACGACTTCAAGCGGCCGATCCCCGATCTCTACGTCTTCGACGACGCGACGGGCTCGGTGCACATGGCGGCGGCGATGGGCAAGATTCCGTACAACGTGGGCGCGCCGTGGGAGCGCTACCGGTTCTTCACCGAGAAGGGAATCGGCGCGACTGAGTTCCCGGAATGGATCTACGACGACGGCCCGAACCATTGCATGTCGCTGCCATTCCAGTTCATCCTGAACGGCGCCGGCGGCGTCGGCGGGGCGGGCGTCATGATCTCGTCAGTGCGCCCAGGCGGAGGCGCGGGACACATCCTTGAAGAGATGGGTCACTCGATCTACGCCAGCTGTCTTCGCGCCAATCTCGATCCGTTCCACATCTTCAACCTGATTTACAACACGCCAATGGATCAGGGCGGCCTCGACGCGTCGCACATGCCTGGCTGCGACGGCACGTTCGACGACTGCAGAGATCCCGAGCACTTCTTCATCCAGCTTGCGCGCCGCTACCGGATTGCCGGCGACATCTTCCGGGACCAGATCTGGCACGGGTCGTCGGTGGAGATTCGCCACCGGCGCCAGCTCCAGTACGCCTTCATCCAGAAATATTGGTACAAGGGCGCCGCTTTCAAGCAGGGGGCGCAGAACGATGTCAGCCTGTACCAGGAAGGCGTGCTGTGCCTGCCTGGCGAATGTCAGCCCCTGGTCTCGGTGCCCTGATCTGCACCTCATCCGGCTCATGCCGTTCGTGCTGACCACAGCCCGTGCTGCCGAGCCCTGTATTCACGCTGACACCTACGCGCGGAAACGACATGGCGGGGGGATCCGCCGTGCGATTTGCGCCCACACACCCGCCGATCCAGCCGTTTCAAGGTGGAACCGGTGTTGCAGCCTGTCTCTCGGGGCTTTCGGTCCCACTCACGGGAATCGATTTTTTCGAGGGACGAAACACAATGGCAACGACCAAGACGCTGCACGACGCATTCATCGACGAACTCCGCGATATCTACGACGCCGAACAGCAGATCACCAAGGCTCTGCCGAAACTCATCGCTTCGGCGCACGACGCCGAGCTGCGCGAAGGATTCGAGTCCCACCTGGAAGAGACGAAGGGACACGTACGGCGGGTGGAAGAGGTCCTGACGCTGCTCGGCGAGAAGGTGAGCGGCAAGCACTGCGATGGCGTCGCCGGCATCCTGCTGGAAGGCAAGAAGACGATCGACGACAGCAAGTCGTTTGACGACGATGCCGCCGACGCGATGCTGATCGCGGCGGCTCAGCGCGTCGAGCACTACGAGATCGCGGTCTACGGCAACCTGATCGCGTGGGCCAAGGCGATGAACCACACCGAGGCCGCCGACCTGCTTCGTCAGAATCGTGACGAGGAGAAGGCGGCCAACGAGAAGATGACGTCGATCGGCGAAGGCGGCATCAACAAGGAAGCCGCGGCGATCGCGCATCCGGACGACGAGGAGCTGGAACCGGCGACGGCCGGACGGCACGCGGGCACTGCGAGCGACCGTCCGAAGGCCGGGTCTGCAAAGCGCGGCGCGGGGAAGTAACGTCGAACGAGCCGGGAAGCCTGGCGACCGCCAGCTTCCCGGCCGACTCTCGCAGTCGGTCGTCAGGCCAGCACGCCCGCGCAACTCTTGAGCAGGAACCTGCCGAGCAGGTCGCCCGGCACCGAATGGACGCTGGTGTGGGCCGCGCAGATCTTCCTCAGCGCGTCGGCATCGCGGGGGTTGCCAAAGCTGGCCGCGGCGTACCCGCAGAAGAGTGAGATGTCGTGGCGGGCCAGCAGCTCGTTCCACATCTGTTCGAGCCGCTCCGCACCGCGCAAGTCGCCCCGTGCCGCCAGGATGTCGACAATCTCGCCGTAAATCGAGAGCCTGCGCCGCGACGACAGCAGTTCTCTGACCCTGCGACCGACCAGCGCGTCGAACATCGCCGGGTCGGGCCAGTCGTCGACCAGGAGCGCCGTCAGTCCCGCAGCGGCATCCTCCACTGAAAGCCGGCCGTCAGCAAGCGCGTCGTCGATCTCGCCCCGCGGCAACTGCTCACGCACGTCCGGCCAGTGCGACATCCGGATGAACACGAGCACCGTTCCGCCGTCCTGGAGACCATCGAGGATGAATGCGGCGAGCGATTCGGTGAGCGAGGGCCGATCGTCGAACAGCTGGGCCCAGTGGCGGGAGCGCACCGGGCCGGTCATCGCGTCGCCTCGCATCGTCACAGATTTCTCCGGGACCGTGGTAGCCGTGCTGGCAGCGCCAGGTTGCGGGAGGGTATCCCGGCGCGACGTTCAGCGTCCACGTCAATCTGTAGCCAGCCCAGCCATTACGATTTCCGGCCGCTCGACGTACCATGCTCGCCATCAGGGCCCGTTGCCCTGCTGACGACATGACCTTCTCACACAAGATTCTGGTAGGCCTCGCGGCCGGCGTCGCGTGCGGGCTGTTCCTGGGCGAGCTCGTGTCGCCGCTCGCCATCGTCGCCGACGGCTTCATCAAGCTGCTGCAGATGACGGTCCTGCCCTACGTGACCGTCTCCATCGTCGCCAGCCTCGGCCACCTCGACATGGCTCAGGCGAAGCGCCTGGGATTGCAGGCGGGGTTGACGCTGCTGACGCTGTCGGCGATCGCCATCGCGGTGGCGTTCCTGTTCCCGCTGGTCTTCCCGGCAACCGAAACCGCGTCGTTTTTCACGGCGTCGCTCATCGAGAAGCCGCCGGCGTTCGACTTCATCGGGTTGTACATCCCCTCCAATCCGTTCAACTCGCTGGCCAACAACGTCGTGCCGGCAGTGGTGCTGTTCTCCCTCATCGTCGGCGTCGCGTTGATCGGAGTCCAGAAGAAGGGACCGCTGCTCGACGTCCTCGGCCTGATCAGCACGACCATCGCTCGCGCGACGCGATTCGTGGTGCAGCTCACGCCGTATGGCGTCTTCGCGCTCTCCGCCACGGCGGCCGGGACGATGTCGTTCGACCAGCTGGCGCGCATCCAGGTGTACCTGGTGGCGTACATGGCGTTTTCGCTGCTGCTGGCGCTGTGGATCCTTCCCGGCCTGGTCGCCGCGGTGACGCCAATCCCTTATCGCGAGGTCCTGGGGCCCACGCGCGACGCCCTCATCACGGCGTTCATCGCCGGCGACCTGTTCATCGTGCTGCCGAGCCTGATCGACGCGTGCAAGAGTCTGCTCGCGAAGCACGGCGTGGTCGACGCCGAGTCCGAGAGCCTGCCAGACGTCATCGTGCCGGCCTCGTTCAACTTCCCTCACTCGGGAAAACTGCTGTCCCTCAGCTTCGTCCTGTTCGCGGGATGGTTTGCCGGCACCGACGTGCCGGTGACGTCGTATCCCCGGCTGGCGGCTACCGGCGGGCTGTCGTTCTTCGGCAGCATGAACGCCGCCATGCCGTTTCTGCTCGACGTCTTTCGCATTCCTGCGGACACGTTTCAGCTCTTCGTCGCGACCAGCGTGATCAACGCCAGGTTCGGCACGCTCGCTGCCGCGGTGCACACGGTCACGATGGCGCTGATCGGGACAGCCGCCATCACGGGTCACCTGCGGCTCGACCCACGCCGAATGGCCCGCTACGCCGTCGTCACACTCGTCGTGACGGCTGCAGTAGTGGGCGGCCTGCGGCTGACATTCCGCACGGTACTGGCTCGTGAGTACAAGGGCGCGGAGCAGGTGTACGGGATGACGAACCTGTTCAACAACGGGCCCGCAATTGTCGTCCCGCCGCCGGCGGCGCCAGACGCGTCCGGCGGTTCCGTGTTCGATCAGATTCAGAAGCGCGGTGTGCTGCGCGTCGGGTTCGTCGAGAATCGGCTGCCTTATGCGTTCCGGAACGGCAAGCGTGACCTGGTGGGGCTTGACGTGGAGCTGGCGCAGCTGCTGGCACGCGACCTGGGTTTGCGGGTCGAGTTCGTCGAATGGCCAACCGGCGAGCTGGTGTCCGCGGTGGCGGCGGGGCGATCGGATATCGGCATCGGCGGGCTGCCGATGACGCCGCATCTGGCTACGGTGTCCATGTTCTCGACGCCGTACCTGGACGAGACACTCGCCTTTGTCGTCAAGGACTACCTGCGCGCGCGCTTCGAGACGTGGGACTCCATCGCGCAGATTCGCGACCTCACGATTGGCGTGCCGCCTCTGCCCTACTACGAGCGGACGCTGGCAACGCGACTGCCGGGCGTGCCGTTCAAGCGCTTCGACCCCGCATCCGATCCGCTGGCGGCCAGCGCCGGCTTCGATGCTCTCGTGCTGCCTGCCGAACGCGGATCGGTGCTGACACTGCTCCACCCGGAATGGGGCGTGGTGGTTCCGCAGCCTGGCGTCGTGAAGGTGCCGCTCGCGTTTCCGCTGCCCGGCCACGACCAGCAGTGGGCGGACATCGTGAACACCTGGATTGACTTGAAGCGCCGCGACGGCACGCTCGACGCGCTGTACGACCAGTGGATACTCGGCAAGACGAGCTCCGGCCACGCGCCCCGCTGGTCAGTGATCCGCGACGTCCTGCACTGGATCGACTGAGCTGCCCAGCTCAACCAATACCTGACGCCAGTCAGTCGCGCTGTTCGATTTCGCGCACCTCGACGTTTTCAAAGCGCGGGGTCACTCGCCCGGCCATTCCCCTGCTCGCCTGAAAGGCGCGTCCAGATGCGCGTGTACGAAGCCATCGTCAGGGCTCTCGAAGGAATCGGCGTCGATGCCGCGTTCGGGGGCGCCGGCGAGAATGCCGCCTCGCTGATGCTGGCGCTGAAGCACTCGTCGCGAATCCGCCCGATCATCACGAAGCACGAGCAGGCCGCGTCGTTCATGGCCTGTGGCTACGCGATCTACTCGAACCGCCTCGGCGTCTGCTTCGCCACCGCCGGGCCGGGCGCGTTCAACCTGTTCTCGGGGCTTGCAGTGGCGATGTCGGACTCCTACCCCGTGCTGGCGATCTCCGGCTTTGCCTCGCTCGAGTGGCGCGGCAAGGGGTCGCTCAACGAGAGCTCGGGCCTCAACCGCACGCCCGACTCGCAGGCGATGTTCGCGGCGACGACCAAGAAGTCGTACCTGCTCGACGACGCGTCGAAGACGATCGACGTGCTGGAGGAGGCCGTCAACATCGCCTTTGAAGGACGGCCGGGGCCGGTTCACATCCACGTGCCGGAGAACCTGACCCACCACGAAGTCTCGGTGGACAACTATCGCGACATTCGCCTGAACATCGCGCCGGTGAAGCCGGAGCCGGCGGAGATCGCCGCGGCGTGCGACGTCCTGAGCGAGGCGCTGCTGTCGAACCGGCCGGTGCTCGCGCTCCTCGGCTTCGGAGCGATACGCAGTCAGGCAGGTCCGGAGCTGCTGGCGCTCGTTGAGCGCTTCCAGATTCCGTTTGCCACCACACTCGACGGCAAGGGGATCATCCGCGAGGACCACCCGCTTGGCGTCGGCGTGTTTGCCGACAGCGGTCATGCCGCCGCGGCAAAAGCGTTCATGGACGCCAGCGTCATCCTGGCCGTCGGCAACTCGTTCGCGCAGCACGCGACGTTCAACTTCCGCGACGACCTCTTCGACGGCAAGCGGCTGATCCACGTCAACATCTCGGCGCAGGAGATCGACAAGGTCTATCCGGCCGCCGTCGGCGTCGTGTCGGATGCCAAACCAGCGATCGCGCAGATCGCCGCCGGGCTTGCAGCGCACTGTCGGACCAGTGCCGCCACGGCAGGTGGAAAAGGATCGACACCTCACGGCGCCCATCCTTCACCTCGAGCCCAACCGGATCCACCCCGGGCAGATGGCGCGGTCGCTGTCACGATTGCTGCCGGAGAACGCCATCGTGCTGGCCGACGCCGGCGCCCATCTCGCCTGGCTCAGTTACTACCTGCAGCTGAAGGAAGGGCAGCACTACCACAAGCCTGGCAGCTTCGGGCCGATGGCGTGGGCCGTCAACGGCGGCATCGGCACGAAATACGCCCACGCGGATCGCACGGTGGTCGTGGGCTGCGGCGATGGCGGGTACCTGCTCTCGGGATTCGAGCTGCTGACAGCGGTTCAGCATGACATCCCGGTCATCTGGATCATCTTCGATGACGGCGAATTCAAGTTGATCAAGATGTTCCAGGTGACGACCTACGGCGAGTCGGCACTGGTGGACTTCACCAACCCTGACTACGTGGCCTACGCCAGGGCGTGCGGCGCGCAGGGGTTTCGCGTGGAGACCCTCGAGCAGTTCGAGGACGCCTTCACCCTGGCGCTCGCATCGGGAAAGCCCACCATCATCGACGCGGCGATCACCAGGCTCGCGATCCCCCATTACTGTCCCAACCCGGCGGGGCTGCTGGCCTTCATCAAGGAAGCGCTCCTGAACCGGCTTGGCTGAAGGAAGGCGTCATGTCAGAGACTCCAGTCGGCTTCGACGAGATGCGGAAGTACCCGCTGTTCGACGCCGTCTTCAACCGGCGGTCGCGGCGGGTCAGCCTTGGCGTCTCCACGGTGCCCGCAGGCTCGAACAGCTACACCTCCACGGCGAAACCGCAGCCGCTCAGCGAGCTCGAGGAAGCCGTCTTGATCGCAGCCGTCGGCACGACCGGCGTGACGCTGCCCGATCGCCCCTTCGAGACCGCCACCGGCGAGAAGATTCTCGGGACGCCGAACCTCAATTTCCCGGGGCGGGCTGCCGGCAGCACTGACAACGCGCAGGCGACGCACTTCTTCCTGTTCAACGATTCTGGCGCGTATTTCTTGAAGCGCCTCGAGGGGCTCGACCCGGCCGAGCCGATCACCGCTGACGTGCTGATCCGTCGCGCGGCGGCGTCGAAGGTGAAAGTGCTCGACAGGCGCCCGGAGTTCCCACGCGAGTTCCCCTACTACCTCGACTCCAACAGGTTTCTCTCGAACCTCCCCGGTTCGACGATGCTGTTTCCTGTCGTCGACATGACGCGGCAGTACATCAACGCGCTGATGTACCTGCTGACCGAGCCGGCGGGGCATCGGCCGACGTTTCTCGACGACCGCAATTTCTATCTGCCGGCCGGTGTGAAGAAGTGGATCCGGCGCGGCTTCCTCAACAAGGAGATCAAGCTCCCGCTGGGATTCCTCGGGACGATGCGGACACAGATCGAGGCGGAGCTGCTGCTGCAGAACCTGATCCTGATGCTGCAGGCGATGGGCCTTGGCGGATGGATTCATGCGGCGGTCAGCCCGACGGAGTTGCTGCCTGCCCTCGGCTTCGAGCACGTCACGCCGCCGTATCGCGGCCTGGACTTCTTCCGCTGGGGCACCTTCGTGCAGAAAGCGCGGAAGCAGCCGATCGGGCTGCCGCCGCACATCAAGGGCATGTGCCCGCCGTACTACCCGTCGATGGCGGATGCCGTGCAGGCAGTCGTGGACGCCAAGTACGGCGCGAACGGCACCTACACGGACGCGGCGTACTTCAGCCGCATCTTCCGCGACGACCGCGGCGCGAACTACATCAAGGAAGTGCCGCGCTACGAAGATGACGTCGTGGCGTGCGTGAAGGACATCTGCACCTATATCTACGAGCGCCACGGCCGCTTCCCTGCGCACTGCGACGCGATCTACGCACCCGGTGTCTGGCTGCAGGCCCACCATCTGGACCTCGCGTATTACGACGCGCTGTTCAAGGGCGGCTACACCGAGACCCACCGGGAACATCAACGCCGGTGGCACTGAGCCGCGGCCCGCAGACACCGACAGTCCGAGGAGCGCCGACACATGGTCATGCCATTGGAGACTCCGGGCCAGACACGCGCCAGATACTGGTTCGTCTTCGCGCTGTTCGTCCTGCTGATGGTGCTGGCGCACCTCGGCGCCGAGGTCAAGGGCGCCCTGGACGCGCGGGCCGTGTCGCCAATCGGCACGCACACGGTCCTCTACTACCGGGTGATCCTGACGATCTGGGCGACGATTCTGCTCGTCACGCCGGCCCTCTGCTTTCACGTCTTCTCGCGCGCCGACGCTCCGAACAGCTACTGGCGGGCGTTCTGGACGTTCGGCTACCTCGCCTTCCTGGTGCATCTGTACTGGACTGTCGTCGGCACGTTTCACGGGAACTTCGCTGAGATCTTTCACAGCCAGGCCGGCATTGCCGTCGACCCTGAGCGCGTCGTCCAGCACGCCGCCGCGGATTTCTTCCTGACCGCGTGGTGGGGGCTCGACGTCCTGCTGGCCTGGACGGTTGCCGACAGCAAGTGGGTCCGGGTCCAGCGCGGCGCCGTTCACGTCCTGACGTTCGTGATGTTCTTCGGCGCGTTCGTGCTGGCGTCCAAGGCGACGATGGGCGCGCATGCGCTGGGCATCCTGATGGCGCTCGCCGTCATCGGCTCCGTCGTCGTCGTCCTGATCGTGCGCGACGAGGATCCCAAGTCGCTGCTGGCGGTCGGCTACATCGCGCTGTTTCAGCTGCTGAACCGCTTTGTGGACTGGCACAGGCTGCCGACGTTTCTCGCCGTCGCCAACCTCGGCGCGGTGCGCGACGTGCTGCGCCAGAAGAACCTGCACAACACATCGGACCTTCCCGTGACCAACCCGGCGGGTCTGCGCCCGACAGTCCCGTTTTCGACGACGTATCTCGGCGAGCGCCAGGAAGACGGCCAGTACAACGACCTGGCGAAGCCGACCATGGGCAACGCGAGCCTGAACCCGGACGACGTGTTCAACGGATCGGAGTTCACGCTCAGCAACCCGGGCGCGCGTTTCGGACGGAACATCCCGTTGAGCGAAGTCGACCCGTCGAAGGACCCGGCGATCCTCGACCCGAGCCCGCGGCTGGTCAGCAACCGGCTGCTGGCGCGGCCGGCCAACGGCGACGGCAGGGACGACTTCGCGCCCGCGACCATCCTCAACCTGATCGCCGCGGCGTGGATCCAGTTCCAGACGCACGACTGGTTCAATCACGGCACGCCGCGGCCGGTCGCCGACGACCCGTTCGACATCCCGCTGCAGGCAAACGACCCGTGGCCCGGCGGCAAGATGCTGGTCCGCCGCAGCCGCGCCGATCCGACGCGTCGCTTCAACGACGGCGCGGGGCCGACGACGTTCGCCAACGCCGAGACCCACTGGTGGGACAGCTCGCAGATCTACGGAGACAGTCACGCCGCAGGCGCCAGGTACCGGTCCGGCGTGGACGGCAAGCTGCGAATCGACCCGAAGACGAAGATGATCCCGGTGGACCCGACGGGCGTCGAGACGACGGGGCTGACGTCCAACTGGTGGGTCGGCCTGAGCCTGCTGCACAACCTGTTCACGCTGGAGCACAACGCGATCTGCGACCGGCTGATCGAAGCGTTCCCGGAGTGGCGCGATCACGATGAGAGCGACGAGCTGATCTTCAGGAAGGCGCGCCTGATCAACAACGCGTTGATGGCGAAGATTCACACAGTCGACTGGACGACTGCGATCCTGACGCACCCTGCGCTGCAGGTCGGGATGAACGCGAACTGGTCGGGGCTGGCGGGAGCAGCGGTGAAGAAGACCTTCGGCCGGATCAGCGCCGCAGAGGCGATGAGCGGCATTCCAGGCTCGGCGGTCAACCAGCACGGCGCCGACTACTGCCTGACCGAAGAGTTCACCGCCGTCTACCGGCTGCATCCGCTGCTGCCGAATGACATCCAGATGCTGTTCGCCGCGGACGGGCGCAAGGGACGCATGCTGAAGTTCGAGTCCGACGACCCGCAGGACCCCGACGTGATCGTAGGCCCGCATGCCATGACCAACGCTCTGCGCGGCGGGGCGACCTTTGCCGACCTCGTCTACTCGTTTGGCATGCAGAATCCCGGCGCCGTCACGCTGCGCAACTATCCCAACTGGATGCGGAGGCTGCGCCGGCGCAGCGGGCAGAAAGTCGAGGAGCTGATCGACCTGGCGACGATCGACGTCCTGCGCGATCGCGAGCGCGGCGTGCCGCGCTACAACAGATTCAGGGAGTTGTTCCACATGCCGCGCGCCCGCGCGTTCGAGGACATGTCCGACGACCCCGACATCGTGCACACGCTGCGCGAAGTCTACGGGCACCCCGACAAGGTGGACCTGATGGTGGGCATGTACGCGGAGAAGCCGCCGGAGGGATTCGGCTTCAGCGACACCGCGTTCCGCGTCTTCGTCCTGATGGCGTCACGCCGGCTGAAAAGCGACCGGTTCTTCACCACCGACTACACGCCGGCCGTCTACACGCAGGCGGGCATCGACTGGATCGAAGACAACGGCATGACCAGCGTCATCCTGCGGCACCTCCCGGAGCTGACGCCGGCGCTGCAGCGCACGGCCAACGCGTTTGCGCCGTGGAAGGCGATCACCACAGGCGCATAGGGGCAGCGCTACCGGGTTTTTTCCATCCACAACGCTCCGCCCGGGTTCTTCAGGCACAACGGCATGTGGGCCTGGAACCAGTCCGGATGGCGCTGGATCATGTGGTTGCCGAACAGGCGAATCCGGAACCGATCGTTGAACTGAAGAAACGCCCTGAGGAGGTATTGCTCGTTCCAGGCGCGGCCTTCACGCAGCCAGTCGAGCGGGTACTCGAGCGACGCGAACACGTCGTGAACGTGGATGAACACGCCGGGCGCCAGGCGCGGCAGCACCTCGAAGAACAGCCAGTTCACGTCGCTGCCGACCTTCGACACATGCGTCGAGTCCACGAACAAAACGTCGCCGGCCTGCAGCGCGTCGAACACTCCGAGGTCCACGTCCTGCAGCTTTGCCTCAATCAGCGTGACTCCGGCGCGGTCCTCGGGCCGGAGCAGGCTGCGCAGCAACTCTGGATACGGCTCGATGAACGTGCAGCTGACGCGACCGCCGAGAAAGTGCTGGTTCATATCGAGAGTCAACGCCGAGGTGTGCCCGGACCCGACTTCGATCAGCCGGCGCGGCGCGAGATGCCGGAGCATCGAGTAGAGGAAGATGCCGTCGGCGTACCAGTACGACGGGTTGTCGAAGCGATAGCGGAAGCCGGGCCCGCCCTGCCACGAAAATGGCATCGACCCGTAGAAACCTGCCAGCTGCTCGAGCAGCGCCAGCTGTCCCGGCTCGTCGATGTCGATGCCGGGAAGGGCTGCCGGATCGCGGCGCCGGCGGCTGAATCCGTCGATGTCTTCAGCGGACGGGATCGGCGAGTAGAAGTGCCCCGGCGGCACGAACTGCGCTGCGCCCGGTTCCACTTGCGCCTCGTCGCGAATCGCGCGCGTGGTCGTGCCGGCGACCCGGCGAACTCGCCGCCACGCAGCAAGCAGCGGCGAGCCGTGCGCGTCTCGTTTCAAGCTGGTCAGTCTACACCCAGTCAGTGCTCGTTCACTTCATCAGCGGCAAGGCGAAGTCCGGACTCTGGATGTGCCGGATGTAGCCTTCCGCCTGCGTCACGCCGCTTTCGATGCCCCGCATCCGGGTGACCGACTCCTGCAGCTGATAGTACTGGTCCGGTGTCTGACTGGCGTGCGCGTAGCAGGCGGCACGTTTCCGCGGCTCGACGGCGCTGATGTCGACGTAGTGCGTCGGCGCGAACTGCACGGTGTCTTCGCCATTCGACACTTCGTAGTAGTAAAGCGCGAAGCGCCTGCCCATCCGCAGCCATGCCTCGTAGACCAGCATCGAGATGGCCCGGTGATCCGCGTGGTTGTCGATCGGCCAGTGTGAGAACACGATGTCTGGATGCTCGGCCTCGAGCAACTGGTGAAACTGATCGTAGTGGGGACGGTCCACCACAGACCTGCCGTCGACCTGCCCCGCAAACAGTGGCCTCGCCTTCAGAATCTCGCACGCCTTCCCCGCTTCCGCCACGCGGTCCGGCGGCGGCTCGTGCGACGGGTTGTCCGGCCATAGCCCTTTGTTCAGATAAAGCAGGACGACCTCGTGACCGAGGTCCGCGTAGCGCGCGACAGTCCCGCCGCAGCCGTACTCGGGGTCGCCGGGGTGCCCGCCGGTGACGACCACCTTCATCTTCGACGTATCCGCCGACGCCGACTCGGTGCCGCGTGCCTCGGCAGCCGCCCCGCCGCCTGGAATGCCGGCCGCAAGCGTGGTGCCGAGCAGGGTCGCCCGCTCCAGCATCTTTCGGCGCGTGATTCGTATCTGCTCGTTGTCGCCCATTGGTGGCTCGCAGGCCTCAGTCGGTCCGAAGGACCTGCGCCGGATCGGCACGCGCGGCGCGCAGGGCCGGCAGCGCACACGCCAGGACGGCGATCGGCACGAGCAGAAGGGGTGCGATCGCAAACGACAGAGGATCGAGCGGTGCGACGCCGAAGAGCACGCTGTCCATCAGGCGCGTCACCGCCGCCGCGCCGGCCAGGCCCACGAGCAGGCCGATGGCCGTCACCGACAGGCCCTCGCGGATGACCTGCCTGATGATGGCGTTGCGCGACGCGCCGAGCGCCGCGCGCAATCCCAGCTCGCGCCGTCGCTGCGACACGCCGTACGACAGCACGCCGTACAAGCCGACCGACGCCAGCGTCAGGGCGAGCAGGGCGAACGTCGCCAGGACCGTCATCGCAAATCTCGGCTGGTCCACCGACTCGGCGACCCGCTGCGACATCGTCATCGTCTCGAGCGCGGCTGCCGGCGCAAGCTCCCGGACGATGTTCCGGATGGCGGGTGCGACCGCCGCTGGATCGCCAGTCGTGCGCGCGGCGATCTCGAAGCGATCGGAGAATCGGAGGGCCTGGCTCGGCAGCTGATAGTGCTCGGCCTGCACGGCGGTGTCGTTCCCGTTCTTCAACGTGTTGCCGACGACGCCGATGATTTCGTTCACTTGCGTGGACGCCGGGTCGTCGCCGCGAGTGGTCCAGCGATAGCCGACCGGGTCGGGCGGCAGGTAGTTGCGGGCGAACTCCTCGTTCACCAGCCAGGCGCTCACGCCGGTCGACGTGTCGCTGGACGAAAACAGCCGGCCGCGCTTCAACCGGAGGCTCAGCGCTTCCGCATAGCCTGGCGTCACCATGTACTGGAAGGACCTGGCGATCCTGGTCTCGGTGCCTGGAGCGCTCCACGGCGCGGGGAAGCCGGCGATCTGCGTCGACTGGTCGAGCGGCATCATGTTGCTGGCCCCGGCCGACACGACGCCCGCGATGGCGCGCGTGCGATCGAGAATGCCGTTCACCAGCGCCCGCATGGCGTCCGCCCTGGCCGGCGCGTCGCCGCCGGGCACGTAGATCTCGGCGGCGAGCACATGCTGCGGCGTGTACCCCGCGTCCACATGCGTGAGCTTTACGAAGCTGCGCGCGAGGAGCGTCGCCGCAACCAGGAGCACGACGGCAAACGCCGATTCCGCGATGAGCAAGCCGTCGCGGAGACGTCGCGCGCGGCGTCCGCGAAACCCTCCCGCGGTGGCGCCGTCGCCGCCGTGCAACGACTCCGCCAGATCGACGCGAGCGCCGCGCAGGGCTGGCGCGATACCAGAAATAAGCGCGGTGACAATCGCGGCGGCCGCAGTGAAGCCGACAACCCGCACGTCGATCGCGACGTCGTCCAGGCGGGGAAAATCACTCGACGCAAAGGCCGGGATCAGCCGGACGAGCGCCCAGGCGAGCGCCAGGCCGAGCGCCCCGCCGATCGCCGAGAGCACGAGGCTCTCGGTCAGGAGCTGGCGTGTGAGGCGTGCCCGGCTGGCGCCGATCGCCGCGCGCACCGTCAGCTCGCGCTGGCGCGCCACGCCGCGGGACAGGAACAGGTTGGCGACGTTGGCGCACGCGATGAGGAGCACGCAGACCACCGCCGCCGCCAGCACCAGCAGCGCCGGCCGGATCCGCGCGGTCATCTCCTCCACGAGGCCCCGGACGTGGACGACGGGCGGCCCTCCGACGCCGAACAGCAGCGTCGCGGCCATGGGCCGAATCGTCCGGCGCGCCGCCGCCGTGCCTTCGGCTTCGGCTTGCGCCGTCGAGATCCCGGGTTTCAAACGCGCGAGCGCCCGCAAGACCGACAGACGCCCCTGCTTGCCCGCGACGGCGTCCGGCGACGGCGGCGGCACGTCCATCGGCGCCCAGAGCAACGTGTCCCGGTCGGGAAAGTAGAAGCCAGGCCTCGTCACGCCGACCACCTGGTGAGGCTCGCCGTCGATGGGGATCACGCGGCCGATGACAGACGGATCCGCGTTGAAGCGCTCGTGCCACACGCGATCCGACAACACGACGATCTTGTCAGTCCCCTCGCGGCCCTCGCCCGACACGAAGAAGCGTCCGGCCGCCGGCGACTGGCCAAGCAGCGGAAACAACGACGGCGTGACGCGGGCGCCGACGAGCCGCGCACCGCCGTCGTGAAGCGAGACGGTGAACTCGTCGTACCGATACGCCGCCAGCTGCTCGATGGTGCGCGGCTGCGCCCACGCGTAATAGGTGAGGTTGCTGAGCATCGGCGCGGACAGCGGCGAGACGGCGCCGGGATGCTCTTCCGACAACCGCACGATTCGTTCGGACCCCGGATACGGCAGCGGGCGCAGGAGGACGCCGTAAATGACTGAAAAGACCGCCGTGGTGGCGCCAATGCCCAAGGCCAGTGTCAGCAGGCCGGCCGCGGCGAAGCCGGGGCTGCGCCGCAGGGCCCACAGCGCATGGCGGACGTCCTGAACCAGCGTGTCCATGGCCAGAAATATACCGAAATTTGAGCTTGTTGCTGACTTCTGTCGTGCGCTCGTTTAGCTCCCATTGGCAGAGCTGTTGACCCCTCGAAAAAGGCGGTGTCGATATTGCAGCGCTCAGCTCGAGTGCCGCCCGAGCGCTCCCGCCGGGGCACCAGAGGGTCAAAAGGACGACATATGCGCATTCATTCCACTATTGCCCGATCATTTCTCATGGCCGGTCTTCTCAGCGTCGGCGTCATGACTGCGGCGCCGGCTTACGCGGACGGTTTCGTGACGCCGTTTGTCGGCGTCAACTTCAGCGGTGCTGTCGGCGAGGCCCTGAAAAACGCCGTGGACGACAACTCGAAGCTGACCTATGGCGTGTCCCTCGGGTGGATGGGCGGCGGGATCATCGGAGTCGAGGGCGACATCGGCTACGCCCCGAAATTTTTCGCGCCCACGGCCAACATCGGCAAGACGAACGTCCTGACAGCGATGGGTAACGTCATCGTCGGCATCCCGATTGGCGGGCAGCACGGCGGCGGCATCCGGCCCTACATCGTCGGCGGCGCGGGGCTGCTGCGGACCAACGTGACGAGTTCGCTGTCGTCGCTTCAACTCGACAACAGCAGCGCGGGGTTCGACGTCGGCGGGGGCATCAACGGCTACTTCGCGGACCACATCGGGATTCGCGGTGACGTGCGCTACTTCCGTGAATTCTCTGCGCGGGATGCCAACACGGCGCTCGGATTTGCGCTCGGGACCGGGCACCTGGACTTCTGGCGGGGCACTGTCGGCCTGGTGTTCAGGTTCTAGACGGGGGCGCCTCCGAGGCCCGCATCGCCGCAGGCCCCGGAGGCGTCGTTCGATGTGCGGCTCGTCAGCGACGACGGAAGCGCCGAGCGGCCAGCACGAGCCCCGTCGCCAGCAGCGCAAGGCTGGCGGGCTCCGGCACTGGTGCGCCCTGCAGCGAAAACGCCGCGTTGAACGTTGGCGCCGCACCGCCGGTCGGCGGGGGCCCGACGATGTCGGTGCCGACCCGCAGCCAATCCGGATCGAGCGGCTGGTTCCGCATCCATGTCTGGAGGTCGGTAAAGCCGGCTGGGAATGGCGTTCCCGGTGGCACGATCGGCTTGGGGGCGGACAACCAGTAGAACTCGCCGCCCGTCACCTGGACCTGGGGCACGAAGAAGTAGTGGTCGGCCGGCAGGTCGAACGGCGTGGTGAAGTTGACGGTGAACTTCACTTCCTGCCCGGTCACCGCCCCTTCGCCGCCGCTGTGCAGCGCCGTCGGATCGATGCCGTTGAGGACGCTGTTGCTGGCGGTGAAGGACGCCGACAGCACGTCAGTGCTGAAGGTCATGTCGGACGCCGACGCGTCGCGTCCCTCGAATTCGACGTCCGACGGCGAGTTGACGCGCGTCGGCACCGCCGGCGTCCGCGTGGTGTCCGAGTCCTTCGGAAAGACGCGGTACATCTCGACGATGACGTTGTCCACCGTAGGAAGCGCCGCCGCACCGACCAGCAGGCCGGTGAATGTGGCACTGGTAATCAATGTGCGGCCCGTCAGGACGAAGTCGTCTGCCGCTTCGATCTCGACCTTGCCCCCCGCATCCGGCCGACTTGCCATGGCGATCTTGCCGTCCGGGTCCCCCGTCGAGAAGGTGAACGAGTCCGCCTTCGCGGGGGCCGATAGCGCGCCCACCAGCGCTGCCGTTGCCGACAGCGTCACTATCACGCGTGAAAACATGCATCACCTCGAACTTGCGTGAACGGTTTAAGGATGAGTTGTCTGCTGGGGAGGTACGCAGACCGTCAGCAAGCTACGAGCCAGCACGATCTGGCTAAATGTTAACGAATTCAGCTGATGAGCTACGAGAAGGTCGCACGAGCCGCGACTTCAGTCGCGGAAGACACGCGACGAACGACAACAGGCTGACGGTGCACTGGTAATCGACGCGGCGCCGATCCGCCGGCAAGCGGCTGCGTCAGGACGGACGAGCGCGGTGGCGGAGGACGTCGGCGAGCTCCATGCGAGCCCGCTGGATCCCGAGCTTCTGCATGCGGCTCCTCAGCGTGCTCGGCTTCAGACCCAGCGTCCGTGCGGCACCCTGATGGCCTTCGATCTGCCAGGCGGTCGCCGCCAGCACTCGACGGATATGCGAGCGCTCGACCTCGGCGAGCGTGTCGCTGGCCGGCGTGTCGATCGCGGCGTCTTCCGTCGCATCGAGGCGCAGCGCGCCGTCGTGACTGACAATCACCGCGCGTTCGATCACGTTCTCCAGCTCGCGCACGTTGCCGGGCCAGTTCCGTTGCTGCAGCTGCTCGATCAATTCCCTGGGCACCCGATCGATCCGGCGTCCGATGCGCTGTGCGTAGCGCGCAACGAGGCGATGTACGAGCAGCGGGATGTCGCCCTGACGCGCCCTGAGCGGCGGCACCGCCACCGGGAAGACGTTGATACGGAAGTAGAGGTCGCGACGGAAGCGGCCCGCCTGCACCTCCTCGCGGATGTCGCGGCTGGTGCCGGCGACGACACGCGTGCGCACACGCCGTGTCGGCGCCGACGCCAGGCGTCCGGACTCACCTTCCTGCAGGAAGCGCAGCAGCGTTGCCTGCGCCGCCAACGGCAGCTCGGCGACCTCGTCCAGGAACACAGTGCCGTCGCGAGCGGGCTCGACGCGTCCAATCTGTGACGACCGCGCGTCGGCAGGCGCGCCCTGCGCGCCGGACAGCTCGCTCTCGAGCAGCGGCGCCGGAAGCGCCGCGCAGTTCACTGTCACGAACTGCCCGCTACGTTGCGCACTGCGCTCGTGAATCGCCTGGGCGATCAGGCTCTTGCCCGTGCCCGTCTCACCCAGCAGCAGCACGGTGGCATCTGTCGGCGCGACCTCGCCAACGCGGAACATCAACTCTTTGAACGCGTCGCTCTCGCCGAGCAACGAAACCGCACTGGAGCCACCGACTGGCGCGGAGGTGAGCGTGTTCAGGCGATATGAAGGCATGACGCTGGGCTATGACGCGGAGCACGGCGGATGGCACCGCGCCGCGAGTCTAGCCCAGAGATATCGGGGAGGACATTGGACCTTGGTAACACGGTCCAACCTCGGCCTTGCGGAAGAACGGGATGAGGTTCAGGAAAGTTTGGTGCGCCCAGCACGACTCGAACGTGCGACCTCCTGGTTCGTAGCCAGACGCTCTATCCAACTGAGCTATGGGCGCTTGCGGGATGTCGCACGGTGTAGCCCCCTTGAAGGGCCGCCGCACGACGCACGAACATCCGATTTTACCCGGACGGGCTCAGGCGACGCAACCTTTCCCGAGGGCCCCGATCGGTCGCCGGGGCGCATATTCCGCTGTCGCGGCCCGAATTCAGGGCGTGCTGCCCTGCCCAGCCCGCTCCTGGCCTTCGCCAACCGCCGCCAGGCCCGGTATGGCAATCGGCAGCTTCCCGGAAATCGCAGTCTCGCCGGCAAGCGCTCGAGCGGCGGATGATTCCGGCAAGATCGCCCAGGTCGTAGGTCACCAGCATGGCTGGCAGGTCCGTCACCGAGGCGGCGACGTATGGGTTTCCGAAGAAGCAGCCGACGACGGGGCGCGTCGGCGTGCCGCTCCGCCCAAGCAGGTTGACCAGGCGCGTGAGCTCGGGCGCCAGGTCGAGCCGCCCGCTCCCCGACGCCGCGCGCACGTAGATCCCGATGACGACGGCGTCGAAGCGCGGCGCCATCGCGGCCACCAGCTCCCGTTCTGCCGCCGTGCTGCGATCCGACAGCTCCACTGCCGTCACGTTCGGCCATTGCGCCTTCAGGGCGGGAAGAAACGACCGTCCCGGCGCCGCGATGCGCCAGCCGCTCGGGTAGTCGAGCATCGAGATCGCGAGCACCGCCTTGTCGCGCGCGATCCGCATCGGCACCTGCGCGTGCAGGTCCCGCACCAGCGTGATCGACTTCTCGCTGATCGCGCGCGCGACGGCCGCATGCGCGCGCCCGCCGATCGTCGTCGTCACTTTCTCGAGATCGACCAGCTTCACCGTGTTGAGATGCAGGCGCGCCTTCGCTTCCAGCACACGGCGCACGGACTCGTCGAGGCGCGCCGCGGTGATCTCGCCGCGCTCGACGGCCGCCTTGATCCCCGCCACGGCCGCAGCGTCATCAGGTGAGTGCAACACGATGTCGGCGCCGGCTTCGATCGCGCGCGCGGCCGCATCCCCCGGCTTGGCCATGTTCGCGATCGCCCCCATCGACATCGAGTCGGTGTAGACCAGGCCTTTGAAGCCGAGATCGCCGCGAAGCAGCCCGGCGATGGTCGGCTTGCTCAGCGTCGCCGGCACATTCGCGGGATCCACCGACGGCAACTCGACGTGCGCGACCATGACAGCGTCGGCGCCTGAAGCCAGCCCGGCACGGAAGGGCGCGAGCTCGACGGCCTCGAGTTGCGCCTTGTCGCGATTGATCACGGCCAGCCCGAGATGGGTGTCCATGTCGGTGTCGCCGTGCCCGGGAAAGTGTTTCAGCGTCGCCAGCACGCCGCCGGCTCGCAGGCCCCTCGCGAACGCCGCCGCGAGCGTCCCCACTTTCACAGGGTCTTCGCCGAACGAGCGGGTGTTGATGACCGGATTGCGCGGGTTGTTGTTGACGTCGGCAACCGGCGCGAAATCCACGTGAATCCCCAGCGCACGCGATTCCTCCGCGACGATGTGGCCCGCCTGCTCGGTGAGGTCTGAGTCGCCGGCCGCGCCGAACGCCATCGCCCGCGGAAAGATCGTGCCGCCGGCGATGCGCATGCCGACGCCGAATTCAAAGTCGGCGGCGTTCAGCAGCGGAACGCGCGCCAGCCGCTGCAGGCGATTCAGTGTCGCGGCAGCCTCGAGGGGATGGCCAAGCGTCACGGTGCCGTAGGTTGGATTGAGCAGGACGGGCGGAGCCGGCTCGGCGCCGCCGAAGACGAGGAAGCCGCCGACGTGCTGGCGCGTGACCAGGTCCGCAAGTCGCGCGTATTCGTCGGAGTCCGAGGCGATGTAGGTCGAGTCGAACGACGACACCACCAGCTGGCCGATCTTTTCGTCGACGGACATCGACGCCAGCGTCGTGTCCACCCAGCGCTGGGACACCTTGTCGAGGGCGGTGCCGGTGGTCGATGCGGACACGGCGACGGCAGTCAGCACACTGAGAGCGGCGGCACGAAAGACGGCGGGCATCGCCGTATTAAGCCACAGGTGTGGGCCGTCTTCGATCGGCCATCCGCGTGAGCGCCGACGCCAATCGCCCATCGTCGTGCCCATGAGTCAGGCCACGGTTAGAATCACGGGTGTGACGACCACCGCTCACCGGCGCGAGGTGCCCACCTCGGTCTCGGTGCACGTGATCACTGTCAGCGACACCAGGACGCCCGAGACCGACACCAGCGGACGCGCCATCGCCGACCTGCTCACTGCCGCAGGGCACGCCGTGCACGGCCGGTCGCTGCTGAAGGACGAACCTGCGGACGTGTCGGCGCTGGTGCGGCGCCTGGTTGCAGCTGGCAGTGTGGACGTCATCATCACGACGGGCGGCACCGGGATCACGTCTCGCGACAGCACGTACGAGGCCCTGGACGCGCTGCTCGACAAGCGGCTTCCCGGGTTTGGCGAGTTGTTCCGCATGCTGAGCTATCACGAGATCGGCGCCACGGCGATGCTGTCGCGGGCCACTGCCGGCCTGGCAGGCCGCGCGATCGTCATCGCGCTGCCGGGATCGGAAGCCGCCGTACGGCTGGGTATGGAGAAGCTGGTGATCCCGGCGCTTGGACACCTGGTCCACGAGGCGCGACGCTAGTGGCCTATCGCGCGAACCGGAGCGCGGTGTCCATCGACACGGCCCGCGGGATCCTGGCCGTCCACGGCGAGCCGGTGACCCGGATCGAGCGAGTGCCATTGGACCGGGCATCTGGACGCGTCGCCGCCCGGCATGTCTACGCCGCCATCGACGTGCCGCCGTTCTCGCGTGCCGTGATGGACGGCTACGCGGTGAAAGCGGCCGACACCGTGACCGCGACCCACGGCGCGCCCGCGCGACTGACGATCGTGGAGTCCATTTTCACCGGGTCCGTCCCGACACGTCCGATTCAAGCAGGCGAGTGCGCCGCGATTGCCACTGGCGCCCCGATGCCGTCCGGTGCGGACTCCGTGGTGATGGTGGAGCACTCGAAGGTGAATGGCGCGACGGTGCTGGTGCTGGAAACGGCGCGCGCCGGGCAGCACGTCGGCGTCGCCGGCGGCGATCTCGTGGCTGGCGAGCTTGCGATTGGCGAGGGCACGGTGCTGTCGCCGGCCCGCATCGGCGTCGCGGCGGCGCTCGGCCTCGCGGAGATCGAGGTCTTCGCGCGCCCGAGGGTCGCGATTCTCTCGACCGGCGATGAGATCGTCGCGCCAGGTGGCCGTCTCGGGCCGGGACAGATCTTCGACGCCAACTCGGCGTCGCTGGCCGCGGCGGTCGCCGCGCACGGCGGTGAGGCGGTGACCCAGCCGCGAGTCCGCGATGATCGCGAGGCGCTGACGGGGGCATTCGGGTCAGCGCTCGGCGACGACCTGGTCCTGTTCTGCGGCGGGAGCTCAGTCGGCGAGCGCGATTACAGCCTCGAGATCCTCGAGTCGCTCGGCACCGTGCATTTCGAGGGGCTTCAGCTCAAACCGGGCAAGCCGACCATCTTCGCCACCGTCAACGGCGTGCCGGTGTTCGGCCTGCCAGGCAATCCGGTCTCGTGCCTCACCAACATGTACCTCTTCGTCGCGCCGATGCTGCGGCGGATGGCGCGGCTGCCGCCACCGCCGGAACGCATCGCGACCGCGACGCTCTCGGAGTCGGTGACGTCGCCGCGCGGCCGCCATCAGGTCTATCCGGTCCGGCTCGAGGGCGCGGTCGCTATTCCAGTGTTCAAGAGCTCCGGCGAGATCACGAGCCTGGCGTCAGCGGATGGCTTCTTCGAGATTCCGGCCGACGTCGAGCACGTTCCAGCGGGCACGGCTGTCGCCGTCGTCCTGTTCTAGCGGCCTGACGATGGCCGTCGCGTCGCTGCGGGCTGGCGTCCCGGCGGCCTGGCGGCCGCATCGTCGACCGGGATTGGCCCGCCGGCGTAGTTTTGCACCCTGACGCTCCACGTGCGTTGTGGCACCGTCGCGCGCACCGTTACGTACTCGTGGTCGCGCCAGATGAGGAGCTCCATGACGTCTGTCTCAGCCGAGCTCTTCAACAAATCGTATTGGTCCCAATTCTGGACCCGCCATCCATCCAGTGCGACGATGACGTCGTGAAGTTGAAGTCCTCCTTCGAACCCCGTGGGGCCGAGAGCAGTCACGAGAACGCCCTTCTTCGGGCCGACTTTCGGCGGCGCTGAGACCCTGGTGACGCCGGTGCCGCCGAAGACATCGGCTATCAGCGGCTGGATGCGAGGATCAGAGAAACTCCCGGCGCGATACGCCTTCCGGAAGTAGTGTTCGGCGAGACTCTGGTCTTTGTAGCGCTCGTCGTTCTTCTTGTATATAGCTTCGGCCTCCTCCTGACGCCCCAGACGATCGAGTTCATCGGCATGGAGCAGCAGGCCCCGGCTCGAATACGTTTCCGCCGCCATCGCTGCGAGTTGCAGGGCACGATCCTGGCGGCCGGTGTCGTGGTAATAGCGGACGAGCCAGTCGACCTCGTTGGAAACGCCAACGCGGTCGCGCGCATCCGCGACCAGCCGCTCGTAGGCGGCGGCTGCTTCCGGCCGGCGTCCAAGGTCAAGCAGGTACTGGCCGAAATCGCCGCAGGTGTCAGCATCGAGGGCGCAGCGCGTGTCGCTGATCTCGACGTATGGCTCGGCCTCGCCGTCCACCATCGTGAGCATCAATCCCAGCGTCTCGCTGTTGTACGCGGAGAACGCGGCAAACGCGCGGCGCACGACTGCCGACGGAGGGTGCGGGCTGGGATCGCCGTACTTCTGACAGAGGTCCTCCCAGATCGGCTCGAACTTGAACGGCGCCATCGCGTGCATAGCGGCGACCTGCGCCCCGCCCAGCGTCCACTTGCCCCCCACCAGACTCCAGGCGCGATGGCGCAGGTCGTACGACGTGCCGAGCGGCACCATCGGCACGAACCAGATGGTCTCCGGCACCAGATCGGCAATCGGGCGCTGGAAGCGCTGGCCATTGGCAAGCACGCGCCAGATGCCGTCGGGCACGAGCTGCGGTGTCTGTCCGATCAGCGGCCGGCCGCGCTGCAACGCCAGGTCGTACTCAGCCGCATTCTTCGCTCGGACGGCGAGGACCAACGGGTAGAGGCGAAGGTTGCCAAGCGCCTCGTCGGCGCTCGCGTTCCATTCGGTGCGGTCCTCTGGCAAGCCGAGATTCCTGAGAGTGAGAGATACCAGCGACAACCAGTCGCAGAGGTTTCGCTGGAAGTAGCCGGCCCAGAGCGTCCAGTCGATCACGCTGACCTTGGCCCCGTTGAGGGCGCCACCGACAGGACCGCGCGAAACCATGACGTTGAGGTCCGCGATCAGCTGCGCCGGAGTTGGCTGGCCCTGATGAAACTGTCCCCAGGCTTTTTCGATATCGGCCAGCTCGCTTCCCAGTCCGCGCACCGCGAAGCGATTGCCTGTCTCCACGTCCATGCCGTCGACCGCCGCTAGACGGCCCCATTCCGGGAGTTCCTGCTCCTTTTGACTGACGCTGTCCAGCGCTGTCAGCGATCGCGACACCGTTGTCCGCGCGCGAACCGCACGGACGTACTCGAGCCGTTCGAGAAGCGACGCGCTGGTTGCCGGCGGCGTCCGCCAGTCGTCGCAGATCCGCAAGGCGAGGACGCGGGCCCATGCGTCCTGCCTGGCGGCCGTCAGCTCGGCACGGATCGCGTCAAGGTTGTGCCGGGCATCCACCTGACGCCCGATCACGGCGAGGAGGATCACCTCGGCGACGCGGCCATCGAGCGTCGTCACGCTGGCGTCGAGGCCGCGTGCGGCAGCCAGGTGCGCGGTCATCCGGTTGAGCGCCGGACGATGGTCCATGAACGGCCCGGAGGCCTCACGCAGGGCGAAGGCGCCAAGTAACAGGGCCGCCTGCTGGTGCGCGGCGGGCGAACGAAAGTGTCCGGCCAGCATCGCCGACACGCGGGTGTTGAGCTCCACGAGCGCGGAGGGCCTGGCATCGGCGAGCTCGGAGAGAATCGACTCGGGGCGGAACTCACGCTCGACGTGAGCCGTACCCAGCAACTCGGCGGCGACGGCACTGTAGGACGCAGGGTCCCACACGTGCCGCTGAAGATCGACCAGCGCGTTCAAAGGACGGGTGTCGACAGTCACCGTGTAGCGATTGGTCGGCCGCGACGCGCTGCCCGGCGCCCACTCGTCGCGCGCCACCACTTGCGCCGCAGCACCGGCGGTGCGGCCGTACCCGGCCATGTCCACCAGCGCCCGCAAGACCGAGTTGACGATCCACCACTGCTCCGTCATCGCCTGCTGTTCGGAGCGGGCGACGGCGGCGATTGGCGATTGCCCGCCCGGCGTTCCTTCGGCTGCCGTGGGCCGCGGCGCGGCGAGCAGCATTGCACACAATGACGTCACGACGAATCGGCGGCTGATCATGGTGGGTTGTCACTCGTCATCGGTCCGACCGGTGAGGATCTTCAGGTACGCCCGGCCGAAATCTGGCCCCGCACAGACTTCATCTGATACCCTCCCGCCATCGTCACCCTTCGCGAGGAGCGCGCAACGTCATGACCCGTGTGGTGTCCCTGATCGCCCTGCTGGCCCTCCTGCCGGCCGCCGCCGTTGTTCGCGGCGCGGACCAGTTCGCCGTCTCCGTGGAGTCCAACGTCACGATGCGCACGCGCGACGGCGTCGTGCTGCGGGCCGATATCTACAAGCCCACGACGGAGGGTAAGTACCCGGTCCTGCTCCAGCGCACGCCGTACAACAAGGACGGCGGCCGCGGGTTTGGCCTGAGGGCCGCCGCGCGCGGATATGTCGTGGTCATTCAGGACGTTCGCGGACGCTTCAGCTCCGAAGGCGAGTGGTACACGTTCAAGCACGAGTCCGAGGACGGCTACGACGCCGTGGAGTGGGCCGCGGCGCTCCCGAACTCCGATGGGCGCGTCGGCATGTTCGGCGGGTCGTATGTCGGCGCGACGCAGATGCTCACCGCGATCGCTCACCCGCCGCATCTGGCGGGCATCTGCCCGATCGTGACCGCCAGCAACTACCACTCGAACTGGACCTACCAGGGCGGCGCGTTCGAGCAGTGGTTCAATCAGTCCTGGACGACCGGCCTGGCGCAGGACACGCTGATTCGCAGCGTCCGCGCGCGCAGCGACGCCACCAGGGGCGCGTGGCAGCTGCCGCTCGGCAGCTATCCGTTGTTCAACCCGGCCGCTGACGGCCAGACCGCCGAGGCTGCGGCGGCGATCGCTCCGTACTATCTCGACTGGATCGCCCACCCGAGCGAGGACGCGTACTGGAAGCAGTGGTCGATCGAAGCCCACTTCGCCGACATCACCGTGCCGGCGCTGTCGATCGTCGCCTGGTACGACATCTTCCAGGACGGGTCGTTCCGCAATTACCTCGGCATCAAGGCGCATGGCGGCAACGACGCGGCGCGGGCCGGGCAGCATCTCGTGGTGATCGTCGGCGGGCATGCGGGCAACGGCCCGATGATCGGCGACGTGGACTTTGGCCCGGCGTCGAAGTTCGACGAGGACGACGCCACGATCAGCTGGTACGACTACCTGTTCAAGCAGGTCCAGAACGACTACGCCACCAAGCCCGTGAAGATTTTCGTGATGGGCACCAACCAGTGGCGGTTCGAGGACGAATGGCCTCTGGCCCGGGCGAAGGCCACGCGCTACTACCTGCACTCGCAGGGGCAGGCGAATTCCCTTCGCGGCACCGGCGTGCTCAACACGATCGTTCCCGCCGCGGAATCGCCGGACAAGTACACCTACGACCCGGCAAACCCGGCGCCGACGATCGGCGGGCCGCTGTGCTGCGACGGCACTCACCTGAAGGGCGGCCCTCGCGATCAACGATCCGTGGAGGCCCGCGACGACGTCCTCGTCTACACGACGCCGCCGCTGACGGCAGACATGGAAGTCACGGGGCCGGTCAGCCTGGAGGTGTACGCGAAGTCGTCAGCGGTCGACACTGACTTCACAGCGAAGCTCGTCGACGTGTGGCCCAATGGCTTTGCGCAGAACCTGACCGAAGGCATCCTGCGCGCGCGGTATCGCGACTCGCAGGAAAAGCCGGCGCTGGTCAATCCGGGGCAGGTCTACAAGCTGACCGTGGATCTCTGGTCAACGAGCAACGTCTTCAAGCAGGGCCACTCGATCCGTCTCGAGATCTCGAGCAGCAATTTCCCTCGGTTCGATCGGAACATGAACACCGGCGCCGACAACGGAACGGCGACGCGCTTTGTGACGGCCATCAACTCGATCCTGCACGACGCCGCCCATCCGTCGGCGCTGGTGCTGCCCGTGGTTCCGTAGGGGCACGGCAGCGGCGGCACGGGCGCGGCAAGGGCCGTCTTCAGGCCCTGGCGATCTGGCTGAAGAGAAACGGCAAGGCCGGCTGCGCGTCGAGGTCGGCTGTCGTGGTTCTGCCTCCGGCATACTGCTGCCGCGCGGCGTCGTACTCCTCGACTGCCCATTCGACCAGGGAAGGCGGCGCAAGCACGCGGACGGCGTGACCGAAGCCGAGAATCCACGTGCGCAGCGCGTAGTCGTCGGACACCTGCAGCGTCATCACCACCGACCCGTCGGCGCGATCCTTGAACTGCTGCGACGGGTGCCAGCGGTGCTCGCGGACGCTCTCGGCCACCTTCCGCCCGAATCGCAGCTGGACCTTCACCGTCGGGCCATGGTGCACGCCCATCGAGTCGCTGA
The DNA here is from genome assembly GCA_963796915.1 of Vicinamibacteria bacterium. Lineage (GTDB taxonomy): Bacteria > Acidobacteriota > Vicinamibacteria > Vicinamibacterales > JAENWD01 > JAENWD01. The sequence goes on along the minus strand of CAWCNI010000002.1, from coordinate 692,240 downwards.
ACGGATCGGACTCGAACGCCGGCAGCGGGCTGAACGTCTCCTTCTGCGGGCTCAAGCGCTTGACCCGCTCGATCGCGAACGTCCTGAGCTCCTTATACGCCGGCACGAACGCCATGAGGTACAGGCCGCCCTGCGCGTAGACAATCCGATAGGGGTGGACGACGTATTCCTTGACCCGGTCACTCGCATGCGAGTGATAGCGCATCGCCACGACCTGCCGTTGCAGGACCGATTCGAGGAGTCGCGATGTCGTGGTGTAAACGTCGTGCCCGCCGCGCTTCGCGCCCACCGCCTTGGCCCTGATCATCTGCGGCATCTCGTCGACGAGCTTTTTCATCTTCGGCGTGAACGCCGCGCCCAGCTTGTCAAACGCCCGCTGCAAGTCCGCCAGGAACTCGCTGCCGGCCGCAGACTCGATGAGCGCGCGGCTGGCGTAAAGCGCGCATAGCTCGGAGAACGTCAGCGCGTGACGCTCGAGCGTGCGACTGGGTGTGCCATCGATACGCCAGAAGACAGCCCCGTCGGCCCGCTCGTCGTAGATCGGAAACCCGGCCAGCTGCAAGGCATCCAGGTCACGGCGAATCGTGCGCTCGGTCACGCCTAGATCGGCGGCCAGCTTCGGGATGGTGTTTGTCCGTCTGCCTTCGAGCTTTCTCAGGACTTTCAATTGACGAACGGCTTCGTCGCCTCGTGCCATATGAATGTGCGTGCTGACAGCCGTGAAATCGGCCGGCCATTCTAACTCGCCGGACGGCCGGCGACAGGCGAAGGCCGGCGATCAAACAGCGTATGACCTGAGCTGTCACTGCCCCGCGCTCCACTTGGGGGACAAAGGAGATCCCCAGTGCTCACACGTCACGCCCTTGCTGTCGTTCTCACCCTCACCACCTCATTGTTCGCCGCCTGCGGCGGCGGCTCCGGTTCCTCGCCGACCTCTTCGCCCACGCCGGTTCCGACGCCTGTGCCGGCGGTGAACCAGAAGCCGACGATCACGGGCAACCTCTCCCCGGCCTTCGGCATCGACTCGCTGACGCTGTTCTCGTTCAGCGCGGCGACGTCGGATCCCGACGGCGACCCGGTGTCGGTCGCCTGGGACTTCGGCGACGGGACACGTGCGTCCGGACTGTCAGCCACGAAGGTCTACGGCCGTGGCGGCACCTTCCACGTCACCGTAACTGCCAGCGACGGGAGGGGCGGCAGCAACAGCACGAGCACTGACGTCGTCGTCGGAAGCATGACGGGCACGTGGATCGGCAGCATCCCCGGCTACACCAACCTGGTGTTCTCACTCACCCAGTCCGGGACCATCGTCAGCGGCAACTTCGTGGAGCAGTTCTTCGGCGAGGGCAGGACGGATCCCGCGGCGCCGGGACACATCGACGCCAGCGGTCACGTCGAGATGCGCTTCAAGTTGTCGCGCTTCAGCGACTTCACCTTCAAGGGCGAGATGGATGCGACCGGCCGCCGCATCACCGGCGGAGTGTACGGCTCGGGGTTCACGGGCGAGGCGTTCGTGATGGTGAAGCAGTAGGGCCGTGTGTTGAGGCAGGCAGCGTGGCTGGCCGTACTCCTCACGCTGATACTCGGGCTCGCGTGGGCGGCGGTGGCGATCGGCGTTGCAGGAGGACCGTAGAGTGGCAATCACAGCGTTGGCGAGACAGGACGGTGCGGTCACCGTCCTGGGCGGATCACGCGCGCGCGAAAGTGATGGTCTGCGCCGACAGATTCGGCACGGCGGTCCGATTCGCGAGCCGCCATGAATTCGAATGCTCGAAGTTTTCAGGCTCGTCGCTGTTCCACCACCGCAGGTCCTTCCTCGCCAGCGCCGGCAGCGGACCGCCGAGCACCGATTCAAGGTCACGGAACGTCAGGACGACGACGTCCGCGTAGCGGCCCTTCAGGTGGTTGTGCAGCGCGAGGAACGTCTTCGACATCCCGTGGCCCTGTGGTGGGCCTGGATCTACGACCGCGGGCGCCGCCGACTGGATCTGTCTAGGTCGCCGCTTCAGCCATTCGAACACGTGCTGCCTCCCTGATCGCCGTCAATCGGCGGATTCGGCTCCTGCTGCAGTGTCAGCCTGACCGGGAGCCTGCTATCGCCAGTTGTATTATGAGGCCGATCCTCGAAAGGGCCTCATGCTCACTCGCTCGGACACGCTTGCGCCCGGAGACCGCGCGCCGGACTTCACGCTGCCGAGCAATCGCGGCGACGGGCAGTCGCTGGCCGGATATCTCGCCCGCGGCCCGGTGCTGCTCGTGTTTCATCGCGGCACGTGGTGCCCCAGCTGCCGGAAGCGCTTCGTCGAACTCGCCGAACGCTCGCCGGCCTATACCGCCCGCGGGATCTCGATTGTCGCTGTCGTCGCGCAGAAGGCGTCCGCGGTGAGGCGCTACGTCGAAGACACCGGCCTGCCCTTCTTCGTGCTGATCGACGAGACGCGCGCGGTGACGAAACAGTACGGCGTCTGGCACCGGCTGGGCCTCGATGCGTGGAACATCGCGCGGCCCGCGCTGTTCGCGATCGACCCCAGTGGCGTGATCCAGGCGGTGCTGGTCGGAGAGACGCAGGGAGAGTTTCCCGGACCTGCGCAGCTCGACGAACTGGTGCAGGCGCTCGGCAGGTAGGTCGTCGAAAGAGGAGCAGGCGAGCCGGAAGGACCGGCCCGCCCGTTTGCGGTCCTGCTATTTTCCGTACAGCCGCGCCACCTCGGCCCAGTTGACGACGTTCCACCACGCGGTGATGTAGTCGGGCCGACGGTTCTGGTACTTCAGGTAGTAGGCGTGCTCCCAGACGTCGAGGCCGAGAATCGCCTTCTTGCCGTCCATGATCGGCGAGTCCTGGTTGGGCGTGCTCTCGATCGACAGCTTGCCGCCGGTGTCGATGAGCCACGCCCAGCCGCTGCCGAAGCGGCCAACGCCGGCCTTCGCGAACTGTTCCTTGAACGTATCGAGCGAGCCGAACGCCGCGTTGATGGCCTCGGCCAGCGCGCCCGACGGCGAGCCGCCGGCGTTGGGCGCCATCATCTTCCAGAACGCCGAGTGATTGGAGTGGCCGCCGCCGTTGTTGCGGACGGCGCCGCGGATGTCTTCAGGCACCGCCGACAGGTTGCGGATCAGATCGTCCACGCTCTTGCTCTGGAGATCGGGATGCTTCTCGAGCGCGGCGTTCAGGTTGTTGATGTAGGCCTGATGATGCTTCCCGTGATGAATCTGCATCGTCTGCGCGTCGATGTGAGGTTCGAGCGCGGCGAAATCATATGGAAGAGGAGGCAGCTGATGCGCCATCTATCGTCTCCTTCGTCTTCGTCAATTGGACAACCTCGGGATCGTACCACATGAGCAATGACCCTGGCGAAAGGCTGCGCTACCGCGTGGGCGTGCCCGCCTGAGCTCCCGCGCCGGGGCTGCAGGCCAGCATCCCATCGGTCGGCCGGAGCTGATCGTAGAGCCGGTCTGCGATGAGCTGGTGGGCCTGAGCGTTGGGATGCGCATCCCACTCGGCGAGCCACAGCGCGTGGCGATCGGCGCCGTCGTAGACGTGGGTGAGATCGAGCAGTGCGAAACCGGCGTCCCGGGCGAGCGCCGGCTGACGGACCGCATCGGCCGAATACACCACCTCCGGCACCATCGGCATGTAGATGTAGCCCGGGCACATGCCATGGGCACGGCTGTCATCCACGAGGCGTCGATAGAGCCACGACAGGATCCGGTCGCCGTACGGCTTCAATCGCTGTGAGATGATCCGTTCCGGCATGGCGGCGTCCACGCCGGCCTGCCGTACCACGTCGTTCAGGTAGTCGTAGGGAAAGGGCTTCTTCTCGCGGACTGACTGGGCCACGTCGTACACCACCCGGCTGGCATCGTCGGGATGCGCCACATAAAGAATGGCGTTGGGGCGGAACGTCATCACGCGGTCGTCGAGGACCGCGATCTGGACGAGCGGAGAATAGCCGTAGACCGCGAAGTTCAGTATCTCGTAACTTCGGTGGCCCGACGCTCCGTTGTCCTTGTTCAGGCGGTTCTCGAGCAGCGCCTCGAACGTCTGGCCACGCTCCACGCCGGTTCCCATGGCATGCGACGCGCCGAGCAGCGCCATCCGGTAGCTGCCCGCCGGGGGTTCGAGCGAGTAGTCCTTGTCGTGCATTCCCCAGCGATTCGTGCGCAGCAGGACCCCCTTGAAGTGCCCTTCTGTGGAAGGCAGCAACTCGTAGGGCACGAACTTGCCGGTACTACGCGCGAGGCCGCTGTCGAGCAGGCTCCGGTTCCAATCGATCGGGCGGTGCATGTAGAGAGCCCAGAGCTCGCCGTTGAAGCGGTCCACGCCCATCAGGTTCTCGTAGTAGCCACGCTCCATGCCGGCGAGGTCCTCGCGATTCAATGCGCCGTAGCGCAGCGTCATCATGAAGTCGCCGACGGGTCCGAGCCTGGTGTAGACAGCTGACGTGCCCAGCGCCACCAGCAGAATCGTCGTGGCCGTCATGCCGAGCGATCGAACCTCGAAACGCAACTGACGTTCAGGCGGCGCCCAGGCGCGCTCCTTCGCGATCACCATCAGAAAGATCGCTGTCGGCACGGCCACGCAGAAACACACCAGCCACGCCGGGCCGCCCGTCCAGTTCGTCGCGGCAGACCAGAGCGACAGCCACGTATGCAGCGATTCCGTGCTCCACAGCGACCAGAGGATACAGATCGTGACGAACATGCCCACCGTCTGCGCCGCCAGCGTCAGCGCATGCGGCCACGTCGCCGATCTCGTCTGAAGGGTGCGCTTCCGGCCGTGCGTCCATTCGTACAGAGAGTTCGCCAGGACGAAGATCGCGAGCAGCGTCCAGAAGAGCACGTCGTTCCAGGCGAAGAGAAACGCGCCCCGGATCCAGAACCACTGGTACGAGTGCAGCATCCACGTGACCAGGAACACCACCAGCGTGGACAACACCAGCGCGCGCGTGGTGCCGCGCTTTCGCAGGGCGAAATACGCGGGGTAGTAGAAGAGCTTCATCATGAAGTCCTTCCAGTAGATGTTGATGCGGCGCCAGAAGTCCGTGAAGCTCGACGCGAGGAAGTACGCGTGATGTGTCTCGGGCAGATTGAACCCGAACAGGTGCAGTATGCCGATGACGATGTGGAACTGGCCGGAGACACGCAGATAGAGCAGGAACGGCCAGAGCAAGTATTGGCACAGGTCAACGACAGTGACCACGTTGGCGGGATCGTTCACCAGGTGCTGATAGACCACCCGATAGAGCACCAGCTGAATCGTCCCGCGGAAAATCCAGTGCACGCCGACCTGGTAGATCCGGTGTCTGTCGGCGTTGTAGTAGGTGCGGCAGAACGTGCTGTAGTCCACTACCGGAAAGAGCGGGAAGCACACGTTGGGCAGCAGAAAGAAATAGGCCAGCGTCGGCACGGGCGAGGCGAGTTCTGGCGTATAGCGCAGGTCGTAGAGATACACGACCATGCGAAACATGAACATCGATCCGAGCAGCGGCCAGATCGCAGCCGGCCACGGCACGACGCCGAGGCCCGCGCGGAGCAGGCTGAGCACAACGGCCAATGCGACGAGCAACGCCACGCGTCCGCGGAAAGGCACGGGCAGGTGACAGATACCAATCAGCACCAGGCCGATACCGACCAGCCACGCCGCCGGCAGCACGCCGATGGTGACGACGGCAGCGACCAGGGACACGACGAGAAAGAATGCGCGTCTGTAGCGAAACGGCAGGAAGTAGTGAACGACGAAGCCCGGGACGCTGACCACCATCAGGTAGAAGAACGCCTCGCTCTCGATCGAGTAGTGGCGGATCAGCAACGCCAGGCACGCGAGCGGCACGACGAGGCAGAACAGACCGCGGAGGCTGATCGTCTCGGCCGATGAGTGCGGTGCGACGGGCGCCCTGGGGGCGGGGGCGCGGGCGGGGGCGGTTGCCGTCTGCATCACGGAGGTCCAGATGGGGCCAGCCGGCGCCGCAGGGTCTGGTAGTCCACTTTGTCTGTGGATGTCCTGGGCAGCCGCGGCTCGAACAGGAACCGGTCGGGACTCATGTAGGCGGGCAGGTGCGACGCGCAGAAGCTTTTGAGCTCGATGATGGACGGCGTTGCCGTGTCCGGCTTCACCGACAGGAATGCCGCGATTGCCACTCCCCCCTCGGCGTCCGGCATCGACACCACCGCGGCCTCTTGTACGCGATCGTGCAGATACAGGGCGCGCTCGATCTCGCCGAGCTCGATTCGGTAACCCCGTCGTTTGACCATCCGGTCGCGGCGTCCGACGTAGATGAATCCATCGGCGGGATCCCAACGGACGACGTCGCCGGTGTTGTACCAGCGCACGCCATCGCGGTCGAGGAATGCCGCGGCGTTCTCGACCGGCCTGTTCCAGTAGCCCTGGAATATCGACGGCCCGCTCATGTACAACAAGCCCTCTTCGCCGGGCGTCACCTCGCGGTCCTCGCCGTCCAACACCAGGGGACTGCAGTGATCGCATGCGAAACCAATCGGGTAGGGTGCCTCACGCGCATCCGGGATGGCAGGCGGGATCCGCGCGAACGTGCAGACATTGGTTTCGGTGGGACCGTACAGGTTGTAGTACGCCGGCACGGGCCACCGGCGCTGCACGTCGCGAAGGTGCTTGACGGGAAACACCTCGCCGGCAAACAGCACCAGGCGCAGGCTGGAACAATCCTGGGCCTCCAGGTGCCCGAATTGTTCGAGCAGCGTCAGGATTGACGGCGTGGAGTACCAGATCGTGAGGCGGTGCCGGGCGATGAAGCCGGCCAGCTCACGAGGATTCTTGCCGAGCTCCTCGGAGATGAGATACACCGTCGCGCCGTGCTTGATCGAGAGGTAGAGGTCCAGCACCGACAGGTCGAAGTGAAAGGGTGCGTGGCTGCTGAAGCGATCGTGCTCGTCGGGCGTGAAGACCGACGAGCACCAGTCCACGAAACTCAGGGCATTCTCGTGCGTGAGCATCACCCCCTTGGGCATGCCCGTCGATCCAGACGTGTAGAGGATGTAGGCAAGATCCGTGTGGCTGCCGGCCGGCAGCGGGATCGCGCTGGCGGTCTCAACCGCGCGCTCAAACGGAGTGACCGCTGGTGTCGTGCCCGCGGCGACGGCGCTCGCGGGACCGACCAGGACGATCGCTGCCAGGTCGGTGCCGGGCCCCTCCGGAACGAAATCGAGTGCGGGCTCATCGACGATCACCGCGCGGACCTGACAATCGGCCAGAATGCGCCGGCCGCGATCGGCCGGCGAGGAATGATCGACCGGGACATACGCGGCGCCGGCTTTCATGATGCCGAACAGCGCCACCACGGCGGGCACGCCTTTGGGCAGCACGACGCCGACGCGGTCCCCTCGTACCACGCCGCGTGACGACAGAAACGCGGCGAGGGCAGTCGCCTGCCGATTCAGGTCGCCGTAGTCCACGCTCCAGCCAGCCGGGTCCACGACGGCGGGCCGATTCGGCCACCGGCTGGCACTGGACTCGAGATAGTCAACGAGGGTCCGTGCGCTCAAACACACCTCGAACTAGCTGGCCCGCTTGCGGGCGACCAGGGCTGCAATGTCCTCGATGCGGTCGAAGCTGTCCGTGCCCGTTTCGTGGGCTTCCAGCTCGATGCCGAATTCCTTCTCGACGAAGTTGACCAGGCCAAGGGTGGCCAGGGAGTCGAGGACGCCGCTGGTCTGCAGCGGCGTGTCATCGCGGAGATTCGCCGCCGATTCACCGGGCAGATACGTCTTCAGAATGAACTGCCGAATCGTTTCCTTCACGTCGCTCATCGCGTCTTCTCCGTCACAATCCCAGCCCCTTCGCAATCAGGTTGCGCTGAATCTCCGAGGTGCCCGAATAGAGTCCGCTGCCCACGGCGTCCCGCAGATCGCGCTCCACCTGCTGCTCGGTCATGTACCCGTAGCCGCCGAAAATCTGAACGGCATCGAGGCTCGACTGGACGAAGCATTGCGAGACGTACAGCTTGGCCATGGCCGCTTCGAGCATCGCCGGCTGCTTGCGGTCCTTGAGCACGCCGATCTGGTAGACCAGCGGCCGGCACGTCTCGAGCCTGACCTTCATGTCGACAATCCGATTGGCGACCGACTGGTTCTTGCCGATCGGCCGCCCGAACTGCTTGCGCTCTCGTGCGTGTCTGATGCACTCCTCGAGCTGCCGCCGCATCACGCCCAGGCAGCTGGCGAGGATCGAGCCGCGCTCCCATTCCATCGAGCACTCGAAGACCTCGACGCCGCGGCCTTCCCTGCCGAGGCGATTCGTCACTGGCACGCGACACTCGTCGAACACCACTTCCGCCATCGGAGAGGTGCGAAGTCCCATCTTGTGCAGCTTGCGGCTGATGCTGACGCCCGGGCAGTCGCGCTCGATGATGAACGCCGTGATGCCCATCGCGCCGAGTGCGGGATCGATCGTGGCGTAGGCGACGATCGAGATCGGCGACCGTGGCGTTGGTGACGAACATCTTGGTGCCGGTGACGACGTAAGCGTCGCCGTCACGCACGGCCCTCGTGCGCATGCTGAAGATGTCCGAGCCGGCGTCGGGCTCGCTCGCGGCGTTCGCCCCGATCTTGGTGCCGTCGCAGAGCCCGGGCAGGTAGGCCTTCCGCTGCGCCTCGGTGCCGTACTGGAGGATCGGGATCGAGTTGGTCCAGAGATGGGCGTTCAGCGAGAAGAGCAGGCCCTGGTCACGCGTGCCGTAGCCCAGGCCTTCCATGACCGCGAGCAGCGCTGACAGGCCCAGCCCAAGGCCGCCGTGCTCTTCAGGAATCGGCATGCCGAGCACGCCGAACTCGGCACACTGTCGCCACGCGTCGCGATTGAACTGCTCAGCGGCGTCTGCCTCGACCATGTCGTAGGCCAGCGCCTGGCGCGCGAACGCAATCGCCGACTCCTGGAGCCGGCGCTGGTCGTCGGTCAGTTCCATGACGCGGACGTCAGGAACCGAGGCAATGACGGGGGGAGCATCAGTTACCTGTATTGCGACGTTCGGTTGTTCGAGCGGGGAGATTCTAACTTAACCGCGCACGGTCGAGCTGGCGATGTTCTGCTGTAGAGCTGGCCATCGCGCGCTTCGCCCGCGAACCTAAAACGCGGAAGCGCCAGTTGAGGCTCAGTGCTCGCGGCGAGGGAAACGGGGCACTCCACAAAGGAATGCCCCGTGCAAGGGCACCTTCAGTTGACCTTGTGTCCGACGGCGGACACTGCATTCGCGTCAACGACCTGAAGAATCTCCCGACCCTCCTTGACGACGATGAAATGCAGCTGAACGGGAAAGGGGTTCGAGGGTGTGTTGATCGTGGCTGCACCCGTGCAGTCAGGATTCACGACGTAGGTGCCAGTGCCTAGTGTCCAAGGCTGTAGCGGCGGCGTGCCCTCTTCGACCAGGTGATCGACTTGCGTGATGTGACCTCTGCCGTCGTAGTGCTGTAGGGCTAACCCGCGGATATGCAGACCTGGCCCGAGGATCTCGCCCTCGATGGCGAATCCGTAGTCGCCCGACAGCGTACGGTTCGAGCACCGTCGATCGGGCTGATCGGCAACGCTCGAGGTGGCTGAGGCCAGCACACCGCAGAGCGCCACCATGGCTGGCACGACCAGTAACTTTCCGGACATCACAATACGCTTCATTGGCGTTTCTCCTCGCGTCGGGAGTTGGTTCTCGGAGCCCTCACTGAGATGCGATTCCGTGCTCCCATGCGGACACAATCACACCGGAAGCCGTCAGATGCCATGCACGGAAGGTAATTTCGCAGGTGAATCGGAGGTGAACTGGCGGAGGCGGTGCTGATGTGATAGTTAAGCCGGGAGTTTCATTTGCCAACACGCGGCTCGTCCGGGCGGCGGGCGCGCTTCGACGTCTACGAGGCGGATCTGTCGAGCGGCGAACTGCTCCGCTCGGGCACGCGTGTGCCGATCCAGGAGCAGCCCTTCCACATCCTCCGGCTTTTGATGGAATCTCCCGGCCAGGTAGTGACGCGTGAGCAGATTCGCGCCGCACTCTGGCCGGAAGACACGTTCGTGGACTTCGAGCACGGCGTCAACACGGCGGTCAGGAAACTACGTCAGGCGCTGGAAGATTCGGTCGAGGATGCGCGGTTCGTCGAGACGCTCCCAAAGATCGGGTATCGCTTCATGGCGCCGGTCGTGTGGGAGGGCAATGCCGTCCAGACGAACCGGGACACCATGGCGCCAGCGGTTATCGCCGCCGAGCCATCAGTCGACGCCGCGAAACCCAGGCCGGGACGGAGGTCGTCGCTCTCCTACTGGACGTGGCGGGCCGCGCCGATTGGGCTGGCCGTCGTCCTGGTCGGCTGGATCGGCTTCGACCTGTTCGGCGCTCGCCGACAGGATCCGCCAGAGTCGCTGACGATCGTCCCGCTGACGACGTTTCCCGGGTTCGAGATCGAGCCGAGTTTTTCGCCGGATGGCAACGAGATCTCATTCTCCTGGTTCGGCTACGAGAAGGAGTTCCAGTTCGATCTCTACATCAAGCAGGTCGGTGAGGAAAGAGTTGTGCAACTGACGCATCACCCGGCGACGTTCCTGGCCTCGGACTGGTCGCCGGACGGGCGGACCATCGCTTTCATGCGTCAGGCGGAACCGGAGGCGACGGGCGTCTACGTGATTCCGGCGATCGGCGGACCGGAGCGCAAGCTGGTATCGCTCCCTCGATACGACGGGTTCGAATCGATTGGCGTGAGCTGGACGGCCGACAGCCAATGGCTGGCATTCGCAAAGGCCGCGCCTGCAGGCGCCTCACCGGAATCGCCGCCCGGGCACTTCAGCATTCACCTGGTCAACGTCAACAGCGCGGAAGAGCGGATGCTGCCAGCGCCGTCACCGGCGTGTGTGGACGTCCTGCGTCCAGCGCTCTCGCCCGATGGCCGTTCGTTAGCCACGGCGTGTACCCTCACGGGAGGCGGCGCGCAGCTCTACGTCCAGCAGACCGACGGCGGGAACCCTCGCGAGGTGCACGGCGCCGCGTCGGCGCAGGGCTTCGCCGGTCTGGCGTGGACCGCCGACAGCCGCGACCTGGTCTACAGCGCGGACCTGTATCTCTGGCGCATCCCACTCACGGGCGGGAAGCCCGAGCGGCTTCTCTTCGCGCAGGAATCGGAATCTGTCATCGTTGCCAGAGCCGGGCATCGCCTGGCATTTTCTCAGACACGTCATCCCCTGAGCATCTGGCAGCTCGACATCGGCGCCAAACGCTCCGATCAGGGACGAGCCGCCAAGCTGATCTCGTCAAGCCTCGGGGATGTCGACGCGCACTTTTCTCCTGACGGCCACTCGATCGCGTTTGTGTCGTGGCGCTCCGGCACGCAGGAGATCTGGGTCTGCGACCGCGACGGATCGAACGTCGTACAGGTGACAGCATTCGGCGGCCCGTCGCTCAGCTCGCCCAGCTGGTCGCCCGACAGCCGTCGCCTGACCTTCGACGTGAATGCGTCAGGCACCGCCACGCTCTACATCGTGAACGTCAGTGAACGCAGGCCAAGGCCATTCGTCACCACCACCACCAACGCGTCGAATCCCTTCTGGTCCGCCGACGGCAACTGGATCTACTTCTCGACAGAACGACCTGGCGGCATCTGGAAGGCGCCGCTTCAGGGAGGCCCCGCCATTCGTCTGACTGAAGGAGAAGGTCACTCCCTTCCGCGAGAATCGGAGGACGGCACACGGGTCTTCTTCTTCAATGCTGCCCGCGCAGCGCCGGGACTCTGGTCAGCATCCACAAGCGGAGGCGATGCGCACCCCATCACAGGGCTGCCGCCGGGCATCTGGTGGCTCCCGGTGCGGGGCGGCTACTACTACATCAGCGGCAGCTCGCGTCATTTCTCGCTTCGCTACTTCGACGAGGCGTCCAGGCGTGACGCCATGATTGCCGAGATGCCCAGCCTGTTCCTCGCGGGCGGCCTCAACCTGTCGCCCGACCGGCGCACCATGCTCTTCTTCGGCATCGAGCACAGCGAAGGCGACATCATGCTCGCCCAGGGCTTCCACTGAGTCTGATTGTCTTGTGAGGACCGCACCTCGAATGAGGATCGGTACCACTGCCGGCCGATCTGAAGATCGGCCCTACCGACAACGCGCCGATCACCTGTAGGGCCAATCTTCAGATTGGCCATCAGCGGGCGATCGATCGCAAGATCGGCTCTACCGGACGACGATCGGTCTCGCCGTCGTCACTGGATGCTCAGCATCCGATCGAGCGACACCTTCACCCAGTGCTTCTGCGCGTCCGGGACGACGATGCGGTTGTGCACGCGGCCTTCGACGAGCTCCTCGAGAATCCAGAGCAGGTGATTCGGCGAGACGCGGAACATCGTCGAGCACAGGCATCCCATCTGGTCGAGCGAGATCACCGTCTTGTCCGGCGCCACTTCGTGCGCGAGGCGGTTGACCAGATGGACTTCGGTGCCCACGGCCCACACACTGCCGGGCGCGCTCTGCCTCACCATCTTCAGGATGTGCTCGGTGGAACCGCTGTCGTCGGCAGCCTGGACGACGTCGAACGGGACTTCCGGGTGCACGATGACGCGCACGCCAGGATGTTCCTCGCGGATGCGCGCGATCTGCTGAACCGTGAAGCGCGTGTGGACCGAGCAATGCCCCTTCCACAGCAGCAGGCGTGCGTCGCGCGCCTGCTCGGGCAGCAGCCCGCCTGCCACTTCATGTGGATCCCACACCGCCATCCTGTCCAGCGGCACGCCCATCTTGTATGCGGTGTTGCGTCCGAGGTGCTGGTCCGGCAGGAACAAAATCCGCTCGCCGCGCTGCCACGCCCACTCGAGCACCGCGCGCGCGTTCCCCGACGTGCACACGACGCCGCCGTGCTCGCCGACGAACGCCTTGATGGCAGCCGACGAGTTGATGTAGGTGACGGGGATCACCGAGTCCACGCCCATCGCCTCGAGCTCCTGCCAGCAGATCTCGAGGTCTTCGGCCTCGGCCATGTCGGCCATCGAGCAGCCGGCGGCGAGGTCGGGCAGGATCACCTGCTGGTGCGGCGCGCTGAGGACGTCGGCACTCTCGGCCATGAAGTGCACGCCGCAGAAGATGATGTAGTCGGCTTCGGCGCGGCTGGCGCATTCGCGCGACAGCCGGAACGAGTCGCCGATGATGTCGGCGAACTTGATGACCTCGTCGCGCTGGTAGTGATGGCCGAGGATCAGCAGGCGGTCGCCAAGCGTCGCGCGCGCCGCGGCGATGCGACGATCCATCTCCTCGTCGGACAAGCCTCGATACTTCGCGGGCAGCGGCTGCCGCTCGTCGAGCGAGGCCTTCTCCACCTCGTTGAGAACCGGAAGAAACGACTGAGCCATGATGCCGACGCTCCAGACGCCTTTCGCCCCTGCCCCTGCTTGTGAGCTTGTGAAAAGTTTCTCAAGCTAGGCAGAATAAAAAGGCCAACGCCTGAGCCGGCTATTACCGGGGACGTTGACTGAAATCAGTATAGCAAGTTTGCGGGAAGGCGGATCGGGGCCCGGGGACTGACGCTGTCGGGTGCTCGGAGACTGCCGCTGTCGGGTCCTGCGGACTGCTTACGCGGTCGGGTCCTCAGGGACTGACGCTGTCGGGTGCTCGGAGACTGACGCCGTCGGCGTCCTACTGCGCGATGCTCGCGGGACTCTGAGTGCCTGACGACGACGTGACGTGACGGACGAGGGCGAGCTTGTTGGCCGCGTTGTAGGCCGCAACCTTGTAGCACTCGGCAAGCGTCGGGTAGTTGAAGACAGTCGTCAGGAAATAGTCCAGGCCCCCGGACAACGCCAGCACGGCCTGGCCGATGTGAATCAGCTCCGTCGCGCCGCTGCCGATGCAATGGCACCCCAGCAACCGGCCATCGTCGCGGTTGAAGAGCATCTTGAACATCCCCTGCTCGTCGCCGCGGATGGCGCCTCGCGAGATCTCCTTGTATCTGGCGATGCCGCTTTCGTACGGAATCTTCTTCTCGGTGAGCTGCTCCTCGGTCGCCCCGACCATCGAGACCTCGGGGATCGCGTAGATGCCGACCGGGAAGTACGGGCTCATCGGCTGCGCGTCCACGCCGAACATCGCACACGCCGCCAGCCGCCCCTGCTCGCTCGACGTCGCGGCCAGCGCGGGAAAGCCGATCACGTCGCCCGCCGCCCAGATGTTCGGCACCGACGTCCGGTAGTGATGATCGACCTTGAGACGTCCGCGATCGTCGGCTGCCAGGCCGGCGGCCTCGAGGTTCAGCGACGCTGTCGCCCCCGTGCGGCCGGATGAGAAGAGAACCACATCGGCCGCCAGGTGCTTGCCCGACGCCAGGTGGATCAGCCCCTGCTTGCGGCCGTTGGTCACGATCTCGACATGCTCGACGGCGTCGCCGCAGCGAAAAATCACGTCGCTCTTGCGCAGCTGGTGGATCAGCTCGTCGACGATTTCCTGGTCGAGGAACTCCAGCGGACGCGGGCGCTGGTCGATCACGGTGACCTGCACGCCGAGCGCCGCGAACATCGACGCGTACTCGATGCCGATCACGCCGGCGCCGACGACGGCCATCGTGCGCGGCAGCTGCTGCAACCCGAGCACGGAGTCCGACGTGGTGATCGTCTCGTCGTCGCTGATGACGCCCCGCGGTTTGCTGGGAGAGGTGCCGACGGCGATGAGGATGTTCGAGGCGGTGATGCGGCGGCGGCCGTCCTCGCTCGCGACAGTCACCGTGCGCGCATCGTCGAAGACCGCCGTGCCGTGGATCACGCGGACGTCGTTCCGGGCCAGCGCGTCGTGCACGTTGCCCGACTCGCGATGGATGACGCGCGCCACATGGCCGACCAGTTGCTGCATGGTGGGCCGCACGCGTTCCTGCTGCTGGGTGGACTCCGGCGCCTCGAGGCCGGGCCGTGAGTAAACCCGCCGCACGGCTTCGCGAAACGTCTTCGACGGGATTGTGCCCGTATCGATGCAGATGCCGCCGACCGACCGCTGCTTTTCGATGACCGCTACGCGCTTTCCGAGCTTGGCCGCCTGGATCGCGGCGCGCTGCCCCGCCGGGCCGCTGCCGATGCAGATCAAATCGAAGTCGACGCTATCGCCCATGGACCGGCCATCCCGAGCCGTAACGGGATGATATACAACCCCGGTGTAAACGTCGCTTGACGGATCTCGCACGGCGCAGCGCGACGGCGGCCCTCTGGAAACCGAGTCGGTAGGGCCGATCTTCAGATCGGCCTCTTTCCGCCGATGGCCAGTGCTCGCGACGGCCAATCTAAAGATTGGCCCTACAGAAGACTACAGAGGACCGATGGCCTGAGCGGCAGGACGATCTTCAGACGGGCGATCAGGAGGCCGCGACGGCGCGGTAGAACGTGTCGCGCTCGACGGGCTGCCTGCCGGCCGCGCGAATCAACTGCTCGAGGTCCCGCGTCGTGAGCGACTCCGGCGTCCGGCTGCCGGCCATGTGGTAGATCTTCTCTTCCTGCACGGTGCCGTCCAGATCGTCCACGCCGAACCACAACGCTGTCTGCGCCACTTCCACGCCGGTGGCAATCCAGAACGCCTTCACGTGCGGGATGTTGTCGAGCATCAGGCGGCTGACGGCGTGCACGCGCAGCGTGTCGGCGGCCGACGGCGCCGGGAGCTTGCGCATCTGGTTGTTGTCGGGGTGAAACGCCAGCGGGATGAACGCCTGGAAGCCGCCGGTCTCGTCCTGCAGCGTACGCGCGCGGATCATGTGGTCGACGCGCTCTTCCAACGTCTCGATGTGGCCGTAGAGCATGGTCACGTTCGACTTCATGCCCATCTGATGTGCGAGGCGGTGGATGCTGAGGTAACGGTTCGCGTCAGCCTTGTCGTGGCAGATCTTCTGGCGAACCCGCTCCGCAAAGACCTCGGCGCCGCCGCCGGGCAGGGAGTCGAGCCCGGCCTCCATCAACTCTTCGAGCACCTGCCGATCGCTCATGCCGTACAGGTCGGCGAAAAACGCGATCTCGACGGCGGTGAAGCACTTCAGCAGGATGCCGGGCCGGATCCGCTTGAAGCCGCGCAGCAGCTCCTTGTAGTACTCGAACGGCAGATCCGGGTGCAGGCCGTTGACGACGTGCACCTCGGTGAGGGGCTGATGGGCACGCAGCCGCAGCTTCTCCCACGCCTGCTCGTGCGACAGCGTGTACGAGCCGGGATCGCCGGGCCGCAGGCGCGAGAACGAGCAGAACAGGCAGGTCGCGACGCAGACGTTGGTCGCTTCGATCCGGATGTTGTAGTTGAAGTAGGCGCGCCCGCCGTGCCGCTTCTCGCGCTCGCGATTCGCGAGCCAGCCGACGGCGAGCAGGTCCGGCGCCTCGAAGAGCTGCACGCCGTCGGCGAGCGAGAGCCGTTCGCCCGCGTGAATCTTCTCAGCGAGTGTGGAGAGACCGGCCGCCTGCAGTCGGGAGCGCGACAGTGACATGACCTAGCGCTGTGCCTGCGCCGGACGCGTGAGGCGCGCCCGGCGTCATCGAAGGGCCGCGGGGGGCGGGCGTCTAGCCGATGCCCCAGACCTGAATACGCAGCGTCCGCGCGCGCGGGCCGTCGAGCTCGGCCATCAGGATCCGCTGCCACTGGCCGAGGACCACTTCACCGCCGCTGATCTGCAGCGTGAGGCTGTGCCCGAGCAGCAGCGCGCGGAGATGCGCGTCGGCGTTCATCCGGTCGCAGTCGGAGTGATCGGGGTTGTTGTGCAGCCACTCCTCGTCACGCGCGACCATCTTTTCGAGAAAGGCCTTGATGTCGGTCAGGAGCGCCGTCTGGAACTCGTTGATGAAGACGGCGCATGTGGTGTGCATCGACCAGAGGCTCACGAGCCCCTCGCGAATCTTGAACCGGCGGGCAAACTCCATGATCCGGTTCGTCAAATCCACGAGCTCGACGCGCTGATCGGTTTCAATCACCAGCGTCTCGCCATGGATCGTCAGACCGCCGACCGTTGCCGAGGCCACCGGCGCAACCGGGGTCTCGCGAACGGTGACCGTCGAGCTCTTGCTCATGCTCTCCTCGTTTTCGCTGAGCGGAAGCCGTGAGGGTGCCCCCGCGCGAGCACAAACCGCCATTTTACGCCAAGATCAGCTGGACCCGCAAGGCGCGCGCGGCCGGCCAGGTGCCCTATCCTGCCATGCTATACTCCGCCGTTACAACCGACGCTTGCCCGGCTACCGAGCGAAGCTGGGTGCAAATCCCACACGGTACCGCCACTGTCAGCGGGGAGCGAGCGCCTGTACTAGACTGCCTGCCGGCATCCCTCGAGGACTCCGCCGGTCTGCAGTCCGCCACTGCGTCCATCGCGACGCGGGAAGGCGAAGGCGCCTCGTCACGATCCGCAAGTCAGGAGACCTGGTAGTCAGGCCGTCACTTCACGCTCCGCGGGATGAACCTCCCGGGGCGTTCCGGCGCGGACATCGCCGGAGGAGTGCGACATGACGCTGTTCTCCAGGCGGTCAGGGGCATCCCCCCTCGCCTTCCCGCTCGTTCTCTCCGCTTTCCTCGTTCTGGTCATCTGCTGCGGCGAAGTCGCGGCTGCCGACGCGCTGTCCGGACGGGTCGTCGATCCCTCGGGCCGCCCGGTCGCCAATGCCGTCGTCCTGCTCGACGGCCCGCTGGGAACGGTTTCGCTCGTCACTGACAGCAACGGCCAGTTCGCCCTGACGGATTCGCGGCCGGCGACGTATCGGCTGACAGTGAAGGCCGACGGGCTCATCGCCGACGCCGTGACCGTCCGGGTGCCCGCCGATGCGAGCCAGCCGCTGACGATCGCGCTTCGCGTGGCGCCGGTCTCCGAAGCCGTGATTGTCTCGGCCGCGCAGGTGCCGACGCCGCTCAGCGAATCGCCGGCGACGTCTTCTGTCGTCGGACGCGATGAGATTCAGGCACGCCAGCTCGAGACTGTCTCGGACGCGCTCAGGACGATTCCCGGGTTCACCGTCGCACGCAACGGGGGCCGCGGCGCCTTGACCTCCGTGTTCCCCCGCGGCGGCGAATCGGACTACACGCTGGTCCTCGTCGACGGCCTGCGCGCCAACACGTTCGGCGGCGGCTTCGACTTCTCGCTCCTGCCCTTTGGCGACGTCGAGCAGGTGGAGGTCGTGCACGGCCCGCAGAGCGCGTTGTACGGCAGCGACGCCATCGGAGGCATCGTCCACCTCACGACACGCCGCGGCGGCGCGCCGACGGCATCGGCCTCGCTCGAGGGCGGCAATCAGTCGACGGTGCACGGCACCGCCGGCGGCGCGGCGACGGTCGGCCAGTGGTCGTTCGGCGGCGGCGTCGAGCACTTCGCGACCGACGGCTTCACCGGCACCGCGCCCGCCAGCGGCGAGCAGGTCTCCAACGACGACTGGCACAGCACCAACGTCTCGGGCACGGCCGGCTGGACCGGCAGCGAGGTCACCGCGATTCGGGGCACCGGGCGCTGGCTCGACGCCGACCGCGGCAACCCCGGGCCGTACGGCTCGAACCCGATCGGCGTTTTCCCTGGTGTGGACACCGTGGCGCGCGGGTTCGACACCGAGAAGCAGGGCGGCATCAGCGCCAGGCTGCCCTGGGGGCACGCCCTGGCCGGACGCGTCGAGCAGCGGCTCGAGGCCACCGTCGAGGATCTCGACAACAAGTTCCGGTTCAAGAATTTCGACGGGACCGTCGGCAATTCAATTCTCGAGACCCATCGCGCGACGGCACGCGCCCAGACCGACATCGCCGCCACGGCCTCGACAGGCGTCTCGGCAGGCATCGAGTATCTCGGCGAGCGGGTCCGCAGCACCTATGTGACCGGCGACCAGGGACAGCAGGTGCCGATCGAGCGGCGCGACATCGGGACCTTCGCCGAGGTGCGCCAGGATCTCGGCGCGCAGGCATCCCTCACCGCCGGCGTGCGGGTGGAGAACATCCACCGCGACGCGCTCGAAGGCGATCCGTTCGCCTTCACGCCCCGGCCGGCGTTTGCCGAGGACTCTGTCACGTCGTTCAACCCGCGCGTCAGCGTCGTCGCCGCCGTCTGGCGCGATCGCAGCAACACCACCAGGGTGAAGGCGCACGGAAGTGCCGGCACCGGCATCCGCCCGCCCGACGCGTTCGAGATCGGGTTCACCGACAACCCGTCGCTCAAGCCGGAGCGCAGCCGCAGCGTGGACGCCGGCGTCACGGCGCTGCTGACCAGCCACCTGAACATCGACGCGACCTTCTTCTACAACCGCTACGAGGATCTGATCGTCGCCATCGGCGGCGACTTCACGGGCGCGAGCCGCTACCGGACTGACAACATCGCCAACGCGCAGGCGAAAGGCGTCGAGTTGAATCTGGCCTGGCGTGGCGCGCACGGAGTGAGCGCGCACGGGGCGTACACGTTCCTGCCGACGGAAGTCCTCGCCGTGGACGGATCGAGCGCGGCGCCGTCGCCTTTCTCTGTCGGCGATCCGCTGCTGCGGCGGCCGCGACACCAGGGTTCGCTCGACCTGCTCTGGTCGGCGGGCCACTTCAGTGCGTTTGCCGAAGCGCGCGCCCGCGGCACGGTGCTCGACGTGGAGCCCAACTTCGGCACCTTCGGCGGCCTGTTCACGGCGCCCGGGTATTTCGTCATGGACGCTGGCGGCAGCTGGCGTGCCCATAAGTCGTTCGAGATTTTCGCGCGCGGCTTGAACCTCCTGGATCAGTCGTACGAAGAAGCGTTTGGATATCCCGCGCTGGGCCGGTCGGGGATGATCGGGGTGAGGGTTGCTGTCAGGCCGTAACCTCTCGTTCGCGTACGGCGGACCCGCCGCAGTTCGCGGGCGGCGGGTCGTCGCCGGAGTGTCGGTGGACGTGCCCGAAGGCGCGTTCGTCGGTCTGCTCGGCCCGAACGGCTCGGGCAAGACCACGCTGCTCAAGCTGCTGGCTGGACTGCTCATACCATCCGGCGGCGACGTCATGCTCGCCGGGCGCCCGCTGTCGCACTGGACGCGGCGGGAGCTGGCGCGCCGCGTCGCGATCGTGCCGCAGGAAGTGCACCCCACGTTCGACTACTCGGTCATGGAAATGGCGCTCATGGGGCGCTATCCGCACCTCGGGCCCTTCGCTGTGGAAGGCCCGGCCGACATCGCCGTCGCGCGCGACGCCCTCGCGGCGACTGGCGTCGAGGCGTTCGAGAACCGCCGCTTCTCGACGCTGAGCGGCGGCGAAAAGCAGCGCGTGATCATCGCGTCCGCGCTGGCGCAGCAGGCGGAGATCCTGCTCCTCGACGAGCCCACGGCGTCACTCGATCCCGGCCATCAGCTCGACGTCGTCTCGCTGCTCGGCGAGCTGAAGCGGCTGCGCCCGCTGACGGTCGTGCTGGCGACGCACGACCTGAACCTGGCGGCTTCTCTCTGCGACTCGCTGGTGATGCTGCGCGGCGGCGCCGCCATCGCGTCGGGGCCAACGGCGCAGGTGCTCAACGCCATCAACCTGGAACGGTTGTACGACGTGCGCGCGGATGTGCGCTTCCACGAAGGCGCCGGCCATCTGACTGTCGTGCCGCTGTCGAGGCGACGCCCGTGAGGCTGCTGGGCGAGTCGCTCGTCTCCGATCTCGCCCCGGTCCGGCCGATGACCACGGGCATCAAGGGCCGGATGGCGGTGGTCGCGCTCGGCTCGCTGGTGCTGGCGCTGGCGGCGGTGGTCACGGCGCCGCTGGCCGGCAGCACCCACATCAGCCTGCTGCGCGCGTTCGACTGGTCGCAGCCATGGGCCAACAACGTCGACGCGCAGATCTTCTTCGTCGCGCGACTGCCGCGAGTGATCGCGGCCGCCCTGGTCGGCGCCGCGCTGGCAACCTCCGGCGTCATGTTCCAGGCGCTGCTGCGCAACCCGCTGGCGACGCCATTTACCCTCGGCATCTCGGCGGGCGCGTCGCTCGGCGCGATGCTGGCCCTGACCGCGGGAGGCGTCGTCTCGACGCTGGCGTGGGCCGCCGTTCCCGCGGCAAGCTTTCTCGGCGCCCTCGCGGCCGTCGCGGTGGTCTACCTGATGGCCACGGCCCGCAGCCGTGGCTTCTCCACCGCTGTCCTGCTGCTGGCAGGCGTGACAGTGAACTCCTGCCTCTCTGCGCTGATCCTGCTCGTGCAGTACTTCGCCGACATGACGCAGACCCTGCAGACGCTGCGGTGGCTCCTCGGCGATCTGGACGTGGCGAGCTATCGCCCGCTCGTCGTCGCGCTCCCGATGCTCCTCGTGGCATTCGTGGCGTTCATCGGCCTGGCGCCGGCGTTGAACGTGCTGTCGCTTGGCGAGGACATGGCGGCCGCACGCGGCGTCAACGTCCTCAGGACTGAACGGATTGCGTTTTTCAGCGCGTCGCTCGCCACCGGGGCCGCGGTCTCGATCGGCGGTCCCGTCGGCTTCGTCGGCATCGTCGTGCCGCATCTGGTGCGGCTGATCGTGGGACCCGATCACCGGCTCGTGGTGCCGGCGTCGCTTGGCTTCGGCGCCGCGTTCCTGGTGTTGTGCGACCTCATCTCGCGGACGGTGCTCGCGCCGCTCGAACTGCCTGTCGGCATCGTCACGGCGTTGATCGGGGGCCCGTTCTTCCTCTGGCTGCTGGTCCGTCAGCCGTGACTATGCCTCGCGCTGTCGTCCGCCATCTCCGCCGGTTCGCCGGCCGGGGCCTGGCGGCGGCGATCGTCCTGCTGGCCGCGTCACTCGTGGCCCAGACGCGGCCGGCGCGGATTATCTCGCTGGTGCCCGCTGCGACGGAGATGCTGTTTGCCATCGGCGCCGGGCCACGCGTGATCGCCGTCAGTAGCTTCGACAGCGAACCGGCCGCTGTGGCGTCGCTGCCTCGCGTCGGCGCACTCCTCGATCCGGATGTCGAGCGCATCCTCGCGTTGCGACCCGACCTCGTGGTCGTCTACGGCAGCCAGGACGACCTGAGCCGACAGCTCGAGCGCGCGGGCATCGGTCGCTTCTCGTATCGTCACGGCTCGCTGGCCGACATCCTGTCCGTCCTCACGTCACTCGGTGCGCGGACTGGAGACGTCGATGGCGCGGCCCGCGTAGTCGCGGCCATCCGGGCGTCACTCGACGAGACCAGAAAGCGCGTCGCCGGCCGCCCGCGCCCGCGCACGCTGGTGGTGTTCGGACGCGCGCCAGGGTCGCTCCGCAACGCCTACGCCAGCGGCGGCGTCGGGTTCATGCACGACATGCTGGACATCGCCGGCGGCGAGGACGTGTTCGCGGACATCGCCCGCGAGTCCGTGCAGGCCACCACCGAGTTGATTCTGACGCGCGCGCCGGACGTGATTCTCGAGCTCCGCGCCAGCGACGAGGCGCCGCCGAATCTCGATGCCTGGAATACTCTCGCCTCAGTGCCCGCCGTGCGCACGCATCGCGTCATCGCGCTCGTGGGCAGCGACCTGATCACCGCCGGCCCACGCGTCGCGGCCGGCACCGAACGCCTCGCCCGGGCACTTCATCCGGACGCGTACGTCGGTCACTGACCGGCGCCGGCGATGTCGTACCCATCGCGGATCGTCTGCCTCACCGAGGAAACCACCGAGACCCTCTACCTGCTCGGCGAGGGCGACCGTGTCGTCGGCGTCTCGGGCTACACCGTGCGGCCGCCCGAGGCCAGGCAGAAGCCCCGCATCTCGAGTTTCCTGAACGCCAGGTTCGACGCGATCGAGGCCCTCGAGCCGGACCTGATTCTGGCGTTCTCCGATCTGCAGGCCGACCTGACGCGCGAGCTGGTCAGGCGCGGGCACGCCGTCTTCACATTCAACCAGCGCTCGGTCGCGGAAATCCTCCAGATGATCCTCGTCGTGGGCGGCCTCGTCGGTCGATCCGATCGCGCCGTGGCGTTGGTCGAGTCGCTCGAAACGGGCCTGGACGACATCCGCCGCCAGGCCGACGCGCTGCCACGGCGGCCGCGCACGTATTTCGAGGAATGGCCGGACCCGATGATCTCCGGCATCCAGTGGGTCGAAGAGCTCGTGACGATGGCGGGTGGCTCGCCGATATTCCCGGAGCTCCTCGAGAAGGGGCTCGCCAAGGACCGCATCGTCAGTCCTGAGGACGTCGTACGGCGCGATCCTGAGCTGATTGTCGCGTCGTGGTGCGGGAAGCGCGTGCGGCCGGAAGCGATCGCCTCGCGGGCCGGATGGGACCGGACAGCCGCGATCGCGAGAAATCACATCTACGAAATCAAGTCCGCGCTGATCCTGCAGCCGGGACCGGCGGCGCTGACCGACGGCGTGCAGCAACTGCACGCGCTGGTCCGGCGGGCCGTTACGACCTGAGCGGTGCGCCTCCGGGCGCAAACACGACGTCCACCGGCGGAATCAGTCCCTTCGACGCCGCCTCGCCAAGCAGCCGGTGCACCGCTTCTCGACCGCGGTCGCCGTAGTCGAGGGTGAGGTCGTTCACGTACATCCCGACGAAGGTGTCTGTGCTGGACCGATCCAGCCCTCGGCCGTATTGCATCGCGTGGGTGACGGCATCCTCGCGGTGCTCGAGCGAGTAGGCGATGCTGTCGTGCAGCAGGTGCGACAGCCGGGCGATCAGCTCGGGCCCGAGGTCGCGCCTGATGACGTTGCCGCCAAGCGGCAGCGGCAGGCCGCCGGTGCGTTCCGCCCACCACTCGCCGAAGTCCACGATCTTGCGCAGGCCTTCCTGCTCGTACGTCAGCTGGCCCTCGTGAATCAGCAGGCCGGCTTCGACCTTGCCGTCGCGCACCGCTTCCAGGATCTCGTCGAACGGCATCACGACGTACTTCACGTCCGGCTTGTAGAGACGCAGCGCTAGAAACGCCGTCGTCAGCGTGCCGGGGATGGCGACAGTGACGCCGTCAAGTGACGTCGGCCCGTCGCGCCGGACCACGACCATCGGGCCGTAGTTGTCGCCCATGCTGGCGCCGTGCGGGAGCAGGATGTACTTGTCGGTGAGGTGCGCGTAGGCGTGAAACGAGACCGCCGAGATCTCGTACTTGCCTTCGAACGCGGCGCGGTTGAGTGTCTCGATGTCCGACAGGACATGGACAAGCTCGAGATCGCCGGTCGGGACCTTGCCGGTGGCAAGCCCGTAGAACATGAACGCGTCGTCGGAATCAGGGCTGTGAGCGATGGAGATCTTCATCGATCCGGCATCGTACTACAGAGGCCAGCGACCACGGCTACTGGTCGTGGTTCTCTTTGATCTTCTTCGCCAGTTTCGTCGACACCCAGATTGCGGTCCCGAGCAGGTCGGCAGGTGGCGAACTGAATTCCTTGGGAGTGATGAACGAGATCATGTCCTGGTGCGAGACGATGCTGCCGGCGACGGGGCCGGGGCCCGTCGCATCGAAGTCCTTGAAGATGTTGACCGGGGGCGCCGTCGCGATGACCGACACGTAGTACGAGAGCCGGTAGGCGTCGAGGGTCGTCTTCGGCGCCGGCTGCTCCAGCCCGCGCTTGATCCGCTCGATCGACACGGGGGATTCGGGCTTCGGGTCCTGACGAAGAGTGCCGGCCCCGGCTGGAGAGGAGAGTGCCAGGGCGACGATGAGGAAGCGGACCGTCGCACGCATGATGAGGCTATTTGACGCCTGACGGCGCTCAAACGCAAGTTCAACCATCCGCAACAACGCCGCAACATCGCGGCGCCACCGGGCCGGCTAGAACGCCGTGCTGTGGCGCAATTGGCTCACGACGGCTGCCACCTTGTCGATGGCGTAGTCGATTTCTTCGGCAGTGGTGTAACGGCCAAGGCCGAACCGGATCGAGGCGCGGGCGAGATCCGGGTCCATGCCGAGCGCGCGCAGGACGTAAGGCGGCTCCTCGCTGCCGGACGAGCAGGCAGAACCGGCGGAGACGCAGAGATCGTCGATGCCGACCAGGAGCGACTCTCCCGGCACGCCGGGAAAGCTCACATTGAGGTTGTGCGGCAGGCGCGCCGTCAGCGAACCGTTGACGTGCAGATCCGGGATGCGGGCCCGCAGGCCATCGAGCAGCCGGTCCCGCAGCGCTGCCAGGCGCGCAGGCTCCGTCGACATCTCCGCACGCGCGATCTCGGCGGCTTTGCCGAAACCGACGATGCCGGCGACGTTCAGCGTGCCGGACCGCATGCCACGTTCGTGTCCGCCGCCGTCGGCGAGCGGCTCCAGGTCGATCCGCGGGTCGGTGCGCCGGACGTACAGCGCGCCGACACCCTTCGGCCCGTACATCTTGTGGGCGGTCAGCGACAGGAGATCCACCGGCAGGTCGGCGACGTTGAGCAGCACCTTCCCCGCTGCCTGCACGGCGTCGGTGTGCAGCAGCGCGCCGTGTTCGTGGACGAGCGCGGCGATGCGCTCGAGCGGCTGCAGCACGCCAATCTCGTTGTTGGCAGCCATCACCGACACCAGCGTCGTCTTTGCCGTAATCGCGTCGCGCAGGCTGTCGAGATCGATCAGCCCGTCGCTGCCGACGCCGAGGTAGGTGACCTCGAAGCCCTCGCGCTCGAGCCGCGCGCAGCTGTCGAGCACTGCCTTGTGCTCGGTCGCCAGCGTGATGACGTGATTGCCCCGTGCCCGCCTGGCGCGGGCGACGCCCTTGATGGCGAGGTTGTTGGACTCGGTCGCGCCGCTCGTGAAGACGACGTCTTTCGCCGAACCGCCGATGAGTGCCGCGACCTGACGCCGAGCCGTTTCGACGGCGTCATCAGCCTTCCAGCCGAACGCGTGCGTCCGGCTCGCGGGGTTGCCGAAGTGCTCCGTGAAATACGGCAGCATCGCCTCGAGCGCCCTGGGGTCGACCGGCGTGCTGGCGTGGTAATCGAGGTAGATGGGGAATTTCACGAACGGGCTCCAGGCTCCGGGCTTCAGGCTCCAGGACCGCAGCCCGCAGTCCGGAGTCCGGAGCCCGAGATGGCGCATCTTGGATGCGCCATCTCGATCTCAGTACTTCGGCTGCGACGGATCGACCTGGTCGACCCAGGCCAGGACGCCGCCCTTCAGGTTGCGGACGTTCTTGAAGCCGTGTTCACGGAGGAACGTCGCGGCCCGCGCGCTGCGCATGCCCGACTTGCACTGCGAGATGATCTCGCGGTTCGCGTCGAGCTCGGTGAAGCGCTCCGGCAGCTCGCCGAGCGGAATCAGCACCGAGCCGGGAATGCGGTTGATCTCGGTACTCGTGCGGCTCGCGGACGTCGAGGATGAACAGGTCCTCGCCTTTGTCCAGGCGCGCCTTCAGCTCGAGGACCGTGATCTCCTGGTTGGCAGATGAACCAGACATCGGGGACGCCTCCGTCGCGTCGGCGTTGGCCGGGCCGACGCCGCAGAACTGCTCGTAATCGATCAGCGCCGTGACAGTCGGGTGCGTGCCGCACACCGGGCAGTCCGGATCCTTGCGAAGCTTCAGCTCGCGGAACTTCATCCGCAGCGCGTCGAACACCAGGAAGCGGCCGATCAGCGGTTCGCCGATCCCGAGGATCAGCTTCAGCGTCTCGTTCGCCTGGATGCAGCCGACGATCCCCGGCAACACGCCGAGTACGCCGCCTTCCGCGCAGCTCGGGACCAGGCCCGGCGGTGGCGGCTCGGGATAGAGGCACCGGTAGCACGGGCCTTCCTTCGTGGCAAACACCGACGCCTGGCCCTCGAAGCGGAAGATGCTGCCGTAAGCGTTCGGAATGCCGAGCAGCACGCACGCGTCGTTGACGAGATACCGCGTCGGGAAGTTGTCGGTGCCGTCGACGATGACGTCGTAGCCCTTGAACAAGTCGAGCGCGTTGGCGGAGGTCACCGCCGTGTCGTAGGTCTCGACCTTCACGTGCGGGTTGAGCGACTGGATCCGGTCCTTGGCCGACTGCAGCTTCGGCCGTCCGACGTCCGGCGTGCCGTGCAGGATCTGGCGCTGCAGGTTGCTGTAGTCCACGACGTCGAAGTCGACGATGCCGAGCGTGCCGACACCGGCTGCGGCGAGGTACATCGCCACCGGCGATCCCAGGCCGCCCGCGCCGATGCACAGGACGCGCGCAGCCTTCAGCTTCTTCTGCCCCTCCATTCCCACTTCGGGCAGGATCAGGTGCCGGCTGTACCGCATCGTCTCTTCGGCGTTCAATGTCGGCTGTGCCGGCGGAGCCACCGCGCCGGCGCCGCCCGCGACCGACGGGATGATGCTCAGCGTGTCGCCGGGCTTGACTGCCGTCTGCTCGCGATCGAGATACCGGATGTCTTCGTCGTTCAGGTAGATGTTGACGAAGCTCCGGAGCTTGCCCTCGTCGTTGTAGAGGTGCTTCTTGAGGCCTTCGTGCTGCGCGGTGAGCTGTGCGAGCAGCTCGCCAACAGTGGCGCCGGTGACTTCGACGATGTCGCGCTTGCCGGTGAACGGCCGCAGCGGCGTGGGAATGTTTATTTTCGTGGACATGATCAGGATTGTGAGTTGATGGGGTCTTGACGATTGACTATTGAATTGCCCTCGACAGCCTGCTCGTCGAAGGCGGAGCGATCATCGAGGAGCGTCCAGGAGCGCAGGTCCACCGCTTCCCCGTTCATCACCGAGACGATGACATACGAGAACGACGGCCACGCGTGGTCGAGATCGTATTGCGATGGCCTGGCCGGATGATCGGGATGCGAATGATAGAACCCCAGGAGGTCGAGGCCGGCGTCTGTCGCCGCCTTCTCCGCCTGACGGTAATCGCCCGGCCGGACCAGAAATCGCCGGCGAGGGCCTTCCTCGGTGGTGTTCGGCAGCGGCGCCGCGGAGCGCACCCGGCCATCGCGCCCGACCAGTGCGCCGCAGCATTCATGCGGATACGTCTCGCGGCCGTGGGCGGCAATGGACTCGACGACGCCCTCGCCAAGATGCAGCGGCTCGGACACGTCAGTTGACCCCGCTCACAAACGACCCCTCCGGGGGCTCTTCCCAGAACCGTTCCGACAGGTACTTCTCGCCGCCGTCAGGGAAGATCATCACGACGACGCCTTCCTCGATCGAGTCGCTGATGCGAAGCGCGGCCGACAACGCCGCCCCGCACGAGATGCCGACGAGCAGCCCTTCCTCGGTGGCCAGCCGCCGCGTCAGCGAGAACGAGTCCTCGGTGCCGACACGCATGTCGACGTCGGCGAGCGCCGGATCGTAGATCGACGGGACGATCGCGGTCTCCATGTGCTTCAACCCCTCGAGGCCATGGAGCGCGGTGTCTGGCTGCACGGAGATGAGCTTCACCTCGGGCCGGGCTTCGCGGAAAAATCTCCCCGCGCCCATGAACGTGCCGCTCGTGCCCAGGCCGGCGACAAAGTGCGTGATCGTGCCGTCGGTCTGCGCGAGAATCTCGGGCCCGGTGGTCTCGTAATGCGCGCGCCAGTTGGCCGGGTTGCTGTACTGATCGGGGTAGTAATAGCGGTCGGGGTCGGCGTGGTAGATCTCGCGGACGGTGCGGATCGCGCCGTCAGATCCCTCTAGCGGATCGGTCAGCACGAGCTCGGCGCCGTAGGCCCGCACCATGCGCTTGCGTTCGGGCGTCACGTTCTCTGGCATGCACAGCTTCACCGGGTAGCCCAGCGCGGCTCCGATCATGGCGTATGCAATGCCGGTGTTGCCTGAGGTGGCGTCCAGGATGGTCCGTCCGGCGGTCAGGAGTCCCCTGCGCTCGCCGTCAAGCACCATGGCGACGGCTGCGCGGTCCTTGACCGAGCCGCCGGGGTTTTTCCACTCGGCTTTGGCGTACAGCTGGACGCGACCGTCAGCGCGCTCGAAGCGGCGCAGACGAAGCAGCGGCGTATTGCCAACGAGGTCGAGAATGGACCGCGGCCGGGTCAAGTCCGCGGCCCCGGCGACAGGAGGTGTCATCTCTCATATCCGACCTAAAGGGTCCCTGATCCTATCAGATCCAGTCGCCGCCCCTCAAACGGACCGGGCCGGCCGCTGGTATTCGTCCCGGGACTAGCCCCGCCCTCGGCAACCGGTTTCAATTGCCGATCCGACGCCGCCGGCGTTGAGTCGGCGAGAATACTTACACGTGTTGGATGCCTGAAGCGGTCTACCAGGGTCGACTCGACGAGCGGCGGGCCGTGGTATCGGCCCTCACTCGGCGGCACGACCAGCTCGCGAACCTGCGGCTCGTCACAGTCCTCGTCACTGTCGGGCTGGCCTGGCTGGTATTCGGACGCCACGCGGCGCCCGCCTACTGGCTCCTCGTCCCCGTCGTGATCTTCGTAGCTCTGGCCGTGGCGCACGACCGCGTCCTCCAGGCCCGTGCCCGGGCGCGCCGCGCCGTGGCGTTCTACGAACGGGGCCTGTCCCGCGTCCGCGACCAGTGGCCAGGCACTGCCGCAAGCGGCGATCGCTTCCAGCCGGCGGATCACCCGTACACCGCTGATCTGGATCTGTTCGGACGAGGGTCTCTGTTCGAGCTGCTGTCCACCGCGCGGCTGCACGCCGGCGAACGGACGCTGGCGGACTGGCTGCTCGCGGCCGCGGATCCCCCGGTGATCCGCGCGCGTCAGGCAGCGGTGACCGAGTTGCGGCCCGGACTCGACCTGCGAGAGCGGCTCGCACTGGCGGGCGATGACGTGCCGGGCTGGCTCGACACGTCGCTGCTTGCGACGTGGGGCCAGGCGCCTGCGGTCCTCACCGCCACCGCGCCGAGGATAGTCGCCTTCGCCCTGGGACTCGCCAACCTGGCGACCCTCGCCGCGGCATTTCTTTCGTCGTTCTCTTCGGCGTGGTTCGCGCTGTCTGCAACCGCATCGATCGCGTTCACGTTGTGGTGGCGCGCTCGGGTCTCGTACGTCATCGCCTCGGCGAACGCGCCCGCCCACCATCTTCACCTCCTGGCCGACGTGCTCGCGGTGGTGGAACGCGCCGGGGGCGCCGCGCCGGCGCTTGCGGCCATCGCGGCCAGGCTGACGCCCGGCGGCCAGCCGGCGTCACACCGCGTCCACGAGCTGCGGCGCCTCGTCAACCTGCTCGAGTCCCGGGGCAACCAGTTCTTCGCGCCCATCGCCGCGCTCCTCCTCTGGGGGACGCAATGCGCCTGGGCCATCGACGCGTGGCGTCAGCGGCACGGCGCCGAGCTCGGTGACTGGATCGGCGCCGTCGGCGACTTCGAAGCGCTGTCGTCGCTCGCGTCGTACGCCTACGAACATCCCGGCGATCCCTTCCCCGAGGTGCTCGACGCCGGCGCGGTGTTCGACGGCACTGCGCTGGCCCACCCGCTCATCGCGGCAGCCAGGGCCGTACCCAACGACGTGCGCCTCGACGACGCGGCGCGCGTCTTCGTCGTCTCCGGATCGAACATGTCGGGCAAGAGCACGCTGCTGCGAACCGTCGGCGTCGCGGCAGTGATGGCGCAGGCCGGCGCGCCAGTCCGCGCGGCGCGGCTCACGCTGTCGCCGCTCGCGATCGGCGCGACGCTGCGCGTGCAGGACTCGCTCGTGGAGGGGCGATCGCGCTTCTACGCCGAGATCACGCGGCTGCGGGCCATTGTCGACCTGACTGGCGGAAACCGCCGCGTCCTGTTTCTGCTGGACGAACTGCTGGCGGGGACCAACTCGCACGACCGGCGCGTGGGCGCCGCGTCAGTCGTGCGTGGCCTGGTGGACCGCGGCGCCATCGGTCTGCTGACGACGCACGATCTGGCGCTGTCGGATCTCGTCTCGACGCTTGGCGTGGGGGCCAGGAACGTCCACTTCGGCGACACCTTCGAGGGCGGCGAGATCCATTTCGACTACCGCATGCGGCCGGGCGTCGTCCAGACCAGCAACGCGCTCGAGCTGATGAAGGCGATCGGCCTGATCGGCGACTGACTACTGCGCCGGCATCTTGAAGATGTCGTCCTCGATGGGCGTGTTGAACTCGACGGACGTGACTGTCAACAGCCCTTGCTGCTGGCCGCCAACCAGTGTCCTGAGGGTGCGCGCCACCATGATCCCTTCAGGCGTCGGCTGGTAGTTGCTCATCGCGGTGTCCACGTCGAGCGACATGCCGTTCTGATCGACGGTGGTGGACCACTGCTTCTCGAGGTTGGTGTCGGCGTCGACGTAGATGAACATCGATCGGCCGTTCTTGCGGGTCAACTTCAGCTTCCATGTCTTGACGCCGCCGATGTCGGCGGGGCCGACGAGCTCGAGCGTCTCGCCGCGATCCTTGTAGCCGACGAGCGGCCCGTCGAAGGTGGACTGGTCCTTCACCATGTCGGCTTGCGTGCCGGTCAGCTCGCGAGGTCCGCTGCCGCCGCCGAGCATCGGGTTGACGGCCCAGACCTTCTCGCCGTCGAACGCCGAGACGATGCGCTGACCCTGGACGGTCATCTCCTGCATCATGCGATTGGGGCGCTTGGTCATCACCGTGATCACCAGATCCATCCCCTGCACCTGGATGCTGCCGGTCATCTTCATGGTGGACACGGCGCGAATCTTCGCTTCGCCGCCGCGTGCCACCAGGTTCTTCGCCGCCACTTCATCGGCCGTCGGCGTCTGCGCCCGCGCGGCGGTCGCGGCCAGCACGAGCCCGATTGCCAGGGTTCCGAACCACACACGCATACGCTGACTCCTCATGCTCAATGCCCGGCCTGGCCATCGGCCAGGCGGTACTCCGGCGTGCCGAGGCCGGCATCGAGCTTTTCAATCTGCGGAATAATCTTCGCCTTGTCGCCAACCGCGACTACGTGAAGCCGGTCGGCAGCCAGGTACTTGGTCGCCGCCGCCGTGACTTGCGCCGCATCCACGCCGTTGATCAGCGCGGGATACCTGGTCCAGTAGTCCTGGCCCAGGTCGTAGACGTAGAGCGTGGCGAAGCTGCCGACGGTGCTCTGATTGGTCTCGAAATCCCCGGGCAGCGACCGCACCAGGCTGTCCTTGGCGAGGCTCAGCTCGTCGGCGGACAGCGGCTTGGTCGCCATGCCGGCGATCTCCTTCAGCATCTCTCCCAGCGCAGGGCCCGTCACGTCGGTTCTCACCCCAGCGAGGGCAAAGAACGGACCAGCGGCCTTCCGCATCAGGAAGCCGGATCCGGCGCCGTACGTGTAGCCCTTGTCCTCTCGAAGATTCAGGTTCAACCTGCTCGAGAACGTCCCGCCGAGGCCGTTGTTCAGGACCTGCACCGCGGCGTAGTCCGGCGTGCGCCGTGCGGCGCCAATGGCCCCGACCCACAGCTGGGTCTGCGGAGAGCCCGGCTTGTCGACGATGACCAGCTTCGCCGGTGCTGTGGCCGGCGTGCCGAGCGCCGGGGTCGCCGCGGTGCCCCTTTCCCAGGCGCCGAATGCCTTGGTGACCAGCGCCCTGGCGTCGGCCTCGGAGATATCGCCGACCAGGATCAACGCCGCGTTGTTCGGCACGAAGTTCTGCTTCCAGAAGGCCTGCATCTGACTGCCGGCAATCGCCTTCACCGATGCCTCGGTGCCGATTTCAGTGAACCCGTACGGGTGCTCGTTCCCGAACAGCACCGACACCAGCGTCTTCTGCGCCACCTGCTGAGGGTTCTCACGCTGCTGCACGAGCGTGCCGAGGCGGCTGGCGCGCTGGCGATCGACTTCCGCCTGAGGGAACGTCGGATGCAGCGCGACATCCGCCAGCAGATCGAGTGTGCCCGGGAAGTTCTTCGTGAGGGCAGTCGCCGTCACCGTCGTCGAGTCCATCGACGAGGCTGTAGACAGCGATCCGCCGAGCTGCGCGACGTCGTCGGCAATCTGCAGCGAGCTGCGCGTCGTCGTGCCCTCGTCGAGCATCGCGGCGGTGAAGTTCGCAAGGCCCGGCACCGCGACCGGGTTCGCGTCGCTGCCCGTCCGGATGACCAGGGACGCGGCTGTCACCGGGATGCCGGCGCGGCGCGCGAAGAGCACTGTGAGTCCGTTCGGCAGGGTGAACGCCGTCGCCGACGGCAGCGAGATGGTGGGTGCCGGGCCCGCGGCCGGCGGCTGCGCCCTCCACGGCTCCGGGGCGTTGATACCAGCGACCGGTCCAGAGGCGGGCGGCGCGGCCGGCTTGGGCACTTCGGGGGCCAGCTTCTTTTCGCCGGGGACGCCGAAGACCACGACGCGGTTGGCCGTCTGCAGGTACTTCGCGGCAAACGCCTTGACCGATGCCGCCGACGTGCCGCGGTATCGCGCGAGGTCCTTCGCGAGGTAGCCGGGATCGCCGAGGTAGTGCTCGTACGTATTCAGGCGATCGGCGACGCCGCCAAAGCCCCCGAGCCGCTGCAGCCCGTTGATGATGTCGGTCTCGATGCCGTTCTGGGCGCGCTCGATCTCTTTCTGGTCCGGTCCTGACGCGCGGAATTTCTCGAGCTCCGCGTCGATGGCGGCAGACAGTTGATCGGCGGTCTTGCCAGGCCGCGCGACGACTTCGATCGTGAACATCGAGCCGAGCACCAGCGAGTTCTGCCTGGCACTGACTGTCTGCGCGATCTGCTGGTCGTAGACGAGCGCCTTGTACAGCCGGCTCGATTTCCCGCCGCCGAGCACGCTGGCCGCGACTGTCGCGTCGGCGTCGCCCGCCTGGAAAATCTTGGGCGTGAGCCACGTCATGTAGACCTTGGGCAGCTCCACGGTGTCGGTGACTGTCAGGCGCCGTTCGCTGGTGATGGGCGGTGTTTCGACTGTCGGCTTCGGAACCGCGGGGCCGCGCTTCAGGGTGCCGAAATACTTCTCGACGAGCGCCTTCGCTTTGGCCGGATCGATGTCGCCGACGATCGCCAGGCTGGCGTTGTTCGGCGCGTAGTAGCGCTCGAAGAACCCGCGCACGTCATCGAGCTTTGCCGCCTGGATGTCTTCGTGCGATCCGATCACCTCGGCGTAGTAGGGATGCCCTTTCGGGAAGAACGCGTGGAACCCCTCCTCTTCGACGATCCCGTACGGCTGGTTCTCGACGCTCTGCCGCCGCTCGTTGCGGACGACATCCTGCTGGTTCGCGAGATTCGACGCTGTCAGCGTGTCCGGCAGGTAGCCCATGCGATCGGACTCGAGCCACAACGCCAGCTCGAGCTGATTCGACGGGACGGTCTCGAAGTAGTTGGTGCGATCGAAGTCTGTCGTGCCGTTCAGGTCGCTGGCGCCGGCGGCCTCGAGCATGCCGATGTGCGCGTTGGGCTTCACGTCTTTCGAGCCCTGGAACATCATGTGCTCGAAGAGGTGGGCGAAGCCGGTGCGGCCTGGCTCCTCGTTGGCGGGGCCGACGTGGTACCAGATGTTGACGGCCACCAGCGGCAGCCGATGGTCCTCCACCACGATCACCCGGAGGCCGTTGGCCAGGGCATAGACGTCGTATTTCAGGACCGGAGTGTCAGACGCGACAGCCGCCTGCGCGCCAGCCGCCCGCAGCTGCGTTCCGGCACACACGAGGGCCAGCGCCGCCACGCCGAGAAACCGTAGGATTCGCATGGGTCAATTCGTCCTTGAAGAGATGGCAATAGAAGTATGACGACAACGCTGGCCGCCAGGTTCGCGACGCGTCACGCTCAGCTCTCGCCGGTCCCCGGCACCAGGTCGCTGCTGGCCCAGAGGTACCACGTCGCGACCGACCGGTAGGGTCGCCATCGCTCGGCCAGGCGATACATCCGGTCGGCGGTCGGCGTCTTGCGCAGCCTGTAGTTCCGCTGGATCGCCTTGACGATGACCAGATCGCCGACGGGAAGCACGTCGGCCCGCCGCAGACGGAACAGCAGGAACATCTCGGCCGACCAGCGGCCGATGCCTTTCACCCGCGTCATCGAGGCGACAATCTCGTCGTCTGAGAGGTGATCGAGGTCTTCGAGCGCGACGGTGCCGTCAGCGACCTTCGCCGCGAGGTCGCGCAGGTAGGAGACCTTGCCGCGGCTGAGCCCGGCCGCACGCATGGAGTCTTCCGATATCTTCAGAATGGCCGCCGGCGTGGGGCGTCCTCCGGGGAAGAGTTTCAGGAGGCGGCCGTAGATGGTCGCCGCGGCCTTTCCGGACAGCTGCTGCCAGACGATCGCCTCGATGAGCGCCGTGAACGGGTCTTCGCGTTGCGAACGCCCGAGGTGACAGCGTCCGACCTGTTTGATGATGTTGGCCATCACCGGATCGGCGTCCGCCAGGTGCCGTTCGGCCCTGCGGATCGCGTGGGGTGTCAGGACGCCGTGCTTCATTTGCCCTCGAGCGCGGCGGTCACCGTTACCGAGGCTTCGATGGCGATCTGGCCAGCCGCGACCGGCGTGGGCGCCGCGACGGGCCCGGCGTTCGCTCTCATCGCCATCACCGGCATCGGCCTGACGTGCTCCACGCCGCCATCCTCGATCCGAAGGATCCCGGCGACCCGCATGCCGGCGCCAGCCGCCGCCGCATCGGCGCGGGCGCGCGCGTCGGCGACAGCCAGGCGCAGAGCCTCACGCTCCGCGGCGGGGCGGTCGCGCAGGTCGAACCGCACGTTGCCCACATCGGTCGCTCCGGCAGCCACCGCCGCGTCCAGCAGGCCGCCGAGCGCGGTCAGGTCGTCCACCTTCACCTCAATCGAGTTGGCGACGAGATAGCCGCGAGAGGTGCGCTTGCCATTCGACCACTCGACCTCTTCCTGCAGCGAGAGCCCGACAGTGTGCACGGCGTCAGCCGGAATGCCGGCGCGCTTCACCGCCTCCTGCACCTTGGTCATGGCGGCGGCGTTCTGCTGCTGCGCGTCGGCGGGTTTCACCGCGCGGGTCTCGGTGGCGATGACGACAACGGCGCGATCCGGCGCACGCTCGACGATGCCGTGGCCGTTGGTGACGACGGCCGGCGGGCCGGGCGGACCGGGCGGCTGGGCCGCCACAGGCGCTGCCAGGAGGAGCAGGGCCGTCGCTGTCAGGAATCTCGCAGCCATGGGACTCGCCTCAAAATGCCGGGGCTGGTCAGTATATTTCAGGCCAAGGAGGGGGTGGAGGGCGAGGGGGGCCCAGGTGCTGGGGTGCAGGAGTGCTGCAGTGCGGGCGTGCGGTGCTGGAGTGCCGGGGTGCTGGGTGCGGCAGTGCGGTCTAGTGTCGGGGGGCGGCATCACTCGTAGAATCATGCCGTGACAACCACGGGGCCACTTGCGGGTGTGACTGTGCTCGACCTGACGCGGGTGCTGTCGGGCCCCTACTGCACGATGCTGCTCGGCGACATGGGCGCGCGGGTCATCAAGGTCGAGCAGCCCGGGCGCGGTGACGACACCAGGCGCTGGGGGCCGCCGTTTGTGGCTGGCGAAAGCAGCTACTTTCTCAGCATCAACCGCAACAAGGAGAGCGTCACCCTCGACTTCAAGCACCCCGACGGACGCGCCGCGCTCGACGCGCTCGTCGCGCGCGCGGATGTCCTTGTCGAAAATTTCCGGCCGGGCACACTGGCGCGTCTCGGGCTCGACTACGCGTCGCTGGCGGCGGCGCACCCGCGATTGATCTACGCGTCGATCTCGGGCTACGGGCAGACGGGCCCTCGCGCAGCGGAGCCGGGGTACGACGCGGTGCTGCAGGGTGAGGGCGGTCTCATGAGCCTGACCGGCAGCGCCGGCGGGCCTCCCTACCGCCTCGGCGTCGCCGTCGTGGACATCGTCGCCGGGATGTTCGCGGCGCAGGGGATCCTGTTGGCCCTCATCGCACGCGGCCAGACCGGCCGCGGTCAGCAGGTGGACGTGGCGATGCTCGATTCAGTGGCGGCGCTGCTGACCTATCAGGCAGGGATCGTCTTTGCGACGGGACAGTCGCCCGGACGGATGGGCAACCGGCATCCGTCGATTGCACCGTACGACGTCTTCGATGCGGCTGACGGCCCTCTGGTCCTGGCGATCGGCAACGACGATCAGTGGCAGCGGTTCTGCCGGGTCGCCGGCCTCACGGCGCTCGGCAGGGATGAGCGCTTCACGACGAACGAAATGCGAGTGAAACACTACACGGTGCTCGAAGCGCCGATCGCGGCAGCTCTCCGCACGCGGCCGCGCGCCGCGTGGACAGCGGATCTCGTCGCTGCCGGCGTGCCGTGCGGCCCGGTGCGGCCGGTGGACGAAGTGCTGGCCGACCCGCAGCTGGCCGCTCGCGAGATGCTGGCGAGCCTTGCCCACCCGGTTGCCGGCCACGTCGCCATGCTCGGCCTGCCAGTGAAGTTGTCGGACACGCCTGGCGCACTTCGCGTGGCGCCCCCGACGCTGGGACAGCACACCGACGCTGTTCTGGCCGAGATCGGCCTCGATGCCGCACGCATCGCCGAGATGCGCCGGAACCAGGCCATATGAGACTTTCCCCCAACCGGAAGTAGGATCGTCGACATGGAACCATCCGAAGTCCGCCGCCGGGTCACCGACACGATCACCCGTTCGAAACGCGACCAGGCGGCCCGCCGGGCCAGGAATGCCGAGACCGCGCCGCACTACGAGCGCTTTCTCGAGGCCGTCGCCACGCCGCTCCTGCAGCAGGTCGTGAGCGTGCTCAAGGCGGAGAAATACGCGTTCGCCGTGAACACGCCGTCCGGCGCCGTGCGCCTGTTCTCCGAGCGCTCACCCGAGGACTTCCTGGAGATCCGCCTGGACACCCGCGCGGCCATGCCGCAGGTGCTGGCGCACGTCGAGCGCGTGAAGGGCCACGAGACCTCGGTCGAGGATCTGGCGATCAGGCCGGGCGTGCTCGTCCAGCACCTGACCGAAGAGGACGTCCTCGACGTGGTCGCCGAGGCGATCGCCGTGTTCGTGGAGAAGTAGGGCTACTCGCTTCGCAGCAACTCCACGGGATTGACTGTCGTTGCGCGCCGCGCCGGCAACAACGCGGCGGCGCCGGCGACAGCGAGCAGCGCGACACCCGCCCCGACGAACACCCGCCAGTCGTTCGGCTGCACGCCAAACAACAGCGCCTTCATCGCGTTTGCGCCGGCATACGCGCCTACCAGGCCGACGACGACCCCCATCAACACGACGGCGACGCTGCGACGAAGCACGACACGCACCAGGTCCGCGGACTGCGCGCCGAGCGCCTTGCGGACGCCAAGTTCGCGGCGGCGCCGCGTGACTGAATAGGCAATCGTGCCGGCGAGTCCGATCCCGGAGATGACCATCGCCAGCAGGCCAAACGCGGCAAACATCGACGCGCCGAGCCGCCACTGACGCAGCCACGGCTGGAGCAGATCTTCGAAGGCCCACACATCCACGTAGGGAAGGTTGGACGACGTCGCGATGGCGGCGCGACGGATGACATCGAGCGACGACGTTGCGTCGCCTGTCGTTCGCAGGAGGACAGACTCGAAAGACAAGAACGGGGGAGCAGCATCGATTGCGACCAGGTACGCATCGTCCGGTTTTCCTTCGACCGACGTCGGCACGTCACGCATGATGCCGACGACCTCGAAGCATCCAGTGCCGCCTGCACTGATCGTGAAGCAGCGGCCGAGCGCGGGCTTGCCGTGCCAGTAATCACGCGCCATGCCTTCGCTGATGACCGCGACTGGGCTTGCGCCGGCGTGGTTGTCGTCATCTCGCAGGGCCCGCCCCTGCAGAATCTCGACGCCGACGATCCGCTGATACGACGGGTCGACGGCAGCGCCCCACGGAGATGTGACCGACCCCGCCGTCACTGATTCACCCGGCGCGGTGACGAAGTAGCCGCGACCACCCTTGAGCGGGAGGTCTGAGACCAGCGCCGCCGCTTCGACACCTGGAACTCTCGAGAGGGATCGTTGCAACTCTCGGTGGACCTGGCGATTCCGGCCTGGCTCGCCGATCTCGAACAGGTTCGTTCGGACAACGGCAATGCGGTTCACCTCGAGGCCGAACTGCCGTTGATGGTCGCGCGCCAAGCGAAAGCTGCCCGCGAACAGCCCCGCGCCAACCAGTAGCGGCACTGTCAGCGCGACCTGAAGTGCCAGCAGCCCGTCGAGAGCATACGAATGCCCTTTGTGCATGCCATGTCGGCCGGGCAGAGGCGAGTCAATCACGAACAGGCGCAGTACGGGAATCGCGGCGAGCAACAGCGCGGCCAGAAGGCTGACCGCTGCCGTCACTCCGGCCAGCCGAAGATCGAGTCCGCGGCCGATCATTCCGGTCTGGTTTGAAAAGAACCGCGGCACGATCTGGTCGGCCCAGTTCACCAACGCGACCGCCAGGGCGCCTGCGCCCAGAGCCAGAAGCCACGCCTCTGTGAGCACCTCGCGCGCCAGACGGCTGCGGCGTGCGCCTAACGCCGCCTTTACCGCAAACTCCTGGCTTCGAGTGATCCCACGCAGCAGGACGAGGCTGGCAACATTGCCGCAGCCGATGATCAGCACCAGCAGTGAGACGCCTCCGATCCAGGTCGCGACGTTAATGTCGGGATTGCCATTCGGCCCGCGGCCGAGATTCAGATCGCCGGCAACGACATGAAGTTTTCGCAACCAGTCGGAGCCGTTCCGATGCTGGTATGCGGCCGTCGCGATGGCCTCGAACTCGGCTCGCGCCATCCTCGGGTTCAGACGGACGATAATCCGCTGCTCGATGAGCGAGTCGTTGGTCTTCCACTGATCGCCGTAGCGCAAGGGCCCGCGCGCCTCCATTGGCAACCAGACGTCGGTGGGATCCGCATCGATGCCCGTGAACCCTGGCTCCGTCACCCCGACGATCGTGAACACCTGGGTGCCAAGGTCGAGAGGCCGGCCCACAATGTCGGTACGGCCCCCGTACTGCTGTTGCCACAGGCCGTGACTGATGACAGCCGCGTTGGACCCTGTCGCCGTCCGCCTGCCTGGGAGCAGGCCGATCGCCGGCTTCAGGCCGAGCACGTCGAAGTAGCCAGTGCTGTAGTTGACGACCTGCAGCGGACGAGCCTTCTCGGCGCGGCCAAGCGTCAACTTCTCCAAATCGAACGTGGCGAGGGCAGCGGCCTTTCCAGTCAGCGCCCGCTCCAGATCGAGGAAGACGGCCTCGCTGGTGTCGGCCATGGCGCCGCCACCTTCGAAGGCGAAATAGAGCCGCGTCACGCGGTCGGGCTCGCTGACGCCGAACGGCGGCCGCAGCAGCAGCCGATCCAGCACGTCGAGCATGGTCGCGTTGACGCCGACGGCCAGGGCAAGCGTGACGATGGCAGTGCACGTGAAGGCTGGCTGGGCGAGGAGCCCACGGATGGCGTAGCGCAGGTCCCGCAGCAAGCGCACCTCCCTGCCCGTTGTGAGGGTGGCTAGATCTACAGTGACCTGCGGGTTTTGTCTAGAGGCCCGTGCGGAGTTGGCGTGTTAGGCGAGGCGCTCGACAAACGACGTGTCGATGCCTTCGCGCTTCAACTGCTTGAGCAGCGCCGCGCGATCGCCGGCGCGACGCCACGCTTCCCGGACGTCGATAGCGCCGCTGCGGACAAACGCGACCAGCGCGTCTGTCAACGGGACCATGCCGTGACGGCGGCCGCTTTCCATCGCCATCGGCAGGTGGGCCAGCCGTCCCTCCGCGATGATCGCCGCGACGGCGGGGCTGCCAAGCAACAGCTCGCGCGCCGCGATTCGCCCGCCGCCAGAC
Organism: Vicinamibacteria bacterium; assembly: GCA_963796915.1. GTDB lineage: Bacteria > Acidobacteriota > Vicinamibacteria > Vicinamibacterales > JAENWD01 > JAENWD01. The sequence goes on along the minus strand of CAWCNI010000002.1, from coordinate 651,898 downwards.
TTGCGGAGCAGTACCTGCGCCACGACTCCGCGGAGAGTCTCCGCCACGGTCGCCTGCAGCTGCTCGCGTCGATCCGACGGCGCCTGCTCGAGCAGTCGCGCCACAGCCTGCGGGGCGTTGTGCGCGGCGATGCCGGCAATCACCAGGTGACCGGCAGCGGCGGCCTCGACGGCGAGCGCGATCACTTCCGGCCCGCGCAGATCCTCGATGACGATGACGTCGGGCGCCTCGCGCAGGGCGCTGCGCAGCGTCGTCAGCAGCTCCTCGGCGCTGCCGCGCACTTCGCGCTGGCTCACCAGCGCGCTGCGGACTTCGTGCACGACCTTCACCCGCGACTCAAGCGTGATGACGTGCTCGCTGCGCGTGCGGTTGATGATGTCCACCAGCGCCGCGATCAGCGTGGACTTGCCGCTCGCGCGCGGGCCGGTGACGAGCACCAGGCCCTCGGGCTCGGAGCACAGCGCCTGGATTTCCCGCGAGAGCCCAAGTTGATCGGCAGTGAGCGCGCGGGCCGGGATGATGCGGAAGATGCCGCCGGGGCCGCGGTGGTCACGGAACGCCACACACCGCACGCGGCCGACGTCGGACACGTCGCAGATCCACTCGCTGCCGGCCGGCAAGCCAGCGTCCGCGCCCTCGGGGCAGACCTCGAGGATCAGCGACTCCACTTCCTGGCTGGTAAGGGCGCCCTCTCCGTCGAGGACCTGCATCTGCCCGTCCACACGCACCGACGGGCGTGACTCGGAGACGAGATACAAGGCCTCGGCGCCGCGCGCGGCGGCAAGCCGAAGGAGCCGATCCAGGCCGGCGGGCCGATGCGGCAGCGCCCTGGGCGCCAGGTCGGGCCGGGCGACGTGCCGGGACATCGGCAGGACCACTGCGGACTCCGGCGCGCTGACAGCGGGCTCCGGCCGGGCGGTCAGTGCCGCCACCGCCTGCGCGGGGGCCGACAGCGGGGCGCGGCTGCCCCCGCCAAGGGACGGGCCGAGCCGGTGCCGGCGCAGCTCAATCCAGATGTCGTCCCCGCCCCGGGCCGCGACGACGGTGAACTGCTCGCCGGGAGCCAGCGCCGACGGCGGCAGCTCGGATTCCACGGCGCCGTATTCGGCCAGGGCGTGCAGCGATTCCTGCGGCAGCAGGTCGCGGAGCAGGCCGTCCATGGCCTCCAGCGTCAGGGCTGCCGACGTGACTTCAAGGGGTCCGCGCGCGGCCACGACAATCGGCCGCTCGCCCACGTGCAGGACAAGGGACTCCCCGTCTTCCCGGACAATGGCAGCAAGGAGGGAGTCTAAAAACGGCACGCACGTCTCCGTCTGAGATCTCGGTCCGGGACCCTCCCGACATTAGTACGGATTTCCCGGTGATTCATGCCGCTGCGTCCCGCTGCGCGACGTGGATGGCCAGCAGGCCGCCCAGCACCGGGATCCAGCGGGCCTGCTGGAACCCCCCCTCCAGCAGCATGCCAGCGACCCTGTCGGCGCCCGGGTACAAGCGAATCGACTCCGGGATGTAGCGGTAGGTGTCCGGGTCCCCATGGAGCGCCAGGCCCAGGCCGCTCCCCACGACGGTCAGGTAGCCGTGGTACAGGCCGCGGATCGCGGCAGACCGGGGTCGGTTGAAGTCGAGGGACAGCAGGACCCCGCCGGGACGCAGAATGCGGCGAATCTCACGGATCGCGGGGACGAGCGACGGCACGTTTCTGAGGCCGTATCCCGTGGTGACGACATCGCAGGATGCGGTGGCAACGGGCAGCGCCATCATGTCGCCGACGACGAAGCGAGGCGGCTGCCCGGCGCCCGCGGCGTCGACGCGCTTGGCGTGGGCGAGGGCGATCATCCTGGGGGTGAGGTCCAGTCCTGTCACATGGGCCCCCCGGGCGGCAGCGCCGAAGGCGAGGTCGCCGGTGCCGCAGGCCAGGTCCACCATGATGCGTCCCTCGAGCGGGCCGGCCAAATCCAGCAGACGCCGCTTCCAGCGGCGATCCTGGCCGCCCGACAGGATGACGGTGATCAGGTCATACCGGTCGGCGATGGTCGAGAACAGGCGCCGGACGTACGGTGCCTTGCCGTCGGGTGTGGCGATCGTGGCGCGGAGCGACATGCGGAAGGCGGCTGGGCGCGGCGAGGTAGTATCGTCGCATATGCGCGACGCGCGACGTGCGTTGTGGGTGGCGCTGATCCTCGCCGTCGGGTTGTGCCCCGGCATGGCAGCCGCCCAAACACCGCTCCCTGCCACGACGACTCCCTCCGGTTCTGCTGCCGCGACGGCAACTGATTCGTCACGGCCGTGGGAGATCCAGGACAACTCGTTCTTCGTCGAAGAGGCGTTCAACCAGACGCCCGGCGTCGTCCAGACGTTTTACGGCGGGGCGTTCAACTCGTCGGGATGGCTGATGACCTTCACCCAGGAATGGCCGGCGCCTGGCCTCAAGCACCAGCTCTGGTACGCCCTGCCGCTCGCCGACATCAACGAGCCGGGAGGCGTTCCCAACGCCAACGGCGTCGGCGATCTCGCGCTGAACTACCGCTATCAGCTGCTGGAGGAAGGTCCCGGCCGGCCAGCCATCTCGCCGCGGCTGACTGTGTTGTGCCCGACCGGCAACGCCAACCGCGGCCTCGGCATCGGCGCCTGGGGCTGGCAGACCGACTTGCCTGTCAGCAAGCAGGTGCGTGACTTCTACTTTCACGGGAATGCTGGGCTGACGTGGTACCCGCGAGTCCGCACCGATGCCGGAACGGGCACAGCGGCGGCATCGGACGTGACGCTGACGAGCCCGTTTGTGGCCGCGAGCACTATCTACCGGCTTCGCCCCATGCTGAACCTGATGCTGGAGTCGGTGCTCACGTGGCAGGCGGCGGTTGACGGCCCTGGCCACACCAGCCACTCGACCGCCACGCTCGTGTCGCCCGGCGTGCGAGGCGGCTGGAATCGCGGTGAGACGCAGATCATCCTCGGCCTGGCCGCGCCGATCACGTGGACGTCCGGCAACTCGAACGTCGGTGTGTTCGCCTACTTCTCGTACGAGACGCGCTTCTGGGGCGTCAAAGCGTCGCAGTGACGCGGGCGACGGCGGCGGCCACGCCTGACGGATGGTCCACTTCGTGCGCGGCCAGCGCACGATCCTCCGGGCTGACCTTCGCGAAACCAAACCCGTAACGGACGAGACACATCGGCACGCCGGCGCCGACGGCGGCGTGCAGGTCCGCCGGCGAGTCGCCTACCATCAGCGTCTGCCCCGGCCCGAGCTCCGCGCGAATCATCAGGGCGCGCAGGCCTTCCGGATCGGGCTTTCGCGCCCATTTGCCGTCACCGCCGATCACATCGGCAAACGGCTGGCGGAGATTGAGCGCATCCAGCATCTTCAGCGTGGAACGTTCGGGCTTGTTGGTGAGGATGGCAAGGCGTGCCCGCTCGGCGACCGCCGCGAGCATTTCAGTCACGCCGTCGTAGGGCCTGGTCGTGGCCGTCAGCCGGGCGTCGTAGAGCGCCAGAAATCGCGCGAGTGCGTGATTGACAGGCACGCGGACTTTCGCGGCCTCGAGCAGGCGCGAGACCAGCTCGCGCGCGCCATCGCCCACCATCGCGATGACGTCGGCGGAGGGCACCGGCGGCGCGCCGTAGCTGCGCAACAGCGCGTTGCCTGAATCGGCGAGATCCTGCGCCGAATCGACCAGCGTGCCGTCCAGGTCGAAGACGACGAGGAAGCGGCGCGGGCTATTCACCAGTGAAGCTGGCGAACGACGTCGGGGTCTCCCACACAGTGACGCGGACCACGTGGAATCCGTTCGCGCGCGTGACGTCGAAAATCGTGCGGGCGATCAGCTCCACTGTCGGGTTCGAGTCCACGAGAAAGATCGGCTCGCCCAGCGCCTGCAACGGCGCCACCAGCGGATCGTCCTTGCGCAGGATCATCTGATGATCGAGATTGGCGTCGATCCAGCCCTTCACGACGCGCTTGATGTCGCTGAAATCGCAGACCATGTTGCGCGGATCGAGGACGTCGGTGCGGACTTCGATTTCGGCCTTGGCGTTGTGGCCGTGCGGGTGCTTGCAGATGCCGTCGTAGTCGAGCAGGCGGTGGCCGTAGCAGAAGTCGATTTGCTTGGTGACCGAGTACATTGGAGCATTGTAGCGTCAGGGAGGCTTCGCGGTCGGGTGCTCAGGGGCTTCGCGGTTGGGTGCTCGGGGACTCACGCTGTCGGGTGCTCAGGGGACTGACGCCGTCGGGTCCTCTGGAGACTTCGCGGTCGGGTGCTGCAGATGGTGACGAGCTTCGACAACGAGAACGACGGCGCGGGCGGGACGGCGGTGCTGTTTTCGGCGGGGCTCGACAGCGCGGTCCTGCTGGCGGACGCCGCGGCCCGCGGGCCGGTCTGGCCGATTTACGTCAGCGTCGGGCTTGCGTGGGAAACGGCGGAGCTCGAAACGGCGCGAGCGCTGCTGGCAGCGGCGCCATTTGCGGGACGGGTCCCGCCGGTCGCCGCGCTGCGCTTTGCGATGGACGACATCTACCCGCCGACGCACTGGGCGATTCGCGGGGTGCCGCCGGCGTACGACACGCCGGACGAGGATGTCTACCTGCCGGGGCGCAACCTGGTGCTGCTGTCGAAGGCGGGCACGTGGTGCGCCCGGCATGGCGTTGGACGCATCGCGCTCGGCCCGCTCGCCGGCAACCCGTTTCCCGACGCGACGCCGGAGTTCTTCGAGGCTACGGCGCGCGCGCTGAGCCTCGGCCTCGCACTGCCAATCGAGATCGTGACGCCGTTCCGCACGCTCCACAAAGCCGCGGTCGTCGAACGCGGCCTGGCACTCGGCGTGCCCTTCGCGCTCACGCTATCGTGCATGAACCCGAGGCCGGCGCCCGCAGGAAGTCCCTCGCCGTACCTGCACTGCGGCGCGTGCAGCAAGTGCCGCGAGCGGCTGGATGCGTTTGCGGAGATCGGGAAGACAGATCCGGCGGAGTACGTCAGGGCGCCTGACGGCGCCTAGTCAAAAACGCGGACTGTAGGGCCGATCTTTGGATCGGCCATCAGTCGCGGCGACACCGATTGGCCGATCTGAAGATCGGCCTACCGAGGCGACGAATCGCGCCCCTACGATTCAAGGCAAGAGCGGACGGGCCGTTCGCCCGTCCGCGTGCTTGGTGTCTAGCGCTTCGACAGGTGAATGCTGCCGTCGCCCGAGCGGATGCGCAGCGTGGGGCCGCCGCTGCCAATAACGCCGCGCAGGTCATTTTTCGAGTCGCTGCTTGGATGCAGGCCGAATTCGTCCGCCGAGATGTCGCCGTCGCCGGTGTGCGCGTCGAGCTGGGCGTTGAAGCCGCTCGGCAGCGCCACTGTCACGCTGCCGTCGCCGGTGCTGATGTCCCAGTCGTCGCCGGGACGTGCAGCGGATGCGACGTCGACGTGCACGGAGCCGTCGCCCGAGTGGGCCTTCAGCGACTTGGGCGCACCGGTAATCGACATGCTGCCGTCGCCGGTCGACATGTTGAGCGCGCCGGTGACGTTCTCCGCCTCGATCGAGCCGTCGCCCGTGTGGATGGTCACGTCGCCGGCGAGGTCGGCGGCCTTGATGCTGCCGTCGCCCGACTTCAACGTGACGGTCCCGTCCACGCCGCTCGCGGTGATCGATCCGTCGCCGCTCGACGCCGTCACGTCAGTCTGCTTCGGCACGTGGACGACGAAGCTCACCGAGCGGCTGTTGTTCCAGCCGATCTCGGTGCGGCGCTCCGGCTTGACGGCCTCGATGACGATGCGGTTGCCGACCTGCTCGGCGGTGACCTTCAGCTCGCTGGCGTCGGCCTGGTTGCCGGCCTCGCGCTGGATGGTGACGCCGACCTGCGCCTTGTCCCAGCTGGTCAGCTCGATCGAGCCGTCAAAGGTCTTGAGGACCACCTCCGCCTTCCCGGTCACAGGAAAGCTCTTGTCCTCCTTGTTCACGTACTGGGCGGCATCGAGGTTGATCGAGCAGGCCGCGCTTGCTGCAGCGGCCAGGGCCAGCACCGCTATCCGTCCACGGACTGCGCGCATCTGATATCTCCTGGTTGACGATTTCGTCGAAAACGGCGACCGCTGGGTCAGACGGGAAACCTCGCCAATCCGTTGCCCTGCCACCGACCCGCCTATCGTGAGTACCTACGAAGTCCCGGCGGAATGGGTTCAGCCTGCCGAGGCAATTCCGGCCACGAAGGTCCGGACCGGCCGCAGATCGTGATCGAGCACCGCCAGATCCGCGCGCTGGCCGGCTGCGATTCGGCCCCGATCGTCCAGTCCCAGCTGAGTCGCCGGGGTGGTGGCGCACAGCCGCGCCGCAGCCACCAGCGACAGCCCCCATTGCTGAATCAATCGCCGGAACGCCCCATCCATCGTCAGGGTGCTGCCGGAGAGCGTGCCGTCGGGGAGAAACGCCGCTTCGGGACGGACGGTGATCGAGTGGCTGCCGAGCGGGACGACACTCCCGACAGGCAGCCCGGATCCGGCAGTGCCGTCGGTGATCGCCATCGTGCGTTCCACGCCCAGCGCGGCGATGACAGCCTTCGCCACGGCCGCGTGCACGTGGTAACCGTCGCAGACGATCTCGGCCCGCACTGAGGGGCTGTCGAGTACCGTGCCAATCAGGCCCGGCGCGCGATGCGCGAACGGCGGCATGCGGTTGAAGAGATGAGTTGCGTGACGCGCCCCGGCGTCGACGCCCGCGAGGCCCTGTTCATAGGTCGCCGCGGAGTGCCCGAGCGAGACGATGTGGCCTGCGGCAGTGAGCGCGGCGACCAGGTCGAGGCCGCCGGCGATCTCCGGCGCAACTGTCACGATGCCGACTTCCGCTCGGGCTCGTGCGATCTCTGCGAGGATGTCGTGGCCGGAAAACACCTCGCCGCCGATCCCGTCAAGCCGGTCCGCCGTTGGCAGACGCAGGCACGCCAGCGGTTGCGCGCCGCGGTACTCGGGGCTGATGAAGTTGCTCTCCAGGTGCGCGGGCAGGACAGCGGCGTGCCCCGCCGCGGGCGCTTGACGCGCCGCGCGGATGTCGTCGAGCAGCCGCCGCAAGTCCGCCGGTCCGCACGCGATCGTCGTCGGGCAGAAGCCGGTGACGCCGTAGCGCGGCAGCGCCGCGGCCAGAGTCCTGACAGCGTCAGCTGTGGCCAACGTATCGGTGCCGTTCACCCCGTGGACGTGGACGTCGATGAAGCCGGGCACGACGATGTGTCCGGACAGGTCGTGCCAGTCGACGCCGTTGCTTCGCGGAATCGGCGTCGCGACGATCTCGCTGATGCGGCCCGCGGCGTCGATGACAATCGACGCGCCGTCGAGCACGCGGTCGGGCAGCACGACGCGCGCGCCGGAGAGCACCGCGCTCATCGGGCCACCCACGACGGATCGGCGACGAGCTTCTCCCCGTCGAGAGGAAGGCGCGTGGGCGGCGTGCCCGGTGCCGGTCGAAACACGCGCTGATCGATCAGCGCCAGAGTCCTGGAGAGCAGCATCTCGTTGGGTGCCCACGCCACGATCAGCCCGGCGCACTCGCTCATCGGAAACCGACGATCGTCGAGATAGTCGCGGTCGAGCGTGATGAGCGTCCGCTGGAGCTGGCGCGCGAGCTCGAAGTGCCGCTTGTCGGGCGCGCGCCGCAGATCGTCGTGTTCGACGACGAACAGGACGTCCCATCCGAGAGAGTGGCGCATGAACGACACGATGCCCGCCGGGACGTTGGCGTCGACGTAAATCCGGGGCGCGTCAGGCAGCCCGGCGTGTGCGGCCAGCTCCGCGGAGAGCGTTCCCACGTTCAGTCGTCAACGGTCGCGGTCGATGTCGGCGATGGTCTGGAAGTCGGCCACGGCAGGCCGCGATGCCGCGGCTGCCCTGGCTTCCTGTTTCAGCGTGTTCACCAGCGCGTCGCGGCGACGGACCAGCTCCTTGCGCGGACGCCGGTTGTTCTGGGACCCGACGGCATACTCGCAGAAGATCGGAAAGGCGATCGTCGAGTCCACGTAGGCGACCACCGTGTCCGGCAGGACGCCCGGGTTGACCTTGCCCCAGCTGACGGCTTCCGCGGGCGTGGCCCCGGACAGCCCGCCCCAGACCACCGAGTCGGTGGTGATCTGAATGAAGAAGTCGTTGCCGCCCTTGGGAATGCCGTAGACCTCCCAGAGCGTCGGCTGGGCCTGCAGATAGAAGTTCTTGGGCGACCCGCCGCCCAGGATCACGCAGCCGTTCTTGGTGCCGGCGAGCACGATGGCGCAGATCTCGTTGACGTCGCGGTTCGGGTCGATCATCAACGTGCTGTCGTTCATCAGCTCGTGAAAGGCGATGTTCATGCCGATCGAGCTGTCGCCTGGCGACGAGGTGTAGATCGGGACGCCGTACTGCGCCGCGGCCGCCAGGACCGAGTACTCCGCGCAGTCGGGGCGGCGCGCCAGCAGGTCCTCGCCAAGGCGGACGTGCAGCTCCGAGGTGGCAATGGGGCCTTGGAGTCCGGAGCGCGTCAGGAAATCGCGCACGTACGCGTCGGTCTCGAGGAGCACGCTGGCCGGAAACAGGACGTCGTAGATGCGGATGACGCCCTCGTCGAACAGGTCGCGGTCGTCGAGAAACGGCGAGCCACGGCGCAGCGTGAAATTCAGGGCGTAGTGGAGGTCGTGATACAGGTTGGCGCCGGTGCTGATGACGAAGTCGACGAGCCCGCGCTCCATCAGTTCGATCAGGCATCCGCCGAGGCCGGCGGGCGTCAGCGCCCCGGCGACGGTGATGCCGATCGTCGTGTCGGCGTCGGGCGCGAGCATCTTGTCGGCGTAGATGTGGCAGGCCTCCGAGAGGCGTGCGGCGTTGAAGGCCTGAAAGCCTTCGTCGACCAGCGTTCGCACGTCGGCGCTGCCTCGCGGCCGGTAGTAGCGAATGGGTTTGCCGGAAAGAATGTGACCCTTCCGGCCCTCGGGAGCACCGGGCGCGCGATGTGGCACGGGCCCGAGTGTATCACCGGGAAATCACGCGGGCGTCGCTTGACAGCCGTCGGCTCGACGCGTGAGTGTTACCGGCCATGGAGCTAATCGTCGTCGCGTCAGCGGTCGTCCTGGTCGTCGTCATCGGAGTGCTCGTCCACCTCTACCGGAAGTCGCGGCAGCTTCCCGGACCGCACGTGTTCGTCGCCAGCCGGATGAGCGCGGGCAACCACCTGTTTCCGACGCAGGTCGCAATCACGCCGACGTCGGTCGTCCACTACACGCCGCACTGGGTGGGCATGCTGGAGCACTCGATCAACATGGCGCACGTCGCATCGGTGCGCATCGACACCGGACTGCTCTTCTCTGATGTGTTCATCGAGACCACCGGCGGCCAGAGCCCGGTGCACTGCAAGGGGCACCACAAGGCGGACGCGATCGAGATCAAGCAACTGGTCGAGCAGTTTCAGACCGACTACTACAAAGGGGCGGGGAAAATCACGTAGGTGCTGGGGTGCTGGGGTGCCGGGGTGCCGGGGTGCTGCAGTGCGGCAGTGCGGTGCTCGAGTGCCGGGGTGCTGCGGTCCGGCAGTGCCGCCGCACCTGAGCCCGGCAGCACGTCAGCAGCCGGCACCTCGGTGCACTCCGGGACTTCAGCGCCCCGCACTTCAGCACCCCGCACTCCAGCACTTCAGCACTTCAGCACGCACTTCCGCACCGCAGCACCCCTGCACCTCAGCACTTGCCCAGTCGCCACCCCTTTCAGCAAACCGCCCTCTGTCGCAAAATGGGACACTGGCCGATACGTCAGATCGTGCAGGACTCCCCGGCCAGAGATCAGGGGCGACTGATGGCTCGGTCCGACCACCCGCCCGATCGTGAGGCCCGCTTCCGTACCCTCGTGCAGTCCCCCCTGCGCGCGGGGCTGCTGCGCTATCTGGCGGCGCGCCCGGAGGAAGGGTTCGACGTCGAAGGCCTGATGGCCGCATTCGGCCGGATGCGGCTGGACGTCGAGAACTGCATCACCGAGCTGGTCGATTTCGGCGTCGCCCGCCGCCTGGGCGGCGATCCGCCGCGGATTGGATTCGCGAAACCGGGCGGCCCCGAGGCGGCTCGACTGCTCGAGACGTTCCTCGAGGGACGCGCCACGGTCTCGAGCGAGGACCAGTCGCCGGCGGTTCAGCGCTTCCGCGAGATGATCGGCCGCGACGAGAAGATGCTGGTCGTGTTCGAGTGGATCCGGACGGCCGCCAAGTCCGACATCTCGGTCCTGATCCTCGGGCCCACCGGCTCCGGCAAGGAGCTGGTCGCGCGCATGATCCACGACCTGTCCCGCCGCAGTCACGCCAAGTTCCAGGCGCAGAACTGCGCTGCCCTGCCCGACACGCTGTTCGAGTCGGAGATGTTCGGCTACGAGAAGGGCGCCTTTACCGGCGCGCACGATCGCAAGCAGGGCCGGCTCGAGATGGCGCACGAAGGCACGCTGTTCCTCGACGAAATCGGCGACCTCTCCATCGTCGCCCAGGCCAAGCTGCTGCGGGTGCTCGAAGAGCGGCGGTTCGAGCGGCTCGGCGGCCATCGGTCCATCGTGGTGGACTTCCGGCTGATCTCCGCCACCAACCGTCCGCTCGATCTCTTCGTCCGCGACGAGCGGTTCCGCGAGGACCTGTTCTATCGCGTCAACGCCTTCGCGATCCGACTGCCCTCGCTGCGCGAGCGGCCGGTGGACATCCCGGTGCTGGCGCAGCGCTTCCTGGCCCGTTACTGCGCGAACAACGGCCTGCCGCTCGATGCCAAGAGCTTCGACAAGGACGCCGTCGACAGGCTCGTCGCCTATCCGTGGCCGGGCAACATCCGTGAGCTCGAGAGCACCGTTTCGCGTGCCGCGCTGTCCTCGCCGGGTCGCGTCATCCGCGGCCTCGACGTGGAGTTCCTGCACAGCACCGCCGCCGGCGCCGCACCGGACGTCACGCGGCTGCCTTCCTTGCGCGACGCGGAGCGCGTGCACATCCTGAAGGTTCTGGATTCTGTTGCCTGGAACAAGAAAGAAGCCGCGCAGATTCTGGACATCAGCCGCGGCACCCTCTATCGCAAGATTGAGGAGTACGGCATGGCGCCAACGCTCACTCGTGCCGGAACTGCCTGATTCGCCGTCCTGATTTCAGGAGTTTCCATCCGCGCGAATCCGGTGTGCAGGAACGGCACATCGCCAATCGTGAATATTGGGCGGCAATTTCCAAATTGAACGATCGCTTACAAATTCGAGTGCCAGAATTGGACACTCGTCACACGCGCGTCGTGTCACCCGCGCCGCTGCTCGAAATCGGCAGCAAACCCTCAACCCGCTGATCCCGCTGAGGTTCGACATCGCCAGGTCACGGCGACTCCGCGTGGCAGCGACCTTGCTATTGCCGGAGTGTTCGCATTGTGTCCGGGCCGTGCGTACGGCCCGTGTACGCGACGAAAAACGTCAGTGGTCCGGGCCGTGTCGCTGCTATGAGTCTCGCCCTATCCGCCTGTATGGATCCTGATCCGACCACGATTGGTCGGCCGGGAGACGCGCGATGGTCGTTTGCGCAGCAGCCGCCTGCCGCGCGGGCGTACGTCGCCGGCGTGACTGCAGTGGCCGTGGTGATGCTGGTCGTGCAGCCGGCGGCCACCGGTTACGGATTCCCCCTGCTCTTCCTGACCCTGCTTGCCGCTGCGGCCGCCGCGTCGGTGTTTCGCGTCGAGTTGCCGCTCTCGCAGCACAGCGCGACGATGTCGTTGTCCTTCGCGTTCGAGCTCGCCGCCCTGCTCCTGCTCGGCGCGCACGCGGCGACAGTGATCGCCGCCAGCGGCGCGTGGATGCAGTGCACGACGACGCGCCGCGAGCGCAATCCGCTGTACCGCACGGCGTTCAGCATGGCGGCGGTGGTGGTGTCGACACTGACGGCCGGCGCCGTGTTCGCCGCCCTCGGCGGTCACAGCGGCTCGATCACCGCCGGCATGCGCGGCTTCGAGACGCCGGCCATTGCGGCAGCAACGACGTACTTCGTGCTGAATACGCTGCTCGTCGCCGTTGCCGTCGGCCTGGAGACGCACCAGCCGGCGCGCCGCGTCTGGAACGAGCACGCGGTGTGGAGCGCGCTGGGGTTTGTCGTCGGCACCGGAGTTGCGGCGCTGGGCGTGCTGCTGCTGCTCGGCCCCAACGGCTGGCTGGCGCCGGTCCTGCTGATTCCGCTGGCGCTGATTCACCGCACCTACAGCTTGTATGTGGATCGCGTCGATGCCGAAGAGCGGCGCGTGCAGCAGATTTCCGATCTTCACCTGGCAACAGTCGAGGCGCTCGCGCTGGCCATCGACGCCAAGGATCAGACCACCACGTCGCACCTGCGGCGCGTGCAGGCGTATGCGACGGGAATCGCCGAGGCCATGGGCCTCACCGAGTCAGAAATTCAGGGCGTCCGGACAGCGGCGCTCCTGCACGACATCGGCAAGCTCGCGGTGCCCGAGCACATCCTGTCGAAGCCAGGGCCGCTGACGCCGGAAGAATTCCAGCGCATCAAGACGCATCCCGTCGTCGGCGCGGAGATCATCGCCAACGTCCCGTTCCCGTATCCCGTGGCGCCGCTGATTCTCTGTCATCACGAGCGGTGGGACGGCAAGGGCTATCCCAACGGCCTTGCCGGCGCCGCGATCCCTCTTGGTGCGCGCATCCTCGCCGCGGTCGACTACTTCGACGCGCTGCGATCGGATCGGCCGTTCCATCGAGCGACGCCGATCGACGAGGCCATCAAGGTCATCGAGAGCGAATCGGGGCGCGCGCTCGATCCGCAGGTGGTCGAGACGCTGATGCGGCTGCTGCCGTCGCTCGAGGCCGCCGCGGCCGCCGAGGCGGGGCCGAACCGGACCTTCTCCTTTGTCACCAACGCGCCCGGCGACCAGCTGACGGGCGCGGCAGATCTGCCGCTCAAGAACGTGTTCCAGGACATCGCCCTGGCGCACCGCGAGATCTACACGCTGTACGAGATCGCGCAGTCGATGGGCACCAGCCTGGGCGTGGCGGACACGATGGGGCCGTTCGCGTCGAAATTGAGCAACCTGGTGCCGTTGACCTCGTGCGCGCTGTTTCTCTACGAGGAATCCGCCAATCAGCTGCGCTGCCGCTTCGCCACCGGCGTAGATGCCGAGCTCCTGCAGACGCTCACGATTCCGCAGAGCGACGGGCTGGTCGGCTGGGTGGGCCGCAACAAGCGCGCGCTGGTGAACGCACGGCCGATCGCGGACTTCGAAGCGGCGGGGGCCGTCGGTCAGACCTCGCTCAAGTCGGCGCTCATCTGCCCGCTCGTGTTCGACGACCGGCTGATCGGCACGCTGGCGGTGTATCACACGGAGGCCGACTGCTACACCGACGACCACCGCCGGTTGCTCGAGCGCGTCGCGGAACAGGCGGCCGGCGTCGTCCACAACGCCACCGTGTTCGAGCAGACGAAGCGGGACTCGCTCACCGATCCGCTCACCGGTCTGCCGAACACGCGCTACATGTTCCTGCACTTGTCGCGCGAGCTGGCGCGAGCCGAGCGCCTGGGCAGCGAGGTGTCGGTGCTCGTCATGGACCTCGACAAGTTCAAGGACATCAACGACAGCCACGGGCACCACGTCGGCGACCGCGCGCTGCGCGAGGTGGCGCGCGTGCTCCGCAACGGCATCCGCCCGTACGACATCTGCGTCCGCTACGCGGGCGACGAATTCGTGGTGGTCCTGTCGGGATGCGGCGCGGGCGAGGCCGAGCAGAAGCGGCAGGAGCTCCAGCAGGCGATCGACGCCATGCCCTTCGAAGTACGCCCGGGCCGGGTGGAGCGCCTTGGGTGCTCCTTCGGCGTGGCCGTCTTCCCTCACGACGGCGTTGGCTACGAGTCGCTGCTGGCGGTCGCCGACAAGCGGATGTACAAGGACAAGGGCGAGCGCAAGGCGCGCGTGGCCGCCGCGCCAGAGCGCGGCACCGCACCCACCCCGTCGGCGTCGGTGTTTGCTAAGATTCCGCAGCAGGTGTCCGACCGCACGCACTGACGCGGCGGCGCCGCCACGCGCAGGCGCCGTCGATCACCCGGCGTCAGCGCCATCCCAATGCTGCTGACGGCGACGCTCGAATCAGTCCTGCCCGCTACGCCTCGCGCTCATCTCCTGCGAGTGGCTCCCGCACAGCCGATGGCATTTGCCGCCGGCCAGGCCGTCGCATTGGGACAGCACGGCCAGCCCTTCCGCCGCCCCTACTCAATTGCCGTCGGTCCCGAGGAAGCGGCGCGCGATTGTCGTCTGGAGTTCCTCGTCGGCTTCGGTCCCGACGGCACTGTCGGTCCGCACCTCCCGGACCTCGCGGCAGGCATGACGCTCGATCTGGAGGGTCCGTTCGGCGGGTTCACCTTCCCGGCGGATCCGCGGGAGCGGCATTTCCTGTTCGTCGCCGGAGGCAGCGGCATTGCGCCGCTGCGCTCGATGCTGCATCACGCGCTGGCCGGCGATTCGTCCTGGCGCCTGTCGGTGGTCTACAGCGCGCGAACGCCTGGAGAGTTCGCCTTCGACGACGAGTTGGCGGGGCTGGCGGCGGCCGGGCGAATCCAGTACCGGCGCACCGCGACGCGGGATTCGGGTCCGGACTGGTCGGGCGACACGGGCCGCGTCAGCCGTGCGCTGCTCCAGTCTGTCGTCGAGGACGACGAGACGCTGTGCTTTGTGTGCGGGCCGGAATCGCTCGTGCACGAAGTGCCGCGCATGCTCCGCGAGCTCGGCGTGCCGTCCGACAGCGTGCGAGTCGAAGAGTGGGCGGCTCCGCCGCTGGGCCGCCCAGGCAACGAAGACGCCTGACGGCGAGCCGCGCTGGCGGCTGCCTTACAGTCCGAGGATGTTGTATCCGCCGTCGACGAGGAGCACCTCGCCGGTGATGCCACGGCCCGAGGGCCCGAGCAGGAAGCGCGCGGCCTCGGCGACTTCAGACGTCTCGGTGTTGCGGCGGAGAGGAGCACGCTCGCGGTGCACCTGGAGCATCGTCGAGAACCCGCCGATGCCCGACGCAGCCAGCGTCTTGATCGGTCCCGCCGAGATCGCATTTACGCGAATATTCTTCGGGCCGAGCTCCGCCGCCAGATAGCGCACCGACGCTTCGAGCGCGGCCTTGGCGACGCCCATCACGTTGTAGTTCGGAAAGACGCGCTCGCTTCCGAGATGCGTCAACGTGAGCAGGCTGCCGCCCCCGCGCTTTTCGAGCAGCGGCAGCGTGGCGCGTGCCACGCTGACCAGCGAGTAGGCGCTGATGTCGAGGGCGATCCGGAAGTCTTCGCGCGCGGTTTCGAGAAACGGACGCGTCATCGCCTCGCGGGGCGCGAACGCCGCGCCGTGGACGACGAAGTCCAGCCCGCCAAACGCCTCGTCGCATCGGCCGACGACCGACGCGAGTTGCTCGTCGCTGGTGACGTCGAGCGGCAGCACGAGCGGATCGGCGAGCTGCTCCGACAGGTCGCGGACGTTTTCCTCGAGGCGCTCGCCCTGGTACGTCACAGCGAGACGCGCCCCGGCGGCGGACATCGCCTGTGCGATTGCCCAGGAAATCGACCGCTTGTTGGCGACACCGATGATCAGGCCGGACGTGCCGGACAACTCGCTCATGTTGCTACTCTGACGGGACGATCAGCGGGACGGCTTCTTGCCGCCGTGATTCTGGCCACCAGGCCGGTGCGAGCGGTTGCCTTGACCGCCGTGCCCCTGGGCATTGCCAGGACGGCCCGACGCGGGCCGGCCGCCGCCGTGGCCATGGCGCTTGGGCCCACCCGCGCGATTGCCGTTGGCGCCAAACCCCTGGCCGGATCCCTGACCGTGGCCCTGACCCTGACCCTGGCCGCCAGGACGCGGGCCGCGAAAGCTGCTCCTGCCAAAGCCGCCGCCCGGACGCGCGTGCTGCGCGTTGCGCACGGTGAAATCCGGCTCGCGCCGCTGCGGCGGATCGTCGGTCAGCCGGGGCAGTGTGGCGCGAATCAGCGGACGATGGACGGGACCTTCATCGACGGACACCGCCGCTGGCGGCGGCAAGTCCGGTTCGGGCGACGGTTCGGCCTCGGGCACATCCGTCAGATCAGGCGCAGCACTCATCTCCGGGACGACCTTGCGGGGCATCCCGTCGAGGACCTGCTGATACAAGGCGCCCGACACTTCCTTCTTCCGGCGCTGGGGCGGGATCTTGGCCTGCTTGTATTCGTGGTCGGCATCGCACGTCGTGCAACGCGTCTGTTTCACGTCCTCGCCGATCAGGGCGACGACGACATGGTTGGTCACTCGGCGCTCGCGCGGACAGTAGTCGTCGACGATGTCACCGAGCCGAGGCTGGCGCTGCTGCATCAAGCCCCCAAAAGGACTCGTTTTTTCACTGGGATGGTCGTTTCCGTGCAGACAAAGCAGTCTAGCAAAGCCATTCCGCCTGAAGCAAGGCGATCCGACAGGAGGCCCCTGACGCCTCCAGTCTCGAAATTCGAGGCCGAATCGGTTTTATTCGCTCGTACCGGACCTTCATCGTCGCCCGACAGACACGCCGGTGCCCGTTACGAGGCAGCTGGCGCCGCGCTCTGCGATTCGAGCCACCGGCCAAGTTCCTGTAAAGCCGCCTGCACCGCGCCTGGATGCGTCGATTGCGGGGTCCGGCGGGCTTCAACGGAGGCGCGGGTCGTCACCCTGGCGATCACGTCCGCCTCGAACAGCTCCGAGTAGCCTCGCCACTCCGCCAGCGGCAGCGACTCGAAGTCGCGGTCCTCGGCGAGCAGGCGTCTGGTCATGGCTCCCACCAGTTCGTGCGAGCGCCGGAAGGGCATGCCCTTGCCCACGAGATAGTCGGCGACGTCGGTCGCCAGCAGCAGGCCGGCGGCGGCCCGCTCGGCGTGCTCGGCGTTCACGCGCAGGCCTTCCACGACTACGGCCACGGCGTCGAGCGAGCCCGAGACGGTCTGGTCGGCGTCGAACACCGCCTCCTTGTCCTCCTGGAGGTCCTTGTTGTACCCGCTCGGCAGCCCCTTCATCGTCGCCAGCCAGCCAGCGAGGTGCCCAATCGCGCGCCCCGTTTTTCCGCGCACCAGTTCGAGCGGATCGGGATTTTTCTTCTGCGGCATCATGCTGCTGCCGGTCGACGCCTCGTCGGACAGCTCGAAGAAGCGGAACTCCTCGCCGCTGAAGATGACCATGTCCTCGGCAAAGCGACTGAGGTGGACCATCGTGAGCGCGCAGGTGTGCAGGAAAGCGGAGACGAAGTCGCGATCCGCAGAGGCGTCGATGCTGTTGGTGACGACCCGCGAGAAGCCCAGGCGCCGGGCCAGCGCCTCGGTGTCGATGGCGTAGTTGGTGCCCGCCACCGCGCCAGAACCGAGCGGGAGCGCGTCGGCCTCGCTCGCTGCCGCCGCCAGGCGGCCGTGATCGCGGCGCAGCGCGGCCGCGTGCGCCAGCAGGAAGTGCGCGATGAGCACGGGCTGCGCGCGGCGCAGGTGCGTGTAGGCGGGCATCCGCGCGTCGCCGCAGCGCCCGGCGAGCGCAGCAAATGCTGCGATGAGCCGGCGGAGCGTCGCCTGCAGCACAGTGCTTCTGCGGCGGAGGAACAACCGGAGGTCGAGCGAGACCTGCTCGTTGCGGGAGCGCCCGGTGTGCAGGCGGCGGCCCGCGTCCCCGATGCGTTCGACCAGCTGACGCTCGACGAACGAGTGCACGTCTTCGTCCGGCCCCGACACCCAGGCAGGGTTTTCCCGCCCCTTGGCCAGAATCTCCGTGAGCGCGCCGGCAATCGCGGCGGCGTCTGCCGCGGTGAGGGCACCCGCGCCAGCCAGGGCTTCGGCCCACGCCAGGCTGCCCGTCACGTCATCTTCAAACAGCAGGCGATCGAAGCGAAACGACGCCCCGAAGTCGAACACCGCGGCGTTTGGCTCGCTTTCGAATCGACCGGACCAGAGTGTGGACATTGTCGTTGTCAGTTCCTTCATCGGCTGGCACTCCGCCAGCTTCCGTGCTGAGGTTCAGATTGCAGACGCGGCGCCGGACGCGAGCGCCCCGACGGCGCCAGGCGCGCCGACCTGGCGGCCGACGACGCGGCAGGCACCGCGGAACAGCATGACACGGACGGTCCCCGAGATCGCGGCCGCCGCAGACTCGAGCAGCGCGTCACACGAACGTCGCGCGGGCGAGAACCAGCCGCCGTCGTCGATGAGCGACGTGTAGTGCGGGAGGATCTGGCGCTTGAGCGCTGCCGTGTCGGGATCGAGCGCCGCGCGTTCCAGATCGGCGAGGGCTGTCGCGAGCGTGACGGCGGCCGGCGCTTCGACGATCTCGCGGCGGCGCGCGGCAAGGGTGCCTTCCATCACTTCGGTCCGCCCGACCGCGTGGTCGCCGGCGATCGTGTCGACAACTTCGACGATCTCCGAGAAGGTCATCGCGATTCCGTTGACGGCGACCGGCTGGCCACGCTCGAAGGTCAGATCCACCACCGCCTCGTGCGCGGCGCAGGCAGCCGGCTCGCTGGTCCGTGCGTACAGCGACGGGGGCAGCGTCGTCCACAGATCCGCGGGCGGCGGGAGGACGACGGTGCGTCCCCACAAGTTGGCGGCAATGCGCGGGGCGTTGCTGTCGCGTGCCGGCGCCGCGGGCAGCGGCACGACGACGAGCCCGGGATCCAGGTCGCGCAGGAGACGGTTGAGCGCCTTGCGATCGGCGCCTGTCGCGCCGTGCGCGATCCGCGAGGCGCGCTCCATCGCGGCGACCTCGGCCAGGACGGCGGCCACGACGGGACGGGCCAGCGCGGCGGCGCGGATGCCGGCGTCATCGCTGGTGGCGCCGGCGCGGAGTGCGGGCTGCAGGACGTCGGCGCCGAACCGCTCCCGGGCGTCCACGACGTGCGCGCGCACTGCGCCGGCAGCCAGCGCCTCGGCCGACACCTGGGCGAGGTCCTCGCCCTGGCCGAGATCGAGGCTGACAGTCACGACCTGCGACCCCGTGGCGGCCGCCAGCGGCCCGATGGCGTCAGCGGCGCCGGCGCGTCCGGACAACGCCAGGACGAGAGTGTCAACAGAAGGCACTGTGTGCTCGCTCCAGAGTAGACGGCCGGCTCACAGCCGGATCAGGGCGTTCAAACGGTCGGCAAACGCCCGGGCCCGCTGCGGGTCCCGCGCGATCACCAGGATGGTGTCGTCGCCGGCAATCGTGCCGACGACCTCCGACGGCTGGGCCCTGTCGATGGCCACGGCCGCCGCGTGGGCCTGGCCGGGCCCGGTCCTCAGGACGATCAGCTGCTGGACCCGCTCGACGCCGGTCACGAACTCGCTGACGGCCCGGCTGATCGCCGATACGCCGCCGCCGATGCCTGGCGCTGCGGTGGACGCCCGCTGGTAGGCGCCATCCGAGGCGCGCTTCACGAGCCCCAGTTCCTTGATGTCCCGGGACAACGTCGCCTGCGTGGCCTCGGCGCCCTGCGCCTTCAACCCTCGCCGCAGCTGTTCCTGGCTACGTACCGGCTCGCGCCCCAGCATCTCGAGGATGAGGGCCTGTCTCCGCGCCTTCATAATTATTCACCCGGACGAATGAGTATACATGCCGTCTGGGCGCCTGGCAACGTCTTTCGCGTTGTTCCTGTGTAAAGCACTTGATCTGGTCTCGCCACTCTCGTATACTTATCCGCTCCGCTGAATAAAACGACAGCGGCAAACAAGATGACCGGACAGACAGTGACGGCGGGAGTGGCTGGGGCCACTGGATATGCGGGGCAGGAGCTCGTCCGCCTGCTGGCCCGGCACCCGCGCGTCCGCCTCGATGTCGCCATGGGCTCGCAGACCGCCGATGGCACCCGGACGCTGCCGGCGCTGTCGGGGCTGTGGGACGGCGAGATCGTGCCGTTCGATCTGGAGCGGCTCTCCGGCTGCGAGGTGGTCTTTCTCGCGCTGCCCGAGGACGCCTCGGCGGAGGTCGCGCCGGCGCTGCTGGCGCGCGGCGTGCGCGTCTTCGACTTGTCGGGGGCCTTCCGGCTGCGTGACGCGGCGGGCCGCTCGCGGTGGTACCACGCCGTGACGTCGCTGCCCGACGGCACCGCCTACGGGATGACCGAGCGGACAGCCGCGGCGCTGCCGGGGGCCCGGCTCATCGCCTGCGCCGGCTGCTACCCGACGGCGGCGGTGCTGGCGATCGCGCCGCTGCTCGCGGCGGGCCTGGTGGCCGGCGACATCGTCATCGACGCCAAGTCTGGTGTCTCGGGCGCCGGCAAGCGCCCGACGGACCGCACGCATTTCTGCTCCGTGGACGAGAGCCTGTCGGCGTACGGCGTGTTCGCGCATCGTCACGCCGCGGAGATCGAGCAGGAGCTCGGCGTGGCCGTCACCTTCGTGCCGCACCTGGTGCCGCTCGACCGCGGCATCCTGGAGACCATTTACCTGAAGGTGCCGGCCGGCACGACGGAGGCCCACGTGGCCGCCGCGTACGGGGCCGCTTACAGCTCGTCGCCGTTCGTGCGGCTGCGCGGCAGCGCGTTGCCGGTGATCAAGCACGTCGCCCACACGAACTTCTGCGACATCGGCTGGATGCTCGACGAGGCGACCTCGCGGCTCGTCGTCGTCTCGTGCATCGACAACCTGTTGAAGGGCGCGGCCGGGCAGGCGGTGCAGAACTTCAACGTCGCGTTCGGGTTCGACGAGCGCCTGGGGCTGCTCAATTGACGGGGCTGCGCCTGCTCAAGCTGGGCGGCGAGCTCCTCGAGGACAAGGCGCATGTCGCGGCGCTGGCCTCGGTAATCGCCGCCGCGCCGGGACCCCTGGTGGTGGTCCACGGCGGCGGCCGCGAGATCGACCGGGCGCTGGCCCGTGCCGGCATCGCGAAGCGCCAGGTGGACGGCTTGCGCGTCACCGACGAGGAGACGCTGGACATCGTCGTGGAGGTGCTCGCGGGCGCCGTCAACACGCGCTTTGTCAGCGCCATCGTGCAGGCCGGCGGCCGTGCCGTGGGCCTGACCGGCGCCGACGCGGGCCTCGTTCCGGTCGTCAAGGCCGCGCCGCATCACGCCGTGAATGGCGAGGTGGTGGACCTTGGCCGCGTCGGCCAGCCGTCTGGCACCGGCCGGCCGGATCTGGCGCTGGATCTCGTGCGCGACGGCTACGTGCCGGTCGTGGCAAGCATCGCGGCGGCTGCCGACGGCGCGCTCTACAACGTCAACGCCGACACGCTGGCGGCCGATCTGGCCGCGCGGCTCGGCGCCGCGGTGATGGCCATCGCCGGCACGACGGCGGGCGTGCTGAACGAGGCAGGACAGACGATCGCCCGGCTCGACGTGCAGGGCGCCGAAGCGCTGGTCGCGTCTGGCGTGGCCAGCGCCGGGATGATCGCGAAGCTGACGGCCTGCCGCGATGCCGTCGTACGGGGCGTGGGCGAGGTCCTGCTGCTCGACGGACGCGATGTGCGTGCCGTTGCCGCGGCGCTGGGCGCCGTTCACGGCGCCGGCCTGGCAATGACGCGGATGGCAGACGCGGGGATTCAGGCCCGCATGGAGAACGTGCAGTGACGACGACCGCCTTGACGAATACGGGTGAGCAGATCCGGCAGTCGGAAGCTGCACACGTGCTGCAGATCTACCGCCGTGCTCCGATCGTGCTCGTCCGCGGCGAGGGCTCCTGGGTGTGGGACAGCGACGGCAAGAAGTACCTGGATCTCACCTCGGGTGTGGGCGTCGCGTCGCTCGGGCATGCCAACCCCGGGCTGGCCGCCGTGCTCGCCGATCAGGCGTCGACGCTCGTGCACACCTCCAACCTGTTCTTCCATCCCTATCAGGGGGAACTGGCGGAGAAGTTGTGCCGGCTGTCGGGGATGGACCGGGTGTTTTTCTGCAACAGCGGCACCGAGGCCGTTGAAGGCTGCCTGAAGTTCGCCCGCCGTTTCTGGTTCACGGGCGGACACCCCGAGCGCACGTCTTTCGTGGCGCTCTCGCATTCGTTTCACGGCAGGACGTTCGGCTCCCTGTCGGTGACGGCGGACCCGCACTACCGCGATCCGTTCGGTCCGATGCTGTCGGTGACGTTCGTGGACGCCGACAATCCGTCCTCGCTCGACCATGCCGTCACCGGGACGACTGCCGCGATCATCCTCGAGCCGATACAGGGTGAAGGCGGCGTCAGGCCGCTTTCTCCGGCATTTGCCAACGCGGTGACGGCAGCGGCCGCCAGGACCGGAGCGCTCGTCATCGCCGACGAAGTGCAGTCGGGGCTCGGGCGGACCGGGCACGCGTTTTACGGAGCGGCGATCGGCCTGCAGCCCGATCTCATCGCGGTCGGCAAGGCGCTCGGCGGCGGCGTGCCGGTGGGCGCGGTGCTGCTCCGCGAGCGCATCGCGAAGAGCGTGTCGCCTGGCGATCACGGCAGCACGTATGGCGGCAACCTGCTGGCGTGCCGCGCCGGCATCTACGTCGCCGACCAGCTCCTGACCGGCGGCCTGCTCGAGCACGTGCAGAAGGTCGGCGCTCACCTGGGCGCTCGCCTGGACGCGCTGGCCGCACGCCAGCCGATGGTCAAGACCGTCCGCGGCGCAGGCGTTCTCCGCGGACTGGAGATCGATCGCCCGGCCAGCCAGGTCGTCGAGGCTGCGCGTCCGCTGGGCCTGCTCGTGAACGCCACGTCGCAGACCGTCGTGCGCCTGTTGCCGCCACTGACAATCAGCGAAGCCGAAGTGGACGAGGCGGTGTCGAGGCTCGACGCCGCCATGACGTCCGTTGCTGGAGGAACCCGATGACCGCGACAGTTGTTGCCTCGCTTCGTCCGCACCTGCCCCTGACGGCGGACCACTCGCCGATCATGCGCACGGCTGCCGCGGCCGACGCGGACGGCATCCAGGCGCTGGTCGCCCGCTATCAGGAAGACGGGCGGCTGCTGCCGCGGACCGAAGCCGAGATCGCCCGCCACGCCGAGCGCTTCCTCGTGATCGTGGAGGACGGCGACGTCGTCGGCTGCGCGGAGCTGGCGCCGTTGAGCGGCACGGTGGCCGAGGTGCGCTCGCTCGTGCTCGACGAGACCCTTCGCGGCCTCGGCCTGGGGCGCGTGCTCGTCGAGGAGCTGACGCGCGAGGCGGGTCTGGCCGGTTTCACCACGCTCTGCGCGTTCACGCACGAGCCGTCGTTTTTCGCACGCCTCGGCTTCGCGCTGGTGCCGCACGCCTGGCTGCCGGAGAAGATCGCCGCTGACTGCGCGGGCTGCCCGCTGTTCCGCCGCTGCGGCCAGTCCGCCATGCGGCTGGTGCTCGCGCCCGCGGCACGGAAGCACAAGGCCGTCGCATGAACGTGCTGTCGATTCCAGGCGGTATCACGGCGGCCGCGGGATTCCGCGCCGCCGGCGTGGCCGCCGGCATCAAGGCGTCGGGCGCGCTGGACGTCACGCTGATTGCGGCCGACGCGCCGGTGGCGGCCGCGGCCCTGTTCACCACGAACCAGGTGCAGGCGGCGCCGGTCCAGGTGTCGAGGGCGCACGTCCAGGCCACCGGCGGCCGCGCGCGCGCCGTCATCGTCAACAGCGGCTGCGCCAACGCGTGCACGGGGGCGGTGGGCCTCGAGACCGCTCGCGCGACCGTGCGTGAGACGGCAGCGCTGCTCGGCTGCGCGCCGGAGGAAGTCCTGGTCGCGTCCACCGGCGTCATCGGCGTGCACCTCAATCGGGACCGGATGGCCGCCGGCGTGAAAGCCGCGGCCGCCGCCCTTTCCTATGACGGCGACGCCGCCGCGCGCGGCATCATGACGACCGATCTCGCGCCGAAGACGCATGCCGTGCAGGTGCAGACCGACAGCGGCGCCTTTCGCGTCGGCGGCATCGCCAAGGGCGCCGGCATGATCGAGCCGATGCTGGCGACGATGCTCGGCTTCGTGACGACGGATGCGGACGTCGCGCCCGCGATGCTGGCGCGCGCGCTTGGCGAAGTGGCCGATCGCACGTTCAACGCGATTACCGTCGACGGCGAGTGTTCCACCAACGACACGCTGATCGCGCTGGCCAGCGGCAAGAGCGGCACCACCATCGACGAAGCGAACTACCCGGCACTGGTCGCGGGGCTTGAAGCCGTCTGCCGATCGCTGGCGCTGGCCATCGTCCGCGGCGGCGAGGGCGCCACCAAGCTGGTGGAGATCAGGATTACCGGCGCCGCATCGAAGCAGGACGCCGTCCGCGCCGCCAAGGCGATCGGGAATTCGCCGCTCGTGAAGACTGCGATCCACGGCGCGGACCCCAACTGGGGGCGACTGGTGGCGGCGGCCGGACGATCGGGCGCGCGGTTTTCGATCGACCACGCGCTGGTCGAAGTGGGACCTGTCGTGCTGTTCCAGAACGGACAGCCGTTCGATCAGAACGCGCCCGAGGCGGCGCGCCTGCTGACAGCGGCTGACGTCGAGATCCACGTGGACCTCGGCGCCGGCGGCTCGGACGCGGCCACCGTGTGGACCTGCGACCTGAGCGCGGAATACGTGCGGATCAATGGAGAGTACCGGACATGAGCCGACCGTCGATGTTGCGGGCCAGCACCCGCGTGCGCGCCGCCAAGCCGTCCAGCCCGCAGCCGCCGGCCGCGAGCCGCGTGCGCTCGTTCATCTCCCTGGCCGACTTCACGTCAGAGGCGATGGATCGCTGCCTGGACCTGGCCGCTGAACTGAAGCGCGCCCGAACCGCGGGACGGCCGCGGACGTTCACGCCCCTCGCAGGCCGGCACGTCGCGCTCCTCTTCGACAAGCCGTCGCTCCGCACCCGTGTGACCTTCGAGGTCGCGGTCCGCGAACTGGGCGGCGCGCCGATCCTGATTCCGTCCGATGTCGCGCTGGGCGGACGCGAGCCCATCACCGACGTGGCGCGAAACCTCGAGCGCTGGGTAGACGCCGTCGTAATCCGCACCTTCGCCCAGCAGGTCGTGGAGGAGTTCGCCTCGGCCGCGCCCGGCCTCCGCGTCGTCAACGCGCTGACCGACCAGGAGCATCCGTGCCAGGCGCTGGCAGATGTGCTGACGCTCCGCGAGCAGTTCGGCTCCCTGACCGGACGCACCATCGCCTACGTCGGCGACGGCAACAACGTGGCGACGTCACTGGCGCAGGGCTGCGTGATGGAGGGCATGTCGGTCCGCATCGCGTCGCCGGCCGGCTACGAGCTGCCCGGGCACGTCTGCGACCAGGTGCGTCGGCTCGCCCGTCAGGGCGCGGCCCTCACCCTGACCAGCGATCCGCTGGAAGCTGTGCGCGGGGCGTCGGCGGTCTACACCGACGTCTGGACGTCGATGGGCCAGGAGGCCGAGGCGGCCGCCCGTCGCGCGGCGTTTGCCGGCTTCCAGGTGAACGAGGCCCTGATGGCGGCGGCCGGGCCCGACGCGATTTTCATGCACTGCCTGCCGGCGCACCGCGGCGAGGAAGTCAGTGCGGGCGTGGTCGATTCCGTGCAATCGGTGGTCTTCGACCAGGCAGAAAATCGCCTGCACGCGCAGAAGGCGCTGCTCTCGATGCTGTTTGAGTAGTAGAGTGGGTCCAGCATGGACGCGCGCCCCTGGCTCGCGCACTACGACTCGGACGTCCCCCACTCGCTCAGCTATCCCGGCGGCACGCTCCTCGACCATCTCAAGCGTCACGCGACTGAGCGACCCGATCAGCCGGCGCTGATCTTCAAGGGGCGCCGGCTTTCCTGGCGCGAGGTCGATCGCCTGAGCGACGCCTGCGCCGCGGGCCTGGCCTCGATCGGCGTCCGGGCCGGCGACAGGGTCGCCCTCATCCTGCCCACCTGCCCGCAGTGGGTGATCGCCCAGCTCGCCGTCTGGAAGCGCGGGGCCGTCGTCGCCGCCATCAACCCGATTTACACCGAGCAGGAGATGGCGACGGTACTGCGGGCCAGCGGCGCCCGCTTTGCCATCGCCCTCACGCGCGTCTACGACAAGGTCAAGGCGATCCAGCCCCAGACGTCGGTCGAGACCGTCGTCGCCACCAACATCAAGGACTTCCTGCCCCGGCACCTGGCGCTGCTCTTCACGCTGTTCAAGGAGCGCAAGGAAGGCCACCGCGTGCGACTGCACGCCGGCGACCGGATGCTGACGGACCTGCTCGCGCGTCACGCCAGGGACAGCGTCACCGTGCCGCCACTCACCGGCGACGACGATGCCATCGTGTTGGCGAGCGGGGGGACGACCGGTGTGCCAAAAGGCGTGGTCGGCCAGCACAAGGTGTTCGTCTACTCCGGCGTGCAGATCGACAGCTGGGTACGATCGTCGTTCGACTCGGGTCGCGACGTCATCCTGATTCCGCTGCCGCTGTGCCACGTCTACGCGAACGTCGGCGGCCTGGGGCTTGGCCTGGTGAGCGGCAGCCCGCTGGCGCTGGTGCCGAACCCGCGCGACCTCAGGGATCTGCTGCAGACGATTCACAGGGTGAAGCCTGCGTTCCTGATGACGGTGCCGACGCTCCTGCAGGCGATGCTGAGCAGCCACGACGTGCAGAAGGGCCGCATCGACTTCACGTCGGTGAAGGTGTCGTTCTCGGGCGCCGCGGCATTGATGGCGGCGACGAGGCGGCAGTTCGAGTCGCTGACCGGCGGCCGGATCATCGAGGGCTACTCGCTCACCGAGGGCATGATGGCGTGCCTCGTGAACCCGATGCAGGGGCGCGCCAAGATCGGGTCGATCGGGTTGCCGCTGCCTGATGTCGACGCGGCAATCGTCGATCTCGAAACCGGCACACGGCGCGTCGGCCAAGGCGAAGTCGGCGAGCTGATTCTCCATGCCCCGCAGTTGATGAAGGCGTACTGGCGGAACACGGAGGAGACCGCGGTCGTCCTGCGGCGCGGCGACGACGGCCGCGACTGGCTCCATACCGGCGACATCGGTTACATGGACGAGGACGGCTACGTGTTCCTGACCGATCGCAAGAAGGACCTGATCAAGACCAGCGGCTACCAGGTGTGGCCGCGCGAGGTGGAGGAGGTGCTGGCGCAGCATCCGGCGGTCGCCGAAGTCGGAGTGGCCGGCGTGCCGGATATCGCCAAGGGCGAGGCGGTCAAGGCGTGGGTCGTCCTCAGGGCGGGCCAGCACGTCTCGGAGGCGGAGCTGCGCACCTTCTGCCGCGACCAGTTGTCGTCGTTCAAGGTGCCGTCGATGCTGGAGTTCAGGACCGAGCTGCCGAAGACGCTCATCGGCAAGGTGCTGCGGCGCGAGCTGGTGCGGCAGCACATGTCGGCAGCCTGATCGAATACGCCGTCTCGGCCCGCGTCAGCCCTGCGGCACGGCCTTCCGGGTCAGCGTCGTCGGCGTCGAGAACAGCCCGGGGTCCTGCAGATGCGCCTGCAGCCAGTGACGCACGTCGCTGGTGGGCGCGGTGATCACCACATTCTTCCTGCCGTCGACGACCAGCGCGGTCTCGGTGTGGCCGGCACGCGCCAGCTCGTAAAAATGATCGTAGTCGAGGCCCGCGATGTTGAGCGTGTCGCCGTCGAGCGCGATCCTGAACACCGCGTGGACGGGCAGTTGCAGGGGCGCGATGTCGGCGCCGTCGAGCGGCGTCAGATCGAGCAGCAGCACCTCGCCGATTCGTGTGAGCCGGCCACTGAGTCGCGTGATCTTGCCGCTGTCGTCGAAGGCGAGATGATACGAGTGCCACTCGCCGCGCTCGAGCGTCACCGTGACGTGATCTTCGTCGCTCGTCCACGTGCCGACCAGCGCCGGTTCGAAGGCGATGGTGTCGGCGTCGTAGACCGGCTGCAGGCTGACGACGAGGCACCCCTGACACGAGACAGCCGCCAGCAGGGCGACAAGCAGGCGCGCGCGCACGGCGGCCAGTATACGCCGCGCGGCGGTGCTACACTCGCCGCGCCGCGAAGGTGCGGCCTGGAGGGACTGCGTGGAGCTTTTCTTCGTGATGCTGTCGCTGCTCGTGACGGCAGGCATCGCTGTTCTGCTCCCGATCATGTCGCTCGTCCGGAGCTACCGGCTTGGGCGAGAGCTCACCGATCTGCGGGCGCGCTTCGCGATTCTCGAACATCAGCTCCAGGCCGCGATCGCCACCGGGCAGACGCACGCAGCGCCGACAGTCGCCCCGGCGCCTCACGGTCCCGCCTCGCCCGAGGTGCCGTCGTCACTGCCCCCTGAGGCCGCCGTCGTCGCGCCGATGGTTGCGAGCGCGTCGTCTTCCTTCCCGCCGCCAGTCACCGAGGCCGCGGCCAGTGCGCCTGGCGTCACCGCAGCGGAGACCTTCGCAGCGTCGAGCGCGCCAGCGACGGCGGCCAGCACTGCGTCCGGCGCGGCGCCGCCAGCGAGCGTGCCGGGGCCGGGTTCGACGACGGCGCTGCCGTCGAGCGCGCACGAGATCGAGGCGGCGATTGGCGGACGGCTCATGTTGTGGGTCGGCACCATCGTCCTGGTGCTGGGTCTCGCCTTCTTTCTGAAGTACGCATTCGACAACCAGTGGATCAACGAGCCGATGCGCGTGGGCCTCGGCGTCGCGGCCGGCCTGGCGATCGCGATTGTCGGCCACCGCTTCGTCGGTCGCGGCTACCGGGCCTACGGTCAGATCCTGACTGGCGGCGGGCTCGCCGTGCTGTATCTCTCGATTTATGCCGGCTACGCCTACTACGCGCTGTTCGGGCCCACGACAGCATTCACCTTGCTGGTCTGGGTGACTGTGGCGGCCGCGTGGATGGCGGACCGGCAGGACGCTGTGGGCCTGGCGCTGATGGGCGTCGGCGGCGGCTACCTGACGCCGTTCCTGGTCGGCGGCGGCACCGACCAGCAGATCGCCCTGTTCTCCTACGACGCCCTGCTTGCCGCCGGCACGCTGTTCCTCGCACGCCGGCGCGACTGGCCGGTGCTGAACGTGGTGAGCTTCGTCGCGACGTGGATCACGGTGGCCGCCTGGGCCGATCGGTTCTACAGCCCGGCGAAGTGGCAGCGCACCGAATTTTTCCTCACGGTGTACTGCGCGTTGTTCCTGATGATTCTCCGCGCGCAGGTGGCGCGGCATGGGTGGCGGAATCTCGTGTCGCTCCTGCTCGTCACCGGACCGCTCCTCTACCATCTCAGCTCGCTCGCCATCCTGAACGGGCACGGCGTGGCGCCGCTCGTCTACCTGATTGCCGTCACTGTGACGGGCGTCGGCCTGGCGGTGCGCGCGCATTCCGTGGTCTGGCGCGTGATTGTCTGGTGGGCCGTCCTCCCGCCGCTGCTCGCCTGGATCGGAGGCCATGGCTCGGGCAAGTGGCTGGTGGCCAACCTGGTGGCCGCGCTCGGGGTGTTTGCGCTCCACCTGGTGGCGCAACTCGATGTCAGGCTTCGACACGAGCGTTCGCTCTCACGGCTCGACGGCGTGCTGATGCACCTGAATGGCTACGGCGTGATCGCCGGCTTGTATCTGGCGCTCGAGCAGGTGGCGCTGGTGTGGGCGCCCGGCGCGGCGGTGCTCGTCGCCGCCGGGCACGGGGGCATTGCGTGGCAACTGCGGCGCGCCGACCGCGGAGGCGCCCTGCACGCCCTTGCCGTCGCCCTGGGCGCCGTGACGATCGCCTGCGCGTTGCAGTTCGACGGCCCCTGGCTGACCGTGGCGCTGGTAACGGAAGGCGCGCTCGTGGTGACCCTGGGGCTCGCGCTGGGCGAAGCCTGGTTCAGGGTCGCCGGCGCCGCCCTCCTCGTCACTGCCATCGGCCGGTATGCGGGGCTCTCGCTGCCGGCGACGCCGCCGGTCTTCCGCTGGTTCCAGGACGAGCCGTTCGTGATGGCGCTCGTCGTGGCGACGGCGCTCTACTTCGTCGCGTGGCGCTACCGCCAGTCGGAAGCGGTGCGCGAGCGCCGTCTCGGACTGGCGCTGGCAGTCCTGCTGGCAAGCATGTTCGTCGTCATCGCGCTCTCCGTCGAGAACAGCCTGTACTGGGACCTGCGCGGCGAGGTGTCGTCAGACGCGCATTTCGCCGAGAGCCTGACGCTCTCGGTGATCTGGACCGCCTGTGCCGGCGCCTTCATGGCGGCGGGCTGGTGGCGGCGTTACGCGCCGGTCCGCTTTCTGGCGATGGCGCTGTTCGGCCTGACGGTGCTGAAAGTCTTCCTCGTCGACTTCTCAGCCCTGGGCGGCATCTATCGCATCCTGGGCTTCATGGGCGTCGGCCTTGCGCTGCTGGCGGTGTCGTTCCTCTACCAGCGTTCGCGCAGGAAGCCGCTGGCGCCCGGCGACGAGCCAGCGGTCGGCCAGGGCATCACACCTAACTCGTAGCAGATCGGCCAATCTGAAGATTGGCCCTACAGGGCTGACCAGATTCGCCAATCCAAAGATTGGCCCTACAGGGCTAACCAGATCGACCAATTTAGAGATTGGCCCTACAGGGCTGACCAGACCGCCCAGGCTGAAGATTGGCCCTAAAGGCCTGCTGGCTCGATCGGCCAATCCAGGGTTGGCCTGCAGAGCCAGGTTGTATGGCCGGTCCTGACATCGCCCATCGGTAGGGCCGATCTTTAGATCGGCCATCACGGGCCGATCCCGCGTCGTCGCCTCTGGACATCTGTCGCGTCACGATATATGGTGACGCGATATATGGCCTTGCCAGTATTCAGCCCGGAAGTGAAGAAGGGCAGCGCGGAGCTGCTGGTCCTGGCGCTCGTCGAGGAGCGCCCGCGCCACGGCTACGAGATCAGCAAGCTGATCGAGTCGCGGTCTGAAGGGGCGCTGTCGTTCAGCGTCGCGTCGCTCTACCCGATGCTCTACCGCCTGGAGCGCAAGGGCTGGCTCGAAGCGCGCTGGGTCGAGAAGGCCGGCCAACGCCGCCGCCGCTACTATCGCCTCACGCGCGACGGCCGCCGGATTCTGGCGCGCCAGCGCAACGTGTGGCAGCAGTTCATGGTGGCCCTCGATCGGGTCGCCGGACTGGGAAAGGCCTGACTCCGATGGACTGGACCGGGCACGTACGGAGCCGGCTGCGCGAGATCACCGGCGACACGACCATCGACGCCGATATCATCGAGGAGCTGGCCGACGATCTGTCGCAGCGCTATGACGCGGCGGTGGCCGGCGGCGCCAGCGATCGGGACGCGCGGGCCAGCGTCCTGCGCGAGCTTGCAGACACCGACAGGCTGGCTATTCGCCTCAGGCGCGAACGGACGGCACGGCGGCGGATAGTGGCGCCGCCGGCGGATCAACCGGCGGCAGGACTGATGGCCGACTTCGGGCAGGACGTTCGCTATGCCGTCCGCGTCCTGGCCGCGAGTCCCGGCTTCACGGCAACGGCGATCCTCATGCTGGCTATCGGCCTCGGCGGCGTCACTGCCATCGCCAGCGTGGTCCACGCGGTGCTGCTGGCGCCAGTCCCGTACAGCGACGCCTCACGCCTGGTGGCGCTGTGGGAGACCGACGCCAACAGCAGCACGACCCGCGAGCCGGCGTCGGTGCCGGACCTGATCGACTTGCGGCAGCGCAGCACGACGATCGATCGAATCGGCGGCGTCGTCGCCGACGAGATC
The DNA here is from genome assembly GCA_963796915.1 of Vicinamibacteria bacterium. Classification (GTDB taxonomy): domain Bacteria; phylum Acidobacteriota; class Vicinamibacteria; order Vicinamibacterales; family JAENWD01; genus JAENWD01. The sequence continues at coordinate 620,493 of CAWCNI010000002.1, read as the reverse complement.
ACGCTGACCGCCGCGGGAGCCGAGCCCACCCGCGTCGCAGCGCTCGATGTCAGCGACGGCCTCCTCGACCTGCTGGGGTCGACACCAATCCTGGGACGCCGGTTCAGCGACGCCGAATACCGGAGCGACGCCGGAAGCCCGGTGCTGGTCAGCGAACGTCTGTGGCGCAGCCGCCTCGCGGCGGATCCAGCAGCGATCGGCCGCACCGTGCGCCTCGACGATCACCTGCGCACGATCGTCGGCGTCATGCCAGACGAAGCGGATGTGGGCGTGCTGCAGTGGCTGCTCGCCGCCGACTACAGCCGCGGGTTTGCCGATCGCGACGTGCGGTCTCGAGTAGACGTCTGGCTGCCGCTGGTCCTCGACGCGCAGGCCCTGCCGCGTGACACCCATCCCATCCTCCTGCTCGCACACCTCGCACCCGGCGCGACGCTCGATGGCGCGCAGGCGGAGACGACCGCCGTCATGCGGGCGCTCGAGCAGGCCTATCCCGAGAACCGGGCTCGAGGCGCACACCTCGAGACGTTCCTGGCCGTCGTCTTCGGACCTGTCCGGCCGGCGCTGGGCGCGCTGCTCGTCGCCGTGATCCTGGTCCTGGCGCTGGCGTCGGCCAACGTCGCCAATCTCGTCCTCGTGCGCGGCACGCGCCGGTTGCGCGAGGTGGCGCTTCGCACGGCTCTCGGCGCCACCCTGCCGCGCCTCACACGACAGTTCGTGATCGAGACCGGGCTGCTCGTTGCCGCGGCCGCGGCGTTGGGCCTGTTGCTGGCCCTTGCAGTGATGCGCGTGCTGACGTCGTGGGCGCCGGCTGATGTCCCGAGACTGGCCACCGCAGCGCTGGACACGCGCCTGTTCGGCGTCACCGCGATCCTGGCGGCGGCGCTGGCCATCGTGCTTGGCCTCCTGCCGGTGCTCCAGGCGCGCCGGCTCGACCTGGCGACTTCCCTCGCCGCCGAACAGGGCCGCGGCGCCACCGCAGGCGCCGGGCATCGGACCACGCGAAGTGCCCTCATCGTGACGGAGGTCGCGCTGGCACTCGCGTTGGCCGCGGGCGCCGCAGTCATGATCCGCAGCGTGTGGCAACTGGCGGCCGTCGATCCCGGGTTTCACGCGGCCGGGGTCCTGAAGGCGGAGTTCCAGCTGCCCGACAGCCGGTACCCGCGGAGCTTCAAGACCTGGCCCAACTTCATCGAGATGCACGCGTTCAACCGGGCGCTCCTGGAGAAGGTCGGGGCGCTGCCGGGAGTCGCGGCGGTGGCGCTCGCCGGGAATCATCCGCTCGACGCCGGATTCACCAACTCGTTCCGCGTCGTCGGACGCGAGGACGAAGGCCGCAACTGGCCTGAGATCGCCGTCCGGCGCGTGTCGCCCGGCTACTGGCGGGTGGTGGCCGCCCCGCTCGTCCGCGGTCGCGTGTTCCACGACAGCGACACCGGCAACTCGCCGCTCGTCGTCCTGGTAAACGAGGCGGCAGCGCGTCGCTTTTTCCCGGGACACGATCCGCTCGGGCAACAGATCGCGTTCTGGGGCCAGGCGCGGACGATCGTCGGCATCGTGGGCAACGAGCGTTTTCACGGGCTGACCGAGGCGCCACCCCCGGCAGTCTTCGCGCCGCTGGCGCAGACGCCGTCGATGAACGGCTCAGAAGTGCTGCTCGTGCGGGCGGGCGATGGCGTGTCACAGGACGCGGCGCTCCGCGCGACTTTCGCGTCGCTCGACAGCGAGCTGGCGCTGTTCGGCGTCGAGCCGCTTCAGGCGACGCTCGACGCGTCCTTCGGCAGGCGACGGTTCGTGATGGCGCTGCTGTCGACATTCGCCGGCATCGCGCTGCTGCTGGCGGCGATTGGCATGCACGCGGTACTCAGCTTCGACGTCGCGGCACGGACGCGCGAGATCGGCATCCGGATGGCGCTCGGCGCGCGCCCGGCGGAAGTGATGCTGATTGTGCTCGGCCGCGGCGTGGTGCTCGCGCTGGCGGGTCTCGGGATCGGCGCCGTCGGCGCGTTCGGCATCTCGCGCCTGCTGACCACGCTGGTCTTTGGTGTCCGTGCTTCCGACCCGGCAAGCGTCATCGGCGCGATGGTGACGCTGCTGGTCATCCTGCTCGCGACGAGCGCGCTGCCGGCGTGGCGTGCCGTCCGCAGCGATCCGATTCGGGCGCTGCGCGAGGAATGATTGTCGGGTTGGATCGGGTTGGGGAACATCACGGGCGAGCGCCAATCGCGCGCACGGCGACACCAGCGTCTGTGAGCGCGGCGCGCACGGCGCGTGCCAGCGCCGCGGCGCCGGGCGTGTCGGCATGCAGGCACAACGTGTCCGCGCGCACGACGATGGACGTTCCGGTGACTGTCAGGATCGGCCTGCCACAGGCCATGTCGCACGCCCGCTGCGCCACCTCGCGGGCCTCGGTCAGCACGGCCCCCGGCTGCGTGCGGGGCACCAGCGACCCGTCATCGCTGTACCGCGCGATCGACGAAGCCTTCCTCCGCTGTCGAAAGGCCTGCGCGGCGTCCGGCGTCAATCAGCACGGATGCGCTGAGGCCGATCAGCCGCAAGCCCGGATCGACGAGTCGCACCGCCGTCGCAATGGCGTCGGCGATCGCGCGATCGCGCGCGGCGTCGTTGTAGAGCGCGCCGTGCGCCTTGACGTACGTGATCGAGGCGCCGCACTTCCCTGGCCAGCGACGCGAGGTGCCGGATCTGCTCCGCGACCGTCGCGACGATCGCTTCGGGCTCGAGGGTCAGCGAGCGCCGGCCAACGCCTTCGCGATCGGGATACCCGGGATGCGCGCCGATCGCGAGACCCCGAGACACGGCAGCCCGGAGGGTCGCGCGCATCGTCTCGGTGTCCCCGGCGTGAGCGCCGCAGGCGATGTTCGCGGAGGTCACCGCGTCGAGGACTTCAAGCTCGGCGGCTCGTGCCGCATCCGTCGCGGCCTCGCCGACGTCGGCATTGAGGTCGATGGTCACGACGCGAGTGTGAGGGATGGCGACTGCAGAGGTACAGAAAAAAAGGGCACCGAGTTAACGATGCCCTTTTTGCCAGCGACCCGGCTCCCCAGCACAATCACGGCGCCCTTGCCGTAATATCGGACCGCTGACGAGGCAGAAGGGAGCAAGGAGCATGCCGCTCACGTTGCCCCGTGATTTCCGAATAGTCCCGCCTAGAGCCCTGCGAATACCGTTCGGGAACTTACATTTCGTGTCGCAATTACATCCAAATTCTTCACGATGACACGGCTCACAAGCCCGCACCCTCGGGATATTGCAGAGCCAGTCTCAGCTCTTTCGCAAGCTGTTCCACAGAGCTGCCGTTGCGCTTCCAGGCGCCTTCGGTCTCGAAGCGCAAGTCGCCGATCCGCCGGCCCCAGGGGGCAATGACCCGGCCGATTGCGCGGAAGTCGGTGCGGTCGGCGCGCTCCTGGTCCAGCCGCCGGATGACGTCGGGCGCGACGCGGACAAAGGCGCGGAGCGCGGGTGCGGTGCGAATGCTGTACTTGCGGCCGTTCCAGGCCGCGCCGAAGACCTGGGCCGTCTGCTTCAGATAGTTCACGAAAAATTTCTTCGACTCCTCGCGAAAATCCTCCGCGCGGCGGCCGGTGCCGAATGCATCGCTGGCAAACAGCTTCTTGAGCTCCTGCGCGAGCGGGGCCTGCGCAACCTTGCCCTTGCCGACGCCGAGCAATTTGATCTGCTGGTGGAGCGGCGAGTCCTCTCGATCGTTCAGCGCCCGCACCACGTCGTGCGCCGCCGCGAGGTTGTCGTCACGATAGAGCTGCCGTCCCGAGAGCGACACCAGGTGCGACGCGTTGAGCCTGGTGTGCTTCGCGTTGATCGTCACGAACATCTGGACGATGTGATCTTCGGGAAGCTGGTCGAAGATGATGGCGGGCACCGTGAAGGCTTCCTGGCCGATCTGGTCGAGCGCGGCGTGCAGCGCGAGCAGCCGGTGCTGCCCGTCGATGGCGCGCAGGATGCCCTCGCGCTCCGGCACCTTCAGCGTGCCCACCGACGCGCCTTCCTGCATCGGCTCGAACTTCAGCCGCTCGTCGGCCGAGATGATCACCGCGCCTGGAATCGACGGCAGGTCGCGTGCCTGGCGGCACTGCTCGTAGTACTGCACCAGCTCGTCGATCTTCCGGCGGATGATCTGCCGCTGATACGCGCGATCGCTCGACGCGATACGGCGCTCGAGCAGGTCCCAGTTGATCTTCGGACCGCTCCCCTTGCGGCCGCCGCGCACGGGGGCGTGTGCAGAGTCCAGGTAACTGAGGACCTCGAACCGCACCAGCTTGTCGATGTCCTTGGCAGTCAGGGAAGCCTGGTAAAACTGCACGCCGAACTGCTGCATCCGGATGGCCGCGACGTTGATCATGGCGATGTCGGTGATGACGTCCGTGGTGGAGCCTGTGGCATCCCGCCTCAGACAGGCGGACCGTCCAGGCCCAAAGGTGCGGCATTGTATCGGCCCGGTGGGGGGATCTCAACGGGGGCCTGGAAACGGCGCGTCATGCCGTTGACGGTCTGTCAGCGATTTGCGACCGGAGAACTGACCCAACCGTCTGATTTGAATAGCTTTAGCGCTTCCTGACGAACCGAGGACCGCGTCGGCTTCGAGGCGTTCCAGCCCAGCAATAAACCGTACATGACCACCGCCAGCCCCACCGCGGCCACGGCGCAGCCCTCGAGCGTCAACTGGTGCCGCAGGGGCCGGCTGGCGAGCCCGTAGACCAGTTCGACGTGCACCCAGTACACGAACAGCGACCCGGCTCCCATCGTTTCGAGAGCGCTGCTGCGCGTCGCCGCGCGCCATGGCCGGGCGGCCCAGGCCGCCGAGAGAGCCACCAGCAGCAGGATGAGCCCCACACGCTCCGCGAAGAACGCGGGCGACGTCGTCCAGAACTTGGCGCCTTCAAACAGCGTGGGCTGATATGACGACCACGCTCCCACAGCGATCAGCGTCAGGCCTGTGCCGGCCACGCACGCCTGAAGTCGCGGCTGCCGCCACCACGCGGATTGCAGCGCCCCGTCGAGCGCCACGCCGAGCACGCCGCCGGCCAGCGTGAACGCGGCCCAGGGGAACAGCGTGAAGGTACCCTGCCCCGGCGGCGGGCGCAGGTACCACTCGAGCGGGTCGGGCAGCCAGGCCAGCATCGGCGTCTGTCGAATCCACGGCGACAGGCAACTCATTGCCAGCGTGGCCAGCGCCAGCGCGAAGGCCTGGCCGCGGCGCGACGAGGCGAGACCCCAGAGCGCGGCGGTCAGCGCGACGGCCGGGCCCATCACGTTGAGGATGTCCACTTTGAGCAGGTTCTGCGGGCGGGCGAAGCCCCCGAGGATGAACGACTGCAGGCGGAACAGCATGCCGTAGCCGAAGATCTGCAGGCCGCGGCGCTCGACGCGACGACTGGCGTCGGCGACGCTCGCGCCGCGCCGCTGGTGGGCCGCGGCGCCGAGCGACACTGCGACCCCGGCAAGAAAGAGAAACAGCGGCGCGGCCATGCCGCCGAGCATCATCAGGCGCCCGAAGGCGACGCGCGCGTGCTCGGTGGGCAGCGTCCAGGCGTCGAAGGTGTGCGCCTCGATCATGATGAGGACGCTGAGTCCCCGAAGCCAGTCCAGATAACCGAGACGACCGGAACGGGCGGGTGCGCTCACGTCGGTGCCAGCGACGAAGTCAGTTCGAGCGCGATGTCCTGGCGCAGCGAGTGCCAGACGGAGCAGTATTTTTCGTGCGACAACGCGATCGCGCGTTCCAGCTGCGCCTGGTTGACCTCGCCGGTGACCGCAAAGTGGATGCGGACCCGCACGAACCGGTGCGGGTTCTCCTGCGCGCGATCCGCTTCGAGCTGCACGTCGAGGCCCGTCAGTCCCTGTCGGCCGCGTGCCAGGATGTGCGCGACGTCGGTGCCCATGCACGCGGCGAGCGACGCGGCCAGCAGTTCGACGGGAGAAATGCCCATGGTGCTGTCGCCGTCGGTGACGATCGCATGGTCGCGGGCGCGCACCACGAACGCCAGGTTCTCCGTCCAGCGAAGGCTGACCTTGGTCGGCGGCTTGCTTTGCACTTGGTGTTGAGCCCTTCGTAGTATACGGGGATGCGGACCTGGCTTCCTGCGGCCGTGCTGCTGCTGGCGATGCCGGCGGGCGCGGACACATCGTCGCCCTTTCGCCAGCAGCGCGAACGGGAGCTGGCGCTGGTGCAGCACCTCCATCGGCACCTGCGCTCGCCACGCGACGGGATCTCGCTCGCCGCCGACAAACGCGATCTCGAGCGGTCGCGCCAGCCGGACGACCAGCGCCCCGGCGCGTCGCTGCCCGAAGCCGGCACGCCCTTGATGGACCGGCTGTCGGTGCTCGCCGATGTCTGGTACGCGCGTCTTGTGGACAGGTCCTCGTTCAGCCGCATGCGACCCGAGACCCTGCCGGCGCTGATGGCGGCCGAACAGGCAGTCGCCGCGGAGTTGGCGCAGGCCGATCGCCGCGACAAGGATCCGTTCCTGCCAGACATGCGGCGCGAGTTGCAGGCGCTGATTGCGCTGGCCGGCAGTCGGGGTGACATTCCCGAGAGCGCAATCGATACGGCTCTCGTGACCGCCGACCAGGCGAGTCTCGGCGTGACCGCGCCAGTCGCCTATCCTGGTGGGCCGTCAACGTCGCCTGAAGCGACTGCGGGCGTCGGCGCCGTCCGTCCCGCAACTGAAGGGGCCATCGGCCCGACGCCGTACACAGCGCCCCCGGGTATCGTCAACTACGGGCCGGGCTCGGCGCCCACGACGACCACATCGGCGTGCCAGGTGCTCCGGGAAGCCGCCGGCGTCTCGTCATCGGCGTCGGCGATGTTGCGCGCGGCGGAGTGCTGGCGAGGTCTCCAGCCCTGGCCAGGCTGGGCCGCGGAGATGCTGGAAGCGCTGGACTGGGCGGTCATCGACGCGCGGCTCGATCGCGACTGCGACACCCTGCAGACCATCGCCGACATCCTGCGCGAGTCCGGCCGCGAGATGGCCGCCGCAGGCCAGCCCGGGGATCCAGCTACCCTCGCGTCGCGCGCCGACGCCGACCGCAAGCAGTTTCGCTGGCTCGGCGTCTGCCGGTCGTCCTCGCCATAACGTCAGGGCTCTCGCTGAACGTGACGACCGCCGTCTGCCGATCGGCAATTGGCGCGCGTCCGTGTTACAACACCCTCCTATGACCCGTGTCCTTTCCGCCCTCGCCCTCGTCGTCGTTGCAGGCATCGGAGCGGTTGTCGCCGCGCAGGCGCCTCCGTCTGCCGCCAGTGCGGCGTTGCTCGAACGCGCTCGCGCGCTCGCCAAACAGTCGCCGCTCATCGACGGCCACAATGACTACCCGTGGGCGCTGCGCGAGAAAAGCCCCGCGCGCGATCTGGCAGCGCTCGATCTGTCGAAGCCGCAGCCGACGATCATGACTGACATCGCGCGCCTCAAGGCTGGCGGCGTCGGCGGCCAGTTCTGGTCGGTGTTCGTGCCGGTGAGCCTGAAGGGCGACGCCGCCGTCACGACGACGCTCGAGCAGATCGACGTCGTGCACCGCATGACCGGGCGCTACCCGGAGACCTTCGCGCTCAGCCTGACGGCCGCCGACGTCGAGCGCGCCTTCAAGGACGGGCGGATCGCGTCGCTGATCGGCATGGAGGGCGGGCACTCGATCAACAACTCGCTGGCCACGCTGCGCCAGATGTATGCGCTCGGCGCGCGCTACATGACGCTCACCCACACGAGCAACACCGCCTGGGCGGACTCGGCGACCGACGTGCCGGCCCACCACGGCCTCACGCCGTTCGGCGAGGCCGTCGTCCACGAGATGAACCGGCTTGGCATGCTGGTGGACCTCAGTCACGTGTCGCCGGAGACCATGGCCGCGGCGCTGCGGGTCTCGAAGGCGCCGGTGATCTTCTCCCACTCGTCCGCACGCGCGATCTGCGACCATCCGCGCAACGTCCCCGACGACATCCTGAAGCAGGTCGCCACAAACGGCGGCGTGGTGATGGCCAACTTCTATCCGCCGTTCGTGGTCCCGGAAGGCGGGGCGCAGGCCGCCGCCACCTACGCGCTGATGCACGAGCTCGAAGCGAAGTATCCCAACGACCCGAAGGCAGTCAGGGACGGCGTCACCGCGTTCCAGAACGCGCACCCGATCCCGAAAGCCACCATCGCCATGGTGGCCGACCACATCGACCACATCCGCCAGGTGGCCGGAGTCGATCACGTCGGCATCGGGAGCGACTTCGACGGCATCGAGTCCACCCCGGTCGGTCTGGAAGACGTGTCTACCTATCCGGCGCTGCTGGCCGAGCTCCTCCGCCGCGGCTGGTCCGACGACGACGTGAAGAAGGTGATGGGACTCAACGTCCTGCGCGTGATGAAGCAGGCAGAAGCTGTCGCGGCGGGGATGAAAACCGAGCCGCCGTCCACGGCGACGCTCGACAAGTGACACCTGGCGTTTGACGATTGGCCGTCAGGACGTCGACGGCCAATCGCCAGCGTCATTCTTCACTCTTCATTCTTCATTCTTCATTTCTTCATTCTTCATTTCAATACGACGGGCTGAGCACGACAGCGTTCAGGAACAGCAGTTCAGCGGTCTCGGTGAACGCGCGGAAGTTCGGGTCTTCGGCAAACGCCACCAGGTGGCCGCGGCCAACCGGTTGTTCGACCAGATACGCCTTCTCCGCCAGTTGATCGCGCGCCTCGTCCCATACCAGGCCCGACGCCACCAACCGGTCCTTCTTCGCGTAGACGCCGACGTTGGTGCCTTCGTCGAGGTGGACTGGCGTGAACACGCGCTGTCCTTCGATCATCACCTCGACATCGGCGGCGGTGCCTGACGACAGGTAGTGTTCCGGGTCCATCGTCACACGGACGATGGCGCCCGCTGTGTTCTCGGGCCGCTCGCGCTCCGGCAGCACCGCCTTCTCGTAGTCGAACGGCTTGGGCGGGTCGGTGGGCTTCTTGTCCTTGTCGCCGCCGCCTTCCGGTTTGCCGTCGCGCATTTCTGAGTGCGCGTCGAGCAGCCCCACCTTCTCGCTCGCCGCCCAGCGCGACGCTTCGCCGATGGTAACCAGCGTGCCGCCGCCGCGCATCCAGTCGCGGATGCGGCGCAACAACTCGTCGCTGATCTCGCCGGCATAGTTCCCCTGCGGCAGCACCAGGACGTCCGCGTCGTGGAAGTCGAGCCGGCCGAGCGAGCTGACGCGAATCGCCGTGACCGGCACACCGTAACGGCGCTCCAGCACGTAGCGCGCCCAGCCCGCTGACAGGCTCTGCGTCGGTGCGTCCCAGGCCAGGACCACACGCGGCGCCTTCAGCCAGACCACGTCGCCCGACCCGAGCGACGCGCCCGAATCGACCCAGCCGCTGTCGAGCGGAACGATTTCCGCGCCAGTCCCGCCGGCCAGACGTCCCAGCGTCTCGGCCAGGCCTGCCGGATTGCCGGCGGTGCGCACGATGGCGGTTCCTGTCGGGAACGTCCGGGTGCCGATGGTCAGGGACCGCGACGCCTGGCTCACGTGCACTCCGGCGTTCAACGCCTTGATCACGAGCGTCGCCGCGCCCGCGCTCCAGGGGATCAGGTACGCCACCTTTGCCTGCGCCACCGTCGTCGGCGGGGCAGCCGCGGCGGGGTTCACCGGCGTCGCCTTCACGCCCAGCGCCTGCGCGCTGGTGACGACGTCGACGCCGTAGAGGCCTGGCAGGCTCCAGCCGGTGACGTCGTAGATCTGATCGCCGATCCGCTTTTTCCGGCGGCGGTCCTGCTCCTTGACGAAGGACTCCGGCTGCTTCACATCGGGCTCGAGGAGATTCCGCAGCAGCCGCCCGGAGGGCTGGGCGTTGGCGACGAGGAACGCGCCGGCGGGAATCTGTCGTGTCCCCACCTTGAAGGCCTCGTCGGCCCGGCGGACGTCGATGCCCTGGCTGGCGAGGCTGTCGGCCAGCCGGCCGGCGAGTGTTGGATCGATGCCGGGCACGAGCACGTATTCGCGGGTCGTTGACTTCTCGCCTTCAGCGATGGCGCTGCGCCGGTAGTCGAGAAAGTCGCGGACGATCTGCTGCCGGTTGGTGGCTGCGGTGAGGCAGGTGGTCAGCGCCGACGTGAAGTGATGCAGGATGCCGTCGTGATAGGTCAGCGTGGTCTTGTCAGAGCGCTTGAACGTCAGGCCGCGCGCCGAGGCCTGCTCGTAGGTCATGCCGATGGCCCCGTGATACATCGGCCACGACTCGCCGTAGCCCGGATAGAACGAGTCGTAGACCTCGCGCGTGAAGTAGGCGAAGCCGCGCTCGTCGAAGCGCGCGGCGTTGGCCCTGCCAAATGACTCGAGCCACTTCTGCTGGGTGCTGGTGATGTAGGGGTTGATCGGATCGGCAGGCGGCGCGAAGTAGTAGGTGCTGTCGCCGCCCATCTCGTGCAGATCGACGACGACCTGCGGAAAGAAGCGCAGCGAGATCGCTTCGCGGCCGCGTGTCTCGGGCTGCGAACGCGAGAACCAGTCGCGGTTCATGTCGAACAGGTAGTGGTTCGTGCGCCCACCGGGCCAGGGCTCGTCGTGCTCCGCCGACAGCCTGTCCGCATCCGGCGATGCCGCACGGCCGAAGCGGTTCTGGAAACTGAAACGCGCCCGGCCGTCCGGGTTTTCCAGCGGGTCGATCAGGATCAGATCGTTCTTGAGAATCGTCTGCACCGTCGCGTCGCCGGTGGCCGCCAGCAGGTGGTAGGCCTCTGCCAGCGCGGCGTCGGAGGAGGAGATCTCGTTGCCGTGCACGGCGTGCATCAGCCATACGACGACGGGCAACTCGCCGGCGAGGCGGTCGCCTTCCGCGGCGCTGACGGAACGCGGGTCGGCGAGGCGGCGGAAGTTGGCCTCGAGCGCATCGAGCCCGGCGATCCGCTCCGGCGTGCCGATGACGATCACGTGCAGCGGCCGGCCTTCCCAGGTCCGGGCGTATTCGATAAGCCGTGTCCGATCCGGCGCGGCGGCGGCCAGCGCTTTCAGGTAGACGGTGATTTCTTCCGGCGTGCTGATCTCTTCCCCGACGTCGTGACCGAGCGTGGCCTTCATCGTGGGCACCTTCGGGTCGTATACGGCGCCCGGCCAGAGCTCCTGGGCCCGGGCCGGCCACGCCGACGCCAGGTATACAGCCAGGAGCACCACTGCTCTCGTCAAATACATGAAGCCTCCACGGAATCCGATGATGTTGCGGGAGGCCCGAGTATAACTGACGCCTGCCGGTGCCCCGGTAGGCGCGCCGCCTTCAGGGTGCTACTCTCTGACTATGTCGTCAGCCTTCATACGTCTGGCCGTCGGCACCGCGCTGGTCGCGGCGCCCATTGCCCTCATCGCGCAGCAGCCGACCTTCAAGACGGGCACGCAGATTGTCCCGCTCTACACCACCGTCCTCGACGCAGACAAGCGGCTGGTGCCGGATCTGGCGCGCGAAGACTTCGAAGTGCTCGACAACAACCAGCCCGTGTCGCTCGCGCTCTTCCAGAACGAGCCCGAGCCCTTCTCGGTGGTGGTGATGCTCGACACGAGCGGCAGCATGACCGGCAGCATCGATCTGCTCCAGGACGCCGCCGAGCAGTTCGTGATCCGGCTGTTGCCGGCGGACAAGGCGATGGTCGGGGCCTTCAACGACAAGATCCAGTTTCCGCTGGCCGACTTCACCAACAGCCGCGACGATCTCACCAGCGCGCTGCGCGGCGTCGACTTCGGCAACCCGACGCGCCTGTGGGACGCGTGCGAGGCGAGCATCGATCAGCTCAAGCGCGTCAGCGGGCGCCGGGTGCTGATCATCTTCACCGACGGCGACGACACGTCGAGCAAGATCGGCATGGGCAAGGTCATGGAGGAGGCGCGGGCGACCGAAACGATGATCTACTCGATCGGCCTGCAGAGCGTGTTCTTCAACGGTCAGCGGCAGGTGCGCACACAGCCCGACCGCGGCCTGCGGAAGATCTCGGACGAGACTGGCGGCGGGTACTTCGAGTTGCGGCGGACCGACGACCTCGGCCCCACCTTCACGCGCGTCGCGCAGGAGCTGCACAGCCAGTACGTGCTCGGCATCGCGCCGGCCACGGACGGCAAGCTTCACAAGGTCGAAGTGCGCGTGAAGAAGGTGGGCATGCAGGCCCGTGCCCGCAAGTCATACCTTGCACCGACTGCGAGCCCCACGTCGTAGCGCACGCCTGACCACAGCGCGCCGGGGCGCCTGCGGCGCCACTGCGAATGTCAGGTGTATGTGGTGATGTCCGCCGGCCCTACCCGAAGTTCCAGCCGGAGGGTGCAGGTTGACGGAGCGGAGCCTTACGAAAGCGCGGCGACGATCAACAGCGCCGCAAGCAACACGCCGGTCACAAGTTCCGCACTACCCGAGAACGACCAATCAAAGCTGTTCATGGAATTGCCTCTCACCTTCACTGAGATAGACGGATAGGCCCGCCGGGGAGTTCGCCGGACGGACAACCGCTCGGGGACAATCCCGCTGCGAATTGCGGGCCAGGCGGTAGATCGACGATTTCAGGCCTGAATTCATCGGGTCCTGTCCCCGGCCCGTTACGAAACTGTCGGGCTGCTCACGGCTTTCGCCTGTCGCGAGCCGGTAGTGGTCAGACCGTTACAATGACGTTTCCTCAAGGGAGCAGGCATGGCATCACGGCGTGGCAAGCAGGAAGTGCTGGCAGGCATGAGGGCGGGCGGCATCGTGCCGGTCATCCGCGCGGAGTCGGCCGACATCGCGCTCCGCGTGGTCGACGCGCTCGTCGAAGGGGGCATCCGCACGCTCGAAATCACGATGACGGTGCCGGACGCCGTCGCCGCGATCCGCGCCGTCTCGACGCGCTTTGGCGCCGACGTGCTGCTCGGCGCGGGCACAGTCACCAGCCGGGCGCTTGCCGAAGGCTCCCTCGAAGCGGGCGCCGAGTTCCTCGTGACGCCCTGCGTCGTGCCCGACGTGATCGCCACAGCTCTGGAACATCACGTCGCTGTGCTGCCGGGCGCGATGACGCCAACCGAAGTGTTCCAGGCCTGGTCCGCCGGCGGCGACATCGTCAAGGTCTTCCCGGCGAGCAATGTCGGCGGCGCCGCGTACCTCAGGGCGCTCAAGGGCCCGTTTCCGCAGATCCCCCTCTGCCCTACGGGAGGCGTCAACCTGCAGACGATGGCCGACTTCGTGAAGGCGGGCGCGGTGGCGGTGGGAGTCGGCGGCGAGCTCGTGTCGAAGGCGGCAATTGACGCGGGAGATTTCGCGCAGATCACTGCCCTGGCGCGGCAGTACGTCGACGCGCTGGCCGCCGCGCGGGCTTAGCCGCGCGGCTGACCCTGTCACAGGCGCTTACTTGAACTCGACGTTCACTTCCTTGTCGAGATTGATCTTGAAGCCCTTGACGTCCTTGAGCATCTTCTTGGCCTCCTCAACGGAACTGGGCTCGGACATCTGGCTGAGCAGCGCGTCGTTGTTCATCAGCTGCGAGAAGTCCATCTCGAGCAACGTGACGCGCGTGCCCTCGACATAGGGGCTGTTGGTCTTCACGATCGTGCCGGCTACGTCGAGGGCGATCTCGATGTGCATCCCGTCGAACATTTTCTTCATCATCTCAATCTGTTGCGGGTCGGGCTTCTGCGCCGGCCCGGCAGGCTTCTTCGTCGCATCGCCCTTCTTGGTGAAGTCCGGCGATGGGAACACCACCGTGACGATCGAGTCGCCCATGGGCTGTTTCACGAACTTGAACGACACGTCTTCCGGCGCCGACTTTGGCGCGGGGCTCTCCATGCCGGCCTTGGGCGTCGGCGGCTTCTGGCTGACGCGGACCTTCGTGATGTCGGTGAACGCGTAGGTGGCGACCCTGCCCACGTAGTCCTTGTTCTTGATTGGCTTGCTCGAGACAAACGTCACGCCCTCGCCGTACTTGGTCGCGGCGTCCTTCATCTCCTGTTCTGAAAACAGCTCGGGCGTCTTCGCTGGCGTCTTGCCGGCATCGCCGAAGCCGGCGGCCATCTGCGCGAGCTGCTCGGCCGCTTCGGCCTTGATCGCCACAGACTGCTCGATCGTGCCGCTCCCATCGGGCTTGAGCCGAATCGTGGTGACGGCGTTGATGCATCCGGACGCGAGCGTGCAGACAAGCGCTGCAGCCGCGAGCGACAGGGTCTTTGACATTCGAAGCTCCGGGGAAGAGGCGGCCGCGGAACTGCGGCCGCGCAGGAACGGACGTCGACCGACGCTCAACCCTTGATCAGGCGCAGCGCGCGGAGCGCGTGCTCTCGCACGGTGTCGTCGGGATCACGAATCATGTGCCACAGCGGATCGATGGCGATGCGAGCCGGCGGCCCGATGGTCCCCAGTGCGTCGGCCGCAGCGATGCGCACCAGCCGGTCGTCGTCTTTCAGCGCGGTGACGAGCGCAGGCACGAGCCGGACGTCGGCCGGCGCGACGTCGGCGAGGAGTCCGGCGGATTCCGCGCGAACGGGGCTGTCCTGCCCGGTCAGACCTGACAGCAGCACCGGGACCGCCTCGGCAGTGCCGCCGAGCCTGGCGACGACGGCCGCCGAATACACGCGCACCATCGGATCGCCGTCGGCGAGCGCGCGCTGTGCGGCGGCCAGCGCCGGCGTCGCGGCGGAGCCGGCTTCGACAAGCGATGCCGCCGCCACCTGGCGGACGCTGGAATCGTCGTCACGCAACAGGACGCGCCCGGCGACCGTGACGAGCGTCGACGATCCAGGCACCACTCGCGTGGCCGCCACGCCGGCCGAACGCCGGACGCCGGGATCAGGATCGTGCTCGAACATGGTCAGCAGGCGAGGTCCGGCAGAAAGCGCCGCGGCGCCGATCGGCGCCAGAGCGTCTGCTGCAGCCGCGCGCAGCGGCGCGTCCGCAGCATCCAGACAGGGCATGAGTAAAGGCACGGCGGCAGTGACAGTGGCACTCCCGTGCGCCGTCGCGATCTCGTTGACGCCGCGCGCCGCCAGCTCGCGCGCCGCGGCGTCGCCCACCCGCAGCTGATTCAGCCAGTAGCCAAGCGGACGCGCGTTCCAGAACGGCTCGTCCGACGCCGCTGCCCACGCAGGGGCCAGCAGTCCCGCCGCGAGACAGGCTGCCACCACCGTTCGGCCGCGCATGGATCTCCTTCGCTCGAAATCCGGGGGAATGGTCGCGACTATAGGCGGCACCTATCCGAGTGTCAAGGATGTAACGCGCGCGGCGGACGCCACTCCACGCCGTCTGCGAGGGGATCGTCCGGCTGCGAAACGAACGCGTGCTCGCCGATGGGCCAGGTCTCGCCTTCCACCTCCACGTCGAGATCGACGTCGCTGCCCTCGCCCATCCTCGACAGGGGCGTCGCCCGAAGTCTGGTGCCGACAAGACCCTGATGAATCAGCTGCCGGCCGGCCGGCAGCGCGCCCATTGCAAACAGGACTGTCGCGATCGCGACGGTGCTCTCGGCGCACGGCGAGCGTTCGACGAGCCCGTCGGCAGTCACTGTCGCGCTCAGCACTTCCGCGCCGTGCTCTGGCGCGACGCCGATGAACACCACGGCGTCGGTTTCGACGCGGCCACCGCTGGTGGGATGCGCGAGGCGGATGGTTTCATTCAGATGACGATGGACCTCGAGTCCGCCGCGCTGGAGCTCGAGCTGTCGTGCGGCGACCAGCGGCACACCGGCAGCCTCGGCATCGACGATCGCAGTGGCGCCGGCCCCGGTCCAGACCACGTCCACATGCACGGTCCGCCGCCCGATGACGACAGCCTGGTTCGCCCGCAGCACGCGCGCCTGCCTGGCCAGAAACGACAGCGTCCACGGACCCTCGTGCGACAGGGCCGTCTGCGGCACACCAAGATCAACGAGACCGGCGAGGGTCTCGAGGCGCACCTCGCCGCGACGCCGCGGCAGCAGCAGGCCACGCGCCAACGCAAGTGCTGACGCGCCGAGCAGCGCGTGACCGCTGCATGCCACGGGACCGGCGTCGTCGAAGAACAGGAGGGCGCCGTCGGCGTCGGGTGCGTCGGCTTCGGCGAAGACCGCGGTGACGGTGCCTGGCAGCGCCCGAGGCTCGCGCGACAGCGCGAGCAGCGCTGGTCCCGCTGCCTCGACCAGCGCGCCGGCGCGCGCATCGAGCGTCGCCCCCTCGACGCGCGGCAGGCCCGACGTCAGGAGCCGGACGACGCCGCCGGCGACGTGCGCGTCCAGCGTAGTGATTGGCATCCGTCCATTCTCCACGAATCTCCCGAGCGTTTCGCGCGACGTTGGCTCGCGATCGCGACAACCTCGGCGCGAACGGGTCTGCTACGCTGTGGCGAGATGCCCGCACCTGCCCTCTGCCGCGCTGCGCGAGCCCGCTGCGCATGACGACGGCGCGCGCAGCGTTATTCGGCATCGTGCTGTCTCTCTCCGCCCCGCCGTCGGCGTCACCGGCGGCGTCGGCGCGTGCCCTGAGAGAGCAGGCGTTTGACGCTGCCTACAACCTGGACTATCCAGAGGCCGTGCGCCTGTTCGATCAGGCGATCGTCCAGGATCCCGGCGATTCGGCGACCTACCGCGCACGAGCGGCCGCGGCCTGGCTGCACATCGTGTTCGGGCGGGGATCGATCAGCGTCGATCAATATCTCGGCGGGATGCGCCGCAGCGACCTGCCGCAGCCCGCCCCTCCCGCGGAGGAGGCGAAGGCGTTTGCGACCAACGCGGCCAAGGCACTGCAGCTGGCCGAGCAACACCTGGCTGCGCGGCCCAACGACGTGCAGGCGCTGTACGACGTCGGGGCTGCGGTTGGCGTGCAGGCCTCGTACGGCGCGACTGTCGAAGGCCGGGTGATGGGGTCGTTCCACCAGGCGAAGCGTGCCTTCGACTCGCACGAGCGGGTCCTGGCGCTGGATCCATCGCGCAAGGACGCGGGGCTCATCGTCGGCAGCTATCGCTACATCATCGCCACCCTGAGCCTGCCGGCGCGCCTGGTGGCGTATCTGGCGGGATTTGGCGGCGGGAAGGCGGAAGGCCTGCGGCTGGTCGAGGACGCGGCACACTACCCGAGCGATTCGCAGGTGGACGCGCAGGTGGCGCTCCTGCTCCTCTACAGCCGTGAAGGCCGGCACGCCGACGCCACCACAGTGGCGCGCGGCCTGATGACTCGCTTCCCGCGCAACCGTCTCTTCTGCCTCGAGACGGCGTCCGCGCTCATTCGCGCCGGACAGATGGCGGAGGCCGAAGGCATACTGACCGACGGGTTTGCCCGATTCGCGGGCGACACGCGGCCACGCGCCTTCGGCGAGGAAGCGCTCTGGTGGTTCAAGCGCGGCGTCGCTCGCCTGGCGCTCCGGAAGCTGCAGGGGGCTGGCGAGGATCTGGAGCAGGCGCGCCGGCTGGACGCGGCGGACTGGGTGAAGGCGCGCATTGCTCTCGAGCGCGGCAAGCTCGCCGATCTGCAGGGTCGCCGGCAGGACGCGCTGCAGGCCTATCGCTCCGCGATCCCGCTCTCGATCACCGGCAACGACGACGACACTCGTGCTGAAGCGGGGCGGTTGTTGCGGACGCCGTTCAAGTAGTCGCGTCAGCCTTGCGCCGACGCCGCGCGTACTCTTTTGGTGACGCCCAGCCGCAGCCGCATTTTCTCCTCACACGAAATATTCCGAATTTTCACACGTCGCCGGCCGGTCACGCCTGGCATCCACCTTGATCTGAGGTGAGGTGCCTGTCTGATTCGGAGGCGATGAGACGATGACCGCAAAGCGCACCCTGATTCCGGCCCTCGCGATCGTGGCCGGCCTGGCGTGCACGACGCCGCTCCAGGCACAGTGGGCCGGCGATGGCTGGGGCTCGGGATCACGTCAAGGGCACTCGCAGTACGGAGACGACTACCGCTACCGCGGCTACGGCGCGGAGACTGGCTTCGACAGGGGCTACCGCGACGGGCTGAACAAGGGCCGCGACGACGGGCACGACCGCGACCGGTTCGATCCGCGGCATCATCGCTGGTATCGCGACGCCGATCGCGGCTACAACCGCCACTACGGCTCGCGCGACCAGTACGAGCGCGCCTACCGCAGCGGTTTCCTTCGCGGCTACGACGAAGGGTATCGGCGGGAAAGCTGGAACGGCAATCGAGGCCGGAGCTGGGGTTGGCGGTACTGACAGGTAGAACTGCGGTGCTGCAGTGCGGCGGCGGCGCCGTGCTGCAGTGCCGTGCTGCAGTGCGGCGGTGCCGCAGTGCGGCGCTAAATCCCGAAGAACCGCCGGACGCGGGCCACCAGGTTGTGCGCGGACTCGAGCGGGACGTCGACTGTGGACGAGCGGGCGCGCGCGAGTCCGGCGCGGCGCTCGGCGACCACAGCGCCGATCCGTTCGAGGATGGCCGGGTTCTCGATGACGAACTGACGGAACCGGTCCGCGGTGACTTCGAGCACCTCGCAGTCGTCGACCGCGTTGATCGTGGCGGTGCGCGGCTCGCCGGCGAGCAACGACATCTCGCCGAAGTAGTCGCCGCGCCCGAGTACTGCCAGCTCGGTCCCAGCGGGCTCGAGCACCACACGAACACGACCCTCACCTACGACAAACGCCGACTGGCCCTGGTCGCCCTGACGGAAGACAGTCTCTCCCGCGCCGAACATGCGCAGCGGTGATTCCGTCGCCAGCCGCCGCAGGTCGTCGGCCTCCAGCGCGCCAAACAAGTTGGTCGCGGCAAGCAGGCGTTCCCACTGCTCGCGCTTCTCCGGCGTCGGCGTCAGCGACGGCAGTTCCGCGGTGTACTGGACCTGAATCGGGAACGGAATCGAGATGCCGCGCCGGTTGAAGGTGTAGAACAGCGCCGTCAGCACGCGGTCCTTTACGATCTCCTCGAGCGGGAAGCGCTCGATCCAGAAGTCGGCGCGGTACTTGATCGATGAGTCCGCGAACTCCACGAGGCGCACGTCCGGCCGCGGCGTCGAGAGCACCATCGACTCGCGCTCCAGCGTGTCGAGGATGGCCGCCTTCACGGCGTTGGGCGCGTCCTGGTAGCTGGTGCCCACTTCCACGTGGACCCGCGTCGGGTCGCCCGGTTCGGAGTAGTTCACCAGCGTGGACTTCGCGAGCTCGCTGTTCGGGATGATCAGCTCGTTGCCGTCACGCGTCCGCACTTTCACCGCGCGCCAGGTGATCTCGCTGACGGCGCCTTCCCATTCCCCGAGCTGAATCCAGTGGCCGAGCCTGAACGGCTTCTCGACCTGAATGGCGAGCCCGGAGACGAGGTTCCCGAGCGTGTCCTGCAGCGCCAGGCCGGCGACGAGCGCGCCGACGGCGGACGTGGTGACGAACTTCTCTTCGAGCACCAGCGTCGCGACCATGGCGAACAGCACGAACACCGTGACGTCCTGGACGATGGTGGGGAACCGCTCGGGCACCCTGTCGGCGCGGAGCGGGTTCACCAGCACCAGCAGCAGGAAGTGGATGACCGCAAAGGCGATCACGAGCTGGCCGACCGAGATGGCCAGCGGGCGCGTCTCGGGACGTATCAGCCCGGGCGCCGCGAGCGCTGCGTTGACGCCGATGAAGACGAGCGCGAGGATGATGTCGAGCCGGACGCGGCTGCGAATCACGCGGTTGCGCGTGATCAGCCGGACAGCGACTGCCAGTCCCAGCAGCACGAACCCGGCGATGACTTGTGCGGAGAGCGAGGAGAGGAGGCCGTCCACCGAGCGCGATTCTACACGGTCGGATGGGCGGTGAGGAGCGACGAGAGGCGCGGACGCGGGGGCATCCGCGCCTCTCCGTTCATGTATCGCAGGCCGCAGGCGGCTGGCTGCCGGCAGTGGCCGCCGTCGATCAGCTCAACTTGCCGTCCTTCTTGAACTCCGCGAGTTCCGCCGCCGTGACCTTCACAGTCACCGGTGCCGGGTTCGGGCCGCCCTTGGCGCTGCGCTCCGAGTCCACTCCTCGGGCCGCGCCGGAGCCAGTGACCTCGGCGGACTTCTGTTCGCCGCCGCCACCGGACAGCTTCGAGAGGCCGAAGCCGCTCTTCTTCTTCTTGCTGGCATCGTCAGCCGGCTTGTCGCCGGCGCTGCTCGAGCCGGACTTGCCGGAATCACCCGCGATGCCGGCCGAGCCCTTCTCGACAGTCGTCACGGCGGCGATCGCCGTCGGCTTGTAGCTGACGTTCTGGTGGAAGCGCGCGTCGAGCACTGCGGTGCCCGCGGGCTTCTGACTCTTGATCTCGGCATCCAGCTTCTGAAGGCGCTCGTCCATTTCCGGATGGGAGGCGAACAGCCCCTGCTTGGTAGTCGAGTTCTTGTTGCGGTCGGCCAGCGCTGTAAGGAAGGCGCCAAGGCCCTTCGGCGTCGTAACCAGCCTTGCTGGCGACCAGGATTCCTTTTTGGTCCGCCTCGAGCTCTTCGCCGCGTCCGAAACCGGCCATGACAGCTTCAGTCGCCTTCTCCACCATCTTGTTCAACAGCGCCGGGCTGTTCGACAGCGTCTCGTTGGCGCCCATCTGGATCGCCTTGCCCTTCTGGATGGCGCGCATCGTGTGCTTCTCGGTGACGTGGATGATCTCGTGGCCCAGGACGCCAGCCAGCTGCGCCTCGCTCGTCATCAGGGCCAGCGCGCCCCTGGTGATGTGAATGTATCCGCCGGGCGCGGCCAGGGCGTTGACGCCGTCGGTGTCCAGGACGATAAATCGCCACTGCAGGCGCGGCCGGTCGCTCTGAGCGGCGAGAACGTCGCCGACGAGCGTCACGTATTTCGTCACGGCCGGGTCCTGCACGACGCCGTAGCGGACGCGGATCTTCTCGCTGACCGCCGCGCCGATCTTGGCCTCGTCCTCGTCGGTGATCTGCAGGTCGTGCACCTGCTTGGCCTTCTCACCGGCCTTGAGCAACCCACCAAGCTGCCCCGAAGCGGCGCGGTCGCCGGCCGCGACAGGCAGTGCCGCGATCGCAAGAAACCCCGCCGCCACTCCACTTGCCACCCACATCGTGCGTGTCGTCATAGCTCGTGCACCTTCAATGCGGCGAGGACGCCGCCTTCTCTTTATCGGACGCTGACGCCAGAGGGCTATAGCTGTTCAGAACGGTGCTGACAGCCTCGGGGAGCACCACTTCGTACACCTTGACCGGCACGGACTTGCCCTTGACTGTCACGTCGCCGAGCGCGCGAATATCATAGCGCCCCTTCAGGGCGTCCTTGGTGGCCTCGCTGATGATCACGCGGGTCTGGAAATTCCTGGTCAGCGACTCGAGCCGCGAGCCCAGGTTCACGTTGTCGCCGATCACCGTGTAGCTCATGATCGACTCCGAGCCGAGATTCCCCGCCACCATGTCGCCGGTGTTGATGCCGACGCCGATATCGAGCGCGGGCATGCCCTGCGCGGCCCACTCCGTGTTGAGCCGGGCCAGTTCCGCCGTCATCGCGAGGGCCGTCAGGACGGCGTGGTCGGCATGTTCAGGGTCGTCGAGCGGCGCGCCGTAGAGCGCCATGATCATGTCGCCGACGAACTTGTCGATGGTCCCCTTCTGCGCGAAGACGATTGGCACCATCGCCGAAAAGTACTGGTTGAGCTGGTGGACGATCGCCTCCGGCTCGCCACGCTCGGAGACGGCGGTGAACCCGCGGATGTCGGTGAACAGCACCGTCATGAACCGGCGGTTGCCGCCGAGGCCGGCTTCCGTCGGGCTCGAGATCAGCTGCTGGTAGACGTCCTTGCGACACGTAGCGCGAGAAGATCCGCTTCACGCGCCGCTTCTCCCGTCCCTCGATCGCGTACTGATACACGACGCCGCCAAACGTCGCCAGCGCGATCGCTGTCAGCGGTTCCACCAGCGGCGCCCACGTACCGTGAGCGAACGTCCGCGTCAGCCCGACGACGAGCAGGGCGGCGACGGCGAGGGCCGCGCCGACGCCAGACCACGTGCCGACAAGTGTCGTGACCAGCGCCGCAATCAGGGCAGCGCCGCACGTGATCGCCAGCGCCACCGGCAGGGACGCCGGCGTGAGAAATCGAGTCGACAGGATCGAGTCGAGCACCTGCGCATGGATCTCGGGGCCCGACATCTTCTGTGGGAACGGCACGGCCTTCTGGTCGTACAAGCCGGCGGCCGTCGCCCCGACGATCACCGCCTTGTCCTTGAACAGCGCCGGATCCACGTCTGGCCGCTCTCCGGCGAGCAGTTTTTCCTCAGCCAGGAACAACTGGAGAAATGAATAGGTCGGGTAGGTGTGGCGCTGGTCGTTCCACACCCCGCGATAGTCAATCAGCAGGCGGCGGGCGTAGCGCACGCTGCCGTCGAGCGTCGGAACCCTCGCCTCGACCATCGGCAGGCGAAGACTGTCGACACGCAGCGTGTCGGCGTCGGTCTGGCTGATCCGGCTTCCGTCCAGGCCCAGCGAGACGATGGCACCGGCAAGGGCGAGCGACGGGATCACTTTGTCGCCGACCTGGACCGCCGGGATGTAGCGCCGGGCCACGCCGTCTGCGTCGAGGACGGCAAGGTTCGATGCGGGGCTGCGGGCCACCGCCGAAAGCAGCGGCATCGGCGGATTGAAGACGGGCCGCATTTCGACGCCCGGGTAGCTCACGACAAGCCTGGAGGCCTGCAACGGACCTGCCGGAGCGGCCTGGCTCGCATCGCCGACGAAGACCACGGTGCCGAGACGCTTCGCCGCGTCAGCCAGATCGCGATCGGACTGCTCGCCAGTCCATTTGTCGTCGCCGATCGTGAACGTGCTCCGATCAGGCTCGCCAAACAGGATGTCGTAGAGGACGACGCGTGGGCGGGCGCGCTCGAGGAAGTTCAGCAGGTGCGCGTGGACCGTGCGCGGCCACGGCCAGCGGCCGAGGTACGGCGCCAGCGTCCGGATGCTCTGCTCGTCGATTTCGATCAGCACGATGTCGGATCGCGCGCCGGCCGGATCGGCGGTCGCGCGCATCCGCCAGTCGTAGGTCTTGAGCTCGATGGTCTGGGCGAACGGCAGCCGGCCGAGCGCGATCGCGACCAGGGCTGCGCCGAGCCCCAGGCCGACGCCGATGAGCAGCTTCTTCAACGGGACCGAGAGTACTGAAAGCGCCGGTTGATGACAACTGAGGCACACGGCTCGCGCTACACTGCCCTCGATGAAAGGCGACGTCCGCCGCTGGCGGGTGCTGGCACTGCTCGGCGGCCTGCTCGCGTTCAGCGTGCTGTTCATCCACGTCCCCGCGGCCCTCTGGGCCGGCAACCTCGCGGAGTTCCACTCCTCGCCCGCAGCACTTCTCGGCTTCGGCTTGCTGGGCGCCGGCGTCTGCCTGCTCGTCGTGTTCCTGTTGTCCAGCCTGTTGTCGTGGCGGCTGCAGCGGCTGCTGGCCTGCCTGCTCACGGCACTGGGCGTGACGTGGTGGCTCTACGGGCTGCTGCTGGTCGGCCGGATGCACGCGCTCAACGGAGTGGCCGTGCCGATTCAGATCAGCCATCGCACCGCAGTGCTGGAGCTCGGCGCCGTGGCGCTGTTCCTGATCGCCGCCGGCGTCGCGGCGGCGCGCTATCGGGAGATAGCCATTCGGCTGCTGGCAATCCTGAACGCCGGACTGCTCGTCGCGACGACGGTTGCCGTGGTGTCGGCACGGCCGCCTGCGCCGCAGATCGCGCCTGCCGGTCCGCCGTCAGCGCTGTTCCGCTTTTCAACCCGCACCAATGTGGTGGTCGTCCTCCTCGACGGGCTGCAAGCGGATCTGGCCAGCAGCGTGATCCACGAGAACCCGCGGCTCGAGGCAGCGCTCGACGGGTTCGTGTTCTACAAGGACACGCTGGGCGTCGCGCCGACGACGCTGCTCAGCCTGCCCGCGATTCATTCCGGGGTGGCCTACGAGACAGGCGGCATCGGGCCCTACTTCACCAGCTCGGTGGAGCGATCGTTTCTCACCCTGTTCAGCAAGGCCGGGTATGAGGCGAGCGTAATCAACCCGCTGCTGGGCGTGTGCACGCCGGGGCTGGCTGCCTGCGTCGCCGCTTCGGGGCTGCTGCCGCCGAGAGCCCTGAGCGATCAATTGTCGCCGCTTCGCCTTGAAGCGATCCGGCTGCTGGACCTCTCGCTCTTCAGGGTCGCGCCGTTCGCGCTGAAGCCGCGGATATACAACGGCGGACGGGGAACGGTCGCGGTGCTGACCGGCGCGACCCTGTCCCAGCTCGCGCAACTGGCGCTGGAAAGCAACAGCGCGCTCGACGTCCTGTCCAGCCGCCTCACGGCGACCGACGGTCCGCCGACGATCAAGTTCGTGCACAGCCTGGCCACCCACATGCCGTACGTCATCGGCGACGACTGCACGACGGTCGGGCCGAAGGACCTGGCGAAGACGCGCTCGCAGGCTCGCTGCGGCCTGGAGGCCGCGGTGCGACTGCTGGAGCGCCTGAAGAAGGAGAGACATTTACGACCGGACCGTCGTGCTGCTGATGGCCGATCACGGCATCAGCCCGCAGATGTATCCGGACACGACCACTGGCAGTCGCGAGGAGTGGTGGCACATTGCCGAATCCGCCAATCCGCTCTTCATGCTGAAGCCACTGAACAGCCATGGCCCGCTGCGTGCCGTGCCGGAACCGGTGCAACTCGTCGACGTCGGCGCGACGCTGTGCGAGGCGGCCTCGGCGTGCGTCGCTCCGCATGGCTACCCCGCGGGGCACGCGCCGCCACATCGGCCACGCCGGTTCAGCCAGTACGCGTGGGACGATCGCCTGTGGCAGTCGATGACGATCCCCGGCCTGACCCGGTACGACGTGCTCGGGCCGCTCGATCAGCAAGATTCGTGGCAGCGCGTGGAATAGCCGGCGTCGCTCTCACTGACGCAGCTTGATCAACTGGTCCTGCATCGCCCCCATCCACGCGGCGGCCTGCGTGTAGATCCGCGAGGCCTGCGTCGACCACTTCGTCTGCTCGCTCGGATCGGTGCTGACGCCGGAGAAATCGGCGCCCGCACCACTCGCGCGAACAGTGAGCCGAGCCAGCAGCGTCGGCGTGGGCCGGTGCGTCCCGGTCAGCGTCACGCTCGATGCGGACATGCGAGCGCCGGTCTTGACCGTCGGGTCACTATCGACCTCGCCACGATAGGTGATGGTGAGGATGGCATCGGCGTGGGCAGGGTCGTCGACCAGCACGATGACCGGAGATGCGGCTTTCACGTGCGCTTTCTTGAGGTCGTCGTAGCTGGCCGCGAACGCCTTGGGCACCGGTGCGACGAGCCCGTCCGGGTTCGGTACCGGGCCCATGTAGAGCGTGACAGTGGCGGGCGTTTGCGCCGAGACAGGAAGGACGAACGCCAGAGCCAGAAGCAGTGAGAGTCGTCGCAAGGCCACTCCCTCCAAAGACGACGCGAGAACCAGCGTCTAGTCGCTCTCGCCAAGATACCCGGGTCGCGCCACCACGCGCACGGCGCCATCTCGGGACTTCACCTTGACCGCGAGCACGTGCCAACCGCCCGATGCCACGCCGGTCGGTGTATAGCTCACCAGATAGCGGTGCCGGAACTCCTCGAGCACTGTGCGGAAGGTGTCCTCCAGGCTCGCTGTGCCGGTCACGTCGAGCACGTTGCCGCCCGTCGCCCGGCCCAATTCTGACAGGAGCGCGGTGCTGTCGCGGCCGGTCACGCCGTAGACGACGGCATCCGATCGCTGCGCTGTGCGCATCAACTGTTTCGACGTCAGCCAGCTGAGCGTGTCCGCGCCATCGCTGAATACGAGCACGAGCGCGCGCCCTGCGTCGCTGTCGCCCATCACGATGGCTGCATAGATGGCGTCGAGCAGCGCCGTGCGACCCTCGCCTCGCGCTCCTGCCAGCGCGGCCTCGATCGCGGCGACATCCCGGGTGAGGCGTCCGTGGACGACAACTGCGTCGCCAAACGTAACGAGCGCGGCCTGATCCGCAGAGCGCAGATCGTGGAGCACGGCGGCGGCGGCGCGACGTAGCTGCGTCAGCCGATCACCCGAGACACTGGCACTCATATCGAGCGCGAGGATGAGATTGAGCGGAACCTGGTCGACGCTCACCAGTTCGATGCGCTGGAGCACGCCGTTGTCGCGGACCTCGAAGTCGTCGAGGCCGAGGCCCGGAATCGCGCGGCCATTCCGGGCGACGAGCACGTCGACACGAACCGCGTGGGTCCGGGCGGCAAACGTCGGTGTCTGCTGGGCGTGCAGCGAGAGGCCCGACGCCGCCACGACCAGGAACGCCGCCACGCGGCAGGTCCGCTTCACGGAGCCCTCCGCGCGGGAAGTGTCGCCCTGAATTCGTTCAACAGCGCCGCGTGGTCCGCGACTGCGGCGCTCTCGTAGTGCCACCACGGGTCGTCGCGGCCATCGGCCGAGGCCGGCAGCGCGGCGAGCCTGTCGATATAGCGGATGGCGTCAGAACGCCGGCCGGCTTCCCGCGCGATGTGACTGAGCGCCACGAGCGCTGACTGAGCCTGCGGCCGAAGCGCCGCCGCGCGTTCGAAGCTTTCCCGAGCGGCATCGGGCCGGCCGGCGGCCTCGTGAATCGAGCCCGCCAGCAGCTCCGCGAGAAACCGGATGTCAGCGTCCTGGGAACGGGACAGCACGTGCGCCAGCCCTCGCGCAGCCGCCTTGTCGTCGCCGAGCAAATGAAACACCCGCGCGAGGTGCAGTTCTGCGACGTCGTACTTCGGGTCGGCGTCGATGGCGCGCGTCAGGTCCCGCCGCGCCAGCTGCAGTTCGCTCACCGGCGCGGCGAGATCCACCTGGGCTTTGCCGAGCAGCCGGTGCGAGGCCGCCACAGCGAGCGTCTCGTGGAGCAGGCCGCTCAGCATGTTGACGTCGCGGTCGTGAGGAAAGAGGCGTTGCGCGTCATTCAGGTGAGGCAGCGCTGTCGCGTAGCGCTGGTCCGCCAGCAGCGTGGCGCCGACGGCGCGGTACCACTCGCGCACCCGCGGGTCGTCAGCCGGACGAGGCAGCGTGCCGTCCAGCAGGGCGCGGGCAAGACGCCAGTGTGCGGAGACGACACTCGACGCGAGCGCCTGGCCATCTCTCGCTTCGACGGTGCGGAGCACTTCCCACTCAGGAAAGCCGCGAAACCGCTGGGCGAGGTCAGGTGCGAGCAGCGCCAGATCGGTGTGCAGCACGGCGCCCTGCGCCAGCGTGTCGTTGAGCGACGACGAGGACGCCCGGCGCCGCAAGGCTCCCAGCCCATACATGGCGGCTCTCAAGTCATCGCTGTTCCACTGCGCCACGTCGATCAGCGCGCGGTCGCGGGCACCAGGCTGATGCGCCTGCACGAGTGCGACCCACGCGTCAGTCTTCGTCAACCGGCTTCCAGACGTGACGCTGGACGGCGTCACCGTGGCCGGTGTGGGAGTCAGTGCCATAGCGCCTGGCGTCGGCGTCGACGGCTGGCCCGCTGTGTCGACTGCACGGGACTCGCGCGCAAGAGAGGCCGGCGGCGCGATGAACGTCTTGCGGCTGTAGATGGTGAGCGGCGGACGACGGGCGATCCGAACCTCGATCCGGTGCGGCGTGCCGGTACGATCGCTGTCGATGGGCGCGAACGACAGCAGGTACGTGCTCGCAAGATCCCGCGCGAGGCGGGTGAAGAAGTCAGCGCCAGAGACTGCGCCATGAGCCTGGATGCCGCCGGTCTCCTCGGGCAGGCCATAGGCGACGGCTGTGCTCTTCTCCTGCAGTGAGCGGCCGCCGACCGACGCCTGCTCCTGGACTTCCCGGTCGTCCCGGATAGTGATGTTGGGCGGCCCCTCCGGGCCGCCTTCGGGCAGAGGCACGCTGGTGAGATCCGCGATCTCGACGGCATGGACGCGAATGCCCGCGCTCCGCGCGACGGCGAAAGTCCGGTCGATGTCGGTGCGAAGGCCCGACTGGAACGGAAGGGCGCCGCTCACGATGACGACGTCGGACGGCGGTCCCCCGGCGAGCGTTCGGAAGAGACCCTGGAGATCCTGCAGGGTCCTTCTGCCGCGCACCAGCCACTCGGCGGAGGCGTTCATGGCCCGTGCTTCGGGCGCATTGATTGACGGATGGATGCCTCGATCGCCACACCCCGCCGACGCCGCGCCGCCGGTGCAGCCGAAGCCTGAAACGCCTTCCAGACTGAGCCCGCGGCGCGTGATGCCTTCAAACGCCTGTCGCAGCGCTGCGACCGTTGCGTCGCGATCCGTCTTGAACAGAAGGCTCGACCCGAGCGGAAGCGTGGCCACTGCAGCGGTCACTTCGCCCGGCAGTCGCCCGACGAAACCCTCTGCGGTCTTCTGGAGCTGGCGCGCCTCGCCGGCGTCGAGCGAGTCGCGGTCGACAAGGAACACGATCCGGCGAGGCGTTGGCGCGCCTGCTCGTGGCGCGGCCGGCGTCGTGGCAGGCGAGGACGCCGCACCCGGCGCCTGTCCCGGTGAGACGACCACTGGCGCGTAAAGGAGGGAGACGACAGGCCGAGGCACCCCGTCAACGAGCAGGGTCACTTCATCCGGCTGGAGGTCGGTGACCGGTTCGTTCCCACGCGACACGCGCAGATCGACGAGCACGAGGTCGGTGCGCGAGCTGAACGACGGCGTTGGGAAGGGCGAGGGCTGCTGCGCACTGGGCGCCGCCACGACAACGGTGCACGTGGCCGCGAGTGCAGCGAGTCGTCGGCACGCGCTCCGAGTCTCAACGAGCAGACCCATATGCGTCGACGAATTATAGGATCGAGTGCGTGAGGCTTGGTACCGGTACGGGGATTCGAACCCCGGTCCCGTGGCTGAGAACCACGTGTCCTGACCCCTAGACGATACCGGCGTATCGGGGAACTACCAATATTAACCGCCGCGTTCGCGTCCGTCAACCGCCGGCCTGACGCCCTCGTGATCGTCAGGTAGAATCGTCCGGACATGAAAAAGTTCATCGCCTTCCTGCTCCTGCTGATCGTGATTGGCGCCGCCGGCGCGTGGCTCTGGAGCGGGCGCCAGCCGCCTCCGGCCATCGACATCACGAAGCCGGGCGCGGCGATGGGCCAGGGCGGCGCCATCGAGTTCACGGTGGACGCGCCCGCCATCCACCTGTCGTCGCTCGAGGTCATCTTCGAGCAGGGCGGCAAGCAGACGCCGCTGTTCGCACTGGGCAAGCCCGGGGCGGCCGCGCTGGCACAGGAAGGGCCGAATCGCATCCGGGTCACGGTCCCGGCGACACGGAAAGAGATCCCCGATCTCAAGTCCGGCGACGCGAAGATCGTCGTCCACGCGTCCCGCGGCGTCCTGCGCAACCTGCGGACGCTGTCGGCGAGCGCGACGCATGACGTTCGCGTCCAGTTGGAGCCGCCGCGCGTCTCGGTTCTCTCCACCCATCACTACATCAACCTGGGCGGCACCGAGTTCGTCGTCCTTCGCGTCACGCCGGCGGACGCCGCGGGCGGAGTGCGCGTGGGCGATCGGACGTATCCCGCGTTTCCGGGAAGCTCGGTCGGCATCGCCGACCCGACGGTGCGCGTCGCGCTGTTCGCGTTGCTCTACGACCAGGACCTGACCACGCCGATCGGCGTGTTCGCGTCGGACGCTGCCGGCAACCAGGCGACAGCGCCGCTCGACTACAAGCCGTTCCCGAAGGTGTTCCGCCGCAGCCGCATCGAGGTGCCCGACGCGTTTCTCCAGCGCGTCGTGCCTTCGATCCTGCAGAACTCACCGGACTTCGCGCCGGAGGTGCCGGACCAGAACGACCTGGTCGCGGCCTTCCTGAAGATCAACGGCGAGCTGCGGAAAAAGAACGCCGAGCAGATCGCGTCCTACGCGAAGCAGACCGTGCCGCAGATGCTCTGGCGCGGCCCGTTCCAGCAGCTGGGCAACTCGCAGGTGGAGGCGGCCTTCGCCGACCACCGCACGTATTTCTACAAGGGCAAGGAAATCGACCAGCAGGTGCACCTCGGCTTCGACCTCGCTGTCACCTCAGGAGTCGCGGTGATCGCGGCGAACAACGGGAAGGTCGTGCACGCGGCGTGGCTCGGCATCTACGGCAACTGCGTCATCATCGACCACGGCCTCGGCGTGCAGTCCCTCTACGCGCACCTCTCCTCCATCGAGGTGAAGGTGGGCGACACGGTGTCGAAGGGTCAGACCATCGGCCGGAGCGGCATGACAGGACTGGCCGGCGGCGACCACCTGCACTTCACCATGCTCGTCAACGGGCAGGCCGTGAACGCCGTCGAGTGGTGGGATCAGAAATGGATGGAGGACCGCGTCCTCCGCAAGGTGCGCGAGGCCGGTGGCCAGCTGCCGTAAGGGCTTCAGAGTGGTGTAGCAGGCAGCGAAGACGCACCCTGCGCCCTCATGAATCCCCGCCGGTTGCTCTTTGCAATGGTGTAGCCGGGGAAGATCGACGACGGATCGAGGACGCCGAGGTGACTCGTCACGACTTCCGCGAAGACATCGCGGAAGTCAGTGGTCACGGCGAGGTCGCGCCCGTCGTAGAGCGCGTCTGCCGAGAGACCCGGCCACTTCCCGTACACTTTCCCGCCCTTGACGCCGGCGCCCATCACCAGCATCGCGTTGCCGTGCCCGTGGTCGGTGCCGCGATTGCCGTTCTCCCCCAGCGCCCGCCCGAACTCCGACATCGTCACGATGACGGTGTCGTTCAGCAGATCGCCGAGATCGGTGACGAGCGCCGCGAGGCCGCGGCCGAAGTCGTCGAGCCGCGTGGCCAGCAGGCCCTGCGTGCTGCCCTCGTTGACGTGGTGATCCCAGTTGCCGGTTTCGGCGAAGGCGACCTCCAGCCCGACGTCAGACTTCGCCAGCTGCGCGATCTGCTTCAGGGCCTGGCCGAAACCGCTGGCCGGATAGGCGGCGCCGTTGGCCGGTGAGTAGCGCGCAGGATCGGCCTGCTTCATCATCTTGATCGCGTCGAAGGCCTCCTGGCCCGTGCCCTTCAGCACGGTGTCGGCGGCCGCGGCGTACTGCGCTTCGAAGGACGTGCCCATCGCGCCGCTGGCGCCGTCGTGAATGCCGAATTGCCCGATTTGCCCGATGGCCAGAGCGGGCGCAGACCCCTGCAACGATCGCGGCAGTGTCGGCGCCAGGGCCACGGCGCGAAACGGCGACGGATCGCCGGCGCGTTCGGCCTTGAGCGTGCGGTTCAGCCATCCGTCTTCAGTGCTCTTCACGCCCGGCGTGCCGGACTCCATGTAGTCCTGCGCGTCGAAGTGCGACCGCGTGCTGTCCGGTGAACCGCAGGCGTGGATCACCGCGAGCGTCCCATTGCGGTAGAGCGGCTCGAGCGGGGCAAGACGCGGGTGAAAGGCAAAGAAGCCGTCGAGATCGAGCGCGGCATCATGCCCGTCACCGGGGCGGGGAATGGCGATGGTCGGCCGTCGGGCGTAGTACTCGACGTTCGCCGAAGGGCACGATCACGTTGAGGCCGTCCACGGCGCCACGCTGGAAGACCGCAATAAGCAACTTCCGGTGCGCGGAGCTTGCGGCCGCCGTCCGCGCGAGGAATGTCGGCGCGAAGCCGAGGCTCACGAGGGCGAGGCCGCCGTTTCGGAGGAATACGCGTCTGGAGATCATGATGGCCCTCTGGCCGATCTGAAGATCGGCCCGACAACAGCTATCGTCTCTGGAACTCCGGCGAGCCCAGCGCGAGCGCGACGACCTGGGCTGGCGTCGTTGCGCGGGCGATGGTCGCGCGCGTCGCCTCGGACGCATCACCTGTCAGGTAAAGCGCCACCGCGGTGTCGGCGTCCGCTCGACTCGTGTCTGGCAGCGGATCCTCGACTGACACGCCACGGACGCCGTTGCCGGCCAGCGAGACTGCAAAGTTCATGCGGCCGATGAGCGCGCCGGTGTTGACCCACGTCTCCGCGGTGTCCTTGTAGCCTGTCGGCGGCTGGCAGAAGTAGAGCGGCATGCCGAGCTGCTGCAGCGTCCGCTCGAGCGGCAGCGGCTGCATCACGTCCGCGTTGGTCACGCGCAGGGCGCTGACGACGAACTCGAACGGCGTCTTGACCTTGGCGCGATAGGCCTCGGGCGCGTAGAACTCCGGCGAGGTCAGGATGACCCGCGTCACTTCCCGCAGGTCGCCACCGGTCGAGCGGAACGTGGCGGCCGCGCGATCGACCAGCGCGGGCGGCGGCGCGTCGGCGACAAAGCGGCGCACGAGCGCGTTCGCGATGAAGTGCGCGGTGGCGGGATGCGACGCCAGGATGTCCAGCACCTGCTCGCCGTCCTCGATGCCGCGCCCGCCTTTCAGCCTGTGCCCCAGCACCACCTTCTCGCCGGTGTCGTGCATGCGCGGGTTGAAGACGAACTGTCCCGCCTGCGGGCTGCGCGGGCCGCCGATGGTCCACCCTGTCAGGGCGCGCGCGACGTTGACGACGTCCTGCTGCGTGTAGCCGCCGTCCACGCCGAGCGTGTGCAGCTCCATCAGCTCCCGCGCGTAGTTCTCGTTGATCCCCGTGGGCATGTTCTTCCTGATGCGATCGACCTGTTCCGGATTCAGCCGGCGGGGCCGGCCGCGGGCCATGCCCATCTGGTCCAGCGCTTCCATGTTCTCGGCGAACTTCGGGTCGGCGCTTCGCGCGTTGTCCAGATAGAAGAGCATCGCGGGGCTCTTCGCGGTGGCGCCGAGCAGGTCGCGGAACTTGCCGAGCACGTGCGGCCTGATCGCATCACGCTCGTACGCGGTCAGGTAGACGCGGGTCTGGCCCTTGCCGGCATACACGTTGAAGTGGTTGAACCAGAAATCTGTGAGGACCTGTTCGAGCTGCCTGTCGCTGTAGACCGCGCGCACGATCTTCTGCGCGCTCATCTCCAGCACCACCTGACGCTCGCGACGAACCGCGTCGGGCACATCGCCTCCCTGTGCCGCCCTTGCCCGCCTTGCCTTCCTGGGCCCCCTCGCTCTGCTTGTCTTCCTCGCCCCCCTTGCCTTCCTCGGCCTCCTTGCCTTCCTTGCCCTCCTTGCCCTCTTCGGCCGCTTCAGCGCGTTTCCGCTCGCGCCGCGCCTGCTCCGCGGGCAGGTAGTAGTCCTGCGCGATCTCGCGCGACGTGAGGCCGAGTGTCTGGTAGCCGCTCAAACGCGCGGCGACCGCCGCGTCGTTGATGCGATCGGGATGAAGCTGCTGGTCGAGCCAGGCGGTGATGCCAACCCGCCGGACCTGATCGATCTGGCCGGAACGCGGGCCGAACGCCGCGCGGCTCAGGACATGGACGATGACGCGGTCGTCCGGGTGGTCGGGAATCCCCGAGCGTGGCGCCGTCGCTCGCAGCCCGCTGGCCGCCGACGCCAGCAGCACGCAGAGCGCCAGGCCTGGCCGCGCGATTGGCAGTCTCGCCATCATCGTCTCCTGCTCACTGTTGGACCGTGCCGGGGGGCCAGATGGTCGAGTCCTTATAGAATGCGCCTACTCATGCTCACAGTCATCACGCTGACCGCCTGCCTCGCCTGCTCGTCCGTTGTATCGGCGCAAACAGCGCCAAGCCAGAATGCCCCACCGTCTGGCCTGCTCATCAAAGGCGGCATTGTCGTAGACGGCACCGGCGCGCCGCGACGGACCGCGGATGTTCGCATCGCCGGCGACGCCATTGTCGAGATCGGTCCCGGCCTGACGCCAAAGCCCGGCGAGCGGGTAATCGACGCGGCCGGCCGCGTGGTGTCGCCAGGCTTCATCGACATGCACAGCCACGCCGCCGGAAGCATCGACGCGCACCCAGATGCCGCAAGCCAGGTCCGGCAAGGCGTGACCACGTCGCTGGTCGGCCAGGACGGCGGCGGCGACCTGCCGGTGTTCGACTTCCTCGAGCACATCACGTCCCTGCATCCCGCGATCAACTTCATGACCAGCGTCGGGCACGGCACCGTGCGCAGCCTGGCGATGGGCGAGGATTTCAAGCGCGCGGCGACTCCGGCGGAGATCGAGACGATGAAAGCGCTGGTCGACCGCGGCATGAAGGACGGCGCCGTCGGGCTGTCGAGCGGCCTCGAGTACGACCCGGGCTTCTACGCGACAGTGGACGAACTGGCGGCGCTCGCCGCCGTCATCAAGCCCTACGGCGGGTTCTATTCGAGCCACGTGCGCGACGAAGAGAACGACGTCCTGGCGGCGTGGAGCGAGGCGATCGAGATCGGCCGCCGCGCCGGCGTCGCCGTCGAAATCTCGCACATGAAGCTGGCGTCCAAGCCTGTCTGGGGCAAGTCCGGCGAAGCGCTCGCGCTCGTCGCGGAGGCGCGGAAGCGCGGCCAGGACGTCACCGGCGACTGGTATCCCTATCAGGTCCTGGCAGTCGTCGATGTACGTGCTGATTCCCGATCGCAACTTCGACAACGTCGCGGAGTGGCAGAAAGGCCTCGACGAGATTGGCGGTCCGGCGAACGTGCTGGTCACGAACTATCGTCCGGACCCGACCTGGAATGGGCACACGCTCGCCGAGCTCGCGGTCACGCAGCATCTCGATGCGGCGGCGCTGATCGTCCGGATGGTGAAAGACGCCGGGCCCGAGATCGGCATCATCGGCACGGCGATGCAGGAAGCCGACATGGTCGCCATCTTCAAGGACCCCGCCGTGATCATCTGCTCGGACGGAAACCTCGCCGGCCGCCACCCGCGCGGTTACGGCGCGTTCCCCCGGGTGCTGGCCCGCTACGTGCGCGAACAGCACGCGGTGTCGCTGGAGGAAGGCATCGCGAAGATGACCGGGCGCTCGGCCGCGCGGCTGCATCTCGCCGATCGCGGCGTCCTCGCCGCTGGCAAGAAGGCCGACGTCGTGGTGTTCGACCAAGCCACTATCGCGGACCGCGGCACGCCGCAGGACCCGTCGCAGTCCCCGGTCGGGATCGACTACGTGCTGGTGAACGGCGACGTCGTCCTCGATCCCTCCGGCCCGACACCCGCGCGCCCCGGCAGGGCTCTGAAATACGGGCACTGACACGCGATAGCTGCCGCGATGCCGCTCATCCGTGCAACCGGCGAGATCCTGAACGGGATCCTGGACGACACATACCCGACGTGGGGAGCGGGGTTGTCGTTCAAGGCCTACGCGCAATGGAACCGCGCGCAGGAGATCACCGAGTGGGGCCAGGCGCACCTCAGGCGCCTGGCGCTGATGGACGGCGGCACCGTGCTCGCCTCGGCCAAGCGCTACGACCTGCAGATGCAGCTCGATGGACAGCCAGTGCCGACTCTGGGCGTGGGCGCGGTGTTCACGCCAGCCGCGTTGCGCGGCCGCGGTCACGCACGCGCGATGATCGCGGCGCTCGAATCCGAAGCGCGAGCTGACGGCGCGCGTCTCGCGCTGCTGTTTTCAGAGATCGGCGCGACTTACTACGAGCGCCTGGGCTACACCGTCGTGCCGCTTCAGACAGTGGACATCAGGATCGACAGGAAGGCAGGCGCTCCCGCCATGCTCGTCCGGTCCGGCGAAGAACGTGACGCCGGATACGTTGCCGCGATGTCGGCAACGCGCGCCGGCGGGTTCCGCCTGGGGATGCTGCCCGACGCCGGGCAGGTGGCCTACTCGGTGGCCAAGAAGCGCCTCTATGTGGGCCTCAACCCGGACAGCCGGAAGCACATCGACTTTTTCGTCGCCGAAGAGGGCTACCAGGCCGTCGCGTTTGTCCTCATCGTCACCTCGATCACCTCGGGCGGCAGTGTCTCGTGGAGTCTCGAGGCGTGCGGCGATCGCGATCCGGCAGGCGCCAGGATCGGCGCGATGCTGCAGGTGCTGCTGGCGCGGGCTCCCGCCGAAGCGCACCCGGTCATTCGCGGATGGTGGCCCGCCGGCCTGCGACCGCCGCAGCTTCGTATCTCACGCCGGCTGCCAGCGGGCGACGTCATGATGATCAAGTCGCTCGACCCTTCCGTCCCCACGCCGGTGCTCGGCTCCGACGCCGCGCAGTTCTGGCATGGCGACGCGTTCTGACGCGGGTACTGGTCGATGATTACTGACCTCCGGATCCCTCTCCGCGACGGCGTCGTGCTCGCCGCGGACCTGCACACCGCGTCGGGTACCAGCACACGGCATCCGGTGCTCCTGATTCGGACGCCGTACGGCAGGCATGGGTATCGCGATGAGTCGCTTGTCGCGCACGCGGTCCAGCGCGGGTACCACGTGGTCGTCGCCGACGTGCGCGGCCGTTACGAGTCGGGCGGCGACTTCGACGCCTACCGCCACGAAGGCCGCGACGGCTACGACCTGATCGAGGCGATTGCCGCGGAGCCCTGGGCGATCGGCCGGGTCGCGACAGCCGGATTGTCCTATCCGGGCGCCGTGCAGTGGCTGGCCGCCGTCGAGGCCCCGCCGCATCTCGTCTGCGCGTTTCCCGCGATGTGCTTCTCGTCGGGCCGTCAGTTCTTCTACTTCGGCGGCGCGTTCGACATGTCGTGGCTGCCGTGGACCGTCGAAAACATCGCGCCGGACGATCGCCGGCGCCGCGGCGTGAAAACAGGCCCGCAATCAGCGCGCGAAGCGCAGGCCTACTGGAAAGCGCGCGGGCGCGCGGCCCTTCGCCGCGTGCCACTGCGCGACCAGCCGGCGCTGGCGGGCGTCACCCCGTTCTACTTCGACTGGCTCGACCATCCAGACGACGGGCCGTACTGGGACTTCGCCAACATCGAGTCGCGCTACGACCGCGTCGAGGTGCCGATCTTCAACTTCAGCGGCTGGCACGACGAGGGCTACGGCCCCATCGGCGCCGTGCGCAACTTCGTCGGGCTCTCGGCGAAGGCGGCCACGCCTGCGGCGCGCCAGCCACGGCTCATGATTGGCCCGTGGGTTCACGGCGAACCACAAACGGGAAAGGTGGGCGACCGCGACTTCGGGTCGGGCGCGGCGATCGACTACGACTCGCTGGTGCTGGACTGGTGTGACCTGCATGTGAACGGCATCGACAGGGGCATCAGCATCCAGCGTCCGGTACGGCTGTTCGTGATGGGCGCCAACCGCTGGCGCGACGCGTCGAAGTGGCCTCTCCCGACAGTTCCGCGCACGTTTCATTTCCGCGCCGGCGGACACCTCACCACGGAGCCGCCTTCGGCAGGCGAGACGCCCGACGCATACACGTTCGACCCGAACAACCCTGTCGAAGATCCCCACTACGAGGCGGGTCTCGGCCCACACGACCAGCGCGCCATCGCGGCGCGGGCCGACGTGCTGACGTTCACCACCGATCCGCTCGTCGAGGATGTCGAGGTCATCGGGCACGTCGAGTTCCGGCTCTGGATTGCCTCGTCGGCGCCAGACACCGACTTCCTCTGCCGCCTGCTCGACGTCGACGCTGATGGCACGGTGTGGAACCTGATGAGCCCCACATTGGAAGTGCTGCGCGCGAAATACCGGCACGGCGAGCACGAGCCGGCATTCCTGGTGCCGGGGCACCCGGTGGAACTGATCCTCAGGCTCGCGCTGACTGCGAATCGATTTCTGAAGGGCCACCGCATCGGCGTGCAGGTGACCAGCAGTTTCTTCCCGCACCTGGACCGCAATCCCAATACCGGCCGGCCCTCGGCAATCGAGGCGCGACTCGTGCCGGCCAAACAGACCATCTTTCACGATCCGTCCAGGCCGTCGAGGGTGATTCTTCCCGTTGTAGAGTGACAGGCGAGGCCGACATGCAGGACTACGAGAAGCTTGGGCTCTTCTATCTCGGACGGGTCGTGAGCGCCGACGCCAAGGCGAAACCCCAGTACCTCCTGTACGACTCGCCTGATCTCGTGACGCACGCGGTGTGCGTCGGCATGACCGGCAGCGGCAAGACCGGCCTCTGCATCGATCTGCTCGAGGAAGCTGCCATCGACGGCGTGCCGGCGATCGTCATCGATCCGAAGGGCGACCTCGGCAACCTCCTGCTGACATTCCCGAACCTGGCGCCAGCTGACTTCCGGCCGTGGATTGACGAAGACGAGGCGCGGCGCAACGGCAAATCGCCCGACGACTGGGCCGCCTCGCAGGCCGACCTGTGGAAAAAAGGCCTCGCCAGCTGGGATCAGGACGGCGAGCGCATCACGCGACTGAAGGCCGCCGCGGACTTCGCGATCTACACGCCAGGCTCGCAATCAGGGCTGCCAATCTCGATCCTGAAGTCGTTCTCTGCGCCCTCGCCGGACTTCATGGACGAGAGCGACCTGATGCGCGAGCGCGTCGCGACGACGGCGACGAGCCTGCTGGGATTGGTTGGCATCGACGCGGACCCGATCAAGAGCCGCGAGCACATCCTGCTGTCGAACATCATCGACGCCACCTGGCGCAAGGGCCAGGACCTCGACATCGCAGCACTGATCGGCCTGATCCAGACGCCGCCGATGCAGAAGATCGGGGTCCTCGATCTGGAATCCTTCTTCCCGTCCGCCAAGCGGTTCGAGCTGGCAATGGCATTGAACAACCTGCTCGCATCGCCTGGCTTCTCGGCGTGGCTCGAAGGCGAGCCGCTCGACATCGCGTCACTCCTGCACACCGCCGCGGGCAAGCCTCGCGTGGCGATCATGTCGATCGCGCACCTGAACGACGCGGAGCGGATGTTCTTCGTCGCGCTCCTGCTGAACCAGATGCTCGGCTGGATGCGCCAGCAGCCCGGCACGACGAGCCTGCGCGCGATCGTCTACATGGACGAGATCGCCGGCTATCTGCCGCCGGTCGCCAATCCTGCGTCCAAGGGCCCGATGCTGACGCTGCTGAAGCAGGCGCGGGCGTTTGGCGTCGGCATGGTCCTGGCGACGCAGAACCCCGTCGATCTGGATTACAAGGCGCTGTCGAACGCCGGGACCTGGTTCATCGGCCGTCTGCAGACGGAACGGGACCAGGCGCGTGTCCTCGACGGCCTCGAGGGGGCGACGACGAGCGCTGGCGCCGAGTTCGATCGCGGCTCGATGAGCAAGCTGATCACCGGGCTCGGCAAGCGGCAGTTCCTCCTGCACAACGTGCACGAGGATCATCCCGAGACGTTCGAGAGCCGCTGGGCGATGTCGTACCTGCGCGGCCCGTTGACGCGGGTGCAGATCAAGATGTTAATGGCAGGGCTCCAGGCTACGGGCTCCGGGCGACAGGCCGCGGGTGCCAGAGGCCGATCTGAAGATCGGCCCTACACCGAGTCTCAGGCCCGGAGCCCAGTGCCCGAAGCCCGGAGCCCGCTTTCCGGAGCCCGGAGCCCGGAACCCGAAGCCCGGAGCCCGGAGCCCGTAGTCCGTAGTTCGCAGCCCGGAGCCCGCTCGACGGCCCCCGTCCTTCCCCCCGACGTGAAGCAGTACTTCGCGCCAGCCGGAGGTGATGCCACATATCAGCCGATGGTCCTGGCGGCCGCCAAGGTCCACTACGCCGACGCGAAGTCCGGCGTGGACACGATCCGCCAGACGGTATTCGTCGCGCCGATTACCGCCGACCCCATTCCCGTGGACTGGGCAAAGGCGTCGGTCGCAGGCTTCACGGTTGACCAGCTGGCGACAGCGATGCCATCAGGAGCCAATTTCGCCGACCTGCCGGCTGCCGCCAGCAAGAGCAAGAACTACGCGGACTGGTCCAAGGCGTTCGTGACGTGGCTGTCAGCCTCGCAGCCGGTGACGCTCTACAGGAGTCAGGCGCTCGGACTGACGTCGACCGCCGACGAAACCGAGGGCGCCTTCCGGGTGCGGCTGCAGCAGGCGTCGCGCGAGAAGCGCGACGCCGCGACGGCAGCGCTGCGCCAGTCGTTTGCGGCGAAGCTCGCGGGCCTGCAGACGAAGCTTCAGGCGGCGCAGCAGAGGGTGGCCAACGAGCAGGGCCAGCGAACCGCTCAGGGCGTCCAGGCAGCGATTTCCATCGGCGCGTCCATTTTCGGCGCCTTCATGGGACGCAAGACCCTCAGTGCCGCGAACGTCGGGCGGGCCACGACGGCATTTCGCAGCGCGGGCCGCGTCGTCAAGGACCAGCAGGACGTGGGTGTGGCGCAAGAAGGGGTCGCCGCGGTTCAGCAGCAGATCGATCAGGTCAACAGCGATCTGGCGGCACAGATCGCCGCGCTGGACGTGACCTTCAACCCGCAGACGACGACACTGGACTCCGTGGCCGTGAAGGCAAAGCGCACCGACGTCAACGTGCAGCTCGTCGCGCTGGTCTGGGTGGCCGATCAGTAGTTCGGCGTCAGCTTGAGGGCGAGCGTCTTCTGATCGCCCTCCGCCAGATCCAGCCCGGTCGCCAGCGGCCGCAGCCGCTCGAGCGTCTCAGGGTTGGTCTGCTCCCCGTCCTCCAGGTACGGCACCGCCACGACCAGGTACTGCGCCGGCGGCAGCTGCTTCACCTGGAAGGCGCCCTGCTGATCGGGCCGGGCCATCGAGATGTAGCGCGACATGAATCCCCACTTCGCGCTGTCCTCCGCGAAGACGACGACGGCGTAGTCCGAGGCGGGGTCGCCTTTGCTGTCGGTGACAGTGCCGCTGATCGCCGTCGATCGCGACGTCAGGACGACCTGAACGCCAGTGACTGTTTCGCCGGACTTGAAGGCAACTCCCGAGTCGGTGACGTCCTGGCCGCCAGCGATCACCGCCTTGAGAAGGAATCCCTGCGGCGCTCGCATCGTCCTAATCAGCACGGGAGTGCTCGAGGCGCGCAGTTCAAACGTCCCGTCGTCGTTGACGGTGTCGCGCATGCCTGGACCGAAGCGGAAGGCCGGCGTCGCATTGGCGTTTCGCGGGACCGCCGTCAGCGACACCGACGACAGCTTCGCGCCACCGCCGCCGCTCTGCTGGCTGTCGAAGGCGACAGTGCCGCGGATGATGACGCCACGCGAGCCGATGAGCGTGACGCCGGTAAGGTCTTCGCTGCCGGTCGTGATCTTCGCCTGTGCCACTTCCGGGTCCGCCCCTTCGCCCGGCGGACGCATCTCACTTGCCATCAGGGTGTACTCGCCGGGCGCCACGTTGGCGATCGAGAACCGGCCGGCGCCGTCCACGCGGTTGTTCGGGCCGAAGCTGCGCGACATCATCATGTTCTCGCCGTCACTCGAGTCCTCGACGATCTGCACCATCGCGCCGGTCATCGGCCGGCCCTGCGAGTCGAGCGCGGTGCCGCTCACCTTGATCGTCCTGACCGGCTGAAGCGCGAACGTCACCCCGTCTACTTCGGCGCCAAGGCCGACGGTCACCCGTTCGGCCTGCTGCGCGCTGCCGGTGCCCGGATAGTAGGTCGGCGAGTACGACTGGCGGCTGCTGGGATCGTTGTCCGCGAACATGCCCATCCCGGTCCTGAGTGTCGCTGTCAGGTAGTAGTCGCCTGGCGCGAGGCCATAGATCCTGAAGTTGCCGCCGTCGTCGGTCTGCGAGAAACGTCCGACGGGGATCAGGCGGCGCTGCCCATTGAAAAAGCGGTAGCGCATCGCGGTGACCGAGGCCTCGGCGACAGGGTCGCCGTATTCGTCGTTGATGCGGCCCGCGATCACGCTGCCCCGCGGCAGGTTGAAGTTCACGTTGTCGAGAGACTGCCCGTCGGCGAGATCGATCGGGCGGCCCTGCTCGAACGGACGGCGCTGGCCGAATTGCAGCGTGACGTAGCCGGCCTTGCTGGCGGTGAGGTTGAAGCGCCCCACAGGCAGGTCGTGGATTTCCCAGCGCCCCTGCTCGTCGGTGGTCGTCATCTTCCCTTCACGAATCTCCTGGCCGGTCAGGCGCACGAGCGCGCGGCGCAAGGGGCCGCCAGTGTCGCCGCCGACCACCCGCCCGCGCAGGACTCCGGTGCCCGCCACCGGAGGTCCGGCGTCGCGCATGCCCCCGCCACGCCGCTGCTGGCCGCCGCCGGCGCCGCCAGGAAACTGGCCCGGTTGCCCGAAGCCACCGCCGCCGGGGCGGCCTCCCTGCCCTGCCGCCGTCGTCGCGGCCGCGAAAATCGCGGTCGCCACCAGGCACCGGATGACTGCGCTCATGAATGCTCCGAAGTGTTGCGGCAAGCAACCGTTGCGACAGATGACGGAAGACACAAGTCACCTGTCACAGCGTCTGACGCGCGCGCCATTGAAATGGTCTGCGCGTCAGTGAGTCCGGAGTATGCGCTGTGCCTGCGTCGATCGCGAAATCGTGGAGGCTGTCCGAATCGAGCCGCGCGCCGAGGCTCAATGTGGGCCGAACGCCTCCGCGTACGCCGCTCGGAACGCCGCACGATAGCCGGCCTGGTAGTCGCTGCGCGCGCCCATCTGCTGCGTGTAGCCGGAATCGGCCTGCTCGAGCTCCCGCTGGCCTTCCAGATCCCACCGGTTGCGATACTGCTTGTCTTCGCGCCCGGCTTCGAGGCCCTCGATCCGGCCGCGCGCTTCGCCGTCGCGATACGCCGCCGACGAGCGCTGGTCCCCCTGCCACTGGCCGCCGCCCATTTCCTCGGACGTCAGGACCCCGTCACGGTTGCGGTCCAGCGCGGCGAACGACTGATGACTGGCATGCCACTCGCTCCACTCGACGCGTCCATTCCGATTCACGTCCAGGTACTCGAAGCTATCGTCTACGTCGTCGTCTGCCGCCGCCAGAAACTCGGTGAGGCTGACCGACCCGTTCCGGTTGACATCCAGGCGCGTGAAGGTTTCCCGATCCGAGAGCCACTCGTCGCGGGAGAGCCGGCGATCGTGGTTGCGATCGAGCGCGCGGAAACCCTGCTCGGTCCAGTCACTGAAGCTGTCGGTATCCTGCCGTCGGGGCCGGTTGGCTCCAGGCCTGAGCTCGTCGCCAGACAGGATGCCGTCACGATTCCAGTCGTGCACCTGGAACGACTCGTCGCTCCCCTGCCATTCGTCGCGCGACACCACCCCGTCGTGATTGCGGTCCATCGCGTAAAAACGACTGGTGCCCTGCTGGCGCGCGGCCACCGGGCTCGCAATGCTGAGCCCGACAGCGAACACGCACGGCACGGCGATGAGATGCGGGATACCCATGTCAGCGCACTCCTCCACGCATTGAGGCCACGACGATCGCGGCCTCAGCCATGCGTTAGGTAGTGCAAGGTTCGTGCTCGGGCGTCCTCAGCCATTCCGGCGAACGGCGACATGACAGGAGGATCGACAGCTGGTGGCCGACCGATGGGCCTGTCTAGCCGCCGTCACTCCCCCGGAGTGCCTGCGAGGCGCGATCCAGGGCGGCGGCGATCTTCGTGGCGGCTGTTGCAACCCGCGCGGCGTCGCCGCTGTCGATCGCCTCGTTGAGTGCCGGCAGCAGCTCCGGCGCATACGTGGGCTTCGGCGCGTAGATCTGATGGCGATACCACGGCCTGCCGGGGATGCCGTCGGGATCGAGCAGGCCGCGTTCGGCCTGCATCAGGCGGTGATTGAGCGCGGCCAGTGTCGTGGCGTCGCCCGACGCCAGGGCTGCCGTCGCGGCGTCCGACGCAGTCGACGCCGCCTGGCCGAAGCCGGCGATGGCGGTCCGCAGTGGCTCGAGCGCCGCGGCGGCGTCTGGCGTGCCCGCCTTCGCGACCCACGCCTTCTCCAGATCCTTCTCGAAATCCGTGACAGCGGCAGCGTACGGGCGGTAGTCGAGCGGCAACACGTCGGCGTTGGCCAGGCGCAGCGCCATCACGCCCCATAACTTCGTCATCGCCTCGTGGTACCGGAACCCCGGGTCGCCGATGCGTGCGACCCACAGGTGGTCGTCGTACTGCGAGTGATAGACGCCATAGGGGCCGTCAAACGCCATGTCCACGACGGGGACGCCGATGAAGTTGAGGAACACGGTGTAGTCCGAGCCGCTCCCCAGCTTGTTGTTCACGAGCGCGGTGCCCCCGGCATTTGGCAGCGAGCTGGCCGCCGACGCGCCCGCCCGCCGCTTCGCCTCGGGGATCGGCACGCCAGTCTCCGGGTCGGTGACGGCCGAGGCCGCCTGCTCGATGAACGTGTTGAGCGACGGCACAGCCGCTGCGGTGAACGTCGGCCCGGACGTGGAGCTGTCGACGTTGATGTAGGCGACGGCGTGCTCCTTCAGATCGGCTTCGTTCTGCTCGCCCCACTCGGTGGACGAGGTGAGCGTGAACTCCTCGGCGTCCCAGCTGGCGAACACGATCGAGCGCTTCGGCCTGACGCCGCCGCGGACGAGCGCGCCGATCGACCGGGCCAGGTCCATCATCGACGCGGTGCCGCTGGACGGATCGACGCCGCCGTAGACCCACGCGTCGCGATGATTGCCGACGATGACCTCGCTGTCGGGCTCCGCACTGCCGCGAATGCGCCCGATCACCGTCTGGATCGGCCGGATCTTGTCGTCGAGCACCACCTTCAGGCGCACGGTGGCGCCGGGACCGGTGTGATAGCGAATCGGCAGGCCTCCCTGCCACTCGGCCGGCGCCTCAGGGCCTTCCATCGTTTCCAGGATGACGCGCGCGTCGCGGGCCGAGAGCGGCGCGCTGACGATCTTCGGCAGCGACACGGCGTCCTCGCGCGGGATCCGTTTTGCGCCGGGCACCGACGCCCAGCCCGGGGTCAGCGGATCGCCAGGCACCATGAAGTCGTACGGGATGCCGCCGGACTGCAGGTGGCTCTCGTTGCCGTACGGCCCGTCCGGATAGACCCGTCCCTTGATCGCGCCGTCCTCGGCGGGGTCCGAGTAGATCAGGATGCCGGCGGCGCCTCGCGTCTGGGCAGTGAGCGCCTTGAACCCGCGATAGCTGTACGGCACCGAGTAGCGAACGAGCACGATCTTGCCCTTGACGTCGATGCCGTGCGCCGCGAGCCAGTCGTAGTTGGCGGGGTTGCCGCTGGCCGCGTAAACCACCGGCGCGACGATCTCGCCCGACTGCGAGTAGGCGTGGTAGTGCAGCACCGGCTTGTCGGTGTCTGGATCGCCGGGAATCGGATCTTCGGTGAGGCGCGCCTTCCAGGGACGCGGCTCGCTCATCTCGACGCTCACCTCCTCGGGCCACGGCAGCAGCACGTCGTGCTGGACGATCTCCACCTGGTCGAAGCCGGTACTCCTTCCAGCGGTCGCGCACCCATTC
Organism: Vicinamibacteria bacterium; assembly: GCA_963796915.1. Lineage (GTDB taxonomy): Bacteria > Acidobacteriota > Vicinamibacteria > Vicinamibacterales > JAENWD01 > JAENWD01. The sequence continues at coordinate 575,645 of CAWCNI010000002.1, read as the reverse complement.
CGCCAGCGCGCGGTTTCGATCGGAGCCGGCGACGTGCGGCTCTGCGGTGAGAAAGCGGTGGTACTCGCGGGCCCGGTCCGCCGACGGCAACGCCAGGAACCGGCGCTCGAGCAGCTGCTCGGCGCCGCTCGATGTGGCCGTGAAACCGGCAAGCGCGCCGCTGCCGGCAGACGATGCCGCTGGCGGCGTCTGTGCCAGGAGCGCGACCTGCGCCGCTATCGTCAGCACCAGGACCGATCGCGTCATGAGCACCTCGAAGGTCGATGAAACCTGCGGACTGCCGGCTACCGGCGCGGGTCCTTGAGCACGACGCGCGCGGCATGCGCACCAGGCAGGCCCGTCAGCCCGCCTCCGGGATGTGTGCCGGCGCCGCACAGGTACAGGCCTGCAATCGGCGTGCGATGCTGCGCCCAGCCGAGCACGGGCCGCATGGCGTACAGCTGATCGAGCGCGTGCTCGCCGTGGAAGATGTGCCCGCCGCTCAGGCCGTACTGGCGCTCCAGATCCTGGGGCGTCACGACAGTCCTGGCGACAATCGCCGACGGCAGGTCCGGCGCGACAGCCGCCAGCGTCTTCACGACGGCATCGCCCATCGCTTCGCGCTCCGTCGCCCAGTCGCTGCCGCGCAGCTGGTACGGCATCCACTGCGCGTATACGGACATCACGTGCTGCCCTGCCGGCGCCAGCGATGCGTCGCCGAGCGACGGAATAGTGGCCTCGAGCCAGGGCGACGGCGAATAGCGTCCGTACTTGGACGCGTCGAAGGCGCGCTCCATGTAGTCGAGATCGGGGCCGATATGAATGCGACCGGCGAGCAACTCTGCCGGCGAGGTCTGCCCTTTGTCCACGCCGGCAAACGACGGCAGGCGCGACAGCGCCAGATTGATCTTCGCGAGCACGCCGCGCGAGCGGAACCGGCGGATCTTCTCGCGGAACGACGGCGGCAGCCGGATCGGGTCGACCAGATCCAGCAGCGTGCGCCGCGGATCGGCGTTCGACACGATAATCCCTGCCTCGAAGCGTTCGCCGCCCTCGATCGTCACGCCAGTGGCGCCGCTGTCGTTGGCGTCGATGGCCGTCACGCGGGCGCCCGTTCGAATCGTCGCGCCGGCGGCGGTAGCGGCGGCTGCCAGCGCGCGTCCAAGAGCAGCGGGTCCACCAGACGCGAAGACCGGCGCGCCGGCCGGATGCCCCTCGAGCGCTGTCTGGAGCAGCCACGTCGCGACGGTGCCTGCCGAACGCGGCCCCGCGCCGACGCCAAAAATGCCGCGCGCCGCAATCGCCGCCCGGAGCACCGGCGTCTCGAACCACTCCGAGGCCAGATCGGCGATGGCCATCGGGCCCCAGCGGAGAAAGCGATACAACCCGCTCCGGCCGAGACCGCGAAGCCCACGGCCGACGCCGAACAGCTGCACCAGCTCCGCGGCGGATGGCGAGTCGATGGACGGAGGAATCTGCTTCAGCAGGCCGCCGGCCGCGTTGGCGATGGCATTGGCGGTCTGCATGAACTCCGGCCACTTGGCGGCGTCGGCGGCCGACCAGCCCGCCAGGTCGTGCGCCGAGCGCGCCGTGTCCCTCCACAGGACCAGGGCCTTGCCGGACGGCGTCGGCGCAAACACGCTGACAGCGGGCGCGATGGTCGTCAGGCCGCGCCCGGCCAGCCCGAGGTCGCGGCTCACCTGCGCGTCGATCGTCATCGCGTGCGCCAGCGCAGGAAGCTGGAAGCCAGGCGCAATCTCGGTGTTGATCGCGCAGCCGCCGACAACACTCGCCGCCTCGAGGACGACGACGCGCCGGCCGGCACGTGCAAGGTAGGCCGCGGCGACCAGGCCGTTGTGGCCTCCGCCGACGATGACGGCGTCGTAGCGCGCCACTACGCCTTCCCGCCTTTCAGCACGGCGAGGGCCGAGTTCCTGCCTGGCGCGCCCATGATGCCGCCGCCTGGATGTGTCGCCGACCCGCACATGACGAGCCCGTCGATTGGTGTCCGGTAGTTGGCCCACCCGGGCACCGGCCGCAGGAAGAACAACTGCTCGAGCGACAACTCGCCCTGGAAGATGTTGCCTTCGCTGAGGCTCCAGGTGCGCTCGAGGTCGAGCGGCGTCACGATCTGACGGTGCAGCACGAGACTTTTGATGTTCGGCGCGTACTCCGCGATGGTGTTGAGGACGGTGTCGCCAAACGCCTCCTTCTGATCGTCCCAGGTGCCTTCCGCCAGGTGGTACGGCGCGTACTGCACGAAGCACGACATCACGTGCTTGCCGGGTGGCGCGATGGACGGATCGGTCAGCGACGGAATCACGATGTCGATGTACGGCCGGCTCGAGAAGCGCCCGTACTTGGCCTCGTCGTAGGCTCGCTCCATGTAGTCCACGCCCGGGGAGATCGAGATCGCGCCGCGGAGGTGTGCGCCCTCGCCGGGCATGCTGGTGAAATTGGGCAGGCCGTCGAGCGCCAGGTTCACCTTGCCCGACGATCCCCGGAAGCGATACCGCTTCACGCCTTCGACGAACTCGTCCGGCAGGAGCTTCTCCCCCACCAGCTTCATGAACGTCAGCCGCGGGTCCAGGCTCGACGCCACCATGTCCGCTTCGATCTCGTCGCCGTTGTCGAGGACGATGCCGCGCGCCTTGTTCTCGCGGACGAGAATCCGATCGACAGACACTTCAGTCCGGATCTCGACGCCCGCCTCGCGCGCCGCCGCCGCGATCGCATTCGAGATCGCCCCGGTGCCGCCGCGGGCGAGTCCCCACGAGCGGAAGGCCCCGTCGATCTCGCCCATGTAGTGATGGAGCAGGACGTACGCGGTGCCGGGCGATCGCACGCCCAGGAACGTCCCGATGATCCCGCTCGCCGACATCGTCGCCTTGAGGACGTCGGTCTCGAACCACTGATCCAGGAAGTCGACGGCGCTCATCGTCATCAACTGGACCTGGTTGTAGCGGTCCTCCTCGGCCAGGCCGCGGAAGCGGCGGCCGAGAAACGCCAGGCGCCCGAGCTCGCGCGGGTTGAGCGACCACGGGTCGGGCGGCGTCATGTCGAGAATCGGCTTCACGAATCTCGCCATCTCCACCATCGCCAGCGCATATTCGTCGTAGGCCTCGGCGTCGACGCGCGAGTGCCGGCGGATCTCGCGCAGCGTGCGCGCGTGGTCGTTCATGCGCCACAGGTAGTTGCCGTCGGGCATCGGCGTGAACGTGCCGTCGAGCGGCAGGATCTCGAGGCCGTGCCTCGGCAGGTCCAGCTCGCGGATGATCTCCGGCCGCAGGAGCGAGACCACGTAGGAGCAGACCGAGAACTTGAATCCCGGAAAGACCTCCTCGGTGACCGCCGCGCCACCGAGCACGTGGCGGCGCTCGACGACCAGCACCCGGCGCCCGGCACGCGCCAGATACGCCGCGTGCACCAGCCCGTTATGGCCCCCGCCGATCACAATCGCGTCGTAGCGAGACATGCGGCTGGATTCTATCCGCAACCCCGATCCGGTCACCATTCTTCATTCTTCACTCCCCATTCTTCACTCTTCATTCTTCATTCTTCATTCTTCATTCTTCATTCTCCACTGCTATAGTTCCCCTTCCATGCCCGTCGGCACCGCCTTCCACCCGCGCACCCTCGCCCTGTGCGAGAGCCTGAACTATCGCGAGTGGGCGGGCTATTACGCGCCCAGCGTCTACGAGTCCCATCACGAGCACGAGTTCGCGGCCATTCGCAATGGCGCCGCGCTGATCGACGTCTCGCCGCTCTTCAAGTACATGGTGACGGGCCGTGACGCCGGCCGCCTGGTCGACCGCATCGTCACGCGCGACGCCAGCAAGGTGTCTGTCGGGCAGGTGATCTACACGCCGTGGTGCGACGAGCACGGCAAGGTCATCGACGACGGGACGGTGGCGAGGCTGGAGGAGAACGTCTGGCGCTGGACGTCGGCGGATCCAAGCCTGCGCTGGTTCCGGCAGAACGCAGCCGGGCTCGACGTGAACGTCGAGGAAGTCACCGAGCAGGTCGCGGCGCTCTCGCTGCAGGGCCCGACGTCGGCGCGCCTGCTGGCGGCTGCCGCCGAGGCCGACATCGCGTCGCTGAAGTATTTCCGCGTCACGCGCGGGCGGATTGCGGGCGTGCCGGTGGAGATCTCGCGCACCGGGTACACCGGCGATCTGGGCTACGAGGTCTGGATGCCGTGGGACCGCGCGCTGGACGTCTGGGATCGCCTCATGTCCGTAGGCCACGCCTTCGACGCGCGGCCGGCCGGCATGCTGGCGCTGGACGTGGCGCGCATCGAGGCCGGGCTGCTGCTCATCGACGTCGATTTTCACGGCGCCCGGAAGGTGCAGATCGATCAGCAGCGCTACTCGCCGTTCGAGCTGGGTCTCGGCCGCCTGGTCGCGGCTGACAAAGGCCCCTTCGTCGGCCGCGACGCGTTGGCACAGGAGAGGCGTCGCGGTCCAGCGCGCCAGATCGCGGGGCTCGAGATCGAGTGGAACGACGTCGAGCGCCACTTCTCGGCGCTCGGCCTGCCGCCGCAGGTGCCCATGGCGGCATCGCGGGTGGCGGTGCCGGTCTACCGTGGAGGCCGGCAGGTCGGCAAGGCGACGTCCACGACATGGTCGCCGACTGTCAAGAAGCTGATCGCCCTGGCGACACTGGATCGCCCGCACTTCGCGCCTGGCACGGCGCTGGAGATCGAGGTCACCGTCGAAGCCGTCCGGCTGCGCGCCGCGGCGCGCGTGGTGGCCACGCCGTTCTACAACCCGCCCCAGAAGATGGCGACTCCGCCTCCGGGTCTCTCGACATAACCGAAAGCGGCGCTAGAATCGACGGGGCCGTCGATGACCAACCGCACGACAAGAATCCTGCTCGCCTTGACTCTCGGCGCATGCACGCCGATCGAGGCCTTCCCGCAATCGGCGGCCGGCGCACAGCTGCTGCCGGGGATGGGCAGTTACAGCCATCCCATCACCACGACCAGCGCCGAGGCACAACGGTATTTCGATCAGGGCCTCGCGCTGCTCTACAACTTCAATCACGCCGAGGCGGAGCGTTCGTTCCTGAAGGCGGCTGACCTCGACCCGCAGGCGCCGATGCCGTGGTGGGGTGTCGGCATCGCGCTCGGCCTGAACTACAACCGCGACGTCGCGAAACTCGAGGGCGAGCGGCTGCAGCGGGCCGTCGATGCCGCGCAAAAGGCTGTCACGTTGAGCCGCGGCGGCTCGCCGATTGAAGCGGCGCTCGCCGACGCGCTTGCGACGCGGTACTCGCTCGATCCGGCGATCAGCCCGGACGTCCTCAACCAGCGCTATCGAACGGCGATGGCCAGTGTCCACCAGCGCTTCCCCGACGATCCCGAGGTAGCGACGATGCTGGCGGATGCCGTGATGAACCTGCGACCATGGGAGCTGTGGGCGGCGGACGGCACGCCTGCGCCCGACACGCTGGAGCTGGTGGCGCTGCTCGAGGGCGTGCTGCGGCGCTATCCGGATCATCCCGGCGCGAACCACTATTACATCCACGCCGTTGAAGCGTCGCCCACGCCAGAGCGTGCGCTTGCCAGCGCCGCGCGCCTCGAGACGCTCGTCCCCGGCGCCGGGCACCTCGTCCACATGCCCACGCACATCTACATGCACACCGGCGACATGGATCGAGTCGCGCCGTTGAACAGCAGGGCGGCGGAAGCCGACGAGAAGTACTTCGAGCTGGCGAAGCCGGACGGCGTGTACCCGTTCATGTACTACGGCCACAACCTGCACTTCGTGATGGTCGGTCACCTCGCGACCGGGCGTTACGAAGACTCGCTCGCCGAAGCGCGCAAGATGTCCGACCTGGTCGCCCCGCACGTCAGCGAAATGGGGCCGATGGTGGAGTGGGTGGTCGCGCTGCCACTTCTGGCACACGTGCGCTTCCACAGGTGGGACGCCATCCTGGCCGCGCCGCGGCCGCCCGAGACCCAGACGCTGGTCCGCGCCTTCGACCACTACGCGCGCGCGCTGGCCCTGTACCTCGACCGGGAAGCGTGACGAGGCCGCCGCGGAAGCCGCCCGCTTTGAATCCGATCGCGCACGCGTCGACGACGCGATGCTGGTGGTCTCGTTCAATTCAGGCCCGAAGGTCCTGGCGATGCTGAGCGCGCTGCTCAAGGGACAGATGGCGGCGACTCCGGCAGAGGCCGAGGCGCCCCTGCGCGCGGCCATCGCGCTGCAGGACGCGTTTCACTACGACGAGCCGGCGCCGCTGCCGTGGTCGGTACGGGAAACGCTGGGCGCCGTGTTGCTGAAGGCCGGCCGGGCCGCTGACGCCGAGGCTGTGTTCCGCGCCGACCTCGCGAGGAACGCGCGCAGCGGGCGATCGCTGTTCGGGCTGATGACCAGCCTCGACGCGCAGGGTCGAACCGCGGAAGCGGCTATCGTCCGGCGCGAGTTCACCACGGCGTGGAGACTGGCCACGTCGCCGCTCACCATCGAGGCGCTCTATTGATGCCGGAATTCACGATCGTCGTCGAGTCATACAACCTGATCGAGGGACAAGGGCCGTCGCGATGGCTGGCGTCGCTGAACGCGGCGAGGGACGCCGCGAAGGGCGGCGGCGAGGTCGTGGTCGCCGACGTCTACGGGGCCGCCGACTTCAAGGAGATGATCGCGCGCGATTTTCCTGACGTACGGCGCGTCGAGGCGCTGGGCCTGAAGTACGACGAGGCCAAGGTCACAGCGGCCCTGGCGTCAGACAGCGCGTTGGTCATTTTCCTGGATGGCGACTGCATTCCCCAGCCAGGCTGGCACGAGCACCTGCTCGCCGAACTGCGCGCGGGCACGGCAGCCGCCGCCGGCTACACGCGCTACGACCCCGGGTTCTACGGGTCGCTGATGACAGTCATGGACTTCGGGTTCTTCTTTCCGCTCGTGCGTCACGAGGTGCTTTGTTACGCCTTCAACAACGTCGCGTTCCGCCGCCAGACGCTGGTTGACGCGCCAATTCCCGACGGCAACCTGCGCTGTCACTGCTACCGTCACGCCTGTCAGCTCGAGCGGCGCGGCACGCCGGTCGTGCTGGTCCCGGACGCGCGGGCGGTGCACGAGACGCCGGCGTTCCTGCGCGAGCGCACGCGACGCGGCTTCGACCTCGTCGTCGCGGCGCGCGAAGATCCCGCGCTGCCGGAGCATCGCTGGCTGAACGCCGGGATCCTGTCGGCGCCGCTGTTCTATCTGCAGGCGGTGCTGCTGGACTGGCGCCGCACGCTGGTGTCCTGGCGCAACCTGCGCATCGCGTGGTGGCAGCTGCCGATCGCGCTCGTGGCGTTTCCGTTCATGCGGCTGGTGGATCTGACAGGCATCCTGCGGGCGTTCGTCGTCGAAGCCACGCACGAAGGGTGGGGCGGCACGGCCTTCGGATCGCGCGAAGTGAAGTCGCCGACCGGATAGGTCGCGTCAGACGACGAGGTCGCCGCGCAGCACAGTCACGGCGTGTCCGGCGAGCCGGACGCGATCGCCGGCCAGCGTGACGGCCAGCTCGCCACCGCGCGCCGATGCCTGCCAGGCGAGGAAGTGCGTCTTGCCGAGCACCCGCGCCCAGTACGGCGCCAGCGAGCAGTGCGCCCCTCCCGTGACCGGATCTTCATCGATGCCGTACGGCGCCGCGAAGTAGCGCGAGACGAAGTCGTACGGCCCGTTGGCCGCGCGGGCAGTGGCAATCACGCCGAACGACAGGCCGCGAAGAATCTCGAACCGCGGGCGCAGCGCGCGCACAGCTTCCTCGTCAGCGAACTCCACCAGCACGTTGCCATGCGCGACTCCGCCTTCACGGGTCACCGTGACGACCTTCGGCGCCGCGCCGAGCCCTTCGACGAGGCCATCAGGCACGGGACACGGCTCGACGTCGCGGGTCGGCAGCGTGATGGCGATCCGATCGCCATCGGCATCTGCCGTGAGGATGCCGCTCAACGTGTTGAAGGCAATCGTGGACCCGCGCGGCACGCGCCCGGTCTCCCAGAGCGCATGGGCGGAGGCCAGCGTCGCATGACCGCACAAGCCGACTTCCACAGTCGGTGTGAACCAGCGGAGGCCGAAGGCGTCAGTGCCAGGGACGACAAACGCCGTCTCGGCGAGGTTCATCTCGGCAGCCACCTGCTGCATCCAGGCAGGGTCCGCAGGCTTCTCCAGGAGGCACACGGCCGCGGGGTTGCCATTGAACGCTCGGCTGGCAAAGGCGTCGATTTGAAGAAGAGTGGCCATGTCCGAAAGAATAACCTTGATTGATATGGTGTCAATTACTATATTGTCACCGTGACAATATGGGCTCCGAAACTCGACCGCTTTCAAGGCCCAAGCTATCAGCGGCTTGCGGAGGCGATCTCAAGGGACGTCGATTCGGGTCGCCTGGCTCCCGGCGATCGCCTTCCGCCGCAGCGTGACCTGGCCGGTGCCCTCGGCGTGACCCTCGGCACGGTGACGCGTGGCTATCAGCTCGCCGCCAGGCGAGGACTTGTCGGCGGTGAAGTCGGACGGGGCACCTACGTCCTCGGCGCGCGATCGCGGCGAGGAGGACGGCGTGCTCGACCTGTCGCTCAACGCACTGCCCCCTCACCCGTTCCGGGCGTCACTGGCCGCCCGCACGGACGACACCGCCGGCGTGGCTCCCGAGTCGCTGCTCGACTACCCGCCGCGGGCAGGCGTCGAGTCGCATCGAGAGGCGGGTGCCGCGTGGTTCAGGCGACGCGGACTCGCGGTGGATGCGTCGGACGTGCTCGTCACTGTCGGCGCGCAGCACGCGCTGCTCGTGGCGATGAGTGCCGCCGGGCGGCCCGGCGATGCCGTGCTCGTCGAGGAGATCACGTACGGCGGAGTGCTCGGCGCCGCGCACCTGCTCGGGCTGTCGCCGGTGGCTGTCGCGATCGACGCGCATGGCCTGCGCGCGGACGCGCTGGACGCCGCCGCCGTCGCGTCGGGTGCGCGCGTGGTGGTCGTGCAGCCGACGATTCACAATCCGACCGGCGTGGCCATGACGGCGGCGCGCCGGCAGGCGGTGCTCGGCGTCGCCGCGCGGCGCGGCCTCACGGTGATCGAAGACGACACCTACGGCTTTCTCGATGCCGACACGCGACCGCTCGTCGCGGAGGGCGTCCCGTCCCGGGCCTGCGTCACCGGGCTCTCCAAGAGCCTGGCGGGCGGCTATCGCGCGGGATTCCTCACGGTGAGCCGCGACCTCTTCGAGCGCGCGCAGGCCGCGCTCTGGGGCTCGGTGGTATCGGCCTCGCCCATTTCGGTCGCGCGCGCGGTGGCACTCATCCACGACGGCACCGCCGATGCCATCGTCGAGTGGAAGAGGGCCGAGGTGCGGGCGCGACTCGAGCTGGCGCGACGGATCCTCCCGCAGTTACCCGAGGGAACCTCGCCGGTGAGCCCGCACGTCTGGCTGCCGCTCAGCCGTCCCTGGCGAGCGTCGGCATTCGCCGACGCTGCGCGGGCAAGAGGCATCATCGTCAGCGCAACCGAGGGGTTCCTGCCGCATCCCGGCGCCACGCCCCGCGCCGTGCGCGTCTGCCTGATGCCGCCGCGATCGCGGGAGCGTCTGGCCGAGGCGCTGGGGACACTGGCGGAGTTGGCTGGCCGCCCGCCGGACTTGCCGCCGACGCTCTGAGCAGCTCCCCGGCATGGCTGTTGGACGATGGCCGCGATGACCTTTCGCGTCGCGATGCTGGTCGCCCTGATGGTCGGCGCCGCCCTGCCGGCCCGGGCGAGCGACCCGGTCTACCGGCTCTCGATTGGCGATCCGTCGCGCCGCGACAAGGATGCCGCCGTCGTCCTGGACGGCATCACCGACACCGCCACCGGCAAGACCATCGATCCCGCCAGCCTCGCCGCTGCCCTTGCGCCGGCGCGCCTCGTCCTGGTCGGCGAATCTCACACCAGCGTCGAGTCCCACCGCGTGGAGCTGCAGGTGATCCGCGCGCTGCACGACGCCGGCCGTCACGTCGTGATCGCGCTGGAGATGTTCCCGTACACCGCGCAAGCCGGGCTCGATGGCTGGAAGGGCGGCTGGTCCGAGGACGACTTCATCACCAGGGCCCATTGGTACGACGTCTGGGGCTACCACTGGGACTACTACCGCGAGATTTTTCTCTACGCACGAAGCCAGGGCATTCCCCTGGTGGCCGCCAACGCACCGCGCGAGATCGTCACCGCGGTCCGGCAGAAAGGACTCGCCAGCCTGCCGGCCGATCAGGCCGGGCACCTGCCGCCGCGAATCGACACCGACAGCGCGGAACACCTGACGTTCTTCAAGGCGTCCTTCGACGATGGCGACACGATGCACGGCGGCATGACCGACGCCGCGTGGAAGTCGATGCTCTCGGCGCAGGCGACGTGGGACGGCGCGATGGCGTGGAACGCCGTCAAGGCCCTGGAGCCGATGGCCGGCGATCCGAAGGCCGTGGTCGTCCTTCTCGCGGGCTCCGGCCATGTCGCGTACGGGCTCGGCGTCGCGCGGCAGGCGCGCCTCTATTTTGCCGATCCGATCGCGACAGTCATCGCCATGCCGATCGCCGACGAGAAGGGACCGATCCCGGTGGTCCGCGCCTCATACGCCGATTTCGTCTGGGGCGTCGCGCGCGAAAAGGACTCGCCGTGGCCCTCGCTCGGCATCTCGACGAAGGCCGGTGAAGGCGGACGCCGGGAAATCATCGACGTGGAGAAAGACACGCCCGCGGCGCGTGCCGGGCTTGCCGTCGGCGACGCGCTGGTCTCGATCGACGGCACTCCGATTCCCGATCGCGAGACGCTCAACCGCGTCATGGCTGGCTGTCACTGGGCCGACGCGCCAACCGTCGTCGTCAGCCGCGGCGGGCACGAGACTCCGGTCGTCGTGCCACTGCGGCGGGTGCCGTGATGGAGGTCGAGCTGACCTGCCCGTACTGTGGCGAGCCGCTGTCGCTCGTCGTGGACGAGACCGGCGGACGGACGCAGACCTACGTCGAGGACTGCGCCGTGTGCTGCCAGCCCATTGAAGTGAAGGCGCGGGTGGACGACGAGGAATTCGACGTGCAGGTCGCACGGCTCGACGAATGACAGAAGGTCACTCGCCATCGCTCGCCGACGGGCTCGGCGCCTCGAGGTTCGTCGCGTTCACGCGCGAGGAATGGGCACGGCTGCGGGCGCAGACGCCGCTCCCGCTGACGGAGGCCGATGTCTTCGCGCTTCGCGGCCTGAACGATCAGGTGACACTCGCGCAGGTGGAAGAGGTCTACCTGCCGCTCACCCGCCTGCTGAACCTGTACGTCGCCGCCACGCAGCGCCTCCATGCCGCGCGGGACACCTTCCTCGGCACCAGCGCCCGGGTGCCGTATGTGATTGGCGTGGCCGGCAGCGTCGCCGTCGGCAAGAGCACGGCGGCCCGCATCCTGCAGGCGCTGCTCTCGCAGTGGCCCGCGCACCCGCACGTCGACCTGGTCACCACCGACGGATTCCTTCACCCCAACGCCGTGCTCGACGCGCGCGGGTTGATGTCGCGCAAGGGCTTTCCAGAGAGCTACGACGTCCGCCGCCTGCTCGAGTTCCTGATCGACGTCAAGTCGGGTAAGTCGCACGTCACGGCGCCTGTCTACTCGCACCTGACCTACGACATCGTGCCTGGCGCGGTGCAGGAGGTGAACCGGCCCGACATCATGATCATCGAGGGCCTGAACGTCCTGCAGACAGGCCCGCGGCAGCAGGGGCGGGCCCTGTTCGTCTCTGACTTTTTCGATTTCTCGATCTACATCGACGCCAGCGCCGGGCACATCGCGCGGTGGTACGTCGACCGGTTCATGGCGTTGCGCGAGACCGTGTTCACCGACGCCAAGTCGTACTTCCACCGCTACGCCAGCCTGACCGACGAAGAGGCGCGCGCGACTGCCGAGCGGATCTGGCGGGAGACCAACGCCGTCAACCTGCAGGAGAACATCGCGCCGACCCGCGAGCGCGCGCACCTCATTCTCGAGAAGGGCGCGGACCACGACGTCGCCAGCGTCCGGCTACGGAAGCTTTAAGCGCCTGCCGCCATCTGCCTGCTGCCTGCTGCCTGCTGCCTGCTGCCTGCCATAAGCGCATGGCGAACGCGCGAACGCAACTATCGGGGCCTGGCGCGATAGCGGAAGCAGGTCGTGATGTGGTCGTTGACCATGCCGGTCGCCTGCATGAACGCGTAGCAGATCGTCGAGCCGACGAACGTGAACCCGCGTGTCTTGAGCGCCTTGCTCATGGCGTCAGATTGCGCGGTGCTCGCCGGGACCTGGCCAAACGCCTCCCAGCGATTGACGAGCGGCCTGCCGTCGACGAACTGCCAGAGCCACGTCACCGGATCGGTCTCGTCCGCCAATGCCAGGAACGCCTTCGCGTTCCGCACGGTGCCTTCCACTTTCAGCCGGTTGCGGACGATGCCTGGATCCTGCAGCAGGCGGTTCACCCGCGCCGGCGAGTAGCGCGCGACACGTTCGGCGTCGAACCCGTCGAAGACCTTCCGGTAGTGCTCCCGTTTCCTCAGGATCGTGATCCAGCTCAGGCCAGCCTGCGCGCCTTCGAGCACGAGCATCTCGAACAGATGCCGCGGGTCGCGCGAGGGCACGCCCCATTCCTTGTCGTGGTAGTCCTGGTACAGCGGATCGCTGCCGGCCCACGCACATCGCGTCTTCACTGCCATGTCAGATCCAGGAGCTGCGATCGCGAGTTGAACCGGACGATCTGGCCACGCGTCGTCGATCGATCCGACAGCAGCCACGCCACGTATTGTCCGACTTCTTCCGCGGTGAGCCAGTCGGTGTCGCCGTCGGGGCGGCTGCGGCTGACGATTGGCGTGCCGAGCACGAGCGCGTTCACGCGCACCGGCTCGTGGCGGTGTTCGGACGCCAGGACGCGCATCAGCATCAGCGCGGCGTGCGCCGAGACCGACATCAGCCCCGAGTTCGGCACCGGCACGTCGGCGGCGGCGCTGTTGATGAACAGGTAGCTGCTGCCAGGCCGCTTGTTGATCAGCGGGAGCAGCGTCGTCGCGGCGAGGTAGTGCAGCGTCAGATTGGTGCCGATCACGCGCTGCCAATCCTCGAGCGTCGAGAAGACAATCGGGCCCTTCTGCCACCACGCGCCGATGGAGGCGACGACGATGTCGAGGCGGCCGCAGACGACCTCCACGCGCTCGCCGATGGCGCGGGCGCCGGCCGGCGTCGAGAGGTCTCCGATGATCGGCACGTAGCGGCCGTCCCACTCGACAGGCAACCGATCGTGAATCGCGCTCAACTTCGCGTTGTCGCGCGAGCACACGGCCACTATCGGCGCCGGCGCCGAGCAGCGCGCGGACGATCCCCTCGCCCACCTCGCCGCTGCCGCCGAGCACGAGCGCCACCTTCCCGACAAGCCGGGCCATGGGGGATTATCGATCGGGTTGGATCGGGTTGGATCGGGTTGCATGCGACAATGGGCCACCCCAGACAGCGCGGAGGTCCGACATGAAGTTGGTCGTCGCAATCATCCGGCCCGAGCGGCTCAGCGCCGTGCTCGAGGAGCTGTTTCGCGCCGACGTGCAGGGCGTGACCATCAGTCGCGTCGAAGGGCACGGCGGCGAGCGCCGGCGGATCGAAACGGCTCGCGGCACCACGGAGAAGATGGACCTGTCGGAGAAGGTGCGGCTGGAGATCGCGGTGTCGAACCACTTCGTCGATCCCACCGTGCAGGCCATCCTGAAGTCGGCACGCACCGGCTCGGTGGGCGACGGCAAGATTTTCGTCGTGCCGGTCGAGAAGATCTACCGCATCCGCACCGGGGAGGAAGACGCGGCCGCGGTGACGCCGGTCGCTTCGGGCTCCTAGCCGGTGCCCGTATGCCCGAAGCCGCCGCTGCCCCTGGCGGTTTCGCTGAGCGCATCCACCACTTCCCACCGCACCTGCGTCACTGGCGCGACGACGAGCTGAGCGATCCGGAGGCCGCGTTCGACGGTGAACGGGGCGGCGCCCAGGTTGATCAGCGCCACTTTCACTTCGCCGCGATAGTCGGCGTCGATGGTACCGGGCGCGTTGACCACGGTGAGGCCGGCCTTGACGGCCAGCCCCGACCGCGGACGCACCTGTGCTTCGAAGCCCTCCGGTATGGCGATGGCGAAGCCGCAGCCGACGAGAGCAATCGCGCCCGGCGCGATGGTCACCGGCTCGCGCACCGCGGCATGCAGGTCCATCGCTGCCGCATGCGTCGTCTGATACGCAGGCAGCGGCAGATCCTGGTTGCCGTCGAGCACGGTGATGGGGACGCCGAGCGCTGACATCGCTCTCTTACATCCCGCCCTGGCTCGACGGCGGCACCATGCCCTTGAGGCGCATATAGGTGATGACGTTGCCGTAGTGCTCGAAGTTGTGCGCCGTGTTGAAGGCCATCACCGCGATGCGCGGCTGCTGGCCGCCGAAGAACTTGGTCATCTCCATGCTCTTGGCCTCTGTCATCGCCGCGAACTGCGCGTCGCAGAACGCATACGACTCGGCCAGCGCCTTCTGGATGTCGGCCTTGCTCGTCTTGGTCTTCTCGACGCTGCCGCTCATCGGGCTCGCCGCGCCGGAGGCCGCGGAGCAGATGTTGAAGTTGGCGTCGGCGATGTGGCCGAAGATGGCGCCGAGGCTCCGGACGTCCGGCGTCGCCTTGAAGGCGTAGTCGGCTTCCGAGACCTGCTCGGCGGCTTTCGTCACGTAGCCCTTCACGATCGCGAACTGCCCCTTCGACGCGTCAGTCAGCGGGGTCTGGGCCAGGGCCGGGGCGGCGGCCAGCAGGACGGCGCAGCACCCGGTCAATGTCAGTCTCTTCATGATTCGCACTCCTTGGTCGTGCCGTCGTCGGCCGGACCGGACGGCGATTCTAGCGCACGCGGTTCGGAATGCCACAACGCCCGTGACAAATGGAGGGACGGGCGCCCACGGCGGCGAAACGACCGAAAACGCGACGCAAATCGTCCTCGTAAGTGGTCTGGACGGCCCCGACTAGTCGGTTCGCGTACTGCGCCACTGCTGAGGCTGCGCCAGACTCCTCAGATTCTCCCGGGGAACAACTGGGTCGGCGTCTGTCTGAGGAGGGGTGTGCGTGCGCGTTCAACATGGATTTCGGTGGGTGACGTTGTTCTCGGGCGCGCCGCTCCTGGTGGCACTGTGCGGGCTGGTGATGGCCACCTCCGCCCAGGCACAGACCGGGGCGACGGCGACCGTTCGCGGCGTGGTCAAGGACGCCCAGGGGGCCGTCCTGCCAGGAACGCAGATTACCGTGACGTTCGACGACACGGGTGTCACACGCCAGGCAATGGCCGACGCCGTGGGTGTCTTCGTCGTCCCGGACCTGCCGCCGGGTGTCGTCACCGTCGTGATGACGCTCCAGGGGTTCACTGAACAGCGCTACACCAAGGTCGCCCTTCTCGTCGGCCAGACCGTCGAGCTGAACGCGGAGCTGAAGGTAGGCAGCCTCAAGGAGACTGTCGTCATCGAGGCTGATGTCGAGTCCACGCCGATCGACACGTCGACATCCGTCGTCGACGCCGTCATCACCTCGGCGGCCATCGAGAAGCTGCCGCTCAACGGCCGCAACTTCCTCGAGCTGGCACTGCTCGTCCCCGGCAACGCGCCGGCCCCGAACTTCGACCCCACCAAGACCAGCTCCGTGCTGATCTCCTCGGCCGGCCAGTTCGGCCGCGGCGGCAACATCACCATCGACGGCATGGACAACAACGACGACGTGGTGGGCGGGCCGCTGATGAACGTCGCGCAGGACGGCGGTGCAGGAGTTCCAGATCGCGACCAGCCGCTTCTCCGCGGAGCTCGGGCGCTCGGCCGGGTCGGTGATCAACGTGGTCACCAAGTCCGGCACGAACACGGCTGCACGGCTCCGGCTCGCTCTTCTTCCGCGACTCGTCGCTCGCAGGCGCTGCCGGCCACCTACGACAAGAGCGCGGGCACCGACGTGCCATTCGATCGCGAGCAGGTCGCCGGCTCGATCGGCGGGCCGCTCAAGAAGGACAGCCTGTGGCCTTCGGCGCGATCGAATATCGCAACCAGGACGGCGCCGTGCTGGTCGGCACGCGCAACACGGCCACCGACACGATCGACCGCTCCTTTGCGCCGGCGCCGCTCGACGACGTTCTCGGTCAGTTCCGGGCCGACTGGAGTCCGGCGGCAGAACAACCGGGTCACGATCCGCTACTGCGGGCGAGGACGCGGACGACACCGGCGCGAGCAAGCTCGATCGCGCGATTGGATCGGCAACCCAGCGTCAGCGCAGCAGGAACCACTACAACGGCGTGCTCGGCACGTGGGACAAGGTGTTCTCGACGACGAGCCTCAACAGCCTGAGCGTCAGCGTCAGCACCTTCCACAACACGATCGACCCGACGTCGCCGGGACTGCCGCAGCTACACCTTCCCAGCATGCATGGACGGATCCTCGTTCCGGGTGCCGCAGTGCACCGACCAGCGCCGCTTGCAGATCGCCGACACGTGGACCATGGTGTTCGGCAGCCACACGATGAAGGTGGGCGGCGAGTTCCAGCGGGTGGACGCCGGCTTCGGCCTCGACGTCTTCCGCGCCGGACGCGTCGAGCTGGTCCAGGACTTCCCGGCCTTCGACGCCAACGGCGACGGCCAGGTGGACGACAACGACCTGCTGTTTGCGGTCACCCTCCGCAGCGGCCATCCGGAGTCAGGCTCACGCTGCCCAGACTGCGACAACAACCACGGCGCCCTGTTCGTGCAGGACGACTGGCGCGTGAGCTCGCACCTGACGCTCAACCTGGGCCTGCGCTACGAGGTCGACACCAACGTCAAGAACATCAGCGGGTACGGCGACATCAACCCGATCGCGCAGCCGTTCCTTCAG
Source organism: Vicinamibacteria bacterium (assembly GCA_963796915.1). GTDB lineage: Bacteria > Acidobacteriota > Vicinamibacteria > Vicinamibacterales > JAENWD01 > JAENWD01. The sequence continues at coordinate 558,793 of CAWCNI010000002.1, read as the reverse complement.
GGCGATCGTCAGCGCGGACAAGAACAACTTCGGGCCGCGCCTCGGCTTCAACTGGTCCACCGACGACGGCCACGACCAGCGTCCATGGCGGCTACGGCATCTACTACGACCGCGTCACGCTGGAGATCATGTCGCTCGAGCGCGGGCTCGACGGGCGCACGCTGCCGATCGAAGTCCGCGCCGGCAACGTGTTCTTCCTCGAGCCGAACGGCCAGTTCCCGCCGTTTGCGCCGACGATCAGCAACCCGTTCACGCGGCTTCATGCTGCCGGGCGCCGGCGCCGGCGGCATCAACATCATCGACAACAGCATGCAGAACCCCGAGGTGCAGCAGTTCAACCTCGGCGTCGAGCACAACTTCGGCGGCTGGCTGGCGCGGATCGACGGCATCCACACGCACGGCACGCACTTCATCATCGGCCGGACAATCGGCGCGGTGTTCAACCCGGTCGTCGGCGGGCCCGATCCGATCGTCAACCTCGAGTCGAGCGTCGGCACGAAGTACGACGCGCTGCTGGTCTCGGCGGAGCGCACCTTCAGGAAGAACTTCGGGCTGCGCGCGTCGTACACGCTGGCCAAGGCCTTCAACTACGCCAACGACGACCAGATCCCGTTCTCGGCCGGCCCGATCGACCCGAGCAACCTGCAGCTCGAATACGGCCCGACGCCCAACGACCAGCGGCACCGCTTCACGCTGGCCGGCGTCTGGAGCGCGCCAAAGTCGGATTAACGTCTCGGCCGATCTGGGCGATCGCCTCGGGCGTGCCGATGGACATCCTGCTGCCGGACGCGCTCGACCCGCATCCCGACCCTCCAGCGCAACGCCGGCGGCCGCCAGTTCAAGACGCGCCGGCGACCTCAACGCGTACCTGCAGAACCTGAACGCCAGCGGCGGCGTCGGCGGCGTGCCGCTGCCGCTGGTCGGCGACGACGCGAAGTTCAACGACTCGTTCAACTCGATCGGACCTCCGCATCTCGCGTCCGTTCACCGTCGGTCACGGCGTGCGGATCGAGCCGATGCTCGAGGTCTTCAACGTGTTCAACGTCACGAACATCCTCGGCACGTCGAACCTGAACTACTCGGGCTTCTCCAACGTGCTGATCCGCGACAGCGACGACCCGTCGTCGCCGGGCTACCTGAAGTCGAGCGCGTTCGGCCATGCGGTGACCACCGCAGGCGGCGTGTTCGGCAGCGGCGGCCCGCGCGCCTTCCAGCTCGCCGCACGCGTGTCGTTCTGATGGACCGGCGTCTCGGGCTGGCGGCCGCCACATCGGCGGTCGCCGGCCAGGTCATCGCCGTCGGCATCTTCCTGACGCCGGCGACGATGGCCCGGACGCTGGGATCGCCGTTCTGGCTCCTGGCCGCCTGGCTGTTGATGGGCGGCATGGCGCTCTCCGGCGCACTGGTCTACGGCGAGCTCGCATCGCGTTACCCGGAAGCCGGCGGCGGCTACGTCTACCTGCGCGAGGCGTACGGCCGGCGCCTGGCCTTCCTGTACGGCTGGAAGTGCCTGCTGGTGATGGACCCCGGCATCACCGCCGCGCTGGCGAGCGGCCTGGCCGCATACGTCGCCTACCTCGTTCCCATCGGATCGCTCGGGCAGAAGCTGGTCGCTGTCGGCGCCATCGCGCTTGCCGCCGGCATCAACATCCGCGGCAGCCTGCTCGGCGCCCGGGTGCTGCAGGGGTTCACCGTCCTGAAGCTCGGATCGCTGGCCGCGATCGTCGTCCTGGCCTTCGCGCTCGGGCGCGGCGACTGGTCCCACTTCTTCCCGCTGGTCGAGCGCCACGCCGGGTCGCCGCCGATGGGCGACGCGCTGGCCGGCGGCCTGATCGCGGCGTTCTTCGCGTTTGGCGGCTGGTGGGAAGCGAGCAAGCTGTCAGGCGAGGTCATCGATCCCGGACGCACGATGCCGCGCGCGCTGGCGCTGGGCGTGACGATCGTGACGGCGGCTTACGTCGTGACGTCCGCGGCGTTCCTCTACCTGGTGCCGGTCGAACAGGTGACGAGCGGCGAGGCGTTCGCCGCGCAGGCGGGCGAGGTGCTGTTCGGCGCTGTCGGCGGCACCATCTTCGCGATCGTCGTCGTCATCTCGGTGGCCGGGAGCCTGCTGGCGGTCGTGATGATGCTGCCGCGGGTCTACTACGCGATGAGCCGTGACGGGGTGTTCCCGGCCGCTGTTGGCGAGCTGAGCCGTCAGGGCACGCCGGCCCGGGCCATTCTCATCGAGGCCGTGCTTGCCTCGGTGCTGGTGCTGGCCGGCACGTTCGACCAGATCGTCGCGTATTTCGTGTTCATCACGGTGGTGTTCATCGCGCTCACCGTCGCGTCGGTGTACGTGATCCGCCGCCGCGGCGGGCCGCCGGGCGTCTACCAGACCGTGGGCTACCCGGTGACGCCGGCGATTTTTCTGGCGCTGGTCATCCTGTTGCTGGTCCTGCTGGCGGCGCACAACCCGCTGCAGGCCCTGGCCGGCGCGGCGATCGTTGCGCTGGGCCTGCCGGTGTACGCGATGATTGGACGGGGGGCGCGCGCGGCATGACCTGGATCAAGACCATCAACATCGAGGACGCCAGCCCGGAGCTGAAGAAGCTGTGGGAGGCGGCGCGATCGCTCTACCCGCCGGAATATCGCGAGAGCGTCGCCGGCATCGACGAGAGTCGGGGCGGCGGCATCTCGCAGTCGCACACGCTGCTGCCGAAGGTCCTGTTCCATGCGTTCGGGCTGCTCGGCGAGGCGCTCTCCCCTGACCTGCCGCTCGAGCGCAGGCATCACGAGATGATCGCCACTGTCGTCTCGGCCACCAACAGCTGTTTCTATTGACTGGAATCGCACGCAGAGTTTCTGCGTAGGGTCACGCTCGATGCCGGCATGGTGGAGGCGCTGCGGCGCGATCACCGGACGGCCCCCGTCTCGGACGCCGAGCACGTGATGCTCAACTTCGTCGAGCAGTTCACGCGCGATTCCACCCGCCTTGGCCCCGACGATCTCGACGCGCTGCGCGCGGCCGGCTACGACGACCGCGCCATCCTCCAGATCACCGTCATCGCCGGCTGGTTCAACTACGCGAACCGGATCGCCGATGCGTTGGGAGTCGGCAGGATTTAGCGCTTCTACTCGGTAGGGCCAATCTTCAGATTGGCCGTGACGAGCCGCCGTCAGGCCGATCTGAAGATCGGCCCTACCGAGGCAGCCCGTAGTCCGTAGCCCGTAGTCCGTAGCCCGTAGCCCGTAGCCCGTAGCCCGTAGTCCGAAGCCCATCCGTTTCCCTCCGACGGTCCCTCGGCTTCACGTCGGCTGGGCCGCCGAGTATGATTGGGGTTTCACGGTCGCTTCGCTACCCAGCCGAGCGCGTCACGCCCCGCACGGCGTCCGGGCCGCCTGCGGGCCGGAGCCTTTCGCACCTTGGTTCACGTGTCTATGTCGTCCTCGTTCAGCCCTCGTTTGTCACGTCCATGGCGCGTGGCGGGTGCCATTGCCGTTGTGGCGGCCGCCGCGGCGTGCTCCAAAGGCGGACCGGCCGGGCCACCGGCCATGCCGCCATCCGCTGTCGGCGTGCAGCAGCTTGTCGAGAAGCCTGTCGTCATCACGTCGGAATTCGTCGCCGTCGTGAGGTCCCGACGCTCGAGCGAAGTGCGGCCGCAGGTCGAGGGCGTCATTACAGCCATCATGGTGAAATCCGGCGACCGGGTGAGCGCGGGGCGCCCGCTGCTCCAGATCGACGGATCGCGCCAGGTGGCGGCCGTCGCCAGCGACGAAGCCAGCCGCGCGGCCCAGGACGAGGCCGTCACCTACGCACAGCAGCAATACGAGCGCGCCAAGCAGCTGCTGGCCGTAGGCGCCATCAGCCAGCAGGAATACGAGCAGGCCGAAACGGCGGTGAAGACTGCGACGGCCTCGCAGCAGGCGCTCAAGGCCAAGCTTCAGGAAAGCCAGGTGCAGCTGCAGTACTACCGCGTCACCGCGCCGACAGACGGCGTCGTGGGAGACGTGCCCGTCCGCGTCGGCGATCGTGTGAAGACCGACACCGTCCTGACCACGATCGACCAGAACGCGGGCCTCGAGGTCTACGTGGAAGTGCCAATCGAGAGGGCGCCCGACCTCAAGGTGGGGCTGCCGGTCAAGATCCTGGACCGCAGCGACAAGGTCCTGGCAACGACAGTCATCAACTTCATCTCGCCGCAGGTGGATGACGCGACGCAGTCGGTGCTGGCCAAGGCGCCGCTCGATGCGGGCCAGGGCTTCCGCACCGAGCAGTTCGTGCGGGCGCAGGTGGTGTGGCGCGAAGAGCCGGGCCTGACGATTCCGGCGGTCTCCGTGACGCGCATCAACGGCCAGTACTTCGCCTTCGTCGCCGAGGCGAAAGACAACGGCTTCGTCGCGCGGCAGCGGTCCGTCAAACTGGGCCCCCTGCTCGGCAACGACTACGTCGTCGTCAGCGGTCTGCATGCCGGCGACCGCCTCATCGTGTCCGGCGTCCAGAAGGTGGGCGACGGCGCCCCCGTGCAGCCGCAGAGCTGACGGCTAACTGACGGCTCGCGCGCCATGTTTGCCGACCTGTTCATTCGTCGTCCCATCCTCTCGACAGTCCTGTCGCTGGTGATCATCCTCGCCGGCGCGGCTGCCATTCCGACGCTGCCCATCGCGCAGTATCCGGAACTGGCACCGCCACAGGTCAACGTCACCGCCATCTACACCGGCGCCAACGCGCAGACTGTCGAGTCCGCCGTCACCATCCCGCTCGAGCAGTCGATCAACGGCGTCGAGGGCATGCTCTACATGACGTCGACCAGCACCAGCAGCGGCGTCAGCACGATCACCGCCACCTTCAACGTGAACCGCGACCAGGACCTGGCGGCGGTCGACGTGCAGAACCGCGTCGCCAGCGCGCTCGGCCGGCTGCCGAACGACGTCAAGAACATCGGCGTCACGGTGACCAAGGCCTCGACCGGGTTCATCATGGCGGTCGGCGTCTACACCGAGCACAACGAGTACGACTCGCTCTTCCTGAGCAACTACGTCGACGTCTTCGTCAAGGACGCGCTCAAGCGTGTGCCCGGCGTGGCCGACGTCCTGATCTTCGGCGAGCGCAAGTACGCCATGCGGCTCTGGCTCGACCCGACACGGCTCGCGTCGCGCGGCATCACGGCGTCCGACGTCACCAACGCGCTGCGCGAGCAGAACGTGCAGGTGGCGGCCGGCGCCGTCGGCCAGCCGCCGGTGGCGCAGGGCCAGCTCTATCAGATCAGCCTGCGCGCGGCCGGCCGGCTGACCGAGCCCTCGGAGTTCGACAACATCATCGTCAAGGCCGGCAAGGGCGGCGTCCTGGTGCGGCTGAAGGACATCGGCCACTCGGAGCTCGGCGCCGAGACCTACTCGAGCGACCTGCGCTTCAACGGCTACGACGCCGTCGGCTTCGGCGTCGTCCAGCTGCCGAGCGCCAACGCGCTCGAGACCTACAACAACTGCATCGCGGAGCTCGAACGGCTGAAGAAGTCGTTCCCGCCCGGCATGCAGTACCAGATCTCGTTCGACACGGCGACGGTGGTCAAGGACTCGATCCGCGAGGTCGTCAAGACGCTGTTTGAAGCGATCGTCCTGGTCATCATCGTCATCTTCCTGTTCCTGCAGGACTGGCGCAGCACGATCATCCCGGCCGCCACGATCCCGGTGTCGCTGGTTGGCGTGTTCGCCTTCGTCAAGGCGCTCGGCTTCTCCATCAACACGCTGACGCTCTTCGGCATCGTCCTGGCCACCGGCATCGTCGTCGACGATGCGATCGTGGTCATCGAGAACATCCAGCGCCACATCACCGAGTACGGCCGGACCGCGCGGCAGGCGGCGTCGGAGGCGATGGGGGAAGTGCTGAGCGCGGTCATCGCGACGGCGCTGGTGCTGATCGCGGTGTTCGTGCCGGTGTCGTTCTTCCCCGGCACGACAGGGCGGCTGTATCAGCAGTTCTCGCTGACGATCGCGTTCTCAGTCGCGCTGTCGGCGTTCAACGCGGTCACGCTGACGCCGGCGCTGTCGGCCCTGCTGCTGAGGAAAGAGCAGAAGAAGGGCGGGTTCTTCCGCTTCTTCGAGCGCATCATCGACGCTGGCACTCACGGCTACGTGCGCGTCGAAAAAGTCGCCGTGCGCTTCCGCTGGGTGATGGTGCTGCTGTTCATGGCGACACTGGGCCTGACGGCCTGGGTCTACCGCGCGGTGCCGACAGCCTTCCTGCCCGACGAGGACCAGGGCTACTTCATCATCCAGATCCAGGCGCCGGAAGGCGCGTCGCTGGAATACACGGGGAACATCGGGCGGCAGGCCGAGAAACTGCTGGCGACCGAGAAGGACATCGCCGCAGTCTTCACGGTCGGCGGCTTCAGCTTCTCCGGCGCGTCGCCGAATCGCTCGATTCTGTTCGTCAGGCTCAAGCCCTACGACGATCGTCCGGACGAGTCCCAGTCGGCGCAGGCTATCGTCGCGCGTCTGCGCGGCAAGCTGATCGGCGGCATCAGCGGCGGGCTGGTCATCCCGTTCCTGCCGCCGCCCATCCGCGGCCTGGGCGCCTTCGGCGGATTCCAGTTCGAGGTGCTCGACCAGACCGGCGGCCCGATTGAGAACCTGGCTGCCGCCACCCAGGGGCTGGTGAGCCAGGGCAACCGATCGGCGGAGATGCGCGGGCTGTTCACGGCGTTCACGGCCGACGACCCGCAGCTCGACGTCGACATCGATCGCGAGCGGGTGAAGTCGCTCGGGATGCCGCTCAGCCAGGTCACCGACGCGCTCCAGGTGTTCCTCGGCTCGCAGTACGTGAACGACTTCGACTTCAACAACCGCGCGTATCGCGTCTACGTGCAGGCGGATCAGAAGTTCAGGAACGACCCGAGCACGCTGGCGCAGCTCTACGCGCGATCGGACAGCGGGCAGATGGTGCCGCTGGCGAACCTGGTACACGTCACCGAGAAGACGGCGCCGCAGGTCATCAGCCACTTCAACCTGTTCCGGTCGGCGGAGATCAACGGCGCGGCCGCGCCCGGCTACAGCTCCGGCCAGTCGCTGATCGCGATGCAGAACCTGGCCGACAGGAACCTGCCGGCCGGCTTCGACCTACGCGTGGGCGGGCCAGTCGCTCGAGGAAATCAAGGCCGGCACGCAGGCCGGCGTGATCTTCCTGCTCGGCCTCCTGCTGGTGTATCTGACGCTGGCGGCGCACTACGAGAGCTTCCTGCTGCCGTTCATCATCCTGCTGGCGGTGCCGCTCGCGGTGCTCGGCGCCGTCGGTGCGCAGGGCCTGCGCGGCCTCGCCAACGACATCTACTGCCAGGTCGGCCTGGTCATGCTGATCGGTCTCGCCGCCAAGAACGCGATTCTGATCGTCGAGTTCGCCGAGCAGCTCCGCGAACGCGGGCTCTCCATTCAGGACGCGGCGATTGAAGCCGCGCGCATCCGGCTGCGGCCGATTCTCATGACGTCGTTCGCCTTCATCCTCGGCGTGTTCCCGCTGGTCATCGCCCACGGCGCCGGCGAGGCCGGACGCCATTCCGTCGGCACGGCGGTGTTCGGCGGGATGCTGGTGTCGACGATGCTGAACATCGTCTTCATTCCAGTGCTGTATGTCGTGGTGCGCACGCTGGCACCGGGCGGCCGTCATGCCGCCGAAGCGCCCGTCGCGACGGAGTCGGCGCATGAGTAAGCGGATGGTCCTGGCGGGCGCCGTGCTCGTCTGCGGCCTGGCGGGCACACTTCAGGCACAGACAGTCCCGGCCACCGCGCCACCTTTGGCGCCGGCGAGTCCCACGGATGTCCCGCCGCTCTCCAGCGCCGCCGGCACACCGGTGCCGATGCCATTTGCCGAGGCGATCAAGCGCGCGCTGGCGAATAACCCGTCGGTGGCCGTCGCGGCGGCAAACATCCTCCAGGCGCAGGGGCTGCTGCTGCAGGCGCGCGCGGTGACGCTGCCCAACATCTCAGTCGATGGGTCCAACGCGACGCTCGACGGGGATCGTGTATCGGCAGGCCAGCTGATCGTCCCTCAGAACACGTTCTTCGTCGGCCTGACAGTGGCGATGCCGCTGTTCGCGCCGGCACAATGGGCGCAGCGGACGCAGGCACTCGACGCGCAACACGTGGCCGAGGCGAGCAGCGTCGACGTCAAGCGGCAGATCGCCGAAGCGACGGCACAGGCGGTACTTGTCGGTGATTGCCGCGCGCCGTGTCGTCGAGTCGCAGATCAGGGCGCGTGACACCGCGCAGGCGTTCTTCGACTACGCCGACAACCGGCTGAAAGCCGGCGCCGGCAGCAAGCTCACGGCGCTCCAGGCGCAACAGACGCTGTCTGCCGATCAGGCATTCGTCGAGCAGTCACGGCTGGCTCTCTACCGCGCGCAGGAAGCGCTGGGCATCCTCGTCGCGACAGAAGGTCCCGTGGACGCGCAGGACGAGCCCGTGTTTGAAATTCCAGATGAGGCGACTGTCACCGGCAGCACTGACCAGGTGATCCAGCAGCGCACCGACATCAAGCTGGCGAACCTGCAGGTCTTCGCGGCGCAGCGCATCGTGAGCGACAGCTGGAAGGACTGGCTGCCGTCGGTGACCGGTGTCTTCCAGCCGGCCTACCAGCATCCCGGGTTGGTGTCGGCCCCGACCACGGGCTGGCGTGCGCTGCTGCAGTTCGACGTGCCCGTCTTCGATTCGGGCAATCGGCGCGGCCTGAAGGTCGTGCGGGAATCGTCGCTGCATTCGATCGAGGCGATCCGTGTGGGGCAGCTTCGCGAAGCGAAGACTGAAATCCGGCGGGCCTACGAGAGCGTGCGGCGCGGTGAGCGCGTGCTTGCCAGCAGCCGCGACGCGGCCGCCCAGGCGGCGCAGGTCCTCGACATCACGCAGGTCAGCTTCCGGGCAGGAGCGGCGACCAACCTGGACGTCATCGACGCCCAGCGCCGCGCGCGCGACGCCGACACCGCGGTGGCGATCGCCGAGGACAACGTGCGACAGAGCCGGCTCGATCTGCTGACGGCGCTGGGACGATTCCCGTAGCAGTAGTCCGTCGTCCGAATTTGCCCGTAGGGCCAATCTTCAGATTGGCCGGGTCGACGCATTCCCGTTGCCCGTCCTCGATGCCTGAGGCCGATCTCAAGATCGGCCCTACCGAAGCCCGAAGCCCGTAGCCCGAATTGTCCGTAGGGCCAATCTTCAGATTGGCCTTCGCGTAGCCCGAAGCCCGAAGCCCGTAGCCCGCCGTCTTAGCCCGTAGCCCCGTCCCGCTACCGCCCCGCAACGACCGGTGGATCGGGCTCTGATTCCTGAAAGGCCTGTGCCGTGAGCAGGTGTTCGTTCATCGCATCGCGGGCCTGCGCCGTGTCGCGGGCGCGGATGGCCTGATAAATCCGGCGGTGGGCCTCCGCCGCCTCCCGCAGATCGCGTCCGGACGCGTTTGCCGCCGTGTTGCGGCGCTGCTCGTAGTACATCCCCGACAGCACCTCCGCCAGCGACGCCACAATCGGGTTGCCCGACGCCACGCCCACCGTCCGGTGGAAACGGATGTCGTGCGACAGGAACGTCAATGGCTCGTCGAGCGCCGCGAACATGCCGGCCACTTCGTCGGCGAGGGTGGACATGTGATCGCCGCTCGCCCGCTCCGCCGCCAGGCCGGCGGCGCCGACTTCGAGGATGCGGCGGACCTCGTACATCTCGGCGCGGCTGAAGCCGTGCAGCGCCGCGAGAAAGCTGAGCGGCTCGCCGCCGATGACCGGCGGTCCGTCGGTGACGAAGGTGCCCGAGCCGCGCCGCGCGCGCACCACACCAAGTGTCGTCAGCGCGCGCAGGCCGGCCCTGACAGTCGGGCGACTCACCTCCAGGCGCGCGGCCAGCTCCCGCTCTGTCGGCAGTCTGTCGTTCGCGTGCAGGGCGCCGCTCTCGATCAAGCCCTTCACGTACGCGATGACTCGATCCGAGCCGCCGCGGGAGTGTCCGGGTCGCGTCACTGGGGTCCTCGAAGCTCGTTCCCGATACGAGCACAGAAGTCGGCGGTAGGCGGCAGGCGGCAGGCAGATGGCTGCGGACTGCGGACTGCCGGCTGCCAGCTGCGAGCTGCCAGCTACCGTTTCATTTTCGGCCCCGCGATCGCGGGTGTCAACGCGGCGCCACGACGATCGGCATGTCGCGGCCGGCGATCGCCGTGTTGCCCGCCGCGTCGGCGACGACGACGCGCACGATGTAGCGACCGGGCGCCAGTCCCGCCGGGTCCCATGGCGCCTCGCGCACGTGGTCGCCGTCGCGCTCGGTGGTGACGACGTACCGGAATCGCGTCCGGCGCGTGCCGTAGAACGGGATGCCGCTGCCTGGCGCGTACAGCACGAGCGGCGCTTCGGCGTCCGACGGCAGCGTGTCGAACGCGACAGTCATCCGCGGGCGCTCGAACCCAGGCACCGGCGTCCCGTCGCCCGCCAGGATCTGAAACCCGAGGGCGTAGACGCCGAGCCGGCGCGACGGCGCGTTGCCGTTGACGCGATCCCAGGCGTCCACGACGATGCGGACAGGTCCGCGGACCACGACCGGCTGACGGGACTTCGGATCCGGCGGCGGCGCCGAGAGATCCAGCACCTGCACGCCGCGGGCCGCGATCGTCGGCGCGATGTCGTCCTCGAAGTTCGGCAGGTCCATCGTCAGCGGGTTGACCTCTTCGCCGGTGGGTCCCACGCTCAGGTGCACGTGCTGAAAGCGATTGAGTGTGCCAACCGGCTCGCCAGCGTGCACGCGCCAGCCACGCCTGACACGCGCTCGTACCGGTGTGCCCGACGCATCACTCAACACCGCCACCGACTCGGGATCGAGAGCCTGGTTGCGGCGGTCGCGGCCGACGCGGATGTGCACGTACGTCACCGCACCGATCGTGACCCGTTCGTTCAGCGTGCCGAATCCGGCCGTGGCGACCGGCTCCTGCACCTTGCCGTCGCGGACCGCCAGCGCCAGTTCTCCTTCGCCGCCGTGGACGTCGATGCCGGCGTGGAACCGCTCGTGTCCCTCGCCGCCGGGGTTGCCTCTTGCCTCGCCCAGGGTGCCGGCCACCTCGTGGGGGCCGCCCTGCGGGTCGAGCGGCCACAGGAGCGGCGTCGCCGCGAACAGCGCCGCGTCGAAGCCCGGGTGCACGCGGGGCGAAACGGGCGGCACGGCCGGGAGGCGCGCGGCCAGATCGAGCCGGCGGATCATCCGATTGCCGGCGTCGGCCACGACGAGCGCGCCATCGGCGGCGAGCGCAAGACCAGATGGCGCCCTGAAGCGCGCTGCGTCGCCGGGACCGTCGGCAAAGCCGGCGACGCTGCCGGCGAGCGTGCGCATCACGCCGCTCGACGACATCTCGACGATGCGCCCGCGCCGATCGGTGAGGTCGATGCGCCCGTCCGGCGTCACGACGAGACCAGTGGGTGCTGCCAGGCCCTCGAGGTTTCCAGTGACCTGCACCACGGGGATGGTCGTGACGGCGCCGTCGGTGCCGATGCGGCGGACGACGCCGTTGCCGGTGTCGGCGACGAAGATGGCGCCGCCCGGACCGACGGCGATGCCTGTCGGCGTGTCGAAGCGCGCGGTTGACGACGGGCCGTCAATCAGGCCAGGCGTGCCGTCGCCGGACATCGTCGTCACCTGCCCGTCGCGTCCGACGCGGCGAATGCGATCGTTGTAGCTGTCGGCGACCAGGAGCCGGCCATCGGCGTCGAGGGTGATGCCGATCGGGCCGTTGAACCGGGCCTCGACGCCCGGGCCGTCGCGCCAGCCCGCGACGCCGGTGCCGGCGATGGTGGCGACACTGCCGTCCGGGCTGACCCGCCGAATCGCGTGATTGCCGGTGTCCGCGATGTACAGCGTGCCCTGGCCGTCGATCACCACTCCTGAGGGAGAGTTGAATCGCGCCGACGAGCCGACGCCATCGGCAAAACCCTCCACGCCGCCTGCCAGTGTCGCGACCTCGCCTGCGAGGGTGACGCGCCGGATCGCGTTGCTGTCGCCGGCATCCGCGACGTAGAGGACGCCATCGGCGGCTAACGCCACGGCGAACGGATCGGAGAAGGTCGCTGTATCTGCCGCGCCGTCCCGATGCCCGTCCGCCCCGGCGCCGGCCACCCAGCGGACCGTTGGCGTCCAGCCGGCGATGGGACGCGATGGGCTCGGCTCATGGATGAGCTCGCGGAAGTACCAGGCTGCGCCTGTGGCGGCCACCAGAACGATGGCCAGGAGAAGGAAAAGCGCGCGAAATGCCCTGCGTCGGCGAGAAGTCACGTCGCGATCAGTATGCCGTCGCTGTGGGTATCGGGCCACCTCGACCTGAGTTAAGCTGGACTGTTAAAGACTCTTGCCGCTCCCTGAGGCTCTAAATCAGTGGGCTCCGAGACGAATGGTTCAGCTGGTATTCAGGAGGTTCGACGGATGGCGGGTGTGAACAAGACGGTCCTCGGCATCGCGGCGCTTGCGGCGATGTTGGCGGCTCACTCGGCGCTGGGAGAAGCGGGACAGGCGCAGGCGCCGGCAGCGCCAGCCAAGCCGCCTGCCGCGGAGCCAGCCTCTCCGAGCAGTCGCGCCGGTCTCATGAAGCCGTGGACCGGTGACTTCGACGGGATGGTCAAGCGTCGAATTGTCCGGATCCTCACGCCCTACAGCGGGACGAGTTACTTCGTGGACAAGGGCCTCCAGCGCGGCGTCGTCTACGACGCGGGCATGAAGCTCGAATCCGAACTGAATCTGAAGCTCAAGACCACCAACGCCACGCATCTCCATGTGGTCTTCGTGCCGACCTCCCGCGACGCGCTGTATCAGTCGCTGATCGAGGGCCGGGGCGACATCATCGCCGCGGGCGTCACCGTGACGCCGGAACGCGCGGCAATGGTGGACTTCTCGATTCCGACCAGGAAAGACGTCAAGGAGATCGTCGTCACCGGCCCCGGGGCGCCGGCGATTGCCACCGTCGACGACCTTGCTGGCAAGACAATCGCGGTCCGCGACAAGAGCATCCAGTTTGAGAGTCTCCAGAAACTGAACGACACGTTCAAGCAGCAGGGCAAGGCGCCGATCAAGATCCAGGCGATCTCGACCTCGCTCGAGGATGAAGACATCCTCGAGATGGCCAACGCCGGCCTGCTCAAGATCGTCATCGTGGACGATTACCTCGGCGCCTTCTGGAAGCAGGTCCTGCCGTCGATCACGCTGCATCCCACGGTGGCGGTTCGGACAGACGGCGACCTGGCGTGGGCGGTGCGCAAGAACAGCCCGAAGCTGATTGCCCAGGTGAATGCCGTCATCGCGAAGAACGGTCAGGGGACGCTGTTCGGCAACATGCTGCTCATGAAGTACCCTGAAGAACGTGCAGTACGTGAAGAGCGCGACGTCGCCGGAACGGATCAAGCAGTTCAACGATCTCATCGCGACGTTCAAGAAGTACGGCGACAAGTACGGCATGGACTACCTGCTGGTCATGGCGCAGGGCTTTCAGGAGTCGAGGCTGGACCAGAGCGTGAAGAGCCGGGTCGGCGCGGTCGGCGTGATGCAGGTGATGCCCGCCACTGGCAAGGAAATGGCTGTCGGCGACATCCATCAGATCGATCCGAACATCAACGCCGGCGTGAAGTACATCCGGTTCATGATCGACCAGTACTTCAAGGACGAGCCGATGGACGATCTGAACAAGGGCCTGTTCGCGTTCGCGTCCTACAACGCCGGCCCGGCGCGCATTCGCGGGCTTCGCAAGGAAGCGGCGGCCCGCGGCCTGAATCCGAATATCTGGTTGAACAACGTCGAGCGGATTGCGGCGGAGCGGATTGGCCGCGAGACCGTGACCTACGTCAGCAACATCTACAAGTACTACATCGCCTACACGCTGGTGCAGCAGGAAGAAGCGGAGAAGGCGAAGACGAAGGCCGCCGTGGGCGGAGGCCGATAGGCTGAACGACTAACTCTCCGCGTGGGCTGGCGCGGGCGACGCTTCGTCGTCGGCCGCTGCCGTCCCGCGGAGCTTGTGCGTCTCCGCGAGAGAAATGGCGTTGCAGCGCCTGACGAATCCGAGCAGCAGTTCGAGCTGATCGTCCGTGTAATCCTCGAGCATCAGGCGGCTGGACTCGGCAATCCCCTTGAACAGGTCGGCGACCTCGCACTCGAGGCGCTCGCTTTTCACCAGCTCGATGATCACGCGCCGCCGGTCGCGGGGATCCGCGATCCGGCGCGCGAGGCCGCGCTTTTCCAGCCGATCGATCACGCCGGTAATCGCGCCGGTGGTCAGCCCGGTCAACTGCGCCAGCTTGCCTGGCGTCATCGGCCCGGTGCGCTGAATGATGTCGGCGCACTTGTGGTCGGTGACGTGCAGGCCGAGACGCTCGGCAATCGCCTGGTGGAACATGACGGCGCCGGCGCTCATCTGCCTGAACTCCAGGAAGAGCTGCCCCAGCAATTGCTGACGATCGCTGCTTGACATCGCTGCCGGAACCCCTTAGCCTCTTGATATCTTAGAGATTGAGATATCAAGATGCTAAACGATTATAGCGCGGCGGCGGCCCCGGCGTCTGCAGTGATTGCCGGCGCCCAGGCGGCTTTGGCGGCGCCGGCGCGCTACCGCTTCACGGCTCGCGATCTGGTGGCCAGCGCCATGGCGGGCGAGCCAGCTGCCGTCGCGCGCCTGCTCGAGCAGCAACGCCGTCGGATCGTCGCACTGGCGGCCTTCTTCACGCGCAATTCTGCTGACGTCGAGGATCTGGCGCAGGACATCCTCCTGCGGCTGATGCTGGCGCTGCCGACGCTGACGACCCCGGACACGTTCGACGTGTGGATCTACCGATTGAGCCGGAATCGCTGCATCGACCACTTCCGTCGGCGCCGGTTCGAGGCGGGGTGGCCGGATGGGCAGGCAGACGACGTCTCGCCGCTGTGGGCGATCGCGCCGCGCCGGGCCGATGTGTCGCTGGAGACGACGGAGGCCGTCGGGCGGCTCAGGACGGCGCTGGCCCGCCTGCCGCGCGCCTGGCGCCGGGCGATCGTGCTCCGCGACCTGCGCGAGCAGTCGTACGAAGAAGTCGCCGAGCAGCTCGGCCTGCCGCTGGGCACCGTGAAATCGCAAATCAGTCGCGGCCGCGCCCGCCTCGCCCGCCTGCTGGCGCAGTAGCGGCCGGCGCCCACGGGCGCGAGAGCTGGCGGGCCGGTATAATTGGCTGTTTCCGCCGAGCCGCCCTTGAGCGATATCTCCCCCAAGTCCGGCGTTGCCGTGGCCGACACCCCGATGTGGGCCGACTACGTCACGCTGACCAAGCCCCGCGTCAACCTGCTGGTGCTGGTGACGACAGTCATCGGCTTCCACCTGGGCAACCGTGGCGGCACCGATTCTCGCGCTCCTGATCCACACGGCGCTCGGCACCTTTCTCGTCGCCAGCGGCGCCGCGGCGTTCAACCAGGTGCTCGAGCGCGACGTCGACGCGATGATGCGGCGGACGATGGGCAGGCCCTTGCCGAGCGGGCGGCTCAGCACGACCGAGGCCGCCATCTTTGCCGCGGCGCTGTCATCGATTGGCATCGCGGAACTGGCCTTCGGCGCAAACCTGCTCGCGGCCATCGTCGCCGTCGCCACGCTGGTCAGCTACGCGCTGATCTACACGCCGCTCAAACGCGTCACCTCCCTCGCCACCATCCTCGGTGCGGTGCCCGGGGCGTTGCCGCCGGTCATCGGCTGGGCCGCTGCCAGAAATGCACTCGGTCCCGAACCGTGGATCCTGTTTGCGATCGTGTTCTTCTGGCAGATGCCGCACGTGCTCGCGGTGTCGTGGCTGTATCGCGAGGACTACGAGCGCGGCGGGATTCGGGTGCTCCCCGTCGAGGACCCCGGTGGGCGCAGCACCGCCCTGCAGATGGTGAATTACTCGGCGGCGCTGGTGCCGGTCAGCCTGCTGCCGACCGTCGTCGGCATCGCGGGCCGTTTCTACCTGGCCGGGGCGATCGTGCTGGGCGTTGCCCTGCTGGTGCTGGCGATCCGCTTCGCGCAGGACCAGACCCCGGCGCGCGCGCGCCGGCTGTTCATGGCGTCGCTCGCGTACCTGCCGGTGCTCTGGGTCCTGATGCTGGCCAACCGCGCGTGACGCGGCTGCCGGTCGCCTGCCAGTGATCGGGATCTCGGACCTGCCGGCGGTCAACGCCGCGTTGAACGCCACGGCGGGCCTTCTCCTGCTCGCGGGCTACTACAACATCCGCCGAAGACGAATCGCGGCGCATCGCGCCTGCATGATCTCCGCCTTCGTCGCCTCGTCGCTTTTCCTGATCTCCTACCTGGTCTACCACGCCCACATCGGATCGAAGCCCTTCCCCGGCCACGGGCCGATTCGCGTCGTGTACTTCGGGATTCTGATCACGCACGTCATCCTGGCGGCAGCCATCGTGCCGCTCGCGTTGGTGACACTCCGGCGAGGGCTGAAGATGGATGTCGCCCGGCACCGGCGCATCGCGCGCTGGACGTGGCCGCTCTGGATGTACGTCTCGGTGACCGGAGTGGTGATCTACGTGATGCTCTATCGGGTGGTACTGACGTACGTACGGCTACGGGCTACGGGCTACGGGCTACGGGCTACGGGCTACGGGCTACGGGCTACGGCAAGTTTCAAGGATCCGTCGCGGCGATCGACTGTCCACGTCTCGGTCCAGACCGCATGCCCTGTCAGGTCGCAGTACCTGGCGGTCATTGCCGGGCCTTCGAAATCGAGCATCGCGAATCCGTTGTACCCGACGTCGAGGTCTTCATCATTCGGAAACGGGCGCGTGTCGACGAACATCGGCGCGCAGTCGGGATGCCGCAGCGGCTCGTCCGGATCCCAGCGGTCGACCGGCATGCCTCCGTGACCGATACACCGGCCGTGCGCCTCGATGCCGCCCTTGAATGCGTGGAGGCCGTACACGCTGAGCCGATGCTCGTGTCCCCAGAACCAGATCACGGGCCGCTTCAGGAACGCTGAGAGCTGCTGCGCGGCGGCCGGATACCAGCTGTCGAAGGCCGAGTAGGTACCGATGGTGGCTCAGGAGAATGACGCCACGGGTGTCGTCGGGATCCTTCAGGCGAACAGCCTTTCGGAGCCAGTCGATTTCCTGATCCTCCAGGTGGCATCGCGGGTTCAACAGGTTCTCGAGGAACGGCCAGCCGATCGCGTTGTAGGCGGTGTCGAGGCCGATGACGCGCCAGTCCTCGTTCTCGAGGCAGAAGAAGCTGGCCTCCTGACGCTGACGCGGGTGCCACAGGCCCAGTTGTGGCAGCAGCAGCTCGAAGTAGGCGTCCCCCAGGCCGTACATCTCGTGGTTCCCGTTGAGCGCGAAGCTGCCGACAGAGCCGAGCGGCCAGGTGCACGGCGTGTAGTCGTTGTGCGGGTTGTCGATGCCGAGCACGTGCTCGTTCACCTCCGCCAGCGACCCGACGTAGTAGATGTCGCCGAGGTGAATGGTGAAGTGCGGCTTGGTCGCTGCCATGGCGGCAGCCACGCGACGGGCCTCGTCGGTGCCCGTGCCCCAGTCGCCCGCCAGCGCGAGGCGCACATGCGGCCCGGATGCCTGGCGCAGCGGGTAGACGCCGGCGCCGGCCTGGAGCGGTTCGTAGTAGTTGAACTTGTGGCGTGGCCCGAGGCGATTCTTGACGTACGACTTCATCCAGTCGGACCACGCCTTCGGGTTGTACAGCTTCAGGGCGGGAAAGCGCTCGAGCACGGGCGCTGCCTTGCCGCTCTCGACCGGCGCCGACGGGCCCCGCTTGTCCACAGCCTTGCGGATGTAAGACCCGACCGCGTTGCGCGGCAGACCCTTCAGGTCCCGCAAGTCCTTGCCGCCGCGTTGCGCCATGTGTCTCTGGAGAGTCGAGTTCGCGCGTCAGTACAGCAGATACTTCGCGCGCAACAGGCGCCAGCGGCCTTCCGCCGCTGCCCAGGAGGCGAGGACTGCCGCGGCGTCAGCGCCGCCCTTGATGGCGGACACCGCGTCCTTCGATCCCAGCAGCTGCGCAGTGGACCCCGGCTCGAACTGGTTGCCGTACAAGCGCTGGAGAGCCACCGCGATCTCGACGCCGAGCCTCACCGGGCGCAGTTGCTCGCGATCGACGATGACGAACGACACGCCGTGACACAACTGGCCCGCATAGAGGCTGGTGGACGGCGTGAAGCTCACCGGATAGACGCGCACACCCGGGATGGCGCGTGCGTTGAGAGCGGCGGCGAGCTGTCGTCCGTCGATCCACGGCGCGCCCAGGTGCTCGAACGGCGTGTCGGTGCCGCGGCCCACAGAGACGTTCGCGTATTCCAGCATGCCGATGCCCGGGTAGAGCGTCGCCGCGGCGACGGTGCGCATGTTCGGCGACGGGTTCACCCATGGCACGCCCGTGTCGTCGAACCACTCGCTGCGCGCCCAGTGCCGCATGGCGACGACGTCCAGCTCGCAGCCGAGGTGCGCTTCGCCGTTGAACAATTTCGCCAGCTCCCCAATCGTCAGGCCGTGCCTGATCGGCATCGCGGCAAGATAGCCGACGAAGCTTTCGGCGCCGGCGTCGAGCTCCGGGCCTTCAATGGTCCATCCGTTGATCGGATTGGGCCGGTCGAGGACGACCACCTTGATGTGACGCTTCGCCGACTCCTCCAACACGTACGCCATGGTGACCGGATAGGTGTAGAACCGCGCGCCGATGTCCTGAAGGTCGACGACCAGCGTGTCGATGCCCTTCAGCATGTCGTCTGTCGGCCGGCGCGTGGCGCCGTAGAGCGAGTAGATCGGCAGGCCCGTCTTCTCGTCTGTCGTCGACGGCACTTGATCGTCCACGACGCCGCGGATGCCGTGTTCGGGGCTGAACAGCGCGACGAGCGTCAACGACTTCTGCGCGGCGAGCAGATCGATCGTCGACGCGCCGTCGCTCGCGCGACCGGTCTGGTTGGTGACGAGCCCGACGTGGCGTCCGGCGAGCCTGGCAAATCCCTCCTGACGCAGCACGTCGATGCCGGTGTCGACGGCCTGCGTTGCAGCGGGCACTGCCGCCGGCGTGGTCGTGAAGTCGCCGCCGGTCATCCTGGCGTGGGCCGGTAGCTGCGCGTCTGTCGCGGCGGACGCCACGATCGTCGCGACGCGCGCACGAAGCGGCGTGACGTCGCCATGACCGTCGGGATGGACGCGGTTCGAGAGGAAGATCACCCAGACGCCAGTCGCCGGGTCGGCCCAGATGGAGGTGCCGGTGAAGCCGGTATGCCCGAACGACTCGACCGGAAGCAGCTCGCCGCGATTCGACGAGTACGGAGAGTCGATGTCCCAGCCGAGCCCGCGCTCGGCGCCGCGGCTGTCTGTCGCCGCGGCACGGGTCATCTTCGCGACGCTGAGTGGCGAGAGGATCCGCGTGCCGCTCCACGCGCCGCCTTGCAGCAGCATCCTCACAAAGACAGAAAGATCGTCGCCTGTCGAGAACAGCCCGGCATGACCGGCCACGCCGCCCATCCGCCGTGCGGTCGGGTCGTGCACGACACCACGCAGCATCGTCGCATCGGGAGTGCTGCATGGCCATGACAGGGGCGCGCAGCGCTCGGTCGGCGCGATGCGTGCCCGGCTCGACGTCGGCGGCAGGAACTGGGTGTCGTGCATCCCGAGCGGCTCGAAAATCCGCTGCCTCGTGTAGACGTCGAGCGATTCGCCAGACACCTGCCCGACGATGACGCCGAGGAGCACGAAGTTCAGATCGGAGTAGATGAACCGCTCGCCCGGCCGCGCCGTCGGCACTTCCTCGATGATTCGGCGGATGGCTTCGTCGCTACCTTCGAACGGCACGTCGAGGTCGAGGTCCGGGCGGAGGCCGGAGGTGTGGGTCAGCAGGTGGCGGACGGTGATGCCGTCCTTACCGTAGCGGCCGAACCCGGGCACCAGCGTCGCGACGCGATCGGTCAGTCGCAGCCGGCCGTCTTCGACCAGCTGCATCACCGCCGTCGTCGTCGCCACGACCTTGGTCAACGACGCGAGGTCGAAGATCGTGTCGAGCGTCATCGGCTCGGAAGCCGGCGTCAGCGCGCGGTTTCCGAACGCGTGACGGTAGAGCACCTGGGAGCCACGGCCGGCGACGACGACAGCGCCTGGCAACTGGTTCGCGGCAATGGCGGCGGTGACGACTGGACCAATCAGCGCGAGCCGGGACTGATCGAGACCCGCTGGGCCTGCCGTATGGGCGGGCGTCGGGCCGGAAGGCGGCAGCCGCGGCGACGAGAGCTGCGCGTGAAGATGCAGGCTGCTGACGCCCGCGAACAGCAGGATCGCGAAAGTGCGGAGTCTACGCGGCACGGCCACGGCCACCGAGCTTACCAGAGGGGCTTGGCCGCGTTGCGTCTGCCGTTGCTGGCCAATCTAACCAGCCTCCGCCAGGGCTTCGGCGGTCCGCCGTAGCTTCAGCGAAGGCGGAAGATCGGCCCTACGGCCAAGGAAGCCGAGGCAGCCCAGGAAGGCAAGGGAACGCCGCTGTAGGGCCGATCTTCAGATCGGCCATCACGAGCGAAGGAGCCAAGGAAGGAAAGGAGGGCAAGGACCTTCTTACCCGGCCCCTACGCTGAGCGCCGAACCGCGGCGCCGCGGCCCGGGTCCAGCCTCGTCAGCAGGACGCCGGACAACACCGCAAGCGCGCCAATCATCTTCTCCATGGTGATCGCCTCGTGGACGACAACGGCGGCCACCAGCATGGCAACCAGCGGGATCACGTTGGAGTAGATCGCGGTGCGGCTGCTGCCCAGGCGTTGCACGGCCGTGTACCAGATCACGTAGGCGGCGACGAGTGAGAACCCCGAGGAGTAGGCGATGCCGGCCCACCCGCCGGCCGACACGCGTGCCAGGTCTGCGTCCTTCAGCCACCAGAGCGCGACGGGCGCGTACATGATCGTGCCGAGGGTCATCGTCAGGCCCGTGATGAAGAGCGGCGAATAGCGCGCGAGCAGCGGGCTGGTGCGGACCGTGTAAATCGACCAGCAGATCATCGCCAGCACCATCAGCCCGTCGCCAGCGAGTGACGACGTGCCCTGTCGCGCGCCGTGACCGACGACCAGGTAGATGCCCGCAAACGACACGGCAGTTCCGGCCCAGCGGGCCCAGCCAGGTCGTTCGTGCCCGAGCCAGGCGCTGAGCAGGCTGACGGTGACTGGCGTGCAGCCGACGATCAGGGCGCTGTTGGACACCGACGTGCGCGCGACGCCGGACAGGAACAGCACCTGGTACAGCCCGTGGCCGATGAACGAGAGCCACACGAGGGTGAACCAGTCTCGCGGGTCCACGCCGGCGAGAGACGCCTTCACGCCTTCCCGCCACTCGACCAGCGCGATGAACAGCAGGCTCGCGAGCGCCAGGCGAATGCCGTTGAAGACAGGGCCCGGAAGCTCCGTCAGCGCCACTTTCACGACGCTGAAGTTGCTGCCCCAGAAAAACGTCATCAGCAGCAGCCAGGCGTCGAGGCGTGTCAGTCGAAAGCGCATGGATCCCCGAGCGGCAGTCTCAGAAAAAGAAAAGGACACCGCGGGCCCCCGGTGAGGGTCCGCAGGTGTCCTTCGAAACGAACACGTCAGCGCCGGCGCGCGACTGCTGCGTCTACTTCCCGAACGGGAAGAGGAACAAGAGGATCAGCGAGACGAGGAGCACGTAGATCGTCAGCGACTCGATCAGGACGAGACCGAGAATCAGGCTGCCGCGGATATCTGCCGTCGCGCTGGGGTTGCGGGCGATCGCCTCGACCGAGGCGCTGATCGCGCGGCCCTGTCCGAGCGCGCCGAAGGCCGCCGCCACTGCCAGCGCGAAGCCGGCGGTGATGATCGACCACTGGATGATCAGACCCGAGTTGGCGTGTGCGGCCTCGGTGCCCTGCGCGTAGACCGGCGAAACGAAACCCACCGTCGCCAGGACGAGGGCAAGGGTGACAACAGACCGTGTGCTCACGTGAAAAGCCTCCTCAAAAACAGGTTCAAGTCGTTCCGAATCGAAGTTCAGTGATGGCCGTCGTCGTCGTGATGGACGGCGACGGCACCGCCCAGATAGACCATCGTCAGGATGGCGAAGATCAGCGCCTGGAGGGTGCTGGTCACCAGGCCAAGCGCCATCATCGGCAGCGGCACGAAATACGGCGCCATCATCGCGAGAATGAGGATGACGAGCTCTTCGCCGAAGATGTTGCCGAACAACCGGATGGTCAGCGACAGCAGGCGCGCCAGATGCGCGATGCCCTCGATGATGAGGACGATCGGCGCGGCGGCGATCATCCAGCCGGGTGCACCGGGCAGCATCACGAAGTGTTTCAGGTAGCTGACGATGCCCTGGGCCTTGATGCCTTCGTAGTGGTAGAAGACCCACACCGTCAGCGCGCAGCCGAACGTGACGAACACACTGCTGGTCGGCGCCATCATCCCGGGCACGAGCCCGGCCAGGTTCGAGACCAGGATGACGAGGAAGACGGAGCCGACAAGCGGCAGATACTTCCGGCCCGTCGGGCCGACGTAGCTGTCGAGCTCGCCGTTCAGGAACGCGACGAGATCCTCGAGCAGGATCTGGAGTCCACCCGGGTTCTCGACGCTCAGCCGCGCGCGCACGAACAGGCTGAATACCGCAAGGCCGAGGGTGATGACCAGGAGCATCGCCAGGAAGTCGGGAATCGGCGCCGCCCCGGCTGCCACCGGGTGGCCAAGGGCACGCAGAATCGCCGCCACGATCGGTCCGAAAACCGCGTTGACGGCGTGCGTAATCCAGAGTTCGTGGTGCAGCTTCTCCATCGATTGCTAACTGGGGTTTCCCGGGCGTCGGGCCGGGAAGACAAACCGTGCGGCGGCTGCGCCCGCGGCTATCACCAGTGAGGACGCGCCCGCAATCAGTCCCACCGGGCTGACGCGCAAACGCGCCAGCATAACGTACGCTGCGAAAGCCAGTATAGCATACCTTGTGAAAAACTTCACCAGCGCCCACGGCCGGCCCGCCTGCCCGCCGAGCGCCGCGTCCACCCCCGCTTTCACGCCCCGGTAGCTCACCGCCGACAGCAGCCCGCCGGCCACCACTGACCCCGCCAACGGCCAGCCGCCTCCCGGCCAGAAGGCGGCCGCGACCGCCATCACCAGGCAGGCCAGGATGGCGTCACGTTCGAAGTAGCGCAGCAGGGCAGACATGGCTGGGGGCCGCGCGCGGCGCCGCCCGCGCGCATTCACGGGGAAACTACAGGATCAGGACGGGCGGGCGCGAGTGCTGTCGCTGGAGGTCGCGCTGACAGCCCGGTAAAGACCAAGGATCCCGGCGGCCACGCCCAGGGCGAAGCCGAGGAAAAACAACCAGGGGGAGGTCCCGAAGACCCGATCGAGGAAATAGCCTCCGGCCACGCCGAGCACGATCGCGATGACAAAGGCCCACCCCGCCGACGCCATCTCGCCAACGGCGCGCATCGAGGCGCCGGAATCGCGAGGGTCGGATGGAGCCGTCACGGCCGTGCGGCGGGCGCCGGAGCCGGGGCCTTCGGGGCGCCCGGCGTTGCCTCGTCACCGCAGGAGGCCGCCATCGCGAACTCGTCTTTCGGCTTCGGCTTGTCGGCGCAGTCGGCGGCCGCCGCGGTGTGACGCCGGTAGGCAAGCGCGCCGGCGACGATGAGGAGCAGCGCGGCGACGACGAGGAGGATCGTTCGGGGCTTCATCGAGCCGATCTTACGACCACAACTTCTGTCTCTGCAATAGTTTCTGAGTTGCCGCAGGCCGTGTCACGCGGGGGCGCTATACTGGGAGCGCCGGTGCCGCTTTCCCTCCGGGCGCGCCTCGACGCCGATTCCGGGAGTTTCCGCCTGTGCGAACACTGCTCGCCGTCCTGGCCGCCACCGCGGCCCTAGCCGCGGCCCCTTCGCTTTCGGCCCAGACCACCGAACAAACGATGTACGTCAGCGTCCTCGACAAGGACGCGCACCCCGTCTCGGGACTCAACGTGCCGGACTTCGCCGTCCACGAGGACGGGCAGACCCGGGAAGTCCTGCGCGCCGGGCGCACTGCCGACCCGATCGACCTCGCGATCATCATCGACAACTCGCAGGCGCTGCAGCCCTACGTCAACGACGTACGCAAGGCGCTGACGGCCTTCGTCACGCGCATGGCCGACCAGCAGTCCGCCAACGTCGCGCTCATCGGCATGGCCGACCGTCCGACCGGGCTCGTCGACTACACGACCAGCGTCGTGACGCTGCAGAAGGGCGTCGAGAAGATCTTCGCCCAGCCCGGGGCCGGCAGCGTCTTTCAGGACGCGGTGACCGACGTCATCAAGGGAATTCGGGCCCGTCACAACCCGCGGAGGGCCTTGCTCGTCATAACCACAGATGGCACCGACTTCAGCAACGTCCCGTACCAGCACGCGCTCGAGGTGCTCACGGCCAGCGGAGCCGCGCTCCAGGTGCTGCGGCTTGCGCCGAGGGGCGGTGAGCCTCTGGGCAGCGACACCGCGCGGGACCGGGCCTATCTCATCGATCACGGCACACGCGCAACCGGCGGGCGGCGGCAGGATCTGCTGAGCAGCATGGCCCTCGCCGGCGCGCTGGACCAGGTGGCCGACGACCTCGGCGCGCAATACAAGCTTGTCTACGGCAGGCCGGCGTCGCTGCTGCCGCCGAAGGACATCGACGTCAGCGTCAAGCGTGCGGACCTGACTGCCAGAGGCACGCTGGTTCAGTGAAAGGTCGGCTGCGGTCATGCGTCATCTCCACGTCCCGCGGAGTGCCCTCGTCGCCGTAGCGCTCGCGGCGGCCTATACCGTTTCGACGTCCGGCCTCGCGCCATCGCAGCAGGCGCCATCGCAGCAGGCGCCGTTGCCGCAGGCCCCGCCTGCGTCACCTCGGACCGTCCAGGCACCTGCACCGGAACAGCCCGCGTTCAAGGCTGGCGTCGAAGTGGTCTCGCTGAACGTCACCGTCACCGATCCGGCGGGGCACTTCGTCACCAACCTGCCGCGCGAGGCGTTCTCGGTCTACGAGGACGGCGTGCAGCAGGAGGTGAAGTTCTTCAACCGCTCGAACCTGCCGGTCGCGCTGTCGATCCTGCTCGACACGAGCGCGAGCATGGAAGACAAGATGTCCACGGCGCAGGAGGCGGCCATCGGCTTCATCCGGCGCCTGCGCACGCAGGACCTCGGTCAGATCATCGACTTCGACAGCCGCGTCGTCATCAGCCAGAGCTTCACCGCGAACATCCCGGAGCTGGAAGCCGCGATCCACAAGACGAACGCCGGCGGCTCGACGTCGCTCCACAACGCCATCTACATCTCGCTCAAGGAGCTGAAGAAGATTCAGGCGCGCGATGCCGACGATGTGCGGCGGCAGGCGATCGTGGTGCTGTCTGACGGGGAGGACACGTCGAGCCTCGTGAGCTTCGACGAGGTGCTCGACCTCGCCAAGCGCTCCGAGACTGCCATCTACGCCATCGGGCTGCGCGGGCGCGGGCCCGATCACCTCCGCGGCACGTTCAACGAAGCCGACTTCGTGCTGCGCGAGCTGTCGCAGGAGACCGGCGGCCGCGTCTTCTTCGCGCACCAGGCGTCGGAGCTGGCCGGGATGTACGCGCAGATCTCCGACGAGCTGTCCAGCCAGTACACCGTCGGCTACAGCTCGCGCAATCCCAAGCGTGATGGCGCCTGGCGCCGCGTCGTCGTGCGCGTGTCACAACCCAGCACCGTTGCCCGAACCAAGCTCGGATACTACGCGCCGACGTCGTGACGTTCTGATGCTGCAGCAGGCAGCAGGCGGCTAGCAGTTGGCAGCAACAGGCGGGCAGCACGCAGCGGCCGTGCCCGTGTTCTCTCGCCAGCAGCGGCGCTTCTGCCAGCTGCCGGCTGCCTGCCGCCTGCTCCCCCGTCGTGACGCGTTTGCAGTTCGGCCACCGCGCCCGTATCATGACCGCCGGTGTCCAGATCCGTCGTATATCTCATCGGTGCCGGTCCCGGCGATCCGGGCTTGATCAGCGTTCGCGGGCTGGCGTGCCTCTCTGCTGCCGACGTCGTCCTCTACGACACGCTCGTGCACCCGCGCTTGCTCGACTACGCGCCCTCGCACGCCGAGCGCATCGACGTCGGCACCGCCGCGCCGCAGGCGATGGCGCAGGAGGCCATCTGCTACCTGCTGGCCGAGAAGGCGCGTGAGGGGAAGACTGTTGCCCGCCTGAAGTGGGGCGACCCGTTCGTGTTCGATCGCGGCGGCGAAGAGGCCCTCTTCCTGCACGAACAGGGGGTGCCCTTCGAAGTCGTCCCCGGGATTCCGGCGGCCGTGGGATTCGCCGGCTACGCTGGCGTGCCGCTGACATATCCGGGCGGCGCGGACACTGTGACATTAGTGCGCGGCCACGAGGACGAAAGTCAGACGGCGCCGCAGATCGACTGGGCCAGCCTTGCGAAACTGGACGGCACGATCGTCTGCTACGCGGGCACCAGGCAGCTGCCGGCGATCCTCGAGTCGCTGATCTCGCACGGCCGGCCGAAAACCGATCCGGCCGCGGTGATCTACGAAGGCACGCTCCCGGGACAGCACACGGTGGACGGCACCCTCGGCGACCTCGCCGAGCGGACGCGCCAGACGAAACCGCGCCGGCCGGCCATCCTGGTGGTCGGGCGCGTCGTCGCGCTGCGGCCGCATCTGCGCTGGTTCGACGAGCGGCCGTTGTTCGGGAAGCGGATCATCGTCACGCGCCCGCGCGAGGACGCGGCAGACCTGTCCGATTTGCTGAGCGCGCTTGGCGCCGAACCCGTGGAGGCGCCGATGATCAGGATGGCGCCGCCTGAGGACTGGGAACCGCTCGACACGGCGGCCGCCGACGTCGCCGGCTTCGCCTGGATCGTCTTCACCAGCGCGAATGCCGTCGATCAGTTCATGAGCCGACTGTATCGCGTCGGCGACGCGCGTTCGCTGAAGGGCGTGCGCTTGTGCACTGTCGGCCCGTCGACGCGCGACCGGTTGTCACGCTACGGGCTGCGCGCGGATCTGATGCCTGCCGACTTCCGCGCCGAGGGCGTGGTCGCCGCGCTCGATGCCTACGGACCGATCGCCGGCGCGCGGTTTCTCCTGCCGTCGGCCGACATCGGCCGCGAACGCCTCGCCGAGGCGCTCGCCGAGGCGGGCGCTGTCGTGACCAGCGTCGTCGCCTACCGGACGCTGCCGCCGGAGCCGGACGGCGGAAAGTCGCCGGACGTCTACGGGATGCTGCTCAACCGGCAAATCGACGCGGTGACATTCACGAGCGCCGCCAGCGTGCGCAACTTCGCGCGCACGTTCGGCGCGGAGCAGGCCGCCGATCTGCTGCAGCAGACGATGGTGGCCGTATGCGGACCGGTGACCGCCGAAGCCGCAAGCAGACTCGGGATCCCGGTCACCGTCATGCCGTCGGAGTACACCGTCGGCGCCCTCGTGCAGGCGATCGCCGATCACTACATGGCGCAAGCCAAATAACGAATGAAGAATGGAATGAATGAAGAATGAAGAATGAAGAATGAAGAATGATGAATGGGAGTTCCTGTAGGGCCGATCTTAGATCGGCCGTGCAGGTCGCCCTGAGCGTCGATCGGCGTGTCGCGGCCAATCTAAAGATTGGCCCTACGGCTTCCAGCCTTCATTCTTCATTCTTCATTCCTCATTTTTCATTCCCAACCGCCGGCGGTTGATCGAGCCGGATCCGCAGGATGGTGCCGGGCGCCAGCTCCGCGTCGCTGCCGGGCGTCGCGGCGGCGATGCCGCCGCCGCCGATCAGGACGCCGGCGACGGCGCCCTTCGTGCCGCCCAGGATGCCGCCGAGGATCGCGCCGGCAGTGGCGCCGATGCCCAGCTTGGCCGCCTCGTTCTTCATCCCCGCCTCGAGCGCCTGCGTGACAGTGCCGCGCATCGGATACTGGGTGTTGTTCACGATCAGGCGATCGAACGCCAGCGTCATCGACCCTTTGCGATCCACGCGGCCGGCCTTGTCGACCGATGTGACGACGCCACGCAACTCCGAGCCCGCCGGGATGAGCACTTCGTCGCCCATCCGCAGGTCGACGACGGTCGTGGCGCGGAAGCGATCCTCCACGACGTTGCGAGCCGAGCTGAGCGGATCGAGCAGCCGCACGTCCAGTTCCGTGCCGACAGGTATCGCGCTCTCCGGCGCCATCGTGTCGGTGCGCGGGGACGCTGCCGGCGCGCTGCCCTGCGCGCGCGTGCGCAGGTCGTCGATCCGGTCGCGCAGGTCGAGATACTCGGTGCGCGAGACCTGCTTCTCCTTCTTCAACTTGACGTCCAGGTAGACGACTTCGTCGCTCAGGCCATTCAGCTCAGTCGTCAGCGTGGCGGCCAGCTGCGCGTCGCGCGAGCGGGCACGATCCAGGTCCGACCGGGCGTCGGTGATCGCGGTGCGCAACCGCGCGATGTCGGTCTCTGTCAGAGAGGCCGTTGCCTGCGCGGAGGCGCGCGGCGCGGCGGCGGGACCAAGGAGCATGACCGTCAGGACCATCAGGCCCGTCAGTGTACGGCGCATCAATAACCTCCAGCGTGGGGAACGTCGTTTGTCAGACGGAATCAGGCGCGGTTCGGCCGGTTCCGGCGCGTCAACGCCAGAACATCAGGTGCTCGACCCACCGGATACGGGACAGATCGTTGTAGATCACCGTGACCATCAGCAGCATCAGCAGCACGAAGCCTGCCAGCAGCAGACGCTCTTTTGCGCGCTGGCTGAAGTCGCGGCGCGCCAGTCCCTCGAGCAGCAGGATCAGGATGTGTCCGCCGTCGAGGACGGGGATCGGCATCAGGTTCAGGAGGCCGAGATTCAGGCTGATGGAGGCCAGCAGGCCGAGCAGGGGGATGATGCCGTGCTGAGCGGACTCGCCGGACAACTGCGCGATGCCCACCGGGCCCATCAGCTGCTTGGGCGAAGTCTCGCCGGTGAACAGCCCGCCGAGCGTGCGGAAGATCAGGCCGGCGTTCTCCCAGTTCTGCTGCACGCTCATCTTGACGGCTTCGAGGGCGCCCGGCTCGATGCGCTTGGTCTCCTCGCCAATCGCGATGCCGATGACGCCGAGCGTGCCGCGCTTGACCGGCGTCACGTGGATGTCGATCGGCTGCCCCGCGCGCCTCACGCGCACGACGATGGGCTGCTCGGGCCGCTTGCCGATTTCTTCCGACAGCTGCCGCGCGTTGGTGATCGGCTGATCGTTGACCGCGAGGACGACGTCGCCGGTCTTGACGCCGGCCTTGTCGGCCGGGTCGCCCGGGTTCACGGAGCGGACCGCCGGATGTGTGTCGGGCTCGACGCCGATGTCGCCGACTTCGTACTTGCTGACGGCGTTGGGCACCAGCTCGAACGTCTGGCCCTGTCCGTCGCGGGTCACGAGGACCGTGATCTGCCGGCGCGCCTTCCCGCCGACTGTCATCAGCAGGTCGTCCCATGTCTCCACGGGCCGATCGTCGACGCGCATGATGCGGTCGCCGACCTTGATGCCCGCGCGTTCGGCCGGCGATCCCTTGTCCACGACGCCGACAACCGGTGGCATGTCGTGATAGACCGGCACGTCCGCGCCCTGGTAGAGCACGAACGCGAGCACGATCACCGCGAGGGCCAGATTCATGATCGGGCCCATGATCAGGATCTGGAACCGCTGCCACTTCGTCTTCGACAGGAACTCGTCGCTCTGCAGCGGCTGGCCGGCGGGGCGCTCCTCGGCGGTCTCGCCGGCCATCTTGACGAAGCCGCCGAGCGGCACGGCGCTGAGCACGTAGTCGGTGCCGCCTCGGGTTACGCCGAACAGCTTCGGGCCAAACCCGATCGAAAACGTCAGCACGCGCACGCCCACGCGCCGGGCGGCCAGGAAATGCCCGAGCTCGTGCACGAAGACGAGCACGCCGATGACAAACGCGAATGCCAGAATCGTGATCACGCCTGCTGAACCCTCACCCTCACACCTTCAATTCTAAGCCCGCCGCCAGAATCCGGGCGTGCGCCCTGGATTCGTCGTCCGCGCGCCGGACCGCGGACAGCGTGTCCGCGCTGTCGACGGCATGCGCCGCCATCGTGGCCTCGATGACCCTCGGGATGGCAGGAAACGGCAGGCGACCGGCGAGAAACGCCTCGACGGCGACCTCGTTGGCCGCGTTGAGCGCCACCATCATCGTGCCGCCGCGCTCGAGCGCCTGATACGCCAGTCTCAGGCAGGGAAACCGCTCCAGATCGGGCGGCAGGAACTCCAGCGGCGCCGCCGCGGTGAGGTCCAGCGGCGGCAGCGACGCTGCCCAGCGCTCGGGATAGGAGAACGCGTACTGAATCGGCAGCTTCATGTCGGTGACGCCGAGCTGCGCGATCGTGGACCCGTCGACGAGCTCCACCATCGAATGGACGATCGACTGGGGATGGACGACGACGTCGATCCGGCTCGCCGGGACGTCGAACAGCCAATGAGCCTCGATGACCTCGAGGCCCTTGTTCATGAGGGTCGCGGAATCAATGGTGATCTTGCGGCCCATCCGCCACGTCGGATGACGCAGGGCATCGTCGGGCGTCACGTGCTCGAGACGTGCCGCGGTCCACGTGCGGAACGGGCCTCCTGACGCGGTGAGGACGAGACGCTTGATCTCGGCCGGCTGCCGCGCGTGCAGGCACTGATGGATGGCGTTGTGCTCGCTGTCGACAGGCAGCAGGGCCACGCCGTGCTCGCGCGCCGCGCGGGTGACCAGCGCGCCCGCCATCACCAGCACTTCCTTGTTGGCGAGCGCGATCGTCTTGCCGGCGCCGATCGCCGCGAGCACGGCTTCAAGAGCCGCGGTCCCCGACGAGGCGCACAGGACGATATCGACGTCGGGATGCGTGGCGACAGCCACCAATCCCTCGGGCCCGGCGACGGCGTGTGCGCCGGTCGCGGCGACGCTCTCGCGGAGGAGGACGAGGTCGTCCGCCGATGCGATCGCGGCCACTGCCGGCCGGTATCGCTCGACCTGCGCCGCGAGCAGGTCGGCCCGCCGGCCCGCTGCCAGCGCGACGACACGAAGCTTGTCGGGATGGGCGTCGACGACGGCCAGCGCGCTTCCGCCTATCGACCCGGTGGATCCGAGAATCGCGATGCGCTTCATGGCACCGGCCACGGACCGTAACGGAGCACCGCCACGTAGAGCGGCGCCGCGAGCAGCAGCGCGTCGATCCTGTCGAGGACGCCGCCGTGACCGGGAATGAGGTGGGAGCTGTCTTTCACCTGCGCGACGCGCTTGACTGCCGATTCGACCAGGTCGCCCACGATGCCGAGACTGGCCACGGCGAGGCCGAGCAGGATGCGGGCGGCGAGCGGCACCTGCGGCAGCCACCACGCGCCGAGCGCCGCGAGCATCAGCGTGCCGCCGGCAAGGCCGCCGACGGCCCCCGCGACAGTCTTCTTGGGGCTGATGACCGGCGCGAGGAGCTGACGCCCGAACGCGCGCCCGGTGTAGTCCTGCGACGTGTCACTGGCGATGACAGTGAGCACCACGAGAATCGCGGCCTCACGCCCCGCGGTCCAGCGGATGCCGGCGAGGCCGCCGAGGGGCAGCCCGAGATAGATCGGGGCGACGAGTGTCAGCGCGGCGCCCGCGAGCCCGCCGCGGTCTGGGTTTCCGGACAGGATCGCCACGACACCGACCAGCACGAGCATCGCCGCCAGGACCGGCTCGATCGATGCGCCCGGCCACGCGACCGCCGCTGTCGCCGCGGCCGTCGCCACGGCACCAGGCAGCCTCGGCACCGGCGCGCCCAGCGCGTCACACAGTGACGCCAGCTCGAAAAAGGCCGCGACGGCCACGACGACGGCCAGCAGCAACAGGCCCTGCGGCGGGGCGAGCCACGCGATGCTGCCGACAAGCGCCAGCAGCACGACACCGCTCAGCAGGCGGGTCACCTGACTGTCGCGACCCGTGAGGGACTGAGCCCGCCGTACCGCCGGTCGCGCTTCTGATATTCGAGGATGGCCTGCAGCAGGTGGGGCGCGCGGAAGTCGGGCCAGAACGTGTCTGTCACCCAGATTTCCGCGTAGGCGATTTGCCAGAGCAGGAAGTTGCTGATGCGAAGCTCGCCGCTGGTGCGTATCAACAGGTCCGGATCGGGCTGGCCCGCGGTGTACAGAAACTCGCCGAACCGCTTCTCGTCCACCTGGTCGGACGGCGTGCCGGCGTCGATCAGCCGGCGCACCGCGTCGACGATTTCGGCGCGGCCGCTGTAGTTCAACGCGATGTTGAACAGCAATCCCGTGTTGCGCGCCGTGCGCTCGACGGCGTCGGCCAGCTCGTCCTGAATGTCAGGCGCCAGCTCCTGCAGCCGTCCGATGACGCGGAAGCGCACGTTGTTCTTGAGGAGCGTGCCGAGCTCGAGGCGCAGGTATCGCTTGAGCAGCGACATCAGCATGCTGACTTCCGCCTCGGGCCGCTTCCAGTTCTCGACCGAGAACGCGTAGAGCGTCAGCACGTCGATGCCGAGCCGCGCCGATGTCTCGACGACGTCGCGGACGGCGTTGATGCCGGCACGGTGACCTTCGACGCGGGGCAGGTGGCGGCGCGCGGCCCAGCGGCCGTTGCCGTCCATGATGATCGCGACGTGTGACGGCAGTTGCTCGAAGTTCACCTGTCGTGCGAGCGCCTCTTCCGGCGACCCCGACGGCAACCACGCCAGCAACTGGTCAAGCGACATCAAGTCCTCGCTGGGGAACCCAAATCGCAATTCTAGCAGTAGTCGACCGACACCAGCCACAGGCCGGCAGCCGGCGCCGTGGGCCCGGCATCCGCCCGCAGTCGGCGGTCCAGCAGCGCACTCACGGTCCCTGGCGGCCGGCGATTCAGGCCGATTTCGACCAGCGTGCCGGCCATGGCGCGGACCATGTGCCGGAGAAATCCGTTGGCGCTGACCTCGAACACCACCAGCCGGCCGGCATCCGCCGCGAGCGGCACCGGCGCGGGCGGCGGCATGGCCGGCGTCCACGCACGGACGCTTGCGGCGCTCACGACACGAACCGCATGGCTCACGGTGCTACCCGTCGACTGAAACGCGGAGAAGTCGTGCGACCCGACCATCGCCGTCGCGGCCTCGTGCATCCGGGCGACGTCGAGGCTGCCGGGAACCGGCCACACGTAGCGCCACAGGAACGGGCTCGCTGTCTCGCTTTCCAGGATCAGGTACCGGTAGGTCTTGGCCTTGGCGGAGAATCGCGCGTGAAAATCGGGCGCGGCGTCCTCGACAGACGTCACGCGCACCGACGACGGCAAGTGTGCGTTGAGCGCGCGGCGCAGCGTGTGCGTGTCGTGGCCGCTCGTCACCTGTGCGGTGGCCACCTGCGCAATCGCGTGGACGCCGGCATCGGTGCGGCCCGCGCCGTGCACCGCCACGTCGCGGCCCTCGATCCGGGCGAGCGCCGCTTCGAGCAGCCCCTGCACGGAGTCGCCGCTCTTCTGCCGCTGCCAGCCGACCAGCTCCGTGCCGTCGTACTGGAGCGTCAGCTTCAGGACCCGCATGCGCGGCCTGCGACGGTCAGGCGACCGTCCGCGATCCTGGCTTGACGACGGGCAGGCCCGATGCGCACAGCGGGCAGGCCTCGGGTTGATACGTGGGCAGGTTCACCGGAAGCAATGCGTGGAACGGGACGCCGAGGTCGGCTTTCGCGCCGCTCCGATCGACAATCGCGGCCGCACCGACGACGGTGGCGCCCGCGGCGATGGCGACGTCGATGGTCTCGCGCGTCGATCCGCCCGTGGTCACCACGTCTTCGACCACCAGCACCCGGTCCGACGGCGACAGCGCGAACCCGCGCCGCAGCTGCAGCCGGCCGTCCTGCCGTTCGGCAAACAGGGCCCGCACGTCGAGCGCGCGCGCCACCTCGTGCCCGATGACGATGCCGCCCAGGGCCGGGGAGAGCACTGCCGTTGGCCCGAGCGCGCGCACGGCGGCGGCGATGGCCTCGCCGAGAGCGGCTGCGTCGCGCGGGTGCTGCAGAACCAGCGCGCATTGCAGGTAGCCCGGACTGTGGAGGCCGGAGGTGAGCCGGAAGTGGCCCTCGAGGAGGGCGCCCGACCGGCGAAACAGCTGGAGCAACTCTGACTCTGTCACGCGCGATATTTCCCGGAAATGGCACGAACGGCGCCCGTTATCGAACAGAGGCGCCCGGGCGAACGGCTAGTATACAATCGCCGGCGGCCTCGGAAACTCTCGTCGCAGGTCA
The DNA here is from genome assembly GCA_963796915.1 of Vicinamibacteria bacterium. GTDB lineage: Bacteria > Acidobacteriota > Vicinamibacteria > Vicinamibacterales > JAENWD01 > JAENWD01. Next base: position 524,623 of record CAWCNI010000002.1, on the reverse strand, counting down.
TCCGTCTATATCCACATTGACCTCGGCCGAGCCGGGGTAGGTCCGTCCATTTTCGTCCTGGCGTCTTTCATCGTGGAGCACTGCCCCATGCACTCTCTGCCTCGCCCCATCGCGCGGGCTTTCCTGGCCGTCGCGATGCTCGCGGGCGCCGCAACAGCCGCTCGAGCCCAACAGACGGCGGTTCAAGTCGGATCGCCGCAGAATCCGGCGCCGGCACCCACGCCCAGCGCACCGGCGCCGACGGGCCCGGTCCGGCCGATTTCCATCGACGAAGCGGTGGATCTCGCGCTGCACCAGAATCTGGGCATCCAGATCGAACGGCTGAACCCCCAGTTGCAGGACTACACGATCGCCCAGGCCCTGGCCAGCTACACGCCGGTCTTCGGCGGCGGCATCAACTGGCGCAACCAGGATCAACCGCCGAGCAGCTTCCTTTCGGGCAGCTCCGACACGATCACGAGCGCGAACTTCGGTGGCAACGCGCAGGTGCAGAAGTTCTTCCCGACCGGCACCAACGTCCTGGCCTCCTGGGACAGCGCGCGCGCCACCACCAACAACGATTTCAGCAGCTTCAACCCGCAGCTCGCCGCCAACGTGGACGTGCAGGTGACGCAGCCGCTGCTGCGCAACTTCAAATTCGACACCGTGCGCCAGCAGGTCTACCAGGGCCGCAAGCTCCGCGAGATCGCCGACGTCGGCCTGCAGCAGAACATCGCCGCGACGACCCGGCAGGTGAAGCTGGCATACTGGAACTACGTCTTCAACATCAACTCGCTCGCCGTCGCCCAGCAGTCGCTCGACCTGGCGCAGGAATCGCTGCGCGACACCAAGTCACGCGTCGAGATCGGCACGCTCGCGCCGATCGACGTCGTGCAGGCCGAGTCCGAGGTCGCCAGCCGCGAAGAAGCGGTCATCACTGCCGAGGCGGCGATTGGCCAGTCCGAAGATTTGTTGCGGACGCTGATTTTCGATCCGAAGACGCCGGAGTTCTGGACCATGAACCTGAAGCCGACGGACATGGCGCCGTTCCAGCTGCAGGCGGTGGATCTGAACGGCGCGGTCTCGCGCGCGCTCCAAGAGCGTACCGATCTCATCACCGCGCGCAAGCAGATGGACATCACGGACTACAACCTGAAGTACTTCAAGAACCAGACGCTGCCCGGGCTGAACCTTCAGCTGAATTACAACAGCACGGGCCTCGGGGGCACGCAGCTGATTCGAGGGGGGGAGGGTTTCCCTCCGCCGGTCATCGGCAGCATCGACAAGTCGTACTGGTCCACCCTGGGTGATGCGTTCTCCAACAAGTTCCCGACCTGGCAGGTGGCGCTCAACGTGAGCTACCCGATCGGCACCAGCGTGGCGGACGCGTCGTACGCGCGCGCGAAGGTCGAGAAGTCGCAGAATGACCTCAACCTGCGCGACCTCGAGCTGAGCGTGGTCTCGCAGGTGCGCGACGGCGCCCGGCAACTGCTCGCCAACGCCAAGCGCGTGGACGCCACCCGCTCCGCCCGCGTGCTCGCGGAACGCCGCCTCGAGGCGGAAGAGAAGAAGTTCGCCGCCGGCATGTCCACCAGCTTCGAGGTGTTCCAGGCCCAGCGCGACCTGGCGCAGGCCAAGAGCAACGAGCTCCGGGCCGTCCTCGACTACAACAACTCGCAGGTCGACTTCGAGACCGTGCAGATTGCCCCGCTCGGCGGCTCGTCGGGCGCGACGGGCGGCTCGACGCTCGGTGGCGCGGTCACCGGCGTCCTGTCCGGCGCCGCCAGCGGCGCAACGGGTCCGTAAACAGGCAACTCGCGCAGGGCCGGGGGGATCCCACGATTCCCCCGGCCTCTGCTACAGTTCGCCTGTGCCGCCGGTCTCGGTCACCATCATCACCCGCAACGAATCGGCACACCTGGCAGCGGCGCTCGCCTCCACCGCCTGGGCCGACGAACGCATCGTCGTCGATTCGGGCAGCACCGACGACACCCTCGACATCGCCAGACGCCACGCCGACCGCGTCGAAGTCCGCCCATGGGACAGCTACGCGGCGCAGAAGAACTACGCGGCCTCGATCGCCCGCCACGACTGGATCCTCTCGCTCGACGCCGACGAGCGCGTCAGCCTGGCGCTCGGCGACGAGATCCGGCACACGCTGGCGCAGGAGCCCGCGGTGCGCGGCTTCCGCCTGCCCCGCGTGACCCACTACCTCGGTCAGTGGATCCGCTGCACGGACTGGTGGCCGGACTGGCAGCTGCGCCTCTACGACCGCCGCGCGGGACAGTGGGGCACGGTCCGCGTGCACGAGTCGGTGCGGGTCACCGGGCCTGTCGGCCGGCTGCACGGAGACCTGCTGCACTACCCCTACGACAACATCTCCGACCACCTCGACACCATCGACCGCTACACGACGCTGGCGGCGCGTGAGCTGCACTCGCAGGGCAGAAAGGCCGGCTGGAGCAGGCTGGCCGTCCACCCGCCGCTGGCTTTCCTGCGCAACTACGTCCTGCGAGGCGGCTTCCGGCAGGGCACGCCGGGGCTGGTGGTGTCGATGCTGAACTCCTACTACGTGCTGCTGAAGTTCGCGAAGTTGTGGGAGTTGCGGCAGCAGGACGAGGCGCGTGCGTTCGAGGAACAGGCAACGACCAGCGGCGCCGCTGCCGGGCCGCCCGCCGAGCCGTCTCACTGACGTTCAATTCCCAGAGCGACGTGTTCTCTCTGCACATCGACACCGCGACGTCCTGGCGCGGCGGCCAGAATCAGGTGCTGCTCACCGTGCTGGGCCTTCGCGCGCGTGGCCATCGGGCCGCCCTGGTTGCGCACCCGAGCGGCGAGCTGCGGCGGCGCGCCGCCGAAGGGCTGGACCTCGTGCCGCTCGCCCCCGGTCACGAGCTGGACCTGAAGGCGGCCTGGAGGCTCTCGCGTGTCGTGCAGCGGCTCTCGCCCGACGTCGTGCATGCGCACGATCCGCATGGCGTGGCCATGGCCTCGATGGCGCTCTCGATGGTCACGCGCGGTGCCGCGCCGCTGCTGGTCGCCTCGCGGCGCGTGGACTTCAGGCTGAAGCGCAATTCGTTCTCGCGCTGGAAGTACCGGCAGGTCGACCTGTTCATCGCGTCGTCCAACGCCATTCGCGATCTGCTGATCGCCGACGGCATCCAGGCCTCACGCGTGATCACGATTTACGAAGGCATCGACGTGGACCGCATCGCGCGCCTGCCTGCCGTGAACGTGCGCGAGGCGTTCTTCCTCCCCCACAACGCGCCCGTCGTCGGCAACGTCGCCGCGCTCGTGCCGCACAAGGGCCAGCGGCATCTCGTCGACGCGGTGCCGCGCGTCCTGGCCGAGGCGCCCGATGCGCGGTTCGTGATTCTTGGCGAAGGCCCGTTGCGCGCGGCGCTCGAGCACCGGGTCCGCCAGCTGCACCTCGAGAAACACGTGGTTCTTCCCGGCTTCCGTGAGGACGTGCTCGGCTGCATCAAAGGGTTCGATCTGTTCGTCATGAGCTCGGAGACCGAGGGTCTGGGCACGTCGCTGCTCGACGCGATGGCGGCCGGCAAGGCCTGTGTGGGAACGCGAGCCGGCGGCATCCCCGAAGCCGTTGCCGATGGCGAGACCGGCGTGATCGTTCCGCCACGAGATCCGGAAGCGCTCGCGCGGGCGATCGTGATGCTGGTGAACGATGGGGAGCGCCGGGACGCGATGGGCGCCGCTGGACGTGCGCGGGCCGTCGAGCAGTTCAGCGTCGACACGATGGTCGACAAGACGATCGAGGCCTACCAGTCTGCGTCAGTCAGTGCGTGACCGCGCGGGCGGCGCGGGCCGGCGGCGTCGCCCGGCAGGGCGGCAGACACCCCGCAGGGGACACTGAGTGTCTCGCTGCTTCACGCCAAAGCCGCAGTTCCCCATCATCCCGACGTGGCACAGCGAGAAATCGAAGCGGACCGGATCCTTCGGGTCCAGCGCGCGGAGCGAGGCGGTGATGTCGGCCGCCATCCTCCAGCCGGGGCTGATGTAGCGGGTCAACCGCAGACACTGCCCCAGACGAATCACGTGTGTGTCGAGCGGAACAATGAGCCGGGCCGGCGAGACGCGGGTCCAGACGCCGAGATCCACGGCGTCGTTGCGGACCATCCAGCGCAGATACAGGTTCAGCCGTTTACACGCGCCGCCGGCTGATGGCCTGGAGAAGAAGTACGGCACGCCCGTGACTGGCGGCCTGGTCGAGCCGTAGACGCGGGACAGGTCGAGCGACAGCGCCCGCCGGGAAAACGACTCGAGCGCTCCAGCGACGTCGGGGGCGGACGTGTCGTCGCCGGCGGCGAAGAAGCCTTCGATCGAGCCGGCCTCGTCGAGCATCTGCCTCAGGACCCACAGCAGCGCGACGACGTCCCTGCCGCGCGTCCAGCGGTGCACGAATGTCGAATACGCCTTGCCGTCGCGGGCTGGATCGAACTGCCTCACGAAGGCATGCGGCGACGGGCCCATGCGATCGAGCGCGGAGCGCACCGACGCCATCACCGCCGTGACGTTCCCGAACGCGAGGCCCGCGGCGATGAAGCCGGCCACTTCCCGATCCGCCGGCGAGGCGTACGGCCGCACCAGCTCGATCGGGTCTGTCAGCGACGTCGCGGCGTTGAACCCGTGATACAGCGAGTCCAGCCGGACGCCGAGACCAGCGACCGCCGTTCGTCCTGAGCGTGTCGAAGGACGAACGCCAACGGCATCACTCTTCCCCTTCGACGGGCCCGAGACGAGCGGGCTGAGCCGAGGCACTCTCAGAACCGGGTGACTGGCTTGCCGGCCTTGCACAGCGGGCATTCACTTGCCGGGTAGTTGGGCGGCGCCGGATATTCCACCAGCGGGAACACCGGCACGCCGGGGTCGGCGATGGCCTCGAGGCGATCGCAGATGCACACCACGCCGATCACTTCCCCGCCGGACTCCCGTACCAGGTCGGCGCACTTGGCCACCGTCTGGCCCGTATTGCGCACGTCGTCGGCGAGCAGGACGCGCCGGCCCTTGACCAGCTGCTGGTAGAAGGGGCGCAGCGCCGGGGTCTTGCCAGACTTCTCGAACGGCGCAAAAGAGCACGGCGGATGCGTCAGGCTCCGGCGGCTGTCCAGCAAGCCGGCGAGGGTGTGTGCCAGCAGCGCGCCGCCGGTGGGCGGCCCGGCGACCACATCGGCCGCTGACGTCACCGCGTCGGGCACGACGTCGAGCAGGTCCTGGGCCAGGCGCCAGATCGTGGACGGATAGCGGAACAGTTGATGCGGGTTCAGATAGGCCGGCCCGTGGTAGCCGTTGCCGTAATCGAAGTGGCCGTCGAGCATCAACACCTCGTATCGCCGAAGCTCGTCGAGTGCCCGCTTACGTACGTCGTCAGCTCTTGTCACCAGGTATCCCTCACTCAGCTCAAGCGGTAGGGCCGATCTTCAGATCGGCCGTCGGGCGCGTCGGCCAATCTAAAGATTTGGCCCAACAGGCCAACGCTTGGTGGCCCGCTCAGGCAAACGCCGCGGCGCCCGCGATCTCACGGTTGGTAAAGACTGTCCGCCCGCCGACGATCGTCGCCGCGGCGGCGCCGCGGAACGTCCAGCCGCCAAACGGCGTGTTCTTCGATTTCGACACCAGTTGCGCGGGCGCGATCGCCACCTTCGCATCGGGCGCGAGGATTGTGATGTCGGCCGGCTGGCCGGGCGACAGCGTGCCGCCCGGGCGGCGCAGGATTCGCGCGGGGTTCGTCGACAGCAGCTCGATGGCGCGGGACAAGGTGATTCGCCCTGGATGGACCAGCCTGTCGAGCACGATGGGCACGCAGGTCTCGAGCCCGACGATGCCGAAGGGCGCGCGGTCGAACTCCACGCCCTTCTCGTCGGCGTGATGCGGCGCGTGGTCGGTCGCGATCGCGTCGACGCTGCCGTCGACGATGCCTTCGATCATGGCATCGACGTCGGCCTGCTCCCGCAGCGGCGGGTTCATCTTGCAGTTCGTGTCGAATTGAATCGGCTGGCGCAGCGACTCGTCGGTCAGGACGAAGTGATGCGGCGCCACCTCGCACGTCACCTGAAAACCCTGCGCCTTGCCGTCGCGCACGGCGCGCAGCGATCCGCGGGCGCTCATGTGCGCGATGTGCACGCGCCCGCCGGTGAGTCCGGCCAGCGTGACGTCGCGCTGGACCATGATCGTCTCGGCGGCGCCGGGCAGGCCGCGCAGCCCGAGGGCCGAGGCGTGAAAGCCCTCGTGCGCGACGCCATCGCCCTTGAGCGACGGGTCTTCGCAGTGGTCGATGACCACCATGTCGAACATCGACGCGTACTCGAGCGCACGGCGCATCAACAGCGCCGTCGCCACCGGCCGGCCGTCGTCGGAGATCGCGGCGCAGCCCGCCGCGTGCAACTCGGCGATGTCGGCGAGAAACTCGCCGTTGGATCCGCGTGAGACCGCGCCGATCGGGTAGACCCTGGCCAGGCCGGCTTCGGCAGCTTTCTGGATGATGAACTGCGTGATGCCCGCGTTGTCGTTCACCGGCGAGGTGTTCGGCATGCAGGCCACGGCGGTGAAGCCGCCGGCCACCGCCGATCTCGTCCCGGTGGCGATCGTCTCCTTGTGCTCCTGCCCTGGCTCGCGCAGGTGCACATGCATGTCCACCAGTCCGGGGCAGATCACCAGGCCGGCGTCCACTTCGACGACCTGCACGTCACCTCCGGGCGACGGCATATTGGCTTCGACCCTGGCGATGACGCCGTCCTCGACGAGGACGTCGAACCTGCCGTCGAGCCCGTTTGCCGGGTCTACCACCCGGCCTCCCTTAAGCAGCCGTTTCATGCTCCGCTCCGCCGGCCAGCAGGTACAGCACGGCCATCCGCACCGCGACCCCGTTGGCCACCTGTTCGAGAATTACCGAGTACGGCCCGTCAGCCACTTCAGACGCGATCTCGACGCCACGGTTCATCGGGCCGGGATGCATGATGATGGCGTCGGGCTTTGCCAGCGCCACCCGCGACTCGGTCATGCCGAAGACGTTGAAGTACTCGCGCTGCGACGGGAAGAACGCGCCCTGCATTCGCTCGAGCTGAAATTCGCAGCATCATGATGACGTCGGCGTCGCGCACGGCGTGCTCGACGACGGAGGTCACCTTCACGCCGAGCCGCTCGATGCCGGGAGGCACCAGCGTCGGCGGTCCGCAGAGCCACACCTCGGCGCCCATCCTGGTCAGCAGCAGCACGTTGGAGCGCAGCACGCGGCTGTGCAGCAGGTCGCCGAAAATCGCCACCTTCAGTCCCGCGAGCCGCCCCTTGTGATGGCGGATCGTGAACGCGTCGAGGAGCGCCTGCGTCGGATGCTCGTGCATGCCGTCACCGGCGTTGATGATCTTCGAGCGGCACACCCGCGACAGCAGGTGACACGCGCCTGATGACGCGTGGCGCAGCACGATCATGTCCGGCGACATCGCCTCGAGGTTGAGGGCCGTATCGACGAGCGTCTCGCCTTTGACGACGCTGGACGTGGCGATGTTGACGTTGAGCGTGTCGGCGCTGAGCCGCTTTTCAGCGACTTCAAACGACGTGCGCGTTCGCGTGCTCGGCTCGAAGAACAGGTTCACCACCGTCCGGCCCCGCAGCGTGGGCACTTTCTTGATGGGACGATGCGCGATCTCCTGCATGGCATCGGCGGTGTCGAGGATCAGCGTGATCTCCTCCGGCGTGAGATCGGCGATCCCGAGCAGGTGCCGGTGCTTCAGCCGCGTCGCCGCCGGTTCAGCGGGTCTCGGGTCCACGACCGCCTCACTGCTCATCGGACTGGATGACGACTTCGTCATGACCATCCACCTCCTGAAGCCGTACCTGGATGCTTTCGCGGCGCGAGGTCGGCACGTTCTTGCCGACGTAGTCGGCCTTGATCGGCAGCTCGCGGTGGCCGCGATCGACGAGCACGGCCAGCTGGATCGCGCGGGGACGTCCGAAATCGATGAGCGCGTCGAGCGCCGCGCGGATCGTGCGGCCGGTGAACAGCACGTCGTCCACCAGCAGAATCGTCCGCGCGTCGATGTCGAACCTGATGTCGGTGCTGCGCACCACCGGCTGGGGGCCGACGGCCTGGCGCATCAGGTCGTCTCGATAGAGCGTGATGTCGAGCGCGCCGGTCGGCACTTCCCTGCCGGAGATCCGTTGCAATTCGGCAGCGATACGCCTGGCCAGCGGCACGCCGCGCTCGCGGATGCCAACCAGCGCGAGGTCTTCGATGACGCGGTTGCGCTCGACGATTTCATGCGCGATGCGCGTCAGCGACCGCGCCATGCGGTCGGCGTCCATCACGACAGGCATGAGGACACCTCGCGGCCGGAATCAAAAGGCGACAGGCGTGCGTGACGGGATGGTAAAGCGAAGGGACTATCGGGCACTGCAGACCTCTTTGCGGCCTCTCGGGCCGCGATTAAAGAGCGACCTGAACTATAACACGTCCGCCTTCGATCCTTCCGCCTCAGCCGTTGAAGTGACGACTGAAGTCGCGCTGAATTGGAACTTAGAAAGGCTCGCTGCGCCCTTCCTTCCAGAATCACGTCGATGTGGCGTGATCCGTCGCCAGCGGTCGCGCGCGGCCGGGCACGTCGTTCGCATAGGCGGAGATCCCCGGCACGTTACGGCGTCCTGGACCTGGAGTTCCGGATGTCACGGCGTTTCGTCTCCCTGGCGCTTTCGGCTTGTGTGCTCGCGGCCGCCTCTTCGGCTCGAGCGGCCACCATCACGTACGCGGATCGGACGTCGTTTCTGGCAGCGGCCGGCGCCGTCAGCACGATCGACTTCGAAGGCGTCGCTGCCGACAGTGGCTTCGAGCAGTTCTCGGCACCGGCCGGCTTCACGACACACGGCGTGAACTTCAACGTCGACGTTGCCGGCGGCAACAGCCAACTCTTTGTCGTCGGTTCACACTTCTACTACAGCACTGCCGTGTTGTCGTTCCAGGAATCACCCACCGCCGTCGAGAGCCTGCTCGTCACGCTCGCCGGGCCGACGACGGCCTTTGGAGCCGACATCGGCGCGTTCGTCGGCAGCAACTGGATCGTCACCCTCTCGAACGGCGATTCGCTCACCGCGCCGGCACCCGACTTCGATGGGCTGAGGTTTTTCGGATTCACGTCAACGACGCCTTTCACCTCGCTGGTGATCTCCTCGACCAACGGCATCGACAACCTGGACAACGTCACTGTCGGGTCGCCGGTCCTCTCGTCGGTGCCGGAACCGGCGTCACTCATGCTGCTCACCACGGGCTTCGCGGCGGCACTCGCGCGGAGACGCAGCGGGACGCGGCCCGCTGCCGATCACCGCTCGTAGGTCGGGATGTAGGCGATCGGTCGTGACGCGGTGAAGTCGCGGGTGAAGACGTCGGTCCTGGCGAAGCCGTCCATGTCGCGTCCGACCGGAAGGCCCAGGAAGTAGAGCACCGTCGGCGTGATGTCCACGACAGCCCCGCGCGGCAGGCGGCCCGCGCGGACCGGCCCGCCGTAGGCGAGCACGAACCCGTCCGGCGCGCGCTCGTGGCTGCCGCTCAGCGCCGCGTTGCCGAGCGAGTGCTCGAGCAGCCGCTTCGCGGGCGAGAGCGGCTCCATCCCGAACGGCGAGACTACCAGCAACAGGTCATGCGGCCCGAGGCGCTCGAGCAGGCGGCCGATCTCAGTGTCGACGTAGCGGTAGTACTGCTCGAGCACCTGCCCGTAGAGCCGCTGCTCCTCGTCGGTGACGTCGCCAAAGGCCTGCGGCATGGCCTGCCTGAGAAAGTAGTGGCTCGTCGCGTCGAGCCCCTCGAGGCGCAGCGCTGAAAATCCGGTCCGCGACCGCGCTTCGAGCCGCTCGGCCAGGTCGATGTAACGGCTGTCGATCGACAGGGCCGCCGCTGCCGGATACCCCGCGTCCGGCGCGGAAGGACGCTCCGGCGCTTCCGTCACCTGGGCGCGCACCTCGTCGGCGAGATCGGTGGGGTAGGTCAGCCCTGGCTCGTCGAGCGCCAGGGCCATCTCCGACGCGCGGTGATACTGGTCGGTGATCATCGTGCCAAGCAGCGGCTGCGCGGGATAGGTCAACGGCCAGCGGACGATGGTGGAGCTGACGCCGCCGCGACCGAGGATGCTCCAGATCGGCTGCGCCTTGAGCGCGGCAGAGGTCTGGGTCACTTCGACCAGCAGGCCGGCGTTGACCAGGCCGTGCGCGAAACAGAAATCGGGGAGCAGATCCAGGCTTGCGTTGCCGCCAGTCGCCGCGACGTACGTCGCCGCCGATCGGACGCCGTTACGCGACGGCAGCTTGCCAGTCGCAATCGCTGTCCAGACAGGTCCGGGCTGTGTCGGCCGCAGCGTCGCCAGATGGAAGCTGGCCCCGCCGTCGAAGAGCCGGCCGAAATTCGGCAACCGCCCGTCGGCGGCAGCGGGCGAGATGATGCCGAGCGACGCGCCGTCGATCCCGAGCAGCACCACGTGCGCGTCGAGCGCCTGCCGCACGGGGAGGGCACCGAGGTCCAGGCGCCGCCCACCGGTGGTGTCGGCGTTGCCCAGGCCGCGCGCCAGCAACGGCAGGCCCAGCGATCCCAGCATCAGCGCGGTCACCACGAAGCCGCCGGCGCGGCCGCCGCGCCGGCCGACCGAGTAGCGCAGCAAGGCCAGCCCGCAGAATGCCACCGCGCAGACCGTCACTGCCGCGGCGCCGATCGCCATCCGCCGGGCCGCGTCCTCGTCGAGCGTCGCGCGGAACCCGCGCAGATTGAGCCACATCAGCGCCGCGGCCGCCAGCGCCGCACCGGCGCAATACACCGACAGCACCCGAACGCTGAACCAGCCCGGAGAGAAGGCCTCGGTCGCGAGGAGTTGCCGGACGACGTTGAGCGCGTACGCGATCACGACGAAATTCACGCCGTATCCGGCCCAGATGATCCCGACCAGCCACCAGGTGGCTCTGTCATCCAGCCGCATCGCGGGGTTCAACTGCAGGACCAGCACCACGAGGTACGCCGCTGCGACAGCTCCGGCCACGATGGAGTTCGACAGCATGCGGACGTAGTGCATGCCGTCATCATAACGGCCGCCAGGCCGGTTCCCCGGTAACGGTTGCTATACTCAGAAGGATGCCCGTCGACCTGGATGCGCGCGTGCTGGCGAACCGCCGCCTGTCGCCGGACTACAACGTGCTCGCGCTCGAGGCACCGGCCATCGCGAAGGCGACCGCGCCAGGCCAGTTCGTCATGGTGAAGCCGGGGCACGACGTCAACCCGCTGCTGCGCCGGCCGTTCTCGGTCTTCGAAATCCTGCGCGACGAGCGTGGCGGCCCGATCGGCATCAGCATCCTCAGCAAGCGGATTGGCGTGACCACGCGCCTGCTCTACGACGCGGAGCCCGGCGCTCATGTGCAGTGCCTCGGCCCGCTCGGCCGTCCGTTCACCCTCCCGGAGGCGGATGCGGCGGTGTGGATGGTGGCCGGCGGTGTCGGGCTGGCGCCCTTCGTGACGGTGGCCGAGTCACTGGCGCCGCGGGGCATTCCGCTGACGCTCTTTTACGGTGGACGCACGCGTCACGACCTGTTCTCGCTCAGCCTGTTCGAGCGCCTCGGCGTGACGCTGGTGCTGGCGACCGAGGACGGCTCGCGAGGCGAGAAGGGCAGAGTCACCGTGCCGCTCGAGCGCGCCCTCGCGGAGACCCCCCGGGAGACGAAGGTACTGGTGCAGGCGTGTGGGCCCGAGCCGATGCTGGCCGCTGTCGCCGCGCTCGCGCACCGCTTCGATCGCGCCTGCGAGGTCTCTGTCGAGCGCGTCATGGGCTGCGGGCTCGGCGGGTGCTACTCCTGCGTCGTGCCGGTCAAGACCTCTGGCGGCGGATTCCATCACGTGCGTTCCTGCCTCGGCGGGCCCGTCTTCGACGCAGCCACGCTCATCTGGGACACGCACGTCGCGGCGCGCTGACGCTCATGGACCTGACCACCCGCATCGGCAGCCTCACTCTCAAGAACCCGCTCATCGCGGCGAGCGGCTGTTTCGGCTACGGCGTCGAGTACGCCGGCGTCGTCGACCTGTCGAGCCTCGGCGGTGTCTGCGTCAAAGGGCTGTTCCTCGCCGAGCGCGAAGGCCACCCGCCACCCCGCATCGTCGAGACACCGGCGGGCATGTTGAATGCGATCGGGCTGCAGGGGATCGGCGTCCACCGCTTCGTGCGCGAACGCCTGCCCGAGCTGCGACAGGCCGGCGCCACGGTGTTCGTCAACATCTGCGGGACGACACTCGACGAGTACGTCGAGGTGGCGAAAGTGCTGTCCGACGCGGAAGGCGTCGCGGCGATCGAGCTGAACATCTCCTGCCCCAACATCAAGGAAGGCGGCATCCAGTTCGGCTGCTCCCTCGACGGCACCTACAACGTCGTCAGTGCCGTGCGCAAGGTGACGCAGCTGCCGGTCATCCCGAAGCTCACGCCGAACGTCACCAGCCCCGCCACGTTTGCCCGTGCCGCAGCCGACGCCGGCGCGGACGCCATCTCGCTCGTGAACACGTTTCTGGCCATGGCGATCGATGTCGAGACGCGCCGGCCGATCCTGTCAAACGGCATGGGCGGCCTGAGCGGTCCCGCCATCAGGCCAATCGCCGTGCGCATGGTCTACGAGTGCCGGCAGGCGGTGTCGATTCCCATCATCGGCATGGGCGGCATCATGGACGCGCGCGACGCGATCGAGTTCATCCTCGCCGGCGCGACTGCCGTGCAGGTGGGCACGGCCAACTTCGTCGACCCGTTCGTCTGGACGAAGATCCTCGCCGGGCTGACCGAATATCTCGGCCGTCACAAGGTCGCACGCCTTGCCGACCTGATTGGCGCCGCACACAACGCGCCGGCGCACGAGACCGCATGAATCCGATCCTGGTGGCGCTCGACGTCGACACCGCGGTGGAGGCGCTGGGGCTGGGCGACCGCCTGCGCGGGCACGTCGGCGGCTTCAAGGTGGGCAGCCACCTGTTCACGGCTGAAGGGCCGTCCCTGGTCCGCGCTCTCGTCGATCAGGGCGATCGCGTCTTTCTCGACCTGAAGTTTCACGACATCCCGAACACAGTGGCCAGCGCTGTCACAGCGGCCGCCGACCTGGGCGTCTGGATGGCCAACGTTCACGCCAGCGGCGGGCTGAAGATGATGCAGGCGGCACGGGCCGCCGCCGACGCGGCCGCCGAGCGGCGAGGCCATCGCACGCTGGTCATTGCAGTCACTGTCCTCACCAGTTTCGACGACGCCGCGCTGCGATCGCTCGGCGTGAGCCGTCCGATGACCGATCAAGTGGAGACGCTGGCGGCGATGGCGCAGGACGCCGGCCTCGATGGCGTCGTCGCGTCGCCGCTCGAGATCGGACCGATCCGTGCGCGTTGCGGCGGGCAGTTCCTGATCGTGACGCCCGGCATCAGGACCGGACCGGCGGCGGCTGGCGACGACCAGGTACGGACCCTGTCGGCCGCCGACGCCGTTGCAGCGGGAGCGAGCTATCTGGTGGTGGGGCGGCCCATTCTTCGCGCGCCGGAACCGGCCGCGGCCGCCGACGCCCTCGCCGCGTCTCTGCCCAAACGCTGAGGGCCGGCCCCCGCATCCGCGAGAACCGGCCCTCGATCTGACGTGCGATGCCCTGACGCCTGCTGCTACTTGGCGGTGATCACGAAGTGGCCGCGGCGATTCTGCGACCAGCACGACTCGTTCTCATCGGAGCAGAACGGCGACTCCTTGCCCTTGCTGATCGTCAGCACGCGATCGGCGCCGACACCCAGTCCAACCAGGTAGTCCTTGGCGACCTGCGCGCGGCGTTCGCCGAGGGCGAGGTTGTATTCGGCGGTGCCGCGGCTGTCGCAGTGGCCCTCGATGGTGACCTTCGTGGACGGCCACTTGCGCATCCAGTCCGCGTCCTTCTGCAGCGCCTGGCGGCCTTCGTCCTTCAGATCCGACTGATCCAGCTCGTAGAAGACATCTGACAGCGGCTTCTCCGCATTCAGGTCCTCGAGCGACTTGCGGCTGAAGATCTCCTGCTCATCCGGAGTCGACGGCGCTGTGGGTGCCGGCGGCGCTGGCGGTGGCGGCGGTGGTGGCGGCGCAGGGCTCACCGCTGGCGGAGGAGGCGGCGGCTGCGGCGTCGCAGGCGGCGCGGGGTGGTGGCACCCGGCCAGTGCGATGCCGAGGGTGGTAACGAGCACAGCCGCCATGGCGGCACGCGTAGTTGTCATCTGGGGAAGCTCCGTGAAATCAGACGCGACAGTATCAAGTCAGGAAAAACCTTGTCAACGCGCGGCAGCGCGTCTCCGTCGATTTCCTGCCGCTAGGTCCGGCCTCGCGAGCCGGGCCGGACTCGACGCTCAGTCTATCGGCCGAAGTGGTCTCCGGCTTTACTGCCGGCTGAGACCGTGTTCAGATGGGACGGAGTTTGAGCGCGTCGTTCAAGCTGCCGGTCCGATATCCCTGCAGGTCGAGACACACGTGCTGATAGCCGATCGCCTTCAGCTCAGCGACCAACGCCGCACTCACCTGAGGCTCGAGGGCACGCGCGAGCTCGTCGCGGCCGATTTCGAGCCGTGCCAGCGTGTCGTGATGCCTGACACGGCAGACGCGGAAGCCGTGGCGCCTGACGGCGTCCTCGGCGCGCTCGATCATCGAGAGCTTGGCGACTGTCACTTCGCTCTGGTAGGGGATGCGCGAGGACAGACACGCCGAGGCGGGCTCGTCCCAGGTCGACATGCCCATGCGGCGCGCAAGCTCACGGATCTCGGCCTTGGTCAGATCGGCCTCGTCGAGCGGACTGCGGACGTGAAACTCACGCGCGGCCTGGCGTCCCGGCCGGTAGTCGCCCCTGTCATCGGCATTGCTGCCGTCGGCGATGGTCGCGATGCCGCGGTCGGCCGCGACGCGGGACAGGTGCTCGTACAGCTCCGTCTTGCAGTGGTAGCAGCGATTGGCGGGATTCGCCCGGTATTCAGGCCGCTCGAGTTCGGCGGTCGAGACAAACTCGTGCGGGAGCTGAAATTCCCTGGCGATCGACTCGGCCATCTCGCGATGCCGGCGCGGATAACTCGGGCTGTCAGCCGTGACGCAGATGACGCGGCCCGGCATGACTTCGCGCGCGATGCAGGCGAGAAAGGCGCTGTCGACGCCGCCGCTGTACGCGATCAGGAGGGAATCGAGTCCGGAGAGGAGCGTGGTCAGGCGTGCGCGCTTCGCGGCGAGGGACACCTCGTCGAGCACCGGCGCCAGGCCGGCAGTCGTCGTCGCCGCGGGCATCGTCATTCTTCCCAACCGTCTCCAGTCTCTTCCTCTTCTTCTTCCTCGTCGTCGTCGTCGTCTTCGAGGTCGTCGCCTTCCAGTTCCTCGTCGTCGTCCTCTTCCTCGTCGTCGTCTTCGTCGCCGGCCGCGTCAAACTCGAGCGGTGCAACGCCGACGACCTCGAGATTGGTCCCGCACTCGGGACAACTGATGAGGTCTCCTTTATCGACATCGTACTCGTCTACGTCGATGTCGGAATCACATTCAGGGCAAGTGGCCATGGGCGCGTCCTCGGCGGCTAAATGGCTGGGAATGCAATGGTAAGCCACCCTTCGGCGGCCGTAAATCCGGATTATAACGAGAGTCCGGACGGCCGCGCAATCGCCGGCCCTAACGAATCGGCTGCGGAACTCCGATATTTTTGGAGATGACGGGGGTGTCCGTGACGGCCAAGACGGTCGTGATTGCCGACGACACCGCGTTCGTGCGCGATCGGTTCAAGGCCGCGCTCGAAGACGCGGGACATCGTCCCATCGTCGTCCGCAGCGCCGTGGAACTGCTCGCCCGCGTCCGCGCCGACCTCGACCGGATCGATCTCATCGCCCTCGACCTGCGCATGGCCAACGCGCCGGGCGTGGACCTGGTGCGCGCGATCCGCAAGATCGACGGCGGCCGCCTCGCGATCCTGGTCTTCAGCGGCACCATCGCCAGCGCCGAAGAGGTCCGCGAGCTGGCCACGCTCGGCATCGTCGGCTACATCAACGAGTACAGCGCGGTGCAGCACATCCTGCCGTCGCTGGCCCCGCACCTGTTCCCGGACAGCTTCAACCGGCGCAGCAGCCCGCGCGTGACGCTCGGAATCCCGGTGGCCTACCGGTTCGGCAACACCATCGCGACGGCGCTGACGCTGAACCTCAGTCGCGGAGGCATCGCGATCCGCACCACGAGCCCCCTCGAGCCTGGCACGTCGGCCCGGGTCCGCTTCAGGCTTCCGGCCGTGCGGCGCGAGGTGGACGTCGAGGCACGGGTCTCCTGGAGCGACCGGCGCGTCGGGATGGGCCTGCAGTTCGAAAAGGTCGACTCGTCCGACCAGACGGCGATCGACGAGTTCGTAGACTCGCATTTCTTCAACAATCGGCGCGCCTGAGGCCCTTCGGCCCCCTGCCGCTTGCCCGCTGACCGGGCCTCCGACTAGAGTCGCGCGAGGAGCGCGCGATGCCCGATACCTACCATTTTGCCCTCGGCGTACTGGCCATTCTTGGCCTGGTGTTCGCCAACGGGTTCTTCGTCGCCGCCGAATTCGCGCTGGTCACGGTGCGCAAGACGCGCATCGACCAGCTGATCGCCGAGGGCCATCGCGGCGCCAGAACCGTCCGCCGGGCGCTGACCGATCCTGACAGCTACATCGCGTCGACGCAGCTTGGCATCACGATGGCGAGCCTGGGCCTGGGCTGGGTCGGTGAGCCGGCGCTGGCGGGCACGATCGAGCCGCCCTTCCGCTTTCTCGGGGTGTACGTCCCGGCGTCGATGTCCAGCTACGTCTCGGCAGTGACCGCGCACTCGATCGCCGTCGCCATTTCGTTTGCCATCATCACGGCGCTGCACATCGTGCTCGGCGAGCTGGCGCCAAAGACCGTCGCGTTGCAGTTCTCAGAGCCGATTGCGCTCCTCGTCGCGCGCCCCACCGAGATCTTCATGCGCGTGTTCTGGCCGTTCATCAACACGCTCAACGGGCTCGGCAGCCTCGTCGTGCGCGCCGCTGGACTCAAGCCGCCAAGCGGTCACTCTCTGGTGCACTCGGAAGCCGAGTTGAAGATGCTGGTGACGGCCAGCCAGGAAGCCGGCGTGCTCGAAGAAAAGGAGGAGCAGATGCTCCACCGCGTCTTCGGGTTTGCAGATCTGAGCGCGGGGCAGATCATGGTGCCGCGCACCGAGATGATCGCGCTGCAGGTGGACGCGACCGCGGCGGCGGTGGCGGAGGTGATCGCGCGCGGAGGGCATTCGCGCCTGCCGGTCTACCGCCAGAACCTCGACGACATCGTCGGGTTGCTGCACGTAACCGATCTGTTCGCGCAGATGGCGTCCGGTGCGCCGCTCGATCTCCAGAGCCTCGTGCGCGAGGCGTTCACCGTCCCGGAGACGATGCCGGCCAGCGACCTGCTGACCGAGATGCGAAGCCACCACACGCCGGTGGCCATCGTCATCGACGAGTTCGGCGGCACGGCAGGCCTGGTGACGTTTGCCGGCCTGATGGAACGGATCGTGGGCGAGGTCGGCCCGGGCGACGGCGACACCAGGATCAGCGTGCTCGCCGACGGCTCCGCGCTCATCGACGGACTGGCGCTTGTCGCCGACATCAACGCCCAGTTCGGGCTGCACATCGACGAAGAGGCCTACAACACCGTCGGCGGCTACGTGCTGGGCCGCCTGGGCCGGCGCGCGAGATTCGGCGAGCACTTCGACGTCGAACGCCGGACGATGCGCGTCGAGGCGCTCGACGGGCTGCGGGTCGCCCGCGTGTTTCTGTCCAAACAACGGGAGCTGCCGCCGGAGATGGTGGACGACCGCGGCGACACGCCGCGGTCCTGAGGCAACGGCGTCGGCCGTCGATTTACGAGGCCGCGCTGACGGCTTCGTGCACCTTCTCGTAGTTCGGCTCGTCGCCGGGCGTCGGCGTGACTTCTCGATAGCGGATGACACCGCCGCGATCGATCACGAACACCGCGCGTTTCGAGATGCCCTTCAGGCCGCCCATGTCGGCATTGACCACGCCGTACTTCTCGATGGCGTCCTTGTTGAAATCGCTGAGCAGGTCGAAGTTGAGCGAGTTCTGCTTGGCGAATTCCTTCAGCGCGAACGGGGTATCGACGCTGATGCCGTAGACCGTCGCGTTGGCGGTGTTCAGCTCGCCGAGCTGGTCACGGAAGTGGCAGAGTTCCTTCTGGCACACCGACGTGAACGCGGCCGGAAAAAACGCGAGGACGACAGTCTTCCCTGACGACGCGCTGAGCGTCACCGGGTGCTTGTCCTGATTCGGTAATGTGAAATCGGGAGCTTTCGCGCCAACCTCTGCGGACATCGTGGCAGACCCTCCAAAACCACGATCTTAGCAGCATCGCGGCCGGCGAATCAGGGCGAGAGGACGAGTCGGCCGGACTGGGCGTGCTCCACTGCCGAGCGCGAGAACGGCGCCACGCGATAGTGGCCCGTCCGCCAGAGGGCGTTCTGGTCGAAGTAGTAGTTGCTCATCACGTTGCCCGACTGGCCGGTGGTGTTGATCGCGAGCGACTGATCCCAGCTGCCGACGTCGAGCACTTCGCGGTAGGACGAGATGTCGACGACACCGTACGGCGCCCTCACATCCACCGAGGCCTTGCGCACAGTCCAGGCGTCGCCGATCAGAGGGAACGGCCCGCGGCTGAAGGCGAGGTTCAGCAGCCATCCCCCGGCGCCGAGGGTGTGCCTGAACGTCAGCGTATGCATCTGGTCCCACGCCCAGTGCGACTCGTCGCCACGCGCGTGGCGCAGCGCGATCACGGCGTCGGCGGCCGCGAGCACCATGATGTCGTCGCGCGTCTCGACGCGGTCCACCGTCGCGATGTCGTCCCACCAGTGTGATGTGGGATCGTCGATGATCGGGTAGATGCCGGCGTAGCGTTCGGCCAGGCCGTATTCGGCAAACTGCGCGAACAGTTCCGGCTCCATCTCGTCCGAGAAGCATCGCCGCCAGAGCGCGCGGACGAACTCCTCGTACAACGCCACCACCGGCCGGCCGTTCACCTGCCGATCCCAGTCGGCCAGCAGATCGACGCCGTGGCGGGCGTCAGGCTCCGCCTTCGCGTAAGCGGGCGATTTCCTGGCAGTCTCCACGGCTGCGATGATGCGCCCAGCCGCCACCGCGCCGACATCCATCTGCATTGCGGCCATGTCGGCCTGTGTCAGGCCCGTCCTCGTGCCGAGCAGTTCGACGATGCGCATGGTCCTGAACGGGGCGGTCCAGTCGCGCGTCATGGTGGTGGGCCAGTGACGATCGATTTCGGCGTTGGCCGTCACGATCTCGCCCGACGGCGGGTCGAGCAGCGAAGGCATCCTCTCTGGCGGCACCGAGCCGGCCCACTCGAATTCGTCAGTCCAGCCAGGCATCGGCGTGCCGCCGTCGCCCTGGCGGCGCACGGGAAGGCGGCCGGACATCGCATAGCCGATATGGCCGTCGACGTCGGCATAGACCATGTTCTGTGCGGGCGCGCCGAGGCGGCGCACGCTGTCGAGAAAGTCCGGCCACGCAGTGGCGCGGTCGATGGCCAGGAATGCGCCTGCGGTCTCGCCCTGGCTGACGGCCTCCCATCGGAGGGCCAGCGGATGCGGCACGAGACGGCCTTCGCGGCCGCTCAGTTCCGGCGGATCTTCCCACTCGGTTTCCGTCGCGACCAGCGGCCCATGCTCCGTGGAGAAGACCTCAAAGGGCACGGGCTGCGCCCAGCCGCGCACGACGATCGGCACCTTCGTCACCTTCAGCGGGCGCCACTGGTCCCGATAGAGGTAGGTCCGATCCGTCATGTTCACGTCCTCGACGTAGAAATCGACGACGTCGGCGCCGGCGTTGGTCAGGCCCCACGCGACGCGGTTGTTGTGGCCGATGATCACAAACGGCGCGCTCGGCAGCGTGACGCCCGCCACGTCGAGCCCGGCGGCGACGACGTGCACCTCGTACCAGATCGACGGCATCTCGACCTGCAGGTGCGGGTCGTTGGCCAGCAGCGGCCGGCCGTTCTTCGTCCGCCAGCCCGCTACGACCCAGCTGTTGCTGCCACCGGGACGCGAGAGCATGTCGAGCCATTCGAGCCCCGGCGGCAGGTCCGGCATCTCGGCACGCGCGAGCGCGCCCCCAAGAGGCAGGTCGAGTGACGCGCGCGGCACGACGGTTCCGGGCGCGCGCCCGGCGTCGAGAATCGCAGGAGCATTGGACGGCAACGGCCCCATGAGCCGAGCGGCCTCGTCGGCGCCAAACGCCGCCGTCAGCCGGCCGCGTACAAGCTCGCCACGGCGATTCTCCGCCAAGCGCCACGCAAGAAGCCGTGCCACCGCGAGCGAGTCCACGGGCGTCCACGGCTCCGGCTCCAGGCCGAGGAGCAGGAACTCCGGCGGACGTCGCCACCGCCCCATGGCCGCAACCGCCGCATTGACGCCTTTGGCGTAGTGCTCGAGCGCGGTTCGAACCTCCGGTGTGGCAGTCTGCCACTCCGCTGCGGCAGCTCGGCGCAACCCCAGACCGGCAAACCGCTTGTCCACTCGAAGCGTCGCGGGGCCAAAGACCTCCGACAGACGGGCGCCCGCGGCACGGCGATAGATCTCCATCTGCCACAACCGCTCGCGGGCGTGCAGGTACCCCACCGCCATCCAGGCGTCATCGGCGTCGCGCGCGTAGATATGCGGAATCGCGTGGCGATCGAAGAGGATTTCAACAGGTGCGCCGAGGCCGGCCAGGCGCAGCTGCCCGTCGAGCGACGGCACCGTGCGCCAGACCGCCACTGCGGCGGCCGCTACGGCCAGCACCAGCAGGGTAAGCGTCAGAAACAACAGCCGGGCAAGCCAGCGGCGAGTGCGGTTGCGCTTTTGCATCCGGAGTTCTGGTTGCGCCGACCACGCGTCCCGGCCGGCGCCACTCCGGCGCCCCGCTGGCCCCGGGCCCTTGTAGACCCTGAAAGCGTTCGTCTAGGATCGGGTGTTGGCGTGAATACGTCGCGCCCGGACGTAGCTTACACGAACCGTGCCGGCGGGCAGAGTGCCTGTTGACGGCGCAATCATAAGGACCACGACGGAGAAGCACAGTGATCGAGGTCGAACACCTTACAAAACGGTACGGCAGCGTGACAGCCGTCGACGACGTGAGCTTCCGGGTGAACAAGGGAGAAATCCTGGGCTTCCTCGGGCCGAATGGCGCAGGCAAGACAACGACCATGCGGGTGCTCACCGGCTACATGCCGGCGACGAGCGGCAAGGCCGTCGTCGCCGGCTACGACGTCTTCGATCAGGCCATCGACGCCAAGCGCCGGACCGGCTACCTGCCGGAGACCCCGCCGCTCTACACGGACATGACCGTGCGCGAGTACCTGACCTTCGTCGCGAAGATCAAGGGCGTCCCGCCGCGGGAGCGCCGCTCGCGCGTCGAGGCCGTGATGACTCGCACGTGGGTCAGCGACATGGCGAACCGCGAATGCGGCAAGCTCTCCAAGGGGTACCGTCAGCGCGTCGGTCTGGCACAGGCGCTGATCCACAACCCCGAGGTGCTCATCCTCGACGAGCCAACCGCCGGTCTCGACCCGAAGCAGATCATCGAGACGCGAAAACTGATCAAGGAGCTGGCCGGCGATCACACGATCGTGCTGAGCACGCACATCCTGCCCGAGGTCGAGCAGACCTGTCAGCGCGTCGTCATCATCAACAAGGGGAAGGTCGTCGCGGTGGATACGCCCGACAACCTCACGCGGCGGCTGCGCGGATCGGAAGTGATGTTCATCCGCGTCGACCCGCAGCATGCCGAGCCCTCGCGCGCGGCGCTGTCTGCGGTCAAGGGCGTCACGCGGGTCTCGCCCGCCGATGCGACGGGCTCCACGTTCGAGGTCGAAGGCACGCCGGGCCACGACCTGCGCAGCGAGCTGGCGCGGGCGGTGGTCGGCGGCGGCTGGGGGCTGCAGGAGTTGCGGCCGGCGCGCATGAGCCTCGAGCAGGTGTTCCTCACACTGACCACCGAAGACACCGCGGTCCAGGCGGCCGAGGAGGTGGCAAGTGCGTAACGTCATGGCTATCGCTCACAAGGAGCTGCGGTCGTACTTCGCGTCGCCGATCGCCTACATCGTCATCGGCTTCTTTGCGCTGCTGTTTGGCTGGTTTTACGTCGGCATCCTGGACTATTTCGTGCGCGCGGGCATGCAGATGAGCCAGATGGGCCCGCAGAGCATGAACATCAACCAGCAGATGATCCGCCCGCTGCTGCTGAACATGACTGTCGTCTTCCTGTTCCTGCTGCCGCTCATCACGATGCGGACGTACGCGGAAGAGCGGCGGTCCGGCACGATCGAGCTGCTGCTCACGTCGCCGCTCACCGACTTCGAGATCGTCGCCGGCAAGTTTCTCGGCGCGATGTCGCTCTACGCCGCGATGGTGGGCATCACAGTGCTCCACTTCGGGCTGCTGTTCGTCTACGGCAACCCCGACTGGAAGCCGCTGGTCACCGCCTACCTCGGGCTGCTGCTGTTCGGCGGCTGCTTCGTGGCGCTGGGCCTGTTCATCTCCAGCCTGACGAAGAACCAGATCGTCGCCGGCGCCGCCACCTTCGGCGTGTTCCTGCTGCTCTGGGTCATCGACTGGATCGGGCAGAGCCTCGGGCCCACTGGCGAGTCGGTGCTGAAGTACCTGTCGATGACCGATCACCTCGAAGACTTCATCAAGGGCGTGATCGACACGAAGCACCTGGTCTATTACCTGAGTTTCATCGCCTTCGGCCTGTTCCTGACCATGCGGTCGGTGGACGCCGAACGGTGGCGCGGATAAGGCGGTCATGCTGAAGCGAATCCTGGCAATCGTGGGCTGGCTCGGGACGGCGCTGGTATTCGGCGCGCTCCTGGTGCGGCTGTTCAAACCGGAATGGGCGCAGTACGGGCAGTACGCCGCGCTGGCAGGCCTGGTCTGCGTCGTCGTCTACCTGCTCGGGCAATGGAAAGAGGCGGCGGCGTCAATGAGCCAGCGCCAGACGCGCCTGAGCACCATCGCGATCAGCAGCGTGATCCTGGTCTTCGGCGTCCTGGTCGCGATCAACTACCTCGCGTCGCGGCGGAACCATCGCTGGGACTTCACGGCGAACCAGCAGTTCACGCTGTCGCCGCAGACGCGTCAGATCCTGGAGAAGCTGGACGCGCCGATCACGCTGCGCGTCTTCGACAAGCCGACGGAGTTCGACAGGTTCCACGACAAGCTGGACCAGTACGCCTACGCGTCGAAGAAAGTGTCGGTGGAGTACATCGACGTGGACCGCCACCCGGTACAGGCCAATCAGGCCAAGGTCCAGGCCTACGGCACGGTGGTGATGGACTACAAGGGCCGCACCGAGCGCGTGAACTCGAGCGACGAGGCGCAGCTGACCAACGGCCTGATCAAGGTAATCACCGGCGAGCAGCGCAAGGTGTACTTCGTGACCGGGCACGGCGAGAAAGACACGGCCGGGAGCGATCGCAACGGGTACAGCACCATCGCCTCGGCGCTCGGCTCGGAGAACTTCAAGGTGGACACGCTGGTGCTGCTGCAGCAGCAGACGGTCCCGGCCGATGCCACCCTGGTCGTGGTCGCGGGGCCGACGACAGACCTGTTTCCGCCCGAAGTGGAGGCGTTGCGCAAGTACCTCGCGGGCGGCGGCAAAGTGCTGTTGATGCTGGACCCGATCGACAAGGCGGGGGCCACGCCGCTGACCAACCTCATCGCTCTGGCGAAGGAGTGGGGCATCGACGTCGGCAACAACATCGTCGTCGACGTGAGCGGCGTCGGGCAGTTGATCGGCACCGACGAGTCGGTGCCGGTGGCGGCGCGCTATCCGTCGCATCCCATCACGGACAACTTCAAGCTCCTGACCGCCTATCCCTACGCCCGCTCCGTGTCGGCGGTGAGCGGAGGCGCCAACGGCAGGAACGCGCAGAACTTCATCGAAAGCTCGAAGGAGAGCTGGGGCGAGACCGACCTCGACACGATGCTGAAGACCGGCAAGGTCCAGAACGACAAGGACAAGGACCTGCAGGGCCCCGTCCCGCTGGCCGCGGCAGCCTCGGAGCCGATTCAGCCGAAGCCTGAGGCAACGCCGGCGAAAGACGCGCCGGAGGCGCCGAAGAAGGAGGCGCGCGTCGCCGTCATCGGCGACTCGGACTTCGCCGCGAACTACGCGCTCGGGATCCAGGGCAATCGCGACATGTTCATGAACGTGGTGAACTGGCTGGCCCAGCAGGAGAACATGATTTCGATCCGCCCGAAGGACGCCGACGACAGGCGCATCACGCTGACTGCCTACCAGCAGAAGGGCATCATGCTGTTCGCCCTGCTGCTGTTGCCGGCGGCGATTTTCGGCACCGGCGTCTACGCGTGGGCGCGGAGGCGCAAGTGAGGAGCTTTCGTTCGCTGATCGTCCTGTTCGTCGTGTTCGCGGGCATCGTCGGCTACCTGTACTTCGTCGACGCGAAGAAACCGGTCGAGCAGGACGACCAGAAGCCGAAGTTGTTTACCGGCGTGGACGCGGACGCGATCGACTCGCTGCGGATCTCGACTGTCGCTGGTGGCGTGGCCACGCTGCAGAAGGGCGCTGACGGCTGGAAGATGACGGCGCCGAGCGCGGCTAAGGCCGACGAGTCCGAGGTCAGCTCTGTCGCGGGGAGCCTGGCCTCGCTGACCATCGACCACGTCGTCGACGAGAACCCCGGCAGTCTGGGCGACTACGGCCTGAAGGAGCCGGTTGTCGAGATCGCCTTCAAGACCAAGAAGGACAAGGCCGAGCACACGCTGCAGATCGGAACCAAGACAGCAACGGGCAACGATCTGTATGCGAAGCTGGCTGGCGAGAAGAAGGTCTTCCTGATCCCCGGATATCTCGAGCAGACCTTCACCAAGCAGCCGTTCGATCTGCGCGACAAGCGGATCCTCGCCTTCGACCGCGACAAGGCCGACCGCGTGGAGGTCGCTTCCGGCGACTCGACGGTGACGCTCGTGAAGAGTGCCGGCGACTGGCGGTTGGCCGCGCCCGTGGACGCGCGGGGCGACTTCGCGACGATCGAGGGCCTGGTGACGCGCCTGCAGTCGGTCCAGATGAAGTCGATCGTCAGCGAGCACGCGGCGGACCTCAAGCCTTACGGCCTCGACAAGCCGGCGACACTGGCGACAGTGGGTCTGGGCAGCGCCCGCGCGGGCCTGGCGATCGGCGGCAAGACCGACAAGGGCGATCTCTACGCGCGCGACGTGACGAGCGACATGGTGGTCACCGTCGCGCCGGACCTGCTGACGGACCTGCAGAAGTCCGCCACCGATTTGCGCCGGAAGGACGTCTTCGACTTCAGGCCCTACAACCTGGCGCGGATCGACCTGACACGCGGCGCCGATACGATCGCGATCGAACGCCTGGCCGGCAAGGGCAAGGACGGCGCGGATCTCTGGCAGAACGCGGCGACGAAGAAGGCGCTGGACGGCGCGAAGGTCGAGGCGTTCCTGACCAGGCTGTCCGGGCTGCGAGCCGCGAGCTTCGCCGATCCGAAGGCCAAGACCGGACTGGAACAGCCGGTCCTCACCGTCAAGGCGAGCTTCGAGGACGGCAAGAAGACCGAGACGGCGCGGTTCGGCCGTGCAGCGCCGGACGCGTTTTCCGGGCGCCCTGACGAGCCCGGCGCGATGAAGCTCGATGCGGGCGAGCTCGACGGAGTGATAAAAGATCTCGATGCGCTCAAGTGAAGGCCAGGCGGCGGGTCGCCAGGCCCGCCGCCCCTTCGCTCGCCGCGCGCTGCTGCCACTGGCCGCGCTGCTCCTGCTCGGCGCCTGCGTCCCGAAAACCGCTCCAGTCACCGCACCGACGCCGCCAGATCGTGCGTCGACGCTTCGGCACGATCTCGATCAGATCTTCGCTGCGCCGCCCGGCGGCGCCGCGCTCTGGGGCGTCCGCGTCGAGTCGCTCGACCATCCCGGGCCTCCCCTGTTTGCGCTGAACCCCGACCGGCTCCTGGTTCCGGCGTCGAACATGAAGCTGCTCACCACGGCCGCTGCGGCCGCGCGCCTCGGCTGGGATCGGACGTTCCCGACGACCGTCCGCGCGACGACCGCAATGCGTGCCGACGGCACTGTGGGCGGTGACCTCGTCGTGAGCGGCACCGGTGATCCCACGATTGGCAACCGGCAGACCTCCGCGTCAACGCCGGCGGCGATTGCCGACGCGCTCTACGCGGCGGGGTTGCGGCGAATCGAGGGACGCGTGGTCGCGGACGACCGCTGGTTCGCCGACGAGCCGCTCGGCGAAGGCTGGGCGTGGGACGACCTGGCATTCAGCTACTCGGCGCCGATCTCCGGACTGGTCTACAACGAGAACATCGCCGCGGTTCGCGTCGTCGCGGGCGTCAATGTGGGCGTCGCAGCTGTCGCATCGCTGCAGGACGACGCCTCCGGATTGGCGATCGAGAATCGCGTCGTGACGACGGCTGCCGGAACGCCGTCGAGCGTCGACGTGGAGCGGATGCCTGGTGCGGATGTGGTCCATCTGTCCGGCACGATCGCCCTGGACGCGCAACCCCTCACCCGCTACCTGGCGGTCGCCAACCCCGCCCGATATTTCGCGGGCGCGCTGCGACGCGCGCTCCTGGCGCGTGGAATCAGCGTGGCCGGCGAGGCTGTTGACGGCAGGGTGTCGCCGGCCGGACCGCTCCCTGGTGCCGTGCCTCCGTTGCTGGTCTGGCAATCGCCACCGCTCAAGGCAATCGCCACCCGCCTCCTGAAGGTCAGTCAGAACCTCTACGCCGAGACTCTGCTTCGCGAGCTCGGCACATCGGCGTCAGAGCGCGGCACGGCGGAAAGCGGAGAGACTGCAATTCGTGAAGTGCTCGACGGCTGGGGCATCGCGCGCAGCGCGTACAGCCTGTCGGACGGATCGGGCCTGTCGCGATACAACCTGGTGACACCCACCGCGTTCGTCCAGTTGCTGACCGCGGTGTTCAAGGATCCGCGCCTGAAGGACGACTGGCTGACGGCGCTGCCGACAGGGGGCGCCGACGGCACGCTTGGCCACCGGCTGAACGGGACGCCGGCCGAAGGGCGCGTGCACGCAAAGACCGGCTCGTTGACGTCGGTTCGCACGCTGTCCGGCTACGTCCAGACAACACACGGGGAGTGGCTGGTGTTCTCGATGCTGGCCAACAACTTCGCCGACCCGGTGACGCCTGCCGAGGTTGAAGCCGTCATGGACAAAGCCCTGGTCCGGCTCACGGCGTACTAGGACCGTCATTTCTTCAATGCGGTAGCGTGCTGCGCTGTCGCACCATAGGAGGCAGCCTGGCGATCTCACGTGCTGCGGGGGTGTCCGCAATGATGCTGGCGGGGTGGATGTCGGCTGCTGGTACGGCCCATCGCGAGACGATGGCGCCAGTTCACGGCTATCGCGTGGTACACGTCTATCCGCACGACGCGAACGCCTTCACGCAGGGCCTGATCGTTCGCGACGGGTTTCTCTACGAAAGCACCGGACAGCACGGCCGGTCGAGCCTGCGGAAAATTCGCCTGGACACCGGCGAAGTGCTGCAGCGCCGTCCGCTCGACCAGCAGTACTTCGGTGAAGGGCTGACAGACTGGGGGCCGCATCTCATTCAGCTGACGTGGCAGTCGCACCTGGCGTTTGTCTACGACCTGGCGACGTTCCGCCTCCAGCAGACGTTCGCCTTCCCACCCGACGGCTGGGGCCTCACGCACGACGACACCTCGCTCATCGCCAGCGACGGCACCGCGACCCTTCGCTTCCTGAACCCGGAGAACCTGACCGAGACACGCAGGATCACCGTCACCGACGGCGGCAATCCCGTCAGGGCGCTCAACGAGCTGGAATACGTGCGCGGCCAGATCTACGCCAACGTCTGGCACACCGACAGGATCGCGATCATCGCTCCCGCGTCCGGACGGGTCACCGGCTGGATCGACCTTCACGGCCTGATGGGCACCGGCTACCGGCTGGATCCCGAAGCGGTCCTGAACGGCGTCGCCTACGACGACGCGACGAACCGGCTGTTTGTCACGGGTAAGCTGTGGCCGAAGCTGTTCGAGATCGAAGTCACAGGCCCGCCGCGGCCGTAGGCCGGCCTGCGAGAGCGCCCCACTGGCCGGCGCATCGCCGCCACCCACCGGCCGGGACCGTCCACCCGCCGTCTTTCCATTAGGATCGGACCGGGGGCCTCCTTACCATCCCGGTCGATGATTGTGCCGGAAGCTGCCGCGGCAATTCACGCGCTTGGGTTCTCTGCGGGCGTCATCCTCTACGGGATGCTGCTCGTGATGGTGGCGCGAGTACGCCCGACCGCGACGAGCGCACTGCCTTCCAGCCCGCGAGCGGGCGTCGACCGGCTCCTGCTCGGCACTGCGGTGGCGGGACTGCTCTGGAACGTCGGCGCCCTCTGCATCTACGGCTTCCGAGATTTCGGCATGTCGGCGCCGGCATGGCTGCGGGTGATCAGTTTCTCGGCCCTCGGACTGCTGCCCGCGATCGCCGTCCATGCTGTCGTCGCCGGCGGCTCGAATGCAGTGTCGGTGACCGGCCGACGGCTGCTCATGGCCACCGGCTACTGTCTGTCGCTGGCGGCGGCAGCGGCACACGCCTGGTCTGCGATGCAGGGCGCGCCAGTGCCGAGCGTGGGTGCCCTGCGGCTGCTGATGGTCGGCTTCGTCGCGTTGATGGTGCCGCTGGCCGTCGTCACGCGTGGGCAGGCCGGCGCAAGGCGCATGTTGTGGGCGGTGGCGCTCGCGGTGTTCGCGGTGTCGGCGCTGCACATGTCCGAGCACCACCTGCAGGACCGCTGGTTCATCGAGCTGGCTGGCCATCACGGCTCGCTCCTGCTCGCCTTTGCCGTGCTGTACCAGGACTATCCGTTCGCGCTGGCCGACCTGTTCCTCAAACGGGCGCTTGCCGCCGGCGTGCTCGTGGCCATCGTGATTGGCGTGTGGTCGCTGTTCGGCCCGTGGGTGGTCGGGCCCGGCGCACGGCCCGACGCCGTGCCTGTGCTGCTGGGCATGTGGATCGCCACGGTCCTCACCTTTCCTCTCGTCGAGCGCGCCACGTCGCGCCTGGTCGATCGCTTTCTGCGCCGCGGCATCGACTACCCCAGCACGCTGACGGTGCTGGCGCAGGCAGTCGGCGACATCGAGGACGAACAGGAGGTGCTCGATCGGACGTGCCGCATCCTCGGGCCTGCGCTGAGCGCCGCGCAGGTGCGCTGGAGCGCGGTTCCAGACGCCGTCCTCCCGCCTGACGCCACACTGACATCAGTCGACCCTCAGCGCCTGAGCGCCGTGCTCGCCATACCGACGCGAGAGGCGCCCGGGTTCGAGATCGCCGTCGGCGAGGTGGCGGGCGGGCGGCGGCTCCTCTCGGACGAGGTCGCCCTCCTCGAGCACGCGGGCCATCTCCTGGCGCGCCGGCTGGACGGCATTCGACTCGAGCAGGAGCGGGTCGACCGCAGGCTCCGCGAAGAAGAAATGAGCCGGCGCGCGGCGGAGGCTCGGCTCGAGGCGTTGCGCGCCCAGGTCAACCCTCACTTTCTCTTCAACGCCCTGACGACGATCGGATACCTGGTCCAGGAAGCGCCGGCGGAAGCCGTCCGCACGCTGCTGCGCCTGACCGAGGTACTGAGGCGCGTCCTGCGTTTCGACGAGAAGGTCGCGCCCCTCGATCAGGAGCTGCGGCTCGTCCGTGCCTACCTCGAGATCGAGCAGGCGCGCTTCGAAGAGCGGCTCGACGTCAGGTATGCGGTCGACGACGGTCTGCAGGACGCGCTGGTGCCTCCGCTCGTGTTACAGCCGCTGGTCGAGAACGCCGTCAAGCACGGGATTGCCCCGTACGCGGCTGGCGGTCGCATCACAATCGCGGCGACCAGGACGGCGACGCCAGACGGCGAGTCGCTCGAGTTGTCGGTTCGCAACGACGCCGACGGCCACGCGGATCCGGCGGCCCCGGACGTGGAATCGAGCGGTGTCGGTCTCGCCAACCTCGAGCGCCGCCTCGCGCTGGCCTACGGAGCGCATGCCTCGTTTCACCTCGAACGACTCGCACACGGCGCGATCGCCAGGATTCGCCTGCCGCTGGAGATTCCAGTCGGCTCGTCGTCTGGCCGGGTGCCGGCGTGATCGTCGATCGGGTGCGCGCGGTGATTGCAGACGACGAGCGCCCGGCCCGGGCATTTCTGCTCAGCGCGCTCCGGAAGCGCGAGGACGTGGAGGTCGTCGGCGAAGCGGCGACAGGCGTCGAGGCCGTCCAGCTGATCGAACGCGAACGTCCCGACGTGGCCTTCCTCGATCTCCAGATGCCGGAGCTCGACGGGCTGGGAGTGGTGCGGATGGTGGACCGGCGGCACCTGCCGCTCGTGGTGTTCGTCACGGCGTACGAGGAGCACGCCGTGAAGGCGTTCGACGTCAACGCGGTGGACTATCTGCTGAAGCCTGTCTCCCCCGAACGTTTGGCGGAGGCGATGACGCGGCTGCAGGAGCGGCTGGACCGCGTCGATCAGCGGCACGCCGCCGCGAGCCGGCTGCAGCGGACCGCCAAGGCGCTCGAGCCTGCCCTCCATCGAGGATTTCTCGAGCGCATTCCCGTCAGGCGGAAGGACGACTTCGCATTGGTGTCAGTCCGGCAGCTCGCGACGCTGACCGCGCAAGGCGAGCTCGTACACCTGACCACCGTCAAGGGCGAACGCCACACGATCAGCTATCGACTGAAGGACCTGGAAGCCCGCCTCGACCCGGCGCGATTCGTGAGGTTGAGCCGGGCCACGCTGGTCGCCGCGGATCTCATCGCCAGCGTCCATCCCATGCCCGGCGGCGTCCACGTCGTCACGCTCACCACCGGCCAGCAACTGCAGGTCAGCCGCATTCAGTCGCGCTCGCTGAGAGAACGATTCCTGAAACTTTAGGTCGGCCTGTCTCAGAACGACACTCCCGCCTGGACCTGCACGGACCGCGGCGTCACGAAGTGCGTGCCGCTGAACGTCGACAGGAAGTTGTAGAGCGCATCGCGATTCGTCAGGTTCACTACGCTGAGACGCACCTTCAGCCTCGCCCTGCTGGAATGCAACAGGTTGTCGACCCCGATGCCGAGGTCGAACAGGTTGCGCGGCGCGATCCGTGGTGGGTTGTTGAGATCGTCCTCGGTGCCATCGGGCGGGATCTGCAGGCGGGTCGCGCCGCGATTGGCGGCGTCGCATTCGGTGATTGGCGCGCCAAGGCTCGCGTACGTGCTCCCGCAGAACAGGCCGATGGCGGCCTGCTGGTCCGCCGTCAGCGTCAGCGCCGTCGCGTAGTCAGGAACCGACCCGGCGACGAGCCCCGAGTCGAAGCGCCACGACAGCGCGACCCAGGCTCCCGCCGATTTCTCGAAGACATACTGGACGTTGGTCGTCTGCTGGAACTTCTGGTCGTGGTCGATGCGGAATGGCCCCTCCGGCTGTTCGAGCAGGATGCCGCCGGTGCCGGGAGGCGAGAAGATCGCGTTGGTGTGGCCGAACACAGTGAACGCGCTGAATCCCCGGTGCTCGACGAGCGTCACGCGTCCGACGATGCCGTCGATTTTCGAGTGGTCCCACGACACCGGGAAGAAGATCGGCGAGTCGAACAGCGCGCCGAAGTCATACCCGTTGGTCGTGTGCTTGTAGACGTAGCCGACGTCAGCCACCAGCAGGCGCCCGATGGCCTGCTGGACGCCGACATCCACCTGGTCGCGGATGCCCGCCGGAAGAGGCTCGCCGCCGGTCCCGAACACCGCGGCATCGGCACTGCTGGCGAGCACGAGGTTTTCGTTGTACGGCGTCTCGAGCGTCCGGCCGTATGAGGCACGCAGAATCGTGCCGCTGCCAGGGACCGCATACGCGACGCCGGCGCGCGGCTCGACGAGCGTCTTCGAGCTGAGGCCGTCGTAGTGATCCAGGCGCAGCCCAAGCTTGATCGACAAATCGCCCGCCTTCAGGTCGTCCTGGACGTAGGCCGCCTGCTGCTTGATGGTCGCGCGACCGTCGAACTGGAACGGCACGCCGCCACGCGACAGGTCGAACGGCACGAGGCCGGCCGCGAAGTCCGGGTTCTCGTCGAACCCGGCGCCGGCACACTGGCTGGTGGACACGAGCGACGCATCTGCGACCGCGGCCGCGTCGGCATCGACGCACGGAGAGTTGGCGGCCGGGTCCGTCAACCCAAGCGAGAAACGTTCCGCGAGTCGTGTCGCGCTGACGGACCCACCGACCTTCACGTTGTGCGCGCCTCGCGCGTACGAGAGGTCGGCCTTGAGGCCGCCGTTGGTCAGGCGCCGGTTCTGCGATACGGTGCCGGGCGCATCGGCAAACGGGTCGGCGCTCGGCGCGTACTCGACGTGATCCTGACGGGTGAACGCGTTCACTGTCAGCACGGCCCGCGAGCCGAGAATCCTCGAGTAGCCGGGCGCCACGTTCCAGGTGCCAATCCGTTGGTGCTGCGCCTGGCCCAGTGCCTGCTGGTCGTACGTGTTGGGGACGTCGAACGACGAGCCGGCGAGCTGCACGTTCAGGTGGATGGCGTCCAGCTCCGTCGGGTGGATGTCGAGGCGATTGAACAGGCTCTGGCTGCGCCCGTCGCCGTGCAGCGTCTCGAACTCCGGGCTATCGAGGTAGCGGTCCGATCGCATGGCGTTGACGGAGACGAAGTCTCCTATGCGATGACTGCCGGCGCCGAAGTTCAGATCGGTGGACGGGCTGTTGAACGAGCCATACCCGGCGTTGAAGGAGCCCGTCGGACGGCGCTGGTCCAGGCCCGACTTGGTCACGATTCGCACGACGAGGCTGTCCTTGTCGCCGAACTCCGCCGGCGGCACGCCGGTGATGACCTCCATCGACTGCACGGCGTCCTGTGAAATCTGATTCGAGTAGATGCGGCTCTGCTGATCCGTCACCGGCTGGTTGTCGATGGAGAACTGCGTCTGCGCGTGATCGCCGATGGGATGGAAGAAGCCGTTCGCGTCGGCGACGACGCCGGGCGACGCCAGCGTGATCACCTGATTGAGGCCCGATGCGGACTCGAGCGGCAGCCGGCTGACGCGGCTCTGATCGATGTCGGTGTGCGCGATCGGGTCGCGCTCGAGAAGGTCGCCGGCGTGCCCCACCACTTCCACAGCGCTCGTCGTCCCCGCCAGCGCCATCGTCAGGTCCAGCTGAATGGGCACTGACGACCGGATCTCCACGTCACGGGCGATCGAGTCGAACCCTTGCGCGACCACTTCCAGGTGATACCCGTTTGGCGGGACGTTTCGGAAGACGAACTGGCCTTTCGCGTCGGTTACCGTGTCACGCGCGAACCCGGAGACTGGATTGCGGAGGCTGACGGCAACCGCCGTCATCGCGCCGCCGGTTGCGTCTTTGATAACGCCCTGGAGCGTGCCGGCGCCGCCAAGTTCCTGAGCGCCCGTCGAGACTGCGATGAGGAGGAAAGCAGGAAGGACGATCAACAGACAGAGACGTCGAGGCGATGGCATGCCCTCGACACTAGCGGCTCGGTTCCGGCGAACCCATCGAATCTCAACGAATGGTTGTTCGAGACTGCCGGACGGCCGGTGAGCGCGGACAAGCGGGTTCCCGTGATCCTGTGGAACCGTGGACCCGTGGACCTATCCGCCCAGGAGGCTTTCGACCGCGCCCGCGACGACCTCGGCATCGGCGTCGAGCCCGCCGGCCTGCGCCAGCTCGGGACGGCCGCCGCCCTTGCCGCCGAACCGCTCGATCAGGCTCGCGACCAAGGTCTTCGCGTCCAGGGCCTGGCCGTTGCCACGAGCCGCCACGACGAGCGGCGGGCGCGACTGCGAGATCAGGATCGCCGACGCTCCGTGCGTGGCCACCGCCTGCGCCAGCGCCTTCAGGCCATTCGCGTCACGCTCCATCGCCTGCACCACCACGCGGTGCGTGCCGAGCGCGCGTGCGCCGGCGGCGAGCCGCTCCGCCTCGAACGTCGCCAGTGCGTCTTCGAGCTCTCGCACGCGCTGGCGCCGCTCACGGGCCTCGGCCTGCAGGCGGCCGACGGCGTCTGGCAGTTCTGCCACCTGAACGGAAAGCAGACGTGACGTCGAGCCGGCAGCCTCACCGAGGCGCCGGGCGTGAACGAGCGCCCGATGGCCGCAAGCGAAGCTCACGCGCGTGCCGCCCTTGTAGCGCTCCCAACCCGTGACAGTGATATTCCCGATGCCGCCAGTGCTGCGGACGTGCGTGCCGCCGCACGCAGACAGGTCCCAGCCCGCAACGTCGACGATGCGAAGCGTGCCGCCGCGTTTGGGCTCCTTGCGAAGCGGCAGCGTCGCCGCCTCTTCGGCACTGACGTAACGCACGCTTACCGGCCTGTCTTCCCACACGACGCGATTGGCGGCTTCTTCGCCGCGAACCACGGCGTCGGCGTCCAGCGTGGCGGCGACATCGATCGTCGAGACGTCGGCACCCAGGTGGAAGCTCACCGTCGGCGCGTTGGCGACGCTGACATACGCCGCCGACAAGACGTGCTGGCCGGTGTGCTGCTGGATGTGGTCGCGCCGGCGATCCTCGTCGATCGAGCCCGTTGCCGGCGATCCCTGGGCCAGCGGCGCACTCAGCACGTGCACGACGGCCCCGTCCTCGTCCCGATCGTGCACGTCGAGAATCGACGCGCCACCGAGCAGCCCGAGATCGTGCGGCTGGCCGCCGGAGGTCGGATAGAACGCCGTGCGATCGAGCACGGCAAACGGCCGTCCGTCCGGAAGCAGGCCAGACTCCACGACAGTCGCGTCGAAGCGGAACAGAAAGCTGTCTTCGTAGTAGAGGCGATGGGTCACGTGTCGGGTTGGGATCGGGTTGGATCGGGTTGGATCAGGTCCGCCAAGTTGCGATCGGGTCGGGCACTCTTGCTTCCGCGAAGCCTTTCGCTCTGAGGACGCAGCTGTCACAGCGGAGGCAGGGCCCGCCGTCCGGCCGAGGGTCGTAGCAGCTATGGGTCAGCCCGTAGTCGAGACCGAGCGCCATGCCTGTCGCGATGATCTGCGCCTTGTTCATCGCCATCAGCGGCGCGTGAATGTGGAAGCGTCCGCCCTCGACGCCGGCCTTCGTCGCCAGGTTCGCCATCGCCTCGAACGCACGCAGGTATTCCGGCCGGCAGTCCGGATAGCCCGAGTAGTCGAGCGCGTTGGCGCCGATGCAGATGTCGAAGACGCCAAGCGCTTCAGCCCACGCGAGCGCCAGCGACAGAAACACAGTGTTGCGCGCAGGCACGTAGGTGATCGGAATGGAGGCGTCGATCGCGCGGTCCTTCGGGACGTCGATGTCGGCCGTCAGCGCCGACCCGCCGACACGCGCCAGGTCAACGGCCACCTCGAGGCGCGCCTTCACGCCCAGTGACGACGCGACGGCACTGGCGGCCTCGAGCTCCCGAACGTGACGCTGTCCGTAACGCACGCTCAGGGCGTACAAGACAAGGCCGTCAGCCTTGAGCATCGCCCCGGCCGTGTACGAATCCAGCCCCCCGCTGAGGAGCACCACCGCTCCCCGTTCTTCACTCTTCACTCTTCACTCTTCACTCTTCATTCTTCACTTCTCTCATTCTTCATTCACTACACCCCCCGCGTCCCCGGGTCCCAGATGAACTTGTGCAGCTGGAGCTGCACGCGGACGGGCAGGCGATCGGCGAGCACCCATTCACTCAGCGTCCTCGGGTCGAGCACGCCATGGACAGGCGAGAACAGCACGGCTTGCACTGTGTCCGCCAGCGCATGACGTGCCAGGACGTCGCGCGCGTACTCGTAGTCGGCGCGGTCCCTGAGCACGAACTTCACTTCGTCAGTGGCGGTGAGATGCCCCAGGTTCGACCAGTCCATCCGGTGCGCCTCGCCGCTGCCGGGGCACTTGATGTCCATGATCCGGATCACCCCGGGCGGGACGTCGGCAATCGATCGATGCCCGCCAGTCTCGACCAGCACGGTCTTGCCTCGATCGAGCAGCGACTGCATCAGCGGGTAGACGTCCTTCTGCAGCAGCGGCTCGCCGCCGGTCACCTCGACGACCGGACAGCCGAAGCCCTCGACCTGGTCCAGGACCTCGTCGAGCGCCATTTTCCGGCCCTCGTGAAACGCGTAGGGCGTGTCGCACCACGAGCATCGGAGGTCGCAGGCCGTCAGGCGCACGAAGACGCACGGCTGGCCCGCGTAGGTGGACTCCCCCTGGATGGAGTGGAAGATCTCGTTGATGGTCAGCACGGGCGTATCGGGCTACGGGCTACGGGCTACGGGCTACGAGCCGGCGTGGGTACCGGTACCGCGATGCTCCGGATCGGCACATCCGGCTGGAATTACCCCTCGGGAAAGGGCACCTGGAACGGGATTTTCTATCCCGCGGGGCGCGGCCGGAAATCCTCGTCACCAGACTTCGACGAGCTCTCCTACTACGCGGAGCACTTCGACACCGTCGAGGTGAACTCCAGTTTCTACGGCCCGCCGCGCCCTGAAGTCAGCCGGGCCTGGGTCGAACGTACGCCCACCAACTTCGAGTTCTCGCTGAAGCTCCACCAGCAGTTCACGCATCCGAAGATGTACCAGAAGGCGGCCCTTGGCGACCTGCCCGACGCGTCGCCTGAAGCGTTGACGGAGCTCTCCCGCGTGACCGAGGCCGACGTCTCGCGCTTCAAGGCCGGCCTCGACCCGATCGCCAGCGCGTCACGGCTCGGCGCCCTGCTCGCGCAGTTTCCGCCGAGCTTCAAGGACACGCGCGCGAATCGCGACTACCTCGCCTGGCTCCTCGGCACGTTCCGCGAGTACGCCATCGCGGTGGAACTGCGGCACAAGACCTGGAGCGACGCCATCGGCGACACGCTCGATCTGCTGAACGCCTTCAAGGCGGCGTGGGTCCAGATCGACGAGCCGAAATTCCAGTTCTCCATCCGCCAGAATTTTCTGCCGAACATCAAGGGCTTCGCGTACCTGCGCCTGCACGGACGAAACGCCGCGCAGTGGTGGAAGCACGACCACGCCGAGGATCGCTACAACTACCTCTATTCTCGCGACGAGCTGCAGCCGTTCGCCGACGTCGCGTCAGCGACCGACGCCATCGTCCGCAAGGCGTACATGTACTTGAACAACCATTTCTCGTCGAAGGCCGTGGTGAACGCGGCGGTGCTGAAGTCGCTGGTCGGGCAGCCCGTGACCGGCACTTACCCGCCGGAGATGGTGGAGCGGTATCCCGAGCTCGACGGCCTGGTGCAGGTGGCGCCGGCTACGGCTTCACGTACATTTTTTTGATCACGTCGCCGACCCGGATCTTCGGGGGCACGTCCAACCCTGAGATCACCTGCCCGAAGACCACGTACTTGCCGTCGAGCGACGGCTTGTTCCCCAGCATCACGTAGAACTGCGCGTCGGCCTGCGCGGCGTTGCCGGAATGCGCCATCGCCACGGCGCCGAACACGTGCTTGTGCTTGCGAGACAGCTCCGATACGCCCACCGGCGTGCCGCTGCCTCCGGTGCCCCAGAGATCTTTCTTGGTGTAGTCGCGCGTGTTCGGATCGCCGACCTGGATCACGAACCCCGGCTCGACGCGGTGGAAGCGCAAGCCGTTGTAGAAGCCCTTTTTCACCAGGTTCACCACGTGCTCGACGGTGCGAGGCGCCTCGTTCGGATACGTCTCGAACTCGAACGTGCCCTTCACGGTCTCGACAACCAGAATCGGGCCGGCGCCGGGCGTCGGCGCCACGCTCGTCGCAGCGGGAGCAGCGGGCTTCGCGACCGGCTTTGGCGCTGGCTTGGGCGCTGGTTTCGGCTGCGCCGCCCATGCGACCACGCACCCGAGCAGCATGACGTAGAGAAATCCCATGACAGCGCGCTTCACCATGGCAGAACGGTCCTCATCTCTCTTCAGCTGGCCGATCTAAAGATCGGCCCTACAGAGCCTGCCGCAGCGGACCTTCGACGCCGCGACTGTGCCCTACGCGCGTGACGCCAATCTTCGGGCATAGCGACGCGATCGCGCAATCGCCACAGCGAGGATACACGGGCCGGCAGACGTTCTGGCCCCACGTCACCAGGTACAGGTTGATATAGGGCCACCAGCGGGCGTCGACAGACTCGTACAGCGCCTGCTCGGTCTGCTCCGGCGAACTGGTCTTCACCCAGCCGAGATGATTGGCGATCCGGTGGACGTGGGTGTCCACGCAGATGTTGCTGTGACTGCCATACGCCAGGATCATCACCAGGTTGGCCGTCTTCCGGCCGACCCCCGGAAGCGTGACCATCTCGTCGAGCGTCGACGGCACGCGCCCGCCGAAGTGCTTCGTGATGCGCTCGCAGGTGGCCTTCACGAACCGCGCCTTGTTACGGAAAAAGCTCACCGGATAAATCAGCGTCTCGATTTCCTTCACCGTCAGGCGCGCCATGCTCCGCGGCGTTCTCGCGCGCTTGAACAACCGCGTCGACGCCGCCAGCGTCGTCGCGTCCTTGGTGCGCGCCGAGAGCAGCGTCGCGATCAGGACCTGAAACGCATCTTCGGATTGTGATTCGGAGATCTTCTCGATGGCAGGAAGCTCCATGCCGTCGATGGCCAGTGCCAGCGCGCGCATCACGGCCTCGACGGGAGCGGGACGGGTGCCTGCCTGGAGGCGCCGACGACTGCCAGTCGTTGCAGCTCGCGCTTTCGGCGTGGTGCGACTGCTAGGCACTGCCGGCTGTCAGTGCCCGAGCGACACGCAGTACCCGCACTGATTGCAGCCCACGGTGGGCTCGATGACGCAGGGACTGCCCACTGGTGTCGCGGTGAGCATGCCGAATCGCCCGCCACTGGCGCAGTGATGAGACGGGCTCGCGGGCGCAGCGCTTGCGGGGCTGAGTCCCTTGCCAGCGCTTGCGGGACTGAGTCCCTTGGCGGCAAGCACCTGCCGGATGACGGCGCGGATTTCGTCCTCGGTCATGGCCCGCCGCTCAGACGACGTCTACGTGATCGATGATGCCGACGATCGCCGCGTCGACAGGTGCGGCCTTCTTCTTCATCGCGTCGCCGGCCGCCTTGCCGTCGAGCACGAGGAGCACCTTCTCGTCCACGCCCGCGCCGACGGTGTCCACCGCCAGCAGCACGGGGCCGCGCGGCGTGTCGTTCTCTCCGAGAGGCTGGACGAGCAACAGCGTCGAGCCTTCCAGCTTCCTGTGCTTTTCCGTCGCGACCAGCGGCGCGATCACGCGCCCGATCATCACGCTGGTATCTCTCGATCCCCGGCCGGCCCCGGATCGACGATGCCGATGATCGTGGCGTCCACGGGAGGCTCGACCGGATAGAACGGGAACGCGGCTTCGCGTCCGCGCACGAAGAACACCATCTCTCCCCTGCCAGCGCCCGAGGTATCAGCGGCCACGAGCGTCCGCCCGATCGGCTGGCGCAAGGCGTCGAGCGGCTGCAGCACCAGCAGGGTGATGCCGCTCAGGGACTCGTCCTTCCTGGTCGCAACGACATCGCCGATGACGCGCGCCACCTGCACGGTTACTCCGCGACCTCGACGTGATCGACGATGCCGACGATGGCGGCATCGACCGGACAGTCCTTCATGCCCGCGGCCATGCGCGCCGAACTGCCGCTGACGATCAACACTGTCTCGCCGACGCCGGCGTCCACGGTGTCCACCGCGACGAGGTAGCCACCTTCAATCTTGCCGGAAGGATCGACGGACCGGGCCAGCAGGAGCTTGTGGCTCTCGAGCCGCGGATCCTTGCGGGTAGCGACGACGGTGCCGACGACTCGTGCGAGAAGCATAAGGAGAGACCCGCCCCGGAAGCCCGGTTGGGGCGTTACTTCTGCGACTTGCCGATCGGCAGCGCGTCTTCGAGGTTGGCGTGCGGCCTGGGAATCACGTGCACGGACACCAGCTCGCCCACCCGGCGGGCTGCCGCGGCCCCGGCGTCAGTGGCCGCCTTGACGGCGGCGACGTCGCCCCGGACGATCGCCGTGACATAGCCGGCGCCGATTTTTTCCCATCCGACCAGAGTGACCTTGGCGGCTTTCACCATGGCGTCGGCCGCCTCGATCATGGCGACGAGCCCCTTGGTTTCCACCATTCCCAGCGCCTCACCCATTGAATGCCTCCAGCATCACCGCAAGCGGTCGACGGCGTCCTCAATGAGTGCCGCCAGCTCGCGGTATGTTAACCGAATTTCTCCGTCGTCATCCGGCGCGACACGGGCGTTCGCGCGCGCCCGTCCGAGCGCGCTTTCAGGGTCCGTCACCAGCCGTTCGCCTGGCGCGTCTGGCGACCGGACCACCTGGCAGGTCGGGTCGATCGAGCCGGCCCCACCGGCGCCCAGATCGTCGTCGACACAAATGGGCGCGGGGGCGGCAATGCCGTAGGTGCCGCGCAGGGCCTGAAGCCGCAGCACCTCTTCCTGCGAAATCAGCCGCTCGCCGCCGAGCATCCGCGCGACCAGGCTGATTTTCGCGAAGTGCTCGACAGTCTCCATCTTGTAGTAGGCGCTGTAGACGTCGGTCCCGACTGTCAGCGCGCCGTGGTTGGCGAGCAGCAGGCCGTCGTGCGTCTTGATGTACTGCCTTACCGCGGCCGGCAGCTCCGGCGTGGAGGGCGTGGCGTAGTCGACGATGGGAATGCTGCCAAGCGTGCAGATCACTTCGGCGAGCACGGCGCGGTCGAGCGGTACCCCGGCGACAGCAAACCCGGTGGCCAGCGGTGGATGGGCATGGACCACAGCCCGGACGTCCGGACGCTGGCGGTACACTTCCAGGTGCATCAGCAGCTCTGACGACGCGTCGCGGTCGCCAGCCACCTTCCTGCCGTCGAGGTCGACCACCACCATCATGTCGGGGGTCATGTAGCCCTTCGACACGCTCTTCGGCGTGGTCAGCACGCGATCGTCGGCAAAGCGGATGCTGATGTTGCCGTCGTTGCTGGCGCAGAACCCCCGCGTGTACAGGCGGCGCCCGATCTCGACGACGTCCGCGCGCAGGCGATCGAGGGTCACGTCGGCCATCTTACGCCCGGAGCCCGAGCCAGGCCTGCTGGCACTTGCTGGAGCAGAACCACGCCGTCTCGCTGCCCCGCATGCCGGCGATGGCGCGACCTTCGACGACGTAGGTGCCACAGATCGGGTCTTTCACCATGTGGCCCTGCACCTGCCGCGGCTTCGCGGCTGACGTCGGCCGGCCGGTCGCGCCTTCGACGATGCTGGCCACGAAGCGGTAGAGCGATCGCAGTGCCAGGACGATGGCGAGAGTGAAAATCAGGAAGCGCAGCAACAGGCCCATGGCGCGATTCCGCTAGTTGCTCGACGGCAGCTGACTCGCCGGCGCGGCACCGCCGGGCAGGGTGGGATGCGCGCCGCGCATGGCGTCGAGGGCACGCTTCGAGGCCCGGCCCTCCGGGCTGTCTGGGGCAATCGCGAGCACCTGCTCCCACGCTTTTGCGGCGCCAGGAAGATCCTGCTTGCCGAACGCGCGAACGATGCCGACATTGAGCAGGGTCTTGGTGTGCTTGGCGTCGATCTGGAGCGAGCGATCGAACTGCGCGAGCGCGCGGTCGGGCTCATTCAGATAGTAGTAGCTCACGCCGAGATCGGTGCTGACATCAGCGTCCCGCGGATTCACCCTCAGTGCCGCCTCGTACCACTGGGCTGCGTTCTGGTAGTTCTCGGCGTCGAAGTAGAGGTTGCCGAGGCTGACCTTGGGGGCCGCGGCGGTCGGGTCTGACGCGGCGGCGCGCAGAAGCTGCTGCTCCTGCGCGTGGTCCAGCTGCGGCGCGGGGGCGGCGCCCTGTGGCGTGGCGCCCGCCGGGGATGGGGCGGCCGGCGTGTCCGCTGCCTGCGTCACCGCCACCGGCGCACGCAGCGCAGTCTGCTGCGCGCCCAGAATCCAGCCGGCAATCAGGCCGAAGACGGTGCCAGCCACCGCAAAGACGAGAGACTCTGCCTTCATCTAGGGACGCAACCACAGATCATAACAAGGTCTTTCGGAACCAGTCCACCAGCATGGCGACAACGTCCTGGTGCTCCGCGAGCAGCGTCCGGCCGTTGTCCGCCGTGCCGTCGACGAGCTGGAGATCGCGCAACCCCGGCTGCACTTCCGCCAGCTGGCGGGCGCACCTGGCGCCGTACGGATCGAGCGCGCCGGCGACGAGCAGCGCGGAGCCGGATCGAGCCGCGAACGCGTGCATCGCGGTGTCCACACGCAGCCCTCGGAACTCCATCGCCGGCGAAATCAGCGCCACGGACTTGACCGACGTATCCGATCCGGCCGCAAGCAGCGCCAGCGTGGTGCCCAGGCTGAGACCAGCGACACCCAGCTTCGAGGCATTGACTGTCGGCTCCGCGCGCAGCCACGCGAGCGCGGCCTTCACGTCCACCACCAGCGGCTGGAGCGAATCGGCCGGCAGGCTTCCCGGTGACGCGCCGTGGCCCCGCAAATCGATCGCGAGCACGCCGAAGCCGGCGTCGTGAAGCTGACCCGCCGCGACGTCCCAATCGGCATGCGAGCGGAGATAGGAGTGGACCAGCAGGATCGCCGGCGCCTGCCCGGATGGGGCACGCCACACGCCTTTGAGGGCGACGCCATCCGGCGTCCGGACGATCACGTCGTCGGCAAACGCGGGCGACGCAACGATTCCGGCAAGCAGGACCAGCGCGACGACGCCGCGCCGCGACGCTGCGAGTGTCACGAGCGGCTGCCTTCGAGCGCCGCCAGGTAGTCGCGCACGGCGCTGTCGAGCCCGACGAACAACGCGTGACTTATGAGCGCATGGCCGATCGAGACCTCGGCGACATGTGGAACGCGAACGAAGTATGGGAGGTTGCCGAGATCGAGGTCGTGGCCTGCGTTGACGCCGAGGCCGCGGTCGAACGCGCGTCCCGCGGCAGCGGTGTAGCGCTCGAGCGACTGCGTCAGTTGCGCACCGCCGCTTTCGGCGGCGCGCGCGAACGGCTCGGTGTAGAGCTCGACCCGATCGGCGCCCATCCGTCCGGCCCAGTCCACCGCGTCGAGCTCCGGGTCGACAAACAGGCTCACGCGCACGCCGTGCGCCTGCAGGTCAGCGACTGTGGCGCGCATCCGTCCCTCGTCTGTCGTGACAGGCCACCCGGCCTGGCTGGTGACTTCACCGGCCGCCACCGGCACCAGCGTGCACTGATCGGGCCGTACGTCTCGAACCAGCGCGAGCAGATCGGACCGGGGATCGCCTTCGATGTTGAACTCGACGTGGCCGCGGCGCGGTGCGAGGAGGGCGGCGAGGTCACGGACATCGTGAAACGTGATGTGACGCGCGTCAGCGCGCGGATGGACGGTGATGCCAGGCGCGCCGGCCGCGATGCAGGCCTCCGCGGCGGCAACCACGGACGGCACCGCCCCACCGCGTGAATTGCGGATGGTGGCCACCTTGTTGATGTTCACCGACAGTTTGATCATGGCTGCGCACCGGCTCCGCGTCGTCAGGCCAGCTCGCGCCTGACGGCATCGGCGATCTCGTGCGCCCAGGTGCCGATCTCGTCGCGATCGCGCCCCTCGAGCATGATCCGCAGCAGCGGCTCGGTGCCCGAGTAGCGGACGAGCAGGCGGCCCTGCCCGGAGAGCCGCTGCTCGACGGCGGCGATGACAGCGGCCACCGGCGCCACGCGTGCGAGGTCCTTGCGCTCGCGCACGCGCACGTTGACGAGCACCTGCGGATACGTCACCAGCTCGCCGGCCAGCGACGACAACGGACGTCCCGTCCGCGCCATCACCCGCAACACGCCGAGCGCGGTGGCCAGACCGTCGCCGGTGAACAGGTAGTCGGCAAAGATGATGTGGCCGGACTGCTCGCCGCCAAGCGAGAAGCCGTCCCGCAGCAACTCCTCCATCACGTACTTGTCGCCGACCTGCGTGCGCCGCAGGGCGATTCCGGAGTCGCGCAGCGCGAGCTCGAGGCCGATGTTGCTCATCACCGTCGCGACGACGGTGTCGCCGCGCAGGTGGCCTTCGGCCTTGAGCTGCCGCGCACACATCAGCATGACCGCGTCGCCGTCCACCACGTGGCCCTGCTCATCGGCGAAGATGGCGCGATCGCCGTCGCCGTCGAATGCCACGCCGGCGACAGCACCTGTGTCGCGGACGGCGTGCGCCATCCCGTCGGGATGCGTGGACCCGCAGCCCTGGTTGATGTTGCGGCCGTCGGGTGACGCGCCGAGCAGCACGACGTCAAAGCCAAGCGAGCGAAACAGGTCTGGCGCAACCGGCGTCGTCGCCCCGTTCGCGCAGTCGACCACCAGCTTCGCGCCGCGCAGCGATCCCGGATCCGAGAGCATGTCGCCGAGATGGGCGAGATACGCGCCAGCCAGATCGGCGTGAGCGACCGGAGGCGCCTGCGACTCGGCGACATGCCACGACGGGTCGGCGAGAATCTGCTCGACGTGCCGCTCCCGCTCCTCCGAGAACTTGTGCCCCGCCCCTGAGAACACCTTGATGCCGTTGTCTTCGAAGGGGTTGTGCGACGCAGAAATCACGACGCCGAGCGCCACATCCGGCCGTCCCGCCAGGTAGGCGATGGCGGGGGTCGGCATCACGCCTACTGTCTGGACAGCCGCTCCCTCGAGTGTCGCGCCGTGCGCCAGCTCGCGTTCGATCCACTCGCCGGACTCACGCGTGTCCCGTCCGATCAGCAGGCGCGGACGCCCTGCGCCCGGCTCGAGCACCTTGACCAGCGCGGCGCCGATGCGGCGCACCGTGGGCGGATCGAGCGGCGCGACGCCGGCGATACCGCGGATCCCGTCGGTCCCGAACAGTCGTGACGCCATCGTCAGCGTACCCGCACGTCGAGCTGCGCGGGATCCACGCGCAGCACCGTGATGTCGGCGTTGGTCTCGTAGTGCACTGGAAGATT
Source organism: Vicinamibacteria bacterium (assembly GCA_963796915.1). GTDB lineage: Bacteria > Acidobacteriota > Vicinamibacteria > Vicinamibacterales > JAENWD01 > JAENWD01. The sequence goes on along the minus strand of CAWCNI010000002.1, from coordinate 479,762 downwards.
GTACCGCCCGGGCCCGAGGCCGTTGACGTCCGCGTACAGCCCCAGCTCGGCGGGCTGCAGCGCATCGAGCGCGGACGCCGCGCCCTTCACGCGCACTGCGACCGCCGTCAGACGGGCGCTGGCGTGGAGGCCCGGCTTCACGTTGCGAAGTGTGACCGGCACGCCGGTGATGGTTCGCTCCACCGGCAGCGGCCTGATCTCCACGGTGACGATGACGCTGCGGGTATTGCGCAGGCGAACGTTCGCATCGGCGACCCCCGCGGTGACGGTGTCGATCACCGATGTCGTCGCGCCTGCCACGCTGACCGGCTCCGTGCTGGCCTCGGTGACGCCCTCGACCTCCGAGGTCGGGCCGGCGATGTCGACGGTGGAAGGCGTGGCGGTGACCTTGACGACCTCGTAACCGGCCGCCGGCTGGTCGTCGATGTCGGGCACGATAGGGACTGTCTTCACTGCCGAGGTCTCGAACGTCAGCGACAGCGTCGCCGGCGAGATCTGCAGGACCTTGACGCCGGTCGGCGACGCGACGTCGCTCGGCAGGATGTGAAAGAGGCGCCGACCCGGGCGCGCCGCCCTGAGATCGATCACCGCGACCATGTCGGTGCCGCGGAGCTGCGCCAGTGCGCCGCTGGTGCCGCGCAGGCGTACGTCCACGACGCTCGTCGGGTCGCCGAGCATCTCCAGCTGCTCGGGGATGTTGCGGTATTCCAGCGGCACGCGGAGCGATCGCTCCGCCTCGCGCTGTCCCGCGACCAGCATCCAGATGAGCGTGGCGAGCACGACGGACAGAATCTTCAATCCGAAGTGCCTGAAAATGCGGAGGCGCATCGTCACGCGTCCGCCGTCACTTTGGCCGCAGCGCTGTCGGCGAAACGTCGTGGCCGCAGCAGGTCGCGAAGCCTCGTGCGCAGCCGGTCTGGCGTCAGGTTCCGCTCAATGCGTCCCTCGAGGACAATCGAGATCCAGCCGGTCTCTTCCGACACGACCACGGCCACGGCGTCGTTTTCTTCGGTGATGCCGATAGCTGCGCGGTGCCTGGTGCCGAGATCCTTGCTCAGCTTCGGGTTCACTGTCAGCGGCAGAAAGCAGGCGGCCGCGGCGACGCGGTTCTCCTGGATGATCACGGCGCCGTCGTGCAAAGGCGTGGTGGTCTGGAAGATCGTCACCAGCAGGTCGTAGCTGATCGTCGCGTCGAGCGGGATGCCGCCTTCCGCGTAGTTCCTGAGGCCGATCTGCCGCTCGATCACCACAATCGCGCCGGTGCGCTGGCCCGAGAGCATCTGTGCCGCGACAGCGATCTCCTCGACGGTCTCGTCGACGACTTCGCCCTTGGCGAGGTACCTGAAGAACTGCGCGCGGCCGAGATGCGCGAGGGCGCGGCGGATGTCGGACTGGAACAGCACGATCCCGGCGAACACGACGTAGCCGATCATGTTGCGGATCAGCCAGTTCACCGTTTCGAGCTGGATGACCTGCGACAGGTAGAACAGGGCCACGGCGAGCCCGGCGCCGACGGCCATCTGCACGGCCCTGGTGCCGCGAATCAGGACGAGGACTTCGTAAATCAGGAAGGAGACCAGCGCGATGTCGAGAACATCGCGCCAGCCAACAGGCGGCCGCCCGAGCGCTTCGGCAATCCAGCCGGTGTTCACAAGGTCCTCAGCATCAATCGAGAGTCAGGGGAGGACGCCGTTCGCGCGCCTCGTCAGGGCGGAGCGGACGCCGTGCGAATCGCATCCATCGTCCGAACGACATCCGCCATTTCCGCCACAGCGTGCACGCGCACGATGTGCGCGCCGAGCATGATCGCGGCGGCAACTGCCGCGGCGGTCGCCCAGTCCCGGCTGCCGGCCGGACGCTCGCCGATGGCCGCCTGCAGGAACGACTTACGCGACGGCCCCACCAGCAGCGGGCATCCCAGAGGCGCCAGCGCCGGCAAACCCGCCAGCATCGTCAGGCTCTGCTCCGCCTTTTTCGCAAAACCGATGCCGGGGTCGATGATGATGCGCTCGCGCGTGATTCCCGCGGCCTCGGCGGCGGCGATGCGCTCGACGCAGTTCGGCTGCGACGTCGGCAGCGACCGACTGGTATCCGGCGTCGCGATACATCTCGCGCGACCGGCCGCGATTGTGCATCAGCACGACGGCGGCCCGACGGGCGGCGACCACGCCGGACAGGTCGGAATCATACCTTAGCGCGGAGACGTCGTTGACGATGACGGCGCCCCTGTCGAGCGCAGCTTCCGCGACCGCCGCCTTGTAGGTGTCGATGGACAGGGGCACGCGGAGCCGGCCAGCCAGGCGCTCCATGACGGGCCCGACACGCCGCCATTCTTCCTCGGCGTCGACAGGGGTGGCTCCCGGACGCGTGGACTCGCCGCCGATGTCGATGATGTCCGCCCCGGCGGCTTCGAGCGCCAGTGCGGCGTCGGCGGCACGGGACGGGTCGACGAGGGCGCCGCCGTCGGCGAAGGAATCCGGAGTGACGTTGAGGACGCCCATGATGAGCGTCCGGCCACCGAGCACCAGCGTGTCGCCCGTCGGCAGCGGGACGCGATAGCTGGCGCGGGGAGTCACGGGTGCGGGCCGAGGCGGTCCGGGCTCCACGAGGGAGCCCGGCGCCAGGCACGTTATTGCTGCGGAAGGGGATTGTTGAGCGACGGCACGAAGCCCGGGCGGGACTCCTTGCGCGTGCGATTGTCGGAAATGGCCCGCGGCGGCTCCGGCGTGGACGGCGGCTTCCCGTCGTCGAGCGCCTGGCCGGCCACGATGCGACGGACCTGATCGCCGTCGAGCGCCTCGCGAGCCAGGAGCGCGTCGGCCAGAATCTCGACCTTCTCGCGGTACTCCTGCAGGATTGCCAGCGAGCGCTCGTAGTTGTCGGTCACGATGCGCTTGACCTCCTGGTCGATCCGGAGGGCAGTGTCTTCGCTGTAGTCGCTGCGCTGGGCGATCTCGCGGCCGAGGAAGATCTGCTCTTCCTTCTTGCCGAACGTGAGCGGCCCCATCGCGTCGCTCATCCCCCACTCGCAGACCATGCTGCGCGCCATCTCGGTGGCGCGCTCGAGGTCGTTGCCGGCGCCCGGTCGTGATCTGGCCGAGCAGGATCTGCTCGGCGATGCGGCCGCCCAGCAGGATGGCGATCCGATCGTTCAGGTAGTCGCGCGAGTAGTTGTGCTTCTCGTCGACGGGCACCTGCTGGGTCACGCCGAGCGCCATGCCGCGCGGGATGATCGTGACCTTGTGAATCGGGTCGGCGTGGGGCAGGCGAACCGTCAGCACGGCGTGGCCGGCCTCGTGAATCGCCGTCACCTTCTTCTCTTCGTCGCTGATGATCATCGATCGCCGCTCGGCGCCCATGAGCACCTTGTCCTTGGCGAACTCGAAGTCGTGCATCAGGACGACCTTCTGGTTGTAGCGCGCGGCGTTGAGCGCCGCTTCGTTCACCAGGTTGGCCAGGTCGGCGCCGCTGAAGCCCGCGCTGGCGCGCGCCAGCACGCTGATGTCGACATCGTCAGCGAGCGGGATCTTCTTGGTGTGCACCGCGAGGATGCCTTCGCGGCCCTTCACGTCGGGGCGGTTCACGACGATGCGGCGGTCGAAGCGGCCGGGACGGAGCAGGGCCGGATCGAGGACGTCGGGACGGTTGGTCGCCGCGACCAGGATGACCCCTTCATTGCTCTCGAAGCCGTCCATCTCCACGAGCAGCTGGTTGAGGGTCTGCTCGCGCTCGTCGTGCCCGCCGCCGAGGCCAGCGCCGCGGTGACGGCCGACGGCGTCGATCTCGTCGATGAAGACGATGCACGGCGCGTTTTTCTTGCCCTGCTCGAACAGGTCACGGACGCGGCTGGCGCCGACGCCGACGAACATCTCGACGAAGTCGGATCCGCTGATCGAGAAGAACGGGACGTTGGCCTCGCCGGCAACGGCGCGGGCGAGCAGCGTCTTGCCGGTCCCCGGGGGCCCCATCAGGAGCACGCCCTTCGGGATGCGTCCGCCCAGCTTCTGGAACTTCTGGGGCTCGCGCAGGAACTCGATGATCTCCTGCAGTTCGTCCTTCGCTTCGTCCACGCCGGCGACGTCCTTGAACGTGACCTTCTTCTGCGTGCTCGACGACAGCTTCGCCTTGCTCTTGCCGAACGAGAGCGCCTTGTTCCCGCCGCTCTGCATCTGGCGCATGAAGAAGATCCAGAAGCCGATGAGGAGCAGGATGGGCGCCCACGAGTAGAGCAGGGTGGCCCACGGGCTGGTCGTCGGGTCCTTGGCCTGCACCACGACGCCCTTGTCGATCAGGCGATTCGCGAGACCTTCGTACTGGCTCGGGGCGTGGGTGCGGAAGGTGTCGTTGGTCTTGAACGTGCCGGTGATCTCGTTGCCGGTGATGACGACGTTGGACACCTGGCCGCTTTCGACCCGGGTCATGAAGTCGCTGAAGCTGACAGGATTATCGCGGGTCTGGAAACGGGTGGAAAAATTCCAGACGAGGACCCCCACCACGACGAGCACCATCCAGAACATCAGGCTCTTCAGGGTCGAATTCACTCGGGTCCTCCAAACGGCTCGAAACTCAAGACTACCACGGACTTGGTGGCTGAAGTCACCGCGAAAGCCTCGCTTTGCGCATGACCGGCCACCCACACGATCCGCCCCGCGGCGTCGGTCACCAGGGGCACCTGGTGCCGCCTCGACCGGGGCACTTTCCTGTCGACGAAGAGGTCCTGTACCTTCTTCTTTCGGCCCGAGAGCCCCAGAACCTGCAGTGCGTCACCCGGACGCCATCCCCGAACCACCAGATCCGACTCGACACCGGCGGTCACCGCGCGAGAGGCTCCCATCTGTTTGACGGCGTCGAGGCCTCCAATGGCGGCGAGGGTGGTGCGCTCGGCGGACATCCGACCCGCGGCCTCCGGAACCTCAACCCTGCCGGGCACCTCGAGCGGATGAGACCAACCGGCGGGAGCGTCCGCCGCAATTTCATGGCCCCTGATAGATAGGACCCCTTTTGGCGCTGAAAGTTCCACGAGGCGATCGCCCACTCGCAGCTGGCCGGTCCGCCCGGAGCCCGCCAGGTGCAGCACGCGCGCCACGTCGGCTGAGGAGGCGGCGCGGTATCCCGCGTCGCCGAGCGCTCGCCGGACGACACGCTGGCGCACTGCAAGAGGCTCGCGACCGAGCGCGGGCACGTCGAGCCACACGACCGGACCGTCTGCTGTTTCGATGCCGCACGCAGCGATGCGGGCCAGCTCATCGAGCAGCGTCTCGTCGGCGCGCGCCAGATCGGCGGTACGGCTCAGCACGTCGACCACCCCGTCGCCAAACCGCTCCGCCAGCAGTGGCAGCACGGCGTGCCGAACCCAGTTCCGGGTGATGGCGGTGTCGCTGTTGGTGGAATCCTCCACCCAGGCGTGGCCGCCGGCGCGCAGGTATTCGAGCAAATCGTCGTGCCTGAGGTCGATGAGCGGCCGGATGACAACGCCCCTGCGCGGCTTGATGCCTGCCAGGCCCCTGCTGCCGGCGCCACGACACAACCGCAGCAGGACTGTCTCGGCCTGATCGTCGCGCGTGTGGCCCGTCGCCACGAGGTCGGCGCCGGTGCGCAGGCGGACACCCTCGAGGAACGCGTAGCGCGCGACGCGCGCCGCGTCTTCGACGGACCTGCCGCTCTCGCGCGCCAGGGCCCGGACGTCGGCGGTTTCCGTATCGAAAGGCAGTCCGAGGTCCGAGGCGAGCGCGCCGCAGAACGCCGCGTCGCGGGCGGATTCGTCGCCGCGCAGTGAGTGATTGAAGTGGGCGAGACCGGCCAGATCGAGCAGGCCGGCGGAGGCAAGCTCCTTCAGCAGGTACGTCAGCGCGACTGAATCGGCGCCACCCGACAGCGCGACCAGCACCCGGCGGCCGCCTGAAAGCAGCTGCCGGCGTCGAATCACGGCGACGACTCGCGCAGCGAGGGACGTCATGTCGGGTTCGATCGGGTCGGATCGGGTTGGATCAGGTTCGATCGGGGTGGATCGGGTTGCGTCGCGCCCGCCCGACCCGATCCAACCCGAAAATTTGGTGCCGGTGCAGGGACTTGAACCCCGGACTCCGCGGATATGAGCCGCGTGCTCTAACCAACTGAGCTACACCGGCGGAACTTCAAAGTATAGCAAAACGGGAGACTTCGCTGTCGGGTGCTCGGGGGACTTCGCCGCCCCGGGGACTCCGCTGCCTCGGGGACTCCGCAGTCGGGTGCTCGGGGCTTCGCGGTCGGGTGCACGGGGACTCCGCAGTCGGGGCGTGTGTCTCGGCGGACTTCGCTGTCGGGTGCTCGGGGACTTCGCTGTCGGGTGCTCGGGGGCTCCGCTGTCGGGTGCTCCGCAGTCGGGTCCCTGAGGGCTTCGCGGTGGACCCGTAGACCCGTATGATTCCCCTCGTGCCTTTCCGCTATGAAGAATTCGACCTCTCGGGCGTGCACACCTACCCGCTCGCCTCGCGCCAGAGCAAGGCGCGGGTGGAGCAGTTTGCGCGGCCGTACGAGAAAGGCGCGGGGCTGTCGGCGTGGCTCGATCGCCTCCCAGACATTCTGGCGGCCGGCGACTTCAAGGCCGTCGTCGCGCGCCTGCGGCGCGCGCGCGACGAGCACGGCGGCATCATCTGGGGCTTCGGCGGGCACGTGATCAAGACCGGCCTCGCGCCGGTGCTGATCGATCTGATGCGCCGCGGCTTCGTCTCCGCGCTGGCGACCAACGGCGCGGGGCTCATTCACGACTTCGAGATCGCGTTGTCCGGCAGCACCTCGGAGGACGTGGACGAGGCGCTCGGGCCCGGCCGCTTCGGGATGGCCGAGGAGACGGGCCAGCTCCTGAACGAGGTCATCGCCGAAGGCGTCGGACGCGGCCTCGGCATTGGACAGGCTGTGGGCGCGTGGCTGATGACGCAGGCCGCGCCGCATCGCGAGGCCAGTATGACCGCGATGGCCGCCGAGCTCGGTGTGCCCCTGACGGTGCACGTCGCGATCGGCACCGACGTCATCCACATGCACCCGGCGGCCTCCGGCGCCGCGCTCGGCGAGGGCAGCCTCCGGGACTTCCGCTACTTCGTCTCCAACGTCGCGCGCCTCGAGCGCGGCGTGTACCTCAATTGCGGATCGGCCGTTGTCCTGCCGGAAGTGTTCCTCAAAGCCGTCGCCCTCGCTCGCAATCAGGGCCGCTCGCTGACCGACCTCACGACTGTCAGCCTCGACTTCGTCCGACTCTACCGCCCCGAAACCAACGTCGTCCGCCGCCCGACGAAAGGCCTGGGCACCGGCTACTCGCTGGTTGGGCATCACGAACTGCTGATTCCCCTGCTCGCTGCGGCGCTGATCGAATCGGACTGAGGGGACGGGAGAGATCACGAGCACCCGACAGCGAAACCCCCGAGCACCCGACCGCGATCCCCGAGCCCCCGACTGCAGAGCCCGAGCACCCGACTGCGAAGTCCCCGAGCACCCGACTGCGCAGCTCGCGATCACCCGAGGTTCACGGTCCGTGAATCTTCAAAGCACGAGCATCGCGTCGCCGTAGCTGTAGAAGCGATAGCCCGCAGCCACTGCGGCACGGTACGCGTCGAGCACGAGCTCGCGGCCGGCGAAGGCGCAGACCAGCACGAGCAGCGATGACCTGGGCAGGTGAAAGTTCGTCAGCAGCCCGTCGACGACCTGGAACCGGAATCCGGGGCGGATGAAAAGATCGGCCTCACCCGCGGTCGCAGCCACTCGGCCGGCGGACGATGCGGCCACCGCTTCGAGGGTCCTGGTCGTCGTTGTGCCGACGGCGACGACGCGACGCCCGTCAGCCCGGGTCGCGGAAATGGACGCGGCAGTGTCCTCGGAGATCTCGAACGCCTCCGGGTCCACCACATGCGCGTCCACATCGTCGCCGCGCATGGGTTTGAAGGTGCCATAGCCGACGTGGAGCGTGATCGCGGCGCGGCCGACGCCGTGACGCTGGAGCGATTCCAGAATCGCCGGCGTGAGGTGGAGACCTGCTGTCGGAGCGGCGACCGAGCCGCTCACCCGCGCGTACACAGTCTGGTAGCGATCGCGATCGGCCTGCGCGTCCGCGCGCTTGATGTACGGGGGCAGCGGCATGTGCCCGATGGACTCGATCGCGTCGGCGACGCTGCCGCCGTCGTCGCGCGTCACGCGTACCTGTCCGGCGTCCGAACGTGTGCTCCTCGAGCACTTCCGCCACCAGCGCCGCCGGTCCCTCGCCGAATCGCGCCCGCGTGCCCGGCCTGAGCTTCTGTCCGGGATGCATCAGGACGTCCCATCGATCCTGATCCAGGCGTCGCAGCAGCAGACATTCGACGTGTCCGCCGCTCGGATCGCGGTGCCCCAGCAGGCGCGCCGGAAACACGCGCGAGTCGTTGACCACCAGCAGGTCGCCCGGCGCCAGCAGCGACGGCAGGTCCGAGATGACGTGATGCGTCCACGTCGCGGTGCGGCGGTCCACGACGAGCAGCCGCGACGAGCCGCGCTCCGCGGGCGGCGCCTGCGCGATCAGCTGATCCGGCAGATCGAAGTCGAAATCGCGGACGTTCACGCTTGGAGATCGTAGTGCAGAAGTGCTGCGGTGCTGTGGTGCTGCAGTGCGTGCTGAGGTGCGCAAGTGCTGGAGTGCTGAAGTGCGCTGGCTGCTACCCTCCTTCGCTGGTTCTCTCGTTCGCCGTCCCCTTTGCCTTGCCCTGCCTTGCCCTGCCTTTGCCTGCCTTGCCCTGCCCGTGCCCTAGTGCACCCTGAGGCGCCCTGTTTTGTATCGCCACGTGTCGGCGACGATCGTCCAGAGCGCCTGGTCGTGATGCCCTGTCGGTGTCTGCAATGCCTTGCGCAGGACGGCTTCCTGCACGGCGCCGAGCTTGCGAAGGGCGGCGAGGCCGCGGCCGTTGCCGGTCGCCGCACGCGCTTCGAGGCGGGACGCGCCGAGCACGTCGAATACGAAGTCGATGACCAGCGGAGCGGCCAGGAAGAACGTGCCCCGCCCCCAGTGTGCGGGCGCGATAGCGAACTCCCACTCGGCCGATCCGAATCGCGGCTCGATCTCGCGCACGCGAAACAGGCCGGCGGCCACTTTCTCCGCGTCGGGCACCACCGCCAGGCACAGCCCGCGTCCGAGACGGCGCTCGACGTGCGCGGCCTCAATCCGCTCCGCCAGCTCCGCCGCCGAGGCGGGCGCCGGGGAGATGCTGGTCGCCACCTCGCGATCCGACAGCAACGTCAACAGCGGACCGGCATCCTCCTGCTGCACTTCCCTCAGCGCGAGGCCCGGCGTCGTCAGCGGTGGGAGCGCAATCCGCCAGTCGTCGTTCATCAGACCACTCCGAGCGCTGTCCTGACGCCGGTGCCGGGCGCGGCGCCGCCAGGCTCACTCGCCAGGGCGCTACCCCACACGATGTTGGAGCCCCAGACGATATTCGAGCCCCACACGATGCTCTGGCCGCTGCTGCCCCAGACGATGTTCGATCCCCAGACGATGTTGTTCGTCTGCGATCCCCACACTACATCGTCACAATCGCGGCCGGCGCACGTGCTGCCCCAGACGATGTTCGAGCCCCAGACGATGTTGGACCCCCACACGATGTTGGAGCCCGAGACGACGTTGGAGCCCCAGACGATGTTGGAACCCCACACGATATTGGAGCCCCAGACGATGTTCGAGCCCCACACGATGTTGGACCCCCAGACGATGTTCGAGCCCCAGACGATGTTGGAACCCCAGACGATGTTGGAGCCGCTCACCGCGTTGCGTGAGGCCGCCGCGAAGTCGCCGGCCGGCACGCCCCACGTCAGGTTGTCCGCCTGCGATCCCCAGACGATGTTGCTCGCCCAGGCCGATCCCCACGGCATCACGACGCCGCCACCGAGGCGGTAGTTGCCCCAGGTGATCTGTCGGGCCCAGTTGGGATCGGTGGGATATGGATCGCCGCGGCGCGCAGTGACGTAGAAGCTCGCGAGCCGCACGGCGCCGTCGGCATTCATGAAGCCGGCACCCTGGGTGAGGAAATCCACGTTCTGCTGCGTGCGCGCCGTGTACTGCAGCAGCGCCTTGACAGCATTGGGAGTCAGCCCGGGATTGGCCTGCAACATCCGCGCGACCACACCGGTCACGGCGGGTGCCGCCATGCTCGTCCCGCTCAAGGTGAGATAAGGGAACGCCGACGCGCCGCGAGTCCCGCTGACGAGATCCTGGGGCCGCAGGCCCGCGAGGTAGCTGCCCTGGTCGTTCAGCGAGACAATCCGCGTCCCGGGCGCGACGAGATCGGGCTTGGCGTTGTAGTCGATGGCGGTCGGCCCGCGCGAGCTGTAGCCCGCCACACGATCGTCGGACTGACTGGGCGTCGACATCGTGCTGTAGGCACCGACCGTCAGCACCCACGGCGAGTTGCCCGGCGCCGTGATCCCGCCGTACTGCGGGTTGCCGTCCGCGTTCGCGCCGAGGTTGCCCGCCGCGCATACGACGACGATGCCGGCTTCGACGGCGCGACGGGCCGCGAGCGCCAGCGGATCGTCTTCATAGGACTCCAGGACTGCGGCGCCAATCGAGAGGTTGACGACTCGAATGTGATAGCGCGCGCGGTTGGCGACGGCGAAGTCGAGCGCGCGGATGACGTCGCTGACCTGGCCGTTGCCGTGTCCGTCGAGCACGCGAAGGATCGAGGAGATCGGCCGCGGGCGCGACGCCGGTGTAGCGGCCGCTGGCGTCCCACCCGTTGCCGGCGATGATGCCGGCGACGTGCGTGCCATGACCGTAGTCGTCGTGCAGGCGCGCTGCGCCGTCGACGAAGTCGACAAAGGCCATCACCCGCTGGCCGAGCGCCGGATGTCCCGCCGAGCGCGCCAGATCGTCGTGCCACGGCGTGACGCCGGAGTCGATGATCGCCACGCCGACGCCCGAGCCGTCGAACTGACCGGGCGCCGCGACTGCCGCGGCCACACTGGACGACACGCTGTCGGTGCCCGACAGCATCGCGGCGACGGGGCGATCGAAATGGACGCCGGCGACAGACGGATCGGCGAGCAGCGCCTCGAGCTGATTGTTCGGCACGTCAGCGACGTAGCCGTCGACACTCTGCAGCCGCGCGCCCAGCCTGCCGCCAAACGCCTGGAGCCGCGCGGCGACGTCAGCGCCGGCGGCGCCGCGGATGATGACGCGCGACGTCCCGCCGTGGCCCGCGCGCGACGCGAGCACGCGATCGAGATGCGGACGGCGCCCCTGGGCAAAGCCCGGCACCGACATCAGCGCGAGCAGCCCGATCGTGGCGGCGACGGCGACGATCCGCCTGGTGCTCAATGCACCCATGCCGAGGCCTCCACGCTGGCCTGGCGTCCGCGACGCCAGTCCTCTTCGAGCCACGCCCACAGCACCTGGTCGTGCCGGGTGCCGTCGGCGACGAGCAGCGACGACCGCAGCAGTCCTTCCGCCACGGCGCCCAGCTTCTGCACCGCCCCGTTGCCGCGCGCGTTCCGCGCGGCGACACGCGCCTCGAGGCGCCGGACCCCCAGGGTGGTGAAGGCGAAGTCCAGAGCCAGCCGGCCCGCGTCGACGAACACCCCGCGGCCCCACCACTCGGATCCGAGGGCCACGCCCCACTCGGCGGTGCCGAACCCCGGCTCCAGCTGACGGACCTGCACGATGCCGATCGGCGCGCTCTGGCCGTGAGGCACCACGGCAAACGCCGCGTAGCGCCCGGCCTGCCGCTCGCGGAGCGTGGCTTCAATAAAGCCGGTGAACTGCTCAATCGACGCCGGCGGCGGCGAAAGAAACGAGATCACTTCCGGCGTGGTGAGCTGGGGCAGCAGCCGGGCGGCGTCGCCCGCCTCGAGCTCCCTCAGCGTGACAATCCGGCCCTCGAGCGTGGGGAGCCCGTCGCGCCAGTCGCTGGACGGGAGCTTGCGCTCCTGGCGAACCAGCGACGGGACGGCAAGGCGGCGACTCAGAGCCAATGCGGTGTCGTGCATGACATTCCTGTGCAGCGGTGCTCGCGACCGTCGCCAACGCAGCGAGACGGAAGAGCACCGCGGGTGAGGGTTGCGGTGAGCAAGCGCGCGGCCAGCGTTGTGCCGACCTGCACGGATTCGTTAAGTGATTGTTAAAGCTGGACTTGCGTCTGGCGCTGAGCTGGAGACTTGCGGCGGGGCCAGACCCCGGTGGCAGATTTTGAGACCTACCGGCAGAGCCTGGCGCTCGAGCTTCTAGCTAACTTACTGATATTTAATGACTTATGGCGTGTGATCTATTCTGTCACAGCCGTGTTCCAATATGGAACATGTTGACGATTTTTCGAGCGGATTCCCGGTTGCAGGCGCTGTCATGGAGTCAGCAGAAATTGCCACCACTGCGTCCTCCTGCCCTCGGGCCTAGATTGCCCAGCGTACGAGCACGGCGCCCACAGTGAAGCCCGCGCCGACCGACGTGAGCAGCGCGAGCGAGCCCTTGGTGAGCCGGCCGTCCTTCACAGCGTCGTTCAACGCCAGGGGAATCGTGGCGGCCGTGGTGTTGCCGAACCGGTCGATGTTGATCACCACCTTCTCCGGCGGGAACCCGAGCCGCTCGGCCGCCGACAGGATGATCCGGCGGTTGGCCTGGTGCGAGACCATCAGGTTGATGTCGTTCGGCACCAGCCCGTTGCGCTCGAGCAGCCGGCGGCACATCTCCTCGGTCTTGCGCACGGCAAACCTGAAGACGGCCTGGCCATCCTGCTTGACGTAGTGCAGGCGCTGCTCGACGGTCTCCTTCGACGCCGGCTGCAGGCTTCCGCCCGCCGGCATGAACAGCGCCTTGCCGCCGCTGCCGTCGATCTCGCACTCGAAATCGAGAATCCCGAGATCGCGATCGGTCGCCGGCGACAGCACCACCGCACCCGCGCCGTCGCCGAAAAGCACGCAGGTCGTCCGGTCCGTGTAGTCGAGGATGCTCGACATCACGTCGGCGCCGACGACAAGCGCGTGCTCGATGCTGCCCGACGCCACCATGTGCGCCGCCGTCGTCAGCGAGTAGGTGAAGCCGGAGCAGGCCGCGCCGAGATCGAAGCCCCACGCCTTGGTCGCGCCGATCTTGTGCTGCAGCAGGCACGCGGTGCTCGGAAACATCATGTCGGGCGTCGTGGTGCCGACGACGATGAAGTCGATGTCGGCGGGCGTGATGCCCGCTCGCTCGATCGCGGCAAGCGAGGCTTCCCTGGCGAGGTCCGACGTCGCCACGCCTTTGTCGACGACGTGGCGCTCGCGAATGCCCGTGCGCTGCTGGATCCACTCGTCCGAGGTGTCGACCAGCTTCTCGAGGTCGCTGTTGGTCATCACGCGCGGCGGCACGTACGTCGCCAGGCTGGCAATGGCCACGCGCCTCAGTCCGGGCCGGCTGAGTCGACCGGTCTCGACAGCCAGCGGCTTCACGTGTTCGTCCTTCACCACAGTCTCCCGTCCCTTCCGGGCGCCTCGAGCCCGAAGAACTCGTAGGCGCGCGCGGTGGCCACGCGCCCGCGCGGCGTTCGATCCAGAAAGCCGATCTGAATCAGATACGGCTCGTAGATATCCTCGATGGCGTCCGGCTCCTCGGCAATCGCCGCCGCCAGGCTGTTGACGCCGACCGGACCGCCGTCGAACTTGTCGATGATCGTCCGGAGCAGCCGGCGATCGCTCTCGTCAAAGCCAAGGGCGTCCACCTCGAGCAGTTTCAGCGCCGCCTCAGCGACCTCCGCCGTGATGTGTCCGTCGGCGCGCACTTCCGCGAAGTCGCGCGCGCGGCGCAGCAGGCGATTGGCCACGCGCGGCGTGCCGCGCGACCGCCGCGCCAGTTCCTTTGCGGCGTCGGCGTCGAGCCCGACGCCGAGGATGCGCGCCGACCGCACGACGATCTCCTCGATGTCGGACGGCGTGTAGAAGTCCAGGCGGTGCACGATGCCGAAGCGCGCGCGCAGCGGCGACGTCAACAGCCCCGCTCTCGTCGTCGCGCCAATCAGCGTGAACGGCTTCACCGGCACTTTCACCGACCGCGCCGACGGCCCCATTCCGATCATGATGTCGAGCTCGAAGTCCTCCATCGCGGGATAGAGAATCTCCTCGATGGCCGGCGCCATGCGATGAATCTCGTCGATGAACAGCACTTCATTCTGGCCGAGCGCGGTCAACATCGCGGCCAGATCCCCGGGACGTTCCACCACCGGCCCGGCGGTCGACTTGATCGACACGCCCATCTCGTTGGCGATCACGGTGGCCAGCGTGGTCTTGCCCAGCCCGGGCGGCCCGTAGAGCAGCACATGGTCGAGGGCCTCGCCCCGCTTGCGCGCGGCGGTGATCGCGACGGTCAGATTCTCGCGAACGCGATCCTGGCCGATGTACGCGTCGAGCGTGCGCGGCCGCAGGCCCACTTCGTACGGCGCGTCTTCCTCCACGCGCGACGCGGCCACTATTCGAGGATCGGACGACATGGGCAGGGTTGAGAATGAAGAATGGGGAATGAAGAATGAAAAATGAAGAATGAAAAATGAAGAATGAGAGTGATGCCTAGCGGCGCGGGCCGCGGGTCAGCGCCTCGAGCGCGCGGCGCAGCGCCTGATCGAAGGCGGGCGCGCCGGACATCGCCGCCTCCACCGCTTTCTCCACTGCCGGGCGATGGTAGCCCAGATTCACCAGCGCCGAGACCAGGTCCGCGCGGGTGCCATCACCGGGCGACAGGCTTTCCTGGATCCCGAGCGGCGCCAGCTTGTCCTTCAGCTCGAGGATGATCCGGTCCGCAGTCTTGCGCCCGACGCCGGGAATCGCGACCAGGCGCGCCGCGTCGCTGCCCGTGACCGCCTGGACGAGATCCTCGGGGGCAATGCCGGATAGCACGGCGAGCGCGAGCCGCGGGCCGATCCCCGACACGCTGACCAGCCGCTCGAACAGCGTCAGCTCCAGCGGCGTGGCAAAGCCGAACAGCTGAATGGCGTCTTCGCGGACATGGGTGTGGACGCGCAACGCGAGCTCGCTGCCCGGTTCGCCGACTGCCGAAAACGACGAGAGCGGCACGTGGACGTCGTAGCCCACGCCGCCGGTTTCCACGATCACCCGCATCGGGTGTTTTTCGAGAAGCCGTCCCCGGAGAAACGCGATCATGACGGACGCGTGCCGGCGGGCGGCCGCCAGTGGCGCCAGCTGCGCGGCACACGCGTCGTCGTTTCGGCCGAGGTCACGGCGCTCGTGGACGCGTGCAGGTGGCAGATCGCCACGGCCAGCGCGTCGGCGGCGTCGTACGGCGACGGCACTTCGTCGAGGTCGAGCAGCAGGCGCACCATCTCCGCCACCTGCCGCTTCTCCGCGCGGCCGTAGCCGACAACCGCCCGCTTCACTTCGGCCGGCGAGTACTCGACGATCGCCAGGCCGGCTTCGACGGCCGCGAGCATCGCGACGCCGCGGGCGTGCCCCAGCTTGAGCGCGCTCTGCACGTTGGTGGCATGAAACAGATTCTCAATCGCCACCAGCTCCGGCCGGCACTCGCGCAGCATCTCGCACAGGCCTTCGTGAATGAGGCGCAGGCGTTCGGGGAACGGCGCGCGCGCCGGCACGACGATCGCGCCGCACGCCACCAGGCGATGGCGCTGGCCGTCGGTGTCGATGCAGCCGTAGCCGGTGCGTTCCGAGCCTGGATCGATGCCGAAGACTCTCACGAGACACTCACTCCGCTCTCGCCGCCTGCCGGCCGGACCCGCGCGACAGCGTCGGTCGTCACGCGCTCGACGAACCGGCCGATCGCCGCGATCTGGGTCGGGTCGAGCGTGACAGCGATGCCAAGCACGTCGCCCTTGATGACCTGCGCCGCGGCCAGCGACCGGACGGTGTCGATGGGCACCGTGAGCTGAAGGCCGGTCGGGCCGGTCATCGCCCCGTCGTACGACTGAGGAATCACCTGGTGCGGCGAGTAAGGCGGCGCGTCGAAGTTGACGTGGCGATCGCCGTCGATCTGGAGGTCGAAGGACGCGCGGGTCACGATCGTCATCGGCCCGGCCAGGGCCTGGACGAGCACCGACGTGGCGGGGCCAGGCGCGGTCTTGCCGTCGAAGATGACGGAGAAGATCAGGTAGAGCGGGGCGGCACTGCCGTCAGGCCGGCGCGGCTCGAGACGCATCCAGACTTCGGTTTGCTTCTGGAGGTCCCAGTAGAGCTGTTGAATCTCGCCATCCGGCGACGGCTTGACGACCCACCCGGCACCGGGCGCCTGACCGCCGCGGCTGGCAGCGGCCAGCAATGTCGGGGTCAGCAGCGCGAGCAACGCGGCGGCGCGGCGAATGACAGGTGGCACAGGCGGAAGCTCGCTGGCGCGCCCTACGCGAGGCTGGCCTCGATCTCCTTCTCCTCGATGTCGAAGTTCGACCACACCTGCTTCACGTCGTCGTGCTCGTCGAGCGCGTCCATCAGGCGGACCATCTGCGTCGCGTCCTTGCCTTCGAGCTTGATGTAGTTCTGCGGGATCATCGCCACCTGGGCGCTGGCGGGTTCGATACCGAGGGCCTTGATCGCATCGCGCACGGCTTCAAATGCCGACGGCTCTGACATCACTTCCCACGTGTCGCCGTCATCGCGCAGGTCGTCGCCGCCGGCTTCGAGAATCACGTTCAGCAGCTTCTCTTCGTCGGCCGCCGCCTTCTCGATGACGATGTAGCCCTTCTTGGAGAACATCCAGGCGACTGAGTTGCTTTCACCGAGGTTGCCGTTGTGCTTCGTCAGCATGTGGCGAAGCTCGCCGACGGTCCGGTTGCGGTTGTCCGTGAGGACTTCGATGATCACCGCAGCGCCGCCGGGCCCGTAGCCCTCGTAGGTGACTTCCTCGTAGGTGACGCCGGGCAATTCGCCGGTGCCGCGCTGGATCGCCTTCTTGATGTTGTCGGCGGGCATGTTCACCGCCTTGGCATCGGCGACGATCGTCCGCAGTCGCGGATTCATGTCGGGATCCCCACCGCCATTGCGTGCGGCGACGGTCAGCTCCTTGATGATGCGCGTGAAGACCTTGCCGCGCTTCGCGTCGAGGGCGCCCTTCTTATGCTTGATCGTGTGCCACTTGGAATGGCCGGACATCGTGAAACTCCAGATATTTGGCGGAAACGGGGACCGTAAAGTTTAGCATGACCCAGGGCCTGGCCGACGGCGGCGGGAAGGCGCGACGCTTTTTTCGGCGCCGACAATCCAGGTGTCGGCGTCGGGGGTCCACGGGGCGCCGTCGTAGCTGCCCCACTGCATGCTGACGGACAGGCCGGCCCGCACCAGCCGCCGCGCCATCTGCCGGGGTGAAAGGGTGCGAAACGCCAGCGAGAACTGACGACGGGTGACCTCCGACCCGCGACGTTCCGTGAATTCCTGATCGAACATGGTGAGGCCGCGCGCCCGGTCCTGGCGCACGGACTCGACCAGCGTGACGTGTGCCTTCCCGCCGGGGCGCCAGCCGCGGAGGCGCGTCGCTCCCTTGTACTCCTGCCACGACGGGAGGTCGGCGACCAGTTCGAGGACGATCCTGCCGCCCGGCGCCAGTACCCGGGTCACCGACGTGAGCGCGGCGGCGAGATCCGCCTCCTTGAGCAGCGACTGGAGCACGCCGTACGGCGCCGCAACCAGCGCAAACCGCGACGACTCGAACGGCAGGTCGCGGATGTCGGCGCGCACCAGGCGGGCACGCTGCGCGAGCCTGGCACGCCGCACCCGCTCGCGCGCGCGATCGAGCATCGGCGCGGAGCGATCGACACCGACGATGTCGCCGGCGGCCCGCGCGATCGGCAGCGTGACGCGGCCCGTGCCGCATCCCAGTTCGAGGATGGGCCCGCCGGCGGCGACGGCCAGCCGCTCCCAGAACGCGATGTCGCGCCGCGCCATGGTGCGCGCGTTCTCCCAGTCGTAGAAAGCGGCGTACTCGTCCCAACCGGTGTGGCCGGAAGGCGCGGCCGCGGCGGGAGTCCGCGTAGCGGAAGAGGACGGGCGGCGGCGCGCGGTCACGCGCGCGAGTGTAGCGCGGAGCGCCGGCACGCGGGGAGGCCCGCGGAGATCATGCCCCGCGGGCGGCGATCAGGCGTGGGTCGCCGCTGTGGCGTGATGCACGTCGGCGACAGCGACGTCGGTGCGCTCGCCGACGGTGGCGAAGAGCATCGTGTTCTGAATCTCGACGAAGTTCGCGCCAGCGCGGGCCGCGTCGTGCTCGTAGCGATCGAGCGCGGCGCGGTATTCCGCCGCCAGGCTGGCGACGGTGCTGTCGGCGGTGGCCGAGGCGGCGCGCGTGACGGCGTCACGCCGTGCCTCCCAGACTGCCGCGACCGGCGGGCCGATGTGGGTCACCGAGACGGGGAACAGCTGCACGGAAATCGGCTCGATGCCGGCGTCACTGAAGATCGCCGTCAGCCGGGGGCCGATGGCTGCCTCGGTGGCGTCGCCGCGCGCAGCCGCGGCGGCGGCGAAAAACCGCGAGGCCGCCGTGAACGCGTCCTGCCCGGAAGCAACCGAGCTGTACCAGTAGCGCGCGCTGTTGTCCGGTTCCACCGCGAGGACTCGTCCGCCCGCTCGTGTGACGCGAGCCAGTTCCGACACCGCCTGGCTCACCTGGTTCACGTGCTGCAGGACGGCGACGCAGAACGTCGCGTCGAAGGCGCCAGTGGTAAACGGCAGCCGCGACGCGTCGGCAGCCGCGAGCCCGAGCCTGGTGTTGTGCGAGCGGGCTTTGGCCGCCGCTCGAAGCACGCGGGCGGTGTCGAGGTCGATGGCCACCAGCCGGAGTTGTGAGATCCGGAGACGCGCGAGTGTCAGCTCCGCCGTGCCCTCGCCGCAGCCGACGTCGAGGATACGGGTGCCCGGGCGCGGGCGCAGCGTCTCGTGCAGGAATTCGGAAAACTGCGCGTCCCACCACTGCTCACGCAGATTCTTCAGGGTCGCGGCGGTCAGGGCGTCGACATGGCGAGCCATCGTTTCACTCACTCTCCGGGGGCGCGATCGGCTGTCCCCGTTTCCTTATCGGCCCCAGCCATTCTGGCAGGAGGCCATATTGGTCATACCATTCGTCACATTTTCCTGCGGCGTGGTCTCCACTGCGTTACACGAACTCTTGCATTGCCTGCGGGGCCGTTAGCTCTGGCTTGCTAGCACAACGGCGCGAGTAAACTGAGCCATTACAGACGGATTTGCTAGCTGAAACGCACTGGATCTTCAATTATACCAAAATTAGATTCATCTAATCTGAAACGATAATGTAACTGTTACATGTCTTGACTTGCCAACTTTTACGCAGGTAGGCTTGCCGCGCGTTTTGTCTCACTGGTTGAACCAGTGGTTGTAATGCGAGCGAGGAGGCAATCACCATGAGCAAGTTCCTGTGCCGCGGCGGTAGGCCTGGCATTTGGGTGGCGCTTCTCCTGTCGATGCTGATTCCGGCCTCGACGGCGTGGGCGCAGTTCGATAGAGGTTCGATCTCAGGCACCGTGAGAGACCAGTCGGGCGCCGTCGTGCCGGGCGTGACAGTCACGGTCACCAATTCGCAGACCGCTGCGCCCCGTCTTGGCGTCACCGACGGCAGCGGGTTCTACACCTTCCCCAACCTGCAAGCCGGCACCTACGGCGTCGTCGTCGAGCTCCAGGGCTTCAAGAAAGTCGTGCGCGACCACGTGCAGCTCGACGCCGCCGGCGCGCTCACGCTCGACTTCACGCTCGAAGCCGGCGCGCTGACCGAGCAGGTCACTGTCACCGCGGACCAGCCGCCGCTGCAGACCGACGTGGCGCTGCGCAAGACCGTCGAGTCCAAGGACATCGAGCAGCTGTCGTTTTCCGGCCGCAACCCGATTGGCGTGGCCGGCCTGAAGGCCGGGGTCATCGGCGGCAGCTTCAACAACTACAACTTCTCGGACCTCGGCAACGGCGGCTTCAACATCAACGGCAGCCGGACCGACGAGAACAACATCACTGTCGATGGCGCGACGGCGGTCCGGACGCGCTCGACCGGCGCGATCATCGGCATCCAGAACGTCGACTCGCTGCAGGAAGTGCAGGTGCTGACCGGCAACTACATGCCGGAATACGGTCGCGCGAGCGGCGGGCAGATCCGCATGGTGACCAAGAGCGGCAGCAACCGGTTCACCGGCAGCGGCTCCTACTTCTACCGCGACGAGTCGCTGCAGGCCAACACCTGGCAACGCAACCGCAGCACCAACGCGCTCGAAAACAGCGGACCGGCGCCGTTCAACTACAAGCAGTACGGCTACGCGATCGGCGGGCCGGTCCCGTTCGGGCCCTTCAAGAACAAACTGTTTTTCTTCGGCGCGCAGGAATGGGTGAATTTCTTCCAGGTGCAGACCAACACCGCCACGGTGCCCTCGGCCCAGATGCGCAACGGCGATTTCAGCGAGCTGCTCAACCCGGCGAACAAGTACTTCAACGGCGCCCGGGTGATCGTCGACCCGCAAACCGGTCAGCCGTTCCCGGGCAACGTCATCCCGCAGTCGCGTCTCAGCCCCAACGGCGTCGCGATGCTCAACGCCTTCCCGCTGCCGACCCCCGGGTTCCAGCAAGGCACCAACAACGCGATCCTCTCGAGCGACAACCCGCAGGATCAGCGCAAGGACAACCTGCGGCTCGACTACCGCTTCAACGACAAGAACCAGTTCTCGTTCCGCTACGGCAAGTACAACTGGACGGCCGTCGACGCGTTCCGCGGCACGTTCCCGTACGCGCGCACCGACTGGGACCGGCCGAACACGACGTCCACCGTCAGCTGGACCACCTCGATCTCGAACAGGCTGATCAACGAGTTCAGCTTCAACTACTCGCTCGACGAAGTGTTCATCAACGTCTTCCAGGGCACCGATCTCTACAAGCGCAGCAAGTACGGCATCGACTACCCGTACATCTTCCCTGAGAACAAGGAGATCCCCGACAAGATCCCGACGATCACGATCGACGGCATGACCGAGATCGACGGCGGTCCGTATCCCTCCTCCTCACGCGGGCCGATCTACACCTTCAACGACGCGGCCACCTGGATCAAGGGCCGCCACACGCTGAAGGCCGGCGTGGTGATCGAGTATTCCGGCGAAGACGACTTCGACCAGATCAACGTGCAGCCGATTCCGGGCAGCACCAACAACCAGAACGGCCGCTTCCAGTTCACCAACGTCGGCGGCACCGGGCTCGGCGTCGCCAACGCGGCCCTGGGCCTGTTCACCAACTACGCCGAGATCGGGCAGCGCGCGCTGACGAACTGGCGGTCGCTCTCGACAGACGTCTTCATCCAGGATTCGTGGAAGCCGACGAGCAACCTGACCGTGGAAGGCGGCATCCGCTGGGTGTTCTGGCCGCCGTGGCACGCGAAGTTGAACAACATCGCGACCTTCAACCCGGCCTACTACGACTCGGCCAACGAGGCCGTGATCGATCCCAAGACCGGGCGCATCGTGTCCGGCCCCCGCTACAACGGCATCCTGCTGCCGGGCGACGGCTTCCCGTCCGACGCCAGCGGCCTGGCCGTCTACAACGATCCGGCGGTCAACGCGCTGTTCAAGGGCGCGCCGGAGGGCCTCGCCGACTCGCACTACAACATGATCGAGCCACGGCTCGGCGCCTCGTACGCGGTGAACGACAAGACGATCGTCAAGCTGTCGGCCGGCGTCTTCCACAACCGCGTGACGCTGAACGACTCGCTGCTGCTCGGCGGCAACCCGCCGTTCCAGCCGCAGGTCTCCGTCAGCAACGGCAGCGCGGACGACCCGGGCCTCGGCGGCGCGGGCTCGCTGCCGTTCGCGATGACCGCCATCGACCCGATCTTCAAGCTGCCGACGTCGTACATGTACTCCGCCGGCGTGCAGCGCGAAATCCCGCTCGGGTTCGTCGTCGACGTCACCTACGTGGGCCGCCGCGGGCTCTACCTGCAGCGCGAGCGCGACATCAACCAGGCGCTGGCGGGCACGGCGCAGGCAAACCCCGACGTCAACATCGCGGCGCTGCGGCCGTACGCCGGATACGGCACCATCCGCCTGTCTGAAAACGCCGGTTACTCCAAGTACAACAGCCTGCAGATCAGCGCGGAGCGACGCTACCGGAACGGCTTCAAGTTCGCCATCGCCTACACGCTCGGCCACTCGCTCGACAACGCGAGCACCAAGCGCGACGTGCTGTTCAACAACTACGACGACAGCGGCTACTGGGGCAATTCCAGCTATGACCGCCGTCACGTGCTGGCGTTCAATTACATCTACGAGCTGCCGTTCTACAAGACGCAGCAGGGCGTCACCGGCCACATCCTTGGCGGGTGGCAGATCTCCGGCGCGACCTTCATGCGCACCGGCACGCCGCTGTGGGTGACCGAGAGCGCCGACATCGCGGGCACGGGCGACACGTTCGGGATCCCGTGGAACGTCACCGGCGATATCAACGCCAACGCCAACAAGGACTTCTCGGCTGGCGCCGGCAAGGACACGAACTACTGGTTCAATCCAGCGGCCTTCACACGCCCGGCGGCCGGCACCTTCGGCACCGGCGAGCGCGACAACATCTACAACCCCGGGCAGTACCAGTGGGACATCGCGTTCTTCAAGAACGTGAGCGCCGGCGGCACGCGGAACGTGCAGTTCCGCGCCGAGATCTTCGACTTCACCAACCACGCGAACTGGTGCGGCGGCAACTCCAACGGCTGCTCGGTCGGCGCCGAGTCGAATCCGACGAGCGCGTCGTTCGGTCGCGTGACGGCGAAGGACAACTCCAGGCGGGATATTCAGCTCAGCCTGAGGTTCCTCTTCTAAGCGGCCAGGTCCGCGGGTTCACAAGTTCACGGGCGTCAGCCGTGGACTTGTGGACCCGTAGACCCTTGCTAGACTACGCGGCATGCGCCGCGTGTTTTCCTCCCTTGGCCCCCTCGGCCTCCTTGGCCTTCTCGCCCTCCTCGCCCTGCCCGCTTCCGTCCCACTCGGCGCGCAGTCCGCGCCCCAGCCAGCCAGGGCGCCTGACGATCGCTTCAAGCTCGACTTGCTGCTCTTCGTCGCGCATCCCGACGATGACACGCTGGCGGGGACGTATCTGGCCAGGGCGATCGTCGACGAACACCGGCAGGTCGGCGTCGTCTTCGCGACACCGGGCGACTCGGGTGGCAACCAGGAGGGCACGGAGCGTGGGCCAGCACTGGGCGTGATCCGCCAGATCGAGGCCCGCCGGGATTTGGCGACGCTCGGAATCTCACGGGTGTGGTTCCTCGATGGGCACGACACGGCTGGACAGGATCCGCTGCGTTCGCTGGCCAACTGGGGTCACGGGCGTGCGCTCGCGGACGCGGTGCGGCTGATCCGCGTCACGCGTCCCGAGGTCGTGCTCACGTGGACGCCGATGCAGGTCGCCGGCGAGAACCACGGCGACCACCAGGCGTCGGCAGTCCTGGCCACCGAAGCGTTCGATCTTGCCGGCGATCCCACCGCCTTCCCCGAGCAGCTCGCGGCGCCGACCCAGATGTTCGAGAACCTGCTCGAAGGCCTGCGCCCCTGGCAGCCGAAGAAGCTCTATTTCATGTCCGACGCGATCACGACGGCGTTCATGAACGGCCATGGACCGAGCTATCCGGTCACGGCGACGTCGAAAGAGGGAAAGAAGTACTGGGAGTACGTCTACGAGCAGCTCAAGTCGCATCGCACGCAGTACAGGCAGGAGATCGACGCGCTCGACGCCGCGGATCGCGACACGCGCGAGCGCCTCCTGATCCACGCGGCGCCCGGTGACGCGCTGATCGATCCGTTGCGGCTGATTCGCGGCAAGTCGCTCGTCGGCGGATCTATCGGCGCCGATGTATTCGACGGGATCGCCGCCGCGCCGATTCCCTTCGTGCCGGCGCCCGGCTATCGGCCCGTGACCGCCAGCGCGCCGACACTCGCGATGGGCGGCCCGTGGCGGTTCTACCGCGCGTTCTGGCAGGCGCACGGCCTCGACGCGCTGACCGGCATCGACCTGCACGAGATCGGGCCGGTGGGCAGCGGCGCTGTTGTTCGTGTCCCGCTGACGATCAGCAACCCCACCGACGCGCCCATCGAGGTCACCGTGACGGCGCAGCTGCCGACAGGCTGGCGTGAGGAGCCGCGCGCGACG
Source organism: Vicinamibacteria bacterium (assembly GCA_963796915.1). GTDB lineage: Bacteria > Acidobacteriota > Vicinamibacteria > Vicinamibacterales > JAENWD01 > JAENWD01. The sequence continues at coordinate 455,681 of CAWCNI010000002.1, read as the reverse complement.
GCATTCGTCGTGCCGGCCAACGGCGAGGTACAGTTCGGCGACGGCCTCGTCGGGCATGCCCCACCCACCGGCAACGTCGTCCACATCACGTATCAGCTGGGCGGCGGCAATGCGGGCAACGTGCCGCTCGGTGTGGACATCGTGTTTCACCCCGGCGGAAACCCGCTCCCCCAATAGGGCCAGCCGGCCAGGGCCGGCAGGGGCAGGGACAGGCAAGGGCCGGTAAGGGCACAGGCGAACAGAATCCGATGGACACGCTGACACGCTGGCGCGCGGAGTTCCCCATTCTGTCGCGCAGCGTCTACATGATCAGCAACTCGCTTGGGGCGATGCCCCGGGCGGTTGCAGCGAGCCTCGCCGAATACGCGGCGACGTGGGGCGACCGAGGCGTGCGCGCCTGGGCCGAGCGGTGGTGGGACATGAACCGCGAGGTCGCCTCGGCCATCGCGCCGATCGTCGGTGCGGACGCCACGACGCTCAGCGTCCACGAGAACGTCACCAGCGCGCACGCGGTCGTGCTGTCGGCACTCCCGCCGCCAGGACGACGCGACCGCATCGTCTGCACGGCCGGCGACTTTCCGTCGATCGTCTACCTGCTGCGCGCTCAGCAGGCGTTGGGGTTCTCGCTGACGGTCGTGCCCGCCAACCCCGACCTCACCGTGGACCCGGCGCGCGTCGCCGCCGCCATCGACGAGCGCACCGCGCTGGTCGCCGTGTCGCACGTGCTGTTCAAGAGCTCCTACATCCTCGACCCTGCGCCGATCGTCGAGCGCGCGCATGCGGTCGGCACGCCGGTGATGCTGGACCTTTATCAATCCGCGGGCATCATCCCGGTGGACCTCGCGGCGCTCGACGTGGACTTCGCCGCCGGCGGCTGCCTGAAGTGGCTGTGCGGCGGCCCGGGCAACGCCTTTCTCTACACACATCCCGATCGGCAGCGATCGGCGCTCCCGCGACTCACCGGCTGGATGTCGCATCCGAGCCCGTTCGCATTTTCGCTCGACGAGTTCCAGCCGCTCGACGATGCGAGGCGGATGATGAACGGGACGCCGTCAATCCCGGCGTACTACGCGGCATTGCCGGGCCTTCGCGTCGTGCAGGAGATTGGCGTCGATGCCATCCGCGCGGCGTCGCGCGGCATGACCGCTGCCCTGCTGGAGGCGGTGGACCGGCACGGCTTCGCGACCATCGCGTCGCGCGATCCGGATCGGCTCGCGGGCACCGTTGCTGTCGACGTTCCCGACGCGCTGCAGGTCGCGCGCACACTCAACGCCCGCGACTTCGTGGTGGACTACCGGCCTGGCGTCGGCATCAGGCTGTCGCCGCATTTCTACAACACGCGCGACGAGATCGACGCCGTCATCGCCGAGATCGCGCGCATCGTCGAGCGCCGCGACTACGCCGAGTATCCGCACAAGGCCACGCCGGTCACGTAGCCGAGGAAGCCAAGGGGGCCGAGGGGCATGGGAGCAAGGCCGCCGACTACCTCCCGTCGCCTTCCTTGCCCTCCTTGCCCTCCTTGCCTTTCTCGCCCTCCGTGGCCTCCGTGGCCTCCTTGGCCTTCTCGGCCTTCTCGCCCTCTTGTTGACATTCGACAATACTCGGCCCATAGTAGTGTCGACATTCGACAACAGCCTATGCCACCAACACGACTCGACCTGCTCCAGGGCACGCTCGACCTGCTGATCCTCAAAACGCTCTCGCTCGGTCCGATGCACGGCTGGGCCATTTCGCCAGCGCATCCAGCAGGTGAGCGAGGACGTGCTGCAGGTGAACCAGGGATCGCTCTACCCCGCGCTCCATCGCCTCGAGGACGCCGGCTGGATCGACGCCGAGTGGGGCCGCAGCCCCGATCACAACCGCCAGGCCAAGTTCTATCGGTTGACGAAGGCGGGCGAACGCCGCCTGCGCGACGAGACGCGGCAGTGGCAGCAGATGTCAGCTGCTGTCACCCGCATTCTCACCAACGAGAGTTAAGGAACTACGTCCGGGAGGACTGCCGTGTTGAGACGTCTTCGTCGGCGCGTGCGAGCGATTGTGTCGGGCAGAACGCTCGACGGGCAGATGGACCAGGAGCTCCAGTTCCACCTGGATCTCGAGACCCAGCGGCTCGAGCAGCAGGGGCTGGCACACGATGCCGCGGCGCTCCAGGCTCGACGCACGTTTGGCGGCATGGAACGCGTGCGCGAGGAGGTCCGCGACGCCCGCGGCACATCCTGGTTCGACGCCCTCGCACGCAACACGCGCTATGCACTGCGCGTCTTCGCCAGGAACCCCGGCTACACCCTGGCGGTCCTCCTGACGCTTGGCCTGGGCATCGGCGCCAACAGCGCCATCTTCAGCATGATCGACGGCGTGCTGCTGAAGCCGCTGCCGTATCCGGGCAGCGACCGCCTGGTGCTGATCCGGCAGTCGTCGTCAGTCGCAGGCCAGGGCGACATCGCCACATCGATTCGCGAGCTGTACGACTATCGCGAGCAGCTCACTGACTTCGATGGCCTCGTCGAGTTCCATCAGATGAGTTTCGATCTCATCAAACGCGGCGACCCGAACCGCGTGAACGTCGGCGTGGTGTCGTCCAACTTCTTCGACGTGCTTCGCGTCCGGCCGGTGCTCGGGCGATCTTTTCGTCCCACTGACGAACAGCACGGTGCCGAAGCGGTCCTGCTGCTCAGCAACGCCTACTGGAAGACCCGCTTCGGCGGCGACCCCAACATCGTCGGCCAGGTGTTCCAGATGAACGATCGGCCGCACATCGTCGTCGGCGTGTTGCCGCCGGTGCCGATTTACCCGCAGGAGTGTGATGTCTACATGCCGACGTCGGCATGTCCCTTCCGCGCGAAGGGCGAAGATCACATGGCCGGCAATCGTCGGTCGTTTGCCAACCTGCGCGTCTTCGGACGCCTCAAGCCCGAGGCGACCATCGAGCACGCGGCGGCGCAGGTCGCGACTGTCGCGCAGCGATTCAGCCGCGACCATCCGGACGTGTATCGGGACAACCGCGGGTTCACGGGCACTGCGCTCGGGTTGCTCGGGGAGCTCACCCATAACGCGCGGCCACTGCTCCTGATCCTGCTGGGCACGACCGCGCTGGTGCTGCTGCTGGCCGCGGCGAACGTCGCAAGCCTGACGGTGGCTCGCACCCTCAATCGCGAACGCGAGCTCGCGCTGCGCACGGCGCTCGGCGCCGGACGACGGCAGCTGGTGGCCCAGTTGCTGACGGAAAGCGTGCTCCTCGGCGTCGGCGGCGGTCTGGTGGGGCTGGTGGTCGCCAGCGCCACAGTCGGCACGCTCAGCACATTCGTCGGCCGCTTCACGGCCCGGACCGCCGACATCGCGCTCGACGGACGGGTACTCGCATTCACCGCTGTCGTGTCGATCCTGACAGGCCTGGCCTTCGGCACGCTGCCGGCGCTGGTCGCCAGGCCTGGCGCCGTCGCGAGCCTGCGGCAATCGGGCTCGGCGTCGGGCAGCCCGCGCCGGTCGCGACTTCTCCGAGGGCTGGTGGTCGCGCAGGTCGCAGTCTCTGTCGTGCTGCTGGCATGCGCCGGCCTGTTCCTCACCAGCGTTTACCGACTGTCGCGCGTCGATGCCGGGTATCACGCGGAGCGCGTGTTGTCGGCGGAAGTCTTCGGCAACTTCACGCGCTACGCGACGCCCGAGGCGTGCCTGCGGCTGTACGAGCCGCTCATCGAGCGATTGAAGCAGGTGCCCGGTGTCCAGTCCGTCGCCGTCGGCACTGTCGTGCCGCTGGGACGGTCGGGCCAGCCGTTCATGAGCCCGTTTCTCATCGAGGGGCGCCAGGCCCCGTCCGAGCGCCCGGCGGCCGACGTCAACCTCGTGAGTCCCGCGTATTTCGAGACGCTGGGAATCCCCATCATCGGCGGCCGGGGTTTCCTGCCCACCGACAGCCATGCGGCGGCCAAGGTGGTCCTCGTCAGCCAGGCCATGGCGCGGTACTGGGATGGACGCGATCCTGTCGGCGCGTCGGTCTCTTTCGACAACGGCGAGCATTGGTACAGCGTTGTCGGGATCGTCGGCGACGTGCGGCAGTACGGCCTCGAGGAGAGCGCGGCGGCGCAAGCCTACCTGCCTCTCGATCAAGCCACGTTTCCGTTTGGCGCCGGCGTGTTGATCCGGACGACGGCCGAGCCTGCGGCGATGGGCGAAATCCTGAGAGACGCCGTCAGGGCGATCGATCCGGATCTTCCAGTCGAACACATCGAGACGCTCGAGGCGCTTCGCACCAGCTACCTGGCGCGGCCGCGTCTGACGGCCATCCTGCTCGCGCTGTTCGCCGGCCTTGCGCTGGTGGTGACGCTGGCCGGTCTCGTCGGCGTCATCGGCACGTCGGTCTCGCAGCGCACGCAGGAGTTCGGCGTGCGCATGGCTCTTGGCGCGAGACCCGGCGGCATCCTCGCCGACGTCGTCCGGCAGGGCCTGACGATGGTGATGGTGGGGCTGGTGGTGGGCGGCTTCCTCGCGACGTTTGCCGCGCGGCTGCTCTCCACCTACCTGTTCGAGACCGAGCCCACCGATCCGATGACGTTCGCGGCGGTCGGATCCGCGCTGCTCGTAGCGGGCGCGCTGGCCTGTCTGGGTCCGGCACGACGCGCGACGCGCGTGGACCCCATCCTGGCGCTGCGGAGCGAGTAGATGCGCTTGGCGATCCTGGCGACAGTGCTCGCCCTGACGCCGTTCGGCGCGGGCGCGCCTTCGGTGGCGCCGGCGGCGCGATTCGACGGCGCGCGGTTGCTGCTGCCCACAGGCTACGATGTCTGGCCGCTGGTCGGCAGCTCGCTCGGCCTGTCGTACACCGACCGCGCGGACAGCGGCCCAGGCACGTTTCATCGTGTCTACATCAACCCGTCGTCGTATGAGGCCTACCGCAAGACGCGCCAGTTTCCGGAAGGCACTGTCTTCGTCCTCGAGTCCTACGAGGCGCAGGAGCGGAAGTCCATCGCGAAAGGCGGGTGGGTCGAAGGCGCTCGCACCGGGGTGGATGCCTCGGTGAAGGACAGCACGCGCTACCCCGGCGGCTGGGCCTACTTCAACTTCGACAACGGCGCGGTGGCGGCGGCCACGGCATTCCCGGACGATCGCTGCCACTCGTGCCACAAGGCACACGGTGAGGTGGACAGCGTCTTCGTGCAGTTCTACCCGAATCTGCGGAAGTGACTGCCACTAGGGCGTCGAGGCCGCCGGCACGCGGACTTCGTGGAATGCGTACGGGTCGGTGAACGCGGAGACGAAGCTGCGATCCGGGACCATCGGCAGCCCGGCGTCGAACACCGTCGAGAAGAGCCAGCGATAGATGTTCACCGGCGATCCGGGCAGGCTGCTCCGATTGACCGGACCGGCAACCGCGATGAAGGGCGCCATTCGGCCGGCCGTCTCGCCGTCGAGCGGAGACACCTGGTTGTAGCCCAGGCCCGAGCCGTGATCGCCGTTCACGATGAGGATGGGAGGCCGCGGAAGCCGGCCCAGTCGCTCTGCCAGGTGCTCGATCGTGGCGAGCGCAAAGCGCGCCTGGGCGGCGTAGCCCGCCCGATACTCGTCGCGCGAACCCGCGAAGCCGTTGCCGTCCGCGACAGTGAACAGACCCGGCGGCGTCTGCGGCTGGCCCGACGCGTCGAAGACGAATGGCGGATGCGGCACGAGCACGTGCGCCAGCACGTAGCGGGGGCGCGGACCAGGCTGGAAATCCTCGAGGCTGGCCAGCAGTTCTCGCGTCCGCGCACGATGCGGCAGGAACGTGAGCGGCCCGACCGGCAACATGCGGATTGGCGACCGCCGGAAGACGTAGCTCTCGAACTCCCCGAACCACGTCGGCCCGAACACGCCGTCCAACGCGGCGGGATGGTGTTCGAGCACCTCGTAGCCGCTCGAGAGCAGAGTGAACTGATAGCCGCGCGCCGTGAGCGCGCGGATGACAGTGCTCTCGTCGATCACCTGCTCCACCGCCGCGCGGTCATGCCGCGAGCCGGCCCGGCTCGCGACATCGTCGAGGTATCCCATCGACAGCATGGCGGCTACCGACAAGTAGGTCTGGGAATAGTTGGCGACTGCGCGCTCGGAGATCGCGATGCCGCGGTTGTTCAACGCGGTGCGCGCCGGAGCGGACGCGATTCCGAAGTCGCGCTCGAGATAGTCCAGCCGTCCCAGCCCGTCGAAGATCACGTGGACGATGTCGGGGGCTGGCGCACCGGATCGCAGCACGACCGGCTCGCCGCCGGCGTGGCGCAACGATATCCCGGAGGCGGTGGGCCGGCTCGTCGCGGTGATGCCAAACCACGCGGCGTAGAGCGCGAAGAGCGCGGCCATCAGCGCGAGCACCGGCGATGCGCTGACGAGCGCGGCGGGGACCCGTCGTGCCAGCAGCAGCAGGCCCACGGCGAGTGCCGCCACCAAGGCCCCTGCCGTCAGGAGGTCGGCGGTGCCGTAGGGGCGGACGTGAAGCCAGCGGGCGAAGGTCGGATACGCGCCGACGACGAGCACGGCGACGGCGAGCGCCGCGCCCTTGATGCGATCGCGCCCGGGCAGCGCCCACAGCACAAGGGCGGCGGCCAGCGCGAGGCCGGCAGCAACGGCCATCGCCCTGAGAAACGGAAATGGCTGGATTGGGGTAAATCGCTGATAGAGATCGGCGCCGTTGACCACCGGTGCGGTGGCGAACACGAGCGCTGGCAGGTAGCAGGACGCGCGAATCAGTCGGGACGGCGCGGGCTCGATGGCCATGCCCCCGGTCAGTCCGAGATGGCCAGTTCGCCCGGAACGATCGGCCGCGTCCGCGGCAACAGCCCGCGACGCGCCAGGTTGCCGATCCACGCGAGAATGCCGACGAACACGGCGAGCTTCAGCATGTCCATCGCGCGCGACCGCGGCAGGATCGTCCACAGCAGCCAGAGCGTCGGCTGCGCGATGCACACGGCCCACACCGATCCGTAGAAGTAGCGCCGCTCGTGGCCTTCATTCTTCGTCGACGGCCTGACGCGCGGCAGCAGCCCGACCAGCCCCAGCACCCAGATGCTGCCGGCAATCGGGAAATACGCCGCGTCATACATCTGCCGCAGGCGCCATTCGCCGGTGGCGATCGCCCACACGAGCCCGGCGATGTTGAGCACCGCAAACGTGATGACGGCGCCCCAGGCAAAGGTGTAGCAGATGCGCCGATAGAGGGGATTGGGCCGATCCTCCGTGAACCTGATGATGTAGGGCGCCGGCTCAACGCCCGGCAGCTTCCCCATCCAGCCCGCGATGCCGGTGCCAATCAAGACGGCGCCCAGCCACGCCGCCATGCGCCAGTCGAAGCCGTGCGCGAACAGATCGAAGGTCAACGGCCCGGGCGCGATGAAGAACGTCCAGATCCAGATCGGCCAGTGGTTCAGCCGATAACTGGCCTTGTTTGTCGTGCGAAGGAGCCGCTCGGAGTCGAGCTCCACGCGCTCGGCATGACCGAGCTTCATGGCGTGGGACGGCGGCATCAGGCCGCCAAGCGCGTCGCGCAGGGTGTCTCGCGGGGTTGGAGTGTCGACTTTCATTCAGCGGGCTATTTCTGCTGCTTGACGAGCGCCGCGATCTGCACCGGCAGGTCGAACGCCTTCGGATCGATCGCGTCGAAGGTGATGTCGGTCAGGGTCATGACGGATTCGACCTCCATCATTTTCTGGTGACTGATGGTCGGCGTCAACACGCCGCCAAAAGGCTTGTAGTCCTCGGTGGTCGTCGTGACCGGCGTCGTGCCCATCTGCGAGGTGGCGTTCATCTTCACGCCCGCCAGCAGGCCGGTCGTGACGTCGAAGTACCTCGGTGTACTCGAACCCGCTGAGGCGCATCAGCTTCACTTCGTAGCAGTTGTGGCCCTCGAAAATCCCCTTACCGACCACGGTCATCGCCGAGAAGGACGCCGGGTCGTGCAGGTCGTCGTAGAAATCGCTCGAGTGCCGCAGCTCGTCGAGCTCGCGGCCGGCGAGGACCCGTGGCCCCACCATCGGGTCGACAGACCAGCCGATGTGGCCGTCGTAGCCTCGTTCGATGTTGCCCAGCGCCGGAAGGTTGATCGTCAGCCGCATCCGGTCCGGCGCCACGGCGAGCACCTTCATCTCGCCCCTGATTCCCTGGCCCTTGATCTCGAAGGTGCCGCTCGTCGTGCGGGACGTGTGCTTCTTGATCGCCGCTTCGCCGCCGATGGCGGTGCGATAGCGCTGCAGCACGTCGGCCGCCGACGGCAGCGAGGCGTCAGCGGCAGGCTTGGCCGCGGCCGCCTGGGCCTCGAGGCCCGGAGTGATGGCCACAAGCAGGCCAGCCATGGCCAGCATCCAGACGGCGCCGGCGCGAACCAGTCGAGTCATCGTGTCTCCGGTTGACGGGCGATCCAGTCCACCGCCGCGTCCAGAACGGGGTCATCGCCGGCGAGCAGGGCCTTGCGGGTCGGCGCGACTTTGGTGTCCGGCACGACGCCGCGGCCTTCGATGCGCTCGCCCCTGGCATTGGAAAAATCGCCGATCGCGTACTGCAGCACGTCGCCGCCGGGGAGCCGCTCGAGGACTGCCGGCAACGCCCCTCCCGCGGTCTGCGATCCGAAGATACGAGCGCGGCCGATCGACTGCATGCCGCCGGAGAAAATCTCCGACGCGCTGTACGACCCGCTGTCCACCAGGATGGCGACGGGGCCGGCAAACGGCGTCACCGGCTGCCCCGCGGCGTCGACGAGGCGCGGGTTCGCCACGAGGTTCAACGACGACTCCCGGGTCTTGATGACGCCGAGGCTGACGGGATCGGCGAGGAAGTGTCCGGACACGCCCATGATCATGGTCAGCACGCCACCAGGATTCCCGCGCAGGTCGATCACGATGCCGCGGTCGTGGCGAAAGCGATCCATGGCCTGGTCGAACGGGGAGGCGATGGCAGTCATCCAGACGTTGAACCCGATCACGCCGACGCGGATGTCGTCGCGCTGAACCTCGCGCGCAGTCAGCCGGGCGAACAGCGTCGGCAGATGACCGAAGTTCACCGGCTGCCCTGATTCCGGATCGCGGACGATCTGCCGGCTGACAACGCCATTGGACCCGTCGAGGAACCCGAGCTCGGCGCGCTCGCCCACGTGGCCGCGGAGCAGCGCGGTGCCGAGCGCCCATGTCCTGAAGTCGCGCATCGGCGGCGTCCCGTCCCCGATCGTGTCGATCGCCGCGGCGACGTCACGCTGACCGACGCGGGTCAGCACCCAGCCGGGCTTCACGCCCGCCTTGCCCGCCGGACCATTGGCGTCCACCCCGGTCACCACGAGGCGGCCGTCCACCGGGCCGACATCGAATCCGAGCGAGCCGACGTCAGACGGCGCCAGCTCCGGGCCACTCAACTCCGACGCCACCGGTGCTGGAAGGACGACGAAATGCGACTGGCCGATGCGGGCGAGCATCTCGCGAATCACCGCCCGCACATCTTCCGTGGTGCGCGCGGCTTCGGCGCGCGGGCGCAGCTCGGCGCGCAGCGCGTCCCAGTCCACGTGGCCGTTGGCTTCGGCCACATAGTTGTTCCGCAGGATGTTCCACGCCGCGTCAAACGCCTCGAGCTCCGGCTTGACGCTCGGGGCGACGGGCGTCCCGGCCGCCGTGACGGACGCCGGCGCCTGAGCGCGGGCCTGCGGATCAAGTCCGGCCGCGAGAAGAACCACGAAGCCCCCGGTGCGGGCGCTCCGGGCAAACCGTGATGACATGTAACTGTCTACTATCGTAACGCGGTTGCGAGGGCCGCGGGCCGCTCTCAGCGCTCAGGGTCTGGCGCGGGCCAGAACTGCGACGATTTCTTCGTGCAGGATCCCGTTGGTCGCGACGGCGTCGCCGCCGTCTATCCGTGCGACACCACGCCAATCCGTGAAGCGGCCGCCACTTTCCTCGAGGATGGGGACCAACGCCGCGCAGTCCCAGGGGTTCATCACCGGGTCCAGCATCACGTCGGCGCGGCCCGTCGCCACCAGGCAGTGCCCGTAGCAGTCGCCCCAGCCACGCTGCAGGCTGGTCCGATCCTGGAGGCGCTGCCACTCGTCGCCAAGCCGGCCCGCGATCAGCCGCGCGTCGGAATAGACAACGACGGCGTCGGCGAGGCTGCGCGTCTGCGAGACGTGCGCGGGCCGTCCGTTCCACGTGCAGCCGATGCCGCGTCCCGCCGCGATGGTCTCGTCGAGCGCCGGCAGATGGCACACGCCGACGGCCGCATCGCCGTCGATCTCGAGCGCAATCAGGACGCCGAACAGGGGCACGCCGCGTACGAAGCTCCGCGTGCCGTCGATCGGATCGACGATCCACCGGTGCGATCCGCGACGGCCGTCATCGCCGAACTCCTCGCCGGCGACGGCGTGTGATGGGTAGCGCTGCGCGATGTGATCGCGAATGAGCTGCTCGGCGCCGCGGTCGGCCGCGGTGACTGGCGAGCGATCCGCTTTGAGCTCGACGCGAGTACCGCGCTGATAGTGCGCCATCGCGATCCGGCCGGCCTGCTGCGACAGGCCGACCGCGAATCGCCGGTACTCGGCCAGCTCCGTCAGTGCACTTTTCTCCACGTCGTCTTCGCCGTCGTCACACCCTGTGCGTCCTTGACAGTCAGCGTGAGTGAGTCGCCGTCGATGACGTAGTAGCGCACCTTGTCAGCGGATACTTCCGCCGGGAGCGGCTCGCCGGACGGGAGACGCTTTTCGAGATCCTGCAGCACCAGTCTGTTCTTCGCCGTGTCGATCACCGCGCGGCCGCTGAAGGCGAGCAGGCCCGAGACGCTCGACGCCGGTTGCTCGGTGTCGGCGAGCTTCGCGGCAATCGCGACGTTGCCGTAGGCGTCGTAGGTCAGCCTGCCGGTCGCCTTCCGCGCCGTGGCGACGCCTTGCGGATCGATGGCTTCTGCGCTCAGCAGTTCCCAGTTGCCTTCGAGTTGCCGGCGCACCGACTCGAGCGACCCGTGGCCCGTATCGACGTCGCCCATCTTGACTGGACGCGCGCGGGGAGCCCCGGGACAGCCTATGCTCGCGACGGCCAGCAGAACGACGCCAAGGACCGGAATGGAACCGCGAAGAAGACGCACGGGAACCCCCTCAGGATTGATGCAGGCGCTCGACAGCCTAGCATAGACTAGGCGCCCGTATGCCCCGCGAAAACCTTACGTTTCCTGCACTGGCGCGCGCCGTCGTCGCGCTCGCGCTCACAGCGACGGCACTGGCCGGCTCGGCCTGCACGCGGCCTCTCGCCGATCAGGACTGGGCCGCGCATGGCGCCGACAGCAGCCACACGCAGTACTCGACACTCGCGCAGATTACCGCCGCGAACGTGCAGCGGTTGCAGGTCGCCTGGACCTATCACAGCGGCGACGCTCGTGAGGGCCGGTCGCAGATTCAGTGCAACCCCATCGTCGTGCACGGCGTGATGTACGCCACCACGCCGTCACTCAAGGTCTTCGCCCTGGACGCGGCGACGGGACAGCAGAAATGGATCTTCGATCCGGCGAAGCCAGGTGCGACGGATACCGCCCTCGGGGTCAACCGTGGCGTCGTCTACTGGGAAGGCGGCAACGACGCGCGGATCCTGGTGGCGTTCGCCGACCGCCTCTACGCGCTCGACGCGCGGACCGGCGTGCCGGTGCCGACGTTCGGCGACGGCGGCAGCGTCAACCTGAAGGACGGCCTGGGCCGTGACGTGTCCGGGTTGTACGTGCTGTCGAACACACCGGGGACGATCTTCAAGGACCTGCTGATCCTCGGCACCAGGGTGGGCGAAGGCCCCGGCCCTACCGCGCCAGGGCACATTCGCGCGTACGACGTGCGCACTGGACGGATCCGCTGGACCTTTCACACGATTCCCTGGCCGGGAGAAAACGGCTACGACACCTGGCCGGCGGATGCGTACAAGACCGTTGGCGGGGCAAACACGTGGAGCGGCATTTCCGTCGATCAGGCGCGCGGCCTGGTGTTCCTGCCGACAGGATCGGCGGCGTTCGATTTCTGGGGAGGCAACCGGCTGGGCGCAAACCTGTTTGCGAACTGCCTGCTGGTGCTGAACGCCGAGACGGGCAAGCGGGTGTGGCACTACCAGTTCGTGCACCACGACATGTGGGATCGCGATCTGCCGTCGGCGCCGGTGCTGCTCACCGTCAATCACAACGGCCACCCTGTCGACGCCGTCGCGCAGACCACCAAGCTGGGATACGTCTACGTCTTCAACCGCGAGACCGGCGAGCCGCTGTTTCCGATCGTCGAGCAGGCCGTGCCCGCCTCCGACCTCAAGGGCGAGCAGGCATGGCCAACGCAGCCGGTGCCGACGCGGCCCCTGCCATTCGCGCGGCAGGCCTTCACCGAGGCCGAAGTCACCGACCTGTCACCCGCATCGCATGACGCGGTGCTGAAGCAACTGCAGGCGACACGGACTGGCCGTCAGTTCATTCCGCCCAGCACACAAGGCACCGTCATCCTGCCCGGGTTCGATGGCGGCGCAGAATGGGGCGGGGCGGCCGTCGATCCGTCGAGCGGCACGCTCTACGTCAACGCAAACGAGATGGCGTGGATCCTGACGATGGTCGAGATCGACCGGTCGAAGCAGACAACAGCCGCGGCGCTCGGACATCGGACCTACCAGATCAACTGCATGGTGTGTCACGGGCCGGAGCTGAAAGGTGACGGGCGCGTCATTCCGTCGCTCGTGGAGATCAAGAAGAAGCTGCCACGCGCCGACGTGGACAAGACCATCGCGCACGGCAAGGGCGTCATGCCGGCCTTCGCGCAGCTCACGGACAACGAGCGCGCGAACCTGGTGGCGTTCCTGTTCGGCGACGCCCCGGGCCCGGCCAGAGCGAACAGCGAAGACGAGCCGCTGCCATCGATCCCGTACACGATGACCGGCTACAACCGTTTCTTCGATCCCGACGGCTACCCCGCCGTGAAGCCGCCCTGGGGCACGCTCAACGCCATCAACCTGAATACCGGAGACCTCGCGTGGAAGGTTCCGCTGGGCGAGCTACCGGAGCTGGTCAAGCGCGGACGGCCCCGGCACTGGCACCGAGAACTACGGCGGGCCCGTGGTCACGGCCGGCGGGCTGGTGTTCATCGGCGCGACGAAGGACGAGAAGTTCCGTGCGTTCGACAGCCACAGTGGCCAGCTGTTGTGGGAGACCACGCTGCCTGCCGGCGGCTACGCCGCGCCGGCGACCTACGCCGTAGGCGGCAAGCAATACGTCGTCATCGCGGCCGGCGGCGGCAAGATGGGCACGAAGTCCGGCGACGCCTACGTCGCCTTCGCGCTCCCGTAGCGCACGACAAGGGCACGGCAGGGGTCCGCACTCTGTAGGGCCGATCTTTAGTTCGGCCATCATGGCGTCGATCAGGCGGCCAATCTAAAGATTGTCCCTACAGGTCCGGGGAAACAGGCGTCGATCAAGGCGGCCAATCTTACGATCGGCCCTACAGCTCCGAGGAATGGCAGGGGACGTGGCGATTGATTTGAAGGAAATACTGACTGGCGCCGTGGTCATGGGGCCCATGACCAAGGGCTCGAACCTGCCCTATCGGCGGCTGGCGGTGGAGCTCGGCGCGCGCGTGCTCGTCAGCGAGATGACAGTCGCGCGGCGCTTGAAGCAGAAGCGCAACTCCGAGTTTGCCCTGATCCGCCGCTTCACAGGAGAGCCCTGCTTCGGCGTGCAGCTGGCCGGCACCAACCCCGAAGAAATGGGCTGGGCCGCCGCGCTCGTCGAGTCGCGTGGTGCCGACTTCGTGGACGTCAACCTGGGCTGCCCGATCGATCACTTCACGCGTAAGGGCATGGGCGCGGCGCTCGGACGCCAGCCCTCGCGCGTCAAGCGCATCGTCGAGGCCATGGCCAGGGCCGTCGCTGGCGTGCCCGTCACCGTGAAGATTCGTCTCGGCTGGAACGACGAGATGCGGAACTACCTCGACGTCGCGCGCGCGGCCGTTGACGGCGGTGCCGCGGCGATTTTCGTGCACGGGCGCACGCGCGACGCGCGCTATCGGCGTGCGGCGGACTGGGACGCCATCGGCGAGGTGGCAGCCGCAGTGCAGGTGCCGGTCGTCGGCAACGGCGACCTGCTGTATCCACACGAGATCGAGGCCGCGCGGCAGCGGGCCGGATGCGCGGGCGTGATGGTGGCGCGCGGCGCGCTCATCAAGCCGTGGATCTTTCGCGAGCTGACCGACGGATACCGCGATCTTTCTCCGGACGAACGGCTGGCCATCTATCGCCGATACGCGGCCCTGGCGATCGAGCACTGGCGAGATGACGAGCGCGGGCGCGCGGCAGCCCGCGAATTCGTCAAGTGGCACCTGGGCTTCTGGTGCCGCTACGCGCCACGCCACCCGGACGGCTCGTGGCCGACGATGCAGGAGCGCGAAGGGGACACATGGGCCGTCACCCCACTCGACAAGCTGCTGGCACGAGGCGACGAAGCCGCCCACATCTGGCTGGCTGAACGACTCGTCGCGGGAGACGCCATCGATCCCGATCAGGCGCCCGACGTCTCGGAACCCGATCGCGAAACCGTCGAAGCGGCGGGCTGACGAGTCGCTTGCAGCAGCAGCAGCGGGCCGCAGGCAGCCGGCAGCTTGTGCCTGGCCCTCGCTTGGGTGGGCCTTGTTTGCCGTGCCCCTGCCCTTGCCCTCGCGGTGCCTCTGATGGCCGATCTAAAGATCGGCCCTACAGCAGCGGTATCGCGTGTTCCGGTAGGGCGCATCGTTAGATGCGCCGGGATGCCTAGAGATCGGACCGGCACGGCTCTAGCCGCTTATGTGCCGATGCGTTCCTGCGCGGGTGCGCCGGCCGCGAGGGGAATGCGCACGCGAAAGCGTCCGGATTCCACCCCCCAATTCACGTCCAGCCCGGTGGCGAGACGGTGCCGCTCGGCGAGGTTCGCAAGACCGACGCCTGATGAGGCTGTCGCGACGGACGGATGGCTGTCGTTGGAGACCACGAGGGTGTCGCCCTCGAGCGCGACATCGACGATCAGCGGCGCATCAGGCGTCGCGCGGTTGTGTTTGACGGCATTGGTGAGCAACTCGCTGAGGGTGACCGGAGGAATGTGCAGCCGGTTGGCCGCATCAGCGTCGATGCCTCCGGCGAGGACGCGTACGGCGCCTCGAGTGCGGATTCCCGACAGCAGTTCCTGACGGCGCAGCGATCGCAACTCTTCGGCGAGCGGGACCAGCGGGCGTGCACGGGCGGCCAGCAGGTAGCGGTAGGAATCTCCGAGCGCCTCGATGAACGGCAGCGCCTCCGAGCTTCCGTGCTCGACGAGATGGGCCAGCGCGTGCAGGCTGTTGAACAGGTAGTGCGGATCGACTTCGCGTGAGAGCGCCGCGAGCTCGGAGCGCAGGCGCGCCTGCTCGAGCAGTGCCGCCCGCAGCCGGGCGCTGTCCCACTCCTCGAGCAGGAAGACGGTTTCATAGACGTGCGTGATGATCACCACCACCGTCACGATGGCAAGAATCGTCATGGGCAGCGCGAGCGGCCGCAGGCCGCTGGTGTCTCCGGAGACGCGCTGCCATGCGGCGAGGGAGAACCACGCCATCGGAATCGTGAACAGCCCGATCGTCGACAGGAGCACCGCAATCCGGCGCATCGGCCGCTCGAGCCAGTCTTCGCGGCGTGGCAATCGCAGATAGAGCCAGCGATTCCCGGTCCAGATCAGAAACGCGGAGCAGGTAAACGTCAGGTACGAGGCCACGAGGCCGGCCGTCGAATGGCGCGAGGGATCGACCAGGCCCGCCGCCGTCGGCAGCACGACGCCCAGCACCGGGCTGAGCGCGAGCCGGATGCCCAGGTCGCGCACGACACGAGGCTGGGGAGGCATGACCCAGTGTGCCCTGTTGGGACCAACGGCTCAACGTCGCCGGAGCTCTTCCAGCTCTTCGAGCGTCCGTGGCCAGTCCTCGCCCAGCAAACGCGACAGGCTGCGATCGGCCAGCAGCCGCCCGCCGGTCTGACAGGTCGGACAGTAGTTGCACTCGTTGCTGGCGTAGACGATGTGCTGGACGGGGCTGCCGCATCGCGGACAGGGCTGGCCGAACCGGCCATGCACGGCCATCTCGCGGCGGAATGCCGTGACCTTCTCCGGGAAACCCTCGTCGGCCTCCGCCCTCAGCGTCTGCGACCAGGACTCCAGCACCTGCACTGTCGCTGCATGCAGCGCCGCTACTTCAGCGTCGTCCAGATTCGTCGTGAGCTGCAGCGGCGACAGCTGGGCGGCGTGGAGGATTTCGTCTGAATAGGCATTGCCGACGCCGCTGAAGACGCGGGGATCGGTGAGTGCGCGCTTCAGCGTCCGCCGCTCGCTCCGGAGTCGTTCGACGAACGCGGCGCGTGAGCTCGCGAGCACCTCGAGTCCGCCCGGGTCGTGCGCGGCCAGCGCGGCCTCTCCGGCGACGACGTACAGCGACGCACGGCGCTTCGATCCGGCCTCGGTCAGCATGAGCGAGCCGGACTGAAAGTCGAACGCCGCCAAAGCCCTCCGCCCCGTCATGACCGTGCCGCGCGCCTTCCAGTGGAGGCGGCCGGCGATCATCAGATGGAGAACGAGGAACAGATCGCCGTCGAGCTCGAAGACGAGGCGCTTTCCCAGTCGTCGCAGTCCGGTGACAGTGCGGCCGTGCACGGCATCCAGGGGCGGCGCCACCGATCGCAGGAGAAACGGGCTGCCGACCCGCACCGCCTCGAGCACCTGACCGGCGACGCGCGCGCGGAGCGCGTGAAGGTAGGCCTCGATATCGGGAAGCTCTGGCATCGATCGCTCGAAGTCTCTGTTCGTGCTGAGCCTGTCGAAGCACGCTCGGGATGGACGCCCGCCTGCCGCGTCAAGATCAGCGTGGACCGCCGGCCGCTCCGCCTCTCAGTGCCGAAAGTCTTGCCTCCCAGCGTGTGGCAGCCGCAGTGTCGCCGGCCTCGCGGGCGTAGCTCGCGATGGCCTCGAGCAACTCGGTGCTGGCAGGCTGCCGGGCGATGGCGGCTTCGAGCGCGCGACGGGCCTCGGCGGCGTGCCCGGTATCGTGAAGCGCGACCGCGTAGACGTAGGCGAAGCGCGCCTCGTCTGGCGCCAGCGTCGCGGCCCGCCCGAGTTCGGCGATGGCATCAGTCGCCTGATGGCGGCGGACGAGTGTCAGGCCAAGCGAGTGGTGCAGCATGGCGTTGTCGGGCACTGCCGCCAGTCCGCGGCGCAGCGCGTCCTCGGCGTCGTCTTCGCGTCCTCTTGCCCGCGCCACATCGGCAAGATTCAGGTAGCCAGGCACGAACTGTGGCTGCCGCGCGACTGCAGCCCGGAACGACGACTCGGCCTGATCGAGATTGCCGAGCGCCTGGTCGAGCGCCCCCAGGTTGACCAGGGACTCCGCGCGGTCGGCGTTGAACTGCTGCGCCGCGCGGTACTCGACGGCGGCGCTGTCGAACGCCTTCCGCTCGTCCGGCGAGAACATCGACGCGGGAATCAGCGCCAACGGCATCACGGCGTCCAGCCTCACCGTGCGGACGGGATCGCTGATGAGACGAAGGCCAATCGGCAGCCGGACCGCGGGCTCGACGCTCTCCAGCGCCTGCGCCGCCGCACGCCTGACGAGCGGGTCGCCGTCGCCGACCGCGCGCCTGAGGGCGTCGGCCGATCCGTTCCCCGGATAGCCTTGCAACAGCGACACGGCGGTCGCGCGGACGATGGCTGGCGTCGCCGCGTCACCAGACAGGCGCACGAGGGGCTCGATGCTGGTCAGGCGATGCTCGCGCGCCAGCGCAATCGTGCCCGTCCATGACGGACGCGCGGCAGCCTCCGCGCCAAACCACTTGACGACGGCCTGCGCCGCCCACGTTGCAGGCTTGTCCTGGTGACAGCCGTTGCAGGCGTTGGGCACGCCATATGCGACGGTTTCGTCCGGTCGCGGCACCTTGAAGCTGTGATCGCGGCGCGCGTCGATCACCATGTACTTCGTCGCGGGCATGTGACACGACACGCACTGCGCGCCGGCGCTGCCCGCCTTGTGAAAATGGTGCGTCGGCTGATCGAACTTCTGCGGCAGGTGGCACTGCGCGCAGAGCGCGTTGCCTTCAAGACGCAGGCGTCCGCTGTGCGGGTCGTGGCAGTTCGAGCAGGTGACGCCTGACGCGTACATCTTGCTCTGCAGGAAGGAACCGTAGTTGTAGACCTCGTCCTGCTGCTGGCCGTCCGCGTGGTACAGCCCGTCCTCGAGCAGCGACACTCGGTGCGTGTCGCCGAGCGGCTTGCCGTATTTGAAGTCCGGCCACACCCAGCCGCGGCGTGAGTGGCAGCGCGCGCAGGTCTCGATCTCCGCGCGCGACGACAACGCCGCCGTCCGCTTCGCGATCGCGCCTTGCGCAGGCATCGCCCAGACGCCGCCGGAGGTGTCCTTCATCGAGAACACGAGGCCGGCGTTCGGTGCGCCCGGCTTCGCGCCCGCTCGTGCCCAGCGCACGTGCTCGGAGCCCGGGCCGTGGCAGGCCTCACACGCCACGCTGATGTCAGTCCACGTCGTCTTGTAGCTGTCGGTGGGTGCGTCGTAGCCCTTCTGCAGGTTGGTCGAATGGCACTCGGCGCACGTGAAATTCCAGTTTTGCGCCGGCCCCGTCCAGTGCAGCACGTCGTGCGCGTCCACCTTCTCGTCGGGATACAGGTGGAACCAGCGCTGCCCGCCGGCGTGCGCCGGACGGCTGTCCCACGCGAGACCCAGCGCCTGGTAGTAACCGCGCGGAAACGCGACCAGGTACTGCTGCAACGGCTCCACGCCGAAGGTGTAGGCGATGGGATAGTCGTGCAGCTTCCCGTCGGGTCCGTCGGTCCGCACCTGAAACGTGTCGGCGTGCCGCGAGAAGGTGGAGACGATGTTGTTGTAGCGGTAGGTGCTGCCGGCAAAGCGGCCGGACACCGCATCGGGCGTGGCGGGCATCATCGCCCTGGCGTGCTGCGAGGCCTGCCAGCGCTTGGCCTGCTCCGCATGACACGAGCTGCAGTCGTGCTCCCCCACGAACGTCGCGGCGACGGCTTCCGCGGCGGTCGACGGCTTCTGAGCCGCTGGAGCAGCCACCTGCTCCTCACGCCTGCAGGCGCCGGCAGTCGCCATCGCCATCAGCAGCCCGGCCAAGCACGCGCGGGGAACGTTCACGGCTTTTACCATAGCCGATCTGGCCGTCGGTGCCTGTGGCACACTCCTACGCACCAGATGCGCATGTTGCCGATCTCGTCTTCGCCGTCGCGCGCTCCTCGTCGTCCTGACGGCCGCGGCCTGGGCCGCCACGTTGAACGCGCAGGCTCCGCCGGCGCCGAGTGCGTTACCCCGTCAGCTTGCCGAGGCCGTCGACGTTGCGCAGCCGCAGGCGCTGGCCCTGCTCGAGCGTGTCGTCAACATCAACAGCGGCACGATGAACTTCGCGGGTGTGCGCCAGGTGGGCGACATCTTCCGCGTCGAGCTCGAGTCACTGGGGTTCTCGACGCGGTGGGTGGATGGCAGCGGGTTCAAGCGCGCGGGCCATCTGGTCGCCGAGCGAAAGGGCACCGGCCCGCACGTTCTGCTGATCGGTCACCTGGACACTGTCTTCGACGCCGACAGTCCGTTTCAGCGCTTCGAGCGCCTGTCGCCGGAATCGGCGCGCGGGCCCGGCATCATCGACATGAAGGGCGGTGACGTCGTGGCGCTCACGGCGCTGAAGGCGCTGGCTCATGTCGGACTGCTGGACAAGCTGTCCGTCACCGTGGTCTTCACCGGCGACGAAGAAGATCCGGGCGAGCCCGTCGACCTTGCCCGAAAGCCATTGCAGGATGCGGCGGCCGGTGTGGACGCGGCGATCGGTTTCGAGGACGGATCCGGCGACCCGCGAACGGCGATCGTGTCCCGTCGCGGATTCACCGGCTGGACGCTGACAGCCACAGGACAACCGGCGCACTCATCGCAGGTCTTCACCGAGAAGGTCGGCGCCGGCGCTGTCTACGAGATCGCGCGAGCGCTCAGCGGCTTCTATCAGCGGCTGTCCGCAGAGCCGCTCCTCAGCGTCAACCCGGGCCTCGTGCTTGGCGGCACCACCATGAATCTGGACGCTGCCAACGCGAAGGGCACCGCTGCCGGAAAGTCGAACGTCGTGGCAGGCACCGCGGTCGCGACTGGAGACATCCGCGCCTTCACGCCGCAACAGCTCGAGGCTGCGAGGGCAGCGATGCAGGACGTCGCTCGCGCCAGCCTGCCGCATACCTCGAGTGGTCTGGCCTTCGACGACAGCTACCCGCCGATGCCGCCAACCGACGGCAACAGGCGCCTGCTCGCGATGTACGACCAGGCCAGCCGCGACCTTGGCTTCGGCCCCGTCGTGGCGACAGACCCCAGGGCGGCCGGCGCCGCGGATGTGTCGTTTGTGGCCAGCCGCGTCGGCCAGGTGCTGGATGGCGTGGGGCTGATGGGCACTGCGGACCATACCGCGCAGGAAACGGCGGATCTGACGACGCTGGCGAGCCAGGCCAAGCGCATCGCCCTGCTGCTGGCGCGCCTGGCCGCTGCGCCGAAATAGCCGGGCGGATAGAATCGACACGGAGGAATTGATGTCGAATCACCATCGGGCCCAGGCGCTGGGCGGCATTTGCGCGATCGCCCTGTTTGTCGCCGCGTCCGCACAGGCCGCCAAGATCAAGGTCGAGGCGCGGCGGGAAGCCAACGTGGACTTCGCCGCGATCAAGACCTATGCGTGGCTGCCGAGCCCTCCACTGAAGACCGACGTCGCGCCCGGAGTCATGCGGGATCCCGCCACGGTGCAGAAAGAGGTCGACCCGATCATCATCGGGAAGGCCGACCAGCTGCTCGCCGCTCGCGGCTGGAAGCGCGTCGAAGGTCCGGCGGCCAACGTGCAGATCGTCTACTACCTGTCGCACGGCACGGGCTTCGACTCCTCCACGATCGGCGAGTACCTACCAGTACGCGACCGGCTACGCGCTGATCGTCTCGCCGTATATCGCACCGACGTCGTTCGTGCAGGTCTACGAGGAAGGCTCGATCATCATGGACGTGGTTGCGGATCGTCGAGCCATCTGGCGCGGTTCGGCGACGACGCGCCTCGACCGCGACCGCAACGAGGCCCAGCGGAAGCAGGTGATCGAAGACGCCGTCAAAAAACTCATCGACAAGCTCCCGGCCAAGTAGGCGGCCCGGTTGGCGCCATTGATCGAACGCCCGCGCGTCCTTCAGGTCGTCCTGACGCTCGCGCCGGGCGGGACCGAGCGGCTGGTCCTCGAGCTGGTCAAGCGCCTTGACGCCGACTCGACCCAGGCCGTCTGTTGCCTCGACGAGGCCGGCGCCTGGGGTCTGCAACTGCAGCGCGACGGGGTGCCGCTGACAGTCGCCGGCCGGCAGCCGGGATTTCACCCCGGCCTCGGCTCGCGCATCGCGGCAGCGGCCGCTGCGGTGCAGGCGACCGTGCTCCATTGCCACCAGTACTCGCCGTTTGTCTACGGCGCGCTGGCGCGCCTGCGCCGTCCCGGCCTGCGCGTGATTTTCACCGAGCACGGCCGGCTCAGTGACGCGCCGCCGTCGCCGAAGCGGCGGATGGTCAACCCGTGGCTCGCCCGCGTGGCGGACCGGATTGTCTCGGTGTCGGCGAACCTGCGCGAGCACATGGTGCAGGAGGGGTTTCCGGCAGGGCGAGTGGAAGTCGTCCACAACGGCATCGACCTCGGCCCGCTCCCCTCTGCCGACGATCGCGACCGCGCCCGGCAGGACCTGGGCTTCGGCCGTGAGACGATAGTGCTTGGCACCGTGGCGCGCCTGGATCCCGTGAAGGACTACGGCACCCTGCTCGCGGCCCTCGCCCAGCCATCTCTGGCCGCCACCGGCTGCGCGCTGGTCGTCGTCGGCGATGGTCCTGAACGGCAGCGCCTCGAAGCGCAGGCAAAGGAACTGGCCGTGGCCGACAGGGTGAGGTTCCTCGGGCACCGGGACGACGCGCGACGATGGCTCGCCGCCGTCGACGTCTATGTCAACTCCTCCATCAGCGAAGGCGTGTCGCTGACGATTCTCGAGGCGATGGCCGCCGGGCTCCCGGTCGTGGCGACCAGCGTCGGCGGCACACCGGAAGTGGTCACGCCCGACTGCGGGGAGCTGGTGCCCGCTCGCGATCCGGCGGCACTCGCCAGCGCAGTGGCGCGGCTGGCGTCGGATGCGGATCGCCGGCGCACGCTCGGGCATAAGGCGCGCGAGCGCGTGGCGCGGCAATTCACGATCGATCGCATGGTCAACACGTACCTGGACATGTATCGGGGAGCGCACTGAGTGTGCGGGATCTGCGGCATCACGTCGCTTGAAGGGCCGCTCGCGCCGGGCATGAGCCAGGCCGTCCGCCGCATGGCCGACGCCATCAGCCATCGCGGGCCCGACGGTGACGGCTTCTACGATCATCCGTCCGCCGTCCTCGGCCACCGCCGCCTCGCGATCATCGACGTCGCCGGCGGCGCGCAGCCGATCAGCAACGAAGACGGCACGTGCACGATCGTCTTCAATGGCGAGATCTACAACTACCACGCGCTGCAGCGGGAGCTGGAGGGCAAGGGCCACGTCTTCAAGACGCGCTCCGACACCGAGACCATCCTCCACGCCTGGGAGGAGTACGGACCGTCGTCGGTTGACCGGTTGGACGGGATGTTCGCGTACGCGATTTACGACACGCGACAGCGGACCACGTTCATCGCGCGCGACAGGCTCGGCAAGAAACCGCTCTACTACGCCGTGCTCGGCGGCGCCCTCCACTTCGCCAGCGAGATGCAGGCGCTGTGCGCCAGCCCGGTCTGGGACGGCACGCTGGATCTGAGCGCGCTCGAGGGATACCTGTCGCTCGGCTACTTCCTCGCGCCCGACAGCATCTTCAAGGCCGCGCGCAAGCTGCCGCCGGCGCACTGGATGCTGCTGAAAGACGGCCGCATCGAAACGCGTCGCTACTGGGATGTCACCGAGTTCGACACCGACGACAGAGACGACGATGCCCTTCTGGCGGCGATCGACGAGGAGCTTGGCAATGCTGTTCGCGCGCGCCTCGAAAGCGAGGTGCCGCTCGGCGCATTTCTGTCCGGCGGCATCGATTCCGGCCTGGTCGTCTCGTACATGGCCGAAGCGCTCGGCGACCGTCTCGTCACGACGACTGTGGGCTTCGACCAGGCCGGGCACAACGAGCTCGACGCCGCGCGCCTGACGGCCGAGTACTGTCACTCGCGCCACTACGAAGAGGTCGTCGAGCCGCGACTCGACGAGGTGCTCGCCGCGGCGACCATCGGATGCGGCGAGCCGCTGGCGGATTCGTCGACGATTCCGACGTGGTACGTGTCCCGCTCCGCGCGCGAGCACGTCACCGTGGCGCTGAGCGGCGATGGCGGCGATGAGACGTTTGCCGGCTACGACTTCCGCTACGTGCCCCACGTGCGGGAGGCACGCGCCCGCCGCCTGGCCGGCGGCGTGCCGGGACGACGGCTGGCCGGCTGGATGGGGGCGGCCTGGCCGCGGTCGCCACAGATTCCCAGGCCGCTACGCCTTGGCGGTGTCCTGCGCAACCTGGCGCGGGACGAGGCGGCGGCCTATTACGTCGACCTCTGCTTCCTCAAGCCAGATCGAACGCGTCAACTGCTCGGCCAGGCGCCGTCGGACGATCCCGCCAGCAGTCCGGTCTTCACGGCAGTGACCGATCCGTACCGTCGTTGCCCGTCACAGCACGCGCTGACACGCGCTCAGTACGCCGACCTTCACGTCTATATGCCCAACGATCCTCTGGTGAAGGTGGATCGCATGGCGATGCGGCACGGCCTCGAGGTGCGCTGCCCACTGCTCGATCGTCGGGTCGTCGAACTGGCGTTCCGTATTCCCGGCGATCGCCGGCAGCGCGGCACCACAGGGAAGTGGTTCCTGCGCGCCCTGGCACGCCAGCGGCTGCCCGCGGCGCTGGCATCGATGCCGAAGCGCGGCTTCACGGCGCCCGTCGCCGACTGGATCGCCGGCGTCGGGGCCGGCCAGTTCGCCGACGAGGTGCTGGCCACTGGCGCGCGCACGGCGAGCCTGATCGATCAATCAGTCCTGCGCCGCTGGTTCGAGGAGCACCGTACGCGATCGGTCGACCACAGTTACGCCCTGTGGGCGATGTGGGTGCTCGAGCGGTGGCTCGTCGCCTTCAGCGCTGAAAAACGACGCTAACGTGTGACAGACGCGCGGGTTGTCGGTCGTCAGGCAGACGTCCGCGGCGCCGCAGAATTGTTCGCGCGCGTCCGATTTCAGCACGCGCTGCCCGGCGGCTCTTGTCGTCGCGTCCTCCCCTAAATCCTTTACCCGCAAGTCGTTCGTTGCGATCCAGCGCCCGGCCGCCGGATCGGGCACCGCCCTTGCCCTTCTGAGGCGCAACGACCATGCGGACCAACCATTCGCGACTGATGAAGGACGCCGGCTTCTCGCTCGTCGAGTTGCTCGTCGTCATTGGCATTCTCGGCACCGCCATGGGCATGGCTGCCCTGGTGACACGCAACACGCTCGGCATGAGCAAGGCGGACAGCGCCGCCAAGGAGCTCGAAGGCGCACTGCGCGAGGCTCGTGAAGCCGCGATCGCGAGCCGCCGGAACATCGAGGTCCAGTTCATCGCCCCGAACGTCGTCACCTGGGGCCGACGTGAAGTGAACGGCTCCGTGGAAACGGGCGTCGTCACTGAGCTTGGGCGCGTGACGATGGAATACGGCGTCCAGTTCGTCAAGTTGCCGTCCGACGTGCCGGACTCGCCGGACGCCTTCGGCAAGGCCGCGGCGATCGACTTCGGCGACGCGAAGACACTCCTCTTCACCTCGGAAGGCACGTTCGTCGACGAGACCGGCGAGCCGCGCAACGGGTCGGCGTTCATCGGCATTCCCGGCGACCTGACCTCGCTGCACGGCGTCACGATCTTCGGCCCGACGGCGCTCGTGCATCGCTACGCGGTCGCGAACAAGCAGTGGGCAGATTGAGGACAGTCATGACACGCCAAGGCTTCAAGAACGAACAGGGCTCGACGCTGGTCGAGGCAATCATCGCGGTCGGCGTCCTGAGCGTCGGGCTGCTGAGCATGGCGCAGGTGTTCGGCCTGGCGCTCAAGCAGTCCTCGAGCTCGGTCAACGGCATGATCGCGCGTGAAAAGGCGCGTGAAGCCGTCGAGAGCGTTCACACGGCCCGCGACACCAAGACCGTGACCTGGGCCCAGATTCGCAACGTCAAGGACGGCGGCATCTTTGCCAACGCCGCGACGTCGCTCCGGATGGCGGGCCAGGACGGCATGACCAACACTGCCGACGACTGCACCTCGGTGGCGACCCCGTACTGCCCTTACGTGTACGAGTCGACCGACATGCCGGGTCCCGACGGCAAGATGGGCACCGCCGACGACATTCACATTCCGCTGGTGGACTTCACGCGCCAGATTGCCATCGACGACGTGCCTGGCAGCCCGGCGCTCCGCCGTCTCACTGTGACCATCACCTACAAGGGCCAGGGCAACGTCCCGCAGTCCTTCACGCTGGTCACCTACATCTCGTCATTCGCCTGAGACCATGGCCATGCGTCATCGACTTGCCAACTCGTCGGACCAACGCGGCTTCTCGCTGCCGGAGCTGCTCATCGCTCTCCTGATCACGCTCGTCGTGATGGGCGGGACGATGGTGGCGTTCAAGGACGCCGTCAATCTGAGCCGCGCGTCTCAGCAGCGGATCGACCTCGACGACAACCTGCGCGTCGCGCTGGACCTGCTCGTCCGTGACTTCATCTCCGTCGGGGACGGCCTGCCGAACGGCAAGACCCTGCCAGTCCCGAGCGGCGCCGGCACGAAGCTGATCAACCGGCCCGGGCCCAACCTCGGGACGTTCCCCGCCGGCACGACAGACTTCTCGGCGGTGATTCCCGGCAGCGGGCTGGCACCGGCGATCAACGGCGTGACCGGCAACGACGTGATCACGATCCTCTCCGCGGACACGACGTTCGAGGACCAGGACGCCAACATGAGCACCGACGGCCGGACGGCCACCTTTGGCAATGCCGTCACCGGTATCCCGGACCCGCTCGCGGCCGGCGACCTGCTGATGCTGACAGTGAACGGACAAGGCACGGCGCTGCAGATGGTCACCGGCTTCGACTCGAACAAGATCGCGCGCTTCGACGACGGCGACGCGATGCAGATCAACCAGCCGGACGCGCCCAACGGAGGAATCCAGCTGCTCGATCCCGATGACACGAAGCCAAGCTTCGTCGTCCACGTGACGCGCGTCCGGATGATCACCTACTGGGTTGCGCAGAACGTCGCCACCGGCCGCCTGCAGCTGCTGCGGCAGATCAACATGCGGGCGCCGCAGCGGGTCGCGTCGTGGATCGAGAACCTGCAATTCAGCTACGACCTCGTCGACGGCATCACCAACCCCGTCGACGTCGGCAATCCGGCCAACCCGACCCAGATTCGAAAGATCAACATCTTCCTGGCCGCTCGCTCGGACAAGAAGCTTTCGAACACCGGGGATT
Source organism: Vicinamibacteria bacterium (assembly GCA_963796915.1). Classification (GTDB taxonomy): domain Bacteria; phylum Acidobacteriota; class Vicinamibacteria; order Vicinamibacterales; family JAENWD01; genus JAENWD01. The sequence goes on along the minus strand of CAWCNI010000002.1, from coordinate 429,163 downwards.
TCCTGCGCACGACGATGACGACCCAGGTGAGCCTGCGGAGTCTGGCCCTGGTCGACCGCTACCTCTAGTCCGGAGCCATGTCCATGCACCGCTTCCATATTCGCCGTCGTCTCGCCGATCAGTCGGGCGTCGCCCTCATCTCGGCCATCCTCGTGATGCTGCTGATGTCGGCACTCCTCGTCGGCTTCCTGGCGCTCATCGCGTACGAGCAGAAGTCGTCCTACCGCAACCGCGACCAGACGGTCGCGTACGCGGCGGCGCACGGCGGGCTCGAGCAGCTGACCGCCAATCTGGGGCAGTTGTTCGCGGCGCAGTACCGGCCGACGAGCGCCCAGGTGCAGGCGTTGACTGTGGCGCAGCCGGCATTCCCGGCCAACCTGGGCGTGCAGTTCGTCTCGCCCGGCGGCGACTCCGGCTATCAAATCAAGTTCACCGATGCCGACAACGACGGGTTCCCTGACACTGAAGGGGCACCGCGGACGATCAACGACGGCCCGTACCAGGGGCTGCAGGGCATCGCGACGCCGTTTGAGATCGAGGTGACGGCGCAGACGGCGACCGGCGGTGAAGCGCGGATGCGCCGGAAGATGTTCACCATGCTGATCCCGGCGTTCCAGTTCGGCGTCTTTTCGGACAACGACCTGAGCTTCTTCGCCGGTCCCAACTTCGACTTCGGCGGCGCCGTCCACACCAACCAGAACCTGTTCCTGGCCGAAGGCGACGGCTCGACGCTGTGGCTCCGCAATCGCATCACCGCGGTTGGCGAGATCGTGCGGACCAACCTGTCCAACGGCTGGCTCAACTCCAGCAACTACAACGGCACCGTGCGCATCGCCCGCGACGGCACTGACACGACCGGCGACACGCTCGAGCAGAACGAAGGCAGCTGGGCTGCCGCTGCACCGCAGCTGCCGCCGGCGCCGCAGACCGGCGTGATCCCGGCGCCCGGTGAAAACCAGACGCCGAACTGGACCACGACGTCGGTGACGAAGTTCCGCGGCAACCTGAAGAACGCGCGCACCGGCGCGAAGTCGCTCGTGCTGCCGCTGGTGCAGCTGGGCGCGCAGCCGATCGACCTGCTGCGTCGTCCCGTGGTGAACTCGAACGAAGACACGGCCAACCCGGCCATCTACGCCCAGCGCTACTACGCGAGGGCCAGCGTCCGGATTCTGCTGTCGGACACGATGAACGACATCAAGAACCTGCCGGGCGTCACGGCTGCGGATCCAATCGACCTCACGACGCTGCTCGGCAACCAGGGCGGAACGCCGGCCTGGTACAGGGACGTCAGCCGCGCGCCTATTGCCAACGCGCCGACATCGCCATTCGCGTGGTGGGATCAGAGCGTGGCCAAGTACACCAACGTGTTCCCCGCGGGCGCAGCGGTTGCCGCCAAGTTCTATCCCGGCAACCCCGGTTACACGGCCGGAGGTTCGGCGGACTCTGGCGGGCCGAACCCCTCGAACTCCTTCTACGCTGGCGTCGGCGAGTTCGTGACGAAGAACACGCCGCTCATCACCGGGTACATCAAGATCGAGCTGCAGCACCCCGACGGCACCTGGTTGGACGTGACGCAGGACATCCTGAAGCTGGGGTTCACCGGGCGACGGCTGTCGCTGCGGGACCCGGGCACTGCCGCCGTGGCGGGGTTCGTGCTCGCGGGCGACAAGTACTACCTGAACGACTACGTCTGGGGCACCGCGCCGGACAACGGCAACGCGCCGCCCTGCGCCAACATCAGCCCGGACGCCGTGCTCCGCCTGCAGCGCGTGCGCGACGATCACAACCCGCTCCGGCCGTGCGGGTTCCTGGCCGCGGGCAACACGAACCCGAGCCAGAACCAGTTCGACTACATCCCCAACGTCCTGTTCGATCCGCGTGAGGGCAACATCCGCGACGCCAACGCGACGACAGTGCAGACGGCCACGCTGGGCGGCGCGATGAGCTACATCGAGCTCGACGTGCGAAACCTCGCGCGCTGGCTCGCCGGGACGATCGGCGCCGGCGGCTTCGGCCCGACGGCGGAGTTCTCCGACGGCGGCTACGTCGTCTACATCTCGGACCGTCGCGGCAACGCGCGGCCGGCAGCCGGTGCGTTGGCCGGGAAGGAGACCGGCGAGTTCGGCATGGAGGACGTCATCAACCCGGCCGACGCCAACGGCGTGCCCAACAACGTCCTGGATCAGGGCGAAGACGTCAACGCCGTCGACATGGACGGCGACGGCAGCAACCTCGACACCTACGGCGGCGTGCCCTCGGTGCCGGCGCTGCGCACCCTCAGCCCGGTGTCAGGCGCCTCGACGATCATGACGACAGTGTCGAGCCGCGTGGCCCGATCGAACCCGCCGCTCTTCTATCGCCGGGCGGTCAAGATCACCGATGCCGCGGGCACGACGGGCAACAGCGCGATTTCTCCGCTGACGGTCCTCCCGGCCGGACGCGGGCTGACGATCGTCGCGGAGAACCCCGTCTACATCGAGGGCAACTACAACACCGGCACCGGTACGAACCCCGGGTTCGGCACGGCGCAGACCGACCATCGCCCGAGCGCAGTCATCGCGGATGCGGTGACGCTGCTCTCGAACGCCTGGAACGACCTGCGGACGTTCACCTACATGAACACGAGCTGCACGGGCACGGCGCCGTATGCCAACACCTGCTACGGCGCGGACGACCCTGCCAAGCGGGCGGGCACCGACACCTGGTATCGGCTGGCCATTGTTGCTGGCAAGGGGCTGTCGTTCCAGAAGCCAGGCTGGGCCGACAGCAGCAAGCGTGACTTCGGGACCGACGGCGGCGCCCACAACTTCCTGCGCTACCTGGAAGCCGGCAGCCGCACCGTGAACTACCGCGGGTCGATCATCAGCTTCTACACGAGCCGGCAGGCAATCGGGACCTACAAGTGCTGCACGAACGTGTATGGCGCGCCAAGCCGCGGCTACAAGTTCGACACCGAGTTCCTGCAGCTCTCACTGCTGCCGCCGAAGTCGCCGGCATTCAGGGACGTCAACACCTACACGTTCCGTCAGGTGCTGCGGCCGACGCAGTAGACACGCCAGCGCCGCTCTCACCGGAGAGCGAGCGAAGCGGCGAGCAGGACACCGAGCACACACGAGGGGCCGACCGGGCGAAACCTGCCCGGCGGCCTCTTGCCATGTTCAGCCTGTCGTCAGGACGTAGGGACAGCGTGCGTCGGCCAGGCCGACGCCGCGGATCTCGATGCGGGCAGGATCGGCGGTGCCAAGCCCGCGCTGGTCGGCGAGCATCAGGTGGTTTTCGCAGCCAGCGAACACCCCGGTCCTGGTCGCAAGTGGATCGAATCCCATAATCGCCGTGCCGACGGCGTCCACCGAGACGGCGTTGCGGCCGGCGATCAGCACACCGGGCCGGACCACCCGCATCAGCGGACCCGCTGAATAGCGGCTCTCACCACCAGTCACGGCACTGACGGCGTCGATGATGGCGATGTCGACGGGGCGTGCGGCGCCGAGGTCGACGATGGTCGTGGGCACCCGCACACCGGTCTCTGGCGACTGAAACGCCGCGTTCTGGCCAGGCAGTTCGAGGTCGCCGTAGCGGCGTGCGTCGTGAATGGCGCCGCGCCCGGCCGTCGAGTCTTCGTCGCCCGCCTTGCCGCCGTACATCGAGCTCGGCGTGATGCCGAACATGTTCTTCATCGTCAGCGTGACGCCCGTGGTGTCGTGCTGTTTCAGCTTGGCGAGCGAGATCATCACGTCGGTGTCGGCGTAGGCGCGGTTCAGCTCGAAGGAGCCAAACATGACGCCATCGGGGCTCTTCAACGTCGCGTAGCTGTCGAACGAGCCGCGATTGCGCGTGTTCTCGAACGCCACCGTGCCGAGCGCGCCGAGCGCCTTGACGTCCCAGCCGGCATCGATCAGCGTTGCCTCGAGCGGCGAGCGGCGCCCCGTCGACTCGACGACGCGGACGCGCCTGGCCCCGGCGGCAAGCAGCAACGCCGTGAGGTGGTAGACCGTCGCGTAGTGCGTCATGTAGGTCTCGCCGACACTGAGCCCCATCAGCGGCCAGAACTCGTTGCCGGTGAGATTGATCTTGATCGTGGCTGTCTTGCCGGCGGCCACCTTGTCGAGGCCGCCGAGCAGGTTGAAGCACTCGCTCAGGCCGGCCCGCACGGCCGCATCGCTGTAGTCCGGGCAGCGGGCGATGGCGACCGGCGATCGGGGGGACGGAGCCGCAGGTTTGCCGGGCTGCCCGGCCAGGGCGGCGAGGTCGCGCCCGGCCGCAAACGGCGCTGCCACTGCCAGCCCCATGGCCTGCTTGAGAAACCGCCGGCGGCACGTGCTGGACATAAGTGGGCTCCCAGGGGGCAGTATAGCCGCGGCAAATTCGCGCCTTCTCCGTCCGTTCGGCAGTCACTTCTGACACAAGAGCGTCACAAGCAGATACGCACTCCGCCGCCGCCGCGAAAATTGTCTTCCTGACAGAGGTAATTGGCTGGACCGCCACGACTTAGGGGTGGAAGCCGACCTCGGGAGTATGCGACACTCGTTGCTCGAGTTCCCCAGGGCAGCGCGGTCTGGCTCCGCCGTCCTTGCGAGTGGGACGCCTGAACCGGTCCGCAAATCAGGGACCGACGAAATCAAGAGTTCGGCCCGTTCGACAGACGCGGCCGAGGAGTGAAGATGTTCCGTCGAAATTTGCGCGCTCCAGGATCTGGCTGCTGGCATCCTCGCTGGCCCTGACCGCGGCCGCTGTGGCCGGTGTCGGCTTCCTGGTCTGGACGAATACATCTGCCGCTCCCGCGCCGGTTGCCGTCTGGACGCAACACAACGACAACTTCCGGACCGGCGCCAACCTCGCAGAGACCGAGCTCACGACGACCACCGTCAACCCCTCGCAGTTCGGCAAACTCTTCACTCAGCCGGTAGACGGCGACACCTACGCGCAGCCGCTGGTCATCCCGAACGTCGCGATCGCGGGGAAGGGCACCCACAACGTGGTGTTCGTCGCCACGATGAACAACTCCGTCTACGCGTTCGACGCCGACAACAATCGCGGAAGCAACGCGCAGCCGCTGTGGTACGTCACGTTCAACAGCCCGCCGAACGTGATCCCGGTGCCCGCCGGCGACGTCGAGCAGCGAAACAACATCCGCAACCCGAGTCCCGTCGGGATCATGGGCACGCCGGTCATCGATCAGTCCACCGGGACGATCTACCTGGTCGCAAGGACGAAGGAGATAAACGGCGCGACGACGCGTTACGTCCAGCGGCTCCACGCTCTTGACATCAGAAGCGGCGCGGAGAAGTTCGGCGGTCCTGCCGAGATCCAGGCGTCAGTGCCGGGTTCGGGCTATGACGCGACCGGCGGCCAGATCGTCTTCAATCCGTTGCGCGAGAACCAGCGCTCGGCGCTCGCGCTGGGCAACGGCCTGATCTACATCATGTGGGCGTCGGTCGAGGACCGCGATCCGTATCACGGGTGGATCATGGCCTACGACGCTTCGACACTGAACCAGATCCGCGCGTGGTCGGTGACGCCGAACGGCAGCGAGGCCGGCATCTGGCAGGCCGGACAGGGCGCCGCGATCGACGAGTTCGGCAGCGTCTACGCGACCAGCGGGAACGGCACCTTCACCGCCAACTCCGGCGGCAGGGACTACGGCGAGGCTGTCGTGAAGCTCTCGCCGCTCCTCGATACGGTGACCGACTGGTTCGCGCCGGACAACTGGGCATTCCTGAATGGCGAGGACCTGGACTTCGGATCGTCGGGTCCGCTGCTGATTCCGGACACGAACCTGGCGATCAGCGGTGGCAAGGCCGGCACGTTCTTCCTGATGGATCGGAGCGACCTGGGCCACCTGCTGCCCGGCAACTCGCAGATCGTCCAAAGCTTCCAGGCGACGTCAGGCGGTCACATCCACGGCAGCCCCGTGTACTGGAACGGTCCTGGCGGGCCCCTGATCTACGTCATGGGCGAACAGGACTACCTGAAGGCGTTCCACTTCAACGGTCTCCGGTTCGACACGACGCCGCTCACGAAGACGACGTTTACGGCGCCACCCGGCATGCCGGGCGGCTTCATGAGCATCTCGGCGCAGGACTCGACTCCCGGCTCCGGCATTGTGTGGGTGTCGATGCCGGCCAACTCGGATGCCGAGGTCGCCGTCGTCCCCGGCATCCTGCGCGCATTCGATGCCAGCGATCTCACCCGGCAGCTGTGGACCAGCCAGCAGACCCCGTTGCGCGACCCGATCGGCAACTACGCCAAGTACGTGGCGCCGACGGTGGCCAACGGGCACGTTTACATGGCGACGTTCTCGAATCAGCTGGTGGTCTATGGCCTGCTGGACTCGCTCACGCCGCCAACCGGCGCGCTGGCGGTCTCGGCCACGCAATCGTCGGCAACTGCCGACCTGACGGCGGTGGGCACCTCCGACTGGGCCCGCTGGCCAGGCTACGCGAAGAAAGCGACCGGCGGCAGCCAGATCAGCAACGTCACGATCAGCGCGTCGCCAGGCACGAACAGCACCTACACGAACGACCCGCGAACGTTGACCTGGTCTGATGGCACGAGCCCCGTGAGCGGGACGACGCAATCCGGCATCTACGTGAACCTCGTCGGAGCGACGTTCACGCTTTCCGCGCCGGCAGACACGACGCCTCGAACGCTGACGGTCTACGCCGGCGGCTTCAACTCGACCGCCTATCTGACCGCGCACCTGACAGACGGCTCAGCGCCCGACGTCCTCAGCCCGCAGTTCTCCGGAACGGGGCAGTACGACGTGGTTCAGACGATCACCTACCGGGCGGCGTCGGCCGGTCAGCGGATCATCGTCACCTGGACGCAGCACAACGGCAGCGGCAACATCACGCTGCAGGCCGCCGCGCTGGGCGGAGGGGCAACCACCCCGCCATCGGCCCCGACCAACGTCGCAGCGACCGACGGCACGTCGTCGTCCAGTGTCAACGTGACCTGGGACCCGGCCAACGGCGCGACGAGCTACACCGTCTATCGCTCGACGACCGCGGGTGTGCAGGGCTCGTCCATCGGCACGCCCACGTCGCCATCGTTCCTGGACATCACCGCGACGCCGGGGCTGGTCTACTACTACGGGGTGACGGCCACCAACGGGGCTGGCAGCAGCGCGCTCTCGGCACAGGACAGCGGCTACGCGCAATTGCAGGCGCCGGCGACGCCAACCAACGTCGCGGCCAGCGATGGCACCTCGACAGCCAGCGTCACAGTGACGTGGACGGCCGTCACGGGCGCCAGCAACTACACGGTCTATCGATCCACGGCGTCCGGCGTGCAGGGCGGCGCGATTGGCTCGCCGACGGCATCGCCGTTCATCGACCCGACTGTCACGCCAGGCACGATCTACTACTACTCGCTGACGGCCACCAACGGCGCAGGCACCAGCCCGTTGTCCGCGCAGAACAGCGGCTTCGCCTCCGTCGTCACGGGCAGCGGCAGCCTGAATGGCGCGGTGCTGGCGACAGTCTCGCCAGCCAACCTCACGACGACTGGCTCGTCGGACTGGATCCGGTGGCCGGGCACCGATCACAAGGCGACCGGCGGCAGCCAGATCTCGCAGTACACGCTGCTGGCGGGCTCGTTGCTGACCTACCCGGACGACCCGCGAACAGTCGCGTGGAGCGACGGCACGCCGACAGCGTCTGGATCGACGACCGCGGGCATCTACGTGGTCGGCAACGGGACCGGGTTCAAGTTCACGGCGCCGGCCGATCCGACGGTCCGTACGCTGACCGTCTACGCCGGCGGCTACAACTCCACGGCGCAGCTGACGGCCACCTTGTCGGACGGCTCGGCGCCGGCCTACGTCAGTCCGATCGTCGGCACCAACGGCCAGTACGACGGGACGTATCAGCTCACGTATTCGGCGGCCAGCGTCAACCAGAAGCTGACGGTGCAGTGGAAGCAGCTCACCACGACCGGCCAGTTCGGCAACGTCACGCTGCAGGCCGCCGCGGTCTCCGCCGGCGGCGTCACGGCGCCGGGCGTGCCGACCAATGTCGCCGCCAGTGACGGCACGTCGACCACCAACGTCACCGTCACGTGGACGGCGGTCAGCGGCGCGACCAGCTACGCCGTCTACCGCTCGACCAGCAGCGGCACGCAGGGCAGCGCCATCGGCACGCCGTCCGCGCCGCCCTTCCAGGACACCACCGCCACGCCGGGCACGACCTACTACTACGGCGTCACCGCCAGCAACGCCGGCGGCACCAGCCTGTTGTCGGCGCAGGACAGCGGCTTCGCCGCGGTGGCGCCGCCCGGCGTGCCGACCAACGTCGCGGCCAGCGACGGCACGTCGCCGACCAGTGTCAGCGTCACGTGGACCGCGGTCAGCGGCGCGACCAGCTACACGATCTACCGGTCGCCGACAGCGGGCGCGCAAGGCTCGCTCGTCGGCACGTCAACCGTCGCCTCCTTCGCCGACGGGACCGTCACGCCGGGCGTCGTCTACTACTACGGCGTGACCGCCACCAACGCCGGCGGCACCAGCGCCCTGTCCGCGCAGAACAGCGGCTTTGCCTCGGTCGCGAGCGGCAGTGGCAGTCTGGCCGGGGCAGCCCTGGCACCGACGACACCGGTCAACCTGACCACCATTGGCTCCGCCGACTGGATCCGGTGGCCAGGCACCGATCACAAAGCGACGGGCGGCGGCCAGATCTCGCAGTACACGCTGCTGGCGGGCTCGTTGCTGACCTACCCGGACGACCCGCGAACAGTCGCGTGGAGCGACGGCACGCCGACAGCGTCTGGATCGACGACCGCGGGCATCTACGTGGTCGGCAACGGGACCGGGTTCAAGTTCACGGCGCCGGCCGATCCGACGGTCCGTACGCTGACCGTCTACGCCGGCGGCTACAACTCCACGGCGCAGCTGACGGCCACCTTGTCGGACGGCTCGGCGCCGGCCTACGTCAGTCCGATCGTCGGCACCAACGGCCAGTACGACGGGACGTATCAGCTCACGTATTCGGCGGCCAGCGTCAACCAGAAGCTGACGGTGCAGTGGAAGCAGCTCACCACGACCGGCCAGTTCGGCAACGTCACGCTGCAGGCCGCCGCGGTCTCCGCCGGCGGCGTCACGGCGCCGGGCGTGCCGACCAATGTCGCCGCCAGTGACGGCACGTCGACCACCAACGTCACCGTCACGTGGACGGCGGTCAGCGGCGCGACCAGCTACGCCGTCTACCGCTCGACCAGCAGCGGCACGCAGGGCAGCGCCATCGGCACGCCGTCCGCGCCGCCCTTCCAGGACACCACCGCCACGCCGGGCACGACCTACTACTACGGCGTCACCGCCAGCAACGCCGGCGGCACCAGCCTGTTGTCGGCGCAGGACAGCGGCTTCGCCGCGGTGGCGCCGCCCGGCGTGCCGACCAACGTCGCGGCCAGCGACGGCACGTCGCCGACCAGTGTCAGCGTCACGTGGACCGCGGTCAGCGGCGCGACCAGCTACACGATCTACCGGTCGCCGACAGCGGGCGCGCAAGGCTCGCTCGTCGGCACGTCAACCGTCGCCTCCTTCGCCGACGGGACCGTCACGCCGGGCGTCGTCTACTACTACGGCGTGACCGCCACCAACGCTGGCGGCACCAGCGCCCTGTCCGCGCAGAACAGCGGCTTTGCCTCGCTCTCACCGCCAGCCGTGCCGACCAACGTCGCCGCCAGTGACGGCACCTCGCCGACCAGCGTCAGTGTCACGTGGACCGCAGTCAGCGGCGCGACCAGCTACACGGTCTATCGCTCGACGAATGCCGGCACGCAGGGCATTTCGATCGGCACACCGACATCTGCGGCATTCACCGACACCACTCCGACGCCAGACACGACGTACTACTACGGCGTCACCGCCACCAACCCCGCGGGCACCAGCGCGCTGTCTGCCCAGAACAGCGGCTTTGCTTCCGCCGCAACCGGCAGCGGCAGTCTGGCCGGCGCGGTTCTGGCTCCGACGACGCCGGTCAACCTGACGACAGTGGGTACGTCCGACTGGGTCCGTTGGCCCGGCACCGATCACAAGGCGAGCGGCGGCAGTCAGATTCCGGCATACACGACCTTCGGCGGAGTCACTCTGCTGACCTACACCAACGACCCGCGCACGATGACGTGGACCGACGGCACGCCAACCGCCAGCGGCAGCTCCACGGCGGGGGTTTTTGTCGTCGGGAATAACACTGGCTTCAGGATCTCGCTCCCAGCGGACCCTACGGTCCGAACGCTCACGCTGTACGTCGGCGGCTACTACTCAACGGCGCAGTTGACGGCCACGCTCTCCGACGGCTCGGCACCGGCGTTTGTCAGCCCAGTCATCGGCACGACTGGCCAGTACGACGGCGTTTACCAGATCACGTATTCCGCCGCCAGCGCCGGCAAGACTCTGATCGTTCAGTGGAAGCAGCTGACCACCAGCGGTCAGTACGGGAACGTCACGCTGCAGGCTGCAGCGTTGAACTAAGGAGCGCGCTTCGCGGCGAGCGGATCAGCGAGGCGTCGGGGACTTCAGCACGACGTAGGCGGGCGTCGATTGTTCGACGGCCCATCCTGATCGGCCTGCATCCGGGCTGTAGTCGATGCACGGGTTCTGCAGGACCATGACCGCGTGAAGCGAGACAGGTGACAGCTCCGGGTTGTGTTCCAGGGCGGCTAGCGGCGCGGAAAATACCTTGCCGCAGCCTGCGCCTGGTGCCTGCTGCAGTTGCCGGACGCTGACTCCGCCAAGCAGACTGAGCAGCAGGGCGTCGTTCGACACGATGGTGTCGCCGCTGGCCGCCCATTGACGCAGCGATCGCTGCAGCGGCTGGCTTGCCGCTACGGCCAGCGACGGCGAGTCTCCTGTCCGCGACATGATCAGCACTCTCGGGACTGCTGCGGCCACGCAGACGATGGCAACGGCCACCGTGAGTGCCCGTCGTTGTGAGGGCGACGACCACGTGTCACGAGCCCAGCACAATACAACGGCCATGACGATCCAGGTGAACTGCGCGACGTAACGGTCGTTGATCAGCTCGCCCCACTGATACTTCGTCCGGCCCAGTACCAGTATGGCCGCCGAGCCCAGCGCGTAGAGTACCAGCGTGAGCGCGAAGGCCGCGTCGCCATTCGACACAGACGGATCCAGAATCCTCCTTCGACAGAACATCGCCAGCGTGTAACCCGCCAACAGGCTCGCCGCCATCAGCGCAGGCCAGGTCCACGCAATCCACGGGCCCGCCGCGCTGGTGCTGCTGGCGTCGCTGATGACCGCTGCCATCAGCCAGCGGATGTTGGCGACGAGGCCCACCGTCGAGGGCGGCAGCGAATACGGCTGAAGCTGACCGAACGTCTTCAGGTTGTAGGCGAGCAGCGCAGCCACCGGTACTGCCGCCGACACTGTCCACAGCGCTGGGGCCCGGAGAACCGCCGCCACCGAACGCGTGTGCCCGCTTCTGATCCGGGCAATCGTCAACGCCAGCGGCACAGCCAGCACGAGGGCGACGCCAACGGTGCGGACCGTGTAACTCAGGCCGGCCAGAAGCGCCGCCGCGAAGAGCCATCCCGCCCGCTCCGTGGCAAGAAATCGCCGTAACGACAGCAGGACGAGACAGACCATCAAGCAGAACGGCGCGTCCGAGCGAGGCACCATGCCGCTCCACAGGAACCCGCTCGAGAACGCCGCGAGCAGAGCAATCGCGGCGGCCCATCCCTCGAGCCGGAGCGGCCCGAGGCAAAACAGCATTGCCATCGGCAGAAGCGCCAGGGCGCATCGGCTAATCCAGAGGCCGGAGGGCATCACCGCGGCCCCGGTGGCTTTCGAGACCGCGGCGATCAACAGCGAATACCCAGGCGGCCAGTTCCGATACGGCTCTCGCACCTCGCCCCACGGCGCCGAGACGGCGTCTCTGGGCGTGGTCAGGCCGGTGCCGGCCAGCAAGCTTTCGGCGGCCTGCAGGTACTTCACGGCGTCGGCGTCGGCGGCGGGATACCGGTGCCGATCGCCTGTGACACTGAGCGCGCCGACCAGCAGCGCGCCGACGATCACGAGAGCGAGCGCGATGCGCGTCGTGCTCATGCCCGGCGGTCTCGGTCCGTTGTCACGCTCACAGTCATCGCTACGCGGCCTCACGGGCGGCGAGTGGCCGGGGACTCGAGGATGACGTACTCGGGTGTGGACCGGGCGATGACCCAGGCCGAGCTCGACACCAGGCGGGACACTGCACGCGCATCGCTCGTGGAGTCGAGGCAGAGATTTTTCGACAGCATGACGGCGTGGACGTTCAGGCCCGCCAGTTCACGGTTCTCGACCAGGCTTGCCAGGGGCGCCTCGTAGCCGGCGGCGCATGTGACGCCCGGCCCATAGGAGAGCTGCCTGACGCTGGCGTCGCCCAGCAGGCTCAGAAATGGCGCCAGGTCCGAGACGACGACGTCCCCCTGACGCCCCCAGGCATTGAGGCTTCGTTTGAGCGAGTCATCGCCGGCAAGCGTCAGCGCGCTTTCCTGCTGCATCGAGATGACGGCGTATGCCGAGCCCACCACGCCGGACAGGCAGATCGCCGCGACGGCTCCCTGCAGCGGCGTCCGCCAGGAACCGGCCGTCAGCCAGATCGCGCGCGCCCCGCTCACGATGCCGGCGAGAATGATCCACGCGAAGGGCGCGGCGTAGCGCTCGTCGATGTAGGCGCCCCACTGATATCGGGATCTCGCGATGACCAGGATCGCGGCGGATCCGACGGTGTAGAGGACGAGGGTGAACGCGTAGGCACGATAGACGTAGGCGTCGATCGGGCGATCGGCACGTCGAACGCGGCAAAGCGCAATAAGGGCGAGGCCGGCGAAGGCGGCGGTCAGCAGGAACGGGACGCGGTTCCACGCGACCCACAGAGCTGCGTTGCGGGACCCGACGACATCGAGCACCAGGCCGTAGATCAGCCAGCGAATGTTGGCGATCGGGCCGACTGTGGACGGCGCCATCCAGTAGGGCTGCATGCTGCCGAAGACCGACAGGTTACGCGCGACGAGGAGCCCAATCGGCACCGCGGCCGCAAGCCCCCACATGCCGACGTCCTTGACGCGGTGGCGTAGGGCCCTCACACCCGTCGTCGAAGCAGTCGCGAGAATCAACGCGAACGGCACCGCCAGGATCAGGGCGACACCGATGGTCCGCACGGTGTAGCTCACTCCCGCAAGCAGTCCCGCCAGGACCAGCCAGCCTGCGCGGTTGGTGTCAAGGAAGCGGTGAAATGCCAGCAACACCAGGCACGTCAGCACTGTGAACGCGGTATCGGAGCGCGGGACCAGGCCGCACCACAGGAATCCCAGGCAGAACGCGCTCACCAGCGCGACGAGTGGCTCCCACGAGCCCAGCCGCAAGGGAACCAGACACAGATAGAGCAGGGCAGCCAGGCACGCCCATGCCACCCGACTGACCCAGACGCCCGAAAGAAGGGCCGACGTGCCGGTGATCTTTGCGACTCCTGCGATCAGCAGGGGAAAGCCGGGCGGCCACTCACGAATCGGCTCCCACTGCTGCCCCCAGGGAGCCAGCGCATCGGCCCGACCGTGAACCAGTCCTTCCCCGGCGAGGAGATGCTGCGCTGCCTGCACGTATTTGACGCTGTCGGAGTCGTTGCCTGGATACCGCAGGCGATCGTTGTGGTGTGCAATCGCGGCGACGACAACGGCGCCGGCAAGGAGCAGGATCACTGCCGTGCGCATGTTGGCCGTATGTGCCATGGGCTGGTGCGTCTGAGGCGGCCGCTGTCGGCGCCCCGTCGACCGTCGTGCCGGAGGGGCATGGAAGTGAGCCCCAAAAAAGAAACGGCCCGGCGCTGTATGACCAGCGTCGGGCCGATTTTACAAAAAATCCCCGGCAGCGACCTACTCTCCCACACCCCTGCGGATGCAGTACCATCGGCGGTGGCAGGCTTAACTTCCGTGTTCGGAATGGGAACGGGTGTGACCCTGCCCCTGTGACCACCGGGAAACCGTATGACCTGGCGGCGCGCACATGTGGCGCGGCGCCAGTTACCGAATATTCTGCAACGATAGTTTTTCCGACCACACACCCGCAGTAGTAATTGGGGAATTATGGTCAAGCCTCACGGCTGATTAGTATCAGTTAGCTCAAGCTATCGCTAGCCTTACACACCTGACCTATATACCTGGTGGTCTACCAGGAGCCTTCAGAGGCCTCGCGGCCTGGGGAGATCTCATCTCGTGGAGGGTTTCACGCTTAGATGCTTTCAGCGTTTCTCCCGTCCGCACTTAGCTACCGAGCGGTGCCGCTGGCGCGACAACTCGTACACTAGAGGTGCGTTCAACCCGGTCCTCTCGTACTAAGGTCAAACCCACTCAAATCTCCTGCGCCCATCACAGATAGAGACCGAACTGTCTCGCGACGTTCTAAACCCAGCTCACGTACCGCTTTAACCGGCGAACAGCCGGACCCTTGGAACCTGCTACAGCTCCAGGATGCGATGAGCCGACATCGAGGTGCCAAACCTGAGCGTCGATGTGGACTCTTGGCTCAGATCAGCCTGTTATCCCCGGCGTACCTTTTATCCGTTGAGCGATGGCCCTTCCATGCGGAACCACCGGATCACTAAAACCTGGTTTCCCACCTGCTCGACTTGTAAGTCTCGCAGTCAAGCTCGCTTATGCTTTTGCACTCTACGGCTGATTTCCAAACAGCCTGAGCGAACCTTCGTGCGCCTCCGTTACAATTTAGGAGGCGACCGCCCCAGTCAAACTACCCGCCTAGCAGTGTCCCGGATCTGGATGACAGATCGCGGTTAGAACGTCGAAGCGCTAAGGGTGGTATCTCACCGTTGACTCCCCCAAGCCCGAGAGCCTGGGTTCAAAGTCTCCCACCTATCCTGCGCATAACGCGTCAACATTCACTACTAGGGTGTAGTAAAGGTGCACGGGGTCTTTTCGTCTTGTGACGGGCAACCGGCGTCTTCACCGGTACCACAAATTCGCAGTGTCCCTCGTTGAGACAGCGCCCAAATCGTTACGCCATTCGTGCAGGTCGGAACTTACCCGACAAGGAATTTCGCTACCTTAGGACCGTTATAGTTACGGCCGCCGTTTACCGGGGCTTCAGCTCAAAGCTTCGCCTTGCGGCTAACCTCTCCCTTTAACCTTCCGGCACCGGGCAGGCGTCAGACCCTATACGTCGTGTTCGACTTCGCAGAGCCCTGTGTTTTTAGTAAACAGTCGCTTGGGCCTCTTTATTGCAACTCCGTCATGCTTCGTGGCGCGAGGCCACTGACACTACTGGAGCACCCCTTCTCCCGAAGTTACGGGGTTATTTTGCCGAGTTCCTAAACGAGGGTTCTCACTTGCGCCTGAGGATTTTCTCCTCGCCTACCTGTGTCGGTTTGCGGTACGGGTACCTGGAATACTCCTTAGAGGCTTTTCTCGGCAGCGTGGTGTCACCGGCTTTACGGCCTTTCGGCCTCGCCATGGTGCCTCAGGGTATGTGACTCACCGGATTTTCCTGGCGAATCCCCCTACACACCTGAACCTACACGTCCAATCGTAGGCCCGGCTAACCTCCTGCGTCCCCCCATCGTGATAACGTTTTCCAGGTAGTTCCGGAATATTAACCGGATGTCCATCGGCTACGCCTTTCGGCCTCACCTTAGGTCCCGACTAACCCTGCGCGGACGAACCTTCCGCAGGAATCCTTAGGCTTACGGCGGGGAAGATTCTCACTTCCCTTCTCGCTACTTATGCCGGCAGGGTCACTTCTCACCACTCCACCAGTTCTTTCGATCTGGCTTCACTGCTGTGAGAACGCTCCTCTACCATTGTTGGCGCCCGCAGGCGCCATTCCAATCTACGGCTTCGGTCCTATGCTTGAGCCCCGTTGGATTGTCGGCCCAAAGCCGCTTGACCAGTGAGCTATTACGCTTTCTTTAAAGGATGGCTGCTTCTAAGCCAACCTCCTGGTTGTCTGAGCGTCTTCAGATCCTTTCCCACTTAGCATAGATTTAGGGACCTTAGCCGGTAGTCTGGGCTGTTTCCCTTTCGACGATGAAGCTTAGCCCCCACCGTCTCACTCCCGGGATACGTGTCGTTGGCATTCGCAGTTTGGTTGGATTCAGTAAGCTGGTAAGCCCCCTAGTCCATCCAGTTCTCTACCACCAACGCCGACCTCCCGAGGCTGCTCCTAAAAGCATTTCGAGGAGAACGGGCAATAACGAAGTTTGATTAGCCTTTCACCCCTACCCTCAGCTCATCCAAGCTGTTTTCAACCAACACTGGTTCGGGCCTCCACGCGGTGTTACCCGCGCTTCACCCTGGCCAAGGGTAGATCACCTCGCTTCGCGTCTATTCCCAGCGACTTGTCGCCCATTTCGGACTCGCTTTCGCTACGGCTCGCTTACGCTTAACCTTGCCACTGAAAATAACTAGCCGGCTCATTATGCAAAAGGCACGCGGTCAGGCATTCCCGGCCGAAGCCAGGCATAGCCCTCCCACTGCTTGTAGGCACACGGTTTCAGGTACTATTTCACTCCCCTCACAGGGGTTCTTTTCACCTTTCCCTCACGGTACTGGTTCACTATCGGTCGCCAGGGAGTACTTAGCCTTACGAGATGGTCCTCGTGGATTCCCGCGGGATTTCACGTGTCCCGCGGTACTCAGGAACCTGTCCAGCGAGCCCGCA
>CAWCNI010000002.1:0-410000 GCA_963796915.1 Vicinamibacteria bacterium | reverse complement strand
TCGAGCGCCAGGTCTTACGATCCCCAGCTTTAATGTCCACCTGTTCAAAGGCAGGATGTCATGCGGTATTAGCACCCCTTTCGGGATGTTATCCCCCACTCAAGGGCAGGTCACCCACGTGTTACTCACCCGTTCGCCACTCAGTCACCCTTGCGGGTAACCGCGTTCGACTTGCATGTGTTAGGCACGCCGCCAGCGTTGATTCTGAGCCAGGATCAAACTCTCATGTTAAAGAGGTTCGTCCGCCTTCGCCACTTGCGCGGCTACGGCGAGACAGTCCCTTCAACGCGAGTAGCCTGTTGAAAATGGCTCTTGCGTTGTTTGGCAGCAGCGACCGTCGCAGCCCGGCATCTTGCGATGCCACACCACTTCAATCCTGCCACCGTGTACTTCGTTGAGTATCGACGTGCGCCGGAGTCGAAACCCCTGCGCCGTCTAGGCTGATACTCGACGGGCTGTCCAACTTCGCCTCGCAGCTCGCGCCGCTCAGCTCCGTCGGACGTTTGTGCTTGCACGTCCTATCCAGTTTTCAAAGAACCGGCCCCCGACCTCTCAGTCGAGCAACCCCCGGGCGCGCCTTCTTCCCGCCCGGCAGAACCCGCAAACCAAGCCTTTCAGCCGTTTTTGGGGGAACCTTACTATTTTACTACAGCCAGCTTTGGCTGTCAACTGCTTTCGGAAGTTACCTGGAGGACGCCGAAATTGCCGACGCGTCTCGCCGGACGACATCCGTCGTCCGTGGTATTGCCCGTCTGGGGGTGTCCGTCTTGGGAGCCCGGGAGAGCCCGGGGACTTGGGGACAACTCGCCGCATCCGTGGAGGACGCTGGCGTCAAACGAACCCGAAAGCGAAACTTGATAATACGCGCCGAGGGAGGTCTTGTCAACCCCTCGGCTGCTACTGCTCGAGGGCCATATAACCGCCCTCTCCGTCAGCCCCGAGTCCCCGGCGCGCTACCCGCGCAGCCGCTGCCTCACATACGGCAGGCCAACAGGCGCGCGAATCTCAAGAAGTGTAGCCGAGCCGGGCGCCGCTGTCAAACCAGCGCCCGAAACACTGTCAAACCAGCACCCGAAAAAGGAAACGCCCCGTTGCCCGCTATCGAGGCAACAGGGCGTTTGAAGGGAACTCGAATCCGAGCGCCCCGAAACCTGGTCGGCCTAGGCCTTGCGATTACGGCGCCGGCGCGCTGCCAGGCCGGCAATGCCGGTCCCGAGCAACAGGAGCGACGCGGGCTCGGGCACGACATTGTCGGCACGGATGCTCGCGTTGCCGAACGGATTCGGCTCGCCCAGCACATTGCCATCCGCATCGAGCCGCGGGGCCTGCTTCGTGATGAACACGCTGAGCGTCCAGTCGCCAGGGCCGAGGGTGAAGACGTCGATGGAGTTCAGCCCCAGCGCCTGATAGTTGTTGGAGAGCTTCTGGAAGTCCGAGGCCGCCGCGTTCGAGCCCCAAACGGCATTGCAGGCCGCCTTGAGCAGGTTGCAGGGCTGACCGCCAGGCGCCAGCACAGACGTCGACAGGAAGTCGGTGCCGACCGGGTCGCCGCCCTGCGCCGCGTTGACGCGGAATTCGTCGCCTTGCGTGAAAATGTCAAGCAAGGTCACTGTCGTACCGGGAGAAAGTGAGGTCAGCTGGAACGTGAGCACCGCGCCCGTCGGCGGGCATACGTTCCCGACGGAGCAATCCCAGTCGGCATGCTGCCACCCGGTTCCCGGCACCAGCGAGGTCGCTCCGGCTGGAGCCACGCTCACTCCGATCAGCAGTGCAGCCACGAAGACGATTGCTTGAACTCGACGCATCACGGTACCGATCCCTCTTGCGCAGGCCAGACGAGCTGCCGCGCGTTACTCAGAATACCAGCAAACCAAATGCCATAAAAATCACAGGAAAAAGCCTCTATCTATCGAACGATAGATGGAAAAGGTAGTCAAACAGGTGCTTTTTGTCGCCAGTAGAGCGGATAGCCGCAGCCGCTCCGACTCCTCGCTCACACAGAAAACTTCACCATAGAATCACCCTCATGCCCGCCTTCTCGCCCAGACAAATGCTGCTCGGGATCGGCCTCGCCGTGGCGGCAGGCCTCGCCGTGCTCGCCGCCATTCAGTCAACCCGCGCCCGCCCGCGTTTCGTGCGGCAGGTCGAATGGGCCGGCACCGGCGTCTGGCTGAAGGCAGAAACACACACCCAGACGAAATTCTCAGACGGCGCGCACACCGTCGACGAGCTCGCTGATCACGCGATCGCCAACGGTTGCGACGCGCTCGCGATCACCGACCACTCGGACGCCGATCTCAAGGCGGCCACCCCCGAATATCACAACGCAATTGCCGCGACCCGAGCCCGCGTGCAGCCTCAGGGCCTGATCGTGATCTCCGGATTCGAATGGAACTCGCCGCCCGGAAAAGGCCAGGACCATGCGGCAGTCCTGCTGCCGGACGCCTGGGACAACGCGACGCTCACAGCGGAATTCAAGCAGCGCTTCGACGACCTGAACAAGGAAGGCGAAAACCCCGAGCTGGCCATCGCAGCGTTCGCATGGCTGAAAGCGAAGAACCCCGCTGGCTCTGCCCTGCCGGTGATCTTCCTGAATCATCCAGGCCGCCGCGCCGAGGACGTCAACGACGTCTTTCAACGGCTGTCCTTCCTGCTCAAGGAAGGCCGCGGGATCGTCGTCGGCGCAGAGGGCGCGCCCGGGCATCAGCATGCGACGCCGCTCGGCGCGTACGGCAGCGCCATCAAGCCGGAGGATCGATGGGATCCCGCGGTCGTCGGCGTCGGCGCGGTCTGGGATCGCCTGCTCGAGGGCGGCACTGACGCGTGGGCCGCGCTGGCCACGTCGGATTTTCACTCGGACGAAAACGGCGACTACTGGCCCTGCCAGTTCTCCTACACCGCGATCTACGCGCCGGAGCGCACGGCCGACGGCGTGTTACGCGCCCTTCGCGCGGGCACGTTCGTGGGCGTCCACGGCGGCATCCTTCGTTCGGCTGATTTGCGCGTCTCCGTCCCTGGATTGGAGCGCGCGGCCGTCGCGGGCGAAGCGATTGCTGTCCCCGCTGGCAGCCGGCTCTCCGTCGACGTCGTCCTCGACGTGCCGGCGAAAGACTGGGCCGGCGCGGACAACCGGATCGATGTCGTCGATTTGATCGGTGTCGGTCCCGACGCGGCTCGCATCATCGGCACGGGCACCCCCGATCCGAGTGGCCGCTGGCATACAGAGCTGGATCTTCCCGCGACAGGGATCGTGCTCAGAGCACGCGGGCGTCGCGTCGTCGAGGACGGGCCCGACTTGATGTTCTATACCAACCCGGTGCGCGTCGCCGTGCGATAACGCGAACGGGGCGACGCGGGCTACGGCGTGATCTGCAGAACGACAGGCTTGTAGTTCATCGAACCGACGACATAGAACCGGCCATTCGCGTCACGCGTCATCGAGCCGTAGACGGTCAGCGCCCGTGGAAACGGGACGTCACCGTACGGGAGCGATGTTGTCGTCGCGGTGCCGTCGGCCGCCCGGGTGATCCAGTCGATGACGGGGCCGCCGTTGGCGCTGGGCGTCGAGGCGCCGTACAGCGTTCCGGTGGCCGGATCCCTGAACATCGCCGCCGTATAGCGTGGCCCCTCTGGATGAAACCAGCCGAGATCGGTGACCTCCGACGGCGCATCCGCCTTGCGCTCGAGGTGATAGAGCCGGCCCTTCCCGCTCGCGAAATACCAGCCGCCCGTACCGTCGGGATTGATCGCCACGATGCCGTGCGAATCGGCAGGAGCGGCATCGAGGTACTCCGGGAGCGGATGGCTCGCAACCTGCTTCAACGCGCCGTCGAACTCGATGAGCTCTGCCGAAAACGCCGTGTGCGGCTCCGTCGCGTCGTCTGCACTGACGCGCGGGACGTACACGTGCCCGCGATCGTCGGCAAAGAAATTCCGCGTGACGTGGCCGCCGAAGTTGCCAACCGTCTTGTGCGCGACCTTCGCCGTCCGCGTGTCGTACTGGTAGAGCACGTTGTTGAAGTAGCCGAGCGCGTAGACGTACGGGCCGCCGCCGGCGACGGCCAGCAGCGCCTCCGGCGCGCGCGCCAGGTGCTCCCACTTTCCCGAAGGCCCGAGCCGCCACAAATGGCCGCCCCACGTCGGCAGCTTCGACCCATCGTCGACTTCGCCGGACTCGTCCATCGACGCAAAGTACAGATAGCCATCCGGCATCTGGACGATGCGCGAATGGATCTTCATCTGTTTCTCACCCGGGCGGCGAAGGCCCAGGCGCTGCAACTCTCCGACGACGTTCCCGCGGTCGACGACAGTCTCGGTTACCGGGTCGTAGCGAAAGAGATGCGCGGACCCGCTGTCGTCGTCGTTGCTCGTGATGCCCAGCCAGATGCGGCCGCGCGCGTCTGCGCCGGTTGAGCCCCAGATCGCGTATTCGCCCCAGAAGTCCGGGAGCTGGACGACGTGAACCGAAGGATGGGCCGTCGCAGCCGGCGCCGGCGCCTGCGCCTGCGCGCGAACAGCAATGCCAGCGCCGATGACGACTGCCACGAGTGTGGCGGCGTATGTTCGAGTCATGTCAGCCCTGAGCCTCCGATCGCGCCGACAGGCGCACGGCATGACGGCCCGCCTGAAGGACCACCGGCAGATCGCTGGCCTCCAGCCGTCGCTTGGGATCGGTCACGCGCTCACCTGCCAGCCGGACTCCGCCCTGCTGAATCTTTCTGCCGGCGTCGGCCGCCGACGTCGCGAGCCCTGCTTCCACCAGGATCCGCGGCAGCGGCCGGCTGGGCTCGGTGTCGAACGCCACCACGACCTCGCGCAGGTCTTCTGGCAGTTCTCCGCGCGCATGCACGCGATCGAATTCCGCCACTGCCTTGCCGGCGGCGTCCGCGTCGTGAAACTGGCTGACGATGCGGCGCGCCAGATCGACCTTGGCCTGCTTGGGATGCAGCCCGCCGCTGGCGACCTGTGCTTTCAGCGCGTCGATCTCGTCTCTCGTCAGGTCGGTCAGCAGCAGATAGTACCGCCACATGAGATCGTCGCTGACGGACATGAGCTTGCCGAACATGTCGTTCGGCGAGTCCGTGACGCCGACGTAGTTGCCGAGGCTCTTCGACATCTTCTCGACGCCGTCGAGGCCCTCGAGCAGCGGTGTCGTCATCACAATCTGCGGCGCCAGGCCGTACGACGGCATGATGTCGCGCCCGACATTGAGATTGAACAGCTGATCGGTGCCGCCCAGCTCGACGTCGGCGCGAAGCGCGACGGAGTCGTAGGCCTGCGCAAGCGGATACAGGAACTCGTGGACGGCGATCGGCTGTCCCGCTTCGAAGCGCTGCCTGAACTCGCGGCGTTCGAGCATCTGCGCGACGTTGTACCTCGCGGCCAGCTTGATCAGTCCCTCCGCACCCAGAGGTGACAGCCAGCGGCTGTTGAATTCGACGACTGTCTTGTCGGGGTCCAGCACCTTGAAGACCTGCGTCTTGTACGTGTTGGCGTTGCTGAGAATCTCGGCCTCAGTCAGGGGCGGCCGCGTCTTCGAGCGCCCGGTAGGGTCGCCAATCATCGCGGTGAAGTCTCCGACGACGAACGTCACGGTGTGCCCGAGATCCTGGAAGTGCTTCATCTTCCGGATCAGCACCGTGTGACCGAGATGAAGATCCGGCGCTGTCGGGTCGAAGCCCACCTTCACCACGAGCGGGCGTCCGAGCGCGAGGCGGGCGCGGAGATCGTCGAGGCGGACGACGTCGACGGCGCCCTGCGTGAGTCTGGCGATCTGTTGATCGATGGTCATGGTGCCTGAAAGCCCCCAGCACTATATCCTGAGGGCTGATGGCCTCGGTCAGCAGGCGGCACGTCCTGCAGGGAATGGTCGGCGTGACCGTCGGCGCGGCGTCCGGCGCGATGGCGCACGGCTATGTCTGGGAGCGGCACGCGCTTCAGGTGGTCAGGACGGAACTGCCGGTCACCGGCCTGCCGCCGGAGTTGGACGGCCTGCGTGTGGCCTTCGTCACCGACCTCCACCTGAGCGAGACGGTGCCTGCCGACGACATCAGCCGCGCGCTCGCACTGGTGGCCGGCGAAGCGCCGGACGCCCTGATTTTCGGCGGCGACTACGTGTCGTATGCCGATCTGCGATACGCGGAGCCGGTCGCGGACCTCCTCAAGGGCGCGTCGGCGCCGCTTGGCGTGTTCGCCATTCTCGGCAACCACGACGACGATCGCGTGGTGCCAGCCGCTCTCGCCCGGCGCGGCATCAACGTGCTCAGGGACGAACGGACGACCATCACGCGTCGCGGCGCCAGACTCGAGATCGCGGGCATCCGGTTCTGGACGAAGAAGCAGGACGACATCGCCCGCGTCGTGGCAGGCGCGCGCGGGCCCGTGCTGCTGCTGGCGCACGACCCGCGGCGGGTGACGGAGGCGGCGATCCTGGGCATCCCGGCGGTGATCTCCGGACACACGCACGGCGGCCAAATCGTGCTTCCAGGCCTTGGCGCCATCGCCGCGCGCAAGTTCCCCATTGCCGCGGGCCGCCTGACGATGGACGGCACCGAGCTGTTCGTCAGTCGAGGCGTCGGCACCGTCCTCATCCCGGTTCGCATCAACTGCCCGCCGGAAGTGGCGGTGGTCACGTTGCGGACACGCACGACGGGCGCCGCGTAGCAGGCAGCGGGCAGTGAACCGCATGCTGCCTGCCGCCGGCTGCCTACTGCCTGCCGCCCGCTGCCCGCTGCCTGCTACTTCTGTCCCCGAGCCAGAATCCCAGCGCAGCGCCGCAAACGTTCATCGTGATGTCAGTCGCCGACGGAAAGCGCCAGTGGCTCCACACCTGCGCGTACTCCATCGCGGTGGACAGGAGCGCGGCCGTGATCAGGCACGTGGCAAACCGCCACCGTTCGCGTCCGACGCCCCAGCAGACGCCCAACGGCAGGTAGAGCGCGATGTTGCCGACGAGATCGGTGAGGCGGAGGATCCCGGTGAAGGGGATCCATGTGACCTTCTGCCAGTGCGTGTGTCCCTGCATGTCGCCAAACGGGAACGTGAGCGCGACGATGAAGACGACAGCGGCAAGGCTGCCGAGAATGCGTTTCACTCGGGACCCGCGCCGCGGTCGCCGCCGATGCCGAGTGCGCGCGCAGACTTCACCGCCAGGTGCCTGACCAGCAGCAGCGGGGGCATGCGCAGCCAGTGGGCGCGGAGGTACAGGGCCCACTCGGCGGTGGCGCTGGTGTCGTCGCCCTGCGCCAGTGTCGTGTCGATGAGCCGCGTCATCATCGCGTCGACCATCGGGCCGGGGCCCCAGTCAGCGATGTGCCCGCGCACGTCATCGGGAATCGGCGTCTGCAACAGCCGGACACTCGCGGTGACGGCGTAGTACGCCGGCCGCTCGAGGCCCAGCGCGCTGGCCTCGTCGACCAAGTCCGCCCAGAAGCCATCAGTCGCGGCAAACTGACGCAGGAGGCCGTCGATGTCGACGACGTCGCGGAGGCCGCCGGAGACTTCCCCGTCCTGGAACAGGTGCGCGGCGGCGTGCAGCGCCATGTGTGACGGGCACAGCGCCAGCACGTCGGGCTCGAGCGTGGAGATGGCACGCTGGAACAGCCGGTCGGCGTCCAGTTGCACGCGGCCGGTCCGCGGGAGGATCGTGTGATGCACATCGAGCACGACCTCACGCTCGGGGTGATACATCGGCGGGAGCTCGTGCATCCACTCGCGGTAGTAGCGCTCGTCGTAGGCGTTGAGCGGCATGAACTCCCAGCCCTGTTCGAGCAGCGCCGCTGTGGCATCCTCCAGCCTGTCGTGCGGCACCAGGATGTCGACGTCTGCTGACGGGCGCCCCTCCGCCAGCGGCAGGCGCCGGGCGGCATAGGCAGCGCCCTTCAGGGCGATGACCTTGAGGTCCTCGCCTGAGAACGCACGCCGGATGCGGTTCAGCTCCCAGAGAAGTGCCCGGGTGGACTCGGCGCTCAGGGCGTCGATGCTGGCCAGACGATCGGCCAGCCATTGCGGCTTCGGCAGCGTTTCCTGGCGAGCGGCCGCGAGGACGGCGATTCGCCCATCGAGCCGCTCGGGCGCGGCCTCGCGAAGCAACTGCTCCCATTGCCTGGGCTGCAGTTGCGCGAGCGCTCCAGGGTCGCGGAGGCATCGCATCAGGAGCCTCTCGCGAGGACGACTGCTCACGGCGTTCATGGTAGCGCAGGGGGCCGAGCGGCCGCCCTATGACGAAGATCGCGACTCTGCGAGCTGGTCGAACAGGGCGAGGGCTTCGTCGAGGTTGCTGTAGGTCAGCGTGTGGCAGGTCGAGCCGTCAACGATGCGGGCCAGCGCTTCGAACCCGCGAGTGCCCAGCGCGTTGTAGTTGTAGGAGCTGCTGGCCAGGTGCACGAGCGCCTTGGCGCGGCTTGCCGAGCGGAAAATTGTCGGCGAGCCCTCGGCGTAGCGGGGGACGACGATCCAGGCGCCAGTGGCGGGGCTGTCGGCGAGCGCGACGCTCGCTGCGGGAGGCGCCAGATGACGGGTTCGCTCGCCTTCGATGTCGTGGACCTCGGGGCCGAAGCGGGCATCGGGCATGCGCGCCCCGATGATCTCGATTGAACGTTCCTTCAGGGAGATCGGCCGCGGAAGCGGAAAGATCTGCGACGTCTCGGGGTCGACCAGCGCGAACTCGTCAGATCCGAGCTGCCAGCCGTGAGCGACCAGCGCCGCGCACAGCGTGCTCTTGCCGGACCCTGGCGTCGCCGGAAGCAGCGCCGCCCGCCCGTTCCGCACCACGACTGCGGAGTGGACGATGACCAGGTGGTGGACCCGTCGTCCTATCCCCCAGTTGAGACCCCATTCGAGCAGCGCCGGCGCCATGTGGCGAGGCAGCGGGTAGAACGGCACGATGCCGTCGCATCCGAACAGCGCCTGGCGGCGAAACACGCGGCGCACGCCAGCGGTGGGCTGCACGTCAATCGTGAGGTGGCAGCCGTCGGCCTCGAGGACGGGAAAGGCCCCGTAATGCGAGCGCACGTAGGCAGCGACTTCCGGGATCTTCGATCGGAACCGCACCGACAGGGGGCCGACCTTGGTGAGGACGCCCGCCGCCGACATCGCGCCGTGGACGGCGTCAGCCGAGACATCCCCGATCACCATCAGACCGGCTCGATCAGCCCGGCCTCGTCGAGGCGGTGAATCAGTGCGGTGACGTCGGCCGACGACCAGTCGCCCGGATAGAGTGCGGAGATTTCTTCGAGTGTTCGCGGGGTGGTGCCGAGGGTGTCGAGCAGGGTTCGAACCGCGGCTGTGAGCAGGTGCGCGCTGCTGGAGCGCGGGGAGAACGCGACTATCTCAGATTCACCAGCCCATTCGACCCAGCGGAGATCCGGATCGACGGGCTGCCAGCGTTGCGAGGATTTCAAAAGCCGTCGGAGAGCCTGCGCCGCCTGGAGTCGGCGTTCTCCTCGGAGTCGAACATGTTCGAGAGCTTGCCGCGCCCGGACGGAGCGACGGAGCCTCCGGCGGAGACGTCGCCCTGCTTGGGCGGATATTTCTTGCCCCCGGTCCCGCTTCGAGCCCAGACCGTACGGCTCGACACAGTCGCGAGCACGACGGGAAGTCCGACCAACGCCGCGCGCTTCAGGAAGTCGCGGCGTTCGGCGGCTTCAAGGGAGTCCGACACCTTCGGTGTCGTCTCGGTTGGGAGTTGGTCTGCCATGATCCTACTGAGGTTTCAGTGTAACTGACTTCGTAACTATCGTCGTGAACTCCGGCGGAGAACAGAGGCCCCGCCACCGATGAGGTGGCGGGGCGTTCTGTCACGATCCGGAGGGTGCTCGTCCAGTTACTTACGGCGACGCAGGCGGGCACCGAGCCCCACCAGGCCCGTGCCAAGCAGAAGCATCGAAGCCGGCTCGGGGACAGGAATATCGCGGCGAACGGAATCAGCCTCGAAGTTTCCCGCGACGGATGCGTCGAACGAGCTCAGCGAACCGTTGGTCACGCCGAAAACAGGCTTGACGCCAACAAAGCCGAGGTCAATCGCCAGAATGGGATTGAACGCCACGGCGAAGTCGGACGTGAAGCTGACGAAGTCGCCTGGCGCAGACGTGCTGGCATGCAACCCAGCGGCTGACTGGCCACTAAACCCGGCAACACCGTCGTTGAAAACCCCCGAAAGATAATTCACGCCCCCGCAGCCGGCGAGCGACGTGAAGCAGAACGTTCCGGCGAACGTCTGCCCGGCAAGCGGACCCGCGGTCTGCGCCGGATTGGTGCTGTTCGCTGCCAACTGGAAGGCAACGTTGGTGATCGGCGTACCGCCTGCAAAAAAGTCGGTAATCGTCACCAAACCGCTGATGGTCAACGCTGATGTCGCCTGGGGCGATCCGCCATCGTTGACCATGTGCACGATCAGGTTGCTGGTCTGCTGGCCGAACTGCAGGATTGGGAAAGCGCTAGCTGACTGCGCGGCGCCCAAGCTGAGCACTGCCGTCAGAGCCATCGGAAGAGCAATCTTCATGAGCTTCATCTGTAAGTCCCTCAAAACCCCTCGTCGAGACATCCCCCTCCGGGCGCTCGCTGGTGGTAGCCGCCATCACTAGAGCAACTCACGTACCGCAGCAGGGTCATGCGATATATATCCTGACAAACAACTGATTTCAGACCACTTCACGGTCTATAGAGAAGCCAGTTCCGGTGCAAAGTCAGCGCGGAAGGTCCCCGTTCCGGCGACTTTTATCGTCTGTTCGAGCGTTTCGACGAACATGGCAAGCCTAAAGCGTTCCCAACGCCTTTCGTGCTTCGTCGGAACCTGGAAAGTTGGCATTCAAGGCCAGCGCCGCTTCCAGAGCCTTCTTCGCCTTCACCTTGTCGCCTGTTTGCACATACGCCTGACCCAGATGGAGTAAAACCACAGGGTTTTTGGGCTCTTTCTGAACGCTTTGCTCGAGCGGCGCCACCGCCAGCGATCCGAGCCCCTTCTTCACGTAGACGTATCCCAGCGTGTCGTTGACCTCCGCGACGTCGGGGAGAACCGACTTGGCGGTCTGGGCCAACTGCAGCGCAACGTCGAGGTTGCCACCCTGTTCTGCGTAGATGTAGGCCAGGTTGTTGGCAGCCACGGCGGCGTGATCGTCGATTTGCAGTACCTGCTCGTAGCGCCGGCGCGCTTCGGCCTTGTTGCCCTGCGCCTCGTAAATCATCGCCACCATCGTCTGCGGCCCGACATCTTTGGGCCGATCCGCAGCGAGCTTTTCGAATTCATCACGGGCCTGATCCATCTTGTTCTGGCTCAGATAGATCTGGCCAAGGATGCTGTACGCAGGCATCGCCTTGGGGTCGACCTCGATCGCCTTTTTCAGCGACGCTTCGGCCGCCGGCAGGTCGCCAAGTGTGGCGTAGGTGCGGGCCGCCAGAATCAGCAGCCCAATATTCGTCGGCGCCTTCGCAAGAGCGGCATCGATGCGCGCGCGCGCCGCCGGGCCCTTCTTCTCCGCGATGTCGACGCTGCCAAGGCCGGTCAGCGCCTCAAGGTTGGCAGGATCGATCGCGAGTGCGCGCTCATAGCTCTTTCGCGCGCCCGCCAAATCCTTCTTCCCCGCCGCGAGCGTGCCAGCGAGCGCGTTGGCCGACGCGACGTTGGGAAACTTCGTCAGGAGCTGCTTGACGACAGGCTCGGCTCGGGCCGTCAGCCCTTTCGCGAGCAGTGCCCGCGCGAGATTCAACTGGACGGTGGGATCGGTCGGTACGGCCTTGGCTAGCTCCTCAGCGAGCTGAAGCGCCTCGTCGGTCTGGCCCGCCGCCAGGTGCAGGCGCGACAACTGCATCTGCGCCGCGACGGCCCTGGGATTGAGCTTCAGCACCTCGTTGAAGGCCGCAATTGCCTCGTCCGGCTTCCGACGTGCGATCTGAACGGTGCCGACGAGATACTGCCCGGCGATGTTCTGCGGGTTGGCCGCGACGGCGGCCTGCGCGCTTTTCAGCGCGTCGTCGTACTTGCGCTCGACGATGTAGAAGCGCGCCTGCATGACGAGGGCATCGCCGTTCTTCGGCTCGCGCCGCAGGACTTCGTCAATCGTCTTGTGCGCGTCTGTCGGATTCTTCTGCGCGTAGCGGATGGCCGCGACACGCACTTGCGACGGACCGAATGACTCCTTCACCGCCGCCAGTGGTTCCAGGATTCGCAACGCTTCCGGCAGGCGGTTGGTCTGGATGTAGTAGTCGGCGAGCGCGATCTTGCTGGACGCGGCGGGTTGCTTGTCCTGCTCGGCCAGGGCCTTGAGGTACGGCTCGACATCCGCGATCCGACCGATGGAGGCGTAGTACACCGCCATGCCGCGGTTGGCGAGCCCGTTCTTCGGGTCGAGTGCCAGCACCTGCTTCAGTTCGGTTTCCGCCTCGGGACCGCGCTGCGTCGAGAGGAGAAAGTTCGCCAGCGCGAGATGCGCCCCGAGCGACTTGGGGTCAATCTCGACGGCCTTGCGGAACGCCGACTCGGCGTCGGTGCGCGAGCCCTTGGCCAGCTCGATGGCGCCGATGCTGGCGTACGCGCCAACCGAGGGATCGAGCTTGTTGGCGTCCTCGAGCTGCTTGATGGCGCCGTCGAAGTCCTTCAGCCCGGCCATCGCGTTGCCCATGATGATCTGGGCCTGCTGGTTCTTCGGGTCTTTCGCCAGCGCCTTCGCCGCGCGGGACTTGGCATCCTCGAACTGGTTCGACAGGAGGAGGAACGAGGCCGCCTTGACCTGTGCGTCCACGTTGTCGGGCAGCAGATCGGCGGCCCGTACGTGTACTCACGAAACGCGTTCCTGATGTCGCCGGTCTTCGAGTACGCCTCGGCCAGCTTGTAGCGGGCCTCGCCGAACTTCGGGTCCTGCTGCAGCGCGTTGCGGTACTGGACGATGGCCTCGCTGTACTTGCCCTGCTCGACGTACCGGTCGGCGCTCTTCAGGTATTCCTGCTTGGCTACTTCGGGATTTGTCCGGCACCCCGCCAGCAGCAGGCAGAACGCAACCAACACGAACGACGAACGACTGTAGCGACCCATGGGAACCTGGACTCCTTGCCCTACCCGGGAATGTACGTCCCGAGCCGTGGATAGAGCGCACGCACGAAACGTGTGACGCGCGCGTCGGCCTCCGCTTCGCTGCCGCCCGGACCCTCGCCAAGCGGCGTGATGACGCGCACGAGCGCGGCGTCGGTCCGGTTCAGGCGAACGGCATCGACCACCGTGTAGACCTTGCCCCGGTACTCACTGGCGACGACTCGCCCGTGGCTCTGGTACCAGTAGATCACCAGCTGCCTGTCGAGGCCTTTCTGGATGACGAAGCGATTCACTTCGAGCGGACGCTCGGCGCGGCGCGCCGGATCGAACGCCGTAATCAGCGTCCTGGCCTGCGACACCGGCGTCCACCCGGCGCCGGGCAGACAGTTGAGCGGCGAGTGGATCGAATCGCCCTGGCGCTGTGTCTCGTAGAACCCGGCGTAAAGACTCACGCCCGGTTCGCCCTGGCGCTGATACGACCGGAACACGTACTCGTCCACGCCCAGGACCGCCAGCACCTCCGGTGAGAACGGCCCGTCGTCGCGCCCGCGCCAGCCGTCGAAGGCCATCGGGAGATCGGTGATCGACGCGTGCGGCGGCACGACCTCCGCGGCCTGCGCATGGGCGAGGTACCACGCCGAGGCCAGCAGGAGGACTGTGAGAATCAGGGCACGAGCGCGCATAGGAACCGCCTATGGTCTCGCGGCCGCGGGCTGCGGCGCGATAGCCATCACCGTGCGCTGAATCAGGAACAACAGGACCAGCGCCACCACGAACACCACCCAGCCCGAAAATTCGTGAAAGAAGCCTTGCGCCGCCTGCGGCCCGTACTGATGCGCGGCGACGCCGGTGCCTGCGACGCGCAGGCCGTTGGCGACGATGGCGACGGGAATGGTGGACAACGCGATGGCCAGCCGCACGAGCGGCCGCTTGTCGGTGAAGTAGCCGTAGACGATGCCGAGCGTCAGCAGCGATATCAGCGAGCGGATGCCGCTGCACGCCTCGGCGACCTCCAGTTGCGTGTTCGCGAGCGTGATGACGTTCCCCTCGCGCAGCACCGGGATGTTGAGCGCCTGCAGGACCACTTCACCAAACCGCGACGCCAGCAGCTGCAGCGGAAACGCGATCTGGTTGAAGACGATCGAAGGGATCGGAATCATCAGGAGCAGGAACGCCAGCGGGAATATCAGGATCCGCAGGTACGCCATCCCGTAGAGGAACCACACGATCCCCGCGAGGACGCCGATGAGCGACACGCGGGTGAGAAACAACTCGCTGCCAAGCGTGCCGGCCGCCAGCACCGCCAGGCTCAGGAGCGTCAGCACCAACCCGAGGATCGACGGCGACACCTTCGCGGCCGCCAGGTCTGCCCGCCGCTCCCAGACCAGATACAGGGCAATCGGAATGATCAGGAAGCCGTGCGAGTAGTTGTCGTCGTGGCCCCAGTCGTACACCAGTTTCCGGAACACGGGCAGGTAGAGCACCAGCAGTCCCGCCAGGACCGGGGCCAGCGTCGACAGAGCGGAGGCGGGCATCATGCGCTTATACCATGCCTGCCGGGGCTATGCTTAGGTCGTGCCGGCTCCGCGAACGACCCGCGTTCTGCTCGCTCTGGGCGCGCTGTTCGCGGCGGCATTCGCCGTTTACGGCAGCCTTGTGCCGCTGCATGTAAGGCACGTCGCGTTCAGCGACGCCGTCGCCGAGTTCCTGGCGGTCGAATACATCCCGTTTGCCCTGGCCTCCAAGACAGATTTCTTGTCGAACGTGGTCTTGTTCCTGCCCATCGGCTTCCTCGTCACCGGCTCGATCGCGGCGGGACGTCGCCGGGCCCTGGCCATCGCGCTGGTCCCGCTGGTCACGGTGGCGGCGTTCGGCTTCAGCATCGCCATCGAGTTTTCTCAAATCTTCGTGCTGGGGCGCACGCCTTCCTACAACGACATCGTCAACGAAACGACCGGCGCAGCCCTCGGGGCGCTGGCCTGGCTGCCGCTGGGCGGCTTGGTCGTGGGCTGGCTGCAAAGCCTGGCGCCGGCCACGGGAAGCCGGGTCGAGATGGCCCGCAGAGTACTGACGGGCTACGCCGCCATCTGGCTGTTGCTGGGCCTGCTGCCATTCGACGTGACGATCCGGCCGGCGGAGCTCGCCGAGAAGTTCCGCATGCACCGCATCCGGATCGTGCCGCTGCACGACGGCCTGCTCGGGGGGAGCGAAGTCATCGCGAGCACGGCGCTGCTGGCGATTCCCATCGGCGCTCTCGCCGCACTTGGCTGGCCGCGGGCGCGACGGTTGCCAAGCGCTGTCGGCGGAGCACTCGCCGGCGCGCTCGTCGTCTCCGCACTCGAGGTCTGCCAGTTGTTCGTCTTCTCCCGCACGGCGACGGTGGACGACGTGATTGGCGGTGCGATTGGCGCCAGCGTCGGGGCCTGGCTTGCGACCCGGCTCGCCGGCACGAACGGCAGCGCCACGTCGGCCGCCCGGCTCCGCGTGTGGCCGCTTGGCCTGCTGCTGGTCTGGGTCTTCGTCATCCTGCTGCGCCACTGGTCGCCGTTCAACTTCACCGTCACCGGCGACATGTGGCGATCGCGCTGGCCTGCGCTCGTGCAGGTGCCGTTCAGCAACTACTACTGGGCGAACCCGTTCGACGCCCTCAGCGAGGCCATCACCAAGATCTTTCTCGGCCTGCCGGTCGGCGTGCTGCTTGCCCTCGCGGTGCCGCGCCCGGCAAGCGCGCCGCTGCGCTGGCTGCGGCTCGCGGCATTCGCCGCTGTCGCCGTGGCGCTCTTCGGCGGTGTCGAGCTGGGACAGGTCTTCCTGCCGTCGCGCTATCCGGACGGCACGGACATCATGCTGGGAACAATCGGCGTGGGCCTTGGCGTGCTGGGCGACTTCCTGGTGCGATCGGGGATCGGCGAACAGCCGCCGACACGACGCGCTACTTGAGCGCCGCTTTCAGCGCCTCCACATCGGGCGACTGCGCGAGATCGGGCTGCAGCGCCAGCGCGCGGTCCAGATACTTGCGGGCAGGTTCGGGTCTTCCGGCGGCCATGAAGACGCGAGCGGCGTGGACCTGGATGTCGGCGTTCTTGACGTCAGCGTCCGCCGCCGGGCCGAGCAGGGTGATCGCCTGTTTGTCGTCGCCGAGCAGATGGTAAACCCACCCCAGCGTGTCGGCGATCGCGCTGGCGCGGCCGGCGAGCGTGTAGGCGCGCTGGGCGTATTGCAATCCCTCCTGCGGCTTGCCCAACCGGTCGGCCAGGTTGAATGCCAGGTTGTTGAGCGCAATCACGTCGCCTGGCTTCACGTCGAGAATCGCCAGGTACTGCGTGTTGGCGGCAGCGAAATCCTTTTCGCCTTCGAAATACCCGGCCAGCGGCGAGCGCGCTTCGACGAGCCGTGGCTCGGCGGCCACCGACGCCTTCAGCTCGGCGACGCCGCCAGGCCTGTCGCCATGCGCCAGCCGCGCCTGGCCTCGCAGGTAGTGCTTCACGCCGGCCACGTCGAGCCCGCGACCCGAAAACGTCGCCACGGCGCGCGCGGAGAACCATCGCGGCAGCTCGGTGTCAGGATCGATGCCGGGATCGAGCGACACGCCTGACTGCGCGGCGGTGCGGAACGGCGCGCACAGCGGATCGCCAACGACGACGGTGGCCCAGCTGACGTCGGGCATCGCCAGGTAAAACGACTCGGCGAGGTTCATGCCCTTGAAATAGACAGGAAACAGGATCTGCGGCCGGATGGTGGCGTCGAGAAATGGCTCGGCGACGTGGCCCGCCACTCCGCTGGCGCCGGCACGAATCAGGTCGCCGGCGAGCGATTGGGGAGCGCCGGCGAAGTAGGTGTCGCGGTCTTCCCAGATGCCGATGTTCCAGGTCGCCGGCGGCTCGCGAAACGTGCGGCCGTCGAAGCTGACGAACATCGCCGCGAGCGCGCCGGGAACGAACCCCAGCCCGAAGTCGCGTTGCTTGATCGCGGGATCGTTCGAGCCCCACGAGTAGTAGCCGAGGATCGAGGCTTCGTTGGTGACCACCTTGCTGGTGGACTCGAGCAGCACCCGGTTGCCAAACCCGATTTCGACAAGGCGATCGGCAGCGTCCTTCAGCCACTGGTTGCCCACGGCCGTCCAGGAGGCGCGCTGGTCGAGCACCACGCGGCCGGCGGTCACCGGTGCGACGCCGCGATCCACCAGCTTCAGGACATCGTCCACCGAGAACCCGTCCAGCCGCGTCACGAGGTAGAGCGGGACCCGTTCGTGGGAAAAGGGCTGGGCCTGCGCCAGCGGCCGGTCTTCAAGGAAGTAGGGGTTCGGCAACCCGCCGGGCAACTGGGTGGTGACCCCGCTCATCCGCTGGTACAGCAGCGTCAGCTCGGAGTCCACGCTGGCGACAGTGCCAGTCCTTCCCGTCGAGCCGTTGATCCGAAGCGGGATGCCTTTGGCGAGGACGATGTAGTGAACGCGGTCCTGGGCGGAGTGCTGGGTCAGCCAGGCCGCAACCGGGGCCTCGATTAGACCGTCATACATTTCACGGGCCATCCCGTCGGGCGGATCTGCCGTGAGGCCCTTGAGACGGAGGATTTGTTCCGCGGGGACGCTGCGGTGGCCGGCGTAGTACTCGGCGATCCGCACCGACGTGGCACTCTCGCCATTGGCGACCACCAGGATGTTGGCGCCGGTCTGGGCCTGCAGCGGCTGAACGCCCAGGAGCAGGGCGGCTGCCACAAGAATCACGGGGCTGAAGAGCCGCATCACCTGGTCATGATAGCGCCGGTCGGTGTCGCGTAAGAGTTGCGCAATCGATACAAAGTCTACGATGACGGCGACTTTTGGTACGTTTGCTTGAAACTTCACGGATGAGGTTATCGGTTGGTCGGACCTCCGCTGAGAGGCCACACCACGCTCTTGCAGGAAAATTTGCCACTTGCACGGTTTGCGACGACACCGTGACGATCTGGCCGCGTCGTTGCAACAGTTGTCATGTCGGATCCGGGTACGACTCGGGGCTCGGCGGCGCCAAGTCGCCAGCGCGCGGACGGTTCAGTGAGCGATCGTCGGGTTCAACCTCGGTTTGAAATTGTCGGGCGCCTCCGGGGATCGGTGGCGACTCTCGAGGCGTTGCCGCTGATTAACCTGAGCGCCGGCGGCGCACTCGTCGAGGCGCCGTGGCCGCTCGAAACCGAATCGGTACACTCAATCAAACTGCAATCCGGCGCGGCAGTGCAGGACGCCGTCGCACGGGTTCGTCATCTGCGGCCCATCTGGAAATCCGGGCAGCAACACTACCTTGTCGGCCTGGAATTCGTGGTCACCCCGGACACGACCCCCAATGATGCCAATCACTGAGATGGGCGAGATTCCGGGTAACGAACGAGCCGTGCCGCTCGAACGGCGCCGCTATCCGCGTTCTGGCTCCGACGAGGCGCCGGACCTGCTCTGGCCGGCCGTGGTCGACATCGAGATTCTCGACCTCAGCCTGACCGGTGTGGCCTTCTCGGCGTCGAGCGAGCTCTCGATTGGCCGCCGCGTCCAGGTGCGCACGGTCCTTGGCGGCGCTCCCTTTGCCGCCACCGCGGAAGTCGTGCGGTCCGAGGTCGGCACACAGACACGACGGTCGAACCGATATCTTGTCGCGTGCACCTTCGTGAGCCTCGACGAAACGAGCCGCAAGACGCTGGGACGGTTCCTCGGCAGCGAACGGTGACACCGGGGCCCGGGCCCCGGACGGTGCTCTACCTCGCCTGGGCACCTTTCTTCAGCGGCGCCGAGCGCGCCCTGCTCCTCACCCTCCAGGCTCTCGATCCTCGACGCTACGTCCCCCACGTGATCGTCGGCACTGACGGCCCGCTCCGAACGGAGCTCGATCGCGCCGGCATCGCCACCGACGTCGTGCCGCTGGCGCACCTTGGCCGCGACGAGGGTGTTCGCTGGGCGCGCAGCGCGTGGACGATGTGGCGGCTCGCCAGGCGCCTCCGCCCCGCGCTGATTCACTCCAACGACGTACCCAGCTTTCAGCCCGCCGGCCACGTCGCGCGGTGGATGCGGGTTCCTGCACTGACACACGTGCGCTTCCCCGACAGCGACGCGGGCTTCCGCTGGTTCCTCCGGCCGGCGTTCACGCGCGCGCTCTTTGTCTCGGACGCGCTCCGCGCCGACGCCCTGGCGGCGGCGCCGGGCGTCTTTGCCGGCAAGT
Organism: Vicinamibacteria bacterium; assembly: GCA_963796915.1. GTDB lineage: Bacteria > Acidobacteriota > Vicinamibacteria > Vicinamibacterales > JAENWD01 > JAENWD01. The sequence continues at coordinate 390,791 of CAWCNI010000002.1, read as the reverse complement.
CCGACGTCCTCCACGACGGCGTCGTCATTCCGCCGGAGGTGACGCCGGCGACGCGCGGGCAGGTTCGCGCCGAGCTCGGGCTGCCCGCCAACAATCCGGTCGTGGCGCTCACAGGGCAGGTGTCGGAGGTCAAGGGCATCTGGGATTTCGTCGACGCCGCCTCGGAACTGGCTGCCGCCAACGGCGCCGTGCGGTTTGCGGTGCTCGGCGATGACCTCAAGAGCGGCGGCGCGCTCCGCCGCGCGATGGAGAGCCGCGTTGCCGAACGCGGTCTCAGCCAGAGGTTTCATTTCCTGGGGTTCCGTACCGACGCGCCGCGACTGATTCCGGCGTTCGACATCATCACGGTGCCCTCGCATATCGAGCCGCTCGGCAATGCCACGCTGGAAGCCATGGCCGCCGGCGTGCCGGTCGTCGGCTCCCGCGTCGGAGGCATTCCGGAAATGGTGGAGGAGAACGTGACGGGACTGCTCGTGCCCGCGCGGAATCCGACAGCCCTGGCCGCCGCCCTTGGCGGCCTGGTCGATTCGGCGGAGCGCCGCCAGGCGTTCGGCCGCGCCGCGCGACGCCGGGCGGTGGAGTGGTTTGGCCTCCCCCGACACGCTGAGCGCCTCCAGGGTCTCTACGACGAGGTCCTGCTACCCTTGTAGGACATGCCGGTTCAGCCAGCCACGCCATTCAGGGTCGCCATCATCGGATGCGGCGCCGTCACCCGCGCCAGCCTTCTCCCGGTCCTGGCCGGACACGATCAGATCGAGGTCGTGGCGCTGGTCGATCGCGACCAGGCGCGCGCGGCCGAGCTCGGCGCGGCCTACGGCATCACGCGCATCCACGACGATGTGTCCGCCGTGGCGCGGACCGACGCCGATGGCATCGTCCTGGCGACGCCGCCCGCCCATCACGCGTCGGCCACGATCGAGCTGGCAGGACGCGGCTTCCACGTGTTCGTCGAAAAGCCCATGGCCATCACGGGCGCCGATGCGGACCAGATGGTCGCGGCCGCGGACAAGGCGGGCATTGCCCTGAGCGTCGGACTGTACCGGCGCCTCCTGCCCGTGTCGCGATTGCTCCGCGGACTGCTGGAAGCCGAGCTGCTGGGGCCGCCTGTCAGCGTCGACATCGAAGAGGGCGGCGAATATTCCTGGCAGCTGGCATCGCTGGCTCCGTTGACACGCGCGGGCGGAGGCGGCGGCGTCCTGATCGACATCGGCACCCATCTGCTGGACCAGCTCCGCTACGTGGTGCCAGGTGACACGCGCCTGATCCGCTACGCCGACAACGCGCTCGGCGGAATCGAAACTGACTGCGAGCTGCAGCTCGAGATCGCCACCCGCTGGGGCGCGGTGCCCGCCCGGGTGGAGCTGAGTCGGACGCGCGAGCTCCGCGGATCGATCCGGGTGACCTGCCAGGGTGGCGTCCTGGAGTTGATGCGCGGCGACTTCTGCCGCGTGCGCGTCCTGCCGGCGATCGGCGACGTGCGCGATCTGGTCGCGGATGCGCCGCGCGAGGTCGCCATCGGCGCCGAGTGGCGCGACGAGTCGCAGCTGGTCGGCTACAAGGCCTTTCGGCGCGAGTTCGACGACTGGCTGGGCGCGGTTCGGTCTGGCGGTCCCGCGCAACTGTCCGGCGCATCGGTGGTCCCCGTCGTCAGGCTCATCGAGTCCTGCTATGCGGCGCCGGAACGCCTGTCGGAGGCGTGGACGGATCGACCGCTCGGTCTCGCGCGCGCGGCCGCCGCTCCCGACGTGCCGGTGCTGCGGGCGAAGCCCAAAGTCCTGGTCACCGGGGCGGGCGGCTTCCTCGGCTGCCGCACCGTGGAGTTACTGCACGCGGACGGGCGCTGGGACGTCCGCGCGATGGTGAGACGTCCTGGCGGCGCCGCGCGGCTGGCGCGGCTTCCGGTCGAGATCGTGATCGGCGACGTCGTCTCTCGCGGCGATGTCGATCGCGCGATTCAGGGCTGCGACGCGGTGGTCCACTGCGCGGTCGGCACCGGGTGGCCGCCTGAGACGGCGTTCAAGACGACAGTGGACGGGACGCGCAATGTCGCGGAGGCCGCGCAGGCGACCGGCGCGCGCCTGGTTCATGTGAGCAGCATGGCCGTGCACGGCGAACAGGTCCCGGCGCGCCTCGACGAATCGGTGCCGCTCAACCCCGGCAGCGGCGTGGACTACGGCCGCGCGAAGTATCTCGCCGAGCAATCGGTGATGGCGCTCATCCCGAAGGGGCTGAAAGCCATCGCGCTGCGCCCGGCGCGCATCTACGGTCCGTTCTCGCGCACCTTCACGGTGCGGCCACTGACGGCGCTCAAGACCGGCATCCTGACGCTGGCCGGCGACGCGGACACGCCGGCGAACATGGTCTACGTGGACAACGTCGTCGAAGCCATCGTCCGCGCGCTCGATCCTCCGCCGACAGCCTTTGGCGAGGCGTACCTGATCAGCGAGCCCGATCAACTCTCGTGGAAGGACTACTACGGCGTGTTCGCGAAAGCCGCCGGCGCGGAGGTCCGTCTCGCGCCCTATCCGCCCGCCAGGACGGGTAGCGGCCGCGGGGTTCTGGGCCGGTGGGTCGATGGCGGCAAGCAGATCGCATTTTCCCCGGAGGTGCGAGCGCTCGCGAAGAAGGTGATGTGGACCGATCCCTACGGGGTGCTGCCGCGGCGGCTCTGGGAGCGGTCACCGGGCTTGCAGCGGACAATCCTTCGAACCATGGGCGTGGACGAGGCCGTTATCTATCGCGAGCCGCCGGCGCCGGCGCCCTCCGAGCTGAAATTCAGCATCGAGCCCACCCTCGTGGTCTTCGAGAAGGCGACCCGCGAGCTTGGCTACCGTGGCGTCGTGCCGCGCGCGGAAGCCATGGCGCTCACGACGGACTGGGCGCGCTACGCACGCCTGTTGTAGGCGAGCGCATCGTCCCAGGCCTGCTGCAGCCTGGCCATCAGCGCGTCCGGCGAGAAACGGGCACGGGTAGCCGCCGGCAGATCCTCTGCTGCCCGGCGACGCCACGATTCGTCGTCGAGGATCCTGGTCACGGCGGCGGCGAGCGCCGCGCCGTCCCGGGGAGGCGCCAGCAGGCCGGACACGCCCGGCTCGATCACTTCCGGGATCCCTGCCGCGTCAGCGCCGACGACCAGTTTCCCGACAGCATTGGCCTCGACGATCACGCGGCCAAACCCCTCGTTGAGCGACGGGACGACGACAAGGTCCATCGTGGCGAGCAGGTCGGCGATATCGGAGCGTTCGCCGGTGAACTGGCACACGTCGCCGAGCGCCAGCGAGTCGGCGTAGGCGCGCATCCGGTCGAACCATCCGACGTTCGGCCACCGCCGACTCACCGCCGACGAGCAGGAATCGCACGTCGGGGCGGCGCTGGTGAATCAGCTTCGCCATGTCCAGAAAGAACTCGATGCCCTTTTCCGGCCGGAAGACGCCGACGAAGCCGACGACCGGGTGGCCCGGGAAGAGCGAGGCCGGCACGTGGCGCGGCGCCTGGAACGTGGAGAAGTCGACGAAGTTGGGGATCACCCGGAGCCGATCCGGCGGGCGCACCGGGCGAAGCGCCGCAACGGTCGCCTCGGAGTTGCCGACCACCATGGCGGCCTTGACCAGCTCCGGATCCATCGCCGCGTCCTCTTTCGGCGAGCGCAGATGGACCACCGCGGGCACGCCGGCCAGCCTGGCGCCGAACAGCGCGCTCGAGCGCCAGGTGATGTGATCGGTGATGTAAACGAGGCCGATTCGATGCCGGCGCAGACGCTGGGCTGTAGTGCCGAGGGCCCACGCGTAGGCCGGCGACTTGCTGCCTTCGGTCTCGTGCCAGTGGTGGACGGGCAGGCCGAGGGCGTCAAACGTTTCCTGCACGTTGCCGGGCCCGGGCACGGCACACAGGACCTCGAATCGGGCCCGATCGATCCGGCTCAGGACCTCCGTGACGCTGTTGAACGACCCGCCGAAGGTCTCAGCGCGGTGGTAGAAAGCCAGGACTCGAGTGGGCATGCGAGATTTCTGTATCCGGGGGGACACAGCAGGCGTAAAACAGGTTCATCGTATCCTAGATACGGAGAGGTGAGTTTACAGGTGAGCCAACAGACGATTGCCCAGGATGCGTCCGAGATGCTCCGGGAACAGTTCGAGTACCGGGAATTACTGACGCAGATGACGAAGCGCGACCTGCTGCTGCGCTACAAGCAGACGGTGATGGGCTTCGGGTGGGCGATCTTCATGCCACTGGTGAACACCGCAGTGTTCTCGGTGGTGTTCACCCGCGTTGCGCCGATCGACGCCGGGGTGCCCTATCCGCTGTTCGCGTTCTGCGGCCTGCTGTGCTGGAACTTCTTCGCCGCGTCGCTGCGCTTTTCGGTGAACTCGCTGACCAGCAACAGCAACCTGATCACGAAGATCTACTTTCCCCGCGAGATTTTCCCATTCTCCGCGGTCATGGTCTGCCTCGTCGATTTCGCTGTCGGCTCGGTCGTGCTCGCCGCGATGATGGCCTACTTCCGGATCTGGGGAGGCTGGGAACTGGTGTTTCTCCCGGTTGTCCTGGTGGTGCACATCGCGTTCACCTGCGGCATCGCCCTGCTGCTGGCGATGGCCAACCTGTTTTACCGCGACGTGAAATACATCTTCGAAGTGGTGATCACGGTGTGGATGTTCGCCACCTCCGTGCTCTATCCGCTGAGCGTGCTCGGGCCGCGGATCGCGCGCATCGCCGCGATCAACCCGATGACGCCGATCATCGACGCCTACCGCAACGTGCTGCTCTACGGCCGCAACCCGTTCACGCCCGAGTTCATCGCCGCCGGGTTCCTCTCGTTTGCGATCCTGCTGGTCGGCTGGCTGATGTTCCACCGGGCCGAGTTCAAGTTCGCGGAGAACGTCTGATGTCAGAAGTGGTCGTCGAATTCGACGGCGTCTGGAAGAAGTTCCGTCGAGGCGAGCGGCACGACAGCCTGCGGGATCTCCTGCCGGCCCTGGCATCGCGAATCTTCCGCGGCAGGAAGAATGAGACCGCGCTCGAGGATCAGGAATTCTGGGCGGTGCGCGACGTCTCGTTCGAGGTGAAGCGTGGCGAGGCGCTCGGCATCATCGGGCCGAATGGCGCGGGCAAGTCCACGGCACTGAAACTGCTCACCCGGATCCTCCGACCGACCATCGGCCACTGCTCCGTCAAGGGCCGTGTCGGCGCGCTGATCGAAGTGGCGGCCGGTTTTCACGGCGATCTCACCGGGCGCGAGAACATCTACCTGCAGGGCGCGATCATGGGGATGCGCAAGCAGCAGATCGCCACCAAGCTCGACGAGATCATCGAGTTCTCCGGCGTCTCGCAGTTCATCGACACCCAGGTGAAGCGGTACAGCTCCGGCATGCAGGCGCGCCTGGGCTTTTCGGTCGCCGCCCACATGGACCCCGACGTGCTGTTCGTTGACGAAGTGCTCAGCGTCGGCGACATGAGCTTCCAGGCGAAGTGCATCGAGCGCATGCGCCAGCAGATCGCCAGCGGCGTCACCGTCGTCTTCGTCTCGCACAACCTTCAGGCGGTCGCGCTGTTGTGCAGCCGCTGCCTCGTCCTCGGCGGCGGCCAGGTCCGCTTCGACGGCGAGCCGGAGCCGGCACTGACGGCCTACCTCGAGGCGTCGCAGGCCTACAGCACGCGCTATGGCACCGAGCCGCGGTTCAAGGTGCTGGCAGCAAGCTGTGTCACCTCCGACGGGCGCCCCGTGGACACGATCGCGCCGCACACGCCCTGCGAGCTCCGCGTCGAGTTCGAATGCACAGAGGATTCGCCGCTGGTGACGATGGGCATGGACGTCGAACGGACGCGGGACCTCTTCTACTGCTACGGCATGTCGGCCGAGGAGGTTGGCGTGCCGCTGGTGGAGTTCAAGAAAGGCGAGCGGGCGACGTTTGTCGCGCAGTTCGTCGCGCACTTCGCGCGCGGGCACTACCGGATGAACATGAGCGTCCGCGACCCGAAGCGGGGCGTCTTTCACATGTTCGCCGAGAACGTCGCCAACTTCACCGTGGACGAGAAGGTCTCCTACGACGGCGTCGTCGATCTCGCCGTCCAGGCGGCGTTGACGAAGGCGGCACTGCCCGTTGCCTCGATCTCCGTGGCGAACCGCTGAGCGGCGACGGTTGCCGCCAGCGAGCGCATTGCCGCCGACGCCCGCTCGATTGAGGCCTTCCTCACATCAGCCGGCCGCCCCGCGGCTGGACACACGACTGCCGCTATGAGCTCGCTCGTCGTCAGCGTCGTCATCTGCACGTGGAACCGGGCGCACGTGCTCGAGCAGACGTTGCAGCGCCTGTGCGAAATCGAGTGGCCGCCAGCCGGTGACGCCGAGCTCATCGTCGTCAACAACGCCTCCACCGATCGCACAAACGACGTCCTGAACGCATTTGTGGACCGCCTTCCGCTCCGCCCGTTCGTCGAGCTGCAGCCGGGCGCGTCCAACGCGCGCAATCGCGGGATCCGCGAGTCGCGGGCGCCGCACCTCCTCTTCACCGACGACGACGTCCTGGCCGACCAGGGCTGGATCATGGCGTTCCTGGACGCGGTGCGGACGTTTCCGCAGGCCGGCGTCTTCGGCGGACCGATCGAGCCGTGGTTTCCAGAACCGCCGGATCCCGACCTGGTCGCCGCCTTTCCGATGCTGGGATGGGGCTTCGCGGGCCTGGACCATCGTCGGCCAATCGGTCCGCTCCCGGCGCCGCTCGAGATCTACGGCGCGAACATGGCCTTCCGCCGTGACGTGCTGACCCAGCAGTCCTTCGATCCGCGACTGGGTCCGACGCACGACGAGCGCTCGACGGGGGAGGAAACCGGCCTGATCGATCAGCTCCGCGCCCGCGGTGTCGAAGTCGTCTGGGTGCCGCGGATGCGACTTCAACACTACGTCGCGCCGGAGCGCATGACGCTTGCGTACCTGATCGATTTCTATCGAGGCCTTGGCAAGGGCAATACGCGACGAAAGGGCCCACCTGAAGGGCCGCAACTCTTTGGTGTGCCGCGTTGGGTGCTGCGCAGGGTCGCTGAATCCAGGATCCGGTATTACTGGCACACCGTTCGCGGCAACCGTCGCGCGGCGTTATCGGCCCTGCAGGAATATCACTTCTTCGGCAGCACGGCTTCGGAGTGTCGCGCCCTTCATCGAGAAGGCGCGGGCAGCCGCCCCGGCGCATGACCATTGCGATTCTCGTCTGGTCACGAATCTGGGGCGGGCTGGAGTCACACGCTGTCGATCTGGTGAATGCGGCAGTCGACGCCGGCCATGACGTGACGCTGGCCTGCGTTGGCAGCGAGACGGCCGCGCTCTATCGGGCCCGGAACCTGCGGGCCACGATTGAAGCGACTGATCCGCCGCCCTCGACGGTGACCGGTTGGTACCGGTACTTCCGATCGCTTCGCTGCGATGTGTGCCTCTTCGAAAAGGGCACGCTGCACGTCGGCAGCCTGGCGCTCGATGTCGCGGCTCGCCTGGCGTTCAGGGCCTTTGTCGTCATTCAGCAGCTGGAACCGCCGGTGCTCGGCCCGCGCACTGCGTCGAAGCACCTCGGCGGCATGGTTCCCGGGCTCGGCCTGTGGTGGTACCGCCAGCGGACGCGCGGCTGGCTGCGATCGCTGATGCCGGTGCGGACCATCTGCATCAGCGAATCGGTCCGGTCGGCGTTGTCCAGGGGCTACGGGTTCGCGACACGAAAGATGCCCATCATCCCCAACGGCGTCGACACCGTCAGGTTTTCGCCGGGCCCGGCAGTCAAGGCCCGCGCCACGGGCGGGACTGTGATTGTGGCGACCGCGGCGCGGCTGGTGCAGGAAAAAGGCATCGACGTCGCCCTGCGCGGCTTTGCTCGCGCGCTGGCCTCGTCGCCGGTGCCGATGGAACTGCACATCGCCAACGACGGCGCGGAACGGCAGGCGCTCGAAGCGCTGACAGACGCGCTTGGGATACGCGAACACGTCCGGTTCCTCGGCTTCCAGCGCGACCTGACAGCCTTCTACCGCGGCGTCGACATCTTCCTGGTGCCGAGCCGCATCGAGGCCCAGGGCCTGATTGTCCTCGAGGCGCTCAGCAGCGGCTGCCTGGTCGTCGCGTCGTCGGTCGGTGGCATTCCAGAGATGATTACCAGACCGGAGCTGGGGATTCTGGTCCCGGCCGACGATCCGGAGGCCATCGCGGAGGCGATTCTCACGCTCAGCCGACTGCCGGCCGACGATCGGCAGGCACGAAATGCGGCCGGCGTGAAATACGTGGCCGATCACTTCGACAGCAGGACGCAGTGCGGCGCGATCCTGTCTCTCGTCCAGCAACTCTCCGGCGGGGCATGATGCGGATTTCGGCAATCATCTGCACGTGGAATCGGGCGACGCTTCTCGGTGAGACGCTGTCGTATTTCGAGCGCCTCGAGGTTCCGGCCGGTCTCGAGTGGGAAGTGATCGTCATCGACAACAATTCCACCGATGACACCGCGTCCGTGCTCGCCGGCTTCGAGGGCCGCCTTCCCCTGCGCCACGCCTTCGAGGCTCGCGCGGGCAAGTCACGGGCAGCCAACCTGGCAATCAGCATGGCGACCGGCGATCTGCTGCTCTGGACCGACGATGACGTGCGCGTGTCGCCCGGCTGGCTCCGTGCCTACGCGGAGGCCGCCGGCAACCGGCCGGAGGCCAGCTGGTTCGGCGGGCCTGTCGAGGCCTGGTTCGCCGTGCCGCCGCCGCCATGGATCGCCCGTGCCATCGCGTCACTGGGAGAGCCGTACGCGCTGGTGGACTACGGCCCCTCGGACCAGCCGCTGAACGACCGCGGCGTGGTCGGCGCGAACCTCGGCATCCGCGCCGCCGTTGCTCGCGCGTTCCCGTTCAACGAGACGATCGGGCCAACCGGGCACGCCGCCCTTCGCGGCGAAGAGACCGAGCTCCAGAGTCGCCTCAGGAGCGCGGGGCACCCGGGCTGGTGGGTATCGGGCGCGCGGGTCCAGCATTACATCGGCGAGAACCGCCTGACCTACCGCTACATCGCTCACTGGTACACCGGCCTCGGCGTCGGCATCGCCCGGAGTGCCGGCACCTTCGAGGGCGCGCGCCTGTTCGGGTACCCGCGGTGGGCGCTGCTGCAGTACGCGCAGTTGCAGGCTCGGATTGCCGCCGGCGCCGTGCGCCGCGACGTCTCGTGGGTGAAGAACATCAGGGCCGCGGGCATCCTGCGCGGCTACCTCGCAGAGGCCCGCGCTCACGGAACGGCGCCGCCGGCCTAACGGCCGATGGCCGTGCGGACGACGGACGCCGCCCACGTCTTCCACATCGTCCATTCCAGCGGCGAGAGCGCCAGCGCTGTGCGATAGGCGTGGAGCGCCTCGCGGCGACGGCCCAGCGCCCAGAGCCCGAGGTAGCCTTCGATCCAGAACTTGCGATGCGCGGCTGCGTGCTCGAGCAGCCGCGTCGCGCGACGATTCCCCGCCAGCTCGCTCAGGACGAAGTCGTAGCCCCTCGCATATTCCTGCGCCTGCGCGATCAGCGCTTCTGGCTTTCCCGTACGCGCGCCATCCGTCACGCCGCCCTGGTGGGTGCGATAGTCGACCAGCGCGCGATCGATGTAGGCCAGGGTCGCGCCGGTGGCGATGGCGCGGAATGCCGTCAAGGTGTCCTCGCCCACACGCACCGGGACAATCGGCAACGGCCAGCGGCGAAGCGTCGCGGCGCGGATGACGGAGTTCTGGAAGCCGGCGTACAGCCCCGTCGAAAGCACGGCATCGAGCGTGCGGGAGTCGTTCAGCACCGCCACCTGACCGCGGCGACTCGCGGGCAGTGACAGAAATGGCCGCGGCTTTCCGTTTTCCCTGAAGGTGCTGGCGGACACTTCGGCGCCGGTGTCGAGGTCGAGAATCCGGCAGGCCGCGAAAACCCAGTCGACGTCCGGGTTGGCGTCGAGCGCGGCAACGCACGTCTCCAGGAACGCGGGGTGCCACAGGTCGTCGCTGTCGAAGAACGCGACGAGGTCGCCCTCGGCGTGCGCGATGCCGTTGTTGCGCGCCGCCGCGGGTCCGCCGTTCTCCTGGCGGATGTACTTCACGTTGCGCGCAATCGTCGGGCGGGCGCGATCGATCACGTCGCGGGTGTCGTCGGTGCTGCCGTCGTCGACGACGACGAGCTCCCAGTCAGCGAACGTCTGCCGGTCGATTGACGCCAGGGCGCCGGGCAGGAACCCGGCGCGGTTGTAGGTCGGAAGAATGATGCTGAGACGCGCACGCGCGGTGGGCGACGTCATGGCGGAAATCCTGCCACAGTCACGCTCACCACGCCGTTTTCACTGCGTGCCAGAGGTTCCCAGGCGACGGTCGAACGCCAAGCGCGCGCAAGGCGAGCATCCGGGCGTCACTGCGTCGGCCCAGCCGGCGCAGCTCGCTGCTCGCCATTCGCAGATGCCAGGACTCCTCGCGTCGCGCGGCGGCCTTCAGCTCCCGCGACTGGCCCGTCACTCGCAAGCGCTGTGCGGCGTAGACGTGCTGCAGGTGCTGGTCGAGCGCCGACATCGTCAGGCTGCTCGAATTCCCCACCGGAAAGCGATACCGCGCGACGATGTGCGGCCCGAAGACGGCGCGCTCGATGTGATCGACCTGCCGCAGCACGAACTCGTGATCTTCGGCGTAGTAGAGCCACTTGAGAAACGGGCCGGTTTTCTCGACCAGTGAGCGGCGCAGCACCACAGTGTTCGGGTGCACGATTCTGGCGCGGAGCGTCTGGAACATCTGCGCGCGATCGACGATGTAGGCGTCGGCCTTGAGGCCGGCGACGCGCTCGCCAGCAATCAGATCGGCCTTGTCGAGGCGCCAGGTGTCCCACACCACCGTATCGCCGCGATAGCCTTCCATATCGGCGAAGTAGAGGTCCAGCCCGGTCGCGTCCAGCGCGGCGACTGCCGTTTCGAGATACTCCGGCCAGATCCACTGATCGTCGTCATCGAGGAACGCGATGAAACGACCGGTGGCGCGGGCCAGCCCGCGGTTCCGGCCGGTGGCCGGGCCCGAGCCCGAGGCGCCGGGATAAAGCGGCGTCTCCAGACGAAACCGGCTGTCGAGCGTGCCCAATATCTCTCGCAGCCGGTCGAGCGCTTCCTGGTTCGAGCCGTCGTCGGTGATCAGGACTTCGAAGTCCTGCAAGGTCTGCTTCGTGATCGATCGGAGTGCCGCACCGACCAGCTCCGGCCGGTTGCGAGTCGCCATCACAATCGATGCTGTAGGTTCCTTGCTCATGTGTCCGCCGACTGAATGGCCCGCCGATGTGGCGGATCAACTGTGACTCCCGGCCGTCAGCCTCTCGTGCACCTCGGCGACGCGACGGGCCCCGTGCTCCCAGGTGAACGCCCGCAAGACCCTCTCTCGTCCGGCCCGGCCCATCGCATTACGCACATCGGCATTCGCCAGGCGCCTGAGCGCGGCAGCCAGCTCGGTGGCGTCCGTGCCTTCGACGAGCAGCCCCGTGACGCCGTCCTCGATCGCTTCAGGAACCCCGCCGCTCCTGCCGCCGATCGTGGCGCGGCCGGCTGCCGCCGCCTCCAGAAATACGATGCCGAAACCCTCGAAGTCTACGCCGTCCTGCCGGTTCGGCATGGCGAAGACGTCGCTGGCGGCGTACAGCTCGGGCAGCGCGTTTTCTGCGACTGCTCCCAGAAAGACGACGCGGTCGCGAAGTCCGAGCGTCTGGACGTCGGCCTCGAGCGTCGCGCGGTGCGGCCCGTCGCCGGCAATCAGGTAGCGAACGGCCGGGTCGTGCTCGGTCCACTGCGCGAGCGCGCGCAACATCAGGTCGTGGCCCTTCCGCCGCTGCAAACGCCCCACCGACAAGATCACCAGCTCGCCGTCGGGCGCAAAGCGCTGGCGCCAGTCCCCTGGATCCGCGACGGGCGAGAAGCGGTGGACGTCCACCCCGGGGTGCACGACCACCACCTTTTCGGCCGGTACACCCCACGCCGTCAGTAGGCGGGCCGAATTGTGCGAATTGGCGAGCAGCGCCGCCGAGCGGGCGTAGACCCGGCGCGTCAGCCAGGTCAACTCACGCGATGTCGAGGCGAAGCCCAATTCTTCGCCGTGGGTCCAGCACACGAACGGGCGGCGCGCCCACCACGCACTCAGCCCCTCGGGCAATCCACGCCCGCAGTGCACATGGGTACGCCTGTCGGGCGCGAGCTCGCGAATCCGGCGGGCGACGCGGCGATGCCGGGCGAGGCAGGCCGGGCGGACGATGCCCCAGTCGGGCGCCGCCATCGACACTTCGTCCACGTTCAGCCCCTGCTGCACGCGGCTCCCGTCGTGGCCGTCAGCAAGAACGTGGACGTCGAGGCCGGGCAACCGGGAATACAGGTTCTCCAGGAGGACGCCGCTGCCGCCGATCGCCGGCGGATAAAGCTCCGAGAGCAGCAGGATGTCGGGGCGCGGCACGGGCGAAATTCTATACTGCCCGGCTCGACGGCCACGAAAAGGCGCCCAAAGTCTGCCCCTCGCCAGACCTTAGGCCTGCGAGCGCGGACGTTCCATGCGATGATCGGGGGGCTGCCCGGCGAACCTCAGTCTGGAGAGTGGATTACGGGTGGCGCGATCTCGTTCAGCTGGCGGGGCTCTTGCTCCCGAGTTCCTGAAGATGAACCCCGATTCATCCCTTCCGACAGTCTCCGCCCCAAGCCAGGTCCGGCCACTCGCCGTGGTCCTGGTCGTGGCGTTTGCCGTGCGCCTTCTGATCCTGCCGGCCGTGGCTGGCCTGGGGCCCAGGATCTCGGACGAACGCGATTACCTGCAGCTTGCCGCGAGCCTGACCGACGGGCGCGGCTATGCCTTCAACAACGGCCCGACGTCGCTTCGGCCACCGCTCTTCCCGGTGTTGATGGCCGGGACGTGGCTGGCGGGAGGCGACGGGAGCCTGCAGGCAGTTCGCGTCGTCCACAGCGTGCTGGCCGTGCTCACGGCGTGGCTCGCGTACCGGCTCGGGAAGTCCGCGTTTGACGCACGGGCGGGCCTGGCCGCCGCGACGATAGTCGCGCTGTACCCGGCGTTGCTCTTCGCCAACATGGTGATGCTGTCGGAAACGCTGTTCACGGCGCTGCTGCTGGCCTCGGTGGTGGTGCTGGTGGCGGTGCTGCGCGCGCCGTCGTGGCCGCGCGCGCTCGCGGCCGGCGTGCTGCTTGGCCTCGCCGCGCTGACGCGAAGCATCGCCTGGCCGCTGGCGCTCGTGCTGGGGCCGTTCATCCTCATCGCCGTCGCCGGGTCGCTGCAGCGGCGGCTGCTGGTTGCCGCCGCCTTTGCCGCGGGGTTCGCGATCGTGGTTGGTCCGTGGGCCGTACCGGAACACACGGCTGCAGGGCGTCCCTGTCGTGGTGGACACGATGGGGGGGCTGAACCTGCGGATGGGCAACTACGAGTACACGCCGCACGATCGCATCTGGGACGCCGTGTCGATGAGCGGCGACAAGAGCTGGATTGTGGGCATCCCGCTCGCGCCTCCAGGCGGAGGGCCGTGGACCGAGGGGAAGAAGGACAAGTGGGCGCGGGGCGAAGCGGTGGCCTTCATGCTGGCGCATCCCGTGCTGACCGCCTGGCGTGCGTGCATCAAGTTCGGCGACTTCTGGGCGCTCGATCGTGATTTCGTCGCCGGCGTGATGCACGGGCTCTACGATCCGCCGCGCTGGGCTCTCCTGGTCGTCGGGACCGCGCTGCTCGCGGCCTATCCGCTGCTGCTTGCGCTGTCGCTTGCCGGGGTGTGGCTCTTCCCGCCGGACGATCGGCGCCTGCACGCCCTGCTGCTGCTGGTCATCGTGGCGATTTGCGGCCTGCACAGCATTGTGTTCGGTCATCCCCGCTACCGGCTCCCGCTGACCCCGCTCCTGGCCGTCTATGCGGGCGCTGCGATCACGCGCCTGGCGCGACACACAGCAATCGATCGCCGTCGGCTGTGGCCGCTGGCTGCCTCGCTGCTCGTCGCGGTGAGCCTCTGGGTCGTGCAGTTCATCGCTCGCGACGCCGGGTTTCTCGGACGGCTGCTCGGAGGGTCGGCGTCGTGATCAAGGCGGTGCTGTTCGATCTGGACGGGACGCTTTACCGGCAAAGCCGTCTGCGGCTGATGATGGCAGGCGAGCTGGCCACCGCGCCGTGGTTTCAGCACGCGCCGTGGCGTGTGAGCCGCGTCTGGCGGATGCTGCAGACGTTCCGCCACGTGCGCGAGGAACTTCGGGTGCTTGGACGTCCCGAGGAGCCGCTGGAGCGCCTGCAGTACACGTTGGCCGCCGAGCGGGCGGCAGTGGAAGTCGTCGAAATGGAAGCCGTCGTCCGCGAGTGGATCTTCATGCGGCCCCTCAAGTATCTCAAGCCGGTTGTCCGACCACACACGGATGAGGTCCTGGGCAGGCTGCGCGACCGCGGGCTGCGCCTCGGGGTATTCTCCGACTATCCAGCGGTCGACAAGTTGAAAGCCATGGGTCTCGAACAGATGTTTGGACTGACGCTCGAAGCGACAGAGGCGGACGTCAACGCGTTCAAGCCGCACCCTCGCGGGTTCCTCGTCGCGGCGGACCGCTGGCGGCTATCGCCTGCCGAGGTGCTGTACGTGGGCGACCGCGCGGAGGTGGACGCGGTGGGGGCCGCCAACGCCGGCATGCCGGCGCTCGTCATTGGCAGCAAGGCACCAGCCGCAGCCGACAGCCGGTGCGACGCCGTGCCCGACATGCGCGCGCTCTTCGAACACGTCACGAGCATTGCCGAGGGCCGGCCATGAGCACCTGGCGCACGATCAAGCCGTACGTCCAGATCGCCCGCATCGACCACTGGTTCAAGAACGCGTTCATGGTGCTGGGCGTCGTGCTCGCGATCTTCTACGAGCCGGCATTGGCCTCGTGGACCAGCGTGAAGCCGCTGCTGCTGGCCTTCTTCGCGACGTGCCTCACCGCGTCCAGCAACTACGTGCTGAACGAATTGCTCGACGGTCCGACCGACAAACTCCATCCGGTGAAGCGATTCCGCCCGGTGCCCTCAGGCCAGGTGGTGGCGGCCATCGTGTACGCGGAGTGGATCGCGCTCGGCGTGGCCGGTGTCGGCCTGTCGTTCTGGCTCAACCGGTACTTCGGCCTGTCGGCGCTGACGTTGTGGCTGCTCGGCGTGTCGTACAACGTGCCGCCGGTGCGCACGAAAGAATGGCCATACGTCGACGTCATCAGCGAGTCTGCCAACAACGCCGTGCGACTCCTCCTCGGCTGGTTCGCGCTGCTGACGACGGCTTTTCCGCCGGTGTCGCTGCTTTTTTCGTACTGGATGGTCGGCGCGTTCTTCATGGCGACGAAGCGCTACGCGGAGTACCGGCACATCGCCAATCCCGCGGTTGCCGCCGCGTATCGCAAGTCGTTCCGCTACTACACCGAGGAACGGCTCCTCCTCAGCATCGTGTTCTACGCCACGGCATCGGCGCTGTTTGCCGGCATCTTCATCGTGCGGTATCACCTCGAGCTGATTCTGTTCGTGCCGCTCGCCGCCGGCATGTTCACGTACTACCTGAAGATCGGCATGCGACCCGATAGCCCGGTGCAGAACCCCGAGAAGCTGTACACGGAGCGCGGCTTCTTCGCATACCTCGTGCTGAGTTTCGGGTTGTTCGTGTTCCTGATGTTCACGAGCATTCCCGCGTTGTACAGCTGGTTCAACGTCGAGCAGTCAAAGGCCCAACCGCTCTGGGTCATCGGCAACAACTCGCACTAGCGCCATGAAAGGCCTGATCCTCACCTATCTCATCGCGTACGGCGGCGCCATCGCGGCCCTGTTCAACCCGCTCATCGGCGTGTGTGCCTACGTCTTCCTGTCGGTGGCCAGACCTCAGATCCTGTACGGCTGGGCCGGTGACCTTGGCGGCCTCAGCCGCATCGTCGGCGTCTGTCTCGCGATCGGCTGGGCGGCGAAGCGCTTCGGGAACTGGAACTTCGCCCGCGCACGCACACAGGTCTACCTCCTGCTGGCGTATTTTTTCTGGATGGTCCTGTCAGCAGCGGCTGCGCCAAACCAGGACATCGCCTGGGACACTGTCTTCGAGCAGCTGAAATTCCTGCTTCCGTTCATGGTCAGCCTGACTGTCGTCCGCACTCGCAAGGAGGTGCTGGCCATCGCCTGGGTCATCGTGCTGTCGCAGGGGCTGGCAGGCTTCGAGATGAACTGGAGCTATCTCGGCGGCTACAACCGGGCCCAGGCCGAGGGGCTGCTCGGCGACAACAACACGTTTGCGGTGAGCCTGGTCGCAACTGTCGGACCGGCGATTTTCATCGGCATGGCGTCGAAGAAGTTGTGGCAGAAGGGCGTGGCATTCTTCTGCGCGGCGCTGATCCTGCACACCATCCTGTTGACGTACTCGCGCGGCGCCATCCTGTCGACGCTGTTTGCCGGAGTGCTCTGCGTCATCGTGATGCCGAAGAAGCCCACCTACATGCTCGTCATGATCCTGGGAGCCGCTATCGGGATTCGCCTGACCGGCCAGCAGGTGCTCAACCGCTTCGAGTCGTCATTCGCCGCGGCGGGCGATCGGGACTACTCGGCCGAGTCGAGGCTTCAGCTCTGGCAGGACTGCATCACGACGATGGGGAGAAACCCGGTGCTGGGCGTGGGGCCAAGCCACTGGCCACTGGTGGCGCCGCAATTCGGCTGGACCGAGGGCAAGGCCGCGCACACCTTCTGGTTGCAGCTGGGCGCGGAGATGGGCGTGCCCGGCTTGACGTTTCTCGCGCTGTTCTTCCTGACTTCTCTCTGGCGTTCCTGGCAACTTGCGCGCAGGCGGGACGATCTCTGGCTCTCGAACATCGGCTGCTACGCCTTCACCGGGCTGGGCGGCTTCATCTTCGCCGCGCAGTTCGTGTCGGTCTCGGGCATCGAGGTGCCGTACTTCATCACCATCATCGGGCTGACGCCGTTCCTGGTGACCGACCAGCCGGTTCAGACCGAGCAGACAGTCAACCCCAGGCCCACGTTGCCGAAGCCGCCGCGCCCCGTGCTGCGCCCGGGACATATGGTTCCACCTCCTGAGTTCAAGCGTGCCACACGGTGACGCGGCAAAGTCGACAGAGCCATCTGTCGCGCCGTCAGTGACAGTCATCGTGCCGGTTCGTAACGGCGCACGGTACAGTCCGGGCGTGCCTTGAAACGATCGCCGCCGACCCCTACCCCGCCGACCGGCGGACGGTGGTGGTGGCCGACAACGGCTCGACAGACGACTCCGCCGCTCTGGCGGCCTCACTGGGCGCTCAGGTAATCAGCGTGGCCGGAATCCCCGTGTCGATGTTGCGCAACAGGGCGGCCGCTCTGGCATCGACCGACCTGCTCGCGTTTGTGGACGTCGATCACGAGATGGCGCCCGGCTGGATGTGCGCCGCCGTCGAGACGCTGGAAGATCCCACGACCGGGGCAGTGGGCGCGCCGTATCGCGGACCGGCGAACCCGTCGTGGGTCCAGGCCATGTACGACGCGATGCGCAGCCATCCGCGCGTCCCTGGGGAAACTCGCTGGCTGGGCGCCGGCAATCTCGTGATCCGTCGTGCCGTGTTCGAACAGGTCGGCGGCTTCGACTCGTCGCTCGAAGCGTGCGAAGACGTCGACCTGTGCCGGCGCGTGCGGTCGACAGGCGCTCGCGTCATGGCGAACCCGGCGATGGTGAGCGTTCACAACGGCGATCCGCGGACGCTGTCGGCGCTGTTCTTCGGCGAGCTCTGGCGCGGCCGGGACAACCTGCGCGTCAGTCTCAGGCCGCCGGTCGACTGGAGCGATCTGCCCAGTCTGGCGGTACCGGTGCTGTGGCTGCTGACGGCGCTGGCGATACTCGGTGCGCTGGCGTCTGCGGGCAAGCTCGTCGCCACCGCCGCCGCAGCGGGCGGCGCCGTCATCGCGTGCGCCGTTGTTGGACGCGCCGCGCTGATGATCCGCCGTGCGTCACTCCGACCGGTGAAGGCCTGGCTGCAGGCGCTCGCCGTCGCCGCCGTCTACGACTGCGCGAGAGCGGTGTCGCTGGTCTGGCGGGCGACACACCGCACGCGCAGCACGTCGGATGCTGTCGTTGGTGCGCTCCGTGGTTGAGGGAGGCCGGACGGGAGGCGCTCTCGGCCTCGCGATCGCGCTGATCGTCGTGTGCATCGTGGCCGCGGGTCTGCGCTGGCGTGCCGCAGGATCTGACGTGCTGTTCGGCACCGACGAGGCAGACTACGCGCGGGCGATGGCGTACGGACCAGCGGCGGCGTATCTCGGCACGCACGAGCGGAACGGTTTCGGGTTCATCCACTCCGTCGTGAGCGACTACCGCGCCACTGGCTGGGCACGGCCGTTCAAGCGTGACTGGGACTCAGGAGATGCGGCTGGGCTGCGGCACTATCACCCGCCCGTCGCCCTGTATGCGGTCGCGATCATGATGTCCGCAGGCGTGAGTGACGAGCGCGTCCTGCGGCGCGTTCCTGCGCTGACCAGCGTGCTGGCCTGCATGGCCACGGTGCTACTCGCGTGGCTGTTGCTGCCGGCGACGGACGTGATTCCGAGATCCGCCGCGGCAGCTGCGGCCGGCTTGATCGCGGCGCTCTCCCCCTTCCACGCGCAAAACGGGGTGGAGCTCGGCGCCCACGCGCTGTTCTCGCTGACATCGACGCTCGCCTTGTGCGCCATCGTCTGCTTCTCGCAGTCCGGGGCCAGACGCTGGTGGCGTCTGGCCTGGGTGTGCACGGCCGTGGCGATGCTGACGGTGCCGTATTGGGCGCTGCTCGTGCCTCCGCTGGCCTGGGCTGGTTGGAACGCGCGCAGAATCGTGGCGCCGCGCGGTCTGGTCCTCGATGCCGTCGTGTCGGCACTCGCCGCGTTGCTCGTGGCCTGGCCGCCATTCGTGCTCAAGGCGGGGTTTGCCAAGGCCATTCTCATGTATGGGGGCCTGCTCATCAGGCCGCTGATGGTCGCGCAGTCCTCGTGGGTCGTCGTGCCGTCGTTGGCGCATGCCGCGATCCTGGCGATGCTCGTCGCGACGCTGATCGGCGTGCTCGTCTCGCCGCGAGTGCGGGCGGTCGCCCGCATCGGCACTCCAGTCGCGCTTTTCGTCGTCGGCTTTGCCTTGCTCAACGTGCGCGTCACGCACCTCAAGCCGCTGTACGCGGGAGACGTGATCGCTGCAGCCGCGGCCCTGTCCGTAATGGCCGTGCTGATCCTCCCGACACGTTGGATGGCCGCCGCCGCGATCGCAGTGGCCTCGATCATGGTCGCTGACGCCTTTACCATCACGCCGCCGCCATCGTCGGACTGGCGGGCGAAGATGGCCGCGCTCGACCGGCAGCTGGCCGGTCGGCAGGTGCTGGTGACGCCGCGCGCGGCGGGCGCGATGATGACGTACTACCTCCGCGATGCGTGGGTGGTGCTCGATTCGAGCGACCCGGTCGATCGCGAGTCCATCGTGCGGCAGATTGCGGACCACCGTATCGACGACGTCCTCCGCATGGGCCGCGAGCCGGAGGCCGGCGGCGTCGTGCGCTCGATACCTCAGGACTCGTCGGCTGCCGAGATGATGCTTGGCACCGCGCACGTCACATGGTGGAGCCTGAAGTAGGTGCCGGGCGGACGACCGGTCCACGTTCTCGAGCTGCGCAGCGTTCGCGGCACCGGCGGCGGCCCGGAGAAGACGATTCTGCTTGGCGCAGAACTGGCTGACCCGGCGCGAACCCGCGTCACTGTCTGCTATCTCAGGGATGCCCGCGACACCGTCTTCTCGATAGACACCAGGGCGCGCGGCCGCGTCGACTACGTCGAGGTGCTCGAACGCCACTCGCTCGACTGGCGCTCCGCCGGCAAGCTGAAACGCCTTGTGCAGGAGCGGGACATCGACGTCGTTCACGCCCACGAGTACAAGACAGACCTGCTCGCCTGGTATCTCGCACGCAGCACCAGGGCCATCGCGCTCGCCACTGCCCACGGCTGGACGGGACATTCGGCAAAAGAGCGGCGGCTGTACTACCCGGCCGACAAGCGCCTGCTCGCGCGGTTTCCGCTGGTCCTGGCTGTCTCCGGAGAAATCAGGCGCGAGCTCCTCCGGTGTGGGGGCAGTCCTGACAACGTGCGCGTCCTGCTCAACGGCATCGACCCCGCTGCTTTCGTACGAGACAGGCGACGCGAAGCCGAGGCACGGGCGACATTCGGCGTGGGCAGCGACGCGTTCGTTCTCGGCGCGGTCGGCCGCCTCGAGCCGCAGAAACGGTTCGACCTGCTGCTGGAGGCGTTCGCGGCGCTGCTGCCGCGTCACCCTGCGCTGCGGCTGTTGATCGCAGGCGAAGGGAGTGTCCGCCCTCCGCTCGAAGCGAAAATCGCCGCGCTCGGACTCGATGGCCGGGCGGTGCTGGTGGGACAGCAGACCGACATCCCCTTGTTCCATCACGCGCTGGACCTGTTCGTCCAGTCATCGGAATACGAGGGCACGCCCAACGTGGTGCTCGAAGCGATGGCGCTCGAGACGCCAGTGGTGGCCACCGACGTCGGCGGCACCAGCGAGTTGTGCGAGGATGGCGTGCACGGCCTGATCGTGCCGAGCCACGACGTGCCTGCCCTCGTCACTGCCATCACTCGCATGATCGACGACCCTTCGTTTCGCCACCGCCTGGCCACTGCGGCGCGCCGTCACGTCGAGACCGATCTCTCGTTCGCGCGGCGCGTGACGGCCCTCGACGACATCTACGAGACCGTGGTGGAGGGACGCCGGTGAAAGCGCTGGCCAAGCAGCTGGCGTTCTGGGCCGCCACGATTGTGATCCTGCCCAATCTCATCTCGTACGCACTTCGCTCGGCCATCTTCGACAGCGACCGCGCGCTGCTCGGCTCGAGCCAGGCCCTGTCGCTGTGGCCGGGGCTGCTTGGTCAGTATCTGCGACGCGCCTTCTACTGTCGCGTCCTGGCCGAATGCGCACCGACAGTGACGATCGAGTTCGGCACGCTGTTGTCGCGTGCCGGCGCGCGCATGGGAGACAACGTGTACGTCGGGCCTCACTGCCACCTTGGCCTGGTCCACCTCGAACGTGACGTCCTCCTCGCGGCTGGCGTGCACGTGCCGAGCGGCGGCGACACTCATGGCACCGACGATCTCGAGCGCCCCATCAGGGAACAGCCGGGGACACTGCAAACGGTGCGTGTCGGCGCGGGCAGCTGGATCGGCAGCGCCGCCGTCGTGATGGCCGACGTCGGCCGCGATACGATCATCGGCGCGTCCTCAGTCGTGACCCGCGCTATCCCGGATCGCGTGTTCGCCGCCGGTGTGCCCGCCCGTGTCATTCGATCGCGCGACCCGCAGCCGCCCGGGATCCAGACGTGAGGATCCTGTTCCTTACACATCGCCTGCCCTACGCACCCAACCGCGGCGACCGTATCCGCGCCTATCACCTCCTGAAGACGCTCTCGACCTTCGCCGAGGTCACGCTCTTCTCGCTGGTGCACGACGACGAGGAAGCGTCGCACGTGGGCGATCTGAGCGCGTGGACCGCGGGCGTGCACGTGGCGCGCGTGCCGGTCTGGCGCAACAGGCTCCGCGCGGCCCCGGCGCTGTTCACCAGCCGGCCGATGACGCACGTGCTGCTGGACGCCCCCGGGCTCGTGCGCCAGGTGGGGAAAGTGGCAGAGGACGCCTCACCCGACGTGGTGTTCGCCTACTGCTCGGGCATGGCGCGGTTGGCGGCCGCGCCTCAGCTGGCAATCCGCCCGCTCGTGCACGACATGGTGGATGTGGACTCGGCAAAGTGGGCGGCGCTGGCCGGCAGGACGTCCGGGCCGCTGGCCGCCGTCTACCGGCGGGAAGCGCGCGTGCTGGGACGATTCGAGCGTGAGGTCACCGAGCGCGCGCGGCTCACGCTCGTCGTGAATGACAGGGAACACGCCACGCTCGGCGACCTTGCTCCCGGCGCGAGGATCGAGACGCTGGAAAACGGCGTGGACGTGGACTACTTCGCGCCCACAGGTCCGCCGGTCGACGCCCCGGTCGCCGTGTTTACCGGGATCCTCAACTACGCCCCGAACGAGGATGCTGCCTACTGGCTGTTGCGCGATATCTGGCCCCGAGTAATTACGCAGTTGCCAGCGGCGCGCCTGACTATTGTCGGCGCCGGCGCCAGCCCGGCCCTGATTGCTGAAGCGGAGAAGGTGGCGGGCGCGTCGGTGACCGGCGCCGTCGCCGACATGCGACCGTACCTCCACAAGGCGGCGATCTCGATTGCGCCGCTCCGGACGGCGCGCGGACTTCAGAACAAGGTGCTCGAGGCCCTCGCCGCCGGCCTGCCCGTCGTCACGACGCAGGCTGTCGCCGACGGCCTTCCGGCGCGGGTGCTGGCCGGCTGCCGCGTCGCCGACGACCCCGACGCCATGGCGTCGTCGATCCTCGCGCTGTTTCGTGCGAGCGCGGCGACGCGCCGGTCGCTCGCGTCCGACGCCGACGTCGCCAGCCTGTCCTGGGCACGCCAGCTTGCGCGGCTTCGCGATCTGGTGCTCGAAGCCGGCGCCAGCCGCTAGTGGGCTGGAGACGCGCCGTCGAGTAGTTCCTGGTTGCCGAGCTCCAGAATCATCATCGCCATGATGAGGAAGGTGTGATTGCGTTCGCGTGACTCGTGTTGCGCCACGATCCGCTTGACCTGTTCCGGCCTGAAGACGCCGCGGTCGAAGAAGGTGTCGCTGAGAAGCAACCGGTGCACCAGCGGCTTCAGGTCGGCCGCCAGCCACAGACCGAGACGCTCGTATGGTTGATACCCCGGCACCCCGAGCTTCGCGAACACTTTCATCCTGAGATACGCCGCCCGCTCGACAAGCGGGCTCGCCCCCATCGCAGCGCCGGTGTTGGTGTTGACGACGCGGAGAAATGACGGCTGGTGGCGCGCGAGGATGTGCGCCTGCAGCGTGTCGTCGATCTTCAGGTCCGGCGGCAGCGCGTACAGCAGATCCACGAGGTCGTCGTCGAGATACGGCACGCGCACCTCGACGAAATTCCTGAACATGTGGAGCGACAGCGCCGTCTCGCGGCGCAAGCGCTCCCGCACGAACAGCGGCCAGACACGCTGCAGCGGCGGCAACACCGTCGACAGCGGCTCCAGCGCCTGGTTCAGCGCCGTCCGTGCAATCTCCCGCACGTCAGCGCCCATCGCGTCGGTGAACAGCGGGCCGTCCACGGCGCCAATCATGTAGTTGGTGAGATGGGCCTCGAGCCACGCCGCCAGCGCCTTGTCGTCGGCAATCTTCAGCGCGGCCTCGTCCAGCGAGAACGCGTAGGCCTTCCTCATGTGCAGCAGCTCGCCGGCATGCCCGCGAAGCAGCGTGCGGATGCCCAGCTGCCGATAGCTGGGCAGCGTCGTCATGACGATGCCCTGATCGAGGTAGTGGCCGTCGGTCAAGCGGACCATCTGCCGCAGATGCGCCTCGAACCCGCTGAGGAAGTCGCGATCGAGCATCTGCGCGTGATGTGCCCGGCCGACGAGGGCCGACAGCTTGCCGGCGGCCTTGTGGTCCATGCTGCCGGGGATGCCGAGACTGACAGTCGTCAACGACACATGCGAAGGCACGAGCGCCAGGATCGTGCGTGCATCGAGCCCGCCCGACAGCGACAGGCCCAGCTCGCCTGGCGTGCCCTCCTGCGTGCGGCATTGCACGGCCGCAGCGAAGCGATCGGCGACCAGCTCGAGGGTGTCATGCCGGTTCGCTGGAATGCTTTCGCGCTGCCGGGAGCCGAGGTAATTTGAAATCCGCACCTCGCCAGTGGCCGCTTCGAACTCGAGCGTCGAGCCGGCCGGTACGGTCTGAATCGATTCGAACAGCGTCGACTGGCTGAACAACTGCCCGAAGGCGACGAACTGCGCGACTCCGCCCGGCGACACGCGGCGGCTGATCCCCGGGTGGAGAAGCAGCGGGCCGACCTCTGAAGAAAACGCCAACCCCTGTCCGGTTCGCGCCCAATAAAGGGGGCGGAGGCCGAACGCATCCGCGATCAGCGTCAGCGTGCCCTTGCGGGCATCCCAGATCGCCGCACTGAAGTAGCCGCGCAGCGTGGCAAGAAACGGCAGGCCCCCGGCGCGCAATCCGCGCACGATCAGGTCGCCGAGCGCTGCGTCGTTCCTCTCCGGCCGAGGGTCGCGACGTGCCAGTTCGGCGCGGATGTCGGCGGCGTTGTACAGCTCGCCGTCGAAAGCCACCAGGTCCTGGCCATCGTCGGTCAGTCCAGTCGCCTTGTCGCGATGA
This sequence comes from Vicinamibacteria bacterium, assembly GCA_963796915.1. GTDB lineage: Bacteria > Acidobacteriota > Vicinamibacteria > Vicinamibacterales > JAENWD01 > JAENWD01. The sequence goes on along the minus strand of CAWCNI010000002.1, from coordinate 366,556 downwards.
TCGAGGACGACGGCGCCGAGCGCGGCGCGGCCATCGGCCGACGCCTTTCGCGACGTGCGCTGCCAGGGATAGTGCGCGAGACGGGCCGTCATGTCCGCGACGAGATTCGCGGAGGCGGGCGCCGCCGAAGGGTCGATCAGTCCACAGAGTCCGGGCATGGGATCACTAAGGCGATACAGTCGAAAGGGGGCCGTCAGCGGCGACGCGTGGAGGCTCACGGCGGCCGGCGGTTGTTGTTCGGGTATTCAGGAAACGGGTTTCAATTGTCACAAACGCCAGTCGCCCGACCACGATCGACACGACGACCGCTACGGGGACGACGACGAGCAGCGTGCCGAGGGCAGACTGAACGCCCACCGACCAGAGCGCAGCGCTGGTGGTCTTGACCAGCAGTTGGTGCACGAGATAGAGCGAATAGCACATCTCACCGCAATAGCTCAGGGCGCGACTGACACGCGTGCTGGTGATCCAGTCGTCGAAGGGATGCAGCGTCAGCAGGATGCCGGCCGACAGAAAGCCGACCGGCGCGTTGCCGACGGCGACCCACCGGGGCATCAAAGCCGCAGCGGCGGCCAGGACGATCAGCGCGATGATCCGGGGCGTACGGCCCAGATTCTGCTGAATGGCCCAGTAGACAAACATGCCGGCAGCGAACAGCAGCCACCCGCCGTCGAAGAAGAAGCCGCTTACGGGCCATCCCCAGTATCTGGCGCCGAGCATGGTGACAAGCACCGCGACTGTCACGACAGACGCGCCAACATAGAACCGCCGCCGGCTGATCGCGAGCAGCAGCCCCGTGATCGCGTAAAACTGCTCTTCGTAACAGAGCGTCCACGCCTGCCCGGGGAAATGCGCGCGCTGGTCGCCGATGACGTGGCTGCGCCAGGTTTCCGTCAGCGTGAGATTTCCCAGCCACTGCCAGCCGGAGTACCACCACGGTCTGAGCTGTTCCCAGGGCCTCGTCGACAGCAGGCCCGGCCAAATCAGGACGTCCACGGCGAGGAAGAACACGACCGAAAAGCCGACGACCAGCCAGAAGGGCGGATAGATGCGCCGGAAGCGTCTGAAAAAGTATTGGCCGATGCGATGCCTGCCCGCCCTCACGTTCTCGGCAGCCGCAGCGATGCAGTAGCCGCTGATCACGAAGAACAGCGCGACGCCGGTATTTCCATAGATGAACCAGCTCAGGACATTCCAGGCAGAGCGCTCAAGTACGCCGTCTGAGGATTGCGGTTCGTGCCCGAGATACACGAGCGTCGAGTGATGGAGAATCACCATCACGCAGGCCAGGCCACGCCAGGCATCGAGCGAGCGATACCGTCCAATCATGCGTGATCAGGGCGCCGGCCCGGCGCGCCTGTGAGAGAGGCCAGGCCCGCTCCCGCGCCGAGGGCCAGGATCGGCAGCACTGGAATGTGGTGACGGCTGATGGTCTCGAACCACAGGTGCGTGAGCGCCAGCATCGCCACCAGGCTGTGGGCCATCGTCATCGCCGGCCAGGCCCAGACTCTGGTGGTGAAAGCTGCCGCCGCCACCAGCACGAACATCGCCGCCCAGCCGACGTTGAGGAGCGCCTTGGCCAGGTTTTCCTGCCAGACGGGCATCCGGTCGAACGAGAGGTACGACATGATCGAGCTCGACGTGCCCCAGATGTAGACGGTCTTGATCACCGCAAGTCTGGCCCAGTCCAACGGGTGTGACACCGCCCAGTGAATGGCTGCCGCACGGCGGATGCGATCGCGACTGACTTCGTCGTGTTCTCCCGGAAGCGGTCCCACCTTCATCGCCAGGCCCTGGCTGTCGGGATTGTTGGCCGCATAGAGCACCGGGCCGCCGTTGGTGGAAATCAGCACCGGCGTGCCCAGCACGCGCCAGTTCCTGACGGTCCATGGCGCGATGACGGCGAGCATGACGATGCCGACGGCCACCGCGAAGCCGAGCGCGCGGCCGACCCGCAACCGCGGAATCCAACTGAGACACAGCAGCCCGGGAATCAGCAGGCTGGTCGGCTTGACCAGGGCGGCCATGCCGGTCAGCGCGCCGATCAGGACAAGCCGCGCTCCGCGGCCCGTCGTGCGACTCCAGACCAGAGTTGCCTGCCAGGCAATCACCAACTCGAGCCCGGCGAGCAGAAGCTCGTAGCCGATCGTGGCGCTGTAGAACACCAGCGTCGGGCTGATCGCGACGATGAGTGCGCCCCACCGGGCTGCCGACGTTCCGACGAGCGTGCGGCCCGCGACATAGGTCAGCGGCGCAAGGGCAACGCCAATCAGCCAGCCAAGTACCTTGGCCGAGACGACGCCCGGCGGAAAGATCCAGAACCAGCCGGTGAGCAGCAGCGGCATGCCTGGCGGAAAGAACGCCGACGGGCCGTACGCGAGGTGTACCCCTCACCCGCCCGCATGCCGAGCGCGAGACGGTAGAACATCTCGTGATCGTTGGCCGGCGCCAGAGGGAAGACCAGAACGGCAAGCGTTCTGAGGGCCGCGGCAATCAACACCAGCACGATCACAAATTCGCGTTCGGAAGGTTGTTCCAGCCAGCGCGTCATCGACTCGCGACGCCACAGGATGGACCCTCCGAGGATCAGCCCGACCACGATCGGGGCGTAGCCCAGGAGCTGTTCCTTGAGAATCGGAAAGGCCACCATCGCCATGGCCCAGGCGATGACGAACGCGAAACCGAAGACCCACAACCCGTACTCGACCCATGACGGCGTCGGCGTCGCTGGCGAACGTTCCATGGCTACTGCGCGCGCGGTGGTCATGGAATGTTTCTGACGATCGCCGGGCCAAGCCGATTGGCGACCGGGAGCGGAAGGCGCTGCCAGGCCGCGATCGCCGCGCGGAACTTCGGGTTGGCGGGGCTCTGATCCGGAAGCGTGCCGCCGCCGGCAAGCCAGTACTCCCAGTGCATCGGACCGGGCACGGCTCCCCATTGCCGCTTGAAGTGAAACGTCCCCTCGTCCGGCGTCGATCGACCGAAGTCGAAGATCTCACGCCCCTCGACCGCCGCCTGTCGCAGCATGGCCCAGTACAGCAGGTTGTTCGGCGACTTGTCCCGGTGCGCCCGCAGCGACGATGCCCACGGCACTTCGACAGTCTGCCGCCACGCACAGGTGACGCTGCTGGCAATCACTTCGTCACCGGACAGCACCTGAAAGATGCGCGTATCGCGCGGAAACGCCTCGAGGACGGCGGCGAAAAATCTCTTCGGGTAGACGGGGGTGCCGAGGTCGCGCATGTTCTCGGCGAACACGCTGTAGAACCCGTCGAGCAGCTCGATGCCGCCGGAACGCTCCGTCAGGCCGCTCTTCTCCGCCTTGCGTACCTGGTTGCGTGCCTTCCGGTCGAGTGCGTCCCACAACAGCTCCGCCGTCTTTGGCAGCGCCAGCGTCATCGACACCTTGTGCTGCTTGTCGGCGAGCTGCGAAAACCGGCGACTGGTATGCCGAAGCTCCAGGTGCTTCACGCCTTCCGCCCGCGCCACTTCGACGGCCCGGTCCAGCAACGCCTGCGCAACCGCGTCATCGTCGGCGACGACGCCGCCGTAGTTCACAAACGGGAGCGACACCGCGAATCGTCCGAAGACGACGCTGCGGAACAGGACGAGCGGAAGGACGCCGACGACACGATCGCCGCGAAGGGCCGCGAGATTCACCATGCGGTGCCGGAAGACCCGCTCGAACACGGGCCGCCAGCCTGTCCGGTGGTAGCCGGTCGCGTCGGGCGCCACATTGACGTAGCGATCCCATTCGCGGGGATCGAGGTCCGCCGCTATCGTGACCGCGGACGAGGGCTCGACTGTCGCCATGACGGAAGTCGTCGTCATCACGCCACCAGCGGTCGACGGGCGAGCTCGGCCTTCGGCGGCTCCTGCGGAAGGATGTCGGCCAGACGCGCAAAACGGAAATCGCTCAGCAGGGATTGCAGGCGACTCTCGGTGAGGTGCAGGTTGCGATAGTGCCTGAAGCGGCCAAGCGCGCTCGCCGGAAGGCGCGGCTGCTTCGGGTCGATCTCCCAGGGATGCAGGTAGAAAATCGCCGGCAGCTGGTCGACGCGATTGAGCCGGCTGATTCCCCAGCGCGTCCACGCGTAAGGCAGCAGGCGGAAGTAGCCGCCGCCGGCAACCGGCAGGTTGGTGCCTCCGATGCGAACCGCGGATCCCGGCGCTTCGATAACCCCTTCAGCGCCCACCCGGAACATGTGCCTCGGCGCGTCAGGCAAGCCATAACGGTCGTGCCTGATGGGAAACACGCTGGCGTCGTAGTCGTAGCCTTCGTCGGCGAGGACATCGAGCGCCCACAGCGACCGATCGGTGATCGAAAAACTCGGGGCCCGGTAGCCGCGGACTTTCATTCCTGAGGCGTCTTCGATGACCTGCCGCGCCCGCCTGAGATCCTCACGGAACTCGTCCGGGGTCTGCGAGTACACGAGGCGGTGCCAATAGCCGTGCGATGCGACTTCGTGGCCGGCCGCCGCAATGGCCTTCACCAGCGACGGATGCCGCTCGGCCACCCAGCCAAGGATGAAGCACGTCGCCAGCACGCCATGTTGGGCGAGCACGTCCAGCAGCCTCGTGGTGTTCTCCACGACGCGGCTGCTCTGGGTCGGCCAGTCCTCGCGACGAATGACGCCGTCGAACACGCTGACATGGAAGTAGTCTTCCACGTCGATGGTCATGGCGTTGAGCAGCGGGGCCACGGCTAGGCGCCCCGGCGCAGCACCACGGTCTTGATGGTCGAGAAAATCACGAACAGGTCAAGTGCCAGCGACAGGTTCTTGATGTAGTAGAGGTCGTACTGCAGTTTCATCAGCGCGTCTTCGACGCTGGCGCCGTAGGTGTAGCGGACCTGTGCCCAACCGGTCAGGCCGGGGCGGACGACGTGGCGCTGGCCGTAGAAAGGAATCTGCGCGGTCAGCTGCTGCACGAACTCCGGACGTTCGGGACGGGGGCCGACGAGCGACATGTCCCCGCGCAGCACGTTCCACAACTGCGGCAGTTCGTCGAGTCTGGTCCTGCGAAGGAACTTGCCCAGGCGGGTGATGCGCGGATCGTCGGCCTGCGACCACACGGCGCCGGTGGCGGCCTCGGCGTCCACCCGCATCGAGCGGAACTTGTGCACCGTGAACAGGCGGCCGTGCCGGCCCACACGGGACTGGTGATACAGCGCGGGACCCGGCGAGGTGACTTTGATGGCAAGCGCCACCAGCAGCATGAGCGGCGCGGCGAGCACGCTGCCGATTCCGGCGGCCACCAGGTCCAGCCCTCGCTTGGCGGCGCTGAGCCACTGCGACTTCTTGAAGCCCGAGGAGAAGATCAGCCAGCTCGGTCGCAGGTTCTCGACGGCAATCTTGCCCGTGTATTCCTCGTACACCGACGCCAGGTGATCGAAGGCCACTCCGTCCAGCTTCATCTCGAGCAGCTTGTCCATCGGCAGCTTGCCGCGCGCATCCGACAAGCTCACGACGACCCGGTCGACCCTTTGCTCACGCACAATTCGCGGGATTTCGTCGATGATGCCGATGACGCCGGGGTTGATCAGCGGGCTGCCCACCTTGCTCGCGTCCGAGTCCACGAAGCCGACAATCTCGACGCCCAGCTGCTGACGCATCTCGTGCAGCTCGCGCGCCAGGTCAATGGCTCCGGCGCTGGTCCCCACCAGGAGCAGCCGCTCGCTCGGACCGACCTGCGTGGAAAGCCACTCGAATGCCAGGCGCCAGCCGATGACAGTGAGGATGACCAGGAAGGCCGCGTAAAGGAACACACCGCGGCCGATGATCAGCTGCGGGAACCAGAAGTACGACGCCGCCAGCAGGAAGGACGTCGCGCCAAGCGACTGGATCACCCGTACGAACAGCTCGCGCCTGTCGTTGACGATGCGGGGGTTGTACAAGTCGCCAAAGTACAGACACGTCTGGCAGACAAAGGCGACGAACAGCGCCTTTTCGAATCCGCCTTCAACCGCCAGTACCAGCCACCAGTCCGCGCCGACGCGCAGCCAGGCGGCCAGGGCGATGGCGCCAAGTATCAGCAGGCTCTCGAGCGCGATCAGGGCGAACAGCCGTGGCGCGAGTCGAGCCCGGATGAGCCGCCTCATGGCGAGGGGGACGCGAAGCCGAAGGCGCCCTTCTTCGGTGTCGCCTGCGAGTAGTACTTGTAGTAGTAATCGTGCGGCGTGGAGTCGCGTTGCTCGACGCGATTGAGCACGACGCCCAGGATGCGATCGCGCCCGAGGGCCTCGATGGCTTTCGAGACGACGGCGAACGGCGTCCGGTTGGCAGCCACGACGAAGAGGGCGCCGTCCACCATGGCTGCCAGCAGGTTGGCGTCGGGCAGCAGGCCGACGGGCGGCGTGTCGATGACGACCCAGTCGAACACCGCCGACGCCTCGTCGAGGATCTTGAGCATCCGGCTCGACGTGAGCGCCTCCATCGGGTCTGAATTCGGCCGCCCGGCGGGCAGCACTGACAAGCGCGGCGACACGGCGATGATGGGCAGCCGGCGTTCATCCCGGCTCGCCAGGGCGTCGGTCAGGCCGACGATGTTTTCAAATCCCAGCACTTCGTGCACCGACGGACGCCGCAGGTCGGCGTCGATCAGGAGCACCCGTCGACGGTAGGACTCGCTGAGCGTCAGGGCCACGTTGACGGCGCTGAGTGTCTTCCCCTCGCTGGCCATGGCGCTGGCCACCAGGATGGTCTTGATGCCACGCTCGGCCTGCACGTGGTGCAAGGTCGCGGCGAGGCGGCGGTACTGCTCACGCGCCACCGGCGGGGTGGAGGCGTGAATGGCCACCTTCTCGTCGATCGTGTCGGAGTACCGGCTCGAACAGCCCGACTGGCAGGTCGGTCAGGGCGCCCGGCTCGGCGGGTCGGCGCTCGCTCTCGCGCTCCGGCACTTCCTCAACCGGCGCCGGCGCGCCGACGTCGCGAAACGTGTCGGCCGCGGAGCCGTCGAGCGACTGGTAGCCGCCCTCCGGCTGCTCGCCGCCGGCCCGCTTCATTGCATCTCCGATGCGACTCATAATTCCTCGTGCCTTGATCTGGGATCAGAAAAACGAAAACCGTCTGCGCCTCGTGACCGTCGTGAACATGCGGTCCGACGGATCGGCAGTCTTCTCGTCGGGAACCGGCGGCGTGACGCCCTGAGCCTTCTGCACCTGTCTCAGGATATCGGGCCGGATGGGCGGCTCCGGCAGCGTCGGCGGCGCGATGCCGAGATCGAACTCGTGGCACACGTCCCGGACGATCTTCATGCCGACCGGCTTCACGCCGGCCGCGAAGCCGCCGACCAGGGCGTTGTCGCAGATCACGTTGATGGTGCGCGGCACGCCACCGGACCGGGTGGCGACAAACTCCACCGCCTCGCGCGTGAAGATATGCGCGGCATCACCTCCAGCGACACGCAGGCGCCCGGCGATGTATCCCGCTGTCTCGGTGAGGTCGAGCAAGCCGAGCGTGCAGCGGAGCGCCACGCGCTGCTTCAACTGGCGCAGCGACGGCTCGTTCAGACGGTCCGCGAGCTCGGGCTGCCCGGCCAGGACGACCGGCAGCAGCTTCTCGGTCGACGTCTCGATGTTGGCCAGCAGCCGGACCTCCTCGAGCAGGTCGTGCGACAGGCTCTGCGCCTCGTCGATGACCAGCGCGATCGTCTCGCCGGCGGCGCGCCGCTCCTTCAGCTCGCGTTCGAGCTCGAACAGCATCGTCGTCTTCGACGTCATCGCCTCCTGGCTCAGCGAAAAGCCGCGCGCCAGGAACTCGATGAACTCCTGCCGCGTCAGGGCAGGGTTGTTCAGGTGCAGGATGCGCGCGCCGTTACAGGCTTCCGACTCGAGGGCAGCGCGGACAAGCGTCGTCTTGCCAGTGCCGGCCTCGCCGAGCAGCAGCGTGATGCTCTTGCGCGACGAGATGCCGTACTGCAGGTTGGCGAGCGCCTCGCGATGCCGAGGCGTCATCAACAGGTACTTCGGGTTCGGGCTGAGGTCGAACGGGAGTTCCTTCAGCCCGTAAAAAGCGGTGTACATGTCAGGCTTTCCAGACGAGATACCACGTCGCCGCAGCCGCCGCCGCCATCGCGAGCATCGCTACGGCACCCAGGGCCAATCTCAGCTTGCGCCGATGCCGGCGTTCCCCCACCGTCGTCATGACAGGAATCACCGCGAGCACGGGCAACGTCAGCGTCGTCAGGACGTCGTCGTCGCTCTTCAGCGTCGTGTCGCGGTACTCGAGGAAGGCGGCGACGAGCACGCCGAACCCGAGGCCGAGCATGGCGCCCATCATGTTCAGCCGCCGGCGGTTCGGGCTGAACGGGCGTTCCGGCACGCGAGCCGGGTCCAGGACGCGGAATTGCTCGCCGATCTGCCGCGACTCGAGGTTTGCCGCCATCTTCGAGTCCTCGCTCTTGGCGAGCAGGCTGGCGTACAGCTTCTGGATGGTGTCGTAGTCGCGGGTGAGCTCGATCAGCTCGGACTCTCGCGTCGGTGCGGCGTCGGCGCGCGCCTGATAGACCGTCATCAGCTGCCGCAGCCTGGCGATCTCGGTCTCCTTTTCCGTGACCTGCTTGTTGGCGCTCTCCGACTCGAGACGGAGCGCCTTCAGGCGGTTCTGCTTGGCGGTTTCGCCAGCCGACAGCCTGGCGCCCGGAGCATTCGGCGACAGCGGCGCTTCCAGCGCCTCGCTGTCGACCTTCTTCTGCAGGTCGGCGATGATGCGCTTCATGCGCTGAATATCCGGGTGGTCGGGCTTCAGCCGCAGCTGCATGTTGCGCAAGGCGGCCTGGGCCGCGTCCAGCTGCTGCTGCGCAGTGCCGACCGGCAGGGTGCCGTCGGCATTCATCTGCGGCGACGTCGGGTCTGTCGATTCCGGTGACGTCAAATCCGCAATCATCCGATCGACGGTCTGAATGCGGTCACGATCGCGGTTGATCGACTCGACCAGCGACTGGATCTGGAGCTGCGTGTTGTTGATCGCGGCCAGGTTGGTATCGAGCTGCGACGGCAGCTCACCGGCGTGCTGGCGACGGTAGTCCTCCAGCTTCTTCTCGTGCTCGACCAGACGACGGCGCGCGTCTTCAAGCTGCGTGTTGAGGAACTGGTTCGTCCCGTTGGCGAGGATCTCGCGATCGCGCAGGTGCTCGTCGATGAACAGCCGGGCAATCCGCTCGGTGACCTTCATCGCCGTGACCGGCTCCTCCGAGACATAGGACACGCGAAACGCATCGCCCTTGACGATGTCGACGTGAATGTCGCGGCGCATCTGCTCGATGACGTCCTCGAGCATGCCGGCCTGGCGCTGCCTCGTGTAGAGGCCGAAGTCGGTGATCACCGCCTCGAGCCGCGTCCGGCTCATGATCTCCTGGCTGATCGAGTCGAGCCGATCCTCGATACGGCTGGTGATCGTCGACCGGACGTAGGACTCGGGTACCTGCTGCGGCACGATCAGGATCGTCGTCTCGGAGCGGTACTGGTCGGGCAGCCGGTGGGTGTACACGACCATCGCCATGGCGCCCAGCACGCACGGAACGACCATCAGCCACTTCCGCTTCCAGGCCATCCGGACGATGTCTTCAGGCGTATATTTCTTTCCAGGGATCACGGTATACCTCGCGAGTACCAGAGGGGGAGCCAGGCCGTCAGCCCGACGCGAACTCCATTTCGTTTGAGATCATGCGCGACGCCGCTCGGGATGGTGAGGTCCTGAGCGAAGCTGTAGTTGTCGTAGTAGTGCGATACGTAGGCGGCGAGGTTTCTCGTGATCCCCACGCGCACCTGCGACGTCGACAGCCACTGGTGGTAGTTCCGGGTGGCGAGACCGACGGCGCCAGTGTTGTAGCTGACCACCGACGAGACGTCGGTCCGTGACCCAATCAACCCGCCGATGGCGGCCGAGGCCGTGTCGAGCAGCGTCGGTTGATCGAATCCCAGCTGGTATGTCACGGATCGGGAATAGCCGGCGTTGGCCTGCCAGCTGCGGCCGATCTGGCGGGCGAGATTCGCGCTGCCGGTCAGGTAGAAGTGCGGATCGCTGAAGCCGCTTTGACCGGTACTGCCGCCGGACACCGACGACGCGATCGTCGACCCTGTCGAAAACGACAGCGTCGTGTTGCGACTGATCGAGAGCGCCTTGCTGTAGTTGACGCCGGCGTCGATGTTCTGAAATGTCGACGGCTTGGCGGTGTCATCCGGCGTGATGGCCCAGAAGCGCCCGTAACTGTAGCCGAGGTGCAACGAGGCGTTCTTGGTCAGCGAGCGGCCGTACGAGATGGTCGCCTGGGTGTCGATAGCGTCCGACCGGTCGGAGTCGCTCGAGAAGAAGTGGCTGTACCGCCCCGTCACCCCTCCCGAGAGGGTGCTGACGTCGCTCAACTCGTGCGCCAGGATGACGCTGCCGCTCGAATCGAGCGACGGATCGCGCTGAAACGAGCCGTCGAATCCGGTGCCGCCGGAGGCCGACGGCGGGATGCCGGCGCCGCCCAGGGCTCCGAGGCTGATGTCGGTGGCAAACGACGTCTGAGCGCCAACCGACAGCGACGTCCGTGTCGACAGCGACATGCTGGTGTTGAGATTCGCCCCGGCGGACGAACTGGTGTACCAGGGCTCGGGCTTGTTGTCCGGGAAGTAGCCGGCAAACAACGAGCCGAAGGCGCCGAACCTGAGTTTGTCGCCAGGATGGTTGTAGTTCACCGTCGCCGCCGTGCCGCTGTAGGGCCCCGAGACGTTCGCCCTGTCGGCAGCGGTGGTGCCCGGGAGTGTTTCTTCGTCCTGCGGTTGATCCCAGCCGCCGAAGGCGGACACGCTCAAATCGAGCGACTGCGAGCGGCTGCTCATCGGCTGCGCGCCGCCGAACAAGCCGCGAAACGGCCGCGCCACCGGCGTCTGCGCCATTGCCGGGCACACGAGTGCCGCAAGGACGCAGGACGCGAGCAGCAGCCGGAAGCCTGTGATCATGATCGCGAAGTATCCAGCGCTCAGGGCACGATGACGGTGTCGCCGGGACGCAGCTCGATGTTCTGCTGCAGCTTCTTGCCCTTGCGGACGTCGTCGTAGTTGAACTTGATGGCGACCTGCTTGCCGTGTTCCGTTCGCATCACGATGATTTCCTTCTGGCGTGCGAACTCATTGAGGCCGCCGGCCATCGAGATCAGCTGCAGCACGGTGATCGGCGACGTCACGGGAAACGGGCCCGGCTTGCTGACCATGCCGGTAATGAACACCTTGCGGCTGTTGATGGCCTTGACGACGACGCTGACGCTCGGGTCCTCGACGAACTTGTCGAATTGCGTCTTCAGCTGGTCGCGGAGCTGATCGGGCGACAGCCCCGACGCCATCACGTCGTTGATGAGCGGCAGGGTGATGCGGCCGTCCGGACGAACAGTCACGTCGGTTGACAGATCCTTTTCCCGCCAGACCACGATCGACAGCACGTCGTCGGCGCCGATGACGTAGTCCGCCGGCAGCGCCAGGACCTGGGCGGCGGCCGGCGGCACGGCCGGCGCCGGGACGGGCGCTGGTGCTGTAGCGGCTGGCGCCGGTTGCGGCTTTGACTGAGCCACGGCGACAACGGGCACGGCGATCGCGACGGCGAGCACGACGGAAGTCCGGAACATCACTGACGGTACTCCTTGAACGGAAGCTGGCAATCGTGTTTGCGGAGGAAGTTCAGGAAGCGCTTGTAGTCGGCCGGCGCCATGTTGAACAACTTGGCAACGATGCGGTAGTTCCCGCGCGCTTCTTCGAGGCCCCGCCGCACAATCTCGCGGACGTTGTCGCGGGTGATCTCGCGCTGCATGTACAACGGGTACACGACGCTCCAGAAGGATTCCTGCTCGTCCACCAGGCGCTTGTAGAGGTCGTCGGCCACGGTGCGGCGCCGCTCGCGCTTCGGCCGGAGCGAGACGTTCCGCTGCATGCGGACTTCGAGTGGCAGATCGTCCACTGTGGCCACTTCGCTGCGGGCCTTGACGACCAGGCGCTCCACGGCGTTTTCGAGCTCACGGATGTTGCCCGGCCACGGGTACTCGATCAGGGCCGTCAGCGCCTCGGGCGCGAGCGACTTGACCGAGGAGCCGTTGTGCGAGAAGCGGTGCATGAAATGGTCGATCAGCACCGGAATGTCAGCCCGGCGGTCGCGCAGCGGCGGGACCACGAGATGAATGACGTTGAGCCGGTAGAAGAGGTCTTCGCGGAACTGCCCCTGGGTGATCCGCTCGCGAAGGTCGCGGTTGGTGGCCGCGATGACGCGGACGTTCAGCTTGACGGTGGCGTGGTCGGAGCCGACCTTCTGCAGTTCGCCGGTCTCGAGGAACCGCAGCAGCATGCCCTGCATGCGCACGGTCATCTCGCCGATCTCGTCCAGGAATACTGTGCCGCGGTCGCCCATCTCGAGTTTCCCGGCCTTGTCGCGGTAGGCGCCCGTGAAGCTGCCCTTCACGTGGCCGAAGAGCTCGGATTCGAGGAGCGTTTCAGGAATGCCGGCGCAGTTGATGGGGACAAACGGCTGGCGCGCACGCGCGGATCTGTCGTGGATAGCCCGCGCCACCAGTTCCTTGCCCACCCCGCTTTCGCCGGTGATCAGGACCTTGGCATCAGACGGCGAGATACGGCCGATCTCCTCGCGGAGGTCCGCCATCTCGACGCTGGTGCCGATCAATTCGCCATTAAGTCGCATGTTGCCCAGATCCTCGTCGGGCCCGCGCGGACGTCGCCGTTCGACCTTCGGACTTCCGGCCGCATCACTATGCTGCCCCAGGAGTACCTATAGGTCGTTGCGCTGGTGCAATACGTCAGCCACCTGTCGGGCTTGGCCCAGGCGACTACGGTATCCACCGGCGAATCAGCGGCTTCCAGCGCCTCCCGCGTAGCCAGCCAACAGCCCCCTCCCAGGTTAGCCGTCTGGCACACACAAGAAGAAATTCCTGCAGAACTCGCTCAGTTTCTGGTGACGCGCCTTGCTTCCCCTGGCTCGCTCCGGCGGGCGCCGGTCAAGGAAAAGCTCAGCGGTGGACCAGAAGGCTGAGAAAGTGCATCTTACAGGAGACCTTTTATCTCGCCAAGTCTCCCATCCGCGACGTTGTGTCCTGAAAGATACAACCGCGACGAATTCGAAGCAAAGTCGCTCTGCTATCCTGCACTCCGTCGTTTTCCACCGCCGGACCGCGACCACACCGCCACTGACACGATGAAGCTGTCGCTCTACACCTTTGTCCGCAACGGCATCCATCTCGACTTCCACACAGTCGCGATGCTGAAGCACCACCTGCCGCTCGCCGACGAGATCGTCGTGCTCGAGGGCTACTCGACCGACGGCACCTACGAGGCGATTCGCGACATCGATCCGCGGATCCGCATCGAACGCGCCGAGTGGGGACGCCCGGGCGAGTTCAGCTGGTACACCAACTTCAAGGATCGCGCCCGCGCCCTCTGCACGGGCGACTGGTGCCTCTACCTCGATTGCGACGAGTTCCTGCCCGACTACGATTTCGCGCGTCTGAGAGAGCGCCTTTCAACCGCCAAAGAAGACCTGCTGCCGCTCGAGGAGATCAACTTCTACGGGAACTACAAGGTGTTTCACGTCAATCCCGAAAAAGTCCACTGGCCGGGCCGCAAGGTGGCGATCCATCGCAACCTGCCTGACGTGGAGTTCTGGGGGGACGGCACCAACGTCAGGCGGCACGGCCAGGAATATCACTGGCCCGCGACGCGGCCGTACGAGTTCAGCTGCCACCACTTCGGTTTCGTCAGGCGCGCCGCCAGGCTGCGGGAGAAGTGGCGAAAGCAGGGCGAGATGTACCGGGGCAAGCGCGGGCTGCCGATCCCGAGCTTTGTCTTCGACCTGATGCCCCATCGCTGGGAAGACCCGATGTATATGCCGGACCTGCGCATCTACGACGGGCCCTACATCAAGGCGGTCCTGGACGACCCTGCGGAATTCACACGCGACGGCATGGCGACGTACCGCGCCCTGCAGCGCGCCGGCCGCTAACGCGCCTCGAACACCAGCAGATCGGACCGCGAGAGGTCCAGCCGCGGATGTTCCGCGTCCTTCGATGACAGCAGTGGCGCGCTGAGCGGCCAGGCGATGCCGACTGACGGGTCGTCCCACGCCAGACCGGCCTCGCCGCCAGGATCGTAGACGTCGCTGCACTTGTATTCCACGTCCGCCGCGTCACTGAGGACGCAGAACCCGTGCGCGAAACCGATCGGGACGTACAGCTGCGTGCACGCCGCGGCCGCCATTTCCAGGCCGAACCATCGGCCGAAGGTCGGCGACCCGCGCCGCACGTCCACGACGACATCGAAGATCGTGCCGCTGACAACGCGCACCAGCTTTGCCTGCGGCCGGCGCCACTGCCAGTGCAGGCCGCGCAGCGCGCCCCTGGTCGAATGCGAATGGTTGTCCTGCACGAAGACGTCGTGAATGCCGTACTCGGCCAGCCGATCCGCGCGCCACGTCTCGACGAAAAAGCCCCTCGCGTCCCTGTAGATCGCCGGCTCGATGATGCGGATGCCGGGCAGATCGGCGTCGCTGACTTTCATACGGCCGGGCTCCGCGAGCTTGATTCGCGGGCGACCAGGCGCAGCAGATACTGCCCGTACTGATTGTTTTCCATCCGCCGCCCGGCGCGCTCGACATCGGCGCTGCCGATCCACCCGCGCCGCCAGGCGATCTCCTCGAGGCACGCCATCATCTGTCCCTGACGCTCCTCGATGCTCTGCACGAACATCGCCGCCTGCAGCAGCGATTCAAAGGTGCCGGTGTCGAGCCACGCAATCCCGCGCCCGAGGACCTCGACGTGAAGCTGGCCGCGCTCGAGATATGCGAGATTGACGTCGGTGATCTCCAGCTCTCCGCGAGCGGAGGGCGTCAGCCCCGACGCGATCTCCACCACCTGGTTGTCGTAGAAGTACAGCCCGGTCACCGCATACTGAGACCTGGGCCGGGCCGGCTTCTCTTCGAGGCTGACGGCACGCCCGGCGCCGTCCATCTCGACGACCCCATAGCGCTCGGGATCCTTCACGGTGTAGCCGAAGACGGTCGCGCCCGCCGCGCGATCGGCGGCCGCACGCAGGAATTCCGGCAGGCCGTGGCCGTAGAACAGGTTGTCGCCGAGCGCGAGGGCGACGCGATCGCCGCCGATGAACTCGCGCCCAATCAGGAACGCCTGCGCCAGGCCTTCTGGCCGGGGCTGCGGCGCGTAGGTGATGCGGAGCCCAAGCTCCTCGCCGGCACCGAGCATCTGTTGGAACAGCGGCCGATCCGCCGGCGTCGTGATGATCAGGATGTCCCTGATTCCCGCCAGCATCAGCGTCGACAGGGGGTAGTAGACCAGCGGCTTGCTGTAGATCGGCAGCAGCTGCTTCGAGATGACGCGCGTCAGCGGGTAGAGACGCGTGCCGCTGCCGCCGGCGAGAATGATGCCCTTGAGCGCCACGGGCAAGAGCCTAGCACGCGCCGATGCGGGCTTCGAGAATCAGCGTGCCGCTGCAAGCGGGTCACGACGCCGGGACGATCAGGGCGCTTCCGGCGGAGGGGATTCGGCTTCTACCAGGTGCCCCCATTCGTCGAGGAGCTCCTGACGTCCTGCCACTCCGAGCTTGTCGTAGATGGTGGTGACGTAGTTCTTGACGGTCTGGCAGCGAAGGCCCTCGGCGTTCGCGATCTGGCGGGCAGACAATCCCCTGAGCATCAGCGTGAACACCTTCTCTTCACGAGCGGTGAGCACAAAGGTGGAGCTGCGGAAGGTCACGGGATTTGCCCTCACTCATCCAAACGCATGAGCTAGGCAAACCGAACAACCGCCCTGATTTTCGCTTTATGTTTGCTGCGTGGGGTCGAACATCAGGCGGCGGCCGTGGAGCGCAAAGCGGCCCTCGAGGACCCTGGCAATCGCCGCGGGATAGAGCCGGTGTTCTTCCTCGAGGATGCGCGCCGAGAGTGTGTCGGCGGTATCGTCCTCTTCCACCACAACCGTCGCCTGGGCGACGATCGGCCCCGCATCGAGCTCCGCCGTCACGAAATGGACAGTGGCGCCTGCGACCTTGACGCCGTGCTCGAACGCCTGAAGCTGGGCGTCCAGGCCAGGAAACGCTGGCAGGAGCGAGGGGTGGATGTTCAGGACCCGATTGGGGAATCGAGCGACGAAACCGGCCCCGAGCAACCGCATGAAACCCGCAAGGCACACCAGGCGGACCTCTCGCCGTTCGAGCTCGCCGGCAAGCGCAGCGTCGTAGCTGGCGCGATCGGCGTACGCCTTGTGCGGCATCACGAGCGTCTCGATGCCGGCGGCCCGGGCGCGATCGAGGCCGCCGGCCGCCGCCTGGTTGGAAATCACCACGGCAATCCTCGCGCGCAGGCGGCCATCGGCAATCGCGTCGATGATCGCCTGCAGGTTGCTGCCCCTGCCGGAGATCAACACGCCGATGGACGGAAGCGTCTCCACGGGATCAGACGTACTCGACGACATGATCGCCTTCGACGATCCGCCCGATGACCACGCTGCCCGCGCCGCCGTTGTTCTCCAGCAGCGCCAGCGCCTCGGCCTCGTCGGCGCGTGGCACCGCGACAATCAATCCGATTCCCACGTTGAACGCCCTCAGCATCTCGTCGTCGCTCACTCCGCCACCGCGCTGCAGCAGTGCGAATAGCGGCGGGAACGTCCAGCTGCTGCGGGTGACTCGCGCGGCCGACCCCGCCGGGAGAATGCGAGGCAGGTTCTCCGTGATTCCGCCGCCGGTGATGTGAGCCATGCCGCGCACGAGACGCCGATCCAACAGCGGCCGCATGGTGCTCAGGTAACTGCGGTGCGGCGCCAGGAGGGCGTCGCCGATAGTCGTGCCGAGCTCGGCGACATGGGTGTCGAAGTGCAGGCCCATCGCCTCGAAGACGACGCGCCGCGCCAGCGAGTAGCCGTTGGTGTGCAGCCCGGTCGAGGGAACGCCGATGAGGACGTCGCCCGGGACTATCGCCGAGCCGTCGATGAGCCGTCCGCGTTCGACGACGCCGACGATGAAACCCGCGAGGTCGTACTCGCCGTCGGCGTAAAAGCCCGGCATCTCCGCCGTCTCGCCGCCAAGCAGCGCGCACCCGTTCTCGGTGCAGGCGGTGGCCATGCCCTTGACGATTTGCTCGGCCACCGCGGGCTCGAGCCGGCCGGTCGCCAGGTAGTCCAGAAAGAACAGCGGCGCCGCCCCCTGGACCAGGATGTCGTTGACGCAGTGATTGACCAGGTCCTGCCCGACGGTGCCGTGGCGCCCCGACATGAACGCGAGCTTCAGTTTCGTGCCGACGCCGTCGGCCGACGCTACCAGTACCGGTTCGTCGAGGCCGGACGGCATCCGGAACAGCCCGCCGAACGCGCCGATCTCGGACAGCACCCCCGGCGTGAACGTCCCGCGAGCGAGCGACTTGATGCGCCTGACGGTCTCGTTGCCGGCATCGATGTTCACGCCGCTCTGACGGTAGTCCATGTGTGCTCGTGGCCCGGCGTCGCCAGGCGGCTAGAACTCGAAGCTGGTGATGAGGGCCTGAATGACAGGCCGCGTGGGCGAATTCGCCGGTGCCGTGAAATAGGCGCGACGCACGGTGACGAAGAACTGCTCCTCGCCGTAGTCCTCTTCGAGCATGTCGAAGCCGTCGCGAAGCAAGGCAATCGCGGGCGCGCGGTCGGGCCGCTCGGCGAGCCGTCCGACGACGACCATCGGCTGACGCACCGCCACTGACGCCAGGGCCAGCGCGATCGGCGCGCGCGCCGGATCTTCGGCCGGGATGCCGATGTCGAACAGCGCGTCGAGAGCGGTCTGGTCGCCGGCGGTCGCCATGGCGCCCAGGCCCGACGCCGCGCCCCGCAGCAACTCCTGGTAGCCGATCGTCTTGTCAGCAAAACTCAGCGTGCGCATCAGGTAGCCGCGATGCGTGTCGCAGTTGACGCCAAGCAGGCAGATGCCCGCCGCGATGAGCGGCTGATGCTCCCGGCTCGCGGTCCGCTGCAATCCGGCCAGGACGCCGAGCGCGCTCTTGTCGCCGATCTTCCCGAGCGCCAGCGTGGCGTCGTCCTGCAACGGCCCGTCCAGCGACGCGATTTGTGTGAGCGCCTTGCCGGCGTAGCTCGCCTTGTAGTCACCGAGGGCCTCGATGACGGTGCTGCGGAAGAAATCCTGACCGCTCATGACGTCCTTCAGCAGGACCTGCTGCACGCGCGGATCCGACCCCTGCGCCGCAAGCGCCCGGACAAGTGAAGGCCGGACGAACTCCGCGGTCTCCTTCGTCAGGGCTGTCAGCAGTGTCGGCAGAAGCGCCGGGGAGGGATGGTGCTCGAAGTATTCGTAGGCGACGGAGCGAAGGCGGTCGTTGGGCTCGGCGAGTGCCCTCTCCATTTCTTCGGCGACCCGCGGATCGTTGTAGCCCGAAAGCAGGACCAGCGCGCGGTACCTGACGTAGCCGTCGGCGTGCTCGCGCGCCGCCTGGAGGAGGCTGACGACCGCCATCTGACCCTGCGCCCGCCGGACGACCTGCGCCGATTTCACGCGCGTGGCGTCGTCGAAGGCGCCGAGATGATTGATGGCGTCCTGCAGCGCTTCGAGCGTGACCGCAGGCCGGGCGGTCTCGGCCGGCGTTGACGGCTTCTGTGCCGGGGCTGGGGCTGACGTCGCAGCCTGCGTGTCGGCGAAGCGGGCGAACGCCACGGACGGGAGGTAGATCGGAAGGGCGCAGATGGCCGGCGCCTGACGGGTCAGGCCTCCGGCCGCGACCAGACCGGCAATGGCCAGCAGGCCGGGCGTGCGGATCATGGACTGACCGGGTCACGCTCCTGTTCGAGCGGCTTGAGCGTCAGCTGCAGGTAGGCAGCTTCGTTACGGGGAAACTCCACCGGGTACTGACCCGTGTAGCAGGACGTGCAGTACGACTGGCGGCCTTCGCCGACAGCCGCCAGCAGCCCGTTCAGACTGAGGTAGTGCAACGTCTCGGCATCGAGGTAGCGGCGAATCTCGTCCTGCGTGTGGGTGGCCGCAATCAGCTCCGAGCGCCTGGGCGTGTCCACGCCGTAGAAGCACGGCGAGATCGTCGGCGGACA
Organism: Vicinamibacteria bacterium; assembly: GCA_963796915.1. Taxonomy (GTDB): domain Bacteria; phylum Acidobacteriota; class Vicinamibacteria; order Vicinamibacterales; family JAENWD01; genus JAENWD01. The sequence goes on along the minus strand of CAWCNI010000002.1, from coordinate 347,485 downwards.
GCTGATGCGCATGTGCACTTCTTTCGCGCCGGCTGCCTTCACCATGCGAACGATCTTCCGGCTGGTGGTGCCGCGGACGATCGAGTCGTCGACCAGGATGACGCGCTTTCCTTCGAGAATGCTGCGGACCGGGTTCAGCTTCACCCTCACGCCGAAGTGCCGGATCGACTGTTGGGGCTGGATGAACGTCCGCCCGACGTAGTGGTTCCTGATGAGGCCCATGCGCATCGGAATCCCGCTGCGCTCGGCATAGCCGACCGCCGCGCAGACGCCGGAGTCCGGAATCGGCACGACGACGTCGGCGTCGACGCCTGATTCGTCGCGCCAGAATCCGGCCCATGTTGGTGCGGACCTCGTTCACGCTCTTGCCGAACACGTAGCTGTCGGGCCGTGAAAAGTACACGTGCTCGAAGACGCAGTGGGCCAGGCGCTCGGTGGCGAACGGGCGAATCGACTTCAGGCCCTGCGGTCCAATCACGACCACCTCGCCGGGCTCGACGTCGCGCACGTAGGTGGCGCCGATCAGGTCCAGCGCGCACGTCTCCGAGCAGGCGACCCAGGTGTCACCGAGCTTGCCGAGTGCCAACGGCCGGAACCCGTGCGGGTCGCGCACCGCGATCAACCGGTCGGCGGTGAGCAGCACCAGCGAGAAGGCGCCGCGAATCTGCTGCACCGACTCGACGATCGCGTCCTCGATCGTGGCCGCGCGCGATCGCGCGTAGAGATGGAGGATGACTTCGGTGTCGCTCGACGTCTGGAAGATCGAGCCGAGGCGGACGAGATGATCGCGCAGTTCCTGCGCGTTGACCAGGTTGCCGTTGTGCGCGATCGCAATCTGGCCGTGCGTGCACTCGATCAGGATCGGTTGCGCGTTGGCAAGGCCGCTGTCGCCGGCTGTGGAGTAGCGCGTGTGTCCGATGGCCGACGTGCCGACGAGCGACGCCAGCCGGGCAGAGTCGAAGATGTCGGCGACGTAGCCCATGTCCTTGGACACGACCACGCGGTGCCCGTCTGCGGACGCGATGCCGGCGCTCTCCTGCCCGCGGTGCTGCATCGCGTAGAGCCCGAGGTAGGCCAGGTTGGCCGCCTCATGGTGACCGGCGATTCCGAAGATCGCACACTCTTCGTTGAACTTGTCAAACATGGCCGGGCGCCTTGTCACGGACAAAGTATCGCTCAAGTCCGCCCGCCCACGCGCGTTCGGCCTCAGCGACAGGAACATCGAGCGCCACCGTGCCCTCGACGTGGACCACGAGCCGTGCTCCGCCGGTGCGGCCAATCATGCGGGCAGGGACACCCGCCGCGGCCGCGCGTGCCAGAAATGAATCGACAGCGCTCTCATCAGTGGTGACGACGACGCGCGAGGCAGATTCGGAGAAGAGCGTGAGATCGAGCCGCGCGCCAGGCGTCGCCGCTGGCAGATCGACAGTCGCGCCGAGACCGCCGGTATCGAAGCAGCATTCGGCCAGCGTCACCGACAGTCCGCCCTCGGCGCAGTCGTGCGCCGACAGGAGCACCCGATCCGCGGCGGCGCTGACAAGCAACTGCTGCAGACGGTGCTCCTGGTCCAGGTCCAGCGCTGGCGGCTCGCCCTGCAGCAGGCCGTGCACCGCATGCAGGTATTCCGACCCGCCCAGTTCCGGTCGCGTGGTGCCAAGCAGCACGACGGGGCAGCCGTCACGCTTGAAGGTGCGCGTGACCACGGCGTCCGCGTCCTTGATCAAGCCGACGACGCCCAGGACCGGCGTGGGCAGGATCGCCTTTCCGTCGGTCTCGTTGTACAGGCTGACGTTGCCGCCGGTGATGGGGATGTCGAGCGCCCGGCACGCCTCGCCGATGCCGGCCACCGCCTCGGCGAACTGCCACATGATGTCCGGCTTCTCGGGATTGCCGAAATTGAGGTTGTTCGTGCCGCCAATCGGATCGCCGCCTGCGCACGCGACGTTGCGCGCGGACTCGGCGACGGCGAGACGGGCGCCGGCGCGGGGATCCAGGTAGCAGAACCGGCCGTTGCCGTCCACCGACATCGCCAGCGCGCTGCCATTCTCCTTGACGCGCACCACTCCGCAGCCAAGGCCCGGCAGCGCCACCGTGTTGGTGCGCACCATGTGGTCGTACTGGCGGTAGATCCATCGCTTGCTCGCGATGGTGGGCGAGGCGAGCAGCGTCATCAGCACGTCGGCGGCGGGTGGCGCGGGCGCCAGTGTCGCGATATCGAGCCGGCGCACGTCGTCGAGCCACGCCGGCCGGGCAAACGGACGCTGGTAGACCGGCGCTTCGTCAGTGAGCGCGCGGTTGGGAATGTCGGCGGCGAGCCGGCCGTGGTCGCGCACTTTCAACCGGCTGTCCAGCGTGACGGTGCCGATCTTCACGGCGTGCAGGTCCCATTTTTCAAAGACCTCCTCGACTTCACGCTCGCGGCCGCGCGTGACCACCATCAGCATGCGCTCCTGCGACTCGGACAGCAGGATCTCGTACGGCGTCATGCCCGTTTCGCGCTGCGGCACGTACTGGACATCGAACTCGATCCCGACGCCGCCGCGACTGCCCATTTCGGAGGTCGAGCACGTGAGCCCCGCGGCGCCCATGTCCTGGATGCCGACGAGCGCGCCGGTCTTCATCACCTCGAGGCAGGCCTCGAGCAGGAGCTTCTCGGTGAACGGATCGCCGACCTGCACGGCCGGCCGCTTTTCACCCGACGTCTCGTCGAACTCCGCCGACGCCATCGTCGCGCCGTGAATCCCGTCGCGGCCGGTCTTGGCGCCGACGTAGTAGACGGGGTTGCCCTCGCCGCTGGCAGTGCCCTTGATGATCTCGTCGTGGCGCGCGATGCCCAGGCAGAAGACGTTCACCAGCGGGTTGCCGCTGTAGGACTCGTCGAAGCCGACTTCCCCGCCGACTGTCGGGATGCCGATGCTGTTGCCGTAGCCGCCGATACCCGCGACCACGCCCGCCAGGATGCGGCGGTTCTGCGGCAGGTCGAGCGGGCCGAAGCGCAGGGAGTTGAGCAGCGCGATCGGCCGCGCGCCCATCGTGAAGATGTCGCGAATGATGCCGCCGACGCCTGTCGCCGCGCCCTGGTACGGCTCGATGAACGACGGGTGATTGTGCGACTCGATCTTGAAGACCGCCGCCAGGCCATCGCCGATGTCCACCGCGCCGGCGTTTTCGCCGGGCCCCTGCAGGACGCGCGGGCCCGTCGTCGGCAGCGTGCGCAGGTGGACGCGCGACGACTTGTAGCTGCAGTGCTCGGACCACATCACCGAGAAGACGCCGAGCTCGGTCAGGTTCGGCTCCCGGCCGAGCAGACTGGTAATGCGCTCGTACTCGCCGGCGGTGACACCGTGACGCTCGAGCGTGGCCTGATCGAATGCGCTCATGACGGATTGGAAAGGAAGAAGTACGCCGCAAGCACGACGTCGACGACGGCAATGCCGCCGAGCACGCGCGTCACCAGGGACTGCGCGTCGCCCGAGACCTCGAATACGCCTGATGCGGCCAGCCAGGCCACCACCAGCATCATCGCCGCCGAGCCCAGGAGGGCCAGGGCGACGATTCGTCGTTTGGCGCGCTTTTCGTCGTCACTCATTGGATGCCGGACTGGAGACGGAGGCGTCTAGCGCTTCGCCACCAGCGAGGCGACTACTGATTCGAGCACGATTTTTCCGTCGGCGCTGCCGAGAATCGACTCGCAGGCGCGCTCGGGATGCGGCATCAGCCCCACGACGTTCCGCGCGCGGCTGCAGATGCCGGCGATGTTCCGCAACGACCCGTTGGGGTTCGCCTCCGGCGTCACCTCGCCGGCCGGCGTGACGTAGCGGAAGACGATCTGCCGGTTCCGTTCCAGCTCGTCGAGCATGGCCGGATCCGCGTAGTAGTTGCCTTCGCCGTGGGCGATGGGAATGTGGAGAATCTGCCCGCGCGTGCACTGCGACGTGAACGGCGTGTCCGTCTGCTCCACCGCGACGTCGACGAACTGGCAGCGATACATCTGCGTGTTGCGCAGCATCGCGCCTGGCAGCAGGCCCGCTTCGAGCAGGACCTGGAACCCGTTGCAGATCCCGAGCACCGGGCCACCGGCGGCGGCAAAGGCCTGAACCGCGTCCATGATGGGCGAGAACCTGGCGATCGCGCCGGTGCGGAGGTAGTCGCCGTGCGCGAACCCGCCTGGCAGGATCACGACGTCGGCGCCTTTCAGGCTCGTGTCCTTGTGCCAGATCTTCAGCGCCCGTTCGCCCAGGACGTCGGCAACCGCATGTTCGGCGTCGTGCTCGCAGTTGGAGCCCGGGAACGACACGATGGCGAATGTCATTCGGCGACCTCGATGCGGTAGCTTTCGATGACCGGATTGGCGAGCAGCTTGTGCGCGATGTCGGCGGCCATCGTTCGCGCTTCCTCGGCACTGCGCCCGGGCAGGGCCAGCTCGAAGTACTTGCCCTGCCGCACATCCTCGACGCCGGCATATCCCATCTGGTGCAGGGCCTCGGTGATGGTGTGGCCCTGAGGGTCGAACACGGAAGGCTTCAGCGTTACGAAGACACGCGCCGTCATCAGGCGGCTACCTCCTGAAATACACGGTCGAAGATGGCATCCACGTGGCGAAGCTGGACGCCGAGATCGAAGGTCCGTTCAATTTCCCTGGCCGAGAGCACTCCGGTGATGTCCGGATCGGCCAGCAGCAGCGACTTGAAGTCGAGGCGATCGTCGAAGGACCGCATCGCGTTGCGCTGGACCCACGCATACGCCTGCTCGCGTGAGACGCCACGTTCGGCGAGCTCGAGCAGGACCTGGCCTGAAAACACCACGCCGCGGCTGCGCCCGAGATTCTCGAGCATGCGGTCGGTGTGGACGACCATGCCGCTGACGATCCGGGTGAAGCGCCGCAGCATGTGGTCGAGCGCGATGAACGTGTCCGGGAGGATGACGCGCTCCACCGAGGAGTGCGAGATGTCGCGCTCGTGCCAGAGCGCCACGTTCTCCATCGCCGCCATCGCGTTGGCGCGCAGCAGGCGCGCCAGCCCGCAGATCTGCTCGCAGCCGATCGGGTTCCGCTTGTGAGGCATCGCGGAGGACCCCTTCTGCCCCTTGGCGAACGGCTCCTCGACTTCGCCGATCTCGGTCTTCTGAAGGCCGCGGATCTCGAGCGCGAACTTCTCGAGCGACGCGCCGGTGATGGCGAGTGCCGAGAGCAGCTCCGCATGACGATCCCGCTGGATGATCTGGGACGAGACGGGGTCGGGCTCCAGCCCGAGCCGGCGGCACACGTCGGCCTCGATCGACGGCGGCAGGTGCGCGAACGTGCCGACAGCGCCCGAGATCTTGCCCACGCGAACGCCGTCCCGCGCGCGCCGCACCCGCACGATGTCCCGCTGCAGTTCGGCGAACCAGAGCGCGAGCTTCAATCCGAAGGTCATCGGCTCGGCATGCACGCCGTGCGTGCGGCCGATCATCGGCGTCTGTCGATGCTCTTCGGCGCGCCGCCGGACCGCATCGGCCAGCGTGTCGAGGTTCTTCAGAATCAGGTCCGACGCCTCGACCATCTGCAGGGCGAGCGCGGTGTCCACGACATCCGACGACGTCAGCCCGAAGTGGAGGTAGCGGGCCGCCGGCCCGACCTTCTCCGCGACAGCGGTCGTGAAGGCGATGACGTCGTGATGGGTGGTTTGCTCGATTTCCTCGATGCGGGCGATGTCGAAGGCTGCCTTGCGGCGCAACTCGTCGGCGGCGTCAGCCGGGACGATTCCCGCGGCTGCCATCGCGTCGGCCGCCGCGAGCTCCACCGACAGCCACGCCTCGTAGCGGCGCTGCTCGGTCCAGATGCGGCCCATTTCCGGGTTGGTGTAACGCGCGATCATGTCTGTCGTCTATCCAAGATCCAGTTGCGCAGCCGAGAGATCGAGCCCGCCCTGCTGGCCGAGGACCGTCGCTCCGAGCGAGCCGTTCGCGAACAGGTCGCGCGCCACGCGGACGACATCCGCGGCGGTGACCCGCTCGATGCCTTCGATCGTCTCGTCGAGGCCGAACTGCCTGTCGAAGTACATCTCCTGGCGCGCCAGGTTCGACATCCGGCTCGAGGTGCTCTCGAGGCTGAGCATCAGGCTGCCCTTGAGATGATCCTTGGCGCGGCGAAGTTCAGCCTCGGGCGGCTCCACCTTCATTCCCCGCAGCTCGTCGACCACAACCGTCAGCAACTCTCTCACCGCCGCGTCGGCGCAGCCGGCGTAGATGGTCAGCGATCCGGTGTCGCGGTAGGCGGCGAGGTTGCTGAACACCGCATAGGCCAGCCCGCGGCGCTCGCGGACGTTCTGAAACAGTCGCGAGCTCATCGATCCGCCGAGCATCGTGTTGAGCACGTACGCCGCGTGCCGATCCTCGTGCGTCTGCGGATAGCCGCTGGTGCCGAGGCAGACGTGGCTCTGTTCCAGCTCCTTCACCCGGACCTGCGTGTGAGCGACGCCGGCCGGCGGGTCGTCAACGACGGAGTCGCCGGCGGCGGCCAGCGACCCGAACGCCGGCATGATCAGCTCGCGCATGCGATCGTGGGTGACATTGCCAACCGCGACGATGACCAGGTGGCGCGCGGTGTAAACGTCCTGAAAATACGAGCGCAGCACCTGCGCGGTGAGCGCCGACACCGACTCGGCAGTGCCCAGAATCGGCCGCCCCAGCGGGTGGCCATCCCAGAAACTCTGGGTAAACAGCTCGTGGACGAGATCGTCGGGCGTGTCCTCGACCATCTTGATCTCTTCGAGGATCACTTTCTTCTCGCGCTCGACATCGTCCGGCTTGAACGCGGGCCGAAGCACCAGGTCGGAGAGCACGTCGATGGCAATCGGCAGGTGCTCGTCGAGGACCTTGATGTAGTAGCCGGCGTATTCCTTGGAGGTGAACGCGTCGAGATGGCCGCCGAGCGAGTCCACCTGCTGCGCGATGTCTTCCGCCGAGCGCGACTCGGTCCCCTTGAAGAGCATGTGCTCGACGAAGTGGGCGATGCCGCCGTGCTCGATCGGCTCGTGGCGGGAACCACGCGTGAGCCATACCCCGACGCTGACCGACCGCACGTGGTCCACCGTCTCGGTGATCAGGCGGACTCCGTTGTCAAACACCTCGCGGACGATCATCGGCAGTCTAGGCCCGGCGACGGCATGGGGGCGACTCGGCTAACTTGTTGAGGGACAAAAGCTTACGGAAAACAAGAGCATACCACGAGCCGGTCGTGCCGGGCAAGAGCCCGAGGGGCCCGCCCGACAGGGCGCCAGGACCCCGTGTGCTACGATCGATCCTCCGTATTTCACACACAGGACAGCAGATAGTGGCTCTTCCCGCGGACCCGCGCACCGACCTGGCGAACCTGAGCCTGCCGTCCCTCGAACAGGCGCTCGAGGACAAGGGCGTGCCTCGCTTCCGTGCCCGGCAGATCTTTCGCTGGATCTACCGGAAGGGCGTCACCGACTTCGCGGCGATGGCCAACCTCGGTCCCGCGCTGCAGCGGACGCTGGCCGAGCATTTCCTGATCGCGTCGCCGCGAATCGTCCACGAGGCCAGGTCGACCGACGGCACGCGCAAGTTCCTGATCGAGCTGGGCGACAGCCGGCGCATCGAAGCTGTTTACATCCCCGATACGCCGAAACAGACCTTCTGTATTTCCAGCCAGGTCGGTTGCGCGATGGACTGCGACTTCTGCCTGACAGGAAAGATGGGGTTCACCCGCCACCTGACCGCGGGTGAGATTGCCGGCCAGGCACGCCTTCTTGCCGAGGCGACCGGCCTCACCGATCGGCCGTTCAACGTCGTGCTCATGGGCATGGGCGAGCCGCTTCACAACTACGACGCGGTGATGACGGCGATCGCCATCCTCGCCGACGAACACGGCCTCGCAGTGGCCCCGCGGCGCGTGACGCTATCCACCGTCGGCCTGGTGCCTGCCATGGAGCGGCTGGCGCAGGAGCCGTTGATGCCGAACCTGGCCGTGTCACTTCATGCGACGACCGACGAGGTCCGCGATCGGCTGGTGCCGATCAATCGCAAGTATCCGCTGGCGGCGCTGATGGACGCGTGCCGGCGCATGCCGCTCAAGCGCCGCGGCCGCATCACGTTCGAATACGTCCTGCTGGACGGCGTGAACGACACCCCGGCCGACGCGCGGCGCCTCTCGCGCCTGCTGGCGGACACGAAAGCCAAAGTGAATCTCCTGCCGCTCAACGCGGCGCCGGGTATTCCCTACGAGCGGCCGTCAGACGCGAGAGTGAGCCAGTTCGCGCGGCTGCTCGCCGAGCGCGGCGTCACCGTCTCGGTGCGCAAGAGCCGGGGCCGCGACATTCGCGCAGCATGCGGACAGCTGATCGTGGAAGGACAGAAGAAGGCCGCGGGGCCAAAGCTCGCCGCTCGAATGGAAGGCTGAGCGCTAGGCGACGACTGCCATCACGCGCTGGTTGCGACGGTGGCCCGCCGCGACACGCACGCGAATCCCGTTGTCGGTGACGGCGACGGTGCCATCCTCGATCGTCAACGACGGCCTCAGGGTGCCAGCCTGCGAGGCCCGGAAGCGCGCTGACAGCCGCTGCCCGATCTCCCGCACCACGCGCCCTCGCTCCTTGATGACGGGCGGAGCGATCTTGCCCGCCATCGCCGAGGCCTCCGTTCCGGGACGATCGGAGTACGGGAACACGTGCAGCATCGTCAGCGGGCTCGCCTCCAGGTACGCGCAGAGAGCGGCAAACTCCTCGTCACTTTCGCCGGGGAAGCCGACGATGATGTCGGAGCCGAGCGCGGCGTGAGGCAGATCGTCGCGAAGGCGATCGACGATGCGCCGGTAACCAGCGAGCGTGTAGGGCCGGCGCATGCGGCGGAGCACGGCGTCGCTGGCGTGCTGGAGCGGCAGGTGGAACGCCGGCGCCAGGCGCCCGGAAGACGCCAGCGCACCGAGGCTGTCGGGCACGTCGGCTGGTTCGAGCGATCCGAGTCGCAGCGTGAGGTCGGCCGTTGCCTCGACGGCAGCCTGGAGAAGGCCGGACAACGAGCCGGCCGGCGCCAGGTCGCGGCCGTACGCGCCCAGATGCACGCCGGTCAACGTCACTTCGAGAAAGCCGCTGGCTTCGGCGCGATGGAGCTCCGCGACGATCTCCGCCACCGGCCGGCTGGCAGACGTCCCGCGCGTGCTGGGGATGATGCAGTAGCTGCACTGCTCGTCACATCCCGTTTGAACCCGGAGCGTCAGCGCCGTTCTGTCGAGAGAGAAGCCCGGCGCAGCGCCCTGTCGATCGCCGGCTGGCGGGCCATCAGGCGCGCCACACGGACCGATGCCGCCGGCAAAGCGGTCGGCGGTCGTCATCCATTCGTCAACCAGCGTGTCCTTGCGCTGGTTCGGGACGACGGCGACCACTCCGGGCAACGCCGCCACCTCGCCGGGGCACCGCGTGGCGTAGCAGCCCGTCACGACGATCCGCGCACGCGGGTTGTCGCGGGCGACGCGACGGATCGACTGCCGCGTCCCCTGGTCGGCGCTCGACGTCACCGAGCAGCTGTTGACGATGACCACGTCGGCCTCGGCTACCGGCGACGCCACCGCGCCGCGATCGCGCAGATCGCGCTCGATCGTCATGGTGTCGGCCTGGTTGACGCGACAGCCGAAGGTCAGGACTGTGTACTTCATCGTGCTGCGTGCTGCAGTGCGGCGGTTCCAGTGCGGCAGTGCCGAAGTGCTGCAGTGCCGGCGTGCGTTACCCGGACGCCTTTTTGCCGATGTCGCGGCGGGCGAACGCGCCCTCGAACGTGATGCAATCGACGCCGGCATAGGCACGCGTCATCGCCGATGCGAAAGTGTCGCCTTCACCCACGACAGTCAGCACGCGGCCGCCGGTCGTCACCACGTGCCGGCCGTCCTGTCTGGTGCCCGCGTGAAAGACGCGGACGTCATCGAGCGCGGCGGCCTTGTCGAGGCCGTCGATGGTCTTTCCCGTGTCAAAGGCTCCGGGATAGCCGCCCGAGGCGACGACCACGCCAACGCGTCGCCTGCCTGACAGGGCTGCCGGCCGGCTGGGAAGCGTGCCCGCGGCCACTGACCTCAACAACGGCAGGAGCGGCTCGCCGAGCGGAAGCAGCACTTGCGCCTCGGGATCGCCGAGCCTGGCATTGAACTCGATCACCATCGGTCCGCGCGCCGTCAGCATCAGGCCGCAGTAGAGGAATCCCGCGTACGGGTGGCCCTCGTCGCGCATGCCGCGCAGCACGGGCTCGACGATCGTGTCGACGACGCGCTGGTGCAGGGCATGGTCGACGAGCGGGCTGGGCGAGAAGGCGCCCATGCCACCGGTGTTGGGGCCTTCGTCGTTGTCGAACGCGCGCTTGTGATCCTGGGCCGTGCCGATCGGCATCGCCGAGTGGCCGTCGGTGAGGACGAAGAACGACACTTCGGGGCCCGTGAGGCACTCTTCGAGTACAGACGGTGGCGCCGGCAGTTCCAAAGCGACCGCCGCTCATCATTTCCTGGACCGCCGCCGTCGCCTCTGCCTTCCCTGCGGCGACGACGACGCCTTTCCCGGCGGCAAGGCCGTCGGCCTTCACGACAAGCGGCCAGCCCAGGGTTCCCGCATTGACGACATCGAGCGCCTCCGCCTCGGAAGCCGCCGCTACGAACCGGGCGGTGGGGACGCCGTGCCGGACCATGAACGCCTTTGCCCACGCCTTGCTGGTCTCGAGTCGCGCCGCCGCCAGCGTCGGCCCCACGACGGCCAGGCCGGCGGCGACAAACGCGTCCACGGCACCTACTGAGAGTGGCAGTTCCGGGCCGACGACCGTGAGGTCGGCGTGCTCCGCGCGCGCGAGGGCGACGAGCTGCTCCGGCACGCCCAGGTCCGCGGGAGCCGCTCCGCCAAAAGCGGCGGTTCCGGCGTTACCGGGAGCACAGACGACGCGCGTCACTGACGGTTCGGCGGCAAGCGTCGCGGCCAGGGCGTGTTCCCTGGCCCCGCCGCCCAGGATGAGGACCTTCACGTCGACAATAAGTGTTTGTTCAGAAAGGAGTTCTGTCTTGCGCCAGCGCGTGGTCCAACCGGGAAAACTGACCGCCGGCGGCGCGCCAGAAGGTGTGATAGGCTAGCATATTCGGCCCTGTACCAACGGGGCTCGACATAGCTGACTTCAGCCGTAGAGGGGGTGTTTTCCAGGTGGCGGAAGTAAAGGTTCAGGAGGGCGAGTCGATCGAGAGTGCCCTCCGGCGCTTCAAGCGAAAGGTGCAGCAGGAAGATATCATCAAGGATATCAAGAAGCACTCGTTCTACTTGAAGCCGGGCGACAAGCGCCGCGCCAAGCAGGCATTGGCTCGGAAGCGGAATCGCAAGAAGATGCGGCGCGAAGCCGAATAACCCCCCTTTCCGGACACGGCGCGGGTGGTTTTACGGCCCGCCGCGCGTGTGCAACCACAACAGGGCGTCGATCCAGAATCTGGACCGACGCCTTTTTTTTGGCCGGCGCTGCGCACCCGAACAGCGTTGACCGGTGCTACCGCGTACGATAGGCTCAACTCTTTGAAACGGGCGGAGGACTGCTTCCATGCTGATCGAGGAACGAATCGTCGGTGATGTGACGATTCTCGACCTGAAGGGCAAGATGACCCTCGGCGAGGGCGACGAGCTGCTGAAGGACAAGGTCAACAGCCTTATCCATCAGGGCCAGAAAAAGCTTCTCTTGAACCTCGAGGGCGTGCCGTACATCGACAGCGCGGGGCTGGGCGAGATCGTCCGCACCTACACGACGGTGAGCCGCCAGAGCGGAAGCCTGAAGCTGGTCAACCTGACCAAGCGAATCAACGACCTGCTGGCGATTACGAAGCTGACGACGGTATTCGAGACGTTCGATACAGAGGCCGAAGCGCTGAAGAGCTTCAACGGCTCCAAAGCGTAGTCGCGATCCGCGAACCGCGCTGCCGTGGCGCGCACGCCTCTGTCCGAACTCGCGGTGTCCAATCTGGTAACTGGTCGACAGACGGCCGACCGCTCGCTTGCGGCGAACCTAATCATCTCGGTCCGCCCCGGCGAGTGGACGAAAAATCTCTTTGTCTTCGCGGGCCTGCTCTTCGGCCAGCGGCTGACCGATCTCTCCGCCGTCATTCGCGCGTCGGAGGCCTTCGCCATTTTCTGCGCCCTGGCCGGCGTCGTCTACCTGGTCAACGACATCAGCGACCGGGAGCGCGACCGCCAGCATCCGCGCAAGCGTGAGCGCCCGATTGCCTCGGGCGCACTCCCCGTTGCTGTCGCCGTGGCCGCGGCAGCCGTGCTCGGTATCGGCGGCCTGGTCGCGGCGTGGTCGATGGGGCGCAACTTCGGCCTCGTCGCAACCGCCTATCTGGTTCTCCTGGTGGCCTATTCCGGGCCGCTCAAACACATCGTCATCATCGACGTGCTCACCATCGCCATCGGGTTCGTGCTCCGTGTGGTGGCAGGAGCCGTCGCGATCGACGTGCCGATCAGCCAGTGGCTGCTGATCTGCACGATTCTGCTGGCCCTGTTCCTGGGTCTGAGCAAGCGCCGCCACGAGATTGTGCTGCTGGCCGACGGTGCCATCGGGCATCGACGGATCCTGCAGGAATACAGCCCGTATCTGCTCGATCAGATGATTGGCGTAGTGACGGCCTCGACCTTGATGGCCTACATGCTCTACGCCACGAGCCACGAGACGGCTGAGAGGTTCGGGACGTCCCTGCTGGGGCTGACGATTCCGTTTCCGTTGTATGGCATCTTCCGGTACCTGTACCTGGTCCATCGCAAGGACGGGGGCGGAAGTCCCGCGGAACTGCTGCTGAACGATCGACCACTGCTCGCCTGCGTGGCCATGTGGGGTCTCGCGGTCGCCGTGATCATCTACCGGCCCTTCGGAATCTGACGCTCCGGCACAAGAACAGTCGGCGCGCGCACCAGCGCGCGTCGAAGTGAGGTGCCGATGGCCGATTTCAACGTACGTGCCGACGCAGTCGACGTCGAGCAGATCATGGCGCAGATCCGCGCCCGCATCCGCGACAAGCGGGGCGTCGACTACACCGAAGCGCAAATCCAGGAGCTGGCGAAGATTCGCCTCGAGAAGTTTCTCGACCCCAAGGGCGTGCGCTCCGATCTCCTCGATCATTTCCGCCGCGCCGCGCAGCTCGACATTCCCCCGACGTATGAGTTCGACGACCAGACCCTGATCCGCTCGGGCAATCCGGTGGTCGCCTTCATCCGCCGCCTGCTGCAGCCGATTCTGAAGCTGTTCTTCAGCCCGAACCCGTTGATTCACGCCCTGCACGTGCAGACGCAGATCAACCGGTATCTGCTCGACCGCGCGGAACGCGACGTCCTCGTCTACGAGGTCATGCACAACCTGGTCGTCGAGATGACGCGCACGGGCATCGACGTCAAGAACATGCAGATGCGCGTGGAGTCGATCGCCGGCCGGCTCGACTTCAACGAGCGCCGGGCGCGCGCGCTCGAGGCCGTCGTGCAATACAAACCGGATGCGCGCAGCGAACGCGGTGAGCGTCCGGACCGGGAACGCCAGGATCGCGACCGCGGCGACCGCGACCGCGACCGCGGCGCACGCGATCGCAGCGAACGGCCGGAGCGCGGTGACCGGTCGGATCGCGGCGAGCGTCAGGACCGCGGCGAGCGGAACGAGCGCTGGGACCGCGGCGACCGCACGCCGAGGCCGGAACCTGTCGACCGCCCGGCGGCGCAGCAACCAGCGTCCGCCGCTCCGCCAGTGGCCACAAGCGGGGCCGCTCCCGACGCGGATCCGATCACCGGTGGCGAAAGCCTCAGGTCCCGCCGGCGTCGCCGTCGCCGTGGCCGGCGCAGCGGACCCGGCTTCGTCGATCCGTCGGCCCAGGCGGCCCCCGGCCAGACGCCCGCAACCGACGAACAACTCCAGGACAACGGCGCAGACGAAGGCGCCGACGACGCGGAGGACGGTTTCACGCCTGCGGCGGTCGATCCGGCACCGGAGATTGTCGCGTCGAGTCGCGATGCGGAGCCGCCGGCACCGCAGGCGGCTGCCGGCCACGAGCCAGAAGCACAGAGCCCGGGCACCGACCCGGCGCCGGACGCGGATCCTCATCGGCCGTGAAGGTCGCGATTGTCGTCCAGCGCTACGGCGCGGACATCAATGGCGGCGCGGAACTGCACGCACGATACGTCGCCGAGCGGCTGGCCCCGCACATCGACGTGGAGGTGCTGACGACCTGCGCGCGCGACTACGTGACGTGGGCGAACGAGTTCCCGGCAGGCGTGGAACAGGTCCGCGGCGTCACTGTCCGCAGGTTTCCTGTCGCACATCCGCGCGACGTGGCGTCGTTCGGCAGGCACTCCGCGACGGTGTTCACGCGCCAGCACTCAATCGCCGACGAGCTGGCGTGGCTCGACAGCGAGGGCCCAACGAGCCCCGCGCTCATTCGCCACCTGGCGGCGGGTGACGGCCGGTTCGACTGGCATGTGTTCTTCAGCTATCGCTACTATCAGGCGTTCCACGGCGCGCGCGCAGTGCCCGGCCGCGCCATCCTCGTGCCGACCGCCGAGCGCGACGCGGCCATCGGCCTCGGGATCTTCCCGCCGCTGTTCCGCGGAGTCGGCGCGCTGATGTTCAACTCCTTCGAGGAACGCGCCATGATCGAGCACGTCGCCGGCGAGCCGCTGCCCGGCGTCGTCGTCGGCGTGGGCTCGGACGTGCCGGCGCGGACCGAGCCCGATCGGTTCAGGCAGCAGTTCGGGATCACCGGCCCGTTTGCCATCTACGTCGGGCGCATCGACGAAAACAAGGGCTGCCACGAGCTGTTCGACTTCTTCGGGCGGTTCGAGCGGACGATGCCGGGCCAGCTGAAGCTGGTGCTGATCGGAAAGTCGATCCTGCCGCTCCCGGACGACCCGCGGATCGTGCACCTTGGCTTCGTGTCCGACCGCGACAAGTTCGACGCGATGACGGCCGCCGACGTCCTCATCATGCCGTCGTACTACGAGAGCCTGTCGATGGTGGCGCTCGAGGCGTGGGCGCTCGGCAAGCCGGTGCTGGCCAACGGCCGGTGCGACGTGCTGAAGGGGCAGTGCCTGCGCAGCAACGGCGGTCTGTTCTACGAGAGCTACCGGGAGTTCGCCGCGACGTTGTACGCCATCACCACCAGCCCGTCCCTGAGCGACGCGCTCGGCAGCAACGGGCGCGGCTACTTTCAGAG
The DNA here is from genome assembly GCA_963796915.1 of Vicinamibacteria bacterium. Taxonomy (GTDB): domain Bacteria; phylum Acidobacteriota; class Vicinamibacteria; order Vicinamibacterales; family JAENWD01; genus JAENWD01. The sequence continues at coordinate 332,292 of CAWCNI010000002.1, read as the reverse complement.
CCACTATGCCTGGCCGGTGATCGAGAAGAAGTATCTCGACATGTTCGAGCAGCTCTCGAGCGACGCGCCGGAACGGCGCCGTCAGCCTGCTCCCCTGCCGGGCTTCTTTGCGCGGCGCTCGCGCACGCTGCCGCCGGCCGACGACGTGCTGTCCGGAGTGCCGGCAGGGCCTGTCCGCGCATGACAGTCCGCGCCGTCCACCAGGTCCTGGCCACGCTGGGCTACGGCGACGCCATCGGCCACGAGGTCCTCGGCATCCACCGGGTGCTGCGCGCGGCCGGCTACGATTCCGAGATCTTCGTGGAGACGGCGGACCCGCGCCTGGAGTCGCTCACCTACGACTATCGCGACCTGGTGGACGCGAGCCATCCCGACAATCTCCTCCTCCATCATTTCTCGATCGGCTCGCGCGCTTCCCGCGTCGCCTATGCACTGCCCGATCGGATGGCGCTCATCTACCACAACATCACGCCGCCGGGTTACTTCGTCGGCGTCCACCAGCAGCTGGTCGAGTTGTGCTGGAAGGGACGGCGCGAGCTCGGCGCGTATGTGGATCGCTGCGATCTGGCGCTGGGCGATTCGGAGTTCAATCGGCAGGAGCTCGCGGCGCTCGGGTTCCCGCGGACGGCCGTCCTGCCGGTGGTGCCGGATTTCACCCACCTCCAGGGCGCGCGCGATCGACACGTCACGGCGGCGTTTGACGACGAGTGGACCAACATCCTGTTTGTGGGCCGGGTCATTCCCAACAAACGGATCGAAGATCTCGTCCGCATCTTCCACGCCTATCAGTCGCACTTCAACCCGCGGTCGCGCCTGCTCCTCGTCGGCTCCTACGGTGGCTTCGAGAAGTACCTGGCGATGGTCCAGCAGGTGGCGGCGTCACTCGGCACCAGGCACGTCCACCTTGCGGGCCATGTCAGCGACGAAGAGCTGTCGGCCTACTACGAGGTCGCGGACCTGTTCCTCTGCGCCAGCGAGCACGAGGGATTCTGCGTGCCGCTGATGGAGGCGTTCCATATGCGCCTTCCGGTCCTCGCGTATGCCGCCACCGCCGTGCCTGCCACACTCGATGGCGGCGGCGTCCTCTACGAGAACCGCGACCCGCGGCACGTCGCCGCTGTGCTGGACGCCATCCTGTCCGACCGGCAGCTCTACGAGCGGATCCTCCTTTCCCAGGATGCTGCGCTGGCCCGGCTCGAAACTCGTGATTTCGGGCGCACGCTGCTGGGGTTCGTCGACGAGATCGCCAGGACGCCGCGCGCGCCGGCGCCGGCGGTGACCTTCGATTTCTGGTCCCAGCTTGCGGCGTACGAACGCCTCGAAGAGCTGCGCAAGTACCGCCCCGGCATCTACAAGGGACTGCCCGCTGGAGGTGCCGGATCAGGACGCCTGACAGCGCCTGTCCGACTGCCATGCTCATCAACCAGTGGGTGCCTGCCGCGCACCGCGGCGATGCGATCGGCGATTCAGCGCGCAAGGTCCGCGATCTGCTGCGGCGGATGGGCCACGAGTCGCACGTCTACGCACTCACGATCGACGAAGACATGCGCGACGAAGTCCGGCCGTTTGCCGCCGACGAGTCGCGCGCCGGAGATCTGACGATCTTCCACTACGCCCTGCCCTCGCCGATGACCGCCGCGTTCGCGGCGCTGCCGCACGGCCGGGTGCTTCAGTACCACAACATCACGCCGGCGCATTTCTTTGCGGACTACCAGCCTGAAGTGTTCCGCATCGCCGCGCTCGGCCGGCGCGATCTCGCCACCCTGGTCGGCCACACCGATGTCGCGCTGGGCGACTCGGATTACAACCGCCGCGAGCTCGAGGCGCTTGGCTTCACCCGCACCGGCGTGATGCCCATCGCCGTGGACGTTCGCCGCCTGACCGACGCGCCGCCACACCCGGCCCTCGAACGCATTCTCGACGACGGCCTCACCAACTTCCTCTTCGTCGGCCGCATCGTCCCGAACAAGCGGGTTGATGACATCATCCGGCTGGCGGAGGTCTACAAGCGATTGATCGACGCCAACTACCGGTTCATCTTCGTCGGCAGGACCGAGGGCATCCCCCGCTACTACGCGGCTGTGCGCGCGCTGGCCGCCCGGCTGCAGATGCTTCCCGAGCGCTTCCTGTTCACGGGACCGGTGACCGACTGGGAACTGGCGGCGTACTATCGGACCGCCAGCGTCTACCTGTCGCTCAGCGAGCACGAGGGTTTCTGCGTGCCGCTGGTCGAGGCCATGGCGAGCGGCGTACCGGTGTTCGCGTACGACGCCGGCGCTGTCGGCGAGACACTGGGCGGCGCCGGCATCAGCTGGTCGCCCAAGGATCTGGAAATTGCGGCCGAACTCCTCGGCCAGGTCGCCTTCGACCCGGCGCTGCGCGCCAGGGTGATCGAGCGACAGTATCGCCGCCTCGACGACTTCAGCGAAGACCGCATGGTCGAACGCCTGAAGGCGCTCGTCGAGCGGCAAGAAGGGCTCTCGTGAAGCTCGCGTTCATCGTCCAGCGCTACGGCACCGAAATTCTCGGCGGATCCGAGTATCACTGCCGCCTCATCGCCGAGCGACTCGCCACGAAATGTGACGTGGAGGTGCTGACCACCTGCGCGCGCGACTACATCACGTGGAAGAACGAGTATCCGGAAGGCGCGGACCGCGTGCGCGGCGTCACCGTGCGCCGATTCGCCGTCAGCGAGACCCGTGACATCGCGTCGTTCAACCAGTACTCGGACTGGATTTTCTCCAATCCACATACGCCCGAGCAGGAGATGGAGTGGCTGCGACGGCAGGGCCCATGGTCGCCGGCGCTGAACGAGTACCTGACTCGTCAGCACAAGCAGTACGACGCGCTCATCTTCTTCACCTACCTGTACGCGCCGACGGTCCTCGGTCTCCGCGTCGCGCCCGGCAAGAGCATCCTCGTGCCGACAGCGCACGACGAACCGGCCATTCACCTGGATCTCTACAAGGAGATGTTCTCGCTGCCGGCGGCGATCGCCTACAACACCGAAGTGGAGCGCCGGTTTCTGACCACGCACTTCACCATCCGGGCCGGCATCGAAGAAACTGTCGGCTGTGGTGTGGATTTGCCGCACGCGCGGCCGGACGCTCAGCCAGACGCCACTGAGGCGACGCCACTCGACGAACCCGACATCGCCGACGCGAAAGACGACGAGGCGCCGCTGCCCGAGCACATCGCCGGACGGGGCGCGATGTTTCGCCGGCGCCATCGCCTCTACGGGCCGTTCGCGCTCTACGGCGGCCGCATCGACCCCGGCAAGGGCTGCGAGGAGTTGATCGAGTACTTCTCGAGCTACGTGCAGGCCGGCGGTGACGCATCGCTCGTGCTGATGGGCGTCAAGTTGATGAAGCTGCCGGAAGAACGCTGGATCCGGTTCGCCGGGCTGCTGTCGGAGCGGGAGCGGCTGCTGGCGCTCGAGGCTGCGACCATCGTGTCGGTCCCTTCGCCCTACGAAAGTCTCTCGCTGCTCGCGCTGGAGGCCTTCGCCGTCGGCACGCCAATCCTGGCCAACGCGCGCAGCGAGGTCCTCGTCGATCACTGCCTGCGCAGCAACGCCGGCCTCTTCTACGCCGATCGCGATGAGTTCGTCGAGGCGCTGCGATTGCTGCTGTCAGACGAAGAGCTGCGGGCCGCGATGGGCCGCAACGGGCAGGAATACATCCGGAAGCACTACCGGTGGGACGTGATCATCGAGCAAGTACGAGCGGATGCTGGCCAAGCTCCGGTCGTAGCCGCCTACTCGTCGCCCACGCCGGCCGAGACGCGCCGGCCGCCGGAGGGCACTGTCGGAGTCGTGCCGCCCGAGCCGTTGCCGTTCCCGTCGCCGAGTGGCTCCTCGCCTGCTGGACGACGCCGGCGAGGCCGGATGTCGTAGCGCTTGATCATCTCGTTCAGCGTCGTCGGCTTGATGTGCAGCAGCTCCGCGGCGCGCTTCTGCACGCCGCCGGCCGCTTCGAGCGTGGTTTCGATCAGCCGCTTCTCGAAGTCGGTGATGACTTCCTTGAACGAGATGCCCTCGGGCGGCACGTTGACCTCGGGGATCTGGAACGCCGGCGTCCGGCGCACGTTGTCCGGGATCAGATCCGTGCCGATGCGCGGGCCTGTCGTCAGCACGACGGCGCGCTCGATCACGTTTTCCAGCTCGCGGACGTTGCCGGGCCAGTCGTATTCCATCATCAGGTCGAGCGCTTCCGGCGCGAGCTCCATGCCGGTCTTGAGATTCTCCTCGCCGTACTTCAGGAGGAAGTGCTGGACGAGCGAGGGGACGTCGGACTTCCGGTCGCGCAGGGGCGGCAGCTCGATGCTGATCACGTTCAGGCGGTAGTAGAGGTCTTCGCGGAACCGCCCCTCTTCGACCATCCGGCGCAGGTCCACGTTGGTGGCCGCGATGATCCGGACGTCCACCTTGATCGTCTCCATCCCGCCCAGACGCATGAACTCGCGTTCCTGCATCGCCCGCAGCAGCTTGGCCTGCGTTTCGAGCGGGATGTTGCCCATCTCGTCGAAGAAGATGCTGCCCTTGTCGGCCAGGTCGAACAGGCCCTTCTTCGGGTAGACCGCGCCAGTGAAGGCGCCCTTCACGTGGCCAAACAGCGTGGACTCGAGGAGATCGGGCGGCAGGTTGCCGGAGTTCACCGTGACAAACGCCCGCTCGGCCCGCGGCGAGTTGGCGTGAATGGCCCGCGCCACCAGTTCCTTGCCGGTGCCGCTCTCGCCCTGGATCAGAATCGTCGATCGGCTCGGCGCGGCCTGGATGATCAGGTCGAACACCTGCCGCATCTTCTGGTTGCGGCCGATGATGTTGGCGAACTTCTGGTACTGCTCCTGGACGGTGCGGCGGAGCAGGCGGTTCTCGCGGACCAGGCGGTTGCGTTCGAGCGCGTTGCGCACGACGATCAGCACTTCGTCGTTCTTGAACGGCTTGGTGATGTAGTCGAACGCGCCGCGCTTCATCGCCGAGATCGCGGTTTCCACAGACGCAAACGCCGTGATCATCAGGACCGGCATGTCGTCGGCGATCTTCTTGAGCTCCTCGAGCGCGGCAATGCCGTCCATGCCGGGCAGCATGAGGTCGACAATCGCGGCGTCGAACGGCAGCGAGCGGGCGAGGCTCAGGCCTTCCTCTGCGCTGGCGGCGAGACGCACGGAATACCCTTCCCGCGTCAGCAGCGCCTCGAGGATTTCACGCATGATCTCCTCGTCGTCGATGACGAGGATGGCGGCGGTGCTGCTCATGCCCTTTTCTCTCGCGCCTGACCGAACGAGCGCGATGACGGCAGCCGCATCACAAATCGCGTGCCCTGGCCGAGGTGGCTGTCGACCTGCATGGTTCCATCGTGCTCTCTGACGATGCCGTAAGCAATAGAGAGTCCGAGCCCGGTACCCTGGCCGATGGACTTGGTGGTGAAGAACGGGTCGTAAATTCGCGACAGATGTTCGATCGGGATGCCAGATCCCGTATCCGCTACTTCGATCAGCACGGCGTCGGCCTCCAGCTTCGTCGTCACCGAGAGCCAGCCGCCACGCGGCATCGCGTCGCGCGCGTTGAGGAAAAGGTTCAGGAAGACCTGCTGCAGCTTGTACTCGATGCCGTCCACCACCGCCGGATGTGGCGACAGCTCGCGGCGCACCTTCGTCTTGCCGGTCTCCAGCTGGTGCTCGAGCAGGCCAAGCACGTCGTTGACGACGGCGTTGATGTCGACCGGCGATCGATCCGCCGCGGGCTGGCCGCTCTGGCGCGACAGGTTGAGCAGGCCGTTGACGATCTTGGCCGCCCTGAACGTCTGCCGTTCGATCTTCTCGAGCAGCTTTGTCCGCGGGTCCTCGGGGTTGGCGCCCTCGAGCAGCATCTGCGTGAAGCTGGCGATGCCGGTGAGCGGCGTGTTGACCTCGTGCGCGACGCCGGCCGCCAGCAGGCCGATGGACGCCATCTTCTCCGATACCTGCAGCTGCTCTTCGAGCTTCACGCGCGCGCTGATGTCTTCGAAGATCAGCACCGAGCCGGAGATCTCGACGGCGCCGTCGCGATGCTGGCGCAGCGGCACGACTGTCACGTTCAGGAGCAGCCTGTCGTCGGCGCCGTGATGCGAGACGAGCGGGACACGGTAGAGCGTGGTGCCGTCGGGATGCTCGCGGAGGGCGGCCATCACGGCTTCCACGAACGTGGTGTCGAACACGTCGGAGAGCTTGCGGCCGATCGCGGAGCCCGCGGCCACGCCGAACACTTCTTCGATCGCCCGGTTCCACCAGAGGATCCGGCTGTCGGGGTCCGCCACCACGAGGCCGTCGTCCAGCGACTGCAGGACGTTCTCGCTGAACTCGCGCAGCCGATCGAGCTCGCCAGCTTTCACGTGCAGCTGCCGGTAGAGCCTGCCGTTCTCGAGCGCCGTCGCGACCTGGCCGGCCACGGTGCCGATCAGCGCCATGTCCTCGCTGCTGAGCGGTTCCGCGTTCTCGTTGCGGCCGAGCGCCAGTACCGCAATCGTGCCGTCCTTCGAGACGCAGGGCACGAAGTAGAGAAGCCCCCAGTCGCGCCAGAACTCGATCTCGTCCTCGGTGAAGCGGCGCGCCGCCAGCGGGTCGTCGAGCGCAATCACGTGTCCGGCCTCGAGGCGTCCCCCCAGGCCGGAGCGCCGCGCAAGCTCCGGCGGCGTCATGGCGAAGCCGGCGGCGCGAAGCGGCCGGTAGTCGCCGGTCGCCTCGTCGGCGAGGAACAGCACCATCCGATCGACCAGGAGCGTCTCCATCACGCGGGAGACCAGACGCTCGGCCAGCCGATCGAGATCGAGGTCCTCGTTCAAGTCGCGCGCGAAGCCGACGAGGGCGCGCCTGTAATCGTAGCGATCGCGGTAGAACGCGCGATCGAGCGCGGCCTGAATCGCGTTCTTCACCGGGCTCGCGGCCAGCAGCACGACGAGCGTCGCCAGAATCGCGGTCACCCACTGCTGCCCGTTCGCCGTCTCGGAAAGGCCCTCGGTCGCCACGCGGAGCAGCAGCACGTAGAGCCCGGCGATCGCGCCGATCGCGGCCGCCCAGACCAGCACCCGCTTGACGATGACTTCGACGTCCATCAGCCGGTAGCGGACGATGGCGGACGCAAACGCCAGGGGCACGAGCGTGAACGGAATCGCCGACAGCTCCATCGTCAGCGACGGCGTCAGGCCGAAGGCCCACGGGATCGCGTAGCCGACGGCGAACGGAACGGCGCCGAGCGCGGTGCCCCACACGATCCAGCGGAGCTGGCGACGCGCTGTCACCGAGCGCACGTGCCGGAACGCCCTGACCGGCACGACCAGGCCGATGGCGAGGCAAATCGACAGGTAGAGCGGATCGATGCGATCGAGGGCCGCGATCACCCCGGTGTAGAACTTCGGATCGAGCGGGGCCCGCGCCAGCGCCAGCGCGCGGGCCAGGCCGAGCACCGCCGCCGGCAGGTACACGAGCGGCAGCAGTGTTCTTCCCGGCGTGCTGCGGATCCAGCTACGCGGCCGTTCCGGGAACACCAGCGTGAAGTGGAGGAACAGCGGCGGCAGCAGCAGGATCGAAACGGCGTCCGCCCAGTAGAACACCCAGTCGAGGCGATCGAGCCGTCCGTTGAACGAGAACGTGAACGCGCCGAAGAAGGCGAGACAGAGCCAGAAGAAGTGCAGCGTCGCCTCGTCACCGGGCCTGCGGTAGCGCACGGCCGCGCCGACGATGAGCGTGAAAATGCCGACGGTGGCAAGGACGTAGTAGAGCGCGGTGTTGCCCCGCGAGAGCGGCGCCAGCGTGACCTGCCGCGTGTCGCGCGCGCTCAGCCGGAGCAGCGTGTAGCTCAGTCGAGCGCCGCTCCGGCTCGCGTGGAGCGTCGCCGTGACATCGGCGGGCCTGTCGATTGGCTGCGCGTCGATCGCAAGGAGGACGTCGCCAACGCGGACGTCGGCATCCCTGCCGGGACCCTCGGGTGCGACTTCCGCCGCCGTGACGCCGTCAGGACCAACGACCCAGAGGACGCCGTCCTCGACAGAGTTCCAGGTCGCCCGCATCGCGATGTTCGCGAGGCCGAGTCCGAGCAGCGTGGCGACAAGCGTCAACGACGCCAGCGACCGGACCCACCCGGCCATCTGCCGCCATGCCGTTGCCGGCGTTCCAGCGCTCGACTGCATCTCGTTGACGCTCAAACGATTACCGATCACCCAACCGATCAGATCGAAGCAAAGCGCATACCCGGAACCATACGCCAGGCTTCGATGACAACGGCTTTTAAATCAACAAGTTGCAGCCATCGTGGCAAATCGGACGCCGCGAGGAATTCAATCGGGCGAACCTTTGCTCCAAGCATATGGATGACCGAATTCGGCGAAAAAACATCGCCTGGCGCACAGGCCAGTTCGCGATGAACCGCCGGTCGCGCTCCGGGCGCGGCGACGGAGTGCACAAGCACTGAGAGGCGGCCAGCAGATGCCGGGCGGGTTCGTCAGAACCGCAGGGTCAAGCCGCCGATGATGCGCTTCGGAGGACGTGTGACGAGCAGCTCGTCGTACACCGATCCCTGGTCGGAAGGATCGCGGAACAGGTTGCGAACGCCGACCAGCATTTCCCAATGCGCGTTGGCGAAATCCATGAACGGCAACGACTGCGTGACGCGGACGTCGAAGCGGGCGGCCAGTGCCGGCCCGAGCGCGTCGATCGTGTTGCCGGCGTAGCCGGTGCTGACGCGGTACAGCGCGTAGATGTGCGTTTCGGTGATCGGGACGATGGCGTCGCCCGACGCCGTCACGTCCTGGACCCGCTCGGTGCCGGACCGCACGATACCAGGCAGGCGCATCGACACGAGGTCGCTTTGCGGCGTCGACTGCCATTCAGCGGTGGTGACCGCATAATCGACAGAGCCGCGCAGCCGGTTGCCGACCACCTGACGGATGCTGACCTGCCAGCCGCGCGCCATGACGTCGCCGCCCGAACCCACGTAGTAGTGGCCGAGATCCGCCGCCGGGCGCTCGACGCTGCCGAGGCCGAACACCGTCACGAGCTGATCCTCGGTCTGCTGGTAATACCCGCGCGCCGCCACCACTGTCGTTGGCGTCAGATCGTGCTCGGCAGAGACGTCGAAGTTGTTGCTCCGCTCCGGGACGAAACTGGTCCCCGTGATCGGCGCAAAGGTCCGCTCCGGCGGCAGCCAGGTGCCTGCCACCATCGACGGCACGAACTCTTCCGCCCCGGGCGCAAGTGCCGTTCGCGCCGCACCGAGGCTGATGCGAACAGAAGACACCGGTGAGAGCGTCAGCTCCGCGCGGGGGCTGAAGAGCGAATCTTCGAGGTAGCCGTACTTCGAGTAGCGCCCGCCGTAGACGAGCGAGACCTTGCGGCTCACGGTCCAGGTGTCGAACCCGTACAACACAGCCGCGTAGCGGTTGCCATCGGCCATCGCCGCCAGCGCGGCCGGGTTCGATCCGTCGTAGCGCTGGAGCGTGTACGACATGCCGGTGCTATACGAATGACGGGCCGGCGCGCGAGTGACATACGCGCCAGATACCATCCAGGCGGCTACATCGCCCTGCGTCATGGCGCCCTGCGCCGACCAGTCGCCGTGCTTTCCCGCAGACGATCCGATCGAGACCAGCGCGACGCCCCGCGCGAGCGTGCCGGCAGAGACCAGCTGCTGCGGGCTGTCGAACGCGCCCGACGTCAGCAGGTTGACCTGCCCGACGATCGGCACGTCGCTCAGCAGACCCGCCGCGAAGCTGGCAGCGGCGTCGCTCGCGCGACGCGCAAAGCTCTCGGCGGCCGCCGGATCGAAGTCGTCGTCTCCGGTGACGCCGTCCGCCTCGCCGGTCGTGTCCTTCAGCACGCTGCGTCGCAGGTGCCGGATCCGCCAGGCCACTTCGCCCTGATCTTCATTGCCGTCCTGGACCGCAGTCCCGACCGGACGCAGCGTGGGTTCGTCGCCGACGATCCCGGCGGCATACACCGCGCGGGCCGGATCGCTGGCAGGCTCGAGGTACGCCGCGGGCTGCGCGTTCATCACGAACGACCATGACGTGCCGGCGTTGGGACCACCGAGCACCAGAAGGCTGCTGGTCGACACGAAGCCCGGCCGGTGAACGCGAACCAGATAGTCGCCAGCGGGCAGCGCGCTGAACACGCACTTGCCGTTGCTGTCGGTCACGCCGACGACCACGCGGCGGCCGACAGCGGTGACCACGGCATCTGCCAGCGGACGCCCCTCGCGATCCCGGGCGAAGGTGACGATGGAACCGGGAGGAATCGCCTCGCGATCGGCGGCAACCGTCGTGGGCGCGGGCGACGCCGGTCGAGGAGTTCCGGTGGCCGCCCCTGCGGGCGTGCTCCCGCCCAGGACGCCCATCACCGCCGCCGTCACGACGAGACCGGAGAAAGTGTTCATAGCGCGCACCCGCTGGGAGATGGCGTGCCGGTTCCTCGACCGGCGGCCACTGGTCGTGCTACTGCGCCGCTGTCGGCTTCGCAACGCCGAACGTGACGTCGCGCGACAGCGTCTTGCCCGATACCTTGTCGGTCACCTTGATCTGCAGGTGATATTCACCTTCCGGGAAACTCGCCAGCGGCACCTGCAGGCTGCCCGGCAGCTGGTGCCCGGCGGCGAGGTCGAACTGCGGCGGCAGCGTCGCGGCGTTCATCTCCTGCGGATCGGTCTTGTTAAAGTACACCTCGCCGCTGTCGGTCTTCCGGTTGAAGTTGAAGTCCACCGTCACGTTCGGCTTCTTTGTGGCCGGATCGGGCGACGCGTTGTAGATCCAGAAGATCACGTTGAGGTCGTCCTTGGTCGTGAACTTCGGCGCGAGCGACGGCGTCAGCTTCATCTGGCCGAAGGTGTACGGGTTGTCGGCCTGGCGGTCGGGCGCGATGGGCGCGGCCAGCACATCCACCTTGTCGGCCACGATGATGCTGCTCGTCGTCAGATCGCCGCCCATCGACGGCACTGTCAGCTCCTGCTTGAGCACGCCAATCCGCACATCCCCGGACGGCGTGGCCGGCGCGGCGGGCGGAGGCGTCGCCGGCGGCGTCGCGCCTGCGGTTGCGCCGGCAGCGGCGGCGGCGGCGGCCGCGGCCGCGGCCTTGTCCTTCACCTTCACGGCGATGTAGACGTCGTACTCCCCGGGTTCGACGGCAAACGCGCGCCGGACCACCGCGGGCTGACCGGCCGGCGCTGCCGGCAGGTCGATGAAATACATGTCCTCGAAGATGAAGCGATGGCTCTCGGTGTCGGCCGCGCCCTTCTTCTTCGGCGCCGGCGCCGCCGCGGCCGGCGCGGTCCCGGTATCGCCGCGCTTTGCCACGCGCAGGTAGACGCCCACCGGCAACGCCGAGGTATTGCCCGCGTCGACGCTGACGATGAACGGCACGTACGTCTTCTCGCCCTGGGCCTTGACGAAGTGCTGCTGGGCCCACTTGAGCGTCAGCGTCGAGGCCACCACCTTGCCCGTCATCTGATCGTCAACGGCGGTGACCAGGCTGCGAATCTCTTCCTGCTGCGCCGGGTCTGTCTTTTCTTTTTTGTCCTGCGCCCGTGACCGACCAGCTACGAGTGCCAGCAGTGTCGCGACGACGAGGATTCGGCTCGATGAAAATGTGCGCATTCGCCCCACGTATCAACGGGCCCAGGCGATGGGCCGGGATGGTCGATCATAGGTCCCGGCTGGTCGCCAAGTCAAACGGCGGAAAGGGCTAACGGACCCCGGCGCCGTGCTATGATCCGGGCTCCCCGTCGGGCCTCTGACGGGCTGAAACCTGGGCCGGGATGCTGGAAGACACCCTTGTCATCGTGCTGGCCGGCGGTGTCGGCGAGCGGCTCTATCCCCTGACGAAGGACCGGGCCAAACCGGCAGTCTATTTCGGCGGCCCTTACCGCATCATCGACTTCCCGCTCAGCAACTGCATCAATTCGGGCCTCCGCAAGATTTTCATCGCGTCCCAATACAAGTCGCTGTCTCTGAACCGGCACATCCGGCAGGGCTGGAGCGTGGTCTCCGAGGAGCTCGGCGAGTTCATCGAGATCCTCCCGCCGCAGAAGCGCGTCAGCGACAACTGGTACCTGGGCACCGCCGACGCCGTCTACCAGAACCTCTACTCCATCCAGCGCGAGAACCCGCGGCACGTCATCATCCTGTCGGGCGATCACGTCTACAAGATGGACTACGCGCGGATGCTGCAGTTCCACAAGGACCGCGGCGCCGCCGCCACGCTGGCGACGCTTGAAGTCGGCATCGCGGACGCGCACCGCTTCGGCATCCTCACTGTCGACACCGAGGACCGCGTGGTGGCCTTCAACGAGAAGCCGGCGCAGCCAACCGCCGTGCCCGGGTCGACAGACGTCTGCCTGGCCTCGATGGGTGTCTACATCTTCGAAACCGAGGCGCTGGTGGACGCGCTCGAGGCCGACGCCAAGCGCGACACGCACCACGACTTCGGCAAGAACATCATCCCGGCCATGTTTCCGACGCAGCCCGTGTTCTCGTACCGCTTCTACGACGAGAACAAGAAAGCATCGAAGTACTGGCGCGACATCGGCACGCTCGACGCGTACTACGAAGCCAGCATGGATCTGTGCCACGTGAACCCGGAGTTCAACCTCTACGATCCGGAGTGGCCGCTGCGCACCTACATGCCGCAGGCGCCGCCGGCCAAGTTCGTGTTCGCAGACGACGACCGGTGCGGCATGGCGCTGGACTCGATCATCTCGGCGGGCTGCATCATCTCGGGCAGCAAGATCACCGGCAGCGTCCTGTGCCCCAACGTCCGCGTGCACAGCTACTGCACGATCGACCGATCGATCCTGATGCCCGGCGTACGGGTCGGACGACACTCGCGCATCCGCAACGCCATCATCGACCGCGACGCGCTCATCCCGCGTGGCGCAGTCATCGGCTACAACCCGGAAGAAGATCGCCGACGCCACACCGTCAGCGACGACGGCGTGGTCGTCGTGACCGTGGACGACGAGCCGCTCATCGGGCCGGTGACGGAGCCGGCGCTGTCCGCGGAAGCCACCGCCGACGGCAAGGGGCTGGCGGTCTAGCGATTCTCTGTCCTGTTCGCGCCGGGACGCGCCGGCCCAATCGACCCCATTTCCAATCTCAATTCCAGCAGCTCGGAGGCGTTCAGTGAAGATCGCGAAAGTGCACGGCCGCGAGATCCTCGACTCGCGCGGCAACCCCACGGTGGAAGTAGAAGTCACGCTCGACGGCGGCGCGGCGGGCCGCGCGATGGTACCCTCGGGGGCATCGACCGGCGAACGCGAGGCCCTCGAGCTGCGCGACGGCGACAAGAGCCGCTACGGCGGCAAGGGCGTGCGCAAGGCGGTGGCGCACGTCAACACCGAGCTCGCCTCGGCGGTCACCGGCAAGACGTTCACGCAGCGGTCGCTCGACGACGCGATGAACGCGCTGGACGGGACGCCGACCAAGGGCCGCCTCGGCGCGAACGCCATTCTCGGCGTCTCGATGGCGGCGGCGCGCGCGGGCGCCACAGCGGCCGGCAAGCCGCTCTACGCCTACCTGGCGTCGCTCGACCCGGCGTGGGCCTCGACGTCCACCTACACGCTGCCCGTGCCGATGATGAACATTCTCAACGGCGGCGCACACGCCGACAGCAGCGTAGACGTGCAGGAATTCATGGTCATGCCCGCCGGCGCGTCGTCATTCGGCGAGGCGTTACGCTGTGGCGCGGAGATCTTCCACGCGCTCCGCGGCATCCTCAAGGCGCAGGGCCTGTCCACCGGCGTCGGCGACGAAGGCGGCTTCGCGCCGAGCCTCAAGGCCAACCGTGACGCGCTCGACGTCGTGATGGAAGCCATCGCCAAGGCCGGCTACAAGGCCGGCAGCGACGTCTTCATCGCCCTCGACGTCGCGTCGAGCGAGCTGTGGAAGGACGGGCAGTACGTGTTCAAGAAGTCCGGCGAGGCGACTCGGACACCGGATCAGATGGTGGAGATGTACCGCGACTGGGTGAGCCACTACCCGATCGTGTCGATCGAGGACGGCACCGCCGAGAACGACTGGCCTGGGTGGAAGAAGCTGACCACGGCAATCGGCGCGAAGACCCAGGTCGTCGGCGACGACCTGTTCGTGACCAACCCGGAAATCCTGAAGAAGGGCATCGACGAGGGTGTCGGCAACGCGATCCTCATCAAGCTGAATCAGATCGGCACCGTCACCGAGACGCTGGACGCCGTGCTCATGGCCCAGAAGGCCGGCTACGGCGTGATCATCTCGCACCGGTCCGGCGAAACCGAAGACACGACGATCGCGGACCTCGCCGTCGGCACCAGCGCCGGTCAGATCAAGACGGGCTCGGCGAGCCGCACCGACAGAGTGGCGAAATACAACCAGCTGCTCCGGATCGAGGAAGAACTGGGCAGCAAGGGCAGGTACGCCGGCAAGGCGGCGATTAAGAGATAGGTTCACAGAGAGACACCGATGTTCAAACTCGTTTTGCTCCGCCACGGCGAGAGCACCTGGAACAAGGAAAACCGCTTCACCGGCTGGACCGATGTGGACCTGTCGGATGCGGGACGGCAGGAAGCCAGGGCGGCCGGCGATCTCCTCAAGGAGGGCGGCTACCTCTTCGACGTGGCGTACACGTCGCTGCTCACGCGCGCGATCCGGACGCTGTTCTTCGCGCTCGACGGCGTCGGGCAGCTCTGGATTCCGGTGATCAAGACGTGGCGGCTGAATGAACGTCACTACGGAGCGCTGCAGGGCCTGAACAAGGCGGAGACCGCGGCGAAGCACGGCGAAGCGCAGATCAAGATCTGGCGCCGCAGCTACGACATCCCGCCGCCGCCGCTGACGCTGGACGACCCACGCCACCCGTCGCACGATCCGCGCTACGCGGGGCTCGATCCGAAGGACCTGCCGGCCACCGAGTGCCTCAAGGACACCGTCGACCGCTTCCTCCCGCTCTGGCACGACGAGATCGCGCCGGCAGTCCGCGCCGGAAAGCGCGTCCTCATCGCCGCGCACGGCAACAGCCTGCGCGCGCTGGTGAAGTACCTCGATCAGATTTCAGACGACGACATCGCGGAGTTGAACATCCCCACCGGGATCCCCCTGGTCTACGAGCTCGACGATCAGCTGAAACCGATCAAGAGCTACTACCTGGGCGACCCCGACGCCGCGAAACGGGCGGCTGAAAAGGTGGCCGCGCAGGCGGCCAGAAAATAGGTGCTGGGGTGCTGCAGTGCCGCGGGGCGGCAGTGCGGTGCTGACGTGCCAAAGTGCTGAGGTGCCGAGGTGCGCGCGCAGGTGCCGGCGTGTGTAGCGCGGACAGCGCACTCCGGCCCTTCAGCACCCGCACTTCCGCACCTCGGCACCACGGCACGTCAGCACCGCACTTCCGCACCTCAGCACCCCGGCACTTCTGCACCTGCAAAGTGCGTTCAACTGCAAGTGCATTCTGCTAGCATCTGCCCCCATGCGTGCCTTCATTGCCTTCTGTCTGTTCCTCGTTGCCGCACCGGCGGGCGCGCAGCAGACCCTGCCCCCAGAACTCGTCTCGAAGATTGACGCCGCGGTGACGGCGGCGCTCGCGAAAAGCGGTGCGCCGAGTGCATCGGTTGCGATCGTCAAAGACGGGGCGCTGGCTTACGCACACGCGTACGGCCTCTCGAACATCGAGCACAAGACGGCCGCCACGCCCGCGATGCGTTACAGCATCGGCTCGATCAGCAAGCAGTTCGCCGCCGCAGCGGTGCTGATGCTCGTCGAAGAAGGCAAGCTCTCGCTCGACGACAAGGTCGGCAAGTTCATGCCGGACCTGACGCGCGCCTCTGACGTCACACTCCGTCAGCTGCTGTCGATGACGTCGGGCTATCAGGACTACTGGCCCCAGGACTACGTGATGCCCGGCATGCTCAAGCCGATCACGCCTGAACAGATCGTCGAGCGCTGGGCGAAGATTCCTCTCGACTTCGAGCCTGGCACCGCCTGGCAATACAGCAACACCAACTTCGTCATCGTCGGGCTCATCGTCCAGAAGGTCGCCGGCATGCCGCTGTTCGAGCTCCTGCAGCAGCGGGTCTTCAGCCGGTTGGGCATGGCCAGCATCCAGAACATCGACGAGGAGGGCCTGGGCCCGGCCGATGCCGCGCGCTACACGCGATTCGCCACCGCGCCGCCCCGCCCGGCGCCGAAAGAGGGCCGCGGCTGGATTTTTGCCGCCGGCGAGCTCGCGATGACGGCGTCCGATCTCGCCAAGTGGGACATCTCCCTGATCGAACAGTCAGTGCTGAAGCCGTCGTCGTACCGCGCGCTCGAGACCGAGGAACTGCTCGCCAACGGCGCCGGCACCAACTACGGGCTCGGCGTGTCGGTCTCGCGCGAAGGATCCGGGCGGCGCCGCATCTCCCACTCGGGTGAAGTGTCAGGATTCACGGCGCTGAACCTCGTGTATCCGGATGACCGCCTCGCGATCGTCGTGCTGACCAACCTCGATGCCACCGACGCGTCTGGCCGCGCGGGGCGCGCTATCGCGGAGCTGCTGCTGGCCCCCGAGCAGGCGTCGGGACCGATCGCGCAGGCGCGGGCGATCCTCACCGGTCTTCAGCATGGCCGGATCGATCGGACGCAACTCAGCGAGAACGCGAGTTTCTATTTCAGCGCTGTCGCCCTGCGCGATTTCGCCTCGACCCTCGGCCCGCTCGGTCAGCTGAAAACGATCAGCCAGGACGCCACGCAGCTGCGGGGCGGGATGACGTTCCGCAGCTTCAAGGCAGTGTTTCCGTCGGCGACTGTCGCGATTTCCACCTACACGCTGCCCGACGGCAAGCTCGAACAGTTCATCGTCACGCCGGAGTGAAAGGAGCGGGGGCTCCGGGCTACGGGCTACGGGCTGCGGACTCCAGCACCACGGCACGTCAGCACGCACTCTGGCACCCCAGCACCTCTGCACTTCAGCACCACTACACGCATCGACGATCAGATCATGCTTCCCCCGTCTTTTGAGGCCGCCGCCGAAGCGCGCTATCTCCCGGACCTGACGCGCCGCGAGGTCGCTCGCGCGCTGCGGGCGCTGTCGTCCTGCTACGTCGAGCGCCGAGAGAAGCTGACGGCAGGCGAGGCCATCGCGACCGCGGGAAAACGTGCGGCGTTTGCCCTGTATTACGGGCCGCTGCACTTTCTCGCCGTCGATCAGCTTGTGCAGTCGGTCCCCGAGCTCGCGTCGGAGACAACCGGCCGCGCGAGGCTGTTGGTCGATCTCGGTTGTGGCACCGGCACGGCGGGCTCAGCGTGGGCGCTGCGATCCGGGAGCAGGGTCGAGGGCTACGACATCAACGCCTGGGCCGTCGCCGAGGCAGGCTGGACCTATCGCACGCTTCGCGTCGATGGCGGCGCGCGTCGCGTGCCGCTCGATCGCGTCCGCCTGCCAACGAAACCGGCCGACATTCTCCTGGCGTACCTCGTCAACGAGCTGACGCCTGCCGATCGGGCCGCCATCGGCGACCGCATGCTGGCCGCCGCCGAGGCCGGTCACCGCGTGGTCATCGTCGAGCCGATCGCGCGTGGCGTGACGCCCTGGTGGCCGGACTGGGAGCGTCGCGTGATTGCCGCGGGCGGGCGGGCAGACGAGTGGCGCTGGCGGGTGGAGATCCCGCCATTGATGCGGCAGCTCGGAAAGGCGGCCGGACTGGAGCTTCGGGAAGTGACGGCCCGAACCCTGATGCTCGGCGTCCAGAAATGAAAAGGGCCGGAGGACGTGTCCCCCGGCCCTTGTGAAATTTTCAGCTCTGATCTCGGTCGCCGTCAGTTGTCCACTTCCTCGGGCGTCTCGTCCGCGGCGATGCGGAGGGACCGGAGAAACCGCCGATCGTTTGAGGTGACCTCGAAGATCTGCGCTGGGGTGGTGCGCGCCGGCGCGGCGGCCTTGCCGGTGGCAGCGGCCGCCTTGTCCCGACTGGCAAACCCCACGACTGCTTCGAGCGTTACCCGCATCTCGTATCCGGCCGCGCGCGCGCGCTCACGGCACGCTTCCACTTTCGGGTGAGAAGCCGCCGCTGCCGCAATGGCATCGGCAAGCTCCCGAGCGAACCGGTTGACGTCGTCCATCCTGTTCCCCCTCCTCACCGCCGCCGGCCGGGATTCCGGGGGCTCTGTCCCCACCTGACCAGACGTCTCCCTGGCGGGGACGCGGTCGAGATGAGCGCCATGTGATGCACCTGGCTGGATGTCGTGAAGGATGCGGCCATCTTACGTTCACGCTATAGGCTTGTCAACGAAACGACCCCTCTCTATTGTGGCCGTCGCGGCTGGGGTCTCCAACCGGCGGGGTTCACCCGCTGCGGGGCGACCGCCACGCTAGAATGCGCGGATGGCGCCCCGCGCTCCGGAACCCGTCGCATCCGGCCCGCCCTTCGATCGCCCGCCGGAGGCCGACACCTGGTCGCCGGCCACCGCCCTCGGCGAGCCCGGCGCCTTCCCCTTCACGCGCGGCATCCAGCCGACGATGTACCGCGGACGTCCCTGGACGATGCGGCAGTACGCCGGGTTCGGGACGGCCGCGGAGTCGAATGCGCGCTACCGCTACCTGCTGGCGCAGGGCGTCAGCGGCCTGAGCGTGGCCTTCGATCTGCCGACACAGATGGGATACGACTCCGACCATACGCTGGCGCAGGGCGAGGTCGGCCGCGTCGGCGTGGCGATCGACTCGATCGAAGACATGGCCGAACTGCTCGACGGCGTGCCGCTCGATCGCGTCACGACGTCGATGACGATCAACTCGACGGCCATCATGCTGCTCGCGCTGTATGCGGCGGTCGCGCGGCGCCAGGGTGTCGCGTTGTCCGCTCTTGGCGGCACGGTTCAGAACGACATCCTGAAGGAGTACATCGCGCGCGGCACCTATATCTACCCTCCGCGCCCCTCGCTCCGCATCGTCACGGACATCTTCGCGTTCTGCGAGCGTGAGATGCCGAACTGGAACACGATCTCGATCAGCGGCTACCACATCCGCGAAGCGGGATGCACCGCGGCGCAGGAAATCGCTTTCACGCTGGGCAATGCCGTCGCTTACGTGCAGGCGGCGGTGGACGCGGGCCTCGACGTCAACGGCGTCGGGCAGCGCATCTCGTTTTTCTTCAACTGTCACAACGACTTTCTCGAGGAAATCGCCAAGTTCAGGGCGGCGCGCCGTCTCTGGGCGCACCTGATGCGCGACCGCTTCGGCGCCACCAGCCCGCGCGCCCAGCAACTGCGGTTTCACACGCAGACTGCCGGAAGCACGCTGACGGCCCGGCAGCCGGACAACAACATCGTGCGCGTCGCCATCCAGGCGCTTGCCGCGGTGCTCGGCGGCACGCAGTCCCTGCACTGCAACGGCCGCGACGAAGCGCTGTCGCTGCCGACCGAGGAGGCTGCCCGCATCGCCCTTCGAACGCAGCAGGTCATCGCGGCCGAGACCGGCGTGGCGAACACCGTGGACCCGGTCGCCGGGTCGTACACGATCGAGCGGTTGACCGACAGCCTCGAGGCTGACGCGCGTCAGATCCTGGACCGCATCGACAGCCTCGGAGGAACGCTCGCCGCAATCGAGGCCGGCGTCATCCAGCGTGAGATCCAGGATGCCGCGTACCGCGCGCAACAGGCGATCGATGCCGGCGACACCGTGGTCGTCGGTGTCAACCGGTTCGTCGAAGCCGACGAGTCGCCACGCATCGAGGTCTTCCGCGTGGATCCCGCCGTGGAGCAACGGCAGATCGCGCGTCTGCAGGCTGTCAGATCCGGCCGCAGTGTGAGCGAATGGCAGGCGGCGATTGCCGCCGTCGAAGCCGCGGCGCGCGGCGGCGACAACCTGGTGCCGCCGATTCTTCACGCCGTTGAGGCGAAGGCCACCGTTGGCGAGCTTGCCGACGCGATGCGCCGCGTGTTTGGCGAGTACGAGGCCGTTGCCCACTGACCCGGTGCTCGAAGTCGCCAACCTGTCGGTCGGCTTCGGCGTCGAGAGCGAGACCATCGTCGCCCTTCATGACGTCGGCCTGACTGTCGGTGCCGGCGAGGTGGTCGCGCTGGTCGGCGAATCCGGCAGCGGCAAGTCGCTCACCGCGCTGACGGTGATGGGGCTGCTGCCGGCCACGGCATCGGTGCTCGGCGGTGCGGTCCGGTTTGGCGGCCGCGATCTCCTGGCGGCGTCAGAGGCCGAAATGGCGGCAATCCGCGGCGCCGGAATCGCCCTCATCGTGCAGGAGCCTGCGACTGCGCTCAACCCGGTGCTCACTGTCGGCGACCAGATTGCAGAAGTGCTTGTCGTGCACGGGCGGGCGACGCGTGCCGGCAGTCGCCGTGCGGCGATCAACTGGCTCGAGGCGGTTCGCATTCCCGATGCGGCTCGCCGCCTTGACGACTACCCGCATCAACTGTCAGGAGGCCAGCGTCAACGCGTCGTGGTGGCCATGGCGCTGGCGTGCCGCCCCGCGCTGCTGATCGCCGACGAGCCGACGACAGCCCTCGACGTCACGCTGCAGGCGGAGTTGCTCGACCTGTTGCAGGATGTCCGCACCCGCCTCGGCCTGTCGCTGCTGCTGATCACCCACGATCTCGGCGTCGTCGCCGACATCGCCGACAGGGTCTCCGTCATCTACGCCGGACGTGTCGTCGAGGAAGGGCCGGTCGCTGATGTGTTCGCCGCGCCGGCGCACCCGTACACGCGAGGCCTGCTCGCGTCGATCCCGCGAGCCGGCGTGGGACGCCGTCTGGCAGGCATCCCCGGGACTGTTCCGTCGCCGGGGCAGCTCCCGGCAGGCTGCGCGTTCGAGCCCCGTTGTGTCGACCGACTCGCGACATGCCGGACCACAGCGCCACGGCTGGTGGTCCTCGGGCCGACGCGCACGTCCCGCTGCCTCCTGCATGACGGGGCCCGCGAGTGACGCCACTCGTCGAGGTCCAGCACCTGACGAAGCGCTTCGTGCGATCGCGCCGCTGGCTCACGTCGCCGGCCACGGTCACCGCGGTTGACGACGTCTCATTTGAGATTCGCGCGGGCGAGACATTCGGCCTCGTCGGCGAATCCGGCAGCGGCAAGACGACGACAGGACGATGCGTGCTGCGGCTGGTCGAGCCGACGTCGGGACAGGTGCGCTTTGCCGGCCAGGACGTCCTCTCGTTGCCGCCGGACCGGTTACGCGCCGCGCGGCGGCAGATGCAGATCGTGTTTCAGGATCCGTACTCGTCGCTCGATCCACGAATCGCCGTCGGCACGAGTGTCGAGGAACCGCTGGCGATCCACGGCATCGGCTCGACGGCGGAACGCCGACAGCGGGTGATCGAGTTGTTCGAGATGGTCGGCCTGGATCCGTCCACGGCCCATCGTCTGCCGCGCGAATTCAGCGGCGGCCAGCGTCAGCGACTGGCCCTCGCGCGGGCACTGGCGCTCAACCCGTCCTTCATCGTGGCCGACGAGCCGGTCTCGTCGCTCGACGTGTCTGTGCAGGCGCAGGTGATGAATCTGCTGCTCGACCTGCAGGAACGGCTGTCGCTGACCTACCTGCTCATCGCCCACGACCTGCGGCTGGTCGAACAGGTCTGCGACCGAGTGGCCGTGATGTACCGGGGGCGGATCGTCGAGATGGGGCCCACGGCCGCGGTGTTCGCGGGCCCGCGCCACCTCTACACGCAGGCGCTGCTGTCGGCGGTGCCGACGCTGAACCGCGCCCTCCGGGTGGAGCGGATCAGGTTTGACGAGGACGCGATCGACAAGGGCGCCACGCTCGAGGAAGTGGCGCCCGGCCACTGGGTGGCGGCGCACACAGGCGTCTAGGCGACCTACTTCTGCCCCACCGTCTCGTGCACGAACCGCAGCTTTTCGATCGCCGGCGGAGACAGCACGAACGGGTAGGCGTCGGAGAGTCCCAGCCCGCGATTGAGGTTGTTCAGCACGTAGGTCACGGGAAACCAGCTTGCGATCATCCGATCGAACGCGCCGTCGGTGCGGCCGCCGAGTCCGCGCACCCGCGAGAGCGCTGGCTCGTCGTCGCGGCGCGGCCGCAGCGACAGGCCGCATGCGGCGGCCGTCTCCAGCGTGTCGACCATGTGCAGGTAGTGCGCCCAGGTCTCCGCCCAGTCCTCCCACGGGTGCGCGCTGCGTACGAGGCTCACGAATCGCTCCTGCCAGTCCGCGGGCGGCCCCTGCTCGTAGTGGGACTTGAGCGCCTCGCCGTAGTCCTGCCGCTCGTCGCCGAACAGCGCGCGGAACGCGTCGAGCCGCGACTGAGTGCGCGATGAGGCGATCCCAGTAGTAGTGCCCGCTCTCGTGCCGCATGTGCCCGAGCAGCGTGCGATACGGCTCGTGCAGCTGGTTCCGCCGCCGCTCGCGCTCCGCGTCGTCGGCTTCGGCGATGTTGATGCTGATGACGCCGTTGGCGTGGCCGGTCAGCACCGGCGTTCCGGCGGGGTTGTCGGAGTCGGCGAGAAACTCGAACGCGAGGCCCTGCCCGGGATCTTCGTCCTTGCTGCGAACGGGCAGCCCCAGGTTCAACAGGGTGTAGACCAGCCGGCGCTTGGCGACTTCGAGCCTGTACCACGCACTCCTTGTGCGCCGGCTTGTCGAGCGAGGGAATGACGCGCGTCAGCCGGCAGGACGCGACAGAACGTGATCCGGTTCGTCAGCGGGGACCGCCCAGTTGCAGATCGCCGACTCCGCGTAGTTCCGGCACAGGCGGTATGTGCGGCCGCGGGCGGCGGCAAGTGGCGAGCGCCAGGCCTGGCCGTCCGCCTCGAGGGACCGACGCTGCGAGGTCCGGCAGATACGCCAGCCGGTGGCCGCAGCTGAGACAACCCGTGTTCTCGAAAAACACCAGCTGCCCGCAGTGGTCGCAGTGGAAGACCTTCATAATTGGTCAAGCCACCCAGAAGAAGGAAACGTCGATGGCATAATCCGTCTTTTCCTGCGTCGGCATCAGCGAGGGCCCTTGGCCATTCACGTCGCGCTCAATCACGTCACGCGCTACCGCTACGACCGGCCGGTCGCGCTGTCGCCGCAGCTCGTTCGGCTGCGGCCGGCGCCGCATTGCCGCACGCCGATCCTGTCCGTACTCGCAGCGCATCACGCCGCCCGATCATTTCATCAACTGGCAGCAGGATCCGCAGAGCAACTACGTCGCGCGGCTGACGTTCCCCGAGCCGGTGAGCGAGTTCCGCGTCGAAGTCGACCTGGTGGCCGAGATGGCCGTCTACAACCCGTTCGACTTCTTCCTCGAGCCGTGCGGCCGAGCACTTCCCGTTCAGCTACGAGGCGTGGCAGCTGCAGCGAGCTGCAGCCGTTCCTGCAGGACCGAGCCGCTGACGCCGCGGCTCGCCAGGTATCTAGCCGCGGCACGCATCGCAGCAGCGGCCGCACCATCGACGTGCTGGTCGACGTCAACCGTCAGCTGCAGCAGGACATTCGCTACGTCATCCGGCTCGATCCCGGCGTGCAGACGCCGAGCAGAACGCTCGAGCTGCGCAGCGGGTCGTGCCGCGACACGACGTGGCTGCTGGTGCAGCTGCTGCGCCACCTGGGCCTCGCCGCGCGCTTCGTCTCGGGCTACCTGATTCAGCTCGCGCCCGACGTGAAAGCGCTCGACGGGCCGGTCGGCGTCCGAGCGCGACTTCACCGATCTGCACGCCTGGTGCGAGGTCTACCTGCCGGGCGCCGGCTGGATCGGCCTCGATCCCACATCCGGCCTGCTCGCCGGCGAAGGCCACATCCCGCTCGCCTGCACGCCCGAGCCGGCCAGCGCGGCGCCGGTCACCGGCGGCGTCGACGAATGCGAAGTCGAGTTCTCGCACGCGATGTCGGTCCAGCGCATCTTCGAGTCGCCGCGCGTCACCAAGCCGTACACCGACGCGCAGTGGGACGCGATCGTCGGACTCGGCCGGTCGGTCGACGCCGACCTCACGCGCCACGACGTCCGGCTGACGATGGGCGGCGAGCCGACGTTCGTCTCGGCCGACGATCGCGACGCCGACGAGTGGAACACGTCGGCGCTCGGGCCGACCAAGCGCCTCGCGCGCCGCCGATCTGCTCTGCGCGGTTGAAGCAGCACTACGGCGCCAACGGGTTCGTGCACTTCGGCCAGGGCAAGTGGTATCCCGGCGAGCAGCTGCCGCGGTGGGCGCTCGGCTGCTACTGGCGCGCGGACGGCGAGCCGGCCTGGCGCGACCCGCGCTCTCTCGCCGACGAGAAAGCGGCCGACGGCTACGGCCCGGCCGACGCCGAGCGCTTCATCCGCAGCGCTGGCAGGTCGCCTCGGCCTGACCGACGCTCACGTGCAGGCCGGCTTACGAAGACGTCTGGTACTACCTGTGGCGCGAGCGGCAGCTGCCGGTCAACGTCGATCCGTTCGACGCGCGGCTCGACGACGAGCTCGAGCGCGACCGGCTGCGCCGCGTCTTCACGCAGCGGCCTGGTGACGCCGTCGGCTACGCGCTGCCGCTCGGCGCGGCGATGGCGCGCCGACGGATGGGAGTGGCATACCGGACCGTGGTTCCTGCGCGACGAGCGCCTGTATCTGGTGCCCGGCGATTCGCCGATGGGACTGCCGCCTGCCGCTCGACTCGCTGCCCTGGGCGACCGCGGTCGAGCGCGCATGCGCCGAGCACGACCCGCTCGATCCGACAGCGCCCCGCCAGGCGTTGCCGGCGGTGCCCGAGTCGGCGCGGATTCAACCGGGGCCCGACGCCGCGACCGCAGCCCTCGATCGTCGCCGGATCGGCCCGACACCGCACGACTGGCGCGGCGCGGACGGTGGATGCCGCTGCGGCTCCGCTGCCGCGCCCGCTCGCGCGATCAGCCGGCGCCGGACGTGGTCGCGGACGGCGCTGTGCGTCGAGCCGCGCGACGGCATCCTCTACGTCTTCATGCCGCCGGTCGCGACGCTCGAGGACTACCTCGAGCTCGTCGCCGCCGTCGAAGCGACCGCGGCAGCTCTCGGCTGCCGCGTCCTGCTCGAAGGCTACCCGCCGCCGCGCGATCCGCGGCTGCAGACCGTCCTGATCACGCCGGATCCTGGCGTGATCGAGGTCAACGTGCCAGCCGGCGTCGCGACTGGGACCAGCTGGTCGAGCAGACGACGACGCTGTACGACGAGGCGCAGCAGACCGGGCTCGACGACCGAGAAGTTCATGCTCGACGGCCGCCACACCGGCACCGGCGGCGGCAACCACTTCGTGCTCGGCGGCGCGACGCCGGCCGACAGCCCGTTCCTGCGCCGGCCGGATCTGCTGCGCAGCCTGGTCGGCTACTGGCACAACCATCCGTCGCTGTCGTATCTGTTCTCGGGACTGTTCCTCGGCCCGACGAGCCAGGCGCCGCGCGTCGACGAAGCGCGGCACGACAGCCTGTACGAGCTGGAGATCGCCTTCGCGCAACTGCCGGCGGCGTCGAGCGCCGACGCCGCCGTGGCTGGTCGATCGCGCTGCTCCGCCATCTGCTCGTCGACGTCACCGGCAACACGCACCGCGCGGAGTTCTGCATCGACAAGCTCTACTCGCCGGACTCGTCGTCGGGCCGCGCGGGCCTGCTCGAGCTGCGCGCGTTCGAGATGCCGCCGCACGCGCGCATGAGCCTGGCGCAGCAGCTGCTGCTGCGGGCGCTGATCGCGCGGTTCTGGCGCGAGCCGTACGACGACGCGCTGACGCGCTGGGGCACGGAGCTGCACGACCGCTTCATGCTGCCGTACTTCGTCGCGCTCGATTTCGACGACGTGCTCGAGGAGCTGCGGCGAGCCGGCTACGCGATCGACCCGTTGTGGTTCGCGCCGCACTTCGAGTTCCGCTTCCCGGTCGCCGGCGAGCTCGCCGCTCGCGCGATTCACCTGACGCTGCGCCAGGCGCTCGAGCCGTGGCACGTGCTCGGCGAGGAAGGAGCCGGCAGGCGGCACGGCGCGCTACGTCGACTCGTCGGTCGAGCGCCTGCAGGTGCTGGTCACCGGGCTCACCGGCGATCGCTTCGTCGTCACCTGCAACGGCCGGGCGCTGCCGCTGCAGCCGACCGGACGCAACGGCGAGTTCGTCGCCGGCGTGCGCTATCGCGGCTGGCAGCCGCCGTCGGCCTGCATCCGACGATTCCGGTGCACGCGCCGCTCACCTTCGACGTCGTCGACACGTGGATGGAGCGAATCCGTCGCCGGCTGCCAGTATCACGTGATGCATCCGGGCGGACGCAACTACGATCAGTTCCCGGTCAACAGCTACGAGGCCGAGAGCCGCCGGCTGGCGCGTTTCACGCGCGCTCGCGCACACGCCCGGACGGCTCGCGGTGGCGCCGCCGGCGCGAAGCCGGGAGTTTCCGTACACGCTCGATCTGCGCACGACTGCAGCCGGTCGTGATCGCCAGCATGGTTCCGGCGCGACCCCACCCGATGTCCGATGAGCGCCCTGCGCCGGTGCAGACGCGGCCTGCCGTCATGGAGCGACTGGCCTCGACCTATCGCGTCGCCGACGGCCACTTCGACGAGTTGCTGGCCGGGCCCGAGACGCTGCGCGACACTGGCGTGCGTTTTCGGAGCACGCCGGCGAGCTGACCGCCGAGCCACTTCTCCGCCGCGCAGACGCGCGTCGCCCGGCAGATTCGACGAGAACGGCGTCACCTACAACGTCTACGCGACACCGAGCGGCCGACGCGCCCGTGGACGCTCGACGTGCTGCCGCTGATCGTCCCGGCCGCGGAATGGGAGCTCGCTCGGCCACGGCCTGGCGCAGCGCGCGCGGCTGCTGAACGCGCTGGCCGCCGACCTCTACGGCGCCGCAGACTCGCTGCGCCGACGGCCTGCTGCCGCCGGCGCTGGTCTTCCGCGCATCCCGGCTTCCTGCGCGCCTGCCACGGCGTCCAGCCGCCGGGCGGCATCTTCCTGCACCTCGTCGCCTTCGATCTCGCGCGCGATCCCGACGGGTCGTGGCGCGTCGTCGGCACGCGCACGCAGGCGCCGTCCGGCGCCGGCTACGCGCTCGAGAACCGCGCGATCATCTCGCGGTTGTTCCCCGACGCGTTCCGCGCGCTGCGCGTCCAGCGCGCTGGCGCCGTTCTTCCGGACGCTGCAGGAGATGCTGCTCGCGAGACGGCGCCGGCCGAAGGCGACGCGCCGCACGTCGTGCTGCTGACGCCCGGCCCTTACAACGAGACCTATTTCGAGCACGCGTATCTCGCCCGCCAGCTCGGATTCCCGCTGGTCGAGGGCGGCGACCTGACCGTGCGCGACGACCGCGTGTTTCTGAAGACTGTCGCGGGCTGCGGCCGGTCCACGCCATCCTGCGGCGCCTGGACGACGACTACTGCGATCCGCTCGAGCTGCGGTCCGACTCGACGCTCGGCATCCCGGGCCTCGTGCAGGCGTGGCGCGCGGGCCACGTGCTCGTCGCCAACGCGTTCGGCATCGGCGTCCTCGAGTCGCCGGCGCTGCTCGGCTTTCTGCCGCCGGCTCTGCGAGCGGCTGCTCGGCGAGACGCTGGAGTTGCCGTCGATCGCGACCTGGTGGTGCGGCGAAGCGGCGGCCCGATCCGATGCGGCCGGACGCTTCGCGACGGTCGTGATCAAGCCGGCGTTGCCGGATGACGCGTGGGAGCCGGTGTTCGGCTGGCGGACCTCGACGCCGAAACGCGACCGAGTGGCACGCCCGGCTCGAGGCCGCGCCAGAACGCTACGTCGTCGAGGAGTTCCTGCCGCTGTCGCACGCGCCGGTCTGGCACGACGGCCGGCTCGAGAGCCGGGCCCTGATGCTGCGCGTCTTCCTGTCGCCGACGGCCACGGCGACTACCGCGTGATGCCGGGCGGGCTGTCGCGAATTGCCGGAAGCGACGGCGACGTCGTCTCCGGCCAGCGCGGCGGCAGCAGCAAGGACACCTGGGTGCTCTCCGACTCGCCCGTCGAACGCGTGACGCTGCTGCCCGGACGACTCGGCCCGGACGACGTGGCGCAACGCCAGCGTGTGGTGTCGAGCCGCGCCGCGGAGCACCTGTTCTGGCTCGGCCGCTACGCGGAGCGCAGCGAGAACTGCGCCCGGCTGCTGCGCTCGTGCTCACGCGGCTGCCCGACGGCGACGGCTTTGCCGCTGGCCTGGCAGTGCCCGCGATTCGCATCGCGCGTGCCCAGGGCCTGCTGGGCCCGGACGCCCGGCTGGCGCCGCCCGACGTCGGCAGGCCCATGAAGTCGCCTGCGCCGGCCGAGATCGTGTGGACGCCGCACATGCTGGAACACGCCCTCATCGACGCGCTGTTCGACGGGCGAGACAGCCGGAGCCTGGCCTTCAACATCTGGCACCGTGCGGGCCGCCGGCGCGGTGCGCGATCGCCTGTCGTCGGACAACTGGCGGCTGCTCAACCGGCTCGTCGAGCTCGTGTCGGCGCCTCCGGCGGTCGACCGTCTCGCCGATGCGCTCGAGCTGATCGATCAGGCCATCGTGCCGCTGGTCGCGGTCGGCGGTCTCGAGATGGCGCACATGACCCGCGATGACGGCTGGCGGTTCCTCAGCCTCGGCCGGCATCTCGAGCGCCTGCTGTCGGTGACCACGGCCGTCGGTGAAATCGTCGCGACCGGGTGCGATGACGATCCGGCGGTGCTCGAGTGGCTGCTCGATCTGTCGGACAGCCTGATCACCTACCGCGCGCGCCACATGCGGCAGCCCGAGTGGCTGGCGGTCGTCGACCTGCTGCTGTTCGACGAGCACCAACCCGCGCTCGGCGAGTTCCAGCTGGCCAAGCTGGCCAAGCACGTGCAGCTGCTGCCGGCGGGCACGCCGGATGGATTGGTCGAGACGCTCGAGCGCCTGGCCGCCGTTCGCGGGCCGGGCGGCGATCAGCGCGAGCTGTTCGATCGGACCTCCGCGCTCGAGGCGTTCCTGCGATCGAGCGAGCAGGCGGCCGTGCGTTGTCCGACGCCTTGACGCTGCGCTACTTCAGCCACGTCTACGAGGCCACGCGCGCGACGTCGGCGATGTGATGGCAGTGCGATACCGGATCGAACACGTCACGCGTTACACCTACAGCTCGCGCGTGGCGACCTCGCAGCACCTGGCGTATCTGACCCCGCGGGCACTGGCGCGTCAGCATCTGCTCGAGCACTCGCTCACGATCGATCCCGAGCCATCGGAAAGCCTGGAACGCGAGGACTACTTCGGCAACCGCGTCCGCCAGTTCACGGTCCTGGCGCCACACCGGTCCTGTCGGTGACGGGCCGCAGCCTCGTGGACGTCTCAGAGGCGTCGCCGCCTGTCGACCCTGCGCGCAGCCCGGGCTGGGAGGACGTCAGCGCGGACCTTGCCTACCGGCGCGCCGCGCCGGCGCACGAGGCCCACCAGTTCGCGTACCGATCGCCATACGTCGTCGGGAGCCCCGAAATCGAGGCGTTCGCGCGGCAGTCTTTCACGCCGGGCGCGCCGCTCCTGGCGGCGACGCTCGACCTGATGCACCGCATCCACGAGGAGTTCACGTTCGACACGGAAGCGACGACCATCGCCACGCCGGTGTCGCGCGTGCTCGACGGGCGTCACGGCGTCTGTCAGGACTTCGCGCACCTGCAGATCGCCTGCCTGCGCACGCTCGGGCTGGCGGCGCGCTACGTCAGCGGCTACCTGCTGACCGATCCGCCGCAGGGCCAGCCGCGCCTTGTCGGCGCCGACGCGTCGCACGCGTGGCTCTCGGTGCACTGCCCTGCGCATGGCTGGGTCGACTTCGATCCCACCAACGACGTGATCGCGGACAGCCGGCACGTCACCGTGGCGTGGGGCCGGGACTACGGCGATGTCAGCCCGCTGCGCGGCGTGATTCTCGGCGGCGCCGAGCATCGGCTGGAGGTGGGCGTCAGCGTGGTGCCGGTTCCGGGCCGGGAGCCCAGCTGACCGGCGTGACGTCGCGAACGACGAACACCCACGCCGCCGCGCCGACGCTCGCGATGATGGCGGTCGCAATGAACGCCAGGTAGTAGTGACCCGTCCGATCCAGCACAACCCCCATCATCGTCGGCGCGATCATGCCGGCGAGGTTGCCCGTGAAATTCTCCATCCCCGTCCAGCGCCCCGAGGCGAGCGGACCGGCGAGCGTCTGGGTGGCGGCCCAGTGACTCGATGAGAACACGCCAAAGCCAAAACCGCCGGAAATCAGGAACACGACTGTCACGACGGCTTCGCTCGACAGTCCCGCGACCAGGACCGAGACGGCGCAGATCGCCAGGCCGGCGGCCGAGATCGTGCGTCGTATTCCAGGCGTGCTCAGGCCAGCCTTGATGCGACCGTCGGCAACCCTCGCAAACGCCACCGATGCCGCCGCCATGACGACGTAGATCGCGCCGCCAGTCATCGCCATCTGGTCCATCGAGAAGTGGCGCTCCTCCACGAGGTACGTGGGGAGCCATGTCACCAGCGTGTAGCTGAAGTAGTTGGCGCCGAACAAGCCAATCGCCGTGCCGATGAACGGCCGCTCTTTCGCGATCTGCCAGAACGCCGGAGACGACGGGCCGCGCCGCTCGCCGCTGCCTGCTGTTGGCGGCATCACGGCCAGCCACGGAATCAGCCACAAGAGGCTGAGCACGCCAAGGCCAAGAAAGAACGGACGCCAGCCCGTGCGCGCGACGAGCATCCCGCCGAACAGCATCCCGAACGACAGCCCGAGCGAGAAGCCGGCGGAGATGGCGGCGTTTGGCCAGCCGCGCCGCTCCTCTGGGTAGTGCTCGACGAGGATGCGCGAATAAGAGGGATAGGCGACCGACTCTCCCGCGCCGAGCACGAGCCGCGCGGCCAGCAGAGTCCAGAAGCCATGCACGAGTCCGGTGAGGCCTGTCGCAACCGACCAGATTGCCAGGCCGCCGGCCAGAATCCATTTGACGTCGAACCGATCGGCCAGCGCGCCCGAGAACAGCTGGCAGAACGCATACGTCCAGAAGAACGCCGAGGCGATCGCCCCGTATTGCGCGCCGGTGAGATGCAGCTCCGCGCGGAGCAGCGGCGCCGCAATCGACAGGTTCGTCCGATCGATGTAGTTGATGAAGATCGACGCCGCCAGCAGCCAGACGATCGCCGTGTAGGGCACCGGGCGCTGTGGCACGGGCCGATTATAGGCGCAGGGCGCGCCCAGACGCCCATGTCCGCATGCGCCTGCCCCGCCGACGCAGGAGTCCGGCAGGGCGCCGATGCGCGCGTGCGCTTTATGCGGCTTGTGCGCTAGTTCCTCAGCACCCGGACCGGATCGATTCTTCCAGCGCGCCAGGCGGGGATGGCGGCGGCCAGCAGTGTCACCGTCATCACCGACGCGCCGACGATGGCGTAGGTGGACCAGTCGACGGCGCCGAGGCCGAACACCATCGCGGAAAGGGCGCGGCTCGAGAGCAGTGACAGGCCAATGCCGACGGCCAGTCCAACCCCGCCAATCACGGCGGCTCGTCCGAGCACGAGGCCGATGACCGACGTCGGCGCCGCGCCAAGCGCCATCCGGACGCCAAGCTCCGGCGTGCGCTGCGCTGTCAGATACGTCAGCAGGCCGTAGACGCCAATCATCGCGAGAAGAAGCGCCAGTCCGGCGAAGGTGACCACCAGCGTGGCCCGGAACCTTGGCGTCGCAATGGAGTCTGCGGCCATGTGATCGAAGGTCGTGAACTTGGTCGCCACTTCCGGATCGGCGCTCCTGATGCGGGCGTCGATCGTCTCGCTCAGCGTCGCGGGAGGCACGGCCGCGCGAACTACGATCTGCACGAGGCTTCCCCGGCCGGGATGCTGCGCCAGCGGCATGAACAGCTCCGACGCCGGCGGCGTTCCCGGCTCGTCGCGGATGTCGCCGACGATGCCGACGACAGTCATGTAGTTCATGGAGTCGAGGCCGCACTGGATGCGGCGGCCAAGCGGGTCTTCGTGCGGAAACACCTCGCGCGCCAGCGTGTCCGAGATGATGACTGCAAACGGGCTGTCGTAAGTATCCGCGGCGTTGAAGTCCCTGCCGCGCCGGATCGGGATTCCGACGGCGCCGAAGTAGCCAGGCGTCGTGAGCCGGAAGTTGCCATACGGGAGGTTCTGGCCCGGCGCGAACGTGTGCTTGCCTTCCACGGCAAACGAGCCGTTCGACCCGAGCGACCCCATCGGCAGGCCCACTGTCGCGGCCACTGCCTCGACGCCTGGCACTGTCGAGACCGACGCCATCAGCCTGTCGTACCGGCCGATCACTCGCGCCTCGTCCTTCACGTCGTCGGTTGAAGGCAGGTGCGCCTGGATGACGAGCACGTTGGATGTATGGAAGCCAAGGTCCACCGTGGAGAGCGCCATGAAGCTGCGGAACAGCAGCGCGCCGCCAACCGCGAGAAGTACCGCCAGGCCGATCTCGGCAACGGCCAGTGACGTTCGCAGCCGGGTCGAGCCACCTCCGACCGCGCCCTTGGAGCCGCCCTCGGTCAGCGGGTCGCGAAGGTTGACCCTGGACGCCTGCCACGCGGGCGCGAGCCCGAAGAGCAGACTGGCGACGACAGCAGCGAGCGCCGCGAATCCGAGCACCGCGAGGTCCACCCGCACTTCGTCGAGACGCGGCAAGTCGGCCGGCGCCACGCGGACGAGCGCCGCGGTCCCGACATAGGCCAGGAGCAGCCCGAGCGCACCGCCAAGTGCACCGAGCAGCAGGCTTTCGACTGTGAGTTGCCTGACGATCCGCCATCGATCGGCGCCAAGCGCCGCGCGGAGCGCGATCTCGCGCGTGCGTGCGGTGGCTCGCGCCAGGAGCAGGTTGGCGACGTTGACGCAGGCGATCAGGAACAGCAGGCCAACGGCGCCGAGCAGCAGGTAGATCGTGCTGCGGGTGTTCCCGACCATGCGCTCCTGCAGCGGCATCGCGACGAGGCCCTTCTTGCTGCTGGTGTCGGGAAACGCCGTCGAGATCCGGCGGCTCAGTGTCGCCATCGCGGCATCTGCCGTGGACTGCGGAATTCCAGCCTTGAGGCGCGCCACCGTCGGGTAGTTGTGAGCGTTGCGGTTCAGGTTGTCCGGCTGCGACTTTTCAGGCACCCACACGTCGGCAAGCTGCGGAAAGTGAAACCCCGCTGGCATGACGCCGACGATCTCGTACGGCCGGTTGTCGATCGACAGCGTCTGCCCGAGGGCAGCCGGGGCCGATCCGAAATGCGACGTCGCGAAGCCATAAGCAACAACGGCCGCCTTCTGCACGTCGTCGTCGCGGAACGTCCGCCCGGCGATGGGCGACACGCCGAACACCCTGAAGAACGGCGTGTTCACGAACCACGTCCCGACCAGTTCGGAGCGGCTGCCGGTGCGGACGCCGATCTGGTCGCCGTAGAACCAGCTGAAGGCGTCGAAGATGCCGGAGGAGTCGCGGGCATCGACGAAGTCCCCGCCGGAGATGTTCTCGGAGTTGCGGCCGTTCTCGTACCAGTGGGTCAGCACGCGGACAATGCGATCGGGCTCCGGATAACGGAGCGGCTTGAGCAGCAGGCCGTCAGCGACGCTGAAGATGGCGGTCGTGGCGCCGATGCCGAGCGCGATGGTGAGGACCGCGACGATCGTGAACGTCGGCGCCTTCGCCAGCACGCGCACGCCGTAGCGCAGGTCCTGCGCGAGATCGCGGATCGCACGTACGTGCCAGGTGTCGCGCACCGACTCCTTGACCTGGTCCACCCCGCCGAACGCGCGCAGGGCCCGGCTTCTGGCATCCTCGCGTGGCATCCCGGATGCCACCAGCTCCTCGACGTGCCTCTCGACGTGGTCGCGCAGCTCGTCGTCGAGATCCCGCTCGACGCTGGTGCTGCGAAACAGGGCACGCCACCGCTGAAGAATCGCGTCAGACCATCGCATCGCTTACCTCGTTAAACCCGACCAACCCGATCCAACCTGATCCCACCCGATCCCACCCGCCGTCGCGCTCCGTGTCAGGCCGTGGTGACAACGGCGTTGACCGCCGCTGACAGGCGGCTCCAGCTGTCGAGCTCACGAGTGAATTGCGCGCGTCCCGCGCGCGTGAGCGAGTACGTCTTCGCGCGCCGGCCCGTCTCGCTCTCGGACCACGTGGCCGCGATCCAGCCCTGTTGCTCCAGGCGATGGAGGGCCGGGTAGAGCGACCCCTGCTGCACCTGCAGGACTTCGCTCGACATCTGCTGAATCCGCTTCGCGATGGCCCAGCCGTGTGCCGGCTCGAGCGACAGCGTCTTCAGGATGAGGAGATCGAGCGTGCCCTGGACGAGATCTGTCGGTTTGCCCATATGCCTAGACTATCTACAAACGAGTGTGTGGTTGTAGACGATCTAGGGGTCGGCGAGGTTCCGCGGGGACGAGAGGACGAGAGCACGAGAGGACGAGAGGACGAGCGATTGTCGGGACGGGGCTGCGAGGTCGATGGTGCCTGCCGCGCGCGGATTCGTCGCGCGCGGCCAGGCACGTTCAGGTGCGCTGACGAATCAGGCGGCGCGCTGCCGGATGGTCCGGATGCCGGCACCAGCCGCCAGCGACGCCAGTCCAAGCAGTCCGACCAGCGGCCATTCGCTGCCGGTCTTCGGCAGGTGCTTCGGCGCCATCGCGGGCGCCATCGCCGCCGACGACGACGCCGGGGCCATCGCTGGAGCGCTCGGGGCCGCGCCCATCGATTCGGGGTGCGCCAGGCTCGCCTGCACCTGACGTTCGGTGACGACTTTCGGCGTCCCCTCGGTGATGATGGTCGCGCTCAGCTTGTCGCCCTGATGAAGGTCCGACAGCTGGACGGGCTGACCGTCCTTGTAGATCTTCACGCCGCGCTTGGCCACGTCGCCTTCCGAGAACATCTTGATGCCCTGCGGCCCGCGGACGATGATCGTCGGCCCGGACACCTGCATGACAGTGCCGTTGCGCACTTCGGTGATGTGAACCGGCGTCACTGTTGTCGTCGTGGTGACGGTGGCGGTGCCCTTCATGCCAGGCTTCAGCTCGTGCACCGACAGTTGCTTGCCGTCGACGTCGAAGCGGAAGTCGTCGGGCACCGTGTATTCCTTCGTGCCGTCCTGGCCCTTGACCACCACCTTGTTGCCGTCGACTGCCACGACCTCGAACTTCCTGACTCTGGTGCTGGTCGTCGACGTCTGCGCCGCGCCGATCGCGGCCAGCCCGAACACGCAGACCAACACCCCCACACCCGCACGGATCGAATTGCGCAACATGGATTGCCTCCCTGAACTGATTGCTGGGTCACTCTGATCGTGAATCTTCACGCGTGATGACGGCCCGCACGATGAACCTCTGGGGTGCTGAGCCGACGAAATAGAACGGATAGCAGGTTACGAGCGTCAGCGTGCGCGCCGGGGTCGGGTCGAGCACGGAGACGTCTTCAGGCGCCACGATCCAGGAGCGCTCGACGCGATAGTGCTCGGTGCCGTGCAGCGTCTCGAGCTCGATGGTGTCGCCGGCCGCCACGTCCTTCAGCGCGCGGAAGAAGCCATCGCGATGACCGGCGAGGCCGCAGTTGCCCTTGACGCCGGGCGCGGCGGTGTCGGCGATATGGCCGACGCCCCGGTTCAGCGACCAGTCGTCGGTGCCCTCGAGGATGGGCGCCTCGATCGCGAGCCGGCGGATTCGCATCACGGCGAGCGGCAGAGCGTCGGCGCGCAATGACTCGCGCCAGGCGCTGATGCGTTCGGGCGACCAGAGCGCGAGGTCCGGCGCTCCGGCCGCAAAGTGGGCGTCGGCGCGCGCGGCCGTAAAACGCCCGATATCCCGCCGCGCCGCAAGGTGGCCGGACAGGGAGACTGCCGCCACGATCGTGACGCACACCACGCCGGCGCTCCACGCCAGCCATTCCGCGGCGCGCAGCATCGAGACACGGCGCGGGCGGCCCGCGCGCGTGTCGATCTTCGGATCAGCTGGAGACGGCCCGGGGGTTGGTGCCATGGTCCAAGTACAGCGGCCTAATATACCGCTGCCTTCGGACTCCGTGCACTACACCAAAGGATAGTTGCCAGTGCTGAGTTGGACGCCGATTTGAAGCTCAGCTGTGGGTCGCGGCGAGGGGACGCATGTTCACGTCTTTCTCGACCTGGCCGTCGCGGATGTGGATGATGCGATGCGCGTGGGCGGCGATTTCTGGTTCGTGGGTGACGAGGACGATCGTGTTGCCCGTGCTGTGCAAGCGCTCGAACAACGCCATGATCTCCACGCCGGTCTTCGAGTCGAGGTTTCCCGTCGGCTCGTCGGCCAGCAGGATCGACGGGTTGTTCACCAGCGCGCGCGCGATCGCGACACGCTGACGCTGACCGCCGGAGAGCTCGTTCGGCTTGTGCGACATGCGCTGGTCGAGCTCGACCTTCCGCAGGGCATCCTTGGCGCGTTCCTGACGCTCCTTCGTCGGCACGCCGGCATAGATGAGCGGCAACTCCACGTTGTGGAGCGCGGAGGCGCGCGGCAGCAGGTTGAAGGTCTGGAAGACGAACCCGATCTCTTCGTTCCTGATCCGCGCCAGCTCGTTGTCGTTCATCTGGCTGACCTGCTTGCCGTTCAGCAGGTAGCTGCCCTTGGTGGGCGTGTCCAGGCAGCCAATCAGGTTCATCAGCGTGGACTTGCCGGACCCCGACGGCCCCATGATGGCGACGTACTCGCCGCTGTCGATGGCGATGTTCACGCCGCGCAGCGCATGAATTTCCTCGCTGCCCATCACGTAGGTCTTCCAGAGATCCTGCGTCTCGATAATGCCCATATTTTTCACAAGTCCATGGGTCCACAGCCCCACAGGTCGTGGGGCTACAGGCCGCGGGCTCGTCGGAGGACACCTCCGGGAGCCTTTCCAGTATAGACGGCCGCCCGGAGCCAGCTGTTCCGGCATGGCCAGTGGGCGTATAGTGCGGCCGTGAAGCTGACCCGACGGACGTTTTTCACGAGCGCCGCGGCGCTCGCTTACGGTCTTGGCACGACCCGGCGCGCGGGTGCCCTGGGCCTGCGGTCAGGCCGGCGCGTTCCGCCATCCGACACCGTCCACGTGGCCGTCGTCGGGGCCGGGGGCCGCGGCGCCGACGACCTGCGGGACCTCGCCAACGTCCCGGCGGCCCGGGTGGTCGCGCTCTGTGACTGCGACGCGCGGCAGGCGGCCGAGTCGTTCAAGAACTACCCGGACGCGAAGCAATACTCGGACTGGCGCCGGTTGCTCGATCAGGAAAAGGGCATCGACGCGGTGCTCGTCGCGACACCCGATCACAATCACGCGATCATCTCAATTGCCGCGATGAAGCTCGGCAAGCATGTCTACTGCGAGAAGCCGCTCGCGCACAGCATCTGGGAAGCACGCGAGATGGCGCGCGTCGCCGGCGAGATGCGCGTCGCGACGCAGATGGGCACGCAAGGGCACGCGTATGTCGGGACCCGCCGTGCCGTCGAAGCGTTGCGCGCCGGCGTCATCGGCGACGTGAAGGAGATTCACGTCTGGACGGACCGCCCGATGGGATGGTGGGCGCAGGGCGTCACGCGCCCCACCGACACGCCCGCCGTGCCCGAGGGCCTCGACTGGGACGTCTGGCTCGGCCCGGCGGCCGCGCGTCCGTACAACCCCGCCTACGTGCCGTTCAAGTGGCGCGGGTTCTGGGATTTCGGCACCGGCGCCATCGGCGACATGGGCATCCACAACTTCGACACGGCGTACTGGGGACTCGAGCTCACGACGCCGACAGAGGTGACGATCAAGGATTGCGCGCCTGCGCTCACAGATCCCGCGGCGAAGGACACCGCGCCGCTCTGGGCCATCCTCGAATACCAGTTCCCGGCCCGCGGCACCCGGCCGGCGGTGACGATGACGTGGTATGACGGCGGCAAGCTGCCGCCACAAGATCTCTTCCAGGGCGAGAAGCTCGTCACCCACGACGGCGGATCGCTCATCGTCGGGACGAAGGGCACGCTCTTCACGCGGACGTGGCACGGCGGAGAGACCGACGGCGACATGTTCGTCCTGCTGCCGAGGAAGTCGTTCGAGGGCTTCGAGCCGCCGGCGCCGTCACTGACGCGCCCGGCAAGCCATCACGCCGAATGGGTCGATGCCGCGCGTGGAGTTGGCACCGCGCTGTCGAACTTCGCCTACGCCGCGACCCTCACCGAATCGCTGCTCGTCGGCAACGTCGCGCTGCGCGCCGGGAAGTCGATCGAGTGGGACCGCGAGGCGATGAAAGCCGTCGGCACGCCCGAGGCGGACAGCTTCATCAAACCCGAATTCAGGCGCGGGTGGTCGCTGTAGTCCCTGTCCCGACGACTAGCTATCCTTCCTTCTCCTCGTACTTCGCCTTCAGCAGGTTGACCACTGCCGGGTCTGCCAGCGTCGTCGTGTCGCCGAGCGCCTTGCCTTCGGCGATGTCGCGCAGGAGGCGGCGCATGATCTTGCCCGATCGCGTCTTGGGCAGGTCGGCCGCGAAGATCACGTCGTCCGGCTTGGCAATGGCGCCGATCTTCATCGCGACGTGCTTACGCAATTCCTCGGCAAGCTCCGGCGTCGCGGCGATGCCTTCCTTCAGCGTCACGAATGCGGCGACCGCCTGTCCCTTGATCTCGTGCGTCCGTCCGACAACGGCACACTCGGCGACCTTGGGGTGATCGACGACAGCGCTCTCCACTTCCATCGTGCCGATCCGATGGCCGGCCACGTTGAGCACGTCATCGACCCGTCCGAGCAGCCAGAGATATCCGTCGTCGTCACGCTTCGCGCCGTCGCCGGTGAAGTAGATCTCCTTGGACCAGCGGTTCCAGTACCTGCGTGACGTAGCGGTCCATGTCGCCGTAGATCCCGCGCAGCATGGCCGGCCACGGCCGCGTCAGCGCCAGGAGGCCGCCGCCCACGCCGACCGCAGTGCCGTCGTCGCGGAGAATCTCCGCCTTGATGCCAGGGAACGGCTGCGTTGCCGAGCCCGGTTTCGTGTGCGTGATCCCCGGCAGCGGCGTGATCATGATCTGGCCGGTCTCGGTCTGCCACCACGTGTCGACGATCGGACACCGCTCCTTGCCGATGTAGAGGTGGTACCACATCCACGCTTCGGGGTTGATCGGCTCGCCGACCGAGCCGATGAGACGCAGCGTCGAGAGATCGTGCTTCTCCGGCCACTCCGGCCCCCAGCGCATGAACGCGCGGATCGCCGTCGGCGCGGTGTAGAAGATCGTCACGCCGTAGCGCGCGACGATGTCCCACATCCGATCCTTGTGCGGAAAGTCCGGCGCGCCTTCGTACATCACGACAGTCGCGCCATTGGCCAGCGGCCCGTAGACGACGTAGCTGTGGCCCGTGACCCAGCCGATATCGGCGGTGCACCAGTAGACGTCCTCGTCCTTGAGGTCGAACACCCACTTCGTCGTCGCGTAGACGCCGGTGAGATAGCCGCCGGTCGTGTGGACGATGCCCTTGGGCTTTCCAGTGGTGCCGGACGTGTAGAGGATGTAGAGCATGTCCTCGGCGTCCATCGGCTCTGGCTCCGCGACCGGCGCGGCAGCGCGCATCAGCTCGTGGTACCAGAGATCGCGTCCGGCCTTGAGCTCTTCCTCGAAGGGGCCGCTGCGCCGCTGCACGACGACGACGTGCTCGATCGAGGGCGTGTCGGCGAGCGCCGCATCAGCGACGCGCTTGAGCGGCACGACGTTGCCGCGGCGATACCCGCCATCAGCGGTGACGAGGAGCCGCGCCTGCTGGTCGTTGATGCGGTCGCGCAGCGACTCGGCACTGAAGCCCCCGAACACCACGCTGTGCACCG
This sequence comes from Vicinamibacteria bacterium, assembly GCA_963796915.1. Lineage (GTDB taxonomy): Bacteria > Acidobacteriota > Vicinamibacteria > Vicinamibacterales > JAENWD01 > JAENWD01. The sequence continues at coordinate 292,632 of CAWCNI010000002.1, read as the reverse complement.
CGCCGATGCGGGCGCACGCGAGCATGGCGATCGCCAGTTCTGGAATCAGCGGCAGGTAGAGCGCGACGCGGTCGCCCTTCTTGATGCCAAGCGATCGCAGGACGTTGCTGAACTGGCAGACTTCCCGATACAGCTGCCAGTAGGTCAGCGTCCGGCGATCCCCGGGCTCGCCTTCCCAGATGATCGCGGCCTTGTTCTTCCGCCAGGTCCGGACGTGGCGATCCAGGCAGTTGGCGCTGACGTTCAGGGTCCCGCCGACAAACCATTTCGCGTGCGGCGGCTGCCAGTCGAGCACCTTGGTCCACGGCGTCATCCACTCGAGCTCACCGGCGAACTGCGCCCAGAAGCCTTCGTGATCGGCGTCGGCCTGCGCGTAGATCGCCGGGTCGGACACGTGCGCGGCCGCGGCGAATTCGGAGGACGGCGGAAACTCGCGGTCTTCCTTGAGGAGTGCGTCGATCTGCGACAGGTGCGTCTGGTCGGCCATGGCGGGACAACTTTATCAAGGTCCACAGGTCCGCGGTGACTCGTCTACAGCACGTGCGAAGGGCGGGGTTCCAAGTGCAGGGGTGCAGGGGTGCTGACGTGCTGACGTGCGGTGCCCGAAGTGCCGAAGTGCTTAAGTGCCCGAGTGCGGCACATCTGGACCGCGGCACGTGTGCACTCCAGCACGCACTTCCGCACCGCAGCCCATCGGCACCTTCTGCACCTGCAGGGCCGTGGTGCCGGCGCCGGGCGGTCGTGCCGGCAAGTCAGGCCCTGCTACTGCGGCGACAGCGGCGGCGGGTTGAACGGCGGCGGATTGAACGACGCTGGCGGCGGGGCCGGCGGCACTGGCGGCACGGTCTTCTTGAAGAGCGTCGCGCCAAGCAGACCGCCGAGCGTGCCGAAGACCAGACCCAGGGCCAACATCACGAAGAAGCCGAGGATCGTCGCGATGACGATGCCCCCGCCGCCCCCGGCCATGCGAAGCAACGGCTCGAGGTCCTGGTTGTTGCCGGACTGCTCGGCCAGGCGCTGCATCCAGCGGGCCTGCATCGGTCCCATCAGCAACTGAAGCGGCAGCGAGATCACTGAGTGGACGACGGCGCCAATCGCCCCGGCCATCAGGCCGACGACAGCGCCGTCGCCAGCTTCGAGCGGCGTCGGCTGCGCCTGCTGCAACAGGTAGGCGGCGACGAGCCCGCCGCCGATGACCCAGAGGCAGCAGCAGTTGCCGATGTTGATGATAGGAAGGGCAGAGAGAACCCCGAAGAACAGGCCGCCGAGAAACGCAGGCTGGAGCTTCGAGGTCTGCATGGCGGGAAGGAGTCTAACAGAATGCAAAATGAAGAATGAAGAATGAAGAATGAAGAGCCGAGGCCGTTGCCAGGAAGCAGCGCCTCAGCCCTATTCTTCATTCCTCACTCTTCATTCTTCACTTTTCATTCTTCATTCCCAATTCTTCATTGGCTAATCGTAGTACTCGCGTCCGAGGTGCGTGATCAGATCCTCGCCGAGCATCCACCGCATCGTGTTCTTCAACTTCATCGACTGAATGAACAGGTCGTGCTCCGGGTAGAGTCCCGGGGCGTGCTGCGGGCTCTTGAAGAAAAACGAGAGCCACTCCTGGATGCCCGACAGGCCGGCGCGCTTGGCCAGGTCGAGCAGCAGGGCGACGTCGAGGACGATCGGCGCGGCCAGGATGCTGTCGCGGCACAGGAAATTGATCTTGAGCTGCATCTTGTAGCCCAGCCAGCCCACCAGATCGACGTTGTCCCAGCCTTCCTTGTTGTCCCCGCGCGGCGGGTAGTAGTTGATGCGGACGACGTGGTGAATTTCCTTGTAGAGGTCCGGGTAAAGATGGGCCTGGAAGATGTAGTCGAGGACCGACTTCTTGCTCTCTTCCTTGGTCTTGAACGACTCGGGGTCGTCGAGCACCTCGCCGTCACGGTTGCCGAGGATGTTGGTCGAGTACCAGCCCTCGACGCCGAGCAGCCGCGCCTTCAGTCCGGGCGCGATGATGGTCTTGATCAGGGTCTGGCCGGTCTTCAGGTCCTTGCCGGCAATGGGCGAGTGCGTCTGGTGGGCGAGTTCGACCATCCCCGGCACGTCGCACGTCAGGTTCGGCGCGCCGTTGGCGTAGGGGATGCCTTCCTTCAGCGCGGCGTACGCGTAGACCATGCTCGACGGAATGGCAGGGTCGTTGGCCTCGAGCGCGGCTTCGAGGGTGGCGAGCGACTGGTGTGCGGGCGTCTCCTGCAGGAAGATCTCAGTGCTGCCGCACCAGACCATGACGAGACGATCGAGGCCGTTGTCCGCCTTGAACTTGCGGATGTCGGCGATGACCTGCTCGGCCAGGTCCATCTTGTTCTTGCCCTTCTTCACGTTCGGGCCGTCGAGGCGCTTGACGTACTGCCGATCGAACACCGCCGGCCACGGCTGGATGGCTTCCATCTCGGGTCGGATCTGCTCGAGGAGAGACGCCTCGAGGACGCCAGCCGTCTTGGCGGCGTCGTAGCAGTTGTCGTCGAACAGATCCCAGCCGCCAAAGACGATGTCGTCGAGGGTGGCGAGAGGCAGAACGTCGGAAATTCGCGGCGACCGGTTATCGGTCCGCTTGCCCAGCCGGATGGTGCCCATCTGGGTCAGGGATCCGATGGGCTTTGCCAGGCCTTTTCTGACGGCCATCACGCCGGCGATAACAGTGGTGCTGACGGCGCCGAGGCCGACGAGCAGGATGCCAAGCTTGCCCTTTGCGGGCTGAATCTCAACTGGTTTCATAGCGATCTGAAAATCTATCACCCGAAGAAATCGTTTACTAGCCGATCGCGCCGAACTGGTGTCTACTGGCGTTGAGCGGGCCTGTCGGGTCCCGACCGGGCTTTGCCTGTCGACCGGGCCGTCCGCCAGGGCGAAAGCAGGACGCGCGCACAAGTAGTTCAGCCCCGGTCCGGCATCGGGCCAGACCTGTGCAAACGATGAAAATCGGCCGGTTTCTGCGGGATTCAAAAGCGGACGAGCCGCTGATCGTCACCCTCACGGGCGCCCGGCTCGGCGACAGTGTCTACTTCCACGGTGCCAGGCTGGACTGGATAGTGGCCCTGGCGTCGCGCGCGGGCCTGTCGGGGCAGGTCGTCGTCGTCTCCCCCAACGCGACGCAGTTGAAGGCGGACGTCGAACGTGAAGGATTTCTCGTCGATGCCGCGGCGGCGCCCGACCCAGCCTCCGCCTTCGACCTCGCTGTCGTCGAGGCCACCGGCGACTGGACAGCCGGGCTCACCGGCCTGCGCGCCGCCGTCAGGAGCGGCGGACGAATCGTGGTGCTGAGTGGCGGCCCGCCTGGCGGCGTGCTCGCCCGGTTTCGGGGTCAAGGCGCGACCGCAGTTCCGGAGGCCGAGATGGTTGCCGCGCTCGCGACAGCAGGCTGGGGCCGCGCCCGGCCGATCCAATCGCGCGAGGGACTGAAAGCGGTCGAGGCGTTCCACCTCTGAAACCTCCCGCCCTCCGCGGCGGACAGTCCGTGCGGGATCGAGCACAGGGCAGACCGCCACATTCGCAAGTAAGCCGTTGGTCTTACGGTAGTTCTCCACGCGCTCCGACGGCAGCCCTTTTGCGTAGTTCCTTACCTGCGGCTGAAACGCCGTGGCTGACATGCCCAACCCTTTCCCTCCATCCGCCGACGCCTTCACGGCCGACGAGCTGGCCCGCGCCGCGGGCTGCGAGCGCGCCGAGGTTGACGCGTGGATCGAAGCCGGCGCCATCCGGACGCTGCCCGTCGGCGACGGCGCCACCTGGATCAGCGCGGCTGAGGCGGTGCGATGCGGCAGCGCCCTGCACGACGGCACGATGGGCGCCGGCGTGGATGTCGGCGCGCGCCTGACGGATCCTGAATGGCAGCGTGACCGCCAGCCGGGCTCGGGACGGCGCGCCTTTCGTGGACCGCTTGCGGTTTCCAGCAGCATCCACGTCGGCCTGATTGCAGCGCTCGTGCTGCTCGCGACGCTCAACCTCGGAAGCGCCAACATCGCCACGGAGAGCCCTCTCGATCCCGATCCGCTTCGACTGGTCTACGTGCCACTGGCCGGCCCAGGCGGTGGTGGCGGAGGCGGCGGCCTGAAACAGAGGGCCCCGGCGCCGAAGGCCGAGCTCAAGGGCGCGGCACACGTCGCCAGCCCGGTGCCTCACCCAGATCCTCCGCCAGTGACTGACGCCGCCGCTCGATCCGCCGAAGGTGGATCCTGCGCCGCCAGTCGAGGCGCCAGTGGTCGACAAGGCTGCCGACGCCCGGGACAAAGTGGGCGTCATCGCGCCGTCGACTTCGACAGCGGACGTCCACGGACCTGGCCAGGATGGCGGATCGGGCACCGGAAAGGGCACCGGGATTGGCGAAGGCACGGGCCCGGGCATCGGCGAGGGAGAAAACGGCGGCACAGGCGGCGGGCCATTTCGCCCGGGCAGCGGCATCGCGCCGCCGACTCTGGTGCACGAAGTGCGGCCCGATTACACCGAAGAGGCACGCCGCCGCGGCGTGCGCGGCGAGGTCGACATGGAGATCGTCGTCCGGCGCGATGGCTCGGTGAGCGACGTGAAAGTCGTCAGGGGCCTCGGCTACGGTCTCGACGAGCGTGCAACAGCCGCGGTGCTCCAGTGGAAGTTCCAGGCCGCGACGCGGCACGGCGTGCCCGTGGATGTCATCGTTGAAGTGTCCATGGAATTCCGGTTGCGGTGATTGACGTGATGACCATCATCCTGCTCGCGGTGACGCTCGCCTCCGTGGCTGTCTCGTGCGCGCTGCTGGCCGTAGTGGTTCGGCAGTCGCGCGAGCAACGCCTGCGTTCCGACGCCCGAACCGCGGCCCTCGCCGAGGCGATCAGCCTCGCGGCTGCTCCGTCGATCGGCACCGCGCCGGTGGCTGGCGGTCTCGCGCCTGGCGCGACGCCGCTCACTACCGGCGGAGATCGACTGGCGCTGCTCGCGATCGACCCGATTGCAGGCGACGCGTTTCGCACGGAGCTGCACGACCTTCCCGCGGGCCCAGGCACCGAAGCGGCGATGTTCGCCGGCGACTCCGTCCGCGGACGACCGGCGTGGCACGCGTTGATGGTCCCGCTGGTCGGCGTGCTGGTGGTTGGCCTGGCGTCGGCGACGATCGTCGCTCTCCATCACCGGGAGACGCCGCCTGCCGCTGCCACCGGCGCTGTCGCGCCGCTCGAGCTCATCACGCTTGGCGCGCAGCGCAACGGCCCCGCACTCACGATCTCCGGCGTCGTCAGGAATTCACGCGAGGGTCAGGCGAAGAAGGACATGGCCGCGCGGATCTCGCTGTTCGATCGCCAGGGCACTCTTGTGTCGAGCACGGTGGTTGCCCTCGACTATCCGCGCCTGCAGCCTGGAGACGAGTCGCCATTTTCGATGTCAGCGACGCAGGCCGCCGACATCGCCAGGTATCGCGTGAGCTTCTCGAGCGGGTCTGTCACCGTGCCGCATGTCGATCGACGCGGGACGTCGGGGACCGCGGTACAGAGCGTGTCAGCCCGTTAACCGCACATAAAGGCTGAGTCATGAACAGAGTTCACGCCGCCCATCGCGCGTTGCTCGCGGCGCTGGTCGTGCTCGCGACCGGGTTGCTGGCGGCGCAGTCGCCGCCACCGCCCCAGCAACCGGCTGGAAGCGGACAGGGTGACGGGTTCAAGTTCCGCGCCGGCGTCGAGCTGATCAACGTCACCGCCACGGTGACCGACTCGACCGGCCGCTTCGTGCCCGGCCTCAAGCAGGAGGACTTCTCGGTCTTCGAAGACGACGCCCCTCAGACGATCACGCACTTCAGTGCCGAGCGCGTGCCTGTCAGTCTCGGACTCGTCCTCGACACGAGCGGCAGCATGGCTGGCGAGAAGTGGGACCATGCGACCGACGCGCTCAACCGCTTCCTGCTGGACCTGCTGGTCGATCAGGACGAGGTGTTCCTGTACCGGTTCAGCAACGATCCGGTCCTGGTCGAGAACTGGACGACGAACCGCGAGCAATTGAGCCGGGCCATCAGCCGAATCTATCCTCGCGGCGGCACCGCGATGTACGACGCGCTGGCCGATGCCGTCCCGATGGCAGACACCGGACACAACCGCAAGAAGGCGGTCGTCGTCATCTCGGACGGCAACGACACCAACAGCCGCACGACGGTGCAGGAGCTCAAGCAGCTGATTCACGAGACCGAGGTGCTGGTCTACGCAGTCGGCATCGATGGCGACGACCCGTTCACGGGCACGTACCGCAAGCCGCCTGTGCAGCTTCCCTTTCCCTTCCCGGCGCCTGGCCGGGGCCGCCCGTGGCCGGGCCAGCCGCCGGTTGGCGGCGGGCCGTACGGCGGCGGCGGCAACCATCGCAACTACAGGGAAGAGCACGTCAACGGCGCTGCGCTCAGGGAGTTGACTGACGACAGCGGCGGCCGCACCGAAATCGTCACGTCGAGCCGCGATCTCGAGCCCGCGACCAGCAACATCGCCGACGAGCTGAGCAAGCAATATTTCCTGGCGTACCCGGCGGCCGCGAAGAAGGACGGCCGCTGGCACACGATCCGGGTCGAGGTGCGAAACCGTAACTACACGGTTCGCGCGCGCCGCGGCTACATGGCGAGCTGACAGTCGAGCGCCGGCGGCTCGGCTGGTATCATCTGGCGCGTGTCACTCCTGCTCGGCGCCATCGCGTTGTCGGTGGCGGGCAGCCTTGGCGGATTGCTGGCTGCCGCACTGCTGTTGCTCCTGCCGGCCCGCACGCGGGCCATGCTCGTGCCGAACCTGGTGAGCTACGCCGTCGGCGCGCTGCTCGGCGTCGCGCTGATGGCACTGCTGCCCGAAGCCCTGGCCGTCGCCCCGCCGTCGCGCGTGTTCGGCACGCTCCTCGCCGGCATCCTGCTGTTCTTCGTGCTCGAGAAGCTGGTCCTGTGGCGCCATTGCCACACCGACGAGTGCGCGGTGCACGGCACGTCGGCGACGCTGGTGCTCGTCGGCGGCGCCGTTCACAACTTCGTGGACGGCGCGATGATCGGCGCGGCCCTGGTCACCGCGGTGCCGCTCGGCATCAGCGCGGCGATCGCCGTAGCGGCCCACGAGGTGCCGCAGGAAATCGGCGACTTCGCCGTCCTGTTGCACGCCGGCTACAGTCGTCGCAAGGCGCTCGGGCTCAACATCCTCTGCGCGCTCGCCAGCCTGCTTGGCGCTGCCGGGGCCGTGCTGCTCGTCGGCCTGCTGCCGAACATCCTCCCTTACGCGCTCGCGATCGCGTCGAGCAGCTTCCTCTACGTGGCCATGTCGGATCTGATTCCCGACCTGCACAGCAGCACGCCCGGCGGGGTTGCCGCCGTGCGCCAGGTGATCCTCGTCGGGCTTGGCATGACCATGGTCCTGCTGCTCTAGCTGCGAACGAGGACACTGTCCTCCGCCGCTCAGCGCGAAGCGCCGCTACTCCCTGCTTTTCCCAGTCAATCTGCGTCTGCCGCTGGCACGCACCTTGATCTTCTGACTGCCACGGGCCGTCCGGAACCAGCGCCCGGACGTTCGGAGGCTAGTCATCATGTTGCGAAATCTCATACTTGGAACCGTGCTCCTGCTCCTGCCGGCGTCGGTGTTCGCCGATGTCGTGCCGGAGCGCAAGACCCTGCAGGTCGTCAACGACATCACCAGCCAGGTGCGGCGCTACACGCGATTCACGATCTTCGATGACGTGAACGTGCAGGTTGGCCCTAACGGCGAAGCGACGCTGACCGGCGCCGTGACGATGCCGTTCAAGCGCGACGACATCGCGACACTGGTCGCGAAGGTGGCCGGGGTGTCGTCGGTGAACAACCAGATCTCAGTGCTCCCGGTCTCGCCGTGGGACGACGAGCTGCGGGTCCGGATCGCGCGGGCGATTTACGGCAACACGGCGTTCTGGAATTACGCCGCCATGCCGAACCCGCCGATTCACATCCTGGTGCAGAACGGGCGGGTCACGCTGACAGGCGTCGTGCAGAGCAACGTCGAGCGCATGCTGGCGCGATCGCTGGCGACCAACTTCGGCGCGTTCTCGGTGAAGAACGACTTGAAGACCGACGCGGAGATGAAGGACTTGCTCGAGAAGTTGTAAGTGCTGGAGTGCTGCAGTGCTGCGGTGCGGCAGTGCGGTGCTCAAGTCCCGCGGTGCAGGGGTGCTGGAGTGCTCCTGCACCGCACCGCCGACCCCGTAGCCCGTAGCCCGTAGTCCGGAGCCCGGAGCCCACTGTCACTTCCTCTTCCTTGTGAGCCACCAGATCAGTCCTGCGAAGATGACGGCGACGAGCGCGGCCATCGAGCCGAAGAGCACGAGCGTGCTGTAAAGGATCGACTCCTGGTCCATGCGCACGTCGATGTGCACCGGCTCGCCGCGAAGGCGCTCCGTCAGGCGCTGCGGCCACTCGAGGATGTTGCCGCGCTCCACGCGGCGTGACGGCGCGTTGTGAAAGCGGATGCGTGCTGGCAGGTGCAGCCGGAAGGCCACCATCTCGTCGCCGGCCCATCCCGTCGCGGCCGGGACGGTTCCCGACGGCGCCCCGATCGTCTCCGTGTAGACGACCTGATCGCCAGCCCTTGCCAGCGCGATCCGTTCCCAGTCGAACGCCCGGCTTTCGTGCAGGCGCCGGACGTCCTTCACGGCGAGCGTGATGTGCACGAATCGCCGGCCGTTCCGGCGCGACGTGCCGAGCCTGGAGACCGTCACGCCGTCGCTCGTGAAGAACCGGCGGACGGCGTCGCGGTCGAGCGGCGCGGCCGGACCGGTATCGAGCGAGATGCCGCGCAGCGCGACCAGCGCCGCCACGGACCCGTTCACAGATAACGTGGCCGTGCCGTCGAGGCGAAGGTCGACCTCCTCGTCGTACTCGAACTGCTGCGAAAACATCGACCGGCAGGAGCTTGCCAACGCGAGCGCTGTGACCAGGCAGGCGGCGTGCCACCAGAGCGTGCGGCGTCGGTCGATCACGAGGCCGAATGATATACTGACTCGTTTTCCGCCACCCGCTTCTCCCTCACATGGCGACCGGTCCGACGCTCTTCCTCATCGACGGCAATTCGCAGATGTACCGCGCGTATCACGCGATACGCGGGCTGAGCGGCCCTGATGGCCGATCGACCAACGCGGTCTACGGCTTCGTCACGATGCTGCGCAAGCTCGTCGCCGACCATCGGCCCGACTACATCGGCGCGTCGTTCGATCTGGCCGGCCCGACGTTCCGCGACGCGCTCGCCGCCGACTACAAGGCCAACCGCTCGCCCATGCCCGACGATCTCGCGGAGCAGATTCCGTGGGTTCACGACGCCTGCCGCGCACTCGGCGTCCCGATCGTCAACGTCGCCGGCTTCGAGGCCGACGACGTGATCGGCACGCTGGCGGTGAAGGCGGTCGCCGCCGGATTCCAGGTCAGCATCGTCACCGGCGACAAGGACTTCTTCCAGCTGGTCGAGGACGGCGCGCTTCGCGTCTTCAACCCGCGCGACGAGGGCACCTGGTACGACGCGGCCGGGGTCGTGGAGAAGTTCGGCGTGCGGCCGGACCAGGTCGTGGACGTCCTGGCGTTGATGGGCGACTCGATCGACAACGTGAAGGGCGTGCCGGGCATCGGCGAAAAAGGGCGCGCGCGACCTGATCGCGACCTACGGGACGCTCGACGCGCTGCTTGCCGCCGCCGGCGACGTGCCCCAGAAGCGCTACCGCGAGGCGCTCACCAGCAACAGCGACGCGGCTCGCCACAGCCGCGAGCTGCTGCGGATCCGCACCGACGTAGAGATTGGGTTCGACGCGGAACAGTTCAAATACCCGGGCGCGAACCGCGAGGCGTGCTACGACCTGTTCTCGCGCCTGGGCTTCAGGTCGCTGCTGATGGAATACGCGCCGACGGCGGCAACCATCGCGACGCGCTACGCCGTCGTGCAGACCGACGAAGAACTGGCAGCGCTGGTGGCGGAGCTCGGACGGGCAAGCGAGGTCGGCCTCGCCGTGCTGACCGACGACGCCGGGCCCATGCGCGCGGAGATGGCGGGGCTGGCGCTGGCCACGGGTCCGCGCACCGCGTGGTACCTGCCGGCAGGGCAGCCCGCCCTTGGCCTGCTCGATCCGTCGAGCGACGGCCTGTCGATCGACGCGATCCTCGGCGCCATCGGGCCGCTGCTGGAAGACCCCGCCATCGTGAAGATCGGCCACGACCTGAAGTCGCAGGCGATCGTGCTGGCGCGCCACGGCGTCGACGTTGCGCGGTACCGGGCTCGACACGATGATCGGGAGCTATCTGATCGACCCGACGCGATCGGCGCACACGCTCGAGGACACCGCCCTCGAACATCTCGGCTACAAGGCGTTGACCGAGGCGGAGGTCACCGGCAAGGGCGTCAAGGCGGTGCCGCTCACGCGCCAGCCGGCCGGAGCTGTGCTGAACTTCGCGGCGGAACGCGCGGACCTTCCGCAGCAACTGGCGCCGGCACTCGCCGCGCGGCTTGCCGACGAAGGCCTCTCGAGCGTCTGGGAGCAACTCGAGCGCCCGTTGATTCCCGTGCTGGTCGCGATGGAGCAGGCTGGCGTGCGCGTGGACTGCGCGGTGCTGGCCACGCAGTCCGAGCGCCTGGAGCGCGACCTCGATGCGCTGTCGCGCCGCATCTTCGAGCTGGCCGGGCTCGAGTTCAACATCGGGTCGCCGAAGCAGCTTGGCGAGGTGCTCTTCGAGAAACTCCAGCTCTCACCGGGGATGCGCACCGGGAAGACGCGTGCGGTCTCGACCGCTGTCGAGGTCCTGCAGGAGCTGGCGCAGACCCACGAGCTGCCGCGCCTGGTGCTCGACTGGCGTGGCCTGCAGAAGCTCAAAGGCACCTACATCGACGCGTTGCCGCAGCTGGTGCACCCACGGACCGGGCGCGTGCACACGTCGTTCAACCAGGCCGTCGCCGCCACCGGGCGCTTGAGCAGCAGCGATCCCAACCTGCAGAACATCCCGATTCGTACTGAGCTCGGCAGGGAGATCCGGCGGGCCTTCGTCGCCGAGCCCGGGCACGTCCTGATCTCGGCGGACTACTCGCAGATCGAGTTGCGCGTGCTGGCGCACTTGTCGGGCGACGAGACGCTGATCGCGGCCTTCGCGCGCGGCGACGACATCCACGATCAGACCGCCACGAAGGTGTTCGGCGCCGAGAGCACGCTTGGCGCGCACGAGCTGCGGCGGCGCGCCAAGATCATCAACTACGCGCTGCTCTACGGAAAGACGGCGTTCACGCTCGCCAAGGACATCGGCGTGACGCAGCAGGCGGCGCAGGAGTTCATCGACGCCTACTTCGCGGGTTTCCCGCGCGTGCGCGGCTTCATCGATCAGACGCTCGACGCCGCTCGCGCCACCGGCGTCGTCAAGACGCTGTACGGCCGCCGCCGGCTGGTGCCCGAGATCACGAGCCGCAACGGCGCGGTGCGCGCCGGCGCCGAACGGATGACTGTCAACATGCCCATCCAGGGCACGGCGGCCGACATCCTGAAGCTGGCGATGATCGACCTGCACCAGGCGCTGGCGGCGCAGGCCGCCGGCGGAGCCCCGGCGTGCCGCATGATCCTGACGGTGCATGACGAGCTGGTCTTCGAGGTGCGGCGGGAGGCCGCGGACGAATACGCCGCCATGGTGCGCGAGCGGATGATGTCGGCGGCCACGCTGGCCGTGCCGCTCGATGTCGACGTCGGCATCGGCGACGACTGGAAGCAGGCGAAGGACTAGGCGGCGCATGTCCGATGCGACGGGAACGCCGCAGCACGCCCACGGCACGCGATCGCGCGTCCTGATTCTCATCGCCGCAGCCCTGTTCTCGACCGGCGGCGCGGCGATCAAGGCCGTGACGCTGACGGGATGGCAGGTGGCGAGCCTGCGATCCGCCATCGCCACCGTGACGCTGGCGATCCTGCTCCCCGGCGCGCGGCGCCGGCCGACGCTGCCGATGCTGGGCGTTGGCACCGTCTACGCCGCGACGCTCGTCCTGTTCGTCCAGGCCAACAAGCTCACCACCTCGGCCAACGCGATCTTCCTGCAGGACACCGCGCCGCTGTACGTCCTGCTCGCCTCGCCCTTCCTGCTGCGCGAGCGCATCAGCAAGGCGGACCTGTGGTTCCTGGCGGCGCTCGCGGCCGGCCTGTCGGCCTTTTTCGTGGGTCAGGAAGCGCCGCGCGGCACCGCGCCAAATCCGGCGCTGGGGAACCTGGCCGCCGCTGCCAGCGGGCTGACGTGGGCGGCGACGGTGATCGGGCTGCGATGGCTCGGCACGCGTCAGTCCGATCGATCGGCCATCGAACCGGCGCTGCTCTTCGGCAGCCTCATCGCGGCGGTGGCCACGCTGCCGATGGCACTGCCGCTGTCAGGGGTATCAGCCACTGACTGGACGATCATCCTGTTTCTCGGCGTCGTTCAGATCGGGCTGGCTTACGTGTGCCTGTCGAAGGGCATGCCGGGGGTGCCCGCCCTCGAAGCGTCGCTGCTGCTGCTGCTCGAACCGGTGCTCAATCCGATCTGGTCGTGGCTGGTGCACGGAGAGACGCCGGGCTCGTGGGCAATTGCCGGCGGCGCGCTCATCCTCGCCGCCACCGCCTGCAGGACCTGGTGGGACGCGTCTGTCAGTTCCACTGCTGCTTGAGCGTGTCCCACTCCGTCGTCATGACGTCGACGGCGTCCTTCGCGTCGTGCGACTGATGTGACAGCTCGCGCGCCCGCTCGGGGATGATGGCCGTCTGCACGAGCCGATCGAGGTCGGCGCGCAGGGCGACGCCGTGATCCTGCCCGACGCGCGATCTGAGCCACCCGGCGATGGCGGCGGTCCAGGCCCGATCGAGGTCGCCAAGCGAACGCGCGGCCGCCGGCACCCAGTAGGTGGCTGCTGACGAGCCCGGGCGATCGCGCAGCTCCTCGTCCATGCGGTCGATGATGCGCTGGTAGAGGGCCGAGCGATGGGCGGGCGTCACCTGGGCGTGCCGGTCGATGGAGGTCGCCCACCAGTCGAGGACCCGGTCGCGCGCGCCGGGGCTGAGGCCTTCACCCCGTCCCAGGGCGGCGTCGAACAGCTCGGCGGCCGGGCCGTACTGGTCGTCCAGAAAGAGCCATTCGCCGAGGCCGACGGTGAACTCGGCCTGGCTGGGCGCGGACAGGCGCGTCGGGTCCACCTTCTGGAGGGCTTCCCGGGCAGCTGTCAGATTGGTGGTGTCGTGGGTCTGGCGAAAGCGTTCGAGATTGGCGCGGGCAAGGATCAGGCCGGCCTCGTCGGCCGCAGCCTGATCGGCACGCGCCAGCTCCGCCGACTTCATGGCGAGCTCGTACAACTGCTGGTTGTAGTAGTTCCTGGCCTCTGTCAGCCGGTCGTCGGCCTGTGCGGGCACCGACGGCAGCAGCAGCCCCAGGAGCAGCACGCCCGCCCATCGCGGCATGGCCCATCGTACTACAGGCACTTGATAGAATGCCCGCACTGGGCATGGCGGATCCGACGATCATCCCGCGAGCGGCGCACCCGATCTCGCGGTCGCACATCGATCCCGACGCGTTGCGGGTCCTCAACCGGCTTCGCCAATTCGACCACGTCGCCTATCTGGTCGGGGGCAGCGTGCGCGATCTGCTGCTCGGGCGGCGGCCGAAGGACTTCGACATCGGCACGTCGGCCCATCCGCATGAAGTCAAGCGGCTGTTCCGCAACTGCTGGATCATCGGGCGCCGGTTCCGCCTGGTGCACGTCAAGTTCGGTACCAAGACCATCGAGGTGGCGACATTCCGGCGTCAGCTGAGCGAGGCCGAGGTCGCCGAACAGGAAGCGGCGGCCGCAGAGGCCGCCGAGCAGGCCGTGGCCGTGGAGCCCGGACGCCGCGACCGGCCCGCCGCGCACCCGCGCGACAACACCTTCGGCACGCCGGAACAGGACGCCTTTCGCCGCGACTTCACTGTGAACGCGCTGTTCTACGACATCGCGACGTTCTCGATCATCGACTACACGTCAGGCCTCGAGGATCTGAAGGCGCGGGTCATCCGCTCGATCGGCGACCCGAACGTCCGTTTCGAAGAAGACCCGGTCCGGATGCTCCGTGCGGTCGTGCTCGCCGCGCGCCTGGACTTCTCTCTCGATCCCGACGTCGTCCTCGCGATCCGGAAGCACGCGCCGCTCATCGCCAAGGCGTCCCAGGCGCGCCTGCTCGACGAGTTCTACAAGATCCTCAGGTCGGGTGCGTCGGAACACGCGTTCAGGCAGCTGGCCGACGTGGGCCTGCTCGAGCACCTCGCGCCGGAGCTGATCAAGGACAAGGGGCAGGCGCTGTGGCCGTTCGCGGCTGCGCTCGACGGATACCGCCATCGCTTCGAGGCGCCGCCAGAGACGCTGACGAATGCGATTCTGCTTGGCACGCTGCTCGCGCCACAGGGCGTGCAGCCCGCGCGGCGCCCGCGCCGGTTCGAGGACGGCACGGAGCCGGAGCCGGACCCGCCGGCGACGCTGGGGCGGATGCAGTTGCCGCGTCGCGACGTCGAGCGCCTGCGTCAAATCCTGGGACTGCAGCGCCGGCTGCTCGACCTCGAGGCATCGCCGCGGGCACGCCGCTCGCTGCTGCACCGCGGGCCGTTCAGCGAAGCCATGACGTGGCTGGAAATTCACGGCGGCGCGCCCGAAGTGCTCGAGCACTGGAAGGGATTTCTGGAAGGGACCGTCCTGCCGCAGGAAGGCCTCGGGCAGGACCAGCCGCGGCGCCGCCGCAGACGGCGTGGCCGACGCCGGCCGCCGCCAACAGCGTCCTAATCTCTGCGCGAGAGCAGCAGGCGGCTGGCGGCTGCCAGCATGCGGCGAGCTTCTGGCCCCTCTGCCCGCCGCGTGCTGCGTGCCGCCGGCTGCCCGCTCAGAGCCGCAACTAGCCGCGCGTCCGCTCGAACTCGCGCATGAACGCGACCAGCGCGTCGATCCCGCTCTCGGGGAACGCGTTGTAGATTGACGCGCGCATCCCGCCCACCGACCGGTGGCCCTTGAGGCCATCGAAGCCGGCAGCGGTTGATTCCTTCACGAACTGCTTCTCGAGATCTTCGCTGGCCAGCCGGAACGTGATGTTCATCAGCGACCGATCGCTCTTCGCCGCCGTCGGCTTCCAGAACCCGCTGCGATCGAGCTCGGCGTACAGCTTGCCGGCCTTCCGCTCGTTCAACGCCTTCATGGCCGCCAGCCCGCCCTGAGCGCGGAGCCACTGCAGGACGAGTCCCACTGCGTAGATCGGGAAGCAGGGCGGCGTGTTGTAGAGCGACCCGTTCTCGGCGTGGACTGCGTAGCTCAGCATCGTGTGCAGCGACTTGGACGACCGCGCCAGCAGGTCCTCACGGATGATCACCACAGTGGTTCCCGCCGGTCCCAGGTTCTTCTGCGCGCCGGCGTAAATCAGGCCGTGCCGGCTCACATCGATCGGACCGCTCAGGATGTCGGAGGACGCGTCGTTGACGAGCGGCGCATCGCCCACCTCGGGCAGCTCCCGGTACTGCGTGCCCTCGATGGTGTTGTTCGAGGTCATGTGGACGTAGGCGGCGCCCTGCGTCAGCGACACCTCGGAGCCCTTGGGAATCCGGCTGAAGCCGTCACCGGCGCTGTTGGCAGCGACGTGCACGTTGCCGACCTTCTTGGCTTCCTTGGCCGCCTTCTCGCCCCACGATCCGGTGACGATGTAGTCGGCAGTCGCGCCCGCGGTCAGCAGGTTCAGCGGCACCATCGAGAACTGCAGGCTGGCGCCGCCCTGCAGGAAGAGCACCTTGTAGTTCGACGGCACACCGGCGAGCTCGCGCAGGTCCGCTTCGGCCCGTGCAATCACCTCTTCGAAGACCTTCGAGCGGTGGCTCACCTCGAGAATCGACATGCCGACGCCAGGCAGCGACACGAGATCGCGCTGAATCTGCTCGAGCACAGACACCGGCATCACCGCCGGTCCTGAAGAGAAATTGAGAACCCGGGTCGCAGTCGCGGTGGCTGACATCACAAGCTCCTGAAGGATGAGAACGGGGTCCCTTCAGATTACCGGATTTCACGCGGGTTCGTCTGGCCGTCGTGACTGCCGACAACTGCGATCGGGGCGGTCGCGAGACAGGGATGCAGACAACCCACTGCAGGAACTGGCCTTGCCAGCTGACAGCTTGCGCGCGGTTGAGGATATTACATTAATTGTAATATAATACTGGCGGACACCCATGCCGCACGATTCACAGCTTCTTCGCGAGGCCAGGAAGTCGAAAGGCTGGACGCAGGCCGATCTGGCGAGTCGCCTCGGCCTCTCGCAGGGCTACGTGTCGCTGCTCGAAGGCGGCCGCCGGGACGTTCCGGATGGACTTCGAAAACAGCTCACCCGGCTGATGGACTTGTCGCCGGTGAACCTGCCGTTGCCGCGGGAGCCAGCCGCGCTCACCGGCGAGGACGTCGCGAAGGCGCTGGCCCGACTTGGCTATGCCGGCTTCGCGCACCTCGCCGGCGGCCGGCGCATGAACCCCGCCGCGCTCGTTGTCGGCGCGCTGCTCAGTCTCGATCTCGACGCGCGGCTGGCGGAAGCGCTGCCATGGGTCCTGCGACGACATGCGGATCTCGACTGGGCCTGGCTGGTGTCGCAGGCAAAGCTGCACGACCTGCAGAACCGACTTGGCTTTCTCGTCACGCTGGCGAGACGCACGGCCGACGCACTTGGCGACGCCGCCGCCGCCGGGCGCCTCGCCGCCGCCGAGCGACTGCTGGAACGCTCGCGTCTCGATCGCGACGATCCGCTGTCGATGGTCATGATGACGGAGGCAGAAGTGCGCTGGATCCAGGCGCACCGGCCAGCTGACGCTGCTCGATGGCGTGTACTCAGCGAACTGGATACGGAGGCACTCCTCGCTCGGGAGTCATCCGAGGCGGTCGTGGAGAACGTGCATTCAAGTTCCTGACAGACGCCCGCCGGCTCTGGTCGCCTCTGCACGCCTCGACATCGACATCGTCAAGGGGAGCGCCGCTAGACTAGACCTCGACCAGGTGCACGCTGAGGACATCCGGGTGGCCCGTCGAAATCAAGGCGAGGACGGCCTCGCTCGGCCGGCCATCGAGGTTGATCCGTGCGACTGCGGCTTCAGCGCCGGCAAAGATCACGTTCTCGGTTTCCTGCACGTTGATCGAGGCCGCGCGCAGCTGATCGAAGACGTGCGCCAGGACGCCTGGCCGGTCGCGATGCCGCACGATGAGGCGGCAGATCGCCGGCGTTTCGGTGGCCAGGTTCACGACGTTCGGGACCTTTCCCGTCGCGGCGAAGGCGACCACGATCCGGACGGTCTCAGCGGCAATCGCCTCCTGGGCCTGCGCCGTGGACGCGCCGATGTGATGTGTGCCGTAGAGACCCGGCAGCGCCGCGACGCCGTCGGAGAACTCGCCGGTCGCGCCCGCCGGCTCGTCCCGGAACACGTCGAGCGCCGCACGAAGCCGGCCCGCGGCGACCGCGGCGGCAAGCGCATCCTGATCGACGATCTCCGCCCGCGCGGTGTTGACGAACAGCGCGCCGGGCCTCAGTTTCGCCAGCACCCCGCCGCTCACCAGCCCACGGGTCTCCGGCGTCAGCGCAAGGTGCACGCTCAGCGCGTCGCTGGCCGCGGCCACGTCATCGGGCGTCGGCAGCACGGCGGCGCGGAGATCGTGATGGCCGTCTTCGAGGCCAAGGGATGCCAGGTCGGAACCGGGCCGAAGGCTGCGGCTCCAGATCGCGAGGTGCATGCCGAACGCGCGCGCCCGGTGTGCCACCTCCCGGCCGATGCTGCCATACCCCAGTAACCCCAGGGTCCGCCCCTTGAGCCCCTCCGCCTTCGAGAACTCCTTCTTGTTCCAGCGGCCGGCGCGCAGCTCGATGACGTTGTCGGGAATGCGTCGATCGAGCGCGACGAGCAATCCGATCGCGAGCTCCGCCACAGCCACGGCGTTGCGGCCCGGGCAATTCGACACGTAGATGCCGCGCGCCGACGCGGCCTTCACGTCGATCGTGTTGTAGCCCGCGCCGGCGCGGACGATGAGGGCAAGCGGCCCGGCGTCCATCATCGGCGCGGTGACTTTGGTGGACCGCACGACGAGCACGTCGGCGCGGGTCGCCCTGAGCGCCGCGACGAGCGTGTCGTCTGCCAGCTGCGGGTCGTAGACGACGTCGCACCCGGCCTGTTTCAGGCCGTCGAGGCCCGACGCTTCAAACGGATCCGCGACGAGAACGATCAAAGGCATACAAGGAACCCTGGACTGCGGACGACGGGACTACGGCCGCTCCAGCACGTAGACGTGGAGGCGACCGCTGCGAAACACCGTAGTAAGAGGAAACGTCCGGACGGTCACGAAATGGGTCAGGCCGTAGCGAGCCGTCGCCGCGCGCAGCATGTCTACGGTCACCAGGTTGAAGTCGGGCAGCGCCGCCTGCCGTTCCTTCACGCGCATGGCGATGTCGCGGGAGTACATCGCAATCGACGGGTCCTTGGACGGTTCGATGAAGACGTCGCGCCCGGCGGCGACGCGGAAGCTCACACCCGATCGATCCAGATCCGTGGGATCGACCAGAAAGTGCGCGCTCTCGGGGGTTGATGTCCGGGCCCACGTCGCGACGCGCTGCCAGTCGCCGTCCGGCAAGCCCAGGCGAGCCAGTGGACGCTGTGTTTCGATGGCCAGGATGTAGGCGCCGCGGGTGGCGCTCGCGACGGCCAGGATGGCGACCAGGAGCACGGGGACGATGCGAGCCTGGCGCGTGGACAGCCAGGGCCCTTCCGCAATCGCCCAGACGACATAGACGGTGGCCAGGAACTCGATGGGCCAGAGGACCCGCGAGACTTGCAACTGGACCGCGAGGGCCACGTGCGCCGCGACGAACGGCAACGTCAGCACGAAGATCGCGAACAGCGCCACCGCCCCTGCGAACAGGCCACGCTCCGCGGCAGTGACGAGTCCTCGGCGCGCGCGCACGGTGAAGAGGCCGACCAGGGCGGCGGCCGGCAACAGGTTCACGGTCCACGCGACCGCTGACCACTCCGAGGTAAAGAGATACTGGCGGGATCCGAGCACGTCGATCCACGCGGCGTCCATGGTGGCGAACAGGCCCGGGGCCGTGACCCAGACCGCCAGCAGGCCCACCGGGAGGACCACTGCCGCGGCCGCGGCCGCGCGCCATGAGATCCTGGTGCGGCCGGCCAGCGCCACGGCAATCCACACGACAAACCATCCCCCGCTGGTCGGATGCGCCACGAACGCCGCCGCGGCAAGCACAAGGGCGGCGATGCGGCGGCCCTCGAGACACGCCGCGACCGCCGCCAGTCCGACCGCAAAGGCGAGCACGCGCGGGTGGAAATATCCCTCGAACGTGTTGACTCCTGTTTTCACCAGATGATGGCGGAGGGTCAAGGCGAGGAGGAGGGCCGCGTTCGTCCACCGTGACGTGTAGTAGCGGGCGCCAATCATCAGCACAGCGAACGCAAAGACGGCGGTCGTGACCAGATAGCCAACAAAGAAGATGGTCGGGAGACTGGCGCCGGTTGTCGTCGCGATTCGCCCGATGATGTCGTCGCTGACAGTGAGCCGGGCCTGCGAGTCGACGAGGGCGGCATCCTGCGGAAACAGTGACGGCGTGATGATCCGTTCCGCGGCGGGGATGTAGAACGCCTGATCGCTGACTCCGAAGCGGTACCCGGCCGAGTTCGCGGTCAAGAGGATCGCGAACGTCACGAGCACGGCAGCCAGCGTCAGCGACCGCGTCAACGGGCGAGCGACGAGAAGGTCAGAGCTGGAGGCTGCCCGCCCGCGACCCATGATTCAGATCTCGTGAATCAACAGGCCGTCCCGCAGCTTCGGCTCGAACCACGTGGACTTGGGCGGCATGATCTCGCCGGCGTCGGACACCGCCATCAGGTCGGCGACGCTCACCGGGAAGAGCGAGAACGCCACCGCGGCACGTCCGCTGCCCACCGCGTGCTCGAGCGCGCCAGGACCGCGGCCGCCGCCAACAAAGTCGATGCGCTTGTCGGTGCGCTGATCGCCGATGCCCAGCAGCGGGCCAAGAATCTGCTCCTGCACCTGCGCGACGTCGAGCCGATCGCCAGGGCCAGCATCGTGCGGCGCCGGTTGCAGCGTCACGGTGTGCCAGTGGCCCGCGAGGAACATCGACACCTCGCCCTTCCGCGTGGGAATCGACGGCCCCGGCGTCACGGCGTGCGTCGCGCCGAGCGCTTCCAGCAACTCACCCGGGCGGCGGCCCCCAAGGTCGGCGACGAGCCGGTTGTACGCCAGGATCTGCACCTGGCTGTCCGGGAACGCGACGGCCAGAAAGGCATCGCACTCCTGCCGCTCCGGGCCTGCGCCTCGAAGCGCCGCGCGCGCGCGAGCCGCCGACGCCGCGCGATGATGCCCGTCGGCGATGTAGAGCCGCGGGATTGCGTCGAAGGCAGTGACGAGCTCCTCGGCCTCGGCTGCAGGGACACGCCACACCGCGTGTTCGACGCCATCGGCCGCAACAAAGTCGTACAGCGGCTCTCCGCTCAGCACGCGCGCGGCCACGCCCTCAACAACTGGCGCTTCCGGATAGGTGAGAAACACCGGCCCGGTCTGCGCCCGCAGGTCGACGATGTGGCGCGTGCGGTCGTCTTCCTTGTCCTTGCGCGTCTTCTCGTGCTTGACGATGACGTCGGCGTCGTAGTCGTCGAGCGAGAACGTCCCCGCCAGGCCGGTCTGAACGTGGCGGCCCATGCGCAGGCGATAAAAATAGAGGCTGGGCGTGTCCTCGACGACAAGCGGCGCCGATGTCCGCAGGGCGGCGTAATTTCGCCGGGCCGTCTCGTAGACGATCGACGCATACGGGTCGGTGGACCCAGGCAGGTCGATCTCGGCGCGCGAGACGTGCAGGAAACTGAGTGGCGCGCCCGACGCCAGCGCTCGTGCCTCATCGGTACCTGACGACGTCGTAGGGCACAGCAGCGACGGCGGCCGCCGCGGCCGGCGCGGGACGAACAGCTCGAAACGGAAAAAGCAGGGCCATGGGAACAACAATTCTACGCGAAGCACCCAGGGCCGCGACTTACGGCATGTGCGCGATGGCCTCGTCGCGGACGGCGAGGAAGGCCGCGCGCTGTGCGGCGGGGATCGGCTCGCCGGGCGGCATCTTCTTGTGTTCCTGCTGCGGGTTCACGACGGCTCCACCTTTTCGCAACTCGTAGTGCAGGTGCGGTCCGGTGGCAAGACCCGTCATCCCGACCTTCCCAATGAGCTGGCCCTGCGAGACGTGGACGCCAACGTGAATGCCGGGGCCGAAGGCGGACAAGTGCAGGTAGCCGCTCTCGTACCCGCTCGCATGACGGATCCGCACCGTGCGGCCGCCACCGCCGGTCCATGCGGCAAACGAGACCACACCACTGGCGACCGCCACGACCGGCGCGCCGATGGGCGCCCGGTAGTCCACGCCAAGATGCGCGCGCCGGATGTGGAGGATCGGATGGAAACGCCCTTGCGAGAACCCTGACGTCACTTGCGGATCGAACTTGAGGGGAGAGCGGAGGAAGAAGCGAACGAGGGACTTGCCATCGGCGTCGTAGTACCCGGGTGGCGCCCCGGTCGGCTGGAACCGGAACGCCAGGAGCTTCCGGCCGTCGTTGTCCAGCTCGGCGGCCTGGATGGCGCCGTAGCCGATGAGACGCCCGTCGCGCACGGCCTTGTCGGTCAGGAGACGGACACTGTCGCCAGGCTGGAGGTCGTTGTTGAAGTCCACTTCGCCGGAGAAGATGTCGGCGAGAGCAACGCTCAATTCGGGCTGCTCGCCGGCCGCGGACATGGCGGCGAACAGCGACGGTGTATCCGCATCAATCCGGGCGTTCACCGCCACGCGTGTCACGTGAACGTCGTAGGGCACGACCTCGGCGATGAACTCGCCCGGGACGTCGGTGCGCGGCGTGATCCGCAAGACGCTGCGCCCGTCGATCTCGTATTCGAACAACCGGACCTGTCCGCTGTCCAGCCGATCGATGCGCCACGCGTTGCCTTCGTGGACACGGCGCGGATCGAACACGCCTTCGAGTGACGCGAGGATCGCCTCGACCTGATCGGATCCGAGATCGAGCGAGCCGAGCAACCCGCCAAGATTCTGCCCGGGCCTGACGTGGCCCGGTGTCAGGATGGCGTCCGCGGCCAGTGCGACGTCGGGGCGTGACGTCGCGCCCGGCGCAACCGGGTCGGCGGGAGTGCAGCCGGAGGCGGCGACCGCGAGGCCGACCAGGACTGCCTGAATGGCGCGGCGCGGACGCATCGACGGGGTAGTGTACCGCACCGACACCGCTGGTCCGGCCGCGAACGGTCCCTTCAAAACGCGCTGCGCGCTGATTGCCGGGGACTACTGGAAGTTGATGCGAATGGTCTTCCGGAATTTGACCGGATGCCCATCGAGCTGCGCCGGCTGGTAGCGCCAGTTCCGCGCGGCATCCACCACCTGCCGATCGAAGGTCGACGTCATCGGCTGCGTCACCACGGCACGCGCGACGGTGCCGTCGACGTCGATGACGACTTCGACGATGCCGGTCTTCGGCGCCGGCCGCCCGTCGGGCACCCATCGCGGCAGGTCCTGGCGCACAGTCACCGGGGATGACACGCCGGGCGTTGACGCGTCGAACACCGCGTTGTAGTTGACCAGCGGCGCGGCTGGCACCGCCGGAGGCGCGGGGTCGGCGACGGCGACCGCCGGGGCCGGCGCCGGCGCTGGTACCGGCAGCGGTGCAGGTGGCGGCGTCGCGGCCGCGGCCGCGAGTTTCTCGAAGCCGTCGGCCAGCACCTTGTAGTCCTGCGCCGCCTTGACGTCAGCGTCGTTCAGGTCCGGATCGCCAGCCAGCATCGCGACGAGATGAAATCCCTTCTCCGCCTCGGACCACTCCTTGCGATCGTAGGCCGCGCGCGCGTCGTTGTAGCGCGACGCGATCAGGCCGGGCAGCAGCTTGCTCCGCACATCCTTGAACGCGGCGAGCACGCGCGGCGATTCGTTGGCGTCGCTCGGCCTGAAGGCAGGATCGGCGGTGACCACGGCAGTGATGGCAGTCTCGGCGTCGCCGGTACGACCAAGGGCCAGAAGGCAGAGCGCGCGGTTCTGCTGAACGTCACGCGTCTCGTCCGGCAGCAGCGGCTGCCGCTGCAGCCGATCGAGCACTGCCAGCGCTTCGCCGTATGCGGCAGACGCATACAGCGCCTGTGCGGCCTGAAGCGAATCCTGTGCGGTCGCCGTCGCCGGCCACAGTGCGGCGAGCAGCGCGAGCCCGAGAAGCCGTCGGGAAATGGCGGAAGCAGGGGCCATACTTCACATCCTTCGGCGCATCTGCGTTATTGCGCCGGCTTGTTCATGTCAACGCTCAGCCGCGCCGGCGTCGCTGTCGTGATCGTCACCGAGTGCCGCTGTTCCCCGAGCTTGGGGTGTCTGAAGGTCACCTGGTGCGTGCCGATGGTGACCTGCAGGTTGCCAAGCGGTGTTTCGCCCATCTTGTCGCCGTCGATCCAGACCTCGGCCCACGGCGTGGCGTTGATGTCGATGCTGCCCTTCGGCAGCGGCACGGACACTGACGTCGCCTTGCCCTCGCCGACGTTGACGTGCACGGTGGTCGAGAACGCGAGCGCGTCGCTGGTCAGGCGCAGGTCGTGCGGGCCGCTCGTGAGCGACAGCTGCGCGGTGGTGGTCCCGAGGCTGCTGGACCCTTCGGCGACCTGCATCTCGAACGGCACGTCGAAGGCGACGATGCCGAGCGCCGACGGCAGCTGCGCACTCTGCGCGGCGCCGGCTGCGGGCGAGGCGCCCGACGCGGCTGCGGGCGCCGGTGCCGGCAGGCCGCCCTTCAGCGGCAGCGAGATCGTGGTGGTGGTGCCCGCGACGATCTTCACGCCCTGACGCACGCGGCTTGCGCCAAGTTCGAGCACGAGCTCGTGTTCGCCCGCGGCGACGTCACGAATCTCGGTGGGCGTGGTGCCGTGCGGCTGCCCATCGAGCAGGACGGTGGCGCCCTGCGGCGTCGACCCGACGCTGATGCGGCCGGCCGCCGACGTACCCGCCAGCTCGATGTACTCGCCCAGCGTCTCGCCGGCCACGACTGTCAGGGGCACGACGCGCGGCTCGCCGCCCGACGACACCTCCATGACGTGCGTGCCGCTCGGAAGCGTCAGCGTCAGCGGCGTCGCGCCCTTGCGATTGCCGTCGATCGACACCTGGACACCCGCGGGCTTGGAATCCACTTTCACGACCCCGCTCCCCTGCCCGATCGACATCGCCGGCAGCCCGCGCGAGAGCTTCCAGCCGAGGACCGCGCCTTCCGCGAGGGCGACGAGCGCGAGCACGATCGCCGCCAGACGCCAGGAGGCGCTCACGCCGGAGTTCCAGGTGGCAAACTGCGGCGTCCGATCGAAGACTGGCGCGTCGGCAGCCGGCGGCTCGACGGGCGGCACGTACGCGGGGCGAATTCCCGAACGGTCGGCAGACGCCCGCGCCTCCGCCTGTGTCGTCGAACTGGTCGATGACGTGGCAGCCGGCACGCCCGGACGCGACGACGATCGCGAGCCGGACTTGGGTTGCGCAGTCGGCGTGGCCAGCGGCCCGATGTCGACTGCCCGCTCCGGCGGCGCTGAGTGATCGGCGTCGGAGAACGACGGCGGCGCCGCGGCTCTGGTCCCGGACTTGTTCGAGGGCGGCGCGGGCGGCGGCGGCGCGGACGCCTCGTCGGCAGGCGCATGCACCGGGGTCAGCGCGGTGGCGATGAACGACGGCGCTGCAGATGTGGCTTCCGCGGCCGGGGCCGCGTGGGCGGCCTGCGCCTCGGGCTTGACGGCGGCAAACTCCGGCAGCACTGCGCCCGCCGACGGCGGAAGCGCCGGCGTCTCGGGCTCGTGCACGATGATCGGGAGCGGTTCGGCGAAGACGGCTGGGCTGCTCGGCGCTGGCGTCGGCGCCGCCTCCGGGACGACCGCGGCCACTGGCGCTGCGGCGGGTGCGGGTGGCGCCGTCAACGCGGCCTGGTGACTCGCGAGGAATGCCTCCAGCGCTTCCGGCGTCGCGGCATAGCCCTTGTCCGCCGCCACCACGTCATCGAGTGCCAGCTGCGCTTCGAGCGCCGACTCGAACGACGAGCGCGCGTCGAGTTGCAGGGCCCGCGAGAGCCAGCGGCGCAGCGGTTCGGAGATGGACTTGCGGGCGCCGAGGGCCGAGGTTTCGGTGGCGTCGCCGACGATCTCCGGCAACAGCCGCAGGTCGTCATCGCCCATGGTGCGGCCGAGCACCAGCGCGAGGCCGACGATTCCGATCTGCATGACGTCGACGCGGTGGTTCAAACGAACGACGCCGGCGCCCGACGACACGGCAACGCGCAGATCCTTCCACAGCCGCTCCCGGCTGTACGCCAGTTGCTCGACGGCCGCGCCGAGCGCGTGCTCCGTGACGACGACCTTGCCCTGGCTGGTGACGACGATGCGTTCGGGCGCCAGGGTGCCGTGCGAGACGTCGCGGGCATTCTGATGCAGCGTGGCAATCGCGGGCACCAGTTGACGGATCAACTGCAGCGCGGCATTGACGTCGAGCGGCACGCCGAGGGCGGCGCCGTCGGCGATGAGCGTCGAAAGCCGCACGCCGTCGGGTACATCGGAGACGAGGGCGAGGGTGCGGCCGCCGTCGAGGCGATCCACGCGCCGCACTCGCGCGAAGGCGGCATGGCGGAAATTCGCCAGCCGGCTGACGCGTTCACGCAGCATGAACTCGAACGACGAGGCCCCGGCGAGGGCCTGGTCGATGCGGAGAATCTCGACAGCTTCAGGGGTCGCCGGATCCGCGGTCCGGCGACGGACGCCAAAACCGTCCGAGAACTCGACGGGACGACTTGCGTTGGTCACATTCGTGGCAGTAGAGGGCATGGGCATAAGGGCGAAGGCCAGGGAACCGCGTTAAATCGCCAGTGCAACCGGCGGACCAGCCCGTCGCGCCGTGATGCCAGCCACAAACTACTGCGAACAAATGAATTAACGGTGAGAGCCACCGCCGCAGACTTACAATTTCGGCATCCCACTTACAGGTCTGTCGCCACGCCTTCCGCCGCCTGCAGAAATCGTAACGGGACCAACGGCGGATAGGCCGGGACGAGCGTGGTATCTTCGCGGTTTGTCATTGTCTGGACCCTGTTCCAAGGGCCTTGTCTTTCAAGAACGTCCGGAGGATTGATCGCGATGAACGGAATGCGCCCCGCACACGTGGCGGCGGTTCTGTGGCTGCTGGCAGCGCCAGTCGCCGCACAGACCGCAGCGCCCACCACTGAGAAGGTCGACTACGACGCTATCTACAAGATCAAGGAAGAGGGCTTCCAGCATTCGCAGGTGATGGACACCGCGAGCTGGATGACCGACGTTTATGGCGCCCGGCTGACCGGCTCGCCCAACCTGAAGGCGGCCGGCGACTGGGCGGTCAAGACGCTGACGGCCTGGGGCGCATCCAATGCGCACCTCGAGACGTGGGGCGACTTCGGCACCGGCTGGCAGAACGACAGGTTCTCGGCCACCGTCATCGCGCCGAACGAGTGGACCATTCTCGGTGCGCCGAAGGCCTGGACGCCCGGCACTGACGGTCCTGTCACCGCCGACGCGGTCTACGTGCCGTTGAACAACGACCAGGATCTCGAAAAGTGGAAGGGCAAGTTGAAGGGCAAGATCGTCCTCGCCACGCCCATCCGCGAAGTGAAGGCGTCATTCGATCCGCTGGCGACGCGCTACACCGACGAGCAGTTGAAGAAGCTGGAGGAAGTGGACCCGGCCGGCGCGGGCCGGCGCAACTACGATCGGTCGCAGTTCCTCTTCGCCGTGAAGCGGATTCAGTTCCTGGCCGAGGAAGGCGTGCTTGCCGTCTTCGAGCCGAGCCGCGGCGACGGCGGCACGCTCTTCGTGCAGCAGGGCGGCGCCTACAGCACGACCGCACAGTCCTTCATCCGCTACCCGGAACACGTCCCGCCGCAAGTGGTGCTGGCAGTGGAGCACTACAACCGCCTCGCGCGGACACTCGACAAGAACGTGCCCGTCTCGGTCGAATTGAACATCAAGAACACGACGTTCCCGAATCAGACGGCCTTCAACGTGCTCGCGGAGCTGCCAGGCGGCGACAAGGCCGATGAAGTCGTCATGCTGGGCGCGCACTTCGATTCCTGGCACACCGGCACCGGCGCCACCGACAACGGCGCGGGCTCGGCGGTGATGATGGAGGCGTTCCGCATCCTGAAGGCCTCGGGCGTGAAGCTGCGTCGCACGGTGCGCCTGGCGCTCTGGACCGGCGAAGAGCAGGGCCTGCTCGGCTCGCGCGCGTACGTGAAGAACACCTTCGCCGACCGCGAGACGATGACGCTGAAGCCGGCGCACGGCAAGATCACCGGCTACTTCAACGTCGACAACGGCACGGGCGCGATCCGCGGGATCTACCTGCAGGGGAACGAAGCCATCGGCCCGGTCTTCGAGGCCTGGATGGCGCCGTTCAAGAGCCTCGGCATGACGATGGAGACGCTGCAGAACACCGGCGGCACCGACCACCTGTCCTTCGACGCCGTCGGGATTCCGGGCTTCCAGTTCGTCCAGGACGAGCTCGAGTACGACACGCGCACGCACCACTCGAACATGGACGTCTACGATCGGCTCCAGGCCGGCGACCTCATGAAGGACGCTGTCATCGTCGCGTCGTTCGTCTACCAGGCGGCCAACCGCGAGCAGATGCTGCCGCGCAAGCCGCTGCCCAAGCCCGAACCGCCGCGTCCGCCCCAGGGGCAGGCGCCGGCGCGGTCGACGAACTAGGGCGGAGTAAGGACTACGGGCTACGGGCTACGGGCTACGGCACTGACAGCGTCAGAGGCCGTGGTCTGTAGTCCGAAGCCTGAAGCCCGAAGCCTGGAGCCCGAAGCCTGGAGCCCGAAGCCGGAGTCCGGAGCCCGGAGTCCCCCGCCCCGCCTCGCACTGCAGCACGCAACACCGCACTTCAGCACCCCCTTCAGCACCCCAGCACTTCGGCACTCCAGCACCGCACCCGAGCACTGCAGCACTACTGCACCGCAGCACCTGCGGTGCTCACTCGACCGCCAGCGTCCCCGTCTCCCCCGTCCGCGCGTTGACTGTCCGGATCACGTGGTTGTTGGTGTCGGCGACGAAGATGATGTCGCCGGCGACGCTGACGCCGCCGGGCTCGTCGAACTGCGCGTGCTTTCCTTTGCCGTCGCGGCGTCCGGGGGCGCCGGTGCCCGCAAGGGTCCTGACAGTCGCGGTGGTTGGATCGAGCCGCTTGATCTTGTGGTTGTAGGTATCGGCGATGACGATATGCCCGTCGTGCACGGCCAGGCCGAGCGGGTGCTGAAGCCGGACCCTGTCGCCTGAGCCGTCCTCGTCGCCGAAATCGAACAGGTCGCCGCCGGCCATCGTCCGCACCTCGTTGACGGGCGGCAGCGCGATGTCGCGGATGATGTTGGCCTCGGCGTCCGCGACGTAGAGATGCTCGCCAGCGACGGCCAGCCCTGACGGCTGCGCGAAGGCCGCAGCGTCGATCGGCCCGTCCAGCCGCGCTTCCTGACCGGAGCCGGCGTAGGGCCAGATGATGCCGTGCGCGCGATCGAGCATCCAGACCTGATGCGCGCCGGCCATCGCGATGAACAGCAGCGGCCCTGCGGCCGCGATGTCCCAGGGCGAGTTCAGCGCAACTGCCACCGCGCGGCCGCCTTCCTCGCGCCACATGCACTGCTCGCCGGTGCCCGCGACGGTGGTGACCGTGCGATCGGCGAGGTCCACGACCCGAATCAGGTGGTTGCCGGTGTCTGCCACCCACAGCCGATCGTCGGCCCAGGCAAGCCCCTGTGGCGTGCGGAACCGCGCCGCGTCGAATGCGCCGTCGTCGCTGCCAGGGCTGCCGGCGCCGATGCGCTCGAGGACCTTGCCGGCGTGGGTCGCGACGACGATCTGGTGATGGTTCGAGTCGCTGATGAACAGGCGGTCGTCAGTGGCGAGCACCTTGCCGGGGAAACGCAGGGCTGTCGCTGCCGCGGCGCCGTCCCGTTCGAGCTTCAGCGGTAACGGGGTGCGGTCGATCTGTCCTCGCTCGTCGAACACGCCAATGACTGCCGCGATGGCCTGCTCGAACCCCTCGTAGTTCCCTTCCCCCGACGCGGCACCGACGATGTAGCCGGCGGGGTCGATGATGACGCGCGACGGCCAGGCGCGCACGGTGTAGGCGCGCCAGATGCGGAACTCGGCGTCGTTGGCGACCGGGTGCGTGATGCCGTACCTGTCGATCACCTTGCGGATGTTCCCGGTCGCCTTCTCGTTGGTGAACTTTGCCGCGTGCACGCCGATCACCACGAGCTCGTTCGGAAAGCGCGCCTCGAGCCGCTGCAGGTCCGGAAGGATATGGATGCAGTTGATGCAGCCGTAGGTCCAGAAATCGAGAAGCACGACCTTGCCGCGGAGGGCGCCGAGCGTCAGCGGACCGGGCACGTTCAGCCAGTCGACGGCGCCAGTCAACTCGGGCGCGTGGATCGGACTCTGCTCGCTTGGCGGATCGGACATCGTGTCGCTCATGTGAGTGCAGGAGGATCGGGCAGACGGCCGCTGCCGTGGGCGAGCGCGCGAAGGGCGTCGGTCAGTGTCGGATCGGCCGCGTGCAGGGCATCGACGGCCACCGGCAGCCGCCACGACCAGTTGGTGCCGTCCACGGTTCCCGGCACGTTGATGCGTTCGCGCCAGCCGCAGGCATCCTGCATCGGCACGAGCAGCAGCCTCGAGCCGGCGGCATACGCGCTTTCGAGCAGGCGGTGGTGAAGCGCCATGTCATACGGCCGGCCGGCGGCGGCCAGCGCCTCTGCCGGGGAGAGGTTCAGCGCCGGCACGAAGGCCTGCTTTTCCTCCGCCAGCGCCGTGTCCCACCAGAGCGCGATCGGCTCGATGTCGTGCGTGCTGGTGGTGGCGACCGACACTGCGGGGAACTGCGACGGCGGAATGAATGGCTGGCCCGGCTGGTGCCACGCGCGTTCCCAGCGAATCACCTTGTAGCCAGGCAGGTCGGCGCGTTCGAGCGCCTCGCGCACGAAGTCGGGGATCAGGCCGAGGTCCTCGGCGGTGATGTCCGAACCGGTGCCCTTGAACAGCGCGAGGATCCGTTCGCCTTGCGCGATCTGATCGGCTTCGTCTGACGGTTCGAAGCTGCCAACGATCTCGCCGACCGGTCGCGAGTACGTCCTGAAGAAGCCGACCAGGTGATCGACGCGATAGCCGTCAAACAGGCGGCCCATGCGGCGGGCGCGCTGACGCAGCCAGCCGTCATGCTCACCCGCCATGACGTCCCACCGGTACACCGGCAGGCCCCAGTCCTGGCCGGTTGCGCTGAAGGCGTCCGGCGGCGTGCCCGCGGTGCGGTCGAAGCGAAACAGGTGCTGGTTGGCCCAGACGTCGGCGCTGTCGATGCCCACCATGAACGGGAAGTCGCCGAACACCCTGAGAGTGCCGAGGCCTTCGCGTGCAGCCGCCCACTGCTCGTCCGCCAGCCACTGGGTGTACTGATGGAAGAGGATCTCCCCGTCGAGCTTCTCGCGCGCGTCGGCCAGAGCATCGGGATTCCGATCGCGAACCTCGGCCGGCCACTCGGTCCAGGGACGTCCGCCGTGCGCGGCGCGCAGCGCGCAATAGAGCGCGTAGTCGCCAAGCCACCAGTCTTCCCACGAGGCAAATGCCGCGAACGACCCGGCGCGCGCTGTGCCGCGGACCCAGTCCACGTCGTAGAACAGGCTGAACGCCAGGCGCAGCGCAGACTCCTTGACCTGACGGACGAGCGGGTAGGAGACCCGTGGCGCCGCGCGCGCGGTTCTGAGCGCGATCTGATCGGCCAGGGGCAGCCTGACGTCGCCGCCAAGAGCCTGGAAGTCGTGCACGTCCGCCATCGAGATGTAGCTCGGGTCGATGGCCATGGCGCTCAACGCCGAGTATGGCGACGCCTCGCCCGGCGGCAGCGTGCTCACCGGCAACAACTGCAGCGCCGAGAACCCGGCCGCGCGCAGCCACTCGCCGAACGCCGGCATGTCGCCGATCTCACCGATCCCCCAGTCGCGTGACGACCGGAGCGAGAACAACGGGAGCACGAGGCCGGCCGCGCGGCCGAGATGAGGACGTGTAGGCATGGCGCGCGTCAGCCGCGGCCCACTGCCGCGAGGAGCCGATCGACAGCCGGGCCGAACACGTCGGGATCCGTGAGCAGGCTGACGACAAGGTACCCGCCGCGCGGGAAGTCGAAGAAGAAGCCGGGATGCACGAGCACGCGCTCCCGCTCGAGCAGGCCAATGACCTGCTCGTCTTCAGGCACCGTGTGCGGAATGCGGATCACCGCCGACCAGCCGCCTTCCGCCCGCAGCACCTCACACGCCGCCATTGGCGCGGCGGCGCCGATCAGCGTCCGATAGTTGGCCCTCACGCGGTCGAGAATCTGCTGGCGCACGACGAGCCCGTTTGTCAGCAGTTGGTGCGCGGCGACCTGGACCGGTGTGCCCACAGACAGGTAGGTGTCGGCAATCAGCTCCAGCCGCGCGAGCGCGCCGTCGAGCGCGGCCCCAGGGCCGCGCAGCGCCATCCATCCGAGCTTGAGCTGCGGCAGGCCCACTGACTTCGATAGTCCGCCAAGACTGATGGCCAGCACCTGGTCCTGGTCGATCACCGATCGCGCGGGCCCGTCGGCCTGGTCGATGGGATAGTCGGCGAACACCTCGTCGCCGATCAACGCGAGACCGTGCCGATCGCACAACTCCGCCAGTGCTGTCAGCTCGTCGCGCTTCAACCAGCCGCCGGTGGGGTTGTTGGGACTGACGACGAGCACGGCGCGAGTGGTGTCGGTGATCGCGCGGCGCAGGTCGTCCAGATCGATGCTCCATGCGCCGTGATAGTGCGTGGCGTACGGACGGGCCTGCACGCTCTCGAGCCGCGTCAGGTGCTCGAACAGCGGATAACTTGGCGTGGGCACCAGGACGGAATCGCCGGGATCGCATAGCAGCTTGAACAGCAGCGCGTAGCTCTCGCTGCTGCTCGCGGTGAGCACGACGTGGGCAGCGGGCACGTCCAGCCCGCGTCGGGCGTAGTCGGCCGCCACCGCGGCGCGGGCGCACGCGAGGCCAAACGGCTGCGGCTCGTAGCGAAGCCCTTCCGCGCTGGCGAGGCTCGCGAGGAGCGCGGCGGGGTAGTCGAGGCCGGCAGCCGTCGGGTTCGATTCCGTGAGGTCGGCGAACGGCTGGCCCGACAGCCGCATGCGTTCGATGGCGGCGGCCAGCGTGTTCGGCGACAGGTCACCCGGGACGCGCGAAGAAAACATGGACAGGCTCAGTTGTAGCACGTCGCCGCCGCAGGGGTAGCGACGCCGCGTGGCGGTCGGACCACTGGAGCAGCCCGTGGGGCTAGAACCGCCCGTACTCGAGCATCTGCGTCGCGAAGTCGAGCGGGTAGCTGATGCTGACGTCCACGATCGTGCCGGCTGCGTCGCGGACGGGATCCAGCTTGGGCATGACGAACGCCGTGTAGGACGGCAAGTCGAGCGCGTCCACGCGGGCGACCACTTCGTCGCGCAGCTCCGGATCGAAGTGCACGCCGTACGTGTCGAGCAGCCGGCTGGCCGCGGCATAGTCGCCTTCGGCCTTGATGCGCTGCACTTCGGCGAGCAGCGTGGCGACGCCCGCGCGAAACGCGTCGCGGTCGACGAGGCTGTAGAACGTCTTGCCCTCGCGGCGGGCGATCTCGATGGCGGTCGTATGCGCCAGCAGCCAGTGGACGATCAGCTGCCGGTTGCGCATGTGGTCCTCTTCGATCTGGGACCCTTCCCTGATGCGACGCAGCTGCACGAGCGCGTTGCGGGCATAGGCTTCGTACTCGGCGAGGATGATGTCCTGGTGGTCCTCTGCCGGCACGACGCCGATCTCCGCGAGGTACGGGTCGGCCACGAAATAGAGCGCGACGAGATCGGCACGGGCCTCCTCGATCGCCGAGAAGTGCTCCTTGAGCGCCTTCTCCGGGGCGCCGTTCAGCGCCGGAGACACCAGGCCGGAGCCGTGGCCGATGATCTCGTGAAGGTTGGTCGTGAGCTCGCCGGCAAACGCTGCCCACCGCTCGGCGCGATCCACCTCCGCCTGGCTCCACGCGAACTCCTGGCGGTAGCTGCGCGGCGTCGATCGCTCGTAGGCCTCGGTGACGTTGCTGAGCGACACCGACTTGCTGCCGAACGTCTCGCGGACCTCCTGGTCGTTCGGCAGGTTCACCCCGATCGGTGTCATCGGGCCTGAGTCGCCTGTTTCAATCACTACTTCTATGGCGCGTGCGGTCACCCCCGTGACGCGCGGCTTGCGGTACCGGGGATCCCAGGGCATGCGGTTCTCGAACCACTGGGCGTGGGTCGCAATCGCCTCGGCGTGCGCCGTCTTGCCAGGATGCACGTAGTAGACCATCGCCTCCCACGCGCCCTTCACGCCACGCGCATCCATGTAGACCTCGATGAAGCCGTTCATCGTGTCCACGGCGGAGTGCTGGTCGGCGACCCATGCGATGTCGTACGTCCGCCTGTCGTCCGCTTCGCCAGTTCGATAGAACCGGATCAGCGCCTCGAGCGCCGCTGCCATCGACGGCGTCGCAAACGGCACCGCCGCCTCGAGATGACTCACGATGCGAGTGATCTCGACGCTGTAACGTCCGCCGATTCGGTAGACCTCCTCCTCGAGCTGGCCGTTCCGTTTCACCAGACGAGAGTTCAGGCCATAGCGCTCGTCGAAGCCCTCGAGGTCCTTCATCGCGACGTCCACGTACAGGTTGTTCGCGCTCGTTTCCAGGATGTCGCGGCCCGTGCCGGGCGTCTTGTTCGTGACAATTGGATCGACGTCGCGATCGAAGAATGCCGGCCGCAGCCTGGACATCAGGTCCGCCGTCGATTCGCCCTCGGCGAGCGGCAACGCGGCGCCGGCGTTCACGGCGGCGTGCGCCGCGGCCTCGAGCTCGTCCGGCGTGCACGTCAGGACGAACTTGCGCGCGGTGAGGTTGTTGAACGGGCCCGTGTGAATCCAGAACAGCTTCGTGTATTGCGTGATCGCGCCGAGAACGGCGGCCGGTGTCGTGCCGGGATGCGTGACGATCGCTTCGAGCAGCCGCCGCATCTGGAGGTTGTGGACGTAGCGCTGATCGTAGTAGATGTCGCGCCCGGCGAGCGCGGCCTGCGACAGGTGCCAGCAGAGAATCCGGGCGTTCAGGGGCAGGGCCTCGAAGCCGTCGGCATAAATCTGCACGATCGCCGCATCCGCGACGCGCTCGACGAGATACTGGCGTTCCTCGCGGCCAGCGGCGGCGTCAGCAGCAGGGGTGGGCGCGGCGCGATGTTCGTGATGGCTCATCGGGGTCTGTTCCTGCTCTCTCGATCTACAGCTCGACTCGCTCGGCGTACTCCGGACAATGCGGGTCCCAGCCAAGCGTCTCGTGAATCTTCGCCTTCAGCGCGTCCTGCGGCTGCGGCTCGCCGTGCACGATGAACATGCGCGCGGGAGGCCGCGTGAAGCCGCCCAGCCAGCGCAGAATCTCGGCCTGGTCGGCGTGGGCGGACATCGAATCGATCTTCTCGATGCGCGCCTGCACGTTCACCGGGCGACCCAGCATTTTGACCTGTTTCGCGCCGTCGACAAGGGACCGGCCCCGAGTGCCTTCAGCCTGGAAGCCGACAAACAGCACGGTGTTCCTGGCATCGGGCAGCACACGTTCGAGGTGGTGCAGCACTCGCCCGCCGGTCGCCATGCCGCTGGCGGAGATCACAATGGCCGGCCGCGACGCCTTGACCAGGTCGGCGGACTGCCGCGGCGACACCACGGACTCGAACTGCCGCGTGCGAAACGCGTCCAGCCCCTTACGGCTGGACTTGAACTCGGGGTCGAGCTCGTCGGTACGGCCGGCGTAGAAGCGGAGGGCGGCGATGGCCATCGGGCTGTCCACATACACCGGCAGGATGGGAATCCGGCGTTCGTCCTCGAGGCGCTTGAGCCAGTAGAGCACTTCCTCGACGCGTCCGATCGCGAACGCCGGAATCACCACTCGCCCGCCCCGGGCGGCGGTCTCCGACACAATCGTGGCGAGCCGCGCGCCCTGATCGTCGGGCTCGTGCAGCCGGTCGCCGTATGTCGACTCGCACAGCAGGACGTCGGCTTCGGCAATCGGACGCGGATCGGGAAGCACTGGCCGGGCGTAGCGGCCAAGATCTCCGCCGAAGACAATCGTTCGCTTTTCCTCTGCGAGCCGCATGACGACGGCCGCCGAGCCGAGCAGGTGGCCCATCGAGACAAACGTCACCTCGATGCCCGGCGCGACAGGCATCGGCCGATCGAAGCCGACTGGCTGCATCTGACTGAGGGCGCGCCACGCGTCGGTGACGGTGTAGAGCGGCAGCGCGGGATCGTGCCGCGAGTACCGGCCCTGGTTGGCGAGCCTCGCGTCCTCTTCCTGCAGGTGCGCGGCGTCGACCAGCACCAGGTGCGCCAGGTCCTGCGTGCCCGGGGTGCAGAACACGCGGCCGCGGAACCCCTGCGCGACGAGGCGCGGCAGATACCCGACGTGATCGAGGTGCGCGTGGGTCAGGACGACGGCATCGAGCGTCCCGGCCTCGATCGGCAGGTCGTTCCAGTTGCGACGGCGGAGTTCGTGCGGCCCTTGAAACAGGCCGCAATCCACCAGGACCCGTGACTGCCCGGACTCGAGCAGGTACTTCGATCCGGTGACAGTGCGGGCCGCGCCGAGGAACGTCAGCAACGCCATCCACTAACTATAGTGTGCCGCGGCGGAGGTCCCGCCGGTCGACGCGAGACGTCGGTTCGAGTGCCCAACCGACAGTCCGGGGTGACAGGAGCCGCGTGCTACCATGCCGCGCGTTCCGGGCCTGATGGCCCATGGAACCTGTAGGGCCGATCGTCAAATCGGCCTGCCAAAGGAGTGGAACGACGATGTCCTCTCGATTCCTGGCCCTGCCCTGTCTGATGATTCTTTGCGCGGCGGCGTGCGGCGGCGGCACGAGCAAGACCGCCGCCCCCGCCGCAGCGGCGACGTCCGCTGCGGCAAGCACCTCCGGGACGCCGGAGTTCGGCGTGAAGGAGTGCGACGACTACATCGCGAAGTACAGCGCGTGCGTCAGCGCGAAGGCGCCCGAGGCGTCGCGTGCGGCCATGGCGCAGGCCCTCGACCAGTCGAAGGCCGCGTGGAAGGCCGCGGCGTCGACCCCCGAAGGCCGTCAGAGCCTGGCGACGATGTGCACGCAGGCGCTGACAGCCGCCAAGACGTCGATGCAGGTCTACGGCTGCGAGTGGTAGCAGCCTGAACGCGACGCGCGCGTCACGGGACCGGTGTGGCCTCGTGCCAGCGCGTCGCGTGCTCCATCCAATCGCCCGCTCCCGCGAGTGGTGGCGCGACGGCGGTCAGCCAGCCGATGCCCTTGTCGGCAATCAACCGCCATTCGTCGCTGACGTCCACCGCTCGTGCTCTGAGCCAGCCGATTGCCAGCGCCGTCGCCCAGGCGCGGCGCGCATTCGGATCCCCCCGTTGAGCGCCCATCCCTGACTCGAGCGCGCGGACATCGCGGGCCCCGATCGCGCGGGCCAGCCTGTCGTCGAGGTCCCACGAGCCGTCAGCGTGCTGCAACTCGACAAGCGCGATCATCGCGCGCCGGAGACGCTTCGCCGCGTCGTCGACCGGCGGCCTGGGGCTCGCAGTGCCTGGTATGCGCGACCTGGCCCAGCGCAGGGCGGATCCGAGAGCGGACGTGTCTACCCGGGCATCGACCCGGCGCGCCATCGGCATGGCCTGCTCGAGAGACGCCACGTCAGCGCCGATCGCGCCTGTGTCCTGCAGAGAGGCCGGCATGGCCTGCGGCGGCGGGAGCGGGCCGCCCACCATCCTCATCACGCCGGCAGCGCGGGCAGGCTGGCCCCACCCGTGGGTCACCGCGATAGGCACACGGCGGAGTGTCAGCGGCTCGCTTGACGCCCCGGTCGTGCGCTGCTCCACGGCGACAAACGACGTCTCCCGTGACGCGAGTCCGTACCTGACGGCCAAATCGACGATCTCGCGCGCCGTGCTGTCGGTCCGGGGACGCCGCTGCTGCGATCCGCGCGACGCCAGCCAGTCCGGGCTCTCCTCGAGTGCACGGATCCTGGCACGCGCCGCCAGTGTCGACACCGTCGCGCCATCCGTCGCCGCGGCCGGGTCGAACGCGACGTCGAAGGTCACCGGGCCGCTCGGGCCAGTGGCGCTGAGGCGGATTGTGGCGGGCTTCGGCTCCCGCGCGAACGCATAGGCGATCATTCGCGTTCCGGCAAACATCGGGCCCGGGCCGTCGGGCGGGGTCACGACGTTGAGGCCGCCCCAGTCGATGCGTACGTCCGTGTAGGACGGCGAGAGCAGGCGGCTGCACAGCGCCACCACCTTCGGCTCGATGCGCTCGCCGGGCGTGATGAACTCCGCAGTGCCGCCGCCGGCGCGAGCGATGCCGTTGACGAGGTGGCGGCTGGCGCCGTGGCCGATGCCCAGGGCAAAGACGCGCGCGGTCGCGGCGTTGGCTTTCACCAGCGCAAGAACGTCGTCGGTGTTGGTGACCTGCCCGTCGGTGAGCACAATCACCTGCCGGCGAAGTTCGCCGCGCGCGGCGCTCAGCACCTGCTGCAGCGGCGCCAATATTTCAGTGCCGCCAAGATTTGCCTCGAGCGCGCTGACGTGCCGGCTGGCCGCCGCGAGCGAGGTCTCGTTGTACGGCTGGCTTTCAGGGAACAGCGACTCGACACTGGTGCCGAAGCCGACGATGTTGAATCGGCAGCCGGCAATCATCGAGCGGAGGCAGAGTTGCAGCGCGTCGCGGACTTCGCCGATGGACGTGCCGCCCATCGAGCCCGATCTGTCGACCACGAACACGATCTCCGCCGGCGAGGCGATGGCCGGCAGCGTCGGGACGAAGCCGATGGCGATTGCCTGCTCGTCGCCACTGGTCCGCTCGGACCAGGCACGCGGGACGTCAAGGCCGCCGCCGCTGATCGACAGGACGAAGTCGCGGTCCAGCGGCGCCTGCGGCTGCGACAGCCTCACCACGGTGCTGCCGCCGTCGAACGCGACCGACACCGGATGCGACGGCGACTCCACCCCCGTTATCGCTCCCGGCATCGTCACGCGGATCGACAGGTCGAGGCCGTATGGGACCTGCCAGTCGCGCGGCGGGTTGAGCGTGTCGGCCGTCGACTGACCGATGCCAACGCGATCGGTCGCTGGCGCATAGCGTGGCGAGATCGTCGTCGGGAGAGCGAATCGAAGCGTGCCGTCCGAGACGGCCAACTCCGTCACATACGTGATGCGGAGAACGGCTTCGGCGCCTGGCGGCAGATTGCCGACGCTCGCCTGGAACACGTCGGCGCGTTCCTCGTCCAGCAGGTAGGCGCCGTGCCCCGCCCGCAGGGCGTCGTCATAGGTCTCGAACGCCTTGTCGCGAGGCATGACCTGACCGACGACGTGCGCGCCGTTGATCAGGGCTTCGAAGCCGCAGACCGCGGCGCCCTCATCGAGCGGAAACAGGTAGACGGCTTCGATGGCGGACGTCTCGTGATTGACGTAGCGCTGCGTCACCGTGACGCGGGCGGCAAGGCCCTCGATGTCGGCGGATACGGCGACGCCGATGAGGGGCACCGGAGCGGAGTCCGGCGTGATGAGGCCGGTGTGTGACGCGACCTGAGGCTGGGGCATTTCGATTTCACTCCTCTGCTGTTCCGACGACACCGAGGTGCTGGCGGCACCATTCCGACAACGCGCGAAGGGCATCAGGTCCGGGCTGGCGCACGTCACCGGAGACGTGGAGCTCGACGCCGGGCGTCAGGCGGACACGCCGCCAGACAGTGGCCGCCGGCGGGGACGGCGGCGCGTCGGCGCGCATGGCCGCCGCGGCAAGGCGATCGCCGCCAGGCGCGGCGAGCCGGACGCGAATCTCGTCGAGCGACAGGCCCTGTTCCTGAAACGCCTTGACCTGCCGGATCCGCTCGAGATGTGCCGGGCCGTAGTGGTCGCCGCGGCCAATGCCGAACGGGGCTGGCAGCAGACCTTCCTGGACGTAATAACGAACCGTGCGGCGCGAGACGCCGCCCAGGTCGGCCAGTTCGCCAACTGCGAACCGCGGCTCGGGCATGGCGACACTATGCGACAGTTACTGTCGCATTGTCAACTGTCGCATTTTATGGGGCCGGGCAGGGACGCGCCGCAGCCTTGGCGGACGCGGTCAAATCGGCCAGCAGCGGCCGTTTGAAGATCTACTTGCTGGCCGCTGTCAGCAGCCCTCTGTCACTGAGCCAGTCGGCCAGGCGCGCGGGCCAGGTGTTGACCGACTTCAGCTTCGACCGCTGGCCCATGTTGAAGCCATGGCCGCCGCTCGCGGGGATGTGCGCCTCGACCGGCACGCCGGCGTCGCGATACTTCTGCAGTAGCGCGATGGTGGGCACTGCGCAGCAGGGATCGTCGGATGCCGCGGCGAGAAACGCCGGCGGCGCGCTTTTCGGTATCGCGTCGGGCACGCCGAGCGGCCCTGGATAAATCGAGATCGTGAAGTCGGGACGGCCGTTCACGCGATCGATTGGATCGGCCGCAGCCGGATCGCCGTCACCCGATCCGAACGCGACGAGGCTGACCACTTCGCCTCCGGCGGAAAAGCCCATCATGCCGATGCGCGCCGGATCGAGGTGCCACTCCTTCGCGCGGCTGCGCACGAGCCGCAGCGCACGATACGCGTCGGCCCGCGCGTCCCGCTCGATCGAGTATGTCGAGCCTTCTTCGCGCGCAAGGCGATATTTCAACGCGAACGCCGTGACACCGAGGCTCGCCAGGTATTGCGCCGGCTCCACGCCTTCCGCCTTGTAGACCAGCAGGCGATGTCCGCCGCCCGGGGCGATGACGACGGCCGTGCCATTGGCCTTGTCCGCCGGCGGCAGGAAAACGGCAATAGAGGGATCGTGGATGTTCTTGACCCAGTAGTCCTGCGCCTGCTCGGGCTCCGCGCGCCTTGCTTCGGACCCGGGCGCGCCATTTGGCCAGAGCGAAATCCGGACGCCGTCCTGCGCCGCCAGGCTGACTGACAACGCCCCGGCCATCACGAGCACTCCGAACATCAGACGGCGCATGGATCAACTCCTCCTGGACGATTGACGACAGCGCTCACGGTCGCGTGAGGCGCGGCGGTCGCGGACCACGACGGACCACGCTTGGCTCGAGCGCAGCATAGTCGAGCTCGACGCCCTGCTGCGCCGCGCGGAGCATCAGCGCGCCGCGGCTCATGTCGCCACGGCCGACGAAGTCGCTCGGAAAGTACAGGCGGTCGGCGAAGGCTTCCGAGAGCACCTCGAGATACTTCGATGTCGCGACGCTGCCGAGGAGCACGACCCGCGTCCGCTCGGGCAGCCGCGCCGCCAGCGCACGCGCATCGGCGAGGAGGGGATCGCGATAACGCGGCTCGTTGTCGGCGACGTCGAGACCCGCGAACTCTTCGATGAGATCGCGGGTCAGGATGACATCCGGACGCTGCAGGCCGCGTGTGGGTGTGATGACGAGACCGGGCGCGTCCGCGCCCCGTCCAAACGCCGTCGCATACGCAAGCTTGCCGCGGAAATACAGCCCGCTCATGAACGCGAACGCTTCGCCGAGCGTCAGCGTCCCGGCGGCCAGCCGCAAGGCCGTTGGATGCGCGGCGCCGTCGCGCACCAGCATGGTCGCGCGCCTGCCGCCACAGTAGGCCGGCGAGAGGAGAAACAGCGTCGCAGCCACCCTAAGCGCCGGTTCTGGCCCTCATCTGCTCCATCCGCGCCATCATCTGCCGCGTCAGGTGCGGGACGATGCCGAGCTGCCGCTCGATGAGCATCAACTGCGCCCTGTGGTGCATCTCGTGCTCCTTGGCGCTCAGCAGCATCTCGAACCGGCTGCGCGGCGCTGGCCCGGCGACGCTGTTGCCCATCACCGGCGCCGACAGATCCGCGTCGGACATCCCGGACAGGAACTCGGCAAACCGCTCGCCCTCCGACGTGAGCAAATCGATGATCTCCGCCTTGGTCCGCGGCATCGCCTCCTCGGCACGCGCGCGCTGCGCGAGCGAGGCAAAGTCGAATTTCGTCACGTCCGTCGACCTGTCGCCGTGCATCCCGATCCAGACCAGCGTGGGCGACAACGCGACATGCGTGAGCATCTGGCCGACACTGCGTCCGCCGTCGAACGGCACGTGTCCGTACTGATCTTCGGGGATGTCCTGCGCCACCTGGATGGTGTTCTTGCGGACGGTCCTGAAACTGGCGGCGAACTGCTCGGCGTTGTAACACAACATGAGGGACTCTCCTGATCCGAAACCGCAATTATATCGGGGCGCCTGGCGGGCATCTGCCCCCGGTTCCCTGATAAGCTGATTGGCTTACTAGATTGCTCGCCATCCTCTGGAGGAGTGTCATGACCGGCTCCGGCATCCTGCGGCGCCTGAGCGCCATTGTTGCCCTTGTTTCGCTCACCGCCCTGCCCGCACGCGCGCAGCAGAAGCTGCTCACGATCGACGACCTCTTCGATCCGGTCAAGCGCGTGAACTTCGGCCCGCCCGGCTTCGGCGGCGGCATCGTGTGGCTGAACGACAAGGAATACGTCCGCGCCGGCGGTGGCCGCGGCGCTGCCGGCAGGCCGATGGGCGTCCCCACGCGTGTGAACGCCGAGACCGGCGCTGAGACTCCCCTCTACGATCCGGCGACGCTGGCGGCAGCGCTGGGGAAGCTCCAGGGCATCTCCGCAGCCGACGCGCAGAAGCTGTCGCGCAGCCGCGGCACGTTCAACAAGGACTACTCGGGCGTCGTGCTGACCAGCGGCGACGATCTGTATTACTGGCACGTCGGCGGTGACACCGCGACGCGCCTCACCACGTCGCCAGGCAGCAAGAGCCAGCTGGATTTCAGCCCCGACGGCCGGCTCGTCGCCTTCGTGCGCGACAGCAACTTGTGTGTCACCGACCTCGAAGGGCACGAGCGCGCATTGACGACGGACGGCGCCGCCAAGATCGTCAACGGCAAGCTCGATTGGGTGTACGAAGAGGAGATCTTCGGCCGCGGCACCGAGCGCGCGTTCTGGTGGAGCCCGGACTCGGCACACCTCGCCTTCCTGCAGCTCGACGATCGTCCCGTGCCGATCTTCCCCGTCGTCGATCACGTGCCTGGCGGCCAGGTCCTCGAGG
This sequence comes from Vicinamibacteria bacterium, assembly GCA_963796915.1. Classification (GTDB taxonomy): domain Bacteria; phylum Acidobacteriota; class Vicinamibacteria; order Vicinamibacterales; family JAENWD01; genus JAENWD01. Next base: position 250,365 of record CAWCNI010000002.1, on the reverse strand, counting down.
ACACGCAGTACCCACGTGCCGGCGATCCGAACCCGCTCGTAAAACTGGGCGTCGTGGACCCGGGCGGCTCACCGGTGAAGTGGGTGGACACGGGGAAGTACGCGGGCGCCGATCATCTGATCGTGGACGTCAGCTGGATGCCGGACAGCCGGCAGGTCGCATACCAGGTCCAGAATCGCGAACAGACATGGCTCGACTTGAACCTTGCCCCTGTGGCGACGGGAGCCACGACGACGCTGTTCCGCGAGACCACCAAGGCCTGGGTCAACAACACCGGCTCGCCGACGTGGCTCAAGGACGGCACCTTCCTGTGGCTCAGCGAGCGGACGGGTTTTCAGCATCTGTTCCACTTCAAGGGCGACGGCAGCCTGATCAAGCAGGTCACCGACGGGAAATGGGAGGTCCGCACCGTGTACGGCGTGGACGACGCGACCGGGTTCGTCTACTTCGCCGGCACCGAGCGCAGCAGCATCGGCTCCGACGTCTACCGCGTGAAGGTTGACGGGTCCGGCTTCGCGCGGCTATCGCAGACTGCCGGCACCAACACCGCGAGCTTCAACCCGTCGTTCGCGCTCTACCTCGGCACGTGGAGCGACGTCGCCACGCCGACACGGACGACACTGCACAAGTCCGACGGCGCCGACGTCCGCGTCATCGATGCGGGCGTGGTACCGGCGCTGAAGGACTACAAGCTGTCGCAGCCGGAGTTCCTGCAGGTGACGACGAAGGACGGCTTCGCGCTCGAGGCGATGCTGATCAAGCCGCCGGACTTCGATCCGTCGCGCAAGTACCCCGTGTTCGAAAGCACCTACTCCGGACCACATGCTCCGCAGGTGCGCAACGGCTGGGGAGGCGTCAACTATCTGTACTACCAGCTCCTCGCACAGCACGGCATCGTCGTCTGGGTGTGCGACAACCGATCGGCCAGCGGCAAGGGCGCCGAGTCTGCGTGGGTCGCGTACAAGCGGCTGGGCGAGACCGAGCTTGCCGATCTGGAAGAGTGCCTCGGCTACCTGAAGTCGAAGCCGTGGATCGACAGCGCGCGCATTGGACTGAATGGCTGGAGCTACGGCGGGTTCATGACCAGCTACGCGCTCACGCACAGCACGAGCTGGTCGATGGGCATCTCCGGCGGCACCGTCACCGACTGGCGGAACTACGACTCGGTCTACACCGAGCGTTACATGCTGCTGCCGCAGAACAATCCGGACGGCTACGAGCGGACGGCGCCGAAGAACGCGGCTGCCAATCTCCACGGCCAGCTGTTCCTGATCCACGGCACGATGGACGACAACGTGCACATGGCCAACACGCTGCAGTTCATCTACGAGCTGGAAAAGGCCGACAAGCCCTTCGAGCTGATGCTCTACCCGAAGTCGCGGCACGGGGTGGCGGATCCGCTGCTCGTGAAACACATGCGCGAGCGGATGCTGGAGTTCACGCTGCGAACGCTGAAGCCAGAGTCAACGGCGTCGGGCACGAAATAGCGTCGATGCCAGAAGCCGTTCGATGACGACGTCGCTGACGGAAGCCCTGCGAGGTTCCTCGCCGGTGATCGCGGCGGAGCTGCGCCCGCCGCGCGCCGAGCTCGCGACCTCGGAAGGCATGGACGCGTGGATCGACACGTATCACGCGGTGCGGAGCCTGACCAGGCAGGGCGTCTACGTGTTCCTGACGGACTCCGCCGTGGGTCTGCAGGAAGAAGACAACCTGCGGCATCTCGTCGCGAACCTGGGCGGCGATGTGCCTCGGTCCCGTGTCGTGCCGTTCCTCACGTCGAAGCACTCGCGCGAGTACTGCCTGTCGTACGCCGTGCGGGCGTGGCAGCAGGACTTCCAGTCGCTCGTGGTGCTGGGCGGCGACAAGCACGTCGGGCCGCCGCGCTGCTTCGATCACGCCTGGCAGCTGCGGCAGGCCATCCGGGATCGCGAGCGCCGGCTGACGCTGGGCGGCTGGGCCAACCCGAACAGCGACGCAGCCAGGCAGGTCGAATTCCTCCAGGCACCAGAGTTCAGCGGCGAGTTCTACCTCACGCAGATTGTGTCGCACCACACGGTGGCCCCGGTGGCGCAGTTCATCGAGATCGCGCGCGAGAGGGGGCTCGAGCTGCCGGGCATGTTTGGCGTCTTCTACTATCGAAGCGCCTCGGCGCGCACGCTGAGCACGTTGAGCCAGTTCCTTCCGGTGCCCGCCGGCGCGCTGACGCGGGAATTCGAAGCCGGCGCGACGCCGGTCGACGTGGCGGCGCGGACCATCCGCGCCATGATGGACGTCGGCGCGCGACACTTCTACGTGAGCAACCTGCCTCTCAGCCGGTCGCAATCCACGCTCAACGCGATACTTGAGGCCGTGCGGGCATAGGGAGGTCCTCGCCCCGGGCGGCGATGGCATCGAGAATGTCCGCCGTGACGAGCTCCACAGAGCGCTCGCCGTCGATGTCAAGAATCGCCAACCGCTCAGCGTAGTGCTCGATGATGGCGGCGATCTGCTCGCCGAAAATCCGCAGGCGCTCCTGTGCGGTCTCGGGCCTGTCGTCGTTGCGAATGATGAGCGCCGCGCCCTCAACGTCGCACCGGCCAGCCAACCGTGGCGCCTTCACTGTCGCGCCGTAGACGGTATGACACAGGGGACAGACCTGCCGCCCCGCGAGCCGTTTCAACACGGCGGCGTCCGAGACGCGGAGGTGGATCGCCCGCAGCTCGACGCCCGCGTTGACCGACGCGAGCACGTCACTGAGCACCGCGGCCTGGTCCCGGGTTCTGGGATAGCCATCGAGGATGAAGCCGCCCGCGCAGTCCGGGGATGCAACGCGCTCGACGAGCATGGACAGCACCGCATGATCCGGTACGAGCGCGCCGGAATCCAGAGCCGTCTTGAGCTGACGGCCCCAGTGGGTCTGCAGCCGGACGTGGTCGCGGAGAATGTCGCCGGTCGAGATATGTGGAATCTCCAGCGTCTCCGCCAGCCGCTGGCATTGCGTCCCCTTGCCCGCCCCTGGGCGGCCCAGGAGAACGAGCACGCGGTAGGGGCGCACACTGCCATCGGTCACAGGCCTTGCCACGATGAGCCTCCTCGAAACGTCCACGTGAGCGTCAGGCCAGACGCTCGGCGGCTGCGGGCGCCGCGACACTGACGACCGCGCCGTCGCCGGTGATATGAATGCCATTCGCGTCCACGGTGATGTCGCGTACATCGCCGAAGTGAGCGGGCACCCGTGTCAGCAGTGCGAGGTACGTCACGGTCCTGGCCCCAAGCGCCGGGACGCACGCCAGCGTCGGCTCGTCAAAGAGGCCTCGTGAGAGGAACGTGGTTCGGCGCGCCAGCGGCAGCGGAGTCGTGCTGAACTCGAGCGCTCTGGCCCGCGTGCGCTGACGCCACGGCGGCGCGGCAATCGCCAGGTTCTCTTCCCAGACCGCCACCCAGGGGAAATCGCAGCGCCTGAACAGGTACGCGACCACGACGCCCTGCTTGCGGTTGACCGCCGCCACAAAACCGAGAGGCCTCGCTTTGTCGACCAGCACCGTGACAACGAATCCAAAACCGGGTTCGACGAACGGTTGGGTGAGGTCGGTTGTGCCGCCCGCCGCCAGCGGCGCCTCCGGCCAGCGAAACTCCCGATCCGATGCGAGCAGCGCACGGCCTTCGTCGTAGCCGTCGGGCGAGGTCATCGCCCTCGAACCCGCCACCGCAATCGACGAGACCTGCGGTGCGAGGAACTGCGGGCCGAGCGTGACATGCTGCGCCCACTGGAAGAAGTGATCGGCGCTGCGTTCGTTTCTGACGGTCTCCGTGAAGTAGACGATCGGCTCGTCCTGGCGCAACTCGATCTGCCTGTGGAACTGGAGGCCGGCCGCGGGCAGGCGTGTCGCCATGCCGAAGCCGAGTGCGCGCGAGTCCCTGGACGTTCGCGTCTTCCGCCATCTAATCGACGGGGCCTCGCCATGGAGGGACAATCCCTGCTCGACTTCGTCGGGTGATGGCAGTCCGAAGTAATCGAGGCAGATGTTGTGTCCGGCGATGCCCGAGAGCAACTTGCCTTCGGTCAACGTGCCGAAATGACGCTTATGGGTCTGCTCGGCATACGCGTGCGGCTCGATGGTTTTCCAAGGCGGCGACCAGAGCGGGCTGATGGAACGATGGCCATCAGCCTGTTCGAGCTGGAACGCGGCGATGTGCCCGCCTCCGGTCAGCGCCGTCAGCCGTACCACATGATTGCCGAGCGCGTACGCGTCGCGTCCGCGCCACCGCACCCGGTGGCAATAGAAGGCCTGTCGCGCCGCGGCGGGTCGTCGTCTCATTGGCTCTGTAGGACGGCCAGCTTGAACGGCTCGATGCAGCCCACCATCACGGAGTCTTCACCGTATCGCTGCAGCAGGCGCTGCGCCAGCGCCGTGAAGAACTGCTGCGTGGCCGAGTAGCGCGTGTACGGCTCGCCGCGCGCCAGGATGTGCTTCAGCCGGTACACGGATTCGGTGAGATCCGGTCCGTCTTCGTAGATTTCGCGAGGCCAGACCGTGATGTCGATCATCCGGTCCCAACCCGTCTCCTTGTTCCAGGCGAGCAGCCGATCGAAGTAGGTCTCGAGCAGACGCGCGGCGTCCTCCACCGTCGGCGTGCCACGCATCGCAGCGATGAAGTCCTGCCGCGCGGCGCGGATCTCGAGCTGCATGCGGAGGCTGCGTGCAACGATGAGCGGGTCGGGAAACAGCAGGCGCCCGATCGCCCCAGGCCGCCCGAATCCGCCCGTGGCCAGGCGCGCGGTCATCTTCGACAGGGTGGCCTCAACCTTCGGGGCGTCTGTCTCCCGCAGCGCCAGGAACGCGTCGGCTACGAGATCCCGTTCGTCCGGATACAGTTGCGTCGCCAGGTCGAGCAGGACGTCGCGCTCGGGCCGTTGCGCGTATTTGGTGTCCCATGCGGTCCCGAAAAAGTAGAAGGTCCGGGGGAACTGCAGCAACATGAGTTGGTTGTTGCCCATGACGCCACGAAGCCCCGGAACCTCCGCCGCACGATCGAAGACCCGCCGGACTGATTCCTGTCCAAGGTTCGTCGCCGGGAAGGCGGGCTCACCTTCGATGGCGCCGTACGGCAGGTAGACAGTCCTGTCCAGCACCTGTTCGTCGCGCACCACCGACAGATAGGGCGGCTGCCCGGCGATGAGACCCCAGGGCTCCGGTACGCCGGCCTTGAACGCCCGAATGGTCTGCCCCATGAACGCCACGTCCGACTCGTCCGGGTTCTTCGAGGTCCAGTCGTACGCCGCCACGACCGCATCAGTGGAGGTGAAGAATTTGTGGCGACCCCATCCGACGTGCATCCAGTCGACCAGCCGCGTCTGCGTCCGATGCACGGCGTACCTGTCAAGAAGGCGTCGCGCGGCGTTGAAGATCCGGACCTGGTCGCTGATCGGACTCTGCGGCCAGCTGCCGGGATCGGAGTCGATCATCACGTAGGCGTCGGCGTTGTTGACGATCCGGTAGAACGCCTCGAACGACCGCTCGATGCGCGCGAACTGCTCCGGGTCAGCGGGATTCATGTCCTTCTGGCAGTTGTTTACCCAGTACGCGCGGTGCCGCGGATCCGGCGTGCCGCAGTCGGAGGTGCCGATGCGGTTGGCCGATTGCATGATCCACACATCCATCCCGCGCTGCCGCTGCGCGTAGTCGACGACCCGCTGGACCTCCTGGAGGTAGGCCTCGTCGGCGCTCGAGAGCGGGACTGGCAGGATCTCCATGAAAGGCCACAAGTAGATCAGATTGATTCGCTGGGCCCACGCGATGTCGACGAAGCGTTTCCAGTCCGCCTCCTTCCAGGCGCGGAACGCGTAGGGGTAGTTCAACGGCCAGCCGTTGAGGTGAATGCCGCGCGCAGCAAAGCTGGGTACCTCGCGCCGGTCCGCCGGCGCGTCCAGGTAGGGCTGTGTCCCGTCGGCGCGAATCAGCTGGAGCAACGTGGCGACGCCGGCATTGGTGCCGCGCGGCTGAAGACCCGCGACAACGATGACTGTCGCTTGCCCCCGGGGCACAACGCGAAGCACGTACCCTTCGGCGCCGAGGTCTGCCATCGAGCCGAGGTCGACGCCCGTGGCCGCCGCCGCGCCCGCGCCGAGAGCAATCGTGGTCGCGCCCGGCGGCGCTCCGGCCGTTGTCTTGACGGGAACGGGCCGGCCGCTGACCGACGTGAGGTACGACGCCAGATCGTTGGCGGCGTATTGGACAAACGACGGCTCGTGCGCGTCCACCAGGACACGCGCATCGCTCAGTGGGATGCGCGCCTGACCGGCGGCGGGAGAGACGCCAGCCAGAACGACGAGTAGAAACGCCCTGACACAGATGCGCACTCGGTCATCGAGCATGGAGGCACCTATCGGAGACTAGACCTTGAATCGGCACCCCGGCGGATGCAGAAACCGACACTAAAGGTCATATGTGTAGATGGTTACAGACGGAGAACGAACTCACGTTCCGCGAACGTGGTGAATGCTAGCGCCCACAAGATGGCGTTGTAAAGTTAAATTTGATAGATTATCGATAATCGGTCGATGATCAACCACAGGCTGCTACTTGTCGCCGTCCTTCTCGCCGCCTTGAGCGCGACCCCGGGTGGCGAGTCGGCCCTGGTCTTCAGCATCGGCACGCGAGACCGCTCGTTCGTCGAGTTCTCGCGCAAGCCGCCGGCAGCAGACCTCGTCTTTCGCGTGGGCCGCGATTCGGCGAGCGCATGGCCCGCCTACCAGGCCGGCACATTCGACGTGCTCGTGGGCCGCAGCACGATGGAGCGTGACTGGACCGAGATACGGCCAGCGCCCTTGCCCAGTCCGCGGATCGTCGAGTTCACGCTGCTCGACGGACCGCGCGGCACATTCCTTCTCCATCTCGACGCCATCGTCCGCCAACGGCGCCCTGCACTGCCGCGCTACACGATAGCCGTGAACGGGCGAGCGGCAGGCAGCTACCGAATCACCTCCAGTCCCGCGCCGGAACTCTGGTGGCCGAATGGCGGCGAAAGCGACGGCAACCTGCAGTACTTCGGATACGCGACACTGGACGTCCCGCTGCCCGCCTCGCTGTTCAGGACAGGCACGAACAGACTTGCCATCGAATGTCTCGACGGCTTCGGTCTCTTCTACGACGACCTGTCCATGACGCGTATGCCGGCCGCGCCAGCCCGCGTGAGCGCCGCATCCGTCGAGGCGACGCCCCTCTACAGGATGCACGGATCGGATCTCGTCGAGATCGCGAGCGTTCGCGTCCGCACCACAGAGCCGCTCGGCGACGCCATGATGCAGCTGTCCGTCGGCGGCCACAGCCAGGACCTGCGGGTGCAGCAGAACGGCATTGGCGAAGTCGAGATCACCGCGGAAGTGCCTGCGCTGGACGCGCCAGCGCCAGTGACGCTCCGCCTGCCAGGCGTCGAGCGGCCGTTGTTCGAGGGCACCTGGAGCCCGCGGCGGAGGTGGAAGGTCTATGCCCTGCCGATGGAGCAGGCTGACTTCGGCTACAACGATCTCCCGGCACGGACCCTGGAGTGGGAGAACCGCTTCATCGACAGGACTCTCGAGATCCAGTCGAAGTACCCAGGACTACTCCTTTACGCTGGACGCGGCGGCCAACCTCGAATCGTACCTCGCGACGCGGCAGCCGGCGGCCGGCGGCGATGTACTGAGCCACCTGCGGTCAGGACGATGGGGGCTGAACGCGCTTTACGCAAACTTCTTCACCGGCCTGATGACGCCTGAGGAGATCCACCGTGCGCTGGAGTACGCGCTGCGTGCCGGCCGGCAGCATGGCTTCGTGGTGGACTCGGCGTCGCAGACCGACGAGCCCTCCATTGCCTGGGCCGTGCCGCAGGTGCTTGCCGACGCGGGCATCAAGTATTTCACCAACGGCAGCGATCCAATCCGGGGCGCGCTGAATCCGATTGGGCTGCTGAACTTCAGGTCGCCTTTCTACTGGGAGACGCCAACGGGCGCGCGACTGCTCGTGTGGAGCGGCGTGTCGTACACCGCCGTGGACGACATGACATGGGGCGGATGGAACGCGGAGTCGATCGCGCCGGCCGCATACTCGCCGTCGATTCAGGGGCTGACGCGATCGCTTCCACTCTTTCTCTCCCAGTACGACCGGTCCGACTACGCGTTCGACGCGGTCCAGCTGTTTGGCCTCCACAACGACGAGATCCCGATGCGCCACTGGGGCGACGCCGATGTCATCGCGCAGTGGAATCGCGAGTACGCGTTCCCGAAGATCATCCCGGCGCCGCAGCGTGACTTCTTCGAGTACGTCACGAGCCACTTCGGCGATCGCATCGAGACCATCCGCGGCGATGGCGGCGCGTACTGGGAAGACGAAGCCGGTGCTGACGCACGCATTGCAGCCATGAACCGCGCCACCCAGACGCAGCTCGCCGAGGCGGAGATGTTCGAGAGCCTCGCCGGCTGGCTGCAGCCGCACCTGCGATTCGATCCCCGTCCGTTCGACGACGCGTGGAAGCATCTGCTGCTCGCCGACTCCTACGTGTGGAGCGATGCCAACTCGTTCCGCAGGCCCGACAGCTACCGCACACGGGAAGGTGAGGCCGCTCATCGCTCCTACGCCGAAACGGCTCGCCAGCAGGCCAAGGACCTGCGATTGGCAGCTCTGGACAAGGTCGCCGGACTGGTTGGCGCCGGCCGTCAGGGCGTGGTGGTCTTCAACTCGGAGAGTCGTCCGCGCGGTGGATTCTTCGACTTCGAGCTCGAGTCCGGCGAGGTACTCGTGGATCCCGCCGGCGCGGCTGTTCCCTGTGCCGCAGTGAGAAGTCTGAACGGTTACCACGACGTACGCTGCCGCGCCGCGGACGTGCCGGCGCTCGGCTACAAGTTCTACGCGACCACTGGTGGACGGCTCGCTGTCGGCGACTGGCTTCCGCTCGACCTGGCTGCGCCCACCGTGAGCGGCACGCACTACACGCTGACGCTCGACCCGTCGACCGGCGCCATCGCGCACCTGATCGATCGCGAGACCGGGACCGACCTGGTGGATCGCCAGGCAGGATACGGCTTGAACGAGTACCTGTACGTCAGCGGCGGCGATCCTGGCGGCTTTCTGCCGGGAAGCCTGAAGGACAACAGCCTGCTCGCCGCCGATCTCACGCTCCCTCGGCCCGTCCTTGCGATCCATCACGCGGCGGCGCTGGGCCCGCCCGAGGCGCGGCGCTATCCGTGGGGAATCGTCGTGACGGTGCGGGCGAAGGCCGAGAACACACCTGAACTCATCTCCACAATCACACTGCCTGATGCCATCAAGCAGGTCGACATCCGGAACGAGGTACAGAAGAGTACCCACCCTGAAGAAAGAGGCGGTGTATTTTGCCTTCCCATTCGCGTTGTCGCGGCCTCGGGTCCTGTACCAAGGCGGGACGGCATGGATCGACCCGCAGCGCGACATGCTGCCGGGCGCGAACCGGCAGTGGTTTGCCACGCAGGGCGGGGTCTGGCTCGAGGGCGCCGGAAACCGCATCGCGTGGGCTGCCGTGGATGCGCCACTCGTCACGCTCGGCGACATCAACCGCGGCACCTGGCCCACATCGCTGGAGCTCGAGCGGGGCACGATCTTCTGGTACGCGATGAACAACTACTGGTACACCGACACGCCCGCGCAACAGGGCGGCCGCTTCACGTTCCAGGTCCTCGCTCACCAGCGGCGCCGATGTCTCGCTCGCGAAAGCGCAGGCCCTGGCCACTGGGGAACGGGCGCCGCTCGGGGCGATCCGTCACTACGACATGGGATGGTCGCCCCTGCTGGCAGAGACCGGCGAAGGGCTGCTGTCGGCGGAGCCCTCAGGCGTCCGCATCCTGACCATCCGCCCTGCCGCCGCCGACGGCACGTATCTGATTCGCATCCACAACGGCCTTCCAGATGCCGTGAGCGCACGCCTGCGGTTCCCGCGCACGCCGGTCCGCGACGCGCACGAGGGCTCGCAGCTTGGCGAGCCAATAGCGCCGATGCACTTTTCCCCGGATGAGGTCGCGGTGCCGCTCGGTCCGTCCCAGATCAAGACCCTGGTCGTGCGCCTCGGTCCACCCCGTCCCTGAGTGCGCGGCGAGGCGCCGATAGCCTCATGACGGGACGATGGCTCGCCGCACCCTCGACTCTCCCGACTACGGTTGGCCGCGGTGCTCCTCATCCGTGCTGCCGCTGTGACCTGCGGCAGCCGTTGTCACCTCGTCGACGAGACACGCGATTGACTGGAAACCGATACCGCCGTGAAGGGACGTGCCGATCTCGCAGGTGCGACTCGACGAGAATCCCACGCGGCACTCGGGGGGCAGGGCCGCCCGCAGCCCGGCCAGAGCCGACGCTGGCAGTTCGGGATGTGACAATCCGCGATCGCCCGCAAAGCCACAGCAGGCGACGGGAGCCACGACCACCGTCTCCGCACAGGCTCTCGCCAGGTCCACGAGGCGGCTTTCACCGCCGCCTTTCCGTACGCTGCACGGCACGTGGAGGGCCACGGCCTGCCGACGCTTGCGTATCGTCAATCTTGGCAGCACGGACGTGCGCAGGAAATCCGGGAGATCAACCACGCGCCCGCGCAACCCGCCTGCATGACTCATGACGCGCAGGGCGCACGGGCTCGTGTCAATGACGATCTGGCAACCGTCGGGTGCTGCCGCGCGCTCCAGCGCCATCAACAACTCCTCGAGTTTGCGATCGGCAATCTCCGTGAATCCCTTGCTCTCGAATGCCATCCCACAGCACAGCCCGCCGAGCGCATCGGGATACCGGACGGCATAACGCGCCTTGCCCAGCACACGCTCGATGGTCACGTTCTGCGAATCCGGATACGGGCTTGCTGCCGATCGCCCGAACAGCCGGCTCACACAACTCGGAAAGTAGACGACAGCCTCACGCGCGTCGGCGGCCTCAACGGCCCTGGCGCCTGGCGGGGGCGTCGGCACCCAGGCATTCCACGCCGGCATCACACCGCCTGACGCTCGCCTGAGCCACCCCGTCGCGGCCGTCATCGCGGCGGTGCCGAGCACGGCATGCGCCACGTGCGCTGCGCGCAGCAGCGTCCGCGTCGCGGCCAATATGCTCCCCCAGTGACGTGCTGATGCCGACGCCACGAGCCGTGCGATGGGACCGTGTCGGTCGGCCCGATACTCCTTGACGAACGCCCCGGTGTCGATCCCGAGCGGACACGCCACGCCGCACATGCCGTCGACCGCGCAGGTCTCGTCGCCGGCGTACCGGAATGCCTGACGAAGGTCGCGCAGGCGGCGCTGGTCGTCGCCGGACGCGGTCAACCGCGCGATCTCCCGCCACGCGGCAATCCGCTGCCGCGGGGTGAGGGTCAGGTGGCGCGACGGGCAGTTGCGCTCGCAGAACCCGCACTCGGTACACGACTCGATCAGGGGATGCGAGGGCGGAGTGGGCTTGAGATGCCGGAGGTGCAGTTGCGGATCGGCGGTCAGGATGACGTCGGGGTTCAGCAGGCCGCGCGGATCGAAGAGCCGCTTGATCTCGCGCATGACCGCGACGGCCTCGCTGCCCCATTCGCGCTCGACGAAAGGCGCCATGTTCCTGCCGGTGCCGTGCTCGGCCTTGAGCGATCCGTCATGCTCCTGCACGACGAGCGTCGCGATCTCCTCCATGAACCGCGCATATCGCTGCACGGCATCGTCCTGATTGAAGTCGACACAAAAGACGAAGTGCAGGTTGCCCTGGAGCGCGTGGCCGAAGATGACCGCGTCGGTGTAGTCGTACCGATCGAGGAGCGCGCGCAGATCCACGGCGGCATCCGCCAGGCGTGCGGTCGGGAAGGCGACATCTTCGATGAGGATAGTTGTGCCGGGCCGACGTGTGTGCCCGAGCAACGGGAACAGCCCCTTGCGGACGTTCCAGAGGCGTTTGCTCTGCACGGGGTCGTCCGTGAATGCCGGCGGCTCGATACCCGACACGCCTCGAGGCGCCGACTGACCTCACGAATGGCGACGCCAAGCAGCGCCGCCGTGTCGCTGCGGACGTCGACGAGCAGCGCGGTCGATCCGTCCCCGAGCGTCGCGAGGCGGTCGGGGATGCCGGGCTGGCCCGCGACGGCGCGCAGGCTGTGCCGGTCCATCAACTCGACGGCGGCCACTGGCCCGGTCGCCAGGCGATCGGCGGCATCGCAGGCCGCGTGGATGTCGGGGAACAGCACCAGGCTGACAGCCTGATAGGCGGGATCGGGCACTGTCTCGAACGTGATCTCGCTGATGAACCCGAGCGTGCCCTCGGACCCGATCAGCAGATGCGCGATGACGTCCACGGGGTCGTCGAAGTCGATCAGCGCGTGCAGGCTGTAGCCGGTCGTGTTCTTGATCCGGTACTTGTGGCGGATGCGGGCGGCCAGCGTCGCCGAGGCTTTCACGCGCGCCGCCAGCGCGCCGATACCGGCCACCAGATCGAAGCGTCGCTCGGCGAACCGTCGCCGGCTGTCGGATGAACCCGTGTCGAGCACGGTCCCGTCGGCGAACACAATACGGGCCGACGCCATCGTGTGGTAGGTGTCCTGCACGTTCCCGCAGCACATCCCGCTGGCGTTGTTGGCAGCGATGCCGCCGATCATCGCCGAGTCGATCGAGGCCGGATCGGGTCCGATCTTCCGGCCGAAGGCGGCGAGCGCCCGGTTGGCGTCGCTGCCGAGGGCGGCGGGCTGGCAGCGGATCGCCCGGCCCTCGGCGGCAACGCTCACACCACTCCACTGGCGGCTGAGCTGAATCAGCACGGAATCGCTGACAGCCTGGCCGGACAGGCTGGTGCCCGCGGCACGAAACGTGTACGGCACGTCGAGCGCGTCACAGGCCCGGATCGTCGCGATGACGTCGGCCTCCGACTCCACGCGGACGACGAGTCGCGGCGTCAATCTGTAAAAGCTCGCGTCGGTGCCGTAGGCCAGCGTGCGCAGCGGATCCCGAATCAGCCGTGCGTCGGGGATGTCGGCTGCCAGCGCCGTCGCGAGCGCGTCGTATCGGTCAGCATCGGGACGCTGGGCTCGTGCAGCGTTCGTCGCTGGCAATGACATGCTGATACTGCTCTCCAATTCCGTCGATGCCGAGGCGCATGCAATCGCCCGCGCAGATACATCGGCGGGCCTTGCCCGACCTCACCCCGTGGGCTCGCAGGCGGCAGCCCTTGGCGAAGCCGTCACGTCCTTCTGCTCCTACAACGTCCAGCCGCCGTCGATGATGTGTGCCTGTCCCGTCGTGAAGCCTGATTCATCAGACGCCAGGTAGACGGCGAGGGCCGCCACTTCCTCGGGCCGGCCGAGACGGCCGATCGGCTGCCGGGCCACGAACTCCGCACGAGCCTGTTCTCCGGCGCCACGCGCCGCGATGCGTTGCTCGAGCGACGGCGAATCAATCGTGCCGGGGCAGATCGCGTTGCACCTGATGCCCTGCCGGATGAAATCGAGTGCGATGGACTTACTCAAGCCGATCACTGCCGCCTTGGAACTCGCGTACGCGCATCGGTTAGCGGCGGCCTTGATCGTCGAGGCGCCAGACGCGACATTGACGATGTTGCCCTTGCCCGTCCGCAGCATCCCCGGCAGCACGGCACGGCAGGTGTGGTACATCGATTTGACGTTGAGGTCGAACGTGAAATCCCAGTCGGCGTCGCCGCAGTCGAGGATGGTACCGTGATGCACGAACCCCGCGCAGTTGAAGAGCACGTCGACGGTGCCGATCTCATCGACGATGGCCCGGATGGCCGCCGCGTCGCGGACGTCAAGCCGCCGGATGGCGATCTCCGGTCGCTCGGCTAGCAGCGCTGCCAACGCTGCCTCGTTCACGTCGGTCGCCCAGACGGTGGCGCCTTCGTCCGCAAACGCCAGCGCCGTCGCGCGGCCGATGCCCTGCCCGGCCGCCGTGAGCAGCGCGGTCTTTCCCTGAAGTCTCGGTGTCATCATCGACGTGCGTCCAGACGCGTCCTGTGTTCCGGGCGCCCCTCTATCCCGCAGTTCAGGTGGAACAGAGCTCCCCCGAAGTAGCCGTTGACCGGATCGTAGCCTGGAGGCATGACAGGCATCGGCTCCGATCGGGCTGCGGATGTGATGAACAGATCGCGCAGCTGCGGTCCGCCGAATGTGAGCGACGACGTCTGCTTTGCCGGAACGTGGAATCGGCGCTCGAGCCGTCCATCAGGATCATAACGACAGACACAGCCGCCGTACCACTCGGCGCACCAGATGCCGCCGGCGGCGTCCACGGTCAGGCCGTCGGGAAGGCCCGAGTCGCGGCCAAGCTGCACGAGCGTCGTGCGGTGGCGGGCCCGGCCCGTGACAGCGTCATAGTCATAAGCATAGATAGTCCGGGCGACCGAATCGGCGACATAGAGCGCGGCGCCATCAGGCGAGAATCCCAGGCCATTGGCAAGATGGAACCCTTCATCGAGCACCTCGACGGTGCCGTCCGTGTCGATGGAGAAGAGCTTGCCGAGGTCGTAAGCACCCGACGGATCGTAGAAGCACGACCCGGTGATCAGCCGGCCCTGCGGGTCGGCCACGCAGTCGTTCAACTGAAGCCTGTCGGCGCCACACGTGCTCGCGATCAGCACCGGTCGGGCGGTGCCGTCCCACTCCCAGACGCCGGCGGCGTTGATGAACGTGAAGCCGCCGGACTCGCGCAGGGCGAGGCCGGTGACCACGTGATCGCGCAGGACAACCGAGCGCGTGCGCGTGCGCCAGTCGTAGCTGAAGATGCTGCCGGCGCAATCGGTCCAGAACACCTGCTGGCGCCTGGCGTCCCAGATCGGCGACTCGCCGCAGACATTGCCGTCGTCGATCAGAATCGCGCACCCGCTCACGATCGGGCTCCGCTGGCCGTTTGACGGCCTTCGTGCAGGGTCAGCACCGCCGTCCCGACGACTGTCAGCGCGCCCCCGATTAGTTGCGCGGCGGTGATGTGCTCGTGCAGCATCGCCACGGACAGCCCGAGCCCGAAGAGCGGCAGCAGATAGATCGACGCCGAGACCTGGCCGACGTCGAGACGTTTCAACACCCACATCCAGAGCAGCATCGCCAGGCCCCACGGAAGCAGTCCGAGTGACAACACCGCCAGCCATGTGGAGGCCCCGTAACCACGCACGCGAAAGAACGGCCGTTCCTCCGCCAGGATGGAAATGACCGCGCAAGCCACCGCCGCGACGATGTAGCTGTACAGCAACACCTCCACCTCCGAATACCGCGCGAGCAGCTTCTTGCTGTAGGTGTTGTAGAAAGCGCTGCCCAGCCCGGCCAACAGGAGGACGACGTTGCCGAGGAGCAGCGTGCGGCTGAACGACAGCTGCGCCAGGTCGCGAGTCGAGATCAGCAGCGTACCCGCGAGGCCCAGCGCCAGGCAGGCGACGCGGGTTGGCGTGAGCCGCTCGCCCAGCATCGGAACGGCGAGCAGCGTCATCAGCAACGGGATGGTCAGCGAGAGGATGGCGGCGTTTGCGGCTGAGGAGTGCGCGATCCCCCACGAGAGGAGCACTGACGGGGGGATGATGCCGAGCAGTCCCATCAGCAGATACTCGCCAATGGCAACCGAACTCGTCCTGACACTCGGTCTGGCGGCGGCGCGGCCGCGCCACCAGAACGGCACGAGAATCGCCGTAGCCAGCGCCAGAGTCCAGAAATTCAGGGCAGCCGGTTCCATTCGTTCGGCCGCAATCTCATACGCGGGGTATTGCACGGCCCAGAGAAGGTTGACGAGTACCAGAGCCCCGAAATCAAGCAGGCGGCGATTAGATCTCATGTTATCGATGAACGATAATCAACTATTCGGCTATACTGGACTTCAGCCTTCTTATGCCCATTTCCGCTGAAAAACTGAACAATCAGCCCGCCCGCCATCTCGTGGCCGAGCGCATCAGGGAATCGATTCTGGACGGATCGCTCCAGCCCGGCGAGCGGCTCGTCGAACGGAAGCTTGCCGACACACTGGGCGTCAGCCAATCGGCCATCCGCGAGGCGTTGATTCAGCTGGAGCTCGAGGGGCACGTCACCAAGAAGCCGAACTCCGCGACGCACGTCACAGACTTCAGCCAGCGCGATCTCGAAAACACCATCGCGGTGCGACGCGCGCTCGAGGCTTTCGCCGTCGAAGAGGCAGCGCGGCACGCGACGCCGGCAGACATCGTGCGGCTCGAAGCGCTCTACGAGCACTCGTCGGCTGCCGCGCACGCGCGCGAGTTTCAGAAGTACATCCGCGGAGATCTGAGCTGGCACATCTGCGTGTGGGAATCGACGCATAACGATTGCCTGGTGGAGTGCCTGCGCCGCATCGTGGTGCCGTTGTTTGGGTTCAGCGCGATCCGCGTCGCCATGCAGCCCGGGTTCGATCTCGTCCACGACGCGCTGCTCCATCGCGCTGTACTCGATGCGATCAAGGCGGGCGAGCCTGAACGGGCCCGCCGTGCCTTCTCGACCGCGATGAGCGACTGGGCGGAGCAGGCCATTCATCTCTACACCGACGAACACGCCGCCGCGCCCGGCCGCCGGGCCTGACGGCGCGCGATCAGCCAATACCGAGCAGGACCGCCGACACCAGGCCCGTGGCAATGCCCCACCGCGCGTAGGGTCCGATCCGTTCGTGGAAGAACAGCACCCCTCCGAGCACCACGACACAGAGACTTGCCCCCATGGCGAGCATGTAGACGACGTTGCCAGGAGCGCCGTGTGACAGCGCCGAGCCCATGAAGAACTGGCCGCCGACGCTGGCCACTGCCATCACGAGCCCGATCAGCAGGTTGGCGCGGGTCAGCCGCTGGCGCGCGAAGAACAGGCCGATCAACCCGAACGCGAAGCCGGCCAGATACCAGTAGACGAGATAGACGGCCGTGAACTCCTGTGCCAGGCCCCACCCCTGCAGGATGCGCAGGCCGAACGGACACACGCCGTTCAGGAAGAACGCCGCGAGCATCGCGGTGATCCAGATGCGCGGGTTGGCGGAGGCGCGTGAATTCGGCTCGTCTCCGGCGGCCTGCTGCTTGTCCTTCCACAGCAGCACAATCGACGCGACGACGAGCACCAGCACGACGCCTTTGATTGGCGAGACGCTCTCCCCGTACACCGCCACCGACAGCGCCGCCGGCACGATGGCCGACAGGTTCATGAAGATCCAGCTGCTCGTGAGCTTGCCGAACTGCAGCCCGTAGAGGAAGACCCAGAATGCGAGGATGGCCAGGGCGCCGAAGATGATGGCCGTGCTGCCGACGGCCGAAGGCGGAACGAGACTGGCCTGTTGGACCAGCGCGACGTAGAGCGCCATGATGACCGCCGAGCCGCCGAACAGCACGAGGGCCGTATTGAGCGGCGTGCAACCATAGCGATCGCCCAGCTTGCTGAGCACGCCAAGCACACCGATGCTGAGCATTGCGAGGATGGCGAAGAGGTATCCGATCAGCAACGTCGTCTCCTCAGAGGCCGGCTGCGCGTCGGCCCGGCGCGGTGGGCGCCTGCCAGAGCGATCGCACCAGCTCGAACACGCGAGGTTCCAGGCCAGGGGCAAGAGCGCGTCGATGCTTGTATCTGAGCGCGGCGCTGCCCAGATCGGGGAATGTCCCGGCTTCATATCCGCCACGCGGCAGATCGCCATCCATCGGGATGTAGCTCTCGCACCCGTTCGTGTAGGCGAGCAGCATCCTGTCGCGCGTCGGCATTTCGCGATCCAGCCGAAGCTGGTACTCCGCGAACAGCTCGTGCGTCGCGGCTGTCAGGGACCAGTCGTCTCCGATCCGCAGCATCTGCGCCTCGAACCGCAGCGGCTGCTCGTCGCCCGCCTCTACTTTCGCCAGCAGATCGCGAAGGCACGAGATGGTGTCCACCATCCACCACGGCTTCCCTTCCATCGGCTGCACGTCGTCGGCTGCACTCGATGCGGCGCTGCTGACCGGAGCCCCGACAGCGTCCTGCAGGTCCCACAACTCCTCGTCGGGGAACTGCGCGCGGCCGTGCGCCGCCAGCAGCCTGCGTTCCGCGTGGTGCAGCGCCGCCGTGCAGGCGTCCCTGGACGGCAGGGGCTGCAGGGGCAGGTCGGCGCGCACTGCGGTCAGGGCAAACCCCTGAGGCGCGACTTCCCTGCTGCCGTCGATCGCCGCAAGCACGGCATCGGCGAGGACGTCGCCGGCGTGCGCAGCCGCGGCAATGCCGCCGCGAAGCGGATCGGCGTTGATGTCGGCGCCGAACGCCTGGCCGAACATGGCAATCACGTCGCTGCCCAGCCGCTCGCGGAGGCGCCGCGCCGCAAATCCGGGGAACTCGGCGCTGAGCAGCCGACTCGCGCCATGGATGATCACCGGGTGCGCCGCATGGCTGAACAACAGCGCCAGCGGGCGCCCGTCCGTCCGATTCACGATCAATATGTCCGTCCAGGGCACCACAGGCCCATTCGGATTGGGCTTCATGACCACGCCCTGATCCGACGGCAGTCTGCGGTTGCTGCCCACGCGCACCGGTGCCCGCCCGGCACGGAGGGACACCGGCTCGGCCTGCATGGCCGCGCTGGCCACCAGCGACGCCAGCGTCGACGGCAGGCCGTCGCGCCACGCGCGCTGCGCGCCGGCTGGCCACCGGGTGCCGACGACGCTCCACGGGATGGTGAATGGCGCGGAGTGATTGTGGGTGCAGTGGACCAACGCTGTCCCGATGCCGGTCTGCGCGCGAATCGCGTCGCGAACGGCGTCGGCCAGCGTGAAATCCATTCCGATGAGATCGAGCGACAGGATGGCCACGCGCTGCCGCCCGTCGCCGAGCACGAGCGCACGGGCCTTGAGGTCGTCGTTCACGCCGCTGCTGCGCTGAATGGTGCCGACCGTCGGCGTGCCGACAGGCGGCGTGATCGTGATCTCTGCTGCGCCGCCGGTCAACGCCGGCCCTTCCGCTCGATGCATGGCTCAGAGCCTCAGCGTGTCGCGTCTATGTCGGAAGCTTCGTCAACAGGCCGCCATCAACGACCAGGGCCGCACCGGTGATGTACGAGGCGTCGTCTGAGGCCAGGAAATACACCGCGCGCGCGATATCGCGAGGCTGCCCCACTCGTCCAAGCGGGATCACTCGGCCGATGGCCTCGATGGCCTCAGTACGATCGGACGGCCCGAGAGATTTCTCCAGCATGGCGGTCTCGATGGCCCCCGGGCACACGGCATTGACCCGCACGCCATCGCCGGAGAAGTCCAGCGCCATGCCGCGGGTAAGCGCGAGGATCCCGGCCTTGCTGGCGGCGTACGCCGCGATATGCGGCTCGTTCGCAAACCCCTGCACCGAGGCGATGTTGACGACCGCTCCGCGCTGCTGCCGCAGCAGCGGATAGGCGTACTTCGTGCAGAGAAATGCGCCGCGCAGGTTGGTGTCGATGATCGCGGTCCACTCCTCGATCGTGTATTGGTCGGCGCGGCGGTACCACTCGACGCCGGCGTTGTTGCACAGCACGTCCAGACGCCCGTACGTCTCCGCGACGTGCGCCATCAGCGCCTGAATATCAGCCTCGCGCCGAACGTCGGTCTGGACGAAGGACGCCCTGGCGCCTTGCTCCCGCAGCAACGACTGCAACGCGGCGCCGCGCTCGGCATCCCGATCGGCGATCACGGCAGCGTAGCCGTTGCGGACGAATTCCTCCACGATGCCGCGTCCGATCCCGGCGGCTCCGCCTGTGACAGCCGCGACCCGTGGTGCAGGCATCAGGCGCCTACGACAGGGACAGTGAGGCCGACACCGCGTCGGCCTCGCGGCGGAAGGCTTCGAGCGCGTCGCGGTTGAGGTCGACGCCGAGCCCTGGACGCCTGGGAATGGGTATCTCGCCGTTCACCATCTGCAACTCGTTGGACACCAACTCGCGCCGCAGCGACGACTCGCAAAGCTCGTCGGGAAGGAACTCGATGAACGCGCAATTCGGCGTGGTCGCCGCCAGATGCGCTGCGGCGGCGATCGAGATCCCGGTCTTCCATAGGTGCGGGACGATCGTCAGATTGCGCTGCTCCGCGAGATCGCACACGCGCTTCGCCTCCGTGAAGCCGCCCACCCGACCCACATCGGGCTGGACGACATTGACCTTTCCACGGTCCATGAGGTCCATGAACTCGAACCGCGTGGCCAGCCACTCGCCGGCCGCGATAGGAATCGGCTGCTCGGCCGTTAGCCGGGCATAGCCCGCCAGATCGTCCGAAGGCAGAGGCGTCTCGATGAAGAAAAGGTTGAAGTCCACCCACGGGCGGATGGCCTTCAGGCATGTGTCCGCATCAGGAAACGCATATTGGACGTCGACCATCAACGTGAACTCTGCGCCAACCGCCGACCGCACCTCGCCGATGACCTCGGTCATCTCCTCGTGGGTCGCCTTGAGGCCTTTGTGCGCGTACGGACCGCACGGCGTGACCTCTATCTTGGCCGCACGGAAGCCAATGGCCTTGGCGCGCAGCGCCCAGTCGACGAGCGAACGCCGGTAGACCGCAAACGAGCTCACCTCCGGTTGCAGCGATGCGTACGGCACGACGGTGTCGCGCACGGCGCCGCCGAGCAGCGCGTGGCACGGCTTGCCGAGGGCCTTACCGCGCAGGTCGTGGAGGGCCATGTCGATCGCGCCCATGGCGTGGATGACGGCGCCGCGCCGCCCGTTCATCGCCGAACCGACGTATAGCTTGTCCCAGAGCGCTTCAGGCTTCAACGGGTCTTCGCCGAGGAGCATCTGAGCCAGGCCCATCCCCATCGTGTGCGTGCCTGGCGCCGTGATGCAGGCGCGCGCGATCCACGGGTTGACGTCACTTTCCCCGATGCCGGTAATCCCCTCGTCGGTGTGAATCTCGACGACGATGTCGTCCTGCGCCGAGCTGGTGGCGCCGACGTCGTAACCGGGCTCCAGCAGCACATGACAGTCGATGCGAGTGATCTTCATCGCTCACCAGCCCTGAATCGTCACGTGCTTGAACGGATCGACGCAGCCGATCATCACCGAGTCTCTGCCGTACTTCTTCAGCAGACTCGTGGCGATTGGCGCGAAGAAGTCGTCGAACTGGGCATAGCTTGCATAGGGCTTCCCTGCGGCGATAACGCGCTGCAGCCGTGCCGTGGCCTCGGCGAGGTCCGGGCCGCCCTCATAGATGGGTGCCCGCCAGATGGCGATGTCGATCATCTCGTCCCACCCCGTCTCCTGGTTCCAGGCCAGGAGCCGGTCGAAATACTGTTCAAGGAGCCGGCCGCTCTCGGCGACCGTAGGCGTTCCCCTGAGTGCCTGAATCAACGACTGTCGTGCCGCACGAATCTCGAGCTGGGCGCGCAGCGTCCGGAGAATCACCAGGCGGTCGGGGAACAGGAACCGGCCGATGGCGCCGGCGCGCACGGCGTCGCCGCCGGCGATGAGTGCGTCCAGCGCGGTGAGCGTGTCCCGGATGCGCGCCGGGTCGTTTTCACGCAGCTGGCGGTAGGCATCGGCGACGAGCGCCGCGTGGTCGGGATAGAGGCGCGCGGCGAGTGCCTCGAGAACGTCGGACTCGGACCGGGACTTCGACGCCGTATTCCATGCCGTCTCGAAGAAGTAGAAAGTACGGGGCAGCTGCAGCAGCGCCAGTTCGTTGTTGCCCATGACGCCCTTCAGACCCGGATAGCGCTCGACGGTCTCAAACACCTTCAGGACCGGATCGAGGCCCATATTGGTTGATGGAAACGCCGGCTCCATCTCAATCGCGCCGTACTGCAGATAAATCGTCTTCCCGAGACTCGACGCCGCCTTGGCCGAGTCGAGATAGGGCGACATCCCCGAGATGAGCTCCCACGGCTCTGCCAGATTCGCGCCGAAGTTCCGAATCGTGTCTTCCATGAATGCGACTGCCGACTTCCCACTCTCTGCGCCGGTGGGGTGCCGGCCCCATCCGAGCCACATCCAGTCGATCAGCTTCGTGCCCGTGCCGTGGATGTTGTGTTCGTCGAGGAGCTTGCGCGCGCCATGGAAGACGCGGACCTGATCGCTCAGAGGACTTCCAGGCCACCCGCCCGGATCTGAATCGATGAAACAGAATCCGTCCGCGTTGTTGACGGTCTTGTAGAAGACCTCGAACCGGCCGAGGATCTTGGCGACCTGATCGGGATCGCCGGGGTTCAGGTCCTGCTGGCACGTCCCCATCACCCAGTAGGTTCGCAGCCGCGGATCCTTCACGCCGCAGTCCGACACGGCGATGCGGTTCACGGACTGCATGATCCAGACTTCCATTCCCCGCTGGTTCTGCGCGTAGTCGACGACGCGACGCACCTCCTGCAGATAGGCCTCGTCCTCGGCCGACAGCGGGACCGGGATGATCTCCATGAAGGGCCACAGATAGAACAGGTTCACGCGTTGCGCCCAGGCCATGTCGATGAAGCGCTTCCAGTCCTCCTCCTTCCAGGCCCGGAATGCGTACGGGTAGTTCAGCGGCCAGCCGTTGAGATGAATGCCGCGCACAGGGATCGCTGGGATATCCCGGCGGTCGAGCGACCTGTCGAGTGATACAGCGTCCCTGGTTGCCTTGATCAGCGGAATCAGCGTCGCGATGCCGGCATTCGTGCCGTGAGGCGTCTGTCCTGCGACGACGACCGCCGTCGCGCCCGCCCGCGTCGTCGTCGTCCTCAAGACGAAGCCTTCGGCGCCGAGATCGCCGGCAGACGTCAGCTCGATCCCGAGAGCCGCGGCGGCGCGACTGCCGATGACCACGGCCGTCTCCCGGGCCCGTGGCGCCGGCTTGACGCCGCGCACCTGGATGGCATGACCGGTGACGGCTGTCAGGTACGACGCAAGATCGCGCGCGCCGTACTGCACGAAAGAAGGCTCCGCTGCGTCGACGACGACGGTCGCCTGCGCGAGCGACACGGACTGCGCCCGCGCCGTCGCTGCTCCGGCGGAGACGATTGCCGCCCACAGCACGACCGGCAGGGCGGCGCGCACCGGGAACCCCACCGGTCGGCGCGCCGCCCTCGCCGCTGGAGCGGGACCCATCAGCTCCATTGCGCTAGAACTCGAGCCGCAGGGCGAACTGAAGCTCGCGGTTGTCCAGACGCGTGCTGGTGACCTGCCCGAACTGCGGCGTGCCGAAGGTCGTGTCCGGGTCGCCCATCACGAGATGGTTGAACGCGTTGAACGCCTCGCAGCGGAACTGGAGCCGCACGCGGTCCGTGAGTCGCATGGTCCTGACAAGCGAAAGATCGACGGTCTTGATCGACGGTCCGGTCACAGTGCCGATGCCAGCGTCACCGAATGTGTACTGATCGGGCTGCGCGAAGGCTGCCGTGTTGAAGAACTGGCCCACTGTCTTGGCGCCCGTGTTGGGATCGCCGACCCGGTTCGGCAGCTTCGCGCCCTCACCGACGTTCGGGGTGTCGGTGGGCAGCGTCACCGTGAGCGGTTGGCCGCTCTGGAGCGTGAGGATGCCCCCCAGCTGCCAGCCCGAGATGATCGCGGAGACGATCGCCCCGCTGTCGTTGCCGATGGCCTTGCCGCGGCCGAATGGCAGCTCGTAGAGAGCGCTGAGCGTGAACCGGTTGCGCGTGTCGCTGGCGGCGAGTCCGCGGTTGGCGGCGCGGTTGTGGCTGTCCTGCAGGTCGGGCACGAACGATCCGGTCTCGGCCGCCTGGCTGTCGGTGATCGCCTTCGACCACGTGTAGGCCGAGATGAACGCCAGCCCGTGCGAGTACCGCCGCTGCACCTGAACCTGCAGGCCGTTGTAGCTGCCGGAGCCGATCGGCTCGTTGCCCGCGATCGTCGACACGTTCGTGTACGGACGGCGCGCGTCGATGTCGCCGGGGCCTGGCGTCGGCTGGTTGGGCCAGGTGCGCGCCCAGAGGTGGCTGTCCTTGTTGCCGACATACGTGACGGTGACCACATTGCCCGCGAGGTCACGCTCGACGCCCAGGCTCCACGCCTGGAGGTAGGGCGTGACGGAGTCCTCCGGGATGTAGGTGAACTGGATGCCGCCGGCTGGCAACCCTGCCGTCGGGTGGTACCAATCCCACGACTGGTAGTTCGCGGTGTTGACGAACTTGTTGTAGAAGCTGACGAACGGCGGGTTGATGCTGAGGAACACGAACTGGTTGAACGGCTCCGGCTGGTAGAAGACGCCGTACGAACCGCGCACCACTGTCTTCTCGTCCCACTTGTAGGCGAAGCCGACCCGCGGTGCGAAATTGTTGTTGTCGGTAGACCCCAGCGTACTGCGGTTCGCTGCCGTCGATGTCGGCAGCGTCGTCTCGCAGCGGCGCACCGGATCGGGTTCGCACGGCCCGGCGAGCACCACCGACGCGTCGCCGCCGCCTGGCGGCAGCACGATGTTCGCGAGCGTGTTATTCGCTGACACCGGCCATGGCCGCCGTTCGTAGCGCAGGCCCAGATTGAGCGTCAGCTTGGAGCTGACGCGCCAGTCGTCCTGAATCCACGGCAGGAAGTCGGTCTCGCGGAACTGCGGGTCGAACAGCTCCGGCGACAACAGGAACTGGGTCGGGATGCCCAGCAGCATATCGGCCATCGAGTTGCCAGTGAACGTCCCGTCGAAGACATAGAGACCGTTGGGGATGATGATCTCAGGGAACGTCTCGCGGTGATACGTGACGTTGACCCCCGCACGCAGCAGGTGACTGCCGCGGACGAGACTCAGGTTGACCTGGCCCTCGAAGCGGTTGCTGAACCAGCTGCGCGGACTGGAGGGCGCGCCGCTCAGGCCGTCATAGCCGGGCACGCTGAAGGCCGGCGCGTTCGATGCCGCCGGATCGGTGGCGACGCCGCTGATCTGCAGGACGTCGGCGGCGATGTTCGGCGTCGTGAACGCCCGATTCTGCTCGACGATCTGCTTGAATCTGTTCATTCCGAACCGCGCCTCGAGAATCGTCGTCGGGCTGAGCGTGTGCGTGAGCGTGGCGCTCAGGTTTTCGTTCCGGTTGTTCTGCGTGGCGAAGAAATTCGGGTTCGACGTCGGCGGCGCGTCCTCGATGGTGTTGTGGGCGTAGCGCGCGAAGAACTGGGTGCTGTTGCTGAAGCTATGGTCGCCGCGAACCATGTACTGGTCTGTCGAATTGCGCCGCGACCCCTGCACCGCGTTGTTGTTCACAAGACCCGGCCGGTTGGGCAAAGGCGTGTACGTATCCAGGTAGCCGGGCATCACCGCCAGGACCTGGTCTTGCGGGATGATGTTGCCCGGGTAGGCTGCGCCGGTCCCGGGATCGTGGATCACGACAGGGCTGGGCAGCGTCAGCAGCTCAGAGAAATCGCCGTGGTGCATCTTCTGCGTGGGGAAGGTATCGATCAGGGTCTGATCGCGGCGCTCGCGGAACCCCTCGTAGCTGGTGAAGAAGAACGTCTTGTTCTTGATGACCGGTCCGCCCACGGTGCCGCCGAACTGGTTGCGCCGCAGGGGCGGCTTGTCGAGGCCCGCGCTGTTTGAGAAGAAGTTGTTCGCGTCGAATGCGTCGTTGCGAACGAACTCGTAGGCGCTCCCGTGGAGCTGGTTGGATCCGGACCGCGTGACCATGTTCACCAGGCCGCCGGCGTTGCCACCGAACTCCGCCGAGTAGTTGCTGGTCTGGGTTCTGAACTCCTGGATCGCGTCGACGGACGGGTTCATGCCGTTGGTGCCATGAATCCAGTCCTTGAACGACACGCCGTCGAGCAGATAGTCGTTGTAGACGTCGCGGGTGCCGTTGACGGAGAAGTTGCCGCCGCCGATGCTGGTGTTCTGCGCGGCGATCTGCACGACGCTGAACGTGCCGGGACGCCCCATCGTCACGCCGGGTGCGAGCAGCTGCAGTTGGAGGAAGTTTCTGCCGTTCAGAGGCAGCTCGTTGACGACTTTGGTCTCGAACAAGGTGCCCACCGACGACTGGGTCGTCTGAAGAACCGCCGCCGTCGACACGACGTTGACCTGGTCGGTCACGGCGCCCACCGTGAGGACGACGTCGAGCGTGCGAACGAGCTGCACTTCCAGGGTGAGCCTGTCGAGCGCATAGCTCTGGAAGCCCTGCTTCTCGGCGACCAGCTTGTAGACCGCCGCCCGGACATTCGGGATGGTGTAGTGCCCATCCGCGTCCGTCGTCGCGCGGCGGCTCTCATTGGTCTCGACGTTGGTCACGGTCACGTCGACGCCGGCGATGACAGCCCCCGTCTGGTCCCTGACAGTGCCGACAACGCCGGACTCCTGGGCGAACGCAGGGACCGCCGGAAGCCCCAGAAGAACGAGCATTGCGATCGCGTGCGGTCGGGCAAGTCGCCGCCAAAGCGCCACCATAGAGCTCCTCCTACAATCGATGAACGATAATCGATTATATAACGCGGTCGGAGTTGCCTGTGCAAGCGCAATCTTTGCGAAGGCCGTAAAAGTTGCTGATGAGCTGGTGGGATCCCTGGCGAAACCCGACAGGCGGACACGTCCTGGACGCGCACTGCCATTCCGGCACTGGCACCAGGTACGCCGATGGTGACGCTCCTACTTCACATGCCTCCCGCCATCGACGCGAATCACCTCGCCGGTGACGAAGTCGGTCTCGATCAGGAACGCGACGGCATGGGCTACTGATTCCGATCCGCCCCACCGCCCGAGCGGCGTGGCGGCCTCGACCGCCCGCTTCTCGTCGTCGCTGAGCCCGGGCGGCGGAAGAATGGGCCCCGGGGCCACGGCGTTCACCAGAATCCGATCGCCGGCCAGTTCGAGCGCCAGCGCCTGCGTCAGCCCGATCACTCCGGCCTTGGCTACGTAGTACGGCAGGTAGCCCTTGTAGCGCGGGCGCCCGCTTGCTGCGATCCAGTCCGTGAAGTTGACGATGCGACCGCCTCCCTGACGGCGCATGTGGGGCACAGCGGCCCGCGCGCACAAGTACGACGCGCGTAGATCAACAGCCATCGCGTCGTCCCAGTCGCCTGGCGCCAGCTGGTCGAACGGCGTCGCGACGTACACGGACGCCATGTTCACGACGATGTCCAGGCGGCCGAAGGCGTCTGCCGCGTCGTTCACGACCCGCTCGCATTGCGCGGGATCGGTCAGGTCGGCCTGGATCGCACGACCGCGTCGCCCGAGCGTCGCGATCTCCGCGACGGCCGCATCCGCCTGATCCTTCGACCGCCGGTAGACGATCGCCACGTCGACGCCGCGCGTTGCGAGCGTGGTCGCCACTACAGCGCCGATTCTGGCGCCACCGGTCACGAGCGCGGAGCGGATGGTCGAGGTCATGGGAGTGCCGTCAATTCTGGATCGTCCGGAGCCCGCTTTCGGCACCCGGCGACGGAATGCTCAGGACTTCAGGCTGTCGTCGAGCTTCAGCCCGGCGACTCGTATAATCCGGCTGTGACCTGCGCGACGTGCCTGGCGTCGATTCCCGAGGCCGCCCGGTTCTGCCCCGAGTGCGGAACGGCGCTGAACACGCCGACGGAGGCATCGACGGTCTTCACGCCGATGCCGTCGCAGTCCGACCAGACGCGCCTCCCCACGCCGACTGAGGCATTCACCGTCCTGCCGCCGACTCCTGGCCGTCCGCCGTCGCGTGCGGGACGCCCGGGCTCGAGCGCCGGCAGCGGCCGCCTGGGCGCCACGCCCGCCGCCGGGACCGACCCGCGCACCGCGTCGCGATTCGAGCCTGGAACCGTCCTCGGCGGACGGTTTCGCATCGTCGGCCTGCTCGGACGCGGCGGGATGGGCGAGGTCTATCGCGCCGACGACATGACGCTCGGCCAGCCGGTGGCGCTCAAGTTCCTCCCCGACGTGCTGGTCAACGACCCTGAGGCCCTCGCACGGTTTCGCGGTGAGGTGCGTGCCGCCCGCGAGGTCTCGCATCCGCACGTCGTCCGTGTCTACGACATCACCGAGGCCGACGGCCTGACGTTCCTCTCGATGGAGTTCGTCCAGGGCGAAGATCTCGCGTCGCTCCTCCGGCGCATCGGCCGCATCTCGCCCGACCGTGCCGCGGAGATGGGACGGGAGTTGTGCGCCGGGCTCTCCGCCGCGCACGCCAAGGGCGTCCTGCATCGCGATCTGAAGCCCGCCAACGTGATGATCGACGAGCAGGGCTCCGTCCGCCTGGCCGACTTCGGACTCGCAGGCGCGGAGTTCGCCGTCGCCGGCGGCATCGCTGGCACGCCGGCGTACATGGCGCCGGAGCTGTTCGATCGGCAGCCCGCGACGGTGGCCTCCGACATTTACGCGCTCGGGCTGGTGCTGTTCGAGATTTTCACCGGACGTCAGGTGTTCAGCGGCAACACCGCGGGTGAGCTCGCGCGGCAGCATCGTGAAGAAGCGCCGACGCGCATCGCGAAGCTTGTCGGCGAGATCGATCCGCAGGCCGATCGCGTCATTCAGAAGTGTCTCGAAAAGAACCCCGCGGCGCGGCCCAGGTCGGCCCTTGCTGTCGGCGCGGCGCTGCCGGGCGGCGACCCGCTCGCGGCGGCGCTTGCCGCCGGCGAAACGCCGTCACCGGAGATCGTCGCCGCAGCGGGAGGCGTGGGCGCACTGACCCCGCGCGTGGCCGCCGTAGTGGCGACCGCGCTTCTGGCGGGCCTGGTGGTGGTGGTCTGGCTCAGCGCCCGAACGCAGGCCGTCCAGTATCTGCCGCAGAGCAAACCAGCGGCGGTGCTGGTCGATCAGGCCCACTCGATCCTCCAGAAGCTCGGATACCAGGAGCCGTTCCGCGACAGCGCCTGGGGCTACACGAGCACCGACTACATCCAGCACCTCCTCAGCGACACGTCGCCCGGCCGGTGGGACGGGCTGCGCTACTTCCAGCCGCCGGGGGTTGCCTTCTGGTACCGCCAGGCGCCGGTGCCGCTGTCGTCCGACAGCTTCGGCCAGTCGGGCAAGATAGGCGCGTCTGTGCCCCCGGTGACGGTCCCGGGAATGGCCGGCGTCCTGCTCGATCTCAAGGGGCGACTCCAGTTTCTGGCGGCATTGCCGCCCCGGATTCACGAGACGGCGGAGCAGGGCCGGAAGGCTGACTGGGCGCCGCTGCTCGAGGAAGCCGGCTTTCCACTCGCCAGCCTGACAGAGACGAGGCCGTCGTGGCTGCCGCCCGTCTACGTGGACACTCGCGTCGCGTGGAACACCGTCTATCCCGATCGACCAGATATCCCGGTGCACATCGAAGCTGGTGCCACCGGCGGACGCGCGACGTACTTCCAGGTGTTCGAGCCGTGGAGCCAGGAGACCCTGAATACGGTCCAGGGCTCTGGCGGTGTGGCGCCTCTCGCCGTGGTCGCCGTGATCACATTGACTGTGGTCATCGGCGGCGCCGTCTTCCTCGGGCGCCGGAACCTGAGGCTGGGACGCGGCGATCAGGCGGGCGCGATGCGCGTCGCGGGGACCCTTGGCACCCTGGCCATCGTCGCCGGGTTCCTGGCGGCACATCAGACCTGGGAACTGTTTTCGACGATGCTGACGGGCGTGCTGCTGACAGCCAAGGGCGTGCTGGTCGGTCTTGCGGCGTACATGATCTACATCGCGCTCGAGCCGGACGTGCGGCGGCGCTCGCCGGAGACGATGATTTCCTGGTCACGAGCGCTGCGAGGCCGCCTGACCGACCCTCTCGTTGGCCGCGACCTGCTCATCGGCGCTGCGCTCGGCGTCCTCGTGCAGATCCTCGGGCAGCTCGGGCACATGGCACCGGCCTGGATCGGCAAGGCGCCGACACTGGCGACGCCCTCTGTCGGCTTCAACGCGACACTGCCCTTCGATCTCGCTACCGTCATGGCGCAGGTGATCGCGTCGGTGTTGTTCGCCAGTGCGCTGGTGCTGGTGTACCTGCTGCTCTACGTGCTGATTCGCCGGCGCAGCATCACCACTGCCGTCTTCGTCCTGCTGCTGCTGGCGGGGACCGCCGTCATGGAGGGCATGTCGGTGTCCTTCGTGTTTGCCGCGCTGAAGGTCGGCGTGGTGGTCCTGACGCTGGCGCGCTTCGGCATGTTGCCGCTCATCGTCGCCCTGACTGTCGCCGGCGCGCTCGAGCAAATCCCGATGACGTTCGATCCGCAATCGCTCTTCGGGCCTTCGTCGTACGGGCTGATGGCCCTCATCGTGCTGACAGCGGTGTACGGCCTGCGAACCAGCCTGGCCGGCCAGCGGCTTCTGCCAGGCACACTGCCCGAGTAGCGGCCTCTCCAGAGGCGACGCCCCACTCAGGGTGCGGCATTCGATCCTGTCGCGACAGCCCGCCTGTACGGGATTAGAATGCGCCCCATGCCTGACCGTCGATGGTTCCTTCACCGCGTCGCGAGCGCCTCGGCGCTCGTGGCCATGGCCCGTCCCGACCTGCTCGCGCGTGTCGCGCGCGCGTCGGAGGGCACCGACGGGCGGTCGCCGGAAGACATGGCGACCGACGAGGATTTCTGGCGGGAGATCCAGGAGTCGTTCACGCTCGACCGCACGCTGATCAACTTGAACAACGGCGGGGTCTGCCCGAGCCCCCGTGTCGTGCACGAAGCGATGAAGCGCTACCTGGACATCTCGAACCAGGCGCCGGCTTATCACATGTGGCAGGTGCTCGAGCCGAACATCGAGTCGGTGCGCTCACAGCTGGCGGCGGAGTTCGGCTGCGACCGTGAGGAGCTCGCCGTGACGCGCAACGCCAGCGAGGCGCTGCAGATCGCGCAGCTCGGGATCGACCTGAACCCGGGCGACGAAGTCGTGACGACGAACCAGGACTACGGCAGGATGCTGGACACCTGGCAGCAGCGCGTGCGCCGCAACGGCATCGTCCTCAAGCAGGTGTCGTTTCCGGTGCCGCCGCCGAGCCAGGGCGACCTCGCGCGACGCCTGGAAGAAGCGATCACGCCACGCACGAAGGTCCTCCACTTCTGTCACATCACGAACCTGACCGGCCAGATTTTTCCGGTGCGCGACATCTGCCGCATGGCGCGCGCGAAAGGCATCGTGACGATCGTGGACGGCGCGCACGCGTTTGCGCACTTCCCATTCACGTTGGCGGATCTGGAGTGCGACTACTACGGCACGAGCCTGCACAAGTGGCTGCTGGCGCCGGTCGGCACCGGGTTTCTCTACGTGCGGCCGGAGCGCATCGCGAAGCACTGGCCGCTGACGCCCGCAAGCGAGTCGAAGGCGGCCGACATCCGGAAGTTCGAGGAGATCGGCACGCACCCGGCGGCGATGCACAACGCCATCGCCGAGGCGCTGGAGTTCCATCACGGCATCGGCGTCGCGAGGAAAGCCGCACGGCTCCGCTTCCTCCGCGAGCGCTGGGCGCGGACACTCGATGGACGACCACGGGTGAAAGTGCTCACCAGCTACGACCCGGCGCAGTCATGCGCGATCGGCCTGCTGTCCATCGACGGCGTAGACCCGTACGCGCTGACCACCTACCTCTGGAACACCCATCGCATCATCGCCACGCCGATCAAGCACGCGGAATTCCAGGGGCTGCGCGTGACGCCGAATGTGTACACGACGCTGCGGGAAGTGGACCGCTTCGTGGCGGCGATCGACGCGGTGCTGTCGAAGGGGATGCCGACGGCTTGAGAGGGAAGAAAGAAAATGAAGAGTGAAGAAGAGAGTGAAGAATGAAGAATGAAGAGTGAAGAGTGAAGAGTGAAGAAATGGGGAATGAAGAATCGGGAATGACGAATGGCGACCCCGAGCAGGTGACGAGAGCCGGGGCCGCAGGCAGAAACCTGGCACCCTCTTCCCCCGGTTTGCCGTGAAGCCGCCTGACGGCCCGGCCCTCGTCCCCCGCTCGTTACGGGACGGCCGTTGAGACTGCACGATCGGGGCCGCTTTTGGAGGGCTACCGCGGCGTAGAAATCTCAGTAAATTCGTCTGCTTCCTGGGGTCCTCTTTCGGTCCACGAAATCCAACAACACGCCTCGTAATCCAAGCCGGTGAAGCGTGCTCATCGCAGGCAGCAGGCGGCACGCAGCTGGCCGGGTGCTGCAGTCCTCGTTCGTCGCGGTCAGCTGCCTGCTGCCAGCTGCCTGCTACGCGGTGAACTTGTAGCCGAGCCCGTGGATGGTGTGGATGTAGGTCGGACGCCTGGGCTCGGTTTCGACCTTCTGCCTCAGCCACGCGATG
The DNA here is from genome assembly GCA_963796915.1 of Vicinamibacteria bacterium. Classification (GTDB taxonomy): domain Bacteria; phylum Acidobacteriota; class Vicinamibacteria; order Vicinamibacterales; family JAENWD01; genus JAENWD01. The sequence continues at coordinate 218,353 of CAWCNI010000002.1, read as the reverse complement.
TGGACGTCGACGGTCCTGGTCGACGGCATCGCGTTGTAGCCCCAGACCTCGTTGAGCAGCTCGTCGCGCGACAGCGTGGCGCCGCGATGCTCGATGAAATAGCAGAGCAGCTTGAACTCACGGGCCGACAGGTCCAACTGGACGCCGGCTCGCGTCACCTCCGCCTTCCTGAAGTCCACGTGGACCTCACCGAACTGGAAGGATTCGGCCGACGGCGTCACCTGGCGTGGGGCGCGGCGGAGCAGGGCTTCGAGGCGGGCGAGCAGCTCCGCCATTTCAAACGGCTTGGTGAGGTAGTCGTCGGCGCCCAGCTTCAGGCCGACGACCTTGTCCACGACCTGCCCCCTGGCCGTGAGCATGAGGATGGGCGTCTGCACGCCGCGCTGCCGGATGGTCCGGCAGACGTCGAACCCGTCGCGCCCCGGTAACATGCCGTCGAGTATCACCAGCCCGAACGGCTCGGTCGACGCACGCGCCAGCCCGGACTCGCCGTCGGTGACCGACTCGACGTCGTAGCCTTCGGCGATGAGCCGATCGGTCAGCGTCATCACCAGACCGGGTTCGTCTTCGACGAGGAGCAGCCGCGCGCCCACGGGCTTCACGCGCCTTCCGCCGGCGCATTCACGCGCCGGCCTGCAGGCACCGCGGATGTCGCGTCGCCGCGGTAGACCGGCAGCGTGACCACGAACGTGCTGCCCCGGCCCGGCGTGCTGTCCACGCTGACGCGTCCGCCATGCGCTTCGACAATGCCCTTGACGATGCTGAGACCGAGGCCGTTGCCGCGAATCTGCCGCGACTGCGCTTCGGCGCCGCGAAAGAACGGCTCGAAGATGTGACTCAGATCGCCCGGCGCAATGCCCAGACCGCGATCCATGACGGCGATCCTGACGTGATCGGGCGACGCCGGCGGCTCTGCGGCGGCGACTATCCGCAGCCAGCGCGAGGTGCCGCCGTACTTCAGCGCGTTGCCAATGAGGTTCTGCAGGCTCGATTTGAGGGCCGTGGCATCGGCAAGCACTGGCGGCAGGTTGGGCGCGATGTCGGTTTCGAGGGTCGCGCCAGCTTCCTCGATCGCCGGCGTGCAGGACGCGATGGCCTCTGTCACGAGCGCGGACGCCGGCGTCGGCGTGCGGTGGCCGATCGCGCGTCCGGCTTCGATGCCCGCGTAGAGGAGCACGCGCTCGACGGTGTCGGCCAGTCGGCGGGCCTCGATCTGGATGCGGGCGCCGTACTGTTTCACGCGGCCGGGATCGGAGACGAGCCCGTCTGACAGGTTGGCCGCCGCCGATCCGATGACGGATACCGGCGAGCGGAGCTCGTGCGAGACGGCGGCGACGAACTCCATCTGCTGGCGCGCCAGACGGCCCGCGCGTTCGGCGGTGACGGCCAGCACCGCGACACTGGCGAACATCAGGAGCAGCACGCCGAAGCTGAGGGCGAGGTTGCGCATCCGCGCGGCCCCGACGGCAGCCTCGAGCGATCCGGCCGGGTGACGGGCCACGAGCTTCCAGCGCGACGTGTCCTCGACCGGTCGCGGGCGTCCCGCGACGGTGTCGGGCGGCCGCCGCGTCATCGCGAAGAAGAGGCTTCGCCGCCGCTCGCCGTTGGGCGGCAGGCCGGCGCCAAGCGATTCGGCGGCCTGACGGACGAGCGCGAACTGGTCGGGACGAAACGAGAAGAACCCTGCTTCCGCGTCGTGCCTGGCCACGAGCGCGGGCAGATCGTCGACGTTGGTCTGGTAGATCGCCTTCGACGGGTCCTGCCGCGACACGACGGCGATGCGGTATTCGTCGCCAGCCTGAAGCCGGAAGTGGCGCTCCACGAGCGCCGGCAGAAACTCTTCCTTCAGGAACGGCATGTCCATGCGGATCAGCGTGTAGCCGAACACCGGCTGGAACGACACCAGATGCCCGGCATCGTTCTGCACGGGCACCGGTGCGACCGGCACGACGATCGTCGTCGCGTCGTCGCTCAGCAGGTCGTTGGGCCTGACAGGTTCGTCGGGAGGGTGGGCCTCCCACGTCTTCAGCTCGTCGCTGAAACGCTGCCGATAGGGTTCGAGCTCGGGGGTCCACGCCGCGGGCTCGAACGCGCGATGCGCATCGGACCAGGCGCGGAGCCGAAGACCCTGGGGACCCCGGTCCACGAGCAGGACGTCGCGAACCATGCCGGGGGCTGCCGCGGCTTTGTGCCACGCGGCGGCGCGCTCCGCGTACGTGGTCCAGTCTTCGGCGCGCAATGCGAAGCCGTCAACCTGCAGACCGACGAGCGCGCGAATCAGCTCGAGATCGGTGTCCTGCGCGATGGCCGACGTGGCGTGCTCGAGCGTTCGCTGCCGGCGCTCGCGCTCGGCGTCGCTGACCTGACCGATCCATCGGTACTGCAGGACGGCGAGCAGCGGCAGGAGCACGAGCGCGGCCCCGACCAGCAGGACGGACCCCGATGGACGCCGGAGCGGGAAGAGCACAGATCGCCAGTCTAGCACCAGAAAAACACGTCAATTCGCCAGTGTTTCGCTCCTTTACAAACTTAACAATCTCTTTGCCCGCCCTTAACACCGCGCCGGGTCGTTTTTCCGTTTAATGAAGTGTTCGGGATTCCCCCTCCCGACCTGAGGACACGATGCGAACGAAGACAATGCTCGCGCTGCAGCTCCTGACGCCGCTGATTGCCGTGCAATTCGCGCTGGCCGGCCAGCAGCCCGATCCGAAAGTGGACGAGGTGCTCAAGGCCGCGCGAGCGGCGATGGGCGGCGAGGCCGCACTCGCGAAGATTCAGTCGGTCACTGTCACCGGCTCGGCACGCCGCGTGATGGGCGAGCGCGAGATGACCAGCGACGTCACCATCGACCTGCTGCTTCCCGACAAGTTCAAGCGCACCGAGGACATGAGCTTCGGCGGTCCCGGAGGCCCGAGCTTCACGCGTGTGACCGCTGTCAACGGCGCCGACACGTGGGACGACTCGACGAACCGCGGTGCCGGCGGCGGCGCGCGATTCGCCGGACCTGGCGGAGCTGGCGGGCCGGGTGGGCAGGGTCAGGGCCGGCAGTTCACCGACGAGGATCGGCAGCGCATGCGCGACGCGCAGGCCCGCCGTCTCCGAGGCGAACTGGCGCGCTACAGCCTCATCCTGTTCCTGAAATCCGATGCGCCCGTCACCTATGGCGGCGTCGCCGAGGCGCCCGACGGCAAGGCCGACATCCTTGAAGTGAAGCCGGAAGGGGCGCCGGCCATGAAGCTGTACGTCGATCAGGCATCACACAAGCCGCTCATGCTGACCTACGAGAGCCCGCTGCCGCGATTCAACTTCCGCGGCGGGCCTGGTCAAGGTCAGGGCCAGGGCCAGGGCCAGGGACAAGGGCAAGGCCAGGGGCAGGCACAGCCGCCGCGGCCGACGCCCGAGGAGATCGAGAAGATGCGCAACACGCCGCCCCAGATGGCGACCTACGAGGTGCACTTCTCTGATTACAAGAAAGTCGAGGGCGTGATGCTGCCCTACCTGATCACGCAGAGCGTGAGCGGGAACGTGGCCGAGGAATTCACGATCGAGAAATACAAGGTCAACGCGCCGCTCAAGCCCGAACAGTTCGTCAAGAAGGGCGCCGCCACGAACAACTGACGGTTGCAGGCTGCAGGGTGCGGGTGTCCGCACCGTTCGTCCTGAGCCTGTCGAAGGACGAACGACACTGAGTTCATAACGGCGCGCTCGCAATGCGCCAGCCCGGGCGGCGGCCCTTCATTGCCGTCGTCCGGGTGATCGTCTTCGTCGCGTCCGTCTCATTCAACCACCAGTGATGACTCGCAGGATTCTTCCATTCGTGTGGCTGCTGCTCGTGGCAGTCGCTGGTGCGGCAGGCGCCGCCGATGCGCCCGCGCCAGCCCCTGCGACCGGCGAGCTGCGGGTCACAGTCAACGACCAGACAGGCGCTGCGCTGATCATCGCGACGGTGACGCTGGTGGATGCCGCGGGGACGCCGCACGTCGTCAAGGTGGACGACCACGCGGTGGCGGTGTTTGCCAGCCTCGCGCCTGGCACCTACCAGCTCAAGGCCGACGCCGACGCCTTCCAGTCCTACGACGGGCCGATCACCATCAAGAAGGGCAGCAACCAGGTCACGCTGCAGCTGCCGCTGGCGGGCCTGAACGAACAGGTCGAGGTGAAGAACACTGCCGAAGACGTGCGCGGGAACTCGTTCACCACGCAGTTGAGCCAGCAGGAAATCGCGGAGCTCCCTGACGACCCCGACGAACTTCAGCAGGTGCTCGAGCAGATGGCCGGCCCGGGCGCGGTGATGAGGGTGAACGGTTTCACCGGTGGCCGCCTGCCTCCCAAATCGCAGATTCGATCGATCCGCTTCCGGATGAACTCGTTCGACGCCGAGTACCACGAAGGCGGCGGCTTCGGCATCGACATCGTCACCAAGCCGGGCATGGACGGCTGGAAGGGGATGTCGAACTTCGGCTTTCGCGACGAGTCGCTGAACGCGCGCAACGCGTTCGCGCCGACGCTGGGGCCCGAGCAGTACCGCCGCTTCGGCTTCAACATGGACGGCCCGATCGTCAAGGGCCGCACGTCGCTCGCCATCAACTTCGACGGCAACGACTCGTACGACTCGACGACAATCAACGCCCTGACGCCGGATGGCCAGGTGTCGGGCGTCACCGAGACGCCGCAGGATCGGATGTTTGGCTCGGTGCGCCTGGACCACTCGCTGACGAAGAACAACCAGATGCTGCTCGAGGTCCAGCGCAACTACATCAAGCGCGACAACCTCGGCGTCGGCAACTTCGACCTGCAGCCGCGCGCCTACACGAGCAAGACCTCGGACACGGCTGTCCGCTTCGCCCTCAACGGCCTGCTGACGCCGAAGATCGCGCACGAGCTGAAGGTGCGGTTCGAATCCAGTTCGGCGCAGCTCTCGTCCCTGACCGACGATCCGGCGGTGATCGTCAACGACGCGTTCTCGACCGGCGGCGCCGGCAGGAACAGCGATCAGCAGGGCAAGACGATCGAGGTGGCCGACAACATCGACTGGACGGTCCACAAGAAACACGCGTTCCGGGCCGGGTTGCTCGGCGAGTACGACTGGTACGACACCAGCGACCTCACCAACTTCAACGGCACCTTCACCTTCGGCGGCATCGATCGCTACAACCTCGGCCTGCCAACCACGTATTCGCAGCGCACGGGCAGTGCGGCGCTGAACTACACCTACTCGCAGCTCGGGCTGTTCATCCAGGACACGTGGACGCCGTCGAAAAAATTCTCGCTGAGCATGGGCCTGCGCGAAGAGCTGCAGGGTCAACTCGACGACAAGCTGAACCTGGGCCCGCGCATCGGGATGACCTACCAGCTTGGCAAGTACACGCTGCGTGGCGGCTACGGTCTGTTCTACAACTGGTACGACTCGAGCACCTACGAGCAGGTGCTGCTCGTCGACGGCGTCAACCAGCAGGACGAGGTGATCCGCTTTCCCGGCTATCCAGACCCGACCGGCGGCCAGGTCTCCGACCCGCTGCCGCCAAGCAAGATCGTGCAGGCCTCGAACCTGGCCATGCCATACACGCACATCACGTCGATTGGCATCGAGCGGACGTTCATCGAGAACCTGCGCATTCAGACCAGCTACCGGATGGAGCGAGGCCGGGAGCTGTACCGGGCGTCCAACATCAACGCGCCGATCGACGGCGTCTACCCAGACCCGTCGTTCGGCCTCATCACCGAGTTGCAAAGCACTGGCCGGGCCGACGTCGATCGCCTGATGGTGAACGTCAACTACGCGATCCCGCAGAAGCGCTTCTTTGCCGGCGGCAACTATCAGCTCTCACGGAACCGCAACTTCAGCGACAGTCCGTTCTCGCTGCCGGCGGACAACTACAGCCTCGACGCGGAATGGGGTCCGTCGTCCGGTGACGCGCGTCACCGATTCTTCGGCATGGTGAACTTCGGGCTGCCCAGGAATTCGCGCATGGCGATTTTCACGCAGGGCAATTCGGCGCTCCCGTACAACATCATCACGGGCCTCGACAACAACGGCGACACCGTCATCAACGACAGGCCGGCCGGCGTCGGGCGCAACAGCGCCCGTGGCTCGGCCAGCTGGAATATGAACCTCCGCTTGAGCAAGACGTTCTCGTTCGGGCCGCAGCAGCAGCCGACCGACGGGATGCCGCGGTTCCGCGGCGGCGGCGGGGGCGGACGCGGCCCGGGCGGCGGCGGCGGTCCGGTCATGATGGGAATGGACGGCAACAACAGCCGCTACAAGATGGAGTTCTATGCGCAGGCATTCAACGTGCTGAACCGCACGAACTTCCAGGGCTACGTCGGCAACATCTTGTCCCGGACCTACTTCGGTCAGCCCACGTCGGCGTCGCCCGCCCGGCGGATTGAAGTCGGGATCAATTTCGGCTTCTGAGCCGCATGATGGCCGATCTGAAGATCGGCCCTACCGATATCCCGTTCGACAACTTCTCTGCGTCGTGCCGATATCGCCCATTCGACCAGCTTCACTGCGCCGTTCAGAAGGTCGGTTCTTCGATATCGCCGCTCGACCAGCTGATGTTCGGCCTCGCTGATCTCGCTCGACAAATTCGGTAGGGCCGATCTTTAGATCGGCCATCGGCCACCCCTGAAAAGAAAAAGGGGCGAGCCCGCGAGGGCCCGCCCCTTCGTTGTTCTCGTCCTTCGGAAGCGCTTACGCCAGGACCTTGATCACGACGCGGCGGTTCTGCGCGCGGCCTTCCTTGGTGTTGTTCGGCGACACCGGCTTGTCTTCGCCGTAGCTGATCACGTTGATCTTGTGCAGCGGCACCTGGTGCGCTTCGTAGAGATAGCGCTTCACGGCTTCCGCGCGCTCGAGGCCGAGTTCCTCGTTGTAGGTCTTCGAGCCGACGTTGTCGGTGTGGCCTTCGATCTCGATGAAGACGTTCTTCGGGTCCGCCTTCAGCTGCGTGACCATCTCGTCGATCTTCTGCTTCGCCTCGTCGGGCAGCGTGGTCTTGTTGAACTTGAAGTTGCCTTCGTCGTCATTCAGGACCACTTCGTAGATCAGCCTCTTGGACGCTGTCTCCACGGCGGCGGCATGCGCATCGGCCTTGGCGGCGTCGCCCTTGGCCGAGTCGGCGGCGGTCTGAGCGGCTGAGGCCGACTGCCCGGCGGCGTCCGCCTTCTGGTCGACTTCAGCAATCCGCGCTTCGTTCTTCTTGGTGCGCTCCTGCGTCTCCTCGAGCTGCGTCGAGAGACCCTGCACCTTGGTGTTGACCTGTCCGACTTCGCCGCGCACGAACTTCTTGGTCGCGCACGCCGTGGAGCCGGCGCCGAGCATCACGAGCGGAATGACGAGCAACAACTTACGCATGACTGACTCCTCCTGTAACAGACGGAAAATGACCCGGTTCAATGTCAACTTGTGGGCCGGTGTGACGCGGCCACATATCCACCACGCGCCTGCACCGTGTAGCCCTTGCGGCGCACGCGCACTTCCACTGAATGCCACCCCGGCTTCTCGCCGGGTTCCAGCGCGATCAGGTACTGCTCACGGAGCTCGCTCACGAGAGACCGCGCCACGTTGCTGGCTTCCGGTGTCGTCGTCGCGATGAAGAGTTGCCCGCCGGTCCAGTGCGCGAGGTCGGCGAGATCGCCGCTCAGCGCACGGTTGCCGCCATCCTGGTTCCGCGGGTCGTCAATCGAGGGCACGACCGCGAGCACGTAGACCGGCAGATCAATGCCCGAGGCGATGCGTGACACTTCAGCGGCGTCCAGCTTGCTCGCTGTGTCGAAGCCGTCGGTGAGCACCACGAGTGCCCGCCGCTTGGTCGCGCGCGAGTCCATCGAGCGGCTCGCCGACGCGATCGCGTCGTGGATCGACGTCATGCCCCACGGGCTGAATCCGGTCACCGAGCCGCGCAGCCGGTCCAGGTCCGTCGTGAATGGCTGGACGATATGGAGCGCAGAGTCGAAGGCGAAAATCGCGGCCTCGTCTTCGCCCTGGCGCAATCCGCTCAGGAGAAAATAGCCAGCTTCACGGGCGCGTGCGAAACGCTCGTCGATATCCATGCTGCCGCTAATGTCGAACAGCAGCGCAAGCCCCACCGGACCGTGATCCTGTTCGACGGCGGCGGGTTGCCGTGACACGCCGTTGTCGATCAACTCGAAGTCGCGAGCCGACAGCGTCGTGACCGACCGGCCCTTGCTGTCGCGGACGACGGCGCGGATGGTGACGAGATCGACCCCGCCGCGGAACGTCGGCTGCTGGTCCGCGGCTGGCGTCGCCGCCTGCGCCGGTACCGGCGTCTGGGCCACGAGCGATGCCGGGAGGGCACACATCGCCCCCATCAACAGCCCCGCCCGCAACCACCTCGACGTCGTTCTCATGCCGCCCCCTTTCACATCAAGCTTCCTGCCATCTCTGGCCTCGCCCAATTTCTCGGTTTTTCCGGGCATTTCAGTAGGGGCCTGTCGGCAACTGGCAAATTTCCAGTAGTTTCTACACCGGCGAGCGCGCGCCGTGTAACTCTTACCCGCTCTTATTGATGTGCTTGAGCGGCGCGATAAGATGCTCGGATGCCATCGACCAGCGCGGCAAATATCCCGGTGGCGGGACGGGTCCACAACTTCACCTACGCCATCCGCAACATCGTCGCGGAGGCCCGCGCTGTCGAGGCGACGGGGCGAACGGTGCGTTACCTGAACATCGGCGACCCCATTCCGTTCGGGTTCGTCACCCCTGCTGCCCTGGTGGAAGTCGTCGCCAAGGCCATGCGCGACGGCGCCAACGGCTACGTGCCCTCGCCGGGCATTCCGGATGCACGCGCGGCGGTGGCGACCGAATGGAGCCAGCGCGGCTTCCCGGTCACCGAGGACCGGGTGCTGATCACGGCAGGCACATCAGAGGGCATCGAGCTGGCGTTGACGGCGCTGGTGAACGCCGGCGACCGCGTGCTGGTTCCGCTGCCCACCTACCCGCTCTACACCGCGGTGCTCGCCAAGATCGGCGCCGACATGGCGTACTACCGGACCGACCCCGCGCGTGGCTGGGTCCCCGACCTGGAGCATCTCGAAAGTCTGATCACGCCGACGACGCGCGCGATCGTGCTGATCGATCCGAACAATCCAACGGGCGCCGTCTACCCGGAAGCGATCCGCCGCGCCATCGTCGACCTGGCCGAGCGCCATGGGCTCGTGGTGCTGGCCGACGAGGTCTATGGCGACGTGGCGTACGACGGCCCGGTGCCGCCCCTCGGCAGCCTGGCGCCCGATGGCCCGATCGTCGCGTTTTCGAGCCTGTCGAAGGCGTATCTGGCGCCGGGCTGGCGGGCGGGGTGGCTCGCGGTCGGCCGCAACCCGCGGCTCGATGATCTGCTCGCGGCAATGAAGAAGCTGGCGGACGGCCGGTTGTGCAGCAACGGCCCGACCCAGTACGCGATTGCGCCGGCGCTGCTCGGCGATCGATCGCATCAGGTGTCGTTCCGTGTCGCCCTTCGCGAGCGCGCCGTCGCCACGGCAAGCGCGTTCAATCGGATTCCGGGGATCTCGTGCGTGGAGCCGCAGGCGGCGTTCTACGCCATGCCGAAGGTCACGCTGCCGCCGGGCGTCACCGACGAGCAGTACGTCGTCGCGCTGCTGCGCGAGACGGGCATCCTCTGCGTGTACGGGTCCGGCTTCGGGACGCGTCCTGAGGATGGCTTCTTCCGGGTGGTCTTCCTCGCCTCGCCGCAAGACCTCGGCGCGATCATCGCGGACATCGACGGATTCACCCGCCGCTTCCTCTCTGCCTGACAGGTCGCCCGCGTGGTCGAGAATTCCGCGTGGCGCGCGGCCGCTTCCTACGTTCTGCTCGCGCTGGTCGCCACCTGGCCTCTGACGTCGCAGATCACCACGGCACTGCCGGTTGATCTCGGCGACTCCGTGCTCAACTGCTGGATCCTGTCGTGGGGCGCGGACCATGTGATCGCGCTGCTCCACGGCCACCTCGACGCGTTCCGCGACTACTGGCAGCCGCCGATCTTTCACCCCGCGCCGTATGCACTGGCCTACTCTGAACACCTCTTTGCCCAGGTACTGCAGATCGCGCCGATCTACGCCCTCACCGGCAACATCGTGCTCTGCTACAACCTGCTGTTTCTCTCGACGTTCGTCATTTCCGGCGTCGGGGCGTACCTGCTGACGCACGAGCTGACAGCAGACCGGGCCGCGGCGTGGCTCGGCGGCGCCTTCTACGCCTTCGCGCTCTACCGCCTGCCGCAGTACCTCGCACCTGCAGGTCCTGTCGGCCGGATGGTTTCCGCTCGCGCTCTTCGGCTTCCGGCGTTTCTTCGTGACGGGCCGGCTGCGACCGCTGGCAGGCGGCGCGCTCGCCTGGCTCGCGCAGAACCTCTCGTGCGGGTACTTCCTGGTCTACTTCACGCCGTTCATCGGCGCCTATTGCCTGTACGAGCTGTGCGATCGCGGCCGCTGGCGCTCGCCGCGAATCTGGCTGGCGCTGCTGGTCGCTGGCGCCGCGGTGGCCGCGCTGACGTGGCCGTTCGTCCGGCCGTACCTGATGCTCCGCGCTCTCGGCTTTCCTCCGCGACAGCTCGACGAAGTCATGCGCTACTCGGCCGACGTGCTGGCGCTTGGCACCGCGGCGCCGGCCAATCACGTCTGGGGCTGGCTCCAGACGTTCGTTCGCGCCGAAGGCGAGCTCTTTCCGGGCGCCGTAGTTCCGCTGCTGGCGCTGGCCGGCCTGGCGGCGAGATTCCGCACGGTGGTGCGCTCGTCTCGGGACATCCCCGCCGTTGGCCCGGCCGGACAGGCGCTGGCGGTCTTCCTTTTGCTGGCGACGGTCGTGCTGGTGATCTTCGCGCTCGTCGTCAGCGTCACGCGCGACCCGGCATGGACAGTGGCCGGCGTCATCCTGCGACTGCACGATCAGTGGAAGGCGTGGGCGCTGGCCGCGGCGTGCGCGATCGGCCTCCTTGCGCTGTCGCATCGTCTCCGGCACATGGTGCGCGGCGTGCCCGGCTCGGCGCTCGGTTTCTTTGTCCTCATGACTGTTGCCGCGATGTGGCTGGCCCTCGGCCCGGTGCCGACGATCCGCGGTGAGGTGACCAACCTGCCGTCGCTCTACGCGCAGCTCTACTGGCACGTGCCCGGTTTCGACGGGCTGCGCGTGCCGGCGCGGTTCAGCATGCTGACCGCCTGCGGCCTGGCGGTGCTGGCGGCATTCGGCGCGCGGGCGATCGCCCGGGCGTGGCGTCACGGCAGCCTCGTCTTGATCGCCGTTGGCGTGCTCTTCCTGATCGAGTCGAGTGGCGCGCCGATCTCGCTCAACGCGCAGCTCGATGCCGAAGGCTACGGCCTGGCCCCCAATCGCGTGACCATGGGTCTGGATGCACCGATGGTGTACCGCTATGTCGCCGCGCTGCCGGCCGAGTCCGTGGTCATCGAGTTCCCGTTCGGGTCCAAACCCTGGGACCTTCAGGCGCTGTTCTATCAGCGACTGCATCGGCATCCCCTCGTGAACGGCTACAGCGGCGGCTTTCCCGCGTGGTACGCACCGGCGGTCAAGATCTACGCGCACATCCTGGACGATCCTGAAGCGGCGTGGAGCAGACTGCGCGAATCTGGCGCCTCGCACGTGATCGTGCATCGCAACGCCTATCGGGCAGCGGGCGCCGAGGCGATGGACCAGTGGTTGAAGCGCCACGGCGCTGTCCCGATTCGCGTCGAGGGGCCGGACTTTCTGTACCAGATGCCGTCGTGACCAAGGCGCCCTCCCTCACGCCGCTGACAGCGACCGCGCTGTACCTCGCGGCAACGCTGGCGATGACGTGGCCGCTGATGCTGGACCTGGGCGGCTCCCTGCCGGGTGACCTCGGCGACCCCGTCCTCAACAGTTACATCCTGTCGTGGGGCGAGAAACATCTGGTCGCGTTCCTGACCGGAGACCTGACGGCGTACGCCAGGTGGTGGCAGGCGAACATCTACTATCCCGCGCCGTACGCGCTGGCCTATTCGGAACACCTCTTTACCGAAGTTGTCATGGCATTGCCGGTGTGGCTCGCCAGCGGCAATGTGATCCTCTGCTACAACGTCGTGTTCCTCGCCAGCTACGTGTTGTCGGGGCTCGGGATGTTTCTCCTCGTGCGCGAGTTGACGGGGCGGCCGCGAGCGGCGCTGGTCGCCGGCCTCTGCTTCGCCTTTCTCCCCTACCGAATCTCGCAGACGCCGCACCTGCAGGTGCTGTCGTCGGAGTGGATGCCGTTCACGCTCTATGCGCTGCGGCGGTACTTCACCGCCGGACGGCCGCGTGCGCTTGCCGGCGCGCTCGCGTCGCTGGTCGCGCAGCAGCTGGCCTGCGGCTACTACCTGATCTACTTCACGCCGTTTGTCGCGTTCTACGCCGCCTGGGAGATCACCGCCCGTGCCCGATGGCGCGACTGGCGGCTGCTGGCGACGCTGGCGGCGTTTGGCGGCGTCGACGCGCTGATCGTCTGGCCATTCCTGGCGCCGTATCTCGAGTTGCGCCGTCTGGGCTTCGCGCCGCGCAGCGTCGCGGATCTGCTGCGCTACTCGGCCGACCTCTGGAGCTATCTGACTGTCACCGAGCGCATCCGCGTCTGGGGCCCGTGGCTCGGGCTGCTCAAGAAGTCGGAAGGCGATACCTTCCCCGGGGGCGTGCTGCTGGTCTCCGCCGTCGCCGGGATCGTCCTCTACGCCGGTCAGCGATGGCGAGAGACTGCCGGCACGAGCGAGACGCCGGGACGACTGCGGCAGAACGCGGCGATCGCGGCCGCGTCACTTCTCGCTGTGATTGGCGTCGTGCTTTCCGTGGCGATCTGGACGGCGGGGTTCACCCTCGGGTTCGGTCAGATCGCGTTGTCGGTGCACGATCTGGGGCGGCTGGTCGTCGTCGCCGCGGCGTGTCTGGCCGTCCTGGCCGCCACGTCGCGCCGCGCGAGGGCATTCCTGGCGGTTTCGACGGATCTGCGGCCGTGGGCAGTTCTCGTCGTGGTGACCGCCGTCGCCCTCTCGCTCGGCCCTCAGCCCCGGTCCGGCGGACGGATTCTCAGCCAGGCAGGCCCGTACCTCTGGCTGTACGAGCACGTGCCGGGCTTCGACGGGCTGCGGGTCCCTGCGCGGCTCGCGATGGTCGCCTTTGCCGGCCTTTCGGTGCTGGCCGGCTACGCGCTGGCGACGCTCGATCGCCGTCGGGCGGGCCCGCTCTGGATGGCGGGGCTCTCGCTCCTCGTGCTGATCGAGACGACAGCGGTGCCCTTCGACATGAACCTGAACCCGGCGGTCGATGGCTTCGCGCAGCCACCGCCCCGCGTGCTCCCGGCCTATGAGGCGCCGCGCGTCTACCGCCTCCTGAAGACGCTGCCTGCCGATACCGTGATCGCGGAGCTCCCGTTCGGACCTGAAGCCTGGGAACTTCGAGCGGTCTACTATGCGTCAGTTCATGATCATCCGGTGTTGAACGGCTACAGCGGCGGCATCCCCGGCGGCTACTACCGGACGCTGGCGCTGCTGACCATGCCGCTCCGCCGGCCCGATCAGGCGTGGGAGTGCCTGGTCAGGAACCGCGTCACCCACGTCATCGTCCACCAGGCCGCGTATGTCCACGGCGAGGTGCTGGAACTGGATGCCTGGCTATCCGCTCACGGGGCCCGCCGCCTCGACGCGTTCGGGAACGACGCGTTGTATGAGCTGCCTCGCTAGCCGCCCGGCCGCCCGCACCCGCCGGCACTGATAGAGTGTCTCCATGTCGCGCATCGACCCCCTCGGGTATCTGTCCACCGAGCTCGAGTCACTCAAAGCGCAGGGCCTCTACCGGCACCTTCGCATCCTCAGGACGAGCGCAGAAGCCGCACACGACCTTCGACGGCCGCTCCGTCGTCAACCTCTCGTCGAACAACTATCTCGGCCTGACGACGCACCCGAGGCTGCGGGAGCGCGCGCTTGCAGGCGCTGGAACGATATGGCGTCGGCACTGGTTCGGTCCGCACGATCGCGGGCACCATGGCCATTCACATGGAGCTCGAGCAGCGGCTGGCGGAGTTCAAGCAGACCGAAGCCACCGTCGTCTTCCAGAGCGGATTCACCGCGAACGCCGGCACAGTCTCGGCGATGCTCAACGAAGGACGACATCGTCATCTCCGACGAGCTGAACCACGCCAGCATCATCGACGGCTGCCGGCTCAGCCGCGCGACGATCAAGGTCTTCCCGCACAAGGACGTCGACGCGCGCGCGCACGTCCTGGCGCGACTGCCGGCCGCGCAGCGCAAGCTGCTCATCACCGACGGCGTCTTCAGCATGGACGGCGACCTCGGGCCGCTGCCCGGCCTGTGCGCGCTCGCGGAAGAGTACGGCTGCATCATGATGGTGGACGACGCGCACGCGAGCGGCGTGTTCGGGCAGGAACGGCCGCGGCACCGTCGATCACTTCGGGATGTCACGGCCGGGTCGACGTCCAGGTCGGCACGCTTTCGAAGGCGATCGGCGCGCTGGGCGGCTATGTCGCCGGCAGCCGCGCCTTCATCGAGTTCCTGCTACCATCGGGCACGCCCGTTCCTGTTCTCGACGTCGCATCCGCCGTCGGTGGCCGCGGCCTGCCTGGCCGCCCTCGACGTTCTGCAGGAGGAGCCCGAGATCATCGATCGACTCTGGGAGAACACGCGGTTCTTCAAGGACGGATTGAAGCGGCTCGGCTTCAACACCGGGCCCAGCGAGAGCCCGATCACGCCGGTCATCGTCGGCGAGGCGCGCTCGCGATGACGCTGTCGGATCGCTTTTCGCGCAGGGAGTGTTCGCGCAGGGCATCGGCTTTCCCACCGTGGCGCGCGACAAGGCGCGCGTCCGGACGATCGTCACCGCCACCCATACGCGCGAAGAACTTCAGTTCGCGCTCGACACGTTTGCGCGCGTCGGGCGGCGCTCGGCATCGTGCAGGGCTGACGCGCCATTCCGCAGAACAGCAGCAGGGAGATCAATGGCGAGCGCGCGCACCGCGTGGCGGAAGGCAAAGGTGAAGGCGGAGCGCCCCGGCGGTCCACCGCCGCCAGTCGCGCGCGTCTGGGAATTCTTCGAGACCTACACGCGCGATCTGCGCGCCGACGACTTCCAGCGTGTGTTCACGCGGGAGACGCCCGAGGCGTGGCAGATGTTTGCGAAGGCCATCAAGGCCGAAGAGCTGTCCAACCTGCCATGGCATATCCGGGCGGCCGAGTACGCGCGGCGCGCGTTCCTGGCGTTTACGCTTCGCCTCTCCCCGTCGCGTCGCCTGATCTACGGCATCGCCCTGGTGATGGCGCTGATTGGAATGATCAGCCTGTTTTCCGGCGTCAAGGTCGTGCGCGTGCCGATTATTCCGGGCGTGATGCACATCGGCGTGCCCGGGCTGACGTGGCCCGACGGCACGCTGTGGCTGCTCGGCGGCTTCATCGCGCTCAACCTGCTGATCCTGCTCGAAGTCGCTGACCGCCTGACGCTGAAGAAGGACCTCGAAGTCGCGCGCGAGATCCAGCAGGCAATGCTGCCGCGCGAGATTTACGCTGCCACTGGCATCGAGGCGTTCGGCGTCACGCGGCCTGCCAACACCGTCGGCGGCGATTTGTACGACGTGCTGCGGAGGCCGGACGGCCGCGTCGCCTTCGCTCTTGGCGACGTGGCGGGCAAAGGGAGCCCTGCCGCGCTGCTGATGGCCCTGGTCGTCGCGATGCTGCGCGTGCTGATCGACGAAGGCCTCGAGCCCGCGGAGCTGGCCACGCGCCTCAATGTCCAGGTGAGCCGTCACGCACCGGGCTCGCGCTTCGTCACCATGGTGGTCGGCCTCTACGATCCGGACACTGGCGGCCTGACGTACATGAACGCCGGCCAGAACCCGCCCATGCTGCGTCGCGCCGCCGGACAGGTTGAACGCCTCACCGAAGGCGGCATGGCGCTCGGGATGTTCGATCAGGCGTCCTACACGGCCGGCAGCCTGATCCTTGCCCCCGGTGACGTGCTGGTCCTGTTCAGCGACGGCGTCACCGAGGCAGAAAACGACGCCGGCGTGGCGTTCGAGGACGCCGGCCTGCAGCTCGTGATCGGGCAGCACTGGTGGCAGGACCTCGCCACCCTGGGCACTTCCGTGCTCAGAGCTGTCGAAGCCCACGCCGCCGGGGCGAAGATCGCCGACGACCTCACGGTTCTTGCGGTGAGAAGGCCGATGCCGCTGCCGGTCATCGAGGCCTGACACCCCGCGTCGAATCGAAACAGGTGGGACCGGCCCCCACCAAACGTGCGCGCCCGTGCCCGATTCTGCCGGGCTCCGGATGTAAAGTAGTCGCCGCCAGCTGATGCGTCGGATTCGCCGCCTGGTTCGCGGTGCCCTGCTCGTGTGGGGCGTGGTCGGACTCGCGTTCGCGGCGCCGTCGGCGCCGGACCCTGCCCTGCAGGCGGGCAAGGCCGACGGCCCGACGGAACTCCTCCTGAAGCTGGAAACGGCGCTGACAACCGGCGCGCCGAAGGACTTCCTTTCACTCTCGACGCTCGATCCCGCGCGTGATGAAGTGCGCGCGTTCGTCAGCCAGTGGGTGGTCGCCGGGACGACACGCGCGGCGATCCACGAACGCGACCGGCAAACCCTGCCGGGCGGCGGCATCCGCCTCGCTGTCGAAGTGCTCGTCGAAGCGGGCAAGAACGGTCGCCTCGCCACCTGGACGCTGGACACCGAACCGCGCGACACGGGATGGCTCGTCACCCGCGCGGTGACCGTCAGGTACCTGTCGACGGGCTCTATCGTCTCGAGCTGGATCCCTCGCTGCAGTAACCACGCCCACAATCTGGTCATCCAGGCCGAGGACTTCGAGCTGCACCTGCCGACAGGCGACGTGTTCGTCGCCACGGCGGCCGGAGCGGTCACGGCGGCGGTACTGCTCGGCAAGGGCGAGATGGTCTTCAAGCCGGCGACGGCGACAGAGCGCCGGCAGGTGCAGCTCTATTGCGGCCGCGAAGAGTTCCGCACGCCGTTCACCTGGGCCTACGTCAGGATGCCGCCCGGCGAATCGGCCAGCCGGCTGCCGGCGGCGCAGCTGACGCGCATGACGGTGGCCTCGCGAGACCTCGAGCGCGCCCGCGAAGTGCTGACCGAGCAGTCCCCGAAGTCGTTCGGGCTCGAGCTGGCCGATCTGAGCCGCGTGCCGTGGTCGCTCGCGCCATCCGGAGGCGAGTTCCTTGCCGATATCGCGGCGCCGAAGTACGGCACGCTGACCTACGCGAATTCCAACCGCGACCCGGAGGACATCTCGCTGTTCGATCGCGGCCACCATCGGACCATCTCGACGTACATGTCGGCGAGCCGCCGCTCCACGCGGCCGCGCTCGTACGACGAAGACGACGACGCGGAGTACGACGTCCTCGATTACAGCGTGGACAACAGCTTCGCGCCGGACCGATTCTGGATGGAGGGCTCGACCCGCCTCACGATCAAGATCCGCGCCTTCGCCGTGAGCGCCATCTCGCTCAGGCTGGCGGAGTCACTGGTCGTTCAGTCGGTGAGCAGCGACAAGCACGGGCGGCTGCTGGCCCTGCACGTGCGCGGCCAGAACAGCATGGTCGTGAACCTGCCCTCGCCCGCCCATCGCGACGACATGCTGGTGCTGACGGTCAAGTACGCGGGCCGCCTCGAGCCGCAGGGCGTGGACCGCGAGAACATCGCTGTCGATCAGAGCGTCTCGCGCAACAACGACGTCCTCGAAGTCGCGCAGCCCGAGCCGAACTTCGTCTACAGCAATCGCAGCGCCTGGTACGCACAGGCCACGACCTCCGACTACGCGACCGCGACCATTCGCATGACGGTGCCGGCCGCTTTTACCGCCGCCTGCAGCGGCGAGCCGGCGTCGGGGTCGCCGGTGCTCATCCGGGCCACAAGCGACGACGCGCCGGCGCGGAAGCTGCACGTCTTTGTCGCCACGGCGCCAGTGCGTTATCTCGGATGCGTGATCTCGCGGTTCGTCCAGGGCGAGCCCGTCACCATCGCGCTGCCGGCGTCGTCACTGACAGCGTCGGCAGCGCCCGCTGATGCCGGGCGCTCGCTGCCGGTGCGCGTGTTCAGCACGGTCCGTCAACGGGGACGGGCGCGGGAAGTCGCAGCACGTGCGGGAGAGATCGCCGCCTTCTACGCCTCGCTCATCCACGACATGCCGTATCCCAGCCTCAACGTGGCTGTCGTCGAAAGCAACGTGCCTGGCGGCCACGCGCCGGGATATCTCGCGATCCTCAACCAGCCGCTGCCGACCACGCCGTTCGTGTGGCGCGACGACCCGGCGGCATTTGACGACTACCCGGACTTCTTCGTCGCGCACGAAGTCGCCCACCAGTGGTGGGGTCAGGCCGTCGGCTGGAAGAACTATCACGAGCAGTGGCTGAGCGAAGGCATGGCGCAGTACTTCGCCGTGCTCTTTGCCGAGCACCAGCGCGGCCCGCAGGTCTTCGCGGCGCTGCTGCGTCAGCTGGCGCGGTGGGCCGACGACGACTCCGACCAGGGGCCGGTGTACCTCGGCTACCGCCTCGGCTACACGAAGGGCGCGGGCCGAACATTCCGCGCGCTCGTCTACAACAAGGGCGCCATCGCGCTGCACATGCTGCGCCGGATGATGGGCGATGACGCGTTCTTCAGGGCGCTTCGCCGGTTCTACGCGGAACACCGGTTCGAGAAGGCCGGCACCGACGACCTGCAGCGCGCCTTCGAGGCGGAATCCGGCAGCACGCTGACCACGTTCTTCGACGAGTGGATCGTGGGGCAGGACCTGCCGGCGCTGACCAGCGCGTGGACCGTCGCGCCGGACGGCAGCGCCGTGACAGTGAAGCTGACGCAGGCGCCGGGACACATCTTCGAGTTTCCAGTCACAGTGTCGCTGGCCTACGTCAACGGCACCGTGGAGGATCAGATGGTGATCGTCCGGGCGGCGGAGACGACGGCAAGCTGGCCGATCAAGGGGCGTCTTGCCCGCGTGCTGGTGAATCGCGACCGGCTGACGCCGCTGTCACACTGACGCCGCGGTCGCGGCGCGCGGCTATTGCAGGTAGATGCCGGCGACGCGCAGGGTGCCCCCGCGCTGAAACGGCTCGAAGACGACGGCGAATTTCGTGCCCTGCTCGTCGTACTCGCGGGTCACGCGTTCGCCGAGTACGCCGCGGCCTTCGACCTGGCCCGGGGACTGCACACCACCGCCCAGCGTCCGCTCCGCGGATTCCAATGTGTCGCCGACCTTCACCTGGCGGCCGTCGCGCAACAGCAGGCTCGGCACCGAGATCGCTCGCGTCGAGACCGGTCCCGGCGTGTTCGTCGGATCGGCGACGGCCTGGGCGATGACGGGGGGAGCCTGCCACAGCTCCCGGACGATCAGGAGTGCGGCGCAGCACGTGGCCAGAAGAACCGTGACGGCCACGACACGCTCGAGGGCAGAACCTGGACGCACGCCGGCGCTGGGAGCCTGCATGACGGGGAGCCTCCGTTCAGGATGTTCAGGCACTCTAGGCTCGGCCATGGGGGCTGTCAAGACCGGGAGCGAAACGGCGCGAAGTCGCGTGCCGGAACGACACAGGAGGCCCGGGAACGGATGATATGATTCGAGATCTATGGAAACCGTCACCCTCACCATAGATGGCACCGCGGTCAGCGTCGAGAAGGGCAAGACCGTCCTGCAGGCGGCCATCGAACACGGGTTCTCCGTGCCGTATTACTGCTATCACCCCGGCCTCGGAATCGACGGTTCCTGTCGTGTCTGCCTGGTCAAGATCGAGAAGATGGCCAAGCTGCAGACGGCCTGCTCCACGACCTGCGGCGATGGCATGGTGGTGTCGACCGACACGCCGGACGTCGTCCAGGCGCGCGCCGGCGTCTTCGAATTTCTCCTGATGAACCACCCGCTCGATTGCCCTGTCTGCGACAAGGGCGGCGAGTGCCCGCTCCAGGACTTCTCGTATTCCTTCGGCCGCACCGAGAGCCGCATGGAGTTTCCGCGGCGCACGTTCGACGGCGAAGGCGTGAAAGCGGACGTCGACTTCGGTCCGACGCTGATGCTGAATCGCAACCGGTGCATTCTCTGCACCCGCTGCGTCCGGTTCATGCGCGAGGTCGACACCGATCCGCAGATCGGCATCGTCGCGCGCGGCAACGACAGTCAGATCTCCACGTTCAGCGAGCAGGGCGTGCACTCGCTCCTCTCGGGCAACCTGATGGACGTCTGCCCGGTCGGCGCCATCACGACCCGCGACTACCGCTTCAAGTCGCGACCGTGGGACAACCCCGACGCCGTCGACACCATCTGCACGCTCTGCTCCAAGGGCTGCAGCACGACGGCATGGGTGAAGGCCAAGCCGGAATGGGCGAAGGGCGCGCAGCTGGTGCGCTTCACGCCGCGCTACGAGCCCGCCGTCAACGGCTACTGGATGTGCGACATCGGGCGCTTCAACTACCACTGGATCGAAGGTGAGGGACGGCTGCAGTCGCCACTGGTACGCGAGGGCGCCGGCCACCAGCAGTCCACCACGTGGGATGCCGCGCTCAAGGCCCTGGGCGAGCGCGCGGCGGCGGTGGCACGCGGCGGTTTCACCTTCCTGCTGTCGGCGCATGCCTCGAACGAAGAGATCTTCCTCATCGAGCGCCTCGCCGGCGCCATCGCGGTGAGCTGGAAGACGAGCGAGAAGGCGCAGCCCGCGGGGACGAAGTTTGTCGTGCCCACGACCGACGCGCCCAACGTCAACGGGGCGCGCGATCTCGGCCTGCCCGTCGGCGCCGGCAACGGCGGCGCGCCGGATCTCGACGCGTTGCGGCATGCCATCGAAGCCGGCCAGGTGCCCGCGCTCTACGTCTTCGATCCCGGGCCAGAGGGCTCGATCGGCGACGTCTCGTGGGTCGTCGCCGCACGCCAGTCCGGCAAGCTGTCGCTGCTGGTCTACCAGGGCGTGCTGATGTCGGAGCTGGCGCGAGTGGCCGACATCGTCCTGCCAGGCTCCGCCTGGGTCGAGAAGGACGGCACCTTCACCAACGATCAGGGCCGCGTGCAGGCTGCGGCCAGAGTCTTTGCCCCACCCGCCGACGCGCTCGACGATCGCGACATCTTCCGCAAGGTGGCGCAGGCGCTGGGCCAGGAGTTCCCGTGGAAATCGCCGGCGGAGGTCAGGGCCGCCGTGGCCGAGCAACTGAAGGACCTGCCGGCTTACGCGGGCCTGGCGTCCATCAGCTTCGCGAACAAGGTCACCGCGAAGCACTGGCTGCAGGCGTCGAACCCCTCGGAGCGCTGGAAGTGGGACTTCATGTTCCAGGAGGTCAACACCCAGAAATGGGACGGCCTCACAGCGGCGCTCCCGCAGCTCAACATCATCCCGCTGGCCCCCGTGCAGGAACGCCCGAAGGGCGAGAGCCGCTAGGCCGCGACGCGGTGTCCGGCCGGCTTCGCTCAGGCCTCCGCCATGGTTGAAAGCCCGACGTATTTCGCGGCGTTTATTGCCGGCCTCCTGTCGTTCGTCTCGCCGTGCGTCCTGCCGCTGATCCCCGGCTACCTGTCGTACATCTCAGGCCTGACGCTGGACGAGATGCAGGGCACCGCGGGGGCTGGCGCCGCGCTCGCACCCGGCGCCGCCCGACGACGGGTCCTGGCGGCGTCGATCTTCTTCATCCTCGGCTTCTCGTTCGTGTTCGTCTGCTTCGGCGCCGCGGCCAGCGCGCTTGGCGCCTACATGCTCGAGCGGCAGCGCCTGCTCGCGAAGATCGCCGCTGTCATCGTCATCCTGTTCGGCCTGCACACGATGGGGATCCTGCGCATCGGCTGGCTGTACAGCGAGAAGCGCGTCCAGGTGGACCGGAAGCCCACGAGCGTCGCCGGCGCCTTCCTCGTCGGGCTCGCCTTCGCCTTCGGATGGACGCCGTGCATCGGGCCAATCCTCGGCGGCATCCTGGCGATTGCCGGCGTGCAGGACACCGTCGGTCAGGGCATCCGGCTGCTGGCGGTCTACTCGCTGGGGCTGGGCGTGCCGTTTCTCCTCACGGCGCTCGCCATCGACAGGTTCTTCAGCGTGTTCGCCAGGATCCGCCGCTACTATCACGCGATCGAGCTGGTGTCGGGAGCGCTGCTGGTGGTGATTGGCGTGCTGATCTTCACCGACCGCTTCACCCTGATCGCCAGGTGGCTCTCGCCATACCTGCCGACCTTCTAGCAGCCGTGTACGAGCGGGCCGCCGCGGGGCGTCTGACCGCGCCGGCGGCCGTCGTCAACCTGTTATAGTCCTCGTATGCCGTCCGGCCGCGCGAACCTCGGGCGGTGGCTGAAGCCCGCCGTCACGATCGCGCTGTATCTGGTCGTCTTCTACCTGACCAACACGAGTGTCGTCGTCGGCCGCCTCCGATCGGCGGCGCTGCTGCCGCTTGTCGCCGGCATCGCGCTCTACGCCGCCGGCCAGGCGCTGTCGGCGCTGAAGTGGAAGCTCCTGCTGCGGCCCGCTGGCCTGGACACCACCTACGCGCGACTGGTGGGGTTCTACTTCACCGGGATGTTCTTCAATCTCTTCCTGCCGACGATCGTCGGCGGCGACGCGGTGAAAGCCCTGCTGCTCGCGCGCGAGACGCGCGCGCCGGCGCGGGCGACCATCTCTGTCTTCATGGAACGGAACACCGGGCTGGCCGCGTTGCTGGTGATTGCGGTGGTGGCCGCTCACCTGGCGCCGCCGGTCCAGTTGTTCGGGCTGCCGCTCACAGTCCTGACCTGGCTGCTCGGAGCGGGCTACGTCTGCGTCAATCTCGTGCTGATGAGCCCGATGGTCTACGGGCTCGCCGATCGCCTCGTGGCAGCGACGCCGCTCGCGCACCTGCGTGCGAGAGCACGCTCGCTCTACGACGCGATGACGCCGTACGCCTCGGCGCTGCCGACGCTGCTGAATGCGCTGCTGCTCTCGTTTGCCTTCCAGGGCCTCGTCATCGCCGTGGTATTCTTGACCGCGCGCGCCTTGTCCCTTTCGGTTCCGCTCTCTGCCGTCGCGGTGTTCGTGCCGCTGGTCTCGCTGGCCGGCATGGTGCCGGTGAGTGTCAATGGCCTTGGGGTGCGCGAAGCCCTCTACATCCTGCTGTTCGGCCAGGTCGGCGTGCCACGCGAGGCGGCCGTGTCGCTTGCGCTGCTCTATCTCGGCGTGACCGCTGTCGCCAGCCTGCCCGGCGGCATTGTCTACGCGATGCAGCCGGCACGCCTGAGTGTAGCGGGCGCCGAAGCCGCATCAGACCTTCGATAACGCCACCATGAGCAATCGACTTGTGCGCATCGCGGTGCTCGTCGCGGCCCTGGCAGGACTTGCCGTGGGCGGCTTCGTCGTCGCCGACGCCGAGCGCAGCCTGAACGCCGCGCAGCGGGCGCACGAGGCGTTCGACGCGCAGGCCTCGGGCCGTGACGGCAGACCTCGGGCGCCTCCGCGAGGCGCAGCAGGCGTACGTCGCCGACGGACAGAGCGCCGAGTACCTGGCTGGGGCAATCCGCTGACGCCTTTGCTGCCGTGGATCGAGGCATGGCAGCCCTGACGGCAGACGCGACCAGCCCGGAGGGCCGGACGGCGATCAAGGCAGCGGAAGGCACAATCGAGGATTTCCGGAAGCTGGACGCGCGCGCGCGCCAGTACGTGAAGTCGAACCAGAACCTGATGGCCTCCGACGTCATCTTCAGTGAGAGCCGCGTGGCCAGTCACACCGCCAGCCAGCAGGTCGCCGCCGCGCGGGCCAGCGAGGCGGCAGCGGGTGCGGCGGCAGCGGACGGACTCCGCTGGCGTGAGATCTACGCGGCGTCCGGTGCGGCAGCATTGCTGGCGCTCGCGGTCTTTCTTCTGGCGCCGATCCCGGAGAAGGAAGTCGACGTCCTCACCGCCATGCGGGCGTTGACCGACGCACCCGGTCCCCGCGATCCCCGTCGCGTCGAACCCGCGGTCGCGACGGCCGCGCCGACCGCATCGGCAGGCACATTCGACGACGTCCCGGATTACGAAGTTGCGCGCCTGGTCACTGGCGGCGGCCTGTCGAGGATGACAGAGACTGCGAGCGCTCCCGCGGAAACGGCGCCCGCGCTGCCGACAGTCCCCTCTGCGCCTGCCGCGCCCGACGTGGACTTCACGCTCGCCGCGCGCGTGTGCGCCGATATGGCTCGCGTCCTCGACGCCGGTGATCTGATTGCGCTGCTCGGACGTGCCGCACGAGTGCTGGACGCACCCGGCCTCGTCGTGTGGGTCGCCGATCGGGAGGGTCATTCATTGCATCCCCTCATGACCCACGGCTATGCGGCTGCAGCGGTCGCCAGGATTGGCAGCATCCCGACCGACGCCGACAACGCGACCGCCACTGCCTGGCGCAGCGGCGAAGTCGGCATGGTAGCGCCGGAAGCCGGCAGCTCCGCCGCGCTGGTCGCGCCGATCGTGACGGCAGAGGGTTGTGTCGGCGTGCTCGCCGCGGAAGTACCGGGCGGACGCGAAACCCGGGAGGACGTGCGCGCGCTGGCGATGATCTTCGCCGCACAGCTCGCGACGTTCGTCACCGCGTTGCCCGCGGCTGGCGACCAGTCGCTCGCCGCCGAGGCCTAGCCACAGCGCCGGGGACCCGCCATCGGGGCCAGCCCGGCGCCGTCATTCAATCTCAGAGCGGCTGGGTGCGCCGTTCGACCTTGGGCCGCTCCCTGGGCTCGAGCGTCGCCTTTGCAGTCGCCGTCTTCTTGTCCCGCACGTAGCCAACCGAAACGTCGGTCTTCTCGTCAGCAGACCCCACCGCCCTCACGAGCGCGCCGCTGTCCTTCACCGGCGTGTCGTTGATCGCGGTGATGACATCACCAGCCTTCAGTCCTGCCCTGGCGGCGGGGCTGTCCGGCGTGACGCTGCTGACGAGAACGCCGGTGCTCGCTCCGAAGTAGCTGGCGAGCTGCGGCGGCAGGTCCATGATTTCGACGCCGAGGCGGCCCTTTCGCGGCATCCACGCAAAGCCTTCCGCCGAAGGCGGCGGGAGCGTGTCGAAGAAGAACTGGTTGCCTGCGCCATCAGCGCCGGGAGGATGCTCGAACCGCTCCGGCGGAAACGCGAACTGGAAGTCGCGATCGGGACCGCGGTCGGCGCGCATGGCGCTCTCGGGAGTCACCTGCACGTCGACGCGCTTTCCATCGCGGAGCAGCGACGCGTGGACGGTCCGGCCCTCAGCGGTCTCGCCGACCAGGCGCGTCAGTTGGCGCGCGCTTCGCACGCGCTCGCCGTCGAACTCGGCGATGACATCGCCCTTCCTCATGCCAGCCTTACCGGCAGCGCTGCCGTCGCGCACGTCTTCGACCACCACGCCGCTTTCCGACTTGAGCTGCTGGTCGTCGAGGTCGCGGATGCTGATGCCGAGCTCGACGCCGCGGCCCTCGAGCACCGCGAGCCGCCGGACGATAGTCTGTCCGTCTCGACCAGGCGGCGCGAGGTCGTCGCCCTCGATGATCGCCGCGCGGGGATTGGGGACCTTCTGGTCAGGACTCTGGCCAGCGCCGGCGGCCAGGACCACTCCGCTGGCGAGGGTCAAGCCGGCTGCAATGCCGAGATACGTCCGCATACACGCCTCCATCTGCTGCGTCTCCGACGCCGTGACAGGCCCGGCGCCTTCCGACTGCGTTGTTTCAGTTCCGACGGTTCAGACGCGGGGCCCGCTCAATTGGCTTGGCGTCAGCCTCGGCGCAGCGGCTGCACGGAATTGAGGTACACTCTGCACGCTTCGGCCGTCACGGGCGCCGGCCACGCGATCGATTCGTGCATCCGCGCACGATTTTTGTGCCGGCCACGCACCTTCTATCGCCTTTGAATGACGGCCGGGTCGCAGTCCGTCCCAGGAGTTGATGCCGCATGGCCACGAAAGGCACTCAGTCGCTCTCGGCCCAGAAGGCACACATCCTCGAGCGTGCCGAAAAGGAAAAGGTCAAGTTCCTCCGCCTGCAGTTCACCGACATCCTCGGCACTGTCAAGAACGTGGAGATTCCCGATCGGCAGTTCCACGATGCCCTCAACGGCGAGATCATGTTCGACGGATCGTCGATCGAGGGCTTTGTCAGGATCGAAGAATCGGACATGTACCTCCGCCCCGATCTCGACACCTTCGCGGTGTTCCCGTGGGGCAATCCGAACGGCGAGAAGGTCGCGCGGATGATCTGCGACATCTACCGGCCCGACGGGGAGGCGTTCGAAGGATGCCCGCGATCGACACTGAAGCGCGTGATTGCCCTGGCGGCGGAGCGCGGGTTCGCGATGAATGCGGGCCCGGAAGCCGAGTTCTTTCTCTTCCAGCGCCGCAACGGCGCGCCCACCACTGAAACGCACGACACCGGCAGCTATTTCGACCTGACGCCGGTCGACCAGGGCGAGGACGTGCGACGGGAAATCGTGCTCGCGCTGGAGGGCATGGGCTTCCACGTGGAGGCGGCGCATCACGAAGTTGCCGCCGGTCAGCACGAAATCGACTTCCGCTACGACGACGTGCTGGCGACGGCGGACAACATCAGCACGTTCCGCTTCGTCGTGAAGAACGTGGCGCTGCGACACGACCTGCACGCCACGTTCATGCCGAAGCCGATCTTCGGCATCAACGGATCGGGCATGCACACGCATCAGTCGCTCCTCTCAGGCGGGAAGAACAGCTTCTTCGATCCCGCCGGGCCGTGGCAGCTGAGCACGACGTGCCTGTATTACATCGGCGGCCTTCTGCGGCACGCCAAGGGGTTCTGCGCGATCACCAACCCGCTGGTGAATTCATACAAGCGGCTGGTGCCGGGATACGAGGCGCCGACCAACATCGCCTGGTCCGAGCGCAACCGCAGTCCGCTGGTGCGTGTGCCTGCGGCACGCGGCGACTCCACCCGCATCGAGCTCCGCATGCCGGATCCGTCGTGCAACCCGTACCTGGCGTTGGCGGTGATGCTCCGGTCCGGCCTCGACGGCATCGAGAAGCAGCTCGACCCCGGGCCGCCGGTGAACAAGAACATCTACAAGATGAGCCATCGCGAGCGGCGGCACCTCCGGATCGACGAGTTGCCGGGCAACCTCAGCGAGGCGCTCGACGAGCTCGAAAAAGACGACCTGATTCGCGAGACGCTCGGCGATCACATCTTCAACCACTTCATCGAGGCCAAGCGCGAGGAGTGGTTCGACTACATCCGGCACGTCTCGCCCTGGGAAGTCGACCGCTACCTGGCCGCGTACTGACAGCGCCCGCGCGGACGCTTCCCTGTGCTCCCGCGAGGTCGCCGTCCTGTGGCGATGACGGCAGCACGCCCGGACAATTCGCGGATTCCGCGGTAATTCCCACCGCCCAGTGCGGCACGCTCCTTGAAATAACCTTCTGCGGTCGCGTCGGGTCAACGGGGTGCGTAACTCAGGCAGGCGCTGGCACCGCCGCATCCCGTGTTTCCAACTTGCAGGCGTTCACGACTGCGACGCGGCCAATTCATATCAGGCGCCCGAGGCAGGCATACTGCCCGGGCGCCACATTCCGTACGGAGCCCGCGCATCATGCGCTGTCGTGCTGCCGGTGGGATCGTGCTCGCCGCCTCGCTGACCGCGATGGTCGGCGCGGGATGCGCGACGCACTCCCCCAACATCGCGGACCTGACCTACAACCCGGGCCGGTACTACAACCGCACTGTGAGCGTGGAAGGCGTGGTGAGCCGTGCGTGGGCGGTGCCGTTCGCGCCGGTCCGCGTCTATCGGGTGCGGGACGGCACTGGCGAGATCTCCGTCCTGTCGCGCGGGCGCGTGCCGCCCGCCGGGACGCGCGTGGAAGTGACGGGCCGCGTCGAGGACGTGGCGGTCATCGGCGGCCGCCAGGTCGGCCTCCACATCGCGGAGGATCACGTGCATGTCAAACGCTAGGCGCGACGGCGTAGCTGGCAGCGGGCAACTGGCTGCAGGCAGCACACGTCCGGTGATTTTGGCGACTGCCAGCCGCTTGCTGCCAGCCGCCCGCTACGACTTCGTCCTCAGGCCGTGACCTTGACCGTCACGACAGTCAGATCGTCGGCCTGCGGCGCGTCGGCCCTGAATCCTTCCGCGGCATCGACAATCGCACTCGCAATGGCGTCGGCCGACTCGCTGCGATGCGTCTGGACGATCTCGGCGACGCGCTCCGCCCCGAACTCCTCGTCGGCCGCGTTGAACGTCTCGTAGACGCCGTCGGTGCAGAACACGAAGACGTCCCCCTGGTTGATCTCGACGACCAGCTGGTCGTAGCTGGTTCCCGGAAATACCCCGAGTGGCATGCCCGGCAGTTCGAGCGGCTTGCATTCGGTGGCCGTACTCCGCAGCGCATATGGCAGCCCGGAGTTGGCCATCGTCAGCGTACGCCGCTTGAAGTCGAAGTACGCGTAGCAAAGCGTGCAGTAATACCCTTCGAGCTGGCGCTCGTAGAGGATCGTGTTCATCGACATGAGCACGCCGGCGGGGCTGAACCGCTCGGGCATGTAGCGCCGCCGGAACGTGCGCGAGCGCACCAACTCTCCCGCAAACACGCTGTACAGCGCTGCCGGCACGCCCTTGCCCGACACGTCGCCGACGGCCACGACGAGGCTGTGCGGCTCGGGCGAAAGGAAGTCGTGGAGGTCGCCGCCCAGCTCTCGCGCCGGCGAGAATCTCGCCGCGACGTCCACGCCGCGGAGCCGCTTCGGAAGACCGGCGGGGAGCAGCGCTGCCTGCACGCGCCGCGCGAAGCTCAGTTCGCGCTCGATGCGATCCTCGTTGTTACGCAGCGTCTCGTAGAGCTGCGCGTTCTCGATCGCGACGGCGACCTGGCTGGCCAGCAAGGTCAACACTTCGACGTCGTGCTTGCCGAAGGCGTCGTAGTTCGGGCTTTCCAGATCCAGCACGCCGATGCAGCGGTCCTTCACCAGCAGTGGAATCGCCAGCTCCGACCGGCAGTCTTCCACCCACGGGATGTATCGCGCGTCCTTCGTGACGTCGGGCACGTTGACGACGGTCTTGTGTTCGGCGGCGAATCCCACCAGCCCCTGCCCGACGCGCAGGCGCGGTGAGCCGGCCCGATTGCCGTAGCGGATGGCCAGCTTCAGCTCGAGGAAGTCGGACTTGTCCTGCAGCAGGAAGATGCCGAACGTCCGATAGGCAATCACGCGATGGAGGAGCGACGCGATCTTCTCGACCAGCTCGTCGAGGTCGAGAATCGACGCGACGTCGCGGGCGATCTCGGCCAGCGTCTCGAGCGTCGCCGAGTAGTCGCGCTCGCTTTCGAACAGCCGGGCGTTCTCGATCGCGACGGCGACGTGCGCGCCGAACTGGCGCATCATCGCCTCGTCGCGCGGCGTGAACTGCGCGACCTGGTCGCCGTACAGATTGAGCGCGCCAATCACGCGCTTCTTCCGCCGCAGGGGCACCACCAGCTGAGAACGCACGCCCACGAGCGAGCCCACGTAGCGCGGGTCGGCCTCGACATCGTCCACCAGCAGCGAGCGGCCTTCTGCCACCGCGGTGCCGACGATACCCTGGCCGACGCGCAGGCGGAAGTTCTGCTTGACGTCCTCCGGATACCCGACGGAGTACGCGATCCGGAGATCCTGGTTCTTCTCGTCGAGCAGCCAGACGGAGAACGCCTTGAACGGCGTCAGCCGTGAGATGAGCTGGGGGATCTTGGCGAGCAGCTCGTCGAGGTCGAGAACCGAGGTGACTTCGCGCCCCAGCTCGAACAGCGTGACGAGGAGTTCAGCGGCTTCGCCGACCGACGACGTGGTCGGCGGGGTGGATGGCGACTGGGACATCAGCGGGACCGAGCGGACGCGGCCGACGCGGATTATACTGGTAATCTTCGGACGGCGCCCGCGGCCGGGACAGGGTTTTGGTGACTGCAGAGACCATGGACAGGCTTTCGCTGCCGCTCGACTACTCGGCCATCGAGCGCATTCTTCCCCATCGCTACCCGTTTCTGCTGGTCGATCGGGTCACCGAGTTCGATCCCGACAAGCGGATCGTCGGGGTCAAGAACGTGTCCCTGAACGAGCGTTACCTGGCGCATCCTCCCGGTGGCGGCCGCCCGGTGCTGCCGCCGACGATCCTGACGGAGGCCGTCGCCCAGGTCGGGGCAATCCTGATTCTCTCGAAGCCCGAGAACCGCGAGAAGCTGATCTTCTTCATGGGCATCGAGCGCGTGCGTTTCCGCCGGCCGGTCCATCCCGGCGACTCGGTGGAAATCGAGGCCAACGTGAAACGGCTCCGCAGCCGGATGGGCGTCCTTCGCGGCGTCGCCCGCGTCGACGGTCATGTCGTCGTCGAAGGCACGATGACCTTCGCGCTCGGGCCCCGCGGCGCGCAGATCGAAGAACCTCGCTGACCCCTGCCGCTACTGCGCGGCCCTGACGACCAGCATTACCATCGCCACCTTTGTCGCCCGCGAGGCCCATTTCGGCCATGCGGCGTCGGGCCTCAGGTAGCGCCAGCTGTCCAGCACGCCGGGCGCAATCACGAGTGCGCCCACCCAGGGCTCGCTGACGCGCAGGGACTCCGCCATCGAGCGCGTGTCCCGTTCGGGCGGTCCGAACTTTCCGAACGCGGCAATCCCGTACGTCACAGACGCGGCGACGTGAAACGCCAGCACGCCCTTGGCCACCGGCGCGTGCTGCTGCCGGATGCCGGGGCGCCGCGTGAGAATCCACTCGCTCGATGCGGCCTGCATCCAGAAGCCCGCCGACGAGATCGTGTACTCCGCCGGCGGCGACACCGGATCGTGGGTGATTGCGAAAAACGGGATGAAGCCGAACGAGATGCCCTTGATGCCGGGGTTGGCCCCGAGCGCGGCGCCGGCGAGCACGTGACCGCTTTCGTGGAGCCCAAGACCGAGCGCGCCACCAAGCAGGAACAGGCCGACCTGCCCGCCCTTGTGTGACGACGACGGCGGCGGCGCGTCTTGCGCGAGTGCGGTGCCTGCCGTGAGCGTCAGCGCCAGGACGCTGAGGCCGGCGAGCGCCGCTCTCACGGACCGGCGCCCTTCCAGATCACCCTGCCGAGCCGCGGCAGGTACGCCGTGAACTCGCCCTCGCCTTCGTCGTCACGAAGCGCGCGCTGGATCTCGATTGATCCTCGAATCGAGCTCGTCCACCGCCGACAGGATGAAGGCTTCCAGCGTCATGGGCTCTACCGGCGCACCGAACTGTCGCGAGCCATGATGCGAGAGCACGAGGTGAGTGAGCTCCGTGCGCAGCGCGTCGGGAAATCCAGGAAGGCCTCTGCACGCGTCATGAAGCATCTCGACACCGAGCGTGACATGGCCAACCAGATTGCCCTCTCGCGTGTAGGACGTCGTCGTGCCGTAGTCGAGCTCGTCGAGCTTGCCGATGTCGTGCAGGATGGCGCCCGCGGTGATGAGATTGGCGCGCGCGCCGTAGACCTGCGCCAGGGCGCGGCCGGCCGCCACCATCGACAGGATGTGCTCCAGCAGTCCGCCCCGGTAGGCGTGATGGACGCTGCGGGCGGCGGGCCATGTCCGGAGCCGCGACTCGCGCTCGGCGACGATCCGCGCGAGCAGCACCTTCAGCTGCGGGTCGGCAATGCCGGCGAGGACGCTCTGAAGCTCGGTCCACATCTCGTCGGCTGGACGCGGCGCCACCGGCACGAGGTCGTCCTCGCGAAAGCCCTCGCGCCGATCCTGCGAGTCGGTGCCAAGCATGACGCGGCGGATGCTCTCGATGACGAACTGTGTCCGGCCGTTGAACTGGTTCATGCGGCCGTTCACCTTCACGAACTCGCCCGCGTCGAATTCCTGTCCCCAGCGTTCGAGCTGATCGAAGATGCGCCCGGCGATCTCGCCGGTCGCGTCCTGAAGGGTCAGCGCGAAGAAGTCGCCGCCGCGCCCCGCGCGCAGTGATTTTTCCGTGCACAGGAAAAATCCCCATCCGGGCTGGTTCGCGACCAGCGCGCTGATCGAGGGCAGGCGCGACATCCGTCCACTCTAGCAGGTCGGGCGTCAGCGGGTGGCGCGCACGGTGCCGAGCCGTTCGACGCGTGACGGCCCCAGGCGCACGAGTCCGATCCCCAGGAACACCACGGTCATGGCGATGACGGTGCGCATGCCAAACGGCTCCCCGAGCAGCAGCGCGCCGAGCACGACGGCGATGAGCGGGTTGATGTACGCGTAGAGCGAGACGAGCGCGACCGGCAGGTGCCGCAGCGCGTAGATGTAGGAGACAAACCCGGCGAGCGAGCCGGCGAGAATCAGGTAGACGAGCGCGCCAACGCCGCGCGCCGTCGGATGCACGCCAGCCCACTCGCCGGTCATCGCGCCGACCAGCAGCATCACGACGCCGCCGCCGAGCATCTGCACTGATGTCATGCCGAGCACCGACCGGTCCGCATGCTTGTGCCGCTTGGAGTACGACGAGCCGATGGCCCACCCGAGGCACGCGACCTGAAGAGCGACGACGCCGGCGAGGAAGTGCGTGCCGGCCGCATCGCCGAGTTGCAGGTCGGGCCAGACGAGCACGAGGATCCCGGCAAAGCCCACGCCCAGCCCGGCGAGCGCCGTGCGGCTGATTCGCTCGCCGTTCGGGAAAAACGCCTCGACGCCGGTCATGAAGAACGGCACCGTCGCGATGATCACGGCAGCCAGGCCGCTCGGCACGTACTGCTCCGCCCAGTTGACGCAGCCGTTGCCGAACCCAAGCAGCAGCACGCCCTGAATCACCGGATCGCGCCACTCCGCGACCGGCGGCAGGCGCTCGCCACGGAAGCGGGTGATCGCGGCGAGCATCAGTCCCGCGACGATCCAGCGGAACGCGCCGAGCAGCGCCGGCGGAAACGCCTCGAGGCCGACACGAATGGCCAGGTAGGTCGTGCCCCAGATGACGCAGATGGCGATCCAGGCGACGTATGCCAGGCGCGGAGGCGCGCTCACGACGCCGCCCCGCCGCGCTTGATCGAGCCTTCGATCGGCAGTCGCGGCGACTCCTTGATGGTCTCGAGGACGATCGTCGTGCGCGTCGATTGCACGCCGGCGACGGCGCCGATGCGTTCGCGGAGGATCTGGGAGAGATGCTCGGGGTCGCGCGCGCGCACCTTCAGCAGGACGCAGTCATCGCCCGCGACGTTGTGCGCTTCGAGGACCTCGGGGATTGCGGCAAGGGTCACGCTCACGCGGTCTTCGCCCGGCGTCTCGGACGCCCGGACGGCGACAAAGGCCAGCAGCCGCTGATCCATGACCTTCGGATCGAGCAGGGCCACGTACTCGCGGACGATGCCGCGCGCTTCGAGCTTGCGCACCCGCTCGAGCACCGCCGACGGCACCAGGCCGACGAGCCTGGCAATCTCCGCCTGTGGGATGCGGGCGTTTTCCTGAAGGAGGGCGAGAATCTGCCGGTCAACGGAGTCGAGCATCGTACGGCCTCAGCTCAGAATATTATTCTGTGCGATTCGCGATTCTACAACTGACGTTCTGTAATATCTACGAATACTAGAACATATCGCTGGTACAAGCCGATGTCTGACGGGGACGGACGAGCTGAGCGGCAGCGCCAGGATGCGCCGCTGACGGCGGCAGCCGGCGGGCCGTGGCCGCCCTTTTCCCTGGGCCGCGTTGCGTCGGGCTGATGTCGGCAGGATTCGGCGCGCGCCGGCCGGTCGAGACCAACGACACCATTGCGGGCCGGGCGCGCAAAACGGCGCGTTGAACCGGTGCGCGCCTGCCCGGGGAAGCCGTAGCGACCGGCGCGATCTGATGCAGTTGTTCGAGGGCGAGCGCCCTCGTCAGTTGCGCGACGCCGCTTTGGCCGCGACCTGCCTGGTCATCTCCACCAGCGCGTGTTGCAGGGCCTTGCCCATCGGCGAGTCGAGAAACGCGCCGTAGCCATCGTTGCCCCAGGAGCCATACGACGTATACGCGGTGCCGCCCCACGCGTTGTTGGAGTCGTTGCCCGTCACCCGGACACTGAACAGGCGCTTTCCACTGGCCACGTCGTACAGCTCGCCTTGCAGTGTCACCGAGGCTTTGACCCGGTGAAGGTTGACGCTGGCAGACTGCCCTTTGATTGAGGGCATCCAGCCGCTCTTGTTCGATTCCTTGCTCTCGGCGTCGAGGACAGTGCCCATGAAGACGAGGTCCACGTGCTGCTCCTGGCCGATGGCCACGGCCTTCTCGGCGTCCAGCTCGTCGACCTTCACGCCTTCTGCTGCAAGCATCCGGGGAACGAGCGTCGTCGAGTGGGTGACCTCCGACAGCATCGTCCGACCGACGTCGGCGCCCGCGGTTCGATTGCCGGACGCCGTGGCATCGGCGAAAGGAAGAATGCCGATCTTGACGGACGCGTCGGTCTGCGCCGAGGCGAGACCTGCGACGCCGAGGATGGCAACGACGAGCAGTGCGAGCCGACCAGCCATCTACGTCCTCCTCCGAAGACTGTCTCCGCCACTATCGGTTGCCGCAGTCCGACGCAGCAGTTCGCCATCTTAGTTGACAATGGCCCCGTCGTCGCACGCCCTGGAGGCGGGAGGCACGACCCGCCGGCGGCATCGTTTCCTGCGGCGACCCACGTATAATCCCGCCGGTGGCACCCGACCGGCCGTCGTCAGGCTTCGCGTCGCACACGGATCCACGGGCGGACGCGCTCGCGCGGCTCTTCGAGTCGGTCCACGAAGGCGTCTACGTCGGGCTGATCTCGGCCACCGGCAGCCGCACCCTGGCAGCCAATCCTCACCTGAAACTGATGCTCGGTTACGCGCCGGAGGCGCCCGAAGCAGACGTCCGTCCCTTCGACCCGTCACGCTTCGACGATCCGCAGGCGCGCGACAGTCTGCGCGAGCGGCTCAGCGCCGACGGCGCCGTCACCGAGTACCTGCTTCGCCTGCGGCGCGCCGATGCCTCCACGGTCTGGGTGGAGCTGACCGCCCACGCCGAGCCGTGGGGCCCGGACGGCACGCTGCGCGTGGACGCGCTGATGCGCGACGTCAGCGAGCGGAAGAAGCTCGACGACCAGTCGCGCGATCTCTATCAGCAGCTCGCGCAGGCCGAGAAGATGGCGGCCCTCGGCCAGACCATCTCCGGCGTCGCCCACGAGCTGAACAACCCGCTGGCGACGATGCTGACGTGGTCGGAGCGGCTGGCGCAAAAGCCGCTCGACGAGGGCACCAAGCGCGGTGTGGAGATCATCCTTCACGAGGCGGAACGCGCCGCCAAGATCGTGCGACAACTGCTGACATTCGCGCGCAAGCGTCAGAGCACACGCACGATGGTCGACCTGAACCAGGTGGTCCGCGAGACGCTGGCGCTCCGGGCGTACGAGCAGCGCGTCACCAACATCGCCGTCATCGAAGCGCTGGCGTCGGGACTGCCGCAGCTGTTTGCCGACCCGCACCAGATTCAGCAGGTGCTGCTGAACCTCGTGATCAACGCCGAACAGGCCATGCTCTCGGCCAACGGCCGCGGCACGCTGGTGGTACGCACGTGGCACGACGCCACCCGCGAGACGCTGCTCCTCGAGATCAACGACGACGGGCCGGGCGTGCCGACCGACGTGCAGGCCAAGATCTTCGATCCCTTCTTCACGACCAAGGACGTCGGCAAGGGCACCGGCCTCGGACTCACGGTGGCGTACGCGATCGTCCAGGAGCACGGCGGCCGGATCACGATGGGCGCGGCGGGCCGCGGGGCGTCGTTTGTCGTCGAACTGCCAGTCACGCCGGGCATGCGTCGCGAGGCGGCGGCAGAACCGCCGACCGCCGAACAACTCAAGCAGCTCGCCGGACGACGAGTGCTCGTGGTCGAAGACGAGGCGGCATTGGCCAGCGCCGTGGCCGACGCGCTCACCGACGCCGGATTTGTGGTGGATCGTGCGGGGGACGGCGAAGAGGCGCTCGCCATCGTGCGCGAGCGCCCGTTCGACCTGGTGATCTGCGATCTGAAGATGCCGCGGCTCGATGGCCGCGCGTTCTACCGCGCGATTGCAGCGACCGCGCCGGCGCTCGCCGCGCGGCTGATCTTCGTGACCGGCGACGTCGTCGGCACCGACGCCGAGCGCTTCCTCGAAGAGAGCGGCTGTCCCTGGCTGGCAAAGCCGTTCCGGCTCGGCGACTTGCTGCGCACCGCGCGCGACGTGCTGGCGTAGGGGATCACGATCCCGGGCAGCGACCCGCGGGTCGGCTGTGCGGCCTTCATCATCGCGGGCTTCTGCAGGAACTGGAGCACGGTGGACTTCAGCACCGCGGCCGCCTGTGCCGGCGCCATCGTCGCGCCGAGCGCGTCGCGCAGCCGGCGGATGGCGCGGGCGTGCAGCTGGCTCACCCGCGACTCGTTCACGCCGATCGACTGGCCGATCTGCTTCATCGTCACTTCGCCGTAGTAGTAGAGCGCGATCACCTTGCGTTCGCGCCAGGGCAGCGACTGAATCGCGCCGCGCACGCGATCCCGCACTTCCATCTTCTCGTAGGCGTTGTCCGGACGTTCCGGCTCCGACGGCAGCAGCGCCGCGGGCAGCGTCGACTCGTCGGCGCTGTCGGCCGAAGCCAGCGGCGAGGTCGACTCGATGGTGTTGATGCGGACGATGGTGCGGCTCAGGCGCTTCTCATCGGAGCCGACCTTGGCCGCCAGGTCCGCCAGCGAGGGCTCGCAGCCCATCTCGCGGCGCAGCTGTTCGCGGGCGGCTTCCAGCTCGCGGCGCTGCCGGCGGACGCCGCGCGGCCAGGCGTCTTTCCGCAGCGCGTCGATCATGGCGCCGCGCACCCGGCGCTCGGCGAACGTCTCGAACTTGATGCCGCGCTCCTCGTCGAAGCGGTTCGCCGCGTCGATGAGCCCGATGACCCCGTCCTGCACCAGGTCGCCGATGTCGATCGAGTGAGGCATGGACGCCGCCATTCGGCGGGCCAGAGCCTCGACAAAGGGGAGGCTGGTGACGATGCGTTGACTGGACGAGGGCGCGGGGAGCGACATGGATTCTCCTTGGTTGCCGGCGACTCCGGACGCAGCCCTCTATCGCAACCGCGGTACCAGCTGGGCCAGAGCCAGCCAGACTCCTGCACCGGCAACGCCGTGAACGGCTGTAAAGTCCCTCAGAAACAACGGCTTAGAGTGCGAACGATCGTGAAAAGTCTGGCTGGCGGGGGACTGACAAAAATCGCCGGTTCGTCAAATAATCGACGCAGTAACGGCCATAACTGCCAATTTCTTGACGGACCGATCTAACGATTCTGCGCGGAACTAACGATTTTGTAATCGATCGGGAGCGCTGGTGCGAAGAGGCGGGAATTGCGGGCGATCAGGCTTCGATGCCCTCGGTCGAGGTGGCTGGAATCTTGTCGCGGATTTCGCGGGCGGTCGTCATGGCATTGAGCGCGCTCTCGACGACGAGCGTCGCGCGCGCGCGGTTGGCGGGATCTGGAGCCTTGGCCTGCAGCAACTCGGCGTGAAGCAGAATCACGCCGAGCTCGTTGCTCAGACGATGGAATAGCGCTCGCAGATCGACGATCTCGGACATCGGGCGTCTCGGGCCAGAGCCCCGTCAGCCGGGACCTGGCCGCATTCTACGCCTGCCGTTCGTCGTGGTGCGACTGCGATTGCGCGCTCTCCACGAGCACGGCTTCGGGCGCGCGCCAGAGTGAGTCCTCGAAGATCCGGACTGCACCGCCGGCGGTGCGCACGTACTGCACCTTGCCCGCAGACATCCAGTTGTAGATGGTGCGTCGGCTGACGCCCACCGATTCACATGCCTGGGTAATTGAGATGGCTCGACGTTCCAACGTGTTGTCCTCCGGCGCTAGGGGTATCGGTGAATGCTGAGCCGGGCTGTAGATCCACGTGCATGATCGGCCTCATCGGCCAGCGGCCTTGACGCATTCCCGGATAGGCGTCAAAATATCGACGCCCTCATAAATGCCTGATTCTCCGAAACATCTGCTGCTCGTCGAAGACGAAGCACCCCTCCGCGAAGCGCTGGCTGAGCAGTTAACTGACCGCGGCATGGACGTCGTTCAGGCCGACACCGCCGAGCGGGCGCTCGAGGCCCTGACCGAGTTTGCGTTCGACATCGTGGTCACCGACCTCCGGCTCCCGGGCGTCGACGGCACCCGGGTGATCGAGGCCGCCGTCGAGCGCTACCCGGAGATTATCGGCATCGTGATGACCGGCTATGGCACCGTCCGGGACGCCGTGGAGATCATCAAGCGCGGCGCGGCGGACTTCGTCACCAAGCCGTTCCAGTTCGACGAGCTGTGGCACGCGCTCCAGGGCGCCATCGAACAGCGTCGGCTGCGCAGCGAAAACGCCTGGCTGCGCGAGCAGCTTCAGCAACGTCACAGCTTCGAGGGCATCGTCGGCCGCAGCCGCGCGATGCGCGATCTGTTTCACGTCCTCGAGACAATCGCCGGGGCATCGAGCACGATTCTGATCACCGGCGAGACCGGCACTGGCAAGGAAGTGGTCGCCCGGGCGATCCACCATGCCGGCCAGCGACGCACGCAGCGGTTCGTGGCCATCAACTGCAGCGCCATCCCGGAGAACCTGCTCGAGGCCGAACTGTTCGGGCATGCGCGCGGTGCGTTCACGGGGGCGATCGCCAACCGTCAAGGACGCCTGGAGCAGGCGCATCGAGGGACGCTGTTCCTCGACGAGGTCGGCACCATGAGCATGGCGCTGCAGATGAAGCTGCTGCGTGTGCTGCAGGAGCGGGAGTTCGAGCGGGTCGGCGACTCGCAGACCATCAAGGTCGACGTCCGCGTCATCGCGGCGACCAACGCCGACCTCTCGAAGATGGTGGCCGACGGCTCGTTCCGCGAGGATCTGTACTACCGGCTGCACGTCATCCCCGTGACGCTGCCGCCGCTGCGCGATCGCAAGGAAGACATCCCGCTGCTCGCCCAGCATTTCCTGCAGAAGTTCGGTGACGAGATCGGCCGCACGCCGATGACCGTCTCGCAGCCGGCGCTGCGGTGCCTGATGACGTTCAGCTGGCCGGGAAACGTGCGGCAGCTGGAAAACGCCATGGAGCGCGCCGTCGCGCTCTCGGGCGGACGCACGCAGGTGGAGCTCTCCGATCTGCCGCCGGATCTGCAGCAGGCGACTGCCGGCGATCCCTTTCTCCACGGGCTAGCGCTGCCCGACGAGGGTCTCTCGTTCGAGGTCTTCATCGCGCGCATCGAACACGAAGTGATCCGACGGGCGCTCGAACGGACCAACGGCAACAAGGCCGCCGCCGCTCAGGTGCTGAATATGAAGCGGACGACGCTGGTCGAGAAACTGAAGCGTCTGGAAGGAACAGCCTGATGCCCCCCCGACATGTGTACTGGACGATCCTGGTCGGCGGCTCGCCAACGGCATTTCGCGCCGCCGATCGGGCGGAGCTCATGCCGACATTCGAACGGCTGCGCGCCAAGCAGACCGACGTCACGATGAAGTGGTTCGCGCGCGGGCGCCTCTGGGACTCCCAGGAGGAGCAGCGGGCGGCTGAAGGCGGGCCGCCGCGCGGGAGCGGGGAGTCACGCGGCGTCGAGTGGCGGCCTGGCGGCGCGCATCGCGATCCGCGCGATCGGTTCAAGAAGCCCGCCGATCGGAAAGATCGCGACCGACGGCCACCGCGCTCCTCAGACTTCAAGCCGCAGGACGCGTCGTCTGACGCGCCAGCACCGGATGGCGAGCAGGCCGAACCTCCGGCGCGACGCTTCGACAAGCCGGCCTGGACGCCGAAACCCCGCGCGCCGTTCAAGCCGGGCGGACAGGATCGCCCGTGGAGCAGCCGGCCGCCGCAGGGTGGCGATCGACGCCCGTGGAGCGGCAAGCCTTCGGGGCCGCCGCGGCCGCGTGATGAGGGCGACGCTCGAGGAGGGTCCGACGAGCGGCGCGAAGGTCGACCGCGAGGAGCCGACCAGGGACGCCCCCCGTACACACCAGGAGACCGGCCGTCCAGACCGCCTTACAAGCCCGGCGGGTCGAGCCGGCCGCCGTTCAAGCCGGGTGGCCGCCCCTGGAGCGACAAACCGCCAGCCAGTGGCGAGCGCCGGCCGTGGAGTGGCAAGCCGCCAGCCAGTGGCGAGCGGCGACCCTGGAGCGGAAAACCGCCGGCCAGCGGGGAACGGCGACCGTGGAGTGGCAAGCCGTCGGGCCCACCGCGTTCGCGCGACGGCGCCCGTGACGATCGCGATCGCAGCGATCGGCCGCGGCCGCCATTCAAGCCGGGGGGCACTCGGCCCTGGAGCGACAAGCCACCTGCCGGCAGCGACCGCCGGCCGTGGAGCGGCAAACCGTCGGGTCCGCCGCGTCCACGCGACGGCGCCCGTGACGATCGCGATCGTGGCGACCGGCCGAGGCCGCCTTTCAAGCCGGGAGGCGCTCGGCCCTGGAGCGACAAGCCACCGGCCGGCGGCGACCGCCGGCCATGGAGTGGCAAGCCGTCTGGGCCGCCGCGTCCACGCGACGGCGCCCGCGACGATCGCGATCGCGGCGACCGGCCACGACCGCCCTTCAAGCCGGGCGGTGCACGCCAGTGGAGTGACAAGCCACCTGCCGGCGGCGACCGCCGGCCGTGGAGCGGCAAACCATCGGGGCCGCCGCGTCCGCGCGACGGGGCTCGCGACGATCGCGACAGAGGCGGAGAGGGACGCCCGCCCGCCAAGCCTGGTGGGG
This sequence comes from Vicinamibacteria bacterium, assembly GCA_963796915.1. GTDB lineage: Bacteria > Acidobacteriota > Vicinamibacteria > Vicinamibacterales > JAENWD01 > JAENWD01. The sequence goes on along the minus strand of CAWCNI010000002.1, from coordinate 177,755 downwards.
CGCGTCAATGGAGCGACAAGCCGCCGGCCAGCGGCGAACGGCGACCGTGGAGTGGCAAGCCTCCGGCGGGCGGGTCGGGGCGTCCCCCCTTCAAACCGGGTGGCGGATCCGGACGGCCGCCCTACAAACCCGCTGGCGGTGAGGGACGCTCGTGGAGCAGCAAGCCTCCACAGGGACGCGAATCGCGCCCCTGGAGTGACAAACCCCCGGGGCCGCGGAAGCCCTGGACGTCACCGTCGGGATCGCGCCCGCCGAGACCTCGCGAGGACGCGCCGCGCGAGGATCGTCCCGCGAAAGAGAAGCCCGAGGAGCGCGTCGAACGTTCCCGGAAGGGCAACACGCGTCTGATGAAAAAGGTGAAGCGGTGATCGTGCACCTGGTCCTGTTCACGCCACGCGATGGCCTGACGGACCAGGACCGCGACCGCGTCGTCGGCGCGCTCGACCGCGCGCTGACGACGATCCCGTCGATTCGTCGCTATCAGGTAGGCCGGCGGATCAGGCTGGGAACCGCGTACGACTCACTCGCGCCGGGACCGCCGGAGTACTGCGGGATGTTCGAGTTCGCGACCCGCGAGGATCTGAAGGCTTACCTCGACCATCCTGCTCACGCAGAGCTGGGTCAGCTCTTCTACCAGACAAGCTCGAGCGCGCAAGCCTTCGACTTCGAGACTGTCGACGCCGACGCTGGCGCACGCCTTGCCGCCTGGCAGAGCAAGTAATTCCGTCAATATCCGGATCCTCCTGCACCGCTCGAGCGTCGGACGTATGGGTGGTCGGGCTCCCGCGTCCACTCCGGCTGGAGAGGTCCCATGCGGAGTCGCTTTGCGGGCTGGCGGTCGTGGGTGATCGCATCGGCGACCGGCGCTCTCGTGACGGCACTCAGCGTCGCAACAGTCTCGGCAGGCCCGCGCGCGCTGCTGCAGGTCACACCGATGGTCGCGGCCGCTCTGCCTCAGGTGCCCCGTGTCGTGGCACTGCCCCCGCCGCGGCCCACCCGGCCGACAGCCTTGCCCGCGCTTTACATCTCGTTTGCGTCGCTGCAGGTCCTCGACGCCGATTCCACGCGCAAGGCCATTCGCGTCGGAGGGGCGGAGTCGAACCCGTTCATGATGCGCGCGTCGTGGAATAACACCGGGATGTTTGCCATGAAGGCGGCGGCGACGGTCGGCACGATCTACTTCGTCGAACGCTTGTGGCGTCACAACCGCGTGGCGGCAGTGACGACGATGATCGTCCTGAACGCGGGATATGTCGCCGTCGTGGCCTCCAACTACCGCCAGTCATCCCTGCGCTAGCCCAGTCATCCGCAGGCCGCGGCGCGCGACGTGCTCGCAAGAATTGCCCGGCGTGGCATTTCTACGCGCGGCTCGCCGGACGACGAATCGTCGTCTGGCCGCTATTTCCTTGCTCAGGTCGATACCTCTGCTCTGGCATGCCGATTGATGAGGTCCGGCCGACGGAGGGCCTCGATGATGTGGCACGCGAGTCGTCGTCTGCTGACGCTTGCCGGTGGCGCGGGACTCATGGTCCTGATCGCCGGACGTGCCGAAGCCGGACTGAATGAATGGCTGCAGGTGACGCCGCTTGTCGCGGACAGTCTCCGCGTTCAGGCCGCGCAACCGTACCGGGCTCCCGTCGTCGCCGCACGTCCCCACGTGACGAGGCCCGCCGCCCTGTTGCCGCTCTATGTGTCTTTCGGCGTACTGCAGGCCGGCGACGCGCACTCGACGATCCGCGCGATTCAGCGGGGGTCGGTTGAAGCCAACCCGTTGATGATCGGCGCTGCCGGCAGTCAGCGCACGCTGAGCGCGGTGAAGGTGGCGACGACGGCGGCGACGATCGCGGGCGCCGAGCTGCTCTGGCGGCGCAACCGCGTTGCGGCGGTCGTCACGATGGTTGTCATCAACGGCGCGTACGCGGCCATCGTGACGCACAACTATCAGAGCTCGCGATAACCGCGCTCAGACGATCGGCTGCGTCTGATCGACCTCGACGCGGTTCCGGCCTGCCGCTTTCGCGCGATAGAGGTTCGCGTCCGAGCGGGCCAGCGCTGTCGCGGGTTCTTCCTCCCCGACCAGTTCAGAGACGCCGGCAGAGACCGTGATGCGTCCGGTTTCCGGAATGACGAGGTTCTGAACGTTCTCGCGCACGCGCTCCGCGAAGATCCGTGCGCCTGCCAGTCCGACGTCGGGCAGCAGCACCAGGAATTCTTCCCCGCCCCAGCGCATCGCGAGATCGGATCCGCGCTGCGATGCCGAGAGGATCTCGGAGATACCACGGAGCACCTTGTCCCCGTTCGCGTGGCCGGCCTCGTCGTTGATGCGCTTGAAGTGATCGATGTCGAACAGGACGAGGCTGAGCGGCGATCCAGAGCGTCGCGCGCGGGACACCTCGCGCGCCAGCGCCTCTTCCCCGCCGCGCCGATTCGCGAGCCCCGTCACCGGATCGGTGAGAGCCAGGCGTGAGAGCACGCTGAAGCGCTCCTGGCTGTCTGCGCGCTCGAGGCTGCCGTCGAGCTCGAGCGCCAGGCGTCGCCCGATCTCGATCAGCGCGTCGAGCGCGCGCGCGTCGAGCGACATCGGCTCGTAGTCGAACAGGCACATCGCGCCGCTGACGCGCCCGCTGGCGGACAGCAGCGGGACGCCCGCATATCCGCGCAGCGTGCCCGCGGGCGGGAACGTGGCTTGCGCGAACACGGGGTGCTGCGTCACGTCGGGCACCACGATCGGCTCCTGCCCTTCGAGCACCTGCCGCACAAACGACCACGTCCGCGGCGCGGCACCAGACTGCACTGCTCGCCGCGGCTGATTGACATGGACGCGCATCCACTCGCGATCGCCGACGGCGACAGTCACGAAGACCAGGCCGATGTTGAACCGGCGCGCGACGTCGCCCGCATAGCGATCGACGGTGTCGCTCACCCATCGCTCGTGCACGAGCCCCGTGCCGGCGGGCCGCTCGTCGCCCGAGGGATGGCGCAGCGTGGGGAGTGCCCGGGTCAGCGTCTCGAAGGCCTGCGACTCGTTGGCGTCCGCCGCCAGGATTTCGGTGACGCCGAGACGCTCCTTCAGATTCCACGCCGCCCCGCTCAGCTCCTTGGAGCTCGAGACGACCACGACCGGAGGCCCCGACGCGCCTGCCAGCTTGCGCAGGTCTGCCAGGAGGGCGAACCCGTCGAGGCGCGGCAGGGACAGGTTGGCGACGACCAGCGTCGGCAGGCTCCGCCGCCGCAGCATCGCCTTGGCCTCGTCGCCGTTTCTGGCCACGACGGTTTCCAGCCCACCCAGCTCGACCAGATCTCTGATCATGCCGGCCCGTCGGGGGTCAGAGTCGGCAATGAGGACGTACGGCACCCCTGGTGTGGGGGGAAGGCCGTCGCGTGGCGTCGGGGGCTGGGGAGGCGCTGCCACGATGGTGGCGATGTTCTCGCGGAGACTCAGCTCTGCAGCAGAACTCGAGGCCGAGTATACATGAACGAACGGCCGAGAACCCCCATAGATCCTCGAAAACAGGCGTGTTTCGTGTCGATGTCGATACGCCGCGGCTCGACTCGGTCACAGGCGCGCGAACTGCACACCGGTGCGCGCCACCCGCCCGGCGACGTGTATCGATTCAGTCCGCCCGGGCCACGCCGACACCCATTTCAAGTCTGACCGAACCCCGAAATGAAATCTGGCGCACGGCAGATAAGTATCGTTTTGACTTCACAAGAGTGTTGTTGTTGACACAGTTCAGTCGATGTATCAGCATGGCTCAACCCTTGCTCAGCCGCAGGTGTACCTCTTCGCTGGCAGATCGTTCCGGCTCCGGCCGGCTTTTCTGTAAGTGACGGGGCGGAGCACCGAGCCGGCCTCCTGCAATTCCTCGAAATATGGCCAAAATTCTTATGTCCCGGACTCGGGCTCGTGTCGCAAGTGTGGCGTTTCTGGCGGTGGTTCTGGCGGTCGGTGGCGCGTGCCGGCGCTCGCCACAGCCTGGCGGCAGCGACACCGTCAAGCCTTCGTACAACAAGAGCACCGGGCGGCTCGAACGGATCACATACGACAGGAACAAGGACGGCAAACCCGATGCGTGGCTCTACATGGACGGCACGCGCGCGGTCCTTGCTGAACTCGACGAGAACTACGACGGCGTCGTCGATCGCCGCGAGTACTACAAGGAACAGCCCGCTGGCGCGGCGCCGGTGGGCGGCGCCGCCATCCCTCCGCGTCACCTGCTGACGCGCGCCGAAGAGGCGACCGGCAGCGACGGGAAGATCAATCGCTGGGAGACGTACCAGCAGGGAGTCCTCGTGCACGTGGAGGAGGACACCAACGCCGACGGTCGCGTCGACAAGTGGGAGACGTGGTCGCAGGGCGTCCTGCAGATCGTGGAGCTCGACACCAAGGGGACGGGGCGTCCCAACCATCGCCTGGTCTACCCGCCGGACGGCAGCGCCCCGCGGCTCGAAGTGGACGCGCACGACGATGGCACGTTCAGCCCGGCAACACCCACTCCGTGAGGACAGCCGTGTATCAGGCACGAGGACACAAGTCGATTGGCGTAGCGAGCCAGACCCCGGCGCGACAGGTTCGCGTCCCGGTGTTTGGTCCCACGCTGCTGTGGATCTCAGGCTCGAATCTCGAGGAAGCGCGCGCTGACGCGATTGCCGAGCACCTCGGCGTGTCGGTGCGCTGGGTGTCCGGCGCAAGCCAGGCGCTCTACGAGCTGCGCGACCGGCCGGCGATGCTCTGCCTGCTCGATTGCGGGCGCGGCACCGAGTCGCTGCGCATCGCACGCACGATCCGGACGGAGCGGCCGCAGGCGGTGTTGATCGGCGTCGTCGATGCCGACCGCCCGGAAAGCTCGCTCGACGCGTTCCGCGCCGGCGTGTTCGACGTCCTCCCGGCACCCGTCGTCCCGTGGGACCTCGCCGCCGTGATGTCCAACGCCCAGGACCTCGTGGGGCTGAGCGCGACTCTCGAGAGCGCCGACGTGCACGTGGCGCCGTTTGGCGTGTTCGGGGCGTCGCCGGCGATGCGAAAGATCCTCGACCTGCTGCCGCGCGTCTCGCCGAGCCGCTGCCCGATACTGCTGTCTGGCGAACGCGGCACCGGCCGCGAGATGCTCGCCCGGACCATCCATGGACACGGGCGGCGCCCGGACGCGCCCTTCGTGATGGTGGACTGCGCCAACTCGACTCCCCAGGATCTCGAGCACGAGTTGTTCGGTGTCGTCTCCCAGCGCCGGACCGATGGCTACGACGAGCGCCGGACAATGGAGCGGATCAGCCGCAGCGCCCGGCTGGTCGAGGCGTCGGGCGGCACGCTGTTCCTGCAGCACCTGCCCGACATGCCGACCCGTGTGCAGGCCAGGCTTCATCGCATCCTGCGCGATCGCGAGGCCGTGCTGACAGCGGACCGGACGCGCATCGAGCTCGACATCCGGCCAATCGTCGCCGTGGACCCGGATTTCGACCACGCCGTCGACGAGGGCCGCGTGCGGCGGGATCTGCACGAGCGCCTGTCGCTCATCCGGGTCGATCTGCCGCCTCTGCGGCAGCGCCGGGAAGACATCCCGTTTCTTGCCAATCACTTCGTGAAAGAGGTCTGCCGCGCCAGCGGGGTGCCGATCAAGACACTGACCCGGCCGGCGCTGACACTGCTGGCCGCCTTGCCGTGGCGCGGCAACGCACCGGAGCTGCGGTCGCTGCTCGAGCGGCTGGTCCTGCTGACCCCGCACGGCTCGATCCGCCTTGAAGACGTGCTGGCACAGGTGCGGCTCGACGGCTCGGAGATGGGTGTGTCTGGCGGAACGACGCTGCGCGACGCCCGGCTCCGGTTCGAGCGGGAATACATCGCCGCCGTGGTCCGCCAGCACCACGGCCGGATGGGGGACGCCGCTCAGGCGCTGGGAATTCAGCGCACCAACCTCTACAGGAAGCTGCGCCAACTGAGCGTCGCCAAGGCCGCCCGCGAGGCTGGAAGGCGACCGGCCGGCGAGTAAGAACTGCGCGATTTTCGGGCGTTTTTGATACAAGAACCGGCCGCCGGCAACTTGACCGGCCGACGGGTACCGGGCGAAAATAGGCTCCTAACATTGGCCGGCGCTCCCGGTCAATCAGAAAGAGAAGGTATGCGCACACTCAGGACGGGATTGGCTGTTGCTGCTCTTGGAAGCTTGCTCATGATGCCCTTGTCGGCAGCGGGCCTGCGGCAGGACGGCGTCATCAGTGGCTCGGCGGCGGCCGAAGTGTCGCAGCCTTTCAGTCAGTACATCATCCGGGCGCGCGACGTCACCAACAACGCGATTTCGCAGGCGACGACGCTCGACGCCAATGCGGACTTCGCGCTGAACGGCCTGACGATTGGCACGTTCATGGTGGAGCTCGTCAAGGGCGCGACGCCCAACGGCCAGGGCGGACATGTGGTGTGCTCGGCCGGTCCGTTCACGCTCTCCGACGCTGCCTCGCAGGTCAACGACCTGATGATGAAGAAGGGCGCAAACGTCCACTGCAACCGCCCGGTGGCCGCGTACTACCTGCTGGCCGCCGCAACTGCGGCCGGCGTGACCGCGGGCGTCGTCGCAGCCAATGGCGACCCGGCTGCCGCCGCCGGCGGCGGAGCGCCGACGGTGAACCAGCAGTCCGCCAGCGGATCCAACTAAACGCGACCTCCACGCCGCGCTGAACGACCAGAGCGCCGTGGATATCTCGACCTTCGGCACTTCCGTTCATCTGTGAAGCCCCGGCCTGGCGGTTGCCAGGCCGGCGGCTTCCGGTTCGCTCTCACACTCAAATCGATATCGTGACCGTGTCGCGCCTCGCGTCGCTGTTGTTGATGTGTCTCCTGATTCCGGTGGCGTCCGCCCGGGCTCAAGGCACCGAAGACCCGTCGGAGCGGGCGAAATTCCGCTACGGCGCCCTGCGATTCACGCCGTTCATCGTCGTCAGCGACGTCGGCGTCGATACCAATGTCTACAACCAGGCGGACTCGGAGAACCCCAAGCAGGACGCGACCGCCACTGTGGGGCCGGGCGCCGAATACTGGCTGCACTTCGGGTCGGCGCGGATCGCGGCGAAGAGCGACGTGACGTACACGTGGTTCCAGACCTACGCCGACCAGCGGTCGACCAACACCGACAACACGGCAACGCTGACGCTGTTTCCGTACAACCGGCTATCGCCCTTTGTCGACGGGCTCTACCTCTACGGTCGCATCCGGCCGGGATTTGAGATCGACCAGCGATCATTCCGGACCGACTACGGGTATGGCGGCGGCGTGGACATCCGCGCCACCGGCAAGTCCACGTTTCGCGTCGAAGGACACCAGCGAACGCTGAGTTTCCGCGACGACCAGGTGTTCGACGGCGCGAACCTGAGCGAGGAACTGAACCGGACGGGCACGAGCGCCGGCCTGTCGCTGCGGGAATCGCTGACGCCGCTCACGACGCTCGTCGTCAAGGGCGACTACCAGCAGGACCGCTTCGAGTTCTCGCCGCTTCGCGACGCGAACTCCTGGGCGGTGGTGCCAGGCTTCGAGTTCGACCCGCTGGCGCTGATCTCGGGCAAGGTGTTCGTCGGGTACCGTCACTTCGACACGCTCGATTCCGTTGTGCCGGACTACTCCGGCGTCGTCGCCAACGTCGAGGCCGCCTATCACCTGCACGCGACGCAATTTGCGTTCAAGGTCGACCGCGACGTCACCTACTCGTACGAAGAGACGCAGCCGTACTATGTGCTGACTGATATCGGGCTGACAGTGACGCAGAAGATCACGACCCACTGGGACCTGACGGCCGACGGCAGCAGGCAGTGGCTGGGTTACCGGCAGGTGGAGGACGGCGCGGCTGTGAACAGCGACCGGGTCGACAACAGCTATCGCGTGGGCGGGGGCACCGGCTACACGCTCAGCGACAACGTCCGTATCGGTGTGGCGCTGGATTACTACCACCGCAAGTCCAATGAGCTCGATCTTCGGAACTACAACGGCCTGCGGGTAGGCGGGACGTTCACTGTCGGGTTGCCCAAGTGATGAGACGTCTTCTGATCGGGTTGGCTCTGTTTCTCGGCGTCGCTTCGCCGATCGTCGTCGCCCAGCAGGCGGACTACGTCGTCGGCGCGCAGGACGTTCTCACGATCACCGTGTACGACCAGGCGGATCTGTCCGGCAAGTTCAAGGTGGAGACTGACGGCTCGTTCAGCTTCCCGCTCATCGGCCGCATGAAGGCCGCGGGTATGACGCTCCGCGCGCTGGAGCAGGACCTCCAGAAGCGCCTCGCCGACGGGTACCTGAAGAACCCCCAGGTGACAGTGGCGGTGGAAACCTACCAGAGCCAGCGCATCTTCATTCTCGGTGAGGTGCGTCAGCCCGGGCCGTATCCGCTCAGCGGCAACATGACCCTCATCGAGGCGCTCTCCAAGGCCGGCGCCACCACTGTCGGCGCGGCGGACGAGATCTTGGTCGTCCGGCCCGCCCCCGGTAAGGCCGCTGGGCCGCTTCTGCCCGACCAGGCCTCCGACGCGACGGTGATCAGGGTCAATATCCGCCAGTTGCAGGAAGGCGACCTGTCCAAGAACATCACGCTGAAAGACGGCGACACCATCGTCGTCCCCAAGGCTCAGTCGGTCTACGTCTTCGGCCAGGTGAAGACGCCGGGCGCGTATGCCGTGACCAAGGGCATCACCGTCCTGCAGGCGCTGGCGCTGGCGGGAGGCGTGACGGACCGCGGCTCGACGGGCCGCGTGAAGATCATCCGGACCGTCGACGGCAAGAAAGCGGAGTTGAAGGCGAAGTTGACCGATACGGTGGAACCCGGCGATACACTGATTGTGGCGGAACGCTTCTTCTAAGCCCAGGCACGGGATCATGACGACCGACAACCGCAGCAAGCCCAACCTTGCACAGCTGACGCACCAGGACGACGAGCGTCATCTGATGGACTACGTCCGCGTGCTGTACAAGCGGCGCTGGATCGCCATTCCCGCGTTCCTGATTGTCTGCGCTGTGGGGACGATCAACAGCTACCGCAAGGTCACGATCTACGAGGCGCGGACACAGATCCTGATCGAGAAGGACACGCCGAAGGTCGGCACGCTGGACACGATGTTCCAGCAGCAGGACGGCTGGTACAACGACGACTTCTACCGCACGCAGTATCGCGTCCTCCAGAGTCGCAGCCTGGCCCGGCGAACCGCGGAGAGCATGCATCTCAAGGACCGGCTGTCGCCCGAGCATGCGTCGGTGCCTGACCCTGAAACCACTGGACTCTCCGGCGCCTGGAGCTGGGTGAAGCGCCAGGTGGGCATGGGCGAGAGCGGAAAGGCCGCTGAGGCAAAAGCCGCCGCGGTCGAAGCCAATCAGGATCCGACAGCGCCCTACGTGAACCTGGTGCTGGGATCGCTCACCGTCGTCCCGATCACCAACAGCCGTCTCGTCGATCTGAAGTTCACGTCCACCGATCCGCAGCTGGCCGCGGACATGGCCAACGCCCACGCCAAGGCGTACATCGAGCAGAACCTGGAATACAAGTTCTCGGCGTCGAAGGAAGCCACCGACTGGCTGGGCGACAGGCTGGCGGAACAGCGCAAGAAGGTCGAGGCCAGCGAGTCCGCGCTGCAGAAATTCAAGGAAGAGCACGACGCTGTCGCCGTGGAAGATCGCCAGAACATCGTCGTCCAGCGTCTTGGCGATCTCAACAGCGCTGTCACCAAGGCCAAGACGACGCGTATCGAGAAGGAAGCGCTCTACAACCAGCTGAAGGCCATCCAGGGCACCGCGGCCATCGAGACGTTCCCGGCGGTGCTCTCGAACGACTACGTGCAGAAGCTGAAGACCGAGATCGGCGACCTGCAGCGGCAGCAGGCGCAGCTCGCGGAGAAGTACGGCGATCGTCACCCGGAGATGGTCAAGGTCCACTCAGCGCTCGAGTCGACGCAGGCCAAGCTGTCGAGCGAGGTCAACAAGGTCGTCGACTCCGTGAAGGCCGAGTACGAGGCCGCGGCGGCGCAGGAAGCGAGCCTGGTCGAGGCGCTCAACTCGCAGAAGGCCGAAGCGCTCGGACTGAATCGCAAGGGCATCGAATACAGCGTCCTCAACCGCGAGGCGGAGAGCAACCGCCAGGTCTACGAAGCGCTGCTGCAGCGCACCAAGGAGACCGGGATCTCCGGCGAGCTGAAGGCCAGCAACATCCGGGTCGTCGACAACGCCGAAGTGCCGCGCTGGCCGATCCTCCCGCGGCGCCAGGCAGACCTGATGACCGCCGTGCTCTCGGGCCTCGTGTTTGCCATCGGGCTCGTGTTCCTCTTCGAGTACTTCGACAACCGGATCAAGTCGCCGCAGGAGCTGCGGGCGCACCTCGCGCTCCCGTTCCTAGGAATGGTCCCCGAAATCGACGCCAAGGGCCCGTCACTCGTCAGCCAGAGTGTGCCCCCGCATTTTGCCGAAGCCATCCGCGCGGTTCGCACCAACGTGCTGTTCTCGTCGGCCGAGGAAGGCGTGCGCACGATCGTCGTGACCAGTGCCGGGCCTGGCGAAGGCAAGAGCATGTTCTCGGCGAACCTGTCGGTGTCGCTGGCGCAGGCAGGCCAGCGCGTGCTGCACATCGACGCCGATATGCGCCGGCCGCGCGTCCACGAGATTTTCGAGTTCACGCAGGAGCCGGGGCTGTCAAACCTTCTGGTCGGCGATTGCAAGCCGAGCGAGGCCGTGCGCAAGACCGCCGTGCCAGGCCTGGCGGTGCTGCCGGCGGGGATGATTCCGCCCAACCCGGCCGAGCTCCTCGGGTCCAAACGGTTCGACGAGTACTTCGCGACGTTGTCCGAGCACTTCGACTGGGTGATCATCGACTCGCCGCCGGTGCTGGCCGTGGCGGATGCGTCGATTCTGGCCAACACGGTGAGCGGCGTCGTCTTCGTGGTGGGTGCCGACCAGACCAGCCGTCACGCGGCAAAGGCAGCGATCGACCAGCTGCAGGCGGTGCAGGCCCACATCATCGGCGCGGTGCTGAACCGCGTCGATCTCGAGCACAACCCGTACTACTACTCGACGTATTACCGGAAGGAATACAGCCGCTACTACGCGCAGGCCGCGCATCAGAAGCGCGCCTGACGCGCGTGCCCACGAGATCCGGCCGGCGATCCCGGATGTCTTTCTGACGGCCTGCATGGCTGTGCCACCCCGCCCTCGCGAACCGATCGCACAGGGTTGATGCGCATCCTCTATCTCAGCTCGTCCGGTCAGCTGGGCGGAGCTGAGCGTGTCCTGCTCGATCTCGCAGCGGCGCTTCGCGTGACGCATCCGGACTGGGCGCTTCACCTGGCATCGCCGGAAGCGGGCCCCGTCATCGCCGCGGCGCAGGCGGCCGGTATGTCGGCGTCAGTGCTGCCGCTGGCTCCGGCGCTGGCGTCGCTTGGTGAGGCGGGCGTCTCGCCTGGCAGCGTGGCGTGGCACCTGGCGGGCGCTGTCGGGCCGACGCGTCGCTTTCTGAAGGCGCTTCGCAGCCTCGCGCAGGACTTCCGACCCACCCTCATTCACTCCAACGGCCTCAAGATGCACGTGCTGTCGGCGCTGGCCAGAGTGCCGGACGCCCCACTCGTGTGGCACGTGCACGACTATCTGACCCACCGGCCCGTCACCGCGCGGCTGCTGCGGCTGCTGGCGCCGAGAGCGCGGCTGGCGCTTGCGACCTCCAACAGCCTGGCCGCAGACCTGGACCTGGTGTTTCACGGACGAGTGCCGGTCCGCGCGGTGCTGAATGGCGTGGACGTCGATGGCCTGACGCCGTCTGGCCCCACGCTGGACCTCGACGCCGCGTGCGGCCTGCCGCCATCGCCGCCGGGAACAATCCGCGTGGGCTTGATGGCGACCTTCGCCCGGTGGAAAGGCCAGCGGGTGTTCCTGGATGCCATCCACCGGTTGCCCGCTGGAGTGCCGGTACGCGCGTACGTCATCGGCGGCCCTCTCTACCAGACGCGCGGCAGTCAGTTCAGCCAGGCCGAGCTCGTCACGGACCGCGATGCGCTGCACCTGGGCGACCGGGTCGGGTTTTCCGGCTTTCAGCACGATCGCGCCGCCGCATTGCGCGCCCTCGATGTCGTGGTCCACGCCAGCACCGAGCCCGAGCCGTTCGGGCTGGTGATCGCCGAGGCCATGAGCACAGGACGCGCGGTGATTACGACGGCCCAGGGAGGCGCGGCGGAACTGGTCCGGTCCGGTATCGACGCGCTGATCGTCAGGCCGAACGACCCGGCGATGCTCGCCGACGCCATTGCGCAACTGGCGGCCGACCCGGGCCGGCGGGCACGGCTCGCTGCCGCGGCCAGGGCCACCGCCGTTGACAGGTTCACGCGTACGCGGTTCGCCGAGTCCGTCGCCGCCGAGTACGCATCGGTGCTGACCCCGGCGCTTGCGGCGTGACTGGCGATCGTCCTGGCCCGTCACTGCACGTGCTGCATGTGCACAGCGGCAACATGTTCGGCGGCGTCGAACGCATTCTCGAGACACTCGCCCGCGAGTCCGGCCCGCCGATGACGTCCGCGTTCGCGCTCTGCTTCGAAGGGCGGTTGTCCGAGTCACTCGCGCAGTCCGGCGCGACAGTGGCGCTGCTCGGTGACGTGCGCGTCAGCCGGCCGTGGCAGGTGCGCCGGGTGCGCCTGGAGCTTCGATCCCTGCTCGACCAGGCAGGGCCCGCAGTCGTCGTGGTGCACTCCTCGTGGTCGCAGGCGATTTTCGGGCCGGCCGTGCGTCGCGCAGGCCGACGCCTCGTGCGCTGGCTTCATGCGCCGGAGTCTGGCGCGTCCTGGCTTGAACGTGCGGCGGCGCTGAGCCCTCCCGATCTGGTGATCTGCAACAGCCACTACACCTGCGCGGCTTCACGCGGTCGATACGCTGGCGTGCCGCGAGAGGTGTGCTACGCGCCGGTGTCGGTCGAAGCGGCCAGTGGCGGCGCGTCGCGGGCCGGGTTGCGGGCGTCGCTCAACACGCCGCTCGACGCCGTCGTCATCGTGATGGCGGCACGCATGGAAGGCTGGAAGGGGCATCACGCGCTCATCGACGCGTTGGCGCTGATCAATCGCGACCTGCCATGGCGTTGCTGGATTGCAGGCGGCGCGCAACGGCCTGTCGAGGTCGCGTACGTGGACGCGTTGTCGGCGCACGTGTCCAGGGCAGGGTTGTCGGATCGCGTCAGCTTTCTCGGCGAGCGTCGCGACATGGCGGACGTCTTGAGGGCAGCGGATATCTACTGTCAGCCGAACGAGGGCGCCGAGCCGTTCGGCCTGACCTTTGTCGAGGCCCTCGCCGCCGGCCTGCCGGTCGTGGCGACGAACCTCGGCGCCGTTGGCGAAATCGTGGACGACACCTGCGCCGTGCTCGTGCCCGCGGGTGCGCCCGAACCCCTGGCCGCTGCGCTCTTGCAGGTGGTCGGCGATGAGACCGGCCGCAAGGCCATGAGCGCTGCGGCGCGGGCGCGCGCCACAATATTCACCGACGTCCGCGCGTCCATTCAGGCGATTGCCGACGTGATCGGTCAGGACAGCCGATCGACGCTCGGATTGCAGGCTGACGCTCCCGTGAAACCACCGGCATGATTTCCATCCTTCTCGCAGTCGGTTCGCTCATCGGCTGCTTTCTGGCAGCGAACCGCTCGCTCAAACTCGGGCTGTGCGCCATTACAGCGGTGGGCTACGTCTACGGGATCGCCCGGGCCAACTACCCGGACAGCTGGACGTACCTGATGTTCGACCTGGGCGCGATCGGCCTGTTTGCCGCGCAGATCTGGCGTCCGCTGACACGGGAGCAGCGCCTCGCCTCGCACGATCTGCGCATCTGGCTGGTGATTCTGATCGGCTGGCCCGTGCTGCTGTTCATCCTCTTCCCGGGCGACAACCCGCTGATCCAGACGGTCGGGCTCCGCGCCAACATCTTCCTGCTGCCGTTTCTGCTCTTCGGCGCCCGGCTGACGTCGCAGGACCTCAAGGATCTCGCGCTGTTCATCGCCGTCCTGAACCTGGGAGCGGTGGCGCTCGGGACGATCGAGTTCCTGATCGGCATCGAGCCGTTCTTCCCCGTCAACGAGGTCACCGACATCATCTACAAGAGCCAGGACCTGTTGAACCACACGGCGTACAGGATTCCGTCGTCGTTCTCGAGCGCCCACGCGTTCGCCGGCGCCATGGCGGTGACGATTCCGCTGCTGGTCGGCGCGTGGACGCAGCCGGATCTCAAGCGCACCGATGCGGCGCTGCTCGGCTCGGCCATCATCGCGAGCTTCCTCGGCGTGTTCATGGCGGCGGCGCGCACGCATATCGTGACGGTCACGCTGCTCGCGCTGGTCGTCACGTTCACTGGCGGCCTGTCCGCACGCCAATGGCTCCGATGGGTGCTCGCGATCGCGATCGTCGGCTACGTCGTGGCCGGGAACGCACGGTTCCAGCGATTCACCACGCTGACCGACGGCGCGATGGTGTCGGGCCGCATCAGCGAGAGCGTGAACGAGAGCTTCTTCGACGTCGTGTCTCAGCACCCTCTCGGACGCGGCCTGGCCAGCGGCGGCACGAGCATCCCCTACTTCCTCCGCGAAGAAAAGGAGCCGGACACGATCATCGAGAGCGAGTACGCCAGGATCGCGCTCGAGCAGGGGGTGCCCGGCCTGTTCATCTGGGTGCTGTTCATCATCTGGGTCCTCACACGGCGCCCCGGCCGGACCCGGGACTCGTGGCTGCTCGGGCGGCGCCTTGTCTGGGTTTCATGCGCCTCGATCTTCATCTCCGGCATGCTGGGCATGGGGATGCTGGCGGCCGTGCCCCAGACGATGCTGATGCTGCTGACGATCGGATGGTTCACCGCATCACCGAGGACGTTCCCGGTGCCGCGCCAGATGCGCCAGGGCCAGCCAGCGGCGTAGTCAGTGACAGCGATGAATCCCGCCGGCAAGAAGACGCTCAATCTCGGTTGTGGCCGGCAGCCGCGGCCGGATGCCGTGAACGTGGACCTCGTCCCGGGCGAGCACACCGACGTGGTGCACGACCTGAACTGCCTGCCGTGGCCGTTCCCAGACAACGCCTTCACCGAGGTGCTGGCGTTTGACGTGCTCGAGCATCTCGATCGGCTGGTGCCGGTGATGGAAGAAATCCACCGCGTCACGGCGCCGGGCGGCCTCGTGCGGATCACGGTGCCGCACTTCTCCTCGGCCAACGCCTTCACCGACATTACACACCGCCACTACTTCGGGTGGTTCAGCACGCACTACTTCACCGGTGAGAACCAGTGGAGCTTCTACACGACACGGCGCTTCTCCCGTGTCGCCACCAGCCTGATATTCCACCCGTCACTCGTCAACAAGGTGATCCGGCGTCTCGCCAACCGGTTCCCGGAACCGTACGAGCGTCGGTGGACCTGGATCTTTCCCGCCTGGTTTCTGTACTACGAGCTGCGGGTCGAGAAGCCGTAGCCCGGTCCCGCATGACCGCCAGCACCAGCCGCACGCACCGGTTCCTCGGTGGCATCAGCCTGGGATACGTGTATCTCGCGCTGGTGACGGTGGTCGGGCTGTGGCTCACCCCCTTCCTCCTGCGTCGCATCGGGCAGCACGATCTCGGGCTGTGGCTGGTCGCGACCCAGATCCTCGGCTATCTCCTGCTCCTCGATTTCGGCATCGTCGCCTTGCTGCCGAGAGAGACCGCTTACGCGACGGGGCGAACGCTGCAGGGCGGCGATCCCGCCGATCTCGCCAGGACGATCGGCCGCTTCCGGCGAATCGTGCGGTGGCAGGTTCCGGTGGCCGCTGTCGCGGCACTGGCAGTCTGGGTGATGCTGCCGGCGGAGTGGGCGGAGCTGCGGCTGCCGTTTGTCGCGATCCTCGTGACGTTTGTCGTGACGTTTCCGCTGCGGGTCTACCACGCGACGCTGCAGGGCCTGCAGGACCTCACCTACCTCGGTCAGGTGCAACTGGCTGCCTGGACGGCGGGCACAGTCACGACCGTCGCGATGGTCTTCGCCGGCTCCAGCCTGGTCGCGATGGTGGCCGGATGGATCGTCACGCAGCTGGTGACGGCCGGCGCCTGCTGGTGGCGTTTGCGTTCCCACTTCCCCGCAACCTGGGCCCCGTCGCCGCCGTCGGTTGCCTGGACCGAGGCGCGGGCGCTCCTCAGTCGCTCGACGTGGGTCAGCGTCGCACAGGTCTCGCAGGTGTTTCTGAACGGCACCGATGTGCTGATCATCGGCAAGCTGCTCGGTCCGGCCGCCGTGGTGCCCTACGCGTGCACTGGCAAGCTCGTGACAGTGCTGACCAATCACCCGTATCTGCTGATGCAGGCCGCGGCTCCGGCATTGAGCGAGATGCGCACGGCCGAGGCGCGCGAGCGTCTGGCTGAAGTGACCAGCGCGCTGACGCGCGCCATGCTGATCCTGAGCGGCGGCGTCACCTGCGTGATCGCCGCCGTGAACCAGGGCTTCGTCACCTGGTGGGTGGGCGCGCCGCAGTTCGGCGGCTGGCGACTCACCGCGGTGCTGGTGGCCGCCATGCTGCTCCGTCACGTCAACACCACAGCGATCTATGCCCTCTTCGCCTTCGGCCATGAGCGCCGGCTGTCGATCACCGGGCTCGGCGACGGCGCCGTGACACTCGTCGCCTCGATCCTGCTGGTGCACGCGTACGGCCTGATCGGCGCGCCAGTGGGCTCGATCCTCGGCGTCGCCGCTGTCAGCCTGCCCGCGAACTTCCGCGCGCTGTCGAAAGAAACTGGTGCCTCGATCGCACACATCGCGTGGGAGCTGCGCGGCTGGGCGGTTCGTTTCGCGGCCGCCACCGCGATCGCAGCAGCCGCCGGGCAGCTTCTGGAGCCGATGCGGTTCTGGTCGCTCGCGCTGGTCGCGACAATCGCCGGCGTCGTCTATGTCGCCGTGATGCTGCCGCTGGCGCTCGAGCCGCCGCTCGGTCCGTACGTGCGCGCGACACTCGAGCCGATCCGCGCGTGGTGGCCGGGCCGCCTTGGCCTGAGCTCGCCCCGATCGTAGTCGGCCGTTGATGGCGCCCGTCAGGACGAGTCCGCGAGTCACACACCTGGTCCCCGCCTTGTTCGGGGCAGCGGGCGTCGTCGGCGGCGCCGAGCGCTACGTGCTGGAACTGGCTCGTCACATGGCGGACCTCGTGCCCACGCGGCTCGTGACGTTCGGTCCCGCCGCCAGGGAGGAACAGGCGGGCGCGCTCTCGATACGGGTACTCGGGCCGGCGCATGCCGTGCGCGGCCAGGCCTCCAATCCGTTCTCCTGGTCGCTGCTCGGAGCGGCGGGCGACTGCGATGTCCTGCACTGTCACCAGCAGCACATCCTCGCGACAACAGCGGCGGCGGTGGCCGCTCGCGTCCGCGGCCGTTGCGTGTTCTGCACGGATCTCGGCGGCGGCGGATGGGACGTGTCCGCGTACGTCTCCACCGATCGCCTTTTCGACGGCCACCTTCATATCAGCGAGTACTCGCGTCACGTCTTCGGCCACGACGGGCTGGAAACCGCGCACGTCATCTACGGCGGGGTGGACACGGCGCGGTTTTCGCCGGGGCCGTCAGTGGGCGCCGCGATCGACTGCCTGTTCGTCGGGCGCCTCCTGCCGCACAAGGGGGTGGACGTGCTGCTCGACGCGGTGCCGCAAGACCTCTTGACGATGGTGATTGGCCCGGCGCCGGACGCGCGATACCTGGCCGACCTCCACCGGATCGCCAGCGGGAAGAACGTGGTCTTCCGTCATGACTGCACGGACGATGAAGTGGTCGACGCGTATCGACGGGCAAGATGCACGGTGCTGCCGAGCGTCTACGACGATTGCTACGGAGGAACGACACGCGTGCCGGAGCTGCTTGGCCAGACGCTGCTCGAGAGCATGGCCTGCGGCACGCCAGTCATCGCCACCTCCGTCGCGAGTCTTCCGGAGGTGGTCGAGGACGGCGTGACCGGCCGGCTTGTCGCGCCGCGTTACGCGCCGGCGCTCGGCGCCGCCATCCGCTGGTTTCTGGAGCATCCAGAGGAAGGCCGGCAGATGGGTCGCGCCGGTCGTGAGCGCGTGCTCGCTCGCTTCACGTGGCCGGGCGTCGTCAACAGCTGTCTCGCGTACTACTCCCAGTGCACTGGCATCTCCTGACAGGCGAATATCCGCCGCAGCCGGGAGGCGTCAGCGACTACACGGCGCTGCTGGCCCACGGCCTCGCCGAGTCCGGCGCCGAGGTGGACGTCTGGTGCCCCGGACCAGGAGACGACGCGGCCACGCCGGTGCGTGTCCATCGGCTCGCTGGCCAGTGGACATCCGAGGATCGGCGGCGGATGGACCGCGAGCTGGACGCAGCGCCAACGCCGCGGCGGCTGCTGGTCCAGTGGGTACCGCAGGCCTTTGGCCGCAGGTCGATGAACGTCGGGTTCTGCAGGTGGCTGCTCGCGCGGGCGAGGAAGGGCGAGCGCGTCGACATCATGATGCACGAGACGTATCTCCCGTTCCGGGAGTGCTCCTGGCGACAGGGGCCGGTGTCGGCAGTGCACCGTGTCATGACGGCGCTGTTGCTGCGGGCGGCGCGGCGCGTCTGGATCTCGACCACCGCGTGGGCGGATCGTCTCAAGCCCTACACGTTCGGACGCCCCGTCGAGATCTGCTGGCTGCCGGTCCCGAGCAACGTGCCGGTCATCGACGATCGAGCGGCCGTCGACACCTTCCGTACAGAGCGTCGCCGGCAGGGACCGCGTGGTCGTCGGGCACTTCGGGACCTACGGATCGCGGGAACGCCGCGATCTGGCCGCAGTGCTGCCGACGCTGGCCGGCGAGAACCCGTCGATCGCCGTCGTGCTCATCGGACGCAACAGCGAGCGGTCGCGGGCCGAGTTGGTGGAGCTGGCGCCACACCTCGCGGACCGGATCCACGCCACCGGCGGCCTGGCTCCCGTGCCGTTGTCCATCGCGCTCCAGGCCTGCGACGTCCTTGTGCAGCCGTATCCGGACGGCGCCACGACACGCCGCGGCTCGCTCATGGCGGCCCTGGCGCATGGCGTTGCGGTTGTGACGACAGACGGGCCGCTGACAGAGCCGCTGTGGCGTCAGTCCGGCGGCGTCCGGCTGGTGGCGTCAGACGACATGTCGGCGCTTGGGCTGGCCGCGCTGTCCCTGGTTGCTGACAAGACCGCCCGGGTGGCGCTCGGCCAGTCCGGACGACAGCTCTATCGTGAGCAGTTTGATGTCGCACACGCGGTTCACGCCTTGATGACTGACACCTGCCGCCCCGCGTGATGCGCATCGCGCTGGCCACCGCGAGCCGGCGCCGCGCAGGCGGCGTCGAGACGTATGTCGAACAGGTGCTTGCGTCGCTCGCCGCCAGAGGACATGAAGTCGCACTCTGGGCCGAGACCGACGTGCCGGGCGCCGTGGCGCCGATCGACCTGCCTCCTGGTGCCCGTTCGACGCTCATCGCGTCAGGCGACGACGAGGCGCGCGCGTGGAAGCCAGACGCTGTCGTCGTCAACGGCCTGAACGACGTCGCCCTCGAAGCGCGATTGCTCGCCAGCGCGCCGTCGGTCTTTGTCGCCCACAACTTTTACGGCACGTGCATCAGCGGCACCAAGTCGTGGGCCGCGCCCGTCCCGAGGCCCTGTCACCGCGTGTTCGGCGCCGCCTGCCTGCTGCACTACTTCCCGCATCGCTGCGGCGGGCTCAACCCGGTCACCATGGCGCGGCTCTACGGGCGTGAGCGCGATCGCCTCCGCCACATCCGCGCCGCGCACGCCGTGGTCACGCTGTCGGCATTCATGCGTGAGGAATACCTGCGCCACGGGCTCGACCCGGCGCGCGTCAGGAACCTGCCGTTCGGACCGCCGCTGCGCGATGTGCCGGTGCGCCGGTGGGAGGCCGGTGGCGCGGGCGCGCCTCGACGCCTGATCGCGATTGCGCGACTCGAGCCCATCAAGGGCATGCATCTCCTGCTGGACGCGCTGCCTCTGGTCCAGGCGTCGCTTGGGCGCGAGGTCGCACTGACGGTGCTCGGCGACGGCAGTGAGCGAGGTCGGCTCGAGGCGCAGGCTCGTCGACTTGCGAGCGACACCACGGGCGTCAGCGTCCGCTTTGCGGGCTGGACCTCTCCTGCGGATCGCGACGCGCAGCTCGCGGGCGCCGATCTGCTGGTCGTCCCGAGCACGTGGCCGGAGCCGCTGGGCCTGGTCGGCATCGAAGCGGCCCGCGCCGGTGTTCCTGCGGTGGCGTTCGCCCTTGGCGGGATCGGGGAGTGGCTGAAGGACGGCGTCACTGGTGCCGTTGCGCCGGCAGAGCCGCCCAGCGCCGCCGGCCTGGCCCGCGCGATAGTTTCCTGTCTCGACGATGAGAACCGGCTCGAGCGTCTTGGACGAGCGGCGCGAGAACATTCGTCCCGCCTCACGCCGGACGCGCATGTGACGGGACTGCTGGCGCTGCTGGAACGCGTCCGCGCAGGCGCCGCCGCCGGGCTGGATTGAGGCCGTGCGCATCGCGTTTGTGCTGCACGACTACAACCGCGTGTTCGGCCACAGCCGCTACGTGGCCGAACTGGCGGACCGATTCGCGCCGCATCACCAGGTCCACATCTTCTCGAACACTGTCGCAGACGCGCCGCCCGGGGCGGTGACGCATCACGTGCCGGCCGTGCGCGCGACGGCGCTGACCACGATTCTGTCGTTCTACGCCGCCGCGTCGGTGCGCGTCAGTAGGGGTTTCGACATCGTGCACGCGCAGGGAGTGTCCGCGCCCGGCGCGAACGTCGTCACGTCGCACATCAGCAACCTGCGCTGGCTGGAAGGACGCCGGCACATCGAGGGCGGGCATCTCTCCTGGAAGGAACGTCTGTTCGGCGCCACTGTCGTGCCGCTCGAGCGCCGTCTGCTTCGATCGTCCGACGTCGCGGTCATCGCGGTGTCGTCGGCCATGGCGGCCGACATCCAGCGCGACTACGGCCGGCGCGTGGCCCCGATCGTGATCCCGCACGGCGTGGACAGCACGCAGTTCAATCCCGGCGTCCGCGGTCGATATCGCGAGGCAGTACGGCAGCGCCTTCACGTAGCAGACGACGAGCTGCTGCACCTGTTCGTCGGGGATCTTCGAAAGGGATTCAGTCAGGCCGTCGCCGCGTTGGCGTCGGCGCCGGGCCGCTTGTTCGGCGTTTCCAGAGGCAATCCCGAGGAGGCGCTGGCGCTGGCTGCTCGTCTCGGTCTGTCGGCGAGAGTGACTGTGATGCCGCCGACCGATCGCATCGAGGAGTACTACGGCGCGGCCGACACGTTCGTGCTGCCGACGCCGTACGACGCGTTCGGCATGGTGATCACCGAGGCGATGGCGTGCGGCCTGCCGGTGATCACGACGACGGCGGCAGGCGCGTCGGAACTGGTGGAGGACGGACGGACCGGGCTCCTTCTTGCCGATCCGGCGGATGCAGGCGCGCTGTCGGCAGCAATGCAACGCCTTGCCGGAAATCCGGCCGAGCGGCGGCAGATGGGCGACGCGGCAGCGGCCGCGATGAGGACTCTGACATGGACCAGCGTGGCGGACCGGACCATGGCGCTCTACGAGCGCGTGGTCTCGGCACGTCGGGTGGCCCCTCCGTCGCCTTCGTCGTAAACGGCGGCGAGTCCAGCGCGATGGGCGATCGGGCGCGGGCATTTGCCGGCCGGCTCGCCGACCGCTGGCGCATACGGATCGCGTACCGACGTCCGGGGCAAGTCGCGGCCGTCAGCGCGTTCTCGTCGTTCCTGCGCCAGGCGGACCCGCGTGTCGTGTACGTCTTCGACATGGCGCTTGCCGGCGTCGTCGCCGCCACATTCGCCGGCCGTGGGCGCGGTCCCGCCGTGATCATCGACACTGGCGACGCGATTGCCGCCCTGGCGCGGTCCAGCGGCATGCGTGGACCCGCGGGGCAGCTGGCGACGCGTGCGCTCGAGTGGTATTCGCTGCGCAGCGCCGATCGGATCGTCGTGCGCGGCACCTTCCATCAGGAACTGCTGGCCCGGGCCGGAGTCCATGCCACTGTCATTCCGGACGGCGTTGACTGCGCGCTGTTCCAGCCAATGGATGGCGCCGCCACGCGGGATGCGCTTGGCCTGGGCGAATCACTGGTGGTCGGACTGGTCGGGTCGTCGATCTGGAGCCAGAAGCTTGGCATCGCGTATGGCTGGGACCTGGTCGAGATGCTCGCCCTGGTAAAGGACCTGCCGGTCTCCGGGCTGCTCGTCGGCGACGGCTCCGGCATCGAGCACCTGCGCGCACGCGCGCGCGCTCTTGGCGTCGAGGATCGCCTCGTCTTTGCGGGCCGCCGGCCGCTGGCGGAGTTGCCGGCGCTGCTGGCGGCGTGCGACATCTGCCTGTCGACGCAGACCAACGATGTGGTTGGGCAAGTGCGAACGACCGGCAAGCTGCCGCTCTACCTCGCCTGCGGAAAGTACGTGCTGGCAACCCGGGTGGGCGAGGCAGCCCGTGTGCTGCCAGACGACATGCTGCTCGACTACGAGGGCGTCGTCGATCGAAGCTATCCGGGCCGGCTGGCGGGCGTGGTGCGGGCGCTGGCGGCCGACCGATCAAAGCTCGCGCGCGGCCTCGTGGGACCGGAAATCGCGCGGCGGCAGTTCGACTACGACGTGCTGGCGGAGCGGCTCGACGCCCTCCTGACGGAGACACTGGATGAGGACTCGTTGACAGCAACATCGTCGGTGACCACGCGATGAACTCGAAGCCGTTGAGGGTCGGCATCGTCGCCGACCTCGTGGAGGAGGGCTGGCCGAGCATGGATTTCGTTGCCGAGATCCTGATGACGGAGCTGGCGCGGCCTGGTAGTCCCGTGACGCCGGTCCTGCTGCGGCCTGAATTCCGGCCTCGCTTCGGCCGCTGGATGGCCGGCGGCAACGGCCGCGCGCGCACCGTCGACCGCATCATCAATCGCTTTTACGACTACCCGCGCTGGCTGCGCACCCGCGGCGACGCCGCCGATGTCTTCCACCTGGTCGATCACAGCTACGCGCACCTGGTAGATGAACTGCCTGCGGGACGGGTCGTGGTGACCTGCCACGACACCGATGCGTTCCGGCCCCTGGTGCACGACGGGCTCCACGAGTCGCGCCTTCCGCACCGCATGGTCCGACGCGTGCTCACGGGCCTGCGCCA
Organism: Vicinamibacteria bacterium; assembly: GCA_963796915.1. Lineage (GTDB taxonomy): Bacteria > Acidobacteriota > Vicinamibacteria > Vicinamibacterales > JAENWD01 > JAENWD01. The sequence goes on along the minus strand of CAWCNI010000002.1, from coordinate 154,626 downwards.
CGCCGACATCGTGACGTGTGTCAGCGAGACCACCCGTCGGGACCTCGTCGGCACCGGGCTGGTGCCGTCCGAGCGGACCGAGGTCGTCCTGAATGGCGTTCATCCGTCCTGTTCGCCGGCGCCGGACCCCGAGGCAGACAAGGCCGCAGCGACGCTGCTCGGCCCGTCGCGTCTCACCGAGTTGCTTCACGTCGGCAGCACCATTCCGCGCAAGCGCGTCGACGTCCTGCTGCGGGCGTTTCAGGCGGTCGCGAGCCGGCGGCAGGACGTGCGGCTGGTCCGGGTTGGAGGTGCGTTCACGCCCGCGCAGGAGCGGCTCGCGGCCGAACTCGGCATCGCGCAACAGATCGTGGTGCTGCCGTTTCTCGAACGTCGGGTCCTCGCGGCCGTCTATCGCCGCGCCGCCCTGCTCCTGCAGCCGTCGGAGCGCGAAGGCTTTGGGCTTCCGATCGTGGAGGCGATGGCCTGCGGCACGCCGGTGCTGGCGACGGACCTGCCGGTGTTCCGCGAGGTTGGCGGCACGGCGGTGTCGCTGGTGTCGCTCGAAGACATTCACGGATGGCAGGCCGCGATCGACCAGCTGCTGGACGAGCGCAGCCGACAGCCCGAAACGTGGGAGGGCCGGAGGACGGCCGCCATCTCCCGTGCCGCGCTGTACTCGTGGGAACGTTTCGCGCGCCAGATGACCGGGCTCTACGCGCGGCTGGCCGAAGGCGGTCGGGCCGAGGCGGTACTGGCGGCACGATGACGGTGCTCGAGCCGAGCGTGCTCCACGTCGGCAAGTGGTATCCGCCGGCCTCCGGCGGCATGGAGAAGATCGTCCAGCTGCTCTGCGAAGGAGAACGCACAGCGGTTGACAGCCGGGTACTGGTCGCCAACACCGCCGCCGCCACAGTCCACGAGGTCGTGCACGGCGTGCCCGTGACACGCGTCGCCAGTTTCGGAACCGTCGGATCTGTCGCGGTGTGCCCCGGCTTCCCGTTCGCGCTCGCAGCGGCCAGGCGTGATGTCACTGTCATTCACGAGCCGAACCCGATCGCGCTCGTGTCGGACTTTCTTACCGGCGCGCGCGGTCCGCTGGTGGTCTGGTTTCACAGTGAGGTGGTGCGTCCGCAATGGCGCTACGACCTGCTCTATCGCCCGTTCCTGAGGCGTGTGCTTCGCCGTGCGGCGCGCATCATCGTGTCTTCGCCACGGCTTGCCGAGCACGCGCGTGAGCTGGCCGACTTCCGGGACAAGTGCGTGGTGATCCCGTTCGGGCTCGACGCCTCACGGCTGGCCGCGACGCCGGTGACCGAGCAGCGCAGCCTCGAGATCCGGCAGCAGTCGCCGGGGCCGAGCGTGCTGTTTGTCGGGCGGCTGGTGCCGTACAAGGGCGTGGACGTGCTCATCGACGCCGCCGCTAATCTCACGACTGGGCGCGTCCTGATCGCCGGCGACGGGCCGTTGCGGCCGGCTCTCGAATCGCGCGCGGCCGCGGCGCACCTGGGCGATCGCCTGCAATTTCTCGGTCCGTTGAGCGACCCGGAGCTGGTGGCCCACCTCCGCGCCTGCGATGTGTTCGTGCTGCCGTCGGTGTCGCGGCAGGAGACATTCGGCGTCGTGCAGCTCGAGGCGATGGCCTGCGGCAAGCCCGTGGTGAGCACGGACCTGCCAACCGGCGTGCCGTGGGTGAACGTGCACGAGCACACCGGGCTCGTGGTTCCTCCCGGCGATGCGAAGGCGCTGGCCGACGCGTTGAACCGGCTCCTCGCGGACCCCGCCCTTGGTGCCCGCTACGGCGCCGCGGGACGCGTACGCGTCGAACGCGACTTCACGGTGCGCGCGATGACGGCGGCGACCACCGCGGTGTATCGCGAGATTCTGAGCGTCGGCACGTCGCGCGCCGGCGCACGCATGAAACCTTCCCATGAGTCCTGACGACGGTCCTTCCGCGATCGGCCAGGAAAGCGCGCCGCTGGAGCTGGTGGCTGCCGCGCTGCGTGGCGACGCCGCGCCGTGGCCGGCCGATGGCGGCGAGACGTTCGCGCGAAACCTGCTGCTGATCGCCGCTGATCATGGCGTGGACACCCGGCTCGCGGATGGCCGGGCCGAGGCCGCGGGATGGCCGCCGGTCATCTGCGAGTACCTGCGCCGCGCGGCGCTCGACGCGGCGGTCGTCGAAGTCCTGCGACAGCAGGAGGTGTCCGCGGTGCTCGACTCGCTGAGCCACGCGGGCGTCCGGCCGATTGTGCTGAAGGGCACGGCGCTGGCTTACAGCCTGTACCCGGCGCCGCACGAGCGGCCGCGCATCGACACCGATCTGCTGCTGCCGGTCGAAGTCGTCGACCGCGCCTGGGCAGCGCTGGCCGCGCGCGGATATGTACGGGCCGCGCAGAATACCGGCCGCCTCGTCTCGCACCAGTTCGCCTGCGCCAGGACCGACGAGCGTGGCGTCTGGCATGCGTTCGACATTCACTGGAAGCTTGCCAACCCCCAGGTGTTTGCGAATCTGATCACGTACGACGAACTGGTGGGCAGGGCCGAGCCGCTCGAGCCGCTCGGCCCGCACGCACGCATTCCCTGCCTCGCCGACATGCTGGTCATCGCCTGCCTGCATCAGGCGGCCCATCATCCGGAGCAGCTGCGGCTGATCTGGACGCTCGACCTCGATCTGATGGCGCGCAAGCTCGGCACCGACGGGTTCAGCCCCGCCGTCGCCATCGCGCGGGAACGTGGCCTGGCCACCGTCTGCGCATACGGCCTCCGCACCGCGCAGCGCTGGTTCGGCACGCCCGTGCCGCGCGAGGTGCTCGACGCACTCGAAGCCGTGGACCCGCGCACCGAGCCCGCGGCCCGCTACATCGGGCACGTCACCCGGCTCGATACGCTCAAAGAGGATCTGCAGCAGCTGCCGCGCTGGCGCGACAAGGCGCGGCTCGTCTCGGAGCACGCGTTCCCGCCGGTCGAATACATGCTGCGCGCCTACGGCACGACGCAGCGGCTGTGGCTGCCGGCGCTCTATGCGCATCGGCTCGTCCGCGGAGGGTGGCGATGGGTCCGCCAGAGATGACCGCGAGCGCCGAGCCCCGCGACGACAGCCGGGCGCCGGAAGTCCCGGTCCACCCGATCCCGGTCGCCAAGCGAAGCCTCGACGTCGCGCTCTCCGGCCTCGGCCTGCTCGCGTCGTCTCCCGTCTGGGCGCTGCTGGCCGCGCTGATCAAGCTCGAAGACGGCGGCCCCGTGTTCTACAGCCAGGAACGCGTCGGCGAGGGCGGCGCGATCTTTCGCGCCTTCAAGTTCCGCTCGATGATTCCGGATGCTGAGGTCAAGGTGGGCGCGTTGCAGGCCAGCCACCACGACCCGCGCGTGACCCGGATCGGCCGCGTGATGCGGGCGACGGCGATGGACGAACTGCCGCAGTTGTGGAGCATCTTCAAGGGCGACATGAGCTTTGTCGGCCCGCGCGCGCTGCGGCCTGGCGAGATCGAGGCGACCGGTGACGGGCGCTTCGAGGCGCTCGAGGACGTTCCCGGCTTCGCCGAGCGGCACAGCGTCCGTCCCGGGCTGACCGGCGTCGCACAGATTTACGCGCCGCGGGACATCGTCCGCCGCAACAAGTTCCGCTACGACCGGATCTACATCCGCCGCCGGAGCTTTGGCCTCGACGTGCGCCTCATCGCGTTGTCGTTCTGGATCACGTTCCGCGGCCGCTGGGAGCACCGCGGTCAGAAAATCTGAACGCCGGCTCCGTCCGCCATCAGCACACCATGTACGAGCCCAATGTCGCGCGCGTCCTCTCGCAACTGACGCCGACGGATCGCGTGCTCGACATCGGAGGATGGGCCCGGCCCTTCAACCGGGCCGATGTCGTCATCGACGCCGAGCCCTGGGAGACGCGAGGCTTCTACGGCGCGTCCAGGCCGGCGCAGGGCGGCGACCGCGAACGGTTCACGAGAGACTCCTGGGTGCAGCGAGACATCTGCCACCACGTGCCGTTCCCGTTCCCGGACAAGTACTTCGACTACGTGGTGTGCTCGCACACGCTCGAGGACATCCGCGATCCGCTGTGGGTCTGTTCCGAGATCGTGCGTGTGGGCCGGCGCGGCTATGTCGAAGTCCCCTCGCGCATGGCCGAGACGTGCCGCGGCGTCGAGCCCGGACTGGTCGGATGGTCCCACCATCGGTGGCTGGTGGACATCGCGGGATCGCGCGTTCGCTTCACCATGAAATACCACCGGATCCACTCACATTGGCGGCTCTCGTTTCCGCGCTCGGTGCTGGCCGCAATGCCTGAGCGTGAGCAGGTCCAGTGGCTGTTCTGGGACGACCACTTCGAATTCGACGAGGTGACCATTCACGGCGTCGACGCCATCGACAGCGCGCTCGAGTCGTACGTCCGATTGGTGCGGCCGTATCCGCAGTGGCTGGTCGCAACCGACGCCGTCGCTCGACAGGGGCTGTCGCTCGGCGCGCGCGCCGCCAGGAAGGCCGGCCGGATGTTCGGCAGAGCGTCGGCGCCTCCCGGGGCCGACGACGGTAAGGGATGATAGAGTTGAGGCGGCTCGGGTCGCCGGGCCTGGACCTCGACCACGCATGCGGGATGTCATCATCGTCGGGGGCGGCCCGGGGGGTTTGCAGACCGCCACAGCGCTTGCCCTGCAGGGGTTCGATGTCGCCCTCTACGAGGAGCACGCAGCGACGGGCGAGCCGGTCCATTGCACCGGCGTGCTGGCTGACGAAGCCTTCGAGCAGTTCGACCTTCCTCGCGACGTCATCCTCAACACGCTGTCGTCGGCAACCTTCGTCGCGCCGAGCGGTCTGACAGTCGAATACACCACGCCCTCCATCGAGGCCGTCGTCGTCGATCGGCGGCGGCTGGACCTGCACCTCTACAATCGCTCCAGGGCGGCGGGCGTCACCGCCGTGCTCGACCGTCGCGTCGTGGATGTCCGTATCGATGCGGACGGCGTGACAGTCGTGTCCGCCGGCGGAGCGACCGAACGTGGACGATCGCTGGTGCTCGCCTGCGGCGCCAGCTACGTATTGCAGCGCCGCCTCGGATTGGGACTTCCGCAGGTCTTCCTCCAGTCCGCCCAGATGGAATTGCCGGCCGGCCGTCTCGGCGGCGTGGAAGTACGCTTCGGCAGGGACGTCGCGCCGCTCGGATTCGGGTGGGTGGTGCCCGTGCGTCGTGACACGGCGAGTTTGGCGCGCGTCGGCGTGATGTGCTCGCACGACGCAACGCGTCACTTCGCGCGGTTGATTCGCGATGTGTCCGCGCGCTGGGCCATCGACGAGACGAACGCCGACGGCACGCCGCTACGGCCGCGACAGAAGATCCTGCCGCTGGCGCCAATCCCGCAGACGTTTGCCGACCGCGTGCTCGCCGTGGGCGACGCCGCCGGCCTGGTCAAGGCGACAACCGGCGGCGGCATCTACTACAGCCTCGTCAGCGGCGCCCTGGCCGCGGAGGTGCTCGTCGCCGGACTGCGCCGGGACCGCCTCGACGCCGCGGCGTTGCGCCCGTACGAGACCGCGTGGCGCCGGAAGCTCGGTCCGGAGCTGCAGGCGCAGCTGCGCCTGCGGCGTATCGCCCACCGCCTGACGGATACGGACATCAACGCCTTCTTCGACCTGGCGATCACCGATGGCGTGATGCCCATCGTGCGTCGCACCGCGAGCTTCAACCGGCACCGCGATCTGATCGTGTCGCTGCTGCGGCACCCTCCCGCGCGTCGCGTGCTCCTCCGCCGCGTCGCGGCCCGCATGGCCATCGAACGCAATACGCTCACGTCGGCTGAATCGTCTCGCAACTGAACTGATGCGACGTCTCCTGCTCGGCGCGGCCATCGCGCTGGTCGCGTGGGGCGCGCTGGCCTTCGGCGCGGTGTACCCGTGGGCCTGGCAGCCCCTCATCGCCGGCGCCGCTCTCGTCGGCGCCCTCGCCGTTGTGACGACTCGAGGAGCGGGCGTGGTCGCTGGCGACAGGCGCCTGATATGGGCGCTGACCGCCGTGGCCATCGCGATCGCCCTGCAGCTCGTGCCCCTCGCACCCTCGATGCTGCGCGCCGTCAGTCCCGCCACCCTCGCCTTCCTGCTCGAGAACGATCTCCAGTACTCGGTCCTGCCCGCGAGCCATCCGATCTCGATCGATCCGGCGTCCACCTGGCACGCGCTCGTCCTGCTGGCGGGCTTCACAGTCTTTCTTGCCGGATTGATTCGCCTGCTCGGCGTGACTGGTGTCAGATCGGCAGCGACGGCAATCGCGGCGCTTGGTGCGCTGCTCGCGGTGATTGGCATCGTGCAGCTCGCCGTCCTCGGGCAGGATGTCTTTCTGGGCATGAAGATTTACGGCTTCTGGCAGCCGAACGAGCGGCTGACGACGCCGTTCGGCCCGTTCGTGAACCAGAATCATTTTGCCGGCTGGATGCTGATGACGCTGCCGCTGGTGATCAGCGGAGTGGCCGGCTTGATCGACAGGGCGTCGTCGCGCGTGCGGCACACGTGGCGTGACCGGTTGCTGTGGCTGTCCTCGTCGGACGGCGGCCGTCTTCAGCTCGGGCTGTTCATCTCGGTCGCGATGGGCATGTCGCTGCTGCTGACGCGATCGCGCTCGGGCATCGTCTCTTGCGGCGTCGCGCTGCTGGTCGGTGCGGTGGCTGCCGGAAAGCGGTTCGCCTCCCCCCGCACGAGGCTGACAGCGGCGCTGCTCGTGCTCGCGGCGACGCTCGGCGCCGTCGCGTGGGCCGGCATCGACTTCAGCGCGCGCTTCAGCACGTCGGCGGAGTCCCTGGGCCTCCGGCGTCACATCTGGAGTGACGCGACGCGGGTGCTGGCAGACTTTCCTGTCACCGGCTCCGGGCTGAACACGTTCGCTGCCGCGATGCAGAAGTACCAGACGCCGCCGCTGGAGCAGCGGGTGCGTCAGGCCCACAACGACTATCTCCAGGTGGCTACCGAGGGCGGCGTTCTCGTCGGCCTGCCGGCGGCAGTCGCGATGATCACGCTGGTCGTCCTGATCCGCCGACGGTTCGTCGCTGGCGCCGACGACACGCTGACGTACTGGCTGCGTGTCGGTGCGACCACGGGGCTGTTCGCGGTGGCACTGCAATCGACGGTGGAGTTCACCCTCCAGATGCCGGGGAACGCCGCGATGTTCGTGATGATTGCCGCGATCGCCTTGCACCCTGCCGTGCCGCGATCGCGCGAGCGGCGCGCGTCGGGATCACATCGATTGCAGGAGTGATCGCGGACGCGCCGGCTGATCGCCGCGCTAGAGGCGGGACTCGCGGCCGTTGCTGGCGAACGCCAGCACCGGGGTGTAGCGCGTGAGATCGCGCGGCCGGTCGGTGACTGCCCGCCCGTCGACTTCGATCCACGCGTGGCCGTCGTAGGTGCCTTCGCGCGCGAGGCCAATGCGCAGTTCCGGGCTGAGGCCTGCACGGCACAGATACCGGTACGTCACCAGGCTTCGAATGAGACACGCCGTCTCGGGTCGCCGGGTCACGAAGCGTGTGGTGGTCTGCGCGAGGGCGAGAATGCGATCGAGGTCCGAGTCGTGAGGGGACGCCACGCCTGATCGGCGCGGCCGCACAAACGCCACCAGCCGCGGGACGGGCTGACGCCGGCGCGCCTCGACCGCCAGCATCCACAGCCACATCCGCCAGGCCAGCCACCACGAGCGCCAGGTCATCGCGCAGCCACCTCACCCGCAGCGCCCGCTTCCTTCAGTCCGTCGAGCACGGTGTCCAGGACTCCGTCGAGCCCGGCGAAGCCGGAGGCATACCCAAGCTCGAAGACTGGTACCGAAGCGGCAATCGCGAGGTAGTGCTCGGTCACGGCGCGGCGATCTTCGATGGCGCGCGTCGAGAACGCACAGGCGTGTGTCAGAAGACGGCGAAACGCCTTATTGGCGGTCAGGCGGTGTATGGCCGGAGGCCCACCGGCCTGCTCGCCGCGGTCCAGCAGCACGAGGGCCACAAGCGGCGCGCTCGCCAGCGACGCGCTGCCGACAACACCCTGGTAGATGCCCTCGGTGCCGATCAGATGGCGCGCTGATGCCGGGCGAAGGGCGCTGTCGAATGGGATGGAGACGGCGATCGCGCGGTCCTGGTGCGATTCGATCACGAGCGTGTCGTCGGCCCACTGCTCGAACCCGCGCTTCGACATGGCAGCAGCGATCGTGGACTTGCCGGCGCCGGGGTCGCCGCAGAACCCCACCACGCCGGCGGGCAGCCTGACGGCGCTGGCGTGCAGGACCTCGTAGCCCAGCCGCTGCAGCGCCGCAGGGACGACGGCGCGCCGAAAGATTCGATCGACTGTCGTTTGAGAAATGCCGGGCTCGGGCCAGGCCGTGATCGTGTCGCCGGTTGCAGTGAAGGTGAATCGCGCGACCGCTGGCCAGTCCATCCAGTAGCGGCCGGCCGACTCGTAGGCGTAGGCGCAAACAGCGCCGGTGGTGTCGCGCCAGTGCTCGACCCCGGCATCGCCGGGCAGCGGGGGTTCAGGCGGCCGATCCTGGGACGAAGCGGCCATGACCAGCCGCAGGGCTGGACGCGAGGCGCCCGGCGGCACTTTCGTTACCCCTGGTTGGGATTCTTCTTGGGTTCGCCGCTGTCACTGACGTCAGCAGTGACTTTACCGGGGGAGCTTTGCACGAGCTGGTCCAGCCGGCTCACATACGTGAGCGTCGGCGGCGTCCATCTCGCCCGCGTCGGTCGTTTCGTTTCGCGATCCCCGATCATAAGTCCTCCGGACTCATGCATGAGCTCTGGCCCATGCCTCCATCGTCAGCAGTTCCCAGACGCGACAATTTCCGTTCCTCGTGATCCGGCCGACGTCGGCGCGCACTGCGACTTCCGACTTCCCAGGATCCACGATGCCCAGCGACGCGAGCGTCCGGACTCCGCCAAGACGCTCCCAGGCTCGCGGTCCTTCAACCGCCAATCTCTCCGAGAAGAAACGGCCCGCCGACATCTTCCGCTGGTGCTCGAATCCCAGGCCCGGGAACCGCGCGGCAATACGCTCGCGCACCAGAGCCTTGGTTCGACCGCCTCGATCGAGCACGCGCGGGTGGATCCGGCAGAGAAACCTGATCAACTGCGGATCCCAGAACGGCTGCAGCTCCCGTAGTCCGCTGCGTCGCCGACTGCCAAAACTCTCTTCCAGGTCCAGCGACCGCAACGGGTGGAGAAATCCGTTCGCCAGCCCCGAGAGATAGAACCCGAACGGACCCCGAGGCTCCGGTTCTTTCAACGAGGCCTCGGTCCACGCCTCCATCCGCCGGCGCAACTCCGCTTGCAACTCCGGCTCGGGCGACACCCACCGCGGACTTCGATCCGTCAGCTGCGCCAGCCGCCTCCGCGCGAGGCGTCCGGGAGCGAGCGTTCGAAGTACCGTGCGGCCGCGCGACGCGAGGAGCAGCCGCAACCCGTGGGACCAGAGCATATTGTAAACGAGTCGCGACTTGCTGAACTCGTAGGAACGCAGCACAGTGCGCAAAGTGGCCGTCAAATAATTGACGTCCAGCCGGGACCAGAGGTCCGCCATGTACTCCGGACCGACGGTCAGCCACTCGTCGCCGCCCTCGCCGGTGATCGTCACCTGGCAGCCTCGCCGGCGCGCGGCGTCGCCCAGCGCCCGGTAGGCCGGGCGCCAGACGTTGCCCGTCGGCATCGTCAGGTTACGGTTGAGGTCGATCCCGCCCTGGATGAGTCCGCCCACAGGCGAAACGGCGTCGTCGAAGGACAGCAGCGTCTGCTCGAGGCCGAGCTGCCTGGCGACGCTGGTTTGAATCGGCACTTCGTTGCAGGCCGCGTCGGGAAAGTCGAGCGACGCCGCAAGCGGCGGCGACTGGCCCAGGCGCGCTGTCAGATCGGCGGCCGAGACGGCCACGCTGACAGAATCAAACCCGCCACTGAGAAAGACCGCCGTCCTCCCCTGCTCCAGACAGCGCGCGATCGCGCGATCGAAGTGCTCGTGGAACTGATCGACCTCGTCGTCACGCAGCCAGTCGACAGAGCCGTCCGGGTCCACCGGATACCAGAAGCGGTTAAATGCCCGGCTGCCACGCTCCCAGGTCACCGTGAAGCCCGCCGGCACACGGCAGAGGTCGGTGTAGTGCGTCTCGTGCCACGACAACCATCGATGCGACAGGTGGTCGGCGAGGGCGGCGCGGTTGATCGATGCGGATACCCACGGCAGCGCGAGCAGCGTCGCCGCCTCGACCGCGCACGCCACACGGCCGTTGGCCTCGCTGAAAAACAGCGGGTACACGCCTGCGGGATCGCGCGCCAGCACCAGCCGCTCGGCGGCGCGGGTCCAGACAGCCAGCGCAAACTGCCCCTGAATCCGCTTGATGGCGTCCGCGTCCCAGCGCTGCCACGCGAGCGCGACGAGGTCGGCGGGGCTCATGCCGTCGGCGCCACCCAACTCGCGGCGAAGCTCCTGCGCGTTGTGCAACTCGCCGTCGAAACAGACCAGGTGACCGCCGTGTTCGGCGACCAGTGGCGAGGACGCCACGCCGTCGACGCCGGCGATCTCGAGCGTCTGTGAGGCTGACGTGTAGCGCCTGCCGCCGGACCAGCGCGGCAACGGCGCCGCGGCACGGCTCAGGACGAGCGACCACACGGCGGTGTCCGCCGCGGCGGCCGACGCCTCGAGGAGACCGCTCTGGTCAGGCATGAAGAGGCAGGATCAGCCCGGCGGCTTGTAAGTCCTTCAACAGCCGCCTGACCTCGGACTGGACAGTTCCTGCGGCTTCGTCGAACTCCGACATCAGCTGATCCGGCACCGCGACGTCGTCCAGGCCGGCGACCAGCAGATCCACCACCCGGGCGCCGGTGGAGTTCAACTCGTAGATCTCGTTCGAGTCGAGGTTGACGAGCACAGACGACGGGCCGAGGCGGCGGGAGATCACCTGGGGATTCAGTTGCCACTTCACGGGAGTCTCTCCTGCCATCCGCGCGCCGGTGAGCCGATGCGGCCGGACACTGGCGCGACGATAGTACGCTGCACGTTCAGGGTAGAAACCCCCCACGCGCAAGTCAAGCCATCAAAACAGATTAGTGGCGTCAGCCCCGTCACGCGTGTGGCGGCGCAGATACACTCGACGGCCTTTCGTCCTTCCCCATTCGCCGGTTCGCCTATTCGCGGCTTCTCGCGTAGGCTCAGGTTCGTGCCGCGACCGGTCATCGGCCTGGCGTTGCTGCTGGGAAGTCTGCTCGTCGCCAACCTCGCGCTTCGACACGCTGGCTTCTCCAACTCCCTCCAGTACCTCCGCATGGCCGTCACGCACGAGGCCTACACAGACTCGTGGGCGCCAATGGAGCGCGCGCTGGCGGCCTGGGATGCCGGCCATCCCATCTACGAGACCGTGTACTTCTCGGAGCATCAGCGGTTGCCGTTTCTGTATCCGCTGAGCTCGCTGCTTCTGCCGCTGTCGATCCGGCCGATCGTCTCTGGTGACGCGGGACTGGCCCGCGCGCTGAATCGCGTCGGACTGGTCGCGACGCTGCTGTTCACAGCGTGCACGTTGTGGCTGGTGTCGGCCTGGAGAGGCGCCGGCGTCGCGCGCGCAGATCGCACCTTCCTCCTCGCGATGTTCGTGGTGTCGGGAATCGCGGCGCTCAACTTTCCGCTTCAGATGAACTACCTGCTGGGCCAGGCGCAGACGCTGGTGAACCTCGGGCTCGCCGCGGCGCTGGTCCTGTGGTCGTGCAGGCGCCCGGCGGCTGCCGGAGTCGCCGTCGGCATCGCGTGCCTGATCAAGCCGCACTTTGCGCTCTTCCTGCTCTGGGGGCTGATTCGTCGTGAATGGCGGTTTGCCGCCGGCATCGGCATGACGATCGCGATTGGCGTAGCGGCGGCGGTCTGGGTGTTTGGACTCTCGGAGAACCTGCAGGTACCTGGTCGGTGCTCTCGGACGTGGGGCAGCGGGGTTCCGGGTTCTACGCCAACCAGTCCGTGAACGGCCTGCTGAATCGTCTCGTATTGCCGGTCGAACTCAGGCACCAGACCGTTGGTCATTATGCGGTGCACGCGACGGTGCTGGTGGGCACGCTCGTGACCTCGCTGATGTTCCTGCTGGCGGCGCTGGCACTGCCGCCGCGTCTCCGCTTCTCGAGAGGGACACTGGACTTCGGCATCATGGGGTTGAGCGTCACGATGGCGGCGCCGCTGGCGTGGGATCACAACTACGCCGTGCTGCTGCCCGTCGTCGCGGTCGCTGCGGGCATGGCGCTCGAGCACCGCACTGCCGAGACGGGCACGCTCCTCACCTTTGCAGGCGCGATCCTCCTGACCGGCACCCTCTGGGAACCACTGCTGGCGTTCGACACACCGCCCGCCAACCTGTTGCAGTCGTACGTGTTGATCGGCGGGACCGTGGCGCTCGTCGCCATGTATCGCCTGGGAGCGAGGACGGCGCCGCTGCGTCCGGGAGACTGATCGTCGCGCGTGGCGGCCGCGGCACACGGGTCTTTTGGAGGCCGGTCAGGAAGCGCGCAGCGGCTCTGCGGATGGCGTAGGATGGAACTGATTCCATGTCTCTGCGCCTGGGCTTCGATCTCGACGGCGTCCTGGCCGATCTCAACGGCGCACTCGTGCGCGAAGCCCGCAAGCTCTTTCCTTCAGTCGAGATCCGGAGCGGTCCACCTGTCGTCGACACGTCACCCGCCGCCGACGACGCCGAGCGCGAGCCGGGAGAGGTGTCGCCGTCCTCGCTGTCATTGACGTCGAGGCAGGAGCGGCAGCTGTGGAGCGAGGTCAAACGCATCGAGAACTTCTGGGAGACGCTCGACGAGCCTGAGCCCGGCATCGTCAAGCAGCTCGGCGAGACCGCGCGAGCCCGGCGGTGGGAAGTGATCTTTCTCACGAGCCGGCCATCGAGTGCCGGCGACATCGTGCAGCTGCAAAGCCAGCGCTGGCTGCGCAGGAAGGGCTTCGACCTCCCGTCTGTCTTCGTGGTTTCCACGTCACGCGGAAAGATTGCGGCCTCGCTGAACCTGGACGTCGTCGTCGACGATCGTCCGGAGAACTGCCTCGACATCGCGATCGACTCCAGGGCGCGCGCGATTCTCATCTGGCGTGGGGAGCAGGGAGCCGTGCCGGCCAGCGCCCGCAAGCTTGGCATCGGCGGTGTCCCGACGGTTGCGGCGTGCCTCGAACTGCTCGTGGAGGCGGACAACCCCGGCGCCGGCGGCACCTCGCTCGTCAGCCGCCTCCGGCGGTTGCTCGGCCTGCGATCGGGCGAGCAACAGCGCGCACGGGCCTGATCCGATTCGCCGGCCGGCTGTCGTCAGAACGTCGGCGCCGGCACAGGATTGAGATCCGACCTGACAGATTTGTGATCGCCCCGCCCGCGACTCTCCGATCCGAATTCAGCTAACTCGCTGTCCGGTAACACATTTGTTGAAACTCGCGCGCGGGCACCTGCCTTGCGCTCTCGTCCGGCGTCGCTCGCGCGCGCTCCGGCCCTTCCTGTGGCCTCCGAGTGCGTCGCGACTTCCGGAGAGGTGCTCGTTATGGTCCGCTCGCTTCCCAGTGTTCTTGCCGGCGCGTTGCTGATGCTGCTTGCCGCGCAGGGCCCGGCCGCCGCGCAGGATTTGATCGCGGCAAACACGCTGTCGAGCACCGTGTTGTTTTCAACGGCCCCTCTCGTGCCGATCCCGGCGGTGACAGTCGCCGCGGCAGCCGCTACGCCGGCAGCGACCCCGACATTCACCCGGCCGTACCCGACGACGTCAGGGCGTCCGGCGTCACTCCCCGCGCTCTACGTGATGCAGGGGGCGCTCCAGGCGATGGACGCGCACTCGACGTTCCAGGCGATCTCGCACGGCGCGCACGAAGCGAATCCGCTGCTGCAGACAGCGTCCGGCCACCCCGGCGCGATGGTCGCGGTGAAGGCCGGCGTCGCCGCCAGCACCATCTGGATGGCCGAGCGGATGTGGAAGCGCGGCAATCGCACCGCCGCCATCATGTCGATGATCGTGGTCAACAGCGCGACGGCCATCGTCGTGGCTCACAACTACAGGGTTTCGGGGCAATTGGTCCGCTGACCCACTATCGCTGCACGCCCGGCCGGCCGAGATCCGGATCGAGCTGTGATCGCGCCTCCCCAGATCTTCACGCTCCTGCTCTGGCCCCTGTTCCTCGCCATCCTGGCGACCTGGATCGGCGCGAGTCTCCATTTCTTCGTCACTGCCGTCCGTAGCGCCCGCCGGGCAGACGCGCTGCGCGAGGCGCGGTCGGCACTGGCGGCGCTTTCAGCGGCCGGCACCGCCGATCCCGCCCCCGGCGACCTTCAGGCTCTGCTCGCCGCCTCCAGCGTCGACGTCGTGCTGTCGCTGACGGCCGATGGCACCGCGCAGGCGACTCCCGGCCTGGCCAACGCCGCCGTCGCAAGAATCGGGCGCAGCCACCTCGAACGTCTCGTCGTCGCGTCAGCGCCGCCGTCGCAGAACTGGCGTCGCATCGCGGCGATGCACCTGCTCGCGTCCGCATCCACGCCCGGGCCTCTTGTCGCCCTGCTGCGGCGCACACTGGACGACGGCGATCAGGAGATCGTCGGCGCGAGTCTCGCGGCGCTCGGGCGGATTCCCCAGCTCGATGCGGCAGCAGCCCTGATCGACGGGTTGAAGGCGTCGAAGTACGCGGCCTCACGCGTCGCGACCTACATCGACCAGATCCCGCTGCCGATGGCAGACCTGCTGCGCCCGTTGCTCCACCATCCCGACACCACCATTCGCTATTGGGGCGCGACGCTCATCTCCCGGCACGCGGCGCCCGGCATCGAGGGCGATCTCGTCGCGCTCACCATGGACACGGCGCCGCTTGTCCGCAAGGCCGCGATTACGAGCCTGGCGCGAATGGCGCCGTCACCGGCGATTCCTGCCGCGCGGGCGTTGATGGCCGACGCCGTCTGGTACGTGCGCGCGCACGCGGTGAGGGCCCTGGCCGACGCGGCAGGCCCTGATGCCGCTGAAGAGATCACGCCGCTGCTGGCAGATGCCGAATGGTGGGTCAGGCTGGCGGCGCGCGAGTCACTCCAGGCGATGGGCGAAGAAATCTGGACGGCACTGGTCCCGTATCTGGATCACGAAGACGCATTTGCCAGAAACGGAGCGGCCGAGGTCCTGCAGAACATCGGGGTGCTGGACAGCCTGATCGTCCTGGAAGCGGCGACGTCGCGCCCGAGCCCGGCGAAGCTCGAGATGCTCCGGAAGATCGCGGCTGCGGGCGGCACACGAATGACCGATGCGCTGCTCGAGCGCGTCGATGCAGACGCACAGCAGCGGGTTCGCCGATTGCTGACCACCCTCGGGCTCGAGCCAACGGAGGTCCGGCTGTGATCGCCCTGCCGGCGCTGGCCTGGGCTGCGCTATTCGGTACGCTGGTGTTGCTGATCGGCTACGGCGTCGGCGCGCCCTGGCTTCTGTTCCAGACCGTCCACACCGTGAACAAGCGCCGCCGGCTTCGCTACCGCCCGGCTGACGATCGTGTGCTGGCCACGTCCCGCTTCACCATCCCCGTCAGCTTGATTGTCACGCTGTCAGAGAACACCGTCGATCCAGTGGCGTCCGTGCACCGGCTGCTGGCCATCCGCTATCCCGAGGCCGAGCTGATCGTCATCACCAACGGCAGTCGAGCCGCGCTCGACGTGCTCCGCCGGGAGTTCGACCTCAACCCCTGCGAGCTGTTCTTCCGACGCACGCTGCGCACAGCAAATCCCGGCGTCATCTACCGAAGCGGCTCACAGCCGCGGCTGCTGGTCGCGGAGACTCCGGGCGGCCCCGACGGGGACGCGCTCAACTGCGGCGTCAACCTCGCGCGTTATCGATACGTGTGCGTCGCCGAGCCAGACACCGATTACGACCGCGACGGTCTGCTCGAAGCGATGCAGGCGGCGATAGAGGACCCCGCCCACGTCGTCGGGATCTCGACCAGCCTGCGGCCGGCTGTCGACGCGGGCGCCGGTCGGCCGGCGTCGTTCGGAATCGGGGACGCGCTCACGTGCCTCGCTGCCGCGCGGATGCGGCTGCTGACCATCGCCCGCCGGCGCCTCGACCTGCCGCCTGGCGGTTATCAGGGGTTCCGCATCTGGCGGCGCGATGTCATCGTGGAAGTCGGCGGCTTTTCGCAGGCACCGGCGGCCATTCACGCCGACATGACCTTCCGCGTGCACCGGCATTTCGGCGGCAATCGCGATCGATACCGCCTGCTCCACCTCGGCACTCCGGTCGGGGCCGTCCGGGTCGCGTCGCCGGGTGCGATCGGCGTTCGCCGCGGATTTGTGCCGTGGTCCGTCGTCTGGGCCCATCGCGCGATGGCCTTCAACTATCGGCTTGGACGGCTGGGGCTCGTCGACTACCCGGCGTACGTGGTCACGCTGATCGCCGCGCCGTGGCTGGAGCTGCTGGCGCTGGTGCTGCTCGCCGCCGCATTGCCACTCGGCGTGCTCGCCCCGAAGGATCTGCTGCTGGTGCTTGGAGTGATTGGCTTCGGCAGCGGCATCGTCGCGACCTCGGCCCTGCTGTTGTCCGGCGACGCGCTTCCGGACCGTCGCCCGGCCACGCTGCTCACGCTGATTCTCGTCGGGCCGTTCGAGTATTTCCTGACGCGTCCGCCGCTGCTCGGCAGCCGCCTGACCGGTCGCCGCTGATCGTCAGGCCGTCGTCACGCCAGCGGCCTGGTCGTTCACCAGCCGTTCCCGTTCTCCCGGCTCGATGAAGAACGCGAAGATGAGGTCGCGCAGCGCGGCAATCGAGTCGCAGTGATTGATGGCGGTTCGCAGGTGCGAGCCGTTGTCGAAGCCCTTCGTGTACCACGATCCCAGCGCCCGCACCTTGTTGATCACCCAGCGATCGCGGCCGCGCGCGATGCGGTCGGCCTGAGACGGGTTGCTTCCGGGCTGGCTGGACGCGACGTGCCGGAAACCGGCAGCTTCCTGGGCGTCGTCGTGCAGCAGGAGGTCGATGTACTCGAGGAGAAAGCGGCCGCGTTCGTCCGGGCTCACCGTGCGAGCCGGGCGTCCGGCCATCAAGTCGGCGGCCTGCGCCAGAATCCACGGGTTTCTGAGCACGCCGCGTCCGACGAGCACGCCGCTGACCGCCGTCGACGCCAGCCTCGCGATCGCGTCTTCCGCCTCGACGATGTCGCCGCTGCCGAAGACCGGGATGCCGACGGACTCGGCGACGCCGGAGATGAACGACCAGTCGCTGCTGCCCGAGTACCGACTGCGCGGCCGTGCGGCCGTGAACGGCAATCGCCGCGGCGCCTGCCTGCTCCACCATCTTCGCCAGCACGGGAGCGTTCTTCTCGTTGTCGTTCCATCCCGCGCGCATCTTGACCGTCACGGGGATCTTCACGGCGCGCGTCATGGCGGCAATGACCGACGCGGCGTGCGCCGGCTCGCGCATCAGGCTGCAGCCCGCGTTGTGCTTCGCGATCTTGGGCACCGGGCAGCCCATGTTCACGTCCACGACGTCGGCGCCGAGGCCTTCCACGACCTGGGCCGCCGCCGCCATCTTGTCGGGGTCGCCGCCGAAAATCTGAATGGAGATCGGGCGCTCTTCTTCCGTGTATTCGGCGTACTCGAGCGTGCGATCGATGCCGCGCACCAGGCCCTCGGCGCTCACCATCTCGGTGACCACCAGGCCGCATCCGCCATGCCGTTTGACCAGCCGCCGGAACGCCGTGTCCGTCATGCCCGCCATGGGCGCGACGGCAAACGGCGACGGCAACTCGATGTCACGGATTTTCACGCCTGGCTACCTCGCTTTGACGTCCGCCGCGTCCACCTGCACGCTGACAGCCTGCCCGATCAAGTCCACCGAAAGGACCAGCCTTGCCTGCGAGCCCTTCCGCGTCAATCGACCGATCACACCCTTGAGCGGGCCGTGAGAGACCTCGACGAGCGCGCCTGTCTTGATCGTCGGGCACGGATCGTACGGCAGCGTGCTGGCCAGCACGGTCCTGATGCTCTCGATCTCATGATCGGGCACCGCGGCAGGCTCTCCGTTGAACGACACGATGGACGCGACGCCGCTGCACTTCAGGACGGCCAGCCGTTCCCCCGCCGGGAATCGTGCGAACACGTAGCCCGGAAACAGCGGCACCTCGATCTGCTTCTTGCGATCCTTCCACCGGCTCCACCGCGAGATCGTCGGCAGGAACGCGGCGATGCCCCTGTCGTCGAGCTGTGTGCGGACGACTTGCTCGTGCCGGCTCCTGGTCCAGACGGCGTACCACCGCGCGGGATCCGGGGAGTGTGCCGATGCCGGCGTTGGGGGTAAAGGCTCGCTCATCGTTTCCGCTGGCGTGCGCCCCTGGCGCGGGACCGGCTTCGTGTCACGGTGTCGGCTTGGTCGGCTTCGCCGGCTTGGGCGGCGCTGCCTTGTCCGACTTGTCGTTCGACGCGGGTGCGCCGGTCGGCGGGGCCATCGCGTCCGGCGGCGGCGCCGGCTCGGACGCGACAAACGTCTCCCAGGCCTTCTTGATCTCGGGGTTCTTCCACTCGATGATGGCCTGCGCGCGCAGCTTCAGGAGGTAGCGGCGCAGCTCGGTCTGGCGCTTCTGATCGTAGATGGCGTCCGCGATCTTGTCGTGCGCCTTCTCAGCGGTCTGCACTTCATCGGCAGTCCGCGCGTCCAGCTTGATCACCTGGTAGCCGCCCTGGCCGCGCAGGACATCGCTGACGTCGCCGACCTTCATCGTGTCGATCAGGGTCCTGAACGCGGGCGTGAGCTCGCTGATGTTGAGCGGTCCGATCAGGCCGCCGTTGGCGCGCGACGGCGAATCAGACGTCTCGGCTGCCACCTGCTCGAAGGCCTCTCCACCGAGGACGCGCTTGCGGGCAGCGTCGACCTTTGCCTTCGCCTGCTCGTCGGCGGCGACGTTCACGCCCTTGCCGTCGGTCGGCACGCGCACCAGAATCTCGCGCAGCGTGACGGTGCCGGGCACTGTGAAATCCTTCAGATGGTCGGCGTGATACTTGCGCGCCTCCTCTTCGGTGACAGCGACCTTCCCCATCACTTCGTTCTGGGTCACGCGGGCGATGAGCATCTGCTTCTCGAGCGACTTGCGCAGCTCGGCAGGCGACATCCCTTCCTGTTTCAGCGCGGCCTGGAACGCCTCGTCGGTATCGAGCTTGTTCTCCTTGCGGATGTTGCCGACGACGCGATCGTATTCCTCGTCGCTCAACTTGTAGCCAAGCTCGCGGCCACGCTGAATCAGGAGCATCTCGTCGACCGCGTCGGAGACGATCTCCGGCGTGATGCTTTCGACGGCCTTCTTCAACGCCGCATCGTCGGCAGGCTGGATGCCCTTGGCACGCAGCGCCATGACCTGGCGCTGTTCGAGGTCGGTCTTGGTGAGGATCTCGCCGTTCACCTTCACCAGAACCTGCTCGATGATTTCCGCCGACAGCCGCACCACGCCCGCAACCATCAGCAGTGCGGCAACGACGGCAGCCCGACGAGCATACTTACGCATTGAAAAAACCTTCAATTCTTTGCAAATGAAGATCTTACACCGATCCCAGCAGCTCGCTCAATAGCGCGCCCACTCGAGTAAAGACGCCTGTGGGGCCCCGCGGGTCTTCCCCGGTCGTCCGCAGAATCTCCGCTTTCGTGAATCCTGCAGTCACTTCGCCGGCAGTGGCGCGTGCCGTCCACCAGGATCCGGGTCCCGGCTGCCTGCCATGCTTCCCCATTTCGCTCGATGTCAGCGGGCGGCGTCCCAGGTTCGGCCAGGAGGGATTGCCCGAGGGGCGTGACGCCTCGGGAGCAGGCGGGACGGCGCTCCGTCGGGGCGCGGCTGACTTGCCGGAGGTGGCACCGAGATCGAGCCGGAGCCCGGCCGGGGGCACCAGGGTCAGGTCGGCACGGCGCCCGACCACCTGGATCAGACGTGCTGGATCGAGCGGGGTCTGCGTGCGGAACCGGAAGACGACGCGGTCACCTTCGCGATCGACGGTCTCCACGCCGAGCCTGTCGGCAGCCACGCGGATGCGGCCGTAGTCGGCCAGGTTGAGCACGGACACTGGCAGAGGTCCGTACCGATCCCGTACCTCGGAGACCGTGCGTTCGAGCTCGTCCTCGCTGCGCGCCGACGCGATGCGGCGATAGACCATCAGCCGCTGGTTCATGTCGGGGATGTAGCTCTCCTCGATCTTGAGATCCACCCGCAGGTTCACCGTGGCCCGCGCGTCGTCTTCGATGTCCTCGCCCTTGAGCTCGCGAATCGTCTCCTCGAGCAGCTTCATGTACATCTCGAAGCCGACCGATTCAAGGTGCCCGCTCTGCTCGCCGCCGAGGAGACTGCCGGCGCCGCGAATCTCGAGGTCGAGAGCGGCGACACGGAACCCGCTGCCCAGGTCGCTGAACTCCTTGATGGCCGCGAGCCGTTTCTTGGCCACCGGCGACAGGTTGTCTTCCGGCGGAATCAACAGGTAGGCGTAGGCCGGCCTGTCGGAGCGGCCGACGCGGCCGCGAAGCTGGTACAGCTGCGCCAGGCCGTAGCGGTCGGCGCGGTTGATGATGATCGTGTTCGCGTTGGGGATGTCGAGGCCGTTCTCGATGATCGTCGTCGCGACCAGCACGTCGAACTTGTGGGCCATGAAGTCCAGCATCGTCTTTTCGAGCTGGTCTTCGTTCATCTGGCCGTGGCCGATCGCCATCTTCGCCTCGGGCAGCAGCCTGGCGATGAGGCTGGCGATCGAGTGGATCGACTCGACGCGGTTGTGCACCACGTAGACCTGCCCGCCGCGCTCGAGCTCATGGGCCAGCGCCCGCCGGATCACCTCCGAGTCGAATTTGACGACGTGGGTCTGGATCGACAGCCGGTCTTTCGGCGGCGTTTCGATCACCGACATGTCGCGGATGCCGACGAGCGACATGTTCAGCGTCCGTGGAATGGGCGTCGCCGTCATCGTGAGCACGTCGACGCGCTTGCGCAGCTGCTTGATCTTCTCCTTGTGGGCGACGCCGAAGCGCTGTTCTTCGTCCACGACGAGCAGGCCCAGGTCGCGGAACACCACGTCCTTCGAGAGCAGCCGGTGCGTCCCGACGATGACGTCCACCTTCCCGGCCGCGAGGTCGTCGATGGTGACCTTCTGCTCGGCCTTCGAGCGGAAGCGGCTCACCATGTCGACGCGCACAGGGAATCCGCCGAAGCGCTCGCGGAGCGTCTTCAGGTGCTGGAACGCGAGGACCGTTGTCGGCGCGAGCACCGCCACCTGTTTGCCGTCCATCACCGCCTTGAACGCGGCGCGCATCGCGACTTCGGTCTTGCCGTACCCGACATCGCCGCAGAGCAGCCGGTCCATCGGGATCGGCGCCTCCATGTCGGACTTGATGTCGACAATCGCCGACGTCTGGTCCGGCGTCAGCATGTACGGGAAGGCGTCCTCGAACTCTTCCTGCCAGTGGGTATCCGCCGAAAACGCGTAGCCCGGAACTGCCTTCCGCGCCGCATAGAGCTTCAGCAGCTCCTCGGCCATGTCGCGCATGGCCTTCTTCACGCGCGTCTTGGCCTTCTCCCAGGTCGTGCCGCCAAGACGGTCCACCGGAGGGCGAGCGGTGCCGGTATATTTCTGGACGAGGTCGAGCCGCTCGACCGGCACGAAGAGCTTGTCCTCGCCGGCGTAACGCAGCTCCATGAAGTCCTGCGGCGGCTCGCCGGGTGCCACGGCCAGCTGCTTGAGCCCGACAAACGTCCCGATGCCGTGGTCCACGTGCACGACGTGGTCGCCGACCTTCAGGTCGCGGAGATCCGACAGGAACGCGCGGTTCGCGGTCTGCCGTCGTTGCTCGGGCGCGCGGCGATCCTCCTCGAAGACGTCTGCCTCGGCGTAGAGCGCAAGGCCGGCGTCTGGAAGACGGAACCCGCGACCCAGGTGGCCGGTACCGACGATGAGCGTAGCCAGGTGCGCGTCCTCGGCACGCTCGGCGGACGCGGCAATCACCTGGTAGTCGCGTGCCAGCTCCAGCATCCGCTCGGCGCGGCCCGGAGTCGTGGCGATGAACACCGACTGCTCGCCCTGCTCTTTCCCGCGGTTGATCTCGGCGATGAAGTCCTGGATGCGCCCGTTGAACTCGGGCACCGGCTGGCATCGCACGTGATGCGAGGCGCCACCCGTTCCGGTCTCTGTCACATCGTCGACAGCCAGCCGCTCGAGCCGCACGGCGTGGGCGAGGCGGGCAGCGACGGCGTCCCAGGTGACGAAGAGTTGTGCAGGGGGCGCAACGGCGAGCGGCGCGGCTGCCCGCGGCCCGCGTGCGACAGCCGTGACCGCCTGATAGCTCGATTCGATCTGCTCGGTGAACTTCTCCGCCGCCGTCCGCGCCTCGTCGGGCTCGGAGATGACGAACACCGCCGGGCGGTGGAAGCCGAAGTAGTCCAGCGCGGTGGCTTCGAGCGACACCTCGGGCGAGGCGGGCCGCTCGGCGTCGCCCAGGCGCTCGCGAATCGGCACGATCTGCGCCTGGTCGATGGTGACAATCGAGCGCTGCGTCGACGGATCGTAGCGGCGCAGCGATTCCACGCTGTCGCCGATGAACTCGACGCGAATGGGATCGGCCTCGCCGGGCGGGAAGAGGTCGACGATGCCGCCACGCACGCAGAACTCGCCGTGCTCGTCCACGGGATCCTCGCGCGTGTACCCGGCCTCGAGCAGATGCTCGGCGAGCAGCAGGGGCTCGATTTCAACCCCCGGCGCGAGCGAAATCGTCGCTGACGCCATGCGCTCCGGAGGCACGACGCGCGGCAGCAGCGCCGCGGCGGACGCCACGATCACCCGGGCGGTGCCGGTGGCGACCGCCGTCAGCGCCCGGGCACGTGCCGACGCCACCTGGAGGTGAGGCGACAGGCCCCGGTACGGATCGACTTCGTGCGACGGGAGCGGCAGGACCGCACTGGCGATGGCGTTGTCGTCGAGGCCTTCGAGCGCGGCAAGGAAGAAGCGCGTGTCCGAGCAGCCCGCCTCCGCTTCGGCGTCGGTCGCGACCACGTGCAGGACGAGGCGGTCGGGCGCAGCCTGCGCGCGCGCCGCGACAAACAACGCCTGCGCGCTCGGAGTGAGACCGGAGACCAGACCGCGGTCGTGGCCGAGGCCCGCACGGCCCGACGCGGACCGGATTAGCGCACGAAGCGACAGGGACGTGGACGACGGCATCAGAATCGAAACGGCGTGCTGGCGGATCTACCAGTGTAGCAGGAGCCCCGGCAGGTCACCGCCACAGGCGAACAGCGACCGGCGAATGGTCCATGCGACTGTAGGGCCGATCTTCCGCCTTCGCTGAAGCTCCGGCGGACCGCCGAAGCCTTGGCGGAGGCTGGTCAGATCGGCCGGGATCTGTGTACGGTCGTCCGCCGAGCCTCATTGGGCGGGCAGGCGGACGGCTCAGGAGGTCCCGAGCGCGCGGATCCGCTCCACGATCGCCGTCGTGGAGTAGCCCTCTTCGACCTGTGCCCTGACCACACGCCCTCCGTGTGCCTCGACGACGTCGCGGCCGACGATCTGGTCGGCAGCCCAGTCGGCGCCCTTGACGAGCACATCCGGCAGCAGGCGGCTGATGATGTCGTGCGGCGTGTCTTCGTCGAACACCACCGCCAGGTCCACGGCAGACAGCGCCGCGATGAGCTCCGCGCGTTCCTGATCGGGGTTGATGGGACGCGCTGGCCCCTTGTTGGCCCGGACCGATCGATCGGAGTTGACCCCGACGACGAGGACGTCGCCTTCGGCGCGGGCATGTTCCAGATAGCGGACGTGACCGGGGTGGAGGATGTCGTACACGCCATTGGTGAAGACGACGCGCTTGCCCTCGCGCCGCCAGTCGGCGACGCGGCGCGCAGCGTCGTCGAGCGTGACCACGGGCATCAGCGGGACCCGAACAACATGTACGTCCCGACGTCGGCGCGGGGATACCCGGGCTCGATCACCCGCGGGCTCACATGCAGGAGCTCGAGCGGCGCGAACCGCGCCGCATACCACCCGGTGGGTCGGCCTCGCGTGTAACCAAGCTCGGCACGCTCGATATCGCCGGCCTCGAGCGACGGGTCGGTCTCTTCGACAGCAAGGACGTGACCGCCAGGCGCGAGCACCCGGCTGATCTCGCGAATCACCGCCTCGGTGCGCGGGTCCGGCATGTGCTGAAGCACCGTGAACGTGAGGACGAACTGCGCGCTGCGATCCGGAACAGGCAGCGACTCGAGCGACTGCACCTGCGTGAAGTCGATCGACGGCAGCAACTCGCGCGCGGTGGCCAGCAGAGAGGCCTCGCGCTCGAACCCCATCACGGTCGCCGCCTCCTCACGCAGCACCGGCGTCAGCCTTCCGAACCCGCAGCCGACGTCGTAGGCCACGGCGATCGGCGTGGTCGTGGCGGCGCGCCGGAGATAGCCGCGGACATCCCGCTGCTCGAGGTAATTGCGCAGCAGTGCCGGCGGCCCGCTGACGTCCACGACGTCGGTCGGCGTCCAGGCCTTGCGGTCTGTCATCGCGACAACGTCGGGCCGATCTGGACCGACGGAGAGAACTCCCAGCGATGCCGGGGCCGGTAAATGCCGACGTCCTTGATGCGCGACTTCACGCGGAACGTGTGCAGCAGCCGGTGATAGTCGTACGGATAGCCGTCGCGCGAGTGGACGGCAACGTCGATCTTGTACGTGCCCTCTGTCAGATCCAGGCCGTCGATGACGAAGCGCACCTCGCCCTGACCTTCGAAGCGGCGTCCGGCGAGCTCCTCGACCCAGGTGTTGGTGCCGTAGCAGCAGACGCCCTCGGCGTTGAAGAACCCGATGCCGAATGCGAAATCCTCCATCGGCTTGGATGCCGAGAGCGCAAGCTGCACCGTCATCGGGTCGCCCGACTGAAACATGTGCGAGGGCTGGCCGTCGCGATCGAGCAGGGTGACGCCGGTGATCTCGATCTCGCGCGAGCCCCAGCGCCCTTCAGAGGCGCGGAACATGTCGTCAGGCGATTCGGCTGCGGCGACGGGCTCGGCCACCTGCGGCGCCGGCGTCAACTCGCCGGCCGCGGCCTGCTGCTGCATGCGTGCATCGCCTGCCGCCAGCGCGACCTCCTCGGCCTTCTCGACGTCGGTGATGTACGCGCCGACCACCCGGCGTGGATCGCCCTCGCCGCGCGCGACACCTTCGTCAATCCAGAGTGCCTCGTCGCAGAAGCGCTCGACCAGCCCGAGCGCGTGGGTGACGAGGAGAATCGTCTTGCCGCGGCGCCGGAACTCACCGAACTTGTCGAGGCACTTGTGCGTGAACCCCTCGTCGCCGACTGCCAGCACTTCGTCGATGAGCAGGACGTCCGGATCGACGTGAATGGCCACGGCGAACCCAAGCCGCATGTACATCCCCGACGAGTAGGTCTTCACCGGGGCGTCGATGAACTCCTCGAGCTCGGCGAACTCCACGATCTCGTCGAACCGGCGTGCGATCTCCCGCTTCGTCAGCCCCAGCATGATGCCGTTGATGAAGACGTTCTCGCGCCCGGAGATCTCGGGATGGAACCCGGCGCCGAGCTCGATGAGGGCTGAAATGCGGCCGTCCACCGTCACCGATCCGCTGGTCGGCCGCGTGATGCCGGCCACGCACTTGAGCATCGTGCTCTTGCCGGAGCCGTTGCGGCCCACGATGCCGTAGGTGCAGCCCTTGGGCACCGAAAACGACACGCCGCGCAGCGCGGCGAATGTCTCGTCCGGCTTGAGGTCGCGGATCAGGCTGCGCGACACCAGCGCGCTCTTCAGCGTCGCGAACTGTTTCTTGTGCGTGTGGCGCCGGTAGACCTTGGTGACGTCGCGCGCGTCGATCGCAGGCGTGCTCACACTTCCTCCGCAAAGGAATCGCGCAGACGGTCGAAGAGAAAGTAGCCGGCCAGAAACAGCACGATCGAACCCGCCAGCAGCGCGAGGAGCCACCGCCAGTGCCCGTAGGGCCCGTCGTAGAACAGGATCTCCTGGTACGAGATGGCGAGGTGCGTGAACGGGTTCAGGTTGAGCAGCGTCTTGCCAATCCCGGGCGCCATCGTCATCGGGTAGATGATCGGCGTCGCGAAGAACCAGAACGTCAGCAGGTTGGCGACCAGGTCCTTGAGGTCCCGGAAGTGCACCGTCAGGGACGAGACGATGAGCGCCAGGCCGATGGTGAGGAGCAGCTGGGTGAACACGACCACCGGAAACCAGAGCAGATCGGTGGCGTTCAACGGCTGGCGGTAGTAGATGAGGAACGCGACCAGGATCGGCAGGCCGAGCAGGAAGTGCACCATGTTCGCCAGCACGGTGACGATGGGCAGCACCTCCGCCGGGAAGAGCACTTTCTTGATCAGGTTTCCGCCGGCGATCAGCACGTTGGCCGATTCGAGCAGCGACGAGGAGAACCACGTCCACGGCAGGATGCCGCAGAACATGAACAGCGCGTACGGCTCGATCTCCTTCGGGTGCGTGCCCGGCAGGACGACGGTGAAGACGAAGGTGTAGATGAGGAGCAGCAGCAGCGGATTGACGAAGGACCAGAAGAAGCCGAGGACCGAGCCACGGTAGCGGGCCTTCAGGTCGCGGACGACCAGGCTCTGGACGAGCCCGCGGTATTTCAGCAGATTCCGAAGGTTGCGAAACATCCCCGGAGGGCGGCTAGACGCCGCGCCTGGTGCGCACCCGCTCGGCCGCCCGCAGCTTGACGAGCGCGGTGAGCATCGCCACGCGCGCCCGCTCGGCCTCATCGGCAGTCTGGGGCTGCTTCATGGCCTGCTCGGCTTCTTTCTTGATTTCTTCCTGCTTGGCCACGTCGATGGCCGCGGGCGCCTCGGCGAGGTCCACCAGCACTGTCACGCGATCGGGAAGCACTTCGGCCATGCCGAAATGAATGACCAGCGTGGCCCGCTCCTGGCCCTTGCGGTACGTGAGCTCGCCCGGCTTCAACAGCGCGAGCAGCGGCGTATGCCCGGGCAGGATGCCCAGCATGCCGTCCCAGCCCGGCAGCTGCACTTCGTCCACGTCGTCGTGGACGATCAACTTGTCGGGCGTCACGAGATCCAGCGCCAGCGCCTTCGGGATCATGCCTGCAACTTCGCCTTCTCGACGGCTTCCTCGATCGTGCCGACCATGTAGAACGCCTGCTCCGGCAGCGCGTCGTGCTGGCCGTCGACGATCTCCTTGAAGCCGCGAATGGTGTCGGCAATCTGCACGTACTTGCCGGGGATGCCGGTGAACTGCTCGGCGACGAAGAAGGGCTGCGACATGAACCGCTGCACCTTCCGCGCCCGGCTGACAGACAGCTTGTCGTCTTCCGACAGCTCGTCGATGCCGAGAATCGCGATGATGTCCTGCAGGTCCTTGTAGCGCTGCAGCACCTGCTTGACGCGCCGCGCGACGGTGTAGTGCTCGTCGCCGATCACGCGCGGGTCGAGAATGCGCGAGCTGGAGGCGAGCGGATCCACGGCCGGGTAAATGCCAAGCTCGGCGATCGCGCGCGACAGGTTGGTGGTCGCGTCGAGGTGCGCGAAGGTCGTCGCCGGCGCCGGGTCCGTGTAGTCGTCGGCGGGCACGTAGATCGCCTGCACCGAGGTGATGGAGCCGGATTTGGTCGACGTGATGCGTTCCTGCAGCTGGCCCATCTCCGTCAGCAGCGTCGGCTGGTAGCCGACGGCCGACGGCATGCGGCCGAGCAGTGCCGACACTTCGGAGCCCGCCTGCGTGAACCGGAAGATGTTGTCGACGAACAGCAGGACGTCCTTGTTCTCGGCGTCGCGGAGGTACTCGGCGACTGTCAGGCCCGTCAGCGCCACGCGCATGCGCGCGCCCGGCGGTTCCGTCATCTGCCCGTAGACGAGCGCGGCGCGTGACTTCTCAGGCTCGTTGATGTTGATGACGCCGCTCTCCTGGAACTCGAGCCACAGGTCGTTGCCCTCGCGGGTGCGCTCGCCGACGCCGGCGAACACCGACACGCCACCGTGCTTGAGCGCGATGTTGTGAATCAGCTCCTGGATGATGACGGTCTTGCCGACGCCCGCGCCGCCGAACAGGCCGATCTTGCCGCCCTTCACGTACGGCTCGAGCAGGTCGACGACCTTGATGCCGGTTTCGAACATCTCGAGCTCGGTGGACTGGCTCTCGAAGTTCGGCGCCGGGCGGTGAATCGGCCAGGTTTCCTGGCTCTTCACCGGACGATCCGGAAAGTCGACGGGCTCGCCGAGCACGTTGAGCACACGGCCGAGCGTGGCAGGGCCGACCGGCACGCAGATCGGGGACCCGACGTCGATCGCTGCCATGCCGCGCTGCATGCCGTCGGTCGGCTTCATCGCGATCGCGCGGACGCGTCCCTCCCCGAGGTGCTGCTCGACTTCGACGACGACGTCGATCGGCTCGGCGGCGCCGGCTGCCGACACCACGCGCACGGCGTTGAAGATGTCGGGAAGGTGCCCGTCGGCGAACTCGATGTCGACGACCGGCCCGATGATCTGGACGACGCGGCCGGTGTGTTGTGCCTGCTCTGCCATGATGCTCCTTACAACGCCTGGGCGCCGGAGACCACTTCGATGATCTCGCGGGTGATGGCGGCCTGGCGGACCTTGTTCATATACAGCGTCAGCGACTCGATCATCTCCGCCGAGTTCTTCGTCGCCGCTTCCATCGCCGTCATCTGCGCTGCGTAGAACGCGGCGTTGGACTCGAGCAGGGCGTGGAAGATCTGGCTCTCGACGTAGCGCGGCAGCAGCTGCGCCAGAATCGTCGCGGGATCGGGCTCGTAGAGATAGTCGATCTTCGAGCCCGCGTCGATGTGGCCGTCCTGATTTCTGTCTTCGTTGTAGCCGGCGCCTGGCGCGGGCGGCGCGCCCGTACCTGACAGCGCGGCGCCTTCAAACGGCTCGGCGGCGATCGGCAGCAGCTGCTCGACGGTGGTCTTCTGCAGCATCACCGACTTGAACTCGTTGTAGACGAGGAAGACCGCGTCCACCTGGTCGCTCGTGAACGCCTCGATCGCCGTCTCGGCAATCTCACGCGCGTCGCGGGCGCTGAGCTTGGCGAACACGCCGACGTACTCGCCCCGGATCGGAATGCCGCGCCGCTTGAAGAAGTCGCGCGCCTTGCGGCCGACCAGCGTCATCGAGACCTGGCTGCCGGGCCGCTCGGCCACGAACATCGCCGCCGCCTTGACGATGTTGGAGTTGAAGCTGCCGGCCAGCCCCTTGTCGCCCGACACGACGATGAGGAGCACGCGGGCGCCAGACTTCAGCGGATCCTTGCGCGTCAGCAACGGGTGCGCGGACGGATCGACGCGTGACGCCAGGCTGCGCAGGACGCGCAGCATGCCGGCCGCGAACGGACGCGCGTGCACGATCCGATCGTGCGCGCGGCGCATGCGCGACGCCGCGACCATCTTCATGGCCTTGGTGATCTGCTGCGTCGACTTGACCGCGCGGATTCGGCGACGAATATCAATCAGTGAGGGCATTTAGTGGCCTATGACCCTGCCCTGACCTCGATCACGTCCTTGGCAAATTCCTTCAGCAGGCTGTGCAGCTTCGCCTTCAGGTCGTCGTCGATGGTCTTCTTCTCGACGATCTCCCGGCTGATCGACGGGTGGCGGTTGTCGACGAAGCGGTAGAGCTCGATTTCCAGGCCGCGGATGTCGGCGACGGGCACGCCGTCGAAGTAGCCGTTGATCGCGGCGAAGATCAGCAGCACCTGCTGCTCAACGGCGAGCGGCTGATACTGCGGCTGCTTGAGGATCTCGACGAGGCGCTGGCCGCGGTTGATCTGCGCCTGCGTCGCCTTGTCGAGGTCGCTGCCGAACTGCGAGAAGGCGGCCAGCTCGCGATACTGGGCGAGGTCGAGACGCAGCGTGCCGGCCACCTGGCGCATCGCCTTGATCTGCGCCGAGCCGCCGACGCGCGACACCGAGTTGCCGACGTTGATGGCCGGACGCACGCCCTGGTTGAACAGGTCGGACTCGAGGAACAGCTGGCCGTCGGTGATCGAGATGACGTTGGTCGGGATGTACGCCGACAGGTCGCCGGCCTGCGTCTCGATGACCGGCAGCGCCGTCAGCGAACCGCCGCCCAGTTCCTTCTTCAACTTCGCCGCGCGCTCCAGCAGGCGGGAGTGCAGGTAGAAGACGTCGCCGGGGTACGCCTCGCGGCCCGGCGGCCGCCGCAGCAGCAGCGAGATTTCACGATAGGCCTGCGCGTGCTTCGACAGGTCGTCGTAGGCCACCAGCGCGTGCCGGCCGCTGTCGCGGAAGAACTCGCCGATGGCGCACGCCGAATACGGGCTGATGTAGAGCAGCGGCGCCGGCTCCGACGCCGACGCGGCGACGACGACGGTGTATTCCATCGCGCCGTACTCTTCGAGCGTCCGCACCACCTGCGCGATCGTCGACTGCTTCTGGCCGATCGCGTTGTAGATGCAGATGACGTCCTTGCCCTTCTGGTTGATGATCGCGTCGATCAGCACCGCCGTCTTGCCGGTCTGGCGGTCGCCGATGATCAGCTCGCGCTGGCCGCGGCCAATCGGGATCATCGCGTCGATCGCCTTGAGCCCGGTCTGCAGCGGTTCCTTGACCGGCTGCCGATCCGTGACGCCGGGTGCGAGGCGCTCGATCGGCGCGAAGTGCGTGTGGGCAATCGGCCCCTTGCCGTCCACCGGCTGGCCGAGGGCGTTGACCACCCGGCCGAGCATCGCGTCGCCGACCGGCACCGAGATGATGCGGCCGGTGCGCTTGACCTGGTCGCCTTCCTTCAGCCGATCGGACTCGCCGAGCAGCACGGCGCCGACGCTCTCTTCTTCGAGGTTCAGCGCGATGCCGAACAGCCCGTTCGGAAACTCGAGCATCTCCCCGGCCATCGTCTTGTCCACGCCCTGGACGCGCGCGATGCCGTCGCCGACAGACACGACGGCGCCCACTTCGGCGACGTCGACGTCGAGCGCGAAGGCGCCCAGTTGTTCGCGGATGATCCTGGTGATGTCGTCGGCCTTGATCGTCATGTGCTACACGTTCTCCACGAGTTTGGCGCGCATGCGGGCGAGCTGCCGCGTCACGCTGCCGTCGTACACCGTGCTGTCAATTTGCGTCACGACCCCGCCGATGATCGAGGGGTCAACGATGGTGGTGAGCAGAACCTGGCGTCCGACCACGGCCTGGAGCCGTCCGGCCAGCGCCCGCGCCTTCTCCGGCGACAGCGCCACGGCCGTCGTGACGGTGGCCTGCACGACACCCTTTTTGTGGTTCAGTCGATCGCGGAAGTAGCGCGCGATGTCCGCGATGAGATAGAGGCGCGAGGCATGCGCCAGCGCCGTCAGCAGGACCGTCGTCGGACGGCTGAGCCCGAGACTCGACGACAGCATGCGCACGGTCTCGACCTTGCGCGCCCGCGGGATCAACGGATGGAACAGCGGACGGACGTCGTGCGCGTGATCGCTGGCGAGGCCGCCGATCGCGTCGAGCTCGTCGGCCACCGTGTCGGCTTCGTTGTGCCGCCACGTGATGTCGAACAACTCGCGCGCGTAACGCGACGCGTCGGCGCGGTCACTCATGGGGCCCCACCTCGGTCAGGTAGCGGTCGAACAGACGCGACCGGTCATCGTCGGTGATCTGCTGGCGGAGCCGCTGATCGGCGGTGCGGACGGCCAGGTCGGCGGCGTGCTCCACCAGTTCCCGTCGCGCCACCCGCAGGTGCTGCTCGATGGCGTGGGCGGCCTGCGACAGGAGGCGCTCGCGTTCAGTCGCGGCGACCTCGCGGATTCGCTCTTCCTCGGCTTTGATTTCCGCGGAGCCGAGCGCCCTCAGCGCGGCGAGCTCTCCTGGCAGCGACTTGAGGCGCGCGTCGATTTCGCTGATCTGCGCTGCCGCCGAGTCCTTCAGGCGGCCTGCCGCCTCGAGGTCCGCGCGGACCTGGGTGCCGCGAGTCAGGAGGTGCGTGGCGAGGGGCGTGCGGAGGAAGTAGACCAGAACGCCGACCAGGACGGCGAAGTTGAACGCCTTGGCGATGGTCGGGCCCCAACCCGGTTCGTGGGCTTCTTCGCCGTGGGCGGCAGCGTCGGCGTGCGCGTCTGCCGGAGCCTCGACGGACGCGGGGGCGTGAGCGGGCTCCTGCGCTGAGGCGACGCGAGGGGCGGCGATCGTCAACAGGGCGATCAGCGCCACGGCCACCAGCGGCAGCGCGCGCGCGACGCGGGTCCGGGTCTGAAGGGCGAGTGTGGAAATCCTGACGATCATGACGCGCGCCTTCCGAGCACGCGCTCGGTGATCAACCCTGCGAGCTGACCGGCCTCGGCGTCGATGCGCGCCCGCGCCGCCTCGACATCGGCCGCCAAACGCGCCGCCGCCTCCGTCATCTGAGCATCGGCCTGCTCGCGCGCGGTGCTGAGCAGCGAGGTCCGGGCGGCTTCGGCGACCTTGCGGGCTTCTTCGACCTGCAGCGCCACTTCATGGCGGGCCGCGCGCATCTTCGACTCGAACTCCTCGGTGGCCGCCTTAGCCTTGGCCGCGGCCTGCTCCGCCAGGGCACGGGCGGAGTGCACCGCGTGGGCACGCTCCGTCATGACCCGGGTCAGCGGCTTGAAAAACCACTGGCCAAGGATCACTGTCACGGCGACCACGAAGAAGACGACCCAGAGAACGGACCAAAGAATCGACCAGAGATCTGGCACGCGATGAACCCCTCGTCGCCAGCCAGCCGGGCGGGCAAACCAGACGTTTATAGCACGCAGCCCAACGCCCAGACCGAAATGTCATGGATCTATATTGACAACATACTAACAGTCAGTATTTTATACTTCCATGAAGCGCTCGCTTGTCCAGACCGGCAGTTCGTTGGCCGTCACCTTACCCGCTGACGTGGTTCAGGCGTTCGGACTCCGGAAGGGTCAGGAGGTGGAGCTGTCGATGCACCCGATGAGCGGCGCGCTGACCATTCGACTTGGCGTCGCGCGAGTCGAGGATGGACAGGTGACCAGCGCGTTCAGGGCGCTCGTCGGGGAAGTGCTCGATCGGCGCGTGGCCCTGCTGAAGCCGGTCGACCGATGATCCGCTACCTCTCCGTCGAACAGATTCTGAGCCTCCACCAGAGCCTCGTCGGCCATCTGCATGAAGCCGGTGTCCGCGATCTGCGGTCGCTCGAATACTGCGCGTCGCGGCCAGCGGCCGCATTCGAGGGCGAGGACGTCTACCCGTCGCTTGAAGCGAAGGCCGCCGTCCTCGCGCAGGGGCTGCTTTCCGGGGGTGCCTTTTTCGAGCGCGCGCGGGAGACCGCCTGGGTGGCAGCCGAATGCTTCCTTCTCGCCAACGGCGCGTCGCTGATGGCCAGCGACCGCGACGCAGATCAGGTGCTGAGCGCCATGACGGCGGGCGAGGTTGGCGTCGAAGGCCTGGCCGTCTGGATCAGGCAGCGGCTCGGGACATCCCGAACCGCGAGAGGATAACTGTCGTCAGGTCAGCCTGACGGCGTGGATGCCGCGGGCAGTCACGTGGCCGACGGCCACGGCCGGGACATCGGCGGCCTGCAGCGCCGCCAGGATGGCCGGCGCTGTCGCCGGGTCGAGCGCGACCAGCAAACCGCCCGACGTCTGCGGGTCGAACAAGACGTCGAGCGCCGCGCCGGTGATCCCCCCGTCGTCGGTCATCGGCGCGAACTGCTGGCGATTGGTCGCGAGGCCGCGCGACTGGTTTTCGTCGGCCACCGCAAGCGCGCCCGGCAAAATCGGCACGGATGCCGTGTCAAACACCAGGGTCACGCCGCTGCCGTTGGCCATCTCGCTGGCGTGGCCGATCAGGCCGAAGCCGGTGACGTCAGGTACATCCGTGCACGGCGGCGCCGTGGTTCCGCAGAACGCCCGCAGCCACCCGGTTCAGCGTGATCATCGATCGGACCGCGGCGGCGACCAGCGCCTCGGGCGCCGCCTTCCGCTTGATCGCGGTGCCCGCAATCCCGGTGCCCAGCGCCTTGGTAAAAATGAGGCAGTCTCCCGCGCGCGCGCCGGTATTCGTCCAGATGCGATCGGGATCGACCCGGCCCGTCACGGCGTAGCCGAACTTCACTTCAGGGTCGCGCACCGTGTGGCCGCCGAGCAGCGAGATGCCGGCCTCTCGAAGCTTGTCGAGGCCGCCGAGAAAGATCTGCCGGATGGTGTGCTGGTCGAGCGTGTCGTCGGGGAACGCGGCGATGGCAAGCGCGGTGAGTGGCTCGCCGCCCATCGCATACACATCGCTGATCGCGTTGGCGGCCGCGATCTGGCCGTACGTGAAGGGGTCGTCGACGATCGGCGTGAAGAAGTCCACTGTCTGCACGAGTGCCGGGCCGCCAGGCCAGCGGTAGACGCCGGCATCGTCGGACGTGCGGTAGTCGACGAGCACCGCGGGATCGGTCTGCGGCGGAAGATCGTGAAGCGCCTGCGCCAGCTCGCCCGCGGCCAGCTTGCTGGCGCAGCCGGCGCATTTCACCAGTTCAGTCAGTCGCCTCGCCGTAGTCGCCATTGTCATTCCCCGACGAGCACGTCGTAGAGCCGAATCAGCTCGTTCTCGCTCGTGAACTCGATCTCGATCCGCCCGGCCTGCCCCTTGCGGACGATGCGGACTCGCGTCCCGAGGTGGAGACGAAGCTTCTCCTCGGCGGCGCGAGTGTGAACGTCGGGAGGTGCCGGCGCAGTAGCCGCCTTCGATCCGCCGGGGGTTTCACTCTCGCCGGCGAGACGAGCCTTGACGAGCGCCTCGGTCTCGCGAACGGAGAGGCCGCGCGTTTTCACTTCACGTGCGAGTGCCAGCTGCGACGCCTCTGTTGCCAGCGCGAGCAGCGCGCGCGCGTGACCGGTCGTGATCGCACCACCTATCAGATCGTGCTGAATCTCGTCGGGCAGCTTCAGCAGCCGCAAGGTGTTGGCGACTGTCGCGCGATCCTTGCCGACGCTGGTGGCTATGGTGTCCTGCGTCTGGCGAAATTCGTCGGCCAGCCGCCGGTACGCTCTCGCCTCGTCGATCGGGTTCAGATCCTCGCGCTGGATGTTCTCGATGAGCGCGAGCTGGAGCAGCGACTGCGGTGCGTCCGCGCCAGATTCCTTCACCACGATCGGCACGCGCGCCAGGCCGGCCATCTTCGCCGCGCGCCAGCGCCGCTCGCCGGCGATGATGCGGAAGCCGTTCGGCGATCGTGAGACGACGATTGGCTGGATGATGCCGTTGGCGCGAATCGACGCCGCCAGTTCGTCGAGGCGGGCATCGTCGAAGTGCGCGCGCGGCTGGTAGTCGTTCGGCGCGAGCTCGTCGATCGCGAGATCGACAGGCGCCGATGCCGGCGCCGGCGAAGGCGGCAGATCTGGAATGAGGGCGCTCAGGCCCTTGCCGAGAGCGGGACGTTTCTCCATGCGGACAGTTCCTTGCGACCAGTCTAGGTCGATCGGGCGATCACTTCTTTCGCGAGCGTCAGGTAGGCCTCGGCGCCGCGCGAGTTCGCGTCGTAGAGAATCGCCGGTTTGCCGTGGCTGGGCGCCTCGCCGAGGCGGACGTTGCGCGGGATCACCGTCTGATAGACCTTCTCCTTGAAGAACTCGCGCACCTCGCGGGCGACCTGCTGGCCCAGGTTCGTTCTCTCGTCGTGCATCGTGAGCAGCACGCCATCGATGTCGAGCGACGGGTTGAGCGAGGCCCGGACGCGGCGCAGCGTCGCGACCAGCGCCGCGAGTCCCTCGAGCGCGAAGTACTCGCAGTGGAGCGGAATCAGGACCGCGTCGGCAGCGACCAGACCGTTGAGCGTCAGCAGTCCGAGCGAGGGCGGGCAGTCGATGAAGATGCGGTCGTAGTGGTCTTTGAGCGGGGCCAGAAAACGCCGGAGGCGATGTTCGCGCTCCGGCAGCGGCACCAGCTCGATCTCGGCGCCGGTGAGACTGCCGTCGGCGGTGATGGCGGAAAGGTTGTCGACGCCAGTCTGCAGCACGAAGTCCATGGCATCGGCGGGCTCGGTCCCGACAAGCGCGTCGTAGATCGTGCCGCCGGCGCCGCGCTGTCCGCGAAGCCCGACGCCGCTGGTCATGTTGCCCTGCGGGTCGAGGTCGACGAGCAGGACGCGCTGGTCCGCCAGCGCCAGCGACGCGGCGAGGTTGATGGCGGTGGTCGTCTTGCCGACACCGCCCTTCTGATTTGTGATTGCGACAGTCCGCGACATTCGGGGAATTGAGAGTAGCGCCGGTTGGCGGTCAGGACCGCGACGAAAGAGTCGAGGACGATTATTGGTTAAATGACCTAACGCGGCCGCCGAACGACTTGAAAATCATAGGTCCACGCGGCGGGCGTGGCAAGGGATTACGGGGCAAGGCGAAGCGCGCCGAAGAGGCCGCGGGAGCCGAGCAAGCCAAGGAGGCCGAGGAGGCAGAGGAAGAGGGCAGGGCCGGGGCGCCGGCAGCGCAAGGTAGCAGCATAGGCAACGGCAACGCAGGAGCAGGCAGGCGAGGCCAGCAAGGTCCGAGAAAAGGTGAGGCCGGCGGCTCGGCAGGGCTAGGCTGGCAATGAGGTGGGCCCGAGACAAAAACGCTCGCCCTTCTCCCCTCTCTTGGGCGCCCGCCTCAGGGAAAGGACTGGCAAAAGCCAGGGAATGAGAAATGGAGCAGTGGGAGTCGAGAAGCCCGAGACGCCGGTTGACGAGGCGCGGTGTTTCACGTGAAACACTTGCGGCACACGAGTGGGGTGAAGTCCGAGTCGCCGGCCTGGACATGGCCGATTCTGAAGATTGGCCCTACCGAGATCGTCTACGGAGTCCGGCCTCTACCGGTGCGACCCCGGTAGGGCCAATCTTGAGATTGGCCATTGATCGGAATCGGAATCCCCTGCAAAAAGGCGACTTTTAGGGATCTTCGTCGGCGACCACGGCCTGGGCCCATCTTGCCGGCTCAGACCCGAGCCCCGCCTTGGCCCTCGCCCGCCGTGCCCTGCCGTGCCCCGGCCCTTCCGTGCCGTTGCCCGTTACTGCCTGCGTGCCTGCCGCTCCCTTGCCCTGGCCCTCACCTTCCTTGGCCCTCTCGGCCATTGGCCTCCTGGGCCTGCCCTGCCCGCAGCGCTACCGCCTCCCCATCGCCTTCGTCAAAATCACCAGCCGGCTCCTCAGGTTCTCCACCAACGGCGTCGTCGACGTCCAGACCAGCGGAAAAATAGGCTCCGGCGGCACGTCCGGCCCGCTGGGACCGCGAAACCAGAACAACAGGCCGCCTGGACGGACAAACGCCTGGAGGGTCAGCAGGGTTTTCACTTCAACCCGCACGGCACGGATTGACAGCACGTCGAAGGCCTCGTGCATCTCCGGCGTCGAGAGCAGCTGTTCGAATCGCGCAGTCTGTACGGTGGCATTCAGCTGAAGATGCCGAACTGCCTCGGACAGAAACACTGCCTTCCTCGTCTTCGACTCCACCATCGTCAGCGACACGCTCTTCGACGCGACCGCCATGGGCAGAGCAGGTGAGCCGCTCCCGGAGCCGATGTCGATCACCCGGATCGGGCCGCCGGGAAGCAGCCGCGCCGCGACAACAGGCTCGACGACGAGCCGATCGACAGCCTCGTCGGTCGGGTCCTGCAGGGCAAAGGCAGTGAGATTGATTTTCGCGTTCCACAGCGCCAGCAGCTGGAGGTACTGGTCGAGCGCCGTGGCGGTCGGCGTATCCACAGCCGCGCCAGCGCGACGAATCCGGCGCGTGAGCCTGTCGAGGAAGGACTTCGGTGCGGACCGCGCCGGCCTGGCCATCCCCCCGAGCTTATGTCAGTGTCGGCGTGGCGGGAAAGGCAGAAAATCGGCAGCCCGAACGAGGCTGGGACCGATGTGGTACAGATCGCAGTAAGTCGTTTATTGTCAGGTATTTAACGGCTATTTGGAGCTGATAATGACAGTCTTGACCGCCGCATCGCCGATGCTCTCTGACGTCACGCCGGCCAGCTCCGCAACCGCCATGTGAACGATCCGCCGCTCGTATGAGTTGAGCGGCCCCATCTCCTGCGGTGTGCCGGAACGAAGCGCCTTCTCGCCCAGGAAAAGCGCCATCTGCCGAAGCTCGGCGTCCTTGTCGCGGCGAAACCCCTGACAGTCGACGACGACCCGGCGGTCCTCGCCGAGCTGACGGCGAAACGCGGTGTTGACGATGGTCTGGAGCGCGCGCAGGGCGTCGCCGCGCTGGAACAGGAGCACTTCGGCGCCCTCGCCCTCGATGTCGATCCTGATCGCGCCATCAGGGTTGGCGGCGGCTTGCACCTGTGGCGTCGCGCCCATGGCCGTCAGCACTTCTGTCACGAACGTGGCGATCTGCTCTGAGATGTCGGTCGTCATGATCCGTTTTATCGCTGGCTGCCGCGCGCGCGGTCTGTCTGTCCGGTGCCGGCCTGCTTCAGCCTCCGCTCCGCTGCGGGGCCCGGTCCCTTCTGCATCGGCATGCCGATGATGCGGCCGGTCGCGTACTGCTGGGCGATGCCCAGCATGTTGCTGACCAACCAGTAAAGCACAAGCCCGCTCGGCGCCCAGAGGAAAAATACCAGGAACATGATGGGCGTGATCATCATCACCCGCGCCTGGGCGGGATCGGGCGTCGGCGTCAGCCGCTGCTGCCACAGCATCGACAGGCCCATCAGGACCGGCGTGATGTAGTACGGGTCGTGCTGCGAGAGGTCGTGAATCCACAGCGCGAAGGGCTGTCCGCGCAACTCGATCGACACCGACAGCATCGAGTAGAACGCAAAGAGAATCGGCAGGGTGAGCAGCATCGGCGCGCAGCCGCCGGTCGGGTTGACGCCCTTCTCACGGTAGAGCGCCATCAGCTCTTTGTTCTTGTTCTGCTGATCCGGGTCCGTCAGCTTCAGGTTCGCGTAGCGATCGTTGATCGCTTTCACCTGCGGCTGGATCGCCTGCATCTTCCGCATCGACGCCACGCTCTTGTGCCGCAGCGGGAACATGAGCGCGTTGATGATGAAGGTCAGGATGATGATCGACCAGCCGTAGTTGCCGACAAACGCGTTGATCCACTTCAGCGCGTGCAGCAGCGGCACCGCCAGGAACGCGAACGTGCCGTAGTAGATCGTGCGGACGAGATCGCGATCGACGGAGGCCAGGACGTCGAAGTCCTTGGGGCCGACAAACACCCGCTTCTCGGTGGGCGGCGTCGCAAACAACGCGTCGAACGACATCAGCTCGCGCAGGTCGGTCTGTCCCGGCAGCGCGACCTTGCTCGGGCGGAACGTGACGCGCGCCTGCCCCGGCTGCACCAGGCTCGCCAGGAAGTAGTGATCGTCGATGCCGGCAAACGGGTAGTCGCCCTGCCACGTCGGGTGCTGCAGCACCTTGGGCGCCGGCAGCCGTTGCGAGCAGCGCGTCTCCCACGGCCAGCACGAGCCCTCCGAGTAGACGATGGCCTGGGAGTGCTGGACGTAGGTGCCGAAGCGCTGAGTCTTGCCGACGACGAACTGCGAATCGCCGAGACCAGGCCCCCACTGCACGACAGGATTGAGGTCCGCGCTCTTGTCCTTGACGGCGATCGAGAACGTCACGACGTACGAGTCGGGATCGACGCGGAACTGCTTGTGCGCACGAAACCCGGACTCGTCCTCGTAGTCGAACACGATCGTCGCGGGCGCGGCTGTCGCGTCCAGGGTGTCCGGCGTGCTGACGTGGAACAGCGCCGAGTTGGCCAGCGCCGTCCGCGCGGGGTCGGCAAGCCGCACGGAGAACGGCCGCGCCTCGGACGGCGGCAGGCTCTCCGGCACCAGGTCCACGGGGTGGCCTTGGCCATCCGAGTACTTCTTCAGCGTCCAGCTCGTCAGGACGCCGCCACGATTGCTGAACACCGCGCGCACCAGCTTTGTGTCGACGACGACCGAATGCTCGGCCGAATCAGAGACCGTCGCGACGACGGCGGGCACGACTGGCGCCGGGACCGATCCGGCACCGGCGACACTGCTGGCGCTGCTGTCCTCGAGCGTGCCGGCGTCGGTCGCCGCTGCCTGAACGGCAGCTGAGGCGGCCTTCAGCGGCGGTTTCGGATGCGGAACAATGGCTGTATACGCCCACAGGACGAGGAACGACAGCAGGACGGCGACGAGGACACGCTTTTCCATTGAGGAGGAATCAGGAACGGCGATCGGGCACCGGGTCGTACCCGGACGAGCCAAACGGCTGACACCGGCACAGCCGGACCAGACCGAGCCACCCGCCGCGCACTACGCCGTGCACACGGATGGCCTGCGCCATGTAGGACGAGCAGGACGGCTCGAACCGGCACGAGCCTGCAAATAGTGGTGAAAAAAGGAGTTTGTAGACACGAAGCAGGCCAAGGGCGCCGCGCGCGGCGAGTCCGGGCTCACGCCCGTCCGCCGGCGGGCCGGAGTCGTCCCAGTGTTGCGACATACTCGGCCTCGAGGCTGCTGAAGCTGGCATCTAGCAGGGTCCGGCGCGGCACGACCACGATATCGAAGCCCGGCGGCACGGGGTGCCGGCGGAACAATTCCCGCACCAGGCGCTTCGCCCGATTACGCTCGACGGCGTCCCCGACCTTGCGGGACGCCGCAATACCCAACCGGCTGGCCTGACCCGGTCGAGCGAGCGAGAACACCAGCAGGTGGCGGCCGGACATCTTCCGGCCGGTGTCGTACGCCGCCTGGAAATCCACCCGGCGCCTGATGTGTGCGTGGGGCCGGAACCGCTGGTCTGCCATGGCGGGCCTCACCGACCCGGCCGTTGCTCAGCTTGGTCCGGTGGGTACGGGTTACCTGGGCGACGAGACTGTCAGGCGCTTGCGGCCCTTGGCGCGGCGGCGCTTGAGCACGATGCGGCCATTCTTCGACCGCATGCGCACCAGAAATCCGTGCGTTCGCCGGCGCCGGCGGTTATTGGGCTGATACGTACGCTTCATCGCTGCAAATCCTTCGGCGAGACCGCCTGGAGCGCCCGCGCGCCGAACTCCGGCAGTTCCGGCATCTGCCGGACGGGCGAACCACAAATGGTAGCGAAGCCGGCTTCATCGTGTCAATTCCGCGAGCGCAAAACAGGGGGGAATCACTGGCTGTCGTGGGTCCGCTGTGGTACATTCGCCGGTCTGCCTGCACCGAAAAGCGGCGCGCTGATGAGCCCATCCATTGGGGTTTCCTCCCAAAGTTTTCCACACCTGTGGAAAAAATTGTGGAAAACCGCCCGTTTACGCGATGGCACTGCCCGGCGACAGGCCTCGGGACTGGTATTCCGCCATGGCGAAAGGCTTTAGGGCCTTATTTGAGGCCCGACGGCAGTGACGACAAGGTAAGGAACCTGTAAATTCCGCCAGCATCAGGGGCGAAAGTCCGGTTTTCCTCAGCGGCGAGCGAGCCTTCGATGACAAACATCTGGGAAGAAGTGCTCGCGCGCATCGACACCAAAATCAACCGCCACAGCTTCTACACCTGGTTCAAGCCCACGGCCTACCTGGCCGATCGCGGCGACAGCATCCAGGTGCGTGTGCCGAACGTGCTGTTCAGGGACTGGCTGACCAAGCACTATTCGGCAGTCCTCAACGAAGCGCTCGGCGAGCTCGGCCGCAGGGACACGACGATCCTGTTCGTCGCCGACGGGCAGTCTGCCAGCGACCCGCTGCCGGCGTCGCCAGACCCTGTCGCGCCGCCGACAGTGGACGTGCCGGGCCCCCTCGAGACTGACGCCGCGCCGGGGCCGATCACCGCGCCGGCCGGCCTCAACCCCAGGTACACGTTCGAGACCTTCATCGTGGGCTCGTCGAACCAGTTTGCCCATGCCGCATCACGAGCCGTCGCGGAAGCGCCGTCCCGCTCGTACAACCCGCTCTACGTCTACGGCGGGGTCGGCCTCGGCAAGACGCACTTGATGCACGCCGTCGGGCGCTACGTCCTCGAACACAACCGGGGGTTCAAGCTCACCTACATCTCGTCGGAGCGTTTCATGAACGAGATGATCAACGCGGTGCGGTACGACCGCATCCTCGATTTCCGCGAGCGCTACCGATCGGTCGACGTGCTCCTCGTGGACGACATCCAGTTTCTCGCTGGGAAAGAAGGCACGCAGACCGAGTTCTTCCACACCTTCAACGCGCTCTACGACGCCCAGAAGCAGATCGTGATCAGCAGCGACTGCCCGCCGCACGAGATTCCTCAGCTCGAGGAGCGCCTGCGATCGCGCTTCGAGTGGGGGCTCATCGCCGACATTCAGCCACCGGATCTCGAGACAAAAGTCGCAATTCTCAAGAAAAAGGCCGAAGCGGACGCCGTGCCGCTGCCCGACAACGTCGCCATCTACATCGCCGGCAAGATCAAGTCGAACATCCGTGAGCTGGAGGGGTCGCTGACGCGCCTGGTCGCGTATGCCTCGCTGACCAACTCGGCGATCACGTTGAGCCTGGCGCAGGGCGTGCTGAAGAACATCCTCGATCACGACGAGAAGGCCGTCACCATCGAGATCATCCAGAAGTTCGTGGCCGACTACTACCAGGTGAAGGTGGCCGACCTCAAGTCGCGCAACAACGCCAAGTCAGTGACGATCCCACGCCAGGTGGCGATGCACCTGTGTAAGCACCTGACGCACGCGTCGCTCCCCGAAATAGGGCGCAGCTTCGGCGGCAAGCATCACTCGACTGTCATTCATTCGATTCGCAAGATTGAAGACCTCAGAAAACGCGACGGCGCCTTCAACAGCCTCATCAACAGCTTCCTCGAGTCATTCCGGTGAGAATCTGCGGTTTCCACAGGCCGCCCACTACCTGAGCTGTGCACGTGATGTGCACAACCGGGAGACCCCGGGTTTTCCACATTCGTGCACACTTCATGCGCGGCGCCAGGCTAACAGTCTTGTGCACAGGATAAGTTATTGATAGAAAAGCACTAACGAGCTCATTTTGTGCTTTTCGACAGCCCTTATTATCAGTATAATTTCTTGATCCTCTAATGCTCTCCGTTTGGTGTTGGTACAAGCCTCCGGAAGCAGCCACCAACCAGCTCGAGGTCACCGCCACATGGAACTCGTCGTCCGCAAGAACGACCTCCTACGCGAACTCCAGTTTTTTCAGGGCATCGTCGAGCGGAAGAACACGATTCCAATCCTGGCCAACGTGCTGCTCGAGGCTGACGGTCAGCACGTGCAGCTGCTGGCGACGGACCTCGAGGTCAGCCTCCGCAGTCGGTGCGACGCGTCCGTCGCGAAAAGCGGCGCGCTGACGCTGCCTGCGAAGAAGCTGTTCGAGATCGTCAAGGCGCTGCCCGATGCCGACGTCCGCATCGAGCAGGACGGCACCAACGTGAAGGTGGCAGCCGAGCGGTTCGAGTCGCGCATGGCGACTCTGCCGCGCGAGGATTTTCCGACGCTCCCGGAGCCGCGCGGGACCGGTGTCGCGATCGCACGGGCGGCGTTGCGAGAGATGATCGCGAAGACGCAGTTTGCGATCACGGGGGAGGACACGCGGTATTACCTGAACGGCGCCCTGGTCGTCCTCAAGGGCTCGCAGATGACGATGGTCGCGACGGACGGGCATCGGCTCGCCCTGGTCAACGTCGCCCGCGAAGAGGCCGCCAGCGTCGAGAAGCGCGCCATCATCCCGAAGAAGACGCTGACCGAGCTGTCGCGTCTGCTGGTC
This sequence comes from Vicinamibacteria bacterium, assembly GCA_963796915.1. Taxonomy (GTDB): domain Bacteria; phylum Acidobacteriota; class Vicinamibacteria; order Vicinamibacterales; family JAENWD01; genus JAENWD01. The sequence continues at coordinate 111,049 of CAWCNI010000002.1, read as the reverse complement.
GAAGGCGACGAGCCCGTGCTGTACGAGCTGGGCGAGAACCACCAGTTCTTCACCGTCGGGTCGCGCCTGCTGATCTCGCGGATCAACGAGGGGCAGTTCCCGGCGTACGAGCGGGTGATCCCGAAGGGCAACGACAAGACCATCTCGTTCGAGCGCGACCGTCTCACCAGCGCCGTCAAGCGCGTCGCGCTGCTGGCCAACGATCGGTCGCGGGCAGTGAAGTTCGAGATCTCGCCAGGTAAGGTGAACATCTCCTCGAGCAGCCCCGAGTTCGGCGATGCGCACGAAGAACTGGCAGTGGACTACGGCGGCACGGCCCTGCAGATCTGCTTCAACGAACGGTACGTCACCGACTTTCTCAACGTCGTGCAGACGGATACCGTTGAACTGGACTTGAAAGACGAGGTCAGTCAGGCGGTGATGCGGCCGGTGGCCGCAGACGGCTACGACTACACCTACGTCATCATGCCGATGCGGCTGTAACGTCAGCCCGAGCGCAGGGATCTCCCGGACGGCGCCGCCACAGGCCTGCCGTCCGGGCCCGATCCGTCCGGTGACGAATACGAAGGGACTATTGGTGGATCAACTGGAACCACAGGACGACGGCGTGATCGAGGCCGGCAACGTGACGCCGGTGAACGGCGCGGCCGAAGAGTACGGCGCAGACAAGATCAAGGTACTCGAGGGCCTCGAGGCCGTCCGCAAGCGTCCGGCGATGTACATCGGATCGACGGGACCCGCGGGCCTGCACCACCTCGTGTATGAGGTCGTCGACAACTCGATCGACGAAGCGCTCGCCGGCTTCTGCGACCTGGTGAACGTCACCATCCACAGCGACAACGCGGTGACGGTCGTGGACAACGGCCGCGGCATTCCCGTGGACATGCACGAGACCGGGAAGTCCGCGGCGGAAGTCGTCCTCACGGTGCTCCACGCTGGCGGCAAGTTCGAAAACGACGCCTACAAGGTCAGCGGCGGCCTGCACGGCGTGGGTGTGTCCGTCGTGAACGCGCTGTCGGAGACGCTGGACCTGGAAATCTGGCGCGACGGAAACGTCTACCAGCAGAGCTATGAGCGCGGCAAGCCGGACACCGATCTGGTCGTCGCCGGCACCACGAAGCGGCGCGGCACCAAGGTCCGGTTCAAGCCCGATACGCAGGTCTTCGAGACCATCGAGTTCAGCTTCGACACGCTGGCCAACCGGCTGCGCGAGCTCGCCTTCCTCAACGGCGGTGTCACCATCACGCTCGACGACGAGCGTGAGGAAGGCAAGAGCCACAAGTTTCACTACGAGGGCGGCATCCGCGAGTTCGTCACGCACCTGAACAAGAACAAGGCCGTCGTCAACGACCAGCCGATCTACATGCGTGGCGAGAAAGACCGCATCGACGTCGAGATCGCGATGCAGTGGAACGACGGCTACGCCGAGGGCGTGTACACGTTCGCGAACAACATCAACACGCACGAAGGCGGCACGCACCTGTCCGGCTTCCGCGCGGCGCTGACACGCACCATCAACGCCTACGCGGCCGCGAACAACCTGGCGAAAGACCTGAAGGAGAGCGTCAGCGGCGAGGACATCCGCGAAGGCCTGATCGCGATCATCAGCGTCAAGATTCCGCAGCCGCAGTTCGAAGGCCAGACCAAGACCAAGCTCGGAAACACCGAGGTCAAGGGCATTGTCGAGACGATCGTCAACGATCGCTTCGGCGCGTTCCTCGAAGAGAACCCGAACGTCGCCAAGCGGGTCATCGCCAAGGCGGTGGACGCGGCGCGCGCGCGTGAAGCGGCCAGGAAAGCGCGCGATCTCGTGCGCCGCAAGGGCGCGCTCGACAGCTCGTCACTGCCCGGCAAGCTGGCCGACTGTCAGGAACGCGATCCCGCCCTGTGCGAGATCTACATCGTCGAAGGCGAGTCCGCCGGCGGATCGGCGAAGCAGGGACGCGATCGGCGCTTCCAGGCCATCCTGCCGATCAAGGGCAAGATTCTGAACGTCGAGAAGGCTCGCTTCGACAAGATGCTCAGCAGCGAGGAGATCCGCACGATGATCGCGGCGCTCGGCTGCGGCATCGGCCAGGACGACTTCGACATCAAGAAGCTCCGTTACCACCGCGTCATCATCATGACCGACGCCGACGTGGACGGCTCGCACATCCGCACGCTGCTGCTGACGTTCTTCTACCGTCAGATGCCGCAGTTGATCGACAACGGCTACGTCTACATCGCGCAGCCGCCGCTCTATCGCGCGAAGCGGGGCAAGGGCGAGACCTACATCCGCGACGACAAGGATCTCGAAAGCTTCCTCATCCGGCGCGCCTCTGAAGCGCGCCAGGTCTCGGTCAACGGCAGCGTCGTGGCGAGCGACGAGCTCGTCCGCGTGCTGCACAAGCTGATCGGGTTCAGGAAGTACATGCAGATCATCGAGCGCCGCGGTAATCCCGGCGACGTCGTCGAGAAGCTGCTGGCTCGTGAAGTGCGCGACAAGTCGCTCTTCGCCGATCGCGCGGCGCTCGATGCGTTCGCGACGACACTCGCGAAAGACGGCCGCACTGTCGGCATCGTGGCCGATGAAGAGCACAACCTGTTCCAGCTGCAGATCGAGGATCGCGCCAACGGCTACCCCAGGCGCCACACGCTGACCGCGGATTTCCTGACCAGCGGTGAATACCGCACGCTGCTCGCGAGCTTCCGCGACGTGCAGCCCTACCTGACGGGCCCGTTCGTGATCGCGCCGACCGCTGCGTCCGGCGCAACGCCGTCGGCCGACGAGGAACAGGACGAGGGCGCCGCCGACGCAACGGCAGCCGAACAGCCTGACGCCGCCGCCCGGCGCCCGGCGCGGAGTCGTGAAGAGACTGTCACACTTCACTCGGTGGACGCGCTGGTCGAATACTTCATCGCTGCCGGCAAGAAGGGCGTGGCAATCAACCGCTACAAGGGCCTCGGCGAGATGAACCCCGATCAGCTCTGGCACACCACGATGAAGCCGGAGGAGCGAACGCTCCTCCAGGTCCGCGCCGAGGATCACGCGGAGGCGGATCTCATGTTCACCACGCTGATGGGCGACCAGGTCGAGCCACGGCGGAAGTTCATCGAAGACAACGCGCTCGACGTCAAGAACCTTGACGTCTAGCGCAGGCGTCGGCTCCGGACTCCGGGCTCCGGTCTTGTCTCGCTTCACGCCGTCGTGAGCCCGTAGTTTCGTAGCCCGTAGCCCGTAGCCCGTAGCCCGTTTCCTGGAGCCCGGAGCCCGTAGTCAGATTTATGGATTTTGCCGCGTCGAAAGTCCCGGTCAACATCGAAGACGAGATGAAGCGCTCGTACATGGATTACGCCATGAGCGTGATCATCGGGCGCGCGCTGCCCGACGTACGAGACGGTCTCAAGCCTGCGCACCGCCGCGTGTTGTACGGCATGCGACTCATGGGCCTGGCGAGCAATCGCGCATATCGCAAGTGCGCGAAGATCGTCGGCGAGGTGATGGGCAACTTCCATCCGCACGGCGACGCGTCGATCTACGACACCCTCGTGCGCCTGTCGCAGGAGTTCAACATGCGCTACCCCCTGGTGGACGGCCAGGGGAACTTCGGGTCCGTCGACGGCGATCCGCCGGCGGCGATGCGATACACCGAAGCGCGGCTCCAGGGCCTGGCCGAAGACCTGATGGCCGACCTCGAGAAGGACACCGTCGACTTCGTCCCGAACTACGACGAGACCACGGAAGAACCGACGGTTCTGCCGGCGCCGGTGCCGAACCTGCTGATCAACGGCTCGTCGGGCATTGCCGTCGGCATGGCGACCAACATCCCGCCGCACAACCTCGGCGAGGTGATCGACGGCGTCATCTACGTGATTGCCGAGCAGCAGAAGGCCGCGCGTGTCGCGGCCGGCGAGGCACTCGCGGACGGCGACCGGATCACGACGCGCGAAGACCGCCTGCGTCAGCTGTTCCGAATCGTGACAGGTCCCGACTTCCCCACCGGCGCGACGATTGTCGGCCGTTCGGGGATCGTCCAGGCGTACCGCGAGGGCCGCGGCTCGATCACGATCCGATCGAAGACCGACGTCGAGATCTCGAAGAAGAGCGACAAGCAGTCGATCGTCGTCACCGAGATTCCGTATCAGGTGAACAAGAAGCGGCTGATCGAGAACATCGCCGACCTGGTCCGCGACAAGGTGATCGAAGGCATCTCGGACCTGCGCGACGAGTCGGACCGCGACGGCATGCGGATCGTCATCGAGCTGAAGCGCGGCGAGGTCGCCGAGGTTGTGCTGAACAACCTCTATCGGCACACGCAGCTGCAGTCCTCGTTCGGGATCAACATGCTGGCCATTGCCTCCGGCCGGCCCAAGACCCTGAACCTGCTCGAGTTCCTCGAAGAGTTCATCGCCTTCCGCCGCGACGTCGTCCGCCGCCGGATCGAATTCGAGCTGCGGCGGGCGGAGGCCCGCGCCCACATCCTCGAAGGCCTGCGCATCGCGCTCGATCACCTCGACCAGGTCATCGCGCTGATCCGCGGGTCGAAGACCACGCTCGAAGCGCGCGACGGGCTGATGACCTCGTTCGGGCTGTCGCTGCTCCAGTCGCAGGCCATCCTGGAGATGCAGCTGCAGCGGCTGACCGGCCTCGAGCGACAGAAGATTCTCGACGAGCTGGCCGAGCTCGCCACGCTCATCGCGGAGCTGCGCGCCATTCTCGCCAGCGACACACGCCTGATGCAGGTGGTGGTGGACGAGCTGAAGGCCATCCGCGAGCGCTTTGCCGACGAGCGCCGCACGATCATCGTGGAGGCGGAGGGCGAGTTCCGCGTCGAGGACCTGATCGCCGACGAGGACGTCGCGATTACCGTCACGGCGACCGGCTACATCAAGCGCACCGCCATCACCGAGTACCGCAGCCAGCGGCGCGGCGGGCGCGGCCGCATGGGCATGCGCACGCGCGAAGAGGACTTCGTCAACCACCTGTTCGTCGCGTCGACGCACAGCTACATCCTCATCTTCTCTGACAAGGGCCGGTGCTACTGGCTGAAGGTCCACGAGATTCCGGACGTCGCGGCAGCAGGCAAGGGCAAGTCGATCGCCAATCTGGTGTCGATGCAGGCCGACGAGAAGATCGCGGCGCTCGTCACCGTCCGCGACCTGGACATCGCCGACCGCTTCATCGTGCTGTGCACGCGCAAGGGCACCGTCAAGAAAACCGAGCTGGTGTCGTTCAGCAACCCGCGCGCGGGTGGGATCATCGCCATCGGCGTGGACGAAGGCGACGCCGTCATGTCCGTGCAGCTGTCCGACGGCAAGAGCGAGATCTTCATCGGCACGCGCGACGGCATGGCCATCCGCTTCCCTGAAGACGACGTCCGCGCGATGGGCAGGACGGCCTTCGGCGTCCGCGGGATCTCGCTCAGGGACGGCGACGAGGTGGTCGGCATGGAAGTGCTGCGCCCGGGCGGCACCATCCTGACAGTCACCGAGAACGGCTACGGCAAGCGCACGGAAGTGGACGAGTATCGCGTCCAGGGCCGTGGCGGCTTCGGGATCATCAACATCCAGACGAGCGACCGCAACGGCAGAGTCGTCGGCGTGTCGTGCGTGCTCGAAAACGAGGAGTTGATGTTCATCACCGAGCAGGGCATGATCCTGCGGACTCAGGCGAGCGGGATCTCGCAGATCGGCCGCGCGACGCAGGGCGTCAGGCTGATCGACATGGACGAAGGCGACCGCACGGTCTCGGTGGCGCGGCTCGAAGATCAGGGATCGATCGAGGATCCGGGCGAACCGGCGGAGCCGAAAGACACAGGATCGGAACCAGAGCCCGCGAACTAGCTCACGTCAGCTGAGCGAGGAGGCAGATATGCATCGTCGTACGACGGTGTACGCGCTTGTTGCAGCGACCCTGGTGCTGGGCATCGGTTGCTCCGGGTCCTCCGAGAAGAAGCTTCTCGCCGACTTCTTCCGCGCGGCTCGTCTCAAAGACGACGTCACGCTGGGCAATTTCGCGGCGGCGTCCTTCAACCCGCGGACCGACGGCATCGTCGAAAGCTTCGATGTGACCAGCGTCAGCCCGGAGCGGTCCGTGCCGTTGCCGCTCAAGACCTACGCGAAGGCTGTCGAGGACAAGCGTGCCGAAGACGCGGACTTCACGGCGAAGCGCCGGGAATTCCAGGGCGCCAACCAGGCCGCCATCAACCGCATCATGGCGCTCGACGGCGCCGGCAAGCCGATTCCCGCCAAGGACCAGCCGCTCAAGGGCGAGTGGGACAAGTGGGTGGCCGACACCGCCACCCATCGCAAGGCCATGTCCGACGCGATGAAGCAGTTGAGCGATGCGCGCGGCATCGCCGAGCTGAGTCTTTCCCGGCCCAACGGCGCGACTGTCGACGCCACGAAGTACGACGGCGAGATGGTCACGAAGGACGTGTTGCTGACGGCAAACGTCAAGCAGCCTGATGGCCAGAGCGTGACGAAGAACCTGAAGGCCGTCCTGCAGCGCGCGAAGATCAAGGACGAGAGCGGCAAGGATGTCGCCGGCCGCTGGATCATCTCGTCAATCGGCCCGGCGTGAAGCGGCTCGCGGCCGTAGCGCTGGCGGCGCTCGCCATCACGACCGCCGCATGCGGTGCGGGCCCACGCCAGGCAGCCGCGACGGCGCCACTCCGGGCCGAACAGCCGGCGGACGCCGTCGACTGGCCGATCGAATTCCGCTGGTCGGGCGCTTCGTCCGACGCCGTGGTACGGCTGCACGTCATGGACGACGCGGAGCGCCCCGTCGCCAGCCTCGAAGTGCGCGGCACCAGCAAGACAGCGCCAGAGTCGCTGCGGGCGCTGCTGCGCCCCGGCGTGCGCTACCAGTGGCGCGTGGCGCGCGTCGACGAGAACGGCGAAGAGGCCAACGCCTCCGCGCCGGTGACCTTCTGGCTCAAATAGCGAAGGGCTGACGCTGACTCAGGCTGGCTGAAGACGGGCGTATTTTGCGCGTAGTGTCTTCTGCCCGATCGCGAACCGCACGACGATCTTGGCGTCGCCGTCGAGCGGCTCGACGCTGATCACGGTCCCCAGACCAAACTGCGCGTGGCGGACGCGGGCGCCGGGGCGGACATCGCCCGACGCGGACTGGTCCTCGTCCTCGTAGGAGTAGGGCGCCGACGGCTCGTGAACGCGCGGGGGCCTTCGCCCGTACGGGTTGGCGCGGATGTCGTACGACGGCGTACGCGAGTACCGAGGACGCGCTCACGGCCACCGGCTCCATCAGCTCCGACGGCACCTCGTCGAGAAAGCGCGACGGCGACGTGGACTGATACTCGCCGAAGACCCGCCGTCGGGATGCGCTCGTGAGGATCAGTCGCTCGCGTGCCCGCGTCATGCCGACGTAGCAGAGCCGGCGTTCCTCCTCGAGCTCCGCCTCGTCATCTCTCGATCGCGCGTGCGGGAAGAGACCCTCCTCGAGCCCGGCGATGAAGACCACCGGGAACTCCAGGCCCTTGGCGGCGTGCATCGTCATCAACCAGACGCGAGCCTCCCGCGATCCGTTCTCCTCGTCGGCTTCCGACAACAGCGACAACTGATCGACGAAGCCGCCGAGCGACGGCTCCGGATCGCGCGCCTCGTACTCGCGCGCAGCCGACACGAGCTCCATCAGGTTCTGGATGCGCGCCTCAGCTTCCTCGCTCCTGTCTTCGCGGAGATCCTGGAGGTAGCCGGAGCGGTCGATCACCTTGCCGACAGTAATCGAGACGGGATCCTGCCGCGCGATGTCGGTGAGCGCGACGATCAGGTCGCGGAAGGTCGTCAACGCAGTAGTCGCCCGCGCCGCGAGAGATCTGTCCGCAACCGCGCGTTCGATGCGGACCCAGAGCGAGCCCGAGGCCACGACAGGTTCCAGACCCACGGCGAGCAGCGGCGGCAGGTCGGCCGGAGGACCAAGCGTGTCGAGGCTGTCCATCACGCCCTTGCCGATGCCGCGCGCCGGCACGTTGATCACGCGGCGCAGGCTGACGTCGTCGTAAGGGTTGATGAGCAGCTTGAGGTACGCGAGCGTGTCCTTGATTTCCTTGCGCTCGTAGAAACGGACGCCGCCGACAATGCGGTAGCCGATGCCCTCCCGCATCAGCGCGTCCTCGACGGCGCGCGACTGCGAGTTCATGCGATAGAGCACGGCGGCCACAGTCTCGCGGTCTTCCGACAGCGCGCGACGTGTCGTGCGCATGATGAAATCGGCCTCGTCGAGCTCGTCGGCAGCCCGGAAGCTGAGAATCCTGGCGCCGCCCTCCTTGTCGGTCCAGAGACGCTTCTCCTTGCGGTTCCTGTTCTGGCTGATGACCGCTGACGCCGCGTCCAGGATGATCTGCGTAGACCGGTAATTCCGCTCGAGCCGAACGGTGAAGGTCTCGGGGAAGTCGTGCTCGAAGTCGAGGATGTTGCGCAGATCGGCGCCGCGCCACTTGTAGATCGACTGATCGGGATCGCCGACGACGCAGATGTTGCGGTGGTGCTCGGCGAAACGCTTCACCAGCAGGTACTGCGGCCGGTTGGTGTCCTGGTACTCGTCGACCATCACGTAGCGGAACTGCCGGGCATAGCGGCCGCGCACCGATTCGGACTTCTCGACCAGCTCCAGGGTCTTGAGCAGGAGGTCGTCGAAGTCGAGCGCGTGGCTCTCCTTCAGCGCATCGAGGTAGTAGGCGTAGATCTTTCCGATCTGCTTGTCGCGAGGGTTCCAGCCGCCGTCAAACGTCTCCGGGCCCTGCATGGTGTTTTTGGCCTGGCTGATCCGCGAGAGCGCCGCGCGCGGCTGAACGAACGAGTCGTCGATGTTCAGCGACTTCATCGCCTGCTTGACGACAGTCAGCTGATCGGAGGAATCGTAGATGACGAAATCCCGCGAGAGGCCAATCGCCGGCGCCTCCCGGCGAAGCAGGCGCGCGCACAGGGAGTGGAACGTCGAGATCCACATCTTCGAGCAATCGGACTTCAGAAGCGCCGAGACCCTGGCGCGCATCTCTTCGGCGGCCTTGTTGGTGAACGTGACGGCGAGCACGCCGTCGCCAGGCGCGAGGCCGGTCGAGACGATGTGGGCGATGCGATGCGCGATGACGCGCGTCTTCCCGGATCCGGCGCCGGCCAGAATGAGCACCGCGCCGTCGGTGTGCAGCACGGCCTCGCGCTGCTCGGGATTGAGTCCTGAAGTGAAGTCCATGTCAAAAGCAGCGGGCAGCGGGCAGCAGACAGCAGGCCGTTGGCGGGTTCAGCCAGCTGCCAACTGCCGGCCGCCCACCGCAGCGTCTGCTATTCGACAGTAACACTCTTGGCGAGATTGCGCGGCTGATCGACGTCGCACCCGCGGCGCACCGCGATGTGATAGGCGAGCAACTGCAACGGCATCACGGCGGCAATCGGCATGGTGAGCCCGGGAGCCGGCGGAAGCCGCAGGATCGCATCATGGGCGGGATCGAGCAGACGGTCGAGATCGTCCGCACCCTCGTTGGTAATCACGATCACCGATCCGCCGCGTGCCTTCGCTTCCTGGATGTTGCCCAGCATCTTCTCGAAGACGGCGTCGTGCGGGGCGATCGCCACCACCGGCATCAGCTCGTCGATGAGGGCGATCGGCCCGTGCTTCATCTCGCCGGCCGGGTAACCCTCGGCGTGGATGTACGAAATTTCTTTCAACTTCAGGGCGCCTTCGAGCGCGATCGGGTAGTGAATACCCCGACCGAGATAGAGAAAGTCGCGGCGGGTGTAGAAGCGGGCGGCCATCTCCTCTACTGCCGGCGCCAGTTTCAACGTCTGCTCGAGCAGCAGCGGGAGGTGCGCCAGCGCCGCGAAGTGCTCGGCGGCGGCCTCCGGGGTCAGCGTGTCACGGACCTGAGCCAGGTGCAGCGCGAGCAGGTAGAGCGCGACCAGCTGGCAGGTGAACGCCTTTGTCGAGGCCACGCCGATCTCCGGACCGGCGTGCGTGTAGATCGTCCCGTCGGCCTCGCGTGTGGCCATGCTGCCGACGACGTTGCAGACGGCGACGCTGCGGGCGCCTTTGCGCTTGGCTTCCCGCAAGGCGGCCAGCGTGTCGGCGGTTTCGCCGGACTGCGTGATCACGACGGCCAGCGTGTTGGCGTCCACAATCGGGTCGCGGTAGCGATATTCCGACCCGTAGTCCACTTCGACGGGCAGCCTGGCGATCTCCTCGATCAGGAATTTGCCGACCAGGCCGGCGTGCCAGCTGGTGCCGCACGCCAGGATCAGCAGCCGGTCCACCTTGCGCAGCGCGTCGGCGTCGAGCCCGAGCTCGTCGAGCGTGACCACGCCGCGGTCAGGCGATGTGCGTCCGACCAGCGTCTCCCCCGCCGCCCGTGGCTGCTCGAAGATCTCCTTCAGCATGAAGTGCTTGAAGCCGGCGCGTTCGGCCATCACCGGGTCCCACAGCACGCGCTGCGGCGTGCGCGGGTGCGGCACGCCGGCGGCGTCGGTGAACGTGACGCCGTCAGGCTTCACGACCGCGATCTCGCCGTCCTCGAGAAAGACGACGTTGCGGGTGTGTGCGAGGATGGCGGGGATGTCCGAGGCGACAAAGTATTCGTCCTCGCCAATCCCGACCACGACCGGCGGGCCGTTGCGCGCGGCGACCAGCGTGTCGGGGTCGTCCGCCGACAGAAGGACGATGGCAAACAGCCCGCGCATCTGGGCGAGCGCCCGGCGCACTGCTGCGGCCAGACCGTCGTCGCGCATCTCGCGCTCGACAAGGTGCGCGACGATCTCGGTGTCGGTCTCGGTGACGAACGTGTGGCCCTGCTGCTCCAGCTCGCGTTTGAGCTGCAGGTAATTTTCGATGATGCCGTTGTGCACGACGACCAGCCGGCCCGTGCAGTCCCGGTGCGGGTGCGCGTTCTCTTCGGTCGGCCGACCGTGCGTCGCCCAGCGCGTGTGTCCGAGGCCGTATTCGCCGCTCACCGGATCGGTCGCCAGCACCTGCTCGAGCCGGGCCAGCTTCCCCGCGCTGCGACGGATATTGACGTGGCCGTCTTCGACCACGGCGATGCCCGCCGAATCGTAGCCGCGATATTCCAGCCGGCGCAGCCCCTCGACGAGGATGGGGACGACGGGCCGTGGGCCGATATAGCCGATGATGCCGCACATTTTTCAGGGTTGCCTTTTTCTGGAGAAGAACGCTTCCTCACTCTTCAGCACTACGGCACCTGGCACCTCAGCACCGCACTGCCGCACCGCTGCACTGCCGCACTTCAGCACCTACGCTTTCTTCCTTCTGCCCACCCAGCCTTCTTTGTTCACCTGTTTGCCCCTGGCGATGCCCAGCGCTCCCGCCGGGACGTCTTCGACGATGGTGGATCCGGCGGCCACGTAAGCCCCGGCGCCGACGGTGACAGGCGCCACGAGTGCGGAGTCGCTGCCGATGAAGGCGCCGTCTTCGATGACAGTCTGGTGCTTGGTGCGCCCGTCGTAGTTGCAGGTGATCGTACCGGCGCCGATGTTGACGTTGGCGCCGATGGTGGCGTCGCCGAGGTACGTCAGGTGGCTCGCCTTCGACCCGGGGCCGAGCGTCGATTTCTTCAGCTCGACGAAGTTGCCGACGTGGGCGTCCTCGCCGACGTGGCTGGCCGGCCGGAGGTGCGCGAACGGTCCGAGGAACGCGCCGGCGGCAATAGTGGACTCGGCAATCACGCAGTAATTGCGGATGGTGACGCGATCCCCCAGCGTGGAGTCGACGATGCGCACGCCGGCGTGTAGCTCGCAGCCCTGGCCAACCACAGTGCGGCCTTCGAGGTACACGTTGGGATGGATCACGGTGTCGGCGCCGACGACGACGTCGTTCGAGATGTAAGTGGTCGAGGGGTCCACCAGGGTCACGCCGGCGGCCATCAGTTCCGCGTTCTTGGTCTGTCGCACGATCGCTGCCACCTCCGCCAGTTCGCTCCGGCTGTTGATTCCGCGAATCTCGTTGGGGTTTTCGACACTGACTGTCGACACGCCGAGACCTCGACGCCGGTAGATGCCGACGAGATCGGGCAGGTAGTACTCGCCCTGCGAGTTGTGGGCGCCGATGGCGCGGATGGCGTCGAACAGGACCGCCAGGTCGAAGGCATAGATGCCGGAGTTGACTTCCCTGATGGCGCGTTCCGACTCCGACGCGTCGCGCTCCTCGACGATCTTCGCGATGACGTCGCCGTTCCGCACGATTCGCCCGTATCCGAACGGGCGGTCGAGCGTGGCTGTCACCACGGTGGCGGCGGCGCGGTCGGCCTGGTGCCGGTCCAGCAGCGCGCGCAAAGTGGCCGGCGACAGCAACGGCACGTCCCCGGAGAGCAGGACCAGGGTCCCGGCGGCCCCTTTCAGGACGCCTTCGGCCTGGAGGACTGCGTGTCCCGTCCCGAGCTGCGGCTCCTGAACCACGAACGCGATTCCGGGTTGGCTGGCGTAGGCGTCGCGGACGATGTCCGCCTGGTGGCCGACGACTACCGTGATGGTCTTTGGCCGCAGCGACGCTGCCGTGGCCAGCACGTAGTCGAGCAGCGCGCGCCCGCCGATGCCATGCAGCACCTTCGGGAGCGAGGACTTCATCCTGGTGCCCTTGCCTGCCGCCAGAATGACGATGTGGACGTCGGCCATGATGGTTAGGTTATTTGCCAGAATTCTTAGCGGCTTCGACCATGGCGTAGATCTGCTTCTTGGGAAGCCGATGTCTCCTGGCGAGCTCCGCGATGACTTCGCGACGACTGAGATCGGCCGTTTCTATCATTTGACCAAACTCGACGCCTATCTCGGCTGGCATTGCCGCGTGTATGGCGCCAGCACCGTCGCTGCTCTCAGACGATGGGCCAAGAACCAGCGTAAATTCGCCTTTTTCCGGCAGCGTCGGGTCGGTGGCGAGAGTCCCCACCGGGCCGCGATGCCAGGACTCGTGGACCTTGGTCAGTTCGTGGGCCACGACTGCCGGGCGATTCCCCAACTCGTTGCGGATCGCCTGGAGCGTCGCTCGGAGGCGCTGCGGAGCCTCGAAGAGAACCAAAGTGCCGGGAATCTCCTTGAGCGCGCCGAGCCACCGGGCGCGCGCGCCGGTCCTGGATGGCGGAAACCCAACGAATGTCGCCATTTCCGCTGGCAGCCCGGAGCCCGCAAGGGCAACGGTTAGGGCTGATGCCCCAGGAAGTGCCTCCACCCGCAGGCCGGCATCAAGCGTAGCCCGTACCAACGCGAAACCCGGGTCGGAAACTGTCGGCGTCCCCGCGTCTGTCACCACCGCCACGGTCTGGCCGGCGCCGATTCGCTTGACCAGGCCCGGAATCCTGTGGCGCTCGTTGTGGTCGTGGAGGCTCAGCGTAGACGTGGTGATCCCGAAGTGCGTGAGCAACTTGGCGGTACGCCTCGTGTCTTCGGCGGCAATCACGTCGGCCTCCCGCAGCACTCGCAGCGCCCGGAGCGTGATGTCGTCGAGGTTGCCGATGGGCGTTGGGACCAGGACCAGCGTGCCGGGCATGGTGGGAGGGTCGCCAAGTATTGTACCATTGCGACTTTTGCGGCCATGTATTCCTCCGAGCCATTACCCCACTTCGTCGATGACTACCTGCGATACCTGCAGGAGACGCGGCCCACAATCGCCGCTCTGGACGGCGTCCACGCGCATGACGACCTGCTCGAGGACCTCGGCCGCCCGGCTATCGACGCCGATCTCCGCGCCCTGGCCGGCTTTTCGCGCCGGCTGGCCGAAATCGACCCCTCCGGCCTGACCGAGGTCGAACGGGCCGAGCAGCCGGTGCTCGCCGACCACATCCGGTCGCGGATGTTCGAGCTCGAGGAGGTCCGGACCTGGGAGCGGAACCCCCACCTGTACGCGGACACGATTGCGTCCAGTCTGGCCACCCAGGCGCTGTTCACCTTCGCCCCGGCGCCCGAGCGGGCCCGGCGCGTCCTGAGCAAGCTGCGCCAGGTGCCGCGCCTGATCCAGGCCGCCCGCACCAACATCAAGGACGCCCCCGGCATCTTCGTCAAGGTGGGCGTCGAGACCTTCAACGGCGCGCTGCGCTTCATCGAGCACGACCTGCCGCGCGCGTTCCGCGAAGTCGACGACCTGCACCTGCTCGGCGATCTCGCCGACGCGTCGACGGAGGCCGCCACCTCGATCCGCGGTTACGTCGAGCACCTGGAAAGCGAAGCCGCACCTAAGGCCAAGGCGACGTTCCGGCTCGGCCGGGACAAGTTCGAGCAGAAGCTGCGGCTCGACGAGGGCCTCGGCCTGAGCGTCGACAAGTTGCTCGCCATCGCCGAGCGCGAACTGGCGGCAACCGAGGAGGCGTTCCGTGCCGCCGCGTCGAAGCTGAACGGCGGCGGCGACCCTGCCGAGGCCTGGGCGAAGGCGAAGGCGAAGCATCCGGCACCGGGCGGCCTGATTCCGGCCGCGCAGCAGCAACTGGCGGAGCTGCAGGCGTTTGTCGAGAAGCACCAGCTGCTCACGCTGCCGGCAAGCGAGCCGGTCGTGGTCGCGGCGACACCGGATTTCTTTCGCTGGTCGAGCGCGAGCATGTGGACGCCCGGCCCGTTTGAATCGAAGCCGACGCGCGCCTACTACTACCTCACAGACGTCGAGCGCGGCTGGACGCCCGAGCGGCAGACCGAGCACCTGCGCGACTTCAACTTCGGCACCCTGTGGTGCATTTCGATCCACGAAGTCTGCCCCGGCCACTTCGTCCAGTACCAGCACCTGCGCCAGGTGGAGTCGAAGGTCCGCAAGTCCATCTTCTTTGCGCCGGCGACGTACGTGGAAGGCTGGGCGCACTACTGCGAGCAGATGATGGTGGACGCTGGTTTCGGGAAGAAGGACCCGCACATCCGCCTCGGACAGCTTCAGGAAGCGCTGGTGCGGCTGGTGCGTTTCGTCGTGTCGATTCGCCTGCACACCGAGGACCTCTCAGTCGAGCAGGGCGTGCGCCTGTTCCGCGAACGCGCGTTCCTCGAAGAGGCGAACGCGCGCCGCGAGGCCGAGCGCGGGACGTTCGATCCGACTTACCTCGTGTACTCCGTCGGCAAGCTGATGCTTCAGAAGCTGCGGCGGGACGTCGAGGCCAAGGAGGGCGACAAGTTTTCGCTCCGCACCTTCCACGACACGCTTCTCCGTCAGGGCGCCGCGCCGTTCGGATTGCACCGCCGCCTGATGCTGGGCGATACGGCGGGTGCCGTGCTCGAGTAAGCCAGCCATGCCGCTGTACGAATATCAGTGCGAAGCCTGCGGTGAAGTCTTCGAGGTGATCCAGAAGTTCTCGGACAGCCTGGTCACTGTCTGCAAGAAGTGCGGCTCGGGCCCCGTGGTCAAGCTCCAGTCGTCACCCGCGTTTCAGTTCAAGGGCACCGGCTGGTACATCACCGACTACGCGCGCAAGGATCAGGACAAGGGCAAGGACAGGGGCGAAAAGGCCGAGAAGGGCGAGAAGGGCGAGCAGAGCAAGGGCTCGTCGGAGTCCAAGGGGTCGGACAAAGGGTCGGATTCCTCGTCGAAGTCGGACAGCTCCTCCAAGAGCGACTCCTCGTCGTCCGACTCGAGCGCCTCGTCATCGAGCACGGCAAGCACGCCCAGCAGCTCGTCGTCGGGTTCCTCGACGCCGCCGTCCAGCACGCCGGCCAAGCCGTAAGTCATTCAGGCCGATCCTTCTGGCCGATCTAAAGATCGGCCCTACCGATACCTTTCCGATCCCTACAAGCACGCCCAGCAGCTCGTCGTCCAGTTCGTCGACGACGTCCAGCACCCCGGCCAAGCCGTAGGCCATTCAGGCCGATCCTTCAGGCCGATCTAAGATCGGCCCTACCGATACCGTTCCCGATCCCTACCGGTGTAGGGCCGATCTTTAGATCGGCCTTACCGAGGAATCAGCGGTTCTGCAGGGCGCAACGTCAGTTGCGTCGTCAATCGTTCAGGATCGACTTCAGGTAGTCGGTAAACGGGCCCTTCAGGTCGGGACGCCTCAGCGCGAAGTACGTGACGGCCTTGAGAAACCCCAGCTTGTTGCCGGTGTCGTGGCGCACGCCCTTCACTTCGCAGGCATAGATGGGACGCGACTTGAGGAGCTGGCGGAGGCCGTTGGTGAGCTGGATCTCGCCGGTGCGATCCTTGGCAGTCTCCTCCAGCGCAGCGAAGATGTCCGGCGTCAGGATGTAGCGACCGATGATGGCGAGATCGGAAGGCGCTTCCGCCTTGGGCGGCTTCTCCACCAGGTCGGTGACGCGATACGTGCCAGCGGGCATTGACGGATCCGGCTCGTAGGCGATGACCCCGTAGCTCGAGATCTCGTCGCGAGGGACGCGCTCCACGCAGAGGACCGGCCCCTGCACGCGATCGAACACGTCGATCATCTGCTGCAGCGCCGGCGGGTCCGCGTCGATCACGTCGTCGCTCAGGATCACGGCGAAGGGTTCGTCACCCACCAGTTGCCTGGTGACGAGCACGGCGTGTCCGAGTCCAAGCGGTTCGCCCTGCCGCACGTATGCGAAGTTGATCAGGTTCGAGATCTTGCGGACCTCGGCGAGCATCTCGTGCTTGCCGCGCGCCTCGAGGAACGTCTCGAGCTCGACGGAGACGTCGAAGTGATCCTCGATGGCGTTCTTTCCGCGGCCCGTGACGAGCAGGATGTTGTCCACGCCCGAGGCGAGGGCTTCCTCGACGCCGGTACTGGATGATGGGTTTGTCGACCAGGGGCAGCATCTCTTTCGGCTGCGCCTTGGTCGCCGGAAGAAACCGCGTGCCGAGGCCGGCCGCTGGGAAGACTGCTTTTCTGATCGTTCCTGCCACGCGAACCCCTCCGGGACTATCGGCCGACACCACGGCGATCGCCCGGCGCAACTTCAGTTGCGCCGTCGCCCTAGTATAGGATCTCCGTTGTCAATGCTCGATCCTGCCCTTTTCAAAGACCGCCTCGACCTCGTCCGGACAGCGCTCGGTCACCGCGGCGCTGACGCCGACGCGCTGCTGGCGCCGCTCGCCCCGATCGAGGAACGGCGCCGCGCCCTGATCCTCGAGGTCGAGACACTCAAGCGCGAACAGAACGTCGCCGCCGAGGAAGTCGGCCGCCGGAAGAAGGCCGGCGAAGACGTCTCGGCGCTCGTCGAGGCCAACCGGGCCCGCGGACAGCACGTGAAGGAGAAGGACGCCGCGCTTCAGGCACTCGAGGACGAGCGCCGCCAGCTGCTCCTGGTGATCCCGAACGTGCCGCACGCGGACGTGCCGGTCGGCCGAAGTGCGGACGACAACAAGGAAGTGCGCCGGGTCGGCGAGCAGACGGCGTTTGCCTTCGAGCCGAAACCGCACTGGGACCTGGGCCCGGCGCTCGGGATCCTGGACTTCGAGCGCGGCACCAAGATCGCCGGCGCACGATTCACGGTGTTGCTCGGCGGCGGCGCCCGGCTGGCGCGCGCCCTGATCAACTTCATGCTCGACCTGCACACGCGGGAGCACGGGTATCTCGAAGTCGAGCCGCCGTTCATGGCCAACACGGCGTCGCTGACCGGCACCGGCAACCTGCCGAAGTTCGAGCAGGACCTCTTCAAGATCGCGGGCGACTGGGACCTTTATCTGATCCCCACGGCCGAGGTGCCGCTGACCAACCTGTATCGCGGCGAGATCCTTGACGGCCGCACGCTGCCGCTGCGCTACACGGCGTACACGCCGTGCTTCCGGAGCGAAGCGGGATCGTACGGCGCCGACGTGCGCGGGCTGATCCGGCAGCATCAGTTCGACAAAGTGGAGCTGATGTCGTTCTGCGCGCCCGACCAGAGCTATGCCGAGCTCGAACGGCTGACCGGCAACGCGGAACGCGTGCTCCAGCTCCTTGGCCTGCCCTACCGGACGATGCTGTTGTGTACGGGCGACATGGGCTTCGCGTCGGCCAAGACCTACGACATCGAAGTGTGGCTGCCGAGCCAGAAGACGTACCGCGAGATCTCGTCCTGCAGCAACACCGAAGCGTTTCAGGCGCGTCGCGCCGGGATCAAGTTCCGCCCCGCCGGCGCGGGCAAGACCGAGTTCGTCCACACGCTGAACGGATCCGCGCTGGCTGTCGGCCGCACGCTCATCGCCATCATGGAGAACTACCAGCAGGCTGACGGGTCGATCGTCGTCCCGGACGTGCTGCGCCCGTACGTGGGGACGGACGTCATTACGAAGGCTTAGAACCTGTAGCAGGCGGCGGGCAGCTGACCTCTGGCCTACTGCCTACTGCCTACTGCCCGCTGCCCGCTGCCAGCTACAGCTCTCCCCTCCTGCGCGCCTCGGCGATGTGCCGCCCCGCGCGCATCGAGAGCGCCATGATCGTCAGCGTCGGGTTCTTCTCCGGGAACGACGGAAACGCGCTGCCATCCACCACGAACAGGTTCGGCACGTCGTGCGACCGGCCGTGGGCATCGAGCACGCTCGTCTTCGGATCGGCGCCCATCCGGCACGTGCCGGTCTCGTGGCTCGCGAAGCCGTTCATCCAGTCTTCCTTGAAGAACAGCACGCTCCCGGCCTTGTGGAAGATCTCCTCGAGCGACGACGACATGTCGTTCCAGATCGCCCGATCGTTGTCGCCGTAGCGAAACGAAATTGCCGGCAGTGGGATCCCGTGCGCATCGGTGCGTCCGCGATCGATTTGGACGCGGTTCTCTCGCCGGCCGAGCACCTTGGCCATTCCGCCCATCTGAAACATCGCCGGCTGCAGCTGCGAGACGCGCCGCTTCCACGCCGCGCCAAACCCCGGCACGCGGGTGGCGTGATGCGGGTAGTCGAACGTGTCGTACATCACCTGGGCGAAGAATCCGCCGACGTAGTCCGTCCGCCCGCGCAGGTGATTGAAGCGGGGAATGATCGAGTGATCGGTCGCGCCTTCCTGGTTCGACAGATCGAACCCGACCAGCGGCTCGAGATACCCGTGCATGTTGAGCTGCGTGTGGCCGGTCAGATAGCGGCCGACGGCGTCGCTCGAGTTGCCGAGCCCGTTCGGATGCGATGGCGTCGCCGAGTTGAGCAGCAACCGCGGCGTTTCGACGGCGCCGCACCCGAGGATCACGACGCCGGCGGACACCGAGTGGTCGCGACCGGTGACACGGTCGACAAAGGAGACGCCGGTGGCGCGGCCGTCGCGACTCACGTCGACAGTCCGCACGAGCGCGTTGGTGCGCAGCGTCAGCTTTCCGGTGGCCAGCGCGTCGGGCAGGATGGCGTTGACCGCGGTGGCAATCGCCCCGACCTCGCAGCCGTCCATGCAGTGGTGACAGTAGTGGCAGGGCATGCGCGTCGCTGTCGGCGAGCCGACGCGGAGTGCCTTTCGCACCGGGATGTACGGAATGCCGAGCGCTCGACACGCCTTGCGCCCCAGCTGCTCGGCGCACCGCAGTGCCGGCGGCGGCGCATAGAAGTCGCCGTCGGGCAGCTGCGACAAACCTTCCTTCGTCCCGACGACGCCAATCAGGCGCTCGACCTCGCTGTAGAACGGCGCCAGCTCCTGATAGGTCAGCGGCCAGTCCGGCTCCAGGCCGTGGAGCGAGCCTTCACGGAAGTCGTCTTCCGAGAAGCGGAGCGTGACGGCGTTCCAGTGCAGGCTTCGGCCGCCGAGCACGCGGATGCGATCGACGGACACGCGATCGCCGTCCTGTTGCACGTCGCCGACATCGTCGGGATAGAACGCGCCCTGGCGCTCGCTCCAGTCGCCGCGATGCGTGAACTCGTACGGCCACCGGTGGGCGGAGAAGTCCGCCGGCGTCGTCGCCCGCCCTCCTTCGAGCAGGAGGACAGTGGCACCGGCGCGCGTCAGCTCGCGCGCGGCAATGCTTCCGGCAGGGCCCGAACCGACGATGACGGCGTCGTAGGGAACGGCTCGTCGCAGCAGCATCTGGGATCCTCGAAGTCGCCCGTCCTACAGCGGGTTCGATCGGCGGCGGCGGGACCGCAGGTACAGAATGGCGACCGCGGCGATGGCAATCGGGATCGCAGCGATGGGCGCCACGTGCTTGGCCTGCTCGAACACTGCCGGCCAGCGATCGCCGGCCAGGTAGCCCAGGCCGATGAAGGTGGAGCACCAGAGCACGGCTCCCGTATACGCGAAGGCGGCGAATCGCTGGTAGCTGATGGGCGTGATGCCGGCGGCGATTGCGGTGCAATGTCGCACGCCTGGAATGAAATAGCCGAACATCAGCAGCGGACAGCCAAAGCGCTTGAACCAGCGTTGGGCGCGGTCGAAGGCGAGGTCCGAGAAGCGGACGAACCGCCGCGTGACCGTGGGACCGACGGTCCGGCCGAGGACGTAGCTCAGCGTGATGCCGGTCATGCAGCCGGTCAGGGCGGCAATGACAGTTGGAATCGGGTCCAGGCGGCCATGCCAGATGAGCGCGCCGGCCACTGTCATCAGCAGCTCGTCGGGGATCGGCAGGCCGAAGATCCCGAACATCTGTGCCGCAAACAGCACGATGGGGCCGTACTGAATCAGCAGATCGAGGATGCGGTGGTCCATCGGCCCGACCATCCTGACGGGTCCGGGGCGGCGCGGCAAGCCTGCGCTGAGACTTTTTCCGTTCGCGGGCGTTTATGTCTCTTGTGAGCGCTTCCAACGCGCCGGCGCTGGCCCACCCGCCTGTTCGAGGAGCACACGCCGCTGCGGCGCGCCTTCCCTGCTCTCCCTTGACGATCTAGGGGAATGAACATATCCTTCCCCTAGATCGTCATAGGAGGCACATGGCCCGCGCCGACTCCGCCGCCCTGCTCCAGGGCACCCTCGACCTGCTCGTCCTCCACGCCCTCCAGCGCGGAGCACTCCACGGCTAC
Organism: Vicinamibacteria bacterium; assembly: GCA_963796915.1. Lineage (GTDB taxonomy): Bacteria > Acidobacteriota > Vicinamibacteria > Vicinamibacterales > JAENWD01 > JAENWD01. The sequence goes on along the minus strand of CAWCNI010000002.1, from coordinate 90,264 downwards.
GCCATCGCCCAGACGATCCACCTGCTCTCCGATCAGGTGCTGAAGGTCGAAGAGGGCTCGCTCTACCCCGCGCTCTACCGCCTCGAGCTCGACGGCGCGATCAGCGCCAAATGGGGCGTCTCCGAGAACAACCGGAAAGCGAAGTACTACAGCCTGACGGCGAAGGGGAAGAAGCTGCTCACCTCGCAAGAAAACAGCTGGAGCCGCCTCTCCGCCGCCGTCCACCGCGTGCTCGCGCGCTGAGGCGATGATGCGCTTTTTCAGGAAGCTCCTGCACCGCCGCCGTCTCCATCAGGATCTCGAAGCCGAGCTCGCCCTGCACCGCGAGCTTGCTGCAGCGCACGGCAACCCGGTCGCCCTCGGCAACGAGACGCGCATAACCGAGGAAGCGCTGGACCTCTGGCGATTCACCACCATCGAGAACCTCTGGCGCGATGTCGTCTATGGCGTCCGCGGCCTGCTGCGCAGCCCGGCGCTGCTCGGCAGCGCGCTCCTCTCGCTCGGCCTCGGCATCGGCGTCAACACCACGATCTTCTCTCTCGGCGTTGAGTTCCTGCTCAGCGAGCCCAGCGTCACCGGTGCGTCGTCTGTGGCGGCCGTGCGGCTTGCCGACAACAGCCACATCCGCCCCGAGGCGCTGGAGTTCATCGGCCAGAGCGGCGTGTTCAAGGACGTCGTCGGCGACAACAACGAGGTCTTCGTCAACTGGAACGACGGCCGCGAGACCCACCGGCTGTTCGCCGTCGCGACGACGAAGAATTACTTCGCGACGCTGGGCATCCCGGTGGCGCTCGGACGCGGCATCCTGCCCTCGGACCCCGACACCGTCGTCGTGCTCGGCCACAGATTCTGGCGCACGCGGCTCAACGCCGATCCCTCGATCGTCGGGCGCACGATCTCGCTCGAGGGGAAGCCGCACACGGTGGTCGGCGTCCTGACCCCGGCGCACCGCACGCTCATCGGCTTCGGCTTCACGCCGGACGTCTACCTTCCGACGTTCGTGCCGGACACTATCCTGCAGGCCTATGCGCGCCTCCAGCCCGGGATGACGATCGCTGAAGCGGGCCTGCGCCTCCAGCCAGTCGTCGAAGAGCTCAGCCGTGTGCATCCCGACGCGTGGGACCCGAAGGCGCCGGCCCGGGTGTTCCCGCTCGCCGGCTTCGAGCGGTTGCGCACCGAGCACACCGCCATGACCCTGGGCCTGTTCTTCCTCCTGCTCCTGATCGCCGTCGGCCTGGTGCTGCTCGTCGCCTGCGTCAATGTCGCCGGGCTGCTGCTGGCGCGCGCCACGACCAGGCGCCGTGAGCTGGCGATTCGGCTCTCACTGGGCGCCAGCCGCGGCCGCCTGCTGCAGCAGCTGACTGTGGAAAGCCTGCTGCTTGCCGTCGCCGGCGGGATCGCCGGCCTCGCGCTCGCGCAGGTGACGGCGAGCGTCCTGGGCAGTCTCGCGCTGCCGCTCCCCGTCCCCCTCCGGCTCCACGTCCAGCCAGACTGGCGCATCGTCTCCTACGCACTCCTCCTGACGGCGATCGCCGCGCTCACCGCCGGCGTCCTGCCCGCCTGGCAGTCGGTCAGGGAATCGATCGCGCCCGATCTGGGACGGGGCACACGTCTACGCCTGAGAAAAACGCTCGTCGTCGCGCAGGTCGCCGGCTCGGCGATCGTCGTGGCCACAGCGTTCCTGTTCGTGCGGAATCTCATCGCGTCAAACGGCATGAGCCCCGGCTTCGACAGCGCCCGGACGCTTCATGCGGAGATCAACCTGCCGGTCGCGACGTACGGCACGTCCGGCGCCATCAACGCCTACGTCGATCGCGCGCTGCTGGCCGTGAGATCGGTGCCTGGCGTCGAGAGCGCAGCCATGGCGCGCGTGATGCCGTTCATCGACGGCAACACCTACGGTGGCAGCGCGACACTGAGCGATCGAGCAGAGAAAGTGCATCTGCGTTTCCACTGGAACGCAGTGACGCCGGACTATTTCCATGCGATGGACATCCCGGTGCTGGAGGGCCGGGCGTTCAGCGGCGCCGACCGCGGCCAGCTGCCGGTGGCCATCGTCAACCGGTCATTCGTGTCGAAGTACTTCGGAGGGCGGCCGCCGCTCGGCGTCACGGTGTTGCGGGACGGCGCGCTGGCGCCTCTGACCATCGTCGGCGTCGTCGAGGACACGAAGAACATGTCGCTCGCCGAAGAGGACGAGGCGCAGTGGTTCGAGCCGCTGGCGCAGATTCACAACGATCGTCGCCGGCTGCAGGCGGTGGTGCGGCTGTCGGTGCCACCGGCCGCGGCGCTCGAGAGCGTGCGCCTGGCGCTCCGCGAGGCGGAGCCGGACGCGGGGACCGAGGTCGCGACAATGGCGTCGAGCATCGGGTTTGCGCTGCTGCCCAGCCAGGTGGGCGCGGTGTTGCTCGGCTCGATTGGCGTGCTGGGGCTGGTCCTCGCCGCGATCGGGCTCTACGGCACGATGGCGTACTCAGTGGCGCGGCGGATGCCGGAGATCGCGCTCCGTGTTGCCGTCGGCGCGTCGCGACGGGACATCTCCGGTTTCGTCCTGGGCGACGCGGCGCGCCTCGTCGGAGCGGGATCGGTGCTCGGCCTGCTGGCGGCGTATCTGGTGATGCAGCCGCTTGCGATGTTTCTCGTTCCCGGACTCGCGCCGACCGATCCAGCAGTCTTCATCGCGGTGGCAGTGGTCTTCGCGGTGACGGCGCTGGTGGCGTCGTGGGGGCCGACGCGCCGCGCCCTGAACGTGGACCCCATCGTCACGCTACGTCACGACTGACGCGGTCTGCCAACCGTAGCAGCGAGCGCAGCGAGCGGTTGGCGGAGAGGAAGGGATTCGAACCCCTGGAAGCCTTTCGACTTCAACGGTTTTCAAGACCGCCGCCTTAAACCACTCGGCCACCTCTCCGTGCGGATCGCCCTTTCATTCTGCCCGACTGACCCGCCTATTGCCAGAACAGAAGCCGGCTGGTGGATGTCGTTGATCCCTACTTCGGCGTGACGCGGAACAGCCCTCCACTTTCCGAGTCCTGCAGCAGCCACAGCGCGCCGTCCGGCGCTTCTTCGACGTCGCGGATGCGGCGGCCCATGTTCCAGCGCTCGGCCGCGGTGGCGCCGCCGTTGGCGTCGAACGTGACCCGATTCAGCGTCTGATTCATGCCGGCGATGAAGGCGGATCCCTTCCACTGCGGGAACATGTCGCCGTGATAGAACATCAGGCTCCCCGGCGCGACGACGGGCACCCAGTAGAGCGCCGGCTTGGCCAGGTCGGGGCGCGTGTCGGGCGACGGGATCGCGACGCCGTTGTAGTTCATGCCGTACGAGACGAGCGGCCACCCGTAGTTCTTGCCCGGTTCGATCAAGTTCAGCTCGTCGCCGCCGAGCGGGCCGTGTTCGAGTTCCCAGAGGCGCCCGTCGGGGGCGAAGGCCAGGCCATACGGGTTCCGGTGGCCGGTTGACCAGGTCTCGGCCGGCGCGAGGTTCGGCGTCGGGAACGTGTAGGTGCTGACCACCGGCGCCGTCTTCGCGGCTTCCGTGTCGCTCGGCGGAGCGATGAGCGGGACGCTTGGCGCGCCGGTCTTGCCCTCCATGGGATTGCCTGGCGCCGGCTTGCCGTCGAGCGTCAGCCGCAGGATCTTGCCGAGCGCTTGATCCGGATCCTGCGCCGGCGTCATGCGCTGGCGTTCGCCAACCGCCAGGTACAGAAGCTGACCGTCAGGTGAGAAGGCAATCTGCGCGCCGAACTGTCCGCCGTCGCCCTTGGGCATCTGCCGCCAGATCACCTGCAGGTCTTCCAGACTCGCCGAGTTCTCGCCCAGCGTCAGATGCGCGCGGGCCAGGGCGAGGCTCGACCCGCCGTCGCCTGGCTCTGCGTAGGTGAGATACACGAAGTGGTCCGTCGCGTACTGCGGCGACAGGAACACGCCGAGCATGCCGCCCTGGTCGTGGTAGAGGACGGCAGGCACGTTGGCGACCGGCATCTTCGCGCCCTGCTGCGTCACGAGCCACATGGGCCCGACCTTCTCCGTGATCAGCATCCGCCCGTCGGGCAGGAAGGCGATGCGCCACGGCAGCTTGAACGTCGCGACTTGCGTCACCTTGAAGGGCAGGCTCGCTTCCGGCTTCTTGAGGCCGACGTTGACCTGGGCCCCCGCGGCGGCCGGTACGAGTGTGAGAAGCAGCGCTGCGCCGATCAGTGTCCGCATGGGTCTCCTGCCGTGGTGAGAGAGCGTGTCCGGGCTTGGTTGGCTGGTCAGTGGTATTTGACGGGGACGGCGGCGCGGGTTTCGAAGAGAACGACTGCGTCGGCGCCGACGAGCGTGACGGCGGTGGCGTCCTTCAGTCCTTCTTTCAGCACGCGCACCCTGGCCTGACCGCCGTCGATGGTGATTTCTGTCAGCTTGCCCTGACCTTCCGCCTGCAACAACGTGTTCGGTCCCACGGTACGCAAGCCGTCGGGATGCACGAAGGGCACGGAGGTCTGCAGTTCGGCGACCGGCCCCGCAGTCCCGTCCGCCTTGACCGGAACCCGGACGAACTTGTTGGTGGTGTAGCTGTTCGCGTACAGCACGCCGTCGGCCAGGAAGCTCAGGCCGTCGATGCCGGCGAGCAGCGGATCCGCAGCCCAGACGTCGAGTGCCGCCGCGCCGGGTTTCAGCCTGAGAATGCGGTTGAGGGTGGTGTCGCTGAGGTACGCCGATCCGTCAGCAGCGACGGCGATGTCGTTGCAGAGGCCGCCGTTCGGGAACGGATACGTGCCCTTCGGTTTGCCGGTTTTCAAGTCGAACGCGTGCAGAGCCACCTGGCCAGTAGCGGGGACGCCATCGCGCGGCTCAGTCCTGTTCGAGCACACCCACAGCGTCCCAGCCTTCTCGTCGGCCAGCACGCCGAGGACGAAGGTCAGCTGGTTGGCCGCGCCGTCGATCCACGGGTCGGCCTTCGTCGCGCCCGCGGCCGCGCGGTACACGTACCTTTGCCCATGCTGCCGAAATAGAGCGTGCCATTCGCGGTAGACGTCACGCTCTCTGGCGCTGCGGCGGCGTCGGCGGGTGCGATCTCGGGCGGCGCCTGCGCCAGGACGGGTATTGCGAGCGACAGGACGACGACGGTGAGAACGGCAAGGGCGAGTCGCGGCATGGTGGATAGATCTCTATCCGAACTGCGGCTTCGCCACAACAGGGAGTAGCTTCCGTGCTGGGACCCTCGTCGGCTGAGTTTGCATGGTCTGGCGCAGCCGCCCTTGACGCTCGCGCACGGCTTGGCACACCCTACGCCGACTCTTGCGGAGGCCTTCGCCTATGACTCGACTGCTCCCCAGCCGCGCCATCGCGGCAGCTGCCGTCGCTCTTGCTGTTGCGTTCTCGTCACTCGTCGCGCTGCATGCGCAGAGCAAGATCGCCATCTCCGTTGCCGGCCTTCGCGTCGTCGGCCCAGGCATCGGCGAGAACGGCAGCGAGCAGCGGCCCTACAACGAGAAGACCGGCACGTCGCTGGTGCTCATCCTCAAGGTGCCCAAAGGCGTCGGCCTCGTGAATCTCGACGAGGACACCAGCTCCATCGACGCCGCCACCGACGACAAGGGCACCGACCTGCGAGAAGACGCGAGCTTCGGCCCCTTCCCGGAAATCGTCAAAGACGGCTCGGCGGGCCTGATGGAGATTCGCCTTGGTGTCCGTCCTGCCGCCGGGGCGACTGTCATCAACGCCGAGGGCTCGCTGGCCGTCACCAGCGCCACTGGCAGCAAGCCGGTGAAGACGGCGGCGGTGCCACTGGTCGAGGGCAAGACCGCGAAGGTCGGGACCATCACGCTCACCGTCGGCAAGGTGGAGGCCGGCGACGAAGACACGTCGGTCACGTTCAACCTCCCGCGGACGTCGCTCAAGACCATCAAGACGATGAAGTTCGTGGATGCCAAGGGCGTCGAGATCGAAAGCGACCGCGTCGGGTCGGGGTACTTCAACGACGTCGGCGAGCTCGATTACAAGCTCAAGACGAAGGCGAAGTCGGTGATCGTCGTCTGCGATGTCTGGCAGGGGCTGAAGACGGAGAAGGTGCCGTTCAAGGTGTCGGCCGGCCTGGGGTTCTAGCTCCGTTTTTGGCGGGCCGCGGGCCTGCTGCTACACTGTCCAGATAGCCGAGTCCACGGCGCAGCCGTGGAGCGGGGGACCCAGCGAGCGCCTTCGGGCGCTCACGGGGCTAACCTGGCGCCGTGATCGCGGCGTCGGGGGAGGACTTCCAACCTCCAGCCCGACAGCTAACCTCGCAGGCACTTGGGAGTTTCCATTGGCGATCCGTCCCCTCGCCGGGATCAAGCGGCTGCTTGTCGGCAGCCCTATTTCTTCCGCCCATGCCGAGCACGAGCGCCTGTCCCGGGTCACCGGGCTGGCGGTGCTGTCGTCCGACGCGCTGTCGTCAGTGGCCTACGCGACAGAGGAAATTCTTCGCGTCCTGATGATTGGCGGCGCTGCCGCGCTCTCGCTGTCGACGCCGGTCAGCGGCGTCATCGCGCTGCTTCTGCTCATCGTGGCGTTCTCGTACCGTCAGACGATCTACGCGTACCCGAGCGGCGGCGGCGCGTATCTGGTCGCGAAGGACAACCTGGGTGACACGCCGGCGCTGATCGCTGCGGCGGCGCTCCTGATCGACTACACGCTGACGGTAGCCGTCAGCATCGCGGCGGGCGTCGCCGCACTGACGTCGGCCTTCCCTGCCCTTCACGTCAGCCGCGTCGAGCTGTCGATCGCCTTCATGACGATTCTCGCGATCGGCAACCTGCGCGGGCTGCGGGAATCGGGGCGAATCTTCTCGGTGCCAACCTATTTCTTCATCGCCGGCATGCTCGTCATGATTGGCGCCGGCGCCTGGCGGTTCGCGACTGGCACTGTCGTGCCGATCGCCGATGCCGCCTCATCGCTCCCCGTACACCCGCTCGGCCTGTTCGTGATCCTGACGGCCTTTGCCAACGGGTGCACGGCGATGACCGGCGTCGAGGCCGTTTCCAACGGCGTGCCGGCCTTTCGCAAGCCGGAGAGCCGCAACGCTGCCTTCACGCTCGTCATCATGGCGGTGCTCGCCGTGACGATGTTCGTGGGGATCACGCTGCTGGCCCACGTCTATCGCATCGTGCCGAGCGACACCGAAACCGTCGTGTCGCAGATCGGGCGCGCCGTCTTCGGCGGCCGCGGCACGCTGTACTACATGATCCAGGCGGGCACGATGCTGATCCTCGTGCTCGCTGCCAACACCGCGTACGCCGATTTTCCGCGCCTGGCGTCAATCGTGTCGCGCGACAGGTACCTGCCGCGTCAATTCATGAACCAGGGCGATCGGCTCGCCTTCTCGAACGGCATCGTCGTGCTCAGCGTCTGCGCCGGCGTGCTGCTGGTGATCTTCGGCGGCGACACCCACGCGCTGATCCCGCTCTACATGATCGGCGTGTTCGTGTCGTTCACCCTGTCGCAGTTCGGGATGGTGCTGCACTGGAAGCGCACGCGCGAGACCGGGTGGAGAGCCAGCGCCCTGGTCAACGGCATCGGCGCCGTTGTCACCGCCGTGGTCCTGGTGGTGGTCGCCACCACGAAGGCGGCAGAGGGCGCATGGATCATCCTGCTGCTGATCCCGATGCTGGTCATGCTGTTCAGGGCCACGCGCCGACACTACGACCACGTTGCGCTGCAGCTGAACGTGAAGGACTTCACCCCGCTGCCGCGACTGCGCAACATCGTCCTGGTGCCGCTGAGCGGCGTGCACCGCGCGGTCCTTCAGGCCCTGCACTACGCCCACACACTCTCGGATGACGTGAGGGCCCTTTACGTCAGCTCCGATGCTGCCGCGATCGAGAGCGTGCGTCACGAGTGGGATCGCTGGGGCGAGGGCGTGCCGCTGGTGGTGCTCGACTCGCCGTACCGGGCCGTCCTCGAGCCGCTCCTCACCTACATCACCGACCTCGAAGCGGCGCATCCGGACGCCTACGTCACGATCGTCCTTCCGGAGTTCGTGCCGGCCCGGTGGTGGCAGCACCTGCTGCACAACCAGAGCGCGCTCATCCTCAAGGGCGCTCTCCTGTTCAGGCCGAACACCGTCGTCACCAACATCCCGTTCCACCTGGCGCGATAAGAGAGTTCATCGTCGCGGGCAGCAGGCAGCAGGCAGCAGGCGCGGCTGGCGTTAGGCGGCAAGGCCCACCAGCACACCGCATCGCGGTGTTCTGCCCGCAGCTTGCTGCCCGCTGCCTGCCGCCTGCGGCCTGCTACAGAACTTGCTGTTCCCAGCACATCCGGGTGTAATCTGTGCCGTTTCCCGGAGGACACATGACCGAACGGGCGTCGGCGGCTTTCGTGTGGGTCGTTTCGCAGGCGTATCTGAGCGCGCAGGGCCGACCGGGAGACGACGCCGCCGGGGCGGCGGCGGGGGCCCTGGGCTGCCTGGGATGCAGCGCGTTCCTGATGATTCCGGTCCTCCTGCTGATCGTGCAGATCGCCCTGCTCGTCTGGGTCGCGAAGGACTCGAAGTCCCGCGGCATGGACAACGCGGTGGTCTGGATGATCTTCGTGTTCCTTGCTCCCGTCATCGGGCTGATCGTGTACATCTTTTCGCGGCCGACGGGCACGCTGGTGAAATGCAGCTCCTGCGGGAACATGCGGTTGCAGGTGGCCGCGAAGTGCCCGCACTGCGGCAACGTGTGAGGCCCGCAGCCGCCTGAACGCGGCCGGGGATACACTGTCGCCGTTTCGACCCGATTGCCCGTATGCGGAGGAATCAGATGGCCCGAACCAGGAGTGCGTTGTTGACGGCGACGGTGGCCGTCGTGGCCGTGGGCCTCGTCGTGGCGGCAGCATTCCCCGCCCGGCTGTCGGGCGCGGCCTCGCTCGGCTACTTCGAGTCGAGCGGCGACATCGGAAGCCCGGCGCTCACAGGCTCGACGGTCTACGACGCCGAGTCGCAGACCTACACGATGGTCGGCTCCGGCACCAACATGTGGGCGTCCAAGGACGAATATCAGTTCGCCTGGCGGAAGCTGACCGGCAATTTCATCGTCCGGACGCACGCGAAATTCATCGGTCAGGGCGTCGAGGCGCATCGGAAGCTCGGATGGATCGTGCGCAGCAGCCTTGACGCCGACGCCACCTACGCCGACGCGGCCATCCACGGCAACGGGCTCGCCTCGCTGCAGTACCCGCAGCGTCAAGGGCGGGCCAACCTATCAGCTGCCCTCCATGGTGGCCGGCCCCGACGTCATCCAGCTCGAACGCCGCGGCAAGCAGTTCATCATGTCCGTCGCGCGTTACGGCGAGACGTTCACACGGACCGAGCTCACCGAGCTGGAGTTGCCTGACGAGGTCTACGTCGGCCTGTTCGTGTGCGCGCACAACCCCAAGGTCTCGGAGCAGGCCGTCTTCAGCAACGTCCGCATCGTCGTGCCACCGGCGGAAGGATGGCGGCCGTATCGGGACTACATCGGGAGCAATCTCGAGCTGATGGACCTGAGCAAGCCCGATCTGAAGGTGCTCTACACGGAACCCGGATCGTTTCAGGCGCCGAACTGGACGCGCGACGGCAAGTCGCTGATCTACAACGCCGGCGGCAAGCTCTACAAGTTCGACCTCGCGACGAAGACGCCGACGCTGCTCGACAGCGGCACCGTGCAGTCCAACAACAACGACCACGTGCTCTCGTTCGACGGCGCCATGCTCGGCATCAGCAGCAGCAGCGCCGAGGACGGCAACCGATCGGTCGTCTACAAGATGCCGTCCACCGGGGGCGCGCCGACACGCATGACGAAGGGCTCACCGTCTTATTTTCACAGCTGGTCGCCCGACGGCGCGTTCATGTACTACACCGCGCAGCGCGAAGGCGACTTCGACATCTACAAGATCCCGTCGGCGGGCGGCGACGAAATCCGGCTGACGACAGCCAAGGGCCTCGACGACGGGCCGGAGTCTACGCCGGACGGACGATGGATCTTCTTCAACTCGGCGCGCACCGGGCGGATGCAGATCTGGAAGATGCGGCCTGACGGCACCGAGCAGCAGCAGATCACCGGCGACGAGTTCAACAACTGGTTCCCGCACATCGCGCCGGACGGCAAGTCGATGGTGATCCTGTCGTTCCTGGCTGACGTGGACCCGTCGGAGCATCCGTTCTACCGGCAGGTCTACCTGCGGCAGATGGACCTCGAAGGCGCCGGCGCGCGGGTGATTGCCTATGTCTTCGGCGGGCAGGGGACGATCAACGTGCCGTCGTGGTCGCCGGACAGCAAGTCGATTGCGTTTGTCAGCAACAGCGCGCTGACGGCGCCGCACTAGATTCAGTGCGGCGTGCTGCGGTGTTGTCGTTCACGCCCGGCGCCCGTAGGGCCGATCTTCAGATCGGCCTGTTCGCGGCGGTGCGGCAGTCCCGAATTTTCGGTAGGGCCGATCTTCAGATCGGCCGATCGTGCGGCGGGCTGTCGTCCACGTCTGGCGTTCCTGTAGCGCCGATCTTCAGATCGGCCTGTTGCGGCGGTGCGGCAGTCCCGAATTGTCGGTAGGGCCGATCTTCAGATCGGCCTGTTGCGGCGGTGCGGCAGTCCCGAATTGTCGGTAGGGCCGATCTTCAGATCGGCCTGTTGCGGCGGTGCGGCAGTCCCGAATTGTTGGTAGGGCCGATCTTTAGATCGGCCTGTCGTGCGGCAGTGCAGCCGCCTACTTCAACACCACAAGCGCTGCGGTGATCTTCGTGACTTCGCCGGTCAACTTGTCGGTGGCGGCAGTGAACTCGATGGTCTGGCCGTCCCGCAACAGGATCGACTCGTTCGCGAGGAAGCTTCGGAATACTGGTTGCGCGCCTGCCTTGCCGGTGGTGTCCTCGGCGACCGAGGAGTCCGCAATGGTCAGATCCAGCCGGAATCGATTGTCGCCTGACGACCTTCCTACGGCATCGATATTCAGACCCACGTCCTTGTAGCTGTAGGCCGCCACCGGTCCGTCTCCCATCCGCGTGGCCACAGGTACCTGCGACCCCATTCGGACCGAGGCCCTGAGGCCGCTGTTGGCCACCACAGAAAGGACGTTTGGCACGCTGCTGACCTTCTTGTCGCCCTGGTATCTTGCGACGGTGATGGTCAGCGAGAGCTGGATTTCGCCGGCCCGTGGAGAAGGGGCAGCCGGAACCATCTGGACGGCCTCTGGCGGTCCCGGAGCGCCTTCGGGCAGCTGTGCGTAGGCCACTCCGCCGCTGAGCCCGACGAAGAGTGCCGCGCCGCTGACCAGCATCGGAAACAATCTCATTCACTTCCTCCTTGACGCGCGCCGCCGATGGGCGGCACGACGATCGGCGCGACATCCATCGGCGCGATCTCCGTCGTCTCGTGCAGCGAAGCCACGACACTGCTGACGATCGTCATCGTCAGGATTTCGGGCCGATCGACCAGTGCGCGGTACCCGCGTACGTCGTCGGCCGACACAAGGATTTCTGGTGCGGGCGGGGGCATCCCCCGCCGCGGATCCAGTGTCCGCATGCGCGCGCGCCGGACTGTGCCAGGAACGTCGGCACTCGCAGCGTCACGCTGAATCGCCGTCGCCTGCGGCGCGGCCGGCACGGGCGTGCTCTGCCCTGAGGCACGGTCTCCGAGTCGTGCCGGCAGCATTTCAGGTCGTGCCGCCGGCCGTCCTCCTGGAAGCAGACTGGCGACGACCAGAGCGGCCAGTGCGGCGCTGGCCGCAGCGGCCGCCGGCCATGACTGCCACCATCGTCTCGGGGCCGTTGCCGATGCCACGGCGAGCCGTACCCGGGCCGTGAAGTCGCCCGACGGCTCGACGTCCAGCAGCGCCTGCAGCTCGCGATCGAGCGCCGCGTCGGTCAGCGTTTCGACGTCGCGTGGCATTGGAGCCGCTCTCTCAATTGCTGCCGCGCCAGGAACAGGCGCGACTTCACTGTGCCGACCGGCACACCCAGCACGCTGGCGACGCGGGCGTGGTCCTGCTCTTCGATCGCGGCCAGCACCACCACCAGGCGGAGTTTGGGCGGCAGCGCGTCGATCGCTTGCCACAGCGCGGCCGCCCGCTCCTGCGCGATCGCCGGATCCAGGCCTGCGCCGGGTGTCGCCGGCTGGACGTCTGCGTGCTCACGCAGCGTTCGTCGTTTCTGGCTGCGACGATGATCGATTGCCAGCCGCCATGTCATCCGCACGAGCCAGCTCCGGAACTTCGCCGGGTTCCGCAGCGAGCGGAAGCGCCGGAACGCTCGCGCGTACGCGTCCTGCGCGACGTCTTCGGCATCCTGGCGGTGCCGCAACACGCTGAAGGCCACGCGATAGGCCAGCGACGAAGTCTCGGCCAGCCGGCGCTCGAACTCGCGGTCGAGGTCCTCGGCCACGACGACGAATTCACCGCCGAGGCGGCCGGCCAGTTCCTGCATAAACATGGGGAGAATAGCGCGCCATCGCGTTCGGCAGGCAAGACGCCGCCGAGCGAGGAACGGTTCAGTGAGGGGAGGCGCAGTACCGCACTGCTTACGGTTTCTTCACATACACCGTCTGCGACTCTGTCCGGGACGTGGAGTCTTCGAGCTGGCTCGAGACAGTCAACTCCCCGCCGGTCTCTGAGAGTTCCCAGCGGTCCACGCCGCGCAGCACCGTCTGGCCCTCGCGATTGAGACGCCAGGTCGTGACCAGCGCCGCCCGGTCCCAGCGGGTCGTCGAGACCTGCGAGAGCGCGCCGCCGGCACGGGCATTGACGTTCTCCTGCCCGTCGACAGTCAGTTTCAGCGTCGAAATCGGCGCCGACTTGTCGTCCAGGAACTCGAGCGTCACCGACTGCTCGCTCTGCGTGATGCGCATCGTCGGCGGTGGGGCCGTAGCCTCGCCCGGCGCCGGCGGCGCCTCGGGAGCACCGGCAGCCGACGGCTTCAGGACCTTGGAATGCGTGGACCGGGCGGCATCGGGGACCCACACGCCGGTGAAGTCGGGCGTCCGCGCTGGCGCCGGCGCCTGCAGCGCGATCGCGACCAACAACCCGGATGCGAAGAGCTGGCCCATCACTCACGCTCCCTGGTTGAAGATTACGCCCTCCCCAGCCGGGCGACCGCGATTCTTGCTGCTGGAGCGATCGCACCCGATGAACCGCAGAGGTTGGGATAGAATCTGACATTCGACACGTTCAAGTGGCCGCTACCACTCCCCGTAAACGGTTCGTCCCACCCGCAGCCCTTCAGCGGGCCGTAGTCTTGCCAATCGGAGCCGACTGAATGACGCGAATTGCGCTGATTGCGCTTGGCCTGTGCGTGGGCACCGGATTGTCGGCTGCCGCGCAGACGCCCTCGGTTCCGGCTCCGGCTGCCCGGCCGGCCGGCGTGCCCATGCGCGCCCCGGAAGAGGGACGCCCGGTCATCCGGTCGTACCAGCCGTTTGAAATCGGCGGCGGCAGCCAGACCTGGGCCATGGCGCAGGACAGCCGCGGCGTCATGTATTTCTCCACCAACGGCGCGCTGCTCCAGTACCGACGGCGCGTCGTGGCGTCGCACGGCAGTTGGCACCACGGGCGGGACCGTCCGTGGCATGGCGTTCGACAAGACCGGCCGGCTCTGGATCGGCGCCGTCGGGTCGTTCGGCTATCTCGCACCGGACGAACACGGCGTCCTGAGTTACGTCTCGCTGGCCGACAAGCTCCCGAAGAACACCCCGCCGTTCGCCGACGTCTGGCGCACCTTTGTCACGCCCGACGGCATGGTGTTTCAGACCATTCGAACCATCTTCCGCTGGTCGCACGACCACATGACGGTGATCAAGGCCCAGTCGCGCTTTGGCCGATCGTCGCAGGTTGGCGACCGGATCTACGTCGTCACGCCAGAGACCGGACTGAATGAACTCGTCGGGGACACACTGAAGCCGCTGCCAGGCACTGCGGCGATTGGCAACGAAGCCTTCCCGGTCGTCCTCCGCTTCGACGATCGTCAGCTGCTGATCGGCACGCGTCAGGACGGACTGTTCCTCTATGACGGCGCCACACTGACGCCGTTCCCTACCGAAGCCGACTCGATTCTCAAGACGACCCAGGTCTACCGCGGCCTCGTGCTCTCCGAAGACGTGTTCGTCATCGAGACCACCAGCAAGGGCCTCATCATGCTGGACCACAAGGGCCACCTGACGATGCGGGTCAGCCGCACCAACGGTCTGCCATCCGACACCGTGTACTACGCGATGCGCGATCGCGAAGGCGCCCTGTGGCTTGGCCTCGACAACGGCGTCGCGCGTGTCGAGACGCCGTCGCCCGTCTCCTATTTCAATCAGGCCGACGGCCTGAGCAGCGGCGTGCAGGCGATGGAACGTATCGACGGGCGAGCGTACCTCGGCATGCAGTCCGGCGCAGTGACCCTGACCCCGGTGTCAGCCGACGGCATGGTGCCGGCGCATTTTGTGCCAGTCGAAGGGACCGGTACCCAGTGCTGGGCGTTCAAGAAAGTCACCAGCCCGACACCGCCGGTCGTGTCGAAGGTGCTGCTCGCATGTGGCGACGGCTTGTACGACGTTCAGGGCCAGAAAGCGATCCCCATCAAGAAGACCAAGGATCTCAGCTTTCGCCCGAACGCGATTCTGCAGTCGCGCATGGATCCTTCTCGCGTCTGGACCGGCCTGTTCGACGGCCTCGAGTCCTTCAAGTGGGCTGGTGGCCGCCTCGTCGAGGAAGGGCGGGTCGAAGGCGTCGTGAACGCCGAGATCCGCACGCTGATGGAGGACAAGGACGGGGCGCTGTGGGTGGGCACCAACGGCGAAGGACTGCTCCGCGTCACGCCTGCTTCGAAAGCAGAACCGGGCGGTGCGCGCCCGCAGTTCAAGATCGATCATTTCGGAACGGCGGAAGGACTGCCTGAAGGCGGCATCGTCGTCACCGACGTCAAAGGCGAACCCCTGTTCACGGGAGGCCTGATAGACCCGCAGGCACTGCGCTACGACGGCGCCACTCACCGGTTCGTCCGCGAGACCGGGTTCGACCACGTCGTCGGCGTCAACCTCGCGCTCGCCGGCGGATTCTTCTTCGCGGACCCCGAGGGTCGCATCTACATGAACCTCGGGCGGAACACCGCCGTGATGCAACGAGGCTCGGATGGGACGTGGTCGTCGGACACGTCGATGTTCGCCAGGTTCGGAACCACGCCGATGGCGGGCTTTTTCAAGGACGGCCCGATCGCCTGGCTGCAATTTGCTGACGGCCGGCTCGTGCGATACGACACCTCCCAGCGGATGGAGGCGCCGCCGGCGTGGCAGGTGCTGATCCACAAGGTGACCGGGTCCGGCGACAAGCTCCTCTACGGCGGCGAGACGGCAATCCCCACGGGCACGCAGCTGGACGCGGCGTCCAACGGTCTTCGCTTCGAGTACGCGCTGCCCACGTATCTGGACGAGTCGGCGACGGAATACCAGTCGCGCCTCGACGGCTTCGACAGCGAGTGGTCCGCCTGGACGCACGAAGCGCAGCGCGAGTACACGAACCTCGGCTCCGGCGACTACCGGTTCCGCGTCCGGGCGCGCGGCATCAGCGGCTTGATGGGCGATGAAGCCACCTACGGCTTCGCCATCCTGCCGCCGTGGTACCGGACCTGGTGGGCGTACGCGTCGTACGTCGCGCTGTTCGGCTTGTTGCTTGTCGCGATCACCCGCGTGACGCGCAGGCGGGTCGTCGGCATCGAGAGGCAACGCGCGCAGTTCGCCGAAGCCAAACTTCGGGCCGAAGCCGCCGAGTCGCTGGCGAAAACCGAAAGTGAAGGCAAGAAGAACGTCGAGCTGCTCAGCGAGATGGGCCGCGAGATCACCTCGTCGCTCGACTTCGACACGATCTTCGGGAAGCTCTACGAGCGCGTGAACGAGCTCGCCGACGCCGACGTCTTCGGCGTCGGCCTCTATCACCCCGAGCAGAACCAGATCGAGTACCGGCTGGCGATGGAGGGCGGCAAGCGGTATGCCCCGTACACTCGTGACACGACGGATCGCGATCAACTGCCGGTGTGGTGTGTGCAGCACGGCGAGTCGATCTTCATCAACGACCTGCCGAACGAATACAGCCGCTACATCAGCAAGTACAAGACCAGGAGTGTGGCGCTCGAAGACGGCTCGATGTCCAAGGAGCCGCAGTCGCTCATCTACCTGCCGCTCATCGCCAAGGAGCAGGTGCTCGGCCTCATCACCATCCAGAGCTTCAGGAAGAACGCGTATACCGAGCACCACCTCAGCGTCATACGCAGCCTGGCGTCGTATACGGCGATCGCGCTGGACAACGCGCACGCCTACCGCCGGCTGAACGAGCACGAGCACGAAATCCGGCGACTGTTCGAGGAAGCCGAGAAGGCGCGCGGCATTGCCGAGGAAGCCGACGCGGCCAAGAGCGCGTTTCTCTCCACGGTCAGCCACGAACTGCGGACGCCGCTGACCTCGGTCCTCGGCTTCGCCAAAATCATCAGGAAGCGTCTGGAAGATCGCATCTTCCCGCTGGTGAATACCGGCGACCCCAAGGTGGCGCAGACAGTCAAGCAGGTCGAGGAAAACCTGCAGGTCGTCGTCAGCGAAGGCGAACGGCTCACCAAGCTGATCGACGACGTGCTGGACCTGGCGAAGATCGAGGCCGGCAAGCTCGAATGGCACATGGAGCCCGTCGACGTCGGCGAGATCATCGACCGCGCCACCGCCGCCACGGCGTCGCTGTTCGAGCACAAGAACGTCCGGCTCGAGAAGGCGATCGCGGCCGCGCTGCCGCCGGTCACCGGCGATCGCGACCGTCTGATCCAGGTAGTCATCAACCTGATCTCCAACGCCGTCAAGTTCACGGACGAAGGCACAGTCACCTGCCGCGTCGAGCGACGAGGCTCCGAGATCGTCGTGGGCGTCACCGATACGGGCCTTGGCATCTCGCCGGCCGACCAGCCGAAGGTGTTCGAACGGTTCAAGCAGGTGGGCGACACGCTCACCGACAAGCCGAAGGGCACAGGCCTGGGCCTGCCCATCTGCAAGGAGATCGTCGAGCACCACGGCGGCCATCTCTGGCTGGAGAGCCAGCTCGGGAAAGGCAGCACCTTCTCCTTCTCGCTGCCGCTCGCCGTTGAGCACCGGGCGCCTGGCTCCAGCCCTGTCGAACTGGCGGCGCTGATCCGTCAGCTGCGCGATCAGGTGATCGTGACGACGCCACGCACGGACGAACGGCAGCCGCGGATCCTCGTCGTCGACGACGAGGCGAACATCCGCGAACTGCTCCATCAGGAATTCAGCGAGGCCGGCTACGAGGTGCTGATGGCGCCCAACGGGCGCGAAGCCATCGCCGTCGTCCGGCGCGATCGGCCCGACCTGATCGTGCTCGACGTGATGATGCCGGAGATGAACGGCTTCGACGTCGCAGCGGTGCTCAAGAACGACCCGCTGACGGTCGACATCCCGATCATCATCCTGTCGATCGTGCAGGACCGCGAGCGCGGCTTCAGGCTTGGCGTCGATCGTTACCTCACCAAGCCGATCGACACCGACCTGTTGTTCAGGGAAGTCGGGGCGCTGATCGAACAGCAGAAGTCTCACAAGCGCGTCATGGTGGTTGACGACGACGCGACAACGGTACGAACGCTGACCGACGTGCTGACCGCACGCGGCTACAGCGTCATCGAGGCGCGCAACGACGACCTGCTCGAACGGGCCATCGCCGCGCAGCCCGACATCATCCTGCTGAACTCGGTGTCCTCGGCGCGATCGAGCGCCGTGCAGATGCTGCGCTTCGAGAAGGGGATGGAGAACGTCCTCTTCCTCGTTTATCAATAGGGAGCCCAAGTGGCACCGACGATCCTGATCGTGGACGACGAACCGCATCTGCGGATGCTGATTCACCAGACGCTCGAAGAGCTGGAAGACGAAGGCGTGGAGCTGCTCACCGCGTCGAACGGGGAAGAGGCGCTGGCCACGATCGAGGCTGTGAAGCCGAAGCTCGTGTTCCTGGACGTGATGATGCCGAAACTGAGCGGCTTCGACGTCTGCAGCCGCACCAAGAAGGACCTCGGCCTGAAGGACGTCTACATCGTCCTGCTGACGGCCAAGGGCCAGGAGTTCGACCGGCTGCGCGGCCAGGAAGTGGGCGCCGATCTCTACATGACCAAGCCCTTCGACCCCGACGCGCTGCTCGAGAAGGCGCGCGAAGTCCTCGGACGTTGATGTGACCACCCGTGTGGCCTTGCGGCAGATCCTGCGGCGGCAGGATGGCGCCGACGCCCTGGTGTCGACAGTCGCCGACGCGCTCGGCGCGCTGGTCTCCGTCGAAGACGCCGAGGGCCGGCTGCTGCATGGCGCGAAAGACGGCACCGGCCAGCATCATCGGTTCCCGGTCACTGTCGACGAGCGGCTGCTCGGATGGGTGACAGGACCCGACGACGCCGCGGCGGTCGCGGCCGTCGTGCAACACCTCGCACTCCGCGAGGTGGAGAACAAGGCACTCGGCGCCGAGGTCCTGCATCTCTACCGCGAGATCAACCTGATTTACAGCTTCTCCGAGAAGCTGGCGGCGCTGCTCGAGGTGAAGGCCGTCGCCGAGCTGATCCTGCAGGAGGCGCGGCAGCTGATCGTCGCGACAGACACCGCCGTGATGCTCGTCGACGATCAGAGCGGCGAGATGTCGCTCATCGCCGGCTCCGGCGATGAGTTCCCCGCCGCAGCAGGCATCAGGCGAGGTCAGGGCATCCTGGGTGCGGTGGCCGCCGTCGGTCTTGGCGAGATCGTCAACGACGTCGATCACGACGACCGGCGCATCAGCGAGGCGACGACGCTGAAGGCGCTGATCTGCGCGCCGTTGAAGGTCGGCGAACGGGTGATCGGGCTGATCGCCCTGGGCAGCACGATCCCGATGGCCTACACGGCCGCCGAGCTGAAGCTGCTGAACACGCTGGCCCTGCAATCGGCGAGCGCCATCGAGAACGCGCGGCTGTTCGAGCGGGAGATCCAGGCGGCGCGTGAGCGCGAACGCCTGCAGGCGCTGCACCAGGCGGCGGAGTTGGCGCGCACGCGGCTCGAAGGCGAGCTGACGCTGGCGTCGCGGATTCAGGCGAATCTCTTTCCCTCCGAGCTGCCGCAGCCCGACGGCTACGAGATGGCCGCGCGAAACCGGCCCGCGCGGCGGTGCGGAGGCGACTACTACGACGCGCTGCCCACCTGGTCGGCAGAGCGCGAAGAGCGTCTGTTGCTGTGCGTGGCAGACGTCGCCGGCAAGGGCCTTCCAGCGGCGCTCGTGATGAGCAACATGCAGGCGACGCTCCGCGCCCTGCTCGGCCGTATCGAGCGCCTGCCGCTGCTGGCCGGACATGCCAGCGAGCTGCTCTTCGGCGCCACGTCGCCGGAAAAGTACGTGACCGCCGCGCTCGCGGAGCTGACGCCGTCCACCGGCCAGATCCGTTTCGTCGGCGCCGGGCATCTCGACAACGTCATCGTGAAAGCCGACGGCTCGCTGAACCTGCTCGCCTCGACAGGTCCGCCGCTGGGGCTGATCCTCGGGCGGTCGTACGACGAGGTCGCCCATCAGCTCGATCGCGGCGACACGCTCGTGCTCTTTTCAGACGGCGTCACCGACGCGCAGAACGCTGACGGCGAGGAGTTCGGCGAAGGGCGCGCCCATGAACTGCTCACGTCGATGGCGGGACAGCCAGCTGAAGCCGTCATCGATCGCATGCTCAGCGTCGTCGAGGCCTTCGTCGACGGCACGCCGCAGTTCGACGACATGACGATGCTCGTGCTTCGGCGGCTGTAGGTTCTAACGGGCTACGGGCTACGGGCTACGGGCTACGGGCTCCGGCTCCGGGCTCACACCACATCGGCTGCGCCATCCCTGTTCGTTTCCGGCGGCGATCGCGTTTTGTACCTCGCAGGACGCAAGGAGACCGCGATGGCAAAACGACGCGCGCGCAGGAAGTCCGCCAGCCCGAAAAGGCCCGCCAGCCCTTCGGCTCGAGCGATGGCGATTGGCAGGACGCTGGCCGCCGGCGCAATCAAAGATCGCGACGCCGCCCTGAAGCACCGTCGGGCGGCATTGAAACAGCAGGTGACAGCGGCGGCGCCGCGCGCCGCGCTGCCGCGCCTCGTCGCTGCGGCAGGTGCGCCGGCTCGCGCCACCCTGGTGGCCGAGGGCGACTCGTGGTTCAACTATCCCTTCCACGATGTCCTCAGCATGCTCGAGGATCACCACGGCTACGACGTCGAGAGCGTCGCGCACGCCGGCGACACCGTGGAGGCGATGGCCTACAGCGGCGGCCAGCTCGGGAGCTTTACGAGCACGATTGAGAAGCTGCTGCGACGCGGGATCGTCCCGGCAGCCATTCTGCTGTCAGGCGGCGGCAACGACGTCGCGGGCGACGAATTCGCCGTGCTGCTCGACCACGCCCTGTCGCCCAGCCCCGGACTGAACGACCTGGTCGTGCGCGGCGTGATCGAGGACCGCGTGAAAAACGCCTACGTGACGATCCTCAGCGCCGTCACCGCGATCTGCGAGCAGCGCACCGGACACACCATTCCCATCGTCATGCACGGCTACGATCACCCGGTGCCAGACGGCCGCGGCATCCTTGGCGGATTCGGGCCGCTCCCCGGTCCATGGCTTCAGCCCGGATTCCGCCAGAAGGGATTCGACGACCCTGCCCGCTCGCTTGCGATCGTCGGCGATCTGATCGATCGCTTCAACGCCATGCTCCAGACCATCCCGCAGATCGCCGGCCTCGGTCACGTGCGGTATCTCGATCTTCGCGGGACGCTGAAGCACGACAACACGTACAAGACCTGGTGGGCCAACGAACTGCATCCCACCGAACGCGGCTTCGCGGCAGTCGCCGACAAGTTCGCGAGCGTGTTATGACCTGGCGCAGGACGCTCGCCGCAGGTTCACGCCGCCTGCGAGTGGCGCTGCTGTGCTGGAGATTGCGAACGAGCTCCGCCTAAGATGGATCTCTCTTTCCCCAGAGTGAGGTCCTCATGGTTCGTGTTGCACTGCTTGCCAGACTTGAAGCGAAGCCGGGTAAAGAGCGTGAAGTCGCCGAGTTGCTGAAAGGGGCCCTGCCGCTGGCCGAGGCCGAACCGGCCACCACGGCGTGGTTTGCCCTGCAGCTCGGGCCATCCACGTTTGGAATCTTCGACGCCTTTGCCGACGACGCCGGCCGTCAGGCCCACCTCGCCGGCCAGATTGCCGCGGCGTTGATGGCCAAGGCGCCGGACCTGCTCGCCAGGCCGCCGCAGATCGAACAGGTGGACGTGCTCGCGGCGAAGCTCTGACCTTCTGGCGACGCGACGGCGGTGCCGATCCGCCGTCGCGTCTCAGTCTCGCTTATTTCTTCCGCTCCACCCGCGACGCCTTCAGGTTCTGCGCGTCAGTCCGATCCCCCTTGGCTTCGACGGAGTCTCCTGCCTTCAACGCCGCGCAGGTCGTGTTCTTGAACTCGGTCTGCGCATTGGTCTGTACCAGGACGCCGCTCACGCGAAACGCCAGCGTGTGCGCCGTGCACGACCCGATGATGCTGGCGGCGGCAATCGCGCCCTTCACCTCGTTCTCGAGCTCAGGTTCAGGCGCTGGCTCCTGATCGCCGGCCTTCAGTTCGACGCTCGTCGCGAGCAGCGAGCCATCGCTCTGCGGCGTTCCCTTGACCTCGACCGGTGCGCCGTTCTTCACCGATGCGCACGTCCCGTCCTTGAAGAGCGTCGCTGCGTTGGTGACGACTCTGGTGCCGTTGACTGTGAAGGTGAGCGTATGTGCCGGGCACGAGCCCGCGACGGCCGCCGCCTGGCCGTTCAACTCGTCGCGGTCGTTGTTGCTGGTCTGATTGCCGCTCGTCGAGGAGCCCGAGCTCGAGGGCCCGGGAACCGGCGAGGGTGAAGGCCCCGGCATTGGGGCTGGCGTCGTCGTCGGCGAGGCCGCCACTGCGGCGGGAGACGCCGATGGTGCTGACCCAGACGTCGTGCTCGGCACTGTCGGCGACGTGGGTGTTGCAGTGCCTTCCTGGCCACCGCAGCCGGTGGCGGCACACATCGCCGCCAGGCACACTCCGGCCAGCACGTGAGTAAGGACTCGTGTCATTCGTTGCTCCTGCGGGCCGTGTCGTTCCTCGCCCGGAAGACGGCCGCGGATTGTGTCGGGGACAATCCCAGGAGCAAAGATGCTGCCGCACGACAATCGAAACGACGCCGCCAGGCCACCGCCGATCGCGGGCGTTTCCAGCGCTTCGGCCGCGCGCAGCGAGTAGCCCTGAACGTCCGCGGTAAGCGGCTTACGAAGCGTGTCGCGCCGTCAGCTTCCCCGCCCGCACCAGCTCGCTCAGCCGCGGGAACCGTCCCTGCTGATACTCGGTGAAGAGCCTGACGATGTCAGCGCGGGTGTCGCCGATGAAGGGCCCGTGCGACACGATGGGGTCGCCTTGCGGGGCGCCCGCATAGAGGACAACGCGCGCGCCTGTGGGCCCGGCCGTCAGCCGAAGGACGCTTTCGCCTTCGCCGCCAGGACGATCGAGCCAGCCGACATCGCCAAGCGCGAGTGCCGTGTCATCAGCGCCGACGCGCAGATCTCCGGCGATCGGATAGACGAAGCCGTTGTAACTGGCCGGCAGGTCCTGCTCGAACACCGCACCGGGATCCAGTGTGGCCTCCACGATAGTGACGGGAACGTGATTTCGCGCCGGCCCGTGCGTGGTCCCCGACGCGCCGCTGTAGACGCGTGCCGTGACGCCGGGTTCCCGTCTCACCGGGATCGCGTCGTCGTGCAGATCCTGGAATGCGGGCGCGGTCCAGCGATCCTTCGTCGGGAGCGTCAGCCACAGCTGGAGCAGCCGCACCTTGCCTCGGGCGGCGACGTTCTCGCCGTGGATCACGCCGGCGCCCGCCGTCATCCACTGCACTTCACCGGTCCTGATCGTCCCGCCTTCGTCGCGGTCGTGAATCTCGCCTTCGAGGAGCAGCGTGACAGTCTCGAACCCTGCGTGAGGGTGCGCTCCGCCGACCGGTCGATCGCCGATATCGAGGTGGTCGTCCGCGAGCATGATGAACGGGTCGGTCAACGAAAACTCGTCGCCCCCGATGACCGGTGTCATGAGGTGGCCGGGGCCGACGAACCCCTGCGTCAGGGGTGGCGTCCGGACGACCCGGGCCACCCGTCGCGTCAATGCCATTGCGATCTCCTTGTTCTCTTCTCTTACCTGGACACCGCGGGCGCGGGGTGACGGCGCCCGGCGAGCGCGCCGCCGCCGCCGGCCAATCCGACGATGATTGCTACGAAGCCCCAGGTGATGCCGGCCAGCGGCCACCCGGCCAGCGCATCGACGGAGAGCGGGCCGGGGCCGATGAACGCCAGGCTGACCGCTGCCACGCCAAGCACGAGGTTGTACTCGTAGCCGCCGCCGGTCGCGAAGAAGCCGTTCTTCAGATGCACACTGAACACCGCCACGAACATCACGGCCAGGATCACCGCGGCTGCAACCGGGGTCAGCAGGCCGGCCGCCAGCATCAGGCCCGCGAAGAACTCGCCGGCGCCGGCGAGCCACGCATTACGACGGCCGGGCACGAAGCCCAGTTGCTCGAAGAAGCCGCCGACGGCGTCCAGGCCCGGACCGCCGAACCAGCCGAAGAGCTTTTGTGCTCCGTGCGCGGCCAGCGTCAACCCCACGGCCAGTCTCAACAACAAGGTGCCAATTTCCATGATCGTCCTCTTTCTGTTCAGCTAATGAACTGTACATGAATGAACTAAATGGCAGCACGCGATCACCGCGCCTGCCCTCCGATCTTCTCCATCAACGCGCCCAGGTGCCGGGCTTCGTCGCGGCTCAGGTGCTTGAACATGTCGCGCTCGGCCTGGGCCTGAATACGCGTGCCGTCGCGCCACGCCTTGCGGCCGGCGGCAGTCATGACCGCCAGGCGGGTCCGGCGATCCGTCGGCGAGGGCTGGCGGGCGACGAGCCCGTCGGACTCGAGTCTGTCGATGAGCTGCGTGATGTTCGATTTCACGCACGACAGGCGATCCGCCAGCTGCCCGAGCGGCAGCGACTCGCCCGCCTCGGCGAGGGCGTTCAGCGCGGCCAGCTTGGCCAGCGACAGGTCGACGGTGGCGAGGCGCGCCTCGACTTGTGCCTGCGCTGCACCGGCGGCGTGCAGCAGGGCGAACAGGCCCGGGCTGCCGTCGTCCCCGCCCTTTTGATTCATATATGTATTATACAGATATGGCGGTCAGGTGCAAGCCCGGCCGCCCGACGTGCTGAATTTACGGTTTTCCGGTCTTGATCCTGATCCGCCGGTATTCCATCTGGCCGCGATCGCCCTCGACGCCGATCGGGCCGCTCGGCGGCACCTTGAAATCGGTCTCGAGCACTTCCCCGTTGGCCGTGGCCTGGGCCACGCCGCCCGTGACAGTCACGATCAGCTCGTTCCAGTCCTGCGGCTTGTAGCGCTTCAGACTCTTGTACGGGCCCGCCAGCAGGTAGTCGCGGCACTGCAGCTGCGGGCCGCGCAAGTACACGCCGCTGTCCGCGTTCGGCGTCGCGCGGAACTCGAGCTTCAGCACGAAGTCGTCGCCAAACTCCCGCGTGGTCCACAGCTGCTGGATCTTGCGGCCCTCCGGCGGCGTCGTCACGACGAGCCGGCCGTTGATCGCCCGGAAGCGCCCGTCGGGCGTCGATGCCCCGGTGAAGGCGACGGCGTCGGTGACAAAGGGCCATGCCGCCGCGTTCGGATCGGCGGCCTGCCACTTTTTGGCGTTGTCCTTATCGGCGTCCGTGGTCGGCCGGAAGCCCCAGCCGGTCAGCGTGTGGCCGTCGAACAGGCTCTCGAAGCCCTCCTCGGGTTTGAACAGGTCTGGCTCGGTGTCGGTGAGCCCCAGCGTCGCAAGCACTGGATCGAGCGCCATCGCCCACTTCGCGTAGCCGACGCGATTGGGATGCAACAGGTCGGGGAACTCGTACGGCTTCGCGTCGCCGTCGGCATCCGCGAAGATGTTCCAGGTGTCGAGCGGGATGACGTGCGCGTCGTTCTTCACCGCCGCGAGGTAGAGCGCGTTGACGGCCTTGATCTGCGTGGCCGGCCGGTGCATCACCGGCGAGCTGGGGAACACCTGGCACAGGATGATCGGCATCGCCGGATCGTGGGCCTCGAGGGCCGCGATGATCAGCTTGACGTTGGTGGCGATCATGTCCGGCGTCGCATGCTCGTCGAGATCGTTGGTGCCGATCAGGAGCACGACGGCGCGCGGGTGGAGCGACAGGACATCGCCGTCAAGCCGGATCAGGACGCCGCGTGTCGTGTCGCCGCTGATGCCGCGATTGGCGATCTTGACGCCCGGAAACGCGGCGGGCAGCGCGTCGCCCCACAGCTGCGTGATCGAGTCGCCGAGAAACACCACCGCGCCCTGGTCCCTGCTGCGATCCGCATCCCACTGCGTGCGCCGCTCCCGCCACAGCTGCTGGAACCAGTCGTAGCGCCGGATCGGTCCGACGCCGGGCAGTCCCGCATCGGTCGCCGGAATGGCGAATTTGTCGGACGCTGGCGTGGCAGCGGCCTGACCCGCGGCCGCGGCCGTGACGTCAGACAGAAGGCCGGCCGACAGCAGAACGGAGAGCGAGAACACCCGTAGGAGACGTGGCATGCGCCGAGAATACTTCATCCCGCAGACGGTGCGACGGGACCTCGAGGCAGTAGCGTCGCGCCTCGCCGTCCCGCCGCTGTCGTGAGGTTAGTCGGGGGTGCCGCCCATGTACAGGCGCCCGCCGATCAGGGAACACGGCAGGGCGCTCGCTGCGAGGGCAATCGGGTACCAAGCGGGGCCGAAGCCGCCCATTCGAATGGTCGCAATGGCGCCGGCGGTGCTGACCACAAGACCCAGGACCCCGGTCACCCACACATGCCGCATTGGCGAGTACGGCGCCAGGCGCGCCGTGATGTACCCGCCCGCAATGCCGAAGACCAGCCGATATCCCAGCGCAACCGCGTTCTGCAGGGGGTCGTACATCGGCTCGCCCCACGGCGGATAGAAGTGCACGAGGTGCAGGATCTCGTCTGTCACGAGGGAAATCACTGCAACGAAGACGAAGGCCGCGAGGACCGCCAGGACACTCCTGCCCGTCCGGCGAGTTGCTGTCATTGTCGCTGCGTGGTTGCTCATTGTTGTCTCCCGAATGCTACCCGGGTTCCGGGCATTCACAGGGAGGTCGGAGCCAACCGCCGGTTCTCGACATGGCGTCGACGGAACACGCCGGCCCTTAGGGACCGGGACCTCTAGAAGTAGAAGGAGGGGTCGAGCACCCGCACTTCGGTGATGCGGTCTACCGGCTGGCCGTTGCGCCGGGCCGCGCGGCGCACGGCTTCAGGCGAGGGGCCGTCGTACACGCAATAGGTGGTGTGCCTGTCGATCGTGACGAACGAGCGCACCCACGTCACGCGTTCCTCGAGGTTGCGCTGGACGATGAGGTCCGACGCGCTGGCGCCGTCCGGAGTCAACGGCAGCTCGAGGCCATCGTGGAACGTGCGCTGCACGAGATATCGCGGCATCTTCCCTCCTCCCGTGTGCGGCGCCTCCGCCGCCATGTCCACCATAGGCGGCACGTCCAGCCAACGGCATCGGGGCGGGTCCCCTATATTGGCGTCGCCCGAGGCCCGGACGACGACGTGGTCAGCCATCCCTCGCGCCTGGCGCGCGCTACGGCGCCGTCACGCGACAGCACGTCCAGCTTGCCGAGAATGGACGACACGTGGTGCTCGACAGTTTTGGGCGACACGAACAGCCGATCGGCGATCTGAGGATTGCGGAGCCCTTGCGCCAGCAGCTCGAGGATCTCGCCCTCACGGGCGGTCAGGCCTGCAGGATGCGCGCGCGTGCCCGGACGGCGCCCTCGCGGGACCCGCGCAAGGCCCATGCTCCGTAGCCGCTGACGCGTCCAGTCCACGGCCGGCGCCGCCCCCAGCGAGAGAAACAATTCGAGCGCGCGCCGGATGGCATCGACGTCGCCGGCCATCAGCGCCTCGGCCTCTTCGTACGGCCGGCCGACCGACGACCAGTACGCCGCCGCACGAGCCCAGTCCCCGTGGACCAGCCATGCGTACGGGCCGTCTCGCATCTCTTCCGCGTGGGGCTCGTTCACCCGCCACAGCCAGTACAACAGCCGATCCCGGGCGCGTGTCGCCGGAAGGGTGACGTCGAGCGCTTCCCCGACGGCCGCCACGACGTCCGGGGGCGGCCCGCGAACCAGGCCATCTCTGCCCGGGCCAGCAGCACCGGCAGGAGACGCTGCCCTTCCCGCGTCAGGCGTGCCAGCGCGAGCGCTTCATCAAGCACGGGCTGGGCACCCGGATCCCCGCGTCTGGCTCGAACCAGGCCGAGCGTCGCGAGTGCCGGAATGCGGCTGATCGCCGTCGCCTGCTGCCGGCTCAACACGTCCTCCGCGTCGTCGCACGCGTCCTGCCACTGCCCGAGCTCGAGGTTGAGCCGCGCACGCAGCGCCAGCATGGAGACCGTCCAGGATCCCAGGTCCCGCTCCACGGCGTACTCGATGCCATCGTCGAGCCGGCGGCGCGCGTAGGCGTAGTCCTCGCGCTCGATCGCCGTCGACGCCAGGTTGGTGAACGCGCGCGCGGCATGCTCGTGGCGGTTGCCCTCGAGCGACAGCCGCAGGCTCTCCTCGATCTCCGCGCGGCCGGCGATGATGCCGGCGTGCGCACGGGCAGTGCCGACGTTGTTCATCGCGTGAATGAGCACGTCGGTCGCGCCGACCCGCCTGGCCACTTCGATCGCCGTGGCTCCCCATTCAGAGCACCTGTCGACATCGCCGCTCAGCATGAAGAGCTGAGATCGATTGCTGTACACCATCGCCAGCTCCTCGCTCTCGGGCAGCGCGCGCAGCACCTCGATGGCCTCGTCGGCGTAGCGGTCGGCTTCGACGCGGTCGCCAAGGAACCAGGCGAGCGTCGAGAGCCAGCGCACGTTGTGACCCACGGCAAGCGTCACTCCAAGGCGCCGCCACAGTGCGATGGCCTCGACCCTGGCGGCCCGCGCCGCGACGATGTCACCGGTCAGGTGATGCTCGTAGGCGATGGCCTCGATCACGGCGGCATGCGCCTCGTCGGGCAGGCGATCGCCATGGCGGAGGACGCGCCGGTAGTGTTCGATGGCCTCGCCGTGGGCACCGAGTGCCGCGGCCTGTCGCGCGGCCGCCTGGCCGTGTTCGACCAGGGCGTCGAGATCACCGGCCGCCTCGGCGTGGTGCACGATTCTGGCGAGCACGTTCTGGCGGTCCGGTCGCGCCAGCAGCGCGCGGAGCACGCGCCGGTGCAGCTGCTCGATTCGCGGTCCGGGCAGCGTGCCGGCGACTGCGAGCCTGGCGAGCTCGTGGCGGAATCCGACCACGCCGGGTTCGCTGTGCAGAAGCCCCGCGGTGACACAACGTTCGAGCGCCCCGTCGGCCGGATCGAGAGCGGCTGCAACCAAGTCACTCTCGACACGCCCGGGAATGACGGCGATCAAATCGAGCACCGCGCGAGCCTCATCGTCCAGCCCCGCGCGCCGGGCCAGCACCGCTTCGCGGACGCTCGCTGGCACGGCGTCGCCGGCTTCGCCGCTCAAGACCTCGGTGACGAAGAATGGATTCCCCCCGGTGACCGACCGCACCGCCTCGGCGTCACGGGACGTCCCTGCGAGCTGCCGTACGGCGCCGAGGGAGAGCGGGCATAGCTGCAGCCGCTTGACGGCGCGGTGTGGCCACTCGCCGAGCATGCGGTGAATCACGTGGTCTGCGCTCACCTCGTCGTCGCGCCACGTCACGATGAGCAGGGCGCGCGTCCGATGGATGCGGCGCCCGACGTAGGTGAGCAGGTCGAGCGTGGCCTCGTCTGCCCAGTGGATGTCCTCGAAGATGGTCGCGACAACCGGCGGGCGATCGGCGAGGTCGCTGACAAACGCGGCGAACACCTCGTGGCGCGGCGCCCCACGCGCGATCAGGTCCGCTGTCGCTCCGCCAAGTTGCGGGGCGATGTCCGTGAGCGGCCCCAGCGGCCTTGGCGTGCCGAGCGCTTCGCAGCCTCCCCAGAAAAACGCTGCCGGCTGATGACGCTCAGCGAAGGCGTGGAGCAGCGACGACTTGCCGATGCCGGCTTCGCCGCAGACAGCGACCAGGCGGCCGGACTCGCGTGCCGCGTCGAACGCGCGCGACAACGCCGCCAGCGGCTCGTCGCGTTCAAGCAGCGTCACAGGCGACGCCTTGCGGGTGCCGCGATGGTTGACATGTCAAGCCACGGTACGTGCCGTGACGGCGGGAAGTCCCTTGGGTTTGACTGGAATTGTCCGAGGATGCCCTGACGCGACCGCTCCGGCGGGGCCAACCGTCCGGATGAAGGGACAAATGACAGTCCCGCGGCGCCGCCGGACCCGAAACGCTGTCGCGGAGTGACTGACTGAGGCGGGAGACGGCTCCGCGGGGAGGGTCGCGGAGCCGTCTGGTTACGACGCTATCGGGACCAGCGGAACAGATCGAACAGACTGAACACCGGCAGCAGCACCTGCTGGCGTTTGAAGTTGAGGCCCGCCGCCGCGCCGTTGATCGCGAAGGCGTAAATCTGCGTCGGGTTCGCGCTCAGGTCGTTGTCACTGAAGACGTAGAGCACGTGCCTGCCGTCCTTCAAGTCCGGGCCCCAGGCGAGGCCTTCGATTTTCTCGGACACGATGTCCTTGATGGTGTCGGTCGCGTTCACCTTGTAGCTCGGGTCGAGCAGGTCGACGAAGAGCGTCTTGTTCACGGGGACGACGAGCGCGCCGTCCACCACCGTGCCTGCCGGCGGAATCGCGTCCTTCGGCAGGCTCGCGACGCCCGAGACGTCAGTGAGGCCAGGCTTGGCGAGATCGACCTTGTAAATCCGCTTCAGCGCCGGCACGGTCTTGGCCGCCGTCGGATCCGCAGGGAAGTTGGTGCGATTGTCGCGTTCGAGCACCAGGAACTCGTGGTCGTTGACGGCAAGGATGTCGTTGACCCCGCGACCGGCGTTCAGCGCGTCCATGACGTAGACGTACTCGCGCGTCTTGCCGGTGAGCAGGTCCACGGTGAGGATCCGGTTGTTGAAGCCGACGCGGTTGACCTTGTTCTTGCTGTCGATTTCCACGCCGTGGTCCTGCAGCAGCGCGTTCTGCATGATCCCGATCAGCGTCCGGCCGTTCGGCGTGATCGTCAGGCCCTCCATGCCGCGGTTGGCTTGTCGGCCAGTCACGTTCGTCGACAGCTCGACGGAGTCGCCGTTGCCGTCGAGGTCGCCGGTCTGGATCCCGTTGACAGGATCGAGCGCGAACTTCGCCGGCACCGCAATCCGGCGAATCAGACGGCCGGTGCGTGTGAACTCACGCACGTACGGGCCGTACTCGTCGGAGATGAAGAAGTTGCCGAGTGGGCTCACCACGATGGCTTCGGGATCGAAACGCCGCGTCAGAAGCGGGTGTTGGGTGTCGAACGCGTACGCGTCGCCCACCAGGGGCTGCAGGAACTCGTTCCGCAGGATCGTCGTGTCGAGCAGGACCGGCTTGATGTTTGGCGCCGTGGTCGAGAACGGGCCCGGCGTGACGGTGATGTTCAGGAAGTGGTAGCGGTCGAGAAACGGCACATCGGTCCGGCCGTCGAACGGGCCCCGGTCCGGGGCGGCCAGGAAGACGTTGCCGAATCCGGAATACGTGACCCCGGAGCCGAGCCCGCCGAGCGTCGCCTGGTCGATGCAGACGCTGGCGTTGTCGCGCTGGCAGATCTGCTTGCCGGCCAGGCCCGACTTGTCCAGCGCGGTGCTCGAAATGGTGCCGAAACCGATCAGCGTGACGCCGCTGTCCTGTGCCGAGAGCGTAACGGCGGCGCCGAGAACGAGCGCCGTGAGACCTGACAACCAGCCGTGCTTCATGTGTCGCTCCATCGATGGGGTAGGAATGGGTGCGACTGGAGCATAGCGAGGCGATGCAACCGTCTCTCGACGGCCGCATGACGACGGTGTGACTGGCTGTGACGCCGACCGCCAGCTACCTACTTTGATGCATAACCCTGCCACAACCACTCGAGCGCTTCGGGCAGGGTCTGCTGCTTCACGATGCGCTCGGTGTGGCCCGCGTTGCGGACGAACAGGAACTGGTAGTGGTAGCCCTTCGCCGCCAGCACCTTCGCCATGTTCTCGTTGGCCACCACCCAGTCGTGCATGTTGTCGCGCATGGAGTTCGGGTTGAACAGATCCCTGTCGCCCACGTGCATCCACAGGCGAATGGGCTTCACCGGGCTGTTCGGGATGAGGTGCTCGTGAAATTCCCACGCGCCGTGCGGCGTCTCAGGGTTCGGCGGCCACTGCTGGTTGACGTAGGTCCCCGAATACGTCAGCACGCGGTGATACAGCTCCGGGTGGTACCACGCCATGATCAGCGCGGCCGATCCGCCCGAGCTGCCGCCCATCGTCGCGCGTCCCTCGGGGTCCTTCGTCAGCTTCACATTGCACTGCTGCTCGACGAGCGGCAGCACTTCGCTTTCGATGAACTCGGCGTAGCGCCCCGACATCGTGTCGTATTCGAGGCCGCGCTGACTCCCCTGTGCGTCGCCGCTGCCGTTGCCAATCGAGATGGCCACCATCGCCGGGACGCGCTTCTGCGCGATCAGGTTGTCGAGCGTGGTGAACAGCAGCGGATCCGGGCCGTCTGCGCCGACGATGAACGGCGCGGCGCTGCCGGCGACGTACTGCTTCGGGACGTAGACCGCCACCTTCCGCGTGTACGGGGCGGGGTGGCTGGTCGTCACCACCAGCTTCGCAGGGTCTGCGGGATCCGGCGTGCCGAACGTCCCAGCGTCTCGCGCGATGCCCGGATAGATCTTGCTGTCAGCCGAGCTCATCGTCAGGTTGCAGACCGCGCCTTGCGGCACGCCGTCCTGGACGACTGTTTCTGGCGCCGGCACGTGCGTCGGGCCGATGATGAAATTCCCCTCAACCTTCGGCGAAGGAAGCGTGCCGTCGGGCAGCTCCTGCGCGTCCACGTATCCAGGCGTGTGCGGATCCCGCGTCGGCGGTACCGGGCGAGGCGGTGCAGGTGCCGCCTGTGCCGGCGGCGGCGTCGCCGGCGCCGCCGGGGTCTGAGCCGAGGCCGCGTGGGTGCTCGCGGCCAGCAGGACCGCGAAACTCGAATTCAGCAATCTCGTGTTCATGAGGTCTCAGTCTCTTGTCAGGCGTGTCGCGGGGGATGCCGCCATATCCTGGGACAGCTGGTCTGGCTTCAGGGTATAACCTGCCGTACGCATCATGAACAAGAACATTGCGCTGGGTTTCGCGCTTTCGGCGGCAACGGCTGCTTCCTGCTATGTGGGCGTGGGAATCGATGCTGCCGGCAGCGCGCTCGCTCCTTCGACGCTGCCGCGGATCGCGACGACGGACGAGCGCTTCCAGTCCTACAACGTCGAGATGGCCGAGGTGATCGGCGGCAACTTCTGGAAGCCGTACGACACCGAGAGCCTCGCCAGGCTGGCAGCAGCGGCGAAGGCCGGGCCGCCGCCGCCCGGCGCGACACCGCCGCGGCCGGTTGGCCAGGATCCGTCGATGTTCCAGGCGCGTCCGCCCATCGACCTTGCCGACGCGCGGCTCCGCGCCCTTGCCGCTGCCCTCGGGCCCGCCTACATGCGGACCAGCGGGACATGGGCGAACCAGGTCTATTTTCATGACGCGGACACCCCGCCGCCGGCTACCGCACCAGCCGGATTTCAGGGCGTGCTGACGCGGGCCGAGTGGAAAGGCGTGGTGGATTTCGCGCACGCGGTGAACGCGACGCTCGTGTCGTCGTTCACCATCAGCGCAGGCGTTCGTGACACCGCCGGCGTCTGGACGCCCGATCAGGCAGCTCGATTCGTCGCGTACACGAAGTCGATCGGCGGCGAGATCGCCGCCGCCGAGCTGTTCAACGAGCCGAACGTGCCGTCGTTCGGCGGCGGGCCGCGCGGTTACAACGCGGCCGCCTACGCGAAGGACTTCGCGGTGTTCCGATCGTTTGCGAAGTCAGCGGCGCCCTCCATGCGGATTGTCGGGCCCGGCTCTGTCGGCGAAGACCGGCTGATGTCGAGCCAGGCCAACTCCCCGCTCGCGGCGCTGATGGTCAAGACGACGGACATCCTCGCCGCCGATCCACGCCCGGTGTTCGACGTGTTCTCGTACCACTTCTACGGCGCGGTGTCGCTGCGTTGTGCCGCGATGGGCGCCGCGGGCCAGACGACGCCGGAGGCCGCGCTGTCGGAGGAGTGGCTGTCGCGCACCGACCACGCGCTACGACTACTACGTCGGGCTTCGCGACAAGGCCGCGCCGGGCGCTCCCGTGTGGATCACCGAAACGGCAGACGCGGCGTGTGGTGGCAATCCGTGGGGCGCGACGTTCCTCGACACTTTCCGCTACGTCGATCAGATGGGGCGCCTCGCCCGGCGGGGCGTCGCCGCGATTTTTCACAACACCCTCGCCGCGAGCGAGTACGGGTTGATCGATCAGCGCACGCTGACGCCACGCCCGAGCTACTGGGCGGCGTTGCTGTGGCATCGCCTGATGGGATCGACAGTCCTCGACGCGGGCACGGCGCCGGCCGGCCTTCACGTCTACGCGCACTGCACGCCAGGCCGCCGCGGCGGAGTCACGCTCCTGGCGATTAACACGAGTGCCGATGCAGCGCGCACGTTCGAGTTGTCGAGCCCGGCGGCGGAGTACTCGCTGTCGGCGCACACCCTGCAGGCGAGCGAGGTCGAACTGAACGGCCACACACTCGCGATGACCGCCGATGGCCACGTGCCGCCCACCGCCGGCAGGCCCGTCGCCGCCGGCGTCGTCCAGTTGCTGCCGGCATCCCTGACGTTCTTTGCCATTGCCGATGCGGGAAACCCGGCCTGCGGCGGATGATTTAGTCGCCGATCAATCGGCTAAGGACGAGCTGGCGTCGGCGCGTCGGCGCCAGCAAATGCAGCGGCGTGCAGCGCGTTGTCACACCAGTTGAGGCCGGATGATTTCCGGGTGTGGTACGTTCACAATGCCAGTGAGCTCGACGGCCCGTCATGGCCGCTTGCCGGCAGCGTGAAGGGAGCATCTCCTGAACGACGTCCCCGTCGAATCTCGCGAACCACGCCAGAACCGCGTGGAGAAGCTCGTGCCCGGCCAGCGTCTCGCGTCGCGGCAGGGCGTGAGCCTCAGTGTGTTGGTGCCGGTCTACAACGAGCGCCACCTGGTCGCCGCCAGCATCAGCCGACTGCTCGCGCTCGACTCGCCGGCAGTCGCCGAACTGCAGGTCATCGCCGTTGACGACCGGAGCACTGACGGCTCGTGGGACGTCCTTCAGGCCATTGCCGCGGCCGATCCAAGGGTCACGATCCTGAGGCACGAGAAAAACCAGGGCAAAGGCGCCGCGCTGCGCACCGCGCTCCAGCACGCCACCTGCGAAGTCTCCATCGTCCACGACGCGGACATGGAGTACAACCCGGCGGACATCCCGGCGCTGCTGAGGCCGTTCATCGAAGAAGGCGCCGATGCGGTGTTCGGCTCGCGCTACATGTCCGCGGCCTACCGCCGCACGCTGATGTACCGGCACTCGCTGATCAACAAGGGCCTGACCGGCGTGTCGAACTGGCTGACGGATCTCAGCCTGACAGACCTCGAGACCTGCTACAAGGCTGTCAATACCGAGCTGCTGAAATCCATTCCGATTCGCTCGAACGATTTCCGGTTCGAAGTGGAGATCTCCTTCAAGCTCGCCAAGCGGCGTGCGCGGATCTACGAAGTGCCGATCCGCTATTCGCCCCGCTCGTACGAGGAAGGCAAGAAGATTCGCGCCCGCGACGGACTGCTCGCGATCGCGTCGATGATCAAGTATTCAGCCGTCGACGACCTCTACGCCGAGGATGAGTACGGGTCGCACATCCTCTCCACACTGCAGGGAGCGCGACGGCTCAACAAGTGGATGGCGGACACGATCAGGCCCTTCATCGGCGATCGCGTCCTCGAGCTCGGCGCCGGCATCGGCACCTTGACCAGCCAGTTCATCCCCAGGACGAGCTACTGCGCGTCGGACATCAACCCGCACTACCTGCACTACCTGCGGTCCTATGCGGCTGGCAAACCCTACCTCACGATCGCGAAGGTGGATGCGACCAGCCAGGAGGATTTCGCCGGTCTCGCCGGCCAGTTCGACACCGTCGTGATGACCAACGTTCTCGAACACGTGCCCGATCCGCGAATCACGCTGCGCAATGCAGTCTCGGCGCTCGAGCCGGGCGGCCGCGCCGTGATCCTGGTGCCTCAGCATCCGGGACTGCACAACTCGCTCGACGTCGCCCTCGAGCATCGGGAGCGCTACACCGTCCAGGGAATTCGCGCGTCGCTCGAGGAGGCCGGGCTGAACGTCGAGACCGTGCTGGACTTCAACCGGATCTCGGTCCCCGCCTGGTATCTGAACGGGACGATCCTCAAGCGCCGCCGCTTCTCTCGCGTCCAGCTCAAGGGGCTCGAAGTGGCGATGCCCCTGATTCGCCGCATCGACCGCATCTGGCCCTGGAGCGGCCTCAGCCTGCTGGCCATCGCCTCCAAGCCCCGGTAGCACCGGCGATCCGAAGCCCGCGTCCTGCACGTGGATCGATTTGTGCGAATGGACTCGACGTGAACGAGGGCGCGTCGAGACCGAGGATTCGCATCGGCACCGCTGGATGGAGCATTCCGAGGGCCTCGGCGTGCCGTCTTCGGGCCGACGGCACGCATTTGTCGCGGTACGCCTCCGCCTTTTCGTGTGTGGAGATCAACTCGTCGTTCTACCGATCGCACGCCGCGAAGACGTATGCCCGCTGGGCCTCCTCAACTCCGGCCGACTTCCGATTCGCGCTGAAGGTGCCACAAACGATTACACACGAGCAGCGCCTTCGCCGCCCGCGCCTGCCGCTCGAGCGGTTTCTCGACGAGACCGCGGCGCTCGGCGACAGGCGCGGTCCTCTCCTGGTCCAGCTGCCGCCCTCGCTGACGTTCGAGCCCGCTGTCGTCTCGAGATTTTTCGAGTGCCTCAGACAGCGATTCGCGGGATCCGTCGTCTGCGAGCCTCGTCACGACACGTGGAGCAGCGAGCGCGCGGACCTGTTGCTGCGTCGCTACGACGTCGCCCGCGTCGCCGCCGATCCACCGCGTGCGGCCGGACTCGAGGCGCCTGGTGGCTGGCCGGGGACCGTCTACTTCCGTCTCCACGGGTCTCCGCGCACCTACTGGTCGCGATACAGCACAGCTTTCATCGATGCGCTGGCCCGCCAGGTGACGATGGCGGCGTCGTCGGCCGAGGTGTGGTGCATCTTCGACAACACCGCTGCTGGCGCAGCGTTTGAAAACGCGTGCGAATTGAGTGGCAGAATGGATCCATGAAGCGCTCCGGTGTCGCCGATCTTCCGCTGCACGGCGGTCGCGTGCCGGCGTGGCTCGCGGCCAGGATGGTGCTCCTCGGCACGGCAATCAGCGAGAGTGTCGTCGAGCACTACGGGCGCGCGGCCCTGCTCTCGCGTCTGAGCGACCCCTTCTGGTTTCAGGCGCTTGGCTCCGTCATGGGCATGGACTGGCACTCGTCGGGCATCACCACGTCAGTGATCGGCGCGCTGAAAAAGGGGCTGAACCCAAGGGCGCGCGAGCTCGGCGTGTATGTCTGCGGCGGACGGGGACGCCACTCCCGGGCCACGCCAGACGAGCTCCGGCAGGTCGCCGGCACGACAGGCCTCGACGGCGAGGGACTCGGTACGAACCAGCCGGCTGACAGCGCGCATCGACAACAACGCCATCGACGACGGGTTCCAGATCTACCTGCACGGCTTCGTCGTGACCACGGAGGGGCAGTGGGCCGTCGTGCAGCAGGGCATGAACGAGGCGAGCCGCCTGGCGCGCCGCTATCACTGGCACTCCGCCGCGGTCCAGGACTTCACCGCGGAGCCTCACACCGGCATCGTCGGCGAGCACGCCGGCGTCATCACGAATCTCGTCGACCGCCGCGCGCGACCGGCGCAGGACGCGCTGCTTCGGATCACCCGTGAGGACCCCGCAAAGACACTGGCCGAGGCACGCCACCTCGTGATGCCTGCGCATCACGACGTGCGATCGGAGGACGTCAACGCGAAACGCCTGGGTGCGGTACTGGCGCTCGCGCACGAACGCGACCTCCAGGACTTCGCGTCTCTCCTGCTGGTCGAGCAGCTGGGCCCGCGCACGCTGCAGTCGCTGGCGCTCATCGCGGAAGTGGTTCACGGCACGCCGACGCGGTTCGACGACCCGGCGCGCTTCTCGTTCGCGCACGGCGGGAAGGACGGTCACCCGTTCCCGGTGCCGCTCAAGGTCTACGACGAGTCGCTGTCGGTGCTGAGACGTGCGCTCGACTCCGCACGGCTCGGGCATTCGGAGAAGCTCGATGGCATGAAGCGTCTCGACACGCTGACGCGAGCGATTGAACAGCGCCGGTACCCGGAGGCCGACGTCGCCGCGACGATCGCGCGTGAACGTGCGGCGTCACCCGCATTCGGGGGGCGTACCGTTTTCGACGACAAGCGTAGCGGCCCGCGCCGCAAGGCGCGCGCTGGCGGCCAGCTCGAGCTGTTTCGGCGATGAGCGCATAGGCGAGATTCCTTCGCCGACACCTTACCGCTTGCGCGAGGCTTTCCGACGCGCGCGCGTCCTCACCATCTGCCCTTTCGCATGCCCGGTCGTGTCGTCGGTGTCGAAGCTCTGTGACTGGAACGTCATGAAGAACGCCAGGAAGTCGCCGGTCGGGTACTGAAACATCAGGCACCCGTCGTGGTACACGCCGTCGTCGCGGGCGTGGGCCCTGTCGTTGCCCTGGTTCATGTGGATGTCGTGGATGCCGTTGCCGGGCGTGAACTGGAAGTACTGATCCTTCTTGCTCTCCGGTCCCCACTTGGCGCCGAAGGCGTACACAAATGCTCCCGCCTCCTCGATGGCGGTGACGACGGCGGCTTCGAGCGTGTCCTTGAGATCGTTTTCCGCTCCCGGACGGTCGCCGGGGACGACGGCAAACTTCGTGACGTCGATGAGGCCGCCTCTCACGAAATCCTGTGCCAGGCCCCCTGGCACGCCGGGCAGCTTGCGGAAGCCAGGCGCGAGCGCCTTCAACGCCCGCGTGAGCGGTTTCGGCAGCGACATCAGCGCCTGGAACCTGAGGTCCGGCGGCCTCAGCGTTGAGTGGACGTTGACCGCCACCCGGAACATCGCGGTCCCGGCAGAGACCAGGATCTGGTAGTGGTCGTCGTCGGCGTCACGCAGGTGGCCCGTGACTGTGCCCTTCAGGACGCCATACAGCAGTGCCATTCGAGATCTCCCACTAGATGCGCCTGACGAAACCGGCTGGACGATGGGGAGCGTTTGGATGTTGGACGCGCGGCCTGGGCGCCGGGATCCGTTCTCTATTTGATCGCGACCACCATTGAGTCCGGGCCGACCAGCGGCTCCACGCGTGTCGACGTGAAGCCGGCGTCCTTCATCCATCCGGCACAGTCGGCGCCGGTGTAGTCGAAGCCCCCGGGTGTCTCGATGAGCATGTTGAGGCTCATCATCAGGCCGAACGCATTCTTCGATCGGTCGTCGTCGATGATCGACTCGTAGACGACCAGCGCGCCGCCTTTCGGCACGGCGTCGAAGGCCTTGCCGATCAGCATCTTCTTGGTCGGCAGGTCCCAGTCGTGGAGGATGTGGCCCATCAGGACGACGTCGGTGGCGGGAAGGCTGTCCTTGAAGAAATCGCCTGGCGCAAACGTCAGGCGATTGGCGACACCGCGGGACGCGACGTATTCCTCGAAGATCGGCTTCACCTCCGGCAGGTCGAATCCCGTGCCGCGCAAGTGCGGATTCGCAAGAGACACCTGGGTCGCCAGATCGCCCTGCGCGGTGCCCACGTCGACGAACGTCGTGTAGTCCTTCCAGGGAAGCTTGCTCGCGATCGCCATGTTGGAGCCGTGGCTGATGCCGGTCATGGCGGCGAGGAACTGTTTCAGGCGGTCGCGATCCGCGTACAGCGTTTCGAACAGCCCCGGTCCGCCGCTCTTCGCCTCGTTCTGCGGCTGCCCGGTGCGGAGCGCCTCGGTCAGGTTGCCCCAGAACGGATAGAGCCTGGCGTTGGCCATCTCCAGGATGCCGCCCACGTACGACGGCTTGCTGCGGTCGAGGAAGACGCCGGTTTCCGGAGTGTTCGAGTAGTGGCCGTCGGCCCGCTGCAGGAACCCGAGCGCGACCAGGGTGTCGAGGAAGTCGCGCGCAGAACGCTGGTGCAGGCCGAGACGCCCGACGAGAGTCTCGAACGACCTGGGGCCCTGGGCGAGCTCCGTGAAGACGCCAATCTCGATCGCGCTCAGGAGCGTCTTCGCGGGCCAGAATGCCAGGCCTGTCTGCAGGATGGCGGCAGGACTCAGGTTGTCGCTCACGTAGTCTCCTGTCATGGCATGAATGCCGGTCTCGCCCGCGCAGCATACTCGATGCACGTGGCGCTATAGTTTCACCTCGCGCAGGCGCATCGGCGGATGGACCAACCAAAGAGCCACAGTTCGAAACGACCGTTGAAGACTGTCGAGCGTGTGCTGTCGAAGGCGGGGGCGGGCTCCCGCGTCGATGCGCGCCGCTGGGTGAAAGCGGGTCGCGTGAAGGTCAATGGCGCTGTCACCCACGATCCCGATTTGTGGGTGGACATGGAGCGCGACAGCGTGCGCCTGGACGACCGGCCGCTCAAGCCGCGCGAGCGGATGTACCTGCTCCTCTACAAGCCGACCGGGTACCTGACGACCTACAAGGATCCGGACGGGCGGCCGACGGTCTACGACCTGATTGGCGATGTCGACACGTTCCTGTCGCCGGTGGGCCGGCTCGACCTCCGCACGTCCGGCCTGCTGATCATGACCAACGACACCAGGCTGGCAGAGCGGGTCACCAACCCCGAGTCGCACGTGCCGAAGACGTATCTGGTGAAGGCGTCGATGCTGCTGACTGACGCGCAGCTGCAGAGTCTTCGGGACGGAGTCGAGTTGTCGGACGGCCCGACCAGGCCGGCGAGCGTGACACGCGTCCGTGATTCGGGAAAGCGCACGCACTTCGAGATCACGCTGACGGAGGGTCGCAACCGTCAGGTGCGCCGGATGGTGGAGGCCGTCGGGGCGAAGGTCTCGAAGCTGGTGCGCGTCAAGATCGGGTCGATCGCGATTGGCGGCCTGGAGATCGGCAAGTGGCGGCCGCTGACCCGGGCGGAGGTGGCAGCGCTCGCTGGAGACCGTCGATCCCAGCCGGAACAGGCCGACTGACTCACGCCGGGACTCATCGGGGCGACGCTTGTGAGACACTGCGGTGTTCATCATCCGGCGAGCCGGCCCAACGAGCGACCGGTCGCCATACTGCCTCTCGAGGAGCGTCGTATGCCCCGTCTCCGTCAGACCGTTGCCGGCCTTGTCCTGCTGACAGCCACCGCCACTGCAGGCGCCGGCCTGTTGATGTCATCCAGCGTGAGCGCATCCGGCGCCCAGGCAGCCCCGGCTGCCGGAGTGCCGGCCACCACCGCGCAGGCGGCGCCGTTCCTCGGCGACTGGACGCTCTCGATGACGTCGCAGATGGGCCCGATGACCTTCGGCCTGTCGGTGATCACCGAGGGCACGAAAGTCGCCGCCACCATTGCCTCCGACAACCAGTCGAAGTCGAGCATCACCGACGTCACGGCGGTCGGGCAGAACCTCGTGCTGAAGTACACGTTCCAGTACTCGGGGACCGCGGTGAAGAGCGAGGTGACGCTCGCGCCACACGGCCAGGACCTGGTCGTCGGCATGTCCCTGATGGATGGCCAGTTCGAGATGTCGGGCACCGGGACCAAGGGCGCGCCCAAGCTCGGGCCGCCGCAGGCACCGGCGCAATCCGGCGGCCGCCCGAGCGCGCAGCCGCAGGTGGCAAAGGTCGTCGACCTGATGCAGATGATGGCCGCGCTGCCCGAGTCGGCTCCCGTCACGCCGAAGCAGCCGCGCAAAGTGCTGGTCCTCGCGAAGGCCGCGGGCTACGTGCACTCGTCGATTCCGCTCGCGACCAGGACCATCGAGGCCCTGGGCCAGAAGACCGGCGCCTGGACGACGGTGATCTCCTATAACCCGGCAGACATCACGACGGAGAACCTCCAGCAGTACGACGCGATCTTCCTGGCGAGCACGACCGGGACGTTCCTCGACGATCCCGCCGACCAGGCGGCCACCACGGCTCGGCGCGCCGCACTGCTCGACTTTGTCCGATCGGGGAAAGGGATTGCCGGCGTGCACGCGGCGACAGACGCCTATCACGGGACCGCGCCTGGCGCGCCGGCGCCAGGCGCCAAGGCGCCCGCCGACGGCGGGTCACCGTTGTGGCCGGAGTTCGACCGGCTGATTGGCGGCTACTTCAAGTTCCACTGGTATTTCCCGACGCAGATTGTCGTGAAGATCGACGATCCGGCGAACCCGATCAACGCGCCGTTCACCTCGCTCAACCAGCAGACAGGAGTGCGCGGCCGCGCGCCCCTTCGCGATCTCGGACGAGGTCTACACGTTCAACGAGCAGTCGTTCTCGCGCTCGCGCGTCCATGTCCTGACGAGCATCGACTATTCAAAGATGCCGGCGGAGGTCAAGGCGGTGGAGCCTGAGCCGCAGCGCACCGATCACGACTACGCGCTCAGCT
Source organism: Vicinamibacteria bacterium (assembly GCA_963796915.1). GTDB lineage: Bacteria > Acidobacteriota > Vicinamibacteria > Vicinamibacterales > JAENWD01 > JAENWD01. The sequence continues at coordinate 48,594 of CAWCNI010000002.1, read as the reverse complement.
ACATCCAGCGTGAAGGCAAGGGCCGCGTCTTCGTGCTGGTGCTCGGCCACGACGAGTCGATCTACAAGCAGACGCCGATCCTCATGCATCTGCTCGCGGGCGTGCAATACGCGATCGGCGACCTGCAGGCCGACGACAGCCCGTCGACGCCGGGAAAGTAGCAGGCAGCGGGCAGGCAGCGTGACACCCAGGCGGTAGGGCCAATCTTTAGATTGGCCAACGACGATCGGCCGATCTGAAGATCGGCCCTACGGCTTCGGACGCCCGCCGCCAGCTATTTGCTGCGCCGAAGCTTGCCGCGCCGAAGCGCAACGCGCGAAGGCGGGTCTAGTCGCCGCCCGACCCCTTGAACTGGTCGTCTTCGTCCGCAAACAGGATGTTGAAGCTCGTCAGCGAGCCATAGCATCCGGTGATGTACGACCTGCAGCTTCACCTTCGTGTCATCCGGCAGGTCCGACGCGTTCAGCTGCTGCTCGAGCGTGCGCAGGCGGTTCCGCAGCATCACCACCTTGTGGAAGAACGTCTCGATCGGCCAGCTCTTCTCCTGAAGTCCGGCAGTGGCCGGGTCGCAGCACCAGCGAGCCGCCGCGCCATTTGTCTGCTGGCGTCGCCAGGCTGAGGCCGCCTTCCTCACGGAGGACACGGCGAAGCAGGAGCTCGAGATCGTCGGTGCCTGGAGACGGCATGGCAGTCGCTGTCCTTTCGCGGTCGCTGACGATGGGAAACGGGTCGCGGGGGGCAGGCGGCTGCGTCCGCTCGACGGCCGTCCGCGGCGCGCGGGGCGTCCGCCGGGGCGGCCGACGGATCGATCCGCGGTCCGCCTCGATAGTTGTGCTCGCTGCGGCAAAACCCGCAGATCACCGCGGATCGGCCGCCCGTCGCTGTCGGCAGCGACCACGGTGTGCGTGCGATCCGTCTTGCACGCGCGGCAGTAATCTTCGATTGCCGACCCGGCGCGATAGGTGCGGACGACCGACATGACGCCGCATGATCGCACAGCCCGGCCCGGGCCGGTCGCGATTGCTACTCCGACCGCAGCGTCGTCGCCAGGTTGATGCGCGTGACGCGTCGCGCCGGCACCCAGCTGGCCGCTGCGGCCACCGCCGCGAGCAGCACGATTGCCGACGCCAATGTGAGAAGGTCGCCAGCCTGGACGTCGAACAGCAACGCCGAGACCAGGTGGCTGGCCCACAGGCTCGCCGGCACGCCGATGGCGATTCCGACGCCCACCTGGAGGGCGACGTTGCGGACGACAAGTCCGACGATCTCCGCGGAACTTGCCCCGAGCGCCAGGCGTACCCCGAGTTCCGTGCGTCGCGCCCCGACCGCGTACGAGACCACGCCATAGAGACCAACGCCGGCCAGTAACAACGCCAGCGCGCCAAACAGCCCGGAGAGCGCCGCCAGCAGCCGCTCGCGCGCCAGCGAGGTTCTGACGTCCGATGCCAGCGGGTGAACCGTCAGCGCGAGGTCACGGTCGATGGCGACGATGGCCTGTGTGACGCTCTGAATCAACGCCTCCGGGCTTCGCTCGGCACGGACACTGATCGACCCGAAGCCAAAGCCTCCAGGTTCGTACATCGTCGGTGGGGGCGTCTCCCGGAGCGAGGTGTAGATCGCGTCTTTGACGACGCCGATGATTGTCACCATCGGCATCGGATCTCCCGGGCTGTCCACTTCGTGCAGCGTGCGGCCGATGGGGTTCGTTCCTGGAAAATACCGGCGCACCAGCGCTTCATTGACGACAACGACCGCCGGTGAAGGGATGACATCAGATGGCGTGATGTCGCGTCCCGCGACCAGAGGAATGCCGTAGGTCGCAAACCACCGGGAGCTGACGAGGTTCTTGTAGACCCGCCGCTCCGACTCCGGCAACGACAGTCCGGCAGGATTGTCGATCACGGTGTCCCACTCGTTGTTGCTGACGGGTGTCACAGACGACAGCGACGCCTCCCTGACACCTGGCAGTACGCGAACGCGATCCACCAGCTGCGTGTAGAGCGCGAGTCGCTCCTGTTGTGGCCGAGCACTCCGTCGCGCATCGACGTTGACCACGAGGACCCTGTCGCTGTCGATCCCCGAGGGCTGCCACGCCAGAGAGGCAAAAGTTCGGCCGAACAGCCCTGTGGCCACGAGGAGCACCACACACAGGGCCACCTGCACCATGACGACCAGGCTGCCGCTCGTCGACGGTCCGCTGCCTGCGGACGCGCGCCGCTGCCTGAGCGCGTCGATGGGCGCTGTATTCGTGGCCCGCAGCGCCGGCAGCAGACCGAACAGCAGCGCGACTGCCACCGACAGCCCGATGGTGAAGGCCGTGACCCGCCAATCGATTGACGTATCGAGGCTGGCAAAGCGGTTCTCATCCACCATCTGGGCTACCAGCCACCGGCTGGCCCACACGGCCATCGCCAGACCCGCTGACGCACCCGCCGCCGCCAGGATCAGGCTTTCGGTCAGGAACTGCATGACGAGCCGGCCCCGTGAGGCGCCGAGCGCCAGCCGAAGGCTGACCTCGTGACGTCGCCGTTCTCCCCGTGACAGAAGCAGGTTGGCGACATTCGCGCACGCGATGAGCAGCACCAGCGCCACGACCGCCATCAGCGCAATCAGCGGCTGGCGATAGCTCTCGCGCACGTTGGACGGCCCGGCGGGCGCCGGCACGACCAGGAACGGCGAGGCCAGATATCTGGCCGCATCCACTGGTCGCATGTCCGCCGGTCGTGTCGCGTCGCGCAAAGCGGGCTGAAGCCGCGCGAGCGCCGACGCGGCCTCATGCGGTGTCTCGCCTGGCCGCAGCCTTCCCATCACCGACAGCCACCACCATGTTCGCTGGTCCAGTCGATCCCGTCGAGCGACCAGGGGCATCGTCGCGATGGGAAGCGCGATGTCGAACGACGTGCCGACAATCGGGCCACCGAAGCTGCGCGGCGTGACGCCGACGATGGTGAAGGGGATGCGCTCGATCGAGAGGCGGCTGCCGATGGCGCTGGGGACGCGTCCAAACCGGCGTTGCCAGAAGGCGTCGCTGATGACCACCACCGGGCCGTCGGCGCCGCCGCCACGGGAGTCGTCCGACGGCACGATCGCCCGTCCGATTGACGGCGCCACTCCGAGCGCGCCGAAGAAGTTCCCGCTCACCCACAGGCCGTTCACCAGATCGGTCGGCCCGCCAGCCGACAGGTCCAGACCAGGGCCGCGCGTCGGATCGACGCCAGTCGTGGAGAACGCGAACACGTTCTCGAGCGCGTCCTGCCGATCTTCGAGCTGCGTCCAGAGCGGATACGACCAGGCCGCGCGGTCCTCACTGACGCTCAGCCGCACGAGTCGCCCCGGTTCGCGCACCGGCAGCTCCCGCAGGAGCAGCGCGTTGACGATCGAGAAGATCGCGGTGTTTGCGCCGATGCCAAGCGCCAGCGTCACGACGGCGGTCGCCGTGAAGCCGCGCTCGCGCTGCAGGCCGCGGACGGCGTAGCGGACGTCACGCCAGATCGACTCGGGCCAGGTACTGCGAAGGACGTGGACGGCCTCCCTCGCCTGAGTGACGCCGCCAAACGCCGCCATCGCGGCTCGGCGAGCGTCCGCCGGCGTCATGCCGCGCCCGACGTTGGCCGCGGCCTCCTGATCTATGTGGAACTGCAGTTCCTCGTCGAGCTCACCTTCGATCCGGCGACGACCGAGGAGCTGCCGGGTCCAGGCCGTCAGTCGCGTCAGCATCGAGCCTCCGTGTGCCTCACTGGGCGCGCAGCACGCGCTTCATCGACAAAGCAAACTGTTCCCAGCTCTCGGTCTCGGCCTCAAACCGCCGAAGGCCCGCCGGCGTCAGCGTGTAGACGCGCGCGCGGCGGTTGTTCTCGGAGGCGACCATTTCGGAGCGGACGTCACCGCGCAGCTCGAGCCGATGAAGGGCCGGATAGAGTGAGCCCTGGCTGGCATCCAGCCCCTCGCGCGAGATTTGCCGCAGCCGCGACGAGATGCCCCACCCGTGGTTTGGACCGAGCGTCAGGACCTTGAGAATCAGCAGGTCGAGCGTGCCCTGGAGCAAGTCAGTCTTTGGCATGAATACGGTGCTGCGTCCTCTCGAAGGTTGAGAGGAGCATAGGAGATGTTCCTCTCGGAGGTCAAGGGGACGTTCCGCTCAGCGCGTGTCGTGCTGGCCTATTGGTCGGCACCACCTCACGGCATCCTGGTTCAGAATGTGGCGGTGACTCCCGTTGTCGTCGCGCGCGATCGGTTCGGCCGGCGCCGCGGGCGTGTGCGCACGAGTCTGATGGTGATGGTCGCGGTTATCGGCCTGTGGACTGCGGGTGCGACGACTCAGACGCCGAAGCCAGCGCCTGCCGGTCCCGACAATCCCCGCACGGCAGCGCTGATCGCGGCAGAGCGAGAGGCTGAAGACCAGCTGCGTCGAGCCGCACGCCCCGATGCGGCGATCGACGAAGTGCGGCTGGCCCTCGTCGAGGCCGGCCACCGCTTCGACACCCTGGGCGCCGAGGCGGCAGCGACCGATCCCGCGAGCCCATCCGGCCTCGCCCCAGCGCTCCGCGCCGATCTGCGGCGCGCGGGCAGCGATTTGGCGGCCGCCGCGAAGGCGGCGTCGCCGCATGTTGACACTGCTCCGCTGCTGGCGCTGCTCCAGCGCGCTCGCGCGCAACTGCTCGGCGAAGTCGCGCTCGGCCTCGGCTTTCAAGGCAGCTACAGCCAGTCCAAGCCGAAGGAGCCGGCGTACGGCGGCCACGCGACAGGCATGGGACCTGCGCCCGCGCCTTCGCCAGCCATCTCCGACGACGGCACGCCCTCCCCCGTGATGTTCGAGGAACCGACGCACCTGCCGGCGAAGACCTACTGCGGCGGGCCGACGAAGGATCACATCCTCGAGTCCGGCGGAAACGGCGTCGGCCTGTTCGACTACGACGGCGACGGGCGCCTCGATATCTATCTGGTGACGGCGGCCGAGCTCACGCCGATCGCGCGAGCGAATCCCGCATCGCAACGTGCTCTATCGCAATCTCGGAAACTGGAAGTTCGAGGACGTCTCACACCAGGCCGGAGTGGATGGCGCGAGCTGGGGCAACGGCGTCTGCGCCGGAGACTTCGACAACGACGGCCATCTCGACTTCTACGTCACCAACTGGGGCCCGAACTTCCTGTACCGCAATCGCGGCGACGGCACGTTCGAGGAAGTGGCCGCGCGCGCCGGCGTGGCGGCCGGCGGCTGGAGCACAGGCTGCACCTTCTTCGATGCTGACGGCGACGGCGATCTCGACCTCTACGTCGCTCGCTATGTCGAGACCACCTGGGACGACGTGCTCACCGCGAAACGGACGCTCGTGTGGCGTGACGGCCCGCACATCATGGTCGGCCCGACAGGCTTGCGCGGCGAGTCCGACCTGTTCTTCGAGAACCTGGGCAACGGCCGCTTCAAGGAGTCGGCGAGCGCTCATGGGCTTGCCGACGCCGAACGGCGCCTACGGCTTCGGCGTCGTCTCGACGGACTACGACGACGACGGGCGCGTCGACCTGTTCGTGGCCAACGACTCGAACCCCAATTTCCTGTATCACAACGTCGGCGGCGGGCGGTTCGAGAGCGTCGGGCTGACGGCGGGCGTCGCGATGAACGAGGACGCGCGTGCGCAAGCCGGCATGGGCGTCGACGCCGGCGACTACGACGGCGATGGCCGGCTCGATCTCGTGCTGACGACCTTCGCGCACGATCGCAACACGCTGTATCGCAACGTCGACGGCCGTCAGTTCGAGGACGCGACAGGACCGGCCGGCCTGGCGGCGCCGACCTTCGAGCGCATGGGCTGGGGCGTCAGCTTTCTCGATGCCGACCTCGATGGCAAACTCGACCTCTTCTTCGCCAACGGCCACATCTTTTCCGACATCGACAGCTACCCGCAGCTCGGCGAGACCTACCGGCAGAAGAACCAGCTGCTGCTGAATGCCGGCGGCGGCCGGTTTCGCGATGTGTCCCGGACCTCCGGCACTGGCCTGCAGGTCGCGCGCGTCGGCCGCGGCCTCGCCGTCGGCGATCTCGACAACGACGGCGATCTCGACATCGTCGTCAGCAACGTCGATGACGTGCCGACAGTGCTTGAAAATCGACAGCACACCGGCCATCACTGGATCGCGTTTCGGGTGACGGCGCCAGAGGGCAACCGCTTCGCCATCGGGGCGAGCGTGTCGATCGACGCCGGTGGCCGCGCGCAGCGTCGGGAGATTCGGTCGGGCGGCAGCTATCTGTCGCAGAACGACCTTCGTCAGTCATTCGGTCTCGACAGCTACGCCGGCCCGGTCGCTGTCGAAGTGCGAATGCCTGGAGGTCGGCGGTGGCGCTGGACGGGACTGCCCGTCGATCGGCTGCACGTTCTCTACCTTGGCGACGCCGCTGCGGCGATCTCGCCGGGTGCCGCTCGATGATCGGAACCGGAACGTCTGCGCGCCGCCTCCTGGCGATCGCGGGAGGGCTCCTAGTTCTCAGCTCAGGCAATGACCTCCGGCTCTCCGCCCGGACGCAGGAACCGCACGTGTTCAAGCCGGCGCTGGCGCCGCCGGACGTGATGCAGCCGTTCCTGAAAGACCTGCTGCCCGGCAGCGACACCTTTGTCGAGGAGAAGACCGCCACAGAGCTCGAGGCCAGGCTCGGCGAGTTGAGCGGGAAGTTGCGGGCGCAGGCTTCCCAGGCGTCGCACGTTGCCAGCTGGCTGCTTGCGCCAGGATTCCGCGGCGCGCGCCTGAATGACCGGCAGGATGGATCCGCGACGGCGAGCGGCGGCAACTTCGAGATCGAGCACGCGAAGGCGTCGCTCGACCTCGCGCTGGACGCGCAGGCCTTTGCCGGCGAGCTGCAGACGCTCGTTGACGGGATGCAGCACGTCGCCGTCGCCGAGTTTCTCGTCACCGCTATTCACACCGACGCGGTGACTGGCATCGTTCGCACCGATGTGCGGTTCGACATGGTCGGGTCCGGGGCCAGCTCGTGGCGATTGGAGCATGTCGGCCTCTGGCAGCTGGCCTGGCGACAGACTACGGCTGGGTGGCAGGTCGTCGAGTGGACGGCGCCGTCACGCGTGACCAGTCGCGCCAGGACCCCGGTCTTCACCGAAGTGACCGGGCTCGCGCTGGCCGGCAACGCGGCGCTGAATCGTCAGTTCGGCAACAGCCTCGATACGTGGATGGCGACACTCGACTCGGTGCTCACGCGTGACTCCAACGGGCATCACGGCGTCTCGGTTGGCGATGCCGACGGCGATGGGCTCGAGGACCTCTACGTCGCGCAGCCGGCCGGACTGCCCAACCGGCTTCTCAGAGCGCGCGGCGACGGCACGTTCGAAGACGCGACAGAGCGGTCAGGCCTGGGCGTGCTCGACGACACGGCGCAGTCGCTGTTTGTGGACGTGGACAACGACGGCGACGAAGATCTCGTGCTGGCGACTGGCACCAGGCCGATGCTGTTTCTCAACGACGGGACCGGCCGCTTCTCATTGGCGGCGGACGCGTTCCAGTTCAAGCGTCCCCTCCAGGGCGTACTCACGTCCATCTCGATGGCCGACTACGACCGCGACGGCTATGTCGATCTGTACCTGTGCGTCTACTCGTACTTCTTCGGCGCCGGTGAAGACAAAGCGGGCACCCCGATGCCCTACTACGACGCCCGCAACGGGCCTCCGGGCGTGCTCTTCCACAACGACCAGCACGGCCACTTCGTCGACGTCACAACGGAGTCCGGCCTCGACACCGGCAACGACCGCTATCACTTCGCCGCGGCGTGGGGCGACTACGACGGCGACGGCTGGCCTGACCTGCTCGTGGCCAACGACTTCGGCACGAAGAACCTGTATCGCAATCTGGGACGCGGCGACGGCGCGGTGAAATTCGCCGACGTGGCTGCAGAGGCTGGCATCCTCGATCACGGCGCCGGCATGAGCGCGGCGTTTGTCGACTACGACAACGACGGGCTTCTCGACATCTACACCGGCAACATGTGGAGCGCCAGCGGCCTTCGCGTGACAGGCGCCGCGGCGTTCATGCCGGATGCGCCGCCCGAGGTGCGCGAGCTTTACCGCCGCCACGCGCGCGGCAATTCTCTCTTTCGCAACCGCGGCGACGGGCACTTCGAGGACAAGACACTCGACGCGCACGTGGAGATGGGACGCTGGGCATGGTCCTCCGACGCCTTCGACTTCGACAGCGACGGCTGGGAAGACCTCTACGTCGTCAACGGGATGCTGTCCCGTGAGGGCAGCGAGCGCGACCTCGACGGGTTCTTCTGGCGGCAGGTCGTGGCGCGATCGCCGCTGACCCGCGTGAAGGGCACGCCATATGACGACGCCTGGCGCACGATCAACCAGCTGCTGATGCACGACTCAATCGCCAGCCACCAGCGGAATGTGTTCCTGCGGAACGACGGCCATGGCGGGTTCGACGATGTCTCCGGGGCGGTGGGGCTGGACCTCGATCAGGACGGGCGATCGTTTGCCGTCCTCGACGTCGATCACGACGGCGACCCCGACCTGGTCGTGATGGCCGCCCGGCAGGCGCCGCAGCTGCGGGTCTTCCGCAACGACTACGCGCCGCGAGGCGCCGCGCTGGCGGTGCGTCTGGTGGGCAAGGAGAGCAACCGGGACGCGATTGGCGCGCGCGTGATCGTTGAGACCGAGCGGCTGCGCCGAACCAAAGTCGTGCAGGCCGGCTCAGGGTTCCTGTCCCAGCATTCGAAGGAGCTGCTCTTCGGCCTCGGCGACAGCCAGCGCGTCGTGAAGCTCACTGTCGCGTGGCCGTCGGGCCGGACGCAGGCGTTCCCGGACGTCGCGGTGAACGGCACGGATTCGCCTCGTCGAAGGCGGAGCGATCGAGCGGGAGGCGTTCACTTCGCCGGCAACGGGAACGGCGGCCTCACCATCGGTCCCTGCCAACGGGACGCCATCGTCTGCGACATGGCTCTACGAACCGTTCCCGGCGCCGGATTTCTCGGTGGCGGACATCCATGGCGCCACGCGAACACTGACGGCGCTGAAAGGCCATCCATCGCTCCTCCTGCTCTGGATGCCAGGCGAGGCGCCCTCTCGTGCCGCGCTGGACGCACTTGCCGGCGGCTACGGCAGGCTTGGCCAGGCACGCGTCGGCGCACTGGCTCTCGCCCTCGCTCCATTGGACGCCGCTTCGATCGCCGCGGCGCGTTCTGCTGCACCGCCGGTCGCGATCGCGCCGCAGAGCGTCGCTGTGAGTTACGCGATCCTCAACCGGCAGTTGTTCATGAACCGGCAGGACCTGCACCTGCCGACGTCGCTTCTGCTCGACGCGGCTGGAGATGTCGTCAAGGTCTATCGCGACAGCCTCGACGTCGATCGCGTGCTCGAGGACGTCAAGGCGATCGGAGCGACTGACTCCGATCGAGTGGCCCGCGCGCTGCCGTTTGCCGGCACGTTCTACTCGCCACTGCCGCGGAGAAATTACCTGCCGTACGGGCGTGAGCTGCTCGATCAAGGCCTCGAGGCGCCGGCCCTGGAGGCGTTCCAGCGCGCGGCCGATGCCAGTCCGAGTGCGTCGACGCTGTATCGACTGGGCGCGCTGCTGGCCAAGACCGGTGCGACAGATCGCGCCCAGGCGGCGTTCGAGCGGGCGCTGGTGCTGCAGCCCGATCTGGCGGAGGCGAGCAACGATCTTGGCGCGCTGCTCGCGCGCGCGGGGCAGCTCGACCCCGCCATCCAGCGGTTTCGCGCTGCTCTTGTCGCGACGCCTGACTACCCGGACGCGCTGAACAACCTTGGCTACGCACTGCTGCTGAATGGCCATGACGACGAGGCGCGGGCGATGTATCAGAAGGCGCTCGCGCTGCAGCCCGACTTCCCGGAGGCGCTGAACAACCTGGGCCTGCTGCTCGGGCGCCACGGCGACATGGACGGCGCCGAACGCTATTTTCGCGACGCCTTGACCCGGCGGGCGGACTACGGCGAGGCCGTCAACAACCTCGCGCTGGTGCTCGTCTCGCGGGGCCGGACTGATGCCGCGATTCCCCTGTTGTCAGAGTTTCTGGAGAAGAATCCCGCATACGACGGCACCTACATCACGCTGGCAAAAATCTACCTGAGCACCGATCGACAGAAAGAAGGGCTCGCCGTGCTCGAGCGGCTGCTGCAGCGGCAACCGACCAACGAGCAGGCCCGCGAGCTGCTCCAGCAGTTCAAGTAAGCGCCGCGCCGGCGTCGCGAGTCGCGCCGCAGCTCATGCGACGACAGGCGCGCCGAAGTGCTGTTGGACGACGAGCGCCACCGCGCCGCGCAGGCGCGGCTGCGTGGCGTGATCGGTCGGCACTATCCGCGTGGCGGCATTTGGCAGGGCGCGCGCGGCAATCGAGGCGGCGACGATCGGCCCGACCCGGTCCCAGATTGCCGTGACCTGGCCGATGATGACGATGACCTCCGGGGCCAGGCCGGTCATGAGGTCGGCGAGGCCGTCGCCGAGCGCCCGCGCCGTCGCGTCGAGCGCGTCACCGGCCGCCTTGTCCCCCGCGGTCGCCCGATCGCAGAGCTCCTCGAATGTCACGGCTTCGGACGACCGGTCGTTGGTCGCGTCGCGATATCGAGCGACAGCAGCCGAGTTCGACGCGTAACGCTCCCAGCATCCTCGACGTCCGCACCGGCACATCGGTCCCTCCGGATCGACGACGCGGTGCCCGAACTCGCCCGCCATCGATCCTGCACCGTGCACGAGCTGTCCGTTGAGCAGCAGGCCCACGCCAATGCCTTCCGCGACAGTGACGGCGACGATGTGCCGGAGGTGCTCGGGATGATGACCGAACCACAGCTCCGCGAGCGCGCAGGCGTTGGCGGCATTCTCGACGTTCACCGGCAGGCGCACCGCCGTTTCGATCATCTGCCGGATCGGCACCGGGGGCCAGGCCAGGTTGGGCGCGAAGATGAAGCGGCCCTCGCTGTCGACGCGACCCGGCAGGCTGACGCCCATTCCCTCGCACGCAATGCGCGGATGCGCGCGGCGCAGCTCCTGTGCGACCTGCGCGAGCTCGCGCACGAACTGCTCGGGATCCCTGCCAGTCGCAAACCGCCGCTTCGCGACAAAGCGCGCGTCGAGGCCCGCGAGGCCGACAGTCGTTTCTTCGGGACGAAGTTCGACGGCCAGGATGCCGGCGCGCTCCACGTTCAGGTGCAGGTTGCGCGGCCGGCGTCCGCGCTCGGCCCGCCGGCTGGCGCCTTCCGTCACCCACTTCTCCTTGATCAGCTGATCGACGATGGCCGAGACCGTGCTGCGCTGGAGGCCCGAGCGGCGCGCGAGATCCGCGCGCGACATCGGTTGATGGAGGCGGAGAAAGTTGAGCGCGATGCGACGGTTGATCTGCCGTGCCGTTTCACTGGTGGCGAGCTGGAAGTTCGTGAGGTCGATCTTGCGCATTGGGAGCAAGAGCGATTGTACCGTCCGGCCCCGCGAGCGAGCCCGGTCTCCTGTTCCTGTAGGGCCGATCTTCAGATCGGCCTCGCGGTGACTGTCCGTGGCCAATCACAAGATGGGCCCTACCGAAGCCCGAAGCCCGAAGCCCGGAGCCCGTAGCCCGGCGCCCGAAGCCGTCTTTCAGCGCCCGCCGAGGCATTTGGCCTCGCTAACTGGTTGTATTAATTAATCTTAAGTGGTCATACCTGTAGAGCCAGAAGTGGTCATTGCCAGAAGGTCCACTCTGGCTGACGATCTCCGTAATATTTCTTAAGTATTGACAATTTTCACAACAAACGCGTATGTACAGCCGCATTTGTTTGAGTGTCGAACTTGGAAGCGCGGCAAATTGAAGGGGAGGCTGGTATGTCCTTTAGTAGAAGACTCAGCGCTGTGGTCGGACTGGCTGTGCTGGGCCTCGTCTTCTCGGGTGCCCCGACGGTCCTTCACGCACAAACCACGAGCGCGTCGGTCACCGGCACGCTCCATGACGCCCAGGGCGGCGTGCTGCCTGGTGCGACAGTCAGCCTGATCAGCCGCACACAGGGCAACACCCTCACCGCCACCAGCGATGCCGAGGGACGCTTCGTCTTCCCCATCGTCCGCCCCGACTCCTACACCCTGCAGGCCCAGATGCAGGGCTTCAAGACGCTGGAACGGACCAACGTCGTCGTCAGCGCCAACGACAAGTTCTCCGCCGGCGTGCTGACGATGGAAGTCGGACAGGTGACCGAGGAGATCACCGTCTCGAGCCGCGTCAGCGAGCTGCAGACCACCAGCGGCGAGCGGTCATACACGCTCGAGAGCGAGGCGCTCAAGGGCATCGCCAACGACGGCCGCTCCCTCTTCGGGTTCGCGACGCTGGTGCCCGGCGTCCTCCCGCAGGCGGGCAATGGCGGCAGCAACATGAGCGGCCCGGCCGAACAGGCCAGCGGCTTCACCGTCAACGGCCAGCGGCCCAACTCCAACAACATCACGATCGACGGCGTCGCCAACATCGATACGGGCGACAACGGCGGCAACATGACGACGACCAACATCGACGCCGTTGCCGAGTTCAAGATCCTGACCAACTCCTACCAGGCGGAATACGGGCGCGCCGTCGGCGGCCAGGTGCAGGTCGTCACCAAGAGCGGCACGCAGGCCTTTCATGGGTCCGGCTACTGGTACGGCCGTCGATCGGGATGGAACGCCAACAGCTGGACGAACAACCGCGATGGCCTGATCACGCCGAAAGCGTCCCGCAACGACTCCGGCTACACCGTCGGCGGGCCGGTCTTCTTTCCCGGTTTCAATGAGAACAAGTCGAAGCTGTTCTTCTTCTGGAGCCAGGAGTTCGAGCGTCGGCAGGACCCGGTGGGAGAGCGGCAGAGCCGCGTGCCGACAGCGCTCGAACGCGCTGGCGACTTCTCGCAGAGCGTGGACAGCAGCGGCAACCCCTACCCGTACGTCCGCGACTACACGTCGGGCCTGCCGTGCAGCGCCGCCAACACGTCGGGGTGTTTCCAGGATGGCGGCGTGCTCGGCCGCATCCCGGCCAGCCGCCTGTATCAGCCGGGGATCAACGCGCTGAACGTCTACCCGATGCCCAACTTCGCCGGCAACAGCGGCATCGACTACAGCAGCCAGACGCCCGACAAGCGGCCCCGCCGCGAGGACCTGTTGCGTCTGGACTATCACGCAACCGCGAACTGGCACGTCACCGGCCGCTACATGCAGAAGCAGGACAACCAGGAGCAGGCCTACGGGACGACCTGGGCCGGCGCGGGCAGCAACAACCTCGACACGATGCAGACGCTGTTCAAGAACCCCGGCTCGAACTGGATGGTCTCCGCGACCGGCGTCCTCAACCAGACGACCTCGCTTGAAATGAGCGTCGGCCGCGCGCACAACTCGCTCGACTTCGTCGTGCGCAACGGCGACCTGACGCGCGACGCGGCGGGCGTCAGCGCCATCCCGCTCCTGTTCCCGGACGCGGTGCAGGCGGACTACATCCCCGACTTCCGGTTCAACGGCGGCGGCTCGCGCGTCGGCGGCAACGCCGGGTTCTTCCAGACCGATCGCGGGCCTTTCACCAACGTCAACACCACGTGGGACGTCATCGCCAACCTGACGAAGATCTTCGGCTCGCACTCGACCAAGGCCGGCCTGTACTACCAGAGCAGCTTCAAGCCGCAGAGCATCTTCGCCAGCTTCAACAGCCAGATCGACTTCACCGACAACTCCAGCAACCCGTTCGATACCAGCTTCCCCTACGCCAATGCGGCGACCGGCGTGTTCAACACCTACACGCAGGCGTCGAAGTACGCGCTGCCGGAATGGCGCTACAAGAACGTCGAGTTCTTCGCGCAGGACAACTGGAAGGTCTCCTCGCACCTCACGCTGGACTACGGCGTGCGGTTCTACCTCATGACGCCGCAGTGGGATACCACCTTGCAGGCGTCCAACTTCCTGCCCGACAAGTTCAATGCGGCAGACGCGGCGAAACTCTTCGTGCCGGTCTGCATCGGCGCCTCTCCGTGCTCGGGCGGAAGCCGCCGCGGCATGGATCCGACGCTTGTGAGCCAGGGCGTCGCGCCGGACGCGGCCAACACTGTCGACCAGCGCTTCGTGGGCCGGCTCGTGCCGGGCTCGGATCGCTTCAACGGCGCGTTCCAGGCCGGGCAGGGCATCAGCGACCAGCTGCAGGACGGCAACACGTTCCGGATCTCCCCGCGCGTCGGGTTTGCCTACGACATCGACGGGCAGGGCGACACGATCCTGCGCGGCGGCTGGGGCATCTTCTACGACCGCCCGCAGGGCAACATGGTGTTCGACATGATCGCCAACGCCCCTGGCGTGCTCGTCTCCACGCTGCAGTGGGGACGGCTCCAGGACCTGGCCTCGGCCAGCGGCGATCCCGATCCGACGCTGTCGCTGAACCCCACGGCCTACGACTTCAAGCCGCCGAAGGTGTACCAGTGGAACGTCGGCGTGCAGCGCAAGCTGTGGCGGAACATGATCTTCGACCTGGCCTACGTCGGATCGAAGTCGACGGACCTGCTTCGCCGGTGGCAGGAGAACGCCGTGCCGCTCGGCGCGAAGTTCCTCCCCGAGAACCAGGATCCGACGCGCGCCGCCAGCACCACGCCCGGCGCCAACGCCCTGCCGGACGACCTGCTGCGCCCCTTCCAGGGCTACGGCAACATCCAGATGTGGGATTACAGCTCGGAGGGCAACTACCACGCCCTGCAGGCCGGCGTGAACCGCCGGTTCGACAACGGCGTGATGTTCTCGGTGTTCTACGTGCGCAGCAAGGCGCTGACGCTCGAGCACAACAACGACTTCGCCCAGGGCGGCCCGCCGGCCTGCCAGTGCGGCCCGCCGAACTTCACCACCGAGCAGATCCGCGCGCTGGACTACTCGTTCGCGCCGTACGACCGGCCGAACAACTTCGTCACCAACTTCATCTACCAGATGCCGAAGTTCTCGAGCGGCAGCCTGGGGGTGTTGACCAACGACTGGCAGATCTCCGGCATCTATCGCTACTCGAGCGGCGTGCCGTACCTCGATCGGCTATTCAATCCCCGGTATCGGGGCGGCGAACCTGACCGGCAACAACGGCGCGCCAAGCGCGCGCGTCGTGCTGACTGGTGACCCGGGCACGGGCTCGACCTCCGATCCCTACAAGATGATCAACACCGCCGCCTTCGCGCCGCCCAAGCCGGGCAGCGACGGCAACGAGTCGGCGCGCTACTTCCTGCACGGGCCCGACGTCAACAACATCGACTTGTCGCTTTCGAAGAGCTTCCGGTTCGTGAAGTCGATGCGCGCGGAAATCCGGCTCGACGCCTTCAACGCGCTGAACCACACCCAGTACACGGGCGTGAACAGCACGGCCAACTTCGCCAGCCTGACCGACCCGACCATCACCAACCTCCCATACGACGCCAATGGGAACCTGGTCAGGAAGAACGGCTTCGGTGCCGTCAGCGGCGTGCGCCAGCCGCGCACGTTGCAGCTGGTGACGCGCTTGACGTTCTAGGTCGCGGCGACGCGGAACAACGAGAAGGCCGTCACCCGCGGGGGTGGCGGCCTTTTTCGCGTTCCTTGCTCGCCTCCATCGCCAGCAAGTGCGCCTTCACCTCGAGCCCGCCCGCAAAGCCCGTCAGCTTCCCGGTGGATCCGATGACGCGATGGCAGGGCGCGACGATCGACAACGGATTTCTGCCGTTGGCAGCGCCGACGGCGCGAACGGCGGCAGGATTGCCGATCTGCCTGGCGATCTGCCCGTACGAGCGCGTTTCTCCAAACGGGATCGTCAGCAGCGCGTCCCACACCTTGCGCTGAAAGGCGGTCCCCGAAGGGTCAAGCGTCAGGGCAAATGCCTTCCGCCGTCCGTCGAAATACTCTCCGAGCTGGCGCCCGGCTTCCCGCAGCACGGGATGGCCCGGATCCTCCCGCTCGATGTCCAGCCGCACGCGGCCTGGAGGGTCGTTCTCCCACAGGACGGCGGCAAGCCCGTCGTCTGTCGCGACCAGCGTGAGTGTCCCGACGGGAGAGCTCACGCGCGTGGAAACGTGACGTTTCTGGTTGGTCATTCGTGGCCTCGTCAATGACACCACGATAGCGCCCGGCTGACCCCTGCGCTCGCCGTTTTCGGACACCACCACGGCATTGTTTCCATGTCCGAAAATGGCTGGCAATCCGTGGGCCGCGGCCGTATCGTCGATCCATGGACGAGCAACGGCGCCGCATGCTCCACCGGGCCCTCGCCGCGCGCGACGTGCGATTCGACGGCGTGTTCTTCGTCGGCATCACGACCACCGGCATCTACTGCCGGCCGATCTGTCCGGCGAAAACCGCCAAGGAGAGTCATTGCCGCTACTTCGACACTCCACAGGAGGCCGAGCAGGCGGGATTCCGTCCGTGCCTGCGCTGCCGTCCGGAGCTCGCGCCGGGCAACGCGCCGGTCGATGACGCCCAGCGCATCGCGCACCTGATCGTGCAGCGCCTGGAAGAAGGCAATTTCGACGAGAAATCCGGCCTCGAGGCCATCGCGGACCAGTTCGAGCTCAGCTCACGTCAAATCCGCCGCATCGTCCAGAAAGAGCTCGGCGTGCCGCCGATCCAGCTGCTGCTGACGCGCCGCCTGCTGCTGGCCAAGCAGCTCCTGACCGAGACGAGGCTGCCGATCACGGAGATTGCCTTCGCGAGCGGCTTCTCGAGCCTGCGCCGCTTCAACGACGCGTTCAGTACCAGCTACCGCATGCCGCCGACGCGATTTCGCAAGAAGGCGACCGACGGTGCGGGCGCCATCCCCGACACCGGGACATCGACCCTGCAGCTGTCCTATCGCCCGCCGTACGACTGGAAAGGCGTCTTGTCCTTTCTCGAGGGACGTGCGCTCAAGGGCATCGAGCACGTGACCGAGACCTGGTACGCGCGCACGGTGCGGCTCGGCGACGCACAGGGCTGGATCAGGATCACCCAGTCCAGGAAGAAGCACGCGCTGATGCTGGAGTTCACGCACAGCCTGACACCGGTGCTGCCGGCGCTGCTGGGCCGCCTCCGGGCATTGTTCGATCTCAACGCGAGGCCCGACCTGATCGCGAAACATCTTCGGAGAGACGCGCGGCTCGAGGCCGCCGTCAGGGCAAACCCCGGCCTGCGCGTCCCCGGCGCCTTCGATGGCTTCGAGATGGGTGTCCGCGCGATCCTCGGCCAGCAGGTGACCGTGAAAGCCGCGACGACGATCGCGTGCCGTTTCGTCGAGGCATTCGGCACGCCCATCGTCACGCCATTTGCCGAGCTCACGCGCTTGACGCCGACGCCGGCCCGGGTCGCGGCCGCCAGCGTGGACGACATCGCCCGCCACGGCATCATTGCGGCGCGCGCAAAGAGCATCATCGCGCTGGCGACCGCGCACGTGGGCGGCGGTCTGTGCCTGGACGGCGGCCTGCACCGAAGCCCGGACGACTCCATCAGGCGGCTGGCGGAGCTGCCCGGGATCGGGCAATGGACGGCGCATTACATCGCCATGCGTGCGCTGCGCTGGCCCGATGCATTTCCGAAGGAAGACATCGCCGTGCGCAACAATCTTGGCGGTGTCAGCGCGAAGCAGGCCGAGGTGCTGTCCCAGCCCTGGCGCCCCTGGCGCAGCTACGCCGTCATGCACGTGTGGCGGATGGGACGGCCGGTGGTGGCGTAGGAACCGCCGTCACTCCACGTGCTCGCCCGGGGCGCGGACCGCCACAAACGCCCGGTAAAGCAGCACGTCGTAGACGATCTTCAGCGTCCCGGCGACGATGAACGGCAGGTTCATCAGGGCGGGCCGCGCAAACATGACGCCGACAAACAGCGGGCTGATTGCCGCGCCGAGCGTCCGCGCCACTCCCGTGATGCCGCCGGCCGCGGAGCGCTCCTCCGGCGTGACGACTGCCATGACGTACGACTGGCGGGCCGGCACGTCCATCTGGCTGATGCTGAACCGGAGGAGCAACGTCGCGATGGCCAGCGGCAGCGTCGGCATCAGCGGCACGAGAATCAGCAGGACGTTGGATGGCAGGTGCGTGACGACCATGGTCCTGATCAGGCCAAACCGTGACGCCAGCCGGGAGGCGACGAGCGCCGAAAACCCGGCAAGGACGTTGGCCGCGAAAAAGATCGTGCCCAGCGTTTCCGGTGTCACCCCGTAGCGGAGGTAGAACCAGTAGGCCGCCAGGCTCTGCACGACGAAGCCGCCGCCGAAGGCATCGAGCGCGAACAGCGCCGACAGCTTCAGCACGACGGCCCTCGACTGGTCGAGCCCGGAGAGGCTGGCGAATGTGCTCCTGGAGGGCGTGCCACGCAGCGTGACTGGTTCTGCGGCGCTCGACAGCCGCGACAGCAGGATCGCAAGCACCACGCCGAGCCCGGCGTAGAGCATCACGACAGCCCGATAGGTGCTGAGCGGCGGCAGCGTGCGTTGCAGCACGTGGGTCGTCGCGCCGGCTATGAGCGCACCGAGGGCCGTGGCCAGAGATCCCGCCAGCGTGTACCAGGCGAAGACAGTCGTCCTGGTACGGTCGGTGACGACGTGAGAAAGTGCGGCCTGCTCGATGGAAAGAAACGGGCCGACTTCGTTGCCGCTCGGGCTGATGACCCCGACGGTGCCGGCAAGCAGGAGGAGCCACCACTGGCCGGTGAGGGCGAAGACGAGCCCGGCGGCCGCCATCAGGATGGCGCCCACCACCAGCATCCGTCGTCGTCCGAACCGATCGGCCCGTGTCGTGAGGTAGAGCGAGACGACGGTGTCGCCGACGAGAATGGCTGTCAGGAGCACGCCGATCCTGGATTCGCTCAGACCGAGGCCCGCCAGGTAGAACACCAGCACGACCGACAGCGCGCCATACGCGAACAGCCGGATGAATCGGCTCGCAAAGAGCAGCCACACATCCATCACGGATCTCTCCATCGGTCAGGCGGCGGCCTCTGCGACCGGCGACTGCATCAGGCGCACGCCGTCGGAGAACCGGCGGAGCGCAAGTGTGCGCGGGATCGACTGCGCCCCCCGCCAGACGACGGTGGGCTCGTCGTTCGCGTAGAGCCAGTTGCTGATCCACCCGAGCCAGATGCGACGGCCATCTGCCGCGGGGACGTCGGCGAAGGAGCTGCTCGCGTAGAAGTCCTTGCCGTAGTCGGCCCACAGCGTGCGGTCCGGAGGATTGTCGTTGGTGAAGCGCGTCCCGTCGAACGATCCGATGAAATACTGATCGCCGGATCCTCCGGCGATTCCGCCGGGATTCAGATTGACGTCGAGCACCCAGCGCGTTTTGCTGGCGTCGTCGTCAACTGGCAACGGGAAAAGGTCGGGGCATTCCCACACGCCGCCTGTCGCGCCGGCGGGACCGAAGTCGCTGAGGGCGGTCCACGCCTTCAGGTCTGGCGACCCGAAGAAGCGCACCTTGTGCTCGTCCGCCAGCGCCGTGACCATGATCCAGCGGCGCGTCGGCTCGTGCCAGAACACCTTCGGGTCCCTGAAGTTCTTGAGGTGGAGATCGATGACCGGGTTGGCCGCGTACGTCGTCCACGTCCGGCCGCGGTCCTGGCTGGAGGCGATGTTCTGCGTCTCCTTGTCTTTTTCCTGCCCGGTATAAATCGCCACCAGGCACGATCGGTCAGTGCCCGTCGGCGTGCAGAGTCCGCTCGAGTTCTGCCAGTCGACCACCGCGCTGCCGGAGAAGATCATGACCCCGTCGGCCTCGGCAAGAGCGACGGGCAGGTGTTGCCAGTGCAGCAGGTCGGGGCTCACCGCGTGGCCCCAGCTCATATGCCCCCACTTCTGGCCGAACGGGTTGTGCTGGTAGAAGAGGTGGTACTCGCCCTTGTAGTAGACGAGGCCGTTCGGGTCGTTCATGAAGTTGCGGGCCGGCGTGAAGTGGAAGCCCGGTCGCAGCGGCTCGTCGTACTCCGCCGCGCGTCCTGACGGCCGGACTGCCAGCACGACGGCACACAGAAACGCGATCCTCATGGTTGCGCCTCCGACCAATCGGCCGGTCGGCCGCCGGTATCAGACGGCCAGTTCAGTCGCGGCTAACGGCGTCGCCACATGCTCGTCGAACAACCGGTGCCGGATCGACAGTCACCCACAGCCAAGCCCCGTCATGCGAGCCGTCGTGGCGGAGCCAGACTACTTGCCGGCTGCCGACACCTTGTGCGCTCTGGGCCCGGTCCACGTCCATCCGTGAATCAGCCAGCCGTCGGGGCCCTTCTTCAACACCAGGGTCATCTGCGCGGCCACACGCATGGCCACGCCCTTTTCAGTGAAGGTGTAGACGGTCGGCACGATGACGTAGGCGGACTCGCCCTTGCTCTCGACACGCGTCGCCGCGCCAATCGAGACCTTCTCGTCGGTGATGCCCTGGCTCTTGTCGTTGGCCTGCAGATCGGTTGCCCAGGCCATGAACGCCTGCGGCCCGTGCCACGCGTACGGCGCGACCTCGTCGATGATCACCAGGTCCGCCTCCGCGGCATGCGTCGCCGCGGCGCCGGCGGCGTCGCCCTTGTTGAACGAGTCGATGAATTGGTGGATCGGCGCCATCAGTTGAGGGTCCGTTTGCGCCTGCGCCGGCGTTCCAAGACAGAGGCATCCCGCGACGAGCACACCCACAGACAAATACCGCATTCGTCGTCTCCTCGATTGTTTAGTCAAGCGCCCGTAGCCCGTAGCCCCGAGCCCTGCGGAGCCTACCCTACCCCGTGCGGTCCCGCGCGGAATCACCCAGGATCCGCCGCAGGGGATGTCTTGCCGGCAGCGAACTAGGAAACTGATAATGCACCGGGCGCGGATCCCACGACCAGGGAGAGACCCCCTTCCCGTAGCCCGTAGCCCGTAGCCCGTGAAGAGGCCCCGCTGTGAAGAAGCTGCAGGTGCAAGGCGTCCATCACATCACCATCGTCGGATCCACGAAACAGAGCGCCATTGATTTCTGGCAGGGGACGTTGGGAATGCCCTTCGTCCTCGAGCAGCCCAACCTCGGCAAGCCGGACGAGAACCACCTGTACTTCGATCCGGGCGACGGGCGCCTGCTGACAGTGTTCACCAACGAGTCGCGCGAGGACGCACGACGTCAGGCGCCACGGGAGATTGGCTGCGTCGAGCATCTCGCCTTCAATGTCTCGAGAGCCACGTTCATGCAGGCGCCGGCCCGCCTGCGCGCCAGGGGCATCGACTTCATCCAGCGCGACCGCGGCTTCATGGACTCCATCTATCTCCACGATCCCAACGGCCTCAAAGTGGAGCTCGCGTGCTACAAGTTCGAACCGCCCGAAGGCATCGCTGCCGTTGACGTGCTGATGAAGGCGCAGTGGCTGCGGCTGGAACGGGGCGATCACCACATCACGGACGAGCACCTGGCCGACGCGATTGAGCTGCTCCTGGCGGCTCGCCCCCGACTGACGGCCGATTGAACGACGACCCGGACGTCAGGCGCCCTTCAGGGCGTCACGCAGCTTGTCGGCCAGCGATCCAAACGACTTCTGCGGCTCGGCGGGCGTCGCGTCGGCATCCGGGCGCGGATCGCCTTCTCCCGACCCCGCGGTGCTCTCCCGCGCGGCTTCGACAGCCCTCGACGATCCCTCGTCGACGAGCGCGATGCCCATTCGCTTCTGCGCCGCGTCGATGCTGAGAATCTCGAACGCCGCAGTCGTGCCGGGCGGCACGGACTGAGCCCACTGCCCGGCGCGGCCGGTCGGCGGAAACGTCGAGACGTGCGCAAGGGCCTCGACGCCGGGCGCCAGCTCCACGAAGGCGCCAAAGTCGACGACGCGCGTGACGCGGCCCATGCGGACCTGGCCGACTTCGTAGCTGTTGACAGCGGTGACCCAGGGGTCGTCCTGCAGTTGCTTCAGCCCAAGCGAGATCTTCCCGGTGGCATCGTCCACCCGCAGAACCTTGACGGTGATCTCATCGCCGGTCGCCACGACGGCGCCTGGTGTCGCGACGCGCGCCCAGCTCATCTCCGAGACGTGGAGCAGGCCCTGGATGCCCGCGCCCAGCTCCACGAACGCGCCGAAATCAAGTACGGACGCCACCCGGCCGGTGAGCACCGCGCCCGGCACGATTGACTCGCGCACGGCGTCGGCATCGGCGCGCTGCTCTTCCTCCAGGTACTTCCGGCGCGAGACGACGAGATCTTTCCCGCCGTCCTTGTACTCGATGATGCGGAAGGTGTAGACCTTGCCCACATGCACCGCGGGATCAGTGGTGCGCACGATGTCGATTTGGGAGAGCGGGCAGAACGCGCGCTCGCGGGCGATGCGGACTTCGTATCCTCCCTTGACCGCCGCCGCGACCTTGCCTTCGACCGCGAGGCCGTCCCGGAAGGCGTCCTCGAGCTCGCGCTGCGTGGCAGCGTTACGCACGCCCTTCCGCGACAGCATGATGCCGCCCCTGGTCGAGACCACCATCGCGTGGATGCGATCGCCGACAGACACCTCGATATCGCCATCAGCGTCCTTCAACTCCGCGACGTCAATCTGGGCCTCGCTCTTGCCGCCGACGCTGACGAGCGCGACATCCGCACCGATCGCGACGATGGTGCCGTCGATGGTCTGGCCACGATCGAAATGGCGCGCCCTGGTGGACGCCTCGAACATCGTGGCGAAATCTTCTTCCTGCTCACTCACGTACGCACTCCTCGGAACAATGACCCCTCAGATTATACGAGGCGAGCCCGAAGAGCCTGCCAGCGATCGGGCCGCAGGCCCAGCCCCTGGCTCAATGGGCGGTGGGCTTTGTCCGCAGGAACGCTTCGATCTCCTCGATCGTGTGCGGGGCGCGTGCGGAGAGGCGCTCGGCGCCGGAGCCGGTCAGGAGAAACGAGTCCTCGAGGCGGATCCCGATGTTGAGATACTTCTGCACCGTCGGGCGCACCTTCTCCTTGAAGGCCCGGTTCTCGGGCGTGTCTGCCAGCTGGTCGAGGGCGCCATCGCGGATGTAGATGCCTGGCTCGATGGTGAAGGCCATCCCCGGCTCGAGCGGCCGCCGGTAGTCGCCGACGTCGTGCACGTCCAGCCCAATCCAGTGACAGATGCCATGCGGGTACCAGATGCGGAACTGGTCGCCGGTGGCATCCGTGACGAGCCCGAGCTTGACCAGCCCGGCGCGGACGACGTCTTCGACAGCGACCTCGATGGCCCGCGTGCGGTTCCCTGCTGTCGCGGCCCGGATGCCAGCGTCCTGCGCGGCCTGCACGACGCGATAGATGTCCTTCTGCGCCTCGGTGAAGGTCCCGGACACCGGATAGGTGCGCGTGATGTCGCCGGACATGCCCTGGTAGTCCGCCGCTGCGTCGACCAGGAGCAGGTCGCCTGGGTCCATTCGCCGGGCCGACGCCTCGTAGTGCAGGGTCGTGGCATTCGGTCCGCTGGCGACAATCGAGGGATAGGACCAGCTCATCGCGCCGTTGGACAGGTAGACCTGCTCGATTGCGGCTTCGACTTCGTATTCGAATTTGCCGGGCGCCGCCGCGCGCATGCCTGCCAGGTGCGCGTCGCTCGAGATCTCCAGGCTGCGACGGAGCACGCGCTGCTCGTAGGCAGTTTTCACCTGCCGCATGCCTTCGACGATCGACGTCGCGTCGCTCAACGTCACGTCGATGAACCGGTCCCTGGCCGCCTTTGCGAACTCGTACGGGTCGCCGAGCGGTTGACTCGGGGCAGGCCGCCGGCCGAAGAGCAGCGACAGCTTCGCGCGACCCTGACGGACACCGTCGAAGAATCGATCGAACTCAGTGGTCTCCTGCGACCGCCGGAGGTCGAACGGCACGCGATTGAACATCGCCGTCACGAACGGCTCGAATTGCGACGTCCAGTAGACCGTCTGGATTCCAGTGGCGGCCTGGGCCTCGGCTTTGGTCAGCATGTGCCCGGTCCACTGCTCGCGTCGCGCGTCCGGCTCCCGGATGAAGAGCACCTCGCGCTTGGTCTCGTTGCCAGGCATGACGACGAGAATCGTGCCCTCCTGGGCGACCCCGGTCAGGTAGAGCAGGTTGCTGTCCTGGCGGTATTCGTAGTCCACGTCGCGCGAATAGACCGCTGGCGGCGCACTCCACGCCACAAACATCGTCTGCGCGTCGAGCGCGGCCATCAGCCGCTCACGGCGGGCGTGGAGGTCGGTGGTGAGGTCGTCGGCGCGGACGAGGTGCGTCGTCGCCAACAGTGCGAGCGCAGTTCCCAGGGCGGCTACGATACGGGGCACAAGACTCTCCTCAGCCGGTAGTACAGGCAATCGAATGATGTCGTCGGCGGCCAGCTCACGCACGGCGGCCTTTCGTCTTTTCAGTAGGGCCGATCTTTAGATCGGCCATCGCGTATCTTCACATACAGTAGGCGGATCATCAGATCGGAAACGCGGGGAGACATGACCGAACTCGAACAACTTCTCGGTCTGTTCGTCGCCGCCGTGATCCTGGCGGGATTCGCCCGGCGCGTCGGCGCGCCGTACCCGGTCTTCCTCGCGCTCGGCGGGGCGTTGCTCGCGTTTGTGCCGTCGGCGCCGTCCTTCCCTTTCCGGCCGGAGCTCGCGCTGGCCCTCTTCGTTGCCCCGGTTCTGCTCGACGCGGCGTACGACACGTCACTGCGCGATCTCAGGGACAACTGGGCGCCGGTCACCGGCCTGGTCGTCTGTGCGGTCGGCCTCACGACGATCGCTGTGGCCGTCGTCGCACGCACACTCATTCCCGCCCTGCCCTGGGCACCGGCGCTGGCGCTGGGCGCTGTCGTGGCGCCGCCGGATGCTGTGGCCGCGACGGCTGTCCTTCGCCCCTTGCGGCCGCCCCATCGCATCCTGACGATTCTCGAAGGCGAAAGCCTGCTCAACGACGCGAGCGCGCTGCTGATCTACCGTCTCGCCGTGGCCGCCGTCGCGGCGCACGGCTTCTCCGCCGCCACCGTCGCGCCGACCTTCCTGATCGCGGTCGCCGGCAGCATCGTTGCGGGTCCGGCGCTGGGGTGGGTCGTGCTGCAGGTGACAGGGCGCGTTCGACACGTGCCCACCGCCATCATTCTGCAGTTCGTGAGCACGATTGGCGTGTGGATCCTCGCCGAACAGATTGGCCTCTCAGGTGTGCTGACCATGGTGTGCTACGCGATGAGCGTCGCGCAGACAGCGCCGGGCCGGATTCCGGCCCGTATCCGCATCCCGACGTATGCCGTCTGGGAGACGGTGATCTTCGCGCTGAACATCCTGGCGTTCATCCTGATCGGTCTCCAGATTCGGCCGATTCTCGAGAGCCTCGATGCCGCCGACCGCGGGCGCTATTTCGCGGTGGCCGGCGCGGTGCTGATCACCGTGATCGTCGCCCGCCTCGCCTGGCACATGTCCTTCAATGCCGTCATCAGGTGGCGGGACCGGCAGTCCGGCTTTCACCCGCCGCGGCCGATGTTACGGCCGACGGTGGGCAGCGGCCTGGTCATCTCGTGGGCCGGCATGCGCGGCATCGTCACGCTTGCCGCCGCGTTGGCCCTGCCGCCGGCCTTTCCGTACCGCGATCTGATCGTGCTGACGGCCTTTGCTGTCGTGCTCGGCACGCTGGTGCTCCAGGGCCTGACCCTGAAGCCCCTGCTCCGTATTCTGGATCTGCGCGACGGCGACCCCGTGGGTCGCGAATTGCAGGAGGCTCGCGAAGGCGCCCTGCGCGCGGGCCTGGCCGCTGTCGCGGCCGACGCCTCGCCGGTCGCCGAAGCGGTCCGGCAGGAGCTGACAGCACAGCTGACGCTGGAACGGCGCGATGCTCGTGGCGGCGCAACCGCGCGCTCCGCGCATGCCGATCTGCACCGCGGCGCCCTGGACGCCGCCCGACAGGCCGTCATCGGCATGCGGGCCAGGGACGAGATCGGCGACGACGCCTTTCATCAGATCGAAGAGGAACTTGACTGGCTCGACATGGCAGTCGGCCGCGACGAGCGTGACGACCAACCCTGACGAGTCCTGTAACCCGGAGGCACGCCCATGTCGAACGATCGCGATCTATCCCGTCCTGCCGGCAGCGACGCGCTCCTGGCGATCACGCGCAGACGATTCAACACCACGCTTGCCGCGGGCGCGGCATACGCGTCGCTGAAACCGCTCGACGCGCTGACGCTTGGCGAACAGGCGTCCGGCGCCGCCACGGGCCAGGAGCTGTGCGAGATGAGCGCCGTCGAGCTCGCGACGCGACTGGCTCGAAAACAGGTGTCGGCTCGCGAGGTGCTGACCGCGCATCTCGCGCAGATCGATCGGATCAACCCGAAGGTCAACGCCATCGTCACACTGGTCCGGGAGCGGGCGCTGGCGGCTGCGGCGCACGCTGACGACGAGATGGCGCGGGGCGGTCCGATTGGCGTGCTGCACGGCTTGCCGGTTGCGCACAAGGATCTCGTGGACACGGCGGGCATTCGCACCACCTACGGGTCGCCGTTCTTTCGCGACAACATCCCGGCGCACGACGCGCTGATCGTCACCAGGATTCGGGCGGCCGGCGCGATCGCCGTTGGCAAGACCAACACCCCGGAGTTCGGCGCGGGCTCGCAGACGTTCAACACCGTGTTCGGTGCGACGCGGAATCCGTACGACCTCACCAGGACGTGCGGCGGCAGCAGCGGAGGCGCGGCGACCGCTGTGGCGGCTCGAATGCTGCCAATCGCCGACGGCGGCGACGCCGGCGGCTCCCTGCGTAATCCCGCGGCCTTCTGCAATGTCGTCGGGCTGAGACCCGCCGCTGGGCGGGTGCCCAACGAATCCACGTCGTGGTCGCCGGTCTCTGTGTCGGGGCCCATCGCGCGAACAGTCGCCGACGTCGCGCTGTTCCTCAGCGCCATCGCCGGGCCAGACCCGCGCAATCCGCTGTCGATCGACGAGGATCCGGCGAAGTTCAGGGCGCCGCTCGGCCGGGACTTCAAGGGCGTTCGTGTGGCGTGGTGGCGCGGCCTCGGCGGCATCCCGTTCCAGCCGGAAATCCGCAGGGTGGTCGATGCCAATCGGAAAGTGTTCGAGGACCTCGGCTGCGTCGTCGAGGAGGCGGAGCCGGACTTCAGTGGCGTGGACGAGGCGTTTCCAGTGCTTCGCTACATCTCCAACTACCCCCGGTACGCAGCGCTCGTGAAACAGCGGCCGGAATGGGTGAAGGACACGATCAAGTTCGAGGTCCAGGAGGCCGAGCGTGCCGGCGGCGCGGACATCGCTCGGGCCCTCGCCCGCCAGGCGCTGATGTTCGATCAGAGCCGCCAGTTCTTCGAGCGCTACTCGTACTTCATTCTGCCGGTGACCCAGGTCGAGCCCTTCGACGTGAACACACCGTATCCCACCGAGATCGACGGCACCGCGATGCGGACCTACATCGACTGGATGCGAGCCTGCTGGTACGTGTCCTTCATGGCGAACCCGGCGATTTCAGTTCCCGCCGGATTCTCCGCGACCGGGCTGCCTGTCGGCCTGCAGATTGTCGGCCGGCATCGCGATGAATGGAGCGTCCTGCAGTTGGCGCACGCGTTCGAGCAGGCCACCGGTTACGCAAAAGGACGGCCACCACGCCTGTGATAGTGTCCGGCCCAGAGGCTGCCAAAAATACGATGTCAGACACGACACCCGACGTTCCCCCGCATGTCCAGATCATCCGCATGGCGACCGCCTACTGGCTGTCGCGTCTCGTTTACACGGCGGCGAAGATGGATCTCGCCGATCTGCTCACCGCGGGCCCGAAGACGGCAGCGGAGCTCGCCGGTCCGACGGGCACGAATGCCCGCGCGCTGCATCGCTTCATGCGAACGCTCGCCAGCTTCGGCGTGCTGACGCTGAGAGACGACGGCGCGTTCTCCCTGACAGAGCTCGGCGCGACGCTCAAAAAGGACGCCCCCGGCTCCGCACGGTCGACGGTGCTGACGATGGCCGGCCCGATCACCTGGGGCGCCTTCACCGACATCGAGTATTCCCTCGCCACCGGCAAGCCGTCCGTCGAGCGCGTGCTCGGGATGGGGCTGTTCGACTACCTCGCGCAGCACCCGGACGAAGCGACCATGTTCAGCGAGTCGATGGTGGGCATCCATGGCGGCGAGCCGCCGGCCGTCGCCGCGGCGTACGACTTCTCGTCATTCGGCACCATCGTCGACGTCGGCGGCGCGACCGGGAACATGCTCGCCCATATCCTGGCGCGTCATCCGCAGCCGAAGGGCATCCTGTTCGACCGCGCGCACGTCGTGACGGACGCGCCGGCGCTGCTCGGCGCACGCGGCCTCGCCGATCGCGTGACGCTGGCCGAAGGCAACTTCTTCGAAAGTGTCCCGCCCGGCGGCGACGCCTATATCCTGTCGCACATCATTCACGACTGGACCGAAGCGCAGTGCCTCACGATCCTTGGCAATTGCCGCGCGGCGATGAAGAAGGGCGCCAAGCTGCTGATCGTGGAGTTCGTGCTGCCGGAAGGCAACACGCCGCACTTCGGCAAGCTGGCCGACATGATCATGCTGACGATTCCCGGCGGCGAAGAGCGCACCGCCGCCGAGTACCGGACCCTCCTCGACGCCGCGGGCTTCACGACGACGCGCGTGGTGCCGACCGCATCGGACGTCAGCATCGTGGAGGCGGAGGTGAGATCCTAGACGGGCTTCCATGACGGACGGGATCAAGAACTACATCACGCCGGGCGGCCACCGTCGACTGCAGGAAGAGCTCACGCGCCTGTGGAAGGTGGAGCGCCCGGCGATGGTCGCCACGGTGGCGTGGGCGGCTGGCAACGGCGATCGCTCCGAGAACGGCGACTACATCTACGGCAAGCGCCGGCTGCGCGAGATCGACAGGCGGCTCCGGCATCTGTCGAAGCGCCTCGACTGCGCCGTCGTGGTGGACAACTCCGACAAGACACACGAGCGCGTCTATTTCGGCGCGACGGTGACCATCCGGCACGAGACCGGGGAGTCGCGCGAGGTCACCATCGTCGGCATGGACGAGATCGACGCCGGCGACGAGCGCATCTCGTGGCAGTCGCCGCTGGCAGGGGCGCTGCTGAAAGCACGCGTCGGCGAGACCGTGACGCTGCGGGCGCCGCGCGGACCAGAGCGCCTGGAGATCGTCGCGGTTCGCTACGACGATTTGCGCTAGTCATGTCCCGCCGGAAGGCCCACACACATGGACCGCAGCCACACGATTGTCTTCACTGACGGCGCCGCCAAGGGCAATCCCGGACCCGGCGGCTGGGGCGTCGTTGTCGTCGCGCCCGACGACACTGTCAGTGAGCTCGGCGACGGGTCGGCGCATACGACCAACAACAAGATGGAGTTGAGCGGCGCGATCGCCGCACTCGAGCACGTGGCCGGCACGGCCGGCGCTGTCACCATCCATACCGATTCCACCTACGTCGTCCAGGGCATCACGCAGTGGGTGTGGGGATGGCGCAGGAACGGCTGGCGTACGGCGTCTGGCGGCGAGGTGCTCAATCGCGATCTCTGGGAGCGGCTCTTCTCGCTCGCAAGCGCCCGCGGTCAGAAGGGCGTCGACTGGCGCTGGGTGCGCGGCCACGACGGCACGCCGGGCAACGAACGCTGCGATGAAATTGCCGTCGCGTTCGCGCTGCAGCAGCCGGTGACCTTGTATCACGGTCCACTTGCCGCCTATACGGTCGACATCCTCACGGTGCCCGACGAGACGTCAGTGCCCAAACGCACCGGCACGAAGAGCGCCCGGGGATCGCAGGCCGCCGCATACTCCTACGTCAGCGTGGTGGACGGCGTGCCGATGCGGCACGCGACCTGGAGCGAATGCGAGCGGCGGGTGAAGGGACGTTCTGGCGCTCGCTTCAAGAAGACAACCAGCGCCAGTGACGAGGCGGCGATCCTTCGCGACTGGGGCGTGGCGCCGCGATGACCGGCGAGGCGAGTCCCCGGGTCCTCGACAACCGGACGCGGTGTGTGTACTGGTAAGGGGTTAACGTAACCGATTGGATGCGGAACGTCAGCACGTCCGCCATTCACGTTCAGCAGAGACACGAGGACATCCATGAAAAAAGTCGCGCTCGCCCTGTGTGCATTCGCCCTGGCCGCCGTCACCGTGCTCGCGGCCGATGTATCGGGCACGTGGAACGTCGACGGCGACGTCGTCGGCAACCCGGTGAAGTTTCCCTGCGTGATGAAGCAGGACGGCGAGGCCCTGACCGGCACCGCGACGCTCGAAGGCAAGGAAGTGCCGGTCAAGGGCAGCGTCAAGGAGAAGGCCGTCACCTTCGAGTTCGACAACGACCACGAAGGCACGACCTATCACCTGGTCTTCAGCGGCACGCTCGGCGACGACGGCGGCCTGAAAGGCACGATCGCTGTCGCCGGTGTCGAGGGGACGTTTACGGCGAAGAAACAGTAAGCGGTCAGGCGTCGAGCCGGTTCGCGCGGGCGATCGACCCGAGCAGGTGCGCGCTCGGCTTCACCGTCCGCTCGAACGTCTGGCGATCGACAGCGACGAGGCCGAATTTGGGCCGATAGCCGGCGTTCCACTCGAAGTTGTCGAGCAGCGACCAGTGGAAGTAGCCGCGGACGTCGATGCCGTCGGCCAGGCACTTCTGCACGCCAGCTAGCGCCCGGCGGATGTACTCGACGCGGCGCGTGTCGTCGTCGGTGGCGACGCCGTTCTCGGTCACGTACACCGGTACCCTGGCCTGCGCCGCGGCGTAGCGAATCGTCTGCTCGAGCGCCTCCGGCCAGAACTCGTAGCCCATCTGCGTCAGTTCGGCGCCGGCGTCAGGCGGGAGGTCGCCGTCCTTGCCGACCCGGGCGCGCGTGTACGTCTGCACGCCGACGTAGTCGCTCTTCGCCGCGGCCTCGAGCCACGCGCCGTAGAGGGATGCCCGTTTCTCGTCCCGCCTGCTCCCGTCGCCGACGGCCTGCTCGTCCGCCATCGCGATGGTCACGCCGACCGGGTACTTGCCGGGCCCGGCTTTGATCGCCTCGAGCGCGCGGTGGTGCGCCGGGACCATGATGTCGCGCACCACTTCGCCGTTGCTCGTGACGAAGCTCGAGAAGCGCTCGGCTCCAATCGACGCGGCCGCAGCCTTCATCATGTCGGCGACGTGCGCGAACGGGTTCTGCGGCAGGCTGGCGAAGAGCCATTTCAGCAGCAGCGGGAGATTCGGTTCGTTGAAGGTCGCGGCAGTGCCGATGAGATCGCCCAGGTGCTTCGCGGCGCGCTCGGCGTAGCGGACGAAATGGTCGGCCGTGGCCGGGTTCTCCCAGCCGCCGAGCGCCGCGATCCATCGGGGCGTGGTGAAGTGCCAGAACGTGACGGCCGGCGACAGCCCGTGTTCGTGACACGCCGCCAGCACACGGCGGTAGTGATCGAGCTCGGCGATCGAATACGCGCCTGGTTCAGGCTCGATGCGCGCCCACTCGATCGAGAGGCGAAATGCGTTCAGGCCCAGCGACGCTGCCAGCGCGATGTCGTCCCGGTAGCGATGGTAGAAGTCGCACGCGTCGCCGGACGGCTCGGCGAACATCGACGGCTTCATGTGTTCGAGCACCCACAGGTCGCTGTTGACGTTGTTGCCTTCGACCTGGTGCGCGGCGGTCGCGGCACCCCACAGGAAGCCCTTCGGAAACGTGGCGCCAGCTGCCACTGATAAAGCTGACGCCCGGCGCGTGGCGGTCAGCGCCACGCCCGCCGCAAGGCCGGTCGAGAGAAACGTCCTGCGGGTCAGTCCATCGCGTGTGGGTGCCGCCATCGCTGCCTCCTCGAACCGACGCCGGGGATCGCCGTCGCGCGGACGAGGATAGTCGAAAGAGGCCGGATCGAGCAGAGGCCTATGCAGGCGGCGCGGTTGCCGAGTGGTCGAGCACGTACCGGCCGAGCTCGGTGCGCGCGGCGCCGGCTGACGCGAGCGTGAGCTCGATCCGCATGGATCCCGACGTTACAGCGCATCGCCTGGGCACTGAATGTCAGTGTCGTCGACACGGCGGTCCCCGAAGGAGACGCGCGCTTGACACTGGGGTCGGTGTCGGGCGAAATGGTCGCTCCGCGATCGCCGAGTCTCAGCCGTAAGCGTGACCAACGATTCCATGATTCATCAAAGGGAGTTCACGATGAGGGGGTTGGGAGTTGTTGTCGCTGTGCCGGTGCTCGCGATCGTCATGGGCTGTCAGGCGGCGCCGCCGCCGGAGAACCGCCCGGCGCCCGCGGTGAGCACGCCGGCCGCCGAGCCCGCGCCAGTCACGGTCCCTGGCCCAGTGCCCGGTACGAGAATCACCGAGTCCTACGCGCGGCTGGTCGCCCGCGACCTGTATTTCTGGGGCTGGCCGATGGCCAACATCTACAACCGGCGCCTTACGTTCAAGGACCTGCCGAGCGCCGGCCTGATGGGCGGAATCGTGCCGGTGGCGCCGCTCAATCACGTGAGCATGTTGAGCGACTACATCCATCCGGAAGAGCGGCTCGTGGCGTGCCCGAACCAGGACGTCGTCTACGGCGCCGGGAGCATCGGCCTCGACGTGAGCCCTGTCGTTCTGCAGGTGCCGGACTTCGGCGACAGGTTCTGGGTCTACCAGGTGGTCGATCTGCGCAGCGACAGCTTTGCCAGCCTGGGGAAGATGTACGGCACCAAGCCGGGGTTCTATCTGCTGGTCGGCCCGGACTGGAAGGGCGAGACACCGAAGGGCATCACCCAGGTCTTTCACGCCAGCACGAACACCGGGTTCGTGATCCCACGTGTCTTTCAGAACGACACCGCGGAAGACAAGGCAGCCGTCCAGCCCCTGGTCAACCAGGTGGACATGTATCCGCTCCCTGAGTTCGACGGCACCATGAAGACGCGCGACTGGCGGCAGCAGGCGCAGTTCCCCGCACAGGCGTCATCTGGCGGTGGCGAGACGAAGTGGGTCGACCCGGAGAAGTTCTTCGACGAGCTGCCGCTGCTGCTCACGGACGCGCCCCCGCTGCCAGGCGAGGCCGCGCGCTACGCGCAGGCTCTGGCGCTCGTTGGCGCGGCGCAGCACGATCCGACGCTGAAAGCCGCGATGATCGACGAGGCGAAGAAGGCGGAGACCGAGCTCGTCGAGCCGCTCCTGCAGTT
Organism: Vicinamibacteria bacterium; assembly: GCA_963796915.1. Taxonomy (GTDB): domain Bacteria; phylum Acidobacteriota; class Vicinamibacteria; order Vicinamibacterales; family JAENWD01; genus JAENWD01. The sequence goes on along the minus strand of CAWCNI010000002.1, from coordinate 15,604 downwards.
CCGCAACTACGGGCTGCCGCTCGCCTTCAACTGGACCACGCAGAGCAACGGCGCGGCGTTCGGCACGGACTACTTCACGCGTACCGCCGTGGCCAAGTCGAACATCTTCGTCAACAAACCAAACGAGACGAAGTACTTCTACCAGGATCTGGACGAGAAGGGCGCGCGTCTCAATGGGAGCCGGCGTTACACCGTGACGTTCGCGAAGGGAGCGGTGCCGCCGGTGCAGGGATTCTGGTCGCTCACCCTCTATGGAAAAGAGCACTTCTTCGTCCCCAACGCGTTGAACCGCTTTTCCCTTGGGACCAAGAACAAGAGCCTGAAGACCAACGCCGATGGCTCGCTGACCATTTACGTGCAGGCAGCCGCCCCCGCCCCGGACACGCGCGACAACTGGCTTCCAGCGCCCGCCTCTGAGTTCTCCCTCTATCTGCGGGCCTACTGGCCGCAGACGGCGATCAACGACGGGCAGTGGACGCCGCCGGCAGTGGTCGTGGCGCCGTAGGCACGGCGGCGATTCCCGAGTCCAACTCATCCGGCACGAGCGACGCAGCTTCGCGGCTGAGCCGTCCGCTGCGGCCACGCTTTTTCCGGCGTGACAACTGGCCGGTTCGGGTCGAAACTTGGGGCGCACTCCAGACGCAGCTCAGGAGGACATATGAAACTGCTTGTCGCAGGAGCCATCGCCATCGCCGGTCTGGTCGTGATGCCGAGCACAACCATGGCGCAGAGCAAGACCCTCACGTCCGACGCGAGGGTGGAGACCGGCACCGTCGAGGCGATCGAGGCCTCGACCCGTACCGTGACGATCAAGAAGTCGGATGGCACGTTTGTGTCGACAGTTGCCGGGCCGGACGTGGCGCGGTTCTCCGAGCTCAAGATCGGCGACAAGATCACCGCCAAGTACATCGACAACGTCGTCGTGCGCGTGAAGCATCCGGGCGAGGCTGACGTGGACACTGGCGCAAAGAGCACAACGCCGTCGGGCCAGTCTCTGCCCGGTGGCACGAGAACGAAGCAGCGCACCATCACGGCGACGATTACGGCGATCGATCCGGCCGCGCCGTCGATCACCTTCACGGGGCCGAACGGCTGGAAGTACACGTCCAGGGTGGAAGACAAGGACGCGCTCGCCAAGGTCAATGTCGGCGACAAGGTCGACATCGTCTGGACCGAGGCGGTGCTCGTCTCAGTCGAGCGCGCGATGTAGATGCGGAGTCTGGAACTCCCAGGCTTCGGCCGCGCAACGGGCGTCGTGGGTTTCTGATTCGATCGGGGCGAACCGGGCCGCACGTCGGTGCGTGCGGCCCGCGCTCGCCGGCCGGAGTGCGGCGTCAGGTGTCGCTGGACGGCCTGGTTACCGGTCCCGCCGACGCCGGTCCTTCGCGTCGTCCACCGCCTGCTTCACTCCCTCCTGGGCGCGCGCACGCACCGCCGAAGCCACGGTGGCCTGTGTCATCTGTTTCACGACCATCCCCGCGATTTCCCCGCCGGTCATGCCTCCCTCGCTCTTGCCGACGTTGCGCAGCTGGATCGGCGGCAGGTCCATGACAGTGTCCCGGCCGGTGAGCCGGATCTTGCCGTTGCGGATCTGCAGCGATTCGACGATGAAGCGCTTGGCGGCGGCATCGCCGGCCTGGCTCTTGTCCTGGCCGTCGAAATGCTTCTTGCTGTATTCGTCGATGTTTTGCTGGATGGCTTCGACGTTGCTGCCGTCGGTGCCCTTGTCGTAGACGATGTCAGGCCCGTCGATCGTCAGCTCCTTGATCACCACGACGTCCGCGGCCTCCGAGGCCTTCTCGATGTCGAGCACAATCGACCCGAGTTTGAAGGCGTGCGGCCCTTCATATCCTCTGGGGTTGCCGATGACGAGGCCGCCGATCTCGCCGCGTCCATCGGCGAGCGCGATCCCGACCTTGTCCACGTCCACCGAGACGCCGGTCATCTCCGGTCCGATTCTGGTGATCGCCTTCTTGACGATCGCGTCGAGATTGGAGCCCAGGAACTTGACCGCCACGAGGAGGATCACGACGACGACGCCCGCCGCGATCAGCAACTTCCTGGTCATGGTCTCTTCCTTTCGGCAGGGCGGATGCCGGCCCGCGCTGACTACTTCGACTGTGGGGGAGGCGTCGCCGGAGTGGCCGGCGTCGCAGGTTCCGCAGGCGTGGCCGGAGTGCCAGGCGTTGCTGGATTTGCCGGGGCCGCCGCATCCGTCGTCGCCGGGGCGCCGGCCGGCTTCACCGTGACCTTGCCCTTCAGTTTCGCCAGAGCGTCGGCCGGGATGGCCTCCTTGATCTTCGGGTCCTCCAGGCTGGTGAACGGCCGGGCCTCGACGACCTTCTTGACAGTAGCTTCATCGAGGCCGAGCTTCGCCAGTTGCTCGGGAGTCGCCGCGTTGAGATCGATCGCGTCGGGAGCGGCGGCGTTCTTCAACGCCTTCTTCGCGGCATCGCCGGCGGCGTCTTTCGCCGCGCTCTCCGTCGCTTCCTTCGCCGCGCGCTTCGCCGTCCGCTTGGCGACGGCCTGAGCCGACGCCGGGGCCGCCGCCATCGACGCAAAACCCGTCAAAATCAACGCCGACAGCCATCGACTCGTTCTCATGTCATCCCCCTGGTGAAACGGAGACGCTCATTCTAGCGCCGACGACGACATCAAAGTAACGGCTCGCGGGTGCGGTAGGGACCGAGGAGCTGCTCGAGTTCGGTCACGTCTCCCAGCGTCTCCCCTTGATTCGTCCTTCGACAAGCTCAGGACGAACGGGGTTGCCCTGTGCCGGGCCCGCGGTTCGTGACATAGCTCGTCAGTGGCCGACGGCAAGCGCCCGCAGGACGACTGCCTTGAGCGACGAGCCGGCCCGCTCCTGCCAGGCGATCGCCGGCGCGCCGAAATAGCGCGCTGAATTCTTCGCGCCCCAGTTCGTCGTCGCGATGCGGTACGTCTTCGCGTCGTCGATGGAGGACGGGCCGTCGGCGACGTTGAATTCGCCGCTGCGCTGATCGAATGGCGTGTCCGGCCCCTGGTTCGCCAGCGCGAGCAGTTGACGGAGCCGTGCGCCGTCGACGGTGGCGACAAAGATCGTCCCGTCGAACCGCACGCACCCATCGAACGCTGCGCGCGTCACCTCGCCTTCCGGAAGGCCGCCGCCGAAGGTCGTGTTGCCGATGAACGCAGCGTCCACTGCTCCGCCTCGTCGCAACGCGCTGGCGATCAGCCGTGCGGCGTCGACTGGGGGAAGCGCCGCGGGCATGTGCGCGACCACCGCACGGTCCTCGGGCTGGAGAAAGGCGGCCTCGGTCCTGCGAATCAGGGACGCGAGCTCCGGATCGGCTGGATCGTCGCTCGAGATCGGCATCTGCTCGACGTCCCAGCGCGCCGCGCCAGACGCGTCTCGATGCAGCCTGGCGACGGTGAGGAAGGTGTTCCACGATCCGGAGTGGACGTAGACCGTTGGTCCGAGCCTCTGCACGAAGCGCAGATGATCGTGGGCGCCGGCGAACAATGTGCCGTCGGGCACTCGCGGCAAGAAGGCCCGGTCGGCGTTCAGGCCGGCGTGGCTGAGGACGATGGTCACCGGTGTGCCGGCGAGCAGTTCCGGCAGATGTGTCTGCGCCCATGCCGCGGGCTCCGGGACGTCCAGCGACGCGCGCACCGCGGCGCGATAGGTTGTCAGGTCGTCCGTCGCGACGCCGGCGATGACAGCTTCTGTCGAACCCAGCCTTACTCGCAGTGACGAGGCCGCAGCAAGGCGGCCGGTGGTGCGGTCCGTGATGTCGCTGACGACCCGCGCTCCCGCCGCCTGGATCTTGGTCACGGTTCCCGCGAGATCGTCGAACTCCGTCTCGTGATTGCCGAGGTTCACGACTGTCGGCGCGCGCCTGGCCAGCGCCGAGAACATCGCGAAGTCCACGGCGCCGCCGCTCCGTCGGGCGACGGCGTTGCCATTCTCCAGCGTGTCGCCGTCGAGCAGAATGACCATCGGCACACCGGGATGCTCCGCCTTGAGCCGATCCACGGCCGCCACGATCTGCGCCGTGCGCTCGTACCCGGAGTGCTGATCGGCGGCGAGCACGATCAGCGCGTCCGGCGACTCAGCCGGCGTCGGCAGCGAGAAGGCGAGAAGAAGAGCGAGGCCGTTGACGGCGATCCGCATGGCGTTTCTCTATCACGCTTCTGTCGCAGCCGTTCTGGGTCGCTCACGGCGGCAGTCGATCGAATCGAGAGCGTTGCTGCTGAGCTGCAGGGGGACCTGTGCGCTTTGCCGATCAACTCGACCCGGCGCTGTAGGATGGACGTCCCCAGCGTCCGAGTCTTGATGGCACTGCTACGAAGACATGACTCCCCGCCTTCACAGCTGGACGCCTGGCGGCCGTCGCTCATCTCGACGCCCGTTGTCGCGGCCGCTCGTCCGAGAGAAGCCTGGGTCGATGTCTACAAGGCCGCGGCGATCTTCCTGATCGCGCTTGGCCACCTGCCTCAGTCGAAGCTGGTTGAGTGCTTCCTCTGGAGCTTCCACGTGCCCGCGTTCTTTCTCATCGCTGGTTATCTCAGTCGTGACCGGCCGATGGCGGAGACAGTGCGCAGGGTCACCCATCGCATGCTGGTCCCGTACGTCGCCAGCTACCTTGTGCTGACGGCCCTTGCCTGGTGGCAACGGGAGTCGATGTCCGCCAGTGAGCTCGGGGCGACTCTGCTCGGCCTCTTTTACGGCACCCATAGCTACCCGGCATTTGTCAGCGCGCCGCTCTGGTTCTTCCCAAGCATCATCACTGTCGAACTCTTCTATGCAGGCGTCGTGCGCCGTTGGAAGGCGGCGTATCTCGTCGCGCTCATCATCTCCGTCTGGCTCTATCGGCGTGGAATCGTGAACATGTGGATGAGCCTCGACCTCTCGCTTCTCGGGCTCAACTATTTCGTGGCGGGACGTCTTGCTGCCATGGTGAGGCTGCCGGAACGCCTGAGCCACGCGTCCGTCTGGATCCGAATCGGCCTCTTCCTGGGTTGCCTTCTGGTGGTCTACGAACTCGCTCGTGTCGGCAATCTTTGGTACACCGGGAGCCACTACTCGCTCTCTCTCATTGGCGGGCTCGCCGGCAGCCTGATGTTGATCTGCGTTGGGCAACTCGTGCCGGCCAGGCTGTCGGCGTCGGCGCCGGTTCGATTCGTCGCGGAGAACACGCTTTTCCTGATGTGCTTTCATCTCGTCGGGATTTACTACGCCAACCGGCTGCTGGGGCTTGGCACCGCGCATCCCCTGTCGAGCGCGATTCTGACTGTCACCCTGGCATTCCTGTTGCTGGCACCACTGAATATGCTGATACGTCGCTTTCTCCCGGCAATGATTGGGAGCTCCAGGAGCACACGAGCATGAAGCCAAAGAACACGATCTGTCTCTGGTTCGACAAGGACGCGCTTGAGGCGGCCAGCTTTTATGCCGCCACCTTTCCGGACAGCAAGGTCACCGCCGTTCACAAGGCGCCCGGTGATTACCCGAGCGGAAAAGAGGGCGATGTGCTCACAGTCGAGTTCACAGTCCTTGGTGTTCCCTGTCTCGGTCTCAACGGCGGTCCCACCTTCAAGCACAACGAGGCCTTTTCATTCCAGGTCGCGACGGACACTCAGGAAGAGACCGATCGCTACTGGAATGCGATCGTCGGCAATGGCGGCAAGGAAAGCGCGTGCGGTTGGTGCAAGGACCGCTGGGGCCTGTCGTGGCAGATCACGCCGCGCACGCTGACCGACGCGCTGTCCGCCGGTGGCGGTGAAGCAAAGCGTGCCTTCGCGGCGATGATGCCGATGAAGAAGATCGACATCGCCACCATCGAGGCAGCGCGGCGAGGTTAGTCGCCCAACTCATCAGGCGTCGAACCGCCGGTGGTGCGTCGGCCCATTGCCGTCGCAGTACCGGCGATCCATAGTGAGCCGGCGATTGTCGAGAGCTGGAGTCACTTATGGTGCAACGACTGGCGACGATGGGCTTCTCAGTGGCCGTGTTCCTCAGCGCCGCCGGCATGGCGTATGCGGCCAAAGATGTCGTGGTGACGACCAACGGCGACCGGCTCGTGGGAGAGATCAAGGGCGTCGAAAAAGACGTGCTGACGCTCTCCACGGACTACTCCGACGCCGATTTCAAGATCAAGTGGGAGAAGATCGCGTCGATTGAAAGCGATCGACAGTTCCTGGTCGAAACCTTCGACGGCAAGCGGATCTCCGGCCCGCTCAAGGCCGGCGCGCAGGGCAAGGCCGCCGTCGTCGTCGCCGACGCCGACGTGCCCCTGCCCGAGGTGTCGATGGTGCAGCCCTTCGAGCGGAGCTTCTGGGCGCGGTTCGACTCGGCCCTCGACTTCGGCTACAGCCTCACCAAGACCAACGCTGCCAGGCAGCTGTCGCTCGGGGCCAATCTCGCCTACCGTGACGAGCGCAACCTGGACTCGCTCTTCGCGAACGTCTTCAGGAGCTCGCAGGCCAACGCGACGGCGACGGAACGCTGGGACCTCAGCAACGACTTCCGCCACCTGCTGGGCACGCGGTGGTACGTGAACGCCGCGCAGGACCTGCTGAACAGCGAAGAGCAGGGATTGGATCTGCGCACGACGCTCGGCGGCGGCGCGGGTCGATACCTGTTCCGATCAGGATCGCAATACCTCGCTGTCGGCGGAGGCCTTGCGTGGACCAACGAGAACTACACCGACGCGGCGCTGGCCTCGCAGAATTCGGCGGAAGCGTACGTCGGCACTGAGTTCATGACGGAGAAGCTGAAGGTGACCGATTTCCTGACGCGCTTCTCGTACTACCCGAGCCTGACCATCTCCGGACGGCAACGCGTGAACTACCGCTTCGACCTGGACTTCAACCTGCCGGGCGACTGGTACCTGCGGGTGGGCTTTTTCGATAACTTCGACAACAAGCCACCGGCGGGTTTCTCGCAAAACGACTACGGCTGGTCGAATACGTTCGGCTTCAAGTTCTGAGGAAGCGGCCGGCCGAATCGGTCGTCAGTACCTGGCCACGGCGAGCCTGGCCAACTCGACGGCGAACCGTTTCGTCGCAGTGACCTTGTCGGGACCCTCGACGTTGTAGACGCGGATCTCGAGCCACTGCAGGTCGTCGGCCTGGCTCTTCTTCTGCACGACGACACCCATCGCCTGCGGTCGGTAGATGGCTGCGTCACCCAGACCCGCGATGTCTTCGACGGGTTCGCCGTTTTGAACGCTCGCCTCTTTGACGCCGCCCACTGTCTTGCCGGGGGACTGGACGAAGAAGGACACCTCGACTTCGCGCGATCCACCGCTCTCTTCGGTACTTGACCAGCCCGGGTTCAACAGTGCGGGCAGCGAACTTCCCATTGAGCAGAGTCTGGACATCCGTGAGGGTCACGACTTTCTCAGGGTCGAGCGGCGCCTGCGCCGTCATGACGGCGGCCAACGGCGTCAATGCGACGAGACAGAACAACACTGCGGCAGCGTTCTTGTGCATGGCGTTTGAGTGAGGTTGCAGCCTAGCACGGGATCAGGCAGCCACGGCCCGCCGCCGGTACCACCATCGAGGTAGTCGCCGTCGATCCGATGTCGTGATGCCGAATCGGAGTGGCTGCGCCACGATCCCTCATGCCCCAGACAAGGACCAGGAACCGACGAGGACACCCATGACCACATCATCGTTCGACGGCGTCGGCGGACTGAAGATCGCAACCACATCATGGCGGCCGGCGGGCGAGCCGAGAGCCGTGATCGTGTTGATCCATGGTTTCAACGCGCACAGCGGCTACATGGCCTGGCCGGCCGAGCAGTTTGCGTCCCGCGGCCTCGCGGCGTATGCCCTGGATCTGCGCGGGCGCGGCAAGTCAGAGGGCGAGCGCTTCTACGTCCAGAACTTCTCCGACTACCTGACCGACGTCGACACGCTGGTATCGCAGGCCCGAGCCGAACACCCGGGCCTGCCGATCTACCTGCTCGGCCACAGCGCCGGCGGCGTCATCGCGTCGTCCTACGTGTTCGAGCATCAGGCGGAGATCGCCGGGCTGATCTGCGAGAGCTTCGCGTTCGATGTCGGCCTGCCTCACCTGGTGCAGCTGGCCCTCGAAGGCGTCAGCCACCTGGCGCCGCACCTGCACGTGTTCTCGCTGCACAACGAGGACTTCTCGCGCGACCCTCAGGCAGTGAACCGGATGAACACCGATCCGCTGATCGAGAAGGAGTCGCAGCCGGCGGAGACGGCCTCAGAGCTGCTGAAGGCGGCCGAGCGGCTGAAGGCCAACATGCCCGCCTTCGCTGCGCCCGTCCTGATCATCCATGGCACCGCGGACAAGGCGACGCGTCCCGCGGGCAGCCAGTATTTCTACGAGCACGCCAGCGCCGCTGACAAGACGCTGAAACTGTATGACGGCCACTTCCACGATCTGCTCAACGACGTGGACAAGGAGGCGGTGATGGCCGACATTCAGGCGTGGCTCGACCAGCGCATCCCGGTGGCGGCGCGGGCGGTCAGCATGGCGTGATGTGTTCGTTCAATCCGAGGTCGGCGTCGACCGGCCTCGGATATTCCTCATCGAATCCTGATTGCTCGCTCCAGCCCGTTGTCCGTCAATCTACGTGGCTGCCAGACCGCCTAGGTCTTGAAGACCGCGCCCGCCAGATAGCTCCAGCTGCCGCTCGTCGCGAATAGACACGCGGCGATGTAGAGCGCGACGAGGGCCGCGTAGCCGATGGCGAGCGGGCGGTCCAGACGCCGCGTGAGGGCGGATCGCGCGAGCAGGAACACAGCGCCGAGCGCGAAGATGGGTCCGAAGATGCCCAGCCATCCCTCCTGGCCGAAGATGGGGAACAGCATCGGGATGCGGACCGTGGCGCCGGCCAGGATGCTCAGCGTCGCCAGCAACATCATCGCGCGATGCTTCTCGCGCTGTTTTCTCATCAGCACGCCGGCCACCACGAACGCAGTGAACAGCACGATTTCCACCAGCATCAGCAGCAGGAACTGCCGGTAGGCCATGCCTCGGAACGGAGCGGCCGGCGCCGACCGGACAGACTGGACGGCCAGCATGCATCCGCTGATCGTGACGCCGAGCGCGACGACGGCGCCGACCCACCCGACCTTCATATGAACCCGGCGCTTGCGGATGCCGATCAGCAAAGCCTGGACGAAGAACACCACCATCCACCCGGTGAGCGCGATTCCGTGGACGGCCACCAGGGTGAAGAGCTTCGGCGCGATATGCCGGCCGCCCGCGCCCTCGCCGGCGAGGTAGTAACGCTGGAACCCGACGACGGTGATGACGAGCATCACGAACGCCGCCGTGCTGTAGAAGTAGCGTTCGGCCTTCATCGACGGCGGGGCGGCTGGTGTCACGCGACAAGTCTAAAGCAAGGATGAGTTGGCGACAAACTGGCGGTCGCCTCAAAAGCCCTGAATATTCATTGACAATAAAAGTTGTCAACGCTACCCTTCGCACGTGCTCGATATCCAGGTCATCGAGGATCCGGTAGCGGCGACAGTGGCGTTGGGGGCCATGCGGAGCCGACTCCTCTCGGAGCTGGCCGTGCCGGCCTCGGCGGCGACGTTGGCCACGCGAGTGGGCCTGACCCGGCAGAAGGTCAACTACCACCTGCACGCGCTCGAGACGCATGGCCTGGTGCGGCTGGCGCAGGAACGCATGTGGGGCGGGCTGACGGAACGGCTGCTCGTCGCGACGGCGGCTTCCTACGTGGTGTCGCCAGGGGCGCTGGGTCCGGTCGCCGCTGATCCGCATCGGGAAATCGATCGTTTGTCGGCGAGCTATCTCATCGCACTTGGCGCGCGCGTCGTCCGCGAGGTGGGCGACCTTGTTCGCCGTGCCACGGAGACGGGCAAGCGCCTGGCGACCCTGGCGGTCGATACCGAGGTTCGCTTCCGGTCGGCCACGGACCGCGCGGCGTTCAGCCACGAGCTCACCGAGGCGATCACGACACTGGTTGCGAAGTACCACGATGAGTCCGCGCCCGGTGGCCGCAGGCATCGCCTGGTAGTTGTGGCGCATCCCTCGCCGAAGGGCCTTCGGCGCGAAGGCGGGCCGCAGAAAGCCGATCCGAAGGAGCCATCATGAGCCTCAAGAAAGAAGCCTCCGGACGCCGTTTCGTCCAGGTCGAAGTCGAGGTCCCCGGGACACCGGAGGAGGTCTGGCAGGCGATCGCCACCGGGCCGGGCATTTCGTCGTGGTTCGTGCCGACCGAGTTCGAGGAGCGCGACGGGACGCCCGTCGCCGTGACCCTGAACTTCGGCCCGGGCATGGAGTCCCGCTCCGTCGTGACGGCCTGGGATCCGCCGCGCAGGTTCGCCGCGCAGGGCGAGGGCTGGGGCGGCTCGCCGCCGATCGCCGACGAGTGGAGCGTCGAGGCGCGCGCGGGCGGCGTCTGCGTCGTCCGCGTGGTGCATAGCCTGTTCGCCGAGACGGACGACTGGGACAATCAACTCGAAGGCACCGAATCCGGCTGGCCCGCCTTCTTCCGCATCCTGCGGATCTATCTCACGCACTTCCGCGGCCAGCGCTCGGCGATGGCGCAGTGGATCGCCCCCGCCGCGGGAACCCAAGCGGAGGCCTGGGACACATTGACCGCGGCATTGGCGCTCACAGGCGTGAGCGCCGGGCAGCGATGGACCGCCCCGGCAGGCGTCCCCGTGCTCGGCGGCGTCATCGAACACGTCAGCGAGCGCTCGTGCAACGCCCTGCTGCGGCTGGACGCGCCGGGCCCGGGCGTCGCAGCCCTTGGCGCCGTCACCTTCGGCGGACAGACCCTGGTGACGCTGAGCGTTTATCTATACGGCGATCAGGCGGCCGGCGCTGTCGCTCGCGAGACACCGCACTGGGACGCGTGGATTCAAGAACGCTTCCCGACGCCGTCGGAGACGAGCAAGAGTGACTGACCGCGTGGATCGGCGTCGGTCAGCCGGATCGGCGCGAACAACTACTGCAGGCGCACGAAGGCTGCGACCGGAACCTGGCGCGACGAAGGGCGGGGTATCAGGCGAGAGCCAGATTCAGGTTCTCGATGGCTTCGTCGATCTCGGCGGGGGCTTTGTAGCCGACGGTGACGCAGTCGACGCCCGCATTCTGAAACGCGAACCGCATCGCCTTCTGGCGGTCTTCGCGACCGAAAGTGCCCTCGCCGGCAAGCTTCATGGCAATCACGCCCATGCCTTCCTTGCGCACTTCCTTGACGTGCGTGACCACTTCCGGAACGTTGCCCGGCCCCTGGGTGGCGTAGTCCTCGGCATCCATGCTCTTGCCCGTGTGGTTCACGCGAATCATGGCGACCTGGAGCCACTTGTTGCCGGGCACCTGGCGCAGCGCCGGCAGCCCGTGAACGGACGCGCCGTGGCTGAGCACGACCTTCTTTGACTGGACCTCGAGGATCGCGTCCTGCCACCGCGCCGTGTCGGCCGGCCACGTCGCCGTGTGCTGCCAGTGCAGCAGCATGATGTCGAAGTACTCGGTGTTGGCGAGCCGGCGGAGCTCGTCGAACTTCTCCTGCGGATCCACGCCGTCGCGGGTGGTCACCTTCGACATGATCTGATAGCTGTCGCGCGGAATGCCCTTCAGGGCGACGCCGAGCATCCGGTGCATCTCGCCGTACGACTCGGCAGTCTCGAAGAAGCGGATGCCGCTGTCGTAGGCATGGCGCACCAGCCGCGTGAAGCCGTCCTGGCCGAGCTAGCGCTGCACCTGGCCGCTGAAGCTGCCGGTGCCGAACGCAAGTCGAGTGACTTTCACGCCCGAGCGGCCGAGCGTGACCATGTCAGTCGCGCTGCCGCGCCGGGCGATGAGGGGAACGCTCCCGGATGCTGCGAGCGCTCCGGCGGCGAGTCCGGTTTTCAGGAATTCACGTCGAGTGAAATGCGCCATGGCGTCCTCCTCTGCCCAGAAGTGTCGGAATGGTAGCAGAAGTCCGAAGGCGACGAATCAGCGACCACTCTCGAGCAGGTCGAAGCTGATCTACATCACCTGGATGTCCGTGGTCTGGACCTACGTCACGCGCGCGTACAGCGTCTCCCATTGGTAGTGTTTCTGGTGGGATTGGTCACGGCTCCCGGTGAAGGTCTGCTCCGTGACGACACAGCTCTCGATCTTGACGACATCGAGCAAGCGCCAGCCGACGGCGCCCTTGCCTGAATCCGGACCGCGCAGCTGGAAGATCAAGAGCCGTTCGGTTCGATCGATGACTCCGTAGTCGTGCGGCTCCGCGAGACGGGTCGCTCTCTTGTAGCGAATCTCGAGAAGGCGCTTCTCGGCGATAGCGCGCCGGATGCGCTGATCCAGAGAACCGAGCGGTGCAATGGTCATGATGCGTCGATCACCTGGCGTCGCCGCCGCCGCAGAGCGGGCGGCAGACCGGATACTATCCCCCAGTGAAACGCGCGTTGTCGGATCCGTTCGACGTCGTCAGGAGGTTCGGCCTGATGCTGCCGGCGGTCGAAGCCACGACACGCTACGACGGCGCTCCCGTGCTGAAGATTGCCGGCGTCTTCATGGCCGGTCTGGCGACCCATCGCTCCGCCGAGCCCAACACGCTGGTTGTCAGGGCCGATCTCGAGGAGCGGAACGTATTCATCGACGACGCACCAGACACCTACTATCTGACTGACTACTACCGGCGCTATCCCCTGGTGCTGGTGCGGCTGGAGCGAGTGTCTCAAGAGGCGTTACGGGAGCTGCTTTCGTCCTCGCACCGTCTCACTGTGCCGAAGACGAGGCTGCCACAACGCCGGCACATTCAGCACTCTGTCGACATTCGCGAACCGGCATCAAGAACACCGCCAGGAGAGTTCTTTTAGCGTCTCTCCAGGAACCCTCTGCCTTCGAATATCGCGGGCGTCGCCTTTTCAATTCGCGCCGCCCGCGTCGCCGACTGCTTGGCCGCGGCAAAGTGGTACAGGTAACCCCTCTGCCGCCCCGGCGTCAGCGCCTCGAAGGCGCGCTTGAACCGCGGATCTTTTCGGAACTGCTGCGTCAGCTCCTCGGGAACCGGAAGATCTGCGGTTGTCCTCTTCGTCATCCGCAGCCCAGCCTTCTCGACTGCGATGGCTTCGCGCACGTAGGTCTTGATGGTCGCCGCCTTCGCCGTGATGTCCTTCGCGCTCGTGAACTTCATCACCCGCCCGGCCTGCACCTGGCCGAGCTGCACCAGCACCTTCTTGGGGTCCGTCAGCAGGGCACCTTGAAAGAAGCCCAGCCCGAAGTACTCTTTGAAGCCGTGCATGATGACGATGTTCTTTCCATCCACGGTGTAGGTCGGCTTACCCCACTTACGCTCCTCCTTCATCGCAAGGCCGGCGAGCAGTCGCCGCATCTCCGCGATCTCTGCCTCCCACCGCCCTCGATAGACCCTCTCCATGCGAGCACCTCGCTCCACAATCTGACATAACGTCTCGCTTCCCAAGTTTGGCTGCGCCTACCCGGACGAGCAGCGAACCCTGTCTGCGTGTGCGGGATCTTCGCTGGGAGCTCAAGTCGCCGGAGCGGCAGACTAAAGGTCGAGCTAGCGGCGCGCAAGTGGCCTGCCAGGTGGCGACGTCCGACTTCTGGCAGCCAACGCATCGACGCAACAGTCGAGCTTTCCCGAGAAGATCGGCCAATCTTGACGGAATCCCTCACTTTCACGGCGGAGGCCTGGAATTTGCTTGAGCTAGGGAAAATGACCATTGAAAGCTGTCTCCCCAGGTTGACGATCCGTCGCTTCGCGATATTCAGTGCCCTCGTGGCGTCGCTCTCGCTGCCCACGCTGGCGTCGGCCAGCACGGTGACGCTGTCCGATTACACCACCGCCCCGTTCGCCAACAACGCCGATGGCGGAGGCGGTCCTTTCTTCGCGCAAACCGACAACGCGGGCTTGGGCGTTTCCGGCAACTTCATCACGTTCTGCGTCGAGTTCAACGAGGAGTTCAACTACGGCGCGACCTACAATTTCGTGCTGAACAACGGCGCCGTGAACGGCGGCGTGAGCGGCCAGGATCCCGTCGGTGGGAACTACGATCCGCTCGACAACGCCACCAAGTGGATCTACGGCGAAGTGGTGTCAGGCGGCTATTCCGGGATCGGCGCCTTCGGGAGCGGGCCGAACGTCGGAGCGCGCGTGCAGGAAGCGATCTGGTTCATTGAAGGTGAAAGAACCCAGGCGCAGATCGGCGTCGATTCGTACAATCTCGCACAGTTTGCGATCGGAAAGACGCCGCTGGCCGGCTACGCCATCTTCGTGATGAATCTTACCGATGCCGCGGGCGGATTTCATCAGGACCAGTTGGCCTACACCGACACCTCCAGGGACGTGCCGAACAACCCGGTACCCGAACCCGCGAGCCTGGTGTTCCTCGGCACGGGCCTCTTGTTCTCGGGCCGCAAGCTTTTCCGCCGTCGGTAAGTACGGTCGGCGTCTCCAAATAGCGCAGGAGCCTAGGGATGCCCGCGCCTGGATGGCCGGGCATCCCTCTCCCCCGCCGCGCTATGCGCTGAACACGGCTGCGTCACGATTCTGCTCACCCCGACAGCGCCGTCTGTAGTTCGACAAAGTACCAAATCCCTCCCGGCGATCCGGATCGTCAGAGCCACGCCGTGAATGGTGTTGGCCCGTGCCAGGACATACCAGAAAGTTGTGGCTGGGAGGCAGGTAGCTGCTTCGGTGAGCCCGCTGCCATCGGGCTCACTGGACTTGCTTCACCGCAGGCAGACGATACGAGCCATTCAACACGGACGTCTCCGGTCCGTAGAGTCGCAAGGTCAGATTGAAGGCTCCCGGCGGCGCCGGCAGCCAGTTCGCGGTGTCGGCGGGTTTGTCCTCCTGAATCAGGATGTCGAGCGACCCATCCGCGTTCTTCTTCAGACCGCTGGTCGTGCTGCCGATGCTGTAGCGTCCGAAGTCGTTTTCGACGAAGAGGCCAGCCAGCGCTGCATCCAGTAACCGAGCTCTTCGAAGAATCGAAGGTCGGCCGGCGCCTCCTGAGGTGCCGGGTCCAGCGTCGACGACTTCGGTGGTTGATACGCCAACCCGGCGGTGAGATACGCCGACAGCGGCATGATCTGGAAACCCTGTTGTGCGGCCAGCGCCTTGGCTACGTCCGCTTCGCCGTTGACGAAAACGCGCAGGGCGGCGGCGCCCATCCGCGTGCGGCTTCGCAGGTGTGTCATCTCGCCCGGCACCTGGCCCGCGAAGTCTGGGCCGCTGATTACGTACGTGCCTGGCTGCGGCCCCTTCGTGCCACCGACGTTGTGAAAGATCTCGTCGAAGTGATCCCCAAGCTGGACGATGTACCAGCGCTCGTCGGCCAGCTTCGGCACGAAGAGGACTACGGGCTCGTCGGTCGTATCGAACGCGCAGTAGCCGTCGAGCGTGACATTGTTCGGCGTGACCACGAAGCGATCCTTCGCGGTCTTGACTGCGGTGAACTTGCGGAATGAATTGACGGCGCTCCCGCCGGCTTTGAGCGCGGCGCTTACGGTGTGCCCGTACTCGACGAACGGCACGCCCCAGAGGTAGCCGAGCGCTTTCTGATGGTATCGCGTCAGCGTCGAAATATTAGCCGTTCGGCGCGATCGGGGAGCAGCGCTCGTCCGTTGGGTAGGCTATCTGCCGAGCGT
>CAWCNI010000001.1:0-138840 GCA_963796915.1 Vicinamibacteria bacterium | reverse complement strand
TTGTGATTCCCAAACAGCCCAAGGCCTAGCCGTGCCGCGTTGCGGTGAGGTGACACCGGTTAGCGCCATCCGCCTGGATGCGCCAAGTGGATGTGGGGAATGGACGATCCAAGCGGGTGGCGCGAGCCGTGTGAGCATTATGTCAATCAGACCTGCTCTGGTTCAGGAAACCCCTGGCAGGAAGTTTCGAATCGTGCCGCGGGTGGCCCCCGCCGCAAACAAACAACTTTTGAGCGCCGAGGAGAAAGAATTCGATCCGTATTGCACGAGCCCACCAAATTTAGATTGTCGGCCTCCAAGCGGCTCACGCAGGCCGACTAAAAGGAGCGGCGTCGTGCCAACGCACGCACTCACTCTCTCGATCTCGCTCCTCCCAGGAGGGCGGACTCGGACTACGACAACCTCAGCGCCGTTCGCTGCGAACTCCACGGCAAATGCTCGGCCGAATCGTGCGCGGCGCCGATTTTCACGGCGACTTCCCCTCAACACAGATGCGCGACCGGCCTTGATTGGACCGCGCTTTTCTCGGCAGGCGGCTCGGGTATAGGCTGCCCGTCCAATTCCTGAGGCTCGACATCAGCGCGCCCGATTTGCTCCGAACGCCCAGTTTGCGCCCCCGCACGCTCAGCGAAGGCTACGCCAGCGGCAAGCGCACCGCCGATCAAAGGTTTCTTCGCATCGGGTCATGACTCTCCGCAGTCGGTCAGTCGCGGTCCAATGTTGATCCAGGGTTCATCGGATTTACTTCACATTGGGAACGTGTGTGTGTGTGTTCCGCAAGGACTGCCGATGTGCTGGAGAGTCAGGATTGAAACGTGCTCCCAACTCCCTATCCTTCAATAGAGATCACTTCAATGTCACAACGCGAAACGACGGCCGGAACCGACCCCCAGAAGCCGGATACGCCCGGGCGGCCGAAGTCCGGCGCCAGCCGACAGCAAACCCAGCCCAATCAGGGCGCGCAGACAGGCAATTCGGATGTCGACTCGAAGGAAGGACACGATCCACGGAACGACCATCACGTGCGCAACGAGAAATAGACTTGAAACCTCTACCGCGCCGGAACTCTTTGCACATTTAGGCTGCCGGATTGGCTACCATCGGGCCTCTGCGTTCGATTGCCGAAAGCGGCAGCGACTTGCGCTTGGCGGCGGAGATAAAAGACCGCCCCCCCACAAATGGCTTGAGCATCAGTGCGACGTGCAGTGCGTAAAGAAGCCATCCACCTCTGCTCCCGGCGGAGATGGCTGACGTGTCGGCAATGACTCGACGGATGCACGTGCATACCAATACTCGGAGGACATCATGATACGTTCGATCCTCATCGGCATCGTCGCTGGCATGCGGTCAATGACGCCGCTAGCGGTGGTCAGTTGGGCAGCAAGACGTGACTCGGCATCGAGTCACACCGGTCCGCTGTCGCTATTGTCTTCTCCCGGGGTCTCTAAAGTGACACTCGCACTCGCCGCCGCAGAGTTACTCGGTGACAAGCTGCATTCCGCCCCTGATCGCATCATCAAACCGGGCATCCTCGCTCGAGCGCTACGGGAGCCATCGCGGGCGCCGGGTGGCTCCTTCGCGAGACCGGCACCTCGGTGCGGTGTTAGGCGCCACGGTCGCAGTAGGCGCGGCCTACCTAACTTTTGCACTCCGCAAGCGCGCCATTCGTCACAGCGGACAAACCTCTACGGGTCTGATCGAAGATGCCGTCGCCTTGAGTGCCGCCCTATGGGTTGCACACGCGGGGCGAAGGGATGAGCGCGCGTGAACGAGTGGGACTTTTTTGCCTGCAGAGTTCGTAGCATGACAAATTGCATCGGTAATTCGTGCCGGCTTTCTCCAGCTGCGGCAGCCCTGATCGCATCGACATCCGTGTTTTTGCCGATCGCCATGAGCGCATCCACGACTCCCTCACCGAACCATCCAAAAATATTTGTTTGGTACGCCCTGCTGAGACAGCCCTCATTCAAGCCGCAGATTGGCTCTTTCCGGTGGCTTGGACAGGCATTGAAGCTTTACTTGCCGTGTCGGCCTACCGGCTACTCAGGGCCCGCCCTAACGTTGCTCGCACTCGAGCGCTCGGTCTTTGGTCCGTGAACATCCTCATGATCGGTGGTTGGAGCCGTCTGTTCTTCGCGCGTCGCAACTTGGCGCAAATTCCGTGGCCGCCGCGGCTATGGCCGGCAGTAGCATCGCCTATCTCAGAGAGGCTCAAAAAGTCGACAAAGCCGCCGCTCGCGCTGCGATGCCGTTTGCCGGTTGGGTGGCCTTTGCCACGATACTCACCGCGTCTATCTGGGCCCTGAACTCCAAAAGAAGTTGAGTGCACGGAAAACGGTTATACAAAGCAACTCAACTGCCTAGCCCAGAATCTACAACATGGCAATCGAGGACGTAACAGTCGGTGCAGGAAAAGGAATGCCAGCCGGAAACTCCGGCTCCCGGTTCGTTTCGACAATTTTGCGCCGAAGTGCTGGATAGGCGCTCCCTCCCCGTTCTTCCGGGTGATCCCTAATTAAGAGCCTGGAGATGTTTACCCATTCCCAGACGGCGCCAGCCAGACCCGCAACTACCGTAAATAAAAATAGCACGACCAGCATCAGCCACCTCCACACAGTTGAAGCAAGCTTACCCATACCGATATACAGTACTAAGCATCCATCGGGCAAAAGCAACGGCGTTGTCTCTGTAGACGCTGAGCCGGATGCCTGACATGACCACGCCGTCCGCGACGAGCTGATTGCATGTGCCCGGTGCCGTGGCGCAGTCTACTCGCCCGACTCCTTGGAACTTTCTTTCCAATCGCGCTCGGCTTGGCGCTTCGCGGGCTCGGAACCACCCTTCAGTGCTTTCTCGGTCCCGGCTGCTGAATCGGCAGAACTATTTTTGGCCTCATCCGAATGATCTCGCTCTCGCTTCGGGTCCTTGACGTCAGTATTCATTGTGCTTCGCCTTTGCATCAGTGATCACAGTATCCCCGCAACGACAGCAGGCCTCAACATCACATGTTATGAACCGTGGGCAACGTAGAGCCAATCCAGGATGTCATGATGTTCGAAAGACCTGCGCTCAGCAATCGACGTCAGTACCCAAGTCTCTGGTCGCCGAGCTCACCCCGTAAGACTAGATTCGGTCCTACAAAAGATGTCGGACTATAGGCATGGAGATTCAGTTTGCGAGCGCGCACGATTGCGCTCCCCGAGAGGTGTCAGGCAATGAAAACCAAACATCTAACTGTGCAAACCTACCGACCGGTGCAGGCAAATCGCTTTGCTATCAGCTGCCCGCCCTGTTTCTCGAGGGCTTGGTGGTGGTGGTCTCACCGCTCATTGCTCTCATGCAGGACCAACACGAGCACTTGGAGGTTGCGAACATCGCGGCTTTGCGGCTCGACTTCGCGATAAGGAGGACGGCGTAATCAAGGTCGTGCTGCGACCCGCGGCGTCAAGATTATAACGTCCCGAAGCTCACTGATTAACAACACCGCGCAGAGTCCCGCGGTGTATGGCGCTCGCGCATCAGGTGACGACCGACGAATCCCAGGAATTGCGACTGCACAACACCCCGCCGAAATTGGGACAAACGTGCACGCAAGCCCGGTATGCCTACCTGGGAGAGCTGAGAAATCACCGGGCGCTCAACTGCCACGGTGAGAACGTTGGGGTCCACGTGGACCACTTCCCGGAGGTCAAATCCTCGTTGCCAACGATGCACGCCGTGGGCGCTGGCGGCATCAATGACACCCGTGGAGGCAGCCGTTTCGTTGGTGGAACCACTGCTTGTCAGGTGGTGCTCAAAGGCAATCACCGCGGAGGGGACGTGATCGTCGAGTTGCGCCCTGGGAAGCGAGTTACCGGAAGTTCTGAAATACCGATGGGTTCCCGTCCATGACTCATTCTAAGCATATCTATGCTCGACCGGCGAAGATTGGCAGCATTGACAGGCTGCGTGTACCGCGCGAGCAGGAAAATGAGGTCGGCATTGAGTCGGCATCTTAGCTTTGTCGAAGACACAAACGGCGTTCAAATGCGTCGAATGACGCAATTTCTCTGCGTGCGGTACCGCACTGAAATCCAAACGGAAATGATCAATCTTAGGCTCGACGTGTAATCCAATACATCGGTTGAGGGCCCACTCATGATCAGCGATAGTCGCTCGATTCAGCATTGAGGAAGCCACAATGCGAGATGACCCACCGCTACAGGGCGTGCGCGATGTACTTCTCCGTCGTGGATTGCCCGGAGGACGATTCATACGACTATGGGGAGGGATGGGCTCCAAGTATGAGTGCGAAGCATGTGGGCGAATCATTGGGCCGAGCGAAATCGAGTTCGAATCCGAATTCAAGCGCGGCGCCGAATCATTGACGCTCCATCTGCACCGACAGTGCTGGGAGAGTTGGGGCCTCGATGAAAGTGCTTCGTAGTCGAATTCGACTTGGGAGCTGAGATATCCCCCGCCTTCGTGTTGGTAACGTATCCCTGGGCAGATGCCTCAGGCCCTTGCTCCTCTCTCCAGACAGCTTGATTCCATTCCTACAGAGCCGAGCGAGTTGGTCACTGACGATGACAGTGATGGCCGGTGGGATAGACCTGCCTCATTACCCCATGGCCGACGCACTCGGCTTCACGCACCCCCCTCTTTTCTGGCCGATCCTCATGCTGACGCTGCTGGCATACATGCATCTGACGCAAATCACAACAAGGTGGCTGCTGCAAAAGCACTGGATCTGACTCGTTTTCGAGGGTGACGCAATATCCACAACGTTGATAGGATATTGCATGGAAGTAATGACGGCAGAACGACACCACGTCAACCGCATCGGCTGGCTGCGCGCCGCCGTGCTGGGTGCGAATGACGGCGTGTTGTCGACCTCCAGCTTGCTTCTCGGTGTCGCTGCCGCGCACGGGTCCCACAGCAGTCTCATGGTAGCGGGCATCGCAGGCCTCGTCGCCGGAGCCATGTCGATGGCCGCTGGCGAGTACGTCTCCGTTAGTTCCCAATCAGACACCGAGCGCGCAGACCTTCAACGAGAACGCGCCGAACTCAAGGCTGATAATGCGGGTGAGCATCGGGAGTTAGAGGGAATCTATGTGTCTCGCGGGCTCGATCCAGTTCTTGCGAAACGAGTTGCTGAACAGTTGATGGCTCACGACGCATTGGGCACGCACGCTCGCGACGAGCTGGGCATCACGGATGATACCCTGGCGCGTCCAATTCAGGCCGCGTTGGCATCAGCAGCAAGCTTCGCTGTCGGTGCGGCAATGCCGCTGTTGGTGACTACTTTCGTGCCGTCCGACCGATTGATTCCACTGGTTGCCGGATCTTCACTGGCTTTTCTCGCGTTGCTGGGCGCTTTGGCCGCTCGTGCGGGCGGTTCGAGTGTTGCGCGCGGCGCGATTCGGGTCACTTTTTGGGGTGCGTTGGCAATGGGCGTCACTGCTGGAATCGGTACGCTGTTTGGATCGACTGTGTGAGCACTGGATATCGGTGAAATCGGGCACTGACGATCACTCAATTCACTGTCTCGTGAACGGGCCCGGGTTGCATCCAGAGTCATTCGCTATAAACGCTGTGGCGAACGGAAATCGGCAAGGAACTCGTGCAGGCTCTGGCCTGAAGACGTCGGTCGACTCGATGGAGGTCTCTCCTGGCATCTCACGCAGTTGAGCGACGCTAGCCGGAATCGCATTCCTCAACGTGGACGCAAAGAGCGCCGGACAGCGCAGAGCTAGGTACCCACGCAGCGGGTGCGGGGGCGATGATCGAGCCGACAGGGAAGATGCTCTCGTGCACAGCCGCAAGAGGGACGACTCGCTGACTTGCATTTCTTACAGGCGAGCGCAGAGATCATCGTCAGTTAGTTTCAACTCAAGACGGATGATCGACGCGGGTCGTTCAGCCGTTCCCGGTAAGCGCTTGTATTTGGCCGCCTACCCGTTGCGCGGGCCGCCGCGCCAACTGCAAAGCGGAAATCGGCGCGTCATCTGGATGACGTTCGTCTGGCGCCGAATACGACCAACTTCACCCTCCAGCCTTCCTTGATTTCAGCGATCCCTGCGCTCGAGTCGGCCGGAATACGCGCGACCCGGTCGAGCGCTGCGCCGTACCGCCATCTGGTCATTTCCCGAGCAGATGTTGATCAAATTCAACTCATTCCGCTTTCGGTTGGTTAAACACATGATTCATCCCATGCGAAGTCATCGACCAAAACCAAGTGTTCGAACTGGTCGGCAGGCTGGGAAGGTCGGTGACGCATGGCGCGTTTGACGTCTTCTTCGTCATTCGACTTTTTAACCAATGTGAAGTACCTGAAATGAAGCTCAAAAACAAAGTTGCATTCATCACTGGCGGCACGTCGGGCATCGGCCTGGAAACCGCGAAGCTGTTCCAGGCCGAGGGCGCCCAGGTGGTGCTGGTCGGCTCAAACGAAGAGCGGCTGGCCGCGGCCGTCAAAGAACTCAGTAGCAAGACGCTGCTGCTCCGTGCTGACATCCGTAAGGTGGCTGACATCGAGCGCGCGGTCGAAGAGACGCGCGCCAGGTTCGGTCGCATCGACGTCCTGTTCGCCAACGCCGGCGCCACGACGGTCGCTCCACTGGAGGCGGTGACGGAAGCGTATGTCGCCGACAACCTCGCGCTCAACTTCACCGGCACGTTCTTCACGATTCAGAAGGCGGCACCGGTCATGGCTCCAGGCGGCAGCATCATCGTGACGACGTCGTTCCTGAACAGCATCGGCTACCCGGGCCTGATCCGGCATCTGCGCCATGCGGCCCAGCACCGCGGTGGCTGCCGTGCCGACGCCCGCCCAGAGCAGCGTGGAGCCCACGCCCATCCGATCCGCCAGCGCGCCCCACACCGCGCTGCCGATGGCCAGGCCGCCCTGAAACGCCAGCAGGAACACCGCGAGCACGCGGGAACGTACCCATTCGGGGGCCAGGCCCTGGACGAGCGCGCTTGCCAGCGAGATGAAGACGATCCAGGCGGCGCCAGCGACCAGCATCAGGCCGCCGAGCGCGAACAGGTTCGTCAGCCGACCCGCCGCCACGATGGACACACCGAGCAGCACAACGCCCGCAGACGCCACAGCCTCGGTGGACCATCGCCGACGCGCCGGCTGCATCAGGAGCGCGCCGGCGACGGCGCCGACGCCGAAGGTCCCGAGCAGGACGCCGTAGCTCCCGGCGCTGCCGCCCACCTGGCCCGCCAGCGTCGGCAGCAGCGCCAGCAGCGAGCTGGCGAAGAACATGGTGATGCCGGCCCGCCACGTCAGGCCGCGGACCACCGGTGAATGCCGCACGTACCTCAAGGCGGCAACAGTCGCACCCGTCACCGTCTCGCGCGGCGCCGTGCGCGCGCGCGACGGACGCTTCCATCGCGCGACAAGCGCAATCACGCCGAAAAATGAGACCACGTTGAGCACGAACGTCGACCCGATGCCGATGAACGCAATCAGCAGGCCCGCAAGCGCCGGCCCGATGGCGCGCGCGACGTTGAACTCGATGCCGCTCAGCGCGGAGGCCGCGGCGAGCTCGTCACGCTTCACCAGATCCGGCAGCAGGGCTCGCCACGATGGCGCTTCGATGGCATCGCCCGCGGCCAGCGCAAAGGTCAGCGCGAGCAGCAGCCACGGCGTCATCCAGCCGCCGACGGTCCCGACCGCGAGCACCAGCGCGACGGCGACCATCCAGATCTCGGTGAACAAAATCAACCGGCGACGGTCGACGATGTCGCCCAGCGCCCCGGCCGGCAGCGCGAGCAGGAAGAAGGGCAACGCGACAGCGGTCTGCGTGAGCGCGACCTGCAGCGCGCTCGCGCCAAGCGACACCATCAGCCATGCGGCGCCGACAGACTGCATGAACGTGCCGATGTCCGAGGCGAGGTCGGCGAGCAGCAGCTTGCGGAACAGCGGCGTCCGCAGGGGGCGCCAGAGACCGGCGCCGTCTGCCGCCGCGCGGCGGGACGCTGGCGTCATCGGCTCACCAGGAAGTGGCGGCGGTTCACGGGACGCCCGGCCGTTCGTGCGGGATGACGATTTCCCGCCGGCCGAAGAGCCTGGCGTCCACCGAAAACGCCCCGGGCCCGGTGAGCATCACCACCGCGCCTGTGACTGCCACCAGCGTCGACGCCGGCGCCCCGAGCAGGCAGGCCTGGCCTCTCGACACGCCCGGCACGAACGCTACGGCCAACGCGCTCAATCCCGCTGCGGCGCCCGCCGCCGGCGTCAACAGCCCGACGACCAGGAAGATGCCCGCCACAACGGCAAGGCATTCGGCGGCCAGGGCAGCCACCGACTGGGCATCCGGCATCGTCAGGCAGAACCCGCCGCTCGCAGCGACAATGCTCCCGAGCGCCACGCGGAGCAACAGCAGCCCGACGCCCGGGCCACCCGAAGGGAACGTCGAGAAGAGCCGTTGCAGCGGAAGCCTCCCAGGGGTGCGGCGTGCGCGGCGGCACCATCGCGAGCCTAACCGCCTCCTGGAATCGTCGAATCCCCCGACGTTGGAACAATCGGCTACCACTATCGTGTGCGAACCCACGGCCGAGCTGCGCGCTGACCGACGCGCGTGCTACCTCGATCGCGGGATGACGGCTGGAGTCCGGGCCCGTACGATGATGGGCGCGCCGTCGTCCTGGCGGCGATGTGGTACGTTGTGACGGGAGGTCAGGCATGTCGAAGAAGAAGCTTGATGCTGACGCAGTCGTCAAGCGAGCGCAACCGTTGGCGCACCAGAAGGCGCACGAGATCCAGCCGTTCGGCCGCCAGGTGCACATGCCGATTGCGCTGTCCGCAAAAGCGTGTCAGCAGGCCGTGGAAAATCTCAACCAGCTGCTCGCGGACACGATGGCGCTGCGCGATCTCTACAAGAAGCATCATTGGCAGGTCGCCGGCCCGACGTTCTATCAGCTGCACCTGCTGTTCGACAAGCACTACGGCGAACAGAACGAGCTGGTCGACTCGCTCGCAGAGCGGATCCAGATCCTTGGCGGCGTCAGCATCGCCATGGCGCACGATGTCGCCGAGACGACGCTGATTCCACGGCCGCCAAAGGGGCGCGAGGAAGTGCCGGTGCAGATCTCGCGGCTGATGCACGCCCACGAGATCGTGCTCAAGGAAGCGCGAACGATGGCGCGGCAGGCCGCGGAGAGCGGCGACGACGGCACCAACGATCTGATCGTCAGCGACGTCATCAGGAGCAACGAGATGCAGGCCTGGTTCATCTCCGAGCACCTGGTCAACGTCCCGCTGATCAAGGCCCTGTAGATCTTCATTCATCGCAGTCGTGGACCTCTGAGGCACGCGGGGCCGATAGCCTTCGCGCTGACACTCGGAAGGGCGGGGTAATCCATGGATGTCCGTGCCGACACATCGTCGCCAGACGACGCCACGTCGATCTCGCAGCAGTCGCCGGCGGATCAGGCGTTCCCGACGCTGGACGACCAACAGATCGAGCGCCTCAAGGCGCACGGACGGCTGCGGGCGGTCACCGGCGCCGAAGTGCTCGTCGAGGCCGGGGACCGCGACGTCCCGTTCTACGTCGTCATCGACGGACAAGTGGACATCGTCAGACCGCAGGGCACCAAGGAGACCTCGATCGCGCATCACGGGCCCGGACAGTTCAGCGGCGAGGTGAACATGCTCTCCGGGCGGCCGGCGCTGTTCCGGGCGCGGGCGCGCACCGACGGCACGGTGCTCGAGATCGAACACGAGCAGCTGCAGGAGCTCGTGCAGACAGACTCCGAGCTGAGCGAGATCATCATGCGGGCGTTCATCATGCGCCGCGTGGAGCTCATCGCGCACGGCCTCGGCGACGTCGTGCTCGTCGGCTCGTCGCATTGCCAGGGCACGCTCCGGATCAAGGAGTTCCTCACCAGGAACGGCCATCCGTACGCCTACATCGATCTCGACCGCGATCCCAGCGTCCAGGCGCTGCTCGACAGGTTCCACGTCGAGGCGAAGGACGTGCCGGTGCTGATCTGCCGCGGCGACCTCGTCCTGCGCAATCCGAGCAACCGGCACATCGCGGATTGCCTCGGCTTCAACGAGTCGATCGACGAAACGCACGTCCATGACGTCGTGGTGATCGGCGCCGGGCCGTCGGGCCTCGCGGCGGCGGTCTACGCCGCGTCGGAAGGTCTCGACGTCCTGGTGGTCGAAACCAACGCGCCCGGCGGTCAGGCGGGGTCGAGCTCGTGGATCGAAAATTATCTCGGCTTCCCGACCGGTATCTCCGGCCAGGACCTTGCCGGTGCCGCGTACGCGCAGGCGCAGAAGTTCGGGGCGCAGATCGTGATTGCCAAGGGGGCGAAACATCTCTCGTGCGATCGCAAGCCGTACGTGCTCCAGGTGGACGACGACCGCGTCCAGACCAGGACTGTGGTCATCGCGACCGGCGCGTCGTACAGAAGGCTGGGCGTCGACAATCTTGCCCAGTTCGAAGGCAACGGCGTGTATTACGGCGCGACGTTCATCGAAGCGCAGCTCTGTAAGGGCGATGAGGTGGTGGTCGTCGGTGGCGGCAACTCCGCCGGACAGGCCGCGGTGTTCCTGGCCCAGACTGCCAAGTGCGTGCACATGCTGGTGCGCGGCACCGGCCTGGCCGACACGATGTCGCGATATCTGATCCGGCGCATCGAGGACAACCCGCACATCCACCTGATGGCGGAGACCGAGATTACCGCTCTCGAGGGCGCGACGGCGCTCGAGCGCGTGACGTGGACGAAGCGGAAGACCGGCGAGTCCGAGACCAAGGACGTGCGTCACATCTTCGTGATGACCGGCGCCGATCCGAGCACGGCGTGGCTCAACGGCTGCGTGGTGATGGACGACAAGGGCTTCATCAAGACGGGCGCCGATTTGTCACCCACCGACCTGGCCACGCGCCGATGGCCGCTGCCGCGGACGCCGCACCTTCTCGAGACGTCGCTTCCCGGCGTCTTCGCCGTTGGCGACGTGCGCGGCGGCAACGTGAAGCGCGTCGCGTCGGCGGTCGGCGAAGGATCGATTGCGATAGCGTTCGTTCACCAGGTGCTGGCGGAGTAGCGGAGGGGCGACATGTCCGACGGAAAATGCGCGCACATCACGGCCATCACGACGGTCAAGGGCCCGAAGCGGTACGAGTGCGAGGAGTGCGTGAAAATCGGCGCGCGCTGGGTGCACTTGAGGACATGCCAGGAGTGCGACGCGACGCTGTGCTGTGACGACTCGCCGAACCGGCACGCCAGCCGTCACGCGCGCAAGTCCTCGCACCCGGTGATCGCGTCCGCGGAGCCTGGCGAGCGCTGGCTCTACTGCTTCCCCGACGATCAGTTCGTCGAGTACCTGAGTCGCTCGGCCGGCCCGCTGATGGCCAATCTAAAGATTGGCCCTACCGACACAAGTCCGCCAACTCCGGCAGCAGCGACCTCTCGATCGGCCGTCAGCCAGGCCCTGTAGGCCGATCATCAGAGCCCTGTAGGGCCGACTCAGTCAGCCGTCCGCCCCGCAGGGCCGATCTTTAGATCGGCCGTCACGCCCCGTAGGGCCGATCTTTAGATCGGCCGTCACGCCCCGTAGGGCCGATCTTTAGATCGGCCGTCAGAGCACGGGCAGGGCACGGCAAGGGCCGGCCGCACTCCGGCACGGCACTTCGGTACTTCCGCACCGCGGGACTGCGGCACAACCGCAGCACCGCAGCGCCGTTGCACTGCAGCACGCCGACAGGGGACAAAAAAAAGCGCCAGGCCCAACCGCCGGACCTGGCGCTCATGATCGTGCCCCCTGAGGCGTCGTCAGAACATGATCTTGAAGCCGACCTGGGCCTGACGCGGGTCGCGCGCCTGCGTGGCCTGGCCGAATCCAATCGGGATGGTGGCGCCGGTGATCGTGTTTGCCGTGCGCGGGTCGCCGGTGTCGAACGTCACATCCGACGGGCTCATCGTCGCGTCGACGTCGGTGAAGTTGGTCCGGTTGAAGACGTTGAACACTTCGAACCGGAACTGGAGCTTCACCCTGTCGGAGAGGCGGATGTTCTTGTAGAACGAGAGGTCCACCGTGAAGACGCCCGGCCCGTTGCAGTCTCCGCGGCCGGCATCGCCGATTGTGCCCAGCTGGAAGTTGTCGAGCGTGTAGGCGTTCGGGTTCAGCCACTGCTCGGCCGGCCCGCTGCTGGCGCGGCACGGCTGGCCGGCGACGCGGTTTGGCCGCTGGTTGTCCGTGTAGCCCGTCCCTGACGGCCCGCCTGCCAGGCCCGGAATCGTGCCGGTCGTGATCGTGAGCGGGCTGCCCGAGGCGGCTTCCGCGATGGTGGCAATCTCCCAGTCGCCGAAGACGTGGTGCACGAAGCCGGAATGGTCGTCCAGCGTGGGCAGCAGCAGCACGAGCGCCGTGTTGAAGATGTGCTCGCGATGCGTGCGGGCGAGCCCGCGATCCAGGCCGGGGTTGTCGACGTCGAGCGTCGCGTCGGAGGCGTTGAGGCCGCCGTCGCTGTTGTCGAGCGCGATGTTGGAGATGGTCCGCGACCAGGTGTACGAGGCCTGCACCTGCGAGCCGTGACCGAATCGGCTGATCAGCTGCGACTGCAGCGCGTGATAGATCGACGTGCCGCTGTGGTCCCACAGGCCAATCCGGTGATCGCCGAAGACGTTGTACGGCCGGAGCGCGCCGAGCGCATCGGGATTATCGGGGTCGCCGCGCGCGTATTCGAGGCGGTCCGACACGCCGTCGCCGTTGTTGTCGCCGGAGCGGACCTGGTTGACGTCATACGTCTTCAGCAGGTGGTTGCCCTTGTTGCCGACGTAGCTCAACTCGACTGTGGTGTTCTTGTGAATCTCGCGCTGGACTGTCAGGTTCCACTGCCAGTTGTTCGGCGTGAGCCCTTTCACCTCGCGGCCCGAGCTGGGCGCGCCAAGGCTGTCGCTGAAGCAGCCGTCGCACGGCTCGGCGGCGCTGTCGAGCGTTCGGGAGCCGGACTTGGTGACGACAAACGGGGGATTGGCGCCGATGTTCAGCCCTGGGCTGAGGCGCTCGCGCAGGAAGAACTGACCGGCGCCGAGCCTGAGGGCAGTCTTGCCGTCGCCGAACACGTCCCACGCCAGGCCGACGCGTGGCGCGAAGTTGTTCTTGTCCTGATCGTAGAGCGAGCGGTTCGGGCCGGCGGTCGCGCCGGAGAAGCCGGCGTCCTGGCACCAGGTCGTTCCCGGCGGCTGCAGCAGGCCGTTACAGGGATCGTTGCCAAGCGCCGGGTTGAACGACGCCGGGTCGAAGCTCATGATCCGGTCGTCTGCCGCGTACGGATTCAGGAACAGCGAGTACCTGACGCCGTAGTCGAGCGTGACGTGCGGCGCGATTTTCCATGAGTCCGAGACGTAGAACTCGGCGTCGCGCCAGCGCTGTGGCACCTGGCGCTGGGCGGAGAACTCGTCAAAGCCCCACTGCATGTCCTTCAGCAGGAAGTCGGCGAGCAGGTTGCCCGAGGTGACGCCGGTGTCGCCGAGGCCCGTCGAGCCCCAGAACTCCGAGTTCTCGTAGGAGCCGTAGCCGCCGACGTCTTCGTTCTTGCGGTTGAAGCTCATGAGCCCGCCGACCTTCAGGAGGTGCTTGCCGAAGACCGCCGAGTAGTCGTCTTTCAGCACGAACAGATCCTGGTTGTTGTGGAACGGCGCTTCGTTCCACAGCGTGTCGTAACCGGCGCCGCCCCAGAAGACCGGGTGACCACGGTCGGTGGGGTACTCGCGTCCGGCGTCGCTGAACAGCGTCGGAATCGCAGCGTTAATCTCATCGTTCAGTCCCGGGTCGGTGCCACCGCGCGTGACGGTGATGCTGTTGCCCGAGTACCAGAACTGGAGGCTGTTGGTGGCGGAGGACCCGATGGTCTGGTTCAACTGGGCGATGAACGAGCGGCCCGGCTGGTTCCAGTTCGAGTCGACTGCCGGGAACGGATCGTCGCCCCACAGGTTGGACTGCAGGCTGGGCGAGTTGTTCTCCCAGGCGTCCTGCGTGTAGCGCACCATCGCACGCAGGTTCTTGCTCATGTTGTAGTCGACGCGCAGGTTCTCCTGCCGCCAGTTGATCGGCGTCGTCAGCGACGTCACCCAGTTGTTGCAGCTGCCGGAAGTCGGCGTCGTGTTGGGCGAGGGGTACAGCTTCAGGAACAGGAGCCCGGCGGGGCTCAGGCGATCGGCGGGAATCTTGTTGCCCGGGAACGCCGCGCCGGTGAGCGGGTCGATCGGCGCGTCCTGCGAGCAGCCGGCGATCGGCGCGCCGCTGAAATCGCCTGATTTCTCGGCGTCTGTCGGCACGAAGGAATTGCGGACGCTGCCGCGCTGCTCGCGGTTCCACTCGAGCGACCCGAAGAAATGCAGCTTGTCCTTGATGATCGGGCCGCCAAAGGTGCCGCCGAAATCGTGGCGGCTCAACTGCTCCTTCGGCTGGTCGGCGATCTTCAGGAAATAGTTGCTGGCGTTCAGGGCGTCGTTGCGCACGAAGTAGAGGGCGCTGCCCTGGAACTGGTTGTTGCCGCTGCGCGTGACGATGTTGATCTGGGCGCCGCCGGACTGCCCGTACTCCGGGCCGTAGCTGTTGCGAAGGATCTTGAACTCTTCGATGGCGTCGACCGACGGGTAGACGAGGATCGTGCGGTTCGAGCCGACGTCGTTGTTGTTGGCGCCGTCAACGGTCCACAGGTTGGCGGTGACAGCGCCGCCGCTGACAGCCAGGTCGGATCCGCCGAGCAGGCCCTTGTCCTTGACGTTGAGGAAGTCCGGCGCCGAGACGCCGGGCATCAGCGTCGCCAGCTGCAGGAAGTTGCGCCCGTTGAGAGGCAGCTCCCGTACTTGCTGGCCGGTGACCACGCCCGAGACGTCGCCGCCGATCGTCTTCACCTGGACGGCCGAGGCCTCGACGCTGACAGTCTCCTGAACCTGCCCGGGGTCCAGCGCGAAGTCCACCGCGCGGTCGTCCGCGACGTTCAGCTGAACGTCCGTGCGCTCGCCGGTCTTGAACCCCTGAAGCTCCACCTTGATCGAGTAGGTGCCGACCGGAAGCTCGCCAAACGAGTACAGCCCGTTCTCGTTGGTCGTGGTCTGTACGGGAGAGACCCGTCGCGCTGTTGTTCAGTGTCACGGTGGCGCCCGGAATCACGGCGCCGGACGAGTCTGCGACGCTGCCCCTGATGCGCGCGCCGGTGCGCTGCGCGCTGGCAGGAACGGCCAGAAGGAGCAGGATCAGGAAAGCCAGCCAGGCGTGCGGCTTGCGCATGTCGGACCACCTCGAACGTGCTGGTTGGTGAATTGGTAAAGTCAGTTTGTAAAGGACGTTAATAAAGTCGGTATTATGCGCCCCATCGGCGCGGTGTCAACTGCTTTCTGAGGCGGCCGTGCACCTGACCACCGTGTGACCACTGGCCGGCCACTGCCGCGGCGCGAGTAGAATCGTCACGGAGTTCCGCCGTTCATGCCGCGCCGCAGACGGGATCTTGCCACGGCCGTCCTGGTCGCCGGAGCCCTCGCCACCCGCCCGACCCACGCGCAGGCGCCTTCGCCGGCAGCCCCCTTCGACGCCGCCATCGCCCAGGCCGAGATCAGCCTCCGGGCGGGCGAACGGGAGACCGCCGAAAGCAGGTATCGCGACGCCGCCGGGCAGGGGTGGCTGCTGCTCGGGGCCGCGGCGATGGCGGATGGCCGTGACGCCGACGCGTTGACCGCGTTCGGACGCGCCGCCACGGCGACGCCAGACGACACCAGCGGAACGATGGCGCTCGGCGCCGCCAACCTCGAGATGGGCAAGGCCTCGGCAGCGGTGACCCTCCTCACCCCCCTTGCGTCCTCGCACCCGCGCAGCATCCCCATCAGGCGGCTGCTCGCCCAGGCGCTGGTCGCCGACGGCCACCCGGCGCAGGCGGTGCAGGAGCTCGAGGAAGTGCATGGCAGCGCCCCGGACGATGGCGAGCTGACATTCGTGCTGGCCTCCGGCTACCTGCGCCTCGGCAATCTGGCGAAGGCGGCGTCGCTGTTCGATCAAGTCCGCAAGGCCCATCCGGAGCCGGCCACGGACGTGCTCATCGCGCGAATGTACCGGGACGCAGGGCATCAGGACCAGGCGACCACACTGCTGCGCGGTGCCCTGGCGCGCGACGCGCGGGTGCGCCACGCCCACTACTACCTGGCGACGCTCGCCGTGATGGCACGGGGCACCGACGGGCTGCCCACCGCCGTCGACGAGTTCCAGCGCGAGCTGGCGATCGCGCCGGACGATCGCATCGCGACGCTGCGTCTGGGCATGGCGCTCACCGACCTTCGACGGTCCGCCGAAGCCATTGCTGTGCTCACGCCGCTTGTGCAGTCGCCCGGCGCACCCGCGGACGCATACCTCTACCTCGGACGCTCACACATGGCGCTTGGCCACGCCGCGGACGCGGCCGCCGCCCTCCGCGCCGCCCTGGCACGATCCGAAGGCGCGAACGCGGACCCGGCGCGGGTCGCCAGCATCCACTACCAGCTCGGGGTCGCGTTGCGTCAGCTGGGGCAGGCCGATCAGGCAGCCGCAGAATTCGCGGAAGCGGAACGATCCTCGCAGCAGCATACAGAGTCCCTGCGCGAGCGCCTCGCGCACTACCTGGCCGATGATGCCGCGGCCGGCGATGCGCCCTCATCCCTCTCGTCATTCGGCGACTCGACAGTCCGCGATCTGCCCGCCGAGGCCCGCCAGGCAATCGTGGCGCACGTGGCAACGGCGCTGGCGCAGGCCTACTACAACCTCGGCGTCCTTCACGTCCAGGCGCGCCACTTCGACCGCGCCGCGGAGATGTTCGAAACGGCCGTTCAGCTGTCGCCGGCGCTTCCGCAAGGCCGGTACGCGCTCGGGCTGGCCTACTTCAACGCGCATCGCTACGAGCGTGCGCATCCCCTGCTCGCCGCCGCCGTCGTCGACCGCCCGCGCGATGCGTCGGTGCGTCGGATGGCGGCCCTCGCGGCCTTCAACGTCGAGGCGTATGCGGAGGCGGCAACGTTGCTCGACGACGATCCGACCCGCGGCGATGACGCGTCGGTGCAGTACATGTATGGCGTCGCGCTCGTGCGGAGCGGCCGCGCGGCAGACGCGGAACGGCTGTTCGGGGACCTGCTGGCGCGACATGGCGACGCGCCGGAAGTGCTGGTCGTGATGGGACTCGCGGAGGCGCAGCAAGGCGACATGGACGCCGCCGTGACGTCGCTGACGAAGGCTGTGGCCATCAAGCCGGATGTATCGGAGGCCAATGCCGCGCTCGGCCTGATCTACTTGAAGCAGGGCCGTCTGCCGGAAGCGGAAGCCGCGCTCCGTGCCGAGCGCGCCTCACATCCCGACAACCTGCAGGCCGGTCAGACTCTGGCGACAGTGCTCGATCTTCGCGGAACGCGCGCGGAGGCCGTCGACGTGCTTCGCGGCGTCCTGGCTCGACGGCCCGACTTCGCGAACGCCCGGTATCTCCTCGGGAAAGTCCTGCTCTCGCTGGGCCAGACTGCCGAGGCGACGACAGAACTGGAGCACGCCGCCCAACTGGCGCCGTCGGACGCGAACATCCACTATCAGCTCGGCCAGGCCTATCAGCGGGCGGGTCAGACCGCACGCGCAGAAGAGCAGTTCGAGCTGTTCCGTCAGTTGAAGGACCGGCGGCAGCCATGACGTTTATCGCGTGCGTGCTGACGCTGGCCACCCTGATGACGCCGGGCGCGCAGGGCCCGCCGCCGACGCCGGCGCTTGACGAGGTCCTCGCGCGGGCCGCGACGGCGCATGCCGGCGGACATGACGACGAGGCGGTCCATCTCCTGACAGAGGCCGCCGGCCGCCTGCATTCGGCCCGGTGCTGGATGACGCTGGCGCAGCTGCAGGCCGACCGGCACGACGCCACCGCGCTTGCGTCACTGGACAAGGCGCTGGCACTCGCTCCGAACTCCGAGGACGTGATCGCGACGTATGCGCGCGTCGCGATCGCCGCTGGGCGAACCAGCGCCGCGATCGACAAGCTGCAGGCCCTTGTGAGGATGTTCCCCGCAGACGCTTCCTATGCCTACCTGCTCGGCGTTGCGTACCTCGAGGTGAGCGATCCCCGGGCGGCGGAAACGCTGGCGGAGTCCGACCGCCTGGAACCCAATCGGGCGCAGACACTCGTGGCACTCGGCGTCGCCAGGAATCGCGCCAAGCAGTACGCCGACGCCATTCTCGTTCTGCAGCGCGGCCTTCAGCTTTCGGGCGATCAGGTCGACGCCCGCGCGGCCCTTGCGGAGGCTCAACAGGGCGCAGGTCAGCTCAAGGAGGCCGAAGCCAATGCCCGCCGCGTCCTCGAGACTGCCCCGGACAACGCCACTGCCAACCTGGCGCTCGGGATGATCCTTCTGGATCAGAACGACGCCGCGGCTGCGCGCGCCGCGCTCGAGCGCGCCGTGGCCAGGGCGCCGGGCTCAGCCAAGGCTCAGTACCAACTCAGTCTCGCCTGCACCCGTCTGGGTGACACGGCCGCCGCCCAGCAGCATCTCGAAGCGTATCGCAAGGCGCTCGGACATCCATAAGTGGTGCTGACGTGCGCCGGCGCGCCCGCGCGCTTAGAGTAGACACACCATGAGCCCTCTCCGGGTGACGGCGATGGCTGGCGTGCTGGCCGCCGCGAGCGTGGCGGCGCAGGCGCCGGCCGTGCTGTTTCGCGACATCACCGCGTCCGCGGGCATCGGCTTTCGACACCACGCCGCGCCAGAAAAGAAGTACATCGTCGAGTCGATGAGCGGCGGCGTCGCGATGTTCGACTTCGACAACGACGGGCGGCAGGACCTGTATTTCGTGGACTCGCTGACCGTGGAGACTGCGGGCGATCCGGCGGCGGCGCGCAGCGCGCTCTATCGGAATCTCGGGAACGGACGCTTCGAGGATGTGACGGATCACGCTGGCGTCGGCCATCCCGGATGGGGCATGGGCGTGTGCACCGCAGACGTGGACGGCGATGGCTGGACGGATCTCTACGTCACGGCCCTGGGCGGCAACCGCCTGTACCGCAACAATCACGACGGCACGTTCACCGACATCGCCGGCACGTCCGGTGTGTCGGTCGGCGGATGGTCCACCGGCTGCGGGTTCGCCGACTACGACCACGACGGGCGCCTCGATCTCTTCGTCAGCCGCTACGTCCACGTCGACCTGCAGCACCTGCCGCAGTTCGGGAAGGATCGGACCTGCGAGTACCGCGGGATTGCCGTGCAGTGCGGCCCGCGCGGGCTCCCCGGCGAAACAGACTTTCTCTTCCACAACGACGGCAATGGCCGCTTCAGCGACGTCAGCGAGAAGGCCGGCGTCTCGGACCCGCACGGCTACTTCGGGATGGGCATCGCCTGGTTCGACGCCAACGGCGACGGCTGGCCCGATCTGTATGTCGCCGACGACTCCACGCCGAACCTGCTCTATCTGAATCAGCACAACGGCACCTTCAAGGAGACGGCGTTCCCGATGGGCGTCGCCGTCAGCGAGGACGGCGCCGAGCAGGGCGGGATGGGCGTGGCGCTGGGCGACTACGACAACAGCGGCAGGTTCAGCCTCTTCGTCACCAACTTCGCCGAGGAGTACAACGACCTGTACCACAACGACGGCGACCATTTCAGCGACCGGTCTTTTGCCTCCAACACCGCGCCCTCGAGCCTGCCGTACGTGGGCTGGGGCACCACGTTTTTCGACTACGACAACGACGGCTTCCTCGACATCATCGCCGTCAACGGCCACGTCTATCCGCAGCTGGACACCGCCCACCTCGGCGCGTCGGCAGGTTACCGGCAGCGCAAGCTCCTGTACCACAACCGCGGCGACGGCACGTTCGACGAGGTTTCTGCGCAATACGGGACAGTCTTCACCGAGCCCCGGGTCAGCCGCGGCCTCGCCATGGGCGACCTCGACAACGACGGGCGCCTGGACGTCGTGATCAACGATCTCGACGGCGCGCCGCAGGTGCTGCACAACGAAATCGCCTCGCCCGGGCACTGGCTGCTGGTCGCACTGCACGCGTCGCCCGGCGCCACCGCGATCGGCGCCGTGATCACGGCGCGAGTCGGTCAGCGAACGCTCTCGCGCGTTGTTCAGAGCGGATCGAGCTACCTGTCGCAGAACGACGTGCGGCAGCACTTCGGGCTGGGCAGCGCCACGACTGTCGACGCGCTCGAGGTCAAGTGGCCCGACGGAAAGACAACGCGCCGGACCGGCGTCGCCGCCGATCGCCTGCTGGAGATCGACGAGGGCGGCTAGCGGCCCAGGAAGCCGAGCGAGCCGGGGGAGCCGAGGGAGCCGAGGAGGCGAGGGAGGCGAGCAGGCGAGCAGGCGAGCAGGCGAGCAGGCGACGATTCTTGCACTCGAAGCCGCCGTGGACAGGCTGCGACACCGCAACATCGTGGCGTGGCAACGCGCGGACGCACTGTTCTTTCGAGTGCACGCGCTGGTTACTGAACGGTTTCCACGAAGCGATCGATTCGAACTCGGTTCGCAGCTGCGACGAGCCGCGCTATCGGTGCCGGCGAACATCGTTGAAGAACTTGCTCGACGCACCCCCCAGAGACCAGGGGCACTTTCTGCGTACTGCGATGAGAACGATCCGGTAACTCAGTACTCCCGTGCCCTAGGGCTCCTTGGCCCCCTAACCCTCCTTGCCCTTCCAGGCCCCTCGGCCCCTAGGCCCCTACGACCCGTCATTCCTGAGGTCGGTGCGCAGCCGATGCCTGGCCTCCGTGACGGCGTGCAGCACGCTGCCCCAGAGCGGCGCCTCTTCACCGAGCGTTGACTCCATGATGCCGCTCGGCGTCAGCACGATTCGGCCGACGATGCGGCGGATGTCGTCGATGAGGTGAGGCGCGTGCGCGATGAGCGCGCCGCCGAGGACGATCAGCGACGGGTCGAGCGTCAGGTTCAGGTTTGCCGCGGCAATCCCGATCAGCGTGGTGGCGTCATCGAGGATTGCCAGCGCGCGCCGATCGCCGGCCTTGGCGGACTGCACCAGCTCGCGCATCCGCGCGTCCGCGTCGCGGGCGGGACTGGCGTGCTTCGACCAGCGCGCCTCGAGCGCCTGCAACCCGACGAGGGTTTCGAGGCATCCTTTGGCGCCGAAGTCGGTGCCGACAAACTGCGGGCCCATGCACATCAGGGCGATTTCACCGGCCTGGAAGTGATGGCCGTGATGCAGCTCGCCCTTCACGACGATGCCGGCGCCGATGCCGGTCCCGACGGTGATGAACGCGCAGGTGTCGTGCCCCTTGGCCACTCCGCGCCAGCGCTCGCCGAGGATCGCGAGGTTGACGTCGTTTTCGACCAGGATCGGCGCGCCCAGCGCCTTGCCGAGGATGGCCGCCACAGGAACCTGCGACCAGCCTTTCAGGTTGGGAGCGAGCGCGATGACGACGCCGTGGCCGGGGTCCACCGCGCCCGGCACGCCGGCGCCGACGGCGAGGAGCCGCCGGATCGGCACACGCGCCAGCCGCAGCAGCGCGCGCAGCTCACTTGCGACCAGCGGCAGCAGCGCATGCGGCCGCCGGTCCGCGGTCGGGTCGACGCGATGGCGCGCGATGATCTCGCCACGAAGATCGGCCACGGCCAGCGTGAACCGCGACGACTCGATGTGAATGCCGGCGACGAAGCCGTGCCGATCGTTGAACTCCATGAACGACGGGCGCCGCCCACCACGCGAGGGACCCGTGCCCAGGTCGCGGAACAGACCGCGGCGGATCAGATCGGCAGTCAGGCTGCCGATAGTCGGCGCCGACAGCGCAGTTTCCCGAATCAGCTCGGCGCGGGAGAACGGGCCCTGCCGATCCATGGCGACCAGGAGCGCTCGCTCGAGATTCAACCCTCTCAGGTGCGCGGCATGTCTGGCGCCGGTGGCTGGGGGAGTGCGCATCAGGCCAATTAGACGTCATCGCGGGCGCGCGGTCGAGGGGCGGCGGCGCGGGGATGCCTGCGGGCGGCTAATCCAGATGGAGGGCGATCGCCGGCGCGAAGACGTGGTCGAGCGGCGCGTCCAGCGTCAGGACCGTATCGGCGCCGACGGACCTGGCGCTCGCGCCGCCGCCGGTGGCCAGGATGACGCCGGCGCCGCGAAGCGCGACGCCCTTGATCGTCAGCGTCGTGCCGCTGACTTCGCCCAGGGGAATGACGTTCACGGTCCCGGCGCCTTGCGTGAAGCGGACCTGCACGCCTTCCGCTGTCGTCGCTTCGGCGCGCGTCCACGGCCGGGTGCCGTAGATCGCCTGGCCGTTTCGGCCCAGCCAGTCGCCAAACGCCTGCAGCCGGCTCAGTTGCTCGATCGGGATCTGCATGTCCTCACCGCGCGGCCCGACGTTCAGCAGCAGGTTGCCGTTTTTCGAGACGGCATCGATGAAATTCGTGAGGAGCGTCCGGGCGGGTGTGTAGTCCGTGTCGGCCTCGTTGCGGTTGTAGCCGAATGAATTGCCGATGGCGCGGGTCGTCTCCCACTTCTTCGCCTGGATGTCGGGGTACTGGGTGTACTCCGGCGTGGTGTAGTCGCTGTGCGGAATGGCCGGTGGGGTGATGTCCCTGATGGCGTTGGGATTGTGTTTGAACGCCTGCTCGACGAGCAGATCGAAGGCCATCCGCGACGGCTTCAGCCGCATCAGGAGGCTGAGCGCGGTGGCCTCGCTCCAGCGATCGTTGACGACGCCGTCCGGCAGGACGTTGTAGTAGTCGGCAAACAGCGTGAACAGGCTGTCCCGATTCGTCGGCCACGAGATGTCGTTCCAGAGGATGTCGGGGCGGTAGCGCACGATCAGCTCGCGAACCTGGGCATCGGCATAGGCGGGATAGTCGCCGCCAGGCGTCGAGCCGCTGTAGTCGCCGAGCGTGCGCGAGATGCGGGGCCTGAACGTCCAGTCGACGCCGCCCGAGTAATAGACGCCGAAGCGCATCCCGTGAGCGCGGACTGCCGCTGCCATCTCGCCGACCAGATCGCGCTCGCTCGACCAGTGTGCTTCGTGAGGATTGGCGATCGAGGTCGGCCACAGACAGAAGCCGTCGTGATACTTCACGACGAGGACCACGTATTTCGCGCCGGCCGAGGCGAACGTCCGCGCCCAGGCGTCCGCATCCCACAGTGCGAGCCGCGACATGAACATCGGCTTGAAGCCCTGGTACGGCATGGCGCCGTAGTGGGCGCGATGAAATGCCGCAGACGGCGTGCCCGCGTCCTTGATGGCGTTCCAGTAGTCCTCGGCGTACGGGTGGACGAGCATCGCGCGCCCGTAGTCGTGCGTGAGGACGTCTTCGAAACGACCTTTTGGCGCGAAGCCGGGGACGGAAAACAGTCCCCAGTGGATGAAGACGCCGAACTTCCCGTCCTCGAACCACTGAGGCACCGGATGCGTGTTGAGCGACGCTTCGTCGGGCCGGTAGTGGCCCGACGACGACAGCCCCGGCACGACCAGCGGCGGCGCCGAGACGGCGATGTCCGACACGGCCTTCGCCCAGAAGGCTGCCGCGACACCGGCCACCACGGCGAGGGCGAGGCTGATTCTCTTAAGCCAGGTCACGCATGCCGTCCGGCCCGCGCTGCATTCCCTGGCGCGAGCCTCCGCGTCACTCGGATCGCAGCGCCTGGATGACGTCGATCCGCGACGCTCGGGCTGCCGGCATGAAGGACGCGCCGATGGCGGCGGCGACCAGGACGGCGGCGGCGCCGATGATTGTCAGCACGCCTGGCATGTGCACGTCCTCGAGATAGCCGCTGGCCAGTTTCAGCAGCACCAGGCCGCCGACGACTCCAGCGATCACACCGACAGCGGCGATGACGGCGCCTTCGCCGAGCACCCGCGTGAGCAGGTGCTTCGGCTCCGATCCGATCGCCAGGCGGATGCCGAACTCACGCGTTCTCGCGCTGACGGAAAACGCCAGCACGCCGGCCACGCCGACGACCGCAATCGCCAGCGCCACCGACGCGAAGCCGCCGAAGACCAGGGTGTTCAGTCGATTCGGCGCCAGCACTTCGGCGCGCACGTCCTCCAGCGTCGCTGCCCGCTCGACCGGCTGCTCGGAGGAAAGCGAGCGGAAGACCTGCGCGATGGGAGCGACCAGCTGGTAGGGATCCGACTTCGCGTGCACGAACAGTCGTCCGCCGCCGATTTCCTGCTCGAACGGGTGATAGATCGTCATCGCCGGACCGGGCACCACGTTCTCGTCATCGACGTCGGCGACCACGCCGACGACGCGCCGCGGTTCGCCGCTGACGTCGATGAACTTCATCACCGGATCGGTCCACATGACGCGATGGTTCACGGCATCGCTCGTCGCGAACATGCGCTGGGCGATGCTCTGGCTGATGATGACGACCTTCTCGGTGTCCTTGCGATCCGCCGCCGTGAAGTCGCGCCCAGCCAGCACGGGCACGCCGAGCGCCGCGAAGAAGCCGGGCGAGACAGTACGGAAGCGAGCCCGCGGATCCTCCTCGGCATTGCCGCGCGCGTAGCCTTCGGCGGAGTACCTGGAAGCCCGGTCCGAACACGTTGGCGTCGCGCCACGGCACGGCCGTCCCGATCGCGACACGTTCAACGCCGGGGAGCGCCTCGATACGGCGCAGCGCCTCGTTGTACAGGCCCACGACCTGATCGCGCGATTTGCTGTAGGAGACCGGCACGTTGATCGCGAGCACGTGCTGCATGTCGAAGCCGGTCGGCGTGGCCTGCAGCTCGAGCAGCGTCTTCAGCAGCATCCCGGCGCCGGCCAGCAGGATGAATGACGCGGCGATCTGTGTGACGGCGAACAGCCGCAGGCGACGGCCGGTGCCCGACGTGATGCGGACCGCACCGTTGGCGACACCGAGCCCCTTGGATCCGTCGGATGTGGGCAAGCGCGGCACGAAGGCCAGCAACACGGAGGCCACCAGCGCCAGCGTCACGCCGACAGCGAGCACGCTGGCATCAACGGTGACATCGAGCGCACGCACCGAGAACCGCGCTGCGTAGCGCGACAGGATCGAGACCATCGGCGCCGAAACCAGGACGCCGAGCAGCGCCCCGGCGCCGCACAGCAGCACGCTTTCGGCGAGCAACGTCCTCCGCAGCGCGCCGGCGGTTGCGCCGAGCGCAGCCCGGACCGCCAGCTCGTTCTCGCGCCGCACCGTCCTGGCGAGAATGAGATTGGCGACGTTCGAACAGGCAATCACGAAGATCAGCCCCGAGGCGGCCAGCAGGATCAGCAGCACCGCCCGCGCCGGAGACGTGATCTGATCGCGCAGGCGCCGGATCTGGAGCCGGAAGTCGCCGTTGCGCGGGTACGCCTCCGGATGGGCGTGCATCATGGCGCTGTGCGCCGTCTCGAGCTCGGCGCGCGCGCTCTCGATCGTTGTGCCCGGCGCCAGGCGGCCGAACAGCTCGGTCATCCGGTGCACGCGACCGGCCACCATCGTCGCCGACAAATGGTGCGGGCTGGTGACGACGTTGGCGATGATCTCGGTCTCAGCTGGATACGGGACCGATGGCTCGAGGACGCCGACGATCGTCGCTGTACGCTCGTCGAGGCGAATCACCTTGCCGATGACGTTCGGGTCGCTGCCGAGGCTGGTCGTCCAGAAGCGATAGGTGAGCACCGCGGCGCCGGGCGCTTTCGGCCCGTCGTCGCCTGGACCGAGCAGCCGGCCGAGGACCGGGTGCAGCCCCATCACCTCGAAGTAGGAGCCGCCGACGACGCCGGCACGCACCTCGCGAGGTTCGCCAAGTCCGACCATCGTGAACGCGATCGTCGAGAAGTCGCCGAAGGCCGCGATGCTCCTGACGTTGTCACGGAAGTCCTGCAGCTCGGGCACCGAGAAGGCGACGTTGTCGCTGCCAATGCCTTTCGCCGTCTGCTGGATGTAGATCAGGCGATCCTCGTCGCGGTTGGCGAGCGGACGCAGCAGCACGCCGCGCACGACGCTGAAAATTGCGGCGTTGGCGCCGATGCCCAGCGCCAGGGTCACGACGACAGTGATGGCCAGGCCCTTGGCGTGGGCCAGGGATCGCAGAGCAAAGCGGAGGTCTGTCAGAACGTTCATGGTAGTACCGGCTCCCGGGGCCAGCGTATGAAGCTGCCCGCGTTGATTGTTGAGTATTGATCAATCGACGAACGAGGGACCGCCGGTTCGACACATCCCCTGACACCGGCCAGACGGCTCCTCAAAAGGCGTCTTTTCAGGCGCGCGAACGTCACAATCTGCCGTGGTAGCATCCGGCCGTGCCAGGTCGTCAATTCGGGCCCTACGAGATCACCGGCCACCTGGGATCGGGCGGCATGGGCGACGTCTACCGGGCCCGGGACGAACGGCTCGGGCGCGACGTCGCCATCAAGGTACTGCCCGAAGCGTTCATGCGCGACGCCAGCCGCCTCGCCCGCTTCGATCGGGAAGCGCGCGCGCTCGGCGCGCTGAACCATCCCAACATCGGCGCCATCTACGGGGTGGAAGACGATCAGGAACGTCGCGGCCTGGTCCTGGAGCTGGTCGACGGACTGACGCTCGCGGAACTGCTCCAGGCGGACTCACGGGGCGCGGGCCTGGCCATCAACGACGTGATCGCCATCGGCCGCCAGATCGCTGACGCCCTCGAAGCGGCGCACGACAAAGGCATCGTCCATCGCGATCTCAAGCCGGCCAACATCAAGGTGACGCCGCAGGGATCGGTCAAGATCCTGGACTTCGGCCTCGCGAAGGCGACCG
Organism: Vicinamibacteria bacterium; assembly: GCA_963796915.1. GTDB lineage: Bacteria > Acidobacteriota > Vicinamibacteria > Vicinamibacterales > JAENWD01 > JAENWD01. Next base: position 112,162 of record CAWCNI010000001.1, on the reverse strand, counting down.
ATGGGGGTCTTTCGGAAAGCTCGGTCACTGTCACGCTCGCGCACGACCGCACGGCCGAGGGACTGGTCGTCGGCACGCCTCGCTACATGAGCCCGGAGCAGGCGCGGGGCGAGCCGGTCGGCCCGCAAACCGACGTCTGGGCATTCGGCTGCGTGTTGTTCGAGCTGCTGTCGGGACGGCCCGCGTTCAAGGGGTTGAGCGGCGTCGACGCGATTGCGTCGGTGCTCGAGCGTCAGCCGGACTGGACCGAACTGCCCGCCGCCACGCCACGTCTCGTGACGCGACTGCTGCACCGGTGCCTGGAGAAGGACGTGCGGCGCCGTCTCAGACACATCGGCGATGCCCGGCTCGATCTGGAGGACGCGGCCGCCTTCGATGAGTCCGTCGCGCGTCCGGCCGTCGCCCCTGCCAGCGAGGTGTCCGTACGCCGGCTCACGGATTCGCTCGGCGTCAAGGAAGCGCCGGCCCTCTCGCCCGACGGCAAGATGGTCGCCTTTACCGGGCTGACCGGCGGCAAGCGGCAGATCTGGGTCCAGCTGATTGCCGGTGGCGCGCCGCTGCAGGTCACGCGAGACGCCAGCGATCACAACGCCCCGCGCTGGGATGCCGACTCGAGCCGGCTGATTTACTTTGCCCAATCGAGCACGGGCCGCGACTCGGGCAGCCTGTGGGAGGTCTCGGCTTTTGGCGGCACGCCGCGCCGGCTGACGCCGTCGCTGGGCGGCGCTGACGTCAGCCACGACGGCCAGCGGCTGGCATTCTTCCGCAAGGCCGACCAGCGCGTGGACCTGATCGTCGCCGGCCGCGACGGATCCGGCGCGCGCGTCTGCGCTTCACTGCCGCTCGATCGGCACACCTACTTCGGCGTGCGGTGGTCCCCCGACGACAAGTCGATCGCGTTTGGCCGCGACGGCATGGCGTTTGAGACCGTGCTCCTCGTCGTCCCTGCGGAGGGCGGAACTCCGGTCGCGGTTGCGCGCTCCACGTGGATTCGCGGCCTCGCGTGGCGGCCCGACGGAAAGGGCATCGTCTACAGCACCTCGCGCGGCAGCTCGATGCCGTATCCCCCGCACAACAACCTGCGTACCGTCGATCTCGACGGCACCGGCAATCGCGCCCTCACGTTCGGCGACGCCTCGTTCCTGGAGCCCGACGTAGAACGATCCGGTCGAGTCGCGGTCACGCGGGGACGGGGACGATCGGACATCTGGTGCTTTCCGAGTTCGGGCACGCCGATCGAGAACGTCCGCAACGGACGGCGGGTGACGCACCAGACCGGCAGAGTCCAGGCACCGTCGGCGAGCCCGGATGGACGCGAGGTGGCCTATATCTCGGACCACGGCGGCCACGGCAACGTCTGGATCTCGGCCCTGGACGGCAGCGAGTTGCGCCAGATCACCTTCGAGTCCGACCCGGAGGTCGTGATCGGCGTCGCGCAGTGGTCGCCGCGCGGCGACTGGCTCGTGTTCGTCAGGGCCTGCAGGGGCGAGATCGATCTGCACATCGTGGCGCCAGACGGCAGCGACTCGAGGCTGCTCGTGGCGGACGCCTTCGGCGCGTACTGGTCACCCGACGGCAGTTGGCTCTACTACTCGAAGAGCTCGAACGCGATCGAGAAGATGCACGTGGAGACCGGCACGGTCCACACCGTGCGAACGGACCAGGTCTGGGGAGCGTCAGTGTCCGCGGACGGCGCCCTGTACCACATCGCGCGGGCCGCGACGGATCCTCTGCGCACGCGCGTCACGTGGGAGCTGCGCCGCGCCATGCCGGCGGACGCACCCGCCGAGCTCATCGGCACGATTGACGACGTCCGGGTGCCGCTGGCGCCGCGCTTCACGCCGCACCTTCACCTTTCTCCTGACGGCCAGTGGCTGGCCGTCGCCCTGGCGGACGGCGACACCGCGAACCTCTGGGCGATGCCCGCCGCCGGAGGCGCACCGCGGCAGATCACCGATTTCGGCCAGCGGGCAATCTCAATCGCCCGCTGGGTATCGTGGTCGGCCGACGGCACGTCGATTTTCGCCGCCGTTGCCGAGGCGGATCTCGACGTCGTGATCTTCGACGGGTTGCTCTGATATCGCACCGTGCACGCACGTTCCCCACACGAAGCGCACCGGGTTTCGACGCCGCTCGAGCTCCTCTTCGACCTCGTCTTCGTCGTCGCCATCGCGGAAGGGGCCCGTGGCCTGCATCACGCACTGGCGCTCGGCCACGCCGCCGACGGCGTGGTCGGCTACCTGATGGTGTTCTTCGGCATCTGGTGGGCGTGGATGAATTTCACGTGGTTCGCGTCGGCGTACGACTGCGACGACGTGCCGTACCGGCTGGCGACGTTCGTCCAGATAACCGGCGCGCTCATCTTCGCGGCCGGCGTGCCGGCGATGTTCGACACGCACCTGCCCGGAGTCGCGGCAGTCGGCGGCTACGTCGTGATGCGCGTCGCCATGGTGGCGCAGTGGCTCCGTGCGGCGATGTCCGATCCGCCGCATCGGCAGACCGCGCTGAGGTATGCGATCGGCATCTCGATCGCGCAGGCGGCGTGGGTCGGAGTGCTGTTTCTGCCAGTAACACTGGTGCTGCCGGCCTTCGTCACGCTGGCGATCGTCGAGCTGCTGGTGCCTGCCTGGGCCGAGCGCGTGGCAATGACGACGTGGCATCCGCATCACATCGCCGAGCGCTATGGGCTGCTGACATTGATCGTGCTGGGCGAGTCGGTGGCGTCGGCGACGGCAGCGATCCAGTCGGCGCTCGCCAGCGGCGCGCACGTGGACACCCTGCTGCCGGTGATCGCCGGCGGCCTGCTGATTGTGTTCTCGCTCTGGTGGCTCTACTTCGACAGGCCTGTCGCCGACCTGCTGACGAGCCTGCGCAAGGCGATGCTCTGGGGCTACGGCCACTACGTCGTCTTCGCGGCGGCCGCGGCTGTCGGCGCGGGGTTGTCAGTAGCGGTGGATCAGGCGAGCGGCCACGCGGAGATCGGCGTACGGCAGGCAGGGGCCGCCGTTGCGGTGCCGGTCGCCACGTACATCGTGTGCCTCTGGTTTCTCCACGATCGACCCGAGTACCGTCAGACGCGCGTGTTCGGTCCGGTGGCGGCAGGCCTGGTTCTGCTGACGCCGTTCGCACCGGCACCGGTCCTGCTCACCGGCGTGATTCTGGCGACGATGCTGGCGATCACGCTGGTGATGCGACGGGAAGGGTAGGGACGAATGCCACCAGCTGTTTCGGAGTTGCTCCACGGCAGCCTGGACCCGCTTCCCGAGCGCGTGCCGCTGGTGGCGGGCCCGCTGTCTGTCATCTACGAAGCCGGAGACCTGCGTTCGATCAGTGTCGACGGCATCGACGTGATCAACCGCATCTACGGCGCGATCCGCGACCACAACTGGGCGACGATTCCAGGCCGCCTCTCGGAGCTCGTCGTCGAAGCCTCACGGCATAGCTTCCACGTCACCTACCTGTCCGAGCACGTCGAGGGAGCCGTGGACTTCGCCTGGCGCGCCGAGATCGATGGCACGGCCGACGGCGAGATCAGCGTCGTCTTCGACGGGGAAGCTCGCGCGTCCTTCGATCGCAACCGCATTGGCCTGTGCGTCCTGCACCCGATGATCTCCTGTGCAGGGAGGAACGCGACCGTGCGTCTGGCCGGCGGCGGGACGCGGAGCGCCCGGTTTCCGACCGGCGTCTCGATTGAGCAACCGGTGGTGGGCTTCGAACAGTTCGTCGGCCTTCGCTGGACGCTCGCGCCGGGCCTGGACGCCGACCTGACATTCGAAGGCGATCTGTTCGAGACCGAGGACCAGCGCAACTGGATCGACCCGACATTCAAGACCTTCAGCACGCCGCTCCGGCTCGCGCGGCCGGTTCACATCGCGAAGGGGACGCGCGTCAGGCAAAAGCTGCTGCTGCGAGCAGTCGCAGCGGGGCGCGAGTCCATACATTTATCCGAGGGTCCGGCAGTCGTCCCCGCGCAGATCGAGCCGGCAGAGGCCGCCAATACTCCGGCCATTGGCGTCTGCATGACTGAGGAACGTCTCGCGTCGGCCGACGTCGAGAATCTTCGGTCCCTCGAGCTGGCGCACGTCCGTGTCGACCTGGCCGCAGGACGCAACTGGGAGTCCAGGCTGGCGGCGGCCGCACATCTCGGTTCGGAGATCGGCTGCAGCCTCGAGCTCGCCTTGGACGTGGGCGAGCACGACGACGCATGGCTGCGACGGCTGGCGGACGTCCTGCCGGAGAAGCCTGGCGTCGCGCGAGTGCTGGTATTTGGCGAAGGCACTCTCGTCACCACGCCACGCGCGCTCGACGCAGTGGCTGCGCATCTGACCGGCCGCCGTCCCGATCTCGGCCCGATCGCCAGCGGCAGCCGGCAGGACCTGTTCCAGGTGCACATGCTGAAACCGCCAGCGGCGGCGATCACCTGCTGGGGCATGCATCCACAGGCGCATTCGATCGACACGACCAGCATCGCCGAGACCCCGCAGGCGGCCGGAGACCAGGTGAGAACCGTCAAGCGTCGGACGCCGGGCGCGAGAGTCGCGATCTCGCCGTTGCGGTTCCATCCGCGCACGGCGGACCCGCGCCTGCACTCGATGTTTGGCGCGGCGTGGACGCTGGCCATCCTCTCCGAGCTCGCCGCGGAAGGCGCCGAGTCGGTGACGGCATTCGAGACGTCTGGACCCCGCGGCGTCGTCATCACGGGCGGTCAGGTGGCACCGCTGTACCACGTCCTGGCGGACCTGACGGAGTTTTACGGCACACCCGCCGTCGGCTATCGGCCGGCGGATTTGGTGACCGGCGTGCTGCTCGGCGGCGGGTCCCACGCCGCGTTGCTGGTCGCGAATCTCGCCCGGGAGGCTCGCACTGTCAGCCTGCCTGGGAATTTCGTCGCCACCTCACTCCGGGTGCTCGACACGTCGTCTGTCGTGGCGTCGATGCAGCATCCCGCGGAGTTTCGGAACAGCGGCGTGCCGACTGACGGCGCACGACTCACGCTGTCGCCGTTCTCGACCGTGCGCCTGGATGGGAGAAGGAACTGAAGACTCGATTGTGAAGGGACAGGTGCAGAGGCAGGAACGCGTCGTCCCCTGTCACTCGGACTGCGTGTCGAGGAATTCGACTTCCCCCGTCTCCAGCGAATACTCCGCGCCGACGACGAGGAGACCGTCCTGCTGAATGAGCTGCTCGAGCAGTTGCGAGCCGTGACGCAGGTGATTGACGGACGCGCGGATGTTCGCGCGCACCGCGTGGCGCACGAGCGCGTCGGGGTCGTTCGCGAGCTCGGTGCCGAGCAGCGCCGAGACTGACGGCCGCACCCGCTCGACGATTGATTGAAGGTTCCACGACCGGCTCTCCGACGGCCGGCGCATTTCCTCGATGGTCGCCAGCACGGCGCCACACTGGGAATGTCCGAGCACGACGACCAGTTGCGTGTTGTACCGGCTGGCCGCAAACTCGACGCTCCCGACCTGCGACGGGGCGACGATGTTGCCGGCGACGCGAATGACGAACAGGTCGCCGAGACCCTGATCGAAGACGATCTCGGCAGGGACGCGCGAGTCCGAGCAGCCGAGGATGATCGCAAACGGCTCCTGGCTCCGCGTCAGTTCTGCCCGCCGGGCTTCGGTGACGAACTCGTGGGCGCCCCGCGAGTTCGATGCGAACCGCTGGTTCCCTTCCTTGAGCAGCCTGAGAGCTTCGCGCGCTGAAAGCATCGTGGGGTGATCCGCCGTCCTCGGTGACGCTCCAGCATATACTCCGGAATGGAGAAGTCGACAGCATGACGTCGCGACCATCGCACGCGCCCGCGCTGCTCGAGCCCGGCCAGACGCTCGGCGTCATCGGCATGGGCGTGATGGGCCAGACGATTCTGAAAGGCCTGCTCAACGCGAAGGCGCTCGCTCCGGACCAGGCCTGGGGCACGTCACGATCGGCCCAGACCTGCAAGACGGTGGAGGCAGCGCTCGGCGTGCCCGTCGAGCCCGACGCCGGGCACCGGCTCCCGGCCACGGCAGTGGTGGTCCTCTGCGTCAAGCCGGCGCAGGCAGCCGCAGCGTTGAAGACGCTTGCCGCCGTTGGGAAGCTGCGCCCGGACACGCTGCTCATCTCGATCGTCGCGGGCGTCACCCTTCGGCAGCTTGCCGCCGAACTGGGCACCGACAACCCCTGGGTTCGCGCCATGCCCAACACGCCGTGCGTCGTCGGCGAGGGCATGACGGCGCTGGCCGGGGGCGAACACGCGACGCCGGCGCACCTGACGCTGGCGCGCAGGGTCTTCGAGTGCGTCGGCCGATCGGTGGAAACCGAGGAAAAGCATTTCAACGCGATCACGGCACTGAGCGGCAGCGGACCTGCCTACCAGTACCTGATCATGGAGGCCATGGCCGACGCCGGCGTCCGCGTGGGCCTGCCGCGAGACCTCGCGTTGACGCTCGTCGCCCAGACGGCGCTCGGCGCCGCGCGCATGGTGCAGACCTCGGGTCGCCACCCGGCCGCGCTGCGTGACGACGTGACGACGCCGGCGGGCTGCACGATCGGCGGATTGCTGATGCTCGAGGACGGCAAGATCCGATCGGTGCTCGCCCGCGCCATCGAAGAGGCAACGCGGATCGTCGCGACACTCGGTCCCCAGCATCCCCCGGCTCAGGGTCATTCCTGAGCTAGCGCCGGCATCCCTCGTTCGTGTGATGCGTGGGTCAGCGTGTCACGCTATCGTGCTGATCCGGCTGCGAACGCCGTAGCATCGCCGCCGGAGGAGTGAGCCATGACCACGACAACCTCAACGACCTCGACCACAGGCCCATACGTCACCGCGAAAGACGGCACGCAGATCTACTACAAGGACTGGGGCGCCGGTCAGCCGGTCGTCTTCAGCCACGGCTGGCCGCTCAGCGCGGACGCGTGGGATGATCAGATGATGTTCCTGACGGCTCATGGCTTCCGCTGCGTCGCCCACGACCGCCGCGGACACGGCCGCTCGAGCCAGCCGTCCGGGGGCAATGACATGGACACCTACGCGGACGATCTCGCCGCGGTCGTCGAGGCGCTCGACCTGAGCAACGCCATTCACGTCGGTCATTCGACCGGCGGTGGCGAGGTGACGCGCTACATCGGCCGGCACGGCACGCGTCGCGTCGCCAAGGCCGTGTTGATCAGCGCGATTCCTCCGCTGATGCTCAAGACGGACGCCAACCCTGGCGGGCTTCCGATCGACGTCTTCGACGGCCTGCGCGCGAGCTTGCTCGCAGACCGCTCGCAGTTCTTCCAGGATCTGACGGACCCGTTCTACGGCTACAACCGGCCGGGCGCAAAACCCTCGAAGGGGGTTCGTGACAGCTTCTGGCTGCAGGGCATGCAGTGCGGGATCAAGGCGGCGTACGAGTGCATCAAGGTCTTCTCGGAAACCGACCACACGGCCGACCTCAAGAAATTCGATGTCCCGACGCTCATCATGCACGGCGACGACGATCAGATCGTGCCGATTGGCGCGGCCGCGATGTTGTCGTCGAAGTTGGTGAAAGGGGCGGCGCTGAAGGTCTACAAGGGCGCGCCGCACGGCATGCCGTCGACGCTGAAGAACCAGATCAACGCCGACCTCCTCGCGTTCTGCAGGGAGTAGCGGCGGTCGCGGCAGCGACCGCGGGAGGCAAGGCACGATGTCCGAGTCGCACACACCGACGGGGCCCGACCTTGGCGCCGGCATTTCCGCCGGAACCCTGAGCGACGGAGGCATGCTCGCCGGCCACGTCGGCGATGACGACGTGCTGCTGGCCCGAAAGGGCGAAGACTTTTTCGCCATCGGCGCGTACTGCACGCACTATCACGGCTCGCTCGCCGACGGGCTGCTGGTGGGCGACACCGTTCGCTGCCCGCTTCACCATGCGTGCTTCAGCCTGCGAACCGGCGCCGTGCTGCGTGCGCCGGCGCTGGATCCTGTCGCGTGCTATCACGTCGAACGGCGCGGCGACACTGTCTTCGTCCGTGGGAAGCAGGACTCCGCAGGGGCGGCCGCGCCGACAGCAGGTTCGACGGCCCCCGCGTCTGTGGTCATCATCGGCGGAGGCGGCGCCGGCCTGGCGGCGGCGGACACGCTGCGACGCGAGGGCTACGACGGCCCGATCACGATGCTGAGCGCCGACGACGCGCCGCCGTCCGACCGGCCGAACCTCTCCAAGGAATACCTGTCTGGTGAGGCGTCGGAGGACTGGATCCCGCTGCGATCGCCGGACTACTACACCGACAATCGCATCGATCTGCGGCTGCGCTCGCGGGTGAGCGCGATCGACGTGCCGGGCCGGCAGGTCATCCTCGAAAACGGCGACCGCCATCAGTACGGCGCGCTGCTCATCGCCACCGGCGCCGATCCCGTGCGGCTTCCGATCGACGGCGCCGCTGAAGGGCAGGTGCGCTACTTGCGCTCGCTGTCGGACAGCAACGCCATCATCGCAAAGGCAGCGACGGCGAAGCGGGCCGTCGTGATCGGCGCCAGCTTCATCGGCCTGGAAGTAGCCGCGTCGCTCAGGATCCGCGGGCTCTCCGTCGACGTCGTCGCGCCGGACAAGGTTCCGCTCGAGCGGATTCTCGGCGCCGAGCTCGGCGCGGTGGTCCGCCAGATCCACGAAGCGCATGGCGTGACGTTCCACCTCGGGGACACTGTCGCACGCGTTGACGGCGATGCCGTCACGTTACGCGGCGGCGCGCGTCTGACAGCGGATCTGATCGTGGCCGGCGTCGGTGTGCGCCCGGCCGTGGCGCTGGCCGAACAGGCAGGACTCAAGGTCGATCGGGGCATCGTCGTCAGCGAGTACCCTGGAGACGAGCGTTCCGGGGATCTTCGCTGCCGGCGACGTCGCGCGGTGGCACGACGCTGCCAGCGGCGAGCATCGACGTGTCGAGCACTGGGTGGTGGCCGAACGTCAGGGTCAGGTCGCGGCAAGGAACATCCTGGGACGGCGGGAGGCCTTTTCTGCCGCGCCGTTTTTCTGGAGCCAGCACTACGACGTCACCATCCGCTACTCGGGCTTCGCGGAATCGTGGGATCGCGTCAGCATCGAGGGCAGCCCCGCGAATCGGGACTGTTCGGCGTCGTACATCCGGGCCGGCCGGACTGTCGCCGTCGCGACCATCGCCCGCGATCGCGCGAACCTCGAGGCCGAAGTGAGATTCGAATCCGCCGCGCACGGGTAAGCTCATCGGTTGCTGTCTGGCAGGCCGCCGCTTGACGATCGGCCACGCCTTCACATTCAATCGCACCTCGAGTGGCATACCTGCGATGCGCGTCTGCGGGCCGCTGGTCCCGATCCCTGGTCGTCGCCGCCCTGGCCCTGCTGGCCACAGCGACGGCCGCGCGCGCGCAAAAGACTGACACCATCGTCATCAACAACGGCGATCGGCTGACCGCCGAAATCAAGAGCCTCGAGCGCGGCAGCCTGACTGTGAAAACCGACGCGCTCAGCACGGTGACCGTCTACTGGAGCGACGTGGTCTCGCTGACCAGCTCCAAGAACTTCGAGATCGAGGTCGCCTCTGGCCAGCGCTACTATGGGTCGCTCGCGCCGGGCGACCCGCGGATGGTCGCCGTCACCGGGCTGCTGGGATCGAAGGCCACGTTGTCGATGCTCGATATCGTGCGCATCTCGCCGCTGAACCAGACCTTCTGGCACCGGCTCGACGGCAGTATTGATGTCGGCTTCAGTTTCACGCAGGCGAGCCAGCAGACGCAGTGGACGCTGAACACGAACGTCAGCTATCGACAGGCTCGGTACCTGAGCGAGGCGACGCTATCGTCGCAGCTCACCGCGATTGAAGGCGCCGACACTGTCACGCGCAACGCCCTCACGCTCTCGAGCCAGCGCTATCTCGGCAGCCGGAACTATCTGATCGGATTCGCGCAATTCCAGCAGGACGAGTCGCTCGGCGTGAACTTCCGCTCCACGCTCGGCGCGGCGTTTGGCCGGTATTTCGTGCAGCGCCGGCAGACGACGTTCTCGACCTTTGGCGGCGTCGCCTTCACGCGCGAGCAGTTCACCGGCGAGGACTACGAAAACTCGGCCGAGGCGCTGGTCGGCGCCGACCTCGAATGGTTTACCCCCGGCGAGTCCGACACTGATTTCTCGACGACGGCAGTGTCGTACTACAACATCTCCGGCACCGCCAGGGTGCGTCTCGAGGTCAACACCGCCTTCAAGCGCAAGTTCCTGAAGGATCTGAACTGGAGCATCAACGCGTTCAACAGCTTCGACAGCACGCCGAGCGAGGGGCAGAAGCAAAACGACTTCGGCGTGAGCTTGTCGCTTGGATGGACATTCTGACAGTTGCATCGGCGCGCGCGGAGAATGCACCCGCTGGTCGGATTGTCTTTGAAGCTCGGCGTCAAATTGCGGATCCCGACGCTGCTGCGGGGAGTCAAACCAGCGATTGACCGATCCGCGCCGAGGCGCGGCTCAGCTAAGACAGAAAGGCACAGGAACCTATGAGCGGAATGCGAGGATGGTCCGGGCGTCTGCTGACTCTGGCCTGCGGCGCCGCGCTGGTCGGCATGGCCGCCTGCAGCGGATCGAGCGATCCCAAAACGCCAGAGGAGGCCAAGGCCCGGGGCCTGACGCTGCTGCGCGAGATGAGCGACACGCTGGGGAAGGCCCAGGCATTCTCGTTCGAGACCGCAGAGGCGCACACGCGCGTGAAGCGCAGCGGCGAAAAGGTCAGCTTCGAATTGCACCAGGAGATCGCGGTGCAACGGCCCGATCACTTCGTCACTCACGTCACTGGAGGCGATGACCGCGACTTCGTCGTCACCTACGACGGCCATGCCGTGACGCTGGTGGGCAACAAGATGAAGGTCTACACGTCCTTTGAGGCGCCGGCGACAATCGATCAGACCCTCGATCTGATCGACCATCGCTACGACCTGCCGATGCCGGTGGCGGACTTTCTCTACAGCTCGGCGTACGATTCATTTGCGGATCCGAAAGCGACGGGCGGCTGGGTCAAACGCGAGCTTGTCGGCGCCAAGTCCTGCGACGAGCTGAGCTATCAATTCGAAAGTCTGGACGTGAACCTGTGGATCGCGGCCGACGCGCCGAAGGTGCCGTGCCAGGTCGAGCTGACGTACAAGGCCAAGCCGGGCGCACCGACCAGCCGCCTGACGTTCTCGAACTGGAATCTCGCGGCGACGCCGTCTGCCGCGCAGTTCACGGCAAACGTGCCGGCGGGCTACGAGAAGATCCCGATTATCGAGCGGATTCCGAAGACGGATCTGAAAGCCGACCCGGCCAAGGCGATGGGCGTGACCGCCCCGCCGGCGCCTGCGCCGAAGCATTGAAGGTGTCCGGGCATCTCGGACTACGAGGGGAATGAGGCGATCATCATGACTCGAGGATTTCGAATCGCAATGGGCCTGACGACGGCGGGTGTCCTGGCGGTGGTCTCCACCGTCGGCGCAGACCACTACTCGGCGCGCGGCGTTCGTGGCGGAGCAGTCCACGGCGAGCACGGCACTGTCGCGGTCGGCCGGCGCGGCGCAGTGGCAGTGGGCGAGGACGGTAACGGCGCGGCAGTTGGCCGCCGCGGCGCCGTGGTGAAGGGCGAGGAAGGGGCCGCCGCCGTCGGACGTTACGGCGGTGTCGTCGTCGGCGATCACTACGAGGATCACGATGGCTGGAAAGTCGCGGCCGGCGTGGCGGCGGGTGTCGCCGCAGGAATCGCGATTGGGACGACGCTGTCGAAGCCGCCGGCGCAGTCCACGACCGTGGTCGTCAGCAACACGACGTACATGTACAGCGACGGCGCGTACTACGCGCGCGTCCTCCAGGAAGGGGCGGTGGTCTACCAGGTCGTGCCTCCGCCGCCTGGTGCGATCATCGCCACCCTGCCTGCCGGATGCACGACGGCACACGTCAACAACGTCACGTACCAGAGCTGCGGCGGCTACTACTACCAGCGCGTTTCGACCGGCTACCAGGTGGTCGTTGTTCACTGAGACGCCGACGACGGGCCTGGCAGCGTGACGCGGCAGAGAGTCGCCATCGCGCTGCCGGCGGCCGTCCTGATGACGATCGCCTGCTGCCAGATCGCGCTGACCAGGACCAGCCGCCTGAGCCCGTGGAAGGGCGGCGGCTTCGGCATGTTCGCGTCGCTCGACGGCATCGGGTTCCGCAGCGTGCGGCTGTTTGTCGACGGGCCGGCGCGGTCCGAGGAGCTGACGGTTCCAGCCTCACTCGCAGCCGACGCCATGAAGGTCGCGGCCTTGCCGACCGAGCGCGCCTTGCGCTCGTTCGCGGGCCGGGTGCTCGCACGCGAGCGCCAGAAGCAGCGCCCCGCCGACAGCGTCCGCGTCGACGTGTGGCGGACCTCGTTCTCCCCGACCCTTGAATCCAGCAGCACGCGGATCTCGACGCTGACACGCGAGGCGGATGCGCACCTGGCTGGAACGCCTCGCTGACAGCCTGGATCGGCGGACGCCGCTGGCGCTCACGCTGCTGGTGCTGCTGCTGCGGCCGCCGGAGGCAGACGCGCTGCGCGTCGTGACGTGGGCCGTTGCGGCCGCGCCGCTGGTCGTGCCGGGCCTGCTCGAACGTGCCGGCCTCTGGCTCACCCTCGCCCTGCTCGTGGCGGCCCGCGTCGTCGTGGACTGGCCGCTGGCGGACAACCACATTTACCTCCTTGCGTACTGGTGCCTCGCCGTCGGCCTTGCGCTCCGCACTGATTCGCCGACAGAAACGATGGCGCGGTCGGCGCGGTGGCTGGTGGGTCTGACGTTCCTCTTCGCGGTGCTGTGGAAGGCCGTCCTGGCGCCCGAGTACCTCGATGGCCGGTTCTTCCGCGTGACGCTGCTCACTGACGACCGCTTCACCTGGCTGGCGACGTCAGCAGGCGGGCTGACGGACGAGCAGCTCGACGCCAACCAGCAGGCCCTTGCGCCGGCGCCCGAAGGCAGCGAGATCCTGAACGGGCCGACGCTGACGCTGACGCCTGCCTTCGAACGGATCGCCGCCGCGCTGACGTGGGGTGGCGTCATCTTCGAGGCCACGCTGGCCGCGATCTTCCTCGCGCCGCTGCCGGCCCGATATCGCGTGTGGCGAGTGGTGCTGCTGTGCGGGTTCTGTCTGTTGACGTACGCGTTGGCACCCGTCGCCGGCTTCGGGTGGCTGCTCGCGGTGCTCGGACTGGCGCAGTGCCCGCGCGATCGGCCGTACCTGCGCCTTGCCTACATCGCGGCGTTCATGCTGATCGGATTGTTCGGAGAGGCTGACATCCCCGGAACGGTGTTGTCTCGCGGCCCGTCGGCTGGTGGAGTCTAAACGGCCGAGCTTGTCTCGAGCGCCGCATTCATCCCGCGCAAGTGGCGCACTCCTTCAGTTTCAATTACGCTTCGATGGCAGACCCGCTTGCCCCGGCGACCTCTGGAGGACCGTCAATGAGAACGTCTCGCATGCTTGCCGCACTGGCACTGACCGCTCTGGCGACCGCACCGCTCTTGCGCGCGCAGGACGCCGCGCCAGCACCGCTGCCCGCGCAGAAGCTGTACATCACTGCCTTTGCCGTGAACATGAGCAACATCGGCACCGGCTCCAACGCGACGGTGGCGATTCACATCAACAGCTGGTCAACGGCGGCTGAACGTCAGCGCCTGATCGCGGCGATGGTGGACAAAGGCGAGGACGCCCTCCTCAGCGCCCTCCAGAAGGCGCGCGTTGTCGGCCGGTGGAACATTCCCGGCTACATGGGCCCCGACGTTCATCAGCTTCGCCTCGGCCACGACATCCACTACGCCTACCAGAGCCCGCTCCCGGAAGGCGGCAAGCGCATTGTCATCGCGACCGACAGGTACATCGGCTTCGTCGAGGCGAGGAACCAGCCGCGCAGCATCGACTACCCGTTCACGCTGATGGAAATGCACGTGGACAAGGACGGCAAGGGCGAAGGCAAGCTGGCAGTCGCCACCAAGATCTCGTTCGACAAGAAGAAGAACCAGATCACGCTCGAGAACTACAGCAGCGAGCCGGTGCGACTTCAGAACCTCGAGGTCAAGGTCGTCAAATAGGTTGTCCGCCGTGACTGGAGAAGTCAGATGACTGCGGACGCCGCGCCTGATTTCGACGTGCTCGTGCTTGGTGGCGGCTCCGCCGGGATCGCCGGCGCCAGCATTGCGGGTATCTTCGGCCACCGGGCGGCTGTGGTGGAGCCACAGCCGCAGGTCGGCGGGGCCGGACTGATTTCCGGCACCGTGCCCAGCAAGACCCTGCGCGAAACGGCCGTCGCGCTCGCCGGCCTGCGCGCGCGGACGCTGCTCGGCGTGGAACTGTCGCTGCGGCGCGAGGCGACGATGGCCGAGCTGACGCATGCAGAGCAGCAGGTCAGCGCCGCGGAGTGCCGCCGGGCCGAGTCGCTGCTCAAGCGACTGGCTGTCGAGACGATTCGCGGCACGGCGTCATTCGTCGATCCTCACACCGTCAAGGTGACCGCGCCGGGTGCGGCCGACCGCCTGGTGCGCGCGAACCTGATTCTCATCGCGACGGGCTCGTCACCGGTTCGCCCTCCCGAGTTTCAGTTCGAGGACGATCGCGTGCACGACTCCGACGAGCTGCTGCACCTGACGGCTCTCCCGAAGCGGCTCGTGGTGGTCGGGGCCGGCGTCATCGGCAGCGAGTACGCGTGCACGTTTTCGGTGCTGGGTTGCGAAGTGCATGTCGTGGACGGCCGGGGCTCGCTGATGCCGTTCCTCGATGGCGACATCGCGCACGCGCTGCTGACGGCGATGACCGGCCACGGCATCGCGTTTCACTGGAACGAAACCGTCACGTTGTGCGACGTGTCGAGCCCAGAGGCGGTCGTGCTCACCCTCGCGAGCGGCACGACCATCGAATGTGAGGGCGTGCTGGTCTGCGCGGGCCGCGCGAGCAACACCGCGAGCCTGAACCTGGCGGCGGCCGGCCTCACGCCGGGACCTCGCGGCGCAATTTTAGTGGACAGCCACTTCAGGACGGCTGTGCCGCACATCTACGCCGCCGGCGACGTCGCCGGGCCGCCGGCGTTGGCGTCGACAGGGATGGAGCAGGCGCGCATCGCGGTCTGCCACGCGCTGGGGGTGACGGCGAAGGCCGACATGTCGCCGCTGCTGCCGACCGGGATCTACACGATTCCAGAAGCAGCGATGGTCGGCGCGACCGAAGAGTCGCTCCATGCGGCGGGCGTGTCGTTTGTCTCGGGTCGCGCGCGCTACAGCGCCAGCCCGCGCGGCCGGCTGATCGGCGACGACACCGGGCTGCTGAAGCTCCTGTTCCGGAGTGACGACCTACGGCTGCTCGGCGTGCACGTCATCGGCGAGCAGGCCACCGAGCTTGTGCACCTCGGCATGACGGCGATGCTTGCTGAGGCCGGTGCCGACCTGTTCAACCGCGCGTGCTTCAACTTTCCCACGCTTGGCGACCTCTACAAGTACGCCACCTACGACGCGATCCTCAAGCGCCAGGGGCTCGGCCACGCCGCGGCGACCGCCTCAGGCGATCACTGATCGACGGCCGCTGCCCGTTCGCGGGGTTTCAGCTCCCGGACGGGTCGGGCTCGAAGTTGAGCGCGACGCCGTTGATGCAATACCGCAGGCCGGTTGGTGGCGGGCCGTCGTCGAAGACGTGCCCGAGGTGGCTGCCGCAGCGGTTGCAGTGCACCTCGGTTCGTGCCATCCCGTAGCTGCGATCGACAGTCGTGCCGACGGATCCTTCCAGCGGCGCGAAAAAGCTGGGCCAGCCCGTGCCGCTCTCGAACTTCCTGTCGCCGACAAACAGCCGATTTCCACATCCGGCGCAGGTGAAGGCGCCCGCGCGATGCTCGTTCAGCAGCGCGCACGTGCCCGGCCGTTCCGTGCCGTGCCCGCGCAGCACTTCGGTACTGCTCCGGTGTCAGGACCCGGCGCCACTCGTCGTCTGTCTTTTCGACTTCGTATCTGGCCATGATCGTCCTGGCTGAATGATAGCGCGGAGTCGGGGCTTCGGGCTTCGGGCTCCGGGCTGCGGGCTCCGGGCTTCGGTAGGGCCACAGCGGTACTCAGCTCGTCGTCGCGTGTGCCGCTGCCGGCGACGGGCGTGCGGCTCGCTCCGGATGGGCAGACGACGCCGCCGCGACCCGCTCGGCGACAGTCGTCACCACGTACTCGGCATCGCGCGCGACACCGTGAATCATCGACGACGACATCGCGTGCAGGAACAGCCGGCCCACGAAATACAGCCCGGGCTGTCCGGCGACGATGCCCCTGTCGTGCACCGGCGCGCCAGCGCCGTCGAAGACCGGCAGGTCGATCCACGAGCGGTCCGCGCCGAATCCTGTGCACCACACGACGTTGGTGACCCCGACGACGCGACCGTCCTCGAGCTGCGGGAGGCCGTCGCTGACGCCCGCAGTGCGCGGCACGCGTTCGATGCCGCGTTCCGCGAGATCCTCAGGCTTGACGCGGATGAGAGGGCCGCCGTGTGAGAGGACCGACGGCCTCACCTTGCGACCCAGAAAATTGCTGGTGCGCAGCACGTGGTGGAACACGCCCCTGAGCACGAGCGGGGCAAACACGTGCAGGCCGGCGGGCCGTTCGAGGCGGAACGGCACGTGACCCGTGTCGCGGCCCGACAGCCAGACGCGATGGCTGCGGGACACTTCCATGGCGATCTCCGCACCCGAGTTGCCGGCGCCGACGATGAGGACCTCGCCGGCCTGGAGCTGGTGCGGGTTGCGGTAGGCCGACGAATGCAGCTGGGTGATGCGCGGGGCGAGCTCCGCCGCGAACGCCGGCACCCGCGGCTGCTGATAGTTCGCCATCGCCACGATCACGTGGTCGGCGACGAACACGTCCTCGCCGGCCTCGACGAGATAGCGATCCCCGCGGCGCGAGATGCGCGACACGGTGATGCTGTGCCGAATCGGCAGGTGAAACTGCGCGGCGTAGGCTTCGAGATAGTCGGCCATCTCGTCCTTCGTCGGGAACGTATTCTTCCCGGCGGGGAAGGACTTGCCCACGAGACCGTCGTACTTTGCCGGCGTGAACAGCCGCAGCGAGTCCCATCGCTGCCGCCATGAGTCGCCGACGCGCTGCATGGGCGTCCAGGATCACGAAGGGCATGCCGCGGCGAGCCAGGTAGTACCCCGCCGACAGTCCGGCCTGGCCCGCGCCTATCACGACTGTCTGAACCTGCGTCACTCGAGCGTTCGTGTTCATGATGACCTCGCAGGCGCCGATGACCTGTGGCGCCTCACAAACCAATCCTAGGACTACGCGACAGGCCGCCGCATCGGGCGAAGTGTGCAGGCGCGCGGCGACGCGCGGCGTGGGTATTTCTACGCAGGACGAGGAACGAGGGCGTGCTGGTACGCGTACGCGGTCGCTGCGGCGCGACTGGGGAGATCGAGTTTCGTGAAAATGTTGCTCAGATGGCGTGCGACAGTCTTTTCGCTGATATCGAGCCGATCGGCGATCGCCCGGTTGGTCATGCCGGTGGCGACCAGGCGCAGGACCTCCACTTCGCGGGAGGTCAGCGGGCTTTCCGATTGGGACTGTCGAGCGGGAGGACCATCCATCCGAGCCAGCTCGCCGACGGCGCCAAGCGCTGTCAGCGTGGCGCGCGCCGCATCGATTTCAAGCGCCGCCTGGTCCCGGTCTCCCAGCTGACGGGCCGCCTCCGCGATCAGCAGGCCGACCCGGGCGCACTCGTATGGGGCCGGCAGGTCGTGCCACGCGGCCGACGCAGCGCGCAGTGGCCCCAGGGCCTGACGCGCATGACCATCAGCGAGCAGGCATGCGCCTTCCCAGTGGGCCGCCAGCGCACGCAGAAACGGCGCGTCGAGTTGCCCGGCGATAGCGGAGACCTCGGCCACGGCGGCTGCGGCCCGCGACGTCTCCCCGCACGCCAGCGCGATCTCCGCGGTGGCGGCGAGCAGGGCGGCGCGAAGACGGCGGTCGCGGGTTGCGTCGAGCGCGGCGGTCACGGATGCCAGCGCAGCGGCCGCGTCGCCCTGGGCGAGACGCAGTAGCGCCAACCCCGGCTGCGGGGTTCGTCCGTGCTCGCTGGCGCTCTTGTACGCCTGTGCGGCTTGCGTCGTCTCGCCGCGCAGGCGATGCAGCTCGCCGACCTGATAGAACGCGCTGCCGAGGGCGCGCTGCGCCGGTGGGCGGCCGAGCCACTCGCAGGCCCGGTGGGCCTGATCGAGCGCATCGGGCCAGTCGCCGTGCAGCTGCAGAAGCTCGGCGCGATGCACGAGGCAGGCACCGCGATACGGGATCACATCAGGGCCGGACTCACACCACGTCTCGAGCGCGGTCGTCCATTCCTGCGCCCTGGCGAGGTCGAAGATCTCCTGGCACGCGTCGATGACGCTGCAGTAGACCGGGCCGACGATGATGGGCGAGACCTTGCCGGTGGTCACCGCCAGCATCACCTCGTCGAGCAGTCCGACGCCGGCGGCCGGCTGCCCCAGCCGGATCATCGTCCGACCCCGGCCCATCCTCGCCAGCGCCGTGATGTCAGCGTCGGCGTAGCGCGTGCCAATCGCGTCGGCCTCGATGAATGCGGCGGATGCGCCCTGGATGTCGCCCTCAGTTATGAGGCGCATGGCGGTGGGCAGGATCACGTAGCCGCACTCCACGCAGTCCGGCGGCGCCTGTTCCAGCGCGCGGCGGGCCCTGGCCAGCCAGCCGCTCGAGTGCGCGGCCTTGCCGGTCCAGAACAATTCGATCGCCAGCCAGCAGGCGCAGCGCACGGCGCGTCCCGGCTCCCCGGCTTCGAGCCAGGCCTGGTGGGCGCGGGCGAGGACGTCCTGCGCTTCCTCGACGTGCCCGGCGAGGTGTGCGGCCGCGGCCAGACGCTCGACATCTGCCGCCTCGAGCGTCCGTTCGCTATCCGCGGCACGAAGTGCGGAGTACGCCTCACTCCAGGCGCGTCGCTCGAACGCCTCACGAGCGTGGCGAAGAGCCTCCACCGTGGTCATGGAATCTCTCATTGTAGGTGGACCGACCAGTTCGCGCTCGCACTTGGATCTTGCGGCGGGGCGATGTGGGAGCTCCTGTCGAGATTCGCGATATTTTCTAATGAAATTGGCATTACCTCCAGATCCTGCGGCGGACATTTGTCGCGCCGACGGAGACCTTCGTGGGACCGGCGCGCGGTCGCGCCCGTTGCGCCCGCAGTCCTCGCGCGCTGCTGCTGGCTTGATGTGCTCGCGGCGCGCGGGCGCCCGCGTGTTCCCGTAAGACACTCGCCGGCGACGGTTTCCGTCGCCACCTCGACCACGACGACGAGAGAACGGCAGCTGGCCAAACGGGAGTCTTTGTCGCGCGACCGTGAAAACACGCTGCAACGGCCCGCTTGTTGCTGACGATCGGCGCGGTTGGACAGATGAGGGGATCGGTGTTGCGCCGCAGCTGGCGAATCTGGATGGTGACGGTGCTCATGGCGGCTGCGCCGCGGGCTGGCACCGCCGCGCCGCTCGGCCCCCGCTGTGCGCTCATCGTGAACGCACTTCCGGGCGCTCCCGTCGCCTCCTTGAATCCGCGCGTCGTCGACGACCCGACGCTGACGCCGGACTTGCTACAGGAACCCTCGGAGCTCGCTGACGTCGATCAACCGATCGGCGAGCTCGTCGCGGACCTGCATGGCAAGACCGTGGCGCGTGGTCTGGGCGTGGTCGTCGATCGCGAGGCGCTCGACGCGATTGTCCGCGCTCCGCTGCCACCCTCGAGCGATCTTCCTCCCCTGGCCTCGGACAGTTCCGGATCGGACGATGAGTCCGGCCTCACGCTCGCCCGGGTGCCAGAGCCTGCGTCGATCCTGCTGCTTGGCGCGGCGCTCACGGCGCTGGCCGCGCAGATCCGCGCGCGCCGCCACTGATCACCCGACCCGTCAGGACAACGGCAGGCCGCCAGCGGTGGTCGCTGCGTGCCGCTGAGCGATGGCGGGACTTGCAGCACTGGCACCGGAGCGAGTAGAAACGCCGGATGCGCCTCTGGCTGCCGGTCCTGTTGCTCATCACCGCGATGCTCCCCGCCGACTTCCCGTACGGAGGCGGCCCCGATCAGACGCGCTACTCCCATCTCACCCAGATCACCCGCGACAACGTCGCGTCCCTGAAAGTCGCCTGGACCTACGACACCGGGGAGGCGTTCGACGGATCCGAAATGGAGTGCCAGCCGGTCGTCGCGCGCGGCCTGCTCTACGCCACCTCGCCGCGCCTTCGCGTGTTTGCGCTCGACGCCGCGACCGGCACGCTGAAATGGAGCTTCGATCCGTACGACGGCGACAAGACGCCGAATCACACCCGCATTCGCGGCCTGATGTACTGGGAGCGTGGCGACCAGCGGCGCATCTACTTCGCGGCGCGGCACTGGTTGTACGCGCTCGATGCCGGGACCGGCGCGCCGGTGGCGGGGTTCGGGCGCAACGGACGCATCGATCTGCGCCAGGGCTTCGAGAAGCGAGACCCGCGATCGCTCAGCGTCGGCGTCAACACGCCGGGTGTCTTCTTTGCCGACCTCCTGATTCTCGGGTCCATCGTGCCCGAGGGCTTGCCGTCGGCGCCCGGCGACATCCGCGCGTTCGACGTCAACACCGGGGCGCAGAAGTGGGCGTTTCACACGATCCCGCACCCCGGCGAGTTCGGCTACGACACGTGGCCGAAGGACGCGTGGACCTACTCCGGCGGCGCCAACGCGTGGTCGGGGATTTCGCTCGACGAGAAGCGCGGCCTTGTCTACGCCGCGACAGGATCGGCCTCGTACGATTTCTACGGCGCCAACCGCCTGGGCGACAACCTGTTCGCGAACACGGTGTTGTGCCTGCGCGCCGATACCGGCGCGCGCGTGTGGCACTTCCAGGCCGTCAAGCACGACGTCTGGGATCGAGATTTCCCGGCGCCGCCCGCGCTCATCACGATCACGAAGGACGGCCGGCAGCGCGACGTCGTCGCGCAGGTGGCCAAGAACGGCAACACCTACGTGCTCGATCGCGAGACTGGCGAGCCGATCTTTCCGATGAAGGAGGTGACGCCGCCTTCGTCGGACGTGCCGGGCGAACGTACGGCGGCGACCCAGCGTCTGCCGACGCTGCCACCGCCATTTGCGCGCCAGCAGTTCACCGAAGACCTGATCACGACGCGCACGCCTGAGGCCACCAGAGCGGTGCGCGAGGCGTGGCTCGCGCTGCGTAAGCGTGGCGAGTTCGATCCGCCAAGCGCGCAGGGCACGGTCCTGTTTCCCGGCATGGACGGCGGCGGCGAGTGGGGCGGTGTGGCGTTCGATCCGGGATCGGGCCTGCTGTTCGTCAACGCGAACGAGATGGCCTGGCGCGTGAAGCTGGCCGAGCGATCGCTGCCGGACGGCAAACGCACCAGCGGCAAGGCGCTCTATCAGACGTATTGCGCGTCATGTCACCGTGCGGACCTGCGGGGGAATCCGCCTGAGTTCCCGTCGCTGGCCGGTATCGCGGATCGGCGGAGCATCGATCAGATCAGCGACAAGATTCGGCAGGGCGGCGGCCGCATGCCGGCGTTTGCCGACATGCACGGCGCCATCCGCCGGGCGATCGTCGAGTACGTGGTCACGGGCCGGTCGGCTCGCGTGGATGCGGGCAAGCCCACACCGTATGACCTCAAGTATTCGCTCGACGGCGATGTCAGGTTCACCGACCCCGACGGCTTCCCGGCGATTACCCCGCCGTGGGGCACGCTGACAGCCATCGACATGAACCACGCATCGATCGCGTGGCAGGTCCCGCTCGGCGAACGCCCCGGCTCGGGCCTTGCCAACACCGGCAGCGAGAACTACGGCGGGCCGGTCGTCACGGCCAGTGGCCTGGTCTTCATCGGCGCCACTGTCTACGACCGGAAGTTCCATGTCTTCGACGCGAAGTCCGGCGCGCTGCTCTGGGAGACGACGCTGCCGGCCGCCGGCAACGCGACACCGGCGGTCTATGAGGTCAACGGCAAGGAGTTCGTGGCGATCGCCGCGGGCGGGGGAAAGTGGGGCGCGCCGTCGGGCGGCAGTTACGTGGCGTTCGCGTTGCCCTAGCAGCGGTGCAGCGGTGCAGCAGTGCAGCACCACTGCACTGCCGCACTGCCGTCCGTACTACCCTCGTCGGCGACGGACCGCCCAGGTGAACCCGACCAGCCCCGTGCCCAGCAGCACGAGCGCTCCCGGTTCCGGGACGGCCGAGTCGGCAAGCGAGCCGTCGACGCTCATCTGGTAGGGACCTTCAGTGTTCGGCGACACTCCTACCGTGTTCGAGAAAAACTCACCCGCCACGCCAAGGGCTGTCTGATCCAATGACCACGCCCAGTGCGCGCTCGACGCCGGGCCGCTCAACTCCACCCAGTACCTCGTGTTGGGCGCGAGGACGAACGGCGATCCGAGCAGGAACTGGAATTCCGTCACCAACGGGTCGAGCAGGCTATCGCTCAACGTGCCGATGGTCGCCAGCGCAGCTCCCGGCGCGCTGCCGGAGTCAGCGAGCAGACTCACCGTGACGTCGCCCGGTGTCGCGGGATCGCCACTGAGCAGGACGGTGATGCTCTCGAGGCGCAACGAAGAAGCGCCTGTCGAGAAAGAGTCCGCCAGCGGGCCGAATCCGGCGACGTCGTCATCTCCGTTGGAGGTTGAGGCGAGGTTGTTGTAGATCGGCGTCGCGTGCGCAGTCGTTGTCAGGGCGACTGAAAACAGAACTGCGCAGATTACCAGGGGAGAAAAACGGGAAGTCCTCATCACGGCTCCATGAATGCGACCGACGCGAATAACAAGAGTGCGGAACGAGGTCGCTGACGGACTGCAGAACGAGCGGCAGTCGTGGATGACAGCCGGGGAGTGGGGTTACTTTAGGCGAGCTGAGCGGTTACTGACAAGAGTGTCAATCTTACTTACTTCCTATGTATCTGGTGGCTTGACCAATGTGACGCTGATGCAACTCAGCCGGATCGCCGCATCGCCTCGGTGATGATGCCGACGCGGTTCACGCCGGCCCCTCGAGCGGCATCGACGATGCGCACGATCGCGCGGTAGGGAAGTGTCGGCGCGCCGAGGACATATAAGGTCTTGTCGCGCCTGGCGGAATAGATGTCCTGCAGCCGCCGCTCCAGATCACCGGGCAGGACATCCTGGTGATTGATGCTCACGTGGGCCTCGGCGTCGATCTCGACGACGATCACATCGGGAGGCGGCGCTCCGGCCTGCGTCGCGGCCGGTGGAGGGAGGCTGACATCCAGGCCCTTCTGCGTCAGTGGCAGTGCCGCCATGAAGATCACCAGCAGCACGAGCAGCACGTCCACCAGCGGCGTGACGTTCATCTCCGCCGTTGGACGGCCGGCGGGCACACGCGCTGTCGTCTGACGACTCCGCCGGAACGCTGCCATGGGCCGCCTCCTGGTTGTCTGTTTCGACACCGGGAGGCCGCAAAAGTTCCCGCACAGCGAGAGGAGTTAGTACGTTCGTCGTTCGCCGTCAGCTCGTAGCTGCAGCTCCCTGCTCGTTGCTAGAAGCCGTATTCGATGCCGAGCAGCGGCGTGACACGGTCGCTCAGGCCATTGGTGCCGATCGTGAAGCGGAGGTTGAAATCGACGAGCAGCCGTCCGACGACGTTGGTCTTGAAACCGACAGCGGCACTCTGCGTCCAGTACAGACTCGCGGTCGAACGTGATGTCGGGAAGCACTGCCGAGCCGGCCGGCCCGGACGCATCGAAGTCGATGGCCCGCACGCGTGGCGAGTTGATCGATCGGCCGCCCAGGAAGTCGACGGTCATGCTGAACTTGTCGTTCAGCGCGACGTCAGCGCCGAGCGCGTACTGCACCAGGTCAGGGACATCAGCTTTCTCGCCGGTCTCGGTGTCGCCCGCCAGGACGCTCGAGCCGTTCCACTGATACGCGAAGTTGGCGTGTGGGGAGATCCGCTGGTACGCCGCCGAGTAGGCAAAAAACGGCTTCACGCCCGGCGCGCCGGACCCGAGCAGATTCCGTTCGTCGCCCGTCGGCATTCTGAGGTCGACGCCTGCCGCCAGGGCGCGATTCGACTCGCGCAGCACGGCGCCCTTCACGCGCACGATGAGGTCGCCCAGGCCGCTCGCGCTGCCGCCGGCCTGGAACGTGCGCTCCGAGCCCAGTTCGCCGGGCGCATCCGGATCGCGGAAGAAGTGAACGTCGTGCTCCTCGCCAGTGCCCACCCGGACGATGGTCGCGGCAGACAGGACGCTGAGGTGCGTCGTCACGACGGGCACTGCCAGCGACACATCAAAACGGTCGGTGACGCCGTAGGTCAGCGCGCCGGTCCACTGGCTCACCGACGCGTCGATGGCGTTGCTCGTGCTGACGACGTCAGCCCGGCCGCCTCCGAGCTGGAAATCGTCGTGCGTGAAGACTGACGGCATGCGACTGAGATCGATGCCCTCGATCTGGTCGAACGAGAAGAACTGGTAGTTGTAGCCGAAGGTGAAGCGGCCGCGGCCGATGGTCTCGGCGCGGTCAGTGAGAATCGGGCCGAAGCTTTGCGTGGACCTGACGAAGGTGCCGGTGCTCGAGTCGAACCGGTAGGTGAAGCCCGACGCCGGCGACGGCAGCGGCAGGCTGGTCAGCTGACTGGCCAGCGCCACGTTGAACTGCGAGAAGTTCGACTGGAACGCGCTGTTGAAGTGCGCGGAGTGGGTGGAGCCGTCGGGCAGGACGGCGTCGCTGTCCACGACCAGGCCATTCGGGCCGAACAGGTCGTGAAACACTTCGGACAGCGTGGGGCTTGGCCGCGATTGCGCGAACGCAGGTGCGGCCAGGAGGACGAGCAGGAATGCAGCAATCAGACTTCGAGAAGGCATGTACAGCGTCCTTGTTCTTAGCGGGCGGCCTGGTGTCGCACTGACTCGATGACCCAGTCGTTGCCGACCTGGCGCAGCGCCAGCGTCGTCACCGTCGTGCTGCGCAGCCGCTGCCCGTCGCGCGTCTGCATGGCGTAATGGCGGACGCCGCGAATGGTGGCGGCCGCTCCGGTGATGTCGATCTTCGGATCGACGAAGTCCACGTCGATGGACCTGGCGTTGGCAAAGTCCATCTCCAGGGCCGACTGCTGCGCGCTGTCGAGCGACGGCCAGATCGATTTGAGCGCGGCGATGTCACGATGCTCGAGCGCCGAGGTGTAGCGCGACAGCACGGCGGCCACCGCGTCGCGGCCGACTGGCGTACGCGGCGGGACCACGAGCGGCTCGGCATGCGCGGCCGGTGCTGCCGGTGCTGCCGGCGGCGCCGGCGCGGGCTTCGGCGCCGGTTCGGGCGGTGCGGGTTCCGGTCGAGGCGCGGGCACGGGCACGCGCTGCGCCTCCTCCGCGATGCGTGCGCGTGCGCTGCGCGCCTGGCTTTCGCTCCGCGCCGCGCTTTCGGCGCTCCGGTAAAGACTGGCGGCAGCGTCGAGCTGCACCGCGGCCTGCTCGTACTGCGAACGGCCTTCCGCCTCGCGAGCCGCCGCTTCCTGCTTTTCGCCCTCGGCGAACACCTGCGGCGCCAGGTCTCTGGCGCTGGCCGCCACCGCGGCCTCTCTGGCCTGATTCAGCGCGGCAGTGGCCCGCTTGACGTGAGCCCGCCCGTCGGCGGCGAGACGGGCCAGCACCCGCTGCGCTTCCTTGTTCGATCGGTCGAGCGTCAGCGCCTCTGACGCGGCCTGGGCTGCTTCAGCGGGGCGACCTGCGTCGATCGCGATCTTCGCGCGGCGCAGGGCACGAGCAACCTGCTCGTCGATCGTGTTCGTGGACGCCGCTTCCCGATCCTCCGTGGCCGCCGGTGCAGGTGCCGCCGGCGCGGGCGGTGCCTCCGGCGACGCCACCTGTGGCGGCAGTGATTCTGGCTGAGGCTGCGGCGTCACCGGGTCCGGAGGACGCGGCGTCGCACTGGACGCCGGTGGCGTCGCCGCGGCCGACGGCGTCGCTGCGGCCTGCGGTGCGGTCGCCGGCGCGCCGCGGTACTGGTTGACCGCGACCACCCCCACGACCAGCGCCGCGGCGGCCAGGCCGAAGAACACCCAGGGCGACACCCTCGGTCGAGGCGCCGGCGGTGGCGTGGATCCGGTGGCCGCACCTGCTGACGACGGCGCCGGCGTCAGCGCCGGTGGCGGAGTGCCGGTTCTCACAAAATCAGGCACCGGCGTGCCGACGATGGTCTCGGCGTCGGGGCTCGAGATGAGCATGGGTGGATGCGATCGCGGCTTGCCGTCGCTCAGAGGCCGCAGCGCGGACTCGACCTGGCTGATGATGCGACGGTCCGAGCCCCGGAGCGGCTCGTACACCGCCTCCAGGTCGCGAAGCATGTCGGTCATCAACTGATATCGATCCTCGCGTGCCTTGGCCATGGCGCGATCCACCACGGCGATGAGGGCAGACGGCAGGTCGGGCACGATCCGGTCGAGCGGCTCGGGATCCTCCTGCAGGATCTTGTACATCGTCGACGCGAAGGAGTCCGTCTGGAACGGCTTCTTGCCGGCGAACAACTCGTACAGCACCACACCCAGCGAGAAGATGTCGCTGCGCTGGTCGGTCTTCTCTCCGCGCAGCTGCTCGGGCGCCATGTAGTTCACGGTCCCGACCATCACGTTGCTGTTGGTCATCTCCGAGCTGGTGAGGCGGGCGAGGCCGAAGTCGAGAATCTTCACCCCGCCGTCGTCGGTGATGAAGACGTTGGCTGGTTTGATGTCGCGATGGATGACGCCGGCGCCGTGGGCGTGCGCCAGCCCTTCCGTGACGGCGAGCGCGATCTCGAGTTTGCGCGTGAGCGACATGCCCTCGGGGGCGCGCATCCGCTGCTCGAGGTCACGGCCCTCGAGAAACTGCATCGTGAGGAAGGGCTGGCCGCCCTCCTCGCCGAGGTCGTGAATCGTGATGATGTGCCGGTGAGACAGCTGCGCCGCGGATCGGGCCTCACGAAAGAAGCGATCCCGGAGCTCGGGCTGAGAGTGCAGCTGTGTCGAGATGACCTTGATGGCGACGACGCGCGCGAGGAGCGGGTCGAAGGCCTTGTAGACCGTCCCCATGCCTCCCTGACCGAGGAGGTCGATGATCTCGTACCGTCCGAAATTCTTCAGCGTGGACACGGTGGGTATGGACGAGGGTACTCGGTGACAACGGCCGCGTGCAACGGCCGCTCCCGGTGTCTATTTCTTTTAGTGGTCACTTGTTCCAGCCACTCAGTCCTGCTAAAAGACGCAGTATAGATGAGGTTATTCGAGCCTGCAGTTGCCGCTCTTGGTACGGTTGCGCTGGCCGCCGTGGCGTTGGCGCAGGAGCCCTGCACCGCCGCCCGCCTGCCCATCTCGATCGTCCGCACCAACGTACCGCTGACCCCGACCCAGGAAGCCGACCTCGGCGACGCCATGGCCGAGCACCTCGAACGGTCGTACGGCGTCGTCCGGGGCCAGGAGAACGAGCATCTTCAAGCGCTGGGCGACCGGATTGTCGCCGAACTGCCGCCGAGCGGCCTGACGTTTCACTTCACGCTCGTGAACATGGCCGCTGTCAACGCGTTCGCCACCCCGGGCGGACGCATTTATGTGAGCCGAAAACTTGTCGCCTTTGCTAATAACGACGACGAGGTCGCAGGCGTACTGGGACACGAGATCGGACACATCCTCACGCGCCAGCTGGCGGCCGAGGTCGTCGAGACCTTCCGGCGGGTGCTGAAGGTGTCGACCTTCGGCGATCGGAAGGACATCTTCGAGAAGTATCACCGCCTCGTGGACAGCGACGGCCGCCGGAGCGACGACGGCCACTCGGGCGAGGACCACCAGTACCGAGGCCGACCGCGTTGCGCTGATTGCCATCGCGCGGGCCGGCTTCTCACCCGACGCCTATATCGAGCTGTGGGATCGTTTCAGCCAGACCAACCACAAGACCGGCAACTTTCTCACGGACCTGCTGGCGTCGACCCGGCCCGAGTCGCGGCGCCTCCGTGAGATGGTGCACTCGATGGCCGCCGTGCCGGTCGGCTGCCGGACCGTGCAGGTATCGTCCGCGGACTCCTTCAAGGCCTGGCAGCACCGCGTCGTCGAGAGCACCGGCCGATCCGCTGCCGCCGAACAGAGGGCGGTGCTGTCCGAGCGGCGTCTCGATCCGCCGCTCCGATCGGACATCACCTCTCTGAAATTCAGTCCCAACGGCCGGTTCGCTCTGGCCCAGGACGACTCCACGATCTACGTGCTCAGCCGCGAGCCGCTGGCAGTGCTGTTCCAGATTGACGCCGAGGACGCCCGCCCGGCCCAGTTCTCACCGGACTCTACCCGCGTGGTCTTCAGCACGCCGGCCCTGCGGGTGGAATGGTGGGATATCGCGACCGCTCAACGGAAGGGCGCCTACGAGCTCGTGTCGCGATTCGGCGCAATCCAGAGTGAGTTGTCCCCCGACGGCTCCGTATTGGCATTCGTCGACGGCAACCAGCAGCTGTTCCAGATTCATCTGGTGGCTGTGGAAACCGGCGCCGAGCTGTTCAAGGCCGAGCTGCCGCTCTTCTTCGGCGGTGATTACGTGGAGCCGACCAACTTCGCCGGCCGGGGAGACCTGTCGTTATTTCAGCTGACCTTCTCGCCGGACGGCCGCTACTTCCTCGTCGGCGGCCAGCCGCACGACGTCGCCTTCGATGTGTCGTCCCGCTCGGAAGTCAAGCTGCCGGACCACATGCGCCAGGCCTTGCGCCGTCAGTTCGTGTTCCTCGGGGCGGACCGGGGCGTCGTCGTCGACAAGGGCCACGCGGAACAATCAGCCATCGTCGGTTTTCCTTCCGGGGATGTGATCAGGACGCTGACGTTGGGCGGACGCGCGACCGCCGCAACCCGCGGCGACTTCGTGATGCTGCGTCCGGTCAACGGCTGGCCGGTTGGCCTGATGGACCTGACCAGCGGGCACCTGGTGCTGGCCGCCAAGACGCTGCCGCTCGACGTCTACGACGATCTGCGCCTGAGCGAACTGCCCAACGGCGACATCGGCCTGTTCCGCGGATTGTCGAAGGCGCCGGACAGCTCGGTCGCGCTCCCGGTGTCGAACGTGGGCGGGTTGATGGGCGTCGCCGTGTCCGACGACCTCACGCGTGTCGCGCTGTCGGTCGGCTCGCGTGGTGCCGTGTGGGCCACCGACACCGGCAGCCGGTTGGGGTTGATGCGCGGCTTTCGGGGCGGATTTCTGGACGAGCCGGGGGCGTTCTACGCCGACTTCCCGAAGCGACAGGACGTGCGTGAGGGCAAGTTGACCGAGGTCGACAGACTCTTCGCACGGGTCGAGCTGGCATCCGGCAATGCCAGCCAGACGCTGGCGCCCAGCGGGCCGGTCAGGCTCGCAGGACGCGTCTACGCCACGTACACCCCCGCCAAGCCCGGACAGTGGGACCGCGACATCACGTTTGCCGTGCAGGACGTCCGAACCAACGCCGTGCTGTGGACCAGACGATTCGCCAACGAGATGCCGCACGTCTACTACGACGTGTCGAACCAGCGCGTGATCTTCGACTGGGATCTCGACTCGGCAGAAGGCAAGGCGCAACTCAAAGCGGATGCGGCGTTGCGCGCCCAGGCCGGAGCTCCCGAGCTGCAGGACGGCGCGCTGCTGCTCGAAGTGGCCAGCCTCGCCGACGGCACGGTGGGCGGTCGCGTGCTGGTCGCGGCTGGAAGGCCGGGACCCGAGGTCGCGTGGGGCTACTACCTGAGGAAGGTGCAGTCTGCGGTGTCGGCCGCCAACCTGCTCGCGATCGCCGATCGGAGCAGCCAGGTCCTTGTCTACTCGACGGGTGGAAAGCGTCTGGGCTCCGTCTTCGGGCGCTTCGCCGTGGTCTCGCCCACCGGTCTGCTGGTGGTCCAGAATGCGGAAGGCGAATTGACCATCTACGACGGCCAGACGCTGGAACGGAAGGCGTCGTTGCTCCTGCCAAGCCGCGTGCGCGTCGCCCGCTTCAACGCCGACGGCAGCCGGTTGCTGCTCGTCACCGCCGATCAGACGGCCAGGCTCATCGACACGGCAGCGTTGCTCAACGCAGACACAGCCGCAAAGTAGGGTCGCGCCGCCTACGGGGTCGGCGCGGGCATCCGCCGCGTCGATCCCTTGGTCGCCAGCCAGGCGTTGAACTCGTCCACCATCGGCGCCGTCCACTTGCCGTCGATCTGGCCCGGCGTGTATTTACCGGCGCGCAGCATCGAGTGGCCCCATTCATCCACCAGGTGCGTCATCTCGGTGTCGTCCGCCACCTGCGCCGCAAGCTGGGGCGGGACGAAGGTCAGGCCTTCCGGGTCGCCAAGCGCGATATCGCCCGGCATCACCGTCACCTGGCCGATTCGAATCGGCACGTTGACCCCGGTCAGCATCACGTTCTTGAGCGCCGTCGGGTCCACACCCCGGGTGTAGACCTGGAAGCCCTCGATCTCCCGGATGCCGCTGACGTCACGGACCGCGCCGTTCACGATCAGCCCGTTGTGCGACTTGCTGAAAATGGCGGTGCCCAGGTTGTCGCCGATCATCGTGCCTTCCTGGATCTTCCCGAACAGGTCGACGACGAGGACGTCGCCCGGCTTGAGGATGTCGATGACCCACGAGTTCTCGGCGCCGATGCGGCCTTCCGCCTTCCCGTTGGCCCTGACGACATTGTCCACGTCCGGGCGATGGGGCATGAAGACCGCCGTGACGACGCGGCCGACAAGGCGCGGACCGGGGTTGATGACCGTCCAGTTGCCTTCGAACTGGTTGCGGAAGCCGGCGTGCATCAGCACGCCCCAGGCCTCTTCCGCGGTGACCTCCTTCAGGCGCGCCAGCGTCGCGTCGTCCACCTTCGGGCGCCCGTCGTCGAAGCGGTCGCCGTGCCAGTCCGGCGTGAACTGGATGCGCTGCTCCTTTGAGAACAGGCCCAGCTGCGCGGAAAGCGGCGTCGTGAACGCCACCGCGACGGCTGCCGCCAGGCCGACGTAGATCCAGGTCTTCCGCATCCCGATCTCCCTTCGCGCGCCAGGCTGGCGCGCGGATGAGCGCAGATTACACGGAAATGTGCTAGTATTCCGTATCGGATCTTCCGGCGCGCTCTGCCATCTGTAGGCGTGATAAGCCCTTCCGGGCCTGTCTCTCCCTCAATTCAGCTTAGCCCAGAGACGAAATCCGTTCGGAGCACTGGCTCCGACCGCATCTTGTCGTGCATCAACGCGCGACCGTGCGCTTTCATGCTGTCCCGCTGCGCCGCAGGGACAGGCTCAGGCAATAAGGAGCCTGTTCAATGCCGTTCAGTAAGCTCGGACTCAGTACCCTCTCTCTCCGCTCCCCTCGCGCGACTTGGCTACAGCGAACCCACGCGGGTTCAGGCCGAGGCGATTCCCCTCGTGCTCAAAGGCGCCGACGTCCTGGCGCGGGCCCAGACCGGCACCGGCAAGACGGCCGCTTTCGGCCTGCCGATGATCGACAGGCTCTTCGTGCGCGCGACGAAGCCCGGATCGCGCATGCCGCGCGGCCTGGTGCTGGTGCCGACGCGCGAGCTCGCGCAGCAGGTGCAGAAATCGCTCGCCAACTACGGCGCGCCGACGCGCGTCCGCGTGACGGCGATCTTCGGCGGCGTCTCGATGGGCCGCCAGATCGACGCGTTGCGCCGCGGCACCGACATCATCGTCGCCACGCCGGGCCGGCTGATCGACCACCTCGAACGGCGCACTGTGGATCTCTCGGGCATCGAGATCCTGGTGCTCGACGAGGCGGACCGCATGCTCGACATGGGGTTCATGCCGGCGCTGAAGCGGGTGATTCCGGCCCTGCCGCGCGCGCGCCAGACACTGCTGTTCTCGGCGACGCTGGACAAGGCCGTCGTGGATCTGTCCGCGCAGTTCACCAGGGATCCGCTGCGCGTCGACGTGTCGGACGGCCAGACCGTCGCGCCGACGGTCACGCACCAGCTGCATCCGGTCGCGCTCGAGCGCAAGCGCGAGCTGCTGACCCACGTGCTGACTGAAGCCTCTGGCGGACAGACGCTGGTGTTCTGCAAGACCAAGCGCGGCTCCGATCGCGTCTGCGATCACCTCGAGAGCGCCGGCATCAAGGCCGCGGTGATTCACGGCAACAAGAGCCAGAACGCGCGCACGCGCGCGCTCGGCGACTTCAAGGCCGGGCGTGTCAGCGTGCTGGTGGCGACCGACATCGCCGCGCGCGGCCTCGACATCGCGCAGTTGCCGCTGGTGGTGAATTACGACATGCCGCTCGTCGCGGAGGACTACGTCCACCGCGTCGGCCGGACAGGTCGTGCGGGAAGAGCCGGGCGGGCGGTGTCGCTCGTGTCGGCGTCGGAGAAGCCGCTGGTGCGCGACATCGAACGGCTGCTGTCCGCGCCGCTCGAACGCGTCGTGATTGCGGCGTTCGATCCGCCAGCGGGCCACGACGTCGCACGCGCGCGTCCCGACACGCGGCAGCAGCGGCCGGCGAGGCGCGAGTTTCGCGCGCCCTGGCAGAGCAGACCTCGACACGCGCCTGGCGGCCCGCGACGGGCGCCGGCGGCGAGGCGTGAACCTTCCTGGTAGTGAGAGCAGGCCCCGCGGACGCGGGCCTGAGTGAGAAACGCGGACGGCGGGGGAACCGCCGTCCGCGAACCTGCCTTACCCGGTCGTTCTAGACGACCTTGACGTTCTCGGCTCGAGGACCCTTCGGGCCCTGACCCTTTTCAAACGTCACAGCCTGGCCCTCGCGGAGGTCGTCGAAACGAACTCCCGTGCAGGCGGAGTTGTGGAAGAAGGTACTCGTTGCCGTCGCTCGCGAGGATGAAACCGAAACCCTTGTCGCTGACGAGGCGCTTAATCGTGCCGTTCATGGCCGCCATGGCGATCTCCCTTACTCCAGATGTCAGGCAAACGCGCTCTGGAAGGACCAGGCGGTACCAGTAGTAGGCCAGCCGTCAGTCCGGTCGCCCTCGGCGCTGGATCACCGTAGGCAGACTGACGTCCGGAGCGAGTCAAGAGCATACCTCCAAATTGCTCCGCGGTCACCGGGATAAACGGGACCCCGTCCAGGGCCACGGGGCGGCAGGGTCAGGGCAAGGCAAGGGCAGGCAGGGCATGGGCCGGCTAAGGCCGCGGGCGGCCCGGTTCTTCATGGCGACCGCGTTACATGCCTGGGGTATAGTGCCGCCGATTCCCGCAGGAGGGCACCGTGAGATGGACTGACGCGACCGCACTCGTCGCCGCCGGCCTCCTGGCGTTGGGCGCAGAGGCGTCGTTGCCGTCTGCGGACGCCGTGCTTGCAGAACTCAAGGCCGGCAATGCCCGGCACGTCGCCAAGACTTACCAGCGGCCGCACCAGACGGCGGCCCGTCAGCACGTGCTGGCGTCGGGCCAGAGTCCCCACTGCGCCATCCTGACCTGCGCCGACTCGCGGGTGCCGCCCGAGATTGTCTTCGACAAGGGGCTCGGCGACATCTTCGACGTCCGCGTGGCCGGCAACGTCGCGGGCGACGACGAGATGGCCAGCATCGAATACGCGGCCGAGCACCTGCATGTGCCGCTGGTCGTGGTGATGGGGCACTCGCACTGCGGCGCCATTTCCGCGGCGCTGGAGGGCGGCACACTCCCGGGCAAGCTGCCCGAGCTGATGGCGGCGATCCGTCCCGCGGTGGATCAGTCGGCGAACGAGCCCGGCGATCGCGTCGCGAACGCCGTGCGCGACAACGTGGTGCACGTCGTCGAACAACTCCGTACATCGAAGCCGGTCCTGGCGGAACTGGTCGCCGAGCGCAAGCTCCGCATCGTCGGCGCTGTCTATTCGCTCGACACCGGCAAGGTGGAGTGGCTGCCGGCGGACCGCTAGTCAGCTCGATTTTCGAGACTCGGGCGTCGGCTCCCTCGCCCCGTTCACACCGCCGAGTCGTGGCTCGCCACCGCGCGCGTTCGGTTCGTCCCGACGCAAAACATCCGCTCAGCCTCGCTCGTCCAAGCTGTCCATGTGGACCCATGACCTGCGCGACGCGCTGAGAATCTTTCGCCGCGAGCCCGCCTTCGCGGCCGCTGCGGTGCTCACGCTGACGCTCGGCATCGGCGCCAACACGGCGCTGTTCGCCGTCGTCGAGGCCGCCCTGCTGCGGCCGCTGCCCTTCGATCGGGCAGAGGAGCTGGTCGTCCTCCGCCACCGCGACCTGCAGACAGGCCTCACCAAGCCGGACATCGCCATCGGCGATTTCGTCGACCTGCGCGCGCGGCAGCGCTCGCTCGAGTCGCTGGCCGGCTTCGGCGGCTTCCAGTCCACATGGTTCGGCGACGCCGAGTCCGCGCCGCATCGAAGGGGCCATCGTCACGCCCGACGCGCTCCAGGCCCTGCGCGTGACGCCGGCGTTCGGCAGGCTGCTGCGCGCCGACGATGCCAGGCAGGGGGCCGCGCCGGTGGTCCTGGTGAGCGACGAGTTCTGGCGGACCCAGCTGGGATCGGATCCGAAGGTCCTGACACGCTCCATCCAACTGGGGTCCACCCGGATGACGGTGGTCGGCGTGCTGACGCCAGGCTTCCGCTTTCCGCCGATGCCGAAGACCGACGTGATCGTCGCGCAGGCCATTCCGGTGGCGGCGCCGACGCCACGGAAGTCGGGCTGGATCTACGGGATTGGCCGCCTGCGGCCGGGGGCGACGCTCATCGGCGCGCAGACGGAGCTGGCCAGGCTCTCCCAGCAGCTGGAAAAGGAGTTTCCCGCTGAGGACCGCGGATCGCGCTACGAGGCCGTCGGCCTGCGCGACTCGATGGTTGGCGAGTCCCGGCGTTCTCTGATTCTGCTGCTCGCTGCCGCCGGTTTCGTGCTCCTGATCGCGTGCGCGAATGTCGGCAACCTGCTGCTCGGCCGCGCGCTGGGACGCCAGCATGAACTGGCGCTGCGGGTCGCGCTTGGCGCGAGCCGCCGGCGGCTCGTCACGCACGTGCTGACGGAAGGGCTCGCGCTTGGACTGGCCGGCGGTGTGGCCGGCGTGGGCGTGGCGTGGTATGCCGCGCCGGTGCTGACGGCCTTCGTGCCCAACGCCTCGTCGGTCCCCGCGCTCGAGCACGTCGGCGTCAATGCCGGTGTGCTGTTGTTTGCCCTGGCGGCAGGCGTGGTTTCGGCGCTGCTGTTCAGCGCGATCGCCTGCATCGGGCTGTTCCGCACCGAAAGAACCACCCTGTTGGGGCAACGCAGCGGCACCATGGCGCCCGGCGCCACGAGAGCGGCGTCCAGCCTGGTCGTCGCGGAAATTGCGCTGGCAGTCGTCCTGCTGGCAGGCGCCGGCCTGACGCTGCGCAGCTTTGCGAATCTGCTCGCCGTCGATCCCGGCTTCACGAGCGCCGGCGTGTTGACAGTCGAATTCGCCCTGCCCGAAGGCCGCTACGACGCCGAGGACGCGCGTCGTGCGTTCTACGCCCGCGCGTTCGCCGATTTGGCGGCGCTGCCCGGTGTCGAGACCGTGGGCGCCGCGATGGTGACGCCGCTGACCGGCAACAACTGGACGACACCCCTTCAGCGCGTCGACAGGCCGACGCCGGCTGGCCAGCGGCCTCCTGAAGTCGGCTGGCAGATGGCGTCACGCGGCTACTTCCGCGCGTTGAGATTCCGCTGCGCACAGGACGGCTGTTCGAGCCCACCGATGCCACCGGACCGGCCGTCGTCGTGGTCAGCCAGGCCGTGGCCGATCGCTTCTTCGCTGGCGAACAGGCGGTGGGCCATCACATCAGCCTGGGCGACATGGAAGCCGAGATCGTCGGTGTCGTCGGCAACATCCGGCGCGGATCGCTGGCCGATGACCCGCGAGCGGACCTGTACTTCCCGTTTGAGCGGGCGGCAACGCCGTCCATCACGCTCTTCGTTCGCACGAGCGGCGATCCGCTGGCGGCGCTGCCGGCCATGCGATCGGCAGTCCGCCGGCTCGAGCCGCAGGCGGTGTTCTACGAGACGAACACGCTCTCGCACATCGCCGAGGAATCTGCGGCCACGACACGCCTGGCGACCCGGCTGCTCGCCGGCTTCGCGGTGATCGCGATTTTTCTGGCGACCATCGGCGTCTACGGCGTGATGTCGTATCGCGTGCGGCGCCGTAGCCGTGAAATCGGCACCCGGCTCGCGCTCGGCGCGAGTCCCGGTGACATCACGCGGCTGGTGCTGCGGCAGGCTGCGACGATTGCGCGCGCTGGGCCTCGCCGCCGGCACGGCCGCTGCGCTGGTGTTCGCGCGCACGCTGTCATCGCTGCTCTTCGGCATCTCGCCCTGGGATCCCGCGACGCTGGCCGTCGCGGCCGCGCTGCTCGCCGCGGCGACTGTTGCCGCCAGCTACCTGCCGGCGCGCCGTGCGTCCAGGGTGAATCCGGTGTCGATCATGGCAGCGGAGTAAAGGGTCCGCCGGCGCTGTGCTGTTCGGTACAGCGCCTGACCATCGCGGCCGGATACCGTCTACGTTGCAGGATGATCGGACGGATCACCTGCTGCCTGGGAGGCAGACGTGCTGGCATGGCTGAAACGGAAACCTCGCGAGGCACGAGTAGAGACGCCCGTCGTCGTAGACCCGGCCCCGCCCCAGGACCATGGCATCTCGAAGGTGTTCCTGGCCCTGCACCACCACCTGAAGGGTCGCTATGCGGACGTCGTCGTGCTGACCTTCAGGGACCTCGAAGCGCTGCTCGACGCGCCGCTGCCAGCCCTGGCCCGCCGCGATCTCAAGTGGTGGAACAGCGACGAAGCGGACAATTTCGAGCATTCGAATTCGTGGCGACTGGCGAGCCGGACCGCCGTGCCGAACCTGACCGCCCAGACGATCACGTTTGCGCGCGCCTGATCTGAGTTTCCAAAAGATGTCCACGATTGCCGTCGCCGCCCGCCCGCCGTCGGTTGCGCTGCTGGGCATGCCCGCAGAGCGGCAGACTCTTCCGCCAGTGGGCCTGAGCCAGGGACGATTGTGGTGGACTCGACTGACCTACTGGCCGGCAGAGTTCGTGCGGCTCGTCGCCCTCATCTACCTCCTGCCAGTGGCGATTTACGCCGTCTGCACGCCCATCGCGCTGCTCGTCAACGCCGTGCGCTTGCTGACCGGCTCGCCGTGGAAGGCACTCTGGAACTAGCGCGCCGCCGCCGGCGCTGACGCGCCCGGCATCCAGGTGTCGCCGCCCTTCCGCTGGAACCGATCGAACCGCACCCATTCGCCATCCGGCGACAGCACCAGGTAGTCAGGCCGCGCATCCGGTTCGGCAAACTCGAAGAGCTTCACCACATTGGCGGGATCCATCGCCGAGCGGCAGGGTGGGGTGCGCCGGCTGGATACCCGGGGTCCCCGGGGAGCGCCGTCTGATTGGCCCGTGGACGATGACGGCGGAATCACGCTACGATTTGCCACCAATTTCAATCGGGCGCCCCTACGGATGAGGTGGCGACGTTGTTTGTGTTCGAGGTGCCAATGTCACGGCGCGTTGTCGCAGTCTGGAGAACTTCTGTGCTCGCCGCGGTCCTTGCGACCGCAGCGGCCGCGCAGGCGCAGGAACCATCCCCCGCCGAACCGACGACGCGCGAGGCCGTGATCGAGCAGGCGCAGGCGGAAAAGGACAAGGTGCTTCGTCCCTACGTGCCGACCAAGGGCGAAGCGCTGATGGACAAGGTCGAAGACATCCTCCAGCAGGGCGGGCTGAACTGGCACCCGTACTTCGAGAGCGCGTACTCCGGCGGTGGCTTCACTCTCGGCGCCGGCTACAAGCACTTCGTGAGCCCGTACAACACTCTCGACGTGCGCGGCAGCTACACCATCACCAACTACAAGCGCATCGAGGCTGAGTTCATCGCCCCGCAACTGTTCCATCGCCGCGGCACGCTGTCGTTCCTCGGCGGGTGGCGCGACGCCACACAGGTGGGCTTCTACGGCACCGGCATGGCGACGTCGAAGGACGACCGCCTCAATTACGAGTTCCAGCAGCCGTACGCATCGGCGCTGCTCACGATCCTGCCAACGCGCCGCGCCTTCCTGCTGCGCGGCGGCGTGGAGGTGTCGCAGTGGAAGCAGGAGCCGGGTCACGGCAGCTTCCCGTCAGTTGAGACGGTTTACACCCCCGACACGCTGCCTGGGCTGGGCGCCAGCCCCACCTACGTGCATTCGCAGGGCACCGTCGGCTTCGACTGGCGGCCTTCACCCGGCTATTCCCGCCGCGGCGGTTTCTACGGCGTCACGGCTCACGACTACACGGACAACGACAAGGCGTTCGGCTTTCAGCAGGTGGACTACGAGGCCATCCAGCACATTCCGATCCTGCGTGAAGCGTGGGTGCTGTCGTTCCATGGCCTCGTGGAGACAGCGTTCAACAAGAGCAATCAGCAGATTCCGTTCTTCATGCTGCCGGCAATCGGCGGCGGCTCGTCGCTGCGCGGCTTCACGAGCTGGCGGTTCCGCGATCAGAACAGTCTCCTGCTGCAGGCCGAGTGGCGCATCATGGTGAACCGCTTCCTCGACACCGCGCTGTTCTACGACGCCGGCAAGGTCACGGCACGCACGTCAGACCTGGACTTCGATCACCTCAAGAGCGACTTCGGGTTCGGTGTCCGCTTTCACGGACCGATCGCCACGCCCCTGCGTGTCGAACTTGCGAAGAGCAACGAAGGCCTTCAGCTCGTCTTCTCGGCGTCAGCGGCATTTTGAGACGGCATCCCATGTCGAACACTTCGATCTCCCGGCCCGCCCGTCTCGCCACCGTGCGGCTCGCCCTCGTCCTCGCCGGCGGCCTCATCGTCCTCGCGACGTCGGTCTCGACCAGGGCGCCACGGTTCTACAAGGACGATCCAATCGCGCGCGAACCGGAATCGCAGAGCGCTGCGGGGGCCAAGCCCTCCCAGATCCAGTCGCTGTACCAGATGGCGTACAACCTGTTCGTCACCTCCGGCTACAAGCCGTCGGGTCTGCGCGCGAAGAACATCAACACGATTGACGAAGTGCCGGACTCGAGCTGGTTCACGAACCGGATCGGCACCACGGCGATCACCGCCGAACAGGTCGCGCGTGGCCCGCTGTCGGGCCCGCCGCCGGACGCGTCGCACTGGACGCTCCTCCGCGAGAAGACCGCTGGCGTCCACCCCGGCTTCACGGCAAAGGACGCGAAGGGCGAGACCTGGTTCCTGGAGTTCGACCCGCCCGATTTCCCGGAGGGCGCGACCGGTGCGGTCGAAGTCGCCACGAAGATCTTCTGGGCGCTCGGCTACAACCAGGTCGAGTCGTACCTGACGACGCTGGATCCGCGGAAGACGGACATCGACCCCAAGGCCTCCGTTCGTCGGCCTTCCGGCGCGAGAACGCCGTTCACCCACGACGACATCAACGCGATTCTCGAGAAGGTCGCACGCAGCAAGGACGGCACCTACAGGGTCGTCGCCGGCCGCCTGATTCCGGGAAAGATCCTCGGCGACTTCCGCTTCGCCGGCACCCGGCCCGACGACCCGAACGACCTGGTACCGCACGAGCACCGCCGGGAGCTCCGCGCGCTTCGTGTCTTCGGCGCGTGGACCAACCTGACCGATCTCAAGGCGGCCAACACGCTCGATTCACTCGTCACCGAGAACGGCCGCGGCATCGTCAAGCACTACCTCCAGGACGTGGGCTCCACGTTCGGCATGTGCAACGACTTCCACGAGTGGGACCTGAGCTGGGAACACTTCTACCAGTCGGACACGACGCTGAAGCGGCTCGTCTCCTTCGGCTTCGCGCTCAGTCCGTGGCAGACCGTGAAGTACGACGAGTACCCGTCGATTGGCAAGTTCGAAGGCGACGTCTTCGATCCGAGGAAGTGGCGGCCGCAGACGCCGACAACTGCTTACATGGAGCTGCGTGACGATGACGCGTTCTGGGCGGCGCGCAGGGTGGGTGCGTTCACCGACGACTTGATCCGGGCGGCCGTCCACACCGGCGAGTTCAGCGACCCCGCGGCTGAGAAATACCTCGGCGATATCCTGATCAAGCGCCGCAACAAGATCACCAGCATCTACTTCACTGCCGTGAACCCGATCGTGGACCCGCGCCTGGACACGGCCGCAACGTTGACCTTCGTCAACGCCGCCTTCGATGCCGGCGTCGCGCAGGGCCCCGTCACGTACCACGCGACCTGGCTCCGTTTCGACAACGCCACATCCGGGACGCAGCCGATTTCGGAGACCACGAGCAGCACGACGACCCTCCCGCCCCCTGCCGGACTACCGGCAGATCCGGGCAGCTTTATCGAAGTGGATATCCGGGCAGAGGCATCGCCGTACCCTTCGTGGAAGCAGCCGATCCGCACGTACTTCCGCCGGGATGCCGGCGGCTGGACCCTGGTGGGACTCGAGCGTCTGCCGGAGTCGCTTGCCGTGGGGCAAGGAGCAGCGCAGCGGGCAGCGAAGTGAGGCCACCATTCCAAGCCGCTACGACCAGCCAGTCGTCTCCGACGCGCCGAACAACTGTCACGCCTTTGCCCTGACGATGGTCGGGTGCGGCAAACGAGTATTGGAGCTCGGAGCCGCGAGCGGCCACGTCACGCGGGCGCTCGTCGCCAGGCAGTGCGCAGTGACCGCTGTCGAATACGACGCTGCAGCTGCCGCCGATCTCGAGGGCATCGCCGAACGCGTCGTTGTTGGCGATCTGAACCACCCCGCCACGCTGTCGAACCTCGAGCCCGGGTTCGAGGTGATTCTTGCCGGCGACGTCCTGGAACACCTGATCGACCCCCACGCGGTGCTCGCGCGCGCCGCGCAGCTCCTGGCGCCCGAAGGCCGCGTCGTCATCTCGCTGCCACACGTCGGCCACGTCGACGTCCGGCTCGCGCTCCTGAGCGGCCGGTTCGACTATCGCCCCTGGGGCCTGCTCGATCGCACGCATCTGCGCTTTTTCACGATCGACACGATCCGCGAGATGGTCCACGCCGCCGGGCTGTCCATCACCGAGTTGAAGCGAGTCCGTATGCCGGCCTTTGCGACCGAGCTGGGCATCGATCGCAACCGCGTGTCAGGAGCCATCCTGGACGAGATCCTCGACGATCCTGAAGCTGAGTCCTATCAGTTCGTCTTCACGGCGACACGGAGCGGAGACGGCGGCGAGTCGGAGCAGCGTGCCATAGAACTGGACCGGCCCGCGGCAGCGCTGAGCGCCGGATCGAGCGCACGCAAGGCGGCCCAGGCGCTGGCGTCGACCCAGGCGCGCCGGATCGACGAGTTGAGCGGTGAGGTCGCGTCACTGCGTCACGCCCTCGATGTGGAGCGCGCGAGACGGGAAGCCACCGAGGCAGAGGTGAACGCAGTCCGGTCAGGGACGTTGTTTCGACTCACCGCGTGGCCAAGGGCCATCTACGGCGCGCTGTTGAAGGGTGGCCGGCTGAGGACCGGCACGTGACGCCTGCGCCGCCTCCCGACGACGGCTACGGCCGGGCAGGCATCAGCGACGTCCGCGCGTTCTACCGCGACAAATTCCTGAACGCGATCCGCTACGACGACCTGGCCTCCGGCCAGGATTTCCGCCACCACATCGACTTCGCCAAGGCGCACTGGGTGCTCGCCAACCTGCTGGCCGTGCTCCCCGCGGGTGCCCGCGTGCTCGACGTCGGCTGCGGTTGCGGCGTGCTGAACTCGCTGAAGGCAGCCGGCTACGAGGTGTGGGGCACCGACCTGTCCCCGCTCAACTGCGCGCGAGCGCTCGCCAACGGCTATCGACACGCCGTCACCGGCGACGTCGCCGCATTGCCCTGGGCCGACGGCTCGTTTGACGCCGTTGTCAGCCTGGATCTGATGGGCCACATCCCGTTCGAGACCAAGGACCGCGCGGTTGCGGAATGGCAGCGTGTGCTGACAGCCGGCGGCATCCAGCTGCATGGCATCGAATGCCATCCGGTCGACTACACGTCGATGGGGGAAGAGGCGCTGGCGGCCTTCGTGGCTGTGGACGGACACGTCGGGGTCGAGGGACAGGCTGCCAATGAGGCGCGCTTCACGCGACGCTTCGCACATGTGGCGTCGGAGTTCCAGTTCAGCATCGCGATGCCCTTTGCCGAGATTCTCAAGCAGCACGAACAGTATCCGTCGATGTTCTCGGCCGACCCCTACCTCGTGAATCTGTTGCGGCAGTTCACGACATCGGAAGTCAGAGCCTGGAACCTCGCGATGGGCTTTGTCTTCAAGCGGCTGTTCGACGTGTCGCCGGAGATGCCGGATCGATGGGGTTTCCTCCTGCTCCGTGCGTCAGATCGGCCTCTTCCCGTCGATGCGGTCGGCTCGCCGGCAGTGTCGCGACTGTTGCGACCCGTCACGTTTGGCACCCTCGCCGACGCGTATCACATCGTCTCCGGCTTTCATGCCCGTGAAGTGGATGGTGGTACGGGCGATCGCTTTCGATGGTCCGAAGAGCGCGCCGTGCTCCTGGTGCCGGCCGCCGATCGTTACGAACTGACACTCGGGAGCATCCGGTTGCCCGGCGCAGCGCCGGCCGGGTGGCAGATCCGCCTCGACGGGCGCGTCTACGCGACACAGTCCGGCGAAGCGGATCGGGAGGTGGTCGTCATCGACGCGCCTGCTGCCGGGGACGGCGCCCGTGTCCTCGAGATCCTCGCCACTCCGTTCTCAGCCGCCGATCTCGGCGGCGAGGATTCGCGACGGCTCGGCGTCCGCCTCTTCAGCCTCGACTGGCGGTAAACGCGCAATCGACCGACAGGCATCCCTGTCGCTGAGCGAAGCCGCCTCGCTCGGCCATAATGCACGCATGTCGGTCGCGCGTCCTCGCAGCCGGTGGCGGGCTGCCGGCCGGGTCATGGTGGTTGCGGCAAGCGGCTGCCTGACGGTGTGCCTGTTTGCACCGGCGTCGGTCTTTTTCGCGAACGTCTTCGATTTCTCCAAGACGTTTGCCGAGCTGTGGCCGTTGCTGGCGGCTGCCGCGCTTGTCAGTGGACTGGCAGTGGCGGCAATTCTGATCGCGCTGCCCGTTGGCCGAGCTCGCGACATCGGCGTCGCCGTGATCTGCGCGCTGGGCGTGCTCACGTGGATCCAGAGCAACTTCCTGCTCTGGAACTACGGGGTGCTTGCGGGCCAGCCGATTGACTGGGCCTCGCACTCCCGCGCCGGCGTGGTCGACGCTGCGGTGTGGACGCTGACACTGGCCGTGGCAGTGTTGGCGTCGCGAACGGTCGCCCGCCTCGCGCCGGCTGCAAGCGCGGCGCTGATTCTGCTGCAGGGCGTCGGGCTGGCGATTCAGGTCGAGCGCAGCCCGGACTTCTGGTACAACCACATCGCGTTTGACGACTCGGCCCGCTTCTCGTTCTCGCGTGGCACCAACGTCGTCATCGTCTTGCTCGACACGTTCCAGTCCGATGTCTTCCAGCAATTGCTCGACGAGGATGCCGGCTTGCCGCAGCGCCTCCAGGGATTCACGTACCTTCCGGAATGCCACAAGCGGATTTCCAAGCACGGCGCCGTCGATCACGTTCATCCTGACGGGCCGGCAGTTCGACAACTCCACGCCGTTTCTGCCGTTCGTGAAAGCGGCATTCAGGACCGCCTCGCTGCCAAAAGCGCTGAAGGCGGCGGGGTTTGACGTCTACTACGACAACCCTTACTACTGGCCCACTGTCTACGCCGACGAGTCGCTGTCGAGTCATGTCGTGCCCCGGCGCTCTGCGTCGCTGGACGCCGGCAGCGTCAATCTGGCGGCCGCATTGCTCAAGCTGGGCGCATTCCGCAGCCTTCCACAGATCGGCAAACGGTTGCTGGCCGGCAACGCCGGCACACTGCCACCGCTGCCGGTAGCGGCAGGGAGGACGTCCAGCGACGAGGACAGCGCTACCGCGGTGACGGCGTTCTTCAACACCGTCGACCGGCAGGCGTCAGCCACGACGACGGCCCCGGTGTTCCGCTACTACCATCTCTGGGGCCTCCATCCGCCCCTGGCGTACGACGAGCAGCTGCGGCCGATGAGCGCGGAATACACCCGCGACAACGCGAAGCGGCAGGCGAAGGGGCTGATAGACGCTGCTCCAGTCGTTCTGCCGGACGCTCGCCGAGCGCGGCGTCTACGATCGCACCGTGCTGGTCGTCCTCGGCGACCATGGCACGTCGTTTGTCCCCCGTCTGGTAGCCGGAGACGGCAGCGCCGGCACCGACGCTGTCGCCGCGCAGGTTCCGACGAGGCAGTCGTATGGCTTGCCGCTCGTGCTCGTGAAGCCACTTGGCGCGGCGGGGCCCCTGCAAATCTCGGACGCGCCGGTCTCGCTCGGCGATGTGCCACGCACTGTCATGGATGCCGTCGGGTTGCCGAACGCGTTTCCAGGAGTGTCGATGCTCAGCCCGTCGTCGCCGCTCGATCGTCGCCGGACAGTCTTCTACTACGACCCCGGCGCATTGCGGCTCAAAGAGCCGTTCTTCCCCGACCTGACAGAGTTCACGGTGTCCGGATTCAGCTGGCTGGACGGATCGTGGCGACGAACCGGCCGCGTTTTTTCTCCCGGACGAATCCAGACACAGGTCGTTCCGTCGTACGCGTGGGGCACCCGCGTGTTCTTCAAGGTCGGAGGAAAGAGCGAGCAGGTCCAAGACCGGCGGATGGTCGGTTTCGGAAGCGGGGC
This sequence comes from Vicinamibacteria bacterium, assembly GCA_963796915.1. Taxonomy (GTDB): domain Bacteria; phylum Acidobacteriota; class Vicinamibacteria; order Vicinamibacterales; family JAENWD01; genus JAENWD01. Next base: position 67,633 of record CAWCNI010000001.1, on the reverse strand, counting down.
TGACATGGACCTCGGGACATGCCGCGTGGCTGCTGTTCCATGTGCCGCAGCCGGCAGCCGACATTCGCCTCCGTGCCGACGTGCAGCCATATTTGCCGGCGACGGCGACTCACCAGCGGGTGCGGGTGTTTGCAGGCGACCAGAAGGTCGCAGACTGGTCTGTGACCGCGCGCGGTGTCTACGAGGCCACGGTGCCGAAGTCCCTTGTCACCGAGGGCACACTCGATCTGCGATTCGACTTGCCCGACGCCGCGTCGCCACGCAGTGCGACCGGGCAGGTGCTGGATCAGCGTGAGCTCGGCATCGCCGTCTACTCGATGGAGCTCGCGGAGGCGGAGCCGGCCGCCGGCACCGGCGGGAATTAGGCGCTACACTCGATCGCAATGCCAGGACCATTTGAAGTCGGCCTCGACACGTTCGGTGACGTCACGCGATCGGCTGACGGAGTGTCGCTCTCTCAGGCGCACGTGCTCCGCGACGTCGTCGAGGAGGGCTGTGCTTGCCGACTCGCTCGGCATCGACGCGTTCGGCGTCGGGGAACATCATCGGCGCGATTTCTCGATCTCGGCGCCCGAAGTGCTGCTCGCCGCGATCGCCGCGCGGACCACGCGGATCGTCCTCGGCTCGGCAGTGACAGTGCTCAGCACCGACGACCCGGTCCGGGTGTTCCAGCGATTCTCGACGCTCAATGCGATTTCCAACGGGCGCGCCGAAGTGATTCTCGGCCGCGGCTCGTTCACCGAGTCGTACCCGCTGTTCGGGTACGACCTCTCACGGTACGGCGAGCTGTTCGAGGACAAGCTGTCGCTGTTTGCGGCGCTGCTCAAACCAGGACCGGTCACCTGGTCGGGATCGACCCGGAGCGCCATCGCTGCGACGACGATCTATCCGCCGATCGAGCACGGCACGCTGAAGACCTGGGTCGGTGTGGGCGGCACGCCCGAATCTGTCGTGCGTGCGGCGCGCTTCGGGCTGCCACTCACGCTGGCAATCATCGGCGGCAGTCCCCAGCGCTTCAGGTCGTACGTCGATCTCTTCCGGCAGGCGCTGGAGCAGCTGGGCAAGCCGATGCTCCCGGTAGCGGTCCATTCACCAGGGCACGTCGCCGACAGCGACGAGCAGGCGAGAACCGAGCTCTGGCCGCACTACCAGGCGATGATCAACCGCATCGGCGCCGAACGCGGCTGGCCGCCGGCATCACGTGAGCAGTTCGAGCACGAGGCTGGCCCCGACGGCTCGCTCTACGCGGGCGCTCCCGACACCGTCGCAGCCAAGATCGTCAAGACGGCGCGGCTGCTGGGCCTCTCCCGGTTCAACCTCAAATACAGTGCGGGCACGCTGCCGCACGACACCATGATGCGAAGCATCGAGCTCATTGGCACCAGGGTCGCGCCCCTCGTGAGAGAACAGCTCGCTGCGCCGACGTCGACATAGCGTGGACGCGCAGTGACTTACGACGCCCGCGGCCGCAACGGCGTCGCGATCCGTATCCCCAGCACTCGTTCGCGCCGGTTCTCCGCATCGAGCGTGAGCGCGCGAGCGCCCAGAAGCTCCCTCAGCCCGATCATGCCGACCAGCCGGCCCTGCCGATCGACGACAGGAAAGCGCGTCAGGCCCGTCTCGGCCATCCGGTAGACGACCAGCCGCAGCGACTCGTCCGGATAGGCGACCACGGGGCCCGTCCGTACGATCGTTGCCAGCTGCGCCGCGGCATCTCCCGGTGCGGCGTCGACGAGCCGCTGCAGATCGTCGCGCGTGACAATCCCGACGAGTTGCTGCTCGGCTCCGACGACGGGATACAGCTTCTGTCGTCGGCGGCTGACGTCTCCGTGCAGCGAGTGCGCCAGCGTGTCGAACGGCGCGTCAGCGACCAGCGCCGCCACGCTCGTGCGCATCACTTCCCGAACGAACAGGATCTCGAGCGGGTCGATGGCGTACTCGCGGCTCAGGTGAAAGCCGCGACGCGCGACTTTCTCGGTGAGGATGGAACGCCGGAGCACCAGGACAGTAAATCCATGCGCGACGGTGACCGCGATGAGCAGCGGCAGCAGCATGTTGAGATCGTGCGTGAGCTCGAGGGCGAAGACGATGCCGGTGAGCGGCGACCGCATCGTCCCGCCCAGAATCGCGCCCGTGCTGACGAGTGGCCAGAAACCGAGGCCCTCCGCGGGCAGGAACCACGACTCGACGCTCCCCAGTGCGGCGCCCATCATCAGCAACGGCGCGAGCACGCCGCCTGACGTGCCCGATCCGAGCGACACCGACCAGATGACGGACTTGACGACCAGCACGCCGAGGACGACGCGGCTGCTGACGTCCCCCTGCAGAAGGCTGCCAATGACGTCGTAACCGACACCGAGCGCCTGAGGAAAGAGCCAGCCGCCGACGCCAATGACCAGGCCGCCAATGGCCGGCCACCACATCCAGTGGATCGGGAGGCGCTGGAACGCGTCCTCGGCGGCGTACACGGCCTGCGTCAGCAGCGCCGACAAGGCGCCGGCCAGCAGGCCCGCGAGGACACAGCCGATCAAACCCTCGGGGCCGACGAACGCGGCGTGTGCCGGCACCGGGAAGAGCGGGCCCTCTCCGATGATGTAGTGCCGCAGCGCTGCCGCCATGGCGCTGGCGAGCGCCACCGGAATCAGGCTCCGCGGCTTCCACTCGAACAGCAGTAGTTCTACCGCCAGGAGGACGGCTGCCAGCGGCGCCGCGAACGTCGCGGACATCCCGGCGGCCGCACCAGCCACCAGGAGTGTCTTTCGCTCGGCGCTGGTGAGATGCAGGAACTGCGCGACCAGCGATCCGACGGCGCCCCCCGTCATGATGATGGGCCCTTCGGCCCCGAACGGGCCCCCGGAACCAATCGAGATCGCCGATGACAGCGGCTTGAGCAGTGCGACCCGCGGCTCGACCCGGCTGCCGTTGATCAGGATGGCCTCGATCGCCTCGGGGATCCCGTGCCCGCGAATGCGCTCCGATCCGTAGCGCGCCATGACGCCGATGACCAGCGCGCCGAGCACCGGAACCGCGATGACGAAAGGACCGAGTGTGTTGCCTTCCGGCGTGACCAGGGCGGTGCTCAGGCGCTGGAAAAAGAACAGGTTCGTGAAAAAGCCGATCAGCCTGAGGAGCGCCAGCGCGACGAACGCGCTGATGGCGCCGATCGCCATGGCAAAGAGGCTGATCGTGATGAGCCGCGTCGTCGCCGTGAAGTCGCCGAGGCTTTCAGCGATGTCCCGATCGTGCTTATGCATGCCGGCGGGCCGTTCCCTTCTTCTTGTCGTCGTCATCGAAGAACATGGGCGGACGGGTCTCCCTGGTATCCAGGCCCCCGACGACCTGTCGGAGCAGTACCGCCAGCTGGCGCCGCGACCGCGCCGGGAGCGTCTCGATCGTCCGAATCAGCTGGTTCTGGACGACGCCCGGCGTGCGGGCGATCAAGCGGCGGCCGCGCGCCGTCAGCGCGAGCTCGAGTCGTCGAGCATCCCGCTCGGACCGTTGCCGCGCGACCAGACCGGCTTCGACCAGGCGCGTGACCACTGTCGACACCGAGCTCTGATGGGTGTGCGTGCGCGCCGCCAGCTCGTTGAGCGACTGCGACGGCACCTCGCTCAGCGTCTCCAGCACGAACAGCTGCGCGCCGGTAATCCCGAGCTGGTGCTCGGCCCGGCTCGATGATTCGCGGAGCGCCTGGACAATCCGGCGCAGCGAGTCCAGCACGTCACGGGCCGGTGCGTCGGCATCAATTGTATGGGACCCCATCTATCAAGGGTAGCAGAGCGGGCGCCGGGACGGCAAATGTGGCGCCGGTGCAGCAGACTCGAGCGGCTCCCATGGGAGAGAATGGTGGTGAGGGCTCCGCCATGCCGGTCGGATTGCACGTCGTCTTCGTCGCTGCGTTGTGGGCCGCGCTCGCGAGTCCAACGCCACTCCGGTTGCTCGTGGTCACCGGGGGCCACGACTACCCGACGTCTTTCTACACAGTCTTCGAGCAGCCCGACCTTGCGTGGGATCACGCGGTCTCCAACGAAGACGCATTTCGCAAGGACCTGCGCGGGCGTTACGACGTGCTGGTCCTGTACGACGGTTCGTCGAAGATCTCGCCCGAGGCGCAGGCGCACTTTCGCGAATTCGTCGACGCGGGCGGGGGCGTCGTCGTGCTGCATCATGCCTTGATCGACTATCAGGACTCTGACTGGTATCGCGACCTCGCCGGCGGCCGCTACCTGCTCGACTCCGCCGGCGGCAGGCCGGCGTCCACGTACTTGCACGACCAGGACATGAACATCCATGTCACGACGCCCCATCCGATCACGCGCGGCCTCTCGTTGACGCGAATCCACGACGAGGCCTACAAGGGCATGTGGATCGCGCCCACAAACACCATCCTGCTCACCACAGACAACCCAAACAGCGACGGCCCGGTCGCCTGGATCAGCGCGAACGCGCCGGCGCGCGTCGTCTACATCCAGCTCGGACACGGCCCCGACGCGCATCACGACCCCGGGTACCGTGCGCTGGTGAGAAACGCGGCGCTCTGGGTGGCGGGACGGCTCGAGTAGCAGAATCGCCACACGCGGGTCAGCGCCGTTGGTGAACGCGGCGGGGCTTGCCGGGGCGTCGCCGGACGAGTACGCTTTGGGTTCTGATCTCCGGAGGCGCGATGACTGACGATGACGTACGGGTGTTCTTGCGGGCGCGGCAGGACAAGTACTCCAGCCACGACGCCAAAGCGCTCGCCGCCGACCACTCGGTGGATGGCGTGGTCCACAGCCCGATGTTCGCGTCGGTGACCGGACGGGACGCCATCGAGCAGACTTACGCGTCGCTGTTTCGGATCTTTCCGGACTGGTCACTCGTCTTCGACGAGCCCATCGTCGACAGCAGCGGGCGGGTCGCGCATCCCTGCAACGTCACGGCGACGCATCGTGGCGAGTTTCTCGGGGTCGCTGGCACCGGCAAGCGGATCAAGTTTCGCGGGGTGCTCTTGTACACGCTCGTGGACGGACTCATCACCGAGGAGTCTCGCCTCTACGACTTCACCGGCCTGCTGTTTCAGGCCGGTGTTCTCCGCGCCAAACCGTCCTGATCGCGTGCCGCGAGCGATGGAGAGTGCGGCCGGCCACGGCGTCGGCATTCGGATTATTCCAGCGAATTAGCAAGGACTTCGGCCACCCCAGGTGGTAAGGTCCTCGTCATCAAGGAGGGGTCGATGCGAATCGATGAACGGTCGGTTGGCGACGTCACGGTGCTGGATGTCACGGGCAGGATTACCGCGGACGCCGGCGACGTAGAGCTCAAAGACAAAATCAACAGCCTGATCAATCAGGGGCGAACGAAAATCCTGCTCAACCTCGGCGGCGTCGGGTTCGTCGACAGCACAGGCCTCGGCCAGATCGTCGCCTCGTTCACCTCGGTCTCCAACAACAAGGGCCAGATGAAGCTGCTGAACGTGACCAAGCGGCTGAACGACCTGCTCGTCATCACGAAGCTGACCAACGTCTTCGACACGTTCGACAACGAGGCCGAGGCGATCAAGAGCTTCGGTTAGGCCCGGCGGGGACGACGTCGCGTTCCCGCCGCACCACGCCGAGCGCGCCAAAGATCATGGCCGGCAGGCCATAGACGGCGAAGGTGAAGTTCACCATCTCCGTACGGAGAGACGCGAGCGCCACCAGCACGACCACCGGCGCCAGCATCACGACGCCGCACGAGACGAGCCAGGTCGACAGATCGCCAATCCCTTTCCGCATCGCCAGGCAGAGACTGAAGGCCACGCCGAGCAGCGGAAGCACCGTGCTGCTCGCCACCGCTCGAATCTCGAACTTCATGAACTTGTTCTCGGCGGTCAACGGCGAGAACCCACCGGGATCGTGCAGGTAGAAGGGCAGCGTCAGCGCGGCGCACGCGGCTCCGGCCACGAGCAGGCATAGCGATGCCTGTCGCGCACCGGCGCGGCGCGTGACAGCGCCGGCGAGCAGCGGCACCAGCAGCCAGAAACTCGCGCGCGATGAGAGCACGACCCCGGCGCATGCGGCGGCAGCCGGGAGACGCCAGCCGGCGATCGCGTGCCGATCGGCCTCTTTCAGCAGCCACAGAAACGCCAGCAGCACCATCACGCTGTTCGCGACGAGATCGCCGCCGGTGACAAAGTCCTGCAGCATCATGGGACACGCGGCGAGGAGACCTGTCAGAAAGAGCAACGCCGACAAGTTGTCCGTAAGCAGCCGTCGTACGATCAGGAAGAACACTGCCAGCCAGAAGACGTTCTGAAGCGCGGCGTTGCCGAGGAGAACGAACGGCAACGCCAGGAACAGGCTGCCGGGCATCTGGCTGATCGGATTGCCCAGGTGCGTGCGCGCGTCGTATGGGTAGCGCCAGGCGAGAAGCTCCGCGGCCCCGATATTCAGCGCCTCATCACGATCGCTGCCGCCGCCGATCACGCCCGACGGAGAAATCCACGACGACGCGCCCGAGTTCGACAGGGGGTAGAGCACCAGGAACGCCGCGACGAGAGCGGCGAAGAGCGCAACTGTCGCGGGCCAGACCCAGCGTCGATCGATGCTGTCGATTCGAGCCTGGATCACGTGTCTCGATTGCACGCCGACGACAGCGACGACGAGACCAGCGATTGCGTAGAGCAGCGCCCATCTGAGAGCCAGATACTTCTGGATGATGCCGAACGAGGGGAACAGCACGAACGCGGCGAGAAGAAGGGCGGCCATCGCCTCGGCTTCACGTCGCAAGCGTGATGGCATCAGGACGGGCTCTGTCTGTCGGCGACGCCAGGAACCTCCGCGGCGAGCGCGGCTTCGAGCTCCGGCAGCTTGAACCCAAATGGGCCGGGCCTGCTCTTGTAGACAATCCGTCCGCCGCTGTCGATCAGGAACAGCCGCTCGGGCCACCCGGCGTAGTTGCGCTCGGTGGAGTCGTCGAAGTGATCGACGATCGCCGGCAGCTCGATGCCAAGGCGGGTGACGCAGACATCCGCCAGCGCCGTGCGCTCGTCGGCGTTGGCTGGGCTCGCGACAATCACGCTGTCACGCAGGTTGTTGGGCACCTGCCACGCGTCGCTCGGGTGCGCTTCGCCGATGTAGACGACGAAGAACGCGACCTCGTGCTGGTAGCGGCGGTAAAGAGCGTTGAGGGCGGGCACCTCCCGCCTGAAAGGCGGTCACGTGTAGCTGCCGAAGACGAGGACGACCGGCCGGTGGCCGCGAAAGTCGGAGAGGCGGACCGTCGCCGAGCGATCGACCGTCGGCAACTCGAACGCCGGCGCCAGGTCGCCAACGCGTGCCGGCCCTCGACGCGCGACGTTCCACATCGATTCGAACGGGACAAGCGGCATGGCGCGCATCGGGAAGTGACGCATCACCCGCCCGAAGCGCGCGGGGCCCTGGCACATGACCACGAACATCGCGGCCAGGAACGCGGCGTACGCCGCAGCGCCGCCGGCCAGCGTCCAGGTGACGAGCTCTCTCAGGCTCACGTCAAACATCGTCTGCAGACCGCGGACTGCCGCAGCGCCGTCGCGCTGCGCGCAGGGCGCCGTTGGTCATGAGCATCGTACCCACTGGCAGGAGCGAGGTGGCGCCGTGATTGTAGCCGATGGAGGCCAGCGGTCCCGGGTGCTGCGAACACACTGTCGCGCGTTTCAGACCCGCGCGAGGATCGCGCGCGCGAATCGATCGGCGGCCTGGGCGTCGGTGCCAAGAAACAGAGAAGGCTCGATCAGCTCCAGTTCCATGACCGTGAAGCGGCCGCCGACGTCAACGCCGTCCACTCTCGCGTAGAGGGGACGTTCGGGCGCCTGGCGGAGGGCGTGCCCAGCCTGTTCCAGAAGTGCGCCGGCAGGCATCCGGGGCTCAGCCCAGCCGCCGAATTGCTCCTGGACGCGAAAGTCGCCCGGGACCGGACGCTTGACGACCGCGTGGCTGAAAACGCCGTCGAAGTAGATCAAAGACCATTCGCCGTCGCGCTCGATGCCGTCGACGAACCTCTGCACCAGGGCGCCCGAGTGCCGGAGGACCTCGTCGAGCGCGGGCTGATCCCCGGCAGCAGATGCCGGCTGCGTAACGAATGTCCGCCACGCGGTTGCCGAAATCGCGGGCTTGACGACCGCGCGATCCCAGCCCCTGTCGGCGAGGATTCCGGCAAGGTCCGACGTCGCGCCACGTTCGAGCCACACGGTTTCCGGAATCGCGACCCCGCCGGCCGCGACCTCGCGCAGATACCCTTTGTCGGTGTTCCAGCCAACGATTACAGGGGAATTCCAGACATTGACGCCGTGGTCGGAGGCGCTCCTGGTCCACGCCAGGAATTGCGCCGGGGCGAGGTGATAGTCCCAGCAGGACCGGATGATCACCGAACCGCAGCCCTCCAGCGACGCATCGTCATCGGTCCAGATCACCGGGCGGACGACGGCGCCGAGGGCGCGGAGGCGATCGGCGGCCAGGCGGTCGTCGGGCGCCAGCGCGGCGTAGTCTCGGGACGTCGCAAACGCGATGTCGGCCATGCCGGAGGTTACCAGCCTCTTCGCGGCACCGCGAACTTCGATGGCAAACCGCGACCAATCCGGCGTATCTTTCTCATCGCGGCATGACGCCGCGGTGAGGACGCGTTGAGTCGTCCGGACCCAAAGGAGACCATGGCTAAGAAGACCACCAAGAAAGCAGCCAAGAAGACCGTCAAGAAGAAGGCCCGGAAGCCGTCGGCCGCCTTCATGAAGCCGGTGACCCCCAGTGCCGCGCTCGCGGAAGTGGTCGGCGCCAAGCCGATTCCCCGGACCGAGGTCACCAAGCGTCTCTGGGTGTACATCAAGAAGAACAAGCTTCAGGACGCCAAGAACAAGCGCATGATCAAGGCCGACGCGACGCTGAAGGCGGTCTTCGGCGGCAAGGCGACCGTGAACATGTTCGAGATGACGAAGCTGGTGAGCAAGCACCTGAAGTAGGCGCCGATTGTCGGTTGGCACCGCCACGGTGCCACTGTCAGCGGCACGCGGCGTCCATCGGCCGGAACGTCACCGCCGGCCGATGCGCCCGTGTCTTTGAAATCGGGCAGCCGAGGGCGGTCAACCGCCCTCAGGCCTTCGCTTTCTTCTTTTTCGACGATTTCGCCTTGCCGGCGCTGTTGAGGGCCACGGCCTGGCGAACGAGCGCCTTGAAGGCGGACGCGTCGACGTCCTCCCCTTCGTGGATGTCGATCGCGCGGCGCACGTTGCCCTCGAGGCTCGAGTTGAAGAGCCGGGCCGGGTCCTTGAGCGCTGCGCCTTTGGCAAAGGTGAGCTTCACCACCGCCTTGTAGGACTCGCCGGTGCAGATGATCCCGTCGTGCGACCAGACGGGCGTGCCCATCCACTTCCACTCCTCGACGACATCCGGGTCGGCCTGTTTGATGAGCGTGCGCATTCTGCTCAGGGTCTTCCCGCGCCAGTCCGCGAGCTCAGCGATTCGTGTCGAGATGCGTTCCGACGCCGACTGGCCGTCGGTCGCGGCTGTTTTTTTCATCATCGCCTCCCGCTGCCCCACCTGGCGGCGTACGGCAGCACGAACATGTACAGACCGGTGAGGGCGAGCAACGCGAGCGGTGGCAGCGGGGAATAGGTGATCCAGGGCGGAGGCATGCCGCCGCCCCGTGCAATCGCGACGAAGTTGGCGATGACTGTCACCGTGAAGAGAATGGACACCCAGCGGTGCGTCTGACGTATCCAGCTGTTCCAGTTCAAAGGGACCTCCACTGAAGACGCGATTGGGTCGTGGAGCGAGGCACGCTCAGCTCCGTGGGCCGGCGGACCACGAGGGAGGCTCGACGCCAAGCTGCGTGGCGTACTCGGCGTGCAGCCGCTGCCAGCCCGCGACCTTCATCGCGTCGGGGCCGACGGTGCGCCCGATGGGCGTGCCGCTCAGCGCGTGATCCATGACGTCGAAGCAGATGTGCCAGCCGGCTGCGCCCATCGAGATGTAGCGGCGATCGATGTTGTGCCACAGCGTCAGGCGCGTGCCACCACCCTGTGGTTCGAGCTCCCACCGCATGTCCCCGCCACCCCAGTTGTACTCGAGCAGCTTTGGCGGGTCGGCTCGCGTTACTGTGGTCTCGGTGACGTGCGGCTGGGGCGCCCCCACCGTGGTGAGCTTCACTGTGTTGCCGACAGTGCCCAGGCTGCCGTCGGCGTCGAAGGGCGCCCACTCGCGCAACTGTGTGGGATCAGTGAGGGCCTGCCAGACCGTGTCCGGCGAGTGACGCAGTTCCCTGACGAGGACGAGCGTCCACTTATCGCCGTCCTTCTGTACTCGCGCCCCGCTGGCGGAGCCAGGGGCGTACTGCGCGCGGTTGGTCACTTTCTTCTCCTTGTCTTTCGTGTCGTTGGTGTCGGGCGATCGATGCGGCTGAGATGCCGTTCGAGCGCATCCACGTGAGCGGACCAGAACCGGCGGAACGGCGCCAGCCAGGCATCGATCTCTTGCAACGATTCAGGTTTCAGCCGATAGAGGCGCCGCTGTGCGTCTACTGTGGATTCCACGAAGCCGGCCTCGCGCAGCACGCGCAGGTGTTTCGAGACTGTCGGCTGTGACATGCGGAGCTGCCGTTCGATCTCTCCGACCGACTGTTCTGACGAGACGAGCAGGCTCAGGATGGCGCGGCGGTTCGGCTCGGCGATGACTTCGAAGGCAGAGTCCACGCTCTTGGTATACCCCGACGAGCATATACGTGTCAACGTATATTAAAGCAAGTAACCGCGACGGGCTCCGGCAAACTGTGCGATACGAGACACGGCGGGCGAGCAGCGCTCAGCTACCATGTCTGAATGAAGCTCAGCGTCTTGTCGTCATCGTTTGTCGGTTCGTTGGTCGCCGTCTGCCTGATTGTGGCGGCCGCCGGTCGAGCAACCGCCAGCCCGCGCTCCGCGTGCGACGTGTTGTCACTCGCCGAGGTCCGAACGCTGGTCGGCGCTCCGATGCAGATATTCGAGGCCGGTTCAACGCCGCCAACCCCGCGTGGCGACTCGACAGCATCGACGTGCACCTACGTGGTCACGGACGCGGGCGGTCACCCTGCGAACGGTCCCGGAGCGAAATTTACGCTCTTGTGGGGTCCGCAAGCCAAGCTCGCGCAGACCAGCGACTACTACATCAAGCGGCACATAGAGGCGTCCGGCATGAAGGGTGACGTCCTGGTCGTGGCCTGGATCGGGAGCCCCGCCAACGGAAAAGCCGGTGACTGGCCGGCGAGCCAGAAACTGCTCGCCGCCGTGCTGCAGAAGCTCTAAACAGAAACTGGCGCCGAGGGCTTCTTCACTTCTTCCGAATCGTCAGGTTGCCGACGAACATCTTGTCGTTCGCGTTGAACGTGCCGCCCTGATTCAACGACAACTGGTCGAACAGGAACCCGGCTGGAACGGCCTTGGCGGATTCGAATACCTTCACTTTGTTCAGGAACACTGCCAGTCCTTCGCCCTGCTTCACGAGCATGACTGCGACGGCGGACCGGGTCTGGCTGGAGAAGCCGGGGACCGTGAACCACTGCGATCCGCTCAGGTAACCCTGGGTGCGCGGAAACTCAGCTTCGAGCATGGCCTCTCCGGCTCCGGTTCCCGATCCCGGACGCAGCTTCAGGCTGATGTAGGAGCCCAAGGCTCCGCCGCCCGCGCCTTTCGACAGCGTGAACGTCATGCCCCGCGCGCCCCACGTGTAGTTGCTCGCGGCGACCAGGTCGTAGGTCAGCGTGAAGTCGGCTGGCAACGGCGTCTTCAGTTGACCGAGCGTCAACACGTATCCGGTCGTGGTCGCCCAGTGGCCCTCGAGGCCGTCGATCGTCGCGACCACACTGGACGCCCCCTTGTCGTCCAATGTGCTCTTCCAGCCGATCGGCGCCTTGCCGACGGGCGTGGTGGAGAAGTCATCGAAGAAGAACACGTCGGGATCGGCCGCGCGCGCCTTGCTCGACGCTGACGCCGCGGTGGTCGCGACCGGCGCGGTCGCCGCCGGGTTGTGGAGCGGCGCATACGCCTGGCCTTTGACCTTCTCCGGCGCGAAGAAGTAGTTGTAGACGTACTCGAAGTTGAAATTGCTGATCACGGCATCGTGCAGCTTTTTGATCGGTGGATCGTTCAGTTGGGCGGACCAGGTCACAACGATCCACTGCGGCCCGCCTGTCTTGCAGAGCGCGGCCATTGCGGGATCGACCTTGTAGACGGGAATGCGGAGGCGACCGGCGCCCGTCCCGAGGAACGCGTCGGCACGGTTCTCGAGCGCGATGTCGGGGGAAGTGGACTCGATCTCCGCGACTTCCTGCAGGCGGCCCTTGTATTTCTCGCGAGCGACCGCGAGGGCAGTCACGCGCTTCGCCTGCCGCTGGTCGACGGACACCATGTCGCGAGCGATCTGGACCTTGTCGCCCTGCTCCGCTTTTGTGATTCGAAGCTGTTCTCGTTCGTAGAACTGCGCGATCGCCACCCCGAGCGCGTCGAGATATTCGCCCCTGGTCAGTTTCACGAACGGCAGCCGGTTGTCCTTCGAGAGCAGGAGGGACTTCTGATTGCCCGTGTCGGAGTTTCTTTCGAAGTACGCCGGGAACCGTCCAAGCACCGGGTGCGTCGAGAGGTCCACGGCCTTCTCGAGCTCATCGCTGTAGTTGGTTCCCTGCTCGGAGAACTTCGGGAGCGTGAAGTAATACTGCTCTGGCGTGCTGAGCAGAACGGCGGCTTCGCCGTAGACGCCGTTCGCTGCGACGGTCCAGAAAAAGCGGCCGGTTGAGACAAGCTCAATCTTGCCGCCGGCGCCGGCCTTCAGATCCGTATAGATCCTCGCGGTGGCGCCGTAGCTTTGCGGCAGCGACCTGGTGTACTGGTTGTACGGGTTCAGCTTGTCGGAAGCGAACCGGATGATATCGCCCAGTCCGCCAACCGGCACGTAGCTTTGCTGCATCCAGTTCGCGAAGCTGTTCGCGACACTCAACTGGGCGGTCGAATACACCCGATGGTCGACGGTCATCGGCGCCGTCGCGGCCTTGAAGTCGTAGATCTTCATCCAGCCAAAGACCCGGTCCTCGGCATCCTTCTGTGAAATCTGCTGCGTCCGCGCTGGAACCGCCAGCAGCGTCACGATTGCGCTGACCAGAACGACGACGGATCTCATGCGGTCCTCCGGGGACGTCCTGCGCCTTGCGCACGTGACCGCGGTTCGCGGTCGTGACCCGGCAGGCGCTGGGGGCGGGGCGATTCTACAGTTGTGGCGGGTGCTCGCGGAATGCCGTGGCGATGCAGCTCACGATCCCCCCAGCGGGCGCCTGCGACGCGCGAGACGAGTCGGGCTGGTGGGTCGCCACGACCCGCGATGGGGATCGCCGGCTATTCCGAGTGAATTCAACGGGATGCGACGGTCTGAACGACCGCTGGTTCGACCATCCTGAATTTTTCGATCGGCGAAGTGCTGAGTTCAGTTAAACTTAGCGTTTGCGGTGAGGTGGCCGAGTGGCCGAAGGCGGCGGTTTGCTAAACCGTTATACGGTCAAAAGCTGTATCCAGGGTTCGAATCCCTGCCTCACCGCCAATTCCGCCCTCCGGGCGGAATCGCGGTAAGGCGGGCTTCAGGCAGGCCGCCACGCGCCTGCGGCGCGCGGCGAGCCGGCACGAATCCTCGCCCCTCCAGTAATACCACTGACAATCGCGGGCTTCAGGCGGGCCGCCACGCGCCTGCGGCGCACGGCGAGCCGGCACGAATCCCCGGCCTTCGAGCGACACCACTGACAAGACGCGCTTCAGGCACACCCCTACGCGCCTGCCGCACGCCGCGAGCCGGCACGAATCCCTCCCCCCGAGCAGGAATCCCTGCCACGCCGGCGTCGAATCTATCGCTCCTTCTGAAGTGTCTCCAAGACTCTGGCGGCCATCCGGTGGAACTGCGTTCAGAATACCGCGCGCTCCTCGGCAGCGACCCAATTCGACTGTCCATTTCGTGACCGACGGGTCGAAAGGAACCCTCGCATGTCGAAGTCCGTGGCGGTCCATGACACCATCCAGCAGCTCCTGAGTGCCGGCCCCCTCGACGAGATCTCCGTCGACGTCGCGGCGGTTCTCCTCGGCTCCGGAGTTCGACTCTTCGACCACCTCACCGGGACGCCAGGCGTCCTTGGCAACCCGACGACGATCCAGGGCGTCGGCGTGACACACCTGCGATACCCAATACGCAAGGCGTAGGCTGACCCGCTGTTGCAGTTGCTGGAGTCAGCGACTGGAACCCTCCTAACACAGCCACTCGACCGGGGAGGTTCGGTTCAACACGCTCAGTCGTTCACACCAGTGGGGCAGCTGCGTCCGGACGGTTCGTCTCGAGGCGCGCTCGAGAGCCGGCGGCGCGGCCAAGCAAGGAGGACGAGATGGGTCCAATCATTCTGGCTCAGGGTCTGGTACCGCTCACGCAGGATGCCGCGGATGCCGCCCTCGATGCGATCGATTTCATCGCCGCCGCTGTTCGTGGATTCGACGCGATCGACGTCACCAACATCGTCAGGCCGATCTGGCGCAGCCATCTTGCCTACTGGTTTCCACAACTGCCGCCGGTGACCCAGCAGTGGTATGCGAACGCACCCCAGATGCTGGCGTCGATCCGCGCACAGTGGCCGCTGCTCGATCCATGGCACCGAAACGCGCTCCTTCAGCAATGGGCGATGGAGCTGCCTCAGATGCTGTGGATGGTCGATCCTGTGCTCGCCGAGGCGCAGGCTGTCGAGATGCGACAGGCCCATCGCACACAACTCGATGAAATGCGGCAGCAAGCCTCACAAGGCCGGCCAGCCGCGGATGACCAATCGACGCAGGCCATCAACGAGCTGAACCGGCGAGCGAATATGGCCGTGAACCTGCAGAATTTCAGCACATTGATGACGGCCAACACGATCAACCGGATGCGTTCGATGTAACGACAGTAATCGTCGGTCTCGGCACGGGACGGCGCGAGGGCTGCGGCAGCCGCCGGGACGTTCCAGTGAATCACCGACAGCGGAGTTTCAGGCCCACCGTCAGCAGACGCTGCGCCGACACGCCTGTTGACCTGCGAAGTCGACTGATGGCACGTAGTCAGCCGAATGGCTGAGCGCAGGCCAGGGCTGACCTGAAGGATCAGATGCTCGCGGTTCGCAGTAACCCTGTTTTGGGCCCTGTCGGCGATGGCAGTGAATAGAACTACTGAGTTTCCTTGACGTAATCCTTCAACCACAACACGAGTTCCTGGCGGTCGACTTCGCCGGCGGCAACACCGAGGATCAGGCGTTCCTGCTCGTCCGTCGATGCGTCGATCTCGCAGCCGTTCAATACAAGGAACACTTCCATCGCGGCGTGCCCGACGCGCTTGTTGCCATCGACGAAGGGGTGGTTCGCCACCAACGCAAATCCTAGTGCGGCGGCCTTCTCGACCAGCGTCGGATGAAGATCGACGCCATCGAATGTAGCCTTCGGCTGCGCGAGTGCAGATTCGAGGAGTCCGAGATCGCGAATGCCGGACGCGCCGCCCGTGACGGTGAGCAGCCGTCGATGGAGTTCGACAACCTCACCCAGCGTGACGTACCGCATCAGGCCAGGCGGCGGTAGAGTTCGGCGTTCTTTCGCAGGACGCGATCGGCGGCTGTTCGAAAGTCCTCGTCGCCCTCCGTTAGGAGATCACTCAGGGCGGCGCGGGCAAGTTCGGAGGGCGCAATTCCGAGCGCTTCAGCCACTTGTCGCAGCTTTTCCGCTTGCGCGGGCGGGAGCTCAAACGCCACGTTCATCGTTCCAATGTACAACCGCTCACGCCGTCTCACAAGCGCGCGCGACAGCCGGTTGGACGACGGGCCGGACCGTGGACTTCGAGATTGATGGCCAGCCCTCCGGACGGGGCTGGCCACCTCATTCTCATCGATACCTGGGCGCCGTCGTCGTCTGCGATAGACACACGGCAGCGTCGCGAGACCTACTCATAACCGCTGCGCACGATGATCTTGCCCTTCGACGCCGGCCTCGAGTTCACTGTTCGCGCTCGCTAGCGACGTCCTCAGAAGCGCATCCTGAGCCCGAACCGAATCGCACGCCCGGTGCTGAATCCCTCCACGCTCCCTACCGTGTCCGCGCCCAGCACGCCGGTCGTGCCGTTGTCCGGCGTGTCGTTGATCAGCAGGTCCGTCAGATCGCCGAAGCCGTCCGTGCCCAGGTCCGGCACGTAGAACTGCGGATGATTGAAGGCGTTGTCGAGCAGCGCGGTGACTTCCACCGTGTAGCCCGCCGTCTTGAGGACGTCCTTGTAGAAGGCGAAGTTCACCACCCAGGTGCCCGGTCCCTTGAGGCTGCCCTTCTTCGCGTTGCCCAGTGTGCCCGGCGCCGGGACAGAGTACGCGCCCAGGTTGTAGAACTGCGTGCGTGAGCCACCGGTGTTTGGATCGCCGGTCACGTCCGGCCGCCACGCCTCGCCGAACTGTCCGACGCCGTCGAGCGCGCGGCCGGTGTTGGCCGGGAAGATCGGGTCGGTTCCGTAGGCGAAAAACGGCGTCAGGAAGGGCCCGGACCTCGCCTGCATGATGGTCGCGATCGTCCACCCGCCGACGACAGCGTCAGCCCAGCGCGGCATGTCTGAGCCGTAGGTGCGCTCGCGGCCGAACGGCAGCTCCCATGTCGAGTTGAGCACGAAGCGATGTGTCACGACGTTGGGATCCGGCCCGCGATCCTTTTCGATGTCGTAGGGATCGAACTGGACGACGCCAATCGTGCTGTTGCCGCTGTCTGGCGCGTTGCTGTCGGAGTGGGAGAACGTATACGCCGCATCCATGGCGAATCCGTGGCGGAAGCGCCGCACCACTTCGAACTGGAGCGCGTTGAATTGCCCGGAGCCGGCATTCGACGTGATGTCCATGAACGTGCCGTAAATCGGGTACGGCAACATCGCGTGGGCCTCGGGATCCTCGTTCACATCGCCGAGCGGCACGTCGCTGGCCTTCACAGTGTTGTTGTCACGGCTCACCAGCAGCTTCCTCATCGTCGATCCGATGTAGCTGACGCGGAGGCCGAGGTCGCCCGGCAACTCACGCTCGAGCGTGAGGTTGTACTGGTAGATGTCGGGGCTCTGCAGGTGCAGGTCGAGACCCTCGTTGCCGAAGTCCTGCGCCGTGCTGACGGTGCCCGTCGTGAAGCCATGTTCGAGCGTCGGCAGGTTGTGGGTGATCGAGTAGCGGAACGGGTTGCGCGACATGATGTCGCGGGCGCCCTGTGCCGCGCCGGTGGGATGAAAGATCCCGAAGCCGCCGCGCACGACGGTCTTGTTGTTCTCGTCGAGGCGGTACGCGAAGCCGAGCCGCGGGCTGAAGTTGTTGCGGTCGGTGAACATCAACGCCGGCCCGACGCCCACGTCATCCGCCGTGAGCGTGCGGTTCAGCGCAACGGCCCCTGGCGGCAGGAAGGCGCCAATCGCCGCATTCGGGACGACGTGATGGCCGCCGTCGGCGGTGATGAAGTTCGCGTAGATGTTGTTCTTGTCGACGAACAGCCCGGTGACCTCGTAGCGCAGGCCCAGGAACAGGGTCAGCGCCGAGTTGACCTTCCAGTCGTCCTGCCCGAACAGCGCCCAGTCGTTCGAGTAGCTGTCCATCGGCTGATTCCCGCGCGTGTTCCGCTGCTCGTTGGAACGAAGCGGAAGTCCGAGCAGCAAGTCGCCCAGCGAGTTGCCGGTGGCGAAGCCGGAGAAGTTGTAGCGGCCCTTTGACTCGTTGGCCCCGGTCGAGTAGCCGTCCTTGGCCAGGTTGTGGCTGTACAGGCCGCCGACTTTCAGCGAGTGTCGTCCCTTGAGCCAGGTCAAGTTGTTGCTGACAGAGATGGCCGACTGGTCGAGGTCGCGGAAGGCGTTCTGGCGCTGATCGCGGATATCAGAAGGCCGATTGGCGCCCGCAAACAGGAACGTCGGGAAGCCGGGCGCGTCCTGCGCCAGTGCCGGCACGTCGACGCCGATGTCCTGGCCCACCTGCCCGGCGATGAAGTGGCTGCGCCGGTTACTCGTCGTGGAATTGTAGCCACCGCGCAACTCGTTGACGATGGTGCTCGACCAGACGCGCGTCCAGCCGTTGGCCCAGCTGACGGCTTTCGAGTTGCGGTCGAGGATGCCGTTGTTGACCAGCCCCGTGCCGCCGTTGCCGCCAGTCTGCTCGAACGTGAAGGCGTCCGGATCCCGGTTCTGCCAGCTGAATCGCGAGAAGAGCGAGTCTTTCTTCGTCAGCTCGTGATCGACGCGGAAGTCGGCCCGGTCACGGTTGCGATCGAGCGGCACGATCTGCCGGTAGGCGCCGTAGCCGTTCGCGAGCGGCTCCTGATTGGGCAGCGGGTAGAAGAAGTCGATGATCTTGCGGGCAGACGGGTCGATGCGGTCGGCCGGAATCGTGTTGTTCGGAAAGGGCAGTCCGGTCTCAGGATCGTTGATGATGAAGTTGGTCGCCGAGAAGTCTCCCGCGCGCATGGCCGCCGTCGGCACGATCGCCCGCGCACCGCCGCCGAGCTGCTTCAGCCGGCTGCCTTCGTAGTTGCCGAAGAAGAACGTGCGGTCCTTGATGACTGGACCGCCAAAGCTGACGCCGAACCGGTGCTCGTGCGTGTCGGCGTTGGGGTCGTCACGCGTCACGCCGTTCAACGTCTCGGCGTAGGTCAGCGCGTTCAGCGCGTTCGAGTTGTAGTCGTAGAAGCCGGACCCGTGAAACTGGTTGGCGCCGCGCTTGGTGCTGATCACGACGCCCGCCAGGCCGCCGTACTCGGCGCTGTACGAGTTGGAGAGGACCTGCATCTCCGAAATCGCATCCAGTCCCGGCGCCGCGTTCGACACCTCACCGAAGATACCCGCGCCCGAAGGCTGCCCGTCCTGCACGTAGGTCACGCCGTAGGTGCGGCCGCCGAGGAACTGAATCGTGTCGAACCCGCCGACGACGTTGGGGTTCAGCGTCAGGAAGTCCTGGACGTCGCGGCTGTTGCGGGGCAAATCGCGCAGCTGCTGCGAGTCGAGGCCGCGGGAAATCGCCGGGCTCTCGAGCGTGATGTTGTTCTGGCCCTCCGCAGTCACCGTGATCACGTCCTCCAGGCCGCCGACCTCCAGCTCGATATCGGCGAGCGCGATCGCAGCGGCGCGCAGCAGCAGGCCCGTGCGCTTCACCTTCTTGAAACCCGAGAGTGAGGCTTCGACGGTGTAGGTGCCGGATCGCAGGTTGGGGAACTCGAACTGACCTTCAGCGTCGGTGACAGTCTCTCGCGTGACGTTGGTGGCCTCGTCGGTGACCACGACAGTCGCGCCGGGCACCACGTTGTGCTGCGGATCGAAGACAGTGCCACGGACCGTGCCGAGTGTGGACTGCGCTCGCCCGGCGCTCGCGAGGCCGAGCAGCAGGGCGATCGCCAGCGTCGTGTACCTTGCCCATCGCAGGCGACGGTGGGCTGGAACATCAGTGAGGCTGAATGGCAGTCGAAGGCGCGCGACGCTCATAATGGCTGTCTCCGGACACTGGAATCGTCCCGCCCGGGCCATCCCGGGCACGTGAAGCCCTCCAGATGTAAAGAAATCAGCCCTAAGCTGTCAACACGAAACAAAACTTCTCGAAGCTCAGCCGTAGTCAATAGCTGCGGTAGCGGTCGATGTTCACCCACTCGCCTGACGCCATCACACGCTCAACAGTGCGAATGGCTTTGATGCTCTTCATCGGGTCCTGGCCGAGCACCACGAGGTCCGCGGCCAGGCCCGGGCGCAGCGTGCCAAGCTCCTGCTCCCGGTACAGAAATCCGGCAGCGGTGCCGGTGGCGGCAGTGATCGCCTCGAGTGGCGTAAAACCGCTCTCGACCAGCAATTCCAGTTCTCTCCACGGAGCCTGGCCGCGGCTGGCAAATGGCGCGGTGGAGTGCCCGCCCATGACGATTCGGGCACCCTCGGTCGCCGCGCGACGCGCCAGTCGCTTCATGTTCTCGAATCCCGCCGCCATCATCGCCGCGTCGGCGGGCGACGTGTTGGCCGGTGGCGCGTCCGCCCGGCGCTCGAACACCGCCAGGGTAGGGTCGAGCCACGGACGACGATCGCGCAGCACCGCGTAGAGCGCCTTCGCGTCGGGCCCATCCAGGTCAGCCTGCGCGAACGAGCGGTACCGGCCGAGCTGGCGGGCCTCATTGTCCAGTAGCACTGCCTGGCGATACTGCTCGCGCTGACGCGCCGGCAGCAGGCTCTGGCCAAGCGACGTGACGTGCTCGATCCCGTGCAGCCCTGACAGCAGCGCCTCGCGCGCGTCCAGAATCTCGAGATGCGCGGTGCACGGAATGTGATGCGCGTCGCAGACCTCGATCACGGCGCGAGCGCTCGCCAGCGGCAGCCGGAAGTAGATCTTGAGCGCCGTCGCGCCCCATTCGACGTTGCGCTCGGCCAGCCGCCGCGCTTCCTCGGGATCGCGCGCGATCACGGCGTCGTTCGGATAGGCGGGATGCTCGCCGTCGATGTGCGGACCGCACGTGAAGATGTGCGGCGCCTTGAGGTGATCGGCGGCGACCATCTGGCGGAGCTCGACGAACTTGTCATCCCACTGGCCGGGATCGCGAAACGCCGTCACGCCGTAGCTCAGCTGCCGGAGCGCGAGCTTCGGATCGCTCTCGATGTGGAAGTGCAGATCGATCAGGCCCGGCAGAATCGTCTTGCCGGACAGGTCGACGTGCTCCGCGCCCTCGGGCGCCTGGGTCTGGTCGAGCGGCCCGATGTTTGCGATCCGTCCGCCGATCACGACGATGCGGGCCCTTGGAATGGGAGCTGCGCCCGTGCCGTCGATCACCTGGGCGCCGTCGAGGACGAGCGCCCGTTCCTGCGCGGCGCGCCCCGAGACGCCGACGCCAGCCGACGCGACACCCGCGCACGCCAGGACGAGATAAGCGACACAACGCATCGATCGAGCCCTCCGATGCAGTCACGTATCCCGTCGATCACGCGCGCTGTCAATCTTTTTCCTTGCGCGCCGGACGGCTTCTTTGTTTCTCTTGGCGGGATGCGTGCTGCCTCCGCTGCTCTCGCCTTGATGCTCGTCGCGGCGCCACAGGCACGGGCGCAGTCCACGGCCGCGGTGCGGGCGTGGGAAGGCGAGCTGCGTCTTTCGACCACTGTCGAGGGCCCTGCCAATCCGAATCCGCCCTTCGATGCCTTCGCGGTCGGCCGCTTCAACTACCCATACCCGCTGCGGGACGCGCTCACCGGGCAGCAGCAGGTTGTCCGCTATCGCGCGCTGTTTCTCGAGAACGAATTCCTGAAGGTCACGGTACTGCCGGAGCTGGGCGGGCACCTGTACAGCTGCCTCGACAAGATCAGCGGGCAGGAGATGTTCTACGCCAACCGCTCGATCAAGAAGGCGCTGATTGGCTACCGCGGCGCGTGGGCCGCATTCGGCATCGAGTTCAACTTCCCCGTCTCGCACAACTGGATGTCGCTGTCGCCCGTCGATTCGGCCGTCGTCGCGAATGCCGATGGCAGCGCGTCAATCTGGGTCGGGAACGTCGACCGCGTGTTCGGATCGCAGTGGCGGGTCGAGCTGCGTCTCGCGCCAGGCCGCGCGGTCCTGGAGCAGCACACGACGCTCGTCAACCAGGGCGACGCACGCCATCGCTTCTACTGGTGGACCAACGCCGCGGTACAAGTGCAGGACGACTCGCGACTGATCTATCCGACGCATCTGATGGCGACGCACGGGTTCACGGCGATCGAGCCATGGCCCGTCGACGCGCGCGGACGCGACCTGAGTGTCATCCGGAATCAGACTGACGGGCCCGTGTCTCTCTTCACCTACGGCACGCGTGAGCCGTTCATGGCCGTCTGGCACCCGTCATCGCGATCCGGCACCGTGCACGTCGCCTCGGTGAGCGAACTGCCGTTCGACAAGTTCTGGTCGTGGGGGGTCGACAGAGAGGCGCTGGGCTGGCGGGAGACGCTCTCGGACGATCGCAGCGCGTACATCGAGTTGCAGGCGGGCCTGTTCCGCAACCAGGAAACCTACGCGATGCTCGAGCCGCAGGAGACGATCCGCTTCTCGGAGTACTGGCTTCCCGCACGAGACCTCGGCGGCATCACCCGGGCAACCCGCGACGCGGTGCTGCACACCGACGTCAGCGATGGCCGGCTCGCGATCGAGCTCAACGTGACGCACGCCATCCCGAACGCGCGCATCCGCGTCAGGCAGGAGCAGGGCGGGCTCGACGTCGTGACCTCGCTGTCGCCGCGCCAGACGTGGCGCCGGGAGCTGCGCGCGCCGGTCAGCGACGCACCGTGGACCTTCGAGCTGCTGAACGCCCGCGGCGCCGTCCTGCTGTCACATTCTTCCGACGGATACGACGCGCTGACGCCGACGGACGTCGCGCCCGGTCCTCAGGTGCAACATGCCGCGCCACCGCGCGAGGCCAGGAGCGAAGGCGACGTCGTCGAGATCGGACGCGATCAGGAATTGAACGGCCGGAGGCTCGACGCGCTCTCGACCTATCGGGAGGGCCTGCAGTCGTTTCCCCGGAGCCTGACGCTCCTCAAGGCGGCCGGCCGCCTGGCCACCTCGCTCCACTGGGTCGATCCGGCCGCAGGCGACGGCGACCACCCCGCCAGTGAGGAACCGCTGGCGATGACATGGCTCCGATCGGCGTACGCGCGCGATGTCACCGACATGGAAACCCGCTACTACCTCGGGCTCGCCGAAGCCGCGCGGGGCCGGGATCGGGACGCGACCGGACACTTCGAGGCGGCCGCGCGGTTTGTCACCACGCACGCGCCCTCGTGCCTGCAGCTGGCGCGTCTGGCGGCCCGACGCGGCGATCAGCCGGCCGCGCTGACCTGGCTGGCAACGCTGACGGCCGGCGCACCCGATAACGCCCTGGCCGGCGCGCTCGAGGTCGCGACCCTCCGGCGCTCGCATCAACTCGATCGGGCACGCCGTCGCCTCGCGCATTGGCGCGGCGTCGACCCGACCAGCAACCTGCTCCGATACGAAGCGCATCGGCTGGGCGCGCCCGACCCCGACTTCTGGATCCATCTGGCCGGCGATTCGGCGCGCGTTCTCGACCTGGTCGATCAGTATCTGGCGCTCGGCGCATTCGAGGACGCTCTCGATCTGCTGTCGCACACGTATCCGCCGGCTGTCGCGCCAGCCTCCGAGCCAGGCGCGGTGTCGCCGGCCGGCGATCCGCTCGTCGCGTACTACCGGGGCTACGTCCGCCAGCGCCTCGGGCAGCCGGGCGACGCCGACTTCCGCCAGGCGTCGGCATTGCCGACGACCTACGTCTTTCCGCATCGCGCCTCGACCTTCGCGGTGCTGAGCGCTGCACTGAAGGCGAATCCGGCGGACGGCCACGCTCTCTTCTTGCTGGGATCGCTCCATTTCGCCGACGGCAAGGTCGATGGCGCCATTGCCGACTGGACGCGGGCGGCCACGATCGCGCCGGACACGCCCACGCTGCATCGCAACCTCGGACGCGCGCTCCTCCACGCCGGCCGCGCGGAGGCGGCCATCGATGTGCTGACGAAAGGGACTCGCTTTGATCCGCGCGACGTCGACCTTTACCTCGCGCTCGATGCGGCCCTGAGCGTCAGCGGTGCTCCCGTCGGCGAGCGAGTGGCCGCGCTCGAGCGATACCCCTCGCAGGCGGACATGCCTCCCGCCCTCGCCCTCAGGCTGGCGCTCGCCAGGGCCGAGCGCGGCGACAGCGTGGACGATCTGTTTCGCGGCCGCTACTTTCCGGCGGAGGAAGGCGGGACGACCCCGGAGCGCATTCTCGTCGCCGCGCGCAGCCTCGGCGCGCGCGCCGCGGCCGACGCGAATCGCTGCGAGGCCGCGTTGGCCACCGTGGACGGCGTAAGCCGAGGGGATCCCGCGATGCCGTTTTCTGCCGAGGCGCTCGAAGCAGCCGCCTCCGACCGGTGGATGCAACTCCAGCTGGCGCGCGTCGAGGCGTCCTGCGGCCGTGGCGACGCGGCGCGGCGTCGATGGACGACGCTGGCCCAGGACCGGGCGGAAGCCTCGCCGGCGCAGACCGCCATCGCCTTTGAAGCTGCCAGCGCGCTTGGCACGGCCGACGGCGCGCCCTCGACCGCCCGCCTCGAAGCCGCGCTGTCGGCGATCACCGAGGTCGTCGAAGCCGGAGACTCGTCAGCGCCGGGCACGGCCCTCTACGTCCAGGCCAGGCTGCGTGCCGCGCTCGGGCGCGTCGCCGAGGCGCGCGACAGCCTGGCACATGTGTTCCTGTTTCCCGACCGCAATCTTTCTCACGCCCTCGCGCGGCGGTTGCAGCTCGATTTGAAGGGACCTTCGAAATGAGACGTGTCATCGGTGCGCTGGCGCTGCTTGCGTTCGCGGCTGCCTCGCCGCTTCACGCAGCTGTGCGAACAGTCTGGGCTCTGGGCGACGGCGATAAGGTGAAGCGCGACGCGCCTCGCCCCGCCGCCGGCGACGGCAACATCGTGTGGAAGGACGGCGTCGTGCACGTCTTCGGCGCGCGCAACGAGATCATCGCGTTCCAGGTGATCGTGCAGGCCGACGCCGCCGGCATTCGGCACCTCGTCGTCCGGCTGCCAGGCCTGACGTCGCCGGCCGGCCATCCGATCGCGTATCGCGCGCCGGCGGCCGATCCCACGGATTCGGTGGACCGCCCAATCCAGATCTTTCTCGAGCACTACATGCACGTCACCGTGCCCACGCTCGCGTCGTGGGAATTCGAGCCCGGGTCCGCAGCCGCTCCTGTCGATCAGCTCGGGTGGGTCCCCGTGCAACTGGTCCCCGAGCTGACGCGGCCGGACCGCGGTGGCATGGGATTGGCCGTGCCAGCGGATCTCAACCAGGGGATCTGGTTCGAGATCTACACCGGCCGGGACCGGCCCGCTGGAATCTATCGGGGCGAGATCGAGATCGACGCAGACGGGGCGACGGTCAAGGTCCCGGTCGAGATGGAGATCCTCGACTTCGCGCTACCGGACGAGAACAGCATGCACGCGATGCTCTACTACGACAGCGGCGAGGTCCAGCTCTATCACGGGCGCAACCTGGACCCCGCCTACGATCGCCTCGCGCATCGTCACCGCGCCGAGCTCGTGCAGGCGTTCGACGAGAAGAGTGTGGAGCGCGAGTGGCCGCGATTCTCCGGCGACGCGTTCACGACCGCGCACGGCTATGACGGGCCAGGCCAGGGACAGGGCAACCGCATCGTCCCTCGATCGTTCTATGGACCGGGCAAGGGGTTTGACGACAAGGCGTCCGCCTGGGCGCTCGCCGACAGCTGGATGACGTTCCTGCGCGCGAAGCTGCCGCACGCGATCACGTTCCTCTACATGCCGGACGAGCCGGCGGCGGGGGAGTTCGGGCACATCCGCGAGCTCGCTGAGAACATCCACTCGAATCCGGGGCCCGGCCGCGACCTGCCGACTTTCGTCACGCACAAGTACGTTCCCCAGCTCGATGGCGCCATCGATATCTGGGACACCGGCCCGCCAGGCTTTGAGCTCGAGACCGTCGCGCGGGAGCGGGCCAAAGGGAAGAAAGTACTGGTTCTACAACGGCACGCGCCCGCAAAGCGGCACGATGCTGATCGACGCGCCGGCCACCGACGGCCGCGAGCTGGCCTGGGCTGCGTTCAAGCACGACGTGGACGTGTACTTCTTCTGGCACGCCGTGCACTGGCGGCACAACACGCAGAAGCAGGGCGAACGCAATCAGAACGTGTGGGCCAATCCGATTACGTTCGACGACCGGGGCCAGCCGCACAAGCCCCTCGACGATCAGGGTTACATCAACGGCGATGGCGTGCTGATGTATCCGGGTGAAGAGAGGCTCCACCCCGAGGAGGACCGTGGCTTGCCCGGTCCGGTCTCGACCATACAGCTGGCCAACCTGCGTCGTGGTCTTCAGGACCACCTGTATCTGACGATTGCCCGCCGCCGGGGACTGGACGACGTGGTGAAGGAGGCGGTGACGGCAATCGTGCCGAAGGTGTTCTCCGACGCCGGCGATCGCGTCAGCTTTCCAGAGCACGGCGATCCGTACGACAAGGCACGCCTGATGCTCGGACGAGCGATCGCGGCCGCCCCGGCAGAACGGACGAAGGTCGCCAACGCCGATCGCGAGCCGCAACCGATGTCCGTCAGTCGGCCGATCCTGTTCGACACTCCGGAGGCCGATCGGATCCTGTCGACCCTCCAGGTCTTCCCGCACGACAACCCCTGGAACGAGGACATCAGCGTGCGACCGGTGGCCGCAGATTCGGCCGCGATCGTCGCCAGCATCGGCGCGGACACGCCGCTCGGTTACAACCTGGACATGAACTTCGTGATCGTCCCGCCCGACCAGCCGCGTGTGCCGGTCACGATCACCATGTACCCGAAGGAGTCAGACCCTGGTCCGTTCCCGATCCCCGCCAACGCGCCGATCGAGAACTGGCCCCTGGCGCACAACGAAGATACTGGCGCGCTGCCGGCCGCCGGCGTCACGCTCGAGCAGTTTCAGCGGACCGGCACCGGCGATCGTCACCTGATCCTCGTCGACCCAGGGCACGGCTTGCTGCACGAGTTCTGGCAGGCGAGGTTGACCGATCAGGGGTGGGAGGCGTCGCAGGCCTCGACCTTCGATCTGACATCCAACGCCATGCGACCTGACGGATGGACGTCCTCGGACGCCGCGGGCCTTCCCGTCTTCCCCGCAGTGGTGCGCTACGACGAGGTGGCACGCGGCGCCGTCAATCACGCGCTGCGCGTCACGGTGCGCCGCTCGCGACGTGCGTACGTCTATCCCGCGCGACATTTTGCCAGCTCTCGCACGGACCCCGCACTGCCGCGGATGGGTGAGCGTCTGCGATTACGTGCGAGCTTCGACACGTCGGGGTTTCCGCCTCACGCGAAGGCCATCCTCGATGCGCTGAAGCGGTACGGGATGTTCGTGGCCGACAACGGGCACGACTGGCTGATCTCGATCGCGCCCGATCGTCGCTTTTCCGGCCTGGAGACGCTGTCGCGCGTCAGGGGGTCGGACTTCGAAGTGATCGTCCCGACGGGACCGATGGAGGGCCCGCGCGCGCGTTAGCTCAGATCGGCCGCACCAGGCCTTGAGACGTCGCCTTCGTGTTGCGCACCAGCAGAAACACGGCAGCAACGGCGACGAGCGGAATGAGGCTGGCCCCGACCAGAATCGGCGCGAAGGAGTAGCGATCGGCGATGACGCCGGTCAGGTACGTCGCGGCAATCGTGCCGACACCCGCACCGGCGCCCCCGAGACCCGCGACAGTACCAACAGAATCTGCCGGGTAGACATCCGCCGGCAGGTTCAACAGCATCGTCGACAGCGCCGCGTACGAGCAGGTGGCGAAAGCAAAGCAGACTGTCAGCGGCACGAGCGTTGTGAAGAGCAGGCTCGCCATCAGCAGGCACATGCCGAGGCCGCCGGCGGCGATCACCGCCTTGCGCGCTGTGCCTACCGGGTACCCGCGCCGAATGAGATAGCTCGAGACGCCACCGCCGATGAAGTTTCCCGCGTCGGCGGCGATGAACGGCACCCAGAACGCCAGCAGGGCATTCTCGAGCGAGAACCCCCGTGACGCGAGGTAGATCGGGAACCAGTCGGCGATGAAGAACCAGACGGGATCGGTCAGAGCCTTGCCGATCACGATGCCCCACGTCTGGGGGAGCCGCAGCAGACGCCTGAAGCTTGGTGCGGCGGCTTGATCGGCGCCGCTTGTCGTGACCTCGCGGTCGGCGAGGATGTACGCGCGTTCGGCCGCCGAGATTCGCGGATGCGTCTCCGGCGGATAGTAGGACCACCGGAACAGCAGCAGCCAGAGGAACCCCAGAGTGCCGGTGATCAGGAACACCGGGCGCCACGTGCCGAAGACGTGCAACAAGCCGACGACCATCAGCGGCGCAATGGCCGCGCCGATCGACGAACCGCTGTCGAAGAGCGCCACCGCCCAGCCGCTCTCACGCCGAGGGAACCACTCCGAGACGGCCTTGGTGGCGCCCGGCCAGTTTCCAGACTCGCCGGCCCCGAGCAGGAACCGGAAGAAGCAGAACGAGCGCAACCCGCCTGCCAGCGACGTGAGCATGGCCGCCGTCGAGTAGAACGCCACGGTCACGGTCAGGCCCAGACGCGTGCCGACTTTGTCGAGCAGACGTCCGGCGCCGCCTTGACCCAGCGTGTAGGCCACGCGAAACGCGATGATGATCAGCGCGAAGTCTGAATTGCTCCAGCTGTATTGCGCCTTCAGCGTCGGCCCGAGGACGCTGAGGGTCTGCCGATCGATGTAGTTGATCACCGTCGACAGGAACAGCAACGCGCCAATCCACCAGCGTAGGCGGCCTCGAGGCCGCCCGACGCCGGGATCGGTTGGCTGAACGTCAGCCACTACGACGCCGCCGGCGCGCTCTCGACGATCTGCTCGGCGCGCGCGTCGTAGAACAGGCGCTTGCCCTGCCAGTAGGATTGCGCCGCCATGATGCACGCCACCGAGTGCAGGTAGCCGTTGTCCACCGTGGCGTTGGTCCTGGGGTTGCGGCTGCGCAGGCACTCGAACCAGTTCGAGAGGTGCGACAGGTCCTCGTCGCCGATGTTGATCGGGCCGGGCTTGTCATCGCCCGGCAGAGTGACCCAGCGCTCCGGGCGCTCGACGTTGGGATTGTCTTCGTGGTTGCCGCGCTCCTCGACCAGCTTCCACCGCGGGCTGCCTTCGCCGCCGATGTTCACGAGCGTCCCCTTCTTGCCCATGATTCTGGAAAAGCTGTCCGAGTCGTTGCCGAAGCTGGTGGAGTAGCTGGCCAGGAACGACGGGTACTCGACGAGGGCCTCGAACGTATCGGGATTCTCGCGGCCGTCGTGCCAGGCGAAGACGCCGCCGTGGGCCATGACAGACCGCGGCGGCTGATCACCCAGGAAGAAGTGAACGAGATCGATGCCGTGGCTCATCCACTGATCAGGAATGCCGCTCGAGAACTCCCGGTACAAGCGGAACTCGAAATACAGCTGCGGATCGAACGGCCGATCCGGCTTGGTCATCAACCACTTCTTCCAGTCAGTGTCCGATTCGCGAATCTGCTTCACCTGGGGACGTCCCCGCCAGCGCGGCCCGTTGTAGTTCCAGACGGTCTCGTACTTGCTCACGTCGCCGAGAGCGCCGCTCTTGACGACTTCGCGCGCGGCCAGCTGGTACGGCTCGCTGCGGTGCTGCGTGCCGATCTGAACGATCGCCTTGCGCTGCTTGACGGCATCGCGCGCAGCTTTCACCTCGCTCAGGACATTGCCCATCGGCTTTTCCGAGTAGGCGTCCTTGCCGGCCTCCACCGTCGCCTTCAGGATCGGCGAGTGCGAATGCTCCGGGGTCGCAATGAGGACCGCGTCCACGTCCTTCAGCGAGAGGACGTCCTCGAAGTGCTGAAACGCGCGCGGCGCGCGCCCGTAGGTACTGCTGGGTACTGGCGGCGGCCCGTTCCCGGTTGGTGGTCCAGAGGTCGCAGACCGCGACAGTTTCCACGTTGTGGCTGGCCTTCAGCCGCGACACCATCGTGTGGAGCTCGGTGCCCCGGTTGCCGATGCCGACGTGGGCAAGCGCGATGCGATCGTTCGCGCCCAGGATGCGGCCGTACGACAGCGCCGTGGACGCAATCGCGGTTCCGGCCACGACTCCCGCCGTGTTGAGAAACGTTCGACGATCAACCTTCGTCTCGCGCGAGTCTTCCATGGAGCCCTCCTGTCAGTTGACGCTGTCGAGCAATTGTTCGCCGAGCCGGAGCAGTGCTTGCGCGCCGGCGGCATCCGGGGCGTCTCCGACGATGCGGACGACGCCGGCTTCGGTTTTCGACCCTCGAATCCACAGAAACGCCTCGGCGCCCGGCCTGAACAAGCGCGCCTTCCAGCCGTAACCCGATGACAGCGGACGCTCAGCCCCCGCGTACTCTGGTGTACGTGTAGCTGATGTCGAACCTGGCCCAGTCGCGCGACAGCGTCGTGGCGAACACACGCGGCAGCTCGCGATCCAGGTGATCCACAGTGTTCGACCAGTCGAGCGGCGCTCCACGCTTCATCGTCAACGACCGCTGCGGCGGCAGCACGTCGATCAGCCCCGACAGCCCCGGCGACAGCACATGGCCCGGCGCCAGCGTCGCTGCAATGACAGCGCGAAGTTCCTCGTCGGCCGCCGCCAGCAGTGCACCCGCGCCGACCAGCGCGCCGTCACGGCACGTCGTGCCCGCGAAGATCGTGCCGCCGCTGGCCCCTTCGACGCCGACGACAGCTCGCTTGCCGCGCGCATCGAGATCCCGCATGGCTGAGACCACGTTGATCTCGCCGGTTTCGACCTCCACGACGTCCGCGCCAAACGCCGCGGCAATCTGCTTGACCCGGCACGACGTCGCGTCCGACGCCACGACTGCCGCTGGCCGGGCGTCGCCTGCGCGACGATGCACGGCCAGCGCGATGGCAGTGTTGATCGCGGCGGCCGCCTGGGGCGAGGGAATATGCGCGTGGCCGGCGGCGTCCACATAGGTGAGATTGCCGCGGTCCGCGTCGAAATCAAACGCCAGCCCGAACAGCGCGCCTTCGCGCCGGACGCGATCCGCGAGCGCATCGAGGACGTGGGTGCCGTCCGCCTGCACGTGCTCCACGTCCACCTCGTGCGCGGGTTCCCCGGCCCGGTCGTTGACGACGATGGGCTCGATGCCCAGTGCGCGAAACACCCGGCCGGCAATGTCGCAGGCAGCGCCGCCGTTTGGATCGAGCACCACTTTGGCGTCACCGGTGTGAGCGCCGTAGGTCTCGGCGATGAAGCGGACATACTCGGTCAGCGCACGCTCACGCGCGGCGCCGTCGGTCGAGAGCGTCATGGGCTCGCGCACGGCGACAGGACTGAACGCGCCAGCGGCGCGAATCAGATTCGCCATCTCGGCCGCCGACAGCAACGCACCCGGCGGGGCCGGATCCATCGCGACTGTGGTCACGCCGGTCGCATACTTCCAGCCGTTGTCCTCGATCGGGTTGTGGCTGGCGGTAATCATGACGCCGCCCTGGGCGTCGAACAGCCGCACCGAGTGCTGCCAGAGCGGCGTCGAGGCCACACCGAGGTCGATCAAGTCGAGGGCGACGCCCAGATGCCGGCAGGCGCTGGAGAGCCCTTCCGCCTGTGCCCGGGCGAGCGCGGGGCTGGTCGGACGCGGATCCCGCGCCAGCACCAGTCGGACGCGCGGGGCCGGATCCGCCTGCAGTCGCGACAGCGCGTAGCAATAGGCATGGCGAAACGCGAACGCGTCGCCGTCGGCACTGACCTCCGGTCGTAGCCCGAGCGTGGCGCGCACGCCCGAGTACGACTGCAACCACGTGGTGTCGCTCATGACCTCGCAGTATATCGAGCGCCACGATGAGGCGTTGCAGTAGGCGGACTATCCCTCAGAAGCGAAGGTCGAGCGCCGGACCGGCAAAGGCGACTTCCCGGGTCGCGGCCTCGCCTACGACACGGACGAGCAACCGCCGCGCCGCTGTCATAGGGCGTGAGCCGTCCGTCGCGCGCAGCCCCAGAACCTGATGGGCGTCGTCCCAGCGCCCGTCGATTCCGGTCCACTCGCCCCGTTGATACCCGAAGCTGATGCCGTCGTCGTCGTACAGGCTGAATGCGCCGTCAGCTCCCGGGTAGATCGTGAGCGTGAGCGGTTCGTCCACCTGTTCGTTGACGTGCTGCTTCACCGGGCCAAGGGGCACGACAGCACCTGCGCGGACGTAGAGCGGCAACGTCTCCAGATCGACCGGCCGGACGATCTCGCGCCCGCCCTCGAGGCGCTCCCCGGTCCAGAAGTCGTACCAGGCGCCGCGCGGCAGGTAGACGCGGCGTGCCGTTGCCGCTTTCTCGACAACCGGCGCGACGAGGATGTCGCGGCCCCAGAGATACTCGTCGCCACGCGCGACGGCGACGGGGTCGTCCGGATAGTGCAGCCACAACGCCCGCACGATTGGAAGACCGGTCAGATGCGCCTGCCGCACTGCGGTGTAGAGATAGGGCAGCAAGCGATAGCGGAGCTCCAGATATTTCCGGCAGATCGGCTCGACCGCCGCGTTGTGCAGCTCACTCGGATCCGGATTTGCCGCGCCGTCCCTGTAGCTGGCGATCTCATTCGGGCCGAGCTCGCCGGTGTTCCACCCCCACGGCAGCCGCAGCTTCCAGGTGCGGCCGTGCGCGCGGAACAGCGGGCAGAACGCCCCGAACTGAAACCAGCGGACGTAGAGCTCGCCCGTGAATTCGTGCGTCGGCACGAATCCGCCGATGTCAGTGCCCCAGAACGGGATGCCCGACAGCCCCGTGTTGACGGCGATCGGCACATGCGTGGCCAGCGTCTCCCAGGTCGAGTAGACGTCGCCCGACCAGAGGAACGCGGCGTAGCGCTGCATGCCGGCAAGGCCGTTTCGATGGAGCGCGTACGGCCTTTGATCGGGACGCCACTCGCGGCAGCCGTCCCAATACATCCGGATGCGCGCCAGCCGGGACGACGGGTCGAGCCCGTCGCCCTGGTCCGGCCACCACCCGTCCACGCCGAGGTCGAACGCGGGCTTGTGCGCCGGCCAGTAGCACGACACCTGTCGGTCGTCCGGCCAGTCGCCGCCTGGCATCGTGCCGCTCGGCAAGGGCGGCGACGTGCATGGGTCGTCAACAGTCCCGGAGAGCGTCTTGCCTTCGAGCACGGCGTGGAGGACGACCTTGAAATGCTCGTCATGCAGCTGCGCGAACATCGCGCCGGGATCGGGGAAGACGGCCGGGTTGAACGCGAACTCGCCGTTTCTGGTGTTCCAGCCGGATGGGCAGAAGCCCGTCCCGAGATAGATCAACGCGTCGCAGGGAAGCTTCTTCGCGCGAAACGTGCGTGCCTCGTCCAGCACTTCCTCACGGCTGGCGAGCGTCCGATGCGATTGCTGATAGCCGAACGCCCAGAGTGGCGGCATCTCGGGACTGCCGGTGAGCGCCGCGTACTCCGCCATGACCGCCGCGGGGTCTGTCGCCGTCACGACGAACAGATCGATCGGCAGGCGTTGGGCGTCAGCCCCGGCCTCGAACCGCCCCTCGGCGCCGGTCAGGTCAAAGACGCCGTGCGGGGTGTTGACGAAGATCGCCCAGCCGCCAGTGCTGATCAGCCAGGGGACGGGAACGCGTCCGCCGTGCGTGCGGAGGCGGTAGCCATCCTGTCCGCTGCGCATGGCGTCGGCCTGAGCGCGTCGATCGAACTGCGGGCCGCCTTCGCCGCCGCCAAGAATCGGGTGTCCGCCGAGGATGAACGAGAACGCTCCGCTCCCGGCGTCAAGCCGGAGGTCTTGCACGACCCGGCCCTTTGCCCTGACCCTCACTGACGGCGGATCGCCGCCGAGGTCGACGGACAGGTTGCCTTGCTGGAGCGTCGACGAGGACCGGAGGTTCGTGGTCCGGAGCGCTGGTTCCGGCCAGGTTCTGGCGACGAGCGCTCCGTCGTCGCGCGGCCGAGCGATGGCGCCGCCGTTCTCGAGCGGCGAAATCGTCACGCGGACAGTCGCCGCGCTCACGAACGTCACGCTCAGCTCAGCGTCCGCGCCGGCAATCGACAGCGGCTGCGCCGCGCCGGCAGTCGTCGTCCGACGCAGAAGGGTGGCCGCGCCGCCAATCGCGACACTCGTGAGAAGACCGCGGCGGCTCAGGTCCGGCGCCATGTCTCACCTCCGCTGCACTATTCGCCGAACTGTCGCAGGTGATGGTCGACGTGAAGGTAGCCCCATCGGAGCCATTGCGCGGTCGACAGTCTGCCGAAGAATGGGTGCACCGGCCACGTCCGATTCGCGACCATGCGATCCAGCTGGGCATGCAGGACCGCGACGTCCGCGGCGAAGTCTGTGGAGCACGCTCCGCTCGCCACCCGATCGAGCTCCGGCACTGTCTGCAGGCGGCCGGTCGGCCACCGGATCGGCGCGTAGAGCGCGATCCCCTTCACGACGGTGCGGCCGAGCAGGCTGGACAGATCGGTGACCGGCAACTCCCCGGTTGCCATCCGGAACGCATCGGCGACGTGGCAGATCATCTGATGCGCCGACATGCGGCCCCATCGGCGGGCGCTGTCAGGACCGACGCGGCCAAGCCGCGCTCGGATCGCAGCCACGTCGGACTCGCGTGCCAGCGACCTCATCCCCGCGCCGCTTCAAGCCCCACGATGCGTTCGCCGCCGGCCGCCGCAAACGCTGTGCGCGCCTGGGCGCTGCTCGCTTTCGCCGATGCCAGCAACGCGACGAAGGCGGGCACCTCTCGCAGCGCGTCGAACTGCGATGCCCTCTCGAGCGTTGCCGCCGGAGAGTAGCCATGCGCGACTGCGCGCTCAAGATACTCGAGCCCGCGCTCATGTTCCTTGACGTCGCAGAGCAGCCACCCGAACTGAAAGATCGCCTCGGGGTCGTCCTGAATCTTCAGCGCCTCGAGCGACGCCATCGTGACCGCCATGTCGGCGGGCCGGTACTCGAGCCACGCCATCAGGTAGTCGGTCCACGCCTTGAACACGGGCACACGGACGGCGTCTTTCATCGCGTCGAGCATCCGCTTCGCCTCGTCACGACGGCCGGCCAGACCCAGGCCGACGACCCTGATGCCGTTGTCAGCGCCGGCGACGACCTGCGGCGGCTCGAAGGTCAGGAGACGCTCGACGTCGCCGGTCATCAGAACGGTCTGCTCGACGCTGACAGGGATGTTCGGATCGAGCCGGCGCGCTTCGGCGTAGGCCGCCAGCGATTCCTCGGTACAGCCCGCAATACCGGCAGGCATGCACCAGCCCGGCGAACAGCTCCGGATCGTTGCCGTGCCGTGCCGCTTCCCCGAGCAGGCGATTGACGGCGCGTGGCGCCTGGCCGATGTCGGCCTCGAGGTTCGCGTAGTACTTGTGCGCGAGCGACAGGTGCGGGTTGATCGACAGCGCGCGCCGATAGGCGTCTTCGGCGCGCTGGTCGCTGCCCGGCGAGACCTCCACGTACTTGCCGATGACGCGGTGGCAGCGTCCCAGACGCGCCCAGGCCGGGGCAAACCGCGGATCGCGCTCGAGACAGGCCTCGTAGAGCTCTCGCGCCTGCGGCAGGCCGTCGTACCTGCGCGACAGCTCGTTGGCGCGCAGGTAGAGCTCGTAGGCGCGGGGGTCGTGCGGGCGATCGCCGCTTGCCGGCGCAGCGGCTGCCGACAACGGCAATGCCAGCGCGTCGGCCACGCGCCGCGCGATGTCGTCCTGCAGCTGAAACAAATCGCCGAGCGACGACTGCACGGTATGCGACGCGATCAGCGTGCCGCCAGGCGCTTCGACGAGCTGTGTCGCCGCACGGACCTGGTCGCCCGATCGCAGCAGCGTGCCGATCACCACGCGGTCGACATCGGCATCCGCCGACAGGGCCTTCAGGTCTGGCGCATCTCCGGCAAACCGGGCCGCCGCGGCGGTCGAACGGACGATGAGCGAGGCGTTGCCGGAGAGCGAGGTCGCGATGGCGTCCGCCAGGCTGAATGTCAGAAAGTCGATGTCAGGGTCCGGACGCAGCACGCGGAATGGCAGCACCACCAGGCGCGTCAGCGCGTGCGCCCGCGCGGGCGAGTCGTCGCCGCCGACGCCGGGAATGCCGCGAAGCTCCTCCGCCATTTCGGCGGCCGACGCCGGCCTGTCAGAGGAGCGCTTGGCAAGCGCACGGCGGATGACGCGGTCGAAGGCCGCGATCGCTGGGGATCCTGTCAAGGCTGGCGGCTGCTCGTGCAGCGTCGCGTGCAGGATCTCCGCGATGGTACGTCCGCCGAAGGCGGGCCGGCCGGCCAGCATCTCGAACAGGATGGCGCCGGCGGCGAACAGATCGGATCGGACGTCGGCGGTGCCGCCGCTGACCTGTTCGGGCGCCATGTATCGCGGGCTGCCGAGCAGCATGCCCGTCCGCGTGAGATTGCCCTCGTAGGTCGGCGAGTTTTCCGGCTCCAGGCGCGCGAGCCCGAAGTCGAGCACCTTCGCGCCATGCGGCGTCAGGAACACATTCGACGGCTTCAGGTCGCGGTGGACCAGGCCTCGCGCGTGCATGGCGGTCAGGGCCGCGAGCATGTCGAGGCCAATCGGCAGGGATTGCGTGACGCTCAATGGCCCCTGCCGCAGGCGATCGGCCAGCGACTCGCCTTCGAGCAGCTCCATCGCGATGAAAAGCGTGCTGCCGTCTTCGCCGATCTCGTAGATCTGGCAGACGTTCGGATGGTTGATGCTGGCGGCCGTTCGCGCCTCCCGCCAGAAGCGCTGCCGCGCCGTCGGATCCGCGCCGTGCGACGCCATCGTCTTCACGGCGATGGTCCGCTCGAGGCGCTCGTCGCGGGCGGCATAGACGACGCCCATGCCGCCTTCCCCGAGCTTGCGATCGATGGCGTAGTGGCCGATCCGCGTCGGCAGGGTCGCGGGGTCTGGGCCGGAAGAAGGGCCGGCGCTCTGCTCAGCCGTTCCGCCGGCGCCTGTCAGCCAGTCGTAGATCGTCCGGAAACGGCCCCGTGGCGTGAGATCGATCGGCTTGTCCGGCACGGCAACAATCGATGATACCCGAGCGACCGGCTCCTCACCCCAGAACCTCGATCGTGAAGCCGCCGGGTGCGACGAAATAGAAGGTCCAGGACCCGTGCTGGGTCGACGCCGGCGGCACCGCAAACCCGTCGTCACGCAGCTGCTGGTTGATTTCGTCGACTCGCGCGTGGCTGGGCTGAATGAAGCCGATGTGAAAGCTGCTCGGATATTTCACCTGTCCGCTGTCGCTGTCGGCGTTGCCACCGGACCGATCCGGCTGACGGTCGTCCGCACGTGCCTTGATCAGGGTCAGCACCATGCCGTTGTCGTCGTAGAGCATCTGCATGCCTGCGTTGCCGCCATGCGGGCGCAGGCCGAAGTACTTCGCCAGAAACTCGCTGGTCTCGATCGGGTTCGTCACTGTCAGGTTGAGGTGATTGAGTTTCATTCCGAGCTGCTCCTCGCGTCGAGGGTTGCGTGGGCGGCCTGCAGGACCGCCAGCGTGGTGTGCAGGGCGTCGAGCGTGTGCGGCGAGCCCATCAGGTTGGCAAACTGGACCTGCCTCGGCCGCAGGTAGTCGAGCGCCTTGCGTGCCTTCGCGGTGAGTGCGATGAGCCGGGCACGTTTGTGGCCGGGGTTGTCGAGAAAGACGATCAGCTCGTCGCGCTCCATGCCGTCGACAGTCTGCTGAACGGCCTGACGCGTGAGCCCGAGACTACGGGCGACGTGCGCCGCCGGCATCGGCGTGCGTTCGACCGAGGCCAGCACCTGCCAGCGCGCGGTCGTCAGGCCGGCGAGGCCGGCGACCTGTTCTGCCGACTCCAGGAGCCGGCCCCTGACACGGAAGATCTGGTTGAGGATGTCGCGGAAGGCGCGGCCCTTTGGCGTGAGATCGGCCATCGACAAGATACTGTCATTATGACAATGGCTTGTCAATTAGGCTCCGGGCCGGCCGCGTCGTCACCCGCGGTGCCGATGACGCCGGCACGCCGCCTCTTTCCCTATAATCAGACTCGTGCCCCCTCGCGTTCGCTTTGCACCTTCTCCAACCGGCTACCTGCACGTCGGCGGCGCCCGGACGGCGCTGTTCAACTACCTGTTTGCGCGGCGGCACGGCGGCACCTTCGTCCTCCGCATCGAAGACACCGACACCGAGCGCTCGTCCGACGAGATGGTGACCGGGATCCTCGACGGCCTGCGCTGGCTGGGCCTCGAGTGGGACGAGGGGCCGGACGCCGGCGGCGCGCATGGCCCGTACTTTCAATCGCA
The DNA here is from genome assembly GCA_963796915.1 of Vicinamibacteria bacterium. Taxonomy (GTDB): domain Bacteria; phylum Acidobacteriota; class Vicinamibacteria; order Vicinamibacterales; family JAENWD01; genus JAENWD01. The sequence goes on along the minus strand of CAWCNI010000001.1, from coordinate 29,849 downwards.
GCGCCTCGACATCCACCGCGCCGCTGCCGGCCGCCTGGTGGCCGGCGGCCACGCGTACTACTGCTACTGCGCACCGGAACGGCTCCAGGCGGCCCGCGCCGAGGCCGAGGCCAGGGGCGACGGCTGGATCTACGATCGCCGGTGCCTGGCGCTGCCGCCGGCGCAGGTCGCCGAGCTCGAGGCCGCCCGTCAGCCGCGCGCCATTCGTGTCCGCGTCCCAGAGGGCAGGACTACGTTTGACGACCTCGTACATGGTCCGATCAGCATCGACCACGGCACCGTCGAAGATTTCGTGATCGTGCGTTCGGACGGCCAGCCCACCTATCAGCTGTCGGTGGTCTGCGACGACATCGACATGGCCATCACCCACGTCGTCCGCGGCGACGATCACATCTCGAACACGCCGAAACAGATCGTGTTGTATCAGGCGCTTGGGGCCGCCATTCCGGCCTTTGCGCACGTGCCGTTGATTCTGGGTGCCGACAAGAAGCGGCTGAGCAAGCGGCACGGCGCGACCTCGGTCATGGAATATTCGCGGCAGGGATATCTGCCAGAAGCGATGGCCAACTTCCTCGCGCTGCTCGGGTGGTCGCCCGGAAGTGACGAGGAAGTCTTTTCACTCGACGAGCTGATCGCCCGCTTCGCGCTCGACGGCATCAGCGGCGGCAACGCTGTCTTCAACGTCGAGAAGCTGGACTGGTTCAACGCGCAGCACCTGGCGCGGTTGACAGACGACGAGCTGATCGCGCGGATCCGGCCGGAGCTGGAACAGGCGGGGCTATGGTCTGACGCGCTGCTCGGCGCGCGGCGCGCCTGGTTCGGGCGTGTGCTCGCGCTGCTTCGCCCCCGCGCGAAGCATCTGGGCGAGTTCGCGGCGCAGGCGGCGCCGTTTCTGGCGCCCGTCGAGTCCTACGATCAGGCGGCTGTCGAGAAACACCTTGGCACGTCCGGCCTTGCCGCGCACGTCAGCGAGCTCGCCGACGCTTACCGCACGCTTGCTCCCTTCGATCAGGCGTCGACAGAGTCTGCGCTCCGGGCGACGGCGGAACGCGCCGGCATCAAGCCGGGGCCGCTGATTCATGCGACGCGCATCGCCGTCACCGGCCGTGCTGTCAGTCCCGGGTTATTCGAGACGCTCGTGCTCGTCGGCCATGACGCCGTCGTCGCGCGTCTCGAGGCGCTCAGTCGCTACCTGGCCGAGCGGTCGGGTGCCGTCGCGGAAGGGGCGTAGCCGGAAGTCAGACGGGAGCGGTTCCCGGCGTCGGCTCGCCAGGGCTCGGCCGGGCGGCCAGCGCGCGTTCGATGGTGTCGAGCAACTGCGCGTGCGGCACCGGTTTCAGCAGATAAATCGCGCCGTGCTGCCGGCCTTCGTCGGCGATTGTCGTGTCCCAGTAGCCGCTCATGATGATGGCGGCAGTCATCGCGTTGCGCAGCACCACCAGCTGAAGGCCGTTGTAGGACCCGAGCCGGACGTCTGTCAGGAGCAGGTCGGGCGGCGGCGTCGCGCGAAGCAGGCGGCGCGCTTCGTCAAAGGTCGTGACGCCGGTCACTTCGTAGCCGTGGCGTTGCAGGATCAATGTCAGCGAGTCGACGATCGCCGGTTCGTCGTCCACAATCAGCACGCGCACTGGCACGATGACAATTGTACTGGATGCGCGTAACGTGTGACGCATGACGAGCTCGCCAGCGTCGGATGGTCGCGACCGGCGTGGCGAAATGGCGCCAGTCGAACTCCTGCCGCCGCAGCAGGCCTGGGGACGGCGATGGATTTTCCTGGGCGTCGTGTTCGTGATGATCGCGGGCGCCTGCGCCAATATTCGGAATCCCGAGCGGTTCTTCGCGGACCGGATGCAGGCGACCGGTGACGTGCACGTGCTCGACACGTCCGACGTCGAGCCGATGGCGGCCTTCGCGCGGGCGCTCTCGTCACCGCCCGAAGAGGCGCGGATGACGTTGCTCACACACGATGCACAATCGCGGACGTATCAGGTGCTGCTGTCGGCGCCGAGCCGGGACGCCGCCCTCGCGCAGCTCGAGCCGCTGCTCGGACGGTTTCGCAGCGAGTTCACGAAGAGTACCGGGCGCAACGCGGACGCGTTCGCGGATCCGTGGGTCGTGCCGGTGCCGACCCCCGCGGTCCAGGCGTGGGCGCGCCGGATCAAGTACGCGTTGCGCGGACTCGTCGGCGCCGGCGCCGCGAGCGTGGTGCTGGGCGCCTGGATGCTGTGGGCCAGCGTGAAGGGCGACAAGCGGAAGTTTGCGGAACTGGTGTTCCAGAACGAGGAGCCGGAACGACGAGACCCGCGCTAGCGGGCCTTATCCGGCCCAACTTGCCCGATTCGGGGCCGATTCGGTAAACTGATCGTTCCTGCCCGCACGTTCCGGCCGCTACTGGGAGGTCGTTCAACGGTAGGACAGCAGACTCTGACTCTGCTTATCGGGGTTCGAATCCCTGCCTCCCAGCCAATCAAGATAGATTCCGGAATTCGTTCACAAGTCCCTCCGCGACAAGGTGTTGCAAGTTCTAAGTTCATGGCCTGTCTTTCGCAACACTGAAATCATTCAAACGCTCGTCGTCAGGCTAAGACCAGCGGTATCAATGCGATGACGGATGATGCCTTCGGAGGTCGAGCCTTCGCCGCCGCCCCTCACGCCGCGCCGCCGTCTCGCAGCATCACCAGCAACATGCGCGCCGGCTGCCGAGCTTCGACGGCATGTGGCACACCGGCGGGGAGCCGGACGATCGTGCCGGGCGTCGCCTCCACCCGCGCCCCTGCGATGGTCACGCCGAGCGTGCCGGCAAGCACCAGGACCAGGGCATCGAACGGCGAGGTGTGCTCGGTGAGCCCCTGGCCCGCGTCGAACGCAAACAGCGTGACCGAGCCGCCCCCCTTCTTGGCGAGGATCCGGCTGGCGATGCCGCCAGGGGTCGGCGCGATGAGCGTCTCAAGAGCGCATGCCTCGCCGGCGGGTAGTGCAGTGAGATTCGAAGACATCGGGGATCCCTTCCTGCGCGCCGAGTCTTGTCAGCGCGCGGCGAGTGGACTAAAGTTGCATTTTACATGCAACTTACCTACTTTACCGACTACGCCCTCCGCGTGCTGATCTACGCGGCGGTGCGCCCGGGGTTGCGCTGCCTCACGAGCGACGTCGCCACGGCGTTCGGCATGTCACGTCATCACGTGGTGAAAGTTGTCAACGAGCTGCGGCATCTTGGCTATCTCGACACGACCCGCGGGCGCGACGGCGGGTTTGCGCTCGCCCGGCAGCCGGACCGCATCCGGATCGGCGAGGTCGTGCGGCGCACCGAAGGCTCGATGGCGCTGGTGGAGTGCTTCAACCGCGACACGAACACGTGTCCCCTGTCGCCGGCCTGCGGTCTGAAAGGGGTGCTGAGGGAGGCGTTTGACGCGTTCCTCGCCGTGCTCGACCGCGCCACCCTGGCCGATTTGGTGGCGGAGCCGCGGTGGGTCACACAAGTGGTGGCGCTGCACCCGCGCTCGGCGCGAGACAAACATGCGTAAGGCGGCATCATGACGTCACAGACGACAGCCTCAGCGACGACCGATATAGCCTCTCGCGCCGACATCGAGCGCCTCGTCAACGATTTCTACGGGCGCGTGCGTGGCGACGATCTCCTGGGGCCGATCTTCGACGACATCGCCCACACGGACTGGGTGCGACACCTGCCGAAGATGTACGACTTCTGGGAGGGCGTGCTGTTCGGCGTGGCCGGATTCCGGGGCAATCCACTGGCCGTCCATCGCGATCTCGCCAGCCGAGTGCCGATGGGCGAACGGGAGTTTGGGCGGTGGCTCGCCCTGTTTCACACGAGCGTCGACGCCCTCTTCAGCGGCCCGTGCGCCGAAAACGCCAAGGCCCGCGCGCTGCGTATTGCCGCCGTGATGCAACACCATATCTCGAGCCTGGGGTGATACTGTCGGGTCGAAGAGTTCTCGGCCGGTTGACTGTCAATCGGGAAGGGTGGTGATGAAAACATCCGGACTTCGCCAGGTAATCGGGCCGGTCGGCTGGGGCGTTGGCACCACGCTGGTACTCTCGGTCCTCATCCTCGTCGGTTCGCGCAACCTCGCCCATTTCGACGCCGCCCTCGTCGGCTACACCTTCGCCGTCGCTGTTCGCCACGTTCGGCATCACCTACCGCTACGCGATGTGGCTGCAGCGCCCGCCGACGCGCATGTACTGGCGGCGCGGCTGGCAGGCGTTCTTCCGCGCGCAGGCTGGCGGCGCGCAACGTCGGCATGCTGGGTCCGCCGCGTCGGCGTCGGACTTCGCTCGCCAACCGCTTCATCTTCCGCGCGCGGCCGGCTGCGCGGCCTCACGCACTGGCTGATCATGTGGGGCTGCCTGCTCGCGGTGGCGATCACGTTTCCGCTGGTCTTCGGGCTGGGTCCACTTCGAGACCGTGCCGGGCGACCTTCGACTCTACCGCAGCGTTCGTCGTTCGGCTTCCCGGCCTTCCGGCTTTCCCGATCGACTCGGTGATCGGCGTTCGTCATCTTCCACGGCCTGGTCTGGGCGTCGTTCCTGGTGATCGCCGGCGTGATGCTGGCGTTGCGGCGGCGGATGCGCGACCACGGCGCGGCCGCGGTCCAGCAGTTCGGCGAGGACTTCCTGCCGCTGATCCTGCTGTTCGCCGTCAGCGTCACCGGCCTGATGCTCACGGCCAGCTACACCTGGATGAAGGGCTACGCCTACGACTTCCTCGCGATCCTGCACGCCGATCACCGTGATCGTCACGCTGCTCTGGCTGCCGTTCGGCAAGTTCTTCCACATCTTCCAGCGGCCGGCGCAGCTCGGCGTCGGCTTCTACAAGGACGTCGGCGCGGCGCGGCGAACAGGCGCACTGCCGCCGCTGCGGTCAGCCGTTCGCTCGCGCATGCATGTCGAGGACCTGATCGACGGTCGAGCGGCAGCTGGGCTTTCGCTACGAGATGCCGCGGCGACGGCGGGCACTACCAGTAGATCTGTCCGCGCTGCCGGCGGGCGCTGTTCGGCCTGGCGCAGGGCGCGGCTGTGGGCGGCGAGCGTGCACAGTCGTCGCGACAGCCCGTCGATCCGCGCGGGCAGAGGCTCGGACGACGCCGCAATCCGTGACGCCGTGAGTCACAGAGGACGCTGACCATGACGGCCACGCTCGACCGATCGACGCCGCTCGATCGAGATCATCGACCGAGTTCGGCCCGCACCTCGCCTACGATGACGGGCGACGCGGCTGTCGACGCGGCGTCGAGCCCGACCAGCTCGTCAAGACGCATTGCTGCTTCTGCGGCCAGCAGTGCGGCATCCAGCTCAAGGTCAAGGACAACGAGGTCATCGGCTTCGAGCCGTGGGAGGAGTTCCCGTTCAACCGCGGCATGCTCTGCCCCAAGGGCGTCAAGCGCTACCTGCAAGGCTCGCATCCCGATCGGCTGCTCACCGCGCTACGAGCGCGACCCGTCGGCGCCCGGCGGGCTTCAGCGCCGTGCCGTACGACGCAGGCGATCGCGCCGGGTCGCCGCCGAGATCGAGCGCATTCAGTCGACGCTACGGCAACGACGCCTTCGCGCGTGCTCAGCGGCGCGAGCCTGACGACCGAGAAGACCTACCTGATGGGCAAGTTCGCCCGCGTCTGCCTGAAGACGCCGTACATCGACTACAACGGCCGGCTGTGCATGGTCAGCGCCGGCGGCGGCCAACAAGAAGGCGTTCGGCATCGACCGCGCCGCCAACCCTGGGCCGACATCCTCGGCGCCGAGGTGATCTGGGTCAGCGGCGCCAACGTCGCCGAGTGCGCGCCGATCACGACCAACTACATCTGGCAGGCGCGCGAGCACGGGCGCGAAGGTCATCGTCAGTCGATCCGCGCATCACGCCGATCGCGCGGACCTGCGACCTGTTCCTGCCGGTCAAGCCGGGCCGCGACGCCGCGCTGTTCACCGGCGTCCTGCACCTGATGATCGAGAACGACTGGCTCGATCACGACGTTCATCGACGAAGCACACCGTCGGCTTCGACGCAGGTCGCCGAGTACGTCCAGGAGTGGACGCCGCAGCGGACCGCCGAGGTGACCGGCATCGCCGAGCGAGTCGATCCGGCAGGCCGCCGAATGGTGGGGCACGGCGAAGACCAGCTTCCTGCTGCACGCCCGCGGCATCGAGCATCACACCACGGCGTGCAGAACGTGCTGGGCGCGATCAACATCGTGCTCGCCTCCGGCCGCATCGGCCGGCCGAACTGCGGCTACGCGCACGATCACCGGCCAGGCCAACGGCCAGGGCGGCCGCGAGCACGGCCAGAAGTGCGACCAGCTTCCCGGCGGCCGCGACATCGCCAACCCCGAGCACCGCGCGCTACATCGCCGGCGTCTGGGGCATCGACGCCGACGGAGCTGCCGCAGCCGGGCGTCGACGCCTACGAGATGTTCCGCAAGATCGACCGCGGCGAGATCAAGGGCCTGCTGTAGCATCTGCTTCAACCCGAAGGTCTCGCTGCCGGACAACAACTTCGTCGCGCGCATGCCTCGAGAAGCTGGAGTTCTACGTCGCCATCGACTTCTTCCTCAACGACACGCGCCCGGCACGCCGACATCGTCCTGCCGGGCTCGCTTCAGGAAGAGGACGAAGGCACGGTGACGCAGATCGAAGGCCGGGTCATCAAGATCAACAAGGCGGTCGACTGCCCCGGCGAGGCGCGGCAGGACTGGCGATCATCCAGGACATCGCCGCGGCGCTCGGCCGCGACGCACGGGCTTCACCTTCAGAATCCCGCGCGAGATCTTCGAGGAGCTGCGCGTCGCGTCCAAGGGCGGCGTCGCCGACTACTCCGGCATCACCTACGAGAAGATCGAGGAGCAACTTCGGCGTCTTCTGGCCCTGCCCGAGCGACGATCCCGACGGCGAGCCGATCGACCATCCCGGGCACGCCGCGGCTGTTCGAGCCGGGCTCGCTGGAACCCGGTCGCGAAGGGCGCCGGGCCGTTCTATTTCCCGGACGGCAAGGCCCGCTTCAACGTCGCCGACTACGCGCCGCCGGCCGAGGACGTGGACGACGAGTATCCGATCATCCTCACGACCGGCCGCGTGGTCAGCCAGTTCCTCTCCGGCACGCAGACGCGCCGCATCGGCCCGCTGGTCGATCAGTACCCGGAGCCGCGGATCGAGATGCACCCGCGGCTGGCGGCGCAAGCTCGGCATCGCCGACGGCGACTGGGCGACGGCCGAGACGCCGCGCGGCGACTGTCACGCTTGCGCGCGCAGGTGGTGACGACGATCCGGCCGGACACGGTCTTCATTCCGTACCACTGGGCCGGGCCGCAAGAGCGTCAACCAGCTGACGATCGCCGCGCAGGATCCGATCTCGCAAGATCCCGGAATACAAGGTGTGCGCGGTGCCGCGTGCGGAAGGCGGATGCGCCGCCGGAGTACGCCGATGCACTCGAGCCGCAGCAGTAGCCAGGTAGCCAACCCATGGCCAGTTCCCGACGCATCTCGAGTTCTTCATCGACCCCAACCGCTGCATCGGCTGCCAGGCCTGCGTGCAGGCCTGCACGCGAGTGCGACACGCACAAGGGGCACTCGATGATCCACCTCGAATACGTCGACCGCGCGCAGCTCGACGCAGACGGTGCCGGTCGTCTGCATGCACTGCGACTCGCCGACCTGCGCCGAGGTCTGCCCGGCCGACGCGATCAAGCGGACCGAGGACGGCGTCGTGCAGACGGCGCGCAAGCCGCGCTGCATCGCCTGCAACAACTGCGTGCTGGCCTGCCCGTTCGGCGTGCCCGAAGATGAAGACCGAGATCGAGCCTGATGATGAAGTGCGACATGTGCTACGACCGCACGTCGCGTCGGGCAAGAAGCCGATGTGCGCGATCGGTCTGCCCGAGCCAGGCGCTGTTCTTCGGCACGCGCGAGCAGATCGAGCAGCTGCGGCCGCACGTCGACAGCCGATCAACACGTTCCAGTTCGGCGATGCAGACGATCACGACCAAGGTCAACATGATGGTGCCCGCGCGACGTCCGCCGTAGAGATCGTGGACGTGACGGCGGCGATGCACGAGCCGACGATTGGCCACGAGATGCTGGACGATGTCTTCGAGCCGGCGCCGGATCGGGGTGACGCATGATTCAGAATCAACGCGGCGTGGATGGTCCTCGAGATCTCGATCACGGGACCACGCCTCCGGACGGCCGCCCGATCGGCGAGCAGCCGAAGTGGCGCCGTGACTTTCCCATCGACTGGGCACAAGACGAGTACGTGTCGCGTCGCGAACTCGTCAAGTTCATGGTGCTCACCAGTGCGGCGATGGTCGTCGGACAGTTCTGGATCGTGCTGAAGAGCGCATTCAGGCCGGCCGGCGCTCGCTCTCGCCGGGCGTGCCGATCGCCCGCGTGGACGAGTTGCCGATCGGCGGCGCCAAGACGTTCACCTACCCGGAAGGCAGCACGCCGCGCCTGCTCGTGCGGACCGGCGCGGCCACGCTTCGTCGCCTACGACCAGCAGTGCACGCACCTGTTGTGCCCGGTGGTGCCCGCTGTCGACGAGGGGCGCCTTCACTGCCCGTGCCATAACGGCTGGTTCGACCTTGAGACGGGCCGGCCCGTGGCGGGCCCGCCGCAGCGGGCGCTGCCGCGGATCTTCGCTGGAGATCGCGTGATGGTTCCGTGTATGCGACGGGCGTGGAGGAGTCGACGACATGATCCGGCGGCTCCGCATGGTCCGCGCCCAGCGGATGACGATCGTCAACGCCATGCTCGCCTTCGTGGTGTTGATCGTCGTCCTGCAGTTGTGGCTGCTGACGGCCACCATGAACGCCTATCTCGGCGGCGACACCGCCACGGTCGTGCCGGCCGCGGTCGGCAGCCTCGTGTGCCTCGGCCTCAACGCCGGGCTGCTCTGGTACCTGTTCCGGCCTCGAAAAGTGACGGCGATCGCCGGCCGACACCATCGGACGCAGGCTGGCTGGAGCGGTCGCGGGCCTCTTCCCCGGCTATTTCGCCGCTCGTCATGGCGACGGGGATTGTCTCGATTGCCGCCCACGTCCTGCAGATGCCGCGCATCGCGTCGGCGCTACTCGGCATCAACGTCTGCGCCTATGTGGTGTTGACGGTGATGTTCGTGATCCGGCTCCTGGTGTATTTCCCGCGGGTGCTCGACGATCTGAATAGCCACGCGCGCGGCCCGGGGTTCTTCACCGTGGTCGCCGGGACGTGCGTGCTGGGCAGCGAGATCGCGATCCTGACGGGCCGCACCGAGCGCGGCCCACGCGCTGTGGGTCGCCGGCATCGTGCTCTGGGTGATCGTGATGTACGCGTTCTTCACGGCGACGGTCGTTCGCGAGTCGAAGCCGACGCTCGAGACGGGCATCAACGGCGCGTGGCTCCTCGGCATCGTGGCGACGCAGGCCGTGTCGGTGCTCGGCACCCTGCTCGCCCCGGGGATGGCGGGCGGGCGGGAGGTCGTGCTGTTCTTCGCGCTGTGCATGTACCTGCTGGGCGCCATGCTCTACCTGACGATCATCACGCTGATCTTCTACCGCTTCACGTTCGTGGCGCTGACGGTGGACCAGATGACGCCGCCGTACTGGATCAACATGGGCGCCGTCGCCATCACCACGCTGGCAGGGGCGTCGCTCCTCATCCAGGCGGACACTCTGGCCGTTCCTGGTGATGCTCCGGCCGTTCATCGCCGGATTCACGCTGTTCTTCTGGGCCACTGCGACATGGTGGATCCCGCTGCTGCTCATCCTCGGCGTGTGGCGGCACGTCGTCCGGCGTTTTCCCCTGCGGTACGACCCTCAGTATTGGGGCATGGTGTTTCCGCTTGGGCATGTACACGGTCTGCACCGTGAGGCTCGTCCAGGCCACAGGCCTGGAGTTCCTCTCGGTGATTCCGCACGTCACCGTGTACGCCGCCCTGGCGGCGTGGGCTGTCCTGTTCGTCGCGATGATCCATCACCTGTGGCTCGCGGTTCGCGCGATTCCCGATCCTGTCTCAACCGGAGGTGGCTGAGGCCGCCTGACCGGCCTTCATCACGTTCGATCCGGCGCACTAGCTGACTTGCAGGGAGAGCGAGGCAGGGCCGTTGCTTGGATAGAACGTGCGGCGCGGAGGAGCGCCGATGATCTCCACGTGTTTCGTCCGCGAGAGCAATTCCTCGAGCGCCACCCGCATCTCAAGCCTGGCCAATGGCGCTCCCAGGCAGAGATGAATGCCTTGTCCCCAGACGAGTCCAGCCTCCTTGCTCCGCTCCATCCTGACTGCGTCCGGATCATCGAACGCGCGCGGATCGCGATTGGCGGCGATCCACATCAGCGTCAGGGTCTCTCCCTTCGAAATCGTGCGGCCCTGAATCGCGACCTCTCGCGTCGTCGTGCGGCGGTTGGCGACGAGCGGATCGTCCACCCGCAGAATCTCCTCGATCGCCTCTGGAATGAGCGATAAATCGTGCCGCAGCCGATCCTGCAAGGCAGGCTCCTGAGCTAGATGCAGGACCAGAATGCCCAATCCGGCCGCGACGGTGCCCTGTCCGGCTGTCCAGTTCCGCAGGATGCTCACGATCTCATCGTCGTCGAATCGCTTGCCATTTACTTCGGTCCTCAACAGCGCGTCGGTGGCGTCGACTACATCTCTTGTGGCCGCACGATGCAGGCTCAGGTTTGCGTTGGCGTGCTCCGAGAGGAGACTGGCCAGGGCTGCGCTTGCTGCGTGATCCTTGCCGAAGGCCGCCTGCTGGCTGCCGTGCACCCACCCGCCGAGGCATTCCCACTGCCGCTCGGGCCAGCCGAGCCAGGCGCACAGTGTCTTCAACACGAATGGCGTCGCGAACCCGTCGACGAACTCTATCTGTCCGGCGGAGAGCACTGGCTCGAGAAGGTTCACTGCGATGGCGCGGGCGCGTGGCTCGAGCTGGTCCATCTGAGCCTGACCGAAGTAGGCAGCGAGCGCGTCGCGGTACTGGCCGTGAACCGGGGGATCCATTCCGTTCGGGATAGCCAAAAACCTCGATGCATTGCTGTACGTTTCCGGATCGGACAGCACGGTGGCGATGTCCTCATGGCGGAACAACGACCAACCCATGAATTCGCTGTGTGCTACCGGACATCGCTCTCGCATCTCGTCGTACGCGTGGCGTTGGTCCTGCTGGATCGATGCGTCCTGCGGATTCCAATCATCATGCTGCTTGCTGCTCACTCTGCTCCTCTCCTGAGTCGACGTTGATGGGTATGTGCACAACAACGTCGCGATATCACTAGAAACGGCGACACGTGTCTATTTCGTCCCGGGCCAGGCAATCGTGAGGAGTAGCGCGCTCTCTTCGAGTGCATGGACGTCATGAGCAACGCCGTGATCAAGCGCCAATACTCCTCCTGGGCGAAGGCTGAACGTCCGGCCCGAGGCCTTCACTCGAACGTGACCGGACAGCACATGGATCGTGATACGACCTTCGGCCTTGTGTTCCGGCATACGCGCCTCCGCCCCAAGTGCAATTAGGACAACACGGAAGTCTTGGTACTTGACCAGCGTTCTGGCATTCTGACCGGTGCTCCACGTCGCCTCCGCCTTGAGACGATGGATTTCAGCCGGGAGATCGAACTCCATGAACGGATCCGCCATCGGCGAGGTGTGCGGCCGGCGATGGGCTTCGTGCTCGGGGGGGTCGGACATCGGAACCTCCTGGATCGCCACGGTGTTTCCCTGGTTGGGGTAACTGTGGCCGTGGTCACGTACTGACTGATGATGTACCGGATCGATACTCGAACGGGCGAATTCAGACGGGCCTGCACTGGCCGTTTTTGTATCCGCTCGGCGCTCGCACTCGCGAAGCTCTTCGGCAGGAAATCAGCTACGCGTGTTTCTGCAACGAACGACCCAAGAGAGCCCACTGTTCGCGGAACATAGACGATCGCTTGGGAACCGTGGTTGAGCGACGCCTCCCGGTCAGGTGGATCGGCCTTCATCGCAGGCCGAAGCTCGCGTCGTCGGCGTTCAGCCCAACCGCCAGGACTACGTCCGAACGGTTGTCCGATAGTTGTATCCATTTCTCGGACAGCGCCTAGCTTAGCTAGCCGAAGGTCTCAGCGTTGGTGCCGGGCTCACTCGCCGGGTTTTCACTCGACCGCCTCGTACGGTTCCTCGTGGCGCTCGGCAGCGACGTGGAGATCGTCGTGAAGCCGCGCACGCGAGCCAATGGCCGAGCGAGAGCGTTTGTCGCCTGAGATCCTGTCCGAAACTTGTATACATTTTTCGGACAGACGTCGAGCGACCTCGCCGGCAACCGTTTGTCGCGGCGTCGGTTATGACGCTTTCCGATCACGCCGCGGTGATCAGGTAGTTGCGAATTCCGTCCCTAACACCCAGCCAGACTTCGCTCGCGCTACGCGCGAGCTTCGTCTAGGCCGGCTTTGCCGGCCATGTCCGCAGCGACTCCATCAGGCGAAGTCTGTCTCGCCGAAGCTCACGCGGAGCGTGAGCGAAGGCGGACCTCCATTCCTGCAGTTCGACCTCCTTGATGTGTTGCAAGAGCAGCCTGTTTAGACGCTTGGCCCTCGAAGCGCACGCGGAGCGTGAGCGAAGGCGGACGTCCGTTCCTGCACTTCGAACGCCCTGATGTGTTGCAAGAGCTGCCTGTTTAGACGCTTGGCCCTCGAAGCTCACGCGGAGCGTGAGCGAAGGCGGACCTCCATTCCTGCAGTTCGAACTCTTTGATGTGTTGCAAGAGCTGCCCGTTTAGACTCCCGGTCCCCGGAGCGTGAACGAAGGCGGAGCCCGCACTTTCCGCAACAACTCCCGCGCTCCCCGAATCGCAGAAATTCCGCACCACGAGCGATTGATGGTCGTAGTCGTAGATTGGTCGTCGCGGTCGTGCTGGCGCGCTTCCTGCCTTCGCTCTGGGCAAGGACCAGAAGCGCTTCGTCTACATCTTTCGCAGCGACGTCGATCCGAATCGGCACTACGTCGGCCTGACCTCCGACGTCGACCGGCGACTGCTCTGGCACAACACCGGTCCGTCCGGAGTTACCGTTGCCAACCGTCCGTGGCGCGTCGTCGTATCTCTCGAGTTCGCAGATGCGAGGACCGCGGGACGATTCGAACGCTACTTGAAGACGGGCTCCGGCCGAGCATTCGCGAAGCGTCACTTCGGCGACGCCGGCGACCGGTGAAGCGCGATTGGCCTCGCGCGTGCAGCTCCTACTGGCGATATGGCACCGCTACGGCTTTGGCCCGCTCGACAAGGACAAAGGCCGTGTCGCCAACGACGGTGACTCCGGAGGCGGCTGTCAGTCCCTCCTGCAGCACCCGCACCTCTGCGCGGTTGCCCTTGACTGTCAGCTCGGTCACGCGTCCCTGTGCTTCCGCCTGGATCAGCGTCTGAGGACCCACCGTGCGCAGGCCATCCGGCCGATTCAGCGGCATCGACGTTTCGATCCGGACCATCGTCCCGGCGGTGCCGTCTGGGTTGACGGGTATCCGAAAGAGCTGGCCGCTCATGAAGTGTGTTCACGTAGACGCGCGCCATCGGCGAGGAGCGCGATGCCGTCGATGGCGGCGAGCTGCGGATCGGTCGATCCATACGTCGAGCGCGGCTGCGCCGGGCCGAAGCCGATGCACGCGGTTGGCGAACGACTCAGTGGCGTAGACCGTTCCGTCTGCGGACAGCGCGATGTCGTTGCAGACGCCGCCGTTGCGAGGAAAGGATAAGTGCCCTTGGCGGCGCCGCTCTTCAAGTCGAAGGACGCGCAGTGCCGTCTGTCCCACCGCGGGCGCGCCGCCGCGGCCGCCGGTGGCGTTCTGGCAGACCCACAACGTGTTGGTCTTGTCGTCCGCGAGCACGCCGAGCACATTGCGTGAGGCCGGCGGCCGACGCCTGAATCCAGGGTTCGGCCTGTGAGGCGCCCGGTGCGGCACGATAGATCGTGCCTTTCGCTGTGCTGCCGAAGTACACCGTGCCGTCCTGACTCGACGTCAGGTTCTCCGCCTGAACGCCGGTGTCGTTGATCGTGATCTCGGTGCGGCGTCTGCGCCTTCGACCGAGCTGCCGAACGACGCGACGTAACGACGCGCAACGAGAGCAGAAGGACGGCGCATGACGGTGCATGGAGATGATTGTTGAAGGTGGTCCGAGCCGCCATTTCGGCGTGGCGACTACTGCGGTAGCTGACGCGAATCAGGCGATTGCCGCGATCGTCGCTGATCAGGATTGAGCCGTCGGGCATCTGCAGCACGTCGGCCGGGCGGCCGGTGGCGGCTTGCCTCGTCCCGCGCCCGCCGGGCGTACGGATTTCATGCCGGGAAGAAAGCCTTCCACGAGCGGCTCGTAGCCCGTCACGCGGCGTCCGTCGGTGCGCGCCACCATGACGCGATAGCCGCTCGGCGTCGATCGGTTCCACGATCCGTGTTGGGCGATGATCGCCGCGTTCTTGTAACTGGCGGGAAACATGTTGCCGGTGTAGAAGGTGAACCCGATCGCCGCCACGTGCGCGCCGAGCTTCAGGACGGGCGGCTCGGTCGTCGAACACGCGCGTTGTGCGCCGAACTCCGGGTCCGGCACGTCGCCCTGGTGGCAGTACGGGAAGCCGAAATGGAGGCCCGCCTTCGGCGCGACGTTCAGCTCGTCGTTCGGCACGTCATCGCCCAGCATGTCGCGGCCGTTGTCGGTGAACCACATCTCGTGGGTCACCGGGTGCCAGGCGAAGCCCACACTGTTGCGCACGCCCTCGGCGAACACCTCGAGACCGGATCCGTCGGGCTTCATCCGCACGATCGCAGCGGTCATCGCCGCCGGCATGCAGATGTTGCACGTCGAACCCGACCGACATGTACAGCAGGTCGTCCGGGCCGAACGCGATGGACTTCCACGAGTGCCCCTGGTCCGGATTGGGGAGATTGTCGCGGACCGCGACCGGCGCGGGCGGCGCGTCGAGGTGCGCTTCGATGTCGTCGAAGCGCAGGAGCTGGCTCGCGGTCGCCACGTAGAGCGCGCCGTTCCGCATCGCGACGCCATTGGGTTGATTGAGGCCGCTGGCGATGGACACGACACGATCGGCCTTGTGATCGCCGTCGCTGTCGACGACGGCGTAGACCTTGCCGGCGTACTGCGACCCGACGAATACCGTCCCGTGCGGGCCGAGCGCCATCATCCGTGCGTTCCCGACGTTCTCGGCGAACACGTCGAGCATGAAATCCGGCCGGCAGTACCAACGAGTCCAAGCGGCGGGAGCCTGACGAGCGGAGGCCGTCTAGTAGCCCGCGGAAAGAGTAATCCCGACACACCACATGTATCTATTCAGGATGCATCCAAACCGACGCATCGACATATGGATCATGGCTGGCCTCTCAATATTCCGCGCGTCGACGCAGGCCTACTTCTTCGGCGCCAGGCAGCGGACGTAGTTCACGAGGTTCCAGATCTCCTGGTCGGGGATGCGCCCGTCGAGCCCACCATCATCGTCGGGGGCACGCCCTTGTTCGTGACCGTGAAGATGTCGGCGTCGGTCGCGCCGTGGTCCCACTCGTCGTCGGTGAGGTCCGGCGGCTGCTTGCCGCCCTGCTCCTCGATGATGGAGAGGGTGGTGCCGGCCTTGACCGCGCCCTGCGCGGCTGCCGTGGCAGGCGGCGCAGTTGGCGTCGTACGCCTTCTTGCCGGCGGCGATCGACTCGGGCGTGGGCGGCACGGGATTCTGAGATCGGCCGCCGGCGGAGTCGCGGCGCACTGACCGGCGCGCCGGAGCGGGACGCTGGCCGCGGGCGCGGTCGCCGCGGTGAGCCTCGCGCCGACGACCTTGCGGATCATGCCGTCCCTCTTGGTGAGGACGTAGAGCTCGCCCGCGTCGTCGGTGGCGAAGCGCAGGTCCACGCGGCCGCGGCCGGCGACGGCCGCTACCCGGGCAACGTCTCGCCCTTGCCGCCGCGCTTGCGGTACGTGTCGTCCACGAGGCGCCGGAGGCCCGCGTCGATCTCGTGGATGGGCGCGACGGTCGTCGGGTTGCCGTCGTCGGCCGCCAGCACGTCGGCCCGCTCGGCGTACCAGATGCGGCCGGTCGTGATGTCGCCGAACACGAGCTTGCCTTGCAGCGCGGGAACCTGCTTGCCGCGATAGACGAAGCCGTTGGCGATGGCGTCGCCGCCAGGGCCGCGGTGCGGGTATTCGATCACCGGTACGTCGGCTTCATGGTGCCGCGCGTCACCGTGTCGGAGATCTGGATGGGAATCATGTCGTCCGCGGGGACCGCGCCCATGCCGTTCGCTGGGACATGACCTGCGTCCCTTCGCGGAGCGGATAGCCGTAGTTCGCGCCTTTCTTGATGACGACGACCGTCTCCCACGTGACGAGGCCGATGTTGAAGGCGAACAGCGTGCGGCGGACGGCCGCGCCGGGTCGACGTCCCACATCAGCCGATGCGGGTTGCGCAGCCCGTAGCGCCCAGATCTCCTTGCGCGCGCCCTCGACCGCCGCGAAGGGATTGTCGTTGGGGATGCGGTACCGTCCGTTCTCGCTGACCGTGCTGGTGGCCGTGTGCTCGCGCAGGTCGGGCACGATGCGCAGGATCTTGCCCACGAGGGTGTCGAGCCGCTGCGGGTTCAGCCGCCGGATGTCGCGCTGCTCGCCCGAGCCGGCGTCGCCCGCCCCGATGTACAGGACGCGCCACTCGGGATCGCCGGGCCGGGCGACGGGATTGAACGTCATCTCGCCCAGTGGATGGGCGTCGGGGTTCTTGCACGCGCAGCAGCTCGCGGGCCGTGCCCTCGAAGGTCGCGTTGCGGGGATTCCGGTCCGTCCACTCGATCAGCACGACCTCGCGATCGATGCGCCCGGGGCCGTGGTCGTCGGCACGGCCGGCGTCGTCGTGTAGCCGGCGAGGTCGAGACCTGCGACGACGCCGGCCTTCGGGGCCGAGCATGCCGGTGGTCGGGTCCTCCATGTGCAGGGTGTAGAAGACGCCGTTGCGGGCGTAGTCGGGATCGAAGACGAAGTTGATGAGGCCGGTGGCGAAATTGCGTTCGAAGGTGAACGCGGGGAACAGGCCGGGCCGTCCGCCGGCGCCGTTGAGGTCGAGATAGGTCGTGAGCTTCTTCGTCTGCTTGTCGAGGATGTAGAGCGGGCCGTTGAGGTCGTTGACGAAGAACCGCCGCCCGCCCGGCTCGTCGCGCAGGAAGTTGACGCGGGCCAGCTGCGCGCGCGTGTTCTGCCCGGCGAGGTCGCCGGTGATCGGCATGGCGACGTAGTCTTCCAGTTGCAGGCCAGCCGCGAGCCGCTGCCGTCGGCGGTTGCTCACGGCCGGCTGCCAGCACCGCGACGAGCGCGCCCACGGCGGTCGCGGCGCGGGTCATTTGTGCTCGCCTCGCTTCGTGACGCGTTCGTCAATCCACTTCAGGATCAGATCCGCGATCTGCAGGTTGTTCCTGTCCTGCATGATCATGTGGCTGTTGCCGTGGATGCCGGTCTCGGCGGGGCTGAGCATGTCGGCCTGCCCGCCCGCGGCCTTGAGCCGGCCGATCAGGGCCTGACACGCCTCGAAGCGGTCCTGCCACGTGGGCAGGGTCGGAAGGCCTGTCGGGTTGTTCCGGTGATCGCCGAACACGACCAGGATCGGCACCCTTGCCAAGCTGCTGATCTGATCGGGCGTGTACTGCGGGCAGCGGCCCGGCTCGACGAGCACGAGCCCTTTCGTCAGTGCGGGATTGAGCAAGGCGGCTTCCAGCGGAAAGGAGCCGGATTGCGAGTGTCCCATCAACACGGCGCCGTTCAACTCTCCGGCGAGATCCGACAGCGCCTTGATCGTCGGCGTGGGAGTCGGGATGCCGCCGAAGCTGACGTCGGGCACACCCTGCTTCGCGAGCTCGTCCAGCGCGTCGAGAGGGAACTGACTGTCGGGGAACGGCTGGCCGGGCGCCAGGCCGAAGCGAAAGTTGGCCCAGACGCCCTCGTCGCTGAATCGCAGCCACCGGGGAAGATTGGCGGGGGGCACCGAACCTGCGCGCGCGTCGTTGAAGACCGCCTGATTGAAGCCTGACCGCCCGCGCCCCACTTGATCCGGGACGTACACCGCGTGGCCTTTGCGCACGAAGTATTCGTCCCAGCCCATCCGCCCGTCCGGCGTCGTCTCCCAGGACTTGCCGGTCAACGTCGCGCCATGCACCATCACGACCGGCGCGTTGCCGTCGCCGCCCTGCGGCACCATGTAGCGGACGTACATCTGGTTGACGGTGATGTGGCCACCCGGCCCGAGGTCGCCCAGCTCGCCTTGCGTCTGCTCGACCTTTTCGCCGCCGACGAAGAAGCTGCCCTGTGCCTTCAGCACCAGCGGCGTGTCAGGCGTCCGAAGATCTTTGAGTGCCTGCGCGTCGGCACCGATGGCCGTGCCGAGCACACCTGCCACCGTCACGCCGAAGACGACCGATCGGCACGAAGTCAAGAATTGCTGACGTCCCACGTCTCATCTCCTCGCTGGTCCGGTCCGCGCGATTCCGGTCTCACTGGTCGGATCGCTTCCCCGAGTCGGTGGCCAATTGCGTCACGTCGAGACGCGCCTTCCGGGCATCGGGGCCCGCCCCGGCCGAGCCATCAGGCCGGAACTCGAAGATGAGATCCTTGCCGGGGTCGTGACGCGGCCAGTTCGGGAGGCCCGCACCATTCGGATCGCCCGTCTTCGCGAAGTTGACCCAGTAGCTCTGCGCCATCCGGGCGACGGCTTGATCCTGAGGCGTGGGCGGGCCGCCCCAGCCCGCCGCCAGCGTGTCGAACACAAAGGCGATCTCGCCGCCGTGCGGCGTTCCCGGCATGCGTTCCCGCATCGACGCCTGTACGTAGGAGAACCTGTAGCGATACGCGGGCGATCCGGTGGCCGCGAAGGCACTCGCGGCAAAGCGCGCCGGCTCGGCCTGCCCGAAGTCGTCGTTCGCCCTCGCGATCATCGCCGCCAGGTCCGCGGTTCCGTCGGGGTCGTAGGCGGCCTTCGCCTGTGCGCTCCACTGCCCGTAGCGAGCGAAGAACTGCTCCTTGGTGATCGCCTTGATCCGGTTTCCTGCCGTGTCGGCGTTGTTGCTGCCGGCCACGAAGGGCACACGCGGCTGGTGGCGGGCCTTGTAGGCGGTCTCGGCCGTCTCCGTGATCAGCTTGCCGTCGAGGATCGGCGTCGTCTCGATGGACGGCGTGTTCGCCCCCGCCGGCACGCCCCGCAAGACCTGGTCGGCGCTGAGCGCGCGCAACTTGTCCAACGCGGCCTGGTCCGAGCCTTCGATGCCCATCGAGCGCGCGAAGGTGATCCCAATCGTTTCCGCCGACACCGGATAGTTCGGATCGACGCCGTCCTCGCGCAGCGGCCGGGCGGTGAGCACGCTATCCCGGGAGCCGCCGGACTCGGCGATCGCCTTGTGGAACAGGCCACGAGCCAGCGGCGACACCAGTAGGCTGTGCACCGAGACGCCGCCCGCTGAGAACCCGAAGATCGTGACGTTCCCCGGATCGCCACCAAACGCGGAGATGTTCCGCTTCAGCCACTGCAGGGCCGCGATCTGGTCCATGTAGGCGTAGTTGCCCTTAGGCTCTTCGGGCCGCTCACGGCTCAGCCCGGGAAACGCGAAGAAGCCGAAGCGGCCCACGCGGTAGTTGACGCTGACGAGAACGACGCCCTGCTTGGCGAACTGGGTCCCCGCGGTGACGGGCATCGCGGCGGAGCCGCCCACGAACCCGCCCCCATAGATCCAGACCATCACCGGCAGCTTCGCCCCTGGCGTCGCACTCGCGGGGCGCCAGATGTTCAGGGTCAGGCAATCCTCGGACGGAGGCTTCGGCGCGGGTGCACCCGCGGCCGGGGGCGGGCCGAACCGTCCCTGCATGCAGTCCGCCCCAAACTCGGCGGCCTGGCGCACGCCCGTCCACCGCGCTGCCGGCTGGGGCGGCCGCCACCGCAGCTCGCCAACGGGAGGCGCCGCGAACGGGATGCCTTTGAAGGTCGCGACGCCGTCGTCGACCACTCCTTGCAGTTCGCCGCTGTCCACCCGCACCAGCGGGGCCGTCTGCAAGTGCGCGTCAGTGCTCACGCCAAGGGCCACCAGTGAGCACAACAGAAGCCTGATCAGCATAAAAGTGAGTCTAGGCGGGCCCGCTGACGTCCTCTTGCTTGTTCTCTCCGAAACCTTGCCTGATCTTCCGAAACTGACCGGCCCGGCCCGCAGCTCAGGTAGTGCAACTCGGAAGAACGCGACAGGTTTTCGGAAGATCGTGCCAAGACCACTCAATGGCGACGGCTACACTCTTGGCAGGAGCGGGTATGAAGCAGCCAGCACCGACCGAAACGACGAGCGGTGGCCGCAGCAAGTCGAGCCGAGCGAGCCTGCGGCTGGCTCATCCCTCATCGCGCTCCGCCCGATCGCCGCGCGAGGAAGTGACCACACGCGCAGAGCCTGAGCCGGTTGGCGACGCTGCTAGCCGCGCATGCGCCGTACGACGGCAGGTTCGAACTCCGCGTACCTGGTCTCTACGTCGTCCGACGATCCAGGCCGACCCGTGGACTGGAACGAGCGACGGTGCTGCCCGCGCTGTGCATCGTGGCGCAAGGCGCCAAGACGGTGATGCTGGGCGGGAGGTCTTTTCCTACGACGCGTCGCGACTGGTCGTGTACGCCGTCGACTTGCCGATCGCCGGCCAGGTCACCCAGGCCAGCCAGCGCGAACCCTTTCTCGTGCTCGTGCTCAAGCTCGACCCGTTGAGGATCGCTGAACTCGCATTGAAGGTCTTCCCACACGGCGTCCCGAGCCCGGACAGCAGCCGGGGGTGATCGTGGGCCCGGCCAGCACGCCGATCGTGGACGCGGCCGCGCGCCTCGTCGAGTCGATGTCGCAGCCCGCGGAGGCGGAGTTCCTCTCCCCGCTGGTCGTCGACGAGATTCTCGTTCGCCTCCTGCTCAGTCCGGTCGGCCCGCGTGTCGCCCAGATCGGCCAGCAGGATTCCGCCGTGCAGCGCGTGGCCAAGGCGGTGTCGTGGGTGCGTGAGCACTTCGCGCAGCCAATCACGCTCGAACACCTGGCCGGCCTGGTCCACATGAGCGTGTCGTCGTTCCACCAACACTTCAAGGCGGTCACGACGATGACGCCGCTGCAGTACCAGAAGATGCTTCGCCTCCAGGAGGCACGACGCCTGATGCTGTCGCACATGCTGGACGCCGGCAGTGCGGGACACCAGGTGGGCTATCTCAGTGCGTCGCAGTTCAGCCGCGAGTACGCCCGCCTGTTTGGAAGCGCGCCGACAAGAGATGTCGCCAAACTCCGCCACGACGGTCTCGCGCCGGACGAACTCGCCCGATAGCCAGCGAAGGACACCACGACCATGCAGCAGCGCACATTGGGCAAGAACGGTCTCGACGTGTCGGCCCTCGGCTACGGGTGCATGGGACTCGAGGCCGTCTACGGTCCCGCGACGGATCGCCAGGAGGGCGTCCGCATTCTCCGCGCCGCAGTCGAGCGCGGCGTCACCCACTTCGACACCGCGGAGGTCTACGGCCCGTTCACCAACGAGACGCTGGTCGGCGCGGCGCTCGCGCCGGTGCGCGACCAGGTGTCGATCGCCACGAAGTTCGGCTGGGACATCGACGAGCGGACGGCGACGCGTCGCGGGGGCCTGAACAGCCGTCCGGATCACATCCGTCACGTCGTGGACACGATGTTGACGCGCCTGCAGGTCCAGGCTATCGATCTGCTGTACCAGCACCGTGTCGATCCCGCCGTGCCGATCGAGGACGTGGCAGGGACGGTCAGGGACCTGATCGCGTCGGGGAAGGTGAAGCACTTCGGCCTGTCGGAGGCGGCGCCGGAGACAATCCGTCGGGCCCACGCGGTGCAGCCAGTGGCGGCCGTCCAGAGCGAGTATTCGCTTTGGACGCGCGACGTGGAACACAACGGCGTGCTCGCGACCTGCGAGGAACTCGGCATCGGCTTTGTGCCATGGGCACCGCTCGGCGCGGGCTTTCTGACCGGGGCGATCGACGCGACGACGACGTTCGATGCCAAGGACTTTCGCACCAACGCTCCTCGATTCACACCGGAGGCGCGAGAAGCCAACGTCGCGATGGTGACCCTCGTGAAGCGGATCGCGGATCAGAAGCACGCGACGGCGGCCCAGATCGCGCTGGCCTGGCTCCTGGCGCAGAAGCCCTTCATCGTGCCCATCCCGGGGACGACGAAGCTGTACCGCCTCGAGGAGAACCTCGGTGCGGCCGACGTCGAGCTCACGTCCGACGACCTCAGTGAGATGGCGGACGCCGCCGCGAAGATCGAGGTGAAAGGCGCGCGGTTGCCGGAAGCCGTGCTGAAGCACTCGTATCGGTGATTGCGTCCTCGACGAAGGCGGTGGTTACCAATCCGCTCCGAGTTCGAATCCCTGATTGTCGTCTCGACAACTGTCAACTTTGGCGCCACCGCGGCCGATGTCCGGTTGTCGTCTGAAATGTGCCCGACAGATCGACCAGCACCGCGCTGATCTTGTCTGCGGTGTTCCCGACATCACTGATCAGTGAAGTCCTCAGTGTCGGCTGGATGGGGTCTACACACCGAACACCGCAAGAATAACTACGAAAGTCCACAAGTAAAGGGCGAGACACAGCAACGGAAAACACGCCACTGCCGAAAGCGCTCTTCTTGGTGGGCACGCGATTGCGATAGGAACGAACCCGACACCTGCAGCAAACACGCAACTGACGAGAGTGACCGCTTCCGGGTGATATCCAAACGGCAAGTAGGTAGCTTCGGACAAGATGGTGATGGCGGTGTGGACCAAGACGGCCGCAGCAAGTCCGCCGAGTACGCGCAAGATCGTCACATGTGTGGGCGCCACTGATGCTCCCCCGAGGAATGCGGCATCACCTTGGAGACTCTATCCTCATCGCCTGAACGGCGCGAATTCGTCGCTAGTCGGCATGTGCGCTAGGAAAGCGATGTAGAAACTGACAGGTTTATCCGTGAAGTCGCGCTGGGGCTGTTCGGTGGGGCTGCCGCCGGCGTTGTGGAATCAGAGCCATGAAGATGAGGCGAAGGAGCACGTGGAACCGCGGGGGTCGGTCGAATCCCATACCTGCACGACGCATTCAGCACGGCTCGGCCGGACTGTGGTCGGCGGTCGGCTTCCTCGCGCTGTGCGTCAGCCTGCCCGCACAGACGCCGTCAGCCCCACGCCCTGGCCAGGCGGCACCTTCCACGGCGACGCTCTCAGGGCGTGTCGTCGATTTCGTGACGAACGAACCCGTGCCTGGAGTGCTGGTTCAAATCGGCGGACCTGCCAAGGCCGCTAAGATCACCGCGGAGAACGGGACCTTCGAGTTCACGAGTCTTCCGGCCGGGTCCTACCGCTTGAGCGCATCGCGGAACGGCTACCTCCCGGACAACGGCTCTCCGAGGCCTGGCGCACGCGGACGGACGACCGTTGACCTGGAGGCCGGCGGACGTGGCGACATCACCGTGCGGCTGGTGCGCGGCGGCGTGATTGCCGGGCAGGTGCTCGACGCGGACGGCCGGCCGGTCCAGGCGCGCGTTGGTGACAGCCGCGCAACGTTTCTTCTCCGGTGGGCGGCGGCGCTTGCTACCGTTCACGCACGGCGGCGGTCTGCCGACCACCGACGACGAGGGGCGATTCCGCGTCACCGGCCTGCCGCCAGGACGCTACGTACTGTCGGCGATGCCCACCGACGAGGCTCCCCTCGACACGAGCCTGACAGGCCCGGTGACCGATGTCCCGATCCGCACCTATGCGCCGAACGCCACCGACGTGTCCCAAGCGTCGGTGATCGAGCTCGGGCCCGGCGAACGGCACCTGGACGTCACGATCGTGCTGGCCCACGGACATCCGGCGTCGCTTTCGGGGGTCGTGCTCCTCGCGGATGGCTCACCCGCGGTGGGCGTGTCGATCAACCTTCGTGGCGCGCAGCAGAACCTCGACGAGGCGCTCAACTTCACGATGCATCGCGGATCGACGACGGACGCATCAGGACGATTCCACCTCGACAACGTCATGCCTGGCCGATTCGTTGTCGAGGCGTCGAGTCCTCGTGACGGTCATCGCGTTGGAGAGGCGCGCCGTCGACATGGCCGGCACAGATATCGAGGGGGTGGTGCTGCAGCAAACCGTCGTCACGCTTCGCGGCCGGTTTGTAAGAGACGACGGAACGCCCGTGGCTGCGCGATCGCATTTCCCGACCTCCGAGGGACCAGGGGCGCTGTGCATGTTGGAGCTCGTCGGAGGATTCGAAAGCCTCAGCGGCTGCAGGCCCACGAGCGACGGCTTCGAAATTCAGGATGCCGCCGTGGGCCGGTACTGGCTCCAGGTGTCGAGCTCAGAGGGGGACTCCGTCAGACAGATTCTGCAGGGGGCCCGCGACATCACCGACGAACCGCTCGTGGTCAGCCCGGAAGTCCGGAGCGAGCTGATCACCATCACCATGTCACACGCGAAACAAGGTTCGGTCACGGTTGCCGTGGCGGACACGCTCGGCCGTCCCCAGGCGGGCGTGCCGGTGGTCGTCTTCAGCGCGGACCCCCAGAAATGGCTGGTGCCTGGCGCTCGTTATGCGCAGTGGTGGATCACCAACGCCAAAGGCGTATACACCGCGGAGCGGCTCGCATCTGGAGAGTAACCTCGTCGCCACTGCGTCCGCCGAGGATGACTGGACGTTCAGCCACAGCCAGAGTGGGGAGCTGGATCCGGACCTCCTCGAGACCCTTCGCGCTCACGCGACAACAGTGGCTGTCTCGGACGGCGAGACGCGGACGGTATCGCTGACGTTGCGCCAATAGCCCTGCGCCGCCTGCGGACAACGCTTGGCAGTCTCGAGGTGCCGCGTCAGAACCGTCTCCAGAATGTCTCCACGACGGGCGGACAATCTGGCGGCAGCGGGCAGCGCCGCGACAACGGTGAGCACGGATGGGAGAACCGCCACGCTGAGACGCATTTCGCCCTCCGGAGAAACCTGATTCGACGTCCGAGGCTGGCCGCCCTCGATGTCAATCGAATCCCTGACAGGCCGTGACGGACTCACCGGACGATCAGCGGCGCCACGGCATTGAAGGTCGCTTCCGGGCTTTTCAGCTCCACTTCCAGCCGCAGCGTACCTGGCCGGTCAGGAGTGATCGCAAAATCGTAAGTCTCGCCCGGCGACAACTGAACTTCAGCGATCCTGTCGATCGCCGCCGCCGGAAGGTCAGCACCATCTTTGGCGAGCGGGCGCCACATGGCGACCGACGAGCCGCTCATCAAACGCACGCGCACCGTCTGCACCGGAGTGATGCCTGCCAGCCGTAACCGATGCGTGGCGCCTCGGCGCAAAATCACCGGCGGGGCGGAGACCGCGCCGTTGACGAGCACCGGCGACTTCTCGTCGCTCACTCCGCCGCGGCTGACGATGAACGCGTGATCGGTGGCGAGGTCCACCGGCGCGCCCGGCTCCGTGACTATCAACATGCCGTACAAGCCGCTGCTCAACTGAACGAAGTCATTGAAATGGGTGTGGTACATGAACGTTCCGGCGCGCGGCGGCGTGAACTTCGCCACGAACTGTTGCGCCGGCTCTATCCACGGCGTGCGCCGCTGGTCATCGCCATCCCAATGCGGCACGCCGTCGTAATAGCTCTCGAGTTCGATGCCGTGCCAGTGGACGCTCGTCGAGTGCTTCAGCTGGTTGACGACCGTGATCTCGACCGGTTCGCCGCGCGTGAGCAGTAGCGCTGGACCGGGCGCAGTCGCGGGATCGTCACCCAGTGCGTATCCCAAACCGGGTGCCGTGAGGCCATCGGTCTTGGACCAGACGCCTGGCCGTTCGGCCACGCGCAGCGTGAGGCGGCGCGGTGCGGCTCGCGGCGCAGTCGCGGCTGCCGGGCCCGTCACGGTGATGCCGAGCACGAGTCCGGCCATGTGCTGTTCGTGCGGCAAATCGCCGTATTCCGAGTACCACTGCGGCAGCGGCAGGCGGTTGTCCGGCATGACATGGAACAGGATGTGACAGTGGAACAACCAGCGCCCGGCCTCGCGCGGAGCCCACTCCATCACGAGGGTCCTGCCTATCTGCAGGTTTTCGGTGACGACGAAGGAGGGGGTCGTCGCGGGGCGATCGATCTCGACGTGATTGTCGCCGTCCTTCACGACCCGGAAGTACTGGCCATGAAGGTGAAGCGGATGCTGACTGCTTGACGGATTCACCCACCGCCAGCGCACCGATTCGTCGACGCGATACTCAAGACGTTCCGTGTCCGGCCACGAGCGGCCGTTGATGACATACGAGTCGAGCCCGGTCGCCCCCTCCGACCGGTAATGGCTGATCACGAAAACCCGATCCGCGGCCGCACCCTGTGCCGGATCAACGACGAGCGCGCCGTTCAATTGGCTGTCGATCCCGGTCCGCGTCTCGAAGGGTTCGCCTGCGGTGGCCCAATAGAAGTATGTGCCTGGAGCGGGGGCGAGGAACGTGACGGTGGCAGTCGCACTCGGGGCTACGGCGACCGCGCCGCAAGGCTGCGTGCGATCGCACAACCCGCCGATGGTGAGTGCGATGGCGGCGCGATTGGTCACCGTCACCGCGACGGTGGTCCCCTCGCGCACCCGAATCAGTGGGCCCGGATTCGACGGCGCATGCCCCTCCTCGGCAAACGCGAGTACGCGACGCTCAGGTCCTCCGAGCTCCGGGTGCCACGCGGCTTGGTCGATGGCGAGCTGCAGATGCAGCACGTCGCCCTGCATCCGGCCGCCTGGTGTGCGGTTGTCGTTGGCCTGTATTTCAGCCGGAGTCACCGCTGCCACCGACGATTGCCCGGCGCTGTACGCAGCGGTCGCAACGACGAAGGCGAGTGTTGTCAGCCGCGTAAGCATGCCGAACTATAGCAACTGCCGGGGACCTGCTCGCTGATTCGTCGCGGATTTCCAGGGTGACTCTGGCCTCGAACCCGTCGCGTTCTGCACCGATGTCGGGATTGCGCTCTCAGTTCGACGACCACAGCTGCTTTTGAGCCGTACCGTAGTTCCCCAGTTGATACATCGCGATGCCCGCCGGCCTGACCGTGAACTTCTCAAACGGCTTCGCCTTCAATCCGTCGACCAGCGCCTGCGGAGCCACGCCTACCGTGACGTGCGCGCGGAAGTTCTTCCCCGATGAGGCAGGCACGAAATCCTCGACCTATGCGAATCGGGGAGTTTGGATCCCGGAGCGAGCTATCGTCGCCTTTACTGCTTCAACAACGCTGGCCAATTGAGCACCACGCTGATTGACGTTCGAGCCGCTCGTTGATCGAGTGGCACTTCGATCAAGAAGCGTTGGCCGTCGAGAGCAGACTGCGGAGTAGCGGTCACGCCCGTGTTCGGAGCAAAGGGCAGCCGCTGCGGGATGCCACTCTCGAAGGCGGCACCGGTTGTGTTCACCGGCGCCACAAAAACCTCCGTTCCAATTGGAGCCGTGTTGAAGACGATCTCTCGGTCGATGCGCCACTGTGGCCAATTGCCGTGGTCCTTCGAGACCTGCCACTTGCCCTCGCCGAATGACGGCTGGCCGGTCTGTTCGGCCACTCGGAACGGGCGGACGAAGACCTCAGCGGCGCCAGTCTCGAGCGATACGTAGGCAACCCAACGCATGTCAGGAGAAAAGACGCCAGCCCACTCATTGAAGGCCTCGCCGAGCAACAGATGTGGCTTGCGGTCGCTCAGCGACAGTGCCCACAGGTCATATCCCGTGTTCGTCGCGTTCTCGGTGTGATACAGCAGGAACCGACCGTCGCGCGACCAGCTGGTCGGAAAATGCCTCACCCCCGGCTCCTTCAAGAGCACCTGCGCGTCGCCGACTCCGGACGCGGCTTTCTCGTAAATCGTGTCGCCGAGACGGCCGGCCGAGTAGGCAATGCGGGCGCCGTCTGGAGACCACACAGCGGGCGAGTACACGTCCTTGTTGAATGTAAAACGCGTGCGCCCGCCCCTGGCAAGGTCGAGCATCCAGAGGTCGCCCGGCACGTTGTACGGAGCGTCTTTCGCCACGGCGCCCGCGCCGTCCGGCGACAGCACAACCCGCCCGTCCGGCCCTGGCGGCCCGAGCGTGCCGACGGCCTTTCCCTGCCGGTCAACCCAGGTGAGCTGGAACGTACCAGGCGCCGATGCGGTCCGGTAGACGAAAACACCTTCGTCGGACACCGAAAACACTCCGGTGAAGTACCACGTGATCTCGACGTCCTGGGCCACGGGCACCGGCGATTCGTGAAGCTCCATGCGGCGGGCGTCGAATGGTTGCGCCATCAGCGTGCCGGCGCGCGGAAAGAACAGGTGGCCGTTCGCGAAGACCGCCGGCACACCGGTGGCCAGTATCCGCTGATGCGACTGGTGTCCGGCGTCGACGTCGAGAGACCCCGCGTACATGCCCTCTATGTCCGCCGGTCCGGAGCGGAAGTACAGAAAGTGTTTGCCGTCTGGGAGAAACGTGGGCCACGTGTGAACGAACTCTCCCCTGGATATGTCGACCTGGGTCACCGGCGTCACCGCGCCCCCTGCCGCGGATACTCGCCACATCGGACCACCCGATCCGCCGCCCCAACTCCCCAACACGATGTCTCCCTGACGATTCCAGGCGCCTGATCGAGGCGCGGCGGTGGGAAGACTCGCCACCGTTTCCGGCGGACCGCCGCTTGTGTCAATTTTCCTGAGCGTGTCGTCGACGATGAAGCCCACGTACCGGCTGTCGGGGGACCAGAAAGGGGTCGTGGCACCCTCCGTACCTGCCAGGCGCCGCCAGTCGAGTGCACCGAGATCGCGCAACCATAAGCCCGCCTTGAGAGCCCACGAACACCAGCTTGCGGCCGTCCGGAGATACCGAGACGTCGTCGGACAATGTCAGATTGTCCGGCATGGGCGCCTCGAATCGGCCCGGCGAGCCAGGCGCCGTGGGCTGAAACTTCCAAAACCCGATGCCTAACGCGATTGCAGCGGTCACCGCGGCCAACCCGGCCAACCCCTGCCACATCCGAACTGATCGCGACGGAGCCGACGGCTCGGGCTGCGCAGCGATCAACCTCAGTGCGTGCCTCACGTCGCGCGCCGACTGCCAGCGTTTCTCAGGATCCTTCTCGAGGCAGGTCCGCACCACTTCTGCGACACCGCGCGGCGTTCGCGGCTGCATCTCGAACAGAGGTCGCGGATCTTCTTTGAGGATCGATGCCACGAGGCTAGCCTGCGTCGTGCCCGCGAAAGGTCGGGTGCCGGCGATCAACTCGTAAAGCACCACGCCGAAGGCGAAGATGTCGCTGCGCGCATCAGCGTCATGGCCTTCGACCTGCTCCGGCGACATGTACGGCAGCGTGCCCACGATGGAGCCCTCCGCCGTCAGAGAAACGGCGTGGGTTTCCAGAGGCTGGAGCTACCGACGGGAGGAGCGTGCGTGATCCTCGCGAGTCCGAAATCGAGAACCTTCACGCCGCTCCTGGTGACCAGGATGTTGCCCGGCTTCAAGTCGCGGTGGACGATGCCCTTTTCGTGCGCGGCATCGAGCGCGTCCAGGATCTGCCCGGCCAGTTCGAGCGCCTGAACGAGCGGCACGGGTCCGTGCAGGCACTCGCCCTCGACGTACTCCATGACGAGGTAGTCAGGGCCGACGTCGTACAGCGAACACACATGACGATGGTTCACCGCCGCGATGGCCTGCGCCTCACGTTCGAAGCGCTCGCTGAACGGGCTGAGACTGGCCTTGATGGCGACCAGCCGATTGAGACGCGTGTCCCGGGCCTTCCACACCTCACCCATGCCGCCGGCGCCGAGGGCGGAAACAATCTCGTACGGACCGAGCCGCGTTCCTGGGGCCAGAACCATGGAAAGTGCTCACGATTATAGAGTGACG